>CBDHGE010000001.1:0-4029097 GCA_965262955.1 Candidatus Poribacteria bacterium
GCTCCGTAAAAGCCCCATGTGGTCCGTGGCAGTTCAGACAGTTTTGTTGAAAAATAGCATACGCTTGCTGCGCAATATTTTGTTGCGCAGCTGCTGTACCAAATCCCAGAGCAATGAGTATTAAGATTATTAGAGAGAGGTACTTACCGGTTTTCACAATCAATCTCCTTTTAGGACTTACGCAAATTGAATTAAAAAAGCAATATATTTCACCCAAAAAATCGTTGTTTTAGTCATTTAACCCCCTAAATCCCCCTTATCAGGGGGACTTCAAGAGGAAGTGCGTAAGTCCTATCCTTTAATCAATAGGTAAGTGGGAATAGGAATGCGAAGTTTACTCCTACTTCCTTATTAGCATTTTTCCAGTGCCAGTGAAATCACCCGCGGTTAGGGTATAAAAATAGATACCACTCGCGACTGATTCACCTACTTCGTTTTTCCCATTCCAATACGCCGCACGACTCCGTTGCTGGTAGATACCTGCAGGCTGATGTCCCAAATCTAAGGTTCGTACCAATGTGCCGCTTACTGCATAGATATGCAACGTGACGGTAGCTGGCTCCGCGAGTTGATAAGGTATCCATGTCTCGGGATTAAACGGGTTCGGATAATTCATAAGCAACGCTGTTCTATCGGGAATCAGAGAAGCTAAAAGCCGTTGGAGATTCTTGATCCCTTGTTGGAAGGCAAGCGAACCATCACTTTCAATCTCTGCCTGTGTTATCCATTCTGAAATCATCTCCCTCAGAGAAAAAGCGAGTGATCCGTTCGGGGTTCCAAACTCCTCCAACATTGTTGGGGCAGCAGAGACGCCGCTGAGTTCTCCAAGGTGTTGCGCGACGAGGACGAGGTCTGAGATATTACGCCTCCCGTCCCCATTTACATCCGTCCGCGTGTTAGTAGGTCTGACCTTTCCGAAGTCTTGCCCTACCATAATCAGATCCAGAATGTCTGTCCTGCCATCCATGTTAACATCCCATGCGGGGATTTTCACAGTAATTTTCTTTCCAATCGGGTTCACGGTATAGTCGGTATCATTTGCGAACCCAAAAAAACCGCTGAAACCGCCATGTCCCCGGTTGTCAACGGCGACTAATAGGACATTTGTTCCCTGCTTCAAAGTGACAGGGAACGCATCTTGGTAATCGCCAGCACCCCGAGTGACGGGATTGTAGTGAACGACTTCACCATTAAGCCAGACCTTGACCCCATCATCGCTGCCGACGAGCATAGTAGTTTCTTGCTGTCGTGGTGAATCCAAGGTGACAGAACCGTAAACGACGTGGTCATAGACCTCCGACCCGCTTCCCCAGCCAAGGGCGTCTGTCATCTGGTTGATGTTATCACCACCTACAGGGGCAAGATTGTGTGCGGTCCACTTGCTGCCACCAACGGGTTTATCTTCGGTTGCACCGAAGGTGGCGATCTTCACCTCCGTAGCTGCTCCCTTGGTTGCCTTTGCAATCAGGTCTGTGTTAGAAACGCCTGCACCGGGCAGGATTACCCATAGCCAGGGTCCCACTATTTTTGGACCGGCTTCTGGGAATGCAGAGTTAGTGAAATCCGAGTGTAAGATAGATGTACTCGCAGAAAACCGCTCCAACTGAGCCGGGTTGATGTTTGTATTCTCGGCGAGGCTCAACCATGTCAGATTAGGTGAGACAGCGAGCGGGGTTACATCCGTTATCGCGGTGTTTCGGCTCAAATCCAGCCAGCTCAATTTATTCAATGCTGCGAGTGGTGAAACGTCTGATATTTCATTGTTATGGAGGTCTATCCATGTCAAGTTGGTTAGGCCTTCAAGCGGGGATAGATCCGACACCCGATTATTTTCAAGACTGAGGCGTGTCAAACCTGTTAATCCCTTCAATGGTGACAGATCCGAGACCCCATTACCGGGAAGGTAGAGTTCTTTTAGAGCCTTCGCATGGACTAAAGAGGACAGATCCGATATCTCGCCGCCGCACACATTTATCTCTCTGAGTTTCGGCAATTTCGCTATGGCGGATAGACCCACTACAGGCGTACCCCAACCGTGAAAATTATGCAAGTTCGTTAGTCCTGAAAGGGGAGTTAGGTCTGCCAGTGGATTGTGGCTCATCCCTATCGATTCCAGTCTTATTAATCCTGCAAGAGGAGATAAATCGGTTATTGCGTTATGATGGAGCGTTATACGCCTCAAGTTGATTAATCCTTTAAGTGGTGAGAGATCGCTTATCACATTATTCCCAAGATGTAACACACTCACACCGATTAATCCCGCAAGCGGCGAAAGATCGCTTATCACATTCTCTCCCAATTCTATGTGCCGCAGTTTTACTAACCCTGTGAGTGGTGATAGATCAGATATTAAATTGTTGACAAGCCTTAATTCCTCCAAGTTCGCTGCGGCTTCAAGACCTGCCAAATTTTCAATATTCATACTCACAGCGCGGAGTTCCCTTAACGTTTGCATATCTTCGGCTGTAATTCGAGCGTTGGGTGTATTATCGAGTGCTTCATTAATTGCCTCGCGCAGACCAGCGTCGGGAATGTTAACGGTCTGTGCAGATGTAATTACCGGAATCAAGAAAAGTAGCGCACAAAGCAGGAATGTGCTCATGAAAATATGTCGTCTTTTAGAGCGTTGCATTGAATTTTCCTCCCGATAATGCAATTTCCGATTTTATAGTGCTTTTTAAGTTGGCGAGGTAGGATACCTCGCCAGCAGTAGTTGCGTTTTTAGATTTCCGCATCGACACGGATAGACAACTCTTCTAACTGTTCATTGGCTACAACAGAGGGAGCATGTGTGAGTGGGCAGAGTCCTTGTTGGGATTTTGGAAATGCGATGACTTCCCGGATGTTTTCCTCGTTTCGCATTAGCATAACGATCCGGTCTAAGCCGGGAGCGATGCCCGCATGTGGCGGTGTCCCATACGCTAAGGCGTCTATGAAATACCCAAACCGGCTTTCGACTTCCTCTGGTGTGATCTTCAGAATTTCAAAAACCTTTTGTTGGATATCCCATTGGTGAATTCTGACACTTCCACTACAGATCTCATATCCGTTGCAGACGAGATCATAGTGTTGGCTTTGAACTTTTCCAGGATCTGTATCTAACAACGGCAAGGTCTCTTCTGTGCATCCAGTGAATAGGTGATGAAAAGGTTCATAGCGATTATCTTCCTCGCTCCACTCAAAGAGCGGATAATCGACAATCCACAAGAAGTTGTACTGGGTTTCATCAATAAGGTTGAGTTGTTTTCCAAGGTGAAGGCGGAGGTTACCGAGTGCATCAGCGACGATCGCTGGCTTGTCGGCAACAAAGAACATGATGTCCCCTGGCTGCGCGCCTGTTCGCTGTTGTGCAGTTTCGAGTTGTTCTGTTGTGAAAAACTTGACGATACCTGAAGAAAACCCGTCTGCTGTGACTTTAACCCACGCCAATCCTTTCGCTCTGTAGATAGCGACAAACTTTGTTAGATCGTCGATGTCTTTGCGCGAGAAGTCGGCACCGCCTGGAGCCGCAATGGCTTTGACCTGTCCACCTGATTCCAAAGTTCGTGTGAATACCTGAAAATCACAGTCTGCCATAACATCCGAGACGTCGGTTAATTCCATGCCGAACCGCGTATCGGGTTTGTCGTTTCCGAAGCGTGCAATCGACTCGTGGTACGGGAGCCGCAAGAAGGGGGTTTGGACGGGAATATCGCCTGCGTCCTCAAAAATGCGTTTCATCAGCCCTTCGGTTACGTCAAGTACATCGTCCACACCTGCGAATGACATCTCAATGTCAAGTTGTGTGAATTCCAGCTGCCTGTCAGCGCGGGTGTCCTCATCACGAAAGCATCGCGCTATCTGAAAATACCGGTCAACACCACTCATCATGAGAATCTGCTTGAACTGCTGTGGTGATTGCGGGAGGGCATAGAATCTACCCGGATAATGACGGCTTGGAACGAGGACGTCGCGTGCGCCTTCGGGGGTACTGTTCATCAAGATAGGTGTCTCGATTTCAAGGAACCCCTGTTCGTTCATATAGTTGCGCGCAGCGAGTGCTGCTTTATGCCGCATCGCTAAGGTTTCCTGCATCTCAGGACGGCGTAGATCAATGAAACGATAGCGCATCCGAATGTCTTCCGCCACATCAATATCGTCTTCAACCGGGAAAGGCGGTGTTTTGGCGGTATTCAGGATATCCAGAGTGTCCACGGCGAGTTCAATTTCACCCGTGTCGAGTTCAGGGTTAACAGTGCCTTGGTAGATGCTGAGACCGTTTTCTCCATTTTCGATGTGATATGTCCGATTATTTTCGATATCTGTGAGCAGCCAGCGCGTGCCTTCCTCTCGTGTTGCAACTTCAATTTCTTCGGAGAGAGTGTATTTAGGATCAGCATCCGAGAATAGAGACCGGAACGCCGGGGATAGTGCCCCATCGGCGAGTTCTGCCTGATATGCTGCGTCTGCTTGGAAAAGGAGTTCACCGGGATCTCGTTCACGGACGGTGCCCCTGACATGCAAGACGAATTCGCTTCTGACATCATCGGCGAGGACGTGCGCTTTTTCATCAATCTGCGGATCAAAGACGACCTGTGTGATACCTGTTCTATCGCGCAAATCAACGAAGATGACACCACCGTGGTCCCGACGGCGTTTGACCCAACCGTTAAGTGTCACTTGAGAGCCAGCGTCTGCTAAGCGTAGGTCTCCGCAATAGTGGGTTCGTTTTATACAAGGCGATGTAGCTTCTTGGGTTTCTTGAGACATTGTTAGATATTCCCTTGCTTGTTCCCAGATGCAAGGGTTCCTCCTATTCAGACTTCCCCACCATTTAGGGTAGGGCATTTGTATCGTTAAATACCGAATTGTTTCTGAAATTCACATGAAAATTGAATTTGTTCAACGGGCGAGATCACATCAGAAACGGCGGATGTTGCATACTTGTAGACAGCAGCCGCGCCCACCCGACGCGTGCCTACTACTTTCTATTTTCTTAGTTCTTCAAGTTCATTTTGAATTTGTTGCTTGGCACTTTGCAAATCAGCGGGTTCTGCTGAGACTTGGATGATTCGATCGAGTGCTTTCAAAGCGTTGTCGTAGTGTTCAATCTGCTTTTGCGGCTGGTTCATCGCTGCGTAAACATTTGCGAGTATGTAATAGGAGCGCCACGAATTAGCATCTACAGTGGCACCTTTCATTCCATACTTTTCGGCTTCTTCCAAATTCTCCAACTGCAAGTGGAGCTGCGCCATTGCAGCGAAAATTGGGGCAGGTAACTGTACATCCTTCTCTTGCCGTTCAAGCCGTTCATAAGTGCGGAGTGCCTCTCTATAGCGTTCTTGGCGTTCGTACAAGGGACCTAAGAGCAGGTAGATGTCGGATCTGCTTGGATCGCGTCTGAGGAATTCCTCAAGTTCCCTTGTTGCTTTTCCGAGTTCGCCTTGCATTTCATATAATGTTGCTAAATGGAGATGTCCCTGAATATCCTCAGGGTTTTGGGCCATCGTCTGCTGTACTTGCCGTTCAATCTCTTGAAGTTCTTCCTGTTCGCCTTCACGAATTAAACCTGCAACGACCCCAAAGTTATAACGAATTGTTTCGTCAACGGGATTAAGTTCTACTGCTTCGTTCATGAGTGATGCGGCATTTTGGTATTGGGCATTCGCATAAGCAATCTGTCCACTGATTAATTTCTGGGTGGCTCTAAAGTAGGTGTCGAGTTTTTGTCGAACGGCTTTCATTTCCGCGAGGGATGCCCCGTAGTTTGTGAGGTATGGCAAGACGCGTTCGCGATACTCAGCCATGCCTTTGACGTTTTGTGCCGTTGTGTTCGCAAGGTCAGCTCCGCGGAAGAATTCCAATCGTGGTCGGTTGTCCGTGTGTACAGGTCCAAAACCTACGTATTTACGCACGGTCTCCGATCCCATCATAAATGAATCGAGGAGCGATGGCCCGTCCAAGTCATCGGCGGCGAGTCCTTCGCTGATACTCGCTATGCGCGCGCGTGCCATAAAGTTCTTGTAATCAATCCGCAGTGGCTCAGGTGTACCAATGAGAATTACGAAGTCAGGGGTGTATTTATACCAAAGCGTCGTATGCGGGAATACCTCAATGAAGGTTCGAACAATCATCTTATAATGCGCCTCTGGTAAGCGGTGCAACGGGACCCACTGGCACATAATGCCGTCTTCGCTGAGAATGCGACGGCACAAGCGGTAGAAGTCAGCGGTATAGATATTTGAACTTCCGGCACTGACAAGCGGATGGATGATTCCCGTCGAAATCATATCGTATTTCGTCTTAGTCATGAGGATATGATTCCGTCCATCGTTAATTTTATAGTTAAACAACGGGCTGCCGAATACATTTCCGTTGACGTGCGTGAAATGCTTTTGCGCCGCTGAAATTACGCCTTTGGAGAGTTCTATGGCATCAACTCGGACACCGTGCTGCGTTATTGAATAAGAGGTGAGTCCCATACCGAACCCGACGACAAGGGCGCGCTTTGGACGTGGATGCAATAGCAATGGTAAATGTGCGATGACGCGATGCGACGGAGAGTCCCAACGCGAGGCATCCGCTGCCTGATTTGTATCTACATAGAGGCGGTAGACGGCTTCATCGTCTTTTAAAGTCGTTACGGATGCGTCTACTTCTTCATTGTAATCGACCAGTGTATCGCCGGGACGCTGCGTTTTGAAAATCGCACTCTTGAGGAAAAGGGGCTGATTCAGTGTAAGTAGTAAAATGACTGCGAGTCCAGCGTTGAGAACCGGCATACCGATGCTTATCCCCTGTAGCAATGCTCCTCCGGCTTCTGTCCGCTGCCCACCTTTCAACACAAGGAAACATCCGATACCTGTGTTTAATGCTACCGTTAGCACGATACTCGGTCGGATGCCTAAAAGTGGAATGAGGATAAATCCGGCACAAAACGCTCCTAAGATGCTGCCGACTGTGTTGACTGAGTAGACGTTGCCGATGCTCCTACCGAGTTGGCGTTCGCTACCGGTGTAGATTTTCGTCACGAGCGGAAAACTCGCTCCCATCAAGAAGGTCGGAAGGCACATTACGAGGAAACAGGAAAAGAACGCCCAGAATCTGCTACCGCCGAAGGTAGATTGGAAGGCACTGGTCACTCCGTACAATTCCTCAAAGGCGGGCATGAGGACAAGCGCGAAGAGTCCAATGCCGAGTTGAGCGATTCCGAAAACTGCGACAGGCTGCTTTATTCGGTCTACCCAGCGGGCAACCACAATACTCCCAAGTGCGATGCCGAATAGGAACGCTGCCAGCATAGTCGCAAATGCATACGTGGTGCTACCGAGAAAGAAGACCATAATACGCGTCCACAATACTTCGTAAGCCAAAGCACAGAATCCTGAAATACCTATTGCCCACAACACCAAACGTCTCTCTGGCGGTAGAGGACTATCTTCAGGTGCTGTTTGTTCGGTTGCTTCATGATAATCATCCGCTTCTGTGTCTGCGCCGCGTTGCACCAATACTAATGCTATCGCTGCTACAGCGAAATTAATAGCGATACCGATACCGAGTGTCCATCGGATACCAAACGCTTCGAGCAGGAAAAAACCTGCCGCCACGGTTCCGACGACTGCACCGAATGTGTTGAGTGCATATAGAACCCCGATGTTCGTGCCGAGTTGCTCCAGCCTTTTCACGAAAAATCGGGTTAGCACGGGTAGTGTTCCGCCCATCAATGTTGAAGGGATCAGCAGAATCGCGAAGGTCAACAGGAATCGGATAAGTGAGAGGGTATAGAACTCGGACGTGATATTGCGATGGATTAGCACATAGAGTGCACCGAGTACGGATAAAATGAGGGGCCACACCAGACAGAATGCACCGATGCCTGCTTCCAGCAGTGCGTAAATCCGTAGTGGGGACTGGTCACTTTCGTCAATCTTCCTACCGAAGTAGAAGCTGCCGAGTGCGAGTCCTGCCATAAATGCTGTTAGGACGGTGCTCGTTGCGAAGACGGTGCTTCCGAAGATGAGCGTGAGCTGCCGCATCCAGATGACTTCATAGATGAGTCCGCTGGCACCGGAGAAGATAAAGATGAGCCAAACGATGGGTTTGATGTATCGCATATCAAGGGTTCCTGTAACAGACACATCTGCTGTGGAGACATAATTAATATCCCCGATATTTCCTATAGGCAAATTCGAGGATGGGGACAAGGTTATCTAATGTCGTATATCTGGAATAAACGGCATGCCGATGTGGAGTATAATAATTTTCATATTCATAATAGTTTTTCAAACTTTCTGCTTCTTCCACAGTTATCCATACAGCGAATCTAGGACTACTAAAAAGATTAACGCCAAATACACGTCTATCACCTAAAAAAAAAGCACAGTAATAGTTCCGAAATTCAATAGTTAAGAACCATCCTCTTTTTTGAACAAAACTCTGTAATTCTGCAATCCGAGTATAAAATTCATGGATTCTGTGAGTGGTGTAATGCTTCTCATAGAACGCTCTACGATCCGGGGCGACTAAACTGCTAACCCGATCTACCGTCCATACGACCCGTTTATCATTCCCATGAGAAACTACATAGTTCGGCTCCTCATCTGCAATTGTAATTGGGATAGGCTCTTGACTATAAGGCAGCTTCAACCGTTCTGGGTTCCATATTCTCTCGGCCAATAATCGATATAGTTGTTGACGTGCGTCAAGATCTGTCTTCTTGAAATCAGAGTGCGGACGAAAAGGTAATCCGCTTTCTTTAATGAATTGTTTAAACCCTGGGTTATTCTGGTAAGCTTTTTCATGAAGACTTTGCGCAAGTAAATTCTCCTTCAGATAATGATCGCGCTTATCTTCATACGGTAGATCACCATAACTAGTATTGTTCTTCTTAGGCAAAAGTAGTAAACCACCTATACGGTTACGATATGCCTCAAACTCATATTCGTGAGGGAATTCATCTACATAACGCTCAGGGTGATTCGCCCAAACATGTTCTATCTCATAACTATTGATTCCCGTTTTTTTTACGTACTCGGGATAGAGCGAAGATTGTCCTGATTTGGCTTCTATATAGTCGATCATACGGGAAAGAATCAGATGAACTTTCCTACGGTTATTACCTTGCAAATAAAACAGGCTGTTGTTAGCAAAAGACGGAATTTCGGGTCCCGGTATTTTCCGTTGATTTTCAGCATCAAACTGTTTGTATAATATATTACTCAATTCGCTGCTACTCTTGCCTCGAATCGCTGGTATAAGCGGAAACATCTGATCGGCAATCAAGTTCTGGGTTGTAGAAAGGAAATTCCATATACGGCGACAGATTACGATATCAATATATGTGGCAACAATCTGAATCTTTCGAATATTTTCTTCCTCTGAATCTGCAATACACAATGGAGCTAATAGAAAAGGATAATGAAACGTGATGTTTTGCGTGTTGTAGTACACATATTCAAGCCCCGGCATAAGGGATCTACCGGCTAACTGCAAACGATAATACCAATTGCTATAAAATGCGAAATCACGTTCGATAAAATTGGCAAAATCATTACTTAAAAGAAGTTCTAGTTTATCTTCCTTGTCCCGAACCCAACGGTGGAATTCAGAGCCAATCCTATCAAAATCAGACACATTATTGGCGTATTGACTACGCAACCACGCCTTGATTGCCTCTGATTCGGCGTCTTTTCCTAACTGTTTAAGTGCTACGCTCTGCTCGCTCCAGATGTCACTAGATTTGTTTCTACGTACAGGATCCGTAATGTTTGATAGCAAATATCCTCGCAGCATATCAGTAGGAGTAAGTGATAAACCTCGGTCATTCACCGTTTCAAAGATCATGTAAGCGTCTTTAGAATCATAAGCAGCAATTTCGACCAAGTAAACATTTTCAAGCAACCAATAGACAAAAGAAGAAAGTGCCGAGCCTTGAATCTCAAAATGGTCTTCAACGTCACTGTAGCGTAGGATGATGTTTTGAATTGATTCTGACTGATTACTTTCATCAAAAAAGTTCCCCTCATAGAGAGCTTTCATAATATACTGCCACTCTGGAACATCTAGATTGAACCCCTGTGTTCCTAAGCTCAACGAATAAATAAGCTGATCTATTTGATTTCTCAGAGGACCTTCCTCCAATAATTTGTGGAGTCTGATAAGGAGAAGTGTTAAAGTCGTGAGCCGTTGCTGACCATCTACGACGTAACGTTGACCGTCGCTGTGACTAATAATGATTGAACCTAAAAAATAATGACCATAGTTCTGAACGTTAGCGGGGACGTCACCATCTGTGTAACTTTCTAGGAATTTGTCGGAAAGGTCATTAAGAAGCTCTGTCACATGTTTAGTTTGCCAACTGTATTCGCGCTGATAGTAATCCAACTTATACTTAGTATTCGCTAGTAGTTCCTTAATTGTCCTCGCCTGACTGTCGATTCTCATCATCTAAAAAATTCCTTTCTGTCCTACTGCACTAATGTCTCCATTACACTATATAATACCTTAACACATCCTCAAAATTCAATCAGAATCTCTCACCTTTTTCTCCAACCGCTTAATGTGCCGAAATGTCGTAGAGAAAATCATGTCCAATGTGGCGATGTCTCTTGGCTCTAATGGGGCACGAGAGAAGACGCGTCGTAATGATTTTAGATAGGTCTCCCATTCCCGATTGTATGGCGACATGCCTACCTTATCCAGCAGACGTGTCACGCGTCCGTAGAATTCTTCTAAGGCGTTCACCTCGGCGTAGTCAATCTCGGACGGTGGGTATTCCTCTAAACTCGCAACGAATACCTCATACGCGAAGATTTGGACGGCTTGTGCAAGGTTCAGGGACGGGTTTTTGGTTGCCATCGGCACGCTTGCTGTTAACTGGCAGAGACTGAGCTGATCGGTGGATAAGCCGAAATCTTCACGTCCAAACAGGAGGGCAACGGATTTATCTTGCGAGATTGTAGCAATGGTCTGTGCGGCTTCGCGGGCAGGGACGGGTTGTGGTAGACGTACATCGCGGCGACGGTGTGTTGTGCCGACCAAATACTGGATACCGTCAAGTGCGTCTTTGAGTTCTGGGACGACTTGGCAGTTTTCGAGGATATCCTGTGCGCCGTGTGCCATATACCACGCGGCATCAACATCCTGAAATGGGACAGGATTTACCAGATAGAGTTGCGATAGCCCCATTCCTTTTACGACTCTGGCGACGGAACCGATGTTGCCGGGTTCACGCGGTTCAAAGAGGATGACTCGAATGTTGGTAAGATTCTCGGGCACCTCGACAGGAATGGCACGAAAATTTCCGGTGGGTTGAATCGGTTTTTTGTGGGTGTTTGTTGACATGTGAATAGGGTATCTTAAATCGTTTGGATTGTCAAGTGGAATTGTCGAGGAATTAGGGTCATTTAGTTTTAAGTTTTTATGTATGCATGTATAGCGTGAGAAGTCACGCCATACATGCTATACTTCACCTTAAAAATCTACCATAATCTTTGAGGTGAACCATGACGAGAAAACCTTCTCGCCACTTGCTTGCTATGTTATCAAAAGTGCCAGACCCTCGCAAGGAAAAAGGCAAACGCCACCCGCTGAGGGCGATCCTCGCACTCGCTATCATTGCGATAATGTCTGGGTATCGCAGTTATGCAGCGATCGCTGAATATGGACGGACGTATAAAATGTTGAGAAAATCTTTGGGTTTTAGACACAAAAAGACGCCGTGTGCTGCGACGCTCTACAATCTTTTTCGCAGACTTGACATCAATGCCTTAGAAGCGGTCTTGACGCAGTGGGTAGCGGTTGGGCTTGCGGACTTGGGTTGGGGAAGTCAAGGGGGTCTAACGGCTGTCGCTATAGATGGCAAGACCTTACGTGGTAGCAAGAAACAAAATGCCAAGCTTACGCATTTGATGTCAGTCGTCTCTCATGAACTCGGTGTTACACTCACGCAAAAACCGATGTCAGCAAAGACCCACGAAGTGCCTGTCTCGCGTGAAATCTTGAAAGCGTTTGATGTTTCTGGGAAAGTCGTGACAGCGGATGCTTTGCTAACGCAGCGAAGTTTTTGTGCGTCGATTTTAGCGTTAGGTGGTGATTACGTTTTACCCGTCAAAGCCAACCATAAACAAGCCTATGAAGACATTGAAAGGTTATTTCGGCGCCCTGCCGAAACAACCTTTCAGACGGCATATAACCTTCTTAAGGCAGAACATCAAGATTGGGGAGAAACTCTCGAGACCATCGAAACCGTTGACGAATCTCATGGACGTCTCGAAACACGACGCTTGACAGCAAGCACCGCTCTCAATGAATACATAGGTTGGCCAGGGGTCCGTCAGGTCTTTGAGCAGACGTACACTCGAAAGAACCGACATACCGGAGAAGTCTCCTGCCAGACACACTATGGCATCACGAGTCTTGAACCTCAGCGCGCCACCCCAGCTGATTTGCTACGCATCAAGCGCGGACATTGGGCGATAGAAAATAAGTCCCATTACCTCCGTGATGTCATCTTAGGGGAAGACGCTTCGCAAGTCCGCTGTGGGGCAATCCCGGCAGTCATGGCAGCTTTGCGCAATACCGCACTTTCTCTGTTACGCTTAGCAGGATATGATGCCATCACCCCAACGATGCGATATTTCGCCGCACATCCTAAACAGGCATTGACTTTATTGAAAAATAACTTTTAAAACTAAATGACCCTATCGAGGAATAGGGGGATTATGTTATCAATTTGCGAGGGTCTGTGGATAAGTCGCGATCAGAGGTCGCTCCTACAAGAAGAGATACTTAAGGGAAGACCGGCGAGGTTGCAAACCTCGCCTACCAACTTTGTGGGAAGGCGTGTTTGCAATTTAGTGCAGTTTAGGGTATAATTAACGAAGGAATGATTCAATATAGTAAAAATGTAGATAAAGGGATATTGTCTGCAAGCTTATATTGGGAATACCTCGTACGTTTATTCTTTTTGGCGCGGCTTGCAGGTTTTTTTAGATCTTGATGTTAGAAGAAAGCCCTGTACGGCAAAATACTTGTAAAGGAATTTATCTGTCTTATGTCAACTAAAGTAGGTATTAATGGTTTTGGTCGGATTGGTCGGAATGCCTTTCGAGCGGCACTGCAAAATCCAGCGTTAGATATAGACTTTGTGGCTATCAACGATTTGACGAGTCCAGAGACACTTGCACATCTTCTCGAATATGACTCCATTCACGGCATTTTGTCGCATGATATTTCTGCCACAGATGACGGTCTTGTGGTCAATGGTAAAGAGATCCGGGTTCTCGCTGAACGCGATCCTGGCAATCTCCCGTGGGGTGATCTCGGTGTAGATGTCGTTATCGAATCAACCGGTTTCTTCACCGAGCGAGAAGACGCTGAGAAACACATCACTTCCGGCGGTGCGAAAAAAGTTGTTATCTCCGCACCGGCAAAAGGTGAGGATATCACGGTTGTGATTGGTGTGAATGATGATCAGTACGATAAGTCAGAACATCACATCATCTCTAACGCCTCGTGTACGACGAACTGTCTTGCCCCAGTTGCAAAGGTGTTGCACGAAGAATTTGGGGTTGAGAGCGGTCTGATGACGACTGTTCATGCCTATACCGGCGATCAACGGGTTCACGACTTCCCACATTCGGATATGCGTCGTGCCCGTGCAGCAACACTCTCGATGATTCCTACAACTACTGGTGCTGCTGTTGCTGTTGGAAAGGTCTTGCCAGAATTAAACGGCAAACTTGACGGCTTCGCGATTCGTGTTCCTACGCCGAACGTCTCTGTTGTTGACCTGACTGTCGATCTCGATAAGAAACCGGATGCCGACGAAGTCAATGCAGCACTGAAAGACGCAGCAGAGGGAGACTTAGACGGAATTCTCGGCTATTCTGAACTCGACCTTGTCTCAGCAGATTTCAACGGAAACAAACTCTCCTCTGTTCTTGATGCTCCCTTCACGAAAGTGATTGAAGACGGACTGATTAAAGTCCTTTCATGGTATGACAACGAGTGGGGTTACTCCAATCGCCTCGTCGAACTCGCAGCGCGCGTGCTTTAATATAAAGGCGTCTGCAGAAAGAAAGGACTATGCGAACACCTATCATTGCAGGAAACTGGAAACTGAACAATACGGTTTCAGAAGCGGTTGCGCTTACGAATTCCCTAAAGTCGTTGGTTGCGGGGTGTACAGGCGTTGAGATTATTGTTGCACCAACCTTTACTGCACTTGCCTCGGTTAGCAGTGCTATAGCGGATAGCAATCTCCTTCTCGCTGCCCAAGATGTCTATTGGGAAGACAGCGGTGCGTTTACGGGTGAAGTCTCCGCGCCAATGTTGAAAGATGTAGGTTGTGATTACGTTATTATCGGACATTCGGAACGGCGACAATTTTTTGGCGAAACAAATGAGAGCGTCAATCAGAAGGTAAAGGCAACATTAGCGCACGGCTTAAAACCGATTATTTGTGTCGGGGAACAACTCGAAGAACGGGAATCTGGACAGACAGAGGCAGTCATTGAGAATCACGTCACAGGTGGCATTGCTGGTTTATCTGCAACCGATCTGTTGTCTTGTGTAATCGCTTATGAACCGGTTTGGGCAATTGGGACCGGGAAAACCGCTACACCCGATCAAGCACAAGAGGTCCACAACTTTATTCGTGGATTGCTGGCAGCGGCATATTCAAAGGAAGTTGCATCGCAGATACGTATTCAATACGGTGGCAGTGTTAAGCCGGAGAACGCGTCAGAACTGATGGCACAGCCTGATGTAGACGGTGCCCTTGTCGGTGGTGCGAGTCTTGAGGCGGAATCATTTGCCCAAATTGTGAAATTTGAATAGCAGGTTTCGGTTGGACATAGTGCCGAAATTTGTTCGATAGGAGGAACTATTAGATGGGAATTATCCTTGGTTTTGTAGTGGTCGTCTTCGTTCCACTCTGCGTCATTTTGACTTTGGTTATCCTGTTACAGGACAGTAAAGGTGAAGGACTGTCATCCAGTGCGTTTGGTGGTGCGGAGATGCAGTCTGTTCTCGGTGGACGCGGTGCGGCGACTTTCCTTAGTAAAATGACTACATGGCTTGCGATTGGGTTTATGGTTATCTCGCTTTTCTTGATGCGGTTCTATGGCGAAGAAAGTGGCGGTGAACTTACACCGATCGAACAGGAGACAACGCAGGAAGCCACACAGGAACCAGCTGATACCACTGGTGGAGCAAGTATTGAAACCACCACGGATGGTGCAAGTGATGACAGCTCAAAAACAGACGCTCCAGAATAAGTAGGTTTTGAAATTCGCTGAACCCCCTAAATCCCCCTTATCAGGGGGATTTGATCATCGGAAAAGCCCTTTAACTCCCTCTTAGAGGGACTTGATCCGTTGGAAGAACCTCTAAATTCCCTTGTCAAGTGACTTGATTTGAGTTGATATGACAGACGTGCCGACCACACTTTCTTGGACAGTGCATCCGCTTGTTGAGAATTGGCGCAAATCTGTTGTATTAGGGCTTTTCCTAATCCTTCTTTTGTTCGGTATCTATTGGGGTTTCCAATCCATTTATATCGCCGGACTCTCCGCTATTTTTTTGATCGGATCGCTCTATAAGTACTTTCTGCCTTTTCACCATCAGTGTGAAGCGGATAAGATAATTATCACAAGTTGCTGCTACAGACAGGAACGATCTTGGGAATCATTTCGCAGCTTTTACGTTGACGCGAACGGGGTACTCCTTAGTCCGTTCTCTCGTCCAACACGTCTTGAGAATTTTCGTGGCGTTTACGTCCGATTCGGAAAACACACCCCTGAAGATATCGTTGATTTCATTACCAGTAAGATTCAATCAGAATCTTCTTTGTAGAAACGTGAGTTCATAATAAGGAATAGGTAGGAAGACAGCAAACAGCATACTGTTCATTCCTAACCCCCTTTATCCCCCTTATCAGGGGGACGGAGAACCGGAAAACATACCGCTACTCCCCTTATCAGGGGACGGAGAACCAGAAAACATACTGCTACTCCCCTTATCAGGGGACAGAGAATCAGAAAACATACCGCTACTCCCCTTATCAGGGGACAGAGAACCAGAAAATATACTCTAACTTTACGTCACACTCCTTCCTGAGAAAGAAAAATGGACTCTCATATGAAAAAAAAGATAAGATGGGGAATACTTGGTCCCGGTGTTATTGCCGAGAAGTTCGCGAATGGATTAAAAGCGGTTCCTGATGCAGAACTGATAGCCGTGGGTTCTCGATCCCTCGAAAGAGCGAATACCTTCGCGGAGGCGTTTAATATTCCGCACAGGCACGGCAATTACAGGGACTTAGCAGCTAATCCGAACGTGGATGCTATCTATGTAGCAACACTACACCCTTTTCACAAAGAGTGTGCGATTCTGTGTTTAGAAGCAGGGAAAGCGGTTTTATGTGAAAAGCCTCTTACCGTGGATGCGAAACAGGCAGTGGAGATGATTGCATGCGCACGCAAACACAATCAATTTTTGATGGAAGCCATGTGGACGCGTTTTCTTCCTATAATGGTTAAGGTGCGGGAATGGTTGGCTGATGGTGCGATAGGTGAACCGCGTATGCTGGCAGCAGATAAGGGATCTCGCAAGGTGCTCAGCGCCGAAGTCCTTGAAGGCAGGCACTTCAATCCAGAATTGGGAGGCGGTGCCCTTCTCGATGTTGGTGTTTACACGATCGCGCTGGCATATATGGTATTTGGTCCTCCATCTGAAGTTACGAGTATCGCACATATTGGGCAAACAAACGTAGATGAGCAAGCCTCTATCCTATTGGGTTATGACACCGGAGAGATAGCGAATTTATTCTGTGCTATTCGGACCGAGACTTTAAAGGAGGCGCGTATCATCGGTACCAAGGGATCAATACATATTCCTCAATTTTGGGAGGCGACTTCCGCTACACTTGAGGTGACGGGACAATCCCCCATACACATCGAAATTCCATACAAGGCGAATGGGTTTGAATACCAAACGATTGAAGTTGGTAAGTGCCTTCAAGAAGGAAAACTTGAAAGTGATGTGATGCCATTGGATGAGTCCCTGTCAATCGTCAAAACTATGGATACTATCCGGGAACAGTGGGGACTGGAATATCCAGAGTTTGGATCTGTTTTAGCTGTACCTTAAGGTAAATAGGAATTATAATATGTCGGATTAAATCTTGACAAATTGCGTGAGTCCTATTTATCATAAAAATGCCTGAGGAATTAGATCAGAAATATATCTCATTAAAACGGAGGATAATATGAACGTTCCCGATTCAAACCATACGCAGACAATAGAGACGACAGAAGAACTAAAAACTGCAGTGCTTAATGCGGTTGATTCCCAGAGCGTTACTGATATTCATACGCATCTTTTTAGCCCACCTTTCGGTGAGTTGTTGTTGTGGGGCATTGATGAATTGCTGACCTACCACTATCTTATTGCCGAAGTATTTCGTAAATCAGATGTTTCGTATCAGCAGTTTTGGGCGATGACGAAAGCAGAACAGGCAGAGCTAATTTGGCAGACACTTTTCATTGAAAACTCACCGATCAGTGAGGCGTGCCGCGGGGTTGTTACGACTCTGAACGAATTAGGTTTGGATGTCGGTTCGCGGAATCTACAGGACTATCGAGACTACTTTGCTGATACGACTGTCGAAGCATTCATAGATACAGTTTTTGAAAGTTCAAAGGTCTCAAACGTGGTGATGACGAACGATCCGTTTGATGCGTTAGAAGCACCGGTCTGGCAATCAGGCGACACTGGTGATGTACGCTTTGAGGCAGCACTGCGGATGGACGTACTTATTAATACTTACGAAGAGACGGCTTATGAACACCTCCGGGGTCTCGGTTACGATGTTGATCCGCACCTTTCATCTGAGAAAAGCTACAAAGAAGTCCGCCGATTCTTAGAGACATGGATTCAGCGGATGAACCCGAAATATATGGCGGTTTCCCTTCCACCGGACTTTCAGTATCCTGACGATGGCATCTTGGGTAGGCTTTTTGATAACTGCATATTGCCGGTCTCTCGTGAATTTAACGTTCCCTTTGCTCTGATGATCGGTGTGAAGCGTGCAGTTAATCCACAACTGCAGATGGCTGGAGATGGAACGGGTAAGGCAGATTTGGAGAGCTTGGAAATACTCCTGCGTGAGAATCCTGACAATAAGTTTCTTGTTACGCTTCTGTCGCGTGAAAACCAGCATGAGTTGTGCGTCATTGGACGGAAGTTCAAGAATTTGATGATATTCGGATGTTGGTGGTTTATGAATAATCCGAGTATTATTGAAGAGATTACGCGAGAACGGATTGAGTTGCTCGGTTTGAGTGTTATCCCACAACATTCAGATGCCCGAATCTTGGATCAACTGGTGTACAAGTGGAAACACTCACGTCAAATCATTGCGGACGTTTTGGTGGAAAAATACCAGATGCTTCTTGATGTCGGATGGACAATCACTACATCAGAGATTGAGCGAGACGTCAACAACCTGTTTGGTGGAAACTTTGACCGATTTTTGAATGGGAATTAAGTTTCCTATGAAAGTTAACAATCACAAGGGGTGGTATCGCATTTCGGACACCCGTTTGCGTAGATTTGCGCGGCATCCTCTAATTCGATACCGAGTAAACTCGCCAGTGTGGCAAGCCATGCAAAGACATCAGCAAATTCTTCACGCAGTCGTTCCATATCTTGTGGTTGTTTACGAATTTCTTTTGCTAACTCGCCGACTTCCTCAACGAACCATGTGAAGGTTAGCGGTACGCCACGCGCAGCGTCTCGTGTGTAGTAGATGGCTTCAATCTGTTTTTGAAAGTTTTGGATTGTCATATGCCCTTTTTTCTATAATAGTGTTGAAAGTGAAACGAGGTAAGAATAAATTTAGGTTTACGGAAAGGAGTTGCGCCAATGATAGGTATCTCTTACCACGCTGGTGGCATGAAAGACCGATCCCTACAGGAAGTTATTACTATCCTCGCCGATGTTGGCTACGATGCAATTGAGATGATGTGCGGTCCAGAGGCACACATCCCCTCTGGAGAAGTTACAGACAGTCTGCTCAAAGAGGTTAAAGCGATGACATCCGACCATGGGTTAGAGGTCTCTGTCATCAACCCGTTCGCAGGAAAAGGCTTGTATCAATTAGCGGAAGAAGACCAACAGGGAGCCGTCGATCACTACGCCCTCCTTCAAGATGTGGCAGTAGCACTTGGCGCGCACGGCGTTAATTTCCTCACTGGTTATGGTGGCGATAAAGGCGACCCATTCGCATGGAAACTGCTTGTTGATGTCCTGAAACCGATCTGTCGTCGTGCTGAAGAGCTTGACTTGACGATGAACATTCATAATCACGAAGCGACGACGATTGACACGTCCTCAAAAGTTACACTTCTGATAGAGCATGTAGGTTCAGAGGCACTGAAGTCACTCAATGACATCACCAATTTCTATCACCTTGGTGAGGATATTGCGGAAGTAACCGAGAAACTGGGACCACTCACCGTTCACTGCCATGTTAAGGGCGTGACAGGGATGTATCCCTATAGTACTTTTCTGATTCCGGGTGAGGAAGGAGATGAGTTGGACTTCCGCACTTTCGCAGAGAGCTTAGGAAAAACCGGCTACGATAAATATATTTCGGTAGAAACCTTTCCACACATGCGGATGGAGAAAGCACAGATTGCTCACGACATGATGGCGAGTACCCTGAAAGAATTAGGTTTGAGATAGCTGACCTATTATAGACTAATCCGTCTCTAACGCTTTGATGCCGGGCCAGTCTCGCCACATATCCTCATTGGGAGGTTCTTCCTGCGTTTTTTCTAATTCTGTCTTTCTGAAGTCGTAGAGTACTGCCTGCCGGATTACTTTAGAATAGTTGTGTCCTGCGGCGTGTCCGATACGATGATGCCAAAAAACAACATCACCCGCGTTCCCATAACACTCAACGCCTGGTGTTTTGCTGAGACGCTCCCTGTCGATTTCATATTGGGGTGTCGGTTCGTTCTTGTATTGGGAGTGGTAATCGTAATAGAAAGACAAGTGGCTTCTTGGCCAGACTGTAAACCCTCCACCCTCTGGCGGCACATCGTCAATATAGCCCACTGCACCGAGATGAAACGGATGGGCATCAACATGACATCCAATGGATTTTTTTGGGACATCCCCATACGGAAGCGTACAATAGATACCGCGCACACGATCGGGCTGCATCAGGTTCCCTTTACCTAAAAACTGTTCTGCCATACGCCAGACGCTCGGATCAGTAGCAAGGAGTTTAACCATCCAATCCTCACCGCCGGGTTCACGGAAATTCCATCGGAATCCGCGTCGATGATTGTTTCCATCTGGGTTCTCCTCTTCGGGTGTGAAGGGACCGACCCATGAATCGGGGTTCTCGCGTGTGCGTCCTTCTGGCGCACCGTCCCATAACCTTGTCCGTGCCCGCTCCATCAATTCCGGATCAAGGACATTCCGTTTTATCAAGTAACCTTCATTTTTGAAAAATTCAATGTCTTCCCGCGTAAGTTCAACCATTATTGTGTATCCCTCTCCGTTGAAGTTGCATCAGAATGTGTTGGACACAATTCTGATGGCTAACAGTATGCGCGCATTGAATACGACCACTCTAACCAGAATTTTAAATATTTTAAAGGAATTTGGTGATTTTTTCAAGGTATTACTGTTTAGGCGGGGATGTTTTCGGGAGTGCATACACACCTCGGCGAACTTTCACAATCTCACCTATTCTGGCCAGACGCGTGAGTTCATTGTTGACAGCTTTTGGGTGTCCATCAATCGATGCCACCAATTCAGATGTTTTTTTCTCATCACCGGAATCTAACAATGAAAGGATTTGATCTCTGAAGGGAATACGTAGGATCCGCCCACCCCTAAGCTTTTCCAACACACGGCTTGTGTGCCTGTCGGAGTACCCTAAGACGTGCCTTACTTTTTCCCTGCTCGATTCTGCAGTTAGACTATCACGTTCTGCTTCAAATCGCTCGCGTGTGGCTATCACCTCGGGAAGTTTGTCTAATCCATCAGCAATTTCAAAATCTTCCCAATCAAATAGAAGCGTTTCAGGTCTATCTGTAATGTCTGGCAGCCCAAAACTGGTTATCAATATAATTTTCTTGCTCGTCAATTGGTGAAGACGCGCATGCCCTATAGTCTGTGTAAGAAAACCAATAACGTATTTTTCATAAATGCTCTGAATCCTCTCGTCTTTATACCCCTTGAACTCCGTTTCTCCGTCATAAGAAAGCGGTCTTTTATCGTTCCCAAACAAAATCTGTGCACGTTCCCACACGAGATATGGGGCCCAGTAGGGGATACCAACTATCCAAACGACATCTGTGTCTTCAAAACCTGCTTCAAACCTTCTTATATCTTTGTGATCTGTTACGAAACAGATATTATCCTTTTCCGCGAGAAACGCCAACTGCTGAGCGATTCCCCTATAAGTGATGATTCCGTGTTTAACACTCAGATCTCTCTCGATTTCGGCGCGGATGCCGAGAAAAAAACGCTGTCCTGTTTCAGACATGCCGATAACATCCCAGTTGCTGTCATAGTCTAAAATCGTTTGTCTCGGATAGATCCCTGTGCGGATCTGAAAGACTTGATTTCCTGTGTTCCAAGCTACCGATCCGGCGCGAATGACTTCTATAACTTCATCCGGGAATATTTTTCGGAGTTCCTGCTCAGAGAGTATGGGTGATATTAACAAAAGGCGTCTGACACTCGGATGCAACACTGGTGGCACCCAGAAGCGCAGCTTTACGTCATCCCATCGCATCGGTGCATCGGCATCTCGGGTGTAATATGCCAAGAAACGCTTGAGCTGATGCCAAAACGTCCAGTTTGGATTCCGAGAAACTGTTGGGAATGCCTGAATGTTCTCTACAGTTGCCGTGTCCAAGATACCCAACTCAATGGCTTCCATCATCGACATCTGAATTTTCATATCTTCGTTAATCACAAAGTCTCGGAGTCGAAATAGTGGCAGTCCTTTCTCAGCGAGTTTATCTGCAGCGTCATCGTCCAGAGGAATGTAGGCAGAGACCCCACCTTCAAACTCAACGGTAAAGCGTGCCAATTCCTCTCCAATATCTGGATCAGTCAGCCGTTGCTCCACTACCCTCCCTTCCACATTGATTTGGCACATCTGTCTGATGATTTCATCCTTTTGCCATTCAAACGTATGCATCACTGTACGAACTCGTTTCACAACGTTGTCATGGGGTGGTCCCTTGATTTCTACGGCATTCAGTAAGACTTTAGCAAAGTTTCCTAAGGCACTCCCCTGCCAATTTACACTCCATTCCTCCAATATACTTTTTGGGAGTTCACATTTGAGAAATAGTTCCTGTACATGCGTTTCATCAACGATACAAAGTCGCTCTGTATTATCGACCTGTTTAAGTATTTCTTCTGTGACCACTGCGTAGTTAGGATTGAAAAACATTTGATGGATTGTTGATATTTGGACCTTCGCGTTCTGTAGCATGTCGGACTGCGATAAATAGCCACGCTGCTGACACTCCACATAGACGGGACATTGCGGACAGATAGCTTCATCCGGATTTCCGCCCTTTTTCTCAAATGCGTCACATCGCTCTGGATCTTCACAGAGATTTCCATGGTGAAAGGGGTTTTCCATGCGCTCATCAACGGGTATATCTTTCACCAACCTCCACCGGTACATTCGAGATCTCCAGTGGGCGATTGACGAGACATTTCGCTCATGAAAGCGATTCGCAATTTTTTCCCCCACGCCGCGTGGTACACTTAAGCAAACTGCGCCGCCGTTAAGGACATAGGATTCTGCTTCATAGTTTTTCCGGGTACTTGTATCGGTAACATATCCAAGGACACGCACATCTTGATCAAAAGCATGCTGTATTTGAATAGGGCCCTCCTGATGGGTCACATAAACTCTGTTTAAACTTTCTGGTTTGCCCAACACAGGCAATGGACGTTTTATTGCCAACGGACTCAGTTGTCCTTCTCGCACGGCGAGCACCTTATCGGAAACAGGTAGACCGGTAGCAGGTAGCTGCGGCAGGATGCCCGTATCGTTCCAGACATCTGTGATTGGTGTGGCATCCATAGGTAGATCGGCGTTGGGTGTAGCTGAGCGAATCCACACGATGTTGTTGCTCTCCCACAGGAAAACACGCGTGTTATCACTCTCGTTATTATACTGGATCCAGTGGTGAAAACCGTTGTCTTGTTGGAGATAAGAAAAACCACGCTTCACAAATGCCTCTTTTGCGAGGTTAAGATTACGTGAACCGAGAGACAAGGGGGCGTTGGGGACGGTCTGTGGTTGTATTATTTCATCCGGAGCAGGGACATGAATCGCGGCACGAAGGGCATCAAGAGGGGCAAAGAACACCTCTTTGGAAAGGACAGGTGGATCTAATAGATTTCCAAGCAGAATCTCATAGCGCGCATCCCAGCAGTTGTATCCCGCCTCCCCGAAGATCTCAAGGTACTCTTCTCGTTTATGTGGATTTTCCGGGGTCGGTGTGTGCTTATAAGTATACAATCTTGACGCTACAGTATTTGGATGGAGATAATTTGGAACTCTGCAAGAGAAACGTAGTCCACCGGACTTCGTCATCGTCAGCAGTGGATTTACTGCGGAATTGACGAGTGCTTCAATACAGGCAATGGCTGCATCGGGGGCAGTACAAAACACCTCATATTTGAATTCTATATCGTGCCATGAAGCACCATCGCGCGCCGAAGGATTACCTGTATATACCTGAATTCCCCACGTTCTATACCATCGTCTTATAGCCCAGTCTTGAATCCGTTGACGTTCCAAGAATCGCTGACCACCAAAATCTTGGGGACCACGGTCACTATCAGGGGCGCGCCCAATCGGCATAAAGGAAATGTCTGCTTGCTCCAAGTCATCAAGCAGTACAGGGTATCCACGTGCACAATAGACTTTGAAATGATAAGGACGCCCCTTACTGTATAACGCAGGAAGTGCTACTGTCTTCCGCTGGCGAAGTGGGTTTTTGTGCCGTTGGTGGCAGTTTTCGATAATATCTTTCAAGAAATTCATAGTAAAAAATGGCTCAGTACCTAACACGATTTATCATGCTGACGCCTTAATAATATATTCTTACTATATTCTATCATAAGTCATATCTTTAGTCAAATTTTTAAAATGGAAGTTGCGATTTGGAGATTACTTCTACCTGTTTTATTGCACAAAAGCCTATGAACATTTATGAGATACACTGTAAACTCTACAGGTAACTACTATAGAGGCTGCATTTGATAGGTAACATGATCAGGAGAAGTGTCCACGGGTGAGTTTATACTGAATTTTACTGTTTCTTCATCTTTGACTAATCCGTCTACTTCAATCTCAAGTTGTGAAGAATCTGTCTCTCCAGTTGGATAAAAAAACTGAACGCCTTTTGTTCCGTCGTAACTCTCGACTAGTGCAAAGTTACGTAGGTCGTTCTCGGTCACTGGCTTCCCATTTATCTTTATATTAAGCCCACTCGCCCCAAGTTCTGGGATCTCTGGAGATTCTGTTCCGTCTGGATAGTCTATCCATATAATCCAACCGTCATTATAAACGTGATGCGCGTCTATGGAACCATCTGATGATACCGGATTTTGACTGATCGGTGGTGTGTTAACCGGTGGATTAGTAGATGGTGGTGGATTAACCGGTGGATTAACCGGTGAATTAGTAGATGGTGGTATGTTAACCGGTGGATTAACCGGTGGATTAGTAGATGGTGGTATGTTAACCGGTGGATTAGTAAATGGTGGTGTGTTAACCGGTGGATTATTATTAGTCAACGGCGGATCATCCCTTGTTGGGTTATCATCACTACCGCCTATCGACACATCTACATCCCGCTGTAGGGGATCAGGTTTTGTACCTGCTGTCAATGCTTTCACAAGCTCACGGGTATCTACAGCACGTTCGGCACGTAGGATTTGCCTACCTTCATAATAAAATATGTAGACAAGTTTTTGAGGATGGATGTGGATGACAGGCACCTTGACATTATCTGTGCTTCTTCTTTTAGGTGTTAGTTTCAGGCATGCTGCATCCGACTCGTTTTGCAAGCAGAATAATTCATCGTCATGTTGGGAAATATACTTGTCCACATCGCTAAGTTCCAACATTGAACCCGCGTAAGGTGACTCAGTACAACCGGTTATGCTGAAAAAGATAATTAAAATACCACTGATGAATCCTAACGATGAGAGTCGAGCTTCCTTCGCTGCTGCAAAACCTGTTTTGGTTATTGCCGTCATGAAATCGGAAACGATAGTACATGGCAGATCAAAATATAGAAACGCCTCATCCATTGTTTCGCGACAATGCTGCCAAGACATACCATCTGTTTTTCTCATAATTTTACGCCTTCCATAGAGTTATAGCATAGTATCGCAGCGGTGTCCCCATGTCACCCCATCCGTTATCATTTCAATTTAACCTCCTATGGCACATAATGATAAACCTAAGGTTACCGCATTCGCCAATATAGAAACAAATTATTTTTTTTAGTTATATTAAGACAAAAATAAATATAAAATATTTCAAAAATATTGACTTAATATAACTAATTCTACATAACGCCCTTACCGCAATTTGGATACGGCTTTTTCTTTACGATCTTTCTGAGGTTTTTGAAAACAAGGCGGCAAGTACCAGGTAGGTAGAAACATAGCAATATGGTTATCTAAAAAAATTAGGCTCTTTTTTTCGATTAATTTGACTTATGCGTCAAATTATAGTATAATTTTACCATATAACAGACACATTCAAATTATTATATAATTATTAAAATTTATGTCTTAATATAACTAAAAACACACAAAGATTCTGAGAAACTTGGCACGATGTATCACACTAACACATCACATATCTTCAAAATCTAAGACTTTATGGGGATAGATTTGATACCCTATCTATCCCCACCTTATGGGGGAGTTCCTATCTGGCCCGGTAACTCCCCCGCCTCCTTATCCTAATTTGACAACACAACACATTTCAACTATAATTAGGGTATGCTACGATTTGCAATTGTTTTTCTGCTGTCTATTTCATATCCTATTCTACTCTTTGCGCACCCAGAAGGTGTGGGCGAGCACACCGTTGAAGCCTACCGAATTGAAGGTGAACCCCCACACATTGACGGTCTGTTAAATGATGCTGTTTGGCATGAGGCACAACCCCGTAGCGACTTTATTCAGCTTGAACCTACGCGTGGTGTTCCCGCAACTGATGATACAGAATTCCGCATAGCCTACGACGTACATAATATCTACGTCGCCTTTAGGTGTTACGATGCCGAACCCGATAAAATCGTTAATCGGATGACCCGGCGCGGCGATGTATACTCCTCAGATGTCATCTCTTTCTTCATCGATCCACATCACGATCATCGCACTGGCTATAAATTTGCGACAACCCCCGGTGGTGTCCAGAGTGATAACTACCGATATGAAGATACCCAGCGCGATTCAAATTGGAAGGGGATTTGGTGGGTCGAAAGCAATATTAATGAATCCGGGTGGACCGCCGAGTTCAAAATCCCGTTCTCCAATTTCCGATTTACTGACAAACCGACGCAAATTTGGGGTTTTGATGTGGAGCGGGTAAATCGTCGAAAGAGCGAGGTTACGGTGTGGAAGCAGCTGACGCAGGCGGGAGTGGTTACACGGATGTCGGATTTAGGACACATCGTAGGCATGCACGGTATTGAGACTGGAAAAAATTTTGAGATTACGCCATATTTCTTAGGGGGAGGCGCAAGAGCTGCTAATACCGATTTGAGTCGTCAACTCGGCACAGGACTGGATGTCCAATACAGTCTCACCAGTGCGTTGAAGGCAAACGTCACGTTCAACCCTGATTTCGCACAAGTTGAGGCAGATCAGTTGGAAATTAATTTGACTCGGTTTCCGACCCGTTTCCCAGAAAAACGCCCATTCTTCGTTGAGGGGAATAGTTTTTTCGAGACGCCATACGACTTGATGTTCAGTCGTCGTATTGGGAGTCGTGGGAACATTCTTTGGGGAAGTAAACTCACAGGAAAGGTAGGGAACTATTCCATCGGTATCTTAGGAAATCAAACTGGCGAATTCGGTTTCTCTGGGACGACCGCGTCCCAAAAGGAGGCTGCATGGTTTTCTGCCATCCGCGTTAAGCGCGACATCCTTAAACGCTCAAACGTCGGGGTTCTGTTTGTCAACAAGGAACGTGGCGGGAGTGATAGATGGCATAGCCGTGTGGGTGGCGTTGATATGAACCTCGCGCTTGGCAAGACCTACCATCTCACGGGACAGTACGCTGGTAGTTTTTATCCTGGTGACGACAGTGACAACTCTGCGTATACGGTTGACTTCGCGCAACGCAATTATCTTTGGAGCAGTAGTATCGGGATGGAACGGGTCGCTCCGCATTTTGAGATTAATCAAACAGGATATCTACGCAAAGAACGAAATCGTGGGTGGCAGCGTGTCCAAATGCGAAGTTCCTATTCTCCACTGTGGGGAACTCGGCAGTTTTTCTCAGGTATTAGTGCGCGTCTGTCGCAAAGTCTGTATACGCCAGAATATTTTGCTGAGTGGCAAGAACGCAACTCCGAACTGTCTCTGTCCCCTGAATTTGATGAAGATTTGCTTAGGTGGAATGTAATGGTCGATGTTGGTATGGACTTCAGAGAAACCCTCATAGATGATATTATGGTTTACTATTCCCGCAGTCGAGAGGTTGAATTGACGGAAGTATTTGTAGCAGACGGATATGGGTTTTCAATTGATACCAACTCTACATACCCGATTACTATCGGTATCGGTATGGATTTTGCGGACTATTTTAACTTTGGAAGGCAACAGGCAGGGAAACAACGGAGCCTCGTTTTTGAATCAACTGTGCGTCCACAGAGTAATTTTTCGATAGAATTAGACACCGGTTATGCTCAAAGTCTTGACTTAACTGGTGCGATTGATGGTAGATTTTTCGTTAGTGCTGTGCGTGCGACTTACTTATTCACACGTGAATCGTTCGTCCGGATGTTTGCACAGGCGAATAGAGAACGCGAATTTTCTACCGAAATTCATCAGTCCTATTTGGTAAGTTTTCTTTTTGGATGGGAATATAGTCCAAAAAGCCACCTTTTTGTTGCTTACAACGAAGCTTGGGAGGATGCTCCTGTTGGAAAAACTGGCGATCGTGAATTGCAGTTGGAAAATCGAGTTATTGTGGTTAAAGTAACATATCTTTATAATTTGTAGTTGTTGGTAAGAAGCTGTCAGTTTTTGGGGAAGTAAAATGCCTTTTAAGGGAGAACCGGCGATGTAAGGATACCTCGCCTACCAATTAAGGGAGTTGTAAAAAGAATTGGGGTGTGGTATAATAAAAGCATGAAAGATTTTTTACTGCTATTCTTCAATGTTTTGCTAACGGTGATAGGGCAAATCTTATTCAAACATGGGATGAATGTGATAGGTCGTATCAGTAATGTACAAGATGCGGTCGGAAAACTCACACAGGCATTTTTAAATCCCTATATCCTCAGTGGGATTGCGATATACGGCTTTACAACCCTCGTCTGGCTTATTATTCTGTCGCGCGTTAAACTGAGTATAGCATATCCAATGTTAAGTTCTGGGTATGTGTTGTCAATTCTCTTTTCCTGGATGCTGTTCAAAGAATCTATTCCCAAGGTTCGCATAATTGGTGCGCTGATTATCTGTATCGGCGTTTATCTCGTCGCACAAGGAGAATCTTAATCGATGGTGGAACCCGGAACTGCTCGTGGCGAGTCCAGTAATCCTGTATACAATCGTTCTTATGTTGCGATGATATTGTCCGCACTGCTCCCAGGACTCGGTCAATTGTATTTAGCGCAGTTTGTGAAGGGTGTCATTATTTTTCTGATCTTCGGTTCGGCACTTGCGCTTTTCTATCTCAATTCACTGCCAGTAAAAGAGTGGAGCGATTTAATGCGCTTTAAACCCGCTGCGACAGGAAGCACCAACACGAGCGGTGTTGAGACGGATGAAGCACAGCAAACCTATGAATTTCATCTCTGGACGTTTGATGATGGCGAACAATTAATGTTCCGTCCTTCTTGGAAGTTCAAAATCAGTTCATCTATCCAAGCCGTGCTATGTTGGCTTTATGCAGTTGGTGATGGCTGGCGTGGGAGGCGCAGAACCAGAAGACCTTAATTTCTCGATAAACCGACAAGCTGCAACTCATACAATACGTTTATGGCAAGATATAGCACGAAACGCAACTATACCTTAATAGTCCTATGCAGTACTCTCTTGGCAATTTTTCTAATCGGATGCCAAGGTAACCCATCAATACTCACTAAGAGCGAAGCACTCCTAAACACCGGCATGGTGCAAGAAGCCGTAGATGGGTTAGAGACTTTTATTCAGACAACGCCTGAAAATGCTGAGGCACGGATACTGCTTGCGAAAGCCTACAATGAATTAGGACGACACAATGACGCAGTTGAACAACTCCGAAAGGCTTCACAACTCCACGCGGCGCATCCTGAAGCACTCGTTGAAACCCGTTTTGAATTGGCACGCACCTATCTCAAATTTGGGGATAGAGATTCGGCATTTCGCGTCCTACGCTTAATCCAACACGGTAGTTCAGATCTTGCGGTCCTGCGTAAAATTGCTGAACTTATCGGGGATAGTTACAAAAGCAAACAACTCACACACGGGGATTCAGACAACTACTCACCGACTTTCTCACCTGATGGCACAGAGATTGCGTTTGCATCGTTTCGACTTGACAATGGCGAAATCTATTTGATGGATTTGGACGGACGCATCCGTCGTCGTGTAACGTTCACGACAGATTTCAACGATAGCTCACCTGCCTTTCTTACAACTCCGAATTACATATTTTATAGCAGTGAACCGAAATCATCGCGCGAAGTAAAAGTCGTTATTCAGAGCAGTGGTTCCACTCCAATTTACGCGGGGTTCAATCTGACGCACATTCATAGCAAAGTTACGCGGGCAGTCTTACCTGTAAGTTTTGGTGCTCGTGTACCACGGACATCACCCGTAGAAAATCAGGTAATTTATGAATCCAATGCCGATGGAAATCTGGAATTATATCTCCTGAATTTAGACGGTCTTGACCTTGTACGAATCACGTCTGCTGACGTTGAACCAAAACGCATCACCTTCAACGAGACAGACGATGGAAGTCCCGCGTTCTTCCCTGATGGGAAACGCATTGTGTTTGTCTCCTCTCGGGGTGAGGTGAATCAACTCTATACAATGGATATTGACGGAAAGAACGAGAAACATTTCAATCCGAACCGCTACGATTGTTATAATCCAACGGTGTCGCCTGATGGAAAAACGATCGCGTATGTCTCTGCGAGAGACGGGGACATGGAAATTTACCTCATAGATGCTGACGGAAAAAATGAACGACGGATAACCGGTGAAATTGGAGTGTCCATTCATCCCGCCTTCTCACCTGATGGACGACACCTTGCTTATGTTTCTGACAGGAGTAATACATTTCACATCTATCTGATGTCTCTTGATAAACCGATTACGCGCGAAGAATTAGTACAGCGTTTATGGGAATAATCACTCTGTTTTATTTAGCATCCTCTATTGAGGACAGCCTGTGGAGATTAAAAAAATATGTTTAGGGTAATCAAGCCAGAAGGTTTTGGTAACATCCAGTTGGAAGAGGTACCGATACCGGAAATCAATGCAAATGAGGTACGGGTAAAGGCAGATACAACGCTCATTAGTCGTGGTTCTGAACTCTTTCGACGTTATATCCGAGAAGAAGCCGTTTCACATTCAATCATGGGGTATTCTCTTACAGGTACTGTGGATACAGTCGGGACAGAAGTGAGGGACTATGGCGTTGGAGAACGGGTTATGGCTGTAGCACCGCACGCGGAATACGTCGTTGCTGAACCTGATGCAACCGATGGACGTATCGTGCCGCTCCTTGCAGACGTGAGTTTTGAAGAGGGAACCTTTCTACCTTTAGCCACGAGTGCTGTCGCTTGGGCAGACTCCTCCGGCGTGAAAGCAGGAGCCACTGTCGTTGTTTTGGGACAAGGCTTAGTTGGCAGCCTGATGATGCAAGTATTTCGTGGATATGATCCTGCTCAGATTATTACTGTAGACGGGTTATCGTTTCGGTGTCAGTTGTCAACTCAACTCGGTGCAGATGTTGCAATAAATGCCGAAGAAGCGGATCCGGTTGAAGAGGTACTTAGCCTTACTGACGGAAAAGGGGCAGATCTTGTAGTTGATTGCGTTGGCGGTTATGCAGGCATTAAATCATTTGACCAAGCACAAGATATGACTCGCCGATTTGGTATCCTTCAACTTATTGCCCTCTATCAGCAGGCACCCCTTCCTTTGCATTCCTCAAAGATAATGAGCAAACGTCTCGTTGCTGGTATCTTGACGGACGAACCTCGCTCACAGATTGCTGCACGCGCTTTACAGAAGATAAAAGACGGCGAGATTCGGGCATCTGAGATGATTACACATCGTTTTCACTACACTGAGGCGAAAGACGCCTTCGATCTCCTCTGGAATTCCCCCGGTGATGCCCTTGGAGTCCTCATAAAATGGCAGTAGATGCTCCTTCACGAGAGGTCGAGTTCCGAGCAGCGTTGCGAGGGATACCGCTTGCTTTCTCTGCAACGTGGGGACTTTTTTCGCCAAAAGCGATTGACGCAGGAACAGAACTGTTAATTGAACACCTCGATATTCAAGAAGGTGATACCTGTCTTGACCTCGGCTGCGGATACGGTGCCATTGGTATTACTATCGCGAAATGCACACGAACGGCAACCGTTTATATGGTGGACAAAGATTTTGTGGCAGTTGACTACGCCCGTAAAAACGTTGAACAGAATAAACTTCAAAATTGTCAAGTCCTTCTGAGCAATGGATTTAGCCACCTTCCCGGCATCCAATTTGACCTAATCGCCTCCAATCTCCCCGCCAATGTTGGCAAGGAACTCTTACAGATCTTTCTGGCGGATGCAAAGCAGTACCTCAAACCGAATGGACGCCTCTATGTCGTTACTATTTCTGGACTGCGAGAATTCATCAAGCGCAATTTCTTGAATATCTTCGGAAATTATCAGAAGGTTAAACAGCGTCACACCCATACGGTCGCGATGGCAACTCGCACTCCGAACCATTAGACAGTCCCATATTTTATCAGCCAAATGATTTGACATAGGCATAATCGATTCAGTATAATTAACACTGTAAATACAATAATAGTCAGCAACTTTTTGGGGCCAGAAGAATTTTAGAGGAGAAGTAGAAGGGATGATGCGTTTTAGTTTGGCTTTAATAATTGTATGTGTTGGTATCACTGTCAATATTATGCTTGCAGAAGATGTTAAAGTTGCCAACAGTGGTGGAATCGTTCGAGGTAAGATAGTTGATACAACAAAATCAGAAAATCCGATTGAAGGCGTTGAAGTAAAAATTGTTGCCCCAGATGGCACGGAATTTACAGCAATAACTGACCTCAAAGGCGAATTTGTACGTATCGGTATCCCCGCGGGTCGCTATCTGATTAATATCCATAAGGAAGGGTACGGCGACCGACTTGGCAAACCCGTTACAGTTGTTAACGGAGGTCATCATCTCGTTTCGCTCAAGATGACTCCAAAGAAGGAGAATATCTTCACTTTTCTCGAAAAATACAAAGAAAAAAAACAGCGTACAATTGAGAACATGTCACAAGACTCACATGGACATTGGTACAACCTCACCATAATGGACACTAAGATCGGTTATATGCATACGTCTGCTGAAAAAACCGAGTATCAAGGGGAAGAGATGACTCGGTACAAAAGCAATAGTGTTATGAACCTTAAAGCACTTGGAACCGACTTAGCACTGGAAATCACGAGTATTGAATACATCAGTGTTGATTTAACGCTGCGTCACTTCCTTTACACCTCTAACATGTCGGATTTAAAACAGGTGGAAGGGCGGATTGTAGATGGAATCGCCTACATTAAAACAACACTCAACGGTGAAACTACTGAGTCAGAAGTTCCTGTGCCACCGGACACAATTTCTGCCTCCACAGGCGTAGAATCCCTATTATCTCAAGAGGGATTAAAAATAGGTGATAAACGGACCTTTCACGTATTTTATTACGATTTGATGAAACCCGTGAAAACAGAAATTGAGGTTACAGGGAAAGAAACCTTAACCTATCAGTCAGAGGAGAAGCAGGTTTACGTTTTAGATGGAACACTGGATATGATGGGTGGTGTAACTCTTAAACAGTGGATTTCTCCTAACGGGGTAAGCTACCGAACAGAAATCCTATTGATGGGTGTTCCCCAGGTAAACACAAAAACGGATAGGGAAACAGCTATTGGCGGTATTGAAGAAGTTGATCTCGTCCTAAAAACCCGTATTCTACCTACTGGCAAACGACCTACACCGAAGGCTGAAAATTTCGTAGCAGATGTAAAACTCAATACAGGCAACATCGCTGAAGCCATCATGTCCAATCCCCGACAGAAATTGGAGTTAAGGACTCCGCAGTCAGGTAGACTCGTAGTTCATACACCAACGGTTACTGTGGAAAATTGCCCGGAACTACCGATTCAGAATGCTGAAAGTGAATTCCTCGCTGCGAGTGCTTATATCCAAGTTAATCATCCTGATATCCAAGTAAAGGCTAAGGAAATCTTAGATGGAGAAGTTAATTCATGGCGTGCGGCAGAGAAATTATGCCGATGGGTTCATACATCTATTACGGACAAAACAATTAGTGCTGGTTTTGGCACGTCATTAAAGACCTTATCATCACTCACTGGAGATTGCACAGAACATACAGTGCTGTTCATTGCGTTGGCGCGTGCTGCTGGTATTCCGTCTCGAATCTGCTCGGGTATTGTATTTTCTAAGGATGCCTTTTACTATCACTTCTGGCCCGAAGTCTACGTTGGCGAATGGGTTCAAATGGATCCAACGTTAGGTCAGGTAATCGCTGATGCGAATCATATTCAACTGTGGGGAAACAACTTAGAGTCAGACACAATGATAGAGTTCGCGGAAGGAGTTTACCGAACCATCAATCAACTCGAAATTGTGATTACTGAGTAACATCGCATACAATCTGTTCTGTGATTGTGTTACAAGCAAGGTGTTTTTTGGCATACCTACAGGGAGGTATATTGCGTTTTCTGTAGAAGGGAGCTCGCTGATATTCTCGCTAAAAAAATTTTAAAAGATCTCGCCTTCCAAAACTTGGTACAAGGAAAAAACAAGATTGGCATTTCTCAACCCACTTTTTCTCTTCGGCCTCCTCGCTGCGGGTATCCCACTGCTTATTCATCTATGGAACCGTCGCCGTGTTGTGACAATCGATTTCAGCAGTCTCATGTTTCTTACGGCTGCACATCGTGAAAATGCCCGCCGTTTCCAATTACGACAACTCCTCATTTTACTTCTACGGATGGCAATCGTTGCGCTTATTGCGCTTGCCTTGGCACGCCCGTTTTTAACGCTTGGTTTGCCAGTCGCGTCTGTACGTGCGAAAACTGACCTTGTTATCGTCTTAGATAACTCCTACAGTATGGCATATCAGGATGTCGACGGTATACGGTTTGAGAAAGCGAAAACATTCGCAACCGATATTATTGACACGCTGCGGCACGGTGACAGTGCGGCATTCATACTAATGTCAGATACTCCGAAACCCGTTTTTAGGCAACTTACACCGGACCTTGGGAGTGTCACTGAAGCGATTAACAATGCGAAAGTCTCTTATCGTACGACAAATGTTCAACCGAGTATTGAACTTGCCCATGAAATTCTCTCCGAGTCGGAACAACTGAATAAGGAACTCTATCTCATCTCGGACTTCGCTGAGAATGGATGGGAAAATTGGAGTCGCCTTCCGAACCGCTCTGGATCCCGCATCTCTCTGATTCCGGTTACTGAAAACGAAGCACATAATATAAGTATTGAAGAAATTCATCCTTCCAATCAACTAATAGGCGTGAATTTACTGCTCCAATTGAATGTAACCATCGCTAATCATTCGGTGGCACCTTTGGCGCAGAATATGTTAACTATGTTTATTGGAGGAGAAAAACAAAAAACCGTGAACTTTTCTGCTGCAGCAGACGAATCATTAAATACTACTTTAACATACAACTTTTCTACACCCGGCACACATACCGGTTATCTCACATTAACAGAAGATCGTCTTAATATTGACAACCGACGTTATTTTGCCTTGAATGTCATAGGTGAAGTGCGCGTGCTTTGTGTCGGCGAACAGACCGAATATCTAATGTTAGCACTGAATCCAAACAATCTTTTAAGTCCCTCACCGGTTATTACAGACGCAGTTTCTCAAAGCACATCCGAAAATGAAAGTAGATCGGGTGGTGTAATGATTCTTCCGACGCAATGTACACCCTCCGAGTTTGAAAAATTCCCATTGGAAGACTACGACGTTATCATCCTCGCGGATGTGCCAAAGATTTCCTATCAGATCCGCGCGCAACTTCAAAAGTTTATCCGTCATGGCAAAAGTATAATTGTTTTCGTGAGCAGCCGTAGCGACCCAAGCAGCTACAACGAACTCAGTAATATGTGGATGCCCGCTGAAGTCGGTAACGCGTTGACATGGACTCCACCACAGCAGATTGGCGCGTATCAGGAATCACACCCTATTTTTGATATTTTCCCAAGCGAAGGATTTTCTACACAATACGCACCGCAATTTTATAACGGCATCTTGCTGCAACCCATCTCTGAATCTAAGATCATCGCACGTTTTGACAATGACACTCCTTTTCTTGTCGAACGCATCCAAGGTACCAGTGCCGTTCTACTGTATAATTGCGGACTACTTACGCAACAGGGAGCGGTTGCAAATGATCTACTTGTTAATCCCTATTTTCTCCCGATGCTCCAACAAAGTGTGCTTTACTCTGCAATGGTAAGCCGCAATCTTTCAACATGGGGCGGACATGTCGGTGATACCTATACAGCATATTATCCGCGCAGTGCCGGTGGAAAAGCTTCTATCCATTTAAAGAATGCGGTGGATATACCAACTGACAGCAATACGTCAAATGGTGCCGAATCCGATGCTAACAACAGCACAATCGTGCCAATTGCTGAAGATGGTTCGCTACGATTTCAAGGCACAGAACAGCCGGGTATCTATCAAATTGAAGTGCAAACGCAAGGTAGAATTCAACGAGACTTTTTTGCGGTTAACATTGATACCAGCGAAGCCGATTTATCACAGATTCCGCTCCAAGAGGCAGCGGCACGCGTCAGTGCGCACACAACAGTAACTGAGAATACCGAGGCGTTAACTGCATCGACTGATCCGTATGACGTCAGAAGACACGGTAGAGAAATCTGGGGAGAATTGCTCATCTTGGCTATTTGTCTTATGTTCCTTGAAAGTTTTCTCTCAAATCGCGAAAGTGCCCTGACTGTAGGTGAAGGACAATGACAGATCTTTGGTATATTGCCCGTCTGTTTGGGATTCTATGCTCAGTTGTCCTCTTCAGTATGGGCATAAAAATTGAGATTTTATCTGCAGCTCCGGATGTACAAAAATTAGAACCAAGGCTCGCTTCACAAGAAAACATATCGACTTTAGGAGATGAGGCGAATATCGTTCGTAGTCTCGTAATCAGTGGAAATAATTCATTCTCTGACCAGGAAATTCGTGCCTTGATGCAGACAGATGTGTGGAGTGTTTATGATGAGATCGTTCTGAAAACGGACTTTGCAGCGATAACACGCTTCTATCGGGAAAATGGTTACCAGTTTGCTCGTATAGCTGAAGAAGAACTCTCCGTGAAACAATTTGGAGATGGCATCTATTTGGGTATTGAAATTGATGAAGGTACGATCGGGAAGATTGTCGTAACAGGTAACATACAGACGAAAGAAGATGTCATTCGGCGTGAACTTCTGTTTACGGAAGGCGATGTCTATACAGAAGCAGACAGAGTTGAGAGTGAACAGATTCTCCGGCGCAAAACATATATCGGTGCTGCGAAGGTCGATGCGCAGTGGGATGAGCTATTGAAAGCCGTTACTGTTCACACGACTATCAAAGAACTTTTGTCGTTCCCGCTTGGCGCGGATTTAAATCTGAACAACCAGAAAAGATATTGGATGCTACAATTTCGAGACCCCAATATGTTTGGATCGGGTCAAAGCACTTTATGGCGCTACGAAAGGATTAGCGAGATCGGTGAAAGGACACGGAGCCTTGTGAGAGGTAGATATAACAACCCCCGACTCTTCACATCGCACTGGAATTTTGATGGTGAATATATCCAGAAACGAGACGGGGATTCCTTGCTCGTGCTGTTAGAACGTCCTCAGTATACATTGAAAAGTCGATGGAGTGCGAGTGTCAGTTTTTCCGAATCGGTTAATCCGATATCTTGGTACGAAAATGCAACCGAGACTGATAGGTTTGAGCGAAATATACAGGGCGCTCTTGCCAATGTCCGTCGCTATTTTGGTGAGAGAGAGCAACAGAATTACATAGGTTTATGGGCAATCTCACGACGTTCAAAATATGTGCTACTCAACAAATCTAACGAATCCGGAGCGATGTTAGAGGACCGTGACATTAAACGGGTTGGGTTTACGGTAGGTAGGAAACGCACTGCCTACCATAACGCTCGGTTTCTCAAACGGATGGGACAAGAGGAAAATTTTCTTGTCGGTTCTCAATACGCACTCTCTCTGGGATATTCCTCACCTTTATACGGCTCTGACCGGTCAGAAACCTACGCAGAATTGGCTGTCGGATCTGGGTGGATGCGAGGAAATAGGTTCTTCAGTCTCACAACAATAGCACTCAGCACAAACTGGACGAGTCGCATCGAACGTTCTGTCCTCCAAGCACAGACTGCTTGGTTTTACACAGACGTATTCAACACAGGGGACATCTACACGCTGGAAGACGGATTTAGGGAAAACGGTCTTTTCGATTTCCATCAGACGTTTGTTGCGCAGCTTACATCAGAGATGCAATTTGGATGGAGTGGACAGAGTCAAGTTCTTTTGGGAGCGTTCAACGGCTTGCGAGGTTACGATTATAGGCAATTCAATGGCGAAAAGATGTTATTGCTGAATCTTGAAAGTCGAACTCTATTTGGCGGAACAATTTTCCACAAAATAGACGAAGCACTTGCCTCGGTAGCGACGTTCGTGGCGCGTCCATTTCTTGACCAGCGCGTACATCTTGGATTAATATTGAGCGGTGTTGTATTTGCGGATATTGGATATATCTGGAATGGAAAAAACAGTTTCGATTTGACTGCCCCTAAGCGGAGCGTAGGATTTGGATTACGCAGTAGTCTCTCTCAGTTCAGCGGTACAGGCATTCTTCGGATAGAATTCGCCTTCCCGCTGGACCCGCCTTTCTCCCTCTCGCTTAAACCTCGAATTTTTTATGGTCAGGAACGTGCATTTTAAATGGATACTCCCTCACGTATATCCACTGAGAATATCACATGGCGAGCCATTTTATTGGGACTGCTGTCGCTCCCGCTCAATATTTATCTCGTTGTTCAGACTGAAACAGTTTGGACGACGCAGTATCCCACCACGATGGCGATTTTCTTCAATGCCGTCTTTACGCTTTTCCTCGTTGCGATTTTCAACCTGTTCTTAACCCGCTATCTCCCGAAATGGAAGCTTACGCAAGCAGAGATGCTAACGGTGTATCTCATGGTAACCTTGGCATGTGTCGTGTGCGGACATGACCTCTTGCAGGCGACAATGTGTGTTTTGGGGCATGCAACATGGTTCGCTACACCAGAAAATGAATGGCAAACGCTTTTCTTCCGTTACATTCCGGACTGGATTGCGGTAATGAATCGGCGCGCGTTAACTGGGTACTATGAAGGCACTTCAAATCTATTCGAGATGGAGCATATCCGAGCATGGCTCACACCGGTGTTAGCCTGGTTGGTGTTTTTCTCTGCGCTTGCGTTCTCAATGATGATGCTCAGCGTTATCCTTCGTAAACAGTGGATTGAGCACGAAAAGCTGAGTTATCCTATCATCCTGCTCCCTTATGAAATGACGAAAGACGCGGGGTTCTACCGTAACCGCTTACTCTGGATAGGTTTTGCCATTGGATGTGGTGTTGATTTGCTCAACGGGGTCAGTTTTCTCTATCCATTTGTGCCGAGTATTCCAATCCGTCACGACATTGGTATCTTGTTCACGGAAAAACCGCTGAGTGCTATCGGTTCAACGCCTATCCATCTAAACCCATACGCTATTGGTATCGGTTTCTTAATGCCGCTGGATTTGTCGCTCTCCTGCTGGTTGTTCTACCTTTTCTGGAAGGTGCAACTCGTTTTTGGCGCGATGACTGGAATGAATCAGACGCCAGGTTACCCACATATTGATATGCAGTCAACAGGTGCGTATTTTGGACTCTGTTTTTTTGCGCTTTGGATAACACATAAACACCTCTGGCAGGTTGCTCGCAATATTTTAGGTTTGAAAACGAACCTTGATACGACAAACGAACCGATAGGATACCGCAGCGCGTTTGTCGGGTTCTTGCTTGGTATTGCGGTTGTGTTTGCATTTTGCCTGAAGGCAGGGATGTCATGGTGGGGTGTGATCGGGTTTTTCAGTATCCAATTCATACTGGTTTTAGCGTTCACTCGGATGCGTGCTGAACTTGGAACACCGACGATGGACTTCTATCGTGCGGGCCCTGGACTCTTTCTCACCTCACTCTTGGGATCCAGAAAGATCGGTCCACCGACCTTGACAGGTTTCGCCTTCCTCTATGGGTTCACCCGTAACTACCGTTCTCAACCGATGCCGAATCAATTGGAAGGATTTAAACTCGCCGACAGAGGTGGAATCAACACGCGTCAAATTCTTTGGGTGATGTGGGGTGCAACAGTTATCGGGTTAGCCATCGGATTTGTTGCGTTCCTTCACGCGGGTTATAAACATGGAAATCTGGGGACATGGCGCGGGCAGGAGGCATTCAGTGATCTACAACGCTGGTTGACCCTCCCCAACGATACAGATTGGGGACGACTCGGATTTTTCGGATTTGGTATTACGCTGACACTTACAACGCTGTTTATGCGTTTACGTTTTATTTGGTGGCAGTTGCATCCTCTTGCCTATCCGCTCGCGGGGAATTGGAACTTTGGTAGGCTCTGGTTTCCTGTATTTCTGGCATGGCTGCTAAAAACTATACTGATTCGACACGGTGGGATTGGTGCGTATCGCCGAACCCTACCACTCTTTTTAGGGACAATGCTCGGCGAATTTGTGATGGGGAGTATATGGGCAATTTTAGGACTATTTCTGGGACAACGGATGTATTCGTTTAAGCATTGGTAAAATGGTTATTAGTTGTAAGTTAAGAGGGTTATAGGTTATAAGTTGTAAGTTATAAGTTGTTTGAATGCACGTTGTATGAATCAACGCCGAGTGCGCGTGTGGCATTCCGTGGGGCTTTACGCCACAAACCAGGATTTGCAGGATTGACATCTAAAAAGCAGTAGGTATTCAAGTACTATTTTTCTTCAACATCCAGAATATTCTCAACACAATAATAGACATGTCGCCCCGCTGGGGCTTTAGAGAGTGGTTTGATCACTTTTCTATACACATGTCGCCCCGCTGGGGCTAAATACACCAAGAAAACAATCCATTTTTCGTAGGTAGCAACTTGGGTTATTATATAGGGAAGCTAAGCGTATGTTGGGAAGAGTTTGAAGGCTTTTCCCAACAACGCATAGGTTAGATCTCTTTGTTCTGCTCAACTTGCTGTGTTCTGATTTCTTGGAGGATTTCCACAACTGTCTCCATCTGTCCTTCAAGTCTGGCAATTCGCTGTTCGACAGATGTTACGGATTCTACATCCTCATCCTCGTCCGAGGTAACCTCAACTGTTTCCGGTGCATTAGCATCAGAACCTGCTTGCGTTCGTTCACGCCAGATATCCTTGAGGAAGTCAGGCATTGATTGCCGAACAACTTCACCGACATCTTTTAGTTCATCGCCGATAGTTTTTTTCATGTTCGAGAAGTCAAAATCGAGGTCGAAATCAGCCCCATGCCCTTCTCTGAGGTATGCAGCGACTTGGTGGCATGCGAAGCACACATCGCCAAATGCGGCATCCGTTTCTAAGGGTTCAAATAGTCCGGTAGGGACAGCACCGAGTTCGTTCAGGCGATTCAGTGCGTTGTTGAATTGCCGAGCGCACCGCTCCTCGCCGCCTGAAAACTGATCGGTAATTGTTGAAGTTTCTACAATGCGAGCGGTTGTTTCCAATAGCCGTAGGATTCGACGGATTTCCTTTTGGGATTCATGTTCGTTGGACATGATTGTCTCCTTTTTATGTGCGTTTGCTTATATAGAGACCCTCAGGCGAAAAAAGATAGTGAAAAATGTAAAACGTGCTATCGTTCCCTTCAGGAAGGCTGAAAACTGCTCTTTCAACAGCAAGTTTTGGATTTTCAACCTTTCCAAGACAGGAACTTCCAAATCTGCCTATCGGGTTCGTATATATAGAGTCACCTAAAGATAAAAAGGATAGAAAAAATGTAAAAGACGCGTGAATCCAGACACTCGGACGTTAGGAGGCATCTGACTTTAATTCACCGACATTCCGGCGGACTTTGATTACTGCCTTGACGATGTCCTCTATGTCGTCTTCGCTCGCCATGAGGACGTTCTGACTCAAGGAGAGACCCGTTTGACATAGTTTCTCGGTTTCAGGGCAGTGGACATCGGTATAGTTGAGATTATGACCGAAAAGATTAGAGGCAAGGAATTCGGCGCGATACATCGGTGTCGTATACCAATATCCCATTGGTATACCCTCTGCGCGCATCGCTTTTAGAAATGTTTCGCGTGAAATCCCTTCAAATTCCTCGGAATCAAAGAGTGCTTTATAGCCGTGGCACCCGCCACGCGTTGCGCGTGGATCCAAAGGCGTGACTTTGATACCAGGAACTTCGCCAAGCCAACCATCTAACCATCGCATGTTTTTATGTCGATAGTTGGTTTCAGCCTCAAGGCGCGTCAGACGAGAGAGGAGGAGACCTGCCTGCCACTCGGTCATACGGAAATTGCCACCGAAAGGTTCTGCCTCGCCGAATTCGGCATCCGGTAGTGTGCGTCCACAATTATGCAGTGCCCATGCCTTTTCATAGAGTTCGCGATCGTTGATGAGGACGATACCGCCTTCACCGGCGCAAAGGTTTTTTGATGACTGGAAACTGAAACATCCGAAATGACCCCAGCTGCCGACCCCTCGTCCGCGCCATTCGGCACCGTGTGCCTGTGCACAGTCCTCCACAATCTTAAGGTTATGTCGATCCGCAATTTCGACGAGTGCATCCAGATCGGCTGGATACCCAGCGATATGCACGGGTAGAATGGCTTTCGTTTTGTCGGTTATCGCGGCTTCAACTTTTTCAGGATCTAATAGGAAAGTGTCTGGTGTGGTATCTGCGAAAACAGGGATGGCGTGTGTCATGAGAATCGCGACGACCGTCGCTTGGAAGGTATAGGGTGTGGTAATGACTTCATCACCCGGACAGACGCCCGCAGCTTTGAGCGCAACATAGAGTGCCGATGTGCCGCTATTGACACAAACGCCATACTTTGCGCCTTGAAATTCAGCGAATTGTTGTGCAAATTCTGGAACCTTCGGTCCGCCAACGCCCCACTGTCCACTCTTGTAAATATTTTCAAATGCTTCAAGATCCGCTGGATCCATTGTGGGCCAAGACGGATAAGCATCCGTACGGACTGGTTCACCGCCGTTTATTGCTAATGTTGCCATATCTTTGTCCCCCTTCGATTCCTACGGTAATTTCTCTATATAATCCTGCAAATCTGTGAACTCTGTTCTACGAATTACCTCTTGTACCCGTTGCTCTAAATGCCCCGATTCAACTTCAGCAATTAACGCTTTCAGGACATCCCACGATTTCTGCTTCAATTCAGTGTCAATCGCCCCATTTTGAACGGCATCTTCAAACTCGTCTTCGTCCTGGATTTCATAGGTGCCATCAGGGTTTATCCAGAGATCCAAGAACAGATCTGTTATTTCAAAACAGTCAAGTTTACCCTCTACATTCATGCTTCGCTTGACTGGCTTCAGAACATCGCAGTAATAACCTGTCCATTCGCTATTCAGATTGTAAACTTTACCGACATCGTACCATAGCCCTGTAAATACAAACCAGACCACAGGGAAGTCCTGTCCCAAAACGGTTTTACCATTTTGAATTATGGGTGAAGAAGGTTTAACACGCTGAGACGTAACAATAACATCATCATCTACATACAGCAATTCCTGTTGAAAGTGATTAACTCGATCAGGCGGTCTTTTATAGGTGAGTGTTACTGTTTCCAAAATATCTTTTCCTTCGGAGTATCTATTGTCTCAACGTGAATGCACCAATATATTAGTAAATGTCTTGTACTAAGGAACAGATGACAGTGCTTTGCGAAACGCTTTGATATGCATCGGGGTTGTGCCGCAACAGCCACCTACTAAATATGCCCCCGCGTCGAGAAGGGCAGGGATATGACTTGCCATTTGCTCAGGGGTCTGTGTATAGACGGTTTGATGGTTTTCATCAAGTTTCGGCATGCCAGCATTTGGATATGCCATCATCCGCTTGCCCTGAACTGCTCTGTCGGTGAGTGCCGCATCAAGCTGCTGGGTTCCAGTGATTGCGTAAAGCATTCCGGTATGTTCATCACGTCTGGACTCAGCACCACAGTTAACACCAATAATGCTAACGGCATCCAATAACGAGTCTCCACCTGATAATTCGCCGTTTGTGAGAATATCAAGCAGATCTGCTGGAGAATTTCCCCAATCTGTCCGATAAATGACCTTGCCGCTCCGCCGTTCCTTTGTCCATTTGTATGTCAGATTCACGGCGATAGGAAGGTTGGTCTCGCGTGCAACGTCTACAGCGATTGCGGCTTCTTTCGCGGAAAACATTGTTTCAAGACAGAGGAAATCGACACCGGCTTCTGCGAGGGTATGGATAACCAATTTATGCGCTTCCCGCGCGTCTGTATTCGGAATGCCGAAAGTGGTATCACCACTATCTGCTTCAATGGCACCGGGTGAGGGTCCAACGGAACCTGCAATATAGACCTCTCTATCAGTCTGTTCAACAGCGGTTTTTACATGTTGAACAGCCGATCTGACCAGACGTTGGGCATCCGATGTATTCTGTCCTGCCATTTCCAAGTGTAACGGTGATGCTACAAATGTATTGGTTCCAATTGCCTCAGCACCAGCATTGATATAGTCTAAATGAATGTCAGCAACGGCAGTGGAATGTAATTCGTTGGCGAGTGCGCTATTTGCCAGTTCTATACCGCGTGTGAACAGCTGCGAACCGAATCCACCATCATACAGAATTGGTTTATCAGATTTTAAGCGTTCTTGAAAGGGAATTTTCACTTAATTTTTTATCTCCATCTCTCTTTCTCTATAGACTTATTCGAGTATTGCCGGCATGGGTTTGAACTGGCAGCCTTCCACGAATACCTCAAAGAAGTCGGGGGTGGTTTCCAACTCAATGTGCTCAATATTGTTGACGAGTGCTTCAATACTTGTGCGTTTTTCCTCGGAAAGTAGAACTGCTGTTGCACCGGCTACTGCGGCGTTGCCAACTTTGATAACATTTGCTGCCGGGACAGGTGCAAGGAATCCAATTTCGATAGCATCTTGTAGGTTAACATAATTGGCAAAACCACCCGCTAAAAAGAGCCTTGTGATGTCTTCAGGAACACAACCGAAGTGCCGTAAAACAATGTATTGTCCGCAGTAGTTTGCTGCCTTTGCTTGTGCGAGATTGCTCGCATCCTCGCGTGAAAAGGTAATACCGTGTTCCGGTAAGATTGGCATAATGCGTTTCTTTCTCTCTGCAAAAACGCCTTTCGGACTCATCTGATCATTTCGTCGGAGTTCAGCGAGTAGGGATATTAACCCAGAGCCGCACAATCCTTGAGGTGCCTCTGCATCAATTGTATCGTATCGAAACTTACCGTTGTCCCATTGCACAGACTCAATAGCACCCGGGTAAGCGGGCATTCCGTATTCAATGCCGCCTCCCTCGAATGCGGGACCGGCGGGACATGACGCAGCGACCATCCTTTTCGCATTTCCGACGACTACCTCTGTGTTCGTCCCGACATCAACCAACATGATAATTTCATCTGTTGATGGGACGTCAATCGAGACCAGATCGGCGGCGACATCTGCACCGACATGGCTTGCAATTAACGGCAGACTGTACACCATCGCCTTCGGATTCGCACGGATTCCTAAACGGCGTGTCTTTTCAATCAGGGAAGTTGTTGAGCGGACTCCCTCTCGGTATTCATGCTCAATCTGTGACTTATACGGTTTTTGTCCGATGCTTTGGACATCCAGTTTGAAGAAAATATCGCGCATGGTTGTATTACCAGCGACAACGACCTCATAAATTTCCTGCCTAACGAAATTATGGCGGGTACACATCTCCATGATTTCGCTATTCAGCGCAGCAATAAGTGAACGGCGGAGTTCGCCTTGGAACTCACCGTCGTAGGAGATGCGATTCATGATATCGCTGCCCCCAAAACGCTGCGGGTTTTCAAAGGAACTGACAGAAACAGTTTTTCCAGTTTCTAAATCAACGAGATTTGCCACGATGGTCGTTGTCCCAATGTCTATGGCTAACCCATAAAGATGCCCTCGGTAACGATCAACAGACTCGTCGCCGTAATAGACAACGCCATCGCGATGGCTAACGCGTGGATTGAGTTCCGGCGGTTCGTTGTCATTTGTAATCGCATGGGTAAGAATTCTCGGTGTGCGGCGGAGTGGGGTAAACTCAATGTTTTTATCAACATCAAGAACAATGGCTTGGCAAGCGAGACGGTAATTATCTTGGAGGAAGGCTTCTGCTTCGTTTGGTGGTTGGATACCCTCCATTCCATGCTTGATTTCAACAATACATTCATGGCATTGTCCGGTACGGAAACAGGAAGTAGGGACCTGTACCTCTAAATCGTCTGCGTAATCAAACAGGGTTTTTCCGGGGGTGAGTTGATGTGCTTTTCCGTCGCATGTAATTGTCCCTTGCGACTCTGAGAGTTGGTCAGTGTCCTCAGTCTCCCATGCGCTTCGATAATCCAATTTATCGTCGCCGACACACAGGAGCCCTGTCCCTTCATCGATTTTTCGTTGGTTTCGACAGCCAAATTTCGCGGTGCAGTGATCGAACCGATTTTTGTAGGGACATCGATAGGTAGATTGGACATCAGCATGAACAACCAATCCCTCAAAAATCTGCGTAATTTTATTTAGACGTTTCTCGTATTCCGCTTTATCTATCTTTTTCATCTTTATTGGTTATCAGTTGTCAACTGTCAGTTATAGAGGCGTCTGGTTTAATCGAAAACCGCTTTAACCTATAATCATTCTTCCTACCAATCTTCATCTTCTTCTGTAAGGAACTTTTTAGCTAAGGAAACGCAAGCGAGTGCATCTTTTCCGTATCCATCAGCACCCATGTCATCGGCAAACGTCTGTGTGACTGGCGCGCCGCCTACCATAATCTTTACTTCTTCCCGCAAGTCTTCGTCAATGAAGGCATCAATTGTTTTCCCCATATTGGGCATTGTTGTCGTTAGGAGTGCGGACATGCCCAAAATTGGTGCTTCGTATTCCTCAACAGCCTCGATGAAATCATCTTCAGAGGTATCAACACCGAGATCGTGTACGACGAAACCGGCACCACGGAGCATCATGATGCAGAGGTTTTTGCCGATGTCGTGTAGGTCACCCTTGACGGTTCCCATAATCACTGTGCCAATAGGGTCGATGCCTGAATCGGAGAGGATTGGCTCAATATACGCCATCCCTGCTTTCATTGCGCGGGCACAGGCTAAAACTTCAGGGACAAAGATGAAGTTCTCTCGGAACTTGATACCGACGATGCCCATTCCAGCGATGAGTCCGTCGTCCATAATCTCTAACGCCTCTGTCCCATCTTCCAGAGCAGCTTCCGTTAATTCATCAACGGTAAAATGGTCGCCATCAATGAGTGCAGCAGCGATGTCTTGCATTGCCGGGGTCGCCTGTGCAAACATTTCGATGGTCAGCTCTATTTCATCAGGCTGTTCCAAATATTCTTCAATTTCTTCTCGGATAAATTCGTTTGCGATGTCATTAATAGATGCCACGAGTCTCGGATTCCTCCTCAAGAGGATATGATACCACACGCCCAAAAAGAATAGCAAATGAAATTTCGGATTGGGTCTTTTATATTCAGTTAGAAATGCACAGAGAATATCGCAGATGATTCGGCGATTGGAAAAAAAGAAACACATCAATTCGATAGGCGCGCTTTGGAAGCGCGCCTATCGGAGAAAGGATTACTGGAACTTCGCACCAGACCACCTAATTTTTCTCTCGGTACTCTTGCAAGAGAGCGTTAATCTTGTCAAGAAATTCTTGTGAATAAATCTCACCAACCAAGGCGTTATGGGTCTCCACAGCGAGGGCATCCCAAGCATCTCGGTCACTTTCTTCAAATTTGACCACCTCAATGCCTGCTTTCTTTTGCAGTGCCTCAAGTGCCCTGTCATTATCTTTGCGAATATTCTGAATTAAGTCGTTCTGATATGCGCGTGTGGTTTCCCGCAAAACTTTTTGCTCATCCGGTGAAAGTTCATCGAACTTCTCTTTCGTTATGACTGTAGCCCCAATCCCAACATTAACAGGCAGGTCGCTCATGTATTTGAACTGGTCATACCATTGCAGTGCTACAGTGACATACGGGGATGCAGCTAAAGTGTTAAGCTGCCCGGAGTAAAGTGAAGGCAGTACTTGTGAAACCTCTCTTGGTACGGTTGCAATGTTGGCATTTTCGTAGAACTCAAGTGCAATTCTGTCGGTTGTACGCGCCCACATTTTGACGTCTGGCGACTGAAGATCGGCAATAGTGCGAATGGGTTGATTGCTGAAGATGTAATAATAGCCGATGTCCCCCATACCGAGCAAGATGTATCCGGCATCTTCAAAGGCTTTTTCAAGATCGGCGTGGATAGAATCCCGTACATAGTCAAGCTCGCCGTAGGTTTTAAACATCCGGGGTAGTTGAAAAATCAGGACTTCTTTCTGTATTTCCCCGAGTCCAGTAGCTGTCATAGCACCAGCGTGGAGGAGTCCTGCGCGCATTTTTCGGACGACATCAAGTTCGTCGCCTTGGACTCCGTTTGGATAGATACGGAGTCGAAGATCACCGTCTGTTTTCGAACGCATTTCTTTTCCCATCGCCTCAAAATTGTTCATCCATGTGGAACCCTTTGGTGCGAGGGTAGCGAACTTAATAGAATCGGCAGCAAGATGTAGCACCGGTAAGCAGAGCATCCCAACAATCAGTAGAAACACGCCCAGAAATTTAGCGGCGTGCACTTTATAGTTTCTCTTGTTTCCTTTCATTACTCATTGCCTCCTTCTTCCATTTCTAAATCAAAAAGCATATCAATCTGATCAAGCCAACGTTTAGAACGTGATTTTGCCAATGAAGTTGCCGCTTCTTCTCCAGGATAGATATCCATGGGTGCATCAAGCACCTCCTGCAGTGCCTGCTTGTACAGCTTCGCGTCCTGTATAGGCAGGGCATAGTAGCGTGCAAGATAGTACTTGCTCATCAGGAATTTGCCGTCATTAATCTCATCCACACGCTCAATGTGTTCCTTTGCCTTCTCTGGATCGCCACCTATTGATGTCGATCGGTCGCCGTAATAGACGGTATAGAACAGGTGTGCGCTCCCGTAGTAGAAGGTTTCATCCAACTCAAGAACCCGTCGCATCATCAGTTCCACTCGACTCAAGTCAATTATTTGCATCGGGTCATCCTTCTGAAGGCTAATGCCGCGTCCTATAGCGTAGGCTGCCCAAAATAGCGGTTCAACCTGTTTTTTGCTAATCCGCTTCAATGCTTTTTCAAACGTTGGGATATCGACAGTTCTTGGTGTTCTGAAGGCTATATGGGATTTCGCGAGTACTTTGAAGGCGTATCCTTCAGCACGTACATAGTAGTCAATCGCCTGTGTGCGCATCTCGGCAGCGGTCTCCTCATCGCCTGCCATCTGGGCTTCCTCCATCCGATCCTCAAGGAACCCAGCATAAGATGAACAAGCGCGAGCGGTACTCACAAGGATGCCTGCACTTCCAAGTTTAGATATACGTTCAAGTGTGCCGAGGTTCCCTGCAAGTGTGGATTCTACCACAGTTAGGTCGCTTTCTCCTTGAATCCTGGATAACTTGGCGAGACCACATCCACCCAAGAATACCGAGAACAATAACAGAAAAGATATAGAAAAACAAAACTTGCTGCGTATCATTGGTGTCAATTTACCTCCTATACGTGTTGTGCGGTTTTACTATAGCCGCGATGAAACATGATAACGCGTTACTCTATTAATGATAAAGGAAAAGAGGAATAGTTGTTTCCTGAATTAAGTGTTGTGTAACACTGCCAACGAAAAACTCCCGAACACTTTTTCTGCCATAAGCTCCCATCACCAACATATCAATGTCGTTCTCTGCAATGTAGGATTTGACGACCTCATCGGGATGTCCATCTTGTGTGACGAGATTTGGTTGAATCCCATAGCTTTCAAAGAATTCCGCAAGAGTTCCCAGTAACGCCTGCCCAACTTCAGCATCGTTATTAACAGTAAGTAAGGTTATATCACAGGCGTTCCATATACCGAGGAGCAGGAACATGTGCACTGCCTTAGAAGCAGGGGCACTGTTATCATACGCCACGAGCACTTTCTCGATTTTACGGACTGAGTCAGGAACAGCCAGCACTGGGGCGAGACCGTTCTTTAATATTTGCTCAAGTGTTCCATAAGTCTCATTGGCTGTGTATTCAAAAAAGGTACGCTTCCCCATTACAATAAAATCGTGGAATTTGGATTCCTCAATAATCTCGGAGAAAGGTCTGCCGGTATCAGCATGTAAGACGGCATTTACCTGTCGTTCTTCACAGATACGAGCAAAATCGTCAAGAATCGATTTTGCCTTTTCTTCTGTCTCCTTCAACTGCTGATCCTCAAGTTTTACATCATAATGCGTGCCACCGATTGGCACTGGACCGCTTGAAGATTGAATTCCAGGCAGATCAATGATAGCGACTCCCGTGATCGATGCACTATGGGCAAGTGCGATTTGACAAGCATACTCTATTGCAGCTTGGGCGTAAGGGGAGCCGTCTAAACCGAGAAGAATTTTGGAAAAACCGGAATGTTCCATAGTAAGAATTCCTCCTTTGTAGTTTTATTTGCGCGCTTGTAGAACAAACTTAAAAGAATAGATTGAACAACGCGCTGGTAAAAATTATATTGTGATAACATAGAAAGTATTGGAAACCTGTAAACTACGTCGAAAAGGGTAGCAGCACAACTGTCCCGTCTACCTGACCATCTGATGTCTGAATTTGAACGCGACTCCCGGCTTCAGTGACCGCCATCCGAACATACGCCATAGCGATTGATTTTCCGAGCGTTGGGGAAAAGGTGGAACTTGTGATCCAACCTATCTCTTTGTCTTCGTTGTAAACCTTGGCGTCTTGGTGAATTTTGGGACATTCTGGCGATGTTGGGTCCCCGTTAATTTCAATACCACGCAATAAGCGATTGGGATGCCCGCGATACTTCATTCGTGCGACAATCTCTTGTCCAATATAGCACCCTTTTTCAAAATCAATGGCATGTTCCAATTCCGCCTCAAGTGGGATAACAGAATCGGTTAGTTCTGTCCCATACCTTGGCACCCCTGCCTCAACCCGAAGCGATTCAAGGGCGTTCCAACCGACAGGTTGAATGTTAAACTGTGCCCCTTTACTCATCAACCTATCCCAAAGCGATTCCAACCCCTCAGCTGTAGTGTAAAGTGTATAACCAATCTCACCGGTAGTATCCGTTCTCACACACACAACTGCATTGTTGAAAAGTGCCCCTGCTTCATGAAAGCGGTGATGGCGTTCGGGTAAGTCAGCAAGTTCACTGATACCGAGTACAGATTGGACGAGGTCTAATGATTTAGGACCGTGGACAGCAATGGCTCCGGTGTCAGTGGTTAAATCAGAAATTTCGACATCATCAGCGATAATGTATTTGTCCAACTCGTTGAAGAGGCATTCTGTGGTTTCGGCTGCGGTATCAATGCCAATCATATCTTCGAGAATATAGACATTTAAATCGGCGATAATTTTGCCACGATTCGTTAAGAGGGTAGCATAGGTGCCTTGTCCTGTCGAGAGACTTTCAACATCGTTGGAGATAATGCGGTGTAGAAATTTCGCCCGATCCTCTCCAGTCAATCGGTATCTACCGCGATAAGACACATCAGCAATGCCTACACTATTTCGGACAGCGTGATGTTCAGAAACTGGGTCAGTAAACTGGACTGCTACATTCCAATCGTAGTGCTTTTTCGCAAAGGTTGCACCGAGCTGTTCATGGATGTGATAAAGTGGTGTGGTTTTCATTTTTTTGTATTGAATCAATTGAGCGAGCGATATCTAAATGACCATGTTTAATATAGTTACGTTATTCTAAAAAAGGCGTTCCAAGCGTAAAATGAGTTTCGGATTTCGTAAAGAAAAAGATGCGTCAAGCGGTTCTGCAACTTCAAGTGCAAGACTCCAAGGTGAGGGATCTCCCGACGGGTCTACGAAAACAGAGGTCCCGACCCCAATTGCGGTTTTGAATTGTGTCATAAACCCACCAAAATCAGAAAATGGGGTATCGCCATGCCACCAAACTGTACCCGTATCTAAGAAGCAGCTGAGTGTCCATCCGAGTGTAGCATCAGGTTCCCTGACGATTGTTTCCTTGATAAATCGATATTCAAGGTTAAGCAGAAACCGATTATCTCCGGCAAATCTATTGAAAGCATAGCCACGCAGATTGGTTCCACCGAGGTAAAGAAGCCGTTGTCTGGGTAATGATGCATTGGCAAAGGCACCGGCAACCCGGACGTTTAGATTATGTGGACCGAACAGCGGTGTGTAACGTATCAATTCAAATCCGTAAGAATTGAAGTCGTAATCACCACCTGCGATTTCGAGTGCGAACCGTCCACGCCATCCACGTCGGGTTCGTTCATTTGCAAAAAACAGGGCATGAAAATCCTGAGTGATAGACGACTTGTGGTCCCGAGTATCAAACGTATATATTAGTGAAAGACTTTGCAACCGTCCACGATCAATCCGAGCATTGCCTCGTTTGACTCGGTTTCGGTTTAAGTAACTCCAATCGGTTGATTTAGAGAGGTTATCGTGTTCTTCCGTTGTGAGTTCGAGTCTGAGATAATTCCATTCTGAATGGGCATAGGTTATCCATCCTTGCGTCCCCTGGCGTTGGTAATAATCCTGAAGTGCGAAGCCGTAGTAGGCTGCACTCAGACTAATCTCACCGGGACGTAGCAAAGTATTTGCGCCGATGTCCGTGAGCTTATATATACTTGCCCCAAATTTGAGTGCTCGTAAGCGAAAAAAAATCTGTTCAACTCCAGCGTGATAATTCCATATTTTGCTGGAGAAACCGCGGCTTACAGAACCGAATACCTGCTCCTTGCCTGTGAGCTGAGTCGCGAGTGTTCCGCCCGCTCCGAGCATCAATCCATGAACGCGATTGAATTGAATAATGGGGAAACCAGAAGTTTTGGTGAGAGGTTGCTCCTCAACCTCAACAACCATGATATTTTTCCCGCCTTCACGTTGGACACGCCAGTCTTGGATAGATTTGAAATACTCATTCGTTTCACTGAGATGTTTTCGGAGCTGATTTACTTTCGATTGTCCGAGGTTCCAGCTGTAAATATCAGATGACTGTGAACCGTGTTGCGTATCTATGTCTGCAGTCTTCAAGTCGAGTGCTGATAACAACTCTTCGCGAGAGATTCGGTTGTTCCCAGTGAAACGAATTTCGTGTAATTCCCCCTCGTCAATATTGAAAGTAAGCACATCGTCGGTGCGTTCATAGGTTACAGTAGCAAATTCATACCCGCGGTTATAATAAAATCCAGCAATTAGTTGTTGCTTGAGTCTAACGACTTCAACGGTGAGATAACTGCTTTCTAACTGAAACCACCTTTTGATGAACGCCGTTGGGAAAGTCCTGTTTCCCTTAATTTTAACCTGACGAGCAAACACCACAGGTGCCTCAGTAACTCGAACACGCAAACTGATAGGTGCAAGCTGTTCAGACTCGTCAGTATCAGAAGGGACCTGTCTTGTCTCTAAGCGCGCATCCTGAAACAAGTCTTGGCTTCGCATTTCGTCAAGCAACCACGACAGCTGTGTGCCTGTAATAACATCCCCAGGCTGAACAGGGATCTGTTGCTGGACAACCTCTGCCGGAATTACTTTATTGCCTTCAACTTCAATCGATGCGATCTGGAATTGATCTTCGGATGCAAAGGTTTCAGAAGCAGAAGGTTGATGTGTCACAAAACATAGGACTCCCATTGCTGGGGCAATTCGCTCGGCAAGTGGTCCCGCGTATTCATGCGGCAAATGGATCCACCACGGATGCTCATTATAGTAAGTCGGTAACCAATAACTGTACTCTATCTGCGTGGTAGATATGTAATGCTCCATATCTCTAACTGTAAGCTGCGCCTTACGGTGAATGTTAAAAAGCCATATATTTTTCAGATCCGACGAAGTTTGTAAATCCCACTGAGGCGATTTCTCCAGCATTCGGCGTGGGAGTGCGATTTCGAGACTCCACGAAGTGGCGTTAATCTGTGTTGCGACTTTTGCGTCTGAATTCCATTCGCTATTCGCTTTAAACGCTGTCCGCATGGCTTTCTGATCTAAAGAGAGTTGGACTTCCCGCGGGGCAAATTGGAAACTGGCTATTCCGGGTTTGCTGACCTGCTGGTCAAAGACAGCATTAATCGGGTTTATAACAAGGTGATGATAGACATCGGTTAGCGGGTTGGCATCAACCAAGATTTCAATGCATTCATCTTCCCAAATTGGTGAATCGTTCTGTGTCTGCGAGATACGCGGTAGTTGGGAGTTGAGAATATGTGCCTTTACGCCGATATAAAAATTTTCAGCATCCCACATTAAGTAAGATTCGGTCAAACCCTCAGATTCCTCAGTGCCTTCCACATTCTGAAAGGGTGGAAGTGCAGCGGCTGTTTGCCAGACGGTCTCAGACAAATTTCCATCAATAATAGGCGGCTTCACTGTTTGCGGGACAGGCTGAGCAGCATCGAAAAACACATCAGGGTCTGCATCTACTTGGGTGTCCGTTTGTTTTCCAAAGGTTGTATTTTGCAGAAGCGAGACTGACTCGGAAGCCTTCAAACGAAATAACGGTCCACCACCGTTAATAATCGTTAGTGCGGTATCATCTGCAATCTCTGCGGGCAGATTAACAACGACCCGCTGCTTTTCGCTCTCAAGCAGGGCATCAACAGCATAATCTTCAGGCAATCGTAGCTGGATGTTCCCGCCTTGTGCTGTTATGTCCATAGGTGCTGCAACAGCATCAAGTATAGTTAGCAGAACTGTCCCATTCTTTGTTTCCAATTTGTTCTGACCCCGTGTTAGCAGAATTTCGCCCCTGATGTTTCCTTTCGTGAGGGTCACGTTATAGTTGCCTAAGGTCTCAATTAAATCGACATTGCCTGTCTCTGTTGTGATTTCTATCTGTCCGCGAATGCGCTGAAGACGGACATCACCCATTTTTGACTGGAGTTTAACGGAGACATCTGACGGGGTTTTAATGATACATTTCAACTGGAGTTGCTCATCGAAAGGTGCGTTTGGAACTGCTCTGGAGACACCCTCTCTCGGTAGTTGGACTTTTAATTGAAGTGTGGGACCGTCGTGGGTTCCTGTTACGGAAATATTATCAAGGTAGGTGCGGATGGCAACATTGCGTTCAGCGTTTGTTGCTTGTGCCTGCTTTTCAAGGACAACGTTTATTTTCTCATCCTCTGTGGCGACGACTTCAATGTCTCCCGGCATGTCTAAATTTAGATTTACTTGATAAACGTCCTTAAAACTAAAGGTATGGGATGACGTTGTTTTTAACAGTTGTTTTTCTGCTTCCTTAATTGCTTTCTCTACAGTTGGGGTGGGTGTCCCGCGTTCGATTTCATGATCTGCTGCGTGTGTGGGTTGGGCAAGAAGATTCAGTACGGGCATAAATGTGCAGAACAGACATAGATAGGATAGAACCGCGCGAGATAGGAGTGACATTCCGAGAAAATTCCTCTACAATTCTGGTGTACATGGCATCACAATATCGGTTGAAAATTGCCCTTACAGATTCCCTTGACTTATTTTAAATAATACTTTATACTTATTAGAAAAGTCAAGCAGTTTTTTCGTATCCTTCATAGCAATTGCAACGTATTTAATTAACGTGAAAGTGTAATTATTTTAAATTTGAAAATTAAGAAGTCGATCCAAAAATGCTGCGTACAGGAGACAGAAGATGAGTGAATCTTTCAAAGGAGCGACAGAATACTGTTTCTCTTTTGGACCATGGAACATACACGAGGGAGAGGATCCTTTTGGACCGCCTGTTCGGGAATCGTTCAGTTTTGATAAGAAAGTCGGATTTTACCGCGATCTCGGTTTTGTTGGTATTCAATTTCATGACGATGACATTGTACCTGATATTGATGAGAAGACGCATACACAGTTGATAGCAGAAACGAAAAAGGTTAAAACGCAACTCGATGACCAAGGTCTGACAGCAGAGGTGGTCGCACCACGGTTATGGGAATCTCCACAGACGATCGATGGTGCCTATACATCTAACTCCGCCAAAGAACGACAGTATGCGCTTGAACGCTCAAAACGGTGTATAGATATTGCTAATGAGATTGGGTGCAAAAACCTCGTGTTGTGGCTTGCGCGCGAAGGGACTTACATTCGAGAAACGAAATCCTCATCAGATGCGGTCGGACAGATCCTTGATGCTATTAACGTTCTACTTGAATACGATTCAGAGATCCGGATACTAATTGAACCCAAACCGAATGAACCGATGGACATCGCCTACATTCCAACGATTGGGCACGCGATTGGTTTAGCTTACGCCAGCGATGCACCGGAGCGTGTTGGCGGGTTAATTGAAAGTGCGCATGCTATTCTCGCGGGATTAGAGCCGTCCGATGAAATGGGGTATGCCCTTTATCATAAGAAACTTTGGAGTGTACACCTGAACGACCAGAACGGGTTAAAATTCGACCAAGATAAGGCATTTGGCTCAGTCAATTTGCGGCGCGCGTTCAATCAGGTTCGCGTACTTGAAGAAAATGGGTACGGTAGAAACGGTGAGTTTATTGGGTTAGATGTGAAAGTTATGCGAACACAACCGCGCGACATCTCAACAAAACATTTATTGAGTAGTCGCCGAACTTTCCTTAACTTGCTTGAAAAGGTCCGGACACTGGATAAAAATGTTGAGCAGGAGTTTATCGACGCTCGAGACTATGAGGGTTTGGATTACTACATTCTTGAACACCTTCTGGGTACGTGATATTTATTTTAAACGCTCGCGAACTGTTCATGAAGGCACGCTACTTCAACGAAGAAGAATAAAGGCGGTAGAGGACAAAAACAGACATGACAACGGATAAGAGCCCACTACACGAGGCGGCAGGACCGTGTTATCGAGCAGTGATGCTTGTTGGTCCCCCCGGTGTTGGTAAGGGAACACAAGGGAAGATGCTTTCACAAATTCCCGGCATTTTCCACGTTTCCAGCGGGGATATGTTCCGCGAACTGGATCGCAATTCAAAATTCGGGCAAATTTTCCAAGAATACGCAGGCATCGGCAAGTTAGTCCCAGACGATATAACAATCAAAATCTGGCAAGACTACATGGCGACGAAAGTCCGCGAGCAGATTTATAACCCGAAAAACGACCTGCTCGTTCTTGATGGCATTCCTCGTAACATCACACAAGCAAATTTGATGGCACCCTTTGTACAGGTTTTTACAGTCATTTACATGGTCTGCGAAGATCGGGAAGTGATGTTTAAACGGATCCGGGGACGCTCACTCAAAGAGCACCGGATCGACGATGCCGAAGAACTGGTAGTTCGCTATCGGTGGGATGTCTACAAGCGGGAAACTGAACCTCTGATAGACTACTATCCACAGGACCGGATTCGGATTGTAGATGCCAACAATATTGCTTCCGATGTGCTTCAGCAAATCTTGTCAACAGTCGTCCCCGTTCAGAAGAAGTATTTCGAGCCACCGTTGATGTAAACGGATCCTAAGAGACCCTGACGCATCGTCGTGTTTCACAGGATCGTTATTCAAAACGACGATAGAGGCGGATTTCTGGGTGTGCGAGCGCTCGCATCGGAAAGGGTGCTCCACTATCAGATATCTGAATGCCTAAAAATTGCGGTCTACACTGGAAAGTCTTGTGCAACACATACGGACTTCCCTCTCCTAAAATTCGCGCATAAAACGCAAGTGTCTCTTCCACCTCAATTTCATCAAGGGGATACCAGTCCTGCTTTTGATAGTTTTGCGGATGCTTTTGGTACTTCTCGAACACCTCAAGGTCCGGCACGAGGATAAGGACCCATTTTGCCTCTTCATCTCCTACCTCTAAATCTATTTCAGGGAGCAGCCAGTCGAATAAGACTTCTGGGGCGCGGGAGATAAGTTCTTCTTGAGGCACCTGCTTTGATATATATTCAGATGCTGCAATCCGAGTCGGTTGTGCAATCAGGACCAGCGCAAAAGCGGTGGTATAAACCAACCCATAAAACGCTACGATACTCCCCACGATTACGCCGATCCATTTTCCATAAAAACTATACCTCACCGCTTCAGAAGGATTGTTGGAATTTCCAAGTTCTTGTCGCCGAACGAACTTGGCAAGCGTCTCAATGATATTTGGTAAGTGCCCAACGGCGGCAGCAGCAAAGACTGTAAGAGCCGGATAGAGGATTAGTAGATGACGGGCAAATTTGACTTTATGTGCGCCGATGAAGAGTAGATAAAGAATAACGAAGGCAAGGAGAGACATCTCATAAGTAGGATATATCCCAACCTCCCGCCTCAGCGAAATGAGACTCCGTAATACACCAAAAGTTCCGAGTAGCGTGAGTGGTAAGCCCATTCCCCATTTCAGAAGGGGCCATAGGTAGGTAAATCGCTGTAGCCAACCGGCGTCGCCTGTTGCGATGAGTCCGAAATGTCCTTGGTGGTAGTGGGTTACTTCATACCAGAAATCCTCAAAGAAAAGATTCCACTCGGGTGAAACCAGATCAATCAACCAGTAGGGGCAAAGGAGTGTGAAGGTTAAGGCGGATACACCAATGACTGTCGCGAGTTTTTTATAAAATCCCTCGCTTCTGATGAAGCATAGTAGCGCAAAACCGACGAAAACGATTGTAAATTTGACTGCAAAGCCTAATCCTGCGATGACTCCAAGCCACACTGCAGTTTGAAATGTAAGCGTATTTGAAGTGGAACGTGAACGCGCTACGCGCCAGAGAAATAGCGTTACGCAAAAGGTCGCTGGAATGTCAACGAGAGCAAAACGCGACTCGTTGGTAGCGTGTAACATCGCAACAGCGAGCAGTCCTGCTGCTATTTGCCCAATTCGCCTGCTGTAACATCGCATTCCGATACAATAGGTGAACCAGAGGGTTGCAGTGGATAAGAGGACGTTAACGCTTCGCGCCAATAAAATCACGCGGGCTTCTGTTAGATGTAAGCCACCAAGTGACAGCAACTTACCTATTAAAGCAATTAGGTAAAACCATACTGTTCCGGGCCAGTTGTAGATCTGGGGAATCGCTGTGAGGTGGATGAGATTCAGTACGTCTTGGGCGATGATTATCTCACGAGGATCCGGGGAATCAGGTAAGCCAACGCCTATACCGATGAGACGGAGAATAAAACCGCCGATGAGAATTGCGGCGATAACACAGGTATCAGGAAGATTAAGACGGTTTCTGAGCACTCGAAGCAATCTCATTTGTGGAGAGACCCAGTTTTTCAAAGACATTCCGCCAACGTTGCTCGTGATTCTCGCGGACAGACATCGGAACAAATCCCAAGTTGAGATAATTTTTGATTGCAGGAAGGCGACAATCGTCAGTGTCCAACACAACAGAGGTAAAACGCTGTGATTTAAAATAGTGTAGAAGAAATAGAGTTAGCGACTTTCCGAGTTTATGTCCGGTGTGTTCTGGAAGCACTGCGAGCATGTCAATGTATCCAACTTGCTCACCATGAAGACACATCTTCCATGCACAGGCTGTACCGATAGGTAACTCTTCATAGATAACGAAACAGAACCCGTTGGGATCGAAATCGGATTGGTTGATAACGTTAGTGTAGGTATCTTGGGCGGTTCTATCTTGATCTACAAAGGCAATGTCCATTATTCGTGCCCAATGGACTTCGTCCCCTTCCCGATAGGTTCGGATGTGATAGCCATTAGGACATTGGAGAGCGGGTAGATTCTCCAGACCGCGCCGAATCATTCTGAGCTGATCTTCCATTTCGCTTCTAAGCCGAGACTTTCGCCCACAGTTCATCAGGGAGCACTTTTTGGACGCTTTCGATTTGTGATGTCATCGGGGGCAGTTTCAATTTTTCAAAGAGGTTTTGCCACCGCTCTGGTTGCCCATCTTCAACATAGACGGGTATGAATCCTAAATTCAGATAGGTTTTAACAGCGGGAATGCGAAAATCGTCTGTATCAAGCTTGGCACATTTGAACCCATTGTCCCGAAGATAGCGAAGAACAGCAAGTGAAACCCATTTTCCGAGCTTACGTCCGGTGTGTTCAGCGACGACCCCTACCATGTGCACGTTCCCCACATCCTTCTCATCCACAGAATCCAGCCACGCGCAGGCGGTCCCGACAGGGATGCCACGATACGTTGCGAGGTAGAATCCATCGGGAAGAAATATATCACTCCCCGTAATCTGTTCCCGCGTATCTTGCGCGGTGCGTTCCCGACCACCAAACGAGTCGCTGATGATACGTGCCCAATGTTCTTCATCGCCTTCAAGGTAAGAGCGCATACCATAGCCTGTTGGGAGTTCCAGTTCGGGTAGATTATCTAAATTGGGACGTACCATCCTGAGCTGTCGTGCCATCTCCTGCTCCTTTTTTTTAGATGTTTGGTTGAAGCGTTGGGTTTCGCTCAAACGTGTGTCCATTATAGCATATCATAGAAATTCCTGCAAAGTAGGAGTTCAATGTTAGAGGAAATGGTAAGGAATTTAGACAGAAGACCGGCGAGGTAGGAAGGCACATCTCATGAATCAACGCCGATTACTGGGGTCGCGAGCACAGCTCGCTCCTACAGAAAGCAGAGGGGATGCAGAGATTTCCCCTACTGGAAAACTACATGATCCTGTAAATTTCTGAAAAACCTTTACAATATTTATCAGAGGTGTTATAGTGATATTTAGTTATCAGTTGTCGGTTTTCAGTTGTTGGTCAATACGTTCTTTTTTTAAGGAGAACAGGTGAAAAGATCGTTCAAAAGAAAGCCCAATATTGTGCTTGTCGGTTTTATGGGGACTGGGAAAACCTCTGTCGGCAGACGGCTTGCCTCACAACTCCGAATGCGCTATATAGATACAGACGACATCATCGAACGGGATAGTGGCCGACGTATCAGTAATATTTTCTCAGAAGATGGTGAACCCGCTTTTCGAGACCTTGAAAGCGAAGCTGTTCATAAAGCGTCAAAACTGTATAATTACATTATCTCTACGGGAGGCGGTGCTGTCTTAAGGGAAACCAACATGGAAGCATTAAAACAGAACGGTATTATTTTCTGCCTAACAGCAACGCCAGATGAGATATATCGACGGGTCAGACATCAGTCCCATCGTCCTCTGCTCCAAACGCCCGATCCACTCACCAAAATTCAGTCGATGTTGGCGGAGCGACAGCCTTACTATTCGGAAGCCGATTATATGGTAAGAACGACTGGACGTCCTTTTCGAGAAATCATGGGCTACATCAAAAAGGTTTATGCGAAAAATACGAGGGGCCCAAAACGGTGAAAACCTTACGTGTGGAACTTGGAGATAATAGTTATCCGATCGTTGTCGGAGCTGGTTTCCTCGACCGAATTGGGGAAATGCTAACGCCACATATTAAATCAGATAAGGTGCTTATCGTTTCGGATGCCTTTGTTAAAGCGCACTACATGCCTGTCGTTCAGCAGAACCTTGAAAATGCTGGACTCGATGTAGGTACAATTGAGGTGCCATCTGGCGAAGAAAGCAAATCGTTGACGCAGTTTTCTCGAATTCAGGATAGTTTAGTCGAGAATCAGCTTGACCGGGGTTCAACGCTTATTGCCTTCGGCGGTGGTGTCATCGGTGATTTAGGCGGATTTTCGGCGGCGGTATACATGCGCGGTATTCCCTTCGTCCAAATTCCAACTACACTACAGGCACAAGTCGACGCGAGTGTTGGCGGTAAGACGGCAATTAATCACCCGAAGGGCAAAAATCTGATCGGGGCATTTCATCAACCGAAGTTGGTACTTATTGACGTAGACACACTTGAAACTTTGCCCCAACGGGATATACGAGCTGGACTCATTGAAGTTATCAAGATGGGCGTTATTCGCGATCAAACCCTGTTTGAGATGGTTGAGGAAAACCTCGATGCTATCTTGAATTTGGATAGTGCAACATTGATTGAGATGATTTCGTGCGCGTGCATTAACAAGGCAGAAATTGTGGCGAAGGATGAAAAAGAGAGCGGGCTGCGGATGGTGCTCAACTACGGGCATACTTTTGGGCATGCGCTTGAAGCATTGACGCATTACAACAGGTATCGACACGGCGAAGCGGTTTCTATTGGTATGAATTGTGCGGCACAGTTAGCTACTAATTTAGGTATGTTCTCTGAAGCCGATTTTCAACGGCAACGCGCCCTTTTAGCGCGTGCGAAACTGCCGCTGGCTTTTCCACCAGACCTCAATCCAGAAGCGTTATGCGACGCTATGTATTTAGATAAAAAGACGTTAGGCGGTAAACTCCGCCTTATCCTGCCGACGCGTATCGGAGAAGTCGTCGTCCGAGACGATGTAGACGATCGGCATGTTTTAGAAGCTATATCGCAATGGAGTGGTTGTCAGTAATCGGTAGTCAGTTGTCGGTTAAGAGCACCGCGTGACAGACACATCGATTTTGCACACACCCCGTAAATTCACTGAGGAATATAACACTCATGCGAAAAACAATTCAGTGCCCAGAGTCAAGCAAGTTTTGTCTCGCAAATTGTGCCAAAATTGTCTTCTTGATTTTATGCATAAGTATTGGCACTGCGTTCAGTCAAGATCTTGCTCCACCGTCAAATGTGACGGCGGTGGACACCCCTAACGACGATGGCAGCAGTATCACGATTAAATGGGACGCTGCACCGGAGGGTAGCGGTATCACTGGATACCAAATCTTACGACGGATTGCGGGTGGTGGTCTCGAAGAAATCGGCGAGATGTTACCCGCTGGATCGACAACCTACGTCGATTCAAGCATTGAAAAGGGAAATGCTTATGCCTACATCGTGCGTGCTATCACCGAAACAGAAGCAACAGTGGAATCCGAACAAACGGCTCCAGCCACAGGAACAGGCGAGTGGTTTCACACTGGTAAAATACCGCTACTTATTGCTATGATCCTTTTTTCTGCAGGGATTGTATGGAGTATCTATGATGCGCGGAGTGGAAAAGAAGTATTTGTTAGGCGCATACCGGGGTTAGAAGCCGTTGACGAAGCGATTGGTAGGGCAACCGAAATGGGACGCTCGCTTCTCTATGTATTAGGATTAGGTAGTGTAAGCAACGTTGCCACCATTGCGAGTATGACGATTCTTGGACAGGTAGCGCGCAGGACAGCAGATTACGAAACACCGCTTCTTGTGCCCTGTAACGATCCAATTGTGTTAAACGTGGTCCGCGAGATGGTAAGAGCCTCCTACCTTGATGAGGGTCGTCCGGATGCTTACAACCAAGAAAATATTTTCTTTCTTACTGAAAGCCAGTTTGCTTACGCCGCTGGTGTGGACGGTATAATGTTACGCGAGAAGCCTGCGGCGATATTTCTACAAGGTACGTTTTTCGCCGAATCCCTCATTCTTGCTGAAACGGGAAACTCCATCGGGGCAATCCAAATTGCCGGTACAGATTCTGAACACCAACTTCCGTTTTTTATATCCGCATGCGATTATACTTTAATAGGTGAAGAACTCTACGCAGCGAGTGCGTACCTGTCCAGAGAACCGATGTTACTCGGTAGCCTTAGAGGTCAGGACTGGGGGAAGGTGCTTATCTTTGCTGTTATTGTCTTGGGTGTGGTTCTTGAGTTAGCGGGTGTCAACTGGATCACAACGCTCTTACAACGGGTGAGTTAGGAGGATTTATGCAACGACAAGTTCCCTTAATTCTTTGCTTCGTTTTCGGGATTGTGATGATTTTCACACAATTCAGTCCACATTCAGCTTCTCAATCACTTTATAAGGAAATTATCAGTTGGGCTCTGATTATCCAACCTTTCGCGCTGGTATTAGCAACGGCAACGCTCATTCAAACCCATGTGACACGCATTCAACGCCGCACAGAACATTGGCAATATAGCTTTGTTGTTTTTGCGGGTCTTATCACGATGGTCGTAATAGGCGTTCCGTGGGGTCCCCAAAATCGTGTTTTTGAGTGGTTATACACCAACGTCCAAGTCCCTATGGATGCGACGATGTTCTCCCTTCTCGCTTTCTTCATAGCCTCAGCGGCATTTCGTGCTTTCCGCGCCCGAACGTTTGAAGCGAGTCTGTTGTTGATTACGGCACTGATTGTAATGATGGGTAATGTGCCCGTAGGCGATCTGATCTGGAACACGGTTCTGGGGTGGCTTCCTGGGGAAGACGGTGCCTCTTGGGCACGCCAGTGGATTTTGGATAACCCCAATCTTTCAGCAAGGCGTGGTATTATTCTTGGGGTTAGTTTAGGTGTGATTTCGCAATCCATCCGAATTATATTGGGAATAGAACGCTCGTACTTAGGCGGAGGAGATTAATATGGATCGGCGAATAGTTTTCATTTTGGTTGCCTTGGCGGTTATTATTCCGATGTTGTTACCCGCCAATCTACCCGTCTCGGTATCTGAACCGACGCAGAAGCTCTATAACTACATCGACGCGCTTCCTGCAGAATCGACGATTATGCTTGCCTTTGACTACGGTCCTTCCTCTCTGGCAGAACTGAGTCCGATGGCAAAAGCCTTACTGCGGCAATGCTTTGATAAAGATGTCCGCGTCATCGGTATCACCCTTCTCGCAGATGGGACAACACTGGCAAGTACACTTATTCAGGAAATCGCTGAAGAGAAGGGAGCAGTGGATGGTGAGGACTATGTCTTTCTCGGCTTCCGTCCGGGTGCGACCCAAGTTATTCTTGGCATGGGAACCGAGATTGCCAGCGTTTACGATACTGATTACAATGGAACTGCCATTACCGAAATTCCGATGATGGAAAACATCACTAACTACGGTCAAATCAGTCTTCTTATAGATTTAGCTTCTGGAAATTCAACTGAAGCATGGATCACCTACGCAAACGTGCCATACAATTTAGAGATTGCAGCAGGCGTTACAGGCGTTATTATCTCCCAGATGTATCCATATTTACAAACAGGGCAATTGGTAGGTTTGATATCCGGAATTTTGGGGGCTGCCGAGTATGAGAGGTTGATAGATGTTCCAGAAAAAGGGATGCTATGGATAAATATTGAATCATTTGTGCATCTGCTTATTGTCATACTGGTAGTCATTGGAAATATCACTTTTTTCAGGCAACGACAGCGAGAGGAGTAAATTGATGGAAATTTTTGGCATTTGGGTTGCAGCACTTCTGACGCTTTGCATCTATAGTTTTCTTTATCGAGACAACCCGTTCTATCGGTTTGCGGAACACCTATTTGTAGGTATATCTGTCGGATATGGTATTGTCCTCTCGATTCATCAAGGGTTAGTTCCATTCGCTTTGAAGCCTTTCTGGGCGGCGGTAACAGGGGAATCATTCAGCGGCTTAATCAAATTAATTCCGATCGCCATCGGCTTGTTGTTTTTTGCCCGTTTGTCTCCTCAACATACGTGGTTAATCCGCTATCCCATTGCTATCCTCATAGGGTTCGGCTCAGGTATCGCGATTCCGAATATGCTACGCGCTAATATTTTTGAGCAGACGCGGGGAACAGTTGAACCGTTTGCAGCTCTTCATGCGGGAACAATTCCTCCCACAGAAATTGTTGGTGCAGTGATTGGCGCAATTCTTATGGTTGTCGGGGTGGTTTGCACACTCACTTATTTCTTCTTTTCGGTAGAACACCGCGGTCCTATCAAATGGCTTTCAAAGGTCGGTATCGCCTTCCTTATGATAGGCTTCGGTTCGGCATTTGGTAATACTGTTATGGGACGTGTGGCACTGCTCATTCAACGCGCTGATTTTCTATTAGGCGATTGGCTCAACATAATCTGACAACCTTGCGAGGGTAATGCTGCAGCATCTACCCTTTTCCGCGTTAGACCTTAGGAGAACAATAATGAAAATTGGATACAGTACATGGGGAATGCCCACTGTACCTATAGATACTGCCGTCTCGCATGTTGCGAACCTCGGATATGACGGACTTGAACTCACCATTATCCCGCGCTTTACGACTGAACTCAGCACGCTTGATGCTGCAGAACGGAAACGAATTGCCTCTCTTCTGAAAGACAACAATCTGGCACTACCTGCGATCGCTGCGCATTCGAGTTTGCTGGAGGTAGATCCGGACACACATGCGAAAAACATGTGGCGACTCAAAGGTGGTGTTGATTTAGCCGTTGAACTTGCTCAAGGTGATGAACCTCCTGCAGTGAATACAACCCCGGGTGGAAAGCCAGACGAGTGGGATTTTAAAAAAGACTTTCTCGCGGAACGGGTGGGAGAACTTGTTGATTACGGTGCCTCACGCGGTGTCACCATCGCTATGGAACCACACGTCGGTGCGATTATTGACACTCCAGCGAAGGTGCTTGAGCTTTTAGATATTGTCAACTCGCCATACCTCAAAGTTAATTTCGATATCAGCCATTTTGATATTATCGGTATGCCGACGGAAGAAACGGTAGCAGCGTTAGCACCAGTATCAGCACATACGCACGTCAAAGACCAACGCGGTACTGCCCCTAATCATGAGTTCCTCATTCCCGGCGAAGGTCCTTTCGACTATATTCACTACCTCAAAGAGATGCAAGCACACGGCTACGACGGGTTTATCACTGCCGAGGTGAGTTTCATGGTGCAAGCGCGTGAAGATTACGATCCGCTTGCTGCTGCGACACTCTCTTACGAAACATTATCACGTGCCTTTACAGAAGCAGGAATTGAAAGAAAATAGCTATGGGAACTCCAAATATCCTTCTCCTTATGACAGATCAGCAGCGATGGGATGCGATGGGATGCAGCGGTGATTGGGTGCAAACCCCGAACTTAGATCGCATCGCAAGTGAAGGCATTCGTTTTACGAATTGTGTTACGACATCACCGGTCTGTATTCCGACGCGGCTCAGCTTGGCGACTGGTTTGTATCCGCACAATACCGGTGTCTGGGATAACATGAACCACCAGATGCCTGCTGAAACGCCGACATGGATGCAAGCAGTGCGCGATGCGGGTTATCGGACGAGTCTTTTCGGTAAAACGCATCTACACCCACACAGCGGTGATCTCCGAGAACGTGAAGGGTTAATGAATGCTTACGGGTTGGACGATGTAAATGAAATTGGTGGACCGCGGGCGAGTGCAAAGGTCCTGTCGCACATGACAGCGGAGTGGGAAGCGAAAGGATTGTGGGATGCTTATCAAGCGGATTATCGCGAACGGTTCAGCACGAAACCGTATCTCGTGCGTCCGTCAACGTTAGGACTGGAAAACTATGCTGATGTCTACGTCGGGCAACAAGCGAAGCAATACCTGCAAAACTACGATCGAGAAGAGCCTTGGTGCTGCTGGGTAAGTTTTGGTGGACCGCATGAGCCGTGGGATACACCGGAACCTTATGCCAGTATGTACAATCCAGAAGACATGCCGCCTGCTATTCCGCGTCCGGCTGCTGGAGAACGTCCGTCTGGACATTTAGACAGAGTTATGCGACGGTTGAATCCTGAGTTTGAACCTGGGGAAATCGGGAGGCTGCGTGCTAATTACGCCGGTAACGTCACGCTCATTGACGATCAAATCGGTGAGATCCTTGACGCGATTGCGGCGCGCGGTGAACTTGAAAACACAATCATCATCCATACCTCCGATCACGGTGAAATGAACGGTGACTATGGACTCATCTATAAAAGCAACTTCCTGAATGGAGCGGTCAGGATACCGATGCTCGTGCGAACGCCTGATAATTCCAACGCTGGAACTATTTGTGAGAGCCCAGTCGAGTGGATCGACATTGGTCCGACCCTCGTTGAAATGATAGGCGGTGAATTGGAACATCGTCAATTCGGGAAATCACTGTGTCCGGTGCTAACAGATCCCGAAGCGACCCACCGAGACTTTGCGATTTCTGAGTTACAAGGCGAGATTATGTTGTTGAATCAGGAGTGGAAGGCTGCTCTCAACGCCGACGGTGAAATTTATCTCTTGTTTGATGTGCAGAACGACCCCAATGAGACAAATAACCTCGCTGGCAAGCCTGAAGTTGCGGATGTTGAAACGGCATTGCGCCTGCAGATTTTAGAGAGACTTATGCGGACGCAACTGGATAAGCCGTTTCGGCAGTGATTAGTTTCCAGTTGTCAATTCTGTCACTCCGTAATTATCCACAAGTATTTTAGGGCAGGCCGATTTAGTTTGCGGAAAAGGAAAACTGAAATCGCCCTGTTAAAACGCTCTACCCTTCCTCTCGTTCCTTATAGCGCTGCGCATCACGGACAAGGCTCAGCAGCTCCTCGCTTCTCATACGCTGTTCTGGAGTTTTCACCTCAAGATGAGGTAAAACACCCTTAAGGGTTTCTCGGACATCTTCTAAACTTCCTTCCTGTGCCCAGTAGCTGTCTCGTAGGATTTCGGCGAACTCGGCAACAGACGCAGCCAGTCGGAAGTCAGGCGTTGTCGCTTCAAATGAACTCTTCAGCGCATCTGTGGAGATTGATCTGTTTACTTCTGTCACGTTGCCTGTGTCCGGATTCTCATGCCGGATAGAGACTGTAGCGAGTTTGCCGTCAGCATTTTCGTGGAGCTTAATCTCATAAAGTGCGGTGACACTATGTCCTGCACCGACTTCACCCGCATCCACAGTGTCGTCTCGGAAATCTTCATGCGCGAGTCGTCGGTTTTCATACCCCAGCAGCCGAAATCGACTGACAGTTTCTGGGTTAAACTCGACCTGAATTTTGGCATCTTTTGCAATGACTTGGAGCGTACCCGTCAGTTGCTCCACAAAAAGTCGTTTTGCTTCTTTTAGTGTATCAACGTAGGCATAACTACCATTGCCCTTATTTGCCAGTTGCTCCATGAGGATATCGTTATAATTCCCCATACCGAAACCGACCGTTGTCAGCTTCACGCCTTCTTTGAGATAGGTGCGAATCTCTTTGAGAATCGCATCTGGACCGGTTTCTCCGACGTTCGCTACACCATCTGAACATAGAATTACGCGATTGATGTAACCCGGTTCTGAATTTTGGACTGCAAGCTTATATCCCATCCGAAGCCCCGCTTCTGCATACGTTACCCCTTCGGCACACAAGGCATCAATTCTTTCCAAGATGTGTTTGCGATTCACAACGCTGGTATGCGGCAGGACAACGCGAGCTTTTGTCCCATAGACGACAATACCAATCTTGTCGGTCGGACGGAGCTGATCAACCAAGAGTCGCAACGACTCTTTCACCAGTCCTAACCGATTCTCCATGTCCATCGAACCGGAGACATCAATCACAAAAGTGAGGACTGCATCCTTGCGCTCGGTGTCCGAAATAACGCGACCCTGGATGCCGATACGCAGCAATTGCAGACGTTTTCCTTCACCAAACTTGGAAGGTGCGCCTTCAAGATGAATGGCGAATGCCTCGTCGGACGGAGGCGTGTAATTGTAATCAAATGCGTTGACAAATTCTTCGACGCGGACGGCTTCTGATGGCGGGATGTAACCATCTCGAAGGTAACGCCGCGTGACGCTATACGAAGCGGTATCTACATCCATGGCAAACGTCGAAAACGCATCATCTTCTGTATCAATGAACGGGTTGGTGCCAGAATTTTTAAAGAAGACATCATTATAGGCAGCACCATTCGGTGGATTCAACACTACTTGCGACGAATGTAACGCCACCTGTGGTGAATGCAGCCTATCATGCGCTACACCGGCACTACTCATAATAGGTATTGGAGCACTACCTCTCATAACTGGAGCAGGACCTCTCATAAGCATCATCGGTCTCGATTTCGGTGGTTCCTTAGGGCTCAATACCTCAACCCCAATAAGGTCAGGAAAATGGTCAACCGAATCCATCATATAGAAACCGGCAATAATAGCAATAATGATGAGGTGGAACACGACTGAAATTACAAGTGCTTTTGAAAGTCTTTTGATACGCATTGTTTTATTCCTCCAAAATTTGTATGGTGGATTGAAAATTTCGCTATATTATTACAAGTCTTGTATGGTATATAAGCAATTTACGTGCCACCCTCCGAAGTGCCCAATATACGGGATTTTTACGGATTTTCACGAGAAACTGCCCCAAATTGTACAAATGGATTCGGGCATCGCACAAAATGGGACACGACGGAAGGGTTGAACGCGTATGTGGAAACTCTAAACTCACACAGGTTAATTTGGACTTAAAGTGTGAAGGATTCCTGTCCATGGATGTCCGAACTTGTTCGGATCAATATCCCTACCCCGAATAAGTTCGGGCGTCCAAATGTAAATTATCGGAAAATTAACGGTTGCGTAGGAGGGTATCAGTAGATCAGGTGTTTTCTTTTATAGGTATACAAAACGGGCGGACAGTGTTGTCCGCCCGTACGAGAGATAATGGCTTAGGCTCTGCCGTAAACTGGGATGGCAGCTCCGTTAATGATAGTTGCCTCGTCAGAAGTGAGAAAGTAGATTACCTTAGCGACATCAGCGGGGGCTACCCATCGGTCATGCTCTTCGTCCGGCATGGCTTCACGGTTCATAGGTGTGTCCATGATGCTCGGCATGATGGCATTAACGTTGACTCCTGAATCCATGACTTCAGCAGCCAAGGATTCCGTCAAGGTACGCACGCCACCTTTGGAGACACAATAGGCACTCAAACCTGCTTCACCTTTTAAGCCAGCACGCGCAGAGACGTTAATGATTTTCCCGTAACTTTGCGCGGTCATGTGAGGGATCGCTGTCTTACAGCAGAGAAACACAGATTTGAGGTTGAGGTTCATCATGAAATCCCATCTGTCCTCTTCAAGTTCTGCCGTTGGTATCCCACCGACGAATCCACCAACGATGTTTATCAAAATATCCAGTCTACCAAATTTGGATAAGAATTCCTGAATGGTTTTCTGGACTTCGGCTTCCTCAGTAACGTTCGCAAAGAGGAAGGTAACATCGTCAAAGATATCAGGGTTGAATTCTTTGAAGCGTTCAACTTCATCCTCAAATAGATACGTGACAGCAACATTGTCACCCTGCGCGAGATAGGCTTTGGTGACGGCACTGCCCAATATACCGGTTCCACCGGTGATAAGGACATTGCGGTTCTGATTTGTCATTTTTTCATTCTCCGTTTACGGTAAATTTTAGAATTACTTAGACACTCTCAAGACTCAGTTTCCAACCCCCTAAATCCCCCTTATCAGGGGGACTTTGAGACTTTTCCAAGGGCTGAGCTACTGGTAAATGTTTACTTATTTCTGTAATTCACCATAGTGTAATCGTTGTGTATAACTTTGAAGGACGCTTTACTTAATCCCGATGCCGGGACGTTTTGGCAGCATCAGTTTACCTTTATCAAGAGTTACACCCGTATATGGATCGTTTGCTATGAGCAGATGACCGTCCAAATCGGCGTAGTCTACAAGTGGCGTTAGGTGTGCAGCAGCGGTGATACCGAGAGAACTCTCTATCATACAACCGATCATGACCTGCAAACCGTGTGCACGTGCGACGTTTATCATCCGGTATGCCTCAAGCAATCCACCACACTTGACAAGCTTGATGTTGATGCCATCAACGCATTCGGCGAGTGCAGGAATATCACTTGTGCGCTTGACGCTTTCATCGGCAATAATCGGCAATTCACTGTTTTCCCGAACAAATTTGAGTCCTGCTAAATCATCGGGTTTCGTCGGTTGCTCAATCAATTCAACACCATACCGAGCAAGTTCGCGAATCTTGCGGACAGCTTCTTTCGGTGTCCACGCTGTATTTGCGTCAACATAGATCGGCTTATCCGTCACGTCGCGGAGTGCCTGGATGATCCCAATATCGCGCGGTGTACCGAGTTTGACTTTCAGAATCGGATATGCTTTAGCTTGTCTCGTTTTCTCCGCCATCACCTCCGGTTCATCAAGCCCAATTGTAAACGACGTATAAGGGGTCTTATGAGGATTGAGTCCCCAAAGTTGATATAGCGGAGCACCGAGTTTTTTACCAAGTCGGTCGTGCAGTGCCATATCAATAGCGGATTTTGCAGCGTAATTGCCGCCGAGTGTCGCTTCAACAGTTGCCATCACATCATGGATTGCATCAAGATCATCGGGAAGTGCTGGTGCAATGGTCTCTAAAGCGACGCTAACTGTCTGAACGGTTTCACCGTAAAATCGCGCCGGTGCTGTTTCACCGATGCCACCATCAATCTCTACAGAGATAACTTGCCGGTACGCGTCTGTCGCACGACGGGCAATCTTGAACGGATGCTGAAGCTGCAGATCTGTGATTTGAGAGACAATATCCATTCTATCTCCGATGCATTTCCTCTAAGTATGCGATAAAGCGCTGTTGCTTTTCTCCTGCTATTTCTGTATCTGCTTTGAGAAAAGTCCACGCGCCGAAAAAGATAGCAAGCGCTTCCTGTTCAACAGAAGCATTTGGATGATTTAAAGACCTGATTTCAAGCGTCATTGCCATTTTGTTCGTCTGCTGGATTTCAGGCGTTTTCCTATCCTGAATAGTGACAATAGGCGACTCAAACGGCGTTTCGTTGAACTGTTCAAGTATTCGTTTGAGAAAGGTCTCCGTCCCTTGATTGCCTCGGTAATGTGCTGCAACCAAAGCGGGTTGGTCCTTACGCCACTCTCCGTGATTAATCTGCAAGTAGTACCCTCTCCCCTTAATAGCATTCACCATCCCTATCCGTTTCTCCAGCGATACGTCAGAACTAAGGGTATGAATGTTATAGACTTTTGCCCCCGCGAGTTCTAACATCCGTTGTAGGGTTTCAATCAGTTGCTTCGTAGCAGATGTATCGCTTCGTGAATCAAGAACGATGACAGTTGAAGCAAACGCACCCTCTGCAATAGGATGAAGTTTTGCATGAACTACAGACGCCTGATTCGGTTTGATGTGAATCTGATGCCTGTTCGGATAGTACCCGTCCTTAGAAATGTGAAGTGCTGTCTCCGATTCACCAGAATCACTCAATGACGGAGCGGTCGTTATAAAAAAGTGTCCATTGGCATCCGTGGAGGCGGTTAATCCTGAACCAGTTTGCAATTGTACACCCTGAAGTGGTTCCTCGGAGGACGCGTCAGAAATTTGTCCTTGCACAATCGCGCTATCGGTGTCCTCGAATAGAATCGCCAGGGACTGGTGTACTTGCCCGTAAGAAACGTCTACTGTTGCCGTGCTGGGAACATCAGGCGCATACAGATAAAATTGTGCCGTGCCATCTTTTGACAGCCGTTGGGTCTCTGCAAGTACACCATTTGAGGTCCGTGCTTCAATAGGTTCACCGTCAGCGATCGGTATTCCGTCAGCTTCCCACGCGGACACGGAAATGCCTACGTAACTTTTCCCATCAGCGGGAAGCGTATCTGTCCACGAACTAAGTTGTATTTGAGATGCCGGTGGCGCGACCTTAAACCACTGTGGCACAGGCAGACTGTGATTTCCGTAATAGTTGATTACCTCCGTTTGAACGAAATGAACACCATTTGACAAAGGTTTCTCAATAGGGACAGTAATCAGATCTGTCTTGCGATCATAGTGATAGGGAACACTCACATCATCAATCTTAACTCGGATAGAGTCAGTAAAGATTTGCTGTCGTTTTAGCATCCACGCGCCCCGTTCATGAAGACCGTCCATAACCCGAATCTGAAGTAGTGGTTTTTTTGTTTGAACAACAGATTCATGCGGTGGGTTTACCAAGATCCCTTTCGGAAATCCTCCTTCAACATAACGTGCAATACCAAGGAAGTATCCGTAAGCTTCCCTTTTGAGATAGTCGTTACCTCGCAGCCGCTCCTCTTCCTCAGGATTCGAGAGAAAAGATGCTTCACACAAAACCGCTGGACACTTTGTCATCCGCAAAACACCGAAGCCAGCAGCGGTTACCAATTTATCTGAATAGAGTCCAGATGCTGGAGAAGAAGGCAAGCGTAGCGCGTCCGAAACGCCCTGTTGAATATATCGGGCGAGATCAAGACTCTGGCGTGAGTCGTCTGCATCCCCGTGATACCAAGTAGAGGTATAATTAACCTTGGGATTGTTGTCAATTCCGTTGTGGTGAAGCGAAATGAAGAAATCGGCACCACTTTCGTTGGCAATCTGACTCCGCGTTGGCAGACTTACATAAGAATCATCAACGCGCGTCATGATGACGGTAACTCCGACTTTCTGTAATATCTCGCGTAGATAGAGGGCTACCTGCAGATTAACTTCAGCCTCGCGCAGCCCCGTCGGACCCCGCTTGTAATCCGGGACGTGTGCTTGCCCACCGTGTCCTGGATCCAAACAAATTTTGAATCCTTTAAGATGCCGGGCATGTGGAGGAATCTCGATGTAAGAGGGTATCTGCTGTTCGGTTATCTCTTGGCGGCGTGTACAACCAACGAACAACAGAAAGACTACGGAGATCAGGAAAACTTTATAAAAGAGACGAACCATCTGAAATCTCACATTTCCTGCATCTGTAGGGATGGCAAAATAGAGAAAACACCTGAGAAATGTTTTAGCAGATTCGCATGGAAAAGCACCTGGAATGTCTATAAGTCATGCCTATCGCGGAAAGGAGCACCGCGTCGGCGCGATCTGGGACGACCAAGGATTTCTCGGAGAATAATCCCTTGCCGAAACGTACTCGGTGACAAATCCAATAGTGACGTGGCAGGGACAGACCGTATCCCAGCTGGAGATTCGACAGGCACAGGAGGCGGCACCGGTTGTGCCGACTCAACAGGTTGTGCCGACTCAACAGGTTCTGATTCAGCAACAGGTTCCGGTTCTTCGGCAACCTGCGGTTCTTCCATTTCGTTCTGTTGCAAGATCATGTCTTCCAGCCGGGTCTCAAAGGGAAAATCTTCCATGAAGGGCGGGGGCGTGGCTTCGCCCTCCGGCATTGCATTCTCCTCCTGTTCTCTTTCAACCCTTCCCTGTCGTTCTTTCCGTCGACGCGAATTACCTAAGACGAACGTTAAGATCACGATAATCAAGGGAATCAGCATCTGGATGATATTTTCCATCAAACGCCTCCTTTAAGACATCATAGGAATTAGGACGACAGTCCAAGAGAATGTGAAGACCGGGTCGTGTCGACGTCCTGCGTACCGCCCGGCGACGCAATGGATTGACGCATCTCAGTATCAGCGAGGATATTGCGAAGGGTATAATAATCCATAACACTCATGTTTCGCGAATCAAACGAGTCTGCTATGGAAAGTGGGATTTCAGCCTCCGCCTCAATAAGTCTAATCGTCATCTCTTCAACGAGCGCTTTATTCTCTTCCTCTTCTGCTTCTGCACGTGCGCGACGCTCTTCCGCTTTCGCTTGTGCAATTTTAAGCTCCGCCTGCGCTTGGTCGGTCTGTAATTTAGCACCAACGTTCTCACCAACGTTTATATCGGCGATATCAATGGACAGAATCTCAAAGGCAGTGCCTGCGGATAAGCCCTTGGCAAGGACTGTTTCCGAGATGAGGACAGGGTTTTCTAAAACCTGTTTGTGGCTTGCTGCGGAACCGATTGTTGTAATAATTCCTTCACCGACTCTGGCGCGGATAGTATCTTCGGTAGCACCGCCGACCAATCGGTCAATATCGGCTCTTACCGTCACCCTTGCTTTCACAATCAACTGGATGCCGTCCCGTGCCACAGCGGTAATGCCGCCGCTTGCGTCGCCTCTCTCAGGGATGTCAATAATCTCTGGCGTGACACTCACCTGAACGGCTTGCAAGACATCCCGTCCGGCGAGATCAATTGCAGCGGCTTGTGCGAAACCGAGGTCAATGTTGGCTTTATCTGCTGCAATAAGTGCTGCAACGACACTACCGACGCGACCGCCAGCAAGATAATGCGCTTCCAGATCATCAAGAGACAGCGTTAAACCTGCCTTGGTTGCATTGATCTGTGGCTCCACAATCGCTGAGGGTGGCACACGCCGTAAGCGCATCGCAACGAGGTCAAAAATGCCTACTTTCACACCCGCCGCAATTGCCGTAATCCACAAACCGATTGGGACGAGCCAACTAATAATAATCAGAAACAGGATAAGCAGGACAGCAATAATTGCAATCATTGGTTGTGCCATGTTTACTATTCTCCATTAATACAGCGCAATCCCCTGACCGCGCCTAAAATAAGTTAGGTTATTGCTCTGTTTGAATATTTAAGTTACCATCACGGAAAGCACCGGAAAGTGCGCGTGGGACTTGTGCTTCTGCCTCAACGACTCTGGCACGCATCTCTTGAACATTGGCAGTCATTTCCTGTTTCCGTGCTACTGCCATAGCGCGCCGTTCTTCGGCTTTCGCTTGTGCCACGACCAGATCTGCTTCGGCTTGCTCGGCTTGGAGTTCTGCACCGATATTTTTGCCGACATTGACATCAGCGATATCAATGGAAAGGATTTCAAAAGCAGTCCCAGCATCAAGCCCGCGATCAAGTACTGTTTTCGATATGATATCAGGGTTTTCCAGAACATCTTCATAGGTTTCAGAGGCACCAATTGCGCTAATAATTCCCTCACCTACGCGCGCGATAATGGTCTCTTCACCTGCACCACCGACGAGTCGATTAATGTTAGTTCTTACTGTGATACGGACGGTGGCAATCAATTCTACACCATCTAAAGCGAGTGCGCTAATACGGGGTGTGGTAATTACGCGTGGGTTGACACTGACTTGGACCGCCTCAAACACATCACGTCCAGCCAAGTCGATAGCGGAGGACCGTTGAAAATTAAGCTCAATCCTCGCTTTATCTGCGGCGATGAGTGCGCTGACAACATTAAGTACATTACCACCAGCGAGGTAGTGTGCTTCTAATTCGGCAGTCACTACTTTCAGTCCAGCCTTGTGTGCGTTGATTAGCCCCTTGACAATAATATTCGGATTGACTCGCCTCAAACGCATTCCGATTAAATCCAAGATTCGGAGTGGGACGCCTGCAGCAACAGCAGCGATCCAGAGTCCGACAGGGACGAACCAAAAGAACACAATGATAAAAATTAGGACAACAAGGGCAATTCCGCCTGTAAAAATATCCATTATTTGCCTCCTACGATCTTGTCGCACGTGCACTTGGAGGCGCACCTACAAACGAGACTATTCTATTGTAAACTACGAACGACGACACGGCTGCCTTCTACAAAAATCACTTCAATCTCAGTTTCTGCGGGAACGAATTCGCCTTGTGTGACGATATCAACACGGTGTCCACCGATCAGGGCAGCACCTGCGGGTCTCAGAGGCGTGATTGCCTTACCAGATTTCCCGACCAAATCTTCCAATTCCGAGGGAGGGGCATGAAAACCGATCTCCTTATTTTCAGTGGCACTCAAGATGAATGCTTTACCAACAGGTGTTGTGCGTATGAACGAGAGTGCTATTATCGCCAACGGGACAACCGCCACCAACGTTATTCCAGTATAAGTAAGCGCAGTCTGAAAACCGAACTGCCACCACGCGACCCCGATACCTATCAAAATGAGTAGGCAACCCGGCACGCCTGCAGCCCCAAATCCTGGAAGAATCAATAACTCAATAAATACAAGCAGAATCCCAAGACCGATGAGGAAAATCAGAAACCACATTTTGTTACTCCAAATCGAGTGCGCCTACGCTATATGGCAGTGAAGACTCCCCTATAGGATATGATAACTTTTCAACTTTATTATTTCTATACAGGATTAAGATTCCTCAACTGCTTCTACAAAAACCTTAGAACCTTCTACCTCTATGACTTTAATGTCGCTGTTCTGCCGAATAAAGTCGCCAGCGGTGACAACATCCACTCTTTTATTCTCAATCCTCGCTGTTCCAGAGGGACGCAAGGGGGTCAGAGCAGTCCCAGATTTTCCGAGATAATCCTGAAAATTTTCAAGGTTGTTGGACGAGTGATAGCCCATCTCAGCATCCATCACTGTTGACAAAGCAAATCTTCGGAAAAGCTGCGTTTCAGGGAGAAACCAGAAGGCAAGGATAATCAATCCGGCACTTAGAATCACGGAAATCGAAAGCCACATAACGGCAGTCCGGAAGTCATAAGCCTTGTCGAAAACGAAGAAGACGCTCCCTAACATGAGTGTAATGCCAAGGATTCCGGCGATTCCGAAACCCGGGATGACAAAAATCTCCACGACGATTAACCCAATTCCAATAAGGAAGAGTAGAAATGCCCATTCCGCCCCGATTTTTGTTAGCATGTGTCCGCCAAAGAAGAGCCCGACACAGAGTAAACCCAGAAATCCAGGGACACCGAACCCGGGGGTGCGAATTTCTATAAAGATACCGAGCAGTCCCAACGAAAGCAGCAGTGAACTGATAAGCGGATTTGTGAGGAAGAAAACGATTCTATCCGCCAGTGTTGCCTCAACTGCGACGCTGCGTGCGCCTTCAAGTGTTTTCAGAGGGGTTACTTCTGAGAAACCGTACTCGCGTTGGCTTCTTTCGATCCCTTCTACTGTAAGCGGCAGCTTGGTTCCGGCAACCTCAACAATTTGATATTGTGCTAATAGTTCTGTGAGGGTTTCGGCTTGTGCATCGGCGAAGTTATATTCGAGTGCCTGTTTGGTGGAGAGGGTCAGCAACTTCCCTTGTGCACAGAGAATTTCCATCTCTTCACCTGCTTCTTCACGCGACACGTATTCTTCAGGTAGAAGCTTGATAATTTGTCCATCTGAAAGTTTAACAAGAACCAACTCTTTGTCTACCATGGCTTCGGCAATATCGGGGTTCCGATTTTCGCGTTCAGCGGTTGCACGAATCGTTCCTTGGATATAAGAGATGGCTTTTTCACCGACCTCCTCGCCTTGAATATTAACAGGTGCGGAATCACCGATCGTTCCGCCTGAAGTCATCACAATCTGATTGCAAGCGATAGAGATCATCGCTCCTGCAGAGATAGCCTGTCGATTGACAAAAGCGATAGTGGGAACTTGTGTATCTTGAATGGATCGGATGATATTCACGGCGGAATCGACCCTACCGCCTGGTGTATCCACATCAAAAACAATTGCATCGGCACCTGCTTCTTCCGCTACTTTGATACCGTCGGCGATATAGGTTCCGAGACCGCTTCCGATCTCGTTGCGGATATCAACCACGTAAACCAAGGCGTTGTCTTGAGCAGACAGATCACCTCTCATGAAAAGGCATCCAATTAAAAGGAGCACACAGCCTACAAGAACTATTTCGCGTCTCATGATAATTACTCCCTATTCCCCCTTCGTTGGGATCACCGATTCTACACCTTCTGACCCTGAAAAATTTTTGGCACTACAGTTTTACAGTTATTATATCTTAAGAGAATCGCATGCGTCAAGATGTATTTGTGATTTTGGCTGTCAGCGGTCAGAAGTCGCGACCGAGAGATCGCTTCTACAGGGGAACTAAGTGCCTTTGGTGATTTAATTGGATGCGAATTCTTCTTGGATCCACGCGTGAAGGACATGGTTTAAAATCAGGTGGACATCTTCAACAGGTCCATAACGGTGGCTATCTACGACCACATTGACATCGCAAATTGATGCCAGTGCGCCACCGCCGAATCCGCTCCATCCGATCGTTTTGCACCCGATGTCCTTGGCGTGTCGCATCGCACGGAGGACATTTTCCGAGTTGCCGCTCGCACTGATACCGATAACCACGTCGTCCGAGTTGACGAGATTTTTCAACTGTTCTACGAAAACATCTTCGTAAGAGACATCATTGGACCATGCGCTCATCGTTGCGACGTTGTCTGTTAAGCTAATCACCCGAAAACGGGGTTTGTCGGGGACACTCGTGCCTTTTCCTAAATCACAAGCGATATGGGATGCTGTAGAGGCACTGCCACCGTTGCCAATCACGAAAATTTGTTTCTCAGCATAGTACGCCTCCATGATAACGTCTATGGAACGACGGACATCCGCTAATGAGAGTCGTGCTAAAACGTCTTGAAGGTGCGAAATATAATTTTGTATTCTTTCCATTATGGTTTTTTACCTCTTTTTGGTCTAAGGTATTCAGTTGTCAGTTGTCAGTTATCCGTAAAAATGGTATCTTTAGACAACTAATGCGACGGCAGCGAGATCGCCCAATGCGTCCCCTAACTGTGCTGGTGCAATTTTAACTGCTTCCGCGGGGCGCGTCATGGCAAATTCTGAAACCTTCTTCCGAATCGGATCAAGCAAAAGATCGCCAGCGGCAATCGCTATTGTTCCCAATAAAACGATGTCTGGGTTCAAAATGTTTACCAAATTTGCGATACCCCAACCCATGTAATATGCTGTCTCTTCTACCAGTTGCAAGGCCAATACATCGCCTTGACGTGCCGCCTCAAGGACGTGTTCAGACTTAACATCTTCAACACGCCCATTCACGAGGTCTAAGAGTGCTGTCGCTAACGCGCTATTATTTTCTATTGCGGCTTGGGCGCGTCGGGCAATGGCTGGACCTGAGCAGAGGGCTTCAAGACATCCACGTTTGCCACACCCGCAATTTGGTCCGTCCGGTAGGAGTATTTGATGTCCGACTTCGCCTGCGCTATCGTTGGCTCCGTGATAGACTTGTCCATCAATGACAATGCCTCCGCCGATCCCCGTGCTCATTGTCATATAGAGAACGGCATTATAGCCGCGTCCACCGCCGAACCTGTATTCCGCAAGTGCGCTCGCATTGGCATCGTTCTCAATAGTCACAGGAATTTGGAATTCGGATTCAAGTTGTGCTTTAAGCGGTAATGCGTCCCATCCGGGCAAATTGGGTGGTGAATAGACTATTCCGGTTTTGGTATCCAACGGACCGCCGCAACTCACACCTATCGCTGAAATTGCCTCCTGTTCCAAGCCTGCTAATTCAGTGGTCTGACGAACCATATCAAATAGCAATTGGAGGGCATATTCTGGACCTCTTTCTGATAGTGTCGGTCTACGGACTTTGTGAAGGATGTGTCCGGTACTATCAGCGACAACGGTAGCGAGTTTTGTCCCACCGATGTCTATTCCGACAACGTGTTTTTTCATTAGCCTTGCCCTCTATAAAGCACGAAAAAATAGGGATCACAATTACACGAGTTTGATAGATGAATCCAGCGTGATATGTTGGGTTTCACTCAGACTTAAGAGAATTCCAAATCTGCTAAAAACTAACAGTTTTCTGGGGAAATATGTCCGATATTTTACGCCCGTTCAACCCAACCTACGGCTTATGGGAAGCTTAGTTTATAATTCGTAATTCAGTGTACGTAGGGCAGGATAAATCTGTTCGTAGGCTTTCAGTTTCTCGTCGTAACGCTGTGCGATTTCCTCACGTGGATAGTATACATCGCGGGGTGTGACTAACTGATCGACTGCTGATTCAATAGAATCATACTTGCCAATTGCTGTTCCAGAGAGGATAGCAGTGCCGAGACATACGCCCTCCGATATATCAAGGGCAATGACCTTTTTCCCAAACATATCGGCTTTGAGTTGCAACCACTTTTCAGATTTCGCGCCGCCACCGATGGCACGCACCTCGTTTATCACAACGCCTGCGTCTTGTAACATAGCGAGATTCTGTTTGATTTCATAGCTAATGCCTTCCAGAATCGCTTTGATGAGTTCGCCTTTGGTTGTTGATAGCGTTAGTCCGACAATTGCGCCTTTCGATTCGAGATCAAGATAAGGGGTGCCTGAACCGGTGAAGTGGGGAAGTACCATTGCTGTACCTGGGGCATCGGGTAGCGCCTCCATTAGGACATCGTAGACGTCACGTCCTTCCGCCTCCGCTTGTGTCATTTCTGCTTGTGCGAGTGTGTCTCTGAACCATCGTAGGACAACGCCGCCACTGGAGACAAAGCCGAGCGTGACATACAATCCATCAACGACGTGTGGATAACAGGCGAAATTACCATCTATCATCTGCTGATTGATAACGGGTTCCGTAAAAGCCGGTGCGATACATTCAACCGTACCGGTGGCATCCATCACCTCACCGCTCCGAATGATCCCCGACCCTAAGGCACCACACGGTTGGTCGTGTCCACCTGTGACGCACACTACGCCGTTTGGTAGACCGAGTTCCGCTGCTATTCCAGCGTCAACTTCACCGATGACTGTCCCTGAGGGTGCTGTATCGGGAAAGAGTGCTGCATCGACATCTGCCAAACCGAGCATCTTCTCTGACCACGATTTGTTGATAATATCAAACGCCATTGTGCGGGCAGCAAGGGAATAGTCGACTACCGGTGGAACACCGAGTTTGAAATAGACGAAATCTTCAAAACCGAGGAATTTCCATACCTGTCGATAGAGGTCGGGTTGATTCCGCTGTATCCAGATAAGTTTTGCCAAGGTATGAATATCGCTTATCGGCATCCCGGTGATCTGCATTACTTCGAGTGGTGTTATCTGCCCTCTCAATTCGTCACAGATGCCGGCTGTACGGGCGTCGAAAGTGGTAATGGCGTTCGCTAAGATCTGCCTATCGGCGGATACGGGTGTTACGGCTTCACCTTGTGAGGCAACACTGATTGCCTCAATCGGATCGGATTTTGTTTCTGCTGCAACCTTCTGAATGCCGGTCGCTATGTTTTCCCAGACGACGTTTGCGTCAAGTTCTGACCAGCCGGGTTGCGTGTGGGTCAACGGGTATTCGCCATACGCTTGCGCGAGAACAATTCCGTCTTCTCGAAAAGCGATGACTTTACATCCTGTTGTCCCTACATCAATACCCAAAAGACTCATTGTTTTCTTCCTTTTCTCTTTGATACGGGATGCGGGTATCTTATAATAGATTATAGATTAATGCAAGGATTTGTTTTTTGGTTGGCTATCAGCGATCAGCTGTCAGCTGTCAGTGGTCAGTTAAGAGAGGTATAGGTTGTAGGTTGTGGGTTGTGTGAAGTGAGAAATGGGAAGGTGCTTTGCGGGTTGGATATCAGCTATCAGTACATTCCGCTGCGCTCCACTTTCAGCATAAGTTAAGCCTCTGTAGTGTCAAACTTTCCTACTACCACAGACCGCTCTTACTGATTAACTAAGCAAGATCCGATAACCCGTGCTGACGCCCGTTGCCATTCCAACAAGTGCCCAGATTCCAGCGCAGGTCATCTCGCCAAGCACAAGCCCAAGGAATATCGGCCTCGCGACTCGATACATTCTCAATCCCCCGTACCTGACGAGAGTATACTTCATCATCCAGCCTAAAAAGATTGAGGGCCACAGCTTGAATGAGGCCCAAGAACTCAGCATTGTATACCCGATTGGATGCAGCGGCCACCACACGAAAACCCTTCTCAGCCACATCAACAGCCCCATGAAAATGCTGCCTCCGACCATAAAACCTGTGTTCGTCCAGTCCGTCCCAGTCTCGGCACTAACGAGCAGAGAAGTCAGCCACCGCATGTCGCCCGCCCCACCTGTGTACGGCGCACGATGTGCATAGCTGACATTGAGGACGGAATAATATGAGACAAGGGTTCCAATAACCATCGCCGCGCCCATAGCTATTAACAGCCCCCTTCGTCTGACCTTGACTTCATCGGCCGCCTTGAGACCGTTTGCCACATACGGCATCATAATCTCCCTCAAGTCGCGCGTTAGAGAGACCGGATGCATAAACAGCGATGTCATGGTTGAAGGATTGATTCTCGCCGAACCCAGCGTGGTAAAGAGAACGTAATGCGCTGAATACGAAGGATTGACAAAAGGAATTCCTCCGTGGATGACTTGCCATGTCAAGACAATGTAAATTCCCAGAATCACCAGCACAAAAAGCAGTGCGAATCCCAACGACATTCCCATCAGATGATTTGCAAACGCCAGCAGCAATATCCCGACGATGAGACCGATAATTGTCAAACCAGCGGGCATCGCCTCGTTTGCGTCATCGCTTTTGCGAAAGGCACTGAAAAGCATGCTTCTGATGTGATGCCGTGCCATGAAAAGGGTGCAGATGACAAAGATGAGGCACGCACCGATTTCCTGAGAAGCGCTGAACGAATACGCGTTGTGCTGCACGCCTGGACCTTTGGTGATTTGGAAACCGAGCATTGAGCCGATAAGACATTGGAGTTTGAAGAATAGAAAGAAAAACCACAGGCTAAACGACACTTCAAGCGGCAGTAAATAGCTGAACCCCACTATCGAACAATACAAGTTGAGTTGCAAAGGTCTCAGTGCACTCCAAGGCTTTTCAGTTAAGTAGGGATGGGGATTGAATCGGACGGGAAATTCCGGCACGCCAGGGAAGAACGCATGAATGCCGTTCAACGTGTGAATGCATAGAGGAACGGCAAATCCGACCCATAATGCTTTGTTCCTGAAGAGTGAATTTTTCGCTCCCGGCGGGTTGTTTGCCATCTCCACAGGCAACACAACCAGCGGAAAGCTACACCGCTCAATCTCGACCCATTGTCTACGGAGCAGCACCGAGAGGCATATCACAACGAAGTAGAGGACAAACACGTAAAGTGTCCAAGCGAATAGCGGTATCAGCCATGCCCCCCAAGGGATGGATTCACCCAAAAAGATGCCTTCATAAAAGGATTTGATAGCATTCTCATCATGAACAACGCGCCAGTGGGGAATATGGTGATGGAAAAGTGCTTCCCAATCATTTTCGGGTGTCGCAAAATACTGGTAGGCGACAAGCGGGCGAAACGCATATCTCATCATGCCCGTCGAAGGAATGCCGGAGGCGGCTGCCATGATACACCAGATCGTCACCAATTCACCCGCCGACAGTGTGAGTTTGGGGGAAACTGCGCTCAAGATGCGGTTGCCAATCAGCACGAGGATGGTGAGGACAAAAAATGGACCGACAGGAAAATGACCGCCAGCGAGAAAGACATTGCGAATCACGTAATCATTGTAAGGCGCAATCAGACATTCCCCGGCGGCACAGATTAGCCCAATGAGAACTGCCCGCGATGATACGCCAACAGATTTGCTCGTGGGGTTTAAGTAAGTATCGAACTGTTTTGACGTGTTCATCTTTGACATACTCCCACAACTAAAGCAGTGGGATTCTTATGAAATGTCGAATCAGTCGAGGGGATTGTCCGCCTCAAGCACTCGGCGTGCCGCAGAGGAGAGCCTTCCTTCCGCTGCGGTCCGTTCCACCCAATGGGTAGGTATGCCATTTGTCCACTTGGCCGGGCTTGCGTCGGGGTCTGGTGTCCGATACGCTATCAGCAAGCCCCATCGGGTCGGGGTTCCTGGCTTGCGATGGCCGACATGATGCGGCATGTGATGGGGAAACGAGACCATGCTCCCGGGCGGTAGCGAGAAGCGTACCATTTCCAACGGCTTACCGGTGAAGGCGTGGGTCTTTCCCTTCAGCCAGCCGGCTTTCATGGCGGCGTCATCATCGGGTCGCTCGGTGTTCCATTTGTACGGAATGCGGTAGAGATGAGCGCCCGGGATGACCCCAAGTTCTCCACCCTCCTCGATGGTTGCACCCTCTGGGTAGCAGAGCGTCCGAATACACTGCCGTTGGAGAAACTCGGTGGTAAGAGCGTGTCCGGTACCGATAGGATCTTCGACCTCGTACTGCCCGTGCCGATACTGGTGAGCATGCCACCGCCGCCCTATTGAACCCGGCGTCCGGTTGAGCATGTTGCAGTGGTCGAGTATGAAGCGGTCCCCGAAAAGTTTGGTGAAAAGCTCCATCATCTGAGGGTGGGCGGTGGCGACATCCCTGATGAACTCGTCGTATCCAATCGAGAAATGTTCCGGCATGATTCCCTGCGACTCGTACCCGCGTGTCACCAACGCAGGACCTGGGCCGAACAGCCCGTGTTCGCGCATGTATTGCATTAGTCCTCGTGGCATGAAGCGCATCTGCTCTGAGCCACCGCAACACATCGCCAAAAACTCTGGGGTGATTTGCTCCGGCAACGGTGGCTGTAGCCCCCGGCCCTCAAAGTCGATGGAAGCCCAGTCGGTGTCCATGACGATCTCATCGTTCATCTGCTGTAGCTTCCGTAAGCTTTCCGTCCACCGCTTGCGACCAGCGTCGGTCAGTATACCCTCCCACACCCAATATCCTTCGCGCTCGAAGAATGTGCGGTCAAATGCCTGAAGCACCTCCGGCCGCAGCAGGTCATGCACGCGGCTTGCTGGGGCACCGTTGTCGGTTTGACTCGAATGTATAGATGATGTGTCCATTTGCCTGCTCCTTTGATAGAAGTTCGACAGTTATTCAGACGACGTTTAAGATCTTTCGAGCAGATTCTTAGGTACGTACAGAAGAGCCAACGGTATCAATGGCAGTGGTAAATCCTGGACCTCCAGCCGCCACATAGCCATCGCTGGCGCCTGTTAAATCGGGACTGACCCAGAAAGAATATAACTGTCCGTTTGTTAAATAAAACCTAAATTTCACCGACTTACCCGCCAGAGAAGATAAATCTTCTCCATTTTTCCATCTTACTAATTGACAGGTAGTATCCTTGGTTATAGGAACGCAGTTTATATGGGAATATGGCTCAATCACATTGCCTTGATTGTCTAAAATTTCAACTTGGAGCATACCCTTTTTCGTATTCGTATTCACAAAAAGATGCTTGCCCTTATTAAATATCACGGGTTTAGTTGTCAAAGATTCAGTAGATAAACCGGCATTCATGGAAGCAAAACCGTCTCGGCGAAGTATTGCGAGTCCCGTCGTACCTCCTGCATACATATGTCTACCGAGAGTAGGTGACTCTCCCGACCAGGCACCAAAATAAAAGTAAATCTTATCATTGACTACCAAACATCCGCCACCTGCCGCATGAATATATGCCCTATTCCAGCTGCCTTCCTTTCGCGATGCGGCTATAAAAGGACTGCGAACAGGTCTATGCCAGTGGAAACCATCGCGGCTATACCCTAACACCAGTTCATTCGTCTTAGGGAATCCCGTTATGTCACATAGTTCATTGGGTGGACCTTTAAAAATTGCGAACAAGCCCAGAAGCACGCTCTCATAGGCAACTGCGTTAACGTCGTAAAGCTGAGGTGCGTATCCGAGGTCAGGGTCAAATTGGTCGAGTTCATCCGCTCTCGCCCAGAACACCACATCTTCCTTTTTCCATGAAGCGCCTTTGATAAAATCCTCGTGTTCGCGATAACTTCGGGTGCGTCCAAGCGTACGATTCGAGGTCCTAATACTGTAGACCCACTTTTTCCTGAAGGCATTATAGAAGAAAGTCGTATTATCCCCACAAAGACCCGTTCTGACCGACTTCCCCCAGTGGATCCCATCAAATGAGGTATAAACTTCCCCGCCTGACCAGTCAGGAGAACGGAAGTAGACAAACATTTTAAACCTTTGATTCGGGTCATCTGTTTCGGGGTCTAACCAGACTGCGGCTCCATCTCGCCTATATCCTTCCCTCACCGGAATTACCCTGTTCGTCGCTGGCACGACATCTAACATGGGTCTATGCCAATGTAAGCCGTCTTCACTGATTGCGTAACCCAGACCATCGAACCATCCAGCATGATACCACATTTTAAATAATTGTTCTTCGGCATCATAAAAAACGCCGTCATTAAACGGAGAGGCGACCGGATATTTCCCATTATTGAGCTCCAGTTGCGTTTCAGGCTTTAAAACCGGATTATCTTCATATAAGCGTGGGTTGTGAAAATCCCTTTTTAGATTGGTATTTTCAATGAGAAAGTCATCTACAAACAGTTGTCTTCCCTTATCTATATGAATAACTGTCGGGGGATTTTCTAAGTAGGGTACTGAGATAGGTGAAAGGGTTGTGTCACACAAATTTCGTGGGGGCCACTCTTCGGGCAGACGAATTCCATTATATAGAATTTCTTTCTCACTGTTTTCCATGATTTGAAAGCCTCCTCATTTTAATTTAATACTCGTAATTTGGATTTGGGGGTATGCCGTGATCTTTGAATTGCCGGTAATCTCCGCTCCGAATGGGGATAAAATTACCGCGAATGCTGTAGATCCTGCCGTTGAAGAGTTTTACCTCGAGCCGCACCACCTTCTCCATAAATTCTGAGACGGATGCGTGATTCTTCCACTTTGGTTTCCAAAAAAGATCATCACCCGTAAAGGGTATGCAATCTTCAAAGGTATAACCTTGGTGAGGTTTCCCATCTGGATCTGTTATCTGAACCCGGACCTCCCCCTGAGGGGCCTGGACGTTGAGGGTGAGTTCTTCACCGTGGAAGAAGAACAGCCGCGTCATAAAAGATCCTGGACCGCCCTGCGGTTCAAAATAGGAAAATCCATCGAGCCTTAACTCGTGGGTTAATATTGCCCCCTCACCGAGATCCGGACGTGCGTGGATCTGGGCATGTTCTCCCTTTGAGGCACTGGAATAGATCCTGATCTTTTTGTCTTCAGTAATGACCATACTTGATGGGTAGATACAACCATACCCGAATTCACCTGGCTCGGCGTTGGGTAAAAACGGCTCTCTGAGGGCTCGCTGGAAGTGCAACCCATTATAACTGTAAGCCAGTTGGCACCGCACCTTCCCATGTATGTACTTACCCGGGCTGTCAACAATAGGAGACACTTGGTATATCCACAGGAACCCGACAAATATGCTCTCATATGGGAAAACGGGCATACCGTAGACCTCAGCGGCTGGCGTATCCTGGGCATCGGTCCGGATAGCCACCTCAGGTTGGGAGAAGGTACGCCAATCCTTGGTTTCATAAACCGAGATCCGGCGATCTCCCCCTTTCGGTCTTGCCGCAATAACGTAACTACCCCGGATAGGGTTCCAGAAACCCGATACCGCCGGGTCTATTCCAAATGGGTGCCACTTAGCATCTTCAATGAGGTTCCAGGATAAACCATCGGGTGAAACATACAAAGGAGAGTGTCCTTGGGAGCCACTGGAACTGACAAAAGCCTTAATCCGCTCAGCGGCGTTATCCGTATGCGCATCAAAGAAACACGGACCCCATTCGCCGAACCCTTCAAGAGGAAGGACCTGGTGAGAACAAGCACGATCTGGGATCTGTATTTTATCCGATAGGTCCTCAATCCCCCATCTGACGCCGTCATCGCTTTCGATTGCTACCGCGACGTGCTGCATCCGACGGCCCGGCCTTGCGTATTGAATATTGAGTTGACCCTGATACAGACAACGCCAGCGACCAGTATTGGCGTCTACAAAGACAGTTGGATAGCCCCAGGAAGGATCGAGATGAGGGTCTATAAATATCCCCTCAGTTACTAATTTAGGACGTCCGACATGACGGACGAGGTTTTCCCGTCGATGCAGGTACCAATCGTCAAAAAATAGTATGGTCGAACTACCGTTATCGTCCATGAAATTTTCTCCTTAATGCGTCAGAAATCTTTACGCCTGGTGCTAATTAATCTGAGGTATGATGTTATTTCACATTCGTGAAGTATAATGGTTTGACTTTTGTGTTTGTCCACTCTTATGTTATTCTTTATTGTAAACCAGCACAAAAAGGAGACATAAGGATGGATTTACAGAATACCTTAAAAGCATATATCAGGCAACTGGAAAATCAACCTTGCACGCTTGAGGTTGTCGTCTACGTCTGTCGGCGTATTATGGCAACACTCTATGATGCCTATTTTCCAGCTTTAATGATACCAGTGCCATTCATAATTAGATGGACAATGTTAGATTTCTCAACACGGGTTCAGACTTGATTCTGACAATAATTGAACGCTCATGGAGAAGAATTGGAAGAAAAAGGATACTCAGTAATAGAAGGTCCGTCTGCTATGTAGAACTTTCTGTCCGTAAACTGCCGCATAAGCTCGGCATTCTTTCTCTCGTCGAGAAACCTGGCATAGATGACATCGGATTTCAAAAGCGGATGGTTCTGTGGAAATACACTTCTATAACCCATAGGCCTCTCTGATCTGACGAACACGATGGCGTTCTCTATCTGCATCTTTTTGACGGCTTTCAGAATCTGCGCGTTTGCGCCCCAGTAGCCGTCCGAGTAGACTCTCACCAGACTGGGTATGTTGGATGCGAAACCCAGGCAAAAGCAGGCTATGAGGATAATGGCAATGTAACCTTTCACTCTGCTCTTATCGACGATACCGAAAAGGTTGTGGACAATATCTGGCAGGGCGGCTATTCCACGTGCGGTGAGCAGAACGAAGGCAGCAGTTGATGAAAACAGAACCCGGGGACCCAAACACCAGTCCTGATGCCAGTAGGTAAAGTAGGCAAGTATCAGCGACGAGGCATAACCTATGAGAAGCAAATCCCAGGTATTTGCTTTTAAAGAGACGAATGCAAGGAAAACGAAGATCAGAGATGGAATAGGAAGCTCAAAGAGAAACTTGTTCAAGGCATTCAGGTTGTTGAGGGTCTGGATGAGACCCCGCCGGGGTGTATGAGGTTCACCCCAACCACTATGACCAAAGCCGGGATCATGATCCTTGCCATGCAAGACGTGGTACCCGAAGGTAAGCGGATCGCCGTTCGTGAGATAGTTGAACGTTAGGAGTCCTCCTAACATCACTCCGAACATTGCCAATGCCGTGAAGCAGAGCACTGTAAAGCGAAATGATTCCTTCCTCGCTGTCATAAACAGCATAACAAGTTTAGATATGGCATAGATAAGAAACGGAATGCCAATAGCAAGAGCAGTCAGTGGGCGCATGTTGACCACATATCCCAGAGCAAACCCAGCCAGTAAAGCGTCCCTTGTCCTGAATCTCTTTATCATACGCACAAATCCGAGCAGGAAAAGCTCGAAGAAGAAGAGTGTGGGTGTATGGTTCATATACTCAGACGACATGAAGACCAAGAACGGTGAGAAAGCACCCAGGAGTGCGGCCAGCCTTCCTATTCTTTCAGAGTATATTTCTTTCCCGATGAAATAGAGCAGAACGATGCAGAGGGATCCAAGCAAAGGGTTAATAATCCAAGGAGCGTGAAGAATGTGACCGAGACTCAGTAAGAGGGTCTGTCCTGGCGGATACTGGGAGTACCACCTGCCATTGTTAATCATGAGTACGAAGTCGAAGAGTTCTCTGGGTTCAGGCGATGGAACAGTGAGTCTGCCGAGAAGAAATATCTTGGCATGGAAGACCTGGTCAACGCTGTCTGCGACGTGGGGGATGTGCTCGAAAAGGAAATAAGAACCCAGATTTGTTGCGGTGAAGACCAGGGCGAAAAGCGACGCGAGCAGCGTCCAAGCTGGCATCCCATAGAACCATCGCTCAATCTTTTGTCCGAGACTTCTCAGCCTAAAGATTAAAGCGTCCACCAGGGATGAGGCACCGACGAATATCATCGTTATCCCCGCTGTTCCAAGCGTGAGGTATAACACAATTGGCCAGCCCTTCTCACTTGGCTGCAACGTGAAGAGTTGATATCCCAAAGCGAGAAGCAGAATAGTCAGCCGCCGAGGCTGGCGGATAAGCGACTTAAGGCATTTCCGGGCCGAGGGGGTTATCAGAATCATGCCGACAAATAAAGCAGCTAACGACATGAGAAAGACACCCGCAGATAAAGTGAACTCGGATTGGAAGAATTTAACCTGGATGGACATATTCTCGCCAAGCGCGCTCTGGATATACTTCATCTTATAGGCCATTCCAGTTTCGCTAGCAGGATAAGTGATTTCGTTTGGCGCGCTCAGAGCCAGTATCAAGAAACCCGTTATTATCAGGATTAAACGCCAGATATATCTCATTGCGGTGTTCTATCCATGCCGTTCGTGGGCTATTAGAAGAATGAATCAGGGAAAAGGATGCCAAGCAGAAAAGGAAATGCAGCGCGAGATGACATCAAAACGCTAAAACTCAGAGGCGAAGAGGGGAGAATGTGAAGTTAAACCGGTATGCAAATATACAAATATGGGGATGGTTCATTAGAACCCAGGAAAGTGAGAAAGCGGTGAAACCTCCGCTTTCTCACTTCCAAAAACTCGGCTTACGCGCTTCGCGGAGCATCTCATCTGCCGTTTGCGCCATAAGTTGTATGAAAGGGAGTGTCTATTGGGAAGCCTGCTTAACCTTACCCCATGTGGTAGTGAAGTGCCCCAATGGAGAAACTGGGAGAAATTCCTCCATATTATTCATGATCGTCTCGATATCGTCTTCATCCAGCTCGCCTTTGAAAAGGGCGACCTGGTCAATGACGCCGTTGAAAAATGAACCGCCTCTGTGATCACCCATACTGACTCCGATTGCAAAGCCGTTCTCGTGATCAATGCTACCTTTGACGGCACTATGGTCAATAGGGTTTCCCTGCTGTTCTCCATCGACGTAGACATATCGCTCACCCTTTGTTCTGCTAAAAACCACCGCAAGATGGTGCCACTTCCCGTCGGCAAGACCCGCGCCTCTGTTGTCACAAACTGTGACAGGTTCAGTCTGCAGTCAGGTCCTGATTAGTCCGCCGCCAGCGAACTTGACTTCAAACCCAGTCCAGCTTGCAGCCTTCCTTGTTTTACTCATTATGAAACCCGCGTCCACATCCGTTTTAAACCAAGCGGTAACAGTAAAGTCGGTCTTATCGCCGAGTTCAAACTCATTCAGTTTGTCAGCACTTTCCGTCTCGACCGAGGTCCCGCTGCCATCAAATTCCAGAGCACCGCCGAACTTACCTTCAACCCATTTGGGTCCGGCTATGAGCTCGCCGTCATTGCCATTGGGTGAGGAATCTTTAGCTACATTTCCTTTACCTTCGTCAAAGAGCCATATCCCGATTGCGTCATCTACGCTAACTTCAGCTGCACTTAGTAAAGGGAAGGCAGAAGCCAGACATGCGCAAGCTATGACCTTTATCACCAATACTCTTATCATGATAGTTTCTCCTTACTTTCTGAGATAGAATAGAAAATGGAAAAACCGTCCTCTTACAGCTTAATCTTACCCCATGTAATCTTAACCATGTAATGGCAAGATTACCAGACGGTTTGACAACCGTAACAGGAGTTGACCCAGCAACACTTCATCATTTCATCGGAACTAGAAAGCTAATTGAAAATCCTTAACTGGATTTTCTGTTCCATTGCTACACAAAGTCCATTTTCGGTGTGTCCCCAAAGAATCTGTGCGTCGCGTTTGTGTTTACGTATTACAGGATACCCGCAAATGTGAAAAAGTGTCAAGTTTTCTTTTTCTTTTGATGTGTTGGAGGGATTGCAGGGGGCGTTCTGTGCTGGGGACCAATGGATAGCGGTGAATGAGAAGTGTGGCAATCAGGTTGCGTCTGGGTTTCAGTATATTTTGTTGAGATTCGGAGATACCTTCATCAACACAAAGCAAGTTGACAAAATATACGGTTTTAAAGTAGAATTTATGCAACGGACATTTTTTGGCACTCGCACGAACACATTGAATTGCAACAAGGAGTCTGAACATGCTAACGCAAGAACAGGTTGATTTTTACCATGAGAACGGCTTTCTCAAGGTAGATCAGCTTTTCAAACCTGCCGAAACAAAAGAGCTGGCATCTGAAATGGTAAGGATTATCAATAACTGGGGACAGGAGACAATTGGCTGGCCCGGACCTTGGCGGACGCGCTATCTCGAAGAAGAGGACCAGCAGACGACGAAGGCTGTCTTTATGCATAACCCGCATTTCTACTCGGCTGCATGGGGTCGGGTGATATTCCACGAACGGCTGACGGGTGCGGTACAAGCACTCATCGGTGATACGATTCAATGGCATCATACGGTGCTACACGCAAAGCCACCTGAAAAAGGAACGCCGTTCCCAATGCACCAAGACTATCCGTTCTACCCACACGACGGACTTGATTTTGTTGACTGTCTTGTCCATCTTGACGATGCTCCGTTTGAGAGTGGTGCCCTGCGGGTTGTCCCAGGCAGCCATACAGAGGGACCGCGGGAACATATCACGGGTGAAGGAACGGCACCGCATCTGCCTACGGATAAATTCCACCCGGATTTCATCGACTCAATTCCGATTCCTGCGAAGGCAGGGGATGTGATTTTCTTCAGCTACTGCCTCATTCACTGGTCAGAAGTTAATAGGACGGATCAGTGGCGGAAAGCCGTTAGATTCGGATACCATAAGCCTGAAATGCGTCCTGTTGGACGACCTGAAGACGAACCCTACAACAACATTATGGCGGGTGGGTTTAAAACGAATCCAACTTCGGAAGAGATAATGGCTTAGTTGACACCGGTTGTAAGTCGTTTCGGTAAGTAGTAGAATGTTTTAAGGAAAGCATAAAGAAGGGGTGGATAGGTTTTCTATCCACCCCAATTATTTTTCTATTCGCCCGAATTAAAATGGTTAGCGGAGTTTCATATTGCCCCAGGTGGTTGTGAGTTTACCTCCTGGTTGAACCGCTAATCCACCAATTGTTTCCATAGCAAGGTTCATCTCATCAACATCAATGACCCTATCCCATATATAGACCTCGGCGATAACGGCATTTAACCACTGTCCATCCTCACGGTGAGCGATGAAAACAGGACGCGTGCCGGTTTCGCAGGGACCGTTGCCCTTATCGGGTGCTTCTGCGACTGGGTCTTTCTCTCCATTGACGTAAACGCGGACGCCTTCTTTCAATAGAAAAGTGCCGCACTGATGGATCCATTTGCCCTGTGGTGCGGTGGCTGCAGTACTCGGTTCCGAAACACCGGAACCCGGACAGGTCCAAACGGACATCCCTGCACCGAAGTTGTCGTAAATATAAAGTGCGAATTCCCACTGATTGGCGTTGCCCTTCATGACGATAGGTTGACGGCTCTGTCCGTGTGCATCAGTGCCGACTTTTAGGGGTTTTACCCATGCACAGATGGTAATGCCTTGCTTCTCCTCAAAGTGGGAATCGATGTCCTTCTTCTGACTTTCCATATCAATTTTGATGTAGGTTGACTTACCGTCAAATTCCATCACTTTTCCGAGATCTTCGTGTTTGGCATCAACCCATTTCGGTGCGGTCTTACTGAGTTCCGTGTCAAAATTGTGAGGACCGTGGTCGGCGACCTTTTGTCCTGCCCCTTCATTCATCGGCAGATACATCCAAAGTCCGTCCTCAATATCAGCCGCATAGGTGTAAAAAGTTGTTGTAGCAAATACCGCTACCAGCAATGTGGAAAATATAATTTGACGCATTTTTTTCTCCTCCTCCAAAATTAAACAACTTACTAACAAATTAACTCGGATTTTCTACTAAGAGTTTCGGAAACCCACACACCAGACGTTCAAATGTGGAAGTGCGGGTGGAAACTCAGTCTCCGTACGACGTTAGAAAACAGAATTGTGCATCGCGAGCATAACTCGCCTCTACACATACAGAGTCGATTAATATAGGTTACTTCTGACGTGCGACACGTGCTTGGGCAACCCGTAGCATGTTCTGTGTCTCAACTGCGTCAGGGTTTAGTTGTAAGGCTCTTTCAAAAGCTTTGATGGCTTCTGGATACGTGCCTTGTCTTGTATGGCATACACCGAGTTCATGGTATGCCTTCGCGCTTTTAGGATAGATATGTGTAATTGTCGTAAAGGTTTCTAATGCTTCTGTGAACCGTTCCGTTTCTCGATAGATGTAGCCAAGCTGCATCAGTGCCTCTGGAAAATCTGTTTTCAGAACTATCGCTTTTTCAAGCGCAGCGATGGCTTTTGGAAATACGCCTTTGTGTCTGTATGCGATACCGATTCCATAGTGGGCGTAAGGCAGGGTAGCGTCACGTTCCAGTGCTTTTTGGTATTCGGCAATTGCATCGTCAAGCTGTCCTGCAAACCCGTAAGCCCTACCTAAATCAACATAAGCCTCCGCCATGTCGGGTCTTAACTGAATCACGCGCTGATACGCAGCAATTGCTTCAGCAAGTTTCCCTTGCATTACATAGACTGTGCCCAAATTATGATGCGCCTGAATCAACGTTGGCTTCAAAGCGATAGCGCGTTGATACGCCAATACTGCCTCATGTAACCTGCCAGCCTGTTGATAAGCTGTTCCGCTGTTGTTGTAGTCCTCCGCTGAGGGTGAAGGTGCCGACTTGGTGGATGTTGTAGACGTGGGCGTTTTTTCGACAGGCGCGCCCTTGTCACTCTGACACCCACCTATAAGTAGTAACACTACCAGAAAGATGCATCCACACACGCGTAGTTTCATTTTTCGGATGCTCCTTCAACCACCTCTACAATCTGATTTGCTTTGAGTTTCACGTACCGATCTATTTCACCAGAGGGCCACTGAATTTCAAGCGATGTAACTGTTTCGTTTTTTCCTAATCCAAAAGTCAACACCATCTCGCTCTGAGAACAATAACTGCTGCCTGTGCGGACCATCTGGTATTGGACGCTATCTTCGGATGTTACCCGGACTTTTGCTCCGATTCCATCTCGATTGCTACGCACACCGACGGTTTTCACCCGAAGATAATTAGATTTCGGCTCGGTATCATTCCGCAGCAGCCACGCCCTACTGTATTCGTTTTTAACACCGTTATTGCTTACAAGGAGATCAAGATCACCATCATTATCGTAATCGCCATAAGCACACCCGCGTCCAACGCCTGCGCGAACAAATCCGGCGTGTGTCGTAATATCTCGAAACGTCCCATCGCCCTGATTTCGGAAGAGCGAAGGGAGTTGGACATAGGGTGTGTGCTGTTGATAGCGCAGCACGTCCGGCTCAATGTGTCCATTAACACAAAATAAATCAAGCGCACCATCTAAATCACAATCGAAAAATAAGACGCCGAACGTTAGGGAACGATGACTTACGTTGCCAATCTGGACACGATCTGCTCTATCAGTGAAATAGGCATCTCCCGGTTTCGCGTAAAAGAAGGCAGTTTTCTCATTGCTAAAATTGCCGATGGCAATCACAGTTCCGCCATTGTTATAGAGATCCGCTGCATCAATCCCCATGCCTCCACGGGCTTCCCCTGTCTCACTGAAGGCGACTCCCATCACGAGGGCTTCATCGGTGAATGTGCCATCACCGTTATTCCGATACAGAAAATTCGGTTCCGTATCGTTTGCGACCGCGAGATCAAGCCATCCGTCGTGATTGTAATCCAACAGGGTAACACCCAGGGATTTTCCTATCGGATTATATAAACCTGCTTGCGATGTGAGATCAGCGAATTTACCGTTGCCTTGGTTACGGTAGTATCGACAAGATTGCCCGGTATAAACAGTCGGCGTGCAATAAGTGCGGTATCGCTTATTGTCAACCGCAGAATTCACGGCACACGGAATATCCGTCTCAGGCGTCCATTCAACGTAGTTAGAAACAAAAAGATCCAACCACCCATCGTTGTCGGCATCAAAGAAGGCAGCACTTGTTGACCAACCTGACCCACCAACTTCTGCGAATTCGGTAATATCCGCGAAGGTTCCGTCTCCGTTATTGCGAAACAGCCGGTTTTCACCTACGTTGGTAAAATAGATATCGGCATCAGCATCGTTGTCGTAGTCAGCGACTGTTATCCCCATACCGTACATCGGCACATTTAGTTTCGCCGCTTCGGTGACCTCTACGAACTGTCCGTTACCCGTGTTTCTATAAAGACGTGGGGTATCCGCCGTTTCTGTGAGTTTCCAGGCTGTTCCATTTGCGAGCAGGATGTCCAAATTACCGTCAACATCGTAGTCCAAAAATGCACACCCAGATCCCATTGTTTCAGGCATATATCGCTTACCGGTTGCCCCGGTGAAGTGCTGAAATTCGATACCGGATACATCGGTGGCATAAGTAAATTGGACATCTGCTTCAGCACGGATACATAAGCAGATAAACGCACACGAAAGAACAAGGGTCCGCATGAGGTGTATTCTATGGCTTTGCGACTATGCTTGTAGACATTAGGCTTTGTAAAACTCAACGGTTGTACCAGCCATGTCCTCGACCTTTTCTATCAATGCTTGCCGCTCAGCATCTTCCATGACACTGAAAGTTTTGGCTATGTCAATCTTCTCTTGCATCTGCTCGGGATTATCAGGACCTGTAACAAGCGTACTTACTGGCAGGGACCACACGAACCGAATCGCTTCGGAAACACTAACACGATCCGGGACGATCTTAGGATTTGAACCGTGTCTGCCGTGCTGCGAACCACCGAAAAAGCCACCGTTTGCGAGTGCTTTCATTCCAATCACGCCGATATTGCGTTCAACGAGCGTCGGGACGACTCTTTCGATGAAACTCTCGTAACTGACATCAACAAGGTTTACCGCTAATTGGCACGCGTCGAAAATATCGGTGTGTTCCAGCATGCGTTCATGGGCAGCGGGACTCGAATGTCCAGTGAACCCGATATAACGCGTTTTCCCAGTTTCTTTTGCCTCCAGCATCACATCAAGAATGCCATTATCAATTCGCTCATCCACGTCTGCCGGATTCTTGATCGAATGCACCTGCCAGAGGTCAAGCCGATCAGTATTCAAACGTGCAAGCGAACCTTCAAGATGTTTCCACGCGCCATCAGCAGTAGTTGCTGTTGTTTTTGTCATAAGGAATATATCATCCCGATACTTTGGCACGAGTAATTTTCCCAAGCGACTCTCACTACCACCATTTTGATAAGATTCTGCGCTATCAAAGAACCTAACCCCACCTTCAAGTGCGATCTCAATTGTTTTTTGGGCATCTGCCTCTGACATCCCACCGATATGCCATCCACCGACAGCAAGCATCGTCACTGCCTCTCCCGTACGACCGAACCTTCGGGTTGGTAGGAGGGAGCCTAAACGGTCACTGGTAGTATTATTTCCATTTACATCATCACCTTCTGCACATGAGGATGACAGAAGGATGCCAGTGGTTAAACCTGCCATCGATTTAAGAAATGCGCGTCGATCAATCATGATTTTCACCTCCATTATTTTATTATTTTAAGTCATCTCAGAATTTTTGTCAAGTGTTTTTGTAGTTGGCTGTTAGCGGTCGGCTGTCGGTTATCAGCCGTCAGCGATTTGCGAATAATTGGCGTAGTTAAAAACTTCGCCTACCAATTTGGTATCTGTTATGATGTGATTTTTTCTTGATTTAAACGGCAATTCGGGTTATAATAAACTTTTAGCGCGTATAGAACTGGTTTTTATAAAATAACTTAAGTTGGTATCCTAAACGGATTTTCGACAAGTGGCGCGAAGTCCTTAGCGCATTAGGACTTGAAACACTTGTTTTTTTGTACACATAAATTTGACAGCATGGAAAATGGTTCACTGAAAGAAATCCCTGATAAACTTGTTGTACTTACCTTTGATGACGGCTGCAAATCGCAAGCAACCTTCATAGGTCCCCTCTTGAAGTCTTATGGATTTGGTGCGACCTTCTATATTACTGAAGGACTGAATTTCCTTACAAACAAAGAAGCCTATATGACATGGGAAGAAGTACGTGGCTTACACGACGCAGGTTTCGAGATTGGTAACCATACGCGTCATCATCGGAACGTAAATCAGCAATCAGCGGTGGAACTTAGTGCAGATCTGCTACATATTGATGAACGTTGTAAGACCTACGGTATTTCGAGACCGACAACGTTTTGTTATCCGGGCTATAGTCACGGTGAAGCTGCTGTTGAAGTACTCGCTGAACACGGTTTCGATTTTGCCCGACGCGGTGTAGCACCAGAGTTTCCTTATGACGGTGAAGGTGGACGTGGACCTGCCTATAATCCAATTTTGCACCACCCACTTTTAATTCCAACAACAGGTGCTGCCGGTCCCCATTGGGATTTTGACGATTTCGAGTGGGCACTTGCGCAAGCAAAGAACGGGAATATAGCGATTTTGACATTCCATGGCGTCCCCGATCTTGAGCATCCATGGGTTCACATAGAACCGGAACAATTTGAAACCTATATGGCGTATCTTGCGGAAAACGACTACAAGGTCATTGCCCTTCGCGACCTCGTTGATTATGTGGATCCACGGTCTCAGTGAAGTTTTTGGAAGTAATCTGGTAACGTCAGTTGAACGATTGGGAATTGAAGGATTAGTCAAATATATTCAGACAATACAAACGGAGACAAAAATACAGCAGACTTGTGTTGGAAAAGCACCTGCTAACTTTGTAAACAATGCTTAGAGAATTTACAAACAGTCTAACCCGATGGGATACGTTGCTGTTTCACCGTATCTTCGGTTGGGGCGATAGAAGAACCCTGAATTGTATATTTCGTGTTATCTCTTGGAGTGCGAACGGATGTCTGTATCCATTTATTGCGCTTTATATATACTTAACATTCAGTCCAACCGTCAGCAAACCACTTCTGTTATCCGCGGCACTTGCATTTCCACTTGAGAGGCTCCTGTACCATTTCCTGAAACATTCAATGAAACGTGACCGTCCGTATGAACGAATTCTCGACGTTCACTTTCGGGTCCGTCCACCGGATCGGTTTAGTTTTCCATCAGGACACACTGCGTCTGCTTTCCTGATGATGGCACTATTCTCAAATATATTTCCTGCTTTACAACTTCCGATGTTTGGCTGGGCGACTCTTGTTGGTGTGGCGCGCGTATATCTCGGTGTTCATTACCCGACAGACGTCCTCGCTGGCGCGCTCCTTGGTGTACTCACAGGACAAATAGGTATGTGGTTTATGATGTAGATAGGAAAGATTTTTTATTGGCAGTCAGCAGTCAGTAGGCGAGGTAAGTACCTCGCCGATCAATTTTTAATCTATGTGTTCGTTAATAATGTCTCTATTTTTTCGAAGGGCATACACACCCCAACGCACCTTTTCAATCTCACCAATATTGGCAAGCCTCACGAGCTCGTGACGTACCGCTTTTGGGTTTCCATCAATAGCCGCGACTACCTCGGCTGCCTTTTTCTCACCATCAGCAAGGATCGAATGGATTTGCTCGCGGAAGGTTACACGTTGGATACTCCCACCCCTAAGATCCCGCAGCACACGATTTGCGTGAACTGTGGAGCACCCTAAGACCTGCTGCACCTTGTCTCTACCGGATTCTGCTGTTAGATTAGCTTTCTCGGTTTCAAAATGCTGGCGTGTGGTTATTGTCTCAGCAAGTTTGTCAAGTCTCCCAGCGACCTCGAAATCCTCCCAATCAAAAAGCATCGTTTCAGGTCTATCGGTGATACCTGGTAGTTCCAAGCCGGCAATCAATATTACCTTCTTACCAGTTCGGTGATTCAACTGAATCAACTCGACAGCCTGTGTGAGCATGCTAACAGCAGCCGCTTCATATACACTTTGGATCCGCTCATCCTTATAGTGATAGGGTTTAGTTTCTCTTTCATAATTGAAGGGGGTCTCGTCGTTTCCAAAAAATATCTGCGCACGTTGCCAAATCGGACCTAACTGTAGGACTGGCGTGCCGACTATCCAAATAACACCTGCCGCTTCAAAAGCAGCATCCGCTTCATGCAACCTTCTGGAATGGTTCACGAAACTGACATTCTTTGTTTCTATGAGCCACGCTAACTTTTCACTCACTAACGAATGGGCGAAAATCGCATGCTTAACGCTCGAATCCTTTTCAATTTCTGCCTGGATCCCATGAAAAAAGCGTTGTCCTATTTCAGAAATCCCAACGCTCCAAACACCACTGTAGTCCAAAATTGCCTCATTTGTGTACAGACCTGTGCGAATTTGAAAGACTTGGTTTTCTGTCCGCCACGGTGTCGGCTCGATACGATTAACTTCAATCTCCTCAGTTGGGAATGCTCTACGAAGGTGTGCCTCGGAAAGAGTTGTTGACCTCAGCAGAAGACGTTTGACGCTCGGATGCAGCACTGGCGGAAATTTAAACATCAAGACTTGGGAGTCCCATCGAACCGGTGCGTCGTCATTCCGTGTGTAATGTCGAAAGAAATGTTTAAACTGATGCCAAAACGTCCAGTTTGGATTCGGACAGACTGTTGGAAATTCTTGAATACCCTCAATAGTCTCCACATCCAAAATACCCAACTGGATCGCTTGTGCCATTGACATCGGTAGTCTTATGTCTTCGTTAAGGTCAAAAGAGTGGGGTTGAAAAAAGGGCAGCCCCTTTGCTATAAGTATATCCAAGGCACTATTGTCAAGAGGTATGTAAGCAGAGACACCGTTCTGAAACTCAATGGTAAAACGCGCCAATTCCTTTCCGGTTTCAGCGTCTACAAGACCGCGAGCGACTATTCTGCCCGGCACATTAACTTGACACATTTGCCTGATAATTTCTTTTTCCTGCCATTCAAACGCCTGCATTGTCGCACGTATCCGTTTGACAGCAGCCCCGTGGGATTTGCCTCTGATTTCAAGGGCATTCAGCATAGTTTTGGCAAAGTTTCCCAAGGCATTCCCTTGCCAGTTGACGACCCACTCCTCTAAGACATCCTTTGACAATTCACATTTGAGAAACAGACTATGAATCTTCGCTTCATCAACGAGACAAACCCTCTCCTCTGCTTTGCTACGCCGTTCAAATAGCTTTTCAACCAATTCGGCGTATTGCGGATCCAAAAATAGCCTGGGCATTGTCAATATTTGCACCTTAGCATGTTTTAATGCTGTGGGTTGCGACAAATAGCCGCGTTCCTGACACACCGTATAAACAGGGCATTGCGGACAGATACTTTCACTCGGATCCGCACCTTTTTCTTCGAGTGCGTCGCATCGCTCAGGATCCTCACAGACATTCCCATGTTGAAATGGGTTTGCCATACGTACATCAACGGGTATTTCCTTCACCTGTTCCCAGCGGTGCCTTCGAGGTTTCCAGCGTGCGACGGACGATACGTTTCGATTTTGAAAACGCTGTTCCGCTGCTTCTGCTAATTCGGCGGTTGCCCTGGTTAGGCAAATTGAGCTACTGTTGAGGAGGTGGGATTCGATCTCATAGTTGTTGATTTCATCTGTCTCAACAATAAGACCGAGAATCCGCGCTGTCCCATCAAGAGCACGCTGTATTTGAACAGAATTCTTTTCGAGTGTTTTATCAACCTGCTCGGTGGTTTCCGATTTGTGCAACACTGGTGATGGTCGCCTTATCGCCAATGGACTCAGCTTCCCTTCGCGCACTATGAGCACCTTATCAGAGACAGGTGGCATCAGAGTAGTTGCCGGTGGCACAATACCGATATTCCCCAAAACATCTGTTATTGGGGTCGCCTCCACCGGTAGTCCTGCCTCAGGTGTAGAGGTACGAACCCATACGGTACCGTCACTTTCCCACAGTAATAGGTCTGTATTGTTGACCTCGCCGCCGTACCGGATCCAGTGGTGAAATCCATTCTCTTGTCGTACATAAGAGAAACCGCGCATCAAAAGTGCTTCTTTTGCGAGATCAAGATCTCGAGAACCGAAAGATGGTAAGGTGATAGAGACAAACTCGCTCCGTTTTGTGTCTTGTGGAACAGGTTCGTGAAGTTTCGCGCGGAGTGCATCAATAGGGGCAAAAAGTACTTCTTTGGAGATCACAGGCGGATTTAAGAGATCTCCAAGCAAGATTTCGTAGCGTGCGTCCCAACGACTGTATCCGTTTTCCCCGAAGATTTCGAGATGGACATCGCGGTGGTGTGGATTTTCGGCGGTTGGTGTATGCCTGTAGATATAGAGTCTTTCTTCCTCAGCATTAGGATGAAGATAATTTTCAACCCTGCAGGAAAAGCGAAGTCCACCAGACTTCGTCATTGTTAGCAACGGGTTCGCAACTGCGTTAACCAGGGTCTCAATACAGGTAGAAATAGCATCTGGTGCGGTGCATAGTGCCTCATATTTAAAATCAAGGTCGTGCCATCGTGCGCCATCTCGTTCGGAAGGTATACCCGTGTAGATATGGATTCCCCACGAGGCATTCCAACGTCTGACTGACCAGTCTTGCATCCCTTGGCGTTTCATAAACCGACGCTTCTGAAAACCTTTGGGAACGCCGTCATGTTCAGGTGCCCATCCTGTTGGCATAACAGAAATCCCTGCCTGCTCTAAGTCATCAAGCAGCAAGGGGTATTTGCGTGCACAATAAACCGTGTACTGATGCAGGTAATCTCTGCTCACCATCGCGGGCGTTGGGACGGTTTTTTGCTGTCGAAGCGGCTTTTGGTGGCGGTGATGGCAGCGTTGAATAATATCGATCAAAGAATTCATTGACACATTTCCTGCAAAGTGGATGGGACAGAAGGTCTCCCCTCTTTATCAAGGGTTGCGTTCCTAAAATTTAGCCCGGTATACTTTATCCCGCATTCAAAATTAGAGTTCAGGTGGTACTACATCATACCACAGCACCTCTCTTTAGTCAAATGTCTCTTATGATCTATAGCAAATATGATTTATGACAAAAGTGTCCGATAATCTAAAGGATTTAAGAAGGTGTTACTTAGTTTTGGAATTTAATTTGACACAAAACTAAAAAAAAGTAAAATTACCATATAAGAACTATTATATTAAATTAAGTTTAGTAATAAAATATATGATTAAATATGGATAAATATAGATTGTTCTGCAGGTGATGAAGAAGTGCTCGGGACACTCATCTGCATCACGCATAAAGTCAACAGTAGTTTCTGGTAACTACACAACTTCAAATGAATGCTTGAGCAGGATATAGTGGCATGTGCTGCTTAAGTCCCTCTTATACTTAAGGAGTATAACAATGCGAAAATATCAATGGACATTTATTGTTGTTTTAATTGCTTGGATGATTTCCTTCATCGGTTGTGATGAGATGGATGAGATGGTTGAGCCAGTTTTGACAGAAACACCAATTGAACAACCTGTTTTGACAGCAACAGAAACATCAGTTGAACAAGATGATACGAGTGTGATGTTTCCTGATGCTAATTTGGCAAGTAAAGTGCGCGGGGCACTCAACTTATCCGCAGGTGCTGCTATCTCAGAAGCACAAATCGCAACATTAATAGTTTTGGACGCGTCGGTATCTCCAGATGCAGCACAGCAGGAAAAGATAAGCGATCTCACCGGCTTAGAACATGCAACACAACTGACAACGTTATATCTCAACTACAACCAAATCAGCGATGTGAGTCCACTCACTGGACTGACGCAGTTGATAGAATTAAGTCTATCTGATAATGAAATTAGCAATCTTGCTCCACTCGCGGGATTAACGCAATTGACAGGGTTAGCTCTTGACGATAATAAGATTAGCAACATTAGCCCACTTTCAAGGCTAAAACAACTGACAACGTTAGGACTTAGGAATAATCAAATCCGGGACATCAACCCACTTTCAAGACTGAAACAACTGACAACGTTAGATCTTTACGTAAATAAAATTAGCAACGTCCGTCCGCTCTCAGAGTTGGTAAATCTTGATTTCTTGTTCCTTGGAGGGAACCCGATTACGGATAAATCACCGCTACTGACCTTACTTGAGAAGAATCCGGATGTGGAAATAGATATTGGTGAAACTATATGGATGCCGGATTCAAATTTACGCGATGCCGTGCGAGAGGAACTCCGCTTAGCTTCAAACGTACCCATCACAAGACGTAGTATGCAAAGATTGACGCAACTGTACGCTGGGGAGGGATTAGGACCCTTGCCTTTGCATAGTCAGATAAAGAACCTAACTGGGTTGGAACGCGCAACACAGTTAGAGCGGTTAAATCTTAATGGTAATCATATCAAGGACGTCAGTCCACTGGCTGGGTTAACACAATTGAATGAGTTAAACTTGGGTGGTAATCAAATCGGGGACATCGGTCCATTGGCTGGGTTGACACAGTTAGAGCAATTATATCTCCAAAGGAATCAAATCCAAGATGTGAATCCATTGGCGAAGTTAACACAGTTAGAGGGATTGTATCTTTTTATTAACCAAATTCGAGATGTGAGCCCACTGGTGGACTTGACACAGTTAGAAGTGTTACGACTTTCGGGAAATCCTATTCAGGATGTAGCACCGCTCCGGGTTTTGGTTGACAAGATATTTGATGAGCTGCCTCCAGATTCTTTTTTAGATATTCAGATATATCTTCCTAATTAACCCTACTTTAAAACTATAGTAGATTTTAGAATTACTTATACATCTGAACGAGTAGTTAACCCCCTAAATCCCCCTTATCAAGGGGACTTTGAGACTTTATCTAAGAGACGGAGTTACTGGTAAATGTCAACTTATTTTTATAATGCACTATAAACTGTGATGAGGGAATGCCATACGCGCATTTGGCGTTGATTTGATGGGTTGCTATTCTATTTCCCCTTATAGAGGGTGGGTTCCGTGCCTGCCCTCTAAAAGTTTTCAATATGTAATTTCCGAAAATCAACTTTTGCTCATTAGAAACAAGGCTATCACAACCGGAGGCATAACAACTTTTTACCAATTAGTAACACTAAAAAGGAAAACAGATGAAAATTCGTTTTATGTTTCACACATTAGCCGCTTTAATGTCAATTGTACTGACTTTCAATATGTCATCTGGCACTCTCGCTCAACAGAATTCTGGACAGATTGAAACCAAAGACAGCCAGGCGATTTTGCTGATTGGAGACCACCCGGGTATTGATGAAACTGACACACAAACCGCAGCTCTCTTGATGGCTTTGGAATTACGAAAACAAGGCATCTCTGTTGGTGATCCCGTCTATGAAGCACCCACCTCAGCAAATGTGTACCGTGTTACCTTTAACCGTTTAGGTGAAAAGATTTTCGTTCATCTGAGTCAGGAAACGCCAATTGGAACAGTTGTTATTGAGAGACAACTCTTGATTGCCAATATTGAAGAAATGATTGCGGCTGCACCCAGACTCGTTGACGCTCTCGTCCATAACAAGCCCATAGAATCTACAGTCGATATGGAAACCGTCACTGAAACGGAAGCACGTGAGTTGAAAAAGGTTTCTACTGAGTCTCATTACGGCTTAGGGTTTTTCGGTGCTTTCATCCCTGGCATAGACATTAACGGCATACCTGGCTATCGGATAGGTTGGTCTTATGAACTGCCCTCCTATGCTGTGGAGGTTGAAGGACGGATTGTTTCAGACGAAAATGATACGCGCGAGGCTGGGTTTGCCGCTTTTTCGATAGGTGGCCTCTATTTCTTCAGCAAACGGAATATTTCGCCCTATGTAGGTGGTGGGGTCACTGCGTCTCGCGCGTGGTGGGATGAACCTCATAGTTTTTTGGAAGACACAGGCAAATCTGAGTTTAATAGAGGCATGGGAATCTATGCGGTTGCGGGTTTACAGATGCTGCGTACCACTCAGAACCGTTTGAAACTTGAATTACGAGTGGATAGACCATTTTTTTCCTTGGAAAACCGAGATGTGATGCCGGTAACAATTGGTTTATTCTTTTCTCGGCACTATGTTCCCGGAGGATCCGGATTATGTTTGTATGGGTTTTAGGATTTGCATTCAATGAACCAAAAACTAATGCTATTGTTGGGTTTCGCTCACGCTCTACCCAATCTACGTACTACTATTAACAGGTGCTATGCGGGATTCAGGTAAAAATAAACGGCGAGGTTAGGAAACCTCGCCTACTATCTTAAGGGAAAGGGATGACTAACGAGGTAGAAAACCTCGCCTACCAATTTTTAATCTATGGTTTCCTTAATAAGGTGTGTTGTTTGTGGTCAAGGCACACCAACGGGAAGCAAATAGATGATTAAAGAGGGCTTCCTGTGCCTCTACAGTTTTAATCTGCTTTAATGCGACTGCTGCATGAAAACGGACATATCGGTTCTCATCTTCCAGTTGGGTGACGAGAGCAGGAATTGCGGGTTCAGCACTTGTTCCTAATTTCGCTAAGGAACGCGCAGCGTTATCACGGACCCAATGATAGTCATCACGCAATCCAGCCGTTAAGATTTCTACAACTTCAGATAAATCAGTACCCTCGGAGACCTGTTGTCCAATGATTCCCAATCCCTCTGTGGCGTGTCGTCGAACCCATTCTGAGGGATCCTGTGCGGCACGCACCAGCACAGGTAACGCTTCCTCTGCTGTTTTCCCCATATCAGCCAAAGCAAACGTCGCACTCGCCTGCACAGAATCATCTGTCCCTTGTATGGCGTCAATGAGTGTCGGAATAGCGGGTTCACCAATAAGACTCAAAGCGTATCCTGCATATTCGCGAATAGCATCAGACCTGCTATGCAACGCTTGTTTCAAGGCAGGCACGGCAGCAGCACCAACTCGTCCTAAGCGATAAGCGGCGTTTAGTCTTTCTCTTTCGTTAGCACTATCCAAGTTCCCGATAAGGGTATCAACCTCAGTGTGCGCAACCCCGTTAGCGGCCTGCTGCTTTCCGCTATACCAATCCCACAGCGATTCCCATAATTCTGGGTGTTCAGAGTCCTCTCCGTTATTGAGCGCGCGCCAGTCGGCGGTATCGCTTTCCCATGACGGTGTTTGTGGCTCATCAAGTCGGATAAAGAGGAACTTCAACATATAGCGTTTTTTGTCGCTGCTATTTGGCATTGCGCGGTGCCATAAGTCATAGTGGACAATGGTTACGGTCCCTGCTTCACCAGTAAGTGCGAGGTCAGGCTGCTGGTGTGCGCTTTCACCCGTTTCGTAATACTGGGAACCGGGCAGGACAGCGGTGGGTCCCATATCCTCTGTGACGTCCTGCGGGTAATAGAACGCCATTGTCCAACGGCACCGATGGCGACGGATCTGCTCGTCCCCTTCGTAACTATCCTTATGGAAATTTTGACCTTCGCTGCCCTGTTGGTTAAAATGACAGTACCGGTGCGAGTGCATCACATAGTTTTCACCGAGTACGCCTTGCATCGCGCCGTGAACAGTCGGATGGTCAAAGATTTCTTGGATTTCAGGGATAAGTGGCAGCACATTATTCCCCAAATTCCCTGTCTCTTCAAACATGACATCGAGTTGTTGACGGACATTCTCATGAAAACTCGGTGGGAAATCGGTCTTTATTTTCACATAGCCGTTGATGATGAAGTCGCGCATCTCTTCATCAGTGAGTCGGAGTGTAGGCTTGCTCATTTTGGTGACCTCCATTTTTGCTGGCTGTCAGCAGTCAGCGATCAGCGATCAGGATAGTGTGTTCTTACTTTTTCACTGCACCAAATGTAACCCCTCGGAGCAGATGGTTTCGCATTAAGAAAGTGAATACAGCAACGGGTAAAAGAAACACAAAGGTGCCTGCAGCGATTTTTCCCCAATCCATGCCGCTGGAACCTGTGGCACTTGTAATCGAAGGAGGTGCGGTCACGGCTCTGCCGCCTACCTCTGTGAGGACTAAGGCAAAGGCGAATTCGTTCCACGCGGTGATGAGACAGAAAACAGCAGTTGCAGCGATACCTGTGACAGATTGCGGTAAGATTACCTTCAAGAAGGTTTGAAATCGTGAATAGCCGTCAACGAGCGCTGCATCTTCATACTCCTTTGGAATCTCGTCAATAAATCCCTTCATTAACCATACCGCAAACGAGACATTAAAGGTAGTATAAAGTAAAATTAGTCCAAAATGTGTATCTCGCAACCCAAGTGCGCTATACATTAAATAGATTGGAATGACAACGACAACGGGGGGCAGCATCCGTGTGCTGAGAATAAAAAAGAGTAGATCGTCTTTTCCAGCGACCTCGAATCGGGAAAAGGCATAAGCAGCGAGTGTTCCGAGTCCTACAGCGAGAATCGTGCTACCTCCACCGATGATAATACTATTGAGCAACTGATAAAAATATTTAGACCCACCGTTTGCCAATGCCACACAAATAGCGATTGTCCCAAAAACACCCGGCAAGACAAGCGTAAGTCGCTGTTTTTTGGTCGCTTGGGGCGTTATGCCGTTTGTCTGCTTGAACGGAGCAATTAGAAGATAGGCTATAACTGTACAGATAATCAGTAGCAGAAAATTGAAACGGGCATCTGTTTGGAGACGGCTCTGCATCGGTGGTAGCGTCAGGAGACTATAGAGACAGGTTAGGACGAAAACACCATTCCAGACCAACCCAAGATGACGGGGCAACTTTATCTTAGACAGAGAGAAAATGCCGAAGAGGACCAAACCTATAAGCACTTCCGCTAAGAAGACATACGTTACACCCGGCACTCCCTCTGAAGGCATCAACTTCTGATAATTTTCCAAAGATACATCAAAAACAAACTTCGGAAGTTTTGTGGTGATATCCGCCAGTCCCTTCAGCGATGTTGCCAAAATCCAGTAAATCGGCGTGATATAGACAATCACAGCCACAGCAACAAATACTAATATGAGATAGTGCGCAAAATTTTTCCGATTCCCCATAATATCTTCTATTCCTCACCTTTAACACGATTCAGGTATTTTACATAGATATTGCTCAGGGCAACGATAATAATGAGTAAGATATACGCCATCGCGCACGCTTTGCCGGTGTTGAAGTTGCGAAAAGCGAGTTTATAGAGATTCATAGATACAGTCTCGGTGGCAGTGCCGGGTCCGCCTTCACGCGTAAGGACATAAACGATGTCAAACATTTTGAAGGCATCCATCGTTCTAAACAGAAGGGCAATCAGTAGAAGCGGGGATACGAGAGGCAACGTTATCCACCGAAATTTGAACCACGCCGAGGCCCTATCGACATCAGCGGCTTCATAGAGAGATTTCGGAACCGCACTCAACCCCGCCAAAGCGATCAGCATCATGAAGGGTGACCACATCCACGTATCCACAATCACAACGGCTAACATGGCTACCTTCGGATTGGTCGTCCAACCGATCGGTGAATTTAGAAAAGGACTCAGGAAAAAGTTCAACAAACCGGCGTTATCTGAGGAGAGGATAAAACGCCAAAAGAGTCCGACTACCACAGGAGACAACATCATTGGGAGCAGGAGCAGTGTTGTAACCAAACCTTTATACCGGAAGTCCCTATTTAGGAGCAGTGCCAACCCGAACCCGATAAAGAATTGCGCCGCTACCGCCAGAATCACGAAGTAGGCTGTGGTTTGAAAGTAACCCCAAATCTCTGGATCGGCGAGGAGGCGTGTGTAATTTCGGACACCAATAAATCTTGGTGCTGCGGGCATGGAGGCTTTGTAACGATGGAAACTTAGGTATAGGGACCACAGCAGCGGGAAGATATTCATCAAGATGAGCAGAATCATTGTAGGCATGATGAATGCCATCTTCAACTGGTAGTCGCTCATCCCACGCGATGTTGTATTGGGAGGGTTGGTTTGCATTTTGTTAAGAAGTTAGGCTAATAATCTAAAAACGCAGCATTGAAATAGGAAGGAAAAGGGTGGAAAGGATATATACCAATTTTCCACCCTTATAATGGTTACTCGTCGTAGTAGCCTGCGTCTTCAAAGATCTCTTCATGCTTCCTCGCGATGGCATTAAGCGCATCCTTTGCGGACTTGATGCCGGAGATAGCTTCACTCCAATTCGTCTGGCAGGTCTCTAAGAGTTCTGCATATTCTGGGACTGCCCAGAAATCGCGAAGGTAAGGGAAACTCGCAGCGAAAGCCTCGTTAAAGGGGGTCGCTGTCTTAAAGGTGTCGGACTGCAACACCTCTTTGTGGGGTGTGAAACCGCCGAGTGCCGCCCACTTCTCCTGAACTGGTTTCTGCATAAACCATTTCATGTACTGTTTGGCGAGATCCTTGTTTTTAGAATAGGAAGAGACGGACATGCCCTGTCCACCGATGCTAATATAGTGTCCTTTTGGACCGGCAGGTGCTATAAAGAAACCGCTCTTATCGTGAGAAGTCGGATTCGTTTTCGCATTAACCACACCTGGGAAAAAGGCGAAGTAATTCATCGCCATAGCGACTTTGCCTGAGGTGTAGGCATTGAGTGTCTCTGCCCAATAGTAGTTCGGGGCATCTGGGGGTGAGAACTTGAGTAGGTCGGTGTAAAATTCGAGCGCTTTGGCAACATCTTCTGTGTTGATATATCCGTCAACCTTGAAGTTCTCTGCGTCTCCGTAGGCACCACCGAAACTCCACATTACCTGTTGAAATCCCATGGTGATACCGTCGTATTCTTTGCTATACCACGTTGCAATACCATAGAGATCCTGATCTGGACGTGTAAAGAATTCGGCGATATCGCGGAGTTGGTCGTAGGTTGTTGGGGGTGCGAGGGCGTAGCCGTATTTTTCCTGAAACGCTGTCATCTCTTTGGGATCTTCAAATAGGTCTTTGCGATAGACGTATCCAGCGGCATCAACTTCCGCGGGCAATGCCCAGTAGGTTCCACTGCCTTTCGGATATTCTGCGAACGCTGTCATTGCGGGTCCGTAGATAGAATCCACATCAATATTTTCATTAATCCAATCAGTTAGGTTAATGTAATTTCCACCCTGAGAGTTCCTACCGAGCCACTGGCTATCTCCGATAACAATGTCGTAAAGATCGCTTTTTCCGACGAAAGCGGTAAAGACTTTATCTTGGAAACTGGGCCAAGGAATTTGGATGACATCAACAGCGATTCCCGTCTCGGCGGTGAAGTCCTTCGAGAGTTCCTGTAAATAATTAGCGGGATCCCATTCTGCCCAGACAATGGTTAAGGATTGATGGTCATCCGCTTTTGGGGCACTAACGAACGCAAGTGCAAGTATTACCACTAAGACAAGGCTTATGCGAACACTTCTCATGTTTTTTTATCCTCCGTATAAAGATCGTACACGTTGTTATTAGCACCGGCTAAGATCTAATATGTGATTCGGTGCTTTAATGTAGGCATTATAAATAGAGTTCAAAATTTATGCAAGTAAATTTGTTATTGGCTGTCGGCGGTCAGCGGTCAGCAGTCAGCTGACGAGGTTAGGAATGCACGTCGCATTTGGGTGAGTACACCGCAAAACCTCGCCTACCGAAGGGAAGGTGTTTTTTAGAAAATGCCGAAACCTAAAACGAGGCGAATGGCTCCTAAGAAAATGGCTACGGCGCAAAGGACACATCCGGCAATAGCGGGTTCTTTGTCGGATGACAAAACTGCGGCGAGGACACCGAAAAGCAATCCAAATACGGCAAAGGGAATGTTAAGGTAGTTGATTGCACCGAAACACGGGATAAAACCAACCGCCATCGCAAGCGCCGCTAATATGCCCCAAACTATACTGATTATTGATAGTATATTCATGTTTAAACTCCAAAACTACGATAAGACGTTATTACTGTGGAGTGTTGCTCCAAGGCTTCTTACAAAATGTATGGTGTGTTTTAAGGTAATCACTGCACAGATGGTATTGAGCAGAAATACAGAGTAGATATAGAGGCTTAACGGATTCAAGCGATATGCTCCGCTGAAGTCGCCCTGTGAGATGGCATAGAACGCTGTGGTCATCCCACAGAAAGCGCACGGTTTATGAAATCGTGTTTGCCATTCGCACTCAGGGATAAACTGCGCTAACTGGTATTGCGGGACGACAAAGGTGAGCAGAAGCACGCCAAAAATGCCGGCACTCACGACGAGCCATATGAGCAGTACTGCTAATATCAACGCGTTCCGTCTGTTTCCGAACATGCTATACCTCTGTCTCGGTATCTTCTTCTGTCTTTCTAAGGATTATATTTCCACCAACGGAACGGAGTCTCAGGAGTGGACCGCCCCCGTTGATGGTTCCATGCAACTGGTTAGGTCTGACGGGACTCGTCGTTTCGGATTCCACTGGTAATTCCGTTGTTACTGCCCCACCAAGTCCTTTCGCCTCGACGGTCGCGGCGATATCTGGAACGAGAGAGACATTTATTCCACCGCCTATTGTCTCCAAATCTAACAGTAGGTTTTGACTTGTAGACGCGTTTTCAAGCTGGCAGCGAATTCCGCCTCCTGTTGTTCGCGCAAGGACAGGTCCGTCGTTCTCTACTTCTATACTGCCACCGGCAGTTTTCACATCCGCTCCACCTCTGCAATCACGTAGCGTAATACTGCCACCGGTGGTTTTTCCATCAATTGCCCCTGTGACATTGGCAAATTGGAGATTGCCGCCAGAGGTTTTTGCTTTGACATCGCCGGTCCCGGTCTCAAGTGTTATATTTCCACCGCTTGTTTTTAGCGTGGTATCACCATTGAATGCTTTGAGATTGACGTTTCCACCCGACGTTTTTCCGTCAATACGTCCAGTTACATTTTGAAAACGGAGTCCACCGCCGGAGGTTTTGGCATTTACATTCCCAGTTATGTCTACAGTAGAAATGTCATCACCAGCCGTTTTCAAATTAAGTGCGTAGTGTCGAGGCACAACGATGTCAAACTGGACATCTAAGCGATTTATCAACCTTCTCCACCGTTTTTGAGGTCCCTTGAATTTTGCTTCGATTTTAACGTCAGATGCTTCGTGTGTCATCTGGACATCGAAATTCTTAAGGATTTCTCCAGCACGTCGATCTGCTTTTAGCTGCGCGGAACGTTGGACGCGTACCGAAAGGGTGTCGGTCTCTGCACTCTGGACGTTAATTGCCCCGACATCGGCATCGATGGTTAATTTTCCATCGGATACGACAGGGAATACTTCAGTTATGTCTTCCAATGTGCTCTCAGTCATGAAATCGGGGACGGCTTTTCGAATCAGGTCTCCCAATGGTTTATCCACCGTCTCCTCCGTTAGGTTTTCCATGAACCTCTTTCCAAAAAAGCTGGTGAACCATCCTTTGAAATCGGTAGTGGTGTCCAATTCATCGTTGAGGTATGCAGCGAGTTGATGGCAGGCAATCCCAATTTGACCAAAAGACGCGTCGGCACCGAGTTCGTCAAAAAGTCCATTAGGCACGGCGTCCATGTCGTTCAGGCGTTTGAGGACGTTATTGAATTGGGAGATGCATCGCGCTTCGCCACCACTGAAGGTGTCTGTCAGTGTTGCATCCTCTGCGATTTTTGCGGTATGCTCAAGCATGTGAAAGAGTGCTTTGAGCTCGCTTGGTCTTTGTTGTTCCATGATTTTCACCTCTTTGTTGTTGGCTGTCAGCAATCAGCTGTCAGCTGTCAGTGGCATTCACCCGTTGAGTTTCAAGCCTATTCCGTCCGGGACCATGGGGAAAGACTGTTACATATCCGTTCCGTATCCGCGTTTTTCTAAAAGCGTTTTAAGGAGTTCCTTCCCTTTGTGAAGTCGCCATTTCACAGTCGTCAACGGAAGGGATAAGAATTCAGCGATTCGTTTTTGGGGCATCTCTGCCCAATAATAGAGTTCAATGATGACTTGATAATCCTTAGGCATTCCCTGTATAGCGTCTCTAACTGCCTGTTGTGTTGACTCCCGTTCTACAATACGAGCGGGGTCTGTTTCTGATGTATCCGAAACTCTATTTAAGTGGACCTCTATATCCTCCTCTGGCTGATAGCGACTGACATTTTTGTAGTAACGTAAGGCACGGTTTCGGGTAATCGAGTGGAGCCATGCCCCAAACCGGTTCAGGTCCGTGAGTTGCGGGAGAGCTTCAAAAGACCGCAGGAACGCATCCTGTACGACGTCCTCTGCATCGGCAGGATTTCGGACGATCTGCTGTGCAACAGTCAACATAGCGCGTCGATAGCGGTTCACGAGTACGTCAAACGCTTGCGTATTACCCGCGAGTGCAGCGACGACTAACTCGGCATCATTTGCTTCGATTAATTCTTGACTTTGCAACATCGGCTTGCAAGTTTCGCCCATTGCCATGAAAACGCTCCCTTCTTGTCTATTAGAGACAGGTGGGACAAAAAGGATAGTGAAAAGCAAGGGGAGGGCTGAAAATCCTTCTGCAGCAGGGCGGAAAGGGACAAAAGGAACGAATCGGGGTTGAAAACCTCTCCCACAGAAAAACCCGTCCTACAGAAAGGAAAAAGAGGGGGTTTAGCCGCTGTTCCCAGACTTAGTTAGGTTCAACGGCTTTCTTTAGGTGTGTCAAGCGGTAGGTCTATAGAGCATGACTAAGCAGCCACCGAGTGCGGCGAGTAAGATGCCTGCTATAAATTGCCAGCGTACCGCGCCCCAACCACCTGCTGGCGGATGTGATAGGGTCGCGACAATGGCGTTCACAATAGGGGCACCTGCAAAGACAATCGACATTACGACGGCAGGTCTGCCACCAGCACCAAAAGCGAGTAGGACACCAAATGCCCCAATGGCACCGACGAGTCCAGCTATAAACGACCAGGAGACGCCACTACCTGTAAATTGCCAGTTAGACCCAATGAGCATTAGTGCGGAACCGATGACTGCTGCGAGAAGGTAGGCGAGACCTACAAAGAGGAACGCTTTGTAACGCCCATGCACGGGATCCGCCATAGAGACCTGTCCCTGATGTAAAAAAACGCCATACAGTCCCCATGCTGAGACAGTCATGAAAACAAAAATCAACCATGTTTTAGTCATAATTTTTTCCTTTTCGATTTTCTCGGGGTTGCTTTTATGCAGTTTAAAGAAGTAGCTGGATAATTCGGGTTACAAACCCCCACATTATCGAATTGAACATTTAATCTTCATTAAAGCACGCCTGCAGTTGGAACATTAGGTATAGTTTTGAAACACTTTCAAGAGTTGTTCTGCTACGACTTCATCGTTAAACTTCTGATGCACATTGACTTGTCCGGTTTTGCCGTGATGTTCACGTCGTTCGGCATCGTTAATGAGTTCCATGATGCCCATTGCCAGTGCTTCAGCCGATTCAGGTTCGACGAGAATTCCACCTTCAGTAGCATGCATCATTTCTGGAAACGTGCCGTGCCGAGGCTGGACGACTGGAACTCCGTTGGCGAGTGCCTCTATGATAGATAATCCTTTGGACTCACGGTAGACAGTGGGAACTGAAAAGATATGCAGACGGTTAAGGAAATCAATTTTTTGGGTGCGCGTAACCTCGCCATAATGCACGAAACTGTCTGATAAGCCCCAAGCTTGAACCTGGTTCACGAGTTCCTCCAAATAGGGTTCATCTTTCTTCCCAAGGTATCCGGCGACATGTAGCTGAACGTTATTAGCACCGATCGATTCAGTCACTATACGAAAAGCATCTATTAAGATATGTAATCCTTTTTCAGGACAGATGCGCGCTAAATATCCAATAATAAAAGGTGGTGGTTCAGGTCTTTCGACTGGCATGCCGTGCCCATCCATGTTTAATCCGAGAGGGACTACATTAATCTTATCGACAGACAGGTTAAGGTATGCCTCTGCCATAAATTGCGCGTAGTAGTGACACGGTGCGACAAATCCATCTGCGTCAGCAGCGCGTTCTTGGAGGAGATTTAGTGCCTCTGTTTTGTATGGCTCAATGAGGTCTTGTAGGAAGATATCCTCACCTTGGAGGGCACAGATAACGGGAACATCTAACGCTTTCTTAATCTCTCTGGTGAATCCGACCAGCATGGAATTGGTAAGATAGACGATATCGGGTCTATTCTCCTCGGAGAGCCATTTGACTAACTTCGCTAATTCCTTTTTTTGATGTCCCTGCTCAGCACTAAGCATAGATACTGTGAGTTGTCCGAGGTCTTGTGCGTCAGTTGAACTGCTAAATTTCGCCAATCCGTTCAACAGCGTTGGATTGTCCAGTAACCTGTCAAATGACCACGGGGTGTGTCTAAAAATTGAAAGTTTCTGTTGCAGATAGACGTTAACACCTCCGAAAAAGACCCTGTCCATACTTACATTTGCTTCATCGGTTCGGGTAGGGGTATAGGTAGGAACGAGCGCAACATTATGCCCTTGTTTTTTTAAAACTGTGGCTATTGTGTTGTCGTGTATACAGGTTCCGCAGTACATTCCAGCAGCGCCTGCGGTAATATAAGCAACTTTCATATTTTCGTTTTATGCTATACGTCATTTTAGGAAAAGGTACAACATCAGCATACCAGATTCTTGGAAAAAAGTCACATGTATTTTGGGATCAGTTATTAGTTTTCGGTTGTCAGTTTTCAGTTCGTAGGAATGAGAGAAGCGATTGGATAGCGTAGATCGGCAAGATTAGATGAAGTTTAAACAAATATTTCGGTAATATCCCAATATTTGGACGTCCAGACTAAATCTGGGCGTCCGAAAAAAATCACCGATTTAAATTCTTAATCTTCATACAGTTTATGTTACATTTTACGGAACAGTTAGGTTTCAGCGATGATTCAACTCAACCTACAGGTGCTCAATCAATCAGTATCACCGTTAGTTATTAAATCACTAATGAACTTTTCAAGGCTTTCAGTTTCTGCTGCTTTGCGAAGTAAGTCCTTGAGGCGTTGCAAATCATCAATCGCTTCAAGTGCGGGCTTTAAGATTAGCACTGCATTCGCGTTAAAACGGACATCTAAGAGTTGGAGAATACTCTCAACGGTAGCTTCTCTTCTCCCTTGTTCAATGCCTTGTTCAATGCCTTGTTCAATGCCTTGTTCAATGCCTTCCGCTCGTCCCTTTTCAATAATGTATTGGTAAACAGATGACTCCTGCATAATGTCCTCCGGAAAAAAGTTCACTATCGCTTGCGGCTCATGAACCAACCCTCCCATCACCCACAAATCCAACAGTAAGTTATCACGCGTCGGTACATCTAAGGACAGCGACTTCGTCGTCTCAACACACTGCTGAATCCACGCCAACGTACCCATGCCAACCGGCGGCTTCATCAACGGACAAAACGGCATTAATCCGGGTTGACGTGTTTCGAGAATCGCTTGTCCTTCCACTTCAATAAGACGGATCACCTTATACTCAACGATGAAACGGTAACCTTGGATGTCTTGAACATAACCACCCAAGTCGCGCCCACCGGCATCCGGACGCAAATAGACGACATGTGAAAAGATTGGTAACCCATATCTTTCATAACACCTACCCAAATAGCCAACGTTCCGTCGCACCATCTCCAAATGCCTACTGTCGCTCGTCTGAAACTCGCAATGCACTAAAGCCGGTTCACCATTGAGACGCACTCTTATCAAACTATCCATCTGCCGCATTTCAACAGTTGTGAACTCACTCTCAAGATGCTCAAGAAACTCGATATCCAATCCTTGCATCAGAAACTGGAGCACATCTTCGGGGAACGTGTAAATGGCATCTTTGGCAACAATATCAAATCTTTGGTGTGGTAAGTCAGTTCTGTTAGATGCCGGTTGCGTTACATTGCTACTTTCCATACCAATAGTATATAACAGTTTGTTGAAGAATGCCAATCTTTTTTGGTAGGGATATTCAGTTTTCGGTTCTCAGTTGTCAGTTAAGAGCAGGGCGTTGGTTACGGGCGTCCAGCATGTACATTATTGGATACTGAATGCCCTTGATTGGGTAAAGAAATTTGCATTTTCGGTCTAATTGTGGTATTATTAACACTTAGGTTCAAGAAAAGAAGAGAGGAGACTTACACAATGTCACGAATCTGTATGGTCTGCGGTAAACGCCCGATAACAGGAAATCAGATTAGTAAATCAATTCGGCACACAAAGCGGCGTTGGATGCCGAATCTCCAACGGGTCCGCGTCCAAACCGAGGTAGGAACGCAGCGAATCCGTGTCTGCGTTAAATGTATACGAAGCGGGAAAATTTCTAAAGTTATATCAAAAATGCCTGCGGCTTAATAGAGTAATGCGTCGCGTTTGGGAATCGCGTTTATTGTGCAAAGCGAGTTAGAATTTGCGAGTGACGCGTTGTACGCCTTTTAGACGCCGAATCGCTTGCATGACCTCTTCCAACTGCTGAGCACCTGTCACGTCTATAGTGAAATAGTCGGAAGCAGTAGCATCCAGATGCCGTGTGGAGGGTTGGAAAGTCCCGGAGCGGATGTTTACTTTGTACTTTGCGATAGCAGTAGTGATTGCGCCGAGCATGCCGGGCTGGTCACTGCATTCAACAAAGATTTTAACGGGATAAATTTCAAGCGGATAGTTTCCATTTTCGGAGGGTGATTTTTCGAGCCATTTAACAGACAATAGCCTTTCTGGCTCATCAAGGATGCGGATACAACCTGCTCTATGCACAGAAACGCCGCGTCCCCGGGTGATATAGCCGACAACCTGATCGCCCGGTATGGGATTACAGCACTTCATGATCCGCATCATGCCTAAATCAATGTCGTTTTCAAGTTGGACGGCTGGGGCTGATGCGGTTTTTCGCGCTTGTGCGTCCTTCTCTGCAGCCTCGGTCTCATCTTTCGGCCCCTCAGGTTTCAACAAATTAACGACTTGGGTAGCGGATTCATTTCCGTTGCCAATCCGAACGAAAAGCTCATCAAGACTTTTAAGGTTGAGTTGCTTGGCGATGTCGAGTAGTTTTGGTGAATTCAGATAATCACGTGCGTTAAGATAAGAGACACGCAACTCTGCTGCGAGAAATTTCTTGCCTAATTCCAATGCGTCAGCCCTGTCTTTCTCACGGAACCAATGTTTAATTTTACTCCGTGCCGTGGCGGTTTTGACATAAGGCAACCAACTCCGACTCGGTTTTCCATTTGTCTGGGTCCGAATATTAACTTGATCTCCATTTTGAAGGACCCGTCGAATCGGTGCAACACTCCCATTCACCTCAGCACCGACACATGTATGCCCAACATCGGTATGAATTTTATAGGCAAAATCAATTACAGTCGCGCCAGCAGGTAGCGTAAAGAGATCACCCTTGGGGGAAAAGACGTACACCTCATCTTCAAAAAGTTCCAGCTTCATTGATGCCACGAATTGATGCGGACTATCTTGGGTCTCCTGTATGTCTTCGAGTATCTGCTTGTAGCTGGCGAAAATAGAGCGTCCCTGTTTGCTTGTAGGCAGACCTTCCTTGTAACTCCAATGCGCAGCAATGCCGTCTTCAGCGACCTTATGCATTTGATACGTGCGAATCTGTATTTCAACAGGTTTGCCATCATCAAGAATCGTGGTATGGAGTGACTGATAGCCGTTTTTCTTGGGTTGACCGATCCAATCTCGAAGTCGGTCTGGATGGTAGCTCCATTTGTAATGGAGTGCGCCAAGTGCGGTATAGCAGTCGGCGTCGCTCTTGACGAGAATCCGGAGACCGACGAGGTCTCGAATTTCGCTGAAGGGAGTCCCTTTCTGCTGCATTTTCTGGTAGATGCTGTAGATATGTTTTGTTCTACCGTGGACATCGGCAAAAATGTTGCGTTTTTCAAGCTCTTGCTGAATCTGCTTAACCATTTTGTCACAATATTCTTCTCGTTCGGTAAGTTTCTGATTCAGGAGCTCCGCGATTTTCCGGTATTCGCCGGGGTAGAGATGCTTGAATGCTAAGTCCTCAAGACGACTCATGATACGCCAAATTCCCAATCGGTGTGCGATTGGTGCATAAATCTCCAAGGTCTCTTTTGCGACGCGTTGGCACTTCTCGCTGGAAAGGAATTTCAGCGTCTCCATGTTATGAAGTCGATCTGCGAGTTTAATGAGAATGACTCGCATATCTTCTGCTGTTGCTAAGAGGAGTTTCCGGTAGGTTTCAGCTTGGCGTTGTCGATGGACCCGATCCTCGACAGTATTCGTTGTGGCTGGTGTTGGGGTAGAAACACTGGGTTTATATTGCCCGATTTTTGTGACCCCTTCAACAAGATTGGCGATGTTGGTGCCGAAACGCACCTGCATCTCTTCGCGCGTGACACCTGTATCTTCGAGTACATCGTGCATAAGTCCTGCGCAGATTGTGTGTGTGTCCAAGCGTAATTCGGCAAGTATCTCCGCAGTTTTGACGCAATGCGAAAAGTAGGGTTGCCCGGATTTCCGCCGTTGTCCTTTATGGGCGTTTCGTGCGAAGCGGTAGCATCGTTCTAAGAGTTCAACTTCCGCATCTGGATCATACGTTTGAATTTGATTAATTAGTGATTTGAGACTCATCTTCTATGCGCCCCCACATAGATTCAATGCTTTCTCTTAGTTGAAATTCAATAAAAGAAGTGCTCGTCTGTTTAATCCACTCACCCCTCAGATACGTCGGTGAATGGGACAATTTACTCTTCTGAGCAGGAAGGAGTTCAACGAGTCTGTGTCTTGGATCTCCGTGCCGTGCGATGTATTGCAATTCTTCAAAAATAGTAAGTCCGGTTTGAACAGTTAATCGTGCTCCGAGTCTGCCATCCAGCATCTGTGCTTCAGGAAAGCCTGCAGCACCGTTAGATCGGATAACATCCCTCATGGTCCCAAATAAGTGCCGCAATTCGTCGTCTGCTGGATATTTTTCAGCGATCCAATTGCGCATCTGCGTTTCGTCTTTATCATTATAAATGAGATGCAGATAAGAGGTCTCGTCAGAAACGAAAGCAGGTTTACAGCGTTTAAAAAACGCATCGAAACTCGGTGTTAGGTGGCAGAAGATAAAGTGGGTAACGTGCGGAAAGTCCTCGACGTGCGAAAATGTACTACTTGAAGCAATTGCCTTGAGTTCTCCGCTTTCCAGTTGCCGAAATAACGCTATTTCCTCCGCTTCTGGTGTTGTCTCATCGTGCCGTGCGACGTTCTCAACGTTTTCTGGCAAAAGCCTTGTGAGAAGGAGATCTAACATCTTCTCGTCTTGTACATAAATTATACAAGATTCTTCTTTTCCAAGCAAGTCAGAAAGGTTATTTTTTTTGTCTGTATTACGATTGTCAACAAACTTCACAGGAGATTTGACACTACGTCCAGGAAATACATCCCATTTCATGTCTCTACCTTCGGAGCGGACGTGCCAATCCTCAAGCATAAGTTGAACAGATTGCTGACCTTGCCACTCGTTAATTTGGGGTGAAAAAGCGATATCAAGGGACACATCGGGTTGATTGACACTGACGAGTTTCTCAGCTGCGCCCCATTCAAGGGCACATAATTTTCGCATCCCATCGCTAACATACATCCGGAGATGGTTTTTCTCTTTTCCTATCGCGGTAGGTGTGCCATTAACAACTTTAACGCGTTGTATACCAAAATAGGGGGCCGGGTTGTCTTTCCCAAAAGGCTCAAATTGTTCGAGTTCCTTTAGGGTATCTAACGATAAGAGCGAGAGATGTGTTTCAAACTCAAGGTCCAGCTTCGGTTGTAGTTCTTCCTCCGTCAGATGATCACGGGCGAATTCATCAAAAGCCTTCTTGAATTCAGGGATATTTTCGGTTTTGATTGTTAGTCCTGCTGCTGCTTGGTGTCCACCGTGTTTAACAAGTAAGTCCGTGCAAGCGACGAGACCATCGGCGAGGTTCATTCCATCTATACAACGCCCGGACCCAGTGGCTTTATCACCATTAATCGCGAGAACAATAACTGGTTTGTAGTAGGTCTCCTTCAAACGGGCAGCGACGATGCCGACCACTCCTTGTGCTTTTTCGTCCCATTTGTCACTGGCAACAACGATCCCTATCGTATCATCGTCTACGTCTTTTTCAATTATCTCCAACGCCTCACTTTGGATCCGTCTTTCCAATTCCTGTCGCTTCTGATTCACTTGATTGAGTTCGGAGGCGATCTGGGTTGCGACTTGATCAGAATCGGTGATGAGAAGCTCAACCACTTTGCGTGCGGTATCCATTCGTCCAGCGGCATTGATACGCGGTCCTAACCTATAAGAGAGAGCGTTTCCGTTAAGTGGCGTGTCAATTGCGTGCCCTGCTGCTTCGCACAACGCATGGATTCCAGGTCGTTTGCGTTTGTCAAGCTCTGCTAACCCTAAACGACTCAAAATGCGATTCTCGCCAGTCAACGAGGCGATGTCCACGACAGTACCTAATGCTACCAAATCAAGTTGTGACTCAAGAAACGCTCTATCTTCGATTAACCCTTGTGCCAACTTGAAGGCTAAACCAACCCCAGCCAGTTCGGCGAAGGGGTATTCATTATCTGAAACCTTAGGTGAAATCAGGGCATATGCGGGTGGATGTTCGTTCTCGGGTTGATGGTGGTCTGTAACAATAACATCCATACCGAGTTGATTGGCTAAGGCGACTTCCTTAACTGAGGTAATACCACAGTCTACAGTAATGAGTAATTTTGCACCGTTTTTTTCATGAATCTTTTTTATGGTATCTTCACTGAGTCCGTAGCCTTCTTCAAACCGATGCGGGATATAGTAATCAGCGGGGACATCCATCTGGCGGAATGTGTTGATTAATAATGCAGTTGCGGTAGTGCCATCGGTATCATAATCACCATAGATACAGATTTTCTCGCCGTTCGAGATTGCCTTGCGTATCCGTTCAACAGCCTTTTCCATATCGGCAAATTTAAAGGGGGAGTGCAGGTCATCAAAAGTTGGATAGAGGTAGGCTCGCGCTTCGGCAGCGGTTTTTATCCCACGGTTGGTAAGCATTTGGGCAGCGAATAAGGAAATTCCGAACTCCGATGCCAATACCAAGCTATTATCGGTATTTAAATTTTTGAACCGCCACTTTTTGCGGGAGGGTTTTCTCATGATGCTCCTTCTGTTGCTAAGATAGGGAATCTGCACTTTGCGACGATATGGTGAGGTTGCGAGCAACGCTTTTTCGGTTCTTGATATACTACCACAAAAATTTGGCTTTGTCAAGTTATTTGGTTTTTGGTTGTCAGTTGTCGTTGATGGGTGTGCCTGTAGCCCCTGAAAAGTCTACGCATTTTGCCTTCGGAAAATAATGTAACTTGACAAAATGAATTACATGTGGTATTATTTATAGTATCCTAATCATAACTCAGCAGACAGCGTATTTAGGCATAACTTGCAAACCAAAACTAAATCTAAAAAAATGGCGATACTTGAAAAAAAAGCGCCATATATGCTAATGTTTTTTGTAATGCCTTCATTAAATAGGGAATAGTCTCGTCCCCCCAAATGAAGTTGTCCCTGTATGGTATGGAGGCTTTTATTGTAAATCAAGCGGAAAGGAGTTTTTTCGCATGACCTATGTAATTTGTGAACCGTGTATTGAGGTTAAAGACAGTGCGTGCGTTGATGTGTGTCCAGTGGACTGTATCCACCCCCTGCCGGATGCCGACGAGTTCGAGGAGACCGACCAACTCTACATCGACCCAGAGGAGTGCATCGATTGCGGTGTCTGCGAACCTGAATGCCCTGTCGAAGCCATCTTTATGGAAGAGGATGTCCCAGAAGAATGGGAAGAGTTCATAGATATTAATGCTGAGTACTTTGAATAAGGGATAATTAAAGCAACCCTTGAACTGCGACTCCTTGAACGGTTGTCGATTTGTGAACCTGCTTAAGGTAACGCGAATCGGCAACCGTGTTTTTTGTCCTAACTCACTTGAGCAGCATTATGCAGAAATATCAACCTACCCAGATTGAAAGAGGCGATACAAGTTTGGAAATTCAGTGGAAAGATTCACACCACTGCGAGTTGTCCTATCGTCTCCTCCGCGAAAAGTGTCCATGTGCGCGATGTGATGCAACGCGTTTAGGTAAAGACCCTTTTCATATTTTACCCTCTGCGGATTTTTTTGAAAATTTACAGCTTGTAGATATTCAGCGGGTAGGACGGTATGCGGTGCGATTGGTTTGGAGTGATGGACATCGTACAGGGATTTATACGTTCCAGTTTTTGCGCGAGTTGAGTGAAAGTGTAGTGGGAATTTAAGGATTTAAAAATCGGGGTTACAAACCGCTCCTACAACATCGGAGAGCGTCAGGGTTACAAATCTTGCCCACTATCAGATAGCAACCGAAGGACGAGATAAGAGTTGGGTGTTTTCTTCTCAGCACCCAATTCAGTGCTTAGTCTCTTACACTCATTCCAATAACGCGTGTAATTGAGCGGACGGTATCGGCTGCGTCGTCCAATAAAAGTTTTATGACAGCACGCTAATTCATTGCCATTATGAATGGGATATCCCCAAACTCGGCAGATGACCGGACGGTGTTCGTAAACGGCACAGACGCCACCAATTAACATAGGGCACTCTCCCTCAGGCGTGCCCTTTATTATTCCGATAGCTTTCATGCCAGCATCTGGTATAATGTTTTCGGCATTGTAGCCGTGCGATTCTAATTTTTTGATGGTCCGCTCCGCTTTCTGTCGGATATGTGTGCGGAGCTGCTGGGGCAGGATTTCTAATCCGACCTTCAGGTGGCGCGCTTCTACCTCACTTATCGCCATTGTTGCTGTATTCTGGCAGCAGGAAAAGCAATCAGACGGACACGGCACACCTCCGGATTCCTCGCGTAAACGCTGGACATCACGCTGAATCTCATCAAGGAGTTCGTGATAGGCTTCCATAGCAGCACCTAATTTAGGGAAAGCGCGTAGATAGCATGCCGGAAGATAACGACCTTTGCCCCATTGGCTAAAATGAGCTTAATCTCATAAGGACTCACCCAATCTATAATCCCCCGAAAGATCTCTCCTGCTCGGAGGGTAATCTCAATCGGGGATTTATTTTTTCGGGCATCTTGGACAGCCTGGGTATCAATTTCACAAGCCTTGGCATCGGCGGTTAATTGTGTTAACTGCTGGGCTTTCACCTCTTCGTCAATGTCAATAGCTACCTGAACCCTTTCCGCATCAACATCCTTATAGCAGTATTTAACATCTGTTTTAGGGATGTGCTGCTCTTTTCCATTGCTGTTGAGGGTCAAACGAGAGAGCGTCATTTCAAGGACAGTCGCTGGAAGTTGCACGTCATTGGACAACGCGAAAAACATCGGTGTTTCAAAATTAATCTGCTTGAGAATGTAGAGGTCCCCGAAGCTGAGCTGCTTTGAAGTTTGTTCTTTCAGATCCTCTTTGTCAAAGTCTCTTGCTGCTGTGGGTTGACCTTGTGGTCTCACTGTCGGTTTTGAAGATGCGACAGGTGCGTCTCGGTCGCGGCGACTCCGAGTCGATTTTGGTGCGGAGGCTTTATCATCAAAGGTAGTCGTGTTTTCCTCGTTTAAAAATTGCCCTTGATTCTGACCCGGGAAGCCTGCGTAACCACGCGGAATAATTGCTTTTCCCTGTCGGAGCCATCGGCGTTCTGTGGGTGTTAATAATACCTCAACATTTTGAGCAACAAGCCCCTTCTCACCTTCAATAATGTTATATTTCACCCGCTGCCCGACGCGGAGTTCCTCATATTCGGGCTGCTTAATCGCAGAACTGTGTAAGAAGACATCGGCATCACTGCTATCTTGTGCGATAAATCCGAAGCCTTTATCGAAATTGTAGTACTTAATCCGTCCTGTAGGCATTATATGCTCCTGCGGTCTGGTCTTCTTCAGGAAGATGACGCCAACCATTCACGTTCCTACGCGAGCATTTGTCTTTTATAGTGGAGGCTTGCACGTTAGCCTCTCTGAGTTTGCTGTTTTCCTTGACAGAATAAACCTGTTATTTTACAATGGAGCAATCTTGTTCTTTTTCAATAAATTAGCGAACCGGCGTGTTTTAAATATAGGCAAACCCCCAAATTACACTTTGCAGCTTTCAAAACACTATATAGTAAAGCATAATTCAATATATTTGTCAAGTTAGGACCACGGAATTCAGGTTTATTTATTCTAATATATCCGCTTTATCAGAATTCCGGCCTATACCCCCGAATTCATTTGGGGGCTATCACGTGTATGATATTTCTTACGAGATACAACGTGAAAAGTTACGCGAGATCTCATAAAAATGTTAACACCTGTAAACCAAGATCTAAATTGAAAACAAAACTAAATAGCCCTAATGAATACTACACTTTCCGCATCTAATTTTTTAGGAGATCTCGTATGGCAACTGATTTGACCCACCACATCCAATCTATCCGCCTCGTTGATACCCACGAACACATGAAGCGCGAAGCCGAATGGGTTGAGAATGGGCCCGATATTCTTCAAGACCTGTTCGGGAACTATGTCCCTGCCGATCTTGTAACAGCGGGAGCCTCTCCAGAGGCGATGCGTAACCTGATGGATGCTTCTCAAGACATCAAATCTCGGTTTGAAGGTATCCGAGACGCATGGGAAGCAACCCAATTTACCGGATACGGCGAAGCAGTTAGTCTCATTGCAAAACACATCTATGGACTTGACGAACTGACAGGCGGTGGACTCGCGAGTGCCGATAATCTAAAGACGCTTCGCACGCCCGGCAAACGTTATCACATCTTACACGATCTTGCGAACCTCGATCACATTCAAACAGACGATTTCAGTTGGCAATGTACACCAGATACTTCGGGGCTTGATTTTTTCCTTTACGATCTGTCGTGGGCGACGTTCTGTAATGGACAGGTGGATCCGAGTGCTATCCACGCCGAGACAGGCGTTGAAGTCAACGACCTTTCATCACTAAAGAGTGCTATGGCGTCAATTTTTGCCAAGCACGCGCCCTGTGCGATCGCCGTAAAATCCCAACACGCCTACAACCGGACGCTCAATTGGATCGAAAGGAGCGATGCCGAGGCATCCACTGCCCTTAATGCTGTGCTAACACGACCTGCTGCAGATATTGATGAAGCGACGCGTCTGTGTCTTGGAGATTGGTGCTGGGCACGCGGCGTTGAACTCACGATTGAACACAACCTACCCTTCAAAATTCACACCGGCTACTATGCAGGTAATGACCGTATGCCGGTGCGTCGTATTCCTGCGGGTAATATGTGTGCCTTATTTGCGCGGTATCTTGATGCGAAGTTTGTATTGATGCACATCGCCTACCCCTACAACGATGAATTGGTTGCACTCGCCAAGCACTACCGTAATATCTGGGTAGACTTCTGCTGGGCATGGAGCATCGATCCATACAGTTCGCGTGATTTCCTCCGCCGGTGCATCCATGCTGTCCCGTCGAATAAATTGTTCGCTTTCGGCGGCGATACGGGGTGGCCAACCAGCGCGATGGCGTATGCGATCCAAGCGCGGAACGAAATCCGACGCGCCCTTGAAGCCGAAATTGCAGACGGTTATATGACAGAAAAACAGGCGATGACGTTTGCAACTCGGATTATGAACACCAATCAGTACGACTGCTTTGACATAAGCGGTACTCGCTCGAACATTGCAAAAGCGGCGTAAACTACGAATTCCGCAACGCCTTTAGGCTATCTGTATAAGGCGCGCGTGCGACCCCTTTTTCAGTAATAATTGCCGTGACTAACGCCGCGGGTGTGACATCAAACGCAGGACTATAGACTTTCACGCCTTCAGGAGCGGTAAGTTTGCCGAAACCCTCTGTTACTTCCTCTGCTGCCCGCTGCTCAATGGGAATCTCCGCTCCTGTTTCAAGAGCGAAGTCCAACGTTGAAGTCGGCGCGGCGACATAAAACGGGATGTCGTGTGCCTCTGCGAGGATAGCAACGTTGTAAGTGCCGATTTTGTTTGCCGTATCTCCATTGGCAGCAATCCGATCAGCACCAACAACAACACACTGAATTTTGCCTTCTTTCATAACTTGGGCAGCCATATTATCACAAATAAGGGTTACATCAATTCCGGCTTGCATCAGCTCCCAAGTAGTGAGACGTGCGCCTTGTAACAAGGGACGTGTTTCATCCGCATAAACCTGTATCTGCTTACCAGCCTCGTGTGCGCTGAACATCACAGCCAACGCCGTTCCATAGTCAGATGTCGCCAATCCACCAGCGTTGCAGTGCGTGAGGATGGTATCGTTTTCATTAAGCAATGCCATCCCGTGTTGTCCAATGGAGCGACACATCGCCCTATCCTCAGCGATAATCTCTAATGCCTCGGCGAGTAGGACTTCTTTGAGTTCGGAAACCTGTAGATGAGAGTTCTCTTGTGCCGTTCGTGTAATCCTATCCAGTGCCCAAAATAGATTGACGGCTGTCGGTCGTGAAGTTGCCAAGTAATCGGTAGCGGATTTGAGTTCAGCGGCAAAAGCGTCGTAGGTTTTTGCTGTGGAATTCCAAATTCCGAGTACTGCCCCCAAAGCCCCTGCGATGCCGATTGCGGGTGCCCCGCGGACACGCAGCGATTTGATGGCTTCCCAGATCGACGGAAGATCATCACAATAAATTTGCTTGAATTCGTTGGGCAACAGCGTCTGGTCGATGAGCCGGATTCTGCCATCCGCCCATTCAATTGTTGAAAATGCCATTTTTTGGGTTGAGTTCCTCCTCTAAAAAAACGAAGTATATCGGACAGCAGAGAGACAAAAGGCTATGATTACCTTTCAGAAATTAAATGGGGCATGTTAGATGCCCGAGTTCGTTGGTTAACCGTAGGTTCTCGGCATAATCGACAGGACAGTCAATGACCGCGGGAACTTTCTGTTGGAATGCCTCATTAAGTATAGGGACGAGTTCGTCACTACCTTCGACCCTGTAGCCTTTGGCACCGAAAGCTTCTGCATAGGTAACAAAATCAGGGTTCGTAAAATCGATATGTGCTGGTCTACCAAAGCCGTTCATCTGTTTCCATTCAATAAGTCCATAAGCTTCGTCATTGAAAATAAGCGTGACGAACGGGATCCCGACTCGTACAGCAGTTTCAAGCTCCTGTGAGTTCATGAGGAATCCACCATCACCGCAGACAGCCAAACATTTACGTTCTGGATAGACGAGTTTGGCAGCGATAGCTCCAGGCACCGCAATGCCCATTGCGGCAAATCCGTTAGAGATGATGCAGGTATTCGGTTGATAGCACGGATACATTCGCGCTATCCACATTTTGTGTGCGCCAACATCAGAGATGAGAATATCATCTTTAGCAAGTACAGAACGGACATCGCTCAAGATTTTCTGTGGTTTTATTGGAAAACCTGTGTCGTCACGATGTTCATCGAGTTGATCGAGTATTATTTTCCGCAAAGTATTTGAGGCATACTCTGAATCTTTGGGATAAATTTCTTGCGCCATCAGATGTCTGAGGCTTTGTCGAATGTTACCTACCATTTCGACATCCGTGACATAAGCGGCATCACTTTCGCTCGGTTCTGTGTCAATATGAACGAGTTTCTTATCGCGATTCGGGTTCCAGAGGCTAGGATGATATTCAACGATATCATAACCAATAGCGATAACGAGATCTGCACGATCAAACCCGCATGAGACGAAATCGTTTGCTTGCAATCCAACACTGAGCAAGGAGAGTCGATGTGTCCACGGGATACTCCCTTTACCCATAAAGGTGTGAGCGACTGGGATATTCGTCATTTCCGCGAATTGGGTAAGCATTCGAGCTGCGCCTTGTCGGACGACCCCATTTCCTGCGAGGATAATAGGGTGTTTCGCGTCGTTAATTAGTTGTGCAGCGCGTTGCAAACAGGAGACAACAGGTTCCGCTTCACTTGGAAAGTCGTGTGGAACGGGTTCCGCGTCAACTTGCATTTTTGCTACGTCCTCAGGAAAGTCGATATGGGTGGCTCCAGGCTTTTCGCCTGTTGCGGTCTTGAAGGCTTTGCTAATGGATTCGGGAATGATTTCGGGTAGGTGAATGAGTGTATTCCATTTGGTCATTGGCTTGAAAACGGAGACAACATCCATGTACTGGTGCGATTCTTTGTGCATCCTGTCGAGACTCGCTTGACCCGTGATTGCGACGAGAGGTGCTCTATCCATATTGGCATCAGCAACTCCGGTTACAAGGTTCATGGCACCCGGACCAAGGGTAGCGAGGCAGACGCCAGCGCGACCGGTAAGGCGCCCGTAAACATCCGCCATGAAGGCGGCACCACGTTCATCGCGGGTCTGAATGAATTGAATCTTTGACTCTAATAAAGCATCCATTAAATCCAGGTTTTCTTCGCCGGGTATTCCAAAAATGTAGTCGACTTTTTCGTTTTCAAGACATTTTACGGTGAGTTCTGACGCTTTCATGGGTATATTTCCTTAAGTTTATTGACAGTGAATTAATTTAATAAGCCAGTTCTTGGGATTTCTAACGTCAAATTTAGCAATATTGATGACAGATCACCACAAAAAATCTGTTTATTCCTCTTGAATTCCAAACTAAGTAACAATATAACAGATTGCGTCTAAAAAATACAATTTTAAATACAGAGCAGAGGCTATCCCAATAAATCCGCATAAGAAAACGATGACAAGAAATTCAATTCTTTTTTATACCTTTCTGTTGTTAGCAAATGCGCAAATCGTATTTGCTCAAAGTAATTCAGATAACTTTTCTCGTATCACACACACACCCGGTGAACTGATTGTCCGTCTACATTCAGATGCTTCTACTGTAGAGCTTGAGACGCTGAGTCAGAAGCTTGGTGCAGTATCAGTTTCGCCCATTTTTTCACCAGCCACGCCTGCGGGACAGCATCCACGACTTCGGAATATCTATCTCATTCGGTTCCCCGCGAAATGGGCATTAGAACCGCTTCAGCGTCGATACGCCCGTCACGCTGCCATTGAAGCGGTGGAATTGAATCGTCTCAATCAGCCCTGCGCGGAAACAGTGCCGAAGGATCCCGGATATAACGAACAGTGGAATCTGAGATTAATAAATATGCCAGAAGCGTGGGCGATTGAGCAAGGGAATCCAAGCGTAACAGTGGCTGTTGTTGATAGCGGTATAGCGACCCAACACCCTGAATTTCGTTCGCAGCTATGGCGGAATAGCGATGAAATCCCTAACAACGGCGCTGATGATGATAATAATGGTTATGTTGACGACATCAACGGTTGGGACTTTAGCGATGCCCCGACTCTACCGGGTGGTGGCGATTGGACGGTGCGTGACAATGCACCTGAGGATGACACCGGACACGGTACACATGTCTCTGGTATCATCGCAGCGGAAGCAAACAATGGAATAGGAATTGCTGGGATTGCATGGAAGTGCCGCCTCATGCCGCTGAGAGCTGGCTTCAAATATGGCGGTGGTGAGTATCTTCAGAACGACGATCTCGCTGCGGCTATTGTTTACGCAGCGGATAATGGGGCACACGTGATCAACATGAGTTGGGGGGATACGGTAAATGCTTTCATTATAGAAGATGCCTTAGAATATGCTTATGCTCGTGGCTGTGTGCTGGTTGGTGCAGCGGGAAACTCAGGAACACTCGGATCTTATTATCCTGCAGCCCTTAAAACCGTTATCTCCGTTGCTGGACTTGGACAGGGGAAGTCACTGTATAGCGATTCTAACTTCGGTGCGACAGTTGACATCGCTGCACCGGGTGAGGAGATTCCGAGTACAGATATTGACGGTGGGTATCAAAATAGATCTGGTACATCAATGGCTGCTGCACATGTCTCTGGTATTGCTGGATTGTTGATAGCAGCGAACCCAGAATATACCAACACAGAGGTTCAAGAAACCCTCATTGACACTGCCGAAACGCTATTTATCAACGTTCTCGTCGGTGCAGGCTCACTTGACGCCCAAGCTGCCCTTACTGCTTCAACAGAGGTCATTGCACAAATTGACGCCCATCAACTACACTCCCAAGTTACCGGGTCCAATAACATTGGAAATATTGAGATTTTTGGCAGTGCTGGTGGTCTTAGATTTGTTGAGTATTGGTTGGAATATGGGATTGGGGAAGTCCCTGAGTTATGGTTTCCTTTAGGACCTGTGCAAACGAAACCGAAGTATAACGTCTGTTTGCACAAGTGGAACACTTCGGAGTTAGCGGAGGACCGATATACGCTGCGTCTCAATGTCAAATCAGAAAGTGGCGAAATCAAGAGAGACCGAACAGTCATCGATGTGAGCCATACTGCCCCCCTTATTTCGAGACACGAAGCGCAAACATGGCTGTCAAGAAATAGGATTGACTCGGTCGTTATGTGGGAAACTAATGAAGTATCTATCGGTGAGATAGAGATTATTGATGTAGCAGGAAACATCAGCAGGACTGCCCGCTCGGATTCAGAGAACCTTCTTCATATTGTGAACGTGTCCGATTTAGGTGTACCATCGGGGAGACATAGATACAGATTATCAGTGGAAAATCGTACGGGCCTTCTACACACTGATGACAACAACGGTGCGCTATATGAGATCGAGACGCAGCAGACCCTGATTCACCCATTACACCTATCGCAGGTTGCCTCCTCCGAACAGCGGTTGCATGCCATCGTTTCACCGGTAGACATGAACGGAAATGGGAAATTAGAACTTATCGCCACTGAAATGGACACCGGTCTGGCACGGATCTTTGAGATACAAAACAACGGTACATTCGAGGCAATTTATTCATTTACGGAATCGCTATGGCCGCGAGCGATATCGGATACAGATGGGGACGGACGCGTAGAGATATTGTGTAACGCTTTAGACGTGATATTCTTGTTAGAGCAACCTGCACAAGGTGAGTTCCCAACAGAACGCATTTGGGAAGCACAAGGCAATTGGAGCAGAACAATCGTAGATGCGGATGGAGATGGAACAGCTGAAATTTTCGCACGTGATGACGCTACCAACTCCATTTTTGTGTATGCGTCAGACGGAAATAATAACCACCGTAATGTTGCTATACTTGAAAACCCAACGTTTGGGAATAACGGGCTCAGCGCAAATTTTGCTACGGGTGATTTTGATGGAGATGGACAGATAGAGATTTTAGCAGGGGATAAGGACAGTGAGATCTTCTTGTACGAGGCAGTTGGAAACAACCAATACAGGCAAACATGGCGTCATACGCTTCCCGAAGGTGTTCCACAGCTCTTTGCAGCTGGTGATCTGGATGGTGATGGTAAGGCGGAGTTCGCTATCTGCTCCCAAACTGGAACGGCGATCGGCACTACACCCTTGGACATCCGTTATTATCATTGGGTTTTGACCATTTTTGCTTCGGATGGGAACGATGCTTACCGCGCTGTATGGACGCAACGAATTCGGGATGTACGAGATGGTGGAAATGGAATGACTATCGCTGACGCAAACAGCGACGGACAGAATGAATTGTGCATCGCCGTTTCACCCAACTTTTACCTTGTCCAATATGACGGAACAGACTATCGCCCTATTTGGCACCACCCCGCTACAAGTACCTTTAATCCGATTGTGGCTGATTCCGACGGCGATGGAATAAATGCGTTGTTATTTAACAGCAATAATGCCTTGATGGTTTTTGAATCGTCGGCAATCTCACGTTCACGACAGAATCTGATGCTGAGTGCCCCGTGGGGTATTACAGCGAAGCCTGTTGACGAAAACTCGGTTCTGCTTTCATGGGAAACTACAGCGGAATCTGTAACACATATTCTCTACCGTGGAGAACGTAAGGACGCACTGAAACAGATCCGTGAAGGGATTCAGGAAACAGAATTTAGGGATACAGGACTTACAACGGGACAAACTTACTGGTACGCGCTTGCGTCCCAGGATTCCAATGGTAAACTGTCAAGACAGTCCGCATTGAGATCTGTCGTGCCAACACAGCGACCAAGGCTACAGGCTGCTGACTATTCGCTTCCAAATCAACTCCTGCTACAGTTCGATAAACCTATGGGAATTTCAGCGACACATGCTGGACGTTACCGTCTGCAAAAACAAGAAGAAGTCGAAAGTTATGCCCCAATCTCGGCGATTCTGGACAGATCAGGTCAGCGGGTGGTACTCACATTTTCTCCCGCTGTTTTTCAAACAGGAAACCACTATCAGATTGAGGCGATACAACTTTCGGATATATACGGTGCCGAACTTGATGATAATGCCAGGATGTTGACAGTCCTGCTCCCAGCACCAACTTTAGCCGAGACGATTGTCTATCCCAATCCAGTAGAATGCAATGAGGTTACATTTGATAAACTACCTTTGGGAACCAAAATTTATATTTATGATGTGGCGGGAAACTGTATCGCGTCGTTCGGTAGGACGGAACGTGAAAGAGACAGAAAGGTTTGGTATCTCTCTGGCATTAGTAGTGGTGTTTACGTCTATGTTCTTGAATCGGAGACAGATCGACGGATTGGCAAACTTTCCGTCATTCGCTAACTTTTTCCATCATTGTCGGTTTGCTGCATTCAGATGTATATAGGCAGGATTAAGTTTGAGTACCTCCCGAATAGATTTTATTGCCTTCTGTCGTTCATTGGCTTTTAGTGCGACCTGAGCCAAGTGATAGTGTGACTCAACGGCATCGCTATGCAGATTGATAGATCGTTCTAAAGTTTTCATTGCTCTATTCACCTGTCCACGCTTTGCCAAAATCCAACCGAGCGTATCGTGATAAGCAGCAACATCAGGGTTTAGCGCGACCGCTGTATAGGCTAATGTTTCAGCGAGTTCGAGTTTTTGCTGATATCCATCAGCGTAGAGACGAGCGAGATTGCTATAGGCCTCACCATATTTCGGTGCGAGATGTATCGCTTTTTCATAGGCACGTTGCGAATCTTGCAAGCGTCCAAGTTTCATATAGGCTGTACCGAGTATGTTATAGGTTTCATATTCCTGCGCGACCGTCGCCTCAACAGAACTGGACGGGTACATGCCACTCAGTGAAGCTTCGGCGATAAATGCGCCAGGTGTATCCTTTTCCTGTTCTTCGAGAAATAACTCATACGCCTCAGCTGCGAGTGCATACTGACCTTCCTTGAAGTATGCAAATCCGAGTTTTCTATAGGATTGAATAGGTAAGACACCAAGGTTTCGACTCAAGTGATATGCACTAATGGCTTGTCTATAGTGCCCTTCTTGGATGTAAAAATCGCCTTCTGCTACGGAGCGCTCTACGAACTCCGGGACTTCAGTGACAGAAAGTCCAATACGAGATTGAGGTGTCTCCGTTACTCTGTGATGCTTATGATATTGCATGAATCCAACTGTGGCAGCAAGGAGAATACCCCATAATATCAAATAGGCGCGTGTGCGGGAAACCCAGCGTTTGGACAGATACCTTCCTGGATGTAGGATAGCGAGGAAAAAGTTTTCATTCCCCTCTTGTGACGGTGCTACATCCGGATGATACGGCACCGTAGCGGCATTCGGTGCTAATATCGGAAGAGCAACAGACGAACCGGCGAGACGCGGTGATCGTGAGATGGATTGTACTAAATCGTCTATTTCTGTGTCTTCTTCTGACTCTGTGTGTTTCGTACTGGGTATTTCTGTGTCTTCTTCTGTATCCGAGAGTTCCGTGTCAAGTATTCCCGTATCTTCTTCCGGTTCTAATGTTTCAGTATCCGTTGCGACCTTCTCTGTGAGTTCTATTTCATTTAGTATTTCACCCGCTGCCTCGGTGGATTGCGCATAGTCCTTCTCGACTGTTACCTCTTCGGGTTCCGTCATATTTATTTCATCTGGATCCACGATAGGTTCTTCAAAGGTCTCTTCAGTGGAAATACTTCTCTGTTCCTCATCAAACTTACCCGTTGTCGCTTCGGAAGAATCTGTTGTTGCTTCAGAAGAATCAGAAGTCCGTATATTAACTCTATTAATCAAGTAATGTAGTAGTGAATCCTGATTTTCTGTCGTTTCCTCCGTTTCTACTGTAGCTGAATCCGGGAACGGTGTATCCTGAGATGGAATTGACTCTGGATGCTGCTTACGGGTTTGAGCAGGTACAGTCTCTTCCTCTTTTGGTGCTTCAGACATGCTTCCGTTGCCATAGCGCTCCTGAATTCTATTAATGCATTTCTTTACTTCTATCCGCGTGAGCATAGAATCGACGTTGTTTAGCGACTCCAACGTCGGAAGCGTACTGGGATTTCCCAACTCACCGATAGCTTCAAGCATTGCCCAAACTGTTAAATCCTTCGATTCGGCTTGCAACGCTTGAAGGAGCGGTTCTATTGCCCCGGTTGCCCCCAGATTCTGAAGCCCCTTTGCAGCCTCGCGTCGGATCATTGAATCTGAATCAGCGAGTACATCAATCAAGAACTTCACGCTGCGAGCGTTTCCTTGCTCTACGAGCCCCTCAATAGCAGCACTACGGACGACGCTCGGTTGTGTTGTATCTGTTAAATTCTGAATGAGTTGATCAAAAGATAACATAAGTTTTATATAGAAGCGGTTTATTTGGAAAAAGAACTGTCCAGACTTTATTACAAACCCAGAACGCCTTTTCACCTTAGAAGAATTGGTCAGATGTATAACTGCACTATAGTATTAAGACACTAATCCGTTTAATAAAACGATTTATATAGAGAAAGGGTACATTTATTTGTAAATCAGAGGTTAGCGATTTGGAAGCAGATTGGATTGTCTGAACCATGATTATAGGATTGTTGGACGTGTTTGTCGGGGAACGGGCAATGAATTGCCCTACTACGAACGGAAGTCATTGTCCAGATTTGGTCTACCTCAGATTAAACCTGTGTGTCCAGACGTAAATTATTGAAGAGCTGAACAACCCTAATTATCCGAAAAGGGGACTTGACTTTTCGTAAAGAAGTCTGTATGATAAATATATCTCTTTAAACAAATACCGGAGGAATTTATGAAGAATAGGTTTTTTGTATGTTTTTTCTTATTCACCCTTCTGATATTGCCGTTTACAGCGTTCGCACCGGCACTTGCTGATTCACATATAGAACAGGGTGGCACCTTAATTTTCGGACGTGGTGGTGACTCTGTCGGACTTGATCCGAGCCATGAGATAGATGGCGAATCCTTCAAAGTCTGTGAAAATATTTATGATACACTCATTCAATATAAAGATGAAAGCACGGAACTCGAACCGGCTCTCGCTACGAGCTGGGAAAGCTCAGCAGATGGTCTGACCTGGACTTTCCACCTTCGGCAAGGCGTAACCTTCCATGACGGGACCCCTTTCAACGCTGAAGCAGTTCTCTTTTCCCTTAACCGACAACACAATGAAGAACATCCGTTTCATAAGGTTGGCGGTGCTTATAACTATTGGACATATACCGGCTTGGCAGAGATTGTGGATACAATTACCGCTGTTGATGAATTCACGGTTCAAATTCGCCTTAAGTCAGCGTACGCACCGTTCATCCCTACACTTACGATCGCAGCTTTCTCAATTGTAAGTCCAACTGCGTTGCAGAAATGGGGCGAGGACTTCACTAATCATCCGGTTGGCACGGGTCCTTTCAAGTTCGTGCGATGGGATCGGAACGATAAGATTGTCCTTGAGGCGAACGATTCATATTGGGGTGGCCGACCACCGTTGGATCGGATTATTTTCCAGTCTATTCCTGATAATTCTGTCCGACTCATCAAACTTCAAGAAGGAAGTCTCCATGCGATGGAATTTCCGAACCCGGACGATTTCCAACAGATTCAAGATGACGCGAGTCTTGAACTACTGATGCAACCCGGTATGAGCGTCGGTTATTTGGCAATGAATATGGACAAATCGCCATTTGACAATCTAAAGGTGCGACTTGCGATAAATCATGCCTTTAATAAAGCAGCGATTATTGAACATCTATATCAAGGAGTGGGTATCCCAGCGAAAAATCCGATCCCACCGACCCTTTGGAGTTATGACGATACAATTGAAGATTATCCCTACGACCATGAAATGGCGAAGCAGCTCCTTACGGAGGCAGGTTATCCCGATGGATTTGAGACAACACTCTGGGCACTGCCGGTTCCACGTCCCTATATTCCAGATGGACGCGCCCTTGCTGAGGTGCTGCAATCCGAGCTCCGAAATATTGGCATTGAGGCAAAAATCGTGACCTACGACTGGGGAACCTATCTGGAGAAAGTGAAAAACGGGGAGCACGATATAGCAATGTTAGGTTGGAGTGCCGACTTAGGCGACCCAGACAACTTTTTCTTTTATCTTTTGAGCAAATCGGCAGCCGAGAAACCTGGTGGAAACATATCATTTTATCGAAGCGATGCGATGCAGGACATCCTTGAGCGGGCACGGGCAAGCACTGACCAAGAGGAGCGTGTTGCGCTCTACCAAGAAGCACAGCATATTTTTCACAAAGATGTACCGTGGGTGCCGTTAGCACACGCACAACAAATCCTTGTGATTAACAAAAAGGTTAAGGGACTCAAACTTCATCCCTTAATGTGGAAGTATTTCCGTCAAATTTGGCTTGAGAGGTAGGGTCATGAAACAAACAACTTATGCAGCACTAATACTCGTTTTTTCATTCATACTTTTGACGAATAGCTTTGCACAAGACGCGAAAATCATGGGCGATGTCAACGACGATGGCGTTGTGAACATCCTCGACTTAGTTTTTGTAGCTTCGCAGATTGGTAAAAACATTGACCCAACGCAGACACCCAATCCTGATGTCAATGGTGACGGCACTGTGGATGTTCTCGATTTGGTCGCCATTGCCAACGCTATGAGTCAATACCAATCAGCAGTTACACCTACAGGTGGCACATTGATTTTCGGACGCGGTGGCGACTCAATCACTCTCGATCCACCGCAAGTCGTTGATGGCGAATCGGCGAAAGTGTGTGACATGCTCTACGATACGCTTGTCCAATACACAGAAGGTACAACTGATCTTGAACCTGCCTTAGCCGAAGCATGGGAACGTTCTGCCGATAGATTGACATGGACCTTTTACTTACGACAAGGCGTTCAATTCCACGACGGTAGTCCGTTTAACGCCGATGCAGTTTTCTTTTCGTTCACCCGACCGTTCGCGCTGTTTCGTGACTTTCATGAACAATTTATTGACCAGATTACCATCCTTGATCCCTTCACGGTGCGGATTCAACTCAAAACGCCCTACGCCCCCTTCATTAGCACACTGGCGGGAACCTCATTTTCTATTGTGAGTCCAGCGGCTGTTCAAAGTTATGGTGAAGACTTCGGTAATAACCCCGTAGGCACGGGACCTTTTAAATTTGTTCAGTGGGATCGAAACGACAAAATCGTCCTCTCGGCAAACGATCAACATTGGGCGGGAAAACCAGCATTTGATAGACTTATCTTCCGATCTATTGTCGATAACGCCGAGCGGCTCGTTGAACTCCAAAAAGGCAATCTTCATGTCATGGAATCTCCGCATCCTGATGAAATATCTCTGATTGAGGGAGACCCACAGTTTGAAGTTCTCATGCGACCGAGTCTGAATATCGGATATTTGGCGATGAACATGGAGAAACCTCCTTTTGATAATCTCAAGGTGCGACTCGCGATTAACCACGCCATTAACAAAACCGAAATTGTGGAACATCTCTATCAGGGCTATGGAATTCCCGCGAAGAATCCGATTCCACCCGGTCTCTGGAGTTATGATGATTCTATTGAGGATTATGCTTACGATCCAGAACTCGCGAAACAACTCCTCACTGAGGCAGGCTACCCCGACGGTTTTGAGACGACACTTTGGGCATTACCTGTTCCGCGCCCCTACATTCCGGATGGAATGGCACTCGCCACGCTTCTCCAATCCGATCTGCAAAATATTGGTATTGACGCAGAAATTGTAACATACGACTGGGCGACCTACCTCGCGAAAACAGAAATCGGAGAGCACGATATGGCTATGTTAGGGTGGATTGCCGACGTGGCGGATCCGGATAACTTTTTCTATTATCTTTTGAGTATCCCTGCCGCCGAGAAGCCTGCATTTAATATCGCATTTTATCGGAACGAGGAGCTGCAAGATATTCTGGAACGCGCCAGAATGAGTACCGATGAAGACGTTCAAGAATTCGCAACAAGCTCGGAATTACGCGGTGTAGATAAGGTGGGAGCTAAGCCACTTACGGATCGAGATATCCGTATAAGACTTTATCAGCAAGCACAAGCAATCTTCCACAGAGATGTGCCGTGGGTTCCTTTGGCACATGCCCAAAGGATTTTGGTTATCAACAGCAGGGTTAAAAACCTTATACTTCCGCCATTAGGGTGGAAGTATCTCCGAAGCGCATCGCTCGCGCCGGAGTAGAGGCAGATGTGTTTTTTTAAAGTACAATTACGAGATTACATAGGAATAGCAAATGGATAAATCTGTATTTCGCGTAGGTGTTACGCGCGACTTTCTGGGACCCGACGGTACCTGTGATTTAGACAACATTGCCGGTCCACTTTTCGACGAAGCCGGTTTGCACTGGGAATATATTTCTGAGAATACCCCGACATTACAAGCCACACAGGTACAGGACTACGATGCCCTCTTAGTATTGGGGGCTGGTATCACGGCAGATACTTTCACAGATGCTGATAAGTTAGCTGTGATTGCTCGATTCGGTGTCGGATATGATAAGGTGGACGTGGAAGCCTGTACAGAAAATGGGGTGTTGCTGACGATTGCCCCTGACGGCGTTCGCCGCCCAGTCGCTACCTCCATCATGACTCTGGTTCTATCACTGAGTCATCAGTTGTTAATAAAGGATCGACTTATCCGTGCAGGTGGGTGGCGAAATACACAAAACTACAGAGGCATGGGATTAGTTGGCAGAACGCTGGGACTTGTCGGTATGGGCAATATTGGAAAAGAGGCATTCACACTGGCGAAACCTTTTGGGATGCGTCACATCACTTATGACCCGTACGTCACACCTGCTGAGGCGGCAGAAGTCGGGGTCGAACTCGTCGAACTGGATACTTTGATGCGAACTGCCGATTTTGTATGCGTCTGCTGCCCATTAAACGACGAGACGCGAGGACTTGTCAATGCGAGACGTATCGGACTGATGAAACCGACGGCTTATTTGATTAACACTGCGCGCGGTCCCATTGTTGACCAGAAAGCACTCACAGAAGCCCTCCAAAACCGACAGATCCAAGGGGCCGGACTTGATGTTTTTGAACAAGAACCAATTGATGACGATGATCCACTCTTGACGCTGGACAATGTTATCGTAACGCCGCATAGTATCTGCTGGACGGACGAATGTTTTGACGGCAACGCTAAAAGTGCCTGTGGGAGTATCATCAATGTGGCTTCTGGTCAAATCCCGTCATACGTTGTTAACCGAGACGTTATAGATAGTCCAAAATTACAACAGAAGTTAGCACGATAAACTCTGCATTGGTCAGAGGAGACATATCATGCAAGTTGATCAGCAACAGTTCAGAGAGGAAGGTTATAACATTCTGCGAGAGGTCGTGCCGAAGGCAGAACTTGAACCGTTGCGGCGAAGTATCGAACACATGGTCGATCGGAGAAAAGAGATCTCGGCGCAACGGCGTTTTCCCAGTGACCCACAAGGCGGTGATTGGGAAAGTTCTGCGCAACCGCGTTTGCAATTTGATAAAGATTGTGATGAAATGTCTGGCTCGGCGATTGAATTTCTGTTACATGAAAATACATTGGGGGTCAGCCAACAGTTGATGGCAGCAGAACACGTTGTCCCACATCAATTCTCTTGTATCTGCAGTGGGAGCCACGATGCCGGTCCGATGCATTGGCACCGGGACATCGGTCCGGGTGAACCTGCTCCACTGCGTGGCATGATTTCAAACATGGAACACCACGGTCCCAGCTACCTTCAATGGAATATCGCCCTGTATGACGACAGTGTGTTTTGGATCGTTCCTCGCAGCCATCGTCGGATTAACAGCGATGTGGAACACCGTCAACTCGCAGAAAACCCGTCTGTTCCACTACCGGGTGGTATACCTGTTGAATTGAATGCTGGTGACGGCGTCGTGTATACACATCTGCTGTTGCACTGGGGGAGTTATTACAGTAGCAAGATGCGACGGACATTGCATCCGGGTTACCGTCCATTTGGATTTGCGGCTTTGCCCAATGTTCACTGGCGACACTGGGAACCGGGGTTTTATCACCACCTTTCAAATTCAGCACGAGAGCAGTTTGAAGCATGGGATGCGCTCTTCTTCGAGGAATTTGATCGGATAGCGGCTATCTTTCACAGTATCATCAACGGAGACACAGAGCGATTTCGTTCTGAATTCAAAGCGTTGCATCCTTCACCATACGAGCGAATGGTGAGTCTAATCATGCTTTCAAAACTGGCTGACAAATTGTATAGATCGAAGCGGACAACTGCCAATCCAACGTCTCTATGGGGTAATGGTCGAGACATTACTTATCTCGGAAACCACTTTACCCTTGAACAGGCAGCCGAACTGTGGCAGCGATTCCAGCCGCTTGATGAAAAACTGAAACTTCCAGAGGAAACGTATCAGCCCGGCTTCCAACGGACCTCTGAGTATAATCCGAACGATATGCCTACGGATTTTAGTGTCGAAGATTTTATTAGGAGTTGGGAACCGCATTCGTAATCGCATAAAACGCGGAGGACTATCATGCTCACGGAACAGCAAATCAAGCACTTTCACACCTTGGGATTCCTGATTTTTCGGCAAGTATTCAGCAAGGACGAACTAAACACGATACACACGGAGTTTGAAGCAGCGATGGATGCGGCGTATCGGCATGCCCCATTTGATGGAACACATCGACATTGGTTGCCGATGATGGGACCCGAAACACCATTCTTTACAAACATACCGGAAGATCCACGGTTTAGCGAAGTGGCAGAGGAACTGTATGGCGATGATGTATTTTTCGTCGTTTCGGATGCGAATCGTTACGTTGGTAATACAGGTTGGCATCCGGATCATAATGTCGATTCGACTAAGGATTGCTACGGGGTTAAATTTGCGTATTATCTGGAACCTGTTGATGCCGAAACGGGAGCGTTACGGTTGATTCCCGGCTCTCACAAGAATCCGCTGCACGACGATCTGCGTGAGAATTTGAATGAACTGGGACTGGAGATTTGCGACGTTCCGGGTTATGTTTGTAAATCGGAACCGGGGGATGTGGTCGCCTTCGATATGCGGTGTTGGCACGCCAGTTGGGGTGGTAGTGATGATCGTCGAATGTGTACGGTGGTCTACTATAACAACCCGAAAACTTCTGTAGAAGAGGACGCGACCCGGAATCGGGCGCGCAGCAATGCCAAGAGTCCAGAACATTTTAACCGACCGGGTTCTTCACTCTACGATCCACACTGGGTTGCAAATTCAGCGGGAAATGAAAAGCGGCAACGTTGGATTAATCGGCTGGGTGAGTTGGGATTCCTGGACACTGTTCAAACTTAGCATGGTTCAATCCGCTTACTGTTTGTTGTGGATGCTTTAGTCTATTGGCTGTAACTGGAATCAGCGTAATGCTTTGGACAATTGTTAGAAGAGAAATTACAGCAAATATCTTGAGTTTCAGGTTCCTCATGGGATTGCTCATCTATTTTTCCCTGATTGTGACAAATCTCTTCGTTTTGACCAGAGGTTACGAGGATAGACTGCAAAGTTACCAGACAGCCATTAGAGAAAGTGAAGAAGAAATCAGGCAAGTTACAGTATACTCTGAATTTGGACATACCCACAAACTGCAGTGTAACCGGAAACCGAAACTACTGAGTATCTTCAACGAAGGCGTAGATAAAAGAAAAGGAAACAGGGTAGCAGTAGCACACGGACATGTCCCCGCCATTGCCGAACAACATGGCTCTGATAATCCATATCTGAATATTTTTTCCTCCATCGATTTCACTGTAATTTTCCAAGTAGTAATGAGTCTACTCGCTTTGCTGTTCTCTTACGATGCGATATCGCGGGAGAAGGAGGCGGGGACCCTGAGGTTAGCACTTTCCTGCGCGGTTTCAAGACCGACGCTGCTATTGGGAAAATACATTGCTGGGATGGCATCCATTTCCCTCCCGCTTATTGCGAGTTTTGTGGCGGGCTTGTTGGTGATACAATTCTCTCCTTATGTCTCCTTCAGTAGTTCGGATTGGGGGCGGATATTGTTAATTCTTCTCCTATCCATGCTTTACGTCTCCCTCTTTTTTCTTATAGGACTTTTCCTCTCCGCTCGAACGGACAGACCTTCTATTACCCTCATGCTCTCAATGTGTATCTGGGTGCTCTTCGTTCTCATCGTTCCGAATTTAATAGTTTTACTGGTGGAACATGCAAGTCCAATACGTTCTGAGAAATCCTATAAAGAACAGGCGAGCGAACAGTGGAAACAATACGAAGCCGAAGTCAAAGATTATTTTAAAAAACGAGGGGTTGAACATTCTCTTGACCGTGCTAATTACGGTGGCTCTGGTGCATCCTCAGGCGTGAACGATTACCACAGCGGCGAGACAGTTCGAGCGAGCCGTTTTCGGAACGAAGAAGGTGTGTCTTTTGCCCAAGAATGTTACGAATTCAAGGAAAATCTTCGAACGCAATATGCTGACAAGATATGGCAAATACAGAAAACATACCTTGATAAAAACCCGAATCGACAGTCTCTATTGGCACTGAACATATCCCGTATATCTCCAGCAGCGGTTTATTACAATACCGCTGCAATACTTGCAGAAACCGATCTCGGAAGTTTCTGGCGGTTTATGGAACAGGCTCGACAATATCGCCGTGAATGGGTCGAATATTTGAGAGATGAAAAATTATTCTCTTCACGTAGATGGTTCACAACCGACTTCGAGGAACCATTTGATCTAAGTAAAATACCGAGATTTAAGGAGCAGAGTGAAGGTATCGGTGGCAGCCTGCAGCGGGCAGTGCCAGATGTTATGATACTCACGGTGTTAAATATCGTATTTTTCATGGGAGCATTTATCTCTTTCCTGCGCTATGACGTTATATAGCGACCTACTTTTAATGGACTGCAGTTGGCATACCAAAAGGAAGCAATATGATTTGGCACATAGCAAAACGAGAAATCCTTGATAACCTGACGCGTTTTCGATTTGCTCTTACGCTGAGCATGGTAATAGTGCTGATGGTGATGAATGCCGTGATATTTGTTAGCAGTCAATATCCTCGAAGGATCGCGGAATATTCCGAAGACACCAACAACGCCATTAAGTCACTAAAAGATAAAAGTAGTCAATTAGGTGAACTTGGGGTAAAAGGTCCCGGCTATCTATATAAGCCTCTGAGTCCACTGACCTTCATTGCTACGGGTGAAGATGCGAACTTACCGAAGCGAGTTGAAGGTGCCTCTACTGGTAGCTACGGTATAGGTGTCTCAAAACCCGATTATAGCTTCGGCTATTCTTGGTCAGAGAACTGGCAGCTTCAGTACCCACAAGACACATCCCGCAAAAATGATTCATTACCAAATTTCACGGAATTAGACTGGACGTTCATCATCGGACTGGTTACGAGTTTCATGGCGATTCTGTTCACTTACAATGCCATCTCTGGAGAGCGTGAAACAGGGACGCTAAGCCTACTCATGGCTAACGCTGTGTCCCGTGCTACTGTGCTTCTGGCAAAGTTTATCGGTGCGTTTTTTAGCATCATGGCACCATTAATCGCAGGAATATTATTGAATTTACTGATCGTTAATACGTCAGATCTGGTGTCTCTCGATGGAGGTGAATGGGCAAGGATTGGAATTATCCTTGTCGTTTCCGCCATCTACATCTCGATATTCTTATGGCTCGGATTGTTTATTTCAAGTCAATTCTCTAATTCGTCAAGCAGCTTACTGACATTGCTGTTAATTTGGATCGTGTTTGTAGTGCTTATCCCGAACACGATGGGAGTATTGGCGAGCGGCTTCAAGCAGGTCTCCACCAGAAACGAAATATCCCGGATAATGAAAGCAACGGACGAGGAAATTGATCAGCGCCACAAGGAAGGCGATAGACTTTACCGAACAGGTTCGCCTTCCGATGAATCACCTAAGATCAAAGTGTTAAGGATGTGGGCTGACTACCTAAACGAACGTGCTGATGCCAAGAGCAGGATTCACGATGAACAACTAAATAAACAGTTTGCGCAAGTTGAATTCACGCAACAAATTACGCGACTATCTCCAGCAGCTATCTACAAATATGCCGTAGAATCTCTGGCGGGTACAGGATTTGCCAGACATAAACGGTTTGTCCAGCAAGCGCGCCGCTACAGACAACAGTTTATTGACTTCATCCAATCAGAAGACAGAGGCGACAATGAAAGCTATCATGTCTACCTTGTAAAGGAAGGGTTATCCCAAAAACCGGTTGCCTTTAATAGCATCCCCAAATTTTCAGATAAATTGACGTTAGATATTGCTTTCAAAGGAGCAGTATTGGATCTGACACTGTTAGTTTTACTCTCACTACTTCTTATTATGGCGGCTGTTTTGGGATTTACGAGAAGTGATGTTAAATGAGGGAGGGTATATTTGTTCGACTCAGCAAGGACTGTAGTAGATCGAAACCATTATTATTGGAAGCAATCAATGGTTGGTAATCCGTTGCCGAAAATTTATATTTTATGAATCACTGCCAATTAAACTAACGCACTATTATAATCCAAGTTGTCCCATAAAAATCATGTGCCTTCCCCTTAGGTTAAAATCATAGTATCCCTTAAATAAAAAACGATATTTTATTTTTTTTGTAGATTTATCTTGACATTCATAAAAAATGTAGATATAATTGAGTACGATTAGTGCGAATGTTTGCAAATTTATCGTGATTTTTTGAAATCTGTGAAGATTGCGGATACAATAAGATAAAGAGACTCATTATCATTTTTCAGAACAACTTCTCTAAAAGAACAACTGGACATACATAATAAGTCTCAGTATTATGTTTTTGATAATGAGTCTCAGTATTATGTTTTTGTGATTTAATCAACCTTTTTGCTTAGATTGCAACTTAGGTCGTATACGAATTGGAGAAAATAATTTATGTCACATCGATTGACATTTTCTTTGGCAAGTTTAATTTTAATTTGTGGACTCATTTTTGCTGTGGCTCCAGTCCAAGCCGCTGATATGAGTCTCTCAGTTGTCTTCAACGAGGTCGCCAACCGTAGCACAGCATATGCCCAGTACGAATGGATTGAGTTGCTTATTAAAGACGACAATCCAAACTTTGAAAATTGGAAAGTGAGTGCTGTCACAGACCTTGGTACAGAAACGACAATTTTCAAGTTACCCAAGCTTGATCCCCAAAGGTATGGAGACATCCTCTTGATAACTGCTTCGGATCCCACTGGCTTTGCGGATCATCCGTTAGCAGGTGGCTTCAACGTTGCGATGTCCGCCGACGAGCAGCCACGAGGGATTGATCACACGATACGGTATTACGTCGCTGATTGGATGAACGAATTGCCTAATGGCGAGTTTGTCTTGATGCTGCGGAGTGATGAAGGGGTTGTAGATCTCGCAGGCTATCACTCAAGTCTCGCCCTGCCAAACTATCCCGCGCCTGATAAGAGCAATAATGCCCTTGCAGTAGGTACTGTTCGGTATCGTCAGCATACCGACATCATTGGGACCGGCACGAAGGGCGGTAATAACCAAGACAAAGTAGCCTTCCGTGAACAATTTTGGACGGGTGTCGGCTATAAGCGAAATGCGCAAGCAATAGATGCTAATGGTGGAACCCCGGGGTATCCGAATGATGCAGTGAGACCGAGTGTTGATGCATACGGTAATGTCGTTATCAGCGAAATTATGTATGCCTCAGGTGATAGTAACTTACCGCAGTGGATTGAACTGAAAAATATGTCCGAGACGGTCGATGTAGACATTAGACACTGGAAACTCTGGGTTACCAACCATAGCGAAACCGCTGATGGCGGCACATACGCTGGTGAACTTGAGCATGAGATCAACCTTGAAGGCACAATTCTGGCAGGACAGACGTTCCTCATTGTCGCAAACAGCGACATGAACGTGGCAAGACTTCCAAGTGCTCGCGTCTTAGATGTTGGTGTGGGTGATTCTGAAACACTTCTGAATCCGCACGGATTCGAGTTGTATCTTGAGGCAAATACGTACGAATTAGATCATAAATATCATTTACGCGTCGATGTGGCTCGGAACATTGACTTGTCGTCTGGCAGATCTCAAACTTCCTTAGTGCCAGCCTTATGGAGTTGGCCAAAAGGATATGATGCAGATGGCAATCGTGTCTCTGTCGTCCGCAAACCGAGTGTTGATGGCGAATCCGCAGACGCTTGGCAGCTTTACAATATGAGTGGTCAAATCAATAGGATTAGCACGCTAACCTCCTATGGGCATAGTAGTGACGTCGCAAGTCCCGGACATTCCCCGGGTGGTGCTCTGCCCGTAACGCTGTCTAAGTTCCGTCCGGAACGCCTCAAAGGCACAGGCGAAATTGTTATCCGTTGGATCACTGAATCTGAAACCAACAACGCTGGATTCAACATCCTTCGTAGTGAGACTAAAAATGGTCAATACACTAAGGTCAACACACGATTGATCGCTGGTCAAGGCACTACGAGTGAACGGACGGTTTACGAGTTCTCTGATAAGACCGCTAAACCCAATATTGTTTACTACTACCAGATCCAAGATGTGTCCTTAGAGGGTAAGGTTCAAACCTTACGGACCTCACGCTTGAAAGGTAACGTCACGGCAGCTGGTAAGGTAACTACGACCTGGGCTGGTTTAAAAACGTCAGACAAGTAACGACAAGGTCAACTCGTTCAAATCAGCTTTAACCAAAGAAGCGGTGGATTTCCGAGTCCACCGCTTTTTTCATTTTTAGTAGATTTTAGAATTACTCAGCCCCTATGAATTTGATTAGGATTGCAGATAAGTGTGGATTTAAACAGTGAACAGAGATATAATTTTATACATGTGTTAGTGTCTTTTCTAAGTTATAGTCAGGTCTGGAAGGCAATCAGAATCTCAGGAGGAACGATTCATGAAAACGAAATTGTTTATCTCTGTTCTGCTTTTAGTCGGTTTAGTAATTTCCATCAGGGTGATTCAGCCCGCAGAAGCCGCGGACCCAAGAGAAAAAATGGGGCTTGTGGCACTTTGGACCTTTGATAAAGCTACCGTTCAAGGGAAAGACGTTGAAGATGTTTTTGGAAAGAACAGCGGAACCATTACTGGCAAACCCGACCAAATTGACGGGTTTCGCAGTGAAGCTCTCGATTTTGACGGTGTTGTTGATTTGATACGAATGGGTCAAGACCTCTTCTTCCCTTCTGTGACGATGGAGGCGATTATTAAGCCGACCCTTGGCACACGAAATCCAATTTATGACAAATATAACTACGGCATTCAACTACTTGATAACAACAATGTTGGCATCTGGATCCGAGCGGACACGGCAAACGCCGCAAAGCATTGGCCCTCCGCTTATGTCCCTTTTCCCACTGATGGCGAGTGGCATCATGTCGTTGGGATTGTTGAGAGCAAAAAGGCCGTCCGAATCTACCTCGACGGCGATTTAAAAAAGACTACTCCTGCGCCTAATCCAATCAGCATCGCTTACGGTGCGGCGCATAAGCCGACAATCGCCTACACGCAGCACTTGGGCGGTATTTGGTACGCTGGTGGCATTGATGAAGTTGCCATTTTTGAAGAAGCGTTAAGTGATGCTGACGTGAAGAGATTGCATACACTGGCACTGGCAATTGAACCTGCTGGCAAACTGGCGGTAACTTGGGGCATGCTCAAGTCTCAGCATTGATGTTGGCAATGTCGGGATGTACCTTTCTGAATTGTGTCTGTCCTTTAGAGGACCCCGATATTGTTTGGCATAGATAGGAACGGAAGTACGCATGGATGTAACCCAAATCAAAATTGTTATTTTTGATGTCGGACAGACACTATTATTCTTGACCCCATCCTCAGAAGAAATGCTCATGGCAAAGTTTCAGCAACTTGCTATAGAAGTAGAATTGGAAGACTTGAAGCGAGGTTGCAAAGCGGGTGAGTTATGGGTTGCGCAAACTATAATGTCAGAACAGAAAGGCACACCAAGGCTGTCTGATAAAGAATTTGATATGAAGTGGGAATATGCCGTTCTTGAAGAAGCTTTAAAAGGACGAAAGGAAAATATTGACGATTTAGTCAAGAAATTTCAGGACATTGAGAGACCGACGCAAAACTGGAGCGCACCTCCAGAGACATATACGGTTTTAGCTGCGCTTCAAGCAAAAGGTATGCCTCTTGGCATTGTTTCTAATTTTCAAAAAATCTTACCAAATCTCTTAAGAAAGTTGGAAATTGCTGACTATTTCGATTTTATAATCGCTTCTGAAGAAGTTGGCATTTCAAAGCCGGATCCAAAAATCCTTCATATGGCTTTACAGAAAGCGCAAGTTAAGCCTGCCGAAGCCGTTTATGTAGGCGATCATCCATTCGACATTCTCTGTGCCAAGAAAGTCCCTATGCCAATAATCTGGTTTAACAAAGACGATGACCCGCTTCCAGACGGGTTCACATCTTATCCCGACCTCCAAATATGCACCTTACCAGACCTTTTAGAGATTATTACCTAATGCAAGACCAAGATTCCGCGTCTTTGGGTTAATCGACAGAAGGACGTGGAGGATTGCCCCAGCTCCGGCTTTCATTTTTCCCACTTACGACGACACCTTCTTTATCCCAACGATAGGATGCTTGGACATCGGTGGTGCAGTAGCGTAAGGTGAGTCCACACCGCCGCTTCGGCGAGGGATTAGCATTTGACCCGTGTAAAAGTAGATCGGTATGGATAGAGATTTCACCCGCTCTGAGTTCAACATCTATCGATTCACCGTACTGCTCTGCATTTTCAACGACCTGCCCCAACACGCTGTTATCGTCGGGTGCGCTGTGCCGTGGAGTCAAGTGCCCAAGATGATGTGAACCTGCAATAAAACGCATCGCACCGTTTTCGATGGTGGCGTCGTCAATTGCGAGCCAAACGGTAACGGTTTTGGAGGGTGTGAGGGGCCAGTAACCGGCATCTTGATGCCAACCGACAGTTTGCGAGTCATGCGGCATTTTGCAGAAGTAGTGTGCCCCCCAACCGATAACGTCCTCGCCAATCAGGTCTTTCACACAAGCAACGATCTTTGGGTGCGTAAGAAGGTCATAAACCTTCCCATATTTCATGTGTGCGGAGATAATTGAGTAACTACTCCCGCCTTCTGAGAGCACATTCGCTAACAAGGCATCAAAGTATTGGCGATGTTCACAGATCTCGGTTTCATCGAAAATTGGAATACCTTTGATATAACCGACGCGGTTAAAATCAGCAAGCTGTTTTTGGGTCAGTACCTTGGGATTCTCTGTGACGCTCGGGTAAAACTGAAGATTACGTCCCATTTCAGCGAGTTGTTCCCATGTCGGCATGATTTTGTCGGTTTTGTAAGTTACACTTTGCTTTGCCATATTGTTCCACCTTGCCTAAATTCTGATTTCATTTTAGCATAAACACCACGAAAATGGTATAATATATTGTGGTGCTCGGTACTCGGTTGTTGGTTAGCAGTCAGCTATCAGCGGTCAGCTATCAGTAATTAGCAATTAGTGGTTAGCGATTAGTGGGGTTTGTCTGAATGTACGTCGCATGAATTAATGCCGAGTGCGCGTAAATCATCGTCAAGTGCGCGTGTAGTACTTACGGGCATTCCGTGGGACTTTACGTCGCAAAATTTCGCCTACCGAGTGAGGGCGTTTTCAGTTTATTGAAATGCTCTTTATACTTTATTATATATCTTGAAATTGAGGTCAATTAATGGCGCATGCATATACCCCTGGTCTCAAAGTTACCGAGGGGATGATAATAGAAAAAGAACGCCGGCTTCCTCTTGAAGGCGAGGTCCTTGTTGAAGCTGGTGCAACAGTCAAGGCAGAAGATGTCGTCGCAAAGGCAGATCTGCCGGGCAATGTTCAACTCCTGAACGTTGCTAACTTGCTCAGTATCGCACCAAACGAAATCGCTGAATATATGCTCAAATCCATAGGCGAAGTTGTTTCAAAAGACGAGATTATCGCTACAACAAAAGGGCTTTTTGGGCTTTTCAAATCGCAGGCACTTTCACCGATTGATGGTACAATCGAAGCGGTCTCGGATGTTACAGGACAGGTTATTCTCCGTGAACCACCTATTCCAGTGGAAGTCAAGGCGTATACAGACGGTACAGTAACAGAGACTGTCCCGACTGAGGGGGTTACCGTAGAAACATACGGCACGTACATCCAAGGCATTTTCGGCATTGGTGGTGAGACGGTAGGAAACTTGGTCGTAGTCGCCAAATCGTCGAGTGAGGATCTGACAGCTGAACAGATCCTCCCAGAACATCGAGATAGCATTCTGGTTGGTGGATCACTGGTCACGACGGATGCTATTCAGAAAGCGATTCAACACGGTGTTAGAGGTATCATCGCTGGCGGCATTGATGACGCGGACCTGCGGGAACTTCTTGGCTATGAACTTGGCGTTGCGATTACCGGCTCCGAGGAGATCGGTATTACACTAGTCATCACGGAAGGGTTCGGACGCATTGCGATGGCGGAACAGACATTCACGCTTTTAAAATCACGGGAAGGTATGAAAACCTCTATCAATGGTGCAACGCAGATTCGTGCTGGTGTCGTGCGTCCAGAAATTGTGATTCCGTTTGCATCAGACGATGCAGGATCAGCAGTCGATGCGGAAGATGCTGCTGGCGGTATTTTGGAGGTTGGCAGCTCGGTGCGTGTCATTCGTGAGCCGTATTTCGGGCAATTGGGACGCGTCACGGAACTGCCGGTAGAACTTCAGAACTTGGAAACGGAGGCACAGGTGCGGGTGTTGCGAGTTGAACTCGAAAATGGTCAACAAACGACTTTGCCACGTGCTAACGTTGAGGCGATTGAGGAATAGTTGTCGGGTTTTAGAAGGTGGTTTCTCAAGCTAAACCTTCCTACATGCCAAAATCAAGATTAAAATCCGCTTCACTTAGCCTGCATCCTCGTTAGCCTCTTCCAATAATCTTCTTATGTCTCCTGGCAACTTAATTCCCTCTTCCTCTGCATATTCCGCGAGCTTTTTACGTAAAGTATTCTCCTTAAACAGTTCTTTTAAATGAATTATATCCGCTTTGACTCTATCCCAATTTTTCTGCTTCATGAAAATTGCGCACCTCTCGTAATAGAAGTAGGCATTCATAGCCCATCGTGCTATTGCTCGGTTATAATCTTCAATAGCACGGTCAAGATCGTTTTTATAATAGTAAATCTTGCCTCTATAGGAGTAGAGGTCGGCGTTATTGGGATACAGTTTTATCGCTTCGTTGTAGTACTCGATACAACTATCATAGTCATGTTTCAGTGCATAAACTTTACAGATTTCTATATAAGCTTCAAGGCATTCTCTCTCCAGTCCCATGGCGGTCGTATAATGATACACAACTTTGTTAAAAGCTGCTGGCTCTATCATGTTCAAAATATCCTGTTCTGCCGATGTATTCCCTCTCCTACTTGCCCTCCGACGTAACTCTTCCCACATCTCTTTCATTCGCTTTCCTTTGTGGATTTCCAAGTGGTGAGTGGCGGTGTCCGCTGATTTAATAAAACCGTGGATGTCGTTATAGATGCGTCCCTCATTTATGCTATGATATTTCTTTAAATAGATGATTATTGACTCTTTGAGATAATACGGAATATTCACTTTACGGCATGCTTCAATAAAGCCGTTCGGCGATTGGACGAATACACTTTGCTGAGATACAGCACGAGGGATTGTTTCGGGTGCCTCCATGACTTCATATTTTTCGCTCTCTCTTTCCAATATGAGAATCTGACCGTCTACGCCATACTCCTTCTCACAAGCAAAATAGAGGGCTATTAGGTAGTTGGTTGTAAAGTCTATCAGGTTAGTTTTAGCACCGAAGTGCTGAAGGTGCGCCAGGATCTCAGAAGGTGGACTTTTTTTTACCTCAGGCAAGTACTCTTCAATTTTATCCAAAATTGATTCTTGGCTACCCACGACATCCGGATTCCCTACCTCACCCTCAACGTAGGCACGATAGAGACCCGAGCATGCCATATTATATTCTCTCGCTTCACCACGGTAGATGTAGTCGTCGTTGGCAGACTTCTCCGTTATTTCGCTGATGATTTTCAAAATCCTGTCGAGTTCGGTTTGATTTAGTTCATTCATTTACTATTTTCCAGAATGACGATCTACCTTGGTACTGTTGGTTCACTTATTCAGTTTCTGAACAAATATCACTGTTGCTCTTCCTTACCAACCTGATGGTCACGGATGGAATCTTTAATATAGTCCTCGACCTCTCTTAAGATATCTTCAACAACATCCTTGATGTTTTCGTCCGTCATTGATGTTATCGATTCCACATCATCCCTATTTTGAATAATATCTTTCACACGAGAACTAACAGTTGACGCATTCAGTATCTGAAGATCTGGGTCTATATACCATTTAAATGTATTCGTAAATACTTCCCGTTTATCCTGTGTTAAGGCAATAGATATTTCATCATCACTTGAGATGTCGGCAAACTCCACCCGCCAATCTTTAGAGAATTTATAGAACGCTGCTTCCGCTTCTTTTATCTGATCATTAGCATCCTCTACACCACTGTCCATATCCGCGAGATCACTTAAGATATCGACAAGCGCTAGACCAGGGACGAAACTTAAAGCTGCTCCGATTCCCTTACGAACTAATCGCTTTTTTACCTTTCCCTGTACCTCTTCACGAAACTCTTCATATCTATTAATAGTTTCTCGACAGGTATCCTGCAGTCCCTTGGAGCGCAATCGCTCGCTATACAAAGCACTAACACTTGCCTGCAGTGATACTTCAAACAGATAGAGTAACCACAATGCTTTTCTGCTACTATTTAAGATCTTTGCTTTCTCACGTTGAGAAATAATCCAAAGTGCCCACCCAAGGCAACCCACTGCAAGTATGGGAATCAGAATAATCAGTATAGTCCTTATATCCATTTTAGTTTCCTTGTTCCCAATCAGGCAGCAAGAATTCCTATAGCTGTTTATCAGCGATATTACTTGAGGTTCTTTTTTTCAAGAAAATCCCAAGTTTCCAAATTGATTATAGATTTAGTTCCCATCTTGGAATCTTCTGTCCACGATTAAGACGAATTGTTGTTATAGATAAATTCAAAAAGAGGGCTAAGGTCTTCTACCGTCGGACCTCGGTGGCACACCAACTGCGAATACTGGGGATAAGCAGTAAAACTACATTTGGGAACAATCGATCTCACATCTCGTTCCGTTACCCCGCAGAAAGTAAGCCTTGGACGTGAAGAAAAGAGATTAATACCAAAAAGCCGTCTATTTCCAGAGAAAAAGAAAATGTGTTTTACTGCAAATTGGTGATTTAATTCCCATTGTCGTTCTTGAATAAAATTCTTTAACGTTGCCCCTAATCTGTATAATTCTCCGTTTCTGTTTTGATCTCTATAGCTCTCTCTAAGCAACTGGGGGACTAATGTCTCAAACCTTTCCATTGTCCAATCTCCGTTAATATCACTACCTTGAGATTGTGTTGGAATAGCAAAGTTAAGCATTTGGTTTGCAAGATTCTCCATCTGTTCCGCGAGATTGAGCATCTGCTCCGTGAGTTCAAGTATCTCAGCAGTTACCAGTTGGGAATTTTGAGTTCTATTTCCATTCATTGTCCTGTCCCTTCTATAAATAATGTTTTCACTCCGTTTATATAAAGTATTGTACAAACTACATTTATCAAAAAGGCTGGAGAAATAGAATGTGTTTTGGACCATCCTACTGTCCAGCATGCAAAAATTGCGGTATTTACCCAAGGTACGATATTATTTAAGCAAGTTTCGTGCCAACGTTTTAAGAGCAGGCAATACTTATGTCAAAACTCCGAAACCCGAAGAAATACTTGTTTCCGTGATGCGTTTAAAACATAAGTACTCACTGAGTTTATGACAGAAAAATTGTTAGCATTCACGATAAAAAACCATAGTAAGAATACGTTAGCAATTCACTGCATATTCAATGACAACCACGCAAAAATTGCATTGCTATATGCAAAAATTGTATGCCATATCATACAAATCACATTACGCTTATAGTAGTAAGGGCTGGGTTACCCAGCCCTTACAGGCTTCCCATGTGGGGCCTTCCTATTGCGGAGTGACCATATATTTTCGGATTTTACTATAAGTAAAAAGAAAGGATCTCAGGAAGATAGGCGCGGTTGGAATCCGCACCTATCCTGAATGGAAAGAACAAAGTTAGAAACTCCGTTTGGAATGGAGCGATAGGATACTTTGTGAGGATGTACGCTTAGAGATGATTACCCGGGTTGGTTTTCATACCACTTGACGTTACCTGTGCTGAGACCGCCGGCGACGATGTCCAATCTGCCATTTCCGTTCATGTCCAGGACGTGCATCTGCCCAACACCTAAACCGCCATCGTCAATTGTCTCTTTACGCCACTGGTTTTGTGCCAAATCCTCTGGACGGTAGAGATGCAAACTCGTGCCTTCACCGTTGTAACCACAAATAACCTCAAGTACACCGTCGTCATCAACGTCAACGGCAGCGAGGGAGTGTCCACGATTAAGTGTGTCGTCAATGAGGTAGCGACGCCATGGATCGGTTCGCAAGTCTCCAGTGGCTTTATACCAGACAAGATTATTTCCGTGCCAAGGCTCAATCGCTAAAATTTCGTTAACACCGTCCCCATCGATGTCAGCGGCGAATGTATCGCTGCACTCGCGGTCACTGATGATCCATTTGCCCCATTTTTCGGTCATTGGTGATATGGGAGGTTCATACCAAATTAGTCCCTCTGTGCAGCTAATCAGGACATCGTCGCGTCCATCTTGATCAACATCGTTGATACTCAAACCGTGATTGATGTGGAGGGAATTGTCAAGAAGGTGGGATTTCCACGAGGTTATGTCTCTTGGTGTATCTGATAATTCGTAGCACCAGAGGGAGCCTGGGCTGTGCCATTCGCCGGGGTCCCCGTCTTCACCGCGGATTGATGCGACGATAAGAAAAGGAGCTGAGGTAGAGGCGTTTCCAGACAGATTCGCGAGGGCGATACGATGGATGAAGGGGATGTCTGCGATGCGGTAACTTTTCCAGTTCTGTTCCTCTTGCGTAGATGCTTCAAGCCACTGAAGGTATCCACCGGCAGCGTTTACCCCACGGTTAAAACCGCTTCCAATGATGAGATCAGGCGTTCCGTTGCCGGTCAGGTCGTAAGGCGCAATGGAAATATGTCCACTGCCTTGATCTGTCACGAGATGCCTTTTCCAATGGGGTGCCTCGTACCAGGCGACGATGGGTTCACCTGTAGAGCCGGCGATGATGTCGAGCTGACCGTCGCCGTTTATATCAGCGACTGCTAATCCGTAGATGCTTCTGACAGTGTCGTCAAGTAGATTGCCCTTGAACTTCATAATGGACCTCCTCAATTGCGCTGCAATGATCAATGTGTTTGCAAAACACGTTTAGAAGCCTTGACATACTCCCCCGAATGAATTCGGGGGATTCTAAGTGTTCCCCGTTTCGGGTGGATTCTGGTATCAACAAGGGTTGCTTGCGATCGCAAGTCTTACACCCTCTCCTCCAAAGGCTGATGTCCCAACCTTGAGAATATTAATAGCCGCATTTATGTCGCGGTCATGACGGATTTTACAACTATAGCAGAACCAATCGCGAACACTCAAATCTATGAAAAGGTGCTTTTGCCCGCACTTGTGGCAAACTGGTGTTGTCGCCTCCCAACGTCCGATTGTTTCCACACGCTTGCCCCGTTTTTTCGCTTGCCATCGGATTTTCTCAAGGAACTCACCAAAGGCGAGGTCAGAGACCTTGCGTCCCCAAAGTCGTTTCATGCCGTCAAGGTTCAAGTCCTCAAAAAAGCAGAGGTCAAACTTGCGGACAAGTTCCAAAGCAAGTTTCCAGTGGTGATCTTCGCGCTGTCTCTGAATCTTGCGATGGGTTCGGGCATAGTGCTTGTTCGCACGTTTGCGGTTATTGCTACCCCTCACCTTACGCGACAACTCGCGATTGGCTTGTTTTACCTTCTTGGCGGACTGCTTATAGAACTCTGGCGATTCGTATTTCGTGCCGTCCGAACAGGTCAGAAAGGTCTTGTTGCCATAGTCGAACCCTGCAGCATCACCCGTCTTGGGTTCGGGGGTAAGTCCTTCAGAGTCTGTTATGATACTGATATACCAATCACCGAGTGCGTCACGTTTGGCAGTGACACGTTTGATGCTGCCTTGTATCTCACGAGAATACCAGAACCGATACCACCGTCCAGCAAGGCGTATTTTCGCAACGGGCACACGTCTCTTGTGGCGTTTCTTCTCAAATACGGTTTCAACCTTGACCTGATTGCCGTTGAAGGTCATAGAGCGGTAGTTTCGCCACGACTTGAACTTCGGCGGACGCTTCGCACGCTTCTCAAAGAAGTTGAGATACCCGCGTTCAAGACGTTTCAAGCATTCCTGCAATGCCCACGAATGTGGAAGACGCCAGTGCGCATACTTTTCAAGGCGTTTCAACTCCGTCAAGTGCCGACTCAATCGGTTGTAGGTCGCACGCCTATAGCCTGCGCAGCCTCCGTAAATACGGTAGTGACGACGCGTCAACGCCACAAAATGGTTATGCACTTGGCTAATGATGCGCGTATCCGACCGCAAATGGCGGTTGCGCTTATGGTTTTGTATCTTGTATGTGTACGTTCTCAAAAAGTTTACCAGTTACCAGTCTTAACCTCTATCGAGTGGGTAGGCAGACACGTTGCCTTGCGACAACGCTCGATATGTCTGCCAACTGGTCTGAAGAGTATAGCAGAATCTACAAATTTTGTCAACAACTTTTTTTTCAACATAGACCTATGGTCTAATGCACGAGGGTGAGTCTGTATCCCCCGAATCAATTCGGGGGTTTTAGACTCGAAGGTTTTGATAAACATGCCGCCCTTACAGGACTTGATTTTCTTTTCAATGCCCTCTATAAACATGCCGTCCCTACGGGACTTAAGAATTTACTTCGACCTCATCTTTTTTGACCAATTATTCTAATCAACAACGTTTTTTCAAAGGCAGGTGCGGTTGGAAACCGCATCTACCACAATTGGAAAATACGCAAGCGGCATTACGGATTGTGAAAAAATCTAATTATCCCAGGCTCTATTTCGTATCCGACCGCCGACCAGAAGGCAGTAGTCCACGGATATTTCTCTTCCACGAGTGCGGTGATGCGTTTAACGCCTTGTTTTGCTAAACGCTTTTCGCCTGCTTTAACTAAGGCACGTCCAATACCACGGCGTCGGTAGTCAGGATGCACTGCTATCCGATACATATTGCCTCGCCATCCATCGAAAGTTGCGATCAGGGAACCGACGATACGTCGATCCGCCTCAGCAACCAACACCGATGCGGGGCTTTCTATTGCGTATTGGATGTCTGCAGTCGTATCTGTGACGCTTGGAGACGTTCCAGCAGCCTGCCACAATGCGAGGAGTGCTTCCGCTTCCTCTGGACGACATTCCCGAATGAAGAAAGTATTTGTTCTGTCAGGCAAATCGATATGATTGGTGCGGTTGGAAACCGCACCTACCTTAACTGAGAAAAGGATTTTCTATTCGTCCAGCCAACTCATCATACTACGCAGGTTTTTGCCGACATCTTCAATCTGCAATTCCTCTTCCTGTCGGCGGAGTGCCCCGAGGACGGGTTGGTTTGCCTCATTCTCCAAGACCCACTCTCGTGCGAAGACACCTTCTTGGACATCTTTCAGGATCTGACGCATTTTGTCTCGAATGCTGTCGTCGATAAGCCGCGGACCTCGTGTGAGATCTCCGTATTCGGCGGTGTTGCTAATATCATTCCGCATTTTGCTCAACCCGCCAGCATAGATAAGATCAACAATCAATTTGAGTTCGTGGAGACACTCAAAGTAAGCCATCTCCGGTTGGTAGCCTGCTTCAACGAGTGTGTCAAAAGCGGCTTTGATGAGTGCGGCAGTGCCACCACAAAGGACGGCTTGTTCACCGAAGAGATCAGTTTCGGTTTCCTCACGGAACGTCGTTTCGATGACGCCTGAACGTGTGCCACCGATGCCTCTTGCATAAGCGAGGGCAACATCGCGAGCGACACCCGTGGTGTCTTGATGGATAGCGATGAGGCATGGCACACCACCGCCACCTTCAAAAACCTCACGGACAAGAGAACCCGGACCTTTGGGTGCGATCATTGCGACATCAATATCACTGGCAGGGACAATCTGTCCGAAATGGACACTGAACCCATGTGAAACGAGCAGCATATTTCCGGCTTGCATATTCGGAGCAATCTGGTCGCGGTAAACAGCTGCATGACGTTCGTCAGGAATAAGAATTTGAACGATGTCCGCCATTGCTGCGGCTTCTTCAACGGTTTTGACTGTTAAGCCTTCCGCTTCTGCCCGTGGTTTTGAACGGCTGCCTTCGTATAATCCGACGATAACGTTTGCCCCGCTGTCTTTGAGGTTGAGTGATTGGGCGCGTCCTTGCGCGCCGTATCCAACGACAGCGACGGTGCGCTCTTTTAGTAAATCAAAATTGGCATCACTATCGTAATAAATTGTTGCCATAAAATCTGTTCCTTTTTTGGTTATCAATCGTCAGTTGTCGGTTGTTAGTACCTCTTTCACAGCAGATAAAGTTTTTTCGCCTGTTACAAAGATTAGCTAACCACTGACCGCTGGCAACTGACAACTATTTATCATTTTTCGGATCCGCGCAGCATCGCTACTTTGCCGGTGCGTGACAATTCAAGGACCCCGTACGTATTGAAAATATCAATCGCCGCTTTCAACTTACCCTCATCACCTGTAATTTCAAGGACAAGTGAGGCAGGTTTCATATCTATAACCCGCCCACGGAAGACCTCCGCGACTTGTAGCACCTCGGTACGCTTTTGAGGATCATCGGTAGCAACCTTGATAAGCACAAGTTCACGCTCAACGTGCGTTCCGGTAGAGAGGTCTGTCACCTCAATAACATCAATCAGCCTATTTAGATGCTGATAGATCTGTTCAATAATTTGGGCATCTCCATGCGTGACAAGGGTTATGTGCGAAATACCTTTGTCGTGCGTTTCGGCGACATTGAGACTGTCAATATTAAAGCCGCGCCCGCTGAAAAGTCCTGCGACGCGCGCGAGGACTCCAAATCGGTTTTCGACTAAAACGGAAAAGATGTGTCGTTCTTCTGGATTCATTTTTTTAACAATTTTAGACTACCATGAACAACGTTCATGGTGTCCACGTTTAATAGTTTAAAAAACCTATCGTATTGGCTCACGAAAATTAAGACAACCCACGGATAACGTCTCCAAGACCGGCACCTGCTGGCACCATCGGGAATACGTTTTCCTCTTCATCAACAATGAAGTCAATGACGACGGGACCGTCGTTAATCCCCTTCGCCTTCTGTAATGCGGGTTCTACATCTTCAGGGTGTTCGACCCGAATTCCAGTAGCACCAAACGCTTGTGCGAGTAAGGCGAAATCGGGATTATCGTGGTAATCGACAGCAGAGTAGCGTTTGCCGTGGAAGAGTTCCTGCCACTGCCGCACCATCCCCAGATACATATTGTTGATGATAAAGACCTTAAGCGGTAGCTTCATCGAGACTGCTGGCACCAGCTCTTGGATCGTCATAATATAAGAACCATCACCGTTAATGTTGACGACGGTTTTGTCTGGACATCCGAGTTGCGCGCCGATTGCGGCTGGGAGGCTAAAGCCCATTGTACCAAGCCCACCAGAATTGAGCCACTGCCGCGGTTCGGTGAACTTGAAGTATTGCGCTGCCCACATCTGGTGTTGTCCAACATCAGCAACGACAATAGCATCACTGTAATGCTTATAAATCTGCTCAATGACGTATTGTGGCATCACATTATCGCCCTTTTGCTCGTACTCAAATGGATATTTCTGTTTCCATTCTTGAATTTGGGCGCGCCACGGATCGATGTTTGTCGGACCAACTTGCTTGTTCAACTCCGTTAGGACACTTTTCGCATCACCAACGATGGGAACATCTACAGGCACATTTTTTCCGATACAGGAGGCATCGATATCAATGTGGATTTTCTTAGCGTTAGGAGCGAATTTACTGAGGTCCCCGGTAACACGATCGTCAAACCTGGCACCGATAGCAACAACAAGGTCGGCATCCGTGAAGGCATAATTTGCACAACAGGAACCGTGCATTCCGGGCATCTCCATTGCCAACGGATGCGTTTCAGGGAATGCGCCGAGTCCCATTAATGTGACGGTAATCGGGATCTGCGTATTCAGGGTGAGTTGCCGCAGTTCCTCACTGGCATTGGCAAGCACTACGCCACCACCGGCATAAAGCATCGGCCGTTTGGCTTCTTTAATGAGTGCCGCTGCTTTCGCAATTTGCTCTGGATCACCATGCACTTGAGGCTTGTAGCCGCGGATATCGACTGATTCCGGATACTGAAACAATGCTTCATGTATCTGTGCGTCTTTGGCAATGTCAATGATTACGGGACCGGGTTTTCCGGTTTTTGCGATGTGAAATGCTTCAGCGACAACATCAGCAATCTCGTCGCTACTTTTGATGAGGTAACTATGTTTACAAACCGGTCGTGTTACACCAATAACATCGCATTCTTGGAAAGCATCGCTACCGATATAATGTGTGAAAACCTGCCCAGTGATCGCAACCATTGGAATAGAATCCATATAGGCGGTTGCGATACCAGTGACGAGATTGGTTGCACCGGGACCAGAAGTTGCGAGTGCGACACCGACATCGCCAGTGGCGCGGGCATAACCATCAGCGGCGTGGGACGCGCCTTGCTCATGCCGCATAGGGATCAATTTGATATCTGTCTCGCTGTACAAGGCATCGAAAATAGGCATTGCTGCGCCACCATTTACACCGAAGATATATTCGACACCTTCCCGTTTGAGACCGTCAATAAGGATTTGCGCTCCTGAAAGTTCCATGCCAATTTTCCTCACAAGTCGCAGGGGTGAAGGACGTAGTCCCTGTTCCCCACGGGGAGTCGTTGAATTTTCGGTACAGCTTGCAAACCGAAAACTTACTCTACAAAAAAAAGCCCTCTCGTTCCAACTTTGGAGACGAGAAGGACATTCATGCTGACCTTACCGTGGTACCACTCCAATTCCCTTTCTCATTTTTAATTTAAGACATCAGGCTTATGAAGCCTTCTGTGGCGAGAAAGAGCACTCTTTGGGATGTGATAACGGACATCGCACCGGCTAACCCTACTTGTCGCGATTGCATGCTGTTCAGATTAGCAGCTCAAGGGCGACCTTCAGTCGTGGAATCTTGAGGAAACCTTTCAGCCGATGAGTCTCCATCTCTTGCAAGCCCGGACGACTTACTCCTCCCCTTCAACGCTTTTCTTTGGTAATCTATTTAATTGTTAATTACGCACGCCGTTTTAATAAAGTTTCACAGGCATGCCAAAAAGAGTTACGTTTACTTTATTAAGTATAACACATTTAAAGGCAAATGTCAAAAAAATTTGATTTCGCTGGCGCGATGGTAAACCGCGTCAGCGAAATACGGAGAATCGAGATTCAGAAATCACTCGTACAACTTCCAAAATCCAAAACTCGTTGTGGTAAATTAAGCGTTTGCCACGTAGAGTTCGTTGACCCGTGTCCAGTTGATGACGTTTGTCCATGCCTCAACGTAAGCCGGACGGAGATTCTGGTATTTCAGGTAATATGCGTGCTCCCAGACATCAATTCCGAGAAGTGGGACATGCCCTTGCATAATGGGACTGTCTTGATTTGCTGTGGAGTAGATTTCCAAGCCGTTGTCACCGAGGACGAGCCATGCCCAGCCAGAGCCGAAGCGCGTGGTTGCGGCTGTAACAAACTCTTCCTTTGCGGCTTCAAGCGATCCGAAAGTTGAAGTGATTGCGGATGCAATTTCTCCACCGGGTTCGCCACCATTGGGACTCATAATGGACCAAAAGAGCGAATGATTGGCGTGTCCACCGCCGTTGTTGATGACGGCTTGGCGTTTATCTTCCGGCACCTGATCAAGATTGCTGAGCAATTCGTGGATATCCATGTCAGCGACAGCACCGAGTCCTTCTAAGGCAGTATTCAAGTTGGTAATATAAGCTTGATGGTGTTTGCCGTGATGGATTTCCATCGTTTGTGTGTCAATGTGTGGCTCCAAAGCATCGTGAGCATAAGGGAGCGCTGGTAATGTGTGTGCCATTTAAAAATAGCCTCCTATTTTGTCTATTTAAGATGTCCTGGCAAGTTGCACGCTCTGGGATGTGCAAGCAACGTGCTGAGATTTGAAAAAGTATAGCAGATATGTCGGAAGTGTGCAAGTTTTTTCTGAAAGGCGTAATTTTCAAAGTTTATCGGTGGGAAATAGTAGACGGAGATCAATCGTCTGATTGACTTCCCTCAGAGATCGCCCCGACACGGCAGGAACGCTTATAATTACAATAATTACAAGGCTCCGTCCTATTACTTGGTGTGAGCGGTGCATCGCCTTCTTCCTCTGAATCTACAAAGGTGTCAAGACGTGTGATGAGCGGAAAATTGCCTTTGGATATACTCTCAACGTACTGTTGTACATAACCGTTGATGCGCATAAGTCGGTCATCGAAAATTTCGTCCTCCAACAATTGACCATTTCTCCGATCAACCTTTTTCCAATCTTTACCATTGAAGCCTTCAAAGGCAAGTCCATTTTGGGATTCTGTGCCGATACCGAGTTCAACCGTGCATTCGTCTAATCTGACTTTATGGTACAAACCTGCTGCTGGCTCTAATCCGATCAGGCTATGTGCTTCCAACAATTTTTCCGCAATCTGAAGGTAAATTGGGAGTTGAAGGCTCCGTCCATTAAGGATCTCCGGCATTCTAACGGTGGAGCTGCCCGTCTTATAATCAATAATATTAAAGGCACCGTCCCCGACATCAATACGGTCAATTTGACCAGTCATACGTACGTTTCCGATAGAGATCGGTTGCGTACAACTCAGTTCCGGGTCTCTTCTGAATTTCGAATCTTCTTGTTCACGTTCCGGTCCAAAACCGACTTCAAAATAACGTGGCAGAACGTGTGCCTCACGGGTATGTTCTGCTCGGATCCATTTGTGCAAGGCAATGCGAAGCTTCTCTATGTCCATCTCCCAAAAAAGATTGTTTTCGCCGATAGGTGTCTCTTGCCGATCCATACGACGTTCTTCAGCGGCATTCCTCAAAATTTCATCCAATTGCCGTTTCGCCTCTTCAAAGTCGCTGTTCCTACATTTCCCGATAGATGGATCTCCTTGTTCCCGACGATTATAGTAGAATTTAAAGAGAACCTTATGAAGTAAATCTCCTCTTTCAAGGTTGGATAACTCATCCTCCCCCTCTTCATCCTTAACACCGAGCCTCAAAACCCTACCAGCAAAATACTGAAACGGACACTTGGCGTAAGTTTCCAATTCAGTGACGGAATACGTCCAACTGCGTCGTCTTCCCAAACGTTCTCTGCTACTATCCAAAAGCACTTCTGCGGTTAATATCCCTTCATAAGCCAAGCGTTCGTGTGTTTTCTCACGGCTCTTTTCAACCTCAACAACGTGCTTTATGAGGGGACGCATATTTGCTAACTTATCCGGGAATTCCCCGTTGGAAGGCGTATCTGCTGTCCATACGTGATCACCATACATGCTAAGGAAACCTGGGACACTGCCTCGTTCAGGGTTCTCGACTTTAAGTGTCTCAATATCAGCAACTGCCTTTAATTGTCCGAGAAAAGGAGAAGGGATTAGCTCTGCTTCGCGCTCACGTTGCGGGACAAGAAGGTAGAGTCGCTCACGAAATGACTTAAGAAGCCGATAGAACATGAATCGATTATCGTGCAGTTGTTCGTCTTCGGTGCGATAAGGATTTTCTGGTAGCAATGGATCTGGACGGTAATTTTCTGGAAACCTACCCTCTACAAAATCACCTAAAAAGACAGTATCAAACTCTAAACTTCTGAGTTCATCATTATATGCTAAACCTGCAAGCTCACTAAGTGCAAAAATCTTAACAGCTTCCTCATTTATTGGTGCACTATTTTGATAGTGGGTATGCCTTGCAATATATTTGAGTTTATTAATATAATCTTCAAATTTATATAACCTATCTTCTTCAGATTTTAACATGTCACAAAGCCCATTAACTATTTTTTGGAATTGCTGAAATGCATTTACCTCATCTTCAACAATTTTTCTATTTTTTAGGAACATCGGGTTTAAAATATTGGAAATGACTTCTACAGATTCGAGAAAATTGTTAATGTAATCCTTAAATTCATCGGGGTGAAAATCTCCTAGATATAGTTCAGGCTTAACGTCAGGGAAATAGGTGTTGCCGAGAGGAACTTGTCGTGGTGAAAGACGAGAAAAGATTTCTTTGACCACCTCTGACTTAATCAATGTCACACTCTCAACGAATGAATATGGGATGCTGTAAGTGGGAAAAACTTCTGCAATCCGCTGCTGGTAATTACTTATATTGTAGAATACAACACAAATTTCACTCAATTTACAGTCAGCACTTGAAACATGTTTCTGAATTAGATGGGCAATCTGCTCTACCTCTTCGGATCGATCAGCTGGTTCCAACACTTTAATGTGAGGAGCTGCAATTGGAGTTACGGATGGATTATCCGTTCGGAACAGGTTTTCGGCGAAATGTTGATGTTGTTCGGGATCCCGTTCATAATCAGTATCAATGTAAGCATCTGTATCTCTAAATTGTGAAACGAGGTTAATAATATTTTTATAAAGAGCTTTATTGTCTTTAACACAGTCGGTGCGAAACCACATCTCTATACCAGATATTTCGGCAATACGTTTCAAGAGTTTAATATCGGCTTTCGAAATCAAAGTAAAACCTTCAACAACAACAAACTTGACACCGGGAAATGCGCTCTTGATGAACTTTTCTTTAAAATTGTTCGCCAAGTAATGGTGTTTCGTCGTCTCATCTATCCATCGGTCCCCAAGTTTCGCCTCATAATCTCTACAAACGCGAGCGAGATCCACTTTAGTTAGATCGTCTTCTACAAAGTTTGGAGCAGCCTCTTCTTGATCCCTAAGGTGATTTATCGTGTCCAAAATGAGCGAGAGTGTGCTATCAGGAATGGTGGTGTTCTGCATTGGGCGAAATGCGTTATATTGGTAGGTATCGGTATTGTCAGCGTCAAGATCCACTATTTCGTGAAGCCAAAGGTGTTGGATCCCTGATAAGATATGTCGTCTTGGTGACCGAGTTTGATTATATAACCTTTGGATGAAATCCTTACTGGTATACACGCGCAGGTTGGCAACAGCGCGGTTTGGGTAATAACTGATCAATTCGCGTTGGCGATGCAAACGTGCCGCATCAGTTGGCACAATGACGACAAAGGTATCTGCCTGATCGTTCTGAATGCGGGTTTTAAGAGTGTTTTCTATATCTGACATATCGTCCCGGCATACGGGGTATGCCTGCTACCTTACTTGTGTACCGAGGGGCATTTCTTCTTCAAGGGTTGCGAGAACTACAGAGTCCCCGCTTCCTGCGAGAACCATGCCTTGTGATTCGACATTGCGGATGGTTGCGGGTTCTAAATTTGCGACGATTATTACCTGTTTTCCCACCAATGCTTCTGGGGTGTAGTGTTCAGCAATGCCGGCAACGAGTTGTCGTTTTTCAGCACCGAGGTCTACCTGCAATTTGAGAAGTCGGTCAGCTCCCTCAACAGGTTCAGCAGTGAGAATCTGAGCGACTCGCAGGTCCAATTTTTGGAAATCCGCAAAGGAGACTAAATCAGTCGTTTTCTGTTTCGCCTTCCGCTGCGGTTTCGTTTCTGCTTTTGGCTGCTGTTTTTGCTTTTTGAGATCGACGCGTGGGAAAATAGGTTCGCCTCTGCTGACTCCTATACCTACAGGTAAATTCCCCCACTCTGTCGCGGTATCGAACTCCGTTAAACCGATCTGCTTTTGAATTTTTTCAGCAGTATCAGGAATAAAAGGTGAAATCAGTACAGAGATGATTCGGAGTGCTTCCAAACTATTGTAGAGGATAGTTCCCATTCTCGGTTTCGTATCGGGCTTCGCGAGTGTCCAAACTTGTGTCTGTTGGACATAGCGGTTGATACGTCGGACAAACTCCCAGATGGTTTCCAATGCTGCATCAAATGCGAACGTCCGCATTTGCGTGTTCAATTTGTCAATCGTGGTCTGCGCCATTGCTATGACTTCGTCGTCGAATTCACCGGGTGTCGTTGGATCAGGAACGGCTTCAAAGTTTTTATTCACTAAACCGAGGACACGATTAAGTAGGTTGCCGAGATCGTTGGCGAGATCTGCGTTGTAGCGTGCGTGCAAACGCGCAGGACGGTAGTCGCCATCGTTTCCGAAACTGAATTCGCGCAGGAGGTAATAACGGAAGGGATCAACCCCATAAGTGGCGATATCACCATCCATATCAATGAAGATACCCCGCGTTTTGCTGAGTGCCTCGCCATCCTTTGTCAGCCAACCGTGTGCGACGATCTGCTTGGGAAGTGGTAGGTTAACAGCCATCAGCATTGCGGGCCAAATCAGTGCATGAAAACGGGTAATTTCCTTCGCCATCATGTGAACAGTGGCGGGCCAAAAGGTGTGATATCGCTCGCTCTCCGTTTCATAACCGAGCGCAGTCATGTAGTTCATCAATGCTTCGATCCAAACATACACGATATGCTCTTGATCAAACGGCAATGGAATTCCCCATGATACAGAAGAACGAGATATGCTTATGTCTTCCAATCCGGAATTGAGCACGCTCAAGAGTTCATTGCGCCGAGGTGCAGGATAGACGAAATCTGGATTTTCTTGGAAGAGTGCGAGTAAGCGATCTTGATACTTGGAGAACCTAAAGAAATAGTTCTCTTCCTCCGTCCATTCCAACGGTAATTTGTGAACAGGGCAAATTTTCTCATCTGTTAGTTCTTTTTCAGTAACGAACTGTTCGCACGAAAGGCAATAGTATCCTTCATACGTGCCTTTATAGACATCACCGCTGGCATAGAGGGCATTAAGGAATTTACTCGCGCCGCGCTTGTGCATATCGCTCGTTGTGCGTAGGAAAATATCGTTTGAGATGTTCAGGCGTTCCCACAATTTGGTAAATGTTGGTGCCATTTTATCGCAATAGGCTTGTGGTGGGATGCCTTCGTTTTCAGCGGCTTTATGCACGTTTGCCCCGTGCTCATCAACGCCAGTAAGGAAGAAAACCTCCTCGCCTTTGAGACGGTGATAGCGCGCCAAGGCATCGGAGGCAACGGTGGTATAAGCGTGTCCGGCATGCGGTTCGCCGTTTACGTAGTAGATAGGGGTAGTGACATAGAATGCACTCATTGTATTTCCTTTTCGGGTCTCCGGTTTTATTAAAAAAAAATTATACCATAAGAAAGTGGGTCTGTCAATCTGTCTTTATTGTTAGCTTAGGGGTATTCAGTTTTCCAATAATTCGAGAGAGGACGCCCGAACTTCTTCGGGGCAAGTGTGCTATCCCGAACAAGTTTAGGCGTCCAGCGGTTACAAACCGCTCCTACCTAACCGTGTTACCTTAAAACCGAAGAACACAATTTACTTCAGTAATTTTAAACACATCACCTCTAAAGCCAAGGTAGCGTTTGTGTTTGTGTTATCAAGAAGGGATTTGGTGTTAAAGATGGTCTGGATGGCTTGCTGAATACGTAGACGGGAGTACCGAGGAACGATGGCTTGGAGTTCTTCAAGAGAGTAGATGTGTGTTATCAATTCGGGAGGCGCGCCTTGTTGCAAAAAGAGTAGGTCGCGATACCACGTGACTAAGTCATCTAAAGTTTCAGGATTATCTTTGAAGTTTTCTGCGAGTCTAAAAGCAGCTAATGAATCTGTTGTTTTGAGGATTTCTGGGATTTCCTCGGTAAATGTGTTCCCCTTTTCAAGTTGGGTGAGTGCCTTTCCGATTGCCCCGCCTGAGGCTATTGCGAGTGCTGTCGCTTGCTCGGATGCGACTGAAAATCTATCCGTCAAGACTTCTGCTAATTCCTGTGTTAGCATTGGATGAAATTGGAGAATTTGTGATCGCGAACGCGTGGTTGGCAGCAGTGCCTCAATATTTGAGGTGAGTAGAATCAAAACAGAGGATGCGGGTGGCTCCTCAAGCGTTTTAAGCAGGCAGTTTTCTGCCTCTGCATTCATCCGTTCTACGTCCGTCAAGATGTAGACTTTCCGACTCGCCTCAAGGGGTTCGTAGATAATCTGCCTTTGCAACTCTCGGATTTGTCCTATTCTCAGGAGGCTGCCGTCAGGTCGGATGAACTGTAGATCTGGATGGTTGCCGGAATCCACCTTCCGACAGGCGAGACACGTTCCGCATACTTGCTCCTTCCCAGTAACGGGCGGGGACCCTGGCTCCGCGTCTTGCTGGCAAAAGATGAGTTGTGCAAAATAGCGAGCGACTGTTTCTTTCCCAACACTCGTGGGTCCGACGAAAAGGTATGCTCCAGCGATACGATCTGATGCGACGGTTCGCTGGAGTTGTTCGACAATTTGTTGATGTCCAATGATTGGATTTTGCATTTTCTTTTAGTTGTCAGCTGTCAGTAAAGAGAGATCTTTGTTCTGGGGACCCACATCCTATCCCGAACAAGAATGTAATACAAGGAACGAATTTAGTCTAATTCCAGACTAAATTCGGGCGTCCAGCAAGAGGAATCTTTCACATAAACAAACCTATTTCTTAACTAACGATCCTGCTACTTTGATAGATACGCTTGATACTCGGCTAAGAGGACGGCGTGGATAGCATCTGGCGACTTTTTTGCGTCTATCAACTTGACGCGGTTCGGGTCTGATTTTGCTACGTACCGGTATCCTTCACGAACTTTACGATGAGATTCCAACGATTCTCTGTCTAAACGGTTGCGGGGCACTCCCCCTTGCTGCTGGCGTTGTAAACCGATTTCTGGTGATAGATCGAGGACAAAGGTGAGGTCAGGCATCAAGCCACCAGTGGCAGCGCGATTTAATTGGTGAATAATTTCAAGGTCGATGCCACCACGATACCCTTGATAAGCCACAGAAGCATCAATAAACCTATCACATATAACAATTTTACCGGCTGCCAATGCGGGACGTATGCGCTCGTCAACATGCTGCGCGCGTGCGGCAGCGATCAGCAACAATTCTGTCATTGGTGTTATGCCGTCGGATGTAAAAAAGAGGGCACGAATCCGCTCAGAAATCGGTGTGCCTCCCGGTTCACGGGTAAGCACAACATCGGAACCGAGGGCGGTTGCGAGCCGCTGCGCTTGTGTGGTCTTGCCCGCGCCCTCTACGCCTTCAAATGTAATGAAAATTCCCTTTTGTGCCATCGTTCTTTAGAGAAAAAGCACCCACATTGGACTTTCCCCGATTGCCTGATTTGCGAGCGGTGATAACACGCCTGTCTCTCGGTTAATGCTATAGGTGGCAAGTCTACCAGAACCTTGTCCACCAACAAAAAGGAAATTGCCTGTTCCGTCAATATTGAAAACGCGCGGTGTGGGTTCGGTGGGTTGCTGTCCGACAGCACTTAATTTGCCGCTCTCTTCGTCAATTGCGAAGCCTGCGATGCTGTCGTGCCCGCGATTGGAGACATAGAGAAACGTCCCCTGCGGATCGACGTGAATTTGGGCACAGGTGTTGTCCTCATCAAAATCTGCGGGCAGGGTCGAAAGGTCTTCCTGTAAATCTACCAAGATTCCTGGTGTGTCTCCCTCTCGAAGGGTGTAGGCGGAGACGCTGGATCCTTGCTCGTTTGAGAAATAGAGGATCGGTTTGCTCGGATGAAAGCAAAAATGCCGCGGTCCAACTGGGGCACCCGGATTGAGATTTCCAACAGGATTCTGCGCGAGCGCACCTGTGGTCTCATCAAAATGAAACTGATAGATGGCGTTTCGGGGAACGGTGTGTGGGACAAAGGCAAACCGATTTGAGGCATCCGTCTCAATGCAGTGTGCGTGTATATCGGTTTCAACGGTCTGCAGTGGTTCGCCTTGGACGGTTTTATCGTCGCCGATTGTATGGACGGTAACCTTTCCCGCGCCGTAATAGGCAGAGAGGAGGAAACTCCCGGTTTTGTCTGTGGCAATATAGCACGTATCGGCATCCAACTGGACTGTCCGTAAGTGTGAAAGATGTTTTGTTTCCTCATCGATGCGGAAACTTGCGATTTCTCGGCTGGATCGAAGCCCGGCATATAGGTAGTTGCCACACGGTGAGAGTGCTAAAGGACCGGGGGAACCGCTGACGTTGATATTTTCTTGAAATTCAATGCTACCATTAGAAGCATCAAATGTGTAAATAGCGATTCTGTTTTCTCCGGCTATGGAGAAATAGACGTGAGTTTGCATATTTTTTGTTGACCTTTAGGAAATATCCTTTTGTTACGGCATACAGTGGGCGCAAACCAACAGTTTACGCTACAAGAAACCACAGAGTGTGCCTACTACTTTCAATCGAACTCACATTATGAGGAAATACCTTGAAAAATACCAGCGGCACCCATACCGCCACCGACACACATTGTCACCATGCCGTATTGGTGGTTTTGTCGGCGCATTTCATTAATCAGGTTTACAGTGAGTTTTGTTCCTGTACAACCGAGTGGATGTCCGAGCGCGACTGCGCCACCGTTGACATTTACCTTTTCGGTCGGCAATTTCGCCTCCTGAATTACGGAGAGGGCTTGCACAGCAAAAGCTTCGTTGAGTTCTATAACATCTATATCGGCTAAAGTGAGTCCTGCAGATTTGAGTGCCTTTGGGATTGCAGGCACCGGTCCGATGCCCATGATTTCAGGTGGCACACCGGCTGTGGCGTAACTGACAAAACGGGCTAAGGGATCGTAACCTAATGCACTTGCGCGTTCCTCGGACATTAGAACGACAGCGGCGGCACCGTCGCTCATCTGGGAGGCATTGCCAGCTGTCACCGTGCCATCTACATGAAAGACAGGCTTGAGAGACGCTAATGCTTCCGGTGAAGTATCTCGGCGAGGTCCCTCATCTGTATCAAAGACAGAACTGGCAGTTTCAGGCGTGTCTTCCGAATTGAAATGCGTTTCCTTTAGGGTCAATGGAACGATTTCTTCTCGGAATTTGCCAGCATCAATCGCGGCGATTGCCTTGCGATGACTGTCATAGGCATAAGTGTCTTGGGCATCACGGGATATGCTATATTTCCGCGTCAAGTTTTCTGCTGTCAAGCCCATACTGAGGTAAGCATCTGGTGCGTGTTCTATGAGAGTCGGGTTCGGCGAAAGGTTAGCACCAAACGGTACCTGACTCATGCTCTCTACACCGCCAGCGATGACGACTTCAGCACGTCCGGATAGAATTTGTTCAGCACCCATCGCTATCGTTTCTAAACCAGAGGCACAGAATCGGTTAATCGTGATTGCAGGCACGGAGACCGGAAGTCCAGCACGTAAACTCGCGATTCGGGCAACGTTGTAACCTTGTGCTCCTTCATGTGTAGCACATCCGATGATAACATCGTCTACCGCCTCCAGATCAAGTTCGGGAAGTTTCTCAACCGCGCCGCGAAGGGCAGCAGCGGCGAGTTCGTCTGAGCGCGTGTTTTTAAGTGTGCCTCTGCCTGCTCTGCCTACGGCTGTGCGTGCCGCGGATACGATGACCACGTTGGGTGTCGTTTGTCTCATTTTTTGCCTCTCTGGAGCGTCGCCTCTATTCTCGCATGTGTTTGCTCTTCCCCACAAAGACTAAGGAATACCTCGCGTTCCAAGTCAAGTATGTACTGTTCGGTGACAAATTGTGGTGCTGAAAGCTTGCCGCCACAAAGGACATACGCCAATTGATTCGCGAGGTGCTGCGTATAGTCGTCAATAGCGTCAGCCTGCCGAAGCAGATGTATTTGTAGGTTCAGTCGCGCAATTCCTTCCTCACCGAGCACAAATATGTCCGGCGGTTCGGGTGGACGATACCCGGCTTCATGCATTGAGAGAACGAGGCGTTTGGCATCGTCAATATGCGTCTCTTTATCTGATGAGATCGGATCCGTACGTCGGAGATAACCGAGTTCGACTGCATCTGCAGCGTTTTGTGAGACCTTTGAGTCTCGGAGCGTTTCAAAAGCCTTATCGACGAACGGAAAGAGATTTTGCACAGGCGCGGGGAGCGTTACCCCATCCAGACATCGAAACGCCATTTCCTTGGTACCACCGCCAACAGGAATCAGTCCGACGCGAAGCTCAACGAGTCCGATAGAACTTTCAGTAAAGGCTTGGACGGTATCTGCCCCGAACGTGAACTCACATCCACCACCGAGTGCCATACCCGCTGTCGCTGCCACGACGGGTTTTGATGCGCTACGGAGCCTCGTACAAACAGCTTGTAGGTTGTGGACTGTTGTCGAAATCGCGTCCCAATTCTGGTTCTTAGCGCGTTCCAGCAGGAGGATGAGATTGAGTCCCACCGAAAAGTTTTTTGCTTCTGTGGCGACAATCATGCCTGCGTAATTGGTTTCTACTTCGTCCAAAGCGGCATCAAACATCTCCAGCGTTCCGTCTTCTATGATGTTCAACTTGCTATGTAATTCAAGTCGGGCCACGCCGTCGCCAATGTCTATTAGGCTGGCATCCGCATTGGAAATGATAGATTTAGCGTCTGTCGTTTTCAACGTTGACATCTCGGTAGTTTGCCTTCCGACTGCTAATTAGCTAATCTGTATCGAAATGATAGACGATTTCATCGAATCGGTCTGCTGCGAAAGTGAAGAGAAAAATTAAGTTCTCGGTTCCAGTGCAACGGAGCGAATGTTTCGCATTAGCAGGTATGAAGACTGATGCACCAGCCCTGAGTGATGCCTCCTGATCGCCTACCGTCACATACCCAGAACCGCTGATGACATAGTATGTTTCTTCAGGCTCGTGATGATGCAGTGGGAGGAGGGTCCCCGGAGCCATCTCTGCTATTCCGGTGGTGAGCCGACCGCTGGGTCCGCGTTCACCCGATATGAGGATTTTCCAACGCACCGGACTTTTGGCAGCGAGGTCTGGGTCATCCCAAGTTTCCCAGTCAAGTTCTGCTTGGTTGAGGATAATGGGTCTTTGTGTATTCATGGAAGGTATTCTAACAAACTGAGGGTGATTTTGCAAGGTTTTTTGCGATTGGTTCAGAGTCAACTGTTCTGATGAAACTTCTGGATTATGGATCCAACACATCCACTTCAATACGAAAACGCTTTTCAGTGGCAGCAAGCAAATCTTCAATGACTTTCTCTGTGCTCCCGGATTCCGCAATAAGGGTTTCCATCTGCTCTACTGCAAAAGATTTCACATGGCTAAAACAATTTTTAGCAGACTTGTCCAGATGATTCCCAACATTTAAACTCAGCACCAACAAAAGTGCGCGTTCCAATCTTTCAATGCGTTCGTCCCGTGCTTTAAGCTCTTCCAACATATCCATTTAGACTTCCCAACACCAGTCTTTTTATCCCCCTGCTACGGTGGGAGGATGGCAGGCATACCGCGCGATATACTTCACTGTACCACCCGAACTGGTTTGAATAGTACATCATAAAAACAACAAATTTACAAGAGAGTCAGTAAAGTGGAGGGTATGGTTACCTGTTCAGACTATCGTAGACGATAACCTGAGGGAAGGATGGGTTGGATCTTTTTTAAGCCGTTCAAATTGCTTATCTGCGTGTCGTTGAACGGTTGACGGAAGTCTTTGATAAGATTCCCAAAAACGAGAGGTTGTTTTGTGGATATATCCTGAAAACTCAGCACTTGATCTATAGATACTTGAATCTCCCCGCCCGGACATCCTGAAGTGCTTCCTCGCGAAAACGCTCAAGTTTCCCCGCTTTCACGTCTGCCTCAAACTTCTTCTCCCATTCTTCTTCTTCGGCAACAAGTGCCTTATGAAGCTTGTTTTCGAGAGTTTTCAGGAGTGCTTTTTCCGTAGGTTCCTCACATTTGACTTTTGGAACATCAGGAATCCAGCCAAGCCAATGGGTGCCGTTTTTTTGGATGTGGGCGGTATAAGTCTCCTCAAAGATTTTATCATAAATTTCGACCATTTTTATTTGTGCCATGGTTTTCTCCGTGGGATCAAGTTAGCCAGAGTTGTTTAGCGCTACCATATTGCCTTAGGGCCACCCAAACTGGTTTGGATAGTATAGCATAAAATGGGAAGGGATTGCAAGGGTTTTTCGATAATAAATCTACTGGAGGAAAGGGGTATCGGAAGGAAAGATTTATTGGGTGGTTTGTGAAAAAATCAGGACAATAACAAGTGAGCATTAAGGCACATGCGTTTATTTAAAGCGAAGGTGGACGCGGCAGATGGCAATAGGAGATATTAATTGGAGATGTAATCATCGTGGTATTATACGCCCCCTTTTATTTTGTCCTGTGCCGTAGAAACTTCAACCATTTCCAGTTGTTGTTTCTCGAAGTATTCCTTTAGGTCTTTGGTGTATTGAGGCATAGGAATCTGCTCCACAATATCGAACAACTCAGTTCCCACACTGGATAGTGTAACACCTGACAGTCTGTTCACTTGCCCCTGTTTTCTCTCCAGGATTGGACTCAACGCCCAATATTGTCCTTGGTGCCGGAATGGGACAAAGGTTGGTGTATCATTGGGTAATATAGAAATTTGATAGTCAGACAAAGTGTCGTAATCTGAATTAATCAAACCATACTCATTTAATACACTGAGTTCATAAAGAGATAATCCGTATTTCTGAAGTGCATTTCTTGCTGCTTTTCCTTCTGGCACTACAGCCCTACCCTCGATAATTTTTTTACCTATTGGGTGTTCAAGAACTATGCATACCGAACATAATTTTTGAAACAAGTCCGCGGTAGTCTGATTCATATCACCAAGAACCTTTACAGCCTTTATAGAATGCGAACCCGGTTTCTCAATTTCACCAGCTAAGACTTTAGCGAAACGATGCTGCATATCTTCGCTGCTTTTCTGGCTCGCCTCTTTCTCAAAAATGTTGAACCAATCTGGGCTGATTGTTTCTTCTGATTCCGTCTCAGCCTGTTGATCCCTTGAACTGTTGTACTTCTTTTTAAATATGTCTACAACAAACCCAAAAGTTTTTTCAAGATTGAACCGTTCTCTGAGTATTCTCTGCGCAAACATGTTCGACGCTCTCTGAGTGAATTCAGGGTCAGTTTTTATTTGTTGAATGAGTTGTTCATTAACTGCCCTTGCAAACTTAATCCGTTCTTCTGATTCTGCTCGCCTCTCAGCAATGCCTCGCTCAATCCATTCAACTGGCACTTCAAGTGCAACAGAACCAAGCCTATTCAATACTGCCCATAAACCTCGTCTAACTGGCGCGGGGATAGTCTGACCCAGTAAAAGGTCAGATGCAGCCTCAAGCATAGTATCTGATGATTCTTCAGTTTCTGCAGGTAAATTGTTTTTCGTTTCGTCAGACATTATGAAATTCTTCCCACCTATTTTATCCAAGGACTAAACAATGCTAAAATACCTGTGGAACGCGTTCCGCGGGCGTTTTAGGTTAAGGGGACTGTGGATCTAAAGTGATATGCTTTGCGGTGTGCAAATCACGTCATTCTTCTGATTTATGTACTCTTACTTTCCATATTGAAAAAGCATCTTCAATATCTTCAGGTGGAATCTCATTTAGGTTCACGAATTGATACAATTGTTTTGTATAATCTGGGAGCCATCCGGGACCTGGGTTCTCCAAGAACGGGTTATTAGTTTTTCCACTTGTATGAATAGATCCTCCGAAAATGTAATGATTATCCATCAATTCTACATAATCTCTGCCAATAGAATAAAATTTCGTCCGTTTGTTTTGAGGTACTTGTTCTATATCACTTATAGAACGAACATCTACTTCCCTATTGTTGTATAGCGTTATAAGTTTTATTATACAAAGCTGCGGATAAGAGAGTTCATCAAGAGCATTTAAAATCTGACGATATGTATGCATATCTAAATCTTCATCAATATGAACATTTTTAGTTAAATTCGCCATAAATTTTATTTTCGGTTCCTCGGTTGCATCCATTACCTTTTTCAAAGTCGATTCTATAACTTCTTCAAAGCCGGATCGATTCGTGGGTGTATCCTCAAAAAAACCATCTTTCCGAAACTCTTTACCATCTTTTAATCCCTGAGAAATACCTTCTGCTGCTTGTTTTCCCCATTGATATAACCTTTTAGATTCACTCCGGGTAGTTAGAGGTGAGATTATTCGCTGCATTACCTCGCTACCAATTTTTGAGATGACTCCTGCAACCATACCTGTGGAATCGCCAATGGCGGAGCCTGCCAAAACACCTGATATATTCAAAATCAAATCCTGTACAAGAGAGCCCTTTGAATCTTCTACTGGTTTCAACAAATTCATTCGGTCATCCTATTTAAAAAGTAGATTGTTCGTTGTGCCCATCTACAACAGGTTTTCGATGGATTGTGTGCATTAAAATGAAAGTCATCTGTAGATTTCAGGACTATTACAAAGGAAAACGCTCGACAATTTGTTCTTGAAAAATTTGGATTTATCCCCTACCACGGTGGGAGGGTGGCAGAAACGGCGTGTGCCGTTCGTGGTGGCACCACCGGACTGGTAAGAATATTATACCACATATACGATAAGATTACAAAGTTTTTTATGGGTTATAAGTTAGGAGTCGGGATTGGAAATCCCTCCTACAAAGGAACTGGATGTGCCTTTGTTTCTTAAGGGTTGCGGTCGGAAAAATCCAACAGGATTGTCGTAATTTCATTGGATCTTTTCGTCAGCTAGTCAAAAGGCTCGTTATTCTGCTTTCTGACGCTCACTTAGACGCACCCGAACTCGATGAAGTGCCTCGTCTTGCGCGCGGGGTATCAAATAATTTTCAAAGTAGTATTCAAAATCTTCCACCGCTTTGCGCTGAGGATCTGTTTCCTTTGTATTGGAGATGTCCACTAACAACTCTACATATTCCCCGAAGTCTATAGCATCCTCTTCCGTCTTGAAGGTAACAGTTATAGATTTTGGCTCAGAGGGTATACCGATAATAACAGCTTTGCGGACAACTACAACACATTCAATCAGCGCGGGATTTATAGACATTTCGCCACTTGCCAGCCTTAACATTTGATGCTCCTTTAATTGATAGTAGATGGTTACGAAAGTGGAGAGAACTTGAAATCCAATTGAAATTTGTTTATTTTTCCCAAAATGCCGCAGTATTTCAGGATTCATGGATATTAGAATCAAAGCTTTTGGCATTATCGGATTTCATGGTTATAAAGGTTTGGACTTACCAGTCCCCAGTCCTTGTCTCTATACCAAGGTGGGAAGGATGGCAGAAAACGGTGTAGAATTCCCTTTCGTAGTAGCGCCATCCAACACTGGTTTGAATAGTATACCACAAGAAAATGAAGAAAAACGCCCTTTTTTAAAAAAATTGTTGCCAAATAAACTTAATAAATTTATACTTATTTCTTATAAACTTTTTTAAAATAGAGGCATTCTATAGGACGCGAATTTGAACGACAACCAAGTCCGTCATTTCTCGCTGTCAGAGATTTATACATGAGGTAAGGAACAATGATTAGAGAGGTCCAATGGAAACATTTAGATAGCGCGAATCGGGAGTTGGCGTTACGGTTGGAGCGACTTCGGAAGGTGCGTGCACAGGGAGATGTGGAGGAGATCAAGCGGGCGGAGATGGCGTATTTTCAGGCGTTGCAGTGTGTTTATGAGGCGGCGGTGGATGCGGTTGCGGATGGGGAGCGGCGTTCAGTTCCTTGACAAACGATTTTAGAGATTCTGGCATGGACGGACACACAGCGCGTTGCATAACCCGCTCATGTTTTCGCTATCATTCTGAGATCATAGACACTCATGATAGACGCGTTTTGCCGATGGGACATCAGATTCAGATTTACCACAAATTCCGAGGGCGTTCAGCTCTGTAGATGCTTGTGGATGGGGTTATCAGCCTCAAACACACGCTGCGCCGCAGCAGACAGCTTTCCTTGGACCGCGGTCTGTTCCACCCAATGCGTGGGAATACCATTCGTCCACTTTTCCGGTTCTGCATCCGGGTCGGGCGTTCGATACGCCATAAGGAGTCCCCATCGAGTCGTCGTCCCCGGCTTTCGATAACCAACATAATGCGGCATATGATGGACAAAGGACACCATGCTTCCCGGCGGTAGCGAGAGATGTACGATTTCTAACGGTTTCCTTGTAAAGGCGTGGATCTTACCCTTCAACCAACCTGCTTTCATCGCAGCGTCATCATCGGGGCGTTCTGTGCTCCATTTGTAGGGAATGCGATACAGATGCGCTCCAGGAATAATTGCAAGTTCTCCACCATCTTCGAGGGTTGCCCCTTCTGGATAACACAGGGTCCGAATACACTGTCGTTTTAGAAATTCAGGGGTAAGGGCGTTTCCAGTCCCAATGGGATCCTCAACTTCGTACTGCCCATCCCGATACTGATGTGCATGCCATCGACGCCCTTTTGAACCGATCGCCCGGTTGAGCATAAAACAGTGGTCAAGTATGAATCGATCCCCGAAAAGTTTCGTGAACAGCGCCATCATTTGCGGGTGAGCACTGGTCACATCCATGATAAAGTCGTCATATCCGGCGGGGAAGTATTCCGGCATAACGCCTTGCGACTCGAATCCATGTGTCACCAACGCCGCTCCCGGTCCGAAGAGCCCGTAGGTGTGCATATATCGGCGCAACTCAGCGGTTCTCAGGAAACCCGGCATTTGCTCTGAACCGCCACAGCAGGCTGCCAAAAACTCCGGTGTGATTTCTTCGGGCAAAGGCGGAGGAAATCCCCGCGCCTGAAAATCGATAGCACTCCACTCCGTATCCATGAGGATCGCATCGTTCATCTGCTGTAACTTCTGCAAGCTAACTGTCCACCGTTTACGGGCAGCCTCCGTCAGTATCCCTTCCCACACCCAATATCCATCGCGCTCAAACGTAGCACGATCAAATGCCTGAAGCACTTCTGATCGTAAGAGATCGTCCACACGGTTTTCCGGGGAACAGTTATGCGTAGATAAGGTATCCATTCACGCTTCCTTTGACGCGAAAATTCAAGTTGTTTATGGTGAATTATGAAAATAAGTAGAAATCTTATAGCGGAAACCCCTTTGTGGGTGCCCGAAAACTCACGGGTCATAATGTCCAAGTCATTCTGAAATTTACCATAGTTAACGTGAGTTCTATAAAGGTTTAAACTTATCTAATTATACCAAAGAGGTTCTCTTTATGCCATGCTTTTATGGAACTCACGCAGAGGTGTTCAGTTTTCAGCAATCAGCGCGAACACAGTAAGTTTATCAAAACCTCCGAGTCTAAAACCCCTGAATTCATTCGGGAGATACAGACTCGCTCTCGTGAATTAAACCATAGGTTTATGTTGAAAAAAGTGTTGACATTTTAGTAAATTCTGATATTCTATATGTATCTACAGGTTGGGAAGTGTAAACTTTGGCATCCTTGCCAATGTTCCCAACCCCCCATTTACACGGGCAGCGTAGACGTAGAAAACCAAGAAACTACAGAAAACACGTTTGAAGTAAGACTTAACAACGGTGAAAGACCCGTCATATCTGAAAAAAGCGTGAGTTTTGAAACCGCAAATGGCGGTCAAATCTTATATCAAACTCACGTTATTTAAACCTTTTCCGCTGAAATCCTCCTCTATAAGTATCAATAGGGACTTGACGTTTTTTAGGAGACAGTATGTTCTGGACGCTGATACGCCAAGAACTCTTGATTCATCTAATGAGCGCGCGTTTTTTTGCTGCGGTCGTCATTACACTTGGACTTATCGTTGCCAATACGTATGTCTTAATTGGTGCTCATGAAGAGCGACTCTCTGATTATAGTCAGAGAGAAGCCGAAAATCGCGAGAATATTAATCGAACGCCCACCTACTCATACTTAAAGTTAAAGGTTCAACGCTCACCTAACCCTTTGAGTCTCTTTAGTGCGGGATTAGAGACTCATTTTGGAAGTGAGATTGATATATTGTTTGACAGCATACCATCGCTTTCAAACCCCTTGGCTGAAGTTAAACCCGATGAAGAATACCATTGGTTGTTTGCCAAAGTATATACCCTCTCAAGCCCTAGGGCACCCTTGGGTTTAAAGAATCCATATCTGCGCCTTTTTTTACAGATAGATCTCGTTTTTATTTTTCAGGTTGTGTTGAGCCTACTCGCGCTGCTGTTCGCTTATGATGCAATTGCGAGGGATAGCGAAATCGGCACTCTGCGTTTGATGCTCTCGCACCCCGTCGGACGTGGGAACATCCTACTTGCCAAATATTTCGCAGCGATGATCTGCTTGCTGCTCCCAGCGTTGATGAGCCTACTGCTTACACTGATTCAGTGTTCCTTTGCATCCTCACTGCAATTCAGCACAAGTGATTATCTGCGAATTGGCGGTATTGTTTTGACGACAATCGTCTACCTATCAGTTTTTTACCTCATCGGTTTGCTGATTTCTACAATCACACGCCTCACCGCTACATCCCTGATGCTCTGCATGTTCCTATGGGTGATTTTGGTGCTTGTCTATCCGAACTGGAGCCGGTTCACTCTGAACCCGGTGGGCGAGATGCGCGCCGAAAAAATATCAGCTAATACGCAGATAGCACAAATTCGGGAAGAAGCAAATCGACAACGAGATAGCTTCTTAGCCAGTACCCCACTTAAGGGAGAGCCACCACTATTCACGGAGACACTCCCACTGGACAAATTCTATCAATCAGGGGGATTCCGTCTGGGAAACTTTCCTCGGGTACAGGTCGAATTGAAAAATACAGTAGACCCTTTGTTGCTCGATTTACGCCGTTATTATGATTTCGCCGCAACCCTACAAATCCAGACCACGGAAAAAATAGGCATTGTCGGTCAGCACTTGGTGGCACAGACATCCTTCCGGCAATCACGCTGGGATGAACGGCTCATGAAACTTAGTCCTACCAGTCTCTATATGTTCGCTACATCCGCTTGGGCGGGGACCGATTTGGACAGTATGATCGATTATATTCGTGCCGCTCAAACATACCGGACTGCCTTGATTAATGCTTTTCATGAGAGAAATGCCTTCGCGAGCCTGCAGTGGTTTGCAACGAATCAAGGCACAATAGACTGGTCAATCTTACCACGTTTTCATTTTCAGCGTGCGGATGTCAGTCTCAGTGCGCAGCGCGCCCTAACTGATATGTTTTTATTGTTAGGTACCAGCATTGTCATATTCATGGCAACATTTATGATATTTATCAAAGTTGAAGTATAGAGAAATAGATATGACTTGGCATATTGTCACACGCGAACTTTATGATCACCTCACGAGTCTACGCTTTGCCTTAACGACGCTCATCCTCGTGGCACTCATGGTAACCAACGCCGTTGTGCATCTTCAGACACACCCAGAACAGGTTCGGAAGTATTCCGAGAAAGTTATCGCATCCCAGAACGAGTTGAAGTCTCGGACCCAGTTATACACGCTGCTGCGAAATGGACCCGGTAAACTTTACAAACGTCCCGCATCCCTCGCCTTCATTGCTGATGGAGGGGACGCACTTCTACCCAGCGAAAGTGTGAGTGGACATGCCTGGACCTTATACGGAACCACCAGCATTTGGTCATTAGGTTATCCACGTCTGAATATGGACGCCACCAGCACACTGCGTCCAAAGGCTGCGGCAATAGATTGGGTTTTTATCATTACCCATCTGCTCTCTTTCATTCCTCTTCTCTTTACCTTTGACGCAATCTCAGGAGAATGGGAACGAGGGACCCTGCGGTTGTGTTTAGCGAATTCAATTTCGCGCAGCGCACTGCTAATAGGTAAATTCCTTGGTTCCCTCATTACAGTTCTCATCACCTTCTATTTCGCCGTGTTATTTAATCTTACACTCATTTCTACCGAGAGTTGGACGCAGCTTGGCGCGGCAGACTGGGGACGTTTAGGACTCATTGTCCTAATTGCTTCTTGCTACACCGGCATCTTCACTGCAGTCGGACTTATCGTTTCTGCAATGACACGAGAAAGCCGGTTAAGCCTTGTTATGCTCCTGTTAATCTGGGTGACCCTTGTAGTGTTTATACCTTCAACACTCGGCACTCTCTCATCAAAATGGATGCCACCCGTTCACAGCCACTATCAGTTTAAGACAGCAAAAGATGCTGTCATTGACCAACTTAAGAGCAACATTCGGAATCAACAAGAAACGCTAAAAGCACGACAGCTAAAATCAGCAGACACCTCGCCTGAAAACGCCGAAAAGGTAGACATTTCAGAATTAGAGATTTGGCAGGACTTCGTGAAAAAAGATGTGGAGATTCAGGAACGCCTTAATCGTCAGCACCTCGCCGCACAAAGTGCCCAAGTAATAAGGGCAAGACAAATAACCCGGTGTTCTCCTGCAGCGGTTGTCCAATACGCGCTTGAATCCATGGCAGGCAGCGGTTTTAATCGCCACTTGCAATTCTTGGAACACGTCAATCTTCATGTCCGACGGTTCCGAGACTTCATCGTTGAAATGGATCGCGGCGATCCGGAGAGTCTTCATATCATTGGCGTTTCGGATGGTATGTCGAAACAGCCTATCTCACCAGAGGCTATACCCATATTTGAGGATAAATTAACTTTTCAAGACACACTCAATTCCGCAATGATGGATATGATACTACTCATTTTACTACTTAGCGTGTCGCTTTCAGGAGCGTTTCTTGTCTTCTTACGCGCAGATATATAACTTCCATGCTGAACAGCAAAAAACTGCCAACATCAGCATATTATCAACATTTTGACCCTCCCACATCTAAAGGAGTGGGATTCTTTGTACTGCCTACGGTTTTTTAGACCACTCCCTAAAGGAAGATTGTGCTACAATAACAATCTCATTGAAAGGAGTATCCAATGGCGAAACGCAGAAGATTCACGCCTGAGTTTAAAGCTGAAGTTGTTCTTGAAGTCCTCAGCGGTGCGACTTCCCAAGCAGAAGTCTGTCGACGACATAATCTCAACGAAAATCAACTCTCACAGTGGAAGCGACAATTGCTTGAAAATGCGGCGTCCCTGTTTGCGTCTACTCATAAGGAGTCGAGTGATGCCGAGAAGCGTATCGCTCACCTTGAGCAACTCGTTGGGAGAATGGCGGTGGCATTAGACATCCAAAAAAAACTATTGACATGGCTCGACTAACCTTATCTGAAAAGCGATGCTTCATTTCGGCATTGCACCAGAAGTATTCCGTGCGAGAGATTTGTGAAACACTCGGTTTCAACCGCAGCAGTTTCTATTATCACCCCAAAGAGGACCCGTCCGAAGAGCTGCTACGATCGGAAATAGAGAAACTTGCCGGACGGTATCCGAGATACGGGTATAGGCGTATCACGCAGTTGCTACTGCGTATGGGATACAGCGTTGGGACCCGACGCGTCGCTCGATTGATGAAAGAGAAGAATCTCTTGGTCTGCGTCAAGCGTGTGGCTCAAACCACAAAATCGCTTCAGGGGGATAAACCCTGGACCAACCGGCTCGACAGCCTTGAGATCTCTCATCAGAATCAGGTCTGGGTGGCGGATATTACCTACGTCCGACTCAAGAGACGTTTCATCTATGTTTCTCTACTCATGGATGTCTTCAGTCGCATGATCAGAGCATGGCAACTCAGTCAGCACTTGACGCAATCTCTGACGCTCAAGCCGCTCAAAGAAGCATTCGGCCACAGCGTCCCTGAGATTCATCATTCTGATCAAGGTGTGCAGTATCTTTCAAACGCTTATATCACAACGCTCGAAGCACATGGCGTTGAGATTTCCGTCGCACAGCGTGGACGGCCTTGGGAGAACGGATATGCTGAAAGACTTATTCGCACGCTCAAGGAGGAAGAAGTTCACCTTAATGACTATCAAAGCATCACCGAGGCGAGAGATCGCATCGGGCATTTTATCACATATGAAGTGCCATCGTTAATTTACACCAAAAATTAGCAAAGTTTGGATGATACGGAGTTTGTCCCGAATGGGATCGACGGTTCTGAGTGCGTTGGGTCCCCATTCGCCGCCGGTATCGACGATAAGTCGGGAGGTGAAGAGTTCGCTTGCGGATGCGGCGATGAAAGAATCAAGATGTGGTTTTGAGATGTGTGTATTTTCTGCGTAGCATTTGCACTGGATAGCACAGTATCCGCCCTGGCGTTCTTTTGCGACGAGGTCGATGCCTATACCGTTTGCGTCGTAGCCTATTTGGAGTGCTGCCTAGTCTTTATAGAGATAGACTTCGGAGAATTGCTCTTTGTAGTCGGGGTCTTGATTGAAATATGTGAGCATCAACCGCTCAAAAAGGTCGCCTTTTCGGCGTTCAGATTGTGCAGCTTCACGGATATAATCATTGGTACTTTTCGACCTGACCATTTCACTTTCATATTATATCCGTCTATCATACTCACCATGTTTTCCGATCCAGACCCAAGTCATGATGCCATTCTCCTCAATTGCCAATGCGCGATAATCGTCGTTAACTCTCGCAGACCAATAAGTGCCCCGCTGAGTCTTCTTTAACTGGAGAGAAGGATGGTCCGGATTTTGCTTTAGAAGTTCAAATTGCTTATCTGCGCGATTTTGAATCTCTTGTGGAAGCCTCCGATAGTAATCCCAGAACTTATGGGTCGTCTTATAAATCAATCACTCGTCCAGCCTTTATATCTTCGAGTGCTTCTTCGCGTAGACTCTCAAGCTTCCCAGATTCTATATCTGCCTCAAGCTGCTTATCCCAAGCCTCTTCACGTGACTCTAAAGCTTCACGAAGCTTGGTCGCGAGGGTCTTTAACAATTGCGATCTTGTCTTCGCCTCACACTTCACTTCTGGAATATCTGGTATCCAACCTCGCCATCCACCAGACTTTTTTGTTATATAAGCAGCATAGGGCTCCTCATAGACAGGATCCACTATTTCGACAGGCTGAATTTGTGTCTGTCCAACGTGTTGGTCTGGCACGCCATCAGCAGTAACCTGATCGCTTACGGTACGGGTCATATATATTTCCTCCCAAAGATAGGGCAATCTTCATTTGCTATAAACATGGGATTACCTGCAACTTGCACGCTACCGTTCCACAGGCACGGACAGGACTCGGCACTTGGTATGTGCCGAGGTGGAACCCCTGTCCAGCAAGTTGTATATAATATACAATACTTTAGCAATAAAGTCAAACCTTCTCTTAGGGTCATTTAGTTTTAAGAGATAAGTTTACTTATGTGAAGGTTAACTGTGAATGGATGCCCGAATTTATTCGGGGTAGCACACTTGCCCCGAACAAGTTCGGGCGTCCAAATTAAATTATTGGAAAACTAAATGCCCCTGACCTTCTCTTGACAAACAATAGATGTCTACCAGAACCTATCTTTCTCAAGAAATCCACATAAACAAGCACTGTTTTGAGGACGGATTTGTAGTTTTTTGTAAGGTTTAACTTTCAGTTATTCCACGTTTTGCTGGAATTACGTCAAAAAATTCCCTTAGTGTTAATCGGTGAGCAAATTAAAAGCCTGTTATAAGGCGAAAACAGGCTTTGAACGTAACGTTGCGGGAATCGGACAGAATAGCCAATTCGTAACGTTTACCGATTCGTACTACCATGACAGCGCAACGCTTGAAAACCACACCGTAAGCAGTTCCACCAGAAATAGATTTCGCTCAGTAAACGCCTCGTAGGTTTCAAAACTTCCGTCCAACACACTCCCCACTTGCTAAAAAGTCTTGTCGATTTCCTTGAAAGCAAAAGTCTCATTCTTTTCCTGTTTGAGCGTATACATTTTCCCACTTTCACTGACAAAATACATTTCACCGCTGTAATATGTTAACCCTTTCGGCGCGTCTATTATCTCTTGAACGTCATTTTCAATTTCGGGTTCGGAGTTTGCCTTACCGATAAGTGGGAGTGCTGCGACTCCGCCTATAAGCGTTTTAAAAAATGATTTTCTGTGCATTTGTCTGCTCCTGTTCAGTAAAAAAAAACGGGGCAAGCACGAAGACCTGCCCCTATGGGTCGAAAATGAACTGAGTTCTATCCTGTCACAGCACCTTCGGAGGCAGAGGCGACTGAGTTTGCATATTTCGCCATGACCCCGCGGGCATAACGCGGTTCAGGTGGCGTCCACTGCTCAAAGCGTGCTTGGATCTCAGCATCGGAGAGTTGGACATCCAGTAGGCGTTCTTTGGCATCAATTACGATCTCGTCGCCTTCTTGAAGGATAGCGAGGGGACCGCCTTTTGCTGCTTCAGGGGCAACATGGCAGATCATAAAGCCGTGTGTTGCCCCGGAAAATCTACCGTCGGTTAAGAGGGCAACATCTTCACTCAAACCTGCGCCGACAATTGCTGCGGTTACGCCCAACATCTCGCGCATCCCCGGACCGCCAGTAGGTCCTTCATAACGGATAACAACGACATCACCGGGTTTAATCTCTCCGCCTTTAATAGCGGCAAAGGTGTCCTCCTCGCGTTCAAAAATACGCGCTGGACCGCGATGGAGGGTCTTGTCTTGTCCGGCTAACTTGATGACACATCCATCGGGTGCGAGATTACCTCGTAAGATAGCGAAGCCACCCGTCGGTTTGAGAGGTGTATCAACGGGTCTGACGACCTGCTGTCCCTCGGTTTCAGCGGCTGCGTTCGCCTCTTCACCGATGGTTTTGCCGGTGACGGTGAGTTCGTCGGTGTGGAGTAAGCCCGCTTCTACCAAACGTTTTGCCAAGAAGGGAATGCCACCCGCCTCATAGAGATCGTTGGCGACAAACTGTCCACCGGGTTTCAGGTCTGCTAACACGGGTGTTCTTTGACTAATCGTGTGGAAGTCCTCAAGTGTCAGTGGAACCTGCGCTTCGTGTGCGATGGCGAGGAGGTGGAGAACACCGTTGGTAGAGCCACCCGTCGCGGCAACAGAGGTTATAGCATTCTCAAGCGATTTACGGGTAATAATTTGACTCGGTCGCCGGTCAGCTTCAAGCATATCTATGATGAGTTGTCCAGCTTTGTATGCCTCTTGGTCTTTGTCTTCTACGACGGCGGGGACACTGCCGCTTCCCATTGGTGCGATGCCTAACATTTCAACGGCTGTCGCCATCGTATTGGCAGTAAATTGTCCGCCACATGCGCCGGGACCGGGACAGCCTTTACTAATCAGGTCGTCGAGTTCTTCAACGGTTATTGTGCCTTCTGCGTGTTGACCAACCGCTTCAAATACGTCTTGAATAGTGACATCACGTCCCTGAAACTTGCCCGGCATGATTGAACCGCCGTAAATAGTGAGAGACGGAATGTCTAACCGCGCCAACGCCATAACGGTGCCGGGGACGGTCTTGTCGCATCCACAGAGCGCAACGACACCATCAAACATGTTACCAATAGAAACCAACTCGATCGAATCGGCGATTATCTCTCGGCTGATGAGCGATGTCTTCATGCCCTCGGTTCCCATCGTTATGCCGTCAGAGATACTCACAGTGTTGAACTCAAGGGGTGTACCTCCTGCGGCTCGAATCCCCTCTTTGACTTTAGCGGCGAGTCGTCTCAAATGAAAGTTACAGGGACCTATCTCGATCCATGTATTGGCAACCCCGATAATCGGTTTGTCAAGGTCTTCTGGCGAGAGTCCACCGTCGCCGAACATGAGCATGGTGCGTGCGGCGGCGCGATCGGGTCCATCGGTAATCGCGTAACTCCGGGGTTTCAGTTTATTGGACATTTTTCTGTATTCTCCTACAAATTAATAAAAAACAGGGGTGGAGGCAAAGGAAATTGGTTTCTCTACAACGCCAAGATTTATTGCAGATTTTAGAATTACGGACACATTGTAAACAAGCGAGGTTCGGAAACCTCGCCAGCGGAGGCAGAACTGTTTCGCATCTATTGTCCACTGAAAAGTTAAAGCACTGGGTTACATTGTAAATTCGTAGACCAGTTCTCTGTCCGGCGCATTTTTGAGCCGTAAAATGATGGTTCCTGCTTCCTGCTGGTAAGCTACCTGATACATTTTCTTGATTGGCGTAAGGTCAAAACGATAGTTATCCGTTGGATATGCCTCGCATGTATCGTTGTTGGCATTGTGTGCGATAGAAACGTGCAGTTGAACAGGGAACGATTCAAGAAACGTATCCGAAACGACGAGTGTGAATTGGTGATCTTTACATCCACCACTGTAAGATACACTGATATCCAACGTATCATCTGTGATGGTAGCAGAATTTAAGGCATATTCGTCGGTTCCGAACCTATCGCCTGCATCACCAATAAAGACATTACCTATATAGACTATTTCGTCTGGATGAACACCATCTACAGAAACAAATGAGGTATCATCAGACCCCACCTTTATCTGGTCATCCACTTGCTGACACCCCATTGAGAAGATGAAAAAACTTAAAGCAGATATAATAACGCTTTTTAGTTTCATATTTGCCTCGTTTCGACACTGCAACCATTCCACTACATGCCTAACCAACTGTTAAGCGCACCGCCGTATTTCGCGATGAGTCCAGCAAAGACGACAGACACCATAGACATCAGCTTAATCAAGATGTTAAGCGAGGGACCGGAAGTGTCTTTGAAGGGATCACCGACGGTATCGCCAACAATAGTTGCTTTGTGCTGTTCTGAGCCTTTTTCGCCATACTCGTCTTTGTGGGTGCCTTCTTCAATGAACTTTTTGGCGTTATCCCATGCGCCACCCGCGTTTGCCATCATGATTGCGAGAACGAAACCGGTTGCCAAGCCGCCTGTAAGTAAACCTAATACACCGCCAACATCGAAAACTAAACCGACAGCGACAGGAACAACGATAGCGATGAGTGATGGGAAAATCATTTCCCGTTGCGCGCCGACTGTTGAAATCTCAACACATCGGGCATAGTCGGGTTTTTCTTCGCCTTTCATAATGCCGGGTTTCGCGCGAAATTGACGGCGTACCTCTTCCACCATAGCACCAGCAGCACGTCCGACGGCTTTCATCGTCAAAGCACAGAAATAGAACGCCATCACTGCGCCGATGAACAACCCAATAAGCACCTGTGGGTTCATCAGGGTCACATTGTAGTAGTCCATAAATTGGCTAATCGTGACCTTTGCTGTATCAACCATGCCTTCACCCGGTATGTCAAGCGTCGTTTTTCCAGCCAAGTCACTGAGACCGTGCCGAATTTCTTCAATATAGGCGGCTAAGAGTGCGAGTGCCGTGAGTGCAGCCGAGCCGATTGCGAATCCTTTACCAGTTGCGGCTGTAGTATTTCCGAGGGCATCCAACTGATCGGTGCGTCCTCTGACGCTGCTGTCAAGTTCCGCCATTTCAGCGTTGCCACCCGCATTATCTGCGATAGGACCATAAGCGTCCGTAGCGAGGGTGATTCCGAGCGTCGCAAGCATACCGACAGCAGCAATGCCAACACCATAGAGTCCCATCAAGGGTTCATGCATGCCGCCGGGGAGATAGTAACTGACAGCGACTGCAGCGACAATGGTTATGACGGGAATCGCGGTTGATTCCATACCAACAGCGACCCCTTCAATAATGACTGTCGCGGGTCCAGTTTGCGCCTGCTTTGCAATGGCACGAGTCGGTGCATAATCGTGAGAGGTGAAGATTTCGGTGACCTTACCGATAATTAACCCTGCGACCAATCCGGCAATAATCGCACCCCAAATTTGCCACTTGTTGGGAAGATCAAGATAGATAAGCACAGGGAGTGACACAACAGCAATGCCTATCGCACTTCCATTAATACCGAAGTTAAGGGAACCCATCAACTGTTTCATCGAGGCACCCTCTTTTGTTCGCACCAGATAAATACCCAAAATAGAGAGCACCACACCGATACCAGCGATGATCATCGGGGCTGAGAGATATTTAAGCTGAAGGAGCAGATTATTATAGTCGGTTGCAGCAACTGCAGCGACACCGAGGGCAGCGGTTGCGAGAATCGAACCTGCATAAGACTCGTAGAGGTCAGCTCCCATACCTGCGACATCACCGACGTTATCACCGACATTATCTGCGATGACGGCTGGGTTACGCGGGTCATCCTCTGGGATCCCTGCCTCAACTTTCCCGACGAGGTCTGCGCCTACATCGGCTGCTTTTGTGTAGATACCACCTCCAACGCGTGCGAAGAGTGCTTGCGTCGAGGCTCCCATACCGAAACTCAGCATAATGACCGTAATCTGGGGCAGTGGATTCACCTCAGATAAAAATCCGGGCAATATTTTGGGAAAAAGATAGTAGAGTATCAGGAACCATCCGGTAATGTCAAGGAGTGCGAATCCGACGACGACCAATCCCATAACTGCACCAGCGCGGAAGGCGACCTTTAAACCGGCATTAAGCCCTTGCATCGCTGCGCTTGTGGTGCGCGCCGAGGCGTTGGTTGCCGTTTTCATGCCGAGGAAACCGCAGAGCCCTGAGAAGAAGCCGCCTGTAAGAAAGGCAAACGGGATCACCTTGTTTTGGGCATTAAGGACGAAAGCCATGAAGAGAAAAATGAGACAAAGGACAACAAAAACGATACTTACTATCTTGTATTGTTGCCTGAGATACGCCATCGCGCCGTCGCGCACGGATTGTGCGATGTCGCGCATTGTTTCGTTGCCCTCATCCTGCTGCATCACAGAACGATAGAAGTAGTACGCAAATCCTAAAGCGATGAGCGAGCCGATAGGGGCAATCCACCACGCCGTTGGGATGGTTGGATAGGATTCTGTTTGGGCAAAAGCTACGGTGGCTAAATTCAAAATGGGGAGAGATATCAGAAATAATTTCCAATTTAGCCACCCTCTCTTGCAGCTGATTTCACGCATTAAAAACCTCTCTTTTTTGTTCTTTTATAGATTAGAATTCTGCCTGATTATGTCCGTTACTCAAAACCTTTTCTTAAATTTGAACTTGTCATTTCAATTTATTATGCTTTTCAATTAACACCATAACGTCGTCTGTACAAGAGACAATTTCCCTATTGACTATCGAGTGCCGAAAACCATTCCAGTGCTTGACCAACAAGATAAAGTGAACCCGTGATGCAGATTAAATCCGTTGGCGATGCGTCGGACAGTGCCTTTCCGATCGCTTTTTCTGGGGTCGGATATGCTGTAACCTTCGGACATATACCAGCCCAAGCATTTCGTATCGTTTCAGCGGGCATAACACGTGGGTTATCAGCAACCTGTGTCGCAATCACAGCATCCGCTGTTTCAGAGACAATATTACCAATCGTTGTAAGATTCTTATCCCTCATTAAACTAACAATAAAAGTCACCTTGGCATAGCGAAAATTGTCGCGGAGCGTTTGACACAACGCTTTCATTGAGACCGGAGAGTGCGCACCGTCAAGCACAACAATTGGGGAGGACATGATGCGCTGGATCCGTCCGTTCCACTGGACATTCTTTAATCCTGCATAAACGCTGGCTTTCGGAATTACGTATCCCTGCTGTTTCAGACATTCAAGCCCAGCAAGAGCAGTTGTGGCGTTCACAAATTGGTGGTGTCCCAAGAGCGGTATATTAAGTTGTGGATAACTATCCGAATTGGTTTCCACATCAAATTGCTGCGCTACAGGAAGACCGTCAACACTGTAGATGATTTGAGGCACTGAAGAACCGGAATCTTTCCGCAGAAAATTTTCGACTTCAACAATAGGCGCGTTCCGTTCTCTGGCGATTTTTTCAAAAACTACCCGAGCTTCTGGACATTGTGGTGCGAGTGCGAGTGGACATCCATGCTTAATGATTTCCGCTTTCTCACCTGCGATCTCGCTGTATGTTTCCCCCAATATCGCTGTATGCTCTAAACCAATTGGCGTGATAACGGTTGTGATTGGCGTGACGACATTCGTTGCGTCGAGTCTGCCACCTAAGCCGACTTCAACCACAGCAAAATCCGTCGCTTGGTCAGCGAAATAGGAAAAGGCAAGTGCGGTGTATATTTCAAAAAACGAAACACGTCCGAATTCGGAATCAGAAACGGTATCAATTGCGGGTCTGAGCTTGTCAATATAAAAAGCGATGTCCGATTCGGAAATTAGTTCATTATCAATGCGGCATCTTTCTCGTGGCGTAATGAGATGCGGAGACGTAAACAAGCCGGTTTTATAGCCTGCACAGGTAAGTACCGACGCTATGAACGCGGCAGTAGAGCCTTTTCCTTTACTCCCTGCAATATGGATGACCTTCAATCTACCCTGCGGGTTGCCGAGTAGATCCAACAACAAGGAGATTCGATTCAGATTATAGAGTCTCGCCTGCCGAGAAAAGTCAGGGCTTCTCTCATAGTCAATGAACTTTTCGATATAGGCAAGTGCTGCTTGGTAGTTCAATCTTTTGTTTTACGGCACACGGCGCGTGCCTACTACCCTAAATATTCATAAATCGGGAATTGGGCACAGAATTCGTTGACTTTTTCTCGAATCCGCCGTTTGATAGAGGCTTTTTGTCTGTTTTCGAGTGTCTCTGCGATAAAATCAGCGACTTGAACCATTTCATTTTCTTTCATACCACGCGTGGTAAGCATAGGCGTCCCGATACGTAGACCGCTTGTCGTCCTCGGTTTCCTTTTGTCGAAGGGAATAGTATTTTTATTCACAATAATTCCAGCATCTTCCAAGTGATCGGCGGCTTGTCGTCCACTGAGTTTTTCGTATTTGGAGGTGAGATCTATCAGCATCAAGTGATTATCGGTACCACCGCTCACCAACCGGAAACCGTTTTCGATTAACCTTGCAGCAAGCACTTTGGCGTTTTTAACGATCTGTGCTTGATACGTCTTGAAAGCGGGTTCGCTTGCTTCCTTGAAAGCGACGGCTCTCGCTGCGATTGTATGAAGGAACGGACCACCTTGTAGACCGGGAAACACAGCGCGGTCAATCTTTTCCGCATATTCAGCTTTACACATAATCATTGCGCCGCGGGGACCTCGCAGGGTTTTGTGCGTTGTCGTCGTAACCACATCACTATAAGGAACAGGGTCTGGATGCGCACCGCCTGCGATCAGCCCTGCAATATGGGCTATATCCGTGAGCAGATAGGCACCTACGGAATCGGCAACCTCCCGCCATGCGGCAAAGTCAAAGTGTCGGGGGTAGGCTGTTGCACCAACAACGATGAGTTTCGGGCGATGCAGTGACGCAAGACGTGCGATCTCTTCCATGTCAATACGTTCGGTCTCAGCATCCACACCATACGCGACAACATTATATAAGCGTCCCGAAAAGTTGACATTATCGCCGTGTGTGAGATGGCCGCCGTGGCTGAGCGACATACCAAGAATCGTGTCTCCAGGTTCAAGGAGCGCATGGTAAACTGCCATGTTCGCTTGGCTGCCGGCGTGCGGTTGGACGTTAACGTGTTCAGCCCCGAAGAGACCTTTCGCGCGTTCAATTGCGAGTGATTCGACGTCGTCCATAAACTTGCACCCGTTATAGTAACGCTCACCCGGGTAGCCCTCAGCATATTTGTTGGCAAGAATAGTGCTCTGCGCCTCCATCACGGCGCGACTGGCATAGTTCTCCGACGGGATTAGCATGAGCGTATTCTGCTGGCGTGCTAAGTCATTAGAGACGATTTCAACGATCTGCGGGTCAACTTCACCCAATTTGGATTCAAACGTGTTCATATTTGCGTTCACCGCTTGCAATTAAAATGTAAGATGATATCGTACCTGTAAATGTTAAATTTTAACACAGATTTGCCTCAAATTCAAATTTTTCGCAATTTTGGCACTATGGATTCATTTTTCTATATTTTTCAGAAAAGTTGCCGGCTATCAGTTGTCAGTCCTCAGCTGTCGGTTAGCCGACAACCGTTATTTGTCTGAACCAAGATTATCTGGATTTATAGGATTTGCAGGATTAGCGAAATTGATTGGTTATTGGACGCCCGGAAATGTAAAGCAAAGACAAATTTTGCAGCGTGTGGGCAAAATTTCGTCTGTATAGACTAAATCCATTCCTTGTATTACATTCTTGTTGGGGGCGCGGGTCAGCGAAACACTCCCGAACAAGTTCGGGCGTCCAGCGAGTGTCCCGCATAACTCTAAATCTATTATTTTAAAATTGAATAGTTCTGTCCTGAATCGCATTCCAGTTGCATGCTATCCAATAATATGGTAAGTTATTAAGAAATCTTCTCATGGTGAAATCAAACGGACACTTCGTGAAAGGGTCAATGTGTACCTCTGGAATAGTTTTTTGTATAACAGGTTTTGGTTTGTGAACAGCATCAAAATATTTATAGCACTCTTCGTATTCCTGCTTGGCTGGGGATGCGATTCAGAACAGAAAACGTCATCGCGTCAATCGGCAGAACAAAAGTCAGTATCTCCCGAAGTGATGGAATCTGTCACACCGCCGCCGCGTGCTGAAGATTGGCACATGTTCATGCACAATCTCGACTTTTCAGGAGTTAGTCCTGATAAGAATCTTGCGCCACCGCTTGAACTGTTGTGGAAATTTAAGACGGGTGGACCGCTGCATGCCTCGCCGGTGATTGCCAACGGGACCGTGTATATCGGCTCAACTGATGGGAAAATGTATGCCTTAGACGCAAAACAGTGGGGTGTCAAATGGGTCTTTGACGCGGGAGATGCTATCCGCTATTCAGCGACGGTGTTAGGGAATCAGGTCTACTTCAACGCGCGGAACAATAAGGTTTACGCGCTGAATGCGGAAACAGGCGAAAAATTGTGGGAGTTTAAAACGAAAAGCTGGATGGACGCGCCCCCCGTCGTTGCTGACGACAGTGTTTACGTCGGCGCATTTCGGGAAAATATTTATCTGCTGAACGCGAGAACAGGCGAACTTGAGGCGAGACGTGAGCGGACAGTTCAAATTCAAGGCACTGCATACGGGTGTGCCAATGGCGTGTTTCGTCCCATCCACCCAGAACACAACGCGAAGGCATGGCGTGATCTGACAGCAGGAAGCGAAAGTTATCCCATTACGGCAAATGATACGGTTTACATCGGCGCACGCGATGGACGGGTTCACGGATTTGACTCGGCAGCAAAATCAGAAACTTGGGTGTACCAGACAGGCGGTTTCGTGGACGCTGCGCCTGCTATTTCTGATGGAATTCTCTACGCAGCATCGGGTGATGGATACGTCTATGCGTTTACAAACGCGATAGGAACTACGGAAACCTCTGAAGCACCTCGACGGTGGGGTGTTGTTGCACATGACGCTGCGCCGGTTTATGCGACAAAAGATGGAATGTCGGTGTTGTTACACCTCAATGACGGTAGACGTTTGCCAATTGTGCAAGTTTCAGATGGGTTGTATGAGATTGAACTGCCGAACGGTGTCCGGGGATGGATGGATAAATTCGCCTTTGGTGAGTTTGAGGAAGTGGACGGTATCCTGTTCAACAGCACTTTTTGCCGTGGGAATGGTCAGGCGAAAGTATCCCCGCGTCGTCTGCAATTGATAGAAGGTGCTGAATACCCTCGCTGGAGTCCAGATGGGAAGTTAATCGCGTTTCTGAAAAGGGATCACCTGAAGAGTCGATATTGGTATGCGAACGAACTGTGGATTATGGATCGAGAAGGCGAACGGGCGCGAAAGTACCATACTGGATATTTTTACAATCCACACGTCTCTTGGTCCCTGGACAGCAGGCTTGTGGCATTTGAGGTCGATGAAAATAGTGAACGTCTTATCTATACGGTGGATTGGAAGTTTGGACAAACGAAACTGTTAGTCCGTGGTGATGGTCCTGCTTTCTCACCTACATCCAACCGTTTGGTCTTCAGAAGGCGCGAAAAGGGTCTGGATATTGTCTATCGCATCAATAGCGACGGGAGCGGTTTAGGTGCTATTGCTCGTGTGCCAATTGAAGGTCCACGACGTAGATACACCTATCTGTCTGCGCCATCTTGGGCTGCCGACGGCAGCCGTGTCGCTTTCGGTGTTAATAATTCAAAATATGTCGGTATCCGTATCCAAAATATAGAGGGTGAACGCTTAAAACAGATTCAGACACAGCATCAACAGGTGCGTCAGGTGAACTGGGCAGCAGACGGAACGCGGATTGCTTATGTTCTATCGGGTAGTAATCGTCCCGGGGAGCGGATTGACAAGCAGCTTCATTTATCAGAAACGGTGAGTGCATTGACCCAAAGCGAGATTCTGAAACATACGTCGCCATCGTGGTCTCCGACGGGTAAACGGTTGGCATATCTCGAACGTGAGGACTGTGAGGGTATCCGCTGGAAGGTCTGGGTTTATGACCTTGATAGCGGCAAGAAGTTCCCTATCGCTCGCACGACAATGAAGCTCACTTCTGTTGTTTGGATGCCGGACGGTGAGCATCTCTGCTTGTGGCAAACGTCGGATTATTTGCGCGATAATGCGTATAAACCCGCAGTGACGAAGGGCTGGATTGTACCGATTTCCGAGTAGGAAGACCGGAATAAATCTGTCTGAACCAGGATTCTCAGGATTTCTAAGATTCTCAGGATTGAAGACAAAAGAGGGGGTAGGCATAAGGCCTACCCCTACAATGGAAGATACACTATTTGCGTATCAGCATTTTTCGCGTTGCGGTGAAATCGCCTGCAGTCAGCGTGTAAAAATAGACCCCGCTTGCTACGGATTCACCCGACTCGTTTTTACCGTCCCAATACGCCGCACGGCTCTTGTTATGGTAGCTGCCTGCCATCCGATGTCCTAACGACAACATTCGTACTAACCTACCGTCTACACCATAGACTGAAATGCTGACATCCGCAGATTTCGCAAGTTGATAGGGCATCCATGTCTCTGGGTTGAATGGGTTTGGATAGTTCGCTAAGAGTACTGTCTCTTTTGGGGTTAGCACCATCAAGAGGTGCTCAAGGTAACGGATGCCATATAGCGAAGTCGTATCTGTGAGATCGAGTGCCCGCGCTTGCGTAAGCCACACTTCCACTTCTGCTCTGGTAAACACGGTATCCAGATTATGATACCACGCCGATGGTGCGGCGGCAGGATTAGCAAAAGCTCCAGCTATCAATACCAAGTCCACTATGTCCACAACGCCGTCTTTGTTCACATCCGCTGGATGTTCTCCTGTTTGCCCAAAGTTAGATGCCACCAATACTAAATCCCGGATGTCAACGATTCCATCGCTATTGACATCTCCGCCTAAACTCAGTGGTTCTGTTATCTGACCATCTTCAACCTGTGGCTGAAAAGTCTGACCTTCGCTGTTAGTCAGAAAAACATCGGCTAACATTAAGACCGATGCCTTCGCAGCAACGACCTCAAATGTCAGTGTAGCGAGTGTGCCGTTACCGTTGCTTTCTCCAGCAAGAGCTGCCGCTGCGATCGTCAGCGTGTTTCCACTAATAATCGCTGGTACCGCAAACGTACCTACTGGGAGGTAATCAGCATTGGCACTTGAAACATAACGGAGGGCAGTTGTATCAAATTGTAGGGTCACCTGATAGCCTACAATGTTTTCTCCATCGGCAATGTTAAGGTCAAGCGTGAGCTGCTCGCCGACAGCAGGAGACTGCCCCGGTGAAGGAGAGAAACTCAGCAGAGGAGCGATTGTTTGCGTTGTTGTGGTAGGATCCGACACGGAAGGCACCACCTCCAAGGCACTGAACATTGGATTCAGATCGGTTACCTGGGTCTCTGGTGCCCCTGAGAATTGTAAATCCAGAGTTCCATCGCTCACTTCAATCCCCTTGTAGGTCCTGATGTCGATTTCGTGTCTGCCGGGTGTCACATATAACGGTTCGACGACCTCACCCTCAATGATAATGTCAAAGCCGCGGTTGTTAGGCGACCAGTGTTCACTGACGAGGTAGGTCACGTCAAATACACCGTTGCCGGTTTTTAACTGATACTTAACGGTATCGGGGTGCTGTGCCCAACTGACGGCATAGAAAAGTTCGGGATCATACCCGGCAGCTTCCGCTTGCGCGTGCGCGTTCGTTGTCAAGGTCCTATGCGTAGCAGTGCGAGGCTGTTTTTCAATCCAACCACCCCACGTCTGATTTGACTGCTGTGCGCCTCTCCAGACACGCCCTTTTGAATCCGTGAAGTCCTCAAACACTCCTCCTTTAACTCGAAATTCCACAGTGTCCGATGTCGCTACCGCCGGTGTTACAGCACTCTGAGCACTACAACTCACGGTGCCGGGTTTATAGACAGCGTTAACATTAGCACTAATGCCGACGAACATGCTCCAATTGCCCCAACCCTCACTGACCTTAACCAATAAAAGATTATCGCCCTGTTCCAAGTTAACTCGAAATTCGTCTTGAAAACCTCTGGATGCCCGGTCAGTAGCGTTAGTGTGGACGACTGTACCGTTGAGCCAGACTTTAACAGCATCATCACTGCCTATCCGCATCAACACATTATTTTGAGGCGCGGCGGATTCAAGCGTGATGAGTGCATAAGAAGAATGATAGTCCACATTACCGTCTACCCAGCCCAGCCTCAGAAAGACATCCGTAACGTTATCAATCTCACTCCCTTGACAACATCCCGTGTTAACAATACCAGTATTGCGAATTGTGCTGAGTGCCCATGCATAATTACCCACGCTGTCGCCTACCTTCGCTCCGTTTGTGGCAACACATTCTTCGGTGACAGCACCTCCGCTTGCATCTGCGAGCGAATCATCATGTACCGTACGGGATCCGTTTACACCATCTGTGGTTGGTGCCATCATCCACAGCCAGGGTCCTGTTATGTAATCTTGAGCGTGAACACTACTCACACCAAAAAGGACAAGCGCGACCACAATGGCAAAAATTACCATGATCGGTTTTCGATATGTCAATAGCGTTCTCATGGGAAACTCCTTAATTGCTCAGGTCTACGGTGCAGATCGCACCTCTTATTCGTCTGAATGCACGTCGCATGAATCAACGCCAAGTGCGCGTGTGGCACTTGCGGGTATTCGGAATCAACGCTGAATGTGCGTGTGGCATTCAGCGAGGGGTAAGACACCACAAATCTCGGTTTTTTGTACCGTAAACTGACAGTTTGCGGTACAATCTAACTTCTAAGTCCTTATATCGGCCTTACATTCCTACTTGCGTATCAGCATTTTTCGCGTTGCGGAGAAATCGCCTGCGGTGAGGGTATAGAAATACACACCACTCGCGACTTTCTCACCTAACTCGTTTTTGCCGTCCCAATATGCTGCTCGGTTTCGGGATTGATAGATGCCTGTTGCTTGATGTCCTAACGATAAGGTTCGGACTAAAGTGCCATCTATGCCATAGATCGAAATGCTTATCTCTGCGGGTTTCGCCAACTGATATGGGATCCAGGTCTCTGGATTGAATGGGTTTGGGTAGTTCGCCAATAAGGCTGTCTCTTTCGGAGATAATGTCAACAGCAACTGCTCAAGGAAACGGATGCCGCGTTGTGAGGCAGCGTCGGTAAGTCGGAGTTGCTGTGCTTGTGCCAACCACTGCTGGACTTCTGCTCTTGTAGGAGCGAGCTCCCGGTCGCGACTCAACACTACAGCCGGTGCGTTGGCAGCTGCTTGACCGAATGCCGCTGCTACGGAAACGAGATCGCGAATGTCTACTTGACCATCACCGTTGACATCTGCAGGTGTCTCTCCTGTTTCACCGAATGCCGCTGCGACAGAGACAAGGTCGCGAATATCTACTTGTCCATCGCCAGTGACATCCGCTGTGAGGCGTGGCGGTTCGGGTTCTGGTGCGGGTTCAGGCTCTGGGGCCGGTGCGAGTTCCCACAGCATCACTGTAGTGTCCGAACTCCCACTCGCAAGCGTTAAGCCATCCGGGCTAAACGATATATGCCAGACCACATCTACATGTCCTGTGAGCGTGGATTTGACTGAACCTGTCACAACGTTCCACAAATGAACCGTGCCGTCCGAACTCCCACTCGCAAGCAGCGCACCATCTGGACTGAATGACACACTATAGACAGAGCTATTATGCCCCGTCAACGTGGATTTGACTGAACCTGTCACAACGTTCCACAAATGAACCGTGCCGTCCGAACTCCCACTCGCAAGCAGCGCACCATCTGGACTGAATGACACACTATAGACAGAGCTATTATGCCCCGTCAACGTGGATTTGAGAGTGCCTGTCGATACATCCCATAAACGCACCGTGCGGTCCACACTCCCACTGGCAAGCGTCTGACCATCTGGACTGAACAACACACTATAGACAGAGAGCGTATGCCCCGTCAACGTGGATTTGAGAGTGCCTGTCGATACATCCCATAAACGCACCGTGCGGTCCACACTCCCACTGGCAAGCGTCTGACCATCTGGACTGAACAACACACTATAGACAGAGAGCGTATGCCCCGTCAACGTGGATTTGAGAGTGCCTGTCGATACATCCCATAAACGCACCGTGCGGTCCACACTCCCACTGGCAAGCGTCTGACCATCTGGACTGAACAACACACTATAGACAGAGAGCGTATGCCCTGTGAATGTGGATTTGAGAGTGCCCGTCGATACATCCCACAAACGCACTTCTTTCCAAGCCCCACTGGCAAGTGTTCGACCATCAGGACTAAATGACACACTATAGACAGAGCGATTATGCCCCGTGAATGTGGATTTGAGAGTGCCCGTCGATACATCCCATAAATGCACCGTGCCGGCTATACCTCCAGTGGCAAGCAGCGTACCATCTGGACTGAACGATACACTAAAGAGTCCTATATGACCAGTGAGCGTGGCTTTTTCCGCACCTGTCGCAGCCTCCCACAAACGAACCGTGCCATCGGAACTTCCTGTAGCAAGTGTCGCATCATTAGGACTGAACGACACACTCCTAACAGGGTCCGTATGCCCCGTGAGTTCGGATTTGACTGAACCCGTCGATACATCCCACAAACGAACCGTATTGTCGTCCCAACTCCCACTCGCAAGCGTCCGACCATCTGGACTGAACGACAGGCTCACGACCCAACCCGTATGTCCTGTGAGTTCGGATTTGACTGAACCCGTCGATACATCCCACAAACGAACTATATTGTCCTGACCCCCACTCGCAAGCGTCCGACCATCTGGACTGAACGACAGGCTCCTTACAGGGCCCGTATGCCCTGTGAGTGTCGATTTCAGTGCACCCGTCGATACATCCCATAAACGCACCGTATTGTCCGCACTCCCACTCGCAAGCGTCCGACCATCAGAACTGAACGACACACTAAAGACTAAGTGCCTATGCCCTGTGAGCTCATATTTGACCGAACCCGTCTCTACGTCCCATAAACGCACCGTATTATCCTGCGCCCCACTGGCAAGCGTTGAACCATCAGGACCGAACGACACACTAAAGACAAAACCTGGATGTCTAAGTATAGCTGCTTTAGGCGTTCCTGTCGCAGTGTCCCACAAACGAACCGTGCGATCGGCACTCCCTGTAGCAAGCGTTGAACCATCAGGACCGAACGATACACTACTCACACCTCGCGCATATCGCGCGAGCAGCGCAACCTCTTGATGTGTTTCGGCATCATAGAGCCATACCCCCGTGCTACCCGCTACGGCAAGCAACGAACCATCTGGGGAATATGTTATCTCATTTACATTACCCTTACCCAAGCGAGCTTTGGCACTCTCGGGTAAATCGATTTGGGTATGCGCCGCATATTGTGCGAAGGTGGTTGGTTGATACACAAGTGATAGGAAAAGTAGCGTCAATACAATTGAAAATAATCGCGTTCTCATCTGATTTTTCTCCTTTTTCTAAGGATTCAAGGATTCGTTGTCAGTTGTTAGTTGTCTGAACCAAGATTTGCAGGATTTCTAAGATTCGCAGGATTACAGACCCGCTTCGTCGAAAATCGCCTTTCACACCATTACGAATTATTTTCCATAGTAGTAAACAGTCGAGGTTGAAAACCTCTCCGACAAAAGGTTTATTTTCGGATTAACATCTTTCGGGTGGCGGTGAAATCGCCTGCGGTGAGGGTATAGAAATACACGCCGCTTGCAACGGGTTCACCGAGATTGTTCTTGCCGCCCCAATATGCTGCTCGGTTGCGGGACTGATAGATGCCTGTTGCTTGATGTCCTAAGGATAGAGTTCGGACTAAGGTGCCATCTATGCCATAGATGCGGAGTGTAACCTCTGCTGGCTCCACTAACTGATAGGGGATCCATGTTTCTGGGTTGAAGGGGTTGGGATAGTTTGCTAAGAGTGCCGTCTCTTTTGGAGTTAGCACTAACAGAAGCTGCTCAAGGAAGTGGATACCGCGTTGGGAGATAGCATCGGTGAGTCTGAGTCGCTGTGCTCCTGCTAACCACTGTTCGACTTCCGTTTTTGTAGGAGCGAACTCTCGGTCGCGACTCAAAATTGATGCGGACGGTGCACCTACAGTCGTTCCACCGAATGCCGCTGCTACTGCAACAAGATCCCGAATATCTACCACCCCATCACCATTAACATCGGCGGGTGTTTCACCTGTTTCACCGAATGCGGCGGCAACAGTGACGAGGTCTAAAACGTCAACTTGTCCGTCCCCGTTGACATCAGCTGCGAGGCGCGGTGGTTCAGACTCTGGTTCAGATTCAACTTCTGATTCGGGTTCCGGCGTTGTTGCAGTCGGATCTAGTCTTGTTACAGTGGGAGTGCCACCGTATTCATAGGGTCCGATATCCACGATTCTTCCCACAGGTCTGGTTACGCCGTCAAGATCGTCAGCGGGTGCGAATGCATTTGTGCCAGCATTGATAGCCGGACTCGCCGCTTGGAGATGGAAGTCCCGTGTCGTCACCGGATCAACGAGCTGGGGGTCCCCTTCAAGGTTATCGGTAGCATTGACGGCGACAAGTTCCCAAAACAGCAAATCGTTGCCGAGGTTGTTCCCTGCTTGTTCAACGAAGTCAACCTTGACATTGTGAAACAGGTTGTGCGTGATTGGAAGATCAAAAGCCCCTTCGGTGTAGATGGCAGTTCTTACCCCGGAGAAGATGTTGTTGTGGAATCGGCATTCGGGTGAACTCACCCAAATGGTGTGTGCACTCGATACGCCCTCAGAAAGCTCATCGGAAATCATGAACAGATTGTTTATGAAATGTGTGGCGTGCCCTGTAGCAATCGAGTTGCCTCCCGACTTCGTGGTATTGTTGAAAAAAATATTGTTGAAAACTTCTACCGTATTTGTAGATGTTCCCAAAAAAAATCCACCACTATTTCTTGATGCCGAATTACTATCAAATATATTGTGGGTAACCTTACCCGCCATGTGGTCAATTGTGAATCCAGAATAGTTCCTGGTAAATTTATTGTGGGTAATATCGCCCACAAAGGTCCTTCTAACAAAGACTCCATGAAAACTATTATCAGTAAATTCATTGTGGGTAATATTGCCGGTGAAGGTGAGTGCTCGGAATCCTTCACTTTTATTCCCCGTAAAGGTATTGTAGGTAAGGTCACCATTAAAGAAGTTACTACTTCTGCAACCATTAACATTTCGAGTAAAGGTATTGTGGGTAACATCACCAGAGAAATAACCAACGCTGACCCCCCGGAAATGGTCCGTAAATACATTACGGGTGATTATTCCCTCCAACAAGCCACTAACATTCAAGCCGATATTATTATTCCGAAAGGTGTTCTCAGAAATATTTCCGGTAACATCACCAGAGATATGGATACCATTCTTGTTAGTAGTGAAAGTATTCTTGGTCGCAGCAGTACTCTTACTTGTTAATACAGCGTGCCCATCATTACTACTGAAGGTATTCCCGGTGAGGATGAGGGGCATGTTTGACCACACACCACCACCCTTATTGTTATGGACAATACAGCCCTCTATCATGCTTGGTGTTTCTTTCGTCCCGGTTAGGTCATGAAGGACAATTCCGCCAACATCCTTCGTGCGGAGAGAGTTCTGTATTGTTAGGTTGCGGATCGTGACACCTTCTGTGTCTGCTCCACTGAGAATCGGCACGGTCGCCGCTCCAGTGTGCTGTCCGTCAATGATACATTCTTGGGCAGTGGTAGTGCCTTCAAAGATCATCTCCTGTCGGAGTTTTAAGGGAAAGATTTCGCGTGCATTTCCTTTTGTAGGATCTGCGTTGTAGGTGCCCGGGCGGATATGGACGTGCCACGGATCTGAGAGATTATTTCTGGCACTTATCAATAAGGCATAAGTAATCGACTGATATGGACTTGATGCAGCGCCTCTACCGGTGGGTGCGTTGGTGCCGCTGACTGCATCGACATAGATGTGGGTGTAAGCTTGCGCGTTTCTTACACTATGGAAGGTGAGCGCGAATATAATGGCAAATAGTGCCACGATGGGTTTTCGATGTGTCAATAGCGTTTTCATTGGAAACTCCTTTGCCTGCTAACAACTGATGGTTTTTTTAGAAAAGCGCGCCCCTTCCCAATATGTGCCGCCTTCAAATCTCTTGAGTTCTGTAAGAACGACATGTTTATAGAAAAAACTACCGACATCTCTTGAGATCTGTAGGAGCGACATATATAATGCTCTACACATGCCGGCCCGCTGGTGCTAAGAGATGCGTGCAGGGTATCTGCTGCTATAAACATACCGCCCCGCTGGTGCTATGCACATCCGCGAAATCCGCGTCATCGGTATAATCTGCGATTTGCGGCGTACTCGCCTAAATGCGACGTGCATTCAGACGACACATAAACCTCCTAATTCAAAAAAAAACACGTTTATTTTTCTAAAATTGACACCCCTACTTTTCATAAACGTACCGGGTAGCAATAGACGGCCAAAAGATGATAAAGAGTTTACCGTCCCACGTATACGTCCCTATGGTAGGCGTAGGGTTGCCATCCGCAAACCAGTGGATCGTCCCTTTTCTTTCATCAAAAGGCTCGACCAGCCTATAGGAACCAGAGACGAACTGCTTGGGCTCCTCACTTCCTCCTCCTTCCTGTATGTTCTGGGATTCCCTTGTAAATGTTGTGGTAGTCAGCCGGAGCACACCCGCTTCTTTAACGGGGTCGCCACGCACTTGTTTGGAAACGAGTGTATAGGTGCCGCTGAGTGTTTGCGCAACCCTGTAGGATTTTGAATAGACGATGATTGATGCGGATTTGTGGACATCTTCCTCACCTCCATCCCGGACGTAGAGATAAACGGTCACGGCGACCGGCGGGACGACTTCTTCAGGTGGGAGTTCAGGCGCAGTCCACTGAACTGCGGGTCCTGCTTCCCCAATCAAAGTGCCGTCGGATACATCCCACGTATACGTCAAAGGATCGTTTTCAGGATCAAAAACTCTGGATTTAAATTCAACGGTTTCACCGTATTCAACCTCACTGGGGACAGTGAAACTGGTTATTTTAGGTGGGTCATTAGTGAGTTTCCTATATTCGTCACAACCGCTGAATATAGCGATTTGGAAAACCACCAAAATGATTACACCTATTTGCGTTAACTTAAAGGAATACATAAAACATGCTCCATGTTAGTTAATGGCAGTAATGTAGGTTCTGCCGTATGAATTGCTTACTATAGGAACTCAAGTTGGTTCCTAAAAAGTTGTAGGTGTTCACACACAATATTGTCTGAATGCACATCGCATGAATCAACGCCGAATGCGCGTGTGGCATTCGTCGGGGTCTTTACGCCGCAAACCAGGATTTACAGGATTTTTAAGATTTTCAGGATAACAGCCCCTCTCTGGTTGAAATGGGTAGGCACAAGGCCTACCCCTACAGTAGAAGAAATATTACTTGCGTATCAACATCTTCCGTGTTGCGGTGTAATCGCCTGCGGTTAAGGTATAGAAGTAAATTCCGCTTGCAACGGGTTCACCGAATTCATTCCTGCCATCCCAATATACCGCACGACTCCTACCTCGATACATGCCAGCAGCTTGATGTCCTAACGACAAATAACGCACTAAACGACCGTCTATCCCATAGATATGTACCGTCACATCTGCAGGATTTGACAACTGATACGGGATCCATGTTTCTGGATTGAACGGGTTTGGATAGTTCGGCAATAGGGTTGTATCTTCTGGAACCTGCACTGCGGAGAGATGTATCGCTGGAGCTGCTTGGACAGCACCAGTCGTACTCCGAAAATACTCGTAGTCAACTACTAAGGTGCCTGTTTGTGCGGCTACACCGGCATAAATCCCCAACTGTAACGGTGGAGTCAATGGAAAATGCGTAACGCCAATCTCTATCCAAGGCTCTGCCGCACGGGTTTTATACCATCCGGTGTAGGCATCCCCGTCTTTGCGGAGGCGGAAAAATAGTTCGGTATCTCCATGCGTCGGCGTGAACCCCGCATTACCTGTTAAACCGTCTCCATGTTCACGTCCTCTGGTTTGATACTGAATTCGTCCCTTTGCACCCGGACCTTGAGACCAAAACTTTAGGGTTACCCAGTTATTGTCCGTGGGACTTTTCACAACAAGTCCATTAACTCCTGCAGTGGTATCCCATCTGGCAAAAAAGTGGGTTTCTACATCAAATGTATCGGCATCTGTCTCCTGATATAGGAAATGAGAGGTATCCGATGTCCACTGGTTCCGGTTGGTCTCACCCTCGATATGTAGGAAATTACTTCGAGTTTCTCCGACATCCCAATTCGCTGGTTCATTTTGCCACTGCCAATTGGGGTTTTGCAGTGCTGTTCCTTCAAAGGAATCGTCAAAGTTGTCGGATATTCGCGTCGTGGCTATCGGTGTAACAGAGGCATCCGCACCCATCGCTCGCTTGATTTCGGATACGTCCAGAGCAACGTTCCAGATAGCGACCTCATCAATCAGACCGATGTAGTGTTCCCGATTCCCTTCACTATTTCTTCCGATAGAGAGTGGCACGTCGTTGGTATCAATTCGACCCGTTGCCGCGGTTTCTACTTTAAGTTCACCGTTATAGTACAGTTTCATCCGATTGCCATCGTAGGTTGCAGTTAGGTGTGTCCACTGATTTAGTGGCAGTTGCGGACTGGGTCCGTTCCCACAACGTACTTCTCGTCCGCCATCAACTGACATAATGAAACCTGTTTTTCCGTTGGAACCACCTTGCTGATAGAGTCCATAAACCATCCAAGGTGCAGTATCCCCCGCCCACGTTTTGACGATAATACGAAGCCACTCATGTGTAAATCGTGTCGGGTGCACCCACGCCATCAATGTAATTTCATCGGTGATGTCCAGAGAGGGTGAGTCTGGCACCTCCACCCAGCTGCCGCGTTGTCCAGTTAGTTCGATGGCTTCCCCGTTCTTCCCTTGTACCCATCGTGCGTTATGAACAATTCCGTTATTGCTGTGCTTGGAGGCATCTGTGGCGGTCGTTCCGACCCCGGCGTCAAATGGAAGATAAAGCACCAAATCATCAGCGTGGATAGTTCCGATAACCGAATCGGTTTCTATGGTCTCTGTGACACGCACGTCTTCGACCTGTACTGTGATATGTCGCACAACGCGCGATGTGCCGTCGCTTGCTGTTATCGCTACCGTCGAATTACCGACGCCTCTTGGCACGATTGCTATCTGGGTTCCCAACGTGCGGACAGTCACCACGCCTGTGTTCGTTGATTCAACCTCATAACTCAAAACATCGTTGTCGGGATCGTTGAAATAAGATGACATGTTCAGCATCATAGTACTACCGACGGTCAAAGTTTGGGCAGGGATTGTGCCAATTGCAACTGGAGACCGGTTTGATGTGTCTTCTATCGTCAACGGAAACGTCTGTTTTGTAATGTTTCCACTCACATCAATAACCTGAAGCGTTATCTCGCTATCAACCCCAACTGTTAAGTCGGTTGTGACGAATTCAACCGTCTGCCTTTTGCCATTCAGGGATTTGCAACTATGCAACTTTAAGCCTGAGGCAGGATCGGTAGCTGCTACCGGGACAAGCAGCTGTGCCTGACGGAGGCCATCTGCATCGTTCAGTTCAAACTGGAGACGAAGAGTCCGCGGGTTTGAGGCATTCGAGGCACGCATAGCAATCGTCGCGTTTTCATTGAAAAAGATTGGATCGTTATTGAAGAAACGATGGGCATCCAACCATTCGGTGGCACAGTGCGACAAACGTTGCTGGGTGCCGTATCCCATCAGATAGGCATTGTCCCGGAAATCGTGCTCTAATCCAAAGACGTGTCCGAGTTCATGAGCAGTAATACTGGGGTTAATGCATACACCAGAGGCTGGGATGACTGCTAACCCGCCAAAATCTCGCCGCCAATTCTCGTTATCAGACGAATTCCAACCGCCACCGCCTATCCCACAGGTATTTTCGTTATTAATAAATTCGCTACTCACATCTATTGCGACTAAAAAGACGTTTTTTGACGTATCAAACTGCTCAGCGATCTCATTCAGTACTTTGTTGTAGGTATCCTGATGATAGTATGTATCCGTGAACTTTCCGGTAACATGGTGGACTTGTGCGTAACCGGTAGGCTCGGTTTCAAAGGCAAAGGTTTTTCGGTTGCCAATGCCTTGCATCTGTTCTGCGTAGAAGTACTGTGTCCATCTTATCAATGTGTCTAATTCCTTCTCGATCCCTTGTCGGTGTGAACGATCGCTTGGGCGGAAGTAGACTAAGCGAACCATTTCTCGTTCATACTGTTGGATGGCTGTATCATCTTCGGTCTGCGATATGGGTGTATTCTGTTTGGGCTTTTGGCTGTCTGTTTCCCGTTGCAAACGTTGCGTGGCGATGGGTGTAACATCCCACAAGAGGACGGTGCCATCGGGACTCCCAGTAGCGAGTGTGGTACCATCTGGACTAAAGGCGAGACTTTCAATCCAGTGCGCATGTCCATAGAGGACTTTGAATCGTTCCCCTGTGGCAACATCCCAAAAGAGTATCTCGGCTCCATTTCCGCCGGTTACGAGCATAGTGCCATCGGGACTGAAACTAACACCAGAATAATAGCAGGATCTTGAGATTGGAAGTGCGGCTTTGCGTTGCCCAGTCGCGACATCCCACAGCACGACCTTGGCATCATTATATCGCTCCCCCGGAGTCTCCACAGCGAGCGTTTTGCCATCCGGACTAAAAGTGATCCCAACACCACCTTTGATATGCCCACCGAGGGTATGGAGGAGTCGTCCGGTACCAACATCCCACACCCGAACGGTGTCGTCATTATAACCACCACTTGCAAGTATGCTACCATTGGGACTGAAACTGACGCTCTGGACATGGGCAGTATGTCCTCTGAGGGTGGCTTTATGTGCGCCAGACCTTGCGTCCCACAAGCGTACAGTGGAATCCCCACCGCCACCGGCAATTGTCCTGCCGTCCGGAGAATAGGCAACGCACCAGACCCACTCCGTATGTCCAGTAAGTGTTACCTTTTGCCGCCCTGTGCGAACATCCCACAGATGGACTACTTTTTGAGTTGCAACCGCCAGTGTAAGTCCATCAGGAGAATACGCGAGCGTGTCGCCCCAATTAGACCTCGTGGGCGGTGAGGGTTTAAGTTGTTCTGTAGCAATATCCCACAACTGGACACCGCTGTCAGCTCCAATTGCCAACGTGCCACCATCGGGAGAATATACAACCCTAACGACTTCTTTCGTATAACCTTTAATCGTAGATGTAATTTGACCTGTGCGAACATCCCAGAAGTGTATCGTTCCACTCCGACTTACCCCAGCGAGTGTACGACCATCCCGTTGAAACATGAGGGAGCCAACACTGAAGGCATACCCGGCAGTGGCTTGGATTTCCCCCGCTGTAGCACTTTCAAATGTAGCTTTGACTTGTCCTGTGGTAGCATCCCAGACTCGAATTTTTCCATCCCAATGGCTGCTTACGAATATGGTACCATCTGGACTGAAGCTGGTGCTCTCGCCCCACCAATGCTCTGTAAGTGTGGATCTGAATCGCCCTGTGCCAGCATCCCATAGTATTATTTTTCCATCCCAACCTCCAGATGCGAGGGTTCTGCCATCCGGACTAAAGCTGACGCTACCGATCATTTTGGTATGCCCCGTTAGGTTCGCTATGAGTCTACCAGATCCTACATCCCACAACCGCACAGTGGTGTCTCCACTCCCACTTGCGAGGGTCCTACCATCCGGACTGAACGCAATACCGGTGATGTCACTTGTGTGCCCTTGCAAAGTTCTGAGGATCTTACCGGTGCGGGTGTCCCACAACCTTATAGCGTTGTCAGCATACCCAGCACAAGCGAGTATACGACCATCGGGCGAATACCGAATGCTCTGAATATCAGCATAACGGTTTTCAATAGGCGGTACACTAAGTATGTCTCTGGACTGCCACGTGGCAGTATCCCAGAGATGCACGTCGTGAACACTCCCACTTGCGAGTGTTCGACCATCGGGAGAATAAGCAACACTCCGAAATCTACGCGGTTTAGACGGATCTGGGGTGAGCCATTCAAGTACTGCTTCCGTTTGTGCATCGTATACCCAAACCCCAACGGAACTGGCTACTGCAAGTTGCGTCTCATCTGGAGAATATGTCAGTTCTCTTATGATACCTTTTCCGAAGCGAGCAATTGCACCTTCAGGTAAATTCCATTGCGTGTAACTTTGTGCGAAGCTGTTTGGCACAACAGCAAGTGCTATCAACACGACAGCCAAAATCGAAAATAGTGTGATTTTCATTGGGAATCTCCTTCTTTAGCACGTGTCCCGTCAAAATCTACTTTAGTGCATCTAAGATCTTCTCTGCAAAAACCGTTTTAGGCATTACCCCAACCATTTTTCCGACCACTTTGCCATCTTGGAAGATAATATACGTTGGAATCCCATTGACTTTATATTCTCCGGGCGTCCGCGGGTTTGCATCAATATCCAATCGTCCAACGATGAAAGTATTACGGTGTTCCAATGCGACTGTCTCAACGACTGGCATCATTTGTCGGCAGAAGGGACACCAATCGGCAGCAAATTCAAGCACAACGGGTGCCTTAGCATCCAGCACCTCGGTTTTGAATGTAGCATCGGTAATCTCAACAATTTTCCCATCAGCATTAATCAGTACTGGATCCACATCTTCTTCGGGAACTACATCAACGGGTTCGGGAACTACATCATCAACAATCTCAATCGGTTCATCAGCAACAGGTTCGGGAACTACATCATCAACGACTTCAATCGGATCATCAGCAATCGGTTCAGGGACCACATCGTCAACGACTTCAATCGGATCATCAGCAATCGGTTCAGGGTCAATACCGTCATCAACAGGGACGGGATCGGTGTTGACCGGTTCAGGAGCAATATCTTTCGGATCATCGACTGTAATATCTCCAGTATCCTCTCCTATGATGCTGTAAACGTACCGCGTAGCAGTGGCTCGCATAAAGAGGACCAAGAGTCTACCGTCCCAAGTATATGTCCCCGTCAAAGGCGTAGGATTGCCATCAACAAACCAGTGAATCGTTCCTGTACTCTGGTCAAAAGGTGCAACAAGTTTATAGGTGCCCGAGCTATATTGAACTGGACCTTGGGCTTCGTCTTGGAATTCCCGTGTAAACGTTGAAATCGTGAGTCGCAGGACGCCGGTTTCTTCAACGGGGTCTCCATGAACCTGCTTGGAAACGAGTTCATAGGTGCCGCTGAGTACTTGCGCAATCCGGTATGGTTTTGAAAAAATGATAACTGATGCCGATTTGTGGACCTCTTCCTCGCCGCCATCCTGCACGGAAACGGAAACGGCTACCGTCGTTGGAGGCACAATTTCCTCAGGTGGAAGTTCTGGAGCAGTCCATTGAACTTCAGGTCCTGTGTCAACAATCAAAGTGCCTTTGGATACATCCCATACATAGGTTAAAGTATCATCTTCAGGATCAAATGCCCTCGCTTTAAATCTGACGGTTTCACCGTATGGGACTTCACCGGGGACAGTGAAACTGGTTATTTTAGGTGGGTCATTGGTGAGTTCATCATATTGGTCACAACCGCTTAAGATGGCGATTTGGAGAGCTAACACAATGACCAAGCTGATCTGAGTTAGTTTAGAAAAATGCACAAGATATCTCCTTGTAGACCACTACAAATCTGTTGTCTGAACCAAGATTTTCAGGATTTTTATAATTTTCAGGATTATTGACACTTTCCGGTTGAAATGGGTAGGTACAAGACCTACCCCTACAGTAGAAAAGATATTATTTGCGTATCAGCATTTTACGCGTCGCAGTGAAATCGCCTGCGGTTAAGGTATAGAAATACACGCCGCTTGCGACGGATTCACCTACTGCGTTTTTGCCATCCCAATATGCCGCACGGCTACGGGATTGGTAGATGCCTACTGCTTTATGCCCTAATGACAACGTTCTGACCAAACTCCCACCTACCGCATAGATACGCAGGGTCACATCTGCGGGAGTTGCCAACTGATACGGAATCCACGTCTCTGGATTGAACGGGTTCGGGTAGTTTGCTAACAACGCTGTCTCTTTTGGAGTTAATGTCAACAGCAGCTGCTCAAGGAAGCGGATACCGCGTTGAGAGATTGCATCGGTAAGATTAAGTTGCTGTGCTTGTGTTAACCACTGCTGCACGGTCTCTGGAGAGAGTCGAGAGAGATTCGCTACAGCAGCTGGTGCACTGGCAGCCGTTTCTCCGAATGCCGCAGCCACGGAAACAAGGTCCCGAATGTCAACTGTGCCATCACCATTGATGTCAGCAGGCGTTTCGCCTGTTTCGCCAAATGCCGCTGCTACGGAGACGAGATCGCGTATGTCAACCGTTCCATCACCCGTGACATCGGCTGCGAGGCGAGGCGGTTCGGGTTCGACTTCTGGTTCCGGTTCGGGTTCCGGTTCTGGAGCGAGGTCCCACAGCAGCACGGTGGAATCTTCACTACCACTCGCCAATGTCCTACCATCTGGACTGAACGAGACACTCTCAACATACGAGGTATGCCCAGTGAACTGGGATTGCAGCGTCCCAGTAGCAACATCCCACAGCCGGACCGTGCCGTCAACACTTCCACTGGCAAGGGTAGCTCCATCTGGACTGAACGACACACTCTCAACTTCATCTGTATGCCCAGTGAGTTCGGATTGCAGCGTCCCTGTCCCTATATTCCACAAACGCACCGTGGTGTCCCAACCCCCACTCGCAAGCATCTGACTACTCGGATTGAACGATACACTCCGGACAGGCAAAGTATGTCCCATGAGTTCGGATTTCAGTGTTTCTGTCCCAACGTCCCATATACGCACCGTGGTGTCCCGACCCCCACTCGCAAGCATTGAACCATCGGGACTGAACAATACAGTTTTGACCCAATGCGTATGTCCTGTGAGTTCGGCTTTCAACGTCCCAGTTCCTACATCCCACAAACGTACTGTTCCGTCACTACTACCACTGGCAAGGGTAGCTCCATTTGGACTGAACGATACACTATGAACACCTTCCGTATGCCCCTCGAGCGTAGTTTTCAGCGCACCACTCCCGACATCCCATAAACGAATGGTCCGGTCTGCACTTCCACTGGCAAGGGTAGTTCCATTCGGACTGAACGATACACTCTCGACCCAGAGCGTATGTCCTGTGAGTATAGTGCTGACCGCCCCTGTGCCAACACTCCATAAACGCACAGTATTGTCATAACTCCCGCTCGCAAGTGAGGTGCCTTTCGGACCGAATGATACACTCGCGACACCACCTATATGCCCGGTGAATGTGGTTTTGAGGTCCCCCGTCTCAACATCCCACCAACGTACCGTATTGTCATAACTCCAACTCGCAAGCGTTTGACCATCCGGGCTGAACGACACATTCAAGACCTCGCGCGTATGTTCGGTGAACGTGGTTTTGAGGTCCCCCGTCCCAACGTTCCACAAACGCACCGTGGTGTCACTACTACCACTCGCTAACGTCATACTATCTGGACTGAACGATACACTCTCGATCAAGGACGTATGCCCCATAAGCTCAAATTTTAACGTGCCAGTCGCAACATTCCATAAACGTACTGATCCCTCTGAACTCCCACTAGCGAGGGTCGTGCCATCTGGACTGAACGACACACTAAAGACATGATCGGTATGCCCTGTGAGTTCGGATTTCAGTGTTCCAGTCCCTACATCCCATAAATGCACTAGTCCGCGTAAACTCCCACTAGCGAGGGTCGTGCCATCTGGACTGAACGACACACTCTTGACCCCAATCGCACCCCCTGTGAGTTCAGATTTCAGCGTCCCTGTCCCTACATCCCATAAATGCACCGAGCCACTACCACCCATACAGGCAAGCGTCGTGCCATCTGGACTGAATGACACACTCTTGATACCACCCCAATGCTTTTCGAGCTCGGATTTTAGCGTCCCTGTCCCTACATCCCATAAACGCACCGTAGGGTCGGATAGCCCGCTACTCGCAAGCGTTTGACCATCTGGACTGAACGATACACTCGAAATCTGATGCGTATGTCCAGTAAGCGTCGCTTTCGGCACAGCCGTCATAACGTCCCACAAACGCACCGTCGTGTCCTCATTCCCACTCGCTAACGTCATGCCATCCGGACTAAACGACACACTCTTGACCGAGTTTGTATGCTCTGTGAGGAGTGCGAGTTCTTGGTATGTCTCGGTATCATAAAGCCATATACCGATGCTACTTCCTACCGCAAGCAGTGAACCGTCTGAAGAATATGTTACCGCATTTATACTACCTTTACCGAATCGCGCTTTGGCTCCTTCGGGTAAACCCAATTGCGTATACTCCTGATATTGTCCGAAGGTACTTGGTAGATACACTGTTGAAAATAAAATGAACGCCAAAATTATTGAAAATAATCTCGTTTTCATCGGAAGTTTACCTCTTTTCAAAGATTGAAGGTGGCTCTTACATCAGGGATTTATTATCAGTTGTCTGAATCAGGATTTGCAGGATTAGAGCGAACGCGTTTGTACAATTGCTGCACAGATGAAGCATTAGGGTTCAGGCGACTCTTTAGAATCACCCTCTAATTCCTCGATCCAACGCATAATCGTTTCGTAACTTTCAGTATCGTTTCGCTTCTGCAATTGATCGGCAAGTTGATTACCCGTCTCAACCAGTAACTCTCGCAATTCTGGTGTATAGGGTTCCGACTTTAACGCCAGTCGGTACTTCTCCATCGCATTCTTGGGCTGTCTGCGGTTCAGCAAACATCGGGCGAGGGCACACTGCACGCGAGCCAATTTCTCCGCAGTCGGGTCGGGCGTGTCTGGTATAGCATCAACGGTTGAAGCAGCCTCGTCAGTACCGGGTTCTGACGAGGCTGCCGCTCTCGCTTTACTCAACGCAACATCAAGTTGCGATTCAAGCGAGAGCAGATTTTGATATGCAACAGTATTCCTCGGATGTTTAGAGAGGACGTTATCAAAAGTCGCCAAAGCTTTCAAATGATCATTCTGGACGAGATAGAGATAACCAATCATGTTGAGCATATCTACAGTTTTTTCAGATGCCGGAATCGCCTCAAAGACAACGACCGCTTCTGCATATCTCTTCTGATTCATCAAGGCATTTCCACGCCGGATTTGGAGGTTCAGGAGTTCTGTTTTTGCGTTTTTATGATTCGGATCTTGTGCTAAAATTCGCTCTAATTCCTCTCTTGCCTGATCATATTTGCCGAGACGTTGGTATACCTGCGATAAGGTCAGACAGAGATTAAGGTCGGTTGGAAAGAGGTCTAATGCTTTCTGAAGCTGCACGGCTGCATTGCTATAATCTCTTCTATCTCTCAAGCCTTGCGCATATTGCAGATAGGCAGCGATGAGGTTATGCTGTGCCTGTTTGTCGGTGGGGAGTACTGTGTAAACTTTATGAAACGCCGAGATCGCTGCGGGATAATCTCGCACTTTGAGATATAATTCTCCAAGCAAACTCGCTATATCCGTATCATCTGGATGCAGTTTCTGTAATTCAAGATACGTGGCAATTGCACTGGTGGAACGTCCCGATTGTCGATGTGCGTTTGCTTTTTGCCAAAGCACATCAATCAGGTTTGTTTTGGCGAGTTGATAGGTAGGTTGTAATCTTAAAGCGTTGCGATAGGCGCGAATCGACGCATCCCATTCGCCGTTATTCCTGAGTGCCACGCCATGGTTATTATAGGCGTGTACGAGGTTCTTCTCCGTCACTTTATCGCCGGGTTCAATTTCTAACGCCTTTTGGTAATATGTAATCGCTGTAGAAAACTGAGAGACGTGGGCGTACCCGTCCGCCATGTGTCGATAGGTAGTAGCGTTCTGTGGGTCGAGATGGATGGCTTTTTCAAAGTATGCGGTCGCCTCGTCAAAAGCCCTCATCTTTACAGCGTCAAATGCTTTTTGGCGAAAGAGCTGGTGGAGGTTTCGTTTTGCGGTTTTGTGATGCGGTGAGCGTTCAAGGGCTTTCTCAAACGCCTCTATCGCTTTGTTCAGATCGCCTTCTCGGTAATAGAGCGTGCCGAGGTAATTATAGGAGTCGGCACTCTCATGGAAAGAGCGATGCCCTTGCTGGGTTTCCATTCTTTGTTCAACGATACGAATAGCTTGTTGTGACTGTCCAGTCTTTTGGTAGGCCTGAATCAGTTTCACCCTTGCGGGTTCAAAATTGGAATCAACGCCGAGACAGTTCTGAAAATTGGCGATTGCCTGTGTCATGTCGCCTTTGTCAAAGCAGACTGCACCAAGCAGGTAGTGCGGGCGGGCATGTCTTGGATTCGTTTGAATTTCCTTTTTTAGAAGTTCGATAGCAACGGCGTGCTGTGATGTATGGAGCGGTGTATTGTAAAGTTTCAATAATGTATTGATATCGCGAGCAGTTGGATACTGGGCGGTTGCCGTGGTGTGACAGACATCAAGGTCGTCTGGGCTGTGTCCCCACAAACCGATCGCATGCCCAAGTTCATGCAGGCACACTGTCCGCATCTCTTCTTGGGTCAGTTCACCGACGGTTCCATCTCCCTCTAACACAAAGAGAACCTCCACTGTGAAATCAATCGCTGTCCCTGAAACTTGTCCGGTGTTGGTACGCTGTCCTTGGACATCAGTACCAGAGACAGTGGATGTGCCTTGTTCAAGTCGCGTTAATTCGGCACTACCGAGTCGTGTATCAAGAAAACTCAGGCGACCACTGTAGGTTGGGGTAATGCGGATGTCTGCCTGCTCCAAGACTTCAGTCTCTTGAAAACGGACTTTGCCATTGGAAGCAGTTTCCCAAGTGCGCATGGCGTATCGTATTTCAGGGAGATAGGGGAGTGCTTTGAGGGTAGGTGAAATGTGGACATGAATCGGCATCTGCGTAAAGCGCGTGATTCTGCCACCCGAAAACAGCGTAACCTGTTCAAAATAATCTGTCGAAGAGGTTGTCTCCGTCGCATTCTCAACAGGGTCCTGTGCTGTTACCTGTCCTATGAAACCGACAACTGTCAGTGTAAAGACGAAAAGGGTATAGTATTTTTTCATTTTTGCCTATAGTTAGAAACACATATTCGCACAGTCCGAGATTTTAGACAATCCTCGAGGGTGAGAGAACTCCCTCGTAAAATTTCTGTAACGAAAACCGGTGCGAATCTATAATTCATTCAACTCATTATTATATATACAGAGCAAAAAGCGTGCCAGATGTAAATCGAGCGACGGAACGTTCAAAACGGTTATAGGCGGTAATGAAAAAAGAAATATACTTATAAAATAAGAAGGAAAATGAATACGGTAACACTATAAGAAAGAATTTTTCCATAGTATACCGAGAAAACACGAGAAAAAAAAAGAATGGAATAGTGCAAAAATTGTATAGTGCAAAAATTGTATAGTGCAAAAATTGTCCAATTATACAATTAATGTCTGTATTCAATTATAATACAACACATATATAGATTACGGAAGTTTAATTTACAATTCAGGGAAACTAACAGAATTGGCTTTTGGCTACAACTTAGGCAGGAAATAATCAGTCAACGCTTTGGATTCGTGGCTGAGATTTTGGAAGGTTCAAACAGTGAAAGGCAGGCGTTCTCCGGTTCAGAAATGTTTATCGGTTTAAATACCAAACGTTTTTTCCAGATTGTCTCTGAGTCGAGTTATAATTATCGCCTCTAATTGTTCAAGAGACTGTGTACTATCCACATCCACCAGTGCATCCACAAGTTGTAAGAGCTCTTCCTGCTCGGCTACGTCGCAGGCTCTAAGTGTGCCCACAATTTCACTGATCTGCGGTAAGACATAAGCTTTGAAATCGGGTGGTGCGTATTGGAGTTCTTCCATAATTATGTCCATCTCCTCAACGGCATTTTTTAACTGCGATTCCAACGCCTCGAGTGCTTTTTGTTGCCTATTGATGGAATTGACTTGCAGGTTAACTGGCACTACGGTGTTGTGGACAGCAGCCTCCCTTGCTTCCAGAACCCTACTTTCCAAATCAACTAAGGCTCTGAATTTCTCTACGATTATGTCTGCCAGTTCCGTTGTCTGTCCAGTTTCTTTCTCAGTCATTCGTTCACTTTTCTCCACGGATTTAATTTGGCTTATAAGTCAATTATCGCTTATAGTCATATTAAGGCGTTACTACGTTTTTACAATCATTTCAATATATCACATTTTATACGTTCTTTTCAAGATGCAACAATACCTTACTTAAACTTAAATTATAATAAAAGATAGATATGAATTTCTAAGTATCTTCCATAAAAGGCTAATATCTATACTTAAGCAAAAATCATGCCACTTTTGAAGTGGCAAACGCGACGCATACTTTTTGGACGTCTGAACTTCTTCGGGACCACGATTGTTCCCTCAAACAAGACGGACATCCAGATGCAAATTATTGGAAAACTGAAGGTCCTAATTATCTCTTGCACACAATTTCGCTATAGAATATAATACGAGGCACGGGAGATTTCTTTTGGTTTTATCCAAAATTGTTATCTTTAAATGATATTTCCTTCCGCTTGACTTATTTTTTTCATTATGCTATCTTGACCACTTTAGGACTTTACGACTACAATAATTAGTCACAAATATAATTATCCTAACATGGTTATAACGATTTAATTGCTTTGTTTCACTCAAGTTGCTTTAACAAGTAGATACACCACGTATGCCAACTACTCTAACAGAGTGGGACCTACTACCTCATGAAAGACATGAAAAATAAGTCATTACCTATTACTTTGACATCGGCACCGATGCAGGAAATTTATCACCAAGTAGAGCAAGTTGCGCCAACAGAAACGACTGTTCTTATTACCGGTGACACGGGTGTTGGTAAAGAGATCATCGCCCATAAAATACACAAGGCAAGCTTGCGAAATGCCAAACTTTTCAAAGCCATCAACTGCAGTGCATTCCCTGACAATGGACTTTTGTTGAGTGAATTGTTTGGTCATGAGAAAGGAGCATTTACCGGGGCAGCACATCAGCGAAAAGGTGTATTTGAACAGGTAGACACTGGAACCCTACTTCTCGATGAAGTAAGCGAAATGAGCGCTGAAGTGCAGGCGATGTTTCTTCGCGTGTTAGAAACCCAAGAATTCACAAGAGTTGGTGGAAACAGGACGATTAAAGCGGATGTTCGTGTTGTCGCTGCTACAAACAAATGCCTCGAAACAGCAATTAAAAACAGTCAATTCAGAGAGGATCTTTATTACCGCCTCAACCACTTCCCCATTTACATCCCGTCTCTACGAGAGCACCGTGAAGATATTCCGCCTTTAGTTGATGCCTTTATCTCCGAATTCAATACCAAACATGAGAAAAGTGTTACGAACATCACACCTGAGGCAAGGAATTTTCTCAAATATGCTGCCTGGCCCGGTAATATCCGCCAACTCAGAAACACTGTTGAAAGGGCAATCATTCTAACCAAAACGAATGAATTAACGTTCAGCGATTTGCCTGCTGACATTGCAATCGCGCCACAGATAGTAATAGCGACGCGTCCGTCGGACGCCAACACGTCCACCGCTATTCCAACAGAAGTTCGTCAAATATTGACACAAATTTCAGTGACGGAGTTCATCTTGATTTTTGGTGGAATACCGAATGCTGTTTGGCGAGTGCTTCCTGAAAAGACGCAGCAGTCTGTTATCCGTGAGGCATCATTTCATTTATCAACGCTTTTAGGCGGACATCAGGACACAATTCGGATCAGTGGTATGGATCGAAATCAAATCTTAGGGAAAGTTGCCCAGCACCGCATAAAAGAACATGGCTCTCTTGCGCGAGCCGCAAAGTCGTTAGGTGTAGATCGCCGAACACTTAAAACGTACACAAAAGCAGATGATGTGAGTGAATGAAGCGAAATGGACGGACAGGGAGTCCGCCCACTGGTGAATCAAAATACAAGAAGAATGACTGACCGCCTACTCAAGACTAAACGAGCGTTCAAGATTGTCCTTGAGTCGTGTTATAATTGCCTCTTCCAATTGCTCGGAGGACTCGGCGTTCTCGTCAGTCAGTGCCGTCACAAGTTGGGTAAGTTCACTGCGATCAGCTGCATCGCAGGCTTTAAGTGTTCCAATAATTTCACTCATCTGCGGTAAGACGTAAGCTCTGAAACAAGGCGTTGCGAGCGTGAGTTCGTCCGTAATCCCATCCAACTCTTCAACACTCTCCTTTAATTCCGATTCCAATGCCGCCAAGCCATCAGGAGTGCCGCCATTGGCAGAGCGTTGGAGTGCGGTGTCCCGCGTCTCCAGAACTTTGTCCTCCAAGGCAACTAAGTCTCTAACTTTCGCCACAATTGCATCCGCGCGTTCTTGCGCCTCTCTAAGTTCCTGCTCAGTCATTTGCATTTGTGTGCCTCCCAAAGTTAAACCATAGAATGTTGACCATGCCACCAATTGCTACAGATTATACAAACCTTTCCAATTTTTGTCAAGTCCCCTTCAAAATGCTGCTTCAAACAGCGCAACCATGTCCTCCTCCGTACACCGCCTCGGATTGAACTTGTGGCAGTGATCAAGCATTGCATCTGCACCGAGTTTTGGAATCTTCCCTCGATCTAAGCCAGCAGCTCCGAGTCCCGTGGGCATATTCAGTTCAGTGTTAAACGCCCTAATTTTATCAATGGCGGCATTTCCTGCTTCGTCGCCACTCATATCGCTGGTGTCTATACCTAAGGCACGGGCGACTTCGGCGTATTTCTCGCTTGCATGAGAGAAGTTAAACTCCATAACAGGGGGAAGGAGAATCGCGTTCGCTACCCCATGCGGGATAGGAGCATCTGTAGAGAGTTGATGTGCCAGTGAGTGAACCGCGCCAAGCCCCTTCTGAAACGAAAAAGCTGCCATGCACGATCCGAGTAGCATTTCCCCTCGCGCGGTTACGTCTTCACCATTGTGATAGACCTGCTGGATATTCGCACTCAACATTTTGAGTGCCTGCAACGCGACACCCTCAGCAATTGGATGGTATTTTGTCGCAACATACGCCTCAATACCGTGGGTGATGGCATCCATACCTGTCGCCGCTGTGAGTGCGGGGGGCATACCGACAGTTATCCCCGGATCAAGGAGTGCTACGTTCGCCATGTTAAACGGCGTAACGATGGCGCGTTTCCGCCACCGATTGGTTGTTTGGAACGAGGTATCCGTAATAATTGAACCTTGTGAAACTTCGCTGCCAGTGCCAGCGGTTGTTGGAACACATATTAGGGGTGGCATATCGTCACGGATTCGGTCTACTCCACCGACATCAGCGTAATAAGGTTCTAAAGGTGGTTCATGCGTCGTTAAGAGGCGGATGGCTTTAGCAGCATCCATTACACTTCCACCACCGACAGCAACAACAACATCACATGCCTCGGCTTTGTAAGCATCTACGCCGTGTGTGATGCTGGTGTCCGTGGGATTCGGTTCGATGTCTGAATAGGTAGCATGTGCTAAACCCGCCGCGTCCAATGCATCTATTGCTTTGGCGAGGATACCGGCATTAATAACGCCAGCATCACTCACAAGGAGCGGTTTTTTCCCATCAAACGCTTTGACATGCTCACCCAAGTCTTGGATGGTGCCGTCTCCAAATTCGATTCGTGGAGGTAAGAAATAACTCAACATTTTTTGTCAATTCCTATAATTTTTTCCTGTATTACTTCAACCAAGGCATCTACGTTGGTGTGCCTGAAGAATTCTGCCAATCGTTGCTGTTTGGGAGCTTTCGGCAATAAAATGAATCCCGGAAAACGCTTCTCTGTAAGGGCAAAGACCGCTCTGTACGCCCTGCTCGTCGCGTATCCGATTGTAAATTTATAGTCATCTCGATACTTTTTGAGGTAGTCAATTAACCGAGTTGTACACCGCTCAATTTGTGCTTTGTTTTTATGCGAGAGCTGAAAATCGTAACGGATGACAGCATCCCATGTTTCAAATTCTTCGGGTACCGGACCGTAAAGTCCAGAAAGGGTTATCTTATGGATATAGTCCTGCTTTTCAGCAAGGACAGCCTGCAATCTATTTGTAATCATCGTATGCGTGCGCGACACGGAATACGGTTTTTTGCCAGCACAAGGAATCGCAAGCAGAATCTCTTTAGCATCTGGTGGTCGATAATCGTCAGGTACTCGGAAATCATCAGGCGTATAAGCGAGTGAGACGGTTCGAGGTGTTTGATCTTTCCCATCGTTGTTAGCGTCCCTGCGGGTGGAAGGAAAGAGTTCTAATTGATTCGGATTTAGCTGCGTACGCTTTGTAGACGATGGCGTAGGTTTCTGAATTAATGTACGGGTTAATCGGGTTGCAAGCACATCATCGTTTTCAGCAAGCCATGCCGATGCGCGCTTCAAGCCACGGAATCGTTGATACTTAGTGAGATACCGAATTAAGCACTCAAGCGCATCGTCTGCTGCGATTGCGGTGTGCATTTCGGTGAGAATGTCGGCTTCCATCTGGAAGTTGTGAAGTCCAATAGCGGCGTAGTATTCGCTTTTAAACTTGCCCGTGGAGGTGGCTCTGTAACTTTGCTTATCCATGAACGCCTGCTGTATTTCTTGAAGCGGATAGGCTTCACAGATGTAGCAAGTGCAGTCGGTTTCATCCATCTCCATGATTCTACGTTTCCCTTGGGTGTCTGGATCTGAGTATACAAGACTCCGAGACGTTTGAATATAGGCAGAACTGTCGAAAGTGTCAACACCGATATAGGCGAGAAGGGGGGTCAGCGCACCAGAAACACCGAAAGCGTGAACGGGAGTCGTATCTCGCCGAGACTCTGGAATCGCTTGGACAACGGCGTTAAGCATCTCCATAACTTCCGAGTCGTTCTTACCGCGGAAAGGTACGAGCGATCCAACAGCAAGCCCAAAAGAGGGTAGCATGTCCCCTATCTGTGTAAATACGTTGTTCACATAATCTGTGATATCCTCCCCAGATTGTCCATGACAAGAGGTGTAGAGATAAGGAACGGTCTGCATATCAGCAGAACTTGCCGTTAGACGCTCTGCGACTCGGACAGCATTTGCGAGGCTCTGTTCCATTCGCTCTTCAGCCTCTGATCGCGCTAAATTGGGTGGAAGTGGGTAATCGAAAGAGGCAACAATATCACCCTCAAAACCTAATTGCAGATTGAGGATGTCCTCCGCCTCCGTTTCCTTGTGAATCCCGAATTCTTCGAGATCCAAGCCTGTCTTGTAGAGAAGTTTGAAACCGCCGGAATCTAAAAAGAATGCGCCTTCATACTCGCCATTCTGCTCACGATAGTGTTCCCGCATTGATTTTCCATACCAATTTGCCAGATAGCGTCCAGTGAGTGGATAATCGAGAAAGTGCAAGATCTGAGATAACATCGGTCTTTGCTGCTGCATCAGAATGTGCAGAATGTATTTCCAGACCCCACCGCCGCGCGTACTGGTGCCTGTCAGAAAGTTAACAACGGGATATAAATATGGTGTTGTGAGTTTTCTACCGTTGGAACTGAGCCTAAGTTCACCGATCCGACCATGCGGGGTTGAGATGCGGGTTTCAAAGGTAGGAGTGGAGGTTCCGGTTTGGAGGTGTTCTTGCATACTTCCGAAAATTTGAAGGGCTCTCTATAAAGGTAGCGCGAGACACTGCTGCCTCGCGCTATAGGTTCTTGGAGTGTTGAAAGTTAGAATCTATTTCACGGATTTGAGATGTGCCCAAGTCGTAGCGATTTTACCTTTCGGGTCAACCGGCAACGAGGGTCCATCAGGTCCGTAAACAACGACATCGTTATATTTGGCGACTGTTCTCCACGTTGCGAGACCGACTCGTCCGACCCCATTTTCGGTGTCATCGTCTACCTTTGCGACCTCTTCATCGTTGAGGATCACCGTGTAACTATCAGGCGTGTTGACGATCTTGATGTTATACCAATCTTTTTCGTCAATGATATCCTTGCTATGTGCGCCGGCTTTGCCACCCCAAGATTCAACCTGCGAGCGTGTATTTCCCCAACCCCCAAGGTTCCACCAGTACTCCAGTGAGGGTTTGAGTTTTTCCATACGTGGCGGATGGTCTTCCAGTGCCTGTCCGCGGGGTTGCATCAAGCCTTGGCAGCGGAACATAATCAGGAACCCTTCGGCACCACTGACTTTGCTGCCTTTCACTTCATAGGTGTACTCGTTCCAACTGTCATCCCAAAACTCATCAGCAACAACGCTCATGCAGTTAGAAGCATTTTGGAGTTGATGGTATTCATCATCTTTGAATTCCCATTCTCCGAAGAGTGGCACCCATTTCTCTTTAGATGCCTTCGCGTCATCAAAATTATCCTCAAAATAGGTTTGTGCCGTCGAGAGTGCAACGATGCCAAAGATCATCGCACAGACAGCGATAAACAGTGAGCACTTATTCATAACAAAATTCTCCTTTTACTTGTATCCAATGTAGCATAGCCTGTTAGGCTGTGCAAACCGTTATATCCAAATCTGTCGTTATTTCTCTTAATGGTTAAGCGAAAATTCGGCAGAATTTAATAAGACCCAGTAGAGGTCTTCGTAAGCAAGGTCTTTATCGGAATAGAGACTTCGCTCTAAATAGCGTTGGAAATAGGTTTTCTCTTTAGAAGTTGGCAACCGAGACAGGACATTGAGGTAGATGTACTCCACTCGTTCAATCGGTTCACGCCATCTTCCGAGGACGTAATTTATAAAGCTGCCGCGATCCTCGTGGCTCGCGCTATCGTTCACTATATTCCCATTAATCATCATGAGTGCCTGAGGGATAGTTCCGTTGAAAGCTTCAATTTCTTCCATCTCACCGTTGTTAAGGAGAAAAAGAAACTTCTCAAGATGCTCACGTTTCATGTTCTCAAGCTCACGCAGCATGTTCCTTCGGTCTTCGCCGCCTTCCCTTTTGATGCCTTCCATCTTGATTTGCTGGAGCCGTTCAAAGCCTGTGGCTTGCAGCATGGAATAGAAAAACTGCTCCGCACTGAGCGGTTTGACATACGCATGCGAATAATAGAGTTCATCATCTTTGTTCCTCTTCTTTGTTTCCGACGTGCGTTGGTATGCCTCAGAATTCAGGATGATCCGCATTAAGTGTTGCAGGTTATACCCGTGAATGACGAAATCGTTCGCGAGCCAGTCTAATAGGACAGGATTGGTGGGTAGGTTCTCCTCTCCGAAGCCATCAAGCGGTTCGACAAACCCCCGCCCCATAAAGTGTTTCCAGATCCGGTTCACAATCGCCCGGCTAAAATATGGATTCGATTTGTCAGTTACCCACTGTGCAAGCGCCTTGCGTTTCTCAATGGGAGTCCCTTTGTATTCAGTTCCATCAAGGAAGCGTGGGAAAACCTCTTCATCCATCCTCTCCACCCAGATAGATTTTTCGGGTTCGTTGGTAATAAGAAAATTATCTATTCTTCTCTCATCACCGACCGAATTCATCGCCTGGATGTCTCCCTTTCTCTGACTCTCAATCCCCGTAAAAAAGGCAGCGATACCGTAGAAATCCTTTTGGAGCCACGCCTCGGTCTTATGATCGTGGCACTCGGCACATTGCATAGGGAGACCTAAGAAGAGCCGTGAGGTCTGCGAGGTCAAGAGGACTGGTGAACGATCATAGCGGAGAACATAATTTCCAGCACCGTTGTTCCGTAACTCCCCATCAGCAGCGATGAGTTCTTGAACAAACTGATTGTAGGGTATATTTTTCTGCAATGCATCCTGCACCCAAGATGTTAATCCGATGCGTTGATCGTCATTATCACCGCGCCTGCCGATTAACCAGTTCACCCACAGTCTGGTCCAATAGTCAATGTACGCCTTGCTCTGGAGTAGGTCGTCAATCTTTTTCTGACGCTTCATTGAAGAACCGTCATCAAGGAAATCACGTACCTCTTCAGGGGTCGGAATTTTTCCAGTCATATCAAGATGGATGCGACGTAGAAACTCGGCATCTTTTGACATTTTGGAAGGTTCAATCCCTTCTCTTTTGAGCACAGCGTTAATATGTCGGTCAAGGTGTTTTGTACTTGACGGAACCTGTCGAGACGCCGTCGGCGAGACTTTAGTGCAATTCAGCGTTAGGAAGGCAAAGATAAGCAGCGCAAGTATGGAAAAAATGGGGGTTCGAAAAAGAACTTTCATGATGAATCGTTTCTATAAACATAACACTTTTAGCACTTACGAGAAAAACTGGGGACGACTTCCATGTACTTAAAAGTTTAACCCATTACTCGCAAAACATCAAGCGGAATCGACGAAAAAGTGTTAACTCCACCGAACACCTGTCGGAATGACGCCGACATCTTCACCGCGGCGCATAGCTTCAGCGGCATCAAGGATACTCGCTAAATCGTGCTGTGGTTCGTAGTCCAATAGTGTCTTGATTTTACTCAAATCAAATTCAAAATAGAGGGGTTGCGGGAGTTGGACATCAACAGAATCCATCTGGTAGCGTTCACATAGATATGGGATTACCTCTTCATGTTTGAAAACCCCATTTCCACCGAGCGTGAATTCCTCGCCGACAGCAGTATCCTTTTCGATACCCAAAACCAACCCTTGCACAATATCCCGTACATCGGTGAAATGCTCTTTATAGGGTCGTCCGTCAGGGTTGCGTTTCAGTATGAACTTCTCTTGTCCGTCCCAGAGGCGTTTGACGGTATTGGCAGCCTCTAACTCGGCGGGGTCATCACCGGTATAATCCTTGTACCGATTGTAGATAGGACTAAAGACGAATTGCCTGGGCAAACCGTCTTCGTTGAGATATTCACTCGGTTCAATGACGGTTGTGAACCTGAAGACTGTTGAAGGAACACCATACTGGTGGTGATAACTCATGCACAATTCCTCTCCAATCCATTTGGTAAGGAAATAGGGCATGTGATGGTATTTAGCAACCATGTCCTCAGTGATGCGTTCATTGAAAAGTCGTCCTTTTTGGGTGAGTTCCCAATAGATTGCTTCAGTACAGGCATAAACGAGGCGATGAATGTTCGGATTGAACTCACGGACACACTCTAAAATATTGAGCGTTCCCATACCGTTGATTGCTAAGTACTGACGGTTATCAAACGGACCACCAAAGGCAGCAGCAATATGATAGATGGCATCCACACCCTCAACGGCTTTTTTCACATCCTCATATTCCCGTAAATCGCCGAGGACTGTTTCAACATCTTCGGTGTTATCCCATCTTCCGACACGATTGACATCACCGGGATAAACGAAGCTGCGGATACTGTGTCCTTTTTCCAACAATTTTTTGACGAGGTTGGATCCAATACGACCTGTGCCACCTGTGACTAAGATTTTCACGACTTTTTCTCCTAAAAGGAAATAATGCATAAAAGAGTAATGCCCTTGCGGGAAGTGCATTACTCTTTTGAGGGTCATCTTTGCCGAAATGTAAGCGGTTCTGCGTCGCGCACAGTTTAGCAAAGAGGGACTACTGTAAGGTTTTTATTTCTCCCCATCTCACCGCTAATTTATCTCTCGGTTCTACATCAAATGCAGTACTTATGAGTTCTATATTATCTATCGCCCACCACCAATCATTTTGTGCGTCAATGACCCCGAAACTAATAGTCATCTCAGCGGCACCCGCGGGATTGTCGATCAGGATTTCTAACGTTTCGTTTATCTGTTCCCCATCGTTTATTTTTTCCTCTTTCAACTTAAGGGTAGGAATCGTAACAAGGGTATGCGCGCCAGCGTCAATACCGACGCTCTTGAAGAACAAGATTTGTTCTTCCGCGCCACCATCGAAACTGACGGTTATCTCTCCGTTTTGGGTATCTTCAGGACGCCAACTCGAATCCAATTTTAAGACAAGCGATTCTGCAGCTGCGCCTTTGATTTTAATGGGTGGTGTAATTAAGTGTCCATTCCAACGACTAATAGCGTCAGGATCTCCATTTAATTCCCAATCGTCCCACTCATCAGGATCAGAAACTGCCCCTTTACCTATACCCTTGCCGTCATTATGTTTCCCAGTGAACTCACTACGACGCTGGTCTTCCGCTGTTGCTGTCCACCACTCAAAGTCAACAATCGCCCATGTTCGCCATTCGGGCATACCGAGATCATCGGGGTTTTCGTTTGTAATTTCCCAGCCCTCAGGTGGTGTACCTGACCAAACTTTTTTATCTTTAATTCGCTCCTTTATGCTTGATTCGAGTTCCACTCCCTCAAAATCTTCTTCAAAAAGGACCGTATCAGCTCCCCAAATCGTTGGTACTACCAAACAAAAGGCTATCACAAGAATCGTGTGTGTAACGATTCTTACAGCGTGGCGATCCATAATTATCCTCCGAGGATTTTAACCAAATCCAAATAATGCCATTATGGCAGCATATCTTGATAACCCACCATAAATATTGTTAACACGCGTGCCTCTTCGTTACACAGTCCAAATTTTGCTAATATGAAGAACAATTCTCCTAAAAAGTAACGGCATATCCGTCTGTCCTCGGATCGGAACCACCGATGAGCGCTCCAGATTCAGGATGAACCATGATAGCCTGAGCACTCCCTGGACCACCCCAATCGCCAACATTCTGAAGTTCATGTCCTCTCTCCGCCAAGCCTTCTTTGGTATCCGAAGGGAACCTATTTTCTAACTGGAGGTCATTAGAACAGGTATGCGGAATGGTGGATTCCATCGGATTCTGAAGACTACGCCAACGCGGCGCAGAAACGGCTTCCTGTGGTGTCATTCCGAAATCGATCATATGGGTAACGAGTTGTAGATTCGTCTGGACCTGCGTATCTGCACCGGGTGTGCCACACGCTATAAACGGCTTCCCATCTTTTGTGACGATAACAGGATTCATTGTATGTCGAACGCGTTTGCCCGGCATCAGACAATTGGGATGTCCCTCTTCTAAGTGCCAGTAGGTCATCCGATTGTTCAAGAGCACACCCGTGTCCCCAGCGACCAAACTGGAACCGAACCCCGATTGAATGCTCTGTAGTATACAGACCAAGTTTCCTGCACGATCGGCAGTGCAGAAGCAGGTTGTATCCTCGTGCGACTCTGGACCTCCGGCGAGGACATCAATAGCTGCCTTATCTAAATTGATTTCTGCGGCTCGTTCGGCGGCATAGGATTTCGACAACATTCCATCCAAAGGAATATCAACCCAATTCGGATCCGCCATATATTTTTCGCGATCAGCGAAAGCGAGCTTTTTCGCCTCAACCATTAGATGTACACTTTCAGGAGTATTACAGCCCAAATTTTGTAAATCAAAGAGTTCAACAATGTTTAGTTCTTGAAGTAAGATATGACCGCTTGAATTGGGAGGCATCTCGTAAACCTCATACCCGCGGTAGTTTACATGTATCGGGTCAGCCCAATGCGCGTGGAAGTTGGCGAGATCCTCTGCTGTCAAGAGTCCATCGTGGGCACGGCTGAATTCGCCGATAGCCTTAGCGATCTCACCCTTGTAGAACACATCTCTTCCATGTTTTGCGATCTTTCGGAGAGTAGTACCGAGATTCGGATTGGAAATGAATTGACCTGCCGGAATAGGTTCACCGTCGTTTGTAAAGATGACACGACTGTCAGGTTCGGCAGCGAAACGCGGGTTTTCACCTTTAAGACCACCAGCGAGTCTATGACTCACAGGAAATCCGTCTTCACAGAGCGAAATTGCCGGGGCAAAAACATCCTCTAATTTAAGTGAACCGTAGCGTTCATGTGCGAGAAGCCATGCGTCAACGATCCCTGGTACAGAAACGCTCCGTATACCTTTCATCGGGATTCCACCGTCTTTGAGATAGGTTTCTCGGGTCGCGGCACTCGGAGCGGGTCCAGTTCCATTCACTGCCTCGACCTTCCCAGTTTCTGCCCAATAGATGAGAATAAATCCATCGCCACCAAGTCCGGAGCCAGCAGGTTCGACCATACCGAGTGCTACAGCAGTTGCGATAGCTGCATCAACAGCGTTGCCGCCTGCCATCATTGTCTGAATACCTGCTTGCGACGCGAGTACATGTCCGGATGTAACCATACCATTTCTCCCCATCACCGAGGGACGAAATGCTGAAGCGGTAATGCCGTGTGGAGATTGCATGTAAAGCCTCCATATTCAATTTGTCGTATATTTGCGTTGCTACAAGTGCTTCGTTAGGTGCTTGCTATATAGGAAAACCGAGGAAGTGCGCCTTGTTTTGTTATAAAATTGGAAGGGACCGCTGCTGATTAATCAAACATCTTCTTGGCGAACGCTTCGACATCAACCCGTTCGTGCGTTCGTGCAGATTCATTGCATGCCTCCATCAACACCCACGTACCGAGTGTTGTCTCCTGGATCCACTCACGATCTGTGCCTTTTGCAATTGCCTGCGCAAATGCATCAAATTGGAGTCGGTCGTCTTCTATCAGACCTGCATGCAGATCTTGGAGGGTTAGATCCTCAAGAGTTTCACCGAGACGGAAAAGCTGCAAGTGTCCGGCATCTCGTCGGAGATCGCCATCTTCACCGTGAAATGTCCAACTGCCACTCCAACCGAAAGGGCCGCTATGTCCTGCACGAGTTCCTGCATAAGAGAACGGTGCACCGTTTGCATATTCCATGAGTGCGTTACCGCCAGCGGTTCCCCAAGCCTCTATTTGTCCGAGTTCGGGATCACGACGGTTGTGGATATGTGCTGTGACGTACTTTGGAAGCCCTTTCGCAGCAACAAGCTGATCGAGTTGGTGGCTCGTGCCTGCGTGAAAGAAAAGTCCGTCAACATAAGCATCGGGCTGTCGGGAATCGGGTCCGGTGTACAGATTTTGTCGAATCCAGAATCGACACTCACCCGCCAACATTTCACCAATACCACCATCTTCTCGGAGCCATTCTCGCATTTTTGCGGCGGCAGGATTCCAACGCTTGTTATGCCCTTGAACAAGCATCAAGCCGGGGTTTGCTTTATGTGCTTGGATAATATCGTGGAATTCCGTCTGTGTCGTTGCGATTGGTTTGACACAGAGGGTATGCATACCCAGATTCAGACTTTCGACAATTAACTTGGCGTGAACGGTTGTTGAGGCGTAGATAAGGCAGGCTTGTGCGTCGTGTTTCTCTTTCGCCTCGGTTATAGTGGTGTAGATACGGTCTTCCAAACCTTTAGGGGCACCGTCTATTGACAATACACCTTCGCGTGCGGCTTCAAGGTTGATATCTACACACGCGACGGGTTCCAGTCCGTGCGAATTGACTTGCGCTTGTAAACGTCCATGAGCGAAATGGGTGCATCCCACATGAATGGTAGGGATCGGCATTCATGACTCTCCTTTAGTATCCCAAACTATTATTATTACAATTTTCTGCTCAAGTAGCAGACAGAAATTGAGGCAGAACTCGTAGTTTGTATATAAATTTCGGTTAATTGGGTAGCAAATTCGTAGTTAGGATACCTCAACAACAGGTGGGTTAATGAAATCGTGATATTTTTCTGCTACCTTACCAGTGGCTGCATCGCCTGCATGGATAAGAACGCGGAATCGGAAATACATCTGTTCACCCTTTTTGAGCGTGTAGGAGCCATCTTTAGACGGGTCTCCTTCAAAAGTGCCACCCCCGAAGATATTGCTTCCCATTAATCCGTAATTCCGCACATGCCAGTAAGTTGGATAGCGAGGATTGACGAGGTGATCAAATACAGCAAGCCCGACAGGTGTTCCATCAACAACACCAGAATAATCGCACCAGTTCGCACGTTTGCCCCAAGTCTCATCCTCATTGATACCACCAAAAGCGTTCTCTATCTTTCCACCATCAGAGGCATTCATCGACGGATGGACGCGGATGGACATAATACCACCCTCTTTGGTATCTCCGAAGTAGACATCTCCTGCTGAAGCGATAAAAGTTAAATCAAGGTCGAGAAGTGCGGCATCCTCAGGTAGGTTATAGATGCGGAAGTTCTGCTTGTCCGTCATCAACACGTCGCCATCTTTGGTCTCCCAACTATTTTCAGTATAAATCTTAGCGACGACAGCACCACCGTGTTTTTGGGTAAAACCTTGATGCACGACCTTTCCAGAATTGCTTCCTTCACCCCATAGATCAACGTCATTAACTTCGCCGTATGCGACGTAGAGGGAACGGTGATGCACATGATCTGCAGAGATGTCACTCGTTTCCCCGCGTGTTACTTCGCATCCATTCGGACCGAGGACAGGAAAAAAGTAAGGGCGGAACTGCGATTTAGCATAGCGGAACGTTGTAAACGGTCGATCATTGAGTGTAACCGCGATAGTTCCGGTTTCCTCTTTCAACTGAACGCCTGATTCGCCTGCGACGCTTCCTTCAGACAAGGAATAGGTCCGCGATTCACCGACAGCGAGTCCATCAAGTACCCAACTTAAGGTGGTACCACCATCCTCGTTGGCATCGCACTGTGCCGAGATGACGCTACCAGTTGCCGTATCTGTCAAGGTGACAGCACGATTGTGAAGTTGGTTCACACCAGGATGGTCAAGGTTAGCACTAACGGGACATCCATCGCGATCGTGAAAACCAGCGTTGACAGTAAGCGTTGGAAGGTTCTGATTTGCCATAAATTTCCTTTTCTTATCAGGGATTCCTTTTCTAAGCTGGAGCCATTTAGCTTTCGATCGTGGCTAAAGCCGGGCAGAGGTAGAACTAAATGGCTCTACCCGATCTATTAACTTTCCTCAGAGGTCAGCGCAAGGATTCCCTCTTCTTCACTATTGTAGGTCTCGAAAACGCTCATTAATCTGCCGAGAATAAGAAGGTTTCGGATATGTGCCCCTGCGTTGACGAGTGCGGTCCGCCCTCCTTTACGGGAGACCGTCACGTTTACAGAGACAAGGGTGCCGAGACCGCTACTATCCATCCGAGTAACATTCTCAAGGTTGAAGATAACCTTTGGAGAGTCAAAGTGCTCCTCAAGTTCCTCATTAATCTGCTCTCTGATTTCAGCGTTCGCCGCACCAATCATGCGGCCCGTGGGTCGAATAACAATAACACCTTCTCTTTGACGTATTTCTGCTAACATCTATTTTCCTTTCTTAGTTGATTGGGTTATTACACCGATATAGATTGTGATTTATAACCTAACAAAAGATGTTCAATAGGTTAATATAGTTGATTTTAAAAACTATGTCAAGACTTTAGTGAATTTTTAGGAAGATTCGTTTTTGGGCATGCAATATTTGTCAGGTACGCGCAAAAACGGATTGCCAAAGATTTCCAGTTGTCTTAATTCTTTTACAGTCATTTTTCAACTCCTTTGGAATAAGAACGATACTCTATCAACGCGGATCTGCCTATAATTGCAACGATTCGTACCATCAGTTCCCTTCCGTCAGCATCCGTGAGACGCAAATCTTCTCCAGGAATAAAAGTAACTGGCTGCTGTTGTCCCTCATTGATGGCTATGTTGGAGGCATAGAGATAGGTGCGGTCGTGCGTGTCGCGTTTCGGATTCAAACGTCCAGACAAGCCGGGTATATGTCCTGTTGCTTCTGGAAAGATTACCGAGCCACCATCAGAGAGACTTTGCATTTCAAGTGCCAGTTGCCCTTCTGCGGGTACCCAATCGTGTTCAAGATGTGCAGCAAACCCAGGGGAAGCCGCATATACTGTCATTGGGAGATGGGTCGTGTGCAAATCGATTTGCGCTGTGCCATTCTCGTCGGTAGTTGTCTGTTTCCATGTTTTATTTGGAAATAGTGTTAATATTTCAACGCGGGGCAGCGGATTGCAGCGGTGGTGAGTAAGGATATTCGCAGTGGCAGGCGTAGGTTCTGTATCCGCAGCCGGAAGAGTGAGAACCAGATCCGAATTATCAATGAGTCGATACTCTGGAGTTCTTCCGCTTAAAGCCTCAGTTTCACGAAAGATTGTTGGCACCCCATCTCCTCGTCGTTCCATAAAGAATTGTCGATCACCAGAGCCTTGGATGTCCGCAACGGGTATTCGTCCAAGCATTGAGGCAAGAGCTTCGTTTCGCGTTGATTGGCGGACATCCATACTGTCGATTGTTAGGTTGTTCGGTAGTCTGCCGGGAGAGTTTATTTCAAGGCGATCCACGAACATTGAGAGTCGAATTCGGCTTCCACGAATTGAGTAGTCGCGGTGAACAACAGCATTGACGATTGCTTCAAACAGCACCTTTTCACTATACTGTGGTAGGTCGGTACGCGCAGGACTCTTGTAAGCACCAACACGCATGTTTCGGACTGCAAAGGCAATTGTCTCAGTAATTTGCCGGTTTAGCGGACCAGTAATTATCTGGGCATCTATCTGACCGGATGCTCGATCTTTGCCTCGATAACAGGTTGCAGCGATACAAGCATTGGAAAGCCATTCTTCTGGCGAGGGGCTGCACAACAGCACCCCCGCCACCGTGGCGCGTAGAATTCCATTTTCGTCGCTGGTCAGAAGTCCCATCTTCTCCAGTGCCAATTCAGGGGCAGCGGCACCCTCGGCACTCAACAAAGGTTTCCAAAGAGATTCATCTAAAGATCCAAAACCTGTCCCCAGAACCGCTTGCTTATCGAACCAAAGGAAGCGGGACTGTGCACGCTGCTGTGCGAGACGTAACCTTTCATCACTCGTCATTTGGCACTTTGAACTACCAACGCGGTGGTAGCTGCGACCGGGACTGTCGTATTGGGTGTTCCCTTGCGGAATCTCGATTAACAAAAACGGTAAGCCTGTCTCTATTTCTCTGCGGAGGATAGTAGGACGGATCGCGGGTTTAATCATGTCGGTGCAAACCTCTACCAAAAGTCTCTCCAATTCATCCATCTGCTCACGTGACATACCTTGAATATCGCCGCTGTCGGTTACACCACAAAGTAATACACCTCCATCTGTATTGGCAAACGCAGCAAGTTCGTCTGCGAGATCAGCACGACGAGGACGTTTAGGTTCCCTTCCTGCGAACTCAATTTCCTTGAACTCCCAGTGACTATCTTCGCCTAAACGCATCTGGCGTTTAATTTCTTCGTCACTGAAATGCATGAATCTTCTCCAAAGTCGAGCGTTGCACTATTTTTGTTGGTGTTTTTACCTGATTTCTTTCTTGTCATACACTTTTAAACAGTCCTACCTACAGTAAAACGGACAGTTAACAATGCGGCGTGAACCAGCGAGGGTAGGAAGCCTCGCCTACCAAACGGTAGGTGTTCCATCTTGTAGTTAAAATAATATCACATGTGGTGTAGAGATTCAACGACTTTATAGTAAAACCCATAATTATTTATACATCGGATAGGGTTAGTAAGGGCTGGGTTATCCAGCCCCTACGAGCGTCCCATGTGGGCCTTCATATTTCAGAGTGACCATATATTTTCGGATTTTACTATAAGGAAAGGCCAGCACCAATCGTCTGAATCAATGTTACGGGGATAGTAAGGAGAGTTAGAATGAGTGGTGCGGTTGCAAACCGCACCTACCATTTTGAAACCGCTATTTAACGTCCTGTAGATGGCTGTGGTGGCCAGTGCAGTCCGCGTTGACCCGATAAGGCGCGATTGGGAGACGGGCGATACTCCCGATCTGGTAAACCGACGAGTTTGCCATCTTGCAACCAGTCTTCATCGCTCCCATAAAGTTCACCTATCAGATGGTTTGTCAATTGATCAAGGATTTCAGCATGCTCTGGCGAATCGGCAAGGTCGTTCAACTCCCTCGGATCTTCTTCCAAATCAAAGAGTTGTCGATAGTTTCCCGTGGCATAATAGATAAGTTTGAAACGTCCAGCATGAACCATCCGAGTCGCATTCCCGCCAACACCGCATTCACCATATAACCACTCGCGCTTTTGATCGCCTACCATAGGTATGCCGTCAACCGTATCTGGAATATCAATGCCTGCTAAGTGGAGTAGCGTCGGCATTACGTCCTGCCATCCGACGAGTCGATCGTCTACTCTATGATGTCCCACCCGTTCATCGCCTGCAGTACCGACGAGGAGCATAGGAACGTTAGCGGAATCTTCATAGTAGAGCCGTTTCGCCCACATCCGATGATTGCCGAGCATATCGCCGTGATCAGATGTGAAAAGCAGAATTGTGTTGTTCAACATCCCTTCTTCCCGCAAAGTACCGATGACAACACGGAGTTGATGGTCAATATGCGTACAGAGGGCATAAAACGCTTGGCGTGCCGAGCGAACCTGATCCTCTGTAAAGTGCTCATCTTGTTTCTGTCGTCCTTTTATTGGTAAAGGCAGCTGATCAGTCTGCTTTGCCCACTCACCATAATATGGCATATCTACGTCAATATCGCGATACATGTCCATATAACACTGGAGAGGTGCCAGCGGCGGATGCGGATGGCAATAAGAAAGAAACCAGAATCCGGGTCGCGTTGGGTCGCGGCGTTTAATCATCCGCACCATCTGCTGGGTGCTCCAGTTCGTGACGTGGCAGTCCTCTGGTAAATGCCAAGGTCGATTGAGATAGTCGTTATTGCACATACCGTGTGCGAATTGTTGACCGGCATAACCTCTATCGCCAAGGAAAAGCTCATAATCGTCAACTGCGCCGTATTGTAATCTGCCTTCTTCACCCAATATCACATCGTCGAACCCGATGCGGTCGCGTTGTGGATAAACATGCAGCTTGCCAACAGCATAAGCCTGATAACCGGCGTTTCGAAAGGTTTGTGCGATCGTCGGGAGGCCATCAATCCCTTGCTGGTCGTTAAAAACCCGATCTTTGTGGGTGCGTGTTGTTGTTCCGGTCATCAACGTTTTGCGTGCAGGAACACAGACTGGACATTCGCTGTAACCGCGGGTAAAACGGGTACCAGCACGAGCGAGTGTGTCTAAGGTTGGAGTTTGGATGGCGGTATGTCCACTGACACCTAACAGTGAGTTGGGCCAATGATCCGTTGAAATCAGAAGTACATGTGGTTTGTCAGACATAACTGTTCCTTTTACCGATCATACCGGGCAAAGTAAAAAGTCTTGAGGGGTTCATCTGTGTCGTTGATGAGGCTATGCCCTGGATTCGATGAAGCTACTGAGACCGCATCGCCCGGCATCTGCCGATAAACATTCCTGCTGACGACGTGGATGCCGTTGCCTTCAAGCATATACCAGACCTCATCCATATCGGGACCGTGACCGTGTGTATCTGGTGTTTGCATCGCTTCAATTCGGACTACCAGCACTGAATGCAGCACCACTAAACCGTCATCCGCACCGAAAATCGAATGTACAAGATGTGTCCAATGCCCTTGTCCTAAAGGACGTTCTCGGTAGTTACGAATGAGAGCGTCTTTACGCGGTGCCTCCACGCCATCCGGGACAACTTCTTCCAACATTAGGAATTCCAGCGGTGCGTTCTCTGGATTATCCAAAACGTGTGTGAGTCCGGGCGGGACGAGGATCGCATCACCTTCTGCGACATGCTGTTTCAAGTCTCCTGCTTCAAATACACCCGTTCCATCAACGACATAAAAAATAAGTTGACGGTCATCCAACGCTGTTGGAACGGAAGCAATTCTCGGCTCAAGATAACATCGCGAGAAACTATCAACATATCTTAGGATTGCTCCCTCTCCATCCGCAGCGTCCCCTGTGCTTTTGCTAAAGATTTCGCGCTTAATGATATTGCCATGTGTTAGGCTCGAAGGGCTCTGTAACCAATGCCGCATATACATTACGAAGTACCTCCAATGTGGATCAGTTGAATGAACACGCGCATCAAATACAACACGCACCATCCTATCATCAGTGGTGATAATTCACAATGAAAAAGTTCTGTAGATAGGCACTCAGTTGTCTGTTGTCTGTTCTCAGTAACAGAAACGTATAGCAGTAAACATCGTCTTATATGCTACAAACTGACACCAATTACTGTTCCAAGTCTATCACACAGACATAACGGTTGTATTTGTTAGATAGGGGGATTGAAAATGGGTCATATCACCGGCTTGGCATCCAGGGACAGGAAAAAGACGCACGGATAAAGGCTTGGCGAGTTGCGTAGAGAGAGCAGCGACATCCGTTAGAATAGCAGCAATCTGAGATGTTGAAGCATCGCCAGGTATAGGAATTGTATCCAGACCCGTACCGCAGACAGAAGAATAGAGAAGGAGGCTGTCTAAGTTAAAATAGCCTGCTTCACTGCGTTTTCCCAATCCGACATCCTCAAGAACGGGGAGCATTAATCCTGAATAACCACATAACGGTAGGTCAAGTGCTCGGAGTGTCCGTGTTATACCTGCCGCAACTGCCAGTGTGCCGCGTTCGCCAAAATAGCCGGGCAGCTGCTGTTCCATGGCGTGAGCGATACTTTCATTGCCCATCGGAGCGGGTGACACATCAATACCGACAAACTTCATTCCCCACTCCTGCGAAAGCGTTTGCGCAAGTTCCACAATCTTCTGTCCCTCGGTTTCCATACAGGTCTTCAGGTTATGCAATCCGATTTCCAAATTAGGGGCATCCATGAAAGCGTCTTGCACAAGATCTGCCGCCTGCCATCCGATGCCGAAGTTAGTTCTGGTGTCGCGCCAGAATGCAGCTGGGAAAAAGGGGGTATTTGGTGGGCAGTTCATCAACGCTGCAAAACGGAGGTTCCCGTAACCAGCATCGGTTCGATGTGCTATCTGCTGAATGACCTTTGCGGTGCTTTCAGTGATATCCGATGCTACGTCCCCAGACTGTGTTGTAAGGGTAGCAGTGGCAAAAAGGATCTTACTCTGGACAATCACATCAGCAACAAGGTCAAGATGCATTTGGGTGTGCCGTTTTCCCGGCAGAACTGTCCCCAAGTTGAGGAACTCTATTCCTAATGCCCGCGCCTCAGATTCTAATCTCAGAATTGCATTTACATCCCGTGTCTCATCCCAGATTTGACAACTTACACGTGTTGTTTGTACGTCGTAACCGTTCGCTTCAAAATAGACTTGGGAGGCAGCGTTAAACCTTGCTGTGCGTTGAAGTTGGTACGGCGAAAAAGGGAGCGGAATGCCAGTAGTAATCGTACGAATTTTCATATCGCTCGCGCTAACGTATCAAGCAGAATCTTCGCCATAAAGCCCGATATGCCGGTAACGTTCATGTCTTTGTTGGACCAATTGTTGAGGGGTCATCTGCATCAATTCGGTGAAGTGTCTACGTATTGAACGTCTGACACTACGTACTGCGGCTTCAGGATCCCTGTGCGCGCCGCCCAATGGTTCGCGGATAACCTGGTCGATAATACCCAACTTAAGCAGGTCGGGGGCTGTAGGTTTATAGCCTTCGGTTGCCTCTGGAGCGTGTTCGCCTTTATCCTTCCACACAATACCGCTACAGGCTTCAGGTGGCGCGACGCAGTAGATAGCATACTCCATCATTAACACGCGGTTTCCGACTGCAATTGCCAAGGCACCACCGCTCCCACCTTCTCCGATAATAACGACCAAAATTGGAACGCGCATCGCCATCATTTCAGCAAGATTCTCAGCAATCGCCATTGCTTGACCATATTCCTCGGAACGGAGATCGAAATGCGCGCCCGGTGTATCGACAAAACAGAGCAGCGGACGATTGAATTTATTTGCTAATTGCATCAACCGCCTTGCCTTGCGATAGCCTTCTGGGTGCGTGTAACCGAAATTCATTTCCTGCCGTTCTTCGAGATTTGTGCCTTTCTGCTGCGCGAGATAGACGATGGGTTGTCCATCAAACCATGCCAAACCTCCGATGAGTGCCCGGTCGTCGCCGTATAACTTATCATTATGAAGTTCAGTGGGTTCATCAAGGAGCGCGTTGATATAGAAAGGAGCTTGTGGACGTTGCGCATGACGCGCCAACCTCACTTTATCCCAACGGCTTAACTTTTGGAACGTCTGTTTTGTGAGCGTATCCACATTTTGCTTTAGCGCATCAAGCCCCTCAGCGAGATCCAAATCCGGGTTGGTTTCTGCAAAGGCTTCCAATTCCGTGAGATGGTGCTCCAATTCAATGAGTGGTTTTTCAAATTCAAGTTCTGCTGTATTCATACTTTGATTCCGTCGTATTAGTTGTCGGCAATCAGCCATCGGCTATCGGTAAATACCTGTAGCACTTGTGTAGTATGTCCATACCACAAACTGCCCTTATCCGACTGTCGACAGCTGACTGCTAACCGCTATTAAGATTCACGTAGTTCGCGGCTAAGCCCGATCCAGACACAGATACCCATGCCCAATAACACAATAGCGAAAGGGAAACCCGTCGCGAGGGAAGCAGCTTGTAATGATTTCAGCCCTCCGCCGAGCAGTAACGCTATAGCGACTAATCCTTCAGCGGTACACCAGAATACACGTTGCGGTATCGGTGCATCAACCTTGCCACCCGCTGCGATGATGTCAATTATCAGAGACCCTGAGTCCGACGAGGTAACGAAAAAGATTATTGTTAACGTCATACCGACACAGGAAAGGAGCAATGTCAACGGAAGCCCTTCAAACATTTTGAAGAGTGCGAGTTCTGGCTTATATGCTTCAACTATCTCGGTTACGCCCGTGTACCCCGTAGTGAGGAACTGGTGGAGGGCAGTCCCACCAAAAGCACTAAACCAGAGTAGACATAATATTGTCGGTAGAAGAAGGACGAAGATGACGAACTCGCGAACCGTGCGTCCCTTTGAAATTCGGGCAATAAAAGTGCCGATAAAAGGTGCCCAAGCGATCCACCACGCCCAATAGAAAGTCGTCCATCCGTGGAAGAATCCAGTGTCCTCGCGACCGATCCAGTTGCTGAGCGGCACAATCTTCATGACATAGGTGCCGAGCCCCGTGAAGATAGTGCGGAAAATATAGAGCGTTGGACCGAGTAGGAAAACGGCTAATAGTAATAAAAAGGCGAGAATGATATTGAATTGGCTGAGACGCTTGATACCGACATTAATACCAGTCATCACAGAAACCAACGCGATTGCCGTAATGAATACAATCAGAAGCACCATCGTGAGGCCGCTCGCTGGAATCCCAAACAAATAGTCAAGCCCGGAGGTTACCTGTTGCACCCCCAAACCCAGCGAGGTAGCGAGTCCAAAGATACCTGCGAATATGGCAAAGGTATCAATGATGTGCCCAGGCCAACCCCATATACGGTCGCCGAATATAGGATAAAATGCTGAGCGAATGAGTAATGGAAATCCCTTGTTGTAGGCGTAAAACGCGAGCGCAAGCCCAACGACACCATAAATTGCCCAACCTTGCAGTCCCCAGTGAAAGACCGTCGCGGCTATACCCAAGGAAGCTGCGGCCTTAACTTTGGAATCCCCAGCGTCGGGCACATTTTCAGCGGTATAGATCGTATCTGTGTTATAAGCCGTTTCTACGCCGAGCGGTGGACTCTGAAAGTAGGTAACCGGCTCCAACACACCAAAGAACAGAAGCCCAATGCCCACGCCTGCCGAAAAGATCATGGCAAGCCATGTTAGGTAGGAGTATTCGGGTTCGGCATCTGCCCCACCAAGGCGGATTTTTCCGAGTGGAGAAAATGCCACAACCAGACAAAACAGAAAAACGAGATTGGTGGTAATCATGAACAGCCAATCAAGATTCGTGGTGAGCCAAACTCTGAGATCTCCAAAGAGTTTTGTTGCCCCCTCCTGGAAAATAAGAGACCCGATAATAAAAACAATGATAGCGATACTGGAAATAACAAATACAGGTGTGAGGTAAATCTCTAAACCGAATAACTTCTTATACTCCCTCTCCTGCATATATTTGGGCTGATTTCCTTCTTCGCGCATTTTCTAAATTCTCCTTATTAGGCTAATAGGTACGCTTTGCAAACGCGCCCAATGTTCCTATAGGCGTAACTGATTAGAAGTAATAACCGAAGTTAAAATTAAGTCGCAAATTCCAAGCATTATTTCCGTTAGCACCAAAGTCCCCTGCACCATCGTAGATATTGCCGTAGCCCTCTTTCTCGCCATCACTTGTCTGATTTCCAACAAAGGAGTTTCCATCGGAAAGCCCTACATCAGTATACACATATAGTGCCCCGAAGATTGTCCAACTTGCACCGATTGTCACAAGTGTACTGGGATTGTAGTCATCCACGGTCTTCAGGATCGTGCTCCACTCCACATAAGGCGTAACGCTGTCAATCCACGAGATACCTGAGGTACTTATACCACCATAACGAAGAGAGAGCGCGGGTATTAACCCCTCAGAAGCGATGGGCCAAGCGAAGTCGTAAGCCCCCATGGGAATTAAATCTCCAGTTCCCCACGGTGTATCGTCAGTGATATTATGCGCATAATAAGAGAATTGTGAAAAGAGCGTGAAGTCTGCGAAGGTGTTCTTCATGTGCGCGGAAAATGCGTAGTGGTTACCACTATCATCCGTTCCCACATTTGTACCCTTTAACAGTCCAAATTGCAGCGATACACCAACATCTGCAATGTTTTCAAGTGCGTAGATGGCACGCAGGTTAAATTGATGCTGTTCATCATACCCGTTTTCACCTGCACCCCATTTGACGTCCCCCTTTGCATCGGCTTTCTCTTCCCATCTGACGACGTCATAACTGTATCGTGAACTCGCCAGACTACCCCCAAATGTTTGGGGTTCACTCATTGGGTAGTAGGCCGCATCAAGCGTCAGCTTATCAAAGGTGTCAGTCCATCTGATTCCTAAATCCATATCGTCGGCAAGTCCGACATAAAAATGTTGGTCAAAAAACCAACTCGTAGAAACACCATAGGCGGTCGGTCCGAAGGGTACCCGAACAATCCCAGCTTTAAGTGTGCTGGAATCACTTAACTTATACCCTAACCACGCCGTGTGTATCATGCTGTACCCGTGGGTCCCTCCGAAATACCTGGGATACCACCGGTATTCAAGTCTACCAATGATGTTATTATAGTCCAAGTCGGCATTGATGCGTAAAATCTCAAGGTCAACATCTCCGATTTTTTCGCCTCGTCCTTGATCGACGTAAGTGCCATAGATGTAGTTCGCCCGCATCGCCCCGCCGATCTTTATAGGACTCTTCTTCGGTGCTGGAGCCTCAACGGCTTCCGTTGTTTCTTCGGTTGTATCAGCTATCGCAAATGCAGCAAAAAGAAATAAAACCGTAACGCTGATGCCGAAGAAGTATTGATACTGTCGACTTTTCGTAACAAAAAAATTAAGGAAGCCTTTGTGTTTAGACACTGGATTCTCCTCCTTAGATATGGTGATACCCCTCAATCTAAAATACCACCTAAATAATGGTACCGCGGTGGGAAAAAATACTGGAACACCCCGCGAACAGTTAACATTTTAGTTTATTATACAAACCCAAGTTGCTACCTCACCTAAGTTGCCATTCAAACGAAAAAACCGAAGCAAAACAACGAGGATTCAACTTTTAAAACCATATTAGGACAGTAATTTATAATGATTAAAGGTAGAAATCATGATTCCTAACATACAGATAATAGCATAACCCAAAAAATAAAGGTAGAAAAAAGCAATTTTTTTACAAGGTGGCAACTTGGATTATTAATAGACAAGTAAATAATTAACAATATTGCTGTATTATGATTATAAGATTAGATTTCAACACATAGATTAAGTTAAATCTGTGTATGATTTCAAAATGAGTGGAACTTGGTACGGTATCCATGCTAAAAGATGTGAGAATAAATCCGAGTATGACGCAATATGAGAGAAAATTACCACAATTTTTAGTGGCAATTCGCGTAATAATTGTAGGTAAGCTCTCAAAAATTGTAGGTAAGCTCTCAAAAATTGCTGTGTATGTTAAATTTAACATTATCATACAATAAAAAAAGAAGCAAGAAAATAAAAAATCGCCCACAAGTCAATTGTGGGCGATTTGGAAACGGACTTATTGCATTTGTCCCATTCCCTGCATCATCATCACCATCTGGACAAGCTGTTTGAAGTCCCCAAGAGTGAGAAGCAGTTTGCCACCTATTCCACCCTCCTGGACCTTCGCAGAGTAGCTTATGCTGTAACTATCTGGCATATTCATGATCATCCCAGACAGCATTTGTGCCATGGATGCAGCACTCGGATCCGTTCTTGCCAGAATAGGCAACACGTTTTTCATCATGAGTATGGGTGAAACCGCCACGAGCATATTGTTCTCCAACCCGAAGGTATCCACCAGTTTTCCATAATTCGGATCCTCAGAAAAGTTAGACGACATATTCCCCACTTCCGTTCTATTGTCCAAAGCCATTTTCATTAGCCCCGGACTACCTGATGCCATAAAAAGGTAACCATCAGCAAAAGCGTAATACAAACCCAATGTCTCGGGCAGGAATATAGCAGCTTCAGGGGGCATCTCTCCTAACATGGCACCGAAATTAGGAAAAACGAAACTCTTAATCTCAACGCCTTCATGGATCTCGGACTCCCCTTGATGCACACCTTCGTACATCTTAAGAGCTGGCAAATCGCCTACTGCGTCGCGAGCGATTTCTATCGAATCCTTGAGCAGTTTTAGAAGTGATTCTTCTACATAGGTTTTCACCTTCTGCTCATCTTTCATCTCACAGACAATCAAATAATCTGGAAGAAAACTATCGCCAAAATCGGCAGTGAAAGCCCACTCATCACCGAGAGACCCATAGAAATCTTCCAATTTTTCCCCAAACTCGTTAATTAACGCAGACTGCTCTGGGGAAGCATTTGGCGAATACATTTTTAGCCAGAGTCTACTCATCTCAATTGTAAACTTCGGTTTAATTTGAAACGAACTATTCATAAACGCCTTACTTGGAAGTGTACCGAGAAGTGCCAATTCGTTGGGTTCACTCTCTTTCAATATCTGTTGAATTTTACTATCGCTCTTGAATTTCAGAAACGGCGCGAGTTGTACATCTGTTCCTTCCACTGCAAGCGTTGCGCTTAGAGATTTTACCTGATCAAGCAAATCCATAGCTGCCGTGACAAGAGTCTCATAGAATGGTGCCATTGACATTGCAGCCGGATCACTTTCGAGACTGTCTACTGTTGATTCCATCTCTTCCTGAAGCGAATCACTTAAAGTAGGGGCAATAGATTCAAGATCAAAATGAACAGCGAGTTGCGCAGTTCCCTCAGCAATGTGGGTAAGGAAGGAGTTATAGCCTGGATTGGCTGCCACAGACGGTTTAGTTCCTTTATAGGCATCAATCACACTTTCACAAACTTCAGCAGACCGTGAGAAGACAAGAGTGTTTTCTATGATAGCGAAATTACCTTCCCCGTTCAGCGTACTCCAATAAGTTACACCGTTATATTGGGTTGGGGCACTTCCTTCGCTCTCCGCATCAATCACCTGTTTCATGGCTTCAGGATCCAAGAGCTGCACAGTTGCGGACAGATCAGGTGGTTCCAAGGAAGTCATGAAGATTGCAAAATCTTGGCTCAGGTCCAGCCCGATTTGCTCTAATTCTGCGAGACTTTCAAATCCCGCCCCGAAGGTGTCTGCCAAAATTCTGGCGAGGACCTGCGGAGGATCAGCAGTTGGCATTAAGTCGGTCACCAACATGTTGATCCGATTATCCAAGTCAGTCAAACTGGGACAATAGATAAGTCCAAGCGTATCTTTAGGAATCAGAGACAGGACACTGCCACTCGGAATATCTACGGTTGGTATTGTCTCTTCAGGTTTACTTTCGGCGTGTATTTCTTGTTCGGATGAATCGGGTTTTTCTTCCAGTACTGCCTCAGGCGAATCCGATTTATCCGCCACCTCTGCTTCGGTGGCAGGAGTGTCATCGGTCAGTTCTGGTGCCTGAATCGGTGCTGCTGCGGCATCTGGTATAGGTGTTGTTTCTTTCGCGCTACATCCGATAAATACAAACGTTGTCAGTAGTAGGAACGCGATGAAGGGTAAAGGCAAATATTTTTTCATTCGTTCATCCTCTTATCTAATTGTGACTTCCATCGAAATTGATGGCATTAATTTTGGGTTTTTGCGATTTTTTCTTCAAACGCATCTATTTCCGCGTTGGAGGTTAGCACACCGATCTCTACCTCATAGTGCCTTCTACCACCGGGTTCAATAAACTGTAGCGTGCCGCGTTCGCGCTCCTTCGCCCTACCTTCTACCCCACAGTTTGACGGTTCTAAGCCCATGACATAGGTGCCCTCACCACACATTTTCCATTGGACGAAGTTCGGGAATTGTGTTTTATGATAACGCACCGATACACCGATGCCTTGTCTATTATTAAAATTGCGATTTACGAGTGCAACATGAATGTGATTATCAACATCCGGTTCCATTTCGTGATAGAACGCCTGTTCCTGAAAATCAACGGTCGGCGGTTCGCAGAAATTATAGTTATTCAAGTCAGCGGCAGCCGTTTCATCCCGCGGTGTGACCTGTGAGGATGGAGCAAGGAGTTCACTGTTCTGAGTGAGAATCGGAAATCCAACGTTAATATGGAAAAGGTACATGTGTGGTGAATCTTGGTATCCCAAGTTTTCAACGATATCCTCAATATGCAACGTCTTTGAACCTAATTCGGTCCAAATCCTACGGGTACGTGAAAGGTGTTCGCCCAAAGCAGCGGTCTCTTTAACTTTACCTTGCGCCCATAACATATAGCGCTGTCCTTCCCATCGACTGTCAACCCAAACGTTTTTTGCGGGGATATTCGAGACTCTGCCATGGAGTCCCAATGCTTCATCGTCATCTTCACTCGGCACGCCAACTTGCCGCATACCACAAGTTGTCAATAAACCACCGTAGAAACCGCGTAGCCAACCAAGCTCATTTGGCTCATAATACGCGGGACTGACATCTCCTGTGCTTGAACGCCAACAGAGCGGAATGCCTTGATAGTCTGCATAAGAGATATCTAATCCGCGGCTCGGTAACACGGTAAAATTGAGGCCGCTTCCAGTCCGAAAGTCAATTGCATCAACGCCCTTCTCATTACCATCTGTCAGCTGATATATCTTGGCATGGGCGATTTGCGACACATCTCCGACGTGGCGAAGCAGCTGTATCCTGTCATACGTTGCTCCATATAAGTTTATCAAGTTAAGGTTCTCCTTTTTCGGTGCAGCTTGGGGGTTTTGATTTAAGGGCGTTCCATCAGCCCATATTGAGAATACGAATTGAAGTTTTCTGTGTACTGAACAGAAATTATAGCACAGATATAGAAAAATGGCAAGTTTTCCTTCTGGAATAGTAGGACATTCAGTTTCCCAATAGGCGCGTTCACTCTATTGCCATGCCACCTAATTTTCAGTTGCTCTGAACCCACTTTTGTGTTATTCTTAATAGGATGAAAAGGAACTATTAACCGTGTCATCTGTGCCAAATACCCGCACACGAGATGTCAACATTAGTATCAATCCCCGGGTAAATTTAAAATTCATGATTGAAACGATAAGAAATAGAATTGAGCAGATTGTTGAACAAGCTTGTGATGCCGATACCAACATCTTCGGTTACGACATTTGGACCCACCACATCCTACAAGTCGTTCAAAACGCAAAACAACTCGCCCCTCGCTTTGATGCCAATCCCGAAATTGTGGAATTTGCGGCGTTACTTCATGATTATGCCAGCATAAAAGACGAAGCACTCTACGCCGATCACCATATACATAGTCCGATTGAAGCAGAGAAGCTTCTCAAGCGTTTCAGCTATCCAGAAGAAAAAATAGAAGCTGTCAAGCATGCTATTGCATCACACCGAGCGAGTGTAACAGTCGAACACCGAAGTGCTGAGGGAGCATGCCTTGCCAATGCTGATGCCATGGCACACATTGAACAAACACCTTCGCTTTTATACTTGGCTTATGTTCATCATGAAATGGAAATTGATGAAGGTAGAATGTGGGTTAAGGCAAAGCTGCAACGGAGTTGGCAGAAACTACGAGAGGATGTCCAAGACATCGTTAGAGACACATACGAAGCTGCATTGAAGATACTTTGACCAGAGGAAATATAATTTTCAATGCCTTGTGTAGACTATATGACTGCTGACATGGTTCACTGGTTCCTTGATCTTTTCGATGAACTTGGCATTACCGTCTGGATTGACGGAGGTTGGGGTGTCGATGCGCTATTAGGTGAATGCACCCGGAAACACGCAGATCTGGACATCATGATCTCTTGGGAAGATTCAGCAATACTTACTGAGGCACTCTTCGTCCACGGTTTTGTCGATGTCTATACGGACGACCATAAGGATCGAAATTTCGTGGTGGGACACCGATTGCACGGAAAGATCGACTTTCATGTCATCGAACTGACTGAGGATGGAGGCGCGGTCTACGGTCCCGGCGAGATTGATTGGGTCATCACTGAATCGGAGTTGAACGCTGTAGGCTCTATTGGTGGGCGGGAGGTGCACTGTCTGTCAGCAGATTATCAAGTGCGTTCACACGCTGGGTATGCGTTGAAAGATACAGATTTTGCTGATCTACGTGCATTGCAAGAAAAATTTGAGGTTGAGCTGCTCCCTGAGCAGATCAAAAAATTAATATGATTATCGTATACGGAATTAAAGAAAAGTTGAACCCAATAAAAGCAGAATTATCGGATGTAATTCATGGGTGTATGCAGTCTGTGCTCGGTATGCCAGAGGATAAACGTGCGCACCGTTTTGTGCCTATGGATAAAGAAGATTTTTACTATCCTGGAGGACGCACAGATGCGTATACTGTCATTGAAATCAATATGATGTCAGGTCGTCAACCAGAAACCCAAAAACGACTCATAAAAATGCTATTCAAAGAAATCGAAAGTCAACTGTCCATTTCCCCAATAGATGTTGAAATTACGATAAAAGAACAAGCTACTCACTGCTGGGGTTTCCGTGGGATAACGGGTGATGAAGCCAACGATCTGAAATACAAGGTTAAGGTTTAGCGAAATACTTATGCCATAGTGCGTTCTCACAGATATTCCGGTGCGGTATTTGTGTTATAGTATTTTGTTAGGAGAAAATTGGCGAGGTTACAAACCTCGCCTACTAAACAGGGAAAACACTGAGTGTTTTCTAATGCTTCCAGAAAAGGGTAACAACTCCAGCTATCATCAAAGCGATAGACCACAGCAGATCCAGATTAAACCACGCCTTGCGAAGTAAGGCAAGTCCTACCACCTCGTAGACGATAACCGCTACAATCCCCGTTACAACGAAAAAACTGAGGGTGTGCACACCAACCGCGGATAATAACACTACGGCACTATCCGTCATGCTTGCTGGTGCGTGGTGCATGTGTCCTGAGTGTTCTGCAGCGGGCATCCGTAACAAAAGTGGTGCAAGCATCAAGCCTGCTCCATGTGCCGAAGCCATCAGGAACGACCAGATTGTTAAGTCCTTGAAATTAACCCGCATCCCCACCCATCTCGGGTGTCGAGCACTGAAAAATTTGTACACGCCAAACCCAAACAGGACAACCGCACAGGCAATGCGAAGAACATCTTCCGGCAGCTGCCGTTGTGCTAAGGCGATGACGAAAACCACGACTGCGATTGAAACAGCGTGTCCAAGAGCCATTGGGAAAAGTGCCCCAATAACTGCACTTCTCCGTTTTTCCTGCATCCCTAAAGCGACTGCAAAAAGCCATCCCATCCCCGGATTAATGCCGTGATATACGCCGAGGAGGGTGTAACTTAACCATGAGACAGTATCCATAAAAAATATCTTTCTACTGATAATATGAGGGTGCTACAAGATAACTTGCGCACCCTCTTCTGAAGAAAAGTAGCAATTTAAAACCGCGTTGCGGGGCATGTGCACTTACGGAACGAAGTTGAGTACCTCGCCAGCAACATGCTTATGGGTAACAAAAAGTATCAGATGAGCTATCGCCACCCTGCAACCGAATCTGATGGGCACGACTTTCACCGAAGTCTACAAAGAAGTCGGGATCCAATTCGAGTCCGCCATCCGAGTTAATATCCGCCTTCACCATCCACCCGTTTGCGCCATCCGGATAGAATTGGTTATCCCACGCGACATAGAGCGAATTGGTGAAGTAAAGACGTTTGCCATCGCGGCTCAATTCAACCATCTGGGGACCACCACTAACAGGTCCAGCTGCCGGATGCGGATGTGATTTTGTAATACCACCTATCTTAAGGGTACCAGTATGCTTGGGATTCAACGGATCAGATACGTCATATTGCAACATTTCACCGGTGCCCCAACAAGAAACATACAAGAACCTGTCATCCAACGAGAGGATGTGATCCGTAACAAGAGGCGGAATCATCCCGATATCCTTCAAGGCAGGTGGTAAATCATCTGGGTTTTCAGGTACCTGCGCGGGAATATCAATAATCTTTTGGATGTTCCAATCGTCTCCATCCTTGTACCATGTCCAGATCGAACTGGATAGGTCGTTCATATTCAGGACCGCATTGACGAACCCGTGTGCCTTCGTTGGATCGTGGGCAGGACGTAACTCCAAAATCATCTGGTAGTCATCGCCTAAATCTAAAGTCTGGATGTTCTTACGGTGTCGAATATCCCAAATATGGATTTTATGCCCGAATTTGCGAGCACCTAAGTCTTCGAGGCTAACACCGTTTTCAATCATTGCCGGGGTGCCCCACTCACTGGTAACAGCAATGTCATAGCCCAAGTGCCACCAGAAATCGTAAGAGAGAGATTGAGGACCACGCTCTACTTCCCACTGTCCCAGAATATTGAAGTTGTAGTGATCCATGAGGAATATACCACCCGGTCCCTCTTCCGAACCGGCTGTAGCCAAAGCACTGACATAGATCCCTTCGGGACCACAATGCACCGTATGCGGACGGGTATACCCGGATTTATCTTCAACTTCATCCGCTGTCAAGGTTTTAATGAGTTTGGGTACTTTCGGATCCTCTTTGACATCAAGGATATAGATATGAGAGCCTCGCAGTGCTGGCACAACGAGATAGCGGCGTTCTATATAAGGGTGCGGTGCGTACGGACAGAGGGCTGCACTGCATGCGTTCCAACCGAAGTGATGGATTTCGTCACGAATGCCGAGCTCCAACTTGTTAACAATCTGGCCATAGGTATCAGATGCTTTGTTGAGATCGACAACGTTCATAGTGTCAGGTTTGCCGTCATCCCGAGGCGCAGCGACATAAGCGACTTCTTCAGCAGGTGCTTCAATCGCCATCTTGGGGGAAGGATAAAAAGTCGGATCAGGTGTCCATTGTTGTAACAAAGTGATTTCTCCTTTTAGTGTGACATATTTGCATCGTTTTGTGCACGGTCAAGCCAACCGGGCAGTTTTATATTCTCGGAAATTTTCCAAGCTGTTAAATAGAGGGATGCGGTCCAACGCACCGATTCACGCGCCCGATCATTTGTGAAATCGACCAGTGCGGGTGAGGGGTTTTTCAGATTTTTCCAGTCTTCCGCAATCGCGTAAACGCTATCAACCAGACTGAAACCTGCTTTAACCTGTTCAATTATTGCTGGCATTAAATCTTCAACGGCTGCAACTTCTTGCCCTTTTGCGAGTTCTGCAGGATCTAATTTTAACATCTCAACCGCAGAATCGACTTTTTCATGGATGCCACGGTGTAAGCGGGTCCCGTCTTCTTGAACAATACCGTCGAAATGAATTGTTAGATGCAACGGTTGACACATATCCTGCGCATAGTGCGAAAGGAAGCCTGCATAGAGGAAACATTTGTACTGAATCATCGGATTGTCGGGCCACTTGCGATGTTCTGCGAAAGCGACAGCGAGTCGCTCTGTCCATTCTGCCAGTGCATAGGGCAGTAAGCCAACCGATCGCGGCGCAAGATCTAATTCTGCACACAACTTAATATGCGCCTCGCGCCCCTCTGGAATCGGATTGTCTTTTAGGAGCTCTACATCAATATAGTGTTCACCGTATTCAGCCTGCCGCGCGTGCGGCGTGCCACGCTCCTTTGATATGTCCGGATCGTAAACACAATGCGCAATCATTTTTTCGGCAGATCGAAAAAATTCAGGCATCTCCTCTGGAAGTGTTTTGACGGCTGCCTGTGTAAGGATATCGTGTCCACCTCCCCACCATGCCCACGCTGGCGTAGTGAGAAGCATCGAAAATAGAATGATGATATTATAGAAACGCTTCATAATTCTCCTTCTGTTAGTCTGCGGCGAGGTAATCTGCCGGACTTGATTCTTGCCATTGGAACTGAAGTTCAGCTGTTTCATGCGGCTTAAACGATGTTGCTACGGTTTCTACAGCCGGCCCAACAACGTCAATCTCACTCAGATCTGCAACGCCGTAGCCCATTTCATTTGCGTAATGAAAAAGCCCAATCTCCAACGGTTCAAATCCCATCGCTTTTGTCGTGACAGCGTCCGCTGCAAAGACATCACCACTCACAACTGCGATGCCGAGAGGAACAGAATCAGTCCCACCAGGTCCATTGCCCTGTAATCCAACAGTGCCATCGACGATAGCGATATCGGGCTTAAGGTGGCGTGAGAGACGAAGTAAGTTGATATTGAGGGTCTGTGCTTCGCGGGGAAGTACCCGGTCAGCGTGACTGTGATAGCCGTGCATTTTAATCCGGTCTTCACTGTGCAGGGTGCCCATAATCATATTCTTCATAGCAAGCGTCACGACCCCTGCATCATGCGTTTTGGCAATAGCAACAGAGATAGTGCACGGGCAATCCAAGACTATCTTAGGCATCCGCACTGTATCTTCATTACGCTCAGCAAGAAAGACCTTAGTTTCTGCCCACTCGGTTTCTTGATGTAAATCGACGAGTCGGATGGGAAGATCGTACTCTGCTTGGAGTGCCTCATAGCCGAAAACCTGGAACGCCTCACCAGAAAATTTCTCGTTGGCACCTTCAGCAATAATCACCTCTTTAGGCGGCTGCGGTGTACTCAGTAGGAAATCAAGTGCCCCACGCATTGCATCCGGATGTGACGAAGCGAGCTGATTCGTACTGGAGAGGAAATTCGGTTTCAACAGCACCTGTTCACGGACCTTTGGTGTAAGTTCCTCACGTATATTGTTGAGTGCTTCAAAAACGTTAGAACGTCGCCTGCCGGTTTTGGCAAGCCCAACTTTCGTACCCATGGTTGCTCCTTATAAATTGCGCGCTTGAAAACGCGTCTGCAAGGATAGGTTAATGTTCTTTATCAAGAATCGCTCTCAGAAATCCAGCGTGTCTTTCCAATAATGCGTTTGCGTCTGTCGAACTTAACCCTTCTGAGAGCATTACAATGGCTAACTTTGCGCGTCCGCCTGCCTGCGCTAAGGCTGCTTCGGCTACTGCAGTATTAACGCCAGTAACGGCTTGAACGATTCGGATACTCCGAGCGACCAATTTCGCGTTAGAAGCGTGGACGTCTACCATTAGATTGTCATAGACCTTGCCCAATTTTATCATAGAGACAGTCGTCAACATGTTCAAGACCAGTTTCGTCGCTGTCCCCGCTTTTAATCGGGTTGAACCCGCAATGATCTCTGGACCGACAATCGGCGTGATGAAATGCGTCACCCATTCCTTAAGTTGCTCAGGGGGTTGGACACAACAGAGAAATATCGTTGTTGCCCCAATAGTATGCGCTTCCTTCAAAGCCCCTATGACATAAGGTGTTCGCCCACTACTCGCAATTCCGACGAGGACATCTTGTGGTGTGAGTTGCCGTTCTCGGATGGCTTGTGCGCCTCGATCGGGTTTGTCCTCCTCGCCTTCTATGGAACGACGTAAGGCAACATCACCACCGGCTATAATTCCTTGTACCATTTCAGGAGGCGTACTAAAGGTTGGTGGACACTCGGATGCATCTAACACCCCAAGCCTACCACTTGTGCCTGCGCCTACATAAAACAGTCTACCACCAGCACGAAACGCATCAACACACAAGTCAATAGCATGTGCGATTGCATCGGACTCTGCTTCTACTGCAGCGACTGCATCTCGGTCTCCTTCGTGAAAAATCTGAACGATTTCTGAAGTTGACTTTAGATCAATGCCGATAGAATTCAGATTTCGTTGTTCTGTGCTGGACTGCATGCATTCCTTTGTTGATAGAATGTCCGACTACAATTTCGCTTGTGCTAATAACACTGCCCCATAAGCAGGTTCATGTTTTGGGAGTAGCACTGACGCTTCTGGTTGAATCTCTGCCAACCGGTGGCGGAGCAAACTCGCAAACATCGGTTGATGGACGAGGTTCCCACCACTGAGAACAACATCAAATGGTGCATCAAATTTTAACTGTCCAATCACACTACCTGCGGCACAGACAAGCTCATCGGCAGCGTCCTCAACAATCCCTTCTGCGACAGTGTCCCCTGCCATAGCAGTGTCAAATATGATCGCTGCCAACTGCGCAATAGTATCCCGGCTTGCAGCATGTACCCAGCGAATTAACGCATTCGGCTCATTCAACTCAAGCTTCGTGAGAATTCGGTTTGTCAATGCCGTTGGATCACCTCTACCATCCGCAGCACGAACGATGGCTCGGAGTCCTTGTATAGCAATATCGTAGCCGCTGCCTTCATCTCCAAGCAGATATCCCCAACCACTCGCACGTGCTTCCTTGCCGTCAGCATTGATCCCGTAAACGATAGCACCGGTCCCAGAAATGATGATCACACCTTCCTGCTTCGCAGTGCCTCCAACGAGCGCGATGTGTGCATCATGGGTTAGGATACGCCGAATCCCATTACTAAACTCAGGGATGCCAAGATCATCACAAATCTGTCCAATTACCTTTTGATCCGCGGCGCGTCCCAAGCCTGCCATTCCCAAACAGAACTGGATAGGACTTGATCTTGAAATACCTGCTTTTTCACATAGCCCTTCAACGACGCTTTCCAGAACCGATTGCGTCTGTGTTTCGCCAACAACATGATAGTTTGCAGGTCCAGATTGTACTTCGGCGATGTGTTGTCCCGTTTCTGTTGTCAAGATACCAACGGTTTTTGTCCCGCCGCCATCAATTCCAATGATGTACATAATACGCCAATCAACACCCTTATAAGCACTTGACAATTCACCGCAGATCCTCTATAATAATTATAATTTATCACGACTTAGAAATAGATGCAAATAAAAATTTTGTTTCAAAAAGGGACCTGCAATGCAGAAAAAAAATTACCTCACGCTAATCCTATTATGTGGAAGTCTCGTGTATTTCGGTTGCTCCGAAGACACATCACAATTTGAGTGGCGACAGATTGAGAGTGGCACAAACACACATCTTTACGGCGTCCATTTTGTTGATGCCAAACACGGTTGGGCAGTCGGTGCTGCAGGCACGGTCCTGTCTACTGCCGATAGCGGAACGACTTGGACAGCCTCCTCTGTCTCTAAAGATACACTAACGCAGGTTAATTTCACGACCCAAAATAATGGTTGGCTTGCGACCATCGGACAAGTGCATTACACTGCAAGCGGTGGTGCTACGTGGAATGTCCAACACCAGATACGTAGTCAAAGTAAGCCTCCAGGTATCTTGGACCTTCATTTCGTTAGCAAAACAGAAGGTTGGGCAGTCGGCGGAAAAGGGACAATTCTTTGGACAGAAAACGGTGGCGGACATTGGGAAAACGTGCAAGATCTTTCAGATAAACACCTATGGGGTGTCCACTTTGTCGATCCAGAGCACGGCTGGATCGTTGGTGAAGAAGGCGAGGTGCTTCACACCCAAGATAGGGGAAAACGCTGGGTTCGTCAGAGAAGCAATGCCGAACAGCCATTACTCGCTGTCTATTTCGTAAATCCCACGCACGGATGGATTGTAGGGACAAATGGCTTGATCCTCCACACAACTGATGGCGGAAGAATATGGCTTCGGCAGAAAAGTCCTGTTAATCAAAGCTTACGAGATGTCGCGTTTCACGATGAGAAACGCGGCTGGGCAATCGGCGAAAAAGGATTAATCCTTCATACAATCGATGGCGGTAACCTATGGAACCGCTATCCCTCACCAGCACAATATAACTTGCAGGACATTTACCTCAACAAAAACACCGGTTGGATCGTTGGTGCGAAAGGAACCGTTCTACGAAGTTATTAGAATTCAAGCCCTAATGAATTTTTATTAGCCAGATAGATAAACAGAGGATAATCCCACCAATAACGATTAAATTTTGGGTTACAGGTGAACGACGGTTCCATGTGTGCTTTAACCACATCGGGAAGAATGCCACTGAAACAGCCAATCCAACGAGTAAAAAAGAGAACGGATGGTAGTCCCACGCAGCACCGAATTTTCCCTGAACTAAAGCGAGGCACGCCCGTGTCATACCACATCCCGGACATACCAGATCTGTCAACGAATGAAATATACACGGAATCAACGAAACCTCTCTGACGGACATTTCAGACATTGCAGTATAAAGCCCTACCCCACCTAATCCAATAAGAAATAGGCGAGCGAGAAACGTATGGTTAAACATTCGGACCTCGTTCATAGAGTCTGTTAATTTGGTGCTGCTGAACAGCAAGTGAAGCAATACCAAAACCGAAAATTGCTAACAAAACACAGATGACTGGTAGACTTGAATCGAAGACCAGATCATTATCAGCTTGGACTGTATTAATGCCGCTCGCCATTTTGTACTCGTAGTAGATACCAAAGATACCGCAAGTGATAATTGACAGAAAAAACCAGAGCCAAAAAGAATACTCACTTCTCTTCAACCAAGCGTTAAGCGTTGCCATTTGTTTGTATTGCCAATAAATCCCATAAATACCACAAGTTATTAGGGTTAGCAAAATTCCAACCACAAGATTTCGCCTACCTTCGGATTCTGGATAAGGGTATTGATTAATCATAAAACTCTCCATCCTGCAAGAGCATCTAACACTTGTCAGGCACTATTCGCGCGGAAGCGAAACTGTATTAGGGACAACAATCTCGCCAGAAATGATTTTTGTCCTTAGCGATTCGACAGTCCCTATGATATTGTCCGAAAGCAACGGTTGATTGTGTTCATCAAGGGCATAACTGACCCCGCCATCCTCAAGTCCGAAGTATCGAACCCCTGCCATAAATTCGTTTTCAACTGATTCACCGACAATTCTCAGCACAGAAGCCGGAATCTCTTTTGTCATACTTGTCAAGACGAGTCCTGGAGCAAGATGGTTACCATTGGAGTCAACCCAAATGATAAACTGTTGTTGTTCCTGTGCTGCTTCGAGTACCCCTTGACCAGATCCGCCAGCAGCGACATAAATCACATCAATACCGTTTGCATATTGTGCTAAAGCCAGTTCTTTCGCTTTTTCAGGTTGACCGAAACCTGCCGCATCTTTGCTAATATATTCTACAGTGATTTCCGCGTCTGGATTGACTGCGTGAATCCCTGCAACATAGCCTGCCTCAAATTCATGTAATAGCGGAACATCGGCACCCCCGATATAGCCGATTTGGTTACTCTCTGATTTTAAACCCGCAATTGCCCCAACCAGAAACGACCCTTCGTTAGATTTATAGTTCACAGAAGCCACATTTGGAATATCCATTACAACATCAAAAATTGCGAATTTGACATCAGGAAATTCTGGCGCTACACGCGCAAGCACATCTCCCATCTGATAACCCGCCGTCAAAACAAGATCTGAATTTTGTGCTGCATCTCTTAGGAGCATCTCTGTAGCCACAGGATCGTTTTCCAGACCGTTCACTTCAGTTAGTGCAATTCCAAGTTCTTTCTCCGCAGTCCGGACACCGGTATGGAAAGCAGTACAGTAAGCAGCGGAGCCAACACAATCGCTGGGATATATCATAGTTACGCGAAGCGGTGGGGTGTCCGTTTCGCTTGGAGCCTCAGTTAAGAGCATGTCTTGAACAGCGTCACAACCACAAATTAAAAGCAGTCCTAATAATAAAAAAACGGATTTATGCACGATGTTAAAATTTTTCATGTTTTCTCCTTAAAAAAACTTATTACAAAAGTCTGAAAAATTGTTCATCAATGAATTATAGGGATATTATATTACAAAAACGAGGGAATATCAATAAAACAGACGTTATGCCTGTGAAAGAGGAAAGCTAAACAGGGCCGAGCATACTAAAAAACACGGTCATTCCGCACATCTACATTCTGCTTTTCGCCATCTTGTGTGGTATACTGTTAGGGCTGAACGCTATGACAGAAAGATTAGGCAGTGAGGATCATACAAGGAGAGGCAATGAACCAAAAACTCATTGAACGTTGGCAGGCAGAATTTGAAACAGCAGATATACAGACAGTTCAACAAATGCTGGCTGAAGCACCGGAACTCGTAAACGTGAAAGTGAACCGGATATCACCGCTCCTTAATGCAAGTGTTAGAACCAAAGATCTTGATAAAGTCAAGGCACTTGTAGAGGCAGGTGCGGACGTAAACAACAATGACCTCGGCACACATTGGGCCCAGCCACGATTACGAGATTAACCGAATATCTCATCAGTCAGGGAACTGACGTCAATCAACCGAGCTATCTTGGGTTTCATGGCGTCGGCGTCACCAACTTCGATTCCTTTCTGCTCATGATGGAAAACGGATTGGATTCAAATTTCGCATGGCCCTACAACAGTGAAACCTTACTCCATGTGCAATCCCGCCACGATGACGATACGCATCTTGCACAAGCCTATATCCTGATTAAAGCAGGCGCAAACGTCAACGCACAAGCACTGAGTGGACTTGATGACGAACCCATCATGGATAACGAACATTTCGTTGCATACGGCAAGGAAACACCGCTACATTTCGCCGTCCGGCTGGGTAATCTGCGGATGGTTCGGTTACTGTTAGATCACGGTGCCGATACGTCACTGAAAACGGTCAGCCGCATGCGTCAACCCAAACAGTTCACCGAATGGACAGATGAAGTTACCTCACTGGTCTGGCCACTACGTGAATTTAAGAGAGTTGTGTTTCAACCCTATGAAGGAGAGACACCGCTCGACATGGCGTTACGTGAAGGCAACACAAAAATTGTCAACACACTTAAGCGATAAACGAGGTTCAAGGCTTTCTTTTCATGGGTATCTCCAGCAGCTCAACGATTTCACAGAAAACATTGCTCACAAATCTGATACGGGTTGTTAGTATAAACGCGATAAACGACCCGACCCGAAAAATCGAGCATATCTTTCATTCGATCATAAATTGCCGGATTTGATATACGTTGCAAAGCCGAATCGCGCGCAATCCACTCTGTTTCCAGACTCTCGTCGCTTGTACTTAATTCACCACCGACGTAATCTCCCAAGAAACCAAACATCAATTTAGTAGGAGACTTGATGTTTGAGTAAACACCGACCAATGACCCAATTGATGTCGTGACGCCAGCCTCCTCTTGAATTTCACGTCTCAATGCTTCAATAAGATTTTCACCCTCTTCGACTTGACCACCCGGAAACTCCCACCCACGACGTGGACTTCGTATGAGCAAGATTTTACCGTTGGGATGACTGATCAATCCAGAGACAGCAACGATGTGTTTCGGATGATTCACCTAACCCCTCACTTTTGCTTACGCTATCATAATTTACCTTACCAAACGCAGCACATTTATAGGCTACACACCTATAGCATATCCATCGCGCCGTGGGTCAGCACCACCCATGAAACTTCCTTCTTCGGGATCAAAGGCGATACCGTGACCGCCTCCTACAGTTGCTGTCCAATCGGGCAACACCTCTACCTCATGCCCACGTGCTTCCAACGCTGCACGGACTGCTACTGGAATACGTCCCTCCATACTCACATGCGTCCCGGGATTAATCAATCGAACGCGCGGTGCTTCAATCGCTGCTTGGACGTTCATCCCGTGTTCAATTAGATTCAACACCATCTGCAACGTTGTCTGGAGGATGCCATGGCTTCCCGGCGTACCGATCGCAGCAAAGGGATTTCCACCTTTCCAGACTTGGCACGGCGACATGCACATCTCTATCCGCTTATGCGGTCCAACAGCATTCGGACTCTCTGGAATTCTATCGAACCAATTCATGAAATTGTTGAGGAACATTCCTGTCGAACCGAGGATTACCCCCGAACCGAAGGGCTGACCGAGACTCTGTGTCACCGCGACGACATTGCCCTCCGCATCAGCAGTGTCAAAGTGGGTTGTACATTCAGTTGTCCAATCGTCAGCGACGATCTCACCGGGGAGCTTGTCCTTTGACCAGCGTTCACCACCACTGACCGCTGCTTGCTCGCCGATGCGCTCGCGTAGTGAACGCGCATAATCCTTCGACAGCAAACGTTCGATGGGTGGATTCGGACGCGGGGCATATTCAGCTCTATCTGCACTCGCCAGCTTAATCGCTTCAATCAATAAATGTAGGTATTCGGGAGTATTGTGTCCGAGTTCACCTAAAGCATCGTTTTCTAAAATATTCAGTGTTTCCAGATACTGAAAACCTGAACACGGCGGCGGTGGACAGTAGACTTCGTAATCCCTGTAGGTAACAGAGAGTGGATCCTGCCACAATACCTCAAAATCAGTTAAATCCTTTTCAGTTATTAACCCGTCGGTTTCTTCAGAAAAACGGACAATTTCTTTGGCAATGTCGCCGCGATAGAACGCCTCTGCGCCGCCTTCCGCAACCGTACGGAACGTTTGGGCGAGATCCTTCTGCACCAAAACCTCACCCGGGTGCGGCGTTCTACCGCGTGAGGCGACGACCTCTGCAGCCCTTTCCGAAAAATAGTGGTAGGCACCCTCCATAAATTCCGCATTCTTGACGGTGACGGCGTATCCATTTTCTGCCAATTCAATCGCTGGGGCAAAGACATCGGCGCGAGACATGCTCCCATAGCGATCCAGTGCAGCCAACCATCCGCCGCAGCCACCAGGAACCATACCCGCACGAATGCCAATCTGCTGACTTTCGAGCGTCGGATAGACATCCAGCGTCGCCGCGTAAGGGGCAGTGCCCAGATAATCTATCACGCGGTGTGTTTTTTCCTTTGCGCTATAGAGTAACATATACCCATTGCCAGCAATACCCGACATATAAGGCTCAACGACGTTGAGCGTTGAGGCCACCGCGACTGCTGCGTCAAACGCATTGCCTCCAGCAAGCAGCATGCGTGCGCCAGCAAGACTTGCAAGCGGGTGAGCACTCGTCGCCATTCCGCGCGTCCCTGTTACAGTAGATCGGTGTGTTGTGCCGTGTGATGGAAAAGCCATGCCTACCTCCCTTTTTTTCTACAGCAAGTTTTAGCTTACAAGCTTCGCTAAAAGTGTCCAAAACCGGTGCCATTGCAATTGCCACACCAACTTTCTTCGGGCAACGCGATGAATAAAAAGTTGTTTTCCATCCATCTCAAGCACCGGAATCATAAGTTTATATTTTGTGAACAGTCCTAAATTCTGTGTGATGTCAATTTCCTCTATCGCAATAAACGATGTCTTCGCTTCGATGCTTTGCAGCACTGCCTTTGCCTCGTCACAGAGCGGGCAATCTGGTTTCGTATAGAACTGGAGTTGCATCGGTTCAGTTTTCAATAGAATCGCCAAAGGAAAATAAGAGATAATATCGGAAAATCGATACTTTAGAGTTTAGCACAAGTCGCCAAAAATCTCACTCACTTTTTACTAAGGTCACTTAGTATAAGAACCAGGCTTACGGTTGCGAAAGTCCTTTTTCCAGACGCCCGAACTTGTTCGGGACGGTGGTTGTTCCCCCGAACAAGTTCGGGCATCCAGATGTAAATTATTGGATAACTGAACGATCCTGACTTTTTACGTGAGTCAATAGAAATTCTATGATAGAATCATGTTAGATTTCACCCAATGTTTTTAGCAATCACAGGTTTCAAAGGTAATACTATCTAAGGAGAACAATACGTGAAAATAAGACTTGCACAATACGGTATTTCTCACGACCACGCTTCAGGGAAAGCCCGCGTGATGAAGGAAAGTGACGAAATTGAGTTCGCTGGTGTCTTTGAACCATCACCAGAAGTCCGAGAAACCCTTGGTCAAAGTTCGGTCTACGAACGCGTTCACTGGTTTACGTCCAAAGAAGAAATACTCAATGATGAAACAATTGTTGGGGTTGCAGTACAAGGACGTGTGTCACAGAATCTCACCTTTGCACGGGAGATCCTTGAACACGGAAAGCACGTTTGGTTTGATAAACCCGCTGGCGATAACCTTGATGAATTTCGAGAGGTATTGGACATCGCACGAGACAGAAAGCTGCTCGTTCAACTCGGTTATATGTTCCGATATAATGCTGGCTTTCAGTTTATCATTGATTGGGCAAACTCTGGCAAACTCGGTGATATTTTTTCTGTTCGCGGACGTATCTCATCAGGGCCCTCAAGCGATGCGCATTGGCAACGTTGGGATTCGCTCGGTGAACACTCAGGCGGCATCATGTTTATCCTTGCCTGTCATCTCACCGATATTATCGTTGCCCTATTAGGACGACCGACACGGGTAACGCCATTTACGAGGCACGACGGACATGACGTGCCGTGGTATCGGAACAATACAGCGGCTGTATTTGAATATCCGAGAGCATTGGCGATTCTTGAGTCTACGGCGTTGGAAGTCGATTCGGGAAAATCGAGGCGATTGGAAGTCTATGGGACACGCGGGAGTGCCATTCTTGAACCGCTTGAACAGCCAGAATTGCGGTTGTGTCTTGATGAAGAACGGGATGGATATGCTAAAGGTTGGCAGACAGTACCTGTGGAGCCACGTCCGCGTTACGTCGAAAGTCTACGTGCGTTTGTCGCCGATATCCGGGGCGAGAAATCTCCTGATCGATCTCTCGACCACGAGTTTGCAGTTCAGGAAACAGTCTTGCGGGCGGCAGGGTTGCAATAATCTAAGTTGGTGTTTATTCAAGACATCCTCCTTGACGCGATCGCTTCCAAAAACTGAGGCAGTTCCGCGTCAAGGAGAGTTTCTTTCTGAAAATCTGGTTATGCGAATCGAACGCCTAACTTTACATTCTCACCCGGATGCGTCGCGATCTTCGGATACTCGTCCAACAAATCGTCAAAATCGACAACGGGATGTATAACAGGTTCAGATTTTAGACTGCCATCGCAAAGCAGCCGCCAACTGATTTCAAAGAGCCTACCTTCATTCCAATTTGGATATTCGGGATTCGGTTCGCTACAGGCGCGGGAGAAGACAATGGTCGGGCGATTGAAATGTGCTTCGGCACCGAGATCCAATCCTGTTGGATAGATACCCGGCCATGCGCCAGCGACGACTGTCCCTAAATACATCACGCCACGGATAGCGGCTTGTAGTGCAGTATGATGACCACTATATTCAATGCAAACATCCGCACCACGCTTGTTGGTAGCTTTTTTAATCTCCAACCCAGCATCCTCTGTTGTAGGGTCAATAACAATATCAGCACCACATTCGAGGGCTACATTGCGGCGTAATTCGAGCGGATCCACACCAATTACAGGGTAGGCACCCGCCAACTTAGCAAGCTGCAGTGCCATTAGCCCAATTCCACCCATTCCAAAGACTGCTACGGCATCACCAATGCGGACGTTCCCGTCTCGCACTGCCCCCAAAGCAAAATCTGTTGGATCTAAACAGACGGCTGCCTGCCAAGGCACACCATCGGGAAGTTTCCGGACACCAGCTGCATCCCAAACATTTTCCTCACGGAAGGAACTGTGCCGAAAAACTCGCTCTCCGACCTTAATATCGGTAACGTCCGCTCCAATCTCAGTTACCTCGCCAACACACATATTACCAAGTCCTGAAGGATAGCTCACCATCCCGGTGCCGTTTTCTTGAAAAATCTTATATTCCGAATCGTAGGCACCGCGTGGACCAGCATAGCCCTTATACGATGCCATCTCTGAACCGTGTTTAGCGGCACCAAACTGGCTTTTGACCCGAATTTCATTAGGTTGCAAGGGAGCACTTTCATATTCCCGGAAAGCAACCTGTTCTTGGGCTGGCGCAATGAGTTCTCTTAGCATATTGGTTAATTTCCTTCCTGCGTTATTTGCGGTTCAACATCACATGAACGCGCAATAGTTCTCATGTTTGTAAAAAAGATAATATTTAATTTCAATCGGCGATTGCTTGATAGCAGAGGATACGAATTTTCTCTCCGAGATCCAAACCACCGCTCGGATGCAATTGGCACATGAAGATACCAATCATCTGTTCTTGAGGGTCAATAAAGAAATTAGTAAAGAAGAAACCACCCCAGCCAAACGTCCCAACAGACCCGACTTCATTAAGGTCCGATTCGTCTCGAACAACGCTAAAGCCTAAACCGAACCCGTAATCTACATCCATATCGGCGAGCTGATTCACAGTCATCAATTCAACGGTTTTTCGGCTCAACAACCGGACCCCGTTAAATCTTCCACCGTTGAGCATCATTTGTGAAAATCGGGCGTAATCCGAAGCAGTGGATACCAATCCGCCACCACCAGCGAAATAGGTTCGCGGACCATTGTAGGGATAGTCAGTTGAATAAATCAGCGAACCTTCAACCGTCGGTTCTTGGGATTTCCGCTTTATAGGTCCATCTTTGGTTCGCTCATACACCGTTGCGATCCGTTCGCGTTTTGCATCCGGGAGAAAAAAATGTGTGTCTTGCATACCAAGCGGTTTGAAGATACGTTCTGAGAAAAACGCATCGAGCGACATCCCAGACACAACTTCGACGAGATAACCGAGTACATCTATTGACAGCCCGTACTCATTCCCGGCACCCGGTTGATGCAACAACGGAATAGTCGCCAACACTTTCATTTTCTCAGCAAGAGTGCTCTCATCTTGTAGAAGTCCGTGGGTGATATTCGCAGCGGCGTATTGTGGACCGAGGCGTTCATTCCAGTGATAGGTTAGACCGGAAGTGTGGGTCAACAGGTTCCAAATTGTAATCTGCCGTTTTGCCGGTACAGGTTCCGTCGAATCTTCGTCAGATTCCGGTGGCAACACGTGCATCTCTTTGAAAGCTGGAATGAACTTTGAGACCGGCTCGTTTAGTCGAAAATGCCCTTCTTCATAAAGCATCATGATAGCGACGCTCGTAATCGGTTTCGTCATTGACGCAATACGGAAAATGGTGTCAGGTGCCATCGACTTTCCTGTTTCAACATCCATCATCCCGTATGCACCCAAATGTGCAATCTTCCCCTGCCGAGCAAGCAACACCACGCCACCAGCGATTTTCTTCTCAGCGACATGTGCTTCCATTGCTTTATCAATTCTTGAGATCCGCTCGGTAGAAAGTCCAACCGCTTCAGGCTCTACCAAAGGGAGCGAGTGACAGAAGGCAGATACCGTCAGAACCAACAAGAACGAGATGTATACTAAAATACTGTTCGTTTTTTTCTTATAAGTCACTTTGCTACCTCGCTACCTCTGCTTACTGAAAACCTACGGAGTGTATCTACTACTTTGCAGACGGAACACAGAGTGTGTCTACTACTTTTAAGATAAAATGTCGCGAACGACATGTCCGTGGACATCGGTGAGACGGAAGTCTCGCCCTTGGAAGCGGTAGACCAGTTTCTCGTGGTTAATTCCGAAGAGATGGAGCATTGTAGCGTGGAAGTCGTGGACATGCACGATATTTTCAACGGAGTTATATCCCAGCTCATCGGTGTTCCCGTAACTGATACCGCCTTTGATTCCACCGCCAGCCATCCACATCGAGAATCCTTGAATATGGTGATCGCGTCCGGTGCCTTGTGCCATCGGTGTCCGACCAAATTCACCGCCCCAAATCACCAAGGTTTCGTCTAACATGCCGCGCTGTTTCAAATCATTGACGAGTGCAGCAGTCGCCTTATCAACATAGCCAGAAGTTGTCTTGATAGCGTCCTCAATACCGCCATGATGATCCCAACCGCGATGGTAAAGTTGGATAAACCGCACCCCGCGCTCTGCTAACCGTCGTGCAAGTAGACAGTTTGAGGCATAGGATCCATCTCCCGGTTCCGCCCCGTACATATCGAGAACGTGTTGCGGTTCTTTTGAGATGTCAGTCAACTCCGGCACACTTGTTTGCATTCTGAACGCCATTTCGTATTGGCTAATGCGCGTGGCGATTGTGGGATCGTCTACAGTCTCATCAAACATACTGTTAAGGGTTTGCACAGTATCCACAACATCCCGCTGCTGTTCAGTGCTTACGCCATCAGGGTTGTTAACGTAGTGAACGGGATCACCAGCTGAATGGAACTGGACGCCCTGAAATTGACCTGGGAGGAATCCGCTGTGCCACTGTCGCGTTGCGATCGGCTGGTCCTGACCGCCCCCCGCAGAGGTAAGAACGACGTAACCCGGTAGGTTTTCGTTTTCACTGCCGAGTCCATAGAGCAGCCACGAACCCATGCTTGGTCTGCCAGCGATTGCGGTCCCCGTGTTCATAAAGGTATGTGCCGGATCGTGATTAATCTGCTCGGTTTTCAGGGAGCGGACGATGCAAATATCATCAGCGAGGCTTCCTATGTGTGGGAATGCTGTGCTCATCTCTTGCCCAGATTCTCCCCATTTCTTAAATTCATGTGTGGGACCGAGACATTTGAGCGAGTCTGCTTGTCCTTGAAGCTGCGCAATCGGTTGTCCTTCAGTGAAAGACTTCGGCATCGGCTGCCCGTGCAGTTCCGCAAGCTTCGGCTTGTAATCCAAAGTCTCCAGATGCGATGGACCGCCTGCCATGCAGAGATGGATAATGCACTTTGCCTTCGGTGGCACATGCGGTGTGGTGATAATACCGGGCCACCGCTCAATTTCCGGCACTGCATTGATAATCGATGGTGTCAGCAAAGATGCGAGGGCAAGAGATCCGACACCGCGCACCGTCTTCCCCAAAAATGTCCGCCTCGTAAGACGAAGATTCGTTTCTTCATGAATATCCATAGCCATACCTATACCTCCTGTTCGTGTTTCATAATTTTTCAACAGGTGCTCTGACAAGCGTGAACACACCAAAAGATCCCTTAATTTGATGAAATTTAAGTCTTTGACTGAGCAGACGAAGCACTATTAACAGCATGCGTGAAGGTCTCTGCTGCCCATTGGTCAAGATCTTTTCCACTGGCTTCTGCAGCTTTCACAATAGCTACATGGATGTCCTGAGGAATTCGCAAACTCAAATTTCCGGAATATGGCTTTTGCGGCGGTTTATTCAGCTTTTCACATGTTTCCAGATAATCCTCTACGGCTTCTTCAAAAGCTTCTTGAAGTTCAGGAACAGTATCGCCATGAAATCCGACGATATCAGTGATTCCTGCAATATGACCGACAAGGCACCTATCTTCTTCACTATACTCAATATGCGCACTATAACCTTTGTACTTCATGGAATTATTCCTGCCTCTTCAAGAAAACGCCGAGCGTCCTTCACCTGATAGGAACGTGCTTCTTTTCGACCATGTGGACGGTGAAATGTTGCCGTAACGCCATTCAACTCAAATCTCACTCTAGACCCTCTTCCCTCAATGGACTTTGCTCCACATGCCACCAAGAGAGATTCTATCTGCCTCCATTTCAACGTTGTCGGGACTGGAGTTCTGAAAATGGCATTTAAAGTTCTTTCATGTCGTCTATTCACCTGATTTCTCAAATTTGTGTTATGGCAGCGAAGTAAACTTAAACAGAGAGTGTTCAATCTGACAAATTTCTCTCAACAGATTCTTAAACTTAATATCGCGTAATCGTCTCATGCAAATTCAATATCACCCGTGCCACAGAAGTCCATGCCGCCAATTCATTAGGTTCAATACCTTCTGTCACGGGAGCTTCACCCGTTGCAACCAGCATGCCTGCAGCATCAAGGTTGGCAGTATACTCGGCTTGATGCTTCTCATAGAGATTTGTCATAATCTCCAATTCCGACGGTTGTGGCGGGCGGGAGAGCGTCCATTGGTACGCCCAGTTGATACGTTCAGCGACGGATTCACCACCTTCTTGGATAATCCGCGATGCAAAGACACGCGCCGACTCAACATAACTCGGATCGTTAAGCAGTGTCAACGCTTGCATCGGCGTGTTAGAAGTAGCACGCTCAGCGGTACACTCCTGACGACTCGGTGCATCAAACGCCATCATACTTGGATGCAAAAAAGTGCGCTGCCAATGCGTATAGAGACCACGGCGATACTGACTCTCCCCTGTATCGTGGACGTAGACCCGTTTCGGGAAGTTCAGGTTGGAATAGTATCCGACTGGCTGGTAAGGTCTCACACTCGGCCCACCGATTTTGGGGACAAGGAGTCCACTCAAAAGTAAGGCATTATCGCGGACTGTCTCTGCATCAAGTCTCCAGCGTGATTGGCGTGCCATTAATCGGTTATAAGCATCCTTTTCGTCCAATATCTCGTTCGGTTTCGAAGATTGACGATAGGTGCTTGAGGTAACCATAAGCTTCACGATATGTTTGACGTTCCATCCACTCTCCATAAACTCCACAGCGAGCCAATCAAGGAGTTCAGGATGTACCGGCGGCTCTCCTTGTGCCCCGAGATCGTCCAAGACACGAGATAATCCTGTACCAAAATAGAGTGCCCAGACACGATTTACAAATGCCCGTGCAGTTAACGGATTTTCCTTCGACACTACCCATCGTGCAAGTTCTAATCGGGTCGGACGGCGGTTCTTAATATCCAAATCACCAAGGAAAGTCGGTATCATCGGTTCGACAATCTCACCGGAATCGTCCATCCAGTTGCCCCGCGGCAACACACGCGTCGTCCGAGGTAGCGTGGATACGGTTGTTAGCGAGTAAAGAATCTCCGCTTCCAGCTCAGTTTTCTGTTTCTGTAGATTTGCAATCTGGTTTCGGATGCCGTCAAGGGCTGGCGTGATACGTCGATATTCTGCTGCAATCTGTTCGCGCTGGCTTGTCGTTCTGACAGCAGCATCCACCTGAATTGCCTGAATCACCGTTTCGGTATGCGTGTGCTTCACTGCCGAACCACGAGTTGTTGCAACGCCAGCGAGATCCCAATAAGCAGTACCACCATACTGTACAAAAGCCATCCCGTTCAGGACACTTTCCGGTTCTAATCCAACAGCGTCTGGATCTACCTCCAGACGCACCCATTCGCCGACTGCTGGCAGTAGTCCCATGGACTTGTGCGCAGGTGTGTCACTTCCAATCTCACCGAAGTTAATTTTGTCCGCACCCCAAAAAGCACGGTGATCCCAAGTTCCATCGTTCCATTGAAGCATAACCGTTTCTGGCGGTGATTCGGGATCAAGCCAGACATAAGCAAATAGTTGGTCACCCTCTGCTATAGTGAACGTCCGATTCGCGTTACGGAAACTGTGCTGGATTGTCTGTTCAGGGGTCGCCGTTTGCCGACGGGATAAGCGTTTACTGAAAACAGGTGCTTCGTCTCTACCGACGAGTTCCCACGTCCCTTCAGTTCTACCGCCGTTTGCTTGGACATCGTCTACCCACGCAAAGTCAGCGAGTTCCGTTGAACTGAGAAGTGAAAGTACATCGTTCTCCCACTCCACCTGTTCAGCTTCTAATCCGGGCGACGATGCTTTGAATACCTGCTGCAATTTCGTTAATTCGTCGTCAATATCCTGCAGTGCTGATTCTTGTGCGGAGGTCGGTAGCATCACGATCGGTTCCCACTTACTTCTACCAGGATATACCCCGGGACCCTCTACATCAGCAAAAAACGCAGCAAAGCCATAAAAATCCTGTGCCGTGTAGGGATCAAACTTGTGGTCGTGGCACTGTGCGCAGCCGAGTGTCGCGCCTAACCAGACAGACGCGGTCGTCCGGACTCTGTCCGCGGCATAGATGGCGAGATACTCCTTCGCCTGTGCGCCGCCCTCTGAGGTTGTCTGATTCAGACGGTTATAGCCGGAAGCAACCTTCTGTGCAATTGTAGGGTTCGGTAGGAGATCGCCTGCGAGGTTTTCCACTGTAAATTGATCAAACGGCATATTGTCATTAAACGCGTTTATCACATAGTCGCGATAGGGCCAAATGCTCACATTTTCGTCAGCATGGTAACCGCTTGTATCCGCATAGCGCACCAGATCCAGCCAGTACAATGCCATCCGCTCGCCGTACTGCGGTTTAGATAAAAGTCTATTAACAAGTGATTCGTAAGCATCCGGACTTTCATCTTTTAGGAAGCGATCTACCTCAGCAGGTGTAGGAAGCAGCCCAGTAAGGTCAAAATGTAAACGGCGGATGAGCGTCCGTCTGTCGGCTTCCATCGACGGCGTAAGACCTTCTGTTTCCAATCTTCCGAGTACAAATGCATCGATAGAATTGCGGACCCATGTCGCATTCTCAATAGCAGGCAGATCAACCCGTTCAGGAAGGTTGTAGACCCAGTGGTCTTCCCACTCGGCACCTTCAGCGATCCATTGGATGAGTGTGTCAATCTGTTCTTGCGTTGGCTGCCGATTGGAAATCTGTGGCGGCATCCGTTGGTCTATATCAGCATGTGTGATGCGTAAGACGAGTTCGCTGTTTTCCGGCTCCCCTGGAACGATGATTGGGTAGCCGCTTGGTGCGGAGAAGGCCCCCTCTTTTGTATCAAGCCGCAGGTCGGCTTGCCGGACCGCTGGATCAGGACCGTGACACGCAAAACATTTATCCGATAATATCGGTAGAATATCTCTGTCAAACCGAAGTTTTTCAGCATCGGCGGTTTGCAGTGCGACAGTGAACCCCAGCAGGAATATTATAAGACTCATATAACCAATACGATACCGTGTAGACGTACCCAAACGTAATAACTGTGTCGGCAACATTATAGAATCTGTCCTCCATTCATTTCTTCGGGCGATGGCGCAATGCCCAGACCTTTTCAACTCTCTAATTGACATAAGTCCAACGTTCTTAAAATTGTCAATAGTATAACATTAAAATCAAATACGCGCAAATAGAATTCCGTAATGCTTAAGAGTGTTATATTTTTCCATTGTTAGTTCTTTTGGGACAATATATTTGTAGAAAATAGTCTTTTTACGTATGAGAACTGCCCCACAGTACGTGGCGCGTGCAGTGTTTAAAACCGCAAAAACTGAAGATTAAACAGTATTCATATCGCAAAAATCTCAGTAGACTTTTATTATACTCCAGAGTATTATACTTTGGAGTATAATAATTGGGGAAAGATGGAGCGATAGAAATGGCTAAAATTATTACGGGACATCGCGTTGGACAAAACGGCACAATCCGCGTTGGATGCTCTGCTGTTATTTTTAACAAAGATCGGGAAAAGATTTTACTCACGAGACGCGAAGATAATAACCAATGGTGCCTACCGGGTGGAGGGATGGAACCCGGTGAAAGTGCGAGTGAGACGTGCATTCGAGAAGTGGAAGAAGAAACGGGTTTGCAAGTCACAATCAAACGATTAATTGGTGTCTATACAACTCCAAACGAGTTGATTGTGTATCGGGACGGAAATAAAATCCATTTGGTAGCTTTGTGCTTTGAGGCGGAAATCGTGGGTGGCGAACTCCGGCTCAGTTGTGAAACGACCGAATACGGATATTTCTCCTACCAAGAGATCCAAGGATTGGATATGCTTCTGAACCATGTGCAACGTATCGAAGACGCATACACAGAGAAAATGACGACTCTTATCAGGTAAGAAAATTTAGTACTGCAAGGTGCCTTCAGTTCAGCGTAAACTCAATCTGATTTAGCAATCGGACGATAGGGGTCAATGAAACAGTTGTTTTCATCCTTCCGACGCGGCGGGGGTAATGCGGAGGCTTTCGCTCGCAGTCTTGAGAGTGCGTCGGCATAGGCGGGTACATCGATCAAGTTGTTGCATTCATTCGGATCGTTGGAGAGATCAAAAAGTTGTTCGGGCCAACCTTTGTTGTTATCAAATCGGAAATATTTTAAATTGCCCTCTTTGACCATTACAGAGGGTCCGTTTTGGGCACGCCAAAGTTCACTATAAACGGTATCATGCCAATCAGGCGCATTTCCCTGTATCAGTGGCATGAGTGAACGCCCATCAAGTTCATCAGGAGCCGGAATCTCTGCTAACTCACATATCGTCGGAAACAGATCAACTAACGAGACGTTCCGTTCAACAATTCTCGGTTCTCGTCCAAACCGTTTAGGATACCAAATAGAAAGCGGCACGCGTGCTGAAGCTTCAAAGAAACTCTGTTTCTCCCACACCCCTTTCGTGCCAAGCATCTCGCCGTGATCAGACAGGAAAACAATAATAAAATCATCTAAGACATTCAAGTGTTCCAGTTTTTCAATGACCCGACCGAATTGTGCGTCCATCCACTCAATCATTCCATAGTATGCCGCTGTTGCCCGGTGTGCCTGACGGTAGGTAACATCTTGACCGACCCGGACTCTGAAAAAATCGTCACACGCAAACTGATCGTTCGGCTCTTCGATGATCGGCTCAACCCGCTGCATGTAGTAGTTAAACAGATCCATTGGACACTGATACGGGTAGTGGGGTGCCAAGAGACTCACTGCCATACAGAGCGGATTTGCCGTGGGACGATCATAAGAGGCATCAACAAAATACTCTTCAAGAAATAACAGTGCCCCGTCTACATTGTATTTGTCATAGCGCATCCAACGCCCTAAGCCGGGTTGTGCGTCCCGAACTTCCTGAACGACTTTATTCGCCTTGGGACCAGTGCCAGGTTCCCGTTTAATTTGGGCGTGGTGTTCATCCTTAACAGCCGGATATGGATAGCCGTTGTTCCCAACAATGTCGCGTCCCAACCGTTCTCGCCAGCCGTGCATCACATCAGTTCCGACAAAGTGCATCTTTCCTGCGCAGCAGGTGTAGTAGCCGTAGTTCCCCAACTGTCCCGGAATTGTTCGAACCTCTGTCGGCATCGGATCGCCGAAGTTGAGACTTCCACAGTTACGTGGATAGAGTCCTGAGAGAAAACTCTGCCGAGCAGGGACACAGATCGGTGAAGATGTATAAGCGTTGCGGAAATAGATTCCCTCATCCATAAACCGAGAAAGGGTCGGCATTCGGATAGCTGGGTCTCCTTCGATTGGCTGAACATCGGGACGGTGTTCATCGTTGATAAGGAATAGAATGTGCGGTTTATTTTGCGGCATAGCGGATGCTCTGGGTTACGGCATACGGAGTATGCCTACTACTTAATAGAGGGACATTAATCCTTCTGCGCCGAGAATCGGCTTTTGCTCAAACTCGGGCGTAATCCAACGGGCACCAGACGGTTTACCTGGATTCCGATAAGCATAGACGACACACCACCGTGTATCGCTATCCGGTTTTCTGGGGTTAACCGCATGTGCAGCATGTGTCCACATCAACGCGACTGTCCCAGCAGGAGCGGACAATGCCTCAATCTCTAACGGTTCACCCGTCTCTGGATGCGTTTTTCCTGCCATCCATCCTTCTCGCAGCTCTTCATCTGTCTGCGCATGGATTTTCGACTCCCGATAGAGATGGCTTCCCGGAACTGCCTTCAACCCACCATCGTCGGGCTCAAATCCATTGACATAGAAAAAGATGCGGACAAATCCCAAACTCGGATCGTCATCAGAGTATCCGTGGCTGTGCCAACCAATACCACGATTGCCTCCCGGTCTATTGAGACTAACACAGTGATCATATCGGATATCATCTCCCAAGACCTTCCGCGCAAGCGCAAGCATTTGTGGGTGTGCAATCAGGCTTTCAAGATAACTGTCGTACTCTGCAGAAAACCTGTTCGGCTCATGTCCTTCTTTTGGAGTGCGTGAGAGTTGGTGAATACGTGAGAGTGAGTTCGTCAGTTTTTCTTGTGCATCCGGCGTGAGTAAACCGGGAAGAACGAAATGCCCGTCCTTGTCCAGCGTTCTCCGTTCCTGTTCACCAAACGTGTAGGCATGAAAAATCGGGTTTTGTAACATAAAAAACTCCTCTCGTTAAGTAACACCTTCGACAAGACCGAGGATGTCTAATATTGAACCACACTCAGCCTTGTCCGCATCAATATAGAGTGCCACTAAATAAGCACTTCGCTGCTCGGTTGACCGATTACCCTTCCTACCCATCCAAGCGAGAACAAGGCACAAGCTTGCCCGCAAACATCGGAAAATTGCCAACCCACGCAATCTTTAGATTTGGGAGTAGGTTAATCAGCTTTAATAGCAGCCCAGGTCGTTGCGAGCTTACCTGAAGGTTCAATATCAGCTGCTGTTGCTAATCCATCAGTCATGAGGGTGTCAATATCATCTTCGCTCAATGCCGTATTGAAGATGGCAACGTCGTCAACTATGCCAGCGAAAAACGCACCCCACTTACCGTGTTGCCCAGTCGCTAAATAGATACCTATTAAAAGGGGTTTATCGGTTAACGGGTTCCTTCCTATGTTTGGCGTAGTCACACCAGCACCAATTTCATCAGCGTCGAGATATATTCCAAACTCTTCACCATCCCAGGTAACAGCAATATGATGCCAGTCTGTATCTGGTTTCCAAAGTGCATCTATAAAGTGAAGCGAGCTGGGTGGATCATGCGTGTGATGTCGAATTTTAGTACCATCCCACCAAAATCCAGGTGCCCAATCATCTTTGGTCACAACACCCATGCCAGGAGGAGGAGCCTTATCTAATTGAAACCAAAGGGCAATCGTGTGTTCAGCACCAACATTTAAAGAATCATCGTGAGCGATTTCCACGTAATCATCCGAGCCGTCAAGACTTAAAGCCTTGCCAAACTTGCCATTAACCCATTTTGCACCACCCTCAATTTTGCCGTCGTTGCCCGTCCCAGAGGAATCTTCGGCTACGTTGCCATTACCCTCATCAAAGAGCCACATTCCGACACAAGTTTTAAAGTCAATTTCAGCAGAGCTGATACCTACAAACACCAAGCTAACAACCATTAAACTGATACATAATAGCTTCAACCTTGCGACCGAGGTTTTCATATTTTATTATCTCCTTCATCATTCTCAAGCGAAAGCCAGCGAATTATCCACTGGCTATAGACCAAACTTTTCTGCTGTATTAGTGTACCATGAGATACAATCTTTTACAAATTAAATCTTGCTACATCGGAGCGCAATTATCTCAAGGCAGGTCCCGGATTCCGATTCCATTTTAACGGTTCAACGTCGCGCTCACAGACCGGGGCAAGTTCGGCAACCCGTGCCCAATCGGCGTCCGACCAACCGAAACTCTGCCGGAGTCTGCCGATATGTGCTTGCATTTCTGCAGGTAACAACGCAAAAAACGGATGATACCAGAGCGTAATCACTGTCCGGCGTTCACTCGACTGGTTGCCGTGTGAAGCGTGTAGCAGTCGGGAATCACCAATAACAAGGTCCCCTGCTTTCACCGGTAGGTCAATCTCACCGGGCATGTGTTGGTACGCCGTATGCTCAGGATCCTCCACGCGTTGTAGTGCCTCGCCATGGGCACTGGGGAGTATATCATGCAGTGGATGGCGATTGAGATGCGAACCTTTAATAACACGGAGGCAACCGTTATATGGTGTTGTGTCAACCAAATAGTACATGAGAAATAACTGTTGGGGCAACGGCGTGTAGCTGCACGGGTCGTTCCAACCCCACCAGTCTTGATGCCAAAACAGAGGTGGACTCTCAGGCGGTTTACTGATAACGTATCCCGACGACCATTTCGGTCTCAAAAACCCTAAAGCTTCAAGAGCCTGTAATGTACGTGGGTAAACAACCAGCTCCGCGAAGAGTGAATGCATATACACACTAATCATGCTACCAGATGAACGATGGGCAGCGCGTTGATCTTCTGTTTGGGCATCCAGCAGCTCATCAGTCACCGTCCGAAGCCGGGTAAGCATCTTTTCCTTCAAGACATCCTCAATAACACAATAACCATCAGCGATTAACTGATCGTATTTCTCTTTCGGTTTTTCGACTTTCATAGTGCATAAACCTCTCTCTATCCGTTTGATTGATACCATGTTCCTCATGTATTTATCACTTTGCACGTTGTTCTATGACTTTTTACCCACTACAGAAAAGTCCCTATCACTCTGCGGATCAAAGTCTTCTAAACTACGCTTCTTATAGAAATGAAAATCCATAAATCCCGCTTCTATAAGACAGTCCTTAAGTTCGTCCGCAGAGAGGTGTTGCAGAAAAAAGTCACACCTGTAAATTTCCTGTGCATTTAGATCCATTTTAAGCCAAGTGCATCTTTCCCCCTCATCCCTTTCGTCCCACTCTGCCATTTGCAGGACAAACACGTTTTTCTTAATTTCACTCCAATCAGCTATTGGATCCCGTGGCAGCCATACTGACGGGTTTTTATGCACAAAGTAAAACTTGCCGTTCGGTGTGAGTGCTTTATGGACTCGTTTTAAGAGCGATATTAACCCTTCCTTGGATTTATAGAAAAACGAGCCTTCAAAGAAAATAACAGAAAACTGTTTTTCAAAACTCATTTTATTATAGTCTTCCAAGATAAATTCAATCTCTAAATTTTCGCGTTGCGTGATTCTTTGCGCTTCAGACAAAAAGTTGGGGGATAGGTCCATACCAACAATATTATAGCCATTTCGCGCAAACTCACGCGAATAACTTCCAATCCCGCAGCCTGCCTCTAATATTTTGTCATTTTTAGATAATTGTAGCGCATTTTCATAGAAAGAAAAATGCTTTTTTACAAATTCTGGTGCTTCAAAATTGAAATTTCCATGCTCAAGATACCATTTATCATACACTTCGTGTCCAAAATCAGTTCTAAGAAACTCGCCAGAGAAATCGTTCATTTACTCTCCTCAGATGCTTAGTTATGAAGATAGGTTGTCCTGTGCACAGGTTCACCCTTCATTTTACTTTTGAAGATTTTACAATTACTGATACATTATGAGTCGGCGAGGTTGGGAATGCACGTCGCATTTGATCGAGTACGCCGCAAAACCTCGCCTACCGGTCTAAGGTAGGTTTTCGTGCCAGCAGTTTCGGAAGATATTTACACGTCTAATGATTCATTATAATTATATCGCATTCATGAGTAAATGTCAAACGAATTTCTGGCCCCTTAGATACCTTATTAAAGGTGTGATCGATCGGAAACAGGTGTGATCTGAAGGGCATAAAAAAGTGGAAGAATGGAAGGAAACACTTTTATCAAAATGGGTAAGGCGCGGTTAAAAACCGCGCCTGTAAGAAAAAGTTATTTGAGGATAATCATTTTTCGCAGCGGGGATATAGTATCTGCCTGCATCTGATAGAAATAGATACCACTGGCAACATGTTCACCGAAATCATTGCGACCATCCCAATAGGCTGCTTGACTCCGACTGGTGTAGTAACCTGCCGATTGATGCCCTAACTCTAAATGCTGCACGACAATACCGTGGGCATCATAGATGGTAATCTGTACATCGGTAGACTTCGCTAAGTGATAGGGTATCCACGTCTCAGGATTGAACGGATTCGGATAATTAGCAAGAAGCTGCGTTTTGTCCGGACGCATGGATGCCAGAAGGTTCTCTAACATCATAATCGCACGTAGATACTCCACGGATCTGTCGTTTTCCGTGTATAATCCCTGCAGTCTTACTTGAAGTACGTCTCTATTGAAGGTCTTAAGCACGGCTTGCTCCAATAAGGAATCGGTTTTATGTCCATGCACCGCCGGAGCAGTTCCACCTTCTATATCATCAGTTAAAACCTGAATAGTGACGGTAATACTGGCTACACGACTGCCATCCGAAACCAACACTTTCGCTGTATAGGATGGCTTAGTTTTATAATCCAAGGCAGTTACGGTTCTTAGCTGACCTGTGCTACTATTAATCTCAAACACATCAGGATCGATGTCAGTGAGACTGTATTCCAGTACATCACCCATATCCCTATCTGTTGCCGAGACAGGTTCCCCGACATTCGCGCCCACATCTTCCTTTTCGTGTATCTCACGGGTCGCCGCGTCGCCTTCTACAAACATAGGCGTGAATTCGTTCACGGGTTCAATATTGACCCAAACCTCAGTTTCAGCAAACATTTCGCCATCGGAAGCATGGACATTTGTAGCATAGCCGCGTGGCTCACTATCGAAAGCCTCATAATCAAGCACCGTCTTGGTTCTCAACTGCCCAGTCCCACTATCAATCTCAAACATATCAGCATTACTACTATTCAGACTGTATGTCAAGGCATCTCCAGCTTCATCAGGGTCAATCGCTGATACGGGGTCCCCGATGTTTGTCCCTACGGCTGTATTCTCAGGAACTGAGCGCTGGATACGGTTCACTCCACTATCCATTGCCTCAGAAAACATGGGAGCTTCATTGACATCTATAATATTAATGGTCACCGTAATTGTGTCCGAACTCCACGCGCCTGCAATGATGATCCTCACTTCATAAGAATCTTTGGTTTCATAGTCTAATGTGGTTTTGGTTTTCAACTGTACCCCACGAAAGACACGTTCAAGGTCGAATGAACTTGCATCGGGACCACGAATCCTGAAACGGGTGCAAGTATCAGAGGTAAATCTCAAAGGATCTCCAACGTTTGTTCCTATCGCTGCGTCTTCCGCTATTTCGCGTGTAGTTGCCTCACCTTCTGTGAATTCCAATTCTGCATAACTCACACCGTGTATAACATATATGAATAATAATGCTGTGAAAATGAGCATGCTGATCTTTTGAGTCAAAATTTGCCGTTTCATGATAATAACCCCATTTTAGATTGTGTTTTTATTATGTTTATTTATAAAACTGTCGTCTTTTTACTGAGGGTTCTTTTCAAAAAATTTCATCTATAATTAGGCACGCCAAATGATTACATATGAAAAGAGTGTATGAGGTTTTTCAATAATTCACCTCACTTTTCTTGAAAATCCAATATTTCGCAAAGCGGCGTACTCTAATCAAGAAACGATAATTGCCCTAAATAGGTTTACCTTAACGATTCATAGGAAAAAAAGAGAAGGCGCGGTTGGAAACCGCGCCACTGAAATGAAACAGGTTACGGCACATAGTGCGTGCCTACTACTTTAGGATAACCATTTTTCGTATCGGAGATATTGTATCTGCCTGCATCTGATAGAAATAGATACCAGTTGCAACACGTTCACCGAAACCGTTTTTACCATCCCAATACGCTGCTTGACTTCGACTCGTATAGTAACCTGACGATTGATGTCCTAACTCCAAATGACGGACACTGACACCGTGGGCATTATAGATGGTAATCTCTACATCAGCAGTTTTGCTCAAGTGATACGGGATCCAGGTCTCAGGGTTAAACGGATTCGGAAAGTTCGCCAATAGCAGCGTCCTATCCGGACGCATTGATGCCAAAACACTTTCAAGCATGGCAATTGCTCGCCGATACCTCAGAGAGCCATCGCTTTCAGCGGACAATCGCTGCAGTCGTGCCTGAAGCATATCTCTATCCAACGTCTTAATCACCGCTGGATCCAAAACAGAACCGGTTCTGTTATCACTCATTACTGGAGCCGATCCGCTTGGCACATCAATATCGATATCTGCCGTAAGACCCTCAAGCGGTGTCAGATCTGTGATCTGGTTCCCTATGAGAGATAGCTTAGTGAGGTTTGTCAAACCCATGAGTGGGGTAACGTCTTTTATCTCATTTACGTGAAGAAATAATTCCGTGAGATTCGTCAAGTTCTTAAGCGGGGTAATATCGCTTATCTGGTTGTGCGAGAGATTTAGGCTCTTAAGGTTTGTCAAATCTTTGAGCGGTGTGAGAAAAACGACCCTATTGCTGTAAATCTCTAACCTTGTAAGTTTCGTTAGTCCTGAAAGTGGTGTGAGGTCTCTGACATTATTGGAACCGAGAAGCAACGTTGTCAGGTTTTCGGCGTGTTCCAACCCAGTGAGATTCTCTATCTCACCAAGACCTATCAAACGAGATTTTGGGCCAGCATCCAATCTCGTTAACGTTGACATCGCCGTTTCTGTGATACCATCTTCCGCAGCCAAGCCAAGTGTCAGGCGAATCATCGCAGCTAAACTCCGATCCGGCACTTCCACAAAATCAGTTAAGACGCGAACCGTGACAATAATGATGTCTGTACGACTGCCATCTGAAACTACAACTTTCACGGTATGGATGGGTTTGGTCTCATAATCCAGTTTAGCCTTGGTTCGCAATTGACCCGTTCTGCTATCAACCTCAAACGCTCCAGTATCAGCATCAGCAAGACTGTATTCCAAAATCTCACCAGCGTCCATATCTGTTGCTGATACAGGCTCCCCGATATTTGACCCACTCTTAGTGTCCTCGTGTATCTCGCGGGTTGTTGCCTCACCCTCTATGAACATCGGTGCGAATTCATTTACAGGGGTAACATCAATCTGAACCTCTGTTTTAGTAGATGCCATACCATCGGAAACCTCAACTTCTGCGAAATACGCCCGAGGATCGCTATCAAACGCTTCGTAGTCAAGTGGCATCTTGGTTCGCAACTGACCCGTACCAGTATCAATCTCAAACATACCGGCATCATGCCCACGGAGACTATATATCAAGTTGACATCCGAACCGTCAGGATCTATCGCCGACACCGGCGGACCAATGTTTACGGCTACCGACGTATTCTCTGGAATCGAGCGATGGACAAGGTGGGACACTTCAACTATTTCCTCAGAGAAAACGGGTGTTTCATTGACATTTGTCACTGCAATGGCCACCGTGATCGTATCCCTATCCCATAGAATTAATTGACCTACAGCGGTGACTCGGACTTCATAAGTGTCCTTGGTTTCGTAATCCAATGTGGATTTAGTTCTCAATTGTGCCCCTTTATAGACGCGCACAACGTCAAATGCCTGCGCATCGGGACCATGAAGTGAGAGATTGACGCAGTCAAATATCTCTCCTATGGAGTACCTCAACGGTTCTCCAATGTTTGCGCCTGCTACCGCATTTTCCGCTATTTCGCGGACAGCCGATTCACCTTCAGTGAACTCCAGATTCCCATGAGCTACAGCATGTGTAGAATAAAAAACAAATAATAATGCCGTAAGAATAAACATGCTGGCTTTTTGCGTCAAAATTTGCGGTTTCATTTTAGTAACTCCTCTTTGAGTTATTTGTATTTTCCAAGCCGTTAGGTTTGTTTGCGATTTTTAGTTTTAAGCTTATTTTGTATCTTATGTATGGCGAGATCTCATGTTTCGCCGCATTTATTATAAATGATAGGCGACCATAAGACCTCGCTTGTATAGTCTATTGTATGATTTATTTAAGGATAACCATTTTTCGTATCGGGGATATTGTATCTGCCTGCATCTGATAGAAATAGATACCAGTTGCGACGCGTTCACCGAAATCGTTTTTGCCATCCCAATACGCTGCTTGACTTCGACTCGTATAGTAACCTGACGATTGATGTCCTAACTCCAAATGACGGACACTGACACCGTGGGCATTATAGATGGTAATCTCTACATCAGTGGACTTCGCCAAGTGATAGGGTATCCACGTCTCTGGATTGAACGGATTCGGATAATTTGCCAGTAGTACCGTTTTATTCGGACGCATTGATGCCAAAATACTTTCAAGCATGGCAATCGCGCGTTGGTCCTTCAGAGACCCATCGTTTTCAGCATACAATCTCTGTAGAAGCACCTGAAGCGTTTCTCTATCCAACGTCTTAAGTGCTGCTGGATCCAAAAGGGTACTGATTCCGTTTTTATTCATTGCTGGAGCCGATCTTCCCGGCACATCAATATCGACATCTACCGTGAGACCCGCAAGCGGCGAAAAATCCGTAATAGCACATCCGTTGAGACGTAGCGTTTCAAGATTCACTAACCCCGCAAGTGGACTGATATCTGTAAGACGGGCATTGTATGCCAGAGACAACGTCCTTAGGTTCGTCAAGCCTTGGAGCGGTCTGATATCCGTTATCAGATTCTCCCCGAGATCAAGCGTCCTGAGATTTGTTAAGCCTTGAAGTGGCGTAATATCTTTTATCCGATTATTACTACGAAGCAACAACTCGGTGAGGTTTGTCAATCCCGCAAGCGGCGTAATGTCGTGTATCCAATTGTACCCAAGTTCTAACTTCGTGAGGTTTGTCAAATCTTTGAGCGGGGTGAGAAAAACGACCTTATTGCCGTAAATCTCTAACCTTGTAAGCTTCGTTAGTCCTGTGAGTGGCATGAGGTCTCTAACGCTATTGGAAGTGAGAAGTAACGTTGTCAGGTTTTTCGCGTATTCCAATCCAGTGAGGTCCTCTATCTCACCAAGCCACCCACGAGAGTCTCCGTCAGCATCCAAGGTCGTTAATTCCAACATCGCTTGTTCTGTAATATAATCATTCGCAGTTAAGCCGAGTGTTCGACGAATCGTCGCGGCTAAACTCCGATCCGGCACTTCCACGATATTAGGTATAATACGAACCGTGACCATAATGCAGTCTGTCCGACTACCATCTGAAGCACCAACTTTTAGGGTATGCACGGGCTTGGATTCATAATCCATTTCAGTAATGGCTCGCAACTGACCCGTTCGACTATCAATCTCAAATGCTTCGGTGTCAGTATTGCTAATGCTGTATTCTAAAGTCTCACCTGCGTCCATATCTATCGCTGTCAAGGGTTCTCCGACACTCACACCTATTTCTGTTGTTTCGTCTATCTCACGGGTAGCTGTGTCCCCCTCTACAAACACCGGTGGGAACTCATTTACAGGTTCAACATCAATCCACACTTGGGTGATAGCCGACATTTTGCCGTCAGAAGCCTCGACTTCTACGAAATAGGTGCGCGGATCACTCTCAAAAGCCTCATAGTCGAGTGGCATTTTGGTTCGCAATTGACCCGTCTGAGTATCAATCTCAAACATATCGGCATTAGCACCACTTAGGATGTATGTCACTTCGGAACCATCAGGATCAATCGCTGACACCGGTAGCCCAATGTTTACACCTGCTGGTGTATTTTCTGGAATCCTGCGGTGCGCAAGGTTGATCGGTCCCTCATCCATGTGCTCAGAGAAAACAGGTGCTTCGTTGACAGGCTCGATATCAATCCAAATATCAGTTTTAGCAGATGTTATGCCATCGGAAACCTCAACCACTACTAAATGGGAGCGTGGTTGGGAGGGGGGATCGTTCGCAAATGCTTCATAGTCAAGGGGTGCTTTGGTACGCAACTGACCCGTTTCACTATCTATTTCAAACATATCGGCATCACGTCCACCCAGACGGTATGTCAAGATGGTTGTGGGATCATCAGGATCAATCGCTGACACCGGTAGCCCAATGTTTACACCTGCTGGTGTATTTTCTGGAATCCTGCGGTAGGCATAGTTTCCCGTAAAAACAGGCGGTTCATTGACATTCGTCACGATAATATTCACCGTGATTGTGTCTGTGTCATCTGGATTTTCCACATCTGTGATAGAGAAAGTAACCTCATAGAGATTCTTTTTTTCAAAGTCCAATGCGGTTTCGGTTTTCAACTGTATCCCACCCCGAAAAGGGAGAGCAAAGGCAAATAATCTGGCATCGAGACCTCGTAGCCGGATGTTAATACAGTCCTTGACTCCCTCTGCGGAATATATCAGCGGTGCACCAATATCTCTACATTCTGGTGTATTTTCTGCGATTTCACGGGTGGTTGTGTCACCTTCTTCAAATGCCAGATTAGCATAACTCACTGCGTTTATACCATATATGAAAAATAAAGCCGTAAAAATGAGCATGCTGATCTTTTGTGTCAAAACTCGCCGTTCCATGATATTCTCCTCTTTTGTTCTATTTATTTTTCTCTTTCACACCATGTGTCGTTTTTAATCATTTATTGTAAAATTGTTTTGAAGACTTCCATAAACAGACAATATTTATTTTAAAAAACATAATAAATTTGTGTCTTGACGCGGTAAACGATGATCATTCCAGTCAGGTTTACCTTAGAAAAAAAATAATTTAATCTTGAAGAAAATAAATTAAGGCTATTCAGTTCTGGTTTTTTTGCCCACTTCAAAGGGAAAGTCGCGAGCACCCTCGCTCCTACAAGAAGAGGCTTGGAGAAAAAATCGAAATTATCGGGGAACTGAATGACCCTCCATAAATATCTGTATTCTTGACTTTTTTCTCAGACATGCTATCATTACATCAAAACCGATTAATAAATCATGTTATCAGTTGAGAGGAGAAAAGAATGTCGAATCTTGTAAGTCGGCAAATCCGTCTTAAGAACCGGATCGTGGGTATGCCCAAGGAGAGTGACTTTGAACTCGTGGAGGCATCACTTTCTGAACCGGCAGCAGGAGAGGTATTAGTCCAAAATCTTTACACGTCAGTAGACCCATATATGCGCGGTGCCATGCGAGGTGTCGAACTCGGCAAACCGCTGGAGGGTAGGTGCGCAGGCCAGATTGTGCAATCAAATAGCGACCAGTTCCAAGTCGGGGATCATGTTACAGGCATGCAAGGATGGCGGGACCACTATGTCGCATCAGCAGAAAGCGTAACCGCTGTCGATCTGTCGATTGCTCCCCTGCAGTCATTTTTAGGCGCAGTCGGTATGCCCGGACGCACAGGTTACTTCGGATTTCTGGAGATAGGTCAACCGAAAGCAGGAGAAACGGTTTTCGTCTCCGCAGCAGCAGGCGCGGTTGGTTCTATCGTATGCCAAATTGCTAAAATCAAAGGATGCCGGGTCGTTGCAAGTGCTGGCTCCGATCAGAAGGTCGCATGGCTATTGGAGACAGCAGGCGTTGACGCGGCTTTTAACTATAAAAATGTCGATGATTTGGAAGCCGAACTCAGGCAGCATTGTCCAGATGGGCTTGACATCTACTTTGAGAACGTGGGTGGCAGGCACTTGCAAGCCGCGCTTGCGGTGATGAATATGCATGGACGTATCCCGCTGTGTGGTATGATCTCCCAATATAACGATATTGAACCTACCCCAGGTCCGACAAACCTAAGTTCCGCGATCGGTAAACGGATTAGATTGCAAGGGTTTATCGTCACTGACTTCATGGATCGGAACGCTGAATTTTATCGTGACATGCGTCAATGGATATCCGAAGGCAGGATACAGTGGGAAGAGACGATCATAGAAGGTTTAGAGAACGCTCCAAAAGCATTTATGGCACTTTTCACGGGTGAGAAGTTTGGTAAAATAGTCGTTAAAGTTGAACCCGAATAAAATATCGGGCGTCGCGACCAGAGGTCGCTCCTACAATAGGAGAGGAGTTTTATAATGGCATCCAGAACTGCACGCGCCACCGTGATGAGTGGCAAAGACTTTGAAATCCGAGAGTATCCGATAGTTGATCCCGAACCCGGAACGGTTCTTGTCCGTCAGGAGTTAGGGGGCATTTGCGGCACCGACCTCCACAACTGGGAATACGGACACATCAAACACGATATTATCCTTGGACACGAAAACGTCGGTGTGATTGAGACTTTAGGGGAAGGGGTTGAAACAGATTACCTCGGAACCCCGGTTAAAGAAGGGGACAGAATCGCACTTTCACCGAGTGGCGGTCTCGGTTTTTCGCCGTCGGAAGAAGCACCGTATTTGCGCGGCGGTTTCAGTGAGTACATCTATCTTTCAAATCCATCAACAAACATGTTCATTAAAACCGATCTGCCACCCGAAATCGCCGTGCTCGCCGAACCTGCTTCGTGCGCAGCGCATTGTGTGTCACGGGGCAAAATCGAATTTGGGGACACAGTGGTGATTCAAGGAACGGGGCCGATCGGTTTGCTCGCACTTAATTGGGCAAGAGTTTCCGGTGCAGGACGACTTATCGTCGTCGGTGGACCTCCGGGAAGACTTGAGATGGCGAAAAGATTGGGGGCAGATCTTATCATTGACATCGCCGAAGTACCAGACCCGGAAGAGCGGAAGAGGATTGTCCGAGAAAATACACCACAAGGCAACGGTGCGGATGTCGTCTACGAATGCACCGGCTTTCTCGCTGCTATTCCCGAAGGCTTAGACTATATCAGGCACAGCGGAACTTATGTCGTATATGGGCATTTCGTGGATGTCGGATCTTTCGACTGTAATCCGAACCAGATGTTGATGCGCAAAAATCTTCGGTTAGAGGCAGGATGGGGATTCGAAAGACAGCACTTTATTCGCGCTATTCCAATGCTTGAGAAACACGCATCACTCTTTGATGGGTTTGTCAGCCACATTCTTCCGTTAGAAGATGTCCCCAAAGGCTTTGACGCGCTGCATGGTAGCTATAACTTAGATGGTAAAGACGCAATTAAGATTGCCGTCCAAGGCGGAGTTTCCTAAAAAGGGTCACTGTCCCTGAGTATAGGCGCGGTTTTAAACCGCGCCTATCGTCCTCTTACGCAAAAGCATCTGCCTCTACATCTGCCAAAAAGACGCGCGCATTGTCTTGCAAAGCAGACCTATGGACTGCCGCCTCAAATACGAGTTCATTCCACGCAGCTTCGCCATCCGCAGGGAATGCGGTATCGGCATGCATCGCCTTGATTACACCATCCGCCATTCGCTTGAAAGACTCCGGCATCTCTGGATTTCCTTCCTCAGCTTCCCACAGTTCCTCGTGCTCAGAACTATTCGCTTTTCTACGAGAGTAAGAGCCTTCCAACCCTTTTGCCTCCGCATAAAATTCATCGCCAAGAACCTTGACACGGAGCGGATGATCGTCATAACCCCACATGTTAGTACCGCTCAAGGAGCCAATCACACCATTTTCCCAGCCGATATGTATTAAACGTTCCCAATCGCGAGGCTCATTGGGGTTCCCAACGACACTCACCCACTCCGGCATGCCCATTGTCCAGAGAATTTGGTCAATAACATGCGACCAGCAATTGAAATGAGCACGGGCGTGTACCATTCGAATCTTACCCAACCGATTTTCGGCGACATCATCATGCAGCTTACGGAAATGGTGCATAAACCGATAGTTGAAATCAATCCCGAACTTGAGATTAGAGTCACGCCATGTTGCGATAGCGGGTGCCGCAATTCCCAGATCCTCTTCGCGTAACCGGTGTTGTCCCTCCAGTCCACAGAGAGGTTTCTCTGTGAATACATTGCGTCCGGCTTCGAGCAATTGTCGGAGCGGAGGAATACGTCGGGTCTCATTGACAATAAGAAGCACAAGCTCGGCATCACAATTCGCGAGGAGCTCCTCAATTGACGGATATCCGGGTGCTCCAAATTGCTCTTCTGCTTTTGCGAGGAGTTCCGGGTCCATATCACACACTGCAACGACTTCCGCGTCCGGATGGCTGTGGAAGTTTCCACCGTGCATTAACCCCATGCCTCTACCGCTGATAAGTGCACATCTTGTCATGGCTAAATTCCTTTCTGTTTACCGACTCTTCGATTTCAAGTTTCCCCACATGGTGGCAAGCTTCCCTTCAGGTTGGACAGCAAGCTTCTGTGGATCAAAATTGTCAGCGAATATCTCTTTCTCATGTTCAGGTGTAGCAACAACAACGTTATCAACACCATAAATACCAAATTTCCAGCAGTCGAAACTGATGTTCCCTGACTTGTAAGTATCGTCCTTGATTTCCCACTCGGCGACCTGTGTCTTTTTATCGGTGATATCCCATATATGTATGGTCACCCGCTTTTCCTGCGTCATTAACGCCGCTTTCAGTATAAAATGGTCAGACGCCGAATCGTAATTAGACGACGCTGGACCGCCCTTTGCTGGAAAGGGTTGCCAAGCATTAACAGGGCCAGCTTTATTCGTTGTTACTTTGACACTGTTCCGTCCCCACCAACGCATCCAATAAGAACCATCTGGTGTCTGCCGTAGTGCACCGCCACCATCTCCTTGTCCACTCCATTCTATGATGAACCATTCATAATAGATGATGACATCGTTGAAATGTTTAACAGACCGAAGACTCACGTAGTCCCCACCGGATTTCCCCTGATTCAAATAAAGGATGCCGTCCTTTGGATAGACAAATTTGGGATGACCTGTCTGCCATTTAGTAGTTAAGTCCAAGTCGCCCTCAAAATCTTCCTGTAACAGAATTTCACCGATCGCATCAAACGTTCCAAAAATCAGTATCGCTAAAATCAAAGCACATCTAATCACGAGTATCATTTTTTAAACTCCTTTGTTAGGTTCCATCGAGTTGGAAAAGCAATCTAAGGAAACCGAGACAAATTGTGATTTAACAACATGATAGATCGCAATAACAATACACGGAAACAATGCGAAATCTATTCAACCGAGTAAGGTCGAACCAATTAGGACAGTATACCAGAGCAAATAAAATACCTCAAGGAAAACTTTGACATAGAACCGCTAAACAGGCTCGGTAGGCCATGATTTTTCTTGATACCTCTTTCCTAACATGCTATACTCAGACCCAGATACTACCTTTGAAACAACAAAGCATATCAGGAGAATTTATAGCAAATGGATCCAGCAACAACAATCGAAAACCTCAATGAATACATAGGAAACGCCCGTGAATTGCGAGAATATCTCTCGGCAGACCCGCACCGTTCACGGTATCATCTGCTTCCACCTGACGGATTTTTCAACGATGCAAACTGCACGATTTTTTGGAATGGACGATACCATGTCTTCTACCTCGGACGGATGCCAAACCCAAACGCAGAGGAATGGCTCCCAGTCCTTGACCACTCCTCCAGCTGCGATTTGGTGCATTGGATACACCATCCACCGGCGATAAAACCTGCTGTTGACGGATCCATGCCTCGCGGGATATACAGCGGCGATGCTATTGAAAATGCCCCAGTTCCGACTATGATCTATCACGTCCCGAATCAAGGAACCTGTATCGCAACCAGCGACGATGACGATTTGATTCACTGGACACCGTCCCCTAAAAATCCGGTTATCCCGATACCAAATGAACCACAAGAATACTACGTTTTTGATCCCTGCGCATGGTATGAAAACGGCACCTACTATGCGCTCATCGGGAATAAGAACACCAGACCAGGTTATGAAGGTGATGCGACAAGCCTTTTCCGTTCGGAAGACTGCATTCACTGGGAATACCGTGGTCCGTTCTATACATCTTCAAGGCGTTGGACGGACGAGGTTGAAGATTGTGCCTGTCCCGATTTCTTCCCACTCGGCGACAAATACATGCTCTTGATGCACGGTCACCGTCCGTACGGTATGGCACACTACTACTTAGGGCGTTATGAAGACGAACAATTCTATCCAGAAACACACGGACGTATGAACTGGCAAGGTGGACAACTCTCTGGACCCGAAACACTCCTTGATGACAAAGGAAGACGTATCTTCTTCGGTTGGATTCGTGAATCCCGTCCATGGGAGAAACACGGTTGGGCATCTGTGATGACGCTGCCACGGATCCTATCTCTGAATGATGATGGGAGTCTCCGTATTGAACCAGTTCCAGAACTCGAAAAACTCCGCACTAAACATCACCACCAAGAAACAATCCGACTCAACGCTGATACAGAACGCAATATTGAAGGGGTGAACGGCGACTGCCTTGAACTGAAGGTGGAAATTGATCCGCAGGATGCGACAGAACTTGGTGTAAAAGTCCGCCGTTCTCCCGATGGTGAAGAAGAAACAGTGATTGTCTATTCACTAACTGCTAATCAACTTAAAATCGACCTCACGAAATCGACTTTAGATGATGAAGTAAAATATCCGCGTCTGACCCCACGAGACGAAGACGGTGGAGCACGCTACACAAACTCGCAGGAAGCACCTTTCAAACTGGCTGAAGGTGAATCTCTGAAACTGCACATTTTCTTAGATAAATCTGTAATGGAAGTCTTCGTTAACAGTAGATTGTGTCTAACCCAGCGTATCTACCCGACGCGCGCTGACAGTCTCGGCGTCTCAATTTTCGCCAATGGTGGCGCGGCAACTTTTAACAGTCTGGACGCATGGACGATAACCCCAACCGTAGGATAATTGCTTCAACAACTCTCACAAGCTGAATCACAGGAAAATCATGAAATTTCAACAACTCCCCACAATCGGCTTTATTGGACTCGGAAATATGGGCGGCAGGATGGCGAAGAATCTTCATAACGCCGGATATCCACTCATCGGATACGACATTGATGCTGCAAAATGCGAAGCACTCGCGGAAATAGGCGCAACTGCAGGAAAAGATAGCACCGAAGTCGTCAACAATAGCGATGTCGTTATGACCAGTCTACGTTCCTCTGCCATCTTTTCCAGCGTCGCAGAACAACACTTAATCCCTAACGCTCGCGATGGTCAGGTATTTATTGACTTAGGCACAACAGAAGTAGAAAAAACACGGGACATAGGGGCAGCACTCGTAGAAAAAGGTGCCTCACTGATAGACGCACCGGTAAGTGGTGGACCGCAAGGTTCTGAAACAGGGACGCTCCGTATGTTTGTTGGTGGTGATGCAACAGTTGTCGAAGAATGCCGTCCGATCTTGGAAGTCCTCGGGGAACCGAAATATGTGGTCTACTGCGGCCCGAGCGGCTCCGGTCAGATTGTCAAGGGTGTCAATCAACTGGCGATGGGTCTTGGGGATGCGGCGTTCATGGAGGCGATGGCATTCGGCGTGTGCGCTGGTGTAGATCCAGAGGCAATCCGTAATGCAGTCGGCATGGGAGATGGTTGGCGTGGGCAGTTTGATAGAATCGCCAAACGTATTATTGACGGAGAAGGTGGAACACTTGTCATCAAATATCCAGAACTACCCTATTTTCTCGCAGCGGCAGAAGCAGCTGGATTTGAAATTCCGTTAGCCGAAACACTGTATGAGTTCTGTAAGAAGGGAAATTACGAGATGTTTGACAATATGAACCGTCCGTCGCGCTCATTCTGGCGAACTCTGACGAAGGATTCGGACACAGAATAGTGGATAAGAAAATCGGAGTTACAACCTGTCTCACAGGATTAGTCCGTATCGAAAACCTTTGACATCTCGACCTGTAGTAAGGATAAGAGATCCCTTTTCAAGTGAATGAGAGAAGTATCCGTAATGTCTCGCGGACGCGGCAATGGAACAGGAACCTCCGCTTTGAGCGTCGCAGGTCGGGCTGTCAGCACATAAATTTTATCTGCGAGTAGGAGTGCCTCCTCAATATCGTGGGTGATGAGCAAGACGGTCTGCCTATCTTCTGCCCAGATGTCGAGTAGGATCGATTGCATGACGTTACGTGTCATCGCATCTAAAGCACCGAAAGGTTCATCTAAAAGCAGAACATTCTTCCGAAACAGGAGCGTTCTCACGAGCGCGACGCGTTGCCGCATCCCTCCTGAAAGCTGCATAGGATAAGTATTTTCAAAACCGTTCAACCCGAGTTGTGTTAAACGCTTTTGAGCTTCTGCCTTCGCGGTGTCAAGCGGTTCGTTGTGAATTTCTGGACCGACGAGGACATTTTTGAGGACGGTTCGCCACGGTAACAGGAGATCCTTCTGTTGCATATAGGCGAAGTCGCCAGTATTGCCATAAATACGCTCACCGTTCAGGTAAATCTCTCCGGTGTCCGGCACAAGCAGCCCAGCAATAATATTAAAAAGCGTGCTCTTTCCACAACCAGAGGGACCCAATAAAGCGACGAACTGACCCTCATCAACAGAGAAGTTTAAGCCTTCCAGCACTTGCAATTGGGCATCATTCTGAGCAAAGGTTTGTGTTAAATTTCGGACCTCTAATCTGCTCATAATCTGTATGGACTTCAACTTTGGGCAGCACGTTGACGGAAAAATCGGATAAGCGGCTTCACATACGGCTCGTCCGTCCTGATATGAATAGAGTCAATCTGATTTGCTCGGAAAATCTGTCTACGTTCCGTATCAGCACGCTGATTAATCTCTCTATATAACTGCCGCGCTTCCTCGGAGCGTGTGTCAATAACGATAGTCTCCCCGCTTTCGGCATCCGACAGTTCTATGAGGCCGACATTCGGCAATTCCACCTCGCGCCTGTCCTGTAAAGTAATAGCAATAAGCGAATGACGTTTACTGCTCAAGCGCAGCTGCTTTTCATACGCCGTATCCTTGAAATCTGAGATAAGAAACACAACACTATGTGGTCTGAGCAGGCGATCAGCGAACGCCAATGCCGTTTCAATGTTTGTACCCGGCTGCTTTGGTTGAAAACGGAGAATATCTCGAACGACGCGCAAGACGTGCCGTCTCCCTTTTCGTGGGGCAACGTAGTGTTCAACCGTATCGGTGAAGCAGATCAGCCCAACTTTGTCGTTATTTTTAATAGCAGAAAAGGCGAGGAGCGCAGCAATTTCGGCGGCTATCTCTGCCTTCGTCTCGGCGATACTCCCAAAACTGGTCGAGGCACTCATATCCACAACCAACATCATGACAAGTTCGCGCTCTTCTACATACTGCTTGATGTAGGCTTGCCCCATACGTGCAGTAACATTCCAATCGATTGTACGGATTTCGTCGCCTACCTGATATTCACGGACTTCATCGAAGGTAATTCCCTGTCCTTTGAAGACACTCTCATACTCACCAGCAAAGACGGTGTTAACGAGGCGGTTAGTAAATATCTCGATGCGTTGAATTTTCTTGAGTATCTCTTTTTCATTCATTAGTTTGTTTCGACCAACGATAAAGTGCTTGCTTAACTCTCTAAAGGTTATTATACTATCAGGCAAGAACAAAGAACAATAGATTTTTAGTGGCTGTCAGCGGTCAGCAATCAGTGATCAGTTCCTAAGATATAGCATCCACTTGAGTGTATGAGCCAATACACCAACTTCTGAAAGCCGATAGCCAACCGGGATAACTATGCAAAACGTATTTTTGGACAATACTGCAATTGAGATCCGCCGCGAAATTCAAACGGGGAACATCCGTCACGTCGTCTTTGATTTTGATGGCACAATCTCCCTAATCCGAGACGGTTGGCAAAATGTGATGGTCCCGATGATGGTGGAATGCCTCCAAACCGAAACGGACACCACCGAAACGCAAGAACAACTTGAGGCACTCGTCGTTGAGTTTGTGGATAGACTAACCGGCAAACAGACCATCTACCAGATGATCCAACTCAGCGAGGAAATCGAAAAACGCGGCGGAACACCGAAAGCACCACTCGCCTACAAAGACGAATATAACCGACGATTGCTGCCCGTTGTTGAGGAACGGATTGCTGGACTTGCAGCAGGAATACTGCCTGCTGATCCGCTTCGTGTACCTATGTCCCTCGAATTCCTCCAAAGGCTGCGTAAAATGGAGATAAGTCGTTATCTTGCCAGTGGGACAGATGTCGAATTCGTGAAGAATGAAGCGGAACTCCTTGGTGTGGCGGAACACTTCGATGGCGGGATTTACGGTGCCTTGCGGGAATATCAGAAGTTTTCCAAAGCCATGGTTATCCAAAAAATCATCACAGACTTTGAACTCAGCGGAAGCGAATTGCTCATCGTTGGAGATGGGTACGTGGAAATCGAAAACGCGAAAGAAGTCGGAGCCATCGCTGTTGGTGTCGCATCCGTAGAGGATAACATGTACAACATGAACGCCGACAAACGCGAACGCCTTATCCGTGCTGGTGCGGATATTATTATCCCCGATTTTCGTGAAGGCGCGCAGCTGTTAAACTATTTGTTCAACCTGTAAAACTTATCCCAACACAAATAAATTCACGAGGAGCGCACTATGACAAAATACGCCAAAGCGTCTGTCCACCCTTCAGAACTACGCGAATTTCAAGATAGCCAAACGGGCGCGCATATCTACCAACTCACGAACGATACCTCCATTAACCACAACCTCTACTTCCTCACCTCTTCGTTCACTCCCGATCAAACGCATCTCATCTTTACCTCCTACCGTTCAGGAAAACCAAACTTTTTCAAATTGGAGTTCCCCAATGGAGACATTGTGCAGCTGACGGATGCCGACGATATCCACGGCTATTCCGGTGTGATTTCTAAAGACGGCACCGAACTCTTCTACACACAAGGAGATACCATAAAAGCAATCCAGCTTGAGACACTTGAGGAACGCGTGCTTGCGGAATTTCCCGGTGGCGGTCTCGGTGAATGTAGTGTCAGCGCAGATGAACGCTTCATCGTAACGGCAATGAAACGCGACGACAAATCGCACATTACCGTTACCGCTACTGATGGCAGCGGCGGCGAGGTTATCTATACGTCCCCAGACCAGACAATCATCCACCCCCAGTTCCACCCGAAACACCCCGACCTCATTGCGTATTCTGGTGACCCGGCACCTCGGATGTGGACTATCAAACGAGACGGCACAGAAAACCTTTCACTCTATCAACATGACAATAACGAGTTTCTTGTCCACGAAACCTTCCTCGGTGCGCTGGACGAATTAATCGTGACGCATTGGCCATACTCGCTCAGACGGATGTCTCTGGAGACCCTCCAAATGCAGACAATTGCCGATTTCAACGCGTGGCACATCGCCAGCAATCGCGACGGAACGAAGGTGTTGTGTGACACCGTCCATCCTGACATCGGTTTGCGTTTGGTTGATGTGGACACAGGGGAACATACGCCTATCTGTCATCCGCAAAGCTCATCCAGTGGGAGTCAATGGAAAACAGATCGGTATGCACTTGCGGAGGATTGGGAAGCAGCACAGCAATCAGGTGATCGGGAGAAAGCCTTGAGCTGGATGGAGATGAAGGTAGATACAGTGTACGGACCGCAGTGGACACACCCACACCCCTCATTCAGTCCTGACGAAGAGGCTGTTGTATATACATCAGATGTTTCAGGGCATTCTCAGGTTTATGTCGCTGTGATTCCATGAGGTAGAGGCTGTGAAACAAATTTTTACAGTATGCCTGTGCCTTCTTATCATGCGTGGTGTCACATCCGCACAAGAGGATTGGATGCCTGATCCGAATTTAAGGCAGGCTGTGCGAGAAGCACTTCAGCTGCCCGCAGACGCACCACTCACAAAAGAGAAGATGCAAGAGTTGACACATCTCGAAAAGCAAAACAACGGCATTAGGAATATACAAGGCTTAGAATTCGCTCAAAATCTTACGAATCTCAACTTAGGTAGCAACCAAATCAGAGATATAAGGCCGTTGCGGAACTTAGTGAAATTACGTGGAAAACCACAAGAAATTCACCTACCAGAGCAGGGAACAGGCGTTTCAAGCGGTATCAAAGACACATACCACACAATCCCTGATTTAGACGGCGAGATTTATCTGAAAATGGTTGCCTCTCCTGCAGATGTCAACGGCGATGGGACCATCAATGTTCTGGATTTGGTTGTAGTTGCTAACGCTATTGGCAAAAAGGCACCAGATGTCAATGGCGATGGCGTTGTAAATGTTCTGGATCTCGTTATAGTAGCCAACGCTTTCAAATAAAAGTTAAGAATGCACCGTCCGAGAAGAACTCAGAGCCACCAACGAACTCCTTCCCAAAAATTCCATACGCAAAATCAGTAGACATACAAATATTGTAGGATTAAACATAATTTTTGCGAATAACCCTCTAATTACTGCAGAACAACAGTACGTTAGAGAGCACATTGGAACAGCATACCCTCAATTGTAGTAGTTTTTCCGAAAAAAAAATCAATTTCTTTCACTTTTTTCACAAAATGCACGTTTTTCACGCCAAAAAGCGTCTTAAAAGACACAATCACAGGTGTACAACACTTTCAAACGGGATTTCCCGAAATTACCAAACTTTAGTAATGAATTACAAAATACTAACTATTTCAAAGGAGATGTTATGTATAGAAAACTTTTTTCGCTTATTGTTGGCTTGTTGATAACTATTAATATCGCTTATGCACAGAGGCTGGATTGGATGCCAGATCCAAACCTCCGAAAAGCCGTCCGAGAAGAGATCGGTGTCCCAGAGGGTGTGCCCACCGCACCAGAAGACATAGCCAAAGTTGTTAGACTCAACGTCGAATCAATGAACATTACAGATCTCACAGGCTTAGAACGCTTTGTAAACCTACATAATATTGTTGCCTCGCATAACAACATACAGGATCTTCGACCACTTGCTGGGTTGACAAATCTTAATGACTTGCACTTAAGTTACAATAGCATACACGACCTGCGTCCACTTGCTGGATTAACAAATCTCTCAGTCTTGACATTAAACCACAACACTATTTCAGATATATCTCCCTTGACGGGATTGGCAAATCTCATAGAGTTGAGCATAACTCATAACAATATTTCAGATGTATCGCCATTGATAGGGCTGGTAAATCTTCAATCGCTGTGGTTATGGAGCAACAAAATCAAAGACGTATCACCCTTAGCGAACTTGATAAAGTTAGATACCTTGATACTCGTCAACAATCAGATTGAAGACATCTCACCGCTTGTGGCTCTGACGAGTTTGAGAGAGTTGAACGTCATCGGAAATTGGATTGTTGACCTTACACCGCTCGGAGAACTCACGGGTATAGAGATTCTGGAGACTGCAGAGAATCCCGGAAACTATGCGCCAGAATCAGATTGGATGCCGGATCCGGAATTACGGCAGACGGTTCGGGAACGTCTTAACTTGCTACAAGAAGCACCCCTAACCCCTGTTCACTCACAAGAACTTACAAGTTTAGTTATCCTGGAATCTGATATATCAAGTCTTCAAGGCTTGGAACACGCTGTAAACCTTCGGCTTTTGCATATAACGCATAGTCTAATTTCCGATCTTACACCGCTTAAGAATTTAGAAACGATAGAGGTGTTAAAACTCTGGGGGAATAAGATTTCAGATATTACACCTTTGACAAACTTGACGAATTTAGAAGAACTTCATCTATCTGAGAATCAAATTAGAGATGTTGCACCTCTTTCAGGCTTAACGAATTTAAGATTATTAGACCTTACAACCAATCTGATTGCAGATATCACGCCGCTTGAGAGTCTAACAACTTTAGAATCTTTGTATGTCGGAAACAATCTTGTTGATAACTCACAGTTGCTACAATTAGACTTGCCAAGCTTTAGGGTTTGTGAGGTGCCGGGGATTCCGGTGAAAGATCGCATTGAAGATCGTGAGTATCCATCTGTTTTTTCGGCGTGGGCAAATATCATCAACCTTCCGGAGCTATCTAATGCTGAGCGCTATGCGCACCACGACCTCATGTTTGGTGAGTTTGGACTGGATTGGATTGAAACGGATAGCGGGTTCCATTTTATTGGAAATCTCGAAGAAGCCAAAAGGCGACGGGATGCCTTTTTGGCGCAGAACCCGAACATGATTTTCGTTGCCGGGGTTGAATACTATCTCGCTGCGCCTGACGACTATCCAGAAGATTGGCCCCTTTGGCTTCGGGATGAAGCGGGCAACCGTATTTCCACTCCTGACGATTGGAATAATGTCCCCGTAGATTTCACGCTCCCTGAAACGCAAAAATGGGCGATTGACCAAGCGAAAGCGATCGTAGCATGTGGACTGTTTGATGGCATCTTCTTAGATCATTGGAGTGAAGCGCGACGACTTTACGGGTACCGGACATCAGAAGAAGAGCATACTGCGCGCGACCGCATTCTACAAGGCATTCGTGATGTGGTCGGCGACGATTTCTTGATATTAGTGAATACCAATAACGATACGATCCCAAGATGGGCGAAATATGTCAACGGCACTTTCATGGAGACAGGACCTGACTTATCAACAGATTTAAATCAATTCCAAAGTGCAGGTTATACGCTTAGAGCTATACTGGAAATCGAAGAAACCCTGATATGGTCAGAAACATATTTCCGTGAACCGCGTATCAATAGCTTGGAAGGACAGGGACTTATTGAAGAGTTCCCAGATTCCCCTCGCAACCGACAATGGATGCGTCTTTTTACAACCATGAGTTTAACACTCTCAGACGGTTATGTTGTCTACACCATCGGAAGTGCATCACTGAACCACGAACATTTCTGGCAAAATTCGTTCTTACCCGAATCTCATGGCTGGCATCCACACGTACATGATCATGACCATTACTGGTACGATTTCTACGACGCTCCACTGGGTCGTCCAGTAGGCGAAAAGGGAGTTCTCTACCGCAACCGTGAAGGTCTCTACATCCGTGAATATACTAACGGCTGGGCAGTCTACAACCGCTCTGGACAGGCACAACAGATACAACTCCCAGAGATCACAACTGGTGTTTCAAGCAGTATCAAATCACGTTCGCACACACTTCCCGATTTAGATGGCGAGATCTATCTAAAGCAGGTAGCGAATCCAGCCGATGTCAATGGCGACGGGACCGTCAACGTCCTTGACCTCGTCATCGTCGCAAACGCCATCGGTAAAACCACTCCTGATATCAACGGCGATGGAACGGTGAATGTACTTGATCTCGTGATTGTTGCAAATGCTTTTGAGTAGAACGCTTCCTGTTCTCACCTTTTGTGTAAACCGTTTACTACGGCGCAAGGAACAGAGATTGAAGAAAGTCGCAAGGAGATAAAGTTATGAGAAAGTTATGGTGTAAATGTGTCTGTATCGTAATTTTGCAGTTCGTTTTAGTCGCCGCTGGGTTGTCGAACACTTTGACGTTTAGCGAACAAGGTGAAGTCTTCGCGGAAACAGATAGGTATCGCGTACGCTTTAGAGATGGTGTACTGACGCACTTTCACAACAAACTCACCAACGAAACCTATACACTCCCATTCCAAGACGATTCAAATAAACAGAGTGGGATCTCAGTACAATATGAGGAAAAAGGGAAGGCCAAGAAGGAATTCATAAATGATTCTTGGGGATCTTGGGATGTAAAAAGCAAAAGGTTATCTCCTCTGGCTGTAGAAGTTGCGTATCATTCTGATATTTATAGGCTGGCGAAAAAGGTTCGGATCCGTATTAGTATAGATGCAGCTACAGGGGACCTTGTTATCCAACAGTACGGCATTTCGCAGCACACCGTAAGCGTTATGTGGGGATGCAGATACCTTGATAATCAGCAACTCGATGTGATCCTCCCCGCACATGGCGGTGAAATCATTGATGCCGCCACAGAGATCAACACTAGGGAATTTCACTATCCAGAGAGATGGGAGGCACAGCTCGCCATCCTGCAGGGTGGAGACGGCGGGTTTTTTGTGCGCAGCACGGATACAACCTTTCGGTTCAAAGACTTCCATTACGTGTGGGGTGCCGAACATTTCGGCATCAGGTTTGAGACATATAATTTTGCACCCTTCTGGGAGAAGAATGAAATTACATCCGTTGAGTGGCGGTTGAACGCCTACCGAGGCAATTGGCAAGTCCCGGCTCTATATTACCGAAACTGGATGGAAAACGCTTTCCAACCCAAGCAACCCCCTACATGGGTCAAAGAACTTGAATTGGTTGTTTACCTGAATTTGAGAGTAGATGTTTTACCGGAATTAGCAAAACATGTAAATCCTTCAACGACCTTGATATATCTACTGGGTTGGCAAAGGAACGAGAAGGCAAATTTTCCTACACCCAAACCCGAATTTGGTGATTTTCTCGAAGCGGCGCATAGTTACGGGTTTCGAGTTATGCCTTATACAAATGTTGTCTCGATTTCACCAGATGATCCCCTCTATCCAGAGTTTGAGAAGTTTCACCTTCGACATCCAACCGGAGGATATAAACTCGGCTTTAGATGGAATGATCCGTCATACCCGGACTCTGTGGCTTATATCAATCCAGCGTCAAAAGCGTTTAGAAAATATACCGTTGCGCAACATAAAAAAGTGTACGAAGCCTATCCTATAGACGGATTTCACTTGGATATCAATACACTTTTTAGAAATGACCCAAATGGGCTTGTAGACGGATTAACCTTTCCGGAGGGGAACATCCTGATGCATCGGGAATTAGCCGAAGCGATGCCGGGCATTGTGTTCGGTGGTGAAAATGTTCATGAAGGCACATTCTTCAATACGAACGTAGCACAACGCTGGAGTCGTCATAACAAACAGCCACACCCCATCAGCTCTTTTCTGTTTTCGGCTTGGACGATCCCCTATGGCTTTCATGTGCCAAACCCAGATGGAGAACCTGAACTCTATCAAAAATGGCAGGAGGCTTACGTAGTATGGGGAGTTTTACCAACCATCCGCATCCGAGCACCTTGGCTGCTGAGGAATCCAGTCATGGTTAAAACACAAGGCTTCTTGAAAAGTATCCAAGAGGGGCAGAGTTGGGAACAGACATGGAACATAGATATAGGAATGGAGGTCGTAGGGGATGTCAACGGCGATGAAATGGTAAACGTCCTTGACCTCGTTATAGTCGCTAACGCCATCGGCAAAACCGAGCCCGACGTCAACGGCGATGGCATTGTGAACGTGCTGGACTTAGTGCAGGTAGCAAACCAAATCGGACCATAGACTTATAGAAGTCGGGCGGATATGGAAATCCGCCCTTACAAGAAATTTAACTCCACAGTCTATCATGCGAGCGTTCAGAATCCCACTCTGTCGTTGGTGCGAAGTAGTCCGTCTCCTCCGGATGGAGATGCTCTCGGATGACCTCCTCGTTAAGTTCTATACCTAAACCCGGAGTCTCTGGAACATTCATATAACCGTCTTGGATGATCGGGTTCGGTAAGCCCGTCACCATTTCATCCCACCACGGATTGTCAACAGAATGGTTTTCCAACACAAGGAAGTTCGATGTCGCTGCGGCACAATGGACGCTTGCCATTGCGGCGATAGGTGTGCCTGCCATGTGCATTGCCATCGCAATGCCGTATTCCTCCGCCAAATCACCGATCTTCTTTGTCTCCAAAATCCCGCCCGATGTCGCAATATCCGGGTGTGCTATAGCAATACCACGGCTCTCAAACAACGGCATAAAATCCTCTTTACAGTAGATGTCCTCACCTGTGCAGATAGGCGTTGCACATGAATTAGAGAGACGAACATATTGGTCTGTGTACTGCCACGGCACCATATCTTCTAACCAAGCAAGATTGTATTTCTCTAACGCCCTCGCAATACGAATACAGTCCTCAATGCCAATATGTCCAAAATGATCAACTGAGAGCGGAATCTCATAACCGATAATTCCCCGAACTGTCTCTACGTATTCGCACAACATAGCAATACCTTTTTCGGTCAGACGGATACCCGTAAACGGATGCATCAAATCAGAGGTCTCTAAATGTCCGGCTGGAGCGGAGACCGTGCCGGGAGTTCCCCGAAGCAGACCAACGCCGATGTCCATCTTCAGAAAGGTGAACCCTCTATCCATACGTTCTTGGAGAACTTTACCCATCTCTTCGGGGTCCTTGAGGGAAGGCGTATCGCTGTAGCATCGAATTTTGTCTCGGAATTTGCCGCCAGCGAGTTGATAACATGGGACCCCGTAAGCCTTGCCAGCCAAGTCCATCAGTGCCATTTCAATCCCACAGATACCACCACCCTGCCGAGCGTGATGACCGAACTGTTTAATCTGCCGAAAAATTTTATCAACGTTACACGGATTTTCACCCAGAATCCGACTTTTAAGCATCAGGGCATACGTCGGACTCGCACCATCACGTACCTCACCGAGACCGTAAATACCTTGGTTTGTGTCCAGTTTCAAGATAGGACCGCCCGTTTGCGTCCGAACGATACGCATGTCAGTGATCTTTAACTCAGAAGGCAGAGAAGCGGTATTAACATTCGACTGTATTTGTTGATCTTCCATTTATACTTCCTTTGCTAATAGGGTATTTAGCGCGGCATCCAGTATCGTCAAGTGGAGTGCTGCGCGTTGCTGAAGTTCCCAGACCGTTGGTGTCTCAGAGATGATAACATGTTCGCTGTGAAAATGCAACAGGTAAGGCGCCAACCCTTGGGTCCCCCACGAGTTAGCAACCTTGTAAACACCTTCAGCAAGATCTGGAGCATCTTCACCTGGGTCGTCCGGATCTATCGGACCAACCACTTTAGCGGCAGTGGCGAGAGCGGGACCAATGTATCTCTCGTCGCGCTTGCCTTCGTAGAGGTAAAAACCGGTCGCATCGTAGTCCTCGTGGAAATCCATCGCGAGCGAGAATTGGGTTTGACCTAATGCTTTTTTGACGATAGCCACTTCGGCAACATCTTCTTCCGATTCAAAAGCACGGTTAATGTCTACACCGTCAAGCGTCTCACGTGTATTATGAACATAACCGTAAGGATTGATACACGGAATTACCAAAAACGAGAAGTTTTTCAGGAGTACAGTGTTGTCCCGTTCAAGGAACCGTAAAACCGTTTCAATACCAGCAGGTTCATCGCCATGCACACCACCAGTGATGAGGATATGTTTTGGCGTATCTGCAGAAGACGCTAAGTAGATTTGATATATCGGGTAATCGTGAGCAGTACCAATCAGTTTTATTGGCATATCTAAGGGTTTCAGACGATCAGCGATTTCAGTGTAATTCCGCAAACTTTGAACTCCTTAACAGGATCGGTAAGAGTGTGCTTACAGCATACCCTAAAATGACTCGGTGTGCAACCGATTTCTCAGAGGGTTTTATGGTTGACTTTTGTTATCTTTTCTGATAGAATTTTGCTAAACCTGTATCTCAAAGGACAAAAAAGATGCCAACCGAAGCAGAACTTTATGATGCTGCACTTACGCATTTTGCTGAAAATGATCTTGAAGCAGCTGTCAATGCCTTCAAAGAATTAACCATCACTTATCCAGACTACATCGAAGGCTTCCTTGGGTTAGGACACGCCTATGAACGACTGAGTCAATACGACGAAGCCATTACGGCTATCCAGAAGGCGATAGAAATCAATCCGAAGGATCCACTTGCATATACCAGTTTATCCGTGTGTTACCAACGAAAAGGGATGATCCAAGAAGCAGAAGATGCGATGGCAAAGTCGCAGCAGCTGCAGATGGAAGCATCCCATTCATCTACATAATAGCTAAAATGCTGAGGTTTCCCAATGCCAAACACCACTTTACTTGATCCTACCTCTCAAGGCGATGCACCGGCGAAATTTCTTGCACCGCGGCTCGATAACCTTGACGGTAAAGTAATGGGTTTACTGAACATCACAAAAAACGGCAGTGATATTTTTCTCGACCGTATTGCTGAATTAATGCAAGAACGGTTTGACCTTGCCGAAGTGATTCATGTCAAAAAACCAACATTCACGCGTCCTGCCCCGACGGAATTGCTCGCGGAACTCGCGGAACAGGCAGACTTCGTTATCGAAGGGCTTGCCGACTGAGGCTCCTGTATATCGTGCAGTATGCACGATGGAACTGCTTTAGAGGAACGCGGTGTCCCAAGCGTCGCCGTTTGTACAGAGGTCTTCTTCGCTGCAGGCAAAGTACAAGCGCGTGTACTTGGTCACAGTGAATTGGAACCCCTCACAGTCCCCCATCCGATTCAGAGTCTCACACCAGACCAGATTCGGGAACGGGCAGAGGGTGCCGTTGAAGAAATCGTTGCGCGATTGACAAAAAACGGTGAATCCTAACTCACAAAAACAAATAAAACGCCGTAGGATATAGTAGGCACGCTTCGTTCTGCCCTAACATATCATCCTACGGCGTTATGTATTTAAAACCGCAACGCCATTGATTGTCCCGGTTGTAAATCCTGCCACTGTTGTAACAGCACCTGCATTTTCTGTTGCATCACCTTAAGCTGTTCGTCCGTGATGTTTATCGGAAGCGACGCGCTGTAACCACGAAACAACCCACTATGATCAGTTCCATCGTTCAACACATCCGCTTGTAGTAGCGCAACAACCGGTTCGAGGTCCATCGCCTCCTTCGGAATTTCAAAACGACGTATGGGTTTCGGTTCGCTGAAATCCGGGATGTCATATCCTTTCGCTACGAGTCCAAAGAACGCATTTTTAAAGCCGAGGGTTGTTTCAATGACGTAATGTGCGAAATCATGATACACAAATCCACTATGGAGATGTGTCCAAGTGACACTTCTATCGTCCCGCACACAGGTGAGTGTATCGGGTTTGTGTTTCCACTGATGTTTGCCTTTCTTGAAATGAATAACCATCTGCTAACCACTACTTGGAAAACTTGAGCTTCCCCCATTGCGTCGCGAGTTTGCCACGCGCTTCGACATCCAGCGTATTCTCAACCAAGTTGTTAATTTCTTTTTTGCTGAGAACGGCATTGTAGATTCTCGCATCTTCTATACGAGCGACGACCCAACCATAGGCAGTCCCGCCAATGAGAGCACGCGGTCCGAAAAGTGCCTCCACATCACCAGCTTCCCAAGACACGATGGGTCCCATAGTATAACCACCGATGCGTTCACCGTTCCTGTATATCGTAATCTTTGCGTTTCCACCCTCATCTTCATACGAAATCGCCAACTGAATCATCTTCCCTGTCTCTTTTTCCTCAAAACCGGGATTCGCATCCTGTGTGCGCCTAAAGTGGCTGCTACCCGCCATCCAACGTTTCGGTTGGCGTTCCGCATAGACTATCGCATCAAAGGTATCTCCACTACTCTTATTGACCGCCAGCGTGGCACCTCTTGTAACGTTCAAATCGTCCAAATAGAGCCATGTTACCAAAGTTTTATCAGGACCGATGTCATCTCCCTTATAACCTGTGGTCATCGCCCACTCATTATTGCCGATGTGCAACTTTCCATCCTTCACCTCAGCACCCAAGAGATCAATCTTACTAAAGTGACCTGTCAGGTCTTCCAATTCGGCACCTTTCTCAAAGGTCCAATGCCCAATCAGATCTTCCTTCTTCTCTCCCTGTCCCAATGCTGGCATAACTGAGGTCCCGAGCAAAAGCAGTAAAGAGAAACCAAATATGAAATAGCGTTCTATGTGCTTCATCACTGTATCCTCCACTGTTGAAATAAATTCTCGGTTTTCTTCACGATAGAGAAAATAATTGGTAAGTTTGGCGACACACGAAATAGGTGCAGCGAGGTGTTGAACCCCCGCCATAAGAGTTATTTAGAATTAGCCTAACGGATAAAGAGAAATGACCGCGACGAGATGAGTGCCCACAGAAGATCTTCGCATCCCATGCGATACTTAGGACTGTCCGCAATGTACGCCTCAGCAGTCTCGATCTCTGTATCTGTCGGAAACCGGCTCAATGTGCTGAGGTACAACTCGGTAATGAGTTCCCGATTGTCAGGTTGCCCCTCTATCAACCGCGAGAGCGCACCACTGGAACTTCTTAACTTCTTATTCACATAATTAGAATTAATCATGTGGAGTGCTTGGGTTAGGGTCGGTTCAAGTTTTGGGTCTAAATCGCCGAGGAACTCGCGATCAGAGCGACCGTAAAGCGATAAGAAACGCGAACTCACCGGTAGAGGCAGTGCCACCGCCCGCGTGCCAAGCGGATAACGTCCATACTTTTCCGCTGTTCCTGTAACGTCGTTCAAGACATCTAATAACACTTGCGCGACCATCGGACGAGGATAGAAACGCGAGAAGAATCGATCATCTAACTGATTCGTCTCATTTGGTTCTGCAGAGAGTTGGTACGTCCGCGAGTTGAGAATCCGCCTAATAATGTGTTTTGTATCAAATCCACTTTGTACAAAGTCATCTGCTAACGCTTTCAGAAGCCCTTCAACACTCGGCGGCGTTGTTGCACGCATATCGTCAACCGGGTCAACAATACCTCTGCCGAAATATTGACTCCAGATACGATTCACAGTCGCTTTCGCAAAGTAGGGATTCGTTGAGGAAGTCATCCAGTCTGCCAGGACTTGCATCACATCGCCCTGATAATTTGGAGAAAGGGACTCACCACCAAGAAAAGTTGGCAGTGCGATTTCACCGCGATTGCCCTGAACAGATTGATTTATAACGCGCCCTGTAGGATCATAGTAAATAACCTGCTCGTTGTAGAGTTCACCACCGCGAACCCCCACTTTACCAGTAAAGGCAGCGAAATTCCAATAGTCATCGGTCGTCCATTGATCGAACGGATGTTTGTGGCATCTTGCACAACTCAGTCGAATACCAAGAAACACTTGGGCAGTAGTCTCTGCTCTACCTGCAGGCTGTCGTTCAATACGGTAGTAGTTTGTAGGTCCATGTTGATACGTGCTGCCCCGTGCAGTAATCAGTTCTCGTACAAGTTCATCATACGGACTGTTTTGCGCGACCGCCGCGCGCACCCATTCATGAAAGAGCGTTGCCCCACGCTCTCCGAATGCACCGTTCCCCAACCTACGTGGATGGATCCGCAACATATCGGCTAATTTTAGCGTGCGCAGATCTACCCATTCTGGTGTTTCCAAAAGCATATCAATAAGCTTCGAGCGTTTATCAGTGCGCGTATCTGCGAGGAATGCCTTTACCTCATCAGATGTCGGAAGCCTGCCAATTGTGTCCAGATAAACCCTACGCATAAAGACATCATCAGTCGTCAGGGCAGATGGACGGATGTTCAGTTTTTTGAGTTTCGCAAGGACAAACTCGTCAATGAAGTTGTTGGGTACGAATAGGATCTCTTGTGATTCTGTAGTTACTTCAGCAGCTCGCGGGATTGTTACAAACGAGGCATCAACAACACCCAAGAAGCGAGCGATAATCGCAGTTCCTCCCCAGCGGACGCTTGTCACTTTACCAGTAGCGGACACTTCAGCAACAGGTGTGTCCTTAGACTCATAGACGGCTTTTTCGGTTACATCCTCAACAGAACCGTCAGAAAAATAGGCGAGAACCTTGAGTTGTGCTGTCCTTCCGACATCGGATAACACAACAGTACTCGGTTCAATTTCGAGTTTCCTCAAGCGCGGTTCGTCATCAGAAAAGGGAGCTCCCGCTTCAATCCACCGCAGAATCGTTAGTGCCGCACCTGAATTGGGTTCAAATCGCATACCACCTTCATGTGGCACTTGTCCGGTAGGTTTGAGAAAAAAGAGACTTCGATCCGGTTCAAGAAGATTGATACGCCTTCCACGGCTATGGTGGACAATCGGCTCATAATCTGATTCCGGATTCAAGGTTAACAAAGAAAGGTTCAGTCCGCCTTGACCACCGAATTTTCCGTGGCACATACCCGCTGAACACCCTTGCTTATCAAGGAGAGGGGCGATGTCTTTGAGAAAATATGGTGGGGTTGTAGAAACAGGACTCGTACTACTCGTCATGTTCGCCTGTAACGCGAATGGAGCCATAAACAAAAGTAGAACAGCAAATGTGACAAACCGACTGACGCTGAAGGCGCGAGCATATAATCTTCCAACCGTTATTTTCAATAGGCGTTTCATGTGAACACCTCCCTAAAAGGGTCATGCGAATATCTCCGTGAAAACTTCGGTAACATGTTCTACAAACAGAAATTCAACACCTGCTTGGATGTCTTCAGGCACTTCAATAAAGTGTTTCTGATTGCCTTGAGGCATGATAACTTTCTTGATACCTGCCTGCTTCGCAGCGAGAATTTTCTCCTTCACACCACCAATAGGGAGAACCCTACCTCTCAGCGTAAGCTCACCCGTCATTGCGATTTTAGGACTAATCCGTTTCCGCGTAGCAATAGAGGCAAGGGCAGTTGCGATTGTAATGCCGGCAGAGGGACCATCCTTGGGAATTGCTCCCGCAGGTACATGGATATGGATATCGTTTTCCAACACATTCGGGTCAAACTTAAGGACATCAGATTGGGATTTGACATAACTGAGTGCGGTTTGCACCGACTCCTGCATGACATCACCAATCTGTCCGGTAATACGTAATTGCGCACGGTCATTTGTCTTTTTAGTAGAGGCGACCTCAATGAAAAGAATTTCACCACCAGCGGGTGTGACAGACAGACCGGTCGCAACGCCGACATCAGATCTACGCCCCGCAATTTCAGAGTCAAACTTCGCGGGACCTAAATACGATGGGATATCCTTATCTGTAACCGTTGTCCGCTCTGTTTCCCCTTCAGCAACACGGCGTGCAACCTTTCGGCATACGGTGCCGAGTTCGCGCTCTAAATTTCGCACACCTGCCTCGCGGGTGTACGCACCAATCACCTTATTAATAGCTTTAGCCCTGATACTTATCTGCTTCTTCTCCAGTCCATTTGCGTCCAATTGCCGTGGAATCAGGTACTGTTTGGCGATAATTAATTTTTCGTTAGCGGTGTAACCCGGAAGTTCTATCGTCTCCATCCGGTCGCGCAACGGTGGCGGAATGGTATGGAGCTGGTTCGCTGTCGTGACGAACATCACCTTCGACAGATCAAAAGGGACATCAAGATAGTTGTCAGTAAACGAGTGGTTCTGTTCTGGATCAAGAACTTCCAGAAGCGCAGCAGCCGGATCCCCTCGGAAATCAGATCCGAGTTTGTCGATTTCATCAAGCATAAAAACAGGGTTGTTAGACTCAGCTTGACGGAGGCCTTTGACGATCCTGCCCGGCATCGAGCCGATGTAGGTGCGTCGGTGTCCTCGGATTTCTGCCTCATCGTGCATACCGCCTAATGAAATACGCACAAATTTTCTGTTCATCGAACGCGCAATAGATCTTCCGAGCGAGGTTTTCCCAACACCCGGCGGTCCAACAAAACAGAAGATCGGTCCTTTCATCTCCGTTTTCAGCATACGCACGGCGAGGTACTCCAGAATGCGCTCTTTGACTTTTTCCAGATCGTAGTGATCTGCGTCCAGAATCTTTTGCGCCGCAGCTAAATCTAAGACCTCCTCGGTACTGATGCACCACGGGAGGTTAAGCAACCAGTCCAGGTAATTTCGAGAAACAGTTGATTCCGGTGAGAAAGACTGCATTTTAGAGAGCCGTTTTAACTCTTTTTCAGCTGCCTGCCTCGTTTTCTCCGGCATTTCAATTACGCTTAATTGTTCCCGCATCTCATCTATTTCAAGTCCGAGGTCATCTGCTTCACCGAGTTCGGTCTGAATAGCCTTCAGTTGTTCGCGGAGGTAGTATTCACGTTGTCCTTTGTTAATTACCGCTTGTGCACTGTTTTGGATTTTGCTTTCTAATTCGTGCAGGTCAAGTTCTTTAGCAAGAATAACAGCGAGTGCGTTCAATCGTTCAGAGACAGAGACAGCCTCTAAAATGCGTTGTTTATCATGAGGTTTTAAGTCTAAGACGGCAGCGATGTAATCGGCGAAGCGACCCGGTTCGTCAAGCATAGTTTTAGTGATACTGCCGTATTCTTCTTGGTAGCGGGATGACATCTGGACGATACGTTGGAATATTTCATCATTGCTGCGCACGAGCGCCTCAATTTCCAAGTTCTGTTCTTCACTCACATCAGGCTCTTCTTCATCACCTCTAATGACATTAACTCGAGCTTTAATGAACGGCTCGGTGTGCAAAATTTCTTCGATCCGAACGCGTTCGCGCCCATGTGCGAGAAATAGGACATCATCATCATCAGTTTTGTAGCGGAGAATGTGAACCAAACTGCCAATTGGACTGAGATCGCGCGGCGTAAGGTTTTTAATATCGTCCTTTTTCGGACGAAAAATACATAGCATCCTTTCCGCGTCCATAGCGTCCTGAACAGCCTCAGTTGCCGTCTTTCCTGAAAGTGCTACATGATGTGGCGGAAAAGGCGGCACAGGTGGCATGTACGGAAAAACGACAAGGTCATCCAACGGAAGAATTGGCAGTTCTCGAGTGAGTTCTTCCTTATCGTCGGTATCCTCAAGGTTTTCTTTTTCTTTTTCTTCCATGTTTCTTCTCCAAATTTAATAGTTGTCAGTACGGAAATCTACCACACAGATTCCGTTACCCCTTAACAATCAGGGCCAAAATTGATACAGTGTAGTATTTGCGAGCACACTTCCTATGCTCCACAAACTCCCACATAAGTAGTCTCCGAGAGCCAGCCCCAGAAAGAACGGCACCATACGCCTATAGGCTTTGAGTCCACCTTGATGCAGGACAAGTGCTTTTATCACCCACGCGGCGAAGAGGCAACTCCATAGGTTGTACATACCCCAACTGTTCGCCATGGCATAACCCAGTGGATGCAGGGGCCACCACAGAAATCGGGTGCGTAAAAACGTTAGCCCAAGTGCGACGCCTGCACCGCCTCCAATAAAGGCGAGGGCAGGAACATCAGTTCCCTGCGGATAATTCAACCAGTTTTCAAGCTGTCTATAAACACCCCTACCAAAACCGAGTGCCCACGGTCCATAATAACCGGTTTCAGCCCCATGGCGGTAGTAACTATCCAAAAGTAGCCAGAATATGACGATCGCACCAACAAGGGTTGCGATGAGTATAGCAGCGGCGATGTGTCGCGGATTAATCTGACGCCGCTCTGCAATCTTCAAAGCCTCCAGTTCCTGGGGCATCGGGTGTGCTCGATACGCTCGGTTAAAGAACATATATAGCGAAAAAACCGCCTTTGTGCTCGTCGTCAACCGTTGCGTACCTAACGCTGTCACAATTAACCCATGCGGGTCAACCCTGTGTAAATCGTGGACTAAGAACCCCAATTCTGCGCGAAGTCGAGCAATCATTATCGCGAGCAGAAAGTATAACCCGAAAAAGATTGGTATTACCCAGAGCGACATCCCCGCTTTATAAGAGAACACTGTCAAAAACAGCAGTCCACCCACAATGCCGAGGACGGCGATGTGATAAGGCATCGGTTCACGCCGCATATCTATTTGCGATGCGCCTCGAAGCCCATCTACAACCCCAATGAAAATCCGTTTAAAATGTGTTCGACCGACCCAACCAGCAGCCCCAAGGAGCACTACATATGCCCCGAAACTTTGCGCGTCAGCATAGGGATAGCCCGGTAAATTTCGTACACCGAGAATACTACCTGCCATTAACTCAAATTTGTATACCCAATAGAACGCCCAGCAAGAAAAAAGTAGGTCTAACGGGATAAGAAAACTTATACCAATCACAAAAGGATAAAATGAGAGGCGCACACCACCCATCGCGCTCCAAGGGCGACCCGTAAAAAACTGATTAATGTTCTGCCGTTTGACAGGCAAGTAGGGCACTGTCGGATAAATGGAATTCAATAAATTCAGGATACTAATAGCCGCTGCAATCCCGAATCCCAACCACATCAGTTTATTTTTGAAAAAACTCGTATTCGTCTCCGTCATCGCCAGCGGTAATTGGATGATCGGATAGGTTAACCGTTCCCTCTCAGTCCACTGAACACGAAGGAGTGTGTTGATGCACAACATGACAAACATCAACACGAGAATAAAAACCGTCCACCATGCTGCAGGTCCCGCCCAAGCGACAAGGTGCGATTCACGATAAAGGGTCGATTGTCCCTCGTAATATCCTGACAAGACACTGGAATCTTGAACAGTTAACCACGTCGGAAGTTCTTTCCAAAAAAGTTGTTGCCACTCATTCTCAGGCGTTGCGAACCGGAAGGGATGTCCGAGGATAGTGACCAGGATTTCCATCATATCGTGCGAACAGAGCGAAGAAACAATGCACAACATGACATAGATGGTCAATAATTCCGCAGGTGTCAGCCCTAACTTTGATGAAAATTTCCCCAATGCCGCGCTGAATACCAACAGCCAAAAGATGATGAAAATGACATTGGACAGTGGATGGATTAAGGTCGGGTGTGTATAACGTACTACCTCCAGTTCGATAATCCAGAAAACGTTAAGAGGAATTAGAAGCATCGCGATGACAAACGCCTTCGGCGTTAAACCACGTTCACCTCTGAAGTCGGGTTGCGACTGGGAGATTCCTTCTACTTGCCCCGTATTGCTTCTCATATTTCTCCCTCTCACCCTTACCCAAGCGTCGCGATCAAAAATCCCCGATGCTCTTCCTACTTATCGAATCCATCCGCGTTCGCCTTCTATGATTACCTCCGTCTCAAATTTCGCGCAGCGTTGTTGATAATCCTGTAAGGTTCTTATCGCTGCCTCTCCTGTGAGGATACTCGGAAACTGATTTCTAATTTCGGATGTGGCTGGCGTTTCCGTCGGTTTTCCGGGTCGTACGGGTGTCTTCGGCGGATCCGTCAAAATGGGAATCAATTCAATTGATTTTAGCACACCAGATTCAAATGTTGCCTTCGGAATAACGATGTGTGAATATTGTTTATCATAGGTATCATAGATAAAATCCGCGAGGCTGTAGACGATAGGTTTACCCTGATACAACTCAATACCACCAAATGTATGAAGCTGCTGACATAAAATCATATCTGCTCCAGCATCAATCAATGCGCGTGCAAAAATCCGTTGTCGTCCGATTGCGTCATCTACAGAGCGTCCTTGAACTCCCCAATGTAACCAAACAATCACAAGCGCTGCTTCCGTTCGCGTCTGCTTAACTGCGTCTATCATTTCACTATAAACGGCGTAAGCGAGTGGATCCTCAGTGTAGCGTGTGAACTCATTTACCCGATAGTATCCCAATAATCCGACCTGTGCAGATTGCGTTCCCACATCGACCGACACCCATGCAGGAAGTTTCGCTGCGTCAGCATTTGTTCCAGCACCAATTGGCTTAACATCATACCACTCCAATTCGGTGATCGTATCCTCCAACGCTTCAAAACCAAAGTCCATCACATGAGGAGTAGCTAAGGTGACAGCATCAAAACCTGCATTCGCGATTGCTCGACCAAGTCCAGGTGCCGCCCGAAATGGGTTTTTGATGCCGTATCGGGGTTCACCTCTTTCCGAGATGCTTGTGTTCAACGAAGCAGTCGTTACATCTGCCGATTGAAGCAGGGTAGTAGTGCCTTCAAAGAACACACCCACGCCTTCCCGTTCAATCAATGGCGTCATACGGCTACTGACGGTAATATCACCAACAGCCAGAACTGAAATTTCGCCCAGAGAAGCCGCTTCCTTCGCTGCGATCTTATCAAGAATCCCACTGAAAATCGCTATGCACAAAAGGCTACTAATCAGAAAAAGCACTTGCTTTTTTGGGTGCCATCGAATGCTTAAGAAATCCTCAGTATACTTAACTTTCGTCATTTTCTGAGCTTTCATCTAAGACTTCATCGAGGTCGAGATCAATTCCGAATTCATCCAGCAAATTATCGTCTTTCAATTTCATCCCGAGCATAATGAGGGTTTCAGCTAAGGTCAACCGATCAACCTTTGTGGTTTCAAGCGTTTCGGTCTCAGAGATTAATTCTGTGCGCAGAGATTCTTGATTCCGGCGTGCCTGCTCTCGCAAAAGTTTCGTTTCGTTGCTGAGCCGATCAATTTCTGTTTGAAATTCATGGGCGAATTCGTTTATGAGTGTTGACAACTTCTGAAGATCCGCTTCACCACGTGCAGTAATCCCATCAAGCCTGGCATCAATCTTAGCATCAATCAGCCCCTCAATTTTGTCCAGTGTTATCCCTGAATCCTCACTATCCAATTTAGCAGACAAACTGCGAATATCAGTCTTAACCTCTGCGATCTCCTGCGTAACGCGTTGATCTATACGAATGAGTTTGTCATCAACTTGCTGTCGCATCTCCTCTAATTCTTGGCTGAGACTACGCAAACGCTTGTTATAACTCCTGATATACCTTCCGACGATGCTGTCCCGGAGGTGTGCTTCCAGCTGTTCTCGTGCCGGTTCTACTTCAGGTTCCGCATTGTCATGCTCTAAGTCTTGGACATCTATAGGGTCTTGCATGTATGTTGTTCCTCCGCTTCTAAGAATATGTCTGTTCTGGCTATACTGTCAGCGAGGTTGCATACCTCACCATCAAAATATACTTAGGGATAATTATAGACGTTTTCAGACTGCACTGGAGTATCCGAATCTTGGAAATCGGCATCTGAGTGTTGATTAATGTTACGGTTCGCGTTGAATTCACGTAAAATACAACTCACAATCTCTTCTGTATACGCTTGTGCCTTAACATTCTGCTGATTTGCTTCCCAAGCCATCCGTGCGGCGGCTTCAAAATACTCCGCATGTTTATAGGCATCAAGGAGATCGCTACCTCGTGAAAATGTGCCATGTCCCACCCAGTAGAGAATATGCCGTTCTGGGCTTCCTCCATTCTGAAAGAGTTGCAGGCTCTCATAGGACAATTCTGGAATGCCAGGTGCGCGCTCTTCTACGAACCCAATACCACTGGAGGCATCGTATATAATCGGGGTTTCCGGTTCATATCCTCGGAGGAAGTTGTAAAATCGATTTGGCGCGCCATGTTCTGTTCGAGAAATCAGGTTCAAGAATTTCGGTTGCAAATGGACGAGTGCATTAAACCCTTGTCCCTCCAACTGTTCAAAAATAAGAAGATAGTGAAACATCTCGCTTGTTGGCGCTGGCGGTGCAACGCGAGCACGGTTCAGATCCAAAGTCGCCTGATCTGGTGTGCCGAAGCGCATCCGATAATGCACACCATCCGGCTCAACCTCAATCAGTGTGAGATTAAGAGCAGGATGTTCAATTCCAATCATATCTAAACGTGAACCCGATTTTGTAAGCAACACGTGTCTGCCAGCCAACCCTTTAACAACGATCTGTGGCGGCAGTTGATAGCGTGGCGACGCCTCATAAGGGATGAGACACACCTCTTCAACAGTTTCAGTCAAAACTGCTCCCATATTTCCAGCAGTTGCCCACAAATATTCATGTGCATGTGCATGCGCGCCTACCCAACCCATCTGACCTATCAAAGTCCCACACTCGCTGTCAGACGAAACAGGACGTAAGTCAGGATGGTAACCCCGTTCTTGCCAACACTTATAGCGATAGGTCTGTGGCGGCGGGGGCGTCAAGGTGTTTGTCAGATACGGATTGGCTAATGTTGAATCCACTCGCGATACAACTCCTCAGTTAAATAAAATAAGGTTTAATCCATTGCAGTACAACGATTCCCACGACATCTCTCCCATTCTTTAACTATAACATGTCTAAGAGAAAATAGCAAATTTATCGGAATAATCGGTTGACTTACAAAGCATATGTGGTATAATTTAATCTACTAATTCTGACGGTTAGACTCCCACCGTTTGATTACCCACAAGAGTAGGATATAATCAAGACTGAACCCAATAAATACAATGGAAGGAGGTGAAGGTTATGTGGTTTAAATCCGGAAACACGAGTCTGGATTTAAGAGAGATATCCACTGTAACGCTGCTACAGGAAGAAGAAGAAAAGGTTGTTATAACTATGAAAAACAGTCAGCAAATCATTTTCCAACCTGAAGATAATATCCCATTAGCTGCAGCTTATGAATCAATCACTGGTATGCTTGAGGCAATGAGAGAAAAGGAGGATAAACGTATAAGAAAAGAACTTGAAATATTTAAGAGCGTCCTTTCAGAACTGAAATCAATTGCTCAAAACTTTAAAACGCTATAATAATATTTTACTCAAGACTGAGAAAGCCCTGTAGTTTCGACTCTCTACGGGGCTTTTATTATGAACTCCAACTCGAATAGGCAAACGGGTTGAAATATCCATTCAAAATGTGGTAATATTTGTCAATACGACAAGTCGTACCCGAATCACATGACCCAAAATTCTATGTAACGAAAGGCATAAATACATAATGCGAACTGAAACAGACAGTATGGGGACACTCCATGTCCCCGATGATCGATATTGGGGGGCACAGACACAGCGCGCACTCCAAAATTTTAAAATTGGTGATGAACGGCTACCACGCGCTGCTATATGGGCACTCGGCACTATCAAACAGGCAATCGCGCAAGTTAACGCTGACCTTGGTCTGCTCGAACCTCGACTTGCGGAAGCAATCAGCAACGCAGCGCAAGAAGTTATTGACGGGACTTTAGACGACCATTTTCCGCTCCGCATCTGGCAGACTGGTAGCGGAACACAGACGAATATGAATGTCAATGAAGTCATCTCGAATCGGGCAATTGAAATGCTCGGAGGCGAAATGGGTAGTAAGGATCCCATTCATCCGAACGATCATGTCAATAAATCCCAATCGACCAACGATGTCTTCCCCACAGCCATCCATCTGTCAATAGTCCGGCAAATTCAGGGGCATCTGTTGCCACGGTTGGCGTCGCTGAAAGCAGCATTCGTAGAGAAGGTATCCGAGTTTGAAGAGATCGTTAAGATTGGACGAACGCACCTGATGGACGCAACACCACTCACACTCGGACAGGAATTTAGTGCCTACGTCCAACAACTCACTGCCGCAGAACAACGTATTGAGGCTGCACTCCCACACCTTTGTGAACTCCCTATTGGCGGCACAGCTGTCGGTACAGGATTGAATACGCATCCCGATTATACGGCACGCGTTGTGGCAAGACTTTCGGAGATAACGAGGAACTCCCAACTCAAACGCGCACCGAACGCATTTGAAGCATTAGCATCCAGGGATGCAGTAGTGAGTGCCAGTGGCGCGCTAAAGACACTTGCCGTTGGTTTGTTTAAAATAGCAAACGATATTCGATGGCTCGCATCGGGACCGCGGTGTGGACTCGGTGAATTACAGTTGCCTGAGATGGAACCTGGAAGTTCTATCATGCCGGGAAAGGTGAACCCAACGCAGTGCGAAGCCGTCACGATGGTATGCGCACAAGTTATCGGAAACGATACCACATTGGCATTTGCGGGTGCTAACGGTGCGTTGCAATTAAACGTATTTATGCCTGTAATCGCCTATAACGCTTTGCAATCCATACAACTTCTCGGGGACGCGTGTGAATCGTTCCGAACGAATTGCGTTGAAGACATCGTCCCAAATACTGAAATGATTGGACGACACTTGTCAGAATCATTGATGCTTGTAACGGCATTAACACCACATATCGGATATGATAGAGCAGCAAAGGTGGCACAGTATGCGCACGAGCAGGGCTGCACACTCCGCGAGGCTTCCATAGCCTTAGAGGCACTAACAGGAGAAGATTTTGATGAACTCGTTGTGCCGGCAGATATGACGAAACCAAATTTGGGTTAGAGTTTAGGTTCAATAAAAGAGAAACGGAAATATCACAACCATAAAGAAAGGGTGGAACCGCGTTTGTGTTCCACCCTTATGTTTTTCACAATCTATCCGTAACTTTTAAAGACAGACAACTAATTAATCATCATCACTGGCTTCCGCGAGTTCCGAGTCATCAGTGTCAACATCCAAGTTCCGGAAACCAGAAAATCCACTGCCCACTGGGATGAGGCGTCCGAGAATAACGTTCTCTTTCAACCCGTAGAGCTTATCCGTTTGTCCACTGACGGCGGCATCCGTTAGAACTTTCGTGGTTTGCTGGAAGGAGGCAGCAGAGATAAAGCTATCCGTGCTTAAGGAAGCCTTACTAATACTCTGGAGAATCGGTTCACCAGTAGCGGGAACGTTGCCTTCTGCCTCAATTTCATTGTTGACGCGCTCAAATTCTTTACGATGAACCTCGTCATTCGGATAGAAACTTGTTTCTCCAGGCTCTTTGATGCGAACCTTAGTCAGCATCTGCCGCACTATTGTCTCAACGTGTTTATCGTTGATAGTGCCTTCGCCGTAGACCTTTTGAACTTCGTCAACGAGGTATGCCCAAACCGCTTCTTCACCCTCAACAGACACCCCTTCAATCGTAGTCCGTCCGATACGTAAAATATCGTGCGGATTGAGGAATCCATCAGTAAGTGAGTCGCCTGCATCCACCCAGTCGCCTTCAGCGACGCGACGTTTTTCATCAGGGATCGGATAGAGGCGGCTCTCATAGTCTCCGTGCTCAATGCGATAGTTGGGGACACCATTCTTCGTGCCCGCAAATCGGACGTATCCCTCGATTTCGGCGATCTCAGCAGCATCGTCGCTTTTCGGACGCCGTGCTTCAAATAGTTCTGTGACGCGCGGAATACCTGCTACAATGTCACTGTTTGCCGTTCGTTCATGGAGTTCCGCAAGCGTCTCACCAGCACGAAGACTATCACCCTCTTTGATCTCAAAGGAGTAGCCCGGTGGGATAACGTGTGGCACGCGCGTCCCATCAGCTGTCTCCACCTCAATCCGCATCCGCAGGGCGAGTTCGTCCATTTCAAATCCAGGATACTGTACCCTCGCGCTTTCATAGACTTCTTCCGCTAACTCATCACCAACAGCATACTGACAATGGGGATGATAGACCTCTGTGACGGTGTGGGTTACCCGCTGGTTTGCCTTATCCAAGGCACGATATTCTTTTGAGGGAAGAATTGTGCCTTTCTCAAGCGGGGTATCCGTATCCCGTTCGTCCGCGATGACTTTGTAGACGAGTTCAGTATCAAACCCTTTGAACTTCCGATTGTGCGTCCGGTACTCCTGCTCAGTCAGTTCCTCTTCAACCTCAAGTTCCAACTCAGGATGATGTACACTGACAACATGGTACAGACCTCGGACCTTCCCAGCAAGCTCAGGATCTGTCTTGCGGAGTGTCTTATACTCGATTTCAGTGAGGCGTTGACCAACAGTTAGTGCCTCCGTACCGTCCTCAACGTTTGTCACTTCATAATGACGGGAAACTTCCAGTCCCTTGTATTGCCGGCGCTTTGCGGTAGATTCCCGTTGGGTCAAAAGTTCTTCAACCTTCAACGGACAGTCTGAATGATTAACCGCTGTAACACGATATAAACGCTCCACATCAAAGCTGCCTGTCTCAGTCTTGCGTTGAGACGTGGTGAATCCTAAGTAGCTTTCGCCTAACTGTTTTGCTTCACTTTCAGTGAGCAGATCGCCAGGCTTGAGTGTACAATCCGGATGATGTACGCGCGTTACACGGTGTCGCAGTTTCTGGGCATCAAAACCTGTAAACCGTTTATGCGCACGAACTAATGCGTCCTTAGCTAACTCTTCACCAACTTTGAGCGGGCATTCGGAATGGTAAACGTGTGTCACGTAGTACCGTTCAGTCTCTTGTCTTTCAACTTTAAACGCCCGTTCAAGCTGCTTATATTGTGTGCGCGCTTCCGTGTACTCACGCTCTGTTAATTCTTGACCGACTCTAAGTGGTGGAGCATCCTCGGTTGCACCATCATCTAACATAGAAGTCTGTTTAAGGAGAGCAGGCGCGTCGGTGATCTCTGTATTCATAACGTAGACCGGTCTTGCATCTACTTCAAACGGAGTCAGCCACGGCGTGATATCTTCCGTCGGCACCTCGTCTCCTACCTTAAATGGGAAGGCTTCGCTAGTCTTCTCAGTTACACGGTAAACCCGCTTGAAGTTAGCATCGCGTTCTTCACCACTAAGTGAAGCATCAACCGTACCGGCTTCAGTCAGATCCTCTGCGGTAAGTCGAGCATCCGTTTCTGAATCAAAATAATGCCACTCTCCGTCAAATCCCTGCCGAATCTCCGCTTTTAACGCGTCTACCTCATCTTCAGTAAGTAGGTCGCCAAGATTCAATGAGATGTCGGGATGGTGCACTTTTGTCACGCGCTGATGCAGTTCAGCAAAACGCTGGAAGCCATACGTCTCTTGCTCTTTAGCGTACTCTGCTTGTGACAGCCGATCACCTACCTTCAAGTCGCAGTCATTATCTAAGACCGCAGTAACTTCATACTGCCACGCTTTGGTGTCAAAACCCTTATAACGTTCTGTGTTCTCAATATACTGCTTCTCACTGAGAAGTTCGCCTTCACGCAACTGGCAATCGGGGTGATTAATTTGCAGCACCTTATAAGCAGGCCCATCAAAGTTCATTCTGTTTTCGGTAGCTATCCAGAGTTCACCCTCTTTTTCCACCGTGCGACCGGGTTGGAAATCGAGAAAACGCACCGTCCCACTTTCCTTGGATAGGATCCGCCGCTGACGGGCTTCGGAAACATCTTCAACGGCACCGCCGGTGTGGAACGTCCGCATCGTGAGCTGGGTTCCGGGTTCACCGATAGATTGCGCCGCGATGATACCGATCGCCTCACCAACATTGACCAGATTATTCGTTGTGAGATCGTGTCCATAGCATTTGGCGCAGACACCTTCTTCGGCTTCACATGTCAGTACAGAACGGACCTTCACTACTTTTACGCCAAGCTTATCAATCTGGGCAGCCATTTGTACTGTTATAAATGCATCAGCAGGAATAAGCACGTCCCCAGTCTCTGGATGGAGGACATCTTCACTCGCGATACGTCCATTAATCTTAAACGCAAGGTCTCCTCCGGCAGTAGCGAACTTCTGGATGCTGTTAAGTGTGCCACAATCTTGGGCAGTAACACGGACATCTTGTGCAACATCCACCAACTTCCGGGTCAGATAACCAGACGCAGCGGTTTTCATCGCTGTGTCTACCAGACCTTTACGCGAACCGTAAGTAGAGTTAAAATAGTCAATAACATCTAAACCTTCACGATATGAACAGAAATAGTTAGGCAGTTGGTCTCCCTCACGATAAGCAGATGTTCCTATCGGCGGAATGAGAATATTGCCATCCTGCTTTGCCTTCAGTCCGATAAAGGCGCTGATTTGCATAAACGGATTTTTCCGCGCACGCGCCCCGCTATCAGCCATGATATGTACTGGACTGAAACCTTCCACCCCTTCGTTGTGTATCTCCGATCCCTGCGGATCAACGTACGGATGAACCTTACGCGGGTCTCCGCGCTCAACAAGCGGCGTCTCTACCCTCGGTAAGGTATCGAACATCCCATCTTCTATTTTGTCCATTGCGTCCAACCAGATGCGAATCTGCTCGTTCTCGTATTCCTCACGTTCAGTTGCAGAAGCACCTTCAAGAAGCGTGTCAATTTGTACCCGGGCATCGTCCACCAATTTATTCCGATTTTCGGGCGTCAGATAATCTGCAATTCCGGGTGAAATACCACTCAGCGTTGCGTACTCGAAAGCAAGCTTCTGGATCTTTTCAAGCACATCCGTTGTGACGCGTGTCCCTAATTCGTTGAAACACCGATCTACTATCTCGGATAATTGCCGACCTCCGGCTTCTGCATTGAGAAACGGGATATGCTGGTGCGAATGTTCGTCTTCCCACTCTAACTCTGACGGCAGGACCTCGTTAAAAATAATCCGACCTACGGTGGTAAGGATTGGCTCTGCAGCTTTCTTACCGTTTCCACTACGAGCACAGAAAAACTGCAGATTGTCATGCAGTTTAAGCTGACCGGCTACATGAGCAGCTATCACCTCTTCTGAATGGGAATAACGACGATGATACCACGGTTTGTCCCGGAGCGCATCAAAAGCAGACGTATCATTCGTTGTATACGCATCGTGTAAAAGTGCTGCATCTTCGGCATGTCCCGGTAATTCCTTCGTCAGGAAACTGGGACCAAGCACCATGTCAAGCTCAGGAACCGCAATGGGAGCTCCATGTGACGGCTTGAGGATATTATGACTACTGAGCATCAGCATTTTCGCTTCAGCCTGTGCTTCAACCGTGAGTGGCACATGAACCGCCATCTGGTCTCCATCAAAATCGGCATTGAACGCTTTACAAACCAGTGGCGGAATTCTGATTGACTTGCCCTCTACCAAGACAGGTAAAAACGCCTGAATCCCGAGTCGGTGCAATGTCGGCGGGCGGTTGAGTAAAACAGGATGGTCGGCGATAACCTCCTCGACGACATCCCATACCGGCGAATCTGCGTCAACCTGTTCGGCGAAATGTTTCGCTCGCTTAATCGTCTGCGCATGGTTATGCGCTTGGAGTCGCTCAATGATAAACGGCTTGAACAATTCCACGGCCATCCGTTTCGGAATCCCACACTGATGCAGTCCCAACTCGGGACCGACAACGATAACGCTACGACCAGAGTAGTCAACCCGTTTCCCAAGAAGATTTTGACGGAATCGCCCAATCTTACCTTTAAGAACATCAGCAAGAGATTTGAGCGGACGATTGCCAGGCCCCGTAACACGTCTACCGTGTCGTCCGTTGTCAAAGAAGGCATCGACTGCCTCCTGCAACATCCGTTTTTCATTCCGGAGAATCACTTCTGGCGAACGGAGTTGTATCAACTTACGAAGGCGATTGTTGCGATTAATAACACGGCGATAGAGATCATTAAGATCACTGGTAGCAAAGCGTCCGCCTTCAAGCGGAACAAGTGGTCGTAAATCTGGAGGAATGACTGGAATCACATCCAGAATCATCCACTCAGGTCGCTGTCCAACTTCCGCAAATTCGGCTATCTGCTTCAGTTGCTTGGCAACCTTAAGTTTTTTCTGATGACTTGTGGTCTCCTCCAAAATTTTGGTTAACCTCTCTACCTCTTCCTCAAGGTCAATATTACTCAAAATTTCACGAATAACTTCAGCACCGGTGCCAGCGCGAAATCCACCTCGGTACTTGCTACTATACTCCAGATACTCGATCTCGGTTAACACCTGTCGAGGTTCCAGTGGACATTCTGGGTCGGTCACTTCAACGACAATAAACGCATCAAAGTAGAGCACAAGTTCAACTTGTCGTGAAGAAAGTTCACAGAAAGTGCCAATACGCGAGGGAATACCTTTGAAGTACCATATATGAGAGACTGGGGCAGCAAGTTGGATATAACCGAGCCGCTCCCTGCGGACGCGCTGTTGCGTGATTTCAACGCCACAACGGTCACATATTACGCCTTTGTGCTTAATGCGCTTATATTTGCCACAGTTACACTCCCAATCCTTTTGCGGTCCGAAGATAGACTCACAGAAAAGCCCTTCGGGTTCGGGTCGAAAAGAACGGTAGTTAATTGTTTCTGCCTTCTTGACCTCGCCACAGTTACATGTGCCTTTCTCCGGACATATAAAGGGACCGTCTGCAGCGTCAGTCGGGTTCCTACGTCTGCAACTGGTCTGCTTCGCCGAGTCCTTAATCTGCTCAGGCGAAGCTATCTTTATGGAGATGCTGTCAAATGCCGTGTTCATCAGTTCTCCTTTTTAAACAGGGTCCGTCGCTACGATTAACCTACGGGGTCAGGTGAGATTTGAACCCTTGGTAGGTAATTGCGATCTCAGTTATTTTCAGAGAGGCGGAATCGCCACGATTGACCCCGCTGACGCGGGGTCATCCGAATGAATAGGGGAAACTCGTCCAATGTTCTTCTCTCGAGATTAAGCCTCAGGGTCATCATCGTCTTTGTCAAGCGATACGTGGAGTCCGAGCGTTTGAAGTTCGCGGACCAGGACTTTGAAAGACTCCGGTGTGCCGGGCGGTTCCGGGTTTAGTCCTTTCACAATTGACTCATAGATTTCCCTTCTACCAAGAACATCATCCGACTTGATAGTGAGCATCTCTTGGAGCGTATGCGCTGCACCATAAGCCTCTAACGCCCAGACTTCCATCTCACCGAGTCGCTGTCCTCCGTGTTGCGCCTTGCCGCCTAACGGCTGCTGCGTAACGAGGGAGTAAGGACCCGTGGAACGAGCGTGCATCTTATCAGCAACGAGATGGTTCAGTTTGAGGAAATAGACGTATCCGACTGTCACCTCTTGCGCGAACGGTTCACCGCTCCTACCATCAAACAGAATGCTCTTACCGGTCTTCTTACTACGTTCTGGAAGGTCGGTTTTAGCGAGCATCCCAAAAATTTCTGCCTCTGTTGCTCCATCAAATACAGGGGATTCCGCTTGGATGCCGAGTTCATAGCATGCCCATCCAAGATGGATTTCCAAGATTTGACCGACGTTCATTCGAGATGGCACACCCAACGGGTTCAACACCAACTCAACGGGAGTACCGTCTGGAAGATAGGGCATATCCTCTTCAGGCAAGATTTTGGCAACAACGCCTTTGTTTCCATACCGCCCTGCCATCTTATCACCGACAGAAATCGGACGCTTGCTGGCAACATAGACTTTTACGCGCTTGATAACGCCGGGTTTCAACTCATCACCCATTTCCAACTGCTGAAGGGCTCGTTCTTTCTCTTCCGTGTAAGTGGTTATTCTTCCTTGTGCCATCTCTTCAACACGCTGGATGTGTTCCATCGCCTCGACATTGGTCACGCGGATATCCGAGAGTGACAAACCAGAGACTTTACGTGCCTTTTGATATTCATCATCAGAGACATATTCGTCCACAGATAATGTACACTCTGGGTTGAAAACAGCAGTAATATGCCATATCTTCTCGGTCTTAAGGTCCCTAACAGTCTGAGCAAGTGCCTCTCGCTCCTCAGGACTCAACTGCTGCCCTGCTGCGATGGGACGTGCAGGAAAATCATTGTATGCCCGTTGGTATTCAGCATCAGAAATATCCTGTCCAACCGTCAATGGACACTCATCGTCAAAGACTTCTATAACATGCCAAAACAGTTCAGTTTCTAAATCCGGATGTCTCTGGATAAATTGTTCCCACTGATCCTGGGTGAGGACCTCGCCTTCCGCAAGTGGTCCTTTAGATGCCTCTAACTGCGTGCTAACGGCTTCCTCAAATTCAGCGCGTGTCCGCGTTTGCAACTCGGTATCGTCCACTAATTCATAGAAGTTCCAGTTATCTGGTTCTGAGTTTTCTTCAGTTACCAGTACACCGAATCGTGCACGCTCCGCAGTGAGTGTCGCTTTGAGTTGATCGGTATGATATCCGTCGTCAACATGGGCTTCCTCGCACACAGCAATAGCAACCGCACTACCATCGGCACCACGAAGCACAATATCAACAGATACCGATTGCGCACTTAAAGGGACCATCGTCTCTTCAAAATTCGGTTCAGTGCTTTCCAAGAGTGGTTTGCAAATTTCGCCAAGATATTCCTGCACTGCACCTATAGCTTCGGGTCCAAAGCGATGCAGTTCGGGAACCTCTTCTATTATACCCTCATCTTCTTCAACTTCAGAAGATAGCGGTTCCGCAATCGAAGGGTCGGGATAATGCACCGCAATAGTCGGAGCAGGCTCAGTTACATCTGTTATTCTATAGTGCGTTTCAGCGACGAAAGCCTCAGAGGCTGTATCCTCTGTCACTCTATAGTAGGCATCCGCTGTAAAACCGGAAATGTAGGCATTTAAAACCTCGTCAGTTAGCGAATCACCAGCATCACCACCCTCGACGGTAGCACCATCCACTGTGGAAAGGGGATTCGTGAGTTCACATCCGATCAGGGTTTTGCGAATCTCTTCAATCTTCCGGTAACGAATAGAAGCAATCTGTTCGCGCGAAGTCTCTTCAATCTCCTTACGCTTTGATTCGTAGCGTAAGCTATCAGGCATTGAGGAGCCTGATTCGCCTTGTGCCCAATCCCCACGTCGCTGGGAGGCATCCGGTTTACGGGAAAACACTTTTACATCAATGACGACTCCTTCAACACCCGGACGCACATAAGTGGAAGCATCTCGAACTTCCTTAACTTTTTCTCCAAAAATCGCACGCAGTAGCTTTTCTTCGGGTCCATACTCGCTTTCACCCTTCGGCGTAATCTTACCGACGAGTATACTGCCGGTGCCAACAACACTACCGACGCGAATAATTCCCTCTTCGTCGAGTTGGGTGAGTCGTGCTTCGCTAACATTCGGAATGTCGCGTGTAATCTCTTCGGGACCCACTTTTGTCTCGCGTGCCTCTACCTCAAACTCTTCAATATGGATAGAGGTGAAAGTGTCTTCCTTAATGAGACTCTCACTTATAAGAATAGAGTCCTCGTAGTTATGACCACCCCACGGCATATAAGCACATAATATATTCCGTCCGAGGGCAAGTTCACCGCCTTCTGTAGATGTGCCATCTGCGATGACCTGCCCAACCTCTACTTTATCGTCCACTGAGACGATCGGACGTTGGTGGATACAGGTTCCACTGTTACTGCGTTTGAAAGTCTGAAGTTTGTAAACATCGTAGCCCATCTCGCTGAATGTATTCTCGCCCTCATCATGGTGGAGAGTTTCCCCTGTATATATCAGGATTTCATCAGCAGAGACACTCGTAACAGTACCAGCACGTGTTGCCGTGATGAGTGCTCCAGAATATCGTGCAGCTGGCTCTTCCATCCCTGTTCCAACCAAAGGAGCCTCTGGTCGAATGAGCGGGACGGCTTGGCGCTGGTGATTGGAACCCATCAACGCACGGTTGGCATCCTCATGCTCCAAGAACGGAACAAGCGCAGCGGAGACTCCAACAATTTGCTGCGGAGCAACGCCGATATAACTCACCTGCTCCATTGGAAGGGACAAGACGTCCTCGCCACTACGGGCCGGTAGAGACTGCCCAGAAATATCAGCACCGCCATTTGTATCACGCGGCAATGTCTTTGCAGCAATATAGGCGTTATCTTCACGATCTGCAGTCAAGTATTCTACCGAACCTAAAGAGGCATCGTTTTCCACCTTATGATAAGGTGTCTCTATAAATCCATAAGGATTGATCCGCCCATAGCAAGCCAATGAAACGATCAGTCCAATCGAAGGACCCTCGGGTGTCTCTAAGGGACAGACCCGTCCATAGTGCGTACGATGCACATCTCGAACCGCTGCTGTCGCTCTATCCCGGTGAAGTCCACCCGGACCAATCGCTGAAATACGGCGTTTGTGCGTCAACTCATCCAGTGGATTAATTTGCTGCATGAACTGTGATAACTGATTAGAACCAAAAAATTCACGAAGTGCCATCATCAACGGTTTCGGATTGACAAGCGTAGATGGAACGATTTTTTCAATATCGTTGGTGGTACTTAATCGCTCACGCGTTGTTCTGCGAATCTGAAATAACCCCATCCGAAACTGGTTTTCAAGGAGTTCACCAATAACACGCACACGACGGTTGCCCAGATGGTCAAGATCATCTTTCGGAGCAATCCCGTTATGTACCTTAAGAAGATAACCGATTGTGGCAGCGATATCTTCAGGTCGCAGTGTGCGATACGTTTCTTCTGGCGGCTCCGCATAAACAGGCATATCTCGAAATTTCTGATTAAGTTTGTATCTCCCGACTATGCCTAAATCGTACCGATGTGGATCAAATAGTAGCCATGAAAGGTGTTTACGGGCATTTTCTACATTCGCAGGATCACCAGGTCTCAGTGTCCGAAAGATTTCAAGGAGTGCAGCATCTTGTAAGCCGTGCTGATCGGGGTAATCCGCCTGCCGATCGCGTTCCAAGGTGTTACGCAAAAACCGGATATGTTGGCAATCCTCTACATCCAACACCGTGAGTGCCTCAACGGCAGATTCCTGAAGGCGTTCCAATTCGGTATGAGTAAGTAGCGTATTCGCGGTGAGTAGCACTTCGCCAGTTTCTTGATGGATAACATCTTCGGCACAAACTCTACCTTGGCTATCTTCGGGCACAGCCTCCTCAGCCGCGAACGCATTTTCGCCGTAGCGGGCACGTGCCTCTTCGTATTCTGAATTCGTTATGAGCTCTCCTACACTAAACTCACACCTACCGTTAGGGGCATCAATGACGCGTTGAAGAAGTTCGGTTTCAAAACCTTTCCATTTTCTACGAAAACTGGTGCGTTCTTTAGATGCAATCTCTTGTCCGACTTCCAGTGGACAGTCCTCATCCGTTACTACGGTAACACGATAATGCTTCTCTGTTTTAATCCCAGGATAATCCTTCTTCGCTTGACGAAATGCTGCAGCATCTAACAAGTCACCGGTTTTAATTTGCTGCGCAGGTGCTTCCACACTGGTGACACGCCATCCAGCGAGTACAAGCCGTTCCGTCTTAGCATAGAGTTTCAGAATATCGGTGTCGGATGCCCAACCGAGCCCACGAAGTAGCACAGTGGCAGGTAATTTTTTACGCTTATCAATACGAACATAGATTTGATCCTTCGCGTCTACCTCAAATTCAACCCACGCGCCTCTATAGGGAATAATTTGCGCAGTTGGTGTACGTCGTCCCGTTGGCAAAGATTTCTCAAGAAAAATGGCACCCGGAGACCGATGTAGTTGGCTTACTATCACACGTTCACTGCCGTTGACAATAAAACTACCATTTTCAGTCATTAAGGGGACTTCGCCAAGATAAACGTCGGATTCGCGGATATCCACAACGTGTGGTTCATCTGCATCCGGATCTGCCTCGCGTAGAACTAACATAATACGTGCTGTGAGCGATACCTGATACGTTACACCGCGAGCAACGCACTCCTGCAGTGTGTATTTTGGGGGTACCGAGGCTATAACCGACAAATTCAAGGCTATTGACTTCTGAAAAGTCGCGAATCGGAAATACTTCTTTAAATACGGCTTGGAGGCCCGTGTCTTTACGTTCATTGGGAGGAACATCTCGTTGCAGAAAGGTATCATACGAGATTCCTTGGGTTTCTATGAGATTTGGGAGTGGGGTACTTACTTGTGTCTTCGCAAAAGAAATTCTTCGCTTTTTTTTCACTGAATGGAGTCTCCCTATTTGGCGGTGGTTACGCAGCTTCTAAATAGACTTTTGAAAAAGCCTGCTCCGTCAGCTGCTTTTTCCGTCTGAATATGGTGACATAAGCATAACAGAATATTATACATTATAATTCAAAAAAAGTCAAGAAAAAACGAAAAAATATGTAATTTTTTAATATTTCTATAAAATAAGGTATGATATAAGGCTTGGAATTCCAATTTTTGACGTGATCAGCCAAACATTGACAGGTTAAACACTCTCTGATATACTCAAGGCACGCAATTTATGATATAAGGCACGCGGAACTTGCTCCAGATTAGACCACGGAGGACAACATGGGTACAATCACAATACCACAACCCGTTAAAGCCATTATTGGTGTGTTGACTCCTGAACCGTGCCTCTTGCCAACCGTTTATGAGAAACTGACGCATTGTTTGGGTCCAATTGACTTCGCAAGTGAACTATTACCTTTCATAAGCACAAGCTATTATGAAAACGAGATGGGACCAGGGATTCAAAGACAATTCATAAGTTTTGAAAGACTCATCGATGCAGGCACATTGGCAGAAATGAAGTTATTTACTAATAAAGTAGAGCAAACTTTTACTACAAAAAAGCCTGAAGGTGAGGCACGACAGGTTAACTTAGATGCCGGGTATCTCTGTATGGCAAAGTTGGTGCTTGCGTCAACGAAAGACAACGCGCACCGTATCTATCTCCGAGACGGCATTTATGCCGAAATTACACTCCGCTTCTACCGAAAAACCTTTCAACCGTGGGAATGGAGCTATCCCGACTATCGTTTGCCAACATATATCGCTATTTTTAACCACATTCGCAAAATTTATAGGAAGCAATTAGAAAATGCATAAATTTCTAAAAAAAACACGAGCGGCTGAACCTCCGCGCGACCTGAAAACGTTAGCACTTGTCATCCTCATTGGGGTTTCTCTGGTATACTCTATATGTAGTGTAGATGCTGAATCTGCAGACTCAGCACCCCGCGCACGGGCACGCGACATCGGCATCCAGATCGGAACCCTCCCAACGGGTCCACATAACGCGATTACCGATGTAACCGGTGTGAAAGTAGGACATGTTACCCTAAATGAAGGTGATTCAATTCGCACCGGTGTTACCGCTATTCTACCGAGTGATGACATCTGGACAGCACGTCTATTCGGGGCAGCACACACCATCCACGGCAACGGAGAGGCAACCGGTATCGCCCGTATAAACCAAGCCGGATGGGTTGAATCTCCCATTTTACTCACAAATACCCTCAGCGTTGGGGCAGTCAACGACGGCGTTGTTCGCTATATCGTGAAGCGGTACCCAGACAATAACATTGTACTCCCAATTGTAGCAGAATGCTACGACGGCGGTTTGAACGACATCAGTGGCCTTCATGTCACACCAGAACACGCTATTGAAGCTATTGAAAATGCCACGAATGGTCCCGTAACCGAAGGTTGCGTTGGCGGTGGGACGGGGATGCGGTGCTATGGGTTTAAAGCCGGTATCGGCACCGCCTCACGCGTCCTTCCCGAAGATCGGGGCGGATGGACAGTGGGTGTCCTCGTTAATTCCAATGGTGGACGCCGTTCTCAACTACGGATTGATGGCGTCCCAGTCGGCCAGGAAATTACAGACTCTCCACCGAAACCCGGCAGAGACGGCTCTTTTATTATCGTTATCGCAACCGATGCCCCATTGACGCATCGTCAATTAAAACAGTTAGCAATACGTGCAACACACGGGCTTGCTCGGACAGGCACACCAAGTACGGATGGCAGTGGCGAATTCGTTATCGCATTTTCCACGGCGAATATCTTCCCAAGCAACACTGAAAACGGCACCTTCCAAATTCAGATGTCAGTCAATTGGCGATTGAGTTCGCTCTTCCAAGCTGTTATTGAGGCAACAGAGGAAGCCATTGTTAACTCAATGACGATGGCGACTACAACAACAGGACGCAACGACAGAACGATGTACGCGATCCCTTTGGCAGAGCTGCAGCAAGTGATGAAAGCACACGGACGTTGAATCGAATCTAAGCCGAGATAACACGATTAACATCCGGAGCAAGAGACTCTGGAACAACATCGTAATGTGAAAATTCCAATGTGAAAGCACCGCGTCCCTGCGTCATCGAGCGAAGTTGTGTTGTGTATTGAAATGTTTCTGACAAGGGTATAAAGGCATTGATGACATTTATGGACGCATCTTGGGTAGCACTCTCATTAATCTGAGCACGGCGTGCGTTCAGGTCCCCGATGACTTTCCCGACATGCTCATCTGGAACAGTGATATGTATCCGCATAATCGGCTCTAAGAGCAGAGGGTTCGCCTTTCTAACCGCATTCTCAAATGCAAGGACTGCCGCCGCTTCAAATGCTATTTCTGAGGAATCGGTTGGATGGTAAGAACCACCCGTAAGCGTTACTTTCACATCTTGCATCGGGTATCCGATTCGCGGACCTGTTCCCATAGCGCCTTCCAATGCCTTCTCAATAAACGCCATATACTGCCGTGGAATCTGTGTTTCGTCCGTCTCATCCTCAAACTGAAATCCGTCGCCGCGTTCTAACGGCTCAACCGTGAGCAGCACATCTCCATAGATACCTTCTTCATCTGTTCTATGGATGTGTTTTCCACGCGCCTCTGCAACAGTACTGATAGTCTCCCGATACGCCACTTGAAGTTTACTAACCCGAGCCTTAACGCCGAATTCGCGGATCATCCTATCGGTTAGAATCTCCAGATGAAGTTCACCCATCCCTGAAATAATCCGCTGCCCTGTGTCCTTATCAATTCCAACTGTAAACGTTGGGTCTTCATCCATCAACTTTTCGAGCGTCTCTTCCAATGTGTCCGTATCACTCGAGCGTTCAGGTTCAATAGCAATAGAGATAACCGGATCTGGAAACGTGATTGATTCCAGCAGAATTGGCTCTTTTTCATCGGCGACTGTATCCCCAGTCTTCGTATCCTTAAGTCCGACAAGGGCAACAATGTCACCAGCGTAAGCCGTGTCAGATACAGCCTCTTTATTCGCATGCATCTGTAAAATACGATTAACCCGTTCTCGTTTTCCAGAACGGACGTTATAGATAACTTCCCCGCGCTTAAGAGTCCCTGAATAGATCCGACAATAAACAAGCTTGTCAACTGTCGGATGGCTCGCCACTTTAAATGCCAACGCCGACAGAGAAGCAGTATCGTCTGCGGTCCGTGTCACTTTATGTTTTTCAGATGATTCGGTAGACTTGTCCCTCCTGCGTTTAGAACGCGTATCAGGGAGTGTTCCTTCAACAGGTGGCACGTCAGCAGGCGAAGGTAAAAAATCTATCACCGCATCAAGCAAGGGTTGAACACCTTGATTCTTTAAAGAGCTTCCACACAATACAGGAACCAATGTGCGGCGTAACGTTGCTGCACGGAGCGACGCCATGAGTTCGGCATGCGTTATCTCTTCACCACTCAGGTATTTTTCAAGTAATGCATCATCTTCGACAGCAACACTTTCAAAGAGATTTTCTCGTGCCTGCTCTACCGCATCCTGCAATTCAGGTGGAATTTCCGCTTCCGTATACGTTTGTCCGAGATCAGTCGCATCCCAACACATCGCCTTCTGTGTAACCAGATCAATAACACCCGTGAAATCCGCGCCATCACCGATCGGTAGCTGGAGGGGAAGTGGATTTGCTCCCAACCGCTCTTTCATCATCTCCAGAACGCGATCGAAATTTGCCCCAACCCTATCCATCTTATTGACAAATACAATACGTGGCACATCATAGCGATCCGCTTGATGCCAGACAGTTTCTGATTGCGGTTCTACCCCGCCGACAGCACAGAAAAGCGCAATAGCACCGTCCAAAACCCGTAACGAGCGTTCCACCTCTACTGTGAAATCTACATGCCCAGGCGTGTCAATGAGGTGAATCGCGTGTTGACGCCAGAAACAGGTAGTCGCAGCAGCGGTGATTGTTACACCACGTTCCCGTTCCTGTACCATCCAATCCATCTCAGCAGTACCATCATCTACCGCACCAATCTTATGTTTTTTGCCAGTGTAAAAGAGAATGCGTTCAGTTGTAGTTGTTTTGCCAGCATCAATATGCGCTGCAATGCCGATGTTACGAACGTTTTCAATTGGATATTCGCGTGCCATCTTTTTCCTTTGATTCCGCGCCTACATGCTGTTCCACTGTAGAACAACACCGAGTAAGCCAGGGTTCCATTCCATGAGTAGTTGATATGCTTTTGGCGCGTCCTCTCCAGAGACGCGATGGCTAATCAATGGAGCAACATTAACCCGTTTCTGAGCGATGAGCGATAAGAGCAATAGACTATCGTCCTCAAGCGTCCAGAAGTTTGGTGAAGATTCTTGACGTGGGCGAATTGCATTGTGCGCACCATAAAGGATAAGTCCCTTTTTATGAACGTCGCGATAGAAGTTTACATTCGGTGTTTCTCCGCGCGTACTTGCCAAGAGCACCACCCGTGCCCACTGTCCGGCAACATCCATAGCAGTGCTAACTGCGTCCGGATGCCCCGTCGCTTCAATAACAACTGCTGGTCCATCGCCTTTAGTAACATCACTCAACTGATCGGAGAAATTAGCATCTTCAGGATTAAGAGCATAGTCTGCCCCTACATCTTTAGAAATTTCGAGCCGACTATCAGTGAGGTCCGCAGCAATCACTGGGATTGCACCACTCAACTTCAAGAGTTTCATCGCCAACAAACCGATAAGCCCTTGTCCCAAAACTAACGCCGCTTCACCTAATTCAATTCGCGCCTTGCGAACACCTTGTAATGCAATCGCACCAAGATTAAAAAAAACAGCCTCTTCGGCTGGGACATTAGTAGACGCAATCTTCAGCAAACGATTCGTTGAGGCTATAAAATGACTGGTGTGTCCCTGTGTTGAAGCGACGCGTTCACCGATCTTGAAGTCTGTAACTGCCTTCCCGACCTCTACCACCGTACCTACATTGCTGTACCCGGGACGGGACGGATACCGTCCTTGAGCATTTGGGAGTCCTAACAAAAAGGCGCGCTCTGTCCCCGGACTGATGAGCGTACACTCCGTTTCGACAAGGACTTCATCATCTCCGAGAGTCGGCAAAGCAAAAGTCTCTACTTCAACTTTGGCACGACTCGGCCAAACCACCCGTTGTGCTTCCATCCGTGTCCATTCCCCTTAATACAAAAAAGGATAGTTGTCTTTGGGCAGCATACCACAAAAACAACTACCCGTCAAGCATTAATTCCTAAGATTAAACAACAACTGAGATGTGCTTTACGCGAATTACCGGTCTGATTTGGCAACGGCTATTGTAACATAATCTCCACCGCGTCCATTTGGCAATCTGACATAGAGGAGCACTCGCTTCTTATTTCCCGTCTTCAACTGCTCGGCAACGCGATTATATGCTTCAAGGCTATCAATCGGCATCCATTCCATCTCTTGAATCAGGTAGCCGGGCTTAATGCCTTTTTTCTCTGCATCACTGCCTTTTTCAACCTGTGTGACAACAACGCCTGTTTCGTCCGCAGAATAACCGTACCTTTCAGCAATCGCAGGCGTTAAGCCTTCGACACTGAGTCCCGCAAAACCTTCTTGGACTTGCTGTACTTCTTCTATTTCTGGCAGTCTTTCTCTGAGGGTCGCCATGGTCTCTGCTGTGCGTTTACCCAACTTAACAGTCAACAGTTTTTCTTTGCCTTTCCGAAGGACTTTCACATCAACAGACTTGCCAACCTTCGTAGCACCAACAATATGCCGTAGGTGATGTATATCTTGGACCTGCTGTCCAGCAAAAGAGACAATGACATCTCCACGCTCGATTCCAGCTTTTTCAGCAGGACTTTCCTTACCTACGACTTCAACAAGCGCACCCCGCGGCTTATCAAGATTCAGTTTCTCTGCCAAATCAGCATTAACTAACTTCATAGTGATGCCAAGCCAACCGCGGACGACTTTTCCATCTTCTATAAGTTGCGGTAAAATTTGCTGAGCCATATTACTTGGAATAGCGAAACCAATACCGATATTTCCCATAGAGAAGCCGCCGGTAGCAATCAAAGTATTAATCCCAACTAATTCTCCACGGATATTAATCAGCGCACCGCCGCTGTTTCCACGATTGATTGGGGCATCGGTCTGTATGAATTGCCCGTATGCAGTAAATCCTGTCCGATCCTTCGCACTAACTATACCGCGGGTCACGGTTTGTGAGTAGTTAAGTGGCGTCCCAATCGCGATAACCCACTCACCTACCTCAAGCACATCTGAATCTCCAAACGGTAAGACTGAAAGATCTTCCGCATCAATCTTGACAACCGCTAAATCGCTTCCACCAACTTCACTTCCGGCATCATCACGACCAATTAACTCCGCAGTATACTCGCGACCATCCGCAAGGATTACTTTGATTTCATCTGCCCCCTGGATGACATGGTTATTGGTAAGAATATAGCCATCACTACTTACAATTACCCCGGACCCAACACCTGTCTGAGGCTGCGGATTTGGGTTCAGATCGCGCGGATTAGGCTCTCCAAAAAAGAATCTAAACGGAGAATCTTCATCAAAAAAACGTCTAAACTGCTCTTCGTCCTCTGGCGACATTTCTGGTCTTCGTGATATATCATTTCTATTTCGTTCCGTTTTCGTTGTAATTTGTACGACAGCTGGACGCGTCCGCGCCACTAAATCAATAAACGCTCGATTCGCGCGCTCCAAGTGCTGAAAATCTTCTGATTTATGAAGTGTATCGTTCGTTTGCCCAACAGCAGTCTGCAGAGTGAACTTATTTGTATCCCTGTCAATGATAAGCCCCGCAGCGACAATAAGTACAGCTAAAACCAAAATTACGCGAACAGCGTTACGCAAAGTGGGTCTGAGTTTGAACATGATAGAAAACCTCCTAATGTAATTTGAAAGTCGGTTCCGATTTCTGAGGAACGAAACCATTTTTCTTAAATTGTGTGTTTTCGTTCTAAAGACACACCTATTAGATAATAAAGTTGCAAAAAAGTTAGAAAAAATGTGGTGGGTCTGCGAAAATACTTCTGTCAGGACGGCGTTTGTTTACTGCCCCTGTGAAATTCGATCCACATGTTCACGGACAATGTCCTCAGGGCACATACGGATAAATAACCAAGCACCTGGCACAAGGATCACAAAAGCTCCAATCAAAAGATCGTCAATACGACCAAAGATAGGAAGGAAATCGAAATCAAGAGGATTCACCAAGTACGCAACAGCAAATATAAACGCCAACAATTCGGTAAGGATAAGAATTGCCTTCCGATAGATCGGAACGCGTTCATCAGTAAACAGCCGCCACGTTAACCTGACGAAATTTGGGAAATGAAGTAGCAAGCGTAAAAATCGAAAAGGACCTCGACCTTTACCCCCGAAGAAAAAAGGGTTTATCATAATATAAAGTTTATCAAACCCGTTTTTAAGATGCAAACCTTTTTTTACCAAAACTATTCAGTTTTTTTGTAGAAGCGAGATGTGCTCGCGATCCTTTGACCATAATAGGCAAAAACCAAAAACTGAATGTCCAACTCCCAACCCATATTAACTTGACTGCTCTCTTTCTTTTTGATACACTACCAATCAACAAATAGTACACGCCACACAAAAGGAGTGACAATGGCAACACAAAACATGCCTACTGCGCAGCAAATCGCAGCGCAACTCTATACTGTTAGAGAATTTACCAAGACTGAGGCTGACATTGTAGAAACGATGAAGAAAGTCCGGCAACTTGGATATGAATCGGTGCAATGTTCTGCACTCGGTCCAATTTCACCTGAAGCACTAAAAAACATTGTTGACGGTGAGGGTATCAGCATTATCGCCACGCATACCGACTACGCAAGGATGCGCGACGAACCGCAATCCGTTATTGATGAACATCAACTATGGGGTTGCAAGCATGCCGCAATTGGAGGACTCCCCGGTGAATACCGCACGACTGAAGGATACGCCAGATTCGCGAAAGAAGCATCCGAAGTCGCAGCACGTCTTGCCGAAGGGGGGATAACCTTCTCTTATCACAACCACAGTTTTGAGTTGGAACGTTTTAACGGACGTACGGGATTGGAGATTTTGTATGCCGAAAGCGATCCCAACTATTTCAAGAGCGAACTGGATACATACTGGATTCAGCACGGTGGTGGCGACCCAGCAGCATGGATACGCGACCTAAAAGGACGCGCTGACATCATCCACCTTAAGGATATGGCGATGCAAGGTTCCACACAACGTTATGCTGAAGTCGGCGAAGGTAACCTCAACTGGTCGGCTATCCTGAATGCTTGCATCTATGCAGGCGTTGAATGGTACATCATTGAACAGGATACCTGTTATGAACGCGACCCATTTGAGAGTTTGGGCATCAGTCTCAAAAATCTAAAAGAAATGGGTTTTGCCTAAACCTATCACTTCTGTTCTAATGCAGGGTGGGTCTTCTGACACAGCTAACTAATCCGGCGTACCGGACACGATCACAAGATAGGAAGAACCCACCCTACAACTCAAGAAGTTAGAAAACTTACAATTCACATATACCCCGAATCCAGAGCATGAAGTGACGCGATCACCCTATATGAACCGAAAGGTTCTAATAACAGGGATTTTTTATTTGACATTCACACCGACTTATGATACAATTAAACGCGAAATGAGCCTATTCTGTTAACGGGGCGTGGCGCAGCCCGGAAGCGCGCTTGAATGGGGTTCAAGAGGTCGCTGGTTCGAATCCAGTCGCCCCGATTTTTAATATACAATATCGGCTTGCAAGCCCGGTAGGTACAATTCTCGCCTGCAAGTCACGCAGCAAACGTATAGAAAAGAGGGAGTTGCAGTAGTGGACAAGTCATGTATTAATGTTGGCATTTTAGGGTGGGGAACCGTAGGGACCGGTGTTTCCAAAATCCTACTAAATCAGCATGCCCTTATTGCCAAAAATAGTGGCACGGAGTTATCCCTAAAAAAAATAGTGAAACGGACGCTCCCTGCTACGCGCGAAGGGGTTGACCTTCCCGCAGATTGTTTGACAGCCAATCCCGCAGAAGTCGTTGACAACCCAGATATCGACATCGTTGTTGAACTTATTGGTGGTGTTACAGAAGCACATAGTCTCATCAAACGTGCCATCCAAAATGGTAAACACGTCGTTACCGCAAATAAAGCTCTCTTAGCAGAACACGGTGGCGAATTATTCCAACTCGCCTCAGAACATCAAGTGAGTCTCAATTTCGAGGCAAGCACGGCGGGTGGTATCCCGATCATTAAAACACTACAAGAAAGTTTTGCTGGCAACCAGATACACTCTCTCTATGGTATTGTAAACGGCACGTGCAACTATATCTTAACCGAAATGCACGAACATGCTGTCGATTTTTCAGATGTGCTCAAAATCGCCCAGGACAAGGGGTACGCTGAAGCAGATCCAACATTCGACGTTGAAGGTATTGATGCCGCTCAGAAACTCATCCTCCTAATTGCTCTCGCCTATCGGAGCAGCATCTCACTGCCACAACTTCATGTCGAAGGCATTACAAATATCACCGAAAAAGAAATTCAATACGCGCGTGAACTGGGTTATGTCATCAAACTGCTCGCCATAGCAAAGTTGATCGATGGAAATCGTGTGGAAGCGCGTGTGCATCCCACACTCGTTCCAGAGCGGAGTCTCCTCGCGAATGTCGGTGGTGCCTTTAACGCAGTCTGCGTCATCGGAGATGCAGTAGGCCCGACACTATTTTATGGCCAGGGAGCAGGTGAGATGCCAACAGCAAGCGCGGTCGTTGCCGACATCATTGACGCAGCGAAATCGGCACAACAAGGCGTTAGCACCCCAATTGCACAAGCGTGGCTTGCCGGTGGACAAGCGGAAGTCGATGTTTGTTCTATCGACGATATAGAGACGCGCTATTACATCCGCTTCGTCGTTGTTGATCGACCAGGGGTCCTCGCGAAAATCGGCACGATCTTAGGGAACTGGCAAATCAGCATCGCTTCTGTTATCCAGAAGGACCCGCACGGCATGGACACAGTATCGCTTGTTATGTTAACACACACAGCGCGGGAAAAGAATATGCAAGCAGCACTCGCACAAATTTACACGCTCGAAGACGTGAAAGGTGACGCACATCTCATCAGAATCGAAGAAGAAGTCGACTTTTGAGGCATATATGCATACATAATACCATAAATATAGTAGCCATCTTTGCCATCCGCTTATAGTGAGGGCAGAGAGTTCCTGCAACTTCTCCAACAGATACTTGAGGTGAAAATTGAATATGAAGGAAGGCATAAGAGATACGTTGGCGTTTGATGTGAAAGACCTTCGACACGAGGACTTCAAGAAATATGAAGCACTTGTGCCACCCAAGACCCTCGGTCTGATTTATGAGGAAGCAGAATTTGTTAGTCCCCTATCATGTACAGTTCATTTACTTCGCCAAGGTGGCAATAATATTTGTGTGACAGCTGACATCATCTCAACAGTTTCCGTAGCGTGTCGACGTTGTGTTGAACCGTTTGAGGTTGACGTAACTACCTCGCTTAACCTGTTTTTCTCTTTTAAAAATGAATCCTCGGAAGAAGATGATGCAGATGAGCGATATTACGACGGAGAAACATTAGACATCTCAGAAGACACCCGGCAGGCACTTCTTCTTGAAATACCGATGTGGCCCCTCTGTTCCGAAACATGCGAAGGACTTTGTCTACAGTGTGGAACAGTACTCAACACTGGTGCATGTTCTTGCGAGACAGAAGATGAGGCTTCGGTGGCAACTTCTAACCCCTTTTCGGTTCTTTCAAAGATGCTGGAAAAAAGTTGAAATCATAATAGACTCAAATTTATATAAGGAACTTTGAATCGCGACTTTTTAGACAAAGGAGATAATCAATGGCACATCCAAAACGGAGAACGTCAAAATCGAAAAAAAGAATGCGGAGAAGCCACAACGCACTCCATGATAAAGCCTTAAGTGTTTGCTCATACTGTGGGGAAACTATGATATCCCACCGTGTCTGCACCGAATGTGGGTACTACAACGGACGCCCCGTACTCAAGTCCGCCGATGAGTCATAGGTAAATATCGGTTAACAACAAAACCGACCCCGGTTTTTATAGCAAGTTTTGGTACGTGGCTTGCAACGACGCTCCACAATGCCAGAAACTTGAAGAGAGACACAATGACGCAACTTCGATATGCAACAATTACGGGGACAGGTTCTTACCTCCCTGAGAGGGTAATCACTAACTTCGATCTTGAGAAACTGGTCGATACCAGCGACGAATGGATTCGTCAACGGACAGGAATTAGCGAGCGGCGTATCGCTGACGACAATGAGGCGACTTCAGATCTTTGCATCCACGCTGCCCGATGGGCTATTAAAAATGCCAATATCAATCCACTTGACATCCAAATGATTCTCGTCGCTACCGTTACACCAGACACGTTCTTCCCCTCGACAGCGTGTTACGTGCAGAAAGGCATCGGTGCCAAGGACGCTTCTGCAATGGATGTGTCTGCTGCATGTGCTGGTTTCCTTTACGGACTGGACCTCGCAGATGGAATGATTAGATCTGGACGATACGACACTATTCTTGTCGTGGGTGGCGAAGTTTTTAACAAGATTGTTGATTGGAGCGATAGAGGCACTTGCGTTCTTTTTGGAGATGGCGCAGGTGCTGCCGTTGTCCAAGCTACAGATGAACCAAAAGGCATTCTCGCATCTTATATCGGATCTGATGGAGACTACGCGGATATTGACCTCCTCGGTATCCCCGCTGGCGGATCCAGAATGCCTGTCACACAAGAAGCTATCGACCAGAAATTAGATAAAATTCAGATGAACGGACGGGAAGTCTTCAAATTAGGTGTTCGACTCATGCCAGAAGCTGCGCAGCGTGTCCTACGGGAAGCGAACGTTAGCATTGAAGATATTGATTTGCTAATCCCGCATCAAGCGAACTTGCGCATTATTGAGGCAGTGGGTGACAGACTCGGCGTGCCACGCGAAAAGGTTTATATTAACGTTGACAAATACGGTAATACTTCCGCAGCGACAGTAATTATCGCTTTAGATGAAGCAATTCGTGAAGGCAGAGCAAAACCAGGAGATCTACTCCTGTTGGTGACTTTTGGTGCTGGTTTGACATGGGGAAGCACGCTCCTACAACTGTAGACGTGAACTGAACACGAGCATCTGTATCTGACGAATATGACACAACTGGCGTTTATCTTTCCAGGACAAGGTTCACAACAGGTCGGCATGGGCGCGGAATTAGCAGAAAACCACCCCACTGCCGATGCTGTCTTTGAAGAAGCTGACGCAGCTCTTGGACGTGGATTGAGGAAAGTCTGTTTTGAAGGACCGGAGGCGGATTTAAAGCAGACGGAAAACACACAACTGGCAATCTTGACTTGTAGCGTTGCAGCACTGCGAATCCTAAAGGAACACAGTATCGTTCCAAATGCCGTCGCAGGACATAGTTTAGGGGAGTATTCCGCACTCGTAGCGGCAGGAGTCCTTGATTTCTCAGATGCATTACGTCTCGTGCATGCCCGTGCCAGTTTCATGGCGGAAGCAGGTGAAACCCAGCAAGGCACAATGGCAGCAATCCTTGGAATGGAAACCGAACGACTTCAAGAACTCTGTGAATCAGCTGGCGGGATTGTCAAAATCGCTAATTACAATTGCCCCGGACAACTCGTGATCTCTGGACAGGTGGAGGCAGTTAACCACGTTGTTACCCTTGCCAAAACCGAAATTGGTGAAAGAAGGTGTCGTCCATTACCAGTAAGCGGAGCATTCCACTCCCCACTGATGGCGTCAGCACAACAAAAATTCAAATCCGCACTCGACACAGTGCCGCTGCATCCACCTCAAGTCGATATAGCGATGAACGTAACGGGTGAATTCGCCACGGATGTCGATAATATCAGGCAACTTCTATTTCAACAGATAACGCAACCCGTCCAGTGGGAAAAAACGTTACACAGTATCAAGAATACTGGCATCACACATTTTATCGAAGTTGGTCCGGGAAAGGTTTTGTCAGGTTTAGTAAAGCGGACGCTATCAGAAAGTAGTGCTATGAATGTTGAAGACCCCAAAACGCTGTCTCTCGTGGCAGACGCATACGGAAGCGATGGATAAAAGCAATGGATGAAATAACGGAACAGCGTGTATTTAAGGAAGATTTACTGAGTGGTAAAACGGCAATCGTTACAGGTGCTTCGCGTGGCATTGGCGCGGCGATCGCACATAGACTCTGTGAAACCGGTGCCAACGTCGTTATCTGCTCGCGCTCCGCTGATGCCATTACCCAGATCGCTGATACACTGCAAGGTAAAGGGCACACCGCGCACGCAATAGTCGCTGACATCTCTGAAAAAACAGACGTTGAAGTCCTTATTGCGAAAACGATTGAACAGTTTTCACAAATCGACATTCTTGTAAACAACGCAGGGATTACCCGCGATATGCTGCTGATGCGCCTCAAAGACGAAGACTGGGATGCCGTGTTACAAACGAACCTAACTGGTACGATGTACTGCACACGTGGGGTTCTTCGTCCTATGATACGTCAGAGAAGTGGACGAATTATTAACATCTCATCAGTAATTGGATTAATGGGAAACGCTGGGCAAGCGAGTTACGCCGCTGCGAAGGCTGGCATTCTCGGTTTAACCAAGGCTACTGCCAAAGAGGTAGGTGCCCGTGGTATCACCGTGAACGCTATCGCTCCTGGCTTTATTACGACAGACATGACAGCACAAATATCGGAACAGAATCAGAAACACGTACTTGAATTGATTCCGTTACGAGGATTTGGGCACCCAGAAGACGTGGCAGACGCTGTTTGCTTTTTAGCATCAGACGCTGCACGCTATATCACCGGTCAAGTCCTTCAGGTTGACGGCGGTATGGTGATGTGATTCAAGTGTGCTTGGACTCTCCGAGTGCACCTATCAGAAGGATGGTGGGATAACCCGCCTATCGGGCACTGTTTATAATTAATGCCCATAACCTGTATCAATTGCCTTGACGCAGAACGTTGTCTGCAACGAAGAACAGTCGAGGCACTCATTGAACTATAATACAAGAACACATTTTCAGCCCCATACCGATTTTGCGGGCAAAAATTACTATAGGAGATTAGAGGAACACTTATGGCAACAAATCAAGAACGCCTCATTGAAATTATTGCGAAACAACTCGGTGTTGACGAAGGCAACGTAACCCCAGACGCCTCTTTTATGGAGGATTTGGGTGCCGATTCACTCGACACTGTGGAACTGGTCATGGCACTTGAAGAGGAATTCGATATCGAAATTCCAGACAGCGACGCAGAGAAAATTCAGACTGTTCAAGATGCCTTGAATTACTTAGATGAAAATGTATAGGTTATAAAACATATCACTGGAGGGCACATAGCGAGATATTATAAGCCCTCCCCAGCGCGTACTTGGTCGTTTTCTCAAGTGCGCCTGCAACCCGAATAAAAAGGATCGGTCTCGTGGAGCGTGTAGTTATTACAGGAATCGGCGTTGTCAATGCAATTGGTAACACGAAAGAAGAATATTGGGATGCGCTTGCCATCGGTAAAAACGGAATCGGACCTTTAACCTATTTCGATGCCTCCGAGCATCGCACCCAAATCGCCGGAGAGGTAAAAAATTTCCAAGCGGAACAGTACTTGGATCGTCGAGCGGCGTCTCGGTTACCCCTTTTCATCCAATATGCGCTTGCTGCCTCAATCATGGCACATGAAGACGCAGGCTTGGAACTCAATAAGGTTGACCCATATCGTGCGGGCGTCCAAATCGGTTCTGGAATCGGCGGCATTGGGGTCCTCGAAGACAACGCTAAAATCCTCGCCGAAAAAGGCGTTAAACGTGTGAGTCCATTTCTTGTCCCGTATATGATTATCAACATGGCGGCAGGACAGATCTCAATCCATTTTAGCCTCAAGGGTCCCAACTCTACATCTGTCACTGCATGCGCAAGTGCGAACCACTCGATTGGTGATTCCTTTCGTATCATCCAACGCGGCGAGGCGGATGTGATGTTCACGGGCGGCACAGAATCGGCGATTACACCGCTGGCTTTTGCCGGGTTCTGTTCAATGCGAGCGATGTCGGAGCGCAACCATGAACCTCAACGCGCCTCGCGTCCATTCACTAAAGATAGGGACGGCTTTGTGATGGGAGACGGAGCAGGTGTGCTAATTCTCGAATCGCTATCACACGCCAAAAAACGCGGTGCCCATATCTATGCTGAGGTAATCGGGTACGGCATGACTTCAGACGCACACGACATGGTAAGTCCACCTGAAAACGGCGAAGGCGCAACGAAAGCGATGGAGTTCGCACTCCGAGACGCTGAATTGCCAGCAGACGGTGTCGATTACATTAATGCACACGGCACTTCCACACCCGTTGGTGATGTCGCGGAAACCAATGCCATCAAGACCCTCTTTGGTGAACACGCTTACAAAATCCCCGTCAGCTCCACCAAATCCATGATCGGTCATCTGCTCGGTGCAGCCGGAGCCGTAGAACTCATTGCCTGTTTAGGTGCGATGGAAAAGGGCTATCTGCCACCAACCATCAACTACGACATGCCGGACGAAGATTGTGACTTGGACTATGTCCCAAACGAAAGTCGTGATGCACAGATTGAGGTTGCCCTTTCCAACGCGTTCGGTTTCGGTGGGCACAACACTTCCATTGCCGTCCGCAAATTCTCAGGTTAGTATTTTCGTCCACCTGGACGTGCTTCGGAGACTCTATGTACACAGTTTACATCGGCTTCGGAAGCAACATCGGCAACCGGCTAAAACACATCCAGAACGCCATCCACGCGTTATCAAAAACGGAGGGAATCACTTTACAAGAGATTTCCTCCGTCTACAAAACCGAACCTGTAGGATATGAAGAACAAGCAGCATTCCTGAACGGTGTCGCTGCGATCCAGACCAGCCTCTCCCCCTTACCCTTGCTACACACCTTGAAAAACATCGAAACCGCTATTGGCAGACAACACCGCATCCGCTGGGGTCCGAGAGAAATCGACTTGGACATATTAATCTACGGAGACCTATGCTTCCAGACAGAGAAACTCGTCGTGCCACACCCAGAAATGCATCTTCGTCGTTTCGTGCTCGTTCCGTTAGCAGAGATTGCACCGAATCTTGTGCATCCCGTCTTTCAGGAAACCATCCAAACCTTGCTTGAACGCCTTGCGGACGACAAATCTGTAACTAAAACAACACTTACCTTACACCCAAAACAGTCATAAATCTACTTCATTTCCTTGTAAAACCATCACCTGGTCCCTAATCCGATCAGTCTGGTTTAGGCACTATTCTTCTGCCGCAGCAATTAACTCGTTGGAGCCACCTGCAAACAGATAACGTTTGCCATCCAAGAAACCGACAACATCACCACGCACTTCAGTACCATCCGAGTCAATCAGCTGCCAACCTGTTGGCACACTCGTATAGGTATTCGCTTCATCATCAACCAAAAACAGAAAATCCTTGTTGTGTCCATTCTCTTTCGGACTGAAGACATAGAGTTCGCGCAGGATGTCATCACTTCCGTCAATGTGAAAACCTCCTTTGACCCGAAACCGGGCTTTGTCCCGAAGACACTCTACTTTTTGCATAGCACGCACGCTCTGAGCCGTTTTCGGATGGTGATACCACCAATGATATTGCCAATGTAATTGAAAAATTTTCGTAGTTTTCCACAAAGATTGAAGTGTTCTCATAATATTCCTCCGTGTTGCATTTCTATTCAACAAACAGCATTCATTAATGGACATAGGGCAATTCGCACACCAAGCGTTGCCAATTAAAACTGTTCAGATAATCGATTATGCCCTTTGTTTACTATAGACTCCACAAGGCAAAAAAGGATAGTAATAATTTTCACATGCCTTGCAAACATACCTTAGCAGCAATGTCAACGAACCTGAAAAACTTGCAATCTTACTACAAGTATGATATAATTCCTAATATCTTTAACTCGGAACTTACTGACCCAATACACCAGCAATTATAAATACCAAAGGAATTTCATCGAAGACCGCAGAAAAGTATGAACATCCATGAATACCAAGCCAGACAAATCTTAGAATCCCACGGTGTCAATACGCTACCCGGCAAGGTTGCCGAAACGCCAGAGGAAGCGGAAACCATCGCGCAAGAACTTAATTGCCCGACCTATGTTATCAAAGCACAAATCCACGCTGGCGGACGCGGAAAGGGAGGCGGTGTTAAACTCGCAAACTCACCTGCTGAAGTGAAAGAACTCGCTGAAGCGATCCTCGGCATGCAACTCGTAACACCGCAGACGGGTCCCGAAGGGAAACTCGTCCGAAAAGTGCTGATCGCTGAAGCCGCAGAGATAGTATCAGAATTCTACCTCGCCATACTCCTTGATCGGGAAACCTCACAACTTACCCTAATTGGTAGTGAGGAAGGTGGGGTCAATATCGAAGAAGTTGCAGCAGAAACACCTGAAAAGATAATCAGAACACAGATTCACCCCGCCTTCGGATTAACCGAGTTCCAAGCACGCGACTTCACATACAAATTGATTACCGATTCAGTCTATCGTTCCGTTATCCCGAAAGCAGCGGAACTCATCTCAGCACTCTACAACGCTTTCACCGCGTGTGACTGCTCACTCGTAGAGATTAATCCGCTGGCAATTGTAACAGCAGGTGATGGATTGGACATCGTTGCACTCGACTCTAAAGTCAATCTTGATGACAACTCCCTCTGGCGACATTCCGATCTCTCTGCGATGCGCGATCCACACGAGGAAGATCCCAGTGAATTAGAAGCGAATGAATCCGGTTTGAGTTATATTCGACTTAATGGCGACATCGGTTGTATGGTGAACGGTGCTGGACTTGCTATGGCAACGATGGACATCATCAAACAAAACGGAGGCGAACCTGCAAACTTTCTCGATGTTGGTGGTGGCGCATCCGTAGAGGCAGTCGCGCACGCCTTCCGGCTTATACTCGCAGACGAAAATGTGAAAGCCGTTCTCGTGAACATCTTCGGTGGCATCATGAAATGTGACACAATCGCGAACGGCATTGTCGAGGCAGCGAAACAGGTCAAACTCAACGTTCCGCTCGTGGTTCGGTTGGAAGGAACAAATGTAGAACTCGGAAAACAGATTATCGCCGAATCGGACTTAAACGTTCAACTGGCTGAGGGACTCTCTGAAGCAGCACAACTTGCAGTAACAGCGGCGAATTCTGCATAATAATTACGCCTTGATCGTGTAAGATAAAACTTGCAGAAAACTTAGGCTTCGGGAGAAACACACGTGGCAAAACTTGAATTAAAGGATATAGATGTTACAGGCAAACGCGTGCTCGTGCGGGTGGATTTTAATGTCCCAATGCAGGACGGAAAAATCACAGATGAAACCCGTATCACCGCTGCCTTGCCGACCCTGCTGTCACTCATCAACGCCGATGCTAAAACTATCTTAGTGACACACTTAGGCAGACCCGAAGTAGGTTCAGCCGCCGACCAAGTGCAGTTCACGACTGAGCCAATTGCCGTCGCACTTAGCCAAAAACTCGGTAAGCGTGTTGCCCATGTCAACGATTGCACCGGTGAGGCGGTGCAGAGTGCCGTCGCTTCAATGCGCAATGGCGAGGTATTGCTCCTTGAGAACGTCCGCTTCTATGCCGAAGAAACCGAAAACGATCCAGAATTTTCACAAAAACTCGCCTCGCTTGCGGATGTCTATGTTAATGATGCTTTCGGCACAGCACACCGCGCACACGCCTCAACGGAGGGCGTGACACATTACCTAAATCCGTGTGTTGCCGGATCTCTAATGGCACGTGAAATCTATTACCTCAGCACGACCCTTGAAAACCCTGCACGCCCTTATGTCGCTATTCTCGGTGGAGCAAAAATATCCGACAAAATCACACTGATTGAGAACCTTCTTGGAAAAGTTGATAAACTTCTCATCGGAGGTGGTATGGCGTATACATTTCTATCAGCGATGGAGTTCAATATCGGGAACTCGATTGTTGAAACTGAAAAACTCGACGTTGCAAAATCATTGGTCGAAAGGGAAACATTTTCAGATTCTGTTTCACTACCGGTGGACCACATTATAGGGCAAAACTTTGACCCTGAAACGGAATCCCAGATTGCTGACCAAGAGGCCATTCCCGACGGATGGCAGGGATTAGACATCGGACCCAAAACAGTGTCTGCCTTTGGTGAACAGATCGCAGCTGCGAAAACAGTCGTATGGAACGGTCCCTTAGGTGTCTATGAATTTGAGAAGTTTGCACAAGGCACAATTGCGGTAGCACAACAGATCGCCGAATCGGAATCAGCCAGTATTATCGGAGGTGGCGACTGCGTCGCAGCCATACAGCAAGCCGGCGTCGCAGAACGGATGACACACATCTCAACAGGGGGCGGTGCGTCCTTAGAATTTTTAGAAGGAAAATCTTTACCCGGTATCGCCGCTCTAACGGACAATTGATTTAGATTCACAAAGGAAAAAAAATGTTTGATAAAATAGTTCCCCGCAGTGAAGACTACGCAAAATGGTATACACAAGTCATCCGTCAAGCGGAAATGGCAGATTACGCGCCCGTGCGCGGCTGCATGGTAGTGCGTCCTTACGGCTACGCCCTTTGGGAAAACGTCAAAGAACAATTAGACACCCGTTTTAAGGAGACAGGCCACCAAAACGCCGCTTTCCCGCTCTTTATTCCGATGAGCTTCATTGAGAAGGAAGCAGAACACGTCGAAGGTTTCAAACCGGAACTTGCCGTTGTTACCCACGGCGGAGGGAAAAAGTTAGAAGAGCCGCTTGTCGTCCGCCCAACTTCTGAAACAATCATTGGATACATGTATAGCCAATGGATCCAATCCTATCGCGATCTACCGGTGCTTATCAATCAGTGGGCGAACGTCGTCCGATGGGAGTTGCGTCCCCGTCTTTTCTTAAGAACAATGGAATTCTTCTGGCAAGAAGGTCACACTGCACACGCGACCCATGAGGAATCAGAAGAAGAAACCCTACGCATCCTTGATCTCTATACCGATTTTGCAGTCAACGAAGCTGCAATACCCGTCATACCCGGTCGCAAGAGCGAAAGCGAAAAGTTCCCGGGTGCTTTGACCTCCTATACTATTGAGGCAATGATGGGTGATAAACGCGCACTACAAGCAGGAACATCGCACGATCTCGGACAAAACTTTGCTAAAGTCTTTGACATCCAATATCTCGACGCCAACCAGAAACAGCAGCATTGCTGGACAACAAGTTGGGGCGTCAGTACCCGGATGATCGGTGCTATTATTATGGCACACGGCGACGACCAAGGATTAGTCCTACCACCGAGACTCGCACCAACACAACTCGTTATCGTTCCGATTGTCCCCAAAAACAGAGAAGAGGACAAACAGTCAGTCATGCAAGCCGTTGATGCTATCTGTGAAACACTGGACAACATTCGATACCACGTTGATGACAGACACGATCATTCACCCGGCTGGCGATTCAACGAATGGGAACTTAAAGGTGTCCCGCTGCGCATAGAGATAGGTCCCCGGGATTTGAGCAAGCAGCAGATCGTGCTCGCGCGACGTGATATACCCGGTAAGGAAGGTAAAACGTTTGTTCCGATTGCCGACGCTGCTGAAACAGTAACGCAGATGCTCGACACGATTCAAGCGGATATGCTCAAACGGGCAACAGATTTTCGCGACGCGAATACCTTTGAGCCTACTACCTACGATGCATTCAAAGAGGTCATCGAAGAAGGATTTGCACGTGCATATTGGTGCGGCGACGAAGCATGTGAAGACAAAGCCAGAGAGGAGACACAGGCTACAATCCGATGCCTCCCAATAGAACAACCTGATGGAGAAGGCGAGTGTATTGTTTGTGGTAAATCTACGAAAGATCTCGCAATTTTCGCTCGTGCCTACTAATAGTAAATCAGCATGGGTTGCTAACGCAACCCTTTCAGCAATTAAGTAGCATAACTGTTAGTTTGTGCATGCAAAGGGACTCCAGAACACTCACAGATTCACAATAACTTCTAAATCTTTTTATTGAACTTACGTTATTTTAAAGAAAAATATGAGTATACTCGTTAACAAAAACACAAAAGTGATCGTTCAAGGCATCACAGGTCGTTCTGGACGTTTCCACACAGAACAGTGCGCAGCTTATGGCACCCAAATTGTCGCTGGTTCAGTACCCGGCAGAGGCGGGTCGGATGTAAACGGTATTCCGGTATATGACACTGTAGCGGAAAGTGTTGCAGCAACAGGGGCAGATACATCAATGGTTTTCGTTCCTGCACGCTTCAACGCTGCGGACTCCATCATGGAAGCTGCTGAGGCAGGCGTCGAACTTATCGTCTGTATCTCCGAACATATTCCCGTTCTCGACATGGTTAAAGCAAAGGCGTTCCTGCAAGGAAAACCGACTCGGTTAATCGGTCCGAACTGCCCTGGAATCATCACACCCGGCGAATGCAAAATCGGGGTAATGCCTGAATTCGCCTACGCACCCGGTAATGTCGGTATCGTTTCCCGAAGCGGAACTTTAACTTACGAAGCCGCCTATCAATTGAAACAACTCGGTATCGGTCAGTCCACATGTGTCGGTATCGGCGGTGACCCAGTGATTGGGACAAACTTCGTTGACGTCCTTAAACTCTTTGAAGCGGATGATAATACACACGCCGTTGTTTTAATCGGTGAAATCGGTGGAACAGCTGAGGAAACAGCAGCACAATTCGTGAAAAACGAAATGACAAAACCAGTCGTCGGTTTTATCGCCGGACAGACAGCACCACCGGGCAAACGGATGGGACACGCAGGGGCAATTATCTCTGGTGGACAAGGCACGGCAGCGGAGAAAATTCGGGCACTGAAAGAGGCCGGAATCGCTGTGGCAAATGACCTCACCAATATTGGGGAAACTGTAGCAAAAGTCTTGGCTTAAATGGGAGTTGGTCTCAATCACGCGCGGAGGTAAAAGAGGCAAGTGAAAAAAGACATCGCTTACCTACACACCAAAAAACGCGAGCAGCAACCGATCACTGTGCTGACCTGTTACGACTACCCAACCGCCTGTTTGCAGGACGAGGCAGGGATTGACATCGTCTTTGTCGGGGATAGCGTCGGTACTAATATTCTCGGCTATAGCAGTGAAGTAGAGGTGACAATGGCAGATATGCGGCATCATCTCAAAGCCGTGCGTCGTGGTGTGACCGATGCCTACCTCCTCGTCGATATGCCCTACGCCGCTGACCGAGATGTAAAGCAAGCCATCACTAATGCAAATCTCTTTTTAGACGACGGAGCTGACGGTGTTAAATTGGAAGGCGGGATTGAAAAAGTTCCTGTCGTTACCGCACTCACTGAAGCCGAAATAGAGGTCTGCGCACACATCGGACATAATCCACAAATCCACGGCACTAAAGCCGCAACGCACGGAAAAACTTTCGCCAAAGCCAAGCAACTCATCCAAACAGCTGCAGCACTCGCAGATGCCGGTGCGAAACTCATTGTCCTTGAGAAAGTTACCGAAGAGGTAAGCCAAATCATAACGGATTCCCTCAAAATTCCCACCATCGGTATCGGGGCAGGACGGTTCTGTGACGGACAGGTCCTCGTCATTAACGATATATTAGGAATAGGTCCCCCCTTCAAACACGCTAAACGCTACCAAAATTACAATCACCTAACTTTAGAAGCAATCTGTAGGTATCGGGAAGAAGTAGAAAACGGCACGTTCCCTACAGACGCTAATGTCTCACATATCCCACCAGACAAACTCGTTCGATTACAAAAGTGGTTGGAATCAGAACATTAATATATCCGCTCTACATTGCCCCTTCGTAGGTCAGATAGCAATATTCAGACGCCTCTGTGATCCGCACGCCTTCCAACTGGACTGACTCCTTGAAAAAGGGTGCATCTAATACCCAGGTATGGTATTCACCGTTCTCGCCACAAACGTCAATCGGTAACTGCTTCAACTCTGAAATGAGATCCGAATCCAAGTATCTACCCGCGATAGTAGACTGAAAACACTCCTTGTAAGCGAGAGAGCAGATAATCGTAAATTTGTTGGAGATTAGGGTCTCCAGTATCGCCTCTCGATCCAGTTCCCACAACGGTTTATAAACATCCACCAAGCCTGAAGCAACGTTATCAATCCAATTGGGCATCCCACCTACAGTAGAAATGTCTCCTGTAATCAACACCTCTATTCTGCTGTCTCTAATCGTCTCAATTTGTTGACGATAACTCAAATCATAAGGCTCGGAAATCGGCACAAATTCAATAGGAAGTCCGATTTTTCGCGCTTGTAGTTCCATAAGTTGGGTCGGATGTGCGTAAAACTGTTTGCCGTCTGCTGGGATAAAACAGACAAGTCTCCTTATATCGTAAAGATTTAAGGAGACTTGAAAGGCAAGAGCAGAATCTTTTCCACCTGTCCACAATACAGCTGCTTTTTTCATGATATAGCCAAAAAACTATGCATCCAGAGGCACTACATCCGCATAAATATAGGTCGGTGAAGTGTTGCTTCTTGTGTGAATCTTGTCATTGCTGTCTTTCTCAGAAACAATATCCCTCTGGACAACCCTCCCCGGTTTCGCAGCAACAGGCGAACTAAACATCGGTCCATCAACAACACATGTATGGAATTCGCCGTTTTCGCCAAGCGGATCTACCCCATCTGGCATATCTGCCAGAAGATCGGCATCAAACCATCGCCCCGCGAAATCTGCGGGGACCTTGGTAGGATTGAGTGCCGTGACAATAGCGCGCAGACCAGACCCAATCATCTTTTCGGCGAGTTGAGCAGTATCCTCTCCCCACACCGGAAAAATCGGTGTAAAGCCGGTTCCCTTGAGTTTATCCTCGCGGTATTCGCGGATGTCTTCAAGGAACAAATCTCCGAAAGCGAAATGCGACGCGCCCAAATGCTCAGGCAAGGCTTCAACCTCCGCGAGAAACTTTCGCATCGCCTCCTCGTAAATCGCGTTAGAACAAGGATAGGGGATCGGTATCTCGTACAATGGCACTCCAAGTTTTTCAGATTGCTGTTTTAGCACCCACGCCGGCGTAGAGTGAATAGAGACTCGATCAAACGTCTTCGTGACGGTAGTAAAGATACCACGCACATCGTAGTATTCCGGCTGTTGTCGCAGTGTATGCAGTGCCCACGCAGAATCTTTACCAGAAGACCAAGAAACCAAAACTGGCACGGGTGCTGTCTCATTTGTCTGTTTCGTCATTAATTATTATCAAACCTTCCTGTTAATTTATAATGCTAAAAAGTTTCCCAATAGATTCTTTCCAGCAGCTGTCAAAATCGACTCCGGATGAAACTGTACACCCCAGACAGGTAAGGTCTTATGCCGAAGTCCCATGATCTCGTCCTGATCTGTCCACGCCGTGATTTCAAGACAATCCGGTAATGTTTCCCTCTTCACGATGAGTGAATGGTAGCGCGTCGCTTCAAACGGATTATCCAAGTCCTCAAATAACTCTGCGCCGTTATGCCCTATCATAGAGGTCTTGCCGTGCATCAGTCGATCTGCTCTAACAACATCACCGCCGAATACGTCCCCGATGCACTGATGTCCAAGACAAACTCCCAAAATCGGAACTTCGCCAGCAAAATGCCTTATGACATCGTTAGATATACCCGCTTCCCGCGGTGTACAAGGACCTGGAGATATCACAATCCGTTCCGGTTTCAGTGCGTCTAAGGCATCTAACCCTACTTTGCGACTCCGATAGACCTCCAATTCAGCACCGAGTTCACCGAGATACTGCACGAGATTGTAGGTAAATGAGTCGTAGTTGTCAATCATTAAAACCATCTTTCTGTCTCCCATAGTCTTCATTGACACTTACCCAATAAGTTTCGGAAACTTACAAGTTCCCAAAATATCAAGTCAAGCGGTTCACCTCACAATAAGAAACCTTGTTCCGCCAATGCAATAGCACTTAGCATTGATCGTGCTTTACTCAGAGTTTCGTAATATTCAGTTTCAGGTACTGAATCCGCAACGACACCACCACCTGCCTGCACATAAGCAGTGCTATCTTTGATAACCGCAGTTCGGATAGTAATCGCTGTGTCTGCACTGCCGGAAAAACTGAAATAACCCACCGATCCACCGTATGTACTACGACGCGTCGGTTCAAGTTCATCAATGATTTCCATTGCGCGTATCTTCGGTGCACCAGAGAGTGTTCCAGCGGGAAGGCACGAGCGCAGAACATCAAAAGCCGTAAGATCTTCGCGTAAGCGTCCAATAACGTGTGAAACGATGTGCATCACGTGCGAGAAACGCTCGACTATCATAAGGTCGGTCACCTCAACAGTGTGATATTCACACACACGTCCGAGGTCGTTCCTTCCTAAATCAACGAGCATGACGTGCTCTGCCCGTTCCTTCGGATCAGCGAGAAGCTGCTGTTCTAACTCTTGGTCTTCCTCAGGCGTTGAACCGCGCGGGCGTGTTCCTGCAATCGGGCGCGTTTGGACGATTCCGTCCTCTACCCTAACCATCATTTCTGGCGATGCTCCGACAATTTCAAAATCATTGAACTTCAGGTAATACATATACGGTGATGGATTGACCACTCGCAATGCCCGATATACATCGAACGAGTCCACGGACACTGGACAACTGAATCGCTGCGAAGGGACAACTTGGATGATGTCGCCTGCCGCTATGTATTCCTTAGCGTGCCTGACCGCGGCTTCGTAATCGGATTTCGTGAAATTTGATTTGGGGTTAGATATGATCTCATCATACCGCTCGTGGTGCTCGTCACCATTCCTGCGCAAAGGTGCTTCAGAGGCAGCTGTAAGTTTCTCAACCAATGCCTCAATTTTCTCAAGTGCACCCGTATAAGCCGCATCCACATCCCCATCAATATGTGCGTTCGCCACAACCTTAATCTGATGGTTCACATGATCAAATATCAAAATCGTCTCGGCAATCATGAAAAAACAATCTGGAAGCTGCAGCTCATCTTCGGTACTATCTGGCAATTCCTCAACGAAGCGCACCATATCGTAAGTCATATAACCGACTGCGCCACCGTGGAATTGTGGTAACTCTTCAGACGCAACAGGTCGGTAATTTTGCATCACTTCCTCAAGAGCCTTCAACGGATCTTCATATTCCTGAACCACAGTTTCGCCTTTTTCCAAATACTCAATGGTAACCTGATGTCCTTTACTATGGAAAAGCACCGAGGGTTGAGTCCCCAAAAACGAGTAGCGCGCAAGGGTTTCACCACCTTCAACACTCTCTAACAGAAAGGCATAATTGTCAGGCATCAATTTGTAGAAGGCAGACACTGGGGTCTCCATATCCGCCAAAATTGATCGGTATACCGGTATTGTGTTTCCTGATTTCGCTTGCTCGCGAAAGTCCTCCAACGTAGGATAATACATTAGTAGCTCCTTGGAATGGCTATCGGCGGTCAGGTCGGGTTGCTATGCAACCCTTTCAGCAGTCAGGCATCAGTTGTGAGACAGAGAATATTGTGGCAGGTAAACCTTAGAAACAGCCAGAACATTGAACTGAATACTGACAACTGATAACCGAAAGCAAACGAAGTGAGCGACCCAATAGCCTTTGCTAATAGACAGCATCTGCATCGAAAATTTTCTCACCTACGACACGCGTTGACTCTCCGTCGGGGGAAACTTCCCTGAAGAAGCAGGAGCGATAGCCAACATGGCACGCTGCCACCTTCTGGGTAACCTTTATCAACAAGGCATCGCCGTCACAATCAACAGCCACAGACTCAACCGTCTGTGTATGCCCTGAAGTCTCCCCCTTTATCCAAAGTTTCTGGCGGGAACGGCTCCAGAAGCAGACACGACCACTCGTCAGCGTCTCCTTGATCGCCTCAGCGTTCATATAGCCCACCATCAGGATTTCGTTGTTTGTGCAATCCTGAATCACCGCAGCGACTAAACCATCGCGGTCATATTTAAGTTCCGATAGAATTTTCATCCGGATTCTCCTCTTTAAAAAACAAAAAACCTTATGCCACTCGGTTTCGTGTGCATAAGGCTTCAACAGGACTTTAAAATTTCAGAAATGAAAAATGACGATTTTCAATCTCTATTCAGCTATCCATTTGAGCGCACACTCCCCGACAAGCAACTGGAATGCCACCAATGCCAATGGTTAGATACGCTATGCAAGCTGGAGTGTGAACGTATAAGGGTCATTTTTCTCACTTTTCACAGACAGGTTAACAACCTTCAAAAATTCAAGTTTGTCCGTGTAAGATTTTGAATACTAATATTATAATACCACATCAAATCTATATTGTCAAATTTTTATGGAAGAAAACTTTTCTACCTGCATTTTCAGAAACTTCAGCAGGAGATTTAGTTTTAGAAATAAGTTTACTTATGTGGAGGATTCCTGTTGATGGACGCTCGGATTTAGTCTCTATAGACTAAATTTTGCCCACACGCGGCAAAATTTGTCTTTGCTTTACATTTCCATTCCTTGTATTACATTCTTGTTCGGGCATCTGGATGTAAATTATTAGGAAACTGAATATCCCTACGTTTCAGAAAGAAATTTGCAAAAAATAATGTAATGTGATATAATATAGATATTACAATTGAATAAGCTGACGGTTTAGGTGCCGGAGAGACCCGGAGAATAGGGAAGCGCGGTGAAAATCCGCCACGGCCCCGCCACTGTGAACGATCCCAAATATCCACTGAAAAAACCACTGTCAATCTACTGATGGGAAGGTTCAGTGGACGCAAGATCGGAAGTCAGGAGACCTGCCTGAATCGCGTTTCACATATCTGCTTTCGCGGGAAAGTAGTGGAACAGTGCGCAGCAGTATCCTGTCAGACTTAAAACAAAAATACCAAATAAGGTATAGAATTCTCGCACATAACTACAGGATAAGATTTACACAAAATGTCGCCGCATCCTCTGCTTTTCGGAGCCGCTTGCAAGCACAAACTTGCACATCAAGGCTATGGAAGCAGGGGGTTTTTTGTTTCATTACGGAGGTTTTAATGAACAAAGTTTTTTGCTCTCGGCGACATCTCTCGTGTCCCCTTCACTACCTACACACGCTCCTATTCACAGGAGCACTACTCTTCACACTCATCGTTAGTTCCGCTTTCGGACAAACAGAAGTTCAGAACACAGCGGTTGTCATAAATGCCCTGACGCATCCCGACTTGGGCATCACTGCTTCACTCTCACTCATCGATCTGGATGAGCCGAATGAACGCAGGGCTGTTAACAATGAGATACTCCATTTCAGCAACGAGCCTGCTGACAGGAGGAGGGCAGTTGGCCTTTCCATTCGCGGACATCTCGCTTACATCCCCACTTTTAACTTACCCGTTACTGGTGCCGCAAGCTCCGGTGATAACATCTATATTGTCAACTTGCAAGATCAAGAGATTGTTGGCGAAATCCCGATTCAAGCCAGCGCAACTCCTCAACAAGTTGCATTTATCGATGAGAACAAGTTGTACGTTACCTGTGCCGCTGCGCATGAGGTGCATGTCGTTGACATCCCCAATCGCAATGTGACGAAGGTCCTTACCGGTTCCTTCAACAAACCGAGTGGGATCACACTTCTCAACGGCAAAGCCTACGTTACGAATCCGGCATGGGAGTGGGATCCGGTTGCCAGAAAGACAACCTATTACGATAGCAGTGTCACAGTAATTGATACGAAAACAGACATTATATTGAAATCAATTCCTGTGCCAACAAACGCAAGCGGAATCCTCAACGATGGCGAATCGACCATTATTGTCAAAACCACAGGCAATTACAACGACGTCTTGGGACATCTCGTTCTGATTGACGCGAATACCGATGAGGTAGTGGAAACGGTTAAACTCAAACTGACCCCCGGTTCCTTCGCACTCAATGCAGAGAGACAACTGTTTATCCAAGGCAGCTGGCAAAAACCTGGGCTGCTCATCTACAATGTCGCAGCGCAAGACTGGATCCGTGACGAAGATGATACGCTTACCAACTTCAGCAACGATGCAGACGCACCTATTGACGGTTCTTTGACCTTTGGACCGGATGGAAGCCTCTATATCGCTAAACCTGATTGGTCGGGCGGTGGACAGGATTTCGTTCGCGTCATGGACGTAGCAGATGCGACGCTCCTGAAAACCTATCACGTTGGTCCCGGTGGTTCTATTGTGTCATTTGCAGAAATTATCCAAAACCGAGAAGATATAAACAACGATGGGATCGTCAACATTCAAGATTTGGTAATGGCAGGCCGGTTCTTGGGTGAACAAGGTCCTGGACTCATCGCCGATGTCAACGGAGACGAAATAGTTAATATTCTTGACCTCGTGCTGATAGCGCAGGGACTTAATTGACATTTGTTGGTGCGGTTTAATGAAATTCAAGCATTTAAACCGCTATTTTTTTGGACGCCTCAACTTGTTGGGGACGCGTGTTAGGGAAACAGTCCTGAACAAGTTCAGGCGTCCAGATGTTAGGATATGAAATATTTATTTTAACGTCAGCAATAGACGCTCAACGGCACTGGTGCTCGCAAAGGAAACCGTATGACGTATTCACTGAATCGGACTACAACAATAGAGAAGATCTTCTGGTGTTTGCCCCTTCTCATTTTCCTAACCAGTTGCACCTCAGCACCCAAAGAAGAACCTTTCTCATGGCAAGTGACGTTCTTTGCCTTGGGAGCAAAGGCACAATTGGGCATAGAAGCACCGGTTGAGCGTCTGAACGTCTTTAATTCCGACGGCGTGATGATTTCTCAACTCAATTTTCCCACGCCACCTCGACAGACAGAATCTCTCTATTTTGAGTGGCGTGAAGGGGAAACCTACAGGTTTGAAGCAACTTTGACAACAGGTGATGTGGATGTTCAAACAGTAACTGCCCCGCGAACATACACACAGGGCAGCTTAGAAATCGCTATCCCTTACGGAGTCGCCACACAGTCGGAGCAAGGAAGCACATCAAACAACACCCAAGCTGCTCTCGTCCTGCACGCAAACGAAATGACAGCCACAGTTCTCGTTAGAAATGGGAAAACACCAGCGACCTTTGATGTCCAACTTTGTCTCCCACCAATGCTAACTGTTGTCCGCCTACCGACAAGTTGGAAAACGGAAACAACCGACACTGGAATCTGCCTTTCTACAACCGATAGATTTCACATCGCGTCGGAGGTCTGGTATCGTGAACTAATTTTGAAGACTTCCAGAGCAAACGATCCCGACAAACAAGAAATCTTAGGAACTGTTCGTTTCACAACAGATACAGGACAAACGTGGGAACAACAGTCAACGGTGCAGCTGCGGATCGCAACCGTCTCAGAAATCGCTGAACACCTCTCAATAGAATCGATCAATATGCCCACAGACGCAACAGGTATAGCTGATCGGAAGCAGCGAGAGGATACCATCTACTACGCGCGACCATTATTCAGCTGGCTCAAAACCGCGCCTACGAACCCATTTGATCCGATAACCTATCAGACAGTTCGACTTCGCAACCAAAGTGAAGAAACTATCCATGTAGCTGTATCTTCAATCAATACGGATATAAAAAGCGGTCAAGCAGTCCCCTTTCTCGCACCACCGGAGACGGCAAACGGGGGGACGAATCGGAGCGTCGCCTTCGCGAGCCTGATGGGAGGTGAAGTTACCGAGGTACCCTTACCCGTCTATTTTCATCCGATATATCTAAAACAGGGCAAGCCTGAACAGGCAACCCCTGGTGAGTACACGCGCGATATTACAGTGAAGGTCTGGGGCAGCGACGCAACCATTCTTCGCGAAGAACGCCCACTGCACCTGATTGTTCCAAATCAACAAGCACTCCTCGTTAGCCTATTGGCGATCATCAGCAGTAGCATCGGATTCGCAGTTGTCCTAAAATTGCACAAGCAACTATTTGCCGGTTTCACGACGAAGCAACTCATTGTCATCGCGCTCTTCGGCACAACGGTTTTTGTGGCAGTGATGGTCCCGTCAACACTGTTTCTTAACTTAATCCGTGCCGTCCTTGGACCGATTTCTGTCCTGCTGACGGGCTTGATAAATGAGACGCTCTACTACGCTCTGTTGACCGCGCTGTTAATTTATATTAATGGGGACCCGGAAAACACTGAGCGTTCTGACGCAAAACCGTATCGCAAAGGCAGTGGTGTCATCTTACTCGTCTCTGCGGTGCGTCTACTTCTCAGCGGCGTGACGTTCGGACTTTTCACGCCTATGGCGATCGTCTACACTGGTACAAGCGTTCTGTTATTAGAGACGGGCTTTCTGTTCGTCCGAAAACGTAGTCTGTTCACATGGGCAGTTGTGTTAGGCATCTGTGATGCGATTGCTGTCTATGTCGAGTTCCAACTCTCTATTTTGCTCTATCGACTCTTTTACGCTGATTGGTATATCATTCTCCGGATCTTAATAGACGGATTCGTCTATACGTTCATCGGTGTCTTTCTTGGGGCAAGATTAGGACGCGGACTCTGGCGTGTGGCGGATTAAGTCAGGACATTTAATACCAGAAAACTCAGGTTCCAAACCGACTGAATACCACACTAAAACCCTTAAAATCTGCGATTCAGAAAACGCGGAAAATTCACAAGATAAGGAACACATCAATGAAGCGAATTCACTTTATCAGTCTCTTCTGCCTGTTTATCCTCTTACCCGTCGTTCCCGTGAAAGCCGACATGGATGTTACTTGGGTACGGACAGGCGTAGTACTTGCAGTTCAATCCAAAAACAGCATTGAAGGCGAAGTCAACGTTGAAACTATATCTAACGGCACAGTGCAAGCGTTAGCCAATGCACCCACAACGCAACGACTTGATGCAAACCGCGTTCTGCTCCAATTTGCGTGGCAACCGAACCAAAATTATCAATTTCGCTCAAACGACATCAAAACAAGGGTAACTTCACCGCTCAAGCCTGAACCCTATCTCATCCGTACGGTTGAATTAGACGGACTCTTGTCACTGATGGAAAACTTGCGTCAACCCGCAAAACCCTCGGCGATTGCTTTAGGGCGTGGGAACACACCCAACACAGAAAGATTGGCGGTTGCAACGGACAGCGGACACCTCGCGATCCTCCAACCGATCACCGGCGATATCCTTTGGAAAACTCGTATCTCAGAGGGTTACGTGAGGCGGATAGCGTTCAGTCATGATAACACCGCGCTCTACATTGGTGAACAGGCAGCAGACGGATTCATTTACTGCTACGACCTCACAGGTGACACACCGACACTTCGCTGGAAATACCGCACCGCTGATGACATCGAAACCTCCACACCAAGCGATCCGGGGAGTGTTTACGCATGGGTAAGTTACCCGGGTCAGTCTTGTATGAGAACACTGACGAACGGCGATCTTCTCGTCGCCGGTGTACATTCGTGGACAGAAGACAATACACCACGTAAAAAATCTCAACTTTATAGATTTGATAGCGAAACAGGAAATGTCATCTGGAAATGGCCCCACGACGATGCAGTCTCAAGGATAATCCGCTGGTTTGACGTAAGTGCCGATGGAGAAACGCTTGCACTCGTAACAGATGCAGGACACAATTTACAAGGCACAACAGATGAAAATGGTGCTGGCAATGGAAAACTCGTCGTGCTCAACGCCGGAGATGGATCAGAAAAGTGGCACACCGACATTGAACCTTTAACACCATATTTCTCACAAGTCACCTTTTGGCGTGGCGTCAGCGTGTCTCCTGATGGCAAGTTCATCAACATCACTACTGATGACGGACGCGCATACATTTTCGACGTGAATACGTCAGAACCGGTATGGACTGAGAACCTAACAACTCCGTTAGAAGTGAGCGGAATTCCTATCGTTGCAACCTCTGGAACAATAGGTGCAACGGACGCTGCAGCACTTTTTGTCACCGGCGACACATATATCCCATACCACCTCCGAAAAGGGGCACAACGACCTACGGCATCACATCCAAATGGAATGACGTTGTTTGCCTATTCGTGGACTGGTGAAAAAATATGGCAGTGGCAACTTGAGAATATGCCGCAAGGTCTACGCATTGACGCAAAGGATCGCTATGCCCTGTTATCCGTTTCCAAGCGCATGCAGGATCCAAACGAGAGCGTCCACGGCGTATCAATGTTCGATTTGACAGCAGAAGGCAGCGGCTTATTGAAATACCTATACACCTATCGTACAGAGGGACAACTCCCCTACGACACACTCGCGATTAGCGGAGACGGCGCGCTCATCGTCGTCGTCGAGGTCCCGATTGCAATGCCAGATGAGACAGTGCGTGGAAAAAATCGGGTGCATGTGTTATATTGATTTTCCGCGGAGCAAGAATTGACTTTGTAAATTTTTCTGTGTACTGTATACTTATTACATCTATAATAGTTAAATACCGCACAAAAAGATCACAGACCTCAAAACTAATTTGGAATTAAAATGCAACGTTTTACAGATGAAGAGTTGATGCAAATCATTGCATCCGGCGAATCTGATCGTGTTGAATTTAAGCAGTCTTTGTCCAGCAATGCTTTGGAAAAAATTAGGGAGGCTATCTGTGCCTTCGCCAACGATCTGCCTAATCACGAGAAACCGGGCTTCGTTTTCGTGGGAGTGAAGGACAACAAAACCATTGTAGGTTTATCAGAACCAAACCAATCAATTGAACAATTATCGCACATGAAAAGCGACGGGCACATCTTACCGTTGCCATCTATGAGGGTTGAAAAGCATACACTGGAAGATAAGGAAGTAGTGGTAGTTACAGTAGAACCAGCTGATTCGCCTCCAGTTCGTTGCAGAGGGGCTATCCGTATTCGTACCGGGGCTCGCCGCGATATTGCAACACCACAGGATGAAAGGATTCTCACTGAAAAGCGACAGTACAAGGATACTCCCTTTGACATTCAATCAATCCCCACGTCAGGTTTATCTGATCTTAATCTAATCCAATTTGAGCACGAGTATCTGGTCCAAGCCTTTGATCCAGACATACTGAAATCCAATGAACGAACGCTTGAAGAACGCCTAGCGGCGACAAAAATGATCACCTCAGTTGATGAACCATTCGCGACTGTGATGGGAGTCTTAATACTGGGCAAAAATCCACAGGATTTTCTTCCTGGGGCTTATGTGCAATTTCTTAGAATTGATGGAAATGAATTAGCAGATGATATTACTGACAGCGAGGATATACGCGGATCGGTTCCAGACCAAATTCGCCGCTTAGACGATAAATTGGGTGCTCATAATCGCATCGCTGTTGATATTACCTCCGGTTCTGTTGAGCAACGAACAGCACTTTATCCTACGGAAGCATTACGGCAGATAACCCGAAATGCTGTTATGCACAGAACTTACGAAGCAACCAATGCTCCCATCCGTGTTTATTGGTTTAATGATCGAATTGAAGTCTTAAGTCCTGGGGGAGCATTCGGGGCGGTAACTGCAGGGACTTTTGGTAAACCAGGATTCACTGATTACCGTAATCCAAATCTAACAGAAGCAATGAGAACCCTTGGTTACGTTCAACGTTTCGGTGTAGGTATATTCATAGCCAGACGACTACTGCGGGAAGCAGGACATCCTGAACTAGAGTTTGAAATCCTTGATACATACGTGCAAGCAACAATAAAGTCTACAAGAAAACCGGAGGCTACCTAACAATGTCCGTCCCAGTCCTAACTTTTTTCAACAATAAAGGCGGAGTTGGTAAGACCTCCCTTGTTTATCACCTCGCGTGGATGCTGTCTGATATTGGTTACCGTGTACTTGCCTGTGACCTTGATCCTCAGGCAAATCTTACTAGTATGTTTATTAATGAAGCACGTCTAGAAATCTTGTGGCCTGATAGTGGAGAACGAAAAACAATCTATAATGCTCTCCAGCCACTTTTAGATGGGACAGGTGATATTGAGCAACCTCACCTTGAACCTATCACCCAAGAACTGCTAACGCAAGAATTAAGTCTTATTGTTGGTGACCTCATGTTATCTTCAACCGAAGATGAACTTTCGAGCCAATGGCCGGAGTGTTTAGATAGGCGTCCCCGTGCCTTCCGTGTGATCTCATCACTATGGCGAATTTTGCAAAATGCAGCGAGCAATCGAGGATCTGAAATCGTTCTAGTAGATGTAGGTCCTAACTTGGGTGCTTTGAACAGAGCTGTGCTAGTCGCTACCGATTATGTTATCGTTCCACTCGGAGCAGACCTTTTCTCACTTCAAGGGCTGCGAAACCTTGGTCCGACCCTACAGGATTGGCGAAATGGGTGGAAAGACAGACGTCAACGCAACCCTATTCCTAATTTTCCTATACCTGTTGGATTAATTCAACCGATTGGCTATGTAGTCCAACAACACAGTGTTCGTTTAGGACGTCCGGTCAAAGCTTATGACAAGTGGGTTAATCGAATGCCCGAAGAATATGCCCGAAATTTGCTAGAAGACAAGGTGGGTCCCTACGCCGCCACTCCAGAAGATGACCGTGAAAACGCTCTTGCTACTGTCAAGCACTATCGTAGCCTCGTTCCAATGGCTCAGGAGGCGCGCAAACCTATTTTCCACCTCACTCCAGCCGACGGAGCCATCGGTGCTCACGCTGCTGCCGCCCGAGATGCCCACACGGATTTCAAGATCTTGGCAGAAAAAATAGTTCACAGAATTGGGATATGGAAGGCACAAGGATTTGCTGCAAGCGCGTAATTTATTGCCCTACAAGGTTTTACCTTCCACTGTTCTTAGCATCAGGATCATTATAGGTAGTAGCGTTTCGTTTTACTGCCAGAAATGGATAACAACAAAAATATAGGGGAACAACAGTTTGTTGTTCCCCTGACAGCGTTATAATAGAAAAAAATAAACTCAAAAAAAGAAGCCACAAAAGATCCAGCAGAGACAAATTCTATATCAACAGCATAATTTAGAGATCGCCCCTACTGATTTACTTTGACACTGTATACTGAGCAACCGCGTTTTGAGTAGAGACAATCACACTTTGCAACGCCTGAAAGTAATTCATTTCAGCCATTTTGATTGTGTTATTATCCTCGGTTGCACGTGCGCGCCTCAGTGCCTCCCAACTCAACGCCAGCATCCGATTCGTTTGCTCTAAAACTCTCCAATCCGCGTTCGAAATCATGATACCCTCCAGAAATTTATCTTACGCTATTGGCGGTTTGTTATTCCGCTCAAACAGCGCGTTCAATGCCTCGCTCAGCAAGCTTTGAATGCTCGTATCTCTCTCAAGCGCGAGCATTTTCAATTGTCGATGGACATCCTTATCAAAATGCCCCGAAATCATCTTTTTCCCCTGACGGGATGGCGGCACTATTGCTGTTGGTTTCGGTGTTGTCCCAACGGCAGCCTCATCCTTGCCAGATAGAATTGTTGTAGTCCTCATATTGTTTATGCCTCCGTGCATGCAGACATGTGTACATGCAGACATGTAGACATGTATGGGAGTATAAAACGTTAGGTACGCGGATCGGTTTCAGAAAAAAACCAAAAAAATCTAAAATATCTTTTCTGCGAAATCGAGTGAAATTTTGAGTAAAAAAGGAAAAAGTTAAATATAATTTACTATTTTGTTGTTTATACGAAAAACACTTATCATACCTCATAAATCCACGTAATACCTGATATTAGAAGAGGATCATACAAAATCGTTCGTGATTTTAAACACATTTTCTGCATTTAGACTTTAACAACTGGAAAAAATGAGACAATTCCACAAAAGACCTTACGAATGTAGACAACACAAGGCTTCAGATTACCCTTGATTAAGTTCAGCGTTGCTATTAAAATGGTGGTATTTATGGGGATATTTCGATAGATTTTGAAACGGATGAGATGTAGATAGCACAAGTTAATAGAAAAGGAGTGAGAAAAATGAGAAGATATTTATGGATTCTCGCGATTTTTGTGTTTTGTGTTGCGGTTTCTGATGCAACCGCGCAGGTGACGAAAGGTTTACACTTCTACATGCCGTTTAACGAAGGAAAAGGTGACGTCGTCAAGGATGTTGGTCCCAAAGGGTTTGAAGCAGAACTTCACAAGAGCGCGAAATTTGTTAAAGGTAAGGTAGGAACCGCGATTGAATTTTCAGAAGGTCCCGCGCTGATAATTGATCCGGGTGGTCAAAGTGAACTTTATGTAGAACATTTGACTGTTGCTGTCTGGATACAACCTTTTGAAATATCAAAAGTTGCTCTTGGGGCAGGACATGTGTACGGAAACATCTTTTACGACAAATCAGGCAAAAGCGATGATAACGTCGAATTTGGACTTGGCAGCGGTGCAGGGCTGTATTGGTATATTAATTCAGGGGAAAAGAAAATGGGACCGTTTAACGGTGCCGATGTTGATACGACGCTCTCACTGCCTAATTTGGGTCTAAAACCAAACAACTGGTATCATGTCGTCGGCACTTTTGATGGAGAGAAACTTCAAATCTACCTCGATGGGAAACTCGAAGATGAGAAAGATGTCCCAAAAAACGGGCCTGTGATGGTCTGGAACGACAACAACATCGAAATCGGGGGCAGACCCGATACGAACGCTGGGACAAATCTTTACAAAGGTTTGCTTGACGAATTGGCTGTATACGATCGCGCGTTAACAGCAAACGAGGTCGAAACAGTCATGAACGCAAGGGACATCCTGACTGTGGACGTTGCAGGCAAGTTGACGACGACCTGGGGTGCACTCAAAGCAAAGTAGTAGGGTCTTTGGAAAAGCCACACGCGCTTTTCTCCCGCCGTGTGTCGTATATAACTCATCCCAAAACGGTAGGTGCGGTTGGATGAAGATTAAATAAATATTTCGGTAATATTCCAGCATCCGGATGCCCCAACTTGTTCGGGACTCTTTCGCTGACACGCGTCCCCAACAAGTTGGGGCGTCCAAAAAAAATTACCGATTTAAATTCTTAAACTTCATGAAACCGCACCATATTATGTGTCAATCTACCGGAATATCGTACTCTACAAGGGACAGTCTTTCCCATTCCCGCCATTCCGTATCGTTTTCGTAGAAATCCGCCATTTCCTCCGCTTGTTCGCTTAGGATACGATGTCTCTCACTCTTTGGCAGTTCTAAAAACTGACGACGCGTGCTAAATGACTGATTAGTAGATGATTCTGCAGTATGATTAAGAAGTTGCTCAGCTTTCATTGCTGTACAAGTTGTTGTCTCAAGCGTGTGAGTCCTTAATCTTACACGTTCTTCCGTAAACGGAACACTGTACACTCACGTCAAGGAGTATTTTCAGCAGTGTTCTGCATAACACTTACTCGTCGCTATCAGTTTCAGGAGAGGTCGAATTCGGCTTTTGTTTGCTGTTAAGGCGTAGAAACTTTACACCTTGCTTCTTAAGTTCCTCTTGCCTACGCATTACATCAACACAGTATTTATGAATATCCCCATTAAAACGGGCATTAACTCGTCGTTTCGCTTCGCGTACTTCTTCCAGAATTTCGTTCATGTTTCAATCTCCAGTAATAATTGCATTGGAGTCAGAATCTTGACTGGAAAATAACCTGCCGCCCTACAAACCCGGTCAAACTTGATTTTCTGATTTGGGTTCGCAAGATGCCTAAGATTCCATGTCGCAAGGTACGGAACTCCATTTACGGTAGCTACCGCCACATGTATCGCGTCGCTCTCCTGATCCGCAGGAAGTGCCCGTGTTTGTAAGAGTAGTTCAGCGAGAAACTCAACCTCTTCTGTGATTTCAAGCATCCCCAATTTCGCGATGGCTTGCAATCTGAGTCCTACTTTATCTTTATGCCTCCCAGCTTGAATCTCGTCTATCACTCGCTGGGAAATAACAAATCGAAAACGTTCATCTTCCCAAAAACGAGAAGTTACCTCCTGCATCTCAATAATTTTTGGTTCCGTCCTGCGCTCCCGGATAAGGAAACTCGGAATTGATGTATCTAAATAGACAAGCACAGTGTCTCACTCATATATTTGCTCAGTAGTATTAGATGCACAGCGAAGTACTAAAGGCAACACAACTGAAAGGGCAAGGCAACCCTCACGCGGCATCAATTGAAATCACTTCATCCAATCTACTTGTATTATAAAACATTACCGCGTAAGGTGCAAGAAAAATCATATCAATTTCTCGGAAGAAAATATACTTGATATATAAAGTATGTTTTATTTCTACTATCCACGGATGCATTTTGTCGGTCAAAGGCACACCTCAATCGCCACTATAAGTCCGCTTCTGCGAGAAAGATCAGGTTTTCATGACCCTAATGCAATTCAAAATTTGCAAGCATAAAATCCCAAAACGTGCTATACTACTTGTAAACTGCAATAGATAATAGGAGAGAAAAATGGCAAAATGGACAATATGCTTAACAATAATTCTCTGCTTCGGGATTGCTTCGCAAAATACTTATGCAAAAGAACTTACACTAAATGACATTTTCCCGTCTGATCGAATCATAGATGTACAGATTACAATCCCACAGCAGGATTGGGATACGATCCGATATCAATCACGAGACATTAGGACAGCACTCAGTGCGTCTCGGCAATTCAAGCCGATGGAGAGCCCGTATACCTACGTTGAAGCGAAGGTCAGTATTGATGGCGTGGCCTTTCCGAAGGTAGGACTGCGTAAAAAAGGGTTTATCGGTTCACTCAGCCATACCCGTCCCTCTCTTAAAGTCAAACTCAACCATGTTGACAAAGATGGTGAGATTGAAGGACTAACAAACTTGACTCTTAATAACAACAAACAAGACACAAGTCTAATGAGCCAATTTCTGGGGTACGCCCTGTTTAATGCGATTGGATCACCTGCACCACGATGTGCGTATGCCAAAGTGACAGTAAACGGCGAAAATCTTGGGATATACTCACACGTAGAGACCATGCGGCCACCGTTGTTGAAACGCGCCTTCGGGAATAGCAAGGGTCCCCTCTATGAAGGGACTGTCGTGGACTTCTACAAAGATTGGGAAAACAGCTTTGAACACAAACGCGGTGACGACACACGCGGTAGAGCACACATTAATGCCTTGATTGATACGCTGGCGAACCCGAAAACAACAGAAGCTGACATCGGTGAACTGGTGGATTTGGAGTCCTTTTATAGATTCTGGGCGACTGAAGGTTTAGTCGGATTCTGGGACGGCTACTCCGGCAACAAAAATAACTTCTTTGCCTATTTGAACCCTGAAGACAACAAATTCTACTTCATTCCGTGGGGAATGGACTCCATCTTTACGAAGATGAGTAAACTTGAGTTCATGAACGATGCGCGGGCACCAATATCCGTAAAAACGCAGGGACTGATTGCCTATAAATTGTATCAATTCGAGTCCGGACGGCAACGATATAAAGAAATACTCACCGAAATTTTAGACAAACACTGGAATACTTCAGAGCTATTAGCCAAGTTAGACGAAATGGCTGCAATGGTTGAACCTCACTTAGTCCCTGCCCAGCGCGTGATTGAAGAAGAGTGGGGCAGAGGCGGAGGATCATGGCAACAGCCAATTCAACCGACTTTTGAAAGCGAGTTGGAAGCAGTTCAGAACTTCATTCGCAACCGTAAAAGTGATATACAGGCAGAGATCGCTGATGGAATGCCGGTATGGTCAAAACGACCCGACCCGCCGTTTGCCATTCCAGAGGACGGCGACTTCTCGGAAATGTTTCTAAAACTAACAGAGGATACCATAGTAGGTGCCGTACGCGAGGGAGATATCGAAGCCATCAAACAGCACATAGCAGAAGGTGCTGAGGTCAATGAATTATTTTTTGAAATGCCTCCATTGACATGGGCAGTAACAACAGGACAGACAGAAGCTGTGGAACTGCTACTCCAACATGGCGCAGACATCAACGGCAGAAATAGAGATGGTAACACTGCCTTGCATCTCGCTGTGTTTTTAGGACACGCTGAAACAGCCGAACTGCTACTCAACAATGGAGCCGATGTCATCGCAAAGAATGATGATGGCGCAACACCGGTAGATCTATTAGCAGTCCCGTGGGAAATGACAAGGTTTATGGCAGGAGCCTTGGGCATCGAGTTGGAACGGGAACAAGTTGAGGCAGGAAAAGCCAAAATTCGGGAGATGCTTAGTGCCAATCCAAAGTTCGGGTTTGAAGGAGAAGGCACATTCTCAGAGAAAGCGGTATGGGAGGCAATCTCCACAGGTAATCTCAACGTAGTCAAACAAGCGTTAGCGAATGGAATGGATCCTAATACGAAAGATCCGAAATCTGGAGGTACGTTGTTGACTACTGCCGCACTAATGGGACACACAGAAATTGTGAAACTCCTCCTTGAACACGACGCGGATGTTAATATACAAAGCAATGATGGTGGAACGGCATTGCATGCAGCGGCTTTTCTTGGACGCGCTGAAACGGTAAAACTCCTTCTTGATAACGGTGCAGATGCTAACCTTCGACATAAGATGGGCAGCAAAGCAATAGATGGCGCAAAACTTCCTTGGCTGCTAACCAAAGGCATACTCAGTGGGTTGAAAATCAAGGTGGACAAGGAAGAAGTGCAAGCAGGCAGAACTGAAGTTATAAAACTAATCTCTCAGCATAATAAGTAGTAGTGCAGTAGAAAGATTAGGAAACCTCATCAGCAGAGGAGAAAACCGATGCTTAACTCGCAAACAAACCCTAAGGCAGTTCAAAAGATACCTGAATCCAATATGATGACGTTGGAGGAATTTCTTGAAAACGATTTAGAGGGTTATGAATATGTAAAAGGAGAATTAGTTCCTATGTCACCACCCTCGATGGAACACGGTGAAATAAGTTCCAATGTTCATTTACGTTTAGGTTTATACGTTCGCGAGAATCAACTCGGACGTTTGTATATTGCAGAAACGACTTTTCAATTAGGGGACAGAGTGGTGAAACCAGATATTGCGTTTGTTTCTACTGACCGACTGCCAGAAAACAGACGCAAAGGCTCGCCTGTACCACCAGATCTCGCTGTTGAGATAGTCTCGCCAACAGATAGACACTATGATGTGACCGAGAAGGCGTTCGCTTATTTAAATGCTGGAACGCGACTCGTCTGGGTTATTGAACCAGTTGCGAAAACAGTCACGGTTTATCGTTCTGAAACAGATTTCGAGATGCTAACCTGTGAAGACACATTGACCGGTGAAGATGTCGTCAACGGATTTACGTGTCCGGTCGCGCAACTGTTTGAATAGAAGGCATAGACAGACATGGGAACCTAAACCGAACACGAAAGAAAAGAAATGGAGCACAGCATTATGGCAAAACCGATTAACTACACTGACATTTTGGAAACAGGCGATAGCGGCATCTATGACCTCCAAACGCATGCCGCCGGTCCCGAAGGAAGCCTACCCCTCACAGCAGAGATGCTTCTCACTCGACCGAGTGGAGACGTATTTGGCTTAACACACAATGCTGCTATGGGTTGGGCACCGACGGAACTGCGACGGGAGGAGTTCCTAATCCTCAGCACACAGGGAGGCATCCGCGCCCCTGATGGCACTCCTATTGCTCTCGGATACCACACCGGGCATTGGGAAGTCGGACTTCTCATGCAAGCAGTTGCACATGAACTTAAGGAACTCGCGACGATCCCGTTCGCAGGCTACTGCTCTGATCCATGTGACGGACGCACACAAGGGACTACCGGTATGATGGACAGCCTCGCCTATCGCAACGATGCAGCGCAAGTTTTACGCCGGCTCATCCGCTCCCTACCGACCCGAAAAGGAGTAGTGGGTGTTGCTACGTGCGATAAAGGCTTGCCGGCAATGATGATGGCACTCGCTTCAATGCGAGAATTACCGGCTGTCCTCGTTCCGGGTGGCGTGACACTGCCACCTACGACAGGCGAGGATGCCGGAAAGATACAGACCATCGGTGCACGTTTCGCACACGGCGAGATTAGCCTTCAAGACGCAGCAGACATGGGATGTCGTGCCTGCGCGACTCCGGGTGGTGGCTGTCAATTCCTCGGAACCGCAGCGACTTCACAAGTTGTCGGTGAAGCGTTAGGAATGAGTCTGACGCATACAGCATTAGCCCCATCGGGACAAAACATCTGGTCGGATATGGGACTCCGTTCAGCACGCGCTGTAGTGAACTTAGCTGCCAAAGGGTTGACGATGAATGACATCGTTACACCTGAGTCAATTCGGAACGCCATGGTAGTACATGCGGCGTTTGGCGGATCAACCAATCTCTTGCTACACATTCCCGCGATTGCACACGCCGCAGGACTCCAACGTCCAACCATAGACGACTGGACTGAAGTCAACCAGAACGTCCCGCGTCTCGTCGATGTCCTTCCGAACGGCCCCGTTGGACACCCGACAATTCGTGTTTTCCTTGCAGGCGGTGTGCCTGAAGTTATGCTACACTTGCGCCAGCTCGGATGTCTCAACGAAGATGTGCTAACAGCAACAGGTGAAACCCTCGGTAGCAACCTTGACTGGTGGGCAACTTCAGAACGGAGGGAGCGCGTCCGCCAAACACTGGAGGACGAAGATAACATTGCACCCGATGAAGTAATTCTGAGTCCAGACGCAGCACAGGCAGCAGGATTGACAAGCACTGTTACGTTCCCGCGAGGCAACCTCGCCCCAGAGGGATCTGTCATTAAAAGCACCGCTATCGACCCAAGCGTCGTTGATGCTGACGGTGTGTATCGGATGACGGGCCCCGCACGTGTCTTCGTTCGTGAATCTGACGCAATACAGACACTTAAAGGTCAGGGTGAAAGTAACATCCAACCAGGCGACATCATGGTGCTCTGTTGCCGCGGTCCACAAGGCACAGGCATGGAAGAAGTTTACCAGTTGACAGCAGCACTGAAACACCTTTCTTTCGGCAAAAATATCGCTCTAATTACGGATGCGCGATTCTCTGGTGTATCAACAGGGGCGTGTATTGGACACGTCGGACCGGAGGCTCTCGCAGATGGTCCTATTGGGAAAGTGCTTGATGGCGACATAATTCAGATTGAAATTGATACCCGACAATTGGTAGGCAGTATTGATCTGGTAGGACACGGCAGAGAGCATTTCGGAGCAGAGGCAGGCGAACGTCTATTAGCAGAGCGACAACAGCGACCAGACCTTTCACCGGATGAAGCATTGCCAGACGATACACGACTCTGGGCAGCGTTACAATCTGTTGGCGGTGGCACATGGGGCGGCTGTGTCTACGACGTAGACGCCATCCTCAACGCACTGAAGTAGATGGCTTAATAGTAGTCGGCTGTCAGTTGTCAGTTATCGGAAAAGAGGGAGCTGTGGCAGAAAATACGGACGCTGTTAAGGTTCCCCCAAAATATTCCGCACGCGAAGATGGTGGCAATAATTTATCGTCGCCACAAGATTTAACCGATAATCGACAACCGATAGTTGATAAACAATGATATGCGAAATTTGAAGTACTGGGGACCCCCGGTTCTATACATGGCTCTCATCTTTGCCGTTTCGTCCATGAAGCAACCACCGCTTCCAATGCCGGAATTTGAGTGGTTGACGATTGATAAACTCTACCATTTTATCGAATATGCCATACTTGGTGGGCTACTCACACGAGCCTTCGTCAAGACAAAGCCTGCAATCATGCCATCTCAATTGGTTTGGTATATAGCAGCACTCATCTCGATTCTCTATGGTGCGAGTGATGAATGGCATCAGACCTTTGTCCCGGGCAGATATGCTACTCTCGGAGACTGGGTGGCAGATGCGTTTGGATCAATCGCAGGTGTGCTCGGTGCCTACTTCTATTATAGAAACAAACAGTCTTAATAATCATCAGTTAAACGAGGTTGTAGTGGTAAAGACGTTCCTCTCCCATAAACGAGTTACTGATAACTGACAACTGATAACCACAAAAAAGGAATAATATATGCATCCACTCGTTGACTTGAAAGTGCCAGAAGGATCCGTTGCTGTTCACTGGTTTGAACAGAGCAGTTTTGCCTTGAAGGATTCAGCTGGTACTATTGTTCAAATTGATCCCTATTTTCCGCGGGAACGTCCCGCAGACCGATTTATTCACACCGAACCTCCACTCGATGAATCGGCACTGCCAACCAATTTTGTTCTCTTGACACACGCACATGGAGATCACACCTGCTCAGAATCTATACGACGTATCTGGGAAACTTCCAATGCCACTCGGTTTGTTGGCCCCGAAGAGAGTACCCGTCAAATCTCGGCAGAAACGGAAGTCTCAACAGAAAACATCTCAGAGATTCAAGCGGGAGAATCAACAACGCTAAATAGTCTCACCGTGCATGCCGTCTATGCCAAGCCATCCGAAGGCGATCCTTCTGCGGATATAGCACCACCCGACGTTACACATTTGGGCTACGTCATTGTCAGCAACGGCGTGACACTCTATTTCAGTGGCGACCCAATCAACAACTTCGCTGAGCACGACGAACTAATTTCCGCAGTAGCGGCACACAAACCAGATGTTGGGTTCTTGACAAATCATCCCACTGAAGGCGAGTTCCCATTCTACGATGGATGCGTAAAAATGGCAACGCGTATCGGGTTGAAACACGCCGTTCCAGTGCATCGCGCCTGTTTTGTTACCCGCGACTACGATCCAAACGAGTGGGCATCTAACTTTCCTGCTGATGGTCCAGAACCGCTTATCATTGAAAGAAATTCACATATTATTTTTTAGTGGTCAGTTGTCAGTCCGGTTTGCTCCGCAAACCTTTCAGTTGTCAGTTAAGAGCGATATAAGACATAGAAATACAATGTTCCATCTGCAGAAATCTCCTACGACCACCAAAAGCAATGACGAAATCATTGCGTACTGAAAACTGATAACTAAACACTAATAACTATTTTTTTGAAAGGTACAAACATAGATATGTCGCTTCAAGAACAAAAAACTCCGCTCGTTGGTATAGTAATGGGAAGTGATTCCGACTTAGACAAAATGGCAGAAGCCGCTAAAGTTTTAGAGGAATTTGAGATCCCATTTGAGATAACCATCTCTTCCGCACACCGCTCCCCGGAACGGACAGTCGCGTGGACAGAAAAGATTAAAGCAGAAGGTGGAAAGGTAATCATCGCCGGTGCAGGACGTGCAGCACATCTTGCTGGCGTTATCGCGGCACACACAACCCTTCCAGTTATTGGCGTGCCAGTTGATGGCGGACCACTCAACGGCGTGGACGCGCTCTATGCCACAGTGCAAATGCCTCCCGGCATTCCTGTTGGAACGATGGCAATCGGTTCCGGTGGCGCACGAAATGCTGGACTATTTGCTGTCCAAATTTTAGCACTCCAATTCCCTGAACTGGACGCAAAATTGTTAGCCTACAAAGAAAAATTGAGTGACGGCGTTGCTGAGAAAGCAGAACGTCTACAAGAAGTCGGCTATCAGAACTATTAGAGACGGTCATTCGGGGTTATAAACCCTCTCCCACGGAAAAACTATGGAAACGGAAAAAAACAGACAATGGCATAACGACACAGAACTGTTTGATCTGATGGAAAAGCAGCTATACGCCGCTGTCCTTTCGGATGCTCTGGACGCAGCCGGGTATCGTGAGCAGGCATTGCGACATACAATTCGTCCGCTATATCCGGAGGCGATTGTCGTGGGGCGTGCCATGCCTGTGCTGTGCGTAGAGGTCTATGAGACTCCAGACGAGCCATACCAGCAGGAAATCGCGGCGGTGGACAGCCTCAAACAGAACGATGTCCTCATCTGCTCCACTAATGAGAGTCCGCGCATCTGCATTTGGGGGGAACTCCTTTCGACGGCAGCTCAAGCACGTGGAGCGCGTGGGGCTGTTATTGACGGTTTCATCCGAGATGCTCGCCAGATCACAGCGATGCAGTTTCCTGTGTTTATGACAGGGTTTTCGCCGATTGACTCCTACGGACGCGGCGACGTCCTCGCCTATAACGTTCCCATAGAATGTGGCGGTGTCCCGGTTAAGCCGGGTGACATCGTTTTTGGGGATATAGACGGCGTTGTTGTAATCCCACACGCAGTAGAAGTAGAAGTAATTGACGCCGCCTTAGAAAAGGTAAGCGGCGAAAACCGCACCCGCGACGAACTCCGCACAGGTGCAACGCTGCGGGAAGTTTATGACAAATATGGGATATTATGATGAATAGATTAGATTGAGGCAGAGGCACCTCATCCAAGAAGGAAATAAAAAAAAATGATATACGAATTACGCACGTATCAGGTCGTACCGGGGAAAATGAAAAACCTGAACGACCGATTTGCGAACATCACGATTCCGTTGTTTGAAAAGCACGGTATGAAGGTAATCGGATTCTGGGAGACCGCCATCGGTGAAGCAACAACAACCGAACTCATCTATATCCTCGCTTTCGAGGATTTAGGGCATTATCAGCGGGCATGGGACGCTTTCATCGCCGACCCTGCATGGCAAGAGGCAAAACGGCTGACAGAAGTTGGCGGTCCACTGGTAAACGTAGCCGGTTCCAAAATCCTTGAACCGACAGATTATTCACCGTTGCAATAGATATAGAATTTTAAGGGCTTAGCGCAGGATGGCGAGTTTCCCTATCTGTTCCACCCTACTTCCATCTTCCCTGCGAGCGATGACCCGATAGATATACACGCCGTTTGCACATCGCACGCCTGTTTCGTCCCTGCCATCCCAGCGGGTCTCGTTGACGCCGCGGTTGGCACTCGCATCAATAAGCGTGCGAAGGAGTCTACCGCTGACGCTGTAAATTTTGATTGTGACGCTGTCCGGTGCTTGCGCGAGTTGATAGGTGAAAAAGGTTTTTCCATCAACTGTCGGGTTTGGAACGTTGAACACCTCACTGAGCGTGACTTCCTCATTTAAGATAAAGGTTGTAACGTATTCCGCCGTGTTTTCGCTGGTATCGGCAGCGGTGATGTGGAACTGATATTCACCGTTAGGGAGATCTGGGGCGTAAGTAATAGCAGCGTTTGCTGGTGCTGCAGGATCAAAGGTCTCAGCATAATCACTCGTCTCCAACGGTTCAAGCGTTTCGTACAGACTACCAAAGTCAATACGAAAAGAGTCCTCGTCAAGGGCACTGTCATCGGTGAGTGTAATTTTAAAGCGGGGCTGCTCTGTGAGCACTGTACCATCTATCAATGACTCGTCAACCGACTCGCTCGCTGAACCCGCGCCGAGTGCAGTTACTTGGATGTCTATAATAGGTGGCGTGAGGTCAGGAACCTCGGTAACAAAAAATCTGTAACTGACGATTTCTTCGTCCCCACCGATGGCATTTCCATTGAAATCTCGGGCAGCCATGTTAAATACATGCTCGCCGGGGAAGAGAATTGGTTTGTAATCAATCGGCACTGTTTGTGTTTTTTCTTGTGCCCGAAGTTCATAGTCGGTAATAGGTTCAAAAGCACCGCCATCCTTTCTTTTCTCAAAAGTAAAGTAGTCTAAATCAATTCCATTGGGATCCGCCAATATAATAGAAATAGTAGGACGCGGTGAAATCACAGTGCCTGCTTGCGGTTGGGTGCCATCTATCCACATATTGAAGGTAGGTGGCTCAGTATCGGTGCTACGCATGAGAGCAAACTGGGTCAATTCGCTGACTTCTGCCGTAATAGTTCCCACCTTAGCACTACTAAACTTAACTTTATCACCAAAATCAAAGTCTTCGGAACTTCCAGTGACGATAATATCGAATCCAAGGTGACTGGCATAGAGCGGTTGGTTTACCCTACCCCGAACTCGGACCCCATTTGGATAATACACAGTCTCGCCAGCGGCATCACGGAGTTCATAGCCATCAGGTCGAGTAAAAAAGATAAACCAATCACCTGCTACGAATTCCCCCTTAGGTCCAGGTCTGCTGCCTACCGTGGCATTGCCATTACCAATGTTGGCGTTCCACGTGCGCTCAAGGACGACATCGCCTTTAGTATTATAATCAGTTTCAAAGACAAGGATATCAGCAAATTCAAAAGTGTAATTGACACCTAATGGTGTACTCTCTTGCCGCGGGATATGTAACTCTAAACCGAAACCCTCCTCTCTGAACGGATTGTCTAATTGTCCAGACTTATCAAGCTTTTGGACAGCGGTTTCCCCTTTCCGTTGGAGAAATACTTCATATTCATCATCATCTAAAAACAGAATTGCCCAAGTCCCCGCAGGCGTAAGACTTGGATTAACTCGGATGGCAGATTCCTCCAATTCCTGCTCACTTGCGTTCTCCATTTGCGTCGGCGTAACATAACTATCCAGCAGAAAATCTCCTTCAGAGGTATAACTAATTTGTGATGGCAAACGCCGCCACGCCGAAAAATCTGCTTGCCATGCATAGATCGCTAACTGATCCGCAGTTTCCACTAATGCCTCTTTAAATGCTGTAGTACCAACTCGGAGTGACGTCTCTTCCCGTACAGTGTCTTCCAAAGCACTAACATCAAAACGAAGTTTCACCTCAGCGGGTTTAGCAAGTTCTGTAATACCTGTACGAAAGGTCGGTTCATAGTATTGCGCTACCTCTGTCCCTTGCCGGATGAGCCCGCGCCGAAGTGCAGCGACACGAGGAATCGGAGCAAAGCGCAGATCCGGCTGAGATGGATCAGTGGGTGCCTGTGAAGAAACGGACAACGGGATACCCACCTTATTCTGCACTTCCGTATCGACTGCGTTTGCGGGGAAATGGATGTCAAACACTCTATCTAAACTAAACGCTGTCAACTCCTCCTGCGGTTTATAGTTAAACTCATTGACGATAAAAGAGATGTGCTGTTTGTTATCAAACTGACGCGATTCTTGTATATTGCCAAGGATTTCGTCATCAATTTCTGGGTCATCCGGGTCTGCGAACACATAGATTTTGTGCACTCCCGTAGCGAGGGGTTTATCGAGATCCAACGTTGCAGTTACATGCTGCAACGCGAAGGTCCCAAACGCCCAGTCAGCAATTCTGATAGTTACGCGACCTAAGATATCAGCATCTTCGTCAACTACACCATCCGTTTCTTCATCTGGATTGCCTTCAGCGAATACGACCTCAATATCAGCGCGTACAGGCCGCCCACCGGTATTGATGACTTCTGCAACGAGTTGGTAGGCGTTTTTCTCTTTATTAAACTCATATCGGATAGGTGCTTTATCTGTTTCATCGGTACCGATTGCGAGATTGGGACCTTCAGGCACCTTAACGATGTTACGTTCCAACTTCGATGGGATAGCAATCTCATGTCCCGTACTATCAACAACAAGGATTCGGTAGCGGACTTGTCGCCCACTTTGTGGAAGTGGAATAGGTTTTTGAAGTTCATACCACTGTCCGCCCTGGGGTACATCACCGAGTGGGACAGGTGCTTTAACCATGGGAATTGTCTCATCTTGGAAGGTGGCGGTATCATCCCATAAAACACTGATACTGCGTATACCCGCCGGTCCACGATCATCAACAACAAGCGCACTGATATTGAGAGTATCGGTGACTTTGACATCAAGTGTTTCTCGGATGTCGTGAACAACAGGGGTCTCGACCCAGAATCTGGCTCCACCGACAGCTGCTTGGGTGTCGTCATAAGCGAAGAGACGGACAACACCACCACCGGGCAGCGCGCTGTTTGGAATGTCAATCCGAATAGTTCCATATTCCCCTTGCCACACTCTACCACGAGTTCGCGGTGCCAATTCATTACTAAGGTCATCGTCGAAATTATTTGCGAAAGCCGCGACAGCTGAAAGTGCTTCTGTACTAAAATCGGATGCGCGTGTGAAACTCACGTCTTCTGTAACGCCAAGCTCTGAATCTTCAAATACGCCTACCTCATTCGCCTTGATAACAATATTGTGGGTCCTGTTTACTGCGATGCGTTCCAACTCGACTTTTATATCAAGTTCGGGGAGTGCAAGGCGAGACGCTGGATCGCCAAAGAGCGTATATTGTTCCGTACCGGGAATCCACTGCGTATTTCGGATACGAGTGAGAAAACTAATTTTAGCATTGGCAATAATATGTCCTATCGTCCGTGGAGCTGGCGGCGTTTGAAATCCGGTATCCAAATGCCCCGCGCGACCGACCCCGAATAAGGCCTCAAAGAGATCTTCGTCAAACTCAGCATTCGCTGTGCCATAGGTTAAACGCGTTGCCGAGAGTGAGGCAATGGCACCGTACTCGCCCAATAGAAACTGCTCACTGAGACAGTGGTTTCCTACCTGCTGCGGTTTATCAAACTGCCCATTGAGACAGGTTGTCGTTATGACGAACGGAAGGTTTCGGTTCCGTAATCCAAGGACATCATCAAGGCGGAAAATGGATTCATCTGCCCACGTCTGAATACCTCCATGTCCTGTGTATTCAATTAGGAGTGCGCCTTGATTAATCGCAGAACGAATTTGGAGACGTGTGCGCTCTGGGCTTCTAATCTTTCGCAGATAGATTTGGCGGGTGTTGTAGCCTACTGGTATAGTGTTTGCTATCAGTTTGTCCCGCGAAAATTCAAAGACCCCATCACCTGGGTTGTCCGTGTTGTCATCAGCCACTTGAATTAATGTACCTTGCCACGGTCCTGTCCTAAGATCCTTTTCATAGTTAATGATCTTCTCAACCATCGTTGTGAGCGCCTCAGGGGTTTGAACAGAAAGTCGCCCAATGAGCATATCCGGCAATGGATCGTCACCGCTGATATTGACGAACCGTTGGTCCATAGCAGTCTCACCACTTTCGGGTGCCCAACCGTGGTAGGTAGGAACGAAGATTGGATAGAGGTTATAGGTCCCTCGAAACGACGGATCTCGACGGTAACGTTCAACAGTAGCAAACTTGTAATCGTAATGGGCATCCCCAACGAGAACAACGTAAGTAGGAACAGGCTGTTGCCAATTATTATAAACATATCGGAGGAATTTTTGAATAGCGAGAGGGTTGAAGAGACCATCACTAAACTCATCGTAGATATCGCCGATATCAACCACCATAGTTGTTAAACCTTGTGAACGCCGGAATTCAACGAGAGGCTGGATACCTTCAGCGAAGGTGGGATGTGTTATGACCACATAGTCGGCTTGATTAGCTGGATTCCGAAGCAACGTTGGTGGGGTCGGTACGAGAGCGTTAATACTTCGATAGGCTGCACGACTTATGACAAAATAGCGCATACGCCGATTGACAGTATCTTCAAAGAGAATTTCATAACTCGTACCTCGCCGCGAGATGTCACCGCCAGTGAGTTTACTCACAATACCCGTATCATCAATTTGATACACGTCAATTGTTTCATGGAACAGGTTATCAACTCGGTATTGAACTTGACCACGCCTTAGAGGTTCGGTATTCGTATTAAACTCAAGACGGTTGGACTCTGCTTGAAAATTTCGCCAGTAATCAAGTTCATACCAGTCCAGATAGAAATCGTGAGAGCCCGCTGGAGTTTTGTTGGTATCAAGTGCCTCAATACGCATAAAATTCACCTGATTATGGTGAATACGCGCTTGTGGAATGTCTCGAGTTGTGATCACTGAAACTTGACGTTTCCACTCCTCAATCCTACCAAGCTGAAGCCCGTTGAAAGAGATTCGTGCTCGGTGGAGTGCTACCCCTCTGCGGGAAACACCTTGGAATTTGAGACGCAAGGTTGCGATGCGATCGACTGCAAAACGCGGCACCGCCATAGGCAACTCTACAGGAAACTCCTTGCGACTTTCGTTAATATTTCCACCCCGAAAGGTAACCCAGAAATAGTGATCTGCAAGTTCAGATTTAATATTTGTACCGACTAAGGCATCGTGGTGCACATTCTCTTCAAAGCGGGCTCGTGTTAAAAAGGCATTCGGTGCGATTAAGTTCCCTGATCGTGGTGTCGCATCTCGCGTTGTCACGCGGGACGGCTCAATATCACCAGTAGTCGGTTCTCCTCGTAAAGCAAAATAGAGCCAATAGACGTTCTCATCAGTAAATTTGTTGTCCGCTAATGCGCGCCCGTAAAACACAATTTGCTCACCTGAGTCAAGTCTATCGTTTTCGTTCTCATCAAAGATGTAAACACCCTGTTTCCGCCCACCACTTTCCAATTGAAGGGTATCCAGATCAATATCTTCCGGTTCAACACCCGCTGCTTTGATGTGACTATAACTAATACGATAGAGATCTGTCTTGATAACCGGAATTTTAAAGCGATAGGTGTTAGTGCCAGTTAACGCCGGTGCCCGAGGAACACTGTTCGCATTCGTGCTGTTATAGTTCGTTCGCCGCTGACGCCGCCACGATCTCGCTTGTTCATAGTTTTGCAGTGTGCCTCGGAATAAGTTCTCAAAAACAGGACTCGCGCCTTGCAGAGGTTTTTGAACACCAGAAAAAGTTCTACCAACAGATGCAACGTTGGGATTTCCACCTGTTACCGGGGAGTGTGGAAAATCAATACGAAACGTCACAGATGTGAATATTCGCATCTGCTTTGTTAGAGAGTTGTATTGCACCGGATTGATTTGCAGACTCGCGACGCGCTGATCACGGACAAAGCCGCTGGGGATAACCTCCACCAGTTTCGAGGGATAAAATCCTGGCGAGTCTCGGCGAGATACGGAAGTCAAGGTTGGAAAAATCGGATCGTCGGGTGTGACTCGGACATTTTCGACACTTCTTACCTCTGGACGTGCTTGAATAACGGTAACAACCGGTGTTCCAACGATAGGTATACCAATGCACTGTGTGTAGATAGGAAGCCTTGGTTTACCCACGTCAAGCGTCCAATTTGCACCTGCAAAATGAACTTCTGTCCCCAGCTCGGCAGAATTCCCTTCAACAGAAGGCGGATGCTCCTTTATCTGAAGTTCTGGTAACTCAAAACGTGCGGTGAGAGCATCCGCTGTGATTGAAAGAATCTGCAGCGCTGACGTCGGGTGTGTCTGTCCTACAGAAATTGATGTCGAAACAATATAAAGTATAAGAACTATTAATAAAAAAATGTAAGTCTTTTTCATACGTCATGTCTACGGGCTTACGACTTTGTGAGTTGTGAAGCACATTTTAGTGCCGCGACCAAACTCGCTTCACTCGCAAGTCCCTTGCCAGCTATGTCAAACGCAGTCCCGTGGTCAACACTGGTGCGAACAATTGGTAAACTCAAGGTAACATTCACAAGTCCACCAAAACCCAAGAGTTTTATCGGAATATTGCCCTGATCATGATACATAGCAATAACGGCGTGCCACTCTCCTTGAATCGCCTTTACAAACAGTGCATCAGCGGGGAGAGGCCCGTCTATTCTGCCAACTTGCGCTTGCGCTTGTGCAATGGCTGGATAGATAAACTGTTCCTCTTCTTTTCCAAACATACCCTCTTCACCCGCGTGGGGGTTCAATCCCGCAACAACAAGCCGGGGCTTAGAAATACCACTACGAATGAGTGCTTGATGGGTGATACAGATAACATCCACGATTCTTTGGACAGATAGATGCTTTGGAACATCAGCCAGAGCAATGTGGTTTGTCACAAAAGAGACGGCAAAAGCAACATTGTTATAAGTGGGGTTGGAACGAGAGGTTGCTTCCAAAGCTGATTCGGGGATCAACGCTTCAGCCGGACAGAGCATCATCACAGCATCAGGAGCGTCGGTGAAGTCAGCAAGCATTTCTGTGTGTCCGGGATAGGGCATCCCTGCGCGATGTATAGCCGCTTTGCATATCGGCGCGGTTGTGATGGCGTCAAGTTCACCATCCAAGGCGAGACGCGTCGCTGTCTCAATTGCTTTGACAGCAGCACCACCAGCGCGGACATCCACCGTACCAACAGAAATGTCCTGTGGAGATATTGAAGCCACATTCAAAACATCAATTGTTCCGTATCTCGCAACCGCTTGCGACGGTGCTTCAATAGTATTGAGTTTTAACTGTGGTACGCCAGGAGGAGTGAATCGGACAGCTGCCTCACGAAAAATATCTGGACTACCAATAACTATCGGTTGGCACACCGAATATATGTTCTTACGTGCAAGTGCCTTAACGATGATTTCGGGACCGATGCCGGCTGCATCGCCCATCGTTACGCCAATCTTTGGTTTCCTTACATCAGGCGACATACCTGCTCGGTGGGTTTCTGCTGCTTCGTGTCGGATTTGGACATCTTCGCGAGTCATTTCACCTGTCTCTCCCTTGATCGAGTAGTTGCTCTCCCCGGTACCTGACCCCGATCAAGAGATAGAGGCTACGGGTCTATTTGACGATAGAGTCCTGCGGCACGGGCGCGTGAGACGTTCCCAGAAGGTAACTCAAGAACCTCATATTCAGGGTCGGGAGCCTCGTCATCATCCGGATGCGGCAAGCGGATCACATCGCCAACTGCAAGCGCTTTCCCGGCTTTTGCGACATGTCCGTTAACACTAACTGCCCCTCTGCTACAGAGAGTATTGGCAATCGTCCGCCGTTTTACGAGGCGGCTAATCTGTAGGAATTTGTCCAATCGCATTTTTTAACCGTGCCTAAGACGGGGATTTCAATGCCATGCTATATCAACAGCACTATAAATCTTGCCTGAACCTCCCAAGCTATATCTCAACTTACCACACACAGCCAAAACACACAGAGAAGACCGGAGCTACACAGACGGTTGGGAAGCAACAGGCATTTCTACGGGAACTTCGGACTCCACAATAGGCTCCCTGAGCGCCTGCTCCAGCACCTGCGTCATATCGTTGACCTTGTGGAAACGGATACCTTCTCGAATCTCAGTCGGGATGTCAACTTCATCTTTTTCGTTGTCTCCGGGAATAATGATGTTAAAAATACCGTTGCGGTAGGCAGCAAGTGCCTTCTCCTTTAAGCCACCGATCGGTAGAACTCTACCACGAAGCGTAATCTCACCCGTCATAGCGACATCTTTCCGGACAGATTTGCCTGTTAAGGCAGAGAGAATAGCAGTAGCAACAGTGATACCTGCTGACGGACCATCTTTAGGCACCGCACCCTCCGGAATGTGGATATGAATGTCCTGCTTCTCAAACTGCTTTTCGGAAATCCCAAAAGAGTCGGCGCGGGAGCGGATATAGGCGACAGCCGTTTGGACTGACTCGCGCATCACTTCCTGAAGTTGCCCTGTCATATTGAGTTTGCCTTCACCGGGCATTGTTGTTGCCTCAACCGAAACAATGTCGCCACCAATTTGCGTCCATACCATGCCAGTCGCAACCCCGACTTCATCACTTTCTTCAGCCTTCGTGCGTGTCCATTTCGCCGGACCAAGATAGTCACTCAAATTTACCGGTGTTATCTCAATATTGAAATCAGGCTTCTCTTCAGTGACAATTTCTTTTGCTACCTTTCGCATAACAGTAGTAATCGTCCGTTCAAGATTTCGCACGCCAGCCTCGCGCGTATACTTATGAATCATCTCAAAGAGCGCGTCGTCGGTAAAGGTAATATTCTCAGATGAAAGTCCATGTCGTTCAAGCTGCTTCGGTATAAGACCATTCGGTGTGAAGGTAGCGATATTATGCTTCTCGAAATCGGTGTAACCCGGCAATTCAATAATTTCCATCCGGTCCTGGAGTGCCGGCGGGATCGTGACACGGGTGTTCGCAGTCGTGATAAACATCACGTCAGAAAGGTCAAACGCAATATCCATGTAGTGATCTCGGAAGGTGGAATTCTGCTCTGGATCAAGCACTTCAAGGAGTGCTGATGCCGGATCCCCACGAAAATCTGAACTCAGCTTATCAATCTCATCAAGGAGAAACAGTGGGTTTTTTGACTTGACATCTCGGAGTCCTTGGATAATACGACCCGGGATCGCACCGATATAGGTGCGTCTGTGCCCACGAATTTCAGCTTCATCTCGGACACCGCCGAGGGACATCCTAACAAACTTCCTGCCGGTAGCGCGAGCAATCGACTTACCAAGTGAAGTCTTTCCAACCCCTGGAGGACCGACGAGGCAAATAATAGGTCCTTTTAAGTGTTTGACGAGTTGTAAAACAGCAAGATATTCAAGTACATTTTCTTTCGGTTTCTCTAACCCATAATGGTCCTCGTCGAGGATACGTTCAGCTTCAGGAAGATGGATTTGATGTTCAGTACTCTCCTTCCACGGCAGCGCGAGTATCCAATCAACATAGGTGCGAATAACCCCAGACTCAGCAGATTGCGGGGGAATCTGTGAAAGTCGATCCAGCTCTTTGAGTGCCTTCTCTTCCGCTTCTTCAGACATCCCAGCATCCTTCACCTGCTCTCGAAGCTCATCAACCTCCGCGATATCATCGCGACCGAGTTCCTTCTGGATAACCTTCATCTGTTCCTGCAGGTAAAACTCGCGATGCGTCTTCTGAACGGATTCCCGGACCTGATTGTGAATATCGTCCCGCAATTCATTCCGCTCCGATGCTTCTTTCAAAAATTGGACGATAAGTTGCAACCGCTTAATAGGGTTAAGTTCATCAATAACAGATTGACGTTCCTCTGCTGTGAGATTGAGAAGACCAGCAATCGTATCAGCAAGGTGTCCTGGCTCTTCCTGTTCCGTAATAGAGCGTTTGACTTCTTCGGAGGTTAAGGCATGGGATTGTGAACCTTGTCCTTGGTCTTTCTGGCGGGCTTTTGCGTAATTATTGAACAGTCTCCTGGCATCTTTCATGAGAGACTCGGCGGTACTTGCTAAACCTATCTCCTCATGAACAATCTGCACATTCGCTCTCAAAAATTCATCGGATTTTGCATACCGCAGAACGATTGCGCGTTGCTCCGCTGCAATAGCAATGCGGATAGTACCGTCGCCTGGCTCATAAGACTCGATAATATTTGCGACAACCCCAATAGCGTGAAGATGTTCGGGGGCTACTTCCTCCCCTTCTTCGAGCTCCATTTTTTGGTGGAGGAGGAGTATGTGCCGTTTTGAGCGGAGCGCAGCATGCGTCGCCGCAACTCCCATTTTACGGGCGACATTTAAAACAGATTTCGTTCTTGGAAAAATTGTGTCAAAATCCGGAGGCAAATAGATAACGGGCAAACTTACCGTTTCATATTCTTTCGTTGCTGTCGAGCTCATGATTTTTATCCTACGCCAGGGTTAATCCCAGCATTTTTTAGACATCAGTGCCTCTTTAAGGTCCGCATTGATTACGTTTACGAAATGTACCCTAAAGGAAATGATTATGGCACTTTCCATCTAAGAATGAAATGCTTTAGTTTTGCCAAGGCGGCAAAGCGGTTTGTCCACAAAGTTTAGAACTACGCAGTTTTAAGTTCTTCGGATTTTCTGTAGATTAGTTGCGGTGGTTCACTCTTACACACAGAGTCTTCAGTAATATGACACGCCTCAACATCTTCAAGCGAAGGGAGTCGATAGAGTGTATCAAGCATAATCCTTTCAAACACAGCTCTTAACCCGCGCGCACCGGTTTCTCGTTCAATCACCTCATCTGCGATAGCGGCTAATGCTGCATCGGTCACATGGAACTGCACACCTTCGTAAGCTAAAAGATGACTATATTGTTTCACAAGTGCATTCTTCGGTTCAGTAAGAATCTGAATTAACGCTGGAGCATCTAATTCGTGGAGAGTTGTGACAATCGGGAGGCGCCCAATCAACTCTGGTATAAAACCGTATTTGATGAGATCCTTCGGCGTTGCCTGCACAAGGATTTCATGAATTTTCTCTTCATTCTTAGATTGTATAGCAGTCCCGAAGCCGATGCTCTGTTTCCCAAGCCTGTCCTTAATCGCTTTCTCCAATCCGATAAAGGTTCCGCCACAGATAAACAAGACTTTGTTGGTATTCACCTCAATCATCTCTTGGTGGGGGTGCTTCCTACCACCGCGCGGCGGCACGTTCGCCGTTGTCCCTTCAAGAATTTTAAGCAGCGCCTGCTGAACACCTTCACCAGAAACATCACGGGTAATCGATGGGTTCTCGGACTTACGCGTGATCTTATCAATTTCATCAATATAAATGATGCCTGTTTCGGCGCGGGCAACATCACCATCCGCTGCTTGTATCAACTTCAAGATGATATTTTCAACATCTTCACCGACATACCCCGCTTCGGTTAATGTCGTTGCATCAGTAATAGCAAAGGGAACATCTAAAACCTTAGCAAGTGTTTGGGCGAGCAGCGTTTTCCCCGTACCGGTTGGACCTATGAGTAAGATATTGCTTTTGTCTAATTCAACTTCATCTGTAGTTTCGCCGTGATGCAGCCGTTTATAGTGGTTATAAACAGCAACAGATAAACTTTTTTTCGCTTCTTCTTGACCTATTACATATTCATCAAGTTTTGCTTTGATTTCTTTAGGTGAAGGCGGTCTTGCGAGTGCCTCTTGTTGCATCTGTGATGGGGAACGCGTTGTGCTTTCAGTATCTTCGCCTTGTTCACCCCTCGTTCGTGGATGCTGTCTACTACCAATCCCGTGTTGTTCCTCTGAATCTCCTTGCGCATCAGGACTGTCGTCTGATTGGTGAGCGAGAATGTCATTGCAAACTGCGATACACTCAGCAAGACACTTCTCACAGATATTCGCGTCAACACCATTAAAGAGCCGTTCAACCTGTGTATTATCGCGCCTACAAAACGCGCAAGCAGCGTCCTCCGCAGTAGATGCTGACAGCCGAACAATACACTCAACGCAAATATTTGCTTCCCTACCCTGAAGAAGGCGTCGAACTTGTGTACTATCCCGTTGGCAGAAAGAACAGAACAACTCACGATGGATGGATTGAGACATACAGATTTCTCCTCTTCTACCGATGCCTGAGACGACATAAGGCTTATGTAATTTTAATATCTAACTAAAAGTATACACGGCTTATGAATTAACACTACTGTACCGCACGCTGAGTAACAACTTCATCAACCAAACCGTATTCAAGTGCCCGTTCCGCCGTCATATAAAAATCTCTATCGGCATCGGAAGCGATTTTCTCAACGTCTTGACCAGTATGCTTAGCTAAAATAGTGTAAAGCCGGTCTCGTTCATTTAAAATTTCGGTGGCATGGATACTAATATCCGAAGCTTGACCACCAATGCCATTTGCCATCGGCTGGTGGATAAGCGCCTTGGCATGTGGTAGCGCATAGCGTTTGCCCGGAGCACCCGCAGCGAGTAAAATAGCACCCATACTATAGGCTCTACCCAAACACCAAGTTTGCACATCTGCCTTGATGTATTGCATTGTATCGTAGATCGCCAAACCCGCAGAAACAGAACCACCCGGAGTGTTAATATAGAGCACAATATCGGCATCCGGATCTTTTCCCTCAAGGAAAAGCATCTGTGCTGTTACAATGTTCGCAACCGCATCATCATCAATCGGTGTCCCAATCATGATAATACGGTCTTCAAGCAGACGAGAATAGATATCGTATGACCGTTCACCACGGCTTGTCTGTTCAACGACGACAGGTATCAGATTCATATTTTTCTTGCTACGATAGTTCTTGATTAGGAGATAGGAGCTACTGCTGGTCTTTAGGTAATTATAAGCGACTGTTTAGCAGACGCACGGTTAATAAGGAACTGATAGATTTTTTCGTGTTGCAGCTGCCCACGGAAATCCTCCAACCGGTTGCTTGATTTGAGTAGCGCAGCATATTTTTGAGCGTCTCGATTTTGCTGCTCAGCGGCACGCCGAATCTCGTATTCCAGTTCATCATCGGATACAGAGATGCCTTCCTTCTCAGCTATAGTCTCGAAAATCCAAGCCTGTTTGGTTTGTTGAATGACATCTCTGCGCAATTCTGTCGGCAGTGCATCCAGATCAATGCCCGCCTCTTCAGGCGTTCTATGTTCATTTTCCAACTGACGTCTGACATTCTGAAGCGTCTGTTGCACATACTGCTCCACTAACGGTTCAGGAATGGCAATATCAATCTTTTCTATCAGCTGCTCCAATAATTCAGTTTTCTGCTTGTCAACGTGTAGACTCGTCTCCTCTTCAACAAGATTGTTCCATATTAAGCCAAATAACTGAGAATAACTTTCATACCCGAGATCCTTCGCGAACTCGTCATCTAAAGCAGGGAGGTGTTTTTGTGTGATGGCGTGCAGCGTAACTTCATATTGAGCAGATTTACCAGAAAGTTCAGCGACGCTATGGTCCCCTGGAAACTCAATATCCACAGATTTTGTATCCCCAATTTGCATGCCAATCAAGCCCTGTTCGATCTTTTCGTGCATTGCCCCGACACCCAGTTCTATATCAACATCTTGTCTCGACTCAGTGTCAATACGCTCACCATCAATCAGACATTCCCAATCTACACGAACACAGTCTTTTTCTTCCACCGCACGTTCAATATCAAGAGGTTCGTAAGTCGCTGACTGCTCCTGTAGCCGTGTAATATAAGTGTCCACATCTTCGCGAGGCACATCAACCGGACTTTTATCGGTTTCCAGTTCTTCGTAATTTGGGAGGCTGATACTGGGTCGGATGTCTACCATAGCTGCAAACGCGAGTGGTTCATTTTCTTTAATTTGTAATTCATTGAGCGGTGGTTCAAAAGTAGGCTGTGAAAGCGGATTCAGTCTTTCTCTGTCAATTGCCTCTTCGTAGGCAGGAGCAACGAGATAGCGGACAGCTTCAGTGCTAACGTACTCGGGAAATCGAGATTTAAGAATGCTTACAGGGACACGTCCTTTGCGAAAACCAGGAATAGAGACTTGCGAACGCAATGACTCATAAGTTTCTGATAATGCCGCGTTAACGTCTTCAGAAGGAACCTCTATGTCCAGACGAACTCGCGTGGCATCTAACCTCTCAATTTGAACTTTCAAATTTTTTGTCCTCATGCCGAGCGTTCAAAGCCCGGATACTTTAAATCACAGCTTACTCTCTATTCCATATCGTCAAAACGTGAACAAAACATTTCACAAAATAGGTCTCCGTTTGACCGACTCCACACTTACAACTAAGGGTAGGAGAATTTGACAGACCTTTATAAAAATAAAAACTCTGATTATCAAGCACCATTAGACTCGAGAAAAAGGAATTTAAGAGAAAACTATTGCTTAGAAATGTGTCTTGCTATAACCCCTGTCCTGACTAAAAATCTATGACCATGGGCGAGGAGGGACTTGAACCCTCACGAGGCGTAACCCCAATAGATCCTAAGTCTATCCTGTCTACCAATTCCAGCACCCGCCCAAATTTCGTCCCGCAGAATGCCACACGTGCATCCTGACGTTGGTTGACGCGGCAAAATTTATCTTTGCCTTGCATTCGCCCTATATTATAGCAATGCGCCGTGAAGGAATCGAACCTTCAACCGCCTGATTAAGAGTCAGATGCTCTGCCAATTGAGCTAACGGCGCGCCTATTCTCCGTCCTTACCTCAGGAAACGCACGCTACACGCATCCATTCTTAACCACAGCGTGATTGGTCTCCTCTACCACATTAGCGATGCGCCGTGAAGGCACCAAACCTTCAACTCCTATCAATATCCGTATTCAATTGAACAACCCTGTCCAGTCTGGACATACGCTGTTCGCTATGGAAACCCTGGGCGAGACCTCGGATATTAATGAAGGTGGATGATGGGATTTGAACCCACGACCACTTGATCCACAGTCAAGTGCTCTACCCCTGAGCTACATCCACCACACTTCGGTTCTGTCTTAGCAGTATGAAAAGCACGCCTAGCAGGACTCGAACCTGCAACCTACGGATTAGAAGTCCGTTGCTCTATCCAGTTGAGCTATAGGCGCTTGTGCTAAAAATCTTATTCTGTTTTGAGTCGGGGCGAGAGGATTCGAACCTCCGACCTTCTGCTCCCAAAGCAGACGCGCTAGCCGGGCTGCGCTACGCCCCGATACCTATCTACAGCCTACACTCACAAGCAACAGAAACATAATTTTAAAGACCGTATCTGCGAATTTCACACGCGCTTGCGAGTCACGCTGAATATCCTTTTCAGTGTTTAAATTATACATCATTTTTTCGTGCCTGTCAAATTAAATTGAAAAACACTTGTCTTTTTCCTACGACCCGTGTTAATATAATGAATCATCAAAATATATAGACATTTCACTCAACTATAGGTGCGAAAATGAGCCTCTCCACACCAGCGAGATCTTCTAATTTCGCCCATCCACACTGTATTGGGCATCGTAAGCCCACTACTTGACATACTCCCCCGAATGAATTCGGGGGATTCTAAGTGTCCCCCGTTTCGGGTGGATTCTGGTATCAACAAGGGTTGCTTGCGATCGCAAGTCTTACACCCTCTACTCCAAAGGTTGATGTCCCAACCTTGAGAATATTAATAGCCGCATTTATGTCGCGGTCATGATGGATTTTACAACTCTGGCAGAACCAATCGCGAACATCCAAGTCAATGAAAAGGTGCTTTTGCCCGCACTTGTGGCAAACTGGCGTCGTCGTTTGCCAACGTCCTATCGTCTCAACGCGCTTGCCCCGTTTTTTCGCTTGCCACCGGATTTTCTCAAGGAACTCACCAAAGGCGAGGTCAGAGACCTTGCGTCCCCAAAGTCGTTTCATGCCGTCAAGGTTCAAGTCCTCAAAAAAGCAGAGGTCAAACTCGCTGACGAGTCGCAAAGCAAGTTTCCAGTGGTGATCTTCGCGCTGTCTCTGAATCTTGCGATGGGTTCGGGCATAGTGCTGACTCGCACGCTTGCGGTTATTGCTACCCCTCACCTTACGCGACAACTCCCGATTGGCTTGTTTTACCTTCTTGGCAGACTGCTTATAGAACTCTGGCGATTCGTATTTCGTGCCGTCAGAACAGGTCAGAAAGGTCTTGTTGCCATAGTCGAACCCTGCAGCATCACCCGTCTTGGGTTCGGGCGTAAGTCCTTCAGAGTCTGTTGTGATACTGATATACCAATCACCAAGTGCGTCACGTTTGGCAGTGACGCGTTTGATTCTGCCTTGTATCTCACGAGAATACCAGAACCGATACCACCGTCCAGCAAGGCGTATTTTCGCAACGGGCACACGTCTCTTGTGGCGTTCCTTCTCAAATACGGTTTCAACCTTGACCTGATTGCCATTGAAGGTCATAGAGCGGTAATTTCGCCACGACTTGAACTTCGGCGGACGTTTGGCACGCTTCTCAAAGAAGTTGAGATACCCCAACTCAATACGTTTCAGGCACTCTTGCAACGCCCAAGCGTATGGGATACGCCAGTGAGCATATCTTTTGAGTTTCTTCAACTTCGTCAAGTGCCGACTCAATCGGTTGTAGGTCGCACGCCTATAGCCCGCGCAGTGTCCGTAAATCCGGTAGTGACGACGCGTCAACGCTATGAAGTGGTTATGCACTTGCGAGATGATACGCGTATCCGACCGCAAATGACGGTTGCGTTTATGGTGCTGAACTTTGTATGTGTAGGTTCTCAAAAAGTTTACCAGTTACCAGCCTTTAACCCTGTTCAAGTAGGTGGCAGACACGTAGCCTTGCGACTACGCTTGAACTGTCTGCCAACTGGTCTGAAGAGTATAGCAGAACCGAGAAAATTTGTCAACAATTTTTTTTCAACATAGACCTATGGTCTAATGCATGAGGGCGAGTCTGTATCCCCCGAATCAATTCGGGGGTTTTAGACTCGAAGGTTTTGATAATTTACACACACAACCCTAAAATCTGTTCCCAATATTTACTGGCGCATTCACCTAACCTCTTGAAAATCCGCACCAATAATGCTTACACCACAATTCCTGAAACAACTTGATCCTTTTCACATCCGCGCGAAACACTCGTTTCGAGGAAAATTCAGAGGTGAACGGCGAAGTCTCAATCGCGGCACAGGTATGGAATTTGCTGATTACCGGGCTTATGAACCTGGGGATGATCTACGATCGGTCGATTGGAACATTTACGCACGCTTGGGCAAACTCTTTATCAAACTCCATCACACTGATGAAGATCTGCCACTTATACTCCTTCTTGATAACAGTCGCTCCATGGAATTTGGCATACCCACCAAATTGACATCCGCCAAACAAATTGCCGCAGCACTCGGCTATGTAGCTTTAGCACACTCAGACAGCGTTTCAGTCTACACCTGCGCCGAACGCCTTTCGGTAACGCTACCCCCTACATCAAGTAAATCCCAATTCTCACGACTCACAAAAGCAATCACCGCAATTGAAGCCAATGGACGCACACGATTAACGGAGTGCCTCAAGCAACTTCCAATGTATCAACGTTCCACCGGAATGGTTGTCATTCTTTCGGATTTTTTGGACCCAGATAGCTACACAGCAGGTTTCAAATCACTCATAGGACGCGGATTTCTGATCACAGCAATTCATTTGGTGAGCCAAGAAGAAATAGATCCTCAAGCACACATGCAAAACACCGCCATAGGAAGTGATTGGTTGGTGGAAGACGCCGAAACCGGTGAAACGAGAGCCATTACAATTAATGCCGAAATCCTAACCCAATACCAAACGCAACAGCAAGCCTTCTGTAGCGACTTGCAACGCTTCTGTATCGATCAAGGCGTTGGTTATGCCCAATTAAATAGTAACACCTCTATAGAACCTTTTGTCTTACAGGAGATGCACAGGACCGGCTTGATTCAGAGAAACCGATAACTCTTTCACAGAAGTAAAACAAGGAGATCTTAATGACAACACACACGCAAGAATTAGATTTATCGCTCATTCAAGGTGATTTGACATACTCCCCCGAATGAATTCGGGGGATTCTAAGTGTCCCCCGTTTCGGGTGGATTCTGGTATCAACAAGGGTTGCTTGCGATCGCAAGTCTTACACCCTCTACTCCAAAGGTTGATGTCCCAACCTTGAGAATATTTATTGCCGCATTTATGTCGCGGTCATGACGGATTTTACAACTATGGCAGAACCAATCGCGAACACTCAAATCTATGAAAAGGTGCTTTTGCCCGCAGTTGTGGCAAACTGGTGTTGTCGTTTGCCAACGTCCGATTGTTTCCACACGCTTTCCCCGTTTTTTCGCTTGCCATCGGATTTTCTCAAGGAACTCACCAAAGGCGAGGTCAGAGACCTTGCGTCCCCAAAGTCGTTTCATGCCGTCAAGGTTCAAGTCCTCAAAAAAGCAGAGGTCAAACTTGCCGACGAGTTCCAAAGCAAGTTTCCAGTGATGGTCTTCGCGCTGTCTCTGAATCTTGCGATGGGTTCGGGCATAGTGCTTGCTCGCACGCTTGCGATTATTGCTACCCCTCACCTTACGCGACAACTGCCGATTGGCTTGTTTTACCTTCTTGGCAGACTGCTTATAGAACTCTGGCGATTCGTATTTCGTGCCGTCAGAACAGGTCAGAAAGGTCTTATTGCCATAGTCGAACCCTGCAGCATCACCCGTCTTGGATTCGGTCATAATCCCTTCATAGTCTGTTATGATACTGATATACCAATCACCGAGTGCGTCACGTTTGGCAGTGACGCGGTTGATTCTGCCTTGTATCTCACGAGAATACCAGAACCGATACCACCGTCCAGCAAGGCGTATTTTCGCAACGGGGACACGTCTCTTGTGGCGTTCCTTCTCAAATACGGTTTCAACCTTGACCTGATTGCCGTTGAAGGTCATAGAGCGGTAATTTCGCCACGACTTGAACTTCGGCGGACGTTTGGCACGCTTCTCAAAGAAGTTGAGATACCCGCGTTCAATACGTTTCAAGCATTCCTGCAATGCCCAGGCATACGGAATACGCCAATGCACATACTTTTCAAGGCGTTTCAACCGCGTCAAGTGCCGACTCAATCGGTTGTAGGTCGCACGCCTATAGCCCGCGCAGTGTCCGTAAATACGGTAGTGACGACGCGTCAACGCTATGAAGTGGTTATGCACTTGCGAGATAATACGCGTATCCGACCGCAAATGACGGTTGCGCTTATGGTTTTGTATCTTGTATTTGTACGTTCTCAAAAAGTTTACCAGTTACCAGTCGTTAACCCCTATCGAGTGGGTAGGCAGACACGTTGCCTTGCGACAACGCTCGATATGTCTGCCAACTGGTCTGAAGAATATAGCAGAATCTACAAATTTTGTCAACAACTTTTTTTTCAACATAGACCTATGGTCTAATGCACGAGGGCGAGTCTGTATCCCCCGAATCAATTCGCGGGTTTTAGACTCGAAGGTTTTGATAATCGGGCACAACACATTAGCAAACCAGCGATGCTGAAAGTCATCCAAAATTGAACAACCCCAAATTTAGCCGAGTCTCGTTGATTCTCCCCATCTACATTCCAGCGTTTTTGCTGGCAACGGGCATGGGCATTGTTTCACCAACGCTCTCAATTTACGTTAAATCGTTCGAGTTATCCTACACATTGACAACGGTTGTCCTCGCTGTCGGTGTACTCGGAAATATCCCAGCAGGGGTTTTGGTGGAGCGAATCGGTCGCAAGTCGTCGATGTTGCTCGGTTTGGTAATGATTGGGTTGTCAACTGTTGGAATGGGCACCGCGACGAATTTTTTCCAACTCATCGGTGCACAATTGATTGGCGGTATCGGAAACGCCTTGTGGATGCTCTCTCGACACGCGTTTATGACAGATGTCATTCCGATAGCGAATCGTGGGAGAGCCATCGCGCTTTTCGGCGGCGTGAATCGGATGGGGACCTTCGCAGGACAATTCTGTTCTATCTTCCTTGGGGTAAATCTTCGCCTACCATTCTTCATCTATGCAGGTATTGTCGTGCTGAACTTTGTCCTCTGTATTTTTTTCATTCCAGAAACACGCCGTTCCGCAGACCAGACCAACGGCAAAAAATTACCTTATCTCAAAAATCTGCTTCAAGTCACGCGCCAACATGCACAACTCCTTGCTACCGCAGGAGTCGGACAGGTATGTGTACAGACGCTGCGCCGCGGGTGTAATATTATAATCCCACTCTACGCCGACGAGGTTGTTGGATTAACGACGCAGCAGGTCCGACAAGTGGTTATGATTTCCTCGGCGGTAGATATGTCGATGTTCCCAATTGCTGGCTATATGATGGATCGATTCGGTCGAAGATTTGCGACAGTCCCCGGGGTTTTCATTTTTGCTACCGGAATGGCATTAATGCCGTTTACTGGAACATTTACATGGTTACTGCTCGCCGCAATTTTCATGAAAATAGGCAACGGTGTCGCTTCGGGAACAATGATGACGCTTGGGGCAGACCTCGCACCACGCGAGGGAATAGGGGAATTCTTGGGTTTGTGGCGACTTACAGGGGATTTCGGTGGTTCTGCAGGACCCGTTATCGTCGGTAATCTTGCCGATCTGTTCGGATTGAGCTATTCCGGCTTCGCCTTAGGTGGGATCGGCTATCTCGCCGTAGTCATCTTTCTCCGCTTAGTCCCAGAAACACTAAAAAAAGAATAAAATCGGTAGGTGCGATTTCAAGTAACTTAAGAATTTAAATCGGTTTTGGACGCCCCAACTTGTTGGGGACGCGGATCAACGAAACAGTCCAGAACAGGTTTAAGCACCCAACTTGGATCGAAAAAATAGGTAGACACACTAAAAAGCATACCTACCTGCTTGAAATATTCCCATTGTAGATGCCGGGAAAGGGGCTCGAACCCTTACGCGCGTAATGCACACTAGACCCTGAACCTAGCCTGTCTACCAATTCCAGCATCCCGGCAAGTAACTATAGTATACTCTAATCTCCATCCTATGTCAAATTAATTTCGGAGGCACAGACACACAAAAATGTTAAACCTATAATGTCTTTGAAATGTCTAACATAATTAACACACCAATCACACTTTTGCCAACGGGGCGATCTGTGGTTCCAACTCTCCGCATAACACAGAAGGAAGGTAAACCCATGAGAACAAAGATATTTGGCTGCATCGTACTGGTACTATGTTTTGCTATCAGTTACACGCAAGCCGAGATTGACCCAGACAGAATCGTCGCTATTTGGTTACTTGATGAAGGCAAGGGCGATGTTGCTGAAGACGCATCTGAAAATGGGCTGAAAGGAACAATTACCCAAGGGAAGTGGGAAAAGGGAAAGGTCGATGGTGCAGCTGAAATTAAAAAGGGTGGAACCGTCACTATTCCTATCGGTAAAGGCACAATCGAAAGTAAGGTGACCTTTACCCTCTGGCTACAATTTACTGACATCGGCGGTCAACAAAACTACTTCTCTATATGGGACCAGAGCAACAATCGCTACGTCCCTTACAAAAACGGTGGAAACCTCCTCCGCAGTTGGACCAACAATTGGGATATTAGTAGCGGTGTAACCGTTAAAGACGGAACTTGGTATCATGTCGCCAACGTCTACGACGGCGAAACCGCAAGTATCTACATCGATGGTGAAGAGAAAGTGTCCCAAAAAGTCCCGAAGTTCCAACTCCAAGACCAAGATCAAACCGCATGGCTTGCCACTGACAGAGGAACCGGTTTTCTCTCCGCTGTTATTATGGATGAGGTCGGACTCTTTAACGATGCACTCACCGAAGATGAAATCCAAAGCATCATGAAGGACGGAATCTATCACACCGCTTTTGCTGTGGAGCCGACGGATAAACTCTCTGTTCTTTGGGGAAAATTGAAAGCACGGTAACAATTTTGGGTCCCTATGCCTCCTCTGGCATGGGACCCTTTTTTTAATGGAGCGAGTCAGTGAAATATTTCGGGTACGGATCCAACATGAACCTATCTCACATGCAAGAACGATGCTCCGGTATCATTCGTATAGGGAAGTTCCGGCTTGAGGGCTTCCGCCTCGTCTTCGACTATCACGCCGACATTATCCCCGAAACAGGGTGTTCAGTTCACGGTGGACTCTGGGAAATTACAGAAAACCACGAAGAAGCTTTGGATCTTTACGAAGGCTATCCCTCGTACTACGAGAAATATTACGAAGGTGATGTCATGTTTTACAGGATGACACAACCGTCTACAGACCCAGAACCTCCTGCAGAATGGTACCTGAAAATGGTTGTTCAAGGCTACTGCGACTTTGGACTAACGCAAGAAGACTTTGAAGAGAGTCTCGGTGTCAAACAACTTGGACTAACACAGAGAGATCTTGAAAAGAGCCTCGGTGTGTCAACGGATGAATTAGAGCAACTATTTTCCGCTACAACACCCACCCACGCCAATTAGTGCCTTCCCTCCTAAATCACCCGCTTCGCATACACATAATATGCCCCAATCGCCAACTCACCAGTCTCGTCAGCGAACTCGGTATGCATGCGCGTTTGCCCAGCAGTGAGGTTGAACGTAAATGTTACACCCTTCGCATCCGGTGGAATCTCTTTCGTTGCAGCCTGTTCACCAATTCGGATTTGCGCTGATTTTAACGCAAGAGCATTTCCACCGTTGTAAAGATCAATATGTTCACCCGGTATGCCATCCGTTATTGCCCTATCTTCGGCGAGGGGCCAGCGTCGCAGCTCAAAACTGTACTCCCCATCCTCAGGAATCTCAATCGCCCAATACCCATTACATTCCAATCCTCGACGAATCATCCCCTGATTCCATGCGTGTGCTTCCCCGTGCCAGTCGTGCGTGGTAATACACGTAACGGGTTCATTCTGTGTACCAATGACAATCGGACAATCCTCATCAAACCGTTCTGAAACCAGTTTCCACCACGCCTCATAATGCTCGCGGAGTTCAGCCACGACATCTGGGTGGTCGTCGGCAATATCACGCTGTTGACCCGGATCCGCTTGTATATCGTAGAGTTCTGTTCCGTTGACGAGCCGCCACCGTTGCGACATTGTAGCACTGTCTTTCCACTTGATTGGATTTTCAACGCGCTGCGAATCGGTAACGATAACCCGTTCTTCCCACTCCTCTGTTTCATTTTTTAGCAACGGGGCAATACTTTTCCCGTGGAAACTCACATTTGAGGAGACTTCGAGATCACAGAGATCAATCATTGTTGGCAGTAGATCGATGTTTGCAGTGAGTTCATGCACCTCATGTTTTTCAGTGAACCCGCCACCCGGCCAATGCATAAAGAGTGGCACGCGATGTCCACCTTCATAAGCCGATCCCTTTCTACCGCGCATCCCGGCGTTGTAACCTGCTGTAACGAACTGCTGTGCATCCAGATCACATCCAGCTGCGGAACCGTTATCGGTCATGAAGATAAGGATCGTGTTGTCCTCAATCCCCAAGACTCGGAGGTGATGCCGTAGCCGCGCCATATTGTCATCAATGTTGGTTACCATACCCCAGAAATTCGCACGATCGTTTGACACACCTTTCCTTCGGTACACCTCACCATAAGCATCGGGGACGCGGAACGGACCGTGCGGAGCATTTGTAGCAAGATAACAGAAAAACGGACGGTTCTGATCGCCTTCTACCTGTCTCTCAATAAACGCCATTGCCTCCCGAAACCAGACATCCGTGCAGTAACCGTCAAAAGGCTGTTCGGAACCGTTGCGGAAATAGGTGTCATCAAAATAGTCATTACCCCAATAATCAGGCGTTTGACTGATACCGCCACCGCCGTGGTAGAGTGCCTCATCAAAGCCCCTGTCGTGTGGACGGAAGGGGTAGTTATCACCGAGGTGCCATTTACCGAACATACCGGTCTTATAGCCGTTGCGTCGGAAGATATCAGCCATCGTGACCTCGTCGCTGCGGAGGAGCGAACGTCCACCGATAGTATGCCAGACACCTGTGGAGTTACAATAGTGTCCCGTCATAATACCCGCGCGCGTCGGGGAACAGGTAGGACCGACGTGTAGATTCTGCAGTTGTACGCTCTCCGCCGCAAGCGCGTCCAAATTAGGTGTATTAATAACGGGATTTCCGGTGCATCCCAAATCGCCATAGCCTTGGTCATCCGTAATAACAAAGACAAGATTCGGTGTCGTCTGTTCTGCCACGATTATATCTCCTATTTCATCCTTAAAAACGTCCCGCATATTCTGACGGCACGTTCACAGGTGTACAACAAAACAGCGCTATAAGTCGCACTTGAAAAATGCTACGCTAACGCCTTCTTAATCCGATCCAAACCACGATTAATCTCAGTCAACGAAGTAGCAAAGGAGAGCCGCAAATGGTTATCTGCACCGAAGCCGTCCCCCGGTACAACGCCAACACCTGCCGAATTGAGCAGATAATCGGTCATATCCATTGAGTTTGCGACCTTTTCCCCGCCGAGTGTTCGACCATAGTGCGCAGAGAAATCCGGGAAAATATAAAATGCCCCTTGTGGTCTGGCATAACTCACGCCGTCAATCTCATCAAAACGTTGACAGATCACATCTCGGCGTTCTTCAAACGCTTTTCGCATCTCTTCAACGGCATCTTGCGGTTCATTGAGCGCAACAACCGCTGCTCTCTGTGCAATCGACGTCGGATTTGAAGTGCTGTGAGATTGGATACGAGACATCGCCGAAACAGCGTCTTCGGGACCCGCGGTATACCCAATCCGCCAACCCGTCATCGAGTAGGCTTTAGACATCCCGTTGACAACAAAGGTAATCGCTTTCGTCTCCTCGTTGAATGAAGCCGGACTCTGATGTGTTGCACCGTCATAGAGTAACGCCTCATAAATTTCATCGGAGATAAGATAAATCTGATGCTTAACAGCGAGCGCAGCAATCGCCTTGAGTGTGTCCACATCGTATGTCGTCCCCGTTGGATTACTCGGACTGTTAACGAGAATTGCCTTTGTCTTTGAGGTAATAGCTGCTTCGACCTGATCGGGTGACATGCAGAAGTTTTGCGCAGGTGTCGTCTCAATGACGCTTGGCACTGCGCCTGCGAGCTTAACCTGCTCTGGGTAGCTTACCCAATAGGGTGCAGCGAAGATAACCTCGTCACCTGGGTCGCAGATGGCTTGGAAGATGTTATAGATGGTGTGTTTCGCACCGCAAGAGACGATGACTTCGGAGGGTTCATAGCTCAACCCGTTATCCCGTTTGAACTTCTCGGTGATTGCCTCCCGGAGTTCGGGAGTGCCGGGAACAGGGGTATATTTCGTAAAACCTTCACTGAGTGCCTTGACTGCGGCATCTTTGATATAATCAGGTGTATCAAAATCGGGTTCGCCTGCACCGAATTTGACGACATCTACGCCATCAGCGATCAACGCGTTAATCTTCGCGGTGATCGCCAAAGTGGACGATGGCGTTACACTTTGACTCCGTTGTGATAATGAGATCATTCTTTCTCCTTTGAGATATAAGGTTAAGCCAGATGTTTCTCTGCCTTTTCTTTTTGATGCCCCGAGTAATCAACGTATTTCACGCCTTGCTTCATGCGTTTCTTTTGTTGTTTCATTAGAAATTCCATATACGTTTCTAAGTCACCGAATAGGGCAGCGAGACGCGCTTTGGCTTTTTGGATGTCTTTTACAGGATCGTCAGACATGAGAGTTCCTCCAGTATCGCCTCAGGTGAGTCAATGCGGGGCGGTGGATACCCGGCATCGTGACAAATCTGTTCAATATAAACCTAATACATCCAAAATCCCCTGCATGTTTTTTGTAAATATACACGCCATTACAGAAAATTGCAACCTCTTTTCGTCCGATTTGGTAAAGCCTGCGTTTAGTATAAAACAACGCCACCTATGGATAATCAAGTGTGTCAAAGTCGGGTTCGCCTGCACCGAATTTGACGACATCTACGCCATCAGCGATCAACGCGTTAATCTTCGCGGTGATCGCCAGATTATTCTTTTTCCTTTGAAAATAGATTTTTGAGTTTACTTACAACTCCTCGTTCTTTCTGTTCACGAGTTCTCTGCGGATCAATGTCATTTTCAGTTCGCGGCGGAGATTCTGTGTCCAATAAGTCACGTTTCAGTTCGCTAAGAAGTGCTTCAAACTGCTGAATTTTTTCTATCCATTTTTTGCGAGAGTCATGGAGTTCCCGGACCTTTTGCTGAAGTTGACCTACTCCGGTTTCCAGTTCAGTTTTATCCATTCTTAATTGATCTATTTCGCCACTCAGATGTTTCTGAATAGATTTCAGGTCTTGGTTGTGTGTACGATCAGATTCTATTGCCCGTTTTAGCCCGTCTGGTTTTTGGCTCTCCTTCCTAACTTCTTTCGCGACCTCGGCTTTTCTAATCTTCAAATCGCTAATTTCGTCCTCTAACTTGTTAGACTTCGATTCTAAGGCTTCAATCTCGTCCCGAAGCCGATCTCGAGTGGCTATACCTTCAATAATCCCTTCCTCAAATTCAGAACGCTCAATTTGATGAAACCGATTATGCCGGAGATTTTCATAAAAAACCCACGAATCTGAGTCGGTGTTATTAGCAAAGACACCAAACCGTGTATCAGTTGCACAGAGGTAAGACTTCAGTTGAGCAGGTCCATACCTAATAATCCCATTACGCTTGCATTCCGCAATCGCTGCGAAAGTGCCATCTCCATCAATTAGGACCATGTCTGCCCTGCGGTGATCAACTCCCATCTGAATTTCACATTCTCTCGCGGTAGAAAATCCTTGGAACCGAGAAAAGTAAGACTCAACGACTGTTGCTACTTTATCTTCATCTTCCAGCAAATCGGTATTCCGAGCACGTTGTATACTTCTAGCCGTAATCTGATATCGGGACATGGGTAAAAATATGCCAAATTGTCCAGCAACACTTACTTCATCACCTTTCTTAAGACGAAAAGGAAGTTTATTTGTAATAGAGGGAGGAAGCTGACATTCAACTATTTCTCCATCAGTCCCTTTATTAGCATTAGCATTTTTGAGATGCAAGTGAAGAAAGCCTCCCTTATTACGTTTAGGACGATTTGAAATTTTGCCTTGAACCTTTTTAGAATGCGTCTTTAAAGCAGTTTGTAAGTTATCTGTTAGGGCATGGACAGAAACAATTTTATCTTTCAAAACAATTCCAGGCTTTTCTATGCTTGTGATGGAAAACCTATATTCTCCCTTGGATGGCCAGAGGACAACCCCACCTTGAACAATCACATCATTCCCTATTGCTGGCATAGACGCAAAAACGTGGCCTTTCTCCTTACCAACAACACAGTCGATGGTCCCACTATTTTTTGAATCTTCGAGCACGAAAAAATAATCTGGATATCCTTGTTTTTGAATCTTCCGTGAAATTTTCCCATGCACCCAGACATCTTGAAGCGTAGATTGATTTTGTATGATAGTCGATAATATATTCGTTATCTCACTGACACTGTGGACGGTTGACACTTGTACCTTCTCCTATATAATGTTATACTAAAAACCGATTAAGGTGTGGATAACAAAATTTTAGAAATGATTTTAATTTCCTTAACTGAGGGAACAAGACAAACGAAACCCCAGGTCCGAAAGAGCCTTCACATAACAAAGATAAGCTTCCTCTTGGAAGAAAAAAAACTGAATGAGTCCGGGTCCCCGATCGCCGCGCCGCTGGCCACGTTCCACAAATTCCTTCACTGCTGTCAGTGCGGCAGGTGCTGCTTCCTCAAAAGGATACCTGAAAGTTCCCGTACTAATTGCAGGAAATGCAATGGATTGAATTTCATTTTCCACAGCGAGTTGGAGACATTCTCGGTGACAACTTTCAAGCAATTTCGACTCTCCAATGCCACCTCCAGTCCAAATCGGTCCAACTGTATGAATGATATACTTTGCGGAAAGGTTACCCGCCGGAGTAATAACCGCTTCGCCTGTTTGACAACCACCGTGATTTTCGAGAATCTCCTCACATGCCCGATCAACCTCATTACCAGCTGCTTGACGAATCACCTGATCTAAACCTCCTCCACCGCTGAGAACAAGGTCTGTCGGATTCACAATAGCATCAACTTCTGCTTCCATTATATCACCATGGATAAGCTCAAGCCGAGTTTGCATAGGTTTCATTTCTTATTTCTCTCTATTCCGTAAAACGCCTATCTCAACGTCTTTTCCAATTCACTAAGTTATTTATGCATTCCGCTGACTTGAGCGTTTCGCTTTCTCTCGCCGCCTTGCGAATCGAGATCGGCTTGTGCCAACATTTTTGAGAACGCCTTCTTCTTTGGAAATCCGTTCTATTGGTTGTTCTACCCCAATTCTCGCCTCAAACTCATTAAGCGCAATTTTTTCAAGTCGATTTCGCCCTAAATTTTTATAAAATTTCCAATTACCAAGTTCTGTACTATTAGCGAAGACACCAAACTCCCCACCAGTTGCGCAAAGATAGGACTGTAACTGCTCATGACCATAACCTACGATCTCTGTCCGTTTGCACTCTGCAATAGCGATAAAACTTTCAGACCTATCAAGAAGCACAATGTCGGCTCTGCGGTTGTCTGCCCCCATTTGAATTGGATATTCTGTCTGTATAAAAAATTTAGAGAACTCTGGTCTGGAGAAATAGTTGATAACAGCCTCTACTACTACAGCTTCATGTGGTGCTTTTGTATGACAATCAGGGTACAATGTGAAGAAAGGATAACGAGGTTGAGAACACAAATGCAAGCGGCATAATACTTTTTCTAAGTCTCTCATAATATACGCGCAATTTCTTTACTTAATAGACATCTATATTTCTTGAAACCATTGGACCCTATAGCGGGATAAACACCAATCTGTCGCGATACTCCTCAGAGTCGGAGGCATACCAAATTAGGTATAATATATCAATAAGCTCTACCATTGTTACAGATTTACGAATGCATAGCACTCCTGGGACATGCCTGTTTGCAGTCAGATGCTCAATGAAATGCTTGGGCATCGTTCGACGGTTTTTGGTAACCAAGACATAACCATTGTGTTCTATCCACATCAAAATGTCCGGATCTGGCGTTCCTCGTGGTGGTACGCCCTCATCTCCTACCAACTTAACATCTATCTCTGGGTTTAATCGGTGAAGCTGCCTCTGAATTGCTCGATCCATGTTTTCATCCAGTAGAAACCGAGTCCTCATAGGTCATCTACCGGTTTGGAAGATGGTCGTTCCTTTTCAAGCAATTTCTCGGAAGCCTTCGCCAAACGTTCCCGCAACTCCACTACGAAAGGCGGAGGATTACGCAGCTGTTCCTTTTCCGCTTCCTCGTCCAGCTGCCTCACTCGCTCAAGATATGTCTCCACTTCCTCTTTTTTCGCTAAGTAGTAAAGGATAGTTGCATGTATTTTTTCAAGATTTAAGGTTGGATAGCGTAGCAGAATTTCCTCAGGACTCGCCCCCTCCAGATAATCTTCCAACACAATCTCAATTGCAATCCGATTCCCTTTAATCCGGATGACATCTTCTTGAACGAAATCAAAGTAATTTTCTAATTCCATCGCTGAACGCTCCGAACTTTCACATCATAACGTCTTCTCAAGTTCTTTCAGTAGACTCCGCTGCTTGCGAGACAACGATTTCGGTATATCCACAACCAACCGCACCCGCAAATCCCCTTTTCTACCGGAGGTATCCGTCCCACCCCGTCCACGTAAACGTAGCTGCTGCCCAGGTTGCGCACCCGGTGGAATCTTCAAATCCACGTCGTCAGTTAGCGTCTTCACCCGCACGGCACCTCCTAACGCAGCCGTTGTCATAGAAATGTTCGCATCCGTCAAGAGATCCAAGCCATCGCGTGTTAACGTTGGATGTGGCTGCACAGAAACCGTCACCAATAGATCGCCAGAAGTGCCTATACCGAGTGCTTCCCCCTGCCCACGAATACGTAGCATTTTTCCGTCTTCAATCCCCGGTGGAATCGTAAGGTTGATACGCTTTCCCTGAACACTCACTTCTTTCCTGCTGCCCAACACCGCGTCTGAGAACGGAACACTGATGTTCATACGGATGTCACGCCCACGGACAGGACCCCGCGTGCGTCGTTGTCCAAAAGCATCGCCGAATGCATCGCCAAATCCACCGAAACTACGCCCGAAAATGTCATCCAAATTAAGGTTCGCGAAAATGTCGTCCATAGTCCGGTAGCCTTCAAAACCCATGCCGTTAACGCCAGCATGCCCGCGTGTATCATAGACACGTCGTTTCTCTGGATCAGAGAGGACCGAATACGCATTCGACGCCTCTTTGAATTTCTCCTCAGCCACTTTATCCCCTGGATTCTTGTCCGGATGATACTGAACTGCGAGTTTGCGATAGGCTTTTTTAATCTCTTCTGGAGTAGCACCTCGATTTACACCGAGGATTTCATAGTAGTCTCTCATAAATATTTTAGAAAGGTGGGACAGTGTATTAATTAAAGCACAGCAATGATTGCAGCGACATCTTGAAAAGATTGATACTGTTTAACAAGCATTGTTCCAAATTGAAGTGCTGCTCTTTCCACGCGCAGTTTCCGAGACACATCAACAATACCTTCTATATCTTTAACATGCGCAGCACCAATGAGACGACGCAGCATTTCCAGTCCTGCGAATCCCACTGCATCATGAAAGATGTTTCGTAACGTCCGCGCTTTCAACCCGACATCAGCCATTTTAAATTCAGCAGTATAAGAGTGCCACGTTTGCACAATCGCTGTTTTGAGTGCTGATTGCACATCTAAGGTGTCCTGATGCGAAAAATAAGATAAAAGACAATTCGCCCAATATAATCCGAGATCAAATCCTACCGGACCGTAAAAGGCAAATTCGGCATCAATAACTTTGGCTGTGTTGTCCTGAATTAGAACGCTGCCGGTATGTAGATCGCCGTGGGTTACGCCTTGCGCTGCTGTTAGGAAAATCTGCTTGAGATACGCCGCCTGCTGCAAAAAGTCTACATCCGTTTTCAGCCCTTGGACATCAGACTCCAATCCAGGCGTCCAGAAGTTCGTCTCATGTTCGGTATACGGGAAGGTGAACACATAGTCGGCAGTGATCGACTGCATAGTGGTGTTCGCAAACTGCTGTCTATAGCGTTGCGCGGTCTCCGCGTCAATATTATCAACATAGGTGCGGCTATGCGCGATGCCCATAAACCGTCCAATTTGTTCGGAGATTATGGGATCCACCTCGCCAGCAATCAGATCCGCCCGTAGCACGCGTGCGTCTCGGAGGTCCTCCATCGCTATGACCGCTGCTTCAGCGTCGAAATTGTATAGAGCGGGTACAGTGCCACTGACCAACTGATTGTAAACGTCCAGTGCACGCGATTCATAAGCCAAACGTTTAGTGGTCAACGGATAATTAGGTCCCAAGACCTTAATGTAGGGCGGCGCGTATTTCAAGACAATCGAGCGTTCTGGGCACGCTGTATCCGAGACGCGATAGACCGTGTTGAGGTTACCATTGCCAATCTCTTCTATCTGGAACTCTGTCTCAGGTTCAAATATGCCTATCTCCGCATGTTGACCGCGAAGATAGTCCTGGAGTGTAGCAGCGTTGAGTTCCATATATCTTTCAACAGGTCTATGACAGTAGGTTTTCAGCTATCTGGATAGCGTTTAAGGCCGCACCCTTGCGAAGGTTGTCTGCGACAACCCAAAGGTTTAATCCGTTTTCTATAGAGGCATCATCACGGATCCGACCCACGTAAACATCATCTTTACCCGCGACATCTACAGCAAGCGGATACTGCTGATTGCTCGGGTCATCCACAAGTGTTACACCCGGTGCCGAGGCGAGACATTCCCTTGCTTCAGCTGCCGTAAGTTTCTTGTGTGTTTCAAGATTTATCGATTCAGAATGCGCATAGAAAACTGGGACTCGGACAGTTGTAGCGGAGACACCAATCGTATCGTCCTCCAGTATTTTCCGAGTTTCGTTGATCATTTTGACCTCTTCTTCGTTGTCACCACTCTCCAAGAAGGGCCAATCAAACGCGACATTGAACGCCATCTGGTGCGGAAATTTATCTAAAGTAACCGGTTTACCTTCAAGCGAATCAATCGTTTGCTGAACCAATTCCATAACAGCACGACCACTTTTACCAGAAACGCTCTGATAAGTGGAAACGACAACCCGTTTGATACCAACAGCATCATAAATAGGTTTAAGCGCAACCATCATTTGGATAGTAGAACAGTTTGGGTTGGCAATGAGCCCATTGTGGTTATGGGCGACATCCATATTGACCTCTGGAACAACCAACGGAGTGGCTGGGTCCATACGGAAGGCACTCGTGTTGTCAATGACCAGCGCGCCTTTTTCCACTGCTGTCGGGATGAACTCGCGACTGACAGACGCACCTGCCGACGAAAACACCACATCTACATCTTCAAACGAATCGTGCGTTAATTCTTCAATGATAATCGGGGCATCTTTAAAGGATAGAATCTCACCAGCAGAGCGATGCGATGCCAGAAGCTTCAGAGATGCAATAGGGAACCCTCGCTCCTCTAAAATCTGCAATATAGTATTACCAACAGCACCCGTCGCGCCTACAACCGCTACACGATAACTTTCATGCATTTTTGATATTTTCCTTTATTGTTTTACTTAAGCAGAACATTCAATAAACTGTAATCTATAATTTTACCACAAACCAACCCCTTAAAGCAAATATTTCGGTAATGCCCTAAGCATACTTAATTTCTCGCAACGCACCTGATTCACGGCAATGCAACGTCGGACCGGCAACGCCACTGCGTGAATTCGAGCGTTTTAGATCCGAAAAACCTGATAATCTCAACAATGCCCCGACTTGCTAAGGAAATTTATGGTTTCATAGCAAAAAAATTTGACAAATTCCATAATGTATGTTATTAATTTTAAGAAACTTATGTATTATGTCAGGTTAACTTTGCTAATTAGCAGAGCCATTTAGTTTTCAGCTTCCTACATACAATATGGCAAAAGCCGCTTCCACGGGCTAATTGAATGACCCAAATTAGATCTTATTTCTCTATGGAAGTTTCGGGGCTGATTTTTGACATTTTCGCCTTATAATTCCGGCTAATTTTGGCACTGGAGGCATTTTATCTTGACATATCTATATTTGTATAGTATAATATAATTACTACTATTAGTTTTTTGTTAAATCCAATTTATGCCTAATGTGGGAGAACTACCGTTTTTTGATTATCCGAAAACGCTTTGTTTTCTTACAGGGGCTGAAAATTAGAGGATCATTTAACATGGCAAAATTAATGAAGAATGATGTCATCAACAGTGTTGTCGAAAAGACCGGTCTTAGTAAAAAAGATGCTACCGCTGCTGTTGAGGCTTTTACCACGACTGTTAGCGAAGCTTTGGGGAGTGGCGATTCTGTCGGATTGATCGGTTTTGGAACATTTGAAACCAAAGTTCGACCGGCTCGTACAGGTCGTAATCCACAGACTGGCGAACCGCTCAGCATTCCTGAGAAGACAGTCCCTGTCTTCAAAGCTGGTAAGAAGCTTCGCGACGCTGCTGGTTAAGATTAGCGGTTATTTCGCTCAGTTTCTTTGGAAAAGCCGCGGGGCTATGCCCCGTTTTCAAATTGGGGGATAGCTGCGGCTTTTCCGCGTTACATCTATTATCAAATATCTCAATCGCTTTCTCAACAGAGACTGCCTTCGCAAAATATTCTAATACTATTGCCTGTGACAACTGGCACAATCTTCTGGCTTCATCATTCTTTGCAAAGGTACGCCTCTATTTTTCGTTTGCACTATCTGTAGGTCGGTTTGCCGATTCTTCCGCATTATTTATAGATATTCCTTGCAAGCGCGCTCGTTAAAAACCGATTTCAGGAGACTCGTCATGCTAATTCGAGCGAGAGCTCCAGTCCGAATTGACTTTGCCGGCGGGTGGAGCGACGTAGCACTCTTTACCGAGTATTCAAAAGGGTTGGTCGTTAACGGAGCAATTAATCTATATGCCTACGCAACGCTCCGCTGTGAACGCCAGACAACGCAGGACGATTCCGTTGAACTGCAGCGGATTATAGATAAAAGTATTCGTATCTATTCCGCAGATTTCGATACCTTCATTGAAGCCGACGATGTTCGTCAACTCGAATATGACGGGAACATCGATTTAGTGAAGGCAGCTGTCCGACGCATGTCCATACAGATCGGCGGATTTGACCTGATCACACAATCCAACGCTCCCCCTGGTAGTGGATTAGGTACTTCAGCAGCAATGGGGGTCGCGCTCGTCAGCGTACTTGGCGCCCTTAAAGAAGCTACCTACCTCCCTTACGAATACGCTGAACTCGCCAGCACCATCGAACGCCACGAACTCGGTATACTCGGTGGAAAGCAAGACCATTACGCCAGTGCACTCGGTGGTATCCACTTTATGGAATTCCAAGGGGAAGAGGTTAAAACCTCACCATTGAGACTCCCACCCGATACCCGTTATGAACTTGAGAAAAACCTCGTCCTCTGTTATACAGGTAAATCAAGACTCTCTGGCAACATCCACCAGAATGTGACAAATGCATATAAAAGCGCAGATCCAAGTGTCCGCGATGCCTTGGAAACACTCAAAGCCACTGCCGAGGCAACGAAAACAGTGCTTATGCGCGGTCGCTTAAACGAATTCGGCGAACTACTCACCCAAAATTGGTACAATCAGAAAAAATTGCACCCCTCTGTCACAAACGAGCAGATCGAACATCTTTTTAAAATCGCAACAACACACGGCGCAATCGGCGGGAAAGCCTGTGGTGCCGGCGGCGGTGGTTGCCTCTTATTTTATTGCGAACCTACACGCGAACATAGCGTCCGTCAAAAACTTGAAGACGCCGGAGCACGTGTTATTGACGTCAATTTCGACTTCGATGGACTCCAAATGTGGAGAGTCTCAAACTATTAAATCCGAAAAATATGAAAAATGATATGCCAGCCACGCAAACCGCATCCGATATAGAAACCGCCGAAATCCTAAAAACGGCAAGAGATAACATCCTAACTGAACTCAAAAAACGAATCATTGGACAAAACGAAGTAATTGAGCAGCTTCTTATCGCACTCTTCTCACAGGGCCACTGCTTACTCGTTGGTGTCCCAGGGTTGGCGAAAACACTGCTTATCAGTACATTCGCACAGATCCTCAAACTCCCTTTCAACCGCATCCAATTTACACCCGATTTGATGCCATCTGACATTATCGGTACCGATATTATTGAAGAAGACGGAACTGGTAAACGTGCCTTCCGATTTATTCAAGGACCTGTGTTCGCCAATATCGTTCTCGCCGATGAAATCAACCGAACGCCTCCTAAAACACAAGCCGCGCTTTTACAAGCCATGCAAGAATATCAGGTCACCGCAGGCGGTAGAACGTACACACTTGAACGTCCCTTTTTTGTTTTAGCAACCCAGAATCCGATTGAGCAAGAAGGCACCTATCCACTACCGGAAGCGCAACTTGATCGGTTTATGTTTCACATCACCCTCGATTATCCCGATAAAAACGCTGAAAAAGAAATTGTGCTGACAACAACAGCAGCTTATGAACCGGAAATAAACGCTGTTATCACTGGAGAAGAGGTCATGCAAATACAGCAAGTCGTCAGGAAAGTGCCGATTGCTGAGGCGATTGTAGAGTATGCCGTGGAATTGAATAGACAGACGCGCCCTGCTCCTGACGCCCTTGATTTCATTCAGGATTGGGTCCAATGGGGAGCAGGACCTCGAGCATCTCAATATTTGGTCCTCGGAGCGAAAGCACGCGCCATTCTCCACGGACGCTATCACGTGTCATACGAGGACATTAAAGCTGTTGCGATACCAGTACTGCGCCACCGAATCTTGACGAATTTCAACGCCGAAGCTGACGGTATCACAAGTCTGGACATCATCAATAGATTGCTGGAAAGTGTTGAACCACCGCCCGTCGAATGAGTAGAAGAAGGATAAAAAAAATGCGTACAATCGACACATTTAAAGTTGATAAGGAAGCGTTTTCTGTCCTGTCCTCTTTTGAAGAAGCCGTTGAAGATGACAAAGCATATTGGCATTCTAAAACGCCACAAGAACGCATGGCAGCCCTCGAATTGATGCGGCAGATTAACTATGGCTACGATCCAACTACCGAACGACTTCAAAGAATTCTTGAAGTCGCCACACTCACACAAGGTTAAACATCTTCTCAAATGAAAATCGCAATCATAGGAACAGGATACGTCGGACTAACCACAGCTGTAGTATTCGCCTACCTTAACCACGATGTCACCGCAGTCGATAAAGACGAAACCAAACTGAACCTTCTGCACGAAGGGAAAAGCCCTATTCATGAACCCGGTATCCAAAACCTGCTTGACGAGGTGCAACACACCATCCGTTTCACTCCAAATGCCGCTGAAGCTGTCCCAGATGCAGAACTGATCCTGATTGCCGTTGGAACACCACCAAAAAAAAACGGGGAAGCAGATACACAGCATGTTGAGCAAGCCGCAAGGGAAGTCGCACAAGTCTGTTTACCCGGAAGACATTACACGCTCGTTGTCAAATCCACGGTTCCGATTGGCACGAATCAGCGGGTCGCTGAGGTAGTTGAAACCGTCTTTGCAGCACGCCGTACCCAAGGAAACGTCTCCGTTGCTTCAAACCCAGAATTCTTACAAGAAGGATTAGCGTTACCAGGCGCACTTTACCCAGACCGGATTGTCATCGGTGCAAACAGCGATGAAGCCGTTGATACCCTACGGCGACTCTATAAACCAATCCTCGAACAGACCTTTGACCCACCCAGCGATTTTCCACGTCCATCAGCTTACCATTTACCACCGATGATGACAACCGATCCAAACAGTGCAGAGATGATTAAATACGCTGCTAACACGTTTCTTGCTCTCAAAATCAGTTTCATCAACGAAATTGCAGGACTTTGTGAGAACGTAGGAGCAGATGTGACAGAGGTTGCTCGCGGTATCGGACTCGACGGACGCATCGGAAATCGGTTTCTCCAAGCAGGTCTCGGGTGGGGTGGTAGTTGTTATCCAAAAGATACCGCTGCGCTGTTAGGCGTCGCAGCCCAATCTGGATATGAAATGCCCATTACAGAAGCTGCACGTACGATCAATTTCCGCCAACGCAAGCGTATCATTGAAAAGTTGAAAGATGCCCTGAAGACACTCAAAGGGAACACCATCGGCATTCTTGGTCTCTCTTTCAAACCAAACACAGATGATATTAGAGAAGCCCCTTCGCTCGACATTATCCGTGAACTCATTGCTGAAGGCGTGACCGTTCGCGCACACGATCCAATCGCTATCGAAAACGCCAAACGTGCTCTGAACGGAAAAAATCAACCCGCTAACGCCAATCTGCACTTCACAGAAGACATAGACGAACTCGCCTACGATGCAGACGCGTTAGTGCTCGTTACCGAATGGGAACTCTACCACAAACTGTCACTCCGTAAACTCGCCAAACAGATGAAGACCCCGATCCTCATTGATGGACGCAACGTTTATTCGCCACAAGAAGCGAGAGCCGCCGGTTTTCACTATATCGGAATTGGCAGATCATAACATGCCACTGACGAATGGACACGTTTAAAGAACCCATACCCTTCGATGCAAACTGGCATCAATATTGTCCGCAAAAACCGTTTCCTCCGTATCGCCATATACCGGGTGTCACCCCACATCCGATACGAGACCCGCGCGGGCACAGTTACGGAATGGAAGCAGAACACGACACCGAGCTACTACCGCCAGAACTCTGGCAGCAAAATGACGATTACCTCTACGGTGTAGATTTATACAACTTTGCTTATTGGTGGGAAGCACATGAGGCGTGGGAGGGATTGTGGCATCAAGCAGAAGACACGTATCGTCTTTTCCTTCAAGGGTTAATTCAGATTTCGGCAGCCTTCATCAAACATCACATGCGAATGTTGCGACCACTACGCACGCTTTCTACCGCTGGACGCGATAAACTACGGCAAGTTATCGTCGAATGCGACAACGCATCAGGAAATTACATGGGACTTCACCTACCCGCATTTCTGGAAACTGCCGATGCGTTTTTCGATCCCTTCTTCGCCGACAGCGTTACAGAAGCCACCTATTGCAAAAATGTCGCTAAACCGCTGATACTACTGACAGACTAACATTCGCTAACAACTTCATTTACCTTTCCGACCCTGACCCCCTGTGAGGAAAGCAGCATGCCAACGCTTGTCCCTTTTCTCATTTTCAGTCTCTTCTGTGCGCTCATCGTTGTGGTGCTGCTCATCCTCTTTAAAATAGGAGCCTACTTTGGCAAAAGCGATGCCGATGAATTTCGCGCCGTTCGGTGTCCAGAATGCCAAACCCGCCGGAAACCCGAAAAAACGGGGAAGGTCAGAAATCTCGTCGAACTTGAGATGCGATGTCCCCGCTGTGGACACATCTCATGGGATATTCCCCCGAAAACAAATCTCTCCACACGCCCCACAGATCGAAACAACACAATGTGAAATCCTGTTTGTGCTGATAGAGTCATTCAGTTTTCCAATAATTTACATCCGGACGCCCGAACTTGTTCGGGATAGAACACGCAAACCTGAACAAGTTCGGAAATCCATTAATAGGCATTCTTCACATAAGTAAACTTCTTTCTACAACTAAATTACCTTTGAGGGTGATTAATAATCCGCGAAAGCCCCATCGTCTTCGTGCCAGAACATGCCACGCAACCGAAACGTCTCATCTCGAACTGCCTCAATAGCCGCATCGTCCATATCTACACCGAGTCCAGGAGCCGTTGGCAATTCAATGAATCCATCCTTGAACACCAGAGGCGTCGAAAACAGTCCTTCTCCACGCCGGTGCCCACCCTCGCAAATCAACAAATTCGGCACAGTTGCCATGACATGTACCGATGCAGCAACGCCGACGGGACCAGCAGCGTTGTGAGGTGCGACCGCCATATTGTGAATCTCTGCCATCGCTGAAATCTTTTTCAGCTCCAGTATTCCACCGCAGTGCCGGATATCCGGTTGTAAAATCGCGCACATCTCACGCTCAATTAACTCTCTAAAACCCCATCTCGTCAAATGCCGTTCACCCGTCGCAATCGGTACGGATGTGGATTGGGAGAGCATCAACAGTGGTTCATTATTTTCTGGATGGCATGGCTCTTCAGCAAATAAAAGTCGAAACGGCTCCAGCTCTTTGACTAAGATTACCCCCATTGTTGGACTCAATCGTCGATGTAAATCAACAGCAATATCGACTTCATCACCCACTGCCTCTCGCACCGCTGCCACACGTGCTACCATTGTATCAATCGCCTTTGGTGTATCAACAAACCTAACAGGCTGCGGAGAAGCACCCATCTTCACTGCCCGAAACCCGGCTTCAACTGCTTTTTTCGCACTCTCTGCACACGCGTCTGGGGCAGTGCCGCCTATACCCGTATAGACGCGAATCCGATTCCGCACCGAACCCCCCAATAATTTCCATACCGGCATCCCGACAACCTTACCAAACACATCCCACATCGCCATCTCAATACCACTCAATGCCCCCACCAACACCGGCATACTTCGGCTGTAGCTCGACCTGTACATCGCCTGCCAGTGTGCTTCAATCTGCAGTGGGTCTTTGCCGATAAGATATTCTGCCATGTCGTCCACGGCTTGTGCGACAACGCGCCAGTGTTCATAGTTCATCGGTTCACCGTAACCGACCATCCCCTCGTCGGTGAACATTTTCAAGATCATCGCGCGACCTTGAATAGGTATCGTCTCAAATCCAGTAATCTTCATAGTACCCTTCCTATACCGGTCGCCACCGAATTACACAGAAGTGCGAGTTTCCAGTAGCGTTCTCCCATTTACTAACATCACCATAGCAGGAACCGATGAAAGTCAATATATCTTCGCCATCTATGGTGATGTGCCGTGGAAAACCAGCAACATGTCCATGACAGAGATAGTACACTTCATCGTACCAAGTTCTACCATTGTCGTCGCTTACCATTGCTCTACCACTACCAAGTTCTCGCGGATAACGGTGATCGTACGCCACAACGGCGCGGTTATTGGAAAGCCCGACAGCCGCGCCGTGACACTGTCCATGCACACTCGTTAATTGACGAAGGTCAGTCCATGTAGCACCGTTGTCTACTGAATCAGCAAGGAAGACAGTTTTATTCGTGTGGGGTTGGTCTGATGGTCCCGGCTGATACCGAATGACTGCAAGCAGCCTGCCGGGGAAAAGTTCCGCAATATTGACCTCATTGCCATAATCCGATAAGAAGAATTGGTTCGAGAAGGTGTGGCCATCGTCGTCTGAGACGAAGAGATACGTCGGATTCGTACCTTCGTAAAACGGATCATCCCGTCTTTTAATCGGTAGGAGAAGCGTGCCATCACTGAGTCGAGTTATGCTTGAACCAGCGACAGTTTTCTGAAACGGCGCGACATCTATTTCACTCGACTGTTTCCAAGTTTCGCCTTCATCACCGGACACCCAAACAGTAGTCGGCTGTTCTTCTCCTTGTTGACTTACGTTAATAAGCTGCCCGTGCCTATTGGCTTGCAACAACCACCCGTTGAAACCGAACGCAGAGGGATCCCTGCTGAGATGTTCCCAACTCCTGCCACCATCCGTAGACTTAGAGAGAATCGTCTGTTGCACCGCGTAGATAGTGCCATCAGGCGCCAGAACGAGGTTCAATCCTTGGTAGTGCGCTTTCGGATCCAAGGGCATACGGGTTTTCTCTACCGAAACCTTATTTAGTACGCCATCGCGGGCATGTAGAATATAATCATCCGCCTGCATCTCACTTAACTGGCTTGGGGTGACGACAACGCCTCCCATGTTTTCGGTCAATAACATTGGCAGTACTCCTCTACATCGTCTGTCTCAATCACGGATTTGCGGGATACCCTTTACCTTCTAAACTCTATTCTTCAGTTCCTGCCTCTGTACCTTCTGTCGACAGATAATAATACCCATACATGACACACATTTCGTCCTCGGATGTAAACCCAAATCGAATCGGATCGTCCTTATCGTAGTTGCTCTGGGTACATGCAAAGCTCAGTCCATCGTCTTTATCCAGTATTAACGGTGGATCAAACACATTTATAGGCGCGTTATCGTAAGAAATACTACGGTGCAGTAGTTCTTTCGTGGACAACTGAGTAATTTCAAACAGTTCTCCATGCCGATGCATGTGAGAACTCAGAAAAACCACGTTCAGATCCGCGTCAGGCGAGACTCCCAATCGCTCAAGTTCGTCTTTAATAAGCCAATCGTAGCCTGTCTTACGCGTTGTCCCAGGTGGAACGTTAATATCGTTATTGTAGACGAGAAGCACCTTCGCCTCATATTCTACTTCTTCAGGCGGAATTGTATGGATATTGACATAAACTTCGCCGTGCACCGTTTCAGCCCCAAGTAAATTGACGTAATGCGAGTTCAAATCATAAACGGTATCACCCGGAATATGGAGTGCTACACCTTCTGGGAATTGCATATTCGTTTCATCCGTTTGTGTGCCCGCGATGAAAATTCGTTCTGTACCCACAAGGCCGAGAAGCCCTATATGTGCCAACTCAAAGACTCTAAAGGCTTCTGAAGGTTCAACACCAACCTCCGGCACCACCCCAATATCTAACAACCCTCTTGAAACAGCGGCATTTGTTAGATAAAATAGGGCAAAATGATGACTTCCAACCGGATAGAACACCTCTATGCTATTGACAAAGATATCTTCCTTTACCGGTTGTCCATTTTCATCCTTGATTTGTGTATGATAGAAAACCTCGCGCTCCGTTCCCGGTTCAATCTTGAAAGGTGGCAGATGAAGCTGGTAACCTTGCCCGGGCGGTGGCGGTGCTGGCGGTTCAAATACTTCAAGTGGATCACGTAGAACAGAGAGGTCACCAATCCCGTCCAGTGTTCCTTCTTGTGGTGCGCCTGCAGCAATCCATGTCCGAATTGCATCTATCTTCCCAGAATGCAGCTCGCCAGCATTGAAGGGCATCCGCACGCCCTGTTCAGGTGTCGGGTCAATCAACTTCGTCAGAAGAAAACTATTCTCAGGATTCCCCGGATCTATCAGTTTCATGCCAGCTGCCGCAGCTGCGGGGTTCTGCGGGACGCGTCCGACCAGATCTTGATACGAGAGTCCATAGGTAAGATTTAAATTGCCAGCGTTCGCGGGTGCGGCATGACACGCCGTGTTAGCACAACTCTTATCGAAAACATAGTCCTGAATTTTGTGATACGTTGAGGTATCATTTACCTCTGTTTTACCAAAACTATTGCTCACACGAACGAGGTCTAATATATCGACAATTCCATCGCGATTGACATCGGGATTCTGCACAGCGTTCCGTTTTCCGGGCTGTCCAAAGGTCCCAGCAACCAGCACTAAGTCTTGGATATTCACGGTCCCGTCCCTGTTGACATCCTCTAACAGCGTAGAAGCATCATCATGTGCAAACACAGAGAAAGCTATCCCACTCAAGAATAAAAGAATTAGTATGGAATAAATCATTTGCTTCAACATGGTTAAATTTAATCTCCTATTTTATTTTTGGCATGTACAGACAAATCAGAAATTTCTCCTTGTCTCATACAACAGATTATGGCAAAATATAATACATCCTCTCCTATTAATTTACACTATCAACTCTTACTAATGCAAACCATAGTTCAAGGAAAAAATATATGAAAACGACTGATCCGGTTCGGAAAATGTACAATGCCAGTGGTGTTCACCCCACAACTGATCCGGATAACCCCAGATCACAGTTTGTTGTTGATAGGTATGAAAACCAACTACGCAAGTTGATACAACCCGGCATGCGCGCATTAGACTTAGGTTGCAACGCAGGACGAATGACCTTTGCTATGGAAAACATGGGAGCAATAGCCACAGGTATAGACTTTGCCGAAATTCCACTCCTCCACGCCAAAAAGGTCGCAAGGAAAAGAAAAAGTCGATGTCAATTTAATATCGGAGATATAACTGCTTTACCCTACAAAATGAATTCTTTCGATTTCGCGCTACTCCCTCAAAATAACGGTTATTTATCATATCAAACGCTGGAGAACCTATCAGCTCAACTTAAACAGATTCTATCGGACAATGGTATTTTTGTTGTAATTATGCACGATGAATTGGTCAAGAGAGCCGGCGAGGAAACCCTTCCTGATCGCTATGATGTGCAAACGGGTATAATGGCAGGACAGTCCACATTTCCTGAAAAAGGCACGTACGCGTATCCTTGGTATTTCTGGACAGTTGCCTTTGCCAAATACATTATTGAGAAACATCTGTCTTTAAAACATGTAGAACAAATAGAAGAAAACAGACTCATGTTGGTATTCCGTAACGAAAAGGGAAAGAGAGACTGTAAATGCCACAACAAGACGCAATAGAACATCTTGAAACATTCGGTTATTGCCTAATTGAGGACGCGATACCCGCAACGCAAGCCGATGCAATGGCAGAGAAGTATTTCCAACTTCACCAAGACCCCACAAATCGCGAGGCTTTTCAGGATCCGAACGCCGACTTATACCAAACACTTTTCGGCGTGATTAATCTCGATGAAATGTGTTGGGAATGTATCGCACACCCTGATGTGCTACAGGTCGTCCGTCATTTTCTCGGCGATAACGCACGACTCGGCGAAGCGTGCACAAAATGGGTAAAACCAAAAGCACCACAAGGCGGTATCCATTCCGATTCAACCCACGACTTACCAGCGCGTCTACCTGAAACACCGTGGATGATTAATTCAATCTGGATGATAACCGACTTTACTGTTGAGAATGGCGCAACAATTGTCGTACCATTCAGCCATCGCGCACGGCGTAGACCCTCGCAATCCGATATTGCTGAAAGTCATCCGGTGCCTGTCTGCGGACGGAAGGGTTCTGTGTTGTTATGGCACGGTGGAACATGGCACGGACAAGGCGCAAATACAACCGACGACCAACATCGCATGGCACTGAATATTGCTTACTATCCTGCGTGGTGGAATCTCATGCGTGAGGGTGGACACCAACCCGTTTTTCCAGAGACGTTCAAGCGAATGCCAGAGGATCTACAAACACTCGTCCAACATAAGGTTGCGAAACAGCGTGCGGACATCTATGAGGTATGACTCGTTTTTCAATTCGTTACTTCACCCGTTGTCCTGCTTGAAATACCGCTGTCACCCGACTAAACGCATCAACATCGTTCGTCGGATCAGTCTCGAAAGCGACGAGATCAGCGATCTTTCCGGGAGCGATCGTCCCAATCTCATCTCCCATTCCAATTGCCTCTGCAGAGATGCGAGTCGCCGAAATAAGTGCTTCTGCAGGCGTAAATCCAACCTCCACAAGCAGTTGCAAGTCGTAATCAAGATGACCAAACGCAAGATTGCCAACCCCTGAATCGGTGCCGGGGACAATCCGGTCCCGGAGATCGTAGTCGAGCATACGTCGCATCACATCTAAGCGGACTTCTGCCCTTGCCTCACTTCCTTGCAACTCGTCTGTCTCGTCCGCAGAAATTGCCCCAGCGTCACGTTTAGAACGAAGCTCAACGATACGCGGATACCCCGTCCACGCTTGTAGGGTTGGACTAATCCAGATGCCAGACTCTGCCATCATCTCAGCGATTTTCGGATCAAACCGAAGTTCACCGTCAGGGTCGAGAAATTCCGCATGCTCCATCAGATCGATGCCCGCTTCAACAGCACGCACCATCGATTCCTTAGCACGGCAATGCGCTACCGTGAGTCGGTGGAAATGGTGTGCCTCATGAACAGCAGCGTGCAACTCAGCAACAGAGTAACTCGCGCGTCCCGGAATCGTCCCTTCAGTCCCACCACCTGATGCCATAATCTTGATATAGTCCGCACCTTCATGAACCAATCGACGCACTGAACGCCGCATCTCTGCTTCACCGTCCGCTGTCTCATTACACATGTGGAAATGTCCGCCCGTACAAGTGATTGGTCTTCCACTCACTAAGGTACGGGGACCCGGAATGTACCCACGCTCAAGCCCTTCCTTCAGCGTAAATCCTACCTTGTTCCTCGCACCGTGTTCACGGATAGTCGTAATCCCTGCGGCGAGATGACGCTGCAGATTCATAGCCCCTGTCAATACCATCATCTCATCGGTCTCGGAGAACATCTGAACGTAGTTTCGACCATCGCCTGCAAGACTCAAGTGCGTATGTCCATCAATGAGACCCGGTGCGAGATACGCGTCGCCGAGGTCAATAATCTGTGCGTCAGGCGGTGTCTGTTTTGCTATCTCCTCTTGATGCCCAACAATGTCAATTCGTCTGTTGGTAACAAGAACCGCTTGTGAAGCTTTGACAGATGTGTTAATTCCATCAACGAGCCATGCAGCACGGATCTGAACAGTTTGATCTGGCATAAATCCAACTCCTTTACTGGCTATCGGCTGTCAGCTATCAGCCATCAGTGGAAGAGACGTTCGGTTAACCGAGAGCCTCTTTGCTGACCGCTGATAACTGACGACTGATTTCAGACTTTTACAACGAATTCACATCCTTGTCGGAACCACTCCCGCAGAATTGTATCCTCGCTGCAAGTCCGTTTCGCCTGCGAACCCGTTGCCTGTGAAAGGTCTATCGTTGTAGCTACAATGTCATCTCCAAAATACCCAGCCTCTTTGATGACGTTACCATCTGGATGAATAATCTTCGAGTTCCCATGCGACGATCCGGGAGATCGGATATCATCAGGATTTGCAGGTGTATTCGCCATCAGCAGGTAGATGCCGTTTTCCGTTGCCCGCGAAATCGGCATGGCACGGTAAGCAGAGAGTTTATACTCCGATAACAATCCCGCTTCACACGAGCAAAATATACAGAGTTGCGCACCCATCGCCGCAGGCAGTTTGACCAACTCAGGATAACGCACATCGTGGCAAATAATAAAACAACACGCAACACCAGCAAGTTCTACAATCGGCAACTTCCCACGATTGTTGATACACCACTTTTCACCAGCGAGAAAGGTCTTACCATACCGGTATTTCAAGAGTCCTCCTTGATCAAATACCGCGAGGTCGTTGTGCCAATTCTCACCATCGTGATGCGCCGAACCCACGACAACCGCTATCCCATGCCGACGTGCCGCTTCGGCAATTTCCGCTTCTGCCTCCTTAAAAACCTGTGGCGAGATCCGCTCCCAATAATCTACTCGACAACAGTAACCAAACAAACACCCCTCAGGAAACGCCGCAATCTGAATCCCCATCTCTGCACACGCATCAATCTGCTCTAACACCTTAACAGTGTTCGCAGAAACATCCTCACCCGTCAACAATTGGCATGCCGCAATTTTAACCTGATGATCAGCCATCTCAACCCCTCCTCTTCCTTTTCCACCATTGTACCAGACGTGGCAATCTAATTCAAGCGCATACAAACGCCAAAATCCGCGTCATCTGCTAAATCCGCGATTTGCGGTGTGCTCACCCAAATGCAACATGCATTCAGGCTCTGACAACTGACAACTGATAACTATAAAACCAATTGACAGGTGCCGAGCAATTTGGTATAAAGAAGCAATCATCAGCGATCAGCAGAATACCCATCAGCAATCAGCAAAAAGGCTTCCGTCAGAGAACAGGACTCGCCGACAGCCGACGACTGAAGGCTGATAGCCAATACAAGGAGAAATGCATCATGAAAATTACCGACATCAAACCCTTTCCTGTTTGGGTAGGACACAGAAATCAACACATTGTCAAAATAGAGACCGACGAAGGCATCTACGGCTGGGGCGAATCAGGGCTTTCGAGCCGAGAATTGGCTGTCGCGGGTGCCGTTAAACACTATCGCGAATTCCTTATTGGACGCGACCCGATGCAGATCGGTGCATTATGGCAAGAAATGTATCGGAGCCAGTATTTTGAGGGTGGTCGCGCCCTAACAGGTGCAATCTCAGCAATTGACATCGCACTCCACGATATCGTAGGGAAAGCACTGAATGTCCCTGTTTACCAACTCCTCGGTGGGAAACAGCGAGATCGTGTGCCGTGCTTCGCCACAACCGGTGCCGCATCAGTTGAGGAATTAATCGAAAACGCCCAATTACTACTTGACAACGGCTGGAACGTCATCCGCACAAATGTGTTGCATCGTGCGAAACCGGGTGAGGAAAACATCTTCGAGCCACGTGAATCCATCAGTCTCGCCGCAGAATGGTTGACGGCACTCCGACAAGCGATTGGACCTGAACCTGTCCTCGGCATCGACTACCATCACCGACTCAGTGTTGCGGAAGCCGCCTCCTTCTGTCAACGTATGCCATCCGGCACGCTCGATTTTTTGGAAGAGCCAATCCGAGATGAAACCCCAGAGGCGTACGAATCTTTACGGACAATGGTCGATGTCCCGTTCGCTATCGGCGAGGAATTTTCCAGTAAATGGCAATTTCTCCCGTACTTGGAACGTGGTCTCACCAACTTTGCCCGACTTGATGTATGCAACGTCGGCGGACTGACAGAATCAATGAAAGTTGCGGGGTTAGCCGAAGCGCACTATATCGACCTGATGCCTCACAATCCTTTAGGTCCCATTTGCACGGCTGCAACCGTACATCTCGCAGCAGCGGTTACGAACTTCGCATGGTTAGAAATCCGTGTCTCCCCAACAGAACAATCTGGACATTATGATGAGGATCTGTTTCCTGTGCAACACGAACTCGAAGGCGCATCTATACCGGTCCCAGACGGTCCTGGCTTGGGTATTGAAGTGAATGAAGAACTCGTAACGGCACAGACTTTCAAATTCGCCGAACCGCCACACCTTCGCCGACGTGACGGATCACATACGAATTGGTAGGCCACCTTAACTGCTCCAGCAAACAACCATTTAGCAACCGCAAACATGGATACGCAAATCAACCCTTTTGAAAGAATTCGGGCAAGGGCGATGGTCCTGCACGCCCTCCTCGCGCTTATCGTAACCGTCATCATTGTCGTTATCTTCACCGACGATTCTTCCCCATTTCGTATAACTCTAACGGGACTACTATTGTATGTTTTCTTCTCTCTATTCACCTTCAGGATGCTATCTCGTGCGGGCTTATCTTATAGTCGACTGTGTGGTACATTTCCAGCGTGGAGAACACTTGGATTGTATAGTCTATGGGCAGTGCCGCTTGTCACCTTCTCCATCGCATCCATCTATCTCTTATATCTTCCTTTATCGTTTCTTTTCCCTGAATTCGTCCAGTCGTGGCTTATTGAGTTTTCCGCACCTACATTTTGGGAAAGCGGTGATAAATATGGTATCGCCAGTTTGCTGAGTATACTCACTACCTTGCTAATTGCGCCTGTGCTTGAAGAGTTTTTCTTTCGCGGTATTTTATTAACGCGATGGACTGCTAAGTGGGGTATAACATGGGCTATTTTTCTCTCGTCAACTATATTTGCGCTCCTGCATATCGACCCGATTGGTGGATTCTGTTTCAGTTGTGTAATGGCTATTCTCTATATCCGAACGAAGTCACTCTTTGTTTCGATGTGCATTCATATAACAAACAACGGTATCGCGTCTATTATAGAGTTAATTACAATTACAATGGATCTCAATGATCCCGCCTCAGAGACGGTTACAGAATTTCAAGAATCCTGGCTGATAGGGTTCGTGGGACTCGTTGTGAGTATACCGTTTCTTATTTATTTCTGGAAACACTACATCCCAAAGATCAATTGGCAGGTTCCCTACTTCGCCAAATCTCTTAACGGCAAACATAATTTATACGATTAGATCTCTCTTAACTATTCGCACAAAGTATGTTATACTATACACAATCTGTAAGAATTAGGACAAAACATGCCTCGAACCTACCATAATGAAATTTGAATGGGATGAACAGAAAAATCAAGAATGTATCCGAAAACGTGGAATTAGTTTCAAACGCGCTTCCCTCGTCTTTGATGATCCTGATCGGATAGAGCGCGTAGATGTTCGATACGATTACGGCGAAGAAAGAATTGTTGTCCTTGGTCGAAGCGCAGGGCATCTCTTGTATGTGATTTATACGTGGCGCGGCAACACACGTCGCATTATTTCAGCAAGAAAGGCAACTAAGAATGAAAGACAAATCTACTTTAGTCAAATATACGCGTGAAGAACTCGCACACGTTCCTGATGAAACGGATTGGGAGAAAGTCGATACAATGAGCGATGAGGAAGTTTATCAGGACGCGCTCAATGATAAAGACGCTCAACCCACCGATAAAACTTTTTGGGAAACGGCACCCCTCCCTTCCCATCTTATGAGCATCGACCCAGATCTCTTAAAGTGGTTCAAAGCCCGTACCATTGACTGCGAAGCACAAATTAACACCGTGCTTCGGTCATACGTGGAGGCAAACAAACCATGTGCACACGCGGCTCTATTTGATCTCAAGGAGTCGGTGCTGGATATTTTACACAAAGCACGAGATGAGGGTCCCATCCAACTTGAAGAAATCAGGCAACGTCTCGGCATACCCAAGGTCGATTACAGAGATACTGCCAGAAGTAACTCACTGGTTTGGGGTATCCTTTGTCACCTTCACAACGATGGATATGTTAGGCACACACCGCGCATTGGATGGGAAATCACCGAGGAGGGTCGTACTGATGAAAACACAAACAATTAGATATGGAGAAAACGGCGGAGTCGAGATCATTGACATTGATGTATCCGATCCGCAGCCTGATGAAGTGCAGGTTCAAAGCGTCGCGTGTGGTGTTTGCGCATGGGATTTAGCGACCTTTCGTGACGGCGGCAGAGCACCCGCCGGTCATGAAGGTGTCGGCTATGTCACAAAAGTCGGGAGCGGCGTTCAAAACTTCAAGGAAGGAATGCGTGTTGCAAGTGCCGCATTCGGGTTCGACGGTATTAAGAACTGCCCAGCCGACCGTATGTATGTCCTGCCAGAATCAGACATCGCAGACGAATACTGGATTGTTGAGCCGGTTTCATGCGTTGTAACTGGACTCGACACTGCACCTTTGCTCCCTGCCGACAATGTTGCGATTATCGGGTGCGGTTTCATGGGACTCATGTTCGTCCAAGCACTCAGCCGATTCTACACATCCGACCTTATCGCCATTGACATCGTTGAAGAACGGTTAAAACTGGCACAATCGCTGGGTGCTACACACGCCTATAATCCTAAGGAGATTGATGCCACTGAACTGGTACCAGATCTGAAGGCGCGTCCAATTGACGTGGTATTCGACTGCTCTGGAAAAGGCACGGGGTTAAATCTCGCCACTAAAATTATCCGCAGGGGTGGACATATCAACCTATTCGGTTGTGTTCGAGAAGAAGTAACAATCAACGGTCAAGAGTGGCATGGTGCCGCGTTTAATTTGGTGAGCTCGTCGCCGGGTGCTAAGATTCGAGATACGTTCCCACCAGCAATACGACTCCTTGAGCGCGGTCACATTGACCTTAGACCACTTATAACGCACATCGTCCCGCTTGAAGATTATCCAGCACTTCTCAAGGAAGCAACAGGTGGAAACAGCAACTACATCAAAGGCGTCGTAAAAGCAATCTAATGGAATAACTATCGACAACCATTAAAACAGATATTTCTCCACAACATCCTCTCGCACCGTGACCCCCAGCCCGGGGACATCGCGTATAGCGACATAACCATCCTTTTGCTCCCACGGATCGCTCACCAATTCATGCTGCATTGGAGATTCGTGGGGCTTAAAATCCGAGCAATCAGCATGCTTCGAACTCGCAAGCATGTGCAGACTTGCAGCCGTATTCAGTGCGCTACTCCACGAATGCGCACTGAACTGAAGGCTCTCTGCCTCAATCAGTTTAATGACGTGTCGGCTACCGGTGAGTCCGTGGCAACGACCCGGATCAATTTGTACAATATCGACCCCACCAGACTGAATGAGTCGTTTGTAGCTTTCGACATCCCATTCATCCTCACCTGTCCCGATAGGCGTCATAATCGACGATCGCAGCTGGGCATACGCCTCAAAGTCCTGAGGTGGTAGGGGTTGCTCAATCCATTTCAGCCGATAGGGTTCAAGATCTCGGATACGTTGAATGGCTGTAGGGACATCCCAAATACGATGGTGACCAGGCGTATCAACGACTAACTCAAGATCGTCTCCGATGACATCACGTAAACGACGCACCAACTCAACGTCACGCTTGCGGTCATGACCAAACAACGCCTCTGGCCGCATTCCCCAACCGCCCTTGACAACACGGTAGTTTTGCTCTCGCAACCACCGAAATTCGTTGAGCGTCCATTCCAAGTCTTCCATATCAAAGATGATTGATGCCATTGCGACGATTTTGTTGTGTATTTGACCCCCAAGCAGCTTGCAAACAGGCAAACCGAGTGCTTTGCCTTTTAGATCCCACAATGCCATATCAACAGCACTGACAGCGAATGCAGCAATGCCTTCGGGACCATACCACCAGATGTGATCAATCATTTTTTGCCAATGCCGTTCCACATCCAAACCATCTTCACCGGTCAGCATCGGCGCAAATCCTTGCTCAATAATCACCTTCGTGGCGAGTGTTGCCTCTTTAAATTGTGAGATACACTCTCCCCAACCCACAAGACCATCGTCGCTTTCCACGCGAGCAAGCGTGACATAACGTTCGATACCCTTGTAGTGCGGCTCTGGATAGGCAAGTGAAAACGCCTGAATCTTTTTAATTTTCATTCTATATTATCTCCCTTCAGATTGATTAATCTTCGCAACAAACAAATATAACTACACCGTATTCTGGGTCATTCAGCCTTTCAGTAATTAACATTGGACGCCCGAACTTGTTCGGGATAGGGGCAAACCTGAGGAAATTCGGCATCCATCAGCAGAAATCCTCCACATAAAAAACTTATTTCTTAAAACTAAACGAACCTACACTGTACTACGGCCAAATTCCGTAAGTCGGTATATTAAACACCATACCCAATATCGTCCACAAACTCCCAACAGTAAATTGCCCCAATATCAACCCCAGAAAAAACGGCATCGCCTTTCGATGCGCATTCCTCCCACCGTACTTTAGCAGAACCAATTTCAGCACCCACACCACACCCAGACTAAACCAGATGTAATTGACCGCCCAACTCCCACACACAGCGGCATACGCTGCCGGATGAAAAGGGAACCAGAAAAACTTCATCCGCATCAACATCAAAAAAAGCGCGAACAGCAAGCCAATTCCGGTAAAACCCACCGCCCAATAGTCCGGCGCAAGCGGATGCGCTAACCACTTCTGCAGTTGTCGCCACGGTTCCGACCCATATATTATTGGCACGCGAGACATCTCGTGTAAAGCACCAAGTCGGTAAGGGACAGATATAAGTGCCCAAAACTGCGAGAGGATACCTACAAACAGCGCAATAAGAATCGCAAACAGCATAAAACGGCTACGGATTCCCGACGTTGAGGCGAGTTTGAATCCTTCAAGCTGATGAGGCATCGGATGCGAATCGAAGGTGCGCGTAAAAAACCAAAAAAAAGAGAACATCGAAAGATTATGCGGTCCCAGTTTACGGGTACCTAAAGCCGCAACCATGACCCGTTCCGGTCCCGTATAGTGTAAGTCGTGCATTGGCGATCCGAGTTCTGCTCGCATCCGGGAAACCGCAGTCGAAAAAGCAAAATAAAGTCCAAAGAAAACGAGTATCGCCCAGAGCGACATATCCGCTCGCAAACAAAAAAAGGTCAGAAACGCAACGCCAGCAACAAGTGCGAGAATAAGCGTCCGGTTCGACATAGGTTCATCCCGTGTGGACGTAGAACCGGTTTTCGCTCCCAGTAAATTCTGAAGGTAATTTCTGCCCCTCCAAACAGCAATCAGAAAGATACCCATATACGCACCGAATCCCTGATAGTTGACGTAAGGATAGCCCGTCCCTTCTAAGCCCATAACGCTTCCCATGATCTGCTGCCCTTTCCACACCCAAAAGAAAAACCACGTCGAAAACAACAGATCCAACGGAATCAGAAATCCAATGCCTAAAACAAAAGGGTAAATCCCCAATCTCAGCCAACCCATCGCCGAGAAGGGTTTCTCTGTGAATCTGAAACGGTATGCTTTCTCGTATACGGAAGGTATTGCCGGAAAGACGTGGTGCAGACCGTTAATGATGTCAAAAGCCGCCACAAGCCCGAAAGCAACCCACATCAACCGATTCGTGAAAAATCCGTCGCTTGTCATCCGAGATGGAAGTTGGATAATCGGATACGCCAATTTCTCATCTTCCGTCCACGATCTTCGCACGATGACAGTGATGCACACCATAACAAAAAGCATCGTAAAAAGAAAGGCAAACCAATTCATCACAGGCGTTAGCCAACCCAATAGATGCTGCTTTGTGTACAGCGTAGAATCGCCTTCATAGTAGCCCGAAAGAACACCCTTGTCCGCCACAACAAGCCATCTCGGAATATACCGCCAAAATAGATCTTTCCAATCATTCTCAGGTGTTGCGAACCAGAAAGCGTGCCCCAACGTGGAAACCAAAATCTCCATCATGCTGTGTCCCGCAGTAGCCGATGCGACAGACAACATGACATAGATGACAAGAAGTTCACCTTGAGATAGCACCGCCCAAGGCAGGAACCGCTTGAATACTTGGTTGAGCCCTATCAACACAAGCACGTTGAAAACAACCGTAAAAATAAGCGAGACGATTGTAGGCTGCGCTGAATATTGTACAAGCTCAATATAAGTAATCCAATAACAATTGATGGGGATGAGAATAATGCCAATTGCTATAGACCGCCAATACAGGCGAGGGGACCTCGCTCCTACAGATGAGAAAGGTTTTGATGGAGATACAGTCGGTTTCGTGTGCGGCATTTCGGATCTGTTCTGAAAATCCTAACCCATAAATAAAAACAGCCCTGATTAAAAAGGCTGCTTGGCAGTAGTAAAATTCAAGTTTAAAGCTTTTTTCTTATAAATATTCCGGTAATTCCATCAAGACCGGTTGTCAACATAAGGTTTTTCTAATCCTGCGAATCCTTGAAATCCTGTAAATCCTGGTTTAGACAATTAACATCTATTAAGACTCACCCGACAGCGAACCACCCTCTTGATACGAGAAAACCAATGGCAAATGCACATCATCCGCTAACACGTCGCCAGCCTTCAACCTTGCGTACACCTCATCGGGCAGGGCACTTTTCTTCCCATTGAACGTAGCATCCTCTGGCATAAAGAGCATCGCAAACGCACGACGAGGATGCGTCGTCATATTCGGTCCCGCAGCATGCGCGACCATCCCGCTAATGAATACTCCAGCTCCCGCCTTCATCTCAGCAGCGTAGGGTTCTATCTCCACCCACTCTGGATATTCATGAAACAGTTCGCCGATTCCAACTTGTCCGAGACTTCCACCAACCTCAAAGCCACTCATCTTATGCGTACCGGGCAAAAAATACAAACACCCATTCTGAACCGTTGTATCATCAAGTGCTATCCAGAACATAATTGCCTGATGTGAATAAAACGGGTCATAAGGATTATCAACATGGAAGTTCGTCGGATTCGCCCACGGTTGCTTAACCATCGCATGATCATGATACAATCGCACGCCAGAAGTGCCAGCGAGATCTGCCGCCAACTTACCCAATTCAGGGTCGAGAATCAACGCTTTAACCTTCTCATTGGTCTTCCATAAATTGACGCACTGAACGAAGACATTCTTGTAGTAGTTATCTTCTCCCTTTTGATTGTGATGGGCATCATCACGGCTTACATGTTCAGCAACAGCCTCATCAACAGCATCCCGCCACGACGACAGTTCGGAACCCGACAGGAAATCGTCAATAACCAGAAATCCATTTTCACGGTAAAATACAACCTGCTCGCTCGTAAGTTGTGTGTTCATGGTGTCTTCGGTGTCGGAAATATGTCATCCTTTAATCATAATTACTCGGTCGATGATCGCCGAGGAGCCGTCTCTGTCGAGGGTTCGCTTGCGCGAGAATTGATGCATCAAACTGAAACTTATTCAGATAAGGTGGATACTTCTGCGTAATCATCCGCATCGCATAGTGTACTTGCATAAGGTAACGGGTTTCATCACTCGTATTAGCAGTGCCACGATGCCAGACCTCACTGCGAAAGAGCACTACATCGCCAGCATTGCACAAGATACTCTCTTCCGAACGGTTATTCCACTCGGTCGCTCCGTTTGGAGAGCATCCAGAGAGATGACTCCCCGGGACAAACTTCGTCGGTCCCAGCTCTTCATACATATCGTCAAGATAGTAATGAGCAGTCGTAATGAAGATTGGGATTTTAACACGTGGATCAGAACGAACATCCGCCGGTAGAGAGATCGGAAGCCAATCGGTATGTAGCCCCTGATCCGGTCGTCCCGGTCCTGTCAACCACGAATGCATACCGATGCAATGGCAATCCTCGCCGTGAACTGCCTCGACGACTTCAATAACTGGTGATTTGTCAAGGAATTGGAGATACAACGGGTCCCGATTAAACGAGTTACTGATGAGTTTATGAAGGAATGGGTCGCCATTTTGAGGGGTCTCATCTCTATCATGAGACTCCGGGATAGCCGGTAATCGATCCATAGTTGCGCGCAATTCAGCAATTTCATCGGGACCAAGCACACTGGGAAAATAGACATAACCATCCCGTTCAAGGGCTTCAACTTGGCTCTCCAAGTCGTTGTAGGCAACGAGTGAGAGGGCTTTCGCCATTTTCAGTCCTCCTTCCAAACAGATGACAACCAATCAGCGAGTTTACTTCAATCATAATTACTCGGTCGATGATCGCCGAGGAGCCGTCTCTGTCGCGGGCTCGTTTGCGCGAGAATCGATTCGTCAAACTGAAACTTATTCAGATAGGGCGGATACTTCTGCGTAATCATCCGCATCGCATAATGTACCTGTAAGAGGTAACGGGTTTCGTCAGTCGTATTAGCAGAACCGCGATGCCATACCTCACTACGGAAGAGTACCACGTCCCCCGCGTTGCATAAAATACTCTCTTCCGTCCGATTATTCCACTCGGTTTGTCCGTTTGGAGAACATCCAGAAAAATGGCTGCCCGGGACAAACTTCGTCGGTCCCAATGCCTCATACATATCATTGAGATAATAATGAGCGGTGGTGATGAAGATTGGGACTTTCACGCGTGGATCGGAACGAATATCCGCTGGCAGGGAGATTGGCAGCCAATCTGTATGTAATCCCTGATCTGGACGTCCGGGCCCCGTTAGCCACGATTGCATACCGATGCAATGACAATCCTCACCGTGTGTTGCCTCGACAACTTCAATAATCGGCGATTTGTCAAGGAATTGGAGATACAACGGGTCCCGATTAAATGAGTTGTTGATAATTTTATTGAGAAATTTGCCACCATTTTGAGGTGTTTGGTGCGTATCCAAGCACTCTGGGATCGTCTCTAATCGATCCATGGTTGCACGCAACTCAGCGACTTCCTCAGCGTCAAGCACACTGGGGAAATAGACATAACCATCCCTTTCAAGGGCTTCAACTTGGCTTTCTAAGTCGTCGTAGGCAACGAGTGATAAGGCTTTCGCCATTTTCGATCTCCTTAGTGATGCAAAAAACGTGTTTAGTGAGATTCCAGCCGTTTGGGGGTGCCGTTATCATCCACACGAATGATAAAATACCGATCTTCTGAGTCTATCATTCCATCCGTCCAAGTCAGGACCCTATAGAATTGTTCGGGTTCGAGAGGTAAGGCTTTCACGTTCACTCGATAGCCGAGTGGCACTTCCCCGTAAGTCAGACAAGAGACGCGGAGTGCCAACGGACGTTCAATATGCTCTAAGGACCAAACCGTATGAATCAGGTCCCATTGCGAGGTGTACGTCGGAGAACGTCGCACTTTCTCAACCACAAGCCACTCAATGCCCCATCGATTTCGAAGAGAGGCATCCTCATAGGAACAGAACGTCGGCTGCATCAATGTTGACCCTGCATTCACGGTGACATACCCAGACGAAGGTTGGCATCCATCCAAAACCAAGACGCAGCTGATGAGAATACTAATAACTGCAATAGCAATACCGATTCTATCTCTCACCTCGGCTACCTCTGAATATTCAAAACGGATACCTTAAATTCTTTCAGGCACTGTCGGGACTCCATTTTAACAACGAGTCAATGTTTTTCGCTATGATATGCTAACTCCGACACAGTTGTCAACATTTAATTATGCACGGGTCCCATCTCAATAACAGGATCATTTAGCACGTAGGTTGGTTTGAAACGCAGTGGAAACCCAACTGATTACTGACAACTGAAAGCCATTTCAACCTTCATCAATTTCCCATGTGCAGTTGATATTCAGTCTGGTCGCTTAAGGTACGATGTTTATTGTCTGAACCAGGATTTTCAAGATATTGATATCCTCACTGGATAGAGATAATCTTGTGAGCTCCAGTTCAGACGAATCGGTTACGATTTGGAGCTTGTATCTACTTCAAGATTAACATCTTGCGCGTTGCAGTGAAGCCTCCTGCGGTAAGCGTATAGAAATACACACCACTTGCCACAGGTTCACCGAACTCGTTTTTACCATCCCAATATGCAGCACGACTCCGGCTCTGATACATCCCGGCAGCTTGATGTTCAAGTATCAACGTCCGCACCAATGTGCCGTTCACAGCATAGATATGCAGTGCAACTTCCGCTTCCTTCGCCAAGTGGTACGGTATCCACGTCTCTGGATTGAACGGATTCGGGTAGTTAGGCAAAAGTGCTGTCTTTTTCGGTGTCAACGTTACGAGGAGTTGTTGTAAGAACAGAATACCGCGTTGTGACGTTATATCCGTGAGATCCAATTGCTGTGCAGCGGATAGCCACTGTTTGACCTCTGTTGCAGTGAGCATTTCTAAGGCTTGGGGATATAGAGAAGGTGCGGCGGCACTTGTGCCAAGCGCGCCAGCAACAAGAATGAGGTCAGCAATATTAACAACGCCATCCCCGTTTACATCCGCAGCATTCTGTCCTGTTTTACCGAGATTGGATGCGACTAAGACAAGGTCTTGAATGTCAACAATGTCATCACCGTTTACATCCTCTTTGAGTACGGTAGGTTCAGAAATTTCAGCATTTTCAAGATGTGGCACAGAAGTTTCACCGGCACTATTGGTTAGCAGTACATCAGATAACCTCAAAGCGGATGCTTTCGCTGCGACGACCTCAAAGGTGAGTGTAGCCAACGTACCATCTCCACCGGTTTCTCCTGCAAGAGATGCTGCGTTGAGCTTGACAAGATTACCTTCCACAACAGGTGGCACAAAGGACGCTCCTGCAGGCAAAAAATCACCATTTGCAGCAGAGACATAACGGAGAGCAGTATCATCAAACCGCACAGTTGCCTGATAGCCTGCGACTGCTTTGCTACCCGTGATGTTTAGGTTGAAGGTTATCTGTTCTCCGATAGCAGGGGATGCGCCTGAGGCGGGTGTGATGCTAACTTTAGTGTCTTTAGTGTTAAGCGTATTGAGGACAAGCACCGTAGGATGATGCAATCCGGTGACAACATCTTCGACATCGGTTCCATCAAGGTTCGCACGCTGAATCTTTCCACCATTTCTTCTTCCAATTCTACCCCATTTTGTAAAGTATATCTTGCCGGCTGACACATCTAAGGCAAGCCCATCAATAAACAAATTGGTGACAACATCTTCGACATCAGTTCCATCAAGATTCGCACGTCGAATCTTATCTTTCAAATCATCTATCCAGTACATCTTACCACCCACGACATCTAAGGCAATATCAGTAGGCCACCCTCCTACATTAACGACTTCTTCTGCATGGTTTCCGTCAAGGTTCGCACCCCAAATCCCACCGTCATAATATGTTGTCCAGTATATCTTACCACCCACGGCATCTAAGGTAATATTACTAAACCACCGTTCTATTTTAACGACATTTTCTGCATCAGTTCCGTCAAGGTTTGCACGTTTGATATTACTGGATAGGTCATCGTCACCCCAATATATCTTGCCGGCTGACACATCTAAGGCAAGACCCGTATAGTATAATCCTGTGATAACATCTTCGACACCTGTTCCATCAAGGTTTGCACGTTTGATATCCCTTGAATTTGCCCAGTATATTTTTCGGTTTGTTATATCCAAAGCGATATCTTCCACGTCACTTGTGCCTTCTGTGATTATATCTTGTACGCGCGGGTTGGCAAAATCCATCCGACGGATTTGGAATCCATCCTCCCAAAAAATAGACAGACGCTTCTCGGTTTCGATGTCCGGTTCGATAACAACGACGGTCGGAAAGATTGACCGAGCCGGGGAGATATCCGTAATTGGATTCGACCCGAAGTCTAACTCCGTCAGTTGGGTAAGTTGTGTCAAGGGTGTGATATCACTGATTTGGTTGTCTGAGATGTCTAACTCCGTTAGTTGGGTAAGTTGTGCCAGAGGACTAATATCACTGATTTGGTTATCCGAGATGTCTAACTCCGTCAGTTGGGTTGCATGTTCCAAGCCTGTAAGGTGGGTTATCTTACTATCGCTTGCGTCTAACTCCATCAGTTTTGACAAACTCTCTCGAGGGATTTTGAGAAGGTCAATATGTAAACCTCCAGTGAAAAGCCTCAGTTTTCTGCGCACTATTCTTGCCAAATTAGCATCAACAAATTCTACGCGAGGGAGTGAGACCAACTTGGTTGTCCCTTCACCGATTGAGGACCATGGATCGGGATTGGGTGGATTTTCAGTACATTCTGACACATTTGTGTCTCGGTAGCGTGCTTCATAGGTGGTTCCAGGATCAAGGTCTGTGAAAGTAGTTCTGATAGACGAAATGGTAGCGTCCATTGATGTGCATATTGTAACCCACTCTCCTTGCGGCGATTTTTGACGCAACTGAACTTGATAAGCCTTCTGCTCGCGTGTCCAGCAACGATCAGAAAAACTAACCATAAGGGAAGTGTTGTTCTCACCGAGGCTAAAAGTCGGAGGAAGTGTTATCAAGTGAGTTGTCCCTTCACCGATTGAAGACCATGGATCCGGATCGGGTGGATTCTCAGTACATTCTGACACATTTGTGTCCCGATAACGCACCTCATAAGTGGTTCCAGGATCAAGGTTAGTGAAGATAGCTTTGACATGAAAAGTCTTTTCGGAATAGTACCCATCGGTCCAAAAGAATAAGTGGTAACTCCCGGGAATCCATTTAGCTGAAGCGGATATATCAGCATCACCAGCGATTTCATATATACTGCCGCGTTTAATAACGACACACTTTGTAATCCATTCGCCTTGCGGCGATTTTTGACGCAACTGAACCTGATAGGCATTTTCATCTACACCTTCGTCAAGCGTAATCACAAAGCCTACTACCAAGCAGGTGTTCGTCTCGGCCGGTGTAACAGTGGGAGCATCACCCTGTCCGTAACTTACACCTTGCGATCCATATACCAAAAGCATTACTGCGAAAATTGAGACAATTAGATTTCGATTTACAACTAAAGTTTTCATAATAAATCCTTTTGATTAGTTTTAGATTGCCATCTGTGATAGACTAACGTAAATGTTTGTCTCTCAAAGATGTTGTGCATTTTGAATTCAACTAATAGTCATTATAGCACATCGAAATTATTTGATTAAATTAAAATTTTGTCTGCGTCAGAATTTCCAAGATTCAAGATTCATAGAATTAGGATTGCGATGGGATTAAGAGGTTTCTTTAGCTCCAGCAGGGCGAGAAGTGTGATGTGTGTTCGATTCCAAAATGGTTCAATTAAAAGTCTTGGAGGGCGAGGCGGAGGAAGTCACCATAGGTGTCAATTTAAGAAAATAATAGCCTTGATTCCCCGGACCCAGTAGGTTCGGTTTTGCGGCGTACTCGCCCAAATGCGATCTGCATTCCAACCGAACCGGAACTTAAGCACAAACTTTTCATAACCCAAAAGTCCTCTTGAGTTCCGTAGGATTTATTTGCTTGGGGTCTTTGATAGGGTGTTTCTGCGTATTTCTGCGTATTTCTGCGTATTGATAGGGGACTTTGCTTGGGGTGTTTTTGCTTGGGTATTTCTGTGGATTGCTTGGGTATTTCTGTGGATTGCTTCAGTATGTTTATAGAAAAACGTCTCCACCAACTCTTGAACCCTGTAAGGGTGACATGTTTATATTTACGACTCCCAGACAGCCCAAAATCCCTAAATTGACACTTATGGCGAGGCGGAGGAAGTCACCGACTAACTGGTTCGATTCCAAAATGGTTCGAGTAAAAGTGTGTCGTTCTCGCCGATGCCTGCACAGGTCTCCCGTGGTTCGATTCCAAAATGGTTCGAGTAAAAGGCAAGTGGAAGGTTATCAATAAACTTGTTTTGGAATACCGTTGTATCTCGGTTGCTTTTGAGTTTCGGATGCCATAAGAACACCTTTCATAAAGGGAATGTATAGTTAAAGAAAGGGACATAAACTATCGCCTTTTATTTCCCTATTTTACCACATCCTTATGTTTGACTCAATATGAGTTCATTTACAAGAACCTTCTGTAAAAATCTATGAAAAAATATTGAACACGGTTCCACTTCCATAACCCGTCCGGCTCAATCTTCGTCAATAGACCAGGTGCAGTTGATATGACTGTCCTTGTAAAATTTTTTGAGTGCTGGCTTATCAAACCATAACTGAATCTCTTTGCCCACAATATGACCGACGCTGCTCACTTTGAGATAAAGACCGCCAGCCGTCCAGCCGGGCATGATGTCGTACCGTCCGGTCTGCGCAGCGTAGATGCTGAGTAGTGCCAGTGGCTCCATCGCATCAAGATTAGCGATTTTATGACTGTCCTGCAAAACCTCGATTACACTTTTCCCTTCATGCGACTCTTGCAACTCCAGCTTATCCATGACCCGGCTATAGAGCACAAAATCATCTTCGAGCGTAAACAGTCCGCTATCGGTATGTTGCCTACCTTGAAGCAGGTTATCCCCTATTCGCTCCGCCATCGCCAGAAATTCTGCCTTCCGTTCCACACGGTACAGATCCACCAGCGCAAAGATATAAGCAGGTTCCAAGGCAGTTGTCTCAAAATTCAACGCTGGTGTTTTTGCTTGGGTGTTTCCCCCGCAGTTTTTGTCAGCACCGATGTCTCCAATCCCGAAGGCTTTCAACATGGTTCGTAGGTAATCTCTGAACACACGTCTACCTCCAGAAACCCGGTATCCACGTGCACAAACGGAGGTAAAGAGCGGCGTAATGTTTTGGGGCAGAAAGGCACCACCTTCTTTCGCACCAAAGTAAAGCTTCTCTATCCTGAAAGGTCCCTTTATCCGAAAATCCGTTAAATCCGTCCCATCAATAACGATGCTTCTCAGCGTATTGCTCCCCTGATCATAAGAGGCATTTAGGAAACCGATGATGTGTTGCTCAACCGCCTCTTTGATGTGTGCCATTTCGCCGACACGACCATATTTTTCAGCATTTTCCACGATTGTCAGCATCCCCATCATCTGCGTAATGGTGTGATTCAACTGATTGCCTACATAGACCCTCGGTTCAGTCGCTTGCGGATACTGTCTGCCGAATACGTTAAGCCCGCGTTTGGAAATTTGTGGATGAACCAGATTAGGCCAGATACCAGTATCTGGATCCCGCTGCTTTATAATCAGATTCAATAGACGCTCTCCCCATATCCGCGGTGCCTCTTCCTGCTTCTGATAGCCCAAACTGTAAGCAGCATAAGCCAGATCCAGTGCCACACTAATAAACGAAAGATCCGCACTGATTTCGGGTGATTTGTATCCATCCCAAGGTCTGTTCCAAGTATTCACATGATCAACTTGCTTTCTGAAATCACCGTGACGGTTGTAGTGTAGGGCGTCCCAATCCTTGATATTCGCTTCCCAGATACCTTTCATCAGCATCTCGCCGCGATCAGGATCCACGGCTCTCAGCAACTCCCAGTAGGGATATACATCCTCTATCTCGTGGACGACGCCCTTCATGCCGTATCTATTACCCGTTACCAAGTCCACATACCCGTGTCCGCCCCAATGCAGAACACCACTCTCTGGATACCAATAGTGATTGAACATGTATTCAGCCGCTTCCCCCGCGGCACCGACATATTTACCATCTCCCGTGAACTGGCTTAAAGAAGCCAATAACCGTATCAGGTTCTGCTGATTTTGAAAGAAACTCCAAACCGCTGGTCTCGGCTCTGTGCCTGTGCGGTGAGACGTCATAGATCTGGGTGCCTTTAAACAGTCGGTATGGAGGCAATCAGCAAAGAGCGGCATATCTTTGCCACTGTATCTATCTCTTCCGTATTCTATAGCCGTATCTGCGAAGAGACAGGCAGCTTTTAAAAAGCGGTTACCATCTATTTCGTTGGGACTTAATCGGTCTCTACCAATCCACCGATCCAATTGATTAATGCTCATACCTCCTCCATGCTATAACAGCTGCTCCGAACACCGCAAAGCCAAAAAATGTAAACGGCATCTGCCACAGCAGAAAACTCATGTGCGTATGAATGTATGAATGCGCCTTGAAGATTACGTACCACGATAACGGTGCTAACATTGAAAACCACGTCGTCCAGATTAATGCAAGATCCTGCCGTCGTCGCTCTGCAGTGCCACGCAAAAATAGTAGAACGGACATCACTATAAAAAGAACTATTAGGTAACCATAACGGACTTTCAATAGGAAATTAGAGACGAAGGCGTTAGTATCAGGCAGGTAGTTATTGAAATCAAAGAAAATACCGTTTATGTAAGTAATGACAACCCCGATTGTCCCAGCCTCTAAACTGGCAGCATAAACAGCCGGATAGTCTTGGACATCTCCATACGTGCGCTTACCAAAAGACCAGATTACATGCTCAACCCCATCCATAAACCCATCCTTGGCAGCACCAATCTGGAAACATAACATTATGAGACTGACAAAAATTGCGACACCCGAACCGAATCCGGCTGCAAGCATTCCCTTCAGACATTGGTGTCGACTCCACTTGTCAAGGATCGCATAATAGACACACGGCACCATCATCATTACCAGCGTGGTTGTAATATACTCGTAGCCGTTGATGAAGCACTTAACAAAAACCGCAATGAAGATTAGGACGCCAAACCTGATAAACCGACTGTCCACCGAGGCTCTATGGCGTTTTAGGAAGTACACGACGACAATCATCGGCAGATAGAATGCCCATAAACTCCACCAAAGATTCTTACCAAAGACTGTCAACCACTGTGAAAGCACAGCCGAACCTACAACGAATATCGCGACCCACCCGCCAAACTCCTCACAAAACCAGCCGACAATCATGGTCAACGCGATTGCCGAAAGTAGAGCCGTCAATACATAGAACGCCCACAACTTGATTTTAGGCGATAGCGGAATGAATTTATCAAATACACTGAAAAGTATCCCTTGCCCCCCAGTTTGTGACATGTACGGCGCGTATTTATCAAAGGAGAGCCTGTTAAGATAAGCGAAATATTGATCGTCAATTTGATCTGAAGATATCCATTGCTGCATATCAGCAATTCCGGCACCCGTCAGCCCCCCTGCCGAGAAGATGCCATCTTGGCGAGATTTGACCATCCTTCCCACAATAAGGCTTTCGGTGTCTCGCTGATGCGTCCGAAACCATTCCTGTTCGGCAACATACCATAAGTTAAAAAGGAACCCGAAAAACAGAAGCCCAATTGATATTCCCCAAATGAACCTTTTCCTTACGAGTTCCGATTGACTAAGATGTTTAAGTCGCATAGCAAGCATTTTGAATGATTCCCAGCATTGGACACGGGTAACCGCGCTACATTTCCTTCATCAATAACACTGGGATTATGTTATCACGACCATCACGTTATTGCAATCCTTTTGGTGCGGATAGTAAGGTTATTCAATACTCCAATAACTCACATCTGGACGCCCGAACTTGTTCGGGGTCTCGCATACTGTCTCAAAGAGTGCGTAGAGAATCAACGCCGAATGCGCGTGTGGCATTCAGCGGGGTTGAAACGCAGTGGAAACCCAACTTTTTGCCAAAGACCTTCGACGCAGAAAAACCGCCTAAATCCTGGTTCTGACAATCCAGAAAAAATAAAAAAACCACATCTTATCCGATGCGTGCTATAATCTGGAGAAATCGTGTTATTGATGGATAGGGACTTGCTATCAGTCCACAACAGAAACTGGCTATCACTTCGGGAGAGATAAAGGCTTCTCGATGAGGTTCAAAATCCGAATACTCTGAGCACATAAAAAATGGGCATAAACAGCGGTATGGAACACCAACCAGCCAGCGATGCGGGTAACGGGTTCTCCGCACAAACCCAATATCCAATCAAGTGGTCAAATAGGGCGTTGGTTATCGGCATCGCCTTGGCTGTCTTAGAATGTTTGATCGCGCCCTATAACGATTTCGTCATTCGTAACACCTTTCTGGCAGGTGGTCATTTTCCTCTTGGTCCATTTTTTGTTTTGACAGTATTGGCACTGGTCGTTAATGCCGTCCTAAGATGCCTGCACCCCAAACTCGCTCTTAATTCTCAAGAACTCGTTGTTATCTGGTGCATCATGATCGCCGCTGCGGGTATCCCATCATCGGGAATGATGCGCGATGCCTTGGGTGCTTTCGTCGCTTACAACTATTTTGCCACCTCAGAAAACGAGTGGAGATCGCTTTTCTTCCAATATATTCCCGAATGGCGTGTCGTGCGGGATGAAGTCGCTATTGTCTCTTTCTATGAAGGCTTATCCGTTGGCGAGAAGATCCCTTGGGGCGCATGGTTGAAACCGCTTTCCATGTGGGGATTGTACGTTTTAACTGCCTATTTCGTTATGGTTTGCCTCGCTGTAATCCTCCGAAAACAGTGGGTCGAATACGAAAAATGCACGTTTCCACTCGTTCAACTGCCCGTAGAAATCTCCGTTCATCGGTCAGGCATCGTTAATTCGTTTTTCAAAAGCAGAAAGATGTGGCTCGGCTTCGCTATCCCAGCATTTGTCCACACACTAAACGGGCTTCAAGCGTATTTCCCCACGCTGCCACATATTCCTATCCGAATTTGGCTCGACCCGTTTCTCGTCGGTAGACCGCTCAACGCCTTGAGACCCTTTCAGATTGTCATATTGATGTCAATGATTGGCTTTAGTTACCTTCTCACCCTTGAGGTCGCATTTAGCCTCTGGTTTTTCTTTCTGTTTTTCAAACTACAATGTCTTATTGGCGCCATGCTCGGTTTTCTAATCACTAAAGGTCCAGGGGTAAAATGGACGGCGTATTCGTTCAGTGCCGCGCAGGAAGCGGGCGCGTGTCTGACGCTTGCTGGCTATGCGCTCTTCAAAGCGAGGAGGCACATCAAGCAGCTGTTTTTAACAGGCTTCGGACGTGGATCCCCTCAATCCGATGGACAGAACGAACCGATGCCCCCCGGACTGACAGTTCTTGGGCTACTTGGCGGCTTAGCCCTTTTGATATATCTAAGCGTCCTTATGGGAATGTCTCTCGGATTCGCTGTGCTCTTTATAATCTTTTCGGTAGGCATGTTTGTTGCCTTAACATGGCAAATTATTAACGGAGGTATCCCTTTTATCAATCCTTCGTTTTCACACCAAAGTTTTTTCCTTACAACACTCGGTTCGGCAAACATGGCTCCATCGACGATAACGTGGATGTTCATGCAACCCACCGCCTTAAGTTCGCACTTGAGAGAGTTTATGATGCCGAATGTGATGAACGGGCTGAAGGCGGCGGATACGGTTAGAGCCAATCGAAGGAAACTTCTCATAGGTATGGGATTGGCAATGGTGTTAGGGCTGCTTGTCTCATACTATTCCGTGCTGAAAGTAAGTTATCAACACGGTGCGCTATTCGTGCATACCGGTGGCAGCGGCGGGGTGCGCTGGTTGAGTGCTATCCTTAACAGCCCTCCAATGGGAACGGACTGGACAAATACCGGATTCACGCTTTTCGGTAGCGCGTTTACGATCGGATTGATGTGGCTGAGAAAAGTTTTTGTGTGGTGGCCTCTCCATCCGATTGGATACACGATGCTAAGTTCTTGGGCGTCGTTTAAGTTATGGTTCTCCATCCTAATCGGCTATCTGCTGAAATATGGCGTTGTGAAATACGGCGGACTCAGAGCGTATAGGGAAGCGCGCCCTCTGTTTCTCGGATTGATTCTCGGTGAGATGACCCTCGCTGGACTCTGGTCGATCGTTGGGATGATAACCGGCGTCCAAACTGGCTATCGCATCTTGCTGGATTGAAAGATTCATAGATGTACAGAAACCCACACAAAGGAGGATTTGCTATGCCTACTTATGATGATTTTTTAATGGAATCGTATCAACTCAGGGAAAAGATGATCGCCGATAAATTTCGACCAAAATATCACTTCTTACCGCCTTATGGTCGTTGGAACGACATCAACGGTGCGGTCTTCTTCAACGGCAGATACCATATCGGCTACCTACAAAAGATAAGAAACGGCCCCGATGAGAGAGACTTTTCGAGTTGGCAACACATTTCGAGTCGAGATCTGCTGCACTGGCAGTATCACACAGCGTATCTTGACGAGCCGCTCGAAGGGAAGAAGGGCGATTATTTCAATAGTGGCGATGTTATGGACAATATGGAAATTCCGACGATTATCACCAATATGCCCAGAAAAGGGATCTGTATTTACCAGTGTCACGATGCCGATCTCTCACACTGGACGCCTTTGGCAGAAAACCCAGTGATTCCAATCGATACGGATGAATTCCCCGAATGCGTGATCTTTGATCCGAGTGGCTGGAAAGAGGGTGATACCTATTACGCCTTAATCGGAAATAAAAACCATCGTTCCGGCTATGCGGGCGATTCGACGAGTCTGTTTAAGTCGAAAGACCTCAAGCAATGGAGCTACGTCGGTCCCTTCTATAAATCCTCGCGCAAGTGGACAGCAGAGGTTGAAGATTGCGCCTGCTCCAACTTCTTCCCCTTGGGGGAGAAACACATGTTGCTGATGCACACTCATTTTCCCTTTAACAAATGCCAGTATTACATTGGGCACTACGAAAATGAAACCTTTCACCCCGAAATTAACGGACAACTTAGCCATCTCGGCAGCATGCTCGCTGGTCCCGAAACCCTCATAGACGATAAAGGCAGACGCCTCTTTTGGGGATGGATTAGCGACGCCCGCGATGGAGACAAATACGGCTGGCAGAGCATTATGACGCTACCTTGGCATTTCAAGCCAACGTCGGATAACCGTCTAAACATCGAACCTCCCTCAGAACTACAATCCTTGAGATATAATCCATTTCAAACCGGAGATATATCTTTAGAAGGGGAGCAGGAGATTATTGTCGAAGAACTTGCTTCAGACTGTATGGAATTGAAGCTGACGATAGAACCACAGTCGGCGCAGCGATTCGGGTTGAAACTGTTCTGTTCGCCAGATCTCGAGGAGGAAACGGTGATTCGTTACGATGCGGAGCAGCAAGCTATTGTTGTTGATTTTGAAAACGCAAGCAACGACAAGACGCTTTCATACCGTTGTGGACGTCAAGAACTAAAATTTGGGCAATTCAAGCAAACAGTGCCGTATGCATTGGAAGATAACCAAGCACTCGAACTTGACATCTTCGTTGACAGGTCGGTAATTGAAATGTTTGTCAATTCTGAGTTGTGCGTTGTCCAGCGGGTTTATCCGATGCGACCCGATAGCAAACAGGTACGACTGTTTTGCAATGATGGACATATTGCGGTCAGAAACATCGCCAAATGGGAGATGGACGCAACCAATCCTTGGTAGACTATGCCATGAACCCTACATAGAGACGCTTGCTGTCACCTCACGCGGGTTTAACTGCTTCCACCTTAACGCTCGCGACCTCCACCTGACGTATTTTCGCGTAGGCAGATTTACTAAGAACCCGAACGTTCTCAAATCCAGCATAGCGAATCGAGTCCAAATACTGGTCTTCAGGCAACGCCCCTGAAATACAACTCACCCACGCGCTTACCGCGGCTCTCGCCCACCGGGGCATGTTGTTGGCAACCATGTCGGACACCACCAATTTACCGCCGGGTTTGAGGACGCGGTACGCTTCTTTAAAAACCTTATCCTTATCCGGCGACAGGCAAATCACACAATTGGAAATGATCCAATCCACGCTTTCATCCGCAACCGGCATTGATTCAATCTCGCCCAAACGGAAATCGACATTCTCCGCGCCAGCATCCTTAGCATTCCGTTGCGCTTTCTCAATCATCTCAGGCGTCATATCGATACCGATCGCGATGCCGTTTTCACCAACCAGCTGCGATGCCAGTAACACATCAATTCCCGCACCTGATCCGAGATCAACCACAACGTCGCCCTCTTGAACGTCCGTATAGCCTAATGGATTCCCACAACCAAAGGAATGTTCAGCAGCATCGGTGGGAATGCTGGAAATCTGTGCTTCGGTGTAGCCATTTTTTTCAGCTGGGCAGCAATCCGTTTCGGTCCCTGTACAATCTGTAGGTGATGAACAACACGATTCATCAGTTGCTATTAAATCGGCATAATGCTTACGAACAGATGATTTGATCTGTTCCACGTCTTGCTGTTTCATAATTTTCCTCCAAATTCTGCTACAAACACCACGCATAAGGACCTGGACCTGTGTGCTGAACCATCTCGGCAATCTGTTGGCGCATCCGCACAACACGGTTTTGATGTTCTGGACGATCAGCAATGTTTTGCATCTCGCCTGGGTTGGTCTTCAGGTCGTACAACTCGTCAATATCGAATCGGTTCCGAACATATTTCCAGTCCCCATCGGTTACCATCACGTGAGCCGCCAGTTCTTCTGGTTCATTGGCGTCGTGATAGATCGCATCAAGACTGGCGATTTCGGCAAAGACTGGCTGATGTTCGGGTTCTCGTCCGTTCAAAATGGCATCAGCGACGGATCGCCCATCAATTGGGGTTTCTGGTTCTTGATCCGCGAAACTCAGCAAGGTTGGCATCAGATCTACACCCGCCAGAGGGGTCGTAACCCGAAAACCAGAGGGCAAATGGTTCTGCCATGAAAGTAGACACGGCACCCGCACCGAAGCCTCATACATTAAACACTTCTCGGTGTAGCCGTGGTCGCCAAGCAACTCACCGTGATCGCTAATAAAGGCAACCACCGTATTCGTTCCCTCAAGTGCATTCAGTAGTCTACCAACTTGGTCGTCAATGTGCGTAATCAGCGCGTAATAGTACGTCATCATTCGGCGGAATTCATCGTCGGTGACAGTTGAAGGGATACGAAATTTCCCTCGATGCTGAAACTCGGGCTTCCCATTAAGCGGATCGCGCAACGAGGCGGGTAGTGGCATCTCTTCTTCACGATAGCGTCCCGGAAGGTCGGGCGGCACTAAGACAAGAGGATGCGGGTCTTTGATACTCGCAAATAGGAAGAACGGGGCATCATCTTGCTGCTGAACAAATTCGAGCGAACGGTCAATCGTCCAAGTTGTGCGTTGCTGTCGAGGATCCGTGATCGTACCAAAGGCAAGTATATTTCCGTACTGTGTCATCCCGGGTGCCCCTGATCGATACAGATTTTCAACCCCTTCTGTATCAAAATAATCAAACAGCCGATCTGGATAGCCTCCTTGATAGCGATAGGTACACCAGAAATCAGAAAACCCGTGTTGTGGGCGATGATCGTCCCCTAAATGCCACGGTCCCACGATACCACAGCGATAGCCAGTGCGTTTGAGTACATCTCCGATAGTCGTCCGATCCTGAGGCAGGTAGCCCCCGAACTCACCTATCCTTTGAGGTCCATAATTCCGCATTTGTAAGTGGGCGTGCGGATAGAGTCCAGTCAACCAACTCGCCCGTGCCGGTGAGCAGACCGGCGAGGCACAGTAAGCGTTCTCAAAACAGACACCGCTCGCAGCCAACCGATCCAGATGTGGCGTCTGAACTACCGAGCTACCAGCGAACCCAGCAGCGTCCCACCGCATCTGATCACACATAATGAGTACAATATTCGGTCGAGATGTCGTCGTCCTACCCATTTTTGGCTAAATGCCTCTCTTCGCGCCCAAGGTCGTTCAGTTTCCCCATAATTTACATCCGGACGCCCGAACTTGTTCGGGATATGGCGCGAATCCCAACAAACATAGGCATCCATCAACAGAAACCCTTCTGATAAATAAACTTGTTTCTTAAAAAAAGGCCCTACCGCGCCCCCAAAATATCTCAACCACTGTTATTACGGTGCAAAACTGGATCGCAGCTTGATCCCCCAGCGTCCCTCTTCGTAGGTTAAGACATAGAGCGATTCGTAAGAGGCAACAACCGTGCCATCAGCACGATAGCGCGTGAATTGCGTGTCAACATGGACTTTGGATTCAGAGGCATGGACAATATTGCGTTTGTCCCAACCACTATGGTGCCAGCCCCTTGCAGTGAGGTTGGTTCTCATTCTCTCCACATCCTGCTCACCCGGCTTGTTCAGTATTCGCATGTTGCCAGAAGCAAGACGATAGTGTGGAAAGTGAAACGTCTTCTCCCACGCAATCATATCCATGCGATTGAACGCCTCCATCCATTCGTCAAGAACTTTCAGAATCTCAGCTTCGATTGTTTCCTTCATATTACACCTCAAATAGATATTACCAAACGCCTGCTATTCTAACACAGATCCCCCATCCATGCAAATTGCTACAAACTTCAAGTAGAGCCATCCAATAATTTATGGACGCCTGAACTTCTTCGGGGTCGCGCACTCATCCAACCTCGCCGGTCCTCCCTCTCATGAAAAAAATTATCGCTTTCTTTCCCGAAATCCGATATACTTCTACCAATAAACCATCGGAAAATCAAACATTGTGCAGTTTCGTAGCAAACGGAGCATCATAAGTACCAATGAACATCGTCTATCTATTCTCAGATGAACACGCCGGTGCAGTAATGGGAAACAGCGGACACCCAGTTGTCCAAACCCCACACCTCGACAGGCTTGCCGAACAGAGTTACACATTCGACAACGCCTACTGCAACTATCCAATCTGTACACCTTCACGGCTATCCATGCTCACAGGACGTTATCCACATCAGATTGAAGCGTGGGACTTGGGGGCAATCCCCAAGCGGCAGTACCCAACGTGGGGCGACCATTTAGCAAAGGCAGATTACGAGACAGTGTTGTGTGGACGGACACATTTCAATGGAACTGACCGACTGAACGGATTCTCTTATCGCCTGTTGGACGACCTACAGCGATGGCGACACACAACCGGAAGACCACCGCGGCGCGACTCAGAGGCACGGCGCGGCTCTAATTCTCACGTCGCCGAATGCGGACCGGGAGATCATGAACACACGCGATATGACAGAAAAGTCACGGACTTGGCAGTCGACTTTCTCCACGAAAAAGCCTCTTCATCGGAGGACAAACCTTTCCTCCTCTACTGTGGATTCATGCACCCACACTTCCCACTCATTGCGCCACCCGAATTCTACGCACTGTACGACCCAGACACGCTCGAACTACCAGACACATGGAACGAACCGCTTGCATCTCAACACCCCATAATCCAACATCACCGTTGGGCGTGGCGGAACGACATCCCACCCCCTGAATCCGTTGTTCGTTGCGCATTAGCCTCCTACTACGCCCTCGTATCGTGTCTCGATGCACACATCGGACGGATACTTGAGGCAATCGATACGTCCGCACTACGCGAAAATACAATCGTCATCTACACGAGCGATCACGGCGAGATGGCGGGACACCACGGCCACTGGCAGAAACAGTGCTTCTACGAACCAGCAGTAAAAGTACCATTAATGCTGCGACTACCTTCCGGTGAGAACCGTCGCGTAGCACAAAACGTCTCACTGGTAGATGTTATGCCGACCTTGTTGGAGGTCGCAGGACTGGAAACACCGTCTGATTTACCCGGAGAGAATCTGCTGGAGATAGCCAAACACCAATCAGACGAAACAACACGCGATGTTTTCTCAGAGTACCATCACATGGGTATGATGAACGCAGGCTACATGCTCAAACGTGGGGATTACAAACTGTGCCATTACGTCGGAAACGAACCGCAACTATTCAACGTAAACGCTGACCCATTAGAAAACGACGATTTAGCATCAAAGCCCGAATATGCGACAAAACGTAGTGAACTGGAAACCGCCTTACATACGATCCTCGATCCAGAACGCGAAGATGCCCGAGCAAAAGAAAACCAAAGAATGCGTCGGTCGAAGTTAGAAATAGATGAAAAATAGTAGGCACACACCATTGGACACGCCTCAAGTGCAGCTTCTAACTCATCTGGAAACATCCGTTCCCATCGCACTTCATGTCTCATATAAAACCTCTCTTCCGCGCGTTTGCATAAATCTTCTGAATATGTAATAATGTTAATTAAAGTCTAACAAACTCTTAAACCTAATGTCTACTGATTTTTAACGTGAGATGGAGGTCAACTCAATGATACGTCTAATATTAATTGCCATCAGCATGTTGTGCTGCCTTGGCATGCTTGTGAAACACAGCAATGCTGAAATCGACCCAACAACTGCTGTTGGCGTTTGGCTCTTTAATGAAACGGATGGTGACACGGCATCCGACTCCTCTGAAAACGGCAATGATGGCACACTGCAGGGCGATCCGGAATGGGTACCCGATGGTAAATTTGGGAATGCACTGGAATTGGATGGGGCAGGCGATTATGTCAGCGTCCCTGACGCTAAAACTTTGGATACCGAAATCAGTGAGACATTCTCAATTGTCATCTGGGTTCAAGGCACTTACAGACCCAACGATTGGCACGGGTTAGTGACAAAAGCACAGGGCTGGCGAGTCGATATGTGTTACCTGCTGCAACGGGCTGCTAATGGCAAATTCGAGTTTGCTCTTTTTGGAGAAGGAGGCAACGACATCTGGACAGCATCCGACATCCTTCCAGAAGATGACACATGGTATCATGTGGGTGCTGTCTATACCGGCGAAGAAACACAGGTTTACGTTGATGGCGTGCTTTCTGCCACGCGTGTCTTTTCTGCGGAGATTGCCGACACGAATGCCCCGGTGGTTATTGGAACCAATTACCCAAACGGCATTCAGCCAGTAAATGGCCTTATCGATGAGGCTGCGATTTTTAGTGTTGCTCTGGAAGAAGAGGATATCAAGGCCATAATGGACGACGGCTTGGAAGAGACACTCGGTATATTGGCTGTCGAACCTTCAGACAAATTGGCTTTGACTTGGGGAGATTTAAAAGTCGGTAATGATAAATAGGACCCCCGCTGAGTTAACGACGGAACTACGGGTACAATCCGGTGTGCCCATAGATGTTATCTGCTTATGCTATCGCTGACCATTCGTAAGTTTCGTACTGGAACGGTCAGTGACAGCATACGATTCAAGATTCAGCAAAGACTTTTACGTCCGTTTTTCACCCGGTTTTCGATACTTTGACGAATAACTATCCCCTTCTGGATCGTACGAAACGGCCACCTGTCCATCCTGCACAACCAGTCGCGGTACAGTCCGGTGACGACCATCCCGTTCAGGACCACGCATCACAGCAAATTGTGCCTCGGTCATATCTTCAACCATATCGCCCCACCGGTCCTTCGGATCAATCACACCACCGCCCCAGTTAGAATTCTTCGACTGATATTTAATCAGCACCCCGCGTCTGGGAACTGGATTCTTCCATGCTAAGGCACCATGTGTGCAACCGCCGTCCATAAAGAAGAGCACATCTCCTGCTTTCATAACGGGTTGCACCACCAAACCCATGGTGTCATCACACGTCCGAATCCCGCGGGGCGTAGCGTACTGCGTCTTGTGAGACCCTGGCACACATGCAAAACCACCTAACCCCGGTTCAACATCGCGTAATTGCCACGTAATAGTGACAGTCTCACAATAACTCCGTCCGTTTTTAAAATAATAACCTCGTGATGGACTTATCGGTTCATTTCCGTCGTGCAACGCGTGCCCCGATGTTCCTTGAACCGCACAGAATACGGTCGCCCCACCTGTGCGATAGCCGCTACCGCCCATCCAATTCAGTCGATGTACCACATCAGGATGCGCAATCATACGTCGGAATGGTGCGTTATAGGGTGCTGGCAAATCTAACAAACCTGACAGAAGTGGACGACCTGTACCCGCTTGGCTTACCGATCCGCCTGCAAGTTCACTACCTACAACAATGCGATCTTGGAATTTATCCACCGCCTCATTGGCTTCCGCCAGCCATTGCTCATCCATCAGCCCTCTCACCACCAGATACCCATTCAGATCCCAAAAGTAAAACTCTTTCTCATCAATTCCCGATTCAGGATCACGGGTATAAATAGAAGGGTGAATGACAGACGAATCTTCCTCGACCCACGTCTTTTCGCCGTCTGTATTTACCACCGGTGGTGGACTTGAACCCTTAAATCCAGGGGTATACATGACCGCCTTCTGTGCAGGCGTTGCCTCGTCCGTCCATCCGGGCAAAGATTCGGTTTCTGAGTGAGGACCAACTGGATTAGATCGAATTTGCGCACGCGCCGTATACCAGTAAGTCAATAATCTTTTCGGATTGTTTTTCCAGGGTCGAACGCCTTGAAGCGTGGACGTAGCGACTAAAAACAGATCACCCGCCTTTAGCACTGGCTGCACCACCAACCCCATATCATCAACACCTGTCGCCAAGTCGTGAGGTGTTTCAACGTTGCTCTTGTGGCTCGCCTGAACAACAACCAACCCACCGTCATCCTCTTCAACATCTTCCAATACCCAGATCGCTTTCACGCTCTGAGAACTCCTCCGACCATTCTGTTGGAAATACGCCTCAGACGGATTTCTCGGTTCATCACCACCGACGAGCGTTGTCCCTACTTCACCTTCTTGATTTCCCAAAAATCGCGGGGCTTGATCGAGCCGGAAGCCGTGTCCGACGATCTGGTTCAAATACCACACCAATTTAGGTTGTACGAGTAGGTCGCGGAACAATTCGCGGTGCAGACCGCTTAAAAGCATCTGACTTTCCCCAACAACATCTAACGCTTCGTTCAGTGCCGCCACCTCTTCTTGCGTTAGAACACCGGGAACGTGTAGGTAGCCTGCCACATCAAAAGCGTAATTCTCCTCATTGCTCATCACTTCGTTTTCCATCTGTGCCTCCCTTTATATGTGGGTTCAGCGTTGATTCCTTACGCGCTTAATGTCAAACTCACGTTAACTATTCAACCTCGCCATCCCAATAGCTGAGACTCGGATCTTTACGGTAAATCTTCCCGACGACATAAGGCAGCACTTTGTTAGAATCCGGATATTCGCTCACATCATGCGGTGTAGTCGTTCCGAGTATAAACAATACAACCGGGGCATCACTATCATTCACAAACTTATGCGCACCGATTGTGCCGGGTGGAAACGCGATGAAATCCCCTTCCCGAACTTTCATATCGCCACGTGGGGTTTTGAGTGTGCAAGTGCCTTCCATCACATAGCACATCTCTTCCCCGAAATTGTGAAAATGCATCGGGAAACTCATCTTACCCGGCAGGAGACGGATAACACGATACCCTAAATTCTTACCACCGATGAGTGGGTCAATGTCTTTGTCTTCAAAATCGTACGGGTGTGGCGCATTCTTATACTGCCACACTATATCATCAATATGAATGCGGTTGATGTAGATGTCCCGTCGCGCTTGTAGGCAATCAACGAGATGTTGACGGGCATCTTTAAAAATGGAATGTCCGTCCCCAACGAGAATTGTGTTAAATCGGAGTGCCAAAATCTTACGCAGTTCAAGTGCGGCTTTAGGCGGGTCGCTCAATTTCTCATCAGCAAGCAAAGTTAACGTCCCCATCGGTTCACCTACCACCAGATCGCCGAACAGAACAGCCCCTTTCTCAGGGAAGTAGAGTGCAATCTCGCCAGGACTTTTTCCATAACTCAGATGGATGGCGTGTAAGCCTGGAACAATCGCCTCTCGGTCCTGAACAGTCCGTGTCGGCGTGATGCTCAACGTCCCGGCATCCGCCTCATGCACAATTACATCTGCCCCCGTTCGTTGCTGAAGCACAGCAGCTTCACGTTCATGGTCCGCATTTGTCAGCACAATCGACTTCGCGCCACCCAATGCCGTTAGGTGTTCATAATCGGCATCCGACATCTCAACCGGATCTATGAGAATATTCCCATCAGGACGCACCCACAAATGACCGTTAAAGTCCACTTGCCGCTCCGGACTAAAGACGCTCCAACTGTATAAATCTTCAAAAATCAGACGTTTCATTGTTGTTTTTCCTTTGAAACAAATCCGTAGACCTCAATTTCGTGTACGAAGGCTCTACCTAACTTTACTACCGGTACAATCGCGCCACGTCTCGGATCATACTGATTAGGTGCCTTTTCATCATCAGTAGTACCACTGATATAGATGCGGATTGCATCCGTCACAACAGCACTGACGCGGGCTTCAATGACTGGAGTGTTGTTGTTCTGAACCTGCAGAATTGCGCGCCACCGTCCTTCGCCTTCCAATTTCTCATATATCATAGCGTTTATAATGTTAGTCCCGCGGATAGTGATCCGATGAATCGCCTTTTCCGTCGGCAAGTTTAGATGGATCCACCTTCCAGCAGCGTATCCCTTCGTCTTTACATCACCGTCTATCATTTCTGGTGAAGTGCAGGTAACGCCTTCCGTGACGGCATAGTTGTAAAGCTCCTGCGGTTCAATAATCATTTGTAGTATCTTGGATTGGCACCCTGAAAAGACCGCAACTGTGCAAAGTACCAAAAAGATAAAATGGTAACGTCGCATCTCTTCCCTCCCGTTATCTGTTTCCGCTTTTAAAAATATCTTATCACATTTCAATTCTTCTTTGAACCAGAATTTCGTGAAAACCGTTGTCTTAAAATCCCAACTGCGTTATAATGCCCTATTGAAATAAACTTTCAAACCACGTCTACAATCAGGTTTCACACAGGAGAAAACTATGTACAAAAGCGCGATTTTGGGATGTCGGGGACGTGCCCGTGGGCATGCTCGCGCCTATCAACACGTCAAGGGTGGTAAACTTGCTGCTATCTGCGACATGAAGGAAGATCTGCTCAACGATTTCGGCGATGAATTCGGGATTGATTCCCGTTATACCGATCTCAATGAGATGCTCTCTAAAGAAAAGCCGGATCTATTGCACATCGTTACCGCACCCGTACTACGCGGTAGCAATGAACGCATCCGCTACCCACTCATGAATCAAGCCTCTGAGCACGGAGTACCCGCAGCAATCGTCGAAAAACCGATCGCAGTCGAAAGCGAAGACTGGCGGCTGATCTCCGAACTCGCCGAGCGCACCAAAACGAAGTTCGTTGTCAACACACAACTCAATTTCCACCCGCAGAATCTCGCACTCAAGCGAGATGTCGCTGAAGGAAAAATCGGTGCGATCAAATTTATCGAGGCGAGCGCACGCAACCCACCCGTTGATCAAGCACCTCACGTCCTACAACTCGTGTCTTCTTACATCGATAACTCCCGTCCGGTAAAAGTGCAAGGACAAATCTCCGGGGCAGAACAACTCGATTCAGCGCAACCCTCACCCGCTAACGCCTCAGCACTTGCCACTTATGCGAATGGTGTGCAAGTCTCACTCGCGTTCGGCCCAGAAATAGCGCCGCGCGTACTACCCGATACCTCAAATAACAGGCACAAACGCGTCTGCGTGTTTGGCGAAAAAGGATTCGTTCACTGGCGGTTTGAGAGTTGGGAACGAAATCTCCCTGGAACCGGTTATGAAGGTGGCGACTTGAACTACGGCGCACAGGATGTCATCGCACAAGGTGGACTTACCGATGCAGTCTTCGAGTGGCTCGACGATGAGAACAAGGTGCATCCGACGCACCTCAAGCAGTCCCTCGCTGAATTTAATCTATTGTTGGGCATTTACTATAGCGGACTGACGAATACCATCGTTGAACTCCCGTTCGATCCACCCGATGGGATGATTAACATGTTCCGCGAACGCCTTTAAAAGTAGCAAGAATACTCATGAAGTTAAGAACTGATATGAACAACATCATCTACATGGACAATCATGCAACAACGCCGATTGCATCCGAAGTCTTAGAAGCCATAATGCCCTGCCTCACGACGCATTTCGGCAACGCTTCCAGCACCCACCCTTTCGGCACTACAGCAAAGGATGCGGTAGATAAGGCACGCGACCAAGTCGCAGAACTCCTCGGATGCTCAGCAGAAGAAGTCATCTTCACGAGCGGCGCAACCGAATCGGACAACCTCGCCATCAGAGGAATCGCCTACGCTTGTAGAGAGAAGGGGAACCACATCATTACAAGCACTGCAGAGCATCACGCTATCCTCGACACATGCCATGCCTTAGACGCAGAAGGGTTTGAAACCACATATCTCCCCGTAGACAAATACGGAATGGTAAGTCCCGACGATGTTGAAGCAGCGATAACCCCAAAGACCACGCTGATGAGTTTCATGTACGCCAACAACGAGGTAGGCACAATAAATCCACTACCCGATATTGCCGCTGTTGCTGCCAAACACGGTGTGTATTTCCATTCAGATGCGGTGCAGGGAATTGGGCAACTGCCATCAGATATGGAAATGCTCGGTGTAGATCTCGCGTCACTGACAGCACACAAAATCTACGGTCCAAAGGGGATTGGAGCACTTTACATCCGTCAAGACATCGCTCAACCCCATTCACTTTTCTATGGCGGTGGACAGGAATTAGGCGTTCGACCCGGTACACTAAACGTCGCAGGGATTGTCGGTTTAGGTGCAGCATGTGAACTTGCGAAAAACTACATGAAGACAGGAAACAGCAGTGTCTCGACCCTACGCGACTCGCTTCACCAGAAACTGAACGCGCATTTGGACGATATCCATCTAAATGGACACCCACAAGAACGGCTGCCGGGCAATCTGAATCTCTGCTTCGCGGGTGTGCAAAGCCATGCTTTATTAATGGGACTTAAGAGTGTTGCGGTATCAACGGGGTCGGCATGTGATTCGGAGTCAGTGCAGGCATCACATGTATTGGTCGCAATGGGAGTTCCGAACGAATTAGCGGTAACCGCCGTCCGTTTCGGTTTAGGACGCTACAATACCGCTGAAGAGGTAGACATCGTTGCAGACGAGGTCATAAAAGTCGTCAATCGGTTACGTGCCTTAGCACCGGAGTAGTAGTGCGTTAGGAACTGCGTTCCGCCTGCGGTGGATTTTTGGCTACATGCTGGGCAATCAGTTCACGTACAGCAGGCACCAACTCCATGGGAACTTCTATCAGCACACTGGATTCATTTTCCAATGCAGCCTCAGCTTCGGCGACTGCCTCATCCTCCGTCTGTTGGTCGTAGTAGGCAATGACGCTCTGGACGCGTTCTTCATCCCAACCCGGTGGAAATTCATTCTGTTTTTTCATCGTCTGCCTTCCTCACTATTCCGTTGATAAACCAAAACAATTATAATATAAATCAAAGTCAGATTGCAAAATATATTACCCAACACAGAAACCGCCAAAATCCGCACCCTCCGCTAAATCCGTGGTAATCCGCGATTCAGAAAAAAATACCAAAACCAAATTCCCGAACCATTGCAATTATCCGAATAATATGCTATACTTTTATCGCGAAGTTTAAGCACACAGTACAGGAGATACGCATGTCATCCATTGCAGCCCAAACCTATCTGACGCCTGAGGAATACATCGCTACCGAACGAAAGGCGACACTCAAAAGCGAGTACTTGAGCGGTGAGATAGTCACAAGGTTGGGTGCCAATGAGGCACATAACCTTATCACGGTGAATACCGCGGCTCAACTCTACAACCAATTAGTAGAAGGCAGATGTAGAGTTTTCTCCAGCAACATGCGTGTCGGAATCGGTGCCGGAGTTTCCTACTTCTATCCAGATATTGCTGTCACCTGTGATAACCCCCGTTTTGAAGATGATGCCTTCGATACACTCATCAATCCACAAGTCATTTTTGAAGTGCTTTCTACTTCAACCGAAAGCTACGACCGAGGTGAGAAATTCGCACGCTACCGACAATTAGAATCATTGCAAGAATATATCCTCATCTCACAGGATCAAGTTCGGGTTGAACACTATCTTCGTCAAGGTAAACAATGGATACTCAGCGAATTTAGCACGCTTGATAACGTGTTACCACTCGTTTCAATTGGGGCAGAACTCTCCTTGAACCAAATCTATAGATTCGTTGAATTGGAAACAGATAACATCCTTCAAGCCACCCGTAACGTCTAAAAGGGAAACATTCCTTTCATGCTAACCTCTGAACAAATCATCGCTTGCGGATTAGAAAAAGCAGAAGCACTAAAGATAACAGAAACTGTTAACCGACTCTTGCCAACACAGTCCCCGACCGCTTGTTGGTACGAAATCTCGCGCTATATCCTCACACCACAACATCCCTTTGCACTCCACCAATTGCTGTACGACACCGTATACGCCGACTTCGATCATGCAACGTACGGACCACCACCAGCATGGTTTCCAACCGACGAAGACATCACCGAAGCAAATATTACGCCGCTAATGGCGGAATTATCCATCAAAACCTATCCTGAATTCCACGCTTGGTCGATTGCCAACCGCGACACATTTTGGCAGATGATGATTGACAAGTTAGGCATCAAAACAATAGACACAAACACCGTCCCACAAAAAGACGCAACAGGCACCGCAACACACCTCGCCAAACTCAACATCGTCGATAGCTGCTTCAGTGCTCCCGATGATGCCATCGCGATTATCACACAACGCGAAAATGATAACAATCTCGCAACGCTGACCTATCACGAATTGGAGCGTCTTACCAACCGAGTCGCAAACGGACTTGTGGACATCGGTCTGAAACAGGGAGACGCCGTGGCAGTCGATATGCCGATGAACGCTGAATCCGTTGCCATCTATCTCGGAATTGTCAAAGCCGGGTGTACCGTTGTCGGAATCGCCGACAGTTTCGCACCAGATGAGATAGCCACCCGCCTTCGCATCGGCAACGCAAAAGCAATCTTCACGCAGGATTATATCAACAGGGCAGGCAAACGTCTCCCCCTGTACGAGAAAGTGATTGCCGCAAAAGCCTCGAAGGCTATTGTCTTTTCCTTCGAAGGCAGTAATTCCATCGCACAGATTGAACGCGAAGAGGATATAACGTGGAACGATTTTCTTAGCGACACAGAAACCTTCACTCCTATCCCGTGCGACCCAGACGACCACACCAACATCTTGTTTTCCTCCGGAACCACCGGCGAACCGAAGGCGATCCCGTGGACACACACCACTCCGATCAAATGCGCAGCAGATGCCTACCTACATCACGACATCCATCCCGGTGACGTACTCGCATGGTATACAAACCTCGGTTGGATGATGGGTCCATGGCTCATCTACGCCAGTCTCATCAACAAAGCCACTATCGCCCTATATGAGGGTGTGCCGACAGGTCGCGACTTCGGTGCTTTTGTCCAGAACGCGAAAGTCAGCATGCTCGGGGTCGTGCCTACCCTCGTTCGCGCGTGGAAAAACACAGACTGCATGCATGGACTCGACTGGCACGCAATCCGAGCGTTCAGTTCAACCGGCGAATGTTCTAATCCTGAAGAGATGCTGTACCTCATGTATCTGGCAGGCTACAAACCCGTGATAGAGTATTGCGGCGGCACCGAGATTGGTGGTGCCTATGTGACCGGCACGCGCGTCCAACCCGCGGCACCCTCGACGTTCACGACCCCTGCGCTCGGCTTGGATTTTCTACTCTTCGATGAAAACGGAGAACTCACCCGAAACGGCGAAGTCTTCATCGTCCCACCTTCCCTCGGTCTCTCTACAACGCTGCTCAACGCCGACCACAACGAAGTCTATTTTGCGGAGGCACCTGGACCGAATCTGCGTCGTCACGGCGATGCAATTGAACAGTTAGGCAACGGCTTTGACACCGAACCTTGGCTGGAAGGGACTAAATATCGGGTACTCGGTCGCGTCGACGATACCATGAACCTGAGTGGTATCAAAGTAAGTTCCGCAGAAATTGAGGAAGTGCTTAACGCCGTCAGCGAAATCCAAGAGACAGCAGCAGTTGCCATCTCACCGAAAGACGGCGGTCCAAGCCAACTCGTCATCTACGCCGTGCTAATACACCCAGAATCCGCACCCCCAAAACCAACACTTCAAGAAAAGTTGCAAACCGAACTCTCCCAACACCTCAACCCACTGTTCCGCATTCACGATGTCGTCATCGTAGATGCCCTGCCACGCACCGCCTCCAACAAAGTCATGCGCCGCCTCCTGCGCGATCAATTGTAACAAAAGTAAAACAGATATGGCAGTCAACTGTTCTTAAGAAAAAACACCAGCGACGCACAAGTTAAAATGTAAACCGCTGGCATACTATTTGGCTATCTTAAGCGTTTAATTCTATTTTCCTAAGGCGAATAGATTAAAATGTAATCAACTCATAACCACCATTCAGAACACGTCAAAGCAAATACCCTACTCCCTCTGGTAATTTACCAGACCAACGTATAGCTGCCCCACCTTTATACTTCGATGAAAAATCATCAACCACATCACGGGACGTACTGTGAACAGCAACAACACCTGACACCAGTTGCGTAGATTCATCATGTTCACAGTCCACTATAAACAACCATTGATCGGGATACTTGGCAAACATTTCTTCCACAGATAACCTATTCTGTTCCACTTTCAAGACTCCCTTTTGAACACCCATTGAATGATCATTAATTTTCTATAATACAAACGACACAAGTAAAACGCATTATTTTTTTTACCTATAATTATACACCGAAAAAACTTTGAAATCAATAGGAACCTCAGGTAATTTAGTTTCTCCTTCTCTGAGGTAGACGGACATTCCTAACCTCACATAACTTATAACCCACAACCATCACTGACAGCTGACAACTGACCGCTATTCCCCTTGACTTTTTTCCAACAACATGCTACCATTTTACCAAATCACCCACTTCCAATGGAGACCACAATGGAAAAAGAGTTCAAAGTTAGAGCCGCGCATTGCGATTACCGCGCAACCGAAGAAGAAATCTACCAGACGCTCCGTCGTATCACAGACCCGCTCACCCGTGCTTGGAAACCGATCGAAACCGCCAAGAAGGTGGTTATGAAATTCAACATGATGAAGCCAGCCGAGCGGATTATCTACTACGAGGGACGCCGCCGAGAGTTGGTAGATGATGCCGTCTGTCGTGCCGTCCTACGACTCATCAAGGAACACACCACGGCACAACTCGTCGCTACCGACACGAACCCGTATACCCACGGACATCGGATGCCACCCAATTTCAACTATGAATACCTACTGAAAGAATTCGACGTCCAATTCGTCGATTCCAATCTACCTCCATTTAAGGACTACGATGTCCCAGGTGGCGGTTCAATGTTCGATCGCTACACCTTAAGTTCCTGTTTCGACGACGCCGATGCAGTCGTCTCCGTAGCGAAGATGAAAAATCACGCCTTCATGGGCATCACCCTCTGCACAAAGAACCTATTCGGGTTACCACCGATGTTGTTGCCCGAAGGTAGGACGCGGAGTTATTACCACCATCTCATCCGTCTCTCCTACGTCCTCCCAGATCTGGCACTCATCACGAAACCGTGCCTCAACATCATTGATGCGCTAACAGGACAGTGGGGACGCGAATGGGGCGGCGAAGGTAGAATCTGTAACGCACTTATCGCTGGTGATCACCCAATCTCTACAGACACCGTCGGCATGCACCTGATGGGACACGATCCACAGTCTGACTGGCCCACGCCACCCTTCAAACGCGATCGGAACCATATCCTCATCGCCGCACAGCGTGGATACGGCACCGTCAATCTCGATGAGATTGATTGGGAAAGTGAAGTCACAGCACCTTTAGCAGAGTTTGATTCAGTCGAGACGGACACCCCTGAGACAGTTGCTAACTGGCGGCGGACGACGTGTGAGCAAGGGTTAATCTATCAAGAAAACCAGAGATCACTCATCGACCAGTACCGCGACAACTTCATCTACATGCAAGGCGGGGAAGTCGTCTGGGCAGGACCCGATCCCTCTAATCTCGGCAGCCGTCGGCAACTGAGCGGTGACAAGAAGGACAGCGCACTCTGGCTCAAACTCGTCGATGCCGAAGAACACGAAGGCGAACGCTTCAACGTCTACGGCGAGTGCCTAAAACCCTTCGCAGCATAGTTCAAACTTGTTAGACGAGGTTTCCTAATCCCTCATCCGCATCCGGTAGGCGAGGTTTCCTAACCTCTCACCGACATTTGGTAGGCGAGGTTTTGCGGTGTACACGCCCAAATGCGATGTGCATTCCCAACCTCGCCTGTTAGTCAACTTAATACACCTGCTGGCGAGGTTTCCTAACCTCGCCTATCAAAGGAGAACACAAAATGGGAATCACTGACGCACAAAAGAAACAACTGGACGAGCAGGGATGCATCGTCATCCCAGACGTGCTCTCCGACGCAGAAATCGAAATCTACAAAGCCGACATACTCCGGTTGGCAGAAGAGGAAAAACAAAACGGACTGGCACGCCAACACACTGACGGGTATGGGCAACACGTCCGCTGGTTAGTAAACAAAGGCGAGATATACGAGAAACTCGTCGCCCATCCAAAGGTGATGCCGTTCTTTGAACACGTGCTCGGTCCCGACTACACTCTCAGCACCCTGACCTCCAACATCATTGACCCCGGTGCACCCGACGGCGGCTATCACGTCGATAGCGTATTAGGCTCAATGCCAGAACCGCTTCCCAGTTTCCCACTGGTCGCCAACAGCCTCTGGCTCCTCGACGATTTCACACCCGAAAACGGCGGAACCCGTCACGTACCCGGCATTCATCTCCAACGGAAAAAACCACCTCCCGGCACCACACACCACCCCGAAGAAGTCCGGTTATCCGCCTCCAAAGGCTCCGTATTCTTGTTCAACGGTGCGATCTGGCATTCCGCCGGCTCCAACAAAACCGACAAACAGCGCATCGCGTTAATCTGTTTCTGTTGCCGTTCCTTTGTCAAGCCGATGTTTGACTTTGTACATCACCTCAAACCCGAAGTCATCGAACGCGCCACGCCGACGATGCGTCGGATTTATGGATTCGACTCCCAACCCCAACCACCAGATCAACCTGCGCGGTAGAAATGTCTGAATCGCGGATTACACAGATTATGTGAGGAACGCGGATTTAGGATATTGATTGTCTGAACCAGGATTCACAGGATTTGTAAGATTTGCAGGATTGTAGATTCCTTGTGATTGAAAACTATTCTCTATAAAATTATTTAAATATTTTTTAAACCTCTCTGACCGCACTGAAGGTAGACCCACACAAACTTAGTCCCAGAGGGTTTATTTCCTTGGGTATTTCTTCAGCATGTCTATAGCAGCATCTGGTTCGCGATTCCCCAGCCCCAGAGGGGCGGCATGTTTATAGCAGCGTTCGGCTTCAATTCTCCAGCCCCAGAGGGGCGGCATGTCTATAGACATGCTCATCAACCCGCAAATCAAGCCCCAGCGGGGCGACATGTCTATAATATACCTATGGAATATTATACCAAAGCAACGTAAACAAAATTACAGAATAAAATGATTTTAAATAAGTGTCAATTGGTCAGGATTCGGCGGAGGCGTTAAGTGGAATAACGCATAAACCTTGTCCCCATCTGCTAACGCTTCACAGTGACAAGGCATTTTCTTTCCACTCCGAAAAGGAACATAGCTCTCCGCTTCAACCGGCTGAGTTTGCGAAAACGCTTGGCTGATCAAGTGGTCTTCAGGAATTTCTGTGTATTTCGCTAACCAATACTTGGTGGTAGGCGACGGGGCCGAATAGACTACGTGCAATTTTCGCTTGATGGAAATATTTTCCTCCTCAAAAAGATAAGCACGGGATACTGTCTCATTGGGTACAAATCCGCGTTCACAAATAGCAGTAATACAAGAGTTGGGGGCAATCTGAGCGAGCTGAATTGTCGTTGCAATTGTCGAAATCTTAAAGCGACGAGCAGCGGAAAAAATCAGTCGAATATTAAATCCCTGTGCTTTATAGAGTTTTCTAAATTCCTCACTGGGCATTAAAAACTCAGCTGCACCAATGTTACAGAATTTTTCTAATTGTCTAATGTATTCGCCTTCTTGGCTGAAAGTGGCATCGTGAAGTTCAGCGATTAAGTCGCCGTCTTCCTCAATTAAATAATGCGTGAGCTCATGGAATCGCGTAAATCGCTTGCGTTCCTCATTTTGAATTTCGGAATTGATAAAAATTGTCCTATCTTTATGCATACCATCTATTCTGGACGGTAACGGTGCTTCTCGCACATCTAATCCTAAGCTAGAACATATTTCATCAAAACTAGGAACCTCCGTTGAACTATACTTCTTGACAGTATTCTGAACTAGTTTGATAACCTGCTTTTTCGGATCATTCACCTTTTCTTCCTGCGGGGAAAAAATACGACTAAGAGAAAGATGGAGTTCAATCCACTCCTTCTTAGAAGATGGTTGCTTGCCGCGATATCTCATCCCCACTAAAAACTCTTTCCACTCATCAGTAATTTCTTTAGTAAATTCTGGGTCTTTCAGGAACAATTCAAACCCTTCGGGATAAATAGTAGATACCGACTCTCCTAATTCCTCCACACCACTAAACAGATCTCTGACCGTCATATCGAAAGCCTTAGCGACCTTTTGTAGGGACTCTATAGATGGATTAACTTCTCCCCGTTCCATATCTGACAGATAAGGTACAGACAAATTTGCAAGTTGACTCAAATCTTTCAACGTAAGTTGGTTCTGCTTACGGAGGAAACGAAGACGCTCTCCCAATTTCATAACAATTGTTTTCCTTTCTATAGAAGTTTACATGCAAATGTATTGTATCAGAAAGTGATTTTTTATGTATAAAATTAAAAAAGCGCAGTTTTTTACGGAATTTTGAAAAAAAATTTGACACCAAATTAATCTTATGGTATAATTATTTAATAATATTTTCATCTATCCTTTAAATAAGAATGAGGAGGGCAATATGAAACGCATTCTAACAATTGACGGAGGCGGGATTAAGGGCGTATTTCCAGCATCGTTTCTCGCCACCGTTGATAATTCAATTGAAAGCAGCATAGCAGACTATTTTGACTTGATCGTCGGCACCTCAACAGGCGGAATTATCGCCCTTGGTCTTGGACTAGGATTATCTGCTAAGGAGATTTTGGCATTTTATGAAAAATTTGGCCCCTGTATCTTTAGTGATAAGCGTAGACTCCGGTGGCCCGGTACCGCCAAGTACAGCGATGTCCCCCTCAAGGAAGCATTAGAGGCTTGCTTTGGTGACAAGAAATTGGGCGATAGTAAAAAAAGGCTCGTTATTCCCTCACTAAACCTTGAAAACGGTAAGGTTTACATATATAAAACTGCTCATCACCCCCGACTAGAAAGGGATTATAATGAAAAGGTAATCGATGTAGCACTTGCAACTGCTGCAGCCCCAACTTTTTTCCCTACCCATAGGTCGTCTACAGGTACTCCTTTGATCGATGGCGGTGTTTGGACAAATAATCCTGTAGGGCTAGCCGTTGTTGAAGCTATTACCCTACTTGATTGGCCAAGGGAATCGCTAAAAGTCTTGAGTTTGGGTTGCACCACTGAACCACTAAATGTCAAGCGAGGAAGAAAAATTCCACTTGGCAAATCGTATTGGGCATTTAAGATGCTTGACGTATTTATGCATGCACAGTCCCATGCCTCTCTCGGCACAGCCCAACTTCTTGCCGGACATGACAACATCGTCAGAATTGACGAAGATGTGTCCCAAGGAAAGTTTAGCTTAGATGGTATAAAAGAAATTGACTCGTTGAAAGGTCTTGGGGATTTTCAAGCCCGGCAAGCACTACCTGAACTCCGTAAGGTTTTTCTCAGTTGCCCAGTCGAACCATTCGAGCCTTTCCACAAATAGTAATATGTGAAAATTAACCCGCTAACTTCCAATAACTTCCAAAAATCAAATAGTGAATCAGTTTTTTGGATTTCCAATTTTTGACTTGATAGATAAGGAGAACAAGACAATGAAGCATACAACATATTTCCAAGAGTTCCTTTCCAAAGAGGTAAACCTCAACGAAACGCGACTTCAGAAGTTGAATAGTAGTGCGTCGGCTGTGGATACTTTCCTTAGTAGAAATTTAGATTTGTATGAAAAAACGGAACGACAAGGTTCCTATGGTTTGAAGACAATTATCAAACCTGTCGGTATACGTGAGTATGACGCTGACATGCTCTTGTACATGACGTACGATGAAGACAGAGAACCTGAGGATTATATCAACGAGGTCTACGATTGTTTGAGATCAAACGATAACTACAAGGACATAGTTCACAGAAGAACTAGATGTGTCTATGTTGACTATGCCGGAAACTTTCACTTGGATCTTGTTCCGTGTATTACACAAGAGGAAGAGTATTATATCTGTAATAAGAAGGAAAATAAGTTTGAAGTCACGGATGGTACTGGCTATAGAGATTGGTTCAACGAGAAAACGAGGATTACTAACGGCAATCTGAAGCAGATCACGCGATTGCAAAAATTTCTTCGTGACCATAAAGGAAACTTTTCTGTAAAATCAATCCTCCTAACCACACTCATTGGTAACAACGTATATGTTAGTGATGAAGGAGGCGAAGATTTTAAAGATATTCCAACGTCTTTAAAGACGATTTCAAACCGGATAAACAGTTTCCTACAGGCTAATGCCTGGATGCCCGAAATCTGCAATCCGGTGCTACTAACAGAAAGTTTCACTCGGCACTGGGACCAAGATAAATATCGCAATTTTCGGGAAAAGTTTAACATTTACAACACAAAAATAAACGCAGCTTTTGACGCCAAAGACCATAATACCAGCGTCAAAAAATGGAGAGAGTTATTTGGAGACAATTTCGGGAAACTTAAAAACAACAACGGCAGTAAGAAGGCTGCCCCCGTCATAGTAAGTGCCCCAAAACTCTACGCGAGGTAATTTCTACCATGAAGATACGTGACAGCGAAATCATATGGTTGAAATCGAACTTTCCGAACCTACAATACGATGAGAAAGCGCAGAAAATCGTAGGTGAACTTGACTTCTGTGCCGCGTATGATAACGAGTCACAAAAAGTGACAATTGGCAATCTTGCTGATGAAACGGATCTTTTGATTCGCGATGTCTTTGAGGTTGAAATTTGCTTAGGTGACTTGGATATGAATGGGTGGCCAAAGGTGCACGAAGTTAGCAAAAGGCATCGTGAAATCGCTAAAAAATGCAATGTTGATATTACTGATTTGCACATCAATCCAGAGGATAACACCTGTTGTCTAGGCATAAAACGTCCTGACAGCCGAATTTTTAGAATTGAATGTTTTATTCACGAACGTGTAATTCCATTTCTCTATCGCCTTTCTTACGTAGAAAAATTCGGGATTGATGTGAGTGACAATGACAGTTGGGAAGAGTACTCACATGGTGATGAAGGGATTAGAGAATATCTCACTGAAATTGTCAGTTTCGCAAAGTGTAATCCAACTAGAAACAGTCCGTGTCCTTGTAGTAGTGGCAAGAAGTATAAAAAATGTCACTTTAACGACATCGAACCTATAAAACGCTATCTGAACAGATCATGTCCCTGCAGAAGCGGAAAGAAATACAAGGATTGTCATTTCAACGAAGATGAATTTCTAAAACGCCACCTAAAGACAGAAACACTTTACACCTAACTTGTCAGACGCTTCTGATGATATGTCTTGTGCGTCTAACCGAAGCGAGACAGATGCCGCCCCTACGGGACTAAAGAGGACAGATAGGACGTTTCTCTATAAACATATCGCCCCTACAGGGCTAAAATATAGAAAACTACAGTAGAATTAAGAATACACTCTGGATAGGGGCAGATAGGTACAGCTGGAAAACATAACATACCGTGGAAGGAGAACCGGCAAGGTTAGGAATCCTCACCAATGGAAGAAAAGTGAAAAGAGCGAAACGAGTGTGTATCGTCGATGATTCACAACCCGATCTCCTTCTTAATCTGAGACCACGGCTTACCACCGCCAGCAGCTAATTCCTGTTGCGCTTCAGCAATATCTGCCAAAACATCTGGTTCCGAATTGATTAAGGCAGTCTCACGCCATTCGTCAAGAAAAACCGAAAGCGTCTCGGCATCTTTTTTTCGTTCAGAGATTTGCGTTACCAACTTGAGCAACTCCGCGAAAAATTCCACAAGTTCCTCGGTCTCCAACCACTTGACCCAATCAGTGAAACCCAACATAATTTCTATTTTTCCTATCGAACTCACGTTTAACTACTCACGATTTTACAATTTCAATTTGACTTTACCACAGTTTTATCGTATAATAGGGTTAGTATCAGTGAAAGACGAGTTAGGACGCTAAGGAATTTCTTTGCAGGAAAGAGACAAACAAGCACCCATGTTTACAGTTCGCAACGCTGAGGGCGCAATGATCGCTTTCGCCATTATCGGGTTTGCTTGTCTTACAACAGTATTCCTACATGAAATTTGGCTGAAAGGCAAAGATGTTTTAGAAACACTCTACACGATTGCTAACAACTTTCCAAAAATTATGTCAGCTGCGACAATGCTAACATTTATTGAGGAGGGAATTGACATCATGTTTCAACGACTTAGAGACTCTCTTGCCAGAGAAAAGAAACTAAAAGAAGAAAGCGAAGCCCGTGGTGCAGCTAAGGTTTATAAGGAGATTGCCGATTGGAACACCCGCAGAATGAAAGCCGAAGCACGCAACGAACCTTTTACTGAACCACCACCGACACCGCCACAAGCACCTTCAAAATAATATTTGTCGTGAGGCGGTAAAGGCAGTGTAATAACACGCTATACCCATGCAGCAATTCTATATTAAAGACTTCCATTGATTTGGCGTTGGTTAATAGAATCCCTTTTTCGGTCATCGAACGCTCAAAAGGACCGCTTCAGCGTCCCCCACGTCACTGCAAGCTTACCAGACGCATCAACCGCCAGCGACTCCCGCATATTCATCGTAATATCCTGAATCTCATCCTCAGTCAACGCCTGATTGAACATCGCCACCTCATCAAGCACACCCGACCAATAATCACCCCTCGGATTACCCCAGCGTCCGATCTTCACCGATTCCGTATTATGATCGGGCGGAATCTCAGTCTTAGTTTCACCTTCCATCACACCGTCAAAATACGCTCGAAGGAAGTCGCCGTCAAAGGTCGCAGCAACGTGATGCCATTTACCATCCGCAGCAACCGTCTTACTAAAAGCAGTCTTCCAAGCACCACCGGTAGTATAGTTCACGCCAAGCAAGTTCGTATTACCCGCAACAAAAATACCATAATTCCTTGGGTTCCCAGCGACAGGTTCCTTCCCGATCACAGTTTGCCACTTACCAGTCGGCTCCGTTTTGACCCATGCAGATATCGTATATTCAGTAAGATCAAACACCTGATCATGTGGGATTTCCACAATATTCCCGTTCCCGTCGAATTCAAGACCTGTTTTTATTTTCCCTTGAACCCATTTCGCTCCCTTAATTTTACCATCATGACCGTTACCAGAGGCATCCTTTGCGGTCAACCCTTGATTCTCATCGAAAAGCCATACGCCAATAAGCGCATCCGCCAACACATCCGCTGTGGATGTACGGGTACTGGACAGCAGGCCGATCAGGGCTATTAACACTACCACTAAAAATTTCTTAACAGTCGTCATCATCGTGTATACCTCCACATCGCTAACAGGTTTTATCTCTCTGGAACTAAAAAAGATTTGGAAAAAAACATGAAAATCCGCGTCATCGGAACCATCCGTGATAATCCGCGATTCAGATGGTCTTGAACATCAATCAGATCCAGAGATTGGTAGTACATCGCGTTCGACTTCTTGAACCTTACCGGGGAAGGTATCGCCACGAATCCACATAACAGCACTACCTCCCGCTGGCTTAGGCGCAGCCCATTCCGCTTGAGCACTGAGATAATGGGCAACGAAACTCCGACGGAATCGCAGGCTATGATTGTCCATACTCTTGTGCAAGAGATGACTGTGGAACCAGATCACCGCCCCCGGTGGTACCTCTACCGCTACACCGTCTTCGTCGCGGACACCTTGCGCCATCTTGAACTCGCGTTGTTGCGAACCTTCAAGGTCATCATGCTGGAAAATATCCCACTTGTGGCTGCCGGGGATAACGTAGAGACAACCGTTCTCCTTATCCGCCGGATCAATAGCCGTCCACGTCCCGACAGTCGTCTTCGTATTAAACCGAGAACGAAAGTAGAACTTATCTTGATGCCACGGGAAGCCGAGACCAATTTTCGGTGCCTTCCAAATAAACAGCGTGTTGATACCGAGGATGTCTGGACCGAGGATATCAACGATCGGATCAGTTAGGCGCGAGTCACGCACACGTGTAAGAAATTCTGGATCGTAGCAACTGGGAAAATGAATCTTGTGCATCGCATAGATGCCTTGCTGCTCCGCTTTCCCATCTCTAACAAGTGCGTTCTGGTCAATATGTACAGGCGGGAATGGACGTTTCCTATCCACAATGTCTTCAGCGACTTGACGGAGTGCATCGTTTTCTTCAGGGGTGAATACATTCAAACGAACGAGGTAGCCGTTCTCGTGCCAAAACGCCAATTCGTCAGCAGTCAATCCAAATTGCAGGTCCTGTGGTGTCGATTCTGCGTTCATTGCCATCTCCTATTTCTGAATTTGCGGAGCGAGAAAAACCCGCCAAACCGCTTTGACATACTCCCCCGAATGAATTCGGGGGATTCTAAGTGTCCCCCGTTTCGGGTGGATTCTGGTATCAACAAGGATTGCTTGCGATCGCAAGTCTGATACCCTCTACTCCAAAGGTTGATGTCCCAACCTTGAGAATGTTTATCGCCGCGTTCACATCGCGGTCATGCTGGATTTTACAACTATCGCAGAACCAATCGCGAACACTCAAATCTATGAAAAGGTGCTTTTGCCCGCAGTTGTGGCAAACCGGCGTTGTCGCCTCCCAACGTCCGATGGTTTCCACACGCTTTCCGCGTTTTTTCGCTTGCCATCGGATTTTCTCAAGAAACTCACCAAAGGCGAGGTCAGAGACCTTGCGTCCCCAAAGTCGTTTCATACCGTCAAGGTTCAAGTCCTCAAAGAAACAGAGGTCAAACTTACCGACGAGTTCCAAAGCAAGTTTCCAGTGATGGTCTTCGCGCTGACGGGTGATCTTGCGATGTGTCCTCGCGTAGTGCTGACTCGCACGCTTGCGGTTATTGCTACCCCTCACCTTACGAGACAACTCCCGATTGGCTTGTTTTACCTTCTTGGCAGACTGCTTATAGAATTCAGGCGATTCGTATTTCGTGCCATCCGAACAGGTCAGAAAGGTCTTGTTGCCATAGTCGAACCCTGCAGCGTCACCCGTCTTGGGTTCGAGCATAAGTCCTTCATAATCTGTTGTGATACTGATATACCAATCACCGAGTGCGTCACGTTTGGCAGTGACACGTTTGATGCTGCCTTGTATCTCACGAGAATACCAGAACCGGTACCACCGTCCAGCGAGGCGGATCTTGGCAACTGCGACGCGTCTTTTATCTTTCGCTTTCTCACAGACCTTTTCAACCTTGACGTGGCTACCCGAAAAGGTCATGGATCGGTAGTTTCGCCACGATTTGAACTTCGGCGGACGTTTGGCACGCTTCTCAAAGAAGTTGAGATACCCGCGTTCAATACGTTTCAAGCATTCCTGCAATGCCCACGAATGTGGAATACGCCAGTGCGCATACTTTTTCAACTTCTTAAGTTTCGTCAGGTGCTTGCTTAAGCGGTTATAGGTCGCACGCTTATAGCCCGCGCAGCCTCCGTAAATACGGTAGTGCCGACGCGTCAACGCTATGAAGTGATTATGCACTTGGCTAATGATACGCGTATCCGACCGCAAATGACGGTTGCGCTTATGAGATTGTATCTTGTATTTGTACGTTCTCAAAAAGTTTACCAGTTACCAGTCGTTAACCCCTATCGAGTGGGTAGGCAGACACGTTGCCTTGCGACAACGCTGGATATGTCTGCCAACTGGTCTAAAGAGTATAGCAGAACCTACAAAAAAAATCAACAACTTTTTTTACATCACACTGTGGTCTAATTCACAAGGGCGAGTCTGTATCCCCCGAATCAATGCGGGGGTTTTAGACTCGGAGGTTTTGATAAACATAATAACACATTAGATAAAAAAATGAAACCTATTTTCCCCCTGATATAGGGTCATTTAGTTTTAAGATTTGATTGGGGGGATTTATGTTTCTATGTATGCATGTATGGCGTGAGTTTTCACGCCATACATGCTATACTTCACCTTAAAAATCCACTATAATCTTTGAGGTGAAGCACATGACGAGAAGACCCTCTCGCCACTTGCTTGATATGTTAGCAGAAGTCGCAGACCCGCGCAAGGAGAAAGGCAAACGCCACCCCTTGAAGGCCATCCTCGCACTTGCTGTCATTGCGCTGATGTCTGGGTATCGTAGTTATGCCGCTATCGCTGAATATGGACGGACGTATAAAGTGTTAAGAAAAGCCTTGGGTTTCAGACATAAGCAAACACCGTGTGCTGCGACGCTCTGCAATCTTTTTCGCAGATTAGACATCAATGCCTTAGAAGAGACCCTAACACAGTGGGCGACAGCTGCACTTGAGGGTTCCGGATGGGGTTCTCAAGGCGGTCTAACGGCCGTCGCTATAGATGGCAAAACTTTGCGTGGCAGTAGAAAACAAGATGCGAAACTCACGCATTTGATGTCCGTCGTCTCTCATGAACTTGGCATCACACTCACCCAAAAAGCGATGTCTGAGAAGACGCATGAGGTGCCGACCTCGCTTGAGATACTTAAAGCCTTTGATGTATCTGGTAAAGTCGTGACGGCAGATGCGTTGTTGACGCAACGCTCGTTTTGTGAATCGGTTTTAGCATCGGGAGGTGATTACGTCTTGCCGGTCAAAGCGAATCAGAAGGAAATGTTTGAGTCGATCCAACGCTTATTTCAACCCCCTCCCGACGCTAAAACTTTCCAGGATGCCCATGATTTGCTGCAAGCAGAACATCGTCAATGGGGTGAAACCCTCGACACCTTTGAAACGCTTGAAAAAGCACATGGACGTATTGAGATACGACGATTGACGTGTAGCACCGCCCTGAATACATATCTACGCTGGCCGGGACTCGCACAAGTCTTTGAGTATACATATCAGCGGAAGCAGCCTCGCACAGGTGAAGTCTCCTACCAGACGCAGTATGGCATCACAAGTCTTCAGAGCAACCTCGCAAGCGCAGCAGATTTGCTCGTTTTACGCCGTGGACATTGGGCAATAGAGAATAAGTCCCACTGGCTCCGAGATGTCGTCTTCGGTGAAGATGCCTCGCAAGTCCGCTGTGGTGCGACTCCCGCCGTCATGGCGGCGTTGCGGAATACCGCTTTATCTATATTGCGATTGGCAGGATATGAGTCTATCACCGCTACGATGCGATATTTCGCCGCGTATCCTAAACACGCAATGAAAACTCTCAAAAATAATTTTTAAAACTAAATGACCCTGCCCCTGATAAGAGGGTTAGGGGGTTGGGTACAGTCTGATGGTGTATAATCCAGCAAATCCTGAAAATCCCAGTTCTGACAATAATTTTGGAAAATATGCACAATATGCTAAAATACCGCATTGACTTAAAGTCACTGTCTGACAAGGAGGAACGACAATGCGTACAAAGGAAAGTTATCGCGCAACCGCGTTTGCAGACTTCAAACCTGAACTTTCAGCTCCGGGTGCCACACCTGAAAGACTCGCATACCTGAAGGAACACGGTTTTCTCATCATCAACGACTTCGTTGATAGCCCATGGATCCCTATCCTACGAGAGGCGGGTCGTCGTGTTACCGAGGCAACCGCCCCAGAAAATGGATACGACGTAATTGATTGCTCAAAGGGCTACGTCCATCGCGCTGCACACGACGAACCGTGGGCAATCCGAGGTCTCATCCATCCCGCTTTTGAGGAGCCAAGCTTCGCCGAATTTCATGGTTCTTCAGAGTTCTTAGATTTCGTTGCCTCTTGGTGCCACGGGCTACAACCTGAAGATATGACCTTTAGTGGTATGCTGCTGTGGGCAAATCCACGGAAACAGGAAAACGGACCCAGCTGGCACCGAGACGTGACGTGGTGGGGTGACGGAGCAGGTTACTTCTCTCAGCGAGAAATCCGCGGAAACACCCCCGAAGATTATTCCGAAGAAGTTGAGCGAATCCGCTGGAAAGAAATCCAAGAAAGCAACGAGAAACGAATTACTGAGCGGAACAGCGTCAGCATGTTTTTGGCACTCACAGACGACGAATGCCATGAACTCATCCCGGGCAGCCACCACCGATGGCGCACGCCGTATGAGCATGACGTACTCCTTCCACAAGCTATGAAGGATCAGGGTGTCCCACACACACCGAGTTGGAATGGAAAGGACCCGTTGCCCGATCAAGTCGCCATTCGGCTCAAGCCCGGAGAAGCACTCATCCGCAACGGCAACAACATCCACACAGGACACACCGTACCTGACCGTGAACGCAATACGCTGTCAATCGGTTGGTCGAAATGGTCAGGAGAATTCACGGGTGAGCCATCAATATCGGATGCGCGAAGCGCGTGGCAACTTGATCCCGCTATCCGAGAAGCTCTACCACACACGTGGATGCAAACTGCATGGGACCGGTGGGCAGAAACCCAGAAACTCGGCGACACACTTGAGGATCGATACGCTGGCTTTGACGTTCAGCAGATCAAATCAGGAAAAGTCGTCGGATGGCGCACCGAATTAGAACGTCAAGCTGCGGCAGCAGGCGATGCTTGGGAAACCTACCAAACCGCCGTCTAACACCACAGCTATAGCAGAAGAATTACGGATACACTGTAACTGGGCGAGGTAGTGATACCTCGCCTACTTATTTTAGAGAAAAATCCTGAAAATCCTCAATAATCCTGAAAATCCTGGTTCAGACAACCAACAAAATCTTTGGACAAATACATCAAAGTGTGATAAAATAAAGAGGAAAATATAATGTTTGAAGTAATGATTACGATAATTTTCGTGATGATCGGACTGAAAACACTTTACCCAGAATACTCTGCCATAGATGCAATCGGAGCGGACGGCTATGTGATTGTCATAGGCGAATTGGTAACTAATGAAGCTATGACTCTCTGATCCCATATTCGCGAAATTTTTGTACACCAAGCGTCAAGGTTTACGTTTAGTATCAAATAAGGCTTGACGCAACCGGTGCACCATAATTGGACAGTAAGTAACTGCATTGCCTAAAAAATTAGCAAGCAACCCACAAGGTTTTATCTGCTTTTTCATCCCCATACAACGTCCGAAGTGGGATGGCTTACGCATTCAGCTGAAACAGGTCATCTAATCTTCTGTGCAAATTGATATTGGCATAAGTATTGCATTACGCCTTGTATAGGGCTTACACGGTTCCTAAACCACAGCCCTTCAACATCTTTGTATTCTCGCTGCGGAATCATTAAATTATCGACAGCATTAAGATAAAGGAGGCACATTGCAATGACAGGATTTGATGGATACGACCCTGAAGGGTTTTACGATGAGATGTTTGATCCAGATGGAAGTGCTCGTCCAGCTGTTCAGATGCTGGTAGAGCGGATCCAAGGCTTTCCTGAAGGCGAACTCACGCGTCGCCAAATCGCTGCTGAGCACGCTCTGCTCCGAATGGGCATTACCTTCAACGTCTACGCCGACGAGCAAGGCATTGAAAAGATATTTCCCTTTGATCTCATCCCCCGAATTATTGATGCCAGTGAATGGGAGTGGATAGAACGCGGACTCAAACAGCGCATTCATGCCCTAAATCTATTTATCGACGACGTCTACCACGACCAGAAAATTCTTAAAGACGGTGTTGTTCCAGCAGATGTCGTACTCTCGTCAGAACGCTACCTTGAACCGTGCATCGGCTTGGACCCACCACGCGGGGTCTGGTGCCACATCACCGGCACAGATTTGGTGCGCGATAGCGATGGACAGGTCTACGTATTGGAAGATAATCTTGGATGTCCATCCGGGGTCTCTTACGTGGTGGAAAACAGGCAGTTAATGAAACGGACCTTCCCCCAACTTTTCGGGATGTCGGAGATCCAACCCGTGGAGGATTATCCAACCCACCTGTTGAACATGCTTCGTTACCTTGTAACCGACAGGGTGTCAGCCCCTGAAGTTGCCCTCCTCACGCCTGGGATATATAACTCCGCATACTTTGAGCACTCCTTCCTCGCACAACAGATGGGGGTTGAACTCGTTGAAGGACGTGATCTCGTCGTAATGGATGGATTCGTTCACGCCCGAACAACGAAAGGCTTTGAGCGGATTGATGTTCTCTACCGTCGAATCAACGACGATTTTCTCGACCCAAAAGTGTTCCAACCTGAATCAATGCTCGGTGTTCCAGGTCTAATGGACGTTTACAAAGCCGGACGCATAGCTCTCGTTAATGCTCCTGGAACCTGCGTTGCCGATGATAAAGTCGTCTGCTCGTTCGTGCCACAAATCATCAAGTACTATCTCGGCGAAGATATTATCGTCCCAAATGTCCCAACCTACATGTGTTGGGAAGATACAGATCGAAAATACGTATTAGAGCATCTGGATGAACTCGTTGTGAAAGAAGCGAATCAGTCTGGTGGCTATGGAATGCTGATTGGTCCGCATTCGACAAAAGCAGAACAAGAGGAGTTTGCTCGCCGTATTAAAGACAACCCACGCAACTACATCGCACAACCGACGCTCTCGCTTTCACGAGTACCCGTGCTTATTGATGACCATTTTGAAGGACGACACGTCGATCTGCGTCCGTTTATCCTTTATGGCGAAGATATTTACGTCCTTCCCGGTGGATTAACACGGGTCGCACTCAAAAAAGGTTCACTGGTTGTCAACTCGTCACAAGGTGGCGGTAGTAAAGACACTTGGGTCCTGTCAGGTTCGGCATAGGAGGAAATAATGCTAAGTCGCGTCGCAGAATCAATTTATTGGACAAGCCGCTACATCGAACGCGCTGAAAACGTTGCTCGTTTCGTTGATGTCAACCTGCACCTTATTCTCGACATGCCGGTTGGTGTACAAGCACAATGGGAACCGCTTGTTGCCACAACAGGCGATGATGAAGTGTTTGCCGAACGCTATGGTGAAGCTTCCAGAGAAGCCGTGATCCGGTTTCTCGCATTCGATACTAAAAACCCAAACTCAATTATCGCTTGTTTACGGGCTGCCCGTGAAAATGCTCGGTCTATACGCGAAAACATTTCATCAGAGATGTGGGAGCAACTGAACGATGCCTACCTGTTAGTTAGCAACACCTCCGAAGAATGGGCAATGACGGAACCTCATGAATTTTTTCGGGAAATTAAACTCGCGTCACATCTTTTCATGGGACTGACAGATAACATCATGTCGCATAGTGAAGGATGGCATTTCAGCCAGCTGGGACGGCTTATCGAACGCGCCGATAAAACATCAAGAATCGTCGACGTCAAATACTTTATCCTACTGCCATCTATCTGGGACGTGAACACCCCGTTTGATGATATTCAGTGGGGTGCGCTACTCCACTCTGCCAGCGGTTTTGAGATGTATCGTCGCACCTACGGACTCATCTCTCCAGACGATGTCATCGCTTTTCTACTGTTAGATCGTGAATTTCCGAGATCAGTGCTTTACTGTCTCTCTAAGGCGGAAGAATCACTGCACGCAATCTCTGGCACCCCTCTGGAAACTTTCTCCAATTCAGCAGAACAGCGTTTGGGGCAGCTTCGCGCCGAATTCGCCTATGCTCAAGTCAAACAAGTTCTTTCAAGCGGTTTACACGAGTTTCTTGACGAATTCCAAACCAAACTCAACTTAGTCGGCGATGACATCCATAAAACATTCTTCGCTTTGCGTCCCGTCAACGGAGAAGTTGCTGAGGAACAGAAACAGGCTCAACTGTCAACTATCAGTTGAAAAATAGATTGGAGAATCTAATTGCCTTTTAACTGTAAACTGATAACTATTTAAAGTGAGCGCGACAGATATGGCAATCCGTGTAGCTATCAACCACAAATCTCTCTACCAATATGACCGGCTCGTCAACTTGTCTCCACACGTTTTTCGACTGAGACCCGCTGTGCACTGCCGAACACCGATTGAAGCATACTCTCTCAAGATTGAACCCGAAAATCACTTCATCAACTGGCAGCAAGACCCGTTTGGCAATTACCAAGCGCGCGTCATTTTTCAAGAACCCACACGCGCCTTATCTATCGAAGTGGATCTCGTAGCGGATATGACCATTATCAATCCGTTTGACTTTTTCCTTGAAGCAAGTGCCGAACGCTATCCATTTCACTATGACACACAGCTTAAAGAAGAACTAACCCCGTTCCTTGAAGTCAAAGAAAACGGTCCGCGCCTCACAGCGTGGCTGGCAGATATTCCACGAACAAAGAAAAAACTCATTGACTTCCTTGTTGAGATTAACCAGGCACTTTGGAAGGATATAAAATACACGATTCGTATGGAACCCGGCGTGCAGTCCTGCGAAGAGACGTTAGAAAAGCAGATTGGCTCATGTAGAGACACTGGTTGGCTCCTCGTTCAGATTATGCGACATCTCGGTTTAGCTGCCCGATTTGTCTCTGGCTACCTCGTACAACTCGTTGCCGATCAGAAACCCGTAGATGGACCCGCAGGTCCATCGCAGGATTTTACCGACTTACACGCATGGTGCGAAGTCTACGCACCCGGTGCAGGATGGATAGGTTTGGATCCAACATCCGGCTTATTTGCTGGTGAAGGACATATTCCGTTGGCGTGTGTGCCGGATCCAGTGAGTGCCGCACCCGTTACCGGCTACATAGACCCCTGCGAAACAGAATTCATCTATAGCAACACCGTCCAGCGCATCCACGAAGATCCACGTGTGACAAAACCTTACACAGAAACACAGTGGACTGATATTAACGCCCTCGGTCAGCAAGTAGACGAAGATATCGTCCGAAACGACATTCGGTTGACGATGGGCGGCGAACCGACCTTCGTATCGATCGATGACCCTGATGGTCGAGAATGGGATATAGAAGCTGACAGTCCGAAAAAAAGAGAGTTAGGCGCGGGGCTCCTGCGCCGTCTGCGTGATAGCTTTGGTCCCGACGGCGGACTCTATTATGGACAAGGGAAGTTGTACCCGGGTGAACCGCTACCGCGTTGGAAATTCGGATGCTTTTGGCGAAAAGACGGAGTCCCTGTTTGGCGGAATGATAAACTTCTCGCCGAACCTGACAAAGATTACGGATTCGGCATCCAAGACGCTGAACGATTTACACACCATCTCACAGAACTCTTAAAAATTACACCAGATTGGATAATACCGGCTTACGAAGACGCACTCTACTTCCTCTGGACAGAAGAGAGACTCCCTACCAACATTAATCCACTCGACTTTGACTTCAAAGAGGCATCCGAACGCCATCGACTGGCGCAGCTCCTACAAACAGAAAGCCTCGGCGAACCCATCGGCTATGCGCTACCGCTACGATGGAACCGCGTAGACGATACTTGGGAGAGTTGCGAGTGGAATTTCACAGGTGGACGCATGTTCTTAATCCCTGGCGATTCACCCATAGGCCTCCGTCTGCCACTGGAATCCATACAATGGGTGCCACCTGAACAGCGAGAGGAAGGTTACGAACGTGATCCCTTTGAACCGCGCGAGGAAAGTTTAGACGCATCGGAGCAAGCAAACGCACAAAACACATCCGCCACAAAAAGTGAAGAAGATGAGACAAACTTTCAGACCGCACTCTGCCTTGAACCTCGCGATGGTCGGTTGCACGTCTTCATACCTCCTTTGACGCACTTAGAACACTATCTGAATCTCCTTTCAGCAATTGAAGCAACCGCTGAAGCCTTAGAAATGCCCATAATCATCGAAGGCTACGAGGTTCCACACGATTGGCGGATCCACGCGTTGAACGTGACCCCCGATCCGGGTGTGATTGAAGTGAACATCCATCCAGCGGAAAATTGGGATGAACTCGTCCATAACACTACAACACTTTACGCACAAGCACGATTAGCAAGGCTGAGTGCTGAAAAATTTATGTTAGACGGTAGGCATACGGGCACAGGAGGCGGCAACCATATCATCGTCGGCGGTCCCACACCCGCTGACAGCCCACTGCTGCGCCAACCGCATCTGTTACGCAGTCTTGTCACATATTGGCAGCACCACCCGGGTTTATCTTACCTCTTTTCCAGCACCTTTATCGGTCCAACGAGTCAGGCACCGCGTGTAGACGAGGGACGTGATGAGCAGCTTTATGAACTTGAAGTCGCTTTTGAACAAATAACTGAAGAATCAGGAACAGACACCCCGCCTTGGCTAATTGACCGACTCCTACGACACCTAATGGTAGACCTTACAGGCAACACCCATCGCGCCGAATTCTGTATTGACAAACTCTACTCCCCCGATTCAGCGAGCGGACGACTCGGACTGTTGGAGATGCGAGCATTCGAGATGCCACCACACGCGCAGATGAGTATCGTTCAGATGCTTCTAATTCGGACGCTCATCGCCAAATTCTGGAGAACACCCTACAAAGGCAGACTTGTGCGTTGGGGAACAGAATTACACGACCGATTCATGCTGCACCACTACGTTCGCGCCGACCTTCAGGAAGTTGTTAGCGAACTCCAAGAAGCGGGTTATCCATTTGAGATGGCGTGGCTTGATCCCTTTTTTGAATTCCGTTTTCCGAAATTGGGAACTATAAACGTCCAAGATATTGAACTGGAATTAAGGATGGCAATTGAGCCGTGGCACGTGTTAGGTGAAGAAGTAACGCGGGCAGGGACCTCGCGTTTTGTCGATTCTTCTGTTGAACGCGTGCAGGTGAAAGTGTCCGGCCTGACCGAATCCCGATATATCGTCACATGCAACGGACGGCGTTTAATCCTTCACAGCACAGGAACACATGGAGAGTACGTCGGCGGCGTGCGCTACCGAGCATGGCAACCCCCATCAGCATTACATCCGACCATCGGTATACATTCACCACTCATATTTGACATCATTGATACATGGAACGGGCGCGCAATTGGTGGTTGCGCATATCACGTCTCCCATCCTGGTGGAAGACACTACGATACCTTCCCTGTCAATGCTTATGAGGCAGAGGGACGTCGGACAAGTCGCTTCGGGACAGAGGAACACACACCCGGCGTTATTCAACCACAACCCTCAGAACCAACAGCCGGATATTTTCTGACTGAAGGCACACCTCCAGGTCCCATGCCTGCTCCGCCAGAAGAGACGAACGCCGAGTATCCGTACACATTAGATCTTCGTAGGACTTCTTCAGACTAAATGGCTGTCAGCAATCAGCTATCGGCTTTCATTAGTTTTCCAATAGTTTATATCCGGACGCCCGAACTTGTTCGGGATAGGGGCACAATACTGAACAGCCATAAACAACACATAAAACAACCAAACAAAAAAAATGCAACGAGCGGATACAATAAATTGGACAGCGATCGAAAATAGCTACAGCACCGCCAAGTCTGCCCATGTTTCTCACGGTGACCAGATCGACGAGATGCTGAACCGAGATAAGCGTATCAATCCCCACTGGCGCAGCTTCATAGAGGCACTCGACACCCTTGGACTTACAGAAATGGAATCTCGGCACCAAGAAGTCCAGCGCCTGCTGCGTGAGAATGGCGTCACCTACGTCGTACACGGAGAACAGCAAGGACATCGCCCGTGGGAATTGGATCCCATACCACTGATTATCTCGAACACAGACTGGGACACTATCTCTGCCGGTCTGACGCAGCGCGCCGAACTGCTAAATCTGATCCTGATGGATCTCTACGGCGAGCGAACGCTAATTAAAGACGGATTGATCCCGCCAGAAGTGGTTTATGCACACGCAGGTTTTCTACGGGCGTGTGTCGGGCTAATCCCATCTGGATTTCCATTTCTCTTGAACTACGCCGCCGATTTATCAAGAGGACCGGACGGTAGAATGTGGGTCCTCGCTGATCGGACACAGGCACCATCTGGAGCAGGTTACGCACTCGAAAACCGCACTGCCCTTGCCCGTGCGCTACCACATCTTTTCAGCGAAGTCGGCGTTCATCGACTCTCCTTTTTCTTCCGTTCGTTACAGAATAGCGTCCTGGATATGCAATATCAACTCGAAACCGCTACGCGTATTGCCCCGCAACAAATAGACAATCCACACGTTGTTGTGCTAACCCCGGGTCCACTTAATGAAACCTATTTTGAGCACGCCTACCTCGCAAACTACCTCGGTTACACCTTGGTACAAGGGGACGATTTGGCGGTGTGGGATGGACGCGTCTGGTTGAAATCGCTTGACGGCTTACGTCCAGTCGATATTATTTTCCGCCGAGTGGACGATACCTTCTGTGACCCATTGGAGCTTCGACAAGACTCACGGCTCGGCGTCGCCGGGTTATTGGAGGCAATTCGGCAAGGAAATGTGATTGTAATAAACCCACCGGGAAGCAGCATTTTGGAAAATCCCGGCTTGATGCCATTCCTACCGAACATCGCAAAACAACTCATTGGTGAAGATCTGCATCTTCCCTCCGTCGCCACGTGGTGGTGCGGACAACCAAAACAGCGAGACCATGTACTGGCGAACCTTAAGAAATTAGTCGTCAAACCCATTCATCGCCAACCGGGAGGACGTCCACTGTTTGGAACCGAACTCAGTAAAGCCGAACTCGACAAACTCCACAGCCAGATTAATGCCCAACCGCATCTCTATGTCGGACAGGAACACGTCCACCTTTCCACAACACCCTCACTAATTGAAGGCAAACTCGAACCGCGCAGCGCAATCCTGCGTAGCTTTCTATTTAAAGAAAAAGACCGATACACTGTGATGCCGGGTGGACTTACCCGATGTGCAGGCGAGAAAGGCGAACTGACAATCTCAATCCAAGATGGGGGCGTCAGTAAAGATACTTGGGTGCTCGCCCCTGAACCAGAACCACACATCAGTTTATGGCAACAACGGGTAGGACAAATACAGACTGCAGGAGCATCCGCAGGGTTATCAAGCCGAGCAGCTGAAAACCTATTCTGGGTCGGACGTTATGCAGAGCGTGCTGAGGGGCAAGCACGTCTGCTCCGAATTATGCTGGATAAAGCCAAAATGGGGAAAATGGGGTTAGAAACTTCACGCTTAGGGCAGGTATCACCGTCCAGACTCCTTACGGAGACCTTCGGCGAAGACGCCAGAGAAGTATCCGAACTCACTTATCTCCACAGTATGCTCCGCTCCCTAACCGGCTTAACCTCCACGCATCCGGGTTTCGCTAACAAAAGCGAAGAGTCTTTAGAGAACGAAATCCTTTCAATAATGCTCAACACAGAAAACAGCGGGAGTTTAGTATCAACGCTTCAAGCACTCGTAAGTGCAGCGTACGCAGTCCGGGACCGCTGGTCCACTGACACATGGCGCGTGATGAACAGCATAGAAAATCTGTGTACCACGCTTGAAAAGAACTTTCCCGAAGATGAAGACGCAAATATACAGATATTAACAGATCTCGTGATCCAAGAGGCGGGATTGGCTTCACTCGACCAGCTTATGATCTTTCTCTCAGCATTAAGCGGATTAAATGCCGAAAGCATGACCCAGACAATCGGCTGGATTAGTTTGGATATCGGAAGACGTATTGAACGCGCCCTTCTTCTCATCGTGCTGTGTCGCTCAAGTCTTGTCGCTGTGCAAGATGCCTGGATTGAGGACCTGCTGCTTGAATCCGTCCTCGCCGCTTCAGAAAGCCTAATTACCTATCGGAGCCGGTATCGTTCAGCACTCCACTTCCCAACAGTCCTCGAGTTGCTACTTCTTGACGCAGACAATCCCCGCTCGCTCCTCTATCAACTCAAACGACTTGAGGAACAGATCCGGGCACTACCCAGAGAAAAACTCGGCTATCGGCTTAGTGATGAAGAACAACTCATTCTGGAGGCACTCACGCAACTCCAGCTTTCTAATACAATTGATCTCGCTGAGCGTTCCGAACACACAACACAACGTAGAGGGTTAGAAAAACTTCTCGTCCGCCTTGCACAAATACTGATTGACATCTCTGACGTACTGACGCAGACCTATTTCAGTCACGTCCAAAGACCGCAGCAGTTAACAACAACAGACAGCCTCTAACATATAACCATGAACTACAAAATTATCCATAAGACGGAATACAGTTACACTCACCCCGTCAACCTCTGTTACAATGAAGCACGCTTGACACCACGGAATTTCGCTTATCAGCAGTGTCACAACAGCCAATTCGTCGTCGAACCCGAACCCAAGGAGTGCCGAGAACGCCAAGACTTTTTCGGAAACGTTGTCTATTATTTCACAATCCAGCAGCCCCACAACCAACTCACAGTTACAGTGACAAGCCATGTAGATGTCAAAGGCAGAGAAAGACAACGCAGTTTCGCTGAGCACTTGGCTTGGGAAGAGGCGCACCAGCAGCTACACACAGATTTAGACCCAGAAATTCTGGAGATGCGGCAATATATTCTCAACTCTCCAATGGTTCCAGCGATGCCTGAACTCCACACCTACGCCGAAAAGTCGTTTACCGAAGGCCGTCCGCTACTGGAAGCCGTCGAAGATTTAAGCACTCGCCTCTATGCCGACTTTACCTACGATCCCAACTTCACAACAATCGCTACCCCCCTCGAAGATGTCCTAAAGCACCGTCGAGGTGTGTGTCAAGATTTTGCCCATCTTGGCATCGGCTGTCTACGCGCCTTGGGACTCGCTGCCCGTTACGTCAGCGGTTATATCGAAACAGACCCATCATCCGACCGAGAACCCTTAGAAGGTGCCGATGCATCCCACGCGTGGTTTTCTGTCTATCTCCCACAACTCGGTTGGGTAGATTTCGACCCAACAAATAACCAAATCCCAACCGATCAGCATATCACTGTAGCTTGGGGAAGAGACTACGCGGATGTAACACCGCTGAAAGGGGTCGTTTTCGGCAGCGGCACACACGAATTATCCGTATCAGTAGATTGCGAACGCATTCCTGATGTAGAATAACCAAATCGCCATCTTAAAATAGGTAGGCGAGGTTTCTTAACCTCGCCTAACCCTAATAGAGAATGGACGTTCTGGATAAGGACATCCGAAACGCCTATTGCGTCGGCATTAAAATGAACCGAAAATATTGTTCGTCGGGGTTCTTTCCTTCGGCTTTAAGAGCCTCAATCCATTGCGCGTCCCTCTCAACCGATCGTCTCTGAAGCCGGATTATCTCGTCGGAGAAGCCATTGTCAACAACCATTTCAAGGATAAGTTTATTGAGTACCAGCGTCTGCGGGAGCGTCGCTTCACCCGCAGCGTCTAACCAAAATAACCGGATCACATATTCATCGGACTTCGGGTGCCCTTCATACTGAATCCGGACGGCTTCCTTGATCTCTGCTAACGCTAACGCCGGATTTTTCTCCTTGAACTGAATATATTTCTCAATATGTTCGTAAAACGCTGCATGAACTTCAGAATACGGACCTCGAATTCTCATCGGGACCGACAAAACGGCATCCTCCGGTACCGAAGACTCTGAGCAACCGCCACTTATCAGTAAACAAAATATAATAGCAATGTGTAAACAACCATCTAAAAATCACAAAACATCCCTTTGAAAGAATCCATAAACTTCGTTAAATAACCCAAGTTACTTCTGGCGACCCGATCCCACCGCAAAATACTACTGCGCTATCACCGACAAAACGAGGCATTCAATCAAGCCGACTGGCGCAACAGAATCCTCACCGGCTTCCTACAAATCGTCACAATCGCCTGATAGAACAGATCGTTGACACATTAAAACGACATCAGACTAATTCCCGATAGCACCTGCAACTTGAACCAAATCTTGGATGTTTATGACACCATCGCCGTTGACATCCGCGGGATCCCCATCTGCTGGCACGTCCTGTCTTATCCGGGATGCAACGTACACAAGATCCTGGATGTTGACGACTCCATCGCCATTGACATCGTGCATATTCGCAGGTTTAAATGTTTCCATCAACTCGGAAGAACTATCGGTTTCATTGCTACCATCGTCATCTTGGGTTACGCTAAACACAGCCCAAACTGGACGGTGGTCACTCACGGCAAGATTCGCAGCTTCATCGTCGTTTCCGAAGTCCGTTTCATCAAACCTATCAATCCCCGATCTATTGAGGTATTCTGGAACATAACGTGAGTTCGATAAAAAAATAGGAGTGTGTTACAGAGAACTCCTTTGGTATAATGAGGTAAGCAAACCCAACCAAAAGGAGTTCTCCAATGCCTATTATATCACTTTTCTGCGAGATTGACGACTTTTATCTTCATTATATGAAACAGATAACAGCCGAAGCTGCCGAATCGGATAAACCTGAGAGACGCGGCCGTCCTCGGCACCTACATCCCAGCGAGGTCATGACGATTTTGGTGAACTTTCATCACAGTGGGTATAGAAGTTTCAAACACTATTACCAAAAGCACGTCTGTCGGTATCTACGTTGGGCATTCCCGAAACTCGTTAGCTATAATCGGTTCGTTGAACTCACGTCAGAGGCACTTTCAGTAATATCTGCGTATCTTCAGATGCGATTTGGTAAGTGTAATGGCATCTCATTTATTGATTCAACATCGATCGTCGTCTGTCGGAATCAACGGATTCATCAGCATCGTGTTTTCGCCAAAGAAGCCGGACGTGGCGTAAACACTCTCGGCTGGTTCTATGGCTTCAAACTCCATCTGATCGTCAATACAGACGGTGAACTACTTGCAGCGCAGATCACACCCGGAAACACAAATGATCGTAAACCTGTTCGGGAGTTGACGCAAGGTCTTTTTGGCAAACTCTCTGGAGATAAGGGTTATGTCTCTGAGCCGCTAACTGAGGCCCTGAAGACTCAGGGCATCTGTTTGATTTCAAAGGTCAATAAGAACATGGAACCGCAAGCTTTGTCTGATGTCGATGCGGTGCTGCTAAAAAAGCGGATGTGTATTGAGGCAGTCATTGAGCAGTTGAAGCATCAGAGTCAACTTGAACATACCCGCCATCGAAGTTTTCAGAACTTCCGGGTGAATGTTTTCTGCGCATTGATTGCTTATACATATCAACAGAAAAAACCTTCAGTGAATCTCAGAGAACTTGATGAAATCAACGACGCACTGATTCAAAATAAATGCTAAATATTTATCGAACTCACGTTAACTTACCTATCACACAAGCAACATTAGCAGGTATCCACAGAGGAGGAAAAGACAGGGACGCGGGCAGGTAGACGAGCTAATATGGCAGGATGTCGAAAGAGTCTGCATCTACGCAGAAACCGAAGGCACACTCGCAGGCTTACGCGACGCAGCAATGATCCGAAAACCGGACACCATTGATAAAAACAGCGATAATTTACGTTTTTCAACAATTTATTGTAAACAATTTAGACCCTGTTCCGTTAATCAAATTTACAAATAAACTTGGCAGAATATTTATTTCATAATATGCAATCATAAAGGAGCCTATAATGAAAAATTTTGTTTCCACCCAAACCGTGAAGGTCGCGATCATAATAGCCGCCTTTACCATAGCATGCAACGTTTTTGCACACGAGAAACACAACCAAACTTTTCAAGAATTCACTGACGTATATTTCACTGGTTACCACTCCCATGACTTAAACGGAACGTGGCATAGACACGCCGTTGTACACCCCACCATGGCACCCCAAGGAATCGTTCACGATAAATTAGACCTCTGGCGGGAGCACAAGCACGAAACTCCTACAAAACACTGCGGGACTTACTTGCTAAAGCTTCACTCAATTAGTGGAGGTGTATATAATGTTCCCGATGGAAGCACCAAGACCTATGTTGCGCTTTATACCGGAGCGTCAGACGAGAATATTGCGAGTGAGATTCGCGACATTCTAATCTCTCAAGAAATAGACCTCAACAGTGAACTATATCACGATGTTGAAAGTAATACGTATACATTACAATACACTGGGCAATACATAGATGGTGTCAGCTCAATTCTACATACACACGGCTGGGAACACAAGCACGGCAATTTCGGATGGCACACACATGAGGTGAAACATTCGCATGTCTTTGTGGAAGGTAACCACCCGAATTGGTTCGACAACATCGAAACACTACACCCATTGGACGATGCCCACAGGGCAGAAAGCATGCCTGCGAAGCGCAAGGCAATGACGCTATGGTGGGCAGAATTAACAGCAAAGTAGACCACCGGTAAAATTAGGTAGGCACGGTTTGGCGGCGTACTCCCAAATGTAATCTGCATTCCAAACCGTGCCGATCCTTCCTACTCAATCTCCGTCCTTCGTAAATCGGGGTACAAAGCTATCGCACGATTCAAAGATGGAAAGCGATAATCAGGACCCATACTTAGCTAAGTGAGCCACCTGCCCCAGTTGCCACGGTTCATCCGGTGATCACAAGTCGTGGTTGTGTCTACGAAGCACAGGTTCTCCGGTCACCTTTAGCCGTGGGAGTGTCAATCCTACCGATCCGCCTTTAAATCGCTCCACTTTGTGGTAAGTTTTCCGCTTGCGGATACCAACCCTCTCATACGAACTGTGGCTAACTGCTGTCGAACACCTGCATGTGAAATATCCTCTATCCTATAATAGTAAGCGACATTCGGTTTAGCAGTGGTATCTGTCCACGTGTAGGAGTGTCTCTCATTGGTTGTTCCATGCCCTGATATGATACCTTTCAGGTTAATAACCTTGAACTTACCGTTCTTTGTCTCGCTGCGTAGGATATTGAATCCCGCATTGTCCAGTTCCGATTCGGTTGTCCACTTGACGATAACGCCTGTATCTGTGGGGTCGGCACGGAAATGGGACAATGTTACCGGCAAGGCTCCACCACTTTTTATACCGGGTGCGCCTATATCGTCCGGATGTCCATAATAGGCGGTAGTACCCGTGGCAAGTTCTGTGTGTAGCGCAGAAACCCAACCATCTTCCTGAGTTCCAAGCCATGGTGCTACATCGTCGTGCCTTCGGATAATTGAGGCACGTGCTCCCTCCTCGGTCAGACTCTGTGGCAGGTGCCAAGCAGGTGCATCGTTGGTATTACTTCTACCATCAAGGTTTCCTACCCGGTCAATCACTACGCCTGCTGTATTTATTAATTTTAGGTAGAACCCTTCTTCACTCAAACTCAAGTACGGACCGATGATGTAAATCTGTTTGTAATGAAAATTATTTGAAACTCGTCCTGATTTTGAGGCTATCAGAACTGTTTCCTGTGGTTCAATGGATTTCTCAATAAAAGTAAACGTCACATTACGCCGCCCATCAAAGTCTTCCGTAGAGCGGTTTTGGAGCTCCAACGTCCAGTCCTTCAAATTTACTGCTTGTGTCTCTGAGCGATTGTAAAGTTCTATCCACTGAGGAAGGCTGCCGTCATTAGAAGCAAACATAATTTCGCTTATAGCGATTTGATCTTTACTATCATCAGGTTTTTGCGCGAGTGTCAGTTCAACGTCCCACAGTTCAACCGTGCCATCCCTCGTCCCCGAAGCGAGAGTTTTTCCATCAGGTGAAAACGCCACAGACCATACCGCAGAAGTATGCGGCAAGTTAGCAATCTCGGAGCGTGCGGCGACGTCCCGCAACGTGACCATTCCATCACGCGATCCAGAAGCGATGATCGTCCCATCAGGCGAAAATGCTACAGAATATACCTCTAATATATGATCAAAGACAGCGATATTCGATTTTGTCGCGACGTCCCACAACTTAACGTTACCAGGTCCGTTCCCGCGCCCTGAAGCGAGAATTGTGCCATCGGGTGAGAATGCTACAGAGTAGATATAAGGCGCAAGTCCTTCTTCCTGAATGGAGGCAATATTGGTTTGCGTCGCAATATCCCACAACTTGATCATCCCATCATCTCCTCCAGAAGCGAGAATTGTACCATCCGGTGAAAATGCTAAAGAATCTATCGATTTATTTATTCCTTCCATATTCGCTTCAAAGGTGAAAATATTACGCTGCGTCGCAACATCCCACAATATAATCATACCATCGTTAGCACCAGAAGCGAGAATTGTACCATCCGGTGAAAATACTAAAGAACCCACAAAATGTGTATGTCCCTCAAGAGTAGTGATATTCCGCTGCGTCGCAACATCCCATAGTTTAACGCTCTTCAATATCCCAGTAGCCAGTACCCTACCGTCTGGAGAGAATGCTGCAACTCCTCCTTTAAAAGTGCCAATATTCCGCTGCGTCGCAACATCCCACAGCTTAACGCCCTTATATGTTGCCGTTGCCAACATCGTGCTATCGGGGGAGAACATCATGGACCCGACTAAAGCCGTGTGTCCTTCAAGCTTAGTAATACGGTGTTGCGATACTTCTGCAAGTGTAAACTCAATGAAATCCACATCCCCATTTGTATCAACAGCATACCCACCCATGGAATGTGAAACAGCATCAGAGAGACTGATGTAACCTTTCTCTGAAAAAACACCTTCATATTCAAATTCAACGATGGCTTCCTTTTTGCCTGCTAATCCACGACACGCGATTAGAGCACCAGAGCCAAATAGGAGGACTTGGTGAAGCCCATTTGTGTCGCTGACTTTGAGTTGAATCGTGACGCTCTCAGAGTCTGCTGGATATGTAAGCGGTGAAATAATTTCAATGGTTGGTGGGGGTCCCTCTTCGAGTGGGATACTGGGGTTGAAATAGGGATCCACTGCCAAAAATTCTGCAGCACATGCAGATAACCGATTTCGCCTCCTACCACCATACGACATCATATACGCGTCATCGCGAAAATCGTGTCCCAATCCAAAGGCATGTCCAAGTTCATGCACCGCGACTGCAAAGTTAAACTCAGCAGTAACAGTCGCACTACCCCATTTTTTCCATAATCCACCACCTGACCCCGCCACGCCCTCAGCAATTCTATCCGTGCTATTGTCCCAAACAATGAAATATATATTGTGTCTTCGCATATCAAACTTCTGCTTAAGCTCCGACCAATATCCACCATTCTTAGCAACATAGTAACCATCAGCGTACTGACCATCCACGCGATGCACCTTCGGTTCGCCTTTAGCATCGGTTTCAAAGCGGAAAGTTTTCTTACCATATCCATGCGCTTGCACCTGTTCGGCAAAGAAGGTTTGAAGATTACGCATCTCGTCTTTCATTTTCTGGACTACCTCGGCTTGATACGGACGGTCAATGGGCAGAAAGTAGATCATCCGCACGGTGCGGGGTTCGCCGATGTCTAAGTGTTGTCCGTAAATAGTGCCTTTCATACCGAAGATTAGGAAGAGGATAAAAAAAACATATACAGAATATCTTTGATTTAATACTTGCATTTTCTATGGAAACTCCTTGTATGTGGTGAACATGTTCATTAATTCAGCAGGCAGATTTACTTCAAAATCAACATCTTGCGTGTAGCGGTAAAGTCTCCCGCCGTGAATGTGTAGAAATAAACTCCACTTGCAACAAACTCACCGAGTTCATTTTTCCCATCCCAATACGCTGCACGGCTTTTGCTCTGATATATTCCCGTAGGCTGATGCCCCAATGCTAACGTCCGAATCAGTGTGCCATTTACTGCATAGATGTGTAAAGTCACCTCTGCGGGTTCGGACAACTGATAAGGTATCCATGTTTCCGGATTGAACGGATTCGGATAGTTTGGCAGTAGCGATGTATCTTTCGGGATGAGTGCTGCCAGAAGCTGTTGAAGCATGAAGATGCCGCGCTGAAAAGCGGAATCTGTTAGGTTCACTTGTCGGGCTTGATGCAGCCACTGTTCCACTTGGTCTCTAGTAGGAGTAAACGCTATATCTTGATACCGGACCGATGGCGCACCTGTAGTATTTCCTATCGCTCCGGCAACCAATGTCAGATCAACGATATTGACGATCTCATCTCCGTTGACATCGGCAACATTTTCTCCGCGTTGCCCGAAGTTGGAAGCGACTAATACTAAATCTTGAATATTTACAATACCGTCCTTGTTGATGTCCTCGGCGAGTTGCACTGGCTCGGTTATCTGTGTTGTTTCTACTCGAGGACGAAAACTCTGCCCTGCACTGTCGGTTAGCAGCACATCAGATAATCTCAAGGTAGAAGGTTTGGTCGCAAGCACCTCGAACGTGATGGTTGCGAGTGTACCGCCTCCATCACTTTCTCCGGTGAGAGTCGTAGATGCAAGTGTCACAGTATTCCCTCGAACAACCGGTGGGACAAAGAAAGCACCTGACGGTAGGTAGTTCCCATCCTTACTTGAGACATAACGAAGGGCAGAAATATCATAGGAAACAGTTGTCTGATAGCCTGCCACATCTTTTCCATCGGCAATAGCAACAGAGAGCGTTAATTGCTCTCCTATAGCAGGCGACTGTACATTAGCGGGTGAAAGGCTGACCGTGGTGTTTATGGTAGGAGAGAGAACGAATTCCCAGAGTCGGACGGTGCCATCCTCACCGCTACTTGCGAGCGTACTGCCATCGGGAGAAAACGCAACGCTTGTGACTGTAAGTAGATGTCCGCTGAGCGCGTATATATATTTTCGTGTGTTTACATCCCAGAGATGAATGGAGCCGTCATAATTGCCGCTTGCGAGCATCCGACCATCGGGACTGAACGCAACACTATAACTCCCCGTACGTCCACTGAGCGTGTGTATATGCCTCCGTGTATTTACATCCCAAAGACGAATGGTGTTATCACCACTTCCACTCGCGAGCGTACTACCATCAGGAGAAAACACAACGCTCGAGACCCTCTCCGTATGCCCACTGAGCGTGTGTATATGTCTCCCTGTGTTTACATCCCAGAGCCGGACGGTGCCATCCTCACCGCTACTTGCGAGCGTACTGCCATCGGGAGAAAACGCAATACTCAAGACGCTCTCCGTATGCCCACTGAGCGTGTGTATATGTCTCCCTGTGTTTACATCCCAGAGATAAATGGAGCCGTCATAATTGCCGCTTGCGAGCATCCGACCATTGGGACTGAACGCAACACTATAACTCCCCGTACGTCCACTGAGCGTGTGTATATGTCTCCCTGTGTTTACATCCCAAAGACGGTTTCCACTTGCGAGCGTACTACCATCAGGAGAAAACGCAACACTATAGACCACAAACCTATGTCCCGTGAGCGTGTGTATATATTTTTGCGTGCTGACATCCCAGAGATGAATGGGGCCGTCATGATTGCCGATTGCGAGCGTTTGACCATCGGGACTGAACGCAACACTATAGACCACAAACCTATGTCCCGTGAGCGTGTGTATATGCCTCCGTGCACTGACATCCCAGAGATGAATGGCACTGCTCTTCGTTCCTCCCCTCATGAGCGTCTGACCATCGGGGCTGAACACCATGCTCTCGACTCCTCCCACGATTCCTGCTATATTCGTATGTTCTGTGAGCATTCCGAGGGAACTCCGTGTGTTTACATCCCAAAGTTGGATGTTGCCGTCATAAGTGCCGATTGCGAGTATATTGCCGTTCGGACTGAACGCAACGGTTTCAACCTCCCTCTGTCCGGTTACTGTTCCGAGAGGTCTTCCTGTGCTGACATCCCAGAGATAGTCGCTACCACTCGCGATTGCGAGCATACTGCTATCAGGAGAAAACGCAACGCTCGTGATCGCCAAATCCCTATGTCCGCTGATTGTTCGGAGGAGTCTCCGTGTGCTGACATCCCAGAGACGGACGAGACCGCCCGAATTACTTGCGAGTATATTACCGTTCGGACTGAACGTAACGCTCCAGACATCCGATTCAGTATGCCCACTGAACGTGTGTATATGTCTACGTGTGTTTACATCCCAAAGACGAATGGCGTTACCACGACTTCCACTTGCGAGCGTACTACCATCGGGAGAAAACGCAACGCTCGTGACCCTCTCCGTATGCCCACTAAGTGTGTGTATATGTCTACGTGTGTTTACATCCCAAAGACGGATAGTGCCGTTGGAATCCCCTCCACTTGCGAGCGTACTGCCATCGGGAGAAAACGCAATACTCCTTATCGGGCGCCTATGTCCTGTGAGGAGATCAATCTCTTCACCTGTCTGTGTATCATAAATCCAAATACCGATAAAACTCGCTACCGCTAGCCGTGTTCCGTCTGGGGAATACACAATATTACCTGTAATCCACCCTTTTCCGAAGCGCGCTTTGGCACCTTCGGATAAATGCCATTGTGTGTAATCTTGTGCAAAGGTGTTAGGTAGATGGAGTATCGAGATGAGAAGTAGTGTTAAAAATGTGAAAACTAACGTTTTTTTCATTATATAGATTATCCTTTCTCTTTAGAAAAAATGGATGTTTGTTCTTTCACCGCAATACATCATATCCGCTTTCTGTCTTGCGGTGTGCTATGCTGGCCGATTCCTGCCTTAATTGCCTCAACACTAATCAGCTTCGTCCATCCTGCTAAGGAATACCCAACTGTCAAAAACGGCTGCGAACGCCGTTCTCCCTGCAACACACTCCGCAACACTTGATTCTACTCTATATCGCCTCAACTCACTTTGATATGTGGTCGTGTACGCCGCAATGCAGTCAGGCGATTTTCCGATTAATTTCTCTGCTGGCAGCAGTAACTATTTCAAAATGAGCATTTTCCGCGTAGCGGAGAAATCACCTGCCGTTAGGGTATAGAAGTAAACGCCACTCGCTACAAGTTCGCCTACTTCATTTCTTCCATCCCAAACACCCTTTTTATCAGGTTTATTGAAAACACCCAACGATGAAAAACTTCTCCCGGAACTTGGAATGTGGATCGACCGATGTCGCACAGGTGAATCCTTCGATGCTCGCCTCCAAAAATGTTATTGAGACAAGTTTTTAATAAATATATAATTAAAAAAATTTGACCTAACATATAAAATATACGAAAATTCAATGCCTAAGTCAAATTAAATCTATTATGGTTCGAGATCGACGAAAAATTTAGGATAGCGATTTGATGGCATGGTAGGGTTCCAAATCTTGTCAGCCATCGAAATGAGGATGTTATCAAAGGGGAAGGAATCTAAAGCTTGGCAGGAGGTAGGTGTTATTGGCAATAGACATTACCGTTTTGACGAGGATATTTCTGGGAGTGCGTAGACACCCCGCTTGACCTTTTGAATATCCCCAATTTTGGCAAGCCTTCTAAGTTCATGATATATCGCTGCGGAGTTTCCATCAATTGCTACAACGACGTCAGCTGCCTTTTTTTCCCCATCAGCTAAAAGCGCAAGGATTTGCTCGCGGAAGGTTACGCGTGGGATGTTGCCACCCCGAAGTCTGTTTAACGTCCGGTTTGCCTGACGTGATGAGCATCCCAAGATCCGTTCGATTTCTTGTCTGCTGGTATCAAGAGTTATCTGGTCGCGTTCTGCTTCAAACCGCTGGCGTATCGCGATTGTCTCAGCAAGTTTGCCCAGCCCACCGGCGATCTCAAAATCTTCCCAATCAAAAAGGAGCGTTTCAGGTCGGTCAGTGATGTTGGGGATTTCAAGGCTACTGATCAACACTACCTTTTTGCCGCTCCAGCGGTTCAACCCCGCACGTCCGGCAATCTCTGTGATTAATTCCGCAACGGTCTGTGTGGAAATCCGCTGGACGCGTTCATCCTTATAGTGTTGGAACTCCGGGTCTGCTTCATAAGAGAGCGGCTCCTCATCGTTGCCATATAAGATTTGGGCACGCCGCCACGTGACACCCGGTTCCCAGAACGGTGTGCCGAGGATCCAAACGACCTCTGCTGCTTCAAAAGATGCCTCTGAATTGTTCAGATCTTGAAATTCTCTCAGCAAACAGACATTCTCTTTATCTGCGATGTCTCTCAATTGTTCGATAATTGGGAGATAGGTAATAATGGCGTGCTTAACATTCGGATCCCTCTCAATTTCTGCACAGATACCGAGAAGGAGGCGTTCCCCTATTTTAGACAGTCCAATAACGTCCCAAGTGCTGTCGTAGTCCAACAGTGTTTTTAGTGTATGGACACCTGTCCGAATCTGAAACACCTGATTTCCGGCGACCCACGGTGTCGAGTTGATATGAATAAATTCGATCTCTTCTCCTGGAAACACTTTAGCAAGCTCTTGCTTAGACAAGGTTATTGACGTTAGCAAAAGCCGTTTGATACTCGGGTGTAGCACCGGTGGTATCCAGAACTGTAGGACCTTGTCAAACCATATCATCGGTGCGTCGGCATCTTGGGGATAATGTGCTAAGAAACGCTTGAGTTGATGCCAAAACGTCCATTCCGGATTCCAGTAGACGCTCGGAAATTCCTGAATCTTCTCGACTGTTCCTATATCCAGGATATCTAACTCGATTGCGCGTTGGATTGTCATCGGTATTCTCATGTCCTCGTTAACCACAAAGGATTCGAGTTGGAAAACCTGTAGCCCCTTCGCTATGAGTTTATCCGCAGTACTACTATTGAAAGGAATGTAAGCAAAAGCACCGCTTTCAAAAGCAATCCCAAACCGTGCCAACTTCGTTCCGGTCTCGTCATCAACGACCTCTCGTCCGATCACCTTGCCTCTCACATTAACTTGACACATCTGCCTAACGATTTCTCCTTCATGCTGTTGAAATGCCCGCACTATTGTACGGATTCGCCTAACAACATAATCGTCAGGTTCGTTATCGATTTCCAGTGTGTTCATTAAAGCCTGTGCGAAGTTGCCTAACGCATCTCCTCGCCAGTTTACACACCATTCTTCTAATCTCTCCCTCGATATGCGACACTCGCAAAAAAAGCCATCCGATTTCGTTGAACCGACAATACAAAGGCGCTCCGTGTCGTTGATAGGTTCAAGAATCTTTTCCGACACTGCCAATTGTTTTGGATCCAAAAACGTTTGAGCGAATCCAAATATTTGTGTTGTGGCACGCTGTAGTGTAGTAGGTTGCGATAGATAACCTCGCTCCTGGCAGGCTGTGTAGACAGGACACTGTGGACAAAGAGTGTCTCTCGCATTCACGCCCTTCTCCACCAGTGCTAAGAAACGCTCAGGATCCTCACAGACATTCCCACGTTCAAAAGGATTTGCCATCCGAATGTCAACGGGTATCTCTTTCACCTGATCCCACAAGAAAGGCACATGCCGCCAGCGTCCAAGGGACGGTAAGTTTTGCCTTTGGAAGTGTTTTATTGCTTCTTCTACTATTGGGAAGGGAGCGCTGTAAGCCACTGTGCCGCTTTTCAGGAGATGTGATTCCACTTCATAGTTGTCCCTTGCGTCCGTCTCAGCGAAAAGTCCAATAATGCGCTTATCGCTCTCAAAGACCTTCTTTATCTGACCGATATTCTTTTTCAGTGGCTCATAAACTTTTTCAGTGCTTTCCGGCTTTTGGAGCATCGGGGATGGACGTTTTATCGCCAATGGACTGAGTGTCCCTTTTCGCACGGCGATCACTCTATCAGAAACAGGAGGGCCTGCAGCAATCGCTGGTAGAATCCCCGTATCGTCCCAAACATCTGTGATGAGGGTATCTTGCGTCGGGAGTCCAAGATCCGACGTAGAGGCACGGATCCACACACCAGCATCCGTCTCCCATAACACCACATCTGCGGCATTCTCCACACTGCCACGTGCCACCCAGTGATGTGAATTGTTCGATTCTCCGATATAAGAAAACCCGTGTTTCAAAAATGCCTCTTTCGCCAGATCCAACTTATACGAACCCAAGGCTGGTGGTAAAGTTATAGCAGTTTGTGAAGTCGGTTTCAATTTTTCTCTTAGAAGCGGATTAGGGTCGTGTAGTTCCAATCGGAACGTATCAATAGCGGTAAAGAGCACACCTTTGGTAATCACAGGCGGATTTAATAGGTCTCCGAGGAGCAGTTCATAGCGGGCATCCCAAGGGCTGTGTCCCGCTTCCCCAAGGATTTCAAGATACATGTCCCGCTGATGCGGATTTTCCGGGGTCGAGGCATCCTTATAGACATACAGTCTCGCCTCTTCAGTGTTCCGATGCAGATAATCCGGGATTCTGCAGGAGAAACGCAAACCTCCAGACCTCGTCAGCGTCAACAATGGATTCGCAATAACACTGATGAGTGTCTCAATACAAGCCAAGACCACCTCGGGTGCCGCACAGATCGCTTCATATTTAAACTCAAAGTCGTGCCATCGGGCACCATGGCGTTCGGAAGGTATACCCGTGTATATCCGGATCCCCCACGATGTATGCCAGTGTCTGGTTTCCCAGTCTATTATCTTTTGACGGTTCAAGAAACGTTCACCGTCAAAAGATAGTGGAACTCTGTCGCGTTCTGGACCACCGCCTACTGGCATAAAGGAAATCCCTGCCTCCTCTAAGTCATAGAGTCTGACAGGGTATCTCTGCGCACAATAGACCGTGAACTGGTGATGGATCCCCTTGTAGACCGAAGGTGTTACAACCGTCTTTTTCTGTCGAAGCGGCTTCTCGTGTCGTTGGTGGCAACGTTGAATTAAATCTTTCAAGACATTCATCATTCAGCCCGTTTCGCTATAATTCGGACAATTAGATAACACTTAGGTATCTCTAATGTCTGTTGATGTTTGTTTTTATAACTCTTATGGAGAAGTAAGAGTACATAATAGCATACATAGCTATCCTATATCAAGCCTGCAGCGTTTCTTACTTGAAACTTAAACAGAAACACCCCCAATAGAAACACCCCCAATGCGCCAAAATTGTATTTGCCGCAAATATTGTGGCATATTCAACATAATTTATGTTGCAATATTATATATTAAGACGTAATATATTATAACTTTATATTTTAATATATTTGTCTTAAAATATAATTAAGCGATCTATCCCTTATCAAAGGGACGGTGACAGTAACAGAACCTTGATTCTACGCGCTTCACTGAAGGTAACCCTTAAAACTGTACAACAATCATATATTAAACATAGAACCGTTTAGTGAATTACGGCGGCTCAAATATAAAGAGAAGAAAAATGAGACAGTACACAGTAGTTATCAGTTTACTGATTATCCCGTTCCTTGTGATAATCGGTTGTGCTGAGAACCCTAATACGGGTTCGATGCTAACACTTCCCGATGTAGAAAAATACATTAACTTTCCTGAACCCGAAACGATCTGCTTAGAAAGCAACACAGATTCAGCCTGCCTCAAGCTCACACCTAACGTTCTTGAGATCGCAAATGTGAAAGTGCCGGTCATCCACATACACCCTCAAAAGTTTGTGTATGTGTTCTATCACGAGGGGCAACAAATTCTGCGTGCTGAGCGTGCGGTGGATACCAGTGATATTGTGAAATCACTAACGGATGGTGGTGGCAGTGGGGACCAAGGCGGTGGTGGCACTCCTCCTGTAAACCCACCTCCTGTAAACCCACCTCCTGTAAACCCACCTCCTATTGTCAACAATCCGTCTGGCAATGGCGGTGGTGGCGATGATGGTACAACATCCCCTGCAACGCCTGTCGTCAACAATCCACCCGCACAAGACGGCGCGGGCACACCTCCTATAATAGACCCGCCCCCTGTAGTAGACCCACCTCCCGTTCCAGTCGTCCCCCCAATGGACGGTGGAAATGGAAGTGAGAATACCGGCGGTAGCGGTAATATACAACCCAGCGGCATTGATGCACATCATGTGCACAATGACGGCTGGCTTATATGGATAAACTATGACGCACCAGATGCCGCGTACACGCTTGAGGGTAGCGGACTTACCATCCACATAAACGGAGAGTTGGTGACGAATGAAGATATAAGAAGTTTTGCGCTTGTCGAGGGTGATCAGGGAAGAGCTGTTCAGTTCTTCTATCCGACGGGGGAAACAGACGATTCAACGCTAACGATTAATGTGAAAGGATTAACCACTGTGCAAGAATCGGTATCCTTCAAAATGAACTCGCCTGTGGAAACCAGTCCAGATAAAGTTACTTACCAAATGACGCCGCTATAAGACATCGCCTTATAAACATAATAACGTTAGATACAAAAAAGGAGCTTTTTATGGTTTCAAGATTAGTTTGTTTTACTGTTTTGTTTGTGTTTTTACTCGGTTGTGGTGCCGATGATCCCGAAGCTCCCGGCGAAGAGGTTGTCTCCGAGACATGGAAGGAGCTAAAGGATATTGGAAAGGAATGTACTGCCACCGGAAATTTAGACCACTCTCTAATATAAGATTGTGCTACAATGACAATCTATTTGAAAGGAGTTATCCGATGGCGAAACGAAGAAGATTCACTGCTAAGTTTAAAGCAGAAGTTGTGCTTGAAGCTCTTAGCGGTGAAAGTTCACAGGCGGAACTGTGTCGCCGCCATAACCTCAGCGCAAACCAAGTCTCAACGTGGAAACGGCAGTTTCTTGAAAATGCCGAAACCTTTTTTGAATCTCCAGAGAAGCACGCCGATGCCTCTGGGGAACGCATCGCTCAACTCGAGCAACTCGTTGGGAGGTTGACGCTGGCGTTGGAGATTCAAAAAAAAGCAGCAACGTTGTTGGATTGAGTCCATCTCAACAGCGACACATCGTTGAGAAGTTGCGACCCGATTACTCAATGCGACTGATTTGTGAGGTGCTGGGTTTCAATAAGAGCACCTTCTATTATCAACCCAAAAGCGACACCTCTCAAGACGTCTTGCGAGCTGAAATACAGCAGTTAGCGGCACAATATCCGACGTATGGGTATCGGCGCATTAGAGCGTTGCTGCTGCGTCAAGGATACACCGTCGGGTATAAACGGGTTGCTCGATTGATGAAAGAAGAGAATCTCTCAGTCTCAGTGAAACGTGTCTGTCAAACCACGAGATCCTTTGAAGGTCCAGAGTCTTGGGTCAATAGAGTTCAGACCCTTGAGATCTCTCGAGAGGATCAAGTCTGGGTCGGCGATATTACCTACGTCCGTCTCAAGAGACGTTTCATCTATGTCGCTGTGCTTATGGACATCTTCACCCGAATGATCAGAGGATGGCAGGTCAGTCCGCATTTGAATACATCTCTGACCTTGAAACCGCTCCAAGAGGCACTCTTGGAAAGCGGGTCTCCGGAGATCCATCATTCCGATCAAGGCGTGCAATATCTTTCAACAGTTTATCTCTCGACGCTCAAAGAACACGGTATTCAGATTTCATTAGCCCGTCGTGGGCGTCCTTGGGAGAACGGGTATGCCGAAAGGTTGATCCGAACGCTGAAGGAGGAAGAAGTTCACCTCAATGACTACGAGAATATTACCGAGGCTCGACAACGCATCGGGCAGTTTATCAGACAGGTGTATCACCAGAAACGCCCACATTCGGCGTTAGGGTATCTGACGCCTCTCGAATTTCAAAGACAAACCTTATCTTAACTTTGCGAAATTTTGGTCCAAATAAAGGGTGGCACTTCAATTGCTTGTGAGGCACCGGTCTTAACATTCCATAACCAAATACTATCCCCACTCACGGTTGCCAAAGTTTTCCCATCCGGTGAGAATATCACTGCATCCATCCAATTGGAATTTACTTTAAATGTGGACAGAAGACTACCAGTCCTTATATCCCATAAAAGAACTTCTTTATATCCGGCAGTAGCGAGGATTTGTCCATCAGATGAAAACGCTATCTCGTTGATAACTTCCGCCTTTGTATAATTGGAATATTTTTTGAGGGTAGTGAGATGTGTGTACGCTTGGGCATATTCCTTAGGGAGATATGGAGCATCCAATAACAGCGAAAATATGGCTTTGTCACCAATGTAGAGTAGAATCACATCAAATGACGCAAAGATTAACACAATTGACGCAACAATCCATTTCTTCCTTTTTAAGGTTTGTCCGGGCAGCGTGTTGGTCTTGCACCATCGAATACGTTCGCGGAGGGATCGTCTCAGCCTCATTGCTTTCACCTTTCAAGGTCAAGCATGTACACTTTATTGTTATCCTCATAGAGACATTTCCCCTTAAAAAGATAGGTGAGAATAACTTTCGTGACACTAAAACAAAAAAGCAAAATCTCCTGCAGGATCAGCAATTATATTATGTCGTCTACTCTCAAACGACTTTGAACGTTAGGTTTATTTTGATTCGATTTCTTCCTCTGTAAATTCCTACTCCCTTACAAGCAGCAAACCTTCCTGCGTTGCACACATCAACTTTTCACCATCTGGCGAAAAAGTTAATTCCCGAATAATACCCTCTTGAACCGGATACGATGACATAAGATCTTTAGTTTCCACACGCCATAACTGCAAATAGCGATCTCTCCCACCACTTGCGAGAATCTCACCGTCACTGGAAAACGCCAAGGCATTGACTGAATCAGTATGTGCTCTTAAGTTCGCCAGCAGACGTTGGTTATCCAAATCCCACAGCCGAACGAGGGTATCCGAACCACCGCTCGCAAGCACTTCACCATCGGTGGAAAATGCCAGCGCCAATACGAGTCCATCATGCGTTGAGAAAGACGACAAAATTGCACCCGTCTCAACCTCCCATAAGCGAACCCTACCGTCAGCACTCCCACTCGCAAGCGTCTTACCGTTAGGCGAAAACGCCAAACTCCTAACGCGTCCCGGATTCTCATTCGAGGTTGCGAGCAACCTTTCTGTACGTGGATCCCAACTCGGAAGCGGAATACCATCAGGGGATGAAGACGCCAATGCCTGCACTAAATTGGAATCTCCCGCGAGCGTTAGCACCTCACGCGCCGTAGCAGTATCCCACAATCGGAGCGTATTGTCCTCGCTTCCACTGGCAAGTAGAGAGTTATCTGGTGCAAACGCCAATGCGCGGACTTTCTCTGTATAACCCGAAAGCATCGCAAATTGCGCACCACTCGCTACATCGTATATCCAGATACGCCCATCACCACCCGCAGCGAGCCGCGTGCCATCTGGTGAAAACGAGAAATCTGTCACCTGCTTCTTATCCAGCCTTGATCTGAGTCCCGGCGGCAATTCAGATTGGATGTAGTTCTGGAACAATGCTGTTTCTGCCATAATATCTTCTCCTCACTCCCAATTTAGTCCGATGTCCAATCTAAAACAACACCTGTATACACATTCGGTTCATTGAGAAGTCCTTCGTAAGCCTGCTTAATCTGCTCAGGTTTGAGTCGGTGAGAGATTAAAGGCTCAACGTGTAGCTGCCCACGCGCCATCCAGTCAAAAATGGTCTGCTGTTTACTCCATTGAGAAGTTCGGTTACCGATGTCAGGATACATCGGGACGCACCATTCTAATGCCCCACGAATCGTAATCCATCGCAGATGCGTATCGGAGAGGAGATCCGTCAGATCGCCAGGTACTGAGACGCGCGGCGTGCCGAGGATGATGATTTGTCCATGACTACCAGTCGCACGAAGTGCCTGCATGACGACTCCACTATGCCCAACCGCATCAACGGTAATATTACCGAGATCGCCGTTTGTAATTTCCTGAATCTGCGCCTGTGCTTCGTCAGCGTTACCACCGACAGTGCGCTCAATCCCGCACCGTTGCGCGAGTTCTCGTCTCTCTGCGACCGGATCTACACCGATAACGCGGCACCCATGAATCCGAAACATCTGTGATGCCAAATTCCCAACGAGCCCCAATCCAAAAACAATCACCCACGGGTTCGTGCCGATTTCACCAACAACAATCGCTGTCATCGCAACGCCTGCCATCCGTGATGCAGCAACAACAGCCGGATCCACCGCTTCTCTGACAGGCGCAACCAACCGATCTTGTGAATACACAATCGTCGAAGCGTGCCGCCCGTATGTAAAGACCCAATCACCGGGTGCCGCACGGGTAACATCTGAACCGATTTCACGGACAATACCGACATTCGCGTAGCCAGAACGCCACGGATATTCACACCATTCACCCTTCTGAAAAACCTTCGGCTCTCTGCCGGTATAGTTTGCCAACTCTGTTCCACTACTGATAAACGTGTATTCTGTATCTACCAGCAGTTCGTTGGAACCGAGGACGGGTGTATCTATTTCGGGAGTCTGTAACTCCACTTCGTTCTGACCAGTTACAACGACTTCTCTTATCCTCATAGTGAGTCCTTTGCTCCTAATTCTTTCAGTTCTTCCTGTTTAATCTTGTGAATTAAGGAGCGCATCCGTATGAATTTCACAAGCCCGAAGAAGAAGGTTACAATACCCAATAAAATAAAGATAACACCTATCACTTCAACAATGAGAGGAATCTCTGAACTGAGTATTTTGAGATGTACGAAGGTTAAACCCGCAACGAACAGCGTTAGTGCCGTACGAATATACGCAAGGAAAGTTCGTTCATTCGCAAGGATAGTCCGATCCGCCGCGAGATGATCTCGTAAGATAAGCTGATCCTCTAAATCTTTATAAGGTCTTGATTCACCTGCCATTCGTGCCTGCCCTTCCGCATCAAAAAAACAAATTTATAATAATAGCACCAGCGAGCCATCCATAGAGCGTCCACATGTAGCGTAACCTTTTTGCTGTCTTCCGGTATTCCGCTGTATAGCACGCTGGATTTTGGAAATAGAACGCAAGTCGGTTTGACAATGACAAATCTATGTTAGGTGTTAAAACACTTATAACGACGACAGCCATACCCAGCAAGATAATATTAACCACAGGAACGATGCTCAGAATCACACCGAACACTGCCCAACGCCACTTTGAAACACTTTGCAAGGCATCCAATCGTGCCACAGCGACCAGGGACTCTGTGCGACACACGTTAACCCTCGTACCGTAGATTTTTCCCGTTATCGGGACCGCCTTGATGCCACACCCAAACATCACGGAAGTATGCCTGTTTTTCAGGAGGCAAACCCTCAACCACATGCAACGGCACTGACGGTCTGTGAAACTGGCACCCAACAAAATTATAACAATTAAAGACTGCTATTCGCGGGCGATCCGGATTGGTCCACGCAACGCCAGAGTGACAGAGGTTTTCCGTAAAAATAACGACGGAACCCGGAGGACAACTGTACGTCTCAAAGAGCGGAGAATCTGTCTGTCTATGGACTTCAGGGATTCTGAAATTCGCCTTATGGCTTCCCGGTAAGAACAGCGTCCCACCTTCACCCGCTTCAACTTCATTCAGTTCAAACACAACCCTCGTCAACGCCGAGTAAATTTTCCCATCGTGGCACTGGTAGTTGAAATTAGGATTCACGTTTCGCACGCCACCATGCGGCGGCGGTCCACCATCTCCTGCCGTGCGATAAGTGAACCAACTCGACTCCATCCGGATCTCCCCCAATATCTCACGGAGAACATCAATCACAACGGGATGGTCAATCAGAAATGAGGCCATTCCACCCGGAAACCGTCGTTCATGCGGCGGCAAAGATTCAGGATTCGTGCGGATAGCTTCAATCTGTTCCTTCAGTGCCTCAATCTCTGAACCGTTCAAAACTTCAGGAATTAACAGGTATCCCTTGAGATCAAAGATAAATTTTTGCTCTTCAGTCATAACATTTCCTCTCAGCAAATCGTGCTTCCGATCATCTTAACGATTATACCAAATTTCAAGTTTAATTCAAAACGAATTTTACAGCAATCAGGGCATTCAGTTTTCCAACAATTACTCGGACGCCCGAACTTGTTCGGGACAACAAGTCTTCCCTACCCAAACACCACACCCATTCCCTCTCCGCGGTTCCGCGGTAGGCGAGGTTTTGCGGCGTACTCGATCAAATGCGACGTGCATTCAGACCATTTATACCGCATTACCAACACCCATATTTTCAGAGGAACTTTCACAGCAACTCTTCATTAAAACCAGCAAAACCCAGTCAGCATATAGGTTCATAGCCTCTTTCCCATTTCACATTTTTCCGATTTTACTCTGAATACTCTGAAATTAGGAAAAACCCACAGAAATTGAAACCTCTTCTTGACACCGATGCCTACCGTATGCTATACTAAAAACATTCACAGATAGCTCTTTTCGGTGCAGCTTGCAAACCAAATTCTGCTACCAAAGCATAATTTATCTCTGCCTTATATTAACCTGTCCCGAAAAGTAATACCGTGATGTTGAACTTTATTCATAGAAAAGAAATGGAGTAACCAACTTAATGGATTTCAAACAAGCGTTAGACAACAAAATAGCAGACCACAATTTGCTCAATCACCCGTTCTACCAAGCATGGAGTGCTGGCGAACTGCCACTCGAAGCACTGCGTTCCTATGCCCGTGAATACGGGGCTTTCATCTCTACTATCCCACAAGGGTGGGAAGCACTCGACGAGGCGGAATACGCAGCGGAAGAAATCGAACATATCGACCTATGGGCTGACTTCGCCACCGGACTCGAAACAACCGTTTCTGAAGCACACATCCCGCAGGTGAAAGTGCTGCTCAATACCGCAAACGAACTTTTCTCTGAACGTACCACAGCACTCGGTGCGCTCTACGCTTTTGAGGCACAACAACCCACAACAGCACAATCAAAATTAGAGGGTCTGAAAGCGTTCTATCAACTCCCAAAAGCCGTAGAACCCTATTTTGAGACGCACTCACACAATGAGCACGAAGCAGACAAACTGCTTGAACACATCAGCGCACTCCCATCAGAGTCCCATGCCACTGTCGTTCAAGCATGCGAACAGATGAGTGTCGCCTTGTGGGACGCACTCACAGGAATTCACGATGCCGAATGCGCATGATACAGTAAAAGCGTACTTCGATGCACTCGTTGCCAGAGATGTTGAAACCCTCATTGCAATGATGCTGCCTACCTCCCACTACGTCAAGATCGGCACCGATGCCGACGAAGTCGTTGAGGGCAGCACAGAAATCGCCGCGTACTACCAAAACCACGTCGCAAGCACTGAGGATTTCAGCATCACATTTATTAACCTCAATGTTCAAGAACGAGATAATGTCGCGTGGTTCTATACGCGTCAAGTGTGGCGACTCAAATGGCAAGACACACCCGAGGAATTCGTGATGCGGATGACCGGGGTCTTAGAAAAGATTGATGAGTCATGGAAGTTCGCACAGATCCACGCCTCAATCGGCGTTTAGACATCTTAATATCTCTAACGGAGGAACTTTTGCAAATCTCGGCGATCTCTTTTGATGGCGACATGACCTTATGGGACTTCCTTAAAGTGATGCGCCATTCGCTCAAACATACATTGGCAGAGCTGCAGAGACAGCGTCCAACGCAGCGCGTCCTCAACCTAACAATCGACGAAATGATCGCTATCCGCGATCAATTTGCTGAAGAAGTAAAAGGCGATATCTGGAATTTGGAAGAAATCAGACGACGGGCATTTGAACGGACGCTCGAACACGTAGGGTGCCCAGACAAAGATCTCGCCGCCCATTTGAATGCAGTATATAGGAAGCATCGATTTGAAGATATAGAACTATACCCAGATGTCGTCCCAACCTTTGATATTCTGGCACCGCATTTCAAGTTGGGACTGCTCTCGAACGGAAATACCTACCCAGAACGCTGTGGACTTGAGGAGTATTTTGCTTTCGTTGTTTTTTCCCAAGATGTTCAGTTTGTAAAACCTGATCCAAGAATCTTTCAGATAACCGCACAACGCGCAGGATGCAAGTTAACGCAGATGCTCCACGTAGGAGATTCCCTTAAAAACGACGTCGCCGGGGCACGGAACGTTGGCGCTCCCTCAGTCTGGCTCAACCGTGAAGGGGTCCCAAACGATACAGAGACCCAACCTGATTATGAAGTGACTTTATTAACCGAAATCCCTGCGATTTTAGGATTAGAGGGGACAAAATTATGATCGCAATTCCCAAAGAACTTCGACAGGCAGTTCAGGAATCTGAGAATAATCTCATACGCCTGATCGATCCAGAAACGAATGCGGAATATGTTGTATTATCGGCAGATAAATTTACTCAGATGCAAGCGAAGTTTTACGATGACAGCCCGTTAGCGGAAGAAGAACAGCGCGCTTTGCTTGTTCAATTCGGGCTTCGTGCAGGCTGGGATGATCCAGAGATGGACATCTATAATGAACTTGATCCGCGAAGGAATAATGACAGTTCAACGCGGTGATATAGTCCTTGTGGATTTTCCTTATAGCAACCACATAGAAAGCAAAATACGCCCAGCACTTGTTGTACAATCGGACGTGTGGAATCAACGCCTTGATACTACGATTCTTGCAAGTATTACCAGTAGTCGTCATCGGAGAGTAGGAGCGTCCACACAATACTTTATTGCTACTGCAACAACTGAAGGACAACAATCAGGACTTCGGCTTGATTCAATTGTTCAATGTGAAAATCTGATTACTCACGAACAGAAGTTAATCCTTCGTGTCATCGGCAGTCTTTCTGATTCTGTAATGCCGAGGATAGATGAGTGTCTGAAAGCTACGTTGAGCATTTCACAATAACTGATAGATAAAATGCGAAACAGTGGCAGAGAACACGGGTAGAGAAGCTTATAGCAGAGTCAAATTTCTCTTGTCAAAAACACTTTGCACAAAACTCTCCCTTCATGCTATCATAGTAAACATGGAAAGCACCAACGGCGTTACAAGAAAAAACACACTGAATATCACAAAGCCAACGGAATCTCGAATAGCACTCTTAGAAAGCAATACGCCAGATGCCTTCCGAAAATTATGCCAAGACTACTGGATCTGGCATTTTGACGAATCGTTGACCGATGCAGCCCGGTTGTTACTCAGCACAGATCTCGGCTGGGAAACGATGCCGCAACTTTCAACACCACCGGTCGGTGAAGTCATTTCACCGCTCGGTTACGCGCTCGCTCATGAAGACAAAGGCATACGCGATGCCGCATTACAAGCATTAGATGCAACCGTTCACATCCCCGCGGGGATAGCATGTATCGGCGAAGAGCGAGCACTCTTAGAAGTGAAAGCTTTTAGGATAGGCGTCTATTCGGTAACCAATGCGCAATACCAACGATTCGTTCAAGATACCGGGCACGCGCCTCCACAGGACTGGACAGATGGAAACTACCCAGCAAACAGAGGTGATCATCCCGTCGTCTGGGTTACGTGTGAAGATGCAGAAGCGTATGCGCATTATGTCGGTGGTAGACTGCCAACATTTGAAGAGTGGCAATACGCCGCACGCGGTGCCGATGATAGACTCTTTCCGTGGGGATATGAAATCGACAAACCACGGTGCAATACTGCTGAACTCGGAGCGGGCACCACAACACCGGTCGTCGCGTTCAGAGATGGCATAAGCCCTTTTGGCTGCTACGATATGGTCGGTAATGTCTGGGAGTGGACAGACACACCCTACGACGATGAAGGGAATTTCCGAGTGGCATGTGGTGGCGCATGGTATTACAACCACGACTATAGCACCTGTACCAGTTACGACTTTTTCAGCAAGGGATATGCCGAGTTCGTGATTGGATTCCGCATCGCACAATAAGGCACATCAGAACTTCAGCCTTGTTTCTATAGGAAAAAATCTATGAAAGACAACAAAACCGATGCAGGACGCGCCTTAACACCTGACGATACTGAGGTGTCTTCCAGTGGTTTACAAAAAGAACTCATCCAACGCGGACGCGTCGATATCCACACACACCAGACCGCCGCGCAGCATCTCAAACGGGGCGCGGATGCCTTAAACGCGCGAGACTACGGAAAGGCGATTGAAGAATTTCAGCAGGTAATTCAACATAATCGCGAATCGGCAGAGGCACATTTCCATCTCGGCCTGGCTTACTTTATGACCGAGGACTACGAACAAGCAATAGACGCCTACAAGATGGCGGTTGCATGCGAACCAAGCGAAGCGACGGCACACCTCAATCTCGCAGCAACCTATCGCTTACTCAAACGCTATGATGAAGCAATAGACGTTTACACACGCGCCATCCGTTTCATCCCAAATCATCCTGAATTACACTCCGAACTTGGGGCAGTCTATACATTTCAAGGCAAGCGGCGTGAGGCAGTCAGTGCCTATAAAACAGCGATGCGACTTAAATTAAATCTTTCCGCCAGCACATCGTCATAAAACGGATACCAAGGGAAAACAGCGAGGTATTTCACGGTGTCAGTAGCCATCACGGAGGACATCATGTTTGTTTCAGACGAAGATTTGATGATGAAATGCCGTAAAGGAGATATGAGCGCATTCGAGTTGCTCGTCCGACGCTATCAAGATCCCCTGATTAACTACATTCACCGCTCTGTCAACGATTACCACCGCGCCGAAGACCTCTCGCAAGAAACGTTCCTACGGGTCTTCAAGAGCGCAAGCCGTTATGAACCAACAGCGTCGTTCAAAAGCTGGCTTTATACGATCGCTACCAACTTGTGCCGAAACGAAGTCAGAAATCGTTCGCGGCGGAATACGTACTACCTTGAAGACCTTGTTAACGACGGCGAAGACGTCTACCATACAGACATGATGCGAGATACACGCCACATGCCCGATGTGCTGTTGGAAAAAAAAGAACAGCGGCAAATTATACGGAAAGCACTCGCACAATTACCAGAAAATCAGCGTGTGGCACTAACGCTCGTTACTTATCAAGATTTGCGTTATGAAGAAGTTTCAGAAATCCTCGGATGTTCGGTGGGTGCCGTGAAAGCATTGATCCACCGCGCTCGGCAAAAAATGAAAAAACTGCTCATCAAAGCGGGAATAGGGGAGGAAAATATCAATGCGAAAATATAAGAAAACCGAATTCCCAAATTTATACAACCCAGAATGCGAAGCACATATCGCGAGCGCAGATGAGCTGTCAGCTTACATTGATAAAGAATTGCCAGCATGGAAACGCTACCTCATTCAGCAGCACCTTAAAAAATGCGAGAGTTGTGCTGCTTATCTGCAGCGGTTGCAAAATACTGACAAATTCCTACGCCAAAGTGGAGAGGTAGAAGCCTCTGCTGACTTTTTAGCAGGTGTCATGGCACGTGTGTCAGAAATGAATCAACACCAGCGACAGCAAGAGTCGTTTTGGTCCCGTGTTGCGCGATACATTGAGACCCCTATTCAATGGATGCGACACGCCTCAACATTAGCTTACAAACTTCGACACAACGTTCAGACACGCAGTCCAATTTACATATTTGCGCTAACCTTCTGCGTCTTTACGATGGTCGGTGTAACGCTCTATTCACCTTATAGTGACAGATTTGGACAATCAGCGCACGTATGGAAGAAGTCGGATGTATTGACCGGTGAGAAACTCATATCATTTGAGGTTATTCGCCCCGATCCGCCTAAACGTCTGCTTACAACCACCCTTCAGCAGAAGTAAACCATGTCTTTGATAAACCTTACGCCTACCTACTGGCAACTTAAAAAAAAGAAATCGGTAACTCAGATAGCGTTATTCGTTTCGCTTATTTTCCACCTTTTCTTTTTCATCACGACGTTCTACACCATGGTGCAGAACCAGCCGATAGCATCAGAAAAGGCGAACCTTGAGGTGGACATAATTTCAGCAGAAAACGCTGCTCAACCAAAGCCACTGCTGAAAAAGGTTTCACCTCGCTTTCACGCGCCCGTGCGTGAATTGACCCCCGTCTCTCCAGAGGTCAGTACTGGTGAAGCCCTACCATCCTTGGCAGCCCCTGTCTCAGTAACGAACGAAACACCGCGCCCTGCCTTAGGACGGGACGCACAAGCCGAAACGGAAACAGAAAAATCTTCCGAATCCCTTGACATATCGAAAGAGAACTGGGGAGAGGTAAGCACCGCTAACCGTACGCTTCGAGACATTAAAGGGAGTTTGTCCAAAACGGAAGCCGCAAGCCCCGCTGGAAACACAACATTCGGAGCGAAACGCCCGGGTCCACCGAGAATTCAACGCACATCAGAGATTGCCCCTATTAAAATGATTGAAGAGGAAGTAAATCTCACGCCCGCGCAATTAGCAGAGATACGCGAAAAACGGAAGGCACTGCCGCACGTCCCGTTCCCAAGACTCATGAAAAAACTCGCACAGGAGATTGTCGAAACAAGCGAGGGAGGTCCCATTGATGTCGTCTTCGTCATTGATGCCAGCGGCAGTATGCGCGATAATATCAAAGCCGTCGTCGAGCATCTTAAGGAAATGGTAGACGTATACAAAGCCTCCAAAATAGACTACGCCCTCGGCGCGACAGAATTCTGGGCAAACCAAAACCGAAACAGAATCACCGTTTTCCAATTAACAAAAAGTTTCGTAACCTACAAACGCACTCTTCAAGCGATTGATATACATCAAGACGAAAACGCACTTGATGCCATCGTGCAGACCGTCAAAGAACTCCAATTCCGTGCTACATCCAAAAGACATTTCATCCTCGTTACCGACGAACCCTTCACAAGCCGAGAGGGACTGGAAGTGAAAGATGCAATCGCCTACTGCCGAGAATTTGGTGTCTACGTGAACGTCCTTGGACTCCCTATCGATGAACACCAAAAGCTCGCCGCTGCAACGGGTGGTAAGTGGCATGTCATCCCTGAAGAACCAAAACCACAAGTGGCACAACCAATAATCGTGAAAAAAACGCAGCGTGGCAAAGCGCAGTCCCTCCGTCGCGCACAGTGGGCAGATGTTACAAAAATCGGTAACGACCTACTCCAACACGGCAGCAACAGACCCGTTGACATTATTCTTTTCGTCGATAGTAGCAAGAGTATGGACGATAAACTGCCACATTTCTTACAGCAGCTTGACTTCATCGTCCGTGATTGGGATAACGCCCTGATAGACTATCAGATAGGTGTCGTCCGTTTTCGCTCACGGGCATCCGTGAATATAGTGAACGTTTTTAATCCACCGCAAACGCTCAAACAGATTCGGAAAATCGTCGAACTACCGTGTCAAGAAAATGAAATGTTATTAGACGCTGTCGCAGAGGGACTACGGAAGGTTAAACTCCGTCCAAATGCCCAACCCTATTTCATCCTGATTACAGATGAACCCGCAGACGGCGAATACTCATCACTCGCAATCATCAAAATGTTACAACAAAAACACGTCCTCGTCAGTGTTGTTGGTACCTATGACGACTTCCAACAGCAAGTAGCGAGCGAAACAGGCGGCATCTGGGTACCGATCCCAGAGGGACACACAACAAATAATTTGTACTGGTAAAGGATCAGAATTGAAAATCGCAGTCCTCGTTTCAGGAAGTGGAACCAATCTCCAAACTCTAATTGAACAACTACATCAAAACGAAACAAGTGGTATTGACATCGCAGTTGTAATTAGCGACCGGCGGAAAGCCTATGCACTTACACGCGCAGAACGCGCCGGTATACAGACGCACGTCGTTAGAACCCAAGACTTTGAGAATCGTATCGATTTTGACGCAGAAATTTCAAGACTTATCGAACACTACGCCGCAGAACTGATTGTGCTCGCAGGCTTCATGAAGTTGTTTCAATCCCCCTTCGTCCGAAAATACCAAAATCGCATTATTAACGTTCACCCCACGCTTTTACCGGCATTCCCGGGCGCACATCCTGTCGCTGATACTTTGGCATACGGCGTAAAAATCGCTGGTGTCACTGTTCATTTTGTTGATGAAGGTGTTGACACTGGACCCATCATCGCTCAGGCGGCTGTCCCCGTCTTGGATACGGACGATGAGGAAACGCTACACAATCGAATTCAAGTCGAAGAACATAAACTCTATCCTGAAGTGATTAAGTGGTACGCACAAGGTAAACTGAAAGTTGAAGGACGAAAGGTAATCGTGCAGTAGTCAGTTCTCAGTATTCAGTTATCGGTTACCGGTCTGTGCTCTGTTCGCTTTATTAACCGCATAAGAAACTTTTAACCGACAACTGACAACCGACAACCGATAACCAATAACCATATGTTAGCAATCTCAACAATGTGGAACGCCTTGAAACAGCCAGACGGTGCCGCGCTGTTCGATGAACTCAAAACCCTCGGTTTCGAGAAACTTGAACTCAGCAGACATCTCACACCCGATCAGGTGGAACAACTCAAGCCGTACCTCCATGATAACCCACCTTGCTCCATCCATAATTTCTGCCCGATCCTTCCCGGAACATCACAGACGCAAGCAGAGCAGGACAAAATTTTACTCTCCAGCCTCAATGCAGACGAACGGCAAGAAGCAGTCCGACGTACCATCCAAACAATGGAACTCGCCGTTGAATTGGAAATACCAATCGTAGTGTTACATCTCGGTGAAGTCGACACCTACGACCGATCATACCTGATGGTTGACCTCTACAATTATGGTGAACGTGAGTTTGAAGCCTTTGATCAGAAAGTAACGGAAGCTACCGAATGGCGAAAGCGCAAAGAGGTAAAACACCGGGATGCAGTATTGCGAAGTCTTGATGAACTAAACGAATGCGCCCTGCGGATGGAACTCTGTATCGCCATTGAAAATCGTCCGCGCTATTATCAAATCCCGGACTTCGACGAAGTAGGACTGTTTTTTGAGGAATTCTACGGCAGCCCGATGCGCTACTGGCACGATATTGGACATGCCGCACTACAGGAAAAACTCGGTGTGTGTTGGGCAGACAGATGGCTTGAGGATTATGGGGAACACCTCGTCGGCGTGAACTTGCACGATTTGCAAGGGCTTGAGGCGTATCATCCACCCGGGACAGGCGACCTTGAGTGGGACGAACTCTTCGCCCAGCTTCCAACAGACATCCTAAAGGTGTTAGAAATTCGTCCTTGTGAAACGGAACCCGTGATGGAAGCGCGAGATTTATGCGAATCTCTATCACAGTCAAGCGAGCAACCCGATGCGTAAAAAAACGCCAAATTCCACCTACTTTTTTACCCACACTGAACACGATATCCTTAGGTCCGTGTGCGCATATATGGTCGGCGTTTCAAACGACACAGACTTGGAAATACCAGTTATTACGATTGACACGTTCGTCCAACAGTTACCCAAACCCTTAAGGAAACGGATCCGTTTGGGTATCCACCTATTCCAATGGGGTCCACCACTTTTCATCGGAAAATTGTGTCTCTTTACACAACTCGACTCACCTGATGCAGTACAATACATAGACGGTTGGGCGCGGAGCCGTCTCAGAATCCGCCGCCAACTCTTCCGTGGTTTACGCGACATCGCCTTCCTCGGCTACTACAGCGAAACTTAGAAAAAGGAATCAGATCTACCTAAACCCGGCAGACGTGCTTTCTAAGCGCGCCAGCATCTACATCAAACCTACTTCCGTATCAACATTTTCCTTGTAGCCGTGAAATTCCCCGCTGTCAGTGTATAGAAATAGACACCACTGGCTACAGGCTCACCCACTCTATTCTTGCCATCCCAATATGCTGCACGACTCCGGTATTGGTATATCCCTGCAGCTTGGTATCCCAATGCCAATGTCCGAACCAACACGCCATTCGCAGCATAAATATGCACTGTGACTTCCGCAGGTTCAGTGAGTTGGTACGGTATCCATGTCTCAGGGTTGAATGGATTTGGATAGTTGTGAAGCAAAGCCGTTTCCTCTGGAATGAACAAATCCAAAAGCTGCTCAAGGTATGCAATTCCCTCTCGGAAAATGATGGAACCGTCATCTTCAGCCCGCGCACGCGCTATCCATTCCTGAACTATCGCCGGATCCAAGTCCAAACTGTCCATAGCAACACTGGAAGGTGCTGCAGCCGTGCTCGACTCGCCCAAGTGGCTTGCTACAGTAATTAGGTCTAAAATATTAACTGTGCCGTCACCATTTACGTCAGCCTGGGGGTTCACAGCCGCAGATTTTCCCAAATATCGGGAAACGAAAACCATATCCAGAATATTGACAGTTCCATCACTATTCACATCCCACGCTGGGGTGCCCGAGGCATCGCCTCCAACAATAATAATAATCTCCGATGGAGCAGCAGCGATTTTTTTCCCTCTGCTGGAACCCGCTTGGAAGTTATCCACTGTTAATTGGCTATTTCCATTCCTATCAGCTCTAAACCTTACCGAAAATAGCGTCCCTTGCCTATCCATATCGCCTTTGGAGAGTTGCACCGTCCTTACACCGGTAATTCTACCGGCGGTGTTGTCAATTGAGCCTCGATTAAATAAGGTGCGCCCGCCATCCTGTTTCAAGAAATCGCCCTCGCTCACACTGAGTGCAGTTAAGACTGCGGGGTTAAACACGATATCAGTTTGCAAACCTGCTAAATCGTCAATGTTTTCTGTTCTCAGATGGACAGTGAACGTATTACCGACATTAATTTCTGTCACATCTGTAAAAAAGGAAAAATTAATTCCCGGCTGGAACACTTCATATTTCGCGTCCCGCGCGAACCCAAAGAAACCGCTAAACCTACCATGACCGTGGTTGTCAAGTGCGACTAATAGGACATTTTTCCCCTGCTTCAGGGTGACAGGGAAAAAATCTTGGTAATCGCCAGCCCCACGCGCAACAAACGCCCTGTGAACTAACTCACTGTTGAGCCAAACTTTAACAGCATCATCGCTACCGACTAACATTGTGGTCTGCTGTTCTACCGGTGAATCCAAGACCACTGAACCATAAACAATATGGTCGTATATCTCCTCACGTGTACCCCAACCAAGGGAAGCCGTCATTCGGTTCATGTTGTCACCACCACTGGCAGAAAGCCGATGAAGCATCCAAGAACTTTTGCCAACAGCTTTTCCTTCCTTCGCGCCGTTAGTAGCCACCTTTAACTCCGTTGTTGCATCATTAGTCGCCAGTGCCAGAAAATCCACGTCGTCCTCAAGACGTGTCCCGGGAACTATCGTCCATAACCAAGGTCCTATGATCTTCGGTCCCCCTGAAGGGAAACCCGGGTTGCCTTCCATCCGAACGAAAGTTTTCTCAGGTAATCCATCTAAAGGTGAAAAATCGGATATTGCGTTGTTACGGAGGTCAAGTCGCTCCAAATTTTTGAACCTCGCGAGCGATGACACATCTGATATAACGTTGTTTTCAAGATAGAGTACTTCCAACCCCGCTAACTGCACAAGAGGTAATGCGTCCGAGATAAGGTTGGCATCAAGATTCAAAGTTTCCAAATTTTTCAGTTTCACTAACGGGGACACATCCGATATCAAATTATCAATCAATTCTAACCACTCCAACTGTGTTAATCCAGCCAACGGGGAAAGGTCTGAAATGCTGGTGCCCCTGATTTCCAATCGTCTCAAAGCTCTTAAACCTTTTAGAGACGGAATCTTTGTCACAGACCTATCGTTACCAAATTCTATCCACCGCAGTCTCGGTAACCTTGATAAAGAAGAGAAGTCTGAAATAGGTGTACTCCACGCAGCTACTCCTTCCAAGCTGACTAAACTTGATAGAGGGGACACATCGGATACAGGATTACGACTAATTCCTATCCCATTCAGTTTTACGAGATCCTTCAGTGGCGATAAATCGGTGATTGCGTTTCCCTCAAGACCTAACCAATCCACGTTAATTAAATTTGCAAGCGGAGACACATCGGATATCCTATTGTCCCGCAACTTGATATTATTCAGTTGCGTCAATTCAGCCAATGGGGACAGATCTGATATTGAATTGTGACGAAATTCTATCCGCTCTAACCTTGTCGCATGCTCAAGACCCGTCAAATCGCTTATACCCTTTTCATCGGCGTCAATACGCGTCAATCTCGCCATGTCTGCCGTCGTAATCGTAGCTCCTGAAGCCTTGCCCAGTATCTCCTCAATGACAGATCTGAGATTGGGATCAGGGATATAAACACCACCTATAGGGGTCGGCGGTCGGATTCGTTCTTCATCAGGGGGTGTAGGACCCGGCGTATCCCTATACAACGCAGAAACTACCGCGTCAAAGTTAGATGTCCACGCATCACGCTGAACGTTACCCCCTCTTAGCAATCCCGCTAAACCTAAGTTTTGTAAACTGGATTTCTCACCAATCTCGCGCAGGAACGCATCCGTCTCCCATCCAACCGCAGCGGCAGCCCGCGTCGCATCAAGGGGTCCCTGAAATGCTTCGTAGAATCGAAATACCGGTTCAATACCTTCAAACCTACCTCCAGTCGCTTCCAAGGCATCCTTGTAACGTGCCGTATCCCGTGCCACATAACGATCCATCACCGCTTTTTCAACATATAACCGTAATACTTGAGCTTTGTCAAATGCCGGATTCGCTGTCTGTTCTATTGCTGAACGAACACTATCTTCAAACTCTTTTATCCCTTCTGTATGACAACCAATACACGACAAACCATTGCGAACAGCGGGATCACTCGCTGCGGGGTTTGAAACGATATCCGTCGGCGCGACATCTATGCGATTACCCAACGCATCCGAGATATAATACGCCTGTAAATCGTTGGGGAGGTTGAAAACTATCTCACCACCATCATGTCTGAATTCCAATGGATGCGTCAAGATATTCTGAGCACCTAAATTGCCAGCAAAGTCATAACTCTTCCAATACGCACCATAACGAGACACGTGGCGTTCAACAACACGATTGTTATTTGACACCCCTGAATTGTCGATGCCGGCGCGCCAGACACGCCGTCCCGGAGCCGTCTCAATGTTTCTCCTCACATCCACATTTAGTTCTCGCTCCAACTCACGATCCGTTGCGGGTAAATCCAAAATATCGTGATATAGCGGAGGTAACGACGCCGTCGCAAGAAACCAATCAACATAAACATACGGCACTTGACAGTTCATTTCCTGACGTAGATGCGTCAACTTGGCAAGCAGCCCCGCTTGCGCTGTCGCATCGAACGCAATGGCATACGGATACACTCCCTCAATCTGCGTCCAAGCGTCGCCCCGAACATCCCATTCATAATTGCGCAGATCAATGTAGAAAATCGTCTCGGCGGCATCAATGGGTTCTGGGTTGTGTATCTCGAACCCCCAAGAAAGGCTATTCACCAACTTTGAGAGCGCAACGTGATAGGCATTAAGGGTCTCAGCACGCTCTCCAGCATTATAGAGGTGCGTCATCGTGAAATAACGTGCGAAGGTCCGATCAAATGCTGGGAGAGTGTTAAGGTGGTTTTGAATGACGCTCAGCATTGTATCAGTTGTAATGAAGTTGACATCACGTTGGAGTTCCCAATCTGGCGCACCTGCAGTAATCCAATTATTGATTGTCAGTATTGCTGTGAGCGGAAGTTTAGGTTGACCTAACGGCATCCGCTTCGCAGGATCAGTTTCAATCAGCCGCGTATAGAGACTGGATTCAAGGGGTTTCCCTGGAACAACTGCCCCAGTAGCAATCAAATCAGGGGCAGACTCAATAATGAGCTGCTCCGTAAAAGCCCCATGTGGTCCGTGGCAGTTCAGACAGTTTTGTTGAAAAATAGCATACGCTTGCTGCGCAATATTTTGTTGCGCGTCTGCAGTTCCAAATCCTAACCCAATGAGTGTCAAAACTATTAAAGCAAAGTATCTGTTAGTTTTCATCATTAATTTCCTTTGATTGATAGGTCGCGCCATGTCTGCTCTAATTTTTTGTTGTCGTGACAATTGTGATTCAAACCTCGTTTTATTTTCTTATAAGCATTTTACCAGTTGCAGTGAAATCGCCAGCGGTTAACGTATAAAAATAGACGCCGCTCGCCACAGATTCACCCATCTCATTTTTCCCATTCCAATACGCCGCACGACTTCGTTGCTGGTAGATACCCGCAGGCTGATGTCCCAAATTTAATGTCCGAACCAAGACGCCACTTGTTGCATAAATACAAATCTGGACCTCGGCAGCCGTCGCGAGCTGATAGGGTATCCACGTTTCTGGATTAAACGGGTTCGGATAGTTTGTGAGCAGCGCTGTTCTTTCTGGAATCAATAACGCTATAAGCCGTTGCAGATTCGCAATGCCTTGTCGGAAGGCGATCGACCCATCATTCTCAGCCTGTGCCTGTTCTATCCACGCTTGCAGTATTGTTGGAGATATTCTATTATCGAATATAAGGGCAGATGGGGCAGCAGGGATTGTCTTATCCATACTTCTCGCTACAAGGTTAAGGTCTAAAATGTTAACCCGTCCATCCCCATTTACGTCTGTTCGTGGATTACTTGGTTTGTTTTTTTCAAAATCGCGCGCTACGAGAATCAGGTCCAGAATAGTCACACTTCCATCTTCATCCATATCCGCAACACGTGAAGGTCTTAGCGCGATTGGTCGACTCTGTGTCCACACTGTATATTCCGTTGCAGCATCAAATCCGAAAAAACCACTCCACCAACCCTCACCTTCGTAAACAGCAACCAACAAAACATTCGTCCCCGCTCTTAGAGTAACAGGAAAATCCTCCTCATAATCATCAGCATCTCGGTCTGTAGCGTTATTATGAACCAAAACACCGTTGAGCCAGACCTTAACAGCATCACCGCTTCCCACGAACATCGTTGCGTTCTGTTGACGCAGGGAATCCAAATTCACCGAACCGTAAGCGACATGATAATCTATATTGCCCGTTCCTAACCCGATGGTATTCACAAGCTCATTGATGTTATTGCCACCTCTCCTGAAAATTTTGCCTAATGTCCAGACTTTATCTCCAACAGGATCTCCCTCGGTCGCTCCCTGTCTCGCAATCTGCAATTCTGTTACAGTGCCACCACTCATCTGTCTCAGAAAATCTCTGCCAGAAGCCGCTGCTCTTGAGCCAGACATTCCTGCTGTCGGTACGGTAACCCACAGCCAAGGTCCTTCTATTTTTGGAGCAGCGCGTGTAAATCCTGGGTTATCGTGACCAACAATAGTGACCCTCCCAGGAAGCGCATTTAGGGGCGAAAAATCTGATATATTATTCTCGTCAAGTTCAATCCATGTCAAATTGGGTAAAGAGGCAAGCGGAGAAACATCCGATACACGATTATTTTTAAGGCTTAAGCGTGTCAAACCTGTTAAAGTTGCCAATGGAGAGATGTCCGAGATTTCATTGCCTACGAGATAGAGTTCTTTCAGGATAGAGAATCCCTCCAAAGGTGAAAGATCGGATATTTCTCCACCGCAAATATCTATCTCTCTCAGTTTTGGTAACTTCGTCAAAGTGGAAAGATTTAATATCGGCGTCCCCCAAGAGTGAAAACTTCTCAGACTGATTAACCCCGCAAGAGGCGACAGGTCTCCTAACAGATTTTCGTTCATCCATATTCTCTCAAGCCTTATCATATCCTGAAGTGGGGACAAGTCAGAGATTACGTTATGTCCGATATCTAATCCACGCAAGTTGATCATACCTTCAATCGGCGATAGATCAGAAATTAAGTTATGGGGTACAATTAACCAACCCAAATTGGTTAACCCATCAATCGGTGATAAATCTTCTATCACGTTGTGTCTAAATTCGATGACATGCAGTTTCACCAATCCTGCAAGTGGGGACAAGTCAGAGATCAAATTGTCATTACACCTTATTTCCTCCAATCCTGTCGCAAATTCAAGTCCTGTTAAATCACTAATATCGGCATCATGTGCCACAAAATGCCTCAATGTCGCCATCTCACCTGCCGTAATTACGGCATTGGATGCCTTGCCGAGCACCTCCGCAATTGCCGTACGCAGTTTTGTGTCCGGAATGTTAACAGTTTGTGCTGGGGTCGTCAATGGGAATGTTAAAAGAAGCGTTGCGAAAAACGCGAGCGTGTAAACGAAAATATGTTGTATTTTGACTGATTGCATTCTGTTTTATCTCCCTCTCTACTGCTATTGTGCTTCGTGAGTACTCCGTTTTAAGAATTAAAAATAAATCAAATTTGATAAGCTCTTTTAAAATTAAAAATACCTTAAGATGTTAGTTCCTGTCAATGCCTTTTCATTATTACTTCGACTCCCTTTTTTGCTTTAATTTGACAAAATTTTGGAAATTATCAATAATAATCCAAGGCGTATCGGACGCCAACAGTTTTCCATTTTTGACGAGGCAGACTTTGCTAAACTCGCAGAACCCTTGAGCGCTGAACCCGAAGGCAAATTCACCACCACATGGGCAAATATCAAAGGACAACGCACACTGCGATAGTACTTTTCTATTCATATTGTAAGGCGAGGCATTCCTGCTTCAGCCCTACATTCTTTAAAAGGTTTGAAACATGATAGGCGCAATTATTGGAGACACCGCTGGTTCAATCTATGAACCCAAGGATCGTCGAATTAAAACCAAAGATTTTCCTTTCTTCAGCGAGGATTGCCGTTTCACAGATGATTCGGTTTGCACTGCAGCCGTCGCTGATGCTCTCATGCATAACCTCCCACCCGCAGAAACAATGCGTAAATGGGGACGACGGTACCCAAACTGCGGCTTCAGCCAAATATTTAAACAGTGGATCAATTCCCCAGAGGACGCACCCAACTGCACCTACCGCAACGGCGCAGCAATGCGCGTCTCACCAGCGGCATTTCTGAACCGTGGAAATCTTAACGCAGCACTTCTCGCAGCTGATAAAGTAACCGTTATCAGTCACGACCACCCAGAAGGAATAAAAGGTGCTCGGGCGACAACCCATGCCATCTGGCTCGCCTATCAAGGCGAAAATGCCGCGGGTATCCGAGAAGTCATCACTACCACATACGGCTACGACTTGACTCAGACGGTGGACGACATCCGTTCCGATTACGCTTTCGATATGACGTGCCAAGGCACTGTCCCACCAGCGGTCACGTGTGCTTTGGAATCTGAAAACTATGAAGACGCAGTCCGCAATGCGATCTCTTTAGGTGGTGATTCAGACACCCTCGGCTCAATCGCAGGTGGAATCGCCGAAGCACTGCACGGAATTCCCGAAGATATCAAAGAAGAGGCAGAAAACCGCTTCCTCTCCAAAGCACCCGACCTCATAGAACTGATGCGAGAGATGTATCGTACGGTTAACAATTAAACCTACGACAACACAGGTATAACAAATTGTCCTGATCTAACCCGTTTTCCCTGCCAAATTAGCACACCAGGTGCCAAAGTGTCACAGGATTGGTGAAAGCATACTCTCAGATGTGGTTCTCCGGCAGGAACAACTTCCTGATAGTACCCGCTTCTAACAGTCCTGTACACACGTTCCCCAAGCATCCAGACGCTTCCCTTGACGCACCATCCTATCAAATCTCAACGTCCAGAAAGAAATGGCACAGTTTTTGCTACATTTTATGCAGAACTGATTTAAAGGCATTTGAGATAGGGAAATTCAGTTTCCCAATAATAACACCTGGACGCCTGAACTTGTTCGGGATACGGTACGCGAATCCAAGCAAGTTAGGGAATCCATCAACAGAAATCTTTCACATAGATAACTTATTCCTTAAAACTATGGTGGATTATATAAATAAGTTTACATTTACCAGTAACTCTGTTCCTTAGGAAACCTCAAAGTCCCCCTGATAAGGGGGATTTAGGGGGTTAGTCACTCGTTCAGATGTATAAGTAATTCTAAAATCTACCATAAATGACCCTGAATTAAAACAAAACAGAAACAACACGGGAGGCGCATTATGAGATTTGATAGATTTACAATTAAAGCACAAGAAGCCCTACAAACAGCACAAAGTTTAGCTTCAGACATTCAAAGTCCTGAACTCGGTGTCGAACACCTAATGTTGGCTCTTATGAGACAAACCGATGGCATTGTAACGCCGATTTTTCAGAAATTAGGAGCAGATATTCCTGGGATCACATCAGCAGTCGAAGCCGCCGTTCAAAAAACACCGAAGGTGCAAGGTGCAGCTGCTGAAATGCGCATTGCTTCAGCACTACAAGCCGTTTTAGACAGCGCATTCAAAGAAGCAACAGCACTTAAAGACGAATACGTCAGCACAGAACATCTCCTAATAGCGTGTGCCGAATCAAAGCAGAGCGAAGTCGGCAAAATCCTGCGAGAAGCGGATGTAACAAAAGACAAAATCCTCAAAGCACTCGTTGACATCCGTGGCAACCAGCGAATAACCGATCAGAATCCGGAGGACAAGTATCAGGCACTCACCCGATTTGGTAGAGAACTCACGCAAGAAGCGATTTCTGGTAAACTCGATCCAGTTATCGGGCGAGACGATGAAATCCGCCGTGTGATGCAAGTCCTCTCCCGTAGACGCAAAAACAACCCTGTACTCATCGGTGAACCCGGTGTCGGGAAAACAGCGATTGTAGAAGGATTAGCACAACGCATCGCCGATGGAGATGTCCCAGAAAGCCTACATGAAAAACGGCTCATCGCTCTCGATTTGGGTGCGCTCATTGCTGGTAGTAAATACCGTGGGGAATTTGAGGACAGACTGAAAGCCGTTCTTGCCGACATAGAACAGGCGGAAGGACAGGTAATCCTCCTTATTGACGAACTCCATACCATCGTCGGTGCAGGTGCTGCAGAAGGTGCCGTTGACGCATCGAATATGCTTAAGCCTGCACTGGCACGCGGTGAACTCCGATGCATCGGCGCGACAACCCTCGATGAATATCGCAAGCATATTGAAAAAGACGCCGCTTTGGAACGCCGATTCCAACCTGTACAAGTCGAAGAACCCTCGGTCGAGGACACGATCGCTATCCTGCGCGGTCTGAAGGAACGCTATGAGACGCATCATGGCGTACAAATTCAGGACAACGCTATTGTCACCGCTGCTACGCTCTCAAAGCGTTATATCTCCGAACGTTTTCTACCGGATAAAGCTGTGGATTTAGTGGACGAAGCCGCATCGCGCCTGCGGATTGAGATTGATAGCGTGCCAGAAGAAATTGATGAGGTGGAACGACGTATCATTCAACTCCAGATAGAACAGCAAGCGTTGGAGAAAGAAGAGGACAATGCTTCACAGCAACGCCTTGAAAAACTGGTCGCTGAACTCGCTGAACTCAAAGAGAAAGCCAACGCACTCAAAGCCGCATGGCAAAATGAAAAAGCGAGTTTGACACAGATTGGTGAACTAATGGAGCAGATTGAGGCACTCCGTATAGAATCCGAGCAAGCTAAGCGCGCAGGCAATCTCGGCAGAGCCTCAGAACTCGAATACGGCAAGATACCCGAACTCGAATCACAACTCAAAAGCGTCCGAGAAACACTGGAAACAGATGCGCAAGGCACACAGATGTTGAAAGAACAAGTCGGGGCAGAGGACATTGCCGAAATTGTGGCGAAATGGACCGGCATTCCTGTTTATCGTCTCATGGAGGGTGAAACACAAAAACTCATCAACATGGAAGAACGTCTGCGCGAACAAGTAATCGGACAAGATGAAGCAGTGAGTGCTGTTTCCAACGCCATTCGACGTGCCCGCGTCGGTCTCGGTGATCCCGATAGACCGCTCGGTTCTTTCCTCTTCATGGGTCCAACCGGTGTCGGCAAAACGCACCTCGCCAAATCGCTTGCCGAATTCCTTTTCGACGACGCAAACGCCATGGCACGCATCGACATGAGCGAATACATGGAAAAACACACCGTCTCACGATTAATCGGCGCGCCACCGGGATACGTCGGCTACGATGAAGGTGGACAACTGACCGAGGCAGTGCGACGACACCCCTATTGTGTCATCCTGCTTGACGAGGTCGAGAAAGCACATCCAGAAGTGTTCAATGTTCTGCTTCAAATGCTTGATGACGGCAGAATGACGGACGGACAGGGACGCACCGTCGATTTCAAGAACGCAGTTGTCATCATGACATCCAACATCGGAAGCCAATGGATTAGCGATGCCCTCTTGGATACGAAAGAAATGCGAAACAAGGTGATGGAAGCCGTACAGGCGCATTTTCCACCCGAATTCCTAAACCGCATCGACGACCTGATTATCTTCGATCGACTCGGTATTGAGGAGTTGAAGCGGATTGTTACGTTGGAACTCACGCAGCTGAGCCACCGTTTTGAGGAAAAGGAGATGACCTTGACGCTCTCTGAATCTGCAAACGAAGAACTGGTAAAACGCGGATTTGATCCAGTCTACGGCGCACGTCCCCTCCGTCGGACGATCCAACGGGATATCCTCAACCCGTTGGCTATCCAGATGTTAGAAGGTACCTTCCAAGATGGTGATGCGATTGCTGTCAATCTTGAAGATTCAGATTTTGTCTTCCAGAAGGCGTAATTTAATCGGTCCCAAATGTTGTTAGGGGTGGTCCCCGTGCCACCCCTGTGCACGAGAGCGAGACGAATTTTCTCAACCTCGCCTCCTTTTTATCCAATGACTTCAGGAACACGGCTGTAGATGTCCCGTAGGGGCAGTTCACACCCAATAGAAACGAGTGGAAGCACGTCCTCATGTGTATGAAACTCAGTTTGCCCCCACTGTGTCTTTATAAGACGATAATGTTCAACGCGAATCCTATCCTGTGAAACAAGGATATACTCTCGTAAGGACGTGAGTGCTTGATAATGTGCAAACTTCTCACCTCTGTCATACGCCTCAGTTGATGGCGAAAGCACCTCTATAATAACGACTGGATTGAGAAGTGTATCAAAAACATGGTCTTCAAATTGTGGTTCACCACAGAAAACGATAATATCTGGATAAAAGTAGGCACCTTTCGGACTCGTCCGAATACGCATATCGTTGGTGATGACCTTACACTCTCGTCCCCGCAATTGGATGTTAAGTTCAGTGGCTACATCTCCAGTGATGAGCGTATGCGCGAGACTTGCTCCGGACCTTGCGAGTATCTCTCCGTTGAGATATTCGCTTTTAACTGTTGCTTTACGTTCCGAAGCAAGATATTCCTCTGGTGTAAGGATAGTTTGTGGTGAGAGAGATGACACCTTCGTCTCCATGAATGTGATGTATCTTGAACCTTCTACTGTTAAATCGTAGCATATCATGAGCAAAATTGCAACCTTCATAATGTCATCCTTCAGGGATATTTAGCTTTCCAGTAATTTGCACGAGGACGCCCGAACTTGTTCGGGATAGGTCGTGTGAACTCAAGCATCCATCAACAGGAATCCTTCACATAAGCAAACTGATTTTTTAACACTGAATATCTGTATAATTTGACAAACTTCTCTTGACAATCCAATCCATTCAAGGTATAATTGAAAAAATATATTCACAGAAAGTCGGAACGCAATTATATCTATGAACCGAATTGACAAGAAATTTCAAGAACTTCGAGATCAAGGTGCCAGCGCATTCATGCCCTACGTCTGTGCTGGAGACCCACATCCCGATCTTACTTCTAAACTCCTCCTCACCCTTGAGGAAGCAGGCGCGGATCTCATTGAACTCGGCGTCCCTTTTTCCGATCCCATTGCAGATGGACCCACCATCCAACGCGCAAGCGAACGCGCACTCACACACCATATCTCACTACAGCAAATTCTGGAGATAGCAACAACCATCCGCAAACAGACGGATATCCCCATCGCTTTGATGAGTTACTACAACCCGATCTTCCGGATGGGTGAGGATACATTCTGTAAGGCTGCACAAGACGCAGGGATTGATGGTCTGATAATCCCGGATCTACCGCCAGAACAAGCACAATCACTTCTTGAAGTCGCACCAAAATACAACCTCGCCACAATCTTCCTTGTCGCGCCGACAAGCCCACCCGAACGGATGCAACTAATCGCATCCGTCAGCACTGGATTCATCTATTGCGTTTCAGTAACAGGTGTAACAGGGGCACGGGCAACGTTGTCAGACGAGGTTGCGCTGATGATTGCTGAACTGCGAAAACATACAGACAAACCGATCTGTGTCGGTTTCGGTATATCAACACCTGAACAAGCAACACAGGTCGCTAAACGCGCCGATGGCGTGATTATGGCGAGTGCGATCATCGATGTTTATGAAAAGAATATAGGAGATGAGGCGAAATTACTGAGTGCTGTGAAACAATTCGCGTCAGATTTAGCGGATGGTACAAAGAAAGCTGCGATTTAATTCAAGACAGAACATCGTATACATCACACTTAGGCAAGAATCAAATAAGACTAAAGATTTCTCAAAATCTGCATGAAATTCTCTGGACTAACGATTTGTATGTGCCGGTATTTTCCTAAATCCAATAAATCTTTGTCACGACTTACGATATAATCGGCAGATGCTGCAACAGCACAAGCGACAATCATGTCATCTTTAGGATCGCGTTCTATAACGACAATTTTCGGTAGATGGCGAACTATCGTGCTAATTTCCCGTAGATGCGTAAGAAAAATGCCCACATCCGCCATAGAATAGTTATAACGGTCTCGGATATGGTTTTTCTCTAAAAGCACACGGCGAATTTCCTGCAAAATTTCTTCAGCCGTGTAAAGATGCACCCTTTCCTGACATTGATATATGAGTTCAGCAGTCAAACCAGTTGTGAGAAAGGCACTCACTGCAACAACACTATCAAGAACAACTCGAGGTTTTCTTGGCATACTCCTCCTGGCGAAGTTCAGCAACTGCGCGTTGGACATCTGCAGAAACTTCTGCTTCACTCACACCTCTGTTTTTCTCATGAACCCTATCCATGACCCCCTGAAGTTCATTCCATGCTGAAGCCTTCGCCAATTTTGGCATTGACTTGCCAGCTTCTTTACCAGAAAAGTTCGGTGTAATTACGATTCGACCTTCCTCAAGCTTTGCTTCCGCAATATCGCCTCTCTTAAGTCCTAAAGTATCTCGGATGTGTTTGGGAATGGTCACTCGACCATCTTGGAGAATCTTAATCACTGACATCTCTTCGCTCCTTTGGATCGGTTTTCTTAATATGGTATCCTACTAATAATAAAAAATTCAACAGAAATAGACTTTAGTTCAGGATACACTAATCACAACTCACATCCCGCGTTTGATACCAAATTCCGCCTCAAACGCTTCCCAAATATCCGACGGGATGTCAACCGTCGCTGCTTCATACCCATCTTCCACTTGTGCTGTATCGGCAGGACCGAACATAACAACACCATCTATCGGCGCAGCAAGGCAAAACTGCATCGCCAGATGACGGATGTTAACACCGCGTTCCTGACACCATCTCCACATAGCGTGTGCCTTCGGTTCAGCATCTGGATTGCGTCGGCGTTCAGTTTCGACATCCGGTTCCACCCCCGTCAAACTGCCCATGCCTAACGGACTCGCAAGAATGATCCCGATACCATGTTCGCGTGCCAACGGCAAGGTCGTCTCCGCCGCGGATTGCGATAAGAGTGTATAGTCCAAAAAGGTAAGAACAATCTCAATATGTCCCGTTTCAATAAGTTCTCTGTGGAACTCATGAGAACGCACACCGGCACCGATATGTCGAACAACACCTTCCGCTTTCATCTCCAACAATGTATCCAACGCGCATCCGGGTGCCAATATACTCTCCATATCAAGCGGATCGTGGATAAGCACAGCATCAAGGTAATCTGTTCGGAGACTTTTGAGACTGTTTGTGACGCTCCAGCGTGTCCCGTCTGCGGAGAAGTCTTTCCGACGTTCAGGGTGCGTGCCGACCTTCGCTTGTAGGTAGATTTTTTCTCTCAACCCACCAGAGAGTGCTTCTCCCCAGAGACGTTCGGCGTGTCCTGGATACGTATCAATATAGTTAATGCCGAGTTCAACACCGCGTCGGATTGCCCCGATGACTTCAGCATCCGGTTTCTGCCATAGCCACGCCGCGCCGAGAGCAAGCGCGTTTGGACGCATCTCTGTACGTCCCATCCGTCGAACTTCTAACTTTGGATTTGCCATAAAAATGCCTTCTTCCTTAGACCGAAACTATTCCGAAGCGAGTGCTTGCCTGAGTTTATGTGTAGATTCAGCAAGCGACTCTTGTAGATAGGGATACGGGAAACCACCCCACCGATCAGGCGGAGGTTCGTGTGCCTCTTCGATTTTCAGACTCACAAAAACGGGTCCAGCCTCATTCCAAATTTTCGGTAGTGCTGCCTCCAGTTCGTTCGCATCATCAAATTCATAAACCTTCTCAAAACCACTACCTTTTGCAATCATCGACCAACTGAAACCAGCGTTGCCAGCAGGTACAGGCTGATTGCCCGTAACCTCGTAGGTCCCATTATCACAGACAAAAAGGAGATAATTGGGTGGTGGTGTGTTCAGGGCAGTAATCGTCGCCAACGTGCCCAAGCACATCAGCATGCTTCCGTCACCGTTGAGTACAACAACCTTTTTATCCGGCTTGGCGAGGGCTATACCGAGTCCGAAGTCTGCTGCGTGTCCCATAGCACTGCCAACAGAGGCGTAGTCTAACGGATGCGCCGATATTTTACCCCACGGCACGGTAATCCCCATTGTTGCAACAACGATCTCATCCGTCCGTTGATTTGCGATAAGTTGTAGACACTCTTCTTTCTTAATCATAATTCTCTCCAACCGTAGGGGCGAGGTTACCTTGCCCTTACTTCTCTTCTTCTGGCGGTAGGAACTTAATTTGTGGTGGATTTTTCAGGGCAGTTGTCGTAATCTGAACGTGCTGGTCAAATTCTGTCTCGGTCTCAATGCCGTCGATACCACCACCCCAGATAGCGAACGTACGATACGTAAGTCTACCTTCCGCATTGAGGGTTAGGATAACCGGCAAAAGCGGATTGTCCGATACATCACGATAGACGGACGAGTCTGCCCCTCGTGTTTCGCGACCCGCAAGGGCAATGAGCGCAACACCAAGCGTATCTACGCCGCTTGGATCCGTTCCCCAACACCATACCCAACCTTGTTTTGCATCCTCACTATAAGTGCCATTCAGATGTGGAATACCAGTGACAATGGAATAATCTGTCGGTAGACTGCCATCAATATAGATGTGATGCTCAATCCACGGATTCTCTCCATAGATAAACGTGGTTGATGTAAACTGACGCACCTCACCCTGAATGTCCAACGTTGGCACAATCCGTTGAACAATAGAACGAATAGAACCGTCAGCGAGAATTCGGACGTAATCACCCTCAATAGGCAAAGGAATCATTTCTGCTTTTTCCTTGTGCCAGAGTGCAATTCCACCGCAGCCTATTAGCCCTTCCAACGGCGTAAGCGGAGTCAGCACCGACGTTTCAGGCTTGAGAAGTTCGTTCAAGGACAGACCAATCGATTTAGAGACATTCAACTGTTCTTCTGTCTCAGTTTCCTGTCCAAGTTCTGAAACCTGACTGACGTACGATTTCCGAATGAAATAAACCTCTTGATTCTCAAGATCGCGGGCTACCCACTGTTGTTCCGGTTTTTCTATTTCTATTTGAACCTGCTGAGAGAGCGTGATGGCGTTATTCTCAAAATGGTGTCTGAGTTCCGGCGAGATTGGTCTTCCGTAATCTAATTCAGGTTGGAACATTATGTCTACACTAAAAAGTTCTGACCGCTTCTTACCATAAGCAATCAAGGCACCGTTCGATTTCAGTACATACGCAATCAAATTTGATTCCATTGCAGCGATAGCATTCAGTTCAGGGAAGATTGCAGCGCGCGTCTGTTTATTGATGTCCAATGTTAACGTCGCCTTGACATTCGGGTCATAAAGAATTGATACCTCTTTTGTCTCTTCTGGATCTAAGTCCAGCAAAAAGCAAAGCTGATCGCGTTCACCATCATAGTCCAAATCATCTGCTTGGGCAGGAACCATTACTTCCCGCGGTGCTTTACCAGTAACAACGGAATACGCTTTGAAGGTAAAATCAGGGTTTACCTTTCGGAGTTGCGCACCAGTCAGCACAATCGGAACCTTTTTCCGCTGGACAGGCAATGTATTCTGAATAGAAAGACGGATCTTGCTAATCTTCTGATTGCCACCCGGCATCGTACAAGCACCAAGCATCAGTAGAGCAACCAGAACAAGTGATAATCCGATTCTTGAAACAGATCTCGTTATATGCGTCTGAATGTTATTCGGTATATGTATAGTTTCCAACTTTTTCCCTTACTGAGATAGGAATTAAAGGTCTGGCAGTACTTCAAGCAGACGTTCAATCTCAGATATTGTGTTGTAGAAATGCGGTGAAACTCTAACGCCGTTCCCCCGCTCTGCAGTGATGATATTTTCTGCGTACAGTATTTCATAGATTTCAGCAGGGGTATACCGATCACACCCAAAGATGACAATCCCTGCTCGCTCCGAATTCGCTCGCGGCGTGACGACGCGATAGCCTTTGGCTTCCAATCCTGCAATCAAAGTCGCTGTGAGTTCCAAAATATGTGTTTCGATTGCAGGGATACCGATGTCAAGAAGCAACTCAATCGCTGCCTTGAGTCCATATAAACCTACGCTGTTGTAGGAACCCTCTTCAAAACGAGTTGCATCCGGTTTCTGCGTCAGGTCATAATTGAGAAAATCGCGCGGATTTACGACACTCGCCCAGCCGACATTGGTGTTAATCAGTCGTTCCCACTTTTCGTCAGCACAGTAGAAAATCGCTGCACCTTCGGGTGCCAACAACCATTTATGCCCATCAGCAGCAAGAATATCGACGTTACAAGATTTCACATCCACCTCAATCGCACCGAGACTCTGAATAGCATCTACAACGAACCAAATATCGCGTTCTCGACAAATTTCACCGAGTGCTTGAATATCGTTTCGGAAACCAGAAGCAAACTCTACATGACTAATCGTCACTGCTCGGGTGCGCTCGTCAATCGCTGAGACAATATCTTCGACATAGATACGACCCTCTCGCTCTGGCATCATGCGCGTCTGGACATCATAACGTTCCTTCAAACTCCACCACGGGTAGACGTTCGCTGGAAACTCTACCGCAGTTGTGACAACGTTGTCCCCTGATCGCCAATCAATACCGTTTGCCGCAATGAGAATCCCCTGCGTTGTATTTTTCATAAAGGCGATTTCGGTTGACTCGGCATTGATGAGTCGCGCTGCTGTATTTCGGCATGCCTCAGCAGTTGCTTCCCAAAGCTTGGCGTTCACAGCACCGTTCACAGTGGCATCTTCCAAGAAACCTTCCATCGCATCTCGTACCCGACGCGATAGCGGTGCTACACCGGCGTGGTTCATATAGATATAGGTCTCGGTTACCGGAAATTCGCTGCGCCACTCTTGGGATAATCTACAATCAACAGCCATATCCACTATATATTACCTTTTGAGATTTCCACTCATAAAAAGAACCCAGCAGCCTGAAACACAGTGGAAGGCGACCCTACGGAGAAAACGCCAATATACAAACCTATCTGACCGAACCGCAAGGTACAATTAAAAATTCAAAAATGTTTCAACCGTATAGTCTTTCACCCGTTTGGCATTTGCGAACGCGATGAGTTCACCGAACAAACCGAAACAGAATACTAAAATTCCGATCACAATGAAAATAGGACCCAGATTCGGAATTTCCGCAGCACCCAACACGCTTAAGAAAAAAGAGTGCGCAGGGGAGACTGAGAGAACACTGCCGAGTACAAACAATAGCACACCGATAGGACCAAAGAATCGAATAGGTCTCCGCTTGTACCGAAAAATAAAGAGGCGTTCAAATTTCCCCAACCCCGGCAGCTCCTGTTTAGCTTTTTGAACTCTATTTTCTGTTAGCCACCCAAGCACCAGCAAGGCTATCGCTAAACCGAGGCAGCTCAGTGCTGCAACCTTGGCATTTCCAAACAAAACACGCCCCAAAACAAAGAAAGGAAGACTCAGCAATGCAGCGGACCTAAACACTCTCTGATGCGGATTGAAAAGGACATTTGATAACCGTTGCCACAGCGAAGATTTTTCTGTCTTGGGAAGCGTCGCGAAGACAGAGATTATGAACTTGAACGCCACGATGTCTAACGCCACACGCCATACTCTGCCAAGACCGTACTTACTTTCACCGAAACGCCGTGGATGATGCGTGACAACGATTTCCGTGATACGTGCACCAGCCACGGTAGACATCGCAGGAATGAATCGATGCATCTCCCCATAGAGCGACACCCGTTTAATCACCGAGGCACGATACGCTTTCAATGAGCATCCATTGTCGTGGATAGGTACTCCTGTCACCCTACCGATTATCCAATTAGCAACGATAGAGGGAACGCGTCGGGTCAAGAATTTATCCTGTCTATCTTTCCGCCATCCACATACGAGGTCATAACCTTCATCAAGTTTCTCAAGCAGCTTAGGTATGTCGTCCGGATCATTTTGCAAATCGCCATCCATGCTGACAATCCGCTGTCCCTGCGCATATTCAAATCCCGCTGCCATCGCTGCTGTTTGACCCGCATTCTTTTCAAATCGAATAACCACCAATTGAGGAAACTGTTTGCTCAGTTCTGAAAGCACTGCAAAGGTTTCATCGCGGCTCCCATCGTCTACAAATAACACCTCATAAGCTTCCCCAATTGTCTCACATACTGTCTGGATCTTTTCAAACAATGGGCGAACATTCTCTTCTTCATTGTAAACCGGGACCACGATGGATAGCGTCGGTTTTTCGTCCATATACCTCTCTATCAGTATGGGAATTCCCTCGAATCTCAGCAGTGGTGAAAGGGTTTAGATGTGTTAGTGCCAATCCGAGGAATTCATAAGAATCTGATGTGCTTCGCTGAGTGAGTCAAAGGTTCCCGCATCAACCCATTTTCCCTGCACAAAACTGTATTCCAACTCCCCACGATGCATATAGGCATTGTTGACAGCAGTTATCTCATATTCTCCGCGTGCCGAGGGTTCAATCGTGCGGATGATATCAAACACGGATGCTTCGTAAAAATAGACACCTACCACGGCATAATCACTTTTGGGATGCTCTGGTTTTTCCTCAATCGCAACAATGCGGTGATCTCCACTCAAAACAGCTACACCGTAACGTTCCGGGTCTGGCACCTGTTTGAGCAATACGCGCGCGCCTTTCTGTTGGGCTTGGAAATCATTGACAGCGTGCTGAATTGAGGTCTCAAAAATATTGTCACCCAACAGGACAGCAATTCTACCACCGCTGGCAAATCCCTCCGCCAACGCCAGGGCATGCGCGATGCCTTTCGCCTCCTCCTGCACCCGATAGGTGAGTTCGCACCCGAAATCTTTGCCACTTCCCAAGGCATTCACAAAGTCTCCGACGTACTGTGGATTTGTCACAATAAGAATATCAGTGATGCCCGCTGACGTGAGCTGCTTCACACAATGAAACACCATAGGCTCATTGCCGACGGGCAGGAGATGTTTACTGGTAACTTTAGTGAGTGGATACAAACGGGTACCCAACCCGCCTGCGAGGATTACGCCTTTGAGCACGGTTTAGCTATTTCCTCCGCGTTCGGGGAAAGTGAGTTCAGCGACACCCGACTTATCCAAATCGCCCAATCCAAGTTCAATCATCCGGTCATATTGCGCCTTTGTCGCTTGTGCAAGTGGCAGAGAAATACCTTCGGCATCTGCCAAGTCGAGGGCGATGCCTGAATCCTTAGACGCATGCGCAGCGGAAAAATAACACTCATGATCTCGTACTTCCATGTCTTCTCCATCTGTCTCTAAGACGCGGGAGTTTGCACCGGTTTGTGCGAAGACCTCTTGTAACATCGCCAGATCCAATCCAAGTGCGGCACCTAAGCCGAGTCCTTCGGCAAGTCCCGCTGTGTTGATGTTCATCACCATGTTAACAAGTGCCTTGACCTGCGCTGCTTGACCGGCTTCACCGATATAACGGAGAGAAATACTCATTGAATCCAGAATTGGAAGTGCATTGTCGAATGTCGATTTTTTACCACCGCACATAAGGTAGAGCGTACCTTCCCGTGCCTGCGTAATGCTGCTTGCCATACACCCTTCGAGGCTCTCCGCACCATGCCTCGCTGCGAGTGCTTCAATGTCCACGTGAACTTGCGGACTAATCGTGGCACAGTTAATAAAGACTTTGCCGGATGCCCCTTGAAGCAGACTGTCATCAGCATCCTCTGAAAAAATCGTCCGCATCGCAGCGTCGTCCGTAACCACGGTAATGATATAGTCTGCGAGTGCCGTAACCTTCGCGAGTTCTCCCGATGCTGTTGCTCCAATTTCTGAGGCAAGCTCCGCTGCGCGCTCGTTTGCAACATCGTACACAGCAACGACATCAAACCCTTCATCATTGAGATGCCGAGCGATGTTCGCACCCATTCTACCTACGCCTACAACGCCAATTTTATAATCCGAATTTGCCATGTCCATATCCTCGCTAAATCTAACCTTCATATTTCAAATTTATATTTTAACAATCATACCGCGATGGAGTTATCAACCGCCTTACGCACGTTCAATTTTTACATATCTGCAGATGTTTGTCAAGTATTTACTCTTGCTCTTTCTATATGTACGTATATCATAGTACGCTGGCAAAAACAGACTAAAGGTAATTTATCTGTGTTTGTTCCACACTTAAATACAATCACTTGCCGTTGCCAATTCGAGAAAAAATAAAAAAATGTTGACTTTTTTTTTAAATTTAGTATAATGTCAAGAATGATGAACGGAATGCCAGCAATTAAACACCTCTGACTGAAAATATGCTGGCATATTTCAATTTACCTAAGGAGGACTCACCATGAACCGTTTCACATACGGCTTTGATCTTCAAATAGATCGAGCCTATCTACTCGTCCTTGCTTTCGCTTTTCTGGCAGTGACGATCCTCGGGTGCGGACCAGGTGGTATCAGCGTCGTCCCCCTCGGCGCGAAATTACAGAACGCCGATACCGCATTCGACCAAGCAGAAGCGATGACAATACGCGACGATGATCCCGAAAAAATGGAAGAAAATCGCGCAAAGCAGCGGGACCTTTATGACAAAGCGATGGCACTCTACACAGAGGTTATTGATCGCGACCAGAAAGGGAAATATGCTCAGCGTGCACATTACCAAATCGCTAAAATCTACAAACGTCGCTATGATTGGGATAAGGCAGTTGAGAATTATCAAGCTATTGTCGATTTAGATCCTACCGGATATTACGCGAATGAGGCAAAAAGTGGCACAGCGAATATTCGCAAGAACCGAGAGGTCATCAAGGCAAAGCGTGCTGAATACCAAAACTATAAAGCTATTTATGATAGCTCACCGACAGATGAAACCTTTAATATCGCTGCAGAGGCACTCTATGAAGTCGGGCGTGCTTATGAAAGCTTAGAGAATTATACCGAAGCCATCCGTAACTTTGAGCGAATGGTCGAAGAATTTCCTGAGCACTCCAAAGCTGCACAAGCCCAATTCCAGATTGGCAACATCTATTTCTACACGGTTTTCGACTATAAAGGTGGCTGGCCCGCCTATGTCGCTGTCGCTGAGAAATTCCCTGATTCTTATGAAGCCTCACAGGCTGGAACACTCCTGAAGCAGACAGCAGAGACCTTGACCGAAATCAGCTTTCTGAAGGATGAAATTGATAAATTCCGCAACAAGAAAGCGGTCGAATATCAAAAGACCGGACGGAAAATTACCCCTGCTGATATGTGGGTGATGGGATATAGCGATCAGGTCGTTCAAAACTTCCAACAAATTGCGGGTAACTGGGAAAAACTCCGCAACTACCCACTCGCTATTGATGCCTACACAACTTTGGCAAGAGACCTGTCACATAAAAAATTCGCCGCTGCTGATGCGCTCTTCCGGGTTGGCTCCCTCTACCAGCAAAATGGTGACTATGAACGCGCAATTCAAGCCTACCAGAATCTGTTTGAAAACGCACCAGAATCTGTATGGCGAAATGAAGCCGTTTACCAACAAGCAGTCTGCTACCGATCCATTCGTGAATTCAGAGCCGCTTATGATGGGTTCAAAGCTTATATGAGCATTACAAAGGGAGATACCCCCTACCTTCGTGAAGCAGAGCAGATTGTCCGCCAGTATGAACTTGACCAAGATGCAGACGGATACAAGTTCTACGAGGAACAAGAAGCGGGAACATCCGATCAGGATGCAAGCTCCCATCCCGGAATGGGCAGCTAATTCCAGACGCATTGGAATTTGTAGGGAAACCATGCCTTTGTGCTTTGGTTTCCCTATACCATTTTAACAGAACAGTATTCCCTACCCCAACCTCGCCGATGCAGAGGGTCCAATTAATTCTAAAATCTACCATAAAAAATATATGAAAGAAGTAACACCACAAGTTGAAATCATCGCCGAGACAAAGATGGATTTCGAGCAACTCCAATCCTATCTTGATTCAATTGGCGCAACCGAATACGACCCGCAATCCGCCGAATCTGATGGAGAAAGCCTAATTATGGCGGCTGGCAAGGCCTGTTATCGAAGCTGGCAACCAGGATTGAATCCAAATGTGACCAGAACGCGCAGCGATGCCAAAACTTATATTGAAAACATCATCAACACCGGACACGGAAGCGTCCTCGAACATACATCAGTTTCATTCCTAATTTACAACGTATCCCGTGTGTTTACCCACGAACTCGTCAGGCATCGAGTGGGAACCGCATTCAGTCAAGAAAGCCTCCGTTTTGTGAGGTTGACGGATATTGAATTCTGGATTCCACAAGTCCTGAAAGATGAAGATAATGAAGCGGGCGAAGGCGTTGCACTTATCATGGAGGCAGTTGAATACCTTGAATCTGTGCAAGAGAAACTGGCAAAAATTTACCAAATCGATGAACGCAAGAGTTTCGCTATCAAGAAGAAGTTGACCTCTGCGTTCAGAAGGATCGCTCCGATCGGAGTCGCAACTTGCATCGTTTTTTCGATGAATCTTCGCACAGCGCGCCATTTAATCCCATTGAGGACTTCAAGGCACGCCGAAGAAGAAATCCGTCTCGTTTTTTCACAGATTGCTGAAATTCTCGTTAAACGGTTTCCACACGTCTTTCAAGACTTTCACGCCCGAAGAGTCGGTGGATATAAAGAGTGGTATGCAGAGAATGCATCACAACCATACGATAAGTCCGATTACGAACTTCGCAATTTAGAGAAGCAAATTGAAGAACTACAAAACTCGGAGGAGCACGACGAATAGCATCACAGAGGACGAAGATAACTCACATCTGATCGCTCCTTTTTTCGAGGCAGAAATATGCAGCATGTGTTAGAAAATACCAGTAAAGCAGGAGCAACACAGCGTCAACAGGGATTTGTGCCAACGATATTCAGAGAGTACCGAAACCATTTTAGTCTATTTTGGCGCGTGATGCTACCTCTTATCATCGTCAGCCTCATATTTAATACTGCCCTGTTTCTGCTTTTCAAATTCGGGGTTCCAGAGGCGCAATGGAGTTTCAGTACCTCAGAAGGAATCGGAGCATACTCTTCATTACCTCTTATCAAATCAAGTGGGACTCCTCAACTACCCCCAAAAACAACAGAAGTCGATTCAGGAGTAGGTTTCAATGCCTCTTCCTTGAGTATCGGTTTTCTATGGTTAGCGATGTGTCCGCTCGCCTTCATTATCGTAAATCATTATCGTGGCATAAATGTCAGTTCTGGCGAGGCATGGCAACACACACGCCGTAAGGCAATATCTATTTTGGGGATATGTATTTTGATGCTACTTGCGACGGGAGGACCTTTCATCATTCTCGCACTGATCGTGGCTGGATTTACTGATTTTCTGATACAGAGTGTATCGGCAGGTTATAGTGCACCACTTTTTCTCTTCATGCTGATTGCTGGTGTTGTCGCTGCCTATTTCCTGGTAAAATGGAGTCTCAGTAATCAGTGTGTTATTATTGAAAATCTATCGGCAGTCGCTGCCCTTCGTCGTAGCAGTGAACTCGTTCGCGGGGCAGGAGGTCGATTTTTCGGCATGTACCTGCTGCTTGCCTTGGTGACAATGGTGTTTACAACAGCGGTGCTCGGCTTAACGTTGCTGCTGTTTTCTGCAGTCACACCTGAGTTTGCGCCGTTGCGTGAGGTGTTGCAATCAGGAAAATTCTTCGGTCTCTTCTTCGGCGGCTATGTAAAAATAACTTTACAGATCCCCCCGATTTGGGCAATCGGCGTGATAGTCGTCGTAAACACACTGATAGACGCAGTATTCGCACCTATATGGGCAATCCTAACGACACATCTCTATATGGAACGTGCGAGGGTACCCGAACAACCCGTTTCAGAATAGTCTAATTGCGCGGATTAAAGAAACAGTTCGATCCGAGATCGCTCTGCTGCAGGTAAGTAGTTAAACACCTTTTGTCGGATGAGTTCCGGCGTATAACGACGGGAGAAATGAGTGAGAACGATGTGTTCGCTCTCAACATCGGCTAAAACCGAGGGTAGCATCTCAAGATGTAAATGCATTGTTCGCTTCGCACGTGCCCGATGTTCCGGCAGGAGAAATGTACATTCACAAATTAACACTTTGCACTGCTTGAGTAACGGATGCGCATCAATAGGGACGCTCCGTGTATCCCCGAGATAGGCAATTAATGGCAGTTGTACCTCTCTCGTCACTTCAACACCTGATTGTTTTAATTCAGCAATGTCACGTCCAGAGAGATGATGGAACTCCGGCTTCAACTTCTTGCGTACCTCACAGATGAGATAAGAAACCGCGGGGACACTATGATTGCCGGGCAAAACGTGTGCGACCAGATTTTGTCGAAATGGAATGGCATCCCCTACTCGGACCGGGTTGATTTTATATGCCCAACTTCGACCTGTATCCAACGCAGAAATCCTATCAAGGATCTGTATGAGTTGTTTAGACCCCCTCGACGGAACATAGACATTACCCGGTGGTATACCAGAAAGCCAGCGTTGGCTAATGTAGATAGGTAGCCCGAAGTAGTGATCCAAGTGAAAATGCGAAATAAAGACATTATCGGTTCCAATGAAATTCATTGGACATCTGCCTAAATCGAAAACCAGGTCAAGTTCCTTCACCCGTATATAAGTAGCGACAGCGGAACTGGATTTTCCTTCAAGCGTTAAATTACCACATTGCAATAGTGCCATATTGAATTATAACTCTTGTTAACGACTGAAGATCCGTTTAATCTTCACGTTCCTCACGTCGAAAATCATTAATATAAACTTCGTTAAACGTATAAAGCAATCTTAAGACTAAATCTTTACGACCACAAAACTGTTTTCATTCTTGTCTCGCGAAAGGACAAAAAATGCGTATCGGAATTATTGGCGGCAGCGGCTTTTATCAGATGGAAGGCTTAACAGACATCGAAAAAATCGAAGTCGAAACCCCATTCGGCAAACCGAGCGATGCTCTTATTCTGGGCAACCTTGACGGGAAGCCTGTCGCTTTCTTACCTCGACACGGCGTCGGACACCGGATTCTTCCTACAGAGATTAATGTTCGCGCTAATATTTATGCCCTAAAATCGTTAGGCGTCGAATGGCTCATCGCTGTCAGTGCTGTCGGAAGCCTAAAACAGGAAATCGAACCCCGCCATTTCGTTATCCCAGATCAACTCTACGACCATACCAAGAACCGAGAATCAACCTTTTTCGGCGACGGCATCGCCGCACACATTAGCCTCGCACAGCCATTCTGTTCAATCCTGAGCGACCTCTTATACAAAGCAGCAACTGAAGTCGGTACAACCGTTCATAACGGTGGCACCTACATTTGTATGGAGGGACCAGCGTTTTCAACACAAGCAGAATCGAATGTATATCGATCCTTCGGGTTTGACATTATCGGAATGACGGCTGCACAGGAAGCCAAATTAGCACGCGAAGCAGAAATCTGCTATGCTGTCCTTGCCTGTTCAACCGATTACGACTGCTGGCATCCTGAACACGACCACGTTACCACCGAGATGATTCTTGATAATGTCCGCGCCAATGTAGAGGCTTCTAAAAAGACCGTGAGAAGCACCGTCGCTAAAATCCCAGAAGAACAACGAACCTGTGCCTGTTCAACCGCCCTTCAATACGCTCTCGCAACCGATCCGAATCAGATAACGCCTGCGAAGCGACATCAGTTAAAACTCCTGTTGGACAAGTACTTGACGTAGCGTCTCGAAAATCTTATCCGCCTCCGCCTCAGTTAGAATAAGCGGGGGCGCGATAAAAATAATATTCTCCGGTTCCTCAATAGCATGACCGATTTTCCCAATGATTACACCCTTTTCTCGTAATTGTCCGACAATTCCGTTAGTCTTCGCTGTTTCGAGATGCGATCCATCGTCTTCAACGAGTTCAACAGCAATCATCAACCCTTTGCCACGGACATCCCCAACAATCGGTAACGTGTTCAACGTTTCTAACTTTGAGAGCAGATAGGAACCCACCTTTTCCGCATTTTCCCAGAGATGTTCCTCTTGGATAATCTTCAGATTCGCGACGCCAGCAGCGCATGCTACCGGATGTCCACCATAGGTGCAGACTTGGGCAAACTCCTTATTTTCATCGGACTCCCCGAGGAATGCGTTGAATACCTCAGCAGAAGCGACACAAGCACCAAGTGGAATATAGCCGCTCGTCAGACCTTTGGCTAACGTGATGATGTCAGGTTGGACATCCCAATGTTCGCACGCAAACATCTTTCCAGTCCGTCCAAACCCAGTAATCACCTCATCAAAGATCAGGAGCAGTCCATAGTCGTCACAGATTTGACGTAGTCTTGGGAAATAGTCGTCTGGAGGGACAATCACGCCGCCTCCACCGATGATAGGTTCGGCGATAACACCGATCACTGTTTCGGGGCCTTCCCAATGAATCATCCGTTCAATCTCATCCGCACACTCGGTACCACAAGATGGATACTCTAATCCGATGGGGCATCGGTGGCAATAAGGTGGATGTGCGTGTAGAAACCCCGGAACAAGCGGCTCAAAAGCCTTCCTTCTCCGTGCCTGACCTGTCGCTGACATTGCGCCATACGTAAACCCATGATACCCGCGATAGCGACTGATGATTTTGTAGCGATTCTCACCCGGATAGTTTTGCCTGCCATACTGCCTTGCCATTTTAATCGCGGTTTCATTCGCTTCCGAACCGCTGTTGCAAAAATAGACGTGGTTCAAATCACCCGGAAGACATGCAGCGAGTTGTTCCGCCAATACCGTAGCAGGAACGTTAATTTGCGAGTGGGGATAGTATGGCAGCTGCTGTACTTGCGCGTAAACTGCGTCTGCTATCTCCTGTCGTCCGTAACCGACATTGACATTCCACAATGCGGAATAAGCATCTAAATACTCGCGCCCCTCCGAATCCACAAGTGTTGTCCCGTATGCCGATTCAAAAACAACCAACGATGTCTCTTCAAGGCGTTGATGCTGAAATAGCGGATGCCACACGTGCGCTTTATCTGTTTTTCTATAATCTATTGACATATTCTTTCCTATCGTCCGCGGTATTGCGATCTCAGACCGCTCTTGGATTGAACCTCTTTACATGGATGTGGGAGCAGAGATACCTAACAGGGTCAATCCATTTTTCAACACCGTCTGTACACTCTTTACCAGAATAAGCCGTGCGTACGTTTTTTCCATGTTCGACGCATCAAGAACACGGTGTTGGTTGTAGTATGGATGAAAAATTCCAGCAAGTTCATGCAGATAATGAGGAACACGATGTGCCTCGCGTGTCTCTGCACTCAGAAGAACAACCGATGGAAATTCGGCTAATTTCCGAATTAATTCGTGTTCCATTGGTTCTGTGAGTTGTTTTAGGGAAACTGACGCAATCGGCTTCGGTGCAATCCCCTGTTCATCGCCTTGCTCGAAAATGCTACAGCACCGAGCATGCGCATATTGAATGTAGAAGACAGGATTTTCACTGGCATGCGTGATCGCCAATTCCATATTGAAATCAAGATGCGTGTTGTTAGCGCGCATGAGAAAGAAATAACGAGCAACATCCACTGCAAACTGTTCACCGACAGTCTCAGCAAGCTCATCAATAAGCGTATCAAGCGTAAAGAACTGCCCCCGCCGTTTCGACATATCCAACCGATTGCCCTCTGCATCAACAAGGTTCACCTGCTGAATGATAGAAATTTCGAGCCAGTCATCGGGCATACCAAGTGCCTTGACAAAGCCTTTGAGCCGTATAATATGCCCTTGATGGTCGGGCCCAAGCAGGTCAATAACTGTCGTGAAACCCCTGTCAAACTTATCGCGGTGATAAGCAGCATCAGGTACAAAATAGGTGTATTCGCCATTACTACGTACAACAACGCAGTCTTTTTCATCACCAAAATCCGTCATTCGAAACCATGTTGCCCCTTCGGCTTCATAGAGAAATTCCTTCTCTCGAAACAGTTGGATGATTTCTTCCGGCTTTCCGCTATCCCGAATCGCTTTCTCACTCGACCAGACATCGAAATTAACGCCAAAGCGTTCCAAAGCAGTTTTTTGCTGTGTCAAGATATGGGCAATGCCTTTATCTCGAAAGTGCGCGACCCGTTCATCTGCATCAAGCTGAAGATAGGTATCACCCTCCGTTTCAGCGATAGTCTGCGCGAACTCCCGTAGATATTCTCCTTGATATCCACCTTCTGGAATTTCCAGATCCGCTTCACCGAGTGCCTGTCGATAACGGACATCAATTGACTCACCCAGCCTTTCGACCTGACCACCGGCATCGTTGACGTAGTATTCACGAATTGCCTTATAGCCAATAGCGTTTAAAAGGTTGACAAGGGTATCCCCGACCGCTGCGGCGCGTCCACTTACAATATTAAGCGGTCCTGTAGGGTTAGCACTAACAAACTCAATCTGCAGATGTTTTCCTGACCCTTTGTCGCAGGTGCCGTATGCCGATTGTGTCGCCGCGATCGTGCGGAGTGTGTCATAGAGCCATTCATCCGAAAGATGAATGTTTATAAAACCCGCACCGGCGATGTCAACTTTGTGGATAGTTGGATGGGATTCAAGATCAATGTGGGCAACAATCTTCTCGGCGATGTTGCGCGGTGCCATCCGTGCCTGTTTTGCAAGTCCCAATGCAATTGGGGTCGCGATATCACCGTGTTCGGGGGTTTTCGTAGGTGAAAACGGAATATCTGGCACTTCGGTGATAGAGAGGTCACCAGCGGCAATAGCAGCATGGATTGCATTTTTTAGAATATCGTAAACTTCAGCTTTAATTGCGTCCATAGGCAGAATTAAGATTTTGTATCAGTCAGTGTTTCGTATGAGATTCAACAGTTTTAACAATCAAAATTATATCACAATAGGAAGCACATGTCAAACCAGAGCCGTTCAATTGTCCACTTTTCAATCAGATTTTCACCAAGCCCGGTAGATGCGGTTTCCTAACCGCACATAGGTGTCAATTTAGGGAAAATAGGTATTCCTTCTTCTAAGAAAAATGCTGTAAAAGGGATTTCGTGTGAATCTCACAATATTAACTTTCAGAAAAGAGTAACCGATTCAATTCTTGTGTTAGACGTTGTGGGTCTTCACATACATGGAACGTCCATTTGCCTTGTTGTTCCTCCTCACCAAGCCTCTCACGATTCCAGTTATTCACCGCAGCAACCCATCGTTTCGCAGCCTCACTTTTCAAAGACTCGTGCTGACGTTTATACCCCTTCGTCTCCAAAAGCACATTGACACCGTTCTTAAGCCTCACAATAAAATCCGGTTCGTAGCTGTGCGTAACCTCACGATGCTGATATGGGATACTCAAACCGAGATGATCGTTACGGACATAGGATTTAACCGCATCAGACGACTCCAAATAGAAGCATGTAGAACGTTCCCAACTCTGCGTATCCAGCACGACCAGATTAACTTGGCTACGTTGTGTGCCGTGGCAAGAACGTGTCGTGAAGAAATCCACAGCAGCCGATGTGCCAACAGGTTTATAGCGATTCAAAATCGGCAGCAACGGAATTTCACCTTGCGTTTCATCAGGTAGAATAGCAGTCATCAATCGGCTAACAATCAACTCCACATATTTCTGGAGACCAAGCTCACACGGATTACAATCTCGGAAATCAACCTTTGTCTCAATATATCTATCAACCAACTTGAAAACCTGTGGAAACAAACGATGTCGCGACTTCAACCGAAGAGCAGGTTTACTTTCTGGATCCGGCGCATTCCATTTGTCACCGACCAATTTATAGACAATTTGCCCCGCAATTTCAAACTTGATAGTTTGGATATGTGTTTGCTGATAGTATTGTTCTCGGTCATGCTCAGTGAACTCACCAGGTCCCAAAGTCGTTATATCACCAATCTGATAACCTGCCGCCGCTTTTACAAAAACAGCAGTCGGCGTATGTTCAGGTTCAAGACGAAGCCTATCCATTGCTTTAATATCCGCCTTAATCTCGTTCTTACGCAATGCAAAAGCATACCCTTCCACGACAGGGAACCTTATCTCATAAGCCTCGCGTCCCGGTATCGCTCGGACGTGATTTATCGGTTTGTCATCAGGTTCAGGGCGATGCGTTGGACGACCTCTGAAAGGAATAACCGAAAATGGAATACCGTAGACATCCGCATATTCCTCCGTGAGCCGACCAGTCTCAGGATCTGGCGTGTAATTCATGCGGCGTAGCCCACGCCCAACGACCTGTTCACACAGCAGCTGACTGCTAAAAGCACGCAATCCAAGGATATGCGTGACGTTGTTCGCATCCCACCCCTCACTGAGCATCGCCACAGACACGACGCACCGGATATGTGCCCCCGGTTTGCCTTTCTTTCCGATCGTCGCGACTTTTTGCCGAAGTTCCTCTGCTGCTTGGCTACGGTTCTTAGTTGGATCACCACTCTCTGCAGCAGCCAACACCTTACTATCAATACGCAGTGTATGTTCGCCATCCATATTTCTAAGCAAATCGGGAAAGATCTTGCTTTGTTCATATCTAATCTCTGCCTTCACATTTCCATTTTCATCAACGACCTCGACCTCACGTTCACAAGAAATTTTTTCGTAAATATACTCCGCAATATCTGTATTATCGCACACGATGATTAGTACCGGTGGCGTTTTATCCTGTTCGTCCGATGCCTCCTGAATGTAATCAAATCGTTCCTTCCATTGACCTGCAAGCATGGAGAGCGCGTCCTCTGCTTCTCGGTAGACAACATTAGGTTTAGGTCTACCACCCGGTAATCTGTCAGCAGTCGAAATCTCATCAGTAATCGTCTGCCACAAACGAAAATACTTTGGTTCAGGTCTACCAGTTGTATCACTCACAGGCAGGCGGGGAATTTTCGTGATACCGCTCTCAATAGCGTCCACTAAACCGAAGTCGCTCACAAGCCACGGAAAAGGTGAACCTTCGTCGTGTCCACTCCCTTGAATGTAAAACGGCGTAGCAGACAGATCCACACAAAACTTAACACCACACGACTGGTTGAATTTATCCAACCCACTCACCCAGACGGTAGCACCGCGGCGTTCTTCCTTTATATCTGCTGATAGCCTTTCAGTCGTAGGTGCAGGACGATACGCGTGATGCCCCTCATCGTTCAACACCATAATAGGCGCGCGGTCATAGAGTTCGCCTAAGACACGTTTAGCAAAGGCATCGGGTGTTTCCTCACCTTTATTGACTACTTTGTATCTCTGTCCGTTTTCATAATCCTCTTCTTCTGGCTTAAACTGATGCCAATTGGTAATCAACACCTTTCCAGTATTGAGCAACGGACGGAGTTTTGCCGGAATAAGTTCAAATGCATCGTAGTAATTGTCCATATCTTCTGGACGCAATACCTGCAGCCGCTTTTTGATTGTCAAGTTTGGACAGACGACAAGCGCAGCGTGAGGAAACCTTTCATCAGAAGGCACTTTACCACGGTTGCAAAATGCCCAAGCGATCAGCATTGCCATAACAACAGTTTTACCACTACCGGTAGCCATTTTACATCCAAAACGGATGAGGTCAGCGAGATCAGGTTCATTCGGCGTATCCACCAACTTAGCGAAGTCTTCATCGGTAAAGGTAGGATTAAAACCGAGACGTTTACCGCCTTGACGTATCTCAACGAGGTATATGATAGTCTCAACAGCCTCGCGTTGACAGAAAAAGAGCCGTCGTAACAGATCATCGCGCGCCCAGTGACGTAGAAGTTCACGGGTTACAACTGTTGCATTCCGATAATTTGTCTCACGCCATCGCTTCATATCGGCACGGAGCGCGTTCACCAACGGCAGATCGTCTCGTTCCTCCTCTTGAAAGAGATTCAGTTGAGCACTACCGGTCCGTTCGGTTTTATACCAATAACCTGCCTCGCGACGTCCAGGATTTTTCACTGCTTCGCCTGTACTGGTATCATATATCCAGTGCAAATCAGGTTCGTCATAAGGACTGCACAAGATCGGTTGTTCTACAGGTTGAATCGGAATATCATTCTGTTGGCTCTGATTCATCAGCCTCCTCGCTTTCTGTGTTGGTAGTCGTTTCCTCAGCACGGTATTTCTCAACAAAGTCCCGATCATGCTTTTCCAATAAAGCCAAACAGGTCTCTTTTACATCAGAATTCATAGTTGTTCTATGATGTTCCAGCATTTCTTTTATGGCATCATATTCTTTAATTTTATCAAAATATCGAGCCAAGTCTTTTAAAGCATCCTCATCTTCTGGATGAATATTCAAATTCGGAATAGCTTTCCTTATAATAGAAACCGAATCCTTCTTATTAAGTTCGCTATTAGCATTGACAAGCGAAATCGTAATTGCAGTAATGATGAATCTTTTCACTTCTGGCTTATCTGATAGCAATTGCTCAAGGAATCTTTTGAGTATTTCATATATCTCAGTCGTGTTTACTGGTTCAATAAAATCGATTAAGTCGCACAACAAGTGTTGTGTTCGATAATCTTGATCCCAATCGAAATCTGAGTCGATATATGATTTTAAGCATTTTAGTACGGGAGAAACTAATTCCGTTGATTTCCTATCCGCTAAAACCTCTGCTGCTTTCATCTTGTATTCGAGATAACGTGTTTCATCACTGAATACATCTAAAAGTGCTTGTTCTGGAAGTTGCTTGATTTGTTCAGGATATCCTTCTGGCGGGTAGTACATATAATTCTCTAATACAGAAGCCGCATGTTCCTTGTTTAATATCCTTACTTGAGGTTCCAATATATTTGCTTTTTCAACAGCTTCTTCAAATCGATTAACGCGTCCTTCAACTTCAGTCGCAATCAATTCATCCATTTTTTTTGTTAACCAAGACCACAGAGCGTAACCTACAACAGATAGAATACCCAAAATGATGAATACCCATCTTGTCAACCATTTTTCATTAGAATCTTTCAGTTCCAATTTCAATTTACCAAATTCTGCATTAGCAAGTTTCGCTTGTGCTTCAGCAAGTTTTGCTGCCAATTCCATCTTCTCAACATTTTCAACAGTCTGGAGTTTGCCTTCAAGTTCAGAAACACGATTGTTGAGTTTTTCAACTTCCGTATCCGTTTTCGGAACGGTCTGATTTTGTTGGGCAATCGACGCGGAAACTATAACTCCTAATAATGCTATCAATAGCAAAAAGACAATTTTTGTTTTTATTTTCAATGGATACTTATTTTGACATTTCTGATACATAACACCATCACTTTGAAAGTCGGAACTCCGATTCTCGAATACACACGGATCACAATACGGATATCGCTCCTACAGGACAGAAACCATTCATAAGTCTACTATAGTTATTTCCTTACAGCAATCAAATTAGATGATTCTCAGAGAAAATTATTAGCCCATTCATCCCAGAATGGGTGTCTTGGAAAATAATCAAGTGGGGGAGTGGGACTCTTCTCTCGATTGTAAACTGAAGTATGCCATTTACGTGAGAAGCCTCGAGCACTTCCACCAATACTTGTTTTGTAATAGTAGTCAGCAAGATCACGTAACGCAGGATCTTCCCAAGCAAGACGAAGTGTTAGGCGTGATATGAGCGTTCCAATCGGATTAAATTGTTTGGGGTTACTATAATGTGTGTGTCCAAAGTAAGTTGTTTGCGCGCCCACATCTGGTCCGTCAAACTTTGGGAAACTGGAAGTTGTCTTAAACATTGTCCATGTGGCAAGGTCTGCAACACACAGTAAGTCAAGGCACTCGCGAGGATGAGACACGTGCGTGAAGTCAGATGCATGTAACTTATTTTCTATGTTCTTTTCAGGTGTTGAGTTTTCTGCCTTCCAAGAATGGGAATGTGCCAACAATCCATAGACAATAGGAGCATGTAATTCCTTGTACGGTGTTTGTTTTCTTTCTGGATATAAGTTTTTAATTTCCACACAATTTTTCATAGTTTTTTCAATATGTTCTGCTCTCAGTGTTATCTTGCATTCAAATGCTGCAGCAACACCTGCAGCTAAAAATATTTTTTGACCTTCGTCAATTAACTGCTTAGGATATATGCTCTTTAGAACTAACACATCAACTTGTGGACCCATCTGTCCATCTTGGCTAATGATTTTCCCTTTCGTAACGACCTCGTAGGTACGCGGAAGCCATCCGCGCAATAGGTCAGCCAGTTTTCCTCGCCCTGGTCCCCGGCTGTTCCCGGATCTTCGGCTGCATGTTCTTGAATCTGTTTGTAATGATCTGCCATTCTGTCGCTAAGTCGACGTATAAAATGGTGCAAGTCGTGTAGTTTTTCTTGAGACATTATTCTCTCATACTTCCTGTTATCTGTGTAAGCCGCTACAATCCAAGTTTCAGAATGTAAGAGGCGCAATGAATTGCGCGACTACAAACGCTTTTTCTCTTAAAATCCTCGGAATCTGAGATAATTCGAGATTCTGACAATAATACGGAGCGGTTAGGAAACCGCTCCTGCCGAGTCTTGAGTATCGCTCCTACTTTCCAAATTATGTACCCGCATCACCTCATTCCCCCGCGGATCAATCACCTTAACAGCAACACACCCATATTTCCCAGCAGGAAACGGCAGAGACACCGTCCCACTGAACATCTCAAAACTCTCAGCGTCAATCACACCTTTGAGATCGCGAGCGATTTTGCTCCACGCCTTTTTATCAGGAAAGAAGGCTTGCGTGATACAAAAAGTTCGACCGTCATAATCCGAATCAACGAACCACGCCGCAACCTTATCCGCACCAGCAGAACTCACTGTGTTATCAACAGGATTATAGATATCCACACCCTCCATCGTGATAACGTATTCTCCATCGTCATTTGTCTCAAGCATCGTGCGAGGCAACCCAAACACCGTAAACAACTGACTGGTAGATGTCTTCTTCAGCAAGTCATCCATCACCACATCCGGACTGATATTTGCCATGTGGATACGCACCCTCGGATTCGGATCTTCTTGGATAATCACCTGTGCTGCACCATCAAAACTGAATCCCGCAAAAATCAACTCATCGTAACCGCGGCGAGACGCAGCAGGCAGGCAATCCTCAACTTGCATCACCGTCACAGGTCCGTGTTGTGGACCGAACGCAACAGCGACTCGGCGATCCGAATCACCATTTTCCCAACTTCCTTCGGCGTGCAAGATACCCCCTTCAAGCGAATCAAGCGTCGCAAATTTCTGCTTTTGATCTTCCGCAAACTTCACACCATCTTCACGCAATAAACGAACCATCTTATCAAGATACGCCTCAGCATTGACAGCCTCGCGTTCCTCAGTATCGGAGTCAAATGTGTCCTCCATCTCCTCAGGTTCACCACCGATAGGAGACTCAACATCAAGGAATTCCTCCGGAGGTTGCACCGCCTCCACGGTAAACGGACCACTCACCCGAATCCGTTTTTTATCCACCTCAGGCTGATCGACCAACTCCTCACCATCAGAGGAATCGGCAATACATTTATTCACCTCATCCATCTTTATCCGCCACGCGTCGCGATATTCGGTTAACGCCACCTGTAACGGCTCAGTCCAATCGGGATCAGTATCGAAAGGCACTTCCCACTCCTGCCAAGCCGTCTCTGGAAGTTCCCAACGTCGTCTATCTGCATCCGTGATAGATCTTTTCCCGTCGCGTCTCTCCTTCTCTGCAAGTTTAGCAAGGAGATTTGATCGGATGTCGTCCGTAATATCTGCTAATGCACTATTCAACGCCTCCAACTTCTCCTTGAGAATCGGTTCATGCTTTTCAAAAATAGGATCAAGCGCAGTATTTTGAGCAATACTCCTGAGAGTAATGTGAGGCACAATTTTATTGACAAACCCACCCATAACACCGTTTTCTTCGTCCTTGAGTTTGTAATACTCAAAACTGCTTGTCAAGAGACGTTGTCGCGCTAACGCGATAGAAACTCGACTGGTGTCAACTGTTATCCACCGTCTACCCCATTTCTCAGCAACGTAAGCAGTTGTGCCACCACCGCATGTTGGGTCAAGGACAAGATCCCCAGGGTCAGTGGTCATATAGAGACAACGCGCAATTACTTCTGCGTTCGTTTGAACGACATAATTTGGATTTTGTGCCCCGATCACATCTTGCCAAAGATGGTTAAGTGGTGATACGGCAAAGTCATCTAAGAAAAATTTATACCGAATTCCAGTCCTTGTGAACAAGATTCTGTTTGCGTTTAAGGCTCGTTTTAGTCCTTGTTCGTTTGTCCGAAATCGTCCTTGAATTTTCCTACCACGCCACTCAAAATTGATTTCTGGATTAGGACGGCGAATCAAATCATCTGACTTAAATGGTTTATAGTCATCAACGTTTTCATTTTTCTGTAATTTCATTTTTCGTTCTCCGATAGTCAGAACTTCCCCATATGAGTCTTCAAAGTGGGAAGCAAGACTATCATCACCTCGCATCACAAACACTTTTCGCATTTTCTCTTTTGCTAAATCTCTATCTTTTGCATACCATAGTATAAAATCACAGATTGTTGTAACAAAATCGGATGTGACTAATGATCGCGTTTTAGTGAAAACTAACTGACTTACAAAATTTTCTGGTCCAAATACCTCATCCATAATATTTCTCACTCTATGGACATTCTCATCACTAATCTGCACAAAGATACTCCCACTGGCCGTCAACAAATCCTTTGACACAATCAGTCGGTCTCGGAGATATGCAAGATAGGAATGGATACCGAGTGTCCATGTATCACGGTATGCCTTTATCTGCTCCGCTTCACGCGTCAAATCTTGGTCTCTATCCTTTACATCTCGTTGAAATACTGTCGGTTGAAAGTTGGAGGAAAACTTGATACCGTAGGGCGGGTCTATGTAGATCATCTGAACCTTCCCCGCGAGGTCTTCTCGGTGTGCAAGAGAACTCATCACCATCAGACTATCCCCAAGAATAAGCCGATTTGTCCAATCCACATCGTGCTTATAGAATTCTAAAGCTTTGTCATAAGTTTGCTGTGGATCTGCGAAGAGTTCGCGTTGGACGTTTTCGCGTGCTGCCACCTTCAAAATCGCTTTGGCGCTGACGTGTTCATGCTTATGCAACGCAACAGGATCTACGGTGAAAGATTTCGCCTCCTGTTTGCCTGCCCATTCCAACCACGGTTCGTGGTGTTTGAGGGCATCAGCGATTTTTTCTGCTTCTTCTGGTTCAAGCGTTTGGTGCTGCGCTTTTTGGAGGAGTTCGTGAAGTTCATCAACATCACCATTAGGATCAGAACGCAGTATCGGTGGCAGATGCGGATTATATGCGTATTCCTGTTTGGGAGTATCGGGGGTTCTCCCTTGTCCAGCCATGCCCGCGGGAGGATTATTTTTCCGGGTTGCGTTGTCGTATCGGTAGTCTTGGACTTCTCTTTGTTGCGTGGTACGTCTGTTTCTTGCCATTATGTATCCTCTTTATGAAAATCGAAAGCGTAAGGTAAAAAAAATTAATTAGTCTAAAAATGAAGACTATGGTATCGTATATCTGCAATGGAACATATCAGATAAACGCTTTTAAGTCAAGGTAGGAACCTATTAGTGACACAGCGTCCCGGTGACCGTCAAACTCAAATAAGGGATGTCCTCAATCAGGACTTGAGTAGACTTGAGCATATTCTTCAGGCAGATGTACTCACGATTTTCGGTCCGATATGGCCCGGGTTAGAGAAAATCGTCAAGGAAGCTGTTGAACGTATCCGAAATCGTCGGTATCGAATAGCTGTTGTATTAGATACCGTTGGTGGTATCGTTGAAGTCGTTGAGCGGATGGTAACTGTCATCCGCTATCATTACGATGAAGTTCACTTTATAGTTCCGAATCGAGCCATGTCTGCAGGCACGGTTTTTGTGATGACAGGGGACCGGATTTTTATGACTTACTTTTCATGTTTGGGACCGATTGATCCGCAAATTGAGAAGGATGGAAAGTTTGTGCCAGCGATGTCATATCTGAACCAGTATCAACGGTTTTCGGAAAAAGCGGAATCGGGCGATTTAAACACGGCAGAGTTGATTCTGCTCAACAATTTTGATCCGGGTGAACTTTATCAGTTTGAACAAGCCCGTCTGCTATCGCAGGACCTTTTGACCGAGTGGCTTTCTAAATATAAATTCAGAGATTGGAACATCCATAGTTCAACAGAAATCCCCGTTACAGACGAAGAAAAGAAAGAAAGAGCAAAAGAGATTGCCAAAGTCTTAGGTGATTATGAACGTTGGCGTTCTCATGGACGCGCGATTTCAAGAGACACATTAGTTTCAGATCCTATTCGCCTGAAAATCGAGAGAATTGAGGATAATCTAAGTCTCTCCTTAACTCTTAAAGATTATTTCGGATTGCTTGAACATTACATGCAAAACTATCAACCGGAATTGCTTGTACACACCCAAAACTCCTTCCGCAACACAAGAAGGATCACACCTCGTCTGTACCGATCACCGAGCGACAGACAGAGAACCGTTCCTTAATAACACAAGGGAGTTTGCTAATGAAAGACCTACGCGATCCTACCACTTCGCCTACGACAGAAGATGATACGGATGATAAATCTAAAGCGAATACACCTTCTAACCGGAATGTTGACGATACGACTATTAAAAACAATCCGAAGATTGATGCTCAACTTATATCGGATTTTTACCGTCTCGTTGATGCATCACAAGGTGCTATCCGAAGTGGACAGGGTGCTAATTACGGCTTGTCGCATCCGCTTGATCCCAAGGTTGTACCAACCGATGATCCACGTCAGAATGAGGAAGGTCTGAAAGAGGCGAAAAAGACCCGAACATAGGCAAGTTGTGTTTTATAGTAAAACCTATAATTAATTGGGCACATTCACACTGGAAATCCAACCTAACAGGTTATGCTACAAAACTGTTTATTTATTTTTAGGATTTACTATAAGCGACGCAGCTTTATACTGAGAAGAAAGCCTACAGACTCTAACAGAAAGGAAGTAGAACAGTGCGAGTACTCATCATGTCAGATATGGAAGGCGTCAGTGGCATCGTCGTGTGGGATCAGGTAAACGGTGGCGCGTCAATGTTTGAGGAAGGGAGACGTCTCTATACAGAAGAAATTAACGCAGCGGTGCGCGGCGCGAAAGCCGCAGGTGCAACAGAAATCGTCGTTGTGGATTGCCATGGGGCAGGACAAGGTTGGACTTTTAATTCACTCATCCCCGACCAAATTCATCCAGATTGTGAGTGGGTAGCACATCACGGATGGGGACGCTACGACGATATGTGGGAAAGTGGTTGTGACGCGTGTCTGCTCATCGGTATGCATGCTCGTAACGGCACTCCCGACGGCGTCCTGTGTCATACCATTTCCAGTGTGCAGTATCGGAATCTGTGGTTCAACGACGATCTGGTCGGTGAAACCGGAGTGAACGCTGCGCTCAATGGGGCTTATGGCGTGCCAGTTGCACTCGTCACAGGCGACGCGGCAGTTTGCCGAGAAGCAAAAGAACTCCTCGGCGACGCACTGCCTACAGCCGCTGTTAAACAAGGACTTAGCCGATACAGCGCACGGCAGTTGCCACCCGTACGTGCTCGACAATTAATCGAAGAAGCAGCGAAAGACGCGCTCTCAAATCTAACCCAAGTCAAGCCCTATGTTCCCGAAGCACCTACGACAATCAAAATTGAACTCTCAAGCGTTGATAAACTCGCAGACTTCAAGGGACGCAAAGGGGTCGAAATTACCGGTCCTGTCACCGTTGAGAGTCGTGCAAAAGACTGGTTGACAGCGTGGAACCAGTTCTGGCCCTATGTCTAAGATTCGTCAAGAACATCAAGCGGATCACCAGAGGCATCTGCACGTTCCAAGATCTCGACCTCGTAACCGTCCGGATCGGTGACGAATGCCATCTTCATTCCACCTGATGTAAATTGATCACGCCATTCATCGGGCCAAATTTCCAGCCCTGCTTTTTCGAGTCCATCGCAAAACTCAACGATATCCGGGACACCGATAGCAAAGTGCATCAGATCTTCTTGGACCTGCAAGTCAAAGTCAGGTGAATAGGTTAGCTCCAACGTGTGTGCGTTACCCGGAAGTTCAAGGTGGACAATCTGGTTACCCGCTGGTGATTTATCGCTCCGACTTAGGACTTCAAACCCCATGTGGTCGCAATACCATTTAATAGAACCGTCAAGGTCGCTGACGCGAACCCGTGTATGTAAAAAAACTGCCATGTGAATCTCCTTTTTGAGTATTGTGGAAATATAATAGCGTACTCCACAATTTTTGGCAAGATGGTTAGGAGCAATTTTCGGTTGAAAAGTCAAGCATTACAGTTTACAATGATGACAGAATCATATAGAAATACACCATTAGAAACCTGAAACCCCACAGCATGCTATCAAGCGTACCTATAGGACCAAAAATGAACCGAAAAACCGATAGACCAAACGTTCTCTTTATTATGTCCGACCAGCACCGATACGATTATTTGGAAACCGATGAAAATGCTCCCACCGCGCTCAACACCCCTAACTTACGACAGTTAGCAGAACAAGGGGTAAGTTTTCCGAACTGCACCGTGAACGCCCCCGTTTGTGCGCCATCGCGTATTGCACTCGCATCCGGACTACAACCCTCTCGCCTCGGAGCAGTAGATAACGGCAGTTTCTTGCCTTCTACTGTACCAACCTACTATCAGCAACTCCGTGACCATGGCTATCGCGTCGGATGTGTTGGAAAACTCGATCTCGCCAAACCTGACGGATATAACGGACGTTATGGAGACCGTCCCCGCACCTACAGTTGGGGATTCACACATCCAGAAGAGTGCGAAGGCAAAATGCATGCTGGAAGTTCACCAACACCTATCGGTCCTTATACGCACTATCTTCAAGAAAAAGGCATGCTCAAGGCGTTTCATGAAGACTATCAGAAACGCAGCAGCGGCGGTTGGATTAAAGAGGGTTCACACGATTCCGTACTTCCAACAGAAGATTTTGCCGATACCTACATCGGCAGGCGCGCAACTGAATTCATTGAAAACATCCCAGATGACTTCCCGTGGCACATGTTCGTCAGTTTCGTAGGACCGCACGATCCATTCGATCCACCGACTGAATACGGCGACAAGTATCGCAATGCCGAGATGCCCCCTGCCATTGTTGACGATATGGACGGAAAACCTGAATGGGTGAAACGACGCGTCGTCGATATCAGTCCTGAAGAGATTGCCGTAACACGACAACAATACTGTGCAGCCACGGAATTAATTGATGACCAAATAGGAGAAATGCTCCGCGCACTTGAACAACGGGGAATGCTCGATAATACCTATATCATTTATTCAAGCGATCACGGGGAAATGCTGGGCGATCACGGACTTTACACCAAAAGTGTCGCCTACGAAGCGTCTCTCAGAGTGCCACTCATTGTTGCTGGACCGGGAATTGCAGGAAACCGAATTTCAGAGAGCTTGGTCGAACTCATTGATCTGAATCCGACGATATGTGATTTTGCCGGCGTGCCAGTACTGCAGCCTATCGACGCGAAGTCTATCGCGCCTGTCCTTCACGGTGAAAGCGATACCCACCGCACCGAAACCGTAAGCGCACTCCGAAACTTCCGATGCATCCGTACAGCAACACACAAACTCATCGAAAACTACAGCGATGTAACGGAATTATACGACTTGGAGAACGACCCTTCGGAACTCAACAACATCGCAGCATCGGAACGTGAAATTGTCAGAACACTCAGTGGACGATTAGGCAGACGATTCCGGTCAGAATTAGGGACGGATTGATATATTCCAATGGATGCGAACCTCACTTATGACGCTAAGCGGGCATATCACCATATCACGCAACTCGCTTTACCCAGATTGGTAGGCAGTGCCGGTGAGACACAGGCACAGGCATATATCGTCGAACAGTTTAGGGCATTCGGACTGGAAGTTTCGCGAGAAGGCTTCTCTTTCACAAAATTTCCTGCCGAAGTGCTGCCCCGCATCCTTTGTGGATTCTTTATCCCGGTAGTTCTCTCCGTCCCATGGCTCGGTGAGCGTTTTCCTCTACCCGTCAGTCTCGCCTGTCTACTTAGCCTCGCTATAGCACTGTTCTTTACCCAATGGCAGGAACGGTTCGAAGGCTTGTATAATGTCGGTAGAAGACATCACTCAGAAAACATTGTTGCAACAAACAGCACAGAACAAGACGATAATAACCCGACTTTACTCTTCGTCGCACATTACGACTCCAAATCACAGGTCCTGCCAATCGCCGTCCGCGCTGTAGCTTACGGTGTCGCAATCCTCGGACTTATTGGACTAACAATCACAGCAGTTATTAAGGTTATAACCCTTGCCTCGCTCCCTAACTATATTGTCTGGAGCCTTGCTGGAATCACCACTTTTTGCCTCTTACTTTTGCAAATCAATGTGACACAGAACCGTTCTCCTGGCGGTTTCGACAATGCCTCTGGCGTTGGCGTTATGCTTGAGGTGGCACGCGTGGTGATGGTGCGTGGTGAGAAAAGGCCTATTACCTTTCTCGCCGCTGGCGCCGAAGAGTACGGCATGTGCGGCGCATTACGTTACATGCAAAAGCACGCCGATAAATACGACCGCAACCGCACCTATGTTATTAACTTGGACGGACTCGGAGTTGGGAACGCTGTCAACATGGTTACACGTTACGGTATTCCACCAGTCCACACGACACAAAAATTAGCTGAAATATTTCGGACATCGGGTGAGTCTCTCGGCATACAGGTGTCGGAACGCTATCTACCCATCGGCGTAGGACTGGATAGCATCCCGATTGCGAGTCGTGGATTTGAAGTGGTTACGTTAACGGCAGGAGACGTGGGAAACGTCGCATTGAAAATCCACTCGAAACACGATCGCGACGATCTACTCGATGTGGAAAGTCTACAACAGGTAGGAAAGTTAATAGTCGATGTCATTGAACGCACCTAAAAAAAACCTATCAGTCACGGGCGTTATCCTCGCAGGTGGTAAGAGTCGTCGGATGGGAGAAAACAAGGCATTGATGCAGTCTTGGTGAATGATGCTCTCATTGGGCATGTTATTCACCGTATGCGACTCGTTACGGACGAACTCCTCCTTATCACTAATAACCCCACTGAATACGCACACTTAGACCTACCGATGTACGAAGATATTGTTCCAAACACCGGAGCGTTGGGAGGGGTCTATACAGGCTTGACCTTCGCTTCGCACGATGTCGTGCTCTGTGTTGCGTGCGACAGTCCGTTCTTAGAACCAAAACTCCTAACTTATCTTGTCTCTGCTTTGGGTGAACATGATGCGGTGATGCCTTATACCTTTCACCACAACAAAAAGCAGATAACGCTTCAGACGTTGTGTGCTGCCTATTCTAAACGCTGTCTACCTATCACAGAACTGATGCTCCAAGACGCTGAGTTGCGTGTCCACGCCTTAAACGAACGGGCACAGATAAAACGCATTTCACCTGAAATCTGGCAGAGATACGATCCAGATGGTATGTCTTTTTTCAACATCAACACACCTGAAGATTTCGATCGCGCAAATTTATATATAAGATCGCAATTCCTCCAGTAAACCCACCCCTCACTTCGACTGATTTAATATATATCCTACATACCGACAAATTAGACCTTTTCATTTTTTTCATATTATGCACCCTTTTTACCCATAAATTGTGTCTTTAATAACTGAGAGTTATTTTTTACGACGAAAATTAACTGATAAAGGAGAGAAGTCGAGTAAAAAAGTCATTGTTTGCAGTGCTGTCCAGCAGCATTACGCATGAAACTTCCAAGGTTCGTTTGTGTTATGGGTGTAGTACTCTGTGCTGAAAATGGAGGATTCTGATGGTAAAAGACGATGCGCAATTGATTCAAAAAACTTTGTTAGGCGACGACCACGCATTCGGCACTTTAGTCCGAAAGTACGAAAAGGGTGTTCATGCGCTCGCGTGGCGTAAGATTGGCGATTTTCACTTTGCTGAAGAGATTACACAAGACACCTTCTTCCATGCTTACAAAAAACTCGCTACATTAAAAAACCCCAATCAGTTTGCTGGGTGGCTTTATGTTATTGCGAATCGGCTTTGCATCAATTGGGTACAGAGAAAAAAAACCGATATGCAATCGTTAGAGAACACAGACACTCGAGAGATAGAAAAATCCATTTATACACATTACATATCAGAACAACGTGAAAGAGAAAATGCGGAACGTCGCTATGAAATCGTTAAACAACTCCTTGAAAAACTGCCTGAGAGCCAACGCACAGTAGTTACGCTCTACTATCTCGGTGAAATGACCACGAAAGAGATCGGGAATTTCTTAGGCGTATCAGTGAACACGGTTAAGAGTCGGCTCCGCCGAGCACGACAGCGCCTACAGAAAGAAGAACAGCTCTTGATTTCTGAAATCCTTGGCAGTTTCCACTTACCTGCTAATCTGACCGAGAACATCATGACGCAGGTCGCCGATATGAAACCCGCACCTGCTCCATCTGTCAGTAAACCCTTGTTACCGTGGGTTGCTCTCGGCACTGCTACAGTCCTGATCGCCTTATTGTTGGGTGGAAGCAACCAATATCTCATTCGTTTTCAAAAACCGTACAGTTTCAACACAGCAGCCGAAGCCACCATTGAAATCATTGATACCTCCATCGTTCTCGATATTGAATCAAAACCAGCTGTACGAAATCAAATTGGAGGGACTGTCCCCACTGATAAAGAAGGCAATGCAGATGCGGAACTTTCTGAGGAGGCTTCAGTATCCAGTGTGCAACACCATTTCGTTACGCTGCCTACTTCAAATTGGGAACAGGTAACTGAAATTCCCACCAAGAGAAAAAGTTTTTCCACCGCCGTAGTAGATGATAAAATTTATCTCATCGGTGGTTCCCTCTTTGAAAATGGACGCGGTCCCTTTGGACTTTCAACTGTAGAAGTCTATGATCCGAAAATTAATAACTGGCAGAAAGTTGCAGATATGCCAACACCACGCGCCGATGCCAGAACAGCAGTTGTTAATGGAACTATCTACGTCTTTGGAGGATATAGTGGGATAGATAACCGCGGTGAGAACTTCAAATTTTTGAACGTCGTAGAGGCATATAATCCCCAAACAGATACATGGGTAAGGAAAGAGAATATGCCTTTTCCTTGCATCAATTTCGGCATCGGTGTGGTCAATGGACAAGTCTATGTTATCGGAGGTTTAGCGGATTTCAATAAGGGAATTCCTAACTCCCTTGAGTGGACAGACCGCGTTGAAGTCTACGATCCGATGACTGATAGCTGGGCGAAGCGCGCCAAAATGCCGACTCGGCGCGATTACTTCGGCGTGGGAGTTGTTAGCAATCGCATCTATCTTATCGGTGGACGTGGGTGGCCACAAGTGGGTAATTTGGGTGGATCTTTTCTCCCAGTTACTGAGGAATATAATCCAGAAACCAATCAATGGCGAAAGAAAAACGATATATTAGATCTCAGGCTTTATTCCTCAACAGTTGTTGTAGGCGATCAAATCTTTCTGATCGGTGGTTTCGTTTGGCAAGATGGACTCCGTAAGGATCCTGCGACTGTAGATGCGTATAATCCGGAGACAGATGAGTGGAGCGATATGCCGCCAATGCCAACAGGAAAGACACCCTTCGGTGTAGCAATAGTTAAGGGTAAAATTTATGTTTTCGGTGGCGAGGGAGAAGACGGAGAGTTTTTATCAACTGTTGAAGTATTCGACCCCGCTTTTCGTGCTGTCGCGGTAACAGGTAAATTGTCTACACGCTGGGACCAACTAAAAGCCCAACGTCAAAACTAAACGCCTTTAATTCCACCCACGATAAGAGAACATATTGGACTTCATTCTCACATCTATACCGTTTAACGCTCCCTGGAATACGATTTCTCACCTATTTCTATCCACCAATGTTGCCATTTCTCATAGTCATTCGATTCAAATGGGATTTTGCTCCAATCTTCTACACGCGGCACGGCACTCCGATACTCATTGTCTTCTACCCAAAATCGTAAAAACTTGTAACCGCGATGCCGAATATATATGTCTTCATCTCTCAACGATTCCATCAGAAGCGGAATCCATATCACACAATTACGCTCATCATACTCCTGTTCAAGATATCTGAAAACGTAATCGTTTTCAAAACGGATCCCCGCAACCGTGCCACTTGGCGCACTTCCATCAAAGTAATACCATGTGCCTCCATCACGGCAATGAGGCACACCGAACTCAACACGAACCGTATCACGGTGCTCGCCTACTAATTTCAATGCTCTATCTGTCGGAGAGTATGCTGGAGATGCGTATTTGGCCATCGGAGAAAACGCTGGGTATTTATCAGACTTACGTCCAATGTCTAACCACCAACGCTGCCATTTCTCATAATCAGTAGTTTCAAGGGGAACCCGATTCCCTACTTCTTCCTGCTCTGAATCACCTTCAAACGCCTCTATCAAAAACCGCAAATAGTTGTAACTTTGACGCTGTGTCTCTATCTCCGCATCGCTCAACGATTCAATCAGAAGCGGAATCCATATCATATAATTATGTTCATCATACCCTTGTTCAAGATAACTGAAAACGTGATCGTCCCTAAAGCGTATTTCCGCAACTGTGCCACTCGGCGCATTGCCATCAAAATAATACCACGAGCCTCCATTACGGCAATAAGGCGCACCGAACTCAGCACGAATGAGATCGCGATGCTCACCTATCAATATTAACGCCTTATCTATCGCAAAGGATGCTGGAGGGTATGTTGGAGATTTGTTAGATGAGCATCCACTGAATAAAATAACGCAAATTATTAATGCGGACAACTTGGCACCCATTTCCGACTCCTTTATTTCTCCAACCCTCAAGCGATTCTTGCCCTATCAGCACACATTTCTCTTTAGCATGAGATAGAAGCGTATCTCATTATACTTCCTTTTTAGACATAAGTTCAACAAAGAAATAGGAGTGTGTTATCAAAGAGAATCCGACGGTATATCGTTCCTCTTTTTGGCACACTCCTACATTATTTTCTCGGTTATATAGTGCAATACTATTGATCTTCGCACACTGGGGATGTCCTGCATAAATGTCGATTTACGAAGTGTGCTGATGCAAATAGAATGCCACCGATACTGTAAAAGACCACTTCAAAAGTGCCTTCAACGGCTGTCCGAGAGGTGGCGATGAATGCCAACGCCACTATCAGTATCAACAATGCTCGCCAGCTTCGGTGGAGTCAAACACCCCACGCTAAACTATCGAAAAAACGCTCACCCCACCCGACTCGTCACCAACAGCAATATACTGGTCATTCGGTGCCCAAACGAGGCTTGTGATTCCCGCTGTTAGAGCGGCTTCATGAACCGCCATAGAACGGATGCTGCCTCGCAATTGCCAGACATAGACCAGACCGTCCGCACCGCCTGAGGCCAGCAGTTTTCCGCGATGTTGAAAACGCACAACGCTGAGAAAATCCTGATGCCCAGAAAGCGTAATGGGTTTGGTACCGGCCGGTCCGCGACCGGAACAATCCCACACCGTAACTTCCTGACCGCCTCCGGTAGCCAAGTATCGATTCGTGGCATCCCACGAGAGTTCTCGCACTTTCGTCGGATAGCCAGACATTTGCAAGTCCTTACCGGTAGACATAATCCAGAAATGTACGGTCGAATCTTGATCTCCGGTGGCAATGTATTTGCCGTCAGGGCTCCACGCAATCACCAGTGATGAACCTCTCCATTCTAATCGGCGGACGGCTTCCGACTGTTGCGGGTCCCACAGCGTGACACCGCCGTAGGTAATCGAGGCAAGTTGCCCTACACGCGGTTTCCATTGAATACCAGAAATCGTGCTCTGATGGTCGGGATATTCGCGAACAAGATCGCCGACAGCGTTCCAGAGTTTCAGCTTACGACCAGCGGCAGAGGCGAGTATCGGTTTTTTGCCGCCACTCCAAGCCAGGTGCTCAACCCATGCTGCGCCCCCGTCAAGCGAATGGGTCGCTTCGCCACTTTTTATATCCCACAACCGAATTTTCCCATCTTGTCCTGCGCTTGCAAGCACCTTGCTGTCTGGACGCCACGCGATTGACATTGTGCCGAATTCATGCCCTTCGAAGGCATGGATAACCGCTCGACGACGACCTTCAAAAATTGTCACCGGACCGAGAACCGACGCAGCAGCGATGTATCTCCCATCAGGGGACCACGCCAGATCAATGACGTGGTCGCTGATGGTTGCGGTCCAATTTTCGCGCAGTTGAGAGGGCTGGACAAAGCGGTTGCTCAGGTTCTTTAAGCCAGACATGCTTCAAATCCTTCAGTCAATTCGGTCCGATCGAGGTTGCGCCCGATGAAGATGAGGCTATTGTAGCGCGGTTCACCACCCCACAGGCGGTCGGGGCGACCGTCGAAGAGCATATGAACACCTTGGAAGACGAATCGGTTTGGCTGACCCTTGATGCTCAGAATACCTTTCATGCGGAAGATGTCGACACCTTTTGTCAGAAGCAGATTGCTAATCCAATCGTTCAGCCGGTCAGGATCGAGGTCGCCGGGGGTTGTGATACCGACCGATGTGACTTCGTCATCATGTTCGTGGTCTGGCTTAAATTCGCGTTCAACAACTGACTTGACACGGGTCCCTCTGCCAAAGAGTTGTGCTTGAAATTCGTCGGGGTGATGCTCGGTAAACAGTGCGTAAGCACCGGGGCGGTCAATCTGCACGTCAAAGCGTAATTCGTCCGCTGTGAGATTCAACTCAATGAGTTGTCCACTCGGTCGAAGGGTGCCACCCGCCGAAAGTTCATGCTCATCATCAGAGAAAACCATAACGACTGGCTCAACAGCGGCCTCCAAAGCTTCATCAGTTGACGCATTTACGGGCACCAACGCGACTTTCATCGTCGGGTCAGGCCCTTCTTGGAGAACCAGTTCATGCGTGTCTGCCGAAAGGTTATAAACACCACCCCATTCAAAGGGATACTCTGGTTCCATAAACTGAGGGTCAACCTCCATCGCCCGGTCCAGATCGAATCCGCCGACATTGAGAATCTTGTCCATTTCAACCACGGCGTCTTTCGTTCGATATACCTTCGCTGCACTGTTCATGCTGCGAATTCTGGCTTCCAGTTGATCTAACTCTCCCTCGGTCACAAGGTCAATCTTGTTCAACAAAATGACATCAGCAAAGGCAATCTGTTCACGCGCCTCGTCGCTGTCATCGATGTGCTGCCAGATGTGTTTGGCATCAACCACCGTCGTGACGGAATCCAGTTGCAGTTTCTCCTGCATTTCGGTGTCCATGAAGAACGTCTGAGCAACTGGCCCGGGGTCCGCCAGCCCTGTGGTTTCGACCATGATGTAGTCGAACTTATCGCGACGCTTCATCAGATTCCCTAAAATACGGATGAGATCACCACGCACCGTGCAGCAGATGCAACCATTGTTCATCTCGAAAATCTCTTCTTCGGCACCGATGACCAAATCATTATCGACGCCGATCTCGCCAAACTCGTTTTCGATGACGGCGATACGTTTGCCATGGTTTTCGGTGAGAATACGGTTGAGAAGCGTGGTTTTACCAGACCCTAAAAAGCCCGTTAACACGGTGACAGGGACTTGATTGTTTAGCATGGCAGTGTTCATCTTTCTCTCCTTGTTGAATTTAGCCAGCGGTCAAGCTAACGATGTCCGTCTGCTTCACCTCCGCCAGCGGTTTGTGAATCTTGTATTGCCGGGGCTTTCCCGGTGTATCCATGATTGCAATGACCGTTTCAATAGGCGGGCAGCCTTCTTCGGTACATTGCAACTGAGTAATCATCACGGAAACATCTTCTGATAGGTCAAAGGCTTGGGAGACCCACGATTTGACTTGGGCGAGTTGCCGTGGGTCCCTCTCTTTTTGCGAATTGAAAAAATTCAGCACTGTTGTATGGTCTCCTTTCCTCGCATATAATGCTGTTTTAATACCTGAAATCTCGCCCCGAAAACGAGGGAGATCGAAACCGATCAAAGCGGTGACTATCAAAGGTTGAAGGCAGCTGTGAAAGCAAGTATTCGACGAGTTCATGCCACTTTGCAGCCATCTCGTGTGCAGGAATACGTTTCTTCTTCCATGCGTCAGTACACCGTTGGCGATAGTCAAGTCCGTATTCAGAAATAATCCACCGCTCGTAGTCACCTATCCATGCGAGACCTTGAGTGAGCAAACTGAAAACGCGACACCACGCTTCCACATCACATGGCTGCGTAAGCTCTGGGAGTTGCTCCGATTTCCATATGGGCAACGAAAAATCGACCGCTGCTGTCTGTTTGGGCGCGAATTTGTAACGCTGCAGGAAAAGCCCTCCTCGGTCCCCATCGCCATAGAAAAACCCGAATCCCCATAAAATAACTCGGCTTCTGCCAGAGCCACGCCACTCATAAGCGGTACTTCCGTGCTTGCCTTCCGGTGGTCGATGTTTGGTAAAACCGTAGGCGAGCAAAGCATTTCCGTCTGCCCGGCGAATGTCCTGTCCCCAACACCACAACTGTTGGCTCAACAGCGTCGTCCCGATCTTCCTGACCTTCTTCAATGCACCTAACCAACGCGCAGATTCGTCGTCAGTTCTGCCAGACATGACTTATTCTCCTTCATCTGATGGAAAGATGGTGTGGACAATCAGCAGAAATAGACACCACTTGAAACCCGCTTACCCACATCATTTCGACCATCCCAATAGGCAGCACGTGCTCGGTCTTGATAGAAACCCGCTGGCTGGAAGCCAACGGTTTATAACTCCGATTCCCCAATCAAAGCATGTACAATCGTATTAATATTATATCGGATCATCCCGATGTAGGTCCCTTCAGGTGTCCCCTCGCTTCCCATAGCATCTGTGAAGAGCACACCACCAATCTTTACATCAAATCCTTTTGACTTCACAGCGGCTTTCACCGCTTCGAGATTCCGTGAAGAAACGGATGACTCTACAAAAATAGCAGAGATCTCCCGCTCCACAATAAACGTCGCCAATTCCTGTATATCAGCGATACCGACTTCTGTCGCGGTGCTAATACCTTGTAATCCGCGTACCTCAAACCCGTACGCCTTTCCGAAGTAGTTAAAACAGTCATGCGCCGTCACAAGGACGCGTTGCTGAGATGGCACGCGTTCCACTTGCGACTGTACGTATTCATTGAGTTCTACGAGTTCCGTGAGGTAGCGTTCGGCGTTGCTTCGGTACAGGTCAGTATTATCGGCATCGAATTCACTCAGGGCATCGCGCACTTTTCCCACCGCTTGCATCCAAAGCTTCACGTCAAACCATAAGTGCGGATCGTAGAGTCCCTCGTATTCTGCGGGTGTTAGCAGTAGACTCCGATCTACAGCGTCTGTTACGGCGACCGTCAGCGTATCCTCCGACATCTTCGCAAGGATGTCCGCCATTTTTGCTTCAAGGTGCAGCCCGTTATAGAAGATGATGTGTGCTGAACCGAGCCTTTGAACATCTTTAGGAGTCGGGTTGTAAAAGTGTGGGTCTACTCCAGGTTCCACCATCCCGGTCACCTCAAGGCGCGGACCGCCAACATTTTTAACAATATCAGTAATCATACCGATCGTGGTAACAACGCGAAGTTTATCGCCTGTGGCAGCACCCGGCTGTCCCTTCGGATCACAGCCAGACCATATCAGTATACCTATTAAACACACTGAAATGTATATTCTCTGCATAATTTTATACACCTTCCGGATCGCATGCTGGACACGTCTTACAGAGGTGCCGATTTACGAGGTGTGCGGAGGCGAGTAAAACCCCACCGATACTGTAAAAGACCACTTCAAAAGTGCCTTCAACGGCTGTCCGAGAGGTGGCGATGAATGCCAACGCCACTATCAGTATCAACAATGCTCGCCAACTTCGGTGAAGTCGAACACTCCACGCTAAACTCCCAACTGCCAGTCCAATTGCGCCAGTGATAAGGACCAATTCAGCACGTTCATTCGCAAGAAAACCCAATCCAATCAAAGGCAAAATTGCGATTAAAAGCGGCATCGCAAGGCAGTGGATCGCGCATGCGACAGAGAGACACGCGCCAGTCGTATCCACTAATTCGTGGTTAAAATTTCTTTTCAATTTTATCTCCTTAGAAAATCGAGAACGGGGACAGATGATAGAATGATCGTCCCCGTTTTACAGTTTCAAAAATTAAGTTTATACAGAAACTTCACGTTCCGTCCGGGTTCCGGCATCACCGCCTTGATCCGGGATAGATGTTCGCGGTATGCTGTATCCAGGAGGTTTTCAACCTCGAAAACCACCATATTCTCAAGCTGCCACCACGAAAAATTGAGATAACCTCCAATATCATAGACGAGATAGCCGTCTGTCGGTTCCTCAAATTCGCCGATCCGGGTCTGGCTGCCTGAAAAACGGGATGCAACATGCAAGTGCAACGGTGTCGGCGTGTAACTGATGACGAATTTACCGTTGAGAGGTGGGATACGCTCCAGGGGTCGCCCACTGGTTTGAATAGTTCCGTGGATGTAACTCATATTCAACTGAAAATGAACCTGTGAGGTGACCTCACCCCCTATCTGAATTTCAGTCCCATCCATCACAACATCGTGTCCCATGTATTGATAAATCCACAACCATCCCGCTGCCCCGCTGCCCCACTCCTTTTGACCGCTGTTCGTCGGAATGAGGTAGTTCTGTATCTGATTCCTGAAAAGTGCAAGATTGAGTCTGAACCTGTCATTAGCGTATTTGACGAAGAGTTCAGTGCCATAGCCGTTCTCAGATTCCAGTTCTGCATTGCCGATTTCGTAGGAAAAGACAGCCAAGTGGGGTCCATCGCTGAAAAGTTCCTCAATACCCGGTGCGCGAAACGTTTTCATTAGGGTCGCCCCAGTGCTCAACCTATCCGTCCAATGGTAAATTCCAGAGGTAGCCCCGGAGAAACCGTTGAAATCGCGGCGTCGGACGGCTCCAGCTCGGACAACTGCCCCAGGTCTAAACGGTTCCGCACGCCTAACGTCGTAGCGGATAGCCCCTTGTAGGGTGAGTTTGTCAAAGTTACGCTGGTTTAGATAAAATCCCGCCAACGCGAATTCACGGGTGTGCGGTGTCCAGTAAAACCCGCCTGTGGCATGGTCTCGGTACTCACCCCAAATACCCGCAACGGCGTTGTCTAACACGTGAGCCATCGCTGAGACATTGTAGGTTAGCACCCCGAATTCCACACCAAGTGTCCCGTTCGATTCCAACTCTTGATGCTGATAACGCGTATAGGCAGTCTGGAGTTTTACCTTTTCAAGCATCCTTGTATTGAAGCGGTATTCCATCTGTCCTTCATAGCGTTGCTTGTCAAGTGCGATGTTAACCCCACTCAGATGCCCTTCAGGAGAACCGGGGATGCCGTAATCTGAACGATAACTGCTTCCAGAGGCACCGATGAAGCCCCACGGCTTAATCAGCGAGGCACCCCCTGAAAAATTGACGTTTGAAAGGTCAGTGTTTTCGAGGATGCCCTCCGGCGTTTGTATGTCGGATGCACGCCGCCGATTCCATTCTACATTGCCCGCAAAATCACCAATGGGGAACGTAAAACCTGTTGTTCCGGTCAAACCTGAGTTAACAGATTCAGCCTGGAACGTTAGATGCATATCGAGCCGTCTCGGTAGAATTTGGGGTATGTGATTGCTTTTGACATTGATAACACCACCCAGAGTGCTTGAGCCGTAAATGAGCGATGCAGGACCGCGAGTGATTTCAACGCCCTCAGCAGTCGTTGGATCAATGGATACGGCGTGGTCGGCACTGGAGGCGGATTTATCGCCTGTCCGTTCGCCGTTTTCAAGAATGAGCAGCCTGTCACCGCCCAACCCACGAATAACTGGACGGGCGACCGCCCGTCCCATCGTTCGCTGTGAAACGCCGATCTCATCTGCTAATGTGGTCGCCAAGGTCATACCTAACCGTCTTTGGAGCTCTGTTTCATCCAATGCTAAATCGGTTGTTTCCTCAAACTGTGAAAGAGTGCGATTTGAACCATATACCCTGATGGTTTGCAGTTGAAATGACAACGCCGCCAGTTCAACCTTGAGATGAGGCGTGGAGGCATTGACATTAACAACCTGTTCAAACCGCTGATAACCGACCTTCAGGAACTGAAGCGTCTGCTGCCCTTCTGGCACCGCGTCAAACTTAAACCAACCGTTTGAATCGGTCCTCACGCTTCTCTCAAGTCCCGCAATCTGGACTCTAACGCCACTAAGGCGAGCATGACTCCGTTCTTCAGTAACTTCTCCTTCCAAAGACTGCGTTGTGTCCGAAGCACCTTGGACCTCCTTGAGATAGCAGAACAGGCATCCTACTATTCCAAATACAAACACCAATAGGTGAGGACACTTTCTAAGCGTCCTCACCGTGGGAGACCTGTGCGAACAAGCACAAGTGCTTAACATGATGTCCCCCTTATTTTACCGTGACTGGTATCGGGAGTGCTGCTGTGAAGTCCGGATGATCCCCGTGAAGCAGTTGGAGTTTGATTTCCGTTGTTCCTGCTTTCAATCCTACGAGTCCAAACGGTAACGAGTCACCGTGTTCCTCGTGTTCATCTTCGTGTTCATCTTCGTGTTCATCCTCGTGTTCATCGTGGTCCAGATGAATCTCAATGATAGAGGAATCGTAACCCGACAGGCCCAAACTGAAGGCTTCCGCACCGCCATGTCCATGGCCATCATCTTCACCCGGCGGGAGCGCTACTTCATCAAGATGGAGTTCCGCTTCATTCGCGTCAAGAAAATGTACATGTACCTCAATTTCTTCACCAACGGGAACGGTGAGACCGCCTTCATGGTGGCCTTGATGTTGATGATAGACCACTTCTCCATTGATTTCCAGGTTAAAGCCGTCGGCATCGGCGTGAAGGGGTGCATCCGCTTCCTGGTCGTGATCATGATCATCCTCAAGGATCGGGTTGTCATCTTCACCACAACCGCCCATAAACGGTAGCATTGCTACCAAACTTATTAACATTAAGTGTGAAATAGCGACGGAAAAGTCGCGTCCGAAAAAATACGTAAACATTTATATTCTCCAATTTTTTAACTTTTTTAATCTGATGACACATAGTGTGTGCCTATCACTTCTAAAGTGAAATTGCCTTTAACAACGGACATGCCGCGCGAAAGATATGGAACGCGCGTTAACATGCCGCGAGTACTTCATGCTTTGTTAGAGTTAGGACTTACGCATGCTGCTCTTTTATAGCATGATGCACGTCGCATCTGGGCGAGTACACCGCAAAACTGTTAGTTTGTGCCAAGAGACCGTCTGCATCTTTTCCAAGCACCCATTTACCAGTCTGTACCAAAATCAAAATTGCGTAAATCCTACAGGGTAATAGCTGTACCTATAGATCCCCTGAAAGCAGACCATTAATACACACAATCAGGTGGTATTGACTACAGAACACTGCTATCTGTTGCAAAGCAAAATGTACAAAGCGCGGGGCGCGTATAGAGAACCCCGCGGTCTTTGTACAAAAGGAGTTATAGAGGAAAAACAAAGTTCGCCTTTAAATGGCAAAATTTGCTGGTTTATTGGAGAATACAGGTGGGGCACGACTTCGTGTGTTCGTGGTAAGTCTTAAAGGAAGAAAAACGGAAACCTCATAAAACGGAAGCACCGTATTGGAAAGGAACGGAGCGGTGAATGCAACGAACGCAATCTCCTCTCCGACGTGTTGGCTGCAGTAGAAACAGGCTGCACAGGTTGTACAGGCTTCCCCAGAATGGGCGTGTTCGGCATGATCGTGATGATCGTGCGTGAGTTCGACGACACCCAGCAGCATGACATAGCAGCATAAACCCATCACAATAGAGACTGTCAGGCTACGTCCTAATGTTGGGGTTCGAAGAACGGTTCTGCCGTTTTTCATAAACCAAGACCTGTGCATTGTCCAAAAGAGATTACCGGATCAATTTTCAAAATATTATATCACACTCTTTTGCAAATGTCAAATGAAACTTAAAAGAAGCCAGAGGCATTCAATTCTCCTATAGGAGGGATTTCCGAATCCTGACTGCTGATCGCCGCCGCTAACAACTTCTGATAAAAGATCGGCTTGCACTTATCGGCGCGATGCTTTATTATATGCAGTATGAGACTATGTGAAGGAGAAAAAATTAAATGCTAAGTGTTCAAGAAGCTCGCCAACAGATGTTAAATACCATTCCGGTTTTACCCACGGAAAAGCGGGAAATTCTAAGTTGTGCGAACTACGTTCTCGCAGAAGCACTGAATGCTGAAGAGAACATTCCTCCGTTCGACAATTCAGCAATGGATGGGTATGCAGTTCGCGCAGCGGATGTTCAAAACGCTTCCGATGCGAAACCTGCTGTTCTTTCGATTGTAGAAACCATCGCCGCCGGATATGCGCCAACCAAACAGGTCACAGCCGGGCAAGCGTCGCGTATCATGACCGGTGCTATGATGCCTGAAGGTGCCGATGCAGTTGTGATGCAAGAGGTGACCCAGCGAGATGGGGATGAAGTCAAAATTTTTGAGAGTATTGACAAAACTGGAAACGTCCGTTTCACGGGTGAAAGTGTGGCAGAGGGACAACAGGTAATGGGAAAAGGGAAACACCTACGCCCGCCGGAAGTTGCAATGCTCGCCTCTCTTAATCGTCCAGAGGTTACAGTCTATCGCAAGCCCACCGTTGCGATTATTGCGACCGGTGATGAACTCATGCTACTCGGCGAACCACTGGAACCGGGAAAAATTCGAGAGAGCAACCGTTACGGCCTCTATGCACAGGTCGAGGAAGCGGGAGGCATACCGATTGATATGGGTATTGCTCCTGACGATGAAGTAGAAATAGAGCGCATCTTTCGGGCGGCACTCGCGAAGTCGGATGCTTTGATTACAAGTGGTGGTGTTTCGGTAGGGGAGCACGACTTTGTGAAAAGTGTATTGGAGAGATTAGGTGAAGTTAACTTCTGGCGAGTCGCGATGAAACCAGGGAAACCACAGGCTTACGGTATCGCAGACGGAAAACCAATTTTCGGATTACCCGGCAATCCGGTTTCTTCGCTCGTTGTGTTTGAACTCTTTGTGCGACCCGCGCTATTGAAAATGGCGGGACACGTAAACCTATTGCGTCCTACCTTCAAAGCCACTTTGACGGAAACCATCACTAATAGAGATGGACGCGTTAATTATATGCGCGCCATTCTCAAGGAATCCGATGGGCAATACACCGCTGAAACAACTGGACCCCAAGGTTCTGGTATTCTGCACTCACTTGTCTTAGCAAACGGCTTGATTACGATTCCATCTGGAACAACGTTAGCAGCTGGTGAAACAGTGGATGCCCAGTTTCTGTTTTAAACATAGTGTGAAGGAGTTTTCCATGATTGTAGACACGCATGTTCATGTCTGGGAAATCGATCCACCCAAATATCCAGTGGGTCCTACTGCCCCGACTTGGAATTCCTATCCTGATGAACCCGGCACTTCCGATGAGCTTCTGGCAGAGATGGATGCACATGGTGTGGACTGGACAGTCCTCGTGCAGACAAGTTGGTCGACTTGGGATAACGGTTACATAGCAGATTCTGTGAAGCGGTTTCCAGATCGATTCATCGGACACGGTTTAATCGATCCACAAGATCCAAAGAATGCTGAACAGGTCCGCTACTGGATAAAAGAGCGCGGCTTGGTAGGTTTCCGCTTCCATCCGATGTATTATCCCGAGGAGAAAATACTGCTAACCCCACAAAACGGAGCGATGTGGGAAGAGATTGCAGCACTGGACGCGATTATCCAATTTCACCTACGCGCTGAGTTTGCCAACCAAGTTGCAGTTATCGCGCAACAGTATCCGCATCTCACACTCATCTTGGATCACATGGGCTACCCACAAATAGATGCCGATGAAACCGATTTTCAGCCAATCGTGGACCTTGCTGAATACGATAATGTCTACTTCAAATTATCAGATGTTGCTGGACGTTCTCACCAAGATTTCCCGTATACAGACGTCCATCCATTCATTGAAAAATTGCTTTTGGTTTTCGGTGCCTCACGGACAGTTTGGGGCACTGGATACCCAGGACATCACAGGCAAAAGCACAATTGGCCATCTTTAGAGCAGGAACTTCGCCTCATTCAAGAAGGACTTCCGTTCTTGACAGCCAATGACAAGGATCAGATCCTCGGAGGCACAGCCGCGCAGATCTGGAACTTAACAACCTAAAGTGGAATCGGCACTATTGGATTGTCCATCTTTAAAGTGTAGGTGAATTAGTTCGTAGTAGGGCGATGAATCGCCCGTCACAGTGTGAAATGAATCCAACGACCCCAAAAATCTCTAACGTTAGATTGGACAGTCCATTATGACAACAATCCCAATGTCTTGGGGAGAGATGGCTTACCACGAATGCCCAACTGAAGTTGCTAAAGCAGTAGGCACACTCCCCGTGCCCTAATCTTTAAGCCTGTGGAATTTCAACCGGCAAATCCAGCCGGTCACCCCACTCTTTCCACGAACCTATGTAGTTGCTCACCTTCGGGTACCCCAAAAGCCGCAACGCTAAATAGGCTTGGGAAGAGCGGTATCCGCCCTGTCAGTAGCACATCACCTGTTTCTCAGGTGTAATACCGACCGCTTCATACATCTGACGGAGTTCATCAGCAGGTTTGAAAGCCCCATCTTCGTCAAGGTTATCGAGCCATTCAATGTGAATAGAACCCGGAATCGCGCCGGGACGCTCCGCGCGGGCAACCCTGCCGTAGTGTTCATCATCGGTGCGGGTGTCTAAACGGATAAAATCGTCTCGACTGAGTAGAACGCGGATTACATCAGCATCCATGTGTGTATCGGGTTGAGCGTTTATCGGGAAGGGTGGCACCTCTGGCGGTTCAACACCCGTTGTACTCACAGGTCCGTCCGCCGCTAACCACGCCTTGAAACCGCCATCCAGTAGACGGGTCTCAGGATGGCCTAAATACTCACAAAACCAAAATCCCCGGGAGGCACGCGTTCCAGAGATGTCCTCATACCATACAATCGGTTTCCCCGGATCAAGTCCGCGTTGCTGAAACAGATACGCTATCATCCACATAAAGGTATCAAAAGTCTCTTTGCTGGTATCAATGAGGCTTAAACCGAATAAATCCAAATGAAGTGCACCAGGAATATGCCCACGCATATATTCATAAGTCGGTCGCGTATCAACGATGCAGTACGTTTCATCGTCCAGTGCACCCTTCAATTCCTCAGCAGAGATAACCAGTTGTGGATTTACGTAACCTTTGTAGTCTGCCATTATCAACTCACTCCTTCTGAAGCTGCCTAAAATGCCATGCTACGCTTCGGCTTCCTTAAGCTGCTTTTGGCACCCTTTTAACAACTTTTATTTTTTTCCATCTTCCGGTGCGATACCAGAGCCACATTACAACCCCTTGCACAACATTTGAGAGCGCAATACCCAACCAAACGCCGTTAAGTCCGATCAGATGGGACAATAAAATCACAAGTCCTAAGCCGACACCTACCTGCGAAGCAAGCGTAATCACCATCGGAGAGAGCGTATCGCCAGCACCGTTGAGTGCCCTACCCAAAATAAGCGAAAAAGCAATAAATCCAAATGTTGGAGACAGAAACTGCAGGTAAACAGCACCAATTTCGACGACAGTTGGGTCGGGTGTAAAAATTCGAATGAACATCTGCGGAAAAATAAGGAACACTGCCCCGATGACTGCCATAAGCGCAGCGCCCAAAAGGTTCGCGATTCGTGTCGATCTTTCAGCGCGCTCCATCTGGTTCGCACCCAAATTCTGCCCCACCAATGGTGAAACTGAGTTTGCTATACCGAAGCCTGGATTCATTACCAGAATCCGGAGCCGCATGCAAATTGTATACGCGGCAACGATATTCTTACCGTAGGGTCCAATTACCCATAAGAAACCGAGTCTTGAGAAATGTCGCCAGAACCCTTGCATAGAACTATAAACACCGAGCCGTAAAATGTCAAGCATTTCCGTCAGATCTACCTTATATTGAACGCGTCGCAGCGAAACCGGTGCGCGGTTCGTCCAACACAGATAAAGCAGCACAATCACACCAGCACCACGTCCGATCAGTGTCGCGTATGCGGATCCAGCAACCCCCAGTTTCGGGAACCCCCACAAGCCGAAAATCAATAACGGATCTAACACAATGTTAATCACTGTTGAAAAGATTAACACGATCATCGGTGTAAACGAGTCTCCGCCAGATCGGAAGATAGAACCGAGGGTCATTGATACAAACATCGTGCTGATACCAGCGAGAGTGATATGCATGTAAGTTGTACCGAGGCGTAACACCTCTGGATCAATCATTCGGACGGCACGTAACCCCTGCTCTGCAAGTGGATAGCCGACAAGGGTAACACCAACAGAGAAGAAAACAGATAGCAGAATCGCCTGCATCGCAATGTGCTCAGCCTGCGCGAGGTTTCGAGCACCGAGATACTGTGCCACCATAATTCCTGCACCTGTTGAGACACCGAGCGAGAATACACCGATTAATCGGAGCAAATTTCCACTCACACCGACAGCAGCAATTGCTCCAGGACCAAGTCTCCCAACGAAAATCATATCAACAATGTTAAAGGCGTCTTGGAGAATGTAACTGAATATTATCGGTACAGCGAGCCGTAGAAGGTGTCTAAAGAGACTTCCACGGGTCAAATCGCCCCGTGCTTTCCTCATATTCTTGTATTCTGGCTCCCATTTAAGCGTGCTTGTTCTCCATCGGATTGAAGTCTGACAAGAGTATTGTGACCTCAGACTCACGGGTTCCGTATAAGTCTTGTTCATGTTAGCAGAATCCGGCTTAGATGTCAAGGTGAAAATCCGAGTTTCCAGACGACTCAAGTGTTTCACTGAATCCTCAACCAGTTTAAGGACGTTTTACTTACAATGTTTTTTCTTTGACAGGGTTATAAAAAACTTGATATAATATCCCTAACCTATAGGAGGTAAAAAATGAAAAACCTAATACCGACTCGTAACATTTCCCTTTTTGGGGTTGCGTGTTTCTTGGTCGTACTGTCTGTGTCAGTTACACCGTTCGTCTCGGCAAATCTTACAGACGGACTTATTCTACACCACACGTACGATGAGGGACAAGGCACACTCGCCGCAGACGCAACCGGAAATGGACATGATGGCGAAATCTCCAATCCAGATTGGGTCGATGGCAAATTTGGGAAAGCACTTCAGTTTGGCGGTGAAGGCAGCGATGCATACGTCACTGTTGAAAGCACAGATGCCTTGAACGTAAACGAATGTACGTTCATGGCATGGATTAACGCCAATCATTGGGACGGCACGCGCCAAATTGTTGGCAAATCCGTCCACGGAGGTTGTGGCGGCAGAACACAATACGGTCTGTTCAGCGAAGGCGGCACCTTCAAACTCCGCTTTGAGACCGAAGGTGGTAGAGCCGACATCGCAACCGATCTCCCACCAACCAATGAGTGGATTAATATTGCCTTTACCAATGACGGCAGCAAGGCGACAATTTACCTTGATGGTGAATCAATTGCTGATGGGGACGTGCCAGGGGTGTTGAGTGCCAATGATGATCCATGGCGAATCGGGCAGGATTGTGAACGTCTTAACTACGTTTTCGCCGGTACAATAGACGAAGTTCGTCTTTGGAATCGCGCCTTGAGTACCGACGAAATTGTTAATGCGCAAGGCTTGCTCACACCTGTCGATCCTCTCGCGAAATTAACCACGACTTGGGGTAACATCAAAACCAATCGTTAAAACAGCGTAGGCGCGCTTTCCAAGCGCGCCCCATCTCTCCCGTATATCTGCCCATCTATATCTATCCGCAAAAAAAAAATCAATATCCCATATCGGAGAACAAAATGTTTTGGGAAGAGATAAAAAAACACCGCAATGCAGGTTCCGCACACGAATTCCTGCTCCATTTCAATGTCCAAGACCTTCTGTACGACGAGGTCTACGGCTACTTACCCGCCTTTGACTACCTCATGGAGCAGTTGAATGTATTAGGTTGCGATCTCATTCTCGGATACAATACAGCACAAGGGGTTATTTGGCCGAATATTGGGCGACGGCGCAATACACAGAAGATGCTAAAACTCATCCCCACAGAGCAGGAGGAAGAACCAGAGACTGAACGTCCGAGAATTAATGAAAGTTTGGCGGTTGATAAACCGCATGAAGATCCGTTTATAAACGTTGATCCTCAGCCATCCGAGGAATTGCAAAAGCACCTCAACAATCTCTTACAGCAAGGCAGAGCGAAAATTGGGTTAGTCATCAATTTTCTGGAACAACTGGCACCTAATGATTCATCTTTGAACGGTGGAACCAACTATGACCTACATCGCTTCTTCAATCGGATCCAAAATTGGGCTTCCGACTTAGAAATCCGAAGACGTGGACACACCATCTTGCTCCTCACCCAAAACACATTTGACATCCATCCAAGTCTCACTGTCAATCCAGAGATTCCTGTGATAGAAATTCCGTTCCCAGACCACACGCAACGGCGTCACTTTATCAATCATCTACACGCTATCTCGGATGATTCCTCGCAGATGCGCAGAACACTCGGAGACGATCAGGACAGAGAAGTCTTAGCGCGCGAAACTATAGGACTTAACCTTTTCGGGGTCCATGACGTTGTGCGACAAGCAGAATCCGCGGAACAGAAAGCCGGTGGAGAACCACTTGTGAGATATCGCCGTGAAAGTATCAGAGCCTTCAGTCATGGTGTTCTTGAACTTGGCGAAACTCAGAGAAATCCTTCCGCAGACGGTTGGTATGTCATGTGGACAATTAGGGATATTGCAGAGGGTATGAAAAATCGAGATCTGCGGCGCGTGCCACGAGGCGTACTTTTCCTGGGTCCGCCCGGTACCAGCAAGATTTACGCAGCACAACTGCTCGCTGGTGAAGCGAACATGACGTTCGTGCAACTCCGCTACGCCAGTCAGGTGGGCGAGGTAACAGTCAACATAAACGAAAACGGAAACTCTTACGAGCGAAACTTGAACGCCGCTATTAGCTATATTCGAGGAATCTCACCTGCGGTCGTCTTTATTGATGAAATTGAACAGGCACCACCACATACGAGTATGCATCCAGAGGAACGGCAGCCATTTCCGCAAAGCCTTGTCAACGCCATCAGTGACCCATCGTTGCACGGTAGAGTGATATGGGTCGGCGCATCGCATCGTCCTGATCTGATGCCCCAGATCTTTCGTCAATATGGTATTTTCGACACGAAGTTCATCATGCTACCGCCAACTGCTGAAGGTAGGATGGAAATTTTAAGGATATTTTGCCAAGGACAGACCGAAAACGAGATTAACTTCCGCGCACTCGTTGGAGAGCCAAATACAGACGGGTTGACTTGGCGAGATCTTTTCCTGATTGTCCAACGCGCACATAATATCGCGCGGCACAATCAACGTGAGCACCTTACGGAAACTGACCTCCGCCAAGCCATAAATGACTTCATACCAGCGTATTCACCGGAAATGCAGCTTTTCATGGGGTTATTGGCACTGCGAGAGGCAAATTCTCGTATCATGATTCCAGAAGCACTATTGCCATCATATCAAGAATTCATAGATGGAAATCGCATCGATAAAACAGGAATTAACAGGCGTTTGATGGAACTCAGCAATCAACTCGGCTTAAATGCATAATGCATATAGGAGAATACCCTAACGAAAAAGCATTCTCTGGATTTTCCAAGACAACCTTTTTTCTTGACACACATTTTTCCGTTTGTTATAATACCATATCTTTACCTACAAGGAGGAACTTTGACAATGAAACTGGCTATTTCTTTATCCATCGCGATGCTTTTGGTGCTGACACCCTTTGCTATGTCCATCGGTCCAGCAGAATTTCTGGACGGTCTGGTTCTGTACCACCCGTATGATGAAGGGAAAGGGGAAAAAGCCGAAGATCTCAGTGGTAACAAACACGAAGGTGTAATTGATAATCCTAAATGGGTTAAGGGAAAATTTGGGGAGGCGTTAGAATTTGGTGGTGAAGGCAGCGACGTTTTTGTCACTGTTGAAAGTACCCCGAAACTGAATGTAGATGAAATGACGTTTATGGCGTGGGTCAACGCAGAGCATTGGAACGGCACACGCCAAATCGTTGGTAAATCCGTTCACGGGGGATGTGGTGGCAGGGTCCAATACGGACTGTTTAGTGAAGGTGGCACCTTCAAACTCCGCTTTGAAACGGAAGCCGGTCGCAACGATATTGCAACGGCTCTACCTGATACTAAGAAATTTATCCATATCGCTTTCACCAACGACACCAAAAAAGCCATAATCTACATCGATGGCAAAGAAGAAATTGATGGGGATGTCCCCGGCAAACTCAAAGCCAACGATGATCCGTGGCGCATTGGACAGGATTGTGAACGTCTTAACTATGTTTTCGCTGGGATTATCGACGAAGTCCGTCTCTGGAGCCGTGCCCTGAGCGAGGATGAGATTAATACCTTTATGGAACAAGGTGTGGATGCTCTCGACGTCGAAGCAGCCGGGAAACTCTCGACTACCTGGGGTCGTCTTAAAGAGGGACGCTAAGGTAGGTTCTACACCTAAATTTGTACAATCATTTATTTTCAGGCGAGGTTAAAACCTCGCCTATTTTCAAGAAGCGCGCTTTCTAAGCGCGCTCTATCAATTTGAAAAAATGCTCGAAACTTCAAAAACGATTTCATGTAGAAACTGCAATGAAGAGATAGCAGTAAAGGCACTCCTTAAAAATCTTAAGGTCTGCCCAAACTGCAATTACCATCACTATATGAGTGCACACGAGCGACTTAATCTTATCGTAGATGCAGACAGTTTTGAAGAATACGATGCAAACCTCTACTCTATCGATTCACTGGAATTCCCAGAATACCCAGAGAAACTGGAAAGAGATGTAGCGAAAACTGGGCTTAGATCAGAGATGCTCTCCGGCATAGCCAAGATTGGCGGATACCCCTCTGCTATCGCGATCGGCGATGTCGGTTTTATAGGGGGAACGTGCGGTTCAGTCATCGGTGAAAAAGTTACCCGATGCATCGAACGCGCTCTCGAACAGCAATTACCATTAGTAATCGTTTCCGTGAGCGGCGGAATGCGGATGCAAGAAGGCACACTCGCCTTGATGCAGATGGCGAAAACCGCCGCTGCCTGCGTAGAGTATGCCAAATCAGGGGTTTTTTATATCTCCGTTGTTACCGATCCGACTTTCGGGGGTGCCACCGCCAGTTATACTTCACTTGGCGACGTAATTATCGCTGAACCCGGGGCGCGTATCGGATTCGCAGGTCCATTAGCCGTTGCGAGTCTCCGCGAAGAACTCCCCGAAAACTTCCAAAAAGCCGAATCGCTACTTGAACACGGGTTCATTGATTCCATTGTCCACCGCGCAGACATGCGTCAGATGCTTACTGATTTGATTGCTTTCGCGTCTTAATGCACAAAATCATCGCCTCTTTCTGTCCGTATTTGAAAAACAAACTGACATCTCATATTCAAGCAGGGCAATAAACAGGATGTGAAACTATCATTAATATTGAACGTTATTAAAAGTGTATAGTTATGGCATATTTCGTGTCGTTGGAAATATACGCACCAGCATATTGCTTCTTACAAATTTCACTGTTGACGAAAAACCGGAACACCAAATCGAAAACTGATACCAACTGAATAAGCGTATCTGTCCCTGCAAACATAGAGAAATAGGAAGAATACATGCCGAAGTCACTCGTCGTTGTCGAATCGCCAGCGAAAGCAAAAACCATTAAAAAGATTTTAGGCAGAGATTATATCGTTGACTCCTCTGTTGGACATATTCGCGATTTACCGACGAAAGAACTGGGAGTCGATATCGAAAACGCCTTTACACCGAAATACGTCCTCATTCGTGGAAAAGGTAAAGTCGTGAAATCCCTCCAAAGCGATGCCGGTAAAGTGGACAACATTTATCTCGCCGCTGATCCTGACCGAGAAGGCGAAGCCATCTGTTGGCATCTCGCCGAAGAACTGAAGAAAACGAAAAAACCTATCTACCGGATAACGTATAACGAAATCACCAAAAGCGCAATTTTAAACGCGATTGAGAACCCAGGTGAAATTGATATGTCACTCGTTGACGCACAGCAGGCACGGCGCGTTTTGGACCGACTCGTCGGATACCAAATTAGCCCTATTTTATGGCGCAGTGTTAAACCCGGTCTCAGTGCAGGAAGGGTTCAATCCGTTGCAGTCCGACTGATCTGCGAACGTGAAGCAGAAATCGAAGCGTTTAAACCGAAAGAGTACTGGACACTCACGGCAACGCTGACTCCGGTTGATGTTGAACACCTCTTCCCTGCCAGGTTACATAAGATTGCCAACAAAAAAGGGGAAATTAATAACTACGGGTTCCGCATAGATGAAGCGCGGGCAAAAGAACTCGCCGTCGACGCAAAAACAAAAAAATACGTTGTCGAAAAAGTCGAAAAACGGGAACGGAAGCAGAGACCTGTTCCGCCGTTTATCACGAGCACTTTACAACAAGAAGCGTCTCGCAAACTCCGGTTCGCTGCCAAAAAGACCATGTTTATTGCACAACAACTCTACGAAGGATTAGATATTGGAAGCGAAGGTTCAGTCGGACTCATCACCTACATGCGTACCGATTCAACGCGCGTCGCCCAAGAGGCAGTTCAAGCAGCGCGAAACTACATTAAAGCAACATACAGCGAAGAATACCTACCTGCCCGCCCGGTTACTTATCGGAGCAAAAAGGGAGCACAAGATGCCCACGAGGCTATCCGTCCCACTGTCCCCTTGCGAACTCCGGCAGAATTGGAACCCTACTTAAGCAGCGAACAGTATCGTCTCTACGACTTAATTTGGAAACGGTTTATAGCGAGTCAAATGAATCCTGCTATCCTGGATGCAACAACGATTGACATCAAAGCGGATACTTACCTCTTCCGAGCGACTGGTTCAGTTATTAAGTTTAATGGATTCAGGCGTATCTATATGGAGGGTAGAGATGACATCACTAACGATGAGAGCAATGCCAATGAGGAAAACATCAATCTACCCACTGTCAAAGAAGGCGATACACTTGATCTCCGCAAACTGGAACCAAAACAACATTTTACACAACCACCACCGCGATATAACGAAGCAACACTCGTCAAGATGCTGGAAGCAAAAGAGATCGGACGACCGAGCACATACGCCTCTATTCTGTCAACCATTCAGGACCGAGGCTATGTGACCAGAGAACGCAGACAACTCTTACCCACAGATGTTGGAAGACTCGTCAATCATCTCCTGATTCACGGCTTCCCCAACATTGTCGATGTTAAGTTCACAGCACAAATGGAGGAGCAACTTGACATCATCGCAGATGGCAAAGTCAAGTGGGCACAGACCTTAGGAGAGTTTTATCCATCCTTCCAAACTGCTCTAAAAGAAGCCCCTGATAAGATGTACGAAGCCAGAAAAGCGATGGAACAGGAATCCGAAGAAACGTGTGATAAGTGTGGCGGGAACATGATTGTCAAATGGGGCAGATATGGAAGGTTTCTCGGATGTGTCAACTATCCAGAATGTAGGAACATCAAACCGCTAAGCACAGACGAAACCGATGTCGCTCCGGAACCCGAACTCACCGACACTGAGTGCGACAAGTGTGGCAAACCCATGGTTGTCAGAACAAGCCGCGTCGGTGCCAAATTTTTGTCGTGTAGTGGATATCCTAAATGCAAAAATGCCAAACCGATCCCAATAGGTATTAATTGTCCAGAATCCAATTGTGATGGTTACCTCGGTGAACGCCGCAGTCGTCGTGGAAAAGTTTTTTACGGATGTAGCAACTATCCGAAGTGTGAATTCTCAACGTGGGATAAACCGCTTCCAGAACCTTGTCCGCAATGTAACGCTCCGTTCTTGGTTGAAAAGACGAAAAAGAAGAGAGGCAGTGAAGCTGCGTCCACCTTCATCGCCTGCTCATCACCAGAATGTAAATATACAAAATAGCCGTCAGTTGACGGTTTCAGACAAGAGGTACTTGGTCTCACATAACGCTTTTAGGTGAATCCAACACCTCTTAACTGACTGTCAACTGCTGAAAGTGAGCAAAGCGAACGTACCGATAGCCTTTAAAATGATACAGGTACACCAGATTAGTTTCAGTTATGATGAACTCAGCGTGCTTGAGAAAGTGAGCTTTCGCGTTGAACAAGGTGAGTTCGTATTCCTTGTCGGTCCCAGCGGTTCCGGCAAGACAACGCTATTACGACTTCTATACGCTGACTTAATCCCCGTAGAAGGCGATCTAAGCGTAACAGGACAACAACTTGCCGAATTGAACAAGGTAAACCTCCCCTATTTTCGACAGAAGATAGGTATCGTTTTTCAAGACTTCAAGTTATTAGCAGACAAAACAGTAAAGGAAAATTTGGCACTTCCACAGAAACTGACAGGCACAACACCTCAGCTGCTGCAGGATAACGTGAACGAACTACTCCATCAAATGGGACTGAGTCATCATCAGAACGCGCGCCCAGCAGAAATATCCAGCAACGAACGACGTAAACTTGCTATCGCACGAGCCATCATCAACAAGCCGGTATTATTGCTCGCTGATGCACCCACAGAAGGGTTAGATTTACGCCTGTCTCTTGAGATAATGGCATTTCTCGATGCACTTAACTTCCAAGGCATGACTATCTTCGTTGCCACGGCTGATCGAAAACTCGCCGAGAAATGTAATAAACGAATTATTGAACTGCGTGATGGTGCTATCCATTGGGATCCCTCGTCCCCATCCACCTGAAACATAGAGTGATGTCGTTGGGACTTCGTTTCATTTGGTTAACAGAGAAAATCGAAAAAAATGCGTTACCGCTTTCAAAATACCATATCCCATATCTCGCGTGCTGGCACCTCAAACATCATGAGTATTGTGGGCATAGCGTTTGTTGCAACGCTGCTCGCTACCTTACTGCTAAACCACTCATCTATATCCGAAAAATTTGAATTTAAAAGCCACGCACCTACGCTCGTAGCCTTTTTAAAAGATACCGTGGACGAGCCAGCGGGACGTACACTGCTCAGCCATATAGAAAAGAGTGGGCATATACTCACTGCGAACTACACTTCAAAGACAGAGAATCTCGCCCGTGGCGAGACTGAATTCCGGGACTTAGGGATTTTGATTAAAGAGGCGTTCGCAGAAACGAAAGGCGTAAACCCATTTCCAGCGTCCCTTAACATCTATGTAGACGAAGAATTGACAACACGCCATACATTAGAACAGATTGCTTTAGAAATGAAAGCTTACGATGAAATTGAGGATGTATCGTTAACCGGACAGGGCCAATTAAACGATCAATTGCGTAGTTCAGAGCGAACAACTCTCATCGGTATCGGAATTGCAGTTGTTATCGTCTGGCTCATTATCGGTTCCCTTATCAAAAAAACAGCGACTGCCCGTGCTGAAGAAATCGCTCTCATGAAACTACTCGGCATGCCTCAACACTACCTCCTCGGATCCTTTGTCTTTCACGGCATCTTCCTCGGTGGGCTCGGTGCCTTGTGTGGACTTGGCTGCTTCTACGGAATGTTTCACGTATTCAAATCCCAATTAGGGACAATCGGCTTCCTCAATATTTATCAACTCCTCTCAGTCGTCATGGGTGGTATGGTAGTCGGACTCCTCGTCGGTCTCACAACGCAACGGAAATATGTGTAGTATTGCGTCCCCACTGGAGATTATTAAATATGACAAATCGTGAAATCAGTGCTGTATTTAAAGCTATTGGATCCCTCCTACAAATCCGTGGTGATGACACATTTCGTGCACGTATCTATAACCGGGCAGCCGATATAATCGAAGAATTCCCATACGAACTTACCGCCGAGTCCACTCAACAAGATACACCACAATATGATAAATCAGCATTAGAACAGCTCCGCGCGACACCCGGCATTGGGAAAGCCATCCAAGACAAAACTGTTGAAATGCTCGAAACAGGACGCTGTAAATTCTATAATGAACTGGTGGCAGAAATGGGGACAGGGATCCTTGAACTGCTGGAAATTCGAGGAATCGGTATTAAGACAGCCAGTAGATTTTATAATGAATTCGGGGTCAGAGATCTCGAAGACTTTCAGGTCCTACTGGAGAGCGGACAAATTAGACGCATAAAAGGAATTGGACGCAAAACACTCCGAACGATAACCGAAAGTTTGGTGTTTTATACAGAACAAAAAAACAAGCGTCCACTGCGGAATGCTTTATCAACCGCACAGCATATCGCCGAGAACTTAGCACAATTTGTAGAGGAAGGATGGCTAAAACGGAAACCTGCATTCACAGGCGATTTGCGAAGACTTGAAGAAGAGTGCCAAGGTATAGAATTCGTCATTGAATGCAAGGATGAAACAACATTTCAACCTGAAAATGGAATAGTCTCTCCTCAGCTGCAATCGCTTCTTGAACTACTTTCGCAAAGCCAATTTGGCACAACACTTCTGACAGCAGGCTCACAAGAAACATCAGAAGATCGGCGTTCGCAGATTGTTTTCAAAACAGCAGATCAAATCGAGTATATATCTGATCCCAACAGTACAACTCTCGTTGAACAAAATCGAGGTGAACCGACTGGCGATGCTCGCGACACACTCCCAGTTATTCAATTTCATACTGCGGACGGTTTCCCAGTGTCTATTTACTTATGCGTTGCTGCCACTTACGCGTTAACTCTCTTTCTAACAACAGCAACCGATGAACACCTCGCAGCCCTTACTGACTTAAAAATATCCGGATTAGAAACTGAACTCAACGGACTGCGCGATCTAACTGAAACAGACATCTACAAAAAATTCAGAGTCTCTTATATCCCGCCGGAACTACGCCAAGACGAAACATCGGTTACAGCCGCTAAAAACAATACCTTGCCTGATCTCGTCGAATTTACGGACCTACGAGGGGATTTGCACGCACATACCGACTGGAGTGACGGACGGTATACGCTCCAAGAGATGGTAGAAGCAGCGAAAGCTCACGGTTTCGAATACTTCGCCATCACTGATCATTCTGTCTCATCAACTGTAGCAAATGGGCTGGATCAGCAGCGTCTCCTCGAACAGGTGAAACGTGTTCGTGAATTAGATGCTGAGATTGAGGGTATCACACTTCTCGCTGGTTCCGAGGTAGATATCCGACGGTATGGTGAACTGGATTTTCCAGATGAAATCTTAGCCCAACTGGACATTGTCGTCGCAAGCGTCCATAGCAATTTCACGCTAACCGAAGCGGAAATGACGCAACGCATTATTCGTGCCATTGAGAATCCGTTCGTCAACATTATCGGTCATCCTACCGGTAGGATGCTTGGATACAGACCTATGTATCCACTGAATGTTGCAGAAGTTATTGAGGCTGCGGCAGAAAATAACACAGTTTTAGAGATTAACGGATCACCGAGCCGATTAGATTTGGATCCTCAATTTGTACGGATGGCAAAAAGTGCTGGTGTGCTATTAGCGGTCAACACGGACGCGCACGGCATCGCGCAACTCGCACATCGTAAATCCGGACTGAATGTAGCGCGTCGTGGATGGTTGACGAAAGACGAAGTTATTAATACATATTCTCTGGAAAAGTTGCGCGAGGAATGTGGGATCGGTGCGCATCCTTAAAACGCGCACCAAGTGCGTGTTTACGCTAAAGCCGCGAGTTGAGTCAAATGCCAATTCGGATCCGCTAACGCCTCATACACAACACCGCCCTCCACTCTATCAGGCATCGGAAGCCCCAGTAAATAACAGAGCGTTGGTGCAACATCAACGACGCGAACCTGCCTTTGTAATTCAACCCCCTGACGGACACCAGCCCCCGACAAAATAAATGTAGAGTGCTGTCCACCGATACCAAAACTTACGGAGGGAAGCTGCTTACCGTGGGCACCATCGAATTCGGGTCGCAGCGCATAGACAACATCCCCTACTAAATCCCCTTGTAGGTTGAACATCTCCGCATCTGCGCGAGTAACCGCTAACGTAAACGGGTGTCGTCCCGTTTCTTCGTCTTTATATGTATGCAGTGCAGCAATAATCTCACGTTGCGTTGCTTCATAGTCCTCAGGAGCAACGATGCCATCGGGTTCACGTCCGGCTAAGTTAATGAAGACGTGTACCAAACCGACGTTGACTGCCCGTGTTTTCGTCCAATCTATCCCCCCATTTGAATCTCTAACGATGAAACCTGTTTCCTCAAGTACTTGTTCAATATCTACAGCTCGAAACTGGTTCGGCGTGCCACCATGGTCGGAACAAATAAGAACAACCGTATCATCATCCGCCTGTTCTATAACACTTCCGATCATCCGATCCACGGACTCGTACGTTCGCCGCAATCCTTCACGGCACCGGTGAATCGTCTCAGGTGATGCCCCACTGATTTCATCCGCCTGGCTAAGGAAGAAATGGCTGGCGTAGTCGGGAGCATGGCTCTCCACCATTAGGACATCCCAATCGTTGTTTGTCGCGAGATGTGTTGCTACGTCTGCAAGGCGTTGGTGATGATAATCTAACACCTCAAAATAGGTCTCGTCATCCATTTGTCCAAGCGCATCACGAGCAGGATTTTGAAGGAACGAACCGATCTCTGTGTCAATCGTAGTGGCAACTGCCTCAGGGACGGTGTACCCTGTCCGGGGCCAAATCTGAGGAACAAAAAGTTCAAAGGCATCAGCCGTAGCAGTGAGGCTGACAAGCTTCATCCGCACGTAACCTTTCACTTCCTTACCCTCAATTTCAAACCCATCCAACCACCAATCACTCCACTCTCCAACACCGAGATCTGCAACGGAATCATCTCCAGAACGGCTCTTGCATATCCGCACACGATCATAACCATTATCTCCGGAGGCGTAAATCAACCCATAAAAGGGTTTGGGAACACGCGTTTCATCGGAGGCTTCACTCTCGGAATAGACCGAAGGCATCACATCTTCTCTACCGCGCGCCAAAGGTCGGATAGTGAGTTCTACCTCTTGCACCGGTTTCGTGGAATCAGGCAAAGCACTCCATTCTCCATCCCCAATCGGTTCAATAGTGACCGGATCAATATGTTGAACGCCTTGCAAGGCACTCGGATCCAGTGTTTCCGGGTCGCGCTGCCCACCGATAGGACGCGCTGCCCATTTTCCTGCAACAAAGAGATGATAACCCGCAATCTGGTGGTGATTCGATACACCTGGTCCTGTCCCCTCCACCTGAATGCCTGTTTTGACAGTAGGGGGCCAAGACATCTCCCACTTCACCAAAATCGGTTTTCCACCTGACCGTTCCACAAGGTTCCACAGATACTCAGATTGACACAAACCCGTGTTGATACCCCATGTCGTTTTATCAAGACGTTCCCCCAACGCGCGAATGTTAAAGTCCATTACCCGATGTGTGCCGGGCCACGAACCCGTAGAGAGCGCAGTCCATCCCGGCGGTGTCAAGGTCGGGAATACACCGATCATCGGTCGATAGACCCCGTTCTGAAGGAGCGCAGCCATATTAGGGGTATGTCCCCAATCAATCATATTTTTAACCAGTTCCATGCTCGCCCCATCCATACCAATAATAATTGCCCGTTTGGCAGGGGCAAGCTGCGTGCGTGTTGCCATAAAAATTTCTCCTCTTCGCTATGGAACGCGTTGGATATAGATATCATAATCTGCACCACGCGCATCGCTCCAGACGACGATTGCCGCGTTTAGACCCGTAGTCACAGCTTGTGGGCTAATTTGCTCTTTCGGTGCACTGCAGACAGGAACACCATCAATCTCCCAAAGTGTGTTGCCATCAGCATCAAGCCGCTGCGCATAGATTGCATCCTCAGTTGAATCCCCGAAGTCCTCTCGATAGTCGAGCCAATAGACGATAGCACCCGCCTCATCAGTAGACACAAGTTGAGGGAGCCGTTGCACACCAGCCTCAGTGCATACTGGAATACCGTTTTTCAGATCAGCACTCTCACCACCCCACAACGTCTTGCCGTTTACATCAATACGTTGTGCGTAGATGTCGGCGAAAATATTCCGTTCATCCCACCATACAACAATAAAACCACCACTCCCATCTGAAATACAGTGCGGTTGCTGTTGATTGACTTGCAACTCACATAAAAGAATACCATCTTTCTCCCACAACGCCTCCCCTTGCCCCGTCATGTGTTGCGCGTATAACTGTGCTCTCGTATAGAACTGAGGATCATTGCGGTAATCCGACCAGACGAAGAATACACCACCCTTTTCATCGCTAACAGCAACAGGTGCACCTTGGTTTCCCATCGCCGTGCAGACCGGGACAGGACTACCTTCCGAATCAGGGTCAGATTGCCACAGAGGCTTTCCATCCGCCGACAGCCGCTGCGCAAAAATATTCCAATCCGGCGTGCTAATGTCCCACCATGCGAAAATACCACCACCTTCTCCATCGGCAATAAGAACGGGATCGTATTGATCTCCTTCGCCACTATAAACCGGTACACCGTTCGCTTCCCATAACGGTTTTCCAGTGCTATCAATTCTTTGGGCATAAATATCCTGATTCCCATTTCGCCAATCCTCCCATGCGATGATTACACCGCCTTTCCCATCTGAAATAGCATTGAGATCATCTTGCAAAGTTGGATGCGTACAGACGGCAACACCCTCTGAATCCCAGAGTTTATTTCCATTGGCATCAATACGCTGAGCGTAACTGTCTTGATTGCCGTGCCGGGTATCACCCCAAATGAGAATAGCACCACCATCCATGTCGCTAACAATCAGGGGCCAACTCTGTGATGAAGGTAAATCGCAAATCGGAACGCCATCTGCTTGCCAGAGCATATCGCCTGCAGCACTAACCCGCTGCGCGAAAATATCACGATTCGCGTTGCGAGCATCGCTCCATGCCACGATAGCTCCATCTTTTCCATCGGTAACAAGAACAGGGAAATGTTGCTCGTTTTGCGCTGTACATAGGGGCAGGTTTTCTGTTGGTGAAGAAGTCCATTCCGCGCGAACTACATCTATTAAGACAAACAGGGACAGGATCGTAAGAACGAGATATATCTGGGATTGGGAAAAAGAACTGCGGTCTGAAGGCGCACCAACAGCATTACATATAGGTTGGAAAAGGTAATTCATTTTATTACGACGACCACAACTATATCAAATAAGCAACTCATCCCCGATTGGAAAGAACTGGTCTGCAATCTGTTGTAGGTCCATGGAAGTGTTGTGCTCAAAAGCGACAACCTCCACCCGTTTATCCTGCTGCTTGATGAGTTCAGCAAGCGGACAAAAATCACCATCGCCACTTGCCAAGATAACGACATCCAATGAACCAAGCATTGAGACGACATCCACAGCAATACCAACATCCCAATCGCCTTTTGCCGAACCATCGCCACGCAAACGTAAATCTTTGCTCTTAATCGTATATCCGTTGTGTTCAAGGAGTGAGAGAAAACTGGATTGATTGATTTCGGGTATCTGGACTACATAGGCGTAAGCCACCATCAGATATCGTGGTCCAACTATCAAGTCTAATAGTTTGATGTAATCAACCCTGCGTCCAAACCGATCTTTGGCGGCGTAAAACATATTCTGCACATCAACGAAAACGCCAACACGCGGTTGTTCTGATGTTATACCATAACGACTTTCTCCCTCAGAGACCCGCTGTGTATCTAAATAAGCAAGTGTTTGGCGAATCTGGTTCAGTGCGCCGCGTGCTGTCTGATGACAATTTTCCAACGCATCAAAATGGCTATCTAAATTCCTTTGAAAGTCTTCAAGTCCTTGGTGGCTTTTGTAGACCGCTTCCTCAACCAATTTCAGATCGGTAGTAAAAGTCTCTTTGGCGGCTTTGACTTGTTCATATTCTCTCAGTCTTTCCGCCAACTGCTCCTTTTCCACGATAAGCAGCTCTCGTTCCTCAGCAAGCTGCTGAAGCTCCGTTGTGTCTGCCACATACCGTGATACTTGCTCACGGAGAATGCGATTTTCCTCTTCAAGATTTTTTAACCGTCTGCTGTTTTCGTGATAAGCATCTGCCTCACTTTTCAATCCTTCATTTTCCTCTAATAAATAGGTGCGTTGTTGATCCAGTCGGCTATGCTTCTGCTCAAGCGAGGTATAATTTGCCTTAGAAGTCGCCAATTGCTGTTCGAGATGCTCAACTTCGTTAACAGTGAACTCCTCCCGTTGCTGGCCATCTTCTGAATTATAGACATACTGGTCATGAATCTCTGCTAACTGCTCTGTACTTGGTAGCGTTTCTTGTCCGTTTACGTGTGCCCCTTCTAATGATTCATAAGTTTTGTTAAGTAGTTTGTAACCGTGTTCAACAACTTCTCTGCGTTGATCAGTTAAGAGTGCCCAGACAATTTCGGCAAAATCACCGGCTTCAATGAGCACTTCGGATGTTTTAAAAAACGTTTCGATTTCGGAGATTTCCATGTAACCCACTCGAGAGATCGCTTCTTGTGACTTTTGGGTAAAGAACCGACTTGCGAGTTCCTCCACTGAAATCTCTCTATTTATCGCAGGAGATTTTGGCGTGTAATTCCCATCACTTCCAACAGCATTGTTGGGTTGGTTAGTTACGTCCAAAAAAGCATCCGTTAGACTTGCCAATAACTCCCGCTTCGACAATGCATACAACCGGTCAAAATCCGGAATGATACTGGCAGAAGCACTCAATTGGAAGACCTCCCTTTCATCCAAAAGAAGATCCAGAAACCACGTGAGCTGATCCCGCCGTATTTTTAATTTTAGATTTGGGTTTGGCATAGGTAGGTGGCTCCAAAGAATGTGGTGAATTAAATTCTGATAATTTTTTCTCGTCCCTGTTGCACAGCGTGTGTGGCGTTGCGTGTGTCAACAACTAATTGGGCATGTTCAACAAGCCACTTATAATCTATGGCACTGTGATCGGTCAGAATAACGACACAATCCGCATTTTCCACCAAAGCCGCTGTCAACGGTTCCGAATGATAGGTTTTTTGTGTATCATCAAGAGACAAGGTCTCTACATACGGGTCATGATACAGAAATTTTGCTTTTTTGTCAAGAATTAAACGAATTACTTCAAGGGCAGGAGACTCGCGTGTATCGCCGATGTCCTTTTTGTAAGCAACGCCTAAGATTAATAGCTGTGCCCCATCAAGGGATTTGCGCTGTAGATTCAGGGCTTGAACGATTTTATCCACTACATATTTGGGCATTTCATTGTTAATTTCACTCGCAAGTTCAATAAAACGGGCGTGATATTCATACATCCGTGCCTTCCAAGAGAGATAATGCGGGTCAATTGGGATGCAGTGTCCACCCAGTCCCGGACCCGGATAGAATGGCATGAATCCGAAGGGTTTTGTCGCAGCGGCATCAACAACTTCCCATATATCCAAATCCATTCGGTCACAGATGAGCGCAATCTCATTGATTAAACCGATATTGACGCTTCTAAACGTGTTTTCCAACAATTTGACCATTTCTGCCGTTCGAGGTGAAGAAACGGTGTACGTCTTGTTGACAAACTGCTCATAGAAAGTTTCGGCGACATGGGCGCATTTTTCGGTAACGCCTCCGATAATTTTGGGAGTATTTGCCACAAAATAGGTGCTGTTTCCGGGTTCAATCCGTTCGGGTGAAAAGGCAAGATAAAAGTCGCGTCCTGCTTCTGCGGGGAGGGAATCTTCGCTTCTGCTAAAACGGGCATTGAGCATTGGAAGGACGATTTCTTCAGTAGCACCGGGGTAGGTGGTGCTTTCGAGGATAACCAGTTGTTCAGCGTGGAGGTGCTCTGCAACTTGCTGCACCGCGGCGATAATGAACTGCATATCAGGCGTTCGGTTCTCACCCAGAGGGGTCGGCACACAGATATTAACCGTGTCTAATCGACGGAGCACCTCGTAATCCGTCGTGACCTGGATCTGTCCAGATGTAATAAGGGGACCAAGCACAGCATTAGCAACATCTGGCACATGAGATATGCCTTGTTTCAACTGGGCTATCTTTTTCGCAGAAATATCGATACCCGTAACTCGGAACCCGGCATTCGCAATGGCAACCGCAAGCGGCAATCCAACATAACCAAGCCCAATAATACCGGCATGAGCACTGCGATTTTCTATCTTTTCAAGAATCATTTTTTAATAGCCAGCGCGTCGCTGTGTAAAGGTTTGTGAATATCTTGTCAGGACGAGACTCCTCTCTATCCCCACTCCTATTATACTGAGCATTAATATAATCGTAATAACTTTCTCGCCCAAGTCCGGTCAAGACGAGGAACGTTGCAGTCCCAGCACGCTTACCCGCCTGAATATCTGTAGTTGTATCACCAATGAAGTATGCACTTGAGAGGTCAATATCGTGTTCTCGGGCAGCGCGTTTTAACATACCGGGTTTCGGTTTTCGGCACTCACAACCCGCATCGGGGTGATGTGGGCAGTAGTAAACAGCATCAATTGCTCCGCCTACTTCCGCAATTTCAGCAACCATCCGACAATGGATATCTCTCAAGATATCTTCTGTATAAAGTCCCCTCCCGACTCCGGATTGATTGGTTATTACAAAGATGCGATAACCGCTTTGTGTAAGTTCTCGAATTGCTCTGCGGGAACTTGGGATAAAGGAGAAATCTATCCACTTCCGGACGTAACCCATATTTGGAGGGTTTCGATTAATAACACCATCCCGATCAAGAAAGATAGCCTTCATTTTATCCCCTCTAATATACAGACGCCACCTGTGCTGCTTCAATCGCCCGGAGTAATTCCGATGATGTAGCGGTCGCACATCCCATTTTCCCCACAACAATTCCCCCAGCAAGACTGGACAACACCGCAGCACTATGAAACTTGGCTCCCGCAGCAAGTGCGAGTGTGAAAACCGCAACAACAGTGTCCCCAGCACCCGTCACATCTTTTACGTCACTGGAATGCGGCGGTAGGTGTTTTACTTGTAGGTTACCATCAGCACCACGCTGAAACAGAGACATCCCCTCGGCATCACGCGTAATCAACAATGCCTTGAGCGATAATCGATTTAGTATCTTCTCCCCAACAGCGATAAGTTGTGCCACATCCGTAATTTCCTCATGGACAGCAACTCCTGCCTCTTTATGATTCGGTGTGACAGCGGTTACGCTCTCATAATGCCAGAAATTATTGCGCTTCGGATCAACAACAATCGGAATATCGTAAGATTGCGCCTGCTTCACCACCTCCTTGATAAGTTGAGCATCTACAACCCCTTTATCGTAGTCAGCGAAGACAATTGCATCACTTGCTGGCAATTGAGAAACAACCTCTGCTAACAGGTGTGCTCGTAACCGATCAGGGATTTTTTGTTTAGATTCCCTATCGATACGGAGTAGATGATGACCTGATTCCAGCGTCTCCTCGGTGGAAGTTGAGGCAGCAGCGCGGGCAATTACACGGGTTTTCGTACTCGTCGGTCGCTGAGAATCAACACAGACCCCGTCAATACCTAACTTCATCTCAGTAGCCATCTGGACCAACTTTTCGCCTGCCCTGTCCTCTCCGATTACACCAACGAGTGCCGCCTTGCCACCAAGACTGACAACATTCTGTGCAACGTTCGCTGCACCACCGCACCCGGTTGTCTCAGCGGACGTTTCAAATACTGGAACAGGAGCTTCAGGCGAAATTCGGTTCACATCTCCCCAGATATATTCATCCAAGATGATGTCCCCAATAATCATCACCCGTTTGCCTTGAAGTTGTGCAAAAACAGCTTTTAAATTCACGAGATTATATTATCACAAACCTGCAGGTTAAATCAATAAACATTTCAGCAACCTTAGGGTCATTTAGTTTTCCAATAATTTACATCCGGACGCCCGGATTTAGTCTCTATAGACTAAATCCATTCCTTGTATTACATTCTTGTTCGGGGGTGTGCGCTTATCCCGAACAAGTTCGGGCGTCCATCAACAGACATCCTTCACATAGGTAAACCTATTTCTTAAAACTAAATAGCCCTGCAGCAACCTGTAGGCGGGATTTTGCAGCGTACTCGCTCAAATATGATGTGCATTCTAACCCCGACCCTCCTCAATAGATACATCATCTCTGCTGGCGAGGTATCCTTACCTCGCCAACTCCTTAACGTCCATTTAATGCCCCCTTCTCTTTTAAGGAAAAACATTTTCTACACCTGTACATTTTTTTGAAGAAAAACAGCACGGTTTAAAACTAAAAACGAGAGTTTACCACATAAATGATCGGCGTGATTTTCCTTTGCATCTCCGCCATATAGATGCTAAAATATTGGGTGTATGCTTGCAGACTGTGCCTTTAATATGGAGAATAAACAGTAGCCTGCATCTAAAAAGCAACAAAAAACGAAAATCCTTTGGAAAAGGTTGACAGCGAATTTTTATGAACACACTTCCTTTATGCAGACATCTTTCGAGTGGCATGAGCAGATTTCTACAGCTTACCATAAACGATTTCGTTCTGTTTATGCTAATCGTACAACTCGGTTTCTCTGTACCACTTTTTGCCGAAGATCCTCCTCCCACTGAAAATCCTTCTACGAATGCGAAAGTTACACCGAAAGACCAAAATGCGTCAGAACAATTGTCCACCTATAAGCTGCAAGTTGGCGATAGTTTTGTCGTTACCGTCGATGGATACCCAGAATACAGCAAAGAGAGAATACCGGTGCCAATCCAACAAGATGGTTATGTCTCTTATCCGCTTATTGGACTCATTAAGGCAACCGGTCTCACTGTTTCAGAGCTTGAACAGCAGATGCAATCTGCTTTCTCAAAACACCTTCCAACGGCACGCGTGTTTGTAACGCTCATGCAGCCCAAACGTACGATTCTCGTTTTTGGGGCAGTTATTCTGCGAGCACGAGGAAACTTGCATATCTTTGAAGTCGGGCAAGTTTATCTCCTCCAAGCGTTGGCATCAGCAGGCATCAATTATGAAATCGCCGATCTCACGAACATTACTATCTGGCGGGACGGAAAACTTTACAAAGAGGTAGATTACCTCCAACTTATCAACAACGGCGGTCCCGATATCCCTTTAGAGGATCATGACACCATCTTCATCCCATCCGTTTTTCAACAACGACCTGTTCGGGTCATAGGCGCTGTAGTCGCACCGGGAGTCTATCCCATAACAACCCCACAAGTGTCAGCAGCTCAGGTATTGAAACTCGCGGGTGGATCAAGATCCGATTTCGCAGACCTGCACAACGCAGAAATCATCACAAGTAAAGAACGCATTTTAGTGGATCTAACCGCGGAAGACACCAATGCAATGCTGTCCCAAGGTGATACGTTGTATATCCCTCTCGCTGAAGCAAAAATAAGTGTTACGGGGGCAGTAGACAAACCCGGTCAATATGTGATTACGCAACCTGTGCCTTTAAGAGAGGCTATCGTCATGGCGGGCGGGTTTGATGAGGAGAGAGCAAATCCGAAAAAATGCCTTTTAACGCGAGCAGACGGAACAGAAGAAGTAATAAACTTTGATCTCGTGCAATCTGAGATTTTTCTACACCCAAAAGATCAGATCCGAGTTCGTGAACGGACGCGTTTAGATTGGCGAATAATCACATCCACTATATCATTCGTGAACTTGCTTTTCAATATCCTTGCCAGATAAAACAGGGCCATTAGTTCTCCAGTAGGAGGGCTCCGAATCCCGACTTCTTTCTGTAGGAGCGAGTTGTGCTCGCGACTGTTGCTCCCGTAGGTTGGATTGAACGGATATCTACGAAAATCGCACATATAAGCCGAGCACAATAGGCAACGAAAACCTGAAATAATAATAATACCAGTGAAACCCAACACATTAGCTGCCATGTTTATTCTCGAACTCACGTTAAAATAAAAAGTAGGTTAGGTTAGAGATGCCAGAGACAACCGATAAGTACTTTGAAGAAATTAGAGAAATTCGATTATCAGACTATTTTTGGATCCTCTTTCGGAATAAGTGGAGCGTCCTTCTCATTTTCTTGCTCGCCATTTTTGGAGCATTTCTTGTAGCCGATTTTACGCCACAAGTTTATCAATCCGAAACTGTTCTTCGGGTCGTAGACGACCAACCGGCTTCTTCACTCCTTTCACAGTTACCCTTAGCAGGAATATTGGGCGGTCCATCTTTAGGTGCTTACGCAGCACAATTACAATCACGCGATCTTGTTGTCACCCCTGCGATCCGACAACTCAGAGATGAGGGATTACTTGAACCACTACCTGTCCATCGCGCGCGAACGCTGGTGTGGCTTGCTGACTTGTTGAATATTGAACTTGATCTAAACGCGACAGAACAAGGTGAATTTACCATCACTGAATGGGAAGATTACTTCATCAAAACCCTGATTGAAGAGCAACTAAAGGTTGAAGAAACACCCGATGGCAGTGTGATTACCATTACTGTGAAGCAGCGAACACCCGAGCGGGCGGAGAGCATCGCTAACAGGCTTGCGGCTGTATTCCAGTCAGTTGTCGAAACAGAAACCGCTGAGAGAATGGACTGGTGGCAAAAGCCTGTTTCGCAAACAATGCTAACTCAGACGAAGGAGAACCTTGCAAACGCCGAAGATGAACTGTTCACATTTCGGGAAGAACACCCAGAGATTACCTTAAATGCAGAGGGAGCGACACAAGCACAAATCATTTTAGCACTCCAAGTCCAAGAGAATGAATTGATAAACCTCTTAGCCGGTGCTGAACTGAAACTTACCACATATCAAGCGGAGTTGGAAGGATTGTCAGAAGATGTCCTCTCAGAAACAGTCTCGAAGAATCCTTCACACTCCAAATTGCGAGACAGTTTGAACCAGTATGAAATCCAACGTGCTGCCCTCCTTGGCAAATACGATGAGACGCATCCTGAAATTACCGCTATAGATGAGCAAATTAAGGAAACAAAAGCACGTCTCGCTACAGAGGAAGAAGAAATAAAAAGCACAACCGCCTCTTATAACCCACTCCATCAAGCACTCACAGAAAAAGTAAATGAAGCACAGGCAGTCCTCATTAGTCTTAAGAAACAGAAAGATGATGTTTCCGCCCAAATTGACGCGCATTTTGCCGAGCTGCGCGACTGGTCACCTGAGCACTTGAAGTTTTATCGACTCAAGCGAGATGTTGAAATCTACAACGCCCAAGTCCTCGCTATCGAGACTAAAATGAAGGAGTCTGAAATCTTCTCTCAAGCGCGCTCTGAAAGTATTAAAGTTATGGACGTAGCACGCGCCCCCGAAGAACCGCTTGCACCACGGCTAAAACTTTACCTCGCTTTGGGAGCCTTCGTCGGGATGCTGCTCGGCGTGACGTATGCTGTTGCCAAAAATTACTTCCAAGATACATACCTCCGATTAGAAGAGGCAGTACGACAACTGGATGCGCTGCCCGAATCACCGAGCTTCCTTGGCGTTCTCCCCTCCATTAAAAAGAGACGCGCCTATCGGCTGCCACTTATCGTCCAAGATGCCCCTCAGTCAAGGTCCGCAGAAGCATTCCGCGTGTTACAAGCGAAACTACCCTTTCTAAACCCTGGTGCACCCGTGCAAACAATTCTTGTTACAAGCGCAACACGAGGGGAAGGAAAAAGCACGACCTCTTCTAATCTTGCCGTCGCACTCGCGCAAAGGGGAAATCGGGTTTTATTAATAGATGCCGATATGCGGAGACCTTCGCAACACAACACCTTTTCAAGTGAGGAACCTATTCACGTCGAGAACACAGCAGATACGGCTAACACTGCGCACTTAGATGTCCGTAAACCCGGTCTGAGCGAGGGACTCATCCATCTTAACACAGAAAACGGAGAAGATATCCTACACACAACGGTCAAACAGACCGGTATTCCTAACCTGGATTTAGTCACCAGTGGAACCGTTCCTCCGAACCCAATCGAACTTCTCAACTCAGAAATGATGATACACTGGCTGGAACTGGCAAAATCCGAGTATGATGTAATAGTAATTGACTCGCCACCAATTCGCGCTGTAGCGGATCCGATGATTTTGGCAAACATGGTCGATGCTATCGTCTATGTATTCGACATCACAAAAACCCGGCGATCTGATATTCTCATGGGAATACGGGATTTGACGGAAGCTTTCCCGACCAAAAGAATCGGTGTTCTATGCAACATGATTGATCCCAAGCAGGCTAAATCCTATGGCTATTACAGCCGCCACTCCAGTTACTACGAACCCACGGATGAAAGTAGCGAAACCTAATTGTTCGTAATGCCAAGTCTGGCACCTACGATTCACTTTTCCCTAAACTCGCTGGTGGACGCGATTTTCCTACAAAACCGGCAAGGACCACCATTGTTAAGATATACGGCAAGCTATGTAGCAGCTGCACCGGAATGTTCCATCGGTTTGCGAGCTCTAAAGCAGTCGCGAATCCAAAGAGACAGCACGCCGCTATACCGCTTAAAGGACGCCAATTACCGAAGATTACCGCTGCGAGCGCAAGGTAACCGCGTCCCGCAGTCATACCTTTTGTAAAATAGTGCACCTCTGATGCCAAAAAACACCCACCAATGCTTGCCAAAACGCCACTTAATAAAACCCCTATGTATTGCCATTTCGCACGACTCAGACTCATTGCTGCGAGCGCCTCGGTTGATTCACCGGCAGCACGTAATCGCAGCCCCCACGGCGTTTTGAATAAAAGTATGTGACTCACTACCATCAATACTGGTAATAGATAGACAAGGAAACTATAGGAACCGATAAACGGCAACTTCCACTGTGGTAGTCCACCGACTTGCTCAGGCGTAGGAACAAGAAACTCTGTAATTCCCAATGCCAAAATGTTAAGCGCGATCCCAGTGACAATCTGTTCCGCCCGAAAGGTAATAGTCGCAACGGCGTGTAACAGGGCAAAAACCAACCCGAAACCCATGCCTATAAGAAGCCCAATCCATGTTGAACCAGAAGCCTGCGTCCCAATAACATAGCCAAATGCCCCGATAAGCATCATCCCTTCAAGGGCAAGATTAATTACCCCAGAACGTTCCGAGTAAATTCCCGCCAGTGCAGCAAACCCTAACGGTGTTGCCATTCGTAAAGTGCTTGGGATTAATTCAAAAATCATTGGCTTCTCCGTGAAATACCCTCTGTGCAAACCAACCAGATAATCAACACGCCTTGCCCCGCAAGGAACAGACCACGCCGAATCTCCAGTAAAATTTCGATGTCTAAGGCAACTTTATTCAATAACCCGAACAGGACAGCCGCCACAAAAATACCAAACGGATTATTCCTACCTAAAAGCGCGACCGCAATCCCCGTAAAGCCCCAACCCGATGAGAAATTATCCAAAAACCGATAACGATATCCTAATACCTCAGCGACGCCAGCTAATCCCGCAACTGCCCCGCTTAACGCCATCACCCACACAGTTACAGCCTGCGGGTTTATTCCTCCATAAGAAGCAACGTCCCGCGCATTCCCTAACAACCGGAGTTCATATCCCCAACGAGTGTATGTTAAGAAAATATAGCAAAGCACTACACACACACAAGCGAACAAGAAACTTAAATTTAGCGGATTGCTATGCGGCAGAATCGGCAGCAGAGACCCCAATCGCGGCAGTCGCGCCGCCTCATAAATTTGAGGAGTTTGTGGAATCATTTGTCCCTGTTCTTGGTACACAGACGTAACGAGGTAGTTCATCAGAGCAAACGCAACAAAGTTCATCATGATCGTGTTAATGACTTCATGCGCACCGTATCTCGCTTTCAAGAAACCGGGGATAGCACTCCACGCAGCACCAGCAATCATGGCACTTCCGATACAAAGCGGGATCAACAAAAAGGGAGGAAGATTCAGGTGTATGCCTATCCACGCAGCAGCAAACGCCGCAATATAGAGCTGTCCTTCGCAACCGATATTAAACAGACCACTTTTATAGGCGATCGCCACAGCGAGCCCTGTAAAAACAAGCGGAGTTGCGTTAAATAGCACATAACCGAAATCGTCAAAACTCGAAAAGGCACTTACAAAGATGATGGTATAGAATTCTAAGGGACTCTGCCCTCGTATTTGGAGTATAATTCCACATAAAAGGAAAAATCCGGCGAGCGCGAGGAGCGGTGGTAGGTAGTGATTAACAAACAGATTTTTGGCTTGAGACGCTCTACCCTGCAATAGCGAAGCGAGTGCTTTTGGGATATTCAAGATTCTTTTAGTCTCTCTGCTATAATTTGACAAAAGACCTCAAAACATGTTATTATGCCTAATATCAGATTAATACAACCTCTAATATAACACAGACACAAGAATAAAACAATTCACTGTTGGAGAAAGAAACACCGAGGAAATTCTATGGAGATGAACAGAGCAAAATCGTCTCATCTTAAAACTAACCCCAGAGATCTACCCGCTATTTTAGGCGGAACACCAGTCTTTGAAACACCGCCCGATGCCCCGTTTCCAATTTTAGATAAATGGCAACAAATCACAGAAGAAGAGGCACAGATCGTTTATGAAATGACCTTACGGAACGAACTCTCCGGTGCATCTCCAACTGTTCAGGAATTCGAGCAAACATGGCGTGAACGTCACCATACCCGATTTGCATTAAGTCTTACTAATGGCACGGCAGCATTACACAGCGCAATGTTTGGGATCGGGGTCGGACCCGGTGATGAAGTTATCTGTCCGACGTACACGTGGATGGGTTCAATTACACCGGCACTGGCATTGATGGCGACCCCTGTTTTCTGTGAAGTAGATCCAAAAACACTACTCATTGATGTCGCCGATGTTCGAAAGCGTATTACATCACGTACCAAAGCAATCGTAGCAGTACATCTGTGGGGTAACGTGTGCGATATGGATTCCCTAATGGCACTCAGTGCGGAAACAGGAATAGCAGTTATTGAAGATTGCTCTCATGCGCATGGGGCATCTTACAAAGGCACACCGTGTGGAAGCATCGGTCAGGTAGGAGCATGGAGTCTACAGGGTAACAAGCCAGTCAGCGGTGGTGAAGGCGGAATGCTTGCAACCAACGATGCAGCCATTTTCGAACGCGCCTGTCTACTGGGGCAGGTTAATCGTTCTCCCGGTGCTATAAGTGAAGCAGAAAAAGAAGAATTGCGCTATACCCATCTACCGCCAATGGGACTCGGTGTTAAATTTCGAGCGCATCCGCTCGCTATCGGTATAGCTTCTGTCCAGTTGAAAAAACTTGATGAACTCAATGCGAGCCGTCGTGCCTATATTCAAGAAATCTCGGATGGATTACGAGAGATTCCAGGCGTTTCTCCTATTGAAACTCATGAAGACACCGAATCAGCTGGATTTTTCGGATTTCCTATTCGATACCACGAAGAGGAGATGCACGGACTCTCAGCACCAGTGTTTGCGGAGGCACTCCGAAAAGAAGGGGTCTTGGCAAATAACAACCCTTATCCACTTCTTGTTGGCAATAGCGTCCCACTGTTCTCAGGTAGTCTGCCCACAAACAGCAATCCATACCCACTTCTCCATACCTTACCGCTTTTCACGCACGGACTCGATATATACATGAACAATCGCGGTCCTCTCTGCCCTACCGATACGGGTGGTGTGTTTGAAACCTATGCCGCAGGGGATTTACCCGCCACTGAAAGAACTTGTTCCCAACTCATATTTCTGCCATTGTTGACGAAACCGGTAGCAGGTGCTGCATCGGGAATTCTGAGTGCTATTCGTAAAGTCTCTTTACACAGCCATCTGATATATGCGGAGTGACCGAAGTCAAGCATACAAGATGCCAATAGAATTTTCAGCTCGAACTCGATCCAAGAACATTAAAACCCTCAAGACGCAACCCTTGGATGTCTTGGTTATAGGTGGCGGTATTGTCGGAGCGGGTGTAATTCGTGATCTATCACTCAACGGAAGTATCAAAGCAGGTTTAATTGAGCAGGGAGATTTTGCAAACGGGACCAGCAGTGCTACCTCGCAGCTTATACACGGTGGGTTTCGCTACCTTCTTAAACGCGATATTGATCTCGTCAAACAGTCACGGAAAGAACGCGAGATACTTCGTCGTATAGCACCGAATCTCGTCAAACCGATTCCTTTAGCACTTCTCTGCTACAAGGGTGACCCGTATCCGTTGGCTGGCATGCAACTCGCTGCACACTACTATAACTGTCTCTCTAAAATAGATAAATCGGAAAAGTCAACAGCGATTCGTGACCCACAAAAGATTCAGCATCTACTCGGATCTATTGATACGAGCACTCTCAAAGGTTGTGTTCTTCTATGGGACAGTACCGTTGACGATGCCAGGTTAACCCTCGCAACACTCAAGGACGCTCATCAACATGGTGCCGTCATCACAAATTACGTCCGATTTCTCAATTTCGTCAATCAACCGGATGGTGTTGATAACGGAAATAGGATGTACAGGATAACCGCTGAAGATGTCATCGCTGGACAACGTTTTGAGATTTCTGCGCGAAAAATTGTATCAGCTACAGGTCCGTGGAGCGACCATATATGGCGTAAAGATTCGAGTTACGATGGGATCCCGCGTCTCGTAACGAAAAATGCTAAAGGTATCCACATCGTGTTACCGAGATGTGGAAAAGGAAACAATTCAGGAACACACGGTTTAGTAACCTTCACACGGTCAGAAAGACAACACGATAGCAAACCCCGTGTCATTTTTATTTTGCCCGGTGCGCATAATACTTCTATCGTTGGGACCACTGAAACAACACCCGAAGAAGATCCATCGTTGGTTCGTCCGTCCGCTGATGAAGTGGCATATTTACTTTCAGAAACGCAGCGAATTTTCCCCAAACAAACACTCAACAGCGATGCTATTATCGCTGCTTACGCAGGCACACGTCCACTCATCGCAGCGAAGCAACATCGACGAGGATTTGCAAAATCTGATTTTATTTCCAGAGAACACTTAATCACAGAGAGTCCAAGTGGAGTAATGTACCTATATGGAGGGAAACTCACCACACACCGACAAATAGCAGAAGAAACAGTAAATCGTCTTGCTCCTTCTTTAAACGTTCCTCGTCATTGTAAAACGGATATGCGTCCACTGCCTAACGCGGCAGGCGAGGTATCGAACACAGATCAGAACCAGGAGTTACAATCAAATCTTGATATGGAACGTCTCATTAAACGATATGGCGAAGGATATCGTGCTATTCAAGACTTCATAAGTAAGGACGCAACACTTGTCGAACCCATAACACCGTCCCTCCCGTTCACAAAGGCGGAGCTTCTCTACGCCTGTTGGGGTGAAATGGCAATGACACTGGACGATATTCTCTGGCGACGCACTCGTATCGGTTGGACTTTAGGACAAGGACTTGACATTGCCTCTCAAATCGCACAATTTTTAGGTGAGAAAAATAATTGGAATCAAGCCAAAATCACAGCGGAGGTGGAAGCATACCACGAACACATCCGTTGGCTAAATTTTAATCTATAGACGCAAGCACATCACCACTACTGGGTAGGCAGCACCACCACACGAAGAAACTATGGAAGTTTACCGTTGGGAAGACAGGAAATTTGGAAAACTGGAACCTTTACGTTTTGGAGCAGAACGTGACTTCGAGGATTTGCTCGAAAAAGATGCCACGCTGGTCCTTGGTGAACCTCTCTGCGTCATCAGCAGGCAACCACCGCTCAGCACATCAAAACAGAAAATTGATCTCCTGGCACTGGATCGGCAGGGGAATTGTGTAATTATTGAACTCAAACGAGGGAAACCTTCTCGAACAGCAATTACGCAAATCTTAGAATACGCCGCTGGGGTTTCACAACTCTCTTACATAGAATTAGAGCAGATTGCGTATCGATGGTCTCAACAACAAGGAAAAGAGTTCTCTTCGCTCTCAGCATTACACAGTGAATTCTTCGGATATGAACTTGGTGATATCCGGCAATCGGCATTCAATCAACGACAACGGTTAGTCCTCGTTTCAGAAGGTGTTGACACACGCGTCTTGGAAGTCGCAGAATACCTGCGAACGCTGGGGCTGGATCTTACCTATATCTCTTACTTTTCCTATCACGCGCCTGATGAAATTTTAGTCGCTACCGAGACTGTTCTTGGTGGGACACTCGTCAAGGAAGAAGAACGGACTTATCGCACCACGGCACAGCAATTCATGACGCTCGCGTTGTTCACCGAGACGTTACAGATGAACGAGGAACTGCTGCAAATCGTCCGTGAATTTTTGGAGTACGTTGATACATGTGGTGCAACACTCCGACCCCGCATCGCTAAGCTCCGAATGACTATCGGTGGACGCTGGTGGCTTGATACTTATCCTTCAAAACGAGCCACTCACTTTCGCGTTGATATCCACGGGGACTTCACGCCGCTTCAAATTGTTGAGTGCAGAGCCAATCTACCCAATGTGACAGTCAAGAATTTTGGTATCTCATTTAACATTGCATCTAAGTCGCACCTGGACTATGCCATTGAGATTTTTGAACGCGCTCGCAACTCTATCCTATCTTCATTGTAGTACGAATATCCCATACCGGCGAGTTTCAGTAGAAACGCAAGTTACAAACAACACAAAACATGAACTGGCTCCGTTTTGGTCATCCAGAATTCCTCCATTTTCTATGGGCAGTCCCGCCTTTAATACTGCTGCTACTCTTTGGTCTGCGGCAAAAACAAAAAGCACTGCTGCGATTCTACAGCAATGTCCCTCCCACACATCTACAACGACATAAAATTCAAGCACTATTGCTGCTATTAAGCTACCTTTTTCTGACACTCGCGATAGCGCGCCCACAATGGGGAACGAAACTTGAGCCAGTAGCCGAAAGGTTGGACATCATACTTGGACTTGATATTTCAACCAGCATGCTCGCAGAAGAGGCAAATTCCGTTCGGCGACTCACTTCCGCTAAAGAGGCTATCTTTTCACTCTTAGAGGAACTTGAAGGCGACCGATTCGGTTTACTCTACTTTGCGGAAGCAAGCTTCGTGGTATGCCCCTTAACAAGCGATACCACTACACTCAGAGAATTCTTAGCAGCGATGATTCCAGAAACACTTACCCACAGCGGCACCCGCATCAGTAATGCTATTGAGACAGCAACCGATCGGCTTATCTCGGATCAAGAGGATTCTACCGCGATAAACACTGATCCAGGAGGGCAGAAAGTCCTAATTCTGTTTACAGATGGAGAAGACCACGGAGTAGAGACTATCTTAGCAGCAAAAGAGGCGAGCCGAGTAGGAGTACACGTCTACTGCGTTGGCGTGGGCAATTCTGTTCAACCAGTCCCGATTCCCCTCCCTCAGAGCACTGAAACAGAAACTACACCCTATAAACGCGATGCCAACGGACAGCTCGTGCTAACCATCTTAGACGAACCTCACCTGCAAGAAATTGCCAAAGCGGGAAAGGGAAACTATTATTCCGTGATTGGGGGGATCAACCAGTTAAGGACAGATTTGGCACAACTCGAAAGGCAGAAATTCAGGATGCGCGGAGACGGTGAATATCAAGAGCGCTTCCAATTATTTGTAGCAGGCGCGTTAATTCTACTTATCTGCGAGGTTCTGCACTTTACGGTATGGTCTCGCAAATGGCGTTCTTGATCGATCCAACGTATTCGATATTATGCTTTTTTGAGCGTTAATCCGCCTGGACGGAAACGCATCAAGAGGATGAGGATAATACCGAAAATAAGATAGCGTGCGCCACCAAATTGGTACGGAATAATAAAGCCGGGTCTCAGTACTTCTCCCAACGATCCAAGAATCGCTGCACCTATCATAGCGCCTCTTATACTTCCCATCCCACCCAGAACTACCATACAAAGAATCAGGATAGATTCCCAAAATTCAAAGAATGGGGCACTAATGTTCACTTGGAATTGGGCGACAAAGCCACCACCTAACGCACCGATTGCTGCACTCACCGCAAACGCCAGTGCCTTATAACGGCTCACATTAATTCCCATACTCTCCGCTGCCTGTTCATCTTCGCGAATTGCGACCCATGCTCTACCCACACGAGAATGCTGTAATCGATAGGTGATAAAGATAACCAAGACTAACAAGATAAGAATATGGTAGTAATTGTGCCAATTCTGATTAAATACCATGCCAAAAATGGTAGGAGACGGAATGTCACGAACCAGTCCATTCGGACCGCCAATCAACCACTGTTCATTTTTCACAATACGGAAAAGTAACTCGGCGAATCCGAAGGTGACAATAGCAAAATAATCACCTGTGAGTCGTAAAGTAGGCGCCCCACGCAGTAATCCCCACAACGCACCATTGATAACAGCCAGGGGCAAGGCAATCCAATAAGTTACCCCGAGCCTCGCCATCAATAGACCCGCCGTATAGCCACCAATAAGATAAAAACCTACATAGCCCAAGTCAAGGAGACCTGTGAACCCGCATACAATATTGAGTCCGATAGCGAGAAGCATGTAGAGATATGCCCGAACAATAATCCGAAGCATGTAATCTCCACTCGGAAGACTCAGGTAAACACCCTGATTCGACAAGAGGAGTGCTATCGCATCTATACCGTACATCAATAACGGTAGAAAACAGATGAATAAACCGAAAATGATGTTTTTAGGTGTCAATTGATTTTTCATACTAAGCGCGGTGTCCTGTTGATTTTCCGAATAATCCAGATGGACGAACGACAATCACTGCAATCATGATAATATAGGCAATTGCTAACCGGTACCCTGAGGAAATATACCCAGCCCCAAATACTTCAGCCAATCCGATAATGATGCCGCCAAGCATTGCCCCTGTAATGTTGCCTATGCCGCCGAGAACAGCCGCAGCAAAAGCCGCGACGCCTTTATAATACCCCATTGTTGGTGTAACCACTTCGCGTAAACCTACCATTATCCCCGCAACCGCTCCTAACGCAGAACCGATAATAAATGTTATAGCAATCACTCGGTTCGTCCTAATTCCCATTAGATTTGCTGCAACCGGATTCTGTGCACAAGCCCGCATCGCTTTGCCTATCTTAGTCAGATAAATTAACCTATTTAGAGCAATCATTAAAACAACTGCCAATAAAATAATAAAAACATCCCGATAAGGTAAAAATGCCCCACCGGGGAGTGTGATCGCATTTTGACTGAGAAAAATAGCGGGGAGTGTTTCAGTAGGAAATTGACGGGGACGGGCTGACCAAATCATTCGGGCGAGGTTTTGCAACGCAAGCGACATGCCTATTGCTGTAATTAATGCTGATAAACGTGGCGCATTTCGAAGCGGTCGGTACGCTACCAAGTCAATCAGCATTCCTAACATTCCACACAAAATCATACTAAGCGGCAGCGCGATCCAAAACGGTATACCGAAAACTGTTATAAACATGAGTGCGATATAGGCACCAAACATGAAAATTTCGCCATGTGCGAAATTTATCAGTTGGATAATACCATAAACCATGGTATAACCGACCGCGATGAGCGCATAGATGCCCCCTAACACCAATCCGTTAATAATTTGCTCTAAAAATTGCGCCATAATTCCCTCTTCGGGTACCGGTGTTGTAGAGAGGGGTCTGGCCTCCCCATCCCTACGATGCTATAAGGAGAAAATCTGTTTAAAAAATTAATCTAACTCAAGGAGTTGTTGATCAGCTGCTACGAACTGCCCTTCTTTCACAATTTTCACGTAAGCAGGCTTATTAACAGTATCACCATTGATATCAAAATAGGTTAACCCCGTAACACCTTTATAGCCTTCCTCAGGTGTGTCCAAGGATGCCAAATGGTCACGGATCGCTTTACGATTATCTGCAACGGATGCCTCTGGATTATAGGTTTTTTCGAGAGCGTCCGCGATCATTCCAACGGCATCATAAGTCAATGCAGCCCATGTATCGGGTGCCACACCGTGAAGTGCTTCAAAATTAGCCGCCATCTGCAGCGCGTCTTCTCCCGCTGCACCAAAAGTAAAAGGCGTTGTCAGATAAGCTCCCTCTGCAGCGGATCCTGCGATTGTAAGGAAATCTGGAGAATCCACACCATCGGCTCCGAACAACTGGGCTGTAATTCCTGCCTCACGGGCTTGTTTGGCAATTAAACCCGCTTCGCTATAGAGTCCAGAGATGAAAATAGCGTCAGGGTTTTTGGCTTTAATGCTGGTGAGTTGTGCCTTAAAATCGGTGTTATCTCGGTCATAAGCTTCCGAAGCGACAAGGTTCAGTCCGATCTTTTCGGCTTCGTCAACGAACGCATTTCTTAAACCACGACCATAATCATCGTTATCGAAAAAAACAGCAACAGACTGAAGATCTGTCAAGATCTTGTCAATATATTGCGCAATGAATTTCCCTTGGAAATCGTCTCGATATAAGTTACGAAATGTCCAGTCACTACCCTCGCAAACGGTCACATTCGTAGAACCCGGTGATAGTTCAACAATACCAGCCCGTTGGTAAATAGGTTTACCCGCTAATGAACAGGAACTGTTAAAGTGTCCAACAACTGCGAGAATCTGCAAGTTATTGGCAATACGTTCTGCTACGAGGCTTGCTTCTGCGTCTTTGCCAGCATCATCTTCAAACACCAATGTGAACTTCATGCCGTTAACGCCGCCAGCCTCGCTAATCTCTTTTGCTCGGAGTTCAGCACCGCGGCGAATCATTTCTCCAAACGCAGCTGCATTACCTGTAAACGGTGCAGCAACAGCAACTTTTAACTCTTTTGGCGCTTTCTGTGTTTGGCCTGTACTCTTGTCTTGGGGTTGACACCCCCATACGGATATGAGTCCTATTACCAATAATCCGACAAGCCAATTTCGCATTTTATTTACGCTCCCTTCGTTGTTAGGCAATCTCATGCTTCATTAAACCAATCAAGCAATAGAGGCTATTCGTTATTGTGATGCAAGATCTGCCTAAAATCAATTTTAAACTCTAATTTATCTTCTTTACCATTTGGATGAATTATCCGAACATCAGGCACAATAATTCTGAGGTCTGTAGTGTCCATCGGAAGTCGATCAAACATTATAAGTCCGCTCCGTTTTGCCCCAGAGAATAACTTACCACCTTCAAAAATGTTATCCTCAATCACAATGCGTCCCCACTCCAATGCTTCAGCATCCATGTAGGACTGGTAGTAACCGTAATAAGAGTGATAAGCAGTAGGGGCGTAAGGATAACCTGCTCCCCAAGGATCGCTACGCGGTGGATCCACGTTATCATAGAGTGATTCAAAGTAATCGCCAGACAGATTAGCATATTGTGTATCGTTGCCATCAAGTAGAACGGCTATGTCATCAACTAAGACGCGGCGGTTCTCAAGGTTATGGACCGTAATTCCAAACACCGTGTAAATAGGTTCAACAGCTCCATTCTTCTCAACGATGAGATAAGGATTAACTTTTGGATCTTCAGTAAGTTCAAACAGTTCCAACTCATCAAGAGGTTCAATCGTAACAGCGATCCCTTTCTTTTCCACGGTTGCAGCACCAGTTTCTGGGTTAATTTGAGCGTTGAAGCGTCCCTCAATAGGTTCCATGTAGACCTCAATTGAAGGGTATGGTGCAGCAGCACACCCAACCAACAATACGCCTGTTAGAAGAAGTAAACCGATTCTGCTTATAATTTGATACGGGAAATAGATGCGATCTTTCCTATAAGTCATGGATCTCACCCTCCTACAGTAACTATATTCTACGCAACGTTAATTTTATTGTCAAGGATTTTAGCCTTATCATCTACGATTATTCAGTTTTTCTAAAGAAAATACTAAAACTCCCATTTTAGCAGCGTAACACGGTTATGCCACACCAGCATTCCCATCGCAGTGCCAATTCCTGCGCCAACTATCACATCTGATGCATAATGCCGCCCTAAATAGACGCGCGAGAAACCGACAAGTCCCGCGCCAATGTAGATCGGAATTCGCCACTTCGGATACTGATACCCCAAAATAGTCGCAACACTAAATATAATGGATGCGTGCCCTGATGGCATCGCCGGATTCCCCAAAGTCTCATCAAGTGGTCGTTTCCTACCTATCAACCTTTTCATGCCAAATGTTATAACGCCAGTTCCGATATATGCAGAAGACAAAAGCCTTCCAGTTTCCCGATGTGAATCATTCCCGTACGCCATAAGGAGAATTGATGCACCCATCACTCCTCGATAGTGTCCAAGGTCGGTAATCCCTTCCATGAGCGTCCACATCGGCTCTTGACGTGGTGGAGCATCGTAGACGCGATCAAAGAACGTTTGATCCCAGCGCGACAAAAAATTTTCGGCATCCGCCTCTAATCCTATCATAAAGCAGCAGAAAACCGACACACATATAAAATACACTTTGAAACATTTCGCAAACGTATAATTTGCGTGCCAATACCGCGTGTACATTCGTGGATGTCTCCAAAAAAACATTTGACAGTTGCCTATGCTTGTGGTGTAATTAAATATGCCTAAAACGCACAACCTTGGAGGCACGGAATCCCGCTTTACAATAGCAAAACGGAAAATAAAAAAAATGCAAATACGCCATACTGTGGTCGAGTATGATCTGGAAGAGGCAGCAGCAATGCTCAGTATCTCACCAGCAGATCTCAAACAGGCAGTTGACGCTGGCCACCTACAATGTTACTACCAACGCGGTAAAAACGATTATCGTTTTCACGAAGCAAGCCTCCGCGTCAATAAAGATCTACTCTCAGAAAAAGATTATCTCGCTGAAGCCCTAAACACGAACCCCGATTCAGAAGCTACCACGGAGCATGACGAGCCGGAAGCGGATCAACCATCCACACCATCCGATCAATAAGCCGTTCCTGCCTTTCCAGTTTAACAGATTTGTAAACGGAGGAGGCGCGCTATAAGTGAAACTTTTCATCTCGTCATTTTTAGCGCGCCTATTGAAATTGATTGTGTACTACCTTGAGGTCTTGAGCCTACCCCAAGTAGTTGTTAGTTTGCCTTGTGCTTCCACGGCAAGAAATGTTTCAACACTATCATTCATAATAGTATTGACTTCTTCCTCTGTCAAACCCCGCTTCCACACGTTAAGGTCATCCATCAGTCCAGTGAACGGACGGTTGTTATCAATATTAAAGCCGACCCGTGCCCCTTGACCCCAATCGCCTGCAATCGGTGTGCCAACGCGTGCTTTCTCTTCACCAACATTTTCGCCGTTAATATAAAGCACAGCCAATTCGTCTGCTCGACTGAACGTACCGGCATAATGTACCCACTCATTGGCTTTGTTTTTCCCAGCGCGAATGTCAAATATCGTTGCACCACCGGGACTACGATTGAGCCAACGATAATTTCCATCGCCGCGCGCTTCCGGGTGGACGAGCCATGTACTATCGGCGGCACGTGCATTGAAAATTGCCATATCCGAAACAGCCTCAACGTTAATCCAGGCAACAATGCTCATGCCTTCGGTCGGTATATCTTCCTTCTTTATATTCGGTCCATCAAGATCAAGAAAACTGCTCGCTGCGAAGTGAGCCGCTTTCCCAAATTTACCATCGTCGGACTGTGTGACTTTTCCGTTGATTTCACCGTCGTAACCGCGCCCAGACTTTTCAACAACCGTATTTCCATCAAAATCCTCATAATCGAAATACAGCACCAAATCCGGATCTATAACATTAGCAGAAACATTCTGAATCCCAAATAGTAGTAAACTGAAAGCACATATCAAAAATAAGCACGCCAGATAGGGGAGCGGTCCGTAAGTCGATATTGCGAATCTTAAGTTGCTTTTCATTTTAAAAATCTCCTTCATACGTGTTGCCCGTTCATCTTTTTAAACGAGCCGTTTGTACTTAAAGTTTACCACTTTCGTAATCACGTCTGCAAACGGAAATGGAAAAAAAATCTTGATTTTAACTTCGTTTTGCGTTAAACTGATTTAGAGGGCAGAGAGAAATACACACAAAAAATTCTGGGTGTTATAAGGGTACATAAGGTTGCAAAGTGTAGGTATCATTCCAGCTCGCTATGCCTCAAGCCGTTTTGAAGGGAAACCGTTAGCGAACCTTCTTGGGAAGCCGATGGTACAACACGTCTATGAAAGAGCGTGCCTCGCAAAAACGTTAGATGAAGTTATCGTCGCTACAGATGATCAGCGCATTTATGATGTGGTCACCAAATTCGGCGGAAATGTCTGGATGACGGGTCCGTGTGCAACTGGTACCGAGCGGGTTGCTGTTGTCGCAGAACAGTTGACATGCGATATCGTTGCCAACATCCAAGGTGATGAACCTCTGCTTGAACCTGCACAAATAGATATGATGATCCAACCTTTTATTGACAAACCGGCGGTACAAGTCTGTACATTAAAACAACGGGTTGAAACCCCTACAGATTACCGGGACGTTAATGTCGTTAAAGTCGTTACAGACCTCCAAGGCGATGCTTTGTACTTTTCACGCGCGTCTATGCCTGGAAAAATCGATGAGGATGAACTACATCAATTTCCTGTGTACCGACATGTCGGCTTGTACGCTTACCGCCGAGAACAACTTCTCGCATTCACAAAGTGGAATTCCACACCTTACGAACTCGCAGAGGGTTTAGAACAACTACGCTTTTTAGAACATGGCGTTCCTATTCATGTCGTCGAAACCGATACATTACTTATTGGCGTCGATGTTCCCGCCGACTTGGAGCGGGTGAAGCAAATTTTAGAAACAGCATAAGGAGTGCATTACAGGGCAGGTAGAGAAGTAAGTATCGACTTTCTCCTCTAATGCTTCTATAGAAAAAATGACAAAATATATTTTCGTGACGGGCGGTGTTATTTCAGGCATTGGCAAAGGAATCACGACCGCGTCCTTAGGTAGATTACTCATCAATCGCGGTTTCAAGGTGATTGTCGTCAAAATCGATCCGTATCTCAATGTCGATGCGGGAGTTATGAACCCGTTTCAACACGGCGAGGTCTTCGTCACTCACGATGGCGCCGAGACTGACTTAGACATCGGGAACTATGAACGGTTCCTCGGTATTGACCTCAATCAATACTCTAACTTCACCACTGGCTCTGTCTATAGTGAAGTAATTGCGAAAGAACGACGGGGCGACTATCTCGGTCAGACGGTGCAGCTTATCCCGCACATTACTGATGAAATCAAACGTCGTATCTACCAAATCGGGAAGGATAATGAAGCCGAGATTGTCATTACCGAAATAGGTGGAACTATCGGGGACTTTGAGATGCCACCTTTTGTCGAAGCCATTCGGCAGATGGCAGTTGAAGTCGGACGCCAAAATACCATGTTCCTCCATGTATCCCTCATTTACACCCTACCTAACGGCGAAAGCAAAAGCAAACCGACACAACATAGTATCCGCAAACTCCAAGAATTGGGCGTTCAACCAGATCTATTACTGTGTAGAACCAGCCAACCCTTAGAAGAGGCTTTTCGTCAGAAAATCGCACTCCTCTGCGGTATTAGTGAAGACTACATTTTTGAAGGACTCGACACGAAATGTATCGATGAAATACCCCTTAATTTTGAACGGCAAGGCATGGGACATCTTGTTTTAAAGCGCCTCGGACTCGAAACACGACCACCAATGGATGCTGAATGGGCAGCAATGGTTGAAAAACTGAGAAATCCGAAACACAAAGTCCGGGTTGCTGTCGTCGGAAAATATACGTCTGGCAGCGATGCCTATATAAGCGTCCAAGAAGCTCTTAAGCATGGCGGAATTGCCAACGAAACCGACGTTGAGATTAAATGGATGGATTCTGAAACACTCACAGAACATCCAGACCTCGATAGTGTTTTTGAAGATGTTGATGGGATCTTGGTCCCAGGTGGGTTCGGTATTCGTGGCATTGAAGGAATGCTGGTTGCAGCGCAATACGCTCGTGAAAATTGCATTCCGTATTTCGGGTTATGCCTCGGCATGCAGTGTATGGTGATTGAGTTCGCTCGGCACGTTGCCAACCTAAAAAGCGCAAACAGCACAGAGGTAGATTCAGAAACGCCCCACCCAGTCATTGATTTGATGCTTGAACAACGCGCAATCGCTGATCTTGGAGCAACAATGCGGCTCGGAATTTATCCGTGCGTCCTCAAAGAAAATACCAAAAGTTATGATGCCTATCAGCAACCCATCATTGTAGAACGACATCGTCACCGCTATGAACTGAACAACGCATACCGTTCACAATTAAAAGAAGCAGGACTCCGTTTTAGCGGATTGTCACCCGACGAAAGTCTCGTTGAAATCGCCGAGGTGACCGATCATCCATGGATGGTAGGTTCACAATTTCATCCCGAATTTCAATCAAAACCTCTCGCACCGCATCCACTCTTCCGAGAGTTCATCGCAGCAGTGCTTCTTGAAAAATAGCGAATTATGCAATTATAGCTACATTATAGTAGATTTTATAATCACATTTAAGTTGCTACTAACAGATCTTGCGAGCTTTAACGAGGTTTGCTAGTCCCTTTCCCACCCTGTAGGGGTGACATGTCTATAGAAAAATGAATTATACCATTATAATAATGTTATCTTAAAACAGGGAACGATCATGAATAACACTACTACAGTCCATTCTGGAGCATGGTACGGAGATAAAGAGTTAACCCTGAATTTCCCAATTGGCTGGGAAGTGGAAGTGCTTAATCCCAACGATGCACCTGCCCTCTCTGATGCCCAAATCGAACGCGCATTTGCTGAAACCATCGGCACGCCTCGCATCTCAGAATTAGCAAAAGGCAAAAAAAGTGCTGCTATTGTTGTAGACGACTTGAGCCGCCCAACGCCTGCTGCGAAGATTGTCCCCTTTCTTCTGCGTGAGTTAGCCGAAGCCGGTGTCCCAAAATCCGAAATCCGATTTGTTGTTGGACCCGGTTCTCATCGTCCCTTGACCGATGCAGAGATCGCAACAAAAATTGGGGCAGATGTTGCCGATGAATACAAGACAACAAATCATGATTTTATGAGCGGCGACCTGCGCGCCTTGGGCAATCTTGATAACGGCACACCCATCTATCTCAATCGAATCGTCGCAGACGCTGACTTCAAAATCTGTTTAGGGGGTATCTACCCTCATAGTTCCACCGGTTTCAGCGGCGGCGCGAAGTTAATTGTACCCGGCATCGCTGGTTTCGCAACAATGTACTATTTCCATACTTTTCCACCGGGCCGCGGGTACGCCAATATTGAGAGCGAAAGCGATGAGCCTGATCGGCGTGACACCATTGAAATGGCAGCAGCTGTCCTCGGTCTTGATGCCATCGCCAATGTCGTGCTTAATAGCCGCCGTGAAATTTGTGGCGTGTTCGTCGGAGATTTTATAAAAGCACATCGTGCAGGTGCACACTTCGCCTTAGATACCTACAGCACAGAGATACCAGAAACAACTCGAAACAAGACTGATCTGGTAATAATCAACTGCTACCCACTTGATTCTGACGCGATCCAACTTGACAAAGCGTTGGCGGCTTTAACCTATTTTGAAAACGCTTATACAATAGCACTCTATCCAGCGAGTGATGGCAGCTGCTATCATGGACTGTTCGATAGACTCGATTATGCGCGCTTTCTTCGACAGCGTGCCGAACAGATGCCCCCTGAACTTCCTGAACCGCAAGTCGGACGACGTGGACAATTGCACGTCTGGTCCGAGTATTTTTTGGCAGATGACTTCTACAAAGAATACCCCGCATCGCTTCTATTCCGCGACTTAGAACAGTTGATTCAATTGTTCGCCGAGAAACTTCCGGCAGATGCTAAAGTTGCTGTTCTACCCGCAGCAGGAATTCAGGTGCCTGTATCAACGCTCCCTGAGCAAGGTACTTTAACTTCAAATTATTCAGTTGTCAAGGCACCCACACCCTAAAGGGTGGGGCTTCTGCTTCGTAGCAGTCAGCCTTCCTGAGAAGGGCTTACGTCTGCTCCACAGGGGGACCCAAGCAGCCCCTAAGAATATTGATAGCAGCATTTATATCCCGATCGTGGTGAGAACCACATTCAGGACACGTCCACTGCCTATCATTTAGCGTTAGATTCCCGTTGTGGTGTCCACAATCCGAGCAAGGCTTGGTCGTCGGAGTCCATTGTCCGACTTGAGAGAACTCACGATTATGTTTGAAACACTTGAACTTCAACAACTCAACACATTGACCGAAAGCAAGGTCAGAGACTTTACGTCCCCACAGACGTTTCATTGCTTGAAGGTTCAGCGTCTCAGTGACGATAAAGTCAAAGCGTCGGCAGAGATCATGGACCAGTTTCCACTGCCAATCTTTACGCTGGTTGGCAACTTTTTGATAAAGACGAGTGAGTTCTCTTATCGCACGCCACCAGTTCTTAGAACCTTTGACCTTGCGACTGACGCTTTTGTTGAGGTGTCGGAGTTGCCTCAAGGACTGTTTCAGAAATTGCGGGTGTTGTATCTTCTCACCCGTGTTCAAGGTCAGATAGGTATCCATGCCGAAGTCTGCTCCTACACTTTCACCTGTAGTGGGCAGCACTTCTTTAGAGATGTTATCTGTGATGACATACAAATAGTATTCACCGCAAGCATCCCGAAGGATTTGGATATAACTCACATTTCCATGCCAATCGCGATGGCGGTGATAGAGGATATTACGACGTTTGAAGACGAACTTCTGTTTCGCTGCGTCCCATTCTTTGAAAGACAAGCGGACATATCCCTTTTCCAGTGTGTATCCCGTCTGGAACTTCGCAGAACGGTATTTATGCTTCTTCTTGAACTTCGGGGGTCCTACACGTCTGCCACGCCTACCATTTCTAAGCCAAGCGAAGAATCTCTCATAGGCGATATGGATACGGATGATCACCGCATCGAGTGTATCGCGGGGTATCCAGACCCAGTGCTTCTTGGTGCGTTTGAGAAGTTTCGTCAGATGTGGTTGCAAACGGAAGCGCCCAGCATATTTGCCATAGATACGGTAATAGCGTTTTTCCAACCGCAGGAAGTGGTTATGGACGTCAGCAAGGTCATCAAGAAGATTTCCCAAGCGTTTATTTTGTGGATGGTTGCGTATCTTGTATTTATAGGTTCGCATACTATAAGTATATCATATTATTGACCCAATAGCAAGTCATAAACACACAATGGAGACGGACTTTCCTCCCCTACCTCGGTTCATGCCCGGGGAATGCCACACGGCATTCATACCGTTGATTCAAGGCATTCATACCGTTGATTCAGGTAGGGGTCTCCAGTCCGAAGATTAGATGAGGTTAGTAGCATCAAATATCCCTGATGACAGCGACATGTTCCCTAAACAGAAATGTCGCATCTTCACTGATTCGCCTAATCCGTGAACAAAAAACGGAGGATCACTATGAATAACACCGCTACGGTTCACTCCCGTGCATGGTACGGGGACGAAGAGTTGACACTGAATTTTCCAACAGGTTGGGAAGTAGAAGTATTAGGACCCAAGGACGCACCAGTGCTTTCCAACGCCGAAATTGAGCGTGCATTTGCCGCACCCATCGGCACACAACGCATTTCAGAGTTGGCGAAAGGCAAGAAAAGTGCCGCTATCATTGTAGATGATTTAAGTCGACCAACTCCCGCTGCCAAGGTTGTTCCCTTTCTCTTGCGTGAATTAGCGTCAGCAGGTGTCCCGAAATCAGAGATCCGGTTTGTTGTCGGTGGCGGTTCTCACCGTCCTCTAACCGATGAAGAGGTCGCCAAAAAAATAGGTGCGGATGTTGCCGCTGAACATGAAGCGACTAGCCACGATTTTATGGGTGGTGACCTGCGCGCATTAGGCAACCTTGATAACGGCATGCCCATCTATCTGAATCAAGTCGTCGCGGACGCGGATTTCAAGATTTGTCTCGGTGGCATCTATCCACACGGCTCCGTCGGCTTCGGCGGTGGAGCGAAATTGGTTGTCCCCGGTATCGCAGGTTTCGCAACGATGTTCTATTTCCACACCTTCTCACCGAGCCGCGGCCATGCTATTATTGAAAGAAAAGGTAGTGAACCCGATCATCGTGATTTCTCTGAAGCCGTAGCAGGTGTCCTCGGTCTTGATGTAATTGTCAACACTGTACTCAACAGCCGTCGTGAAATTTGTGGTCTATTCGTAGGTGACTTTGTACAGGCACACCGTAAAGGCGCACATTTTGCTTTAGATACCTACGGCACAGAGATACCGGAAGCCAGCCGAAAAGAGACAGCCCTCGTCGTGCTGAACTGCTACCCGCTTGATAGCGACCCAATCCAAACAGGCAAAGCACTGTGGGCAACACGCTATTTCGAGAAGGCGTATAAAATGGCACTCAACCCAGCAAGTGACGGTATCTGCTATCACGGACTGTTTGAGCAGATCGATTATGACCGCTTTGTACAGCAGAAAGCAGAAAGGACAGAATCTGAACTCTCCGCACCACAAATCGGAACGCAAGATCAACTGCACGTCTGGTCAGAACATTTTTTAGTCGATGATTTCTACAAAAAGCATGCGGGTTCACTTCTCTTCCGAGATCTCGACCAATTAATCGCGCTATTTGCTGAGAAACTTCCCTCAAACGCTAAGGTTGCTGTCCTACCATCCGCCGGAATCCAAGTGTTGGCACAGGAGAAATAACAGCAAATGGATGATCTTTCTACAGCAAATCCTGACAATCATCAAGCCTCTCGCAAAGAGGTTGCCTTTCTACACAGTATTAATACTACTCTGGGTAAGATTGAAACCAGTTTGCTGTGCCTCATCGTCGCAATGATGCTTGGGCTTGCGATACTCAAAATTGTCTTGCGCTACGGGTTTCAAACGAGCCTATTGTGGAGCGATATAGTGCTTCAACACTTGACGCTCTGGCTGTGCCTTTTGGGTGCCGCGCTCGCTACTTGTGAGAGGCGACACATCAGCATTGATGTGCTTAGTCGAATTCTCCCAGAAAAAATCACGCGCTGGAGCAACCTAACTGTCGATTGCCTCGCTCTGATTGTTGTCGGAATCTTAGCCTATTACGGCTTTGATTTTCTTGTAGATGAACAATCAAGCGAGGCTATATTATTTGGCAATATCCCTCTCTGGTGGGCGAAGAGTATCATTCCAGTTGGATTTGTCCTCATTGGGATTCACCTAATCCTTCAGATTGGCATTCATTTAACCGGCGGTGAACAGCCTTTGGATGATGATAGCAAAGGAGCACCGAAGTAATGGGACTCATAATCGGCATTGGATTAGTAGGTTTCGCGCTTTTCGGTGGTGCGCTCTTTGTGCTATTAGGTGGTGCCTCAATTATCGGATATCTCACAGCAGGAGAACCGATTTCAACAATCTTAATCGACTTCAACCGGCTCACGAGAAATTCGACAATCCTAATTATTCCACTCTTTACCTTCGCGGGATACATAATCGCTGAAGGGAACGCACCGCAGCGTTTGATTGCATTCGCGCGTGCCAGCGTTGGTTGGTTACCAGGCGGCATCGCTGTGGTTGTACTCGGCACCTGTGCCTTCTTCACAACCTTCACAGGAGCATCTGGCGTAACGATTATCGCCCTCGGCGGACTGTTATACCCAATCCTGCGTCAAAGTTATAGCGAAAGATTCTCACTCGGCTTGGTGACGGCTTCTGGAAGTATTGGGCTTCTGTTTCCACCGTGTGTCCCTCTTATCCTCTATGCAATCATCGCCCAAGTCCCCATTGAAAGAATGTTCCTCGCAGGTATGATTCCCGGTCTACTTATTCTTGGTGTCCTAAGCCTTTACTGTTGTGGATGGAGTCTCACGAAACGAGTCGAGACAACACCCTTTGATTGGCGCGTTTTCATCCGAACGCTATGGGACGTAAAATGGGAACTGCTTTTGCCATTTCTTGTGTTAGGGGGTATTATCTCTGGAAAAGTTACGCTTGACGAAGCAGCTGCGCTAACAGCCATCTATGCCTGTATCGTAGAAATTGGCATCCATCGTTCCTTCTCAGTGAAGGTCTTACCGCGCATCGTCAAGGAGAGCACACTGCTCGTCGGGGCAATTCTCATCATCCTCGGTATCGCTTTAGGGCTAACAAACTATCTCATCACGCTCGACGTACCAACAACCATCCTTGACTGGATCCAAGCGACGACAGAAAACCGCATCGTTACGCTCATCGGACTCAATATCTTTCTCCTGATTGTCGGGTGTCTGATGGACATCTTCTCAGCTGTCATTATCGTTGTACCATTGTTGCTGCCTATTGCCGAAGAATTCGGAATCGACAAGGCACACCTCGGTATTATCATTCTAACGAACCTTGAAATCGGTTACCTGACACCACCCGTGGGAATGAATCTGTTCATCTCCAGCATGAAGTTCGACCGGTCAATAGTCGTGCTTTACCGATCAGTTCTTTTATTCATTGCGTTGTTGCTGATAGCCTTGGTCTTGGTGACCTATATTCCAGATTTAAGTCTCTGGCTACCGAAGTTTTTCGGAAAAACATCAGAACCCCTCCTCTAAAGGATTGAATAACCCACAACCCTCTTAACTGACAACTTATAACTTATAACCTACAACCTACAACCCTAAAAAAAAGTCTGGCGATAAACACCGCCAGACTTAAAAAATACATATTCAGAAATACAGGTTACTCAACCGAACTGTTATCGGGTCGCCTTTAAACCACCCCACGTAACAGCCAGCTTTCCTGCCGCTTCGACATCCAAACTGGTATCCATCATCTCCTGAATCTCTTTTTCCTCAAGGGCGCGTTCCCAAAAAGATATTTCATCAATGACGCCCTCTGCGCCGTTTTGGAACGGAATGTATGCAATAGTTTCCCATCCGAATCTTGGCAGTTCGTGCAATTTTGGGAAACCACCAGCAATTTTCTTACCACTGGTCGCCGCTTCCTTACCATCAATGTAGAGGAAGGGAGTTCCACCATCGAAATCCCACGTTGCTGCGACATGAAACCATTTATCTTTGCTTATAACTCCTGCTGGGTCGAATTCGACATCCTGCCAATCAGCATCATCAGCGGCTTCAAAATAGAAACCGAAGTCTTCCGGATTAATGTCAGCGTGATTAGCCCCCTTGGAGACGAAAAAGTATATAGGACCGAAACTGGCATCAAAAATCCGATAATCCTCGCCATCCTTGCCATCCCAATCCGGTTTGAACCAAAACAGCAGGCTCCCCACCATGGTGATAACGTCGGGGACTTCCAGATAAGTTTCTGCTCCTTTGAGTGAAATGCCGGCTTGATATTTGCCATCGGCAACCCACTTAGCATTACCATGGAGAGTACCATCGTTCCCGTTCCCTGTACCATCAGGTGCTTTTTTTCCACTGCCTTCACCAATCCACATGAGCAGATCTTTGTCATCGGGAATTCCAGCGAATGCAGAGGTTATTGCAAATACACTGATAAACAATACAAAGTAAACTTGCTTCACGATTCCTTATCCTCCAATTGTTTAAATCTTAGGAGGATTTTAGCAGAATTTGGAAATTAAATCAACTACTTTTTTTCGAACCTGCTGTCTGTGAATCCGTGGACGCTTTAGATGGAGTGGCTTGTGCCGATGGCTTAGTGACCGTCGGATACGCCGGTCTCCTTGCAGGAACCTGCGATTGATGTAGTTTTGGACGTGGTCGAAACTGCGGAATAGGATTCGGCGGTTCGTAAGTTTCATGTATCGGTCGCTGCCCTATGGAATAGTCAAGAGGGCTTCGCTCGATATCAATAGGTTTCTCTTTCATAGAATCATATCTCCCATCTGCTGGTTCAACTTGTTCTGAATTTTTTTACGGTGTCGGCGCGTTAAAAGGAGATCATCCCTCAGCATTTGCGAACCGACCAACAACCATTCGCGGTACTGTTCAAATGTAGTTTTGAATGGCTCCAGTGGGAAATCCGGATTGACTTCCATGTCATAGATGAACCGTTCAAAATTGAGGCGCAAACTCTTGAAATATTGCGCATTATGACTCAAATCAGTCATACGATCCGAAATTCTAAGGATAATATACAAAAGACATAAGAATGCAGCGGATCCTGCTACAATCAACCATTTCAGCTTCCCTGCTGGCATCCCCCAAAACATCCATCCTACCATGATCGAGGCAACGGTCGTCATCGTAAGGAAGAATTTGAATATTCCATCTATCGGTTTCCATTTTTGGAGCACTGAACTCATGAGGCTTTCAACATAAGCAACACGGTAAAAGGTTTCAAGCGCAGTCTGCCACAAGAGATCTTTCTGATATTCTTCAACACTTCGATCCATAAGCGGAGCTCCTTGCACGCCACAACAGAGAAAAGGCGTGCGCTTTTCATTGCTCTGTTTTTAGGCCCGGTACCTTACATTAGAACCTAACGAAAAAATTTGGAATTGCGTAACAAGATTTCCTTACAAACGGTGGGATTTTAGCAGTTCCCAATTGGGGGTAAAGCCGATACCGGGTCGCGATGGAACCGTGACATACCCATCGCTTTCCAAAATCATCTGCGGTAGGAACATCTCACCACGTAATGGGTCAACGGCAGGTGGGTAATACTCCAACATCAGACCGTTGTCTCGGCTCGCAGCAACGTGGATCTGCAATTCTTGGGCACCATGGGGAGCAATCAATTTTCCGGCTGTAGATGCTTCTTCTACTACCTGCATTGCCGATTCATAGCCAGGGAGGATAGCGACATCCAAATTGAAAACATCGGCACCTTCATAGTCAATCAGCGTTTGGAAATAGTGCAATCCGTATCCATTTTCGCCCGTAGCGATTCGGATACCGTAATCCTGTGCAACCGTTCGCAGTGCCTTATGTCCTCTATAATCGTGGCTGTGAATCGGCTCCTCAAACCAGAAAATGTCGTTTGACTGAAGCGCGGGCAGGTAGGCATACGCCTTTTCAATGGATAAGGCACAATTGGCATCCACCATTACAGTAATATCGGGACCGACCGCCTCACGAACTACTTCTATTCGTTTGATATCCGTTTCAAGCCCGGCATCAGGGTCGCCAATCTTCATTTTGACCGCGGTGGCATTGAATTCATCTCTATTACGGACCATCTCTTCGCGGAGTTCGTCAAATCCCTTTCCTCTGCCGTAGTAGCCACCGGCGATATAAGTACGGATGCGTTGCTGTGTACCACCAAGCAAGGCGTGAACCGATTTCCCTTCAATTTTTCCGCGGATATCCCAGCACGCTTGGTTTATCGCTGCGATAACCTGCGTGTGATAGCCACCAGGACCGTAGATTTTATAGTTCTCAGCTAACCGTGAGACGTAAGCGGTGTCAGTTACATCGTGTCCAATCAAGGCAGGACGGAATAAATCTACAAATTTTGGAAATATAGCAAGCGGACGTGTTGCGGCGGTTCCACCATTGAAGCCATAACCGACGATTTCTTCTGTTCCACTTCTCGCTGTCACCACGACAAGATGGAGTCTACCCTTATCGTAAACGTGCATACCGTTCCAGATAGGCGGTTTGTCCCATTCATAAAGCTGGCTTTCAACAGATGTAATTTTGAAGGTAGGTGTAGACATTGTTTCTCTATTTAGGGACTTCCCAAATAGACCTTGATGCAAAAATTGTCAGACGTAATTCCTCGTCAAAGACTTCATAGATAGGTGTCTTTCCACTCAACTCTTCACTTTCGTTCAGAATGATACCAACACCTTCACCCCTACGTTCTAAAAAGTGTCGGCGAACCACCTGTCTCCTCATATCATCATCTAATGTAATTTCCGAGAGCAGTCGAGCGAGCAGTTCATTTCGCGTGGCTTGGCTGTAGCGTAAATTGTCCACCGTCACTGTGTTCGCTAACGCACCTGGTGAATAAAGCTCAATCCGATCATCAAACATAAAGAGGCGAATTTTCGAGCCTGTTTTTGAATAATCTCTATGCACAACAGCATTAACGATTGCCTCAAAAATAGCGCGCATGCTGTATTGGGGGAGATCTACTCTGCCAATATCTTTCCGTGCTGCAACGGCGTTATATCTTTTGGCGAATCTCATTGCTTGGATGATCTGCTGGTCTAATGGTCCGGTGAAATCCTGGGAATCAATCTGGTGGTCGGCATCCTTTTCTGTGCCACTATACACAACCGCTTGAATGAAACTATTATAAAGGTAGTCATCGGGTTTTTCGTAACACATCAGGACACCCGCTACAGAGGCGCGGATCTCCTGACCCTCCTTGACAAGCAAATGCCTTTTCAGGAGTAGGTCATCTATTTCATCCTCAGCAGCACCCTCTGTGATAAATCGTTGATAAAGGTCTTTCCTTAATGTCCCTTTGTCCGTGTTCGGCACGAATTGTTCATCGAACGCGATGATACGTGCCTGCGAACGGGTTTGGAATAATCGTGCTAACTGTTCAGTAGGCATCTCCCTCTTGCTGCTTCCTTGACGAATGAAGTAACCGTTAGAGGTTTTGTGAACAAACAGACTTCTGGGCACCTCTATTTTTAACAGATTTTTGTCATCAACCCTCAGTTTTTCTGTAAAAATGAGAAGTATCGGGTCAATACTGTCTTGACATATTTCAACGACTGTCTTTTCCGCTCTATCCAATTCCTGTCTGTCAACCCCGATGATTTCACCATCATCGTCAACCCCAATGAGTATCACACCGCCTCTCGCGTTAGCAAAAGCCGCAATCTCATCGGCAAGGCTGTTTCTGTGTGGCAACTCTCTTTTAAACTCAATCGTTGCGTCTTCACCAAGGTGTATTTTTTCTATGAGTTCGGTCAAATTGTCAAGCATTGGTAAGAATATGAACCCTTTACCGCTGTCGGTTCCAATGAAGTGCTGCTGAAAAAGCGTGTGATTATAGAAAATGCTACAATCGCTGCTTGATGCTTCCCCAAGTAGTCGCGAGTTTGTCTGAGGCAGAAACCGCTTGAGGTTTGCCAGCCGTTTCGCCCTCACCGTCTCCCATTTCAATGTCATCAATATAAGCGGTTAGAGCAGTAGGGTGGTCCCAACCGAAGAAGATCCAGCTTAGACTCGGATTCACGCCACCTTTGCCCCCTTCGCCTCTAAAACCGAAATCATCAACGACTTGTTCGTCATCAACGTAAAAGTCATAAGTTTTCTTCTTAAAGTCAAGCACAATGCGGAAATGATGCCATTCATCCAGTTTTCCCGGCATCACCACTTGTCCTGCATTGCCATCAAGCGCATTAATAGTGCCATCCGGAGAAATATTAAACACGGCAGCCCCGCCCCACTTGACGGCATCCCCACCGATATAAAACAGCATTGTCCCTGCGCCTTTTTCCCGCTGCGTGAATAATGAAACATACTGAATTCCATCATGAGTACCTTCAAAACTTCTGGTGACCATTGTGTTTTCTGTGACCAAAATACTTTTGCCTGTGTCCCCGCGCTTCACCTCACTTACAATTTCGCAAGTCTTTTGGTTCATTGCCGTTTTCCAGTCGTCTTGCCCATCGATGTCACCATCTTTGAAGTTGTCAAAATTTTCACTGTACCATACGTTGCCAAACGCATTGACCCCCAAAAACAAGAGTCCGAAAGTGAATACCAAACTTCGCTTTAACATTATCATCATAAGCCTCCTGTTTGTCCGGTTTCCTTGTGTCATCCCAACGATGCTCCTCCGATACCAGTCAATCCAGCATCTGTGGTCAGCCAACTGAGCACTACGTTTGGATACCACTTGTATCTGCAAACCTAAAAGGAACGTGTCAGATTTTCAAAGAGACATTCTCTGTTGCAGAGTCCATCGATGAAGTTATCAATTCAATGTTTCAACCCATTCACTAAGCACCCGCGCCATCTCAACAAAAACGTCTTCCTCCGTTTTGCGCCGCTTAAGTACCTTGAACCCATGGTCTGCTGTGTCCAGTAAATATAAGGTCGCTAAGTCAAGTTTTTCGCAGACAGGTTCCAACAGGTCAAGGACTGCCAACTTATCACGGGTACCAGAGAGGAACAACATCGGTATAGTGACATCGTCAAGGTGCTCCGCACGTTCCGTCCCTTCTCTACCAGATGGATGCAGCGGAAACGCAAAAAACACCAGACCTTTGACATGTTCAATCGGTTCCTTCGCCGCAGACATTGAAGACATACGTCCGCTATAGGAGTGTCCGCCGACAAGAATGGATAAATCGCTGGCGGCTTCATGTGCAGCAGCCGCAGCAGATCGGACAGTTTGCAGCGCAACTGCCTCAGACTCCCTACCTCCACCACCCCGCTCCATGTAAGGAAACTGGTAACGGAACGTTGCGATACCTATATCTGCTAACCGTTCAGAGATCGTCTGGAGGGTTGAACTTCGCATGTTTGTCCCCGAGCCATGTCCGAGGACGAGCAGCCATTTCGCGTTGTCTGGATGTATCAGTATTGAGGAAACTTCACCTTTTTCCGGCGTTGCGATAAATTTTGATTCAATTGCTTCGTAACTCATTTCCTACACCTCAAATTCTTTGTTGTAAAAGGTATTCCAGGGGAAGTTGCGAAGTGTGCGAAAATCTGTAAAGTTGTGCAGTTGCCAAGAATTATTTGATTGCCTCAGAATTTCTTCCCAACTTTAGCACACGTGCAAACTTTTCTTATTTAGCGGATCACGCACTCTTGCACGATATCGCGATAGGTCTCTAACGCCGGTGTGTCCAATCCCTTCACCTTTGCGAGATCGTCCCATCGCCGTAAAACGAGCGCGTCCTCGAAGTGCGGAATCTGTTCAAATGCCTCACGCTCCTCGTCTGACATAGTTCCGCCCTGAAGCCTAAGACTCCTCTTTGAGGCTTCAGATAGCCCGTCATGGTAAGAGGGGTCGGTTGTACACAGATACCTTTTTGCGGGGACATGCAACCGGATCGGTGTTGTGACGGCATCCGGGAAAAAGGGTCCCAAATACTGCGCACCAATCTCCTCATGATTCAAATCCATATCCAAGAAAGCCTCACGGGCATTGTGTTCATCTAAGATAATATGTCCGACGTCGTGGAGCAATGCCCCGGTAATCAGCGTAGAAGCTGCGTTGTTCTGCTGTGCGAGGGCAGCGCACTGGAGGGCGTGTTCCAACTGCGTCACCACCTCGTCGTAGAACGATTGTCCACGGTCTTCCATGTAGTTGAACAATGTATCAACCTTCTGTTCCGCTGTGCCACTTCTCATTCCCTGGGCAAGCAGCGGGTCAACATACTTTTCAATGTCGCTTGAAATCTGAAATTTGTTATCAAAGGTCATGATTCACCACTTTTCCTTGAAAATGCGCTATTTTACTAATCTGCTTGTCTCGATTTGACCCATCTTTTGCGTATTCTGAGAAAGCCTGTCGTTTGTCGGCATAATACTGCTCACGCCAGTCGCCTTGGGAACTCGCATTGTAGGTAAGATAGATAATACGTCTGGGCTGCTCGGAGCGATTTGTAGGACTTTTGTGGGGGATATAAGAACCGAAAAGGAGAATGTCACCGGGATCCGTGGGAACTGCGACCCAATCCATCGTTGAGGCGGTTTCGGGAGCGATGCAACCTTTCTCATCCAGCGCGATAAAACCTTCCTGATGTCTACCCGGTGAGAAATAGAGACAACCACTTTCCGGTGTCGCCGGATCTACTGAAATCAAGCAAGTGACATGGTAGTCGATAAACTCATAGGCAGGTGCGTCCTGATGGGCAGCGTAGCCACCTCCACCGGGGTACTTGTAGTTGATTTTCTCTTTATAGAGGACTGCAGGTTCACTCATCAGATCCGAGACAACGTCTAACACCTTTCCACCGGTCACAGTGGCTTTCATACCGCTATGGAACGGCACAAAATTTTCTGAACGGGAAAGCCGCGGTCCGTCCGGCGTGGATTCATAATGATGCATCCACTTATCACGTGTCGGTTTCCAGCCCGAAATTTCAGAGACCCAAGTCTGCAAAGCAGCCGTCTCTTCCTTAGAGAAAAAACCCGGAATTTTCAGGTAGCCATTGGTCTTCCAGTCTTGGTGAAACTCCAGATTGAGATGCTTAGACATAACATTTTCCTTAAAGAAAATCTTCTTGCGTGCAAGTATACCACTGAGAAAATCCTATGTCAAGTTCATAGCCTTTCCCAATTTATCACCTTCCCACTTTCAACCAAAAGGGTCCTCTAATCCTGTGAATCCTAAAAATCCTGTAAATCCTGGTTCAGACAACTCATAACCCTATAAAATCCGCACCATCCGCCAAATCCGCGAAAATCCGTGATTCAGAATCCTGCAAATCCTGGTTCAGACAATTACCGCACATTACCCAATTAAATCCTCATTGCAATCTAATCTGGACTGACGCTAAATTGGAGTTCATTCATCGTATCGTCAACCGCCATATGATAACTCCATCCGCCTGTGTAGTCCCCCGAGTGGACAGTCACGGTATTCCATCCTGCCTTAAGCGGTAATTCAACGTAGACCCTACCGGAAAACAGATGCTCTCCAGGTCTCGATGCCACCTCTACCTCAACGTCGTTGACGAAGAGCCTACCGAGGTTACTCCCCCATCGAATCTCCGAAAAAACCTGCCGTGCGTCAGGACTCTTGATGTAGGTTACGCCGTAAGCAGATGCCCACTCAGGCTGATTAAAAACCGCATCTAAGTTAACAGACCCCGAATCAACGTGGTGTTCTTGCCACTGAATGTCCCCATGCTTCCCTGGGTAGGTTTTATCAGCAGACTTGTCATACATGGGTGGAGTATCAGCGACGAAGTCTGACGGAACAATATCAGACGCAGCGAGCTCCTCTGATACATCAAGGTTGAAGACACCGAGAAGCATCCAGTCGGTAATCAGGTGCATCTCCGATGGGTCAATTGGGTAAATCATTTCGGTGCGGCGGTACAATTGTTCACCACCGTACAGGACAGAATAGTCATAGATCGGTAAGGGTAACATCGCCTCTGACGACGCAGAGAGCACAACACTCCCCGTCGCGTTCTGCCCCGGTTTGAGTGAAAAGGTAAGTTTACCGGGTGCTGTCTGCCAGTTTTCACTTGCGCGGAAAACCAGATCAACTTCCACATCTTTTTCCAAGTCATTTTTAAGCGCGATTTCAAGTTTCCCGTCAGCAGCAGAGAGTTCCCGTTCAATCTTAAGGTGAGACTGCAGCGTGACTAACTCTCTGAGTTGCACTTTGAATTCAGCCGTTGAAAGGTCCGCAGGGTATATGTTCCCAGGCTCAACAATGGCAACGTTAATCTCGTTTCCATCTACGGTCACAATACTGTAGTGGTCAAAGGCACCGTATTCCCTGACTTCTCGTGTTGTGAACCCACCGCCTGTTGCACCCAAGACGAAGTAGCGTCGGTCATTGCGCGTGTGCAACGACAAGTTATGGTAGTGTCCAGCAAATACGGTATATGCCCGGTCAGCAAGGACATCTTCTATTTTGGTCCAACCGGAGGTTTCGTGCAGCCATGCCGGTTTGTGCAACATGACGAAGGTATGACGCACGTTTTTGTGCTTTGCCAATTCGTCGGTTACATAAGCGACTTGAGCATCGCCAAACCACGTTTCTGTCCAGCCTTCACTGCCTTCAGGTTGACTATGCTTTTCCTCTGTATTGAGTAAGAGAAATAAGCAATCTTTATAGGTAAACGCTGCATAGGTGAGTCCGAGGTGTTTTTGCCAATAGTCGTACATCATCGGATTTGTAATATCGTGGTTGCCGGGCAGCGGCAGAAATGGAATTATCAAATCGGACTGGTGTTGCCAGAACTCTTTCCACTCCGCCTCAACCTGCGCTACGTCATCCGTATACCCTTGTATCAAATCTCCTACCATGATAGCGAAATCGGGTTTCAACACGTTAATTTCGTCTATAGCGCGGTCAAAAACTGGCCATTTATCATAGCCTCCGCCAGTTTTATCACCAATAATAGCGAAGGTGAATTTATCGGGATCATCCGAAAATGGACGCTCTACAATTGACATGCGTTCGGGAAAATCAGGAGTTTGGGCAATGCCCGCAGCAGTAATGACAAGACAGCAGACGAGTACTGTTGCAACCTTGGCGAAACTTACCAGTCTCCAAGATCTGACTAATTGCTTATAGGTGTGAAACATCTTATTATGATCCTCCTTCAAATACGAGATAAAGTAATATCATACCGACAGTATATCACAGATATGCAGCCACAGGCAAAGCCTATATCTCGCCTCTTTCAAATTCTGAGATGGGCAAAACCTCACGATGGACTTCATTGGACAGCGTCGGATATATTTTCCCTCGAACCAAGAGGATCGTTCTTCAGGAGTCAGTCTAAACTTCCACTCTTCAAGTGTTGTATTTGTGTCCATTATTTTCCTACCGATAAATTTTATATAGCCCTATTCATTACAAGGCAATATACCATGATGCGTAAAAAGCAAACCATATCGGAATAAAATGAAATTGAGGGAAAATTTATAAAACAGCGATTTTGAGGCGTGAGAGGTGTCTGTAGCTGCCACTGGACAACTACAGACATCAATGTGTTACATCGAGAAACTGCCAACAAAAACGTTGTTCGCTGTTCCGCTTTGTTGCCACATCACGGGAAGGTGGGTGTCTTTATACCGGTAGACTTCAGACTTACCGACGATGGCATTCTGAATCGCTGTCAGCGGGTCATACCAGATTTGGTGTGGCTGTGTGCAGTTCGCACACGGATAACGGTTGGCAGATAGGGTAAGGACTTCACCGACCGTCACATCGTACTTAGTACCTTCTTTCGTAAACTCAATCGCAGCGGTCTGTGTTGCGACAACTTTACCCAAAACATCTGCGTGTTTCGTTGTTAGCAGGCTGCTGATGGCAGTGCGCTGCTCTACTGTCGTGCTTGGGTCGAGGTACAACACGCTTTTGCGGGTTTTGGTATCAATATCCAAGTTGCTCTTCGCGCTAACGACAGCGACAACAGTTAAACCGTCGAGCGAAACGCTGTTCCAACTTCCATGCTGGATGTTCCAGACGAGGGTCGCCTCTTTGCCGCCTTCAACATATTCGGCACCGAAGTGGCATGCCCCGACATAGACACTCGCGGATCTTGCTTCAATGTATTCACCTTGCACAGTTGGAGTTTCCGTTGCATAGGCAAAACCTGCTACTAAGATCAGCGCAAGTGCTGTTAAAACAGAGATGCTTTTCATCTTGATCTCTCCCTTTTGTTTTTTAGATTCACCTTACTAAACGTAATAGTAAACTATACCATTTGACCTTAAGCCTTATTATACCTTAAATAAATAAAAAAAACAACCTTTTTGTCAAGAATTATTGAAGAGGAAACTATTTTTCAGCGTTCACAACAGTCTCTGGAGTGTTCCACCTAAAATTTCCGCTTTGTCCGACTCTGGAATAAATGTACAATGCGTCCGAAACGCTTCAAGCGCATGCCGATACGTCATAAAATTGCGAACAACCGGATAATCGGAACCCCAACAGAGCCTACCGGGACCAAAATGCTCGTAGAGCGCACGGACAATCCAATGTGTATCTGACTGCGGATAATCCCAGGGGACTTGTGAGACATAGGCAAATCCTGACATCTTGATGTGAATATTAGGGACGTTTGCCGAGGCAAGTACCTGTTTGAGTTGGGGATACGGATGCTCCTCACCTGCCCGTGCACCACCCATGTGATGGCACAGAAATGGGATGTCAGGGAACTGTGCTGCGAGTTTTCGGAGTGGTTCGTGCTGATGGCTCCCCATAGCGATACTGGCGATTAACCCGAGTTCCGCTGTCGTTTGGAAGAAACGTTGCCCTTCCTCAGAAAAGAACCAATCTCCATTATCATTGCCTCTGAGGTAGTGAGTGTAACCTTTGAGGGCATATTTTTCCGCTGCTGTCCTGAGTCGCTCAGCTGCACCATCTGTATGATACGTGTCTGTCCAAGAACAATCCACATCGGCGAATTGAATTAACCGATCTGGGTAGCGCTTGACACAAGCTGAAACATAATCGTTGTTTTCCGGATTCCTGTCAATCCGCGCGCAGACAAGCACTGCCTTGTCAACGTCGTGTAGATCCATTTCATGGAGCAGCTGTTCGACCATACCTCGGCTTTCATCATCCGGGACTGGGGGTTGGTAAGGCCACCGGGGCCATGCGTGTGTATGTGAATCAATTATCATTTTTTCTCCTAAAGGGAAGCGTATCCGCTTCTCTGTCAAACTTGAACTTGTTTACGGCACGCGCAGCATGCTTATTACTTCAAGCCAAGCATCAAAGCTCCTAACTCTTGTTTGTTTGTCTCAGCAGGATTCACAATGCCTACAATTTTACCATCGTACATCACTGCGATCCTGTCGCTCAGGTGGAGCAGTTCATCCAATTCAGAAGAAACCAGCAAAACCGCCTTAGCACGATTCCGTGCCTGAATAAGTCGTGAGTGGACAAACTGGGCCGCGTGAATGTCCAATCCACGCGTCGGATGCGCAGCGATAATAAGTTCAGGTCTCCCCTCCAACTCCCGTGCAACAACGACTTTCTGCTGATTTCCACCAGAAAGCGTCTTGATCGGATGCGTGATATCCCCGACGCGAATCTGGTATTTATCCAACGCGTTTAGAGCAGCCCGCTGAATCGACTTTCGCTGCAGTATTCCGCGGCGGCAGTAACGCCTATTTTTATGATGACCAATGATAAAATTATCATCAATTCGATCATTTAAGCTAATACCGTGTCGATGTCTATCGGCGGGTATGTGGGCAATCCGCTCACCGTCCAAGAAAATACCGCCACTATGAATCCGTCGTAAACCCGTCAGGACTTCAACAAGTTCTGTCTGTCCGTTTCCTTCAACGCCTGCTATTCCTACGATTTCACCGGGGAACACTTCAAGGTCGATTTGGTTAAGGTGTTGCTTGCTGACCTCAGACGAATTTGGTGAGTGCGTTTTGCCGGAGTGCTCCTTGATGAACCGTGCAAGCCCCGTTTTGGCATCTGAATCTGCAGTGAGTGTAACCTTTTCCAAGCGGAGCATCGGCGTTGTATCCTCAAGCTGCGTTCTTGTTACAGAGGTTGGGATGACAGGTTCACCAAGCATCATTTCTGCCAAGGTTGCCGGGTCGGTATCAGTAATAGGAGAGGTGTCGACAGATTGGCCGCTTCGCATCACCGTGACCGTATCGGCTATTGCCATTACTTCATCGAGTTTGTGTGTGATAATAATAAGACTTTTCCCCTCACTTTTGAGGCTGCGCATGCAGTTAAAAAGTCCCTCGATTTCTTGGGGTGCAAGCACGGCTGTGGGTTCATCCATGATTAGAATGTCCGCACCGTGATAGAGGACCTTCAAAATTTCGGTATGCTGTTGCGTCCCAATTGGCAGAGATTCGACAGGTGTATTCAGCGGAACATCAAAACCAAGTTGCGCTGCGAGTGTTGAAATCCTCTCTTCCGCTTGTTGGTAATCAAGTAACGCGCCGAATTTGCGAGGTTCTTTGGCAAGGACGATATTTTGAAGTGCCGTGAAAATAGGAATGAGGGTGAAGTGTTGCTGCACCATCCCCAAACCGAGGCGCATCGCACGCCGCGGAGAGGAAATCGTTACAGAGCGTCCATCAACGAAAATCTCACCCGCATCAGGTTGATACAAGCCGTAGAGAATCTTCATCAGCGTGGATTTACCAGCACCATTTTCACCGACGATCGCATGAATCTCACCGCGATTGAGCGTAAAGTCTACATCCACGTTCGCTTGTACTTTTCCAAACTGCTTATTGATGCCGCGCATCTCAATAATTGGTGAGTGTTCCATCTCTACTGCCGTTCATGCGGCACGACAATGTCGCCCGCGATAATTTTCACCTTAAAGGCTTCAACCTGTTCCAAAATCTCGTCTGAAAGAAGGGAACGGTTAACATCATCAATGATGTACTCAACGCCACCCTCTTTAAGCCCGTAATCCTTTAGACCGCCAGAAAAATTGCCTTCTTGGACACTCTTTATCGTTTCATAGACTGATATTTCTACACCTTTGATGACGCTCGTGAGAACCAAGCCAGGGGCGAGATTGTTCCCATTGGAATCCACCCATATAATCGACTTCTTCACTGACTTCGCGGCTTCAAGAACACCGAGACCACTCGCACCGGCAGCTGCAAGAATAACATCTACACCGCGGTTATATTGTGAAAGTGCCAGTTCTTTTCCTCTCGTGGGATCGTTGAAGGCTTGTGGTGTAACACCAACATAATCTGCCACGAATTCAATATCAGGGTTGGTTGCCTGAATACCGGCATGGTACCCGATTTCAAATGCCTCAACGAGTGGCACCTTCATTCCTCCGACAAAGCCTATCTGTTTTGTCTCCGTTTTTAGTGCCGCGATAACACCTGCCAAGAACGTACCTTCATGTGCGCGGTAGGTAAGCGAGGCGACATTCGGTTGCTCTATAATTGCATCAATAAGCGCGAACTTGACATCAGGGAATTCGTCTGCCACGCGGTTCATTGGCTCTTGAAAGAGAAAACCGACACCGATGATAAGGTCGTACTTGAGTTTCGCGAGCCTGCGGAGTGTCAATTCAGTGTCTGTACTCTGGCTTGGAGTCACCTCCGTGAGTTTGAACCTCCATTCGTCTTTCGCTTTTTTTGCGCCTGCATAGGCAGCATCACAAAACGAGAGATCCCCACGTCCCGTCACATCATAGATGAGACCTACTTTGAGTGCAGCGGAGGCTGTCCCTATGCTAACAAAACACACAATAAGAAGCGCGATGAGAACTCTGATGTACAAAATATTTTCCTTTCAATTTCGTAGTTTTTAGACATATTAGAGATGAAGCGATCCAACACTATCTATCATACGCGATTATGCCTTCAAAGGCAAGTGTATTAATAGTTATTGGTTATAAGTTTTAAGTTAAGAGAGCAACCGGGAAAACCGCTCCTATAACGAATAGGCTTTTATTGAAGATCGCGAGGTTAGAAACCCCGCCTACCTGTTTTAAAAGGGAAAAACGTTGCTTTTTTTCCGCTTTAACGTTATCCTAATTCATAGGATCTCCGCTGTTATTGTAATAGCGAGAGATGTTTTGACGAATATCTAAACTATCTTGACAAAAGATGGAGAAAAACTATGGGAATGACTATGAGGTACTCAAAGTTAGCAGCTTTAGGTTTCATTGTGCTTTTGGGTATGGTGCTTTCACTACCCACATTCGCAGGGACCCAATTGTGGGACTTTGAGGAAAAGCACGATGACTGGGAAGTTGCCAACGGAGATTGGGAAATCAAGGGCGGTATCTACCAAGTCGAAAAAGGTGGGAAAGCTGAACATACTCTCGTCGGTGAAGACAAATGGGATGACTACACCGTTGAAGCGAAGATTCGGCTGGACGAAGGCAATTGGGCAGGCGTTGTCTTTCGCGCCCAGAGCGAGATGGAGTACTACGTCTACTACTTGAACGTTCCGAACAACAAGTCCGAACTTTGGCGGCACTCCAAAGGGGCATGGGATACACGTGCAGCGATTAACAGCAATATTCCCGCCTCCAAAAAAGTGAAGATAGAGAACGAAGAGTGGCTTGACGTTAAAGTTGTCGTTGAAGGCGAAATCTTCACATTTTATATCAATGGCGAACTTCAGGGAGAACAGAAGGACGGCACATACAAGACCGGTATGATTGGTGTGTGGGCATGGGAAACCGGCGCGAGTTTTGATGATGTTACCATTACTGGTGATAATGTCATAGATACCCTTGATGTTGATCCGAATCAGAAACTTGCCACAACGTGGGGACGTCTCAAACAGGTTTTTTAGGTAGAATTTCCATCCCCCAATAGAGACGGACGGTAGCAAGTGATACGGAAATTTTCCTATTACACAGTTGCAGTGGTGGCGCTCATAGGGTGCCACCTTACCTTATGGCACGTCCCGAACGGATCCTGTCAAGAAATAGGCACTGCAGACCTCACTGAACGGATTCGCACCTACAAGGCACAACTCGCTGTTGACGGTTCTCAGGTTAAGATTCAACTACAACTCGCGAAGGCTTACCTCCAAATCGAAGCTTATACGGAAGCAGTTGACGTGTACCAACAGGTGATAGCAACTGTTGAAACAGACGCAGTCCCAAAGCAGGCGAACATCACCCCGAACTTGGATATTTCAGCAGAGGCATACTACGGTTTAGGACTGACATACACCGGACTTGAAAAGTTTGAAGACGCCATTGCCGCATATCAGCACGCAATTACATATAGACCCGATTGGGCATATAGCCACGCCGCTTTAGCGAGTGCTTATGCAAACACGCATCGTTACGCTGAAGCCCTTGACGCTTACAAAGTGGCGGTTGCATTGGATCCAACCGATGAGATGATTCACCATCAATTGGGGAATGTCTACAGTAAACGTGGTGACAACGCCGCAGCAATGCGACATCAACAACAGGCAATCGCTATCGCACCGGAATTCGCAGCTGCGCACCATCAACTCGGCCTCCTTTATGCCCAAGAAAAGCAGTGGTCTAACGCTATTGCCTCATATCAAATTGCCTATGAGCATGATCCAACTTTAGTTGAAGTGCTTTACAATCTCGCGCAAGCCCATCTTCGCACTGGAGATACAGCATCAGCACGCGAGCAGATGGCACTTTTTGAGAAACAGAAAGCGGCACTGACGCCACTGCACCAGTTGCGCGGCGGATTACAACGGACGCAGGATACAAAAGAACGGGCTCAGATCCTCGCTAACATCGGCAGGCTTTACCTTAAAAACGGGTTTTACGAGAAAGCCGTCTGGGAATACCAGAAAGCATTGGGAATGGACGCAGAACTCGCGCCTGCTTATAACGGCATAGGCATTGCCTACACAATGCTTGAGAGATATCCAGAAGCAGTTGTCGCACAACAGAAAGCATTGGAACTCCAACCAGATTTCGCGAAGGCACATGCCGGACTCGGTTTGACATATTTTAGACAGCATAAATCCGAGCTTGCACTGAAACACTATCGGCACGCGGTCGCGATGGAACCCGATTTTTTAGATGCCTATCTGAAAATTGGGATAATTCTGCTGAATCAGAAGCGTTATACAGAGGCAACTGAAGTATATAAAGCGATCTTGGTGTTCTCACCTGATAATGCAGAGGTATACCATAACTTGGGTCTATGTTATGCGCATCAAGCAACAGCCGCTAAACAACTATCAGATACCTCATCTGTTGAGGATTTGACGAATGGCGCATTGGTAGCACTCGAAAAGGCAGTTGAACTTTCGTTATCTAACAGTGGCAATTCAGAACAAGCCACACTACCGCCGTTTTTGAAAGAAACCTACTATCTTATCGGTGAAATCCAGGGAGATAATGGGGATCTCAACGCTGCGGAGAAAGCTTATCTCGCATCTGGTTTACCGAAGGCGTATCACGCCCTCGCGATGCTAAGTGCGAAGTTCGCAACCAGAAACAAAAAGAACAGCGAACACGGTGTTGATTTAGAATCAGCTCACCGTTATGCGATGGAAGCTACTCGCCTGGATCCGAACGTGGCAACCTTCTACAATACACTCGCACTCATTGACTTCCGACGTGGTGATTACTTGCAAGCAGAAAGATCGCTCCGTAAGGCATTAGAACTTGATCCAGAAAACCCTAACTATCAACAAGGGCTAAAACAGATTTTGGGTAAATTGGAATCCAAATAGAAAGGATTGGCATGGCATACGCAAGCCTTGAAGAGTTTGTAAAAGCCTTGAATCGGGCAGGCGAACTCAAACGCATTAAAACAACTGTATCACCAGATTTAGAGGTCAGTGAAATCACCGATCGCGTGAGTAAGGCAGGCGGTCCCGCTCTTCTATTTGAAAACGTTGAGGGCAGTGATATGCCACTGCTGATCAACACTTACGGTTCATATCAACGGATGGCAATGGCACTCGGGGTTGATAATCTCACACAGATCGCGTCCGAAATCGAGTCAATGATTAAACTGGAAGCACCAGATTCACTGCTCGATAAGGTCCGAGTTCTCCGCCTCGTGTCCCAACTGGCAAACTTCCCACCGAAGACGGTTAAACGTGGTGCATCTCAAGATGTTGTTCTGACGGATGACGAGGCATCCTTGGATGTCTTGCCACTCATTAAATGCTGGCCCCTTGACGCCGATAGGTATATTACTTTACCACAAGTTTTTACGCACAGCCTAAAAACCGGTCAACGAAATGTCGGTACGTATCGTTTACAAAAATTAACCCCATATACATTAGCGATGCACTGGCAGATCCATCACGATGGTGCGGCGCATTATCGTGAGTATCAACAGGCAGGACAACAAATGCCTGTCGCAATCGCACTTGGTGGGGATCCAGTGATGTCTTACATCGGCACGGCACCGCTTCCCTCTGGCATCGATGAACTTCTGTTCGCCGGTTTCCTCCGAAAGTCGAATGTTCAGATGGTACCCGCTAAGACTATTGATATGCTTGTGCCCGCGGACGCTGACATTGTGATTGAAGGATATATTGAACCAGGTGAAACGTGCACAGAGGGACCGTTCGGAGATCATACAGGATTCTATTCGTTGGCGGATGAATATCCGCTGCTGCATATTACAGCAATTACACATCGCAAGAATCCGATTTATCAGACGATTATTGTTGGCAAGCCTCCTATGGAAGATTGCTACATGGGGAAAGCAACGGAACGCATCTTTATGCCTCTCATCAAGACGCAGTTACCCGAACTCGTGGATATGAACTTGCCTTTATTCGGTGTATTCCACAACTTCGCACTCATTTCTATTGATAAACGATACCCGTATCAGGCAAAAAAGATGATGCACAGTTTTTGGGGACTCGGACAGTTGATGTTTAGCAAAATTATCATTGTTGTGGATAAAGACGTCGATGTCCAGAACGTAGAAGAGGTGCTTTTCTATGTCGGCAGCAATGTCGATCCGAAACGTGATGTAACAATTGTTGAAGGACCCGTTGATGTGTTAGATCACGCCTCACCCCTTATGGGTGCGGGGTCAAAGATGGGTATTGACGCAACAACGAAATGGCCCGAAGAAGGATACCAACGCGAGTGGCCCGAGGAAATTCGGATGTCTGATGAAGTGATCGAGTTGGTAAATGAAAAGTGGAAAAAATATGGACTTTGAAAAATAGAACTAAGACAGGCATCGGGGTTACAAACCTTCCCATAAAGAAATATCAGGAGAAAAACGATGGCAGAAACGATTTACGATGTTGCAGTAATTGGTGCAGGACCTGCAGGCGCGCAAGCAGCGGTTTCAGCGAGCCATCAAATGCGACATGTGCTGGTACTCCATTCTGGAAAAGTGAGTTTCAGTCGTGGTCGCGCTTACTGGTCAAAATCGGTAGAGATTGAAGATGCCCCGGTCTTTCCGGGCATCATCGGACCACATTTTGCAAAGGAACTCATGCAGTGGATGCAGAGCAGACCTGTTGTCGATTTCATGATCGGTGACGAGAAACGTAAAACCGGTATTGACATTCGCGATGGACTAGTCATAAAACTCGAACGGAACGGCACCCTGTTTGAACTCGAAGCGTCCACGAAGACACTCAAACGCGGCACGGATTTAGCGATAGAGCATTTTAAATCCCGTACTGTTGTCGTTGCCGCCGGATTTGATGATAAATGGCCCGATATTGAGTTTGAACCAGGTGCAGAACGGTTGTATAAACAGTATGCTACCGTCTTTCGCTATGCTGGGAACAAAAAAGGATGGCATGTCTGCATCCGTTGCGATGGACACTTGCACGTGAACGAGCATCTCGCACTTCTCGGTGTCGGCGACTATATCTATGAGGCAGCAATCGGCGCACAAGACTTCACAGATAAAATTACGATCCTAACCAACGGTAGACCGCACGGTATGTCACCACCTGTACTGCAACAGATACGGGAACGCAAAATTAACATCATTGACACAAAAATCAAACGGCACATTGGCGAAAAAACAGACCTTTTAGGATTTGAGATGATTGATGGTAGCGAGTTGTACTTCCACGGGTTTCTCGTTGATGAAGGGCTAATTCCGAATACAAAGTTCCTTGAAGGATGGGATTACCAGAAAGACGAGGAAGGTTTGATCATCGCAAACGAGGATATGCAGATGCTGGATAACAAAGGTGTGCCAATTCCGGGTCTCTTTGCCGCAGGCGACATCATATCTGGCGAACGAAACCTCATTGCCACGGCATTTGCCCTCGGACAGGAAGCTGGATTGTCAGCATCAGACTCCTTGCGTCGATGGCATTATCCGGATTAGGAGGCAAAACGGACTAAATGCAAGATGGGCAAAAAGAAAACCTCTATATTATAGACACACACGCCGAGATATTCAGGGCATACTATGCAATCCGTAGCGGGTTGACGAGTAGCATCACCGGTGAAGCGACACACGCTGTGTTTGGGTTTGCAGGAACGCTTATTAGAATTCTATCGCAACTCCAACCGAAATATCTCGTCGCTGCAATCGACACGCCGGGCAAAACGTTTCGCAATGACCTTTATTCCGAATACAAGGCAAACCGATCTGCCCCACCTGATGATCTCATAACACAGATTCACCGCATTTTGCAACTACTTGACGCATTTGGCATCCTAACCCTCGGCACGTCAGAACTGGAAGCAGACGATATCATAGCATCTGTTACAGAGTCGGTCCTTAATGACCCAAACGCCAAGAATGTAGATGTCACTATCGTTTCAAGAGACAAAGACCTGGAGCAGCTTCTCGGTGATCGGGTAGCGATGTTAGACCTTCACAACGATAAAACTATCGACGTTCAATCGCTGTGGGAGACAAAAGGTATAAAACCATCACAGGTCGTCGATGTGCTGGCACTGATGGGAGATACTTCTGACAACGTCCCAGGTGTTGATAAAATCGGTTTGAAGACAGCAGCCCAATTGATTGGTGAATACGGTTCCGTTGACGGAATTTTTGAAAATATCGATAAAATCAAAGGGAAACGCCGTGAGAATCTGGAGAAGGCACGTTCGCAAATTGCCCTCTCGCAACAACTTGTGACATTGAAGCGAAATGCGACTTTAGACTTTTCTATGGAGCAAGCTCGCGTCAAACCACTTGAGCTTAAGAAAATTCTCCCGCTGCTTGAGGAACTCGACCTTAAGCGGTACCAACAGGTTGTCAGAGAACTGGCAGGTAGCAGTCCTGAATCTGATACGCCATCAGTGGTTGGACCGACGACGCGCAAAGAACGTGTCGCAGCGTTAGAGCGAAAAACCGACTCCATTTTGAATAAAGGAGACTACGACACTGCCGAAACAGGAACTTATTCTGCGATTGTGTCGCAGGCTGAATTGAAAGAGCTTGTTGAGACGCTTTCCGCACAGGAAATCATCAGCTTTGACACCGAAACGGACGGCTTAGAACGCGAGTCAACGCTCTGTGGTATCAGTTTTTCGTGGCAACCGAAGCAGGGCGTTTATGTTCCAATCCGTTCACCTCAGACTGAAAGCCATCTCAATGCCGATACTGTGATTTCCGAACTCAAACCGATTCTCGAAAACCCGGACCTACCCAAATGTGGACATAACCTAAAATTCGATGCAGGTATCCTTATCCGCAACGGGATTAAGCTCCAAGGTGCCGTTTTCGATACCCTGTTGGCGAGTCAACTGGTTGATGCGCGGACGCCATCTCACAACCTTGATACGCTGGCACTACTTCATTTGAATCACAAGATGATCTCTTTTCAGGAGCTAACCGCACCCCCCAGCGATGCCTCCGCTGATGACACCAGTAACGAGATGGCAAACTTAGGTATAGTGCTTGAAGAAGAAATAGAAGAACAGAGAACTATTGATGAAATCCCGTTAGTGCAAGCAACGATCTACGCTGCAGAAGATGCAGACATTGCACTACGACTCTACCACTTTCTAAGTTCAAAATTAGACGAATTGGGCATTACGGAATTAGTGAGCGATATCGAATCACCGCTTGCTCCCATTCTCGCTGAGATGGAATACAACGGCATTGTTTGTGATAAGGAAGAACTCAAACGCCAGAGCGGTGTCATTAGCCAACTCGTTGATGCCCGACAAGAAGAGATTCACGGAATAGTCGGATATCCGTGTAATATTGATTCACCGCGGCAGCTTGCACAAGTCCTGTTCGAGGATCTCGGTTTCAAACCGGTAAAACGGACACGGGGCGGCAAAGTCTCCACAGATGTAACGGTGTTAGAAGCACTCTCTCTGAGAGAGGATATTAACGATCCGAAGACGAGCGTGCCACGCTTAATCATCGAATATCGTCAATTCCGTAAGTTACAGAGCACTTATCTGGCGCAACTCCAGAGCGCGGTCGACCCAAAAACAGAACGTATCCACACGCATCTCTACCAATTAACAACAGCAACAGGACGTTTGAAGTCTGATCGACCGAATCTACAGAATATTCCAGTTCGCACAGAGATTGGAAGACAGTTACGACGCGCCTTTACGGCACCAGAGGGACACAAGTTAATCTGTGCTGACTATTCACAGATCGAACTTCGCATCTTGGCACACTTTAGCGAAGACGAAAGTTTAATCGAAACCTTCACCCAAGACTTGGACATTCATACAGCCGTTGCCTCTCAAGTGTTTGAGGTGCCAACAGAGCTAGTCACACGGGAACTCCGCGATAAGGCAAAGACTATCAATTTCGGCATTATCTACGGGGTTTCCCCAACAGGTCTCGCACGTCGGATTAAAGGAATGGCTGTAAAGGAAGCAGCAGCCCTGATTGACGATTACAAAACGCGTTTCCCAGGGATAGATCAATTCTTACAGGAGTGCGTCCAACAGGCATCAGACCACGGATATGTGAGTACACTCACAGGCAGACGACGTGCCATTCCTGAAATCTATGCCACAAATCGAAGTCGGCGTAGCCTCGGCGAACGGCTGGCAATCAATACAGTGGTTCAAGGTTCGGCTGCTGATTTGATGAAGGCAGCAATGGTGCACGTGCAGCATCGCATCGATAGAGACAGACTACCTCTGAAAATGCTCTTGCAGATTCACGACGAGTTGGTACTCGAAATACCGGAGGCACTTGCGGAGGAACATGCGAAGATTGTTTGTGAGGAGATGGAGGGCGCGATGTCGCTTCGCGTACCGCTTCGGACAGAAGCGGGTATAGGCGATAATTGGATGGTAGCAAAATGATATTTTTTACAATTAAATTATTAAAGTTGACAAATAATAATACTTATGGTATAATTTAACTTAAATTTATGTAAGGGAAATGTGATAGTGTCCGCTGGCAAAGTTACGAGTAGTGTTTTGACAGTTCTACGGTTTGGAACCAGAGGCGTTCTCATTTTGTGATGTGACGAGGCTCCAATAAGAGATTGATAAGAGTTAATTTTTGCCAATCTTTCCTGCGCTTGCTGCCAAATTTCTGCCTTTGAAAATGCTGACAGTGCTCAGTTTTCTCATTTTCCCGTATTTCTACCCCTTTTCTGGTGTTTTGAAAATATCGGTGCGCGTGGATGTGCTGGCTGTATTCGTAATACCGGTTAAGGGACACATAATTTCTAAAAGGAGAAACGAGATGAATATCTACGTTGGCAACGTGCCTTATGCGGCCACGGAAGAGGACCTTGAAGAACTCTTTGGTGAGTACGGTCCGGTTGCTACCGCAACAATAATCCGTGACCGGTACGATGGTCGTTCCAAAGGATTTGGCTTCGTTGAAATGGAAAACCAAGAGGATGGCGAGCGAGCGATAGAAGCGTTGGACGGTCAAGAAATGATGGGACGTCCGTTGAAAGTCAACCCGGCACGCCCCCGCGAACAACGCCGTGATCGTCGTCATGACGACGCGGGGATTTAATTAATCTCCCTCACGGTGCTTTCTATGTAAGTGAGCTAACATAACTTGCGGAATTAGATGGCAGTGTGTCGCTGAGCAAACGACAACTGGCGTTTTGTGTTGCGATGTGCTTACAAATTTTGCCCCAGTCTTGGGACTTGTTTTGTTTAAACAGGTCTCAAACCGGGGCTTTTTCGCTTACAGAGGCGATTAAAAAATAAACGAGATAAATTGGGGATGCGGCAATAACTACCGCTTTCCCCAAAAACTTCGTCTGTATCGGATTAGTCTTTCCGCTTAAGTGTGCCCCAAGTGACCGCAAGTTTGCCAGCAGGTTCTACAGCAACCCCGAGTGCCGCCAAGCCGTTATTCATAATATCTGCGATATCGTCGTCTGTCAAGGGCGCATGGAAAAGACCGACTTCGTCCATCCCACCTCTGAACCAGTTACCATCAGGATCCCAAACGCCGCATCCACCAATATTCACCCTGAAATCAGATCTACCATGGTTGGACCAACTCCCAGTTTTCTCCGTGGCTTCCCCATCAATGTAAACCTTGGTGAATTGCCGGGTAGCAACGGCAGCGACGTGATGCCACTCACCGGGCGGATGTTCGTATGGATTATTATTAATACCAGCTGCGGGAGTCCATAGTGAGACGGTACCTGGATCAATAAAACCGAATTCTGGAGAGTCATTCTGTCCGAGCAAGCCAACACGATTGGAGGTCATCTTCCCGGGTTTTATCCAAGCAACGATACTGAACTCACTCTCACCGTTAAGAAGTCTTCTATTTATGTTGACGCAGTTACCAAAACCATCAAACGACAATGCACCACCGAACCGTCCGTCTATCCAAACCGGAGCATTGACAATTGTCCCGTCATTACCGTTTCCTGATGAGTCAAACGCCTCGTCTCCTGCCCCCTCATCAAACAACCAAATACCTACGACACTACTGGGATCAATTGCGGCACTACTGCTGTTGATAGCAACGAGACTAATAGCCATCAGCCCCAGACTGAATAGAATAACTGTTAAAGCATTAAATTTCATTTGAATCCTCTCGCTTTCTTTAGAGATTTACCGCGCCGCGAGGCGGGTATGTCTTTTTAGCCTATTCCGCTGTTTCTGAAGCCATCAGGCATGTTAACCGTCTGATGCTTTTCGCAGCGTTACCAGAAATAGCAGATAAAAGTATTTTGACACATTTTGCATTAAAATGCAAGTTTTTTTTATAATAGCACTATTTTGCTATCATATCATAAACCATAGTAATTTTCAAAGAAAAAAATAAGTAGTAAGAGGAACAGAATTTTGATAGAATACGGAAGGACACACGGATACGTTTCATTTTTTGGTGGTGCAAAGTATGGAGATTTAATGCCACAAAGCCGATGCCTCGGCAAAGTACCATGTTTATCAGACTATACATTACGCTTTTTACTTTTCTTGTTCTTTTGTGGACAGCCGACGCCGCAACTGACGCACCTTTCTTTACAGAGGTGACCTCAACCCTCGGTTTTGTGCAGACAGAGGAGCCTTGGCCAGCAGGTACACACGCGCTGCCTGAGATAATCGGGAGCGGTGTTGCCCTGTTTGATTACAATAATGATAACGCACTGGATGTCCTGCATATCCGCTTTCCTTCGCCCGAAAGCCCTGATGCTCCTGCCCCCAACCGACTCTTTCAACAACAACCAGATGGAACGTTTGTTGATGTCACAGAAGCCGCTGGCATTGGAGACGAGGGTTATGGACAAGGTGTGGCAATCGGAGACATCGATAACGATGGAGATGCCGATGTCTATGTGACAAACTATGGATCCGATGCGTTTTATCGAAACAACGGAGATGGCACTTTTAGTCTCGCAGAAGTAGGCATGTCAAACGAGGCATGGGGAACATCCGCAACCTTCGGTGATTACGACCGAGACGGATACCTTGATCTCTACGTTGCCAACTACGTTCAATATAACCCAGAATCGGTCTGTCGCGGGAAGCATAGCGCACCAGATTATTGTAATCCACAAGTTTTTGACGCAGCACCAGATCGCCTATTCCGAAACAGAGGGGACGGCACGTTCTCAGATGTGACGCAACAAGCCGGTATCGCTGCAATGCCGGGGAGAGGTCTCGGTGTTGTTTGTCTCGATCTAACCGGCGATGGATGGGTAGATTTCTTTGTTGCGAACGATGGGGAAGCAAACCAACTCTGGGTAAATCAGAAAGACGGCACTTTTGCTGAGGAAGCGATAGTCCGTGGGATTGCCTTCAACAGCTATGGACAACCCGAAGGAAGCATGGGAATTGCTGTTGGAGATGTCAACGGCGACACGCGGGTGGATCTCTTTGCAACACATTTGTCTGGTGAAACTAACACGCTTTACACCGCTTCTCCTTATGCTGTGTTTCTTGACATTACCGAGGTAGCAGGTTTTGCTGGACGCGATTTACTTTTTACTGGTTTTGGGTGCGGATTTCTCGATTTCGATAACGATGCCGACCTGGACATTGCACTCGTCAACGGACGTGTGAAGCGCGGCGCTATTTTAGACGGTGCAAACGTTGGCGAATTCTGGAATTTCTACGCTGAGCCAAACTTGCTCTTTCAAAATTCTCGGATAGGACTTGAAGATACAACAGCGACTCTCATTTTCAACGATATAAGTTCGCGTGCTCCTGATTTCACTGAAAAGATTGAGGTGAGTCGCGGGATGGCGTTCGGGGATGTTGACCGTGATGGCGATGTTGATATGGTAATAAGCAACCTTGATAATCGGATCCGTTTATTCCGAAATGATACACCTACGCCCGAGAATCACTGGCTCTTCGTTCGAGCCATCACTGAGAATCGCGACGCCCTGGGTGCACAAGTGACACTACGGACAGGATCACATACCTTAACGGCGCATGTTCTGCCCGGAACAAGCTATCTCAGCAGCAATGAACCGAGCATTCACTTCGGATTGGGGACAATTGATGCAGTTCAGGCGATTGAAGTGCATTGGCCCGACGGAAGTCGAGAAAAGTTTCCTGGGACAGCTGCTAATCAGCGTGTAACGGTTTATCAAGGAGAGGGGGTGTCTTTTTGAACAGACTGGTTCTCTGTCTATTCCTCATACTAATCAGTATACTTACACCCATAGCGAGTGCAATTGATGTGCCAGAACCTGCCGACCTCGGTTTAGTTGAGGAAGAACTACTTTTAGACGCAATCAAGGATGCTCAAGAAGCCGTCCGAAACTCCCCCGAAGATGCAGCTGTATGGGGATATCTGGGACATGTCTACCTAAGTCACGGCTGGGAACTTCCAGCGATACCGTGTTATCGTCAAGCGACTGTACTCGCCCCAGATGTGTTCCGTTGGCACTACCTACTCGGAAGGCTAAATAAACAGCATCATCCGGAGACAGCCGTTGAACATCTCACCCGCGCCCTCGCCTTAGACTCGCAATATGTACCTGCCCATCTCTATCTCGCCTCTGCACTCCGAATTTTAGGACGGCTTGATGAAGCACTGCATCATCTGGAACGCGCAAAGCAGCTTCAACCCGACAACCCGTTTTCTGAACTCTGGCTGGGAGAGATTGCGCTGTCAAGACAACAAATAGAAAATGCACGTACGCACTTGGAGCGTGCCCTTCGTCTGAATCCGGGACAGAGCGAAGCACACGCCTTGATGGCACAAATCGCTATTGCATCAGGAAACACACAAGCAGCTAAACAGCACGCACAGGCGGCGCGCCATCCGAGTCAATACGACGAGTTAGCGGATCCAGTGTGGTGGGAAGTCCTACAAGCAGGGGTAACCGCTCCGCTGTATGCTGAACGTGGCAGGCATTATATGTCCAGAGGAGATTATGTCCGTGCTGCCGCTGAATTCGAGCCACTGATCTCAGATACACAAAAAGATATAGAGGTGTGGCTTAACTACGGTATCTCACTCCTTCATACGAGGAGACATCAGGAAGCCCTTACTGTGTTAGCAAACGCACAGTCAATACTCCATAACGATACAGAGATACAGAAAGAGAGAAGTGCAAACGAGATCGCCTATTTGAAAGCACAAGTTTACAACTACATGGGACAAGTCTACTATGAAAATGGACAGACGGATGCAGCAATCCGTGCTTGCCAAAAGGCACTGCAGTTTGCGCAGCTTCTAAACAGCCGGCAAAAAAGTAATAAGCCTCAAAGACAGTCGAACCTTTCGGATTATGGCACTTTCTTCTCAAATGTACATGCGAATCTGGCAATGGTGTATGAGAACACGAACCAACTTGAAGAGGCAATCGCGCATTATCAAAACGCACTTGAATTGCAGCCAGCCAAACCGTCACTACACCGCAACCTTGCTGAGGTATTTTGGAAAAAACGTCGTTATACGGAAGCCGAGTCACATTACAAACAAGTCATCGTCTACGATGCAACGGATGTCCAAGCGGTTTACAGACTCGGCTTAATTTTTCTGACGCAAGGACGCTACCCGGGAGCAATCACGCAGTTTAAAAGGGTTATTGCACTTGATGCGACGCACGTTCGGGCGTATGGCGCGTTAGGGGTCGCATATCAGAAACTTGGGAATATTCCAGAAGCGATCCGCACCTTTGAAAGGGTTTTACAGTTGGAGCCAAATAATAAGGTCGCGTTAGAAATGCTCAAGGAACTTCATGAATCGAAGTAGCGGTAGCGTGTGTATATGAGGTGGAGTGTATGAGAGGAAGAGAACACAAGAGACGCGCTCAGACTTCACTAAGCGCGTCTATGAATGTTGAAAAAAGGAAGGACTATTACTTATAAGGTTGGGTTGACTTAATACGTCCCCAAGTTGTACCCAGTTTGTCTTTAGGATCAACAGCCAAATAGCCCTCATATCCGTTGTCCGCTAAATCTTGGATATCTTCTTGTTCCAAGGCCGAGTGGAAAATCATCACTTCGTCCATTAGACCCGGGAAAAAGTTTCCGCCTGGATCCCAGACGCCGCAGCCACCGATGTTAACGTCAAAAGGAGCTGCGCCATGGTTAGCCCATTTACCTTTCTGCTCGACGTATTCACCATCAATATAAGTATGGACGTAATCCTGAGTAGCGACACACCCGACGTGATGCCATTTCCCATCACCGTGTTTGTGTTTCCAAGGATTATTCGTCAGACCCGCAGAGGGAGTCCAGAGGCTAAGCTCATTCGTCGTAATAAAACCGAACTCAGGGGCGTTGTTCTGTCCAACGAGTCCAGTCCGGTTTGGTGGATCGTCCGTGCTTTGTATCCAGCAAAGAATAGTGAATTCTTCGAGAGCCTCAAGAAGTTTCTGTCCAGTCTTGACACAGCCAGCTTTTCCATCAAAATCGAGTGCTTTGCCAAATTTACCATCCACCCATGGGGCTTTGACGACTTCGCCATCGTTTCCTTCGCCAGATACGTCTTTAGCGACACCACCCTTGCCTTCGTCAAAGAGCCAGATACCAACTGCAGTTCCAAAATCAATTTCGGCGGTGCTAATGTGAACAGCGATGAGACTAAAACACATCACACCGAAGGTTAATAGAACTTTTTTCATACTGTTTTCCTTTCTAATGTTAACTGCAAGCGTGCTTCTCAAGCACGCTTACGAACTTTGTAAATAAGGCATCGTTACTACCTGAAATGGTTAGTTGCCTTAATATGACCCCAAGTTGTACCGAGTTTATCTTCAGGGTCAACTGCTAAATATGCTTGAAATCCATCCATCAGGACCTTAATGTCTTCTTGTTCCAAGGCTGAGTGGAAAATAGCGACTTCGTCCATTAGACCCGGGAAAAAGTTTCCAGCCGGATCCCAGACACCGCATCCACCGATATTGACGTTAAAGGCAGATGTACCGTGATTTGCCCAGCCACCTTTTTTCTCTACGTATTCACCATCAATATAGGTATGCACGTATTCCGTCGTAGCGACACACCCGACGTGATGCCATTTCCCATCACCGTGTTTGTGTTTCCACGGGTTCTGGGTCCCACCAGCAGTAGGGGTCCAAAGGTTGACCGCTTGTGCCGTAATAAAACCGAACTCAGGGGCATCGTTCTGTCCCACGAGTCCAGTCCGGTTTACAGGAGTGTCCGTGGTTTGTACCCATGTAATAATGGTAAATTCTTCAAGGTTGTCAAGCAGCTTCTGACCGGTTGAAACACAACTGGCTTTTCCATCAAATTCAAGTGCTTTGCCGAATTTACCATCTACCCATTTAGGAGACTTGACCAGTTCGCCATCGTTTCCTTGCCCAGAAAGATCAGCAGCAACACCACCCTTACCTTCGTCAAACAACCAGATACCGACCGCAGTCTCAAGGTCAATCTCGGCGGTGCTGATGTGAACAGCAATGAAACTGAAACACACCACACCGAGGATTAATAGAACTTTTTTCATATTGTTTCCCTCTTAACATTTACCGCGAGCGTGCTTAGAACGTGTATCCACGGTAATAGGATTCGTTTCTTAACATATAATTATAATAGCATACATGGCGCAAAATTGCAAGAAAAACCCGACTTAGCTAAGTCTTGTATGTTACCGAAAGCGCAACTTGACTAAATCAGGCTTGAGGGCCTATTTGAAAATTCTTCGGATGAGATTTTTAGCGATTGTGCCTAAATTATATGACCACAGGATGCAAGATTGCTTCGTCCATTCGGTTGTATTTGTAGCGTTCCTCAGGTTCAAACATGATTTCGAGTTCACGCTGGGCACTCTCTGCGGAGTCCGATGCGTGTACAATGTTATGTGTGATATTGACAGAAAAATCGCCTCGGATACTTCCGGGTCGCGATTCTGTTGGACTCGTCTCCCCATTGATAATGCGGACCAATTCTATTGCATTCCGACCCTCAATAACCAAGGCAACAATCGGTGCCGAAGTCATAAACTCGATAAGCACATCATAAAAAGACTTCCCATGATGGACAGCATAAAGCGCTTCTGCAGTGGTGAGCGGGAGTTGTAGAAATTTCATCCCAACGATTTTAAGTCCTTTGCGTTCGTAGCGCGCAATAACTTCACCGATAAGCCCGCGCTGGACACCATCGGGTTTGATCAGAACCAGTGTTTGTTCTGTTTCCATAGCCTCTCCATTTAAATCTCTGTGCGTACTGACACGGCGCACTTGTGCTGAACCTGAACGATCAACCACCCTAATACAAGCATCTAAGGCTTGACACCAAGCCCTTTTAAGTATACCATATTTTCGAGGCATTTGCAATTTTATTTACCTAAAATAACCCAACGGAGATGACCATGTACAATAAACTCGGAGAAGTAAAACTGAAGACAGAAGAGCGAATGGAAGTCGGTATAATTACCGCACCAGACGCGCCGCATGCTGAAGAAGTAAAACAGTTCCTTGGACACAAAGGCGGCTACTATGAATGGCACATCGTGCGGTGTGTCACCGAAGTGCTTGGTGCCTTAGAGACCCGTTTCTACGTCGGTAAACTTGATGGACGTGTAATTACCAATATCATGACGGTTGAGCACGAAGGCGTCGGTATCTTAGGACACGTCTTTACACTTCCACAACAGCGTAGGAAAGGCGCGGCAAAAGGTGTGATGGCATACCAGATGGAAGACTTTCGACAACGCTCCGGTCGCGCACTCTACCTCGGCACAGGCTACAATAGCCATCCATATTACATCTACCATAGCTTCGGATTTGAGAGTGTATTTTCAGAAGCCGGTTTTATGAAGTACCATGTAGATTCAGACTTTGAGGAACATTATTTTGCCCCCGTGCCTGCACATCCCAAACCCGTTGAATGGCACGACTGGCCCAAAGTCACAGCGTTGTCAGGGATTGTTGGATGGGACGCACTACGGAGTCTGGCATGGAATATGTACGGTCCCATGAACTTTGAAGGCGGTTTTTTAGGCTTCAAACACGCTTTGGAAACCGAAGATGTCTACGATGATGCCAAACTTCTGACGACATCGGACGGTGCAATCGTCAGCTGGGCAACCGTAAGTCGTGATGAGCGATGGAAACCAGCCACTGCGGTGTTGGATCTCTTTTTTCACCCGAATTTTGCAGACGATGTTCCGACGCTGCTTTCAGCAATAGAGTTCCCTCAATCGAAGGTTCAGTGTTACATTGACAGTGGTGCTAAAAAGAAGGCGGAGATTTTAGAAACCGCTGGGTTTACCTGTGAAGGTCGGCTAAAAAACCAGTTTGCGTATGGTGGACAGAATTACGACGTTCTAATGTTTGCACGTGGATGATGGAAATCCTGCATAAAGCTGAATAGACCTCTTATTGCAATCCTTTAGGTGCCAATTCACCAATAGAACTTTCCAAAATATCGGATGTTTCGGTGGGGATATGCTTAGCCGTTGACGGAAGCGGCGTATCAAAAAAGTAATCAGGGTCAGTTTTCTGTCGTCGCCAAGTTTCGCGCATTTCCCGCCAAGCCCCTAAAAGCGTGCGCGGTTCAGGCATATCTTCAGCAACCAGATGATGCAATTTTCTCAAATTGTAACAGGGTACCCCTGCAAACATATGATGCTCAATGTGCCAATTCATACGCCAATACAAAAACTCAGCCACCGGATTCAGCGTGATTGACCGTGTGCATTTGCGGAAATCAGGGTCATTCTCCTTCAAACCACAATGTTGGGGCAGAGAAACGAGGTAGGATCCCCAGTTCGCAATAAACGCACTGGCAGTGATGATGAGCGGAAAAACCCAATAGCCGGTGGCAAGTGAAACAACAAACAGGACACCATGAAAAAGGAGTTGAACCCAAGACCACCAAATCGAATTTTTATGCTCTGCAGGTTGGTCAGTATGTAACGATGCCAGCCACTCCTGACTTGGAATCTCTGATGGTCCCTCTTTGCCAAAAGCACTACGGACCGTGCAGACAACTGCAGCAATAAGACCACCTTTGCTAAAAGTGCGACCGGGCTGCGTGAGCAAATTTATGGTAAAGAGTTGAAGAACAAACAGGGAACCCAACTTCGGTTCAAGCGGAAGAAGGTTTTCTCGATCGCCTTCGGGATATAAGGTATAGCGATGATGATAGGTATGGCTACTGGCGTAGTCAAAATGATCCCACCAACTGATGAGGCTAAATAGATAGAGAAAAAATTTGTTCAGCCATTTAGTCCGAAACACAGTGCCGTGTCCCAATTCGTGATTGGCGGTCCCTTTGAAAAAACTGGCGACCGTGCCATGCACAAATAGGGCAATGAAAAAGCCAAGCCATATCGCTTGCGACCAAAAAAAATAAACCAAACTACCCGTCAATAACCAGATAGCAAGATGTCCACCCGCCTGAAACCAGCCTTGCAAGTCACTTCGTTTTGACAGACTTCGTAAGGTCGTGTGATCTATTTTGCTCCGGTACCACTTTACACGGAGCGCTTTTCGCACCTCGACAAGGGGTTGATAAGTCATTTGCATACCCTATTTATCTTTACTACTTGCAACTACTTCCGCACGGCTATCTTCCCGACTTTCTGTTTGCGGACGTCACCTTTACGGGCTGTGAATTTGTAGAGATAGACACCGTTCGCAAGTGGCTCGCCATCGACATCGTAACCGTCGTAGTGGAACTCGTTGTAAGAGACAGAGGCATCGAGAGTGTCAATAGCAGCGATACGACGCCCCGTTATCGTGTAGATTTTGAGACTGACCTCGTCAGCACTCTCGGTGAGGTAGTAGGCAAAATGCGTGCCCCTTCCCGGGGTGAAAGGGTTGGGAAAGTTGGCAATGTTCGCAATCCCAAACTCACCCGCTACAGTTGCGTTGCGTTCTGTGTCTGACGCGTTACCGTTCGCATCTTGTGCTTGCAACCGGATGCGATATTCTCCGGGTTCCAAAACAGGGGCATAGGTTACCAACAATAGATTGCTGTTCGTTGGCGATGCTGCAATTATGTACTCGTCTTCTGGGACGCGCTGTCCATTTTTCGTGAGAATTATGTGCTCTGGACGCGAGTCAACGCCGTTTGCATCTTCAATCCGAGCAGAGATAACCGGCGTATCGGAGACATAATCGCCATCAACGAAACCTTGGTGTTCAAAAGTTAGTTCAAGTGCGGGAGGACTCGAATCATTGTGAGATAGCAGCGCGAATGTTCCCGGTAGTCGGACTTCCGCAGAGACCGACGCCTCACCAGCCACCTCTCCACCGACCCGAACCCAATTGCCGTTATCATCGTCTTTTCTATAGACATAGGCATCATCGTTTCCCGCTTTTAGGAACATAACGGTTGCTACCAATTCGGTCTGCTCACCCAAGTCGAGTTGATAGGCGACCTGTGGCACAGACTCCAAAACCGCAGCGATATCCGGTTGGTTTGTGATCGTTAAGGTCTCTTCTGTATAGGTCATAACAGTGTCGGTTTGAAGGTTACCCGGTGGAATCGTAACCTGGAACACACCGTCTGGACTCTGGATCGGTTGATCAACAGTTTCTGATGTGAGAACGAACCTATTGCCGCTGAACAGTTTCGCTGTGCCGTTATTGCTTTCCCGTTGTTCAAGAATACTCCCGCGTGGAAGTTCGGTAGACGGTGGATCTACGTAGACTGTGATCAAATAGTTCCCTGGTGGCGGTTGCCACGGCACGCTTGCTACAACTTGACTACCGGGTAAGATTTCAGAAAGGATTTGAACATCGCCAATCGGTGTGGCAGCCTGTAAATCCTCAAGTTTAGGAACAGCAATGGTATTTATAGTGGATGTATCAGTTTCAGGACTCAAGGCTCTTACATAAAAACGAACGGGAACATTCCGAGCAGGTTTGCTTCCCCGATTCCGGATCTGTGCTGATAGCGTAAATGGCGGTGTGGTACTCCAGGCAACCGTCTGCTTCAACAGAGCGAGATCTACCTCAATCTCACGTCCACCGAACTCATAAGTGACGACCTCTGTCTGCAATGTCAACCCACCTTCTAATTTCACCCCCAAGTAATAATCGATGAGATCGCCTTCAGGGTATCCGGGAATAGGTTGGTCACTTCTATAAGTTTTCCCTGTCTGATGGCTAACAGGAATCGTGAAAAACTCAATTCCATCCCAACTCCAAAAAAGGGTCAGTTCGTCAATTCCGCGCGCATCCAGCACTTCCGTGTACAAATGTGCTGGCTGATTTGGTTCAACCGGAAACGGCACAACACGAACATTATCAACGTACCGAGATAAGATACTATATGGCGCATGACCGATTAAATCCTCATCTGCGTTCCACGCGTAAACCTGCACATGACCAATATCAAAATCAGCATTCGTTGGAATTTGTATCTGCGTGGTGAACTGACCGTTGACGACCGAGACTGCCTCTCCTTCTGTCGGAATGTCAACAGCATCTTCGATTTCAGGGACGACGATAACTTCGGCATCCCCACTAAATGTCCGATCAGGTAGCGTTCCAGTAATAGTGAGCAATGTCTCCTGGGAACGAGAGGCACCCACTTCTACCTCAACCTGTATCTGTTTATTCGGCAGTTTCAGCCGCGTCGCAGGGTCTCCGAAAAGTGTGAAAACTTCAGTCAGATCAAGAAAACCTGGAGAGTTAATCAGGAACTGCGTTTTGGCTTTAGCAAGAATGGCACCCATATTCTCTGTCCGTTGATTGAAGATAACATCGAAAATTTCCAGATTGAGGAGATAGTCCCCCTGTAACAGTCCGATACTGGTTGCTCCAATAACTGCAATAGCACCACCACTTTCAGATCGGAGCAGCTCTTCAGCAAGGCTGTTTTTGTTGCTGTCGAAGGATCCAGTGTAACAGGTCATGCTGATAATCAATGGCAGTCGTGAAATATTGGTTAAGTTCTGCTCCGGGTCTTCAAAGTCAAGCATTCGACTGGATGACCAGATACCACCGCCTCCGTGCCCAATGTAATTAACGATACTCGCACCGTCATTGATGCCATCAATCACACGCCTCGCAATAGGTGAACGAATGCGTTCATCGAAAGTAGGTTCGTCTGTGTAAGGGGCGTAGATACGTTCGGTTTCATATCGGCCGCTGAGTTGATTGCGTGAAATGAGTCGGTTGGTCTGAGAGTGAAACCTTATATCCGAACCAGCAAGCATGAGAAGGCGTTTGTGCCACGGACCGATAGGAGAAGTTGTTTCATAATCGATTGTCCTTTCAACGAAAATACGGACATCTACACGATTATTCGCAGGCATTCTCCCGATGAGCATATCAGGAAAACTGTCTTCTCCGCGAAAAGTGACAAATTGATGGTCGCTTGCTGTCGCACCGTATCCCGGAACCTGCACCTGTGTTGTCGGAACAAAATTAACCTTGTTTTTAAGATCAATATGCGTGTCTCCTACAAGGAAGACGTAAGTCGGGGCAGGCGGCTGCCAATTGTGGTAGGCGTAACTGAGGAATTCACGGATAGCACCCGGATTCAGGATTCCCTGATTAAATTCGTCGTATATATCTTGGACATCAACGACTATAGTCCGCAGTCCCTGCTCGCTACGAAACTCGGCAAGTGGTTGAACATCTTGCAGAAAACTCTGGTGCGTAATGATAATATAATCCGCGGCATTGTGGGTGCTACGCAAATCAGATGGGGTATCTATCAAAATTTCCGGCTTTCGGAATTGGTTACGGGTAAGCGCGATATATTGGATAGAGGTATCATCCACATTCTTAGGACGAACTTGGGTTGAACGGAAAGGCAGGCGGTAAGTGCCAGACTTCTGATCGTCAATAATGGGTGCTAAACCGACATAACGCGTGCCATCAATACCATAAATCTCGATGTCAGGCGTAGAGAAATTCTTTAAGACAACCTCGAAATTTGGGTTCACAACCCCTGTTTCGTCCGGAAAGGGTGTGATTGCAAATGGCAGCACATCTCCTTCTGCGTGAAAATTTCGCTGATAGTCAACCTGGATCCAGTTGAGCAGAAATATATCAAGAAGCTCTTGGGCACCCCCTGGATTCGTGACCCGAATGACGTTTTCCCCATCTCTAAGAAAAGACTGCGGACGTTGACTCTGAAGTTGATATTCGGTTTCACCATCCCAATGTGCTTTCCCAAGGCTGACATCGTCGTTTAGCCATACATCGGCTTGGTGTCCTGTTTTAGATCTACCATAAAACCCAACACGTATTGTCGCTGGTAAAGCAGTGTTTGCAACACCCGAAAGTATAATCTCGAACGCTCTTGATGCAGGCGCAGTCAACTGTGCCCAGAACCAACTGTCATTTGGAAGGGGTGGGAGTTCTGTCAAAGTAAACCAACGCTCCTGAAGTCCTTGGCTGAATTCCTGATACCTCTGGTTTTCTGCCAAGTTGGCATTCGGAAATCGTCTAAAATGACGATCCTTTTCAAAGTGAGCACGCGTGAGAAAGTGACTATGAATTTCAACAATATCCGTCCCTCCAAGGGACGTTCTCGTTCCCATCCGACTTCCCGGTCCTGCATTCCATGTCAGCCAATATATATTCACATCGGAAAAAGGATTGATATAACTGGCATCGCCATGCAACTGCTCTCCATAAAAGATAATCTCATCTGCTGGATCAAGCCTTCCATCGCTCTCGCCTCGGACGAAGATTGGTACACGTTTCCCTCTATTTGTTAATGCCAAAGTCCTCGGCGTAATCGTGCCTATATCAACGCCGGCTGCCTCCAAGTCCTGCCCAGTAATTCTATACATTCCATCGTCGGTAACCATAAGCTTATAGCGCGGCGTCGTAGAAGGAATACTCGGTGCACGTGGAAGCCGGACTGTCGTAGCACGCCACTGCCTGACATCCTGCGGATTCACCAGCAAATTTTCAAAAATCGTATCGTAAGCGGAGGATTCAGGCATTAGTGATCCACGTTGTGTTGATAACGAATTGCTCAACTGAATAAAACGAATCTCAACGACAAGTCTGTGGTAGAGCCTCACTTCACGGCGAACGCGGTTGTATTGAACAGGGTTGAGCTGAATCGGAAGAACACGGTTTTCTCGGATCCACCCGGCTTCTTTAGTCTCTACGAGGTTCGTTGGGAAAAAGCGATCTGTCTTTAACGAGGCGTTTGATTGGGACATCCCTTGAAGCGTTGAAGCAGAGACAACTTTTTGCAGCTTGCGCGTGCTAAAATCCTTTTCAATAACCCGCACCTGAAAATGCACGTCCGGTGGTACGCTAATAAGAGTGGACTGCACAGGGAGCCGTAGCACACCCGGTGGTCGCGCAGGGAAACGGCATCCGGGAAAAGAGACAATCTGACTATCGAGATGGGAAAACTGCAAACCACTCTGTAATCGTTCGTTACTATCCGATTCTGTCTGTATTTCAAAATCGGATTCAGGGATGAGGAGTTGGATCGTTACGCCTTGTGAGGTCGTATGCACTAATTCAATTTCTCTTTGTGTTTCTATTCCATCAGATGCAGCAGCTCTGGCACGTCGATCATTTGACGAAAATGGGGCTGCGTCTGCTACACCATAAAAATAAAAGGAGAAGATTGCAACAAATACGATGCAGGCGATTGCACGAATCTCTATCGGACGAATTGGCATTAAAGGCTACTCCAAAAAGATAGATTTGCCAAAATAGGCAAATCTACCAATAAAAGAATCTGATTACTAAAGAGCCTGTGTTCGGAAAACTCATTTGTTTTCTGCAAGATGATAAACCTCAATTTCTCGAATTTGAGCGATTGCGGGTTGCATAACACGGTAGTGCGGGTAGTAGAAACCAGCCATGGTTTTCCGCTGATCAACGATTCTATCCCCAGGTTCTGCCATTACTTTGTTTATAATCACGTCATCAACCGTTCGGGTGACAGCAATACGAATCATCTGGGTCTGAAAGTTCAACCTATCAAAGATGAATTCGGGTTGTGCACGTTCGTCGCCGATATTGCGCCGTTGAATAATTGTATCAAAAGTCTCCCATTGTCCAGTCTCATTGTCCAAATATTGCATCTCAAACCGGAAGAGGTTTCCGTTATGAATAACGATTTTCCGTACGGGATGTACCTCAGCAAATCGAAGAATAAAGTTACGCTCATTTGTTGCTGGAAGTGTTGCAAGAGTTTCGAGATTTCCATCGTTCATACCCGGGTGATTGGATTCGGTACCGTAGCCAGCCTGTGCGATATTTTGGCTGTACTGTGTTGATAATATCTGCGCCACTTTACAAGCACTGAAGTGTAAACAGATAAACACAAAACAGCTGAAAAGTGTAATGAAACGTATCATCCTTGTTCCTCCTGAGATGCTATATCGAAATGGTCTACAATTCCCATGATGAGTTCTCGGATCGGGGCATCTTCAACACCGAAGACTTCTTGCGCCACGCCGGGACCCGCGCCTACAATCACGGTGTCTCCCTCACCCGCACCGACATAATCGACAGCGATGGTTGGCGTGCGAACAAGTTGAGATTTCAGACTTAACGGTTGGATCAGCAAGAGTGTAAGGTCCTGATACGCAGGATGTTTAATGACCGAAACAGCTTTACCGATGACTTTGGCAAGGTACATACTTCTCTCAATTCTCCATTTCCGATCCTGTATCTGTTGAAACTTTTACTTCCTCAAGCAAGGTAAGTGAATCAACAATACCTACAATAGCGACATCAACCGGCATTCGTTTTCCGGGTGTAACGCTTACAGCATCACCGCCAGTAACGATGTAAACGATTTCATCGACACCCGCATCGTGTAAGGTATCAACCGCCACGAGCGGTTCAGAAATAGGTTCGTATTTTTCGTCTAAAGGCTGCACCAGAAGGAGACGTGTCCCTTCTAAGCTGGGGTCTTTTCGAGTCGCGACGACAGTTCCAATCACTTTTCCTAAATCCATTAGTTTTATTTTTCCTTGTTGTCCTTCAATTAATTTGCAGTATGGCAGCCAGCAGTCAAAAGAATAGCAATCAGCAAGAGCGGTTTATGTTATTGAAAACGCACTCGACTGCCAGAAGTCTTAACTGATAACCGACAACTGATAACTGACAACTGATAGCCATTCACGAAACAAGCTTATACTCAACGAGCTTCGTATGGAGCGTGTTTCGGTTAATCCCAAGGATATCTGCCGCCTTACTGCGGTTCCCATTGGTGTGTTCAAGTACAATCTTAAAGAGCGGTCTCTCAAAAATCGCGCGAATTTCTGCGTAAAGTTCACCGGGTGGTGCTTCAGATTCTATGTATTGCTCCACATACGCGTGGAGCATCGTATAAATCTGAGAATCGAGATTTCCCTGCTCCTCCTGATCTATCGGACTCGGTTGATTTAGGATCGGATCGAAATGTTCAGGGAGCAGCATTTGCCCCGCGCACATCACCAGTGCCCGCTTGATAGCGTTTTCCAATTCACGCACGTTTCCAGGCCACTCATAAGCAGTGAGTAACTTGATAACTTCCGTGGAGATACGGATTTCTGGGAGTTTGTATTCCTCAACAAAACGATGCGTAAAAAGATCAATCAACTCTGGAATGTCCTCTTTCCGCTCTCGGAGCGGCGGCAGGGAGATAGGGATGACGTTGAGACGATAGTACAGGTCTTCCCTAAACGCTTTCTGTGCAATCGCCGTTTCAAGTCGGCGATTGGTCGCTGCAATAATGCGGACATCAACAGAATGCGTTTCGGTGCCACCCATCGGTTCAACCTCTCGTTCCTGTAAGACGCGCAGCAACTTCATCTGGACTTCAATCGGCAACTCTCCAATCTCATCAAGGAAGATTGTACCACTATCTGCCTGTTGAAATTTCCCAGTTCTCGCGGTATGGGCATCGGTATACGCGCCTTTGACGTGTCCAAAGAGCGCACTTTCGATAAGACTGGAAGGCATAGCACCACAATCAACAACAACGAAAGGATTATGCGCTCGATGGCTGTTCTGGTGAATTAATTGGGCGACAAGTTCTTTACCCGTGCCGCTTTCGCCTAAAACGAGAACGGTTTCGTCACTGACAGCTGCACGTCCAATCTTAAGGTATACCTCCTGCATAGAAGGACTCTGACCGACCATTCTACCTTGTCTATCAACATCCGGCAGGACAGACGTTTTAACGTTCCGCGTCTGGTTCGTGGCAGCAGCAGCGCGCGACACAAGATCCAGAAGATGCTTCTGATCAATCGGCTTCGTCAGATACCAATACGCACGTTGCTTCGCCGCGTCAATAGCAGTTTGGGTCGTGCCGTGTGCCGTGATTATAATAATCGAAGCAGTGTTATTATATTTCTGGATTTCCTCAATTAACTCAAGTCCATTCGCGTCACCCAACCAAATATCAAGCAGAATAACATCAATATCAGCACTCTTGACAGATGCCAGAGTTTCACTTCCATTTCGCGCTTTGAGGGTCTCATATCCTGCTCTTTCGAGGGTAGCGGCGAGTATGTGTCGCAAACTATCATCATCGTCAGCGATAAGCACTAAATTTGACATAATCGTTCTCTTGTATTGCGTTATGCGACACAAAGCGCGTCTATAAATATCATTGTACAGGAAGTGATATAATAAACGCTGTGCCGACTTCAAGGTTTACATCGATTTCAATGCTGCCTTGGTGTTCAGCGAGAATTTTTTGACTAATATAAAGTCCAAGCCCTGTACCCTTCTGCTTAGTGGTATAAAACGGATCGAAGAGCATTGGAACATCTTCGGACGGAATTCCAGGTCCATCATCTTGAACCCGCACCTGGACGGCTCCCGCCTCTGGTAAGTATTGTGTCTGAACCGTCAACGTTCCTTTTGTCCCCATTGCCTCAATGGCGTTGTAAAATAGGTTGAGGACAACTTGCGTTATTCCATCCTCGTTTAAATCAATCTGTGGGCAATCGGTATCATATTGCGTGACTACCGTGATCGCACAATGTTCTAATTCAGGGCGGCAGATAGCAAGGCTATTATCAAGCAATTGATGAATGTCAATTTGTTTGGCGGCTTGCATTGCGGGTTTGCTAAAAGCAAGCAACTGCTCAATGAATCGGTTCAGGCGGTCAACTTCCTTGATAATAATTGCAGTGTATTCGTTAATCTCATTTTGAGAGAGTTGTACTTTGTCAGGATAGGTACCGACCTGAGCCACTGTCTCCGCTGTACCGGTATGCTGCAGCAGTTGGGTCCCAAGCCGAATACTACCTAAAGGATTCCGCACCTCGTGTGCTATGGTTCGGACCAATCTACCAAGCGTTGCCATCCGCTCTGATTCGACGAGTGCGTCAATTGTCTGCTGAATTTTGACGCGCTGGGCAATTGTTGAGGCGATAATTGTCAGCAGACGCCGGTCGTCTTCAGCCGAAAATTCATCTGATGCTTTGTCAATTGTTAGTGTCCCGATGACCTGCTCCTCTATAATAACCGGGATACACCAGAAAGCAATGGCATCTTTGGATTCGACACGCTCTGGTTCAAAGAGTTTAACGTAGCTGCGTGGACTCCGCGTTTGTGGCACACCGATTGCTTTACCCGATGCAAGCACCTGTTTCTGAATGTCTTCCATCTGATTGTCAGTGCCACGTTTCATTTCAGCAGGTGTAAGTCCTAAGACAGCTTCTACCGAAGTGACAACTTTTCCGTTTTCATAAAGATGCAAAGCACCACGGTAGATACCGAGCCGTTTGGAGAGGATCTCAATGATGCGCTGAAACAGGCCCTCCAACTCAAGGTTCGCGTTCGCCGCTTGGCTTACCTCGAAAAGCGTAGAAATGTCTCTTATCTGTTTTTCCAGATTCGCATTAACACTGTTTATCTCCTCAATTTCCTCGGCACCACTACGGCGTTGGGTTTGGAATTGGCGAATGATACGGATAACACCTAACATAAGGAACGGATACAGCAGTGCTACGATGATACCCTCAGTTAGCGTCGGATAGCGGAAAACGTAAACCCAATTAGCTACCGCTGTAATACCGAACAGGATATTTTGTTCACGGGGTCGAGCGTATATAACAGCAAGAATCACCACGCCATAATAGCAGTGGCTCACCGCGAGATAATACGCCTGCATCTGAAACAGGTGTGTTCCAACATTGATGAGTAGTATCAAAAGGGCAAGGAAAAACGTTAGCATTTTTTTCGAGTAGCTATCAGCAAACAACTGTCGGTTGTTGGTAAAGAGATGTCTAATTTAACCAGAACCTTCTCTGACTGCTAACAACTGACAGCCGACAGCCATTAAAGGGTTAGAAAATTATTGAGCATTTTTAACCCGACGCGTCCACTCTTTTCGAGATGGAACTGTGTTGCGATGAGGTTGTCGTGTGCAATCGCGCTACAGAACTCCAGTCCATATTTCGTTTTCCCGATAACAACGTCCGCCGCCTCCGGCACAGGATAATAGGAATTGACAAAATAGAAGTGCGCCGGATTCGGAACATCTTCAAAGATTGGATGCGATGCTGTTTGGTAGACCTCGTTCCACCCAATTTGTGGAACCTTTAATATTTTGGTTTCCGCGTTTGTCCCCATCATCGGATATTTCTTTACATATCCGGGTAGAAGCCCTAAACATTCGGTATCCTCTTCGTCGCTGTGTGCGAAAAGGATCTGAATACCGATGCAGATACCGAGCATCGGTTTGCCTGATCGGTAGAAGTCAACCAATACCTCATCAAGTCCCCGCTTCCGCAATGTTTCCATCGTGGCTTTGGCAGCACCAACACCGGGGAAAATAACACGCTCAGCAGCGGCTATCGTTTCAGCAGAGAACGTAATCTCATTCTCGTAACCGAGATGCGTTAATGCGCGGGCAACGCTTGTAAGGTTTCCCGCCTCATAATCTATAATTGCGACCATCGTTTTTGTTGTTTATATTTTTTGCATTGGGAAGTGCATCTACAGATGCGACTGGTGTGTTTTAGTTATCATTGAGGGCTTCATCAATCGTTTTATAGAGATTGGCTGTCTCAATGCCGGCGACAGCAGCTTCAAAGCCTTTGTTTCCGGCTTTTATACCAGCACGTTCAAGTGCCTGTTCTATTGTGTCCGTAGTGATAACCCCATAGATGACGGGTGTGTCTGTATTGACCGATGCCTGGGCAATTCCCTTTGCACTTTCGGCGGCAACGTAGTCAAAATGCGGTGTCGCGCCTCGGATGACAGCCCCTAAACAGAGAACGGCATCATACTTCTCACTACCTGCAAGACGTTTGGCGATTCCAGGAATCTCAAAGGCACCGGATGTCCAAAAAACATCAACCTGATCCAAGTCAACGCCGTGTCGCTTTAGGGCATCCAGCGCACCGGCAAGGAGTTTTTCGGTAACAAAACTATTGAATCGACTCACAACGATCCCGAATGTGAGATCTGCACCAAGAAGATGTCCTTCGTAGACGTTTGGCATAATTTTCTTTATGGCTATCAGCTATCAGCCATAAGCTCTCAGTTAATCCTTTTGGCAGTAGCAAAATTCTATACGCCACAGATCCCTCTTGCTGACTACTGAAAGGCAACGTAGTTGCCGACCTGACTGCTGACCGCTATTCCTCTTATTATCTACTCCTCGTCCAAGAGGAGGTGTCCGAGTTTGGAACGTTTTGTCTGCAAATATCGGTGGTTAAAGGAATTCGGCTTGGTTTGTAAGGGAACGCGTTCGACAATTTCGAGTCCGTGCCCGTCTAATCCTTTAACCTTCTGTGGGTTGTTTGTCATTAACCGCATCTTCCGTACACCGAGGTCGACGAGTATCTGTGCTCCGATGCCGTAATCTCGGAGGTCGGCGGGGAAACCAAGGTGTTCATTCGCTTCAACGGTATCCAATCCATCACTGTCTTGTAGTTGATAAGCGCGAATCTTCCCTTTGAGTCCCATCCCTCTGCCTTCTTGTCGCATATAGACGAGAACGCCTCTGCCTTCCTGTTCAATAGTTTGCAGGGCAATTTCGAGCTGCTCGCCACAATCACACCTGAGCGAACCAAAGACATCTCCAGTGAGACACTGAGAATGGACGCGGACTAAAATTGGGGATGGATCGGTAACATCACCTTTAGTAAGTGCGATGTGGGTCTTATCTTCTTCAACGCTCTCTCCGTCGGTATCAGTGCTTTCGTATGCATAAAGTTTGAACTCACCATGTGAGGTTGGAATACCAGCAGTTGCAACGCGCCTAATTAGGGTTTCTGTCTGACGACGGTATGCGATAAGATCGGAGATGGTGATGATTTTGAGTTGATGCTGTGCAGCAAACTTCATCAATTCAGGAACGCGTGCCATGCTTCCGTCTTCGTTGAGTATCTCACAGAGCACACCTGCCGGATAGAGGCCTGCCATCCGTGCCAAATCAACAGTGGCTTCTGTATGCCCAGCGCGCCTGAGAACCCCACCGGGTTTAGCTTCTAACGGGAAAATGTGTCCGGGGCGCACGAAGTCTGAAGATGTCGCATTCGGGTCAATAAACTTGCGAACCGTATACGCCCGCTCTTGGGCGGAAATACCAGTCGTAACCTCTTTTGCGTCTATCGTGACAGTAAAGGCGGTTTGCATCTGCGCTGTATTCGATGCTACCATGGGGTAAAGTTCAAGTTCGGCGAGTCGTTCAGAACAGGTTGGTAAGCATATCAACCCACGACCATATTTCGCCATGAAATTGATAGTCTCTGCCGTAACCTTTTCAGCCGCCATGATGAGATCACCTTCGTTCTCGCGGTCGGGTTCATCAATGACGACAATCAATTCACCATCTCGAATTGCAGAGAGTGCTTCAGGAATGGTATTAAATGTGTTTGGCATTCTTGCCTACCGTTTTCTGGTTATCGGTTATCAGTACGCAATGACTTCGTCATTGCTTTCGGTTCTCAGTTAAGCGTGTGGCAGTCACAAACGTTTGCACACCACAGTCCTCTCTTATCACAATAACTATTCAACGTAACCGTGTTTTGCTAAAAAACCCAAATTGAGTGTTTCGGAACGAGGTTGCCCAGTCCAGCCTCCGTCTTCATCACTATTTTTCAATAACGTCTCAAGATAACGGGCAATTAAGTCAACTTCAAGGTTCACCCTGGCACCGCTCCGTTTCGTCCCTAAAGTTGTGACCTCCTTTGTATGAGGAATCAAGGCAACTTCAAAGGAATCTTCATGAACATCCGATACAGTTAAACTAATACCGTCAACGGTAACAGAACCTTTGTATGTGATGTAACGTCTCGTATTTTGGCTCATTGTTACCCGCATCAAGGAAGCATCGCCTTCGTCCTTCCACGCGCAAATCGTCGCCACCTCATCCACGTGTCCAAGTACCAGATGTCCACCTAATCTGTCGCTTAACCGAAGTGAACGTTCCAAGTTAACTTGTTCACCGACTTTCCGTTCACCCAACGTTGTACGGCGTAGCGTTTCGGCAGATATATCCGCGGTGAATACTTCCGGTGTCCGAGAAACAATTGTAAGACACGCACCGTCAACAGCAATACTATCTCCAACTTTCGCGTCAGTGAGGACTTCGCTCGCCTGAATTTCAAGGGTAACATCTTGGGATTTATGCTGGATATTTTTAATCGTTCCAAGTTCTTCAACAATCCCAGTAAACATACTACAGATACCCCTCGATTAGAAAGTCGTTAGAATCGGGAATCAACGTGATATTGACGCGTTGCAAGTGAGACACATCACTTAAATCAGCAATCCCTTCGCCACCAATGGGTCCGGGAGCATTGCGTCCTCCGATCAGCTTAGGTGCAATAAAACACATAACCTTATCGACAACTCCCGCCGCCACTGCTGAGGCGTTGATTTCTCCGCCGCCTTCTATCAAGATGCTTGTTATCTCACGTCTGCCCAATATCTCCATCAAACCTGTGAAACAGACCCTGCCGTCTGCCTCTGGAACGGTTATCACTGCTGCCCCTGCCTTTTCAAGCGCGCTGATGTTTTGTGCCGGTGCGTCCGGTGTTACAGCAACAATAACACCCGCACTGCTTTCAGAATTGAAAATACGTACGTCTGTAGGGGTCCTCCCACGTGAATCTAACACAATCCGGATTGCATCCCGTCCATTTCCATCTTGAAGCCGTGTCGTTAGGGCAGGATTATCACGGATAACTGTGCCGCAGCCGACGAGGATAGCATCTACTGTGTCTCGAATTTCATGTCCGCGCTGTCGAGATGCATCAGCAGTAATCCATTGCGATTCGCCCGACGCAGTGGCGATTTTTCCATCAAGACTCATGGCGGTTTTCAGGATTACGAACGGCTTACCAGTCTGAATATACTTTTTGTGGATTTCATTCAACTGAGCAGCTTCTTCAGCACACATACCGACATGAACGCGAATTCCGGCATCTTGCAATTGACGGATGCCCTTACCTGCTACGCTGGGGTTCGGATCTACTTCCGCAACATAGACTTGGGCAATGCCTGCTTGAAGGAGTGCCTCTGTACAGGGTGGTGTCCGCCCCCAATGGCAACACGGCTCAAGGTTCGTGTAGATCGTTGCGCCTTTGGCATTTTCACCTGCGGCGTTCAAGGCATGGATCTCGGCATGCGGCGTTCCTGCCTTCTGGTGATACCCTTCACCGATGACTTGCCCGGCTTTCACAATAACCGCACCAACAAGCGGATTTGGACTCGTGCGACCCCTTCCTCGGCATGCTAAATCCAGCGCGCGTTTCATAAAGGCTCTATGTGTTTCGTCCATAAAAATCCATTACCACAATCAGTGCTTATATCTATATAGTATATCATATTTCCGTTGGAAATGAAAATCATTTTTTACGATCGCGCTATTTGCTTAAGACTTTCAATGACCTCTGACTGCGGGACGAGATCAAATTGATGTGAGCCGATGTACATATATCTAATAACCCCGACTTTGTCAATGACGAACGTTGCGGGACGCGCTATATTGTAAGCCTCTAAACTGAGCCAGTGATAGACACCGTAACTTTTAATCACACTCCGTGTTTTGTCTACCAATAGCGGGAACGTGATACCACTTTTTTCAGCATAGCCGCGAAGTTCACGCGGCCACTGTCCTGCGATAGCAAGCGGCGTTGCTGTCCACGCTGCGTAATCTTCAAAGTGTTCTTGTACTGTCGCCAACTGACGGCGGCTATTCGGTCACCAGGTCCCCCGAAAAAAGGTTAAAACGACATTTTGCGTGTCGCGGTAAGTTTCAAGGGAAACCTCCTCCCGCTGATGCGAGGGGAGCGTGAACAGTGGCGCGGTATCTCCAATATTGAGAATCTTGTTTGTCCGTGGCATAGTAGCATTCTATCAGAAACAGATGCAGTCTGTCAATTTACTTTCCGAAGTTCCATCGTAGGTTGGGTTGAAACCCAACTTTCCACCAAAAACACCTAACAGAGAAAAAACATCAAAATCCGCGAAATCTGCTAAATCCGCGAAAATCTGCTATTCAGACAATATCCAATAATCCTGCAAATCCTGGTTCAGACAACCCATCACCCATCACCCACAACCTTCTTAAAATCCGTGTCATTTGCTAAATCCGCGAAAATCCGTGATTCAGACAATACCTAACCCTTGACTTTTTCCGTTACTACGGTTAAAATATAAGATGCTACCAAAACTGAGTCAACGTAATACAGAAACCATAAAAATCGAGACAACCCCATGCAAAATTCATTAAAAATTGGCATCGTTCTTTGGCTCTGTTTGCCCTTGTTGGGCATTGCCAATGAGCAATCCGGTGATCACAGCAAATACACCGAACACGTGGAACAAGGTTTCGTTCTCATGTTCCAAGGGAATAATCAGGGCGCAATTTCCGAGTTTGAAGCCGCGCTCGCGATTGAACCTAAACACGCCGAGATTCTGCACTATCTCGGAATGGCATACGCCCAAGAAGAACTTTTGAACAAAGCCGTCGAGAGTTACGAGCGTTCTCTAACATTGATGCCCGATAATATCGAGGCACTCTATTCGCTCAGTGTCGCCTACTTCAAACTTGATAGGTGGGCAGATGCTGTGGCACCACTGCAACGGATCGTCGAACTTTCGCTACAACACGCCCGTGGACACGAGATGCTGGGCAAATCCCTCGTAAAGCTACGGCAGTATGCAGAGGCAGTTCCAGTCTTAAAGCAGGCACTCACGCTTAAACCGCAAGCAGCAGGCATCTACTATGAACTCGGCACCGCTTATCTCAATCTGAAAGAATATACGAAAGCGATAGAAAACTTCAAACAGGCAAAAGCATTCGGACCAGCCCGTTATGCAGATCCACATTATGGACTTGGGACTGCGTATCTCCGTTTGGGGGATCGCGAGAAAAGTAGAGCTGAAATGCAAATCTATCAGCAATACCAGAAAGAATACGCCGAATATGAACGCCTCACACGCCTCACACGCAATGAACCTAACAACCTCGAAGCATGGATAGGTTTAGCATCCCTGCTAATGATCCAACAGAACTACGGTCAAGCCGTCCAAGTTTTTCAGAAGTGCATTGAACTCGATCCGAACAACGCCCTTCTTCATCACGGGTTGAGCCGAGCGTTCATGAATCTCAACTATCCCAGACCAGCAATGGAAGCCGCCAGAAAGGCTATCATGCTGATGCCAAACGAAGCCATCCTTTATAACACACTCGGTAGTCTTTATGCGATGCAAGGCGATTCTCAAAACGCAATTGCTGCATTCCAAAAGGCGGTTGAACTTGATGGCGAGGAGCCCTACTACCACCTTAACCTTTCAAGGCTCTACCAAGGTATCGGTAACCAAAGACTCGCGCAGGAGCACCATCGCGTTTATGAATATCTCTTGTCCAAACAGAAATAGGCATTTCAGTATTTTATGTATCCTACTGCTCAGCGTCAGTATTTGTTTCGACGTGTCGGCGCAGGAAACAGAACTTATATTGGTCCCCGCTGGCACGTTTACCATGGGAAGCGAGAATCGAGCCGCTGATGAAAGACCAATGCACAAAGTCTACCTCGATGCTTATTACATCGGCAAATACGAGGTAACGAATGCCGAGTATTACAAGTTTTGGAAACTTCAATTAGAGAACGACTCACCAGACAAGACACTCCAACACACACCTGAAAACTTCCCCCACCTCTCCCATATTGGCAACTGGCCCGCACGTGCAGAACAGTTCCCGAATCACCCCGTTGTCGGCGTATCGTGGCACGATGCTGCCGCTTACGCGGCGTGGAAAGGCATGCGACTTCCGACAGAAGCGGAGTGGGAGAAGGCAGCTCGCGGTTATACCAACAGAATATGGCCATGGGGGAGCGCAATGGAACCACGCGCGAACACCGTTGCCACAGACGACGGCTACGAGAACCGTATCGCACCCGTCGGGAGTTTTCCAAAAGGTAAAAGCTACTATGGAGCGATGGATATGGCAGGCAACGTCTGGGAATGGACAGCCGATTGGTACAGCGACGTCTACTACTGGTATAGTTCGCAAGCGGCAGCAAAACGCCCAAAACGGAACCCAACGGGTCCAGATGTCGGAAGTTGGCGTGTCATCCGAGGCGGTTCCTGGCTCGATACAATCACCCGATGTAGCACAACATTCCGGTTTTATCTTTATCCGAACTTAAAGACCTCCTTTGTCGGTTTTCGATTGGCAAAAACCGCTGAAAAAACCACGAAGTAAATTAGAGATCTCACCTGCAATAATTCCACACCATGCTAAAAAATCAGCCTTCCAAGTTACTCACACAGATACTTCTCTTCCTGCTAACCATAGGCAGCACTGCAGCACAATCTCCTACCTTCGTGGATGTCACCGAAGACGCTGGCATTCAATTCAGACATAGCAACGGTAAAACCGAACACAAGCATATCATTGAGACGATGGGATCGGGTGTTGTCTTCTTTGATTACGACACGGATGGCGATGCAGATCTCTATTTCGTTAACAGCGGTCATATCCCAGAAGAGACACAAGACCCACAGCAAGAAAAAATTGGAAACGCTCTCTATCGCAACGAAGGAAATGGACGTTTCACTGATGTTACTGAGACCTCAGGCACTGGCGACACTGGCTATGGGATGGCAGCTGCCGCCGCGGATATCGATAACGATGGCGATGCAGATCTCTACGTTGCAAACTTTGGAAGCGACACGCTTTATCGCAATAATGGGGACGGCACTTTCACTGACATCACCGAAGCCGCGGGGATCAACAACACCCTCTGGGGTATCGCAGCCGTCTATCTCGACTTCGATGTAGATGGCGATTTGGATATTTTTGTCGTCAACTACTTAGTGTATCAGTTGTCGATGCCGGTAACAACCTATAAAGGTGTGATTGGCTACGGACATCCGCGCAGTTACGAGGGAACAGCCGATGTCCTTTACCGGAACAATGGGGACGGCACTTTTACCAATATCACCGACACGGCAGGTGTCACAAATCCGAGCGAGGGTAGAGGCATGGCAGCTATCGCTTGTGATTACGATAATGACGGTTTCCCTGATATCTACGTCGCTAACGATACCAACCGAAATTTTATGTATCATAACAACGGCGATGGCACTTTCACCGATGAGAGCCTATTCATCGGTGTGGGGTATGACGAAGCAGGTGTCGCCGAAGGCTCTATGGGTGTTGACGCTGGAGACTATAATGGAGACGGATGGTTTGATCTCATCGTTGCGAACTCGGAGAAGGCAACCCTTTATAAGAACGAGGAAGGTCTTTTCTTTGCAGACGCAACCGCCGATAGTGGATTGGAGCAGCCGACCCTGCCCTTCGTCGGTTTTAGTCCTCTCTTTCTGGACTACGATAATGACGGACACCTTGATCTGTTCTGTGCAAACGGTCATCCTCAAGATGTCATCGGAATCCTGACGGATCACGAAACCTACGCCCAGCGTGACCAGATGTTTCGTAATAACGGAGATGGGCGTTACACAGATGTTTCAGAGACTACAGGAACTTACTTCGCAGAACCGCTTGTTGGCAGAGCCGCTGCCACTGCTGATTACGATAACGACGGCGACACGGATATTGTTATCATGAATTCCAATCAGCGTGCTGTCTTGCTTCGGAATGATGGTGGAAACCTGAAAAACTGGATAGGTATCAAATTGGTCGGCACTCAGGGTAATCGTGATGGGATTGGTGCAAAGGTGCGACTTGTAGCCGGCGGTGTGACACAAATTAGAGAAGTGAAAAGTGGTTCGAGTTACGCATCAGGAAGTGATACGCGACTGCTGTTCGGTTTAGGAGAAAATCAGGAGGTTGAAAGGATTACTGTCATCTGGCAAAGTGGGACGACGCAGGAATTGGAAGGGGTGTCTATTAATCAGATGCTAACGATTGTGGAACCAGAGAAGTAGCGGTAACTGCCCAGATTAAAATAGACAATAAAAAACCCGTAACCTTGTTTGGATACGGGTTTTCTGTTAGGAATAAGAAATTACTTCCGCTTGAGGTCTGCCCATTGCGTTGTCAACTTCCCTTTCGGTTCGACGGGCGTAAAGATATCTAAGAAGCGGTTGTCCGTCGTCGGTGCGATGAGAAGATCGCTGTCAGTGGGTTCAAAGTGGAGGTTGACATAATCTGCGCCGCCGGATTCACCACATTTGAAGTGCAAGTAATTTTCGCCCTTCTTAAATGAAACCTCGGTTGGTGTTGTGACTTTCTCAACGCCACCCGTCCACGCCGAATTGTCATAGACCTGCTCCCCATTGATCCAGATCTGGGCGTAATCATCGTGTGCTGGATGCATGGTAGTGGTCCGATCATCAGGCGAAACTATCATGATGATGCCGTGCCACGTGATGTCTCTTGCATCAGGATGACCGTGACTTGTGGACATATTAAGTTGATCCTTAACATTAATATCAACAATTGTCCAGACGAGGGAACCACCGTTCTCCTCTAAGTAGACGACAGCACTTCCAGTCTTTTCTGCGCCTTCACGTGTAGAAACGGAAGCATTTGTAATAACACCACCAGTGCCTTCAGCAAGATAGTCAATGCCAGCTGACGTATTAAACCCGCCGGTATTTGTCACCAGATCGAGTCCCCACCATTTTGCAATCCAATTATCACCCGCCGGCTGCCAATCTTGTGCGAGTGCCATTGGCGTAATCATGACAACACAAACAAGTGTGATAAAGATTGTGAATTTTTTCATAGCTATGAAATCTCCTTCTTCAATATCATAAGGTTCAGAGTTTTTGAGCAAGAAGCGCGCTTCTCAAAGCCTCGTCCCCTCGTCAAATTTTACTTTCGGTGATAGCAGTACTGCATGCAATCACGTATTTTAATGCTGACTTTCCACCGGTAAACCGATGTCGGTTTCCGTCAGCGGTGTGATCCTTTTTTTGATGTTCCGCGAGATAGTATACGTCACCCCGAAAAACCGATAGAATCACAATAGTAAATTATAGCACTTTTTCAGTACGAATTGCAAGAAAAAAGTGCATCACATGAAATTTCTTAAAAGTTTAACATTAAACAAAAAACTTGTCAACTTTAATTTGATCAACTCCGTTTTAGATGATATAATAACACAAACTTGATAAAAAATTTGAAGTTGATGCAATGCCGACTGGGAAAACTATCAAGGGTCGGTAGAAGGGTTGTCGGTCTCCGTTTTCAGTAGTCGGTTAATTATGTAGCATCTGCGAACGTTCTCACCCACCACAAGCCCTCTTGACTGATAACGATAGCTATAAGAAGAGCGTTTCGTTTTTGCATTTTACCCCGAAATTTACGCGCATGCCGTGTTGATTCATGCAACGTGCATTATCGCCCGTCAATTACCTGATTTATTTTATAATCTTCATACAGTTTGTGCTATAATATATTTTCCAGCACTTTGACACCCATAACCTACAAAGTTTAGAACTTGTTAGGTAGCAACGTGTACTATAATATTGAATGGTGGAAATCGGATTGCGCGGTAAACAGTCTTATATCAACATGGAGACAATATCATGAACCGTTCTCGTAGACGGCAGCGTTCAGTGCGTGCCCTGCTCTTTGCAGGTGTTGTTCATCTGATTTTCGCTATTACCTTCATGTTCTCTTTCTACGCGAACAGACAAATCAGAAACGATGATGCCCTGGCGGTGGAACTGATCAAACAGAAAACCTTTCGAGAAGAACGGCGTATCCTCAAACCTCCGCCACCTAAAGAAATCCTCATTCCGCAGCGTCCCGATTCTTCCACCGACGCAGACCAACGCCATTTAGATTTGCTTGCCTCTGCCAACTTAATCGATGAAACACTTCGGCAGTCGGAGGAAGACCTTCTCCACAGCGCAACGAAATCTGTGTCGGACACTGAAACCACACTTCCTGACGTAACAACGGACGCGGAACGGTACAACAGCCGCGCAACACCGATCGCTGAATCGGTCGCAAGCCCTTACGAAACAACACCAGGAGCAGGCGTAGATAGCTTACGGCAACGCGTCAAAGGCAAAGGTGGTGATGGGTTTCACAAGCTTGAGTCAACCGGTGTTTCTGAAATCGGGACTATCGGAGATGGTGATGGCGACGATACTGGTGAAAGTAGTGGTGTTGGGGCTGGCACCAATCCGTTTGCTAAAGCACTCAAACGTATCGCTGACCACATCATCGGAACGCGGCAATTGGACAAAGTGAACGTCGTGTTCGTGGTTGACACCAGCGCGAGTATGCGTGATAACATCCAGAATGTTGCGGCAAATCTTTACGCCATGACCGATGAATTTGATCTCGTCAACTTGGAGTATCACCTCGGCATGTCTGAATTCAGCGTCCGGAGCGAAGGTCAAAGACTGGAGATTCGCTCGCTGTTACCCGATGTCGGGACGCTGCGCAGACGGATGCAAAAAGTTACACTCAGCGGCACCGAACACGCCCTCGACGCACTCACAGACACACCGAATTATATCGACTTTCACGCCGACGCGGACAAATATCTCATTTTTGTAACCGACGAACCCGCATCAACACATCTGAGGAAAGCAGACGCTTATCCAACGATGCGGAATAAGGTTATTGAGACGTATCAACTTGAAGAAATCCGTGTTAATGTACTCGGACATCCAGAACCGTTTCAGCAGCGGTTAGCTGAGATGACTGGTGGATTGTGGCAACTTATTCCCGGAAACCTCGGCAGCGCAACCACACTTCCAAGCACGCGAGTTGCTAATGAAGGGTTCATGCAGGTATTTCGAGACATCGTCAACGATATCCGTCGCAACAGCGGTAAATTGATGTTTAGCATGGAGTCTCAATTCGAGGTGATGCTTGAAGACGGCGACGTACCGATGAGAAAGTTGCAACGTGAATTCAGGCGGAACGGGGTCCGCTTAGCGGGTGCTGATAATTTGTTTGGAAGTTCTACGGTCTGGGAAAGACAGAAGGGTGACTTGTGGGTAATCACAGACTACACAAACGGTCGCACCTACACAGTCCGGAAAGAAGACAATAAACTGAATGTCTATGCAGGCGTCTTTCCTGAAAGTTGGAATGCCTCCTCAAATCTGACCGCGATGACACAAAAGCGAGGGAGTAGATGGCTCATCAACGACCCGAACCGACGGCGTATGTTTACCATCCGAAGCGAAGATAACCGATTGAACATCTACGACGGGGCAGCACTCAGCGCATCACCTGACAAGGCAATAAGGGGATACGAACCAGCAGTGGACATCGTTGTCATGCTCGATTATAGTCGGAGCATGGGGGGCAAGTCTGAAGCAATTATGCTCGGTTTAAGCACGTTGATGGGGAGATTGGACATCCTACCGATCCAGTATCGGATTGGGCTTATTCGTTTCGCTGAGGCGAAAGATGCGATCAAAGTTATCAACGGTGCAGTTGTTACGCAGATGCCGCTCAACGAGGCTACGTTGAAAGGTTTTATGGAAGATCCATTTGGCGGCGATGAACACCTCATCGATGCAATCGTCGAAGGTGTTCCAAAAGTAAAATTTAGTCCGTATGCGAGTCGATTCCTGCTCATTCTGACAGATGAACCGACAACCGGAAAGTATCCAGCCGAGCGCGCCCTTAGTTTATGTCAGTCAATGGGTATCCGTGCGTATGTTATCGGACATCCGGGTCCGACAGATTTTCAGAAGACTCTCGCTGATAAGACCGGAGGACGCTTCTTTACGATGCCAAAACATCTCAGTGAGGCATACCCGAATCAATAAACTATTAGTTATCAGTGCGGGTTTCATGAACCTGCCAAGAAAATCTTTCTCAGGACGCCCGAACTTGTTCGGGATGGGAACACAAACCCGAAAGAGTTGGGTCCCATCAACAGAAATCCTTTACAATTGAAATCCACCAAGAAGTTATAACCGAAAGGAGAAAACTATGGCAACAACTTCTACAAGTACACAACAACATCGAGAAATGGCAACTGAAGAGGGACCTGTCGCCGTCGCTATTGTCACTGTGAGCGATACACGAACCCCCGAAACAGATAAAAACGCTGTATTTTTACGTGAACAACTCGCTGCAGAAGGGAATAGCGTTACCGCTTATCAAATCATAAAAGACGAACCCGACCAAGTGGCTGCTGTATTGGATAAAATGGCGGAAAGCGAGGCACAGGTTATTCTATTTAATGGTGGCACTGGCATTGCTCCACGCGACACCACTTATGACATTCTCAACCGTAAATTGGAAAAGACACTACCGGGATTTGGGGAACTCTTTCGGATGTTCAGTTATGATCAGGTCGGTGCAGCAGCAATGTTATCAAGAGCAACTGCTGGCGTCTATCGCGGAAAAGTAGTCATCTCTACGCCGGGTTCCACCGCCGCGGTGCAATTAGCATGGGAAAAGTTAATTGGACCCGAGTTACAACATCTGGCGTGGGAGGTCGGACGCTAAACGACGACTCAATTTTTCTGTTTGCGCGATCTCTTGATCGCGCATTTTTTTTACTAATCACAATACCTCACGAGTGAAGGTATAAACATCTCGCAACCATGACGCGTAATAGATACCATTGGCGTAGCAGAAATAGAGGAGTTTCAACCCAATAACGCTGATTAAACAGGCAAACAGCACTATAAGCAGGCTAAAATCCCACGCGCCCATCTTCAGCGTCCGCAACGAGGTGCGTTCTGCCGCCGTCTCTGCTGAAAACGCTCGACTCTCAACAGATTCACTGAGGTGTGTTGCATGCCGGATATTACCCGCTAAGATTGGACGAAAACTATTGAGAATACCGCGACAGGTAGCGAACAGGTTGAGTCGAAGATAGCGAAACCCTCTTAACCGCTGTGAGCGGAGAACAGTCGCTGCTTCATTCGCAATGACGGGTATGAAATGCAGTGCCGTTGTCACCATGAAAGCAAGTGTGGCTGGCACGCGCAACTGCGCCAGTGCGAGAAGTAGATCGCGAGGTTGTGTCGTCCAGATGATGAAACATCCGATGACAAGCGTCGTATTGAAACGGAGGGATTGGACAATTCCGTGAAATAAACCTTCTCGGTAGACCCGGATACCACCTGTCATCTTCCCGATAAGCGGTAGATCTGCTGGCACAAGCGTGAACAGTACGGTGCGTGGAAATTCGTTATAGAAGATTGCTTGACTGTAGACTAAGCCCCATGTCGTAAAAAAGAGAAAGGTGCAGAGAAGTCCGATCTGTCGCCATGTCGGTGTGGAGAGGGCAACCAGCGAGAGGCTACCGAGGAAACAGACGAGCAGTGCCGTTGGACTATCGAGTAGGATGACGAGACATCCAGCGATAAGCATCATCAGGATTTTTGTGCGGGGTTCGAGTTTGGTGCTGTGCATTGTGTAATTTTTCTGTTCAAACCTCTCAGATAAGTATATCAGGTATATACCACGCTTGCCAATTAAAATGGGGATCCTACCCAATACCAATCACCTAATGTTAATAGTCCACCCATTATTTAATTTTAACTTGACATTAGTTAATAAAAATAGTATAATATACCATAACATTTTTCAAAGAGGCAAATGCGCCACCCAAAGACATTCAGTTTTCTAATAATTTAGGACGCCCGAACTTGTTCGGGATGCCTTCATCAATCAACATTAGTATATAATCCTATGAATCCTAAAAATCCTGTAAATCCTGGTTCAGACAATGTTCAATATCAGCGTATAACCCTAATTCAGACAACAGCACTTTCGGCAATTACAAGCACACTTTGAGTGTCACTTTCAGCACTTTGACTGACACTTTGAGTGTCACTTTCTATGTCACTTTCAACAGCACTATGACTGTCACAGTGCTGTGCACTTTTACAATATACTGCACCTATAAGCAAAAAAAAACACAATTTGCGGTGTACTCGCTAAAATCCGACGCGCATTCAGACGACCCACACCACATTACCAACACCCAAATTTTCACAGTACCCTTCACAGTAACTTTTCCCTAAAACCACACAAACCCAGTCAACACATAGGTTCATAGCCCATTTCCCAATTTCTCACTTTCCCGATTTACTGTGAAAACTGTGAAATTAGCAATATCCAAAAAACATGCAAATATGTTTTGACAGGTGTTTTGTACCACGAACTTTTAGTTTGTGACATGCGAAACGAGTTTCAGAAGACTCGCAATCCCTCACTATGAGGTAAGTTTTAGGTCGAGCCAATGAAAAATCTAATCACCAACCGCTAATTACTAACCGCTAATCACCAACCACCAACTTCACATTTTTTATCGACTTCGCATTAGTGGATAGGAATTTTAAAAGAAGAAAGGCGAGATTAGACACCTCGCCTTTTTTACACTTGTGTTACATTAGTTTCATCATAGAGATGGCGTATTTAGGCGTTAGCTAACTTCACAGAAAATTCTGGATTACGCGAAACACTAATTACACCATCGGCATCTGTTAGGGACTGGGCGACTCTTGGCGTACAAGTAATAAACAACATATCGAAGGCTGTAGGCTCTTCAATTTTGGATACCTCTGCAGACAGTCCCCGTGCTTTAATCCATGCTTGAATTCTATCCCTATGTTTTACAGAATTGGCTTTTAATATTTTGTATTTCCTTGATCGATTGATCCCCGCTAATTCTTTAGGCGATGGCCGACTAAGCCGCACCATGAATTCAGCCATATTTGTGGGTGAGTCCGAGTGAATAATTGCCATCTCTGGATCTCCTTTCCCATTTTAGGTAAATCTCGCAAGTCCCACTCCGACCCTATCTCTCTCTGCATCAAGAGGAAGTGCAGTTTTGAGAAGATGTTGCCGAAGTGTTTCCCCCTGGAGCGTTGCATCTGCTGAGGCACAAAGGGCAGCAATTCCCGTAACATAAGGTGTTGCCATACTTGTCCCACTCATAAGCGTCTAAGATGCTTGACCACAATAGTTGTCTCTTATCTGCTGTCGATTGGATTTCAAAGTCGGCGATCTCAAGTAAGGTGTTACACGACAAGTCTTCGTATCAGTTACAGAGACTCATTCAGTTAGTGATGTCTAAAAAAGAAGGTAAAAAGTAAAGGCACCAGACGAAATACTATCGTAATCTGTGGCAATTTTCTTGAGGTCCTGTTAATCCGGCACCTTTCCTAACGGCAATCCGCTGTCAGTAATTGGATATGCATTAGGATCGTATAGTAGTTTGTAGCAAACTTTGTGCCAATTTTCCCCGAAATGTGCAATATTTGCGTTGCACCCCTTAAAGTTCTAAGAATATTTTGCGCTGAAACTATTTAGAGCCAGGTAGCTACTCGGTTCATCATAAAATGCGTCAATGTTCATATTTTCCAAAAAACTGCAGGATTGAGTAGATCGGAATCTGGCTCTAATCCTTTTCCACTGCCACTATACAAAAATTGAAGTGTTATACGCAAAATTTGCATTAATACCACAAAATTTGCATTACCGGATATTGGCGTTTTTCAGGATGTATCGTTTGATGGATAACGCACTCTTAATATAGATGTTGTCCACAGTTTATCACTGGTCAACGGTCCATTGGGATTGTCAGGATCAGAATTTCCTGAATTTGAGGATTCGCCAGATTATGTAGTCGGCGGTCAGCGATCAGCGGTTAGCAGACAAGAGGTGTTCTTATAGGGGAGACGGCAAGGTCAGAAAACCTCGCTTACCGAGTCAGAGGTGCAAATGGGTTAACTGGTTAGTGTAACAGTAAGAGTTTCCTGCCCTTTGGGATATGGAATGTCCCATTCAAGCTCCTCGTGGTGCTTGATTTTTCCTGCACTGGATTGGTACGGACCTGATGGCATACCGCGGATGGAGATGTGGACGCAATCAGCATGCCCGGACGGTTTCGATAGAACCAGCCTCAACTGTCGGAGATCTTTTGCAAGGGTGGCATGTTTGATCCGACCCTTCACTGTTTCCAGGGACACACCGAGTGGTACGAAGGCAGCCCTGACACCTAAGCCATCCCGTGGGATAAGGGTGTAATTATCCGATGTCTCGGTGACGTCACACCCATAACCGATAAGTCCGAAATCGGGATCTTGGACGAGGTAGGATTTCAGCATGCTCAGGTTGCCGTAGAGTCCCATACCGACTTCGCCAGAGAAACACCCGTTCCGGTAGTAGTTGTATTCCGGTGAACCTTTCTCAGGTGGGTTGAATCTCCACTCTCTGCCGTTGTAGCCTTTACCTGATGGATCAACACAACTCCAGACTGCCAAGGTCGCACCGTAAGCTTTCTGTAAGTAGTGTAGGTCTCCCGTCTGCTCGTATCTATCAAAGAGCGGACGTGCCAATAGCGGTGTTGGATAGCACCCGATATATCGCATGTTTGTGCAATAGGAAAACCACATCGGGGTTGCGTCCCGACTGGCGAGGATCGTCTGCACAGTGCGCTTTTTCAAGGGTTCATCGTCAGCGACCTGTGCCAAGTAGTACAACGCTGCCTTTGAGGCATGATCAAAGCAATACTCTGACGCGAACGGATATTCTTCCTCAAGAAAAAATGGGAGACAGCCTTCAATTGCGTCCAAGAGCGTTTGGTACTCGGCACGCATGCCTTCCGTCTTCAGCGATCTCAGGAGATGTACCAGAATAGGTGAACCCATCGGCGCATGTGTCTTGGACATGTTCCCGCGGTGGTAGTCGATGTAATTCTTCGTCTCGTATACGCTTTCGTAGGTGGAATCTTGGTAAGAAGCGAATGCGGTGTTATAAGCAAGTCTGAGGTATTCCAACGGTTCACGGCTAGTCTTTATCCCATGTAATTTGGTAATCCGGTACATCTGATAGTAGATATTATAGACGTGTGGATAGTTGTAGATACGCCAGACATAGTCCCATCGCCGCCACGAACCTTCTCGGAGACCGATGAGTGAATTCAGCACCTGATAGTTGTCCTTGTCCTGCAGCTTCCCGTAGAGGAAGTTCTCAATGAATTCATCAAGGGCGTGGATCTCCTGCTCGTCGGGATAATAGGCATTCTTACCAGCGAGGAATACCGGCGGTGCAAAACACCGATCATCACTGCCACCCATATCAATTGAACCGCAAGGTGCCTCCTCCTCTACGATGAGCCTTTCCGCGTCGTTATTCCAGATGCGGAAACTGTAGTGGCAGAGATCATCTGGATCCAAAACACGTTGGTTCTTCACAATGAATCCGGCGCGGGCTTTCATCAACGTCTCTATCTCTGCAATGCCGTTGAAAAGCAGATTTGTCCACTCACCATCCCCGTAACGGATCGCTACCTTCTTTTCACCCCTTGAAGTGAGGTGGACTGTATAAGTGTGGCCATCACCCATCGTCGCCACAGGTTTAACCTCTATACCTTGGGTAGTCTCAATCGCTGTGATCGGTTTCTTGCATCGGAGCATCAGGTGTGCCACCGTTCCGACAGGTAGCACCATCCCGGGTGCTATCTTCACGGCGATGTTTCCGTTCTGATATAACGTCTCGCTGATATCGGTGTGGTTCTTCACGCGACAGAGCGTGAATGCAAAAGACTGTTTTTCATCGGGTGCTAAAGTGAGCGAACGATGTCCATTGTACCAAGGTTCTACCGCCGTGGCTTCGGAAAACAGGTAAAACATAGAACCAGCACCCTTCATCATCTCAGTATCAGGAAAAAGTCCATATCCAGAGATCGCTTCCAGTGCGGTATCACCTTGTGGAATAATGAGCAGATGGTCGCCTTTACCGCTTGCACGAGTGGCAAGGATGTAGGACGAATGACCAGAAACAAATGAACTTTCAATTACGCGTTGTTCAAAGACATACTTGGTAGAATCAACGGATCTGTGGTTGAAACCTTGTTTCTCATCGCCAATGCTGTAGTTGGTGTTCAGCGTGATTGGCAGTCCAAGTTCACCGACTTCAATCTGTCCCTGCGAAGTGTTGTGAAGCGTAATTGTCCATAGAATCGCATCACTGCTCTGTGGATTCCCCCTAAATTCATAGCGCTGCTCAATATTGAGATGCTGGAGTCCGCCTTCATTGACAGAATTCCCTTCATAACGGGTGGTGATCGACGCCTGATCGTAGGTCACTGTTCGGACATCATCGCTGAGGAAGGTGTGCATTGGACACCACTCTGTCTCAGCCGTGAGGCGTGACTTCAGCACAACATCGCCCATCCAGCAGGGCATGGGAATGCGTTGCGCCTTTTCAGGGACGTGACGTTGCTTCCACCAGATGTTGAGACGCATGTTCTGTTCATTCCCAACGAAGTTCGTGCCTTGCGCATCATCAATAAAATATAAACCTTTAATAACACCACTTCGTCTATCTACGTCAAGCATGTAATCCGCGTTGGTTAAGCGAAGGTAGGCATCGTGTGGGGTATAGCGTGCGTATTTTACCTGTAGCATAATGAGTTGTCAGTTGTTGGTTAGCGAGGATCAGAAAACTCGTCAGCGACACATAAGGAATTGTTTGCATTGAGGGTAACGGTTTTAGTGGAATCTGTCAAGGGAAAATGGTTGTCAGTAGTCAGCAGCCATAATACCAGCGGCGAATTATCTGAATCAGAATTAGATATATCGTTGGATTTCACGGGGATTCGCGTGTGACTTTTCACATTCCGTTCAACCCACCTACGTGATATAGGAAAACTATCAATTCTGTATCCTGGAAGTGTTTTTATGCGTAATTATTTTGAAAAGCAGTATGCGTTTATTGGGGGATTTGTATATGTCAAAATTGACAGGTTTGGGAGTTGCTAAACTGGTCAGGGTGAAAAAGACTGCCCTCTATAATGCGATGGGACGTAGGCACGGTAGCATGCACCATAAAGCCTGGCCATCAAGAAGTCCTCGGCACCTCAGCACTCGGACGCTCCTATGGTATGCTATTAACGCCCTCCAAAAGCGGTAGGAGCATCTGAATCGGGATTTACAGGATAAAGGATTATCAAGATAAAAAAATGCAGCAGACAGGAAACCTGCCGCATAAATCCACCTTGAACAACCTTAAGGCTATTTGCGTATCAACATCTTTCGTGTTGCAGTGAAATCGCCTGCCGTGAGGGTATAGAAATAGATACCACTCGCAACGGGCTCATCTACTCCGTTCTTCCCATCCCGCTGATCGTTCCTCCATCCACTCAGCCACACTCTACCACAAATTCTATTGAAAAATAAGCAAAATTTTATCGGTTGACAAGTCACTTCATTCCGTGCTAAACTTCGGCTTATGTGAACGAGTATCACAAAAAATTCTACAATGAAGGAGACTATCAATGGCTAATATCAAAGTCTTAATTGCCAGTGGAATCAGCCAAGAAGTTGCGGATATGCTGCAGGATGCACCATCGGAGATGGACATCAACTTTTTGCCGGCAGGTGCGCAACTCAGCGATCATTTATCAGATGTCGAAATCCTCTACGGCGTGGTATCGGAAGAAGCATTTCCGCACGCGAAATCTCTGAAATGGGTGATGCAGCCATTCGTAGGGGTGGAGCGGTCAATGTATCCCGCCTTTAAGGAAAGTCCTATCACACTTATAAACAGCAAGCGTCTGTATGGACCGCAGCTTGCTGAGCATGCATTTGCGCTGTTACTCGCATTAACACGTGGGATTAACACACAACTCGAACTGATGCGGGATAAAGAGTGGAAGGGGACGCCGTGCGTTGAAGTGTCTGGGATGACGATGGGAATTCTGGGACTTGGAGGCATCGGTAGGGCAGTTGCGCAACGTGCCAAAGCGTTCGAGTTCGAAGTGATTGCGGTAGATCCAGAACCGATGGAAAAACCCGACACCGTCGATGAATTAGGACAACTCGATTGGTTACCGGAGTTTCTGTCACGCAGCGAAGTGCTGACGGTCTGTTGTCCAATCACACCACAGACACACAAACTACTGTCGCATGCTGAATTCGACGCCTTGCCAGAGGGATGCCACTTCATCAATGTCAGCCGTGGCAAGGTGGTTGATGAGGACGCCTTGATTGCTGCACTGAAAAGTGGGAAATTGGCGGGGGCTGGATTGGATGTCACCTATACAGAACCGTGCCCACCAGACAATCCGCTGTGGACGCTTCCGAACGTGATTCTAACGTCCCATACCGCTGGCGCATCGCAGAATATCGCCAAACGTGCCATGCAGACCTTTCTCGACAACATGCATCGCTACGTGAACGGGGAACCCTTAATCAACGTCGTGGACAAGGAAAAGGGATATTGAAATGGAGAATTTTCGATGGAATATAAAATACCACTGCTTCTGATGCCACAACCCAATGGTGGTTGGACGGTGACTTCCCCTCTATTACCTGAGTTAGTCACCGAGGGTGATTCGTTAAACGAGGCATTAGAAAATGTCAAAGATGCTTTCGCTGCGGTCATTGAACTATATCAAGATACGGGACGTTCATTGCCAGAGAACACCCATATTCCTGACGCAAAAAGCCCAGTGTGGTTAGAAACGGTAGTATCTACTTCGTGAAATATCGAGAAGTTGCGCGAAAATTAACCGCCCTTGGTTGTCAAGAACGAAAGAGAAGAGGTAGTGGGTCTCATCGAAAATGGTTTAATCCCAACACCCAACGAAGCACTGTTGTTCCAGATTGGGGTAGAAAGGACCTGAAATTGGGAACGATTCATGCTGCTGTTCGCCAATTGGGAATTAATTGGCAAGATTTTCAAGACACTTAGAATTATTAACCGCCAATTGCGAAGGCTTCTAAGACCTCTGTATCAATATCAACACCGAGTCCGGGCACATCATCAATGACGAAAGCCCCGTCCTCAACAGTCGGTTTTCGCGTGGTGATCTGCCCTTTCATTTCATACGCTTCCGGGGAATGCTCCATAATCAGAAAGTTAGGAATCGTTGCGGAAAACTGTACCGTTGCTGCAATCGACAAGATGCTACCACCGCCGATGTGAGGTGTCACGGGAATGTTATAGGTGTCGGCAAGGCTTGCGATCCGTTTTCCTTCTGTGAGTCCAGTGCGAGCAATATCGGGCATAGTGATGTCGCAGGCGCGACGTTCAAACACTTCTCGTAATTCATAACGCGTGCGTGTCCACTCTCCAATGGCGACCGACATATCCAACGCCTGTGATAACGCTGCTTGTCCGGGAATGTCTTCGGGTGCTGTCGGCGATTCTAACCATAACACATCCAATTCCTCAAGTCCTCGTCCGAGCATAATAGCGTCCGGAACGCTGTATTGCGTATGAAGATCGACCATCAACTTGATCTGTGGACCTACCTTTTTGCGAACAGCTGCAACGATTTCCAAAATCTCGGCGCGTCCGTGCGTCGTGTGAATTTTCAACCCACCATAGCCCTGTGAAACATGTTTAGCTGCTTGGGTTGCCGCTGCCCCTGGTGTAGTCCCGCCTACCCCGGCATACAAGGGGATCCTGTCTCGATACCGACCGCCGAGCACCTTATGAACAGGTTTTTCCGTCGCCTTCCCGATGATATCCCAGAGAGCGATATCGCATCCAGCAAGGGCATCAATAAAAAACCCAGTATAGTGTCCACGCTCCCGCATCGAGGTAAACATACGTTGCCAAAGATATTCCACGTCAAACGGATCTTTCCCCATCAGTATCGGGCGACATAAATCTTCAACGATTGTTTTTGATGTACGCGGGGAGACCGGACTTTGCCCTTCGCCATAACCGACGATTCCATCCGATGTGGTGATTCGCACAACCATTGTTTCATGGTGACGCGAGTAGATAGAACGCCAACCCTCATCTGAAACGGAATAATGAGGTCCTTCTTGTTCCGACGACTCCTCGGTTTGGTATCGGAGTGCAAAGGCTTCAACTTGGGTAATTTGCATAATTAAACGTCCTTTCCGAACTCGGCATATAGGATGGATTTTCTTGATCTTTTATCCAAATAAACATAATATATAAGGAGGCAGTTCACTCTTCTGCATAGCACACCAAAACTTTTTATCCGCCGTCGAGTCATTCACTAAACCCTCACGATTTCTCCTTTAAATTCACCGACGCGTATACCATGCCCGAAAAAATCTCGCTGCGTACCATTTTTATTTCGTTGCTGCTCCTGCCTCTCATCTACAAATGGCATATTGAGTGCGAAGCCCTCCGGTACACCTTCCCAACATTGATGGCACCGTTTTATAGTGTTGTGTTTACACTCCTGGTTATCGCGACGCTCAACCTCTTTCTAAGAAGATACACCCCGAAGCATGCGCTGACAGGTGGTGAATTGATCTGTCTCTATATTCTGATGTCCATCACATTGTTGTTTATGTCCTACGACATGTTCCTTCCGCTCGTTTCAATTATCGTTCACGCTTTCTACTTCGGTACGCCTGAAAATGAGTGGCGCGAGTTATTCTGGAACTATCTGCCAGATTGGCTGACAATCAACGATCCGAGTGTACTTCGCGCCTTCTATCTTGGTGATGAGTCTTTCTTTCAAACCTATTACTTGATGAAATGGGCGACACCGACGCTCTGGTGGTGCGTCTTCACTTTTGTACTTATCTTCGTGATGCAGTGTATCAATGTTATTCTCAGAAAGCAGTGGACAGAGCAGGAACGACTCGTGTACCCGATTGTTGAATTACCGTATCAACTCGCCTACAATACACGTCAATTTCTTGGGAGTCAGGCGATGTGGTGGGGTTTCGGAATTGCTGCCCTCATCAGTCTCGTCAACGGGCTGAACCTATTCTTTCCAGCAATTCCCACTTTTCCAAACAAGTACATTCCGCTCGGTGCATTATTCACTGAAAAGCCGTGGACTGCCTTTCTTCGTGGCGGAGATGCAATCATTGTTTATCCGTTCGCAATCGGGCTTGGCTTCCTGATGCCGCTTGATTTATTAGTATCGTGTCTGCTCTTCTTTTTCCTTTATAAAATTCAATATTTTTTCGCCACCCTAACCGGATTGGAAAACATCCCTGGCTTTCCTTATCCATACGAGCAGAACATTGGTGCATACATTGGCATCTGTACAGTTGCGCTGTGGGGGACACGTCGGCAGATTTGGCGGGCGTTCCGCTCGGCGTTTGGCGGAAGCCAAACAGCGGACGCAGCGGAACCGATGCGGTATAGAACCGCATTTTTGGGACTCATCTTCGGTGGAATGTTCATCATCGGGTTTGCAATGCGCGGCGGAATGGCGATGTGGATCGCGGTCCTATTTTTCGTGGCGCACTTTGCAACGATTGCTATTCCGCTAACCCGTATTCGGGCACAAATCGGTTTTCCTATTCATTCAACGACCTTCATCGGACCTCACCATAGCCTCGTCAGTATGCTTGGCACCCGGCGAATCGGCGCGCGAAACCTGACATGGTTCGCGCTCTTTTTTTGGTTCAATCGGGACAACCGGAGCCATCCGATGCCCCATCAGCTTGAAGCCTTTAAACTCGCCGAACGGGGCAACCTTGACGTAAAAGGTCTCTCTCGTCTGATGCTCATCTTGATAGTCATCGCGATGCCCCTATGCATCTTCATGTTGGTGGATACGTTTTTTGAACTCGGCGTTAATTCTGGCAAGGTAGGCGGTCAGATTAACAGCTTTGGAGGACGTGCCTATCGCTTTCTCGATGGCTGGCTCAGTTCACCGCAAGATGCGAACCAAGGGCATATCGCCGCAATAACGATCGGTTGCGCTGTTACACTCTTGCTTTCAGTCGTACGAAGTCGCCTCTTCTGGTGGCCGATTCATCCACTCGGCTACGGGGTGTCCTTCCATCTTCACCTCTTTTGGGCGGCGTTCATCATTAGCGCGCTGGCTAAGTGGAGCGTGCTTAAATACGGCGGACTCGGCCTCTATCGAAAAGCAGTACCACTCTTTCTCGGATTAGCGTTAGGGGACTTTGTCATGGGAAGTTTTTGGAATATTTTAAGCATTATCCTTGATAGACCTACGTACACGTTTTACTATTGAGAACAGGGCTAACTATCAACGTCGGTTATCGGTTGTCTGAATCAGGATTTGTGGGATGATTAGATACAATGTCGGGATTCGCTGTAGTTTTGGTGCGTTCAAAGGCTTGGAAACCGCGAAACTTTCTGTTCAAATGTGTCTATCTTTTATCTTCGCTCAACCCAACCTACGAACTATCGGGAATGTAACCCAAAACCTACTTGACTGCACCAAGGGTATGTGCTACTCTATTTTCTGGAAAAAACATTCTATATGCTCTTGAAAGGTGGCGTTAATGGAACAGTGGATTACAGATCTTGTTGGTGGGTTAGCGAGTCCACTCCTTTTACTGATAATTGCGGTGACGCTTTATACAATCGGTAAAGGTGCGGATTGGCTTGTCGATGAAGCCGTCATTCTTTCGACCCGATGGGGTTTGGGGAAAGCGGTTATTGGTGCAACGATTGTCAGTATCGGTACGACAACGCCAGAGGCAGCAGTCTCTGTGCTATCGGCGATACAAGGGAAACCCGGGCTGGCTCTTGGAAATGCAGTTGGCTCAATAATTTGCGATACGGGGCTGATTTTAGGCTTGGCATCCCTGATCGCTCCACTACCGCTTAACCGCGAGTTGGCTTCACGATTGTCCAATGTACAGGTAGGTGCAGGGATTCTTCTGGTGTTGGGTTGTTTTCCGTGGACATCTCCAGCGAAACTTTTCACCCAAGGCGGCGTTTTGCCACAATTCGTAGGCGTTGTCTTCGTTATACTTCTGGCGTTATATATTTGGCAGTCAATTCGATGGGCAAGCCAAACAGGAGCAAACGCTGACAATGGAGAAGAAGCGGATGCTGAAGAAGGAAATGCATTTGGAACACTTATTAAACTCATCGTAGCGATTGCTATCATTGTTATCTCCGCTCAGATATTGATTCCGAGTGTGAGCATCCTGGCAGAAAGGATTGGTGTGCCGAAGCATATTATTTCGGCGACACTTGTTGCGTTCGGGACGTCGCTCCCAGAACTCGTGACGGCAATAACGGCAGTCAGACGTGGACACGGTGAATTAGCAGTTGGAAATATTATCGGTGCGGATATCCTCAATGTCCTCTTTGTGGCCGGTGTCTCAGCCTCTGCCACACAAGGCGGTTTGCAAGCAGATGGACAATTCTTCCAGTTCCTATTCCCCGCGATGTTGTTCATCCTGATTGTCTTCCGGTGCGGTATTTTCGTATCGGGCGACCAGTTGAAACGTCCGTTTGGAGTGGTGTTGGTTGGCACATGGCTTTTGGTGACAATCCTAAGTTATGTGCTTTCGGTTGAGATGCATTAGAGATCAATTGCCATTGGTGAAATGGGTATTTTATTGCGGAACCCTCGCCTACCGCCATTGTGTGAATCGGACTCGCAATTCTTGACTAATTTCTGAAAGTATGTGAAAGTATAACCTCAAGTTTCGACAAACGTCCTAAAAAGTCCACAATTCAAAGGAGGCAGACAATGGACAAAGATCAAACATCGACGACAGAGGTTTATCGCGCTCCGGCTTTTGCTGATTTCAAACCTGAACTCTCGGCACCCGGACCGACCCCTGAAAGGTTGGCGCATTTGAAAGAGCACGGTTTTGTCATTATCAACGATTTTGCTGATAATCCGTGGATTCCTATTCTCCGTGAGGCGGGTCGTCGAGTTACGCAGGCGTGCGCACCGGAGAACGTCTACGATGTAATTGATTGCTCGAAGGGGTATGTACACCGCGCAGGTGAGAATGAACCTTGGGCAATCCGTGGATTGATTCATCCAGCTTTCAACGAATCGGTCTTTGCTGAGTTTCACGGATCCCCAGATTTCACCGGCTTCGTCGAGTCCTGGACCGGTGTGAAGCCTGAAGATCTCGTGATGACGAACATGCTCCTGTGGTGCAATCCGCGCAAAAAAGAGAATAAACTTGGATGGCACCGAGACACCACATGGTGGGGCACTGGGAAAAGCTACTTCTCACAGGAGGAAGTTCGTGGAGACACCCCTCACGATTACTCTGAAGAGGTGGAACGAATTCGTTGGAAAGAGATTCAGGAGAATAATGAAAAGTCCATCACTGAGCGAAATGGTGTGAGTATGTTCCTTGCACTCACAGACGACGAATGTCACGAACTGATTCCGGGGAGTCATCATCGATGGCGGACCCCGCTTGAACATGACGTACTACTCCCGCAATCAATGAAGGACCAAGGTGTGCCATACACACCGAGTTGGAATGGTACGGATCCGCTGCCCGGGCAAGTCGCAATCCGCCTCAAGCCAGGAGAAGCACTCATCCGCAACGGTGTGACAATCCATACCGGACACTGTGTGCCTGAACGCGAGCGCAACACACTCGCAATCGGTTGGTCGAAGTGGGGCGGTCCGTCCGATGAGGAGCCAACGGTTTCTGATGCGAGATTCGCATGGATGCTCGACCCCGCTGTCCGTGATGCGCTTCCACACGAATGGATGAAGATAGCATGGGACCGTTGGGCTGAAAAAAACAAACTCGGGGATACACTTGAAGATCGCTACGCTGGATTTGACGTGCAACAAATCAAATCGGGAAAAGTCGTCGGATGGCGAACTGAATTGGAACGTCAAGCTGCGGCTGTGGGCGATAAGTGGCGATAAGTGGGAACGCCACCAGAAGTTAACCTAAATAGGTTGCTGGTAGTTGGTTCTAAGTTATAAGTTAGGCGAGGTTAGGAAACCTCGCCTATTTTTTTAAGGGAAAATCAGCGGGTTGGAACTAAGCGGGTGGTGCGATTAGACGGACAAAGGAACTCGAAATGTTATCTAACTCCTCACGCACCTCAGTATCAAGTTCCCAACCGACACCGCCGAGTGTGTCGTCGAGTTGCTCGATCGAGTCGCTTCCACTAATTGCCACGGTGACTTCTGGATGTGAGAGTACCCACGCAACAGCAAGTTGTGCAGGTGTTTTGCCTAATTCGGCTGCCAGTCGCTTGAGCGTTAAAACCACTTGTCCAGTCGCTCCGCTCATTCGCTGCGTAAACTCATCATGGAGCCGCGTCGCCCACAAAGTGCCAGGGGGTGGTGGTTCATCTGGAGAATAGACGCCACTTAACAAGCCGACCGCTAATGGACTGTAGCACATAACACCGAGTCCTTCCTCACGGGCTAAACCAAACAACTCTGTTTCCATATCTCGATTCAGCAGGTTATACATGTTCTGCAGGCACATATAAGGGGTTGCGTTAATTTTATCAGCGATCCAGAGTGCCTTACACGCCTGCCATGCCTGATGATTACAGCAACCGATATAACGGACCTTGCCCGAATGGACGAGATCGTCCATTGCGCGAACCGTCTCCTCCTGTGGTGTACCCTCATCATACGCATGAATGAGATAAATATCAATATGATCAGTATTGAGCCGTTTCAAGGAACACTCAATCTCTCGCATGATATGATACCGAGATAATCCAGCGTCGTTCGGTCCCGTACCAATCTGACTGAAAACCTTTGACGTAATCACGACATCATCGCGTTTTCCTTGAATTGCCTTACCGAGGATCTCTTCAGAGCGACCAATGTTGGCACGATCGTCCATAAGTCCATAGATGTTGGCACAATCAATGAAATTGATACCAGAATCAATGGCATGTTCAATAAGTCTCTGAGCAGCATTCGCATCGCTTTGTCCTCTAAGTCCTAAGCCCAAAGCGAGTGGACTCACCTTAACACCTGCTTTTCCAAAATTAACATATTCCATAGATAGATTTCCTTAGTTATCGGTTGTCAGTTAAGTGTTCTCCTGCATTTGTAATGCCTCCACGACCCGTTGTATATCTTTTGGCATTGGTGCTGAAAAGGTTAAGTTTTTGCCTGTAGCGGGATGTACAAATCCGAGCAGACGAGCGTGTAACGCCTGTCGTTTAAGCTGTGCGAGTGCCTGCTTCAACGCAACCGTGTCGGTATCGTTTAAGGCGCGTTGTTCACCACCATAAACTGCGTCTCCCACTACCGGATGCCCGATATGTTGTAGATGGACACGAATTTGATGAAGCCGTCCGGTTTCTAAGGCGAGTTGAACAAGCGCGAATTTGGCTGAGGTCTCTAATACTTTATAGTGCGTGACAGCATGCCGTCCACCCGTTCCAACTGTTGTCATCCGTCGTCTGTCCCGCCGACTTCGGGCTATCTGGACATCTATGATGCCAACAGTTTTGGTAGGTATTCCGCACACCACAGCGATGTATTGACGCGTAATACTATGCTGCTCAAATTGAACGGAGAGTCCCCGATGCACGACATCCGTTTTCGCAACCACCAGAATCCCTGAAGTATCTTTGTCTAACCTGTGGACAATCCCAGGCCTCTCCACACCGCCGATACCGGACAGGTCTGAGCAATGCGCGAGCAGGGCATTAACAAGCGTTCCAACGTTTACGCCATTGGCTGGATGAACAAGCATCCCCGCAGGTTTGTTCACGACGATTAAATGGCTATCCTCATGAAGAATGTCAAGTGAGACCTTCTCAGGCTGTAGGGTATCTAAAGGACGCGGGGCGGGGAGCATCAAACAGACGCTGTCACCTTGTTGAAGTTGATAACTCGGTTGTTTGGTCACTTTGTCGCTGACGGTAACTTCACCATTGCGAATTAACTTTTGGAGATAGGTTCGAGATACCCCTTCAACTGTGCCAATTAGAAACCTGTCTAAGCGGGTGCCGTGCTGGTCTTCTTGAACGTGGTAATCTCGTGTCTCGTTTGTCAATTTCTTCTATGCCTCGCCGAAATCCCTATCACATTAAGTACTCGCGTTCACGGAAAACCCTAATAGCAAGATACAGCAGAGCTATTGACAGGACGCAGATGACCAAGAGTGCCACCCATGTTGGTGGCGGTGAACTTCCCAAGAACTCATTAAAGTCGCTCCGCGGCAGTTTATAGCGCGGAAATAGCGTGAAAAGGTAGTGTGATATAGACAGTCGCTTAATTCCCATCGTCATTAATGGACTTATCGTAATTCTTTCCCAACCCATCACGAATATTAGTCCCCATAGGACAGGATTCTTAAATTTCGCTGCCAAAGCCGCTGCGAATGCTCCATAAGCTAACAACGCCAATGCCAATGATGCTGTGTAACGCAGACTCATCCCAAACTGAAACAACACACTTTTATCCAGTCTTGGGTGTGTCACCATAATACCAGTCAGAATCAGGTGCGATACAGCAATAAGGGCAATTGTGCCGAGGAAGTACGCTGCAAACTTGCTAAGAAGGATTACCGATTTGCGGAGGGGTCGCATCTGGAGATACGTCAAACCCTTGTTGTCAATTTCATCAGAGATGATTGCAGTACCATAGAAAATGGCACATAAGTCTACCAAGAGTCCATATAAGATTAGCGTTATCTGTGGAATGAATCGGTTTACCATTCCACCACCGCGTGCCACAAAACGAAATATGAGTGCAATCACAATCGGTAGTAAGCAGCCGAGCAGAATTAACACTGTGCGGCGACTCCAGAACATCTGGCGGAACGTTACCTTAAAAAGAGCAAAATAGGCAGGAAACGATTGGGAGTTGATAACCATTTTAACCTTTCAGTGGGTGAGAGTCTGGAATTTATAGTAACATTAATTTATGGATTTGGCAATCTTTTTGAGGTTATCGGCTGTCAGCCATCAGCGGTCAGTGAGATAATATAGAAGGATTGAAATTTCGTTAGGAAGGACTGTACCCTTACCCAGTAGCGGATAGGAATCCCGGTTACAACCTCGTCGACAGGGAATAAAGAAAGAGTGGATTGTAAAATTAAATGCAGATATGGTATTATACCATATCAATATCAAGTTTTTTGCATTAAGTCCAACAGTATCGGGGTTCCAAACCCTTTTATTTAAGTTTCCATATCAAGAACTATCCTTGTTTGAAATTGGAGGCTGCAGAGATGAATCAACACGATTTCAGTATGACCGATTCAGAAATTAGTTTTTTTAAGATGTTCGGTTACCTCAGTTTTCCACAACTGATGGCAGACCGGATCACAGCAATTCAGGACGCTTTTGAAACCGTCTGGCAGGAGAGAGGTGGTGGTCATGACGGTAAACCGCACGAAGGAAGCGCTCGCTCTTGCATCGTCCCGTTTATTGATCAACACGAAGAGTTGTGTTCACTACTGGACGATCCGAGGATACTGGCAATTGCGAAGACGTTGCTCGGTGATGATTTCAACTATATGGGTAGCGACGGTAATTTCTACGTTGGCGATACGGGGTGGCATTCGGATGGCGGACATAAGTTGGAAGATCCGATGCATATTAAGATTGCATTCTACCTCGACCCACTGACGCGCGATACCGGAGCACTTCGCGTCATTCCCGGCAGCCATCTGTTCGGTGACAACTATGCGGATGGACTCACAAAGCAGGTTGGAAAGAGCCAAGAGCTCTGGGAAATACATGGACGGGACATTCCAGCTGTGGCTTTTGAGACGACCCCGGGCGATCTGGTGCTGTTTAACCATAACACAAAGCACGCTGCATTCGGTGGTGGTATACGGCGACGCATGTTCACAATGAATCTGTGTCAACGGTATCCTGATGACAAATTAGATGCACTGCAAGCCTACATTGGCGGCTCTGCGCGGTTCTGGATTGATCGAAAGTATAGTGAGACGATGGTACGTACGGCAACCCCAGAACGCTGGATACACCTCGAACAGGTCAGGGCAAACGATGGACACCTGGCTGAACTCTCGCGTCAAGCACGGGAGCGGATGAGTGAACCGTCACGCGGATGATGCCTGTTGCCACGCTTCCCGAACGAATGCGATGGATTGCGTGAAGCCGTCTTTTCCTAAACGGCTGGCTTCCTCAATGCTGAGCCAACCGTCGTAGCCTTCTCGTCTCATACGAGAAAGGACTTGTGGAATGGGTGATGCACCGGTGCCAACACGAACCGCCTCGAACGTCCCAGGTTCACGCATATCGAAAATATGAAGCACCACGACGCGCGCAACAACCTTGTCCAAAAGTGCAAGCACATCTTCGTTGAGGACAAGCGGATTCGCTGTGTCGAAGCAGACTCCGAGCGGTGTGTCTGAAAGGGCATGTAGGATTTCTAAAAAGACCTCTGAGGGTTGTGAGAAGTCCCAGTAATCCCAAGGGGCACCTTTGGTGTGGTTCTCATAGGCAAGAGTAACACCGTGGCGTTCGGCTTCGTCAAGTGCGCGGAGAAATCCATCTGTCACCCAGCGGATTCCAGCTGTACGTTCAATACCAGGATGGTTTTGCCCTGCGGTCACACGAACAAACTTCATACCCAATGCCTTCGCTAATGCGATGTCCGCTTTCAGGTTGGTTAGCTCCTGCTGGCGTTGTGCTGGATCAGGATGTGTGAAATCAGAATAGCAGGCAAGCATGCATGCTTTTATATTAAATTTTTCAAGAGCAGTAATCGTTTGATTTAGCGTCGCTGCGTCGCGTTCTGGAAAGAACTTGATGCTAAAATCAACCGCATCTAATCCCAATTCCGCGCCGAATTGAACCCAGTCAGTAATACTGCTTTTTCCGTTGAAAATGTCGTCATAAAGAGAGACAGGGAGACAACTGAGTTTCATGACTTGTCGTCCTTAAGTGTGTAAGTTGCTTTATTTTACCAAGACATCTCGGAATTGACAAGGAGTTTGTTTTCGGCTGTCGGCGATCAGTTATCAGCAGTCAGTAGAAAATTCGGATACATTGGAACAACTGAATAAGAAAGATCTACGAGATTAGAAACCCTGCCTACCATTTTAAAGGAACGTCTTAGAACATAAACCGGTACATTGGACGCTCCAAAGCGATGCCGATTAACGTCCATATTGCACCGACGATGAACTCACCAATAACTAATCCGATAAAGAACGGCATCGCGCGGCGATATGTGCGCAAGCCACCCGCCTGAAAGAGAATCGCTTTTATCCCCCACGATATGAAGATTGAAAACCAATACCAACTTGTGTTCCAAAAACTGAGCGACAGTGCGTAGCCTGCTGGATGGAAGGGCCACCAGATAAATCGACGGCGTAGCATCATTAGCACCGTCGTTAAGGCGATAGCACCACCCGAAGCGGAGACAGCACCGACATCTATGGCTTGTGGGTTAATGAGCCACTGCTTCAATTGTTCATAAGTCCAACGGCATTGTGCCTGTTCACCGTAGGCTGCCGCACCGTAATGGTATCCCTGCGCATAGTATGCCCACGCCGATGAAATCGTTGCAACAATTGTCACTAAAATGATAGCTACAATGAACCGGTTATGCGATAGCCCACGTACCTGTGCTACCTTGAAGCCTTCCAACATAATCGGCATTGGGTGGGAACGGTAGGATCGGTTAAATCCGTGGAACATACTGAATGTTGTTAATCCCTCAGCACCAATGCTCCGTGTGCCAAAGAAGGAGACAAGCACTTTATCCGGTCGCCACGGCACGTCATGTGCAGGTGGTCCGACTTCTGCGCGGATGCGAGTAATCGCAATGGCTAATGCGAAAAAAAGTATGAAATAACCGAAGATGCTGAAGATAGGTGCCCCAGTACTCTTGAAGAAGTATAGAACAAAGATACTACCTATTATCAAGCCGATTATGGCGTATCGGGTATGTGTTACGGATGTACCCGTTGTGTCTCCCCGTCCATTGCCGCCCCAGAAGGCGTTTTTTACCTGTTGTGCTATAAATTTTCGGGTGAGCCATATAGCAGAAATACCTAAGCAGAACCACGCACCAAACGACTGAGCATCAAGAAATGGAAACCCCGGTAGATGTCCGATGCCTGCCATCGTTCCCCACACGCGGGTCATTTTGTGGAAGAGAAAGAAAAACCAAATAGAGAACGAGAGTTCCAACGGTATGAAAAAACTCATTCCAATTGCAAACGGGTAGACAGCAATCGGTAGCCTTCCAATAGCGTTAAGCGGTTTGGTCTGGAAGTATTGCCCGAAGTTGTAGAGCTTTCCACCTAATCCAGGTATGACTGGAAATAGGAAGTGAAGACCGTTAAGAAGATTCATACCACCAGCAAGCACAACAGCGAGTAGAAACAACCGGTTGCTTAGGAGGGTACGCCCACCATTTTCTGTCAGGTGTAGTGGAATCTGGATGACAGGATAACTCAGTTTTTCGTGATTCACCCACTGGTGTCGGATGAGAATCGTGATGCAGAGCATCATACAGGTTAACACGACGATGAGAGCAGACCACCAGAGAACTGGCGTCATCCAGAGTTGTAGATGTTGCGCGGTATGAAGTGATGAATCGCCTTGATAAAAGGTTGCTAACACGCTCCGCTCTTTGATAGTGAGCCAATCAGGCATGTGTTGATGGAACAACTCACCCCATTCGTTCTCTGGACTTGCAAACCAGATCGGGTAGGCGAGCAGTGGCCATAAAATTTGGAGCGTATCGTGTCCAGCGATAGAAGAGGCAATGGATACAAGCAGATAAATTACCATCAGTTCGGCATCAGTGAAACTGGCATTTTTCCGAATCGCCCGGAGAAATGGGTTTATCGCCATTAAAATCAGGACAACAAAGATAACATTGAAATAGACGGTTGAGACAGTGGGGAAACTCTGACCGGTACCATAACCACTGGGACCCCAGTTAATCATGAGCCAGTAAGAGTTCGGAATGGTAATGAGGAGTGAAAGCAGGATGGCGCGAAGGCTGACATCTTTGTTTGGCATTTTTTGGTTTCCCGCTTCTATTATATAGAGGTTTTAGAAATTGTCAAGACGAGATTGGCTGTCAGCGGTGTCCTTCTCAGTAAGGAATTGGAAGGTTAGAAAGGTGTGGGAGAATTGGAAGAGTTTGGTTAGAAAACCCGCTTACCAATCTTAAGGAAACATGAGGTTTTACTATAAGTCTACCGGTGCGGTGCATATTCCCAATCAAAGCGCTGTCGTCCATAACGCGTGCCGTCAATTTCGGTCTGGTGGCAGACGAAGCATCTATGGGCTTCGGTGACACCGTGCAACTCATGCACTAACTGAATTTCTTCTGTGTTGTGCACGTGGCATTTGAGACAGGTGTAACTCCCATAATCGAAATCGGCATAGATGGCGATTTTATCTGTGACACGCCGAATGTGGTAGGTGCGTTTATTTTTCATGTCGGTGACTGTCCAAGCATTCCCAGGTTCCTTGACCGAGATAGGAGCAGTTGTGGGGACCCTGTTTTCATTTTGTAAAAACCACCAGTGCAAGTCCTCTGGAACAGTGTCTGACGTGTCCAGTTCTTCAGGAAGTGTTGTACTGACATGGAACAGAAGGCGTTCGGGTGTATGGCATCTCGCGCAAGGCACATCGTGGACATCGGTGAGTGGGAAGAATTCGTCGTGATCCAGTTTCTTTTGACCGTGAAATATGATACTGACGAGCAGAATTGGGGCAAGAATAAGGTGACATCGGAGTACAATCTGTCGCACCTTACGAGCTGTTAGGCTCACGGCAATACCGGTGCCTAAATTTGACAAAGCAAGCAAAAGGGTGAGCCATGAATGCCATGCAAGCGGTTGAAACGCAGAATGCAGTAGCACAAGACACAAACCTAAAGATGCTAACCGTTGATGGTATTTTAACCACGTCTGCCTGTTTCCCCATCGGATCCAGCGACTTCGAAGGATATAGAGACTGGCAATAACGATAGCAATGGCACCGATGATACTGAGAGTGTGTCTCGCCTCGCCGAAGCTGCCTGCTTGCCATATACAGAGGAGTGAGATAACGGCGGCACCAACGATACCATGCCCGATTTGAATAAAGACTCGCATGGAGTCAGTTTAGCATAGTATTGAAATGGAGTCAAGAGGCAGCCAATGTTGGTATGATTGACAGTTGTCAGCGGTCAGTAATTAGTAATCAGTAGAAAGATTGGAAACCTCATCTACCGCAGTTTTCGCGTCTGAGGTTTAGGGATGTCTGCTCATTTTGATCATTTACAATAAATCGCTAATTAATTAGAAGTGGATGTAAACTTTTTTTAGAGATCCCTCGTATAATATGATATAATAGCCAAGATTTATGGACACATCCAAAGGAGAAAGAAATATGAAGTTGTCATTAACTTTCGCGCTATCGCTGCTTGTGGTAATGGTAGGGCTTACTGGGTGTTATACGCAACTGGGCTACTATGCGTCTTCAGATTTTGATGGGAGGTATTATAAGGTCCTAAAGGAAAAGAAAATGGAACATGCCTCCAAGTCCAAATCAGAATCAGCAGAATCCGAGTTAGAGGAACACGCTGATAAAGAACACACAGACCCTGAAGACTCGGAAGGCTATTACGGACGTCGAAAGCCCACCTATCGCAACAGACACGTCTCTCCTTACCGGTACAATTTCTATTGGGTACCCTATGCACCATATCCGTATCACGTGTATTCGCCGGTGTGGTACTACCCCCATCCGTGGTTTTATCGTGGATACTACGGACCGTCCTATGGATATTATCGAAGCTACTATCCGTATTACGGGTACTATCGAGGCTACTATCCTTATACGAATGTCTATAGGCGGTATCACGGCGGAAGTCGGTATGTCCCGCTTTCGCGGCGCACCTACAACAATAGAGGGGCTTGGCGTAGTGACAACCAACGTTCACGGAGTTCACGGAGTGTGACTTCACCAAGAACGAGATCGGCACGACCACAGCGACGCGTAAAGACCCGGAACGAGAATTAGTGGAAAAATACTCCGGAGGTACAAACCCCTCCCACATTAGTGAATTAAATTCTTAATCTTCATTGAAATACACCAAGATGGCATAATTGATAATGGAACGCGAGTTCAATAATCGGCGAGGTTAGGAAACCTCGCTACCCAGTTTTTGTAACGTGGAGGAAGAGGAACGATGAAACGAATAGTATATGTAACATTTATTTGTCTGTTCGCTACGACTTTTCTTACGACTATCAGCACGGCGCAATTAGAAGAAATAGCAATTGGAAATACGTTCGGTGTCGGCGCACGGACAATGGGTATGGGTGGTGCTTCACTTGGACTCGCAGATGATTTTACCGCGCTCTATTGGAATCCAGCGGGGATGGCACAGATCCAAAAGTTTGAGATGTTTAGCAGTTTTTCGCACAACAGGGCAAATACTGACACCTACTTTTCTGGTGATACGGCAACTGGAACGAGTCGTTCGCAGATGCGTCTGAATTCTATCGGGTTTGTTTACCCATTTCAGGCGAAGCGAGGAGGTTGGGCAATCGCTTTCGGCTATAATCGCCCACAAAACTTTGATTACCAGACTGCGATTCAGGGGATCGACCCGAGTTCAGGTAATGAATTCAGTGGACTCGCTGTGGATGAAATCAATATAAATAGTGGCGGTATTGGGATTTGGAGTTTCGGCACGAGTGTATACATCTCAAAGCGTATTTTGATTGGTGGTTCGTTGGATTTCTGGCAAGGGGATAGCTTTAACGAAATGGATGTAACAGCCACTGACATCGTGGGTATAGATAGTGAGTTGGCACGCTTTAGATATGACGACGAGATCGATCGGGAGTATTCAGGAGTAGGCGGTAGAATAGGGGTTCTGGCACACCTAACAGATGCTATCAGCCTCGGTGTAAGCGTAGTAGCACCAGTAGAATTAGGGGTTGACGAACGCTGGTATCAATCAACTATAGCCGTTTTCGATGACGGTGAAGAGACGAGCGATTCAGCAAGTAATGCTCTGGCATTCGATATTGAACGTCCATTTGAAGTGGGCACAGGAGTTGCCGTGAAATTGCTCAACAAGCAACTGATTTTGGCAGGAGATGTTCAACTCACGGACTGGACACAAACGCGATATGATCCTGTCCCAGCACCGGACACTCCACAGGATTATTTTGAGGAGTTCTATGCCACAACACTTCAGGCTCGACTCGGCATAGAATATCGAATACCTACTATCGGAACACATATCCGTCTCGGTTATTTTCGAGATACCATTCCTTTCACCGATGCCGAGGTTGATGATGCTCGTGACTTCTTGACAGCAGGAGTAGGTAAAATCTTTGAGGATTCTCTGAAATTCGATGCTGCATATATGCTTGGGACTTGGCAGCAGAGTCGGTATGAACTGACAACAAAACGATTGACACATCGAGTGTTTGTATCAGCTGCGTACCGGTTTTAGGCTGTTGTTCCTGGTTATCGGTTGTCGGCAACAGACCTCTGGGGTAAAACCTCATATTTTCATACCACATATCAAACTCATCTTAATTAAAGAGAAAACGGGTGGAGATGAAACTCCACCCGTTACTTTTTGTTGACTGTGCTAATAAAGGCTATTAAATAAGTTGAATGTAGCCCATCTGTGCGCCGTCGCCTTTTCGGAGTTCACCGCGAATGATACGAGTGTATCCGCCACTTCGGTCTTGGTAGCGCGGTCCGATGTCATCAAAGAGCTTACGCAGGATCGCGTGTTTGTCAAGTCCACTTCCTTCTTCACCCCTTCTGGGTTTGTGATGCAGATGGGTGCCGTAAAGCATTTTCGCGGCTTGCCGACGTGCGGGCAGATCCCCGCGTTTGGCGAGCGTAATCAATGTTTCAGCCACGCGGCGGAGTTCCTTACACTTAGGCAGTGTTGTCCGAATTTGTTCATGCTCAAATAATGCGGTGGCTTGGTTGCGAAAGAGTGCCTTCCGATGGCTAGTCGTTCGCCCGAGTTTCCTACCGCGTTTTCTATGACGCATCGTCTTCCTCCATGTGAGCGTTATCGTGAAGAATTACATAGGTGGTTGCAAGGGTTCTTGCGCCATATCTTCTTCGTCGATGCCCGCGTCGTCCATATCGTCGAGATCCATTCCGAGGGCAAGTCCCATGTTGGCGAGTTGTTCCTTAATTTCGTTCAGCGAGGTGCGCCCGAAATTCTTGTATTCCAACATATCCTTTTCCTCTTTTGTGACGAGTTCTCGGATGGTTTTAATATTTGCAGTTTCGAGACAGTTGCTGGCTCGAACTGAGAGTTCAAGTTCTGCGACAGGTTTCGCTAAGTATCGGTTACGTCGCAGTTTCGCCTCATCAATTTCAGGCTCAGGTTCGACGTAATTTTCATCGAATTCTGTAAAGAGTTCAAGTTGTTGTAACAAGATTTCCGCCGCCCGTGTGACCGCTTCCTTCGCTGTGATAGTCGCATCAGTCCAGACTTCAAGGTTGAGTTTGTCAAAATTAGTTGTGTCGCGAACGCGCGTTTCTTCTACCCAAAAATTAACTTTCTCAACGGGTGAGAACTTTGCGTCAACAGGAATCAATCCGATTGGCTGATTTACAGGTCTGTGTTCTTCAGCGAGAGAGTATCCGCGTCCTGTCTGCGCGTGAATTTCCATATCTAACCCTTCGCACTCATCAAGCGTAGCAATATGTTGGTCGGGATTAATAATCTGGACGTTTGCATTAGGGCGAATATCAGCGGCAGTGACTTCTCCTGAGCCTTCTGCGTGCAGAGTGAGTACCATCGGGGCGTCGTCAGTGATCCGTAGGCGAACCTCTTTGAGATTAAGAATGATTTGTACTACATCTTCGAGCACCCCAGGAATTGTGTCGTATTCGTGCTTGACTTGCTCGATTTGAACAGCCGTAATTGCTGCGCCTTTGATCGAGGAAAGGAGGACTCGGCGCAGCGAATTGCCGAGGGTTGTTCCAAATCCGCGCTCAAAGGGTTCAGCGGTATACTTTGCGTAATTCGGCTGTAAAGATTCGGTATCAGTTTTCAGCCTCTCAGGTATCACGAGCTCGGACCTTATCATCAATTTCCTCCTGTAGGATTAAAACTAGTATTAGAACGCGTGCAAACTGAGCAGCGGACGCAGGCAATGTGCGTCTTCGGCTTATAGTTTTACATCAATAGCGTATATTCGGACATGCCCCACGTTCCTTGTGTGCTGCAGTCTTTGCGAGTATCTTATTGGATGTTGATGCGATGTAAGAGTGCCTTTATCTACGGCACTCAGCATTTAATATAACACACACGGCACGGGCGAATGCGCCTATCTGGAGTAAAGTTCAATGATGAGCTGCGTTTCAAGGTCTACGGCGATCTGCTCTACCACAGGGGCACCTTGAACACGTCCTTCCGCTTTCTCCGGATCAATATCAAGCCATTCAGGGGCACCGCGATGCTGTGCGTACTCTAAAGCCTCAAGAATAACGGCGTGATTCCGACTCCGTTCGCGCGGTGCGATAACATCGCCGACTTGCACTATATAGGAAGGAATGTTAACCCGCTTGCCATTAACGGTAAAATGGTTATGCTTGACGAGTTGACGCGCCTGGTTTCGAGATGTTGCGAATCCGAGGCGGTAAACGACGTTGTCTAAGCGGCGCTCAAGGAAACTAATCAAATTCTCACCAGCAATACCACTTTGGCGAGCGGCTTTGGAGTAATAGTTGCGAAACTGTTTCTCAAAAACGCCATAGGTGCGTTTTACCTTCTGCTTAGCGCGTAACTGCCTGCGGAAGTTGTTTTCGCGACCACGCCGTGGCGGTGTCTGCCCGTGCTGTCCGGGTGGATAACTACGGCGCTCAAAAGAACATTTGGGGCCGCTGCATCGACGACCTTTTAGAAAGAGCTTTTCACCTTCTCGTCGGCATAATTTACAGACTGAATCTAAATATCTACTCATTCGTATTCCTCAAACCCGTCGTCTCTTAGGGGGACGACATCCGTTGTGTGGTATGGGAGTCACGTCCTTCATTAACGTAATTTCAAGTCCTGCTGCAGCGAGTGCTCGTATAGAAGATTCTCGCCCGGACCCGGGACCTTTGACTCTAACTTCTACGCGTTTCATACCGTGATCCATTGCCCTGCGTGCACATGCTTCTGCGGTCTGTTGTGCAGCAAAGGGGGTAGACTTTCGTGAACCAGTGAAAGTCATACCAGCATTTGCCCAAGCAATGGTATTTCCGCTTAAGTCAGTAATCGTAATAATTGTATTATTGAAGGTAGCCTGTATGTGGGCTATACCCTCTGGGACGTTCTTGCGTTCTCTTCTTCTTCCACGCAAAACGATTCTCCTTTTTATTATTTTTCGGTTGTCAGTCATCAGCTTCCAGACAAGTGATCCTTGTATCCACAGGGAAGTTAGAAAACCAGTAACTAATGACTGACAATCACTACGCGGACTAACCGCTCTTACGTCCTGCTTCTTTAGCTTTTCTACCTACGGAGATCGTTCGTGCCTTCCCTTTACGGGTGCGAGCGTTCGTATTTGTACGCTGACCACGGACAGGTAACTGCCGACGGTGGCGCAAGCCACGATAACTGTTGATGTCCATCAGGCGTTTAACATTCTGATCAACCTCGCGACGTAAATCCCCTTCGATTTTATAGTCCAGAATCTTGTCTCGGAGTTGACTGACTTCGTTTTCGGCGAGGTTGTCAACTTTCTTCCCTGGGTCAATGTCGAGGTCGGTAACGATTTGTGATGCCGTGTAGCGACCAATGCCGTAAATTGCCGTCAGAGCGATATCCACTCGTTTGTTTCGGGGTAAATCAACCCCTGCGATCCTTGCCATGGTTCTCTCCTTTTTGTCCTTGCTCCATCTTTCAGGGTAACTCTGAATGTGTCAGTTTGCCCAGTCATTTTGGTAGCAGCAGGACGGGATCCAAAAGGTTTAAAGAAGATTATCCTTGCCGTTGCTTATGCTTCGGGTTCGAAGGACAAATGACGTGGATAACCCCTTTTCGCTTAATAATTTTACACTGATTACACATCTTTTTAACAGAAGGTCGGACTTTCATAATTATCTCTTCCCGTTGAAAGGGCTTAACGCCGTCTGCCCCTGAGTTTTCGATCTTTTAGGAATCCTTCATAATGGCGAACCGTTAAGTAGGATTCAATTTGTGACATTGTATCCAAGACGACACCTACAACAATTAGGATAGAAGCACCTTCAACCATATTCCCGACATTCAGTCGACTTGTGATGATAATCGGAATCACTGCGATAGCGGCGAGAAAGACCGCGCCTGGAAGTGTGATTCGCGTGAGTGTCGTGTTGATGTAATCTGCGGTCTGCTTCCCAGCTCTGATACCCGGGATAAAACCACCGTACTTTTGCAGATCCTCTGCCATCTGAACTGGGTTAATTTGAACAGCTGTATAGAAATAGGTAAAACCGATGATCAACAACGCATAAAAGGTGAGATACAACGGTGTCCCCGGATCAATAAGTGCTTTTGCAGATGTCACCCACGCCCAGTCGCGTGGGAGAAAGTCAAGAACAGTTGGAGGAAACTGAATCAAGGTGACTGCGAAGATGATCGGAATCATACCTGCGGCGTTAACACGAAGTGGCAAATATGTTGATTGTCCACCCATGACCCTACGCCCGCGAATCTGCCTTCCGTATTGAACCGGAATTCTCCGTACAGAGAGTGTAATAAACACTGTCCCCATAACAGCAACAACCACGAGAGCGACTAAAAGCGCGAGTTGCAGAATTCCGAATTCGGGTCTTGTTACCAGATTGTTGAAAACAGTCGTGACACCACCGGGTAACCCTGCGATGATTCCGACTGTAATAATTAATGAAATCCCTTGTCCAATGCCACGCTCTGTAATCTGTTCACCCAGCCACATGACGAAAGATGTTCCAGCTGTAAGCGTCAAGACGACGAGGAAATGCCACCAAAAGTTAGGATCCCTCACAATCTCGCCTGCTTGCCCAGTTATGTTTTCGGGATTCCGCAGGACGATACTAATTGTTATGCCCTGAATGATACTAAGTATAACCGTTCCGTATCGGGTGTACTGAGTAATTTTCTTTCTACCATCGGGCTCTCTGGAAAGCTTTTCCAGAGACGGTACGATGACAGCAAGGAGCTGCATAATGATTGAGGCACTAATATAGGGTTGTATTCCGAGAGCAAAAATAGTCATCTGACTAAAGGCACCGCCGGAAAACAGGTCAATGAACCCAATGACATTGCCGCCGCGCTCCATGAGTTGTTGAAAGAAAGCTTCAAGTGCCTGGTCATCAATACCCGGAAGTGTAATGTGGGCACCAAGGCGGTAAACAACCAAGAGCAACGCTGTAGAAATGATGCGCTTCCGCAGTTCGGGAATTTTAAAAGCGTTTTGAAATGCCTTAATCACTTATTTTTTCCTCCTCACATGCAAACTCTTAAGCAGCGTCACCTGTGTTTGCATGCATCCCGAGCACTTCGGCTGTACCACCCTTGGATTCAATCTTTTCGATTGCAGCTTTTGAGAAGCGATGAGCTTGGACCTTCAATTGTTTTTCGAGTTCACCGTCGCCGAGTATTTTTATCAGTGCGTCTTTCCGTTTAATCAGGCCTGCTTCGCGGAGTGCTTGTGGACTCACAACAGCAGCATCCTCGAACAGATTGAGAGTCTGAACGTTGATAACATCGTATTCAAATCGTTTATGCCCTGTCCGCCGCGGTCCTCGCTTGGGAAGCCGTCGTACGAGCGGCATCTGACCGCCTTCAAACCATGCTGGAATTGAACCACCGGATCGGGACTTTTGCCCTTTGTGGCCTCGTCCGCAAGTACCACCCCGTCCCGAAGCGTTACCTCTACCAACCCGTTTTCTTGAGCGGGTCGCGCCAGGTGCGGGTTTCAATTCGTTGAGTTTCATCAGGATTTACTCCGTTCGTTATAATATAGTTTGCGCAGTTTACAACCGCGCTTTTAATTTACAGCTGAATTTACTCAGACAAAGACATTCTGGAGTGCAGTAGTTTTTACTGCTCTTCGACGCGATTGTGTCAAGGCTACAAACTAATCTCATACGCCTCATAGTAGAACCAAGTCGCGTGAACACTGGCACTACAAACCGGATATACGAGATACGTTTAGCGTCTCTTCAGTAATTCTTCGACCGACATGTCTCGGAGCCGCGCCACTTCATTAACATCTTTGAGTTGCTTCAACCCTAACATAGTGGCTTCGGCGATATTTTTCATGTTCCGAGAAGACAGACATTTCGTTAAAGCATCTCGCACGCCCGCAAATTCTAAGATAGCACGCGTCGAGGGTCCAGCAATGATACCTGTGCCTGGACTCGCTGGTTTTAGTAAAACCTTTGCGGATTTGAATTCGCTGACCACTTCATGTGGGAGTGTTCCATTGACAATGGGCACCCGAATCAAATTTTTACGGGCATCGGCAAAACTTTTTCGGAGTGCACCAGGCACTTCACTCGCGCTGCCAAATCCGATACCAACGATACCGTCCCGATTACCGACAACCGTAAGAGAATTGAAACTCGGCGTACGCCGCCCTTTACCAACTCGCATAACACGGTTGATCGCAATCATGTGTTCCTCAAATTCATAGTCGTCAGGATTGATTTTGTCTTTGAGCAAAAAAAACTCCTATCCGGTGTTAGCTTTGTTTACCGTAGGTACATAGATAAAACATGCAGCCAATGCGGTAACAAAATCCGGTTTTCGGGCAGTTAGAACTTCAGTCCCTCTTTTCTCGCAGCTTCTGCAAGAGCTTTTATGCGCCCGTGATAGAGATGCCCACCCCGGTCAAAAATAGCGACCTCAATCTCCCGTTGCTTGGCTTTTTGTGCGAGAAGCGCCCCAACTCGCTGTGCTGCTTCTATATTACCGCTGTTTGTGAGTATTTCTTTCAACTCCGGTGACATGGTGGAGGCTTCAGCAACCGTTACGCCAAGTTCATCATTAATGAGTTGCGCATAGATATGTTTTAAGCTTCGGAAAACAGAGAGCCTCGGTCTGTCACCGGTACCGCTAATCTTTTGGCGGATGCGTTTCCGGCGCCGTAAATGGCTCATCCGTTTCTTTTTTACAAGTGTCAAGGGATTCTCCTTATCACGATAGGCACGCATCTATTTCATAGGACTTGAACATTCTCCTAAGCGCGCCAGGTACAACACCGTTAGACGGCAGCTTTTCCTTCTTTATCCCGAACCCGTTCGCCATCGTAACGGATACCTTTACAAGGTTTATAAATATCGGGTTTCCTGATTTGACGAATCGAAGCCGCTACTTGTCCCACCACTTGCTTGTCAATACCAGTGACAACAATAGGCGTATGCGCTTGTCCATCTATATTCTCAGAAGCTTCAACGCTCAACGTTATTCCGTCAGGTGGTGTATAGGTAACAGGATGCGAATATCCAACCTCAAGAACTAAATCGTTCTCACGATTGACTTCAGCCCGGTATCCTGTGCCCACAACTCGCAGTTTCTTCTCAAAGCCTTCTGAAACGCCTGTGACCATGTTAGCGATCAAACTGCGTGTCAATCCATGTAAAGCTTTGTACTGTTTGAGTTCACTGTTTCTTTGGACAGTTACGACATTTTCGTCAAGTGTCACATCAATTCCGTTAGGCAGGTCCCAATTAAGGCTGCCTTTGGGTCCGTCAACCTGGAGATTGTTTTTGTCTAAAGCAACTTCCACCTTGTCCGGCACCGGAATCGGTTTGAGTCCAATACGTGACATGCTATCTCTCCCAATTCGCTGAGATACATCGAAAATCTTACCAGACGTAGCAGAGGACTTCGCCGCCGATTTTATCTCTGCGGCATTCTGGCGTGGTTTTTAGCCCGCTGGATGTTGATAAAATAGCAATACCGAGTCCACCGTAAACACGGGGTAGACGATCGGATTTAGCATAAACGCGCCTGCCCGGTTTGCTGATACGTCTAAGATTTGTGATGACCTTCTCTCTTTTCGTGTTTCCGTATTTCAAGTAGATTCTTAAAATCCCCTGTTTTCCATCTTCAATCAATCGATAGTTTCGAACGAAACCTTCCTCTGACAAGATACGTGCAATCTCAAGTTTAACCTTAGAAGAGGGGACTTCAACGCGTTCATGTCCTGCCATATTGGCATTGCGGATACGTGTTAGCATATCTGCAATCGGATCGGTCATCGACATGAAAGATTCTCCTTATTTCATTCTCATTTTTCAGTAACCGCCGCGCCCATTGTTCATGCATCCCTATGAGGCAGCGGGATTAAGTTCTCTACCAACTTGCCTTTCGAACACCAGGGATTTTACCGGCGCGAGCGAAGAGGCGAAAACAGATACGACACAATTCAAACTTACGAAGAAACCCACGCGACCTACCGCAACTTTTACAACGGCTGTACTGTCGAGTTCGGAATCGCGGGGTTCTTGCTTGCTTAGCAATCCATGATTTACTTGCCAACCTATATGCTCCTTTCCGTGCTTATCCTTGATTTCTGTTTTCAACAGACCCGGATGTCGGAATTTAACTGCAGATAGAGGGGAATCAGCGAGGCTGTACGTGACAGGACCTCATTCCGAGTTCCGAACCTATTTAGTTTCGGAACGGCATTCCCAGTAATCGCAACAATTCGCGCCCCTCTTCGTCGGTTGGTGCAGTCGTAACAACAGTTATATTCAGCCCGCGGATATCGTTAACTCGGTCATAATCGATTTCCGGGAAAATTAGCTGTTCGGTCAGTCCGATGGAGTAATTCCCGCGGCCATCAAAAGCGTCTGGTGATACCCCCCGAAAGTCTCGAATTTGGGGGAGAACAACGTTAACAAGACGGTTAAAGAACTCATACATACGCGCCTGTCTCAGAGTAACCTTACACCCGATTGCCATTCCCTCTCTGACCTTAAAAGCAGAGACAGACTTTTTAGCGTGAGTGATGATAGCGCGTTGTCCTGCGATGAGGGTCAACTCTTCGACAGCATCCTCTAACGCCTTCGGGTTCTGAATCGCCTCTCCTACCCCAATATTAAGTGTGACTTTGTCCAGTTTCGGAATCTGCATCACATTCTTGTAACTAAAATGATTTAGCAATGTGGGCATGACTTCCGTTTGATAAAATTCTTTGAATGGGCTCATGAGCCTAATATCCTATAGAAATTGCATATTCCGTGCGGGGCGCGTCGGAACGCGCCTTGTCTACAAGTATCTGGAGTGTTTGTTCCGCTTAGGTGTCAACCTTTTTGAGGTTAGAAATGTGAATAGTGCCTTCGCGCTCAACAACTCCACCTTGTCCCATCTGATTTGGTCGAAGATGGCGTGTAACAATATGAATACCTTCAACAACTGCGCGTTGCTTCTGGGGATACACTTCCATAACGACCCCTTGTTTTCCGCGGTCCTGCCCACTGAGAACTACCACCGTGTCATCTTTCTTGATATGCAGTTTTTGTCGTGCCACAATTGTCCTCCTAAATGACCTCAGGGGCGAGTGAGACAATTCGGGTAAACGCCTTTTCTCTCAGTTCGCGCGCAACGGGTCCGAAGATACGTGTACCGCGCGGTTGGTTCTGCGGATCAATGAGAACCGCTGCGTTCTGGTCGAATTTGATATAGGAACCGTCTGCGCGTCGATACTCCTTGGTAGTGCGTACAACAACTGCGCGAACAACCTCGCCAGCCTTCACCGATGTATTAGGTACTGCTTCCTTGATGCTTGCCACGATCACATCGCCTACGCGGGCATAACGGCGACGGGTTCCGCCTAATACACTAATGCACATTAATTTCCTTGCGCCAGTATTGTCGGCACAGGTTAATCGAGTGTATGATTGAACCATTTTTGTATCCTCCTCCAACATTCTCAAAACCGTTGGTTTCGGGAACACCAGAGTAGAGATGAACCCTTCCCTCTCAAGTACCAAGCCGCTGCTGTCACATCCCTTGCTCAATATGCGTGGCAGAAACGACACACATGGTTGTAGCGGTACTTAGTCATTTGCGGGCTGCACCGAGCTCACTATCGCCTGGACCCGCCATCGTTTCCGACGGCTCAGTGGTCGGGCTTCAACAACCTGTACCACGTCACCGACATTACAACTATTCTGTTCATCGTGAGCCAGAATTTTCTTCGTTTTCCGGACTACCTTTTTGTAAAGGGGATGTTGATAACGCCGCACAAGTGATACTGCAACAGTTTTGTCCATACTGTTGCCCGTAACAAGACCTGTTCGGAATTTGCGATGTCCTCGCGTTTTTTCGTTCAACTTTATCCTCCAACCCAGCTAAGACCTATTCTTGAAAGTACGTTGAGGTGCGGACACTATGTAATCCATCAGTTATTTCCAAGTAGCATCAAACGTCCGTTACCGCACGACTACTGCTTATTGTGCACGCCCTTGTAGGACAGTTTTCACACGTGCGATATCCTTGCGAATTTTACCGATACGTGTTGTGTCCTCTTGTTGTCCTAAGATACTTCGGAATCTCTGGTTAAATAGCGTCTCTTTCAGAGACTGTAATTCACTTTCCAATTCTTCAGTTGTCTTACCTCGTAGTTCATCCGCATTCATTTTTCCAACCCTCCATGTGTGTTGTTAAAACCACCACGCTGTGTTCAGTAGCGGTATTTCCTACAACCGGAGTCGCAGACGAAATTACTCATTCCGTGCAACAAATTTAGTCTTTACTGGCAATTTGTGGGCGGCTCGTTCAAACGCCCCTTTTGCATCTTCAAGCGAAACGCCACTTAATTCATAAAGGATTCTGCCGGGTTTGACGACAGCGACCCAAAATTCAGGGGGACCTTTTTTACCACTCCCCATACGCGTTTCAGCAGGTTTTTTACTAACTGGCTTATGCGGAAAAATTTTGATCCAAAGTTTTCCGCCACGACGTACGTATCGCGTAACTGCGACACGAGCGGATTCAATCTGGTTGCTTGTAATCCAACCAGCTTCCATTGCTTGTAATCCGTATTCGCCGAAACTGATTTTTGAACCCCGGACAGGTTTTCCGCGGCGTTTTCCGCGATGCACATTTCGATGCATCACACGTTTGGGCATTAACACCTTAAATGCCTCCTTAATAATATATCAGTGGAGTTATGAACGGCTCTGGGAATCGCCACGACTCGAACGCTGCCGGCGCCGCCCTCTTCCTCTACCCTGTCCTCCGGATTGTCCGGAGCGTGAACCTCCAGATGCGGCACGTCTGTCCCCTTGGCGACGTTCTGGACGTTGGGAACCGGTATCTTCACGACGCCCGGGTTGACGACGCGCAGAGGAATCACCCCTCAATTTATCTGGAACACCAATAACTTCGCCCTTGAAAATCCATGTTTTGACGCCTATTTTACCGTAGGTTGTATTTGCTTCGGTAAATCCATAGTCAACATCAGCTCTAAGGGTATGAAGCGGAACTCGTCCCTCAAGGCTGGATTCGGATCGAGCAATCTCCTTACCATCCAGTCGACCGCTCACCATGATTTTAACGCCCAATGCGCCAGCTTGAATTGAACTTGTGATACTCCGCCGCATGACCTGTTTAAAGCTTGCGCGACGTTCTATCTGAGTTGCAACAGCTTCGGACACAAGTTGCGCGTCCAATTCGGGATCTTTAATTTCTGAGACATTGATGCGGACTGGACACCCCACATGCTTTTCAAGTAACGCTTGTAATTTTTCAGCTTCTGCTCCGCGGCGGCCAATGACAATCCCTGGGCGCGCCGTATGGATATTAATACTACAACGATCTGCTACACGTTCGACTTCAACGCGCGAAATCCCGGCGCGCGCAAGTTGCTCCTTGACAAACTCCTGAATCTGAAAATCTTCATGGAGCCACTTGGCGTAATCCCGTTCGCTGTACCACTTTGAATCCCACGTCTCAATGATTCCTAAGCGCAATCCACGCGGGTGAGTTTTTTGTCCCACACAAACCTCCTGTCAGATTCTTCCCCATTCGCGACGCGGAGGCTGAGTTGTCTGGGGTGGTGCTGTGCAAATATACACGCCGTTACTCACCATTCTCAGTACTCTCCTCATCAACGACGACAGTGATATGGCTGCTGCGTTTTAGAATCCTATTTGCCATACCTCTCGCCCGGGGACGTATCCATTTCCGCGTAACCCCCTCATCGACCCAAATCTCTTTGACGTATAATCCCGTAATATCAACGTTCGGGTCTTGATATTGTGCGTTCGCGGCAGCTGATTGAATCAGCTTGTAAATTATAGGGGATGCGGCTTTATGCGTAAAGCGCAGTTGACTTAACGCATCCTCAACATATTGATTACGGACGAGATCGGCTACTAATCGTGCTTTCCGCGGGGCAACCGATGCGTTCCTAATCCTCGATCTGGCTTCCATCAGTGTCTCCTAATAAAAGCAGGTTTCTGGTTTCATCGCTTCTCTTAGCAGGATACCTCAATGCCCTACGGAATAAAAAATGGGACTACGAAGCACCTGCGATTCACGAGGCTATCACAAAACTATCTATCTCCGCCGCTTGAATGAGAGCGGAAGGTCCGAGTTGGCGAGAATTCACCGAGCTTGTGTCCTACCATATTCTCCGTAATATACACTGGGAAAAACTTCTTCCCATTGTAAATTGCCAAGGTATGTCCTACCAACTCAGGGGTTATCATTGAGCGTCGGGACCACGTGCGAATTACTCGTTTACTGCCAGAACGCTCCATAGCATCTATCTTCTTAACGAGTTTGGGGTCTATATAAGGTCCCTTTTTGAGAGAACGCGCCATTATATTTCTCCTCTATCTTGCACTATTAAGTCCATGCGGAATAAAGTACTTAGCAAAAGGACTACTTCCGTTTACCGAAAATATAGCGACCAGATTTCTTCTTCGGGTTCCGAGTCTTGTAGCCTTTGGTCGGAAAACCCCATGGAGTGACTGGATGTCTACCACCGGAACTCTTTCCTTCACCACCACCGTGTGGATGGTCAATCGGGTTCATCGCCACACCTCTGACCTTCGGGCGTTTTCCAAGCCACCTTGAACGCCCTGCTTTGCCGATAACAACTTGGCTGGTGTTGCCGACTTGACCGAGCGTTGCCATAGCTTGTACAAGAACGAGTCGAATCTCCCCTGAGGGCAGCTGAACACGTGCGTATTTTCCTTCCCTATCAACCAAAGAAGCAGCAGCACCGGCACTCCGGACTAATTGTCCACCTTTACCGGGCCGCATCTCTATATTATGGATCGAAGAACCGAGTGGAATTCTTTCCAGAGGCAAGGCATTCCCCACCCGAATTTCTGCGTCTGCGCCTGAGCTTAACATGTCGCCGACCTGGACGCCAACAGGCGCGAGGATATACCGTTTCTCTCCATCAACATAATGGAGGAGGGCTATATGTGCGGAGCGGTTCGGATCATATTCAATAGCGGCGACTTTGGCTGGTACGCCAAATTTATCCCGTTTGAAATCGATAACCCGATATCGGCGCTTGTGTCCGCCACCGCGGCGTCTTACCGTCATTCGACCGCTGGCATTCCGCCCTGCCATCTTTTTACTGCCTTTGACGAGAGATTTTTCCGGTTTGCCTCGGGTAATCTCTTCAAAGGTATAGCCGGTCATAAACCGGCGACTTGGGGTTACAGGTGAATATGTTTTAGGCACTGTGAATTCCTTATTTGCTTATCCTATATGGATTCAAAAGCTTGGATGGTTGCACCTTCTCTTAGCGTAATAATGGCTTTTTTCCAGTGTGGTCTACGCCCACGTTGATAGCGCAACATTTTGCCTTTTGGTTTACCACGAACACGCATTGTGCGAACCTTGAGGACATCCCCATGAATATCAAACAATTCTTCTGCAGCTTGACGAATCTGAGGTTTCGTCGCATTTCGATCCACAACAAAAGCATACTTGTTAGACTCGCGAAGAATCGTACTTTTCTCTGTAATCAGCGGTTGTAATATAACCTGATATATATCTTTCATCAGTTTTATCCTTCTGCCTCTGAACCTGTATTGACGAACTTGGATTCCAACTTTTCAACAGCTTTCTCTGTGATTACCAATGTGTCATGCCACATAACTTGGTAAACATTGAGCGTATTCCATGTACAGGTGTTAACTTTAGGAATATTCCTCACAGACAAATGGATATCCCGATCAGGTTCATCAAGTACAAGCAGGACCTTCCCTTGCGCGTTCACGGCGTTTAACATGTTAATCATGTCTTTCGTGCGCGGTCGCTCAAGCGTGAAATCTTCGACAAGAATGCACTGCTGATTTTGGAACCTGTCTGCGAGTGCGCTATGGAGTCCAAGCCGACGGACCCGTTTCGGGGTATACTGTCGGTAACTGCGCGGTTTGGGTCCAAATGCCACACCGCCGTGGACCCGATTTGGGGCTTTAGCGTGTCCGACACGGGCTCTACCGGTCCCCTTTTGACGATAGAGTTTTCTTCCACTACCCTTCACGTCACTCCGAGACTTCGTTGATGCGGCACCTTGCCGCTGATTGGCAAGATAGGCAACAACACACTGATGAATGACGGGACCGTTGACCTCAGTATCGGTGAACGCCTCAGCTAATTCCTTTTCATGCAGCACAGCCCCAGACCTGTTGTGTACGTCTAAAGTTGACATATTGTGTGTTTGCTTCCTCTCGGCAACCCTTGAATAACAATTGCCGACCTATGAACTAAGTGCTTTAGATGCTTTTTTAATCAGGAGGAGACCGTTAGGTGGACCCGGAACAGCTCCTTTAACAACTAATAAGTTACGCTCGGCATCGGCTTGAATCACGGGCAGATTTTGAACAGTATGCCGTTTAGCACCATGGCGACCTGCCATTCGTTTTCCTTTAAAAACACGAGATGGTGTTGCGCTTGCGCCGATAGAACCGGGTCGCCGGAGATCTTGTTCACCACCATGGCTTTTCTTACCACCACCGAAGTTCCAACGTTTCACCACACCTGTGAAACCTCGACCTTTTGAGGTGCCCGTTACGTCAACGAGTTCGCCCTCTGAAAAGACGTTGGCATCAACGACATTTCCTACAGATACATCATCAAGACTCTGGACGCGAAATTCACGAAGCACGAACGCGGGATCTACACCGGCTTTTTCAAAGTGTCCTCGCTTAGGGCTATTCGTACGATTCTCCTTCTGCTCACCGAAACCCAACTGAACTGCCTGATATCCGTCTTTTTCCTTTGTTTTAAGTTGGACAATCGGACAGGGACCTGCTTGAATAACGGTAACAGGTATTGCTTTTCCTGATTCCTCAAAGACTTGTGTCATGCCGACTTTGCGGCCTATAATTCCATTAATCATTTTCTCTCGCTCTCCTCCTGTGGGACTTGCAAACCCAGGCACCTACTTACTTTCTCGAATACATACGCTTCGGTTTCCAAATCGCCGGAGTGGAGAACAATCATCTCTCCGACTACAATAGCGTAATTTTGACATCGACACCTGCAGGCAGGTCCAACCGCATCAAATCATCAACGGTCTTAGGTGTTGTTTCTGAGATATCCAGCAGACGTTTATGAATCCGCATCTCAAATTGTTCACGCGATTTCTTGTCTTTAAATGTTGAACGTTGAACAGTATAGAGATGCTTTTTTGTCGGCAATGGAATCGGACCAGAAACAGCTGCGCCTGTACGTTTTGCAGTATCTGCTATCTGCTTTGACCACAGGTCCAACAACCGATAATCAAACGCCCTAAGTCGGATTCGAATTTTTTGATTGTCCATCTTTTCGTATCGCCTTCATCAAACAGAGAGATTTGTTATGAATTCACTTCCATGTGAGGACAGATTTCCAAAGCCGCTCTGCTGATGCCTTATAAAAGGGCGGAACCGAAGTTCCGCCCCATCTATTACTCAAGAATTTTGGATACAACACCGGCACCGATTGTCTGTCCACCTTCTCGAATTGCGAATCGGAGTTGTTCCTCCATTGCAATGGGTTTAGACAGCTCAACGGTAATTTGTGCGTTGTCGCCTGGCATAATCATCTCAATGCCTTCAGGCAAATCCATTTCTCCGGTTACATCAGTTGTCCGGAAATAAAACTGTGGACGGTATCCGCTAAAGAAGGGATTGTGGCGTCCACCTTCATCTTTTGTAAGGATGTATGCCTCAGCTTCAAACTTGGTGTGTGGCTGAACAGTCCCTGGAACTGCCAACACTTGACCACGCTCAACCTCATCACGGTCAACACCACGTATCAAAGCACCAATATTGTCGCCAGCACGTCCTTCGTTGAGCAGTTTACGGAACATCTCAACACCCGTGACAACGGTGCTTTGTGTTTCGCGTAATCCTACGATTTCAACTGTATTCCCGACTTCAACGATACCACGTTCAACACGTCCGGTGACAACTGTACCGCGACCGCTAATGGTGAAGATATCTTCAATCGGCATCAAGAACGGTTTTTCGGTGTCGCGTACGGGTTCAGGAATGTAATCGTCAACTGCTTCCATGAGTTCAAGAATCGATGAACATGCATCGCTATTGGGATCGCCACCGCCATCCATTTCTTCATAGGCTTCAAGGGCAGATCCTATGACGATAGGAATATCATCACCAGGAAACTCATAATCGCTTAGCAATTCACGGACTTCCAATTCAACGAGTTCGAGAAGCTCTTCGTCATCAACCATGTCAGCCTTGTTAAGGTAGACGACGAGGGACGGCACGTTCACCTGCCGTGCGAGTAGCACGTGCTCACGCGTTTGCGGCATGGGACCGTCAGCAGCAGAGACGACGAGGATAGCGCCATCCATCTGTGCAGCACCGGTAATCATATTTTTGATATAGTCGGCGTGCCCCGGGCAATCCACGTGTGCGTAGTGCCTATTCTCAGTTTCATACTCCACGTGTGCTGTATTAATCGTAATACCACGCTCTTTTTCTTCAGGTGCTTTGTCGATTTCATCATATTCCATGACGTAATCTTCATTGGCAAGACTGGAGAGAACCATGGTAATCGCTGCCGTGAGGGTTGTCTTACCGTGGTCAACGTGGCCGATTGTTCCAATATTGACGTGTGGCTTAGTCCTTTCAAACGTTTCCTTAGCCATTTTTGTCCGAGCTCCAATAAAATTGTGTTGTTTCGGGTATTGTAAACGCGGTTTCCAGTACTTTCACTATAGACGTAGAATTTCGCCCTAAAACTGCGTACCCCGTTTCTATAAGGCAGCCAAACGCATTGGCGTATGGCAGACCATTTCATTTAATCAAACACAGTGCCCGCTTGTAGGAAGAGATAACACTCCGACAGTTCGGGCACATCACAAATAGTTAACGTTTCACTGATGCAATTAAGTCCTCCATTACACTGGTGGGGACTTCGTTATAGTGTGAAAATTCCATAGAGTAGTTGGCTCTACCCTGAGTGAGCGATCTAAGTGTTTTGACGTACCCAAACATCTCTGAAAGCGGCACATCAGAACGAACGACCTGTATGCGAGATTTACCTTGTGCTTCTGTTTCACGTATCTGTGCGCGCCGAGCGTTTAGATCACCTATCACCTTGCCGAGATACTCGTCAGGAACGATTACCTCAACATTCATAATCGGTTCAAGTAGTGTCGGCTTAGCACGCTTCAAGGCATCTTTGAATGCCATAGAACCCGCTATGGAGAAAGCCATTTCTGAGGAATCGACAGCATGGTGTGACCCATCAACGAGCGTTACCGATACATCAACGACCGGATAACCCGCCAGGACTCCCGTGTTCATGGCATTTTCAATCCCTTTTTGTACAGCCGGAATGTACTCTTGCGGAATAACCCCACCCTTCGTTCCGTCTTTAAATTCAAAGCCGGTCCCTTTTTCAAGGGGTTCTACTTCAATAACAACGTGTCCAAATTGACCTCTACCGCCAGATTGACGTACGAAACGTCCAACAGACGTAACGGGATCAAGAATCGTTTCTCGATAGGCGACTTCTGGATTACCCACATTCGCCGAGACATTAAACTCTCGAACGAGCCTATCAACGATGATTTCGAGGTGAAGTTCACCCATTCCTGACAGTAAGGTCTGTCCTGTTTCGGGATCTTGATGGACTTTAAAAGTTGGATCTTCTTCGGCGAGTTTTGAGAGGGCAAGGTTCAATTTATCGATATCGGATTGTGTGCGAGGCTCAACTGCGATAGCCATCACTGGAAGCGGGAATACCATCGTTTCTAATGTAATATGCGCTTTCGGATCACAGAGTGTATCACCAGTTGAGAGGTCTTTTAATCCGATTGCCGCAGCGATGTCTCCTGCGTAAACGGCTTCATGCTCTTCACGTTTGTTGGCATGCATCTGCATCAAACGTCCAATCCGCTCATGATTGCCAGTTGTACTATTGTAGACGGTATCGCCCTTCCTGAGAACACCAGAATACACACGGAGATAGGTCAATTTGCCAACGTGCGGATCTGTCGTAAGTTTGAATGCTAAAGCACAAAAAGGTTCATTCTCATTCGCCGGTCGGACTTCTTCTTCTTCAGTCTTGGGATTAAAGCCCATTACGGGTGGCACATCCGTTGGAGCTGGGAGGTAAGAAACAATCGCGTCCAAGAGTGGTTGGACGCCTTTGTTTTTTAATGCTGTTCCACAGAGAACCGGGACAATTTTGCCTGTGACGACGCCATTACGGAGCCCAGCTTTAATTTCTTCTGGTGAGATGTCAGCACCGTCTAAGTATTTAAGAAGAAGCTCCTCATCAGAATCAGCGATAGACTCCAACATACGTTCACGATATTCGTATGCCATCTCTTCCATTTCTTTCGGGATGTCCGTTTCTTGGATGAGAGTGCCATCGTGTCCAGAGGCTGTAGATACATTCCAAATCTGACCTTTCATCGAGATGAGGTCAACGATACCAGTAAATTGTTCTGCCGAACCGATCGGTAGTTGCACTGGAATTGCGTTAGCACCGAGTCGCTCTTCCATCATCTCAACAGTGCGGAAGAAATCTGCACCGGTTCGATCCATTTTATTCACAAAGGCTATTCGAGGTATATCGTATTTTTCTGCTTGTCTCCAGACCGTCTCAGATTGCGGTTCAACGCCACCGACCGCGCAGAACACAGCGACTGCACCGTCAAGGACGCGAAGTGAGCGCTCAACTTCAACGGTGAAATCAATATGCCCCGGTGTATCTATAATATTAATATGATGTTTTTTCCACTGGCAGGTTGTTGCAGCTGCAGTAATTGTAATGCCGCGTTCCTGCTCTTGCACCATCCAGTCCATAGTGGTGGTGCCATCGTCTACATCACCGATCCGATAGACCCTACCGGTATAATACAAAATCCGCTCGGTGACAGTGGTCTTGCCGGCATCAATATGTGCCATGATGCCGATGTTACGCATGTGGGGCAATTCCAAACGATGTGGAGTATTTTGTTTTTTATCCGCCACGGTTGAGTGACTCCTGTTATTTTTTAGTAAGTTGCGGTCCGAGGACCGCGCTTACGTTTTTACCATCGATAGTGTGCAAAAGCCCGGTTGGCATCTGCCATCCGATGTTGATCCATTTTTCTACGGATTGCGCCGCCTTCGTTCCGCGATGCATCTAATATTTCACCAGCGAGGCGTTCTGCCATTCGTCTTTCGCCGCGGGAACGGGCTGATTGGATAATCCAACTGAACGCTAACCGCTGTTTCCGTTCCGCCTTTACATCAACTGGAACCTGGTAGGTCTGACTACCTACACGTCTCGGTCGAATTTCTAATACCGGTTTAACATTGTTAATCGCTTGCTTGAAGATAGTAAAACCGTCTTCATCTGTCCGTGATTCGATAACCTTAAAACTCTCGTACAGGATGGACTGCGCTGTGCTTTTCTTTCCATCCAACATAAGGCTATTAATAAACTTTGAAACCAGTTTGCTGTTGTACGTTGCGTCAGGGTTCACATCGCGCTTGGCAACATTTCCACGTCTCGGCATCAGCTATTCCTCCCTTGTTTAGCCCGGTTTGCGTGCCCCGTATTTTGAACGCCCCTGGCGACGGTTGTCAACACCAGCGGTATCCAACTTGCCACGCACAATGTGGTAACGGACATTAGATAGGTCCTTGACCCGTCCACCACGGACCAAAACGACTGAGTGTTCTTGCAAATTGTGGTCGATCCCCGGAATATAACAGGTGGCTTCATAGCCAGAAGTAAAACGCACCCGAGCAACCTTACGCAAAGCGGAATTAGGTTTGTTCGGTGTTACCGTTTTCACCTGTAAACAGATACCACGACGCTGAGGACACTGCTGTAGCACCGGCGATTTCGTTTTTTTGCGGTACCGCTTGCGCGGTTTTTTGATTAATTGGTTAATTGTTGGCATCTTGCACCTCCGCCACGCCATGGATTTGTCAATTAAAAAAGCCCCACGCGGGGCGTCACAATTTCAGCAGAACAAATTAACGTTGGATATTAGACACGACGTTAGAATGTTTCCGAATAACCGCCCCCGTTTCCATAGAAGATTGAATTAGGGTTCCCAAAACAATTATTATACACTATACAATCCTGTTTGTCAAATTTTTTTACCTTTTTTTTACAAAAAATTAGGAAATCCAATAAATTCCCTAATTTTTCAGCAATTTTCCACGCAAAATCACGTTCTGGACGCTTAAATTCCCATCAACAATAACGACATCCGCCATTTTTCCGGTTTCAATTGAACCAACCGACGCGGCAACTCCTAAATTCTGAGCGGGCGTCAACGTTGCCATCGTTAATGCCTCTTCCAGTGAATAGCCCCAGTTCATGACATTGCGGATACCATCCATAAGCGTAATTGTCGCGCCAGCGAGACGTTCGGTCGGTTTGCCGATATCAAGCCACACTGCGTCGTCGCGAACGTATTTTTCGGTGTTGTCGGCTTCAATGGCAGTATCCTTGTCAGAAATTGCGTTTTCGCTGAGGCGATAAGCATCAATGGTAGGAATATATGTTGCCGATGCCTGCCAGTCTTCAGAAGGAACACCAGCAAGTTCTGTGCAATCTGTAATCAACCCGACAGCGTGAACTCCTTTTTGCCGAATTAAATGGTTCCCCCAAAAAGGGTGGACATGATGTTCATCAACAATAAGTTCTGCATGGACATCTGGGTGAGAGAGGACTGCTTCAATCGCACCGAGTTCGCGGTGGTGCATACCGCTCATACCGTTGTAAGTATGGGTAGCACGGGTCACACCGGCATCAATCGCTGCCATCGCCTGTTCATAAGTCGCATTTGTGTGTCCCATAGCGATGATGATATCGTTATAGGCATCTGACCTGAACGTTGCGAGATGCTTGATGAACTGAAAATTTTCATCGTTTTCGGGGGCAACGGAAATTACCTTCAAGGTGCCATCGGAAGCTGCCCACATGGCGTGGAATTCTTCAAAGTTTGGTGGGGTAATGTATTTTGCGTTCTGTGCTCCGTTTTTGGCGAGACTTCCGAATTTTCCCTCTACATACGAACCCAAAATCCGAGAACCATCTACAACTGGTTCATCAACGATATGCGCTATAGCTGTTAAGGCAGCGTTGATTTGCGCCATGCTTCCTGAGGAGATACCCAACACTAACGAAGTAACACCATTGCGTGCATGTGCGCGAGCGATTGTAGCGACATCCTCGATCTCACCTGTCATGCTATCACAACCACCGCCGCCATGTACCAATCCATCAATCAACCCCGGAATGACAAGACATCCAGAGGCATCAATAACGTCGCCTGCAGGCTGAAGAGCGTCTGTTGTTATGGTTGAAATTGTGTCATCTTGAATGACAATGCTCCCCTGTCCATAATGTGTTGGGGTATAGATATCGCCATTCAGAATCGTCAGTGTTTCCATATCTCCTAAAGTGCCTTTGGGTTTCCCTATGCCTGTTTTGACACCCACAAAATACTTTGTGCCAGAAATCGCAGAAAGGGGACGACTTCAAAATCTTTCTGATGTCCCAATGAAGTATAACAGATACGTCCTCCGTTATGCAATCGGGTCCATGCTACCGGTTCAGAATGTTCGATCGTATGCCCCATCAATAGAAGGGACGTATCGTCGCGAAGTGATGGGTTTTTGTAAAGACTTCCATAACTGGCAAACGCTGAGATACCATCCAGAATTGGATGTTCTGTAGCAACCACTTCTGCGCGTACAATGGGACCATCCCCGTAATGTCCTTGATAATCACCACCCAATACATCCTTATCGAACTCTAACCAATTTTGATAAGCGTGGCTGGCTGTCCTAACTCCGACGACCGGTCTACCCTGTTCACAATAGGTTTGAAATTGCTCGAGCGATGCGCCCTCGGTATTGAGACGACGAGTAAAAACTAACAAAACATCGGCATCATCCAGTGCTGTCAAAGAAGGATCGTCGTCCTCCGAACTGTAGGCGATTAGATTCGTTTGAATTGGATAATGTCTTTCAACAAAATTTTTGAAAATGGTCAACGATGCTTCGGAGTCGTATTCAAAAGAGCCTGAAAGCATGCATAGATTAAGCACAGATTGCTCCTCTGTTAGAAAAGAGTTATCGGCGACCCATCCTTATCTTTTTTCTAAAAATACAAAACTGTAGGGATAAGGATTTTTCTCATCAGGTTCACCGTCAATGCGTTTTACTTCTTCCCACGCTATGACGTCAAATTCAGGAAAATAGACATTCCCCTCAAAAGTAGCATGAATCTGTGTAAGGTAGAGCCGATTTGCGTGGGGTAAAAAGGCTTGATAGATAGGTGCGCCGCCACATATCATGAGTTCTTCTGCTTCCTTACAAAGTTCAAGAACACCCGCTACTGAATGTGCGACACTACAGCCTTTTGGTGCCTCATAAGCTGTGTTTCGGGTGAGAATGATATTGTGTCGTCTGCCTAAAGGGCGTTTGAGCGTTTCAAAAGTTTTACGTCCCATAACGACGGGCTTGCCGATCGTCATGTCGCGAAAATGCCGACGGTCAACTGGCATCTGCCACGGAATATCGGGCCCATTGCCGATAAGTCGGTTTTTGTCCATTGCAGCGATCATTGAAATTAACATTTAAGACCTTGTTCCCTCTACTTGTTGTCCCGCCTCTATTCCACTCAAGACCTGCTCAGCGAAATGCGTCACTGTCTCTTTAGACATGCGTGGTATAAGTTTAATCTTCTGTTTGTGTTTCGATTCAATATCAAATTCTCTTATCCTTACGAGTTCATCAATTCCGGTTAGAACAGTTTCCACATCAATTTCCAAATCCGCAGCGAGTTCTTTGAGGATTAAAGGTTCCTCAATCTGAAAGGCTAAAACTTCCATCCAGAGCCACATTCCAATCCGACGCGTGAGATTCGTGAGATCCTCGTTTGTTCCCGCGAGTCGGGTGATCGCCGCGAAGCAGTAAGCACTATGATGTGGATAGTTCATGATAATTTCTTCAAATTCCTCAAAAGCAAAACGAATAAGAAATGCAGCTTCCTCTGGAGGTGTCAATTCCTCAAGGTCAGGATGTTTACCGTTCTGGGAGTTATCTTGGTTTCGTGGTGCTTGAGCCATTTTATTATGGGTTGTCCTGCATAGGTTCCATTAGGGAGGCGTTTAGAAGGTATCAGACGATCATACGCGCACGAATAGCATTGTGGTGCTGGTAGTCCTCTAACTGAATGTGTTGCGTCTTGAAGGCATCAATTGATGATATTTTCGGATCCAATACCAGTCTCGGAAGTGGATAAGGACTTCGCTTTATCTGGGTTTCAACTGCTTCAAAGTGCTCATGGTAGATGTGTGCGTCGCCTAAGGTGTGAACAAATTCCCCAGGTATTAATCCTGTTACTTGTGCGACCATGTGTAGAAGAAGTGAATATGAGGCAATATTGAATGGGACACCCAAGAACATATCACAACTGCGTTGATACATTTGCAATGACAACTTGTCATCGGCGACAAAGAATTGGAAAAACATATGGCACGGTTCCAATGCCATCTCATTTAATTCCCCGGGATTCCACGCCGTAACAACATGCTTTCGACTGTGTGGGTTCGTCTGGAGCTGCTCAATTACCTCGCCCAATTGATCGATTGTGCCATTTTCCGTTTGCCATTTTCGCCACTGAACTCCGTATATGCGACCAAGTGAACCGTTGCGTCCCCAAGCATCAGCATTTGCATTCCACACTTGTACACCGAGTTTCTGAAATTGATCAACATGAGAATACGCACGTAGAAAACCCAAAAGCTCAGCTTTTACAGCACCGAAAGCCAGTTTTTTAGTCGTTACGGCGGGGAACCCGTCTGCGAGATCGTAGCGCATTTGCATGCCGAATAGTGCGCGGGTATCACCATTTCTACCTGGTCGGTCAACGCCAGTATCTAATATTTGCTGCAGCCCTTCTATATACTGTTCCATGTCTATCGATCCGTACTGCCAAATCCTCCGCGAGAGGGTGATTGCATCTGTTCAACCTCATTCCATTCTGCTGTATCTACGCGCACAAAAATTGCTTGTGCGATCCGACTGCCCCTTTCAACATTCACAACTTTATTCGTGAAATTGTAAACCTGAATTTTGAGTTCATCCTCTTCGCCACAGTAATCGTTATCAACGATACCAATACCTTGTGGCACCATTAAGCCGAATTTTCGCGGCGTGCTGCTTCGCGAGCACACCATCAACATATAACCGGGGGGCGTTTCAACGATGACATTCGCGGGAATAAGAACGATGGATTGTGGTGGAATTTCTGCTGCTTCCCGGCAGATTAAATCAAATCCGACAGAGCCTGCCGTCTCATATTTCGGCAACGGAAGAGTTTTGTCTATGCGTTTGATATTAACTTTGATCGGCATTATGGGACTGCGACTCCTGCTACCTTGCATTCCACGCGATAAAGGGAAGTACTCGCTGTGATAAAAAGGCTTTTCCAGCCATCACCACCCCATGCCAAGTTTGCTGAACGCTCAGGGACGAGGATAATTCCGAGGTGTGTTCCGTCGGGTGCGAAAACCCAAATCCCGTCCGGACCCGTTAGGTAGACATTCCCCTGAACATCGGCTTTCATGCCATCGGGTTTACCGGTGTCTCCCTCTTCTTCACCGAAGACGCGGTCGTTCGCGATTGTGCCATCGGGTTGCACATCGAATGCGCGGACATGCATACGCTCGGTGTCGTTAATGTAAAGGATAGACTCATCTGGTGAAAAGCAGAGACCATTGGGTCTGTCAAAATCGTCAACGAGAAGAGTCAACGTGTCTCCGTTGGGAGACAAACGATAGACCCCTTGAAAATCAAGTTCTTTCTCTGATTCAACCCCGTATGACGCACTTAGACCGTAAGGTGGATCTGTGAAATAGATGCTGCCATCTGACTTCACGACGACATCATTAGGACTATTCAAACGTTTTCCTTCATAATGGGAGGCAATTGTAATAACCACTCCATCCGCTGTCGTTCGCGAAACTCTCCGGTTTGCGTGTTCGCAAGCGATAAGGTGTCCGCCTTTATCATAGGTCAAACCGTTTGATTTTCCCGAAGGATCGCGGAAAACCGTCATTCCGGAGTCGGCATCCCATCTCCGCATCTTGTTCGCAGGAATATCGCTAAAAAGCAGAAACCGCTCTGCAGCGTGCCAGAGAGGTCCCTCGGTGAATTCACATCCCGTTGCGAGTTGCTCAACAACTGCGTCGGAATCAACCAACCCTAAAAGTCGTTCGTCGCGTACGTCAAGTGTCATATTTTTCCTTTCAAATATCCTTGACATCCATTCCTATTAATGCTAACATAATTCTTCAAGGCAATAAGCAGGCGATTTCGCTCAGTAAATATAGACAATCTGAAAATATAGACAATCTGAGCGCGTACATATATGGAAAAAACGTGCCTGGGGCGACTCGAACGCCCGACCTTTAGCTCCGGAGGCTAACGCTCTATCCAACTGAGCTACAGGCACATAAGTTTAAAAGCGAGAGAGGTTTCGTAGACGAAACTGATTCAGACTCTCATATATCTTTAGAAATATTCTAACAAATTCAGCGTCTTTTGTCAAGTTTTTTTCGGAGAAAAAATCCAAGGAGGAAGATCAGGTGAAACGTAAATTTCAGAAGTTTTCAGTTCTTGCTGTTCTGGTTGTCTTTCTGTTTAGCTTTGCACCAGATATTGTAGAGAGCCGCCGCGGTTTCGGAGGAGGCCGGAGTTTCAGTCGTAGCCGTAGTTATAGTCGCAGCTCAAGCAAGCGGAGCTACACACCGAGTCGTTCCTATAGCCGTTCTTCCAGTCGTTCTTCTACGAGTAGAAGTTATTCAACCCCACGCAGCAGAAGCTATACGAGTCCACGGACTTCGACATCGCGCACAACACGCAGCACGGGCAGCTCCTACAGCAGAAGTAGCACATCAAGAAGTACAGGGACACGTGCGAGTACCGTGGCACGTCAGAAGCAAACTGCTACCAATCGCGCCAGGGCTACATCAAATACGTCAACGCGAAGCTCGACAGCAACACGCGGTCAACAACGACAAGCGACCGCACAAAATCGGAAGCAGGTACGACAACTCAAAGCAGAAAACCGTAGTTTGAAACGCCAAAACCGGACAGCTAATCGGGAAACTGCGCGTGCCCGCAGGCAGCAGAGGCAAACTATCAACGTTAATAACTTCGGTGGTTACTATCCTATGATGGGCTATTCGATGTACAGTCTGGGCGCATCAATGGCATTCAACAATCTCTTATTCGGCATCTATTTCCACGACTACTACAATCATGCGATTCGTCACAGTTACTTGTGGCACTATCACCACCGAGGTTATGACCGGTCGCACTGGAGTGCGGAAAAACAGAGGGAATATGAATACTATAGGGACTACTACGAAAGTCAGGGGGTTGAACCCAACTCGAATTATGTAGACCCAGGTACCAATCGCGACGAAGATTACGCCGCAAGTTACGTAGAAGAAAACCCAGATAAATTTTATGGGGAGGGCGCGGAAGCTGTTACTGTTGACGAACTTCCAGATGAAGCAGCACTAAAAGAGGAACTTCTTGCGGCTGCTCAAGAGACCCCAACAGTGACAGCATCGTCTACCAACACATCCCAAACACGTGCTCCACCAGTTACGAAAACTGTTGTCATCGAGAAGAAAACTTCAGGAGCAACATGGTTTCTCCTTATCTTCGGTAGTATGATCGTTGTTGGTGTGATTATGTTAGTGATGTATAACAAGGGTTATTTTTAGGTGATAGGGATGGCACTATTTGGTAGAAAAGATGGCAAATCGCTGTTTGGCAGGCGAAAAGACGCCGATGCAAAAAAGCCAGTGCGGCATGAACTGGTCGACATTCCGATTGACAGCATGATCGAACTCACCGACATCATCACATACGAGGAGACAGGAGATACATCGCACGCCTTCAAACTTGTCACTCGAAAGAAGTATGAAGGCGATGCCCTCCGTCGCTATATGTACCATATCCGTGACTCGGAGGAAGAGGTCGTCATCGGTGTTGACCATGTGGCAGGAACGAAGGAAGATTACGAGATCTCCCGATGGATCGTCGATGATGAATGTGAAATCGGCGATCCGTTGCCAGACGAGATGACGCTTTACTTCCCGGACCCAGAGAACGAGCACGCAGATATCGCTTTTGAATACAGTCGTCAGGACGTGGTGCCGGCAACTCTTACGGTTACCAACGCTGAAGGAGAAGAGAAATTTGAGGTAGAACTCCACGAATATATCGCGGGTGACGATGAATTCATGTCTATTGAACTTTGCGGAGATTGGTTGACCTTCTATGTCGGGACGATGATCACCCGCTCCGATATAGAAATCTACCCAGCGTTGGAACCAGAATCATCCCGCAAGTGATACATTCAACACTAAAGCAGGGGGATTCTCAAAGTCCTCCTGCGCCTTGCTCTACTGCTGAAATTCAAATGCGCTCTCGATGTGCTCAAGTCGCAACAATTCGGACTGTGATGATAGATGGATGGCGATAACATCAAAACGGCAAGGGGTATCCCAGAGGTTTTCTGCTTGTAGATATGCCAAGGCTATCTTAGAGATCTGCTTCTGTTTTTGCCGGGTTACAGCCGCTTGGGGCAACCCGAATTTGAGACTTCTCCGAGTTTTAACTTCCACAAAAACGATAAATTGCCCGTCCTGTACGATCAGATCAATTTCCCCGCGCACTGCTCGATAATTCTGTGCCAAGATTTCACACCCACGTGCTTTGAGATGCGCGACTGCCAACGACTCTCCAATTTTCGCAATGTCCAAGCGTGAACGATCCATGCTCGCCTTCCGTTTGCCAAGTCTCATGTAATAACGGACTTAGCATTCTTCAGAATAACTCAATTTGATCATCAGGAAGCAGTTTGAAGGTGTGTCGGTGAATATCCGATGCACCAAGCTGTGCAATCGCTTTTCGATGTTGTGATGTAGGATATCCTTTATGCTTCAGGAATCCGTAGTTAGGGTAGGTGCGATCCAACTCAATCATGAGTCTATCGCGCGTGGTTTTGGCGATAATAGAGGCTGCCGCTATAGAATAACTTCGGCTATCGCCCTTCGGAATTGCCTCGCCGGGAATATCTACTTGCGGGAGATATATACCGTCAACGAGGAGACAATCAGGCTGTGGCGTCAGTTTTTCGACTGCTTCCTGCATTGCCAATAAGGTAGCATTAAGAATATTGAGACGGTCAATAGTTTGATTATCAATAGAACCTATGCCTATTGACACAGCGACGTGTTGGATTTCGTCGTAGAGTCGGTCGCGTTGTTTCGGAGACAACTGCTTTGAATCATTTATATCGTCAAGCGTACAATTAGTAGGTAAGATAACAGCAGCGGCAATGACGGGACCCGCCAAAGCACCTCGGCCAGCCTCGTCAATACCTGCAATTTGTTTATAGCCGCTTTGCTGGTAAGCAAGCTCAAAAACGTTCATCTCCACCAGGTTATCTTCTGCGTTCTTTGACACGTGCGGCTCTTCCGGTACGGTCGCGCAAATAATACAATTTCGCGCGGCGGACAGCTCCGTATCGAACGACCTGAATACTCTCAATATTGGGTGAATGGAGAGGGAAAGTCCTTTCACTTCCCGCGCCGAAGGCGACGCGCCGTACTGTAAACGTTGATCGTAATCCGCCGTGTGCTCGACGAATAACCGTCCCTTCGTATGTCTGAATACGCTCCTTTTGCCCCTCTCGGATACGGGTGTTCACCTTGACAATATCCCCAGGACCAAACTTAGGAATATCACTTTTCATATATTGACTTTCAACGGATTCAACCAAATTCATCGTATTATTCCTCCTTGTATAGTATAAGTTCACCATGTCTTAACACAGGTTGGTAAGTCATACGCAAAAAAAATAGACAACTACCGTTCAGTTTACTCTACCAACCCTGCCATTTTAAGAATAGCGATGTCTTCTTCGCTCAATTCCAGTTTCTGGAGCAGATCTGGACGGTGCTTTGCGGTGCGCTTAAGTGCCTCCGCATACCGCCATTTCTCAATGTCTTCATGATCCCCACTCAAGAGGACTTCAGGAACCTGTATTCCCGCGAACTCAGCGGGTCGTGTGTAGTGCGGATAATCAAGTAAGTCATGACTGAACGAATCAGCATGTGCGGATTCATAATCGCCAAGCGCACCTGGAAGCACACGACCAATGGCATCAATCAAAACGAGTGCAGCAATTTCTCCTCCACTTAAAACATAATCACCAATGGAGAGTTCGGTTGTGACAAGCTGATCTCGCACCCGCTCATCAATTCCTTTGTAACGCCCACACAAAAGAATGAGATGTGATTCCAAGGAGAGCGATTCCGCGAGTGCCTGCGTCAACGGCACACCTTGCGGTGTTAGGTAGACAACGTGTGCGGTTTCCTCCATATTCAACGCCGTAACCGCTGCAAAGATAGGTTCTGGTTTAAGAATCATACCTGCACCACCGCCATAAGGGTAGTCATCAACCGATTTGTGTTTGTCGGTTGCCCAATCGCGAAGATTATGGAGATTGACGGTGAGTTTATCCGCGTCTTGAACGCGTCTGAGGATACCCGTTTTTAACGCCGGCGCGAGTATCTCTGGAAACAAGGCGAGAACATCAATTTTCATTTTTATATAGGCTTGCAAGCAACACCCTACATTCTTACTTGATGCGTCTACCTCGTGTAGTAAACGATATTCCTATTGCTCCTCTGTCCTCGGGTGTTCAATTAATTCGAGAATGACCTTTTTATTTGCCTGCAATCCTGCAGTATAGAGAACACTTCTTATCGCTTTAAGGGTACGCCCGTATCTACCGATAATTTTTCCTAAATCTTCTTCCATGACAGTCAACTCTACAATAACCACCGTTTCGCCAGTTACTTCCTGGACCACTACCTGATCGGGATAATCGACGAGCGATTTTACGATGTATTCAATCAAATCTTTGAACATAGTTCACTTTCAATATTAGTAGATGTATCTGTTGCCTGTCCGCTCGGAATCTTTTGAAACAGGTTTATTATTCTTCTTCAGCAGATTCGGTTGCTTCTTCATCGGGCGTTGCTTCATCAGACACACTGTCGGCTTCAGATTCAGTTGGCGCTGTGTCAGCAGGTTGTTCCTGAACTTCTTCAACGACAGCCTCCTGAGGCATCGGTCTCCCCAATTTTTCGTATTCAAATTTCATTAAAATTCCACGTTTAGAAAGTAAACGTTTTGCCGTATCGGTCGGTTGCGCACCGCGTCTTAACCATTTCAAAGCCTTCTCTTCATCAATGACGATGTCTGCCGGATCCGTTAAAGGATCGTAATGGCCGAGACGTTCTAAAAATACGCCATCCCTTTGGGCCCGCGCATCAGCTGCGACGAGCCGATAAAAGGGCCGTTTCTTTCTACCGTGTCGTTGTAATCTAATTCTAACTGCCAAAAAAATACCTCCTAATGGCATTCACACCGCGTTTATAGAGAGGTAGACTCCTAAAATCACACCTATCGTTATTTGCGGCGTCTCCGTTTTCGGGGCTTTCTCCCTACCTTACGTTTTTGACCAGGGAGCGCGCCTATTTTCCGCCCCATCTTCGCATTTAAACCCTTTCCCATTTGCGGCATTGCCATCGCCGCTTGCTGATTCAGCATACGATTCATCATCTGTAGCTGCGAAATCAGCATGTTCACTTGGTTTACTGTTGTTCCACTACCTTTGGAAATTCGAAGTTTCCGACTTCTGTCTAACAACCGAGGATTCCCTCGTTCCTCAGGCGTCATTGAATGAATGATTGCTTTTGCTGTTTGTAAATGGCTCTCATCGGGCGTGAGATTCTGAACAGGCAATTGATTTTTAAAGGGCATCAGATCCAGTAGTTGATCCAAGGGACCCATATTTTTAATCTGCTCCAGTTGCGTCAGAAAATCGGTAAAATCTAATCCTTTATTCGCTGTGAGTTTACGCTCAAGTTCTATTGCTTGATCTTCGCTGAAAACCTCTTCTGCTTTTTCAAGTAAAGTTTGGAAATCACCTTGTCCGAGGATGCGAGAAGCCATTCGCTCTGGGTGGAATTCCTCTAATGCGGCTGCCTCAATCTTCTCACCGACCCCAATGAATTTAATGGGTTTGTGTGTAATATGGCGGATCGACAACGCAGCACCACCGCGGGCATCACCATCCATCTTAGTGAGGATAACGCCATCAATGTCCAAATCATTGTTGAAGTTTTCGGCAACATTTACAGCGTCTTGTCCGGTCATCGCATCAACGACAAGTAAGACTTCAGAGAGGTTCACACGTTCCTTAATCTGCCGAAGTTCGCCCATTAATTCATCATTAACGTGTAAGCGTCCAGCAGTGTCAATAATAACACAATTATGCCCGTGTGCTAAAGCCTCCTTGACCGAAGCTTCGGCGATTTCAACCGGTGAGGTCTCTGTCCCCATAGAAAATACTGGTGTTTCAGTCTGTTCCCCGAGGATCTGCAGCTGCTTAATGGCGGCGGGTCGATAGATATCAGCGGCAACGAGAAGCGGTTTACGTCCGTCTTTGCGAAACTTCAGGGCTAATTTCGCCGCTACTGTTGTTTTACCCGCACCTTGCAGTCCAGCAAGCATCACTACTGTAGGACCACTCGGTGCAATGGTAATCTTCTCTGCCTTGTTGCCCATCAATTGGGTCAGTTCTTCACCAATAATTCGGGCGATTTGAAGTTCAGGTGTAAGACTACCGAGTACCTCTTGACCAAGCGTGCGCGCCTTAATCTGATCTATAAACTCACGTGTGACTTTATAGTTAACATCGGCTTCCAGAAAAGCACGTCTCACTTCACGCAAGGTATCGGAGATATTACCCTCTGTTAGTTTCCCTTGCCCCTTAATTTTTTTCAGGGTGTTTTGTAATCTATTACCCAAACTCTCAAACATTGTCGCTGTGCCCTTTTCTTGTAGGAACAAACAAGTGTTTGTGACTTTCGTTCAGTGCTTTAAAGTGTGTTTATCAATCTATTTTTTGAAAAATCATAAAAGCGCGCTTACCCATCACACGTAACCTTTGATTCCAAAGTTACGCACATACGCCAATTCCAATTATACAATTATAGCAAATTTAACCGCTGATGTCAAACTTTTTTCATAGCGCACTCAGTAACTCGTTCGGGGCAAGTGCGCCCCGTATCCCGAACAAGAATGTAATACAAGGAATGGATTTAGTCTATTTCAGACTAAATTTTGCCCACACGCGGCAAAATTTGTCTTTGCTCTACATTTCCGGGTGTCCAAATGTAAATTATTGGAAAACTGAATGATCCTATGTTTGCTCTTTTCCTTCTTGACAGCGGACTGATAACTATGGTAAAAATATAGCATGAGCATAACAACGACTACACAACAATATCAGAAACTTGGGCTTTTCAACCTGAATCGACAAGCAGCCTCCCACAACATCTTTATTGCACTTATCTGTATTTTAACTGGGTTCTATTGCGGATGCCAAGGTGAGACTTTTAATTTTGATGTGGGCAGTTCCAGTTCAGAAATTATAGAGAAGACTGGCGAGTTGGCAGAGAATGAGATCTGGGATGGCCGTATCTATATTACCAACACTCTTGTTGTTCCAGAAGGCATCACACTTACTATCCGTGGCGGCACTATCGTCGGTTTTGAACCGATGGATACCCCAAGCCAACTTATCGTGCATGGTGAACTCTACGCCGAGGGTTCACCAGAGCGGATGGTGGTTTTTGGATCTTTGGGCAGACAACGAGAAAGTCAACAAGAGCCAGTAGCCGAGACAACTCCGACCACAACAGGGATAGAAGAACAGATGCTGGGTGGAGGGTTCGGTGCCACAGAAACACAACAGAAAACGATCACTGCTGATCCGCCGAAAGCAGGTGATTGGGCAGGCATTCAGATCGAAGCTGAAAGTCCTAATAGCCGTCTAACATACTGCCGTATTCAACACGCCACTGTCGGTATTACATGTCGAACAGATGCAGTCCAAATTGAGAGGTGTCTCCTCAGCGAAAATAAGATAGGAGTGCTGTCTGAGAACACCAGTCCGTCTATTAATAGCAATGAATTTAATAGAAATGGCACAGGTTCACAATTCCGCGGAAGTTCATCATCGGATGTTGAATATAACGAATTCACGGCTAACAATTACGGAATTATATGTGAAGATGACTCCCGACCGCGTATACAGTATAATATTCTCCGTGCCAATTACGAGAATGCTATTGCCTGTTATTCTACCGCCTCACCTGAGATAGTCTCCAACAATATCACGCTGAACGTTGGCTGGGCAGTCTACGATGGTGGCAGACTTCGAGACAATTTTATTCAGGGAAACAAACAGGTTGGGCCCGGCATAACGGAACTTCGCACCGGAACACAGGGCGATCAATTTTACGGTGTAGATGAAGCGTTTGATCCGAGGACGTCGCCGGTAACAGAAGCCGGTGTGCCACGAGAAAATTTTTAGCGGGAAATTAACACATGAATCGCTTCAAAGCTTATCTCGAACTTATCCGCTACCCGCTTTTTGCGATTCCTATTGTTGCAACACTCCCCGGGGCACTTATTGCCAGTGATGGACGCTTTACATGGCGTGTCGCTGTAGTCCTACTGATTGCGCTCTGTGGTTACTTCGCCGGAATGATAAAGAACGATTACTTCCATCATGAAACCGACAAGCAGACAAACCCAGAACGTCCACTCCCATCCCAACGACTCACACCCCAACAGGCGATTATACCAGCGAGTGTTATCTACGGGGTATGTGTAATTGGTGGTTTCTGGCTTAACACCAAAGCCGGCTTGTTGGTAATGAGTTTAGTCGCTATTTCGCATCTCTATAACGCCATCTTCAAAGCGAAAGGCATCTTAGGTAGTCTTACATTGCCTTTGGGCATTGGATTGCTGAACATTTTTGGGGCATTAGCGGTGAGTGGAACCGTGCCGCGGTTGGTGTGGTATGCTTTCGCTGCCACGACGCTTTACGACTTAGGTACGCATATCACCACTACTTTCAAAGATATTTCACGGGATAAGGAACTCGGCATCCTGACGACCCCACTCCAGATTGGTATCCGTCCAGCCCTTTTGCTCTCCGCCGTCGCGACGATTTTCGCTTTTACTATTGCCCTCTTGCCATTTTGGTTGGAACCAGACGTTCAGAAGTCATACATTGTCTGGGTAATTTTAGGTATTATTGCTACGGTTAGCACTCGAATTCCGCTCTACCTCCAACCGAACGAAAAAAACGGTTATTTTGCGCTGAAGGGTTCGATGATAGGATCCATTTTCTTTTTTCCGTGTCTCATCGGCACGCAGATGTCTATCGTTATCTCTACTGCCATTATTGTCCCGTTGTTGTTAGTGACACTATTTTTGTTAAAAACCACTCAACAAGAAGTATAAATATCGCATCTCCTCAAAGGAAATTAGCACGAACATTGCTCATATACATCACATAAATACATTCACTTGAACAGAGGTCCAACGGCTTCCGCTGACCCACCTGTTTCCGTTGCCCATTTTCAAGCCAAACTCACGTTAGACAAGCTTTCCTCATCAGGGAAGATGGTCATCAAAAAGTAATTGACTTACGAAACAGATTTCAGTATCATTACCTCACAAGAGGTAACAACTTACCAGAAACCGATGATTGCTGAACCGAAATTGCAACGAGGTCAATTACGAAAAATGAAAAATATTGTTCTACTTATTACAGATACCTTCCGGTATGACAATTTAGGTGAACGGGCGAGGCGTCCTATTCGTACGCCGATGCTCGATAAGTTTGAGGCAGAGCGGGCAACTGCTATCGACAAATTTTATATGAGCAGTTTCCCGACGGTGCCACACCGCACAGATATTATGACAGGAACAGTCGGATGGCCCCACTACCCATGGCAGCCAATCGATCTGAGCGGACGGAGTATCACCTCGCAACTTCTGAGCGAACAGGGATACGCAACGCAGCTTATCTGTGACACTCCACATCTGTTTAATGTACGGTTCCAGCACTGTTTCGATGCGGCTTTCCAGCATCGTGGACAGGAAGGAGACAAACCACTTCTCCACCACAACGATGAAATAAAAATCGTTATGCCCAACGAGAAGACGCGTCCGCATCCGTCATATCGCGGACATACCTTACCGAACACGCACCGCTGGACAAACCGGTACTACCAGTATGAGGCAGAAACGTTCTCCGGCAGGACCTCTGAAACCACAATTCGATGGTTGGAAGAGAACCACCGTGCGGGTCCGTTCTTCCTCTGGGTAGATTTCTTTGATCCACACGAACCGTGGGATCCACCTGAATATCTCGTTGAACGCTACAATCCGGACTATACAGGAGCACCGATGCTACATCCGAACTACGGCTTGTCATCGCTCTTTACGGATGCGGAGCTGCACAATCTCTGGGCACACTACGCCGGCGAGGCTGAACTTGTTGACAGGCATATCGGACGGGTTTTGCAGAAAGTGGAAGATTTGGAGTTGTGGGACGATACACTCGTCGCTGTACTATCTGACCACGGGATGTCCCTTGGTGAACACAGTAGAACGGGTAAATCCAACATTGACCCAGAAGACGCACGCTACTGGCCCACGTATCCAGAGATTAACCATGAGGTGTTCTTGATTGCTGGTGGAGATGTCCCGTCCGGACAACGCCTCGATCTGATTGCACAACCAATGGATATTATGCCGACGCTCTGTGAATTGGCAGGTGTTAGCTTGGATCCACCGAAACCGTTTGAGGGACGTTCTTTCGCAGATGCCCTTCTTAAAGGTAGTGGACAGCATAGAGACTATGCGGTAACGGGATGTCACATCGCTGCCCGGGACGATAGTGTTCCACGCCAAGCGACGACTCCGTTCCTTGTTACAGAACGCTGGGGATATGCCCCTGTCGGTGAATACGGCAGACCGGAACTCTTTGACTTACCGGCAGATCCGATAGCAGAGAACAACATCGCTGCGGACAATATGGAGGTCGTCAAGGAGTTGCATGAACTCTTTATGTCACACCTAACGGAGCATAACGCGCCTGAGAAGTTCCTTGATCTCTGGAAGGAAGAGCCTTCTGGTGAAGGACGTGGCAAATGGTCAATCGACTATCCTGATGATTCAGACGAATAGGGAATCGAAGGTTAAAACGAAAAAAGAGGCTTTAGGTAATGGTAACCTAAAGCCTCTCTGCATATAGTCAAGATTGGATTAACCGAGATCATGTCTACTCGAAAACCTCAAATTCGCCATCTTTGACAATTAAGACAATTGGGTCGTAGACTGCATCCCCAACATCATTAAAAGAGAACTTACCGAGAATCGTGTCAAAATCTCGAATCTCCGCGAGTGCAGCAGCAATCGCCTCTGAATCAGTTGATTGGGCATCTGCTATCCCCTTGGCGAGAATATAAACAGCAGCGTAAAACTGTGCCGCCCAAACATTCGGCTCCATTCCGTACTTAGTGCTGTAGTTCTGAACAAAGGCTTGATTGCCCGGTGTATCTGCTGTGCTATCCCAACTCGTAAAAGTGATCGTTCCCTCGGCAGCGTCTCCCGCAGTCTCTACTAAATCTCTGGATAGAGCGAGATTGACAATGAACGGAATATCAGAAGGAATACCGAGTTCCCGCCCCCGAATCAGAATATTGGAAATGTCTCCGACTGTAGATGAGATAAAGATAACATCCGGATTTGATGCCTTGATGCGAGTAAATTGGGCAGACAAGTCAGTCTCCCCGGTTTGGAAACTTTCTGCTGTGAGAATCTCAACACCACTATCAGTGAGTGCCTTCCTCAATTCTTTATCACTCGTCTGGGAAAAAAGATCAATCTCATCAAACAGTGTAGCCACTTTTTGGTATCTGAGTTTCTCTTGGGTCACCTTGACGCCGTTCGGAATAAGCACACCTGTGGTAAGATTCGTGCGGAAAACAAAATCGCTAATTGCACTCAAGCCGGAGGCGGCTGAGGAAGGACTCATCGCTACGACCTGATTCTGGTGTGCGATCGGGAAAGCCTCCTGTGCCTGACTTGAGGATCCCGGACCGAGGATAATAGGAACTTTGTCTTGGTGAATCAGTTTGTTGAAAGCTTCAACCGCACCCTCCACACTACTCTGACCATCCTCCATGATGATTCTAATTTTCACACCGCTGTATTGTGAGTTGTTAACTTCTTCAACAGCGAGTTCAATACCGTATTCCACCGAAGGCCCCGCCAAACTGGATGGCCCTGTGATAGGGTAGACAGTCCCAATTAAAATCTCTCCGTCAACCTCTTCCATCTGAGGCACGTCAGGTTGGACGACCTCCTGAATCCGTTCGCAGCCGATAAAACTCGCAACCCATAAACCAATAGCTAATACAAGTATAAATGTTGAAACCTTTTTGATGTTCATGTTGAAACTTTCTTTTTTTATAGAATTAATCCATGTTATTACCTAAATAAAAATGCTGATCCAATCACATAAATATGGATTAGGACAAACTTATTAATAACATGAGTTGGATAACCGGCGAGGTTGGGAAACCTCGCCTACCATTTCTGATTAAGCAGCAGCTGGCACTTCCAGCACAGCATCAAGCTGATCCATCACCTTGTGGATTGCTTCGACGTAATAGGACATCAACTCAAAGTCGTTGGGTGGGTTGACATCAAAGATGTAACAGTGAGAATCGATGAATTCAACGGAGCGTGGGTAGTCCTCTGCTTTATACTCAACCGTCGAATTGTTGCATCGCCACGGACATCCTGTACCATAGCCGGTCCGGTTCTGGAAAATCTCTTGAGATGGCACGGGGAGTCGTTGCCACTGTCCCGTTGGCACACCCTCAGCGCGTAGAGCTGCTTGCACTTTCTCACGCATGGTACGTGCAGAAATGTCCAATCCTAAAGCCTTCGGATCAAAACCGATGACATAGTTGTAATACACTGGCTCGCACCCTTCTGGAGTGACGGGGGTCTCAATGCCATCAATACCATTCAGATGCATCGTGAGATACTGGCAATTTTCGATGCGTAGCCCGTTGTTTACGTCAAGCCTTTTAAGTTGGCTACGGATGAACGCTTGACTGAACATATCGCCGCGATACATCCATCCAAGTCCATAGGCGTTATACTCTTGCTCTTCTCTTTCCCTACCCGGCACGACGATTTCTCCGAAATACTGCAACAATGCTGCACGTTCATAAATCTGTTCATCGTTCGTCGTGAACAGACCACCTTGACAACCACTACTCAAGGTTTTCGAGGCTTGCGTGCTATACCCTGCGGCATCACCAAACGATCCACAAAGTTTACCATTATAGCGAGCACCATGTGCTTGTGCAACATCCTCAATAACTTTTAAGTTGTGCTTTTTTGCAATCTCCAGAATTGGATCCATATCGGCGGGCATGCCGTGAATATGAACAGGGACAATCGCTCGTGTTCGCTCGGAGATTTTTGCTTCAATCTCGTTCGGATCAATACAGTAGGTTACCGGGTCAATATCAACAAAAACAGGGATAGCATTATGATGGAGGACAGCGGCTGCTGTCGCCCAGAAAGTGAAGGCGGGAATGATGACCTCATCCCCCGGCTCAATGCCAACACCTGCGACACATAGATGTAGCGCAGCCGTCCCACTGTTAACGGGGATACAATGCTCGACCCCCATGTATTCAGCCCATTCGTTCGCGAGACCTTCGGATTGAACGCGTTGCTGTTCGGTAATTTTATCGGAGGCGATAACCTCAGCAATCGCGTCTTTGTCGGATTGGGTAACCTGCGGCCACGGTTGAATTAACCCATCGGGGACAGTCCTTTTGCCACCAGATATAGCGAGTGTTGCTGCCATGAGTGCACCCCTTATAGAGGATTATTCACGTCGCAGTGCTTTAGAGATATGCTATCGCCTTTGGAATCCGATTTAAGACCTCGTTCCTACCGAGTAGGACAACAATATCAAAGAGACTCGGTCCGAAAGAAGTTCCTGTCAGAGCGATTCGCAATGCTTGCATCGCCGCGACGCGTTTGATGTTGTTCTCATCCGTATATTTCCAAATTTCCGCTTCAATTGTTTGTAGATCAAATGTAGGAATTTCTTCTAAAATCTGTGAGATATTCGTCAGAATCTCTTTTGCTTTTTCTCTCTTTTCCTCTGAATTTCCCCACCATCTCTTGACGGCTTTTGGATCGTATTCAAACGCATCCGTAAAAAAATAGCGAGTCTGTGGAATAACGTCCTGCAAAATTGTGAGGCGTTCGCCCACTGCCTCTACAATACTTTCCAGCCAGCCGCGATCTTCTGTCGAATCCAATAAACCCTCTTCTTGCCAGAACGGGATCACTGCATCTGTCCGTGCTGCGATGTCGAGTTGATTAATATAGTGGGAGTTGAGCCACTCCAGCTTCTTAATATCAAAAACGCTACCACTTTTGCCAATCCGTGCGAGATCAAATTTCTCTATGAGTTCATCAACAGAGAAAATTTCCTGTTTGTCGTCATAGGACCAGCCGAGTCGGGCGACGAAATTCAGCATCGCTTCAGGCAGATACCCCTGCTCTCGATAACGGTTGACAGCGACCAGATCGCCGTGATGCCGTTTACTCATCTTCCTACCACCACTATCCAGCACCAGCGGAATGTGTGCAAACTGCGGAACCTTTAGATTAAGGGCATTCGCAATTGCGATCTGCTTCGGTGTATTGTTGAGATGCTCTGTTCCCCGAATTACGTGCGTTATCTGCATCTCGGCATCGTCGATAATTGAAGTGAGATTGTAGTTGGGCATCCCATTTGAACGGACAATCACCTCATCTTCTAAGGTGGCGGGATCAATACTGCGCGCACCGAGAACGAGATCCTTAACAAGAATAGGTGCATCGGGCATCTTTATGCGAACAGTCGGTTTCCTGCCTTCGGCGACAAAACGTTCTATGGCTTCCGATGTCAAATATCGGCATCTGCCGTCGTAGGAACGGGGCTGCTTATCGGCGCGAGCTTGTGTGCGGATTTCCTCCAGTTCTTCCGGTGTGCAATAGCAGTGGTATGCATTGCCACTCTCAAGCAACCGTTGGACATAACCGTCATAGATGCTTCTCCGCTCCGACTGGACATAGTGTTCGTCCCAATCAATACCCAACCACTTCAAGGCATCGTAAATCTCATGCATGGATTCATCAGTGGAGCGCGCCATGTCCGTATCATCAATTCGGAGAATGAAGGTGCCGTTGTGATGCTTGGCAAATAGCCAATTGAATAAAGCCGTTCGTGCGCCACCGATGTGTAAGTAACCGGTGGGGGACGGTGCCATTCGGACCCGGATCTGATCTTTCACAGCGGAAATCGTTGTTCCGCTTGGTGTGTCGTTCATTTCTGTCCTCTTTGAATCTTTGCCCAACTATCCCTCAGCGGGACTGTGCGATTGAATACTAATTTCTCTGATGTTGCATCTGGATCCACGCAAAAATAGCCCATTCGGAGAAACTGGTAGCGGCTTCCGGACGGTGCCTCAACGAGACTCGGTTCAACCTTGCAGTTGTGTAGAACCTCCAAGGAATCTGGATTGAGGAATTGCATCCAGCCAGCATCTCCCGCTGCGTTCTCCGGTTCTCGTTCAGTAAAGAGTGAATCGTAGAGACGCACCTCAGCATCAACAGCGTGTTCTGCGGAGACCCAATGCAATGTCCCTCTTACCCTGCGTCCATCTTCGGACCAGCCACCCCGCGTCTCTGGATCATAGGTGCAGTGAATTTCAAGGATTTCACCGGTGTTTTCATCTTTGACGACCCGTTCGCATTGGATATAATAGGCGTGCTTAAGCCGCACCTCTCGTCCAGGTGCCAACCTGAAGAATTTTCGAGGCGGATCCTCCATAAAATCTTCACGCTCAATGTAAATCTCGCGTGAGAACGGGATCTCTCGTGTTCCTGCGTTCTCGTCTTCGGGATTATTTTCAGCGTCAAGCATTTCGACTTGTCCCTCTGGATAGTTGTCAATAACCACCTTAACCGGGTTGAGAACAGCCATGACGCGAGGGGCGCGCTGATTTAGGTCATTCCGAATAGAATACTCAAGCTGCCCGATTTCAATGAGGTTGTCAGCCTTTGAAACACCGATACGACTGCAAAAATCCCGGATGGACTCAGGCGTATAGCCACGACGGCGCATACCGGAAAGCGTGGGCAACCTCGGATCGTCCCATCCATTGACGTGTCCCCCCTCAACGAGGACTTTGAGTTTCCGTTTGCCCAAAATGGTATAGGTAAGGTTTAGTCTTGCGAATTCAATCTGTCGAGGCTGATAAATCTCCAAGGATTCCAAGAACCAGTCATAGAGGGGACGATGGTCCTCAAACTGAACGTCACAGAGCGAATGTGTTACACCTTCAATTGAATCAGACTGCCCATGCGTGAAATCGTAGGTAGGATAGATACACCACTTGTCTCCATGTCGGTGGTGATGTGCCCGAAGAATACGATACATCACGGGATCGCGCATATTCAAGTTTGGGCTTGTCATATCAATCTTTGCGCGAAGCGTGCAGAAACCGTCAGGAAACCCACCATCTCGCATCTTGCGGAACAATTCCAGATTTTCCTCAACGGATCGGTTCCGGTAGGGACTATTTTTACCCGGTTTGACTAAAGAGCCACGATAAGCGCGCGTCTCCTCAGGCGTCAAATCACAGACGTAAGCTCTCCCTTTTTCTATGAGTTTGACGGCATATTCATAGAGAGTTTCAAAATAGTCCGAAGCGTGATACTCTCGGTCTTTCCAATCGAATCCGAGCCAACGGACATCCCGTCTAATTGCGTCTACGTATTCACTTTCTTCCGTGATAGGGTTGCTATCGTCAAACCGCAAATTGTAGAATCCATCATAATCTTCAGCAATACCGAAACTGATACAGATAGCCTTGGCGTGTCCGATATGGAGGTAACCGCTCGGTTCTGGAGGGAATCGGGTATGGACTCTACCGTCATATCTGTTTGTCTTGCGGTCCTGGTCAATCTCTTGACGGATAAAGTTTGTGTCGGAGGGTTTGTCAGCGTTTTCTTTTAAAGGAGGATCTGAATGCTTCATATTTTGCACCAAATTAACCACAGAATATATTCTGTTTGGACGTACTACAGAGACTACTGCTCCTGAGAAGCGGTATGTCTATAGGGCTGGAACATCGTGTTAATAATTATATCTTTAAAACGCAGTAAAGTCAAGATTTATAGTCGTCTGCTGGTTTCAGTTGTCGGTTGTTCAGTTATTTTTCAGTTAGGTGGTTTGTCAGGGGAATCAGCGAGGCTGTAAATCTCACCTATCTACCTTATCTCAGAACTCTCTGAAAAATTATGCAACCTTTTTGCCTTAAGACTGTATCTATATCAGTAGAAGCGTTTCTATTTTACGTTAAACCGCGTCTCTTACACCAAAAGCGTGTTTAGGACAGTGAGTGAAAAACAGACTACAATCGCGTAAAAAACAGGCAGACATGTATGCTATTTAAGACTTTTCTCTCCGTAGTACCTACTATGGGCGCATTTGTGAATGTGGCACGGTTCTTGCAACTGCAAGATTAAATAAAAAAGAACCTTATAGTAAGGTCCCATGGATGTTCACTCGCGTGGCTACGAGATTAAATTTGTTAAAATAAAATGTAACCTTTTTCACAGAATATTCGTTTAAGTGTATGTTGGAATTTATATTTATTTTTTTTGATACTTATATCAACTCTTAGAAAGGGGTAAAACCATGAAATCTACTGAGATCCGTAAGAATCGTCCATGCTTATATGAAACGGCTTTGTGTCTCGCAGTAGCCAAAGCACGCCAAGACGAATTTCGTTGGGAACGTTTCATTGATAATTTATCACAGATTTGTGACACATTCGCCTACCAGATTGCTGCCAAAGGCACTGCCCCTTCTAAGCAATCACGACGCTAAATCGAAAGTCACGAATCTTTTTAGACCGATTCTTGGAGCTTTGGGTGATCCCCAAAGATCTTAACAAGAGAGCGGGCCAACTTTTCGGGATCGTGGCGGATAACATTCATTTGAACACCGCCCAACCATGTCCCAAATTCGGTGACAACCATATCTCGAATGAGGTCCGCTTCAACCACAGAGATTCCTTCCGCTTCAAGATTTTCCTGCTCCTGATTATAAGAAACCTGTACTTTTGAAGCGTCCGCGACCTGCATCGTTTCAACTGATAACGACGAGATATCCTTCGCAAGATTCAGGACATCCATTAGATGCTGGGTATCTTCATAGAGCATCGAAAGCCCTTCTTCCGATAGTGAACGAATTCGAGTTAACTGCGAAACCAATTCTTTGCGGACATACTCTTGCATGATCTCAGTTGGGGCGGGTTGGTTATTAACCACGACATAATCCAACGGAATTTTTGCGTGGTCCCAAATAGCATTGACGTGATCGGTAACCGCATAACCGTCGGTTTCACCAGGCTGCGTCATGACGTTACAGACGTAGATTTTAATAGCGTCTGAGCGTTGGATTGTTTCGACCACACCTTTAATAACCAGATTTGGCATAATGCTGGTGTAAAGGCTACCGGGACCGATGATAATCACATCAGCGTTAATGAGTGCCTCTATAGCTCCCTCGTGTGCTTGGCATTCATAGGTCTCATCGGGATCATGATGCGTTTTCCCATTTTCGCGCTGTTCAAAAAAGACGCGCTTGATGGGTTCACGGTTTTCCCTTATGGGTATGGTAGATTCCCCTCGGACGACTTCTCCATCTGCGAGTTCTGCACACAAAACGGTATAATCCAATGTGACAGGAATAATCTGTCCTCGAACCGAGAGTAACCTTGACGCCGCTTGAATCGCCTTTGGAAAGTTTCCTTCAAATTTCTCTGTCAGTGCTGTTAATAAGAGATTTCCGACGGTATGCCCACCGAGTTCACCATTGCTTGAGAAACGATATTCAAAAAGTCCCGCGAGTTCATCAGCATCGGATAAGGTAAACAGGAGTCTACGGATATCACCAGGTGGCAGCATATCAAACTCTTCAACGAGGCGCCCTGAACTTCCGCCATCATCAGAGACGGTAACGATTGCAGCTAAACTATCCAAATCAATAAGATTATCTTTACCTTTCTCCAGATCGGCATAGTGCTTAATGCCGCTAAGCAAGGCAGATAAACCACTACCTCCTCCGATGCAGGCAAGTTTTAAAGCCATAATTTCTCCAATTGAATCGCGGACCTTATACGAACTGGGTGGGAACTTTAGGGTTTCCGCGGCATATACACATTTCGCCTTTGCAAGGCTCTATGACACTATAATAGATAACGGAATTAACGCGAAGTCTGTTTCATTAACACTGTCAGGGTCTCAAGCGTTTCGTCACACAACTGTTCTGCTTCTGAGACAGTCGGTGCCTCGCTGAAAACTCGGATTACCGGTTCCGTGCCCGACTTACGGATATTCACCCACCGATCATCCCAGACGCGCTTAACACCGTCCGTTAGTTCCAGCACTGGCTCCTTTCCTGTGGCACGCTCTTCTTTATAAACCTTTAATACAAGATCGACAAGATGTGATGCAAGGTCTTGTGACGGAATTTCCAATTTCTTTCGACACATCTGATATTGTGGCATGTTTTCGACGAGCTGTGTAACTGTGCTACCGGATTCAGAAAGGTACTGAGTAATCGCAGCAATAGAGGCAATACCATCTGTTGTATAATGGATGTCAGGATAGATAACCCCACCGGTGCCTTCCCCACCGATAACAGCGTTAGTTTCGTGCATCTTCTCAACGACCCAACCCACCCCAACTTTCGTGCGATGGAGTGCGACGCCGTGCTTTGCAGCAATATCGTCTAACATTCGACTCGTGGATACCGTAGCAACTATATCGCCTTTTGTTTTACTGAGGATAAAATCAGCGACAAAGGCGAGTGTCCATTCACCGCTTAACGGTAGACCCTGTTCTGTAACAACAACAAGACGATCGGCATCGCCATCATGAGCAAAGCCGATGTCTGCTTTAGAAGCGCGAACTGTCTCACAAAGCTCATCTAACGCATCAGGTGTAGGTTCGGCGGGTCGGCGAAAGTGTCCATCTGGAACACAATTAAGCGCAACGACCCGACACCCGAGTTTTCTTAATAGGGATGGACTTACGACACTTCCAGCACCGTTACCGCAATCGAGTACCACCTTCAAACCGGCTTTTCGGATCAAATCCTGTGCGAGCCAAGGAGAACTCAGAATCTGTTCCAGATGGTATGCTATCGCCCCTTTATACGCTTCAAGCGTTCCCTGTTCATTCCAAGCAGCAAATGCAAAATCTTCTGCTTCATAAATCCGCATCAATTCATCCCGTTCCCTTTGGGTCAAGAGGTTTCCTGATGCAGCAGCAAATTCTATTCCGTTCCAAGCGACCGGGTTGTGGCTGGCTGTGATGGTAATACTCCCTTGAGCATGCAGTGCTTTTGCGATTAAGAGGACTGTTGGTGTTGGGCAGATTCCGACATCAATGACATGGCAGCCGGTGGCACAAAGCCCAGCAAGTACTGCGTGTCGGAGCGTTGGACTGGAGGTCCGGGAATCTTGTCCGATCACTACCGTCCTGCCGCCTACAAAAGTTCCGAAAGCCATCGCGAATCGTGTAATGATTCTGATATCAAGCGAAACACCAACCTCGCCGCGGACGCCTGAAACACTAATAATCGGTTTTTCCAACTTGTCCATGTAATCCTCTGAGTAATCCTCACACAACATATCCACGGGATCTGCATATCTGCCATACCCCTAAAAAACAGCAAACGCCTATTAAAAGCTGCCAGAAACCGACGAAGTACCAAGGCGCATTCGCGTAGTCAAACGATCCAATCGGGACCAGTTCATAGATTAGAGGCGTTCTAAAAAGGTCCATCTCAAAAATATAGCAGATAGCAATAAGCGGATTAAGGTGAAGCACCGGTGAAATGAAGGGTTGTATATTCCCTACATACCGATCCAAGGGGATCAATATAAATGCCCCACCAATCAAGACACACCATAAGAGGTAGGCACATTCCGTCCCAAAAAGTGGGTCCTTGAAGACCTGTGCCCCCCATATCCCAACTGCCGCTGCCGACACACTATAAATCCCCAATATAATGAATATCTGTAATATCTTCGTGAATGGGGGGCTCGTGACGAAAAAAGCGATAGCAGTCGATAAAAACACCCAGCATAATAGCGGTACCTGACTTATCAAAAGCATCCGCAACAGTTGCCATCCAGAAGAGATGGGACTGAGTCTGAGTAATGACGCAGCAGAAACAGCAGACAACGAGTCAGAACGTGCGCTAAGAAAACCGGTATGAATAGCATAGGCAGCAAGATAGGGAGCGACCAGAAATACAACGCATACTTGTGCCATGAAAAAACATTCTATCGGTAAACCGAGTTTCGCTTGCGTCAATAGTTGATAGATTGCCCAGAGCAAAAAACTTGCTGTTGCAATGCAAGCGATTAGTGTCTTTAGGAAGCGGTTTCGATCCCATATAACTGGACTCATAAACTGATTTTATTTGTCTTCAGCCTCGCGATGGAGTCGCAAAACTGCCTCAGCAATAGAGATAAGGTTTGGGTTAATAATCAACGCCTGCTTATATGCCTCAATTGCTTCTTCAATTTTACCGAGCCTAACATAAACGTGTCCCATTCCAGCAAACGCACCGAAATGATAGGGATTAAGGGCGATAGTCTGCTTACAATCACGGATCGCTTTACTCCATTCTTCAAGCATGAAATACGCTATTGCGCGTTGGTTATAGCCTTCAGCGAAATTCGGATCTGTCTCAATCACCGTGGTGAAAATCTCAACGGCTTGTTGATACGCCTCATTTTTGAGCAAATTTTTCCCATTCGCAAGCATCTCGTCAACGGAGTCATCACCTGAATGCGACCAGATTTCCCAGAGTGCGTATTCAGCATTAAAGCGTGTCCCACGGTCATCGTTCTTGAGAGCCTCTATGAGTTCTGGAATTACTTCTGGGCTACCAACTAATCGAAGGGCAAATCCCGCGGCGCGTCTTAGCAACGGGTCTTTGCTACGGAGATAGGTTATCAAATCCGCTTCTGAATAGCCAGCAATCAGAAGCTGTCTAATTTTTTTCTCGTTTCCTGCATTCTTGAACATCAGCTTGGCTAATTCGGAAAATCCGTTGCTCCTATGCATAGTTAGACCTCGCTATACCGCCGAATTTAATTTAATTATAGCAGATATCCATTGGAATAACAATCACAAATTCCCAAAATGTAAGAAAAAATCTTGCAAATTGAGTGGACTGCTGCTACAATTTTTTTCACAAACAAGCAGGATTAAAAACCAGAACACCTAAGAACGGAGCAACATACGCAGCGTGAAAAGACGCAAGGTATTCATTCTCTGCATTGATGCGGGTAGCCACGACTACCTCGCTGCAAGCGACATTCCAAATATCCGAAAATTGGCAGACGCAGGCTTTTATCACCACGCCAATGCCGTTATTCCGTCCGTCACGAATGTCAACAATGTGAGTATCGCGACCGGAACATTTCCCGAAACGCACGGTATCACGACGAATTACCACGTAGACAGAGCAACTGGCAAAGGGGAATTCATTGAGGATAACCGTTTCCTACTTGCGCCGACAGTCTTTGAAGTAGCAAAAGCCTCTAAATTCGCTGACAAAACCGCCTTGTTTGTCACAAAGAAAAAATTGCTACGGATGTTGGAAACTGGCGCCGATATTGCTGTTGCTGCTGAAGACCCTCCACCTGAATACATTCAGACCGTTGGCCCTACTGAACCGATTTATTCAGTTGAAATCAACTGGTGGCTACTTCGCGCTGCACGGGAGACGCTGCGTACACACGACCCGGAACTTGTCTATTGTTCAACTACCGATTGGGTTCAACATAAATACGCACCTGATGCCGATTTGTCTCAGCAACATCTCTCAGAATTGGACAGGATTATCGGGGACATCATTGACGATGAACTAGAACGCGAGATTTATATTACGGCGGACCACGGGATGTTGGAGAAGACTACCGCACTTGATCCGGGGCGCGTACTGACAGATCAAGGTATTCCTGCCAGTGCTATTCCAATTATTAAGGACCGCTACGTCGCACATCACGGCAACTTGGGTGGTGCTGCATACGTGTTTCTCAAAAATCAAGCTGACACTTCAAAAGCAATCCAAACACTCCTGAATACACCCGGTGTTGAAGAAGCATACAGTGCGGACGATGCTGCATGCACCTTTCGACTCCATCGTGAACGGATCGGCGACATCTTTGTGTTAGCAGATAAAACAACTACCTTTGGTGAACTGGAAACGGCAGTGGAGTCAACCGCTGTGCGTTCACACGGTTCACGTCACGAAAGCTATGTGCCGATCATTGGCTATAACAGCCCTTGGTCAGCAACTGATTTTGAATATAATGTCGATGTCGGAAGACTATTTTTAGAGAGTCTGCGTTAGGTACCCCATACAATGTGTGCTTGAGAATCGTGCCAACGCATTTACGATAAGGAGAAAACATGTTGAGAGAAAAAGAAAAATCTGAAGGTTGGATATCTCTCTTTGATGGTGAAACGCTCAACGGTTGGGGAGCCACTGGAGCCGCCGAAGGGTGGGTTATTGATGACGGTAGCATCCTTTGCACCGTTCAAGGCGGAAAATACCTCTATACTGAAGAACACTACGATAATTTCATCTTGTCACTTGAGTACAAAACCGAGCCAAAAGTCAACAGCGGCATTTTTGTCCGATGGGCGGATCTTGAAGATGCGGTCCAGAGCGGTCTTGAAATCCAGATTTTGGATACACACGGCAAGGAGCCTACGGATAGCCACGACTGTGGTGCGCTCTATGATGCCTTGGGACCGACCCGAAACACGTGTAAACCGGCTGGTGAGTGGAACGAGATGATTATTACGTGCGACGGAAGCACTATTGCTGTGACACTTAATGGCGAAGAGATCGTTCGGGCAAACTTAGACGAATGGGATACACCACACCAAAATCCCGATGGCAGCAGAAATAAGTTCGGCATTGCGCTTAAAGATTTTCCGCGAAGTGGACATATCGGTATTCAGGATCACGGTGGGAAAATCTGGTGCAGAAACCTAAAAGTCAAGCCTTTATAGGAGCACCATAGAGTAGGTTTGTGAATCTTTCCATTGTATGTAGGCGCGATCTGATGATCGCGCTTTTATTTAAGGTAAAATGGGAAATGAACAAAAAAAGATGTCCACAAAATCAGTGGAATTCTATGGACAATCGGGCAAAATTGTGATATACTATCTATACTATGTCAACGAATCTTGAAAACATACGAAATTTCTGTATCTTAGGGCACATTGACCACGGGAAAAGTACGCTTAGCGACCGACTTCTTGAACATACCAATACACTCGCTGAACGTGAGATGCGCGAACAAGTACTCGACTTGATGGATTTGGAACGTGAACGCGGTATCACGATTAAAGCGACTGCTGCCAAACTTCACTATCCCGCCCCTGATGGAATCCGCTACGAACTTAACTTAATCGATACACCCGGTCACGTCGATTTTACCTACGAGGTATCGCGTAGCCTCGCCGCGTGCGAAGGGGCAATCTTAATTGTCGATGCTGCACAAGGGGTCGAAGCACAAACCCTCGCCAACGCTTACCTCGCGATTGATAATGATCTTGAAATTATCCCAATAATTAACAAAATTGACTTACCAATGGCGCAACCAGAAGAAGCCAGACGGCAAATAGAAGAAGTCATCGGTATTCCTGCTGATGATGCACTCCTCGTTAGCGCCAAGATGGGAATTGGTATCCCTGCCATACTGGAAGCGGTTGTCAATCGAATTCCTGCCCCTGTAGGTGAAAATAACGCTCCATTAAAAGCACTCGTGCTTGATTCTGTCTATGACAATTATCGCGGCGTCATCATCTACACACGAATTTTTGACGGGAGCGTGAAACCCAGAGAGAAGATTCAATTCATGGAGACGAGACGCTCTTATGAAGTTGAAGAGGTAGGCATCTTTACACCAGAGATGCAACCGACAACCGAACTCTACACTGGCGCGGTTGGATATGTAATTGCAGGTATCCGAGAGATTGACAAAGCAAAAATTGGGGATACAATCACACACCATACAAAACCGACAACAACTCCCCTTTCTGGTTATCGTGAGATGAAACCGCTTGTGTTCAGTGGACTCTATCCGGCAGATACAAATCAATTCCATGCCCTACGTGAGGCACTCGATAAACTGCGACTCAACGATTCTTCTTTCAATTTTGAGCCTGAAACCTCTGTCGCACTCGGCTTTGGGTTCCGATGTGGTTTTTTAGGTTTACTCCACATGGAGATTATCCATGAACGTCTTGAGCGTGAATTCGGACTTGCACTCGTCCGGACAGCACCGAGTGTAATGTACCGAGTTCACTTGAAAACGGGTGGATATGTGTCGGTTGACAATCCAGCACATCTCCCAGAACCCAACGATACTGAGCGAATAGAGGAACCCTATGTGAACATTGATCTCATCGTGCCGCGCGAATATATCGGAAATGCAATGGAACTTTGTCAGAAGCGTCGGGGTATATACAAGCGGATGAACCAATTGGACGCATCGCGTGTCCAATTACTTTATGAACTTCCACTCAGCGAAATGCTGATGGACTTTTATCCGAAACTGAAGTCATTGACACGCGGATACGGTTCATTAGAATATGACATCGGCGAATACAAAACTGAGAAACTTGTCAAACTGGATATACTGCTGAATGGTAACCCCGTAGACGCGCTTTCCACTATTTTACCGCGAGACACAGCAGAGACGCGCGGAAAAGCCTTGGTCACGAAATTAAAAGAGTTAATTCCACGGCAGATGTTTGAAGTTCCGGTTCAAGCGGCAATTGGTAACAAGATTGTCGCCCGCGAAACGGTTCGAGCACTCCGAAAGAACGTCACTGCGAAATGCTACGGTGGTGATGTGACACGAAAACGGAAACTGCTGGAAAGACAGAAAGAAGGCAAAAAACGGCTCAAACAGATTGGCAACGTTGATGTTCCACAAGAGGCGTTCACAGCAATGCTTGAGACTGAAGAGTAATAACCTAAAAAATCACGATAGGTTCAAAATCTTTCCCACTTGAAGAAAGGAGTCACCGTTCATCAACAGCGGTTTAAAACATTATGAGTTCCGATATCCAGTTATCTAAATGGCAAAAATTCCGAAAATCTGTCGTATGGGAATATAGTCAAGTTATTGTTGTTGCGCTCATTCTTGTTTTCGGATTCATACGTCCTTTTGTTGTAGAAGCCTTTAAAATTCCGTCAGGTTCGATGGAAGACACGCTTCTCATAGGAGACCGAATTCTCGTTTGCAAGTTTATCTATGGCGTTAGAATTCCTGGTACCGACATAAAGGTTTTCGATTTCCATAAGCCAGAGCGTGGTGACGTTTTCGTTTTCATACCACCGCATGACCGGGAACGCAATTTTATTAAGCGGATTGTAGCCATTGAAGGGGATACAATTGAAACCCGTGGTGATACACTTTATGTGAACGGCGAAGCGGTCGACGATAGCCATTACACGAAACACATGACGTTTAGCCAATTCAGAAGAGGTGATTTCCCGCCGTTCCGCCAGCCGGAGTATCTACCCGATGATGAACCGTTTTTTGACTACACGCTAACCGCAAGCCAATTCAGACGTAAGTTCCCAGAAGGTAAACCATTTACTATCCCAGAAGGTATGGTCTTTGCGATGGGTGATAATCGGGATCAAAGCAGCGATAGCCGCTCATGGGGACCGGTAGACGTGAACGACATCAAAGGGCAAGCGTTCATGGTGTACTGGTCATTTAATGCCCGTCCGGCGAAACCCTGGGAAGTGTGGAAATTGATAGGGAACGTCAGGTACAATCGAATCGGAAAAATCATCCAAGCACACCCGTGATGTGCGACACCAAAACATGTTATAGTGAATAACTGATGCACCAAGATAAACGACATCTCATCATCGGAACTGCAGGACATGTAGACCACGGGAAAACCGCTCTGATTGGCACGCTCACCGGTATAGAAACAGACAGGCTTAAAGAGGAACGTGAACGGGGGTTGTCCATTGAATTAGGTTTTGCCTACTTCGACTTGCCGGATAACTCACGTGCTGGTATCGTTGATGTGCCTGGACACGAGAAATTTATCCGCAATATGCTCTCTGGTGCTTATGGGATGGACATTGTTCTTTTCGTAGTAGATGCGAAAGAGGGTGTCCAAGAACAGACCCTTGAACACTTAGCCATCCTGGACTTGTTAGGTATCTCAAACGGCATCCTCGTCATGACAAAATCGGATTTGGCAACCCCCGACGAGTTGGCGGAAGCCACGGAAATGACGCAGGAAATGCTTGTTGGGACAACCCTTGAGGGAATTCCGACCGTTAGTGTTTCTTCAATAACGGGTGCTGGCATTGATACCCTAAAGCAGACTATTGTTGAACAAGTAGCCCTCGCAACAGAAGTCGAGGAGAGTGATGGAATTTCACGCCTATACGTTGACAGGGTCTTCACGGTTCAAGGATTTGGAATCGTCGTCACCGGAACTCTTATTGGAGGCACTATTAACCGTGATCAGCGGATGATAATCCTTCCACAAAGGGTGCCTGTGCGTGTGCGCGGTATACAGGTACATAACGAACCGGCATCCGTCGCTCAAGCAGGTCAAAGAACCGCATTAAACCTGTCGGGGACTGATGTCCAAAACATTCAACGTGGCGATGTGCTCTGTCCAACTGAATTTGCTCAAGTAACTGACAATATAGATGTGTCGTTGCGAGTTCTGTCTTCGTTTCCAAGAATGCTGGAGCATTGGAGTCGCATGCGAGCATATCTCGGCACCCGCGAAATATTTTGCCGATTGATTTTACTGATTGATGAGGCGATTCTACCAGGAGACACCGTCCAAGTCCAACTTCGCTTAGAACAACCGATCTTAACGTTCAGGGGTGACCGAATCATTCTACGAGATTTCTCAGCGCAGCACACTGTCGGCGGAGGCGAGGTTATTAATCCTTTCGCTCCTCGGCATAAACGGTTTACCCCGGAAACCACGACTATCTTAGCGCGATGGGAAGAAGCAGATAATGCCCAGATAGTTAACACCGTCTTGGAAAATAGCGAGACGCTTTGTGTCTCGGAGTCCTTCCTCCACTACTATCTACCGCATTCACAGCAGCACGTGAAAGCCATTTTAGACAGTTTGGAAGCGGATGGAAAAATTGTGCGCTGGGATAAATCCGGTAGGACGCCTTTAGTCTCCGATGCTTCCCGGACTGCACAAAGCAAAGAGAAAATATTAAACGCATTGGCAAATTTTCATACCGCGCAACCACTTCTCCCGGGTCAAAACGCTTCACAACTTCGCAGCGAGATCGGGTTAGACGAAACAGGTTTTGACAAACTGGAGAATCAGCTTATTGTGGAGCGTCAACTCGTTAAAGATGGCAATCTCCTGCGTTTGAGTTCCCATGAAATTCAGTTTTCCCAAGAAGAGGAGACTGCTAAAGAGACGTTAGAAAAATTATTTTTAGAGGCAGGTATTCACACGCCTACGCTCAATGAACTTAGCACGCTCCTGCCGGAATACACGCCTAAAGTCCTTGAATCGACCTTTTATGCCCTTCTACGCTTGGGACAATTCGTTAAAATAGCAGACGATTTCTTCACTCACAAAGCCGTTTTTGAAGAGATGCAAAAATTATTAATTGCTTATCTTCGTGAAAATGATATAATAACTGTTGCGGAATTTCGAGAAATCGCACAAACTTCTCGAAAATATGCGGTCCCGTTCTTAGAGTACTGTGATAGTCAAAATGTCACAGTCCGAGACGGAAATGTCCGAAGGCTGCATTCGCGGCACTTGCAGCTATAGTCTGCAAGGATCAAATATGGGGGAGGATAGGGTCCGGTGGCCCTACCGGTCTTCAAAACCGGCTTGTCCATGCAAGTGGATAGGTGGGTTCGACTCCCACTCTCTCCCGCCATCTCGACAGTATCGCGGAATCGTCAGGACAAAAACGATGTTAAGACCCCTTCCAATCGTTAATGCGAGTAGGCAGCAACACCGCCATCCGACATGGATTAAGGCACGGATTCCAGGGGGCGGAAACTACGCTGAACTCAAAAAATTAATGCGTGACTTGGAACTTCATACCGTCTGTGAAGAAGCGCGGTGTCCGAACATCGGCGAATGCTGGAACAGCCGTACTGCTACCTTCATGATATTAGGCGATGTTTGCACACGGCGTTGTATGTTTTGCGCTGTCAAAAAAGGCACGCCCGGCGGTATTGTTGATACCGATGAACCGAGACGAATCGGTGAGGCAGTTGGCTATTTAAAGCTCAAACACGTCGTTATTACCTCCGTCAACCGTGACGATCTATCCGATGGTGGTGCAAGTGTTTTTGCTGAATGTATTACTGAAGCTCGAAAAAACCAACCCGGATGTACAGTGGAGGTTCTCATCCCCGATCTTGAAGGAAATTGGGAAGCACTCCAGACTATTGTCCAAGCACGTCCCGAAGTACTCAATCACAATACGGAAACCGTGTCGCGCCTCTATCGCCGTGTCCGTCCGTACGCCAATTACCAACAGACCCTAACACTCCTCCAAATAGTTAAGCAGCTCGACAGGCAGATGCTTACAAAGTCGGGACTCATGGTGGGCTTAGGCGAGACAGTGACAGAACTCTTAGAGACGATGCAGGACCTCCGCGATACGGGATGTGATATTCTTACTATTGGACAATACCTTTCACCCTCCCCACGTCACCTACCGATCCAACGCTACTATACCCCCGAAGAATTCGACGAACTCAAAGAAGTTGGCATAGAGATGGGTTTTCGGCATGTAGAATCTGGACCACTGGTCCGGAGTTCCTATCACGCTGGAGAACAAGCCCAGTTAGGGCAAAACTGATAGACAGCTAAAATGTAAGAGAGGTTTGATCCATTCTCAGATCAAAGCCTGTCCTACTACAAACTGTGAGATCTCACGGTTTGAGAACCCCAAAAGAACACCCCCCCAACGGGCAAAATGAATTGCCCTACTACAAACTATGAGACCTCGCGGTTTGAGAACCGCACAATAGCATTCCTACCACTTGTCTATATCTTTGATAACTCACAAGAAATAGTCCTACTTGAGAGATTTTTCGTTTTACATAAAATCTGATTTCTGGTAAACTAAGGTATGAGGTATCAATTCCTAAAACAGTGCGAGATGCCTCACGTTTCCTTTTGACATGACTTCCAAAAAGGGTAGAAAATTGGGATTGTATCATTGTTAGAACAAGGAGCAGGAAACATGAACATGCAAATTTTTTTCAAAGCAGCGAGCGATTGTCTACACGCAAAACGTGTAAGTCTTGTGATGTTTGTGACAGTCCTATCCCTCGTTGCGATACCAAGCATCGTTACAGCCGGTACCGATGTAAATAATTTCCAGCCAGTTACCAATGAGATGTTACTTTCATCACAAAGCGATTCCGAAAGCTGGCTGATGTATGGACGTGACTACAGAAGTTGGCGATACAGCGAACTCACACAGGTTAATACCGAAAACGTCAAAAAACTCGTCCCGAAATGGGCGTTTCAAATTGGAACACGGTTCGATAAGTTTGAATGCACCCCACTTGTCATTAATGGGGTGATGATTATCACCACTCCCTATAGCAGTATTTACGCAGTGGACGCAAGAACCGGCAGGGAAATATGGCGATATAATTATCCACTCCAAGACGGTCTCGCTATTTGTTGCGGGATGGTTAATCGAGGTGCTGCCATTTTAGGGGATAAAATCTTTTGGACGACTCTTGATGCCCATCTCCTCGCGCTCGATGTGAAGACCGGCACAGTGCTGTGGGATCGAGTCGTTGGAGATCCAACCAACGCTGAATCCCTGACTGTTGCTCCGTTAGTTGTTAAAGACAAAGTAATTGTTGGCATATCAGGTGCGGAGTATGGCATTCGAGGCTACATCGATGCGTACTATGCTGAAACTGGTGAGCAAGCGTGGCGGTTTTACACAGTTCCTACAAAAGACGAACCCGGCGGCGACACATGGGCAGGCGATTCATGGATGACAGGTGGTGGATCCGCTTGGGTGACTGGTTCGTACGATCCAGAATTGAACCTCGTCTATTGGGGAACGGGTAATCCAGCACCGGATTGGAACGGTGCCGTCCGAAGGGGTGACAACCTCTATACGGACTGCATTGTTGCATTGGATGCTGATACTGGGAAACTCAAATGGCACTTTCAAGCCACACCCCACGACGTGTGGGACTGGGATGGAGTGAGCGAACCTGTTCTAATTGATATGGATATTGATGGGAAGCCGACTAAAGCACTGATGCAAGCAAACCGTAACGGCTATTTCTATGTGCTTGATAGAACCAATGGCAAATTCTTATATGCGAGTCCGTATTGCGAAATGAACTGGTCTGCAGGTCTTGATGAAAATGGCAGACCTACTGTCAAACCTGGTGTGTTTACCACGGAAGAGGGGACGATTCGCGTTTGTCCAGGTGTTGAAGGCGGGAAAAATTGGCCCCCTTCAGCCTATAATCCAAACACAAATTACCTCTACGTCCCATCTCTGGAACTCTGTGGTTCCTATCATCAGGGAAGAGTTTTCTATGTAAAAGGTTTACCGTATCTCGGAAGCGGTATGACAGCAGAAAAAGACGATGGCGGCGACATGATAATGTGGGGACATATTAGCGCGATTGATGTTTCTACGGGTGACATTAAATGGCGGCACAAAACGAACTTCCCACAATGGGGTGGATGCCTCACAACAGCTGGTGGTCTCGTTTTTGCAGGTGATTTAGAAGGAAGATTCATGGCACTGTCAGCAGAAACTGGCGAAGTGCTTTGGGACTTTGAAACCGGATCAGGCGTTCTCGCCCCACCGATTACCTACAAACTTGATGGAGTCCAATACGTTGCCATCGCATCGGGTGCTGTGAAATACGCCGAAGTTAACGCCCGTCAAGGCGGAACTCTCTTCGTGTTCGCGCTTTTTGAAGAGTAACGCTATAGGAGGTTTGCCTCATGAAGTATCACATCTTTTTGCGGGTCCTGCTTTTCATGCTGCCTGTTTTGATGATGTACAATGCGAATGCCGACGACGATGTTGATGCCCCAAAAAATGCCTTAGAAGAGATTGAAAAAAAAGGGGTATTAACAGTTTGTATGGATGTTCGGAATCTGCCCTATTCCAATGCCGATCCCGAACTCCCCGGATTAAATGTCGAGATAGCACATCTATTGGCAGAGGGATTAGGGGTTAAGTTAGAACTCCACTGGCTTAACACGCTTCGAGACAGCCTGCTTGCGGATATGTTACGTGGACATTGCGACTGTGTCATCGGAGTCCCTATCGAAGAGCGTGCCATGAGCGAAGCGGTCCAGTTAGGTAAGCGAGTTGACTTTTCTAAACCGTATTACGGCACGGGTTATGTGTTGATAAAACGGAAAGATTTGCAAAAGTCTCCGAAAACACTGGAAGACATCAAAGTAGAAACGATTGGGACAGAAGCGGGATCAATCGCAAGCGATGTACTTCGACAGCTGGGCTATAACCGACGTATCTACCCCTCGCAAATCGCTGTTCTGGATGCACTACAGAAAGGGGAAATCGCTTACGGCTGTATGTGGGCAAACTCCGGTTGGTTGATTGAAAAGGGTTCCCGAATTCAGCGGTCGGAACAGACAGAAACCGTCTATCCCGAATTAGAAGTTGTTGACGGATACATCCCTGAGACTCGCCTCCGTTGGAACATCTCTATTGCTTTTAGTAAGAATACGCCAGCGTTAGACACTCAAGAACTTCAAGATGTTGTTAACACAATCATCGAGCAGAAATGGAGTGAGGAAAAACTTAAGGCACTCTCTCAGAAGTACCATTTACCTTACTTCGCTCCGTTTCAGGAGGATGAAAAGAAATGATACACTCTACTTGTGGTTTTATAGGCGTGCTTTGGAAGCGCGCGTCCAAAATGTTTGAGCGTACAACTTCTACCATATACATAGCATTGGGCATTCTCCTTTTGTTTTCAGGTCTGAGCCTATTTCTGCATGCTCAAGATTTTGAGGTGGACATTGCACCAGCAGCACCAAGTGAAGTCAATTATGATGAAGATGTCATAGATGGTGCGTTTTATTTTCGTTTGATGTGTTGGAACTGCCACGCTCAACAGACGCGGGGTGGGAGTGCCCCTGATCTCTTCAAAGCTCAGTGGCTCTACGGATGGACGGATAGTGGTATCTATCAAACTATATTTGACGGTCGTCCGGGAACCGAGATGCAAAAATTCGGTGACAAACTCTCCGACGAGGCGATTGACATGATTGTCGGTTATCTCCGCACAGAACAAGCAAAAGCGGCAGGCGTTTCCTTGGATGAGATAAAGTCTGACGAGGAATGGGTGCCTTACATGGACGGTGATGTCAAAGCTGGGGAGGAAATCTTTTTCTCCGAAGGGTACGCTTGCGGTAAATGCCATGCAGTTCACGGCAGAGGTGCTACTGGCACTGGGCACGAGATAGGTCCCGATATGACTAACGTTGCCAGCACTCGTTCCTTGCAATTCATTGTGGAGTCTATTCTCAACCCGCGTGCTTATATCGCCCCTGAATATGAGATGATCACGCTCCTCACTATAGACGGTGAAGAAGTCACCGGTAGAAAAAAGTATCTGTATGATCACAGAGACAGAGAGAATACTGATGTTATACAAATACTTGACGAATCAGGGAAGCTGTGGACAACTTACTACAAAAAGGATATAAGGGCTACCAGCGTGCCACAAGCCGGTGTGATGCCTGAAAATTTTGCAGATATTCTTTCAGTGAAGCAGATGCACGATCTCTTGGCATACCTGCTCACATTGAAGTGAAAATGGTTGTCAGTTGTCGGTAGTTAGTTTTCGGTAAGAAGTTTTTGTACAGCAAGAACGTTCGTAACCACTATACACTCTACCGACAGCCGATCACTAATAGCCGATAACCAGAGGAAAACAGATGATTCGTGTAATTATTAATGGGGCGTGCGGTCGTATGGGTCGGCTTATTATCCAAGGTGTCGCCCAACAAACCGATATGGAACTGGTTGGAGCGATTGAATTCCCCGAACACCCACAAATTGGGAATGATGCCGGCGTTGTCGCAGGCATTGGTGAGACAGGAGTTGCCATTACAGGTAAACTTGCGGATGTGCTTGGAAATGCTGACGTTGTTATTGAGTTCTCAAAGCCAGAAGCGACCATACAGCACCTCCGACAGGTTGTTGACGCTGATAAAGCAATGGTCATCGCAACAACCGGTTACGACGCTGATGAACTCGCGACCGTCCAAGAACTTGCGGCACAGACCCGATGCGTAATGGCACCGAATATGAGTCTCGGTGTCAATGTGATGATTCAGGCACTCGAATTAATTGCGAAAGCCCTCGGAGATGATTATAATATTGAGGTAGTAGAGGCACATCACAATCATAAAGCAGATGCCCCAAGTGGCACTGCACTCCGCTTAGCAGAAACTGTCGCCACAGCATTGGGACGTGACTTAGCTGAGGTAGGTGTCTACGGTCGCCACGGTATTGTTGGGGCGAGGTCAGAAAAAGAGATTGGCATCCATGCGGTCCGCGGTGGTGATATTGCTGGCGATCATACCGTGTTATTTGCGACTGAGGGTGAACAGTTAAGCGTCGTCCACCGTGCGCACAGCCCAGAGGCTTTTGCCAAAGGTGCGCTTCGTGCGGCAAGATGGGTCGTTGATGCTCCCAAAGGATTGCACGATGTCAGCGAAGTCCTTTTCGAAAAACAGTAAGAACTAACCATCCTTTCAAGGAAATCCGTAATGATCCGCGTCGTTGTTACCGGTGTCTGTGGTCGTATGGGTCGGTGCATCACACAAGGGATTTCCCAACAAGTTGATATGGAACTTGTTGGTGCTATCCAATATCCGGGACATCCACAAATCGGGAGTGATGCCGGTGTTGTCGCAGGTATTAATGAGATTGGTGTGCCGGTCACAGGTGAGCTTGAAGATGTGCTTGAAAGCGCAGATGTCGTTATTGAGTTCTCAAAACCAGAAGCGACCCTCCAATACCTCCGACAAGTTGCTGATGCTGATAAAGCGATGGTCGTTGGAACAACGGGTTTCAGTCCTGATGAATTGATTACCCTTAAAACATTGGCATCACAGATCCGCTGCGTGATGGCACCGAATATGAGTCTCGGCGTTAATGTGATGATTCAAGCACTCGAATTAATCGCGAAAGCCCTCGGAGATGATTACGATATTGAGACGATAGAGACGCACCACAATCGGAAGGCAGATGCTCCAAGTGGCACTGCGCTTCGTTTAGCGGAGACTGTCGCCACAGCATTAGGACGTGACTTAGCAGAGATAGGTGTGTCTGGTCGCCATGGAATCGTTGGACCAAGACCTAAGAAACAAATCGGTACTCATGCGCTTCGCGGCGGAGATATTGCCGGTGACCATACCGTGTTATTTGCAACCGAGGGTGAACAATTAAGCGTTATCCATCGTTCCCACAGTCGAGAAGCGTTTGCCAAAGGTGCGCTTCGCGCGGCGAGATGGGTTATCGGTGCTCCCAAAGGATTGCACGATGTCAGCGAAGTCCTTTTTCAGAACCATTGTTAATTGGATATTGAAACGAGGATCGCGTGGATATTTCGCGCCTGTTTTGCTGCTCGTTAGTATCCTATCTATCGTTGTTGGATGTGAAAACAGGACCACCAAGAGACCAATCCAATACGAGTGGAAAACCGTCATGGAAGGCGATTGGAGTTCGCACCTCTACGATGTTCATTTTATTTCCGAAAAGCAGGGATGGGCAGTTGGGAATGCCGTAGACATAGTTCCCGGTCAAGACTTTACAGAGGATGCCGAGAGCCTCATCATCCATACGGATAATGGTGGGCAGACGTGGCACAAGCAAAGTAGTGGCGTCTTTGATAAACCTTTGCGTAATGTCTATTTTCACTCCGCATTAGAAGGATGGTGCCTTGGGGAAAGCGGCACGCTTATCCATACTACCGATGGCGGGCAGACGTGGCATCACATTGAAACAGGCACAGAAAACAATTTGCATGACCTCTTTATAGGGAAAACTACAGGTTGGATCGTCGGAGATTGGGGGACACTGCTTAAAACAACCAACGGCGGAAAGACGTTTACTAAAACTGATGCAAGCGTATTTGGAAGGAAGTCCTTGAAAGCCGTCCATTTTGTAAACGAAAACCTGGGATGGATAATTACCTACAACACGCCAATATCAGTAGTAAGTACCGGAAATCCACAAGAGCCTCCGAAGCGTGAAAACTCCGGCTACATTTATCGGACAATGGATGGCGGAGAGACTTGGAAAGAGCAGCTCTCGACAGAAGAAGCCCTTTTCAACCTTGTCTTTATAGACGAAGAAACAGGTTGGGTTGTGGGTGACCGGCGAAGTGTCTTCACGACAACTGACGGTGGAGCGACTTGGGAATTCATTACACACGGCAGCAACCAGCGGCACAAAAGCAGCTACGGGCAGCCGGAATATCTGGGAAATGAGCCACTCCACACCTTTACACTTTACGATATTGACTTTACGGATTCCCAAAACGGTTGGATTGTCGGTGACTTGGGGGTCATTCTCCACACTTCGTCGGGTGGGAAAGGAAAATGGAAACATCAACGCGGTGGACCCCGTTTTCACAATAGTGCTGACGCTGTCCTTCTGGGTGTTGACTTCGTTTCTAAACAACTCGGCTGGACAGTCGGTGAGAACGGCACGATTTTACATACCCGAAATGGTGGCGTAACTTGGGAATCACAATCAAGCCCCAGCCACTTGCTTGTGGACGTCTGTGCAGTCTCTTCCAAGGAAGGATATGTCGTTGGGGATCGGGGAGCGATTCTACGAACGAAGGACGGCGGATCTGTATGGGACGCTCAAGACAGTCGCACTACCGAATGTTTCGGTGCAACGCACTTTGTGTCCCCACAAATTGGGTGGGCAGTTGCGGAAGCCGGAGTTGTTTTGCATACCACGAACGGTGGTAGTGTATGGCAACGCCAAGTCTCAAGCACAGAGCATGAACTGCTCGCCGTTTTCTTTATGGACGAAAAAACAGGCTGGTGTGTCGGGAGTGCTGGCGAGATCATCCACACAGATGATGGTGGGAAGACATGGCAACGCCAAGAAAGTGGAACGACTTGGAATCTTTTTGATGTCCACTTTACCTCAAAACAACGCGGTTGGGCAGTTGGAATGAATGGCACAATCCTCTCTACACTCGATGGTGGTACCAACTGGCATCTTGCCTCTATCAGCAGGAACTATTCATCTTTTTTGTTAGATGCCATTACTTTCGTCACAGCAGACAAGGGATGGACAGTTGGACTGGATCTGCGTAGTCTGGGTATGGATGGACTGATTCTTCATACAGATAATGGCGGAAAAACATGGCAACGCCAAGAGAGTCATACCGCTAATTTCCTCGACGATGTATTTTTTATTTCCGAAACTAAAGGCTGGATTGTCGGCAAAGAGGGACTTGTGCTACACACGAAGGATGCTGGACAAAATTGGCGACCCCAGCGTACAGACACTCGAACAGATTTGAAAGCTATTTACGTAAGCGATTCAGACAGTGGATGGGTAGTTGGTCAAAACGGAACAATTCTTAGATATGAAGCCGTTCCGTAGCTGTAAAAAGCACGTTAAAGGAAAATAACATGACAGACGAACAAAAATATCTATTCGACTTGCAGGGTTTCATTGTGCTAAAGGGCGTTATCCCACAGGCAGTTCTTGATTCCTGCAACAGTGTGTTGGATGAATACGAGAACATGCCACCTGAGGACTATCCGCCGCCGCTGTGTCTTGGGACACAGCGAACGGAGAAGGAACTCTATATCTCCAACATTTTGGAAGCGGACAGCGTCTTCAATGTGCTGATTGACATTCCAGAGGTGCTGGACGTAGTCCACGGCGTGACGGGTGGTCCATATCGACTCAATCACACCTACACGATTTACCGATGGGGTGGTGGCTATACCGGATTGCACATGCACGGCACGCCGATCATCCCGAAATGTCAGTATCACTGTCGAAACGGGGAGATGGTATCGACTTTAACAAAGGCTGTCTTTCCAATGTTGGATTGTGATGTGGAAGACGGATGCTTCGCTGTTATACCTGGGGCACATAAGAGCAATTTTCCTAAACCTTGGGGCGGTCATCCAGATGAAAATCCTGTGCTGACCCCAATTCCTGCCCAGGCAGGCGATGCTATCATTTTCACAGAGGCACTAACCCACGGGTCTGTCATCAACGTTTCTGGCAAACCGCGCCGGACGCTTTATTACTGTTACAGTATCGGTTATATGCCAGATTGGGGCGGTCAAGGTCTACACTTCAGTCCGAACGTTATGAATGGCCTCAGCGAAGCCCAACAGACAATCCTCCATCTCAAATAATTCTTTTCCTTTATACACACGGCACACACGGTTTCAAACCGTGTGTGTTTATGAAAAAACGCAATTAGGAGAACAATCTTGATTACAATCGCAGAGAGGTTACAGAAACTTCCACCCTATCTTTTTGTAGATTTGCGCCAAAAAATGCAGGCAGCACAAGCACGAGGTGTTGATGTAGTTAGCCTTGGAATCGGTGACCCGGATATCCCAACCCCCGATCCAGTCATCGAAAGTCTAATACACGCAATCCAAGACCCGACAGATCCCGACCGTCACCGTTATGGATGCGACAACCCAGTCGCCGATTTTCCAGAGGCAGTATGCAATTTTTATCAGCATCGTTACGGTGTTACATTATCCGATGATCAAGTTTCCATAACGCTTGGAAGTAAAGATGCCATTGTCAAACTGGCACTTGGGATACTTAATCCTGGTGATATTGGCATTGCAGCAAGCCCCGGCTATCCTACCTATAATATTGGACATGTTTTCGCGAGTGCGACGACTTATTACGCGCCACTTCTACGAAAAAATAATTTCTATGTTGATTTTGACGCTATTCCTGATGAAATAAAACGCCTCGCTAAAGTTCTCTGGATTAATTATCCAAACAATCCGACCACAGCGACTGCAGATCTCGATTTCTTTGCGCGCGCCGTGGAATTTGGCCGTCAAAACAACATCCTCATCGCACACGACAATGCTTACAGCGAAAATACTTATGACGGTTACCGTTCCCCGAGCATCTTACAGGTAGAGGGTGCTGCTGAAGTAGCGGTTGAATTCTTTTCGTTGAGTAAAGCGTTTAATATGACAGGATGGCGATTGGGATTTGTTGTCGGTAATCCCACGGCTGTTGGTGCCGTTAAAACTGTTAAAGACAACATAGATAACGGCTACCTCCGAGCACTTCAATTCGCGGGGGCAAAGGCGCTCTCAATAGCTGACGAAATTACACCAGCGGTGAATGCCATCTATCAGAAACGACGCGATATAGTAGTGGATGCTCTTACAGATAGCGGATGGGACATCGACAAACCAAAAGCAACAATGTATATCTGGGCTCCGGTTCCACAGCGTTTTAACGGTTCAAGTCGTGCCTTTGCAACAGCACTCCTTGAAGAAGTAGGAGTTGTGGTGACACCCGGACTTGGATATGGACAGTGGAGCGAAGGCTATTGCCGACTCTCTCTTACGTATCCCGATGCAGTAATTGAGGAAGCTATTTCCCGGATTCGTGATTTCGCCCATTAATATTCAGCAAAACTTTTACATCAACGCTATTATTTCGGAAATCTATAAGCCAAATTTTGCCTCAAGGCGATAATATGTCACGTCACCCGCTCGGAAGACTGTGTCTGTGATAAAAGTCTCGATAATGACTCTGGGTGATAAAAAGCTTATGATACACACTAATCCCTGTTCAGCAAGTCTCAGAGGCTTGCTGGTTCCAGCAAGAAGTTTCATTCTAATTCTTAGTGTAGTACTTGTTTCTGTTTTTGCTTGTGTTAATACCCAAGCTGAACAGTTGCAAACCTACACCGTTGCTGATGGATTGGTGGGTCCTGTCGTTCCTGTCATTTTCCAAGACAGCCGAGGTATTCTCTGGTTTGGTTCCGATCAAAATGGGGTAAGTCGATTTGATGGTAACACTTTTGAATCCTATGCTGGATCCTTGAACACCTCAGAAGCATTACTTTCCGACAAAGTTAAAATAGGTGCCCTGCTTGGACGGACGCTACAAATCGTTGAGGATAAGTGGGGACATATTTGGTTCCTTACACGGATACCTTCAGAAAGAGAAGGACGAGTGAGCCGATTTGATGGCACCTCCATCAGCCTGATTGGCAACGGGAACTCATTAATTGTTGACCAACAGGGGGACATTTGGGTTGGTGAAAATCAACGACTGACGAAATATGTTGCTCCAGATGCTCAACGTCCACCACAAGCACAGCCAAATGAAATTGTAGGCGAAGATATGCTTCGTTCAACAGATTTGAGAATAAAAGTTATTTTTGAAAGTAAAGATGGAACACTTTGGCTTGGAGGGAGTGACGGAGCAGAGGAACAAACCGGGGTGATTCTGAGTTTTCGAGAAAGTCCTTTGGAACGCGAATCTCTAAGTGATGACGCGAACGGCACAACTGATGATAGAACACCGCGTATGCAAGTGAGCGATGGATTTGTGCGTTACGATACATCGGACCTCCGTTCCGTTGGAGAAATCGAAGCGATAGCTGAAGACGCTTCTGGGAACCTTTGGTTTGGAGGCTATAATCTACTTCTGCGGTTTGATGGAAAAAACTTTGAGCAGATTCTTCCACTGTCTTGGGCATACAGAGGATCCACTCCACGCACATCTTCAGAGACAGCAATCCGAAGACCTACAAGAATCCGGAGCGATAGGCGAGGTCGCGTCTGGTTTAACGATGAATATACCACAAGATGGTGGGACGGCTCTCGGCTGCGGACGCACACGAATCTATCAGGATTTCTTGAGGTTGAAGATGCTTGGGGGAACCTATGGTTTACCAACGAAAGTGGGCCGCAGCAATTTAATGAGGATCTTGAACCGGTCTCTTATACGACCAGCACCGGACTCGAGAACGACCAAATTCACACGATACTTGAGGCTGTCGACGGCAAGTTGTGGTTTGGACATGATAACGGCGTGACTGCGTTTGATCCGAGTCCTGTCATTAGCACACACACCGGGATCGGTACCAATCGGGTGCGGATGATATATGAAGATAGTCGGGGCTATCTCTGGTTCAGTGTTCTGGGTGGTGTCGCCCGATATAATTATGATGAAAACACCCAAAAAGCTACTACAGACTCATTGAGATTAGGTTCAACACAAGATACGTCATCTTCTATGCAAGTCAATCCTACAAACGAAGGGCAAACTCGGTTTGGCTCTCGGACTGAAATCATAAAAATATTTGAGGTGGACGGACACATCTGGTTTATCAACTTTGTAGACCCAAGGTTGCATGGAAGATTTACGCGATATACCTTTTTCCGATACGCCAATGGAAAATTTGATGAGATTTCTATCTCTATCAAAACCAGCATCGGTCCGGGGGGAGAAGGGGCAGACATTAATCCTGAAGTCCTTGTTACTGAGGGAAAACACCAATGGTTAGCTTTCGGTGGTCAGCTTTTTAAAGCGAGTACCAGCGGACTGTTACGACTTACAAATGCTGGTTTTCAGAGGATACGCTTTGGAACTACCTCAGAGATAGATCACGGCGAAGCCCCAATCACTGCCTTGTATAAAGATCCCAATGATAGGCTATGGGTACACTTCGGGAACGGAAAGGTTCTCCGCTATCCGAAGCAAATTGACCTCGCAACGTCCACAACTCGTTCTATTGAGCCAGAAACCCTTCCAGTTAAAGCAACAACACGGTTAAAATCTGCGTTAGGGAGTATATGGTTCTTCAACTCGGTAACTGGGAAATTGATACTTTGGAGTGACAATGAACTCGGTGGACCGCTTCTTCTTGACGGCGCGTCAAGTTCAGCACCACTGGCAGTTTGGAAAGATCCAACGCAACAAAATAATCGAATAACTTTTCTCTTTTCAGACGCTCTCAAGACGTATAACGGTACGAAGCTAATCATAACTAAGGAGATTGAACTTGCCCCAGTAAATGCGTCATTAACCTCTAAAGACGGGACCCTCTGGCTGGCAACATCCCGTGGGGCAGTTCGCTACAATGGGAAAGAACTCATAACGTACACAACAAAAGATGGTTTTCTTGTGGATAACGTGCGCGATGTGATGGAGGACAGTCGCGGTAATATATGGTTTGCGACAAGAGGTGGTGGCACTGTTCGCTATGACGGTGAAACCTTCTACGCACTCACGACGAAAGATGGTCTGGCGCATAATAACATCTGGAAACTTTATGAATCCACAGATCATGAAATCATCTGGTTTGCGACTGAAGGGGGTGCTACGGAATATAGGCCTACACGTGGTGGTCTTCCATTTTGTCGGCTAACTGCTTTGGAGGCTGACAAAATTTACACCCAACTTTCATCTAAGCTATCACTACCGGCACGCGGCACCAGAAATATCATCTTTGATGTACAGGGTATCAGTCCACTCCGAGAAGGCCTATCATATCGCTTTAAATTAATCGGACTCGATACTCCTCAGTGGACTAATGTCTCGTCAGAAACGTTCTCTCTTTTAACAACTCCTATCGGTATTTCATCTAATGAATGGACTCCTACAACGCCCACTTCGGGAGACGCACAACTCATGGGCAACAGTGGCGTTAGACAGACACTTCAAAACCGGAACGGTATTCTGCGCATCCGATACACTGGTCTGAAAACTGGAAATTATAGTTTCCTCGTTAAGGCATTCCGCGAAGATTGGCCCTACACGAACTCACCTGCGGTAGTGGACTTTAACATCTCACCACCCCTCTGGACGCGATGGCGTACATACCTACCGACGCTCATTTTCTTAACTGTCGTTTTTGCACTGCTGGGTCGCTTACTTGCCAATCGACGGCACACGCTGCAACTACGCAATGAAGTGCGCCAAAGGGAAGAAGCGGAAATGGACCGTATTCGTGCTGAACTGAGCGAGGCACAGAACATCCAAATGGGGCTTTTGCCCACAGAGGCACCTGATACAAAAGGATTCGATGTAGCAGGAATGTCGGTGCCTGCAACGCAGGTCGGTGGCGACTTCTTCGATTATCTTACTGTAGCGAATGGACAGACTGCGATCGCAGTGGCAGATGCCGCAGGAAAAGGACTCCGAGGTGCGATGAATGCAGTGCTGACGAATGGGATGTTATATGAAGTCTCACGCTTCAAATCTGAGGCAGATGTCATTCTTAGCGATCTCAATTCAGGATTAGCACCTCGCATGTATGGTCCCAGTTTTATCGCACTCAATCTTGCAATTCTCGATGAGACTAAGAAACAGATTGACTACGCCAATGGTGGACAACCTTATCCTATTCTCAAGCGCGGCAATGACATAATTGAGATCGAAAATAGTGACCTCCCACTGGGTAGCATGAAAACGGTGCAATATGAATCCTCTACCTTCGATTTAAGGAAGGGCGACATTCTAATTTTTCATACGGATGGTCTTATTGAGGCACTCAACGCAGAAGAGGAAATGTATGGGACTGACCGTTTAAAAGCGTCAGTTTCGCGAATTCCTGATAGTTGCAGAGCAACAGAAATGATTCAACATATTGTCAACGATGTGCACAATTTTGTTGGTGAGGCGGAGCAGTATGACGATATGACAATCGTTGTTATCAGAATCCCTTGAGGCATTGCGGAAATGCCAGTGAGCGAGCATGAGTAAAATCTTCAACCAGACGTGTAAAAGAAAAATCCGATTGCTATGCGTTTCTGAAATCAATAACCGTCTGTCGATATTCCTCAGGGAGACCGATATCAAACCGGCGTCCTTTAACAACATACCCTGAAAAACCATCCGCTTTCCGCAATTCGTCCAAACAAGAAGTGAGCTGGAATTCACCGCGCTCGCGGAGATGATGGGTGATATTGTGTTCGAGAAAATCGAAAATTTGAGGTTGAAGCACATAGATGCCGAACACCGTTAAGAACTGGTCAATATCCATTCCATCTACGTGTAAATGCTCCATTGCATATTCAGCATCTGGCTTTTCGTAAATCTCTGTCACTGAAAGTAGCGAATTATCTTCTTTCCATATACCAGTGACACATCCGAAGTTCGATAAGTGTTCAATGGGTGTAACTTTGAGTCCCACGATACTATGTCCTACCTGTTCATAAGCCTCGACTACCTGTCGCGCGCAGGATCTTTCCTCATCTGAACCGTAGAGATGATCACCGAGCATGAGCAGAAACGGCTCATTGCCAACCCATTCCCGTGCACAGTAGACAGCATGTCCAAAACCCTCTTGAACATCTTGTGTGACAAATGTCACGCGGTTTCCTAATTCCAGCAAATAGTTACAATAGGTCTGATTCTCTTTGCTGAGTTTATTAAAATGTTCAATCGGCGGAGGCGTTTTGAAAAACGATTCAAAGAGTTCAGTATCTCCTGGTTGGACAATCAGGCACACCTCCTCAATTCCAGCCTTCACTGCCTCTTCAACGATTGCCATAATTGCTGGCTTTGCTTGCCCCGTACTGTCAATTACAGGAAACAGTTCTTTTTTCATTGCCTTTGAAGCAGGAAATAGCCGAGTACCAAATCCCGCAGCCGGGATAACTGCTTTTCGGACGTGGCTGCCCGTCTCAATAACCAGTTTCAGACACGACATCTTTAAATCTCGCTCAATAATCTCAATAACCTTCTGTTGGCTATCCTCATCTTTTGCGATGAATTGCGCGGATCCGTCGCCTTGAGAACCGACACCTTTGCCCCCCCAGATATACGGTTGAATTGGTTCATAACTGAGGACCTTGTGGAGGACCGGCGCTGTCAATTGGGAAGGACATGCTGGAATCAGGTGTTTGTCAAACTCCGTTTGTGCAAGCGTCATCAACTTGCCCACTGCTTCTGAATCTCCGTCGCGTAGTGCCTGGTATGCCTCTTGTGTAATTTGGGCGCTTAGGGTACCGAGGTAATGTTGTACATTTTTCTCTAATTCGCTCTCAGCGAATGGATAACAGTGATTCAATTGGTTCAATATCAAGCGTGTATCTTTACCAGCACCCAGGTCAACGATTACAAGGTACATATCTTGGGGAACACTGAGTTCTTGGACATCAACACGGTCCCCGTCAAATGTCATGAGGATGGGGCGTTGATATGCACAACCTTGATCCATTCGTCCACAACGTGAAGGCGTCGTCGTTTCACCTCGGTAGGCATATTCCATCTCGCCGCGTGTTGTCATTTTGAGATCATAAGTGCGATTGAACGCGCGTGCTACCAATACACTAATGGCTGCACTTGAAGACAACCCTTTTTTGACGGGTAAATCGGTGAGATAATTATCGATTTCCAGCCCTTGGACGCGGTAGTCGGTTAAAATTTGATATGCGACTCCTGCAGCATAACTAAAAAATCCGCCTTTTTCAGCTTCGGCGAGGAGGGCACTTCCCTCCATGGGCAGGCTATAAGGACCGTGGCGCGTACCATCACTGAGCGTTGTATTCAAAATTAGACGAGTTGGATGCGGTTTAACCTCGGCATATACACCTTGGTTTGTGCTGGTTATTAAAGTATAGCCTTTTTCAAGCTCTGAGTTATTTAGCCGGTACCTGGCTGCCCAGTCGCTGTGTTCTCCGAATAGGCAAATTCTTCCCGGCACGAATAGTTTCATAACAACTCCTTCGATTCTAAGGAATTAAAATAATAAAAGTCCATTCTTCGGGCACTCCAATTAGACAGAGATTTGGCAATTTTAGATGATATAAAAATCAATATAACTATCTCAGTCATGAATTTAAGGCTACGGATTTATGGTATCCTGTCGATGCAATTGTGCCCACTGACACCTTTGTTGCCATTCGTCTGCTTTTAGTGTAGTTCCCAAGGGTAATGCTTCGTTTTTTGCGATGGCAGAGAATACTTTTGTTGCAGTCTCATAATCTTGCTGGTGGTATGCATTGATGCCTATCGTTCTCTGCACGTCTAACGTAAGGCTCTGGTACTGTTGGGGGGTCAGTTGCAAGGGTGCTGGTATTTTCGGTGAACTCGCATCCTTAATCTCTGATTCTTTTAAGAGCACTGCGGCGCGCTGATAATACCGATTGCTGCTTTGCCATGCTTCCTCTTTATGCAGCAATTCACCGGCTAAGAGATATGCTAACCACACATCTGGTGCCGTTCGTATACATAATGATAAGTGTGCCATCTTTTCCGCTGAGCTTTTAGATTCTACCAGTACAGTACGGAGTAGGTCTCGTATTGACGGACCTTCCTGTATTATCCCAGTCGATTGAGGATTCCAATCCGTTGGTATTGTATCAGGGTAAGAGAGTGCTATAATTCGTTTGATGCGTCTCAACTCAATTGTATTATATTCTGTTTCAAGTAAAGTGTAAGCGTCCAAGGCTTTTTCGGGTGCGTTCTTGAGCCAGTGGATATCTCCTTTCAGTAGGACCGCTTCTGGACTAAATCGGGTGTCTTCCTCATCTGCAATGCGAGTTGCTAATGATAATGCCTTGTCGTAATCTTGTATTCTAAGGGCACTGTACATCAAGCCGTATAGTGTGCCCAAATTGTCAGGTTCATCGGACAGCATTGTTTCAAAAGTTTGCCCAGCGGTGACAAAATCTTTTCGGTAGTATGCCTGCCAAGCGGTATCTCGTAAAGCAGCCATTTCATGGGCACAGACCCGCTCGAAGACACTTGGACGCTGCAAACGGTATGTCGCGTAGGCTACATCGTCGTCTCCTAAAGGGATATTTTCCAAAAATTCAATCCACTCCGTTTCCAACGAATACAGGTCCTTCTCATAATGTTTCACAAAATCACCGGTCGGAAAAACACCCTTAAATTTTTCTATGCCATAGGTATCAACAAGAAACCGGACGAAAGACCCAGCCAATAGATAACTCCGCGCGCCTGCATGTCCCCAAAACCCGAACCCCATGATTCCCGATAAAGGCGGTGCAATCTCCATTTGTCGCATTGCTTTCGCCCACTGATGCCCTGTCAGTCTACCTTCATCCCAATCCGCAGCGACTGCGATCCCTTCGTGAAGCCCTATCTTCAGGCTCACCTTTAGAGGTGACCAAGGTACAGTTAAGACGTGTGCCAATTCGTGTTTTAGCACTGGATGTGGAAAACCTTGGGCATGGATATGGAAAGCGTGTCCAAACGGATCCTCCACAGATGTATTACCGGCACCAATCAACCGCTTTTTCTGTTCAGGAGAGGCATAAATATACGCGCGAACCTTCCAAGACAGTGTCGCTCCATCAGGCATAAGATAAGTAGATAATTGGGCATATTGAAATTCGCAATCCTCAGCAATCCGTTCAATCTCGGCCTCAAGTTCACGGGCATAGAAAATTTCAAAATGTGCTGTTTCTCGGAAACCTCCGAGTTTTCGCGCGATGTCTTCTCGGGTTGGACGCATGCCCAACGCCCCCGCGTAAAGTTGGAAACCCAACAAGACAACAATTAACAGACACAGTGGCACACACTTCGTAAGAGGTCTAACCAATTTGCGCCACTTCAATTGCGGCATCAATCCTGTTCCCCTACTCACCTCACATATACTGATGGTAAGTCCCAAAAACAGGACTGCCCAGAGCAGTGTTTCCACACGGGCAATCAGTAGCGCCCCTGTTATCCGAATAACAAAATCGTAGATTGGTCCTGGAAAATATCCGAAAGTCGGGTGATACGCGAACACCGGCGGATGGAATATCAGATTGATAACCACCGGGACACCAGAAAGTAGGAGATAACCAAGATACGCCAGATATGCTAGCCACCGTCTTTTAATCCAGAACCCGAAAAACACGCCCGCTGCTGTTGCGTACACACAACTGATTAGGGGCAAAATGGCAAAAAAGAGGAATCCTTCACCGAAATTGCAATTTTTGACACGAAAGGAATTTAGCAGGATTACACCAAGCGGCAGCAGGAATAAGCCCATGTTAAATATGAGTGCATTCCAAAAACACCGAAGGACCACCTGTCTGGAGGAACCAGCGAGTGCTTCAGGACTCCGCTTTATTTGTTGTAGTGCCGTTAGTGTTACATGCGCGCCCGCGAACGAGATGCAGAGTGCCATCACAGCGCAAAACTCAAAAGCAAGGATGTCAAACAGCGGCACGTTGGCAAACACGAGTGCCAATACACCGAACACCGCGAACCACAGCCAATATGAAAATGACCTATGTATCATAGGTTTTACGCGCATTTTTAGATAATTAGAAAGTAGTGTTTATTGTTTATTTTACTTGCATACCTGCTCCGTGTCAAGCAGAATTTAGCATGGCTTTAGGGGTATTCAGTTCTCGGTTTCAGAGGTAGGGCTGTCAGCTATCAGCGGTCAGCGATCGGTAATTGGTATGAGTTATAGGTTGTTGGTTGCTGAATCAGGATTATGGGATTAGAAGACCACATCCAGTCGTGGAGGAGAGAACTGCGTGATTTAGTTAACGTGAAATTTTCTTGCGATTTTAGATAAAATATGTTAAAATAGCATACTATGGGTGTTTGAGTGCTGTCAAAACCGGGCAAGCAACACCGACATAACTCGCAAACTAATACAGGAAGGTTGCGCCTCCAATGCGCATCCTCAATAGGAGAAACGACAATGGCAAATGGATTCACACGATTTTTCAAGGCTATCTGGTATACACTGACAGGTCGCGCACATGAATCCGCGGATAGAATGATGGAAAACCCCGAAGCCGTCAGAGGGGCATACGAAGAGATTATTAACGACAAAAAGGGGAATATCCAACGCTATAAGCAAGCAATCGGACAACTTATCGCGCTCGTTGAACAGAAAAGATCCGCGGTCAAAAATCTTACGGACGAAGTCGAGAGGTTCGAAGAACTAAAAGCAGGAGCGATCGCCAAGGCGCAGCAGACTGCCACTGAGTTGCAAGGTGAAGGACTAACACAGGAAGAAATTAAGGTGCACGCCGAATACACGCGATGTGTCACTGCCTATCAAGACTTCAATTCTAACTTGCAGGAGAGAACTGGTCGTATTACTGAACTGGAAAATGAGATCGAAGGTGCCCAAGCGGATATCGAATCCCATAAACTTCAGATTACCAGCTTACATCGCGATTTAGACCAGATCAAATCCGAGCAATCTGAGGCAGTTGCAGATCTGATTACTGCACGAGAGCAAGAGGAAATCGCTGATATGCTCTCCGGCATCAGCATGGATGGCACCTCTGCGGAATTGACACGTATGCGCGAAATTCGTGAGAAAGCGAAAGCACGTTCAAAAGTCGCACAGGAATTGGCTGGAACCGACTCAAAAAGCGAAGAAGAAGAATTCCTCACTGCAGCGCGCTCTTCCGCCGCCACTGACGAATTTGATGCCTTGATTTTCGGGGCACAGCAAACCGATACACAGACGAAGGCTGAACCTGAGAAGTCGAAAACGGATTCAGACTCTGAACTACCGCTATAATGTGGTCCCCACAGGCTTTCCACACATATTAGAAGGGGGCGAGAAGCTATAGCTGTTAAAAGCCCGACCTATCCATTCCGGACGGAAGCCGGAATGCTTATCAATTCAGGAACGTCTCGGAGCCTCGTCCTGTCTGGAAACATCCACGACCTCTTCTTCATACGCGAAGGAGAGGACATGGACTACATTCCACTCGTCCCCTTTTTAACCCGCAGCTGGGATATTCCCGGGTTCATCCTGATAGTTTATGAACTTAATGGACCTATACGATTTGCACAGGAAAGCGATCGGGAAAAAGTTAAAAACGCATTCAATTTATGGCGAGGAACAATTGAGTCAGACTTCGACATAAATGCCGATATAAGCACGCAACGCCCCACTGAAACGTTAAACCCTACCACAGATCCTGCCGATGTATCTTTTACGCAGTACATGAACGATGCGATCGGCAGTCCAACCTTGGCTCTTGAACTCCTGCGGCAGTTTTGCTTGGTCTCTCGAAGTACAAACGCGCAAGGAGAAAAGCTGCTGTCAGAAAAACTAATAATTTTCATTGAAGCCGCAGATATGCTGCTCCCGGAAGGGGAAATTCGGAGTTTGTCGCTCCCGGACAGACATCGGGTCAGCATCGCTCAGGATTGGATTTCGGACTCCAATTTCATGAACGGCAACGATACTGTTATCTTCATTACAGAATCTGCGAGTCTCGTGAACTCTCGAATTATCAGACTGCCCCAAGTGGTCACTGTTGAAATCCCATCGCCGGGGATGACAGAACGTCAGCATTTCATTTCATGGTTTAATAACACACCGAAACTGGTAGAAAAACCGCTAAACCTTTGGGGTACGCAAGCCCAACTCGCCATGCTTACAGCGGGTTTATCCATACAGGCATTGCGTCAACTTCTCCTCTCTGCGCGGTATTCTGGTGAAAAATTAGAACCAGAGGATGTTATCAATAAGGTATCGGAATATATCCAAGGACAGTTAGGCGAAGATGTTGTAGAGTTTAAAAAACCAGCACACAGTCTTAAGGATATCGTTGGCAACCAAAAACTGGTAGATTTTCTTAAGACGCAGCTGATTCCGCGCATCACCTCAACGGGTCCCGATGCCATCGCTGGCATGAGCGTTTGTGGTCCTATTGGTAGTGGAAAAACCTTTATTTTTGAAGGACTTGCGGGTGAACTCGACATCCCCGTCCTCGTCCTTAAGAACATTCGGAGTATGTGGTTCGGACAGACAGATGTCATCTTCGAACGGCTCAGACGATTGCTGATGGCACTTGTGAAGGTACTTATCTTCGTTGATGAAGCAGATACGCAATTCGGTGATGTCGGAAAGGACGCACATAGCACAGAGCGGCGTTTGACTGGAAAGATACAGGCGATGATGTCGGATCCACAACTCCGTGGCAATATCACATGGCTTCTGATGACTGCGCGCATCTATAACCTCTCACCCGACCTACGGCGAGAGGGCAGAGTTGGCGATATGGTCGTTCCGGTCCTCGATCCGAGCGGCGAAGACCGCGAGGCTTTCCTTCGTTGGACGCTTGCCAAGGCCGTTGTGGGTCGGATCCCCGATGAAACAGTTGAACGGCTCTTGGAACTGACCAAGGACTATTCTGCTGCGAGTTTCGCGTCACTACGCTCGGACTTGGAAGCCGCTAACCTTCATAAGAATAGTTCATCAACAATATCCGATGAAACAGATGAATTGACGCTCGATGAAATTATCGCCGTCGTTGACGATCGGATCCTACCCGACATCGGTCCGATTCGACGCTATCAAACTTTGCAAGCACTCGTCAATTGCACACGCAAATCCCTACTCCCGTGTGAATATTCTCCCGAAATCCGAGAGTCTTGGATGAAACAGATTGCGCAACTCGAAGTGATGGGTGTTAGAGGTTGATGACTTCTCCAGTCGCAGCGGAACGATACCCAGCGCAGATGATTTCGACGGAATGTGCTGCAAATTCGGCGTTCATTTCACTTTCGACACCGCTTTCAACGCAATCCACAAACGCACTGAATTCTCGTTGTCCATCGTCGTCACTACCGATATCTATCCACTGCTGCTTAGGTTGCATTCCAATCCCTCTTTGCGTGCTACTCCACATCCCCATTGGATCGAGTGGATGGGGTGATGGCGGCTCAAACGCCGATTCAGCAGCGAAAACTTCCAAACGATTTGCTGAGGCATCAAAGGTCAAAGTCCCTTCGGTACCGACAAGATGCACCTTCCGAACGCCGCCTTGTGCGTGACTCTGCCAACCGTAACGTCCACCGACAATCGTTGCAGTAATCTCATCTTCTAAGGTCAAGACTAAAGCACCGAAATCCTCAAGACCACAGTTGCGATGTTCCTGAAAGAAATAGTTCGCTGTCCCACCGAAGACACGTTCCACTCGTTTTTGGGTTAGCCAATTTATCATAGACACGGCGTAGACACCAACATCGAACATCTCAGGTTTGGCTTCAACGAAACTATAGCGTTCCAGCGCGGGTTGTTGGACCCTTTTTTCTCCGACAGGTGCTGTGCCCGGATGTCCTTTGGAGAAGAGGACATCGCAATGAATCGCCTGAAGTTCACCAATGTTTCCACTCGTTAGTGCATCCTGAACAGTGCGTGCCCAACCACTATAAATGTTGCTAAACATCTGGGATCGCACACCGTTTTTTGCAACGGTGGTGACGATATTATGCGCGTCTTCTGGATTGATCGCCATCGGCTTGTCGAGATAGACATGTTTTCCAGCATCGGCACATTTTGCCCCAATGCGCCCGCGGCGTTCTACGTCTGTACAGAGACTGACAATATGTACATCCGCGCGTGCTAATGCCTCATCAAGGTCGGGGATGAACGGTAGATTCAACTCTTCGGCAAGGGAGCGTGCCAATGCAATTCGCTCAGGTGGACCGTCTAACTCATCAGCAAAAGCAACCAGTTGACAGCGTTCATCTTGTGCGAAATTCGCGGCGTAATTTTCTTGATGTGTGCGATGTCCTCCAAGTAAAAGAACACCATATTTTCCGTTCTGCTGCATGTTTAGCCCTCCAAGTTTATAGGTTGACCACTTTCAAGCGATTGCGCGATAGCCTCTGTCAGTTCACCTGAATCAACCAATTTGGGTGGAACCGCATTCGGATAATGTCTGCCCATCGGTGTTTCATGGTAGATAACGCCCTTATTACCGACCAACATAATATCAATCGCTGTTTCCACATCAACCCGATTGACACTCAAGAGTGCCATCTGCCCTCCCACATAATGAACCATTACCGTAACCTGCACTGTCTCTGTGCCACTCTGTGCATAGACGCTTGCAGGCGGTGAAGGTATCCACTCATTAGCAAGCGCAACCATCTCACCTACCGGTGACAGCAAGTTCTCACCTTCACCGGTGATGTTAAGTACACACCGTAGGAACACTGGACTCCCAATTCGATCTTTGTCAAGTACAGACTGAACAGACTGTTTAATCAATTCCATCTTTTCTCCTCTTCTTCCTGTAAGAGCAATCTCCCGATCGCGATACTCCGACTTGCTAAACTCGCCAAAAAATGTTGACGCATCCACTATATTATGCTATATTTTGTAAAGACTTGTTTTGGCTTACAACCGTGCCAAAACTCCTAAATTCAATCAGTAATTTTCAATATCCTTGGAGGAAAATTATGCCACTGAAAACCCTTAAGCAACTGGTTGCCGAAGCGAAAGCAAACGTTGGACACATATCACCCGATGAACTCACAGAAACTACAGAGTCAATCATCCTCTTAGATGTCCGTGACGAACCTGACTACGACGAAGAACATCTGCCAAATGCTGTTTCACTCCCACGAGGTTATCTCGAACTTGATATTGATGAGGTTGCCCCTGACGCAGACACACACATCGTTACCTACTGCGGTGGTGGCACCCGTGCGACACTTTCCGCACAGACCCTAAAAAATATGGGCTATGAAAACGTCTCAGTGCTAACCGGCGGCTTCCGCGGTTGGAAAGCAGAAGGACTACCAACCGAAGAATCTGACGAATAAGGGCTCCTAATGCATGCAGATTAGCATAGATAACAGACCGTGTCAATAAACTGGTATTCAGTTTTCGGTTTTTAATAATCAGTTCTGCCCGGTGCAGTTGCAAACTGCACTTACGAGAGGGGAAATGGAGAAAATATGTTTAACAAATATATCCTTTTAGTACTTATACTTCTTGCGCTCTTTATCGGCGATAGCGATGGGCAAAAGAAGCAACTCAACGTTTTCACGTGGGCAGGTTACGTTAGCGACGACATTCGTGAGGGATTTGAACAGGAATATGGCGTGAGCGTTCTTGTCGATACTTATGCCAGTAACGAGGATCTCCTTGCGAAGTTGTTAGCAGGTGCAACAGGGTATGACATTATCATGCCATCCGACTATATGGTATCAATTTTAATCAAACAAAATCTGTTAGCGGAATTGAATCGCGAGAATATCCCTAACTTTCAGAACATCAGCCCACTGTTTCTCGGCAAATACTTTGATGCCGAAAACCGCTATTCTGTTCCTTATACCTTCGGCACTGCGGGCATTGCCTACGATTCGTCTGTTGTTTCGCCAGCTCCCGATAGTTGGAATGTGCTTTGGGATGCGCAATACAAGAATCAATTCAGCATGTTGGATGACCAACGTGAGACGATTGGTGCTGCACTTAAACTGCTCGGATACAGTCTCAACACAACCAATCCAAATGAAGTTAATGCAGCGAAAGAGAAACTAATCACACAGAAGCCGCTTGTCAAGCAGTATAAAAGTGAGGCAGAAGAACTTCTCATCGCGGGCGATGTTGTTATGGCGCATTGCTGGAGTGGTGATGCGTTCCGAGCGACTGAAACGCGTCCTACGATTCGGTACGTCATTCCAAAAGAAGGCTCAAGCCAGTTTATTGATGCCGTCTGTATTCCAAAATCCGCCCCCCATAAGGAACTTGCTGAGCAGTTTATCGACTATCTCCTGCGTCCTGAAGTCAATGCCAAGATTACCGCCTTTACGAAATACGGGACGTGTGTGCCTACGGCGAAAGAATACTTGCCAGAACACCTACGGGAACATAAGTTTATTTATCCACCGAAAGAGGTTCTGGAATCTCTTGAATGGCTGAGGGATCAGGGCGATTTTACACGGCACTACAATCGCGCATGGGAAGAAATTAAGGCAAAATAAGGCATTGTGTGGACAGAGACTGGACGTAAGGTAAAGAGATTATGAAAACCCCAAAAACATTGATGTTCATAGTGTCTAACCCGCTAACCTTTATTGTCCCTTTGTTCACGAGCTGGATTTCATTCTCTGCATTAGCAACTCTCTCAGACGATCCATTCATATACGGCACATGGCCAGATGTAGTTGCGGCAGCATCTATCCAGAAAGCCCTTTCGCTCATCATTGAAGAAATCGTTTCTGATTTCACATACGAGGTATACCAGATCGCTATACCATGTGCGCTCATTATTAGTTGGCGAACAGCGGCTGGATACATAAAAGGTATTGCCAAAGAACGTCAAATTTGGATACCGTGGTATCGCCAACAAGAAAAAACAATCGCAGAAGAAGGAATGCTTGAAGAATCGCCCGTTGTCTCGGAAAATATGCGAACCAACGCCTATATCAGGATTTCACAAAGCACTTTGTTCCACCTGATTCGACATCCAACATCCTTTATTGTTCATTTTTCATGCTGGTTTTCTGCTTTTGCCATGTTCGCTATCATTATGCATCCTGGCAACGGAATTATGGAAACATTATATTATCTCGTGTATGCCTTTACTGACCTTGCTATTATCGCTATTATACACGCGTTGCTCTCCAGTTACCAAGAGGCACGCGGTCGTATAAAAGGAGTTACCAAAGAACGAAGGGTGTGGACCCAATGGTATGACATGCGGTTGGAATGGTATCAGAGACAACAAGGTGCGAAAACATACGGATATACACTTCCTGAGGCACCGCCACCGCCACCGTTAAACGCTGGCTGATTATCATAAAAAGAATCCACCCATACAGGAGGAAAAGTTGAGCAAACCAAATATCCTATTCATCATGTCCGATGACCATGCTTCACACGCCATCAGCAGCTACGGTAGTCGGATTAACCAAACACCGAATCTCGATCGTATCGCAGATGGCGGTATGATTCTCCAAAACTGTTTCTGTGTGAACTCAATTTGCACACCGAGCCGTGCGAACATTTTGACAGGAAAGCATAGCCACCTCAACGGGGTCAAGACGTTGTCAGACCCACTGGATGGTAGGAAACCGAACGTTGCGAAGATGCTGCGAGCAGACGGCTACCAGACAGCAATGGTAGGCAAATGGCATCTCGGTCACGGTGGCAATGCGGATCCAACAGGTTTCGATTACTGGAACGTCTTACCCGGACAAGGACTCTATCACGATCCAGTGATGCTTGAACCAGATGGTAAGAAAACCCACAAAGGCTACGCTACTGACATCATTACCGATTTCTCGTTGGAATGGCTGCAGAATCGGGACAAGGAGAGACCTTTCTTCTTGATGTGTCATCACAAAGCACCACACCGTCCATGGGATTCAGACGAGAAACATGCACACATGTTCGAGGACGAGGATGTTCCGATGCCGGACAACTTCTTCGACAATTACGCGAACCGTTCAAACGCCGCGAAGGATGCGAAGATGCGCGTCTTCGGACACATGAGCGAAAGGGATCTCAAGATTGATACGCTTGGTCCGCCGCCTGACGGATTGTCGGAGGAGGAATTGGCGAACTGGCAGTACCAGCGTTACATCAAAGAGTATCTCCGGTGTGTTGCCTCGATTGATGATAATGTCGGACGGATGCTCGACTATCTGGACACTGAGGGCATTGCTGATGATACGATGGTTATTTATACCTCTGACCAAGGGTTCTTCTTAGGCGACCACGGTTGGTACGACAAGCGGTTTATGTATGAAGAATCCTTACGGATGCCTTTCCTCATCCGCTACCCGCGTGAGATCCAAGCCGGTAGTTCATCCGACGCGATGGCACTAAACATCGATTTTGCAGAAACGTGGCTTGACTACGCAGGACTTCCGATCCCAGATGATATGCAAGGTACAAGTTTACGTCCAATCCTTAATGGTGAAACACCAGATGATTGGCGGACATCCATGTACTACCGCTATTGGATGCATCTCACACACCATTATGTCCCAGCGCATTATGGGATACGGACAGACCGTTATAAACTCATCTATTACTACGGCGAGGCACTCGGTACAACGGGATCCATTGATGAATCGAAAGAACCTGAATGGGAACTCTTTGATTTGGAGCAGGACCCGAACGAGATGTGCAGCGTCTACGACGACCCCGCATACGCAGATATTGTCACCGACCTGACAGCAGAGTTATACCGACTCAAAGCAGAGGCAGACGATGAGGAATAGTTGTTAGTGGTTGGTTCTTGGTTAAGAGCACTCTGGTGACGATCGACACCAGATAGGAGTCTCCAAGGACGGGCAAATTGCTACAAAAACCCTCTTAACCTATAACCTAAAACTTAAAACCCGTAACCTATACGGAGGGATAAAATGGCAACTCAGAATCCGTTGAACAACATTGAACCCGGCATGAAAGTTACGGCACAGATGTCGCCGGAACCGAGCGAGGCTGACCTACAGCTTGCTAAGCAGATGGATGTTGAATACGTCGTCCTTTGGACGAACGGCGAGAACGCCAACTACGATTATTTCATGAGTCGTCGCGAGATTTTCGAGAACGCAGGACTCAAGATTTATGGGTTTGGCAACAGCGATGTCCACAATCAAGACGGGATCGTGCTTAACCTCGAAAACCGAGATGCGAAGATTGAACAGTATAAGCGGTACATCCGCGATCTCGGCAGAGCAGGGATTCCCTATACGACATACGCCCACATGGGCAATGGCATCTGGAGTACCGAGCGTGAGACCACGCGTGGCGGGGCAAGCGCGAGGGGATTCAACCTTGAGGCTGCCCAAGAAGGACACTGGGGCGGGAAATTGTATCCAATGCCGCTCTCACACGGTCGTGAATTCAGTGAAGAAGAACTCTGGGATAACTATACGTATTTTATTCAGCAGGCTGCGCCGGTCGCTGAGGAAGCGGGTGTGATGATTGGTATCCACCCTGATGACCCACCCGCGGTGCATCTCGCTGGAATTCCGCGGTGTATCTTCAGTAGTTTCGAGGGCTATAAACGGGCACTTGAAATTGCCGATAGTCCGAACGTCGGCATGTGTTTCTGCGTCGGCTGCTGGTTAGAGGGCGGTGAGCTAATGGGCAAAGATGTCATTGAATCCATCCGTTACTTCGGTGAACGGAACAAAATCTTTAAAGTCCATTTTCGCAATGTAGATCAGCCACTTCCACATTTCGTTGAGACCTTCGTCGATAATGGCTATCAGGATATGTACGAAGTCGCGAAAGTTCTCCGCGAGGTCAATTTCAACGGCGTGCTGATCCCTGACCATATCCCACAAATGGGCGATGACGGTCGCATCGGTACAGCGTATACGATCGCCTATATGAATGCACTCGTCAAGCGGGCTAATGAGGAGGTTGCCGCGTGACGACATCCGCGCGAGTCTTATTATTATTCCTAACCCTCCCGCTAACCGTGTTGGCGGATTGGAACGATTTTCTCGGTCCAGAACGAAACGGCAAATCGGAAGAACAGATAGAGATCGCGCCATGGGGAATCATAGGCCCCCCGGTCGTATGGCACAAGAAGATCGGCACCAGCTACGGGGCACCCACCATCGCAGACGGACGATTGTTTATCTTCGCACGTTACGACGACATGGCGCGCCTCACTTGCATGGAAAGCAACACCGGGACGGAGATTTGGCGGTTTGAATACCCGACAGACTACGAAGATATGTACGGATATAACAATGGACCGCGGTCTTGTCCTGTTGTTGATGGAGAACGGGTCTATATCTTCGGGGTTCAGGGAAAGTTGCACTGCCTGAATGTTTCGGATGGAAACCTGTTATGGAAAGTGGATACGGCAGCCCGTTATAATGTCGTCCAAAACTTTTTCGGTACCGCTTCAACACCGATTGTTGAAGGCGATTTACTTATTGTCCAAATTGGGGGTTCTCCACCGGGTACCCCGAAAAATATCTGGGCATCAAACGGTAATCCACCACCAAACGGCACCGGCATCGTCGCGTTCAACAAACGGACTGGAGAAGTGGTTTACGAAATCAGTGACGAATTAGCGAGTTACGCCAGTCCCATCACGGCAACTATTGATGGACGCCGTTGGGGATTCATGTTTGCCCGTGGTGGACTCGTCGGTTTTGAACCGGCAACTGGGAAACTCGACTTCCACTATCCGTGGCGCTGTCCGAGGATTGAATCTGTCAATGCCTCAAATCCAGTTGTTGCTGACGATCTCGTATTTATCAGTGAATCTTACGAGGTCGGCAGTTCTGTCCTCCAAGTCTATCCGGGTGGCTATAAGGTTGTTTGGAAAGATTCGCCGAACCGCCGAAACCAATCAATGCGGCTGCACTGGAACACCGCCATCCACCACGAGGGCTATCTCTACGCCTGCAGCAACAGGCACGCCAGCGGTGCAGAACTACGGTGTGTCGAACTCAAGACAGGTAAAGTCGTGTGGGGACAACGCGTTGATGAACGAGCATCCTTACTTTGGGTGAATAACCATTTCATATATCTCGGTGAATATGGACGATTGATGCTTCTCAAATGTACCCCTGAAAAGATGGAGATCATTTCCGAAGCAGTTCCAAGAGACGAAAATGGGAGACAATTTATAGAGTATCCGGCATGGTCGGCACCCGCCTTGTCAAATGGACTGTTATATGTTCGAGGCAAAGATCGTCTTGTTTGCTTTAACTTGCACCCAAAAGCAAAATAATCATGGCTTCCACAACGTAGCCTCAATAAACCGCTCCCCATCCGGTTCCTCATCGAAATAGTAGGCGGTCACTATAGTTCCATCAGGACGTTGGATCGTGCGTGGATAACCGATGTCGTGATCGCCACCGTTATCGCGCAGAACGATTTCCTCGCTCCAAGTCTTACCATTATCACTACTCAACTTGGCACAAATCCGATGCGGTGCATCCCGATAGCCGTAGATAAGACACAACCTTCCGTCGTGAAGTTGAGTTAACGTTGGAGGGTTCCCACCACGCCCTGTATTCTCTACAGGTTGATTCATATAATTCCACGTTTGTCCGTTGTTCTCTGAGGCGTAGAGATCAATCCAGTTTCTCCGTTCCTGCCAGTCTGGACTTGTATAACCGCTTGCGTCGCGACACCGAACCGCTACGAGTATTTTTGAATCAGGTAACCGAACACTTGCGGGCATGATCGCAAATCCTTCAGGTTCCGGTCCAATCTGAGATAGCAAGGAGAAGGACTCACCGCCATCGGTTGTATTGGCGCAGAATATTAACCCTTCCTCGCCATCCGCTTTCGATGCGGTGAGGAACACCAAACATTCGTCTGCACTTGAAACAAGATAATCTGTTCGTGCGGCGATGCCGGTATAGCCAAACATCGGAAGTCGGAAGGGTCCATCCCAACTCTGACATCGGTCTGTAGAGGTGTAGAACCACGAATAAGCTCCAGCTCTCAACCCGGATCTGCTACACATCATGGCAAAGTCTGGGTGCGTAAAATCGACGCGTTGCGGTGTCTCGAACGCAGCCTCTGCTTTTGTCCTATGCCGTTCTTCCACATGTTCATCCGCGGAGAGTGTGCCTCTGGCTGGCAGGCGACACGGTGTTTCCGAGAGACTCCATGTCTCACCGCCATCCAAACTTCGTGCCTGCATACCCACAAAAGGCTTGTCGCTGTCTCGGCGATGGAAACCGGCATCCGATTTGTGATATCCGACAGTGAAACCGACAACGATTTCGTTGTCCCATGCCCAAATACCGTAGTTCGCTGGCCAGCCAGCATAGCGTCCCGGCTCTCGATAGAGTGTAACTTGTCGCATTCTAATTTTGTTTCTCCCTTTCTTAGTGATTGGCGGTCAGCAGCCAGTAGAAGAGGTTATGATTAAGTCAAAAAAGTGTTGGGTTTCACTCTGTTCAACCCAACCTACGAAATCTGTGTAAGGATTATAGCGAGGTTAGGAAACCTCGCCTACCGTAAGTCAATTTAGCAACGAATGAGGTTGGAACCTCGCCTACTGCTGTTGATGAGATTGACTCAGGACACGTGCAGTCTCCCGCGATACGATGAGTTCCTCATTTGTGGCAACAACCAGAATTTTGGCGCGGCTGTTGTCCGCAGAGAGATCGGATTCACCAGTGAGTTCCTCGTTTTTTACCGCATCCAGATGAATTCCGCACCACTCTAACCCCTCACAAATTTTCGCGCGCGCTATTGGGCTTTTTTCTCCAATACCTCCCGCAAAAGCGATAACATCTACGCCACCGAGCGCGGCGATATACGCACCGATATACTTCTTCACGCCGTAAACGTAGGTATCCATTGCAAGGCGAGCAGTGTCATCCCCAGCTGCCATTGCGGCTTCTACATCACGCATATCTCCACTCGTACCAGAAATACCCTTTACACCGGAATCCTCAATCAGCTGACGCCGGATATCATCAGTAGAGAACCCCTCTTTATCCATCATATAGAGCACAGCAAAAGCGTCAAGTTCACCGCACCGAGTGGATTGAATCATCCCGTATTGCGTTGAGGCACCCATTGACGTATCAATGGATTCGCCGTCTTTGATAGCACAGAGAGACGAACTGCCTCCAAGGTGGCAAGAAATAATGCGGAGTCCCTCTCCTGATTCGCGTCCGAGCAGTTGTGGGACACGCTCCGAAATATACCGGTGTGAGGCACCGTGGTAGCCATACCGTCGAATATCGTGCTGTTCCACCCAGAACCGCGGGACACCGAATTCGGCAGCGTAATCTGGGATTGTTTGATGAAACCAAGTCTCGAAAACAGCAACAAGAGGGGTAGTCGGGAGTAGTTCTTGGAAGGCACGGATAGAAGCGATGTAGGCGGGGTTGTGCATCGGTGCGAGTGGTGTTGATGCCTCAAGTGCGGCTATTACATCTTCAGTAATCTTTGCTGAGCGCCAGTATCCCTTTGCCAGAATCGTTTTGAAGCCGACACCATCGAGGTGTTCCAGACTTACCAAACATCCAACTTCAGGATCAGTGATTAGGCGGATGGCGTGAGCAATTGCGGCGGTATGCGTCGGAGCATCTATTTCACCCTCAACCTCCGGCTTGCCCGGCACGGCGTGTGCAAAAGCCGATGGAGAATCGCCAATTCGCTCCACGCCTCCCTTGACAAGGCTGGCTGTCGTTTTCATATCAATAATTTGGTATTTGAACGAGGTACTTCCTACGTTCGCACAGAGTATGCGCATGTAATTTGTTCTTTCTATAGAGAATTGATGATGTGCCTTTAGTGGTCGAGAACGGCGAGGTTAGATGAAGTTTAAGAATTCAAATCGGTAATTTTTTTGGACGCCCCAACTTGTTGGGGACGCGTGTTAGCGAAAGAGTCCCGAACAAGAGTGTAATACAAGGAATGGATTTAGTCTATTCCCAGACTAAATCCGGGCATCCGGATGCTGGAATATTACCGAAAAATTTATTTAATCTTTATGAAACCTCGCCTACCAATTTGGGGTGATCCACAAAAGGACTTACAGATCGGGGAAACGTAAGAATCGTTTGGCATTCCCACCCATAATGTCTGCTAACTCTGATTCCGTTAAATTAGGCATTAGCTTTTCGATGACAGTTGTGAGTTTGCCGTAGCCGGGGTCTTCCAAAATCCATGGAAAATCGGTTGCCCACATCAGTCGCTTTGGTCCAAAATCGGTGAGAAGGCTCCGGTGCCATCCTGCTAAATCCTGATAGGGAAATGCCTCCTTGCTGAACGCATAATGACCGGAGAGATGGACGGTAACATTTTCATACCGCGCTAAGCGATACGTGGTGTGCATAGCGAGATTGTAACTTGTGACTTGAATCTGTGGACGTCCAAGTTCATCCCAACTAAATTTCCCTTTGCCGGGACACATGCCGAGGTGATTCAGCACAATACGCACCTGTGGAAACTCTCGTACTAAGTATGGCAGGAGGTGTGCCTCAATCGCCTGCGGATAGAGCCAGAGCACACAATCATGCTCAGCAGCGTACTGCCAAATAGGGTATGTCTCAAACTCGCGGACATCCATCTTCGCAAAAATATCACGAGGTCCACCAAATGTAGAGAGTCGAAACCCGATAATCCCAGTGTCATCCGTCAATTGCGCCATGTGTTCGGCAGGATTCGGATGTCCTTGTGGAATAAGCCCAATCCCTAAGAACCGATTCGGATGATCTTTGAGGCATTGCAGGAGGTAACGGTGCTGCTCCAAACTCGTGCCAGCCATTTGAACAAGGACCGCCTGATCGATTTGGTGTTTCTCCATCTCACCCAGCAGTTTTTCAATAGGTTCCTCTCGTTCTGGGGGCCAGACATCGCTTGTCTCCCGTGGAAATTCAGCGGAGGCTTTTGTGAATACATGCAGATGGGCATCAATTCGTGGCATAAAATAGTCCTCCTTTGTTTAGTCTCCCAAACTAAACAATTTGCGACGCTCCGGTGTTTGGCAATACGATGCGATGGATGCAAACTGTTCGGGTCCAATACGTCCAGGTGTCCGCTTTTCATAAATCAGTATGATTGATTTCCGTGGGACGTCCGAGTGGTTGTCCATTGAAACATGCCATCCATAGGAGTTGAACATGATTGCGGTTCCTGCTTTACCTGGGAAGGTTTTATGTCCTGGCATACTCTCTTGGCGTAGGGGGCGCGAATAGGGACCCGCATCTGGCTTGTGGCTACGGGGCACAAAACCGAATTCCCCGCATCCGGGCTGGACATCATTCACATAGATTTGCACCTTAATGTGGAGTGGGTTACTTTGTGCGACATCAGGGTGCCATCCAGTATAACTCACGGGCCAAGGTGCTACCGTCCGAACCTGCGGTGCTAAAATAATCAGATCGTGATCTGTGAAGTCCATCAATGCGCCGTAGTAACTCGGATAATCGACAATATCGATGAAAACCGGGTCTTTTTCAAACGGACTTGGGATGTCATAAAAGGTTGCAGCGGCTTCACCGGCTTCAACTCTATCCAACCACTCCTCTTTGCATGCATCTGCCCAATAATCAAAAGCGGTTTGAAGCCTTTTGAGATCTTCCCCTTGAATTGCGTTTTCAAAGACGAGATAGCCTTCTTCTTCCCATTGATTTTTTTGTTCTGGTGTCGGTAGAATCATAATTTCACCTTCTTGACTGACGAAGAATCGGGGTTACAAACCCCTCCTATAAAAGATAGGCGTTAAGAAACTTTGCCTCTGCCTGCGATTTGCCAAATTGTCTCAATTTTATCGCCTCGGATACCTACGAGTTCGTTGTGAAGGTTACTCGTCATCCCTTGGTGCAGTGGAATGACGGAGAGCTGCTCACCGACTTTAAATCGGTGTGAACATTCACTGACATCGACATGCCCATGTTCGACCGACATGCCGTAAATCTTCGCATCCGGATGTTCGATAATATGTCCATAAGGTGTCGGCGGATAACTGGCAAAGGTCTTTTGTCCGCCATCAATAATAATGCGTTCGGGTGTTGGTGTACTGACGACGGTTGCGATGACGCGAAGTACACACCGCTCAGGTGCTAACATCTTCGAGTTGCCGACACGCGTCATACCCTCGTAGACGTAAGAACCACTGCGGGTTTCTGTACAGCCGAGTTCTTTTGATGCCGCCTCTGAGCCTGTTCCACCACCACTGATGATGTTCACGGGAATGCCGTCGCTTTCGAGGAGGTCAAGCGTCTCTGTAATAAACGGTTTTGCCCGGAGGTTGCTGGGATAAGTCATCACGCCTTGGAAATCAATCCCACCCATTTGCATAATCTGTCGTGCGAGATGCTGTGCGCTTTGGGCGGACTGTACGCCACAGCGTCCACTTCCGGTATCGAGTTCGACGACAACAGGTACAAGGCAGCCGTCGGCAATTGCTTGCTGAGAGATACCGGTTGCTGTCTCTTCTGAATCGAGTGCGACGGTAACTTGCGCACGCTGGACGAGAGCAGTTAGTCGCTTGAGTTTGGGTTTGCCGACGATGTTATAGGGGATAAGGATGTTATCGATTCCAGCGTCCACCATCACCTCTGCTTCGCCTAACTTCTGACAAGTGATGCCTTGGGAACCGGCGGCGACTTGCAATTTGGCGATTTCTGGGACCTTGTGCGTTTTGGTGTGAACACGGAGCGGAATGCCAACTTGTCGGCAGTGTGTCGCCATACCCTCGATGTTCTGTTCAAGCACATCCAGATCTGCGGCAAGTGCCGGTGTATCTAAATCAGCAAAGTTCATAGTTTTCCTCGTAATATGGACAGAGAAGCAATAACTTATAGCAAACGGATTTATGTGCTTAGTTTATCTGTTATGTGCTTTTATGTCAAGTTCGGTTGGTAGTTAGCTAGGGTCATTTAGTTTTAAGATTTGATTGGGGGGATTTATGTTTCTATGTATGCATGTATGGCGTGAGTTTTCACGCCATACATGCTATACTTCACCTTAAAAATCCACTATAATCTTTGAGGTGAAGCACATGACGAGAAGACCCTCTCGCCACTTGCTTGATATGTTAGCAGAAGTCGCAGACCCGCGCAAGGAAAAAGGCAAACGCCACCCCTTGAAGGCCATCCTCGCACTTGCTGTCATTGCGCTGATGTCTGGGTATCGTAGTTATGCCGCTATCGCTGAATATGGACGGACGTATAAAGTGTTAAGAAAAGCCTTGGGTTTCAGACATAAGCAAACACCGTGTGCTGCGACGCTCTGCAATCTTTTTCGCAGATTAGACATCAATGCCTTAGAAGAGACCCTAACACAGTGGGCGACAGCTGCACTTGAGGGTTCCGGATGGGGTTCTCAAGGCGGTCTAACGGCCGTCGCTATAGATGGCAAAACTTTGCGTGGCAGTAGAAAACAAGATGCGAAACTCACGCATTTGATGTCCGTCGTCTCTCATGAACTTGGCATCACACTCACCCAAAAAGCGATGTCTGAGAAGACGCATGAGGTGCCGACCTCGCTTGAGATACTTAAAGCCTTTGATGTATCTGGTAAAGTCGTGACGGCAGATGCGTTGTTGACGCAACGCTCGTTTTGTGAATCGGTTTTAGCATCGGGAGGTGATTACGTCTTGCCGGTCAAAGCGAATCAGAAGGAAATGTTTGAGTCGATCCAACGCTTATTTCAACCCCCTCCCGACGCTAAAACTTTCCAGGATGCCCATGATTTGCTGCAAGCAGAACATCGTCAATGGGGTGAAACCCTCGACACCTTTGAAACGCTTGAAAAAGCACATGGACGTATTGAGATACGACGATTGACGTGTAGCACCGCCCTGAATACATATCTACGCTGGCCGGGACTCGCACAAGTCTTTGAGTATACATATCAGCGGAAGCAGCCTCGCACAGGTGAAGTCTCCTACCAGACGCAGTATGGCATCACAAGTCTTCAGAGCAACCTCGCAAGCGCAGCAGATTTGCTCGTTTTACGCCGTGGACATTGGGCAATAGAGAATAAGTCCCACTGGCTCCGAGATGTCGTCTTCGGTGAAGATGCCTCGCAAGTCCGCTGTGGTGCGACTCCCGCCGTCATGGCGGCGTTGCGGAATACCGCTTTATCTATATTGCGATTGGCAGGATATGAGTCTATCACCGCTACGATGCGATATTTCGCCGCGTATCCTAAACACGCAATGAAAACTCTCAAAAATAATTTTTAAAACTAAATGACCCTGGGTAGTTAGCGTTAGCAGTTGGCAGTTAGCAGTCAGTTGATCTGAATTAGGATTGACAGGACACAGTTTACCTTTGAATTTCTGTAAAAAAACAAGTATAATAAAGATATTCGTAATTGGGCAAACTGTCTGGAGTTGAGAACAATTTTCTTCAAGGAGAACATAATAATTGAAACGATTGATTGTAGGGATAACTGGCGCAAGTGCGGGCATCTATGGTGTCCGATTGCTCGAAGTTCTCGCGAGGCATGAGGATATAGAGGTACACCTGACGATTTCCGCATCGGGTGCTCGCGCTTTGTCAGAAGAACTCCAGATTGACATAGATCTCAATAATTTCAAGTTGGAATCGCTTATCGGTATCTCTTCACCGAGAGTTATCTACCATCACGAATCAGACATCGGTGCGTCAATTGCCAGTGGTTCTTTCCGGACGCAAGGGATGATCGTGGTGCCGTGTAGTATGGGAAGTATTGCATCTATTGCTGGAGGAATATCGCGGAACCTGATACAACGCGCTGCTGATGTGTGTATCAAAGAAAATCGCAAACTCGTACTTGTCCCGCGCGAGACCCCGCTTAGTTCTATTCATTTAGAAAATATGCTCAAGTTGTCGCGTATGGGGGTATGCGTGTTACCAGCGATGCCCGGGTTTTACCACTTTCCCAAAACGGTGGATGATATGTTCAACTTCGTTGTGACGAAAATCTTGGATCAGTTCGACATAGATGCGAAACTCATCCAACGGTGGAAAGAGTAACGCTCTCCAGTTTAACGCGACACAATCTCCATCCTTACAGGCTCCTGTTCTTATTTCATTCGATTGTAACGCATCTGCCACAACGCCCATAGTAGTGCCGGAATGAGTGGAGGCACCGACATTGCCCAGAGAATAGTGCGAACATGAAATTGATCTAACAGCAGTCCAACAATCACTGTACTCGCTCCACCCATGAGTGTAAAGAGGGCAAATTCGGTTCCAAAGATCCGTCCTCGGATTTCGTTTGGGGCGCGTTGAAGTAGCAATTGCGTTGAAAAGACCCAGATAATTCCGCCCCCGACGCTTCGGACAAACCCGCCGAGAATAACAGTTTCAAAATTAAAAAGAGGTGCCATGATCACTATTCCAATTATGGCAATCAAATAGCCGAGGGTAATGCTTCCGCGAAGCGGCTTGTCTTGATCACCGGTCCAACGACGTGCGAGAATCGGTCCAATGCCGCTGCCGACGCCATTCATACAGTACATCATCCCTAAACTGATTGCCCCACCGACCCCGATGACAAAGTAATTCTTGGCGATTTCAATCAGCACTATCTGCAATCCAGAAGAGAGTAAAAGGGATATAGCTGCCTTATGCAACGCGATAAAGAGAATATCGGGATGCTGAAGCATGTAACGCAAGGCTGTTAACTTTGCGCGAGTAGGAGTTCCCGGTACAACAGACTGCGAACCGGGCAATTTAACCTTAAACAGAACAGCAGCTGAAAGGAAAAAGGTGAATCCATCGATAATGAAGGCGGTCTGGCTCCCAAAGAGTCCTGTCGTTAAACCACCGATGGCAGCACCGACGGCAAGCATTACCGACCATGTCGCTGCACTAAGGGTGTTGGCAGCACCGAGTTCTTGTGGGGAGGTGATATCTGGAAGAATCGCACTTCGGGCAGGACTGAAGAACCCACTTACGGCAAACAAGAGTGCTGTGAGTGAGTAGAGGAGCCAAATATCGTTTTTGTCTTGGACAAAAAGAAAGCCGAAAAGGATGAAACCGCGCGCGAGATCGGTGATGATTAAAAGGTGTTTCCGATTGTACCGGTCTGCGCATATCCCAGCAATCGGGGCTACGACAAACGGTGCTAACATTCGGATTGTAAACAGGATCCCTATCGCGAGTCCAGACCCGGTTAACTCTGCGATTAAGATGGCAGAAGCGATGAGGTTAAACCAGTCACCGAGAAGGCTAACGACCTGTCCTGCCCAGAGGTAGCGGAAGTTGGAGTTGTGGACGAGAAGTTCAAAATATCCGACCGGTTTCCCAATCTCCCGCCGGTGCTCCTCCGTAGGCTTTGTTGGAGAGTGTTCCTGTTTAGACAATTAAAGGTTCCACCGTTCGTTGATCGGTTTCTGGTAAACCTCAATATTCCCTGCGACTACCTCTTCATAGTCAACAGCCTGCCCACAGGCATTAGATTCGTAAATCGCTTCGCAGATCGATTTTGCGCGGAGCCCTACTTCAGCATCGAGTTCCGGCGGACGATTGTTTTCTATGGCATCCACAAAATCGTGGCATTCGAGGACCACACCGTCGGTGAAATTATGTGGGAAGAGTCGTTCCTTCTCTTCGTCCGAAAGGCTTGCCATATAGTCGGCGATAAGGCTTTCCATACTATGACGCGTGCCATCTTTGAGGATGACCTCTGCGCCGTCAAAGGGACCGTGGAAAATGTCCCCGTCATCAAGCAGACACCCTTCGCTACCGTAGTAGACGACGTGATGGAAATCGTGACCGACTGCTGCCCATGTACACGTCCAAAGTCCGATTACGCCTCTTTTGAAGTTGATAGTCGCAGCCCAAGTGTCCTCTTGCTCATTCTTGACGATTTCTCCGGCTTTAGTGACTTTTAAGTCTTCAAACTGACAAACGCGCCCATAAACGGTATCGGGATCGCCGAAGAGGTAGCGTATAGTATCGCAATAGTGTGCGCCAGAGTCCATCACCATACCGCCGCCACCGAGGGTCAGATCGAGTCGCCAGTGCCAATCGCTTTGCGGATCCGGTGCCCGATAACTGGCATGCTGTGCGGAGAACATCCGTAAGTCCCCGAGCATCTGTTTTTTGTTCATCAACCACTCTGCTGTGCGACGACTCGGCATACGACGGATATTTTCAGCGGTTGCTGCGATTTTGTTGTTGGATTTCGCCGCTGCAATAATCGCGTGGCTCGCTTTGACGGTAACACCCATCGGTTTTTCTACCATGACGTTAACACCGCTGTTGAGACACTTTATTGCGTTGATATGATGATGCGCGTGCGAAGTGCAGATGTCTGCCCCGTCCAAATCCGCCTTTGCAAGCATTTCATCGGTATCTTGAAACACTGCCGGCTTTTTACCTGTCACCTCTTTGACACGGTTGGCAAACTGATCGGCACGTTCTTCAACCTCATCACACATCGCGACGAGTTCGACTTTCCCAGGGACTGTTTGGTGAATTGTAAGATAGGCGTTAAGATGACCGTTCGCCATCCCGCCACAACCGATAATTGCAAGTTGAACCGCCATAGTTTTCCTCTCTTCGGCAGAAATACCAGTATGATATGGGTTAAAATATCACGGATGCCCTTTTTTAGCAAGGTGGATGTTTTTTGTTAGTTTTCGGTTTTCAGTTGTCAGTTTTCGGTTGTCAGTGGGGAAAAGTGCATTGTCAGAACCAGGATTTGCAGGATTACTAAAGGATTTGGGGGATTGTTGAACTTGTAAGTTTTCTGAATTGACTTCTATGGCAGGGCTATAAACAGCGTCTACCAATTTGGTGAACAGCAATTATTAAGAATTTGATGGTGAAATAGGGGAGTGGTTGAAGTGCTTCCAAGCGAGAGGTAACTATCACAGTTACCTCTCGCGTTGAATTGCACTATAGCGTTGGTATACAGATTGGTTTTTAGAATTATGGAAATTCTATTCCCTGTTTTCGGCACACCTTGCGGATCTTGTTAATCGCGCCGCCTATCTGTTTACCGTTTCGTGTGATGCCAAAGAGGTGTTGGCTCACAACACGGCGGGAGATTCCGAGAATGTACCCAATCTCCTCCTGGGTTTTACCTTTATAGAAGTAGAGCTGGACGCACTCGGATTGGCGGTGAGTTAGGTCGTTCGCGATAATCTGACGAATCTGTTGCAAAACCGCTTGCCGCTTGAGATGACGGTCTATCGTATATTCGTCATCAGGTGCTCGATACCAGAGATAGTCCTCTGTAGTGAACTGATTAAAATATTCCGGTGGGACCGGAATTTCCCAAAAGTCTGGATTAAACTCGGGCATAGATAGAGCGACTCCTCATGTGTGAGGCGATTGCGCCTATGCCATTTCAATCAAGCTGATAATGGGTAGAGGCACCATCGCCGTGAACTGAATGTTTTCAGATAAGGTGTAGCGTGGTTCAAACTTAGCATAACGGGTACCTCCTCCTTATTTGTATATGGAGTTTGGAACATCGCAAGAGGATCGATGATTTTCAACGAAGTGTGCCTCCTGCAAACCTTTCATGATAGTATACGAAAAATCAAAAAAATATGCTACAAAAATCCGGTTTAGTGAGAGAAACGCAGCGTTCTTATGCCACTCCGAAAGTAGCATATATCGAAAATGAGGGACAGAGGGGTTTCAACCCCCCGTCCCTTTCCAAAGAGTGCGACACTCAGTGTCACACCACAAGGGCGTAACACTAAGTGTCACACCTCCTCTGGTTTGCTAACATAACAAATACCTCCTTTTTCCGCAATACAGCGGCAATAGGATACCATCGCCATTTAAGAAACGGCAATGATTCAGTTATACACGTTTTCGGATGCACTTTTGCGTATTTTTTTGTAAAAAAATTAATTTTCTATTTCATATATTAACGTGAGTTCGACTTTAGGGTGTACATTTGCACCTCTATTATCGAACTCACGTTTTCTGATTTGGTAGGAACTCATTATGAAGAATGAACACGCCTCAATTAAACAGACCGAAATTGGGGTAACTGGATTCAAAAAGATACGCCAGTTTCGTGAAGACAGCCCGTTCCCCCGGTAGGCTATCAACGATCACGAAGAAGAAATGGCTTTCTGGTGTAAATTCGTAGTCGAAGATTGAATTGAAATTGTAGGTGATGTCATTTTGCATCCGCTCATCTACACGCTCAATATAAATTCGCCAACCGATTTTTTGGGTGAATTGGTAATTGCTGCGGAGCCGAAAAATGAGTGTATTTCGATAGGTTCGCCAAAAGAAGTTATCAATGTCCAAATCGACGGTGAGTTTTCCGAAGAGGTTAACACCTCCAGAAAAACTGGTATACCGGTTGAATTCATCTCGACGGGTACCGAAACGATTTACAATCCCCAATTGTCCCCAAGGTGCTTGATAATCAATGTCGGACCTGATATACTTAGTATCGAAAAGTTGACCGACTTCGCGAAGCACCCCGAACCCACTGGAAGTGAAAACGCTAAATCGCCCGAGGTCAATGTCGAAACGGAATTCGCTCAGCCGTTCACGTAGCAACCTTTCGGCATTGGTCTGATAGAAATGGCGCGCATCAATCCAATACGATTCCACGAAATGCGCTTCTGGAAACTCATATCTGTACCTGAGACGGGCGCGTGTCCGACGGAATGCTTCCTCTTCAAGTCCCATCTCGTTTGGACGAAAGCCGTCCTGAATCTCTTCAAGCTGCACCTCACCAAGCCAGCCTTCGTGGATCCATTCCATAGCAGTATGGTAAGCCCAGTGCATTTCGCCATCAACCAAATCAACGGCATACTGCGAGGCAGCTGTCCAGTCTCGGTGCAACCCAAATCGTCCATTGAGCGATAGGAGTGCGACATCTCGATCGGCTTGGTATTTGTGGATTCCCATCGCGCCGATGACAGTCCGCTCACCGATGTCGTGATTAATCCGTCCAGCCAAGAGATTCATTTGCTTTTTCTGATCTGCGTCGTATCGGTCAATCATTTTGCCATAGGTATTGATGACCGAGAAATTAGAACTGCCAATTTTGCCTGCTGTTTTCGCGCCGAAATCAATTTCTTGAACGCGCCGGGTATAGAACAGATTGAGCGGTAACTCAAATAATTCAGCACCCTCTCTGAAAAATGGGCGGCGTTCAGGAAGAAACAACTCCCGGTCACTTGATATGTTAATTTGCGTCGGATCGCTTTCCAACTGTGAAAAATCGGGATTCAGCGTCACATTCGAGGTGAGGTGCGTTGAAATCGGAAGAATAAGATCTAACCCTCCACCCAGATCGTTGGGACGATTTACGAGCGCACGGTAGCTGCCGTAGGGAAGAATCCCGAGTTTTTGTTTTGTTTTAATTTTTTCTAAATGCAGGTCAGTCAAATCACCAAACTCTGAGACGCGTGAGAAAAAAGCCGTCTGTGCCCAAGAATAAGACTGACCATTTATCGGATGCACCCGCCAAAAGTTGACTCCCCAAGTGGTGTTACTTCGATCAAAACGTACCTCACGAAACGGAATAGCGAATTCTGCTGTCCAATTATCCGGGTTTTTCTTTACTTTCGCATCCCATTTTGCATCCCAACTCATGTCAAAAACACTTTCATTGCCGACCCGTTCATCCGCCTGTGTGCCGAGCGTATTGATTGCAAAAATGTAGCAGTTGCGTTGGTCGTGATATGTGTCAAGCATTATCTCAATACAATCGTCCTGCCAGACTGGGGAATCCCGACGGGTTTTTGTTTCCCGGATGCTTTTCATGTCTGGCTCCTCACAACGCACACCGATATAGAGCACGTTCTCATCGTACAGAACTTTAACTTCGGTGTTTAGTTCGGCAGGATGTGCGACTCCCTCCTTTGCTCTGAAGAAATTAGTCGCAATTTCGGCTTGTTGCCATACCGTGTCTGTAAGCTCACCATCAATAACGGGTGGGTTTTCCACCCATACCGCACGAATGGTGCGTCTCGTGCTTTGTGTATTCGCGAAAAGCGGTGTAACCAAGAGTGCAATCAGCATCCAAATTAGGGCGTATGCCCAACGCATAGGTACCTCCTTCTTATTTTTCTTTCTGACTTGGAATAGGGCAAGGGTATCAACAATATTTTGATGAAGTGTACCCCTTGCAAATTGCTCGCGATGGTATAATGCATTTTTCTCCTATTTTTAAAGTTTTTTGTCTGTAAACGTGATATTTTAATGCTGTGTTAAAAAAGAAACACCCTCACCGAAATCTCGCTTTTGTGATCCTCAGTGATGGGTGTTATATTGTGTAACTTGGAAAATCTTTTATCTGTTACCTATAATCCCACCCCCGCACGATACATAGCAATAGCGTGCAGCATAACACCAAGAATGGCGAATGCGCAAAAACAATTCTTATGTAATGTAAGAGGGGCTTGGTCTATTTTTAGACCAAAGCCGATGGTAAGCAACAGATGCGTCATTTGATAATCCTCTTTGGAATTTATGTATGTTGTGTATTACAACACGATGCTCTAAAAACCTTTAACCTTAGATTTTTTGAAAAATTCAGATTTTTTTTAGGAGCGAAGTTAGGAAATATTGTACGTTGTGAACAGAGGACCGGCGAGGTTGGGAGACCTCGCCAGTAGTAGACAGATAATAGGTGAGTTCGGATAAGACGGACGGGCAAAATGTAAGAGGGGTTTGATCTATTCCCAGATCAAAGCCTGTCCTACTACAAACTATGAATCTTATTGAGAAGGATTATTTTTCTTCGTCAAAAAATACGCCGAGAGGGGCACTGAGTCGCGGGGATGCGAGTTCCTCGTCGATTGGTTTGTCGCCTTCCCATTCGCTGCGGTCAACGCCCATGATGTAAGCCTCCGTTGAGGATTCTTCGGCATAACCGAGGTATCGGAAACCGGCATTCTCAAAACAGATGAGCGCGGGTCCGTTGTCAACGGATACTTGTAGCGTAATGTGGTCAGCACCAAGTTGTTCAAAAGCGTAGTGAACGACTTCAATCAGTGTATCTGTGCCGTATCCACGGGCGCGGTAATCGGGTCGAATGACGACGAATTTGATCGTAACGGTTTCCGCATCTTGTTGGAGAAGGATAAACCCGATGAGGAGTCGCGTTGTACGCATTTCAATAGCGAGCGCGTGTGTTTGTTCCTGTGCTGTCCAACGGTGCCAATCCTCTAAAAAGGTTTCAAACGATACCCGCGCTGTGTAAAGGAATTTTCTGATAGTAGGTCGGTTTATCCAGCCCCAAATTTGACGAAGTTCATTTTCTGTGGTCTGCCGAAAGTGGATACCACCGCTATAGAGTCGTTCGAGTTGGTACAACTCACTGCGTAACCCCTCCAATTGTGCTGAGTGTGCACTCACTTGGGCACCCGCAGTGCGAATCATACGCTGATTCGGACGATCCATGAATTTCGCTTGTTTCACGCGGTTTTGGAAGTATCCAAGCTTCTGTTCACTTCTCTCAATAATGCGCAGCAAATTCTGGATGGCATCCGCCCATTTTCGCGGATCAGCGTTTACGTCGTCGCGTCTTTCGGTCGGTTCGTTTTTTACCTGAGTTTCGTTCATATCTCCCTTCCTTAAATCCGGAGATCCGGAGATAGCTTTCATATCGGAGTGGATTGATATCACCTGTCTCAATTGCCTGTTTGACGGCACAGTCTGGCTCGTGCTGGTGCGTACACGCTGCATATCGGCATTCTGGGATATACGTGCGCATCTCTGGAAAATGAATATCTAACCCCTGTTCGTCATCAATTTCAAGCAAACCGAGCGTTCGGATGCCCGGCGTATCCGCAACGAATCCGCCAAATTCGAGTGGCAATAGCATGACTTCAGTTGTTGTATGCCGTCCTTTGTGGATTCGGTCATCCACTTCGCCTATACGGAGTTGAAGCCCTGGTTGTAACGCATTAAGCAGAGAGGACTTTCCGACGCCCGACGAACCTACGATCGCTGAAATCCTATTTTGCATCACATCTCGCAATTTGTCAACACCGACCCCCGTCATAGTACTTGTATAAACCACTTCATAGCCTAATTCTTCATATAATTTGAGCTGGCGTTGTACATTCTCTAATTTCGCCAAGTCCATTTTATTAATACAGATGACGGGTTCAACATCAGATGCCTCTGCGGTGACGAGGAATCTATCAAGCATGCGAAGTTTGAGAGCGGGATGCCGTGCGGCGAAGATGATGAGTAGCATATCAAGGTTGGCAACAATGACCTGCCGCCAACCATCCATGCGGATACGTCCGAATTGGGTGTCGCGAGGGAGACATTCTTCGATGTATCCGCTGTCTGCTGTGGACGTAGTCGTAGAAATACGGACTCGGTCGCCGACTGCGACTAAGTCAACATAGGGCATCTCTTTTGTTTCATCAAGTCTTCGTTTTTCATCTTCAATGAGTTGGTGGCGCACAGAACAGGTATAGCTATGATTGCCGACTTGTACCTCGTATGCGCCACCGCGCGCTTTTATTACAATGCCTTCCATAGTTATATTCGCCTGCCGGAGGCGCGTAGTTCGTGGGCGCGCATTAAAAGGAACAGGCTATTAACTCCTTTTAAGAATAGCGTGAACGCGATGGAGCGAAACTCAGAATTTTACATGAAACTGCGTCCATCGCCAGAGGGATCAAACATTGGGATTCCGCCAGACGATGCGTCCACGCGTGAGGTCATACGGAGAAAGTTCAACGGTAACCTGATCGCCGGGAAGGACCCAGATTTTGTGTTGCATTAGCTTACCAGCGAGATATGCTACAACTTTATAATCGTTATCGTCCAATTTCACATGAAACAGATTACCCGGTAGGGATTCCAAGACTGTTCCAAGTACACGGATAGCTGTCTCTTTAGCGGATTCAGAGGTTTCGGGTGTTACATCTTTATTTTTCATTTTCTTTCTCCTTTTTGTAATAATACTTTGTTACTCTTACGCTAATTTGGATGTACTTTGTCAACGAATTGTTCGGAAAAAAGTTGACATAGACGCCTAAAAGTTATAAAATTCAGAAGTAGGAGATTCAACTTCGAGTTTTTCATCAAGGAGAAAAATAATGAGCCAAGCCTTACCCCTTGTAGCCTATTCTGACCCTGAAAACCAAGTCAAGGCAATGGAGGAAGACGGATATGCCTACCTACCGAAGGTTATCGAAGGCGCACAACTCACGGAACTTCGTGCTGCAATGGACAACTTAACTGCATTTTCTGAGAGTTTCGACAGGCACGGTACGCCAGAAAACGGGAATGGTTTTCTTAACAAACATATCAATAACGCCTTCAACCGCGACCCAGTCTTCCTACAATATCTCGACATGTCTCCTGTTATTGAGTTAGCAGAGGCAATACACGGCGAAGATTGTCACGTTATCGGCATGACGGCATGGGTAACAGGTCCGGGTCGTCCTGACCAAGGGTTGCACACAGATTGGCTGCCTATCCCACTTCCCGCGGATATTTTGGAAGATCCACGCGTCAAGGTGCCGATTTTCATTTCAACTGCGCACTACTATCTCGATGACCTCTACGAAGATCTCGGTCCGACGAAGTTTGTTCCGGGAAGCCATCTCTCTGGACGGCGACCTGATGGCGAGACGACATGGAAAGGTGCTGAAGAAAGAAGTATTCTCTGTAATTCTGGTGATGTTGTGATTTTCCGAAGCGAGGTCTGGCACCGAGGGACAGCGAACCGGAGCGAACAGACCCGATATCTCTTACAAGTGCATTACGCGAATCGGATGATAACACAGAAATACCCACCTTATCTTAACAGGTTCCAGTTCCAGGACAGTATCTTGGAGCTGGCAACGGAACGCCAACAGCGCCTCATGGGGAACCACCGTCCGGGTGCTTACGATTAATACGCTTATTTCTCGGAGAACGGCAACCTCCAAAGAGGACATCAGTTTCTTTTGAATAAAAAAGAGAGTATTGGGACATCGCCAAGGCAAGAAGTGATGAGCGAGGAGCCGCGGGGGAAAATTATTGCCCTCGCATTGCTCCTCGCATTTCTTTGGGGCGGGAATTCGCTCGCAATTAAAATCGGTCTGCAAGACTTCCCACCGATGGCGTTGGCGTTCTTTCGTTTTGTGATAGGGCTTATTGTAATTGGCGGCTGGGCACTCTTCCGTCGTATTCAACTTCGGTTACGCCGTGGCGAACTTCCCCGATTGCTTCTACTCACCACGATTTTCATACTCCAAATAATCACGTTAAATACCGGGACGCTCTACACATCTGCCTCTCGTTCGACGATTTTTATTAATGTCTATCCCTTCTTTACTGCTCTGTTCGCGCATTTTTTGATTCCCAGCGAACGGCTCTCTGTTCCGAAAACATTGGGGATTATAGTTGCCTTTAGTGGTGTTTTTGTAGTCGTTGCTCCGAAACTCGGACAGGGTGAAGCGAGCGTCCTTGGCGACTTGATTGTACTCGTTAGTGGATGCTTTTTGGGGCTGCGTGTCGTCGTGACCAAGTTGTTAATTCAGTCCATTCACCCGTATCGACTCTTGTTCTGGTTGTTAAGTTTGAGCCTGCCGTGCTATGTCGTTATACATCTACTGTTTGAGCGTGGGGAACCGATGCAGTTGACGCTATCTGCGGCGGCGGCACTGCTCTATCAAGGGGGTGTTATCGCGGGATTCTGTTTTTTAGCGTGGACGGCTATACTTGAGCGGTATAGTGCGAGTAAATTGGTTGTGCTTTTCTTTGCGACGCCTTTGTCGGGTGTATTATTTAGTCATTTGCTTTTAGGTGATGAACTGACGTTTAGCCTGTTGGCGGGTGCGGCGCTGGTGGCGGGTGGGATTTATTTGGTGAATATGCGGGGTTGAGGTGTCACAAACCTATTTTTGCTTTTCGGTGCAAATTTTGCTACAATAATCAGGTGGGAAGTTTTCGGGTTCTCTAAAAACATAGATAAAAGGAGAGGTCAATGAATAACGAATTCATCTCAATTATGACAGAGCGCATCGTGCATGGCTTTGACCCTTTACAGATCATCCTTTTCGGTTCACATGCCCGAGGGAACACACACCAACATAGTGATATAGATCTGCTCGTAGTTTTTACGGAACTCTCGGATAAACGGAAAACTGCCATTGACATCCGAGTCGCTCTTGCTGATTTGCCTGTGGCGAAGGACATCTTAGTATCAACACCTGAAGAACTTGAACGTCATCGCACTCGGATCGGATCGGTGCTGCGTTATGCCCAACGCGAGGGAAAAGTCCTCTATGCAAGCAACTGATCAATTCGCAGATACCACCCGTTGGCTGCGCGTTGGCTGCGCTATGCGGAGGAAGATTTAATAACGGCTAAAACCCTTTTAGAGCAGCCACACGTTCCACCGCGCCAATCCTGCTGGTTGGCACAACAATCCGCTGAAAAGGCTCTAAAAGCAGTACTAATCTTCTTAGAGATTGATTTCCCAAGAACACATGACTTGAATATTCTGCGGAATTTGGTGCCTGATAGTTGGCAACTCAAAACTACGCACCCAGACCTGGCGTCCTTAACTGAATGGGCGGTTGAAGCCCGTTACCCGGGAGATACACCAGAAGCCACGAAAGCAGATGCATCTACGGCAATCGAACAAGCACGGGTCGTCTGGACCTCAGTATCTACTGCACTCACACAGCACGGTTTTGCTGTATGATTCATTCGCATTCTAACCAGAAAAAGTCCACCCGATTTACTTTTCCCGTTCTTCGATGATAGCACGACTACCAAGATTGTCTTCTGGTTTTATCCCATCCTCCAAAAGAAGTTTCTGAATTTCCTCTGCTGTGGGAATTTCAGCATCTGGATCTGGTTTTCCGAGTGCCTTTTCGATTGATGGACGCAATCTCTCATTTTGTGCCTGCACCCGCGCAGATCGCGCTGCTGCGCGTTCCTCAGGTGTGAGTGATTTCATGAGCGGGGCTTGAAGTTCTTCTAATTCCTTTTTTATCTCTGCTAAATCCCATTCCAGTTGTTCAATTTTTATGAGTAGTTTCGTTATAGGGGGTATCATAAGTGTTCTCCTCTCTATTCGTTTGTTACGCGGATAGATGGGGAAATTTGCTCCCATAGAATAGATAAACCGTCCTTCAAAGTTCTAATATTTTAACTTATGCCAACGGGAATGTCAAATCGTTTTTTATTTACGCAATTAGTAGTTTTGGGATTAAAAAAAGGTTGTGAAAAAGTGCGATAAACCCTTGTATTTATTGGGTTTTCTCTTGACAAACTCCATAAGAATAGGATAAAATAATTGTAGTGAAACAGGGTGGTTGCCGCCATCCTACCTCTAACAATCAGAGTTGTATTGTTCTGATCTGGATCGCTATCTTCTATTCTATCAGAATTGTGCCACTCTTTTAACACAAGAGTTCGTCATGGATCTGATAGAAGTTACGGAGCGTTTTCCTGACAAGAGTCATGTATTGAGCATTTAGAGCGTATCAGATAGCGAGGAACGCCTACCTGTCCCCATTGTGGCAGTTGTTGTCTATAAGACGCAAGAACGAAGACGGTGAGAGGCGTTGGAATTGCCACGATTGCGGTGCCTTCTTCAAAGTAACCTGTAGCACAGTCTTTCACGGCACGAAAGTCCCACTCCAAAAGTGGTTTATCGCTATTGTTCTGATCGTGAATGCCAAGAAAAGCCTCTCCAGTGAAAAATTGTGAAACTCAATTTAACTGATCCCGAAACTACTAATTGCGATTTTTTTTCACTTTCTTGTATTTTGTCACAGGCAATACTTCCTGAACACCATTTTACCCAAGCCCAAAACCACTAATTACGAAAGGATATAAATAAATGATAACACAAGCAGAAATTAAAACGGAAAATAAAGAAGAATTAGTGGACGCTATACTTAAGAAACATAAATCGTGCCCGCTGAAAAAAGACGCTGTGGAAAAGAATGTTGACAGATTTCTTCAATTAAATGGTCTATTACGAACCGAAGTACTTATCAACTTTGAATTGCTAAAAAATCTCGTCTATACTCCAACTATTGAAGCATCACGAATTGATGAAACAATGAGAAGATCATTTTGGAATACAAAATGGCAAATCACAACCAGAACAATTCTATCAAATGCAATGTCCATCACAGTTCTTGGTTTGCGAAAAGCAATTGAAAAAACAGACGATCTCGGACACCCTACACATAGTTCCCAAAACACCTCATCAATAACAGTAGTAACACAAAAATTTAAGAACCTATTAAACCCTCATACAAAAAAAGATAAGGAGATTCAGCCATTTCTTGACAAATTAGAAGATACCACACAAAATTTGAGACAAATAAGAACAGAAAAAATAGACCCAATAGTTGACAGACTCCTTGCCCATATAGAAACCAATTTTTATCAAAGCGAGATATTCCTGCCAGCACTTAATGAGATTCAAGATTGTATAGATTTATGCCAAACCTACTGCCAGTCTATCCATAGTTTTTATTTAGATACATATATCCACCTTGAAAACATGAAAAGACAGATAGACAATAACCTATGGTCAATTTTAGAAGCGTTAAGAATATACAGCAAATACCTTGAATCTCGTGAAGATATACGAGAAATCATTTTTAGTGAAAATCCTCTTTCAGAAAAAAACGAAAAAATTGCCAAAAGATTAATGGAAATAATAGAACCTAAATTATATCGAGCCATGTCTATAATCGAAAAAATGGAAAATGGATAGGTTTACTTTTCTTGATTCAAAATATCGTGAAACTCAATTTAACTGATTCCGAAACTACTAATTGCGTTTATTCATTATGTTTGTCAACAAACAGATTGAACATGTCTGGTAAACCTCGTCAGTGGTGGGGACGTGGATTTGGTGTGGAAGACCGGCGAGGTTGGGAAACCTCGCCTACCTATTTTAATAAGAGAAAATTGAGGAGATTGGGAAAACCTCGCAGGAGTAATCGGGGTTACAAACCCCTCCCACAAAGAATAGTAAATCTCGCTTACCAATCTGAAGGTGAGGCCAGCGAGGTTAGAAACCTCGCCTACCAATTTGGGAACGTTCGATTATACTACGCCTTCGGCAACGTTGGCAATGTCAAACGCGGGCGGTCGCCGAAATTTGGGACTTCGGGTGGGTTCTCTTCCATCTGGCAGAGGAGTTCCTCTATTGCCCTATCCAACTGAGGATCGCTTTCGGTGGCGTAGTCCTGTGGACGATAGTCTACTTCGATATCTGGGTCGGTGCCGTAGTTTTCGACGCTCCAACCGACATCAACGAACCAGAATGAATATTCGGGTTGTGTTGTTCCGCCGCGGTCTACAAACATCTGATGTGGCGAGATGCCAATAACACCACCCCACGTCCGCTTTCCAATAAGTAAGCCTAACTCCATGAGTTTGAAACAGTGTGAGAAGATGTCGCCATCGGAGCCTGCGTTTTCGTTGGTGACGGCTACCATCGGACCGAGGACTGAAGCGTCTGGATAGGGGTGTGGCGACCCCCAACGCGGAATGTCATACCCGATACGACGGCGGGATAACTTCTCTAAAAGAAGCTGCGAAACGTGTCCACCTCCATTGTAGCGGACATCAACCAATAGGGCAGGATAACTCACTTCGGCGAGAAAACCGCGGTGAAACTCCGCATACCCACGTCGTGACATGTCTGGAATATGGATGTATCCGACTTTGCCGTCTGTTTTTTCGTGGACGTATTGTCGATTTTGCGATACCCATTCGCGATATCGTAATTCTCGTTCGCTTCGTAGCACCTTGAGCGTGACAGAACGCTTTTCGCCATCGTCTGCGTTTTGGAATGTGGCTTGAACCTCTTGGTTTGCGAGATCCACGAGAAGTTCACCCGGGGAGACGGTTTCACTGACGCGTTGTCCCCCGATCGCAAGGAGAATATCTCCTTTGCGGACGTTAATTCCAGGGGTATTCAGCGGTGAATCTTTCGTCGGTTCCCACGCATCGCCTTGCGGAATGTGCGTAATCCGGTATCCACCGCTCTCAGCGTCATAGGCGAAGTCTGCCCCGAGAAATCCTTGGGCATAATCGGGTGACCTGCGATAATCACCGCCGAATTCATAGGCGTGTGAGGTGCCGAGTTCACCCTGCATCTCCCACATGAGGTCAGAGAATTCACCACGCGTCGCAATTCGGTCGAGTAGCGGGAGATAGCGTTGATAGACATGTTCCCAATCTACACCGGACATATCCTCTGTCCAGAAGTAATCTCGCTGTAGCCGCCACGCCTCTCGATACATTTGACGCCATTCGGCTGCGGGAATAACGGAAGCTCTGACCCGATTGAGATCAATCCATCCGTTTTGGCGATTCGGTCGTCCTCTACTACCAGATTTCGAGTCACCTTCCGCTTTTTTACCAGCCTTGATAACACGCAACCGAAATCCACTGGAATAGACAAGAGTTTTCATATCGCGAGAGAGCCGGAAATTGTCAATACCTGAGACGAGCGACTCCTTTTTCTGCTCCTTGAAGTCGTAGGCGTGGAGCGTGCCTCTTGCTCTACCGCTGTCATCATCGAAAGGACCCGACACCTCCTGTGAAGGATAGGATGTGAAAATCGCTTTGCCTTCAATACCCGCAATCTGTCCATAATGTCCTCTTGGATAGGGGAAGGCGATGACGCGTTGTGAAATTCCGTCCAGATCTATGGTGATCGGTTTGCTCTCTTTTTCAGATTTCTCGTCGGATTCTCCGTCCTGTTCCTTTTCGTTTTCCTTATCCTTATCTTCTTTCTCCTCTTCAAACGGACGGGGTTCTGGCACGAACGGGTTTCCTAAAGTCTTCTGTAAGGTTATCAGCAAGGGACGCATCGCTGAAGGGAAACCGAGATCAAAGTGAAGGGCATCGTAGACGGGATCGAATTCACGGGAGGAGAGAAAATAGAGGTATTTCCCATCGGGATCCCATGCAGGCGAGGAATCGCTGAATTCAGGATGCGTGACAAGCCACGTCTCACCTGTTTCGATTTTGCAGAGTTTGATTGAACGTGTCGTTTCCGTAGATGGGAAACTATAGGCACACCACTTGCCGTCAGGCGACCAAGATGCGCCTTGGATATTCCGATGGTGGCTTTTGTCAAGGACTCGCATCTCCTGCGTTTCAAGGTCAATGTGTAAAAGTTCAAAACGGTTGTTAATCAGGAGTAAGCGGTCATTCTCGTCCTCTTCAGATGGTGGAGAGACTGTGAGATGCCGAATATGACCGATGTCAAGCGCGTCGAGGCGGACGATGTCTGCGCTGCCGTCGCGGGTGTGGATTTCAAGGGCTTCTTCCCCATCGGCATCGGAGAGAGTAACGAGACGTTTTCCGTCATTGAGCCACTGTGTGAGACGATAGCGTGTTTCACTACGTTCACCGTGCTGAAGGACTGCACCTTCCCAATTCGCCATTGTAAAGGGCTTGCCTCGGACTGTCAAAGCCAATGCGTGTCCGTCTGGGGTTAGCGCATATTCTCGTAGGTATCTCTGTGTACTGACGAACTTCCGCTGTCTCTGAATGCGAGGACTGCGGAATTCGACCTCAACGCGGGTGTCGGTGTCGTCTTCGATGTTATAGACAAACAGGTCTGCGCCGGCATGGTAGACGATACGCCCCCCATCCGTTTGGGCGGAACGGGCATAGTAAGTATCCTGATGTGTGTGACGTTGAATATCTTCGCCGGTGGGGAGGCAGGAGTAGATATTACCGATCCCTTCATGATCAGAAATAAAATAGATACGTTCTCCGATCCACATCGGTGTTGTGAAATTGCTGTCTACAGGGATGAGGGGTTGAAACTGACCGTCGTCTTCGATATCAACCCATAGTTGTCCGGCTGTGCCGCCGCGGTAACGTTTCCAGCGTGCGGGTTCTCTTGTTAGCCTACCGATGACAACACCACCAGCATCGCTGAAATCAATCTGGTTGGCGGGACCGTAAGAGAGACGTTGTGGTTCACCACCTTCGGGGGAGATTTTCCATATCCACAGATCGAACGCCAAACCGGCACCGCTTGCGTAGAGGATATGTTTGCCATCGGCATCCCAACCGACGATAGTGGCGTTGCTTCCTTGATAGGTGAGTCGTTTTGCCTCGCCACCGAGGGCAGGCATAATATAAACTTCCGAGGGACCCTCTTCACGTCCGGAAAAAGCGAGGTGTTCGCCATCCGGTGATAAGCGTGGGGAGCTGGCTTCTCCAAGGTTTGATGTGAGTCGTCGTGCGATTCCGCCGCTGATTGGGACTGTCCATAAGTCATCTTCACAAACAAAAACAATGGTATTTTGATAAATTGTTGGGAATCTGTAATATCCTGACATTAACTCCTCCCTATTAGATAATGTTATAAATATGCCGCTCTTACAGGGCTAAAGAGACAGAATCTATGCTGCTATAAACATGACGTCCTGCTGGGACTGAAGAAAAAGACAGAAAACGTTCTATAAATATGCTGCCTCTATGGGGTTAAATATGTTGCCTGTTTAGAGCTTTTGGTTTCAGATTAAGCAGCAAGGTCTACCCACTTCTTTTAAGTCTACCCACGCGTTTGGCGTACTTTTCACCGAGATGGAAGACCCAAAATCCAAATGGGATGAGTAGGACACCGATGACGAGCAGTAATAACAAATTGCCCATCTGGCTCTCAATGGATGCGTTATCAAGCATCGCTGCACGAATAGATTTGAGTGTGTAAGTGGCAGGCGAAATCTTAGAAATCGGTTGAATCCACTCTGGTAGCACCTCGATTTCATAATAGATACCGGAAACTAAGAGTAGGAACGACTGGATAATGCCGGTTGCCGCTTGTCCCTTCTCTGGTGAAAGTAGCGGAAAAATTGCTGCCATCAGTCCGATCCCGATAAAAGACAGGCTTGAGACCAAGACAGTAACACACATCGTCAGCCAATTCGCACTTCCTAAGTCGATGTGTTCACCAAAAAAGAGGGGCATAATCGCCAAAACTAAACCGGTTCGCAGCAATCCGTATAGAATTGCGAAGAGACATGAACCGACCAAGTGTGTGATGCGGTAAATCGGAGCCATAAAGGTATATTCAATCGTGCCTTCCCACCGTTCCCAAGTAATCGCGTCGCTTACTTCGCGCATCATAACAGAGAGAAATCCCCAGATGAGTGCACCAATGACGAGATAAAGGACATCTTCACTGCTGCCGCGTCCTACCATAATCAAGCCGATTGTTAGTGCATTGACGATGGAATAACTGAAAAAAAGGATTTCCCAACTCAGATACCGCTTCACCAGATTAAAGTTGCGTTCAATGAAGGCGTAGGAAACAACCGTCTCCCGGACAAGATTCAGCATACTTTCTTTACTCTTCCTCCTCGATGTCTTTGCCGGTCAGTGCGATAAAGACGTCTTCTAAGGTGGCGGGTGCTCCGTTCTGCGATGGTGCACTGGAAATGAGTTCCTCGACGGTTCCCTCTGCAATAAACTGTCCCTTGTCAATAATTGCGATTTTATCACACAGTCTCTCAGCCTCTGCCATATCGTGTGTCGTTAAGACGATAACGGCATTCCGTTCCTGACGGATTTCCTCAATAAAGGCTTGTACGTCGCGCTTGGATTTGGGATCGAGTCCTGTCGTCGGTTCATCAAGTAGGAGGAGCATCGGTGTCGTCAGCAGGGCGCGTGCAATAGCGACTTTCTGTTGCATGCCACGCGAGAGGTGCTCCATCTCCTCGTTCATCCGATCTGAGTCAAAACCGAGTTTCTCCAAAATTTGCTTTGATTTTCGTTCGGCTTCGGGAGCGGGGATACCGTAGAGGCGGGCAGCGTAAATTAAGTTTTCCGCTGACGAGAGTCGTTTGAAGAACGAGGCTTCGACGGAGACGCGATTCATCACGCGTCTGACCTTCAAACTGTCAGTTACAACGTCGTCTCCGAAGACGCTAATACTTCCGGCATCGGGGATCAATAGCGTTGAAATCAGACGGATTAAGGTCGACTTTCCGGAGCCATTCGCGCCGAGAATACCGTAGATCTCTCCGATGTTCACCTCTAAAGAGATGTCGTCAACTGCGCGAACGACCTCTTTCTGTGGCTTGAATATCTGGCGAATCTTCTGATAAAAATGTGGTTTATTATTTGTCCGCTTGGCTCGGTAAAAATGTTTTGTTACCGCGCGAACATCTAATCCATAAATAGGCTGTACTACCTTTTCCTCTTTCACTAACTGAACGACCTCCAAAACGCTTGACTTTTCGTAGTGGCTTTTATATATTATTATACCCAAAGTCGGAGAAGATTTGGTAATTATTTTTCACTGAGTGGTTGTCAGTTGTTAGTTGAGGGATGTTTTCGAGTCTGTAGTTTTTATTGATTGATATAGCATTCTTTGGAAGGAGAAACAATGCCGAAAATTAAAGGTCCAGCTATCTTTCTCGCACAATTTATGCGGGACGAGGCACCATACGATACTATGGAGAATATTGGGAGATGGGTCGCTAACCTGGGATACAAAGGTGTTCAACTCCCGGGTTGGGACGAACGCGTTCTTGACCTCGGAAAAGCCGCCGAATCAAAAACTTATTGCGATGAATTTAAAGGGACACTTAAGGAGATAGGACTTGAAGCGACGGAGGTAGCGGGTTACCTCGCCGGACAGGTCTTGGCTATACATCCAGCATACGAAGTGATGTTCGAGGCGTTCCATCCACCCGGTTTGCGTGGTGCCGAAAGGACAGAGTGGGCAGCAGGTGAATTGACGAACTGTATTCACGCTTCAGTGAACATGGGACTGGACGTTATTCCTGTGCTTTCAGGCGGTTTTGCGTGGCACACTATCTATCCGTGGCCCCAACGCCCCGACGGAATTATCGAAGAGGCGTTCAAAGAACTCGCTGCCCGATGGTCTCCCTTGTTGGATCTGGCACACGATAATGGTCAGGTTTTCGCCTATGAACTCCACCCGGGTTCGGACATTTACGACGGCGCGACCTACGAAATGTTTCTCGATTATACGAACGATCACCCTGCTGCCTGTCTTAACTACGATCCGAGCCATTTTCTTCTTCAACAACTTGATTATATCGACTTCATCCGACTTTATAGCGAACGTATCAAAGGATTCCACGTTAAGGATGCTGAATTCCGCCCGACAGGTAGAGTTGGGGTTTACGGTGGTTATCAATCTTGGGCTGGACGTGCGGGAAGATTCCGTTCGCTCGGCGACGGGCAAGTGGATTTCACACAGGTGTTCACAATGCTCACCGAAGCGGGCTATGATAGTTGGGCAGTGTTGGAATGGGAATGCTGCGTTAAAAGTCCAGAGCAAGGGGCAGCAGAAGGTGCGCCGTTTATTGCCAAACATATCATTGAAACGACCGATGTCGCCTTTGACGACTTCGCAGGTGGTGAGACCGACACTGCGCGAAATCGGGACATTCTTGGCTTGAGTTAGTCGAATTGGAGTAAAACATTATGGAATCTTGGAATCGAAAATTACGAATGGGTATGGTCGGTGGTGGTCAGGGAGCGTTTATTGGTGGTGTTCACCGCATCGCTGCCACACTCGACCAGCAGATAGAGGTAGTCGCTGGATGCTTCTCGCGGGCCCCAGAAAACACACGAACCACGGGAGCAGAATTATATCTTGACGCAAATCGTTGCTACGACAGTTACACGGAGATGGCGGAAGCGGAAGCAGCACTTCCCGAAGATGAGCGTATTGATTTTGTGAGCATTGTCACGCCGAACATCTCCCACTTTGAAATCGCGAAAACTTTTTTGGACGCAGGTTTTCACATTGTTTGTGATAAACCGATGACATATAGTCTTGACGAAGCCGAGGCACTTGTAAAACTCGTTGAAGATTCAGGACTCGTCTTTGCGTTGACGCACAATTATACGGGACATCCACTCGTGCGGCATGCCCGCGACTTGTTTGCTGAAGGATCAATGGGACAGATTCGTAAGGTTATTGTTGAATACCTTCAAGACTTCTTGATGGTTCCACATGAGAAGTTAGGGCAAAAGCAAGCGGCGTGGCGCGTTGATCCGGCGCAGTCAGGCATTGGGGGTACGATGGGCGATGTCGGCACTCACTGCGTGAATCTGCTCGAATACGTTACTGGGGACCCGATTGTCGAACTTTGTGCCGACAAAAGCACTTTTCTGCCTGACAGGGTATTGGATGAGGATGTCAACGCTTTGCTCCGTTTCAAGGGTGGTGGTAAAGGTGTTTTAAGCATCAGTCAGGTCGCTACTGGGGAGGAAAATGGGCTTACGCTCCGCGTTTATGCCGAACAGGGCGCGGTGAAATGGGCACAAGAGAATCCGAACTATCTTGAACTCTATCGTTATGGTGAACCGAGACAGACGCTTACTCGCGGTCAGGGGTATCTTTCTGATGCAGCGGCGGCAGGCGCACGTATCCCGACTGGACATCCCGAAGGGTATTTAGAGGCGTTCGCGACTATTTATGTCGGTGTTGTGAATGCCATCAGAAGCCATATTGACGGCGAGCCAATGGAAACTGAAGCGTATGATTTTCCGACAGTCTACGATGGATTGCGGGGTATGCAGTTCATTTATAAAGCGGTTGAGTCCTGTGAGAACGGCTCGACTTGGGTTTCAATGTAGATGGCTGTCAGCGATTAGCAATTGGCGATTAGCGACCGGTAATTAGTAATTAGCGGTTAGCGATTAGCAGTTAGAAAAGAGAGCATTGACGCGCATCATACCTCTCTTTTAACTGACAACTAATAGCCGAAGACCGAAAACCAATAAAAGGAGACAGAGATGCCAGCACCTAATACTGAACCTTTTCGCGTTGGGTTTTTGAACGTTGCATCGTATTCACACATGCCACTTTGGGCACCGCATATTAATCCCCGTGCAGGTGAAAAAGATACGCCTTTCACAGGCATGCGAATCACCCATTGTTGGGATATTGAATACGAAAAAGCACAAGAGATGGCAGCGCCTTACGGTTGCGAAGTTGTCAAGAATTTTGATGATATGTTGGGAAAGGTAGACGGGGTGATCTCTGGAGGCTACTATAATCACCCGTGGAATCACATCCTCCATGAACCGTATCTGGAAGCAGGTTTGCCGAATCTAATCAACCGACCCTTTGCAAATTCCCTCGCAAAAGCACAACAGATGATTGAACTGGCGCGAAAGTCGGGGGCGACAATCCTGGCACCATCAAGCCATGAACACAACGATGCCATTTCGCGCGCCAAGGCGTGGGCAAGTGATAAACAGATTGTTTGCTACACAGCAACAAATTCGTTTGACGATTACCCGACGCACGGGATTCACGGTGTTTACATGGTCTGTAAAGCCGTGGCAGAGGCAGGAAACCCGGTTGTATCAGTGGGGTATCAAGCGGACAGTTGGCATAGCCCACCCGGCGTTATCACGTTTGAGCATGTTGATAGCGAGGGACGGCAATTCTACGGCACACTTCATCAGGTAAGCGGTTCGTGGGGAACGGTTCAGATTCACACCCAAGAAGCCTATGGTGGTGAGAATTTCAGAATCCACACGGGTACAGGTTATCCGTTCGATAAGACGGAGATTTGGGTGCCGACGATTTGGGCGTTCCAGAATATGGCTCTTCACAATGAAATGTCGCAAAGTTTTGATGAACTTTTTCATAAGACGAATGTCTTTTTGGCGGGGTGGAAATCGGTTCTTGAGAACGATGGGAAGCCTGTGAGATTAACGGATGTCCCTGAAGATTGGGAATCTCCAGCTGAACTCCCGAATCATCCTGATCACGATACGGTTGCGCTATTTCGGAAAAAGTTTGGGGATGCATAGAGCAGAGATCGGCGAGGTAGGAATACCTCGCCCACCAATTGTGTTATTGCATTGGAGAGGACAGACCAGCGAGGTTACAAACCTCGCCTACCAGTCAGAGGGTGTTTGAGGTACTGCAGCCGATTGAATGTTCACTTATTTTTCACTCACACAAAAAGTTGATTCCAGTCGTGATGGGACTTGGCGATACTTTTAGGATTTGTTAGACTTCGAGCGACGAAGCCTGGCACGCTCTCTCGACCTGTCGGTAAACCGATTTGGCTATAGCGTGTATCAACACTCCAACGGACGGTATTCGCACGATTCGGAAGACCCCGGTGGACGACACGCTCACTCGTTAGTAAGACATCTCCCACATCAAGTTCGGCATTGACGACTTCACCCGGTGGTAGTTCGATATCGTTGATGCCCCTGCCCCCTGTATGTCCTGGCGTCTGATCTTGGAAGTTATGATTAATCAGATTGAATCGGTGTGAGCCACGGATGACCTGCATGCATCCATTTTCTTCAGTTGCCCGAACAAGTGGAAGCCAAACGTTCACAACCAGTGTATCACCTGCTTCTTCGGGTATAAGATACGCTAAATCCTGATGCCACGGGATGACGGTAATGTCTTGATTTGGCAGTTTGGCACGGAAATTAAACTGCGGATGTGCTAAGATTTCCTCGCCAATGAGAGATGCAACGACATCAAGGAGCGCGGGTGCTGTCCTGAGCGTGAACATTCCAGCGGTGCGAATTTTCTGATCGCGGAAATAGTTACTCCAAATCCAGTTCGGGTCAGAACAGGCGTTTGATACTAACCCCAGACGCGTTTCAAACGGCGCATCATCATAAGTATTTGATGGATCCAAGACTCCATGTTTGACTGCTGCCTTTGTGCCTTCACCAACCATTTGCGATAACTCACCAATCAAGGGTTGAAGGGCTTGGTTTGGAAGCACATTTCGGACAAATAGGAAGCCGTCGTCGTGGAATTGCTGCTTTTGCTGCGGTGTGAGTCCGCCTTGCTGAGGTGCTTCTGCACTGGGTTGCGTAGACATTGCGAACCTCCGTTTTTCCTATAGGGGCGATGTCTCAGGAATCGCCTGTTGCCAATCTGTTTTTGCGTGGATCCGAAAATAAAAATTCGGTTATGAACCCACTGCTTGAATCGGGACTGCCCTGCCAATTTCGCTGGATTTCATTGCTGCATCGAGCATCTGCATAAGCATTACCGCTTGCGAACCTGGATTAAGTGGTTCATCCTCTTCTCGGATCGCTCGGATGAATTCTCGCGCTTGCAGCGTTATCTCATCTGCCTTTTGCTTCGGTGCTTTCATCGGTTTGACTCTAACGCCGTCCGGTGTTCCAACCAACAACTTCCCGTTTTCAAGTCCCGCCTTCGTACCATAGAGGTGAAACTCTTGCGTCTCGCTTTTGACGAGATCACTTCCTTTTGCTGGTGTGTGCCGGTTTGTGGTATTCATGGAAAATGCGACAGCAAAGTGTAAGGTGCATCCATTTTCAAATCGCACAAATCCGCATGCGGCATCATCAGCGGTGTAGGTTTGCTCAGGTGGAGCGAGGTGAGAGAAAGTGCAGTATAGTCCAGCCATAGCCTCTGTGGGACGTGGACATCCCATCATGAACCAGACATTGTCAATGGCGTGGATACCGAGATCGAGTAGGACGCCACCACCTTTTGCCTTATCGTGTCGCCATCCGCGTGCAGAACACCATCGCGTACGTATCCATCGCGTTTCGGCGTAGTAGACATCACCGAGTTCTCCGGCTTGCACGAGCCTGCGACCTTCCATCAACTGGGACGTAAAGCGCGACTGCCGGACAAACATATAGGTTAGCCCTTTGTTTGCGGCGAGTTGTGTGACGGGTATTAGTTCGGCAGCATCGTTTGAGGGTGGTTTTTCGCAGAGCACGTGCAGCCCAAGCTCGACCGCCTCTTGTGAAACGGGGGCGTGCATCCACGTTGGAAGTCCAATGCAGACCGCGTCTAAATCACACGCGTCAAACATCTGTCGATAATCGTCAAAGACGCGAACACCTTTGATTCCGTCAAGGACCCTTTTCCTGCGATCAGAGTCGGGATCCGCCAAAGCGACGAGTTGGACATTTGGCTCTCCAGCAAGAATAATCGTTGTACTGCTGATTGTTCCGCCGACACCGATGATTCCAACTTTGGTTGGTTCTTTCATGCACACGCTCCATTCTTTTATAGTGAGAATACCTGCTATGATGTCGGGGTTGAAAACCCCTCCTACAAACGGGCTGCTATGACGTACGGGTTACTCAGGGGCATCTAGTTTTCCAATAATTTACATCCGGATGCCCGAACAAGTTCGGGCGTCCATTAACAGAAATACTTCACATAGGTTAATCTATTTCTTAAAACTAAATGACCTTGAGGGGTTACTATAACGCTTGACATTTCTTGCGTCTCCCGATAGAGTATATTCAATCAAGCTTAGTCTGAGATCCGTCAAATTACGATTTTTAAATTGTTTTAGGATTTGTGACGCCCTTAGACGTTGCAAACAGTCTCTACAGACTACGACCCTCCCAAAGTACAATCCAAAAGGAGGAAAACTGTCTCATGTATCGCTACTTTCTCTTACCAATTCTCATGTTACTTTTTGCTGTAGGTACAGTTATCGCTGAAGGCGAAAAATTGTTGCTTGTTGGTTCCGGTGAACCCGATCCGAAAGACATTTTGCTCGTAGAATACCTTGAAGATTGGGGTTATGAAATTGAACTTCGCGAACACTTGGCGAAGCATCCGGGTAATCTCGCTGGTATTGATTTTGTCTTCATTTCAGAATCAACCTCGAGTGCCAACATTCTCGACGCTTACAAAGATTCAGCCATCCCAGTCGTCAATGCAGAGACATGGACTTACGACGACATGGGGTTCGCCGCAGATGGAACGTTCAACTCCGATGCAGGCGACGACTTGACTATCGTTGACCCTGAGCATCCGATTACCGAAGGTTTCAAGGATAAAATCACTGTCAGCAAACCTGCTGCACCACTTATGACATGTAGCGGCTTTGAAGGCGATATTGACATATTGGCCGTGCGTGCCGATAACGACGATTTGGTCGCCATTTCTGTCTACGAAGAAGGCGCGAAAACGATTAAAGGCTCCACAAAAGCACGGCACGTTAACATTTGGCCCCATTCAACCGGCTGGCAGATGGTAACAGACGACGGTTGGGAACTGATCCACCGTTCAATCCTTTACGCCTTAGGTCAGATTCCATTCGATGTCGCGCCAGAAGACAAACTTGCCGTGACCTGGGGCCAAATCAAAAAGTGGCATTAGACACAAATGGTGAGGTTATCGACCTCGCCCTACACCTATAACAGAGATGCCGATCCAGCGTCCAGAAATACTGAGCAATCCGAGTGTGTTTGTAAGATTGAAGCAGGGTGCATCGGTGTTATTTCGCCATGTAAACAATTCCGTACTGCCTCTGCTTTCCGCTCATCCGGCACGGTGCAGACAATTGTCTGTGCTTTCAAAATTTGGCGGATAGACATTGAAATCGCTTGGGTCGGCACGTCATCCAACCCTTTAAACCAACCCTCACCTACCTGCTGAAGACGACACGCCTCATCTAATTCTACAAGGATATATGGATCTTCCGTCTCAAAGTCCGCTGGGGGATCGTTGAAGGCGAGGTGTCCGTTCTCACCAATACCGACGAACGCCACGTCAATTTGACGCTGCGAGATAATTTGATTGAGCCGATCACATTCGGTTTGGGGTGCGTCTGCTTCTCCATCCAAAAAATGTACTGTTCCGGGATGAACGATGCCCACAAGGCGTTCTCGAAGGTACTTGCGAAAACTGGCTGGATGTGTCTCAGGAATGCCGATGTACTCGTCGAGATGGAACATTGTCGTGTTGCTCCAATTAATTGCCTCGTCAGCAGTGAGCGCAGCAAGGAAGTCGAATTGGGACGCGCCGGTGGCGACGATAAAACTGGCGTTCCCGTTTGCAGTCAATGCGTCGCGAAGTTTTGTACTTGCGAGGTGCGCTGCTGCTTCGCTTGTTTCACGTTTGGTTGTTGCTTTAAAAATATTCATTTGTTTAAAATCTTCGTGAAATCCCGTTTCCAACTCGGCGAGAGGGCGGGTAGTTTTCTGGCTTGTGCGATTTTTTCGTGGTTATCGGTATCAAAATAGCGCAGGTTAACAATTTCCGTAATGCTCATGGATGGTGAGGCAGTCTCAACGCAGGTAATTGTATCGCCCGTAGTGATTTCGCCTTCTTCAAGCACTCGGAAATAGAAGCCGACGCGCTGGCTCTCTAAAAACTGCTTGGGAAATTCTGGAAAACCCATTTTGTACGCCAGTTTGAAACAGGGTACACGCGGTTGTGTAATCTGCAATTTTACTGATGCGCCTATCTGAAAAACATCCCCTATATGAACCGCCTCTTCCAGCAGACCTTCAACGGTGAGATTTTCGCCAAACTGTCCGTAGGTCAAGTCGTCTCTTTGCAATTCCTGCTGCCAGTGGGCATAATGCTCAAAGGGATATCCGTAGATGGCTTTATAGGTGCCACCGTGTACCCGTAGATCGCCTTGCCCATCACCGTCGATGTTCTTTTCTCTGAGCATGACGGTGCCGGACACTGGCTCTTTGAAAATCCCAGTCCGGACGGTCTTGCCGCCGTATTGAATAGGTTTCGGTTTTGATACATTTATAGATAAAAGTTTCATAATGGCAGTCGGCTGTCAGCGGTCGACTGTCAGCCTTTAGGTATTGATCTCCGGTTCATAGATTCTCATGTCAAGTTATATTATTTCAGTATATGGATTTATTTAAGTTGTGTCAAGGGAAAGATAGGGGATAGCTGTCAGTTGTCAGCAGTCAGCGGTCAGTGGGTATTTGGTCTGAATGCACATTGCATTTGGGTGAGTACACCACAAATCACGGATTTTCGCGGATTTAGCAGATGACGCTGATTTGGGTATATTCTGACGGCCTAATGGCATTGGAGGTCAGCAATCAGTAGGCACCCCGAACAAGTTCGGGCGTCCAATGTAAAGTCCAGATGTAAATTATTAGAAAACTGAACGATCCTAAATAGATGGCAGTTGGTTGTCAACAATTGGCAGTCAGTAAGCGTTGCAGAAGGAAAACGAAGTTGGGAACGTTAGCGATGTACGGATACATTTCAGTGCGGCCACGATTCAGGTTCCACGATTTTTTCTCGTCATGCAACTTTCTGCTTTTTTAATCGCGTCATTAATAGTAACAGCAGTACGACAAGGACGTGTAAAAAGTGCGCGTCTACATCTCATGTAGGAGAGACCTAATGAATAACGAAGATGCACAGCTGGTTCACCAATATTTAGCGGGCGACGAGGGTGCCTTTACAACACTGGTAAAAAAATACCAGAAGAGTGTTCACGCACTCGCGTGGCGAAAGGTTGGCGATTTCCACATTGTGGTGACACTTCATTACCTTGGAGAGGTCAAGGCACCCACACCCTAAAGGGTGAGGCTTCTGCTTCGTAGCAGTCAGCCTTCCTGAGAAGGTCTTACGTCTGCTCCACAGGGGGACCCAAGCAGCCCCTAAGGACATTGATAGCGGCATTTATATCCCGATCGTGGTGAGAACCACATTCAGGACACGTCCAGTGTCTATCACTTAGCGTTAGATTTTCGTTGTGGTGTCCACAATCCGAGCAAGGCTTGGTCGTGGCAGTCCATCGTCCGACTTGAGAGAACTCACGATTATGTTTGAAACACTTGAAGTTCAACAACTCAACACATTGACCAAAAGCAAGATCAGAGACTTTACGTCCCCACAGACGCTTCATTGCTTCAAGGTTCAGCGTCTCAGTGGCAATAAGGTCAAAGCGTTGACACAGATCATGGACCAGCTTCCAATGCCAATCTTTACGCTGGTTGGCAACTTTTTGATAAAGACGGGTGAGTTCTCTTATCGCACGCCACCAGTTATTAGAACCTTTGACTTTGCGACTGACGCTTTTATTGAGATATTGAAGTTGCTTCAAAGACGCTTTCAAGGGTTGTGGGTGTTGTATCTTCTCACCAGTGTTCAAGGTCAGATAAGTATCTACCCCGAAGTCTGCACCTACACTTTCACCTGTAGTGGGCAACACTTCTTTAGAGATGTTATCTGTGATGACATACAAATAGTATTCACCGCAAGCATAAGGCATGAATACCGTTGATTCAGGTAGGGGTCTCCAGTCCGAAGATTAGATGAATTTCATATTTTCCATCTGTCTACCAATGGCAATGTGTTAGCTCCTATCCAAGGGATACCTAAGCTTGGCGAGGATGCCTCCATAACGGATATCATGGCTAAAGCAGACGTAACCAACCAACTGGAAAAATTCCCGGGCGCGTTTGCAGTCAGTGGCGAGACCTTCTACGTGGAATACCAGCGACAACTTCTCCGGTGGAAACGTGGTGAAACGGAATGGTTTAACACTGGATTGGTAGATACAGGCGAAAGTTTAGAGGATGATGAGGATTTTCGGAAAGGGTTTAGCCTTGCTGTTTCAGAAGAAACCGTCTATGTTGGAAAGCGCGATGGCAGCCTTTTTCAATCATTTGATAGTGGTAATACATGGAAAGACCTGACCTCAAACTTGCCGATGCGTTTTGAACGCTTCAATGCGATTACCTTTGTGGGTTCAACAGTTTATGTTGCTACCGACGCGGGGGTTTTGACATCAGCAGATGGCGGACATTGGGGTGTAATTACCGATGAGGCAGGAACGCACACTATCATCGATCAAATGGCAGTGGTTGGCACGAAGGTTCATGGTGCTGGCGATGGGGGTGTCTATCAATTGAATAATCGCGGTGAATGGGAAAAGATCTCGCCAGAAGTACCCGATAAGGTTATCTCCCTCGTTCTTAACGAGGATAGGCTTTATGTTGCCACTGAACAGCGCGGGATGTTCCATGTATCTCTCGAAAAAAAGTGGTAGGAATCCAAGGCAAACGATTCATAGGTGGCAATTTAGGAATAAATCACTCGTATCCATACGTATCGGGCTTACAAAGCCCTCCCATAAGACTCCCTAAATCTGGAGGATTCAAACAGTGCAACCTTTTTTGCGTTCTACAATTTTTATACTCTTCGCTATCGTTTTCCAATTGCTCGGATGCTCAGAAGACCCCGATATTGATATGTCGGAAGAAGTGGGTGCAACACCGACTGAGACAGTAGTTTCTGAACCTGTTGCAACCAAACCGACACCGGAAGATACCTTCGCGAAACTAAAGACGTTGTTTCCGAAGCCCATTTTTGATGAAGAATTTGCGACCCTCAATGAGGTGACAACTTCTAAAATATATTTGGATTTTCTCGCCCAAGAATACCAAACTGAAAAACCGTTCAAAACTTTGGCGGAGTACCTGAACGTGGCACAACCAGATCCAGAAAGATACAAACCTTTCCTGAAGAAATTTATTGGGAAAGCGGACGAAGAAGATATATCCATCATTCATCAGATGACTTTGCGGTACCGTTGTGCGAATGCAATATTGTATCAGATGTTGCACGATGGAGATGCTGTCCAAGCGATACTTGCTGTGCTCGAAAAGAAGTTAGGAATTCTTGAGGAAGCACCCGTGAAGGCTTGGTTAGACAGACATATTCCACAACGAGACTTTTTTGACGCTTTTGAAAAATTTGTCATGGAAACCGAAAGGACAGATGCACTTTTAATACAAGAACAGTTTGAAAAACATGGGAAAAATGCTGGGGTCCTATGGATTGCCCTTCGCAATCCTACTTTAACTGCAGAAATCCTGAATAATTTTACGAATACTGATGTGTTTTTGAAATGGACAGATGGTGATTTTTTCATACTGGAACCATAGGAGGAGATAATGACATTAGCTTTAGTACCGCGCTTTGCCTTAATTTGCACCATAATATTCGCTATGCTCTTGACGAATATTTCAGTCGCCACACCCACCCAAAAATCAGATAATCCGTCTGACCGTAGAGAAATTTATGGAGAAGTTGGATTTACAACGCTTATAACAATAACCGTTATTTCTCTCGGACGCTGGCTAACACCCTTAGATGAATGGGAGGCTGAGATTCGGAAACTTAGGGATGACGAGTTGTTCGTCGAACGCTGGATGTTGCTCAACGACGATCCCGCCTCTCTTGAAAAAGGAAAAAGAGCGATCACGAAAATCCAAGAGCAGCGAAAAGCCGTCGAGAAAAAAAGAAAACGACTCCTGTGGTGGTATTATCCCACCATAACCGCCATAGGAACAGGTGTCATGATGTTAATTTTCGGGCTACGAGAAGATTAACCGTGATTGCAAACTGAACCTAAATAACATACAAAAGATCAAGTTTTGTTTTATCATTACAGCCAAGTCGTTTGGGAATAGAAGAATTCCTTATAGGCTTGGCTGGTTTGTGTACTGATGTGAACTGACATGGAATATAAACGTTAGTGGGAACTGTCCCGAACAAGTTCGGGCATCCAAGTGTAGATTATTCGAAAACTGAACGACCCTATCCGCAACCGTGTTTATTAAGGTTGCGATCCGCCTGAAAAGATGCTATCATGAAGTTGTAATATCTAACAGAAAAGGAAACGTCAGATGAAGAAACCGACCTGCCTAATCCTTACCGGCATAGGTGTTGTACTGCTGGTTGTCGTAGCTGTATTTGTTGTACCTTGGTTTGGTAAAATGTTCAATGAGATGGAACAGATAGCCGAGCAACACCATCAACATATTCACGCATTAGAAGCGTCCGCACGCGAACCCTTAACTGTGGAAAAAGAAAAACTTTTGTCTCAACTTCTTGCAGGCATAGAGGAAACAGACCCATTTCAAAACTCAAACGACCTGGAAGGTGTCTTGTCAAGCGAACCTTATATGGCGTATATAAGTGGGCTGGAAGGTGAGGACTACGAAGATTTTTCTGCGTATGTTATTGCAATGCCGACGGCAAGTATGAAAACTATCGGACTCTCTCGTGTCAAAGTCATTCTCGGATCAGACAAAAGCGATGAAGAATTAGAGATTTGGACAAACTACTATTTTAAAGTGCGAGCGTGGGGAACTACCGTCCAAGATCCGCGTGAAAACATGGGGGAACTCCACGAGGTTCAGGAAAAGTCCTTGATAGAACCTTTAGTGGAGAGCAATGCAGAAATGGCGGGCATCCACACAAAAATCGTTCAGATCGGTATGTCTTCTATGTTCATGGCTGAAGACAACAACGTTTTCCAAGATGCCTGGCGTGAACGCTTAGAGGTGTATGGGGAACAGGAAGGACTTTTGCGGTGCGCAATTGCTTCTCCGAGTGAGTTCGCGCTGATGCGTTCGTTTTTTTCGGATATGGTAGCCTTCCAAGAGTGGATTCTGACGCTTCCTGAACCTGATGAGGTGCAAGGACACGAACACGAACACTAAAATCTGCTATTCAGAAAGGTCCTTGTGCGCTAAACAGATTCTACAGATTATCAAAACGCGCTCGCTCCATTACAATAATCATCCTACTGCCCCTTCATAAACCTTCCAATAATTTCAAGAGATTTTGCTGTTTTCCGGGTAAAAATTCAGGTTTTTCTCATTTTTCCTGAGATTATGCACCTTTTCTGCCTTAAAATTGTATCTTTAATGACAGAACAACAGAGTAATCTATAATATTTAAGGATTTCAGAGCGAGCTGCTAAATCGGAAAAAAAATGATACATCGGCAAATTCTGGCATGTCTTTCTTTACTGATATTAATTCCATTGAGTGCTAAAGCGTTTCCACCGTCTTCACCCGCAGGTGGCAACTATTTAGTCCTTGATGGGGTCGACGACTACGCGGTTTTAGACTTTGAAACCTTCGGTGTTCTCTTGCCGAAAGACACAGATGAGTTCACCGTTGAAGCGTGGGTATATTCGACCACACCGCCTGCCGAGAATATACACGCAATAATTCTCAGCCAACAGGTCCGTATGGAGGCGGTGAGCGATGACGGGGAATGGGAGGACGTAAAGAAACGTATTAAGTGGCAGAAGGGTGATTTATTCCTAATAATTCAAGGACATGTTAGGATTGGCGGAAGACTGGGTTCGACAGGGTTCATCCCAATAGCACTTTCCCCGAATCAATGGAATCACGTCGCATATCAGGCAAAAGGGAGACAGACAACAGTCATCGTTAACGATCTCGCAAAGACCGTCCCGCAAGGCGTAACGCTCGCTCACGATCTCTCAGCACTCACACACCCAAAAGATTTTACACTTGGTGGGTTTGGAAAGAAAATTAAGGCACCTCGCGGCGACAGCTTTTGGGGCTCTTTTGCGGGATATATTGATGAAGTACGCATCTCGACAGTTGCTCGTTACGATGTCGGGAAACAAGGTTTTACACCGCGGAATAAATTCAACAAAGACGGGAAGACAATTGCGTTGTGGCATTTTGATGAATTTAGTGGAAATCGGAAATTTTCAGATGCATCAGGCAACGCATATCATCTGGTGGGAAAAAATGGCGCAAAGATCAGCATCCCACTTGCCGTCGAAGCTGAAGGAAAACTCACAACCACATGGGGACGACTGAAGCAATAGAAATTTCAAAGAATTTATTTGCGTGTAGCCCATAAATCTATTCGTTAATCGAGGGTATTCGGATGAAAAGAACAGACGATGTCCAACTCATTCAAAGAATTTTGTCAGGCGAGGATGAGGCATTCAGAACCTTAGTCCAAAACTACCAAAAAAGCATCCATTCACTTGCGTGGCGGAAAGTTGGTGATTTTCATATTGCTGAGGAGATTACCCAAGACACCTTTCTCCAAGTTTATAAGAATCTTGCCCAACTCAGGAACCCGAATCAGTTTGCGGGCTGGATTTATGTCATTGCCAATCGGCTTTGCCTCAAATGGCTCCGAAAGAACAAATCTGAGATACAATCATTGGATGTCACACCGCCGGAAGAAATCGAAAAATCCTCCTATACAGATTACATATCGGCACAACGGCAAACGGAGATCACCGAGAACCGGAACGAACTTGTCAAAAAACTTCTGACAAGGCTGCCAGAGAGCGAACGTACGGTCGTAACACTCCACTATCTTGGAGAAATGACGACAAAGGAAATTGGGAAATTTTTAGGTGTGTCGGCGAACACAATTAAAAGCCGACTTCGGCGAGGACGAGAACGTTTACGGGAACAAAAAGATGAACTCTTGGTCCGAGAAACGCTTGGGAGTATCCTATTCCCTGCCCATGTAACTGAGCGTATTATGCGCCAAGTTGCCGACATTAACCCGACAGTCCCACCGGTTGGAAAACCGTTGCTGCCGTGGGCGGCTCTTGGTACAGCTTCGGTTTTGATTCTATTGATGCTCGGCGTAAGTAACCAAATTCTTGTCCGATTTCAGAAACCGTACAGCTTCGAGGCCCAAGCTGAACCCACTATTGAAATCGTTGATACATTTATCGTTCTTGATGTTGCAGCGAAACCTGCTGTGCGAAATCAACCTGGACAGGCTGCTGCCCCCGGCAAAAGCAGTGGTGCTGGCACACAAGTTGACGATACAAGCTCAGCCCCAATTACATCAGATGAACCCGCCAAGTTTTCTACTGCGCAATGGACACAGGGAAATGGACCGCCAGGGGGTCTTGTGCGTGATCTCTTCGCTACGCCTGACGGGACTGTTTATGCAGCAGCACCAACAGGAATGTACAGATTATCGGATGATGCAACCAGATGGACACGCGTCAATACAAGCGTTCCAATCAGCAAATCTCTAATGCCGATGGCAGAACATAGCGGGACGCTTTATATTGTTTCTACGGATGAGATATTTGCTTCAGATGACAGGGGCGAGACATGGAGGGCACTGGGTTCCCGACCGAAGGGACGTCCCGTTGCACTCATCATCACGAATGAGGGCGCGCAAGCTGGGACTACGATGTACCTTGGCCTTAGAAACGAAGGGATTTTTCGATCTACAGACGATGGTGCACAATGGAGTTCTTTTAACGAGGGATTGCGTGGGAAAATAATTTCCGCAGTCGCCGTAGTAGAAAACACAGTGTTCGCTGGTACAGAGAACGGTCTCTACCGTCTTGATTCGAGTATTTGGAAAAAATTGTCGGTTGATCCATCAAGAGCCGTCTGCTCTTTGACGGTGTCAGGAAACAATCTTTACGTTGGAACAAGTGCTGAGGTTTTGGTAAAATTACATCCACCAGTAGCAGTCATTGAAGCAACCCAGGGGAACAGAAAGCATTCAGTCAAGGTTTTCCATTCAGCTGACTTGGGCGTATCATGGACCGATATAACACCCGACAATAAATATAGTCTCACGGCCCCACCAGCAGGTATAACGGTTTTGGCTGCTGGTGAAACGCTCATGGCATTGGGTTACGCGCAATCTCGGTCAACAGATGGCGGACAAACTTGGACGAAACTTGGATATAACCAGCATTTTTTGTCAGTCAGTACCCTCCCAGTTGCGGCGGTGAATGAGAAGACAATTTACCAAGCTGGCATATATGGCGTTCATCGCACAACTGATGGTGGTGAGACGTGGTACCCATTTATGAAAGGGGTAACGGGCACAAGAATAAACGAGTTAATTGTATTCAACAACAAATTATACGCACACACGGGCTATGAAATATACCAATCAACTGATGGAGGAGCGTCTTGGAAAAGTGCTCAGTTTACAGATGAAGAGGTTAGGCTCCACGGCGGTATTAATCCTCTTTTTAACTTAAAGTTGAAGGTTGCGGGTAATAGTCTCTATTTTATCTCGACTTCAAAAAGCAGCATGCGAATTTTACGTTTATCTACAGACGATGACATTCCGACTCCAATTCAAGGGGTCCCTACTTTTGATGATGAGGCACTATCATCAGAACTGTGGATCGGCAGCGGTGAAACAGAAGAGAGTGATCAGTCTAAAGTTGAACTCGCTTGGGGCGACAGAAGAGTAAAAACTGAAATGGCTATCGTTAGTAATGATGTGTTCTACGTGGAATATAAACGACGGCTCTTTAAGTGGCGGATTGGTGATCCAGAATGGACAAATACGGGATTAGTAGACACCAGTCAACCGTTTGATGAATACTCACGTGGCGGATTCAAAATAGCGGTTTTGGGAGAAACCGTCTACGTCGGCAAACGGGATGGTAAGTTGTTTCAGTCGCTTGACGGAGGGAGTAGTTGGAGAGATGTCACGCCAAGTTTACCACTTCGCTTTGCTCACTTTAAGGAGATAACCTTTGCTAATTCAACGGTTTACATCGCGACAGATGAAGGCGTTTTGAGTTCACAAACCGGCGAACACTGGCGGGTGTTAAGTGATAGTGCGGGGAAACGTCCGATTATAGACAAATTTGCCATGAACGGCATCGAAATTTACGGTGTCAGCGATAAGGGGATCTATCACTTGGATACCGGTAGTCAATGGAAACAGATTTCTTCAGAAGCTTTGGGTAAAATTATTTCTCTTGCTGTCATTAACGATAAACTTTATACTTCTGTTGATGATCGCGGGATATTTCACATCTCTCTTGAAGAAAAGTAATAGTTAGGAGCTATGAGATTGAAATAGCCTCTATCGGAGATAGCTGAAGTCATAAACGGGAATATCTACATCCTTAACGGAGTAGCCCACAATGATGTCCCATTTGCAACTGTTGAGGTCTACGTCACCGGAGAGTTCCCTCAGAGCGTTGATCCAGTAGGAAAACATCTCAAGACTTGGGGCAGCATTAAAAAAATTAATATAGAAAAGTTATAATATAGAAAAGGGGTGCCTCCCTTCATACGATAGATACGATGCAGCCTCTACTCCGATTTAAGACTTTTCGCTAAAATTTCGATTAATCCTGCCAAAGTTGGGAACTCGTCGCGAGCCTCTGGTGGAAGATCAGCAAGGTGCGTGTCACCGACGAAACGATACATGTCCGCCGCGCCTGTCAAGATGTTGGGTGTCAATCCGACATGTGCGAAAGTCGCTGAGATCTCTTCCATCTCACCGATCCAACGTCTCGCCTTGGGTGGCATACCCGGTAATCCGTTTTCCATCCGTTCAAAGAGTACCGATTGACTCAACTGAAACTCCGCTGTGAGTGCCTCTGAAACGCCCAAAACCTGCGCTGCTGTGAGCAACTCAGTGCAGAGTGCGGTTAGCCCTTTCGTCAGGGATGCGTAACACATCTTAATCGCAGAGGCGTGTCCAATCTCATCGCTAAGTGCGCGGACATCCAAGCCGTGATTGTTGAGTTCGGAGAACGTGCTGAGGTCGGGGCCTGATGCGTAAAATCGGGTTGCGCCTGGGTTACGGGGTGGTGGACCGATGATGGAGGCATCGACGAAAGTCCCTCCTGCCGCGGTAATAACTTCTCCCAATTTGCGAACCGTCTGTGGTGCAATGGCGTTGCAGTCGGCGTAGGTTAGCGTTGTGTCCACCTGTTGGAGTGCCTCTGCGACAGCGGTAGCAGCAGACAGGGCCTGTGCCGGCACCATGATTGAAAGGATAAGGTCTGCCTCGGTTACTAATTGCGGATACGTCGGTACGTCTTGAATACCTGCTTTTTCTGCGAGTTGCTGGGTGCGCTGGCTCCTTCCTTGCAAACAGGTGATGACGCGTAAACCGTTCTGACGAAGTACATCCCCGACGGTGTGTCCCATATCACCAGGGCTTAAAATTCCGACAGTGTTTGGCATAGGTTGCCCCCTTTTTCAAATATGAATACCGACAGTGGTGATTGCCTTGAATACCAATATTGCCCCGAGCAGGATGACGACAGCGGCACTAATCATCGGTAGGCGTTGTAACCAGACACCCTCGCCAGTGAAACGCGCAATTATCGGTTTTGCCAATACCATTAGAATACCGATAGCAACCAATACGGCGGCAAGTCCCAATGAGAAAGCAGATAGGATAACCAAACCCCACACAAGTTTGTTAAGACTAATCGCGAATAGAAGCCCGATGAGTGCATCAACACACGGGACGATGCCACCGGAGATACCGAGCGATAGCAATCCCCAAAAACCTGTCCGTTCCGACGGGATAGCATGGGTATGTGTACGCCCTCCATGGCTATGCGTCAGTCCATCATGACTGTGTGCATGCCCATGACTATGTTCGTGGTCATGTTCCTCTTCATGGTCATGATCGTGGTCGTGTGTATGTTCGTGGTCATCCTTCTCTTCATGGTCATGATCGTGGTCGTGCGAATGATCGTGATCGTGACTGTGATCATGGTCGTGGTCGTGACTATGGTCGTGATCGTGCGAATGTCCGTGATCATGACCGTGGTCGTGGGAGTGCCCATGACTATGGTCGTGTCCGTGCCCCTGGGCTTGGACACCACCACTATAATACTGTTTCATGTTTTTGGTGAGCAGCCACGCGCCGATACCAACAATCAAGATCCCAGAAAACAGACTCAACCACGGGACGATATCCTCCGGTGCGTATTCCTGTGCCACCAGCATGACGACCCCAAGGGCGATGACGCTGAAGGTATGCGTAAAGGTAACAACAAGACCGAGGAAAACTGCGTCAATTACCCTACCTTTAGATCCGACGAGGTAAGCAGCAACGATGGCTTTTCCATGTCCTGGTGTCAATGCGTGCAAACCACCAAGTACAAATGAGATAACGAGCGCAGCAATTGCGAGTTGAAGCGTCAAAGGTCGGTTTATCAGCTCTTTTATTTTATCGCCCGAATGCTCATGCCCTTCATCAGCAAATGCCAATGCGCAGACGATAACACCAGTAAAAACAATAGTAACTTGCAATATGCGCTTGCAAGCCGCGCCGCTAAAATAGATGTAACGTTTCTTCAAAACTGATTAAATCCTTGCGAATTTCTGGAAACGTCTGTCGGCGACGACTTCACTCACGTAGATATCGCCTTTAGAATCGATCCAGATACCGTGTGGGGAATCGTTGAATTGTCCGGGAGCGCTTCCTTTCTCGCCCCATCGTCCGATGACCTCGCCTTCAAGCGTCATAATACTGATGCGTTGCCCACCTTCAGCAATGTGAATGATATTATCGCTATCAATAAAGAGATCATTCGGTGAGCGTAGATCTGTCCACTCGGTTAGGTATTCGCCTTGGTTGTTGAAAATTTGACAGCGGAGGTTTCCGCGGTCGAGAATATAGACGCGATCATTATGGTCTACAGTGACATCGTGTGGGAGGTTAAATTCTCCAGGTCCCGTGCCGGGTGCTCCCCACGAAACGATCACTTCGCCATCGGCAGTCATTCGGTGTACCCGCGATTGTCCGTAGCCGTCAGAGACGTACATTTCACCAGACGTCGAGAGCACAGCACGCGTCGGTTCGTTAAACGGTCCGCCTGGGGGACCAGGTTGATCAACAGTGCCGAAAGTCTCCAGCAGTTCTCCGTCGAGCGAAAATTTCCGTACGGTGTGATCAACAGTGTCTGTGGTATAAATTTCGTCATCGGGACTAATCCAGATGCCGTGCGGTTTTTGGAAGATGTCCTTACCCCATTCGGTGACGAATGTGCCATCAGCCTCAAAAACGAGCATAGCGGGTTGCGGACTACGATTGAAGACGTAAGCTCGATCATTTGAGTCGCACGCTACACCGGAAACGAGTCCGAGTTGAGGGATCATTCCCCAGCCTTCCACGACTTCATATTGATAATCGCCTGTTCCAAAAGTTGCCATGATGATGCCTCCTGTTAGGTATTCGCCCCTGCGCATTCGCGAGATAGCGTTTAGAGCATCCGAAGGATATATGCTGCCTCTTCAGAGAGATTCTGGGTCTGATAATGATATATGATTATTGCGAATATTGCAACTGTTTTTTAGTAACAGTTGTCAGTTGTCAGTTGTCAGTTGTCAGTTTTTGATGGAAACTATTAGAGCTTCCACACAGATGTCACCCCTACGGGGTTCAAGAGATTGGGACAACGATTTTCTATAGACATACCGTTCCTACGGAACTCAAGAGTAGATTCAAAGAAAGTGGGCTATCGAGGAGAATCGAGGTTAGAACGCACATCGCATGGATCAACGCCGAGTGTGCGTGGCACCCGGCGGGTCTTTACGCCGCAAAACCTCGCCAGCGGAAACTTCTATAATGTCAAAAGACCCCATTTATGAACAAAATAGCTTGTATGAAATCTGCTTCCTGAAATCCTGTGGCATAGAGGACACCCGTTTCGTCAATATATGTATACCGGTTCTTACCGAAAAAATGTGTAATTTCAAAATTCAGGCGGAATGTTCGGCTTAAGTCGTAATATATGCCGCCTCCCCAATCGGAAAGGTTCGCGTTGAAGTCGAAGAATCGGGCATTGAACCGGTCAAGGGCATCGTTGATAAAATCAACGCGGACGAGGCTGAAGTATGCATACGCGCGTGCTTCCCGATAATTGTAGAGGCTATGGTCGCGTATCCACGTGAAATCAAGTTGAACTCGATCATCCCAAGTGGTCTCAGTTGTTCTATCATCTTGATTAAAACGTCCACGGAAATCCTCAAAATCTCGTGAGCGATAGTAACTTGTATCGGTTGCTCGGATGAACGTGAGTCTATTGGAAAGTGCGAGTCGATACGCTTCATTGATATCGTAAGAGAAGATTAGATTTGCATTCGCGGCATCTTGGATAATCTGTTCGTCAAAATCGGATTTGGTATAGAGGTCTGCGTCTAAATCATCCTGATTGTCAATCTCAACGTCGTGTAGATCGCGTGTATACCGGAGCTTAAGTTCTGTTTGGAACATCGGAGAGATGAGTGATCGAGTTGGAGCATACTTCCTAAACCGCAATTCCGCTGGATTGAGGTAGTAAAGGTTTCCAGCGTTATCAATCCCTTTGAGTTGCAGTGCGATGTCAGTTTCAACTTCCCTTTGGAACGGAATAAGCAGTTTTTGGGTAAGCACACCATCTGCGGTGAACCGTTGAATCCGTCGGAGGCGGTAGCGAAATAAGCGAGTATTATCGGTATAGCGTCGTGTCGGATCGTCAAGTCGCGTTGGGAGTGTGGAGACGAAATCTTTGAGATACTTTGCTGTGTCGGCAACGAGAAGGGTTCCATCTTCCAGCACTGCGATTCGGGAGGGTTTGATAAATTGTCCTGCTGCGTCCCCATATTCGCCGAAAGCGTCCAAGAATACCCCTTCAGCACTATATTTCAGGATCCGATGTCCCAGTTCATCAACGATATAGAGGTTTCCGGATTGATCGACTGTCATATCCACCGGATCAACGAGATGTCCTACCCCAGGTTGCGCAAGCGGATAACGGGTAACAGGTTCACCGTTCACATCCAGTTTGAAGATAAGTTTATTTAGACCGCTGTCACAGACGTAGATATTACCGTGTGTGTCTACAGTTAATAAAAAATTCCGCTTGGTATCCCCCTGTGGTATGACCAATACATAATTGCCGTCGGCATCAAGCCCTGGACTGGCTGCCTCAAGGGGTGCTATCCGTCTGCTGAAATCTTGAATCGGATAAGTTGCGACGAAGATGCCTTGTGCGTCAAATTTATGGACGCATGGTCCGTAGTTGAAGATTTTTTGCTCTGATGCTTGTTGCGAATCTGTGCCAGAAATCTCCATGAACATCCAATCCATCACATAGATGGCATTGTCCGTTCCTATAGCAATATCGGTGGGGTTGATGAACCGAAATTCGCTTTCCTCCTCCATCTGGATATCGAATAGAAAACTCCCGATTTCATCGAATTTTTGGATTCTGAAGTTATCCGTATCCGTAACGTAGACGGCACCGTCAGGTCCAAATGCCATAAACAAGGTTTTTGCGAATTGCGCCTCTCCTTCCCCTTTTTCGCCGAATTCACTAACAAATTTGAATTCCTGAGCGGCGTTTACGGATATCGAGAATAAGAAGAGAAGGCAGAAAATTAAATTTTTTAGGTTAGACATTTGCTATTTTTTATTACGAGTGCTTGATCTTCGACATGCAAGAGATATTTTATTGTTCCGGGACAATCGGGTGTTTTTTTCGAATATTATCTAAGATACCGTTGATAAATTTGGGTGAATCCGGGGTGCTATAAGATTTGGCAATCTCGACAGCCTCGTTGATTGCGACTGCTGGATCAACGTCAGTGAGATAGAGCATCTCATAAGTGGCACATCGAAGGATGGAAAGGTCTACGATAGACATCCGGTGGAGCTTCCAATTTTTCGAGGTATTTTGAAGGAGTGTATCAATTTTTTCAAGGTGGTCAGTGGTGCCTTCAACGAGTTGTACAGCGAACGGATGGAGTTCCGCTGACGTCTCTTGGCTTTGCCAAAACCCATTCATGACAACTTTCACCGGTGCCTCAGTGAGCTGAATTTGATATAACATTTGCATCGCTACGATGCGGGATTGTCTGCGAGAGGGCATTACGTTTCCTTGTTTCGATCTTTATCGCTACCACGTAAGGGGATTACCCCTGCGCGGGTATTCGTTTGTATTATACGCGATTTTAGGCGAGGTGTCAAGTTAGTTTTTGGTTGATGGCTGTCAGCGGTCAGCTATCGGCTGTCAATGGTTAGTTATTAGTGGCACTCGTCTGAATGCACGTCGCATTTGGGCAAGGACACCGCAAACAAGGACTCGCAGGGTTTTCAGGATCATTGAATGTTGTGATGAGAACAGTCTTTTATAGAATGACCGAGATATTTTCCGAGAATTAATGAAAAATTGGTTACGCATAGTCGCTCAATTTTACGTCACAGTTATGCAAAGCGTTGGGTTTCGCTATATTTTTAAACCAATAGGTCCCCGTAAGGTAGAAGTAGAACCGCTATTGCAGCACAATAGAACTTTCTTATCGCTCAACCCAACCTACGGTAACCACATCATTGGTGTGAAAAAGGTCGGGGTTCCAAACCGCTCCTACAAGCGTTATAGCATAAATACCCGAAATGCTTGACAATTCTGTGAAAAACCTATAAAATCTCACCTATTAGCCTTGTGGGAAAGGGAGAGACCTGTGAATCTACGGAAAAGAGAATACGGTACTGTTGTTGGACCACACCCTCGTACTGCACAGGCGGGGCTTGAGATGCTGCTTGCGGGAGGGAACGCTGTTGATGCGGCTGTTGCTGCGGCGTTTGCAGAAGGGGTCGTTGAACCGTCACATAACGGCATTGCGGGATATGGAGGCTGTGTGCTCATCTATCGTAAGAAAACGGAAGATGTGATCGCGATAGATTACAATACGGCTGCACCGGCGGCTGCTTCTGAAGATATGTTTACGATTGAAGATGCTCCCGATGCGGTCGCGGGTTATCGTGTGCCGGGACGTGTAAACGTTCATGGACCACAAGCTATTGGGGTCCCAGGGGTTGTGGCTGGCTTGTGTTTGACATTGGATGAATATGGAAGTCTGCCACTTGCGGATGTACTCCGTCCGGCTATCAATTCGGCGCGCTACGGTTATGCCCCGAACAGCGCGAATCGCGGTGGTATGGCTGGGAATGCAGAGCGATGGAAAGAGGACTTCCCAGAAACGGCGCGTGTCTTTCTGAAAAATGGCAGAGCACCCAAAAAAGGGGAGACTCTTACCAATCCAGAGCTTGCCCGAGTTTTGGAAGCGGTCGCCGAAGGTGGGCGCGAGGCATTCTACGAAGGAAAAATAGCCGAAACAATCGCGAACTACATTCAGGAATCAGGTGGTTGCCTAACCACGGATGACTTGAAGAATTACCGTCCTTTTATCACAGAAGCCTACAAAATCCAATATCGAAGCTATTCGGTCTACACATCACCGCTCGGCGCAGGTGGGTTGACGACCTTGCAGATGCTCCGGTTGGTGGAGGGATATGATGTGGTCATGATGCCGCTTGCCGAAAGGTTACATCTTTTCGCTGAAGCGATGAAGGTTTGCTGGCCCGAAAGACTCCGTCGATTTGGCGACCCAGAATTCGTTGACATAGACATCGCAGCCGAACTTTCAGATAATCTCACCGCTACACTCAGCGAGAAACTGAAAGCAGGACTTGAATCGCCGCAACCTGGAGAAGTTGTCTATTATGAACCGATGAATTGTACAAGCCACATCTCCACTGCGGATGCGGAAGGGAATATGGTATCATTGACGCAGACGCATGGCGGTGGATTCGGTTCAATGGTAACGGTACCGGGAACAGGACTGCTCTTTGGACACGGTGTTGGACGTTTTGATCCGAGACCTGGAATTGCGAACTCAATCGGACCGGGTAAACGTCCACTTCACAACATGGCACCGTTCCTTGCCACGCGGGATGGCAAGCCTTTTGCTACGTATGGTATACCCGGCGGCAGGACTATTCCGAATAACCAACTGAACATCAGTGTTAGCCTAATGGACCTTCAGGTATCCATACAGTCTGCGTTAGATGCTGCGCGGCTTCATACCGACGGCGCCGAGCCGATTCAAGTTGAACCGCGTGCGGGTGAAGAGACGCTTGCAGCATTGCGGGAACTTGGACACGAAGTCACACCGAGTGCGGGCATCGGTGGTCCGGGGCACGGCGTTCGTGTATCGGAAGATGGAAGTCGTCATGATGGTGGAACGGATCCACGAGGCGAAGGCAGAGTAAAAACGAAATAATAGGAGAGCTGATAATGGCTTTTCTCGATGATGCACTCGCAGGATTACATATCGTAATTTCTGGCGGGTGCGGGGCGATCGGGCTCGGAATTGTTAAAAAATTAGCGGCACATAGTGCCAACGTAACAGTGAACGACATCTTGTCGGACGAAATAGCGACGGACCGGCTGATACAGCATGGAATTGACATAGAGAAAATTAACTATGTCAAAGCAGACCTGACAGATTCTGACGAAACCGACGTGTTGGTAAATACAGCACGCGAACGCTTTGGACCTATTCACGTCGCGTTGTGCCATATAGGCATGGTGATCCCCAAACCGTTGTTAGAATATAACGCGGAAGAGTGGAATGAAACAATGGCGGTGAATGTCCGGACAGCGTTTTTATTGGGCAGTGCTGCCTCCCGTTCAATGCTTGAAGATGGTGTTAAGGGACACCTGATTTTTACGACATCTTGGGTCGCTGACGTGCCGTGGCCGGAGATTGGACCGTATAATGCAAGCAAGGCAGCGATGAAGCAGTTAATGCGTTCCTTCGCACGCGAATTAGCGGATAAAGGAATTCGCGCCAATGCAGTTGCACCCGGAATCGTCAGCGTTGGACTCGCAAAACAGCAGTGGGATACGGACCCAATCTATCGCGCGCGTGCACAGAAAGCAATACCACTCGGCGTTATGCAACCGCTTGATTCGGTGGCAAACGCCTTTTTATTTTTATGCAGCTCAGCTGCGGATTATATGACTGGGACAACACTACTTGTAGACGGTGGATGTAGCCTATATCCAATGGACGATGCTTAGATCTTACAACGGACAAACAAAACAATTTTCTCGTGTGATTTGGTAAGCACGTTTCGGTATAAAACGGTTCTGGTCTATTGTGAGACCAAAGCTTGGAACCGAAACCTTTTAGAAGTAATGGCATTAATCGGAAAACTCCAGGAGTGTTTTCCGATACGATTTCAACATCGTGTCTCGTAAGAGGCGCGAAAAACGGAGCAATTATGTCACAATTTGTAAAAGCGGCAACGACTGATCAGATTCAACCCGGTAAATGTATCGGTGTGAAAGTTGAAGGTGTTTTCATCGGTATCTACAATGTGAAGGGCGAGTTCTACGCCATGAACAACATCTGCCCGCATCTCGGTGGGGTTTTGAGTTACGGTTTCTTAGATGATAACTGTGTTACGTGCCCGCTCCACATGTGGGAGTTTGATGTGACAACAGGCGAATGTGTATGGCCAGGTGAGGAAAAACTACCCACCTATGCTGTTAAAGTGGACGGTGAAGATATCCTTGTGGATGTCGAAACACCAGTCCAAGGTAAGTAGTCCATGCGTTATCCATAGGGTTTGATACGATGGCGTGATCGCTCGATCGCGCCTTGTGAATAGGAGAAAAGAATATGGCATATCTGCTCACCGGTGGCATGGGGTGCATCGGTACTTACGTCATCCGCGACCTGTTGGCTGCTGGTGAAAAGGTAGTCGTTTACGATTTCGCTTACGACTTGACCATCCCAAAGATGGTACTCACGGATGAACAACTTGAGGGGTTCACCTTCGTGCAGGGGGATATTACTGATCTGCCACACGTTTTACGCACGGTTCAAGAATACGAGATTGATCGGATTATCCATCTCGCTTCATGGCAGGTGCCAGCGTGCAATGCGAATCCACCAGAAGCACTCAAAGTCGTTTGTGAAGGGACAATCAACATATTGGAGGCGGCGCGTATTTTCAATCTCAAACGGGTTGTATGGGCAAGCAGTGTCGCTGTGTTCGGTTCACCAGAAGATTACAACCACCAACAGATTCTCAATGACGCCCCGCACTATCCCAAGTTTATCTATGGGGCATGTAAATCTCTCAACGAGCGATATGCAATGCACTATTTCGATGCTTATGGGGTTGACTCAATTGGACTTCGGTTTACTGCTGTTTACGGTGTTGGTAGGACACGAGGTATGAGTTCATTTACGACGCAAATGATCGAGGCGGTGGCATTAGGTAATGCACACGTCTGTCCTTTTGGTGATGATTCTGTGGATTGGCAGTATGTAGAAGATGTGTCTCGTTCGATTGTCCTTGCGTGCACCTGTCCAACGACAAAAACGCGTGTCTTCAATGTGAAAGGTGGCATTCGACCAGTGAAGGAAGGTGTAACGTATCTCAAGTCGTTGGTGCCAGAGGCAGAGATTACACTGGAACCGGGGGTGTTCGGCATCTCATGGGATTATGACGCTACGCCTATTGCTGAAGAGATGGGGTTTACACCCGACTATACGATGGAGCAAGGGATTCTGAAAACGTTTAATCGCTTTCGGGAGCGCGCAGGGTTGACACAGATTGTGTCATAGGGACGGAAGGTATCCACCCCTATGAATAACAGATTCTTACGTTGCTTGGCTGCCAAAATTAGTAATACTTTTTCATTTGTGCCCAAGTGGCAGCTAACTTTCCTCGCGCATCAACAGTGAGAACCCGTTCCCAAGGGATATTATTTCCTTTGGAATCGGCTTGATGTATATCATCAAAGTTCGGATGTCCCCATCCGCCACTATTTAGATCGACAACAACAATTTGAGCAGTATCGCCTTGGAATTCATCGACATCCCACTCTTCCCGTGTCATGGTTTCAGTAGCCTTACCGGTTGATGTACGCACAACCTTTCCCTTAATCTCCAGATTAACACTACATGGACCGGGGTCATCCTTCCATGGGTGGTTTCCACCACCGATGAGGAAATTCATCGTTTCTCCGATAATTGTGAACTCAATCGAGGTAAGGGTGCCTTGAGGTCCATCACCTTGGGTGGCACCTGGATTCTGCCCCAGTTTTTTCCCTTTATCGGGACCTTGGTACTTTTCGTATAAACCTAACCACCAATCTCCTTGATGTTGGGAGGGCTGACCGCGGTTTCGTGCCGTTGGATTATCGCCCCAAGTGGGCTGAAAATCGAATGCGACGCCGTCTTTTTCCCAATCAGTGAGGTCACCTGTCTCGAAATCGTTGTTAAACGCCCGTGCAGAAGCAAGATTAACAGGCAGCGTAAACAACATCAAGAGGACGGATGGAATCAGGAGTGAAAAAAATAGTTTTTTCATGAGATTATCTCCTTCTGTTCCGAAAGTTGTGTCCTTCAGGTAATTCGCTGTCAACTAAATACGTTAATTTTAAACTTACTATATAACAAACACTCTTGTCTATAATACACTATTGGAACATTGTTGGCAAGAAAAATTGTGATTCGTGAAAAATCTATGGCAAATTGATAAACTGTCTTGCGACAATCAATCCAATGACACAAGCAATTGCTGTTAGGGTGCGTTTTTCGCTCTTAATGGCGCGGGTCCAAGAAAAATCGTGTGTAGATGGATTCGGATACGGATGGAATCGAGGAAGGAAGCGAGGCACTCGCTCTCGATAGGATTGATAAACCTGACCGCAGGACTCCAGCAGGTATGCCTCTTCGAGAGCAACGATTGGAAGATATTGGGAGAAATAGCCAACAATCAGGATAGCAACGAGCCAATAGACATTCGCGACAAGGCAGACTCCGAAACTGAGTAGGAAATTGCCGAGATAGAGTGGATTGCGGACGTAGCTATAGGGACCAGTTGTGACGAGATCACGGGCAGCACCGAGCGTCCTGGCACGGGTCGATGCCCCCGCATATCCGACAGCCCATATCCGAAGAAACTCACCTATAACGATGAAAGGTACACCAATGGCTACGGCGAACCACGTTGGAGACGCAAAATAGAGTAGTGCGAAGATAAAAGGGATCGGGGTAAAACTGCGAATTTTGAAGAAGAAGTTGCCAACTCTTGAGGAAACCATGCTTTTTATTCTGGCGATTCTATTTCGGCGTGCGCCAGATCATGATACTCCCGACAACTGCATAGAGGATATTCGCCCCCCAACAGGCAAGAAATGGGTGGAGTTTGCCGCTTTCACTCAAGCCTTCAAGCGTTGCGAAGGAAAGTGCCCAGTAGATGAAAGAGATGAAGAAAGCAATAACTAAACCAGCAAAAAAGCCTGCTCTGCCAAATCGGATTGCAATTGGTGCTCCAAGCATAACGACAACGACAGCAGCAAAGGGATACGCTGTTTTGTGATATAATTTCACGCGCTCCTTGCGATGGATTTGCCCCGCCTCCTGCTTGTATGTGATCTGCTCGCGGAGCTCCTTAATCGTCATCGCCCTGGGATCTTTTTCGCTTCCGATAAAACGTGACGGATCTTCATAACGTTCAAGCATATAAGTGTCGAAAGTTTCGTAATCAACCTCAACGCCTTGTTCAAAGTGGCGGATATATCCATCAGTGAGTTCCCACTGCGTGGGTGTCCATGTCGCGTTTTTTGCGAAAGTTATACGATCGACTTCGTTTTCTGCGTCATATTCATAAATCGTCAAGTGGCTGATTTTTCGTTCATCCAAGACAATTCGCTGTGAATAAAAGATACGGTCATTCTTGCCTTTGAAGACAATGTTCCTGCCGCGCCGAGGTCGGACTTTGTTTTGCAAGAGGTGTGCTTCGTGGAAGGCGGGTGAGGCGATTTGGTCATAGAAAACGGCAAAGAGTCCACAGATAAGGAGCGTCACAACAAGAATAGGGACGAGAAGCCGATAAACACTGATACCGCCAGCCTTCATGGCTGTGAATTCGTTGCTTCTTACCATCCTACCGAGGGAAAAAAAGACAGCGACGAATGCAGCGATTGGCACCATCTCCATAATCCTGCGGGGTGCTTGAAAAAGAACGATCTTGGCAGCGGTGATATAGTCAATGTCGTCCTCGAATTTCTTGAGGTCGTAATCCAATAGACGGACAATAACAACCAACGCGATAAAGAAAAAGAGCCCAACAGCAAAGGCGCGGAGATATTCCCGAAGCAAGTAGCGGTCTAAAATATTCAAAACGGGGTTTTCCATCCTGAAGTTTTACATCAAATCGTGAGGCAGTGGGATGTGGACACTACAACTTGTGTTTCCATACTTGAACCACGCGATATGGCAGTTAAGATTCTGCTTTCCTATTAACGACGAGCGGTACTTTTTTTTCCCGCTCACGCCAAGCCCGTAGTTTGCCTTCGCCAACCATCCAGAGGCTGAGCACAACCCCGAACACCGCGACCACAATATTCGGTAGCCACATAGCGAACATTGGATGGAGTACATCATCCACACCTGCGGTTTGCCCGGCTTGTAGTAGTAAGTAGTAGACGACGATTACAGCCAATCCAATCCCAAATCCGATCATTTTGCCACTTCGTTTCACCATCAGACCTAATGGAATACCAATTAAACCGAGTGCTAAGCATGCAAACGGGATGGAGAACTTTTTGTGATACTCGACCTCAGCAAAGCGGATTTTATGAAGCGTGTAGTCCGGATTTACGCTGGTTGGAAGAGCAGATTGCAATTTGCTGACAAACTCCTTGAGTTGCGCGATGCTCATTGAACGCGGTGTCTGGTTTTGAAATTCACCCCGTTCCAAGTCTTCCGTCATCTGAAGTGCGAGTTTTTGTTGTTGAAACTTTGTTATACGAAACTCATCTGGATTGCTTGTCGCGGGTTCGTAAGTGAGCCCGTCGTAAAGCGTGAGCATTGCCCTGCCATCTTCAAAAGCGAGGGTAGCTTCTTCTGCGTGGCTGAATCGCGGACGTCCACTCCAGATGCTGTCCCAGATTTTAACGTTTTGCATGCGTCCACTCTTTTCTTCAGTAGACTCATACATCCAAAGCTTGCCCTCCGTTTCCAATTCCTTCATAACAGTGGATTCCTCCAAAACGAAGGCAGGATTGTGCTTTTGGATATCGCGTCTGAGCGAAGCATAGGCGAGGTTTGCCTTCGGTAAGGCATAGTCCATTAACGCAAGATTAACAAAACTCAATATAAGCGCAACTACCAAAAGCGGTAGCATTAGCTGGTGAAAGGCGATACCGTGTGCCTTCATTGCTATTATTTCGTTATCGGTGGAGAGCCGTCCGAGTGCAAGTAAAATAGCGACTAAGACTGACATGGGAAGCGCTAACACAACCATCACAGGCAGCATATAGAATATTAATTCAGCGAGATAGAGTGGACTCACCCCTTTCTGGACAAAAAGTTTCGTCAACCGAAAAAGATCGTTAAAGATAAGCATAACGGTGAAACAGGTGAGCGATATTATAAAAGGCGGAAAGAATTCTTTGAGAATATATCGTGATAATGTTCGCATATTTTTAATGCATCGGTGAATATTTTACGAGTTTTTTTATTAGTTGATTTGTGGTTAAAAAACCTTTATTTTTTCATACTTAATTTTAACGATGACTCGTCACAAGCGGGTTACAGACCTCAAAAAAACAGAACATAAACTCGCGAGTTAGTTGCAATAAGTCCCGATTTAATTTGAAATTCTCGGACAGAGGTGATATTATATCAATATGGAACTTAGGTTAGAACACATCCAACTCACATCTGACGACCTTGCGGATGTCGCGGGACGTCATGTATCCTCCCAAGAACTTTATTCTCCAACTGCCCCGAAGTCTCCCACCGCGCAGTTTGGTTGGCGCGATAGATGGTGGTTAAACCAGTCAGCATCGGCATCAGTCGCCATCCATTACTGGTTTTTCGCGTCGGATAACGAGGCGCACACGGCGGCTGATGAAGGTAGATTTCGATTATCGGCGCAGACCGTCCTGAAGCCCGGTGGACGTGATTCCATCTATCAACCGCCACCGAATAACGAGCATGGACTGGGTGATGTGGTATGGCAGGCTGGTGCGAATTTCTTATTCGTTCAACGGACTGTTGTTATACTGGTATCGGAAACAGGAGGGAAGGTCTCAGCGGACACAACCCTCCAAATTGCTCGCAAAATCCTTGAAAAAATCAATTCTTTTACCGATTCGCCAAGCGTGGAATAAACCGTTATCGAACTCAGCCGCAAACTAACAGTTTACACTACAACAAATCACTTGCTACAACACACAGATTCTGCCTACTACTTTTAATAGTTTGCGTACCACGTTGCGGTCTGCTTGGCAATCCGCACATTTTGTGCGCCTCCGAACTGGCGATGCTCATACCACGGCAGCGCATTTTCCGCTGCGGCGTTTGCATTTTCAAAATTCGTCGTCGCTTGGTTATCAAGGAATTGTTTGACAGCGTTGGTATCCGGATAATAATTGACTGCGTCTTTCCAGATAGCTCTACCACAGAGGAACCCACTGGCGCCAGCCTCGGTTGCAAGGTGTACGTTTTCGATGAATTCCTCAATATCAACACCGGCACTCAGAATTACCCAAGGCAGTGTTGAGGCTTCGTCTAACTTCTGACAGACTTCCTTCACTTCGGCAAGCTCGTATGCCGAATCTCCAGCATAAAAATCAGCCTCTTGATAATCTGCCGTATATTTCAGGTCGGCAGGGAACTCTAACTTCAAGATATCGACTTTGTAGCTTGGATCCGTGAACTCCTCGACGCTCCGAATAACGAGATCGGGTTTCTGTTTTGCGAACGCAACGCTCTTAGTCGTGCCTTCAAGTGCGTAACTCACTAATTCTAAGAGGAATGGCAGATCGTGTTTCTCGCATTCGTCTCCAACATGGCGGACAAAGGCTTGTTGATGCTTCAGGGTTTCCGGTGAGGCATCGGGGTGGTAATAGGCGAGGAGTTTAATGGCATCCGCGCCAGCACGCTGTGCCTTTGCAATAGTCCAATTCGCAATCGGATTGGAGAGGCGTTCGTTCTCGGCGACCCCTTCGCTGACGTAGCCAGATTCTTCATAAGCGAGTAGCAACGCTACATCACGGGGAATTTCCGTAATGGAGTAGGGGTGTCCGTAAATTGGGTCAGTAAGAACTGCAGTGGCATTCGGAGACAGGACCCGTGTTATCAGGGTCTTGAGTGCGGCGACATCTTCATATTGAACATCCGTTTTGTCCTTGTTTAGCACATCTGCGATTGCTTGGACCATGGAGCCGCGCTGGTCAATCGCCATCATTTTAAAGCGACCATTTGTATCGGCGAGTTTGGTGATGCCACGCAATTTTCCAGAAGAAATATCGTTCATTAACTTCTCCTTCTTTACTGGTTATCGGTTATCAGTTGTCAGTCATCAGTTAAGAGATTGATTCGTAACAATCTACCTTCTCTTGGAGTATTCTACGGATCACTAAATTGTTACATGAAACCTCTTAACTGACAACCCAAAGGCTTACGCAGTAATCCGTACCGACAACTAACAACTATTTAATATTCACGTTCAACGAAAAAATGAATTAAAGATAAAAACAACTGTTTTGCACGTCCATCAGGGAGATGCGCAAAGTTATGGCTAAATCGTTCTGCAGCCGACTGTAAGAGTTCTTTAGAACGCTGTTGCACGTAGGTGATAGATTTATATTTTTGCATTAACCGGAGAATGCTCTCGACATCCGCCTCAGTTTTTTCATTCCGGGGACGTGCCATAATATCGACGATATGCTGTGCTTCAGCGGCGGTGCAGGCATTGATGAGATGGATGAGAACGAGTGTCCGCTTGCCTTCGCTGATGTCGCCAGCAATCTCTTTTCCGTATCTACCGACATCACCTATGAGATTGAGGACATCGTCCTGAATCTGGAAGGCAATCCCAATCTCTTTACCAAGTTCTACGAATCCATCTATTTCTGCTTCGCTTGCGCCACCGATAATTGCGCCGACACGACAGGGGGTAATACTGGTATACCATGCGGTTTTCTGTATACACATGGTCAAGTAGTCGTTCTCGTCAAGATCCCAACGGTTATCACTGACCCAACTCAATTCAATGTGCTGCCCTTCAACGACTTGATTGCTGAGTTGTATAAACTCCGATAAAATTCGGAAGGTAAGTTCGTATCCGAGAATCTCTGTGTTCCGGTGGAGCATCTCCCACATCTTACAGTGTAGTGCGTCCCCAACGTTGATTGCCATCGGGGTTCCGTGTTTTTGATGAAGACAGGGTTCGCCTCTACGGAGCTCGGAATCGTCCTCAATATCGTCGTGAATCAGAAGCCAATTCTGGAGGAGTTCAAGTGAGGCGGCAGTATTCACAGCACGGTCTGGATCTCCGCCGAATGCTTCACAGATCAGCATACAGAGCGCGGGTCTTAACCCTTTAGCAGCGCGGCGCGGGTAGTCCAACATCATCTGGTACAAATCATGTACATCCGGGTGCTTGTGAGCAGTTGGTAGGAAATCGAAGATGCAGGCATCAACCCTGCTTTTGACATCGCTGAGATATGTGGTGACAAGGTGCTGTGTAGGTGAAGGATCTTGTCCAGTCTTCTGCATCGGTCTCCTTGTATTTTCCGCCGTCTTCCTGTTTCACGCAGCCCTTCTGCGTTCTCTGGAGATATCTAAGTAGAAAATCCAAGATGTATCAGGGTTGGCGTGCAAATTCCGCTTTAATATTATAATACATCACGGCGTGAAAATCAAATTTTTGTCCCGCGACTGGTGTCTGGCTCATCAACCCAACTACGCACTATACAATCTCTGAAGTGTCCGTATCAGATTCATCACTGAGACTCGGTAATACTCACAACAAACAAGACGTATGCCTCTCGCTTTATTTTGTGATGCCTCACCGCCGCTCAGATATATTAGACGCAATAATAGCGACCCCACCGGTTAGGGTCATGCAACCGAAAACAGAGCCCGCAGCAACTGATTTAATTTGATACGATTGCGCTTTTTCCCGATACGCATCTGCGTAAAATTTGACATATTCAGGTGATTTTCCGATCAATCTCTCAGGTGGCGGATTCGGTGGACGGATATAATATCTAATCAGCAGACTTAAGACCCCCGCAGCACTCATTGAAGCAGTGATGTAAAAAAGATTGTCCTGCCCATCTCCAAAGGTCAAGTCGGCAATGAATCCAGTCATCAATCCACACATCGCTGCGGCAAATGTCGCACCCATGCCTGATGGAAAATAAGTCAGCATATTGACATCACGTTTCGCATCCGATTCAGCATCTGACTTTGCCTGAAGATATGTAGAATCATGTGATGTATTCTCATAATGTTTCAAACCGCAGCCAGCAAATGCAATGACCCACACGATTGGCAAACAACAGAAACATAGCAAGAATTTCACAAGAAATCTCCTTCATACTGCGGAAAGTTCCCAGAAATCTGTCCGCCCTTATCCTATCTTAACGATAACGCTCAGTGAAATATGACCTTACCACGCATAGGGGACGCAGGTAGGTTCTGTTGGTTCCTACAATTCGTCTAAATCAAGCGCAACGAAGCGGTATCCAAGCGGTTTTATTCTTTCAACTAAGGTTTCTCGGATTTGAAGGGCATGCGCAAACTGCCCTTCGGAGATTTGGATGCGCAAAACGGGGGTATGATCGAAGAGGATAGCATCTTTAATCTGAAATTCTTGGAGAATTTGTTCGACTTCTTTTAATGATGCGTGGTTTTCGTCCTGCTCGGGATTGTGTTCTTTTTCCATGCTAAGAACGCCGCCTCCAGTCACTCCCAGCCATGAATCCACCATCAACGAAAACCATTTGACCGGTGACAAAATCAGAGGCATTGGATGCGAAGAAAATTGTCAAACCCGCTAAGTCTTCAGGTTCGCCCCACCGATAGGCAGGGGTTCGGTTGAGGATCCATTCATTTCGGTTGTCTTCGCGCGCCGGAGCGGTCATCTCTGTTCGGATAAAGCCGGGTGCGATGCCGTTTACCTGAATGTTGTGTTCCGCCCATTCCACGGCAAGGAGTTTCGTTAGCTGCAGGAGTCCACCCTTCGCTGCTGTATAGGCGACACTCGTGGGCAGTCCAATCGCTGAGGTAAGCGACAAGGTGTTAATTACCTTGCCAGCCTTATGTTCTTTCATGACGTTGCCGCAGGCTTTTGCCAGAAAGAATGCACCTTTGAGATTAACATCGGTGACGAAATCCCAATCTGCTTCGGTGAACTCAAGCGCGGGGTTTCGGACATTGACGCCAGCGTTATTAACGAGCACGTCGATTTTGCCAAAGGTTTCAACGGTCTGGGCAACGAGATCATCAATCTCAGAGAGATTCCCGACATCCGCCTGAATTGGGAGGACGGTTTTGCCGGTCTCCGCAGCAATATTTTCAGCAATGGGGGTTAGCGTTTCCAGTTTCCTGCCTACGATAGCGAGTTCGGAACCTGCGCCTGCAAGTCCTTCTGCCATTGCAAGCCCAATGCCACGACTCGCCCCAGTGACGAGGCTCACCTTGCCATCCAGTTGAAATTGCTGGATCGTGGCTGTAGCGGGTTTTTGATTCATATTTCACTCCGATTTCAGAATTTAATTATCATTCAATCCTTCGAGTCCTGCATATTCACGTAATAAGTCAGAATCAATTGGTTTTATTTTCCCTCCGTGTTCCTCAGCAAGGGGAATAAGGAGTTTCGCAGCACGTGAGAGTTTCAGATCAATTTCAAGTGCGACAACATAGATAATTGCGTTACTGACATTACGTTCACGGACAGAGTCAAGAATTTTCTGTGGATTTGTTTCAATGTATATCTCACTATCCTCATCTACTTGCGGCAAGCCGTCTGTTATTAAAACAACAACAGTGGGTTCAAACGCTAAGGCGGTTTCAATAGCGGGTAGCAGATTAGTGTCCAGATTACTTTGAATACTTTCTGGTGTGAACCTGTTAAGATACCTGAGAACACGATCTATGTTTTTGGAGTTTGCGGGGAGCATTTTCTCGCTCATAACTTGCGGTGTGTCAGAAAAGGGGACAATGTTCAACTTGTCCTCATCCCCTAACATCATTACGGAATCCTGGAGAGCATTTATTGCTAATGGTAACTTTTTCATTCCAGCTGCCTGCATGCTCGCAGTGATATCAAGGCAGTATACAACACTTTTGGGACCATCAAACTCATTAAGAAAATCAATCATACCAAGTCGATCTGCGGCACCATCTTTTCCACCACCACCGAGGAGTCCGCCACCACCGTCCTGTCCACTACCACGGAATCTGCCCATTCCACTCTCTCCGCGCGCCCGAACTCTGCCGGTAACCTTGCCGCGTCCATCGGTGCGTCCGGGTTGCGAGATGAGCCTACTGAGGTTTGAGGCTTCCGCATCCCGTAATTGCGCATCTGTCATAACATCTGGAACGAGTTCGCTCAAAGGTGCTTTGTTAATTTCAACATCTTCAAGGACAACGCGTTGACTGAGTTTCATGACTTCATCTATCTTGTTCCGTGTAGGTTCAATCTTTCTGTCAATTGCATCTCTTGCAAGGTCCTCGTTGGGATCATACAACTTTTTTGTCAGTGGCGGTTTCGGTTTTAGGTTCCGTTTTCTGGGAGCTTCCGGGTCGTTAAGCAAATCGACAGCATAGGCATCCTCTTGCTCAATGGCAAGTCGATTCATTGGGAGGAAGAGGTAGATGATCGCAACTACCATGTGTAAAATAAGAGATAATAAGACGACAGAACGCATCCGATTCCTACGGCGCTGGGTATCAAGGTGCCTATTCAGCAATTGATTTAACATGATAATTCCCCTCAGTGTATTTTCTCTTTAACAGGAACATGTAATATAAGGTTTACGCGTATAAGTGCGGAACTTCAGGAGATTTATGTTTCAGACGAAGCTTGTTGGCTCTCAAAAGCTTCAATCCACGTTTTGCCTTCTGGTGTTAGTTCATAGTAGGTATGGTTTCGGTGTTTGATCCATTTGCCTTTAACGATATTCTTGCGATAGTGGATAATGCGTCTTTCAACCCGTTTCAGTCCGCCAAGTTCTCTTAATTTACGATGTCGCTGGTGTGCCTCCTCAAGTGGGATCCTCAAGGCTTCAGCGACAATGATAGAATAGTCCATTCCCAATTCCTGATGGTGCTTAAGTATAAAATAATCGGTCTCATCAAGTTCAGCAAACTCAGGTGCGAGTGGAACAGGGTCTGCTGCAGTTTCAGTTTTCTGAATCTCATCCCATGTTACTTTCAATAATCGTTCTGTTCGCAATCCTTGCACTGCGTTGCACGTGTTGTCATGGATGGTAATGGTGCCGTCTTCTTTGAAATAACCGGTAATTGCGTTCCCTTCCTGTGGCGCACAACACTTGGCGATTTTATATTTTAACTCAGTTGCCATCTCTCTGCCCCATTCAAACATCCAGATCATTTAGTTTTAAGAAGTAAATGATTTATGTAATGGATTCCTATTGATGGATGCCCGGATTTAGTCTCTATAGACTAAATTTTGCCCACACGCGGCAAAATTTGTCTTTGCTTTACATTTCCATTCCTCGTATTACATTCTTGTTCCGGTTCGCACACCCTATCCCGAACAAGTTCGGGCGTCCAGATGTAAACTGAACGACTCTAACCGCATGGGATGTAACTACTTGAATGGGCGATGCCCTACAGACATATCACCCCTACGGAGTGTTAAAGTTCATTTTTTACTTGAAAAATATGTTCAAATGCTCAGGCCTTTGGATAGGAACCTGCGTTATATTGGTGTCTTAATTTCGCTCTAATGCTCGGTATCCGATGTCGTTCCGAAAATGGGCGTTGTCGAACTGAATGGTAGAAACACCTTGATATGCCCGTTGAATGGCATCGTGTAAGCCGTCTGCAATAGCAGTAACACACAGGACCCTACCCCCATCCGTGACAATGTTCTCGCCATTCTGTTTCGTACCTGCGTGAAAGACGGTCACACCCTCAATCGCGCCTGCATCTTCTAAACCCGTGATGACTTTGCCTGTTTGGTACGGATCTGGATACCCACCGGAAGCCATGATGACACAGGCTACTGCCTCGTCATACCATTCTACCTCAGTCTGTTGTGCGAGTGTTCCATCAACACACGCCATCAACAAAGGCACCAAATCGCTCTTGAGACAGGGAAATAGAACTTGCGCCTCTGGATCTCCAAAACGACAGTTGAATTCCACTACCTTTGGACCAGCATCCGTAACCATTAATCCTACGTATAGTACGCCTTTGAAGGGACTTCCCATATCCGTCATACCCTTGACAGTCGGGTAAACGATACGTTGCATCACATCGTTGTGCACTTCAGGCGTGATAACAGGTGCGGGAGAGTAAGCTCCCATTCCGCCTGTGTTCTTGCCAGTATCACCATCATGCGACATTTTATGGTCTTGCGAAGTGACAAAAGGGAGACAATGCGTGCCATCGGTAAGAACAGTAAAGGAGGCTTCTTCGCCGATCAATTCTTCTTCAATTACAACGCTGCCGCCTGCTTCGCCGAATGCCTTGTCTACTAAAATAGTTGTAACAGCTTGTGCTGCCTCTTTGAAGGTACGTCCGGGAATAACGCCTTTGCCAGCGGCGAGTCCGTTTGCTTTAACGAAAACAGGTGCATTGTGATCTTCGATATATGCCATTGCCTCCTCGGCGTCCACAAATGTGCGGTGCGCTGCTGTTGGTATGTCGTTTTTCACCATCAGTTGCTTGGCAAAATCTTTACTCGCTTCAAGCTGCGCTGCGCGCTTATCGGGTCCAAACGCCTTGAGCCCATGTTCAGAAAACGTATCAACGATACCTTCAGCCAGCGGAACTTCGGGACCTACGACAGTCAACGCGATGTCCTTGGACTCCGCCCAATCTGCTAAGTCAACAAATCGGTCTGGCATGGGGATAAGTTCTGCAATTTGTGCGATGCCAGCATTACCGGGTGCGCAATAGATTTTTTCGACCAGAGGACTCTGGGCAAGTTTCCAGACGAGCGTGTGTTCACGTCCCCCTTGTCCGATAACCAGTATTTTCATGTATCCATCCTTTTTGACTGTATTGTATCAGAAAGTGTTCGGAAAATCAAGCAGTTTCGATTAACGTGAAAACCAGCGATTTAAGTTGACAAAAGCAATTGAACAGGTTAGGCTAATTAGAGACCGCTTATGAGGTTAAGCACACTTTGAGCACCATATAAAGGAGCATTCTACAAGAAACTATTAATGCGTAACACACATCCGCGAGAAGTGCAATTTTATACAACTTCAAACGACAGAGAACCCTTTACCGAGTGGTTTCAGTCAATCCGAGAACCAAATATACGATATAGAATTCAAAGACGGCTTGAGAGACTTGAAGAGGGTAATCTTGGTGACTACCAGTCCGTCGGTAGTGGTGTCTTTGAACTCCGTATCCACTTCGGAGCAGGCTATCGCATCTATTTCGGTGAAGTGGATAATACGATTGTCCTTGTACTCTATGGTGGCGACAAATCATCACAAACTCGGGACATTGAACGCGCAAAGACCTATTGGTCAGAATACAAGGAGACACAAACATGAGAAAATATCGAACCTTGCGCGAGTTTCTAAATGAACAACTTGCCTCCCAAGACGAGGCAATTGGCTTCCTCCAATTTGTCTTAGAAGAATATCAGGTCGAAGGGGACACGTCCTTCTTTCTTCGAGGGATTCAGAATGTTATTGAAGCGCAGGGTGGAGTTACCGAAATTGCCAAGCAAATCCACATGGCTCCAGACACCTTATCGAAAATTCTCTCAAGCAAAGAGGCACCACAAATTGACACGCTTGAGACTATTCTTAATGCATTAGGGTGTAAACTTTCAATTACTCCTTTAAGGGATGATAACACTGCTCCTGACCTTGAACTCTCTGCCGAGGAAAGCACTCAACTGAAAAACGCACAGACGCAATTATCTGAGTCGGATTCACCTTAATAAAATCGGCGTTGACAATCCACGAATACACCCATGTTAACATTACTTGTAGTGGTGGAGGAAACATTTATGCGCTATTTGCGAGGCATTGTTACATGGATTGATTCATTGAAATCCGGCAGGCAATTTCGGGGATGGGCTGTAATTTTCCTCAAAATCCTTGGGGTAGTTACCTTAGTGGGTCTTAGCGTGTGGAGTATCGTGGTCTGCGTCAATACAATAGCTGCGAGCAGCGATTCAGAAATTACTTCACGGATTCTGGTCATTATTGGATCAGTCTTAGAAGTTTGCATCATTTTCATCATCGCCACAGTCCTCGCCATGTTGCTTTGGAACAGATCCAATAAAATCAAAACACTCGATAACGATCCGAATTTCCTTTTGATAGCCATTACAGTCGTCTTGGTCCAATTGCTTGGAGAATTAAGTTTTATTGGACTCATCGGAGCAGGCATTCAGGTGTTGGTGTCTTCAATTTTCGGATCCGGGCTTCCGGTGTCTGTAGATACGTTCCTACGCAAGCGAGAACTCTTGGACACCTTTCTGATAGACCCAAAAGGAAACATCTCTTTTATCTCAAGTGTAATTTTGTCTGTAATCTTTGTGCTTTCCGGGGTAGTGCTACTGGTTGTCGCTTATTTCATAGCAGAAGAAGTCAATGTCCTTGCAAATATAGCAGAGAGCCTCAATAATATAGAGACGAAGTTGGTGGATGAGGAAGATCCCTTAGATTCTTGATATACTTCTCCGCCAAAGCACAAAATTTTGGTAGTAGGTAATAATGGAGGAATTGCTAATGGCTGAACAACACCACGAACTCGCCCATGTTTTTGCAGAGGCATCGCAGGTTGTTAATGATGCCCGCGGCGGTACACCCCGTGATCTGAATACACCTTACACCTTTCCGGGTTATACCAAAGCGGAATGGACAGCAAAAGCTACAGCGTTACGTCAACAGATTCGTGTTGCCAACGGCTTAGTACCGATGCACGAATCGACACCGCTAAATGTTGAAATCTTCGGGAGAATCGAGCGGGACGATTACAGCGTGGAAAAGGTCTATTTTGAACCCTTTCCAGGCTTTTTTACAACAGGAAATCTCTATCGTCCGCTGGGTAAATCCGGACCATTTCCCGGAATTGTGAGTCCACATGGACACTGGACGCGCGGTAGACTTGAGAGTATTGAGCGCGGTTCCATTCCTGGCCGCTGTATCAACTTCGCGAAGCAAGGATACGTCATCTTTGCCTATGATATGGTCGGTTACAACGATAGCGGTAAACAGATAGATCACCGCTATGGCGGCGCGCACGAAGGATTGTGGGGTCTCAGCGCAATGGGACTTCAACTCCAGAACAGTATCCGTTCCATTGACTTTTTAGAAAGTCTACCGGATGTGGACAATGAGCGCATAGGGTGCACAGGCGCGTCAGGTGGTGGAACGCAAGCCTTTATCCTGACAGCGGTTGACGAACGTATCAAGGTGTCGGCACCAGTTAATATGATTTCAGCGACAATGCAAGGCGGTTGTCTGTGTGAAAACGCTCCAAACCTCCGTTTAGATGTGAGTAACATCGAAATCGGTGCGCTGATGGCACCGAGACCGCTTCTGATGGTATCCGCTACAGGTGACTGGACAGTGAACACACCAACGGTTGAATATCCAGCCATCCGAAGCATCTATGCCCACTTTGATGCAGAAGATAAGGTACATCAGGTTCAGGTAGACGCAGAACACAACTACAACTTAGAAAGCCGCGAGGCGGTGTATGCGTGGTTTGCAAAATGGTTTTTAGGTGCAGAAGACACTTCAGCGTTCAAAGAGGTCCCGTTTCAGGTTGAACCAGACGATGCGCTATTGGCTTTCTCGGAACGCGAGATGCCAGCACATGCGTTGAAACAGGAGGAGTTTCTACCGAGCTGGGCAAATCGTTCTCTTCAAGCGATTGAAAAACTGAAACCGACAAATGAATCAGAACTTCAGGCATTCCGTGAAGAGATGGGTAGTGGGTTGCAACACGCACTTGGATTACAGATACCAGAAATCACGGATGTAACGCTTGTTGAGCCAGAAGGCGCGTTTAAAACAACCTACCAAACCAATTTATCTGCGAGACATCTCGTCATTGGCAGAAACGATATGGGGGACGCTATTCCTGCCATTCTATTTAGCCCAGAACCACAAGTCGGTCATGACCCAGTCGTGGTTATTGTTCACCCAGAAGGCAAGGAAAAGTTAATTGATTCAGAAACAGGTGAACCGTTACCACTCATCACGGACCTGCTCCGTGCTGATCGCAAAGTGCTTCTGATTGATGTCTTTGGTACAGGCGAGCACGGTGATTATGAGAGATCGGAAGATACCAACTTCTTTACGACTTATAACCGAACAACAGCGGCACTCCGTGTGCAAGACATCGTGACGGCACTGCACTGTTTCACAGGCAGGGGTGACGTTTCAGAGGTGAATCTGATTGGAATTGGTGAAGCAGGATTGTGGAGTTTGCTGGCAGCAGGTTTCGCGGATGTAAAAAATGTTATCGCCGATGCGGCGGAATTTGACCTGCGATATGACCTTGATGGTGACGCTGCTTTCTTGGAAACTTTACCGATCCCGAATATCCGTCAGGTGGGAGATTTTCGGACTGTGGGGACGTTGATTGCACCTCGACGGTTGATTATCCACAACACCGGCGATGTATTCGACACAGCTTGGATTGCTGAGGTCTACAGCAATATCGGTGCGAGTCAGCAGCTACTTGTGGAAACAGATCGGTTGTCTGATGGGAAGATCGTTGCGCAAGTGGCAACTGGATAGGGCTATTTATGGTAGATTTTGGAATTAATTCGACTTTAGCATCGGCGAGGTAGGGATACCTCGCTTACCGATTTAAATTCTTAAACTTCATAAAGTTTGCGGTACAAATAGCAAAAAAATATAGGGCGGACACTATGGTCCGCCCTTTTTACATATTTGTAAGTGCGACTTGTAGCCGCGTACAATTACAGAACCGTTCTCTATGAGAGATTGTATCCACGTTCGTTGTGTTGCGAGAGGTCGAGTCCCATTCGTTCGTCATCCTCTTCAACGCGTAAGCCGACTATGGCATCAACAATCTTGAGGATAATAAACGAAAGCACACCACTCCAAACAATAGTGATAACGACGCTGAGGAACTGTGCCCACAGCTGCGCACCCATAGATACACCTTCACCTAACCCAACGCCTCCGAAGCCTTCAGCAACAAAAATGCCAGTCAACAAGGCACCAACAATTCCACCGATACCGTGAACGCCGAAAGCATCCAAGGAATCATCATAACCGAGTTGGGATTTCAAAGTGGTAGCGCCCCAGAAACAGACGACTCCAGAAACGATACCGATAACGAGGGCACCAATAGGTCCGACAGAGCCAGACGCCGGCGTAATAGCAACCAAGCCAGCGACAGCACCTGTTACAATACCCAAAGCACTCGGTTTGCCGTGCTTCGCCCATTCAACGAACATCCAAGCAACAGCAGCGGTGGCAGTTGAGATTTGGGTGACGAGCATCGCCATACCAGCGGCACCATCAGCGGCAACAGCACTACCAGCATTGAAGCCAAACCAGCCTACCCAGAGCATTGACGCACCGACAACAGTCAGTGTCAAACTATGCGGTGGCATCGCCGTTGTTTGGTAACCGATACGTTTTCCGACTAAGATAGCGGCGATTAATGCTGCAATACCGGCGTTAATATGCACAACGGTCCCACCGGCGAAATCAAGCGCACCGATAATATCACCAAACAGCGAACCGTCGCCAGACCATGCCATGTGACAGAGGGGCGCGTATACGATTATCGACCAGAGCACAGAGAAGATTAGCATCGCGGAGAATTTCATTCTCTCAGCGAAGGCACCAGCAATTAGCGCGGGTGTGATAATCGCGAACGTCAGTTGGAAGGTGATAAAAACGGTTTCGGGGATAGTTCCAGAGAGGGTATCTACGCCAATACCTCGCAGGAACATGGTACCAAGCCCGCCAACAAAAGAGGTGAGAGTGATTGTTCCAGCCGTCATACCATCAGTATTAAAGGCGAGACTATAGCCACAGATAACCCATATAATCGTAATCAATCCTGTCAATGCGAAACATTGCATCAGGACAGAGAGTACATTTTGGACGCGGACAAGTCCCCCATAGAAGAGTGCGAGTCCGGGAATAGTCATAAATAGGACGAGGGCAGTTGAGGTAAGCATCCAAGCGGTATCGCCTGAATCATGTGTTGCGTCTTGTGCCATCGCCAAACTCGGCACGCCACAAATCAATAGAACAACAATTAGCGTTCCAAGGCGTGTGTAACCAGATCGTTTTTTCGCAGATGTTGATGCACATCGTTGTTGCATCTGGATCCTCCATAGTATTTACAAGCAGATGTCGCTTGTGCGTTGTTTTGGGAAAGCAGACAACCGCGTCTATCTTTCCACTTCAATTTTTGTAGGGACAGCTGCTTCTGTCCACTAATCGCTTCCTGATAAGGTGTTCTAATTTCCTGAAGATAATGATGCAGCATTTTACCAGAATATCATAAGCGTATCAAGAATTAATTTCAGAAGTATTTAGTCGTCAGTCGCCAGTCGTCAGCGAAGATAGTAGATTTCGCCATAAGTCAAATCATGCTGGAACGATTTCAAATTTAAGAAGACCGTAAAATACAAATAAGGAGAAAAGGGAAACACCCACATAATGGTGAAGTAAAACTCAGGGATAAAGTGAAACTTCTTGTGGGTGGTCCCTATTAGATTTGTAGCTCAAAGGCTACTGGAAAAATGCGTTTAACGTATTGAAGAGACGTTGAAGTCAGGATAGGCACTTGCACCGTGTTCTTCGTAGTCAAGTCCAGCCATTTCTTCCTCTTCACTAACCCGCAAACCTGTAAGGGCTTTGATGCCATAGAAGAGAATAAAGCCAGTAACGAGACACCATACGAGAACAGAGACAACACCGACGATCTGTGCCCAAAGGAATCCGGCAGAGCCGCCGAAGAAAATGCCTTGCTCATTATGGAAAAACCCGAGTAGGATTGTCCCTAAGGCACCACACGTCCCATGAACAGAAATAGCACCGACTGGATCATCAATCCGCAGACGTTCTAAGAACAGCACGCTGAGGACGACCACAATACCACCGAGTGCGCCGATAATCGCGGCGGAGACTGGACTCACAAAAGCACAACCGGCAGTAATTGCTACCAAGCCAGCGAGTGCACCGTTGAGTGACATACCGGCATCGGGTTTACCAAGAAATATCCACGCCGTAATCATAGCCGTAATAGCACCTGCGGCAGCGGCGATGTTAGTCGTTACAGCGATAAGAGAGATGTCAGCAGCATCGGCACCCATTTGGCTGCCTGGGTTAAATCCGAACCATCCGAGCCACAAGATAAAGACCCCAAGTGCAGCAAGCGGAAGATTGTGTCCTGCAATCGGTCTCGGGTTGCCTTCACTATCGTATTTACCCGTACGGGGACCTAAGACAATAGCACCTGTCAGCGCGAGCCAACCACCTGTCGAATGGACGACTGTTGAACCTGCAAAATCGAGCATACCTGCGCCGAAGTTTGCCAACCAACCACCACCCCAAATCCAGTGTCCAACGACCGGATAGATGAAACCCGTGATGAAGACACTATAAATCAGATAACTTTTGAACTGTGTACGTTCTGCCATTGCACCAGAAACAATAGTCGCGGCAGTAGCAGCAAATACAAGCTGGAAGAGCCATGCTGCATGTGTCGGCACAGAACTCCATTCTAATGAACCAAACGCACTCGATTCAGATGGGACGAACCATCCGCTTGTTCCCATGAATGCGTTCCCGGCACCAAACATAATGGCGAAGCCGATTGCCCAATATGCGATCGAACCCATAGAGAAGTCCATTAGGTTCTTCATGAGAATGTTGACGGCGTTCTTGGCACGTGTGAACCCAGACTCCACCATAGCGAATCCTGCCTGCATAAAGAAAACGAGAAATGCAGCGACCAGTACCCACAACGTGTCAGCCATATACTTTGCATCAGAAACCTTCTCACCCTCAACCGACCCATTTAGGGCGAAAACGTTCAGACTTAATAGGCAAGTGAGGGTAAAAACTACTATGACAACCTTTTTCTTCATTTGAAAATATCTCCTTGTGTCAATTTTTCCTTAAAACCTTGCATGTCGTGAACGGCGAAAGCGGCGTTTGTATTTATTTATGTAGGATCCGTCTGCGATCTGCCGTTGAAGGTTAGTGTTTGCGCATCGCGAACCATGAGACATTCTCGTCTCCGGTTCGCGATGACCACACTTTGTGTCGTCAGCGATATTCCTTACCTTTACCAAGTGCGGACGAACGTCATCCTGCCGGTAATACCTGTTTCATCATCCCCTTTTTGGGTCTCAAATCCGACAAAAACACCCAGTGTGTTATTCTCACCGTAAGCGACGTTTGCGCGTCCACCGACTGCCATGCCCGCAAGTCCACCTTCGGTCAAATCAAGCGTTACTTCTACCTGCGGACCAACAGAAAGCGTATCATTAATCGACAGGAGCACAAAATTACGAGTGTAGAAGGAATCGCCTGCTTCTTCATCAAACATAGAGTTGAAGAACCCTTGTATCCAAGATTCAAAATAGATGGAACCAGCGGTAAGATAGGTAAATAGCTGTGGGGCAATCAGAGAAGAGGGGCCATTGGGAGCACCGTAGTCAAACCCGATACCTATCATGGGAAGGAAACTAAGAGATAGTGAATCGCTATCAGCGACTGGAATGCCGATTCCGACATCTAATTCACCGAAAGTGTCAACAACGTAAATATCGGTATCAAGGGAAAGGTTACCAAGGAAACTTGGGGAATGACTTGCACCGACCCAGATCTGTGTTCCTAAACTGTCTGTATCCGTACGGAACCAACCGGAAGCACTCGATGACTCTTCTTCTGCCATCTCTTCACCGGCTTCATGTGCGTCTGCATAGACCATCGGGACACTACCGACTGCGAAAATACAGACCACTGCTAACAACTGAACGAACCAAAATGTATGCGTTTTCATTTAAATCTCCTTTGTGCGCGTCAGAGCGCGCCTACGGTATTGTGTGATTTAGTCAACGGACAATCACGGTGCTACAGTGCCAGTCCAAGTTTCTACAGAAAATCGGATCGCTTGCCAATGTAAACAACAACAAATTGCTCCCGCAGCACTTGTAATTTGGCATAAACTTGTGATATACTCGCCTGCGAAAGGCAGACTTTCACCAGCACTTACTGTGCACCTATTTTTGTTTAAAGCAAAACGCGTGCCAATTCCATTCTTATCGAGACAATATTATATATATAGGCAGATAAGAGATGGACCAATAACATTGACCGAAGCAGATGTGCATTGGACAAACACTTGTTTTTGTCAACTGGGAAGGGACTAATATAAGGAAAACACTTGCGGATGATTTTGAAGGTATTCGTCCCGATTGGGTAGGCACCAGCAAAGTGAGGAGACAGATTTCTAAGAAAAATGCTGAAATTTTCAACAAAAGATTGCCCAAAAAAAAAGCATATTCTGCTTTTGAGCACTGTCGTGACGTTCGGGATACTACTGCGTTTCTGGAATTTGGGTCAGTGGAGTTTTTGGATTGATGAGGTCTTTACAGTCAGGGATGCTAAGGGATTATCGCTGGAAAGTTGGCAGAGCATTCCGAACCCCATTCCCTACCTCGCGGTGAAGCTATCCATCGCACTCACCAACGACAGCGAATGGGGGAGTCGTTTAATTCCGTGTATCGTTGGAATTATCTCAATTCCTGCGATTTTTGGGTTAGGAAGGACACTATTCAATTGGCAGATAGGACTCCTGAGTGGTATGTTCGTAGCGTGTTCAAGTTGGCACCTCTTTTGGACGCAGAACGCCCGTTATCCCGTTTTTACGCTTCTCTTTGCGGTTCTGACAGCGTGGTTTTTCTATTTGTCCCTGGAGCGTGATTCGACCCTTTTAACAATCAGCGCGCTTGTTTCCTGTTTCTGCCTCATCCTCTCGCATATCCTCTCCGTTGTGATTGTGCCTGCATTAGCCGTCTACGCTGCGATCTCTTTATTAGAAAAACCGAGCAGGAAACGATGGCTGAACCTACTTATCTTCTTTATTCCATTCGCAATGCCAGTGTTAGCACTGGTGTTTCCGCAAGTTAGGGGTTATCTTTTTTCTGGATGGGGACGCAATGAGTGGCAGCGAAGTCCGCTTTATATCGTACTAACGCTTGTCCATGGGGTGAGTATTCCTATAGCAGTTGCTGCCTTTTTCGGCTTCGTTGCGACACCCCTTAACAAATCGACGCGTTTTCTACTCTGTTATGCGGGTGTTCCGCTGGCACTTTTTCTCATCGCATCGCAGCTTCAAAACGTCGCTGGTTATTACCTATTCTGGACGATCCCGGCTTATTTTATCCTTGCTGGTGTGGCGTGCGAACGGGTTTGGCGGGCGGTGGTGTCGGAGTCACGGGGAAAAATACTCGGTTCGGTTATGCCGTGTGTTTTGGTGGTAACGCTACTTTCACAGACTTATCTCTACTTTCAGATTGAAAATGGTGGACGACCGAGATGGAAGGAGGCGTTTGCAGCGATTCAAGTCGAGAAGAGGGCTACCGACAAAGTGGTGCTTTCCGAGCCAGAGATGGGTAGGTACTATCTTCCAGAACTGACATCAATTTACATCGGCGGGTTGTTAGACGACCCGGAAGAATTTGAGAGAGAGTGGGAAACAACTGGAAGAGAAAGACTGTGGTTTGCTGTGGATGTAGCGAGTTTCAACGTCTTTGATGCGGATATGGTGGTTCGCAGCTGGATTCGCGAGCGCGGACATCTTGTAAAAACACTGCCAGCCTTTTCACGGGCAAAAGACAGGACGATACATATTTATTTGCTGGAGTAAATGCGACCAACAGGTAGATGCATCCCTTTAACAGAGAAAGGCGCGCTTTTCATCTGCTTGAAGCGCGCCCATGGATCAATAGAAAAAAGTTTCTACCATCTCCGAGTGAAATTCATTCTACCCGTAAGTCCTGTTTGCCCTTCCTCTTTTTTGGTTTCATACCCGACGTATATACCAAGCGTGTTATTCGCACCATAACCGATATTTATACGTCCACCGAAATTGAGAGCCCACAGTCCACCACCATCACCAAAACCAAGTACGGACTCAAATTGTGGACCAACCGCAATAGTTTCGTTTAGCGCATAAGTAAGATAAGTACGGTTGTAGAGTTCATCCAAGGTTTCGTCATCAAATAGGGTTTTGACTGTGGCGATTGTCCAGTGGAAACCGAAGATTTTACCAGCGGGTAGGATAGCAAAGATTTGTGGATATAGGGCATAGGGCCCGTCTGGACTGACATAATTGAACCCAACTCCGAGCATTGGTGTTAGCAGCAGTGCCATGCTGTCATTCGCGATAACTGGAAATGAAATACCCATATCAAACTCGCCCAAATGATCATTAACATAGATATTAGAATCAAATGAAATGCCACCGCTGAGCGGATGGCTCGCACCAACTAAAAAATAGGTGCCCAGACTATCGACATCAATCTGGAACCAGCCTGTGATATTCGGCTTCTCTTCTGCCTTTTCACCTTCTGCTTCATGGCTATCAGCGAAGGCAGTCGAGAAATTAGCAATAGAGATTATACATATTAGGACCACAACAGCAGTTAGCCGAAAGATATCGTTGTACCTCTGCACATAGCAGACTTGACAGTTATCCATAAGAAACTCCTTATTTAATGGTTATCGGTTATTAGCTGTCGGTTAAGAGGTGAGTCAGTCAAACCGGAGGTCTCTTTAACCGACGACTGGCAATTGACTACTATTTTTAATCGGCTTGTTTAACCTGTTCCATGAGTTGTTCGAGTTTATGTGGATCTTTGATACCCTTTGACGCCTCAACCCCAGAACAGAGGTCAATGCCGTGTGGACGGATTGTCTCAATAGCGGCTTTGACATTCTCTGGACGGATTCCACCGGCGAAAAACACCGGCAGTGGACTTTCTGCAATGAGTTCAGCTGCAACATTCCAATCACAAGTTTTCCCTGTACCACCGTATCTGGGTTTCTCCAGACTCATATCAACGCTATCAAACAGAAGGAAATCCGCACCGGCATCTCGGTAAGCTTGCATCTCCGCTTGGACAGCGGGAATATCTACGTTTTCGGGACTTCCTGCGGGGAGGTAGACGGACTTCCAGAATTGACATGACACAGTGTCTTTGAGTTCTTCAAGCTGTTCTGGCGGCTCCTGACCAAGGAGTTGCACGGCAAAAGGCTGAACTTGGGAAACGATTTCTTGGATATCGGATGATGTGCGGTTGTATAGCAGAAGCACGGTAGGAAGAGGGCTTCCCTCTGAGATTTCGGAGGCTTGATCAGCAGAACGTGTTCGCTCTGATACGGCGACATCAACTAACACACCGACGTAGTCAGCACCTGCGTCAGCGGCAAGTCGGGCATCATGGATAGAGGTAATACCGCAGATTTTAACACTGCAGTGGGATTCTTTGGGCATTGCGCATTAATTCCTTTTAGTAGGATAGGGTACTTTATAGGGTTAGGACTACAAATCCCTCCTACAAGTCGTCAGACACCCATAGGGTCGAGATTACAAATCCCTCCTACAAGCAATTTTCCTATTCTTCAAAGATAGTCTGTCTGTCGGCATCCGAATAACAGATAATCATTGTTACGGGTTGCCAGCCGGTGTTGACGGCATTGTGCTTAACATTGCGAGGGATACGCAACATCATCCCAGGTTTGAGAGGTATGACTTCATCTCCCAAGCTGTGGTCACATTCACCGGAGAGAACATAGATGAGCTCCTCACAGTTTGGATGATAGTGGACAGGATTGCCTTCGCCAGCGTTAATATAGACGACTCCGAAGGTCATTTCAGCCTCTGGATCAATTTGATCGTTGCATAGCCATTTAATCGCACCCCAAGGGAATTCAAGGGCACCAGCGTCGTTGCTATTGGTTATGGTTATCTCCATAGTGGTTTCCTTTCTATTTTCCGAATTCAATCATACCTCAAAACAAGCCAAACATTGTCCGGCATAATCTTTCAAACCCATCGTGGGTTCTTCATACAAATAGCCAACAGGAGCACAGATAGCGCGCACGTTGTGAAGTTGCATATTAATTGATCGATGCTCATGCCCGAAAAGTGCGTGTGTGATAAGTGGCTCTTGCACGCAGCAGGCACCGATGTGTTTACTTCCCATGAAGGTGCGAAAGAAATCCCACGGTAATTCGCCTCGGTATTGGATGCACTCGCGGAACGGGACATGGTGTGTAACGACCATGATACGAGATACATTATCCCGGACAGCGTCAATTTGCGTATCAAGTTCTGCTTGAAAACGGCGGGTGACAGCAGGATCAGCATCCGTCCACTTGGCGTATCGCTTGTCATTCCAGACTGCCCCCATCAACTCTTTTTCTGCATATTGGGCATCAGAAAAGTCGTACCCATCCGGTGCGAAACTGTAATCGTACCAACCGATAGTCCCACAGAAAGCGACTTGCTTGGTGACGAACGGTTGGTCCATAAGCGGGTGAAATCCGCATTCATAACAGAGTTGAGAAATAATGTCGCACTTCTGCTCGCTTGTAACGTCGGGTGTCTCAATTGCCCAGATGTCATGGTTACCTGGAACGAACAATTTCTCACACGCTAAATCAGCGAGATGAAAAGCATTAAGCGTTTCAGAAAGTAGCACGAGATGTCGTGCGAGATCGCCAGCAATCACTAAAACATCAAGTTCCGCTGCCTTGACGGCATCAATGAGGTACGGGATAAGAGCTTTGTTTAGGGGCGTAACGTCTGTGTGTAAGTCTGAAATGAGTCCAATTTTCATTGGCGGCACACACCCCGTTGTGCGAGTCTCCCGTTGGATTACATCGATTCCTTCTCTAAGTTTCTAAAAACCTCATCCAGAAAGATACGGAGTCCAGTGTCAGCATCTTGTTGGTACTGTTCACGTTGATGCTCAAGTGCTCGAATCGAAGGGGCGTCACCGATTTTGGCGATTGCATCGACAAGGGTGAGTCGAATTGCAGACTCCTCAGCGACTTCGAGGGCATCAATCAACCGATCTCGTGCCTTATCTCCACCGATACCACCGAGTGCAGACGCTGCTATGTCCTTTGTACTGGTATCCCCGTCTTCAAAGGCGACGATGAGGGCGTCAACAGCGGATTCACCGATCTGACTCAGTGCCAACCCGGCTTGGAAGCGGATACCGGGGATTTCTGTCGGATTTTCAAGGACGGCAACGAGGGGATCAATCGCGGAAATCGGTTTGAGGATGCCGAGCATGGCGAGACAGGCACGCCGAATCTCTTGTTCCGGCTCCACCTGAATCTGAATGTACTGTTGCGCAAGCTCGGCGAGTTGTCCTTCGTTGATTTTTTGATAGAGTGTATCGGATTTATGCCTGAACTGTGTTCCGAAGGGGGCTTCAAGGGTCGCTGTATTCTCAGCCCGATCAACGACGAGCAAACCGAGAATTGCGGCGGATTCGAGTTGGCTCGCCTGAAGACTATCTGCTGGCAGTTGATTCACATTCGCACTTTGAAATTCCTGAAAGAGGTCATTAAGCACGCTTAACTCAACGAGGCGTTGGAGACTGGTGATTGCGGCTTTGCGAATTGAGAATTCTGGATTATTTTTGAAGAGGTCAACCAGTGGTTCAATTGCACGGGCATCACCCAGATCGCCGAGGGCGGTTACAGCAGCAATTTTAACACCTATTAATTCAGAAGTTCGGAAGATGATTTTGTGTTTAGAAAGCTTTCCAACCGTTTTCTTGTAGTCCCTAACACTGTCAATATTTTGCTCATCAACAATCTTTTCAATAATGTCCCCTACCTGAATATCAGCGTTTGCAGCAGGAGTGCCGGGTTGAATTTGCTTAACACGTACAGTGCCACTTCCCTCAACACTGAGACCTATCTTATCCCCTTGTCTGCGAAGTGCAACGCGGATTGGAGGCTTATCCTTCAAATGAAGAATTAGGTTATTATCTTCATCAAGCGCCTTTTTTATTGCGCTGTTAAAGTCTCCAGAACTTTTGACTGGATATTCCACAACGACGTAAGAGATGAGTTCGCCTGTTTCGAGCTGTGCCTTACGCGCGGGTCCATTGGGTGTGGTATCTAAAATGACGACACCGCTGGTAGCCCAACGGTTCATCAAGTCGCTGTCTAACTGCTGGACCTCCATCTTCAAGCGGTCATCGTAATACCGATTATCGCATCCGAGTCCGAGTATTAGCGCAAAGAGTGGCACGATAAATGCAAAACGGCTTGGTTTGACCGACCGTGTTATTTTTCTTAGCATACTGGATCCTTTCCATTCTAATAGCAAGTTTCGACGTGTAAGCTGCGCCGAAAAGTGTGCTCACAACTCGCGATTTAATTTAGAGGGATGGGTACGTCTCGACTGCTCTGTTCCTGCAAAGCATCTAAAAGCGGTACAACGACCTTATCATCGCCGAGTGTTGCGAGGGCGCGAATAGCGTCAACGCGCAACGACGATCCCTTGTTCTCGACAATTTTGACGAGTTCTGGCACAGCAGTACCACCGATTTTTCCGAGTGCCTCTACGGCGAGTTGACGGATTTCGGGGTCCTCCCGATCGCGTTTCCATCTGGCAGAGCCGGATTCAATCAGTGCGGCGAGTGCCGGAATTGCTTCTTCACTACCGATTTCTCCGAGTGCCTTGACGGCGTTCAAACGGGTTTCCCTTCGTCGGTGATCCAGAAGTTTCACCAAAATGGGGACAAGCGTTGCCGGGTCGTCTCTACCGAGATGTCCGAATACCCAATGTGCGCTGTGTCTATCGCGATTATCACCGGATTTAATAGCCTTTTGGAGTTGGCTGATGAGCCGTTTCTGGTCGCCCTGTTTATATATGCGCCTTAGCGCGTCAAGCGCAGCGTTTTGAATATCCAAATCGTCATCGCGGAGTGTCTCAAAGATTAGCCTTTCGAGGTATTTACGCGATTCTTCTTTGTATGCAAGGAACATGTGTCTGCCGCGTTCAGCGATCGAAGCCTCTTCCCATTCGGTGGTATTGGGTTCGTAAAACTCCTGCGAATTGTAATATCCGAGCAGATAATGGGCTTCGGCGTTATCAATGGGTTGTTGCAGTGCAAGTTTAAATTCTCGGACTGCGCGTTCCTCTTTCCGTCGTTTATCCGATTTAATTAATTCCTTGCCTTTGGCGAGGTTCTCGTTCTGGGTGCCGCACCCAACAACATAAAGAACGAGTACGAAGGCAAGCCAGAATTTCTTCATAGTATTTCTCCTATTGGGCGTCAAGGAGGCTCGTTTGTTCATCGCCGGTTTCGGATACTTCATCCGCCATGCTTTCGTCGGTATCATCCACTTCGGCTTCTATTTCTTCTTCCTCTACTTCCGCTTCTGCTTCCACTTCTGCTGCACCAAGCGTTTTTTGGAGGACGACGACGGGTTTCTCGGCGAATCCCCAGTCTTTATATCTCTGAATGACGCTTGTTTCTGAGGGGGCTAACTCTATTTCAAGCGTTTTCGCACCGTTCGCTGATGCAGTATCCTCAGCAGCACCCATAAGATGGTCAGCCACGCCTAATTGCCGAAAAGGACCCGCGACAGCGAGACCGTTTACCTGTGCAATTCCCGGATCGACGGCACTTTGCTTTACAGTGACTTGTCCAATTGGATACCCACTGGCTTCTGCAACAAGCCGATGTGTTCCATTTCCGGCTTCCAGATCTGTTTTGAGTTCTTCTGTAACCTGCTCCCTGGTTTGTTCAGGAAAGCAATATGCGTGTAGATATGCTGCATCGTTTTCTTCAGCTGAACGTACTTTAATGGCTCCGATTAGGTTGAAGTCTTGATTAGCCATAGACTTTCTCCTTTGGTTATTATTAGTTGTCAGTCAGTGCTTTCGCGTGCTGTGCGGTCAGCATTTCACATATTTATCTAATGTTAAAAAGTTCGTTGATTATTGTAATATAATTAATTTTCTATTACAACTACTTTCTTTTGAAAGTGTTGCGACTTGAAAACGACGTTTTTTAACGTGAGTTCGAGAATAAAATGGTAGCCAATGCGTTGGGTTTCACTGGTATTATAATGATTTCAGGTTCTCGTTGGCTATTATCCTCGACTTGTACGCGCGATTTCTCGTAGGTATCCGTTCAACCCAACCTACGGGAACTTGGGCTTGTTCAGGTTGTCCCGTCAGTAGGCAGTGATTCTTCAGCGTTGACGACATCCTCTGTGGGTGCGTCATCAAGATTATCCTGACCAATCCGCAATTGCCGCTCTGCGTCAACAACGTCTCTATTAATTTTTCCGATACATCGGTTGAGCTTATCAATGAGGGCAGTGTGCCCACTCATGGCACGACGAATTTGGCGGAGCTGATCGATGACGAGTCGAAAGGTTCGGACGAAATCGCCAGCATCCACGCGAGCATACCTTTCAAGTTTGTCAAAGGGACAGCCGCGGCTCCAAGCCAGCATTGCGGTGCAAAACCGAAGTTCTAACATAGGTGTAATTTCTGTCACGCCGTACTCGACTTCTAAATACTGGATAAGCGAAATTTCAGAACTGACTGCATAGAGGACTTCGAGCAAGTGTTCATCCTCAAGTGGTTTAAAATACCCATCTTTACGTGGTTCGGATACAATTGCAACCATGAGACAGTTAATTTCATCCTCGGTGAGCCTTTCAAAAAAACCGCTCAACAGCAATTGGGTTAACTGCAACTCATATCCATAAATGTGTGCGGCGGTCCTGCCGCGCGGCAGAAGCGTTTGTTCCTCAATGTAACCGAGTTCTTCAAGCACTTTAAGACGGGCTGCTATTTGCTCCCTCGGGTTGTTCTGAATAAATGTCGTTCTTTTTTTGAGCTTCTGAATCCGATCTTCTTCTCTTCGGATCGCTTTGTATCTGCCGGTGCACGCCCTTAAATGCTGGCATCCGTCACAAAGGCTCTCCTCACCCCTTGCCTGAAAATGCTTTATCTTTCGCTGAACAACCTTTAATCTTTTAATCCGTTCTTTCTTCCGTTTCTTTCCCCGAGTTTGCGTTCTGATTTGCGTCATTTCTGCGTATAAACGTTGAAGATTCTTTTCACGATTTCGGTTCTGACGATTATGTTGCTCAATTTGCGTGCTTCCATCAACCCCTTCATGGATGCACTCAGGTTCGGGCAGTGTTTGGAGTCTTTCGGTTTTCGTTTTAATCTGCTCATTGAGTTTGGCGACTCGGACGTAGTTTTGATGGTTGCTCAAACTCATGGTATAGACATCGTAAATGTCATCGCCATACTTCTGATAAAGATTGAGAATACTGGAATAGGAGAGATTAAACTGGCTCTCAATAGGCTCTATTTTATTAGCGACAACGTCTCGAATCTCCTTTGAATCGGCATAAGCGGGTAGGATTTGGGCATAGACATAACCAATGGTATCAATACCACGTCTACCAGCGCGCCCCGCCATTTGGTGATACTCACGTGCTTTGAGGTAGCGGAATCCGACACCATCATATTTCTCAAGACTGTCGAAGACTGCAGAGCAGGCTGGCATATTAATACCGACAGCAAAGGTTTCAGTGGTAAAGAGGAGTTGGATTAAACCGGAAGTGAACAATCTTTCCACTACTTCTTTGAGTGTCGGCAACATACCTGCGTGGTGATAAGCAATTCCACAGCGAACCAATCTACGGAATTCGCTAATTTTCTTTTCCTCTACGATGTCAAATTGGACACAAAGTTCATCAAATTGTTCCAAAATTTGGGTTTGTTGCTTTTTATCAAGTAGCTGCAGTTTCGACCCGTATACGAGCGAGGTGGCGTTTTCTTCACAGCCCTTACGACTAAAACAGAAATAGAGGCAGGGGAGCTGTTTTTCACGACGAAGGTGTGGGATGAGTTTTGTCTCTACAAAGTCAGAGGGAAGTGCTGGAGTGGTCTCGTCATCAGGCGTATCGGATTTTCGTTTACGCCCATCGCGTTGTGCTGTATTACGGATGGCTGGGATATGCTTTGTATTACCGATACCGTAATTCGTGAAATAAAGGTGATGCTCCAACGGCACGGGACGGTTCAATTCTTCGACTATCTCAATCTCTATATCCCGTACACTTTGCATCCACTCTGTAAAAGAGTTAATGTTCGGAATTGTAGCACTCAGACAGACGAATTTGACATGTTGGGGCGCAAAGATGAGGCTCTCTTCCCAGACGGTCCCGCGTTCTATATCGTTAATATAGTGGATTTCGTCAAAGATGACGTAAGAGACATCCTGTAATCGCTCAATATCATCAAAAATAGTGTTCCGAAAAATCTCGGTGGTCATCAACAGCACTTGGGCGTACGGATTGAGCACCACATCTCCGGTAACAATGCCTATTTTGTCGCCATATTCAGCGTAAAAATCCCGATACTTCTGATTGCTGAGGGCTTTGATCGGTGCGGTGTAGATAACGCGATGGTTTTCCTCAATGCATTTTTCGACGGCATACTCGGCGATGACAGTTTTGCCTGCCCCTGTGGGAGCTGTAACAATGACTGAAGCATCCCGATTAATTGCCTCGATCGCTTCCTCCTGAAACCGATCAAGTTTTAACCCCTTGTAAAGCATCCAATCCTTCCTTGCACTCTAACCTCTCTGTATAAGGCATAAGCAGTTTGAGGCGTAATGTTAAAGGTAATTATAATAGACATCGTATTTATTGTCAAGGGTTTTCTGGGTAGTTAGTCGTTAGCAGTCAGCGGTCAGCACTCTGTTTACCCTTGACATCTGCTGTATTCCGTGTTACTATAGTTATAGTATGAGCGCGTATGAAGCCAACTACCACAGTTGGAGGTAAATAATTATGCATGATGTTGGACGGAAACGAGAAGAACACCGACACATTTGGAAGTACATCTTGGGAACCTTGATGTGTGTTGTAATCTTCGGCGTTATTGCATGGGCACAAAAGAGTAACAATGAGGGCGAAAAGGGCGTCACTTTGGCTGACCTTGGTGTAACAGCAGCGCAGCAGACGGAAATTAAAGCACTCTGGGAATTAAAACGTCAAAAGCAGATTCAGGCAGTCTCTGATTTGAAAACGCTCAATCGACTTGTAAGAGACTCGCTTGTTGAAGATACAGAGATTCAAGAGACGCTGGACGCATTCCGTATGAAACGCAAGGAAATGCAAAAACAGATTGACGAGGTTGAGGAAGGACTAACTCAGACGTTGCCACCGCGTGCGCAACTCCATTTGACCGTCTTAGGGGTACTGGACAATGGTATCCCTCGGAAAATGTCGAAGTCGCAAGCCAGTAAGAAAACGGACGAAAACTCTACATCATCTCTGGAGCAAGGGACGCAATAAAAAAATGGAGGATACCAGACTTGAACTGGTGACCTCTTGCATGCCATGCAAGCGCTCTCCCAACTGAGCTAATCCCCCACGTAATTATTGCTTTAATTATATCACACATCTTCAGGGAATGCAAGAAAAATTGCATTTTTTAGAAAAATGGCGAAAAATCCGCAAACAGATCCATTTTTTTCTTTTGCCCAACGTGAGGACTCCCAGATTCAACTCGCAACAGGTGCCCTCCTTATTGCCCAGAGCGAGTATATTGACTTGAGTATTGAGGATTATCTATGTCGGTTAGATGAGATGGCAGATGTTGTTCGAGAGCGGATTCAGGATGCAACGCTCCCTGAACAGCATATCAACGAACTGAATCGTTACCTTTTTGAGGAAAATGGATTTACAGGAAACACCGAAAACTATTACGCGTTAGGCAACAACTTTCTCAATGCTGTGCTTGACAACAAAACAGGCATTCCCATTACATTAGGCGTTGTCTACATTGAAGTTGGTAGACGTGCAGGATTACCACTCGTCGGTGTAAATTTTCCCGGACATTTCCTTGTTAAATACCAGCGCGAACATTTAGATATTCTTCTCGACGTATTTAAAGACGGACGCTTTATGTGTGAAGACATGCTTCAAGCAAAACTCAAGGAGATGATGGGGGAATCGGCTCAATTGGACCCCAGAATGTTAGCAGAAACCTCAGACAGGGAAATTTTAGCGCGTATCTTACGGAATTTGGTACGTGCCTACACGCTGCTTGAGCGTTACGATAAAGCATTGATCGCTGCGGAACGTATCACGTGGCTTTTGCCCGACGCATCCACTGATTACCGTCTTCTCGGCTATCTACACTACAAAAACCATGCGTATAGTGAAAGTATTGCAGCTTTTGAAAAATATCTCCAACTTGTAGAAGCTCCCCCAGACGCTGCGGCAATTGAGCAAGATATACAGCATCTTCATAAACTACTCTCGCGCCTGAATTAAGACCAAGACCCCACGGGCATGGGAAACCAAATTTAGTCTGGGAATAGACCAAATCCGGACGTCCAGTCGGAAATTATTGGAAATCTGTATACCCCTGAAATCCCAAAAAATATCATTTTTTTCATAGACATGATATACTGACTCCGAACGTATTGTTAGTAGCAAACACATTGCTTAAATTTCAGCGGTTTCTGGAAACATCTCAACCCGAATTAGCAACGGAGGAGATACCATGAAGTACCTGGAACGCTATTGTGCCTCGGTATGTTTTGTCCTACTTCTGCTCAATGTATCAATGACAGCATTAGGGCAGGCAGACAAAGCAGAAACCCTCGTCGGACACTGGACTTTTGAGAACGGTGTCGAACTGGAAGATCTTACGGGCAATTTCGCCGATATTAAACTCATGGGTGCTAAAATCGCGGACGGTCAACTGGATGTCGATCTTGGTAAATGGGCTATCGCCAGTGGATACGACGGTCCAGATATAGGAGAAAAGACTTTGGTGTCGTGGGCTATAATGGATGACCTCAACGTTCAGAAAGGTTCGATATTAACCATCGATCGTCTCTCTGATCCGACGTTTGATGCAATTGTCTTTGGAGAACGCCAGAATCATCGTTGGATGGCGGGGAGTGGCTGGTTTCATCGCACTAAGGATCCAGACCCTGGGTTTGAAGAAAAGAAAGCGGGAGAGCTGATTATGATGGCGATCTCGTATGAAGATGATGGTGGCACGGCACGTGTGAGAATATACCGTAATGGGGACGAAATTGGTGACTATACATTTGGTCAATTTGTGACCTTTGATAATAAAGATGCTGAGGCAATTTGGGGTAAGCGTCACGGTGGTTTAGGCGGAGGTCCTGGCGATCTTGACGCTCATATCGAAGACTCACGCATTTATGCTTCTGTTCTCAGTCAGGCAGAGATTAAGAAATTGCTGCCCGACACGCTTGACGTGAAAGCACACGGTAAACTCGCCACGACTTGGGCAAGGCTGAAAACGAAGTAGGTATCTGGACATTAGTTTTGTATTGGATATCCCGAAGGGTTTTCTAATCCCTTCAGGACTTTCATGCGAAGTATAATATATTTATAATTCTGGCAGTTGGGAAAACAAAATCAAAGAATGAAAATTTTAGGTGTTGATACTTCGACTCCAATCGGGAGTGTTGCTTTAATAGATGGTGATAACGTCGTCGCGGAGCATACACTCGATATCGTCCACGCACACTCCTCCAGACTAATGCCCGCAATCGATAGTGTATTGAAATGGGGTGATATTACGGTAGATGATTTAGACGGATGCGCTGTTGGTATTGGACCTGGATCGTTTACCGGTATTCGTATCGGCGTTGCGACTATCAAATCTATCTGCTATGCTGTTGACAAACCGATCGTGGGTGTTTCGACCTTGGAGGCAATTGCTTATAACCTCCGATGGTCAAATAGCATCATCTGTCCACTGCTTGACGCTCGGCGTAGTGAAATCTACGGTGCTATTTTTGAAGGAAATACGAAATGGGAACGTCTTAGCAAGGATCTCTGCTTACCGATTGATGCCTTCTTAGACCGTATCAAAGCGGATACGCCTTCAGATTGTACGATCAACTTCCTTGGAGATGGACTGGGAACCTACGGGAACGCTGTCCGAGAAGGGCTCGGTAAGCGGGTCCACTTTGCGGATGCTATTTTCAATGTCCCGCGCGGCGCAACGATCGCTCATCTTGGTGCGCAACGCTTACAGCACGGAGAGAGCGATAGTTACTGGACTTTGGTACCGAACTACGTTAGAGTCGGGTTATACTAACCAGAACACATAAACCGCGCCTGATGAATCGTATCTTTAAAAACACGTCTTCACTTTTTAGTGCCCACCTTATCAGTCGCCTCGGTTCACTTGTAATAACGATATGGCTCATGCCTCGTTATTTCTCAGAAAGTGAACTTGGCGGCTATTTTGTTGCAATTGCGCTGACGAATCTGATTGCCAGTTTGACAGAACTGGGTATGCAAAATCCGCTCATACGGGAAATGACCCTGCACCTGCAACAGACGCGGCATTATCTTGGCAACGCGCTAATTGTCCGTGGGATTCTGTCGGTCATCGCTTACAGCATCATGATTGTCAGCGGTATATTCCTCTATCCTCCGATCATCGTGAAGATGATCGTCTTCTTAGGACTGGCAGAGATTGCGAATTCCTTGGCGCAGTTGTATCGGTGTGTCTTTCGCGCCCACGAGCAGATGAAGTACGAAGCGTTCACGGTGATAGCGGAGCGCGGTGTGTTTCTCGCAATCGGTGGTGGTGCGATCCTCTTCGGCTATGGACTGCTAACTGTGTGTCAGGCGATGTTGGCGGCAGGCTGTATTAATCTGATTTTGAGCGTTGGACTCACCCGATACCGATTCACTGAACTCCGTTTCCAACCGAGTCGAGAGATTGTGACGACGTTGATGCAGCAGGCATTGCCGTTTGCGATCGGGAACCTTTTCAATCTTCTCTATTTTCGTGTCGATGCAATTATGGTTTCAAAACTGAGTTCGGATGGCATCAACGCTAATACATGGTATGGCTTGGCGTATACGATTGTCAACGCTTTTACGATTCTACCCGGGGCATTTATGATGGGGGCGATGTTTCCTGTGCTATCGCGAGCATGGGAGCGAGAGAAAGGGAGATTCCCGTCGGTCTACACATTCGGTATGCGGTGGATGGTACTGAGTGGACTTCCGTTGGCGGTTGGACTCTCAATATTATCCCCTGAAATTACAACGGTGCTGTTTCCAACCTATACATCGGACGAAGTGGGGAAAGTGGCAAACGCACTTCAATGGCTCGGCTGGGCAGGTGGTCTGATCTTCGTAACGACGGCGGTGCTGGCAGTGCTTCGAGCGACGGATAAACGCCGTGCTTTTTCAGTGCTCATGGGGATAACGGCACTCCTGAATATCTGCCTGAATTTATTTCTAATTCCGCGTTTCAGCCATGTAGGAGCGGCGATGGCGATGGTCATGAGTGAAGCGTTTTTGCTCGTCTTTGGGATCGGCTACATCTCAAGAAATATTATCAAATTCGGTGAGACCCCTCATATATTGCCGACCCTTTTGAAGACAGTTTTCCTCTCTGCTGTAATGGGTATCGGTTTGACGCTGTTGAAGGGCTTTCTCTCAATCTGGGTATTGATTCCGTTAGCGGTGGTGTTTTATGGCGGCGGGATTGCTGCGTTTGGAGAACTTCGGGCAAGACTTCGGTTTGATTAAGCGGATTTTGTTTTGATAAGGAGGCCACCAACGCGAATTCAATCTGTTCCAACTGGTAAAGAAAAACTTTCAAATTTAAATGTATGGTGCGATTAAAATTCCCCCAACTGGAGCAAACTGCAGCTTAGCGTTATAACTACAGAAACTTAACTTTTAGGATGACAAAAACTTAACAATTAATGGAATAACAATAGCTGCAATAGCAACAGCTATCCCTATACTCCACTGTAAGCGCGTTTCTAATCGTGTAATTCTGTCATTGAGATCAACTTTAACTTCCTTAATCCGATCCTCAAGACGCGACTCAAGTTTCTCAAGCTCTCTATCAACCACGTATTCTTTGAGATTATAAATTTCTAGCACACGTTGAGCGTCCTCAGACATCTCAGGTTTCGGATCATCCATGACAATTCCTCTCAAAAATTCAATAAATTTTAATTTTCAACTATCAGACTATAGTCACGTCTGATGTTGAAAAATGGATCGGTGCGGATAGGTCGAAATTAGTTTTTTTGGAGATTCCGCCTGATCTTCAAGTATTCAAAAAGAGATCTAGCAAAAGAGTTTCCAGCTCCATCTGCTATCTCCTTTAAGAACTCATCAGAACAATCAGTAAAATCGAAACCTGCTTCTTTAATTGCATCTTCCATACCAGAAGCCATTTTGGTGACAAATTCCTTATTCTTTTCAAAATAATACATGTCCAAACTCATTGGATTCTCCAGTGCCAGTCCTTTTATCCCCCTACCATGGTGGGAAGCGACAGAAACGGAAAGACCTGACTCGTGGTAGTGCCGTTTAAAACTGGTTATAACAGTATAACACACACAAACACAAATTACAAATCTCCATTTTTATGCCAGTTCACGTCTATTCGCTTTTCAGCATCTCGTGAAATTTATAATTACTGACATACTTTGTGATATGATTACTGCGGCCAATGTTAACTTGTTTTTATATTTTGCTATAAACCTTATTTCACTATCACCACTCGCTGTGTTGCAACGAAATCTCCCGCTATAAACTGTAAAAAATAGACCCCACTTGAAACGGATTCGCCTATCTCATTGCGTCCATCCCAATAGGCAGCTTGTTCTCGTGTAAGATAGTATCCTACAGGTTTGAATCCGACAGAAATTGTTCGGACCAAACGACCGCTGACATCGTAGATTTTCACGTTCACATCTGCTGCTTCTGCCAATTGATATGGAATCCATGTCTCTGGATTAAAGGGGTTGGGGTAATTCGGGAGGAGTTTCGTCTCCGCGACGCTTCGATTGGCGTTTTCCAACCAGCGACGTAAAAACTGAATCGTTATTCTAATATTAGGCGATTTCTCTGAGACTGCTTCTAACTCTCGCATCGCACGTTGGACTACAATAATTTCTTCAACGGAAGATGTTGTAGATTTGATCGTGTCCATTTGAGAAGGAGCGGCGGCAACCTTTTCACCGAGTTGCTCGGCAACAAGCACAAGGTCAAGGACATTTACCTGTCCGTCGTTGTTGACATCCGCCTTCGGATTAGGGGGTGGCTTTCGCCCAAGATTCTGTCCAACAATAACGAGATCGAGGATGTTGACTGTTCCGTCCTGATTGACATCGCCACTGGGTTCGATGCCCTCAGCGGTAATAAACAGATCCGCCCAAAATGCCCAGTCGCATCCTGCATCTTCCCTGGGATCAGTGACTAATTCTAATAACACATGGTCACCCACGTGTTTCGAAAGAGATATGTTGGCATCCTCCCATCTAAAGGTGTTTGCGAAATGTTCAAATTGCGCTTTACCGTTTACAAGTACCTTAAAAGATACACCATTACTACATCCATCTTGTAATCCCATTGAAAAAGAAAATGTTAACTCTTTCGCTTGAGGTACGGAAAGTAAGAATTGAAGAACAGTCTGACCAAACCGCGGAGGGTGGGCAACAATACTCTTCTTGCGAATGCCGTCGACCGCCACAATAGTAGGTTCACCTGAGTTCCAGGCACTTCCGAGTCGGAATATACCGTCAAACTCCAATCCCGCGACAAAATCAGCGTCTCTCAAATTATATCGGGAACCCACTTGTTCACCAGATTTAAACAAAAAAAGAATTTGTGTCGGTAGTTCAGTTTCCAGCGAATATTGTCCATTTCTTTCATATTCCACTGTATCAGGGAAAATTTTTACCGGTTCATTAGGCAAGAAAAATCTGAATTTTGCAAGTTCATTTGATGGTTCAGAAACGATTTTCGGTTCGCCCCACATTGGCCAATCCCAACCTGGATCTCCATTGGGTCCTGGATTGGTGGTAAAACGCAGTTTAATGTGTTGTCCACGATAAGGTGTTAAATCAAGATTGATGTGCTTCCATTTCCGTTGATTGTAATGTTCACGAAAAATTTCGTTGCCCTGAATAGAAACAATAAAAGTTCCACCATCGGATTTCTCATGACCCGGCCCATCCCACAGTCCAATATCAAATTCTAAACGGATATGCGGACTATCTGGAAGCGAGAGTGTCCACTCCCCAAACGTATCACCCTTGATATCTTGCCAAGGAGGTTGTGCTGCAATCATATCTTTATGAATAGCAGCAAGAATAGTATCACTTAGCCGGAAAGTAGCCCCCTTCTGTAGACGCAATTCTTCTCCATTCGCGACAATACCCATTTTCAGAAGATGAAATTGTGATAATAAATCAATTTCATAAGAAACATACGTCCTTTCGAGTCGAAACAGGGCAGCGTTTTCTGTCACACGTGATTCTGTTACAAAAACGTTTTCTGGTAATGAATTAATATGCATTTGAGAGAAATCGCGCGGGATATTGCTTAAGAAATAAGATTGCTTTGGATTCAATCCAAGTATTTTCGTCTCGTTGTAAGCATGCCAGTGCGGAAGACTTCGATTGGTTGTTACCTGCGTTACACCAAAGACTCTTTCATATCCAGCATCTGTTTCAGGTAAACGAAAAATAACGCCACCGTCAGTGGCACTCAATGTTGCAATTTCACCGTCCTGCCCAATATATTGAAACAAATTTTCATGTCCCCAATCCGTCTCAAAATCGGGTTTCAAACCAAGTTCCTGCCAAGTTCGAGCGATTGAGAGTAACTTCTGCGCGTTGGTATGTTCAGGATCCAATTGTGAAGTCCGTCTAAGTCTAAGTGTTGGCAAAACACCCCAATGCTCGTAAGAATCCATGAACTCTTGATAAAGTTGTGGTTCGCTATCTGGATTAGGTAACCCTAAATAACCACAAGGGAGTGTATAGAGAGAAAATAAAAACGCACTAATTGGATGAGGTTTTGCTGATGGTTCGCCGTTCCAAGGCGTAACGCGCCAACGCTGGGCGAAACTTTCGCGAAAGAAGGTCACCTCGTGGAGACCTTCGCCGCCGAAGACAACGCTTGGCATTGCTTCTGCTAATTCCAAATGCATTAGGACGTTCCCTTGAGCAGCGGTTAGTCCTTCAATTAATCCATTTGCATCATTTACCACAGCGTGACTGATGTCCAAAAAAAATGCATCCACCCGATGTTCTCTCCATATTTCTTTCAATTGTTGAATGAAGTGTTTTCTAAATTTAGAATCAGCCAGATTTATGAATGCATGACGTTTAGGGTCCTCTATCTGCTCCCACTTCCAACCGATCAAATCACCAGACCATTCGTCTCGGAATTGAGATTTCTTAAACTCAGCATACAGCGGATGATAGGGCGAGACCCCAACAAGATTCGTGTGCGGCATCACTCGAAACCCATATTGATGTGCTGCTTTGACGAACTCCCCAAAACCCACTTTTGGCGTATAATCGGGATAATTCACATCATGACCATCTTTGGTCCAACCTACGAGATACAGTAGGGTTTTTGTCGGATCAACTTGCTCCGCCAATTTATCTAACACGTTGGTATCCAATAATCCAAGAAGGTTAACAACTAAGCCAATTTCTTGAACCCACGCTGGCATCTCATCCAATCGCCACGGCTTGAATGTCTGTTCCATCCAATCCCGATACTGTCGTGCGGGCACACGCCAATCGCCTGTGTATGTATTCAATCTCCATACAACAGATGTCGCGGATGTAAGGGCATCAAAAGGTGCTTGATTTTGCGTTTCAAAACCGAGCGCGAAACTCTCTATATCTTTTTCATAGTGGAGTGCTTTAAACTGAAAAGTTACATCTGTACTGCGAACGAAAAAACCCCCCTGTTCTCCTTGAAGAACTGCGAGTTGTGCTTCCCAAATGCCAGCTTTCCAAACGCCAGGATAAGTAAAGGTTCTAGAAACAATTGGAGACCCAGCATCAATTATTTGCCCACCACGTGCTGGAAGGATGAAGTCCAGATTCCTGACATCCAGATTTCCACAGCCCCACTGAATGCCATAGACACCTGCTGTATCCGAAATACCTTCCTGTTCAATCAGCAGATCGCCCGATCTCGCGTCAATGCCTATAAGCAGACGAATCTCGTTTTGCCCTTGGCTAAATACATATTCTGCTCTGAGAGGCGCGATTTTCCTTGTCTGCGTTAGTGTCGCTTGGTCGGCCCAGATAGATCCACCGTTTCTCCTTAGTAATCCACTGCGTCCACCGATACCTAAAGGTACACCGTCAACACCTAAAGAGAGGGTATAGTCTTCCAATGTGAGTTTGTTGTGGATTTGGGTGATAACGCCGTCGGTGAACTGGACTTCATAGGTATCGGTTTCGACAAAAACGCTATTGTCAACGACCTTAATTTCAGCGGATTGGGCTATTTGAGAATGGAACAGACAGAATATGCCAGTCAGAAGAATTATAGCAAAGAAACGCAAATTGTTTTCTCCTCCAAAACTTAGGGAAAAACTTACAAACACTCAAAAAGAGGCATTTATAGTGTGCTAAATTTAGTTACTAACTGTTGCAGACATGTCGCCCCGCTGGGGCTTAGTGATGGGGAACATCAATTCTATAGACATGTCGCCCCGCTGGGGCTGCCATCGGGTGACATTGTCAACCTTTCTCTATCGTGATCCAACCCAACCGACACGCTCAGGTGTACAACCCTTCAAGTACCTGAAAATAGTGGGGGAATGTTTTGCTGACACACTCTGGATTATTAATTTGAATACCACTTGCCTTTAAGCCGATGAGTGAAAACGCCATCGCTACTCGGTGGTCGTCGTAGGTATCAATCGCTGCGGGGGTAATAGGGGAGGGTAAAATCTCGATTCCGTCTTGGTGTTCAACGACAAGTACGCCTAACTTTTGGAGTTCTGTCACCATTGCATGGATCCGGTCAGTTTCTTGCCAGCGTGTGTGTTCAATGTTTCGGATGGTTACTTTGCTATCGGCGAAAGGAGCGATCGCAGCGAGCGTCAAGGAAGTATCGGAAATCGCTCGCATATCCACATCAATCCCTTTTAATTGGCGCGGTCCGGTAACGGTAATGCCAATGTCTGATACATTAACGTGACACCCCATTTGCTCTAAAATGTGGACAAATCGAACATCGCCTTGCGGAGAATCTAAGTGTAGATGTTGGACAGTGACACGGCCCCCGGTGAGCGCGGCAGCAGCAAAGAAGTAAGAGGCACTGGAGGCATCAGGTTCAATGTTATAGACCCGTGGCTGATACTGCTGCCCGCTTTCAATCCGAAAATATTTATAATCTTCGTTAGTGACCTGCCCCCCGAACGCTTCCATGACTGCAAGGGTGATGTCAATATAGGGCATTTTGCGGTCGCCAACGATTTCTATTTCCATGCCGTTTTTGGCACACGGCGCGATGAGCAACAACGCCGTTAAGAATTGACTACTTTTACTGACATCCAGCCGGGTTTTTCCACCCTCAAGTCCGTTTGCCTCAACAATAACAGGAAGATGTCCGTTGTCAAATTGCGAACGCGCCAAAACCCCAATTTGTGTCAGTGAATCCAATAAATCGGAGATCGGACGACCGTGGCGCATCGGTTCATCGCCATCAATGATGAATTTCCCATGACCTAACGAGACGTAGGCGGTAAGGGAACGTGAGGTAGTCCCTGAGTTCCCGATATAGAGCTTCGCACTCGAAACCGGAATATCACCACCATTCCCATGGACGTCAAATGTTGCTCGCTTTTCATCAGCCTCAACTTTGACTCCGAGTTTTCGTAGCGACGCAGACATATAATGCGTATCATCGCTGAAGAGGGCACCCGTCACAGTCGAAACACCGCGTGCCATTGCAGCAACCAACAATGCCCGGTTGGTATAACTTTTGGAACCCGGGACCTCTATCGTAGCATCAAGTGGTTTGCGAAGCGGCTGGATTTCAATCATTCAACAATTCCTTCGTCCGTCAGCAATTGTCGAAGTTCGGCTTTCGCAGATTCACTCACTGGAAGCAACGGGTTTGTGGTGTAAGCGTTGCAGACACCTAAAATTTCGAGACACGCCTTCATACCACTGACACCTTGTCCATAGGTATACATCTTGCTGAGTCGGAGCAACATCTTCTGTAAGCGGTGGACTTCATCAATGTCGCGTGCCTTTGCGGCGTTGTAGAGCGCGACCGATTCTTTTGGGGCGACATTTGAAATCGAGACGACACCACCGTCAGCACCGAATAGTACAGCTGCGCCGAGGGCAGTATGCGAACCGAGCATAACAGCGAAATCTGTCCGATCACCAAGCAAGTTCAGGAGACTGAGGCAGTTCGTCCAATCGCCGGAACTGTCTTTAATACCGACGATGTTATCACAATCCTCTGCGAGTTCAGCAACGACCTGTGGCTTGATCATGGTCTTAACAGTTGAAGGGATGTTGTAAATGAAAACGGGCAGCTCAGTGCTTCCAGCAACAGCGTGATAGAATTGAATCAAATCTGCATCGTCGGTGGAGGAGTAGTAGTAACCCGGAGTAGCGGCGACCGCATCAACACCGAACTGTTCAGCGGTTTCAATATTTTGGATGACGCGCTGGGCACTCGTGTCCATCACACCACAGATAATCGGGACCCGTCCGCCAACTGTCTTAATAGCAATATCCATTGCGCGTTCGCGTTCTGTATTCGTCAACGTCGTAAGTTCGCCAGAAGTTCCCAATAGATAGATGCCGTGGACACCGTTATCAATCAAGCGATTGAGTTGCTTGACGAACCCGAGTTCATCGACGCGTTCCTTTTCATCAAGCGGCGTTACTGTCGGTGAAAAAACACCTTCAAATCGGATATTCATGAATACCTCCTACGAGGGGTAATAGAAGTCTTTCCTGTTCGTACGGACTTGCAAGTAATACCTCACAAATCATCTGTCAGCTTAAAATTTCAGTTTATCAGAATTTGGTTTAGATGTCAAGGTGAAAAAAAGATAACAGCCGTCAGGCGTCAGCTGTCAGCTGTCAATAGTAAGAAGTTGGGAACTTGGGAAGAGGTGAAGTTGCATGAAGTTTAAGAATTTAAATTCGGTATTTTTTTTTTGGATGTCCCAAAATGACCTTAGTCCAAGTAAGTTTGGGCTTGCAGCTGTGTTGGTAATATGCTATCATTGTGTTAAAATCTGACTAAGTAACACTGATCACGTACACTGTATGTATACTCCCTAACAGAGTAAACGGGTAGGAGATAGCGGGTGTAGCGCACCAAGAAAAAAAATAAAAATGAATATCCGTACACAACAGACCCTCAGGTACATAGGCATCGTACTTCTCGTGATACTTGCTATGTATCTCTATCTCGCTACAATGCTCAAAGACGCAATGAGCAGTCGCATTACCTACGAATTGGAGGTCCAAGCAGCACTCACCACAGAATTCTTCATCGAAGAACTTCCAACCGAAGATAAATTCACTTATGACGCAATAGATCCACTTGTCGATAGACTCGGAGAGATCGGTGAGGCTCGTGTGACCTTCATCGGTAGGGATGGCACTGTCTGGGGAGATACAGAACGGGATGGGCAGGCATTGCTGGCGATGGACAACCATCTTGCACGTCCAGAGGTACAAGAGGCTCTCGAAACGGGTCGCGGAATTCGGGACCGTTATAGCAACACAACACAGACAGAATTCCGCTACTTCGCGATGCCTATATACCGAGATGTTAGCACGAAAGACTCGCCGAATTCCAAAGGAATTTTGATTGGCATTTGCCGCGTCGCGCTTCCGATGGAAGCCGTCAATACAGCAATTGGCAACCTTCGACGGACAGCACTAATAACGAGTATAGCGGGATTAATACTGGCAATTATGTTTAGTGTTATTAGCACCGGTGCCATCATAAAACCGATTGAAAAATTAACGCAGATGACACAATCACTCGCTGCTGGCAACATAAACACGCGTGTGCCCGTTGATTCGAGGAATGAATTGGGGCAGCTCTCTCAGAATTTCAACTTGATGGCAGACAGAGTGCAAGAACAGATTGACAAGATTTCCGAAGAGCACCGACGTTCCGAGACTATCTTAACGAACATGGGTGAAGGTGTCCTACTCGTGAATGGTATGTCCGAGATTACTTATGCCAATCCTACAGCCATCTCTATGTTAGAACTTCCAGACGACTATATTGGCAAAGCCTTGATCGAAATCAACAGGATTCCAGAATTACAAGCACTGCTGAAGAAGGCAGAACAGACAGAAACTATAGCGTTCGCAGAAATCCAACTTGGCAATCTACAGGAACCGGAGGCGGAAGTCACAATCGTACCCGTTTCTGCCGGTCAAGAGTATATTATCGTTATCCATGATGTCACAAGGGAACGACAATTAGAGCGGATCCGTGCTGATTTCGTTGCGAATGTCTCGCATGAACTTCGTACCCCACTCACAACAATCCGAGGCTATGCCGAAACCTTACTGAGTGAAGATTCCGTTCGGACGAAGACAGGCGAACAGTTTCTCGTGAAGATTCTCAATCATTCAGCCCGACTCTCAAGATTAGTCTCGGACCTATTGGAACTCTCTCGGCTTGAGTTGGGTGAGGTAGAATTGAAACGCTCGCCGTGTCATCTCAACACTTTTCATGAACCAATTTTAGACGTATTTGAACCGCTATTAGAGGAGTCGGGATTGGTTTTAAAATGGGAGATTTCTGAAGAACTTCCAGAGGTTAATGTAGATCAACAACTTTTCATGCAGATTTTTGTTAATCTGATTGATAACGCGATTAAATATACACCCGATGGTGGAACAATTACGGTTTCAGCAGAAACTGACACGAGCAACGTATTTGAAGGACTCAATATAACTTCGGAAGAACTCATCCTGCATATCCAAGATACAGGCATTGGAATTCCAATGGAATCCCAGTCCCGCGTGTTTGAGCGGTTTTATCGGGTGGATAAAGGGCGCGCACAAGAAATGGGAGGCACTGGCTTAGGGCTCGCGATTGTGAAACATATTGTCCTCCGTCACAACGGTAGGATATGGCTGGACAGCATTTTAGGGCAAGGTAGCATATTCCATGTCACCGTACCGCTATCAAGCTAAATTTTCCATTTTTCTTGCGTATAAGCCATTTCCCAAAAGAGGTATTCATAACGACTACTCATCAAGAAGCAGTTTTTAATCCGCTCTTTTTCAGAGGAACTATGTTCCACCGTAAGACTGTTAAGTAGTCCCCGCAGCCATTCACCGAACGAGAGAAATTCAGGCGAGGCGTACATATCAATCCACTCCTGATATAGAGGTTCTGGTGAACCACCTTGTTCGGCAAGCGTTGTCCCGATTTCGGCGTAGCCCCATTGACAGGGTAGAACACCAGCGACGAGATCCGCTAAAGTGCCGGATTCCGCTACATTGAGTAGATGTCGGGTATAGGCATGGGTTGTAGGTGCAATCGGCGCAGCTTCCATCTCAGCGGCAGAGACACCAAATTTCGCGCAATACCCACGATGCAAATCCATCTCGGTGTTCAGGGTCCCGTTGAGTAGCTGTGAAAAAATCGCCATTGTCGCCTCATCAGGGGCTTTGATAACACCGTGCGCGAACACACGACTATAGTCCAATAGGAAGAGGTAATCCTGAATCAGATAGAATTTGAACTTCTCTGTGGGGAGACTGCCATCAGCGATACCACGAACAAAAGGGTGTTTAAGGTCAGCTTCCCAGATCGGTGCGGCGGCGCGTCTGAGTTCATCGGTAAATTTTTCTGTTTGTGCCATACGTATTATTGAAACTCCTTACAAATATGCTACAATCTTTGTTGTGTATCATACCCTAACGAGAAAAGGAAGTCAAAATGTTTGAAAAACTCGGAATCGTAACTAATATCTGGTCTGAAGAAGTAGATAGCGGCGCGCGCTTTGATGAACTCATGGTCGAATTCGGCGCGAATGGGTTTAAGGATATGGAGGTTCGCGAGGGTGATTACCTCCGCAACTCCGAATTTGGGGAACTGATTCAACAAATCGAATCGGCGATGTCTGAATACACCGATGCAGAATTCAAGACGATCTGCGACGCTGTCTGGAGTGGACAGGCTCACGACACAAAGCATCCCACACTTTTTGAAGAAGTAGCATCCTTCGTCGAAAAAGCATCTGAACTCACGCTAAGCTACGCCATGGCACATCCTTGGCTTTCCCCTCCAAACGATAGGGAATCAGATACACAACAGATTGTCAGCGCGAAGAAACTGGCGTACCTACTCTGTCCTGCGCGACCACGGCTCCGTCTCGTTGACCCCGACACCGAAGGCGAGATTGACGAAGCAGCGGCTATCGCTAACCTCAAACATTATGGCACCTTGCTACCGGACTATCCGATGATTTTTGCCGTAGAAAATGCGCGACAGACCGCTACGTTAACCTTGAAGTTAGCAGTTGAAGGTGGCACAAAACTCACGTACGACGAGACAAATACGTATCGCGGTGACGGTACAACCGAGAATGCTCCAGACGAATTCTGGAGTGCCGTCAAGATGACAGATCTTACGTCAGTGCATTTCAAACAGAAAACGGAAGCGGGTGTGCTCTCAGTAGTAGGCGGTGGGTTCGTTGATTTCCGCGCGATCGCGGATCGCCTGAAAACACAAGGCTATACCGGCGATCTGCTACTTGAAAACACACCGACTGCGCATTCATTGCAAGATGCTCTGCGGAGCCGGGAATATTTGCTTAGCGTTGAGGATTAACATTTTCAGCGGCGTATTGCCAGTGGGTGTAGTAATTGACGGGCGATAAATCGTCCTACTACGAACTTTATTCTATAATACTGTCTACATCGCTTTAAGTTTGCCCCACGTGGTCGTTAACTTTGCTTTGGGAGAAACAGGTAATACCGCCTCTAATCCCTTGTCTCGAATCTCCTCCGTTTCGTCAAAGGTTAGTGCAACACCATTGAAAAGGGCGACATGCGTAATTGAGACAGCAAAGAAAGCACCCGGAAGTTTATTACACTCCAACAGACAACCCATCAACAGCGCATACGCCTCCTGTGTCAAATCGTTTCCCTGGACGACCTTCACCGCTACCTCTTCGCCATCCCTGTAGATGAAGGAGTCCGCGTCCCGTGTGATGGACACAGCGACGAACTGCCACTTATCAACCTCCATTGTCCCCGCCGGGCTGATAATACTTCCGTTATCGGAGCCACCTGCTGAACTTTCTAAGCGGATTGCGCCGGGACCGGTGTCGCCGATGTCAAGGATCCACCCACCGTTCCAGCACCAGGCACCTTTGGAGATGATACCGTTGCCAGCACCCGGTGCAGCAGGATTCAGCCACGCTACCAAGGAGAAATCATTCTCCCCCACATTAACCGTATCACTGTGCGGTATCTCAAGATAGTCGTCTTTACCATCAAATTTGAGGGCTGGACCGAGGTCGCTATCTACCCATTGTGGATCCCCCTCAATTGTTCCGTCGTTGCCGTTACCAGAATGATCTTTTACAGTATTGCCCTTACCTTCATCAAACAGCCATGCGCCAGCCAGCGTGCCTAAGTCTATTTCGGCATGACTTATCGCTACTGAGATTAGCAGCATCCATATAAGGATTACGTAAACCCAACCAGAATTCGCTTTCATTTTCATTCTCCTTTTGACAGTCGTTTAACTGTAAAACCGCTCCACGTCCAACGTTTTTTTTCTGTATAGATTACCTGAGTCAGACGTTCATCGGTGATTGTAACAGTGTACCGCTTTTCAGCGGTTTCATCTGCAGAAGTGAGGCGCAGTTTCTGGAATCTCTTTTCGCCGTTTGCAATGAGGTTAATGTCCACGGGTGCGACAACACCGGCGTGGAAGTAACAAGTTATTTCATAAGTGCCATTGGGGAGCGTGAGTCTGAAAACGCCATCCTCTTCACTCCAGAGGTTGTCCTGATACAGAGGTCTATCCTCTACCGAGATATTGCGGACGTTTGGCACCGACATCGGGGCTTCTGTGTGCCAATATTTGAGTTCAAAACCACCGCCACCTGTTTTAAATACATCCTGAATAGATTTTGACATCCATCCGTACCGCCCATCTGTATAGCCAGTGTCCTTGTATACAGGGATATGTCCCTCAACAGTCATGCCATCGGTCGGCTGCATGTCGAAAGTGATCGTTGTGGTATCCTGCCATAACTGTGCGTCTGGTGCTACTCTCTTTCGCCGATAAAGCCGATTATATTTCGTTGAATGAATCACTTCGTAATCTTGGACAAGATCACCAACACCATCATACTCTGTGCGCCAGACGAGGACATAGTCTGCCGGCATCTTTCTGTTTTTGTAACGGAGCGGAAAATGATCCGTGCTTGGCTCATAGTTCTGAAGATAAGCAACACCGTTTTCCAATGCAAGATAGCCTTCTATATGCTCAAACGGAAGGACATATTTGAAATCCCACTTAGCCGAATCAGGTGTCCCTCCCCATGAACCCGGACGGCTTGCAAGGACGGTATGCGGCTCAATCACGCTCCCCGCCGAAAGTGCTTCTTTCGCGTCTCTGTCCATCAGGTAATAGGTTTGCACGTGATAGCCGAGATGCCATAATGCTAAAACAATCAAGATACCGCTAAAGGCGTAATCGACGAATTTATGAAGACTAAACGTAAAGAACGGGAGTAGTGCGAGCAAAATGTAGATATGTATCCGATCACTAATCCACATACCACCAGAACGTAGACTCCACGGGGATGTGAAATAGATAAACGTTAGTATGATGGTAACGAGTAAAAACACATCTGTCCGATCCAGAATTGCGGTAACATTTCCATAACCTTCGTTTTCGGATCCCTGCGAGTTACGATGGGCATTAATCTTGCGAATCCTGTCGATTACTGTGAGCAAAAAGGCAATAGCGAGCACAGCAAGGAGAAGGTTGCCTATCAGCGCGTGTGCATCCCGAAAGGAGATAATGGAACCGACGGAGAGAAAGTACTGCATCAAGCCTTCAAAGCTCCGATGAAAGCCACCACCTTCCCGTTTCACAAGATAGTAAGTTAGGAAGATTACGTATGCGGGAAGCATGGTACATAAAAAGAGGAAGATAGATTTCAACTGTGCGGATAATCGCACACGACGGGATTCCAAGGCTTCATAAATATAGAGGAAAACGCCGAAAACGGTCAAGGATACTATGAGTAGACCGTAGGATTGAAAATGTGTAAGATAAACGACGATAAGCCACACATAAGTTATTGCCAGAGTCTTTGGGTTAAGTTTATCTTCACTCCGCCACCAGTAACCCAGTGCGAAGAAAAACAGTGAGACACTCAAGGCGAAGTTATAGAAACCCATGTGTAATAGATAGTTATAGGCAAAAATGAAACCGACCAAGCAGAAGAGCGTTTTGCCTTTCTGCACACCGTTGAGGAGGTAGAGGAGGGAGAGCGGTAGGAGTCCTATGCAGAGACTAAAGAATATCTTTTCGCAAATGAGGGGCGGAAAGACGAACATGAACGTCGACATCAATGCGTGGGACGTCCAGTTCGGAAAAAGGGTTGGGTTGCGCTCGTAGACTTCCCGCAGGATGTAGTTTTCGTGATTGTGATATACCTTTAAGACGTGTGCGTTGTGGACGTGGGCTGGTCCATCTTGGGTGCAAGCATATTTGAACAGCCAAACCGGCAAAACATGCACGACCAACAGTACAATCACGACTATCTGCTCGATAGATAACCGGCGCGCCTTCATAGATGCCTCGCTTTTAACGACTGCTTTTCGGGCGAATAGAACGGTAATGCTGTTATCTTACAACAACTTTATTGCGCGGTCAACAAAAATCGCGAAGATATATCGCTCCGCTGCTGGCTCGGTTTGAAATCGTGCTAACAGCGGAACATATCGCTAACAACAAAAACTAAAACTGTGGGACTTAAAATTGCTGTGTTTCTGTTTGCGTTTCACTGGCAGATTCGGTTTTTGTGTCTGTGGGTTCTTCGGGTACTGGGACTTCGCTTTCTTGGGAAGCCGCTGTTAATTGCTTAATCCGTTCACACAATTCATCCAGCAATTTCGAGGATGTTTCCGCTGCTTTCAGTTCAGCGGAAAGCTGCGTCCACTGCATTTCGCTCATATCGTTTCTGGATTCCACACTATATTTACGTTTGATGTAATCCCAGAGATTTTCCTTACTGATACCTTTTTTCTCAAGAGGTTCTGCCAGATTGTTTGCGATAGCGAAGGCGGCTTTTTGGGCATTAGCAATATTCCCACCACTCTGCGGTAACTGCTGTTGTGGTGCTGCATTACCGCTACTTGCCTTCCGATGAAGATAAAAGTTCAGGACCTCGCGGATGACCGGTACAGGTATCAATTGCTTTATTGCGTTCCGTTGCGCTTTATGGATCGCTTTGGTGAATGCGAACGGATCAGGACGGTTACCTGCATTTTTGGCTTGCTCATACGCGCCGTAGCGAGATGAACCGGTAATTGTATCAACCGCTTTGGCAGTAGCGATCCAAGAATGCTCGCGTTCCTCGTATTTGATCTCTTCGATTTGGATGCCGCCTCGGCGATTAGCGGCTTCGTTAATTCCTGCTAAAGTCAACCCTTCTACTGTGCGTCCACCCTGTTTGAAAGAATAGACATAATCCTGAATCGTCTGCCCCGTCATCAACTCAATAATAGCCTGGTCGTCCACCTGATCGACGACTTCATATTCGGCAGTAACAGGGACCATTTCTTCCTTTTTTTCTTCAGCCATGATATCCTCCGATTCTCAAATAGGCAAAAAATTGAGATAACATATCCCTCAACATGTGTTATAAAAAAAGACTGCTTTGTTAATTATTTGCAATTCCTTTACCTTCAGGTAGTCCGTGATTCACCACACGGTTTATTATATATTTTATCCCATCATTTGTCAAGTAGAATTATTGATTTAACAGGGTTATTTAGTTTTCGATATCGCGTTTACTGTTTTCAAATTGCTCAGAAATGCGATTTTTTCTTGTTAACTGATTGTTAATCCAGAAGGCGATTTCGCTGATTTGGATTTCCTGAAAAAAGTTATAATTACGATATATATGATAACATATTTAACTAAAAAAATCAAATTAATTTTCTATTATAATGCAGAGGAAGTGTTGGGTTTCGCTAAGGTCTCGGAGCGTTCACCATCTTGAAAGTGCAGAGCTTTCTACCCAAATGCGCGTGATTTTCCTATTCTGCTCAACCCAACCTACGCGCAGAAATAATCTCAGACAGGATACCGAAAAACTTGATTTTCGTTCCTAAGTTTGCTATAATAACCGAAAATTGAGTCTCGGAGTGTTGATGCACAATGACAGCCCCACTTCTCCACATGCAGGCGATTACCAAAGACTTTCCCGGCGTACGTGCCTTAGATAATGTCTCTTTTGAAGTTCGTCGCGGTGAAATCCATGCCCTCTGTGGGGAAAATGGTGCGGGCAAATCGACGTTGATTAAGATCCTTGGGGGTGTCTATCCATACGGAACCTATGACGGACAACTCCACATTGATGGGATCGAACAAGAATTCCACACGGTGCGCGACGCAGAAAATGCTGGGATCGCCGTCATCCATCAGGAATTGGCACTTATTCCAGAGATGACGGTCGCTGAGAATATCTATCTCGGTAAAGAACCACAGCAATTTGGTGTTATTGACAAACAACGGCTTTATCACAACGCTGGACAACTCCTTTCGCAATTCGGGTTGACGCTTCCGCTGGATCGTCCGGTCTATGAACTCGGTATCGGTCAGCAACAACTTGTAGAGATCGCAAAAGCCTTAGAACGTAGCTTGGAAGCCGACATTGTCTCATCTGATAACTCGCTGTTGCTTGTACTCGACGAACCGACCGCCGCTTTGACAGAAAGCGAAGTGGAAATTCTACGGCAAATTCTGACGCAACTCCGAGAAAAGGGTGTCGCCTGTATCTACATCACCCACAAACTCAAAGAGATCTTTCAAATTGCTGACCGAGTGACGGTGTTACGTGACGGCAAAGCGGTGGCAACACAATCCATTGAATCCCCCGAATGCACCGAAGAAGCACTCATTTCGCAGATGGTTGGCAGGGAGTTAACAGCACTTTTCCCGAAACGGACTGCTGAAGACGTCCCAAACCAAGAGACAGTAGCGCTACGGGTCGAAAACCTGAGCACTTACCCATCGGAACCACCGCGGCTTGAAGAAGTTAGTTTTGAGGTGCGACGCGGGGAAATTCTCGGTATCGCAGGTTTGATGGGTGCGGGTAGAACGGAGCTGATTAGTACTATTTTTGGGGCTTATAGCGGAAGAAGGAGTGGGGAAGTTTTCATAGACGGTGTTCCCGTTCAAATTCACTCCCCGCATCAAGCGATACAGCACGGATTGGGACTGGTCAGTGAGGATCGGAAACGCTACGGACTCATTTTAGACGTAGATGTCGTCCGCAACATGACGCTTGCGAGTCTTGGTGGGTTATCAGATATTGTGTCCTACGGTATAGTCGATGACAACGCCGCATCTCAGAAAAGCGAACAATATGTGGATTCACTTCAGATCAAAACGACCTCGCTTGATGTTCCTGTGAACCACCTCAGCGGTGGGAATCAACAGAAAGTGGTTTTGGGGAAATGGTTGATGACACATCCGAGGGTGCTATTCCTTGATGAACCGACGCGAGGCATTGATGTGGGTGCGAAAGCGGAAATCCACGCGCTGATGGCGAAGCTTGCAGAAGAGGGTGTTGCTATTGTGTTTGTATCCTCCGAACTGCCGGAGATCTTAGGTATGAGCGACCGGATTCTGGTGCTGCATGAGGGCAGAATCACAGGTGAATTTAGCAACGTTAATCTGACCCAAGAAGATATTTTAAGGTGCGCAGCTGGGAGTTGAGAATCAGATGGAAAATAGAAACGAAACCTTTAAAACAGAGAGTCCTGAAGAGACGCAGGCACTCGGTGAGAAACTCGGCAAAACGCTCAAACAGGGGGATGTCATAGCACTCATTGGTGATCTCGGAACGGGCAAGACCTGCTTGACACAAGGCATCGTCCGCGGCGTAGGTATTGCCTCCGGTGAGATCGTCAGCAGCCCATCGTATATCCTCATTAACGAATACAATGGAACAGTGCCGATTTATCACATTGATCTGTATCGACTCGAAAACAGTGAGGAGATCGCCGAACTTGGACTCAGCGAATATGTAGAAGGCGATGGGATTTGCATCATTGAGTGGGCAGAACGGATGGCAGATGCCCTGCCTGACACTTGTGTAAAGATTCACATAAGGCTTGCAGAGACAAACCAAAACGATAGCAAAATAGACACATCAATATCACACAGCCCTGTAGATGAAAACATCCGACACATTGAAATCCAACATCCTATATCTCGATAGCGGTTCGGGTATTGGGGGTGGGCAACGGAGTCTCCTGCTCCTGCTTAACCTATTAGACAAGGATCGTTTTACGCCTTTTGTCGGATGTCTTGGTGATAGTGCTTTTGCCACGGAAGTCAGAAAAACAGAGGCGAGCGTCGTTCCGTTGTCTCTCCCCACTGCACACAATAAAACTGATAAGGTGAAGCGGTTCACACTGCGTGATCTGCTGGAAGATTTTCGACAACTTCAGGTCATTCCTCAACTCCATAGAATCGTAAAGCGACACGCAATTGATCTTATTCACGCAAACTCGCTCTCAGTGGCACTGTTGGGGGGTATCGTCGCAAGAATAAATCGCATCCCGATCCTGATGCACAAACGTTACGCCACTTCCTATGGCATTTTAGACCGGCTCTGCGAAAGACTCCTCCATCGCGTGATTCTGGTGTCAGAAGCAACCCGTTGGGATTTCGCACCGTCGGTAAAACAAACATTAATCTATAACGGTGTAGATTTAGACGCTTTTCAAGCCTCGTCGAAAGAGGTGGAAACTCTTCGGACAGAACTCTTTAGTGAAGGATCTGAGGCGTCAGTCCTTGCTGGTGTTGTGACTCGAATTACACCGGAAAAAGGCATCCATTTCTTGGTCCGTGCGATGTCAGAACTTAAGGGGAAAACATCTATTAAATTGCTGATTGTAGGCGGTCCTTATTTTCAAAAAGATATTGACTATATGGAGGAACTCAAACAGGAGGTCGCAGACCTTGGGCTTGAAGATTCAGTCATTTTCACAGGTTTTTTATCGGATACACGGGTTGTAACGAGTTTGCTTGACATTGTATTGGTGCCGTCTATCATCCCTGAAGCGTGCCCGCGCACTATCATCGAAGCGATGGCGGTAGGCAAACCGGTTATTGCCACGCCGCTCGGTGGTAGCAAAGAACTCGTTACACCTGAAACAGGGGTTTTAGTGCCACCCGAAGATGCCTCGGCGATTGCTGATGCCGTTGCAGCTCTCGCAACTGACCAAGAACAATTGAAGGCAATGGGAAAAACCGCTCGCACGCGCGCCGTGCAGCTATTCAGTAGCGAAAAAAACACCGCCCTAACAGAAACAGTCTACACTGAATTGTTAACGGCATCTTGATACGTCAAAGGAATTATTATGGATGGAAACAGAAAAAAAAATATCAGCCCACCGCAGGGCACCCAAGTGAGCCAGGGGCAGGTAAGACAGGTATCCCAGTTGTTTGGTGAAGACATCAGCAGTACGCCAGAATGGGTAGAAATTCATCGCACCGATGATGACTGGGAAGTTAAGTTGGTCCAAGCCACGCTGAGTGCACAACAGATCCGGTGCAGACCGGTTGAATTAAAAGAGGAACGCCAAACGGTACTTCTCGTGGAACCGGAACACGAAGTGGAAGCCATGGAACTGGTCAGTCGGATCGGCGTAGCCGTCACGGATAATGAAATGGCGATGCGGTCTGAGGAGGCAGCGGAGGCTCTCAAACAACGGGATATGGCTGTTGCTCAGGAGGAAACACAACAACCCATCTCTGAGGATTCGACAGAGTTACTCATCGCTGAACGGGAAGGTATCGGCAGTGTTGTCTATATTGCCGAGAAAGGCTATGAACTCCGCGCGGGACCTGAACCCTATGTTGTTATTCCAGAAAGTGATTGGGAAGAATTCACGGATTTCAGTGCACAGCGTCAAGAGTTTGTGATCCTTCTCCGCCACGAATATCCTGATCTTTATGAGTGGATTCAAGATGGAAAACTATTGGCAGAATTTATCCGTCTCATCGAGATGACCTACCAAGATGGCGCACCGATTCCTGCTTCACGCCGGTATAGCGATGGTGCAGATGCGGAAGACGAGGATGTAACGCCATATCACCCGCTTGCACAATTGAGTTTGACTGTTGCAGTGATTTCGTTGATTGCGGTGCTGTTCCAAGTGCCGTGGTCTGTAAATCTCGTGATGGCTGTAGTGGCGGTCGCATCAGCGGTTGTTGCCAAATATCAGATTGATGCAAGTGACGGGAAATCGACAGGTATTCCGATGGCATTGGGCGCGATTGTGCTTGCGTGTCTCGTCACTGTTTTTGCGTGGTGGTTGGACCAGCGTCCCGAACCGGTGGAGCCGCAGCAACCATCGCTCCGCGAGATGGTTGAGGATCGGTAGGTATAGACCATGCTTGTAACCCACCCTATTGAGAAGGTAAAAAGATTGATTTTCTTTCCCAAATGGGATATAATTTTTCTCAACTTAGCCCAAGGAGGAAAAGCATTATGCCAAAAAGAAGAATCTCTTCCGAGAAAAAACTAACGCAGTTGGATGTCTCCTTAATTCCAAAGAAACATGGTGAGAAAAAAAATGTTAAAGCAACAAACAATCATCCGCATCAATGCACAAAAATTCGCCGCACAGTCAAACTGCCTCGTCTTAAGTTAGAGGACCTGGTAGCTCAGGTCACGGAAGAAAACGCACATGAGGAAATCTCTACCGGACCGGCAGTTGGAAATGAAGTCTGATAGGAGTGCGGTAGTCTATGTCGGAATATATTCCAGATACAGGCGATGTGATATGGATTGATTTTGATCCTCAAAAAGGAAATGAGATTCAGAAGCGTCGTCCTGCGCTTGTTATCTCTCCACAGATTTATAACAGAACCGCGATGAATTTAGCACTTATCTGCCCAATTACAAGCACGAAGAGAGGCAATCCGTTTGAAGTTGAAATTCCAGAGGGGCTAGAAATAGAAGGAGTCATACTTACTGATCAAGCTAAAAGCATGGATTGGCGGGAGAGAAAAGCAACGTTTATTTTCGAAGTACCTGAAGAGACTGTCCACAAGGTCTTACGAAGAATAGAGGCACTCCTTAAAATAATGGAATCATTCGAGCTTGAAGAAATACTGGAAGATCTACTAGAACGATTTGGGATCGAGACAGTGATACAAGGTCTACGCGACCTACTTTGACTCTTTCCGTAACACCAAACTTCAATCTTTAGATAAATATAGTATACTTTTCATAATTCAATCAGAGGTGGTGCTTGTGTGCGGAAGGCGGTCATGTCAGAAAAAAGGCATCAAACCCAAATCGGAACCGAAACGACCTCGCTCCTTCTTCCGCTCGCCATTGGTGTGGTCCTGATTTTACTCAACGCGTATGGGATTGCATTGGTCAGCGGCATCCACCATTCCCTGAATCCTGCATACGCCTCCCTATTTATCACCCCAGTTGTCAACCTCTTTTTTGGGGTGATGCTCAATACACTGCTAAAACGTACCCTCCCACAACTTGCCTTGAGCCGCGGACAACTCCTCTTGGTCTACCAGATGCTGGTTATGCTTTGTGTGGTCTCTGGGCATAACCCGATGGACTTCATCTTGGGGATTCTTGCGCATCCTTTCTGGTTTGCCACCTTTGAAAACGAATATGCAACCCTCTTTCATAGGTATATTCCGACTTGGTTTACGGTTCAAGATAAGGGTGCACTCACGGGTTTCTTTGAGGGTAATTCGACCTTATACACAGCAAGACACCTGTCTGTATGGATAGGTCCGACGCTGCTCTGGTCATTTGTTACATTTGTTCTCTTCTTTATTTTTATATGTTTTAACAGCATTCAACGTGTGCAGTGGAGTGAACGTGAGCGACTGAGTTATCCGATCGCCCAACTCCCGTTAGAGATGACCACCCCATGCTTTTTCTCAAGAAGATTGTTGTGGCTTGGGATTGGCATCTGTGCGGCGGTAGAACTCCTCAATGGATTCCACTATCTCTATCCACCTGTACCCGGTGTGCCTCTCAAAATTCCGGATTTCGGGTCAAAGATTTTCACGACGAAGCCATGGAGTGCTATTGGGTGGCTCCCACTCTTCTTTTATCCTTGGGTCATCGCCTTGACCTTTTTTGTGCCGCTTGAACTCTCGTTTTCGGTCTGGTTTTTCTTTTTGTTCACAAAATTTCAGTTGATTTTAGGAAGCATCGGTGGGTGGAAATCGCTACCCGGTTTTCCGTATTACAATCAACAGGGAATTGGGGCATGGCTGACACTCGGAATTTTAATCCTATGGGTCAGTCGTAAGCATCTCAAAACGGTGTTTACTATGGCATTGAAGCCTACCACGCCAACAAACGAACCGTTTCAATATCGCACCGCTCTGCTCGGGATTCTAATTGGCATTACAATCCTCGTTTTTATCTTCCAGCAGGCTGGTTTGTCTGTGGGGATTCTTCTCGCTTTTCTATGCCTCTACTTTCTGATGTCTATCGCTATAACTTATGCACGGGCAGCGGTCGGTGTGCCTTACCATGAGGTGATTTGGACGCATCCCCAATTGATGCTCGTATCGGTTTTAGGAGTCCGACGGATTGGCGCGTCAAACTTGACCCTTCTGGCTTTTTTGTATCCGTATGTCCGCGATAACGTCTCACACCCGATGCCGAGTCAGTTAGAGGGGTTCAAAATCGCGGAACGCTCGTCTGTCTCACAAAAAAAGATGGCGATTGCTATGATTGTTGCTCTATTGGTTGCCACGCCTGCCTCGTTCTGGGCGTATTTGCATCTCATATATCAGCACGGGGCGGTGCGGACCGAGGGATATATTATCGGTATCGGCTTTGAAACTTTTGAACGTATGCTGTTGCCGTGGTTGCAGCAATCGCATGCTACGGATAGTACAGGATTGAGTTTTACGGCGTTTGCGTCGTTGTTCACGTTGGGCTTAATGTTTCTGAGAAGGCAGTTTATTTGGTTTCCCTTTCATCCAGCGGGGTATGCGCTCGGTCTATCAGCAGGGATGGTTTGGGTCTGGAGCGCGGTATGTGTGGGTTGGATTATCAAGGCAATTATCCTTAAATTTGGTGGATTGCGGCTTTATCGGGAGGCAGCACCGTTTTTTGTTGGGGTGATTTTGGGGGACTTTTTGATTGGAACGTTTTGGAGTTTGGTAGGTGCCGTCTTTGAAATACCGGTGTATCGGGTGTGGTATTAGGATGGCTGTCGGCAATTAGCAGTTGACCCGTATAGACCAAAGAGCTTCGACCTTTTTAAAACACAGTGATGGGTGTCTGGAATTTAGTTGAAGGAGTTGAAATTTCTGAGGGACGCGTCTTTGGACATCGAGTGGGAGTTTCGCGTAAAATTCCCAAAAATCATCATCGAGAATATGTTCCATACTACAATAATTTCTGTAGTTCCTCTATGCTACGGTATTTGCCTTCTCGATAATTCTTAACAGCTTTCTCGGCAAGGCGATCCAGCCGTCCAGCTTTTACGTCTCCCTCAAATTGCTTCTCCCATTCTTCTTCTTCGGCAACAAGTACTTCATGAAGTTTTTTTTCAAAGGTTTTCAGCAGTACGGATTCTGTAGGTTCCTCGCACTTGACTTTGGGAACATCTGGAATCCAACCAAGCCAGTTCTCACCCTTTTTTCCGATACGGGCGGTATAGGTCTCCTCAAAAACCTTGTCATGAATTTCGACAGTTTTTATTTTTTCCATGGGTTTTCTCCTTGGGATCAAGTTCGCCAGATTTTTTCAGAACCTACTTCAAAGGTTACCCTTTCAGGTATCCACTCACCATCTTCAATGCAGTTGAATTCATAGAAGAATTCGTTCTTCATATATTACACTCCTCAATTTACTGTAGAGAAACTTGATCTCACCAGTTCCAGTCCTTTCACCCACTTGCTATGGTGGGACAATGGCAGAAAGAGAATTGGGTTCCGATTCGTAACAGTGCTATACTAAACTGGTAATTAGAATTATATCACAGATTTGCTGTAAAATTAATCGGAATTACTTTATGGTAGGATTTTCAGTTTCTGGGTGTTGGCAGTAAGCATTTAGTGTAGTGACGGATTGGGTTGAATCGTAGTCTTGTTAAGGAAGACCGGCGAGGTTGGAAAACTTCGCCTACCATGGATAAGAGATGCGTTCAGCATTCGTTGAGAGGTCTACGCATTATGACAATTCACCACAGTTATATGAGATTTTTAAGTTGACACTTTAACTGATATATGGCAAGGTTAAAAAAACCGAGATTTTTCAATTCTGTGTAAGATGTGCGAGGTTTCCAGTTCAAGATCCAATGAAAACAATGACCTATAAGGGTTATACCGCAGAAATTATCTATAGCCAAGAAGACGAGTGCTTTGTAGGCGATGTTGTGGGTATTGATGATATTATTTGTTTTCACGGTAAGACTGACGAAGAACTACGCGTTGCCTTTGAAGGCGTGGTAGATCTCTATATTGAAGTCATAGAGGAACGAGAGAATCCATCACAAAAGCATGATGCTGGGGGTTTTTGGGCACGCCTACGTCAAGCATTCCATTTGTAGAAGCAAACCACTGTCCGTCCATCATTGGGATAAAGTGACAAAAATAAGGAATTTTACTGGTGAAGATATGTGTCATTGTTTTTGCTAAGAATCCGGTGCCGAATCAGGTTAAGACGCGGCTTACACCGACGCTCTCACCAGAACAGGCAGCGACATTATACACGGCGTTCCTCACAGATTGGTGTGAGACACTTTCTAAACTCTCTGGCGTAAACTTAATCATTGCTTATACACCCCCAGAAGCACAACGTGAGCTACAAGCGTTAATCGGAGAGGATGCCATCTACATCTTGCAAACTGGGATGGATCTTGGGGAACGGCTCACCTCAGCGACACAGTGGGCAGCGGAATACGGATACACAAAGATTTTACTCGTCGGATCGGATAGTCCGACGCTACCGATTTCATACATCTCACAAGCACTTACACTGCTCAATTCACGGGATGTTGCCATTGGACCGAGTACAGATGGAGGCTATTACCTCATCGGCTTTTCTGCGGCAAATGTGGCATTGACAGTGCCGTTCGTATTCAAGGACATTGCATGGAGTACGGCAGATGTTTTTCAACAGACTGTGGCGCGCATCCGTTCGGTAAAGGCGACAGTCGGACTTCTACCACCATGGTACGATATAGATACGGCTGAAGATTTGGCATTTCTGCATGCGCATATATCAGCGATGCGACTCTCAGGTGATATGGTACAAGCGGTTAGAACAGAATCACTATTAACAGAATTGTTTTTACAAAAAGGAGAACTGATATGGGACAATTAGATGGAAAATTTGCGATTGTAACGGGCGGAAACCGAGGTATCGGAAGAGGGATTGCGAGAGGACTTGCGGCGGAAGGCGCAACTTTAACCATCGCTGCAAGGGATGCCGACCTGCTTGAGGAAACCGCTAACGAATTTCGAGCGAACGGCACAAAGGTGCTAACCGTTCCTACGGATGTAACAGACGAGGAACAGATCAAAGCGCTTTTTGAAAAATCAATGGATGAATATGGACGCTTGGACATCCTCGTAAATAACGCCGGCGCATTTAATGGAGGTCCTATAGGTGAACTCGCAACAGAAGATTGGGACTGGGTTATCAATGTGAATCTTCGTGCGCCGTTTATCTGTACACGCGAGGCATTCGCAATTATGAAGGCACAAGGAGACGGCGGACGCATCATCAACGTCGGGAGTATCTCTGCGCATCGTGTGCGTCTTCGGACAGCACCCTACAGTGCCAGTAAATTCGGCATCTGGGGCTTGACCCAAGTAACAGCGTTAGAGGGAAGACCGCATGGTATCACAGCAAGCTGCCTGCAACCGGGTAATACCTACGTAGAACGCCATCAAAATCGACCACAGGAACCCATGGAACCGATGATGGATGTTGACGACCTCGCACAAGCTGCTGTGCTAATGGCGACCCTCCCACCGAATATCAATATGTTAGAAGCGACTGTTTTGCCTATTGGTCAGCTATACGTTGGACGAGGCTAACTACAGCCGGAGACACATTATGAAAGTGAATCGGACGCAATTCATGGAAGAAGGTTATCTCGTGGTTCGGGAGGTAATTCCGCCTGAGGAGCTGGACGCGCTTCGGGAAAGTTATGAATTGATGGTATCGCGTCAGCGAGAACTCTGGTCACGAGAGCGAGCACCCAACGACCCACCGGGTGGTGTATGGGAGACTTCCGCACAGCCGCGTCTACTCCTCGGACGCGACCCACTCGCGGGGCATGTTGATGAGAAAACTGCCAGTGCTATCGAAATCTGGGCGCACGAAAACATGCAAGGAGTTAGCAGCGAACTTCTCAATACGGAGGATGCAGGCGTTACTGAGATGATGCTCATGTGCAATCCGGTCCGAGACCGTGGTCCCGCTACTTGGCATCGTGATCATCACCCTATTGATACCGCACCATTACTGGGATATATTGACGATATTGTAGAGACGGGGCCGCGCTACGTCCAGTGGAACCTCTCACTCTACGACGATAGTGTGCTATGGGTGGTTCCCGGCAGTCATTTACGGGTCAACAGTGAAACGGAAAATGAGCAGTTGTTGGCAGATCCGAAAGTTCCGTTACCGGGTGCCGTTCAAACGCATCTTAATGCTGGGGACGGTGTTGTTTACATTCTGCCGATTTTGCACTGGGGCAGCAACTATAGCAGAAAAATGCGGCGGACGATTCATGGGGGGTTTGCAAACTATACCCACTATCCAACGTCCGACTATATAGAGTATTTGTCGCCGGAAGTTCAAGATAGGTTCGACCGATGGCATGCACGTAGTAACCAAATGAAAGTGTGGTGTGAAGAGGCACTCCGCGCTGCCATCAAAAAGGATGGAACTGCGTATCATACCGCCTTGGAAAAACTGCATCCAGACAGAGGCGAAAAAGCGAAGACACTCTCAACCGTATTTTTGTGCAAAGCCGCCTGTTTTGTGGCGATGGTACACGGCTGTGATCTCGCAGATATTCCTGATGATCTCAAGAATCGTGGCAAGAGTCCTCACGCTATTACGCTGAATTGGGGACCGTCATTCGCTGAAGAGCGGTTCACGAAAGAGGAGGCATCTGTTCTATGGAAACGTTTCAAGCCGCTTGATGCGCTCCTTAAAACCGACGAAGAATTGTATCTACCCGGTTTTCAATCGGGTCCGATGCATTACTATTTTAACGAGATGCCTGCTGATTTCGGGGTCGATGATTTCATCAAGACGTGGGAACTATAACTGTAAGCCGAGCATTCCCTTAAGATAGAAATAAGCCTCTTCAGTATAGCGTGGCAGATTTTCTGGATCTTCGACCTCTAATTCTAAAGTCAAGTCGCCTTGGTAGTCTACCTCTTGGAGCGTCTCAATAATCTGTTTGAGATTCAGATCACCACGTCCAATACCGACAGAAACTGTATCAAGATGGTCTTTGAGGTGTACCGCATACAGGCGTGATGCGAACTGACGAATCGCTGCAAGCGTATCAACGCCAGATGAATGGAAGTGTCCCGTATCTATGCAGACGCCGACCCGTTCGTCAGGAATTGCATCTAAAATGGTTTGGAAATCCGAGGCTTGTTCAAGGACATTCCCGTGGTGTGGTTCGAGCGTCAACTTGATTTGACTTTCCGCTGGTATGCGTTGTAGCACCTCGCGGACACAGGCAGTAACTCTGTCCAATGCTCCGGCGTCTGTTCTGCGTTGTGCGCCGCTTGTTGTTAGATGGGTCGCGCCGAGTCCTTCGGCGACTTCAACGCATCTGGCGATTGCTCCTGCGCGTGTGTCAACATCGGCATTGTCCTGCCCACCCCATCCGGGTGGATAGAGTCCAGCACACTTCATCCCAGACGCGTCAATCTTTGACTTCATACCCTCTATATCAAACGCATGCGCAGCATCCACACTCCAGATAAGCGGTCCGTGAATTTCCATGAGATGATAGCCGATCTGGGGCGCATATTCTAAAGTGGCGGCTACTTCGTCCTCGGCGTAACCTCTGTAACAGATAGAGGCACAGATAATGTCCATATAAACGTCCTTTATTTTCAGTCATCTCAGAAAACAACGAGGAATACAAGCAATTTTCATAACTATTGTATCAACCGCATGTATTCATCGTGTACTCCGATCCAAAACCAGAAGAAAACTCCCTCTCTTTCATAAGCAAGCGTTCGATAGTTAGCACCGACTCTTGCCGACCAATAGGTACGGACCTTTTTTAAAGTTAAAGACGGATGCCTTGGATTTTGTTTCAGTAACTCAAAATTCTTGTCTGCGAGCTGCTGAACATAGCGAGGTAGATCTTGGTAGTGCTTCCGAAAACGCTGAGTCTTTATATGTTTTATATTTCTTCGCATTTGCCTGCCCGGAAATCGGCAAGTGCTTCCTCCGCGAATCGGTCAAGCTTTCCTGCTTTTACGTCTTCCTCAAACTGTTTATCCCACACTTCTGCTTCCGCCTCATATACTTCCAAAAGATCATGAAGTTCAACTTTTAGAGTTTTCAATAATTCTTTTTTTGTCTTTTTTTGGCACTTTACTTCAGGTAGTTCTTGTACCCACCCAACCCATCCATCTCCATTCCTCTCAACACGGGCTGTATAGGTTCTGCTATGCCCCTGTTCTTGGAGTTCAACCTTATAAACTTGTGCCATGGTGTGCCCCTTTCGTGTGACAGTTAGTATGCCTTATTATAGCCCCTAAAAAACCCGATTGTCAAGCAATTCTCTTGAAAAATTGAATAAATAGGGTATAATAAACGGAATTAATCAACAAACTTGGAGCATACTGAAAAGTGATTCAACAAATCGAAATAACCTTACCCGAATACCCTCGTGGCTTTCATCTCGTCACAGATGAGATTATAAAATCAGTCGGTGAACTGCCAAAAGAGGGTATTCTGCACCTTTTTATCAAACACACCTCAGCAGGATTAACCATCAACGAGAACGACGATCCGACGGTACGCGAAGATTTTGCGAACAGTTTTGATCGACTCGTCAAGGAACGCGAACCGTTCTATCAACACACCATAGAAGGTGATGACGATATGCCGGCACATATCAAAGCGTCGCTTGTGGGCTTTACCGTTTCTATTCCGATTACCGAACATCACCTCAATTTAGGCATCTGGCAAGGCATTTATCTATGTGAATTCCGAAATAGAGGTGGAAGACGGAAACTCACAGCGACAGTCTACTCGTAGGGAACCACATCCAGACGCTTATACCCACGATGACCTCAACTCATGGACTTTCAGCGATACTAATCTCGCTGTCCCTCCATCGGCGTAGATTCCGATGTCTGCATTATTGAGATCCGGCAGGAAATAGGAGGTCATTGAAAGCTCACCGCTATTGCCGAATGCCTCAATAGAGATGCGATCAACCAGAATTTGCAAACTGATTTTTCCATTTCGTGGCACTGCCAGTGGACCGCTCCTTTCAAGGAACGTGAGTTGTTGTTCTGCCACATCGTAGCGGACATCCTGACCACGGATGTTGAACCCGACAGCCGCAGCGTCGTTTAGGGCTATTTCAGCGCGGATATCAAAACAGTTCACCTGTCAATCCAGCAAGGAGATTTTCACCCGGTTTCAGTGCGAGATCGCTCCACGCGTGTGTGTAGGTGTGGATATTTTTAATCTCTGCTACGGGTTCTCGATGTAGACGGATCCCCTCTGAAGTCGTCCGAAGAGTCAATTCACATGGAAAACTCATCTGCTGATTAAAAGGCATATCGGGAGGTTTACTGCCACTCATCCAAGCGATCTGGATGCGTCTGCCATCGGATTCCGGGACATCGCTCCACGTCTGTGCTGCATAAAAGTTGGCACCGTAGTCGGCGCGAGGCGCGTCCCCTTCTGGTGTAAAGGTTGTGCCGTCGAAGGTACCGACGTAATACTTCCCTGCCGCACCCCAGAAAACCCACTTGGTATTATCGGGATCGCCGTCGACGGGAAGCTCAAAGATATCTGGACACTCTGTGTCGGGAATCTGGAGGTCGGATAGTCGGGTCCACTCTTTAAGGTTCGTTGAACCGAACAAGGCGTAGTCATTTTGATCAAGGTAGAGTGCCATTACCCACTTCTGGGTGGGTTCATGCCATATTACCTTCGGATCGCGATTGCTTCCGACGATATGCTCAATGACAGGATTGCCCTCATACTTTGTCCAACTCCGCCCCCGGTCGTTGCTATAGGCGATGCTTTGGGTAAAAGGCACTTCTTTGGGGGCGTGGCTACCCGCAGAGGTATAAAAATTGACGAGCACCGACTCGTCACCGGTTTGGAAACCACCGGTATTGTTCCAATCTACGACGCCAGAACCGGAGAACATTGTGCCGAGATCATCGGGATGAAGTGCGTGAGGAAGTTGCTGCCAGTGGACAAGGTCTCGACTAATAGCATGTCCCCATGTCATGTTGCCCCAATCAATGCCGAATGGATTGTGTTGAAAGAAGAGATGGTATTCGCCTTTATAGTAAATCAAACCGTTTGGATCGTTAGTCCAGTTGGTTTTTGGCGTGAAATGGAACTGTGGGCGATAGGTTTCCTTATAAACCGTCTGAATCATTAATTATTTCCTTTCTGTTCTGAACGTTGTGAGGTGATAGACGTTAATTTCTGTCTTGTATATTATTTTATAGATATATTTTATTTTGTCAAGGGTGCCTAACGAGAAGACAGGATCGTTCAGTTTTCCAATAATTTACATCCGGACGCCCGAACTTGTTCGGGACAGAGCGCGTGCCCCCAACAAGTTGGGGCGTCCAAAAAAATTACCGATTTAAATTCTTAAGCTTCATGAAACCTTGCCCACCAATTCAGGGAAAGGTCTGTTTTCGTGATAACAACTCACTGTAAATTTATTGATAGCAAACTGTTTCGGAGGTAATTTGGTGAAAACAACACGGAAAATTGTAGCAATCGGTGGTGGAGAACTGAGTACGTTGGAAACCGCTGAAATCGACAAACGCATTATTGAGCTAACCGGTAAAACACGACCAAAGGCACTTTTTATTCCGACTGCCAGTGGCGATGCACCTGGATATGTAGAGACCTTTGAGGCATGTTACGGTAAGGAATACGGATGTCAAACACGTACCCTCAATCTGATTGAAAACCCACCTCCGTTTGAAGAGATGTCAGCTCTGGGTACTGGATTCAGATCTGATTTACGTCGGCGGTGGCAATACTTACAGGATGATGAAGATATGGCGGCGGTTTGCGGTTGGACACCGTGTTAACGGAGGCTGCGTCCCGCGGCATTGTCCTGTCGGGTCTTAGCGCAGGGGCAATTTGTTGGTTCAAATACGGCAATAGCGATTCTCGCTCTTTCTCCAGCAGCGTAGAGTGGGACTATATCCGTGTCAGTGGGCTGGGATTCATCAATGCCATATATTGTCCCCATTATCATGTTGAGAAGCGGGAAGATGCTTTTTCGCAGATGATTGCCAAACGGGGTGGTATCGGAATCGCCTGTGATAACAACGCCGCGATAGAGATTGTTGGGAATCATTACCGCGTGCTTACCTCCAACCCGGATGCCAAGGCATACAAACTCTTCAAACGAAACGGGCGCGTGGTTGTTACGGAATTACTTCAAGATAGTGAATATACCCCGTTAGCCGACCTTTTAAGACGAAAATAATATCATAATTCTTTTGAATTGTAAGACAGATTTCGTACCTTCCGTTTAAATTCCTACCCTTTCACTTCCAATAAATGCCGCTGCCTATCTGTAATATCTCCGATTTTTGCAGAATTTGGCAACCTTTTTGCCCGGCACTCGCGTCACTATATATTGAGAAGATAAAAAAGTTTCACACGGTTTTTTCATAAAATCTTGAGAAAACTATAATGAAAAAACAGAAAGGAATGTAAACATGAAGAGAAATTGGTTAATTTTCTTAATTTTGACGGTATCGGTTCTGGTTTTGAGCCTAAGCCTTCAAAGTTGTGGCAACAAGATTAATATGAGCAAAACCTTAGACAGCAATGCGACTATAAAAGTGGATGCGTATTGGGAACCAATCGCAGATTCATCACTGGGTATGCCGATCTACTCACCGAAACACGCTGCTCTTTTTGGGACCCTTTCACCAGCACATCCCAGTCAGGAATATGAGGCAGGAGCCTTCAAGGCCTTTTTTCCGAAGAGAAACGCTGCTGTAGGAGATGTGTGGGAATTGGATACGAATGAGGTGCTTCCATTTCTGCGTCAGTTTCATCCGGGGGCAACCGCGGAGATGCACGCAAATCCAGGTGGAGAGTTTGTCTTAGAAAGGCTTGGCATTACTTTTGTGCGTTTAAGAGTCGGGCTTGAATCAAACGGTGCCTTTGCGTGTCTACGGGCACTTTCGCCAACTTATGCCGAAATCGTCTTCAGAATCCACGCGGAATTCCTACTGGATGAGGACGCCGATGCCTTCTTTACACCATCGCAGTTTACTGGACGCCTGATACTCAACAGGAAACACGGTACGATTCGGGAATTTTGGCTCTACGTTCCATCCCGTAATACGAACGTAGACATTAACTCCTATGGAGCAGCGGATATGGTCTTCGTGCCGCGCATGGAACTTATCGGACGGAACACACATGATCAGAGCGATATTGCATGGGAGACTACTATCCCAGAAAAAGAGGCTAAATACTTATTGGAGGCTTCCTTCTACAAGTATTCAGAAATTGAGAGGTACCCGATTGAAGAAGTTGTTGCACAGGCACAAGCGAAAAAACGTCCAATTCACATTGTGTTGACGTGGGGTACTTTCGACGCTGAATCTTGCTGAGCGACTGGTAAAACCGTGAGGGCAGTTGTCCTCTCCGATTCAACAGTTGTAAAGTTGCTTAATAAACACTATGTCAGTGTATTCCTCCTTCTTAGGGATTTACCGGAACTTCAGAACGGGGTAAAGGGCGAACAGGCACGTCAATTAGCCACACTGGTTTCCGATACGTACGAAGCAGCTATCGAACAAGGGGCAGATCACTCGGTAAACACCTTTGTCGTATCACCTGAATTGGAGTTGATAGGTCATCTATCCAATCAACTTCAGGATAATCCAGACGAGAAGTACACAACATTTCTAAAGGATTCTTTGGCGGAGATTAAGTAGCGTTAGACGCCAATAAGGATGGTAATAATGAAGAGAAATTGGCTGATTTTCTTAATTTTGACGGTATTGGCTCTGGGTGCAAGCTTAAGCCCGCAAGGTCATGCCTCCGATAAGCCAAACTTGAGGGATACATTAAATGAGGAAGCAACTGTAAAGGTGGAGGCATATTGGGAACCGATCGCAGATGCCTCTCTGGGTCTGCCTAATCATTCACCAGAGCATGTTGCCCTTTTTGGCAATCTTTCACCGGCGGATCCGAACCAAGAATACAAAGCAGACGCTTTCAAAGTCTTTTTCCCAAAGGGAACCGTTGACGTAGAAGATGTCTGGGAATTGGATGTTAATGAGGTTATCCCTTTTCTTCGCCAGTTTCACCCGGGAGCAACTGCAGAGATGCACATAAATCCAGGGGTTTGGAGACGGGCAGATAATCGTCGCGTGGTTGTAAGGGGTGTAGAGTCAGACGGGGCATTCGCGTGCCTACGAGCACTTTCGCCGGGTTATGCCGAAATCGCCTTTAGAATCCATGCAGAATTCCTACTCGATAAGGATGCCGATGCTTACTTTACACCCGCACAATTCACTGGACGCTTGATACTCAATCGGCAAGACGGCACCATCCGGGAGTTTTGGCTCTATCTGCCGCCCCGTAATACGAATGTAGACATCAATGCCTTTGGGGCAGCGGATATGGTTTTCGTGCCACGCATGGAACTTATCGCTCAGAACCCACATGACCAGAGTGATATTGTTTGGGAGACAACCGTCGCGGAAAAAGATGCGAAGGACTTGTTGGAGGCATCTTTCTATAAGTATGCCGAGATTGAGAGACTCCCGATTGAGGATGCCATTGTACAAGCCCAAGCAAAAAATCGCCCAATTTACGTCCTTATGACCTGGGGTGTATTCGACGATGAATCTTGCTGAGCGAGTGGCAAAAATTTGAGAGTGGGTCCACTCTCTTCACCAGAAATTATTGAAATGCTCAATAGGCAATTTGTCAACACATTCGTTCTTCTGGGGGATTTACCCGATCTCCAGAATGGGACAAAGGGTGAACCGGTAAGTAGGTTAGCAAAAACGATTGGCACACAACTCGAAGCGTCTGTCGCTCAGGGCATTGGTCGCTCGGTAAACACTTTTGTTCTATCGCCGCAGTTGGAGTTGATAGGTCATTTACCTTATCGAATAAAAAATCAGTTTAACAATAGTGAAGAAAAATATATTCTATTTCTACAAGACGCTTTAGCGGGAAAACAGCCCGGATTGGGTGAAAATATCACAAAACCAGAGTCTCTCAATTCGGATATTGTATTGCCTAACTTGTACGTTGTACTCAACGATGCTCAACGCTCACAGGAAATATTGAATGTTTTTCGGACCCCAGAATATGGCCATCAGGATTATACAGTTGTTAATATCGACGCGACAGCGTTTGAAAATGGTGGAACACTTACGATTGATATATCGGTTGGACATGCTGAGGCTGCCGGTTCGTTCGATTTGTTTGATGGTGATAGCGAACTTCCAACGAGAGGGGTACCAGACGGCGCGCTTACTTCTGCCTGGGGTGTGCCACGCGGTGAAACACAAAGTATTACATATATCTTTGAACGAGGTCAGCACTTTAAGTTAGGGGCTACGGGTGATTGGTTTAGTAAAAAAGGGAGCGTTAATGCGTTTCGCGTTACTATTTCTGTAGAACCTACATCGAAAGAATAGAGCGAACATTAAATCTAAGTCTTTTGAACGTCCACATTTTACACTTTTTGGAACGTTATTTACGAGAATCAGGCAACCGTTTTGTCTGTTATCAGCATCATTATATATTGATTTAGGGCTTACGTGAATACCGCTCCCTGTGGAGGAATGTTGCCTACGTGTTATCACTAACTGTTGTAAGGAGATCAAAAATGAAAACCTTAATCATTGGACTTCTCATTCTGTTTATGATGAGCGGACAACTAAACGCCGATAACGACTCGGAAGCGGATAATAAAATAACACTTAACCTCGATGGCACATCAGAAGTGTCTGTCAAAGGCTTTATTGCTCCGATTGAATACACACAATACAACTTCCATGTAGAATGGGACGAACTGGCGAACCTTCGGGTTGCTGAACCAGAAAAGCGGTATCCGGCATCGGTTTTTCAGGCTTTTCTGCCAGATCAACCCGTTTCTATTGGTGAACTCTGGCAAGTTGAAGAGGAAGGCGTGTTAGCGTTATTGAGGCAACTTCACCCGAATCCGAGGTTCGACTTGCGTATTAATATGGGTGATTCTCGCGGGTTATGGGCTTGCCTACGCGCTTATAATAATGAATTTGCTGAAATCGTATTTCGCATTCACGCAGAATTTGTCTTAGAAGATGGTCGGTTCACTCCATCCCAATTTGCTGGACACCTTGTTATTGATCGCACCAACGAGAAGATAGCTGCTTTCAAAATGTCCGTTCCTGAAGGTGTAGTGAACTTTGACGTTGGGCGAAACAGTACGAGAACCATAGACATCGGTTTTTGCCCGCAAATGGAACTCCATGCCGAGACGCAAGAGAATATATCGGACATCGAGTTTATAGAATTTATCACCCAAACAGCAGCCGAACGTAAACTGATATTGCGCTTTTACAAATCGCAGTTAATCAACTGGGTTCCATTAGAAAAAGCGTTGGAGATGATGCTAACCCAACAGAAACCCGTTCACGCAATTTCAATAGACGGACCACTTGCGGACGAATCGTGCTGAGGGAGCGGCAAAAGCCTGAGGGCAGGTGTCCTCTCCGACAATCAAGTCATAGAATTTCTGAACGAAAACTTTATCAACACATGGGTGCCTAACTCCGAATTAGGACGCACCCCCAGCTTACTGGAACCGATTGCCAAGAGACGTGAGCGCGAAGGTAAAACGTTTGACACAAGCCACGATTTAGCGCAGGCAATCATGAAGGGATGGAAAGATCACTCTCCATCGGATTCTTTGATTATTTCCTCAGAGTTTGAACTGATGGGCAGATTGCCAGTCAACGAACGCTCCAGACGGAATCCGGCAGAGCATTATCTGATGTTTCTCAAATTATCCTTAGATGGAAAATATCCCGGATTAGGTGGGAGGATTTCAGCACCAGAATCAGCCATCTGGAAGGCTCTCCTTGAATCAGGGCACACAATGGCCGATGATTTGAAAGTTGTGCTTACCAATGAGAACCCTCAGCAGGAAATTCTCAGCATTTTTCGGACTCCTGAACGTGGCTATCAGGACTATACCGTCGTCGAGATTGACACAACAGCCTTTGAAAACGGCGGATGGCTTAATATTGATATCTGGGTTGGAGATTCTGAGCCTTCTGGTTCGTTTGATCTGTTTGATGGGGACAGCGAACTTCCAACGAAAGGGGTGCCACAAGCACTTGCTTCTGCATGGGGCATTTCCCCTGGAGGCGGGGGTACAATTATATATTACTTCAAGCGAGGTCAAGTCTTTAAGTTGGGAGCTACCGGCGATTGGTTCAGTGAGAAAGGGAGTGTTAATGCGTTTCTTGCTACTATTTCCGTGGAAGCTATACTGGAAGAATAGAACGGACATTAAAAACTAAACTTTTTTGATTTTTTCGCAGAATTAGGCAACCGTTTGGTCTGTTATCGGCATCATTATTATTGATTGTAGAAGTGATGTTTGCGGAGCGTTTTCTCTAACTATTATTCTAAGGAGACATAAAAATGAAGACCTCAATCATCGTTTTCCTGATTCTGGTTACGATGTGTAGACAACTAAATGCCGATCACCACTCGGCAATTCACAACAAAATTACACTTAGCCTTGATGGTGCGTCGGAAGTATTGGTCAAAGGCTTCATCGCACCGATTGAATACACACAATACAACTTCCATGTGAAGTGGGACGCGTTGGCGAACTTCCAAGTGGCTGAACCTGAAAAACAGCATCCAACATCGGTTTTTCACGCATTTCTACCAGACAATGCGGTTTCTGTTGGCGACCTCTGGCAGATTGATGAAGAGGGTGCGTTGGCGCTGCTGAGTCAACTTAACCCGAATCCGAGGTTCGATTTGGAGATCAATGCTGGCGATTCCAGCGGATTATGGGCTTGCTTACGCGCTTACAATGACGAATTCGCTGAAATCGTGTTCCGTATCCACGCTGAATTCGTGCTAAAAGATGGTCGGTTTACTCCGTCTCAATTTACTGGACACCTTGTTATTGATCGCATCAATGAGAAGATTGCTGCTTTCAAAATGTACGTTCCCGAAGGTGTCTTGAACTTTGATGTTGGATGGGATCGCGACGGTGCTATAGATGTCGGTTTTTGTCCGCAAATGGAACTCCATGTCGAGATACAAGAAACAGTATCGGACACTCAGTTTTTAGAATTTATCACCCAAGAAGCAGTTGAACGTAAGTTTTTATTGCGGTTCTACAAATCGCAGCAAATTAACTGGGTTCCATTAGAAGAAGCGTTGGAAATGATGGTGGCGCAACAGAAACCCGTTCATGCGATCTCAATAGACGGTCCACTTGCCGATGAATCGTGCTGAGGGAGCGGCAAAAGCCTGAGGGCAGGTGTCCTCTCCAATGACCGAATTATCGAATTCTTGAACGAAAACTTTATCAACACATGGGTGCCTAACTCCGAATTAGGGCGCGTTCCGAGTTTGCGCGAACCGATTGCCAAAAGACGCGAGCGTGAATCAAAGACATTTGACACAAGCCACGCCTTGGCACAAGCAATCATGAAAGGATGGAAGAAATATTCACCGGTAGACTGCTTAGTCATCTCACCTGAATTTGAAGTCATGGGCAGACAACCCGTCAATGAGCTTTCAGGAGAGCAGGTGCAGCGTTACCTGAGATTTCTCAAGCTATCCTTAGATGGAAAATATCCCGGATTGCGCGAGAATGCTTCAGCACTTCAATCAACTGATTGGGAGGCTCTGCTTGAATCAGATAATGTAATGGTTGAAGGCTTGAAAGCTGTGCTTACTGATGAGAAACCCTCACAGCAAATCATCAGCATTTTTCGGACTCCAGAACCCGGCTATCAGGACTATACTGTCGTCGAGATTGATGCGACAGCCTTCAAAAATGGTGGTTGGCTTGCTATTGATATCTGGGTTGGAAATGCCGATGCTGCCGGTTCGTTTGATCTGTTCGATGCTGACACCGAACCTCCAATGGAAGGGGTACCACAAGCACTTGCCTCTGCCTGGGATATTTCGCCAAATGAGAATGGAATAATCGAGTACTACTTCGAGCGAGGTCAAGTCTTTAAGTTGGGGGTTACCGGTAATTGGTTCAGTGTGATAGGAAGCATCAACGGTTTTCTTCTGAAAATTTCTGTAGATCCTGTATCTAAAGAAGATGTCCATTAATCTACCTTCCTGTTAGCGCGTTTACAAAACACGCTAACAGGAAATACTGTTCCAGTGTATAATAAAGTTATCCCGTTTCAGAGGTAATCCATGAAAAACGACGATGTTGAATTGATTCACAGTAGCCTGACAGGCGATGAGAATGCCTTTGCGACCTTAGTAAAAAAATACCAAAAGCAGGTTCACGCGCTTGCATGGCGGAAAGTTGGTGATTTTCACACCGCTGAGGAGATTACGCAGGATACTTTCCTGAAAGTCTATCAGAAACTGGGAACGCTGAAGGATCCGCACCGTTTTGCGGGGTGGCTTTATAGAATTGCTTCACGTCAATGCCTCCTGTTGCAGAGAAAGAAGCAGCTACAGACACAATCCCTTGAAGATACAGACCCCAAACAGATAGAAAAAATGACATACTCTCAGTATGTCGTCGAGGAGCAGGCAAAAGCTGCGACTGAAGCACAACGCGACATCGCACAAAGATTGCTCGCACGACTGCGGGAAAGTGAACGTACCGTTGTTACACTCCACTATTTCGGGGAGATGACCTGCGAAGAGATTGGTCGGTTTTTAGGCGTATCGGCAAGTACGGTTAAAAGTCGGCTCCGCCGTGCGCGGCATCGCTTAAAGAAAACGGAACCTATAATCCGAGAAGCATTGGAAGGGTTCCAAATTAGAGCGAATCTCACCGAGAGTATCATGCAAAAGATCTCCCGTATTGAACCTTCTACTCCTTCCAATGCTAAACCCTTTGTGCCGTGGGCACTCACTGCTTCAACCGTTGTTTTGGTTGTGATGATGCTGGGAGTAGGCAACCAATTTATGACTCGCTTTCAACAACCTTATGACCTTGACTCTACATCAGAGATGATAGTAGAACTCATTGACGTGCCTATTGCACTGAATCTTACATCAAAGCCAGATGTACGAACCCAACTTGGAAGGTCTACAGTACCCAGCAGAGGTAAGGGACTTGCGTCAAAGGGATCTGAAACGGATTATGTCCCAAGGTTCCTCCATGCACAGGCAACGAACGTCGTCCTCAACGATGAAAAACTTTCACAGGAAGTCTTGAGCGTTTTCCAAACACCGTCAGGAGGCTATCAGGATTACAGTGTGGTTGAAATTGATGCTACAGCGTTTAAAAACGGCGGTACGCTCTCCATCGACATCTGGGTTGGAAGTGCGGAGGCGTTCGGTAGGTTCATCCTGTTCGCGAGTAATAATCAACTCTCAACAGGGGAATTACCTAAAACGATACTCGCTTCAGCATCGGGAATCCGCCCCGGTAAAGTGGGAAGAGTTACACATCGTTTTGAAGAAGGCACGGTCTTTAAGTTAGGGGCTACCGGCAATTCGTTCAGCGGAACAGGGAAGGTTAATTCTTTCTTCGCGAGGATTTCTATAGATCCTGAGTAGAAAACAAAAATTAGCATTATCTAATGTTTGTACAGCGGCGTTTTATAGTGCGTCTGATGGATATGGATGATACATGGAATGCTTTAAAAGGAAATTTTGTATGAAAAGAAGATGGTTCGTTTTTCCAGTTTTCCTTATATCGGTTTTGGGTTTCAGTCTAACCCTTCAAAGTTGTGGAACCCATAAAATAGATATGAGGAATACCCTTGATAGGATGGCAACCTTAAGGGTGGATGCATATTGGGAACCGATCGCAGATTCATCTTTGGGTTTGCCTGTTCATTCCCCGAAATTCGCTGCCCTTTTTGGTAACCTTTCACCGGCACACCCCACTCAAGAATATGAAGCAGAGGCTTTCAAAGCCTTTTTTCCGAAGGGAAACGCTGCTGTTGGACAGGTATGGGAATTGGATACAAATGCGTTTATCCCTTTTCTGCGTCAGTTTCATCCAGGAGCAACACCAAAGATGCATATAAACCCGGGGACCTGGATGAAGTTATTTAACCGTCGTATCACCGTAAGTGGTATGGAGTCAGAAGGTGCTTTCGCGTGTCTACGAGCACTTTCACCGACTTATGCCGAAATCTCCTTCAGAATTCATGCGGAATTCCTATTGGATAAGGATGCTTCCGCTTACTTTACACCGTCGCAATTTACTGGGCACTTGATAATCAATCAGAAATATGGCACAATTCGGGAATTTTGGCTCTATCTGCCGTCTCGCAATACCAATGTCGATATTAATGCCTTTAGAGCAGCAGATATGATTTTTGTGCCGCGTATGGAACTTATCGGACGAAACCTGCATGATCAGGATGATATTATGTGGGATACTGCTATCACGGAAAACGAGGCGAGGGACTTATTGGAGGCTTCCTTCTACAAGTTCTCAAAAATTGAGAGGTATCCCATTGAAGAGGTTGTCGCACAAGCACAAGCCAAAAAACGTCCAATTCATGTCGTCTTAACATGGGGAGTCTTCGACACTGAATCTTGCTGAGCGACGGGGAAATCTATGAGGACAGGTGTCCTCTCTAATTCACAAATCATTAAGTTGCTCAATAAGCACTATGTTAGTGTGTTCATCCTTCTTAGAGATTTGCCGGAACTGCAAAATGGAGTAAAGGGGAAACAGGCAAGTCAATTAGCTGCAGTGATTCTCAATACCTACGAAGCGGCTATCGAACAGGGTGGAGCTCATTCTGTCAACTCCTTTACAGTATCACCCGAATTGGAGCTGATAGGTCATTTTCCCTATAGAGGAGAGAATAAAGAAAAAAGGTACGCAACGTATTTGAAGGATTCTATGGAGGCGTCAACGAAACGTTAGATACAGACAATATAATTTAAAAGATATTCTGTTTGTCTCTCTGCTATATAGGTGGGTCTATCACATCCCGCCTTGCAACTCAGAAATGGATTAAAAATATGAAAAAGATGAAATTAGTAAGTTGTGTTTTATTCTTGGTTAGTGTTATGTTTTTAGTCAACGGTTTTGCACAAGACCTACCAACAGGTGCCATAGCACGTATCAGTGTGAAGCAGGGAGCTGTAAATGCCGTCGCATACTCCGCGGATGCCAATCGGCTTGCCGTAGTTGGTTCAGAAAATATCCAGTTATATGATGGAAAAAACTTCAAAAAACTCTCTACACTTACAGGTCACACAGCCCCAGTGCTAACCCTTGCCTTCTCTGCAAATGGTGAAATCCTTGCCAGTGGAAGTGAAGACAAGAACGGACGCTTGTGGAATGCCATCACTGGAGAATCCGTCCATATCCTTGGTGAAGAAACTACGAGACACGAAGGAGCACTCAATGCGCTTGCATTCTCTGAAAACGGTGAAATGTTTTACAGCGCGAGTATAGAAGACGGATCAATTCGGTCATGGAATCCACTTGATGGCACTTCCCACAAAACTACCGTGCCACCTCATAAAATCGTTAAGTCAACCACAACTGTAACGTTCTCACCACATGGTAAAACTTTTGCAAAAGCCGTTGAAATAGTTTATGCTGTTGGGGGCAAGATTAAACACGCAGTCTTCTTGTTAGAGACAGACACTACGAATCACATAGCATCCATTTCCACAAGACATACCGGGAAAATCGCTGCCTTAGCGGTTTCCTCCTTCGGTGATTTTATTGCGAGTGGGAGCGAAGACAAGACAATAGAGGTGTGGAAAGTCACATACGCGGTGCGGCGGGTTCCAGATATTGCGAAGCCTTTGTGGACGCTCAAAAGACACACGGGCACAGTCACTGCTGTAGCATTCTCCACAAATGGTAAAATGCTTGCGAGTGGGAGTGTTGACAAAACAGTTCAGTTATGGGATGTAACGACAGGTAAACATCTCCACACGTTTACTGGACATACAGGTGAAATCGGCACAGTGGCGTTCGTAGGTGACAAAATGCTCGCGAGTGGCAGTTCAGACGGGAAAGTTTTTATATGGGATCTTAATAAAGTGGTCTCAGCTGACTAACTATGGGAGATTCTGAATTATTTTACAGAGGGGCGAGGTTAGGAATACACGTCGCATTTGGTCGAGTACGCTGCAAAACCTCGCCTACCACAGAGGAGGGAAAACTAAATGCCCCTATAGTATCTGTATCTTTCATCCTACCGTTTTCTCTCCGCTAATTTACATAAAGCATCCTTCCAGCACATCCCTTTTTTAGGCTTTCATTTTACATTTATCCAATCCTTCAGAATTATGCAACAAATTGCCCCCTCAGTCGCGTCACTATAAAGCAATCGGAGGTGCCTCATGAAGAATAGGGATACTGAACTCGTTCAACGTACGCTTGATGGTGATGATACTGCTTTCACGCAACTTGTGAGGGAATACCAGAAACCCGTTCATGCACTGGTGTGGCGGAAAATTGGCGATTTCCACACCGCTGAGGAGATTACACAGGATACATTTCTGAAAGCATACCAGAAATTGGCAACATTGAAGGAACCACAGTGCTTTGCGAGTTGGCTCTATGTAATAGCGACGCGCTGTTGTGTTGCATGGTCGCGCAAAAAACGTTTGTGGACGCAGTCACTTGAAGATACAAACATCACGCAATTAGAAAAAGCGACGTATTCGAGATATGTTATTGAAGAAAACGAACAGATAGCAGCAGAGACACAGCGCGAAGTCGTCAAAAAGCTGCTTGCGAAACTCCAAGAGAGTGAGCGCACGATTATTACTCTGCGGTACTTCGGTGAAATGTCCAATGTGGAGATTGGCGAGTTTTTGGGTGTATCGGCGAATACGATTAGGAGTCGCCTCCACCGTGCACAGCAACGTTTAAAGAAGGAGGAGCCTATGATTCGAGAGGCATTGGACAGTTTCCGATTGTCCGCTCATCTAACCGAGAATATTATGCAAGAAATTGCGCGTATTAAACCCATCTCACCCTCTGGCGGTAAACCGTTGGTGCCGTGGACGATTGCTGCTTCAACAGTAGCAGTGGTATTACTGATGGTAGGTGTCGGTAACCAATACCTAACTCGCTTTCAACAGCCTTATAGTTTCGATGCTGCATCTGAGATGACGGTAGAACTCATCGAAGCACCCATTGTGTTGAATCTCGAATCCAAACCGGATGTACAACACCAGCTTGGGAATTACAACGTGATGAATAATAGCAATGGATCTGGTCAACAACCCAATCAGTCTGAACACTTGGCTCGACTTGCTGCCACCAAAGTGGATGAAACAGAGAAAATTACTGTTCCTGATAGAGGTAAACGCTACATTACCCTTAGTTCTATCACTAAGGAAGAAAGTGGGACATCGTTGGCAGCAGGAAACTTCTATCTACAAAAAACAGGTATAGTTTTGACATCAAGAGGTTTTGGAACTCATGGAACTGGTAAAGGTGACCCAAATCCCAGGTACATGTTGATGTCCTATATTATTCACCATAACATTGATCTTTTCAGATTTCCTTTGGTTATAGCGGATAGTTGGATGCAGGAAGGTCAGTGGGACTCATGGGGAATGACCACTATAGAAGGTTATGAATCGGTAGAAATTGCCATAGGGACTTTCCCGGATTGTCCGAAGCACAAAACTGTCTTTACAAATGCCAAAGCAGGCTCTCCACTGAAGAATTCACTTGTGAACGGCATACGCTATTTGTGGTTTGCCAAAGGCGTTGGCGTCGTAAAAATGCGTTATGAGCATGCTAACGGGACCATCACGGAAGCAGAATTGATGGAATATAAGGTCCCAGCAAATACCACAGAATACTTCCCCTTACAAGTAGATAATACATGGACCTATAAATGGCAAAACGATTATCGAAAGGAAGCATCCATTGAAATGTGTCTGGTCACCGAAAATGCCAATATACGTCCAGATCAAGACACGACTCTCCCAGAAGTTATCAGAACGATTCCCGATTTATCTGAAAAAGTTCCGACGGACCTAAAGGAGATAAAAATCGTTTTCAGCGAGAGAATGATAGGTGTTGACGTGGCGTTTGATGGGGTTCCAGTTGGTGACATCCAATGGGAAGATAATAGCACAACCCTTGTTATTTCATTCAAACAACACTTGGAATCGTCAAAAATTTACCGACTCATATTGGGCACGCATGGAAACATTAGGGATGTAGCAGGTAATCCGTTAGAAGAACACATTCTCATTTTTACAACCCAAGGTCCTGAACCAGTTACGCCTACTTTTGTGGATACAACGCCTGTTCACGTAAATAATATTGAAGCACTTGATCTTTCAAGTGAGTTGCTATGTCGTGTTTCAACGGACTTTACAGACGGATTTGCCTTTCCGTATTATCTGTTTGTCCCACAAGGCATAGACTTCAACAAACCGGTCCATCTACTGGTAGAGCCTTGCAACACAGGGGCTGTTCACAGTTTTAAAAGCCTTGATAGAAAAACAAGGGCATTAGCAGAAAAATCTCATGCGACTACAATGGCAAGAAAACTAAAAGTCCCATTGTTAGTCCCTGTTTTTCCGAGACCCGGTGGTGATCGATGGAAAATTTACACACATGCTTTAGATAGGGACACTCTCCTGATTAAAGATGGAGAACTCAGGAGAATTGACTTGCAACTCATCAACATGATAGCACACGCCCAAAAACTTCTACGGCACAATAATATGAAAGTGCATGAGAAGGTTTTCATGAACGGATTTTCGGCTTCCGGGACGTTTACAAATCGGTTTGCTATTTTGCATCCGACGATTGTTCAGGCAGTCGCGACTGGTGGTGTCAACAGCATTCCGACTTTCCCGACAAATAGCTGGAACGATACGACAATGCGTTATCCAGTCGGAATTGCGGATGTGAAAGAAATCACTGATATTGAATTTGATGAAACGGCATACAAGCGTGTTGCCCAGTACATCTACATGGGTGCCTTAGATGACAATGATACCGTTCCGTATCGAGATGCTTATGATACAGCGGATGCCGAGTTAGTCAAAAGGCTTATTGGTGCTAAAATGATGCCGGATCGGTGGCGTGCAAGTCAATCCATATACAAAGCACTTGGTATTCCTGCGCAATTTGTTACGTACGAAAATATAGGACACGAAATTAAGGCTGAGATGATTGACGATATCGTTGCTTTTTTCGAGGCGAATTCGGAAAATGTGATTGTTGAAATTGTGCCCTATCAATACGAATCGGAGGAGTAAGAATGAAACTGATATTATTTCTTTTCCTTGTTGCGTTACTCACAGTAAGCCAAGTTTCGGCTGGATTGGATGAGGATCTCGTCTTTTATTTTACCTTTGACAATGTAAAAGGAAAAAGAATTCTGGATGCGTCTGGTAACGACCTTGATGCCGATATTGTTGCGAACACAAGATTTATCAAGGGCAAACACGGTGATGCAATTCAGATTACAGCTGACACCGAGGAGTGCGTCAATATCCCTGACGCGGACGCGCTGAAATTCAGTGAAATCACCATGAGTGCATGGATTTATCGAAAAGACTGGGCTAAAGGTTCGGGGTACTGGTTTGATAAAGGACTCTACGCTGAACAGGCGAATATGCACGCCTACGGCATGTCAGTCTTTCAGGGTAAAGACGTTCAGCGGCACCTTGGAAGAAAAAGCAACGGGACTATTCTTCGAATGACTTTAGGTGGAAAGGGAAATCAGAGAAGCATCAGTAGTACGCTTCCGAAGATAGGGGAAAAAATTTGGCATCACGTGGTCGGCACCTATGATGGCGCGTCCATGAAAATCTATCTTGATGGGGTCGTTCTCTTGGACAGTGAAAGCTTTGTTGGTGTTGGCCCATTCAAGGTTGTCGCAGAAACAAATGATGAGGACCTGCGGATTGGATGTGCCAAGGGTCAGCGACAGTTTGCTTTCGATGACGGTTTGATTGATGAAGCCGCTATCTGGAGCCGCGCACTCACTCAAAGCGAAATCAAAACAGTAATGCAAGGTAATTTTCTTGCTGTTTCACCCAAAGATAAGGTTTCTACAATGTGGGGTGATATTAAGCGAAGAGTAGTTGAGAAGTAACATGAATCCGATAATAAAAATACGTTATTAGTCGTTTTGGGATTGGTTAAATCTGATATAACATTTCGTATTAGGTTATTTTTCCTAAGTATAATCAGTTCCCTACACTTAGTTTATCTGTGCCAATAATTCTTTTGCTGTCATTATTTTTGGGTGAAATTTTTGAAACCCATCTGGTTTAAGATTTAACCTATCAAAATATTCATAGTTTATACTTTTGCATATTGTTCTTAAGTCTTCGTCCTCTGAAACAAAAATATCACAGAATGGCAGGTTTAATAGGTATCTTTGTACTGCCATCGGTTTTTTAGACCACTCCCTAAACCAAGATTGTGATAGAATACAATCTCACTGAAAGGAGCATCCGATGGCGAAACGAAAACGAAGAAACTTCACCCCTGAGTTTAAAGCGAAAGTTGTTCTTGAGGCACTCAGCGGTGAAAGTTCCCAAGCGGAAGTGTGTCGTCGATACAACCTCAGCGAAGACCAACTCTCAAAGTGGAAACAGCAACTCATTGAAAATGCGGCGAGCCTCTTTGAATCCACAGATAAGCACTCCAGTGAAGCGGCCGAGCGCATTGCTCACCTCGAACAACTTGTTGGACGGTTGACCGTGGCATTGGACATTCAAAAAAAAGCCTCGACTTGGTTGAACCAAACCTGACGGAGCAACGAGAAATGGTTGAGGCACTACGAACGGAGTATTCCGTGCGACAGATCTGTGAGACGCTGGGTATCAATAAGAGCAGCCTCTATTATCACCCCAAGCAGGACGCGTCTGAAGAAGTCCTGCGAGATGAAATAGAGAAGTTGGCACTGCGGTATCCGACATACGGATATAGACGTATCACAAAGCTGCTGGTGCGTATGGGATACCGCGTTGGGTATCGACGCGTTGCCCGTTTGATGAAAGCTGCCAACCTCTCGGTGTCCGTCAAACGTATCTGTCAAACGACGATCTCCCTTGAGGGTATGCACCCGTGGGGCAATCGCCTCAAAGACCTTGAAGTCTGTCGATGTGATCAGGTTTGGGTAGGCGATATTACCTACGTCCGTCTCAAGGGATACTTCGTCTATGTTTGTCTACTCATGGATGTCTTCACACGTATGATCAGAGGGTGGCAGGTCAGTCAGCACTTGACGCAACCGCTGACCTTGACCCCCTTAGAGCAAGCATTACGTCGAAGCATCCCAGAGATTCATCATTCCGATCAAGGCGTGCAGTATCTTTCAAAAGCTTATCTCTCAACACTGACGCGTCATGGGATTGAGATTTCGGTCGCCCGTCGCGGGTGTCCTTGGGAGAACGGGTATGCTGAAAGACTCATCCGAACCCTCAAGGAGGAAGAAGTTCACCTCAATGACTACGAGGATATAACCGAGGTTCGACAGCGCATCGGTCAGTTTATCATACAGGTCTATAACCAGAAACGTCCACATTCGGCGTTAGGGTATTTGACACCTATGGAATTTCAACGCAAAAACTTGTCTTAACTTTGCTAAATTGTGGTCTAAATAAACGTTGGCACTTCATAACCCTCTCGAATCGCCTTGCGCAATATTCGATAGAACGATCCGTTGTATAGCTCGAAGTCAGGGAGGCGTCCAAGCGTTTCTATTTTTCTATCTAAAAACTAATAATGAGGAAATATTTCCTCATCTGTTTCCTTGGCTTTGTTATTCAGGTTCTATTTCGCTGGATCTCAGTTTTTCGAGTGCCAGTTGTATTTCAGGAGTAAACACCTCTTTGAATTTCAGCAGATTCTCAACATGCCATGCTCTAAAGACTTCTAAGTCACTTGCATTGGATTCAATATTGCCGTCGCGCTCAATATAAATTCGGGATGCTCCTATGTCGTCGCGCCGGTCCCAGTATAAGGAAGCGTCAAATCTCATATTGATTTCAGATTCCCTTTCTTTGAGGAAATCAAAGAATTTTTTGGTTATTTTCTTCTTTCCCTTTCCAAAATCAATCTTCAGTTGCGTATACACAGTTTCCGCATTGGGAAATCTTGCACCATATGTAATGCCTGTAAAGCCTGACGCAAAGTTGTAGTAATTACTTTTCCCAGGACGACGCGCCCTGGTAAAGTTATGCTGTTCCCGCAACTCATCTAACAGTGCCTGAAAATAAGCGTTATATTTCTCCGGTAGATTACTCACAGTAACACGCAAACGTGTTTCAGTTTTCCTTCCCTGACGTGTTGTTTGCTTAGGCTTGCTGCTAGATTCCTTATAGATGCTTGGTTCGGCTTTTGTATCATTAGGACGGTCAAGGATCAACGGATTTGATTCTTCAGGTTGTAAAAGTTTATTGTCAAATCCTTCAACTTTCGCCCTCGCGTCAGGCGCGTTGATCTCGCCGAGCACTTCTATAATATGGTATAAAACAACGCTCGTGTATTTAGTACCTAAATCCTCTGTGTCCGGGTGTGCAACTTTATTCCTAGCTTCTGCAATAATATGAAGCGGGCTTAGGATGTTCATATCACCATTAAACTTCTGGTTGAAAACCCTTCCCCAATTCCCTCTGATAAGATGGGGAAAATCGCCAATGTCAATCGCACTTTCAATGTTGCCCCCGTTCTTTTCTAAGCGTCTTTCAAAATAAGTTGCCTGTTTCGTTGACAAAGTATCATAAATCGCGTCTTCAACGCTTTCCCCTTTGATACGTCTCATAGCACGGACAATGAAGGGACGCATGGCATCGCGGTATTCATCAAGGGCATCGTTGAGTACAGCACGGTTAGGACGTTTTATCATCTTTAGATCCTCCTTGTTATTACTCCTCAACACCAACAAGTCAGTTTGAGGCTTCGCAAATTTGCGAAAGGTCCGCAACAATTCTGTAGCCTTAAATTCCCCTGAATGGGCTTACAACTTCTCGATGAAGGCTTCAAGGGTTGGCGTCTCTACAGCTTCACTGAGAAGTGCTTTGAGCCGTTGGAGATCGTCAATGGCTTCAAGTGCGGGCTTTATAGATCCCTGTGTGGCTTGAAAACGAATCTCAAGGATCTGGAGAATGCTTTCGATCGCGTTTGCTTTCGCCCCTAACTCAACGCCTTCAGCTCTGGCTCTTCGGGTAATGTCTTGATAAACCGATGATTCTTGCATAATATCCTCCGGGAAAAGATGCGCGATGGCATCTGAGTCATGTATCAACCCACCCATGACCCACATCTCTAAAAGTAAGTTATTGCGGATGGGCACGTCAAGAGATAATGATTTCGTTGTTTCGACACACTGATTCAGCCACGCCAAGGCGTCGATGCCTTCAGGTGGCTTCATCAGGGGACAAAATGGCATCAGACCTGGCTGTTGTGTCTCAAGCACGGACCTGCCATCAATTTCAATCAGGCGAATGACCTTATACTCAACGATGAGACGATGCCCAGTGACGTCTTGAACATAAGCGCCCGGATCGTTTCTACCCGCATTCGGACGTAGGTAGATGACATATGAAAAGATTGGAAGCCCATAACGTCCATAGCACCGACCAAGATAGTCAACAGTGCGTTGTACCATGTTCGTATGCGTGCTGTCAGTCGTTTGGAACTCACAATGCACCAAGACCTCTTCACCACCAAGCAGCACTTTTATGAGGCTATCCATCTGTCGGGTTTCAACGGTCGTCAATTCACTATCGAGATGTTCCAGAAACTCAATATCCCACCCCTCCATGAGAAACCCAAGCATATCTTCTGGAAAGGTGTCAATGACATCTTTGGCAACTATATCAAATCGCTGATGTGGTAAATCCGTTGTCTCGGATGCCGGTTGTCTTACATTCTCGTTTCTCATAGTTATAGTATAGCGTATTGTCTGAAATTATGCCACGCCCTTCACGACGCTGTGCTTAAAGTTCAGCACTCACTGTCATCTCCAAGCGGTGTTCCGGTTTTCGCTGTTTTGTTGAGAGTAAGCGGTAATTGAGGCGAAACAGGAGATCGGTAAATTTTCGCAATCTGTAATCTGCGGTCGTGCGGACCTCGTGGCTGATGCCTTCGTAGAAAGTATATTGCGCAAAAGGTATACCTCCACTACTCCTGCCATAGCCGAGTTTGTAGTTGACGTCAACACGCCCCTTACCGATAAGACTATACACAACACGGTTTTCATAAAAGAAAGTGCGTGTTCTGGCTTCGGGTTCCTCATCAAATTGTTCCTCATCGGTCGTCCGTCTATATCCGCCAGTGCCGCTCCATCGGAGTGTGTTGCTCAATTCATATCGGAGCTCCAATTCGGTAATCTCTTCAAACTGGTGCAGGTCTGAGATGGGTGTCGGTGCAGACGCTACCTCATCTGCCATAGTTCCGTTATTCTGACCAAATTCTTCAAACTGTAACTGACTGTATTTCTCGTTTTCTCGGCGTTGCTCCCAGTTCGCATTGATAGACGCTCGTTGTGTTGGATTCATGGAGAGACCGACATCCCACGTTCTGTGGCGTCTGTGGCGTTCTTGATTGTTAACCCGTCGATTGAGGGTCTCACCAGTGCGAAAGTTGAATTCAAAACTGAACGCTGGTGAAGGTGAAAATTCGAGGCGATGGTGCTGGTTCAGTCGCCCGAAAAGCGTTTCTGAACCCTGTAGGCTTTGCAGCAGATAAAGAGATACCGCATCTTCCACCTCTTGTTCCTCAGTCAACCAGAGTCGTGTTTGTCCCCTAAGTGCTTTTAGAAACCACTCCATACGCGGCGTTGCCTTAACTGTGCCAGATTGTAACTCCTCTCTTTTCGAAGTATCTGCCTGTTCAGATAGTGGCGGTGTTGGACGTAAACTATCACGTGTCTGAATAGCTCTGCGCTGCTGTCGTTGCTGTTCGCGTGCTCGCCGTGCGAAAAACTGACGCGGTTGAAAACGCATCCGAAATTCAGCATCCACCGCGGTTGTCGGTTTATCGCCGACGTTTTGGTAGATTTTGATGTAAGTACCTTCTTCGGGATCCTCTACGTAGTGCAGGTCGTCCAACTTTACGTAATATCCCTCACCAGGGAGAAGCGGGATACCGGTGTGTGGATGGATGTCGGTGTAGACTTCACGCCGTTGACTTGTCAGTTTTTTATCCAATTCATAGGTGACTTCCATGTCAATTGCACGGCTCAGGGGTGTCAATTGGAGACTCACATCGGCGAGTTGCGTTGTGGTATTAGCCCCAAGATCGTTATGTGCTTTTAACATACGACGTGCGATATTCGCCGAGAGATCCGCTCCGCCTTTGAGAAAGGACTCTTGCTGTGAAAAGACACCAACTTTCCACGTCCGGGCAGTGGTGCTCCGTTGCCAATCGGATAAACCGATCGGTTCATTATCCACAGTGAGCAAGGGTTCTTTAGCATACGCTTCCTCAAGCTCATAACTGGTATCAAAGGATGCCCACTTAAAATCAACAAGACCGATACGTCCGGTTGTGCGATCCCGCTTTCGGTTGAGCGTAGCATCGCGCGGTTCGTTTGATTCCACCCTGCCGAGTGTTCCCATGATTCTGAATGGACCGATAGGGTAGGATAGGTTCCCCTCCTGTCGTGATTTTTGCTGCGATTGCGTTGCCGTTGAATTAGCGTCCTCAACACGTGAACTGCTCCGGTAGTCATCCCAGCGAAGGTTTGGAAGCCATTTCCTTATAGATGTCGGCTGTCGGCTGTCGGCTGTCGGCTGTCGGTCTCCAGTAGTTGTAGGCTGAAAAGCCTGTGTGTTTGTCACAAGACTATCTGGAGACTGACGGTTGAGGATTGAACGCTGATTGCTGTTAAAATTTACACCCCAATTGAAATTATTACGGATGGTGTCCGGATTGGAAAACCCTCCTACAGCAGCGTCTATGGATTCTGATGCGTCTTGAACGTTCCCCTTGGGCTCAGGGTCTCTCTCTTCGCTTCTTCCCACCCCTGCATCAACTTCCAGCCAGTCCACAGGGAGCACGCGGATGTCAAAGTTCATTGTTCGTTCATCTTGGGCAGTTCGTGAAGGGCCCGCGATGCCAAGTAGAAAGGCATCATCAAATCCTTCCTTCGCGTATTGGGTTTCATAGCGGGAACGGGTGCGATTGCTGCTGGATGCACCAACAGGCACAAAGTCTGCGTCCATCGCTCGGATATCAAGGTTTGTTGTTAATTTAGGACGCAGTTTATCAGACCATGTGGCGAAATCCCAATCCGCATAACCGATCAGTTTCCATGCTTGACTAACCTCTTTGCGATCAGCAGTAGAATAGGTGTTTTTATCAACAGCACTATAAGCGATTTCTCCTTGAATCCATGCTTGATCAGTGAGATTTAGACGACTTTCGAGTCCCCAAACGCTATGTTTCTGAGGTGCCGTGAGCGGCGACCCGTCGCCATCGGGATCAAGTATATTTTGGCGAAGTGCCTCTAATTCTTCATCAGCGAACACAATTAAAGACTGCTCCGGCTGACTCAGATCTGTTTCAACGGCATAGGATGCGCCGAAAGAGATCCACTCGCCCGGTAGCGTAAAGATGCTGCTGAGTCCATAGAGATTTTGTTGATAAGCGCGCTCCTCTGGAATGTACTCAAAGTCAACCCGTATCACGTCGTTGCTCGTTATTAGATGTTTACTGTTGAATTCAACAATAGGATCCCCATATTCTCGGATGACATAATCGTTATTCTCTCCGCGCCGCATCCGCTCACCGTTCAGCCAGACGATCTCGCTGCCGGCTTTTACAATAACATATTGTCCGTCAACTGTAAGTCGGTATTCGCTACGTCCCTCCTCACCGCGCAGGACTAAACTTGTAGACTGTCCCTTTGGAATAGCACTGGGAATGAGATGAAAGTCTATCCATTTGAAATCGCCTTCAACTTGTACACCCTCCAAGGCACGTGGGAAGAAGATAAACTCTGACGGACCGAGCGACCCTTCAAAATCACCCAAGGTGCCTCTCATATTCGGATGCGTGATGCGAATTAACTTCTGATCGATGTCCTGGATATTCTCGGTCGTGCCTTCAGGTTGAATAGGCAAGTCTTGGTCAGACAACATTGCCAATACACGAATATTTGAAGAGGCTTTTCCTTCCACGTTGACCCGGAGTTCTTGATTCGGCGTTATCCCGCGTCCACTACCAACCGAGATCCCAAAGGTTTGACTTCCAGAAACCTCCAGTTGCGACACATCATCGGTTGACTGCCCCGCGGCAGGTTCATCGAAGGGTTGTCCAAGGGATCTTCCAGACTCAGGAAGCGACTCACGAGACGTATCGGTTTGTGGACCCTCTGCCCCGTAAAGGTCCCGTTTATAAACCTGTTTAATCGCAAAGGGCAGCGTGCGATAATTTATCGTTAATCTATAGGATTTACCTGATTCAGTCGTAACGTCCGGGTCGACTACAGTAATTTTTCCCAAAAAGAAGTCGATTTGATAATCCACACCCCGCACGAGAACTTTTCCACCCGCCTCCGTTATCCGCTCACTATTCGGGAGGATTGGTGGATACTTCACCATGAATTCCAGATCGTCTGTTTTTAGTTCAAGGGATTCCGCTTTTTGAAGGATAGAAAAGGTAGGAAGTTCAAGTACGTTAGTATTGCTATTAGAGGATTCTTGTCCGGCACTTCCAAGACGCGGTAGGACACACAAACAGAAGGTAAGGAGGAAGAGTAATATACGCATTAGGAGTTTTCGGCGCGTTAGCCGTCAGCTATCAGGTCGGGTTACTACGTAACCCTTTCAGCCATCAGCAAGAGATTTCTGTGGCTGTTGCAAAAGTTGTGTGTACCACACACTGATCGCCGATTGCCGACTGCCGATTGCCAATACCTATTTCTTATAAAAGACTTGGAACACTTTTATATCGTTTGCTTCCGCATCGCTTACGAAGACATGTCCGGTTTTTGAGACAGCGATACCTGCCGGTTGCAGGAGTCCAGGAGTGCTAAATTCCACGATGCTCTTTCCAGTAGGTGTAAAGACCTGGATGCGTCTGTTACCGCCGTCTGTTACATAGAGATAATTCCACTCGTCCAGAGCGATGTACTTCGGATCTTGCAACTGTCCAAGTTCGTCTCCTTCTCCACCCCATGTATCAATAGGATTGCCGCTGAAATCATATTTTTTGATGAGATGGTTGCCGGTATCAACAACGTAAACATTTCCGCGTGAATCAATTCCAAGATCCGTCGGGTTCCAAAGTTGTTCTCTGCCACTCCCAAAGCCACCGTGTGATATAACGGGAACCCCTGCAACATTGAATTCAATCCAGCGATGATTGCCGGTATCAATGACATATACCTCACCATTTCTTCCGATACCGATGCCTTCAGGACGATCAAGTAAAATGTCGTCCACGCTTTCACTGAGCGGATAAAAAATCTGATCGACGAAATTACAGTATTGGACCCGATTGTTCCCAGTGTCTGCGACATAGAGACGGTAACTTCGTTGGAAACTCAACGCTATGTCTGTCGGATGATTGAACTCGCCCGTCTGCCACCCACGACTTCCAAATTCGGTGATAAACCTTCCAGTACTATCAATCACTTGGACTCTATTGTTCCCTGCGTCAGCTATATAGATCCATTGCCGTTCATCTATCGTTAGCCCCAATGGCGTCCGAAATTCACCTACACCTTGTCCAGCCCTACCGACCGTTTCAATATACCGGATACCTAATATAGGGGGTGCTTCCCGTTCACGGTTTGACAGAAGATTTTTAATTAACCCCTTCTCAGTAGGGGAGGTAGACTCCTCTGTTCCAGTAACGGATGAGGACTCGGGTTGGGGGATTTCAGCTTCAGGCAGGGTACAACTCAAAAAGAGTGCAAGAAGGAGGTAACCAAAACTTTTAGCATATTGCCCGGATTTCAGCAGTAATATTCGAGGTTTCTGTTTTGTGTGCCCCAACTTAGCCCCGTTGCACTTTAAATTTGAAAACGAACGTCGTTTGCTTGTCATCGAAATCACTCGTGACTCTGGGGATAATAATCCGTAAGTTGCTATAACTGATGCTTCGTTTGCGGAAATATAGGAAAAACCTTGTATGATGCTTCGGCATTACCGTCGTTTTTTCAATATCTTCCCTGGGCAATATCGCCGGATCACCTTGTATCCTGAGAGTTTTATCCCACCGGAATATCTCCGCTGCAAACTCCGGTGGCACCTCTGGTCTGAAATTCTTTTTCAGATAAAAGGATTCTTGTGATTTGTCGATCACTTTCGTAACATTACCTGTGCCATCAAGCATCTGGCAATCGTTCTTTTTGAAGGAAATCCAGTAATCCGTGCGGTTATAGATAAAGATAGCGAAAGCATCAACCGCCTTGACGTTGTTGAGGGGTAACGCGATTGCGGTCACACCGTTTTTGACATAACCGACAGCACCTGTCTGTGGCATGATGACAGCGTCGGGGTCAAACACAGGGACGATCATTTCGGGTTGAAATGTGTCTTTGATGAAGTCTGGAACCTCTGGAACTTTTGAACATCCCAGAGGGATAAATGATAAACAACTGGCCCCCAAGATTTGTAAGACAGATCTCCGAGATAGATTCGCAGTCTCTATGTGTTCTCGATTTTCAGATCGCGGGTTTTGTAAGAGGAACGAAGTGTTAAACCAATTTATCATATTTTTCATTTTTTTTCTCCACAGCGCGCTTACAGGGTTCACTTGTTGCAGGTTTCAGAAAAGCGCGGATCAACATAGAAAACCTGCGGGTTGGGTCCTAAACGCCAGTTTTTAAGCTTCAAAGGCAAGCATCGCAGATCCGACAATACCAGCATCATTTCCGAGGTGTGCTTTTACAATTTTCATTCGTGCTGGTATATCCATGGCACGTTTAGAGAATTCAATTCGGATCGGCTCAAAGAGAAGTTCTTCACCAGCTTCAGCGATACCACCCCCGATGATTGCGATTTGCGGGTTGAGGATATGCGCTATTGATGTGAGAGCAATACCTATATACCGTCCTGTTTCGGCAAAAATCTCAATTGCAAGTTCGTCGCCAGCTTGTGCTGCTTCTGCTATTTTTCGGGGTGTTAGCGATATTTTGTCCGTTGTCGCCAAAATCGTGCTGCGTCCTGTTTCTATTTTCTTTTGGGTCCGTTCAACGATATTCTTTGCACCGGCATACGCCTCAAGACACCCCTGATTGCCACAACCACAGTACCGCCCATTGGGCTCAACAACGGTATGCCCCAATTCTCCAGCAGTATTCTGACTTCCGTGGTAAACCTGCCTGTCAATCACGACGCCACCGCCTACGCCCGTACCGAGTGTCAATGCAACGATACTATCGTATCCAACGCCAGCACCGTGACGAAATTCCCCCAATGTCATGGCATTCACGTCATTGTCCATGCCTTTTAATACTGGCTTGTATTTCCCTTGCGAGTTGCGCTCTACAGGGACCTTTGGAGGCTCTAATTTTGCGAGTTCTGTGTTCACATAATCAACAAGCGGAATGTCGCTCCAACCCGGAAAGTTAGGTGAAAAATGGATGACCCCTGTTTCAGCAATGATAAGTCCCGGTGCCCCCAATCCAACCCCAATTTCTTGTACATCGCTTTCCGCACACCGACCACTACGGGTTCTCTGACTTTTGGGTATTACTTCGGTATTGGCAGCTTCCGCCTTTAGCAGGACTTGACGAACAGCTTCTGCAATTCGAGCCGCTACTATTTTGGGGCCGCCTACTTCTACGTCTGTTGGAAGGACCACACGGCAAGAGATATCGCCTTCCGATGAGACCAATCCAGCTTTAATATCGGTTCCGCCTAAGTCAACGCCAATGCTATATTTCATTCTTTGCTATGGTTTACGAAAACAGTTCTGAACTCGACAAAACTTGTGCGCCGTCACTAACATTACAGAGGTAAATTTCAGGTTCAATGCCTATCTGTTCGCAGTATTCTGTCATCACGCGAGTGCGGAATGTTTCTAAAGCGTCTTTATGAACAATGCTGACTGTACATCCACCAAAACCCGCGCCAGTCATTCGAGACCCGATTACACCGTCAATGCTGCATGCGATGTCGGTAAGAAGATTTAATTCGTTACAACTAACTTCGTAATCATAGCGTAGCCCTTTGTGGGAGGCATTCATTAACTTGCCAAATGCTATGAGCGAATTAGCTGCCTTTTCGGTTGTTCGCTGGTTCAGCGCTTTGAGCGTATCAACCGCATCAAGGACGCGTGTGTTTTCTTCAATCACATACCGACATCTTTTTTGTGTTAAAGGGGGCAGTTTTCCTTCATATTTCTCGAAGTCTGTCAGCGAAATGTCACGAAGAGAAGTTATGTCCGGCATCCACTGTCTCAAGATGTCAACACCTCTTTCACACTCCGCACGCCGTTTGTTATATTCAGAGGCAGCGAGTTCCCGCTTTACCTTCGTGTTACAAATTGCGATGCAATGCGCGCCCAAATTGAGTGGAACATGCTCATATTCAAGCAAGCGACAATCAAGAAACAATCCGTGGTCCACCTGCCCTAAGAGTGAGATCGTCTGATCCATGATACCACAATTGACACCCACAAACTCGTGTTCTACGCGTTGGCACAATGCAGCGAGTTCTTTCTTATGTCTCTCTGAACTTGCGGTGTTCACGGACGATACAGGTTTAGACGCACTCATAAAAGCGAGTGCTGATGCCACCGACAAGGCAGCGGAAGAACTCAATCCAGCACCAATCGGGACATCGCCAGTGATAACAGCATCTATTCCCGCTATTTCATTGCCTGATTCTTGCAGGAGGGACGCAACACCTATCAAGTAATAACTCCAAGTTGGTGCGTTATTCGGAATTGGGCGGAGTGCATCAAGATTCAGTTCAGAGGATTCGTTGACATCTAATGCATGTAGGACAACCCGTCGGTCAGCTCGTTCACGCACAGCAATGTGGATATACTTATCAATCGCGACGGGAAATACATAGCCACCGTTATAATCTGTATGTTCACCGATTAGATTCACTCTACCCGGAGCAGATACAACGCATTTAGGTGAATCACCAAAAATAGCCTCAAACTTTTGTTTAACAGCAGAAGCGTCTTGTCTCATAGTATCTCCAATGGCTGTGTGGTATGTGGGGTGAGGCTCATGTCTAAATCAGAAATGCAGTTTGAAACCAGATCGGTTGTCCTGATGGCAGATACTTTTCTGTTGTAGACGCTATTTCTACCGATTATCCAGAAAAAATTTCAGAAATCGTTCCAGCGTATGCGGCAGCTCGGCGCGTGGAACATAGCAATCAACGCTTATGTCAGGTTTCACACCTATATCTGGTACAGGTGTTTGTGTCAGAAGCTGCTCTTCTGGTGCATGGAGTGCGGGTTGTAGATTCAGGGACGCCCGTTTCTGAGTAGGCGCGCTCCCCTCCGCAACAACCAAATCTCCGACAGGAAGGTATGTAGCAAGCGGATCTACTTCTGTTTCAGTTAAAACAGTGATATGAGGCAGCGATGCGTCCGCTAATTGCTCCATTTGCATCGTTAAATAGGTGCTTTCCATTGAAGCTACTTCCGAACCCTCTGGTTGACACGCGACAATTGTAATCAGTGGTGTCTGCGCTTGCAAACCCTTTTCAACGGTTGCGAGAAGGAGAGGCACATCAATTTCAGTAGGAATTACGTCCATATCCACGATGAAAAGATTGACAGGATAGCCGGAAATTGTTCCTTCAACGGCGAGTCCAGTGGTATTGGGAGATTTAATTTCCATTGCTGGCGGATCATCCAGCAAATACTCAATCCGCTTTTCAGCAAGTAGCGGAAACGGAGTCCCACAATATGAGCAGATATAAAGGTTCCGTTCGAGTTCGCCTCTGAAAGCAAACTCCTGACATCTGGTACATTTATACCACAAGTTAATGCTCTGTTCTGTATCGTTAGAGATACGCGCTTCCATTTTTTACTTTACTCCGCGACATGTTTTAGGGATAGACCTTTAAGACTTCATAATTCCTGCTATCGCTTCTGCCTCCGAATTATAGCAGTCGAAAATTGTCATCAGTTTTGCCATAACGATGAGACTTCTGATGTTACCGCCGAGATTGAGCAGAACCACACGACCTTCATTTCGTTGAATAGAGGTATAGGCAGCAACAAGTACCCCTAAGCCTGAACTATCCATCATCTGGACGCGTTCCATGTTCAAAATTAAGTTGAGATGCCCTCCCTGATCCGTCTGGCTATCAGCGATTTGAATCTGTTCATCAATAATGGTTTTAAGAGCCAAGGCATCCACCCCAATAACTCTTCCTTCAATATCTAAAATTGTAATACTGCCTTTATGTCGAAGATTGACTTGCATAGAAATTCCTTGAAAGTTTAAAACGCCCGTAAACTTGAGGGATGAACATCTGTGCGCGATGCACTCTGTCTTCGCCTGCAAAGCCGCGAGATTTTGGCAAATTGAACCATATAGCGGCATAGGTTTGGATGTATTCAGTGAACGATCCCGTAAGCTTTCTTTATAATAATATGATTCGTATCATTAAATTCGCGAGAATGCGAAATTGGACGTAGTTATGGTGTCGGTGTCACCCTGTATTTGACCATTTTGATGATTGTGCCTTTGGCTTCATAAGTTACAGCATCCATGCAGGCTTCCATCAAAAATAGTCCTCTCCCACTGCTTTTGAGCAAATTTTCCGGGTCTAACGGATCTGCGACTTCTTGGCGCGTGAATCCCTCACCCTCATCTTCAATGACAATGGTTAGTTTATCCTCAGCAAGAATGAAATGAAAAGTGGCCTTTTTGCTCAGATCCTCTTTATTGCCATGTTTAATTGCGTTTGTACCCGCTTCAATGACAGCAAGGTTAATCTGCTCTTGTACGTCCTCACCAAAACTCAATTCCTTTAAAATCTCAGAGACAACGACATCAAGTAGATAAACATGTTGCATTGAGCTTGGGAGAGAAAGCGTAATAACCTGCTCAGTTCTCTCGCCCACGTTTGAAACTCCTTCTTTATGCGCTTGAACCTTTGCTAAGAATTCCTATAAGACGGATTTTGAGACCAAGCGCGTCTTTGTTATTTTACGTTGAATTTTAGCTTGATGAAATTTTGGAATTTAACTTGATAATTTTCTCGGTTGTCCATGAAAAGAGTTTACCTACTTGTCAAAGTCCTACATCTGGAAACCGAACTTATAAAATAATAAAATAACATTCATCACGCCAAAAGTATGTTACATGAGCAGCACCACAATGTGCGCTCCCTCTAATCTCTAAGTGTCGCGTTTGATAACAACTAAAGCCCTATCGTCATGAGGTTCTGTGCTCCCACTGAACAACGCCAAATCCTTAACGATTGCTTCACATAACGCCGAGGCGGACAATTCGACGTTTTTGGAAATGCAGGCAGTGAGTCTCTCCTGACCATAGAACATATCTGCCGGTGTCGCATCTGAACTTGTCGACACACGTTCACTTTTATTTTCAATCGAACTGTCCTCAACATCGGTTTCAGTGATACCATCTGTATAGAAAACGATAATATCACCCGGTGCTAAGAAACAGGTGCCGCTTGCAAAAACTGCCTCCTCAAATGCGCCTACTAACATGCTACCTGTTTTTAAGACATCCATCCCACCTGTACATTTTCGGTGTAACGGATAGCAGTGCCCGCCATTTGAATAGGTAAAAGTCGAAGTCACCGTGTCCATTATACCGTAGATCATTGTTGCGAACAACGTCGCCTCAGTGTCCCGTGCCACTAAATCATTAATCCGCTTGAGAATCGTAGCAGGATCCTCTTCTTCACGGCAGAGCAAACGTAGTGCAGTCCGGATCATCACCATCAAGAGTGCCGCCGGAATTCCGTTCCCCTTTACATCACCAATGACGATCCCAATCCGTGTTTCGCTTAGCGGAACGAAATCATAGAAATCCCCAGAAACTGACATAGAACTTTGGAGCAGGATTCCGATGTCAAACCCTTGAAGGTCAGGTGGCTGTTCTGGCAATAATTTTTTCTGGATAGCAGCGGCAGCTTGAAGATGCCCAGCTAATTGCTGAACGCCTGCCTCATTGAATCCAGATCCCATTGCCCGCATCAGCGGGTTGATATATTTGATGGGCTGCGTTCTTCCCAGAACTGCCTTAACCCGCGCAGTTACCTCACGGAGATCAAAGGGTTTAGTGATGTAATCATCTGCACCGGCATCTAAACCGTGAACTTTATCTTCCGTCTGTCCACGCGCCGTGAGTAGAATGACCGGAACGGTTTTTGTCTCCTCTATATTATTAAGTTCTTCAATGACCTGGAAGCCATCTTTATATGGCATCATCACATCAAGAAGAATAAGATCCGGTGGACTCAAGGATGCGCTTTCCACCGCCTGTTCGCCATCACTTGCGGTACGTACCTCGTATCCCTCGGGTTCCAAATTTAGCCTGAGGAGCTCAAGAATATCCAGGTCATCATCAACAACTAAAATCGTTTCAGCCATTTTCCTGTCCGATTGGGATAAAAAACTGGAAGTTGCATCCGCGTCCGTTATCGCCTGTATCCACCCACAGTTTTCCTCCATGTGCTTCAACTATCCCAGATGCGATTGAAAGTCCTAATCCCGTACCGCCCTGCTGGTGTTTCCGAGTACTTGTGAGTTGCTGGAACTTATCAAAGATTTTCTCTCGTTCATCAGGCGGAATTCCGGGGCCCGTGTCAATTATTTCAACATGAAAACCCCCTGGTCCACTTCCATTCCGCGAATATGCTGATATTCTCACTGTCACTTTCCCACCATTCGGTGTGAATTTGATCGCATTTCCTATGAGATTAATAAAGACTTGTCCAATCCGATCTGTATCGGCAATTAGCACCGGTAAATTGGGTTTGGTATCCAACAACAAGGTGATGCCTTTTTCATCTGCTTGCGGACGGAGTTCCTCAATCCTGCGTTGGGCTACCCAGTCAATCTGGACTTGCTCCCGTTCCATCTCAATGCGCCCAGCTTCAATTCGCGAAATATCAAGCAAATCGTTAATAAGTGCAGCGAGCCTTTCCGATTGGCGGTGTGCGCGACTTAGACTTTCGTACTGTTTCTGATTAATTTCGCCGGTTTTTCCATCAAGTATTAGTGAAATAAATCCGATGATAGAGGTTAGGGGAGTCCTCAGCTCATGTGATACTAAGGAAACGAATTCCGATTTCATCTGCTCCACTTCGTGCTCATGTGTGACATCATCAAAGACATAAACCATTCCCGCAACATTATTACTATCATCAGAAAACTGGCTTGCTATAATGCGAAGCACCCGCGTTTCGTCGTTTGACTGACTCCCATCGCCTCCGAGTTCAGCAATCATTGTTTGGTGTTGTTCCACCTCACGTCGCGAGGAAGACAAGATTTTTAAATCAACCGTTTTTGTATCCGTTGTCGCAGATTCAGATCCGACGTACTGTTTTGTCCAAGAGATTTGACCAGTTTCGGTATCAACAGCAATAAAGTTTTGGTAGCCGGTGGTTCTTCCAAGATTCAGGAGCCGCTCAGCCACAGGATTGACGTACAACACCCGTCCACCAGCTGCAACAACAATTAGCCCTTCACCGAGGTTTTCCACAATGGCGGTAAGTTTTCTTTCCTCTTGTCTGAGTCTATCAACCGCCGTTTTGAGGTTTCTTTGCATCTCGTTGAATTTTTCGGCAAGAACACCAACTTCATCATCATTTTCGACAACAATTTCACTGTCAAACTCGCCCTGCCCGATGCTGTCTGCTGCCTGTGCAACTTCTAATATCGGTTTAGCTATTCTTTGCGCAGCCCAGTATGCAATAATTACAACGATACCACTTGATACAACGGTAACATAAAAAATATATCTGTTTAGTTTAACCACACCCGCATAAGCGGAAGCAGTAGGACGTGAAATAAAGAGTATCCAATTGCTAAAGTTTTGTTGCACCTTCCACGATTCATCATCCGAGCGTCGAGTCCGCGCCCAACCATAGACGCGAGGTTCATCAAAGAATACATCCGCCTCACCTTCCGATTCAAAGTCGTAATACTTCCCATCAACGCCCTTTTTTCCTTCAATAATTGCTTCTTCTACAGCATTGTTCATTTCTATGTAACTACCTACGCGATACCCACTCCCAAGCGAAGCAGCAACGATTTTACCAGATGCGTTTGTTAAAAGGGTGTATGTCCCTGTCGGATCTGGTCGTGATCCAACTAAACTGTTAAGCTCAGGAAGCAACAAAACAGTTCTTAGCACACCCACTGTATTTATTCCTTGTAGCGAACCGGAAGTTTTGGCATCTGTACGTATCGGGAGTGTGACTGGAAGCAGGTATATACCTCGCACGTTATCATAGATGACATCTTCCACGAACTCGTAGCCAATTCCATTGTTGTAGGCTCTTCTCCACCATTCCTTGTCTTTTACCGTATACGGAAGTATTTTTGTTGTATCGTAATCCAACTCTGGCTTGTTTGAGCGGAGGACGTAGCCCGAAGCATTCGCAATAGTCACCTCAGTTCTATAACCAGCGTAAGTTTCAAGCAAGCGGATGCTATCCTCCAAACGTGCCCATACGCCGAAAAATACGGTCTGTTGTCCTTCAGCAGTATTCGACCGCTCAACCGCCCGTTGAATATTGGGAATTTCGGCTTGAATGTTTTTTATTCTGTGGGAAATAGCACTATCGGCGCGGGCAAGTTTCTCTTGTGCAAGAAGGACGAGGCTTTCACCAACATTGTCCTTAAGCGTATTCTCCCCCAACACCTTTATGACTAACGAAATAACAAACAACGGCATCAACGCAACCAACAAAAATAGGACGATCTGTTGCCCTCGCAAACCCACTTTAAATCGAGAACGCTTCATAATTATTCACCACAGCAATTCTTGAGGTGCAATTCTCTTCCGCTACACAAAAGCGGCACTCGCGCTCTCTTCCGTATCATAAATCTCAATAACGGTTGCGAGCTGCGTTACTTCCAAGACTTCTCGAACAGCTTTCTGTGGATTGAGCAAAACTAATTTACCGCCCGATCTTTGGCAATGCTTCAACGTGAGCACAATCGCCCCTAATGCGCTACTGTCAATCAAAGGAACATTCATTAAATCAACAACTAATTTACCCTGAGCAGTTTGAAGTTGTTGTTTCATCTCCTCGCGAAATACATCAGCGGCATTTCCAAGTATCTTTCCCTCTACATGAAGAATAGAGATATTTTCTTCTCCAATCGTTGTATCAAAATTCATAGGATTTTTCCTTAGCATTGTTGTTTGACGTATTGTATTTTCAAACCGTCGTCCGCGGATTTTATACGCGAAATCTGAAATTTCACGCTTAGTTTAGGATAGACAACGCACACGACAAGCCTTATTTTGCCACGGTTGGCGTTTTAACACGGCGGATCACAACATAACTTCGATTGAACTTTGCGTTTGTGATGACAGTTTCAACTGCTCCACCGAGTGCATTAAGACGCCCCATGCTTTTGTCAATCTCATCTCTGATTGTCTCCTCGCCGGATTTGTAGACTATCCACTCGCCACTTTCTTTCAGCAGCGGCAAGCAATAATCCGCTGAATCAGCGATAGTAGCAACATAACGGGTGAAGACCCAATCGTATACCCCAGTATGTGCTTGCTGTTGGACACAAACTTCTGCGCGTTCGGCGAGTACTGCAACGTTCATTGTTTGATGCAACTGCAATTGTGGGATGAGAAATTTTAGAAAACTCGCTTTTTTTTGCGACGCTTCAATAAGTGTTAACCGGATTCCAGGGACATAGATTTTTAGCACAACTCCTGGAAATCCGGCACCAGTTCCGACATCAATAACAGAATCACCGTCTCTTAGTGTGATGTGTTCCAAGACGCTCAGAGAGTCGAGAAAATGTTTATGAATAATTTCGTCATCATCCGTGATCGCGGTCAGATTCATACGGGCATTCCATCGAAGCAATTCATCGCGATATCGGGTAAGTTGTGCCACTTGATGCGTTGTTAGTGGAAATCCGTAATGATTAAAGGTCTTTTCTAAGTGCTGTTTGTAATCTACCAATTGCTTTTATAACTACCGGCTATTCGCTCTATGTTGATGAAGAATAACCGTCAATATTGAAACATCCGCAGGCGAAACACCGGGTAGACGAGAGGCTTGCCCAATAGAGGCGGGTCGAATCTTCATAAGTTTCTCACGTGCCTCTGCCTTTAATCCAGGCACCATAGCATAGTCGAATGTATCCGGGATTCGGAGATTTTCCATTTTTTTGAACTGGTGAATTTGTCGCTGTTGTCGTTGAATGTAGCCGTCGTATTTAATCTGAATTTCTACCTGCTCCTTCACGGCTTCTGATAGAATCTCAGGCGATGGTGCGATCTGGTTTATCTCTCCATAATGCAATTCAGGGCGCCTCAGCAGTTCCGCCAAGGATGTAGGTTGCTTCAATTCGCCAGTTTTGACTATATTCTTCCAATTGTCAATAGCCATAGCCTGCGACTCTCCAATAATCGGCGGGGATCCTGGCTTGATAACAGTCTCCTGCAAGCGTTTCAATTCTGTTTGGATATCTTCCGCCTTCTTTTGAAACTGGTGGTATCTATTGTCATCAACGAGTCCAATCCGTTTTCCAATTTCGGTGAGCCTGAGATCTGCATTGTCCTCTCGCAGGGTCAATCTGTACTCGGCGCGAGACGTGAACATACGGTAAGGTTCACGAATGTCCAATGTAACAAGGTCATCAATCAAAACGGCGATGTAGGCTTGTGCTCTGTCAAGAATGAGCGGTTCTTCACCCTTCACCTTTAGTGCTGCGTTGATTCCTGCCATAAGCCCCTGCGCTGCGGCTTCTTCGTAACCGGTGGTACCATTGAGTTGTCCTGCGAAATAGAGTCCAGGAACCTGTTTTGTCTCAAGTGTTGGCTGCAGTTGCGTCGCTGGAGCAAAATCGTATTCCACTGCGTATCCAAACCGCATGATTTCAGCGTTCTCTAACCCCGCAATACTATGTACCATCCCTACCTGTACATCTTCTGGCAAACTCGCAGAAATTCCGTTGAGATAAATTTCATCTGTATCCCGTCCCTCGGGTTCAACGAAAACTTGGTGTCCCGTTTTTTCAGCGAAACGAACGACTTTATCCTCAATCGAAGGGCAATAACGGGGACCGATGCCGACAATACGACCGCTGTACATCGCAGATCGGTGTAGGTTGTCACGGATGACAGCGTGCGTTTTCTCATTCGTATAAGTTAAGTAACAGGGAAGCTGCGGTTGGGCAATCCGTTCCGTCAGGAAAGAGAAGGGGAGTGGATCTTCGTCACCAGGCTGAATTTCCATCTGGCTGAAATCAACTGTATGCGCATTGACACGGGGTGGTGTACCAGTTTTGAGTCTGCCGATCTCAAAACCGAGGTTCAAAAAACTCTCCGAGAGTTTCTCCGCTGAGGATTCACCTGCTCTGCCCGCACTATACGAAACATCACCGATATGAATTATGCCTTTCAGAAAAGTACCGGTCGTGAGAATTACAGTTTCTCCGATATAAGCAGTCCGCGTTTGACTTAGAATCCCGATGCACTTTCCATTTTCAACAAGAAGTTCTTCAACCAATACTTGCTTGATATCAAGCCCTTCTTGCGCCTCTAAGACGCGTTTCATCTCATCTTGGTACGCCTTTTTATCTGCTTGTGCGCGACTCGACCTAACTGCTGGCCCCTTTTTGGTATTTAGACGGCGAAACTGAATACCCGTTTTATCAATATTTTTCGCCATTTCGCCACCGAGGGCGTCTATCTCTTTAACAAGATGCCCTTTGGCAAGTCCACCAATAGCGGGGTTACAAGACATCTTCGCGATTGTGTCCAGATTGATAGTGACGATGAGCGTTTCACAGCCCATTCGTGCAGCAGCAAGCGCAGCTTCACAACCGGCATGTCCTGCTCCGACTACGATAACGTCGTAATGTTTTTGATAGGTATTCATGTTCTCTATCCTCCTATCAAAGGAGAATGCGAAATCTAATTAGAGTCCATCATAAATGATGCTCATAACGAGCGTGGCGACTACCTCAAGACTTTTTGGACTACATTTATCCACCGTGTCTTCAACCGTATGCCAATATGGATAAGTAAAATCGATAATATTAACCATTGGGATACCTACTTTGATCAGCGGAACATGATCGTCCAGAATTGCTGCACCTAAGCGTTGTTGGAAAGGGGCTAAACCGAGGGTTGCTGCCCGATTCCAGATAAGTTGTGTGAACTCACGATTTGCATCCCAAGAGTAACGCTCTATTGGTATACTCAAATCCTTGTCACCCACCATGTCCAGCAGAATCCCGTAGTCTGGTCGCCATTTTCCAAGATTTTGTGCGAAAAATCGAGAACCGATGAACATATCATCGATGGATCTGCCGTAATCCTCACCATCAAAAAGAACGATAATCACTCGGCGCGGTGGTGGTCGCAGCTTTAAAACCCTTGCAATCTCAAGAAGCACTGCAACACCGGAAGCACCATCGTTAGCACCGAGAATTGGTGTATTCTGATTTTCTGGCTTTGGATCCAGGTCGGCAAAGGGACGTGTATCCCAATGTGCAGCCAGCAAAAGCGTTTCTCCACCCGGTGCTCCGAATTCTGCTAAAATATTGTTTAGTTGAAGTGTTACACCATCTGCTTTGTATTGAAGTGGTTGAAGTACTACGCTATTCGCATATTTTTCAAGTTCAGTGAACAAATAATTTTGAGTTTCACGGTGTGCTGGCGAACCGGGAGGTCGCGGTCCGAACTCACATTGTTTCTTTAATATCTCAAAAGCGCGCTGTGCATCAAAAACAGCACCCGCTTGGCGGGTGATACGCTCGTTGAGAGGTCGTGTATCTTCTCGTGCTGCGTTTGGACTATTTGAATCCTGCGCCGTGCACGCTACACTGAACCCTCCAAAACATAAAATGATTATTAAAAGTCGTAAAAACCACCGCTTGCTCATTAAGCTTTTCGCCTGCCTTCCAGCGCCTTTGCGAGTGTTACTTCATCAATGTACTCTAAATCACCGCCAACTGGAATACCGTAGGCAATTCGCGTGACAGCGATTTCAAACATTTCCAAGTGCTGTGTGAGGTAGAGAGCAGTCGCTTGACCTTCAGTAGTCCAATTCGTGGCGAGTATTACCTCTTGGATAGGTTCCGTTCCGGGATCAGGTTGCCGAATTCGTTGAAAAAGCTTATTGATTCCGAGTTCATCGGGTCCAGTCCCATCCAAAGGGGACAAAACACCACCAAGGACGTGGTAAAGTCCTTTATAACCATTCGTTCGCTCAATTGCCCAAAGGTCATCAGACTCTTCAACAACACAGATTATCCGTTGGTCGCGGCGTGGATTTGTACAAATGTAACACGGGTTGGTGTCGGTAATTGCCCCACACAGGTCACAGTAAGATAATAATTTCTTTACTTGAGCGATCGCTTCCGCGATTTGGGCAGTCTCTGTGTCAGGCAATTTTAGCATAAAGAATGCTAAGCGCTGCGCTGTTTTCTGCCCAATTGTCGGCAGTTTCTGAAGCTCTTCAATAAGTTTCGCCAGCGGTTTCGGATATTCTTGCATGAATTTTCGCTAATTCCGGCATCAGCGTGCATGTGAAACGAAAAAACGCTATTTCCTATAATTTTGTTTACGGGAGTCCGGGAATTTTAAGTCCACCAGTCAATTTGCTCATTTCGGAGGACATCAATTCCTGTGATTGTTGCAGTGCCTCATTGACCGCAGCGACAATCAGGTCTTCAAGCATTTCAGTATCGTCTGGATCAACGACTTCGGGTGTAATACTAAGTGAAACGATCTCCTGTTGTCCATTAACAACAGCGGTTACCATCCCACCTCCGACAGTCGCTTCGACGGTTCGGTTTGCGAGTTCTTCTCGGATTTCAAGCATCCGCTTTTGCATCTGCTGTGCCTGTTTCATCAGGTCATTCATTTTCATAGCTTTTTATCCTGTCTCCAAGCATCCTTGTGCCGGGGATACACCGGTGACTGTGTTGTTGTAAAAATGCTTGGTACAATAGAAATTTCCTTATAAAATACGTCCTTCCAATCGGGAAAGACGCGGTTATTGGGTTTCCAGAACTGTGGCATCAAAGAGTTCGAGGGCTGTTTTAAGCTGTGGATCGTCCTGAGCCTCAATCTTTCGTATGCGTGGTGTTTTTCGATCAGCTTTCTCGGATGCCTCCTTGGAAGCTGGAGATTCCGAGACAGTATCTATGGCAACCAACTCAAATTTCACAGGCTCGCCGATTATCAGCTTTAAGGTGTCAGCTATAATTTCCTTGTCACTATCAAGTATCATGGGAAGATACGACGGTGAACACGGGATCTCAACCACGTTTTCAGCATTGACAACTGGGACAGATCCTTCCGGTAAGCCGTGTCTAAGCTTCATGGGAAGTTTCGACCTCACCTCATCCCAAAATGAAGGTAGTTCCGCTAACGACCGAACAATATGTGGCGTCGGCGCAGGGTTTGACGCGTTCGGATTCGATGAAGGGAAGGTTGTGGGTTGCTCATTGTAATCTGTATTCGTCGCCTTATTTGCAAGGTCAGATGGGATTGAAGTAGGAGCCTCTTGTTTTGAAGGGGCGGAAAGCTGGGCAAATAGAGGTTGCGCGTTTGCCGAATTTTCACGCTGAAGCAGCGACTGCTGTGGCGAAAGTTCTTCGGTTGTTGAAATCCCTGCAGCGTCCAATTTCTGCTCTAATTCCGACAATTTGCCCACAATTTCCTCAAGGTGAATACCTTCTTCAAGCGAATTAATTTGGATGAATGCGGCCTCTAATTGCAGTTGCGGATATCCATACTGTTTGATATCACGACTGGTGTGCATCAAGATTCTGATAATTCGCGACAGACGACTTACTGACATCTGTTCAGCCTGCTGTTTGAGTTCAGGGAGATCTGACGTTGGACTTTGAATTAATTCACTTAGGTTGTTATCAATTGCCAAGAGTCGGAGGTCCCGAAAATGGCTGATGAGATGATCAAGACATTTCGATAAATCCGTACCTTGCTTTGTTAAGTCATTTAGTGTTCTCAACCCCTTTCCGAGATGCCTTTCTATGATTGCTGTCGTGAGATCGCGGAGGAGAGAACTGGATCCGAGCCCAATGGTCTGTTGAACGGTCTCAATAGTCAAATCCTTCCCAGCAGAAGCAATGAGACGTTCTAAGAGATTTTCTGCATCCCGCAGACACCCTTCAGACTGGCGTGTAATAAGCGAGAGTACGTCCGCATCCGCTGAAACCTCTTCTTCTCTGACAATCAACTGCAAGCGTTCGATTATCTTTTGGTCTTCTAAGTGTCGGAAATCGAAATCTTGGCATCGGGAACTAATTGTCTTCGGAATTTTGGCATGCTCAGTGGTCGCCATGATGAAGATGACATGTGGGGGTGGTTCTTCAAGGGTCTTGAGCAAAGCGTTAAATGCTTCTGGCGAGAGCATGTGTGCTTCATCTATGATATAGATTTTGTAAGTGCAGGCAGCTGGGGAGAGCTTAACGTTTTCGCGAAGGTCTCGAATAGTATCAATACCGCGGTTAGAAGCGGCATCCATTTCAATGACATCAAAGGATCTATCTTGCGAAATGTCGTGGCAGAATTCACATTGGTTGCAAGGCTCTGCGGTCGTGCTGGCGTCAAATTCTGTTTCTTGAATACGGTTGGGACAGTTGACCGCTTTGGCAAGGATACGTGCGACTGTTGTTTTACCAGTGCCGCGCGGTCCCCAAAAGAGATAGGCATGTCCGATGCGACCGGATAAAATCTGGTTTTTCAGGGTAGTCGTAACGTGTTCCTGCCCGACAACATCACTGAAGTTTTGGGGACGCCATTTTTGGGCGAGAACCTCATAAGACATCGCACAATCCTTACTTAGATAGTCTGACTTGGGAATTGGTGTTGCAGTCCGGCTAACACGTCCAAAGATGACTATGCACCCAGAGTTGACAAGCTTCTCCAAGCGTTGCCCACATCGTTAGCTCAGGTCAGGCACCCTTGCGTCACACGAACAACTTATTTACCGCTGCTTCCTTCCGGACCTGACGGGGTTCAACAAGCGTCCGTTGCTCAAGACCCAACCATCAACACCACGTGCGTGGGACAGGCCCCACAGAAACAGGCCTCTTCTGGGAATTCAGTTCTGCTTTAGCGGATTGCAGATACAGGGCACCGCTACCTCCCCACCTAGCATAGCCAAGACGTTAATTATCTGAGCCGTTAAACAGCAAGCCTGGTCCCATTCAACGGGTGGAACCCAGATATTGCAAGCTGCATCAAAAATGGCGGAGAGAGTGGGATTCGAACCCACGGTACTGCAAAACAGCACACATGATTTCCAGTCATGCCAGTTCAACCAACTCCTGCATCTCTCCGTAAAATATTTTTATCTCACAAAGCAGACAGGAAAATACATCGAGATCCTGTCAAACAACATGAAATAGACGATGTAGGGAAAAGACGGATCTCGATTTAATTCGAGATCGAAATTTCGCATGGAGCAGACGGGATTTGAACCCGTGACCTCATCCGTGCGAGGGATGCACTCTCCCAACTGAGCTACTGCCCCACAAGTCGCAAGACTTAAGCGTTTTGCGATTATAAAATATATATGGACGCTATTATTCAAGCAGAAAATACAAAAAACGGAGAGAGTGGGATTCGAACCCACGGTGACTTGCGCCACAACAGTTTTCGAGACTGTCCAGTTCAACCACTCCTGCATCTCTCCATATCTAATCGGACTGGATTGACACACCTAACGTTTATGTGTACCTCGCTCTTTATTTCCGGCGGCGTTTCTCAAAAAAGGATTTCAAAAGCGCGCTGCTCTCTTCTGCTAACACTCCGCTCACCAATTCAACTCGATGATTCAACCGCTCATCTTGTAGGATATTGTAGAGCGTCCCAGCTGCCCCAGATTTCGGGTCTGCTGCGGCATAAACAACCCTTGGAATACGCGCCAACACGATCGCCCCAGCGCACATTGGACACGGTTCTAACGTCACATACAAAGTTGTGTCAACAAATCGCCAGTTACCGATCTTTTCGGATGCCGCTTGTATCGCAAGCATTTCTGCATGAGCAACAGGACTTCCACACTGTTCGCGCAGATTATGTGCTTCAGCAATCGACAGATCATCTTTCACAAGGATTGCGCCCACAGGGACTTCGCCCTTTTCTCCTGCCTGTCGTGCCAATTCAACTGCCTGTTTCATCCAGAAAAAATCACGATCCAAATTCAGTCCAACAAATATTATAAAAGCGCCTGAGAGGATTCGAACCCCCGGCCTTCTGATCCGTAGTCAGATGCTCTAATCCACTGAGCTACAGGCGCGTATTGTACATGTACGAGTTTGAATCATAAACCGAGACTATGAATCTCGGTTCCACCAACTCTTTCGGATACGTATTTTATCTTACGAACGGAGAGGGTGGGATTCGAACCCACGATGGCTTACGCCATAACTGCTTAGCAGGCAGTCCAGTTCAACCACTCCTGCACCTCTCCAAATGGCGGTGGGAGTAGGATTCGAACCCACGATGGCTTGCGCCATAACGGTTTTCAAGACCGCCGCTTTCGTCCACTCAGCCATCCCACCTGATTTCCTAATTCTTCACACCGATAATCTTAGTATATTATACTATATTTCGGGAGGGTTGTCAAGTTAAAAAAATACCAGTTTTTCCAGCGCTGCGAGCAAAAACGGGAAAACCTTTCGGAATTCCCGTCTACCGGCACGCTTACATATTCAGGCTTTCTCAACACATCACTATCAAAGTTTCCTAAGCTTCTCCGTTCCATTCCAGCACTTGATTTTGCAGATACGGAAGCAGCATACCTTGCAACCGCTGATGTGCATGGTGCAGATGTGCTTTAACTGTCCCCTCTGACCTGTTTAATAGGACTGCGATTTCTTTAATCGCAAGTGCTCTTCGGTGACGGAGATTAAAGACGCGACGCTGTCCGGGTGGCAGTTTCTGTACCGCCTTGCGAATGATGCGTCCAAGTTCCTCAGTTTCAGTGATCGCCTCTGGAGATGGATAGGCATTTACCATCCTTAACACATCGTCTGCATCAAACGATAATTCCTCAAACGTAAGAAATTTGACTCGGTTTCGCTGACGCTGGAAATCTATGCTGCAATTGATAGCAATGCGGTAAATCCAACTATAAAATGTGGAATCACCTTTGAAATTAGGTAGCGCCTTAAATGCCTTCAAGAATACTTCTTGGCATAGATCTTCCGCGGTTTCCCGGTCACGAATGCGTCGATACAAGAAATTATATATTTTCTTTTGGTATCTGAGAAAGAGAGGATTGAAGGCCTCTGTATCTCCGTTCTGGAACCGTTCAACAAGCTCATCCTCACTAATCCGTTCCAGATTTGTGTCTGTATGTTCTATGTCTGTGTGCGAAGTGCCGAATTGCATAGCATTTGTCATATCTATTTTCTCCATGTGGAACAAAGTTAAATTTGAAGGTCCTCAATCCATAATGTCCAACGAAATATCCTAAAATTTACACACCATAATTGTTAAAAAGTTTCCATTCTCTCACGTTAGACATATTCGGTCTGGTTTTTGTTCGTTTAAAATTTCAAGCCAAAGGGCTTTGTTCTTTCGTTCCATGTAAAAACGAATGGATCGAGTGGACGTTGACATGTCAATCACTTTAGGTTATACTGAGAAGAATGTTAGGAATGTAGAAGTTGCTCCCAATCACATCAAAAAAAGGATTCTGATGCGTCGGTATAGCATTCAAACTAAAATCGTCCTCCCGTTCTTGCTTCTCTTTGCACTGATTGCTATTGCATTACCTTTGGTAGCAATTGAAATCTTCGCTTGGAAGTATAGTGAGCAGTTTATACGTGAAACGGAGGGCTGGCTCGATACCATCATAGAAACGGGGTACTTTGACCAAGATCTGGAAAAACTCAAGCGTGCCTACAGCGTTGAAATTATGGTTTTCGGTTCCGATTACACGCTGAATCACAGTACACTATCCGGACTCTCCGACACTGAGCAAAATTGGGAGAATTTGGCGGATAAAATGCGACTTCACGAAATAAGGCAGCGTTTTGAGAATCCAGATGGAACATCCGTTACACAAGACATCACGCTTAATGGGAAACCCTATAAAGTTTTTTACCTTCAGATCGAGTTTGGACGCATTTACTGCTTGCTGCGTCCGATGGACGCGATTGCTGATGCAAAACGCACCTTCACATGGTATATGCTCAGCATTGCTGTCTTCGTCCTGGCACTGGTTGCCCTCATCAGTCATCGCATTGGGAAAAATTTGACGAATCCAATCAAAGTTTTAGTAGATTCTACGGCGCGCGTCGCTACAGGGGATTTAGATGAGCAATGTGAGATTAAAACACATGATGAAATAGGAGACCTCGCTGCTGCATTTAATCAGATGACCAGCGACCTAAAACAGTCAAGAGATCAGCTGATTCAAGCTGAGCGATTAGCGACAGCTGGAAAAATGTCCGCTTCTTTCGCACACGAAATCCGAAACCCGCTGTCATCTATGCGGATGCTGGCACAAATGATGATGCAGAAACCGGAGATGTCGGTAGAGAAGCATCAACAATCGCTCCGCTATATCCTTGAAGAGATTGAGCGAATTGATACTATCGTTAAAGGGCTAATGGACTTTTCTCGTCCCACAGCACTTCACCTTACACAACAACCGCTTGCTCCTGTCCTACAAGCCGTCTTAGACTTGATGGAAGCCAATTTAGCACACCATCAGATTCAGTTAGCATTAGACTTGTCACCTGAAACCTCAGAAGTTCAATTTGATTCAGATAAATTGAAGCAGGCATTTATGAACATCGTCTTGAATGCAATAGAGGCGATGCCACAAGGTGGTGAGTTGAAGGTATCTACGCTTATAGAAGATAACAGCGTCTGTGTTAAGGTTGCGGATACAGGCGTAGGGATATCGGCGGAAGATTTAGAACACATCTTTGAACCGTTCTTTACACGAAAAGCGAAAGGCACAGGACTTGGCTTGGCAAACGTGAAACGGATTCTTGAGGAGCATGGCGGAAAGGTTGAAATTGAAAGTGCTCTTGGTAAAGGAACAGAAGTGTCTCTATGGCTCCCACTATGAGAAAGGCAATTAACTTATTCCTATGTGGACTGAATCAAACGGACACCTATGTAAAAATAAAAGTCTTTTAAGAAAAATTGGAATGTGATATAATCACTGCCATTAGATTGACGCGCGTTCTAAAAACATAGGAATTAGAGAAAAAAAGGCAACGAATTGATGCAACAACAGGTTCGAGATAGCCTGACATGGCGTGCAGTGCTAATCGGTTTGGCGTGTGCTACTACCGAATGTCTCCTCGCTCCTTACAACGATTACGTCATCCGCAATATCTTCCTCGCAGGTGGGCACTTTCCCGTCGCTCCCTTCTTTGTTCTGACGATTTTTGTGTTAGGCATCAACGTTTTCTTGAAACGTGTCCATCCCACCTCGGCATTTTCATCCGGAGAACTTGTCACAATCTGGTGTATTATGATTGCGCCAGCAGGTATCCCGTCTTCAGGGATGATGCGCTACGCCCTTAGCCCGATGGTGGCTTACCAGTACCTTGCTACCCCGGAAAACGACTGGGAGTCGTTGTTTCACCACTATATTCCACATTGGCGGGTTGTGCAAGATCGCACGGCGGCACGCTCCTTTTTTGAAGGATTGTTCGCAGGCGAATCGGTGCCGTGGCGGGCGTGGATAACTCCAATTTTGACATGGAGTGCCTATGTGCTGGTCGTCTATTTCGTAATGATCTGCCTCTCTGTACTACTCCGTAAGCAGTGGGTAGAGTACGAGCGGTGTGCTTTTCCGCTGGTTAAGTTACCTGTAGAGATGGCGGCACAAGGTAGAGGTAGCATCGGTCCGCTTTTTAAAAATAGCGCGCTCTGGTTTGGATTCGCATTCCCAGTACTCCTGCACACGATGAATGGCCTACACACGTTTTTTCCTGCCGCCCCACATATTCCACGTGATTTTTGGCTCAACCAGTATCTCGTCGAACGTCCTTGGAATGCCCTACGTCCGTTTCAGATTGTTATTTTCTGGTCGATGGTAGGGTTCAGCTATCTTCTGACCTTAGAGGTGTCGTTTAGTATCTGGTTTTTCTTTGTCTTTTACAAACTTCAATGCCTCTTGGGCGTGATGATGGGATTCCAACTCACTTCGGGACCCGGTGTTCAGTGGACAGGCAAATCATTTAGTGCAGCACAAGAAGCAGGAGCCTGTCTGACGTTCATTGCTATCGCTCTTTGGAAGATGCGACATCATATTAAAAATATGCTCCAGTTCCGCCCATCTGATGAAGCCTTGCCACACAGTGTCACAATTTTCGGGTTGCTCGGTGGGATTTGTGTGCTCGTGTTTTTCAATCACATGATGGGTATGACGCTCTTATTTGCGCTCGGTTTTGTTCTATTCCTGCTTGCGATGTATGTCCTGTTGACATGGCAGGTAATTAACGGCGGTATCCCCTTCATTAATCCATCGTTTTCACCGCAGAGTTTCTTCCTAACAACCCTCGGCACCTCAAAAATCCACCCTTCCACGTTGACTTCAATGATGATGCATCCGGTATGCCTCACGTTAGATCTTCGCGAATTTATGATGCCTAACATAATGAACGGATTAAAAGCAGCAGACGATGCCCGTCTCAAGCGGCGGCAACTCCTTGTTGCAATGGCGGTTGCGATGGTTATCGGACTCGCTGTTTCTTATTACTCGGCAATCAAGATTAGTTACGCACACGGTGCGCCTTATACGGGTGGCAGTTGGTTTATGCGTCAACTTGAAGGACTCCTCACAAGCCCGAAGACAGGCACGAATTGGACAAACACCGGGTTTATGGTACTCGGAAGCGGTTTCACAATCTGGTTAATGTGGATGCGCCAAACCTTTATTTGGTGGCCCCTGCATCCACTTGGCTATACAATGTTGAGTTCCTGGGCAACGTTCAAACTCTGGTTCTCAATATTTTTAGGCTGGGGATTGAAGTTTAGCATCGTGAAATACGGTGGACTAAAGGCATATCGGAGCGCGAGACCCGTTTTCCTCGGCTTAGTCCTTGGGGAGATGACGTGTGCTGGACTCTGGGCAATTATTGGGATGGTCACCGGTGTTAGCACAGGGTATCGTATCTTGCCGGATTAGCAATAGCTATCAGCAGTCAGCAGTCAGCAATCAGAATTCGGAGATCTTTCCTATGAAAAGACTGAATATCTCTGGTCCAAAAACGTTTTGCCTTGACATTACAGACAGGCACCGCGTATGATAATGAAAAAGAATCCTTCAATCTAAAGATAAAAGTTACGACACCACAAGGAATTATGAAAAAATCTGTCCGCATTTTACAACTTTCACTCTTTATCCTCAGCTTGCTACACATTGGGCTGACTCCTACCTTTTCAGTCGATTTTATTCAATTAGAACGTGAATTTGCAGGTAAAGGAACGACCCAAGGACGGTTTGGTAAAGATATCCATCTCGCCTTCAATAATCAAAACATCTATGTCAGTGACACTGAAAATCGACTTATTCAGAAGTTGTCAGCGACTGGAGAATTTCTGTTTCAATTCCCAGAAGCACCAGAAGCACCAGACAATATTCTGCGAAAACCGGGGCATATCGCCGTGGATAGTGTAGGGAATATCTACGTTGCTGATGAGACGCTACATCATATTGCCGAAACCGCCGATCCGAAAGTTTATATGTTCGTGCCTTGTGTCTACAAATTCAACTCAACAGGCGAGTTGCTGGATACATACTTTGTTGATCCGGTGGATGTTCGTCCCAAGGTTGTCCTCCCAGTGCGGCTTATTATTGATGAAACAGGGAAAAGCGCCTTTGCTATTCAACCAAAGGGGTATGACAGAGCTCTTCGGGTCGCACTCAGCACACAAAATGAACTCTATATTTTAGACGCAGAACGGGGACGTATCCATAAATTTGGTGCTGATGGAGAGGCGTTGTCTGTTTTCGGTAGGTACGGTGCAGGCGATGGCGAATTTGATATGGACGCTGCGGATATTGCGATTGATGCCCGCGGAAATGTTTTTATCGCAGACACCGGAAACCACCGTATTGTGCAATTTGATTCAGCGGGGAAATTCGTCCGTAGTTTTGGGAGAAAAGGTCGCGGTAACGGCGAATTTACAAAACCTATGGCACTTGCCACATTGCCGACTGGTGAAATTTTAGTTAAAGACGCCAGCCGATTTCGCAGGAAGATAGGTGGACTGCCGGAGATTATTGCCCTTTCCCCGACCTTGACGCAGCTTACGGAGATTACGCCGGGACAAGCGGAGCTTGCTGATACGATTGCGAACGCGGCTCGACCCCAATATGGTCCATTTGCCCAGAGCCCTATATCCGCTGCCGATACTGCTGCCTTGAACCGACGCGTACGACTCTTGGAAGAAGCCGAATACAACCGATACTATGCCGATGAAACCGATGATGAAGGCAAAGAGGAACTCGCCGAAGAACTCAAACGAAAGGACATTCGCCTCACGCTCTTCCACAATATCATCTCGCGCATCCAGAAGTTTGACAGCAACGGACGGTATTTAGGTCGCATTATTTACGAAACCGATCAACTTAGCGAAGAAAAGCACGATCAGACATTCTTAGATCTTGACAGTTCTGGGCACCTCTATCTGCGAGATGCCAGCGATTTTACGATCGCGCAATATTCGGTTACAGATTTTACTGTGAAACCGTCTCACATGAACGGGTTCTACACTGCCCGCGCTGCGAGCCTAAATAACGATTATTTGGAAGATTATGAAGATATCGATTTCTCAACCGATGTCCAAGATAAACTCAACCAATTAGAGCTAAAAAATATGTTCGGATGGACGTACAGCCTTTCTGAGCGGTGGCACTTGACTTTACTTGATGAACTGACTTACGGCGAACAGGATGAACAATACATCACCCCAGCGAAGGTAGAGGATAGCTACGATTTCGAGACGCAGGCGTTAGAAAATGCGTTTGCAGCAAATCTGAAGTTTATCACCAATCCAAATCCATATCGCTATAAGGAGTTAAATCTGTCCGTTGGACGTGTTGATGGCACATCTGACTTGACGCAGGATGCACTTTTCCCTGAACTCAACAGACAACACAGAGAAGATACCGGCGATGCGAGTTCCACGGTTATTGAACTCAATTGGGATATATGGTCACGGGGAAACCTATGGCTTCGCTATGCTGACCTGAATCCTGCTGAAACGAGTCGGAATTTTATCCGCAGATTCTACGATGTCTCCGGCGACCTTTACGAAGTTTTTGGGAGTCGCAACGAGGCACGGCAGTTTATCGGTGAACTGACCATAAAGTTTTGAGGTTTTTTGTCAATATGGAATTTCGGGCACTTTATCCTAAAGAAATAGAGACGTGGCTGGATCATGTCACGTCTGTTTTTACAGGGGGTCACCAATATTTTTCTAATCACTGGCATAACGATCCGTGGAGGGACGCTGAGGGTATCCGCGTTGCTGTTGACAATGGCACTATTATCAGCACGGTTCGTGTTTTTATTCGGCAAATGTTTTTGCACGGGGAGCAGATAACCGTCGGTGGGATTGGAGAAGTTAGCACACGTCCAGAATATCGCAGACGCGGGATCGCCACACAACTCCTCAAAGACTCAATTAGGTTCATGGAAGACCGCAATATTGTCCTCTCCTCGCTCCATGGAAGTCAGCAGATCTATTCGATTGAAGGGTGGGAAAAAGTGCCTCGTTACCACGCGAGACAATCGTTTATCGCCGAAAAACAGGCAGAGTGGGAAGTTCGCCCAGCTAATTTTGATGACGAAGCCGAAGTCAAACAGATCGCTGAACTCTACGACCAATATGCGAGAAAATTTAACGGCCCCTTCGTTAGAGATGAAACAGAGTATTGGACGAAGTGGGTACGAACGGAGTCCTCGAACGCTTGGGTCGCTGAACGTAATGGCAGTATTGAAGGTTACGTTTCCGTCGTCCAGCGCGAAGATGAACTGAATGTTAAAGAATTCATTGCCTCTGAGGCACTCTATGAAAGGGACAGAGGAAAGCAGCTTTTTGAAAGCATGCTCTCTCATATCATCGCTCAGATGGACATGGAATCACATGCGGTAGTTTATCCTGCCCCTATCGCGGACGGATTCAACGTTCCGACGATTGAAGAACACGGAAGTACGATGTATCGCATTAACCAACCGGCTGTACTTTCAGAGAAGATGGCGTCAGCCCAATTTGATTCAATACATAATCTATTGCACAACCAACCCGAATCTTTAGCACAAGGTATTAAGTCACATCATGTCTTTTGGTATACGGATGGGTATTAGGGAACAGACCTTAAATTTTCGTTGCCCTCTGTCATAGACCCTCTTTAGCAAATTTGCTTTACCTAATTAACACCGATAGTGGCAGTAGACTTCTGTACCTTTCTGCTAAAGCCGGCGGATCCGCAAACGTCCAAATCTGTAAACTGCAATCAATGGCGGTGTCCAATCTACAGACATTTTGAGCAGATTTTGCAAATCGGAGATTACTTCGTCCGGTGTACGCCCACCGGGTCTCAGAAGGATAATCCCGGTAATAGGGTGCTTGAAATAGACAGCAAGATGTCCGAAATCGGAATCATGTGTTAAGACAAATCTATCCATCATATTTGCATTAGCGAGAATGTCTTCGTCTTTGTAAAGATGCCAACCCTCTTCAAAAGCATAAACTACATCAACCCCTTGAGAACGCAGAAACTGAACAACCGGGGCAGTTATATTCATATCCGCGACAAGTGGAGGTAGCATTGTTAAGAGACTCTGTCGCGTTGAGAAGGGGCATCAACAACTATATCGTTCTGCAATGCACGTGCTGCATAGCCAAGGACAGCCCGAATGCTTTCTTCACTTAATATCGGATAGGATTCAATGATCTCCTTGTTTGTCATACCTTTTGCCAACAAACCCAACACCTGTTCTACGCTTATACGCGTGCCTTCAATAACAGGTTTTCCACCAAGGATTTCCGAATTAGCGATAATTCTAACCATAATTTTTTACCTCTCTATTGAAAATTTATTAATCCCACCTATATAGTTTACCAAACTTTTGGCGCAGCTTGCAAGCCAAAACTTGCTATTCAAAAGAGGGTTCATACCAAATCGTAGTCCTGAATTACCCTTTGATATCCGACAAAAAATTTGACTTCTAATCCGTCAGAGTATATAATCGTCCCTATGACCAAACAGTCAATCTCATAGCTATCTCGTTTTCGGTTTTCTGTAGTCTGAGACTATAGGACACAGGAGGATATAGAAATGGCAAAATTACGCGTAGGTGTTATCGGTTGTAGTGGTATCGGTACGACACATGTATCAGGTTTAGTGGATATGCCAAATGTTGAATTAGCCGCTGGCTGCGATTTCGTGCAGAGCACATTAGATGCTTTTAAGGAAAAATATCAGGACAACTGGGATAACATTGCTCTGTACACCAACCATCAAGAGATGCTTGCTGCAGAAAATTTAGACATCGTGACGGTGGCAACATCTGACCATCGGCACGCTGATCTGGTTGTTGACGCTGCAAATGCTGGCGTGAAAGGCATCTTCTGTGAAAAACCGATGGCAACCAGCGTCGCAGACGCAGACAGAATGATAGAGGCAACGGAACGAAACGGGACTATCCTGTCAATTGACCATACGCGTCGATGGCAGCCACTGTGGCGGCATACTAAAGAAGTAGTCGTTGGTGGCGGACGGATTGGAGATGTCCAGTATGTTATTGGCACGTTGAGCGGCGGTCGCGCGATGCTCTTCCGCAACGGAACACACCTTATCGATGCCATCTGCTATTTCGCTGACTCAGATCCAGAATGGGTTACTGCAGAGTTAGAGGACGGCTACGAAGACTATAACGAGTATAAAGGCGATGGAGGACACGTCCCAGCAACGGAACCATCGGCACACGGCTATATCCACTTTGCGAACGGTGTGCGCGGCTACTATGCAGGCGGTCCGAAGACAACCCTCTCCGGGTTCCGCGTGGAAATTGTTGGCACCAACGGCTATATTCTTATCAGTGATCAAGGGGCAACAATCCATCAAGATGATGCCGTTGAGACGATCGAGGCACCGACATGGGACATCTTCGGTATCCCTGCGGGACCACGAGAGTTGGTAGGTCTTATTGCAGAGGGTGGAGAACCTGTCTCACCTGGAAGCGAAGGCTACAAAGTTGTCCAGATTATCATCGGTTTCCTAACCTCACAACAGCGGGATAATGGAAAGGTCAAATTGCCATTATCTGGCGATTAGTCTTGGTCGTCTTCTAAAACAATCGCATTCTCTGGTGTCCATTGCAGATAGACTGTATCTCCGCGTTGGAAGCGGTGTGTGTCTCCAGCCCCTATGTTCTGTTGGTGTGCAATAAGTGGAGTCGGATAGTCTGTCTGCACTGTGTATTGTAGCGTCGTACCGAGGTAACTTTCGTCATGAATTATGCCTTGTAGGAAGTTTGGGATATCAGAGGTAGGTGCTGTTCTTAAGTCAAATCGCTCTGGTCGAATAGCGATAGTGACAGGTGTGTTCAGTGGCATCTCGCTGTTTAGCGCGCTGATAATTTTGAGCGGTGGCTCTGTTGTCAGCGCGATTTCATTTTCACTAACGAGTGTCCCTTCAAGGAAGTTGGAGGTGCCGATAAAGTCGGCGACAAAGCGATTCTGCGGCGAATCGTAGATCTCAGATGGCGTTCCCACCTGCAGTATTTTCCCATCGTTCATCACTGCAATCCGATCAGACAACGCCAACGCTTCCCCTTGGTCGTGTGTGACATAGACAAATGTAATACCGACCTTGCGTTGTAACGCCTTTAGTTCCAACTGCATCTGCTTTCGGAGTTTCAGGTCAAGTGCCGAGAGCGGTTCATCTAAAAGTAAAATGGTAGGTTCGTTAATTAACGCACGGGCGAGTGCTACGCGTTGTCTCTCACCGCCAGAGAGTTCATTCGGTTTCCGCTCACCGTATCCGGGGAGCTGGATTAAATCCAGTGAACGTTCAACCCCATCCGATATTGCCGATTTCGGAGCCTTTTTCATCTGCAGCCCGAAAGCAATATTTTCGGCGACGGTCTTATGTGGAAACAGCGCGTAATTTTGGAAAACGGTGTTAACCGGACGACGGTAGGGTGGCGTTTCCGCCATTACCTCGCCGTTGATGCGGACCTCGCCAACTGTAGGATATACAAACCCACCGATGACACGTAGCGTTGTCGTTTTTCCGCACCCGCTCGGTCCGAGTAGAGAAAAAAATTCACCGCCTTCTATTTGCAGCGACACATCGTCAACTGCGATTGTGTCACCGAACTGCTTTGTTACAGATGTGAGGGTAATCTGTCCTACAGACATGTATGAGTTGTCCTCTGACAAACGACGATGTTTTCTTCGTGCATCGTTGTAGAGGTTTCACCTGCAATGTTAGAAGGGCTGTTTTTTTTCGGCATCCGCTTGTTTGGTATGTTTCTGACGATGGTATTTTTATGGGCAAATCCATACTGACGAAAGGCATCAACAACAAATTTGTCAGTCGGCAGCATAACCCCTTTGACCTGGCGATTCCCAACGACATAGCAAATTGTAGCACGCGGTGAAAGGACTTGGGCGATTGAACTGATGCTACGCCCAAGGTCAACGTAAAATGCTGTTACCTCTTGCGCTCGCTTTTCATCAACTGAACGGATCCTATCAACAGCAGACGATATTGGAGAATCCGTTAATGTTTCTTTTGATTGATGTCCACCCATTGCGAGTTTGTCAATTTTGCGAGCATTAGGCAAACCTATCCATTCTGCTGCGAGTCGCGAGAATTGACCATACGCCACTGTGGTATGCGAGTCTCCATACGGAGGTGATGTAATCACCATGTCATAACCACCGAGGGGACGGGGCATTGGGAGCTCACCTTGAGCAGTATTTGAACTGGATATGGATGCTTCAACGCTTTTCCGTTCTTCAAGGAACATGGCTAAGCCGTGTCGATTTCTACTTAACTTTTTGCTAAAGATACCGAAAACGTCGGGATTGAAATTTTTAAGTTTGTTGGCGGGCATGCGATACAACTTAAATTCCCCGTTTCGAGTATAGGAGACCTCTCGAACTGTTTCTGAAAAGGCAACGAGTATGAAGTTTCGGACTGCTTCATCTTCCACATCGTTAGCCCAAGCCCGTAGGTAAGCGAGAGATTTGATGACTTCTTCGGAGAACCAATACATCAGATTTAGAATGTCAGGAATTGGAGCGTCAGGAACAGCATCTTGTCGGAATTTAATCTGAAAGAGATCGTCGTTCAATCTGCTTAGCGTTTCGTCTAAGGTAGATAGGCAAATCGGAGTTGACTTAGCAGTCGCTATAAGGCGGACGAGGGGATTAATGTCACACCCAACGCTGTGCATGCCGAATAGAGATGCCTCAACAAGAGAAGTACCAGTGCCACAATAGGGGTCAAGGAGCCATCCACCTTCTACACCATATCGTCTGAGCAGTTTCCGGGCAATCTGGGGGATCATCATCGCAGGGTAAGTATGGAAGCAGTGGGTGTACTCTTTAGTATCAGATTCTCGGAAGTCCCACGATTCGTCTTTGTATTTCAGATTGACTGGACTCATATCAACTTCTCTCGCTTACCAAAGCATAGATTCCAGAATCTTTCATCAATTCTAAAACCAGTGCCGTGGTTCCTGACTACCCTATTTTCTCTCAGATGCATCCTTACATCAACAATGACAATGTCCTGTTTAATGAGATCCAAGAAGTTATCCTCAACTGGATCGGTCAGTAGATATGCCTCCCTATACCAAAATTCTTCCTTCCGATCTGAATTAATACGGGTATCCGCATTAACAATAATCAGAGCGGGCATCTTATTTCTGAATCTATCAATTAGTCGTTCCCCTGTCCACTCAGCAACAAGGCTCCCATCTAAATGATAGAACCTAACAGCGTCTTGCTCAACTTTTAGGAAAAGTCCCTGATTATTTGGTTTACTGTTGGCAGTGCAGTATAGAGATGGTCGCTCATTTGTATCTACATAGCCATATCTCTCAATCAATTCCCTCGGTTTTATCTTCCAAACCCCGCGATTGAAAGTAAACATGGTCACTCGATTACTAACGCTGTTCCTCTGGGATTTCAGTTCTATATCCCCGAAATCAGGAGTTTTAAGATTGTTCTCTTCCAACCCAAGCAAAGTTTCTAATGTATAGCCTATGCCAGTATTCCCTCTCCGCAATGAAACAACATAACCCATCTGATTAATCTCAGACAGCTTGGTTTTTAATTGGGCTATATCCATTGGAGAGCCTCAATCTGTTGACAAAACCCGCGTCAAAATCTGATTTACGAGTTGCGGATTTGCTTTCCCGCGAGTGGCGCGCATCACCTGTCCCACGAGGAATCCGATCGCTTTCTTTGTGCCGTCCCGGTAATCTTGCGCGGGACCAGGGTTTTCCTCCACGACCTGTAAGACGATGGCTTCTATCTCCGAAGTATCCGTAATCTGTGCCAACCCTTTTTCAGCAACAATTTCCTTCGGCATTTTGCCTGTCTCAAAAGCATCGTCAAGAACAGATTTAGCGATTTTACCGCTGATGGTTGCGTTGTCGATTAACTGGATGAGTTCACTAAGATGTGCTGGTGTGACCTTCGAGTCTTGGATCTCAATTTCGGCTGTGTTGAGGAGCCGAGTCAGGTCGCCCATGATCCAGTTTGCACAGGTAGTCGGATCACCACTGAGTTGCGCGGCTGCGTCAAAGAACTCGGCGATTTGCCGAGTACTGGTTAGGAATTCAGTATTTTCAGGAGATATATCGTAGTTTGCGATAAAGCGTTCTCGACGGGCAGCGGGTAATTCAGGGAGAGTAGATTGTATTTCTTCAATCCATCCATTATCCATCTGGACATGGACGAGATCTGGTTCAGGGAAGTAACGATAGTCATCTGCTTCCTCCTTGCCGCGCATCGCCACGGTTTTACCAGTGTTTACATCAAATAAGAGTGTCTCTTGAACCACCTCTTCACCGGCATCTAAGATTCGTGCCTGCCGTTTCACTTCATATTCCATTGCATCAATCAGCTCTTGGAACGAGTTTTTGTTTTTTATCTCTGTGCGCGTGCCTAACTCTTTACTACCCTTGGGTCGCAGGGAGAGGTTCGGCTCACATCGGAGACTGCCCTCTTCCATATTGCAATCGCTAACACCAATATATTCCAAGATCTCCTTAACAGCACGGCAGTAGGCGATAGCCTCTTCGGGGGAGTGCAGTTCGGGTTCGCTTACAATCTCCAGTAAAGGCACACCAGCGCGATTGAAATCCATAAAACTACGGGTCGGATCGCCTGTGACTTCAGCATGGATGGACTTTCCTGCGTCTTCTTCAAGATGAATTCTGCGGAGTGCAACAGTCCGTGGCTCGCCTTCAAATTCAAATGTTACCTGTCCGTTCTGACACAACGGTATGTCATATTGCGAAATTTGGTAGTTCTTCGGTAAATCTGGATAAAAGTAGTTCTTGCGATCAAATTTACTGGAAGGCGTGATTTTACACTCCATCGCCAAACCGGCGCGAACCGCAAACTCTAAAGCGCGTCTATTAACAACAGGTAATGTTCCCGGCATCCCTAAGCAGATTGGACAGGTACAGTCGTTCGCCGAAGCACCAAAGGTGTAAGCACAATGGCAAAAGAGTTTACTTTCTGTGCATAATTCGGCGTGGATTTCCAATCCGATAACTATCTCATATTTTTCCATGGATTCTTTCTCGTTTCAATCCAGCGTGATAACACCAACATCAATAGACAAGATAGGGTGCCTCGCGCTTCCACAAACATAGCGAGTTGCTACGAGGATTTCCCCGACAATTCGTTGACCACAGCGACATTCGCTTCAACCTCGCTCTCTGAAGTCATGCCGATGGTCATGGCGTGTACACAAGGTAAGCCCATCACAAATTCAATCGCCTCACGTTGACCCGTCGTGTCTTCTGCCAATTTTCCCTGTCCCAGCACTTTCATGCCATAAACGCCTTTTCCAGCAAACGCCATCTGCTCCATCGTGCGAATGACATCGGCGGGAGATGCGTCCATGTGAACACCCGCATGATTAATTCGAGCCAAAACGACATCAACCCATTCTGTCATTGCGGACGTTTGAAACGCGCCATAATCGTGGCAGGATACACCGTGTGCGCGAATCAATCCCTGCTCCTTACAACGGACGAGTGCTTCCATCGCATCTGGATACCGTTGTGGCCAATCAACCTGTGTGAGGCAGTGAAGCAGCACAATATCCACATAATCAGATCCTATCTCTTTAAGAAACCGCTTTACATCTTCTTCTATTGTTTCTCGTGTGCGAGATACCGTCTTTGTGGTGATAGTGACACTTTCCCGTGGTAGTACCTCAAGTGCTGCCTTAACATGTGGATGGCTCCCGTACTGATCAGCAGAATCCCAAAATGTCACACCTTTTTCATACGAAAACAGCAGCAGATCACGTAAAGCTTCAAATCCCAAATCAGTCTGATTCGAGCGTCCGTTCCAGCCATTTGATCCAGTGCCAATCGAAAGCCGTGAAACATTTAAACCCGTTTTACCAAGTGCTACAATTTCCATCTATACTCTCCTTAGTTCTTGACATACATTTGCATCCCAATTATGTAGTTGATTAAGCCTGAATTAAGTGTAACACAACGCCCCATATTTCGCAAATGATTTCTCCAACACCTACTTTTTTGTTGCCTTTTGCCCTCAAACAACGTTATAGTATAAGGTGAGGAATTTAAGATCATAATCAAAAACCTATCTTCATTACCATTGAATCTATGCCAATTCATACGGGGGTACCAACAGAAGTATAGAAATGAAATATATAAAATCTTTTAGGAAAAACCTAACTCAGTCCAATAAAAAAGCGAACCCACAGACTATATTAGATTCCACTATAATCCAGAAGTTTTTTTCGGGTTTGCTGGTCTTAGTTTACAGCTGCTTTGTAATGGGGACGTTGGCTTTCGCCGCTGAAGAACGCAGTGCTGCATGGAAAGAAGCCTTCGCTTTGATTGATAAGGGCCAACGCAAAAGAGCAGTTTTGAAACTGGAGGCTTTATTGCAAACTGGGTTGTCCGAATCAGAGAAACTTGAAATTAATCACGCACTCGGCTTTAACTACGAGAAGCTTCGGAACCGTCCGAAGGCGGTTCGGCATTACGCGCGAGTTGCCTCATTTAACTATCCCTTAGCAGACCATGCTATTTTCCGTCTTGCCCGGTTGTATGAAGACATGAACAACACCACACGGACAATAAAGTGGTATGCAAAACTCGTTGAAGATTATCCGACGAGTTTCTATATTTTGGACGCAAAATGGGCTTTAGCGGACCTCTACCTTGATAAGAAACAGTACGCAGCAGCAAAACCACACTTCACCGAACTGGTTAAGCACCCAGAATACGCGAGACGGGCGGCCTTCGGATTGGCACGCTGTGATGAAGAACTTGGCAACACTGCCAATGTGTTTAACGCGTATCGTGAACTCATTACGGAAAAGCACTCAGATACCACTGCTAAAAAAGCACTTGACAGACTTAAGCTCCTTATGCGAAAAGATAAGTCCTTAAAACTTACCTACGACGATCGCATCAATTGTGGCTTAGTCTATTATTCGCATAAAGGATGGAAGTCAGCTGTAGCAGAATTGGAACGGATTCCCAAAACAGCAGACTTGAATATGCGTGCACATGCCCTTTATCTTATTGGACGCAGCTATCAAGGACGCAAGTGGTATAACACAGCGATTAAAAAGTTCAATGCTGTGATTGCTCTCGGGGATAAACATGAATATTTAACGCGCGCCACCTATCAAATAGCACAATGCTATCGGCGGAAAGGACACCTGAAAACCGCCACCAGTCGACTTGAGAAATTCGTGAAGGCGTATACGTGGAGCGAACTGGTGGACGATGCCCTGTACAATATCGCGCAAATCTATGAAAAACGGGGTAGGTCGGAATCGGCACTCGATGCTTATGCGCGCTTAATCGAGGCGGCACCTGACAGTCCCTACGCGGATGTAGCCGCATGGCGAATAGGTTGGCAACGTTTTGACGAGAAACGCTATGAAGAAAGTTACAAGGCATTCAAGGGATTGAAGGAAAATTTCCCGGGAAATCGATATGCGATGGGTGCCCATTTCTGGATGGCAAAGATCCGAGAACGTCAAAACCAGCCAGCACTGGCGCGGAAAATATACAAGGAAGTCGCTGAGGCTGGGTATTGGTACTATACCGCAAGGGCGAAAGCACTTCTGGATATCGCTGCATCTGAGCTGGAATCCAAAGCCATTCAAGATGCAGAATTACCAGTTCGTGAGGCGTGTCCACAGCAGATTCCACTGCTAATGGAACTCAGACTTTATGAAGATGCGATTGCCCACTTAACCTGGCACATTGATACAACCGCGCTCTCCGAACGTCAATGTTTTTATAATTTGATTACGTGTTATGAACGGCTCGCTATGTACGATAAAGCCCGGGAGTTAACTGAAGAGTCGCTTGAAAATCCAGCTTTTGCAAATGCCTCACATACGGATATAGCGAAACTCCGACAGAAACTTTATCCACGCTACTATGCCGATGCGGTTGAGAAATATGCTAAACTGTATAACGTAGATAACTTTTTAATCTGCGCAATGATTTTAGAAGAGAGCCGATACAATGCGCAAGCAGTCAGTTGGGCAGGTGCGATCGGGTTGATGCAGATTATGCCTGCGACTGGAAAGGAACTCGCCCAACAACTCAAAATTCGGCGTTTCCGGACTTCAATGCTTAAACAACCGGACGTGAATATTAGAATGGGGACAAAGTATATTCACTACCTTAATTCGTTATTTGATGGTAACCCAATGTTAGTCATCGGCGCGTATAACGGGGGACCTGGGCGAATGAAGCGATGGGTGACGTCAAAAAACATAAAGGATATTGACTTATTTGTAGAGAAAATTACGATCCGAGAAACCCGACTTCACATCAAGAAAGTCATCGACAGTTACCATCACTATATCGGAATTTACGGGAACATAGATGAACCACCCGCTGTGAATTCAGGGGCATATATCTCAGAAAAACGACTACAAGGCTTTTAGTCCTCGACACTTTGCAATCGTGACGCTGTTCTCAAACTGCCGGATATTCCAAGTAGTTACTGAGGGCAGCACACAACATTCCTTCCCTCTGATTTTCACCCTATTGATTTTTTGCGAAGCCTGAAACTTTACAGGTCAATCACTTCAGGTGATTTATCTCGTGTGAGGAGGATGCGGCGGTGCCAATCGGTATCGTTTTGCGTTGGAAAGTCAGCACGGAAGTGTGCCCCACGGCTTTCGGTACGAATAAGCGCGGACTGGGTTATCATCAAAGCAACATTGAGCATATTAACCGCTTCAATCATCTCTATATCTGTTGTTTGGAGCAATGTTGGTGAAACCGAATAAACTGGATCCATTGAATCAACTTTTTCCACGGTTTCTTCAGGTGTTGCTTGCAAGTCTCCTAAACTTACTGTTAAATCTTGCAATTCAGCAAGAGTTTGACTTAAATCCTCGCCGTTTCTTTCAATGCTCACGTTTTCCCAGAGTGTTTCCCGAATCGCATTTTTTGCTGCTTCTATAAAGGTTAGATCTATTTCATCGGATGTCAGAGTGTCACCGAGCATAGGTATGTCAGGAAGGTGATCAGGAACTTGTGATGCTGCAAACATTGCGGCGTTTGTACCAGCACGGGCACCATAAACGAGACATTCCAAAAGGGAGTTGCTCGCCAAGCGATTTGCCCCGTGGACACCAGTGCATGCCACTTCGCCACACGCATAAAGTCCTTTAAGATTGGTTTCTGTATCGGTGTTAGTGCGGATACCTCCCATCATAAAGTGTGCCCCTGGACGGACCGGTATTAAGTCAATACTTATATCTAAGCCGTAGCGTTTTGTTGTATCAGAGATAGTTGGAAAACGTTCAAGAATAAATTCAGCAGGTTTATGCGTAATATCGAGGTAAACACAAGGAAATCCGGTTAGTTCCATCTCTTTTTGAATAGAACGACTGACGACATCACGTGGTGCGAGTTCGCCTCTTTCGTGGTATTTCCCCATGAAACGCTCACCACGTATATTGATGAGTTCTCCGCCTTCCCCACGGACAGCCTCAGAGATCAAAAAGTTGGGAGCACCGTCTAAACAGAGCGTTGTTGGATGGAATTGAACGAATTCCATATCGACCATTTCACATCCGGCACGCCATGCCGCTGCGAAACCATCTCCGGTTGCTACCTTCGGATTAGAAGTACAGGGATAGATGCGTCCCAATCCCCCTGTGGCGAGAATTGTTGCCCTCGCTCGGATGCAGACTAATTCTCCATCTACAACAGCGATAGTCCCATAACATGTGACGGCTTCCCCGTTTCCCTTGGCGACATCTGCATCTGTCAACAGATCAATAGCAAAAGCACTTTGTAGGACGTGGATACGTTCAGTATTCAGCACGCGTTGAATGAGGACATCGGTTGTTTCACGCCCAGTTGCATCACCTTTATGAACAATCCTGCGGCGACTGTGGGCTGCTTCTTGCGTAAAGCGTGGTAGTGTCCCCTCCCAATCAAAGTTTGCTCCCCAGTCCAGTAGTTCTGCGACCCTCGGAATGCCTTCAGACACCATCATTTCAACGGCTTGGATATCACATAAGTCAGCACCAGCGTCGCAAGTATCTTTTATATGCAAGGCAATCGTGTCATCAAGGTTCATAGCAACAGCGATACCACCTTGGGCATAGTGCGTGTTACTTTCTGTGAGGATAGTTTTAGTGATTAACGTCACATCCGCGTGCTCACTGGCAGCAAGGGCAGCGCGCAATCCCGCAGCACCACTACCGATGATAAGGACATCAGTGTCCCAATTTGAATGCCTTTTCGGATTCATCTGAGATTTTGGATTTTCCATAAATTCTTTGACAAACAGGGAAACAACGTATTTTGTGGAATGGACGAGGTCTGGCTTCGGTTAGCAAAAGCGTCTGTTCTTATTGATCGGGTGTCTTAGGTGCGAAACTTTCACTAACCGGTACTACCTTACCGGTGCCCGTAGCGATGAGCGTGCCATCACTGAGCGTAACCTCCGCTTTTGCCTCCACTAATCTTCGTGAAACCTTAATACGTTCTGCAGATACAAATAGTTTCACACGCGTTGGGGCTGGATTGCGAAAACGGACCTCAAGTTGTGCCGTCACTGCGTGTTGATTGAACGTGCTTATCCCGACGTAAGTAATCGCCTCATCTAACAGGGTGCTGAGAATACCGCCGTGTAAGATGTTTGCCCATCCTTGCAAGTGCTCTGGAGGTGTACATTCAATGCGAACAAATGCCCCCGCATCTTTAATTTCGGGTTTAACCTGCAAGCCGAATGGATTTCTCATACCGCAGACAAAACAGTGATCATTATTTAGCACGAGGGTCGTAGATGTGTCAGATTGCATATCAATCGCCCTATTGGGTAAGCATGCCTATGCTCCGAGCCAATTTCTCCTGTTCAACCAGTAGCCGTTCAAGTAGTGCTCGCTTTTGTGCCACAACATTTTCTGGGGCACGCTGGATAAAATTGGGATTATCCAAGGTCTTCTGCGCTGCCGTTACATCCTTGACTGCTTGCTGATAACGTTTGCTAAGCCTCTCATGCTCAGCATCGAGATCAATTACATCGGCAAGAGGAATATAGATGGCAAGTTCTCCGATTACGGCTTCCGCTGAAGCAGGTGGTTTTTGCAATGCTTCAGCAATGGTAATGCCTGCCACTCGCGTGAAAGCGGGCAAATACTGAGGCAGATATGTTTCAAGTCGTTTCCGCACTTCAGCATCTGGCGATTGGATGTGGATCTCTACAGAGGCACCAATCGGGACATTTAGTTCGCCTCGAATGCTTCGAATGCTATCAATGACTTCCATGAGCGTTGCCATAGTGGTTTCTGCTGTCGGATTCTCCTCTATCGGCTCTGGCCAAGGCGCGACCGTTATAGAATCTATGTCAATTGCGGATTCGCCGCTGCGACCACCATCTGGGAGTTGTTGCCAAATTTCCTCACTCAAAAACGGCATGATAGGATGAATTAGGCGCATCGTCTGTTCTAAAACATCGGAGGCTACCCAGAGTGCCTCCGGCTCATCTTGAGCGATTCGCTGTTTAGTGAATTCCAGGTACCAATCACAGAATTCATGCCAGAGGAAAGCATAGAGGGTTTGTGCCCCTTCATAAAATCGAAAATTTTCAAACGCATCAGTTGTTGTTTTAATGGTATAGTTAAGGCGACTCCGTATCCACGCAACCTCCAATATTTCTTCAGCAGCGTCCACTGTCCATCTTTCTGCAGGAACAGGGTGTTTCTCTAAATTCATGAGAATGAATCGAGCAGCGTTCCAGATCTTGTTGGCGAATCGCCTGCCTGCCTCAATTTGAGATTCTGGAAGTGGGACATAAGGGAGTGGTGTACTCGCATTTGCGAGTGCGAAACGGAAGGCATCCGCTCCATAGGTAGCAATTGTCTCCAGTGGGTCGATACTATTTCCCTTCGACTTGCTCATTTTCTGCCCTTTATCATCAGCAACCAGTCCATGCAGATAGACAGTTCGGAACGGAACCTCGTCCATACATCCCAACCCTAACATTATCATTCTTGCTACCCAGAAGAAGAGAATATCCCAACCACTCACGAGAACAGAGGTGGGATAGAAGGTTTTCAATTCCGGCGTTTCTTCTGGCCATCCCATAGTGGAAAAGGGCCACAGCCCAGAACTGAACCATGTATCTAAGACATCTTCCTCTTGACGGAAATCAGAAGCACCACACTCGCACTGCTGTGGTTCTTCCGTTGCAGCGGTGATTGCGTCGCACGCATTACAGTACCATATCGGGATCTGATGCCCCCACCACCGTTGACGTGCGATGGGCCAGGGTTCAATATTTTCCATCCAATGATAGAAACGAGCAGTTTCGCGTTCTGGGATAAATTTGACATCGCCTTTTTGGGTCGCTTCTATTGCGCGCTGCGCAAGTGGACGGACATTCATAAACCACTGCAAGGATATAGCAGGCTCAACAATCGCGCCACACCGATCATGGTGCCCAACGGCGTGTCGATGGGGCACAATTTTGACGAGATAGTCAGCATTTTGTAAATCTTCCACGACCTGTTTACGACAATCCCATCTTGATAAACCGACGTATTTTTCAGGTGCGTTTTCGTTTATATATCCATCTCTGGTAAAAACAGTGCGTTGTTCAAGGTCGTGTCGCAAGCCGATTTCATAATCGTTGATATCATGTGCAGGTGTCACTTTTAAAGCACCCGTGCCGAATTCTCTATCAACGTAAGGATCAGCAATTATCGGGATCTCTCTATCACATAGCGGAAGGTGTGCTGCTTTTCCGATTAGGTGTTGGTATCGTTCATCGTCGGGATGTACAGCGACAGCGGTGTCGCCTAACATTGTTTCTGGACGAGTCGTGGCAATTTCCAATACAATATCATTATCTTTTATTGGATAATGGATATGGTAGAAATTCCCATCTATCTCAATCGGTTCTACCTCAAGATTACTTAAGACGGTGTTGCAATTCGGACACCAATTTGCCATATAAGTATCGCGATAGATCAGTCCTTGATCATAGAGCTTGACAAAGGCAGTCCGGACGGACTCAGACAAACCTTCATCAAGTGTAAAACGCTCGCGCGCCCAATCACAAGAGCATCCGATTTGCTGAAGTTGTGAAACGATATAGCCAGCAGATTCCGCTTTCCATTGCCACATGCGCTCAATGAATTTTTCGCGTCCAAGATCAGCTTTAGTAATCCCTTCTTCAGCGAGTTGCCGTTCCATGATAAGCTCGGTGACAATACCGGCGTGATCTGTTCCTGGCATCCAGAGCGTGTTATAGCCTTGCATGCGTCGCCATCGGATGAGACAATCCTGAAGCGTGTTATCAAGGGCATGCCCGATATGCAAACTACCTGTGATATTCGGCGGCGGGATTACAATTGCATAGGGCGATTTCTCGGAGGTTGCCTCAGCGTGGAAGTAGTCGTTTTTCTGCCAGAATTGGTACCATTTCCCCTCAATTTCTTGAGGGGTGTAAGTTTTCGGAAGATTTGTCATATTTCTGAAGACCTCTCTTTGCAATATTAGCTTACGAGGGCGCGATTAAGCGAAGAGCGGCTCTACCCATCCGTATGTCCCTTTATCCATCTCATAAAGTAGATTCACCTGCCGTGTCTCTGCGTTTAGAAACAGGAGGAACGCCGCGTTCGAGGCTTGAAGCTCCGTTGAGGCTTCCGCAAGAGTGAGCGGTTTGGAGGCAAATTTCTCTTGCGTTGCTACAATAGCCGGAGCATCAGTGACATCAATTTCTACGGGCATTTCCTCATCCCCGTTCGGATTGAGTCGCTCGACAACTTCCCGGTGCGGTACGACATTTCTCCGGTCTTTCACCCTATCCCTGTAACGACGAATCTGGCTAAGAATTTTATCCGCCGCGCTGTCCAATGCAGACACTACCTCATCCGTATGGCTCTTCGCATAAAACGACACACGTGGTGCTGTGACCATCATCTCAGCGTCAAACCGATGCTTCTCTGCTTTAAGGACGACATTTAACTCGTGCATTCCGCCAAAACGGGCTTCAATTTTGTCTGCACGTTTCAGAATGTGAGCATGAAGATCATCGGTAATTTTCAAGTTGTGTCCGGAGTATGTTACTTTCATTTCGTCCTCCTGTTTTTGTATACGCCTCGAAGAGTAGACTGAGGCTAAATCAACATCTAATAGCTGAGAAAATAGACGCCTTCTCGTTGGCGGTCCAACATCAATTGGCTCGTGAACCGTTACGAGCAGAAGATCTTTCACGTGAGGTAGGAATACCTAATTCATCGCGGTATTTCTGAATAGTTCGTCTCGCGACTCGGATACCCTTTGTCTTTAAGGAATTACTGATTGCCTGATCACTGAGAGGTTTCCCGGGTGCCTCACCCATAATCATTTCCTCAATCAGACTTTTGACCTGCTTAGCAGAAACAGCGTCGCCTTGTGTCGTCGATAGTTCATTGCTGAAGAAAAACCGCAATGGATACATACCGTGTGGCGTCTGTACATACTTATTGCTTGTTACGCGACTAACAGTTGACTCATGAATTCCCAGTTTTTCAGCTATTGTTCTCAGTGTTAGCGGTTTAATACCTTTAACGCCTTGTGTTAGGAACTCAGTTTGTATCTCAAAGATGGCTTCAGTAACTCGAGCGATAGTGCTGCCGCGCTGCGCAAGACTGCTCAACAGGTTTGATGCATCACGATACCGTTTTTCTATCCATTCTTTCGCTTCAGAATCCAAGGTATTTTGATGATTCTGCATGATATTCAAATAATAAGGATTTATCTGCAATCGAGGTATGTAACTATCCACGGAGACAGCCTGATACTTTCCATCAAGGTACTGTATTTCTACATCGGGCGTAACGGTCTCTACGAGAGGACCTTTTTTGAGGGTGCGCGTCGCTGGATCCGCGAAATAGCGACCTGGATATGGAGACAGAGTCTGTATCCACTCTGTAGCCGCATTGACCTCTGTGATGTCAGCTTTCAATGCCTCAGCAATCGAATTCCATTGTTGATTAAGAAAAGCGTCAAACTGCTTTTCGACGATCTCTTGTGCGAGATGGCATGGGGGTCTTTTTCCATGCAAAAAATCTGGGACTTCCGTTCCATGCTCCGCTAAGAAGAATGAACCATTTTCCTGCCCACTTCCCCGCATATCTCCTTGTAGATTGCGAATCTGGATCAGTAACGCCTCCCGGACATCCCGATATGCGATGCCGAGTGGCTCAAAAGTATCTTGTATCTTGCGAAGGACAACTTCAACCAATGCTGTATCACATCCTACTTCTTCGGCAATATCGTCCAACGTCAATTGATAGAAATTTAGAACCAGCTTATCGCTACACAAAAGTTGTTCACACAGAATAGTATAGGTCTTTTTGTTCTCATTGTCAGCGATTTCCCATGCTCGCTTAATACGCGTGTCCGTATTTTCGACGGCAGAACACGCCATCTTTTTCGCAGTAACTATGGCAGTTTTTGAGAATTGGGTATCCTTATTACCATTTGCCTTTTGTAGATTTTTCTGAATAAGGGCATGCAGCTCTGGTGAGAGATATCCGGCATCCAATTCTGTCACAAATTCGCATGGAATCCGAAACAGTTTGAGTTCTAATTGTCCATCTTCATTCAAATTTCCAAGAATGCACTCTCCAATAGCGCGCTCCGTCTCTGACGTTATAATATCAGGATAAGCGAGCTGCAGTTGCTCAGCAAGATGTTCATACAACACGCACTCCCCTGCCACATCCGATGATAATTCGTCAGTGTCCGAGGATCCGAAATTTATTCGTTCACTTAGTGAGGCTCGATCCTCAAAGACCGATTCCCAATCGACATCGGCAGCGGTATCTTCTAAGTCAATATTTTTCTCTGATTCATTCCATTCGGGTGCTGGATCTAATTCATCATCGGGGAGTATTGTATCGTCTTCTTCGTCAAATTCCAAGAGGGGATTCTGTTCTAATTCTTGCGCGATGAATTGGGTCAGTTCCTGCAGGGGCATGTTAAGCACTTTAAGTGCCTGTTGCAACCTTGGCGTAATAGACATCTTTTGCGTCAACTGGGGGGTCTGGGTAAGTTGCGCTTTGTACATTTTTTGCCTCTGCTGAATACATATTGTGATACGTTCTGTACTTACATTTCTTAAACTTGGCTTATGAAAGCCATATTAGGCAACAATTAGGCCACCTGATAGATAGAGCGTTGCACATCGTATAAAGAAACCGGACCACACGACGGTCACAATTACGACGTTAATCCTTCGGTGCTTCAATAGTGTCTGTCACCCGATAGGAAAAGTTATGCCCAAAGTAAAGATCTCTGGCAGTCTCGTTGTTGATGAGTTCTGTAGGCGTTCCAGCGAGAGTGATTTTTCCATCAACAATGATGTATGCCCTATCAACAATGTCAAGGGTCTCAACTGCATTGTGATCTGTAATAAGCACGCCAAGGTTTCGGTCGCGTAAATGCGAGATGAGCTGCTTAATGTCAGCAACGGCAATCGGATCTATTCCAGAGAGCGGTTCATCAAGCAGAATGAAATCAGGCTGTGCAGCGAGGGCACGAGCTATTTCTGCGCGACGACATTCACCACCTGAGAGTGTATACGCCTTGCGCAGTAAGAGATTTGAAATACCGAGTTCGTCCGTCAGTTCACGAATACGGGGTTCACGTTCAGACTTTGGCATCCCCTGTGCTTCAAGAATCGCCTCAATATTCTGCTGTACCGTCAATTTTCGGAAAATCGAAGTCTCTTGTGCAAGATACCCAATGCCAAGCCGGGCACGTTTGTACATCGGATAAAAGGTAATATCCTTTTCATCATACGTGATTCTGCCAGCATTAGGACGAATCAACCCTACCATCATGTAGAACGTTGTCGATTTTCCCGCGCCGTTGGGACCTAAAAGCCCTACTATTTCACCTTGTTTTACCGATAAACTCACTTCATTAACAACGATAGGTCCACGTCGTGTATAACGTTTTACGAGTCTGTGTGCTTGGAGTTCTATTGCCACGATTTTTAGTTATAGTCCATGATTGACATATTGAGTCAATCCGATGTAAGGCAGAGACAAATTGTGCTTTATTAAATACACAACTTGATCTGCCATTATATTTTTACCTTTCTAAAGGTAACTACTTTATTTTATTGCATCAGAAGAAAACTTAACGAGATTTATAACACGTTAAGATTACATAACGTATACACCCACTGAGACGTTGACAAAAAAGTTTCCGAGAGGCATGACATTTTGAGGTACGCAATTGGTTTAATTGCTTTCGGATTCTTCCGTTTCAGCGTCCGCATCCGCGTCATCGGAATTTTCGGTGTTTGTATCAACTTCTTCTTCCGTATCCTCAGAGGTATCGGCGTCTGCATCAGGTTTCTCTTCTGCGTCGTCATCTGTATCTGGGGTCTCAGTGTCTACGTCTGTTTGCGCTTCACCGTCCGTTTCCTCAGGGGCAGTTGTGGAAGTTCCCTCCTTACCAGTGTCCGTACCACCTTCGGCATTCTCACCTGCTTCTTCCTCTACCGGTGTTGCTTGTGTAACAGTAACCTTAAATTTGACGCCACCTTCACCCGTCTGTTTTCCGGTTGTCCTGTTAAAAGTGAACAGTTTTGTTTCGAGCCGATCCTTGTTTTGTAAAACGACGACATTATCCTTAAGAGTAACAGTATTCGTTAGATTGTCCATAATAGCATGGTCACAGGTAGCAAAAATATCTTGATCTCGGATTTCTACATTGCCTACAGCAATAATTTCTGTTGTCGCTCCAGTTTCCAGATCGGTCTTGAGAGTAATCTTATCAGCATTGAGAAACCCGATTTCAACGTCTTGCATGTCATACCGGACTGTCTTGGCTTCATCAATTAGAACCGTTATACCTTCCTTTTCATACCTCTCCATTCTTTTTGAGGTGCCGGTAATTTTTTCTGTAGTCGGTTCGGGTGTGCTGCCGTCATCAGCGGAATCTGCTCTATCCGTATTTTCAGCACTCTCTGTTTCCTGTGCATTGTTCTCTGTGGCCGCTGCCGCGCCGTTGGTGATCGTAGGAGATGTCTCTGTTCCTGCGTCCTCCGCTTTGAGGGTTAAAGGAACAATACATACAAAGAGTAATAGGAAGCCGGTATAAACACAAAAATCACACAATTTGCGGAGGTGAGATCGGTGTTCATGTCTATTCCGGCACAACAGGGGTTTCGTAATTTTCATCTGCCTTCTCATCTTTTGGGTAAAGTTTAAATTCGTTGTTTTTCATTTTTACGGTTTCAAGCGTCGGATTCGCAAACATTTCCGTTCCGACCCAGGTGGAATCTCCACGTACAAGTGTCACTTCTGCCGGACCATATAATCTGCCCGCCTGGTTTTGCCAGTGGAGGATCTCACTATATAAAGTGCCATCCTCGCTGACACCGACGACATTTCCCAAAAGATGCAGATTATCCTTCTCGCTACCCGTCATAAACTGCTTACCCTTTTGGCTCGTCAAAGTAATAGACACAACACCGTCTTCAATAATCTCAACAGTCGGATTTTCCACTTCAATATAACTTCCGTGAAACGTCGAGGTGTCGCCGACAAGTGTCCATTTGAGGATACCCGCTTCAGTGTGTTGTGTAGCGAACCGCTCCAGTTCTTGCGTCGGGACTGCTTCTTCGGATTCATCAGTTGTACCGACTGGAGTTTCAGTGCTTTTACAACAAACTACGCAGAGGAGTAAACAAAGATACAAACATGTAATGATGCAATTAAGGCTGTGTCTTCCACCTTCGATGCATCCAAATCCACTGTGTCGGATACTGTCGAATATAGGATTCGATAATTTTTGTGAATTTCTGTGTATTGATAACAAGATCCTTCTCTTTTACCTCTGTCCGCTGTAATACCAAAGGCGGTTCAATAATCGCGCGGTGCGAGCCATCGGATTGGCGGACAATAAACGTTGGTAATATCGCCGCCCCTGTTTTGAGTGCAATAGCAACAGGGCTGTACGGCGTATAGGCGGGTTTACCGAAAAAATCGACGAAGACCCCACTTACACTTGTGTCTACATCAGCTACAATGCCAAGCAGTTCATTGCGTTTGAGGCATCGAAGTGCGTGACGAATTCCTGTATCTCGGTCGATCGTCGCATATCCTGCTCGCTCTCGGTAACTTGAAACCAAGGCGTTTAAACGGGGAGAACGCAATTCGCGAACAATAGGCGTTAGTGGAGCAATCGTAGCAGAAATGCTCGCCGCAAGCAGCTCCCAATTCCCGAAATGCCCTGTTAGAATGATCGCTCCCTTCCCTTGTGCAAGTGCTTGTTTTGCGTGCTGAACACCTTCAAATCTGACATACTGCTGAATTTGCTTTGAATCCATGCGCGGGAATTGCATAAATTCTAATACAGTTTTGCCTAAATTTTCAAAGCACTGCTTAGCTATCACTCTAATCCGTCGTTCGTCCGGCAGATTCAAGCTACATCGTAACTGTTGACACGCCAATTCCCTCTGCTGCGGGGCGAGCCAGAATATAAGAGCACCTAACCGACTTCCGATAACCAATGTCACTGAACGTGGCAGCCGGGCTACGAAAAATCCGATTAATTTGGCGGTAAACTCGTAACACCAATCTTTCATTTTTAATTATAGTATACTAAATTTTTACCAAAATTACAAAGAAATTTTGTAAAGCAACAGCAAATCTTACCATGTACAAGCAGATTTTTCATACCTTTCAGAACCTATGTTCACAGTCTGAGAAGTATGCATACCTCTCATGTTCCATCTGTTATTTTTAGTTATGAACAGTATCGGTTATCTTCAAAAAATAGGACTTGATTTTCGTCGCAATTGGGAGTAAACTCTAAACCAATACAGAACGGAAACATTCATGCATAACTCTGAAAACATCAATAAGCAGATTGTCAGTCTCGCGATTCCAAATATCATTAGCAACTTTTCTGTCCCTCTTTTAGGCACCGTGGACACTGCTTTGATGGGAAGGTTAGAGTCTGAACACTATCTTGGTGCAGTCGGCATCGGTGGTATTATTTTCAGTTTCATCTATTGGGGTTTTGGCTTCCTCCGAATGGCAACGACAGGACTTACTGCACAAGCCTTCGGAGAAAACAACATCCCCGAACGCGGACGCCTACTCTTACGAGCAATAGGTATCGGTCTCACGTCCTGCCTCCTTCTTCTTGGTTTCCAGTGGCAGATTGCCGATACCAGCTTTTACCTCATCAACGCCAGTCCTGAAGTCGAAGATCTCGCCCGCACTTACTTTCATATCCGCATCTACGCAGCCCCTGCGACGTTGTGCTTACACGCATTCCACGGTGTCTTTTTAGGTTTACAGAATGCCCGCTATCCGATGCTGCTGATGATTGTGGTGAACCTCGTTAATATCATCTTGAACCTGGTTTTTGTGCAAATGTTAGATCTGAAGGTAGTGGGTGTAGCATTGGCGACTGTCATTGCACAATATATCGGGTTATTTTTGGCGATTTCGATGTTTTTTCGACGCTATCGAAACCTTCTAACAGCGTGGAATATCCGAGAAGTTTTAGCACTTTCCAAACTTAAACGATTCATGAGCATTAGCAGCGACATCTTCATCCGCACACTCTGTCTGGTGTCCTGCCACGCTTATTTCACAGCGAAATCTGCTGCCTTGAGTGATACCTTTTTGGCAATTAATACTATTCTGCTACAGTATATTAATTTAATGTCCTATGCGATTGATGGATTTGCTTTTGCAGCAGAGAGTATAATTGGCAAATACAAAGGCGCACAAAATATACCAAATCTCAAAAGAACAACACGTCAGGTCTTCCTCTGGGCATTCGTGTTCGGCGGTGTGATTACGCTAATCTTTATAGTCTTTGGAGATTGGCTACTGCATCTCTTTACAGATCAGCACCATCTTATTGAAGGGGCAAAGCCTTATCTCATCTGGATAATCATTGCCCCTGTTGTCAATGTCGCCGCTTATATTTGGGATGGGATTTTCTTAGGGGCAACTGCTTCTAAGGCATTGCGGAATTCCGTTATTGTATCAGGGCTGCTTTTTTTGAGTTCTATATATCTGTTGATGCCTTTTGGAAATCACGGGTTGTGGGGGGCATTGACGGTGCTATTAGTTGCCCGTGGTGTGGCGTTGACAGTCCTTGCACCGAAATATCTGTTTAGATTAGACAATCCCAGATAAGCGCATTAATTCACAAATGACCAAAAACCGTCCACCCTTCATAGAAAGACAAAAAAGTTGAAAACGGTTCGCTATTTGTGCTAAACTGAAAAAACCGCACACATATAAGTTCACATTATAAGGAGACAACATACAATGCCAAAATTTGGTGTAAATTTATTACTCTGGGCAGATAAGTTTGACAGAGAAACTGCAGACCTGATACCGAAAGTCGCTGAAATGGGTTTTGAGGGCGTCGAAATTCCCATCTTTGACCCAGATACGGTGGATATCCCCTACACCCAAGCATTACTGAAAGACACTGGTTTGGAACCCATTGGTTGCAATATCATGGGACCTGATAGAAACCCAATTGATGAAGACCCCGCGATACGAGAAACGGGGAAAGTGTACCTCAAACGTGCGATCGAAATTATTGCCGAGTTGGGTGGCGATACATTCGTGGGACCCATGTACAGTGCAGTCGGTAAACTTGTCGGCAGAGGTAGAAACCAGCAAGAATGGGATTGGTGCGTTGAAGGACTACAAGAGATTTCTGAATTCGCAGGACAGCAGGGAATCACGCTTGCCAGCGAACCGTTGAATCGTTTTGAGACCTACTTCGTGAACATCGCTGAAGATGCCGTCAAACTTTGTAAAGCAGTGGATAGTCCCTATTTCAAAGTCCACCTTGATACGTTCCACATGAACATCGAGGAAAAAAATCAGGCAGACGCGATTATCGCAACTGGTGATTACTTGCATCACGTTCACTGCTGCGAAAACGATCGTGGAACTCCAGGCACAGGACCGGTGGATTGGGATGGTGTGTTCAGTGCCCTTGCTCAAGTGAACTACGACAGATGGCTCGTTATCGAATCATTCACGCCAGCAGTCAAGGAAATTGCCGCCGCAACATGCATTTGGCGCGATATTGCCCCCAGTGCAGAAAGCCTCGCAATAGACGGACTCGCGTTCCTTAAAGAGAAAGCAGCCCAATATCTATAGCATTGGCCCATTTGTAGCTGTACGATGTCTGACACTTAGACAGTTATACTAAAAATTGGAGGGATTGAGATGCAATGCGTCAAATCAATGGGTCTGTTTTGCGCGATATTTTTTGTTCTTTTTCTTCTAACCGGCAATGTCATAGCACAGCATGCTTCGTCAACTGAAACAAACACTAATTCTGCTGAGGAATCGCAATTTCTCAGCAATATCCGACAACTCACCTATGACGGAAAGCGTGCTGGAGAGGGCTATTTCTCTGAAGACGGCAACTCGCTCATCTTCCAGAGTGAACGTGAACCGGACAACCCTTTTTATCAAATCTATCTTTTAAATCTGCTGACAGGCGATACACATCGCGTCTCCACCGGTATTGGTAAAACAACCTGCGCCTTCTTTCGTCCGGGGACCGATGAAGTGCTTTATGCCTCAACACATCACGATGTCTTTGCGAAAGCAAAACAGGAAGAAGAACTAAAATTCCGATCATCGGGACAAGAACGCCGCTATAGTTGGGACTACGACGAGGCAATGGATATCTTCTCGGCAAATCGCGATGGCAGCAATCTCAAGCAATTAACAAACGCACTCGGTTACGATGCTGAAGCGTCATATTCACCTGATGGCAAACACATCGTTTTCTGTTCACTACGGGACACATATCCTAAAAGCCGACTCTCTCCAAAAGAACTCAAACAACTGGAAGTTGATCCTGCCTATTTCGGTGAAATTTATATCATGAACGCCGATGGGTCAAACCAGATACGTCTAACAGACGCACCAGGATACGACGGTGGTCCCTTCTTCACACCCGATGGACAACATATCGTCTGGCGACACTTCACAACTGACGGCAGCCAAGCAGACATCTACACGATGCGGATAGACGGTTCGCAGGTCCGACGACTGACCGATTTCGATAGTATGTCGTGGGCTCCTTATTTCCATCCGAGCGGTGCCTATGTGATTTTTGCTTCTAATAAACTCGGATTTTCTAACTTTGAGTTATATCTCGTTGACGCGAGAGGCAGACATCAACCCGTTCGGGTTACCACAACCGATGGATTTGACGGACTTCCAGTCTTCTCACCAGATGGGAACCGCCTCTGTTGGACCTCTAACCGAAACAGCCAAGAAGTTTCGCAGCTTTACCTCGCAGAATGGAATCACGAAGCCGCCTTGGAGGCAATTACGTCGGCACCAAGAAGCCAAAACGCATCTGTACATCCTATAGGAAGGGTTTCCGATTCGGAATCTCAGAATAAAACAAAAACGAGCATCCGAGCGCATATCGAATTTCTTGCCGATGATGCATTGGCAGGCAGGATGACGGGTTCAGAAGGTGCAAAACGCGCAGCAGAGCATATCGCTGCGCAATTCGCACAACTTAATCTCAAACCTATTGGTGATGAACAGAGTTATTTTCAAGCATTTGAGTTCACAGCAGGTAGGCGGATTATATCGGAGGAAAACAGGTTTCATATTACACGCCAGATGCACGGTTCCGAGCAGGTAATGGAATTCGGTGTGGAACAAGATTTTCAACCGCTCTCCTTCTCGCGCAATGGCGTTGTTGAGGGTGAAGTGGTCTTTGTTGGATATGGGTTATCTGTCCCCGGCAAACTCGGTGAAGGATACGACGCTTATGCTGGATTGGATGTGAAAGATAAGGTTGTCGTTGCACTCCGCTACGTTCCTGAAGGTGTTGAACCCGAACGCCGTCAGCAATTGAACCGATACGCGGGACTTCGTTATAAGGCGATGCAGGCGCGGGAACAAGGAGCAAAAGCGTTTCTTGTTGTCGCCGGTCCGAACTCTCCGAACGCTGGCAAGTTGATTCCACTCGATTTCGACAGCAGTCTCGCAGACTCTGGTATTATTGCGGCATCAATAAGTGGGCCCGTCGCGAACACACTTTTTGCATCATCTGGCAAAAATCTAAAGGAGATTCAGTCGGAACTTGATGTGGAAAACCCGCATTTCGTTGGGCAGTTCCTTTTGCCCGATGTCAATGTCAAAATCGTCGTTTCGATTGAGAAAGTTAAGAAAACAGATCAGAATGTTGTTGCTCTTCTACCACCATCGGAATCGACAGAGAACACTGAGTATGTTATTGTCGGTGCCCACTACGACCATATCGGGCACGGTGAAATCGGTTCACTCGCGCGGAAGGGTGAAGAAGGACAGATTCACAACGGCGCAGACGACAACGCTTCTGGAACGGCTGTAGTATTAGATTTGGCGGCGACACTCAGCGCAGCTTACCAAGAACACCCAGAAAAATTTAAGCGAGGCGTTATCTTTTCCCTATGGTCAGGGGAGGAACTTGGACTCATCGGTTCCACCCACTTTGTCAATCATCCCATCGTCCCTTTAGAGAAAATAGCGGCTTACATCAACTTTGATATGGTAGGACGACTCCGTGAAAATAAACTTATCTTGCAAGGTGTCGGTTCATCGTCTGTGTGGACGAAACTGATTGAAAAGCGGAATATTCCTATCGGCTTTAATCTGACCCTACAAACGGATCCGTATCTGCCTACAGACGTAACTGCATTCTACCCGAAAGAGGTACCCGTTCTCAGTTTCTTTACCGGCGGACACGAAGATTATAACCGACCAACAGATGACATAGAAACGCTTAATTATGATGGACTTGAGCGGATCGCACGCTTAGCACACGGCATCGTTTCGGACTTAATCAGCACCGCTGAGCGTCCAGAATACGTTCACGTTGAACGGAGCAAGTCAGAAGGTGGAAGTCGTGATACATTGCGTGCGTATTTAGGCACGATCCCTGACTATACAACAGAAGGGACTGGTGTTAAACTCTCTGGTGTCCGTGCTGGTGGTCCCGCCGATAAAGCAGGTTTAAAAGGTGGCGATGTCATCGTCGAATTCGGGGGACAGCAAATTGCTAACATTTACGACTACACCTACGCGCTCGATGCGGTGAAAATTGGTGAACCTGTTGAGGTTGTTGTTCTACGCGAGGGAAAGCGGGTAAAGTTGACAATTACACCCGAAGCGCGGAACTAATTTTCCTTTGAAACAGTGTTAGTATTATATCGTTTTATGTTTTGACACTGAATACCACTATTCCCTGTGGATGACGTTTAAGAATTTAATTCGGTAATGTGGAAGGGGTTTGTAACCCCGAATTACCGAAATATTTATTTAATCTTCATGGACATGGAATTCACCACAAGGAATAGTGTACGATTATTTTTTATATTTTACGCGTTTTATTATCAAGGAGAATTTCGTGAAATCAAAAATTTTTCAATCGGCATTGTATGTATTTCTTTCACTCTCAATCGTGTTGCTATCTGGATGTGAACGGCCAAGTGACATGGGGATGACCGACGAAATGATCGCCACCCCTGATACTGACCCTATACCTACCTTGAAAGTGGGTGTTCTGCAACCCACCGGTCATTATGAAGCCTTTGGGAGAGGGGCAGTCCTTGCCCAAGCCGAAATCAACGAGAACGGCGGTATATCAGGGATGCAGGTCGAGTTGATTGTGAAAGACAATCGTCCATCTATAGGTCCATTTCCAGATCCATCAACAAGTGCATTCACTGTTCAAACCGCGCAGGCGTTAGTTGATAAAGAAAACGTCGTTGCGCTCTTGGGCCCCGTTTACTCAACGAATGCCATTCAAGTTGCCCCAGTTATTCAGGTTCCAACACTCGTTGGTGCTACAGGGTCTAACGTATCCGAAGCGGGTGAATTTACCTTTCTCGTAGGTGGTTCCAATGAATTGCATGGAGAACTCATGGCGCAATTTGCCATTGACGAACTCGGTGCCAAAACGGCATCCATGATTCATCAAGACGGTGATGTATATTCTATGGGACTCATTGAAGCATTTGATGCCAATTTCCAGATGCTCGGCGGTGAAATCGTTGCGGCTGAGGTATACAAACGCGGCGATACCACTTTTAGCACACAACTTACAGCCGTTCAAACGGCAAATCCCGATGTAATTTTCCTCGCCAGTTTTGCGCCAGAGGTACCCTTGTTAATGAAAGAAGCAAGAGATATGGGAATTACAGCAACCTTTATCGGTGGCGACGGCATGGATGATCCAGACAACATGCTTGGTACCTTGGAGGACAATGCGCCGTTGGAAGACACTTACTATACGACGAACCTTTATAAGACATCAGATGATCCCGATGCACCGCAATTCATTGATGCCTATATGAAGGTATACGGCAGTGCCCCCGATGGAGTCGCTGCATCTGGTTATGATGCCCTGTATCTATTGAAAATCGCCATTGAAACAGCGCAATCGACGGATCCTGTTGCGGTTCGGGATGCGTTAGCTGGAATCACTAACTACAGTGGTGCTACACTTATTTCTCACTTCAGCGCAGATCGCCATCCCATTAAAAGCGCAGGAATTCTGGCGATTCGCAACGGACAACCGGAACCTTATTCTGTTATTGCACCGTATGCAATTGACGCCACTGAATAAGGCAGAAAAGTTTAACTAAATTAATGAGGTTATCGTGCCTCAGTTCTAAAAGCAATTTCTGTATGAGGCAGTCATACTATTGTTACAGTACACGATATGTGTCTGCTACTATTAAAGGAGAATTTCATGAACACAAAAATTTTCAAGTTTATGCTCTGCGTATCGCTTTTAATCCCGGTCGCGTTGTTGTCCGGATGCGAGAAAATACAGGACATGGGGGTTGCAGAGGAGATGATGAGTCCGACGGATACCGAGACGATGCCTACACTGAAAGTGGGTTTGATTCACCCGCAGCCAAACTACAGAAGTTTTGGTGACGGGGCGGAGATCGCTCGAGGCGAAATCAACCAAGCCGGTGGTGTCCTCGGTATGCAAGTTGAGTTTATCTATAGGAAAGAAGAGACGGAAACTGTTGTTCAATCTGCAACAGAATTAATTGAAGATGAGAAGGTCGTCGCGCTTTTGGGTCCCCTGTTTTCGAGCCATGCCGTGAAGGTTGGTCCCATTGCCACCATTCCGGTTCTTTTAGGGGCAACTGGGGCAAACGTGACAGAAACTGGTGATCTCCTCTTCCTCGTGGCGAGCTCTAATGCGTTGCAGGCAAAACTCATGGCAGATTTCGCCGTAAATGAGCTCGGCGCGAAAAGTGCCGCAATGATTTGGCAGAACGAGGACGTTTATTCTATAGGTTTTGTTGAAGCATTCGAGGCGAATTTCTTAGATCTCACGCTTACGAGGACTGCCAGTGAAGCTGATCTGCAAACTACGATATTGGACTTAGTTGAGCAGTCCGCAGAAGGGGGCATTGTTGCCAAAGAAACCTACGAAAAAGGCGACACAATGTTTGATACACAACTGATGGCAATCAAAGAGGCAAACCCAGATGTACTCTTTCTCGCCAGTTTCGCGCCAGAGGTCCCGCTCATCATGAAACAAGCGAGGGAGATAGGCATTACATCTACCTTTATCGGCAGCGATGGTTGGGATGATCCACTGATGTTTGCAAATATGGACGCACTTCCACATCTTGAAAAATCCTATTACTGTACCAATTTCGATCCGGACGCTACAGCATTTATTTCTGCCTACGAAACTATGTTTGACGTTCCCGCCGATGGAATTGCTGCCTCTGGCTACGACGCTATGAAAATTTTGGCAATAGCGATCGAGGCAGCGGGATCGACAGACCCAATGGCAATTCGGGATGCAGTTGCTGCCATCACTGATTTTGAAGGTGCAACAGCTATTTCTCGTTTTGATGCGAACCGCCATCCGGAGAAAAGCGTTGGTGTATTCCAAATTGTTGGCGGACAGGTGGAACCTTATATTTCTGGAACAGCGTTTGAGATTACTGGATCTGAATAGGCATTCATTTTAGAATTCATTCTATTTGAACTATTTCGAGCCAGAAAAAAGGTGCAGGCTTTTACATTATGCAAGAACCTGCACCTTTATTTTTTCAAAAATATCCCACCTACAAGGGTTTCGGTTAGGGATTAGACGGTGCGAGATGTGCAACGACACCTGCATGGTCGGAGGGCCACAACCCAGAAGGCAACCGTTCCGAAGGCTCATCACCTACAGTATACGTCGCAACAGAGGCGGGGAGTTCCAGATTCCGAATGAAAATCAGGTCGATCCGCCTACCAAGATCACTCACTTCATTCAGGATATCGTCGTCTTGACAGCATGTATTTCCGGTTCCCTCGGAATCCATTTGCCAAACGTCAACATATCCTGCCGATAGTAAAATTTGGTAACCAGCACCGTCGGGTGCTGCTGTATTGAAATCACCCAATAGAATAATTGGAAGGGTTTCGGTACTAAGAGTATCCACCAGTTCTTGTGTTTGTGCAACCCGATTTTCCGCTGCGGATGACTCTAAGTGTGTATTAACAACACGGTAAGTGACACCAGCAACGGTGGCATCTATGGCAGCGTATCCCCTTTTTACTTCGAGACCGAGCATTTCGATCGTAAGCAAATTCGCGTAACTTTCACTCGTTGGACGTGATATCGCAACATCGCTGCGAGCCAACAGGACATCATAATCGGTTAAGCGAACATCAACAATTCCGGTATCCGTGAACATCGGCATTTCAACATCAAGGTTTTCGACTTGCGCAGCGACTTGATAATCTAAACCCTCTGCCTGAAACGCGTCCATCAAGATTTGGAGAAAATCCATGATGACCTCTTCAGCAGGGACAGTTCCTCCTGCAATCCGATCACCTGGACTTTGCTGGCGGATGAGCGAGATCTCTTGTAAACCGATGAGGTGTGGTTGATAGGCTTTTACAGATTTAGCAATCGCGGCAGCGCGCCCTGGAAAATCAGATGCCATGACGTTGTTGTACATAGTAGCGACCTCTGTCGGCACCTGTAACAGATTCTCTACAGACAGAAGCGGCTCTGCACTACTTCCAACATAAACGTTGTACGTCATCACTGTAAGTGGCTCCGCATCTGGAACGGTGGCATCCGGTAACATCGATGTTTGTATTTTTTCGCAGCCGGAAAAACTCAACAGAATCCCAAATATAAGAATTACGATTTTGACGGAATTGATAAGGGTGGAAAATTTACTATAAAGACTCATTTTTATTGACATATTTATCTCCAACGCCTCAATTTTTAAGTTGAGGCAACTTTGCTAATAGGCGATCCCACGACCGCAACTGATATAGACTTTTTATTACACATAAGGAATCTTATACCGAAAAGAGAATAGCACAAACCCGCTTATATGTCAAACCGTTTGTCGAGTTACTTCTTCTTGACTTTTGCCTGTCTTTCCACTATACTTAACGCAGTTTCTAAATAACTCATGGAGGTATCATCTTGAAATTCCCCTATCAATCTGAAATTTACCCTTGGAAGTTCGTGTACATAAGCCTTCTTATGACGACCGTCCTATTTATGGGATGCAGTCAAAAAACCAGTCCGCCAGAATCTTCTCAAACAACATCGCTCTCTGGGACAGTCACCGAATTTGATGACCACGGTAACGCCGTGACCGACTTGGAAATCGCTCCATTTACAGAACGTGGTTGGAAACTCGGGGACACACTTGAAGCATCGTTTTCAACAGGACAGAAAATTCAGATAAAATTCGTTGAAAACTACGGGGATGTTCCCGAAGGAGACTATTTGGGACGTTTTTCGACCACTTCAAAACGTTTCAAAATTGCGATTAACATGGGAAACATCGCTGAAGCCTTAGAGTTGAGTAGCCCAAGCAAAGTGGCTCTCCAGAAAGTGGAATCATCACCAGCGGACGAGTAAATTTCGCTTATGAAAGTTGACAACACCTTTAATAAAACGGAATTACTACAACTTCTCAGTACCGCCTATGATCTACCTTTGCAATCCATAACCTTTTTTCCTGAAGGTGAAGATAGCTACGGCTATACTGTCTTGTCTGAAACTGGTAAAAAGTATTTTGCCAAAGCCTCAACTTCCGTGCCAAATAGTTGCTTGCGCGTAGCATCACTTTTGCGATACCAGTGCAACATATCGGGTGTTGTCGCCCCTTTAGAGACGCAAGAAGGGACACTAAGCGTTCCGTGGCAAGATTTCCGTGTCTCGCTGTTTCCGTTCATTGAAGGCAAAAGTCGCTGGGATTTGTGGAAAGTCGGAAAGGATTTCACTGACCCAGAATTATCAGAAACGGGGGCACTACTCGCAACAATTCACGGATGTCCAGATACAATCGCACCTAACGATCTCACAGCGGCAAAGTATGACCTACCCTTGCGGCATGAACTTCACACAGTACTTGCGGCATCTGAGAAAAAGATACCGCCTCAGAATCAATATCAGAAACAGTTGCTTGAAGGACTCACACAACACAAATCAGAGATTCTACAGACTCTTGAGAGATACGACAGCCTCGGACGTTCAGCAGATACACTACAAACTCCCTTTGTCATTACACATGGCGATCCAACCCCTGGAAATCTCATTCTGGACGCTGAAAATCGACTTCATTTAATTGATTGGGATGGTGTCTGCTTAGGTCCCCCTGAAAAAGATTTAGTCTCCTTCACAGGTGAACGATTTGAGGTGGTTCTGGAACGGTATCTCACAGAGAGGCAAAGTGGAGTGCATCTACATGCAGATATTCTCGGTTTCTATATCTATGAATGGACGGTCAACGAAATCCGAGATTACGGCACTAAGATTCTTTTTAAAAATACTGACGCGAAACAGAACGAATACGACTGGAAAAGTCTGCAAGATTATCTTCCACCGAACCGAGAATTGATGGAAGATGGAATTGTAGCCATCCGAAACACGCTTGGTAGGTGTGGTGTCCTACCGAAACATAGGAGATAGAGTATGTCTCAAATCAAATCCGTGCTACTTTGGGAAAACCAACGGCGTTATGTTCGAGAAGCGATTGACGCTGGCACTCTTAAAGGCGCGATTATTCCAACAGGAAGCACAGAGCAACACAACGAACACTTGGCGATGTATCACGATACCCAAAGCGCAGTGCACGTCTCCAAATTAGCCGCTGAAAAGTTGTTCCCACAGGTTATTGTCACGACGCCATTAGCGATCGGTGTATCCGAACACTGGATGGACCACAAAGGCACCCTCACGCTCCGTCCAGAGGTCTTTGGCGAGGTGTTATATGACGTTGCCGATAGTATGCGTCGGCACGGCATTGATAACATCCTGATCATCAACGGGCATGCAGGCAATTCGGGCCCAGTACATGAGCGATTAGATGGTTACAAAGAAAAACTTGGCATCAATATCGCATTTCACTCCTATTGGGAAGCATATACTGAAGAGTTAGTCAAAGAGCAGATGGAATCTGGGGTTTGCCCTGGGCACGCAGCGGAATTTGAGACGGCGTTTGCTCTCGCCGCTTTTGTGGAAAATGTTGATTGGAACGGTGTGGATTACGACAGCGCGAAACTCACTATTTCTAACGAAGGACAGGCGAAATCTGATCGGGAGTATCACCACCAAGCCAAGTTAGCGACTGTTGAGAAAGGACAAGCAATGATTGATGTCGCCGTGGACTGGGTAGCAGAAAAGATGCAGGCGATGCTTTAATAGTTTCATTCTTAGACGCGCTTTGACGAGATTTAATAATTTAAATCGGTAATCTCTCGGATGCCCCAACTTGTTGGGAAGCGGGTTAGCGAAACAGTTCCGAACAAGTTCGGGCGTCCAGATGTTGGGCATTACCGAATTATTTTTTTATTTTTCATGTAAGCGCGTCATTATCGTTAACCCTTCCTTTTAATGCCCCTCAATTGCTTTCCGTAATCCGTCACCATTTTCTGCCCACCAACTATAGAGAATAGAGATATCTGTGCCGATGCAGAAATGTCGGACACCCATATCAAGATAGTGCTTCGCGTCGTCAGCACTGCCGATTTCAGCACGTGGTGGCACACCCATTTTTATCGCTGTCTTAAACACTTTATCCTGTGCCTCACGGATCTCAGGCGCACCGCGTTGACCGACCTTCCCGATACTCATCGAATAATCTGAACCGCCCCACTGAATCATATCAACGCCTTCAACAGAGAGTACCTCTTCAATGCTATCAACGGTGCCCTTCTTCTCAATCATAATGACGACAACAACATCGCGGAGGGCTTGAACGTATTCCGGACCTCCCCCGTAACCCATATAGGAAAATCGGCGAGTCGCTACCCCATAACTGCCACCGTCTTCGGGGGTATCTGCGCGTGTAATCTTAACACATTCCTTGACATCCTCAACATTTTGACAATCGGCGTAAAGCACACTCTGGAAACCAGAACCGATTGCGCGTTGGGCAATGAAACCGCGTGGTTCTTGGTCAACTTTAATCATAGACGAGAGGTTGTGAAGTTCAGCTGCCCTGCATAAGTTATCCAGATCGTGCAGATCAAACGGACCGTATTCCCCTACGAATTCGACGTAGTCATACATTCCTGTGTGCCCGATCGCCTCAACGATGGAGGGCCAAGTGGTATGAATATGCGTGCCAACGGTGGGTTTATCAGCGTTTAGCAATTCTCGAAAGGTATTTGTTCTCATAAGTTACTCCTCTATTTTAATATAGGCGTCCTTTTGAATATGGACTTGCAAGCGGCGCCCTAAAGCAAGCTGCATTAACATTAGCAGAGATATGCACTTTTTTCAACAACTTTTGACTCGCAAACTTCCTAAAAAGTGCTTGCGTCTCCCCACTATTTCTGTTAGACTTATACTATCTAAGCGGATTTATTGACCTATCTAAATTCCCTCCCTTCAAGGCACAAACGGAGGTTTCTCATGGAAAACTTAATTACGCTACCAACAAACTTTACTGATTTCTTGACCATTGAAAATGCTGACCTTCGTTTCACGGAAGCGACTGAGGTTGCGGAACGTGTCACAAGCGCAGATGTAAAGATTTATCCGAATATGGACCACGCTGCAATTTTCTGCGATCCACCGCACCTCGTTGCCGACGGTTTGAAACGGCTCGGTTATGTTAACGGATGGGATGCACGGTGTTATCCATCGCCTGTTGACGGTTGTGATTATATCAATGTCTCTGCACAATTACCGGCGGATAGTCCCGCGCGCAGCGAAGGGTGGTTCGACTACGTCGCTGTCGTGCATCCTGTAGACAAACCAGCACTGGAACACATGCTCGGGCAGGGATACGGCAACCCGTTTATTCATCATCTAACGTGGGGACTTGTGCCACCGCAACGCACCACTGATGACGATTTCAAATATGCCAGTCAAGTTGTGCCGTTTATGGTAGAAAAACGCAAGGTAATCGGTGATGCGATTGGCGACGATCCCGGTACCTTGATTATCGCACTGCCAGAGAACGTACTCACGCATCCAAAATTTGAAGCGTCTCTGCCAACATGGCTTGGTAACCTTGACGAAGAGGAATATCAGGTTGAATCTATGCAGGGTGGTGGTTTCCTGATTCAATTCTTTGTGCTAACGGGTGGTAGGATTGAGGTAGCCTTGCGTGTAGACACGACGCAAACTTTTAACCCGAAAAGCGTGCATAAGATTTCTGAAGACGAAATCAGTGCTATTCAGGATGAATAATCAAAGTTAACTTCATTTGGGGCTTTAGTCTTTTTTTACTTCCATAAGGTTTTTGTGCCGCGGTATGCTCCCAAAGTTTCTATAGGAGTGTATCTTTAAATCCGCTCTTTAGCCCCAGAGGGGCGATATGTGTATAGCAGCAGTTCTCGCCCTTCTTTAGCCCCAGAGGGGCGACATGCGTATAGTCCTATTCTGTTCATTTCCCTTGACGACAGCAATTTTATGCGATATACTTAATATAACCTTACAAAATTAATATTTCACCATTGTTGAAGTACAGGAGGTGGCACGATGCAGCGAGATATTCACTCCGTGCCGACACTCATCTACCCTTCCTCGGACGGCAAACCTATGGCAGAAACAGACCAACATCGTAAATTGATGGTGGATTTCATTCAGATGCTCGAACACCATTTCCAGGAGGCTAATGATGTTTATGTGTCAGGAAATTTGCTGATGTATTATGAAGAAGGGAATCCAAGAAAATCTGTTGCCCCAGACGTATTTGTGGTATTCGGGATCGGGAAAAAACCGCGTCGGACCTATCTGACATGGGAAGAAGGCAACACCCCTGATTTCGTATTGGAGGTGGCAAGTCCGAGTACTTATCAGCATGACTTTGGTCATAAGAAGCAGCTTTACGCCTCCGTGCTTGCCGTGAAGGAGTATTACATCTACGATCCGTATGGAGATATAACACCCTCATTTATCGGGTATCGACTTGTAGATGGAGAATATCAGGAGATAGCGTTTGTAGAAGGACGGCTTCCATCAACCATGCTCAATCTGGAGTTGGGTGAGCATGAAGGAGTTCTACGCCTCTATAATCCAGCAACGCAGCAGTGGTTGCAACCGCCTGAAGAGCGTGCCGAACGCGCCGAAGCTGAACTCGCTGAGGCTTTAGCCGAACTTGAACACCTTCGCTCAAGGCAATAAGCATTATTTTATATTCTTGACGATGAAGTCTATCTACAATACACAAAGACTTGTAGTTTGCTGATTGCTGTCCGAATCACAGTTGAAACATTCACGCTTCCACAGATAGAATTGAACACGCGAGCGCAAAACCTATTATTCCAGTCTTTCAAAAGGAGGTTTTAACAAATGGCGTATAGTAATTTTACCTTGGAAACAGTGCGAAATACGTTTCAGCTGGCGACTGATGAAGCAGCAGACCTTTCTTCGGACACAAAGCCTGTGACACCGAGTGAACATCTAACAACGACGTTGTCGCGTAATGTACCGTTAGCACTCGCTATAGGCACAGAGAAGGCGAAATCAGAAATGATTGTCACCAATGTTCTTGTTGAACTTCGCGAACACTTCACGCGGCGTATCAGCCTTTTTTCAGGTATCGATTTAAGTGTTGATGCGGAAGACGGCTTGACGGGTGTATGCGATTTCTTGATAAGCCTCTCACCGACTCAATTTTATTTGGAAGCACCTATTATCGTCCTTGTCGAAGCAAAGAAAGATGAACCGACGACTGGTTTTGGGCAGTGTGTTGCGGAAATGATCGCCGCACAACGCTTTAATAGAGAGAGAGAGAACGATATCCGCTCTGTTTATGGTGTCTCCACAACAGGCACGGTCTGGCAATTCCTCAAGTTGGAAGGAAAACGTTTGTCCATTGATAAGACCATCTACGCGATTGGTCAGTGCGACAAAATCCTCGGTGTTCTCTCAAGCATGGTGGAACAAAAAGTGTAGCCTTTCTGGGACGGTTGTAATCTCAGAAACCTGATATCGCGGCTATAGAAAATAAAAACATTTGCAATTAAAATACAAATATAGTATAATAATTGGTAATAGAGTGTTGATATTAAGGAACCCTTTTTAATCCAATCCTGAGAGGTTGAAAAAAGGATGCAAGATCGCAGTTTGAATCGAAATTGTAAATCGGAATTGGCTGGATGGTGCCTTTCTCGTCACATCAGACGGGAGGGGCTTTTATTTTTTAAGAGTATACAAGCAATAAACTGACACAGGACAGAAAAATGGAAATGCGCGAAAAAGCACAAGTCATGAACACTGAAGAGATTCGTCGCGCCTTGCTCAGAATCGCTCACGAGATTTTGGAGCAGAACCATAAGCACATCGGAGATCTTGTACTCGTTGGCGTTAAAAGTCGAGGCGATATTATCGCCCATCGCATCGCCGAAAACCTTGAACGCATCGAAAATATTGAAGTCAATGTCGGTGCCATCGATGTCACGCTCTATCGCGATGACATCAATCTCCATGAGACCCAGATGCAAGTTAACAGTACCGAACTCCCCTTTAACATTACCGGCAAGTGGGTCATCTTGGTAGACGAGGTTCTCTATACAGGACGCACGATTCGCGCTGCAATGGACGCGCTGATGGACTTTGGCAGACCCGCAGCAATCCAATTGGCTACCCTAATCGACAGAGGACATCGCGAATTGCCAATCGCCGCCGATTACGTGGGCAAAAACGTACCTACCTCTCGAAAAGAGTTTGTTCGGGTGCAGCTTGCCGAAGAGCGTGGAGTAGACGCAGCAACAATTTATGAAAGAGAGGACGAATGAGCGAGGCGTTTATTGCTAACGGGCATATCATTGATCCAGCGAATAACATCGATGAAGTCGGCAATCTGCTTATCACTGATGGCAAAATTGCCAACGTCGGTGGTAAGGAAAAGCCCACAGAATCTCATACAACTGATGTGTACGACGCGACGGGTCTGATCGTTGCGCCGGGCTTGATTGATATGCATGTCCATCTCCGTGAACCCGGATTTGAACATAAAGAGACAATTGCAACCGGTACGGCTGCAGCGGCAGCAGGTGGATTCACGTCGGTTGCTTGTATGGCAAACACGTCTCCGGTAATAGACACGCCCAAAAAGATTGAGCAGATTTATGACATCGCGCGAAAAACCGCGACGACCAATGTATTTCCTTTTGGCAGTATTACCAAGGATCTTGCAGGTAAAGAGTTAGTAGATATGCGTGGAATGCGCTCCGCGGGTGCTGTCGGCTTCAGCGATGATGGTGTTACCGTTATGAACGCCGCTCTCATGCGCGATGCACTCGCCTTGAGCGCGGAACTCGATTTTCCAATCATGGTTCACTGCGAGGAGCATAACCTCAACGCTGGTGCTGTCATGAATTTGGGAGAGACTTCTCGAAAGTTGGGCCTCATCGGCAGTCCAAATGCGGCGGAGGACATCATCGTGGCACGCGACATCATGTTAGCGGAAATGACAGGTGGACATCTCCATGTGCTTCACGTCAGTACGGCAGGTGCCGTTGAGTTGGTCCGCCAAGGAAAAAAACGAGGCGTTCATGTAACCGCTGAGGCATGCCCGCACCACTGGATCCTCACAGACAAAGAAGTGGAAAAACAGGGAACGAATGCCAGAATGCACCCACCGTTACGCACACAGACCGATATTGACGCCGTCATTGAAGGTTTACGTGATGGAACACTTGACGCAATTGCAACCGATCACGCACCGCACGCGCCTTCGGAAAAAGCACTCGGTATGCTCGACGCCCCTAACGGGATTAATGGCTTGGAAACGTGTTTACCGCTCGTGTTTACATACCTTGTCCAACCGGGACATCTTACGTTGGCAGAGGCGATTGCAAAGATGACCTCAATTCCAGCGAATATACTCGGCATCAACCGCGGAACTCTGTCTGTTGGAGCAGTCGGAGACGTCACCGTTATAGATGTCAACTCGGTTAATCGGGTTGACGTAACAAAATCTCGTTCAAAAAGTCAAAATACCCCTTTCGCAGGATGGGAACTTAAAGGCTGGCAGGTGATTACACTCCAGGAGGGCAGCAGAATAGGAGTGCACCCCAACTCGGAATAAAAAAGCGCGTAGCCTGCAACAACGGCGCAGGCGGATATACGGAGAGGACTATTCCTCACGCAACCCGCCTGAACGAACCGTAAGGAAAATTAAAAAAATGAAAGCGATTCTGGCATTAGCCGACGGAACAGTTTTTGAGGGCGAACAATTTGGAGCGACGGGCGAAACGGTCGGTGAAGTTGTCTTTAATACCAGTATGACGGGCTATCAGGAAGTTCTGACCGACCCCTCCTATAAAGGGCAAATCGTCACGATGACCTATCCCTTGATTGGCAACTATGGCTGCAACGAAGCAGACGTCGAATCCATCGGGCCACAAGTAGAGGGGTTTGTCGTTCGTGAATACAGTGCATACTATAGCAATTGGCGGTCAAAATGGAGTTTAGATGCCTACTTAGCTGAACACGATATTATCGGCATTCAAGGGATTGACACTCGCGCCCTCACCCGTCGCCTCCGAGTACACGGTGTCATGAATGGTTGCCTCTCCACAGAGGATCTGAATCCTGAGTCTCTTGTCACGAAAGCCAAAGCTTGGCACGGTTTAGTGGGTTGGGACTTGGTGCAACGCGTGACATGCCCAAATTCGTATGCATGGCAGCACCAAGAGAATAACGATGTCCATTCTAAATATCGCGTTATTGCCCTCGATTTCGGTATTAAATATAATATCCTACGTCAACTCACTGAACACGGATGCGAGGTCCAAGTTGTACCAGCGAAAACAAGTGCTGAAGAGATTCTCGCTGCTGAACCAGATGGCGTGTTCCTATCAAATGGTCCGGGTGATCCAATGCCAGTCGGTTATGCCATTGAAACGATACAGGGATTGATGGGTAAAAAACCGCTGTTCGGCATCTGCTTGGGACACCAACTTTTAGGGCTTGCCCTCGGTGGGAAAACATTCAAACTCAAGTTCGGACATCGAGGTGCGAATCAACCTGTCAAATACCTTGAGACCGACCGGGTTGAAATTACTTCACAAAACCACGGATTCTGTGTTGACATCGACTCGCTACCGAACAGCGTTGACATTACACACATTAACTTAAATGACGACACACTTGAAGGGATACAACATCGGGAGTATCCCATTTTTTCTGTGCAGTATCATCCAGAAGCATCCCCGGGCCCGCACGATGCGAGCTATCTTTTTTCGCACTTTACAGAAATGATGGATGAATGTTAACCAATTGAGAGCAGCCTGTAGCCGAAGGCGAAAGGCGGGTTTTTGGGAACACTGTCTCTGTCCAAAGGGGCCTGACAGATCCCGTTAGGGCCAAATTAAAAAATGCCAAAACGAACAGATATAGACAAAATCTTAATTATCGGCTCCGGTGCGATTATCATTGGCCAAGCGTGTGAGTTTGACTACTCAGGAACGCAGGCATGTAAAGCACTCAAAGAAGAAGGGTATGAAATTACCCTCGTCAATAGCAACCCTGCTACTATCATGACCGATCCGGATTTCGCCGATCAAACCTACATTGAACCGATCACAGCGGACACAGTAGAACTCGTCATCGCCAAAGAGCGTCCACAAGCACTGCTACCGACGCTCGGTGGGCAAACCGCCTTGAACGTGTCAGTTGAACTCGCGGAATCCGGTGTATTAGATAAGTATGAGGTCGAACTCATTGGTGCCAAATTGCCAGCTATCCAAAAGGCAGAGGATCGCGCCCTCTTCAAAGAGGCGATGGTGAAGATCGGATTGGAAGTACCTCAGAGCGGTATTGCACATTCCGTGCCAGAGGCTCTTGATCTTGTTCAACAGATCGGATTTCCAGCAATCATCCGACCCGCATTTACGCTCGGTGGCACGGGTGGCGGGATTGCTTACAACATCGAAGAATACGAGAAAATGGTCACGACAGGTCTCTCTCTAAGTCCAATCAGCGAATTGCTTATTGAAGAATCTGTCATCGGTTGGAAGGAATTCGAGTTGGAGGTAATGCGAGACGGTGCGGATAACGTTGTTATAATATGTTCCATTGAAAACGTCGATCCGATGGGAATCCATACCGGTGATAGCATTACTGTTGCACCTATTCAGACACTGACTGACAAAGAATATCAATTAATGCGGGACTCGGCAATCAAAATTATCCGCGAGATCGGTGTTGATACAGGTGGTTCAAATATCCAATTTGCCGTGGATCCGAAGACAGGTAAACAGGTCGTTATTGAAATGAATCCCCGTGTCTCCCGCAGCTCTGCACTTGCCTCAAAAGCCACCGGATTTCCCATCGCTAAAATCGCTGCAAAATTGGCTGTCGGTTATAATTTGGACGAAATTCCTAACGATATTACAGCTGAAACGCCCGCCTGCTTTGAACCGACAATTGATTATGTTGTCGTTAAAATCCCGCGCTGGGCATTTGAGAAATTCCAAGGGACTGACGAGACACTCACAACACAAATGAAATCGGTCGGTGAGGCAATGGCGATCGGTAGGACCTTTAAAGAGGCATTACAGAAAGGGTTACGATCATTGGAAACCGGATGGTTTGGATTGGACAACCACCCACTTGATGAACTTCCGCTGTCTGAGATTCCAAGTAAACTGAGCATTCCGAACGTCAAGCGAATTTTTTATATCAAAGCCGCACTCGCACGCGGAATGAGCATTGAAGAAATCCACGCTTATACACACATTGATCCGTTTTTCCTCTACAATATAAAGGAAATCGTTGATTTTGAAGAGACTTTGTCCGAACCCGATGCACGGCAACATATAAATCAACATCTGCAAAACTCTATACCAGACCAGCCACCAAATAATGAAACAAATGGAGGGCACACAAAAAAACTTTTACAACAAGCAAAACAATTCGGATTCTCTGACCGGCAGCTTGGCGACATCTATGACGTATCCGAAACAGTTGTCCGCGAAGGGCGAGAAGGTCTCGGTATTGAAGCCACTTTCAAAACCGTTGACACTTGTGCCGCTGAGTTTGAGGCAGAAACTCCTTACTACTATTCTACGTGCTCAAGCGAAGATGAAGTGCGTCCGTCTAATAAGCAAAAAATCATGATTCTCGGCGGTGGTCCGAACCGTATCGGGCAAGGTATCGAATTCGACTATTGCTGTGTCCATGCTGCCCTCGCGCTTAAAGCCGATGGCTATGAAACCATCATGGTGAACAGCAATCCTGAAACCGTTAGCACCGATTATGATACTTCTGATCGACTCTACTTTGAACCGCTGACGTGTGAAGACGTTCTGAATATTTATCACAAGGAGAAACCGTCCGGTGTAATCGTTCAGTTCGGTGGGCAAACCCCGCTGAACCTTGCTATCGCACTCAAAGAGGCAGGCATTCCCATCATTGGTACCAGTCCTGAAGACATCGCACGATCGGAGGACCGGAAACTCTTCAAAGCGGTGTTAGATGAAATCGGATTGATGCAAGCACCCAACGGGACAGCGACATCCAGTGAAGAGGCTGCCCCTATCGCTGCCGCGCTTGGATATCCTGTCATTGTCCGCCCATCCTACGTTTTAGGTGGCCGTGCGATGCAAATCGTCTACGACGAAGAACTCCTGCACGACTATATGAATTCTGCCGTTCAAGCCTCACCAGAGCATCCTGTACTCATCGACAAATACCTTGAAGAAGCAATTGAAGTAGATGTGGATGCAATATCCGATGGAAATCGTACCGTTATTGGTGGTATCATGGAACACATTGAGGAGGCAGGTATACATTCGGGCGACAGCGACTGCGTATTACCACCTTACACGCTCGTAGATGAACAGATCGAAAACTTAAAAACTTTTACCTATGCCTTAGCGAAAGCGTTGCGTGTGCGTGGTTTGATGAATGTTCAGTATGCAATAAAAAATGATGAAATCTATGTGCTTGAAGTCAATCCACGTGCGTCCCGAACGATCCCGTTTGTTAGCAAAGCGATCGGTGTGCCGCTGGCGAAACTCGCAGCGCGTGTAATGGCTGGCAAGACACTCGCTGAACTTGGATTTACACGCGAGATTGAACCTGCATATTTCAGCGTCAAGGCACCTGTTTTCCCCTTCAACCGCTTTCCCGGATCAAACACTCGACTTGGACCTGAAATGAAATCCACGGGAGAGGTGATGGGGATTGATACGGATTTTCCCCGCGCCTTTGCAAAAGCACAAAAAGCTTGTGGCTATACACTACCACTGGGTGGCAGAGTTTTCATCAGTGTTAGAAACAAAGACAAACGCGCAATTATCTTTATTGCCAATAAACTCACAGATATGGGTTTCGAACTTATCGCCACGCATGGCACCGCGAAAGTACTACTCCGCAACGGAATGAAGTCAGAACTTGTCTTTAGCATTGGGAAGGGCAGACCGACTATTCATGATTATATCAAAAACCACGCTGTTGACCTGATTATCAATACACCGACTGGAGACTTGCACCGCACGAATGAACTTCTAATTCGAGAGATGGCGATAACACATGATATTCCGATATTCTCAACTATCCCTGGTGCGGCTGCAGCTGTCCACGCTATTGATGCTCTGCAACGTGGAGATATTACTGTTACGTCCCTCCAAGATTACTTTCAGATGCTTCAGTAGTTTCTAACTATGATCATCGAAAACCCATTGTCTGACAATGGAAACAGCAGAGTAAAAAGGATCATAGTTAAAGTTCAAAAAGGATATACAAATGGAAAATAACGACTCTATACAAAGAAATACCCGATGGGTTCAGACCTTCGATCGGATTCTCGAAATGCTGAATCTTGATGCTGAGCGACCTGTGAGTGTCCTAAAGATTGAAGACGGTAGGGAAGTTATCGTCGTGCAACCGAACGCCTTTACTATCTCGCGCATTTATGCAACCGGGCGACCTGACGGCATGCGTCCGCATGGCGTGGATTCTTATTACGATTATTTTTTTGCAAAATTACGGGAGCACGAAGAACAGCATGGAAGCCGTGAGGGATTTCAATTGGAACCAGAAGAATGGCAAACCCTTTTTGAGGAATCTTTCCATCGCTATACCCGCTATCTTCTATTCGCAGGCATCAAACGGTGGAAAGATGTCCAGCGTGACACCGCTACGAATATTGCAGTAACCAATTTAGCACGCCAATGTGCCCCAGAGGACATCGCATGGCAGAGTTACCAATATAAAGGATACATGCTCATGATGCACAGCATCGCCAACGCAGAATTGAGCCTGCAAGCGGATGATGCAACAGCAGCCTTACAGCACATAGATACCGGTATTCGACAGATCGGCGAGTTTTGTGGTGAATGTCTGCGAGAGGACCACGGAGAAGCAGAAAATATTACACGCGAACGCTACCTCAACAACCTTATAGAGTTTCGTTCTGATTTGGAAGCACTTGATGATACAGAGGACGCCGAGGCAGAAAGTGATGAAGATGACATTCTGGCAGAGTTGGAAAGATTACTAAATGAAGAGGAAGAGTAATCTTCATCTCGTCAAACCGAGTGACTGAGGGACTGAGGATAGTGAAAACTGAGTCTTATGCCACTACATATCTTCTTCAACTGAAGGTGCCTGTATGAGGACGCCGCCAAGAAACAAAAACGCAACGCCTCGGGTAAGCACATGCACTTGTATACCAAAGTCAAACAGGAGAACTCCCAGAGGAAAGGCGACTACCGAAATAAAGAACAGATATGAAGCAACCGAATTTCCCCACGAACTGAGAGCTGAACCATAACAGAGCGCTAACAGGGCGCACAGGAACGCACCGGTCATAAAGAGGGCTTCCGCCCATTCTCCCCAAAGCGTATAGAATGATGTTCCAATTAATTCAGTGGAAGATACACTCGCCAATTCGGATAGGGCACGCAGTGGAGCAGTTTGCGAGCAGTGGGCAATTAATTCTATGATAAGCCATGATACGGCAAAAGCCGTTCCCAAGATGCTTCGGACGCTTGCTTCCGAAGAAAGCAAGCCATAACTGGATAACAGCGTAGGAATAAGCAAAATAAGCGTAACAACACCTATGCCGTGATAAACCCCAATTCTCCCCAGAAGTTCAAGCTGCTCCTTTGCCGGAAGCGAGAAAACAGATGATAAATCAAAAATAAACCAGACACTTGAAGCGAACATGAGGAAACCGCTCAAGATGCCAGTGAGTCCACCAAGCCTATACAGCGAACCGAGCTTTCTATCCATTCATTCCTCCAAAAAAATTATGAATAAGATTCTTTACTCTACACGTTATAATTTTATAGTCTATCAAAATCCTCAACTTTAAACAACACTTTTTTGGAACAAGTCAGGAGCATTTAGCCATCAATTTTTAGTATTCTCTCGCGGGTAAAAAGCGATCTTTTCTTCTAACAGAACCGTAAATACTGAATACCAATGACTGTCACAATACAACAGAGGCTATCGAATCTGCTGGAAAACTAAATCGGCCTATGGATTAAAAATCTTGATTAGCAATCCAAGATATTGTAGAAGGTGCTCTTACTATGGACGCGCAGAAAACTGTACTTATTGTAGATGCCGATCGAGGAGAACGGGAACTTGTCTGTGAGACGTTAGCAGGCAAGGGTCTCCGTCTCGTTGTTACAGGCAACATGTATCAGGCATTTCACCGGATTGAGCACCTGAAGGTAGATATTCTTATTGCACAGTTGAAGGCAAGACGGGTTGATGGACTGGCACTGTTAGAAGCAGCAACACAGCATCATCCAGATGTGGGCGTAATTTTTATTACAGAACCAAATATCTTAGAAACCGACATCGGTATCAGAGCGATGCTTGCCTACAAAGACACCTATTTCCTGCCAAAGCCGGTAAATCCTGTTCATTTGGCGGCGCTGCTACACAGAACACTCGAAAACCAACGCCTCACCTTTGAAAATCGGCAGTTGCAATCACAAATAGATGAAAATGAAGGTCTACGTCGTTTGACGGGCAAGTCGCCCGAAATTACCAGAATCCGTGAAATGATCGCCCAAATCGCACCAACAAAGGCGACTGTGATGATTTACGGTGCGCGGGGTACGGGGAAGGAATTAGTCGCTCGCGCAATTCACCACCGCAGTTTACGGCACGGTCCACTTATCGCATTTAACTGCGCAACACTCAACGAAAACCTCGCAGAATCCGAGCTATTCGGTCATGAGCGTGGGGCATTTAGCGGGGCATATCATCAACGCAAAGGAAGATTTGAACTCGCACATGGCGGCACTCTGTTTCTTGATGAAGTTTCACAACTTAGTTTATCCAATCAAGCACGACTCTTGCGCGTACTCGAAGAACGCGAATTTGAGCGCGTTGGAGGGGACAAAACAATTCAAGTTGATGTCCGAATTGTATGTGCAACAAACCACGATTTGGAGGAAGCATCTAAAAAGCGAGAGTTTCTTCCTGACCTCTACGACCGGCTTAACGTCGTCCCTATTCATCTTCCCACGCTTCAGGAACGCATTGAAGATATTCCACTTCTCGTTAAAGACTTTCTCGAAGAGTTCTGTCGACAAAACAACAAATCTCTGGTAAGCCTTTCACCAGAAACTATCAGAACGCTTATGAAATACCAGTGGCCCGGAAATGTCCGGGAATTGAAAAACTGCATTGAGGGACTTGTTGTGATGTCAACTCAATCAACAATTCAACAGATTGACTTACCCGAACGCATCCTCAAAGCGACCGGAATAGAGTTTTCAAACTTACCCTCAGTTCCGGATGTCTGGAAACCAGTAGATATGACCGCAGGGGAGCAGCGTTTAAATGTGGAAGTTGGGATGTCGCTTGATGAGATTAACCGCGAAGCACTACGCGCTACCCTTGAGTCTGTAGGCAATAACAAGGCAAAAGCAGCAGAAATACTTAAGGTGAGCCGCCGCACGATTCAGCGCAAAGCAAAAGAGTATAGCTTGTGTGAAGAACAGGATTTGTAGGATGTCTTCGTGCGTTTTGGGGTGTTGGATACGTGGTCTCTTAATAGATAGATTTAGGAAACCGTGTGTATCAATTTAATGCCCTTGAGACAACAGTTTTTGCTTATTTGCGTAAACCTGTTTATAGTAATCTACGCGTTTTAATTCTGAAGCCGCTGCCTCGTCGATTACTACAATTGTTTGGGGGTGCATCTGTAATACCGACGCCGGCACCTCCGCTGTAATTGGTCCCTCTACCGCGTGTACGATCGCTTCCGCCTTCGATTCCCCATTTGCCAGAAGTAGACACTGTTTTGCTTCCATAATTGTGCCCACTCCCATTGTAATTGCCATTTTTGGAACAGCGTCAACAGTACCACCAAAATGAGGCGCATTTGCCTCCAAGGTGCTCTGTGCGAGCGTTTTGATGCGCGTCCGAGAGCCGAGGGAGGAACTCGGTTCGTTAAAACCGATATGTCCATCCTTCCCAATGCCAAGTACTTGGATGTCAATACCACCAGCATCTACAATCGCTGCCTCGTATTTTTCGCAGAATTCCTCATGCGCTACTACAGTGCTCTGGGGAATATGGCAATTTTCTGGCGGTATATTAACAGCACTAAAAAAGTGCTTCTCCATGAAGGTGTGGTAACTATACGGATGGTTCGGTGGAATCCCAACGTATTCATCAAGGTTAAAAGTTATCACCTCTGAGAAATCGAGTCCATCTGTCTTGTGCATCCGTGCTAAGGCTTCGTAAAGACCAATCGGCGTGCTACCAGTAGCGAGCCCCAAGACGAGATTTGGCTTTTTTAAGAGTGCTTCCCGAATGATCTCTGCTGAAACCGTTACAATTTGTGCGTAAGTAGGTTGAATAATAATTTCCATCGATTTTGTAGATGCGCTTCCTCAGTGTGTTAGCCTTCCATTTCACACATCGCCAGCAATAATTCTATCCATATCATCACTGATACCATGCAATCTGCCCTCGGGATTGTCTTCATCAACAGGCAATTCTGCTGTCATATAGTCGTCATAACCGATTTCTTCAAGTGCCGTCATGACAGCGTTCCAATCAATCGTGCAGTCCTCAATCAGATAGGTGAATCTGCGTTCATTCGCGTTGAAACCTTTGATATGCACTTTAGAGATACGATTTCCCAGAGAACGGATCCAGTGTTGCGGATACCCGTACAGAACGATATTGCCGACATCAAAATAGGCTGTTATTGTGTCACTCTCAAATTCATCAAGATACTGACAAAACTCTATTGGACTGAGTAGGAATTTATTCCAAACGTTCTCAAGTGCAATTGTAACGCCTGCTTCTGCTGCCGCTGGAATTAGCTTACGAATTTCTGCTTGCGAACGTTCATACGCTTCTTCGTAACTCGTCGCCTCATTAACAACAGCAGGAACAAGCAAGACAGTGTCCGCCCCGACCTCCGTCGCAGTCGAAACCGAATCCAGCATTCCGGCACGCGATTCAGCGCGAACTTCGTCATCCGAATCAGAAAGCGGACATGCCCAATGTTTACTGTTCATCACGCTAAACACTTCCAAGTGATATTGCGTTGCGATTTGTTTCGTTTGGAGCCGATCAGCATCACTTCCAAGGGTACCGATTTCAACGCCATCAAATCCCGCTTCTTTCGCGAGTTTGAACCGCGCTTCAGTTGAATCACCGGGTAATGAACCGATACATATTCCCTTTTTCATTTATTTTTCCTTTCTATTATGTACCAAACTTTATCTTTCACTCTGCTTATTTGCGCTTAGTGATTCCTGGATTTTTAGACGCAATTTTTTATATTCATCTGCATCGGGGGCTAACGCAAGCGCTTGATTAATCGCCGTTAAAGCCTTAGCGTACTCCCCATTGCGATAATAGGTATATGCGAGGGTGTCGTAATGTTTCGCCGTCGGGGTCAAAGTGACTGCGTGCTCGGCTAAGTCAATTGCCTGCTTCATCTCTTTACCGAGCCCTGCGTAAAGCCGTGCCAAGTTATTATATGCCGCTGCTGCTGTATTATCTACGGCAATCGCCTGTTTGAACGCTTGAATCGCTGGCTCAAATTGGCGCTGATTGATATAGATGACCCCCAACTTTATCCACACCTGTGAATCATTAGGCGCAATTTCCGCAGCCTTCTGATAGACATGGGTTGCTTTTTCAAGATCACGCCGTTGAATGAATATCTCTCCAAGTCTCAAGTACGGTGGCAAGTAAGAAGGATGTACCTGTGTTGCAACTTCGTAAATTTGGGATGCCTCTTCTAAGTTGCCATAAGTCTCATGAAGTTCGCCCAGTTCGATGTAGAGCATTGGTAGATTCGGATTTCTGTAGAGCGCTTCACGAAACTGATGCATTCTATCCTCATAAGTTTTTAAGCGTCGGAATTGCGCCATAGCCGTCTCGGCTTGCTTACTACTTCCAAGCCGTCGGTATGTGAGAGAGCGCCGATAGTGTACCTGAGATAGATATCGATTCCGCGTAAGAGCAGCGTCGTAATACGCTATAGCTTGATCCAAGCGATTCTGCATTTCTGCTATTCTTCCCAGTCCATAATAAGGTTCAGTATGTTTCGGATTTAAGCGGATGCCCGTCTGATAAGCTTCTTCAGCGGTATTAAATCTACGTTGGAGGGCATATACATCGCCCAGATGGATGTGCGTTTCAGCTGTTTCAGTGAGTAAGGGAAGGGCTTGTGTGAGATGATTTTCAGCCAGCGATAACTTGCCTTGGGCTTTATAAACGATGCCTAAATGAAGGTGTGCGTTTCCATGAACCTCCGGCGGTCCATTCAGTGTCAACGCTTCTTGATATGCCATCACTGCATCACTTAGGCTATTGAGCTCTTGGTAAACAATGCCAATATAACATTGCGCGAGACTACTAACACGCTCAGATGCGGCGAACTCTTTTCGGATAGTTTGAAATTCGGTGAGTGCCAGTCGGTACTGTTCCGTTTCAAGGTAATGGACACCGCGTTCAATCCGGCTGTTGAGTTCCCCTTCAGTATCACACCAACCTTGCATAAGTGAAGGTAGAAAGAGCAGCACGAAGGGAAAAAATAGGCTTTTCAGTGTGGGGAAGAGATGGCATTGACGGGTACACATGTATGGAGGCAGAAATGGATGTGGGACGGCACGGCGTCCGTCCCTACATTTTTGGATGCGAAGTTAATCACGACGGGATTTGAGTTGCCCCCACGTAGTGGAAAGCTTATCTTTCGGTTCAACAGGGAGTAGTCCGCCCTCCATAACGTTTACAACCTCTTTTCCGGTAAGAGCTCTGTTGTAGACATAGAGATCGTCGATGTAGAAGCGGGCAGAGTTGTAACCGGTTTTCCCGATATAAAGTTTCTCTGCACCCTGCTGGTGCTCTTTCGGTACAGCATTCTCCTGAATATCCTCGCCATCAACGTAAAACGTCAATTCGGCACCCTTTTTAACACCCGCAAGGTGATGCCAATCACCTGTTTCAAACTGGTCACCTTCTCCATCTGGACCGGCACAATGGGTCCCTTGGTTGCCTGGGTTGAATCGCCAGTGGATGTTCAAGGTATTGGTACACGTCCATATACCCGGAGAACGATCAGAACCAGGTGCTTTTTTTGCTATAATTTGGTTCCAGTTGCCGTCGTTGCCCTCGATGAAATGGAGCCAAAACAGAAAACTGTTATCCTGATAATCCTCTAAGTCTTTGAACGACTCAACAACCATACTGGAATTATTTTCGCCGCATTCCAATGATCCTTTTCCATGGACGGCCTCCTTGGTAGAAATCTTGGCATTGTCAAGTTTTCCGTCATTCCCACCGCCGCTTTCATCTTTAACTGTGCCACCTTTTGCTTCATCAAAACTGAAGTAAACGATCAATCCATCGTCCTGAACTTCAGCGTATGTCGAAATCGTGCCGCCCACCATTAACAGTGCAACAGCAAATAGATATATCACTGAACGCATGAGTAAACCTCCTCATGTCCGAAACAAGGTTGTTAACCTACTTGGCAAGTCACTTATAGGGCATTGTTTGATACCCATAGTTGCGTAAAAAAAAGAGACTCGCGTTTTAACCCACCTGAGAATCATATAATAGATTTTTAAATATGTCAAGAAAAATTGGCTCTTACAATTATCCAGTTTTCTAAAGAAATAAATGATACACAGTCTTTGGACATGGCATAATTAAAATATTTACCCGTCTATTGCTGGTGGCCGAACGGACAAAAACTTTTTGACATTCGCTTACGCCTGTGCTATGCTAAGATACAATTTAACAGAAAAGGACATCAGAAATGAAGCGTACCGATAATCAGTCTATCTACGTGGTTGGTATCTGCGGAAGCCTACGCAAAGGCAGCACGACACATGCTGCACTTCAAATTGCGCTCTCTGCCGCAGAAGAGGCAGGTGCAGAAGTTGAACTACTTGACCTTAGCGAATATGAACTTGTTTTTCAGGGATCTGTTGCGAGTGAAAGTGATTATCCACCGGGAGTATTCAAAATGCGTGAAAAGGTAAAACGCGCCGACGGTATACTTCTCGGTTCGCCTGAATACCACGGCAGCTTCAGCGGTGTCCTTAAAAGCGCCCTTGATCTTATGGGATTTGACGAATTTGAGAACAAAACTATTGGGCTTATTGGTGTGTCTGGCGGACGGATGGGGGCAGTCAATGCTATCTCCATGTTACGAACAGTGGGAACCGCCCTTCACGCTTGGGTCGTCCCGAATGATGCATCAATTCCGAACTCGTCTGAGGCTTTCAATGCCGATGGTAACTTACACGATACTGAACTCAGTGCCCGTGTCAAAGCCGTGGGCAAACAAGTTACCGAATTCGCAGCACTTCGGAACTCAGCATGAACGTAAAACCGAAGGAAAACAGAGCGAATAGAATCCAACAAGTTAGATGAATAGTATACACAACTGGAACGCTTGGATTGGCACCGACGAATCGGGAAAAGGTGATTATTTTGGTCCGCTCGTCGTGGCAGCCGTTTATATAGATGCAGAGTGTCGAGAAACTTTATCAACTTCCGGCATCGCTGATGGGAAGACGTTATCAAAACGCCGAATCCGAGACCTCGCTGAACTGATGTACAGTCGCTATGAGCAACATATCGTTGTCGTCGAAAAGATGCCCGCTGTCTACAATGCTCTTTACGACAACTTCCGTAGGCGTGGACAAAACCTCAATCACCTGCTTGCATCACTCCATGCAGAAGTGATCCACACATTGGCAACGCGAGTAGGCGCAAAACACGTCCTCGTCGATAGATTTTCCAAAAACGACCTCATCACGCAGCAACTAACCCAACGAATAAACGGTGAACCACATCCACAACCCTCTGGCGGATTTTCCAAACATGCACCTCTGGGAATCAAGATAATACAGGTGCCGAAAGCAGAACGTGATATCGCTGTCGCCGCAGCCTCTATAATTGCCCGTGACACCTTTTTGAATAGCATGGAAACATTATCCGAAAAATACGAAATTAACTTGCCCAGAGGTGCGTATCAGGTTATTGACGCTGGTAAAGAATTTATCAGATTGCATGGAAGTCAGGCACTCGGAGATGTCGCGAAACTCCATTTTAGCCTGACAGACGTTGTTCGTACCTCACAAACAGGGATGTCATTTTAAATTTTTTAGCGTGAGATGAATCATGGAAGAATTGTTTAGTGTTCACTATGCCGAAGTCGGTCTCAAAGGAAAAAATAGAATATTTTTTGAAAAACGGCTCACAAATAATATCAAGATCGCGCTGCGCGGCACTGGCTACACTGAAGTGAAGCGACTTCACGACAGAATCCTCGTACGGCTTGAAAAAGATGCCAATGTCCCCGAAATTAAGAAACGTTTACAACAGGTTATGGGAATCGCCTACTTTGAACTTGCTTGCGCTACGGAGAGTGACATTACCGCCATTAAAGAGACCGCCCTACAGCAAATCCAAGGAAGAACTTATGAGTCCCTTAAGGTTGAAACAAGACGAACAGACAAAACCTTTCCCTTAACCTCGCCACAAATCAGCTCTGAAGTTGGCGGGTACCTCATTGAAAAAACCGGGACGCGAGCGGATATGCATAATCCCGACCTGATCTGTTGGATTAAAATCACACAAAAGAATGCCTATATTTCTACAGAGAAGATCCCGGGCATCGGTGGATTACCCGTTGGCGTAAGCGGTAAGGTGCTTGTAATGTTGTCTGGCGGGATTGATTCTCCTGTTGCTGCGTGGCAAATGATAAAGCGTGGTGCAAAAGCCGTCTTTATTCACTTCTATAGCTATCCCTATACGGATAAAGCTTCCTTAGAGAAGGTAATTGAACTCGCTCAAATTTTGGCAGTTTCAAACTATCGAAGTACAGTTTATCTCATTCCGTTTGCTGAACTTCAGCAGATCATCGTCAGTGGAACACCAGCACCTTATCGCGTTTTGTTGTATCGTCGAATGATGACCCGCATCGCACAGCGCGTTGCGACTATGGTAGATGCGGAGGCACTTGTTACAGGTGAAAGCCTCGCGCAGGTTGCCTCGCAGACGCTAACGAACCTCCGAACCATCGAAGCAATTGCTGACATCCCAATTCTTCGCCCACTTATCGGTGAGGATAAGGCTGAAATTATCGAAAAAGCACAACGGATTGGCACTTTTGACGTGTCCACACGTCCACACCAAGATTGTTGCTCTCTCTTCGTACCCAAGCATCCCGCCACTCGCGCTTCGCTCATTGAGTTAGAGGATGCAGAATCGACCTTAGATATAGATGCCTTGGTTGAAGATGCCCTGAACAATCTCGAAAAACAGGTCGTCGGTTAAATCCGTTTTGAAAACTATAAGTCCGCTTTCCGCTGCATACAGGAAACCGTTAGGTAACGACAGATGGATTTTCCAAAAATATTGCTTATTCGACTCAGTTCTCTCGGCGACATTGTGCTTACAACACCGGCAATCCGGGCAGTACGCGCCAACTTTCCTAACGCGTACGTCGCTATGCTCGTAGCGAAACAATCCGCTGATGTCCTCCGTGAAAATCCACACCTTGATGAAATAATTACCTTTGACCGACTCGCCAAAGACAAAGATACGGGTGAGATGTGGCGGATTGTCCGCCTGCTACGCGAACGTAAATTTACATTGGCTATTGATCTTCAACGGAAGTTCCGCACCGAGATGCTGATGTATCTCACTGGTGCTACCGAACGGGTTGGGAAAGGCTGGTTTTGCACCACCCGGGTTCATGAGCAAGGTAATAAGCATGCCACAGCACACTATTTCGACCTATTGCACGCCGTAGGTATTTCAGCGGAAGATCCGAAACTGGAACTGTTTCTCACTGAATACGAACGGAAAGATGCCGTGCAGCGTCTTAAAACTACCGGTGTCACTGATGGGAGATTAAAAGTAGGGCTCTTCCCAGGGGCTGGATGGAAGTTACGAGAATGGATGCCAGAACGTTTTGCTGCCATTGGGGATAGATTGGTACAACATTTCAACGCCAACGTCCTGATTTATGGGGGGCAAAGAGAATCCGAACTTGTACAAACTGTCGCCAACCTAATGCAGACGCGCCCCATTCCGTTCGCAGGCAATCTTCAAATTAGACAGTTAGCCGCCTGCATTGAACAGTGCGATCTGTTTGTTACCAATGATACCGGTCCGATGCACATTGCTGCAGCAGTAGGAACGCCTACCATATCGCTGTTCGGTCCTGGCAATCACATCCGATTCCAACCACTCGGAACGCTACATCACACCATTCGCTATGCCGTGCCGTGTAGCCCCTGTAAGCAGTTCACAGATAAGTGTAAAGATAACATCTGCATGAAAGGCATCGGCGTTGATGAGGTCTGGCACTCCATCTCTAACGTTCTTGGGGAACTTCCTAACGGAAATTGATTGCCTGCTTTACCCGCACGCTGCCTCAAAAACGCGCAGATGATTTTCACCAAGTACTTTTCGGATATCCTCATCGGAATAGCCACGCTCACTCAATCCCTCGGCAATTCTGATGAACTCACCAGCATCCTTGAGTAAGTCCCCACCACCATCAAAATCCGAACCGATCCCAACATGATCTATGCCTGCGATGTCGATTGCGTAGGCAAAATGATTGAGGAGCTGTGCCAACGGAGGCATTTTTGTCCAGCCGTCCAGTGTGATAAATCCCGGTACAAAGGTAATGCCAACAACTCCGCCATTCGCCGCCAAGGCTTTCAATTGCTCGTTGCTCAAGTTCCGTGAATGGCGACATAAGGTCTTACAATTGCTATGAGATGCAATGACAGGGCGTTCCGAGATCTCCAGAACATCCCAAAAACCACGTTCACTAATATGGGAAACATCTACAAGCATTCCAAGGCGATTCATCTCTTCGACCAATGCCATACCGAATCGAGTCAAGCCACCGCCGAGGTCTTCTTCATCGTTTCCTGTCGATGCCCATGTATTTGGGTTATGGGTCAATCCGATTGAGCGGACCCCCAATAGATAAAGGGAACGGAGAACGTTCAGACTCCGTTCTAAGGCTTCACTGTTTTCGATGGCAAGGACCGCTGCGAGTTTACCTGCAGCCTTTGCTTCACGTATATCCTTCACATTCCGAGCAATACAGATATCGGAAGCGTTAGCTGCCACCTCTTCGTCAAACCATCCAAAGGCATCCATAGCATAAGCAAGATGGTTTTTCCATGCGCGTGTCACATCAACAGCAAAAAAAGCAGCATCAACTCCACCTTGTCTCATCTTCGGAATGTTAAGTTGGATGCCAATGGCTTCTTCTTCAGGAGGGACAGGACCGCGGAGATAAGCGATAGTACCAACAGGTTCTGTGGCGTTCTGACAATGTTCATCAGCGAGACTAACATTACCTCGGCGGATATGTGCTACGATAGCATCATTATGCGAATCAACTACGATGGATTGCTCGTGCAGTGTCGAGATAGGGGTATCTGATCGGGTCTGACTGTTTCTCTGTTCCATAATCCTTCGTTTTAATCCAATACTGTTTGTATGGTTCGTTCGGCGATTTCGGGGGTAATTCGCAACGTGGTCGCAATGGTGTACGGCAGTTCATGTTGAGCAACATAGTCGGATAGATTGATAAGGGTCTCAGCAATTGCGTCAGTAGAGACAGCAGACGGTCGGTAGTTAATTTGCAGACACTCCAACGCATGACGGTATTGCGTCCAAGGCTGAGACTGCAACGCTGCCATCAGCAAAATGCCAAGTCCTACCAGTTCGCCATGTAAAACAGGTTCTCCATTTCCATACACACTTTCTGTGCTCGTCCCCTTAGTAAAGGTTAAATGGTTCTCAACTGCGTAGACAAAATAGTGTTCGCTTCCCTCTTCAACGCGGCTATGTCCACACAGATAACAGAGTTGAACCTCCATACAGAGCAGGTCGAGTAGAAGTTTTAGACCTGACGGCGTTCCACTTCCAATTTCTCGCGCGTTATCGAGTAGCGTTTGAAGAAGTGTAGAACCTATATTAATTGTTTGCGGCGTAATCGGATGACCGGGTGGGTTCTCACCCATCTTCTCGGCTTCCTGCCAATCCCACATTGCTGTTGCGATTGAGAGAACATCTGCAGCACCGCTCGCTCGCATTGCAGCAGGAGCATTGCACAAGATATCCATGTCTACAATAACAGTGTCAGGGGCTTTTGAAGAGAGATAGCGGACACACCCATTCTCTCTAACGCCTGTCGCATTAGTGAGGAAAGCATCAGTTGACAAAATAGTAGGAAGAGCGACTAACGGGAGACCATTTGTCGCTGCAACGTACTTAGCGGTATCAATTGCCAAACCGCCACCGATTCCATAAACCACTTCACCTTCACATGCTTTAGCGAGCGCGGTTATGTACGCTTTTGTATTCCCATCAACAAAAATGAGTTGTTTGGGGTTTACGGCAATTCCACTGACGACTGCCCATGCTGGTTCCGTTGTTAAAATGATAGCGTCGCGCTTTTCACTAATATCAGTAAACGCGCATCTGACAATACTCGGCAGCCGTTCAATTTGGTCATAAGAAGAATCATCTTGCAACATCAAAACCCTCTTGTGAAATTAAGAAACCTCACTCCAGCGACGACAGATCCACCAGATATATCTGCCGGGAGTCCTCGTGAACTGAATCAAAGGTAACAGTTGTTCCATCCGGTGCCCAGCGGGGGTGTAGATCACACCGAATATCTCCAACGAACTGTTCTTCATGATGAAAATCACCCAAAACAATCTTCCGGTTTTCGGCGATGTTATAAACCATTAGTTGTGCCAAACGTTGTGGACCACTCGGGTAGGTATCACAAAGCAACCACTGCCGATCGGGTGAGAACGAAGCGTGCCCATCACGCGGCAGGACTCCGCGTCCAAGAGGTGCGAAATTGCGTAAGCCATCTGTAAATTCAACGAATCCCATTTCGCCAGATACATCTGAAGAAACAAGAATCTGCGTGGGCGTTCGCCAATCAAAATGTGAAACTTTATAGCCGAAGGGGATCTGCATTTCCAAATCAGATCCATCGGGGTTCACTGTCCAGAGCGACGAGTAAAATCCTGTTTCCTGACGGACTCGACAGAAAAACAGCAGACGAGTGCCATCTGTATTAAACAGCACATGATTGAACCATGTCCGTTTCCCAATCATACGTTTGTTTTCACTTGCATGAATAACATCGGCTATAGAAAGTACAAGTTTTGAGTTGCCATCCTGGAGGTTGAGCTGATATAGTCCGTCATCCTCTGGCTGCGCTTCAACGTCGTCGGATCTGGTACAGCTCGCATAGCCGACAACAGCACGACAGTGTGCCATCCGACCATAGTTAAGTCCGACAGCGAACGGGGTAGTTGGAGACACGGCAGCAATCGCTCCATCAATTGTACGGACAGCACCCGTAACAGGGTCCAAGGCGCGTGATACCAGTCTGCCATCCTCCCAATCGTTAAACGTGAACTCGGCAGGGGCTGCACGGTGTTCATCTTTCTCGCTGCCATTTATCCAATGCAGCATGCTCCCCTGCTGGAGATTAAAAGCAGCAGTCTTCGCGTGCGGAATGAATTCTTGCGTGTCGCGATGAATCAGTCCAACTGTGGCAACATCCTCAGGTATAGGACGATGCGTATGAAAATCTGTCTCCAAGGCGAGATGATACCTTGTACGCTTATCCCACGGATTAATGCCGTAGTAACCGAAGAAGTGATGTTTTGGACCGGCAGATAATCTCTTAATTTCCATAATGACTCTTTCTACAGCAAACCTTGGAAATCTTCACGTTTCACCATCCTTTGTGATTTTCGCTAAAATAACAATAAGACACGTGAAAATCTTGAAACCAAAAGTATATCCTATACGTTTTTACTATCGATATTTGGAAAAAACGCACAGTTTTGCTGAACGAACCTGGTACCTTCCCTATTATGAAATACGCGCGATAACTTTTATATGTCGATCACACTCCAGGCGGACGACAAGAAAAAATGCAATTTGCAGCAAAGACGGATACAGGTAGACTTCGTGACATAAACGAAGACCTATACTATTTTGACAGGCAGCTTCAGTTGTTTGCTATCGCCGACGGTATGAGTGGACACGAACGGGGCGACCTGGCAAGTAAACTCGCTCTCGACATTATTCAAGAGTGGGGACAAGCACAGGCATCGCCACATAGTGACTTGGGTCCTATGAAGAGACTTGCCGTCTTGAGCGAACTTGCCGAAGAAGCAAATCAACGCATCCACACCGCCTCTAAAAACGGTGGTAAAGCCCGCGGCATGGGAACAACCCTGGTCGCTGGTTTTGTTACCTTTAGTTATCTTGCTTATGTTCACGTCGGTGATAGTCGGCTTTACGTTTTGCGTGATGGAAAACTCACACAGATCACGACAGACGATTCCTTCGTTCAAAAAATGGTCGAACAAGGCGAAATAACACCCGAAGAAGGTCGTGTCCACGAAAAACGAAATATCATTACACAAGCGATCGGATTAAGACCAACGGTCACTGTCAATGCTGATGCCTATCCACTCGTCCGCGGCGACATTGTTGTTGCTTGTACCGACGGTTTGCATGACTTAATTGTTGACGACCAAGAAATCGCCGACATTATCACGTCTGCTGCCAACCTTGAGGAAGCGTGCGATAACCTTGTCAACACAGCACTCGATTATGGTGGCACAGATAACGTCACAGTGCTCCTTGTAAGCGTCGATTAGTCCACATTTTCCCTATCGCGTCAATTTCGTCTTTTTAGGAAGCAACTTACTCCTCAGACATCCCTTCCTCAGAATCTCCAAAAACCAATGCTCCATCGGGATCCACATCGTTTTCAGCTGCGTCGTCTGACGCTGATTCCAGATGTGCAGGCATTTCCAATTCGGGCAATTCAATACGTCCCGCTTCAGCCCACAGACGCTCAAGGTTATAGTAAGAACGTCTTTCGGCGAGAAAGACATGGACGACAAAATCAACATAGTCTAATAGAATCCAATCCGCTTTACGCTCGCCTTCTTGGTGCCAAGGACGCTGCTCCCAATTAGCTTCAAGTTCCTCAAGAACAGCTTGGGAGATACCCTCGACTTGAATATCGGAAACACCACTAAAGATTGCAAAAAAGTCCGTAAAACAATCAAGTTCACGCAGATCGAGGATAACGCCGTCTTGCGCGCGTCGGCTTATCGCGGCAGAAGCCGCGGCTTTTACTACTTCTAACGTATTTTGTTCTGCCATTTGATTTTTCCTTACCGCTTTCAGCTACTTGTTGGACGAGGCGTGGACATCACCCCTGCAATTTAACTGTCAACATTAATAAACATTGCGTTATATGTATGCAGCGTGTTCGGATGAATTATTACCCCTTTTTGCAGGAGATGTTGAATCTGCGCGCGTGCGACGCGATGCACCGCACGCTCCAACGCTGTGTATGCAAGTTTTCTGACAATATGAAGATCATCATGTGTACGCATCGGTTCCGCAAAATCCGCGACGTATAGCACCTGTGCAATAATTCCCATTGACGGTCTACCAGTCGTATGATTGCGAATCGCCTCGAGAACTTCCAAGTCGGTCACCTTAAACCTCTCTATCGCCAGTTTTACGCCAACGAGTGAATGCCAAAGCGCCGGATTCAATTCCTCAACCGGATCAAGGCGAATGTTATAACGTTTTATTTCCTCATGTAATCTTTCGGTGCTCATCCACTTCGCACTGTCGTGTAGAAGCGCAGCGAGATTCGCTTGCCATACATCTGCTTTATGAACACGTGCCAAGTCAATTGCCATCTCTTGAACTGAGAGAACATGTCGAAAGCGTTCCGTACTCAGTTTTGTAGATAGATATTCCTGAATTTCAACCGACTTCGGGTGTGCTCGGAGCACTGCTAACGTGGACGCAAGCCCCTTATCTTGTAGGTTTAGAGCGTTGTCAGATGTTTCTTGCGAGTCCATATTATGTAAATCTCTACCGTCTTAGTTGTCGTCATCATCAATATCTATTCCCAATTCGGCAAGGAGTTCCCGCTCAGCGTCCGACAACATCATACCCGGCGGAGACGTGCTAATACTATATTCTTCGTTTAGCCATTTTGCCAGATCTGCTGCCTTACACCGAGCACTACAGAATGGGAAATTTTTCGGTAAAGGTGTCCCTTCTTTCCATACAAAATTGTATACTGTTCCGCACATACTGCATGTGTGCCGCATATCTTTATGCCCTCATAGCCTATTCCGAAGCGATGGCTTCAGTTACTGATACAACTTATGGCGATGGATATACAACCGAACTGTTTCTGGTACGAGATACCGAATTGAAAGCTGCTTCCTGATTTGCTCCCGAATTACTGTCGCAGATATATCAACACCTGTTACTGGAAATGTTATAACTCGATTGCGAATCTCTGGCGGCACTCGATTTAGATCGTAATTTGGACGTGTTGTTGCAATCATAACGCATCGCGCCAACACTTCATCAAAGTCCTTCCAGATTTTGTATTCAATAAGTGAATCCGCTCCGATAATCCACCCAAGCTCACGGGTGTTTCCATAATGTTGCTCTAAGGCTTTCAAGGTCTCGATAGTGTATGACGGACCGGCACGATCCAATTCAATACGTGATACTTCAAAATGCGGATTCTCTGCGATCGCTAAGCGTACCATCTGGTACCGGTGTTCGGGTGCGATAATATCAGCATCAGAAACCTTATGAGGCGGTCTGGCAGAAGGAATAAACAGGATCTTATCATACCCCAATCCTATCCGAACCTGTTCTGCACTTAGCAGATGCGCGTAATGGATCGGGTTGAATGTCCCACCCATCACAGCAATTCTTTCGGTAGTATTCAGCATTAGAATGTCCTGCAGATCCGACTCGATTTAGTAAATCCAGCATTTCTCTGTACTACTTTAAAGTATATAGATTTGTACGAGGGATGTCAACGGAAAAATTGTACGGCACTAACTCCGGTGAACACGCGCCTTGTAATCATCATAAGCCCGTTCAATCTGCTTCGCTGACTCTTCAGGACCGAGGAAATGTGCACCAGTCAGGACAACAGGCGGCTTTCCGCGTTCCGTTAACAGCTCAGCCACTTGGCATTTAATCGCGTTCACAATGGACAGTGTACCGATACTGGAAGTGGGACCCACAGGATATGGTAAATTCGGAATTTCTACGACAGCATCGCCCGGTGGATTACAGTTATCAATGGTTAGATCAGCGACTTCAAATAGACGTTTGCCAGAGGTATGTTTCGAGGTAGATGACTGACTGTGTGCAATAGAACTCACCGCAATCACGGGGAGATCTCGTGCCTTAGCACCCATCGCCATCTCAATTGGGAGGATATTCGTTCCAGAATTGGAAAATACTATCATACAGTCGTGAGGACCGAAAGTGAAGTTGCGTAAGACCACTTCTGCATAGCCTGAGATGTTTTCCAAAAAGAGTGCTTGACGTTGACCGTTGCAACCGACAACTTGATTGTGAAACGTAACCGCCAATTCGACGATAGGAAAAAAGCCCGGAAAACTGCCGTAGCGTGGGAAAATTTCTTCAACAGCCATACGGGAATGCCCAGATCCGAACAGGTAGACGAGTCCGTCTGCTGCTATTGTCTCCGTGCACATCTCAGAAGCTTGTGCGATTGCCTCGGTTTGTGTAGCCTCAATCCGTCTCAGAACATCTTGCGCAGTGTGTAGATAACGTAGATAAGAAGTGCCCATAATATTATATACTGTAGCCTCAACCACTTGGTGTAGGATTTAGTAGGGGGTTATAACAAAAACCTTATTCAAACTTAAGAGAACGACTCACAAGCCCATGTTACAGAGCATTCGCGCTATCTTATCACAACTGTAAGGTACCCGCAACGCTTTTCCGAAGGTCCCAAAAGCAGATTGACTTAAATCGTTCTTTGGAATACAATCATTACTAAAAAAGGGAGCTACAATGAACACACCAGATCGCCCGAATATCCTTTGGATCTCTGTAGAGGATACAACACCCCGTTTCGGCTGTTATGGGGACCCGATCGCACGTACGCCCAATATTGACCGGCTCGCTGCTGGCGGATGTCGGTTCCCGAATGCGTTTTCGACCGCTGGGGTTTGTGCACCGAGTCGTTCCGCAATCATTACAGGTATGTATCAGACTTCAATTGGTACACATCACATGCGGACAACCCACACGAACGAGAACACACCCAATATGCCAACCCCATACTCGGCAGTACCACCGCCTTATGTCAAGACCTTCACCGAATATCTCAGAGGAGCAGGCTATTACTGCACAAACAACAGCAAGACCGACTATCAGTTTACGCCACCCATTACGGCGTGGGATGTATGTGATAACACCGGGCACTGGCGAAACCGGGAACCAGGACAACCGTTCTTTTCAGTCTTCAACCCGACTGTTACACATGAAAGCGGTATGTGGGAACGGGACGATCGTCCGTTGACTACAACCACAAATCCTGACGACGTTGTGTTACCGCCATATCTGCCGGATACACCGAAAGCGCGGCAGGCGTTGGCGCGTCAATACGATAACCTTGAGACTGCTGATGCTCGCGTCGGCGAACTCTTAGACCAATTGGAAGAAGACGGGCTTGCAGAAAATACCATTGTCTTCCTCTGGAGCGATCATGGTGAAGGACTCCCACGCGGAAAACGGTGGCCCTACGATGCCGGTATCCGCATACCGTTGATTGTACGGTGGCCCGGTTCTCTTACTGCTGACAGCGTTAGTGAACAACTGGTAAGTCTTATCGACCTCGGTCCAACAGTGCTCTCGCTCTGCGGCGTACAAGCACCGGAGCACTTACAAGGACAGCCTTTCCTCGGAGCAGAAAAGATCGAGCGTGAATATATTTTCGCTACGCGCGATCGGTACGACGAATCTTACGATATGGTCCGCGCTGTGCGTGATAAACGGTATAAATACATCAGAAATTATTATCCTGAAAAACCGTATCTGCTCTGGATCCCGTATCGTAATCGGCATCCAATCATGCAGGAAATGTGGCGATTGCATGCCGCCGGCGAACTGGACGGAGATCAAGCGGTTATGTTCCGTTCTCCACGTCCTGCTGAAGAACTCTACGATGTCGAAAATGACCGGTATGAACTCAACAATCTGGCGACAGACGCTGAGCATCACGACGTGTTGGAACGGATGCGCGGCGCGTTGACGCAGTGGCAATCCAACTTTGGCGATATGGGAGATATATCGGAAGAGCAGATGGTCGCGCAGTGGTACCCTGATGGCACACAACCACAAACTGCCCCGCCTATTTTTATCCCGATTAACGCTGAACAACCCGGCACAACGGTAGCACACGAGGACGGTGAGTGGTCGGCTCCGCTTGTTTTGCAACTTCACTGTTCTACACAAGGCGCATCAATCGCCTACACGACCGAGCAAGGTGATGAAGCACGTTGGAAGCTGTACACCGATCCACTACGCATACCCGAAGGTGAAACCACCGTGCGAGCGAAAGCAATCCGTATCGGTTATCATGAAAGCGAAGAAAAATCAATTCATCTTAAAGTATCATAAGGAGACCATATATAATGGCGCAACAGAACAACCAAGATTATTTCGTTTATGTCGGCACCTATACGCAAGGAGATAGCGAGGGGATTTACGCCTACCGCTTAGATGGCGCGTCCGGTGCCTTGGAATATAGCAGTAAGATAACAGGCGTTGAAAACCCATCGTTTTTGGAGATACATCCCAGTGGGCAGTATCTCTTTGCTGTCAATGAACTCGGCGAGTTTGAGGGCAAAGACAGTGGGGCCGTTACAGCGTTCTACATTCATCGAGAAACTGGGGAAATCAGCTATCTCAACCAACGCGCAACAGGTGGAGGAGCTCCTTGCCATCTGAGCGCAGACGCTACCGGTAAATGTCTACTCGTGGCGAATTACGGCGGGGGGAGCGTTACTGCTTTTCCAATAGAATCTGATGGGCGACTTGGTGAAGCCTCTGACTTTGTGCAGCATGAAGGATCCAGCATCAACCCAGATCGTCAAATGGAACCTCACGCCCACTCAATTATGATTGATGCCAGCAATCGGTATGCGTTTTCTCCCGACCTTGGTATCGATAAAGTCCTTATCTACCAGTTGGATGCGGAAAACGGTAAGCTTACACCTAATACACAGCCTTGGGCTCGTGTGCATCCGGGTGCAGGACCTCGCCACTTCGATTTCCATCCGAATGGACAGTACGCATACGTGATTAACGAACTGGATTCAACCTTCACGGCATTCCGGTATGACGCAAGTGCGGGAACACTCACAGAATTCCAGACGATTTCCACACTTCCCGATGATTTCGATGGTAGAAGCCACTGCGCCGATGTTCACGTCCATCCTTCCGGGAAATTCTTGTATGGGTCAAATCGTGGACATGATAGCATCGCTATCTGCGCGATTGACTCAGACACTGGAATGCTGAGTCCTGTCGGTTATGAATCCACGCAAGGACAGACCCCACGGAACTTCGGGCTGAATCCGGAAGGCACCTTCCTTTTCGCCGCAAATCAACAGACGGATACAGTTGTGACGTTTGCGATTGATCAGGAAACCGGCGAATTAAACGCGACAGGACATGTAACAGAGGTACCAACCCCTGTCTGTCTAAAGATGCTTCCGTGCGTTTAGATAAAAATAAATGGGCGGGTATGTAGTCCCGCCCACAACAAACTAACGTTCGTGACGACTTTGTCTACGGCGTTCTTGGAGCCTGTCCCACGGATAGATAAGACAGCGATCCGCCCAGTCTCGGTAAAGACCGGTGAGTTCTTCCAGTTTCTGTGGATGCCTTGCGGCGAGATCGTTGATCTCTGTCCGTTCGGCTGCCACATCGTAGAGTTCCCAATCGCCTGGGAACTTGCAGACCAATTTCCAATTGTCTTGGCGAACAGCACAATTGCCTTCGTGTTCCCAGTAAAGTACGTCCTTACCGTTGTCTTTCCCATCGAAAATCGGAACTAAACTTGTTCCTTCCAACGGCAAAATCGGTTTCCCATCATGTTCTTCAGGATAGGTTGCCTCTGAAACTTCGAGGCATGTCGCCATGATGTCTGGCAGTTGTCCGGGTTGATGGCGCAATTCTCCTGCAGACTTTATAGCATCTGGCCAATGTGCAATTAGTGGCGTAGCGATACCGCCTTCGTGTACCCAATGCTTGTATTCACGGAAGGGAGTATTGGACAGGTTCGCCCAAGGAACACCGTAACTCTGATAGGTGGTTTCAGGACCCGGCATGATGCTCGGATCATTGCCGCGATAAACGGGTTGCCCGTCAGAGGTAGTCTCAGTACTAATCAGCGTATCGCTGTCGCGTATCGCTGGAGGACCACCGACTTCTTCCGCGCAGCCACCGTTATCAGCTAAAAAGAGGATGAGCGTGTTGTCGAGTTGACCTGTCTCTTCTAACGTATCGATAATCCGCCCAATGCCTGCATCCATACGGGTGATTTGCGCTGCGTAGACCTCCATGCGACGCTGATTCCACTCTTTATACTGCGCCTCACTCCAAGGTAGTTGTGAAGAATCTCGTGCCGTAAGCTGCCACGACTCATCTAAAATCTTCATTTCCCGCATACGTGAGAGTCTTTCTTCTCGTAATTCATCCCACCCAGCGGCGAAACGCCCATTGTAAAGGGCGATGTCCTCTTCGTGCGCGTGTAGAGGCCAATGCGGTGCTGTGTAAGCAACATAGGTGAAGAATGGAGACTCTGGCGTCTTTTCAGTATGGTTCCGAATATACGTCGTTGCCTCATCACTGATAGCATCTGTGAGAAAGTAACCCGCAGGAAGTTCATCGTGCTGGATACGTGTGTTATTGCGGGTAAGCGTATTCGGTTTCCAGAAATTAGCGGCACCTGTGATAATACCGTAATATTCATCAAAGCCGCGTTGGCACGGCCAACTGTGTTTGGGTCCATCAGGACCGGCATGTCGAGAAATATGCCATTTTCCGCTCATATATGTGCCGTAGCCCTCCGAACGGACTGCGTCAGCAATAGTGATACAGCGGTCATTCAGGTCGCCTCGATAGCCCTCAAGCCCGTCGTCACCCATCATATGCCCCACACCAGTTTGGTGAGGATGTAGCCCAGTGAGCATAGATGCACGAGACGGACAGCACCGCGCCGTGTTATAAAACTGTGTAAACCGTAGCCCACCTGTAGCGAGCCGATCAAGATTCGGCGTATGGACTTCGCCGCCGTAGCAGCCTAAATCAGAAAAGCCCATATCATCATTCAGAATGAGGACGATGTTAGGTTTTTTACCTTCGCTCATAGAATAGATTTCCTTTCATTTGCAAAATTCGTATTGCTTTCAGTGATAGGGTTACGTTACGATTAAAGGAGAAACACAAAATCTGAATAAAACTAAAACACAGGACCTTGCCCAACAAAGGAGTAAAACATGATCGCGAACTTGATTACACTCTTCCGATTAATCCTGGTATTCGTTGTGATCTCACTCTTTGGGAAGCATGTCTATTTAGACATTTTACTGGTTGCGCTCATCGGATTGATTCTATTTCTTGATGCGGTCGACGGTTATGTTGCTCGAAGACTCAATCAGACTTCAGACTTTGGCGCGCTATTCGATATAATCGGTGATCGTATTGTTGAATGTATTTTCTGGGTTTACTTCGCTGTTGTTGGATTAATTCCAATCTGGATTCCGGTCATCGTAATTGTTCGCGGTTTCTTTACAGACGGGTTACGAAGCGCTGCCTTTGCGCAAGGGAAAACCCCGTTTGGCGAGAACACAATGATGACTTCAAAATGGACACGTGCGCTCACAAGTTCTCGAATGAGTCGTAGTATTTACGGCATTGCGAAAACGATCGCTTTTCTCTACCTTGGCGGTCTTGTAACCTTCAAAAACTCCGGTATCTACCCCGATTTAGTCATTGGTTTAGAACTGGCAGGCGTGATTCTGTCCGCCGTAACTGTTGCGATGTGCCTAATTCGTGGACTCCCTGTTTTAATTGATGGCTGGAAATACGTGAAAAACTAATATCACTTTGCCGAGAGTGGCATTGTCCAACAGTTCTTATTGTCGGGACACACGACTGTAACTGGACCTATTTAGCAACAAGCGACTTCCGTCTTCACTCGCCAACGATACAAAAAGTGATTTTGCTGTCGAATATGCCTCTGCTGGAAGTATACGATTTTTAAGGGTGAATACGAGTTGATAAGTGATGACATTTTCAACCTGTCTATACTGCCGACGTAGTTCCGCTATTTCCGCGGTGTGATGAATATCCTCTGGCAGAACAGCCGCCCACCCTTCTGGAATTCGGATACGAATTGTCTTTTCAATTTGCATAGGGTAGCCAAAGTCAAACGCATAGGTGCGATGATCATCAGCAAAAGACTCAGCGTATGCCGAAAATTCATCAATCGGTAAGGGAAGTAGCATGCTGTTTTCCAAAGGTTCTGCGTAATCCTCGACCTGAAAACCGAGATTAATTTCCACTGGCACGTTAAGGTCGCCAAGATCAGACATATCAACCCACTCTACTTGGATCCCCGGAAATTGTTGGCTAAGTTCAGTTGCTAAGGTGGTTTTCACTGCGTTGGGATGTATTTGTTGGTAGGTCCACCGAGTGTTTAGATCATATTGTCCACTTGTCTGAATGTGAAGTGTCCCTTGCACCGTGCCTTCATTGCCCACAGTCAATTCTGTTGCGCTCACAAACCGATTGGATTCTGAAGGAAAAACGGGTGTCTCCACAAACACGCCTTGTGTATCGGAGATTAGGAATCCTGTCCGTCCTTGCGTGCTATACGGCAAATCTCCATATCTACAAGTTGTCGCCGTGGCATCCAACCAAATATAGGTATTCGTCCCGGTAGGTACTGCGGCAATCATGTGGTTAAACTGGCTGAGAAATGGGAGTGTCGTATCAACTCGTTCGTGCGGTGCGATACTCATTAGGCAAGGATAGGCTTTAATACCTGCCAGATCCAACATTGAAATCAGAAGCGTCGTTTTGTCCTTACAGTCTCCATATTGCATCTGAAAAACTTCAGTGGCATGTGTCGGCTGGTAAGCACTCTGCCCAAGTTCAATACCAACATAACGAATATTTGAGAGAACAAAATGGTAGATAGCACGTATCTTCGCTTCATCCATCTCCAGACCACTGGTTAGCTGCAGGACTTTTTCCTCAATGTCAGCGTCTGGCGTATATCTCCCTTTCGCAAGGTCTTTATACCACGTGTAGACAGCATCCCAATCCGCAATTGAGGAATAGCGTAACCGCGGCGCAACGTTGTTAATATGCGGCATGCCCTCCTCCAACTCCAGTGCAGGCGTTTCACCATATTTCCAAACATAGATAAGAGTGTCGTTTCCTGTATAAGAGATCCTCGGTTTTAAAGAGTTAGTTTGTGATGGCTCGTTAGCGATGTGCCACTGAAATTTCAACGTTTTCGGTATCTGAAGTGCGTAACTGGTTTCAAGGGTTGCCTCTGTTGCCTGAAAATTATATCCTCCCATAACCCACGTCTCACCACCAGCAACCTTATCTTCAAGCGTTACCTGATACTCTATACAGACCCCCGGTGCGAGACCAACCATAGAGATGACTTTCCACATCGCATCCGAATAGAGATTATAGGATAATAATCCAGGCGGAGTTACATCGTTGAATGCTTCATCGGGCGGCTGAAGCACCGTACCATCTAGCGTAATTGTTCTTGCTATGTTAACCCCTATATTTTGCGAGTTGGGTTGATAAGGAATAGCAATATCCCCATATTTTTGGATGCCTCTTTCGGTGAGAATCTTAACGACCTGATGCGTTGTATAACGAGACTGCCCTGTTGGTAAAACATCATGGCTGAAGTGGTTGAACAAAACAAGGGTATCAGCGTCTGGATAATCGCTCGCCTCCGGGGCATTTGCGATGATATGCTCGACATCTGGATCCAGAAGTGTAACAGGAGGGACATTAACAACCTGTACAGGATTAAGATTTAGTTGGGAGAGTGCCTGAAGCCGTGTAATGGCAAGCAGGTTGTCTGGGTCTACCTCCAAAAGCTGCTGGTATTGCAGCTGCGCCTCAAAATAGCGTTGTTGATTTTCATACAGTGCTGCAAGTTGCTGCCTTGCCCAAATATCGGTTGAGAATAATCGAATGGATTCTCGGAATTCCGCAATAGCCTCACCTACTTTTCCCTGCTCCAGATAGATAAGTCCCAAATAGTTATGTAAATTTTCGCATTCGGGACGTTCACATCTCGGATCAAACGACAATGCTTTACGGAGAACTGTTATACCTTCATCATAACGTTGTAATTGCTTATAGGTTAAACCGAGATGATTTAAAGCATATAGGTTATCAGCTGAAATGCCCAGAACACGTTCATAGTATTCAGCAGCAGCAGTATAATTGCTTAGTTTTTCAGAAATGTATCCGACATAATTCAGAGCCGTGATACTATTCGGCTTCGACCTCAGAAATGTGAGAAACGCGTCCCGTGCGTTTTCGTACTCCTCAAGTTGAAAATATATCTCTGCGACTTTGTACTGGACCTCGTTGGAATCTGGACGAATGGCGATGGCGGCTTGGTAAGCAGTAAGCGCTTCTTGGAGATCTCCCTGCTGTAACGCATTGTTGCCTGCCTCAACCTGCTCGCTCCACCGGCGATTCCTTTCGGTAAGTGGATCAACTATGGGCGGCGTGGATGTTTTTTTCGAGAAGACCGTACACCCACTAATGAGAAAAAGCAAGCTTAATACCAAAAATGTATAGTTTCTAAGACGCGTCATTGTCGGTCTCCTTGGACAGGGAGGGCGGCGACACCGTTTCTTTCAGCAGTTTTGGATTTCTACTGTGACGCTCTTTATCCCGGCGGGTCTTCTTTTCCATGGACTTTTTAAATGCATCCTCAAGCTCAATACCCGTTTGATTCGCAAGACAGATGAGTACAAAGAGAATATCCGCCATCTCTTCGCCAAGATCCAAGTCTTTCTCGTTCTCCTTGAAACTTTGATCGCCGTATTGGCGTGCCATAAGCCGTGCTAATTCTCCCACCTCTTCCATGAGGATAACGGTATTGGTTAACTCCGAGAAATAACGGACGCCATAGGTGTGTACCCAATCGTCTACGAGTTTTTGGCAATTTTCGAGCGTATAGTCCATTTCAGTTTTTAACTCCGTTTTCTGGTATCTATTTAGAATTCACAAAATAGAAATATTGACTGTCAAGCTTGTAAGCATCGTTCTGTCTAAATCCTAACCTACTTACATTTTAGCAAGGCTTAGTAGGAATTGTAAACCCTTTTCTATAGCGATGCGTTTAACGGCACAGTTTACGCGAAAATACTTTGATTTTTCCCAAGGTTTGATGTATACTTTAAATTGCAATAATTATTTAGAAGGAGAAACCGGTGCCATTTAGTTCCGCGAATCAAGTCTACGACCGGAAATGAGACTAACGTCGCGTTAAATAGGCTAAGGAGAAATCGTATGGGAATGACGCGTAAAGAATTTGAATCCTACGAAGCAAACGGCTATTTTCTCAAAAAAGGGCTTGTTTCCTCAGAAGATATTACACGAATCTGCGAAGAGATTGTAGACATACATAATCGTATGGCAGAACAACCAACAGAGGGTGTCGGCATTTCTTGGGAAGTCTACGATTCAGAGGATCATCCACCGCGTATTAAGCAGCTCATGCACAGTGAATTGGTGAGTCCTACGCTCAATCGTCTGCTCCGCTCCGATGCGGTGCTGGATATATTAGAAGCGATGATGGGTGAAGACATCGCACTGTACCACAGCAAGTTACTCCCGAAAGCAGGGGGTGACGGGACAGCTATCCCGTGGCATCAGGATTACGCGTATTGGAAAAATGATAACAACAAGCCTGTGATGATTAATTGCCAATTAGCTATAAGTGAGGCGAACTTGGAAAATGGGTGCATTCAGTTCGTGCCTGGAAGCCATAAATGGGGCTTACAGGAACATGAACGGAAGCAGCAAACTTTTGGCGTGTTCCTACCCGGACACTATCAAGAACGTGAAGACGCTGTCGCCGTGGAAATGGAACCAGGAGATGGTGTATTCTTTAACGCTCTCATCATTCACGGTTCTGCCCCGAACAATTCAATGAACGACCGATTGATGAACACATTTGCCTACAACGTGACAGGAAACGGCGAAACCCAATCTCGGGAAGTCCTACGTGGTAAACCCTTGAACGCATGAAAAAGATGAGTGTATCGCTTGACTACAGATACTTCCTGACGAACCTGCCACCGAAATCTACAGGCACTGTGTGGAAACAGGTCGTATATAGGGAGGCAATGTAATGGAAACCAAAACAGTAGTCAACGCTTGGAAGATCCTCTGGGTTTTGTTGATTGGTGTTGTAGCGGGCTGCGGAGAGGGTGATCCGAGTGGCTCAAACCTGGCACCGAGCATCTTAGTCTTTGAAGCCGAATCAGATATAATTGAGCCCGGAGCAGAGGTGCAAATCCGTTTGAAAGCTGCTGATCTTGAGAACGATATATTATCATATACCTGGTCTGCCACAGACGGTGAATTAACAGAAACCAACTCTGGAGCCACCTGGCGGGCACCACAAACCGAACGGAAGTATCAAATTGAGGTTACGGTAAGCGATGGTGCTAATGCCACGACGAGTACACTCGATATCCAAGTGTGGCGGATCCGACCCGGCGACTACTATCCGCTGGCAGTCGGGAACATCTGGCACTACCGTGATACAAGTGGTGCTGAAATCACGTTTGAAATCATTGATACCATCCAGATTCAACGCGCAGGAGGGGAATCTGTTGAGAGTTTCGTCCTCCAGAAATCTAATAAGGCTGAGGGCTTGGAAAACGTTGTAAACTACTCTTACCTTGGCACGAGTATTGATGAAAAAGGTGAGGTCTCAGCCATTTTACAACACGCACAAAATACCACATCAGGCACAAGTGACACAATCCTGTTCGTACCATACCTGCCACTCTATCAATTCCCACTCATCCCCGGTAATAAATGGGAATCCAAATTTCAGGCACAATTAGTTCCCGAGCTTTTTCCGATTGGCGAAGGACTTGACGAATTTGAAGTGCTCTCAGAAGAGACAGTAACTGTGCCCGCTGGAACTTTTCAACACGTCTTTCAGGTCCAAGAGTCATTTCGGTGGGGATTTGATATAGAAAACCAAAACTTTCCACTTGATATTACTGTCGTAAAAAAATGGGTCGCGCCGGATGTTGGTATTATCAAATTCACACAAGCACAGACCCGCGGTGATGTGACTGTTGAAACCCTTTTTGAACTCGAATCCTTTGAATTGGTAAAAAATTAAATCCGTGAATAATCTATCTAAAAAACCAGAAATTTTGACTACAACCGTTGGCTCTTACCCTGTGCCGACGTGGCTTCTATCGACACCAACGGAACAGACCCTGCTTGATGCGACACGAGTCGTCGTCGATATTCAGCGGCAACGCGGTATTGAACTACCGACGGACGGTGAACTCTACCGTTTCGATGCCAACCACCCAGATACCAATGGGATGATTGATTATTTTATACGTCCACTCTCCGGCGTTCGGTCAGAGGTAGGACGACAGGAATGGTCCGAGTTTAGGCAGATGCAAACGATGTCATTTCGGGCTAAACCTGCTGGTGTTGTTGAGAATGCATTAGGCGAAGGCACGTTAAACCTTGTTTCTGATTGCGAACGCGCTGTGAGTGTTGCCGGTAAGGATATTAAATTTACGGTGACAAGTCCGTATATGCTTGCGCGAACGCTGTTGGATAAATATTATGGGGACTTTGATGCCCTGCTCACTGCTATAGCGGAAGTATTAGCGGCACAAGTGCGAGAACTCGATTGTGCCTGCATCCAAATTGACGAAGCGAATATACCGGGTAACCCCCAAGACGGACCTCGCGCGGCTGAGGCGATTAATATTGTCCTTGATGCGTTTGACGGTGAGAAAGCAGTTCATTTCTGTTTTGGCAACTACGGGGGGCAGGTTATCCAGAAAGGAAACTGGGCTACTCTAATCAACTTCTTAAACATGCTTCGATGCGACCATCTTGTTTTAGAACTGCAACACCGTCCTGAGGCAGATTTGGAAGCACTCAAGACAGTCTCATCAGATATTGTTCTCGGTATCGGAGTGATTGATGTAAAAGTCAATCCAATTGAGACCCCTGATGACGTGGCATCCAGCATAGAAAAAGCGGAAAAGATATTGGGGGCAGGACGGATTGGTTGGGTACATCCAGACTGCGGTTTTTGGATGCTGCAACGCTCCGTGGTGGACAGGAAGATAGAGGCTTTAGTGAAAGGTCGGGATCGGTACCTCGGTATCGCATAGACTGACAAAGGACCTTCTATGTTTGAAATCCAACTTCCTGCCTTTAAAAAACTTCAGACAATCTCCGCTGTGGCAGCCGGTATCGGTTTTATAATCGGCGTGCTAATTCCTGCTCGTGCTATCTTCATCAATAACTGGCAATGCCCATTTGGAAATGGACTAATTCAAATTTGTGGTTTCTTGGGCATTATAGGACTTGGAAGTGGGATTGTTGCGGGCAACCTTGTTGCGCTCATTGCGATCGGCATCGCGAAATATCGCCAAGCACCATCTGAGTCAACAAAAAAAGGAGGTAACAAAATCTAAAGTGGAATTTAACATTTTGCAGGTCACCTTGCTCTTTGGTACAGGTATAGCCGCGGGTTTCTTAAACACAGTCGCAGCCGGAGGATCGTTGTTGGCACTCCCAATGCTTATCTTCCTTACTTCCGATCCAATATTAGCAAACGGCACAAACAGGGTCGCTATTTTCTTTCAAAACGCCAGTGCCATTATGGGCTTCCGCCGTAAGGGGATCTCTAATTTTCGATATGGTATTTTACTCGCTGTTCCTGCAGTTATTGGGGCAGGGATAGGTGCCAAAATTGCGATTGGTACCGATGCAGCGCTATTCCAATTTATTCTCGCAGCCGTGATGCTCATTATGTTGGCTTTAACACTGTTGAATCCAACAGCCCGGTTAAAGGATAGGATTGAAAGCAGTGGCACAGGTTCTAAAATCATTGCAATGGTTGTGTTCTTCTTTATCGGCATCTACGGTGGATTCATTCAAGCGGGTGTAGGTTTGCTTGTTATAACTGCTTTACGATTACTTACAGGCATCGACTTAGTTCGGACAAATGCCATCAAAGTTTTAGTTATCTTCTTTTACACTGTGCTTGCACTTGGTATATTTATCATGGAAAAGCAGGTCGATTGGGCCTTAGGTGTGACATTGGCAATAGGGAATGCTACGGGTGCTTGGATTGGCAGCCATTGGGCAGTCGAAAAAGGGGACAAGTGGATTAAAGTGGTACTTGTTGTAGCAGTTCTCGTCTTTTCGGTGAACCTGGTATTAAAGCCTTTTAACTTAGATATTATATCAGTGCTTGGACTTGGCTAACGGTTCAATTCTTGATAGGAAAAAATGAGTCGATGAAGTGCAGTAACGTGGGTTGTGAGCGTCAGTAACCCAAGCACACAGAGTAGAATGAGCGCATTGGTTTGGATGATGGGAAATCGATGCCACAATAGTCCTTGGAGTAGTGCCCCAGCCCCAAGTAGGACGATGCGTTCTGGACGTTGCATAAATCCAACTTTACAATCAATTTGAAGCCCCTCAGCCCTCGCCCTCACATAACTGACTAAGATTGAACCGAACCATGCCCCAAATGCGAGAATGATCCCTATCAAACTCTCCAAACTATAAAAATAGATAAGGGCTCCAAGAAAGAGAAAACCTTCCGAGTAGCGATCAATTACGGAGTCCAAGAGCGCGCCTGATGCCCGAAGATTTGTCTGTGCACGAGCAACTGCCCCATCTATCATATCAAAACTCCCACCAAACAAAATTAGAATTCCACCTACAATGAGACGTCCTGTTGCCATGTAAAAGGTTGCGATAAGGTTCACGGCAAATCCAATGAGCGTCACCATATTCGCTGTAATGCCGAGTGCAACCATCTTATTTGCAACAGCAGACAGTATAATTTCAAGGCGAGGTTTCAACTTTGCTTCAAACATTGCGAGATTTCCTCACTGGGATGGTGATGTTGACGAAAACTCGGTTTTGCCTTTAGCGAACACGTACAGAGATGTACGCCGATTCGCAATCAATTCTGTGGGCGGCGTAGCTTCCGCCTGACAGAGTAGTTCCAAAATCGCGGATGCTATTTCTGTTTTACACCTTGCTATTTTGACCTTCTCAGACTGAGAAAGTTGGATATCCAGAGGCGCAACAAGCACAACCCCATCATTCCAAATCAGTTCTGGAGCCGGATAAGTACCATCGTACGTTTCGTCAAAAACTGTAATAATTGGGTGCGGCAGCTTTAACAGGGCTAATTCGGCGTTCTGAATCGCCTGCGTATTAGCTAAGGAAACTTTACGTTGTCTTGTAGCAATGTCAATAACCGGAAGATTCCACAAAACGATAGGCTTTTTGAGGCGATAGGCAAGATTAATCAGGCGCAAAAACTGCCGCCACTCTGGAGGTGTCTTTAGGCTTTGCAGACTGCCTTGCACAAGGGTGACTTTCGTGTCGTATATCCACGCGAACCCAGCAAATTGGAATATCCCTTTACTCCCGGCTCTGTCGCCAGAGAGCGCAATTGCCTGAGTGAAGGGGGGCTGAGGATACTTGGAGGTATTTTCTGACATATACAGGGTACCTTTACACGATAGCAGACCCTATAAAAAAAGCAGGGAGGTGGTTTAACACCTTCCCTGCCTAAAAGGTGATGAGTTGAGTTTTATTCACCACGTCCAGTCATAGAACTGAGAACAAAGAATCCGATACCAGCAGCGACTGTTGTCAGGAACACTAATGTACGCTTGCCTGAGGAAAGTTCCTCGTGTACACCCTTGGCATTTTCAAGTATCATCTTGACTTCATTAATTGCCTTTTGGTTGGTTTCAACAGCAGTCAAAAGCATCTTCACGTCTCCTTGGAGAGATTCAACAAGTTCTTGTGTTGCTTTTGCTTCCATTTTACGTGCTTCGTGCATTTTGCCCAACTCTGCAAGGGACTCATCAAGGTGAGCGATTTCGTGAAGGATAGCATCTTTGTTCGCTGCAAGGGCTTTTTTGAGACCCGAGGCGATTGCATCACCGGATTGACTCACAGCATCCATGAGCTGCTCTTGTGATTTCAGGCTGTCCTCAAGGGCTTTAAGCTGTGCCCTGAGTTCACCCATACTCTCGTTGAGCCCACCAATTTCTGCTTCCAGTTTATCCCGTGTCGCTTCGGATTCGGCTAATTCTACTTTTAGCCTTTCCAGTTCTGCCTGATGCACAGCGAGTTCTTCCTCAGTAATCTCGACGACATCTTTTACCATAGCAACTGGAATACGCAAGCTCTCACCCGGATAGATGAGATGTGGATTGGTGAAGTCGTTGTACTTGCTTAGCTCGCGCCACTGGAGTGGATCTTTGAGATGCTCTTGGCAGAGATCCCAGAGAGTGTCTCCTTTCTCAATAGTAACGAGCATGGTATCGTCATCACCCTCGTGCGGTGTAATTTTCGCCGAGGCAGATAACACATAAACGCCGCTGAGTGCAGCGCACATGTACAGAATCAGTGCTAACTTCAGTGTGCCTCTTATCATTTTCATTAACTTTCTCCTTTAATACCTATAAGAGAGGGAAGCAAAATGAGTTGATCCGACTCCGTTGATTTCACTCGCCATACCATCCTGGATAGCATAGTCAATCTGTAGTCCACCAACGTTCACACCAAATCCACCGAATAGGTTTTGGGTGTCGCGTGATGCTCTGACACCGCCTCGGATAGCAAGGGCAGTTGATTTGAAAGTGAGAATCGTATACTCAGCACCGAGTCTTACACTCGTGGCACTTTGATCGAGATTCACGAACTCTTGTTCAACATCCGCTGCGAGTGTGACAACGTTGCCCATATAGAGATTGTATGCTACACCGACATTGACAACCATCGGGACCATGTCTCCACCGATAGATGCACCGAGGTATTTCGCAGCGATACCGTAGTGGAAAGTTGGGACCTTTTCTTCATCTACATCTATGTGCAGAGCATGCCCCATGAGTCCGACATCTACGCCACCAAAACCGCTGGCGTCTTCAACACCTTCTGCTGAGAAACTATCCATCAGCATGCGGCCCGTTAGACCGACACTGAAGTTCCCGAGACCGATGCCGTAAGACAGGGAATAGGCATTTGCTCTGTAGTCGAATTGTCCACCGTAGCGTCCCTTGTTATCATATTCTGGGATATGACTGACACCTGCGTTTGTAACAGCAATTCCAATGGATCCTGCTGACCCCAAAGCTTTCGTCAATGCAATGAAGTTATGGCTTCTATCGAGATCAAGCTGCTGTGTTGAAAGATTGAGGCTTAAATCCGCTGCGGAGCCGAGTCCTGCTGGGTTCCAAACGGTTGCAGTGGCATCATCGGCGATCGCTGTGAAAGCACCACCTAAGCCAATCGAGCGTGCACCGGCACCAAGCCGCAGATGTGGCATGGCATCCACTCCGGCATGACTGACCGGCGACACCGCTAGGATAAGAAAGAAAAGGGGTATTAAACCGCATAACAATTTCGGGCCCTGTTTGGAAGCCCATTTAGCGATTTGCTCTGTCATTAACATTATATCCTCCTTCAGTGTCCACATCGGGAACTGGACATCCGTCCAGTTCCCGATATGCAGACTGCCATTTATTTAGCGCGTCAGTGCGAGTTTGAGAATGGCATACTCTGGTTCCAAACTATCTGTCACTATAATCTGACAGAAGTAAACGCCTCGAGCCAAATCCTCGCCAGAAGAACTTGTACCGTCCCAACGGATCCCATTCGCGCCTGCCTCACGCATCTCGTTATCCATGAGCACTTTAACCGGACGGAGTGTCATGTCATAAACGACAATGCTCACAGCAGATCGCCGAGCGAGTCCGAAGGTGATATCGGTTCTCTCCTTGAACGGATTGGGCATGTTGACCGGAGGTGCTATTAACACTGGAGCTTCCGCACTCTCAATAAAGAACGAGAACTCATGAACTGTTGTGTTCGCTTTATGAGCATTTCTGTTCTTTTCAGAGATGTTGTCATCCAGATGTGCGTTGTCAGCCACCTCAAATCTAACCACATATTTTCCAGCTCCGATCCCTGACTGAGCAAGAGCAGCTGTATTCAGAGGGAGAGGATATGTAACCTGGCTTGCTGACTTCTGATTGGATTTTAGCGCAATCTTGGTTCCACTCGGAGTAGCCTTGAGCTCAGGTAGAGGACCTTCAATAACCAAGACGATGGAATCGACATTTATACCGGATTCGGCATCGGCAAAGGCTATCGAAACCGTCGGTGCCTCATCCCCCGCTTCCAATACAAGACGTGCATCTTGCTGTGGTGATGACACCGTGATAACAGGAGCTGCGGTATCAAAGTCAATTGTGAAGGTACCTTTCGCTGTGGCAGAATTGCCGATTGTATCAGTTGCGCGAACCTCAATCGTGTAAGTTCCCTCATCAAGGGGATTTTCAGGAATGAAGTCCGAACGTGTGATACCTTCAACGTCGTCTTCGCCATCATCTTCGGTATCGCCTTCTACTTCTTCACCACCGCTATCCCACAGGACGATATCAATCTCATCAACGCCTGATTCATCGTTAGCACTCGCGGAGATTGTTGGAAGTCCGCCACGAATCGTTCCTGATGGAGTGATTGAAGTAATGGTAGGTGCGACATTATCGACAACCAGTGTGAAGGTCCACGAATGCTCAGTCGTTCCACCTTCGCTGACTGCAGCGATTTTTATCGTGTGCGTACCTGCTGTGAAGCCATCTTCAACCTGAAGGCGTCCCTCAGCGATTTGGGCACGCGGGATAGAACGATATGGTTTATCGTTAACACCGAACTTCACACTTATAATATCGGATTGATCATCAGAGACAACCGCTGAAATTGTTATCCAGCTATCACCCTTGACAATTCCAGTGGGAGAAACTGCGGAGATGACTGGTGGCGATGTGTCTGTCACCACGGTGAAAGAGGTAGACGTCTGTGCTGTCCTACCATCACCATCAGTGACCTCAACAACGACTGTATGATCACCGCTACGTAATCCTGCTGGTGTATAAGTGAATCGGTTACCTTCTACCTGTGGCGTAGCATCTACACCGTCAACTGTGAACGTGGTTATCTCAAGAGAACCTGCCCCTGAAATTTCACCACTGATAAGCGGTGTGGTGTCCTTGAGCGTCTGCCCAGAAACCGGAGAGTGAATCGCAACAGCTGGAATCGTACCACTGATAGCGAATTCACGGGTCGCTTCACCGACGTTCCCAAGAACATCAGCAACTTTAACGATCACTTTATACGCACCACCCGGAAGTTGTTCGCTGCGGGTGTAAACCAATGTATCTTCATTGGTTTCAATAGCAGCTTGGTCAATATCATCAAATTCGTGGTGACCTTGTTCAGGTAGTATGCGTGTCAACATGACGATTGGTCCATCGGCAAGGTCCGTTGTTGCCCAAGCTAAGACTCCCTGACCCGTGCTGTCAGCACCACTTCCCTCACCATCTTCAAAGGTGGCGTGAACAGTCGGCAGACTCTCCACCGTATCGTCCTCTGAAGGCGTCTGAATTATAACCATTGGAGGGGTGTTATCAAGGTTAATCATCGCTAACGGGAAGGATACCGAACCGTTCCATTGGGTAACCACACCTGCTGGTGTATAAGGACCATCAGGCAGTGTTGAAAGTTCCGATACCATAAGTGAGAAGTTAGTTTCTGGATCTTCGACACTCTCACTCATTACCGTATCTCCGTTAATACTGGCACTCAGTTGGTCAGAGGCTAACGAGCCGTTGGCAACTACGAAACCGACAGTGAGTGATTCCTTGAGTGGGATTGATTCAGCGGGCGGTTCCGCGACGTCCACACCGTCAATCGCTGTTACTGCCAAGTCAGTAATATCTGTGAGTTGGAAGTTCAGCACATGCACAGTGATTTTTGAACCATCTGTAGCGGAATTATCCTCTTGCACATTACCAAATTCGTCAACCGCAAGTGCATGGAACATATATGTGCCATTCTCAAGCATGCTAACATCAACTGTAATGTCCAAAACGCCAGCTTCACCTTCAGTCAGAGTCTCGGTACCCGCAGCATCAGTTTGGATTAAATTCACGGATGCGTAGGTTTTCGGATCTGCTGTCGGTTCAATGGTAAGCCTATCCATCGGCGCCGGAACCATTTCGTCAACAATTCCACCGACCGTGTAACTCTCATCCTCATTCGCGTCAACAGGTTGATCAGCGACACCCTCGGCAACATTCGTGACAGCGACAATGTTCGTTGGACCTAACGGTGCAACATCGTCATCGTTGTCAACCGACAAGAGACTCTTGACAGTGTCTGGTGCAGGTTTCTCGCCAGCATCGGTCATTGCGGATGCCATTACCACATGCTGGTTTTCATCCTTAGAAGCGTCGCGTGCAGCCGGACTATCTTTAGTGATAGTATCTTCGAGTGCTGTCGTATCTACTTCAACCGACCATTTTGCTACACGGTCTGGATACTCGCGAGCGATCGGTGCTGATGCCTCTCCACCTGCAACTGCGCCAACTGCGCCATGAATAAGATCGTCAAGGAGGTCAGCGTTCCCTGCCAGTGCGCTTAATTCTGATGCCTCAATAATCTCGGGTGGTGCACTAACCGTGCCAATCACTTCGCCTTCAACCATTAATTTCAAAGAGGCGATTTCTGGATATGTCCGTTCCGGCGTATATCCATTAATCGTGACCGTGCCTTGTGGTCCGCCACTATCTGGATTGGTCTTTGTAATCGACTCAGGATCAAGAACAAGTGCTATTACATCAAAATCAACCGGGTGAACACCAGCATCCAATTTTATAGCGAACGGATCGGATGTGTGCATTTGATCAAGTGCATTCATTGCCACGGTACGCACCATAACAGCACCCTTGGCTACAAGTGCTTCAAAATCAGTAACATCCCAACTGACCTCATAGGTTGATACTGCTTCGTTCTCAGCCAACTCACGAGCCTCGCCGATGGTCTGCCATGCGCCATTAGCGTCCTCGTATTGCACGGTAATGGATGCAGGGTGCGGAGTACGATGATTTACAGTGACAGTTAGCATCACGCCATCGGTAGTATTTGCGAAGATAATCCCGTTTTCATAAGGCGCATTCGGTCCACCAACAACACCATCGCCGTTTCGGTCACCAATACTGGCGGCTGTAACGCTCGCTGCGTCAGCTTCTGCTATGACAACACTGAGCTCAGTGGGTGCAGTATAGGATCCGACATTGAGGAGCGTATCAATTCCCATCGCCCGGATACCATAATCCCCTTCTATGAGAGGGATCGTCACATGATCAGACGGATCAATAGTTACAGGGATAAGGTGATCAAGAATAGCCACTGTAGCACCCAAAGCATCAATTATATTTTGGGCTTGGAGGTCATTCAATGTTCCACCTAAACCTGTCTGACGTCTTAAATCTTTAAGGAGTGGATTTGCGAACTGCTGTAACAAATCGGCATTTAGAGTAGCCAATATCGCTTCAAAGGGCAATGCTAAGAGGCCCTGAAAGGTCGGGTCGGTCGGTCGAGCCAATCGTCCTTCTGCCATCGCCTCTTGAACTGCTTTCCAGATATCCGACGTCAGCATAGTTGATTCAACCGTTAATGGCATCCAATTACTTTCAGGAACGCCATGAGCATCCAGTCCAAGTTGTTGATAATACAGATACCCCACACCCGGACCTACATCAGCACGTTTCGGCACACCCATAATATTGAGGGTAGCAGGAGCACTGGCATCAACAGCAGCAGCAACATAGATACCTTCCACACTCGGATAACCAGCAGCGTTTATACCGGGCATAATCCGAATATCAGCTTCCGGTGCACTCGTGTCAACAGTGAAATTCTCTTGAATCTGATCAAGAGGTTCTCCATCAGCATTGTGGACAACCGCACCTAATTGATAGTTGCCATCAGCGATATCCTCAATCTGAGCAACCCAAAGGGATTCGGATTGGGGATCAACTCTCGGTGTGGTGAAGACAGAAGCCAACAACGGGTCGAATTCAGTCTCAAAGTGACTCCAAAGTGCGTCCGTATTACGCATCAGTATATTAAAAATTCTGTTCCGCTGCTGAGGCGTAACAACACTCAGAATCTCATTTACATTAAATTGACCCGCAGCAGCACTTGCAATTACGCTAATGGCTTGCGGCGAAGTCAATATATCATTAAATGCCAGCGCTAAGTCAGGTGTGATTAATTTTTCAACAATACCGCGCTCCCACATTTGGAGGTTTCGCGGATCAGGCATTGCCCATTTGGTAATGATAATCTCGTGGAAATTCTCTGGATCAAGGATATCCGCCAAAGTCGCGGTATTTGGATCCAGAGCCTCGATTGCTCTACGATCTATCGTCTTGAATGCAACCGGTTCAGTAAGGATAACCTCAAAATAGTAAAAGATACTGCGACCAGTCGGAATGGTTACGCCCTCTGATTCCCAAACGACACCATTTTCTCCAACTTTAGGCACCATATTACCCGTAGATATATAGGCACCATTTGGACCTTCGATCGAAATGTAAAGGTTAACCTGGGAAAACAACTGACCGCTTAAACCCGGCCATGCCGGTAAGTTGGTAGCAGCAAGCGATTCATCTAATCGGAAGGTATAGGGAAGGTTACCACTCTGAACCGTCTCTTCTGTAATCTCCGTGCCTTCAACCGGTTCTCCGCCTTTGAGGCTAAACGTAACACCCCCAACCTTCGCTGGAACACGCACGTAAAGCTGCAAACTATCTCTCGTTAGGTGTTTGCTACTTCCCTCTAAATAGGCAAAATCAGCAAAATCTGGTGTTATGGCATTTCCGAAGTTCTCGTAATCTAATTGCGCAGCTTCCGGCTGCTCGAAAGGAGAAAGACGGTTGGACAGTAAAATCTGCTTAACCTGTTTTTTCGGAATAAATCCCCGTGGAATCTGATTAAGGACTAATTCCACTGCAGCTTCTACAGTCGCCGCGTCTTGAGGCAGCGGTACCCCAGACATCTGGAGAGCACTGAGTATCTGCTGGACTAAATTTTTCGGAGCAACCCCGTTCAGGGCAAGTCCACCAAGCCTTGATTTACCCAAAAGGTACTCATTCGTGGGCATTATCGGGGCAAAAGGCTCAGCCATTGGAACTTCCACTGGTTGTAGCGGTGTTGTATCCACAGGTGGTGTTGTATCCACAGGTGGTGTTGTGTCCACAGGTGGTGTTGTGTCCACAGGTGGTGTTGTGTCCACAGGTGGTGTTGTGTCCACAGGTGGTGTTGTGTCCACAGGTGGCGTTGTATCCACGGGTGGCGTCGTGTCCACGGGTGGTGTTGTGTCCACGGGTGGTGTTGTGTCCACAGGTGGTGTTGTGTCCACGGGTGGTGCAGCAGCAGCAACTAACGCCCCAAGTTCATCAATCGCCGCTGGATCCTGGAGCAATGCTTGCACCTGTGGATCACTCAGCAATGCTATGAGGCCCTCATCTTCTTGCAGAAGTGTGATAAAATCGGGAGGTATCTCCACCCCAGGTATAGCTGTCAAAATAACTGGATTCGCAACAACCTGCGCAATGAGCACAGGGTTCAAAAGAGCCTGAATGTTTGGCGCTTTGAGTCCCTCCAGAACCCCTGATAAAACCCCTCGAATATCTTCACGTAGAAGCGTCTCGCTGTGATTGTCAAACACTTGTTGGGCGAGGGAAGCATCCTGCCCTAAAACAGTGCTCGGAATCGAACTGTAAAAAACACACAAAGTAAAAATCAAAAAACAAACGAGTGTTCGTTTTTTCATTAACTCATCCTCCTCGTTAAGTCTGCACGCTTGCAAGACTAAATACTGAGTTTCTCAGATGGGCAAGCGAGAATACGACAAAAACGACTGGGGTAGATGTCTGCCCATCTAAATAACATCCTACCAACGAACTTAAAATTTCCCGATACCGATGTAGCCTTAGGATAGGGTTAGGTATAACCTATGGCACAGGCCAAGCGTAAGCGGAAAGCGACACCCAACTTCTATGTTTGACCTTGCGGGAATTTCTTTCTATTATTTTAACATAAAGTGGCGAAATTAAGCAAACATTTAATCGTTACGTGGCAGGTGCATTTAGTTGCTCAGACAAAGACACTCTGAACGAAATCGACCTACAGTTACGTAATGTTTTTATGCAATCGGTGACTATTTTTTCCCGCCGCATCGGTATATCATCGATTAAATTACAGTCTGCTTATAATATAATACCACAACTTCAAAAGCATGTCAAATCAAAATTTCAATTTTGAATCTAAAGATTTTCGACTGTTTGTGTAGAAAATTACAAACTAAATTGACATATTAACAAAAAACGCTTAAACTGTCAAGAAAAAAAATGCATTGAGGGAAAATCTCATGTTGACCGAATCCGAAAAAAACCGACTTAATAAGGACGGTTTTCTACTTCTGGAAAACCTAATATCTTCTGATACAACTGCGCAGCTGCGAGAGTGTGCTTTATCATTAGCGACAGCAGAGCAGGAAGCCGGGAAAAGCCACTCATACCTTGCCAACGACAGCGCGCAGCGCGTCTGGAACCTCATTGACAAAGGCGAGATCTTTGAGGAAGCTATTCAACAACCAAAGATGCTCGCGGCGATGGAATATCTACTCGGTTCCGATTGCACATTAAGTTCCTTTACAGTGAATGTGCTCTATCCCGGAGCACCCGATGCTGGTCTTCATATCGATTATCCATTATCTGGCTTACCAAAACCGCGCCCAAGTTTTCCTATGGTCGCCAACAGCGTATGGTTCTTAGATGACTTTACGCTTGAGAATGGAGCAACCAGTTGCGTACCCGGAAGTCATCGGAGACTTGAAACACTACCTGAACCGGGCATCGAATACGACGATGAGTTGCAAATTTGTGGACCGCGAGGATCCGTCTTGATTGTCAACGGGGCAATATGGCACGGTTCTTCAGCTAATAAAACGAATGCTCCGCGTGTTGGGTTACTGGGTTTCTTTTGCCGTTCTATTCTGAAACCACAACAAGCACACCTGAATTTGGTATCAGATTCCGTTATATCACGCGCAACGCCGACCCTAAAGCGGTTGCTCGGTCTCGATTCCTTACCCAATATGAACACTTAGCCTACTCTCACCACATCAAGGCACAATTTGACTCACTTCTGCCATTAATATCCAACCAGACGCTGGCGTTTTTGGTGTCAATTGATACATCAACTTGGCTCTGACTGAGTCGCCGGTCGTGGCGGAAGCAATATCAAAAACGGCCGTTCTGCTTTCGTTCGGAAGAAGGCGGTTCCCGTTTTCGGCAGAAATTGAGATTCGCTGTGTCTGATGTTCGGTGCCATCGGGTGTGAGGCGCGCCACCTCAAGTATAAGAGTGCGCAAAGTTCCTCCCGGTAAAACGTGTCCCGTCTTACTTTGAATGCTCACACTTACCCTTCCAGATGCGTACTCAAGTTGAAGACTGGCGGCACGCTTAAGCTGTGCAACACTTCGACTTCCACGCCATGTGTGCTTTCTACCTTTGATACTTTCATAACTTGCTGTGCTTTGCAGTCGCTTCACAACCGGCATGTGACAGGTCGCACAACTATATTCTTTTTCAGCGAACTTGCTACTGAGAAAACTGGAAACCTGGTCGTGTTCTGGGACGCTCGGTTGACCGTGGCAGGTGCTACAAAGCCGTGTTGGGTCCGTGTAGGTGGGATTGGTTACATTGGTATGGAAATAAGTTTCAGCACTCGCCGGAGGTCCGTGCATCGCACCTTGGGCATCCAGATGGCAAACGAGACACGAAACACCCGCTTCTCGGTGTTTGTCTCTCAACTTCGGTATTTTTCCAACACCTGTGATGAGAATCGGTTCAGGGGCATGGCACTGATCACACTTGGTTTCCCTGTCTGGAATTTGGCTTGCGGCAGCCTGATAGATCTCATCAACCCATGCTTTCGCATGCATCGAATTTTCCCATTCCCTCCAGATGGCGGGATGGCAGCTTTTACACTTTCCGTCTTGAAACCCCTGATATGCCGCTGCTACAGGGTCTGTCCGATCTTCAGCCCGGAGTGCAAGGTTCCCAATCAACATAACCATGACGCATCCCAGCAGTCCAAAACCGGCACCGACTATGATGTCTCGGCGCGTTAGCCTGAAGTTCATTGCTTTTCCTCAGAGCGTATCCAAGAGCGAAATCGCCGCCGTTTCCCCACTACGAATACAATCGGGGATGCCTACGCCGTGGTAACCATTTCCTGCAACAGCAAACCCCGGCAGTTCACCAGCAAGCCGTTCTACACTGCTAACAATCTCTTGATGTCCCACCTGATACTGCGCCATTGCCTGCGGATGCTTGCTAACAACAGTAAACAATGGATCACTTTTGATACCGAGGATCGGAGTTAGGTCTATTTGACACAATTCAACGAGTTCACTTTCTGACTGCTTAGACTTAGGTTCACCGACGAAGGCACGTAACAGGACATGTTCGGTTGGAGCACGCCCTTCAAACTTAACACTACTGAACGAACAGCCGATGAGAGATAGGTTTTCGGTAGCGGGAACGACAAATCCCATACCATCCAGCGGGTGTGTAACATCTGCACGGCGAAACGCTAAATTAACGGTCGCAGAGGATGCATAGGGGATTGCGTTGATTTGCGTGGCGAGTGGTACTGATACATTTTGGATAAGTGCGGCTGCCTGTAGTGCTGGTAGGGCAACGCAGAGGAGTTCTGCATTGAGTTTTTCCCCGTTATCCAGAGAAACACGCCACCCAGTATCATGAGTATGCTGAATCTGTTCTACCCTGACCCCTAACCTAACAGAACCGGATATGGCTTTGGTGAGTGTATCAACCAAGGTCTGCATTCCAGATTTGAATGAGAGAAAAAGACTATAGCGCGGACCGCTTGTGTCTTGACTGGTTTGGGCTGCCTGTTTCTTTTGTGCACGGAGTGCTTTGATAATGCTCCCGTATGCATTTTCCATTTCCAAGAATCTTGGAAAGGTCGCTTTTAGGCTTAGATTCTCGGCATCTGAGGTATAGATACCGCCTATCATGGGCTGCGCTATCCGTGTAAAAGCTTCAGTCCCAAGACGGCGTCTGACGAAGTGTGCGACGGCTTCATCTGTATCCCTTCCGCGGCGCGGAATAAAGAGTTCCATCGCCATTCGCAGCTTACCGTGCCAACTAAATAGCGGGCTTTTCAAAAATGGCTTGAACGACCCCGGTGCCATCAAGTAAAAGCCTTCAGGGACAGGATGTAATTCTCCATGCCGGATTACAAAACTTCTGCGGACTTTTGGGTTAGTCCCGATGAATTGATCTGCGATACCCAGTTCTTCGCAGAGCACTTTCCCTGCCGGTTTTGTTGAGATAAAAGCGTCAGGACCGTGCTCAAGGATAAAGTCATCGCGGTGCTCGGTACGGATAACGCCTCCGACGCGTTCAGTCCCTTCAAGGAGCGTAACATCAAGCGAGATACCGCGCTGTGCCGCCTCGCGTTCCAAACGGTAGCACGCTGCTAATCCCGTGATACCCCCTCCCACAACAATAGCACGCTTTTTATCTGAATTTCCCGACATAAGAATCCTCAATCCAGAACTGCCTTATCTACAGTTTCCCATCCCCACGCTTCACGCATGAGAAATTACGCTATTCACGCATAGATTTCTCATAGACAAAGTCCGCTAACATATTGATAAATTTAGGGTGCGCACCGACAGTTCCTGCCCGAATAAAATCAATGCCACATGCTGCCGCTGTTTCCGTTGCCTCTATGTCCAGATCATAGAGCACCTCAACGTGATCACAAAGGAAACCGATTGGGGAAGCAACAACCGTATCAACACCTTCTTCTTTTCGGGCTTGAAGCCAATCGTTAATATCTGGTTGTGTCCAAGGTATCGGACTATTTTCCACGGCACTCTGATATGCCAAACCGAATCGTGTTTTCCCAATCTTTTGGGCGACTGCTTCGCCGGTTTTTCCATACTGTTGCGTGTAAGGTGAGGTATCCGCTGCCGATTGCGGAATAGCGTGCGCGGTGAACACAAGTTCGGCACGTTCTAATTTGTCACCACACGCTGTTTTGATGATTTCAGCGATGGCACCAACATAACCCTCGTGCGTGTACCACGGGTCGAGATAGTCAACGGTCGGTTTTTCGCCATCAACTGCATCGATTCCTTTTTTTACTGTTTGTTGATACCATTCCCAACTGACTTTGGACTGGTGCGGTGCCATAATGATGCCGAGTATTTTGCGGTATCCTTTCTGTGCCATTTCCGCAACGACCTCCTTTAAATACGGTCTCCAATGTCTGAAGCCGGCATAAACAGGAAGTGGCAAATCGCGTTTTTGTAGTGCGTTTTCCAACGCTGCAGCTTGCTCGAAAGTCAATTTGTTGAATGGCGAAAATCCGCCTAATTTAACGTAATGGGCAGAAATGTCTTTTACACGTTCTTTTTGAGATTCAGCTGTCCCAGCAATCCCCTCAACAAAACAGTACGCTTCGCCTGGACAGGCATCATTCTCGTATTTTTTACAGCATCCAGGGGTTGGTCCCCCAAATGCAACTAACAAAACACTATCATATTTCACTTCGGTTCACCTCCTATGCCATATTAGCAAATTGCGCTGGCATAAACCTTGGGTCAGCGGCAATTGCGTTGGCAAAAGCTTCACGTGCGTGCGTTTCATCTCCACTTGTGCGATGTGCAAGCCCAATGCAAAAATACGCTTGTGCAAGTTGCGTGCCTTGGATTCCAGCGACCAAGGCTTTATAGATAGATTCGAGTCCTGTTTTTGTTTCATCACCGTTGCGATAAGCAGAAAGAATATGGCTGTACCCACGCAGGAGATGCGCTGGTGCATAATCAGGATTCAGTTCAAGCGCATTATCCAAAGCCTTTTTTGCCTCAGAAAAGAAATCACCCTTTTCAAGAACACTTGACACCGTGCGGGACGCTTGTGTGAGAATATCGGCGTATGCCGTCCATGCGTCAGGTAGATTCGGATGTTTTTCAGTCGCAGTTTTCAAAATAGCGACAGCCAAGCCGAAGTCGCTACCCTCTGCTACTTCTTCAGCAGTTTCGCGATAGGCTTCAAAGTCTTCAAGTTGACGTGTCCGTTGGTACAGCTTTTCGGAGTTTGCAATTGGAATAGCCGAAGGTTTGAGATGCTGCCACCCCGGTTCTGGATCATCAATCAACCCACGGTATACCCTTAAAATCGCATAACGCGGCGTCCCCCAGACCTCAGCAATATCCCGAATCCAATCGGGCAAGTTAGCTTCCATATCCGCTAACAGCGTCGGCAAAGACATATCCTGTTCAAAGCGTTTTCGTACCTCTGTTAGAAAATAATTTTCAATCTGAAGTAACAAATCAATTTCCGCGTCGTGTGCCAAAGGCCCGTGTCCGGGCAGGACATGTTCCGGGGCGTATGTGCGGAGTTCCCGAATTGTATTAATCCAATCGTGGTTCGCCATGAGTCCTTCATTCATGACAGGTTGCCCAAAGATAGGAAAACTCCCCGTCATGACAGTATCTCCAGAGACGATACACGCTTCCGCTGGAATCCTGATGGCGGTCGCATCGTCTGTTTCCGCCTTTCCCAAATGAACGAGATGCAATGGCTGATTGCCTAAGTCAAGTTCAATTTCGTGTTCAAATGTCTCTTGTGGAAGAAAGGGTGCATCCCCAAGGGTAAAACCGCGAGAACGAAGGAACGCCTCTTGCCTCGGCGACCTATTCACCATAAAGTCTTTTGTCATTTCCCGTGCGACAACAGTTGCACCTGCCCCATGAAAAACAGTATTTCCATTTGTATGATCCCAGTGATAATGGGTATTAATTGCATATAGAATAGGTTTATCTGTGATTGTACGAATCGCCTTAAGAAGCCGCTGTGCCATCATCTGATTTACCTGCGTATCAATTACAGCGATCCCGTTGTCACCTATGACAATAGAGGAATTAACGATGTTCCGAAATAGATACACGCGTTCCGTTACTTTAACGAGTTGTCCATATTCTCGTGGTGCAAAAGGGTTTTCCGAAATGTTCCTCATCAATTTTCCTATAGTGTTTTTGCGATATTTACGAAATGTTTAACATTTTCAAACGGCGTGTCTCTGTGGAGTCCATGGCTCAGGTTCAAAATATGCCCAGTTTTCCCACCCTGCTTTAAGCAAGTCTTTACAGCCGCTGTGATGTCGGCGGGGGTTCCATCTCGGAGAATATCGTTGTCAACGTTTCCCTGAACAGCAACGGTACCATTTGTCAGGGCTTTGGCTTCGCCGAGATCAACACATTTTCCGACACTCAGTACATCTGCCCCGCTCTGATGCATTAAATCAAGGTAGGTACACTCTTTGGCAAAAAGTATCCGCGGCACCTCCGAGTTCACTTCAGCGAAAATCCGTTGATGATAAGGGGACGCGAAGTGTTCGTACATTTGGCGTGGTAAGACATCCGCGATGGATTCAAAGAGTTGTACGGCTTGAGCACCCTCGCTAATCTGATAGTTCAGGTAGTGTATGGTCATGTCCGTCAATTTGCTCAGGAGACAATGCAAGAGTTCAGGGGCCTCCTCCATCATTTGGAAAACCGGGGATGCCTTTTCAGACACACCCGCACCCCGCTTGATGGGGCTTTCACCCACGATCAAAAAAAATGCAAGTGTCAGAGGGGCACCAGCAAAACCGATAAGCGGTAGTTCTCCATTCAAGGTTTCGCGTAGTGTGCGAATAACCTGTCCAGTAAACGCTAATTGTATTGATGGTTCATGGAGCTGCTGGAGTGCATCGACCTGTGTCTGTGTCCGAATGGGTGAGTCTAAGATTGGTCCGGGAGCGAATCGGAAATGCGCGCCCATCGGCGCGAGAGGCGTGAGAATGTCTTTGTAGACGATGATGGCATCCACACCGATGCGTTTGGGCAAGAGAGAGATTTTAACTGCCCATTCCGCATCGGTGTCCGATACCGGTGTCGGACAGGTTCGGAAAAGCCGTTCTAAAGGGAGGTTAAGCTCTTGTCGAATCTGTCGGTAAAGGGGATCTGACCGTCCAGCCTGCCGCATCATCCACACAGGAACGCGTTCCACCGGCAGGCATCTCGCTGCGCGAAGAAGTAAGTCGTTTTTCAATACTTGTTTCATCTTGCCAAGATTTACCTCTTCAACGCGCCTTCAAACCACCCCATGTGATTGCCAATTTGTCCATGGGTTCTACTGGAGCAACACCAAGCACTTTACCCACGCCTTCTTCCATGATCGTTTCCAGATCTGCCTCGCTCAAGGCATCGCTAAACATTGCCACATCGTCAACAATGCCTTTAAAATAGCCACCATCACATCCATGACCGGCTGGACAGAGACCACTCCCGATAAGCAATCCCTTTTCGGGGGCACCGACCTTATTCGGTCCCTTTGCTTTAAATACGGCATCAACGTAGAGTTCGTATTCAGTACCGTTGTAGATACCGGCAATAAAATACCATTCGTCTGCTTTATCCACCGGTGTATTCGCGGCAGCGCAACCCGCTTGACAACTTTTGAATTCAAAGTTGTTACTATTCCAATATTCAAACCACCAATTCGCGCCGCCACCATCCCCCGGATTACCATTTGCGATAATAAGGGTCGCAGAGCCTTTACCTGCCGGATTGTTGCCTCCAATAGACGTCGGATACATCCAGAAAGTGAAGGTGAACACCTCTGGGTTAAAATCGAGTGAAGGCGCTATTTCAACGTAATCATCTTTCCCGTCAAATATAACGGCTTTCCCGAATTGTCCATCATCCCATTTCGTGCCTTCCATGAGTTCACCATCGTGGCCGTTCCCAGATAAATCTTCGGCAATTTTTCCGTTACCTTCATCGAAAAGCCAGATGCCAACAACTGTCTTCGGGTCAATTTTGGCATCGCTCGTCGTAGCCCAATATACTGCAAAAAGCGCAAACCCGAAGCCTACCAGCATCCGGCATTGTTTCCGTCTGTTAACGAGGAATCTTATAAGAGAATTCATTGTGAAAGATCTCCTTTTTGACGCCGTTCAAGAAACTGTCGCAGTTTGGCGAAACTTTTAACGTTTTTCATAATTCTGCCGCTTTCTCGTTCCTCAAGATAGAGAAAAAACCCCATAAAATAAAGGCTCACCAAAAACAGCAGAAATCCCGTGAAGCACCGTGCAATTGCCCAATAATTAGGCTGAAAACTCAGGTAGGGGGTGACAGCCACGGCATCCTTTGCTGCATCGGAAGCACCTTGCTGATGCCATTGCACCGAAACGAAGTCACCCCATCCAGTTATCCCAAGTGACAAAAAAGCGATTGAAAGGACAAAGACAATAAAAAATGGAATGCCCATGTTACCTATCAACTTAGGCAGAGACTTTTATTAAGCCTTTTGTACAACCATCTTCTCGGTTGCGCACCTTTGTTATCCCTTCGACAAGTGATTCAAGTGGGAATTCATGACTAATAATTTTGTCCATATCAACATCACCACTCGATATTAGTTGTACTGCTTCTTCCCATGTATCGGGTGCAAGCCAGGAGAATCTGATCGTTTTATCCATGAGGATAGTATCAAGAATTGGAACCTGCATCACATCTGTGTCGCCAGGAAGTCCGAAGATAACGACAGTTGCGTGCCTACCCGTAACTTCCAAGGCGGTGTGAATCGCGTCCAAGGAACTGGTTGCCGTAATTGCACGGTCTGCCAATTCTCCGTTATTAAGTTCTTGAATTGCAGCTCCCAAGTCCTCAACGTAATGGGGAGAGTTAGTATCACTGACGTTGACGACTACATCTGCGCCGAGTTCCTTACCGCAATCTAAGCGATAGTCGCGAGTTCCGACGAGCAGAACATTCTTCAAGCCACGGCTCTTCAGCACTTGCACCATCATCAAGCCGATCGGTCCCGGTCCGAAGACGACAGCGGTTTGTCCCTCTTCAGCATTGAGGTTATTGACAGCGTAGAGTCCACATGCGAGAGGTTCTGTTAGTGCCCCTTGGTCGTATGTAACGTTATCGGGTAGTTTGACCGTCCAGCGATAGTCAGAAACTGCGTATTCCGCGAAACCACCATCAACACCGACGCCAAGAACGCGTTTTTCCGGACACAAGTTGGACAACCCTTTCTTGCTCCAGAAAGAATTTGGATTCGATTGGACGGGGTTCACAACAACTCGGTCGCCGACTTTAAATCCACCCGTTGTTCCTGCTTCACTACCAACTTCAACAACTTCACCCGTGAATTCGTGTCCAAGGATAAGAGGCCCTTTGCCATCGTCGGTTTCAAGTGAACTGTTACCGAAATAGTATGCGACATCCGAACCACAGATACCTACCGAACGTACTTGAACTAACAGGTCGTTATCGCCGGCTTCCGGTACAGCCCGGTCTTCGAGGCTCATTGATTCGGGTTCATGGAAAATTTGAGATTTCATTATGATATGCCTCCTTAAGCTTCTAATGCATGTTGTTATTTTAGCACACCTGAATTTAATTTACAACGAAATTGAAACCAAAGTCAGCAACACTTTAAAACAGCAAAATATGCTAATTTAGTCAAAAACTCATAATCAACCCCAGTAGATTTCCCCACAAGGGTTAGAAGATAAATCGCATCTCCAAAAACAGCAATCGGCTGCAGAACTCACCGATAAAGACCGTGATAATCGCAATGAAAAGGAAACCCGTTGCTGCACGCGTCGCGCCAAGTTCATCACGAGCAACGGATTTAGGACGCAAGCAATCCCACGTAATGAAATAGAGGAACAATGTGCCACCGATGCCTATCAGAAGGCGCATGCTGAAAATAATCTGATAAAAGAGGTTGAAAGGAACAACATCCGTAGAATGATGTCTAAAAAAGAAATTCAAGCAAAACAGTAGTGTCATACCCAAAAGGGTACAAAGCAGTCCGCTGTTAAACCGCCTTAGATAGGTCACCGGTAAATCAGGCACCACAAGGTACCAATGCCCAAACCACATCCCCGTATGGACAGCACCAAGTAGGGCAGCGGCGACCAAGAATTGGAGGGGTAACAGAAACATCTCGCCAGGGATTTGAAGAACTTGAAGGTAGCGCTGGGCACTGAAAACGATAGATGCCACACCGGAAACGACACCACCAAAGAAAAGAATCTGCGTGAACAGAGGTGCTTTGAACCACCAAGACAATGTATAAATAAGTACAATGAAAAAGAAAATGATGACGGAGATAGATTCGAGGTTCTGCCAATATCCGAAAAAGTTGCGAAACGTGACGGGTTGCTGATAAAGAGCGAGGTTCGCACAACGCGACAAACCGCCTACGAACAAATAAATAACACCCATCAAACGATAGAAGTTTGCCCCTACTAATCCTTTTGGAACAAGGAAAAGGAGAATAAACCCACCAACGGCAAGTTGGCTGAAAACGAGATAAAAAACGTCAATTATACTGAACATAGAATCAATTGCTAATTTCCAACAGGCTTCGTTTGAAATTAGGCCTACATTTGGAAAGACTATTTATCAGAAAAAAAATGAAAACCCATTATAGTCCGCCGTAAAGCGATGAATTTGCACATCGCCATGCTCAAGAACCATAATGGGTTTACCTGCTGTTTATCGTGTAAGACGTTACGTCTACATTAGAGAATCTCGACTGTAGCACCGAGTCCTTCAAGCTGCTCTTTTGTTTTTTCTGCGTCCTCTTTGGAGACAGCTTCCTGAATGACGACTGGTGCGGATTCGACCTTCTCTTTCGCTTCCTTCAAGCCGAGTCCAGTAATAGCACGAACCTCTTTGATAACGGGAATCTTCTTTCCACCAAAATCTTTGAGTTGAACGTCAAATTCCGTTTTCTCTTCTGGTTCGTCAGCTTCTTCTGCGCCTGGAGCAGCAGCGGGCATCATCCCTGGCATAGCAATTGCTGGGGCAGCTGATGCACTGACACCAAACTTATCTTCCAACGCCTTGACCAGTTCGGAAAGCTCCAAAACAGTCATATTACTGATTTCGTCAATCATTTTGTCTAAATCTGCGGCCATGTTTGTATCCTCTCTATGAGTAGTACCCATATTAATCTGATTAGAAATTTTCCAACCAAACATCTTGGGGTTAAATCGTGGTACTTGGTTTCCTTGCGTTAGGCGTTTTCCGCCTCTTTCTTTTGATCGGCAACCTGTGTAAGCACAGAGGCGATCTGACGTACCGTTCCACTAAGTACATTCACCATACCCGTAATAGGCGAACCTTGATGTAAGGTGTTGACGAGTCCGGTGAGGGGTGCACCGATCGTCCCGACGGTCCGGGCGATCATAACTTCTCGTGACGGCATATCTCGGAGGGCTTCAACGCCAGCTGCGTCAACCACCTGTGTTCCAAGAATTCCGCCTTTAACTTTAAAATGTTCGTGTTCTTCGCTAAACCCGAGTAAAATCTTTGACGATGCCGCTGGATCTGTGCTGGTAGCGAGGGCTGTATTCCCCTTGAGATAAGGTTCTAAGTCTTCAATACCCCTCTCTTGCGCGACAACATTTATCAATGTGTTCTTACAGACTCTATACCCAACCTCTGCTGCCCGAAGCTGATTCCGAAGTTCATTTACCTCGGCAACAGTAAGCCCTTGAAAATCTGTCAAAAGAACGACATCGGCACTGTCAAAAAGCTCACGAATTTGTTCTACCTGCTGAACGTTTGCCTGATTCGGCATGTTTCAGCTCCTTTCTGCTCGTGTTAATGGTCGAGGCACAGTACCCCGATTCCCTACAACATGCAAAAAGCCCCCAGGCTGCTGGAGGCTCATATTAAAACGGAAGAAAAAGCGAACGGAGAAATTTCAGGGACGGTTTACCACGGAAATCTCTTATCATTTCCATTCCATTCAAGCCTCGGTAGGCAATTAAGCCAATGGCACCTACGGTCTACGACTCTATTCAGTTGTAGAGGTATATTCTATATAGTCTTAGCATTCTATGGGTTTTACGCAAATTGCTGCGGGTCTATCCGGATACCCGCTCCCATTGTCGATGAGATTGCTACGCTCCGAATATATCTGCCTTTTACCGTGGACGGTCGAGCCGCAACGAGAGCACCCATTACTGCATTGAGATTCCCTTTGATGCTTTCTTCTTCAAAAGAAGTTTTTCCGATTGGGACGTGAATAATACCGGATGACCGTTCTATCCTGTATTCAATTTGTCCTGCTTTGATATCCTGGATGGCTTCGCTAACATCCATTGTGACAGTACCTGCCTTAGCGTTAGGCATTAAACCTCGCGGTCCGAGGATACGTCCGAGTTTTGGCATAATACCTCGCATCAAGTCCGGCGTTGCAATTGCTGCGTCAAACTCAAGCCATCCATCAGCAATTTTATCCACGAGTTCATCTGTTCCGACGAAATCTGCTCCGGCTTCCTCGGCTTGTCGTGCCGGATCACCTTGAGCGAAGACGACAACACGGACAGACCTGCCAGTCCCATGTGGAAGTGCGACAGTGCCGCGGATATTCTGGTCCGCCTGTCGCGCATCTACACCAAGACGCGATGCCAAATCTATCGTCTCATCAAATTTTGCCCTACTGGTTTCTTTAAGAAGTGAGACAGCCTCATCAACCGTATAGAGTCTAAGTCTGTCCACCTGTTCTCTAATTGCTCGGTATCGCTTCCCTTTTTTCGCCATGTTGTTCTCCGATAATCACGGGGTATCTGTCTATACGCCCCGTTTCAAAGCGATTTTTTCCTATGCGGGCGACGCTGTACCCACCCACACTAAAAAAACACGCTATTCAATAGTAAGCCCCATACTGCGAGCCGTACCTTCTATCATCCGTGCTGCAGCCTCTAAGTCTGTGGTATTCAAATCAGGCAGTTTTGTCTGCGCAATCTCGCGAATCTGTTCCATGTTGACGGAAGCGACCTTGTTTCGGTTGGGTTCACCTGAACCTTTAGCGATCTTTGCTGCGGATTTCAATAAAACTGCGGCGGGTGGCGACTTCACAGTAAACGTAAACGATCTATCACTATAACACGTGATGACAGTTGTGACCACCATGCCAGTTTGATGCTGCGTCTGGGCGTTAAAGGATTTGATAAACTCCTGTAGATTAATCATATACGGTGCAAGACTGGGTCCAACAGGCGGCTGCGGCGTTGCCTGTCCAGATACCAATTGGAGTTTAACTTCACCTGCCACTTTTTTTGCCATTGTTCTTCCTACCCAATTTTGTGATGCTACGGTGTATCTATGAAGAACACCATTTAGTTTTAGTTCAACTGCTCAACCTCAAGCATTCCCAAGTCAACAGATGTCGAGCGTCCAAACAGCGAAATGCTGAGACGTAAACGGTGGTGCACCATGTCAACTTCCTCAATCTCACCTGGAAATCCACTGAAGGGACCGTTTATCACCTTCACCTTATCGCCTACCTCGTATTCAACCAGCGGCGTCGGTGGTACTTCCTCTTCCTCGGTTGACATCTGCAACATCGCCTCAACGTCTTTAGGACTCAGGGGCGATGGATGCGCAGGGGGCCCCAAGAAATTCATAACACCTGGGGTCTCTTGTATGAGTGCCCAACTTTTCTGTCCAGTCGGACTATCAACTTGTGGTCCCAGTTCATGGGTGGTATTAATAAGGACATACCCCGGATAAGAAGGACGGACACTGACTTTGCGCTGACCGTCTTTGACCTCTACCATTTCGGTTTCCGGGACATTGACTTGCAAAATTTCGTCCTGTAACTCCTCCCTGGCAATCATATTATCAAGGCTGAGTTTAACCTTCTTTTCATGTCCTGTATATATCTGAACAACGTACCAGTATCCATCCATATTCTGATTCACGATTATGTCAATTGTGCTGTTGAAAACCCAAAGTCGTTAACGGATAAAAAGGGTCCTGAGAAAAGCCATACCGAAACCTTGAAGGGAAGTAGCCAAGACATACTGACTTACAAGAACAGCAATTAAAGGAATACAGGCTATTGCCGTCACTACCAGTTTTCGGTTTTTCTCATTTCCGAAGAGCGAATCATCATTCGTCTCTCTCGTGCTTTGAGGTTGGTTTTCCCAACTCCTTACGAAAAAGAAAGTACCGACTGGAAGCGCTATCAACACAACCCAACTTAATGGACTGCTCCATTTCGGGAAAGCAGAGTTACCATCCACTAAACCGATGAAAAGACCTAACAAGGCAGAAGCAACAATGACAGTAATGGTGCTGCCTTGAACCTCTTTCATGTCGGGTTTTGTTACCCTCTGCCATTCCAAACTGATTCCCTGAATGTAGTTTTTTAAACGAGCTATCATAAGGTTAAAAAGGCAGGCCAGGAGGGATTCGAACCCCCAACATTCGGTTTTGGAGACCGACGCTCTAGCCGTTGGAGCTACTGGCCTGCAAGAGTTTCGTAGGATACACAAACTTTAATGAGAAGCTCTCATGCCTATGCAGTACCTACTAAAAAATTATCGTGTTTCTTTGTGTGCTGTATGCTTTCGACAAAATTTGCAGAATTTCTTCCGCTCGTACCGATTTTGATTCGTTCGACGGTTGCGGGTTGTCACATAATTTCGCCGACTGCATGCATCACATGCTAATGTTACAATATCTCTTGGCATAATAAACGCTCTGCTTTCAGTAAATGGGGCCGATGACCGGGATTGAACCGGTGACCTCGTCCTTACCAAGGACGCGCTCTACCGACTGAGCTACATCGGCGCAAATTAAAAACACCAACAAGCGGGAGACGGGATTTGAACCCGCGACACATGGCTTGGAAGGCCAATGCTCTACCAGCTGAGCTACTCCCGCATACTTTTAGCACATGGGCAATAATAATGCGGTGCACGGCTGAATGATGGTCCTGTACTTAACATTATTAACAATACAGTCAACCCGTAAAATACCCTAAATCGGAATCTCCGATAATGCTACCTTGGCATAGTAGCAGATGGGGGCAGATGGATTCGAACCACCGTAGGCATTGCCAACAGATTTACAGTCTGCCCTTTTTGACCGCTCAAGCATGCCCCCATTATCTGAAGCTGACGAGAGGAATCGAACCTCCAACCTAGTGATTACAAATCACTTGCTCTACCATTGAGCCACGTCAGCAAATACCTTATAATTATACCCGCTTTATTGTGGATTGTCAAGTGATTTTTCTTTTTCCCAAGAGGCTCTTTCCAGAGAAGCCAGCTCTTAGTTAATCCAGCTTAGATCCCTTCTTCAGGTTCCTCTTTTTCAACATCCTGCTCTCCCTCACGAACGACCTCCTCACCGAATATATTGCTCTCATCATCCGAATCCTCAGGATCCGTAAAAATTGATGATGGATCTGAAGTCGGCACTTTCGCTTCGCTCTGTTCATAACGAAGTTTTCCATCTACCAATTCCTGTGTAGCAATAGCAACCGGCTTCTGCTTTTTACTTCCTATGCTCGAAGGGACAATTGGTAAACCGTCTGCATTTATTTGGCGCGCACGTTTCGCAACAACATTCACTGCAAGATATTTATTTTCCACTGTTTTCACCAAATCCTCATTGTAAACCACTTCATTATTCATTAGCACTTCCCTCATAAGCCACGGATTTAGATCAAGAACAATTATTAATTATACCCGATTTTCCAAAAAAGTCAAGTTAAAACGACAGAAAAGTTGACAAGTTAATCATAAAATGGTAAAATTGAAATATTGAGTGTGCATCCGTTCGTTTATAAACCAAAGGAACCTCTAAATGGATACAAACATCCAGCTTATTCTCGAAAAATCGTTTGCAGGAGAACGGTTAGACTTTGACGATTGCCTCACGCTTTTCAAGAGCCACGATCTACTCGCTTTGGGGCACGCAGCAGACATTATCCGGCAAAGGAAACACCCTGAAGGTCACGTCACCTATATCATTGATCGGAATATCAATTACACCAATTGGTGTTATGTTGATTGCGATTTTTGTGCGTTTTACCGCCATCGTCGGGATCCCGATGCCTATGTTATGGAGCGCGATGAACTTGGAAAAAAAATTCAGGAAACACTCGACCTTGGTGGTGAGATGATTCTCATGCAGGGCGGGCTACACCCGAAACTAAAACTCGATTGGTATGAAGACCTTCTCCGGTGGATTAAAGCGAACTACCCCATCCATATTCACGGATTTTCACCACCAGAGTTGGATTGGTTTGCTAAGATAAACCGTATGTCGTTGCAAGAAATGCTCATCCGCTTACGGGATGCAGGACTCGATTCAATTCCTGGCGGCGGCGCGGAAATCCTTACTGAGCATGCTCGCAATGAAATTAGCCCTAAAAAATGTACTGCTGACGAATGGCTGGAAGTGATGCGCCAAGGACATCTCATTGGACTCAAGTCAAGCGCAACAATGATGTATGGACACGTAGAAAGCTACGCCGAACGCGTTGAACACCTCGTCCGTCTGCGCGACTTGCAAGACGAGACAGGCGGATTCACTGCTTTTATCTGCTGGTCCCTGCAACCCGACAACACCCGTATGGAACATATACCGCCAGCAGGAAGTTTTGAGTATCTTAAGACGCTTGCCATCTCCAGACTATTCTTGGACAATTTCAACAATTTTCAGTCCTCATGGGTTACGCAAGGTCCTAAAATTGGGCAGATGTCCCTCAAGTTTGGGGCAAATGACATGGGCGGCACAATGATAGAAGAAAACGTTGTTAGCCAAGCTGGAACGGTTTATTGCATGCCGATTGAGGAGATTGAAAGAACTATCAGTGAGTTGGGATATACGCCTAAACGCCGCAACTTCTTTTACGAACTTCTCAATTAACCACCACTGAAGCTTCAAACCCGACCAAGTGTTGAACCGCCCAGTTTAGCGTCTTCCAATGCGGAGGTTGAGATGTCTAACACCCGTCCCAACATCCTGTTAATTACCACCGATCAACAACGTGGCGACTGTCTGGGTTTGGACCCCGATGGCCCCGACTGCCTGCAAACCCCTAATTTAGACTGGATTGGTCGCACCGGCACGCATTTCCGCCGCGGATACGCTGAATGCCCAAGTTGTATTCCGGCGCGGCGTAGCCTGATGACTGGAACAGCACCGGCGGCAAACGGTGCAGTTGGATTTCAAGGGGCGCAGTGGAATCCACGCCATACCTTGGCTGGCGAATTATCTGCAGTCGGTTATCAAACCGAAATGATCGGCAAACTGCATCTGCTTCCGTTTCGCAAGCGATACGGTTTCGATCATCTCCAGTTGGCTGATGCCACCCGGGGAAACCACAACGACTACGTTGATTGGTTGCAGCAATATCACCGTCGTAACGATGTGGATCCCGGTATGGCACACGGCGTCTCCGCCAACGGATGGGTTGGTCGTCCGCATCATCTACCTGAAGAGCAGATGCACACCTTCTGGTGTATCGACCGAGCACTTAACTTTCTACAAAAACGCGATCCGACAGCACCCTTCCTTCTCAATATCTCTTTTATCGATCCACACCCGCCGCTGACACCACCCGCACACTATTACCAACGCTACATTCAACGAGATCTCCCACCGCCCGTGGTCGGCGATTGGGCACGCGAATTTGAAGGAACTCAGAAGGGACTGGACCCAAACGCTTGGGAAATCCGCCTCGACGATCACGATATGCACTGTGCCCGTGCCGCCTATTATGGAATGATCAATTTCATTGATGACCAGATCGGTCGCTTGCTTCAATACACAGGTGGGTTGAAAGATTGTCTGATCATCTTCACCTCCGATCACGGTGAGATGCTGGGTGATCACAACCTGTACAGGAAAACCTGGCCCTACGAAGCCTCAGCACGAGTGCCTTTTCTAATGCGAGCACCGACAAATTGGGATTACCCGAAAGAATCCATCTGTCAAAGCCCTGTTGGTCTGCAGGACATCATGCCTACCATCCTCAATGCTGCTGGAATAGAGATCCCCAACACCTGTACTGGCAAAAGTTTGCTACCAATCATGCGTGGAGATACCGATCGTGTACGAGACTGTCTGCACGGCGAGCATTCGGGTTGTTACGACTACAGTCACGGGAACCACTATGTAATCGATGGACACCACAAGTACGTGTGGTATTCCCAAACCGGCCGGGAACACCTTTTCAATCTGCAGGACGATCCGCACGAAACACATGACTTAGCAAGCCAAAACGGGGCTGAAGTTCGCTTAGCACCTTGGCGTAACCGTTTAATCAGGTTTCTCCGCCACCGTCCTGAAGGCTTTACTGACGGCACAAACTTAATAGCAGGACAAACACATGATGCGTTGATGCCGGACTATCATCCCGATGCAACCTACCCCTATTTATAAATATCTAAAAACCTCGCCTTCCCAGCCACAGGTGACCACACTCAATCTGAATGCTTAACGGTAATCTGGGTGAATCCAGAGTTCGCTCCCTTTCTTGCGTGCAGCGAACCAGTTCAAATATGCCTCCCGTTTTTTCGCCTGGATGAGGGTCTGAAGGTGTCGGGTCTTTTCAGCAGGATCTACCTGGAACGTCTCAACATCTGCTTCCTGCCGCTCAACAAGCTGAACGATGTATGCAGAAGAGTTGCCTTTAAAGGGACCCCCAATTTCATCTACTTTCATCCGAAATGCGGCAAACATCACCTCATAAGAATTCCCCATACCCGAAACATAGTTGCTATTAGCACTCAGCGAGAACAGGTTGCTTTCTTGGACTGAGAGTCGGTCTGCTGTTAAACCTTCAGGCGCATTATACTTTTTAAGCAATTCTTCCAGTGATTCAGTCCCGGCGTTTTGATCGAACAGGCTTTGTGCATCCGCTAAGGCACTTGTTTTTGCTTTCTCTACTTTCAGATCTTCAATCACCTCTGTTTTTACCTCGGCAAACGGTGGGATAGCCGCCTGCTTCTTCTCTAAAACGGTGGCAACAAAATAGGCTTCCACCTCACCCGTCCGTTTTTTCGCCTCAACTACCTTTATCACGTTCACTTCCATATCAAAGACTTCTTGGATTAACCCTTCATATCCCCATCTTGCTCCAATTTGTGGGATAGCCGTTGTATCACGACTGAAGAATCCTGTCTCTAAAACAGCAAGTGATAGGTCCTTATAATTCTCATGTGCAAGCGCAGCGTCATAGTCCTGAATCTCGACCTCATACAACAGGTCATCAGCGATTCTTTTTGCCTCATCAACGCCGCTGACCTGAACGAGTTTTTGCCGGATTTCGTATTGGACCTGGGCAAACGGTTGTACCTCTGGTGACTTCTTCTCTTCCAATTTGATGATATGGTATCCGAATTGCGTCTCAACTAAACCACTCACTCCCCCGGGTGTCAGCACATCAAACGCAGTCTCTTCAAAGGGTTTCACCATTTCACCCCGTGTGAAATAATCTCCGGCGGGAAGTTTTGGATTCGAGCCTCTTAATGCCCCACCACGCGTTGCAGAAGGACCCTCCGAATGCGTTTTTGCAAGTTCTGCGAAATCGGCACCCGCTGCAAGTTCGGCGTTGACGGTCTTCAGCAGTTCTTCCGCTGCTGTCTTAGTTTCCGCTTTCTGTTCGTCGGTTGCGTTGTCAGGAAACTTCTTCAAGATATGACGCGCTTTGACCGCTTCAGGAGTGGTAAACGCTGACTGATTCGCCTCGTAATACGCCTCAACGTCTGAATCGGAAACGAAATTAGCGGGATTCACCCTGATAAACTTAACATTTACCTGTTCTTGAGATTTATAGTCGTCCCTGTTCTCCTCATAGTATGCTTCGGCTTCTGCGTCGTCAACTTCAATCATTGAGACGTAATCGCTATGCTTAAACTCAATAAATTTAACTTTCGCCTTGTTAGATTCAAGTCGATATGCTTGTTCTGCTTCAGTGTCGGTTACCAACTCCAAGGCTTGTATGCCGTCTCGGAGCACTTCGGTACTAAGTTGTAGACGGATATTTTCCGTATAGAGGTCTGCTGCCCCGAACTGTTCATAAAGATTGTACTGTTGGACTCGGTCTGCATCGCTCCGGATGTAACGCCTTATGTCCGCCTCAGCGATATCTACACTTCCAAGAATTGTTTGTTGTATCCAACGATCAATTACCGACTTTTGTGTCTGCTCTCGATCAATAGTACCGAATCTTTGATTCTGCCTTTGAGATTCCATAGCATTAGCGACTGCGTTCTCAAACTCACCACGTTTAACCTCAGCCCCATCAATCCTGAGAACGACTTCTCCTTCCGGACCTTCGCCTCCACCGCGTGTGTTGCTATAAAGGAACACAGTTCCTATCAAAAACACAATGGCAATTATCCACATAAAGAGTTGCGCTATAAATTTCTCGCGTAGAAAGATAATCATGTGTTATTAAGGTATCTCCTGAGTGTAATATAAGGAATGAATTTAGTCTATTTCCAGACCAAATCCGGCTTCTGTCTCATAGATTCTTATGCTTGAAGAGGTGTTAATATTATACATACAAACACGACGAAAGTCAAATTGTAGTAGTCCTTGAGCAGAGCATTCAGATAAAAATTTGCTTATTTTTCAAATATACTATATACTAATTAGAAGATAGTTGGGGTTTTGACCGCAAGTTTCGTGAGAAATTAGCAAAATATGCTACAAATTCAGAATGTAACAGATTTTAGTCTAAAGTATACCTTGGAATCTGGACAGTCATTTCGATGGAACAAGATAGATGACGCTTACTATGGTGTCGTGGAAAAGCGGATACTCAAAATTTCCCAACAAGGAACTACGCTACACATTGAGAGTTCCACTACCGAAGATGAAACGACTTTCTTACCATACCTCCGTCACTATCTGGATTTAGAACGCGACGTACCGAAACTCCTTGCCGATGTTGGCAATGACGCCTACATCCGTCGGGCGACTCAGAAGCTTTGGGGAATGCACATCCTGAATCAAGAACTCTGGGAGACAATAGCGTCCTTTATATTATCACAAAATAACAATGTCGCCCGAATCCGTGGGATTATCCGTAGGTTATCTGAGCGTTACGGCGAAAAATTACAGATTTCTGAGCACGTGGATTATAGTTTTCCAAGCCCGTCCGCCCTTGCAACAGCAACCGAGGAAGATCTCCTTGCATGCGGCACCGGATACCGAGCGAGTTACATTCAAGATACCGCACAGGCAGTCATGAGTGGCGAACTTTCACTTACCTCACTGAAACAATTGCCATATCTCGAAGCAAAGCAAGAATTAACACGCAGAAAAGGTATTGGGGAAAAGGTGGCCGATTGTATCTGTCTATTTTCGCTCGGACATCTTGCAGCACTGCCAATAGATGTTTGGATAAAACGTATTTTTGAGACACTTTATCTGCGTCGGCGTGCGACACATCGTGAAATACGTGAGTTCGCGCACAATTATTTCGGAGATGGTGTTGGATACGCACAGCAGTACCTCTTTCACTACGTCCACGAATGCCCGAACTGGGCAGACCCTGAACACTTATCGCTTATTTATTTAAAGTAGAGATCCAACCTGCCATAGAGGGTTGCGAATCTGTAGTAAAAAAATATATATGACTTTGAGAAGGAGACTAAATTATGGCTGAATCATTGGAACAAAGTATTGTGTCACTTTTGGAAGAACATGTTGAACTTGCGATCTCGACTGTTCAAGAACTGAGAGCAGATAAACTTGAACTTGAAGCTGAAATTGCGAGACTCAACAACGTGGTGGTACAACGCGATGCCCAGATTCAAAAACTTGAAGACCGTAATCGCAATCTTGAAGAAGAGCTTAATATGGAACGGTTAGCTATTTCGCAAGAGCGGACCGATGTCCGAGAACGTCTCGAAGGTTTGATGGACGTCCTTGCTGCATCAAATGAGGCAGAGACGGATACCGGAACGGCAGCAGAATCAGAGGTGGATACAAGTCCTGACATCGACTTCAGCACCCGGAATGAGGGACAGAATACAATTATTGTCCCGCCGCCAAGGAATCAGGAGGAATAGCCAGTAGCAGGTTCAGAACGCTCTCGACAAATCCAAAATAACAAACTGTTGTGCGTGTCTTAGTCCTCTCTCATTCCTATATTATGAAACCGTATCGGCGGAAATTCGCGCTCATCGCCGAACGACCGGATGTCACGCTACGTGTTATCACGCCTATGCACTGGTATGAAAGCTTCCAAAATATTGTTTTTCAGCCAGAGCCAGATACACCGTGCGAGGAATTTCCGTGCCCAATCCGTTTTTCTGGTTATGGCAGCCGTTTTTACTATCGAAGCGGTGTGAAGTCCCACTTCCAGGACTTTCAACCCGATATTATCCATTTAGAGGAGGAGGCATGGAGCCTCAATGCGTTACAGACAGTTCGTTTGAAACGGAAGTATTGCCCGAATAGCCGTTTTATTTTTCGCACTTCACTTAGCATACCCATCAAACAGCGGTTTGGCGTCCTGCCTGTATGGATAGAACATCGCGTCTTTCGGGAAACCGATAGAGCCTTTCCACTTAGTGTAAATGCTGGCGACATTCTAACCAAACGCGGGTACACTGGAAAACAGACACCATTTCCGAATGGGGTTGATGTGCGACACTTCTATAAAACCGACGTTGGCGAACTGCGGAATTCACTGCAACTCAAGGACTACTTTGTTATCGGTTATGTCGGCAGGCTGCTACGAATGAAGGGCATAGACACATTACTTGAAGCACTCGCCAGCCTTGTAAGTCAAGACCCTAAGCACACTTACAAACTCCTAATCGTTGGACAAGGCGAGGATAAACCTGAATTTCAGAAGATTGCCGAAACTCTCGGTATTTCCGAAAGGGTTGTGTGGATAGATGCGGTACCACCTGAGGAGGTAGCCGCCTATATTAATTGTATGGACACGTTAGTCCTACCTTCTCGAACGACAGCAGAATGGGTTGAATTTTTTGGGAGAGTCCTTATAGAAGGAATGGCGTGCGAAGTGCCGGTCATCGGTTCTGATTCTGGCGAAATTCCGCACGTAATCGATGATGCAGGATTGACTTTCCCTGAAGGGGATGCAAATATTTTGGCAGAACGTATAAGCCACATTGCGCACGATGTTAATCTTCGGAATGAATTGGTTGCACGCGGACTGACTCGCATCAATAATTTCACGTGGGAGACGATAGCGGAAAGGACGTATCAAGTATATCAGGAATTACTCGAAAACAATCGGTAGGTTGGTATAGGGGAATAGGAGAAACAGAAGAGTAATGCCCCCGACTGGACTCGAACCAGCATGCCAATTAAGGCACAGGCCCTCAACCTGCCGTGTATACCAATTCCACCACAGGGGCATCGTGTAGTTAATTATACCTTACGCAGACAACGATGTCAAATTTTTCTAAGGTTTTTTACACGCTGTCTAACCGAATCGCAGTTTACGAAATACATTGTCTCTTTCTCGGACAAAAAATATGAACACTTCCTTATCGGAAATCCTTGAACAGAAATTATCCGACACACTCGCAGGAGAGGTTCGCTTCGATCTGTATTCCAAAGCACTCTATAGTACAGACGCAAGCCTCTACCAGATACAACCCATAGGCGTCGTAATTCCAAAAGATAAACAAGATGTTATCAAGACTGTGCAAATTGCGTCAGAGCACAAGGTTCCGATCCTTCCGCGTGGCGGCGGCACAAGCCTTGCTGGGCAGAGCGTCGGTGAGGCAATCGTGCTGGATATGTCCAAATATATGAATCAACTGCTTGAGGTGAACACCACCGAACGCTGGGCACGAGTCCAGCCCGGTATCGTCTTAGATGAACTGAACGATAAACTGAAGCCACACGGTTTAATGTATGCTCCTGATGTCGCCACGAGCAGTCGAGCAAACGTCGGTGGCACTATTGGAAACAACTCCGCAGGTTCACACTCGCTTATCTATGGCAAAACCGTCGATCACGTCATGTCCCTCGATTTAGTGCTTTCCAATGCCGACGAAATCACAGCATCGCCTATATCACTCAAAGAATTAGAGGCGAAAAAACAAGGAAATACATTAGAAGCAAACATCTACCGCGAACTTTGCCGAATATGTGCGGATAACGAATCAGAAATTCGTAAACGTTACCCGCGTATCCTGCGCCGTGTCGCCGGTTATAATCTTGATGAATTTGTTACAGATGCCGGTTCAAAAGAAGTCACACCCTACCGCCGTGACGGATGCGACGAAAATCACCCGTTTAGTTTGACGAAAATCCTCGTAGGCTCTGAAGGGACACTCGCCACGACCGTTGAGGCGACAGTGAACCTCGTCCCCATTCCAAAACTGACAGCTCTTTGTGTCGTACATTTTGAATCACTCATCGCATCCATGGAAGCGATGCAACCCATCTTGGAATGCAACCCCACTGCTGTAGAACTTATAGACAAAACAATCCTTGATATGGCGCGCGGTTCCTTAGAATTTTCACGACTTACTACCTTCATTCAAGGTAAACCTGCTGCTCTCCTCGCCGTCGAATTTTACGGCGAAACGCAAGCCGAATTGGAATCACAACTGGACCAGCTTGAAAAAACGTTGAAAAGCACTCGCGATGGTTATGCGTTCGTACGTTGCTTCACTGCCGAAGAAAAGGCACGCGTCTGGGAAACCCGAAAAGCAGGACTTGGCTTACTCATGGGCATGAAAGGCGATGCCAAACCGATCGGATTCGTTGAAGATGCCGCAGTGCCGATAGAGAATCTGCCAGAATACGTCCGCCGATTTGATGAGATTGTCACGTCCCACAACACCACCGCCGCCTACTACGCACATGCGAGCGTCGGGCTTTTGCACAACCGTCCTATCATCAACCTAAAATCCGAAACTGATATTCAGAAGATGCACGACATCGCTCGCGAAGTCCGAGATTTGCTCATGGAACTCGACGGTGCGATGAGTGGAGAACACGGCGATGGACTCGTCCGAAGTGAGTGGATAGAGAGCATGTTCGGTTCGCAACTATACCAAGCACTCACTGAAGTGAAAAGAGCCTTTGATCCAGATGGCATCATGAATCCCGGAAAAATTGTCGATGCCCCACCAATGACAGAAAACCTCCGATTCGGTACAGATTACAACACCATTAAAGTTGACACCTACTTCGACTTTTCCAGCCAAGATGGATTCGGCAGGGCAATTGAGATGTGCAACGGCGTCGGTGCATGTAGAAAAACGCTGACCGGCACTATGTGTCCCTCCTTTATCGGCACACGTGAAGAAGAGCATTCAACGCGCGGGCGTGCGAATGCACTCCGCTCAATTATTTCAGGGGCATTGCCACATACGGAACTCACAGGTGAACGGCTTCAGGAGGTCTTGGACTTATGTCTCGGATGCAAAGCATGTAAAGCTGAGTGTCCATCTAACGTGGATATGGCGAAGATTAAATACGAGGTACTTGCACACTACCACAAAGCAAACGGCTTACCGCTACATAGACGGATGTTTGGTGAAATTGGTACGTTCGCACCACTCGGTTCAATGTTCTCACCGCTTTCCAACTGGGCTGTCAACAACACATTTTCCAAATGGATTGCTGAGAAAGTAATTGGGGTTGACCGACGGCGGGATATGCCCACCTTTGTACGTCCTACCTATGAACAGTGGTTTCGGAAACGTCGTTCTCGACGAACTTCAGACAAGAAAGTTGCCCTCTTTTCCGATACCTTTATGAACTATAGCGAACCTTCTATTGGCAAAGCTGCAGTAGAAGTGTTGGAAGCATGTGGATTTGAGGTGCTCTTGCCAGAGAAACGGTGCTGCGGTCGTCCGCTCATCTCAGAAGGGATGCTCGACCGAGCAATTGAGAATGCGAATTACAATATCGATGCACTTCGCGTTTATGCTAACGAGGGGATCCCGATTATTGGATGCGAACCAAGTTGTACCTCAGCGATTACTGATGATTACCTTGAGCTAATCGGGACACCTGATGCAAAACGTGTTGCTGAGGCGACCTATTCGTTTGAGGAATTTTTTGCACAGCTGGTTGAAGAAGGTGAATTGCCAGTCGAATTTTCGACGGAACCGCGGGACATCTTACTGCATGGACACTGCCATCAGCGTGCACTCGTCGGTATCCAACCGACTGTAAAAATGTTAAGCCTACCCGCAGAACACAACGTCACTGTAATCGATTCAAGCTGCTGCGGTATGGCTGGGGCATTCGGGTATGAGAAAGCACACTACGAACTCTCTATGAAGATTGGAGAATCACGACTCTTTGGAGCTGTTCGTGAGCAACCACCGGGCAGCTTTACACTCAGTGCTGCCGGTTTCTCCTGCAGGCATCAACTTGAACATGGAACAGGTGTACAACCTAAGCACCCCATTGAAGTGTTACGTGAAGCAATAACGCAAACCTAAATCTCACGCACCGGAGGAAGATATATGTCTCAAATGTATCAACCGCTTGACGATTTTAAAATTGTTGAGTTACCCGAGAAGCAGATGCCATTTTGGAAAATTGCGGGTCCTGGTGCTATTCTGGTTGGTCTCTCTATCGGCGCGGGTGAAAGTGTGATTTGGCCCCTCATCGCTGCTGAATATGGCGGGAGTATGATCTGGGCGGCGGCACTCGGTGTATTTCTCCAACTTTGGATTAATTTTGAGGTAGGACGCTGGACAATCGCTACTGGCGAAACAGTGTATACAGGTTATAGCCGCATCTGGCGCGGATTTGCACCCTTGTTTATTCTACTCACTGTCGTGGGTTGGATAGCACCCGGTTGGGCACGTACATCAGGGCTTGCGCTCAAAGCACTTATCCTTGGACCTGGTGGTTGGGGCTCTGATACCTTCTGGACAATAATAACCTTTGCAGGAGTAGCACTCATTCTCTTCGGACCAAAGATGGTTTATCAGTCTGTTGAAAGAACTGTTGAAGTCCTCGTTGCTATTGTAACGATTGGGCTAATTCTGGTTGCTATTGCTGTCGGTTCAATGGATACATGGAAGGAACTTGGTTCCGGTTTGGTAAACGTCGGACACATAGAGCCAAGTATGTCAGTGAAAAAACTGTTTAGTGCTTTAGTTTTCGCAGGTGCGGGAGGGACAGCTAACCTATTCTATACGTTCTATTTACGCGATAAAAACATTGGTATGGGGGCACAGTTACCAGGACTACAGAACCCACTCCGCGGCAGGAGCGAAAAAGTGCCAGCAACGGGTTTTCTCTTTGAGGCGACCGAAGAAAATCGGAAACGCTTTACTGCTTGGTGGCAATATGTGAAAAACGATCAGATGCTTTTCTTTTGGGCACTGAACACATTCACGATCTTGCTCTTCATTTTTGGGGCACTCGCGGTTTTACATCCACAAGGGATTGTTCCTGAGCAGGGAAAACTCATCTACGACGAAGCACAGATATTAGGTAAAATCTGGGGTGTTACGGGGCAGAAAATCTTCTTACTAGTTGGTGTAGCAACGCTTTTTGGAACACAACTTGCCTTGGTTGATGGCGTGTCGCGTTCCATTTCTGATATTATCTATACCAACTTTCGCGGGGCACAAAGACGAGACTTGAGTTGGTGGTATCTCCTCATCGCTGGTATCTGGATCGTCGGTGGCTGTGTAATTACCTTCGTAATGGAGCAGTTGAACGTCAGTGAATTAGGATTTCTTTTCAATGCAGCATATATGGGCGGGTTCGCTATGGCGATTTATGTGCCACTCACACTTTACATGAACTACCGCTTCTTGCCTGATTTTGCAAAACCGAAACGGCTTTCCACTTTCATGATGCTCATCGCTTCATGTGTCTACATCGGCTTTGCGATTTCAAGCATCATTTGGGAGATTAAACAATTATTTGGAGGCTAATATGGATTTGAAGGAGCGAAAACCTTTTTTTCAGAAAGAAGGCTATCTTGTTGTTGAAAATCTGTTGTCGGCAGAAGAGATAGCGGAATGTCAGGCAGAGATTCACCGGTTGCACGAGTTTGCTGCAGGACATGAATCCAGTGCAGAGAAAGAGCGAGCGGACATCGCGCGTCAACATGTACAACGTGAGCCGTTTGCAAAAGACGAAACGCAAGGCAATGATTTACCGGTGCTACGGAAAGCAGAAAACACACGGCAGTACTCAGACGTATTCCGATCCCTTGCACAACATCCCAAACTTATCAAGGTTGTTCAAGAACTCATTGGACAGGATCTGTTACTCTTTAGAAGTACATTGATGTTCAAACCGGCGTTCCACGGATCTTCGCATGGATTACATCAAGACTCGGCGTACTGGCCCATGGAGCCACCAAATCTTGTTACCGTGAGCATTGCACTTAATGATGCTACACCAGAAAACGGATGTTTTAAGGTGATTCCGAGAAGCCATCTGTGGGGTGTGCAGTCTTGGGGACATATTGCGCGGCAGCAAGGTGCAGAACTCACCGATCGCAAGGAGGTCGCAGAACAACAGATGGATGTCCCGCTCTCTGCAGGAAGTGCCTTGTTTTTCCATAGTCTGATGGTACACGGTTCGGGTCCAAACGCTACTGCAAACCCTCGGAATACAGCGTTGTATGCCTACTTCTCACCGCAAGTGCGGTATGTCCCGAAAGGCGGAAAACCGGCGGAGAAAACATTCCCTGTTGTTGCTGGACTCAATGGCAAAACGGAGTTGACACTTATTGCCCAAACATAGACTTCAAGCGTGAAGGCATACTCCGAGTAACTCTTATATCTATTTCCAGTATGTTCGATCTGAAGTGATGATCTATGCCAATATGGATTTCGTCAGGAAAAGTGGTATTCTTTGCTCTTTTTCATTTGACTTATAAACTAAACTATGGTATAGTTCCCCATAAAAAGTCAATTCTGATTATAAATTAGGAAGGTAATTGCTTTCTTTATACGGCTTTTTGAAACTTAACCAGTACCCTTGCTGCGGTAGCAACTTACGAATATTTAATATATTTCCACTTTTAATTATACGTGTACGGAGTAAAAGGGTTTCACATATTTTCGGGGCATCATTAATACTACAGAATGAAAGGATCACTACATGGCTGCTGCTAAAAATCAGAATAGCGGAAAAACCGAGTTGATTAAATCTAACGCGCTTGTTGCCTATGACGAGCAACAGGCCAAGGCTCAGAAAAGAGGTCTTATGGGAAATTTAGGACGGAAAACGAGCCCTACCCGCGAACAACTCGGGAAGTTACTTCTGGAGAATATTCAGGTATTTCCTGAACATGAAGCACGATTATTACGCGCAGTCTTCGATCTGAAAGCATTGACAGCACAGGAAGTGATGATGCCCTTGTCAGAAATTACGTTGTTGACAGTAGATTCATCGCCTGCTGAAGTTCCCAAGTTCTGTAGAACTTTCAACTATCGTTACATTCCTATTTATAGTGAACGTGTCGATCAATTGCTGGGAGTGGTTGACTCTATGGAGGTACTTACCAATGACCATGATGCAAACGACTTATCGCCTTTTGTAAGAGAGTTGCCTTTTGTGCCCCCATTGAAATCGGCAATGGATTTATTGGGTGAATTGCGTCAATCCGAGATACCAGCTGCAGTTGTGGTTAACGAGCACGGGAGCTGTATTGGGCTTATAGAATTGATAGATATTTTAGAGAAGATTGTAGGTGAAATAACGTCTAATCGCAAGCGGAACTCTCCTCGTATTGAAAAACACGGAAATAACCAGTGGCGTATTGATGCACGAGCGTTAATTGTTGATGTTAATGTAGCATTAAACACCCAAATTCCTATAGATTGGAGTGATACGCTTGGAGGCTTTATCCTCGCGCTGCTCGGGCGTTTGCCACATAAAGGTGAAAAAGTTGAATACGGTGATTATGAATATATTATTGAAGAAAGTTTCAAATACGGTATTTCTCGACTTCAGGCTGTAAAAAAAACCGCAAAAAGCTAAGCGATAGAATGTTAAATTTAAATATTGACTGAATCTACCAGTACAGAAAGCATATTTAGGACTTAGGTAGATTTCACCCGATGATATGCGCGGATTTTCCCTATCATGGAAAGACAGTAAAAGGAGACACCATGAAATTGGGACGCTCTCGACATCGCATTTTTAAAAGAACACGGATCCGAATGTTGATTGTGTGGTACCTCATTCTGCTTGGTGGTATTATCATCCTTGTCTGGAAAATGCCAGCGATTGTCCTGCACTTGTAAGACCATAAATTTTCAGCACCCGAAAAAACGAACTGCGAAGCCCAAGAAGAACAATAACAACTCGGTTAATTTTGATATTATGACTTGAATTCACTGAAAAACTCTATAAATTGTAAAGGAGGATCAGCTGGATGTATACACTTATCTTGATGTCATCTCGTGGAGATTCAGTTCGTCAGCAAGCAATAAGTCAAGGTCATGTGCTATTTTTTTCTATAGTCATCCCTGCCTTATTCTTGGCAGGGCTTGGTGGATTGGGTTATGGACTCTTTCAAAAACAGCAACAAACCGTTTCTGAAAAGAGCTTGCAAACCAGCATGGAAAAAGTTGAGGAATTGGTGCGTGCAAAACTTCAAATCGAATCGGAACTCACTGCTATTGATGAGGAAATGCAGAGTATCCGTCAGATGGCACAACAGATTCAGCAAACCTTGGGACTCTTCGGGCAAGGTGGTGGAGATGCTAATGCGACCTGGACTCCCGAAGAAACAGAGGGACAAGCAAACCCTCAACAAGAAGATCCTGCTGCAATTCCTGATACTGCACCTAATACGCCGGAAAAGGAAAAATTGCTAACACCAAGTATCTTGAAACAGGAAATTCAACCTCTCTATAACTACGTCAGCCAACATCAAAAACAGATTAATGGATACCCGTCTATCCTACCGGTAGATCTCCAAAAGTCGGACGGTGAAAAATACGTTTTTTGGTATTCTTCCCCGTTCGGGTGGCGAACCCATCCTCTAACAAGGAAACGCGAATTTCACCACGGGTTGGATATTAAAACCCGCGCTGGGGTTCCCGTTATCGCTGCTGCTGACGGAACAATCTTGAAGGCTGAAAAGAGCGGTTATCTGGGAAAAACTATTGAGATTACCCATGACGGACTTTTCTTCAAAACGATGTATGCGCATCTGAAAGATTACGCGGACGGACTCGAAGCTGGGCAAAGAGTGACGCGCGGTCAGGTTATCGGCTACGTCGGAAATACTGGTCGCAGCACCGGTGCTCACTTACACTACGGTGTTTACGATACCAGAATAGAAAAGTGGGTAAATCCACTTTCGCATATCTTCGATCAACAGCCAACAATTTCACCTTAATTGCAGTCTCCGATTTCTGTGAAGTTGAGTGCCGCCCGTCCTTCAGCACCGGGCAAAACAGCACAAATCAGAGTTAGGTGGGTATAATAATTACACGTATAAAAAAGGAGTATCGAAAAATGTCCTATTTTAAGCCCCTACTTTGGGGGGTAGTATTATTTCTTCTCGCACTTCCCGTTCTCTCATCTGCCCAAGATGAACTCATCATTATCTCTCCACATCCAGAAGGCATTGAAACAGAATTTGGCACAAATTTTGAGAAATGGTACCAAGAACAGACCGGTAGGACAGTCAAAACCGATTGGCGCGATGTGGGCGGAACTTCCTCTAATTACCGGTTCATCGAATCGGAGTTTAAACGAGTACCGGACAGCATTGGTATTGATATTTTCTTTGGTGGCGGGACTGACAACTACCTTCGCCTCTCAAACATGGGTTGGCTGCACGCCTACAAATTACCCGAGACTCAACTCAAGCAAATGATGCAATCCTTCCACGGGATTCCCCTCTACGACACCAAACACCAATGGTACGGCGCAGCACTATCCAGCTTCGGCATCATGTACAATGAAGAACTTCGTGAAATGCTTCAACTCCCGACAGCTACGGCATGGCGAGATTTAGGGGACTTTGCCTTACTCGGTAAAATCGGCGCAGCCGATCCAAGAGAAAGCGGTTCTGCACACATGGTGTACGAGATTATCCTCCAAACCGTTGGTTGGGAAGAAGGATTCGCGCTCTTGACTAAAATCGGCGGCAATGTGAGAGGCTTCTCTGCTGGTGCTAACGCTATCCCAACAGATGTCGTCGCAGGACAAGTGATCTACGGACTCGCGATTGACTTTTACGCATACGGTCAAATTGCTGTTGTCGGGGTAGATAAGATTAAATACATCGTTCCATCCGAAGGTACGGTTGTTACCGCAGATCCAATTGCTATCCTCAAAGGGGCACCAAATTTGACAGTCGCGCAAAAGTTCCTTGAATTCGTTTTATCGGAAGATGCCCAGAAACTCTGGATGCTCCGAAATGCCGACCCCGAAGGACCCAAATGGAAGGGCGGTTTAAACCGGGCAAGTGTATTGCCAGGACTCTACGATACATTGGGAGAAAGAGGCGTCGTCCCAAACCCATTTGCCTCAGAGGTGCCTCCATTTCAATACAATTCAGACAAAGGAGGCACTCGGTGGAACATCGTTAACGATCTCTTTGGGGTTCTTATTATCGATTCCCATAAAGACCTTGTCAACGCGTGGAAAGCGATCAGCAAGTGTAAAGATCCAGCAAAGCGCGACGTAGCGATTGCAGCCCTCACAAAGATGCCTATAACTGAAGAAGAAGCGATGCAAATGGCAGCTACCGACTGGAAAGATCCGAGCATTCGTAACGAAAAAATTAAGGAGTGGGGACAATTCGCCAAGGAAAAGTTTAAAGAGGCACGGAATCTGGCAAAATAGTCTTATCCATAACGCGAAGGCTTGGCATCACATACCAACACCTCCACTTATAAGAAATCACATTTCTTATATCTAACGTGAATTTGATAATAGGCGAGGTTAGGAATGCACGTCGCATTTGAGCGTGTACGCCGCAACACCTTGCCAGCGGCGCACATCTTTTATGCCGAATACACTTCCAAAAGCAACGGCATGACGAGGGAAATATATCTATCATCACTCATCGGCTTAATAAGGACAGGATCTAACTCCCGTGAAAATTCGATCAACACGGATTCGGTATCAATGTGAGTCAATGCATCCATCAACAAGCGCGCATCAAAACCTATCCTTATACTTCCAGTGCCAGATATTACAGGCACCGTCTCGTATGCTTCCCCTGATTCCGGTGTTCTTGCGGAAATCCGAATGCATTCTGTACCAATTTCCAAACAGATAGGATACGCCTTCTCCGGATTTGCCAGGAGTGCCATACGCCGCGTTACACCTAAAATTTGGTCTTTTGAGACGACCGTTTTGCCTTGACTCGTCTTAGGGATGATTTTCTGATAGTTTGGATATTCTCTATCGATAAGCTGAGTCGTCAAGGTAGTATTTCCATCCGTAAAACGGATTTGATTTTCAACAACAGAGATGTCCACTTCAACAGATTCTCGGAAGGTCCTTGGAATCTCTTGAACCGTCTTGAGTGGGACGATAAACCCATTCGCTTCCGCTGACAAGTTGAATGGTTCACAGTGTGCAAGAGCGAGACGCTTGCCATCAGTAGCAACGACTTCTGTTCTGTCTTCAAGGAAGTTAAAGTAGAGACCTTTTAGAAAACTCCGAGTGTCCTCTGTAGACGCTGCATACTCTGTTTTCTGGACGACATCCCGTAACGTTGCCCCGCCAATTGACAAGACTTTACCTTCAAAAGTTAATTCCATTTCAAAACCCTCCTTAATTTTTTCTCGTGCTGGTGTGGACATTTTTCTTTCACGCGTTACAATTCTTCTGCCCTTAGCTTCTTCAACATCAAATTCTCTGCGTAGGAGCACTCGAATATCTCTGAGTCTTGTCTTAACAGTCCCAACAGCCAAAGCAAGTTTTTTCGCAATTTCTTTGACAGTCCACATCTCTAAGTAGTACAACACTCCAATATCACGGACCTTTTCCGGCAGGTGATACACTGCTTCTGTTACCTCCGCTCGCAGTTCCGCTTCTCGAAAATGAGCAAGTACATCTTGATCAATAGTCTCAGCGAGTTGCTCCCCACTCTGAAGAACTTCACCTTTGGTATGCGAACTGACAGTATAGTACCTTCTGCAAGAAGTGTACGCTATCTTTCGCAGCCATGCACCGAAACTGCCAACCTTGCGTAGACTGCCGATGTTTTCCCAGACTGATATCCAAATGTCTTGAAAAATCTCTTCAGCATCGCGGGTCTGTCGAGAATTTAAGACAACCAACTGCCAAATTTGGAAACTATGACGGGCTGCCAATTGGGCAAACGCCACCTCATTCCCTGCTTGTACAAGTTGAATGAGTTCCTCATCCGTCAGGTCAGTATGCGTTGATGAATCGTAGCGCATAAATAGATTCCTAATAAGATTTCAGTTATAAAGAGGGGAATTTTTGGAGAAAAGGTTTAAAAAAATGGAAGCACTTTATCGTCGCCGTGAAGCGATGTCAAAACCGACTGCTGAAACAAGAACCACACCTTTGATTATATCTTGCCACGAAGCATCCATGTTCGCCATGCTCATCCCGTTGTTAAGACTCTCCATGACGAACGCACCTAAAATCGCACCAAAGATGCTCCCACGTCCACCCATTAAACTGGCACCCCCGATGACACACGCAGCGATAGCATCCAACTCAAGTAAGCGTCCGGCTTCTGGACTCGCGCTCCCGACGCGCGCTGTTAGAACAACACCCGCAACCGCCATTAATGCTCCCATCGTTGCAAACACCCGCAATGTAATACCACGGACATTGATACCGGAGAGGTACGCCGCTTCAGCATTCCCGCCAACCGCATAAACATAACGTCCAAAACGGGTATGGTTTGCTATGAAATGAAATACGAATGCCAGTCCAAACAGAATACACACCGGAAACGGAACCCCTTTGTGAGCATTCATCACAGTAATAAAGACCACAACCAGTGCGAATGCCCCGACTATTTTCAGCAGAAAAATATGCGGAGACGTTTGTTCAGTGCCGTATTGTAGTCGGGTAGTACGCTGTTGGTAAAAGCGGTATCCAGTGATGCCGAGTCCGACAACCATGAGACCCCATCCGAGCGTCGGTGAGAGATAGGCGTTGCCGATGGCTTTAAACCAATTGTTTGGCAATAGGATGGTTTCGCCTTTGGTAAAGGCTAACATCAAGCCGCGATATGCCAGAAATCCACCTAATGTAACAATAAATGCCGGGATGCGTTGATAGGCTACGAGATAACCTTGCATCAGCCCCATCAGAACACCGATGCAGATAACGGCAAGCAGTGTTACGATGATCGGTTGCCCCCACCATACGTGTATGATCGCTGCAATAGCACCGAGCAATCCGGCACCATAACCGACAGATAGATCAATATTAGCAGAGACAATAACGAGGGTCATGCCGACGGCAAGAATGGCTGTGACCGCGGCTTGGCGGGAGAGATTGGACAGGTTTCGAGTGCTAAGGAAGGTGCCGCCGGTCAGTAACGTGAAAATCACCCAGACACAGACGAGGGCAAGCACCATCGCATACATGCGGAGGTTCAGGTGCTTCATACGTGTGCGAACAGTGTCTCAAAGTTCTTTGTTGTTGTCTTACCGATTGTTCCTATGGAAGTCCCGCGAAGTTCTGCAATCTTTTCCGCTACAGCACGGACGTATGCGGGTTCATTCCGTTTACCCCGTCGAAATTGCGGAGCAAGCCATGGACAATCCGTCTCTATAAGCAATCGGTCTTCAGGCACTTCTTTCGCCACTGCTTGAACATCTTTGGCATTCGGATATGTTACAATCCCACCGATGCCGATATGGAATCCGATAGCAAGGCTTCTGTGCATCAATTCCACATCGCCGGTAAAACAGTGCAAGACGCCTCGGATTCTTTCCTGCCGTGCTTCTAAGATAGGCAGGATGTCCATGTAGGCATCGCGATTGTGGATAATGATAGGCATCTGCAGCTCTTCGGCGAGGTCCAACTGTTTTTCAAACGCCTCTTTTTGCAATGGACGCGGCGAAAGGTTGCGGTAGTAATCTAATCCCATTTCGCCGAGTGCAATCACTTTAGGATGTGTAGCGAGTTCGCGAAAGGTCTTAAGTATATCAGGTGTTAAATCTTTTGCGTCGTGTGGGTGCATCCCTACGGTGGCGTAGATTTGTGGATGTTTCTCTGCCAATTCCACCGCACCCAAGCTAGTCTCCATATCAAATCCGATGACGAGAATTGTGGAGACTGCGGCCTCGTGTGCCCGTTTTAGCACCGCATCACGATCATTGTTAAATTGGGAGAGTTGAATATGTGCGTGCGAATCAATAAGCATTTCAATCCCTAAGCACGGGGTATTTAACAGATGAGACCTCTAAGCATTATGGAGATTTACATCAAAGGTGTTCGGATAACGGTTTCAAGCGTATGCGCACGGGGCGGTTGTGTTACGAGAAACAGAATCAGATCCGCCACATCTTCTGGGAGTGTAAGATGTTCAATCACATCGTCTGGATGGTTATCACGGCGCATTTTGGTATCCACAGGACCTGGACAAACAACCGAAGCTTTGACGCCATGTGGTCTACCCTCATTATTCGTCGTCTCGGTGAAGCCGACAACGGCGAATTTAGAGGCACAATACGCACCGCCGTTAACATGCCCAGATTTGCCAGAGACCGAGGAGACATTGACGATATGCCCATATTTCTGCTCGCACATGTGGCTGAAGACAGCTTGCGTGCCAAGGAACACCCCTTTGAGGTTGACCGCCATTGTCAGATCCCAATCCTCCTCCCGAATTTTCGGAATTGGATTGTGGATTGCCACACCTGCGTTATTGACAAGAATGTCGACCTTGCCAAAGGTGTCGAGCGTTTGTGCAACCATTGCATCAACATCAGTTTTCGACTGAATATCGGTTTTAATGGCAAGTGCGTTCCTACCGAGCTGCTTCACCTCTTCGGCGACAGCGGTTATCTCGGTATCTGTCCGTGCGGCAAGAACGATGTCGGCACCTTCTCTGGCGAATGCTAAAGCGGTTGAGTGACCGATGCCGCGTCCTCCGCCTGTGATAATCGCAATACGGCTTTCAAGTTTCACAGGTTCTCCTTACGATATAATTATTTCTCGAACTCACGTTCATCTACGATATTTGATACTGAGCAAGTTTATGTTTGTCGAATAGAATGCCGTGCCCCGGACGATCTGGTGGTGAAAAGTGTCCGTCTTCGAGTGTCAATGTATCCTCAAGCACTGGATCAAGTGAAGGAATGTATTCCACAAAGAGCGAGTGAGGTACCGCTGCCGAGAGGTGTACGTGTAAATCCATCAGGAAGTGTGGCGACACAGAGAGTCCAAAGCACTCCGCCATATGTGCCACCTTTATCCATTCGGAGATACCACCGACACGAACTGCATCTGCCTGTAGGATGTCCGCTGCACCTTGTGAGATGTACTCCTTAAAAACGTATTTATTGTAAATCGTCTCGCCAACAGCAATCGGGATCGTCGTTTTTTCACGCAGTGTGACATGGCTCTCTACATCGTCCGCCTCAATCGGTTCCTCAAACCAGAAGAGTCCCGCCTCTTCAACACGACAGGCGAGTTGGATCGCTTCACGGGCATTCCACTTCATATTGGCATCAATCATAAGATAAGGCTCCTGTCCGATCGCCTTTCTGACAGCAAAGATTCGTGTCACGTCTTCGTGAAGACTATCACGTCCTACCTTAATCTTGATTCCTTTGAAGCCTTGCTCGATAAATTCCACGGACTGCCTAACGAGTTCATCCTCTGAGAGATGAAGCCATCCGCCATCTGTATTGTAAACAGGGACAGCTGCTCTCGCGCCACCAAGAAGTTGATAGAGCGGCAACTCGGCGCGCTTTGCCATGAGGTCCCAGAGGGCAATATCTACCGCTGCCATGCCTAAAGTGACAATGCCACCTCTTCCCACCCAATGCGTATCCATCCACATCCGATTCCAGATTCTGTCGATGTTGGAGGCATCCTCTTCAAGGAGAATAGGCGTGAGATAGGCATCCATAATCTGTTTGATCGCTTCCCCACCTTTGCCGATAGTGTAGGAGAATCCGGTTCCTACAACGCCATCTGCGTCTTCAATCTCAACGACAGGGAATTCCATAGAGACAAAGGTTTGGATGGCATCGACGCGTTCAACTTCGGGAGGGATGTCGTAAAGAGCTGTGCGAACTGCTTTAATTTTCATAGAGTCTGCCTACTGCTTTAAGTTCTCAATCATCGGCAACAATTTTTCGATACAGATACGTGAGGCTTCCTCACCGGCTTCAGAAAAAGCCTGTCCTGCCGGACGATTGAGGATGGCTTCATCAATTTTCAGTGAAGGTCGCCAATGCGTTTCAAGACAGAGATGTCCTTCATATCCATCGTCAATAAAGGCTTGCAGTTGTCCCTGCCAGTCGATAATGCCATCGCCGACGGGAACGGACTCTATTTCGTCGGTATCGGGGTTTGGCCCAGCGTCCTTGAGGTGGGCGTGGATCATCGTCGATTTCATGCGATTGTAGGCGTCAGGATACGGAGTTTCGCCGCCCTTCGCGTGTGCTTCATTGGCGGGATCCCAGATGCCGCGGATACTCGGGGAATCAATCTGTTCAATAAATTCTGCTGTGAGTTTGGCAGTGCGAAGTGAGGTCGTGGATTCGTTTTCCATGCCGAGGACAATACCTTCACCGTCTATCATTCTGCGCGGTTCGTCGTAGGAAGCGATAATCTCGTCCCATCGTTCCTCGGTTTCTCCGGTGTCCCAAAAGACGAAGGTGCGGATGAGATTTGTATCAAATGCCTTTGCTGTTCGGATGCACCCTTTGAGTATATCAAGATGTTCCTTCCGTTCTTCAGCATTGTCTATATCGCATTTAAAGAACGGGGAGGCAACACCAATAATCTCTATGTCAGTGCCATCGAGTAAACGTTTCATCTCATCGATGTCGGCATCGGTAAGCTCGTTAGGCAGTTTGTCCCAGACCGAACGAATTTCGATGGAATGCAGGTTGAATTCTTTCACAAAATTGACAACGGTAGCAAAGTCCTGCGAAACTTCGTCACCGATAACGCCAAGTTTAAACATAACCTTGTCTCCTTTGAAACTTTTGTGATATGTTAGCATAGCGCGGCGTTAATAGCAAGAGGGATTTAATTCTTTTCATCTTCGTGTTAGGTTCTAATCGGGGTGGATGGTCAGCAATTAGTGATCAGTAAGCTGTAGGTGGTGTTGCGGAATGTAATGCCTCTTTCGGTTTAGGATAATTGCTTGCAACGATGGAAAAATTGTGTTAAAATAGCACTAATTGTAGCGTTGCATATAGGAGGAGAAATGATGAATTACACAGAATTAACAGTCCCAGAACGTCAGAGAGAAGAAATTCATCGGATTCTATCTGACGCTTCCTATAGAGCTGGTGCTCTGGACAGCGAATCTATACTGCGAAGTCTACAAGAACTCGCCACTGACGCAGAAGACATTCAAGCATGTTTTTCAGACATCGTCATCCGCGTGTTGAAAGCTTCCATAGACTCTCCAAACCCTGAAGCCGCCCTAAATCATTTCTCACGTTTTGCGCAGGTAGCGTTTTATCGCAGATCGCTCTATCAGCTGCTGCGAGATGACCCATTTCTCATACGTCCTCTCATCTTAAGTTTCGGTGCATCCACCTACTTGTCTGAAACCCTGATTCGCAAGCCGGAATATTTCTATGACATCATTGATGCAGATGTAATGCAAACCCAAAAGACTTCCGAAATAATGTATCAGGAACTTAAGCAATCAATTTCTCGGTTCGCTTCAGTAGAGCAGAAACTTCGCATCCTTCGACGATATAAACGCAGAGAGACGCTCCGCATCGGGCTGCGCGACCTGCTCAAAATAGCAGATGTTGAGACAACGACGCTGGAGTTGAGCAACTTGGCAGAAGCAGCGTTGCAACACTGCTATGAAATCGGATGCGATCAGGTAATGAAACCGAAATATGGCACTCCGCTCAATGAAGAAGGCACTGCACCGTGCCGTTTCGCTGTCATTGGGATGGGTAAGTTAGGGGGTTACGAACTCAACTTTAGCTCAGACATTGACCTTATTTTTGTTTATTCAGACGATGCGCGCACCGATATGGGAAACGAGAACAGCGAATACTTCTCACGTCTTTGCGAATTCATCATCAAAGCAATGGGTGAGATAAGCTCAGACGGCTATGTCTTTCGAGTTGACATTCGCTTGCGCCCTGAAAGTAGCGCAGGTGTCATCATCCGTTCTATGGAGAGTTACGAAAGTTATTATGAAGGATGGGGTGATCTGTGGGAACGTCAGGCACTGATTAAGGCGCGACCTGTCGCTGGGGATATGGCGTTTGGCGACGAGTTCATCCGTATGATTCAGCCGTTTGTGTATCAACGCTATTTAGATGGGGTGACACTCAGCGAGATAAAAGCGGATATCCGACGTACGAAAGCGCGGATAGAGGAACGGCTTGTTAATGAAGGTGCGAATCTTGAAAAGCATGTGAAACTCGGTCCAGGTGCTATTCGCGATATTGAGTTCACCGTGCAATGTCTCCAAATGATTCACGGTGCTAAGCGAAAATCGTTATGCTCACACAACACATTGGAAGCGATCGCAGCGTTGAAGGAAAACGCGCTGCTCGACTCAGAAGATGCGGACGCGCTCGCCGCTGCCTATCGGTTTTTACGTACCGTCGAGAACTGCATTCAAATTGAGGCAGATCAACAGCGCTACTCTATTCCAGAAGGAGAAACTGAAGAACGTGAACTTGCCCGACGTGTCGGCTATCAACACACCACGGAAACGGATGCCTTGGAAATATTCCGAGCGGATTATCGGGCCCACACCGAAAGCGTGCGTTCTATTTTTCAAAAAGTCACCACGACTGCTATTGAATCTGACGGCGAGATTGATATCGCCGTTCTGCTTTCTGAAGAGGATCCACAGCAGCTGGAAAACCACTTAAGCACGTTTCGTTTTGAAAATGTCAGGGAAGCACAGCGTCTCTTAAGGCAGCTTGCGAATGGTGGTGACGGCGTCCAATTCTCACCTGGGGTTAGACGCACCTTTTTTAAACTCGCGCCCACGCTTCTAAAGGTGCTACGCGATTCTCCAAATCCAGACATGGCACTCCGTTACCTCTCAGCATTTACAGATAAAGTCGGTGCGCGTAGCAGTTACTACACAATGTTCGCGGAAAAACCGTCAACACTTGAAGCACTGACCCGCGTTTGTGGAAGCAGTTTATACCTCGCAGATATGCTCATCGCGAGCCCTGAACTTTTTGATCTCTTGACGGTCCCTACATTAGTAGAACGCTCCAAGACGATTGTTGAGAAACAGGAGGAAGCACTGCAAATCGTTGAGACAGCACCGAAGGAGCGGATGCCGTCTATGTTGCGACGGTATAAAAACGACGAGATTTGGCGTGTCGCTTTGCGGAATATTCTTGGGGACGCAACATTGCCCGACACGACGCAAGAACTCTCGGATTTAGCCGAAGCAATCTTGCAAGCCATCTATCCAGAGATTGAGGCAGAAATGCGCGAGGCACATGGTACGCCACTTGCCCCTGATGGAACACCAGCGACATTCGCAATCATTGCGATGGGTAAATTCGGTGGACGCGAATTGAACTTCAGTTCGGATTTGGATGTTATGTACGTCTATTCCACGGACGGTGAGACGACAAGCGGGATGCCAAATGTGGAGTTCTTCGCAGCCGTCGGTTTGGAATTAGTAAACCGACTTGCTGGAAATCACGGAATGGGTATCTATGAAATTGATTTGCGACTTCGTCCGCACGGGACAGGCGGTGCGATTGCTTTGCCGTTGACGGGGTATCAGCACTACTACGATAACACAGCAGAAGTTTGGGAACGCCAAGCGTTAACACGTGCCCGCGTTGTCGCCGGGGACATAAAACAACTCGGACACCAATTTATGGAAATCGCCCACGCCTTCTGTTATGCGGATGCCCTAACGCCTGAGGAAATCGCTGAAATCGTGCACACACGCCAACGGAAGGAGGCACAAGCGACTCGGAGGACATCTACCCGACGCAGACGAAGTGGTAAAACACGGACATCTATCGCTAATGTCAAATCCGGATATGGTGGACTCGTCGATATCGAATTCGTCGTGCAAACCCTTCAACTGGTTCATGGTGGTGAATCCCCTTCTGTCCGTGTGCAAAACACTCCCTTCGCAATCGACAGATTACACAAGACCGGTGTCCTAACGGAAGTGCAGCGCGATGGATTGTCGGAGGCTTACCTATTTCTGAGACGTGTCGAAAACGCATTACGGATTGTCCACGACCGAGCATTGGATGCCCTGCCCACAAATCGTACAGAATTGGGACAATTGGCACGCCGTCTTGGATATACCGGAAGCGACAATAATCCCGCCGCAGAAGCGTTTTTGCAGGACTACGGTAAGTGGACCGAGAAGACGCGTTCACTCTTCAATGAAATTCTCGTTGATTGAATTAATGCGTAAGTTGGTGAAACATCGTAATAGATAATGTCTATAGCTGTCGATGATGGTATTGATTTTGTAGAAATCTGTCAGCTATACTCGCAGCATAAAACCCAACACTTCTGAGGCGTTGGGTTTCGCTTTTGCTCAGATTACAGGCTGTAGGCTAAATTTTCCTTGAGAAATCGTAATAAACTTGCTAAAATAGATGCCAATTCTTTTTGGAGTAGGGAGAAACAATTATGGTTTTTGGACAAGGCACACATCAGTATACAGTGGAAGAGAATTGGTGGACACTCCCAGAAGGTTGGGAATTCGGCTGGGTTCCCGCTGTCGCAGTTGACTCACAGGATCGTGTTTACGTTTACAGTCGGAGCGAACACCCGATGGTCGTCTTCGATTTGGATGGCAACTTTCTGACTTCTTGGGGCGATGATATCCTCAAGGACGCACACGGGATTTTCATCGATTCCGACGACAATATCTACTGTACGGAACGTGACACACACGTCATGCGGAAGTTTACGACGGAAGGTGAACTGCTAATGACGCTCGGTACACCGGACCAACCCGGAGCAGAAGGAGAACCCTTCAATATGCCGACAGATTTGGCAATCGGCCCCGATGGTGAAATGTATCTCACGGACGGTTACGGCAATGCCCGCGTTCATAAATATTCACCTGATGGTGAGTTGATTAAGTCGTGGGGTCAGCCCGGCACCGGACCCAGTGAGTTCAATCTCCCGCATTGTGTCAGAGTCGATCCGCGCAATAGACTCATGGTCGCCGACCGTGAGAACAACCGGATCCAGTTCTTTACGCTCGATGGGGAATACATTGAAGAGTGGGGAGGCTTGGCGCATCCAGACACAATCTATATCGGTGCCGACGATCTCGTCTACATCGCTGAACTGGATCAGCGTATCACCATTATGACTTTGGACGGTGAGATTGTCTCTCAATGGGGTAGCGAACGTGGCAGTACTGTCCCTGGCGAATTTTTCGCATGTCCGCACGGGATCTGGTTGGATTCACGTGGCGATATGTATGTGGGTGAAGTTCAAGAAGACGCTCGACTCCAGAAATTCATCCGGCAACGGTAGAATCCATTTTTTTAGGCGACGTACTTACACCGCGCCACCATTGATTTAAATTATCGTAGGGCGAGGTCTCTGTGCCTCGCCATTACTACATTCAGGTCAAACCAGTATGGCAGAGAGTTTTTCATTTTTCCAGAAAGTGAATAGGGATTTCGACAAAGCTGCCCAATTCACTGAATATCCGCGTGGACTTTTGGATCAGATAAAGATCTGTAATAGTTCCTGTCATTTCACGTTTCCGATAAAGCGGGACGATGGAACGATTCAAACCATTCACGGTTGGCGAGCAGAGCACAGCCACCATAAACTTCCGACGAAAGGTGGCATTCGGTACAGCACCCTCGTTAACGAAGATGAGATAATGGCGCTCGCCGCATTAATGACCTACAAGTGTGCACTTGTTGACGTCCCGTTCGGCGGTGCCAAGGGCGGTATTCAACTGGACAGACGCGAATACTCAGAAAGCGAACTGGAGCGTATTACTCGTCGCTATACTTATGAATTGATTCAGAAAAATTACATCGGACCCGGGGTAGACGTACCGGCACCGGATTTCGGAACCGGTGAGACCGAGATGGCGTGGATCTTCGATACGTATGTCACAATGGCACCCGATAAACTTAATGCTATCGCGTGTGTGACCGGCAAACCAATCGAACAAAACGGAATTCATGGACGCAAAGGGGCTACCGGACGGGGTGTTGTCTTCGGTTTAGAAGAGGTGTGCAGCTTCGCAGAAGATATGAAACCGCTTGGGCTATCCCCCGGTCTCCAAGGAAAAAAAGTCGTTATCCAAGGTTTCGGGAACGTTGGATATCACGCCGCCAAATTCTTGATGGAGGAGGATGCCAGCGTTATTGGGATTATTGAGCGAAATGGTGGCATCTATGACCCACGAGGGTTTGATGTCGAAAAAGTCGCCAAACACCGCGCAGAAACCGGCTCAATCCGAGGATACCCGTGCCCTCAGCTTATTGAGCATCCGAAGGACGGTTTGGAGTTAGAATGCGATATCCTTGTGCCTGCGGCACTTGAAAACCAGTTGACAGCAGAAAACGCACCCCGAATTAAAGCCTCTATTGTTGCAGAAGCTGCAAACGGACCTACGACTCCAGAAGCTGATGAAATTCTTCAAAAACGAGGGATTATGATTATACCCGATACCTTTCTCAATGCAGGTGGTGTCACCGTCTCTTATTTCGAGTGGCTTCGGAACCTGTCACACGTGAGACTTGGGAGACTCGGCAAACGCTATGAAGATCGCACGCAACACGCTATGCGCCACGCTGTTGAGAAAGCAACTGGTTATAAGTTCTCAGAAGATGAACTCGAATTGATACACGGTGCCGACGAGGAAGATTTGGTAAACTCTGGACTTCAGGATACAATGATAACTGCCTATCACGAGTTGCGCGAAACCCGCATGCAACACAAAAACAAAAATGATGACGTGGATTGTCGCACAGCAGCATTCATCAATGCTATCCACAGAATCGCACAATCCTATATGCAACTGGGCATTTTCCCATAATTTGTACTCGTAAATTTTCAAAAAATAAAATCAGACCTACACCGTTGTATTTAACCCCCTAAATCCCCCTATCAAGGGATTTAAGAGGAAAAGCATAAGTCCCATAAAAAACACAAATAAGGAAGAAAAATGATCTCTCTCAGCGTTAACGTAAACAAAATCGCGACATTACGAAACTCCCGAGGTGGGGATATCCCAGATGTGCTCACTGCTGTTGACACCTGTGTCGCTGCTGGTGCGCAAGGCATTACCGTGCATCCGCGTGAAGATGAGCGCCATATCACGCCTACAGATGTAAAGGATGTCTGCGAACGGTTAATAGAAATCAATACCCAAAAATCTCCAACCATTGAATATAACATTGAAGGTGATCCGAGACCCGACCTCATTGATATGGTGCTCCGTACAAAACCGACCCAATGCACACTCGTTCCCGTTATAGCAGGCGAGATAACAAGCCACACTGTTTGGGACATCCACGAAGACGGTGGAACGTTAGAACCCATTATTGCAGCGTTGAAAGATGCAGATATACGGGTCAGTCTTTTCAGTGGCACTGACGTGGATCAGATAGCCATGACGCGTGACATTGGGGCAGACAGGATTGAGCTTTATACCGCACCCTACGCTATGGCACAAACGGAAGCGGAGATTGAACGTGAATTCTCACTGATGGAAAACGCAGCAGTGAAAGCGATGGATTTAGGGCTTGGGATCAATGCAGGACACGATCTAAATCTGGACAACCTACCCTTGATGCAGAAATTACCTGGACTCCTCGAAGTCTCCATCGGGCACCATTTAATGGCAGATGCCCTCTATATGGGAATGGAAGCTGCCGTCAAAGCATATCGACAGGCACTGGGACAACAGATAACATGAGGGCATCTAAAACGTGTGCTATCTTCGATTTGGATGGCACGATTATCCGTCTCTCCTCAGAGCAGATTTTTCTACAGCACCTATTGAATCATGGTGAAATCCCGATATCAAATCTGCTGGCGTGGGCATCCAATTTTCTGAAGGTTAAGTCGCTTCCAATCGCGAAATCTAACAAAGTTTATCTTCGCGGCTTGGAACAAGACTACCTCCATGAGATTGCGCGACGCTGTTTCGTTGAGATGCTTCGTCCGAGTATAGCACCCCACATTTCCGAATTGATACATGCCCATCGTGCCGAAGGGCGGACGGTTATCCTGATGTCCGGGTCACTGTCGTTTCTCGTTCAGCCGTTCCATGAGCACTTTCAGACCGATCTGATGGTTTCGCATCAACTGGAGGTGGTTGACGGGAGGTTTACAGGACAACGTATCGGACTGCACCCTTTTGCGGAAAACAAAGCGAAACTTTCCCAACAACTTGCGACTGAACACGGGTTTGACCTGAGGGCTTCTTATGCGTATGGAAACCATCACACAGATGCACATAAACTGGAGTTGTTTGGACACCCAGTCGCCGTCAACCCTGATCGAAAGTTGTGGCAAATTGCGACGCAAAAGGGTTGGCACATAGAAAAATGATCCACCTACCACAGTTATCGCCGAAACGGAACGGCTAACAATTAGACTGTTCCACTTTTCCGAGACAGATACGATGCGGCTTGAAAAATACATTGCAACCTCAGGCATCGCCTCTCGTCGGGCGGTGAAAAAGAGCATTTTGGCGGGTGCTGTTACCGTTAACGGTGAACCTATTCTGGTTCCAGGACATCCAATTGATGTAGAGACCGATCTTGTCGAGTTTGAAGGGAAACGGGTTCAACCGCTGACAGAACGCATTTATCTAATGCTCAATAAACCTGCTGGCTATATAACAACACGCAGCGATGAACGCGACCGTCCGACGGTCATGGACCTTGTTGCAGATCTTCCTGACACAATCTATCCTGTTGGACGCTTAGATTTGGAGACCGAAGGGCTTCTCCTCTTCACGAACGATGGAGACTTCGCCTACCGACTGCTACATCCAAGTTATGAGATAGAGAAAACCTATCTCGCATGGGTACAAGGGACACCACGCGACGATGCAATTCAGAGATTGCGCCGAGGTGTCACGATTCCGAGTGGAACAACGGCACCGGCGAAGGTCAGGTGGTTGAAAGCCAGCAAGGATGGCAAGTCAACACAATTTGAAGTAACAATTCACGAGGGGAAGAAACGGCAGGTGCGGATGATGTTTAAAGCCGTGGGGCATCCGGTAATCCGTTTGAAGCGGACTCGGGTCGGTACGTTGAAGTTAGGGAATTTGCCAGCAGGTGCGTATCGATCTTTGACCTCGGAGGAGGTATCCGAGTTGTTAATGTTATAGGCGCAGTCTGAAACCGCGCCTACACAAAATTGTTAGTCGGCGTTAGCCAAATCCTTGATCCGTTCGAGCATCGCTTCAGCATTCTGCCTGATATTTTCATCAGTGGCGTGATGCGTTAACTTCTCAAGCACAGCGATTGAGTCCTCGAAATGCTCTCTGAGGGCGTAGGTCACGCCGAGGTAATACTGGGCAGGCTCATAGACCTTACTTCTCGGATATTTGTCTATGACGACTTTGAAGTGAGAAACCGCCTTTTCAAAGTAAACCTCCGATTTTTCAGCAGCAGCAGTCTCAAGCAGGGTCCCGTAAGTGAGTCCCAACTGGCTGTGCAAATTCGGGATGAGTTTCGATCTGTTTCTCGGATCGTTTTCAAACGCTTTCTCACTGAGTGGAACCGCCTTTTCCAATTGCTTCCGTTCAAGATAGACGAGTGCGACTTGGGCGTTCAGTTTTGCGTCATCCGATTTTGCTTCTAACTTTTCCAGTTTTTCTTGGAATTCAGTCTCTTTTTCCAAGGCATCTTCCATAACAGGGACAAATTGGTCAGGTGGGACATATCCTGAGTGATACTTGATGAGTCCGCCATCTGGACTGACAAACAGGACTGCTGGGTAACCATTGACCCCATATTGTCTTCGCGTCGACTCATTAATGGGACGTTCCAGGTCTTCTGGGTTTACTTTGACAGAGATAAAATTCTCTGCGAGTTCGACGACGCGAGCATCTGTAAGCGTTTCGGCATCCAGCCGCTTACAGAACCCTCACCAGTCGGTATAGAAGTCCATCATAACCGGTTTGCCGGTCTTTTCTGATTCCATCAAACTCTCTTCAAGTGTCTCGCGCCACTGAATTTCTTCGCTCGCGACGATAGCAGGGATTGTACCAACCATCAGCAACAAGACAACCAATCCTGTTAGATACGTCGAGGCACGGTGGACAATGAGATTAAACATTAATTTGCTCCTTTTTTAATATAACGATAAACAGACAACGGTTTTACCCAAACAGAATTAGGATTCGTTCTCCTGCTGCTCAAGTGCAGATGCGCTGGTTGTTCTGCTTGACAACGTTACTCGGCACCTGCCACAGGTAACAATAATTTTGACGAGTTTCTTCTGTCTGCCAATATGAGAATGCTTCTGCTCTGTCTGTACGTGTCTTTGGCAGCGAGGACACCACTGGTTTTTTGCGCCTAACATTGTTAACTCCTTTGTGATCTTGTGTCCAGAATCAATGCCCTCCACTGGTAAGCAGAGAATAGACACACCCCATCACCATAAAAGTTCATTTTTTCTGGTTGCCTCAACAACACTACTTTCCAACACAGAACTGAGAGAAAATTCTATCCAGTATATCTTCAGTTGTCGTTTTGCCGACAATATCGCCAAGAGCATCAAGACTGATTCTCAAATCGACAGCAACGAGTTCAGGGGGCATACCGTCTGCAAGACTCTCTATTGCATAATTAAGCCCATCGTGTGCGCGCCGCAGTGCGTCTTGATGGCGAGCGTTGGTCACAATAGGCGATTCACCGACAACTAATTCGCCGCCCAGCAGCTCCTCACAGAGAACAGTTTTCAGGTTGTTAAGCCCCTTACCTTCGGGAATCACTGTTTCAACAATACGTTTTTCCGGACAATGCGCCAACAACGCCTCTGATGGTGTCACAACCGGTAGATCTGTCTTGTTCAGAATAAGAATCGCCTTATGTGATTGCGCTGTTTCCAAGAGATCTAAATCTGCCTCGTTTAAAGGTTCCGATGCGTCAAACATCAGGAGCAGCAATTCCGCCTTATCAAGGACCGCTTTGCTCCGTTGAACGCCTTGTTTCTCAACAATATCATCTGTTCGGCGGATGCCAGCGGTGTCAAAGAGCTTCAACGGAACGCCACCGATGTTAACCGCTTCTTCAATCGTATCGCGCGTTGTGCCGGGGATATCCGTAACGATCGCGCGTGCTGTTCCAACGAGTGCATTAAGTAAACTGGACTTTCCGACATTTGGTTTACCTAATATGGCAACATTAACTCCCTCTGAGATGAGCCTCCCCTCAGAAGCCGTTTCAAGTAGGGTGGTTAAGTCCGCTTGAACAGCGCGTGCACATTCCAGTTGCGCCTCGACTTTCATGAAATCAAGGTCTTCCTCAGGGAAATCGACAGACGCTTCAATTTCTGCGAGCAAATCTGCGATCCGGTCACTGAGTTGGTTTACAGTATCAGAGAGTTTTCCAGCAAGTGCCTCTATTGCGACTTTACGGCTCAAATCCGTTTTCGATGCGATGAGTTCTGCGACCGCTTCGGCTTGTGCAAGGTCAAGCCTACCGTTGAGAAAAGCGCGTTTTGTGAACTCACCGGGTTCCGCGAGCCGTGCCCCACTTTTCACAACTAAATCCAACACGGCTGTGAGTGGGACGATTCCACCGTGGCAGTTAAACTCAACAATGTCTTCCCCTGTATACGTTCTCGGCGCATGCATGACCCCAAGCAAAACCTCATCAATAATGGCATTGGATGCAGCGGCATCTACGACATGTCCGTATGTGAGTGTATGGGTCGGCAGTTGTGTGGGAGACATAACACGCGGAGACTGGAATACATCGGCGGCGATCGGTAATGCGAGGGGTCCACTGACTCGGACGATGCCGATACCTGCTTCGCCGCGTGCTGTTGCGATAGCTGCAATTGTATCGTGGAATTTCATCGTATCATATCCGACGGAGAAGGCAGTAAACCGACGCGGTCCCGTCGAAACGACAGGAGAACGAGAGGGTTACGTAGTTATGAATCCTTACGACTCTTGTGTTGTGATGACGACACGTCGCATGTCCCCTTCACCTTGGCTGTAGGTCGATACGACATCATCCTCTTTCAAAGTGACATGGATGATGCGGCGATCGCGCGCCGACATCGGTGCGAGGACCATTTCTCGATTGGTATATTTGACCTGCTCTGCCATCTGGTGTGCCATTTCGATAAGCCGTTCCTCTCGGCGTTGCCGGTAGCCTTCAGTATCAACAAAGATACGTCTTTTTGCAAGCGACGCTTTATTAACAATGCAATTGAGCAATCGTTCAATCGCGTCGAGGGTCTGTCCATGCTTCCCAATGAGCAAGGCAGGACTATTCGTAAGAATATTGAGATGTGTGCTGCCGTCAAAGAAGTGCGATTCGACTTCTGCGTCAACCCCCATCCGATCAAGTATCTCTTGGAGAATTGTCTCCGGTGCGGAAGAAACATCTTGTTTAATTGTTACCCGAACTTTTGCACGCTTTGCGCCGAAATTTAAGATACCTTTGGTAGGCTCACTGATGAGGTCAATTGTAACTTGCTCCCGGGTTGCCTCGAGTTCGTTAAGCGCGAGTTCAATTGCCTCCTCTACTGTGTCGCCTTCGGTTTCAATATAATGTTGCACAGGTTGATGTCCTCCTCGTATAAACATTTCCGGCAGTGAATAGTCGATGCAGGTACGGTATGGATTAAGACTATTTCCGTTTGGAAGTGCCCCGTCCTTTAGTATCTGTAACTACCAGCTGATCTTCGTCAGTTGCGCTTCGGTTCTGGATATATTGTTGCGCTATGGTGAACACATTATTGCATAACCAATACAACACAAACCCGGATGCCCAGTTGTAAAAAATGAAGATAAAGATGATGGGCATGAACTGCATAATTTTCATTTGCATATTGTCCGTTGTTGGTGTCATATTACCGACGAATTTCTGCTGAAGCCATGTTGTTAAACCGTTTATTATAGGCAGTAATCGGATAGCATCTATCTGCGTGACAATCAGCGGAATTGTAAATGGTAATTCGACCAAAGTATCTGGAGCAGACAGATCCTGAATCCAGAGTAGGAAGGGTGCTCCGCGCAGCTCCACTGCACCACCAAGGAGCGAAAAGAGTGCAAAGAAAAGCGGAATTTGTGGGAGCCATGGAATACAACCACCGAGTGGGTTGACACCATTTTCCTTATAGAGCCGCATTGTAGCGCGGTTGAGTTTCTGCGGATCGTCCCTGTGTTTCTCCTTCAATTCCAAGAGTTGTGGCTGGAGCTGCTGCATCTTCTTCATCGATCCGTGTGCTTTCCGGGTGAAAGGGTACGTAATTACCTTCACCAAGGCGGTCAGCAAAATAATCGAGAGTCCGTAGTTTCCGAAGATATTGTGCAACCCTTTGAATACCCAGAGCATTCCCCATACCAAGGGGGCAAAAAACCCGAAATCAATGACTTTGGAGAGATGGAGCGGTACATCAGGCGCGTTGGGTGCCGTAATAGTCTTTAGAATTTTGTCGTCTTTGGGTCCGACATAGACCCTGAAAGCGTCGCTTCTTTTCTCCTGAGATGCAAGATAAAAACCGGGGATAACAAGTCCGACTGTCTCCGTTGGTGCGACAACAGCATCATTGGCTGCGGCGTTGGCGTTTGGTGTTTCTATGAGCTTATATGTTGCTGCGAGTTGAGGGTCTGGAATCATCATTGCGCTGAAGTACTGACTATCAAGACCTGCCCAGAGGACTGTCGCTAAAGATTGTTCCTCTTTGAGTTTGCGTTGCGGATTGCCCTCGCCGGTATAAGTCTTCGCGCCTTCCTTGCCGCGTCTGCCCCGTTTTCCGCTTTTCTTTTCGTGCGGCAGTAGGTCGGCATTGATACCACGTCCCCACTGGAGTTCGTATCCATTTGCGGGTTCGTTCCCGCCCATAAGCAAGGGTTCATCGGAAACGTTTTGGAAGGTCACTGCCACATCAACAAAATAGGCACCAGAGGTAAAAGTTAGATGCTTTGTAACCCGCAGTTTTTCTCCGATTATTGTCGAGAAAGAGAGGGTCTCTGTGCCTTGTCCATTTGGGAGGACGACTTCGGATTTATCTGCCTTCCATGAGGCACGGAGCGAATCGAGTTGCAGCTGCGAATTCGCGAACCGAAGTGCAAGGCAGTTGAGAGCATCCTCAGGAATCAAATTCAGGAACATACCCGTCTCAACGGTCCGGTCTGGAAATTGGTTTAGTTCCCACAGTTTAGCGATTGCGAGTTTTTCGTTAAAGACGATACTGTAGTTATCTGTTTGGACGGTAATCTTTGCGTCGTCAGGGGTTTCCTGTAAGGGTGTCCAGAGATCAGGGTCAAGGGATGCCTCGGCTCCCTCCGGTGCTGTTTGTGTTGTAGGATCGGGTTGCATCTCGCGTGTTTCAGATGATGTGGGTGTCTCGGTCGTTGCGGGTCCATCTGGCTCGGGTGCAAAGCGGTTACCGAAAAACAGGCTCCATGCGATCATCACAGCAATCATTAGGACGAGTGCGATAATGTAACGTGCTCCCATTGAAATTAGGTGCTCCTCATCTATGTGTATTCCTAAGACCAGCCGTTTCTGACCCGGCGTGTCTGTGCCGCTAATTTAGCGGATCGAAGCCACCGGGATGATAAGGGTGGCATTTTGTAAGTCGTTTAAGCGTTAGCCAGATCCCTTTGAAAGTCCCATAGCGTTCCAATGCTTGGAGTGCGTATTGTGAGCATGTGGGATAGAAGCGACACGAAGGGGGAAATAGCGGTGAAATGAAGCGGCGATAAAAACGGATCGGTAGCATAAGTAGGGTCGCCGGACGTGTCTTGTGATGTGTTCGTTGGTTCCCAATTGGGGCTATCGCTTCACGGTGTTGCTTGCACTTGCAGTGTGGCACGCCTATGTTCCTCATGAATTGTGGAGTTTCTACTCCACTACGTTGTGGTGAGATCCATTGTCTATCAAAATAGAGGCTCTCCGAAACAAGTTGTAGAGAGCGTTCTGTGCTTCTTGAGATTTAAGCTGAGACGCTGGGGTTCTACCGACAACTACAATATCGTGTGCTGTCTGTATCTGAGGACGTAAGTGCCGAAACGACTCACGAATTAATCTTTTAACACGATTCCTTTGAACACTCTTTCCGACTTTTTTGCTGACGGTAATTCCCAACCGAAGGTGATCGAAGTGGGTATGTAGCACGTATATCACAAAGTAGCGATTCCAACACTTACTGCCTCTCTGATAGACACGTTGGAATTCCGAACGTTTTTTTATTTTTTTCGGATCTGGCATAATTCAGTTGATATACAGATATTTTCTCCACGACGGATGACATCCACGAAAATGACGGTTGAGTTGTAAATAGGTTAAAATTGATGGCGTCTTGGGTTGGCGTGCGAGTTTGAGGGACGCCTCGTAGAGCATCTTATTTCCTTTTTTATTATTACATTTTTTGCACGCCGTCACAACATTTTCCCAATTCGTCTGTCCACCGCGAGAGATCGGCACCACATGATCAAGCGTGAGCTGCGACGTCGGGAATTCCCTACGACAGTATTGGCATGTGTACTGGTCTCGGACGAGGACATTCCTACGTGAAAATTTGACAACACTACGTGGGACGTGAACGTAGTTCACCAAACGAATTACATGCGGTACTTTCATTGCAGCACTCGGTGAACGAATCTGAATATCGGAAACTTCTTCGGTCTGTGCGGTGCCTTTGAAAACCATTTTCATAGCACGCCGGAGGTTGCAAACGTTGATAGCTTCATAACTGGCATTCAGAACTAAGACAGATATTTCCACTTGCAGCTCCTCTAACTTGAATGATCGGTTCAAACCACATTAGTTCTTATGAATTTTAACACATTTTTAGTGGAATTGCAACTAAATTAGTTTTTAGCTGTCGGCTGTCAGCAGTCAGCGATCAGTTTGATGGGAAAATCAATTCTGCTTATTTTAAGGGTTTCGTGTATAATATTTATAGGACTTACGCATTTCCTCTTGAAGTCCCCCTGATAAGGGGGATTTAGGGGGTTTAAAGAACGGAAATTATCACTTTTTGCGTCTAAATTTCTGGTATTTGCTCAATTTGCGTAAGTCCTGATTTACTAAAGTTGGACAATGAGGCATCAGAATGTACAGTCGGTTACGAAACATTATCGTAATTTTGAGTTTCGCGCTTACCTTGAACACCTACGCGTCCGACATCCAATTTGTAGATGTCACCGCGCAAGCCGGTATCCACTTTGAGCATGCGGGTGGCATTGATCTGCGTGTAGTGCCTGCCCTCGTTGGTTCAGGCGCGGCGTGGCGAGACTACGACAACGACGGTTTGCTCGATCTCTATATTGCCAACAGTGCATTGGTGCGTCCAGAACCGGATGCGGCTTTGCCGAAAAACGCTCTCTATCGGAATAACGGCGACGGCACTTTTACGGATGTGACAGAAGTGGCAGGCGTTGGTGATACCGGATGGGGCATGGGATGCGCCTTTGCCGACTACGACAACGATGGTGATGCCGATCTCTACGTCTCCAATTACAAAGGAAATCAGTTTTATCGAAACAACGGTGATGGCACTTTCAAGCGTTTTTCATCTGGCGCAGGTGGCATCGGACATGACGGCTTCGGCTCCGGCATTGCGTGGGGTGACTACGACAGGGATGGATACCTCGATCTCTACGTCGGCAACTACATTGAATACACCAAAGTTCCACAGGGTGATGAAGTCTTCTTCCCTTACGATTTCTTCGGACAGACGAATCTTCTCTACCTGAACAAAGGCGATGGTGGTTTCATCAATATCACAGATGCCGCTAAGGTAAACGGTGGGTTTCACCTGACACTCGGTGTCGCCGCAGCGGATTACGATACCGATGGGGACTTGGACATCTATCTCGCCAATGATACTGATCAAAACATCCTCTATCGCAATGAAGGTGAACTCACATTTACGAACACAAATCAACCCGATGCAAGGAGCAGGACAGGAGACATCCGAAGCGGTATGGGTATTGCATGGGGCGATTACGATACCGATGAAGATCTGGATATCTTCGTTACCAATTGGCTTGATGAGAACAATGTGCTTTATAGAAATAACGGTAATGGCACCTTCAGCGATGTCTCGGCACAGAGCGGTGTCTTTGCGTCTGGATTGGGGAAAACGTGCTGGGGGACAGCGTTGTTCGACGCTGACAATGACGGCGATTTAGATATATTCTTTTCGGCGGGTCACATCGATCCTGCTTCGTGGGAAGCACATGGACAACCCGATGTTTTTCTTCGTAACAATGGCGACGACACTTTCACGGATATCTCTGAGGCTGTCGGACTCCGAAAATTCAGTTCGTACGGTGTTGGCAGGGGTGTCGCGGTCGGAGATTACGACGCCGATGGGGACTTGGACCTATTCATTGTCAACAGCGGTGGGAAACCGATGCTGCTCCGAAACGATGGCGGAAACCGACAGAACTGGCTTCAGATTCGCACGGTTGGCACGGCAAGCAATCGGGATGGGGTTGGCGCACTTGTTAAAGTGAGTGCTGGTGACCTTCATCAAATCCAGCAGATAACAGCTGGGGATAGCTACCTCTCACAGAGTAGTTTAGACGTCGAATTTGGGCTTGCGGATCATGAGAAAGTAGATCAGATTGTGATCCAGTGGCCAAGTGGGACTGTGCAGACACTGACAGATGTGCAGGCGAATCAGCGGCTTGTTGTGGTTGAGGGTATGGAGTAAAAAGAGTTGTAATTGCGATACAAATATGTTATTATTAGTATACGTGCTTCTTTCTAAGCACAATCCAAGGAGGAAAATATGCGACAAAGTCTATTTTTGATCGTTTTGCTTACCGTATTTACTGCGGTAACGATCATCCCCCACGCGCAATCTGCCGAAGAGATTCGCGTATGGGGCGGTAAGGTGGAAGATTTTAAGGATTCTAAGGGACGCATCTGGCACGGTGGACAGAATGAGAAAGAGGCGTGGGGTGGATGGATTGATCTGCAACCGCGCGTCGCAGAAGTCCAAAATCTCACGAAAGATGCCCAAAAACTTGCAAAGAAGGAAGGGTATGATGAAGAGATTTTCTACACTGTCAGCTGGGCGAAGTTCCCTGATGTCGTTAAAATGGATCTGAAAACCGGCAAAGGCACCTTTAATGTTACCTATCTCGTGGGTGAACACTGGTCCCCGAACAACCGCGGCTTTGATATTCTTATCGAAGACGAGATTGTGGAAAAAGAATATGTCACCCCGGGTAAGGATGAAATCGAGATCATACGATACGAAGGTATAGAGGTTAAAGATAAGGTGATGAGCCTTGAGTTTGCTGGCAATCCGAAGACCGGCAAGGGAGACCTCAATGCAATGTTCAGCGGGATAGAAGTGATTCCTGCATTACCCGTTGATCCAAAACAGAAACTCGCCACGACATGGGGTACGCTGAAAAGCAACCGTCAGTAGTACGCGAACTGAATCTGAAATAGAAAGCCTGCGGTATTTTTACGACCGTGGGCTTTTTTTGTTTTCTGGCTATCAGCCGTCAGCGGTCAATTATAGTAAAGCCCAAAAACATGTGGACACAATAAAATTTGATACTTCAGGGTTTCCGCTGGCGAGGTTTCCTAACCTCGCCTACCTATTTTATAGTAAAATCCGAAAATATGTGGGCACTCCCCAATAGAAATGCCCACACCGGACGCTCGTAGGGGCTGGGTTACCCAGCCCTTACTACCCCATCCGATGGATAAATAATTATGGGCTTTACTTAGGGCTTACGCATTTCCTCTTGAAGTCCCCCTGATAAGGGGGATTTAGGGGGTTTAAAGAACTGAAATGTTAGACTTTTGGGGTTGTTAAATCGCCGCTGAGGATTGTGGGACACCAGAACTTCTCAATATACTCAATGATGAGCTGCGTACCTTCCTCGTGGCTGACATAAGGCGGTTTGAAGGGGTTATACATCGCATCGGTGAGATCGCGTGAGAGAACGGCGTTGAAACCCCAACGCACCATCTGCTTAATCGCGAAAGAGCGTCCAAGGACACACATATTCGTGTGAACGCCCATGAAAATAATGTTCTTGATGCCTTTGTGATTGAAGAGGTTGTAAACCTCCTGTCCGTTATCGCTAATAGCGTCTGTGTCGTCAATATCAATGGCTGGATGCTGACGGTGCCACGCTTTGTAAGAATCAGGCTCGCCGGTGTCCGAACCGCCATCGGAGGCATCAACAGGCAAAGGCGGATCTGGCAGTTCACGTTCAGGTGGTGGATCGGCGTGTGGTATTTCTAAGACGGAGCAACGCGCCGGGTGTGCCTCATAGAAATCCATTGTATCGGAGGGAGCATGAATAATATTTACGCCTTGCTCTCGCGCCCGTCCAAGCACGATGTTCATCCGAGGTGCCATTATATTCACGCGCTCCGTTGCTCCCCAAGACCAATGTTCGTTCCACATATCAACAACAACGATGGCAGTTTCAGCGGGATTCCAATGGACTTCTTCTTCGATAACGCGCCAGCCGTTCCTGCCGACAGTCCGCGCTTCTTGTCGGCGAGTTGAGAGCGATAAATTTGCTGTAGCTGAAAAGGTGTGACTTAAGAGGTTAAGTAGCATCGGTTTCTGCTGCTCCTTTGCGATACACGTAAGCGTCTTTATGACGACCGTAATAGTGTTTTCGGATGCCGCAGATGCGGAACCCGAACTGTCGGTAAAGATATTGTGCCGGTAAGTTGCTGACAGCGACTTCTAAGAAGACCTCGCGTGCGTCCTGTTCCTGTATTATATCTAATGCTGAAGCGAGGAGATATTTGCCGATGCCTTGCCGCTGATAGACAGACGGCACTGCGATATTCAGAACATGTGCTTCTTCATAGAGAATGGCGAACACAATGTAGCCCATGATGGTGTTTTCACACCGTGCGACGTACAAATATTCATAAGATTTCGGTCGCTTCAGGGACAGTGTGAAATAGTTTGCGCTCCACGGGTCCTCAAAGCATTCGTTCTCGATCTCCAGGACTTGCTGCAGGTCAGATAAGCGCATCGGCTCAAACGTGAGGTTTCGGCGTATTTCTTGGGTTTTCATGTGTTATAAAAGTGAGGAGAGTATAACATGATGCAGAAATGCATGTCAACGAAAAAGAAGGGGTCGTTAGACTTACCTTGTTGTTTTTTTTTCATAAGTCTGTTATAATTCTCCTATATGGCATCTGCTAAGAAAAAGGAGCATTTTATGAAAGACTTTGCTTTTACAGGTGGGCGTCCGGATCCTTATACGTTTCCAACGGAGGGGTTAATTGAGGCGAGCGAAAAAGCACTCCGTAAGTTGGGCGGCGATCTGGTTAACTATCCGGGTGAATCTGGCTATAAGGGTTTGCGGGAACTGGCATCCATGCGGTTTGAACGCCGTGAAGGTATCCCGTTGCCGATAGATAACATCTCAATCACCTCCGGCTCTATGCAAGCACTGGAATTGGTGCTGGGAACGTTCATCAATCCTGGAGATACGGTACTGACAGAGGAATACACCTACAGCGGCACCTTAGGGATTATGCGGCACTTTAAAGCGAACATCGAAGGTGTGTCGATGGACTATATTGACGGTATGGATATGGATGACCTTGAATCGAAATTGAAGACACTCAAGCAGAAAAATATCCGTCCGTCTTTCATCTATACGACCTCGAACCATCAGAATCCGACAGGTGCGATTCTCTCGTTTGAACGCCGAAAACGGATGCTGGCGTTGGCTGAGGAGTATGATACGCTCATCGTTGAAGACGACTGCTACGGCGACATCGACTTTACATCGACCCCGACACCGGCTTCGCTTTTTAAGTTGGACACGTCAAACCGGGTCATCTTTATCGCTACGTTCTCGAAGATTTTAGGGGCAGGTGTTCGACAAGGCTATTTCGTGGCGCGGGAACCTTACTACGGTCAAATTCACCAAAACCGCTGGGACGGTGGAACGAGCGCACTGGCGAGTGCAATCGTTGCCGAATTCTTCATGGAACACCTTGAAGCGCATCTTGTAAAAACGAACGCTGCTGTCGGTGCGAAATGTCGCGCTGTGGTGGAAACGCTTGACAAGCATGTGAGTGATCTCTGTACATGGACACGCCCGCGGGGCGGACTTTTCCTCTGGATAGATTTGCCGGAGACGACCGATCTTAATAAATTGCAGGAACTCGCTGCGGCGAAAGGTGTCGGTTTCAGTAACGGAAGTGCGTTTCACTATGCCAGTGCACCGGTGAAGTCGATTCGGCTGGCGTATGCTTACACGCATGTGGACGATATTCCTGAAGGGATTACGTATTTGTGTGAAGCGATTCGTGCGGCGCAGACTTCGTCGGCGGAAGTCGCTGCGGGAGATTAGTCTTTGCGTAATATTATCCTTATTTCATTAGACACGTTGCGGGCATCCAGTATGAGTTGCTACGGACATCGCAATCTGACGACGCCGCATCTCGATGCACTTGCGGAACGATCAACGCTTTTTGAGAAGTGTATCAGTCCACATATCCCGACACATCCGGCGCACACAACGATGTTCACCGGCAAGGACGTCTTATCTCACCAAATCATTACACAGGGTGGGACGTTAGACTTGTCGAGCGATATAAAGACAGTTCCAGAGTTGTTGAGCGAGTCTGGATACTTTACCGTCGCTGCGGACAATTTGGGGCGGTGGTTCCAACGCGGTTTTCCAGAGACGCAATACCGTGGGTATCAGTGGGACATCAGTTATCGCAACGCTCGAAAAGCGGAGGCTGTTAACGAGACGGCGATGGAACTGCTGGACCTGGCACAAGCACAGGATAAACCCTGGTTCGCTTTTCTACACTATTGGGATCCACACACGCCATATCTGCCCCCTCTACCCTTTGAACGGATGTTCTATAGCGGCGATGAATGTGATCCGAACAACCGTAGCATGGACGCTGTTTATGCTTGTGAACCCTTTACGGATTATTTCCGGCAGTGGATGTGCACGCCTGATCCGTCGGACCCGGACAACACTGCGAAGAAACGACTCTGGAGAGACAGGCGATATGTAAATGCGCAGTATGATGCTTCGATCGCTTATATGGACGCGTGCCTTGCGCAGCTTTTTCGTTATCTACAAGACTGCGGTCAACTTGAGGAGACACTGCTCATCATTACGGCAGACCACGGTGAGGAGCTTGATGAACACGAACTCTGGTACGATCACCACGGGCTTTATGAGACCAACTGCCACGTTCCACTAATCATTCACTGTCCGGCACTCCTTTCAGATGGACAGCGGCTTGACGGTCTGGTGCGCCTCACCGATATTACTCCTACGATTCTTGATTATGCGGGACTGACGGCACTTACGGAACGTGAAAAGATAGAAGGGTCAAGCCTCCGTGGACTGATGGAAAACGGCAGAGACGACGGAACGACGGAAGGTATCTATCTCACGGAATGCGGTTGGATGAAGAAGCGTGGGTGGCAGACGAAAAAGTGGAAACTGATTGTTGAGACGGGCGGTACGCCTGCTGTCTACAACACACCGGATTTGGAACTTTACGATCTGGAAGAGGATCCCGACGAGGTTTACAATCTGGCTGAGGAAGCGGACGCAGTCGTTGCGCGTTTGAAAGGCGATATGGATGCTTTTCTGGAACGTCGACTCGCTGAAACAGGCTTACCGGATCCTACCCTTGTACAGGACATTACCATGCGGCGCATCGGCGATAAATCGAGAGCGGTGCCGCTTTGAGAGGCAAGTCGTGGAACGCAGAGATAGATTTCTCCTTGTAGGTACGGTTTTCGACTGTGCGCTTTTGCGTGTGACGCAAACGTGCATTGCGGTCATGTTGCTTATAGCAGTGATTGGCTTCAACGGTTGTGTGGCTTTAGAAGAGGCACAGCGGCGCCGCGAGAAACGCATACTGGAAGCGCGAGACGCCGACTCGCTCATGCTCAGACCTTCAAACGCCAAGATTGAAATTGCCCCCGATGCGTTGTACGGTGTGAGCGACCACTACACGCTGACGCTTGCCAAAGATTTGCACGGACACCCTCAACTTGATGCCGTTGAAGAGCGGGAGGCGTTTGCTCGGAGTGCCCTCGGTTATATGGAAAGTCTCTACGATGCGATGAACCGACTCTTCGGCTTCAGACCAAAGCATAAAATCCATGTGACGTTGCACGACATCTATCAGGGAACCAGGCTTGCTGCGACAACAACGACGAACTATCGTTATGGATTTCAGAATGGGCAGTATCTGAAATTCGTCAACGGGATTAAGATGGATTTCCCGCTGGCGATGTATGAGAAGCACGGGGTTCGGGCGCATGAATTGACCCACGCTTTTACAAACATCTATTTTCTGCCGGTGTGGTTTTCGGAAGGTATTGCCGTACTAATCCAGACGGAATATGCAAAGGGTGGCACACATCCCAAATTTGATAGCCTCAAAGGCGATCTGCGGGTCGATCTGAATGGTGTGAATCAATTGGAGAACTGGGGTGGACATCTTGACGGAGGTCCGTTGACGCAGTGGCGTTATAGATACGCTTACACGCTCGTTGCTGAGCTGCGCGAAAGGTATGGGAACGATTTTTATATCAAGGTTTTTCAGTTGATGGAAGCCGACGCACTCCATCAGAGACTTGAGGACAAAACACCGACGAGTTTCCTCGTCTACTATCTCAGCGAAGCGGCGGGTGAGGATCTGGTTCCCTTCTTTAAGGATTTGCAGTTTAAGGTGCGTAAACTGACGAAAGAGGACATCCTGAAGCAAATTGAGGAGATGAATAGTCAAATTCGGAGGCGACCGTGAGCAGGAACTTAAACGGCAGTAGGATTTACAAATACGTGCTATTGGGGCTACTCTGTTTCTGTTGGGGCTGTACCCTCGGACAGCAGTGGAGCGAGAACTACGCCCTTCTCCCCGGCGTAACGGCGAGTGATCCCGCATTCATCGACGATAATCCAGAAACAATCGGTCAGTCTCAGCGCAAGAAGGGATCTGGTAGTGTAGGAACGGATATCGATATTCCGTCGGAGGCAATTGTCTATCTGCCAGAGAAGAAGTCGATTTATCGGATTGTGATTCACTCCACGAACCTTGAGGAGTTTGAGTTGCACGCGTTTAACTCGCGTGGCGAATGGGACAAAATTTACGATCGACGCAGCAACAGAGAGCCGATCATAGACATCCGCTTCAACAGGGTTGTTATGACATCAGGTATTAAAGTGGTGGTGCGTCGGACGACGGAAGATGCAGCCCGTAAACGAGAGAATGTCCAGATAAGGCGGGAGAATGTGCAAACCTCGGACGGCAACATTCGGCGTGGACGTTATCGTGTTTTTGTAACTGGACCGACGACGGCACTAGCGAAGATTTCAGAGATTGAGTTGTATGGGTATGCTACAGCATCACCATAGGTGTCAATTTTAGAGAGATATGCCTGTTTATTGGTATAAGAAAAGAGTTCGCAATCAGGATCCGACTCGTACCACCTATGAAATATGATAGGACTTACGCATTTCCTCTTAAAGTCCCCCTGATAAGGGGCGGGGAATGCCATACGGCATTCATACCGTTGATTCTTTAGGGGGTTTAAAGAACGAAAATTATCACTTTTTGCGTCTAAATTTCTGATATTTGCTCAATTTGCGTAAGTCCTGTATGAGTTGAACGTTACTCTTGAATCCCGTAGGGTTTATTTGCTTGGGTGTTTCTTCAATATGTTTATAGAAAAGCGTTTCCCGAAGGTTCACAGCCCTGTAAGGGTGGCATGTTTATAGAAAAGCATTCCACAAAGGTTTCCAGCCCTGTAAGGGCGGCATGTTTATAGCATCATGCACTCAAATCGCCTCCAACAGTCCTTAGACCGCTACCTCGGCATTCCCCTTAACCTACTACTGAGCCTATTTCCCAAACAGGCACCGATACCAGACACCCCGAAAAAGATTCTGTTCATCCAACTCTCCGCACTGGGCGACACGATTTTAGCGATTCCTACCATCCGTGCTATCCGACACGCCTTCCCTAATGCTGAATTCACGATGTTAGCCTCACCAACCAATCTGAATTATTTGGCACACTGTCCGTATATTGACAAGCGCATCCCCTTCCGTACACCCGGACACCAGTTGTTTGCCCAACTTCGGGACGAAGGCTTCGATTGGGCAATTGACTTGGAGCATTGGCCACGACTGAGCGCGCTGCTTGCCTATGTGAGCGGTGCCCCGATGCGGATTGGGTTTCGGACAAAGGGGCAGTCCCGGCATTTTCTCTTTACGGCATCAGTGCCACATACAACAGGACGGCATGAGGTTCGGAACTTCTTGGACATCGCAACGCTGCTGGGATGCCCAACGCTTGAATTTGGGCTTGAAGTCTGGCATCACGAAGAGGATCGGGCGTGGGTGCATCAAACCTTGGCGCAAGAAGCGGTCTCACGGGATCTACCGCTCTTTGTGCTACACCCAGAGGCGGGCAGACGCGGCGAACCACGGAGACGATGGCCCCTGGAACGTTATGTCGTTTTGGCAGACGCGCTTGTTGAACGTTATGGAGCACAGATTGTTCTGACGGGTGCGCCGGGAGAGGCAGCGGTCTCTGAAGAGATTGCAGAACGTATGAAGCATCGGGCGGTGGTGCTTGCGGGTCAGACAGATGTTAATCAACTTGCGGCGCTCTTTGAGAAGGCGGCACTCGTCGTGAGTGGCAACTGCGGTCCGATGCATCTTGCGGCGGCGGCGGGTGCTCCTGTTGTTGGGTTGCACGGTCCGACTAATTTTGCGCAGTGGGGACCTTGGAGCCACAATGCCGGTATTGTCCGTGCGCGTGTGCCGTGTAGTCCGTGCCTTAATTTGGGGTTTGAATACGGGTGTCAGGCGTTAGCGGACGGCACATCGCCTTGTATGCACACGATCGAAGTAGAAAGCGTGCTTCGGGAGTGTGAGCGGTTGTTGTGTGTGGGATAAAAGAAAAAGGTGCGGTTAGAAACCGCACCTTTAAACGTTTTAGTACATATCACCACCCGGAGGCATCGGCGGTGCCGGTGCTTCTGCTTCGGGGAGTTCCGCGATGAGGGTCTCAGTGGTGATCATCAACGCTGCGATGCTGGCTGCGTTTTGCAACGCGACCCGTACGACCTTGGTCGGATCGGGGATACCGGCTTCAAACATGTCGATGAAACGCTCTTGATGGGCATCATAGCCAACGTTTCCGCCTTCTTCTTTGACCTTAGCGATGATGACGGAATCTTCTTGTCCGGCATTCTTCGCAATTTGGCGGAGCGGGTCTTCGAGTGCCCGTTTGATGATAGAGACACCGACTTCTTCAGTGGCATCATCGAGTTGGAGGGAATCAAGCGCGGCTTGTGCTCTGACGAGCGCGACGCCTCCACCGACAACAACGCCTTCCTCAACGGCGGCGCGTGTGGCGTGCATAGCGTCTTCAACACGGGCTTTCTTCTCTTTCATCTCGACTTCAGTTGCGGCACCGACGTTAATGACGGCGACACCACCGGCGAGTTTTGCGAGGCGTTCCTGCAATTTCTCGCGATCATAGTCAGAGGTTGTATCTTCAATCTGTCTGCGGATCTGGTCGATACGTCCTTGGATGGATTCGGTTGTGCCTTCGCCTTCAACAACTGTTGTGTTGTCTTTGTCAATAACGACGCGTTTGGCACTGCCAAGATCGTTCAGGGTGATATTTTCGAGGTTAATGCCGAGGTCTTCAGAGATGACGCGTCCGTTTGTCAAGACGGCGATGTCTTCAAGCATCTCTTTACGGCGATCACCGTAGCCGGGAGCCTTAACAGCGACACAACGGAGTGTGCCACGGATTTTGTTGACCACGACGGTTGCGAGTGCTTCACCTTCAACATCTTCAGCGATAATCAACAGCGGTTTGCCCTGTTGTGCGGTGCGTTCGAGCACAGGCACAAGGTCTTTGAGACTGCTGATTTTCTTTTCGTGGATGAGGATAGCGACGTCTTCTAAGACGGCTTCCATCCGATCAGGATCTGTGACGAAATAGGGTGAGAGATACCCACGGTCGAACTGCATACCTTCAACGACATCAAGTGTCGTTTCAAGGCTTTTTGCTTCTTCGACGGTGATAACGCCATCTTTTCCGACCTTTTCCATAGCGTCAGCAATGAGATCACCGATAGCGTTGTCGTTATTCGCGGAAATAGCGGCGACCTGCGCGATTTCGGTCTTTTCGGAGACCTCTTTGCTCAAGCCTTGGATGGACCCGACGACTGCGCCGACGGCTTTCTCAATACCGCGCTTGAGTGCCATGGGGTTATGTCCTGCGGCGACGTTTTTCAAGCCTTCACGATAGATGGACTGTGCGAGGATCGTAGCGGTTGTGGTACCATCACCAGCGACATCACTGGTCTTGGAAGCAACCTCTTTGACCATCTGCGCGCCCATATTTTCATAAGGGTCTTCGAGTTCTACCTCTTTAGCAACGGTAACGCCATCTTTCGTGATGGTGGGTGCGCCGAATTTCTTATCGAGCACGACGTTCCGTCCTTTGGGTCCTAACGTAACTTTAACAGCGTCTGCGAGCTGATCAACGCCGTTTTTAATAGCGCTCCGCGCTTCTTCATCAAACGCCAGTTGTTTTGCTGCCATGTGTTTAACTCCTTCCTTAGTTAACTTTGGCTAATATGTCATCTTCGCGTAAGATGAGATATTCAGCATTGTCGTATGTAACTTCGGTTCCGCCGTATTTAGCGAAGAGAACGAGGTCTCCGACTGTGACATCAACGGGTTGCCGTTCGCCACTGTCGAGAAGCCTACCGGTTCCAACAGCAACAACTTCGCCTTCTTGCGGTTTTTCCTTAGCGGTATCGGGGATAATGATCCCACCGCTGGTTGTCTGTTCATCGTCTTCTGAACGTTTGACGAGTATTCTATCGCCAAGGGGTACAAGTGCCATCTTAATGAATTCCTCCTTGAGTTGACACAAATAATTAAGATTTGAGGTCTTAGTGCCTCTGTGATGCGTTTCAGAACGCTTATATCCACCTGTACAGTAGCAATTTTCGTGCCAATTCAAAAAGTGCCATATCGGCGTAGGTTTGTGGGTATGCGTGACAATTTGGCATGTTTTTAAGAGCGACAATTTGTCGTATAAAAACTACATGAGGGTGTAATGTGTGCCATTTTGTCGCAATTGGATGTGGGTTGTCTGAATCACGGATTTGGAGGAAAGCAAGTGCTGACAACCGACCGCCGATCGCTGACCACTATTTGGATGGTGAGCATTGAACCATTTGTCCGGTTTGCCCAGAGTGGTACGCGGCAGCTAAAATTTCGTTTGCTCTTAAACCGTCAACACCAGTGGTGATTGGCGGAACACCGTGATGCACACATTCAGCGAAGTGCTCGAACTGATACTGGTAGAGGTCTTCATATTGAGAAGGGACCAACTGTTCTTCGCCGTCAAAGTGGGTGCGGATTTTCCAACCGTCGTCGTTGTAAACCCAGACGGTGCCTTCTGTTCCATAAAGCTCGAAGACAATGTCGCAGTGCGGGACTGAGAAACTGAGGTCTGTGAATGCCTGTGCGCCGTTGTCAAAGTGCATTAGGATGCCGCCTGTCTCTTCAACAGCGGTGTCACCGACGGCACTGTTGTAGAATGCGCTGACGGCATGTACCTCGCCGATGAGGTAGCGGAGTAAATCCACACTGTGGGGTCCGAGATCCATGAAGCACCCACCACCACCTTCTTTGGGCTTAGCGCGCCATTCATCGGGTACAAGTTGGTACTGTTTCAGAAACGGCATGCGTCCGTGGACAATCTGTCCGAACCGTCCGTCTTTCACCCACGTTCGGATCTGCTGGAAACAGGAGTGAAACCGAAACAGGAAGCAGACTTGTAAATGGACACTGTTGGCATCGCAGGCGGCGATCATCTCTGTGCACTCTTGTGGTGTGAGTCCTAACGGTTTGTCGCAAAGCACGTGCAAGCCGCGTTCTGCGGCGGCGAGGACCTGTTCACAGTGTAGGTGCACAGGTGTTGAGACGTAAATTGCATCGAGGGTATCGTCTGCTAAGAGTGCATCGACGGTGGTATAAGCGTTTGCTGCGCCATATTCGTTTGCTAACCGCTTTGCGCGGTCGGCGTCGCGAGAGAGTAAGGCGTGGAGTTCGGCACCTTTTGCTTTGTTGATGGCTGGCATCGCTCTCCGTTGTGCGACGCTCCCGGCACCGAGCACACCCCAATTGAGTGTCATTCTTTTATCCTCGTCTGTTTTGTTGTAATTATAGCGTATTTAGGGATATGGCTCAAGAGTTTTATGGTTATGGGTTAGGGTCATTTAGTTTTAAGAGATAAGTTTACCCATGTGAAGGTTAACTGTGAATGGACGCCCGAATTTATTCGGGGTAGCACACTTTTCCCGAACAAGTTCGGGCGTCCGGATGTAAATTATTGGAAAACTAAATGCCCCTGGGTTATAAGTTATAAGTTAAGAGGGTTGTGGGTGTTTTGTCTGAATCGCCGATTCAGAAAATCATCCTGAAAATCCTCATAATCCTGCAAATCCTGACTCAGACCATAATCCTGCAAATCCTCATAATCCTGCAAATCCTGATTCAAACAAAAAGAAGATGCGCACCCGTTGCGAATAAGAAGAACAGCACAATCCTTGAAAAGATACGCTCTGGAACGCGATTGTTGAGGGCAATGCCCGTTAGCACGCCTAACGCAATAAAGGGCAGAAGAGCAACTGCTTCAATGAAAATCTCGAATGAGAAAAGATCCAGTTGGTGGTAGAAGGGGACTTTGATGGTGTTGAGAAGCAAATAGGTGGCTGTTGCGGTGCCAACGAAGGCGGTGTTGCCTAAGCGTTGGGGAAGGAGATACATGGCAACGACGAGTCCTCCCATGTGCGCAAGCGTCGAGAACGCACCGGCGAGTATCCCAGCGATCAACCCGTGCCACGTTCTGAAATGGATTGCTGTTTCGACCTGTTGTTTAGAGCCTCCAAGCAACGGTTGCCAGTACGGACGTAGGAATTCCAGAAGTGCGAACAGACAGGCAATCCCGCCGATGACTTTCTTGAGATGAACGTCAGAGATGTCCTTGAGGATGAGGCTTGCTAAGGCAACACCGATGAGAGAGCCGAGGATGAGGCGTGTGACGCTCTGACGATGCCAGCGTTTCCAGTAGTGGCGGAGTGAGAAGAGATCAGTTGAGATGAGGAGCGGGAGCATGAGTCCGATGACGTTTCGTGCGCTGCGGAAGTGTGTGAACATGGGAACGACAATCATACCGATACCGCCGCCGAAACCGGCTTTGCTGACGCCGGTAAGCCATGCACCGAAACAGAGGATGATGATTTCGTAGATGGTCCTGCCTCCTTTTTGGTGAGACGAGTATAGCGGATTGAGGGGAAAAAGTCAAGTGGCTGACAGCCGACCACCGACAGCCGACAGCCGACAGCCACACCCTAGGGGCATTTAGTTTTCCAATAATTTACATCCGGACGCCCGAACTTGTTCGGGACAAGTGCGCTATCCCGAACAAGTTCGGGCGTCCATTACAGAAATCCTTCACATAGGTTAATCTGTTTCTTAAAACTAAATGACCCTGGCCACACCCAAGAAATATTTGACATCTGGGGTTGGATGTGATACAATTACATAGCGTTTTAATAATTCAAGTTTTTATGGAGGATAAAAAAATGGTTCAAGTAGAAGTCAATGTCAATCCAAGCGAAACGTTCGATCGTGCGCTCGCACGCTTTAAGAAGATGTGTGGGAAAGCCGGTATCGTTACGGAAATTAAAAAGCGGAGTTTCTATGAGAAACCGAGCGAAAAACGTCGCAGGATTGAGATGAAACGTCAGCGGAAGGTCAAACCCCGTAGAATGATGGGCGGCGGTCCGCGTTCTAATAACGGACCGAGGTCTTCTTAAGGTACGCAGGGAGAAATGAATGGCAGATCTGGCTACTGGCGAGATTGTTGAAAATTACAAGGGACTTTTGATTCAATACTGTCAGGAACGTGGATTGAGTCAGCCGACTTTTTCGGAAACACAGCACGGTCCCGCCGATGCTCCCTGTTGGCAGGTAAAGGTATCCTACGGTGACAGGGTTCATGAAACACCTGAACCGGTTCCTGGCTCGAAAAAATTTGCACACCAAGTAGCCGCGCAGCAGGCGTTAGCGGATATTGATTCGCGACGGGAAAGTTTTTTGGCGGGCGATATAGCAGAAGCCATTACTGCTTTACCTGCGTCTGATGCTGCGTCTGTCCCTTCGCCTACACCGCTTGAAGTTCCTATATCTCTTGTCTCCAGTGCATTGACGATTGCCAATGAACGGCTCACGACATCGCAACCCACGCGGTATCGTACGCTCACGGATGCTGAGTTTTCACAGAAACTTTCTAAGTTGACCTTGGAGATTGTTCGGAGTCTGTTGGAGACAGCAGAGAAACAGGAGATTCGGTTTCAATAGGTAGTTAGCAATTAGTAGTTAGTTCGGTGAGGTTTTTGTGCCTCGCCGATTTTTTTTTGCTGGATGATGGTCCGAACCCCCAATGAACCACAACACTACAAACATACTCCTGAACTTCCTATCCTGAAAATCCATAAAATCCCATAAATCCTGATTCAGACAACTCTTTATCCTGAAAATCATAAAAATCCTGAAAATCCTGATTCAGAAAACTCTTATCCTGAAAATCCACACAAATCCTGAGAATCCTGATTCAGAAAATCCTGATTCAGAAAACTCTTATCCTGAGAATCCATAAAATCCCGTAAATCCTGATTCAGAAAATCCTGATTCAGAAAAAATAACTGATAGCCGACGGCTGATAGCCGACAGCTAATCGCTTTTTATTTTGACATCCCACAATTAAATACTATATAATAAACAGAAATGGTGTCCCGAACAAGTTCGGGCGTCCGGATGTACGTTAGTAGAAAACTGAACGCCTCTGCGACTATGGTTTTTTTCCCAGAAAATAGACTGCTGATGCTAAGATGTGGGCGTCTTTGTGTAGGGACAATAAGCCGTCTAAGAGCAACAATGGGAACGTTAGCCACCCAACAATCAGTGAGATAGCTTTCGCAAGGAGCAGGCTGCCGAAAGAACAAGCAAGTCCGACGTACTCCCTGAAAACCCAGTGTAAGGATGCAGTGGGACCGGCGCATGCCCCGCTTTCTATTTCGGAGAAGGCTGTGCAGAGTTGGACGATGCCGGGGACTGTCCATCGCTGGTAATCGTGCGGTGAGGCGTGGTAGCCTTGTAGAAACGGGACTGCGATACAGATGTATCCGCCGGGTTTGAGCACACGGTATATCTCTTGAACAACGATGTCCGGGGAATGGACGTGCTCAAGGACAGCTTCAGAGATGACAGCGTCGAAGGTGTTATCTTTGAAGGGTAGAAAATGACCGTCGCCGATGAGATCGATTGCCGGGGTCGGTTCGATTTCGAGGTTAATGACGTTTGGTGCACGGCGTCGAGTGCCTGCACCGAGGTCCAGGATTTTCGCTTCATGGCTGAGCTGCCGGAGTAGGCGTTTTACGCATCGGTTCCAGCGTGGGGCGGGATAAGGACATCCAATAAGGAGGGATAGAAGCCGGTTTTGCCTGAGTGTGCGTTTCAGACGTGAAATCAGGTCTGGTTTCGAGCCTGTCATAGATATTATGGTTACAAACAACCTTTCCGAAAGATATGTGGTGTATGTCTCTGGTTTCCGCAGGACTGCTTGGCACCTGTGTGCGACCGTGTGGCATCAGTTCATCGGACACAAATGCCTGCAACAAGCATCGTCGCTTGCGTTTCACACGCTGTTGTGTCTTGTGCCGTTATCGGCTGTTGCGCTGTTCTTGTTAAAAACGTTTGGGATTGTCGAAGATGGCAATTCACCGTTGATTGTTGCGCTCCGTGATAACTTCCTACCGCGCTATGCTGCGGAGGAAATTGTATCAGAACTCTCAGGATTTGCCAATAGAAATCTTGGTGGACTCGGTGTCGGTGGTTTCTTGTTGTTCCTTCTGGTGTCAACGATGCTCTTCATGTCTGTAGAACAGCATCTCAACGACATCTGGGGGACGCGGCGTCGGTTGCCGGTGGTACAAGCGTTCCAGAAATACGCCGTCTTCTACACGTTATTATCGGTCGGTCCACTCCTCATCTGGCTATTTTTCTCGACAGCAACAAACTGGGTATTTGGGCATGTGTTCCCGTGGGTCCTTGTCTATTGCGTGTTTTTCCTGATGTATATTGCGATGCCGAACACGTTTGTAAAATGGCAAGCCGCAATACTTGGGACACTCGTTGCGGGTACCCTGTTCCAGATCGCACGCCTTGCTTTTGGGAGTTACGTGGGGGTGGTCTGGAAGAACTACAGCGACATCTACGGTGCGTTAGCGATGCTTGTCGTATTCGCTATTTGGACATACGTCGCATGGGTGGTGGTTCTGTTGGGTGCTGAGGTCTCGAATGTCGCACAACATTTCCGCCCCGGACCGAGTAAGCGCACGTGGCTCCGGTATGCCCGTAACAACTATCTCAACATGTCGGATGTGATTACGTTATTCCTGATTGTCGCTGAGCATTTCTACAAAGGACGGGGTGCGTGTCCGCCGGAGCAGGTTGTATTGATTTCGGGTGTCTCTGAGGATGTGGTGATTCAGTGTCTCGAACGGTTTAAGGCGGCACGGCTTATCTATGAGGTTGAAGGCGACACAGTTGGGTATTTGCCGGCACGTGCGTTGGCGTCTATCTCATTGCAGCAAGTTGTGGATGCGGTGGAAGCCGAGGCGACAGTACAACTGACGGATGGGCTACCTTCTGCGGAAGGTGAGCGTGTATTAGGTGATTTGCGTGCCTCGCAGCGTGAACATTTGGAGCAAGTTACCGTGGCATCTTTGTTGTAAGCGGTGTAATCCGATAAATCTGTGATTCAGACAAATGCCATTGACCGCTACAATCCTGAAAATCCTATAAATCCTATAAATCCTATAAATCCTATAAATTCTGATTCAGACAAAAAAGATGGTGCGGTTACAAACCGCACCCACAATATTCACCGCGCCTATTTATTTTCAGGTGAAAACTCACTCGCCTTCACGTAATACAAAAACCCAATACACATCTCATCCGTCGTCTTCTCACCCCAACCCACAGGGACTGGCGGATCATGCGGATTCGCCGGATTCTGTGCCGAGTTATCGAAATGGGCGACCAACGCTACACGGGTGCCAGCCGGTAAAAACAGCGGCTCCTGATAGTGATAAACATCCTGCCAATTGAAATCCCAATCTTGGATCCATATCAGGTCGTGCTTGATGCCTTCGGGGGTAGTGGCGACGAGACGCATGTCACGTCCGAGGAGGTGCATGTGCGGCATAGTGGCAAGGAGGTAGACGTCTCTTTTGAAGTTCTCGTCGGCTAAGACTTCATGCCAACCTTCACCTGCGGGGATCACAAAATCTCTGTTGGTGGCGTCGCCGATGCGGAGTTTTGTGGTGGTCTCGGTTTTGGAAAAGTAGAGTCCTAAACGGGTACGGTCGCGTTCGAGGTGTCCCGTGCGGTAGTAGTGTACCTGCATGACGATGTCAGCACCTTTGGGTAAAAGATAGCCGACACCTGCTGGCAACACAACAGGCATAAGTCCGGGTGCCCAACCGCCGACGGTGCCTGCGCTGTCAAATCCGGGTCCCGTGCCTTCGGTGACGTAGCCGGGTTTGGGGTCCGCTGCGTCGAGTTTGCGAGCTTCGCCGTTGGTATCAAGGTAGGCAATGACGTGATGGACAGTCTTGCGGTTGCCGGGTTGGACGTCAACGGCTTGAACGTACATGTCAGTGTCGAAGTTGGTGGGTATGATGAACTGCCGGTATTCGTCCTCGCCTTCGGGTTCGATTTCGTATTCGACCGGCATCTCAGCGATCCAGTCGGGTTCACCGAGTGCCCAATCGTCGTGGAATTTGGGGGCGGGTGGGACGGCATTGAGGTCACCAGCGGGCGCGCCGGACTCGACCCAGTGTGCAATCATCTCGATTTCGGTGTCAGTGAGGCGGCGTTCGTTTTTGAAGTTACCATAGCCGGACGCGGGTTTCCAAGGCGGCATGAGCCGTGCTTGTGTGTATTCTGCGATTTCGGTTGCCCACGCTTTGGCGTCGCTATAGTCGGCAAGTGTAAAAGGAGCGACTTCACCTTGACGGTGGCAGGTCTGGCACTGCTTCTGGAGTATGGGCGCGATGTGTTCACTGTAAGTAATCTCCGCGGGGAGCTCGGTTTCGGGGAGATGGATGGTGCAGCCGAATGCGGGGGTCTCTTGTACAGGTACGGATGTGTTGTCACGAGTTGCGATGAGTGCGTCGCGGAGGTAGTGGTGTTTGACACGGGTTTCGTAGCGGTTATCGTCGATGGCACCGCGGTATTGTAAGGTGCGTGATGTATCAATGACGAAGGTTTGCGGGGTCATTGTTGCGCCGAAGGCGCGTGCGAGGCTACCTGCGGTGTCTTTCACGACGTGGAACGGGGATTCTGTTTTGGCAATGTATGCTTTCACGTCGTCCAAGGAGTCGTTCTCATTGGCGTAGACGGAAACGAAGGTGTGTGTTGTTGCGAACTCGCCGTGGAGGCGTTTGAGGCGCATTGTGTAGCGTTGTGCGACGGGACATTCGGTGGCGAGGAATGTAAAGACGACAGGTCCTTCTTTGGTAAGGATGTCTAAGTTGTGGGTCTTCCCGTCGAGTGTGGTAAAGTTTACGGCAGGGAGCTTTGTGCCGATAGGAATACGGTCTTGGTCGAGCGTTGCCTCTTGGATGACGCGATTTTTGTTTGTGATTGTGTATTCAGACGCTGCGTGGAGTGTGGACGCAAGCGTGAGTGTAAGTAAAAAAAGTATGGGTAGATATAGCTTCATAGATGTTCTCCTATTAGTGTTTTTTTATGGGGTAATTATAACGTGTTTTTTTGGGAAAAGTCAAGATAATTGTCTGAACCAAGATTTGCAGGATTACACAGATTTGCAAGATTATTTATTGAACACACTCTTAATTTTCTGATCCCGAAAATCCTACAAATCCTGAGAATCCTGATTCAGAAAACTCTTCATCCTGAAAATCCTACAAATCTTGTAAATCCTGATTCAGAAAATCCCGATTCAGAAAACCATCCTGAGAATCCTGATTCAGAAAACTCTTCATCCTGCAAATCCTATAAATCCTATAAATCCTGATTAAAAAACGGAATAAGTCGTTCATGACTTGAGGAGTTTTGAAAAGTGTCATAAACCCTTATGTTTACTGGGTTTATCGCTTGTATAATTATCATAAAAATGCTATAATTATAGATAGTGAAATAGGGGAGTGGGGACTCCCCTATAGAGAAAACCAGAGTTGTTTTTTCTGGGTTTCGGATCTATCTGCATTGTAGCAGGAAACATCAGAAAAAGCAACTCCTAAATAGAGGAGTATCTGATGGACGTGATAAAGGTAATGGAAACCTTTCCAGATCAGGAGAGCTGTATCTTGTATTTGGAACGTCTGAAATGGGCTGGATCGCCAGAATGCCCGCATTGTAGTAGTGATAGCGTCAGACGACGCAATGAACACGACACAGGGCTGATAGGACGCTTCAACTGCCATGATTGTAAGTCTACGTTCAAGGTGACACACGGCACACTCTTTCAAGGCACAAAGATCCCACTTCAAAAGTGGTTCTTAGCCATTGCTTTGATGGCAAACGCAAAAAAAAGCCTATCGTCTCACCAGCTGGCAAGAGACTTAGGCTTGAATCAGAAGGCAGTCTGGCGGATGATGACGTGTATCCGGGCTGAAATGGCAAAGGATAACGTTCTGCTTCAGGGGATCGTAGAAGCAGATGAGACGTATATCGGTGGCAAACGCCGAAAAGACTACTCTCGTGAAGATGGTGAGCCTCGTAAACGTGGACGCGGCACAGCAAAAGACGCTGTGCTTGGAGCTGTAGCACGTGGCGGAAAAGTTGTCGCACAGTTAGTGCAGAATGTTACCGGCAAAACAATTCTTGGCTTTATCAAGAAGTTTGTGAAGACCGAAGACGCCGAACTCTATACCGACCAGTATACAGGCTATAATGAAGTCGGTAAAGAGATGAAACATGAAACGATGAATCGGTCTGAAGTATGGGAGGCTGATGGGATACATACCAACACAATGGAAGGCTTCTGGTCTTTCGTCAAAAGGGCTTGGTATGGATCACATCATCACTATTCAACAGGATACACGCCCCTGTATCTCGCAGAGGCGTGCTATAAGTATAACTACAGAGAAACGAATATGTTTGCAAAGTTTCTCAGGGAGATGTGGGAATGAATGCTAATGAACGCCAGAGCGACGCTTTTGTTTTAGGTCCGAGGATTCAGGATCAACACGTAAATCAAATACTCGCTCGTCGTTACGAAGGGCATCAACGAGTTGTTGAAACAATTCTAAGCACTTTTCATAGGAATCAAATGTGTCTAACGTGTGCTGCAAGAATGAATGACTCGAAAAATGTCCATCAAAATGCTTAACGATTGCAAGTTGAAATTGGTTATTCACTTGAAGAATGATGACTTCATTAGAATCTTCAAGGTTCATGGCTAAAACATCACAGGCTGCGTTTTGTAATTTGATAGGTTCTTTGAAGATAATTAACATTCTGTGTTCCTTTTGAAGGTTGGAGGGGAGAGTGGAAGTCTCCCCTCGTGGTTAGATTATTGATAGATAAGTTGTGCGTGATAAATAGTCCCATCAGGGCGCACGTAAAACATCCGTTTCATTGCCAATAGTCTTTGGCGGGATCTATTCATCTTGTTGTAATGTTGCCTTTGGTTCGCAACGCGTTGATGATAGAGCAGAGTGCCTGCTAATGAAGGTGTTTGTGGTCGTTGGATATATTCAGGTGGTGGTAAATACGGCAGGGAGTTTGGATCAACTCTCCAAATGTAGATAATACCACCTATCTCATCTGATACCTTTTGCGTAGGAGGTCCTAAACGCTGAACAAGTTGTGAAATATGATGCCCTTCCCAGTTCTTCATTGCCTTTAGCAGATCGGCATCATATTCACGTTCCTTTATAAACATATCTGTTGTTTTAGTGGAGGTACACCCAACTACTAATACAAACAGCAATGCCATAATCAGGGACATCAGTCTAAAAAGCATGACTGATTCCTTTGGTCGAAAGACCAATGCTCTAATATATTAGAAAAGTTTGGATCTCGTTACTCTTTGACACAAAACGTTACTTCCCGATGTTAGGCGGTTAATGGTAGAGACCGCGCCAAGCGACGCGGCTAACATTCTCTACCGAGTAACGTTCTGAATAGGATACACGAATTTACAATTTATGTCAAGTCATGAACGACTTATTCCGTTAAAAAAAAACAAAGCGGTGAACCGAAGTCCACCGCTCTGTTGTTGTAGGTTAGTTAGAATATCCCTGAGTTTACTTCTGTGATTTCAAATCAGCCCATGTCGTCGTTGCTTTACCAGCAGCACTGACGTTACCCCGTAGATGCGTCTGTGCCAAGCCAGTACGTTTGCCATCTAAGGAGACATCCTCGATCTGGTAGTAGTAAACAACGTTGGGTTTCGCCGTCGTATCCGTGAAGGTATACACATGCCGTTCACTCGTCGTGCCGTGGCCGGGTACGATACCTTTCAGGTTGATAACTTTGAAATCGCCGTTCTTCGTTTCACTCCGCAGGATGTTAAATCCAGCGTTGTCAATCTCAGATTCGGTGACCCACGTGATAACAACTTGACCCGTGGATTTGCTGCGTTCGGGACGGAACTTCGAGAGCGACACTGGGAGTGCGCCACCAGAACGCCAACCCGGACTACCAAGATCATCTGGATCACCGTAGTAGGTGCCATCTGAATCAAAGACAGTAATCAGAGTGGAGGATTTCCATCCTTCAGCGGTGGTACCATCATCGGGTTCACCATCGCCGATATACACACGCACGAGGGACGCACGATCATCACCTGCTTCGGGCAATGCCCATGCCGGTTCATCGCGGGACTTCCTGTCGCCATCAAGGTTACCGATCGAATCAGCAATCTTGTTATCGGGTCTCGGTGTACGCAATGCGATATAGAAACCCATTTCACTAATTACGGTATCACGGCGATTTTCCATACCCAAATCATCGGCGTGGTTATCAAACAGGCTATACACCAGATCATCATTATCAAAGACCCTCGGTGAAACACGTCCACTGGTGCTGGAAACAATCAGCACTGTCTGATTTGGCGAAACAACAATAGCACCGAGTTTGATCTCGGAATTTAAATTACCGTCCAAATCATCAGAGTTATAATTCTGAATTTCCAGTATCCAGTTTTCAAGTTTAACTGCCTGTGTTGTGGAGTTATTGTAGAGTTCAATCCACTGCGGCGCACGACCACCATTGGATTCAACCATAATCTCACTGATAGAGATAGTACCGGTGTACTGTGCTTTACCATCGGCATCAACGCGCGCAGCTTTCTGACCATCGTTGGCATAACCGGGTGAACCACTGTTGATCGTAGCATTCCGGTCATAACCGAGACCCAAGTAGCCAGCGGTCTTCCAAGCATCGCCACTGTCGAATCCTTTGCCCTGATCACGCACCCAAGAATTGCCGTCGTCCTCTTTCACGTCATCACCAGCAAATGCGGGGTGTGATTCCAGGGGCCAGACATCCGTCTTGTAAGACTTCGTGCCAATTGCCCCGTCGAGCATAAAGGTAGCCTTATCATAGTTACCGGCTATATCAATAATCTTTTCATGTGCGTTCGTCTTATTATCACCACTCCGGTCTTCATTCCGAAGGACAAGTAGGAACTTCTCCTTTGGAATATCCAACGCAGAGTCCACATAATAGACCGTGTCAACACCACGCGCTTTCGGGTTTTTCTCCGAAATGTTTCTACCTGCTGCCAAACCTGTTGAAGCAGGATCGGTGTTCACGACGAGCAGATACCCCTTAGACGGAATCGTGATATCCTCATCACCCTCAAACGCAAAGAGTTTCGCGTCTTTACCTGGACCGGTAACAACGCTGAGAACCCAATTCTTGATATTCACAGCTTTGGTACCGCCGTTGTAAAGCTCAATCCACTCGTTCTTTTTATCCGAACGGTTGGCAATTTCGTTGAAGACAACACCATCGCGCGCAACGGATTGTGCACCGGCTGTGATGAGATCTGAAACGTGCTGAGCACCAGGCGTCGCGTAGCGAAGACCATTTTGGTTTGCACCACGATCCGACGAGGATGCCGCCCAGCTACCACTACGCGTTCCATCGGGAATCGCGCCTAACTGATCTTTACGCGTCTTCTCCGCACTCGCAGCATCAGTGTAATTGATTTTACGATACATCGAGATAAACGGTTCCGCGGCAACTGCGGCACGGGTAGTAGTCGCTTCCGTTCTGGTGCGACCATTCTGTCCATAACTGCCACCGGTAACATCCCAGCGACCCAAACCGTGATTACTCATCACATCAACAACTTTATATCCCGTAGGAACAGCTGCCGGGGCACCTGCGCCTCGGGTGAATCTCAATGTCCATGCTCCAGCTTTTGCAGCTGTAGTCGCGCCGTCTTTCGATGTGCCACCAGCAGAAACGTAAAGCTCGATCCACTGACCTGCCATCCGACGCCCACGTTCATCAGTTGAAGGATACTGCGTATCACCAGCCCACATGATTTCACTGATGACAATATCCTTATCAGCAGAATCTGAGGGACCAAGGAGCTCAATTGTTCCACCACCGAAGCGGAAGAAATCCTCTAAATCAACCAAATCCGCGTCGTCAACATAGAAGAGGGTATAACCTGCATCAGAAGTAATTTCCGCTCCACCGGGATTCGCTGCGATGACGATAAAGCGACCTGCTGCCACATCCGCCGTAGCAAGCGCAAAGTTTACGATACCAGCACCAATATCTCCAGTGGCTGCCTTAGCATCAGGTGGTGGAGTTACAGTCGGTGGAGTAATCACTGTTGATGCCGCACGCATCACAGTTGCCATGCCCATAGCAGCAGCAGCTTCCAAATCGTCACCCATGAAAGTAACGACGACATCACCCATCTCTGTCGAGAGCAAAGGCTCAATGATTGCCGTCCACTGCATCATATCGTCTTCAGGTTCATCAACCACTTTGACGCTACCGGGCACAACACGGGCATTGTCCCCAGCATCAATACTGTCATAGATTTGCTGCAGTGTCAGAGTCGGAGCCGGAGCATCTGTCGTGTCATCAATAGAGATCGTCACCATGAACCGAGCACCACCATGATAGGTGTCAGCAGCTACTTCAATAGTTGCGTCTGTCGGATCAAGTGGTGCCTCGCCGATGAGCGTGATCTCTGTCATGCTCGCTAAATTCGATTGACCAAAGAGGGTACCAGCACGGGCAGCACTATCAAAAGCCCCATCAGGTACTCTCACCTCAATCTTCACACCGGCCATATTGACAGCTGCTCTTTGCTGCGCATCGGTAGTATCAGCATCACCATCATCGGCCAATGTAATAGTAACAGCCGTACTCCACTGTTCATTATCAGAATCAGGAACTACAGTTAAAGCACCAAGCGATAACGTTCCATTATCAATAGCACCAAATGCATTATTATAGCTAATGAAATCAACGTCATCAGCAGCAGTAGCAGCACTATCAGCAGTTATTGTAAATGGTGCCGTAGCTGCCCCCTCCGAGAGCGTGAATGTTACATTAAACACAATCGTGAGAACGGCTGGCGTATCTTCTTCAACATCAACAACTTGCAGCCCCATCATAGTCGGATCAGCGTCCATCACTGAAACCATGACCGTGGGATGCATGTGGTCAAGTCCTATTGCATCACCTTCATGGATTTGGTCAGCAGCCATATTAGCTTCTGTCACTGGATGCGCCATTACAGAACCTGTCCCAAAGACAAGCCCGAAGGCAATCAATACAACTAAACTTGCTAAGGAAAATGTCAATTTATTTGACAACATTCGTTATTTTCCTCCATTTAAATTCAAACTAAAAACGTTATCTAACATCGTGGGGCGATACAGTATCGCACCCTTGCACGTTAGCATAACGTGCTTTATATACTATCAAACATTAAGAACAGATTCAGGGATGAAATCTATTCTACTAACCTTTTGTGTGAGGGTTCGGAAATCCTTCTAAGGTGTCGGGATTCAAAAACCCCTTCTACTTATTGACGTATTAATTGTAAAACAGTTACGAAAAAATGTCAAGTGTTCTTTTAGCGGTTTCGGGTATTACTACCTTTTTGACCGCTGGGTGGTGGATCTTGTCGTGAAGTTTCGGATGGTCTCATTACGAAATACCGGAACCTGTTTTTCGGATTTCCACACCCTGAGTTTTTACGCATTGGGGTTAGAAACCCCTACTACTCAAACGCTATTTTTGGGATAAGGGTTACGCACTGTGCTCAACCCTTCCGTATGTTGTTGTAGAAATTATACCACAATTGTGTTGTGATGTCAAGAATTTCTTCAAAAAAGTTATCTGCGTTGTTAGTGTTGTGCGTAAGTGAAAGTCGATTTCAAACTTTAACTTATATTAATTATACCCGAAGTTGCATTTATTTGTCAATCTTTTTTTTCAAAAAAATTGTTTTTGGGGTTGGAGAATCCCGTTTTTTTGGGTCTCCATGTTAGGTTTAACACCGCAATTATAAAAGAGTTGCGGAAAAATGTCAACCTCTTTTTTCGGGTATATTGGAATTATACTACATTTTCGGTTGGGTGTCAAGAAAAAATTTCTGAATCGCCGATTTGCTGTCTGAATCAGGATTTACGGGATTTTGAGGATTTGCCAGATAAGAAGTGTAATTGAGTGTTGAACTTTATTGCGTTATAGGTATTCACCCTATTCACTTCTTTATCCTGTTCATCCGTATAATCCTACAAATCCTGATTCAGAAAATCCGTATAATCCTGTAAATCCTGATTCAGACATTACTTATCCTTCGAGTTGAAGAGGCGTTTGTGTTCCAAACTCTCTGCTCCGAAGTTGAGTAAAAGTCCGATTTCATAATCGTAAACTACCAGATAGTTTTTGGCTTGGGCAATGTGAACAGACTCTAAAGCGGTGAGTGCCTTCAATTCGACCACAACACGCGATTCTACAATAAAGTCGGCTCTTCTTGAGCCGATCTCATCACCCTGATAAAGAATCGGATGCTCTACCTCACGACCAAAAATGATACCTTCGCGATCAAACTCACGTGCAAGTGCGCGTTGATAAACGACTTCTTGAAAACCGCATCCAAGAATATTATGTACCTTCATTGCACAACCGATAATTTGGTAGGTTAGCTTATCTTCTATCATTCTAAGAACTCCTTAGTTGTTTGTCTGAACCAAAATTTACGGGATTACACAGATGAACAGGATAAAGAAATGAACTGAGTGAATACATATAAACGTTGCCCAATAAAGCTCAACATGCATTTACACCTCTTATCCCTCTTATCCTGCAAATCCTATAAATCTTGCAAATCCTGATTCAGAAAACTCTTATCCCTCTTATCCTGAGAATCCAAAAAATCCTGTAAATCCTGATTCAGATAATCCTATAAATCTTGAAAATCCTGATTCAGATAATCCTGATTCAAACGAACATTCTTATCCTGCAAATCCTATAAATCTTGAAAATCCTGGTTCAGATAATCCTATAAATCTTGCAAATCCTGGTTCAGATAATCCTGGTTCAGATAATCCTGATTCAAAAAACCTTCAACCCACCCCAAACCGTCGTCAACTTCCCAGCAGCCGTGACACTGCCTCTCAGATGCGTTGTCCGTAAAGTTGTCCGCTTACCATCCAGAGAAATATCTTCAATCCGATAATAATAGACGACATTGGGTTTAGTAGTCCTATCTATATAGGTATATATGCACCGTTCACTTGTTGTGCCGTGACCGGGGATGTGTCCTTGCTCGTTAATAACGGTAAATTCGCCGTCTTTGCTCTCGCTACGGAGGATGTTGAATCCGGCGTTGTTGAGTTCGGACTCGGTGATCCATGTGATAATGACTTGATCTGTGGTGCTGTCACGAACGGGACGGAAACTGGAGAGAGATACGGGCAAGGGACTCCCCAAACGGTGTCCGGGTGAGCCGACATCATCACGGTGTCCGTAATAGGTGCTGGCATTTTGCGCTTTTCGCCACGAGGGCTGCCTCGTGCCGCTAAAGGCACGTGTTCCGAATCGACGCAGGATTGAATAACGTTCCTCGCCATCCGTTTCTGGCAGTGTCCACACGATATGACGTCTGCGCCCCTCAACCCTGACGTTACCCACTTCGTCTACCACGTTCTTATCTTTATCCGTGAGTTTGAGGTAGAAACCCACACTACTTAAGAGCACACTTTCGCGGTTTGACAACTCTAACTCAGTGCGATGGTTTAGATAAAGATTATAGATACGGTTATTGGGAACATCGTTCGTGCTGCTTCTCTTCGAGACCAATAAAAGGGTCTGGTTGGGTAGGATAATGGTCCCCGCTTTGAACTTGAAACTGGCGTCAACATAGAATTCGTCATCTACTTCTCTGTTGCGGATTTCTAACTTCCACTCGGAAAGATCTACCGCCTCCGTCATGGAACTGTTGTAGAGTTCAATCCATTGTGCGAGTCTGCCGTTTGCGCCAGCGTCGTACATAATTTCACTGATAACAATGTTACCTGTGACATCAGCGGATTTAGTCTTGACGGCATCGTTGGCGTAGCCGGGTGTCCCTGGTGCGATTGCCAAGTCCACATTCGGATCATAGCCGAGTCCGCCTCTGGTACCGACGACCTCCCAATCGCCCTTGTGGAGTCTGTTCTCTCTGGTGTTGTTGTCGCCTATGCGTGCGAAACTTTCATCAACGGCATTGAATTCATCGCCACCGAAATCGGCATCTTCAACATCGCCGTCCTCCTCACGGTCTTCGGGAACCGTCCAGCCTTGGAGCGGAAAGACATCCGTTCTGTTTGGCTCTTTCAGGAACAGGCTACCCGCAATATCCACAATCTTCTCGTGGTTATCCTCGGCTTCGCTTCTCAACACGAGCAGGAATCTTCCAGCGTTCGGCATTTTGTCGGTCATGTCAGAGACGACGAGATACCGGTGCGTCGCGCCTCTGGGTTCGGCGTCGTCATCGGCGATGTTAATGCCGTCTATCAGTCTGCTCTCTGACGGATGGCGATTTGTAATAACCAGATAGCCGCCCACTGGAATCTCGGCGTAATCCTCGTCGGGGATATTGGCGACCGTGGTCTGTTTGCGGTTGTCATCCGTGCCGTGAACCGCCTCCAGTTCCCACCCATTGATTGTAACATCGGTGCTACCCGTGTTGTGGAGTTCGATCCAATCAAGATCGCCAGTGTCAGGGGAGTTGTAAATCTCGTTGATGATAACAGCCGTAGCGGGGAGTGAATCGGGGTCTTTTATGACTTCCGCAAGACCGCCTGCAGCTACCTGAACGCTGCCGGGTGAACCGATGAAAGCACTTCCTATGTTGGTGCGTCCAACCGATGCTATCCATTGGTCCAGATCGGTGCCGTCTTTGAACGTGTCCCCGTCAGGTTCGCCTTTCGCGTTGTATTCGTAGCCGTCGCGTGTATCGTTGAGGCTTCTTTTTCGGTACATGGAAACAAGGTAGGACTCTGGAATGTCATTCGCCGTGTCCGCGGCACTCCGTCCACTGCTCCCTTTCAGTTCCCATTTCGCGCCAAACCGGCTCACAGTGCTGACACGATCGACGATTGCGTAATCGACTTCTGATCCAAAACCCGTCATCAATTTCACTGTGGCGTCAGTCGTCCGAACGTTTTCGTAAAACACAAGACGGAGATCATCGTCGTCACTTAAGGCGGCACCTTCGTTGTAGATTTCAATCCACTGCACGGAGGCTGGATCCTGCACGGCTGCATCTGTACCCCACATGATCTCAGAGATAACGAGTTTAAATTCGGGTACATCCTCTGCGTTTGCGTAGGTATAATCTGGATCCGGGCTATCCCCGGCACCGTCGTCACCGAAGTTAATCACCAACGCAACCGTTCCACCGAAAGCGAAAAGTGCCTTCAAGTTCGGAAAAGCACCTTCACTATCTGCGCTAAAACCGTTTGTTTCATTCTTTGCCGTTACTGTCCTTACGTTGATGCCACTTATGCTGTTAGGTGGCGTGCCATTCATTTCATAAACGACGAAGCTATTTCTTCCAATTTCATCGTCTGCTGTCCCGGCACTACCATTGAGATTTTGGCTGAAAACTATCCGTTGTGCGAAGACAGGTCCAGCGGTGAGCGTTAACATCAAAAACAAAATTAATAAAATTGTCGATTTTGACGACATAGGGTGTGTTCCTTTCATTGGTGATTGGCTGTCGGCTGTCAGAAAGAAAGTTGGGTTTCAGTCACTCAACCCAACCTACAAGCTGTGATTCTGATAGAAAAATTAGGATTGTTCCGTACGTTCACAAAATAGTCACATAGCAATTCGCGTGCCAACGCTTCAAAAAAGGTGTGATTTGTGGACAGAGATTCTTGAAATCTGCGTACAAGTTGTACTATTAAACGCTCTGTAATTCACGGTTTTACTCGGTTTGTCAAAAAGTGTGAGCAGTGGTCATTTTTTCCTAAAAGTCATATTTGTGAGAAATTATTTGTTTATACAATTTTATTTTTTTATGCGCTTTAGGCTAAAATTGTAGTTTTATTCACAAATTTTGAATATATTTCACAAAATTTGCCCTATCTATATGTTGGTGTGAATTGCGGGATTTACTTAGATGAATGCTGCCATACATTTCTTATCCCGAAAATCCTATAAATCCCGAAAATCCTGATTCAGATAAATCATAAAAATCATAAAAATCCTGATTCAGATAAATCATAAAAATCATAAAAATCCTGATTCAGACAAATCCTGATTCGGACAAACTCTTCATCCCGAAAATCCTACAAATCCCGAAAATCCTGATTCAGATAAATCCTGATTCAGATAAATCCGCGATCCAGACAACTACCAATTTACGAAAAGGTGTGCTATAATATATCGAGACTTTATAGGAGAACTTGGCAACCATGACAGCGGATCTGGCTATTGCACAACTACTTTTAAGTATGTTCCTCGGAGCGGTTACCTTAATATGGGGTATCTTTCGGTACCGACGGAGCCGCCAACGCCGAAGACGTGCTCACAAATTTCAGGCGTATCTGCTCTGGATACTGAGTGCGCTTATCGGTCTGAGCAGCTTTATGCCACTGGCGCACCTCTATACGGAGCACCTCTGGTTTGAGAGTCTCGGACACCCGGATGTGTTCTGGGGACTTCAGCTGATCCGATGGGGTATCTTCGGGGTCTGCTTCCTCGTCGCGCTCGGATTCATGAATGCGAATGCTGCTATTGCGAATGTGCTGTGTCCGGAATCCCGCGAGTTCCGACGCTGGACGCATACACAGACGTTCTCTTTTCACCGTACAGTGTTCTCTTTAACGTTTGTTGCGGCATTGCTATTGGCGACGCCGATGCTGCTGCTGGATGATGTGTATTTACGGTATCGGAATCAGCCAACAACCGACAGCCAACAACCGACAGCCGACAACCGACAGCCAACAACCGACAACCGAAAGTCGATAGCCGATAGCCGACAACCGACAGTCGATGACCATTTCGGGAAGGATCGGAATTTTTATCTCTTCAGTTTTCCGATGCACCGATGGGTGAGCCTCTGGGTGCAGATAACGTTGTGGGTGACATGCGTTGTCGTCGGGCTACTCTATAATTTCTATTACCGTCGGGATGCACACACGATGCAGCGCGTGAAACGACACATCATCTTCCACGGGTCGGTGTTATGGATGCTGTTGCTGCTCGTGGCTGGATGGCGGAGTTACGTGAACCTCTGGAACAAAGTTTATACGAGTCCGTTGACGCAAGAGTTATCGTCGCTGCACGGCTTGTTCTATGTCGATTTCCACTTGGAAGGTGCGACACGGATTTATTGCGGGGTACTAATTGGAATCGCGCTGGCTGTTGTGTTCAACATGTTCTGGCGGAGACGTTTGTTGTGGTATGCGACACTGGGGATCTGGGGCTTAAGTTATGCGCTACTTATTCACGTCTATCCGTTGGGACTGCACCTGTGGGATGCGCGTATCAACGTACTTGATAAAGAGGAACCCTATCTGGAGCGACACATCACGGAGACGCGCCTCGCCTTTGAACTCGACGCAATTCGGACTGAGGAACAGGTGAAAGGACTCGCCACGCTCGATATGATAACAGAGAACGAGGAGATTAAAAAGAACATACAGATATGGGATCGGCGGGTGCTTTACGAGGCACTCCGAGAAGCACAGATTCAGACGCATTACGATTTCCATCCATACACAGATGTTGATAGGTATCGGGTGGGTGATGAATATCGGCAGGTGCTGATTGCGGCGCGTGAGGTGAGTCCGGAGGAAGATATTGTTGGTTGGGAGCCGTTGAAGCTGCAGTATACGCACGGCTACGGAGTCTGCGTGTCGCCAGTGAATGAGTTTATTGAGGATGGGTTCCCGAATTTCTGGGTTGGGGACACACCAATCCGCAGCGAGTATGACGAATTGAACGTCGAACGTCCACAAATCTACTACGGCGAGATGACGAACAACTACGTCGTTGTGAACACACAACGGAACATCAATGACACCGCAGAACGTGCGGCTGCGCGCCAAGCATTCGAGACATGGGAACGGCACAGGTATACCAGCACTGGCGGCGTCCCGTTAGGGGGTTGGTTTCGACGGCTATGTTTCGCGCTCCGGTTCGATTTCTTCCGGATTTTGCGTTCGGAGCGGTTGACCCCGGACAGTCGCGTGATGTTCCGTCGGAAGATTGGTACTCGGCGTGGCGATCGGCTCATTAAGGATCGCGTCTCGCATATCGCACCCTTCTTGAACTACGATCCTGATCCATACATTGTGATTAGCGACGGTGAGTTGTGGTGGATCACCGACTTCTATGTGACGAGTCGGTATTACCCGAATGCCCAGGTCTATGTTGATGATACAGCGCGGATGACGCGAACCGAACTTTATGAGGAACCGGATTTCAAGAAGTTCAACTACATCCGAAATTCAGGGGTCGCCGTCGTCAATGCCTATACCGGCACGGTCAATTTCTACGCCATCAAGGACGATGAAGCCGTAATGCAGGCGTATCGGAAGGCGTTTCCTGATCTCTTTAAATCGGTGTCGGAGATGCCAGAGGGTTTGAAAGCGCATCTGCGGTACCCGGATTATCTGACGCGGATTCAAGCGAAAATGTATGGTGCTTATCACCGACGGGCGGAAGATTTTTATCATCGGCGGGATCGGTGGTTGATTCCGAAAGAGGCGTATTACTCGTCGGAAGCCGATCAGGAGATGATGCCCTACTACGCCATGCTGAAGTTGCCGGGTGAGGATAATTTGGAATTCGTGAATGTGATTCCGTTCACACCGCCGAAACGTGAGAAGCGGTTGAAGGCGTGGATGGTAGCGCGGTGCGATGCACCGAACTACGGCGAGCGGATTGTCTACGTGCTGCCGGAGGGTGCGGATGTTGCGGGACCAACGCAGGTCGAGGAAGATATTAATAAGGCGACCGGACAGCAACAGGTCGGTTGGGAGAAGGCGAGCGATGTGATTCGCGGGAACTTACTGATTATCCCGATTGAGGACGCGCTTTTCTATGTTGAGGCGATCTATTTGCAGGCAAAGAAACCCGAAGGGAACGGTGACGCTACGCAGCCGCGGCGTCCGAAGTTGGAGATGGTGGTCGTGAAAGCGGGCGCCAGTGAACCTGCCTTGGCGAAGACCTTGGATAAAGCGTTAGACGTGCTTTTCTTGGGGCAGCCTGTGAGTGTTCCAGAGGTGGTCGCAGGTGAGGCACCGCCAACGGCGGCGGAGTTGTTGGAGCAGTTGCGTCAAAACCGAGCAAAGAGCGATGCGGAGGCGGCGGCGATTTTGGAACGGCTGCTTGAGGTGCTGGGTGAGGATCGATAATAATCTATTTGTTGTCGGAATCAGTATTTATAGGATTAGAACTTACGCACTTCCTCTTAAAGTTCCCCTGATAAGGGGCGGGGAATGCCATACGGCATTCATACCCGGTTCATGCCACACGGCATGAATACCGTTGATTCTGATTCTTTAGGGGGTTTAAAGAACGAAAATTATCACTTTTTGCGTCTAAATTTCTGATATTTGCTCAATTTGCATAAGTCCTCAGGATTTTTAAGATGCTCAGGACAAGAAGATAAATACCACTAAACATTTTCCCATAAAGTTCCTTCCTCATCCACACCTCTTATCCTGCAAATCCGTGTAATCCTACAAATCCTGATTCAGACAGCACATATTGCATCTTGTCGAAGGACATTGTAATACGCGGAACATTCGGCTAAAATATCCTCCAATTCTACTGGGAACGGCTCGGATTTTGGGCGATAGGGTGCGAAACCGGTGCTACGATGTACGTTCTGATACCAATATTTCGCCCAAACACCATCGGCGAGGTTTCCGCCTTCACGCCAAGAGAGCATCGTTGCCTCAAACGGCAGCCCCAATCGCTCACATAACTGACAAAGGACATTAGACGGGTTTTCTAATAGCAATCGGGCATCAAGGATTGGTGGAGATTGCCCTGCGGCGCGTAAGTCAACGAGGAGATCGTGTTGGGTTTTGAACCCTGTATCGGCTAAGGTCGGTTTTCCAATGACTTTTGTGAGGGAAGGGAGCATCTCTCGTGGGTCGCGGATTAGGAATACGTTGAGGGTCTGCTGGAGGAAACCGAGGTCAATATTGATGAGGTGGTGCGCCATCTGTTTCATGAAAAGGACTGGCTTTTCGCTGGGACCGAGGATGACATCCCATATCACTTCTTCACTGTCTGTTGACATGGATGCCATGACTGCTGCGATGCCGGGATGCGCTGTAGCTCTGTCTGTGTTGTGCAGGTAGTGCGCGTAGAGGGGTTCGTCGATGACTTGGGTATCGCTGCGTTGTGCGAAGGCGTACATGAGTGCGGTGGAGACGTTGCGGGGACCCGACCAGAGACAGATGCGCTTCGTTTGCATGTGGTTTCCTTGTTCTTTATCTTGTTCTTTTATATAAAGGTATATAACGTGAGTTCGATAATACTTAGGAGGGACACATTTTCTCTTAAAGTCCCCCTGATAAGGGGGATTTAGGGGGTTAAATCACTAAAATTGGACCTTTTTTTGACCAATTTGCACCTATCCCGACTTCTAATACTTTTTTCAAACTCACGTTATATATTAATTTTTTCTCTGAACCAAAATTTACGGGATTACACGGATTCGCAGGATAAGAAATCCCGATTCAGGTGCACATTACCTCCTTCGTTGGCGGCGACGGCGGGGTGGAGTTGATGGTTTTTCAACTGTTGGGGTTGATACTTCTTCTGGGGCTGGGGCTTCAACTGCGCGGGGACGGGTACGCATCCAGAGAATTATCGCGGTTCCTACGATTAATGCAACAATACTGAAAATCTGTGCTGCAGACATCCAACCTAACACGCGGGGTGTAATACGCCAAAACTCGGCAATAAATCGCTCAACGCCTAATAAGATAAGACTGAGACCGAAGGTGGTACCGGGAACGTTTTGAAACCTGTGGCGTTGTGACCAGAGCAGCCCGAAGAATATGAATGACATGAGCGATTCATAGATGGGGGTTGGATGCACGGGGATATCGGTCGGGACGGTACCGTTTGGGAACGCCATCGCCCACGGAAGATCGGACGGGGGTCCGTAGTCGCCGTCGCCAGCAAGAAGACACCCGATTCTACCGATGCCGTATCCGAGTATGACGGTCGGTCCGACAATGTCAATCGTAGGGAAGAAGGGGTTCGGGGAGCGGAGGACAACTATTGTGACGGCGAGACACCCACCGATGAGACCACCATACCATACCAGTCCGCTCGTAGAGAAGAGTTCTCGAAAATCTATTGAACCGTCCAAGAGTGCAGAATAAATCTTCGCGCCGACAATCCCACCGATAGCTGCCGCCATAACGATCGTGGACGCCAGTTCGGGGACAAAACCCCGCCGTTTCAACTCATATTGGATCACAAAGACGACCGTGATAAACGCAGTCGCTAACATCAAGCCGTAAGAGTGGATGCCGACGGGTCCGAAATCAACGAGTGTTGGATACATCGCTATCTATTCTCCGAGGTAAGCCTGCCGGACGCGTTCATCGGCTAACAGGTCGGTAGACGCGCCTTCCATTGAGATCTCACCGGTTTCCATGACGTAGCCTCTGTCGGTCACTTGCAGGGCGAGTTGGGCGTTCTGTTCAACAAGCAAGACCGTTGTTCCGTCGCTATTAATCTGCTGGATGATTTCAAAAATCCGCTCAACGATAAGAGGTGCGAGTCCTAAGGAGGGTTCATCGAGCAATAGGAGCCTCGGTTGTGACATGAGTGCGCGTCCGATGGCTAACATCTGCTGTTCACCGCCGCTGAGGCTACCGCCGCGTTGTCTGCGGCGTTCTTGGAGCACAGGGAAGGATTGAAAAATTTTATCTAAATCGTCTCTGATCCCTTGCTTATCGGATCTGGAATAAGCACCGAGTTCAAGGTTTTCAAGGACGCTGAGGTCAGGAAAGACAAGTCGTCCCTCGGGGACCTGCGATATGCCGAGTACGACCCGCTCTTCTGCCGATGTTCTGGTAATATCCTGACCATCGAAATGGATACTGCCTTGTACGGGGCTATAGATACCGGAGACCGTCATCAAAGTCGTCGATTTTCCTGCGCCGTTTGCCCCGATGAGGCAGACCATCTCACCGGCGTTGACGGTGATAGAGATCCCTTGAACGGCTCGAATCTGCCCGTAATAGGTGTGTATATCTCTGAGTTCAAGCATCTTCAGATTTTCCTAAATATGCCTCAATGACACGTTCGTCGTTCTGGACATCTGTTGGTAAACCTTCACTGATTTTTTCGCCGTGGTCGAGTACTGTCACCCAATCGGAGATCTGCATCACGAGTTTGACATCGTGTTCAATGAGGAGGACGGTGATGCCTTGTTCACGTATCGCATAGATGAGTTCAATGAGTTCTTGTGTCTCTTGAGGGTTCATACCTGCGGCGGGTTCGTCAAGGAGGAGAAGTTTGGGTTCAGTCGCTAAGGCTCTTGCGATTTCGACACGGCGTTGGTCGCCGTATGAAAGGTTGCCCGCTTCCTGATCGCTTATGTCAGCCAATCCGACGAATTCGAGCATATCCCGTGCGCGCGTTGTAATTGCTGCTTCTTCCCGCTGCTGGACCTCCGTGCGAAATACGGAACCGATGAAGCTGCTTGCCGTGCGCGGGTGGCGTCCGATTTTGACGTTATCAAGGACTGAAAGCTCGGTGAAGAGCCGGATATTCTGGAACGTTCTACCAACACCGAGGACTGTGACTTGGTCAGGACGTAATCCGGTGATCGATTGCCCTAAGAAATCGACGGATCCGAACGTAGGGGTATCGAGTCCCGTTACGCAGTTGAAGAGTGTTGTCTTTCCTGCACCGTTGGGTCCGATTAGGCTGAAAATTTGTCCCGGGTGTACCGCCATTGTCACATCGGACAGTGCGATGACACCGCCATAATGTCTGCTCATTTCATTAACTGCAAGCAGGCGTATACGGGAGGTCTCCATTTTTCTCTCCTCATTGGGTTGTCTATTTGTAAAGTATACCTTAATTAAAGGTGAGATGTCAATTTGTTTTTTTTAATGGTTCAGGACTTACACATCCTGTTCATAAGTCCCACTGATAAGGGGCGGGGAATGCCATATGGCATTCATACCGTTGATTCTTTAGGGGGTTTAAAAGGCAAAATCCGTGTTCTTCCGCCAAATCCACGCAAATCCGTGATTTGCGGCGTAAAGCCCCACGGAATGCCATACGCGCATTCCGTGTTGATTCATGCGACGTGCATTCAGAAAATAATCCTGCAAATCCTAAAAATCCAGAAAATCCTGATTCAGACAAGAAAAAAATACCCGCTGCATCAAATCGACATCAAATCACAATCAAATCGACATCTCTTCACACAAATCATAGTTGATTCCATACAAAATACACATTATAATTAATCACAGCGTATCATAAAATACGTCATGTAGAATGCAAGCCCAATAACGGACAATACGAGTTAGTACTCCAACTCAGACAAACACCACCAAAATCTCTCTTAAAATCCGTGAAAATCCGCAAAATCCGTGAAAATCCGTGATTCAGACAACAATCCCACAAATCCTATGAATCCCGCAAATCCTGATTTGCGGCGTACTCGACCAAATGCGACGTGCATTCAGACAATTCACAACCCACAACCCCTTTTACAATCCGTGAAAATCCGCAAAATCCGCGATTCAAAAAAAAGAAATCCTGAAAATCCTATGAATCCCGCAAATCCTGATTTGCGGCGTACTCGACCAAATGCGACGTGCATTCAGACAAACGCCACCAAAATCCGCGAAAATCCGCGAAAATCCGCGATTCAAAAAAAAAGAAATCCTGAAAATCCTATGAATCCCGCAAATCCTGATTCAGAAAAAACACCCAATCCAAACAACAGCACTTTCAGCAATTATAAGAACACTTTGAGTGTCACTTACAGCACTTTGAGTGTCACTTTCACTGTCACTTTCACTGTCACTTTCAACAGCACTATGACTGTCACAGTGCGGTGCACTTTCCACCGAAAAATCCGAAAATATATGGTCACTCCGCAATAGGAAGGCCCTACATGGGATGCTCGTAGGGGCTGGGTTACCCAGTCCTTACTACCCCCATCTGATGTAAAAATCATTATGGGCTTTACTATAACTGACGACTGAAAACTGAAAACTGAAAACTGAAAACTGACAGCGGTCTGATTTGACACCTACTCCCAAATTCTGCTATACTGCTTAATATATTAGGCATATAAACATAAAGGCATATTACACAGGATAAACCAGCATGGCGGATGGAACAGAGAAAACACCTCTCGAATACTGGTTAGCCCTCTCCTCGGTTGAAGGGTTAGGCAGTGTTCGCATCAAACGATTGATAGCACGTTTCGGAAGTGTCAAGGCAATCTTCGAGGCAGAACTTCCTGAAATCGCACGATTGCCATCCTTCAACCCTGTACTTGCTTCACGGATACTCACAGTCACTGGCAACTTTCCAACGTTTCGAGAAAAACTTGACGCGCTCCGTAACCAGAAGGTGAGCGTGCTCTGTCCTGAAGATCCCGCCTACCCAGCACAACTCAAAACACTCCCCGATGCCCCTGGAATTCTGTGCCGTGTCGGGGAATTAACAGAGATTAACGATCCGTGCGTTGCGATTGTCGGGACGCAACAGCCGAGCACGGAGGCGATTGATCTTACCCTCGCGCTTGCGACGCAACTCGCCCTCGCTGGATTCACAATTGTCAGTGGGCTTGCATCCGGTATTGATGCCTATGCCCACTCCGGTGCCCTTGCGGGGATGGGGACAACCGTTGGGGTCGTCGGAACAGATCTATCTTCTATCTATCCAGCACGGAATAACCCACTCGCTATGCAGATCTATGAACACGGGTGTCTGTTTTCAGAGCATCCGTTCCGTACCGGGGCATCTCCAGGGAATCTAATTCAGCGGAACCGTATCATTACTGGGCTGTCAATAGCAACAATCGTGATTGAGACGCAGAAGACCGGGGGTGCGATGCATGCGGCGCGATATGCACAACGTCAGGATCGGGCACTCCTCGCATGCCGATGGGGTGCGGAAACGTCTGGGAACGCACAGCGAACCGCAGCCCGTGAGGGTCCGCTGGAACTCATAAGGGGCGGTGCATTCCCATTCTCGCCTACTGAAATCGACAAGGTGGTTGATGTGCTCCTGCACCCAGAACAGATTGAAACATATATGAGCGGCACATCCAGCGAGCAGATGGGGCTGTTTGAAGAATAGCCGATAGCTGACAGCTGACAGCCGATAGCCAGTAAAAAAACTTGCAATTTTTTTGGGCGTGTAGTATACTATATAATGAAAATGCCCTTAAATTCGATCTTAACAGTAGCGTGTATCGCTTTTTTTTCTTGACAATGTTTAAATTTATGGTAAATTTACCAGAAAATTAGGTTTTTTTCTTGACAAAAGAAATCAACTTTTGTATAATTTTCAGAAAACCGGTATTTTTACCTTTACAGAGTTTACAATTTTTGTTAAACTCAAGGTACTCGTTTAGATATTGACTTTCGGGCGAAGTGTACGGTATTCCAATGGTGTTTCAATCAACAAGCCGTCCTCGCGAAATTCTGTTCTCAACGTGTCGGTTCGTTCTCACCGTATCTTACGGAAGACGACAACGAAATAGCCCTACGTTACTCGACTTAACGAGAATATGATCGTAGGCTTCCAAAATCGCTGTTGAATTGTACAGCAACAGCGACACTGAAGCCGACTTTCCCTAAGGGTGCAATCTTGCAAACATATAGGGGAAGCACCGAAAGTTTTTAGCGCATCCTCTCCGATGGATGCATTTTGATAAACTTTAAATTTAAGGAGTTAACTCTAATGACAAAATTGTTTAGAACCTTAGCATTATTACTGGCAGGCTTGCTCGCTGTCTCCATGCTCGCTGGCTGCGGTGGTGGCGATGATGACGGCGAAACAGAAGCTGCTCCAGCCGCTTTCGTAAGCGCAAACCCGCCAAGTGGTTCAACGATTGCCGCTAATGCAAGTATCACTCTTACCTTCGACAATGCACCCGCTGGTGTCACGGTAAGCCCAGGTAGCGCCGCTCCTTCCGGTAAAACGGTTGTAGTCAACGGTCCCTTCACCCCTGGTGCCCTCTCCCTCGCAGTTAGCTGGGATGATGGCAGCACGACGCTTACCTATACCGTTACCGCGCCTGACTCAGATCCGCCGACAGTTACTGGTGGAACCGTCAAAGATGGTGACAAAGATGTCGATCCAGAAGCTATCAACAGCGACGCAGCGATCGAAATTACTTTCAGTGAAGATGTCAGCGGAAATATCGCTCTCCAAACTGAAGGTGGCGAAGATGTTGGTTGGCTCGGAAAAGTCGAAGGCAACAAAGGCACACTCGAACTTGTCAAAGGCAAAGAGATTGGTAATGAAACTACCTACGTTATCGCTGGTAAAGTCTCTGACGCCGCAGGCAATGAAGCTGATATAAGCATCACCTTTGTAACCAAAGGTAAAGAGTAAATTCGCGGCTATTTCGATAATCACGGGGCAGCGTATTTTTGATACGTTGCCCTTTTTCTATTTTACAATTTTTGCATTAATGCTACAATCAGATACACAAAGGAAACAGAATATATTTTTTGAACGGTTTTTGAAAAGGCGTTGTCTAAACAATTAGAACACCTAAGGAGAAAGTTCGGTGGAAAGAACTGAAGCCTTGCTCATAGCCGACCTGTGTGAAGGTGATGAGACTGCGTTGGCACCCTTAATAGAAAAGTATAAACGGATGGTGTATCGACTCGCGATGCAGATTACAAAGAATCATGCAGACGCTGAGGATGTGATGCAAGAGACTTTTCTCAAGGTGTACCGCTCGATTCGCACGTTCCGGAAAGATGCCGCTTTTGAGACGTGGGTCTACCGAATCGCTGTGAACGAAGCACTCAACTTTGTTAAACGCAGGGAACGTCGACAGGAAAGGGCAATTGAGACAACAGCAGAGGTTGAATTTGAGGTGGATATGCGGTATCGTGCAGCCCGCGCGAGCGACCCACACGTCCACGCTGAAAAAGCTGAACTGCGTCGCTATGTCACAGAGGCAGTCAACAGCCTTTCGCTGAAACATCGCACAGTGGTAATCCTGCATGAATTTGAAGGATTAACACACGCTGAGATCGCTTCAATTCTTAACTGCTCAGAAGGAACAGTCCGTTCCCGCCTGCACTATGCACGCAAGAAACTCCGAACTTTGCTCAAACCGTATGTGGATGCCGGCGCAATTTAGTTTCTGATAGGACTTACGCATTTCCTCTTAAAGTCCCCCTGATAAGGGGCGGGGAATGCCATACGGCATTCATACCGTTGATTCTTTAGGGGGTTAAAAATATCTAAATTACTGCTTTCTGCGTAAGTCCTGATCTAAACGCCGTATCAACATAGATTTGTAAGCACATGAAAGCCCGCAATGCCGTGGAGAATACCCATGAGCTTGAAGTGCCAGAAAATACAACGCCTTTTATCAGACTATATAGATGAAACGCTTTCCGAACGGCAGATGAAGGATGTCGTATCACATCTCGGTACCTGTCGGACGTGTAAACGCGAAGTCATCGACCTGAAAAAGACGTGCTATCTCCTCGAAAATTTCTACGTTGAACCCGAAGCTTCCGATGCGTATTACACTCGGTTTACCAAAACCCTTCAGCAGCGCATCGAGCAAAGTGCCCCCACTTCCCTCCATCAACAGGTACGCGGCGTCGGTTCTCGCTGGACGTGGCAGTTATTGGCGCACGTACGCCGATACATTGATCGTTGCGTTCCCAGTGGATTCACCACCGTCCGGCACAAGGTGCTGCCCTACTATGCCCTCGTTGCGGCGATGATGGCACTCCTCGTGACGCCGTTTGTTTTAAAGCTGGTGCCGTCAGGTGAAAATGGAGAACATGCCCGTGTCTCGCGCCAGCCCTCGGCAACACTCGCCATTCAGCAGGATCAGGCTGCAGCGCAACCCGCCGAAATACGACGAAACGTCAGTAGAAACCGGACAACAGAAACACCGACTGTAGACTCAGGTTCGGATGTCTGGCAATTTACCGATAATCCTGAGGCGGAAGGATATATACTGGCAACACTTCGTAAAGATAATAAAGATACGCTTCCCAGCGTAACCTTGGATATTGATTCGGATTTGTTAACTTATGCTGAACTTCCGAGTCAAAGTGCGCCGTGGGAATACCCAACAGCCCGAGAGGTGCTAACCGACGGTAGGTACACCGTTCTGCTGTTACAAGGTATCCGTTCAGGACAGCATGGACTCCAACAATACAAACGCAAATGGAGCCAATTTGAAAGCTTTCCAAGGCAATTGTTGGATGTTCCGTTGGAAACTCTCTCTATTACAGAAGTCTACGATTCAATAGAATTGTAGATAGATACGTTGTTATATAATAACTCAAGTTACTACTAAAAGACTTTAAATGTTTCAACGAGGTTTTTCAGTCCTCTCCTCACCCCATAGGGGTGATATCTCTATAGAAAACTGATTTAATCCCGTAGCCGTGCTTTTATAGCAGGCGACGTAAACAAGGAGAACACGAATGAACCCAAGGATTTTGGGCGTTATTGGCGGTATCGCTTTGATAATCGCTCTCCTCTCACCTTTAATGATGGGTAGTTCCAAAAAGGTGGAGCAACTTTATCAGGACGCTGAAGACTTACGTGGACAAGCGGACTTTGAAGGTGCGATTGCCAAGTATGCTGAGGCACTCGAAGAATCAACAAAACGAGGTGTTAAGACCGAAGTTATTGACAAAGACTTCGCGACCCTCGCTAACTATAAGATCGCTGTTAGTTATTCGAGACTTGCCGAACAGACTGGTGACGTCAATTACTACGATACTGCAATTGAGTACATTGAAAAGGTTGCTCCGACTGCGACCATCCCCAAACACCAAGAGGGGTTAACCTACCTCTGGGGACACATTCTCTATCGTACTGAGCAGTTCGAATTAGCTGAACCAAAGTTCACGCAGCTGATTGAGAACTTCCCGAATAGCCTGTTCGTTGAGAACGCCTGGTATGCTATCGGGCAGCTGAACTTTAAACTACAGAACTATGAAGACTCACGTCGGGCCTTCAAATCTGTCCTTGATGGTTTCCCGAATTCTGACTTTAAAGATGACGCGCAACATCTCATCGCGCAGTCGTTCTTGAATGAATCCAACTATGAGCAAGCGTATCGTGAATTCGATAGGATCGCGATGGAGGAATTCAAGAACTATCCCGACCTGCAAGCCGAAGCGATGTATAAAGCCGCCTATAGCTTGAACCAACTCGGTAGAGATGATGAGGCTATTGGTAGGTATACTAACTTCATCACGCAGTTCCCGGAAAGCCAATACGTCACAGCAGCATACTTCGACCAAGGCGCGATTTACGCCCGTCAGAAGGACTATGACAACGCACGCGTCAACTATGAGTTGGCACTCCAAAACACGGCTGACCGGACACTACAGTCAGAAATTCAGTCCGCCATCGGACGTACATATTTCGACCAAGGGGACTATGAAAACGCTATTGTTTCATACACCACGCTCCTTGAAGAATACCCAGAAAGCGACTTTATTGCCGAAGCGAAACTCGGTATCGCTGACAGTTACTTCCGGTTGTCGAATTGGAGTCAAGCGACTGCTGCGTATGAACGGGTGATTAACGAACACCAAGAAGCCACCGATTTCATTCCGTATTGCTCCTACCAGATTGGTGAAGCATACTACAAACTCGGCACAGAACAGAATCAGGCTGGGGAAGCTGAAACCGGAATGGCGACGCTTGAACTTTCGCTGCAGTGGTATCAGAAAACGATTGACAACTATCCACAAGACCCTGTCGCACCACATGCGCTCTACGGCGCAATCTGGGCTCTCAACGACCTCGGTCGTAAAGAAGAGTTAGAAAGTGTGGCACGCGATTTTATTGACAAGAACAAGAACGATAACGAGTTTGATATTCTCGCCGCAGAAGTGCAACTCCGTTTCGCTGACATCAAGCGGTCTGAATTCAAACAGTATATTGAAGCCGCTGAAGAATACGCGAAGTTATGGGATTATCGTCCGCTTCCGAAGTTCCATCTTGTCAAGTTGATGGGTAAGTTCTTTGAAGGACGTTCCTACTACGAAGCCGCCAAACCCGAAGGCTATCAGGAAGGCGATGCGGGTGAAGGTTTCAATACGGAATACCTCCAGAATTCCGTCGCTGCGTATAAAGACGCTATCGGCATGTTTAATGACGAAGCCTTCCTCCCGGGTGTTGCCGAGGAACGTTACGATGACTTCGGTGAGCGTGTCGCGCAAGTAGAAGCCTGTATCATGAATGAAGCACTTTCTCACGAAATGCTCGGTGCCTGGGACCAGGCACGCGATCGGTACGCCTCTATTCCTGATACGAGTGAATACTACCAACGCGCACTCCTCCTCGTTGCCAACAGTCATGTCAAACAGGGCAATCAAGAGACTGCGATCGATTACTACAACAGTATTCTGGATAAACTTGCCGATGCGGATAACCGGTCGTTGGCAGAAATTAAACTGGCTGACCTGCTCCGTGCAGAAAAACGGTTTGAAGAAGCTGCCGTCCAGTATCAAGCTGTGGTTGATGGTAACCCGACGGGTGAATATGCAGACGATGCTCTCTACCTCGTAGGGCTCTGTTACTACCAAGCGGCTTCTGATAATCCAGATCTTTTGGCATCCTCTGAAGCAGCCTTCAAAAGCGTGATTTCGGACTACGCCGATAGCCCAAACGCTGTTGAAGCCTATTACGGTTTAGCACTCGCGTATCGTGATGCGGCGCAAAAACAGAACGATGTCGAAAAATGGCCCCTCATCCTGCAACTCGCTGATGAAGCCAACAGCAAGTTTTCTGGAAGTGATAACGATCTCGTCCTCAAGACACTCGGACACATCGACTTGATTAAAGCGACTGCTGTTGAAAGTAGCAGCGAAGAGGTTGATGTTGATACCTTAGTGATGTCTCTGAAGCGGATTGTGGAGAATACCGGTGCACCGGAAGATGCTCGCAGCCGTTCGCAGTTGAAGATTGGGCACACCTACTACAGTGCCAAACGCTTCGACGAAGCATTGGCAGAATATCTCTCCTTTGTGCAAAATTTCCCGAATAGCGAACTGGCACCCAATGCCCAGTATCAAGCAGCAGTCTGCCATTATCAAATCGCACAAGCTGCGACAGACGCTGGTAGCAAGCAGTTGAGTCTCCAGAACGCTGTCAGTGCTGCTGAAAAAGTGACAACTTTGACAGATGATGCAGACAACCTGATTAGTGCTAATTACACTGCAGGGTTGGCTAAACTCGGTCTGGAAGATAATAAAGGTGCAGCTGAGTCATTCAAAGGGGTCACGGCATTAGAGGGACAGACTGAGGACGAAGCGCGTCTGGCTCTTATCTTCCAAGCACACTCACGTCTGGCTGAACTTAACGGAACGCTCGGCGACCACGCCGCAGCGGTTCAAGAGTATCAGTACATCATTGAAAACACGGAAGAGGCGGATATGAAGGGACGTTCCTACTTCGCAATGGCATTTGCGCAAGAGGAGCAGCTCAAAAACTACCAAGAAGCGTTGATGAACTACCAGAACGCCGTTGAATTGGTGGACGATCCGCTTGTCAAAGCGCAGTCCTACTATCGGATGGGCTTGATTTATCAAGATCAACTCAAACAGCTTGACAGAGCATTGGATACTTTCCAAACCTTAATTGGCGAGTACAGTGGGTCGGATAATGCGAACGTCGCCTCAATGGTAGCAGACGCCGGTATCCGTCGTTCCACGCTCTATGTTGAGCTGGATCGTTTAGATGAAGCCATCGCCGAAGCGGTAGAAGCACGCGATCGGACGCTTGCGAATCCACAAGCAACCGTGGCAGAGAAAGCTGCGGCGCAATACAACATTGGATTCCTCTATTCCGACAAAGCGCGTTCCCTCTTCTCAACAGAAGCAGGTACAGATCTGCAGCCGTACATTGATGCGAGTCGGGTCGCTGCGAGTTCGTTCTTTGAAGTGGCATCAATTGCCGCGCCAGTAGAGAAAGCAGACAAGCAGACGGTTATCCCGTATGTCCAGAATTCGCTCTTCCAAGCCGGTCAGATTTACTACTCCGTTGGTATCGGCGTGAAACTTCCGCAAGACCTGACGAGTGGCTTGGGACCGTTGACGACGTTTGTAAGCTACGTTGATAAAGGTCTCTTCCCGAAATCGGAGGGCCTCCGAAAGAACACAGAAACAGCCCTGAATTACCTCGCCGCTTCCAACTTTGAGTTGGGTCGGATGCAGGTAGGTATAGATGGCGAAATGTCAGAAAAAGCGGTGAATTTCTTCCTCGCTGCTGGCGATGTGTTCCGGGATATGGTGCGCCGTTATCCGAGTGCCAATGATGCCGCCTTCTGGCAGTATCACGTCGGTGAATCTTACTACGCTGCACAGCAGTTCGAGACAGCAATCACTGAGTATGAGAAGGTCCGTTCTGTGAACAAGAATCACAAGAGCGCTCCAGAATCGTTGTATGCGATCTCGACGTGTGCGCAGCTTCTGAGTGAAGCCGCTGAAAAGGCAGGCGATGAAGAGGCGAAACAGCGCTGGTACAATCGACTCTTTGAAGCGAACGAATCTCTTGCCGCTGAGTACCCGAGCAGTCAGTACACTGCTGATGCCCTTATTAACATCGGCAATAAGTACTACAACTCTGGATCCGAGCAAACCATCGAGCAAGCAGAGCGTATCCGTTTCTACCAGATGGCGATTGAGAACTATCAGAAAGCGATTGATACGCCTGGCATCGGGACTGAGTCGAAATCGACGGCATATAACTATCTCACCGATACGGCAAACGCGCTCACCTTCTACGAGTACGAGGTTGCAACCGATATGCTCAACGCAGCTAAACTCGCAAGGGGTGACGAGCAGAAACCTGCTATTGAAGGTGCTATCGCTGCGTATACGCAGATTATTGAAAACTATCCGACTACCAAGTATGCTGACCTCGGCCTCGTGCAGATTGGTGAAGCGTACATGGTATTAGCAGATAGTGAGGATATGTACTTCAACGATGCGTTGGATTACTTCAACCGCTTGTGGGCAAAATACGAGACAACCCCACCTGTCGATACAAAGGTCAACCAAGCACTCACGTATGCTATCAGCCAGATCCAGACGATTCAAAGTTACATGAGAGCGAATAATCTGGAAATTCGTGATGCTGCCGGTGGCGGCGGTGGTGGTGGCGAGTAATTAATTGCCACACGCTTTTATCTATAGCCTCGGTCTCCTGACCGAGACTTCTCAATGGAGGATGTCTTATGGCATCCTCCATTCCTTGTCAACTCGCCTTAATCTTTTGTCTATCCCTTGATTCTGAAAATTTGTGATTTAGGCAATGTCTGAGGAGCCTATCAAAAAAGTGTATGACGAATTAATAGCATCCCCGCGCGTGCTTCTCGGTCCCGGACCGAGTGAAGCGAACGCGCGGGTTCTTAAAGCAATGACCACCCCAATGCTGGGGTATTTAGATACCGAATTTGTTGAAATAATGGATGACACGGTAGGACTGCTCCGCCGAGTTTTTGGAACCGAAAATAGCTTAACTTTGCCGGTCTCCGGGACGGGTACAGCCGGAATGGAAGCGGCACTCGCGAACCTCATTGAACCGGGTGACTCGGTAGTCGTCGGCGTCAACGGTTATTTTGGCGGACGGATTGCTGATATTGCTGCGCGATGCGGTGCGGAGGTGACAACAGTCGAAGCAGAATGGGGGAAACATATCCCTACTGAAAAGATTGCCGACACTGTTGCAAAGGTGTCTAACCCTAAACTGGTCGCGCTCGTGCATGGGGAAACCTCTACCGGTATCCTTCAACCCCTGACAGAAGTGGTTCAGATTTCCCATGAAAACGGTGCACTTTTTCTTGCAGATTGCGTGACGACCCTCGGTGGACAGCCTGTAGACTTAGATGCCCGCGGAATTGATGTCGCCTATAGTTGTACCCAAAAGTGTCTCGCTTGTCCGCCTGGACTTTCACCCATTAGCTTCAGTGAACGTGCCGTTGACGTGATTCGGCATCGAAAGACCTCTATCCAGAGTTTTTATCTTGATATGACGTTGCTCGAAAATTACTGGCACGGTGAGAAACGGGGTTACCATCATACCGTTTCAATGTCGCTCATCTACGCATTACGGGAAGGGTTACGTGTTGTGTTAGAGGAAGGACTGGCGACCCGCTATCAACGGCATGAACGCAACGCCCGTGCGCTTCTGGCAGGAGCAAAAGCGATTGGGTTACAACCTGCCGCGGAGGAAGGTTACCGCGCACCGATGTTAACGACATTACGCATTCCCGACGGTATTGACGATACGACTATTCGGGGACGATTAATTGCGGACTACGGTATAGAAATCGGTGGGGGTTTGGGAATTTTTGCTGGAAAGGCGTGGCGCGTCGGGTTGATGGGCGATTCATCCAATGAGCGGAATGTCATGCTATTCCTCAACGCGTTGGAGAAACTGTTGATCGAATCTGGGCATAGTGTGAAACGTGGTACGGCTGTTCAGGCTGCCTCACAGGCTTATACTGTGTAATTTGCTGATCGCTGATTGCTGATAGCCGTCCGCTATTCCCACTCAATCGTACTCGGTGGCTTTGAGCTAATATCGTAAACGACCCGGTTGATGCCTTGAACCTCATTAATAATACGATTGGAGATTCTGGCGAGTACATCGGCTGGAATGCGCGCCCAATCAGCGGTCATTGCATCGCTGCTGGTGACGGCTCGCAGTGCCACGGCATTCTCGTATGTCCGTGCGTCTCCCATTACACCAACACTTTTAACAGGCAATAGCACAGCTAAAGCCTGCCAAATTTCGTCGTACAATCCCGCCTCTTTAATTTCAGAGATAAAAATAGCATCTGCTGCACGGAGCACCTCCAGCCGTTCGTAGGTAACCTCACCCAGAACTCGCACAGCGAGTCCGGGACCTGGAAACGGATGTCGTCCCAAGACATGCGGCGGTACATTCAGTTCAGTACCCACGGCGCGCACTTCATCCTTAAAGAGTTCCCGAAAAGGCTCAAGCAATTCAAAGGGCATGTCAGGGGGTAGTCCACCGACGTTGTGGTGTGTTTTGATCGTAGCCGACGGTCCCTTCACAGAAACACTCTCTATTACGTCTGGATAGAGCGTGCCTTGTGCGAGAAATTGGAAGTTATGTTCCATTCCGAGGACTGTTGACTTGAAGGTCTCAATGAACTGCGCGCCGATTACCTTTCGTTTCTTTTCAGGATCGGTGACCCCTGCCAAAGCGTGTAGAAACGGTTTCACTGCATCAACAGCGATAAGAGGGATACCGAGCTGCTCACACGTCTTAACGACTTCTACTGCCTCGTTCTTACGAAGGAGTCCGTTGTCCACAAAGACTGGTACGAGTGCCTCGTCTATCGCCTTATGGAGAAGCGTTGCGAGTACCATGGAATCGACACCGCCACTCACTGCACATAGGACCCGTTCATCTCCGACTCGTTCCTGAATCTGCGCCGTTGCGCGGGCGACAAAGGCTCGCATTGTCCAAGCACTGTGACATTGGCAGATTTTTCGCGTAAAATTCTGCAAGATCTTGTCGGCATCCTGCGTATGTTCAACCTCAGGGTGAAATTGCAAACCGTAAAAGGCGCGATTAGAATCCACCATAGCAGCAATCGGTGCATTTTCCGTCTGGGCAATGGTTTGAAATCCGATTGGAAGCGAGTCAATCCGGTCGCCGTGGCTCATCCATGCAGAAAATTCGGAAGACAGTCCATCGAATAGTGGTTCTGATGCGTTAAGAACTTGAAGGGGTGCGTGTCCGTACTCCCGTTCAGTGGCTGGCTGAACCTTGCCACCTGTTAGGAGTGCTGCCATGAGCTGCATACCGTAGCAGATGCCTAATATGGGAACACCTAATTCAAAGAGTTTGGGACTAATCTTCGGGGATTCGGCTTCATAGACGCTCGCTGGTCCACCACTCAAGACGATTCCCTTTGGCGCAATCGCCTGAATCTGGGTAAGAGATAAAGTATAGGGATGGATCTCGCAATAGACGTTTTGCTCCCGGATACGTCGAGCGATTAGCTGGGTGTACTGTGAGCCAAAATCCAAAATAAGGATAGTCTCTTGCTGTTCTGATTTTGTGTTGTCGGTGTAGCTCATACTCTTCAAGGCTTGCTTGCCATAATATATAAATCGGTTGTTAACCCTCATGAACCGGTTCACAACCGATAATCTCACCAGTTTCTGGCTCGAAGATTACGCCATAGTTTCCTGGGGGTGCGAAATCAACATCGCTCCACATTGCCAAACCTGTGTTCGCGTCCTGTAAGTAATAGTATCCATAGTACGGATGTTCCGGTGTGTCAATACGCTTCACATGGTAGCAATGGTTATGGAACTGAATTGTATTTTCATAAATGATAATATATCTGTCGCCAAACAGATTGATCGCAATCTGATGGATGACATAAGGCTGTTCGTGTGACACGGATTCTCAGTTTGTTGTGATGATTATATCAATTCTGAGGTTTTGTGCTTCTTTGCTGGCACCATCTGTGGCAATAGGTCGGGTTTCACCTAAACCAGCGGCGGTTACTCGTTTAGCATCAACGTTTCCGTCACCCACAAGATAATTCTTGACCACATCTGCGCGCGCCATAGTTAGCCTTCGGTTGACGCTTTCATTGCCCAAGGAACTTGTATGAGACTCAATCCGTACGGGATAGTCGAGGAAGGCACTCCGCTGGAGGATCTCAGCAAGCCTTGCAAACGTAGGAAAAAAACTTTCTTGGAGGGAGGCACTTCCAGTCGCAAACACATTTCCGTTAATACGAATCAACACGCTGTCTTGCTGTTCTATGACGCTGGAAACCTTAGGAATTTGCCTTGCTGCTTCTATCAAATCTGATTTGATGGAGGTTACTTGTTGCGTATTCGCTATGGCACGTGCTAAGAAATCGTTGCCCTCTGCCGCTGCTTCAATCGCAGTCTGATACTCTTTAGCAGTCAATGCTGCCTGTGCTGCTGCGTAAGCGGAATTCGCGAGTTCATAGAGTTGTGCTTCTAATTGCGGGACCTGTGTATTCTCCTGGGCATCAATCTTTCGTTTCAGCGCACGAACTTCTCGTTCTGCTTCTGCTATTATTCGATTTAATTTATCCTGTGCGCGCTGTTGGAATTCCGTTACCTCTGCGATCGAGACTGTCTCATCCCCGACCTGTTGCGCTCGCTGTGCGAATTGGTTGGCTTGCTCATAACGACCATCTGTCAATTCCTGTTTGGCACGTTTCAGTTGCGTACTTGCTTCTGCAAATTGTTCTGGGGCATGCTGTAGGGCATTAAGAATTTGGGCGCGTTGGATGATTACTTCAGCCTGGGCAATCGAGATTTCTGCGGTGGACTTCGCTTCCGCTTCCAGTTTCTGTCTTTGTACTGCTAATTCGTAAAGGCTTTTTACCGCTGTGTCCGCCTTAGCAATGGCGTTCTCCGCTTCAGTAAAATCCCCGCGCGCAACGCTGTTAACTATTGAGGCAATCGATGCCTGTCCCCGCTCGTAATCTGCCATTTTTTCAATCGCCGGATATAGATGTACAGCAAAACTGATGAGCGATTCTAAGTCTACAATCGATAAACGAAGTTCGGCTTGGCGCAATGCTATCTTCAAATCAGCGATCTCAGCCGAAAGTTGCTCCCTGACCTGTTGCACTTTGTCGTGTGAACTCAAAGCCTGTGCAAGTTGCTTTTCGGTAATAACTTGGCGGATGCGTGCAATTTCTTGCTCGTGCTCCAGTGCCTTTATAATCTGCTGATATATCTGCTCTCGGATATCAACAACCCGCCGTCGTGCATGATGCTGCCGTGCTTTTGCGATAGCAACCTGAGCGACCAATTCCGCTTGATACGCAAACTCGGCACTCTGTGGAATGTCGCCTTCAGTCTGCGAATTGCGGGCAAAATTTAGGAGTTTTACAGCTCGTCCGTATTCCTCTGGCACCAAAGGCTCAGCTTCTAATCTGGCTGCATTATTAATCGCTTGCTGCGCGTCTTGAAGTTGCGTCGCTAACATGACCTCATCAATCTCTGGAACGGTACATCCAAAGAGAACAAGGCATGGGAATAAAAGTAGCCATCCGTAGAATTTCATCAGCTATTCCTCACATCTTCTGCAACGCGTCAAGCTCGGCTTTTATAGCATTAAGTCTTTGAAGCGCTTCAGCGACGCGCTGTGCGCTGGTTGCCAATTGTTCTTCCGTTTCCTGAACATTTGCCTCTTCGCGAATCGCGATAGCGGTTTCAGTTGCGATACGGGCGTGGAGGTATGCCCGTAGTGCCAATCGATACGCCTGTTCAGCATCACCTGCGTCCATGGCGGTTTCGGCATTCGTAAGCATCTCCTGAGCAGTACGCAGGGGTGTTGCTGCGGTCTCCTCTGCCCCCATTGCGTTCGCGGAAGTGAGTGCGACGTGGGCGTTTTCTATAGTTTCTACAGCGAGCTGCTGTAATTGTCCAGCACAGCCAGTAAGCATTACCAGAATAACAAAGCAGATTACCGATTTCATTGTTAATTTCCCGTGTCTATTATGCAACCGTCCGATTGTACTATACGACTGCCTTTTGGATTAAAAAAGCCCCGCTCAGGTGGTGCGTCAATGCACCTCCCTTAGGCGAGGCTTCTCGTCATCCGTTCCTGACGCCGGAATATTTCGTTAGAATTCAGGACGTTCTGTATAGACGCTCACCTTCCGGCGATATTTGTCTTTTCGCTCAAACCATACATACCCATCAATTTTTGAGTAGAGCGTATAATCTCTTCCAACACCGACGTTGTTGCCGGCGTGAATGTGGGTTCCACGCTGCCGAGTGAGGATGCTCCCTGCGGTGACGTAATGCCCGGAAAACCTTTTGACACCGAGTCGTTTTCCAATACTATCACGTCCGTTGCGGGTACTTCCACCACCTTTTTTATGTGCCATCGGATTGTTCTCCCTCCACCGCACCAATTGCGGTAATTTTCACACGTGTAAATGACTGACGGTGTCCTAATTTCCGTTTGTATCCTTTGCGCCGTTTCGATTTGAAGACAATTGTCTTTTTCGCGCGTGCTTGTTGCATAACTTCACCAGTAACTGCGGTGTTCTCAAGATACGGCGAACCAGTTTGCAACTTGCCGTCCTCATCTTGGACTGCCAAGACGGAAGGAAATGTGACACTGGCACCGACATCAGCATCTAATTTTTCAACATCAATAAGGCTTCCAATCTCTACCCGATGCTGTTTCCCGCCGCTTGCAAAGACTGCATACATTTTTGAAATTCACTCCTTTCTATCACTTCTGTTTAAAATTATACCCTAAAAACCTGTCAATGTCAATTCAGATTTCGGTCCTTTGGCTATTTTCGTTCAAAAGTCGCGAGCACAGCTCGCTCCTACAGAAGGACATCGGGATGTAGAAATCCCCTCTATTAGAAAACTTAGACATTGACCAAGTTCAAGGTACATGCCAGAGGGATAGCATTAATCCAAAAATAACTCTTTACCTTTGCCAACAAAGATTCGGTAATCTTCAAGGTGCAGATCAGCATCGGATTCAAGCGTCAAATTTAATTTCAACGAATGCCTGAGGTCACGCAATTTTCTTCCCATTTCCGACTTTACATGCGAAACGACATAATCATTAGCGATAACGCGTAATTCGGACTGTTGGGTTTGGTGATGTGCCAACTTTATTGCACGCAGTAGCTGAATAACAACAGTCTCAATCGATAAAACCGTTCCGTGTCCATCGCAATACGGGCAATCTTCCATCAGTAAGGTGGCGAGACTCGGTCTTGTGCGCTGGCGTGTCATCTCAACAAGCCCCAAATCCGAGAAGTGCAAGATGTTTGTGCGAGCACGATCCTTGCGTAGTGCTTCTTGGAGCATTTTAAAGACCTGTTTTCGGTGTGCAGCCTCTTCCATGTCAATAAAATCGACGACGATAATACCACCCAAATCCCGTAACTGAATCTGACGGACAACCTCCTCAACAGCCTCAAGGTTAGCACTCAGGATTGTGTTATCCGGATCGGACTTCCCGACGAACCTCCCTGTGTTCACGTCAATAGAGACCATAGCTTCGGTCTGTTGAATGATAATGTGTCCACCACACTTAAGCCAAATTTTTTCACTGAGTGCGTCTTTGAGTGCCCGTTCTACACCGTAGGTATCAAAGAGCGTTGAATTACCTTTATAAAGCGATACCCTCGATTGCAAATCAGGCATAACAGAAGAGACATAATCTATGGTGTCTTCGTAGCCTGTTTTTGAATCAACAAGAAGTTGCTTGACGTCCTTGGTGAGCATATCGCGAACAATTCTATTCGTAAAACTAAGATCTTCACTGATGAGAGCGGGTGCGGATTTACGTTCGGCACGCTGACAGGTCTGTTTCCACTGATCAATGAGATACCGGATTTCAGCCGCGAATTCGGTTTCACTCAAGCCTTCGGCAGCAGTTCGAATAATAAAACCACCTTCAACATCGGCTTTAATTGTCTTCGCCATATCACGCAGTCTATCGCGTTCAGTAGGCGACTCAATCCGACGAGAAACTCCGATATTTGAGGAATTCGGCATGTAGACGACATAACGCCCAGGGAGCGTGATGTTACTTGTGACACGTGCGCCTTTTGTGCCTATAGGCTCTTTGCCAACTTGCACAAGGAGTTCCTGCTTTTTCGAGATGAGGTCGCTTATTAAAAATGGGAACCCACGTCCACCCCGAGATTGTCGGGGCTGCTTTGCCTTCAAATCCACTACAGCGGCGTTCCTTGTGGGTCTTCCATTCCCATTTTCAACTTCACCTTCGTTGACACTCTCGTACTTGAGATCAGAAATATGCAGGAACGCATGTCTATCTAACCCAATATCGACGAAGGCTACTTGCATGCCGGGTAAGACATTCTCAACACGTCCTTTGTAAAGATTTCCCAACGTTTGCGTCGCAGCTTTCCGCTCAATATAAATCTCCGTCACCACTCGCTCTTCAAGCACCGCACAGCGCGTTTCATACTCATCATCAGCAATAAGTATCTCCTTTTCCATCATTACCTCCTATCGTGCCTTTTTTAAGAGGCACCTCGGTTAATTGTCATGTCAAAAATCGGCAGCGTTGCAAAAAGCAGTGAGGGCATTGAAGAATTACGCTTCGCAGTCCGATTGACAGTAGTCAGATTGTACTGTTGGAATCGAACGCTTCAGCAAAATCAGCAAGTGTGCGGTTGCCTCTTCTGAGTGTGTGTTATAAGAGGCGGACTCTCTATTTATCGTAAAATCCATAACAACAGATAGGGTATATCGTTATCCCGTATGGCTCGCGAAGCTGACTCCACTTAAATTGTAGCCGTCTGAACATCTCTGGATTTTATCGAGTATAGGTTTGCAAGCTGCACCTACAGCCGCGGTGTTAGCGTCACGACAGGTGTTATCAATTCACCCATCGAAATACCGCCGTGCTGGAACCCTCCTTGAAACTGCCGTTTATATTTATAAAAATCGTTCGGATAGACGAAATAATAATCGTCTTTTGCGAGAATATAGTCCTTGCTTGTCGTCTCCGCAGGTAACTGATAATCCTGTGGGTTGCGAAGATAGACCGCATTGTCTTCTTCACACCCTAAATTAGCGCCGATCTTAAACCGTAGGCTGGTGGTTGTCTCGCGATTACCAAAAGCGGGCGTCGCGCGGTTGCAGAAAACGGAGCCGTGGTCGCTTGTCAGGACAACAGTAGCATTTTGGGCTGCAATGATGCGCAAAATATCAAAAAGCACCGAATGTGAAAACCACGAATGAGCTAACGTACGGAACGCCGCTTCGTCGGGAGCAAGCTGCTGGAGGACATCGGACTGTGAACGTTGATGCGTCAAGATATCAATGAAGTTGATAACTAAAGCCGAGAGACTGGTGCGCTTAGTTGCCGCAACTCGCTTCTTATAGGTATTCCCACCACGTGCATCGAAAATCTTGAAGTATTGGAGTCCTGGTTTTAGCTTGATGCCTCTGCGCTCCAGATGTGCTTCAAGTAGTTGCTTCTCATATCGATTCGTGCTGGTGTTTCCATCAGATTCCTCTTGCCAATATTGTGGATAGCGCTCTGCTATCTCCAAGGGAAATAACCCACTAAACAATGCATTTCGCGAATACATTGTGGCACTTGGTAGAATCGAAAAACTATATTGGCGATCAATGGAAAAGTAGGGATACAGCAGTGGTTCTATTGCCAGCCAATGATCCAAACGGAAACAATCAACGACAATAAAATAGACGGGTTTACCTGCTTGAAGTTGGGGTATGACATACTGATCTAAGACATTGACTGAAAGCGGTGGAGCATCTGAGCTGCCTGCGACCCAGTCAGCGTAATGCGCTTCAACAAAGTCGGAGAATTCAGTATTGCATTCTTTCTTTTGTGCGAGGTGGGTTTCTTCCAGCCCGCCTTCGGCTAACTGTTCAGAGACTAAATCCCACTGTAACAGTTTCACATAGATCTCAACCCAGTCTTTCCAATCGGGTGTCGAGTCCTTCAAGGTGCGTATAGCATTGAAGTCGGCGGTGTATCGGTTGGGGATTTGATCTACGACTATCTGGGGCTGGTCGAGAATGCGTTTTAACGTTGAGGCGATCTGGGCTACACCGATCGGTTTTACCAAAAAGTCGGTGACCCGTTTACCGAGGGCTACCTCGACAAACTGTTCATCACTGGATTGCGTGACGAGGACGACGGGGATTTGCGCGTCAATAGTGCGGATGGCATCAAGGGTCGCCATTCCATCTTTACCGGGCATAACCTGATCAAGGAGGATAGCACTGTACTGCACATCGCTATTGGTTAGCAGCGCGATTCCGTCCTCACCATTCGTAGCGGGGGTGACATTATAACCCCGTTCGCGTAGCACGTGAATATGCGGTTGCAACGCTTCTATCTCATCATCAATCCATAAGATTTGGTGTGATTGTGACATACTTACATTTATATAACCTGCCCAGTCACAGCATACTGCTAAATTTTTTTAGCGAAAGTCAAACAGAGGGGGTATTCCTATTTAACTAACAACGCGGGTTAATTTAACCGTATGCGACGGGCAATCGAATTTCAAAAGTCGTTCCTTCAGGACTCGTTTTAACAATACGGATGCTTCCATGATGATATTCACGGATAATGCGCTGAACGACTGTTAATCCAAGTCCCCAACCGTGTGCCTTAGTAGACATCCCCGGTTCAAAGATTTTTCGCTGATTTTCGCGGGCTATGCCGCTTCCATTGTCGGCGTACCGTATAACAATATCGCTGGAGCGTTGATCGTGTGTTGCTTCAATCTGAATCCATCCTTCTGTTTTATCCATGGCGTCCAGCGAGTTGCGAATTAGGTTTTCAAATACCCAGTGCAACAGTTGTGCATTTGCGAAGACGGACGGTATTTCGTGCGGTATCAGACGAATCTCAACACGCCGGCTAATATGCGGTAGCCGCTTTTCAAAATAGGTTTGAACTTCCTGAAAAATATCATCCAAATTAACTTCGGTTCGAGGGGGTTGTGTACCGATCATACCGAAGCGTGCAGTCGTTTTCTGCAAACGCTCAAGATCGTTTTGCATACTTTCGGCGAGCTCGGTAAGTGTCGCATCAGTTGTCTCTTTACTCCGCTCACGCAAGAGTTCTGTCCATGCCAACAACGATGAAATCGGTGTTCCGAGTTGATGCGCCGTTTCTTTAGCTAAGCCTCCCCAAATTGCCGAATGTTCGTAAGACTTTATCCGTTGATAGACGAGGAAACAGACAACACCGAATGCTAATAAAACTGCCGGGACTACTAAGGGGACTATTAACCCGTAGTATGGCTTACTTTTATAATAGAAATAGCCATCATGCCATTCGGGAGTCGTTTCAATCACGGAGGACGCCTGTGCGTTCTGAACGAAGATTTCCGCGCGCTCGCGTTGCTGCGCAGTCGCCTTGTCAGCAGTAATAACATCACCCCATATTTGCCATTTCTGTGGTGCCCCCGTGGTGTCGGTAATCACAAATGGCAGTTGTTCCAGTTCGCTCGGTGCAGCATCGCCATAGTAAATATACCCTTTTAACTGCCTATCTTCAAGGAGCATCGGTATTTCACGTGGCGTATTCTTCTCTCGCATCTGTGCTAATGTTGACTGCAGCAAGTTCCTTTCATCTTCTGTTAACGAAATTTCCAGACTTTGGTTGACTTGTATATCCAAATTGTTGATTTTCGCGTCTAATTTTAGGTCAACTCCTCGCGAGATTAAAACGTTTCCTTTTGCATCCGTGATGATAAATGAGAATGCGCGCGCTCTTTCTTCGGCGAATGATTTCCTGACGATCTCTATCAATTTCAGTTGAAACTCCCGATCCTCGACACTGGGGAGTTCCGCTGCCAGATCAGCGAAAATGTCTATCTGTGCATCTATATCGGCATTCAACTTTGAGATTTGCCGGTCATGGTAGACAAATCCGAAAATCAGCATGCTGAGTCCAACAATGAAATAGGCAAATATTAGACGGGTGGTTGTATACCCTGGAATAATTCGACGATTCAGTCGCACTTTTGTATTCCTCCGCATACATCGGACGCAACACATCTACATAATTAATGGTATCACTTTTAAGAGGAAATTGCAAGCCTATTTCAACATCGAAGCGTTTTTGGGTCAAAATTTTCTTTCGCAATTCCTATTTGTAACGCTCTCGGTTGCTTGCCGGACCTGCTTTTATTTTTATCATTTCGTTTCCACAAAACAACATATCAATTGACTTTTTTGAATAGATAGCGTAAAATAGAATTTTAAGATTATAGGGAAGGTTTTTTATATTTACCCAAGAAGATAAAAATACAACCTAAAAATGGGAATACTTGATGCTTAAAGCAATTACATTCGATTTTTGGCAGACCCTTTACGCCGATTCTGAAGAAAACTGGCAAAGACGTCAGGCGATACGTACTAAAAAGTGTCATGCGTATTTGGATAGTCGCGGCTATGCTTGCGGATTAGATGACGTAGGCTTCGGGCTTGAAGAGGCATACAACTTAGTTAATACCCTGTGGCATCAACATAAAGGTATATCTGTAAAGCGATGCATGATGCGGTTTGCAGAGGTTCTTCAGATTCAGCTTGAAGAGACGGATTTGGATCATCTGGTTGCTTGCCTTGGTGCGGCTTTCTTAGAGTCCCCACCCATTATGATCGCACATGTTAAACCTGTTGTTGCGCGGTTGAGCGAAAACTATCCGCTTGGAATTATCTCAGATTCAGCATTGACGCCGGGAAGTTTTGCGCGTCAATTGATGGATCAGGAGGGTATTCTCCAATTTTTTACGGCATTCACGTTTTCCGACGAAACCGAGCACACAAAACCTCAAGTGCCCCAATTCCATTCAACCTTAACACAACTGAATGCCAAACCAGCGGAAGCGGTGCACATTGGCGATATTTTCCGAACAGATATCGTCGGTGCAAAAAACGCCGGGATGAAGGCGATTCGCTTTACCGGCTTTAATAAAACAGAAACAAATGACACACTAAGCGATGCTGTCGTTGACGACTATCGGCAACTCGAAATTGTTATCGCTGAACTTTCAAGGTAAAATACATCATGGAGGAAAAAATGGCAAATGTATTGGTCACTGGCGGTACTGGTTTTATCGGAAGTCGAGTCTGTGACGCCCTCCACCAAAAAGGAGATACGGTCTATGTGTTATCTCGCAATCCGGCACGTGCCGAAAATAAATTACCTTCATCAAAAGCAGTCTACGGTTGGAATCCAGAAACCGAAAAATTGCCTACAGAAGCCACATCAAATATAAATGCCGTAATTCATCTGGCTGGTGAAACGATCGCCGGTAGATGGAATGCTGAAAAAAAACGAAAAATACGAGATAGCCGGATTCTTTCCACACGTAATCTTGTCGCCTCCCTCACCGATGCTGATACCAAACCTGATACGCTCGTTTGTGCATCAGCAATTGGATATTATGGCGGTAACGACAGTGAAAGTCTTACAGAGGGGTCTCCTGCTGGTACGGATTACCTCGCCGAAGTCTGCGAAGAATGGGAAGCAGAAGCACAAAAAGCAAGTGAACTTGGTATCCGCGTTGTTATGGTTCGCATTGGACTCGTGCTTGGATTAGGTGGTGGTCTCTTGCAACAGGTACTACCACCGTTTAAGATGGGCGTCGGCGGTGTCCTCGGTAATGGTAAGCAGTGGATGTCTTGGATTCATATCGACGATGTTGTAGGTATTGTGCTGCATGCCTTGGAGAGCACTCAGATTCATGGGGCACTGAACGCGACTGCTCCTACCCCAGTCAGGAACACAGAATTCACGAAAACACTGGGCTCAGTGCTAAGGCGACCCACACTGTTTCCTGTTCCCATTTTCGGATTAAAATTAATGATGGGTGAATTTGCGGACTTCATTGTGCTCAGCCAGAACGTTATTCCAGAGAGAACCGAGGCGAGCGGTTACGAATTTTACTATCGGACGCTTGAGTCTGCTCTCAACGCGCTCCTTTAGGTAGACACCTCAACACAACAGGCAGATATGAAGATTCGCGATGTTTTGCTTTCTGCGTACGGAAAAGCATCAAGTGTTCCCTCTCCAGTTAATCGATTGATGACCGATTTTGCTGTCGGTTTTCGAGATGAATGCGACGTCAATCTTGGTGTGGGATATGTCAATGAACAGACTATTCCACATCAACAAATCCAGCTTGCTTGCGAAAAAGTTCTTTCCAACCCGAAAAAGTACCGCGCTTCCCTTAATTATGGCGGTGCACAGGGGTCATCAAATCTGATTGAGTCCCTCAGAAGGTTTCACATTGAAAATCGGATCGGTGGTATCACTGAACAAACTTTGGATGGTCGGGATGTTGTTATTGGCGCGAACGGCGCGACGAGTCTGTTGGAAAGCATCACGCATCTCCTTCCTGCGGGTATCATGCTTACTGCGGATCCGATGTATTACATCTACTGCAACGATTTGGAGCGGAAAAGTTTCACGGTCATAGCGATACCTGAAGATGACCAAGGACTCGACACGGAACTCCTCAAATCAAAACTCGCAACACTGGGTGATGAAAGAGAGGCTATCCGTTTCTTCTATATTGTGACGGTTAACAACCCAACCTGCACAATCCTGTCCAATAACCGTAAGAGAGAACTGGTTGACATTGTTACGCGACTTTCGTATAAAGTTGGACGGAAAATCCCAATCTTTTTTGACAACGCCTATAGCGATCTCGTGCACGACAGTACCGTTGAACCTTTGGAATCGGCACTATACTATGATGAACTCGGCATTGTCTACGAAATCGGTACGTTATCAAAAATTCTTGCCCCCGGATTACGCATCGGCTACCTTATCGGACCCAAGGGACCCTTCCTAAACAGCATAGTTCAACGCACAAGTGACATCGGCTTCAGCGCGCCGTTAATCAATCAGGAAATAGCAAGTTACCTACTCGATCACGGTATCGAAGCGCAAATTGAGAAGGTCAACAAAGGCTACCACCAAAAGGCAAAAGCAGTCAAAAACTGGATAACTGAATTACTGGGTGACAACGTTCAAGAGTGTCGGGGTGGGAGTGCTGGATTCTACTACTACCTAACGCTAAAGCAGACCACAACTGTTTCTACCTCCGATTTTTTCAAATTTCTGACGCGAACGACGGGACAAGAAGATATTGATGGTCCTTTAGATACCCAACATCCAAAGGTGATTTATATCCCCGGTGAACATTGTGTCCATCCACAGGGTGAGATGGTTGAGGTTGGAAAACGGCAGTTCCGTATATCTTATGGATTTGAGGAGCTTCCTCAGATTCACACGGCGTTGAAGCTTATGAAATCTGCGATAGCCTATAGTGAAGAAACTGCGAAAAGGTGGACAATCCACTACCAACGCACTTCGCAGAATTCTTCGTAGTCAATCAATTCGTGGATAGTGGGATTTTCACCGCACATCGGGCAACCCTCATCTTGACGGAGTTTCAAGCGTTTGAAATCCATTGTCAGGGCGTTGAAAAGTAGAAGACTTCCGATCAACGGTTCGCCAATGTCCAGTAGGATTTTAATCGCTTCAACGGCTTGAATCGTTCCGATAATGCCCGGCAACACACCAAAGACCCCGGCTTCTTGGCAACTCGGCACCATGCCCGGGGGCGGTGGTTCGGGATAGAGGCATCGGTAACACGGGCCCTTACCCGGATAGAGGACGGTGACCTGCCCTTCAAACTGGAAGATACTTCCGTGCACAATCGGTTTACCCAACATAACGGACGCATCGTTGAGAAGGTAGCGCGTCGGTAGATTGTCACATCCATCCACAATCAGGTCGTATTGCTCCAGGATTTGGAAGGCGTTTTCCGAGGTAATGCGTTCATTGTAAGGAATCACCTTGACATCGGGATTCATCTCTGTGATAGAGGCTTCCGCGGATTTCGTTTTCGGGACACCGATGTCGCTGGTGCCGTGTAAAATTTGGCGCTGTAAATTGCTAAGGTCAACTACGTCATCATCAATGATGCCAAGTGTGCCGACGCCTGCAGCAGCGAGGTAGACACCGACAGGCGAACCGAGTCCTCCTGCTCCGATGAGCAGTACTTTTGATTCGAGCAGCCGCGTTTGACCCATCCCACCGACTTCTTTGAGGATGATATGTCGGCTGTAGCGTTCAATCTGTTCGTTGCTGAAATTAAACATCTATCTTAGCCTCCCAGATTGGCGAGGAGTTCTGAAATCGGTTTATCCGAATTCGCTGAGATTCGTAGGGCAAAACGTTCGCGTGGATCTTCGGAGGTGCGTTCCACTGTGAAGTCGTCTCCACCATACATCTGCTCAAGGACGGGTGTTAGTTCTGCCTGAATAGAAGACGCGATTTCGGGTGTATTCGGTGCAACATGGCGGTTGTTTATCATAAACAGGAGGTCCGCACCGTTGAAATGCACAGCATTTTCCAACTCTGCTGATGCTTCAAGCAGTTCACATTTAGAGAGCACCTCTGCGAGTGCTTGACGAATCTTCTCAGCGTTATCCCCTTCGACCGCATGCTTCCGATTGTAGAGGAAACCAGATTGATGGTAAGCATCGTCGATGCTGTAGTTGGCTTGTTTCAAAATCAATAGCACACTCGGTCCCGCATCGACATGCGAATAGTCGGCGTAGTTCAAGTAGTCGTCTGAATCGGCTTCCTCCATCCAGCGGTTGAAGACCTTGATGAAGTTAGTGTAGTTAATCTCGCTATCTTCGGTTGTAAAAACCTTAACGTTAATTTGTTGTAGATCCATTCTGTTAAAAAATTTCCTATAAACATAACGCCCCGATGGGCTTCTTGTAGGTGACGGGCGCTCCCGGTGATTTCTGTCTCACTGTCTTAGAATTATCAGCACACTACCCGTGCTGTGCCTGTAACTGCTGAACTCACTATTATCTTCTTTTTTATTATACTGCAAGTTGACAGGAAAGTCAATTTATTGTAACGAGGTAGGGCTTTCCGCTACATGCGTCTCTGTCCTTTGCCTCTCCAACTCTTCAGTATCGGTTTCAAGACTCAGACTTTCACGTTCCAGCGGTTTAATTGAGAGTTGACAGCCAAGTGCGTTAAGAACGGTTCCAAGCGCATCGATTAGAGGTATATCTTCGTTAGATAGCACTTTTGAAAGCACTTCCGGATCCATATCAGTCTGCTTGGCAAGTTTGGAAACGCCACCCTGTGCTTCAACAACAATCCGGAGAGCGTCCCTGACCACAGCAGGATTGCCGAAGATATAATAATCTTCAAGGATCGCTTCGAGATGACCAATCGCTCGCTCCCGATCAGCAAGCTTTTCGATTAGGTACTCATGCCACGTTCTCATTTTTCTCATGAGTGTATCTCCTTGTATTGCAACAAATAGTTTTTCGCACGGGCAATGTCGCGCGCTTGCGATGACTTATCACCACCACAGAGCAGCAGAACGATTGTGCTACCTACTTGCCCAAAATAGACTCTGTAGCCTGATCCAAAGTGGAAACGTAGTTCAAAAACGCCTCCACCAATATATCTATAGTCGCCAAAATTACCGTATCTAAGCTGGAGAATTCGTGTCTGCATGCGATCTTGTGTGTTTATATCTTGAATTGATTCCAACCACTGAGTGAAAGGTTCCCGACCATTTAGAGTCTGGTAGATTTGTATTTCTCGCGGATGCACCTCACGCATTATTGATTAATTCATTTCTCCTGTACAACTTTTGATAAAGCCTTGGTTCTACCAGCACAAATGTCGAAAAAAAATTAGGGCGTTCGCCTGCCCACACCCGTTTTGGGCGTGGGCGGCAATCGCCTATATGAAACTTGGTTCTGATGAACCACAACCTTAGACTTTATTCACCCTTACGGATAGTAAGGCGGTAGTGCTGTCCAACCTTCTTGGTATCAACGACCTCATGACCGTCGTTGGTGAGGCTCACCGGCACATTTTGAATCGGTTCACCATCGTCAATGGTAACTTCGAGAAGTTGACCGAGATCCATCGTTTCCAAGCGGATTTTTGCTTGAACGTAGTTGAAGGGGCAAGCAACACCTTTGAGGTCAAGGCTATCGACGATTTCCTCAACGGGTTTCGCCTTTTTGACGACCCGCGGCTTCCGTGCTGGTCGTCGCGAGCGACGCGTTTTGCGACGGCTTGCTTCCTCTTCCTCCTGCTTGATACGCATACGATTATACACGTTATGCGATTCTTCTACAAAGAGGGTAGATTCTTCAACCCGACGGTGTGCCAACTCGTGATCGAATGTAGAGGCATCTTCTTCCGTTGCCTTGAAGATATGCGCACCGTAACCAGGGAAGAAATTACCGGGTTCAAAGAAGTGGGTTCGGAATTCGTTGACAGTGGTAGCATCGTCAATATATTGCAACCCTACCGTCGTCAAGATTCCGTCTGCAGCTCTAATCATTGCATTGAAAGCCAACTCCGCGGAATCCTGATATTCACCCTTCTCCAAGTCCAAACCAGATTCATAAATAAGCCGATCTGCTTCCTCTAACTTCATGGAAACAAGTGCTACGACCTCTCCTGCACACTCACCGACACCTGTTTTGAGTTGGTAATCTTTGGTGTCGCCCGTGTCTACATAGAATTCCGGTGCTTCCTCATAGGTAGGAATCTTATCGTACTTGGACAAGATCTGCTTGATTTCCGCTTTACCGAGGCGTGCGACGTAATCGGTAAAGGATTCTTCCTCATTTCGTTCCGCCGTGTACTTACCGGTTAACTCCTCAATAAATGCAGGAATATATCTGCCGTGGATTTTCCCAGTGGCGAGTCCGTAGGAACTGGCGTTCTCAATCATGTGTCCACCGAGTAGGACCTGATAATACGGAGCGATATGTTCGCCCATCCGTCGAGAAGAACCGAAGAAACCAATATTTGCAATGTGATGCTGTCCGCAGGAATTGGGGCATCCACTAATCTTAATCCGAAAACCCTTGATATCCTCCTGCACACCGGTTTCTATGAAATGACCTCTCAGATGCGCTGCTAACCCACGTGAAGAAGAGACACCGAGCTTACAAGAATCGGTACCCGGGCAAGCGGTAATATCAACCAGAGACTCTGCGCCTGCGTCGCCCAAACCGATCTCTTTGAGTTCGCGATAGAGTGCGGGGAGGTCCGTCATCGTCACCCAACGGAGAACGATGTTCTGCTCGACTGTAGCACGGATAGTGTCCTTGACGTATTTCCGAGAGATGTCTGCCAAAGCACGCGTCTGGTCTGCTGTAATATCACCGAGTGGGAGCGTAATCGTTACAAAAGCGTAGCCGGGCTGTTTCTGCGGTCGCACGTTGGATTGATACCACTCCTCAAACCCTTCAGGCTTTGCTGTGCCGTTGAGTTGCGTGGGTGCCTTGAGAGGGCTTTCCTTATAATCGTCAAGATTATCGAGGTAAGCTGTCCACGCTGGATCGTGCCGCAGTGTTTCCCGATCTTCAAGCACCAGTCTCTTGAATTCCTCAATGCCGTATTTAGCTATGACGAATTTCAGTCGTGCCTTATTCCGATTTCTACGTTCACCCAAGCGTGTAAAGACTCTGGAGATCGACTGCGAAATCGGTAGGAGTTCCTCTGCAGGAACGAATTCGTCGAAAACTTTCGCCTGATGCGGGACTGCCCCGAGACCACCGCCAACATAGAGCTTAAAGCCGCGTTTGACCTCACCGTCTACCTCTTTAACGGCAGCAACTGCCCCGATGTCGTGCATATTTGCCAAGCCGCAAGCGTGTTCTTCACATCCAGAGAACGCGATTTTGAACTTACGTCCGAAATCCTGTGCATCTGGGTGTCCCAAGAGGAACGCTGACAACGCCTTAGAGTAGGCAGTTACATCAAACGTCTCATCTTCACAAACACCACTGATAGGACATGCCGTGACGTTTCGCACAACATTACCGCACGCTTCTTTTGTGGTAATGCCAACACTGGAGAGACGGCGCATCAGTTCCGGTGTGTTGTTGATATCGACGTAGTGGTATTGCACGTCTTGACGGGTGGTGATATGGATGATGTTGTCGGAAAATTCTTCGGCAACATCCGCCAACATTTCGAGTTGGACAGCTGTGAGTCCGCCGAAGGGAATTTTGACGCGGATCATCTGCGACCGATCGTCGCGCTGCCCGTAAACCCCGTGCCGAAGTCTAAATTCAGTAAAGAGAGTCTCTTCAACTTGGCCGGCTTGTACCCGACCGAGCTGAATCTCGTAAATTTCAATGGCGCGGGCTTCATCTGGTGGAATAGCCGATGCATCGAAGGGACCCGCGTATTCAGTAGCCATTCTATTCTCCTTGTAATAACCTCAGATTCATAGTGCGCGTTAGTTGATGTCCGATTGCTTTCTATTTAGGCGAAGCTTGCAAGCCAATATTGCACAGTATCCGCGATTAGAAACCTTTTAAGTAGTATAGTATACCATAACATGCAATAAAAAGCAAGTCTTATCTTTTACCTCAATTTTCTGGGGCATCTCCCCAATCCGGAACTGGGAGTAACTCTCCATCCCGTAGGGCAGACTGGTGAGCGACAAATCCGGGAGCACAGTACCGAACCGCTTCCCAAACGTTGACACGGGGTAATCGCTGGCGATTAACAGCATCAACAAACTCATGTACGAGATAAGCATGTGAACCGCCATGTCCACCAAGATCTGCTGCGAGCGGTTCAGGAAGGTATTCGTGCAATTTATCAAGCTGAACGTTCTCCCGTTCACTTTTACGTGCCCAGACACTACCTGCAAGACTCTGCTCGTAACTACCCTCTGTTCCGTAAATACCACTCACACGCTCGGATCCGGGGTGTCCAATTCGCCGAAACTCACAGATTTGCATTGTCGCCCCATTGCTCATTGTGAAAAGTCCGACTTCATTAGAGAAGAGATTTTTGTGAATAGTATCCTCTCGAAACCAGTCGTCGTTTGGATAGACATACCCTTGTGCTGAAACCGATGTTGCATGTGCCTTCATAACGGAAATCGGAAAACAGGTTGAATGTGTAGGATAGTGCATTGGGATTCCGCCAGTTTTGTCTCGTCCCCACTGTGCTCCCCACCGATTCCTTGCTACGTCGTAGAGACCATGGTCCATGTCGTGAAAATACTCAGCACGGCAGTGAACGAACTCCCCGAACGCACCTTCTGCGGCTTTCTGACGACAAAAGGCCGTTTCTGGACGGAAATAACTCGTTTCTCCGTTCATATAAATCATCCCTGTCCGCTCAACAGTTCTGACGAGTGCTTCGCACTCATCTAAGGACGCCGTGGCAGGGACAGCGGTATAAACGTGTTTTCCTGATTCCATCGCCTGAATCGCCTGTGGTGCGTGCATCCAATGCTGGGTGATAATTACGAGCGCGTCTAAATCCGATTTGCAGATATCATCAAGACTTGAATAGGTTTCGGAAATCTCAAACTGCTTTGCGTACTTCGACAATCTATCGGACCGCAGATCACACAGCGCAAGCCGATGTACATCCGGATGCGACTTATACGATTGAATAAACGAGGGGCCGAACATCCCCAAACCTACCATTCCGACACTGATACTCATCCGTTTCCCTCCTTTAGCACCTTATATCTCAGAAAATAGCATACCTTTGGAATACTGTCAAGTATATTTCCAAAGATATCAGGGGACATTTATGGTGGATTATATAAATAAGTTTACATTTACCAGTAACTCTGTTCCTTAGGAAACCTCAAAGTCCCCCTGATAAGGGGGATTTAGGGGGTTAGTCACTCGTTCAGATGTATAAGTAATTCTAAAATCTACCATAGTTTTCGGTCGTCAGTTTCAGTTTTTGGTGGTGCATTTATCTCTTTGAAAAAAGTTATGATGTATTATACTATTTATATTAACTTCTGTTAAGTTAATATTGAAAATGGACTGAAAACCAATTGTCTCCACAAAAATATTCATTGACAAAACTGCTAACGCGCTTATAATGTTAAGCATAAAACCTGCTGTAGCGCATTATTTCCAAGGGTATAGTCAGATTGCGAGTTTTCTGCTACAAGCAAGATTAAACTGCATCTATTGGAAGGAAAAATAAAATGGCATTAAAAGTTGGTGTCGTCGGTATGAGTGGCATTGGGAACAATCATGCGAATTGCCACGCAAATGACGATTTAGCGGAATTGATTGCGGTCTGTGATATTATGAAAGAGCGAGCGGACAGCGCGGCAGAACGGCTGGGTGTGAAGGCATACTATAGCTTAGCCGATATGATAGATGGCGAACCTGACCTGGACATTGTTGACGTCGGGACTGGTGGGAATGAGAATGGCAGTTGGCATTACGAACCGACGATGGAGGCACTGGAGAACGGAAAACATGTCCTCGTCGAGAAACCTATTTCCAACGACATCGGACAGGCACGGGAAATGGTCGCGAAAGCTACGGAAGAAGATCTTTACCTCGGCTGTAATCTGAACCACTATTTTACGCCACCCGCGGAACAGGCGAAAAAATATATCGAAGATGGACACATCGGAGAGATGGTCTACTGTATGCACAAAATGGGGTTTGCTGGGGGTGAATTCAACTATAGTTACTCAAAAGCTCCGCGTTCTGATGGATTCCCCTACTTCCATGTGAAAGCCTTTCTATCGCACCCGTTCAGTGTGATGCGCCATTTCTGCGGCGATGTGACGCACGTGCAAGCCTTTATGGAACGTCCACACTTTAGGCGGAACACAGGGGATCTAATGGTCTCTATTAACAGTATCCATCTCCGATTCGAGAACGGGTGTATTGGTTATCTGCTGAGCCAACGTGGTGATGCGACTTTCGGTCTCGGCGGTTGGTGGAGTGTTGAGCTTGCTGGCACGCGTGGTACGTTCTGCATCGAAAACTGTATTGAGAAGGTAACATATTGGCCCTCACCAGGTGCGCCTGATTTCCCTGATACAGAACCGATTGTTACCGAATCTGGTATCAGCGATTTCGGTCAGACATTCCCGTTGCGGATTCATGCGTTTTTAGAGGACATTACGAACGGCGTGCCAAAAGAACAGCTGCGTGCCTCTGGTAGAGATGCTCTTGCGGCACTTGAATACACTTGGGCAGCGATGGAATCCTATGAGCAGGGCGGTATCCTGGTGCGTCCGCAACCGCTTCCATCATTAAAGGGTTAATTGTAGAATAGACAGGGTAATCTACCCGTATAGAAGGAGAAATTACATTTGAAATTAGGAGCAAATTCAGTACTGTTCGGCGGTTATGATATGGAAACCGCCTTCAAGCACATCGCTATGGCTGGCTATGACGGCATTGAACTTTCGGCGATTGATGGGATGAGTCAGCACCTTGTTCTCGCGAACTGGCAAGAATTGGCTGACGATATCAAAAACCTTGCGAAAACATACGAACTTGAACTACTGGCGATGGAACAACCCTCACGTGAGCCAGAACGAATGGAACTCGCATTCCAAGCGGCAGCTGAGATAGGTGTTCCTATTATTAATTGCGGTCCTGGTGGCAAATCCGACGATGAATCCGCCTGGCCCGAGGTCATTGATTCATTAGGCAGTCTCTCAGAACGTGCAGAACACTACGGCGTAACACTCTGCGTCAAGGCACACGTCGGCGCAAGCATCTATAATACACCAACAACGCTTCGAGCAATGAAAGAAGTCTCATCGCCCGCGTTTGGTATTGACATGGATCCATCTCATATCCATCGTGCAGATGAAAACCCGGTTGAGGCGATCGCTGCCGTCGTTTCACGCGTGAAACATGTCCACATCCGAGATTGTAAAGGCACACAAACGGGTCCCGGCGATCCTGAGTTACAGGCGAATGGACGTGGTGACATTGACCTTGTCGGCTATATCCGTGTTTTGCATGAAAACGGCTATACCGGTCCGCTGAATCTTGAAGTCATCGGCGCCAGAGAGTATAGTTTAGCACAGTGCTGTACAATCGCAGCAGAATCGCGCGGTCACATGCAAGCTTGTTTGCAAGCGTGTGGTCGCGCTAACCAATATACAGACCGCTCCTACTGAAGCCGGATCTCTGATAAAGGTATCCCGCTGTTAAACATTTGCACGGGTGGGAGTGGTTCTTCTACTTCTGCCAATCCACACAGCCACTGCCACGTGAGTTCACCTCTACGCCGGTCGCGATAGGACTCTACTTCTGTGACATACGGATGCCTACCAACGTGTTCATAGGGCGGGATCTCATCGGAATCTCGCACCCAGTCCCGTTTAGGCATCGCTGTTCGGAAATAGGAGAATTTAATCATCCCGCGCCTATTGTCATTGAGTTTCGGACCGGCTTTATGCCAGATGCCGTAGCGCGTCATTGCAACAGTGCCTGCGGGGACTGTAAGAGAGAGTTGTCCGAGGATGTCGCCGTAATGCGCGATAGCCTCCCGATCCACCAATCGATGATGCGAACCGGGCAGTATCATCGTCGGTCCATCCTCAATTTTCACCGCTTTTGGATAATAGTAGCACTGGAGATGCGTGATCCCGTATCCGTATTCCGTAAGTCCATCGGAGTGCCATGTCTGTCCGCGGTGCGCGGCTTCAAACAGATGATGATGTGCACTCGTCGGCACGAGGAAATTTGCGCCTAACAGCGAACGTATCACGCCAGCAACTTCTGGGTGCAGCAGGACATTTCGGCGAAATTCATCTGTGAGAACGAAATCGGTCAGACGTCCGCCCGGCACAGATTCACATTTCCGATTGAAGTCTTCGTCAATGACGCTCTCCAATGTGATATAGCCGTTATGGATAAACTGCCTGACTTGGTGATCATTCAGGGTTGGTTCAATGTTAATCATTACGTATTCCTTTACACAAGTTTTTCCAAAATAAACTCATAACCGAGATAGGCGTTGTCAACATCCGTAAAGTTGTAGAGTTCAGGACGGGGAAATTGGACGATCCGCCACCCATCGTGAACTGCGTCAAGCACTGATGTATAAGGGGCATCTTGCGAAGGCAGCACAGGCTCGTCCGGTGCAGTTGCGTCGTACAATGCCCAACCACCAAGTGGCGAACGCAGATTTGTCGATTTGGAATATAGGTATAGGAGGAGCTGCTTCTGAGAATTCAAGGCAGTCGTTATACCGCGCAAGTCAATTTCGGTCAACTCGCCGGTGTTAAGTTTTTCGATACAATTGTCAAGCCATTCCTCAATCACTGATTTCACAAGCGTTTCTCCCTTCATTGCAATTGTTATCATTGTAGCACAAAAATGAAAAATATGTTACAATGGTTGAGTGGTTATAGCATTATAAGGAAAGGATTTATTATGAGACTGGAAGGAAAAGTTGCGATTGTCGCGGGTGCTGCTTGGGGTGGCATTGGCGCGGCGACTGCTTATCGGTTTGCCTGTGAAGGTGCGAAAGTGGTTGTCAACACGCGCCGCCGAGAAGAAAAGTTGGCTGAAACTGTTCAACGTATTCAGGACGCTGGTGGCGAAGCAGTCCCTGTTATGGGCGATGTCGCCGATGAAACAACTTGGCAGCAACTCGTCGGAACCGCTCTGTCAAACTACGGCAAAATAACAACACTTGTTCATAATGCAGCGCATTCTTACACGAAAAAAGCCATTGAATTCACACGCGAAGAATGGAACGAAAGCCTCGGTGTAACACTTGGCGGTCCATGGCTCGGTGCGAAGTATTGTATTCCAGAAATGATTCATAATGGTGGTGGTGCCTTAGTATTTATCTCCACTGTTAATGCAACGATTACAAATCCGGGGTTCGGGCTTTATGGCGCGGGAAAAGGCGGTTTGAACGCTTTGACACGGAGCATTGCTCTTGACTATGGTAGAGAAGGCATCCGTGCCAACGCTATTGCTCCCGGGCAGATCGTTGGAGAACGGGGCAGAGCTTCTCTCGCCGAGGATACTCTCGAAGATGCAGCCTCTCGCGACTGCTATCCAATTGGACGCTATGGGAAACCCGAAGATATTGCCAATGCTGCGCTCTTCTTGGCATCCGATGAGGCAGACTTTGTTACCGGTATCGTGTTGACTGCGGACGGTGGTTTGACGCTTCAATCACCGGAGGCACTTGTACGTCCGTCTTTCCGTCTCCGCTGGAGAGATGATATTCTCGTCCCTCAGTCGAAAAAGGATGCATAAACGAACACCAGACGCTGGGGTATTTTAAACATTTTATATTTGACGGATTTGGGTTTCCGTGATACGTTTAGCAGAGGGACTATGTCCCAGATTTCAGCAGGTACACTTTGTAAACTTGTCCCTTTACTACTACAAACCTGACCTGCACAAAAGAGAACTCTCGTAAGTCTTGAGGAGAAAAACAAAATGTGTGGACGATTTACCCTCGCAAGCGACACCGAAGCGTTGGAACAAACTTTTTTCAACTTCGAGGTGCCGATGAACTTGTCTCCTCGCTACAACATCTCACCGACACAAGATGTGGCTGTCATTGCAAATACGCATACGGAAACACATCCAGAAGATGGACAAATAGAATTCTTTCACTGGGGGCTGATCCCGTCTTGGGCAAAAGACCCGCAGATCGGAAATCGGATGATCAACGCCCGTTCGGAAACGCTGGCGGAAAAACCCTCCTTCCGAAGTGCCTACAAACGCAGGCGGTGCCTTATCTTAGCGGATGGTTACTACGAATGGCAGAAAATTCCGGGAGAAAGGGCGAAACAACCCGTCTACATCCGTCTCAAATCGCAAAAGCCGTTTGCACTGGCGGGACTTTGGGAGACATGGCAAGCCGAAGGAATGGATGAACCCCTGAAATCTTGTACGATCATTACATGTCCACCTAACGTTTTGCTGGAAGAAATCCACCACAGGATGCCTGTGATTTTGCCGCAAGATGCTTACCCAGAATGGCTTGCGCCAGATGAACAATCAGCGGATGCGCTTCAACCGCTCCTTATCCCCTATTCTGATGAAGAGATGGTGGCATATCCGGTGTCAAGATTCGTCAATCGTCCCATGAATGATTCTCCGCAGTGTATTGCTCCATTTGAGGCTAATGACCCGCGTCTGTTTTAGATTTTTATGATGCGTCAAGATCATACATTTTGGAAAACTATCGGATAACTAACGCTACAGAAATGGAAAAGGAACTATGTCAAAACCGAATAAAGATCAGATGCTCTTTATGTATCGCAAGATGGTAGAGATTCGTCAATTTGAAGAAGCCGCTGGGACGCTTTATCAGAGCGGTCAGCTTCCGGGTTTTCTCCATCTCTATATTGGTGAAGAAGCTACGGCAGTCGGCGTTTGCGCCCACTTGCAAGATGACGATTACATCACGAGTACACATCGTGGTCACGGTCATCTCATTGCCAAGGGTGGCAGACGCGACCGGATGATGGCAGAATTGTTCGCCCGCACAACTGGTTATTGTAAAGGTAAAGGAGGTTCGATGCACATCGCTGATAAGGAGACCGGTATTCTGGGTGCTAACGGTGTTGTTGGTGCTGGAATTCCACTTGCAGCGGGTGCCGCGCTGTCCGCTAAACTCCGTGGTACGCAGCAGGTCGCAGTATCCTTCTTTGGCGATGGTGCGACCAACCAAGGTGTCTTCCATGAGACGCTTAACCTCGCCGCCGTATGGGAACTGCCAGCCATCTTTGTTTGTGAAAACAACAGATTTGGTATGGGAACACCACAACGGGACCATCAGCGAGTAGTGGATATCGCCGCTGTCCGTGCCCCTGCCTATGACATGCCGGGTGTCACGGTTGATGGGAACAATGTACTCAAGGTTTATGCCGTTGCAGCCGAAGCGGTCACACAGGCACGCGATGGAGGTGGTCCGACCCTCATCAACTGCGATACTTACAGATTCCGAGGACACCATATTGGTGATCCAGGGACCTCTTATCGAGACCGGGAAGAAGTTCAAGAGCAGGAACGACAACGCGATCCGATTCGGAGGCTCGCCGAAGTCCTCATTGAAGAAGAGGGTGTGAGCCAAGAGGAACTCTCGGCGCTTGAGGAAGAGCTTTCAAAGGAACTCGACGCGGCACTTGAGTTTGCCCAGAGTAGTCCCGAACCGCTTCCCGAAGATGCTCTGAATGATCTCTATGTAGGTTCCATTCAGCCGTAAGCGTTAGGTTTCCAATAAAGATAGGCGTGGTATTCAATCGCGCCAGACCAAATGGCAGAACGACGCGCAGAACGTCCTCATGTAATCTCCCAGAAAACCTTGCTGAGATTAAAGACGCTTTTAGACTTTCGACACAAAGTTAATAACATCTACGGGGACGAGTTAATTTACGAAAAAGCAGAGGAACACGCAAAGCCAATTGTGCAACTATTTGCAACCGTTTCTGAAGAATTAGATACGTTCACTGCTTTTTTTACGGAAACACACGAGTCAGATGAGAAACCATGAACGCTTCAAATCGCATGGTGTCACATGGAAATCTGTTGCCATTACCCTCGTACTGATTCCGTTTAATTTCTATTGGATTATCGCGGGCGAAGTCGGACTCGTTGGTTATGCGTTGAATACGTATGCGGTGCCTTTTTACAACGTTGTCTTCGTCGTTTTTGCTTTTACCCTCCTCAATATTGCGCTTCGTCGCCGTCTATTCACCAACGCGGAACTTCTCACGATATATATTTTACTCAGCACAGCATGCGCTTTCCCCTCCATTACACTGATGACGATCCTCGTCACGACAGTCGGGCACGCCTTTTGGTTTGCCACTCCTGAAAATGAGTGGAAGCAGCTTTTCTGGGATTATCTCCCGAAATGGCTCTTTGTTGACGATCCAAGAGCACTGGCGGGTTACTATGTAGGCGAATCCAATCTCTCCACATTGGACATCCTCAGCGTATGGATCGTCCCCATACTATCTTGGGCGGGGTTCATGACGGTTTTGGTCCTCGTGATGTTGTGCATTAATGTCATCCTGCGGAAACAGTGGGCAGAACGCGAACGCCTCGCCTATCCAATCACACAGATCGCATTCCACCTTACCCATAACACGAAATCACTGTTTTCGCACCGAATTACGTGGCTTGGGTTTGGAATTGCTGCATCTATTGCAATCTTCAACGGTTTCAGTTTTCTCTTCCCGACACTTCCCACTTTACCGATTAAGCGAATTGGTGGCTGGCGCGGGTTTGGACATCTGTTCACAGAAAAGCCGTGGAACGCCATCGGTGGCATTAGTATGTCCTATTATCCATTTGTTATCGGACTTGGGCTTTTGATGCCGTTAGATCTCTCGTTCTCCAGTTGGTTCTTCTTTATTTTCTACAAGGCACAGTTGGTATTAGCGAGTGCTGTTGGACTCTCCAGTCTACCGGGGTTTCCATACATTGATCGGCAATGTTTCGGTGCAGCCATTGGAATTTTCATCTCCGTGTTAGTGTTGAACCTGCGCCATCTTCGCGGTGTTCTCCGTATCGTGAGATACCGTACTGGCGAAGATGCCGATGAACCAATTCCATATAGGCTCGCGTTGTGGGGCATCGTTGGTGGACTCGCAATACTCTTTATCTTTTCCAAACGCATAGGTATGTCCCTTTGGTTAATCCCGCTGTTTTTCGCAATCTATTTTATCATCGTCTTGGTGCTGACGCGGATGCGCGCTGAACAAGGGTTTCCCGTGCATGCGATGGAAAACATGCCGAACCACCACATCCTTGTTGACGGGTTTGGCACACGGATGTTAGGCACAAACAACCTCGTCGCTCTAACGTTCTACCGTTGGTTCAATCGGAGTTACACAAGCAACCCGATGCCACACCAGTTAGAAGGCTTCAAACTTTCGGAGCGTTCTGATATTGCACCAAGGCGGTTGTTCTTCGCGCTATTAGGTGTTTCAGGATTCGCCGCGGTGATGGTATTCGGTGTTATCCTCTATATTTTCTATACATACGGTGCTTTGAATATGGGTGGGGGCAGCGGTTGGGCAACGGGTTTTGGTGGACGGGTCTTCAACGGACTTCAACGTTGGATCTATTATCCCACCGAACCGAATTTTTATGCCACTGGCGGTATTGCATTCGGTTTATTCTTTTCGACGCTGCTGATGTTTATGCGTGCGCGTTTCTTTTGGTGGCCCTTTCATCCGATTGGGTTTGTTGTCTCCAGCGACTGGGGTATGCGGTATTTGTGGAGTTGTATGCTGGTGAGTTCGATTATCAAGTGGGGTGTCTTAAAGATTGGAGGACCGCGAGCATCCCAGCAGTTGGTGATGTTCGCGATTGGCTTGATGTTGGGTGATTTTACGGTAGGTGGTATCTGGAGTCTTGTGAGCGTTGTGACGCAGCAACCGATGTATAATTTCTGGCCGTAGAGTGAAATGGTGTCCTCGCGGACTCGTTTGATTTTATGATATATTATACTATTTTTATCAACCTATGTTAAGTTAAAATTAAAAACGAACTGAAAACCAAATGTCTGTATAAAGATATTCATTGACAAAACTGCTAACGCGTTTATAATGTTAAGCATAAAACCTGCTGTAGCGCATCATTTCCAAGGGTATAGTCAGATTGCGAGTTTTCTGCTACAAGCAAGATTAAACTGCATCTATTGGAAGGAATAATAAAATGGCATTAAAAGTTGGCGTCGTCGGTATGAGTGACATTGGGAACATTCACGCGAATTGCCACGCAAATGATGATTTAGCGGAATTGGTTGCGGTCTGTGATACTATGAAAGAGCGAGCGGACAGCGCGGCAGAACAGCTGGGTGTGAAGGCATACTATAGCTTAGCCGATATGATAGATGGCGAACCTGACCTGGACATTGTTGACGTTGGGACTGGTGGGCATGAGAATGGCAGTTGGCATTACGAACCGACGATGGAGGCACTGGAGAACGGAAAGCATGTCCTCGTCGAGAAACCTATTTCCAACGACCTTGGGCAGGCACGGGAAATGGTAGCGAAAGCTACGGAAGAAGACCTCTATCTTGGCTGTAATCTGAACCACAATTTTACACCACCCGCGGAGCAAGCGAAAAAATATATCGAAGATGGACACATCGGAGAGATGGTCTACTGCCTGCACAAAATGGGATTTCCTGGAAGCGAATTCAACTATAGTTACTCAAAAGCCCCGCGTTCAGATGGATTTCCTTATTTTCACGTGAAAGCCTTTCTATCGCACCCGTTCGGCGTAATGCGCCATTTCTGCGGCGACGTGACGCACGTGCAAGCCTTTATGGAACGTCCACACTTTAGGCGGAACACAGGGGATCTCATGGTGTCCATTAACAGCATCCACCTTCGATTTGAGAACGGGTGTATCGGATATTTGTTGAGTCAACGCCGCGACCTCACCTTTGGCCTCGGCGGTTGGTGGAGTGTTGAACTTGCTGGCACACGTGGCACGTTCTGCATCGAAAATTGTATCGAGAAGGTAACATATTGGCCCTCACCCGGTGCTCCCGATTTCCCTGATACAGAACCGATTGTCACCGAATCCGGCATTAACGACTTCAGTCAGACATTCCCGCTGCGGATTCACGCATTTTTAGAGGACATCACAAACGGCGTGCCAAAAGAACAGCTGCGTGCCTCTGGTAGAGATGCTCTTGCGGCACTTGAATACACTTGGGCAGCGATGGAATCCTATGAGCAGGGCGGTATCCTGGTGCGTCCGCAACCGCTTCCATCATTAAAGGGTTAATTGTAGAATAACGTGAGTTTGAAAAAAGTTTATCCGTTAGAAAATCACGGGTAAGTCGCTGTTTCCCTGAAGTTCAGAGAGATTCACCGAGGGCTTGGTCTCTAAAAGCTGATACGCAATCAACGCAGAAACGACATTCACGCGGAAGTTGATGAAACTTCTATGACGACTGTGTTCAAGCACTGTCTGCGTTTTCAGTTCCTTGATTACCGATTCAATAATGACACGCTTTTTCAGCAGAACTTCATCAGAAACCGACACCTCTAACGGTTTCATGTTTTTACGGACTTTATAGAAAAAGTTGATACCTCGCTCATTGAGTATCTCTCGGAGGTCTTTAGAAATATACCCCTTATCACCAGACAACTCCCAAAGCGGTTGACGGTCATCGGTATTCCCGGGGGTCAACTCAAACCCTAACAGATCGCCTTTCTCATTGATAATCATGTGCTACAATTTAATATTGATTGGGAAGACATACTGGAATGGACTTTGAAATTGTCGGAGAAATCACGCGAATTGAAACAATTAGCCGTGGTAGTGGTATCCGAAACTACGCGCGCTTACAACGTCAGTATGGTCAAGGTAGATGGCGCAAGCTAAAGGGAGTAGCATACGTCCAACTGGTGATGGCTCAGTACGTCTTGCTGAAATTCATTGGTATCAAACTGATAACATTGGCAAGAGGGAATTCAAGATTAAACTTCCATTTCTTGATTAAAGATGCACAGAAAAGAGAATCAATCCTTGCAATTTGGTTTATGTCTTAATAACGAAGGATACGCCGCCTCCCTTGAAATAGGGAAAGTATATCGTGTCATCTCAGACGATGAAGCAGCGGGGCATGGTTATATTCGCGTTATAGATGAAAGTGGTGAAGATTATGCCTACACAGCCAGCCGTTTTCACTTAATTCAATTGCCCATTGCTGTTGAAAAGGCATTACTGTCTGCTTCACGAGCATAGAATATAGGAAATTTCAATAATTGAGATGGGATTCCCACATAAGCATTCCATCTCTTTTTTATTGCGCTTCAAGCCACTTTATGCTATCCTATTTTCTAAGGAGATAGCGATATGCGTCAACCTATAAACCACCGTCGCACACCGACAGACCTATCGCCAGAAGAACTAAAGGAATACCGCTTGCGGCTTGATCAACACCCTCAAAATCGAAAGGTAGATAAGGCGTTGTTGCAGCGGGCGTGGCAAACTGTGCATCGGATTGCAGCAGTCCTCTATAAAGACTTCGGTGCGGCTCAGGTGGCTGTCTTTGGGTCGCTTGTTGAACCAGATGCCTTCTCAAATTGGTCAGATATTGATATTGCTGTCTGGGGTATTCCGAATGACAAATATTTTCGTGCATCATCAATAGCATCAGACATCAGCGGATTATTTAAGGTCGACTTGGTCGATTTCGATAGTTGTAAAGGGCTGTTTCGCGAGAGAATTCAGAGTCAATTGATTCCTATAGAAAAAGGGGTAATTTACGAAGTGGACAGAAGCGCGTTAATCCAGCGTATCTCTGATGAACGAAATAAAATAGAGGGGACTATAGGAAAAATAGCGGAAAGATTAGAAAAAATTAAAATGGCTCCTACTGAATATAGAGAAGAGATAGAAACGACAATTGCCAAAAATCTTGTTGACTGTTATAGGGGGATAGAAAACATATTTAGGCGAATTGCCCTTGACGTTGACTTACGCATACCAGACGGAAGTAGATGGCACAAGGAGTTGCTTACACAGATGGCAGAACCACAAACAGAACGTCAACCCGTGATCTCTCAAGAAACTTTTGTTCATTTGCAGGAATTATTAGAGTTTCGCCATGTTTTCAATAACATCTATGGAGAGGAATTGGTTTACGAACAAACCGAGAGAAATGCAGAACAAGTTGGTGAGCTGTTTAACAGTTTCTCCAAAGAATTAGAGGCATTCATCGCTTACCTAAAGAAAGAAGAAAATGACTGAACAGACTCTTCTTCAAGAAATCACAGACTTCTGCCGATTGCTTCGACAGATGGATATTAACGTGACAACAACCAACCAATTGAGTTGGTGCGAAAGCGTTAAACTGATCGATATCGAGGAACGGGACGCGTTTTATCATGCGGCGCGGACAAACCTTATCTCTAAAGATACCGATCGGGAGACATTTGATCTCGCTTTCAATCTGTTTTGGCGATACCCACGCACAGAATTTGAAGCCGTTGATGCGGAGACGGAGAAACCTGAACCCTCTGCTCTCCAAGACCTCTCCGATATAAGCGATGAACAGGACCTGCTGGAGCAGTGGCTGGATTCCGAGGTAACTGAGGAGGATGCGGAAGGAGAGGAAGACGATTCAACCTCTTATAGTGCGGAAGAGGTACTGACCCGAAAGGATTTTAGTGAGTTCACGAAAGAGGATATGGAGAAAGCGCGGGAAATCGTTGCGAAATTAGCGGCGATCCTGGCTACAAGACTGAGTCGCCGGAAGGTTGTCGGCAAAAGAGGCAAAACTATTGACTTTCGACGGAGTTGGCGGAAGAGCCTCTCGCAGGGCGGTGAACCGCTGGAATTAATTCGGAAACAGCAAAAAATTAAAAAAACGAAGATTTTGCTGCTGTGTGATGTAAGCGGATCAATGGACTGTTACGCCGAATTCCTCATCCAATTTATATACGGCATGCAGCAAGAGTTGAAGGAAATAGAAGTCGCTGTTTTTAGCACGCATCTGACTGACATTACTGGACTCCTCCGACGGAAAGGGCTGGCAGAGGGTTTGAATGAGGTGGCGAATGTTGTGCCGGATTGGTCGGGTGGGACAAAGATTGGTGAGAGTCTGCTGGAATTCTATCGGCAGTTCGCGCCTTCTTTTTCGGCATATCGTACGGTGGTTATCCTCATCAGCGACGGTTGGGATCGCGGTGATGTAGACGTACTGCGTTATTCGATGGAGATGTTGCATCGGCACGCCTATCGGTTGATTTGGCTCAACCCATTGCTCGGTAGCGACGGTTATCAGCCGATTTGCAGGGGTATCCGCACGGCGTTGCCGTATGTTGATTATTTTCTTCCGGCACACAATTTGGAAAGTTTGGCGGAGTTGACAAAGATACTGATTCCGCTCTGGAAGCAATGAGGTGATAGCACCCACTACCTAAAGGTAGGGGCTTCGGCTTCGTAGACAGTGCGATTTTCTCATAGAGAGAACCGTCTTAATCCGTCTCCACCCGTAGGCGATTCCCTGATGGGTGAAAAATCCCGTCAGGCACATCAAGGTAAAATCTTGTCTATCCCCGCCTACCTCTATCCAAAACGGATAGAAAATGAGGGTAGGCAGCAATACAACGTGCAGGATTTCACCGCTGCTCCGAAACTTACGCGTAAACTGCCCGAACATGTTTTTGAAAAGTGGTGTCACACTTAGCACTTTTTGACTACCTCTGACAGTAGCGGACACCGCCTGCACAAGCGTGCAGGGTCAGAGTGGTGTCCAAAGTGTTAGAGTAATTATACCACATTTTCTGGCGCGTGTCAAGTTACAATTAGCTATCACGCACTTGACCGGCTTACATCCCCTACCTAAAGGCACGGGTCTTATCGGGTTTTAGATAAAGAAAGCAAGACAATTTTATATCAAGAAAATGAGGAAAGTTAACTATGCAAGTTCAAGCGGCAGTGATGATCGAACCCGGGCAGATAGAAATCCGCGAATTCGATAAACCCACACCGGCAGATGACGCACTCCTGTTACAAGTGGATCGAGTCGGCATTTGTGGGAGTGATAAGCACATGTACCTTGGGCACACTGCCCTGCAATTCCCAGTTATCCCAGGGCATGAAGTTGTCGGCACAGTCGCCGAAATCGGTAAAGACGCGAATCAAGTGATGAATGTGATAGGCGGTCCGATCAAAGCAGGTGATCGCGTAACCGTGGTACCGGGATCAAAAAACTGTGGCAGGTGCTACTACTGTCTGCACGTACCGGGTCGTCCGACCTTATGTTCTGGACGCACCATTTACGGGTTCAGCAACAGCGAAACGCCCCCCTATCTGAACGGCGAATTTTCGGAGTATACCTATATTCACGGGAATTCTTGGGTTTACAAGATGCCGGAAAGTATCTCCGAAGAGATTCAGGTGTTAACAGAACCAGTAGCAGTGGCGACACGTGCCGTTGAACGCGCTTGTGCCCCCGGCGTGCCACAAGTCGGTGATGGGTACAGTATCGGGAATCGGGTCGCAGTTCTGGGATGCGGACCGATCGGTTTGCTCGTTGTCGCAGTGCTGCGGGATAGCGGTGCAGGCACTATCATCGCTACTGACCTCGTCGATAGCCGATTAGAGATGGCGAAGCAGATGGGGGCAGATGTGGTTATCAATGTCGGAAATACAACACTTGAAGAACGCGTTGAACAGATTCAGGATCTCACAAGTGGTGTCGGCGTGGACATCGCGATTGAGTGCGCTGGATTGCCGATGGTTTTCTCCGAAGCACTGGAAGTCGTGCGACGCGGGGGGAAGGTCATTGAAGTCGGACACTATACAGATTCTGGTGACACTCAAATACGTCCGCACCAAATTTGTAATAAGGACTTGGATGTCTGCGGCGTGTGGGCATATCCACAAATTCAGTTCCAGACGGCGTTGGATTATCTCGATATAACACGCGCACCGTTGCTTGAATTGATAACGCATCACTTGCCATTATATCAATTGGAAAAAGGGATTGATATGCTTGGACAAGAAGGTGTTTACAAGGTTGTGATTGAGCCACAGTTGTAGCGGAAAAAGGGATTGATTAGCGCGCTTCTACGCGCGCTCAGTTTTCACTCGACCGCTAACCAAAATTATAGGTGGGACGGAAGATGAAAAATTATAGAGGCATGCGTATACTTATATGTTGTTACATGCTGCTGAATTTCTTAATAGGGATTAGAGGGGATGCTTTTGCCGATAGCGTAGCACCTTCTCCCCTTTCCTATAAGGCGTCGGAGGGACCGCCACTTTATAAAACTATAGAAAGTGCGAAAACCTACATTGTGGAGCACCAAAACCGAGACGGTGGTTGGTCCCTTGTCCCCGGCGGCGATAGTAATGTTGAAAACACAGCATTCGCGATTTGGGCGTTAATCGACGCTGGATGGGGTACTGGATCTCAGGTAACCCGAACAGGTGTCATGTACCTCAGAAATACGCAGTTGGAAAACGGGAGTTGGAACAATAACACTGCTCACACCGTTTTTGCCCTTATTGCTTTAGCGACAGCAGAAACCGATCCAGAAGTCCGTTTTAAAGGGCTCCAGTGGCTGAAAAAAGCACAGAATCCGAGTGGGGCTTGGGGAAAAAAAGAACGGAGTCCTGACAATGTACTTTACACTGCGGCTGTTTTAGCAGGCTTCAGACGACTCGGTTTCAAACAGAACTTTGCACCGGTTTCTAAAGGTGCGGATTGGCTTGCAGCAGGGATCAATTTTGACAGTGGTTGGGCACTACAACGCGGAACACAGTCGGACATTTTTGTCACGTCTTGGGTGATACAAGGCTTAGAACCTGTTTATGACATTGACGCACAAATCGCCTGGTTAAAACAGTTACAGAATGAGGACGGGGGATTCGGCAGATATAGAAACAGTCCCAGTGATCCGGAAATTACGGCTATTGCCATTATGGCACTCGCTGCAGGGAACGATCCACTCAATACCCGTCGTATCGCTACCAACTACCTGACAGCTGTTCGGCAGGAAAATGGTAGTTTCGTCAGCAATACACCGATGGAATTGACGAAACCGGTCCCTAATTTGCAGTCAACTTGTTTCGTCCTCATTGCTATTCACGCCAAAACAGCAGATGAACTTGCGCTGGAGTGATAGGCAAAGTAAGAGAAAAATGAAGGCAGCCCACTTATCGCCGTTGGTCAGGACCACCTGTTGTGGTCAGAGCCATAGTAGCCCCCGGCATAATATAGTGCTCGCCTTTGGTAAGCTGGGCAACTTGCCGCTGGAAACCATCTCCAAAAGACCCACTCTGCATAGAGGTAACGCCGCCGATAACGTAAACTTTTGCCCGCGCTCCGCGACACACTGAAATAGCTTTGCCTGCTGTATACCCCTTTTCGGAGCGCCTGCTTGTTGCCTCGTCCGTGACAATGATGAGCACAAGGTCGCGTTCCTGTTCTGTCCGGAGTTTCGGGACCCCCTCAATGACGGCATCCAGCAGATGCTCATCACCATTTTTGGGGAGACGAAACATCGATTTCACCTGTTCGGCCTCCAATGGGGGCTTGGTTACAACGATAGTGCTTTCGCCGCCGCCGACCGCTGCCCAAAACCTGATAATCCCGAACCGATAATCCAATCCCGCTGCCTTAAACACAGAGACCATCAGATCGAAACCATCACACGCCGCATCCGTTTTGGTTTCCATGCTCAGACTGTAATCAAAGATGAACACAATATCTACTTTTCCTGGATTACTCGCAACGAGATTTTCCGCAATGCGTTTGAACACTCCGTCCATCCGAAGCAGTGCTTTATCCGCAATTGTTTCACCACTCTGAATCTTTTGTCCATCCATCCGCCGCTGCTTTGAATCAATTGGATACCACTTTCCATTCGTCTCGTCCGTGAGTTCCGCTTGGACCCTCTCGCTAAGGCCGATGAAATTAAGTTGAACATTGTTTTGACGCGATAGATTGATAATCTGCTCACTAATTCTATTTTTGGCTTTCGCGTCCGTCCATGAGGTGCGCATGCGTGAGTTGGTAACCACAACAAACTGCGTTGTAACATCTGCGCGAAACTCCAAGTCATTCAGACCTTTCACAATCGCATCAAGTCCATACCCAGATGCGACATTATTTCCGGATGCAATCTGCATATCCTGAAGCACCTTGGTAATGCCGAGATAATCAAATGTCCATTGATGAAGTACGACACGCGGTTCACCTTGCATTGAATGGAAACTCACCAGTGCGAATCTGTAGTCAAGTGTTTTCGCCTCTATAACGGCGAGCATATCAACAAGTTTCTTTTCAAGAGTGACGAGATGCGGGACCATCCGCTTGCTACCGTCAACGACCAACACAACATCAACTTTCGGGCTTTGAACGTGCTGTGTTGTCCGCCCTGCGATCTCTTTGAGGCTTGCCCCTATATCCGCCTTCAGGACCTCTTTTTTTTCTTTCGCCCCCGGGTCTACCATTATTCTGTGTCTTCGCCGGGGTGGACGCACTTGCGCTGTTGCTTGAAGCGCACCTATTAATATACCAATTACACATAAACAAATAATCCACTTTTTCATATTATCTCCTATCAAAATTCAATGGGCACAAACTAACAGTTTATGCTACAGAAAACGTGCTGTTAAGGAACACAGTGGAGTGGCACAAACTAACAGTTTATGCTACAGAAAACGTCTGTTCCTGTACTGGTCGTTAATATGTATCTAAATCAATCTCCGCCTCGCTAAACCGGAGGTGCGCCTGATTGACTAATGTAACGATACTGTCCCACTGTTTGCGCGTTTCGTCAGAGATACCTTCCTTCTCAAGAGCTTCAGCGAATTTAAGGAGGGTTTCACTAAACTTGTCTTGTAGGTAGACATACTCCTCGGTCTGATCTGCGTTTTTTGGCGGTTCAAACCCTGAGATGCCCTTTCCATATCTGGCGAGTCGTTTTGCTGCTGCAACGGCGTTTGTTTTGCTCTCCTTCTCATCAAAGTAGTCAAGAACAACGAAATAGTCATCAATCATCAACATCATAAGTGCCTTAAGGTCTTCGACTTCGGGCATCTCTTCCTCTGGAACGTCAGGTTCTGGTGTTTTTTCTCCATCAACTTTCGACTTGTGAAAGAGGGCATAACTCATCACTAACGTCTTTTTTGGAATTTGCGCGATTGCATTTGAAGCAGTCTCATGTCCCTCAGCAGCTGCGATGTCCACGCCAATCTTGAAAGCATCTTCTATGCCCATACCGACGAATTGTTTGAGAAATTCTTCACTCGCAATAGCGTTCGACTCCTGATGCTCATAGACTTCTACCTTCACGACTTTTCCACGCATGTTCAGTCCCACAGCACCCTCAATAGCCCCCTGCGGTCCCTCGGTATCCGTAAACAACACTAAGCCCATTGGCTTTTTTTGGTCGCTAATCGGAATATAGAAGATCGGTTTCAGGTCTTCCGACTGAAGCTTAGCACCAAACTCTTGCTCAATAGAAACGATCTGGTCTGGGGTCAGGACGGGGTTTCGTTGAACAAATTTCCTGGCTTTTGGGAAGATAGCCATCAGTTTTTGATTGGGCACCTCTGTCTCATCTGCCAGACTGGAAATTGGTATGCTCAACATTAGAAAAACCGCTGCGAGCGCAGCGGATATACACCGAGGGCGGTAGACTCGAAAAAACATTCATAATCTCCTTGTACTATCAGGATCATTTAGTTTTAATTATGTACGGAATTCCTGTTGATAGGTGTCTGAAAATGTAAAGCAAGGACAAATTTCGCAGCGCGTGGGAAACCAAATTTAGTTTGGGAATAGACTCAATCCATTTCTTGTATAATATTCTTCTTCGGGTTCATGCGTTCTACCCCGAACAAGTTCGGGCGTCCGGATGTAAATGATTGGAAATAAGTTTATCAGAAATTTTTATTTTTACAAGACTTTTGCTGTTGGTCTTTCATTTACAACCCTAAGATTTCTAACCGAAAAGTGACGCTATGGCGGTTTAACCACAACGCTTCAACGTCAGGTCTCGTAGGCACACTAACCTTCGGCCTTAAAAAGCTGAACTGATAGCCGAATGATCCATTTAACTGCGCCACCCCAAAGATGCTGTCAATAAGTCTTCTGTTGAGTCCAATAGATGCTTCCGCGCCGAAAGTATTCTGAATATTTGCTGGCGCAGTGAATTGTTCCCGAAAGGCATAGAAATTTGCTCCGAGTCCAATAAACGGTGCCCATTTCCCACGCCCACTCAGTGTTAGCATCATGCCAACAGTCTCAACATCTAACATCCCAAAAGGCAGAACATCTGCAATACCGCCTCGGGTATCCACGACGTAACTACTGAACGGAACTGAGAAGCGAAGTGTAGGTGTTAATTGAAATCCGACAGAGACTTCTTCAGTGCGTGCTGTTTCCAGTTCGTCATTAGTGATCGTTAACCCTCGACCAACGCTTACAACACTACCTTTTGCAACATGTGCGTATCTTTCAAGTTCAAGTGCAGTGCCGACAGTTGGCAATCCTATAAGACCAACCAGTATATAGATGCTAAATGTAGTTAGAAGTTTCATGATTCCTCCGATTTGATTTCTCACCTCTATCGTTCACGAATCCAGCGTTCAACAGGATAGAAAAGAGAGAACAACACAGGCGCTAAGATAAGGTTAGCCACTGTTGCCGAGACCATTCCACCGAAGGTAGGGACAGCGATAGGCTTCATCAATTCCGCGCCGGTTGTGGTGCTGATTTCTGCTAACATAATAGGCAATAATGCCAAGACCGTGGTTGCGGTAGTCATGATAATCGGACGGACGCGCAATAAGCCGGCATTGATCACGGCTTCGTCAATAGGTTCACCACTGCGGACGCGTTCCAGTAGGTATTCAATTAAGACGATTCCATCTTCAACCGCTATACCAAACAAGGCTATATACCCTACCCACACTGCCGTGCTGTATTTAATGGCATAACCACCACCGAGTGCCTCTGGTACATACGCCATCAACCACTGCATCCACATGCCTCCGATGAAGGCAAACGGAATTGCAAGAAAAATTGAAAACATCGCAGAAGGTGACTTGAACTGGAGATATAGCAATATGAAAATAGCGGCGATACATACCGGTACGACCACCCTTAAACGATTACGGGCTTCCAATTCAGCTTCGTACTGACCGCTGAAAGCGTAGAAATATCCCTGCGGCAGTGTTGGTTTAATCTTTTCATCAAGGGTCCTTTGGGCTAATGCGACGAAATCAACCAGCCCAATCTTATCAACGTCTACATCACAAAAGACACGGGAAAAGAGTAGCGTATTTTCGCTTGCGATTTTCGCTGGTCCCGGGCGTCTTTCGATTTTCACGAGTTGCTCAAGCGGAATATGCAGACCTTTCGGTGCTGGTACGAGGACCCGCTTGAGTGCTTCAATATTATCTCTCAATTCTCTCATGTAACGGATACGAATCGGAAATCGCTCCCGTCCCTCAACGGTATAGGTTAGATTCATGCCACCGATCGCTGTCATGATAATTTGCTGCACCGTTCGGATTTGGATGCCGTAGCGAGCGGCCTCCTCTCTGTTAATGTGAAATTCAAGGTACGGCTTATTTCCGATACGCTCGGCATAGGGTCCCTGCGCCCCATCAAGTTTAAGGAGTTCCTGTTCAATGCGAACGGCAATTTCTTCAATCTTCGCGAGGTCTTTACCGAACACTTTGATTCCGATTGGGGTCTGTATCCCTGTTGCGAGCATATCAATGCGATTGCGTATAGGCTGTGTCATAATAGGCGAAACCCCAGGCATTCGGGTAGCCTCTGTCAACTCGGCGACAAGCTCATTGCGGTTCTTCGTTCGGAAGTAAGTCTTATGCTTGAGGGTCGGTTCAATTTCTTCGGAGATTCGGTGAAGTTTCGCCTCAGTCTCAGATTCTCCAATTTTGACGTGTTCCAACGCCATATCCCCCACCCGTTTTTCAGCAAGGAGTTCTTCTAAAAGGATTCGTAAAAACCAGATACGATAAAGCTGCTCGCGCTCGTCAACAGATAGATAAGAATTGTGATATGTTGTCGCTAAAGTATCAAACCGTTTCACAGTTACTGCAACAATATCGTCCAAGAAATCAGCACCAATATGACCGGCATGTTCCTCGCTCATAAGTCCCTCGTGGACTAAATGTTGCGTAAGGTTGGTTACGAGTTCCGTTGCTGCGTTGGGTTTAATGGCACGCCGGGGCCACTCCGCGGGGTCAACTATATCGACAATGGTTTCAAACATACCGATTGGAGCCGGATCGGTTGCCGTTGTCGCTCGTCCCAATTTCCCCACCACAAGTGATACTTCTGGAAACCGGTTCATAATCAAATCCTGCTTTGCCATGACATCTTTTGCTTGTGTAATTGAGGCACCAGGGAGCAGCACAGGCATAAATAGCAGTGCTCCTTCGTTAAGTGGAGGCATGAATTCTTGCCCTATATTTTTATAAAAGGGAGTCAGCGGTATGCTTGCGGCAAACGCTAATACCGCCAAGACAACAACGGCAAGTTTAGTCCAAATATTCTTTACAGCCAACCGAATAATCGGATGATAGATGGTTCTGAGTAACCATGTAATTCCATCCGCTAATTTTCTCAGGGGCCAACTGAGTAGCGCAAAGAACCGCGTCAGAAGTTTAGAAACTATACCTGTTGGGGTCCGGGTTGGGTCGGCGAGTAGAAATGATGCCAAAACCGGGACGAGACTAATCGCTATGAGTGCGGCACCAAGCATAGCAAAAGTTTTCGTATAGGCAAGCGGTTTGAAGAGTTTCCCCGCTTGACCTGTAAGAGAAAAGACAGGTATAAAAGCGACAATAATAATGAGCATCGCAAAGAAGATGGGTGGTCCCACCTCTTTAGCAGCACGGGTTACAACTTGAAGCTTGGTTTTATCTGGGTGTGGTTCACGTAGATGTCGCGTGATATTTTCCGTCATCACAATACCGGCGTCCACCATGACACCAATCGCGATGGCGATGCCTCCCATCGACATAATATTCGATGGTAAACCAATAACCCGCATACCCACAAACGACAGTAGAACACCCATCGGTAAAACGAGTGCAATTATCAGGCTACTTGAAGCTTGTCCTAAGAAAAGTAGGATAACGACAGCAGCAACGATGATTTCCTCTGTCAGCGTTTCCTTCAACGTGTCTGTTGCCCGGTGAATGAGATGGCTCCGATCATAGAACGGAACAATTCGGACCCCTGATGGAAGTCCAGGTGTCAGCTCCGCTATTTTCGCCTTGACATTCTCAATCACGCGCAACGGATTATCACCGTATCGCATTAGCACGACACCACCGGTTGCTGGGATGCCTGCTTTGTCTAAAGCACCACGCCGAAAGTCGGGGCCTTCGCTGACTGTTCCAAGGTTTTTGACGTAGATGGGTACACCGTTATGTTCCTTGATAACGATGTTTTCTATGTCCTCAATGCTTTTGATAAAACCCAAGCCTCGTATCAGGAATTCCATCCCGCCCTCTTCGATAACCTTGGCACCAACATCAAGATTGCTCCCACGGATGGCGTTGTAAACCGTCGATAACGGCACATTATACGCCAATAGAGTGTTCGGATCGATGTCAATCTGATACTGTTTGACGTATCCGCCAACCGAGGCAACCTCGGAAACGCCATCAGCAGAGGCGAGATAGTACCGAACCGTCCAGTCTTGAAGTGTCCGCAGTTCATGAAGTTCCAAATTGGAGGCAATAAGCGTCTCCCCATCTTCCGGACAGGTGCCCGGCTCTGCATAACGTTCCGTCGGATGGTCAGGGCAATAATACCCATTCTCAACGGTATACCAAAATACTTGTCCGACTCCCGTCGCATCGGGACCGAGGACTGGCACAACACCTTCCGGCATGTCTTTTTGAGCGAGATTCATACGCTCCAGCACACGTGTGCGAGCCCAGTAGAAATCAACATCATCTTGGAAGATAATGTTAATGTAGCCAAAGCTAAACATTGATGTTGAGCGAACATCTTTGACATCGGGAATTCCAAGCATGGTAATGCTTAATGGATAGATTACTTGATCCTCAATATCTCGCGGGCTGCGTCCGGGCCAATCTGCGAAGACGATAACTTGGTTTTCGCCGATGTCAGGCATGGCGTCAATTGGTGTCCGATTTAATGCCCACCAACCCACCATTGTAATGAATACAAAGATAACCAATACCAACAGGCGATTTTTCATACAGATGTCAATAACTCGGTTAATCATGGTATTTCTCGCTTTTTAGGTGCAGGTCATTTAGTCGTAAGAAATAAGTTTATCTATGTGGTTTATCTATGTGCAGGATTCCTGTTAATGAATGCGCAATTTGCTTGGGTTCGCACACCTTATCCCGAACAAGTTCGGGCGTCCGGATGCAAGTTATTGGAAAACTGAATGCCCCTATTATAAGTGCGTTTTGTTAGCTCAATTTTCCGTTAGGGGTAATTTGTGCTCATAACTCCAGATTAATGTTGATGGGCAGGGGCTTTTGACTCTTCATCACCGAGTGCACCGCCATAAGCACCGGATGCGGAGCCTGTTAATTGTGTCTGCGAATCTATGAGGAAGTTACCATGGGTAACAACCATATCGCCAGGTGTAAGCCCACTAACAATTGGATAGTATCGGCGTTTGGTTTCTGAGTCGTCCGATGTGCCCCAAGCTTCGGGACCGACCTTAATTTCAATCTGTTCATACCCTGATTTACCACGATCCACGAAGACGATCTTCCGTAGACCGGTGTCAATGACTGCACTTTTGGGCACGGTTAAGACTTCACCTGTCATGCGTAGCGGCTTTCCATCACGTGGACATAGTCCGGGTACGGTCGTATACTCATCGGGATAGTCAGGACATACATATTTGAAAATCAGTGGTGGCTGATCTGGCCGAATTGTCGGTTGATGCGCGTGGGAATGTGCATCAGTTCCAGCTGTTAGCTGCTTTTCAATGAGATCCATGCCACAGATGGAACACTCGCCGAACTCATCAGATTGCTCTTCTGGATGCATTGGACATACCCACACAGATGTCGCTTCTGCAGATGTTTCTGCTTTTTCCACAAGATCCATACCGCAGATGGAACATTCACTGAACTCCTCAGACTGAACTTCTGGATGCATCGGGCAGCTCCACTTTCCTTCTGTTTCAGACATCGAATCGGATGCCACAATATCGGTATAAATTTCCGCAAGTGTGGGTTTTATTTGAAGTGTCACATACATCCCCGGACGGAGGCTACCCGTCGGATTGGCAACTTCTATCTGGACTTTCTGGGTTCGTGTCTGCGCGTCAAAGAATGGATAAATGTAGGTCACGTTGCCAGAAAACGTTAGTCCGGGCATCGATTGTGCGGTAATTTCAACCGCTTGTCCCATATAAATCCACGGCAGTTCATATTCATAAACATCTGCCATAATCCATAAACTACTGAGGTCAGCAATGTGGTAAAGATTCATACCCTTGTTCACGTGTTGACCCTGTGTGACGTTCATGTGAACTACCGTCCCGGCTATCGGCGCGAATAACGGTAAGGTGGTACTGACTTCGCCACGGTTGCGAATATCTTCAATCTGACTTAAGGTCAATCCGTATAATTCAAGTTTGGATTTCGCAGCGGTAACGGTCTGTTCCACCGATCTGCGTAGTTCTGCGTATTCTGTGTTTTGAAGTTCCTCAATACTTTTTAGTGCTGTTAGATATTCTTCTTGCGCCGTGACTAATTCTGGGCTGTAGATAGACAAGAGTTCATCACCCTTGCGTACTTTGATACCTGTGAAATCAATGTGTAAGTCTTCAATCCACCCAGAAATTCGCGTCGAAGCATAAGCCATACGCGTCTCGTTATAATCCAGGACACCGACGGTTCGGATTTCACGTGAAACTTCTCGAAAAACAACAGGCTCCGTGCGTACTGGAATCAGTGCTTTCTGTTGCTCAGTGAGTTCCAAGCCTGAACCTTCGTAAATAGGAATCAGATCCATCTTACAAACTGGACAACTGCTGGGTTCTGGCATTTTGACTGTCGGGTGCATAACACAAGTCCAATACCGGATTGTTTTTTCTCCATCTGAGGATGCTACCATTGGTGCATGGTGGGCGTGTTCATCCATGCCCGATGCAGTCTCTGGTGTTATTTCAGGTTTTTCACTTGGCGCATGGTCGGCGTGTTCATCCATGCCTGAGATGTCTCCCGACGTCGCTTCATGTTTTTCGCCAACACGATGCTTCATGTCAGCGTTCTCTTGCTGATTACAGCCGAATACAAAAAGCACAGTAATTATCAGTGTGATTGCGAGGCAGAAATTTTTAGTCATTTTGTGTCTCCTTGTATTGTTTACATTGTAGTGCTTTGTCCAGTCTAAAATTAGCGTCTATTTGGAGTCGTTAGATTTATTTTACACCGCGACGGGCGATGAATCGCCCTACTACAAACGAATTCACCTACAATTTATCGGACAGAAGGAAAGGCTATTCTCGTGTCAGTGGTTGTTTGGGTAATATTACGCCAACTGCCTGTTCTAATTGTGCGAGATGCTGTCGATAATCGCGCAATGCGCGCTGCTCTCCAATTCTTAAGTTTAACAAAGTGCGTTGGGCATCAAGAAAACTCAAAAAGTCGATTTGCGCTGCTTGATAGGCTGTATTCGCGGCATCCAATGCTTGCTGTGCTTGCGGAAGCAGTATCTGGCGATAGAGGCGAATACTCCGATTTGCTGTCTCCATTCCAAAATGATGTTTTTTCACAATAAAGCGGAGCTTACTTTCAAGTTCTTCAATCCGATGCTCTATTGCTTCAATTTTTATATCCATTTCATGGATGTAGGAATTTCGGTGTCCGAACCACGCTGTATTTGCAGGATTTAATGTTCGCTGTGTGGAAAATGTCATCGGCATTTTTTGTGTGTGTTTTAAGTCCGGCATGCTCCGGTTTTCAAAGTAACTTGCCCCGAGGGTTGGATCAGGATATGTCATTTGTTTCGCCATTTCTACAACCAAACCCATTTTACTAATTGCTAATTTCTGTTTTTGGATTTCTTGACGTTTTTCGACTGCCAACGCATACAACTCAGTCAAAGTCGGTGTAACGCGTTCCTCTTCAATTGGCAAAGGAATTCCTAATGGCAAATCCACAGAAGCGTTCAATAAGGTATTAAGGCGGGCAATAATAGTTTCGCGTTGTTCTTCAAGTGTGATAATTGTATCCGACAATTTCGATAACTCCACCTGTGCCATAATGACATTTGAATATTTGCCTTGCCCGACTCGAAACTTCGCCTGCGCAATAGCAATCATCTGTTGGAGCAATTTTTGATTTTCATCGTTAATACGGGTCGCCTCAATAATAAAAAGATAATCGTAGTAAGCTAACCTGATTTCGGTCACCAGATCCCGCAGAGCGATTTCAAACTCTTTTTGGGCGATTAGCACATCTTCAGTAATGATCTGTCCTTTCAACGCCAAGGTGTTTGGGAACGGAAATTCCATTGCCATCATCTCTTTATGGCGCATTGGTCCAACCTTCGTATCAAGTTGTTTTGTGAGAGCATTATACTGACGCAACACATTCTCTAAGTAGACGGCTTGCGGATATTGCTCCAGTATCGCTCGAATCTTTTCACGCGCAGCTTTCAATCCTGGACTCCATTCGTATCCAAGTGCCACAAGGAGTTCCAACCCAATAGGTTGTGCAAGTCGCGCCTTCGCTTCCTCAGAAGACGCTGCTAATTGTCGATAGGCTTTCATGGTGTCTGTTGAGAGATCGTAAAACAGACTCGGCATCGGTGTTTCACTTTCTAATTGCGTTTGCCACTGTTCCTGATATTTCAACACCTTCGCTTCAATCTCGCTGAGAAACTGGTTCTGTTCTACGATAGGATTTTGTTCAGTATCGGAAGTCTGTTTTTCTACTTCCGCATAGTAATACGCAGGTTGTTGTATCTCAGTGCTACGCAACACTTGGTACGTTTCTATCCGATGGTTTGCACACCCACCTACCAGAACAGTGAGCACAATGAAACCGATTTTAATGGCTGTCGGTACAAAAATCTGCTGACACAGATTTTTTTTCAGTCGTCGGTTGTCGGTTAAGGAGGGACTTGGTTTAAAAAAACCTTCTCGGGACTGAAAACTGAAAACCGAAAACCGAAAACTATTCAATTTCTGAATCATCAATCTTTCCCCCAACCAGCTGTTCCAACCGCACTACATTTTGTTGATAGTCTGCAATTGCACGGAGGCGAGCGAGATTAAAATTCAACCAAACGCTCTGCGTCTCCAGAAACCCTGCAATGCTTTTTGGACCTTCCTGATGCCACGTCTCAGCGACTTCAACAGCAGCACCGGCTTGTGGAATGAGTGTCGTTTCATAGAGTTCAACGAGCCTTCGAGCGTTTTCAAGACGAAAGTAGACTTTCCGAAGAGCAACCTTCGTTGCATCTTCTAAGACACGCTCGTTCGCTGTGACTGCCTCATGATTCTGCTGAGCCTCGCGAACCTTGCTATCGTTCTTCAAGCCTGACCATGGAATCGTTACACCAATACCAATGGAAAATGGGTTTTTACCACTGTCGGGCGCATCCAACATCAAGGCTTTACCCGTCTCTATTGTCATCAAATCAAGCTTAAACATCGGCTTGGTTTGGAGTTCTGCAAGTGCAATCCGTTCAGAGGCTTTTTCAATGCTCAGTTCAGCGATTCGTAACTCTTGTCTTTTTGATAATGCCTGTTTTTCTATCTCCGCCAATGCCATATTAAGCGGCTCGTAGGCAACAGGCAGTGTTGTACCCAGCGGCACTGTTGAAGGAACCGATAAGATCCCTCTAATGTTCGCATGTTCAACGCGCTGTAATTCTTCTAACAGGATGAGATCATATTCCAACTGCGCGAGTTGACTTTGCGCTTTCAACACATCATTGAGTGCTATTTTCCCTTCAGCATAGCGTGTAGTGGCAATTGCGAGAATAGAGGCCACCAATTCGTGATTTTGGTGCGTCAATTCGACAGCCCGTTGGAGATATGCCAACTCATGGTAACTCAGTTTCAACTCAACAATGAGATCCCGTATCACCTGTTCATGTTTCACACGTTCAATCTCTATTGCCTTTTTGACAACCTCTCCGGCTGCATCAAGGGTGCCGGGGTACGGAAACGCTTGTGAAAAACTAACCCGATGGCGTTGAGGTCCAACCCGCGTTTCTACGCTCCGCATGTAGTAGCCGTACATGAACATTGGATCCGGTAATGCGGTTACCTGTGGGTACTGTTCAATTGTCGCCTGCCACTGCGCCTTTGCGGCTCTAACTTTTGGACTCCGCTCAACGGCAACCCGAATTAAGTCCGGCAGTTCAAGCGTGTCAGTAAATAGAGTTGTCACATCGGCGGTTTGCTCTGGCGTTGACGCTGTTTGGGTCATCCCGTGTGCTTCTCTTTGCCCCAGAGCCGTCAACACCAACAACGTACCGAGGATGACAACCGTCAATTGGTGTAGTAAATTAACGCCACGCATTGTCGTCTCCTTAACAGGTTTGAGGAGTGGGGTTCGCGTTGGAGGTATCGCGCAGAACCCACTCCTACCAGATTCGACGCTATTAAAGTGAAATTTTGACCGCTGGGCTTGTCACGCGAATGCGAACCTCATGTTCCGTCCCTTTTGGCATCGTAATGAACCCTTCGTAGGTGCGCATCATCTTGCTATATTTCAGCAATGCCATCTTCGTTTCGCCTTCTGTATTGGTAACCTGAAGTGCGAGTTTAACATCTCCCAACTCTACCTCTCCGTGATCTTGCACTGGATACACACTGAAATAGTGCGTTTTTCCTTCAATATCGCCGGTTTTTATCATTCCTTCCATTCCCATGTGAGACATCATCATCTTGTACGCATCTACCTTTAGCACATTAAGATCAAATGTCAGGTTTCCCACTGAAATTGTCTGGAGGAACTTATCTGGATTCGCCTTGAACATTTCTGCCTGCATATCGTTGCAGCAATAGTAGGTTTCTCCGTTTTGCTCAACTTTGACCATTGCTGCAGGCTTCATCATCATACCAAAAACCACACAACGCACTTTTTCGTCAGTGGCGGTCATGTGATCACCGTGATGATGGGCTTCATGCCCTTTGTGTGCATCCTCTGCATTTAGTGAAAAGATTGAAAACAGTAACACGGTTGCGATTGCTAAGAAAGATGCGACGATTCGCCGCGTCATTTTCATTCTCATGAGTTTCTCCTTTTTTATTTTCCCTTACGGGTTGTCCGGCATTATTACGTGAAAGTTTTCTTGCCGGAATTCGTGCCGTGCGCTGACAGACAGAGGCAACACACTACACACTATAACTCAGAATACGCTTGTCAGTTTACATGCTCCACCACAAGTCATTCCGCTACGCAATACAGGTAGGCACGCTTGTTATAGAATGAAGAATCGAAAAAACGCCCGCTATCGTTCGTTAAATCAAAATGAATAGGACGTGGTCAAAGAAACCAAATTGCCGAATTCAATCGCATCGCCTTCATCATAAAGGGTTTCTTGCGTCAGTGGAAACATGACATTGGCAGACACGGAAATGTCGTTTAGGGTTACCAAGGACATACCCAATGCCGCCATGGTGTAACGCATCCCAGTATTGATATCACGCTCCCCTGCCCAAGCAGCAGCAGTTTGATAAAATCCGAGATAGTTGCCATTAAATGAAAGCCAATTGAAGAGGCGATACGTAAAGCCAGCTGTATAGCTTAACTCTACTGGACCGCGATAAGTCTTGTTATTTTCATAGAACGGAAACATACCGCGCGCCGAAGCAGTAATCATCATACCTCGGTAAAGCGGTAGGGTGTACCGTAGATTAGCAATAGGATTAAAGGTTCCAGTGCCGAACTGGATATGGAGGTGTTCAATACCTGCATCTCCAAGTTTCCACGGATTTTCTTCGGTTCTGCCAGTAGGAACTGTCGTGCCTAACCGAGCAAACAGGATGTCCCCGGTTTTAAAGAAACTGCGCATTTTGTAACCTAAAAACAGATCTGAATCTGTGAGTCCGGTATAGGTTTCATTTCGATGATGGATGTCCCTACTCCGCAAAATGGCTTGCTCATCTTCAGGCGTCACCGGATCAATCCACTCAACGCTTGCGTCCTGATCTTTGACTGCATACGGAATGTTCGCCTGCAACGTCCATTGATCGCTAAGCAAATATTGTAATCCGACATCAACCCGGTAAGTATTCAACGCTACATGGTGCCTATGTAAAGGCGCGTCCACCACCTTTCCTGTCGGTGAAAGACCTTTTGTTTCAAGATGTCCACCTTGTGCATCCGGGGACATCAACATATTGATATTTACTTGAAATTGATTTATCTCTCTTGAAGCCAAACTGACTTCCCCCATCATCCCGCTCGGCGGTAAGACGGGGTTGCTTCAAGCAGGACAACTTTCTTGTGCGAATCCGAAAGAGATAAAAACCCAACTGAACAACAGCGCGGATAAAAACAGACGCATTTTCATAATTCGTAATTTATACCATCCGAATAGTATTGTAGCACAGCGAGGCGCGAAACCTCGCGCTACAAGATTTATTGACAGTTTCCGACGCAAAATTTCATAAAAAGAAAGCGCGGGAAAACGACATACAAAAATTTTGGGAACAAAAGATAAGTGAGTGCTCGAAAAGCTCCGTGTGGAACTTATCTAACACAAGGAGAACGGAGGACCTCTACGGGATAGAGAATGGTTAAGAAAAAAAGTAGAGGGTAAAGGTACAAGGAGCGTTTGGAATGACTCCTGCGGGGCAACAGGTGAAGTTGCCGAGATAGGAAGAATTGAGACGAGAGACTGATCGATTAATTCGCGGAACTCGTGTGTGTTGTATCTGTCGTCTGGAAGAACAAGTTCTAAGTCGATTGAACAGCACAGCTTACCGCTCTCTGACGGCGTTTCGGTTTCCCCTGCTGCGGCTGCTTTGGTACTTTGACAGCAGGTTGAATGGATTTGCGTATTTCTGCTCAGGGCTTCTTCGGATACGTCATGGCAAAACTTCTGCTCAAAAGTTGCACAGAGGAACGGACATATCGAATAAACGTATAAAAGCCCTATAAGTAGAATGAGAACTTGCTGATATTTTTTTAACACTGTTCAATAAACTCCCTGTTTCGTCAAAAAGTGGGAACGAAATAAACAACTTAGGGTATTATACACCAGAATTTCAAAAAGTTGCAAGAAAAATATAAATAACCAAGAATATTCAGTTCTCAGTTCTCAGTTTTTGGTGCGTTGTCAACCTGATCAGAATAGCGTCGTTAACTTATAGAGTTGTCCTGTAGCGGCGCTGCGGTTGAGTGTGCAACAGAAATCCGAATTGAAGTTGCATTGTAGATGCGAATGAGATATACTATATCACAATTGCTTCGGCCGAACTTGTGATATTCATAAATGCCATTCTCTACCTTCTACAGAAATAATAGTAAATTGCCGAATCAAAAGCGAGGAAAGTCTCATGCCGTATATTAAGATTCCAAAGGGATGGGAAATCCCTGAAAATCAAGCAACATCTGAATCAGACTATATTAATCGTCGGAAGTTCATCAAAAGTTTAGGTATGGGGAGTGCGGGTGCCCTACTATTTTCGGGTTCAAATGCTTGTGCTCAGGAAAGTGGGGTTGAAAAACAATTAAAACCCTTCCGGGCACAAAAACTTGCTGCTGAAAACAACCCAGCCTTCACTGTAGAGAGAAAAATGACCGACGAAATTGTTGCCGCCACTTACAACAATTACTATGAATTTACCACTTCCAAGAGCGGTGTTTGGAAAAAAGTAGACAAATTTAAAGCGCGCCCCTGGGAGGTTGAAATATCGGGACTTGTTGAAAAGCCAATGACGTTGGATGTGGATGACTTAATTAAGCAGATGCCACTTGAAGAACGAATCTATCGGTTCCGCTGTGTCGAAGCATGGGCAATGGTGGTCCCATGGATCGGTTTTCCAATGAAGGCATTAATAGAAAAAGTTCAACCTAAAGCCGATGCCAAATACGTCCGAATGCTTACATTTATGGACAAAGATGTAGCCCCACAACAAAATAATTTGCGCTATCCGTGGCCCTATTATGAAGGACTAACGCTTGCTGAGGCGATGAACGATTTGACGCTACTCACTGTGGGCATTTACGGACATATTTTACCACCACAGCACGGCGCGCCGATCCGACTCATCGTGCCTTGGAAGTATGGATTCAAAAGTATCAAATCCATCGTGAGTATCGAGTTTACCAATCAGAAACCACGGACTTTTTGGAACACGCTTATTCCGAGAGAATACGATTTCGAGGCGAATGTCAACCCCAAGGTGCCGCATCCGCGGTGGTCGCAAGCCAACGAGAGAATGATTGGAACGGGCGAGAGACTGCCAACAATGCCTTACAACGGTTACGGCAGCCATGTTGCGCATCTTTACTAATAAACGAGAATCCAGATACCCTTCGTGTCTTGGAAATTAATGAGGAAATTTTCACAACAACGTTGAAAGGGACATTTGAAGAAACATCTGCTGAATTTCAACTTGCCGCTACCGTTGCAGAATTCGCGGAAATTTTACGTGAGAGTTTCTGGGCACGAGAAGGAAGTTTAGAAGCAGTCCTGCAAAGCATCGAAGATATCGAACCTCAAATCCACAATGAGCGGGTAGATGAACTAAGGTCTCTCGTGCAGCGAGCAACCCACTCTAAGACACCGGATAGCGAATCACTATAGGACTTACGCGAATCTACTATATTTGCTGGGCGAGGTCTGAAACCTCACCCGTGGTTTATCAGTGTACGTTCCAATTTCGTAAGTTCTGTAGCGCGTAGAGCGGAAGTGATGAAAAGTCTTATTTTTTTCCTATTACTGCTGCCTATATTTTCAGCATCATCAACGTGGGAGTCAGTGGAGAGTCCACATTTCCGGGTCTACTATCGAGAAGGCACGGTGGATCCCGCGGCAATTCTTCAGATTGCGGAGGATTTCTACGCTGAAATGCCGGAGTTAACCAGTCGCATGTCACCTGGAATAATTAACATCTGGGTCTGCGATACGCAGCAAGATTTTCAGGCTTCCGTTCACGCGCCTATTCAAGATTGGGCAGTCGGATGTGCGTTTCCGTTGAGTCGGCGTATCGTTATCCAAAACCCAAAACACATAGCTCTTGCGAAACTGCAGTTAGTGCAAGTTCTCCGACACGAGATTGCGCACGTCCTCTTTGGACAGTGTACGCGCAAAGCCGTCAAAGAGATTCCGCTGTGGTTCGTGGAAGGCATCGCCATCCATTTTGCTGATGAATGGGTGCCCAGTCGACACGGAACACTACTAAAACATATCTTTTCTAAATCTGTCCTGCCACTTCAAGAATTAGCGCGAGGTTTCCCCAGTTCACAAACCGGCGCGGATTTGGCATACGCTGAAAGTCAAGATGCAGTGCGTTGGTTGGTCGAAGTCAAAGGCAAAGATACCTTATTTCACATTATTTCACAACTCCACGCTGGCAGTAACTTCAACACTGCTTTTGAAGACGCAGTTGGATGGGATCTCGCCACATACGACACCCTTTGGCGAGAGTCGTTGATGGAACGTTACCGGTGGGCATCCCTTTTCTCTAACTCATACTTCATGTGGGGTGGACTCGGTGGGCTTGCCCTTCTCGGTTACCTCGTCTGTTGGAGCCGCAGACGGCGTCATCTTAATAAACTCGCGCAACAGGAAGACACTGTGGACGCATTTTTCAAAACCTAAAAGCCAATGAACGCTTATCTAATTTACACGACCCTCTGCCTTAGCTGCCTCGCTTCGGTAGCAATAGCACAGCCTAAACTACTCGCCCAATATCCCAATCAACTGACCCGCGATGGACATATTGTTGTGCTACCCGACAGCGGCACCGTCTATATGGTCTCTGATCTGCACGCACATTGGGACGATTTCAACCAATGGTTGCGACTCACAAATCTCGTTGAACGAATTCAAGCGGGTGAGGATGTTTATGGGCTGATACTCGGGGACACTGTTGACTATAAGCCTGGTGAGCCGAGACATCCGCCTTATGGGGATATACTTATTCTTGATCGGGTGATGGAACTTCGCAGACAACTTGGCGATAACGGTAAAAGGCTCATCTACGTTCGAGGGAACCACGAATTTGCCGCTGCAGATACTTACGCGATGCTAAAAAAAATGGGGATGACCTCAGAAAACCAGTCCGAGGTGGTTCAAGCATTATACAGAAGTCCTTCGGGTGCTTATTATGAACAGTTCAATTTCATTGAAAGAATGACCGACGTCCACTACGAATTCCTCATGAACCTACCGACAGTTGTTATCGGAAAAAACGGCTTTGTTGCTGTCCATGCTGGGCCTGCGCGCTTTGTCACAAAACTCGCCGATCTCGTTGATCCAAACCCCAAAACCTTAGAGGAACTCCTTTGGCCTCGTCCAGAGATCACATACAGCGGGGGATATACGCTAAAGCATATCGAAAATTTTTTGAAAGCCATCCACGGAAATCTCCTCATCGTTGGACACACACCCATAGGTTATTTCCCAAGAAAAAACGTCAGAGACGGTATAGCGACCTACGGTGACAATCAACTCATCTTTTCGACAGGCTACAGTGGACCACCGGGAGTTCCAGCGTATATTGAAATTGACTTGGCAGAAACCTATCCGTCTGCACACGCGCTAAAATTAGGCGTGAATATCCATCACCTTTATGACAACTCTGAAAAGTCAAAGAGTCGTTAGGGCCATACTCCTGCAGGAAAGACACACGTCGTGAGACCACTTATTTATATCATGACACCAGTGCTGATTCTCACTATTGTTCTCGCTTCTCGTTTTGTAACATGGGAGGCAGTAAAAGGAGAGGATCCACAGGCACGTGCATACGCTCAAGAGGGGACCCTATCTCTCAGAACATGGAAGATTTCGCGGTCCATAAAAGCATTTACCAAGGCCATTGAGATTGAACCTCGATATGCTGAAGCTTACGTGAAGCGAGGTCTCGCCTACTATCGTGCCGGAAAGTATAAAGCGGCGATAGCAGATTATACCCAAACCTTAGAACTCAAACGCTATCAGGCAGACGCATACGCGAGTCGTGCCGATGCCCATCGCGCCTTGAACAACACACAACATGCCATCGCAGACTATACTACTTCGCTTAAAAAAAGGTGGAATGCGCGTGTGCTGCGAAAACGCGCACAAACCTACTTTGAACAAGGTGATATTAAAGATGCCCTTGCTGATTATGACACTGTGATTAAGCGGCAGCCGAGTGCAGTGGCTTACTACACCCGTGGCAACATCTATCTCCAACTTTCCCTTCAAGGCAATGAAGACCGTCTAAAAACTGCCCTGGCAGATCTGGATCAAGCTATTGCCCTGGAGACGCGTTTCGCTCGCGCCTATATGAGTCGTGGACTGATTTACGAGCACTTAGGAGAACACGGAGTAGCAATTGCTGACTACACACACGCCTTAGCACTTTTTACCGAAACGATCCAGACCTGGCAGGGTGATGCCAATGCGCTCATACAGGTTTACTATTGGCGCGCTGTTGCTTATCAGAGGTTGGGCGAAGTTGCGGAGGCCGAGAAAGAAATCGGCGAAGCAAATGGACGGGTTCTCAGTTTTTTTCTTGAAAAAGTTCAAAAAATGTGATATATTATATAGGTGAAATGGTTAGCATTTTGCCCAGTTTTCCTCGCTTTTATATCGAGGGATTGTTCTTATTGCGCGCATGTAATATTTCAAATTACTCACAAGTTGATTACTGAATTCTTATTCGGAGGCTATTAAGATTAATATGAACGGAGAAGCATTGGGTTTAGTTGAAACGAGAGGTTTGGTTGGAAGTATTGAAGCTGCTGATGCCATGGTGAAAGCGGCGAACGTCACACTCATCGGTTATGAACAAATCGGTGCGGGTTACGTAACCGTTATGGTTCGCGGTGATGTTGGTGCTGTGAAAGCTGCAACAGATGCTGGTGCCGAAGCAGCCGCACGCGTCGGTGAAGTTGTTTCCGTGCACGTGATCCCACGTCCTCATGCGGAAGTTGACACCATGTTGAGTAAAGCATAAGCTACCTGTAAGTCGATTGACCGCACGTTACAGAATAGCGTTCGGGATGTCCTAACCAAAAAGGCGAACATAGATGCCAGACCAAGCCCTTGTCGAGTTGATTACCCGCCGCGTTGTCAGTAGGTTGACAACGGATCAGGCGTGTAGCGGTTGTGCTTTGCGATCCTGCAATGCGGGCAACCGTGCCTGTGATGCTGTGGCACAGCAGCAGCAAATTCCGGTTGGAGTCTCTGCGCGACATGCCCATGTAACGCAGGAGCACCTTGAAATTCTTTACGGTGCGGGGCACCAACTCACCGTTTACGCTCCACTTTATCAACCTGAAGCGTTTGCGGCAAATGAGACAGTTACTATCGTCGGAAAACGGATGCGGGCTATTGAAGCCGTTCGGATTCTGGGTCCGGTACGTGACTACTCTCAAGTCGAGGTCGCGCAAACGGAAGCAATTCGACTCGGATTAAACCCACCTATTCGAGACTCTGGTGATCTTGCTGGTGCGGAATCTATTACCCTCATCGGGCCTGCAGGAAGTGTCTATTTGGAAGAAGGGGCAATCTGTGCAACACGACATATCCACATGACCCCTAAAGATGCTGAAGCATTGCGGATTCGCGAAGATGAGCTGCTGAAGGTACACTTCCGTGGTGAACGCGCGCTAACATTAGAAAATGTTCGTCCGAAAATTTCTGAAGGCTATGTGCTTCAGATGCACTTAGACACCGATGATTCCAACGCCGCTGGTTTAAAAGGTGGCGAACCCGTTGAAATCGTGCGCGACGCGTAATAAAACTCGTAGATTTCCCATATTTTTACCTAAAATGAATCAGGAACTAATTGACCAGATTAGGAAAGTTGTAGAGCGGGTCTTGCAAGAACAGACATCCACTACTACTCAGGTTGCACACGAAAAACAACTACTCGCTATCTTTAGTGCCACACAACTTGAATTAGATGAACCAATCCGGCAGCTGCGTATTTGTGAACAAGACGGATGGAACATTACAATAATTTTATCTGAACTTGCAACTAAAGTAATAAACCTTGAACCGATCTATGCTGCATTTGGCGAAGATAACATTTTGGAGGAAAATGCCTTAACCAACATACCCATCTTCGTGGAGGCATATCAGCAGATTGTGCTCCCGGTCTTCTCTCATCCGATGATTGCGAAACTCGCGTTAAAGTTGGTGGACACGCCTTGCAGTTACCTTGTTTTTGAAGCACTTTCTAAAGGACAGAAGGTTATAGCCGCTTCCGATACTCTTAATCAGGGCGAGACTTCAACAAAAATTGGTACTATTGACGTAGAATATGTAAACGTTTTGTCCGAACTTGGCGTTCAATTAGTACCGATGATGCAAATTGCTGAGTCAGTCAAGGAAAAAACAGACGGTTCGTCTGCCACTTCAACAAAGCCTCTGATTAGTGCATCGACTATTTCAAATCTGGATCCGAGTGTACGCGAGTTGGTTTATGAAAATCCAGCGATTATTACACCACTCGCTCGCGAACATGCGAAAAAGAGGGGAATTAAACTGATTCCTAAAGAATAGAAGTGGACAGAACCGTTTATTAAAGAGTTGACCGTTTTAAACTAAGACCAAGAGATTCCAGTTTTAAGAATTAGGGCAGTTCTAATTATCCTTGACAACTCTTAAAAGAATATTGTATCATTTTTGCAACAGTTCTATGATTAATAAGATAATAGTGTTCACGTGACACCGCACGCAATGGGTATAAAACCTATTAGCAATGCCAGATGAAGGAGACGAAGATAAGACGAAGATAGGAGGATTCTCATGAAAACCCGGATTTCCGTATTTAGCGCAGTATGCTTGATTAGTTGCTTTCTAATTGTTGGGTTGCTAAGCCCTGTTGCTGCCGATTATGATTACTATTCGGATCGGCTCAGTCGTGAGCACCGTATAGCAAATGAAGTTGACGAGTGGATAGAACGCGGGAACGCAACGATTACCGCAAGTCCACGTTTTGAAGATGGCATAAGACTCACTGCTTGGGCAAACACTGGCCAGAACACCGATGACTATGAATTTGCAATTGCCAGTGCAGTATACCTTTTTGAAATTCCAGTGGGGACACAATACATTGAGATTTTGGTACGATACAGAGGAGATCCCCATCACTTAGAGATTGAAGACTATGAAGAACCGATTGCAGGACGTGCTTGGATTCGTAATACCAAGCGAGAGGCAACTCGTCGTGGTTACCACGACGAAAACGCTAACGAGACCCGTTACGGCGACACCTTTGTCCTTCGAGCGAAAAATCGCTCCGAACGCATTAAAATTCCTGCAGTAGGTCATGTCAAAGACGGATGGATGGAACTACATATTGTTGCCGAAGGGGGCGAACAGATCGATGTAGAGCATATTGAAGTATCTACCTATCGTAGGCAGCCGAAAGTTAGAGTGATTCAACGGTACACTCCGACGTATCGTTGGCGTCCGTGGCACCGTTATACTTATCTCTACTTTTATGACGGTCCGGTCTATTACGCGACGGACTATGACTACTACCTCCGATGGAGTTATCCCATCTACGATCATCACTACCTTTCCATCCGATCGTATTATGGGGGATATCTCGGTCGCTACCGTGGCTATTACCCAAGCGCGTACTACCGCTATCACTCTCCATACTACGGCTCTCACTATGGCTCCCGCTATCGTGGCACGCCGAAGGTCCATCAAACCCGGACCCGGTTGAACAAGTGGAGCAAACAACATGAGGCAACGCGTCGGCAGTATAGCCGTAGTCGGTTGGCAGTGGGCAGCCGGCAAATGGATCGTGTAGCGATACGGAGAAACGTTCGTACCACGCTCGAAAACCACCGGAAACAGACACCAGCGACAACAGAGCGGGTTACACGCCGATCAATTATTGAGCAGAAGCAGCGGGCACTTGCCTCCACTGGAACGCTCCGTCAGAGCAATATAAGACAGAGCACTTATGCTTCAGGCGGTACGGTCAGTAAACAGAGGCGTTATCCTGGTGCTACAACACAGAGTCTGAACCGCTATAGTAGATCCACAGAGGCGAGACGAACTACACCACTTTATAGACGTTCGCCTACTACATCGTCGAGTCGATCGTACTCTTCTACTACAAGAAGTAATGGCTCTCTTCCGAAGTATGGAAGTAGGACTTCAAGCTCAAGTAGTACACGTTCAAATGCAAGCGTTAGCCGTTCAAGAACATCAAGCACATCGCGTGAGAGAACGAGCGTTAGCCGTTCAAGATCAACAAGTTCATCAAGATCACGTACAAGTGTTAGCCGTTCTTCTACTACAAAGACGCGTCCGCGTTCGACAACATCAAGCTCCAGTGTATCACGTAGCAGCTCCAGTAGTAGTGATGACGATGACAAGCGGAGCAGCAGTGGGAGTAGTAGCAGTCGGAGTCGGGCAACGACGAAACGGCGGCGTTAATGTATCAATAGGAGTAATGTAGGCTTTGCGCAGGCACAATCTTTTGGAAGCGTGAAGCCTACACATCAAATGCTATTTTTGCGAGTTTTGCTGATTATTTCAATACTCTCTTTCAGCCTCAATGCCAGTTTTGCGCAAGAGGCTGAAAAGAGTACAGATACTGAGCTGGAAACATCTGAAACCGAGGAACAGATTCGACTTGTTTCACCAATCGGAGCGATGGTTCGCTCCGCTGTTTTTCCAGGGTGGGGACAGTTTTATAGTCGTAGTTACGTCCGAGGTAGCTTAACTGTTTTGGGAGTAGGAACTTCGGTTATCGGTGCTTTGTTGGCACAGCGATCTTTTAATAATCGTTATAACGCCTATGCAGCATATGCCAGTTTAAATCCACATGATGAAATAGGGGTATTAGAAAGATACGCGTACGCAAATCAGCGATATAAACTCAGAACGTTTTTTATGTATACCGGTATCGGTATTTGGGTTTATAGCCTTATCGATTCCTATGTGAGTTCAAATTTCTATAACGCTACCACCCTGGTTCAGTCTATTCAAAAAGACGCAGAAGAGATGGAAAAATTGGGGATTGAAATTGGTGCCACCCCATCACATCTCTATTTTGGTATAGTTAAAACCTTTTGAATTTTTAAGGAGAATATTCAACCATGTTCAGGAGTTTCATAAAAATCGGGAGCATACTCATCTTATTACTCATAGGCTTTATGGGGTGTGGGGATGCTGAGAAAGTCGGTCAGGTCCCACCTGAAGAACTCCTTCAAATTAATAGAGTCTTAGACCGGTGGCGTGAAGGTTATGAGACCGAAGATGTTAATTCTTACATTAATACCTTCTGGGAAGAAGGTTTCCTTTACGTTTCCGATATGGGTACTGATGGGGACAAAACAGACGATTTGGAGTTTGACGACATCCGCCAAGAACGTGATGCCGCGACCCGTGTTTTTGAACAGTTCCAAGATATTGAGATAGAACTCTCTGCGCCACCGGAGATTGCCATGAACAAAGAAGGCACCCGAGCGGAAGTCCGGAACCACTATAGAATCCAAGGATTCGTAGCAGACGGTCAGTCGCTTGAAGGTGGATATACCGGATGGTTTGCCGAAGGGGATAACCTCTTTATCTTTGAAAAAAGAAATGAAGAATGGCGTATAACCGAGTGGCATGACGAAGCCTTTAACGACGAAGAAATTCGCATTGCTAATAATTTATAGGTGGAAGAGAAGGAGGGGCAATTTCTAGTCCCAACATAGGGCAGAAATTCTGATATCCATGCCGCAACAGGAGGCACATCTACGTGATTATTTTCAACTTACCCGAAAACATGCCTTCACGTTCTGCCTGAGTATTTTGCTGGTATTAGGAACTGCCTTAGTTATCTCACTCCGTTTACCCAAAACGTATACCGCTTCCACTTTAATGTTGCTTGTCCAACCCAGTGCAACGCCTTCTCTTCCTTCAGCAAACCTATTTCAGACTGTCCTCTCTGGTGGTGTTGATCGCAGGGAAATGGAGACAATCAGTGCTCGATTTTCCACAGAGTCCATGCTAAAGACAGCAATCGAAAATCTCGAAGAGAGCGGCAATATAGACGCTGTCGCTCTCCTCCCACCGATTGGCAAACTCAAGCGAATGCTGAAGGCCCAACTAAATCCAGATTCTGACTACATCAATCTGTCGATTGCCTTGACTGAGACAGAAGGCGGAGAACGCAATGCAGCACTTCTTGTTAACCAACTCGCGCAAGATATGAAAACGTTGCGACGGGGAGATGAAGAGACAAAACTCAGGAAACGTATGGAATTTCTCGAAGACAAACAACGGGAAATCCATGCTGAAATAGAGAAGGATTTGGAAGCACTTCTCCAATTTGCCCGTCAAAACGGCAGCCCAGAGACCTGGGTGCCGACGCTGACCAATTTGCTTGAACGTTATGCCAGCGTTCAGGAAAATATTGAGATAAATCAACAGCAACTCTATGCAACGCGTGCCAATATCGCGTATCTGGAAGAACAACTAAGACTTCTACCTGAGCAGACACAATTGTCCGAAACCACCACTTACGATCCCGTTTGGCTCTTTCAACAAGAGAAACTCTTTACTCTTGAATCACAGCGCGTCGCGGATAAAGAAAAGGCAGGCAAAACCACATCCGAATTGAAGGGGCTTGACGCACAAATTGCCGACATTGAAAAGAAAAACGCACAAATCTCACCCTCGACCAGCACTACCACTTCCGGCCCATCTGCCCATTATACCTATATAAAGAATCAGTTGATAACGTTTGTTCCCAGCCTCTCGCATTATGAGAACGCTGCTGAACGCCTCAAGCAGGAACTCAAAACGTTAGAAACTGAGTTGATGCAATTATTGGAAGAAATTCCTGAAAACCAGATTATTCTCACGCAGATGGGAGCCAAAATTCAGAAAACCAATGCCCTGGCTGAAGAAATTGCTAAACGCTCTCTTGAAGCTGAAATATTATATGCTGAATCCAAGTTAACTGCCTCTCGCAACCAGATAGGCGGTATTGAAATTATTGATCGGGCCGTACCAAGGAAGATTCCTGTCAGCCCACAACTTAGACTCATTCTTATTATTGCGGGAATTGCTGGCACAGTTCTTGGGATTACGATTATCCTGTTTATTGAATATTTCAGCAAAACTGCTGAAAGTTTGGCAAGCTAAATGGAGTATTTGGAAGAATTTGTGGCTTCAGATTTAGAATTTTGAAAAAAAAATGTCATTTTTTCTCAAAATATGGTATAATATATAGCATGTTTAATGCACAGAGCCTTACCAAGCCCTTGGCATAATGAAAATTTCGTGAATCTATGCGTAGGCTTTTTGACATTCTTAGATCTGTGCCTTAAGACTTAAGACATGATGACTTCATTATCGGTTCCTGCTATCTTTAGGAAAATAGCAGCGATTGAAACTATCCAGAGTTCACGATTTACGTAAAACAGCGTTCGCTGGCAGAATTGCGTAAGTTCTTCGGAATGCTTTCCCGATATTGATTCCCTTTTTTTAAAGTGGAGTAAAAAAACGAAGACAAATAGCACTGATATATTTAAAACTTGAAAATATATTACATTTTCGGTATGATATGTGGAAACTATCCCAATGAATATATTTTTTCTGTTAAAAACTTGACAGAAATTTGCATCAGTGCTATTTTAAAAGCCAAGAACAGTTTTGTAGGCGTTTCATCACGCGTTTAGGGAAAATTCCTGCAAAACTAACCCTTAATTTGTTGGAAGGAGACTTGCTTTTATATTCTTCGCACGGTATTCGCAATACTGCGGTATCTGCAGAGCAGTAACCGAGGAGAGCGTAGTTGAAATACCGTTAGTTTTATTAACGACATTTTAACTCACTCGTTTACAAGTAAAGCAGTTTGCATCCATTTTTAAGGTTTTTTGTTCGGAGACCAGGGTAGATACAGCGAACAAACAAGTAATGTTCACCTCGCTGTGCTGGTGCCCAAATTTCCGATTCATTATTTCCAAGGAGGAAACACAAAGTAATGAACAGGCTAAAACAATCAATTGATGTTTTACTTGTAGCGACCTGTATCCTGAGTGCTTTTGTGCTTTACGGCTGTGGCGCACAGAGCCTTGGTCCACAAGAACCCCTATTACCAACGATTGAGGGGAGTTCTAAATTCTCAGCACGGTTCCAGTTGGAAGAAGAACCGCAATTCTTCTATGACCTATTTGGTAAAGAGCTGCTCGAGGGTAACGAGGTCTATAACTATCGCGAACAGAAAGAGTTCGACCAAAATGGTGAACTATTTGTTGGTTGGACAGGACAGTTGGATAGTGAAAGATTCTCGGCGCAGTTGGATAGAACCGTTTTAACTGAAGACAGTTTCCGCGGCAGATACACCGAGTTTGCTATCGGTGATAGTATGCGTTTCAAGCCATCTACATTGTTCCCAAACCGTTACATCCTCTACAAAACAGAGTTTGACGGGCTTCGTTGGGACATTTCTTTTGCACAGGAACGCCATCTCTTTACACTCATCAACTCTCGTATCTCGAACCCTGTCCAGTTGACAGACGCAGCGGCAAACCTCGCACCAACTCTCGGACGTCGAAATGGTCTGAATGAAGACGCTGGAGTGCGTCACATCGAAAACGCACGCCTCATAGGTTTCCGGGCACAAGGTCTTTTGGGCGACATTTTCCGCGTTGGGTTTACTTATGTGAATCTTCATAAAGAACACCCAGAGCGTGTTGAAAACCCAATGATGGGTACCGTTGCAAATACACCTCCGGAAAGTATTACCGTTGTTTTCCGTGATGATTCGCCTGAAGATAATTATGATATTGAAGCACTCAAAAGCGATCACCCCCAATTCCGCCCCTTTGATAAAGACAAACACAGCGATAGAATTCAAGGCGGTGTCGGTGCAGCTTTCAAAGGTATGACGGTTACCGTGGTGACGCAAGAGTTGGAAGATTTAACACCACAAGAAATTGAAGACGGTGTTGAGCCAACAGCAAAACCTGCTCAAACCCAAAAAATTGAAGTCTTCGTTAACGATGTCACGCCAATAGATTTAGGTGGACTTCCCTCCGAAATCCGTGAGTCCGTTGACGGACAATGGGTGATTGTAGACGGCTTCAATAAGATGAAATATGACTTGGTTTTTGCCGATCACGACATTGAACCGCGAACCGTTCAATCTGTCGTTTTTGACATAGTGGTAGCAGGTGATTACAATATTGCCATCATCGGCTTCAGTAACGCCAACAAAGCTGGTGAAGGTGCTGATCCGTTTGTTGAAGAATGGATTAAAACCGAAGACGGCCATATCGAAATGCCGTATCGTGATATTATTGAAGCACCCGGTAACTATGGACAATCTTCAAGCTACACCAGCAATCGCGCAAGCCTCGCCGACAATCCAAGCAGTTGGGACGGTGAAGGTAGACCGCGTAAAGTTCGTTATCGTTATGGTGCGGCACGTGCAGCAGTTCTCTACGGACTTGACCTTGAAGGAACTATCGGTAACGTTTTCCTTCGTGCACATTATTCCATTAATGGGAAATACAAACAGTATCCCACTATCCCGAAAGATCAAATTGGATTTAGCAGACTCAAACCGACTATCCAAGGTGAAGAGGGTGAAGAAGAAACTGGTATCTCCATTGATCCAGCAACCGGTTTACCTTTAGACCGCAATGGGGTACCCACCTACGCTGAAACCGAAGGTGAACGATTTGAAGCCAGACTGGGTGGCGACGGAACCGATGAAAGCGGTGATGGCGAAATGGGCAGAGAAACCGCATGGTTCATCCATCTTAGATCTCGCTTCGGAAAATTGTACCTCGAAGGGGTCTACTATCATATCGATCCAGGGTACACCACAACCTACCTCAATTTCGGTGCTAATACCGATAGGGACCAACCCTACACTCTGGAAAGGACCCCTGAGTCTCAGGCTGAAAGAGATCCCTGGGATGAAGTCAATTACGCCCTCATTGAGGATGACGATGATGATGACGATTGGCCGGATGATATCGACTTTGACGGAGTCTTACCACGCGCCGATGACAGAGACCAAAACGGCGTTTTGGACTACCAAGAAGACTTCCTCATTTTCGATGCTGATCCGCCAGTGTTTACCGACCTTGTTGATCTCAACAACAACGGTACTATCGACTCCCTTGAGGATGATTTTGAACCACAATACGAGTACGGGGTAGACAGGGCAGGATACCACGTCTTCGCTGAATATGACCTCCTTGATAACCTTTCACTCAAAGTCGGATGGCTTAACGAAAGCCAAGTCTCAAGCCGCCGAAAGAACGATTCCAGGTATCTTCACGTTACCTACCAACGTGATATTCCAGACTTTGGAACGGTGCTTTTCCAAAACCGATTCGTCCGCGTTCGCGACGATATCCCGGATTACACGATTACACTTCGTGTTGGCGAATTGGAGCCTGTCCAGATTTCCGACGAGCTTGACTTCTACAACGCTCGTGTGAATACTACGACGCTTCAGTTCCTCTACACTGCTGTCCCCAACCTCACGTTAGAAGCAAAGTTCCTCGTTGTTCTGCAGAAACAGTTTGAGCAGGATGAAGAGGGCGCGATTTTCTTGGATATCGAGGGATCAGGGGATGAAGGCGACCTGCTCAATGCCGACCAACGGGCTGACTTCATGGTACCGATTGAACAGGTTCGAGCGAGTGGTGAAAGACGGGAATTCCCGTTCTATCCAGACCATGGGATTAACGCACTCAATCCCGAGGATCCGGGCTTAATTTATGATGTCCAAAACTGGAAGCCACGTCGTTACCCAGAACGGGATATCCGCAATCAACAGACGATTCTCAAAGCCAGGTATGAGATTCCGCTCGGGGATCTCCCCTTTATTGATAGAATCGGTGAAGATTTGACCCTGACTCCAATGGTGAAGTACATCTGGGACCGCGCATTTGACCGCGGCGCAGAGGAAATTGGGGATGCGCTTAACCCACGTCAATTTGTTCCCACTGATACCGAACCCATTGAATACTTGCGCTTCAACCGTAGAAGTCGTGAAGATGTCCTCGGTGTCCGGCTTGACTATCAGTTCACACAGCGGATGAACATCCTTGGCGGTTTCCAATATCGGAAGTTCACCAACCGGGATAACAACTTCAAAGACTATTTGACAAACTTCCCGGAAGACGAGGATATACCAATTCTCTTCCGGCCAGATCTGCGAACACGGATCTTTGAAGTCCAAGCAATCAACCGTGGTGAGTGGCTTGGTTTTAACATTGTTATCCTCGCTGGTTATCGACGGACCACTATCTTGCTCGACCACACGACGAGTAATACGACGTTCGTGCGAGCGATGATGGGTTTCTAAATGGCAGTTGGATCGCTGGACACGAGCAAATCGTGTCCAGCGATTTCTGGTTTCGTAAGATCAACTACAATGCCATTCTCTGCAATACCCGGATAAAGTGCGTAACTTCTTAAGTGCTCAGGTGTTATTTATGAAAATGGCGTTGTGAGCGGTAGGCGAAATTTCAATATCGCGACCCCGCGACTCGAAAAAGAATTGCGTAACTTTTGAAAAGTTCAAGTGAAAACAAAATCGAGTTGTTGGACAAGATGCTACGGCTTATCCAACAACACCTTATGTTGTCAAATGATATGTAGAGACTTGCCACTGCATTCGGCAAGTTACCTTAAGGAGGATTAGAACGAATGACTCGTTTTAGTTTAGTGTTAATGTTAATCGCCTGTGTCGGTATGTCCGCTGGTACAGTATTCGCACAAGATGGCGGCGGCACGGTCCGTGGTCAAATTGTTGATACGACCACAGCACAGAACCCGATTGAAGGCGTTGAAGTTAAAATCGTTGCTCAAAGTGGAGAAGAGTTTGTCACAAACACCGATGCCAACGGCGATTACGAACGTTCTGGTGTCCCCGCAGGTCGTTATCTCATCAGTATCTATAGAGAAGGATACGGTGATCGGCTTGGTAAGCCCGTTACAGTTGTTAACGGCGGCGACCACTTCGTCCCACTCAAGATGACCAAAAAAGACAACATCGTTACTTTCTTCCAGAAATTTGGATTTGTCTTTTGGCCACTCGCCCTCTGCTCTATCACAGCGTTAACCTTCATTATTGAAAGGCTTTTCACCTTCGTCCGGAGCCGCTCTCGAATCGGAACTGAAGAGTTCATTGCTAACATTGCTGACTCACTCCGGAAAGAAAACATTATGGAAGCCGTCTCGACTTGTGAAGAAGCCGGTGGTCCACTCGCTAACGTCCTTAAAGCAGGACTGCTCCGATACAGCCAAGCACAAATTGAAGAACGCGATATTAGCAAAGAGGAAATTCAGGAAGCAATTGAAGAAGCAAGTCTCCTTGAAATTCCTGAACTCGAAAGAAACCTGCCGGTCCTTGGTACTGTCGCAGTCGTTTCCCCGCTGTTTGGCTTGCTTGGAACTGTTACAGGTATGATTAGTGCGTTTACCACAATCGCACTTGAAGGTACTGGTGACCCGCAGCAGCTCGCAGGTGGTATCTCACAGGCACTTCTTACAACTGCTGCTGGCTTGACAGTCGCTATTCCTTGCTTGATTTTCTTCCAACTCTTTGATAGCTGGGTTAACAGACACATGGTTGAGATCTCTCAGGTTTCTACCGAGATCGTGAACCAGCTGATTGTTGGTGAAGCAGGTGATGCTTAGTCTTGGAAACGGGCGGATAGGTTTTATATCCGCTCACTCCTCATAGACTTCGTAGGGTATTGGGTCATTGACCTCAGCCCTAATCTCAGCAATGAGAAAGGAGGCTTTGAAATGCAACAAAACGGTGAAGCCAAACTAAGTCTGCTTGCGACTAAAATCAGAGAACGCAAACCACCAACGCTTAGTATGGCACCTATGATTGATTGCGTATTCCTGCTCCTGATCTTCTTCATGGTATCAACAACCTTCTCGCCGATTCCAGGTCTTCGGGTGCAGTTACCCCCGCCGGGGAAACCTTCACCTGACAAACCGAAAGGTCTGACTGTCCGAATTGCGAATCCGGAAGCCGGTGAGAGCAGAGGCACTATGGTGCTGAACGATACAGTCGTCCAAGTTGATGAAATGTTCAACCAATTCATCAATGCACCAGAAGAAGCCACAAGTATGTTGATCATCCAATCAGAGCGAGAAGTACTTCATGAACAGATCGTTCAGGTGATGGATATTGCAAAACAGGCAGGTATAGATAAAATCGGGTTCGCTATCGTCGCAAGAGAGTGACCCTCCTGCGCGACGTACATAGCATACTTCTTTCTATAGAAGGAGAACACAGATGGCTTTGAACATGAGTCGACGGAAGAAAACAGGCGACGATGATGATATCCCGATGGCGCCTATGATTGATTGTGTGTTCTTGTTGCTCATCTTCTTCATGGTGTCTGCTGTTATGCGGGTTCCCCCGCCTTTCACTGTCACCTTACCCGATTCCGCTACAAAGCACGAGTTCACACGTAAAAAGTACAACCTCTTCATTAGCACTGACGGACGGATTTCGATTGATGATCAGGAAATGTTAACAATGGAGGATATGGAACTTTTCATAGCCGCACATGAAAACCAGATTAGCACCTTGATTATCAAAGCGGATAAACGTGCAAAGCACGGTGTTGTCATTGACGTGGTAGAACGAGCGAAACAGCGCTCCAGTAAAACGGAGGGACTCGAAATCGCTTTCGCGGTATCGGAAGAAGACTGAAGAACGCAACACAGTTCAGAGAAAAAGAAAAGGCAGCATTCGCTGCCTTTTTTTTTGCAACACAATCTAAATCTACTTCTTAAAAACTTTACAGCTACTAAAAAAACACGCCGTGCTATGGACCTCCATCAGCACGGCGTTGTTTAATAGTGTGCTTCAAATTACTTGTGGTACTATCGTCTTCTTCGCTCTCTGCGTCCTGTAGCTCGACCTGCAGCTCTTCTTTTAAGTTGAACAGGAGCCGGTAGCGGTGGCGGTGGCGGAGTCACAACTTTCCAGAAATGTGGAAGGAAAGTCTCCCACTTGGTTAGAATGTTCTCAGCATGTTGACTACCAGTGTATGCGGCGTGATTTTGTATGAGTGCCATCAGATTCTTAATATCTGTCTCACTCGTTACTTTTTCCAGTTTCACCCAATCGGAATTAAACTTTTTCTCAAACTGCTGTTTTTCGTCAAGGACGTAGGCAGTGCCTCCTGTCATTCCTGCTCCAAAATTTCTACCAGTTTCGCCGAGAATCACAACTAAGCCCGCGGTCATGTATTCACAACCGTGGTCGCCGACGCCTTCAACTACAACAGTTGCACCACTATTTCGGACACAGAATCGTTCACCAGCTCTCCCTGCTGCGTAAAGCGTGCCACCAGTGGCACCATACAACACTGTATTACCAATAATCGTATTTTCATAAGTCCGGAATGACACAGTTGGGGCAGGTTTAATAATCAGCTCTCCACCTGCAATACCTTTACCCACATAGTCGTTGGCTTCTCCCGTCAACACGAATTGGACACCGCTGATACAGAAGGCACCGAAACTTTGTCCGGCACTACCTTCAAAGTTGCATTGAATCGTTCTATCAGGCAGACCAGCGTCTCCGTAACGCGCCGCAATTTCACCTGATAATCTTGCTCCTACTGTTCGATTCGTATTCCGAATAGGATAAGATAGTTGAATTGCCGTTTTCTGTGCGATAGCATCCGCTGCATCCTCCAGAATCTGATCGTCGAGGGGTATATCTTCCCGATCATTCCGCTCCTGTAGGTGATAGCGTGGTTGTGTACCCGTCGGATCGGCAGGTGTCAGAATTTCGCTCAAATCCAGGGTCGCTGCTTTCGGATAGTCTGCCAAATCGATTGGTTGGAGCAATTCTGGACGACCAATAATATCGTTCAAGGATCGATGTCCGAGGTTGGCGAGGATAACTCGGACCTCGTTTGCTACACCGAGCATGAAATTAACAACCATCTCTGGAGTGCCCGGATATTTCGCACGGAGTGCCGGATCTTGGGTAGCAACACCGACTGGACATGTATTGAGGTGGCATTGGCGCGCCATAACACACCCGGTCGCGACCATCGCTATCGTTCCAAAGCCATACTCTTCCGCTCCTAACATCGCAGCCATAACTATATCTTGTCCGGAACGCATACCGCCATCGGCTCGTAATACCACACGATCCCGTAATTCATTTTGCACGAGGGCGCGCTGGGTCTCCGCAAGTCCGAGTTCCCAAGGTGTACCTGCGTTCTTAATAGAACTAAGCGGTGATGCGCCTGTACCGCCTTCATGACCGCTCACTTGGATAACATCAGCATAGCCCTTTGCTACTCCAGACGCAATAGTTCCAACGAGAAATTCAGATACCAATTTCACAGCAACCTTTGCCTTCGGATTCGCCTGTTTCAGATCGTAGATCAACTGCGCCAAATCCTCAATAGAATAGATATCGTGATGCGGTGGTGGCGAGATTAATGGTACGCCGGGTACAGAGTGTCGAAGTGAAGCAATTTCAGCAGTTACTTTATGTCCTGGAATTTGCCCACCCTCTCCCGGTTTCGACCCTTGCGCCATCTTAATCTCTAATTCTTTCGCCGAGGCGAGATATGTCGGCGTCACACCGAACCGACCAGACGCCACCTGTTTGATAGCACTGGAAGCGAGGTCACCATTAGGTTGTCGTTTGTAGCGTTCACTGCTTTCCCCGCCTTCTCCACTTCCCGATTTTGCCCCGAGACGATTCATAGCGACTGCTAAAGTTTCATGAGTCTCACGACTTAATGCCCCGAAAGACATGCTACCCGTTGTAAAACGCCGAACGATATCCTCTGCAGGTTCCACTTCCTCAATAGGAATCGGTGTACTCGGTTTGAAGGTAAGTAGATCTCGTAAACTGGAGGGCTCCCCACTCTCAACAGCGGCTGCATATTTGTCATAATCTTCTGGTTTACCACCCTTAACAAACTTGTGGAGTGCCTTGAACATAGTCGGGTTATACGCATGAAATTCTCCGTTCCGTCGGAACCGGAAATAACCCGCCTCTTCCAGCGAGGCATCACCATCGCTGTCCGAAAATGCTTTTGTGTGGAAGTGAAGCGTCTCGGCGGCGATCTCCTCAAAACCGATACCACTTAAGCGCGAAGTAGTGTCTGTAAAACACTTATCAATGACAGTCGCATTGATGCCAAGTGCCTCAAAAATTTGGGCACCGTGGTAACTCGATACCGCCGAAATACCCATCTTCGCCATAATCTTCAGGATGCCTTTTTCGACTGTCGACTTATAGGTTTCAATTGCTTTCTCTGCTGTTAGTTCCTGGAGTTCACCGTCCTCGGCAAGTTGAACAATTGTCGAAAACACCAGATAAGGATTGATTGCAGTTGCTCCATAACCAAGAAGGACAGCGAAGTGGTGTTCTTCTCTTGCATCTCCAGTTTCAGCAATCAGACTCACACGCATCCGTTTCCCTTCTCTAATGAGATGATGGTGAACAGCGCCAACAGCAAGTGCCATAGGAATCGGCGCAAAATCAGCACTAACGCCCTTGTCACTTAGCACGAGGAGGGTTTTTCCTGCATCAATTGCCACGGAGGCGTGTTGACATAAGGCTTCTAACGCCTCTTCTAAGCCTTGTGTTCCAGACGCTACAGGAAAGCAGGCAGAAAGTGTTGCTGTCTGAAAATCGGGTATATTGAGTTCTCGTAACGCTTGTAAATCCGTATTTGTCAAAATCGGCGAAGGTAACCGAACAAGGCGAGCATGCTCCGGCGTTTCTGTGAGCAAACTATGCTGTCGTCCAAGATGCATTGTCAACGACATCACCAAACGCTCTCGGATTGAGTCAATAGGTGGGTTTGTAACCTGCGCGAAACGCTGTTTGAAGTAGCTATAAAGCGAACGAGGATGTCGAGAAATCACGGCAGGCGGTGTATCATCACCCATCGAACCGACTGCCTCTTTCGCTTCCGTTATCATCGGTTTGATAAACCGTTCTATATCCTCGGTCATATAGCCGAAGGCTTTTTGGTATATAGGAAGTTGATCGGGAACAGTTTCCGTCGTAGCGGACGAACTGGCTTTTCTGGTAGGCAGGGTTATGGTCCCTTTTTTTACCCACTCAGCATAAGGTTTCTGGTTGGCAACATTATGTTTAATCTCTGAATCTTTCAGCAATTCGCCTTTCGCTGTATCCACAGCAATCATCTGTCCGGGTCCTAAACGTCCCTTTTCAACGATGCAGCTTTCATCAAGTTCAATAATGCCAACCTCGGACCCCATAACAACGGTCCCATCCTCTGTAACCTTATAGCGTGCGGGCCGTAGTCCGTTTCTATCAAGACTCGCGCCGACAACAACGCCATCCGTAAATGCGACAGCCGCCGGGCCGTCCCAAGGTTCACTGACACACGAGAGGTACTCATAACAGGCTTTCAAGACGTCCGGCATATCGGGAATCTGTTCATAAGCTTCTGGTATCAGGCACATCATAGCGTGCAAGATACTACGGTCAGAGTGCGTTAACAACTCTAACACGTTATCCAAGCTCATTGAATCGCTTCCTTGTTTGTTGATAATAGGAACGAGTTTTTGGATATGTTCATTCCAGAGGGGTGACTGTAGGTCGGCTTCGCGTGCCGCATCCAATTCCGATTACCCATCAAAGTGTTGATTTCACCATTGTGAGCAAGCATGCGGAAGGGTTGGGCGAGCATCCACGTGGAAGAGGTATTTGTACTGTAACGTTGATGGAAAACAGCGAGCGCTGCTTGGAAATCTGAATTTTTTAGGTCGAGGTAAAATTGTGCAAGCTGCGGTGCTACCAGCAATCCTTTGTAGACGACCGTCCGATGTGAAAAAGAGGAAATATGGAATTCGTCATCAAGCGAAGCTGCCGCGACACGGTGCTCAAGTTCCTTACATATTAAATACAAACGGTGCTCAAAATCGTCCTCGGTGATCTGCTCTGGACGCCCCATTAATACTTGCTGAATCTCTGGCAGTGTTTCTAACGCCTTATCACCGAGAGCAGCCGTGTTGACGGGTACCGAACGCCACCCAAGGAGAGGAACACCGTACTGTTGCAACGTTTTTTCAACGAGCGCTCGGCTTTGTTGTTGGGCAGTCTGATCGCACCCTGGTAGGAAAATCATGCCAACACCCAAGTCAGCTATCGTATTCAGGTGTACCCCGAGTTTCTCCAGTTCTTTTTGAAATAGTTTCTCCGGAATCTGTGTTAAGATACCTGCGCCATCACCTGTCTTGGCATCAGCCGCCACTGCGCCCCGGTGTGTTAAATTTGTGACCGCTTGTGTCGCCATCTTAATTATATCGTGGCTCCGATTTCCAAAACGGTTTGCGACAAAACCAACGCCACAGGCATCTTTTTCATTTAAATCTCTATACATCTGTAAACTGACTCTCCATACATTCTTCTATGTTCTTATATACCAATATTTTAGCGCGAACTGTCTACGCCTCGCATTTATGTATTTAATTTTTTTAAGGGCAGTTCACATGCCTCAGCCCGCTCCTTTTTATCAAGGGTATAAACAACCGGAAAACGGACTCCGCTTTAAAGACTGGATAGAAGCTTTCGTGCGGTTGTCGGACGCTGGCTACTCGTATCCTGCCAGAGATAGCGCGCCCCAAGGCAAGAGAGAGCCACTGGAATCACACCAGCGATTCACAACCGGCTTGGCGGGCTTATGTGCTTCGGTTCTCAGTTTTTGAGTCAAAATCATCTACTAACTCTAATATTATACCTTAATTCGAGCAGAAAGTCAAAAAAAATCCCGTGCTCTTCAATAACCGACGGCACAACCATCTCGTCTTGGATCTGAACCTGCAATGAGTGTATCGAAGGATGGATTGACAAAAATTGCCTGTCCACCGCCAAAAAAAGTGCTGCCAGGGGTGATATGATGTCCTTTTCGTGCTAATGCAGCTTGGGTATTCATTGGAATACCTGCCTCCAATACAATTTGAGAATCGTCCATTACCCGAAACCGCGGAGCATCCAACGCGTTTTGAACATCCATATTGAAGTCAATGAGATTGCTCACAAACTGCAAATGACCTTGCGCTTGCATCTGTCCTCCCATGACCCCGAATGTAACCAAAGGCACTCCATCCTGAGCAATCATGCCGGGAATAATAGTGTGCAGCGTCCGTTTATGCGGAGCGATACAGTTCGCATGGTTTGGGTCGAGCGAGAAACCTGCCCCCCGATTTTGCAACATAATACCTGTATCACCAGCAACTAAATGTGAACCGAATCCAGCAAAGAGACTATTAATAAAAGAGACAACGTTTCGTTCACTATCAACTGCACAGAGATAGACTGTATCACTTCCCATTGACGGAAGACCTGGGCTCAGTTCCATATTCGCTCGTTCTGATGAGATACGCGCTCGTTGGCTTTCCGTATAATCGTCAGAAAGTAGTCCGGCCACTGGAACATCTACAAATGTCGGATCTGTCACGTATTTGTAGAGATCCGAGAATCCTAATTTCATTGCTTCAATTGCGTAGTGTAAGTGCTCAGAACTGTTATGCCCCATTTCGCCGAGGTCGAATCCCTCAACGATATTGAGTGCGAGTAGCGCGGCGATGCCCTGTCCATTCGGTGGAATTTCATAGATATCGTAGCCGCGATAATTAGCAGAAATTGGCTCTACCCAATCCGATTTGTGTTCAGCAAAGTCCCGTAGTGTAAATAAACCGCCATTTTCATTAGAGAATTTTACAATTTTTTCGGCAATTTCGCCTTGATAAAATGCATCTCGTCCACCTTCTGCAATAAGTCGAAAGCTCCTTGCGAGGTGCGGTTGTCGAAAGATCTCTCCTGGCGTTGGTGCTTTTCCATTCTTGAGATATGTCCGTGCTGAATCAGGATGCTGTGCCAATATCGCTGCGCTTTCTTGCCACGCGAGTGAAATCTGGGGACTTACTGGGAACCCTTTTTCTGCGTAATCAATAGCAGGCTGAAGCACCTCTGATAACGACATCGTCCCACATTCGTCCAAGAGTGTTGCCCACCCATCAATTGTCCCCGGTACAGTAACCGGATACATACTCCCAAAGGCAGGGATTCCGATTAAACCCTGTTTGGTAAAGAACTCCAGCTCCGCGGCATAAGGTGCTCTACCACTTGCGTTTAAGCCTCGGATTACGCCATCTTTAGGCTGGTAAACCAGCATAAATGCATCTCCACCAATGCCGGTCGACATCGGCTCAACGACGTTGAGTATTGCGGCGGTTGCAACTGCCGCATCAATGGCGTTTCCACCGTTGCGTAAAATCTGCAATCCTCCTTGTGCCGCAAGCGGTTGACTTGTTGCTACGGCTCCATGTTGGCAAATGACAGCTGAACGTCCAGGCCCGAATTGGTTCGGACGATATCCATCAAACATTCTCTTTCTCCTATCCTTAGATTGTCACCACTGTAGCATGCCCTGTGTTTTTTGTCAAGTGCCCCGAACAAGTCAGGCGTCCGCAGGTATCAACTTGACAACCCTCAGACTTCGTGATAGAATTAAGTCTATTCTACAAATAGGAGCAACCATGTCTACGTATGATGTCGGAATTATTGGTGGAGGACCGGGTGGATACGTTGCAGCTATCAAAGCTGCACAACTTGGTGGGACAGTCTGCCTCATAGAAAAAGGAGAGTGGGGTGGGACCTGCCTCAACCGAGGATGTATCCCAACGAAAACCCTTTTTGCTGTTGCTAACCTCGCGACACAAATGCAGGAAGCCTCCGCTTTTGGCGTGCATTTCAGCGGTGAGGCAACAATTGACTATACTCAAGTCTTGGCTCACAAAACCTCGGTCATTCAGCAATTAGAGGGTGGTATCGCACAACTATTGAAAGCAAATGGGGTTGGCGTCTTCAAAGGAACAGCAGAACTTATTAATAAAAACACAATTGCCATCACCAAACCCGATGGAACAAGTCAGCAACTACATGCGAAAAACGTTATTATCGCCACAGGTTCAGAACCCGCGGAACCGCCCGTCTTTGAGATTGATGAACATCAAATCTTGACAACAACTGGCATTCTTAATCTCACAGAACTTCCTGAAAGTCTACTCATCGTTGGTGGTGGGGTCTCGGGATGCGAGTTTGCTTCTATCTTTAATGCACTCGGTTGTCGTGTGACTATATTAGAACTTCTCCCGACAATCTTGGCAACAGAAGATATCCAAGTTATCCGACATATTCAGCTCTTCATGAAGCGAAAAGGTATCACTATCCATACCGGTGCAAAACTTACCCATGTAAAAAAGTCGGATGAACAGGTCACAGCAGTACTCGAATCTGGTGAAGAACTCACCGCAGAAAAGATGCTCGTTTCAATCGGGAGACGTTACAATACAGACGGGATAGGCTTAGAAAAGGTCGGCGTTCGCACTGATGGCGGAAAAATCGTCGTGGATTCACAGATGCAGACGAATGTTCAAGGTATTTACTCGGTAGGAGATGTCGCCAGCCGGTATCTGTTAGCACACGTTGCATCGGCAGAGGGAAAAGTTGCGGCACAAAACTGTCTTGGGAATAGCACTGAAATGGATTATCAGGTTATCCCGTGGTGTGTTTTCACCCTACCCGAAATTGGACACGCCGGCATGACAGAAGAAGAGGCAACGGCTGAAGGCTACGAGGTGAAGACAGGTCGATTTCCTTACGCTGCGAATGGAAAGGCGTTGGGACTACGCGAGACAGATGGATTTGTTAAGATTGTTTCTGATGCTGATAGCGGAGATATTCTTGGTGTACACATCGTCGGTGCGCATGCGTCAACACTTATCCATGAAGCTGCTGTCGCAGTTCGCTTAGGTGCCACCGCAAGGGATATTGCGCATACTGTTCACGCGCATCCGACCCTTTCAGAAATGATAATGGAATCCGCTGAGGCAGTAGATGGTAAAGCAATTCACAGTCTGCATTAGAAACGGACTGCTTCCTGTAAATCACCATACCGCGACGAGATCTCGGAAAACTTAACGCGTTTCTGCCGGTTAACACTGAAATCTTCAATGTTAAAAGAAGCAATAACGGTGCCATAAATCATAGCACTACGTATCGTCTCCTCGGAAGTATCCTCAACAGACGCGATATACCCCATCATACCCCCCGCGAAACTATCACCCGCCCCTGTCGGATCAGTTACCTGTGTGAGCGGATACGCTGGCGCACTGAAGAAGGATGATTCTGTGACACTGATTGCCCCGTGCTCTCCCTTCTTGATGATAACCCGTTTCGGACCATAGCGCAGAATCGCTTGTGCTGCTCGCATCAAATTGGAATCACCAGTGAACAGTTGTGCCTCACTATCATTCAAAATGAGGATATCCACACGTGCCAAGAGTGCCTCTAATGCCTCTCGCTGTTCGTTAATCCAAAAATCCATCGTATCACAAACAATAAGTTTCGGATTCGTCGCTTGCTCAATGATGCTCAACTGTAAGACGGGTGAGTTGTTCGCCAGAAAAAGGTAGGGAGTTGCTTTATAAACTTCTGGCAAAACAGGCTGGAAATCACTAACAACATTTAATTCAGTAAAAAGCGTATCGCGCACGTTAAAGTTTTCGGCATAACGACCACCCCATCGAAACGATTTGCCGTTATCAATGCGCTTTACACCTTGGAGATCAATGCCTTGGGTTTTAAGAAAGTCTGTGTAGGCGTGCGGATAATCATCACCAATAACGCCAACAAGCTGGACGGAGTTTTTAAAGAAATTCGCGGCGACAGCAGCATAGACACCAGAACCGCCGAGGACGTCTTCAACCCGTTTACTCGGCGTTTCTACTGTATCTAAAGTAACCGTCCCAACGACCAAAACTCCCATATCCTAAACTTTCTCTAAATGTGCTCAGACATAAAACCTTCTATATCAAAAAGGACCAGGTCTATTTTTATTCTCGCGTAATGCGTGGATAACCCGCCGCAGACGACGAACGAAAATTACGACAAGCACGATTGCTACCGGATACTGCAAAAAACCCAGAAACCTTGTGAGAGCTGGGGAGAGTTCTATCTGCTGAGAATGCGCCATCCAGATTGGTAACAATAGCACTGCTGATAGGAGTAGTATAATTCCCTCCACAATATCTGATTTCTTCATAAGGATCCTTTACAAAAAAGGAGACAACACCCAAAACGGCACACCGGACAGCCGAAAGAAAAATGGTCTAAGTCCCAATATCCCACGAGTTGAGGTATTTCTCCTGCTCTTCTGTGAGCGTGTCAATTTCAACGCCGAACGCTTCGAGCTTCAACTGTGCTACAGTCTCATCAATAGATGTAGGAACATCGTACACGCGGTTTTCAAAACTATCACCGTTCTTGGCAATGTACTCAACAGATAACGCTTGATTCGCAAAACTCATGTCCATGACACTGGCTGGATGTCCTTCTGCAGCGGCTAAGTTCACCAATCTGCCTTCACCGACGAGGTAGAATTTCCGTCCATCCGCGAGCGTATATGCATCTACATAGGGACGCGCGCTCCCTTTATCAACACTCATTTTTTCCAACGCAGGTATATCAATTTCAACATCGAAATGACCGGAATTTGCGATAATCGCGCCATCCTTCATCACTTCAAAATGTTCCTTGCGTAAGACGTGAATGTCTCCTGTGAGCGTTATGACCAAATCTGCTTCTTGAACAGCATCGTGCATGGGTCTGACCCGGAATCCGTCCATCACCGCTTCCAACGCTCTCAATGGATCAACTTCGGTTACGATGACGTTCGCACCCAAGCCGCGCGCTCGGTTAGCGACCCCTCTACCGCACCATCCATAACCTGCTACAACAACAGTCGTTCCTGCAATTAGGAGATTGGTTGCTCTAACAATACCATCAAGAGTGCTTTGCCCTGTCCCGTATCGGTTATCAAAAAAATGTTTTGTTCGAGCGTCATTAACAGCAATAATTGGGTATTGCAGGACACCTTCGGTTGCCATGCTCCTGAGGCGAATCACACCTGTAGTCGTTTCCTCTGTTCCAGCAACAACCTGCTCGATTAGTGCTGGATTGCTCTCTTCAGAATGAAGTCTTGAGACGAGATCCGCACCATCGTCCATAGTGACCGTTGGTTTCGTATTAAGAGCAGCATCAATGTGTTTATAATAGGTCTCTATATCTACTCCATCAATAGCAAAAACGCCGATCTCTTCGTCAACGACAAGAGAGGCTGCAACATCATCTTGAGTACTGAGCGGATTTGACGCACAAACAACCGCCTCTGCGCCTCCCGCTTTCAGCGTCTTCATCAAATTTGCTGTTTCAGTTGTAACATGTAGACACGCGGCTATCTTTAACCCTTCTAAGGGACGTTCATTTTCAAACCGCGCACGGATGGAACTCAATACCGGCATAAACCTGTTTGCCCAATCAATTCGTTGTTTTCCAGCCGGTGCGAGTTCTGTTGTTTTAATATCGTAGTTCATTACTTTCCTTTTTCTTGATGCGTATTTTTAATTCTTTTTAAACTACTGGAGTTTTTCGACGTAATCGGTTTCTTCCCAAGTAAAGCCGGGTTCCTCGCGTCCGAAATGTCCATAGGCAGCAGTATTTTGATAGATAGGTTGACGTAATTTTAACCGTTCAATAATACCGAGCGGGGTTAAGTCGAAATGCACGTTGACGAGTTTCGTGAGGGCTTCATCATCACCTGTACCGAAGGTATCCACCATAACAGAGATCGGATCTTTTCTCCCAATGGCATAAGAGATTTGAATTTCACAGCGTTCAGCGTGTCCAGCAGCAACAAGATTTTTTGCAACGTGTCGCGCCGCATAAGCCGCACTTCGATCTACTTTAGTTGGATCTTTCCCAGAGAGAGCACCTCCGCCATGTCGCCCCATACCACCGTACGTATCGACAATAATCTTTCTCCCGGTCAACCCAGCATCACCTTGCGGTCCACCGGTTACAAAACGTCCAGTTGGATTGATATGATATTTAATGTCAGGGCTTTGGAGATTTTCAGGAATAATCTTTTTGATAACCTCTTCGATAATTGCTTCTTGGAGTTGGATATCCGCAACATCAGGGCTATGCTGTGAAGAAATAACAACTGTGGTTACAGCTTTAGGCTTGTCATCTACATATTCAACGGTCACTTGAGATTTTCCATCCGGACGGATAAAGGGAAGGGTGCCATCTTTACGAACTTTTGCCAAACGCCTCGTCAATTGATGCGCGAGCGTAATTGGCAACGGCATTAATTCTGGCGTTTCGGTACACGCATACCCAAACATTAAGCCTTGGTCCCCCGCGCCACCTGGATTCACACCCATGGCAATATCCGGGGATTGTTTATCAATAACGCTTAGCACAGCACTTCGTTCAGCATCAAAACCGTATTCAATATCGGTGTAACCGATATCGGCTAATACGCGTCGGGCAATTTGCTTATCGTCGTAGTTTGCAGTTGTAGTGATCTCGCCAGTGATGACAGCAAGTCCAGTTGTAATCAAAGTCTCACAGGCAACCCTGCCCATAGGATCGCTGGTGAATATAGCATCAAGCACCGCGTCAGAGATTTGGTCAGCGATTTTGTCCGGATGTCCTTCAGTGACAGATTCGGACGTAAACAGAAAATTTTTGCTCAATTCTGGGTCTCCCAGTCTACGTATGTATTTCCGCGCCGCAGCACAGTCCTCAAGCCTTAGCAGAAGAGATAGAAGGGTGGGTACTTAGACCCACCCCTACACGTAAAATGACGAAACGCGCGCAAAAACCCTACCTACACTTTTTCTGTAGCAAGGTTTTTGTTTGGCACTCTCGCTGCCGGGCAGAAAAAAGAACCTAATCCGGGCGAAATTACAAAGAACGTTAATTCTCGGAATTCTCAGTGTTTTCGGAACTTTCAGTAGTCTCAGTGCTCTCAACACTCTCAGCGTTTGACCTACCCATTTCCTCTTTGAGTAGTGTACCTAATGTGGTGACAGTCTCCTCGCGTGCTGGCGTCTGGTGTCGAGATGCCCGTTCACGTCGTGGACGAGATGGCTGTTCAGACCGTCTCTCACTTCTCGCCGACTGTTCATCTTCAGGTGCCGCTGCACGCTCTTGTTCGGCAATGAGTGCTTTCAGGCTAAGACCAATGCGCCGGTCTTTTGGAAACAGGTTAATTACTTTTAAGTCTAACTCATCTCCTACTGAAACGACCTCTTCGGGTTTTTCAATTCGACGATCGGCGAGTTCGGAGATGTGAATTAAGCCTTCGATACCTTCCTCAAGCTTCGTGAATGCCCCGAAACTGGTGAGATTGACGATTGTGCCGCGGACAGTGGAGCCGACCTTGTACTTTTCCGGAACCTCTTCCCAAGGATCAGGTTGTGTCTGCTTGAGTCCCAACGAGACCCGACGTTCAGCAGCGTCAATTTGTAGTACGACTACCTCAATCTCACTACCTTCCTTAAGCGCATCGTTCGCTGCAGCACCACGTTTCGTCCACGAGAGATCTGAGGTATGAATTAAACCATCAATCCCAGGCTCAATTTCAACAAATACACCAAAATTAGTTAAATTTCGGACACGTCCGGTAATTTTACTACCAACCGGTGCGCGCTGTTCTAAGAGTTCCCAGGGGTTCCGTTGTAGCTGCTTGAGTCCAAGGGAAATTCGCTTGTCTTCTCTTGAAATTTCCAGCACTACGGCTTCAATTTCATCGCCCTTGTTGACGATCCGTGACGGTGCCACGTTGCGGCGAGTCCATGCCATTTCAGAAACATGAATCAACCCCTCAACGCCTTCCTCAAGTTGTAAGAATGCCCCATAGTTGACAATATTCACAACCACACCGCTAACTGTGGAACCAATTGGGTATTTCTCCTCAATATTTTCCCACGGATCTGGTGTTTTCTGCTTCAAGCCCAGCGAGATCTTCTCGTTCTCTGGATTGATACCGATAACCTGGACTTCAATTTCTTCGCCGACTGAGACGACATCAGACGGATGATGGATACGCTTCCAAGCCATATCCGTCTTATGCAGCAACCCATCAACGCCACCTAAGTCCACAAACGCACCAAAAGCAGTAATATTCTTTACCACACCTTTGACAACTTGATCCACTTCAAGCGTGCTGAGAACTTCAGATCGCTTCTGCGCGAGTTCAGCTTCCAAACATGCCCGACGAGATAAGACAATGTTATGACGGCGTTTGCTCAAGCTAATAACCATCATATCAAGCGTCTGTCCTACATACTGTTCAAGATTCTGGATCGGACGCAACTCAACTTGTGAAGCCGGTAAAAAACCGCGCAAGGAACCGATCGTCACCCGTAATCCACCCTTAATCCGCTCAGTGATACGACCTTGGACAGGCGTGTTCGTCTCATGGGCAGTCGCAATCTCATCCCAAATGAGTGTCTGGTCAGCTATCTTCTTCGAAAGGACTATTTGTCCTTCTGAGTCTTCACGCCGCACAATGTAGACATCAATTTCATCGCTAACCTGTACAGCGGGTAAATCGTTTTCGCCAGTATCAAATTCTGATGCTGGAATGTAGCCTTCGGACTTAAAGCCTATATCGATCATTACCTCATCGCGGGTAACATCTACTACAACACCTTTAACAATTTCACCGTCGGTAAATGCCTTGATCGAATTGTCATACGCCTCTTCAAGAGACTCAGCACTCATTGGCTCCGGTGGCTCTTCGGGCGCCGCTGGTGCTTCTTCAGACGCGCTTTCACCGGTAAGTTCCACCACTTCTTCACCATCAACTTCGCCAGTAGCAACCGCTGTTTCTTCAGGGGTTGTGTCATCTGCCTGATCAGCACCGGCATCGCTAACAACTACTTCCACCTGCTCCTCTTCGGTAAGCTCTGTCCCACCTTCACTATTAGCATCGTCAACAGCCGCTTCGACTACCTCGTCAGGGGTCGCTTCATCTGCTTGATCAGGTGCGGGTTCATCGGTAGAGGTCGTCGCCTCTTCAGAATCAGCATCCCCTGCAGCCGCTTCCACTTCACCGCTTGGGACTCCCTCATGCTCCTCGATCTCTGCGTCGGTTACAGAAGCTGCTTCTGCAGCTTCTGGAGCTTCTGTTTCGCTTGCTACGTCCTGACTCACTTCAACCGAACTTTCAGTTGAGTGTTTTTTTTCTTCCACATCAACAGTGGATGTGTTTGTATTTGCCTGTTCGTTGTTCATCAAGATACCTGGTCCATTTAAAAACGCGCAACCGCGTTAATCCGCCAGTTCCTCCTTATATTCAAAGTGCTCTTGACACTTTCAAATCGGTTACGCAATAGTATACCATAAATGCATAAAGAAAGCAACAATTTTTTTATCAGTACGATTCGTATTGCCAAAGACGTATCTGACGCGATAATTGGGCGAAGAATTTTATTTGACTTTTTTGCGGAATTAAGATAGAATTTCGGAAAAATAGTTCTAGTAATTATGTCTAGTTCTAATCTACAAGAGGTAATTTCTATGGACTCGACCAAATTAATGAAACTTCGTGAGATGTCCGGCATCAAAATTATTGAGATAAAAACAGATCTGAGCAGTTACGCAGCATCTGATTTAAGAAAAGTACTTGAAGATCTCTTAGTGGAAAAAGTCGACAGAGTCGTCGTCAACCTTAGCGAAGTGAGTCATATCAATAGTACAGCTGTTGGGGCACTCGTAGGTGTCGCTAAACGTCTTCGCCAGAACGGTGGCGACCTTAAAATTTGCGAACTCGCTGACAATTTGACGCGTACTTTCAATCTTATTGGTGCTTCGAGCGTTCTTGAAATTTATGAATCAGAAAACAGTGCCCTTGCTGCATTTTAACCGCACCAAACTTTAGCATATGGCGAAAGCAGATATTGAACTTAAGATTCCGAGTACTGTCTTTTACATTGAACCCGTTAGGGCATTCATCGGGAACCTCGCACAAAGCCTCGGATTCCCCAGAAAACGCGTAGCAGATATCCAACTCGTGTTAGACGAAGTTTGTAGTAATGCGGTACACCACGGCTCAGCTAACGCCGCGGATGGCGTTAAATTGCGAATAGGTGTCGACGCTCATACCCTTGAAATTTTAGTGAGGGATACTGGCTCAGGAAATGCAGAACAAAAGAGTTGGCTAACACATGAAAGGCTCTTGGAAATCGAGGCAAACCGATCTCCAAGCAATGAAAGGGGACATGGTATTTTTATTGCAAAATCGCTTTCGGATACTCATGATATGCAGTCTAACGAAGCCGGCGGCACAGATGTCCGAGTCGTTTTTTATCTCCTGAAGCCCAATAAGGTCAAGGCTTAACTTTAACTCGCAGCTTCAATAGCGATGAGCGTTAGATCATCGTCTTTCGGACAGTTGGCTGTAAACGTATCAACTGCCTCAGAGACACTGGCAATAAGTTTCGCTGCAGATTGTCCCGCACATTCACTTACTAATTCTTGAAGGCGTTCTATTGTAAATTCGTTCCCTTCCGGATTTTTAGCTTCGTAAACTCCATCGGTATAGAGAAAGATCCTACTCAACCGATCAAATGGATAACAGACAGTCTCATAAACTGATTCTCGCCAAATGCCCAATCCGTTTCCAGTGTTTTTATCCCCAATAGGGTAGTATGCCTGCTGATTTGCATCATACAAAAACGGAAAAGAATGCCCGGCATTTGCACAGAAGAGTTCACCTTTACCAAGGTCAATAATGCCACAAAACGCCGTCGCAAACATAAATAGCCGCGAACTGATCAGATCGTTAAACCGAGTGTTCAGTATCTCAAGAAGGTACCCCGGATTATCATTAACCAGTTCTTGAAATTCAGCCAGAATTGTTTTAATGAAAACGGTTACAAAGGCGGCTGAAACACCATGTCCCATAACATCAGAGATAAAAACACCGAGCCGATTCGGTACGATTTCCCAGACATCATAAAAATCCCCACCGACTGCCATCTCAGGCGTACATCGGGAAGCAATCCGAAATCCAGATAACTCCTGTTCTCCATTCTGCGGAATTAGAATTTCCTGAATACTTCGTGCCATTTGGAGTTCTTCTTCCAATCGGGCATTATGTTTGGCAAGGGTATCCTGATACTCCTTAATTCGTAAGAGAGAGCGAACGCGCGCCAGCACTTCTAAGCTATCAAAAGGTTTCTCGATAAAATCATCAGCACCCGCTTCAATAGACCTAATTCTATTTTCGCGCGTGTCGCGTAGGGCAGTTATCATTACAATTGGGATAAATTCAGTAGCCTTATTCGCACGGACTTGCTTGACAACCTCAAAACCATCCATTCTGGGCATGTTAATATCTAACAAAATCAGATCCGGGTTTTCTTTCTCAACGACATCAAGTGCTTCAACACCATCTTCAGCTGTACAAACCGCGTACCCTTTTGCATTGAGGTGGATTTGTAGAATTCTGACGTTCCTTGGTTCGTCATCAACAATAAGGATTTTCGAGGCTTCATTCTCTTCGGAAATCGCTTCAGGATTCATGTTTCTGTCCTTCTGAGGTGGGTTTCTACGCGCTCTACCAGCACCTTGATATCGATAGGTTTACTGAGATAATCATCACATCCGGATTTGAGAATCCGCTCTCTATCACCGGCCATCGCTGCGGCTGTTAGCGCAATAATTGGTATATTTACCCAGGCAAGGTTCGCTTTAATTCTGCGTGCCAACTCTTCACCGCTTTGTCCTGGCAAGGCAATATCCATGAGAATGAGTTGTGGTTTTGCATCTTCTAAACTCGCGATTGCTTCGACAGCATCAGTCGCTTCTACGACTGTATAACCTTTTGACTGCAGCACAATCCGTACAACTTTTCGGTTCAACTCTTGGTCTTCAATCACCAAGATCCGCTTTGGTGTCTCTGCCTGTCTTTCTGCTGGAGATGGATTTGCAGTCTTCACGGATTGTCCTTTATTTAAGCCAGCTATCTGAAACTAATTGGAGTTGCAGACTAAGTTCCACTTCTCACATTACACTGCCTCATCAGACTCGTTACCAACTTCAATCTTTACGTGTTTCAGAGGAACTTTCAGCGTGAAATTGCTCCCGTTCCCTTCTTGACTCTTAACACTAATTTCACCTCCATGTAATGAGATAAGCCTCTGCGTCAATGCTAAACCGAGTCCCGTGCCCCCGTACCGTCGAGATTTTGATGTATCAATCTGGGTAAATGGGGCAAAAAGCTTGGCTTGATCTGCCTCGGAGATGCCTATTCCTGTGTCTATAACTTGTGCACAGAGTTCTGTTTCGGTAACATCCAACTTTGTTTTAACTTTACCGCCTTCTGGCGTAAATTTAACTGCATTAGAGAGTAAATTGTAGAAGATCTGTTTAAACTTAATTCGGTCTGCCTCAATGGTACCATTCTGGTTATAGGTCAAAGTGAGGTCCAAATCCTTTTTTACAGCAAGAGCAGTGATAATAGCATTTACTTCTTCGACTGCCTCAACAATAGAGAACTCTTCCAATTGCAGCACCATTTTCCCAGCCTCAATCTTTGACAGGTCGAGGATGTCGTTAATCATCTCCAGTAGATGTTCACCGCTAATATGAATATCGTTGATGCACTCTTTTTGTTCAGTGTTGACGCTCCCGACGAGTTCATCTCTTAGAATCTCGGCGAATCCGATGATTGCATTTAAAGGTGTCCGTAACTCATGGCTCATGTTCGCGAGAAAATCACTTTTCGCACGGCTCGCGTATTCAGCGGTTTCTTTTGCTTGCTGCATCGCTTTTCGGGTCCTGATCCGCTCTGTAGCATTCAGTGCCATACTAATGCCCAAGTGTCTGTTGTCAGGAAGTTCACCGAGTAAGGACGAGCTAAATTCCCAAATTTGTTTTTCACCGAACTTTGTAAAAACTTCGTACTCGCCCTCCGCCACCCGTTCTGTGGAACGATACAACTGAGCGAAATGTGCCTTGATTGCTTCGGCTTCCTTAATACTCGTCTGTTCCAGCCATTTTGAGACTGTAGGCATGTCTTCGTGCGTATATCCAGTTAATTCCGTCCATGCCCGGCTGATTTGCAGAACTTCACCATCTTCGGAGTGTATCATAATTGGCAATGGTGCATTCAACACTGCCCGCCGAAAGCGTTCTTCACTACGCTGTAACTCAATCTCCGCCTGCTTCCGATCCGTGATATCCGTTGAAGTCATCACGAATCCAACCACTTGTCCCTCACTCCTGATTGCACCGAGACACGAAGCGTACCAATATCCGCTCATCTGTCCCTGAACCTCATAGGTAGCAACTTCACCCGTTTCGATTACCCGTGCGCAAGCATCCCGAAGACGTTCATGATGCTCTTCAGCGAGGAAATCAAAAACGCTTTTTCCGACAATATCTTGAGTGGTTAATCCGAGGTTAGCCGGAATTCTGTTAACAAACGTAAGACGACAGTCAAGATCCATAGTTGAGATAATATCGGGGGCACTTTCCACAAGAGAACGCCATTTCGCTTCAGAATCGCGAACGGCTTGCTGCACACGATAGTACTCAGTTATATCTCGTGAGATACCGCATGTTCCTCTAATACGTCCGTCTCTATCGCGAATTGGGACTTTCGTCGTTGACACCCAGGTGTCTTGTTCATTGGGCCATGTTTCTTTTTCTTGTAGCCCCTCAATCGGCTCCCCAGATTTGATAACAGTTTGCTCGTCTTGATATGCTTGCTGAGCATGTTCACGCGTAAAGAAATCAAAATCTGTTTTGAGAACAGCTTCGCTTGGACTTTTCAAACCGAACCGGTCTGCCAAAGAACGGTTAATTCGGAGGAATCGACTTTCTGTATCTTTAAAATAGATGTGGTCAGGTGTGTTTGCCATCAAGGTATGGAAGAGATCACTTTCTTCGGCATATTTTACCGCCAGCTGCTGAAAACGAATTTCACCTTCTTGCAATTTCGCTTCCAATTGCTTTTCTACAGTGACGTCCTTGATGATAATATAACATAGGTGTTGTTTTTCGGGGTGGTTTGTCGCGTGCCATTTTAACCATTTATAAGATTCATTCTTGCACTGAAAGCGGTTTTCAAAGGTAACGCTTTCACGTTCTCCCGTTTTTAACTTTTCAATTTCAGCGAGAGTGTCCCGCCTATCTTCGGGGTGTATAAGCATATCCCACTGTTGACCTTGCAGTTCGGGGAGGGTGAATCCGAGGGTATCTTTCCATGCCGAGTTAAGCGTGAACAAACTCTTGTCCCAACTAATATACCCGAACATGTCCGAGGAGATTTCAAAAAAGGAATTAAGATTAACGGTGTCTTCTGTTACGCTGGGCTTACGAGTTGCGTTCTTAAGCTGCTTCATGTTTCCGCTCCAGAAGGTGCGAGTGAGAGACACCCGCACTGCACCATTGCAATTGCCAGAAAGTTACTTCGTCACCAAAACCGATCGATTCGCCAATCTGACGACAGTTTGTGTTGTACTTTGGAAAACAAGTTCATATAATCTACCGTGATGACTTGCGCTCAGTGCGATTAAATCGCAATCATTTGATTCGGCATTTTCCAAAATATTCGATACTGTAAAGCCGCGTGCGGTCAGAAAATTAGTTTCAACGTCATAGTAGTCCAAGTATGCCTCCATCTGCTGTCGAATCTGTGTAGCTTCGGATTGTGTACTTGAAAGCGCTAATCCAAGGATCCCAGCTTTTGTCAATTCACCTATTTCTGCGACGAGTCCTAAGACATGATCGGAATAGACATCCCCGTGATGTACAGCAAGAATCTTGCGCAAAAGTGTACATTGCTCATGTACCACGATAATAGGTCTCGTGACATGCAGTAGGACATCGTCAATTTGCCTCTGAATAAGTTTGAGCCCACGTTCTCTTACATCTTCAGGAAGCCCTACAACAACAAGATCAGCGGAGTGTGCTTTTTCGCAAATCATCTGCCGCGGGTTACCAGCAACAGCTTCAACATGATAATCCAAAAAGTCGTAAAGCGAGCATTCTGCTTCCGTGCGCTGGATAACAGCCTCGGCAACCTCAGGACTTCCACCGTGACTGCTGTCTTGAAAGAAAACACACGATAGATGTGTTCCTAAAAGCACCGCCAATTGCCCAGCGTAATCAAAGGCGTTTTTTTCATAATCCGTATCGCCAATAGCGACGAGGATATTTTTAATCATGAGATATCCCTTATAGGTGTAAGGCTTAATATGTTACTTGCAGGTTCCTAAAGGCGCTCCATACCACAACGAAAGCTAAATTAACTAAAATCTTGCTATGGACGCCGCAGCATAGCGGCAATAGCATCATCTTCACTCTCAAAGTTTTTAAAGACAGTGATTAATCGTGCCATGACGATGAGGTTCTTGACATGCTTGTCCACGTTAATGACACCAATTTCCCCTCCACGAGGGTGAATATCGGAATAAACTTTCATTAATACGCCGAGACCAGAACTATCCATCCCGGTCACGCCTTTAAAATCAAACACGAGTCTTGGCGGAGAGGAGTGGTCTGCAAGCGTCTCCGCCACAGTTTCGGAGACCTCCTTGACCCCTGGGGCAATCATCCTACCGTCCAATCGAAAAATCACTACCCCTTCTTTCTCCGACACGGTGATTGGCATAATGTACTCCTAATACTCCAGTCTGTTTGAGCCGCGGATGCGATCTTTCAATATCATTGCTTAACTTTCGCTTGAGAGTTCCGCTACCGCATCGTTTTCGCTATCAAAATGTTCAAAGATACTAACGAGCCGACTTCGAACGATCAAATTTTTGATGTTTCTTCCGACATTAATCACCCCGATACGACCCTTCTTACGCGTCGCCGTAACATGCGCACCCATAAGCGTACCGAGACCAGAACTATCCATCATATTAACGCGTTCAAAATTAATGAGAATGCGTGGTTCATCAGAGGCATCTATCTGTGAGACAATCGCCTCTCGTAATTCCGATACCGCTGCTCCCATTATTTTTCCACTCGGTTCTAAGATCGCAACGCCATCTTTCTGACGAATCGTAGTTGCCATGATTTTCTCCTTCGTATTGGCTTGAAACCTGAAAATATTAACCCACCGTCTGCTAATTAATTCTAAATTATTTTTGATTATTTGTCAACCTTCAATTTAGGCGTTTCAGGATTTTAACCAGATTCCATGAGAAATAGTTTACCTTGTGCAAAATCTACCACAGATTTAATTTGACACCTACGTGGAAATAATGTATATTTAAGTCATAATTACGTATGACTTAATACTTTATATTATAAATATATAACGATCCAGTCTAAAATTCAGAGAATTTTTCTATTAGCAGAAGGAGTACCATGTATACCTCGAACCCTATGCGAATTAAGGATCTGCCTAAAGATGAACGTCCACGCGAGAGGCTTCGCGAACACGGACCGGAAAGTTTAAGAGACTCTGACCTTTTGGCTATTATCCTTAAGAGCGGTGCCAAAGGAATAACAGCTGTTCAACTCGGTGAACAGATCCTTATGGCATTTGAAGGCGATTTGAAGCGGATGGCAGACAACAGTTCCAAACAATTTGAGAAAATCAAAGGGGTCGGCGAGGCAAAAGCAGCACAAATTGTTGCGGCTTTTGAACTCGGCAAACGATTGGCACGTTTCCATGCGGATCGCGACAAAATTACATCCCCAAGCGATGTCGCAGACTTGATGATGTCTAAAATGCGGTATCTACAGAAGGAAATTGTTTGTGTCTTGTGTCTTGACACCAAAGGTGGTATAACAACTAAAGGTGTTACGGGGAACATCAGTAATGATTTGACATGGGGAAAAAAGCTATCAGAAACCACAGTCTTTGAGGGAACGCTAAACGCCAGTGTTTTTCACCCACGCGAAATTTTTCGATTCGCGATTGAGGAATCTGCGAACGCAATTGTCCTCGTCCATAATCACCCGTCGGGTGATCCACAACCGAGTCAAGAGGACATTCGGGCAACAAAACAGTTAATCGAGGCTGGAAATCAGATCGGGATTAGAGTCCTGGATCATGTTGTTATCGGTGACGGAATCTTTGTCAGCCTGAAAGAGGAAGGTTTCATCTGAGGAGTCAACTCGAGGAGCGTTGCCGAAGCACCTCGTACAAAAGAACACCCGCTGCGACTGAAACATTGAGAGATTCAATCTGCCCCAACATCGGCAAGTGCACAAGATAGTCGCATTTCTGTTTCACGAGTCTCCGAATACCCTCACCCTCACTCCCCAAAACGAGACATAATGGGACGCTGAAATCCGCATCGATATACGAACAAGACGCACCTCCAGCAGAACCTACAACCCATATACCTGCTTTTTTAAGAAGATCTATAGTTTGGGCAATATTCGTCACTCTGGCGATAGGTACATGTTCAGATGCACCAGCAGAAGCTTTGTGTACAGCAGATGTGATGCCGACTGCGCGGTTCTTTGGGATGAGAACAGCGTCGGCGTTAGCAGCATCAGCAGTTCGAAGAACCGCACCAAGGTTCCTCGGATCCTGAACACCATCCAACATCACCAACAAAGCGTCGCTCTCATTACTCTGTATCTTGGCGAGTATTGATGGCAGATCACTATAACGGGTCAGGTTGACGAGAGCAATAACGCCTTGATGCGGTACAGATGGTTCGAGTCTATCTAATTCACGCCGTGTGCAGCGTTTTACAGGAACACCTGCTTCTTGCGCCTTGGCAATAATGTGGCGGATGCGCGAGTGGGTATTCCCTTCGGCAACCCAAATTTTCTCGACATAACGAGCACGACGCTGTAGGCATTCGATGACTGGATTTCTGCCAACAATGTATTCAGACATCCTGAAATGTGGATGGATAGAGTTCCCTATCCCTATAGATTAATTAATCGCCACGAACAAACTTGATATCCGGTCCGCGTGGTGTAATCTTGATATCCGGATCTGCTTTCTGGCACTGAACGCAGGTAATTGCCCCAACGTTCGCATTTTCCATGCGCGGCGCGAGTTTCCCCAACTTAAACACAAAACTTAAAATCCCGTCTGCTGGGATTTTCCCATCACACCCATCGCACGGAATAGCCTCTCCTGATTTAATCTTCTCCAAAAGCTCCGATGCCTTCATAGTTTTTCCTTCACTGAGCGTTATTAACGTCTACAGGAAATAACGCTCTTTCTGTTTATCGGACTCGTATTCTTCATACGCCTCTTGAGCACTGTCAACTTCGGAGACCTGTGCGATAGGCACGTCCCACCAAGATTCATATCGCGGAACTTGTTGGTAGTAGTCCACATCAATTTTCACAACAGTTGTATGTTCCGCTTCGCGCGCTTCATGTAGTGCCGCTTTTAGGCTCTGTAGGGTCGTCGCTTCAATGACGTTTGCACCCAGACTGGCAGCATTCGCTGCAAGATCTACTGGCAAAAAGTCACCTGCAAGTTGACCGGTTTCTTCATCGCGGTAACGGAAACGGGTAGCAAAGCCCTGTGCGCCTGTTGCGCGAGATAGTCCACCGATGCTACTATGTCCTTCATTGTTCACGAGGACAATGATAAGTTTATAGCCCTCTTGAATTGATGTGATAATTTCCTGCGCCAACATTAGGTATGAGCCATCACCTACCATGACATAAACATCGCGACTTGGATCTGCCATCTTGATGCCCAGACCACCGGCGATCTCATATCCCATACACGAGTAGCCGTATTCCAAGTGGTATTGTTTAGGATTACGGGTGCGCCACAATTTGTGTAGATCACCAGGCAGACTACCCGCTGCACAAACCATAACATCTTCAGGACGTGAAAATTCGTTGACGACGCCAATCACTTCACTTTGGCTCGGTAAGGGTCCATGTTCGAGATGATAAAGCCGATCGACTTCCGCTTCCCATTCGTCTCGATATTTCTCAATCTGTGCGGCGTAAGCTGCATCAACGTGGTAATTTCCAACGGCGACAGCAAGTTCCTCAAGTGTGATACGTGCGTCTGCGACGAGTGGTAAAGCAGCATGCTTATAGGCATCGAATTCAGCAACATTAATGTTAATAAAACGGACATTAGGATTTTGGAAAGCGGTTTTAGAAGCAGTTGTGAAATCGCTCAAACGTGTGCCAATAGCTATCACTAAATCTGCCTCACGCGCCGTGATATTCGCGCCGGGCGTGCCAGTAGCTCCAATTGCGCCGAGATTCTGGCGGTGATTATACAATAGCGAACCTTTTCCAGCGAAGGTTTCACCGACAGGAACACCGGTCTGCTCCACAAATTGGGCGAGTTGTGCCGTGGCTTCGCTGTAGATAACACCACCACCAGCAATGATTAAGGGACGTTTGCTTTCACGAATCCACTCCGCAGCTTGATTGAGCAGACTTGAATCCGCACGAGGCCGAGCTATAGTATAAACGCGCTTCTCAAAAAGTTGGGCAGGATAATCGTATGCCTCGGCTTGAACATCCTGTGGAAGTGCTAAAGTTACAGTACCCGTATCCGCCTGAGATGTTAGGACCCGCATCGCCTCTGGCAGTGCTGTAATTATCTGTTCCGGACGGTTAATCCGGTCCCAGTAGCGCGAAATCGGCTTGAAGCAATCGTTCACCGAATAATCCTGTGAGTTGGATGACTCCAGCTGCTGCAAAACAGGTGCGACTAAACGGGTGGAAAAGATGTCACCCGGTAATAAGAGGACGGGTAGTCGGTTAATAGTCGCTCCTGACGCACCTGTGATCATGTTCGTTGCCCCTGGACCAATGGAAGTTGTACAAGCAAGGGTCTGGAGGCGATTGCTCATTTTGGCAAATGCTGCAGCTGTATGCACCATCGATTGTTCATTTCGGGTCTGATAAAACCGAAATGAATCGGAATACTGATGAAGTGCCTGTCCGATACCAGCAACGTTTCCGTGACCGAAGATACCGAACATACCGGCGAAGAACTGATTTTCGTTTCCATCTCGCTCAACGTACTGTTGTTGAAGAAATTGAATGATGGCTTGTCCCATCGTAAGTTTACGTGTTTTCATGAAGATTACTGTGCGTTTTCCGCAAGGGAAACTGCTTCTCCTTTGCTAAAATAGTGTGGTGTATAGAAACTGAGGCACGGAAACATAGTCTCAGAAGACTGGAAATTGCATTTACCATCCGCCACGTTCCGCGACAAACTCATCAACTTCAAGCATCGTTGGCATGAAGTTAGCACAACCGTGCCGGGTTACCACAATTGCCCCAGTGGCATTGCCAAGACGCGCAGATTTTTCCCAATCCCAACCGCTAAGATTACCATAGATAAAACCACTGGCGAAGGCATCCCCTGCACCAAGGGTATTATAAACTTCAACAGGAAAGGGCGCTGCACGAATAATCTCGCCATTCACCAGATAGACGTCTGCGCCTTCAATACCGCGCTTGACTATCAAGGCATCCGGACCAGCACCCAAGAGTGTCTCAATAGCCACAGCCATATCTCCTTCAATCGTAGGATTTGAGATTTGGGAGTGTTCAATCGTGAGTTGCGACAGGTTTGTAAGCGTAGCTGCCTTGATTTCTTCTTCCGTGCCGATAGCGATGTCAATATAACGTAACACAGATCGAATAACGACCCCGAACGCCCTTGGGTCGTGCCACTGGTCTGCTCGAAAATCAAGATCCAAAAAGACTTGCTTACCCATGGCTCGTGCTTGTTCTGCAGCATAGAACGTTGCGCTACGGCTTGGCTCTTTGCTCAAACCCGTACCTGATATTAGTATCGCACGACTCTCAGCGACCGGTGCAGCCAGCACATCATCAATTGTAAGTTCAATATCCGCGCAGTTATCACGGTAATAGATTAAAGGGAACCGGTCTGGCGGTTCAATACCAAGAACGACAGCACTCGTCCGGTGACCGGGTTTGCACGGAATAAACTCTGTTTCAACGCCTTCATTCTTCAAAAAGTTGAGTAGAAATTCTCCAACCGGGTCCTCACCAATAGCGGTAAGTAACGCTGCCTGAAGCCCAAGTCGTTGGACACCGACGCTGATATTGGTAGGACACCCTCCAACGAAAGCACCAAAACTCTTAATATCTGTGAACGGAGCTCCGATGTCATTCGCGTAAAGATCTATGGAACTTCGTCCGATTGTGAGAATATCGTAAGTTTTCATCTTTTTCGCGGTAAGGTTCAAGAACTCGCCGCATTTCTAAACTTTTGGCTTTCTTCAGCAAATTTACGAGTAATTAGAAAAGCATCATTTCCACACGCGATCAATTGAACACCGAGTCGCAACCACTGTTCACCATTTTCAAAGTCGTTGACATAACAACCTAACGGAACATTGTACCTCTGCGTGAGTGTGATGACTTTCTTTATTGCATCTAAAAGTAAGGGGTGATTAAGTTCGCCAGAAATTCCCATAGAAGTGGATAAATCATAGGGACCGATGAATACCACATCTAATCCACCCGTTGTGAGAATATCCTCCAAGTTTTCGATGGCTTTGACGGTTTCAATCTGCCCTATGGTGAGGACTTCTTCATTTGCTCGACGCACGTATTCCCGAGTGTCAAGTTTTGTAAAGTCTCCATAGTCAGTATGTCCGATGCCAAATGCGACGCCTCGGTCGCCTTCGGGGGCATACTTCGTCCACTCTCGTATTTTTTTCAGGTCATCACGAGATTCGACTCGAGGAATCATGACCCCCGTTGCCCCTGCGTCAAGAACACGTGAAACAAAATGCCGTTCGAGTACAGGAACACGCACAATGCAAGGCAAACTTGCACCACGGGCATCTCGGATTATCCGTCCCATGGTTTCTATGGAAAATGAGCTATGTTCCAGATCAGCGATAATAAAGTCTGCACCAGCATTTGCTAAAAGCGTGGCTATTGCGGAGCCTCCGAATTCAAGGACAAAGGTTCCTATGAGAACTTCTCCTCGTTTTAAAGATGCTTTCACGTAGTGGCTCCTCTAACTTTGAACAGGGATTTCCGAGAGAAGATTTTGTGCTTCACTTACCATTTTCGTGGGTGCTGACATCTTCTCACCGATCACCATAATTAACATGTAAAAGTCGTAAGCAGTCTGTAATTCGCGATTGAGGTGGGCACTTTCAGCGGCGTTGAAATAGCAGACAGTCGCCATTCGGTGGCATTCTTCGACAAGCGCTGGCAAATTAGCGTAACTATGATTAAAGGCAGCAAGGATATAAGATTTTCCAGCTTCTTCCCATGAGCGCTGAAGTTCAAATTGTCGCCCAAGACGCGTGTAGTAAATACCCCCGTTCTTGGCGTTCTTTCTGGCGAGTCTGTACCTTTCCGAGACGGTGTATGCAAATCTGGCGCGCGTATAACAGTTGGCAACAAGTTCCAAACGGTCTTCCTTAATAAAGGCGCGAGCCTGTTTCTGGTAGAAGTTCCCGAGTTTCCTATAGAGTGTGTGGCTCTGACGCATGCGTCCTTGTTGCTGATAAATTTGGATTTTTTGGAAGATGTGAAACGCTTCTTCCTCATGTGGATATTGGATATCAATATGGACCTGATCAAGCAAAAATTCCGGTGATGCCTCCTCAATTATCATTCGATAACTGCCTGAGGCTTTGACCTGGGGTTGGATAGGAATTATCTCAGTATCTTGTTCTTTATTGGCAAGCTCTTGATGGTCAAGCCATGTACGAAGAACAGCATTTTCGTTGCTGGGTAATTTCTGAATGAGCGTGATGACCTCTTCAACTGTAGGACTCGCTGCAAGAGGAGGTGTCGCAGTGTTAAGCTGTAGGAAGAGATCATCAACCGTATTCGCCAATTCTTGGTCATCTACACAGAGACGTGTGGCTTTGTGGATTTCTTCCAAAACACTCGGGTAGTTCTCACTTTCAATGTAGCGTGTAGCGAGTGTGTAATGTTTGTGTACTTGGGTAACTAACTTCTCCTGTTTACCGTTTTCCTCCCTCTGCCGTCGCTCAAAAAAGAGGTTTTGATTCATCCGTTCCGCGGCTTCGAGTGGCAGCCGGAAGGTTTTTCGGTAACGCTCAAGTGCTTCTGCTAATCTTGAATTGCTGGAGTTAACACTGGCATCAATAAGCTGCGAAGCCTGCTTGACATACTCATCTCGGCGGATACGATCTAATTCTTCGTACATTTCAGTTGCGTTTTGATGGCGTTCAGCGAGTTGTCGGTGGAGTGCTCTTTGTAAAAAATTGCGTAGCACCTCTGGACATCTGTCGATTTCTTCTACCTCTCCGGCAGCTTTCTTTTTCTCAATCTCCCTGTTTTCACCTGAAAACGGAAATCGGCCAGTCACAGCTTGATACAAGATGAGTGCCGTGGAGTATAAGTCTGCGCGATAGTCATAAGCCCCATAGTGCTGCTCAGGCGCCATATAGCGTCGCGTACCTGCCATAGTTTCAGCAAATTCGGTTGTTTCACCGAAGATCCGAGCAATACTGAAATCGGCAACTTTTGCTTGTTTGTCGGTCGTGAGTAAGATGTTTTGTGGCTTGATGTCGCGATGCATAATCTTGTGCGCATGCGCTTCTTTCAAACCACGACAGATGTCTAAACCAATATTGATTGTGTCTGTCAGTGGAAGGGGACCTTCTTGCATGAGTTCATGAAGGCTTTTTCCTTCAACATATTCCATCACGATCCACGCAACGTAGTCATCCGTTCCTGGCTCAACTGTATGAATAGAAACGATATTTGGATGCCCCCAAATTTTTGACATCGCTTGAAATTCATTGAGCAAGAACTTCATTCTACTTGAAGGATAAGCTGTTTTCGCTAAGGCTTTAATTGCAACAATACGGTTTGTCATCTCCTCGCGGGCGCGAAAAACCGACGAGAATCCCCCTGAATTCAGAAACTCCAGCAATCTATATTTACCTAAAATTAATTGGTCTATTTGCATAACAGCATCTTATAGAGGAAGAAATACAGCCACAACAACACCTTAAAGACGACAAGATACAACTTATAATAATAAAATTAACAGAATTAACATAAAAAGTCAAGTAAAAAACGACTTTTCACTCGATTTAAGCCGAACCAACGCCTGAACGGGCGCGTTGCACTTCAGCACTTAACTTTTTAGCTCTCTCAGTGAGGGCCTCAAATTTCCCCTCCTCAATTAATTGATTATTAACCAAGGAACTTCCAACTCCCAAAGCAGTAGCACCAGCACTGATAAATTCGGCAGCATTCTCGGCGTTGACGCCTCCAGTCGGAACGAGCGGAATATGCGGCAACGGGGCTTTTACATCTTTTATGTAAGAAGCACCAACTCCACTTGAAGGGAATACTTTAACATAATCCGCCCCGGCTTCCCACGCTGTTAAAATCTCCGTTGGTGTAAAGGCACCTGGGATAACGACTTTGCCATAGCGATTACAGATCTCAATTACATCTGCCTTTGTAACCGGACTAACGATGAATTCCGCGCCTGTCAACATCACGGCGCGTGCTGTTTCTGCATCCAGCACAGACCCAGCCCCAACGAGGACAGAATCTCCATACGCTGATGATACGTCGCTAATTACTTGTAACGCATTCGGTGTTGTCATTGTTACTTCAATCACGTTAACACCACCGGCATGGATCGCCGCGGCAGCATCAATCAATTCATTTGCGCTATTCGCACGAATTATAGCGACGATACCACACGCCTCAATCCGTTGCATTTGTTCTAACTTTGTCATGGACACCCTCAAAATCAGAGCCATTGAAGCTTTTACTCAGGGACTCAAGACTACAGATACCTTTCAGAATACAAGTCACCCAAGCAAACTCGAAAAAAATGGCGAATATTTTTATTGCGATTTGTTTGTCAATATGTTATTATTAAGCAAATCAGACAGACAATCCAGTTCGCAGACTATTGCTAATTCAGTATAGTTGAGAGCAGATTTTGAATCGTCAACTGCACTGAAACACTGCTTGTAAAAAGAATGGAAGTTGTTCCACTATTCCCTTACCTGATCAGTTTGACAGGTTTACTCCTCTTGTCCGGCTTTTTTTCCGGATCCGAGACTGCTTTGTGCGCGCTTACCCAAGTGCAAATTGAGCGTTTCCGTTTCGAGAAAGGCGGAACTTCCGCTGTTGTCAGTTTCGTTGATAACCCACGCAGATTATTTATTACTGTCTTACTTGGTAATAATCTCGTAAACGTCTCGTTTGCGATTCTCATGCTGTGGCTTATTAAGCAGGTTCTGCCTGAGAGGACAGAAGTGATCCAATTTGCGGTAGCCACAGTTGTCAGCGTCCTTCTCATGCTTATCTTCGGTGAGATGGCTCCCAAGAGTTACGCAATTAAGCATGCAGAAACCTTTGCCAAGATAACAGCCCCACCTTTATGGATATTTTCGATCTGCATTTCACCGCTACGAGCACTACTGCGCCGAATTATCGACTTCCTCATTCCAATATTTACCGGTCAGGCACCAGACACCGAACACCTTACTGCTGCAGATTTCAAAGAAATTGTCAACACCTACCACGAGGAAGCACTTCCTGAAAACGAACGTGAAATAGTGAGTAACATCCTCGAATTACGCGATATTGAAGCAAGAGAAATTATGGTGCCGCGAACTGAAGTCGTCGCAGGGTCTACCTCCAATACGATTCAAGAGACTTTAAAACAGGCGAAAGAATCAGGGCTATCACGCATTCCAGTCTACCGAGATCAAATTGACAACATTTGTGGCATCTTCTATGTCAAAGACTTACCACTTTGGCGTCACGCAGCAGTCAATTCACTTACAGTTGATGCCTTCCTCGAAAAACGGAGTACAATCCTTAACACGCCTGCTAATGCGCCACTTATTCGCGAACCGATTTTAGTGCTTGAAACCCGTAAAATCGGAGAGTTATTATTACAACTCAAACGCGAAAAGACCAAAATGGCGATTCTCTTAGACGAATATGGGGGCATTTCAGGTATTGTCACAACCGAAGACATCGTTGAACAGGTAGTTGGTGACATCATTGATGAACACGATAGAGACGAATCACCACCTGATTTTGTCAAACACTCCATCGCCCCATTGTTACTCGAAGTTTCTGGTCGGATGAGCATCCGAGAACTTAATCAGCAATTCAATGAACTAAAACTGAGCGAAGATGACGCTGATACTATCGGCGGTTATGCTTTTGGACTCTTCGGCAGAATCCCTTCAGTTGGGGAATCATACACCGACGAGAACGGCACTGAATTTGAAATAACGGCTACTGAGGGTAATGTTATCACAAGCCTATTTATTAAGCTGCCACTTGTCTCACAAACCGAAACGGAGACCTAATAACGATAATTCATCAATTAGGCTTCCGGTTCTAATAAATACAAATAAGTGAAAGTTCTTCTATTATCCCTCTTTTTAATCGGTGCAAGTAGCACAGAACAAATCGCAGTACTGAGTTCACTTGCGATTGCAGTGCTCATTTGCCTTGTGCTATCAGCTTTTTACTCTGGCTCAGAGACCGCTCTTGTATCAGTTAACAAAATCCGAATCAATCAACTTGTTGAATCCAAGGATACCAAAGCAGGTATTATTCATCGCTTAGTTGAATCCCCGCAGCGTATGCTTGCGCTTACTTTAGTGGGGACAAATCTTGCAAATGTACTTATTGCACAACTCGGTGAAGGACTTGTTGCCCGCGGTCTTCCAAACCTTACAGTAAGCTTACAGGGTCTCATCGCCACTGCTGGCATAACGGCTCTGCTCTTGATTTTTGGCGAGATTTTACCGAAGTCCATTTTTCGGGTCAAAGCAGATACCTTAGCACTACGTTATGCCTACCTGTTAAGGATTTCTGAGGTTATTTTAGCCCCTCTTATCTATCTCGTCCAAAATGTGACACAAGTCTTCGTCAAGCTCATAGACAGAAGCGCACGCAGACAAAGTCCTGATGCCCAACGTGAAGAGTTGCGACTCTTGGCACTTATCGGTGAGCGTTCTGGAAACCTACTCACAGATCAACGACGCATGATCCATAGCCTGCTCAACCTTCAAGACCGAACGGTGGCTCAAGTTATGATCCCACTTGTTGATATCGTCGCCATCGAAAAAAATACAAAGTGTGAAGATTTTTTACAAATCGCTGCTGACTCCGGCTATTCGAGAATCCCAGTCTACGAAGAACAAATCTACAACATCATTGGGATTGTTAACCTTTTAGATGTTATTTATGACGACGCTGCCTCAGACACCTCCGGTAATGGGGCAGGTATCTCGAAAACAGTAGAACCGTTTATCCGTACAACCCTACACTTCGTTCCTGAATCAAAAAATATCAACGCACTTCTCAAGGAAATTCAGGATACACGGCACACTATGGTATTCGCTGTCGATGAATACGGGGGTACCGTTGGACTTGTCACTGTCGAAGATCTTGTTGAAGAAATCGTCGGTGAATTCGCAGATGAGCGTGATGAACCCGATCTTATTCGTTTAATTGGACCTAAAATCCTCGAATGCGATGGAAGAACTGAGGTCAGCCTCCTCAAAGAACACTACGGACTCGCAATGCCTGAAGGGGACTACGAAACAATCGCTGGTTATATCTTGGAACGAACTGGAACTATTCCGAAAGTGGGAACTAAACTTACTTTACGCGATTTGGTTATTACAGTTATTGATGCTGATGTACGTGCTATCCGCAAAATTCACATCCGACGGAAACTTGGCACCTTCAGATCTTGAGCACATTCACAGCAAGCGTAAAATCGAGTCCAGCGACACTTTTAGAGAATTCCGAGTGGTGGCATTACAACAATTTCCTCAGTCACCATACCCGACGGTTGTTGACAGATCGAAACGACTGTATCCGCTACATGTTCCGGCTTGAGCATCTGTTCAAAGTCTGGATGTTGCGGAATCTCATCCCAAAACGGCGTATGTACCGAACCGGGTAGTACAGCAGTAACTCGAATATTCTGCTGACGCACTTCGTTAGCCAAAACCTTTGTGAATGCCAACGCCCCTGCCTTCGCGGCACAATACGCACTTGATGCCTCAAACGGAACCTTTGCGGCGATTGAAAGGACATTAATAACCTGTCCGCTGCCTTGTGCTAACATAGGTTTAAGGGCGGACTGCGTACAAAGATAGACCGCTTTTAAGTTAGAGTCCATCACTGTATCCCAATCGTTCGGCACGAAATCAGCAACCATCCCGAAACGACCGATGCCAGCATTGTTAACCAAGATGTCCAAGGACTGGTAAATGTCCAGTGTCTTCTCGACAAGCCGATCCACAGCCTCTACATCGGTAACATCCGTTGGTACAGCAAGTGCTTCAGCACCATTTTCTCTAAGGTTCGCTGCGACCTGTTCGAGTGTCTCACGTGTTCGGGCAGCAAGCACAACCTTTGCTCCTGCTGCAGATAGACCGAACGCGATTGCTTTACCAATCCCTTTCGATCCGCCAGTAATCACTGCGACCTTTCCTTCAAGTGTGTCTATACTGCTCTGATTAATGTGGTTAGGAGGCACCATGTTTACTTCCATATTTCGGCTTCGCGCTTGAACTGTTAGTAGCAACTTGAATTAGGATATCTGAATACACCGCAAAAATTCTGCACGCGTTGAACTATCCTCGCGAAATGTTCCCAGCATGACATTGGTTGCCATCTTCGGTGCCTGCTTCTGCACACCACGTGCCATCATGCAGAGATGTTGTCCTTCTATCACTACTGCGACACCACGTGGATCAAGCGCAGTTTCGAGTGCTTCAGCAATCTCCCGTGTGAGCCGCTCCTGTACTTGCAAACGCCGAGAAAACATATCTACGATGCGCGGAATCTTACTCAGACCGATAATTCGGTTGCGTGGGAGGTAACCAACGTGACATCTACCCCAAAACGGAAGAATATGATGCTCGCAGAGACTATAAAACTCAATATCCTTAACAATCACCATCTCATCGTAATTCTCATCAAAGACAGCTTCGTTGAGGATTTCACTAACATCTTGGTGGTAGCCGCTTGTCAGAAATTGCATTGCTTTGGCGGCACGATCTGGCGTTTTCACTAAGCCCTCACGACTTGGGTCTTCACCTAAATTTATAAGAAGATCCGTGAAAAGCTCCTCTAATTCTGGGTTAGAAGCACCCTGTTTAAGCTCCATTATGTTAAAATGTGTCTCCATTGCGCTGTTTTTAGCCGCGCCTGCTGAATAAAAAATAGATCACTCGCCGTAGTAATCGAAATGATTTTTTGGCGTTTCTCGCAAACGAAGGCGATGTAGCGTCACCGGATGCAAATTCGGTTCCAAAACATCCCATAGCACTTTGACGAAGTTCTCCGAAGTCGGATTAAGTTTTTCAAACTCAGGGGTGTCGTGATTCAGGTGTTTGTAATCAAATCGCGTATAAACCTGTTTCTGAACGACTTCGTCGAGGAAACCCAATCCTGCAACCAATCCAGTTTTTGGATCTGCATCTCCCTTTACGGTAACTTCAAGGACGTAATTATGTCCATGTCCAGCTGGATTGTTACACTTCCCGAAAATATCTCGATTTTCCTCGTCGCTGAGGACGTGGCTATGGAGGCGGTGGGCAGAACTGAATTCGTAGACCTTGGTAAGATGTACCATCTGTCTTTCTCCATAATAGTCGGCAAAATTCGTTGCGCTTTCGTAGAGGCGCACTCTGTACAACATTCCACCTGACAGTGAAGGGACAAGCCGTTGCCAAATCTCAACAGCAATGTTCTCACACGTAGGTTGGAGATGCGGGTTTTTTGCGAAAACTGGGTGTTGGCTGTTCAGATGTTTGTGATCGTAATTGGCGAGTACTTCTGTTTTCAATAAGGCATCCAGCGTTACTAAATTGATAACCATACCGTCATCTGGATCCACTTCGCCTTTCACCATTACTTCAAGCACATAGTTATGTCCGTGACTATTGGGATTTGCGGCAGCACCAAACAATTTGAGGTTTTCGGCATCGCTCAATTCAGAGATACGATTGTAATGTGATGCTTCAAACGCCGTTTGTCGTGTTAAGTAATACATCGGTTTTTCGCCGTACCTTGTATGCTTGAAGGTCTACGGGTCATCCATCACGCGGTGGGACTACAAGCTCATCACCTACTGACTCATATTGGACTGTCATGACCCATTCCCCGGTGCCTCGCAGTTGGACGTTGCACTTTTTAAGCCACTCAACCAAAGTGACACGATCGCGTGCTTCCCATTCGCAAATCATCCGTCCCGATAGCGTATCGCACAAGACTCGGATATTGCTCACATCCTCATTTCCTTCTTCTTTGAAACGCTTTAACAATCGGGCAACATCTTGGCGCGTCATGCAAGCAATAACATGAGTAGAAACAAATTTAGGCATTTTCTAAGTATCGTCCCTCGTCTGCTTATCTGTTTTGACCATCAACTCATGTCTTTGTCGATTTGTCAGAGACGAATTGATGGTCAAAAGATTGTCAGTTTTTGACTAAGTTTGTGAAACTGGGAAGAATCGGACTGTCCAAATTCTCGTTCTTCAAAGGTGCTTTTACTTTAAAATAGTAACCCGTTTCGGAGTCCGGACATAAACAGACGAGACACCCACAGTTAAAAGATGCTTAGTCGCGTGCAATAGGTGCGCCGACGAGATTCCCCCACTCCGTCCAACTACCATCGTAGTTACGAACCTTCTCATAACCGAGTAAGTACTTCAACGCGAACCATGTATGCGATGAACGTTCACCAATACGGCAATAGGCGATTGTCTCCTTATTTTCATCAACGCCTGCACCGCCGTAAATCTCTTGTAGTTCATCGTGAGACTTAAAGGTGCCATCTTCAGCGACCGCTGTCGCCCACGGAATATTTGCTGCACCGGGGATATGTCCGCCGCGCTGGGCAGTTTCACTCATGCCAGGGGGAGCAATGACTTCACCTGTAAATTCGGCGGGTGAACGGACATCAACAAGGTTAACAACACCTTGCTCAAGTGTGTCACGAACGTTACCCGATGTGGCGCGGACATTATCATCAGGAAATTTCGCTTGGTATCCTGTGCTGGAATGATCAGGAACGTCGGTTACAAGTGCTCTGCCTTCATCAATCCATTTTTGGCGACCACCATTCATCACCTTGAGTTTGCTTTCATCGTGTCCGTAGTAGCAGAATTGCCACAAGGCATACGTCGCGAACCAATTGTTATTATCGCCATAGAAGATAACCGTTGTATCATTAGCGATACCGCTGTCATTGCAGAGTGCCTCAAATTGTTCTTTCGTGAGAATATCGCGTCGAACCTGATCGCACAATTGGGTTTCCCAATTGAGTCCCACTGCTCCAGCGATATGTCCTTCACCATACGCTGAAGTATCAACATCAACTTCAAGCAATCGGATGCCATCATCACCACCGTGTTCAGCCACCCATTCTGTACTTACCAAAACATCAGGATTTGCGTAATCAGCCATTTTTGTGTTAAGCCTCCTTATTGTATCCTTACTTATTAAGACTTGTGAATACGGGCATATAAGTGCGCCCTCATATAACAATTTCTTGTTTATATTATACATATCTGGGTGTGATTTGTCAAACGGAAATACGATTTTACTATCATCGTGTCTATTTCGGTGGTATCTGTCAACTTCTTCAACAAAAGTGGTTCAAGTTACGGACAAACTCTGTTCCTTATAGGTATAAAAAAAACAAGCCGCATCAATTTCTTGACGCGGCTTGCCATTTACTAATAGTTCTATGCTACGTTTTATGCGATTCACTACAACCGATCCGCGGCTCGTGGTGCTGTCTTTGGCGCGCTATCTATATCGCCAACGAGGGCATCTGCGGGAATGTAATTACTGTAATCCGAGATGCTCCCGTGGGTTACTGCGTAGATGACAATGTTGACGAGTTGTCGCGCCGCAGCAGGTGCGAATTCGTCTAAAATCTTATTCCGGTCTTGATAATGACCGAAGAATGGTTTCTGCACGGCACCATCCATTACGTGTATCATGGCTTCTGTATCAACGAGAACAGCTAAGCGATCATCGATGAAAACGCCCTGTAACTGACTATAGGGACCGTGATGAAGAATTGTAGCTCCAATTTTCCGAACAGGGAAACGGAGCGGTCCATTCAACTCATAGAAACTATTGTAAATCTCATGATCTTGAGGGATACTCGCAAGGTTATACTCTGGCAGAATTTGACGCAAGACCCGCATCGCAGGTTGCATTGCTGCTTCCGTGTTTCCATGTGTGGGCATATAGATGAACCCACCGCGATTGATGACATATTCACGAATTCGCTGCACTTCCCGGTCAGTATAGCCGAAGGAAGGGCGATCGCCACTAAGCTGCCAGATAGCACCATCACGCAACCCGCCATGGATTTTCACTGAAGAACTGGGAACAGGTTCCATGAAGATAATCGGCGATTCAAAAAACGCTGCATCGGTAATTTGGACTGCGTCCACGAGTTGTGTTTGGATACCGGTTTCTGCATTCAGCGACTCGACTAAGTAGGGCAGACCTGCCCCGAATCGGAGATGTCCGATACCGCTGCCTCATATATCAAGGTTTGGATGCAACGGATCATCAAGACGGACAAGATTGAGTCTGCCAATAATCTCTGTACCACGCCCCTGAATGATAGCACCTGGACTGCCCTTCGGAAGTGATGGTACACCATTACCCAGAACCATGTTTTCTGTTACATCTGACAAAGATGCATTAATGTTCGCAACGCCTGCACCCGCTACGAGTGAGTTCAACCTGCCACTGCCTTGTGTCCGTCCTTGCCCAAGACCAGATCCGGAACCGAAAGCACCACGTCCAGTGCCGCTACCTAAACCGTCTCCAACGCCTGCGCTTATACCCTCTGTAATATTCCCTTCACCCGGTAAGCCCGCGGCAGGTAGCGCATCTGATGTTGTCGGTAGATTTGCAGCAGTAGATAGCGGTTGTGAGGTATGCTGGAGGACAGGAGATGCACTGGGTACTTTGACTTGTTGTCCTCTTGGTGCAGCTGGTGCACCACCCATCAGTGATGCCGCAGGTGCTGCAGGAGCAGATGACCTCGCTGTTCGTGCGAGCGTTGTGCGACGTGGTGTTGTCTCAGTTTCTTGAACCACCTTCAAATCTGGCGGAACAGGGGTCGGTAAAACCACTTCTGGCTTAGCGACAATATCCCTTTTCGCAGCTTGCGGTGGTGTAACAATGAAAAAACTCAGATCGATGGTATCTTGTACCTTCAGTTGCTTAACTGAGATAGCAAGGTACCCCACAACAACTGCCAGGCAGGCGTGGAGAACCAAAGATACTATCCATGAGAGATGTATACGGCGCGATTTCATAGACGCACCTCCTCTGTGTTTAAGAGTTATGGGACCAACATCTGTTACATCTGATTTTTCTGTCGTCTATATTAACGTAGGTTCAACGTAAGAGAGGTTAGAAAATCCCCTTCCTACCATTAAGGACACAATTTTAGGGTGGAAAGGGTGCATAATTGCCAAAAAACAAAAGAAATTTGAATTTTATTCCAAAAATATGCCTGATTCACATCATATTAACAATTTCTGCCCTATCTGTCAAGCTTTATCAGTTTTATCCACCCTCTGTAAGGTGTTGACCAATTCCGGCAAATGGTATAAAATATTTAGTGTGAGTTTCGAGTCTCCAGCTCAAAGCCCCCTGAAGCAACCCGAGCAGCTCCTCGAATCTGATGTCACAGTGCTTGAGTCCAGCCCTACCGTTTTTTTAGCTTCGCCCAAGTTGTCGTTAAGCGATTCCGGGGATGCACAGCAAAACCCTCAATTTCATTCGGTAGTTTGGGGACAGCGTTGGGGTCTATTGCCATGTAAACGGCATCCAAACGGGTATCACCTTCCCTAGACCAAAATGTAACGGTATGTTTCCCCAGTTTCAGATCAAAGGTCAACGGATTCTTTTCGCGCCATTTTACTTTTGCCCACGTCCACTCCTGATGCTGACCTGTATCCCAGATCATGTTGGTATCACCCGGTTGTGGACTTTTCTTCTGATCGACTGTGACATGGAAAGAGTCCTTCGCCGTATCTTGGGCAATCACCCGCCCCCACATCGTGTACTGACCGGGTGTTCTAACGTTAATCACGAAATCGGCTTTACCGGGGTGGCGACCTCCCCCGCCCTTTCCCGCCGATATATACATACCGCCTGAAGCTTTCTTATCTTCATAAATTTCCATGATTTCTACAATTTCATCTGCGTCTTCGGCTTCAAAGCCAATCTCAGTAGCAGTGCAATAACCAACCAATCCCAATACAAGCAGTACAAATTGAATCAATAACAACCGCATATATTTCATGCGTATATCCTCCTTAGGTTTGTAATAGCACAATTCATTGCGCGTGTTTCCTCCTCGCTTTACCAATACAAAACACTGACTTTAGCGTCTTAGATCTCAAAGCGCACTACCGTGGACTGAAGTATTTACAAGAAACATTAAAAAGGCTTCCACAAAAACCTGAACCTATTGTTATTGACCAACTCACTGAACATCTGACTTCTATTGGCTCTATTCATCAAACACCTGTTCAACTCAGGCCTGGATAAGTTGGCGAAGGTATTGTTGATACTAACAATATTAACAATCCCTGCATTATTTGTCAAAAAAAAAATTCCATTTTTTCTTGCGTAATATAGTTATGTCGTAGCAATTTTCATGCCAAAGTTAACTCAAATGTGAAATCACTTGGAAAAGAAAGTCTCCCGATAATTCCGCTTCACAAAGTGAGGTCTTGCTGTCCAATTCTTGGACAACTTTGTTCAAAAGCCGAATCCGAAAGGTTCATACACCAAACCAATACCGACACTTAATCAGGAAGATATTCTTTCCTTCATCGGTGAAACTGCTTCCCAACCGGTGAAATGGACGAAACTCAAGCTCTTCTGCACCTACATCCTCTAACTCGACCACCCGCGATTGAGACCAAACTAAAAACAGTGTACTCCCAGGACGGAATTCCCAACGCAGGACAGTGTTTCCTCGCAACGAACGCATGTGAAAATCAGGATTTCGCTTCAGCGAATACGGTTTGAATTTATAAGACTTCGGCTCGACCAACTCTTTGAAGTTGGAATAGTCACCGATGGTAATGAAGGGCTGCACGTAGAACTGAAGACTCAGCGTCGGGGTGAAACTGATATTCGCGCGTGTCGTAAAGTCAAGCGTTTGGGCTGTTAACTCACCGTAGACGTAGTGTTTTTCGATGCGTCCATTGACGTTTTCTTCAACCAATTCGACCCATTGTGCATCGTAAATTCGGTAGCGATACATCGGTCCAATGCTTAACTCAACGTTCGACATAGGACGAATGTTCAGACGAAGACTGACCTCTTTTTCCGAACTCTTGGTATCGTCATCCCATGCGAAAATAGGATTCAGTTCAAGCTGAATCATTTTACGACTGTCGGTCCTAAGTTGGGTAAAAATCCACCAACCCGCAGGATTTTTAATTAGCGTCCCACCGCGTCGGACATCCTCATCTCTAAATGACTCCAAATTCCGTCCAACCCAAAGGTCATACTCCCAATAGTTTTTCAGTGTACCATCTGTCCATATCTCCGAGTAGCGACCGATACTAACCCCGTCATAATTCCACTCCCTCCAACCGTAGAACCCCAAAGTAACTTCCCGAAAGATGCTAAATGGCTGCTCTTTTTTAAACATAAGGTCATAGAACCATCTCATCATATCGCCGCGCTGCGTATACCCTATGTCATTTATGTCCACGTTTGGGGAACGGACATTAAAATCGGTATCAAGCCGCCACCAACCGCCCTGTTTATCAAATTCAATATGTGCAAAGTAACCCGACTTGCGTGCTTCCGATTTTCCGGCTTGACTCGCTGCTAACATTCCACTTATTTTGTAACGCTCCTTCGCAAACCTCAAATCCCAGTCAAGTCCGCCCACATAAGCGGCGTTGGAAGTCTGTCGATTTACGGCTGTTGTTATCCAACCGACGCGAGAATTACCCTCCAAGATATCTTGTGTCACTCGACCCACAAAATAGTTCGTCAACGGTTCAATGAGATAATCGCGACGCTTGCCCCTTTCCTGAATCTGGGCATACTCTCGCGTCGTAACAGCCTCCATAATACCGAAGGAGGTGTTGCTGTTGGTCCTTCCAACGATTTTCGCAGCACCCAGTATCGTCGTCGCTTCAGGACGACTCAATTCCGTGGCACCAGCTGGAATCTCAAAATGTTCCGGTTGTCGCCCAATCCGCCGTGAGTAAAAGAATTGTTGTTCTCCCTCACCGAAGTTAAAAATAGATGAACCTTTGACAAAAAAGGGTCTACGTTCCTCAAAAAATTCTTCATAGGCAGAAAGATTTAAAGTAGCTGGGTCCGCCTCCACCTGTCCAAAGTCGGGGTTGATTGTGGCATTGAGAGTTGTTCCGGTGGTAATTCCATATTGGACATCGCCACCAACATTGCCCCATAAATCCGTCTCACTGTTCAAGGTCGTTCTGCCCATCGCATAGGGTATCAATTCCAAATGCCGAGACGGACGAATGTTCTCTATTCCTATGAGATCACCAAAATGCGATATCCAACCCGGATCACCCTTCTTAATCAAACGCCAGTGCGAACGCTCTTTTCTACGGCTAATCTCACGTTCTACTTGCAGTCCCCACGTGTATTTATCTTTGGGAGAAAAACGGAACATGTAAAACGGAATTTTACATTCTACTGCCCATCCTTCTTCGTCGACATGTGTCTTCGCTTCCCACACACCATCCCAGGCATTGTTCCAGCCATCTCGACCACCGCCTCCGACAATACCATCGATGACAGAGCCTGAAGGGTAGATAGTAAAGGAAAAGCCGCGCTGTCGGTTGTAGTGCGGATCAAGGATAATCTGGATTTTATCGGATTCAACGTACTCGTCCCGTCTGACGAGTCGGGAAACAATTTTATCGGGTTCACTGTCATAGCACATGACAGCGAAATAGACCGCCTCGTCATCATAGACAACTTGGAAGGTGGTGCGTTGGGAAGCGGGTTCTGCTTCATCAGGATCGCGTTGACGAAAGCCTTCGTGGAGTGGCGCGGTCTTCCAGATGTCATCATCTAAAATACCGTCTAATTGTGGTGGTGTCCCTTTAATGCGGACGGCGGTAGCAACCCTGTGAGCGGGATCTGCTTCGGTTTCAGCATTTATCGCGCCTGGGAGTTGTAATGTGAAAAACATCATCAACAACGCCAAAGCGCACCTAAACTTTGATATAATTTTCAAGTGCTTTTTTCCTCGGTTTGCTGCAAACTCGTTTATCTGCCTATTGAAACCTGATTCGGATAAAAAACTTCAGAATTTCTGATGGCTACTCAATGATCTCTGTTCCGCATTGCGGACAGGTATCGCCCCACGTTGACTGTCTGCCTTCACCGCAAACATCGCAGGTCCCAAGTGGGTATTCATCGGGTTTTGCACGAGCACCACCTTTCTTGTAGGTGATGATACGCCATACCGTTTCGCCATCTTCTTCATAGCAGAGCCAGACGCCTTCTTTTCTGCCATCAGCCGAGCTGCCATCATGTTTCCGGTAGGGACCGCCCCATTTACGGTTGCCATTCTCATAATAGCACATGTACTCGCCTTCGTTTTTGCCATCACGAAAGGACGCTTCGCTCGCTTTGTTCCCATTTTTATGGTACTGAATCCAAAGGCCATCTTTCTTACCTTCAATATAGCCACCCTCGCTCCGCTTAAATCCGTTGGCATAGTAGGTAACCCAATAGCCGTGCTTCTTGCCGTTGACCATCTCGCCATCTGTTAATGATTTCGCCATAATTAAATTCGTGGGACGCAACATGTTTGGTATCAACCGTAGCCAATACCATAACAGCGCGTCCCTATTTCCTCCTATGAATTTCAGATTAAGCTTCGGTTAGGAAATCGCGCCTACCGTTTGAGACTTCCCCAAGTCGTTGTCAATCTGTCGGTAGGCGAAACAGCGAGCGCTTTCTCAAGTCCTTCTGTCATAATGGCATTGAGATCGTCCTCACTAAGAGCCACATTGAAGATAGCAATTTCGTCAAGGACTCCGGAAAAATCCCATCCCGCGGCACCTTTCCAGCGGGTTAACCAGATTGAACCACGATCGTGTTGTTCGGTAAAATCCGGTTCCCCTACGTCTAAATCTGCTGCAACCTCTCCATCAACATAGAGGACAAGTGTATTACCGTCGTGTGTTAAAGCGACAAAACTCCACTCATCCATCTCCCAAGTACCGCCTCGAACGGCACTACTGTTTATTCCGCCATTGAATATGAAACTGCCATAAAAATCGGTTGGACCGATGAGAATATTTGGATTGTGCCAATCGCGTTCTATGAGACGAACGTGTGGACCAGAAGGGTTACCAAGCGGTTTCACCCAGAGCAGATACGTAAATCCTTCAAGGAAGTCATTGATAGTCTTGCTCGCTGGAATGACCACATGATTGGTGCCGTCAAACTCGATTCCCTTGCCTTCCTTTCCATCGACCCGCTTGGCATCAACGATTTTTCCATCATTGCCATTGCCGGACGTATCCTTAACCGTGCCTCCTTTTCCTTGATCAAAGTTCCAGATTCCCATAATGGATTCTGGATCAAGTTCCGACGTGCTATCCTGAACCCATATCCCCACAATAAAGAGCACTACTATAGCAATCAAAACACTTATGACTCTCATCGCCTCAGTCTCCTTTTTAAACTATGCATTCAGTTCATTCCCACATTGCGGACACGTGTTACCCCATTTTAAACGTTTCCCCTCACCACAAACATCACAGGCACCCAGTGGATATTCATCGGGCTTCGCCCGGCTACCTCCCTTTTTGTAGGTTACAATTAGCCACACTGTCTCGCCATCGTCTTCGTAACTGTAAAACGGACCCTCTTTTCTTCCGTCATAGGATTTACCTACATGTTTCGGAAAGGAACCACTGGATCTCAGGTTCCCGTTTTCATAATAGGTGGTACAAGGACCTTCATATTTTCCATCGCGGAAGGACGATTTACCCGCTATGTTCCCATTCTTATGGTAATTGATCCAAGGTCCGTCCTTCTTACCATGAATGTAGTTACCTTCGCTCCGCTTATGTCCGTTCGCATAGTAAGTGACCCAATACCCATGCTTTTTACCATCAACCATTTCGCCTTCTGTCAGTGATCTTGCCATAATTTCACCTATTTAGGACAGGCTTCAGGAGCTGTCTGTTTAGAGAATAAATCTACAATGCCTCATCAAGATATGCCTCGATTTTCTCCAACGTCTTCTTGCCAATGCCCTTGAAACCTTTGAGTCTTCCTTCATCGATTGCTGCTCGGAGTGAAACGAGGCTATCCACACCCACCTCTTCGTAAAGTCGCTTAATCGTTTTCGCACCGAGACCGGGGATAGGCACAAGCTCTACAACCGTTCGTGGTGTATCGCCTGCAAACTCCTCCAGTTTCACGGAAGTGCCAGTCTCCAAGAACTCCTCAACGATTTTTTCTACCACTTCCCCGGCTCCGGGAATCTCCTCTATCAATCGACCTTGGGCAATTAGATCTGACATGGGTTCTGGAAACCGAGAGATATAATTTGACAACCACGGATATCGCGAGGCGTGGTCTTCTGGATAATCGGCAATAATCAAAAACGTATGGAGTTCTAAGAACTTTAGGGCGATTTTATCGTTCTCATGCCAACGTGTGCGTCCTTTTGCGTCAATATAAGATCCTTCCTCTAAGTTTTTCTCATCGCTCATCATTCTTTCCTCCAATATAGGATCTGAATTGTGGCATTCCAAAGTGCTACTGCCAAATAATCACCGTTAGGCGAAAAGGCTAAGGCTTGAATACCTGTCGGATAGGTCTCCCAAATTACAGATTCACCTTTGGCGATGTCCCACACCCGAAGATTACTCGCTTCATCACCCGACACAAGATATTTACCACTTGGCGAAAAGGCAAGTGCTCGCGTCCAGTACGCCTCGAACCCTGACTTCGTGAGAAGTTTTCTACCAGTTTCAACTTCCCAGACCTGAATTCCAGATTGGGCGTTATTTTGGGTGTCAACAGCTAACATTGTCGCATCGGGTGAAAACAATACATTCCAGACACCTAAAATTTCACCCGTGTTGAAAACCTGTGTTGGACGTTCATCGGCTGTGTTCCAAATTTCAATAGCCGTTCGGTGTCCCTCGCCATCTCGGTAACTCCCCTCTGCTGCGGCAATAAACTGACCGTTATTAGAAAGTGTGAGACCATTTCTGACGGGTAGACCTGTCTGAAGCGTTTTCAACTTCTGTGCAGATTCCTCATTTTTCACAGTCTTCGGACCTTGCTCGGAGAGTTGCCATACCTCCACTTCCTTATTACCCTTTGACAGTACAGCGAGTGTGCCATCCGCAGACAGACTACCGCTCTCATACCCTCCATTTGTCAGTGGTATTTCATCGCCACTTCCTAACGAAAGGACAGTAACGTTATCATCCGTATCTCGGACTAACAGTTGATTCGCTCCCGTGGAATAGGCGAACCACCGCTTGGGGTGAATACTGCCGATCTCTCGTTTCTGTCGGGTCTGGATATCCCATTCCACTATGGTTCCGTCCATCCCTCTTGCTATCAACTTCGTGCTGTCCTTGCTAAACGCCATCTGTCTCGCGACATCTGGAAGGAGTCTGTCAAGTCGTGGCTCCTGCTTCTCGCCGAGTTGGAACGTGAACTCCAGCGTAGCACTCTCAGCAGATATACACGATAAAAACAGGGCAAACGTTGCAAACCATCTTGTCATATTTGATTTATCCTTTTCCACCATCTGCGTATTCCATGAGAAAATTTGCGACAGATTTTTTCTTTGCTTCTTGAGCGTAGTGGATCGGTTTTTTACCATCTGCATCGCGTATGTTAACGTCTCCGCCATATTCTATAAGCAACTGAATTTGATTCTTTCCAACCCCTTTTTGGGCGATGATATGCATCGGGGTACGTCCCTTATCATCGGCTATGTTAGGGTCTGCTCCGTTTGCCAATAAACAGGCGATGCCATTCGTTAAACCGCGTTGTGCAACCCAATGTAGGGGTGTCCACATACCACGGCGGTGCTTCTGACGCGTGTTGATGTCCCAACCTTTGGCAAGAAAACTTTTCAACAGCGTATCAAACCGCTTAGGTCCCTGTCCAACAAGCACATACCAATCTCGAAAGTTGATTTCATAACCTGAGTCAATGAGCAGCTCAACGATTGCTGATTGTTTGGACTGAAGTGCTATCTCAAGTAATGGCATAGTGGGTCCGACCTGATAGGCATAAACATGTCCGCCGGGAACTTCATCTGTTTGTTGGCTGTTAAGACCAGGCGACTTCAACGCTGGTATAACGTAGCCTTTAGGAGATTTCACATTAATTCTGAGATTGAGGAGTTCCGATTTTTTTTCCAATTCCACCTTCGCCCGTTCAACATCGCCCATCACACAATAGAGAATAATATCCGCCTCGGCTCCCTGTTCAAGGAGATAGCGACACACCTCAGGTCGTCTTCTCATCGTCCATTGTGCTGGCGTTCCGTAATGGTCGCGGTCCCGAAGGTTCATATTCGCATCATGTGTGAGCAGTAGTTTAGCAATCCTTGGTGTCGCGGCAAAGTGAAGTGGAGACATACCATCACATCCGGGTTCGTTGACAACTTCTGGGTTTTCGTGAATCAATTCAGCAAGCATCTCATACAGGTCCAAACCCGCCGCAGCGTGCGCATCAATTGTTGCCCCTTGTTCAATCAGATATTCGGCAAGTTCTCTATTGTAACTTAGCATAGAACCAGCAGCATGCTGCAACGCCGAAGTCCCGCCTGCCCACCAACTGCTCCTGACATCAATATTAGACCCCGCATCAAGCAACACATCAATGAGTTCACGATTGCCAACCATCGCCGCGAATACGACTGCAGGCGCATCATAACTGAACCATGGCGCATCAATTTGCGTGGCGAGTGTCTGGTCATTCGCCAATAGGCTTTTGACTGCCTCTATATCGCCATTTTCTACTGCTGTAATAAATGCCTGTTTATTTGTCATAGGACTTCCTTTAGACGCTCTTAATCGACGGTGAACTGGATTTTATTAAAACGGCTTGCCACCTTCGCCACCTTCGGTTTGAGTTCTTCAGGGGTCCCACCAGAGAGCGCAGCGACGATGCATTCTGCAATATCCGGCGCATCTTCCGGGGTCATGCCCCATCGGGTGACCTCTTGAACACCCATGCGCAATCCAGACTTCCCGACTTCCGGCGATAGTCCTGCGGCTCCCGCAATAATATGGCACGCTTCCAGATGCGTCGCGAGCGACCCGCCTTCCCCATACTTATCTACAATCAATATCAAGGTATGTGACTCCGTGAAGCCGAGATCAGCACCGAGTATTGGCACACCGCGTTCCGATAATGCCTGACCGAGTGCTTTTGCGTTTGTAACAATCGCATCTGCCTGTGCCTCACCACATTCTATCCACTCTATAAACGTTCCCGCTAACGCCGGAAGACGATTCAGATGGTGATTGCTCATCAACAACGGATAGAGTCCTATCGCCACTCGCTCAGCAATAGATTCATCGTTCGTTAAAATCATACCACCTTGAGGTCCTGCAAGGGTCTTATGAGTGCTGGAAATGATAACATCCGCGCCCTCTTCAAAAGGCGATTGAAAACGTTTACCGGCGATGAGTCCAATGACGTGTGAGGCATCGTAGATGAGGTAGGAATCTGGATTCGCTTCGCGCATTGCCTCTTTCAACTCCCGTACAGGTTGCGGGAAAAGAAATACACCAGATCCGACGTTGATGATTCTGGGCTTGTACTTCGCAATTAGTTCAAGCGTCGCATCGAGATCTACGTTTGAACGCCGTCCGTCCCACGGAATCGGAATTGATCGTAGTTCCACCTTGAGTGGTGAGGATAGTAGTTTTTCGGCATAGTGGTGTCCGTTATGAACCTCTAATGCTGTGTCCCCGGGTTTTGCTAACGCGAACGTTGTTCCAATCCCTGAAATATTCCCCGACAACGGACGGAAATCGACATACGCTGCGCCGAAGAGTTCCTTTGCTAATTCCTGTGTGTACGCTTCTATTTCGGCAATATAACGGTTGCCTTTGTAATTCCGTTGGTAAATATCAGTCCCAGAATAATTTCCATACCGCCGCGCTAACCGTTCGTCAAAAAGTTCTTCTACCAACGGCGAAGGCGTATTCTCCGAAGCGATGAGATTGAGACAGGTTTCCCTATACGTGTGATGTTTGTCGAGAAGTGAAGTGAGTTGTCGAACCCGTAGGTTATGCGTCATTGAAAAAGCCTCCGTTACAAAGTAGTAGGGTCTTTAGAAAGTCCACACGCGGCTTTCTCCCGCCGTGTGCTGTTGAGAAAAGATAAATTGCTTGACGTGCCGTGGGAAATCGGTTACGATGAAAGAAAACACACAACAATGAGGAAATTATGCCAAAACCGACAGATATCCGCATCCTTGACGTCCATTACGACTTTGAAGAACACCAATATCGCACTCCCCTGAAGTTCGGCGGTGTGCCGACAGATCACTGTGTTCTTTTTAACGTCCGTATGCGAGTTCAGACCCGCGACGGAAAAGAAGCAGAAGGAAAAGGTTCAATGCCTCTCGGTAACGTCTGGGCATTTCCACCGCGGTATGTGCCTTTTGACCAGAGTCTCGCAGCGATGAAGAAACTCGCTGAATTGTCGGTAACTGAAACACAGGGTTGCACGCTATGTGCACACCCGCTCGAACTCTCTGAAATACTTGAACCCGAATTCTTACGGATTGCCGATGACTTGTCTGAAACCATGCAACTCGCATCACCGATACCCAAACTCTGCACCGTCGTTACGACGAGCCCCATCGATGCAGCAATTCATGACGCGTTTGGGAAGGCAAACGGTATCAATAGTTACGATGGATTAGGTAAAGATTTCATCGAGGCGGATCTGTCGCACTTTTTGAATGAGCGGTTCACTGGAAAATATCTGGATCGGTATACCTCACGCCAACCGAAATCAAATATGCCACTCTATCATCTCGTCGGTGCGTTGGATCCACTTACCGATGCCGATATTGAAGAACGCCTCAATGACGGTTTACCAGAAACGCTTCCTGAATGGATTGTTGCCGATGGATTGACGCATTTAAAGATTAAACTGAACGGAGACGACCTTGCATGGGACGTAGCGCGCGTCCTCGCGATTGATAAAGTTACCGCAGAGACACAAGCGAAACGCGGTATTGATACGTGGCACTACTCCGCTGATTTTAACGAAACCTGTCAAGATGTTGAATATCTGTTGGCGTTTCTCAGTCAGATTCAAGAAACAGAGAGTGCAGCTTTCCAACGCCTCGCCTACATCGAGCAACCGACCGATCGAAACCTAAAAGCACATCCGGAAAACAAAATGCATAAAGCCGCTGAGATAAAACCGGTCGTGATTGATGAATCCTTGACCGACTTGGAGACCTTCCTATTGGCGCGTGAGCAAGGATATTCCGGCGTTGCCCTCAAAGCATGTAAAGGACAGTCTCAAGCGTTGCTGATGGGTGCCGCCGCCGCGGGATACGGTATGTTCCTCGCTGTACAGGACCTGACGTGTCCGGGTGCGTCCTTCTTGCACTCCGCTGGACTTGCTGCGCGCATTCCCGGTGTGACAGCCATCGAAGGCAACTCTCGCCAATTTTGCCCAAGTGCTAACGACAGTTGGCAAGACGAATTTCCGTCAATCTTCAACATTACCGACGGCACTGTGGGAACACATATTCTTACTGCGCCGGGGCTTGGACATTGATATTCGCCTGCCCTGTTTCCGGTTCCGCGACCGTTATATTAGTAACAACGTTCCTCTGTTCGGGGAGCCGGACGGGAAAATCTTTAATCGCGTCGTTAATCAGTTGTTTGATTACTTCTTTAACCGTGTCAAACGGGATACATTCAAGAACAACAATAGCGCGATGTTTTGACGGTGCGATGTTATACGTCAGTCCATACTGAAGTCCGAGTTGCATTAACTCCGGTTCGACGCTAATAGAAATCTGCCGCCGTTCCTGTTCTGTGACGAAAAAACTATCAAGGATGAAGTGCGTGTGAATCCACGCTTCTCTCTCTTCAACGATCTTCATAATTGTGTACTATAGCATTGATAATATAGCGTGTCAATCCCGCGAGAATGTTATAGACTTCCGAATCGACAGTTCCCCTAATTGCCAAGTACTTCCATCATGCCAGCGAATCTGAAGATTGTCCACCTGTGTCGCACTGCCTAATCCAAAAGTGAGACGAAGGTCGTTTCCTGACAGATAGCTTGCGCCACAGATAACTTCGCGAAGAAGCGTCATTCCGCCTGCTTCCACTTGAACCTGCGCACCAATCGCATCTGTGTTGCCATCCGTGGCTGTCAGTTTCACCGTTAACCACGCGTTTGCATTGCCGATCTCATTGCTGAGAATAATCGCTGGACGGTTCGATTGACAAAGAACAACGTCCACATCACCATCCATATCTATATCCCCGAAGAGCATACCGCGGATCACGTAAGGCGTTTTATCCAATCCAGCTTCAGCAGTAATCTCGGCGAAGTTTATGGAATCGGTCTGTTTACCGCCCTGATTTCGAAATAACTGAACGGGCTGTGCGTAACTCTGTTTCGCGTCAATCTGCTTAACGTTATCCCAGATGTGTCCATTTCCCACGAGCAAATCCAACCAACCGTCATTGTCATAATCAATGAAGCGCGTGCCGAATCCGAGCGCATAGAAGGAAGGATCTGCGAGGTTCGTGTCAAACGTTACATCCTCAAAATAGCCATCACCATCGTTCTGCATGAGGCAATTCGCTTCCAATGCAAAATTCGACACCCAGAGATCAATATCACCATCATTATCATAGTCGCCAGCATCTATGCCCATTGAGCCGTTTGCCAAACCATCGCCATTATAGGCAACACCGCGGATCACACCCTCTTCTTGAAAGGTCCCATCGCCTTGATTGATAAAAAGCGTATTCGGAGACATGTCGTTCGCGACGTAGATGTCCACCCAACTGTCGCCGTTTACGTCCGTAAAGACAACACCGAGTCCACGCGTCGTCGGTTCATAAACACCGGCGGATTCAGTAATATCTGTAAACGTGCCGTCACCATTGTTGCGATATAGAACATCGGCAATACCGTGATACTCGTTGGGACCGCAATAGATACGCAGTGTGTTTTGATAATAGCACGGAATATCGGTTTCCAGTGCGTATTCAACGTAGTTGCATACATAGAGATCGAGATCGCCGTCTCGGTCAATGTCGGCGAACGCAGCACTTGCACTCAACAGCGGGCAACCTACCTGTGCCTGCTCGGTAACATCTGAAAACGTACCATCGCCGTTGTTACGATACAATACATTTTTTCCCAAGTTTGTTACATACAGGTCGCGATACCCGTCAGAATTGTAATCCGCAGCGACAGCACCGAGTCCATAACCGGTATCTCCAACGTTTGCGGACGCTGTGATGTCAACGAAAACACCAGCATCGTTACGATAAAGTCGGTTTTTGGGTAGTAGCTTTGTTGATGGAGAGAGCGAATTGCCTTGGACGAGATAGAGGTCAAGATCCCCATCGTTATCGAAGTCAAAGAGTGCACCACCGCTGCCCATCGTTTCAACGAGTCGGCGTTCTGTAGAAAACCCATTGACGTGCTGAAAATCAAGCTTCATGGCATTGGTCACATCGCGAAAATAGGGTTCAGTACTGCCGAGAAATGGAAAGATGAGGGAAGAGACCGTTAGTATAGATACCAACAAACGGAATGGGAAGTGTTTTCGTAGGAGCATGGTGGCAGGAAGGCTACTCTTTGATTTCCGGGCGCGGGCGGATAACCCGAAACCCGATCGTATGGGTTGAATCCAAAGGATAGAATTTGAACCGTAAACTTGAACGGAGGAACGCGCTACCTACGTCCCAAGCACCGCCACGAATGACTCTTGCACGCAGTAGGTCTCGGAAGCGGAGGTTAAGTGGGTTTCGGGACACATCTTGGCTATTCCGCTGGTAGGCTGTTGGACTGTATTCATCAAGACACCATTCCCACACATTTCCCGCGAGATCCGCAATGCCGTTTGGCGATGTCCCTTTCGGAAACTGTCCTACTGGCATCGGACGATTGTAGCGACGCGCGAAGTTGGCATGCTGACGAGACTTCGGTGGTGTGTCTCCCCAGGGGTATGTGCGTGCCTCTGTCCCGCGCGCCGCACGCTCCCACTGTGCCTCAGTTGGGAGACTTCCACCGATCCATTCCGCGAACGCTTGCGCATCAAACCAAGTCACACCAACAACAGGTTGTGTATCACCGTTGAGCGTTTCATCCGCCCATGTCTCTTCACCGTTGTGTCCACGTGGTGTAGGTCGGTTTGTTGCCCCAATAAAAACTCGGTACTGCGCGTTGGTGATTTCATATCGAGAGATTTCGTAAGCGTCCAAGTAGACTTGATGTTGTGGCAACTCTGCATCAAACGTATGCCGTTCCAGCATAGAACTTCGCAACTTCGCGTCTTCATAAGCAGCTTCTGCCTCTTCGGGAGTTGAACCCATCAGGAACGTGCCTTCGGGAATGGATACCCACTCTATAGTGGAGAGGACTTGTTTGGCAGCCGGACTGAATTCAGCAGCTGAATCACCATAGGTCCCAAGAACGAGTATGAAAATAGCAAAACAGACGGATTTCATTCCCTGCCAAAAATCCTTTCCACTACATTACCATAATCAAAGTTAGTTTAGATGTCAAAGCGGACGCTAACGGCTGCTCGGCAGATTGTGCCTGCGTTTTAAATCACCCCAAGCAATCGGTAATTTCGCGCGAGGCGAGACATCGAATGGCACAAGAAGGTCTTCAAAGTATTCAAATTGTGCAATCTGTTTGCCTTTACCATCGCAGATACCTACGTAAATACCGACTTCAAGCGGTTCATCGAACTCCTGTTCAGTTTCGCCAATGTCAATCCACTTGTCGTTGGCTTTCCGTTTCCACCACGCTGTAAAGGCATCTTTTTCACGGCGGAGTCTCATGTAAAGACTCATTTCACCTACGGGATCTTGGAAACCTGGAACGACCCCGACGAGTCCTTCACCCGCATCAAACTGCCGTTTCTGATACTGGATGACGGCATTATTGTTTTGTGCGGGCCCGCGTCCCCAAAGCTTAATCGTCACCCATTCACCCTCGCGCCCTTGACGATCCTCCGTTGTTGGTGAGTACGCAACAACACCTGCAACAACACAGGCGTCTTCGTAGTCCATGAAGAGGTGCGTCTCTATATCAAAATCACCCTCATGTTCCTGATAGAGCCGATTCGTCGTGTCCGAAGGCCAGAGATTACGGTTCAGTTCACCTGTGACGTGAAGCCACCCCGCTTTCGTTTTACCCATATCCCACTCTTTGGGTTCAACGCCTTCCTCATCAGACGTTTTCCATTTCCAATTCGGATTTTGTAAGGCGTTTCCATCAAACGGGTCACCGAGGGAATCTGCAGCTTCGGCAGAGATACCATAAAGCATCGCAATGCCGATAAAACATAAAATAATTATGTATTTCAAAATTTACCTACATAAAAGAGCTGGCGACATAAAAGCCGCCAGCAATTTAAAAATTATGAACAACGTCTGTTCCTACTGGCCTTTGAGTTCACCCCACGTAACAGCGAGTCTATCACGTGGATCAACGGGTGTTGCGGGGCTTGATGCCTCGCGGAAGTAGTCAAAAGTAACAGTCATTTTGCCTGCTGCACTTTGCCCTTCGCAGATACCGACGTAGATACCGACTTCAAGCGGTTCTTCGAGTTCGTTAGTCACCGTACTCACTGAGACCCAGTCGCCTTCTGCATTCGGCTTGAACCACGACTCATATTCGTTGCCATCACGTTTGATGCGGAGTTCAATGGGAATAACACCTTGATCTGGATTGTAGTCAGCTTGTGTGCCAACATAGGGTGCAGCATCATTTTGACGACGCTGGTACTGGAGAACCGCATTGTTGCCTTGCGCAGCACCGCGTCCCCATAATTTCAGCGTTACCCATTGACCATCGCGGTCCTGATGATCTTTTGTCGTAGCAGAATACACAACGATGCCAGCAACGGTGCAAGCATCTGCGTAGTCAACGACCATAGATGTTTCAATGTCGAACTGATCTTGATCCGTGACCTGGTAGAACCGTGTAGAAGTATCATCAGTCCACAAATTCTGATCGAAACCTGCTTCAGCAACGAGGAGTCCATCTTTTAGTTCCCAAGGACTTTTATCACCATCCTTGACCTGCCAGAAGGACTGAAGGTCTTGACCCGTACCGTGGAATTCGTCGCTCAGCAAATTCTGGGCGAAAACGCCAGGGATGAGACATACAGACAAAAGCAGAATTGCAATTATACAAGTAATCTGTTTCATCACATATCCTTTCTATTTTTTTGTACAGGACGATATTTGTTAACACCTAAGAATTTTTTCTCAGGCGACCTTTGATTTGTCCGTACAAATGGTTAGTTTGAAATATTTTAACACATTAATTGGAGAAAATCAATTTTATCTACTGCAGTTCTCTGATTAGTAACAAATCAAAAAAAATGTAGATCTCCTTGCAATTCGCATCATGACTATGTTAAAATTCAGAATATTAGTGCAAGATTCAGTCTGAATCGCAGGTTATATCCTTTAGGAGGCGACTATGAAGGTAGGTATTCGGGATGGAATGTTGCCGGTTTCTTTTGAAGAATCGTTTCAAAAAGCAAAAGAGATTGGCTTTGATGGTGTCGAGGTTTGTATGGGAGTCGACTACCGTGAGCACACTCTCTGGCAAGAGGGCGGGATTGATAAAGTGAAGGGTTTGGCAGAAGCAGCTGGCGTTGAGGTGCCATCACTATCACCAGGGGGTTTCACTGCTTATTCGTTTATGCATCCGACCGATAGCACACGAACTGAAGGTATTGCGAAGTTGCAATATCTCGCAGAAATCGCCCCGCAACTCGGAGCGAAGGTGATTCTTGTGCCGTTTTTTGGAAACGGCCAGATCGAGGACGACCACATCGACGCGCCGCGTTTCATAGATGGGCTGAAAGCCGCCGCCGAAACCGCCGAAAAACAGGGGATTGCTCTGGCAGTTGAATCAACGCTGAGTGCAGAACAGCATCAGCGGATCATTGATAACGTCGGTTCCTCAGCCGTTGGTGTCTATTACGATATGGGCAACGCAACCGGATTTGGCTACGATTCTCCGTCTGAGATTCGGAGTTTGGGCAGTGCAATCTCGCAGATGCACATCAAGGACACAGGTGGCAATCACGCAGGCGAAGGTGATGTCGATTTCCCTGCAGTCTTTGATGCTGCACATGCTATTGGATATGACAGTTGGTTTGTGTTGGAAACGCCCGGTAAGGATGACGCAGTAGCATCCGCGGCGCAAAACCTCAATTTCGTGAAGAATAACTTTTGAGGTATGGCAAAAGTGTCACCTGTTATCGGAACCCGTTTCACATGGAGAAGCCGGCATGAACAGTCCCAAAACAATTGTTCCACGCTCCGAAAGTAAGAAGCTGCTGTCTCTACCCACACGCGAAGCAGAGCAACTCTTTCAAAGCTACGAGAAGCAACAGCAATTGGAGATTCTTACTGCAACCCGCAGCCCGAAGGCACGAGAGCAGCTTTATTATCTCGTACCTGATTGTACAGAACTTATTCAGGAAAGCCCTACCGAGGATGTGCTCCAAGTCTTGGATACAATGCTGGGTACAGGACTCGCCTCGGTATTGCTGCCTTGTCTCTCAAATCAGCAATTTGAGGAGCTACTCGATATCGCTGTCTGGCGCGATGGCAAAATTGATGAAGAGTCATTGGACCTGTGGCTTTTTGAACTTTCTGAATGTGAACGGAACGATCTTGGACGGTTTCTCAGAGAACTCGACATCCGTCTGTTGGCAGCACTCCTTCATGGTCGCATCGTAGTGAAGGATCAACATACCGCAATGCTCCTTGAGAATGAATTCTTGGATCCGGGCTCGCCCGCGATCGACTACGCCGACGAGCGCGCACGGGCGATTTGCGATGCTATCTGGGAAGCAGACCATGAAATTTTTGGTATACTCATCAGTGAACTCTTCGCGTTTGATACGGAAGCCAACGTTGAAGCTGAGCTTGCTGCTGTTTTCGATGCAGCAAAAGCAGATAGAGCAACACGGGTCAAAGAACGTGATAAGGAAACAGGCATTGATGTCACCGAAGCCGACCTCATGGAAAAGGTCGATTTAGAATCTCTTACATTTGATGAGGATGAGGAGGACGATGCACGAGACGACAAAGACAAATAGATTTTCTCTTGTAGCGGATGCGACGCTTGATAGACGACTCTTTCTCGCACAAGCATTGACACACGGAGACACATTCGGTGACATTTCGCGTGAGCAGGCGGATACGCTCTACCAGAATATCGCCGCTATTGCCCACAAACTCATCACAATGAAGACGTCAGATCTCTCCAATGAATCGGCACTCCGCACGCAGATTCAAACTGCATTCACGCTTACGAGTCTCGGATTAGAATACGGCAGTAAGGGGGATCTCGACAAAGCGGTTCGGCTACTCTGTAAAACCCGGGTCGTCAAGTTCTTCCAAATCGGCAACACGCTCACAGAAAAATTATTAGAGAGGGCGCGCCACCTTTTAGAAAACGGCGTGATTCTACCGCCCACAAGGGATGAAGAACGCCCGCTCGGTTCCACTTATACGGATATGGAGACCGAAAGCATCCAAATCTATACACAAATGGAACTCGATTTTCTAAAGGCGTTACTAACTTACAGGACAACGATTGGGACGCTTCAGGTGACAATCAGAGATGCAGAAACACCAAGAGCATTTATTCGCTTGGCTGAGGTTGATATGATTGACCGACAGTTAGCAAACATTGAAAACCGATGTCACTACGTCCAAGCACTGCCACTGGAGAATCTATTCACGCTCGATCCCCCACTCAGCATCTTCCCAAACCCTATTGAACATCTCACACTTGGATTAATAGTCAATCTCGTGCTGTATCGTCAAATTGACTTTCAGTTAGACGAAGACGCACGGCAAGACTTCCACGAACTTGCTTATGTTGAGGGTAAGATTCGAGAATCGTTCCGGCAACAGTTACTCGACTGGATTGCGCAGTACCTTGAACAGACACATCAGCCAGATGCTGTAAAAACGTATGCGGTCGCCTACTGGAATGATTGTCTCCACAGTGAAGAACAGCGAATTTCATCTGAATAGGTTTAGCGGTCGATCAACTGTTTCTTTGCATCCGCAATTGCTTTTAGTGTGCGTGGCGTACTCATGTCGTTCAAAGCGCGTTCTGCCATACGACGAAGGTCCTGATCGGGTGAATTCAATGCCTGAATCAACGGATTAACTGCAGGATCACCTATTCTAATCAAGGAGCGCACAACAAGTCGACGGACGTTCCATACTGGATCGGTGAGTGTATTGATGAGTGCGGGAATAATCGTATCAAGCGGCGCGCCAATCTCCCCTAACGCATAGGCGGCATTCAATCGAATTTCTGGCTCCGGCGCGGCTAAGGCATCAATAAGATACGGTACGGCGGGTTCACCTAAACTCTGAAGGGCGACTGAACCAATAACGCGGATAGTTTCTTCCGGGTCAGTGAGAGAGGCGATAATTGCAGGCACAATGCGGTCAGTCGGTCTTTTGATTTCGCTGAGTGTCCACACAGACATCTCGCGAATCTGAGGATTTTCATTGGATATCCCCGAAATTAGGGCATCAACAGCCGGTGCACCCATCGTGACCAGAGCCTTCATCGCTTCAGTCCGAAGTGTAATATCTGTTGCACCGAGTTGCGTGACAAACGTTTTTGCCCGTTGCTCCTCTGATTGGCATGCCACGATGCATAGAAACATGGAGAGTAAAACAAGACGTTTCATAGGTTCACACTATAGCACAGATCTCCCCTTTTTACAAGTTTAGCCTGATTTCGTCTCAAAGGAACCTAAGAGACACGGAATTTGAAATCTTATCAGTGTAACATTCGTTACACTATTAATACCTATAAGGAGAAGCGCGGACTTCGCCACGATGCGAAAACCGCCAATAAAAAATGCAATTAGAGACAGCGACATTTGGCGCAGGCTGTTTTTGGTGTGTTGAGGCAGTATTTCTGCAATTGAAAGGCGTCCATGAGGTCGTTTCAGGATATACCGGCGGCACCACTGTTAATCCGACTTATGAAGCAGTGTGTATGGGTATGACGGGACACGCCGAGGTAATTCAGATCCAGTTCGATCCGAGTGTTATCTCTTACGAGGAATTGCTGGAAGTTCTCTGGCACACACACGACGCAACAACGTTAAACCGACAGGGAGCTGATGTCGGCACCCAGTACCGCTCAGCGATTTTCTATCATACCGAAGAACAACGACATATCGCTGAAAAATCTAAAGCAGACATGGATGCATCCAACATGTGGGACGCACCAATTGTCACGGAAATTACACCAATAGATACCTTCTATCCTGCCGAAGATTATCACCAAAATTATTTTAAATTGAATCCGAGGCAGCCGTATTGTCAATTTGTGATCCATCCGAAGATGCAAAAATTCACAAAGGACTTTAAGGATAAACTTAAAAATGATTAATAAACACGCTTTAAAAGCGGACACTGAAATGCCCGCAAAATGGACAATGTTAAAATTGGCGAGCGCCTCTCTAAAATGGCACTCGGTAAAACTTTTTGCCATTATCTGTTTTTTTAGTGTTAGCAGTGTTATTGCCCAAGAGACATCGCTAGTCGCTGTGCCGGTTACAACAGCGCGACGCGGCACAATTGTTTCCACAAAGCAGTATACAGGGATTTTAGAGCCACAAGCGGAGGTAACAATATTCTCTAATGTTTCGGGGAAGATTGTTGCTCTGAATGCAACTGTTGGACAAAATATCGCCAAAGGTGATGCCCTCGGGGAGATCAACTCAAACGAAGCTGCGCTTGCCGTAATACGCGCTGAATCGGCATTAAGTAATGCGCAGTCCCAACTCACATTAAAGGAAGCAAACGCCCAATCACGTGTTGAATCTCAGTTGGTAATTGCCCAAGAAGGATTGACGACTGCACAATCGGAACTTGTGGAAACAAGAGCACTCGCTGAAATGCGTATTCGCAACCGGCTAATACAAGCTGAAGTGGCATATCAGGAAGCCAAAGCAACAATCGAAAAATCGAAAACAAATGCAGAGCAGTCGTTGGAACGTGCTATAGTGGAGCGCGACGATGCCAAAGCCGATTATGACCGAGACAAGGTCCTTTACGAAAAACAACATATCAGTAAGAGCAATTTTGAATCAGTAGAAAAACGCTTGAGACTGGCGGAAACCCGTTTGGAAGAAGCTAAAATTACAGCACAACAGTTTGAGGAAGGCTCGACGCATCCTTCCGTGGAAAGGGCAAAATCAGAATTAGCCGTTGCTCAGAAACTTGTAGAAATTCGCAGCTGGGAACGTGAGATCGCTTTGGCAGAATCGAAAACCACCCAAGCAGAAGCCAACCTCAGTACAGCGCGAAAACTTGTGGAAGCAAAATCTTGGGAACAAGAGATTGCGATTGCGAGGTCATCGGTGAGTCAAGCGGACGAACAACTTAAAACTGCTCGGGAACAGATGAATGACGCGACTATTAAATCTCCAATTAATGGCATTATTGCAACGCGTCACTTGAACATCGGAGACTATGCCCGACCTGCAGCATCTCCCACGAGCAAGCCAGTATTCACAATAATCGGTGTAGATGTCCTCACAGCCGTCTGGAACATGCCTGTCGCCGATGCACGTCGTATTAACAGGGGTGAACTCGTCCTGATTTCCACAGACTCCAGCATTCGGAATATTGTCGGCACAATTGATTTTATTAGTCCGACAGTTAACCATGAAGATAATACCGTGCTCGTCCATGCAACGGTGCCGAATTCTATGGGAACACTCTCTCACAACAACGGCCTCAGACCGGGTGGCACAATTACAGTTTCCATCAAAACAGGCGAACGCAAAAATGTACAATTGCTTCCCTTGCATGCGGTCTTGCATATTCAGAACGGAAGCGGAACTGTCTTTATTGTTAAGGGAAATGCGGCGCACCGGGAACAGGTAACGCTTGGGGCTATCTACGGTGGTGAGATAGAGGTTACCTCGCGACTTGATAACGGAAAATCAGTCGTGATTGTCGGTGAACAACACCGACTACAACAGGGAACACCGGTGTCTATAGTTCGCGAATAAATACATAGCAACGAGAGGTTTAGGGGATGGTTTCCTCCACAGTTTCCTCGTCCACTATGCTGTCCCTGTCAAGCATTTCTGTAGATTGCTCAGATTGTGCTTGGAAATCCCTGAGAGCATTTTGGAAGGCGCGCAGCATGTTTGTCTCATCTTCTGTGAAATGATAATCTGGATCGTCGCGGTCCCTAATCAGTTGTGCGACCCCTCGCTTAAGTGTACCAACTCCATGCTCTTGAACAAACTGCGTAGCGAGATCGTATTTGGTTTTGTAATCTTCCGCCCGATCAAATACTGCAGCCTCCAATTCATAGGAAGAAAAAGTAGAATTGACTCTATCATCATCTTCACTAAACCGAGTAAAGTCTGCGTTGTTGACACTGTTGGCTGCGCGTTGTCGTAGGGAATCAAAGGCACGTAGATCCCTTTGTGGCCATACATCAACAGTAGATGGTGTAGTCTCATCCTCTACATCCGATTTTTTTAGTATTTCTTCCCAGATTTGCTTAGGGGACTGCTCAAGTTGAAATGTATGAACTTCTGCTACTCCGTCCTTCAGTTCCTCACCTCTACAATGAATTTTCGATGCCTCCAACTTCTTTCCAGAGGATGACAAGAGTCTTACACCATCGTTATTTCGCTCAAGCAAGTATAATTCCTCAAAGATAGCCAGTCCCGTTTCAATCCCTTCCTCTGCCATATCCAATTCGTTATAGATATTCTCAAAGTTAATGAAATCGCCATTTGTTTTTGCAAGTTTTCTTAATTCCGTATAGAGTTTTTCCAACGTTTCCCTATCTGGATATTTTTGATTTAACCACTTATCCAAGCCCTCAATGTCTTCTTTGCTATTGTAGATGAGATGCAAACAAGCATCTTTTGCTGACGTAAAAGCAATTTGACATCGTTCAAAAAACGTTTCCAAATCCGGGGCAAGATGGCAGAAAACAAAATGCTCAACACAATGAGACTCCAACAACGTGGAAATTGTACCACTTGAAACAATGGCAATTAACTCACCTGTCTCAAGTTTTTCCAAAATTTCTGTTTCTTCTGCGCCAGAGGTTTGTTCATTGTGTTTTCCGATAATACCTTCTTTCTCTGGTCCGACGAAGTCCAACAACTGCTCAATCTTTTCTTCACTTTGGACATAGATGATAGTGGATTGCTTTTGTTCCAACAGTCCTAAAAGATAGTCCTGTTTATCTGTACCTCGACGGTCAAGTATTCGGACATCAGAATCAGTGCTAAGAGGCGGAAATATCGCTTGAATCTCTGGGTTCACGATTGTCGCTATCGTGAATAGTTGTCGCATAGCAGCGAGGCGTTCCTCAGAAATATTCTTCTCTGTTTGCACTGCTGTGAGTTGATCTGATACGGTAGTATGGCATTCTGCGGATTTCTCCCGTTTCTTTTTTTCTTTTTTTAGTTCCTCCGACGCTGTTTTGAGACGTTCCTTATAGTCAGCTTGTGCTGCTTCGGCTTTTTTTAAACGTTGTTTTGTACCCGTATGGTTATTTTTATGTTTGTCTCTATCCGTTCTTGCTCTCTTCAACTGTTGGGACAATTTCTTAAGGCGTTGCTCTTTCTGACCTACCTCTCCTGACAATTTCGTGTTATTTTTTTCATATTTGTTCTTCTCTAACTCTGCATCTTTTGAACGTTTTTCTGCCTCTTTGAGGGATTTCTTATATTCAGCACTCTTTGCTTTAGCAGCTCTTAAGTTTTCCTCTGCTTCTGCAAGACGTTCCGCAGTATCATCAGAAAAAAGTTTATCTCGTATGTCTTCTACCTCACGCTGCTTGTCTGATCTGTTGATTTTGCCAAGTACATCGGCGATAAGAAACAAGTTTATCCGTACGAATTCGGCATCCAAGTCTTTTGTCCCGCGATGTTCGCAAGAATTCCGTCCGTTCCTTATCAGCCATAACATACTCTGGGCTGTCCTATCCTGATTAAATTGCTCTGCAAAACCATAATTCCTGTTATTTCCCTGGATTACCCAATTATCTCGGATAATTAGCGGAAAATAACTAAAGTCAATTGCAGATTCAATATCATTAGTCTCATCCAAAATTTGACGAAACTTGTTTGACTGCTCATTTGTCAACACGTCCTTAATCAAATTTTCGACTTTTTCCCCCGGAATCCGTTTCAAATAATGAACAACAAAAGGACGCATGGCATCCAAATACAGGTCGTTTGCTTCACGGAGTGCATCTCGATTAGGGTATTTTGGTGTGCTCAAGTCTGTAACCTCCACATAGATATTTTCCTCAGCATACTATTTTTTTCTTGACTGTCAATGAAAAACCATGTCTTGTTAAGGCTATTGATTTTAAGCGAAACTATAGCAGAGGAAGTTTTCACAGGAAGAAGTAAGGTAAGTAACCACACCAGCAGTAACAAGCAGATCTTATGAATGCAGTCTCACTGGAGATTTTCGAGGCGGTATTGAAGATGCTCTTCAATGCTTAGGGTGTCCCCACAATAGGGGCATTTAACGGCTTCCGACTTTACCAACTCAGCACATGAGGGACATTTTTTTAAGTCGCCACGCGCAAGGGCTTCTTCATCCTTCTTAGTCCGTGTCTTTGGCATAAACAGCACTAACACAAAACCGATGGGCCCCAACAAAAATCCCAAGAAAAACCACCTCACCGGGCTTCTACCTTTGCGTTGAGCAATAGGGATGTTAATGAAGCCGATGAAAGTCATCAAAAGCAAGCCAAGAAGAAACTCTCCCAAAACAAGATCGACCATCTGAATCTCCTTAGATATTCAAATTCGCAATCTACTGTCTATCCGCTGCTGCGATGGAAGGAAAAAAAATAGCACGTGTCGTTCAAACGGTGCTACTATCCCTATATTAAGAGTATTCCACAAAAGTAAAAATTAAGCAAGTTTATGATTGTCGCTATGTGGAAGGTTGTCGTACGGCAGATTGATGTTAAGTGTGTCGATAGACCATTCCTATGCCCAACGCAAGATGTACACCCGGATCTGTTCCCACTTCCGTTTTGACCTGTGTGTCGCAACCCGCCTTCTAAAGAGAGTATCCACTTTAAAACCAGCCTCGGCGATTATCCTTTCCAAACTCTCAATTGCCTTAGGTCCTGAGGCATCAGCGTAACCCAATAAAATCGCGCCATCAGGCTTCAGGAAATACGGCACCTGTGCAAAAAAGCGTTTCACTGTTTCTTGTTTTTCATCGTGAATAGCGAGTTCTGCCCGGTTGCGAACGCGAGCGACAACCCACGGCGCATTGAAAATAACTGTATCGAACCGATGTGAAGGAAATGGATTAAATAGGTCTCCTGGAGACATGATGTGCACAGCATCCGAATCTGGTAGAAGCCGTTGAAGGTTCAATTTCGTCGTCGCAACCGCTTCGGGAAGTAGGTCGGAGGCATATATCTCAGTCCGTTCCCCTAACTCTTGGCGTGCCAATAAAGTTAAACATCCGCTGCCACATCCGATATCAGCAACCACAGCCGGGTTATGTGCGCGGATATATTGCAACGCTTCTTGAAAGCATTCGGTTGTCTCTTGCGAGCGTGGTGCGAGGACGTTTTCAGAAGCGATAAGTGACGCATCAAGCACACGAATAGGGTAGGTATCTGTCAGTACCTCCTGAATTCGCTGTATCTTCGTTAGAGATAGTAAAAAAGGTCTCCCCGCATTCGCTTCAGGTGGTTCACCGGCAAGTTCCAATAGGTAGGGAAGGACTGGTGCAGGTTCAACTTGTAATATTCCGTCCGCATCTGCCCAACACATGAGTTTTGCTAAGGCTTCTTGTAAAGCACGACTTGCGGATCTTCCGCGCGATTCTCTCCGATCCTGTGATTTAGCATTCCGTGGCATTTGTTGGACTAAGTCCTGTTTGTGGCGTTGGATATAGTCCATGACCGCCGTAATCTGGTCCCACTGCCCCTCTACAACGGCAACACCGCCGTGTCGAATATGCGTGAAGATCCGATTGAGATGCCTTAAGTCTTGATGCGCAAATAACTTGACGCGTGCCCGCGCGAAAACAGCGTCACGACATTCAACAGGGACATAGAGTTCACCAATGTTGCTAACAGAATAGAAAGAAGTCATTCTTTAGAGAAATAGACAAACGTTCATCAGGCTTAACGGATTGGAACAATCTCACCGGTTCTAATCGATTCCGCTTCTTTGTAACAGAGCAGGAGCGCGTCCCTTGCCCCAACACCCGACAGTGCTGCCGGTTCGTTTTCCCAATCAATCGCGTCAACAGCGTATTGAAGCTCAGCGGTGAAGGCATCAATTGGGTCAACATCGCCCAAATCGATCTGTTCAACCTCACCTTCGTCGTTCAGCAGCATCAGTGGCACTGCGGTAGATGCTTCGCCTGCTAATGTTGAGAAATCATACAGTAGTGTCGCTTTTTCAAGATAGATTTCAAACCCGTGCGAGAAAGCACGCCCACGTTGCGACACCCCACCAGACGAACAACTGACAGAGATTTCTTGATCGTTATAGATGTATTGTGTCGTCAGATAGTCAACATAGTTGCCACTGGCGATCTTGCCTTGTGAGAACACGGCATCGGGGACACCACAGAGGAGTTGAATGAAATGGGTATCGTGAATGTGTAAGTCGATACCGGGACCGCCACTCTTTTCAATATCGGCGACATCTCGTGACCAACTCGGTCTGGAGATAATTCGCTTGAAATGCGCACCGAGCAGCTTACCGTATTTTCCCTCCTCTACCACCCGCTTCGCATAAGCGTATTCCGCAAAGAAAGGTAGCACGTGTGCTACCATAAGAAAACATGGACTTTGAAGGGCAGCCTTCCGTTCTACCCCTATTTTTTCTGCGAGTTCAACGAGTTCATTGGCGTCGTCAATGGAGATAGAGATTGGTTTCTCAACGAGGGTATGTTTCCCTGCTTCAAGGGACGCCATACTAACTGATTTGTGGAGATGTGTCGGCAAACAAATATCGGCCAAATCGACCTCTTCATCGGCAAGGAGTTCATCAATGTCGCTATATTTCCGAACATTTGAAAGATCTTCCATGCCGCCGCGGGGTCCAAAATTGCCCTGAATGCCGGTCCAATCACCAGCAAGCTTCTTTGGATCTCGTGTACAAATAGCAACCACTTCGGCACCGGTGGCGCGCTGGATTCCGTAGTAGTGAATCATGCCCATAAATCCGATACCTACAATTCCGATTTTTACCATTTTCCTCTGCCCCTATCCTATAGAAGAAAGCACAGATGCTTAGGTAACATCTGTGCCGTTGAATATCCTCGCGGGACCGCGAATGCTGAATCTAAAACAAATAGCGTTTTATAGCACAATTTAGCGTAGGCCAGTTCCGCGCTTAATATTGCCCCATGTCGTTGCAGTTTTATCAAGAGGTGAAACAGCGAGGAACTCCTCATTCATTATCTCTTGGATTTCATCTTCGCTAAGCGCACGTCGCCAAACAGCCGCTTCGTCAATAGAACCGTTCTCAAAGGTATACTGCGGTCTGTCTTTAGAGCATCCAATCCGCAAATCCTGATCATTGGTGCCTTGGAAGTCAAACTTTTGGTCTTGTTCAGCTGCGACCTCACCATCAACATAGACCTTCATGGTTGACCCGTCGTAGGTACCAACGACGTGATGCCAAGTTTTTGCGTCCATGTTGTGTGGTTTGTTCAGGGTAGGTCTGTTGTTGCCAGTGCCCAAAAACATATTGAAACTCGCACCGTTACCAAAAGCACCGATACCGTAAGAGTTATGTTCGCCGCCGTTATGGCAGTTCTTATCGAACCACTGCGCGTTCGTGTTCCAAGCTTCCTGATAAATCCACGCCGCCATCGTGATCTCACCGGTAATTTTTAGTTCATCAGAAGCAGGAACATTCACACAATCTGGACCCTCTTTTTCGATGAAAATCGCCTTTCCATATTTGCCGTCCACAATTTTAGTGTTCGCAATAATATCTGCGTCAAGCCCGTTGCCGGAGTCGTCAGTAATCGCCTTGCCACTGACATTGTCAAACGTAAAGTAAACAACGAGACCTTCGGCGAGGTCTGCCGTAGCGTACCCTACCAGCATAAACAGCAACACGCTGAGTAGCATGGCATAGATAAACAGTTGCTTCATTTTACTTCTCCTCCTGTGGAATTCTCTTATATCGAAAATATTCGCTTGTCTGTTCGGAAGTAATTAGAGTGTATCACGAACCTGAGAAGAATTCAACATGTTTTCTATAGCAATAGGGTCATTTAGTTTTCCCTTCTCTGCGGTAGACGAGGGTTTGCGGCGTACTCGATCAGATGTACCGTGATCCTAACCTCGCCCCTTCTCGGATATACTTGCTATTCCGCGGCATAAGGACTATACTTGAGAACCCTATCCGCATCTGCGAATCGCAAATAGAATCCCCAGTATCCGCCGTTCCGACTGGTTTTGGACAAAACTGTATTCCACCCGGCTTTCAATTGGCAAGGGATAGCATGTTGATCTGGGATGGTAGGAAGGATGACATCATTTTCGTGAATCTCTGTGCCGTTTAACCAGAGCGTGATTACGTCGTCACTGCCGAGCAGGAGCATAAGCTCCGTCGCTTTTGGGGCATAGACATGGGTAAGCGTGTACCCAAAGGCTATGTCGCCAGCACCGATGTTTTTGTTCAGATCGAGAAAGCCGTCTACTTCGGTTGCTGCTTCCTGCCAATGGATAGTTTTGCCGTCAATTCCCTCAAATGTTCTTTCAAGGTCGAGCTCAATTTCAGGACGGAGTGGTTCATTAATAGAGTCTATATCCGCCTTCGGAAATGGACCCAGAACCAAGTAACCGTCAATATAAGGTGAGACATGTACTATGTGATAGGAATCAACCCCGATTTTGTAGCCAGTGGCTTCGGGTGACTTTCCGATCACGCTGAGCACAACTTGATTATCTTCGGTATCCAGCGAGGTTGTGCCGAATTTTACCAGCGTCCCAGCCATTAGTTCTGGATTGTAACAATCATACGGTGAACCTAATACTGTTCCGTTAACCCTTAACTCCACCTGTCCATATTCTGGTCCACGCGTCAGGACAGTGCTAATTTCGTATAGACTTCTATAATCCGTTTCAATCCGTTGGTTTAACACTGCACCGGAGGTTTTGGAATTTAAAGCAACATGTCCGCCGTCAATCGCAATACCCGCCGCACGGTAACTTTCCACTTGAAATTCATCTGTGTCTGTTAACAAAGCGGCTGCCGATCGTGTGTTTTTTGGAGGTAATGCCCACTCTTTCTCATACCAAAATTGTGGTAGATGGTAGAGGTCGCGATCTTCGTTGGTTAAAACAAGATCGTAGCCATCAAAGCAAACCGCCTCTCCGAAAAAGTTATGCGAGAGATGCCACGGCTTGCCCTGAATCATTTGTGTGAAATTACCTGCCGTACCCAGATAGACCCAAAGCGCGTCGTAGGTACAGACAGCAAGTCGTGTTCCATCGGCTGACAAACCTGCCCCCGTAACCCATTTTGCTCCGGTGAACTCCCCAACGCGTTCTAATACTTGTTCCGTCCCCGCTTCCAGTCCTGGAAAGCGGTATAGCACGGCGCGTTCCCGCTCCTTAGAAACAATGTAAGGCACACCATCGGCGATGAACAATCCCTCAGCATCCACGTTTTCGTTCGGGTACCGATACGGATAACTTGCGATAACCTCCGCCGCTGTATCCTCAAACGGGTTTGGCTCAGCAACGATAACCACCTTCAAGTCTGTCCGGAGCCGACTGTTATTGCCAATTTCACCTATCCAGAGCTGATTTTGATCGTCAATGCCGAGTGCCTCCCAATCAAAGTTTTCGGAACCTTGTATTGAGACCTCTTGAATTAACTCGCCGTTTGGTTTTGTTGCATAGAGTACTGCGGGGTTGCCAGAGTCGTTGAGGGTCCAATAAACGTCCTCAAATTGGTGACTTTTTACGATGCCTGAACTTTCTCGAATAGCGGGGTGTGTGTATTGTCCTGTGGGTTGCCAAGGTGGGATGCCATGCCCGTCGGGCGTTTCAGCGATGGACACATAACTTCCAACGGCAATGGCGAAAATTAGCAGAAGACACAACGATTTCACGTAGAAACCTCCTTCGTTGACACTTTATTATTTTCGGTTGAAACGGTCAGCTAAGCCTTAATTCGATGCATACCCACCAAATGGGCAGCAACAGAAATGAGGGAAGACTTTTTTTACATCTGTCTTCCCTTGCCAAATGGTTTAACACACACGTCGTAATTTTCTTCAGAGATTTTTACATTTTATCGTAAAACTAATTCTCGGTTCGGAGGGCATCAATAGGTGAAAGCAGCGCTGCCTGCATCGCAGGATAGACACCGAAACCCACACCCATGATAATCGAGAAAATAACAGAAGTCAGTACCCACGGTAAGGATAACACGACCGGCCACGTATCCACAACTGGCACAAGCCGCACCGCGAGCCACGCCATCCCGTGTGCCACAACCCAACCGCCAACAATACCAAGCACCCCACCACAAAAACAGAGACTCATTGATTCCGCTAAGAATTGCCAGAAGATGTCAATCGGTTTCGCACCCATTGATTTCCGTAAGCCTATTTCTCGCGTCTTCTCGCCGACAGAAACAAGACAGATATTCATGATGCCGATACCGCTGACAAACAACGAGAAACCAGCAAGGCTTCCTAACGTGATTTTTATCACTTTTTGAATGTGGTAAAGTCGTTGAGCCGTCAGTTTCGCTATCCAAACGCCAATAAACTCATCTTTCCCTCGGTGTCTTTTACGCAGTGTGTATTTAACAGAATCAACAATACTGCTGGTCTCTGCACCTTTTTTATGAAAGACGAGCAAGTAGTCAACGTAACGAAAACCTTTCACCCGTTGTTGATAGGTTGTCACTGGCACAGAAATAGCATCATCCAAAGAATACGTATCACTGAGGCTCATGCCTTTTGTTGCCATCACGCCGATAACCCGTAACCTGAGCTGCGATTGCCGCCAATGATATCGAACCTTCACCTCCCGTCCGATGGGCGACGTTTTCCCAAAAAGCTCAGTGGCGGCGTTGGCACCGAGGACACAGACCTGATTTGCATTTTCTATATCGTTGTCGGAAAAGAATCTGCCAGTGTGAATGTCCCAACCCATGCCGAGAGCGTAGTCTGCTGTGATACCTTCTAAACGCGTTTTCGCTTGATTCCCGTTTCGGCTGCTAACAAAGGTGTTGAAGGCTTCTACTTTAGGCAAGACATACAGCACATCGGGGCATTCTGCCTCAACTGCAGAAGCATCCTCAAGCGTATATCGTTCTGTAGTGCGTCGGACGAGCCGCTGCCCCTTCCAAATAGAAGTCCGTGTCCAGAATGCGATTTGGTTGGCACCGCCCATCATTTCAAGATTTTGCGCGATGATAAGTTTCGCACCATCGCCGATGGCGACCATGCACAGCACTCCCGCAATCCCGATGAAAATTCCGAGGATGGATAATCCAGCACGAAGCTTATTTTGCGCAAGGGGCTTTATACCCGCTGTGATAGCATCAAGAAGTTTCATGATAGTAAAATATACAATTACTTGAAGGTTGGGAATAGGCGAGGATACAATCCTCGCCAGCGGAGGTGAGGGTGTACCCTCGTTCAGTGAACAATTGTCCACATACTCTCAGTTTCTACTATAATCACTAAATTATTGTTGCCCTACGTCTGTCCCAGAACTTTTAGAAACTCTTTATCATCCTTGACATCCGAAAATTCGGGTGTTTCAGCAAAAGCCGGGTAGTACGTGTCCCGATAATTATAGGAATCTACCACATAGTAGTCCTGAGCGACCTTCAAATGATGCAAAGTTTTCTCGCGATCCTTCTCAGAAGCCCAGATGCTCACAGCAAGTTGGAAGTTAGTATAATGGTTGTCATTTCCAAAATCGATGGCGATCTGTAGCATACGCGTTGCTTCGCTATACTTCTTCGTCCACACCAGACAACAACCGACGTCGTGAGCAGCCCAAATAAGGTTGTAGGTATTTACGGGATAACGGGCATTACGTTTTTCTACTTCCCCTTCGATAAACGTCCTTGTATCCGTCCAGACTTGATCGAAACGATCCCAATCCTTCTGTTTGCTATACAACAAAAGTCGATTCGTTCTTACAGCCAACCAGAATCTAAAATAATTCCGCCAACCGGGTTCGCCATTGGCACGTTCCAGCTTTTCTATTTCAAGAAGTGCCGCATCTAACCGGTTGTTGCCTCGTAAGATCTCCGCTCCCATTTGTATAAAATCGCAACGGCTGTACTGACTCACTTCAGGGTTCTCCAAGCGTTCAGATGCCTCATTATAAAGTTGAATCCAGTCATCAGTACGACCTTCTGCTGCCCAACAATCAGCACTGGTCAGATTGGAAACGATCCTCAACACATATTTTTCTGATTGCTTGCATGCCCAATGGTAAAGACGCGTCTGTTCGTCAATAGCCTCTCGACTTCTCCCAAGAAGAGCAAGGGTATTGACTAACTCCCTATGTGCCCAGAAATGCTCTGTATCATCTGGCGCGTCGTCCATATACGTCCGGAGTAGAGGCACCCGTTTTTCCATGCCGAGTTTGCCCATATAGGGGTATATATCATCGACAGCAAGATGTGCCAACTCAGGCGTAATTTTACCCTTAAGTGCATCTTCAACCTCGTTGAATGCCTCCTTAAGAATATCCTCTCTCGATGCAGGGTCAGATTTTACTTGTTCCATGAATGCATCGAACTTGTTGCGAAGTTGCTCTAACTGACTCATAATATTCTCCTTGAGATTATCTGATAATTGGAAATGACCAAAGAATTCTTGAGCCAAGAATTCTTGATCGGTTTGTAAACGTTTTCGCGCGCGTTGGAGTCGGCTCGTAATTGTATTCACCGACACTCCCATAAATTTGCCGATCTCCTTCGTCGACATTTCGTCGAGATAGAAGAGTGTTACAACGGCGCGTTCATTCTCTGGAAGTTTTTCCAAAAGTCTTTCCACAAGCTCATGGTAATCCTCGGTTGTTTCTGTCATCCGCTGTTCCGACACATACTGCGTATAGGAGGATTTCTCGATTTCTTCTGGACGTGTGTTCTCCAGAGATTGCATGACACGTTTCTGTTCTTGCATCCGCTTTTGCTTGCGCAGCCAATCAATACAAAGCCGATTTGCGATGACATGGAGCCAACCAGCGAATTGATTGGGATTCTTGAGGGTCGGAAGTTTGTTGTATGCCTTAAGTAAGAAAGGTGTCCTGCATAACCTCTTCCGCATGGTGAAAATCTTGGATCTTTCGCCATGCAAGGGTGTGAACACTCTTTTGGTACTTGTTCACCAAGATGCCAAACGCCGCGTCGTTGCCTGATAAAATATCGTGAATCAATTGAACATCGTTTTCTCGTTCCACGCGATTTCCTCCTATCAAAAGCTAAATTTTGTAAAATCAAGCAATGCAATACGATGCACACCCTTTATTATTTAAAGACGAAATGTTGATCAGAATACGTGCATCCTGGAAAAAAAATGAAAAAAATCGGAATTTTTTAGAAGTTACCCCAGCATGTGTGGGGTTTCAGCGGTTCGATAAACCGTTGACCACGTAAAGATTGGGGTTAGCCACAGGGGATGTCCTTGAAAGCCGTTTGAGGAATTTTGCAAACTTCTTTCGAGAAACAGGAAGGATTTTATCAGAGGGTGATTTTTGATTTACGTGAGTTTGAGACAAGAGTTAGGAGTTAATAGGACGACGGAACACGATTTGTGAGTTATTGGTTATTTAGGTCATTAGGAGTTGGCGAGTGTATTGTAGCGAACAAAGTGTATGAAGATTAAGGATTTATATCTGTATTTTTTTTGGACGCCCCAACTTGTTGGGGACATCAGTAGACAAAATAGTCCCTAACAAGTTAGGGCGTCCAGATGTAAATTAGCGGATTATTAAAACGCGCCTCGCTTAAGATCGCCCCACGTCGTAGCAACCTTATGCTTAGGTGAGACAGGGAACAACGGACCCCGCATGGCAGTTTTAATTTCATCTTCGCTGAGGGCACGACTCCATATCGCGACTTCATCAATAAAGCCATCCTCAAATGCATATTCGGGTCTATTCTTAGCACACCCAATCCGCAAATCCTGGTCATTTACACCAATGAAGTCAAATGGGAGTTCACTCTCAGCCAATATTTCTCCGTCAAGATAGATTTTGAAACTCTTGTCCTCGCAGGTCCCGACAATGTGATGCCACGTTCTATCTTTCATGCTATTTTGAATTATGATCAGTACTTGGAATTCACCGCCTAAGATAAACCCGATAGCAGTACCATTATCCCATCCTCCACCGCCAAGATCGTCTTCATCATAGACCGCCATACCGTAGACACTATTGAAGTCCTCGCTATAAGTGCCCTTATCAAACCATTGGGAAGACTGCCCCGTCCAATCCTCGTGATACACCCACGCCATCATCGTGATCTCATCACTAATTTCCAACGCATCAGCAGCAGGGACATTCACACAATCTTCAGTTTTACGGGTGATGTGGATCGCATTTCCATATTTGCCCTCGACAAATTTGGTGTTTTTGACAATTTTGGCATGTAGATCGTTCCCGGATTCATCAAGAACCCGTTTGCCTTTGACATTGTCGAAAGTAAAGTAAACAACGAGATCGTCAGTAAGTTTTGCCGTAGCGTACCCAGCAGTGATAAACATTAGGATGAGGAACACCGCATAGCTAAAAAAATGCTTCATTTTGTTTGTCCTCCTACGAGATATTTTTATATTATAGTAAAGCCTGAAAATATGTGGACATGATAGGGTTTGGTACTTCACCGTCGCTGGCGAGGTATCCTTACCTCGCCAATGTAAAGGTAATTGTGGGTTTTACGATAATTAAAAATGTGTATTTGTTTGTTCGGAAGTAATTATTATGTGAGTGTGATGTAAGAAACATCGGTTTGCGTAAAAAAGAAAACCCTTCCATCCTAAAGACACACTTTAGGGACGGAAAGGTTGCATAAGTTAAAAAAAATAACATTTGGGTTAATGAGATACAAGCACAGCGTTCATGAGTTCTTCCCATCTGCCTTCAAACTTTTCGCCAAATTCGGTTTCTCCGCCGGTTGCAAGCGGACCACGGAGCATCGGCTTGGATGCGTTATTGTTCTCCCAGAGTTCTTTACCACCGAAATCGTTGTGGAGGAAGTGAAGCGCAACGCCAGCGCGTTCCTTATCAGAGAGGTTTGATTTGGTGCAGTGTGCCACACCATAGCAGAAGAAAAGGACGCCGCCGGCTTTCAATTCAATCGGCACAGCCCGTTCTTCAGGCGGATCGCATCGAATATGATGGTCACTCAGTGGGTCTCGGTAGTGTTCGTACATCTCCCGATGGCTGCCCGGGATGACGTGCATGCACCCGTTCTCAACGTTCGCATCGTGGATAGCAATCCACATCGCCGTGCCGCGTAATGGGTCTGCAATCTTGAAATAGGCATTGTCTTGATGCCAACTCGTACCAACACCAACTTTAGGTGGTTTCCAGAACGCTTGATCCAGTTCTAACATAAATTCATCGCCGATGAGCTGCTGAACGACGGAGACGACCCTTGGATGAAAGGGCAACGCTTTGTGCAAGTCACTCCGGTTATTGAGCGGAATTACCTGAAGGTTTTGTATTTCACCTTCATTGTCTCGTTTGGTTCCGTCTGCCTGCACTGCACAATTGATACCAGTTCCGTTTTTGAGTTCCGTATCGTAAATCCGCTCCAATTCCAGTCGAAGGGCTTTTGCCTCAACGGAATTGAAAAATCCTTCAATGGTAAGAAACCCATCATTTCGGAATTTTGCAAGCTGCTTCTCACTTAATTGCATTATCGAATTACCTTCCTTGCATGTGTGCGCACGGCACAATAATAGAATCCACCATACCGTGTAAAATTTTCTTATCGGCAGGACAGACCGCTGCTTGTATGCCACCAAGCTTAACTGTATCTCCCACTACGAAATAGTATGGACGCAGAAGTGGACGGGACGGCATCTCTTGGACATCTTCGCGGTCAAAATCGTAATACTGCATTCGCACCCGTTGTGCTGTATGGAATTTCTGTAGGACGTAAGGACTTCGCTCAAAATTCTCAAGGCTGTTTTCGATGACAGATTCCCACTCGTCAGTGGGCAAATCGTGTCCGATTGCCACACCACGACTCCCCCACGCAAGCTCAGAAAAACCGGACGGTTTGATAACCAATTCCCGTTGCTTCTGCGTTACATCACCAAGCTGTCGCCAGTCTGTGACGGCGTTTCCATCTACTTGCAAGTTGGGAATCACCGCGTGTGGGGGCAGCGGACGCGCATCAATAACCCATGTCTCTGGAATTGCTTCCTGTAAAAACGGATAGGTTTTTTTCCTGAGTTGTCGTTTCCAAAACGGTTGGAGGGCAGGATGATGGAAAAGGGCAAGGCACAATTTCTCTTCTAAGTAGGATTTCGGAGGCGGTGTCATCACGACAGTGCGCTTCTTCGCACTATAAAACATCAACTCAGATTTTGGGATATTCGGCAGATCAAACAATTCATAGAAACGGTATAGGACATCAATCTCTACCTTACCTTCACTACTTTCGGCGAGCAACCCATCTTCGGTAAAAACGATTTCGTGCGGTTTGAGAGCGAAAGTCTGTAAACCCGCTTCACAAAGTGCCGCAGCCAACCAGACCATTTCTGCCCAATAATCTTCGGATTCGTCCGAAACGACAATTGCAAGTGTTGGGTCATCTTTCTTCGCTAAAGCCCGGATCATCTCAGCATATCCGCTTACCATTCCATCGCTACCACCAATGATAGAATAACCGAGTTGCCCATAGAGTCTCGCGAGACAACCCGTTGCACCAATGAACCCCGGAATTGAATCCAGTTCTGTAATCGCCATACCATCAGAGGTAGGAAGAATATCTGGACGCAGTACACCCGGTAGTTGGCTCTTAAAACGGTTCATCCGTCCATATTGAATGACCGTTTCGGGTTTCCCAAGTTCCAAGTATTCAGCCACCCAAGCGGGTTGAATGCCTCGAATGCTCTGGGAATAGAGCAGATTGCATGCGCGATAAAAATTTAAAAGATGCGCGCCGAGTTCCTCAAACCACCTCAAATCCGTTTCGGGGATCCAAAACGGTTCTGGCGAAATACGCCATGAGGTATTACAATCGGGATGGACATCTCGTTTCTCGCCTTCAAATAACTTCGCCTTTGGAATTTCGTCATTAATAAATAGACATTTCTGTTTGGCGTCCAAGTTTTCAATCCTTTTTTCGTGGGTTCATCCACTATTTTCGATAAGACACAAGATTGATCATCACGGCAGAAAGACCTGTTTGACAAAGTCGATCTTCTTTTGTGCAGCGATAGTTTGTAAAACATTTCGAGGCACAGGACTATCCACATTAATAAGGGTTACAGCAAGCTCCCACAAGCGCGAACGTCCGACCGTCATATCTGCGATGTTGATACCGTGTTCACCCAAGATTGTCCCCATCAAACCTATCATACCCGGTTGATCGCTATTATAAATGAGGAGAATATACCCAGTCGGTCTGACATTTATATGAAGTTGATCTATGCGGACGATGCGGATGTCCTTCCTACCGAAAGCAGTGCCTTCAATCACCGACTCACCTTTATCCGTTACGACTGTAATAGCGATGGAATTCGCAAAATCCGCTTCCATCTCGCTCTTTGTCTCTGTAACAGAAATCCCGCGTTGCTTAATTAGAAAAGGCGCATTTACATAGTTAACATCTGCCAGCACCGGTGCCAAAAGCCCTTTCTGTGCAGCAACGGTTAAGGGTGTAACATCCTCTGTCTGGAAGAGTGTGCCGCCATAATGGATTTTAATTGCCGATATTTGTCCTTCAACAATCTGGGCATGAAAACTGCCAATTTTTTCGGCAAGTTCCAGATACGGACCCAGAATATCAAGTGTCCGTGGATCAATCTTGGGCTGATTGACAGCATTGGAAACAGGCTGTCCGCGGAGCGCGTTTATTACTTGCTGGGCTATTTCAACAGCGACATGCTCTTGTGCCTCAGATGTGGATGCACCGAGATGGGGTATCGCGAGCAAATTCTCTAAATCTAAAAGGGGAGTATCGGTTGCAGGTTCATTTTCAAAGACATCCAGCGCTGCGCCAGCGAGTTGACCGGTTTTCAGCGCGTGGTAAAGGGCGTCTTCATCAATGATGCCACCGCGTGCACAGTTGATTAAGCGACAACTCGGCTTCATCAACGCAAACTCTGACTCGCCAATACTATGATAGGTTTCAGCGTTCAGGTGTGTATGGACGGAAATATAATCCGACTCACGAAAGAGCGTTTCCCGGTCAACAAGTCGGATACCTATTCTTTCTGCAGCACTCGCTGAAATATATGGATCGTGGGCGATTACTTGCATCTCGAAAGCTTGTGTGCGACGTGCGACTTCCCGCCCAATCCTGCCGAGCCCAACAGTGCCAAAAACTTTTCCGTACAACTCAACCCCGATGAAGTCGTTTCGCTGCCAATTTCTGCTTCTCAGCGAAATCCCTGCAGGCACTATGTTTCGCGCTAACGCCAACAGCATCGCAATCGTATGTTCTGCTGCTGCGATCGTATTTCCAGTTGGGGTATTGACGACCAAAACACCATGCCGCGTTGCCGCTTGCACATCAATATTATCTACCCCAACTCCTGCTCGTCCGATGACTCTTAGCCGCGTCGCGGCATCAATAACATCCTTCGTTACTTTCGTCGCACTCCTAATAAGTAAGGCATCGTAGGCAGCAATCCGTTCCAGTAATTCCTCATGCGAGAGATTAAGGGTGACATCCACCTCAAAATCGTCGTTTGCTGTTAAAACATCTAAACCTTGCTGTGACAGCAGATCGCTGACCAGCACCTTGTTCATAATCCAAGTTCCTCCACCGTTATCGTAGTAAAACGATCCCTTGCAAACTATCCTCAAATTATAGCATGTCTTGTGTCCTGTGTCAATTACATTTTACTGTTGTCTAGGGTCATTTAGTTTTAAAAGTTATTTTTCAATAAAGTCAATGCCTGTTTAGGATGTGCGGCGAAATATCGCATCGTTGGGGTGATGGCATCATATCCTGCTAAGCGTAACAGAGAAAGTGCGGTATTGCGCAAAGCTGCCATGACTGCCGGGATTGCCCCACAGCGGACTTGCGAAGCGTCTTCCCCTAAGATGACATCACGGAGGTAATGGGACTTATTTTCTATCGCCCAATGTCCGCGCTTGATGCGTAGCAAATCAGCTGGGGTGGCGCGCTGAGGTTCAAGACTCGTGATGCCATAGTGTGTCTGGCAGGAGACTTCTCCGGTATGTCGGTTCTTTCGAGTGTACGTCTGCTCAAAGACCTGACGGACCCCTGGCCAACCTATGTATTCATTGAGAGCGGTGCTTGCTGTCAAGCGTCGTGTTTCGAGACGTCCATGAGATTCGTCAACGGTTTCGATGGTCTCGAGAGTTTCTCCCCAATCTTGATGTTCTGCCTTAAGAAGGTTATATGCCGTCTGAAAGGTTGTTTCGGCAGGGCGCCGAAATAACCTTTCAATGTCTTCATAGGCTTGTTTATGGTTGGCTTTGACGGGTAAAACGTAATCACCACCTAACGCTAAAATCGACGCACAAAAACTTCGCTGCGTTAGCAAAGCATCCGCTGTCACGACTTTCCCAGAAACATCAAACGCTTTCAAGATTTCACGCGAGACAGGCACTTCGTGGGTCTTTGCTGACATCGGTTTTTGCGTGAGTGTAACACCGAGTTCATGAGAGACGACTGACATCAAATGCGTAAGCTTGGCATTTTGTTTCTTGCTACCACGTAAGGTCTTGCCATCTATAGCGACAGCCGTTAGACCCCCTTGACTTCCCCAACCCAAGTCCGCAAGCCCAACCGCTACCCACTGCGTCAAGACCGCTTCTAAGGCATTGATGTCAAGTCTGCGAAAAAGATTGTAGAGCGTCGCAGCACACGGCGTCTTTTTGTGTCTAAAACCCAAAGATTTTCTCAACATTTTATACGTCCGTCCATATTCAGCGATCGCTGCATAACTGCGATACCCAGACATTATCGCAATGATAGCGAGTGCGAGGATCGCCCTCAGCGGGTGGCGTTTGCCTTTTTCCTTGCGAGGGTCTGGCACTTTTGATAACATAGCAAGCAAGTGGCGAGAAGGTTTTCTCGTCATGGTTCACCTCAAAGATTATGGTAGATTTTTAAGGTGAAGTATAGCATGTATGGCGTGACTTCTCACGCTATACATGCATACATAAAAACTTAAAACTAAATGACCCTAACTGTTGTCAGTACGCTCACTACGTTCGCTTTCAGTTGTCAGTTAAGAGGGTTATAAGTTATAAGTTGTAAGTTATAAGTGTCTGAATGCAGGTCGCATGAATCAACGCTGGATTTAGTCTGGGGTTAGACTAAATTTTGCCCACACGCGGCAAAATTTGTCTTTGCCTTACATTTCCGTTCCTTGTATTACATTTGCGCATGTGGCATTCATCGCGGGCGAGTACGCCGCAAAACCTTTTCTACGCCTCGTAGGGTGGCTCTCTGAATCAGGACTCTTAACTTATAACCTATAACCCACAACTTATAACCCACAACCCACAACCAATTTTAATGACATATATTTTTTTATATGCTAATATATACGCTAAACATATCGTGCATCCTCGCAGTGCACAAACATTACATAAACATGGAGGCATAAATATGTTAGGCCTTGGTCCATGGGAATTACTGATTGTGTTGGCTGTCATCTTGCTCATATTTGGCGGGAAACGTCTGCCTGAATTGGCACGCGGACTCGGTAAAAGCGTTACAAATTTCAAAGCCGGACTCAGCGAAGAACAAGACGATTCAACCACAACACAAGCCCAACAAGAACAGGAATCCCCCTCAAAAGAGAAAACCGGATAGAGGAATACCGGTTCCACTGCGGGGAATCGGAGGCAACAAATTCTGTTTTGAGTCCTGAGGAAACTAATGATGCAAGATAAATTACCCGATTTTCTTCAGAATGTGATTGAAGAATACCCCGAAGTCTGGAAAGCGTATCAGGCATTGGGTGAAGCGTGTGGCACTGCCGGTCCCCTTGAACCAAAAACCACGAGGCTCATCAAACTCGCATTGGCGATTGGGGCAAAGTCTGAAGGTGCCGTACACTCGCATACTCGGCGTGCCCTTCGGGAAGGCATCACGCGAGAAGAATTGCAACAGGTGGCACTACTGGCAGTAACGTCTATCGGTTGGTCGTCAAGCATGGCTGCCTTGTCTTGGATTCAAGACGTGGTAGATAAACAGTCGTAGTTTGCTAAGAACAATCTGTATGTAAACAGATTACAAATCCAGAATGTATTGATAATTGTAAAATTGTTATAAATAGGACTTACGCATTTCTTCTTAAAGTCCCCCTGATAAGGGGGATTTAGGGGGTTAAAAATACCCAAATTACTGCTTTCTGCGTAAGTCCTAATAAAGTTAGAAGGAGAACGCACAGCATTATGAGTGGAAAATTTATTGCGTCAGCGGACGTAGAAAGAGACGAACTCGACTGGGGCACAATTGGTTGGCTCAGTCGCCCAGAAAGCACAAACGCCAAGGACATCGTCGCTATGGAAGTTAGCCTCTCGCCCGGATATGGACACGACTTCCACAAACATCCCGAACAGGAAGAGGTTATTTATGTTATAGAAGGCAGCGTGGAGCAGTGGCTCGAAGATAAGAAGCAGGTCCTCAACGCAGGCGACTCTGTATTCATCCCTGCGGACATGGTTCATGCCTCCTTTAACGTCTCTTCTCAGTCGGCGAAGTTGTTTGTCACGCTGAGTCCAGCGAAAGGCGCAGAGGGATATCAACTCATCGACGTCTTTGATGAGGCACCGTGGAATACGCTCCGCTCCTAACATATAACCAACTCCTGTAGGGGTATCGCCGAACCCTAACTAATAATCAACAATCATTTTGACGGTATGAACACGGTCGAAACGCCAGTATCTGAAACATCAGTATCAATTCGCCAGCGGATGCGCGAATTCTACGAAACCTCGGAAACCTATAAGAAACTTTTAGATGCACACGACGAAGTTTATCTCCGACACTACGTAGAATTGGTCGTCCGTCATGCACCACCTCGGTCTAAGATACTCGACTTGGGGTGTGGAAATGGTATCTCGGCGCGGCTCCTCAATCAGGCGGATTTTGATGTCGTCGGTACAGACATCTCTTCGCTCTTCCTTGAAGAAGCACAGGAATGGGTAAACCCGCGACTCCAATATCACGTTTGTGATGTGATAGAGCTTCCATTTGAAAATGGATCCTTCGATGTTATCTGCTCAAACGAACTGATTGAACACTTGCCCGATGTAGAAACGGCGTTGACCGAAATGATACGGGTTGTCCGCAAGGGTGGAAGAATTGTGCTCTCTGGACCGAACCTCTGCTCACCCTTAATCCCGTTTTTTGACTGGTTATCATTGATGTCTGGCAAATCCGGTAGACCCGTCTGGGGTGAAACGAAGCGGCAAGCACTGAAACAACTTATACGAAATTGCCAACTCTATGCCCAGAAGCGATTTTTCACAAAATCACCGCATTTTATTTACCGTGAACCCAATTTGCAGACAGATGCCATCGGTGGCGATGCAGACAGCGCGTATTACGCGAGTCCCATTGATCTTGCCCAATTTTTTCGGCTGAACCGACTCACTATCGTCAAAAAGGCAGTCGGGTTCGGCATAAAAGGCAGAATCATCGCAGGTGCTTTCCCGTATCTGAGTCCTTATATCACAATGGTCGTCCAGAAATGAACATTCGCGCCGATGATTTTGTCTTAGAGATAGGAAGCGGTCACAATCCAAAAACACGTTCCGATGTCTTGTGTGATAAATTCATAGAAGATGACGAACAGCGCGGCGGTAAAATCACTGCCGACCGACCAATAGTAGAAGCAGATGGACAGTTTCTCCCATTTGCGGACAAGGCGTTCGACTACGTTATCTGCTCGCATGTTTTGGAACACGTAGAAGATCCGAGACAACTCATCGCCGAATTAATGCGTGTGGCAAACCGCGGCTACATTGAAACGCCATCTGAAATAGGCGAACGGATTTATGGATGGCATTATCATCACTGGGTAGTCAATCTGATTGAGGGTCGTTTGATACTACAAAAGAACGACAAACACCCCGAATTTGGACAACTCTTTCACACATTGGCGGCGAAAGACAAATACTGGAAGCGGTTTCACATTACGCATCACAGCCTCTTCCTCGTTCAATATGAATGGGAAGGCGAAATAGACTACGAGATACGACAAAAACAAGACTCACCGCTGGATTTGGAATGCCCAGAGACGCTTGAGCAGTTCGTTGCATCAGGTAGAGAGACTTCGGCACAAGGTCAGTGGGTACCGCTGCTGAAAAGCGTAGTGCCACGAAGCGTTGTTTCCCGTGCTAAGTCGTTTTTGGCTAAAGGAAACCGAAATCGGGAGAAAAAAACATTAGAGGAGATTCTCGTTTGTCCGCAGTGTAAAGGCGAAATCGTATGGGAAGCACGCAGCCTCTACTGCAAAACGTGTGAGCGATGCTACCCAATTATTGACGGAATTCCTCGGTTGTGCTTATAGATGCCATCGGTAAGTATCTAATTTTCTCTACACACCGCATAAACTGTGTTTTTCATGGGGAGAAATTTCATGGATAATAATAATAAAAACTTCAACGAACTGCTGATCGAAATCTTAAAACAGATACACGTCCGTTTAGATCGTCTGGACGCGAAGATCGATACCAAAGCGGATAAAGAAGATGTTAATGCCCTTAGGATAAGTGTCGAGAAAGATACAAACGAGGTTAAGGAAGATATTAGTTCCCTCAAGAATGATATAAACGAGGTCAAGGAAGATATTAATTCCCTTAAGAATGATATGGGTGTAGTCAAGGAAGATGTTAAATCTTTAGGGCAACGTCTCGACCGTATTGAAGGAGGCATTGCGACGCTCCGATGGGTGATTGGGGCGCAAGTCGCTATCATCGGTGTCCTCCTTGCTATCTTCAAAGCGTTCTAACGACTTAAAAAATAAAAAGGAATGAAAAAATAGAATGGAAACTAATACAAACAACATAGAAGATCGCAATATCGTGATTATTGGCGGCGGAACCGCCGGTTTTGCCGCAGGTGTCTATACCTCCCGCGCAATGCTTGAGCCTGTTCTTATCACAGGCGACGCACTCGGTGGGCAACTCTCCTTGACGCTTGATTTGGAAAACTACCCGGGTTTCTTCGGCAACGAAGCCGGTGTATTCATACAAGGCATGCAGGAACAGGCAGAACGGTTCGGCACCGAAGTTAAATTCGACACCGTAACAGGAGTTGATTTCTCTCAACACCCGTTCGCTGTTACAACCTACGAGAAAGAATACCGTGCCAAATCCGTGATTATATGCACTGGTGCCTCACCACGCACACTCGATGTTCAGGGTGAAGAGGAATACGGTGGACGCGGCGTCTCTTACTGTGCCACATGCGACGGGTTTTTCTTCCAAGACCAACGGCTCATCGTTGTTGGCGGTGGGGACGCAGCATTAGAAGAAGGCATCTTTTTAACAAAATACGCATCCGAAGTATACATCGTCCATCGCCGGGATCAACTTCGGGCAAGTCAGATTATGCAGGAACGTGCCTTCAAAAATGACAAAATCAAGTTTATTTGGGACACTATCGTTGAAGAGATAGAGGGTGACACAGAAAAAGTGACCGGTGCTACTCTCAAAAACGTTAAAACCGGGGAGACGCAACTCTTCCCAATCGACGGCGTGTTTATTTTTGTAGGCCACATCCCAAACACAGAACTATTCACAGATGTCATAACTATGGACGACCAGGGATATATCGTCGTGGACGACATGCAGCGCACAAACATAAACGGCGTCTATGCCGCAGGAGACGTACATGACCATGTGTTCCGTCAAGCGATCACTGCTGCCGGTGCCGGTGCCGCAGCCGCTATTGCCGCTGAAAAGTTCGTCGCAGAATTAGAGAACCGCGCTTATCCGGGAAATTAACTACGGAGCAGAGGAGAAATTTGTGTCAAAAAGAAGACTCGCCCTCGGTTTAGATTCAAGCACGCAAAGTCTATCTGCTGTCGTCATTGATATAGACACGGCAGAAAAATGCTTTGAACACTCGCTTGATTACCGTGCCGATGAACGACTCAACCAATTCGGTATCGAGGAAGACTATATCTTAACACCGAGAGAAGAAGGCGAAGCCGAGCAACCACCGTTGATGTACCTTGCTTCGCTCGATGCTCTGTTTGCTGATATGCATGAAGCCGGCGTGCCACTTGCGTCTATTTGCCTCATCAATACTTCAGGACAACAACATGGACACGTCTATCTCAACAGCAATGCAGGGACACTCTTAGCGCAGCTTACAGATTCAAAAAATCTTGAAGATTCTCCTGATCTGAAAACACTGCTGCGGAAGGCATTCGCCTACCCCAATGCCCCGATCTGGATGACAGCGAATACCACCGCACAAACCGATGCTGTCCGAAACGGAGTCGGTGGGAAATCAGAGATGATTAACCTCTCTGGTTCGGACGCGCCGCTTCGGTTCACGGGCACTGTCATGCGACGTGTTGGTGAACAGTTCCCCGAACATTATGCAGCGACAACAAAAATTCAATTGATTAGCAGTTTCATTCCAGCAGTCCTCACAGGCAGCGCGAACGTCCCCATCGACTACGGCAACGCATGCGGGATGTCGCTCATGAACTATAGAACGAAGGTATGGGATTCCACATTATTAGCAGCGACAGCTCATAGCTTACCGGGCGGTGTGGAAGAATTTCAGTCGAAACTGCCAGCACTCGCGCCTCCAGATTCTGTTGTTGGTAACCTCGCTGCGTATTACGTCAAGAAATACGGTTTCGATCCGGAATGTGCTGTGATAGCAGGTTCTGGTGACAATCCACAAGCGAAAGTTCCTGTCGCTGGAGATCTGCTGAGTCTCGGCACCAGTTTCGTCAACATGGTCTCGACAGACGGCGATACCCTCGACCCAGAGGGATTTGCCAACGCTATGTATGACGGCATCAATCGGCCCTTCATGTTCGGGTGCCGTACAAACGGCGCGATGGTGTGGGACGCTGTGAGAGCCAATTACGGTTTCACAAAAGAAGAATACGCACCTGCGGAAGCAGCATTGCAGGAAGTTGCACTTGGACAGTTTATGACGTTTTGGCAACCCAAAACCGAATCTTTTCCTGTCTCGGGTGCATTTGAATTGATACGCACCGCGCCAGAACACACTTTAGCGGGAGACTATACCGGTATTATTGAGACGAGCCTCGCCGCCCTTTATATCTACTCCGCGGTCTTCACAAAACAGACACAAGCACCGCTGTTTGTAACCGGTGGAGCGACCGATAGTCCGGGAATCATGCGGCGTGTTGCTGGAATTTGGAACAGACCCACGCTCCCAGTAGAAAAGGGAGGGGCAGCACTGGGTGCCGCTGTTGCAGGCGTCAATGCACTTTACAACACAGATCCCAATATGGAAAACGGATCTTTTGACATTGAGGCGTTCAGTGGTTCAGTCTTGAAACGCGGCGAACCTATCCAACCCAACCCTGAAGATGTCGCAGCCTATCACGGTGAAGGGAAATACCTCCAACGGTTCCGTGAAAAATACGAGCAGATCATGGCAAGACATCCTGTATAAAGTGGTAGTAACCCAAAAATGAACAAACAACTTACACACTTTGATGAAAAAGGCAACACACGGATGGTCGATGTCGGTGGCAAGCAAGAAACGTTGCGCGTCGCAATCGCCCAAGGACATATAACTGCCCATCCTGAAACACTTCGATTAATTGCCGAGCAAAAGATGAAGAAGGGCGATGTTTTAGAGGTCGCACGCCTTGCTGGTATTATGGCAGCAAAGCGAACCGGCGAACTTATCCCCCTGTGTCATCCGCTTGCGCTGACATCAATCCGCGTCGAACTCGTCATCGCCCCTGATACACCAAGGATTGAGATTGAAGCAGAAATCCAGACAGTCGGTCGCACAGGTGTAGAAATGGAAGCACTTACCGCCGTGTCAGTTGCAGCACTAACCGTCTACGATATGTGTAAAGCGGTGGACAGGGAAATGGTCATTGCCGATGTCAAGTTGGTCAAAAAGACGGGTGGAAAAAGCGGCGATTTTATAGCCTCCTCCAATATGTAGCAACCTTAGAAAAGGCAGACACCGATGAAAAAGAAAATGCGTCAATCACGGATCATAATTCTTATACTTCTCGCTGTATGTCTCATCTCTGTGCCAACCTTTGCAGCAGATTACGTGCTGATTATTGGTGGTGCCGCTGGCGAAAAATCTTTTTATGACGCATTCTGGAGTGCCACCTCTGGATTCCACCAATTGCTCACCGATGAATACGGCTATACCCCAACACAAATCAACTTCCTTTTTGAGGATATGGGAGACTCGGAGAAACCCGGGATCGTCGATGCTGAATCAAGACGCGAACCGATCTTAACAACGTTCGCACAACTCACCGAGAAAATTCAACCCTCAGATCGGTTTCTGCTTTTCATGATTGGACACGCCTCTCGCACCGGTAGAGGGACGCCAAAGTTTAATTTAATGGGACGAGACATCAGTGAAACCGAATATGTAACGCTCATCAACGGCATTCCTGCCGAGAATCAGATCTTAATTTTGGGTTTCCCTTATAGCGGGAGACTCGTGCCACAACTCAGCGCGCCGGGACGGATAATTCTGACTTCAAACTCGCCGAATGAAGGTTATTCACTGCAGGCAGGATTTGGCGATATTTTCGTTGATGCCTTCTCCACAGCAACCGCTGATACAAATGGCGACGGCGCAATCTCACTTTTAGAAGCATTTCTATCCGTAGAGGGACGGACGAAAGAGTGGTATGAAGACTTTGGTACTATTCAATCCGAACACCCACATCTTGACGATAACGGTGACGGGAACGCCACTCGAAATCTAAAGGATTCCCTTGAGACCGAAGAAGGCGCGAATGACGGCACACTCGCCGATAAGACGTTTTTGGGTAAACGACGCTCGGTTTTACCGAGTCCACCACCTGAACAGGAAGTCGTCGTCGAAGCATCGCCTACGGAATCGGACGAGAACGAAGACGCAGAGATCACCACCACTGACAACACTTACGACAACAACAAATCTTCCCGCCCCTATGACTATATCAGTGAGGCAGACGAGAAAGCCATTCGAGAAGCGATTAAAAATGCTCCTTCTCAAAAAGCGTATCCAGATGATGGTGCCGTTGTGCTTTGGGACAGTGTTGACGTTGACATCGATGAAAAGAGTCGTTATATCTACTCCACGCGTCGGATCGTCAAAATCTTTAACGAAAACGGCAAGGATCTCGCCGAGGTGAGCATCCCCTACATGCGCGGAAAAGACGATGTTACGATCCATCACGCACGAACGATGACACCGGACGGCAACATTGTTGAACTCAATACAAACAATGTGATAACCGACTTGGTCCCGCCGAGTGCTGTGGATGCCGGACTGTACGTTGACGCACGCTTGATGTATTTTGCACTCCCTGAAGTTACAGATGGATGTGTCATAGACTACGCCTACTCCACGAACAATGCTGGGCACGTCATGCAAGGCGAATTCTGGCGCAAAGTCTACTTCCAAGCACCACAACCGATGCAATATTATCGGCTGACTGTGCATATCCCAAAGAAAAAGCAGCTTTATTATCAAATTTCAGGAGCACCTGCCGCTTCCGAAACCGACTCCTTCCTCGCCCTTAAACCCGCAATTACGGAGACCAACTACACGCGGACCTATATCTTCAACGTACGAGATGTACCACCCTTGAAAGAGGAATACCTGATGCCTGCTCCTCAAGATCTTGCCTATAGCATTAGCATCTCTTCAATTGATTCTTGGGATAAACTCGTGACGTGGTACGCCACCTTGATTCGGGAACAAGACACCCTGACCCCAGAAATTGCCGAAAAGACGAAGCAACTCCTCAGCGGTGCTTGGTCCCGACAGGAAAAAGTAAAAAGACTTTACGAATACGTTGCCACGAACATCCAATATCTCGGCTATGAACTTGGCATCTGGGCAATTAAACCCCGTCCAGCCAATCTCGTTTTGAAAGACGGTAGAGGAGATTGCAAGGATAAAACGACACTGCTGTCCACGATGCTCGCATCAGCAGGCATTAATTCCTATCCGGTACTCATCTCCGCTGGCGATACACGTGGCGTTAACGCTCACCTTCCTGACGGTGGTTCCGAAGTTGAGGCGGTTCCATCCTTAGCCTATTTCAATCACATGATCCTTGCTGTTGAAGGGAACAAAGACAACGAACTCATCTGGCTGGATCCGACATCAGAAACTTGTGCTTTCGGCGATTTTCCTGCTGGCGATCAAGACAGATGGACGCTTATCATCAATCCGCAGTTTTTAACTGAAAATAAGACAGATAACTCAGATGATATTGCAGCCGAGGCGGCGCGTGACATAAAAAACAGCCTCTATCTTTTTCAAAAGAGCCCTTCCTCAGACGCAACATCGAATCTGAAACGGGTCCACACCCATGTAAAAGTCAAAAAGGACATGAGCGTCTCCGTTCGCCAGGAATTAACGTTCACTGGAAGTTTCAACACAAAACTGCGGAGCCAACTCGCGAGTCTTGATACCAACGAAAAACGATCGGAATTCATGCACAGAAAACTGGAATTGGACGATCGCGCGAAAGTAATTGAATTTAAGGCACGCAATCTTTTCCAATTGGAAAACGAGTTGAAAGTTGAGGTCACGTGGACATGCGAAGGGTATTTATACGCGATTGGCAGCCAATTTGTGCTTGAACTACCCGTTGTTAAGCATCCGTACGCAGAGTTGTTGAGCGAGGAAGGTAGAATGTATCCGGCTGTCATCGGTAAGGCGTTGTCGCTCGAAGACAAAATCACTGTCAGTACGGAGGCACCCTTCAGGATAGATACCGTCCCTGAAGAACAAACGCTGAAAACCGATGTCGCTGAAATGCAACTCCGTTATACCCAATCTAAGCGTAAAGCCGAGATGCATCAGATCGTCCGTTTCTTGACACCAACGGTAACACCGGGCAATATCGAACCTCTCAAAGAGATCGTCAGAGCCGCTTCAAACCGAGGAACAAAACGATTCATACTAACGCAATAGAGTTAATAGTTGTCGGCAATCAGTTTTAACTGAAAACTGACAACGAAAAAAGAGGGATACAATTAAAAAATGCCGGCAACAGAAGAAGTTCAAGCTATAGAAGAGTTGATGCAAAGCCAAGAACTAATTTTGGCGCAACTGAAAAAGATTATAATTGGGCAAGAGGACGTCATTAATCAGATGTTAATGGCACTTTTTGCCGGAGGACACTGTCTGTTAGAAGGGGTGCCAGGTCTCGCCAAAACGCTCATGATTCGGACTTTGGCACAAATTCTGAACCTCAAATTCAAGCGAATTCAATTCACACCCGACCTGATGCCCGCTGACATCACCGGCACTGATGTCTTGGAGGAAGATCGGACGACAGGACACCGCACCATCCGATTTATTCAGGGACCTATTTTTGCCAATATCCTCCTCGCTGACGAAATCAATAGAACACCACCGAAGACCCAAGCCGCTCTCTTGGAGGCGATGCAGGAATATCACGTCACTGCTGGAGGCACCGAATTTGAATTGGAACAACCCTTCTTTGTGCTTGCCACACAAAACCCGATCGAGCAAGAAGGAACATACCCGCTTCCAGAGGCGCAATTGGATCGGTTTATGTTTAAAATTGTGATAGACTATCCCACAGAAAACGAGGAAACAGATATTGTATCGTCAACAACCGGGGCAGATATACCCGAACTCGAAACGGCACTGTCTGGTGAGGCGATTGTAGCACTCCACAAAATCGTTAGGCGTGTCCCGGCTGCTGATAACGTCGTTCAATACGCCGTGAAAATCGCGCGTGCAACGCGTCCGAAAGCAGAAGATGCACCCGATTTCATTAAGCAGTGGATACGTTGGGGAGCAGGTCCCCGTGCAGGACAGTATCTCATCTTAGGTGCGAAAGCTCGAGCGATTCTACGTGGTAGATACAATGCCTCTTGCGAAGACGTCAAATCCGTTGCACCAGCGGTATTACGACATCGGATTTTAACAAACTTCCACGCCGAGGCAGAGGGTGTTGACTCCGACACCGTGATCCAACGTCTGCTTGACACGGTGCAGGAGCCCGCTGTGAGGTTATAGAAATCATCAGCGTCCACCGCCCTGTTGTCTTGAAACACCGATCAAGTGCATCGGAGAGGAGGACACCGTGAAAACGATTTCAGTTGTCATTCCTGCGCTTAATGAGGAAAACGCTATTGCTAAAGTTATCACCGATATTCCGAAAACCGTGTGCACATTTGACGGACACACTGGAGCCATCGTACAAGAGATCATCGTCGTTGACAACGGCTCCACAGACGACACAGCTGCGATCGCTGAGCAGAACGGCGCTCGGGTTGTGGCTGAACCGCGGAAAGGCTATGGGTATGCTTGTCTAGCAGGTATCGCCGCGCTTGAGGCAACACCACCAGATATTGTTGTTTTCCTTGACGGTGATTATAGCGACTATCCAGCAGACCTGCCGAGACTCCTCGAACCCATTTTTGAAGGCAGAGCCGTACTTGTTATCGGGGCAAGGAAAGCCTACAACGCACGGGACGCGCTGTTACCGCAAGCTCGTTTCGGCAATTGGCTTGCGTGCCTCTTAATACGACGATTCTACGGGGCACACTATACAGATTTAGGTCCCTTCCGAGCCATCCGATACTCCCAACTCCTCGCGTTGGACATGCAAGACAAAACCTTCGGATGGACGATTGAGATGCAACTCAAGGCTGCGAAATTGTCTATTCCGGCATGCGAAGTCCCCGTACGCTACCGAAAACGTATCGGCACCTCCAAAATCACTGGCACCCTCACCGGCAGCATCAAAGCAGGGTACAAGATCCTAACAACCCTCTTCTACCACCGCTTCCTGGCATAGAAAAGACTCTACTGTAGGTTAGGTTAAGAAACACTATGGCATCCCCAACGCTCCAAAGAAAACGACCTCTTGCCCATCTCTACCTCACTTCAGAGATACCGAGTAAAACCCAATACTCTCCCACCAAAAGTTCCCGGGAACTTACATCATGATTGCTTTACTGACAGCTGATGCCGATGAAAACCGATTACTACTCTAATTGAAAACCGTTGAAAACTAACATCCATGTAAAAATCGAATATTCCTTGATTTGTCGTCTGATCTATAGTATACTTAAAATATCTTTACGTTTTTTGAAATGAATACGAAGTCAGACTATATTGTGGACGCGTTGCTTGTGTTAGTTTCTCTACACGCACTATCAACTTTAAATCCCTTCCATTTCGATAATGTTTAACCATCTTTCAGTATTAGGTTCAAAGCAAATGGCAAAGAAAAACAAAAAAAGACCACGTAAAAGAAAACCCTTAAAAGCAGATCCCAAGCGTCAAGCACATGCTTCGCTAAAGGGGTACCTCTATCAAATTTGGCACAGTGTGAATGCCTGGTTGGCCCTTGCCGATGATGAAATCCTCTATCTGGAAGGGGCAGAGGACTTTGACATTCTATCAGATGATACCGCTACGGCAACACAAGTTAAACACATGCAACGAAAGATAACGCTCAGATCTCCGGAAGTGATTGACGCAATCAACCACTATTGGGAATTGCAAACTAACAATCCAGATCGACGTGTAAAATTCCGTTTTCTCACATGTTCCAAAATAGGTATGGAACAGGGAAATCCATTTGGGAAAGACAAACCGGGACTTGAGTTATGGCAACGTTGTTCGGGTAATGATGTAGCTATCAGAGAAATTTCCGAGTTTCTACAAACCGAAGGTAAAATATCAAATGAAGTAAAGAAATTTCTCAAACAAATAGAACCTCAAAAAATCTATGAACAACTCATTGAACCTATCACTTGGGAGACAGACAGTAAACCCGCCAATTTTGTTGAGCAATCCATACGCGAATACCTGGTTCACCATGGTGATCGGTACAATATCTCACCTCCCGATGCTGAAAAAGTTGTTGACTCTCTTATCACAGAAGCATGGAGAGCAGCTTCAGATGAGAAAAGCCGTGAATTGACCAGAAGGAGGTTTCTTGAAATTTTTTCAGAAAATACGAGAGTGAATGTTCCAATTCAGGATACTCGGGGCCAGCAAACGATTAACTTGAAAACCTTTTTTGATTCTATTAAAGAAGCATTTCTTGGCGATTCACCTGATATTAACATTGCCATTCAGTCCAAATTTTGTATACAAAATACAGTACCACCGCTTTTACCTGATGCTATTCCAAGAGAAGAATTATTTACAAGTATCCAAACTAAACTCCAATCAGATGGCATCGCTATAATTCAAGGGGGAACAGGAAAAGGAAAAACAACACTGGCAAATTTGACTACAAAAAGTATAGATAGTGACTGGTCTTGGTTAAATTTCACAAACAAAGATCCATCTCAGGTTGCCCAACTTTTGCAGCAACTTTCTAGTGCAGTAAGTAATCAAGCCTCACAGGTTAACGTAGTCCTCGATGATTTGAACCTACAACCCCAACAGTTGCGGACGTATGAAGAAGTTTTGGGCATCTTGATTTATAGGGTAATGGAGCGTGGCGCGAAATTATTAATAACAAGTCAACATAAACCTCCCAATAATTTCATCCGCCTTCTTGGTGTATCAAAGGCAATAAAGGTTGATGTTCCTAACTTTACCATACCCGAAATTGAGCAATTTGCTGAAGAAATGGGATGTCCTACTAATGACATAGATACTTGGGTAACATTAATTCAAGCACATACCGGCGGACATCCGAGGCTTGTACATGCTTGGATCGTCCGATTGCAGGAGGAAGGTTGGGCAGAACAGAATATACTCACAAATATGTTACAGCCCCCCGAAGAGGTAAAAGAAGAGCGTGAAGCAGCACGACTATTGCTTACAGATTCGCCAAAAGATCGTCGGGAATTTCTCTATAGACTTAGCTTGATGTCTATTGGGTTTAGGAAAGATTATGCACTGAACGTGGCAGAGATACCGGAACCTATACTCCATCCAGGAGATGTTTTCAGTCAATTGGTCGGCCCCTGGATAGATCAAGTCAATGAAACCTACTATACAATTTCACCTTTATTAACGAACGCAGCTAAAGAAGTTTGGTCCGATAACGAAATAAAAGGGCTTCAGGCCAATATTGCAAATGCTATCCTTAAGACAGAGGAGCTGACCCCAATAGAGGCATGGGCTGTGTTCACACATAGCATGGCTGGAGAGAACAAAGAAGGAGTTATCGCTTTCATTTTTTCATTGATGAACGCTCCACAGAACGACTGGAAAAACCTCTGCCAAGAATTCTCGCTGTTAGCACACATTAAAATTGATCCGCCCGAAGAATTATTCCCCGGTGATGCCTTTGTAAATCAAATGTTTCGCTCATTGCAGTATCGAATTGCAGTTGAGGTAAGACCAGAGTTAGTACCAAAGATACTTGAAATCTGGGATAAAGAAACCAAACCTTATGAACCGCGACAGTCATACTTGCTGGCTCGTCTCATGTTAGTAACAGAAATACTCACATATAATCAAGTGACGTTACCAGCCAAGAAACTGGTAGGTTATCTTAAAGAAATTATTGACATCAAAAACATGGACAAAAAGGTTTGGAAGTCATACTTTAATTCCATGGAAGAATTAAAAGAAATAAACATTGACGAATCAAACTTTTTCAGTTTCCTATTTAGTTTTATCTATATGCGTCCAGAAATCAATGCTGTTTTCCTCAATGAACTTATTGATACACTGGATAAACTTGATCCAAGAATTAGAACGTTATTATTGGTTGACTTTGAGAATGATACCATTCAATCACAACTTTTGAATAATGGAGTTTGGTTAACAGAGGAAACGCTTGAAAATCCTAATTGGACAAGATGTCTTGAAACTTTTGATAAAGTAATTGAAAAAACTATTGCATGGGGTTATCCATATATCGCTGCTGCATCAGCAAGAATTAAAGCTATCACCCATGACGAAAAATTGAACGACCCAGATACCGCTCATAAAGTTCTTCAAGATATTATATCAAAACTTGGTCCTTTACCAACGATAGAAGAAGCACAAGCAGTCGTATACTTTAACCAGAAACGCTACAAAGACGCACTCAATATTTATGAACGTATTCTCCCAAAATGGAATCTACCTTCAGAGCAATTAAACATCGGGCCTTTAGAGGAATATCGGAGAGCCGCTATATGCGCAGCTTACTTGGATGATTGGAAGAAAGCAGCCTGCTTTTTTGAAGAGGGAGCTAACAAAACTCAAAAAATTGAAAATACCGAAAGATATATTGGTTTGTATGTAGATGCAGGATTTGCCCACTTTAAAGCAGGCAATATGTTGAATTGTATAAAGTTCCTACATCTGGCGTTGCAAAATTTTGAGACACTACCTCAAGACAATACAGACGTTAAGTATTTCACTTTAAAGAAACGATTAGAATACATTATAAAATGGATATGGGTGATATGGTGCAGACTTGAAAATAACTCTTCAGAACTTTCTGAACCCGCTGCAGGTTTCTGTAGTGATCCGGAGACTAAGGAAAAAGTTTTAGACTTACCTGATTCTCCGATCGGATACTCTTGGCTCAACCTTGCACAAATTGAGTACAGATTTGGGCATGAGACGACAGTTTTCCAACACGCCCTGCGAACCACAGACCGAAAAGAATATGCAATATTGAACTTTTCCCTTTCTATCCTTGAAGCACAATATGATTTTAGAAACAAAACTTTCGATACGCTGCCACAACGCATACATCAACTGGCAGATGCGTGTAACTTAATACAGAAACATCATCAAAATGAGACGAGAATAGGAGATCAAGAAATTAATTCTATCTCTATTCCCAATCCACCCGATTTTACTTCTGTTGCAAACATTACTGTTATGTTAGTATCATCTCTCCTTGTCCAATTATTAACAGACGCACATACACATGAAATGCTGGCTATATGGCGTACAAATTCGTCTGAACTCCCTATAAAAGAAAAAGTGTTTGCTACTCTTGATTTGATTGAAACAACTTTATTGAGGGAGCGAAACAACGTTCTAACAATGATAGAAGCACAAGATACCGAACCTATGGAACGGCTTGTAGCAGCATTAAAAATCGTTTACAATAGCAAAAGGGATCCAAAACACCTTTTTTATGCACATGCATTCATTGCACAAGCTGTCATTAATAATTTAACATGGCTAGACCCTGTTGTGACAGGTTTAGCAGAACTGCTTTCCGCACAGTGGCTTGAAAAAATAAAATTTCGCGCAGCATTGAAAATGCCTATGGTTACAGTGCCCGAAATTGAACAAGCATGTAAGAGTAGTGAGACTGGGAAGAAAAAAATTGCTCAGATTCTACTCGCGGCACATCCCGCTGTTTCAGCGAGAGTGACACCTGAAATTTTACAGGAGTTTCGCAGTTGGACAGAATCAGATCAGAAACATACAGTAAGAAAAAACCCCACTGCCCAACGCCTCATCAAAGCGATGGAAAAACCACCGCATCTCACCGATGAAGACATTGAAGCACTGAATCGGTCAATAAAAGAGGGGGAAATACCTATAAAGTTCGATTCGCCCTTTGATTCGGATGAAAATAATAAATAATGAATAAGTACCTCTTGGATACATCAACATGTAGTTTGTTGATGCAGGACAATTCCAGAGTAAAAGGGCGTTTAGATTCGCTAACCGAGTCGGACTACCATTTTACTTGTCCCATCGTTAAGGGTGAAATTTTCTTCGGAATTGTTCGTCTCCCTGATGGAAAAAGACGACAAGACCTTGAACAAAGAGCAAACGAGCTATTTGCTACAGTCCCGTGTGACCCAATTCCAGAGAGGGTTGGCGATGTCTATGCACAGATAAAAATTGCGTCGCAAGAACAAGGAATATCTTTAGGCGAATGCGACCTTTGGATTGCCGCGACAGCTTTAACTCTTGATGCAATTCTGGTTGCTTCCGATTCTGATTATGAAAGAATAGTTGGATTAGGGCTCCGTTTGGAAGATTGGAAAAATTAACGAAAGAGATATTTCACGTCAATAACACAGATAAACCGAAAGGAATTGCCTCATGCCTACACTCGAATTCAACGGAAAACACCATATAACACCCACCATCTCACCGTTCCCTACCGCCTGCTTGAAACTGACGAAAACCGCTCTTGCAACTCGACCAGTGAAAACGATAACCTCATTCAAGGTTGGAAAGAACAAGGCATCTATCCAGACTTTGTTGCGATGGCAAAGGAAGTAGAAGGCATGACGCGCGTCCTAATTTTTCAGACAAAGGGACAACATCTGGAAGGTAACCGTGACACCATGTACAAACATAAAGTCTTGAAAACGCTTGAAAAAGCGTTCAACACGACCAGCGATACGAAAATGCGTGAAACTCCAACACAGACAGGCATCTTTCGATTGGTTTTCAACGCGCAAGAATTTTCAGAGATTTCCGCACAGTTAAATGAGGGTAGGTATTCCACGGAAAGTTAGCAGAGCAATAGTCCGTCTTTTAACCTTTGCCTTTTCCTACCAAATGTGCTATTATTTTACCAATCAACATGGGGAGCATAGATTTTAATGGGAGTCGAATCATGAGCAGTTACTTCATTGAGTCTTTCAAGATAAACGAATTATGGGGTTATCGAGACATTGATCTAATTTTTAACAACGATGTGAATATATTGATAGGTCCGAACGGCTCTGGCAAAACCACCATTTTGAACCTTCTTCACGCTATCTTATCGGGTGATCTACGAAGTGTCGTAAACTTTAATTTTCAGCAAGCAAAAATCGGATTGAAAAGTTTCAAAAGTAATTCTGTCCGCACCATTACGGTTGATATTGGAGACGAATCCTTGAAACTCAAGGTAGGACAGAGAGAATATTCTGCCCCTATAGATGTTTTTTCTGACCGAAGACCGATCCGATCCCCTCTCCGCTATCTTTATGAAAAAGATAACATTACCATGAACATGTTATTAGAAGAAATTGATGGCGAATCAACTCCTATAGTTCCCCTGGTTTGGCTCCCTGTAAGCCGTCGTTTACCTTTAACAGAAAATGATGAAGAACGCTATATCAGGACAGAACGATTGGAATCGGTAGACTTACGCCTTAAGGAATTGTTAGATAGACTTTCTCGTTATCACTCCATTTTAAACGCCCAGCTTTCTGAGCGTTATAGGGAATTTGAGCGTCAAGTTTTATCGGTAATTCTATTTAGTAAAGAACACGACCAACTTAAGTCAATCCGTAATTCAGTGTTTCACTCGCCGCCAACAGAAGCAGAGAAGGATCAATTATTAAATGCTTTTGAAGCTGCTGGATTCTTAGACGAATCAATGCAAAGCAGAATTGACGATCATTTCGCTGCATTCGATGCTGCAAAAAAGGTATTTCCTCTGATCTATGCGGGAAAAGACATTCCCCTGGAATTTGAAGATACCTTCGTAATTCCACTTATAGGTCGAACAAAAGCTATGGTTAAATATGCAGGAGAACTTGAAGAGGATAAAGAACGAATTTTTGCCTCTTTACAACTTTACGAGAAAACAGTTAATTCATTCTTGAATGACAAGTCTATTAAGGTTGATGAGAACGGTATCTTAAATATTAAGTCGCCCTCGCCATCTGAATTAAACTGGTGCCTCCTCTCTTCAGGAGAAAAACAGATTTTGATCTTGCTTACGCAAGCCCTCCTTAAATTCGATAAACCAGTCGTCTATATCGCGGATGAACCGGAATTGTCCCTGCATGTCACTTGGCAAGAAAAACTCTTAAAATCTTTAGTAACGCTTGGTGGACAGATGCAGGTGATTGTGGCTACGCACTCTCCCGATATTGTCGGAAATTTTCAGGATAAAGTGATCGATCTTGGGAGAAAAAGTTGATCTCGTTTTCCCGAACCCCCTCGGGGTTAGCAGCAGAATATCTTTTTTATTCAGAAATCCTTGTTTATGTTGAGGGTTATACTGACATCCCTTTCTATAGTGAAGTTCTCCAAGGCTATAATTGTCGGATAATATCAAAACGAGGAAAACCAGAATGTGAGAAATTTGCGATGCTTCTTGAACAAGGCAATCACCCATATGTTGTTGTTCTTGATGGAGACTACGAGATCTTAGAATCCATTCGAAGTCCACATCGCAGAATTGTTTGGCTTCATAGGCATTCTTTTGAAAACTATCTTCTTGAGGAAGATCCGATAGATAAATTCCGCCATTACCGTGCTCCTTTAGAAGACAGTTTAGATAGGCTACCAAGCAGTTTTAGAGAAATCGCCACAGAGACAGAACAGCAGTTCAAGGAATTATTAATTTTAGATGTGGCACATCAGCGCGCAAAAACCGGTTGTAAGGTGCTTCCCAAAGCACCAGATCAACTCTTTGCAGGAGCAAAAACCGTTGATTTCAACAATAGTGAAATTAAGAAACTATGTAACAAGGGGGCCCTAGGAATTGATGATCAAAGCATTGAGGAAGCAAAAACCTTAGTACAAGATTTTTTAAAAGAACGCCGTTTCATTGACTTACTTCCCGGGCATTTTGCTTTTGGCATTATAAAACGTTGGATAAACTACACTGTCAATGTAAAGCAAAGAATTTTAGAACCGGATATCAGAGTGTACCTTTCGACAGAAGTGTGGCGATTGGTGAAAACCCGCGACCACAATAGTTTGAAAAGACGATTGCGGCGTGCAGTTCGGGAAGCAGAACAGATACGCCAAGCCAATAGTAATCAAGCACAATCAAACGGTGGTTCGTAGTCGTGCGATTCATCGCACGTCAGAGATGAATTAAAATCGGAAAGTTAACTTATAAAACTTCACAGAAACAGAATCATCGTAGGCTGGGTTGAACAGAAAGTGAAACTCAACAATCTATCAAAGACTGTCAAACCACAAAATACACCCGAATCCGCGAAAATCCGTGATTCAGAGAACAAAAAAAATACCCCCCTGCATCAAATCGACATCACATCCGCATCAAATCGACATCACATTACACAAATCACAGTTGATTCCATACAAAATACACACTATAATTAATCACAGCGTATCATTCAATACGCCATGTAGAATGCAACGCCCAATAACGGACTCTACGAGTTTGAACTCTTAGAGGTGCGGGAGGTACTCGGTGAAGCGACGACCGAGAACCCACTTTACACCGCATAACACGTCGCTCGAAACTCAACACCACGAGTCCGTGGGCAGTCTCTTTGGAAGTCGCGATTCCCAAACAGAGACGGAAGAACATTAACACGGAAACTATCGCGTAAATTCTCATAGAGTCGTGGGGGCAGGTCATTGGAGACGACGCCAATGGAACCCGCCAGTGTTCATCCATCCCATACGATGTGTCGTCAGAAATCCGATGTGTTGCGGAAGGTTCGACTGACGAAAAACGGACATCAGAAACCGAACCTATTCTTATAGAGAAATCTCAAGCAATAGAGTCCAGTTCATCAGAACATCTGATAGACTGTTATTTCCCTATAATCCGTAGAAAACAAGGTCCGTTAGAATCTCACTGAGTCGTGGCAGGAGTGCCTGACAGCAACAGCATCACAGTTCTCCGGACCGAAATCGGTTCATCCCACGTAAAAAAGGCTGTTTAAAATCTCAAGAAGTCGTGGGGTTTCCAACTTTCGCAGGACACTGGAAACCCAATTTACAATCACGCCAGAGTTCTGCACCCGCCAGTTCGTAAAGCTGGAACTCGTAAAGTCGTTATCTGGGCTTTGCATTCCATATTTTCACGTCCCGTTACCCGTGCGTCAACAGGAACCCTTGTGTCCCAATCAATGCATCTCTTAAATCCGTATAATCCACAACTCATAATCCTCTTACAATCCGCGAAAATGCTAAAAATCCGCCGAATCCGCGATTCAGACAAATGAACCTACATCCTCACTCTTATCCTGCAAATCCTAAAAATCCAGAAAATCCTGATTCAGAAAATCCTGATTTAGACAACCATTCCGCAAATCCTAAAAATCCAGAAAATCCTGATTCAGACAACAGCACTTTCAGCAATTATAAGAGCACTTTAAGTGTCACTTACAGCACTTTGAGTGTCACTTTGACTGACACTTTGACTGACACTTTCAACAGCACTTTGAGTGTCACAGTGCGGTGCACTTTCAGTAAATTTTCAGAGTAACCTTCACAGAAACTTTCCAATAAAACCACCAAGAACCCAGTCGTTACGCAGGCTCATCACCTCTTTTAAAATTCATCACATTTCAGAGTTTACTCTGAATACTCTGAAATTAGCACGCGACAGTTTTCCCTAACTAACCATCCCAATATACCAAATAACGACCCATAACCCACAACCCACAATCCACAACCCTATTCCACTTGCTTTATTGCCAACATATTGGTATAATTATCTCAAACTTCCGGTGGACGATCATAGCATGGTAAGACAACAAAGAATCCCAGAAAGGTTCTGGTCAATTCAGCAGATAGACATCTTCAGCGACCTGTCCGAAGCAGATGCCAACGCGCTTGCACAACTAACGACCTACAAAGAGTTGAAGAATGGAGAACCCCTCTGCGCTGAAGGCGTTTACCTACTCAAGGAAGGACGCGTCAAGATTTACGAAACACCTCTTGAAGGGGAACCCGTCACCTTAGAAGTGCTGGAACCGGGTGAAGTCTTTGGTGCGGTGCAATGGGAGGACGATACAGCACATCCAAACGTCACCGCTGAGACACTCACGGAAGTTGTCGTAGGTATTATCAATGTGAAGAACTTCCAATTCTTCCTGAAACGAAAACCACATTTATCAATGCCGTCACCAAAAGCATTCAGTAGGTACATAAAGAAGTTTCTGCGTTCGCGGATCCCTTGGACACCTACAAAATTCAAGAATTTCGATCCGACAACTTCGCGCAGCAGATCACGTCCAAAACCGACCAATCCATTTCTGAACATAGCGTTTCGGAGTCCAGCGTCCCGGATCGCGCTTCTGTTACAAAACTACGCTGATGCCCCGAAGCAGAATCAGAACTTGACAGGATCCGGATCGCAGTGTACCCTACGTAAACTTTCGACCAAAAAGTTGGCTCGACTCATCGGCAGTTCCGTTGAAAAAACGGAAATACTCCTTAAGCAATTCAAACAGCACAAAGTCCTTGAGAAACGGTTTCGACGTATCCAAATACTTGATCCATGGCAATTAAAAAAGATTGCCAACGCAAGAATGGATACACTACCCCAAATCCAAGAAGAGAACAACGAAACTTATGAGCAAAACGAACCCCTATTTGCAGCTCGACCAACAGATGGTCGGTGACATTTACACCTCGCAAGAGGCAATGGAAAATCTTACAGTCCTATGTGATGAATACGGTGCCCGGTTCGCAGGAACACCTGAGGAACGCGATGCCGCAAACTTTATCGCCGCGTGCTTCAAACGTTACAGACTACAAAACGTCGAACTTGAGGCGTATCCTTATGCCGGTTGGACGCGTGGCACGGCAACGCTTGAGGTGGTTGAACCCATTCACCGAACATTACACTGTATCTCACTCCCCTATTGCCCGGCTGGAGACATCAACACCGAACTCGTCTCCGCTGGATACGGAAGTCCTGGAGAATACGAAGCACTCGGCAACACCGCCGTTGATAAACTGGTTATGGCGCAGAGTGCTTCACCACCCGATCTCGGCAGATGGGTGCACCGCAAAGAGAAATTTGAACGCGCTGTACTCGCTGGCGCAAGCGGTTTCATTTTTGTTAGTGAACATCCTGGCGTCGGACCCGAAACAGGCAGTCTTCAAAACAATCGAGAAGCACCTATACCCGGTATCTCCGTTTGCAAAGAGGATGGCGAATTCCTGAAGCGACTGATGGCACGAAATTCGGGAAAAGTTACACTAAAACTCAAGACGACAGATATTAACGAACCGCGGACATCGTGGAATGTCGTCGCCGATCTGCCTGGACGTGAGAAAAGCGAAGAGATGATAATCTTAGGATGCCACTATGACGGACACGATATTTCTCAAGGCGCGCACGATCCCGCCTCAGGCATGGTATCAGTGATAGAAGCTGCACGTGTGCTATCTACCTATGCTGGTAATTCTCTCAAGCGGACTGTTCGGTTCATCGCTTTCGGAACAGAAGAAATTGGACTCACAGGCGCGTTTCGTTATGTCGATGCCCACGCATCGGAGTTAGACAACATTCGGTTCATGCTTAACATGGATGCCGCGGGCGGTGCAAGTCGCAAAGGTATTGTCCTCCACTGCTGGGACACCTTGGGGCCGTTCTTTAACACTGCGCGAGAGCAGATGCATGCCGAAATGCCCGTCGGGCAAAAAGTACATTCCTACTCCGACCATTTCCCGTTTTTCCCCAAAGGTGTACCGTCATGTCACATGGGTGATCCTGAAGCACCACCAGCGGGTAGAGGCTTCGGGCATACCGCTTACGATACACTCGAAAAGGTGAAACTGGAAAATCTACGGGCTGCCAGTGCAGTAGGTGCGAGGGTAGCACTGCGATGCGCGAATGCCGAGGATTTTCCAGCAAGACGACGGAATGCTGAAACAGTCCAGGAAATAGTTGATACTGATCCCGGATTGGAAGGATATCGTATCTCTCTACAGTTGTAGCATTAATCTCTGACAACCACGACTTGCAGCAGAAAACGGACTATGGTACATTTATGTCATCGCTACAGTTATATTCTATTGCTCTCACTGTGTACATTTTTTATATTCGCCGGTTCGCTTTGCAAGACTGTTTACAGTGCAGAATTCCGCGGTAAAAATACACAAGAGGCAGTCACGGCATCGCGGCAAACGGCGATCGTCACAGCAGTAGCGCACGCCAGTCCTGCAGTTGTCAATATCAGTGCAATCCGTACCGTTGAGAGACGCGTTGAATGGTGGTTTTGGGACGACGCTTTCTATCCGCGTAGACGCTCGCTCCGAGAAGTCGGTTCAGGCATTATTATTGACAAAAAGGGACATATTCTAACGAACCACCACGTCATCAGAGGCGCCGATAGCATCACCGTGGCGATCTCCGACGGAAGAGAATTCGCAGCGCGAGTCATTGGATTCGACTATTTAGCAGATCTCGCGCTTTTGGAGGTGGACACAGGTACAGTTCTACCAGAAATTCAGTGGGGAGATTCAGACGCGCTGCTAATTGGGGAATGGGTCGTTGCGATTGGGAATCCGTTCAATTTATCAATAGGGGACGCGCAACCTACAGTTACAGTTGGCATTGTGAGCGCAACCCAACGTGCCCTCGCTGTCGAATCTCGTTATCACGAAGACCTAATCCAGACAGACGCCTCTATTAACCCAGGCAACAGCGGCGGTGCCTTAGTAAATATACACGGACAGCTGATTGGTATAAACACCGTTATCCGGTCAACAAGTGGGGGCTCGCAAGGGGTCGGTTTCGCTATTCCAGTCAACAAGGCGCGAAAAGTTATTCAGCAGATCATTGAATACGGCAGCGTCATCCCACCTTACTCCGGTATTATGGAAGTCCAACTGGTGACCGAGGACCTCGCTGAAAAGTTAGCGATATCGCACAACACCGGGGTCTTGATATCAGAAGTTGAAAAACGAAGTCCCACCGCTGACGCAGGCATTAAACGAGGAGATGTTATTATAGGCATTTCGGGACACCGTATAAAGAGCGAAAATGACTTCCATGCAGTCACACGACTGCTGCCGCTTCATCAACCCATAGCATGTGAATTTATTCGGCGTGGCAAAAAGCGACAGACCCAACTCACACTGAAAACCTTGGAATGGGACTATACGCCTGCTGGATGGGGACTAACGCTCTCTCAACCTGATAAGGCGATGGCGCGCAACTACCCACAACCCGGTGTTATTATCACAAATGTTAAGAAGGGAAGTGGCTTGAGTGATGTGCTCAAGCGTGGCGACTTCATTTATCAGATCGACGACACAAAAATTCACTCGCTCGAATTTTTTAAACTTGTCGTCGACGAAATTATCCGTACCCAAAACGGGATGCGACTCTATTATGAACGAGAGGGTGTCGATGAGACAATTTTCGTTACTTTTAACAGAAACAATCGGTGGAGATAAGTGTTTTTAAACGTACGGCAAAAGAAGCCTATGTCCATTCATGACAACGCACCACCTAACCAAAAAACAATAAGAGGCTATAGTTAAAAAATGAAATTGCAACTACCCACACTTATCGCTGTTTGCATTGCTATCCTGTTGATTGGTGGAATCTATTTCATCGGTAGAGACAAAACGGAATTGGGCATTGCTGTCAATTTGGAAAGCGAGGAATTCAAACAGATTCGCACCCACGCAACAGATGCCTTCAACGCCGGAAAATATCAACAAGCCATCGAACTCTACAGCATGGCATTAAAGATGCGACCCGAAAATGCTGAAATCTATAACGATCTTGGGACCGTCTACTATGAGCAGGGCCTCAGATACGCCGGACCGAGTTGGCCCTCATGGGAAAAAGAACTTAGAGAAGAAACACCGAATCAGGCAGTCGAAGAACTTAATGCAGCCGTTACGAAAACAACCTCTGGGGTCATTGTCTTGAAAACGCGAGATGATGCGGTCGCTGACGCCATCGAAAAACAAGCCCAGCAACTCAACGGCGAAGTTTATCGGCAACGTTGGGAAAATGAAATTACTTTGAGTATTCTCATTGGAGATACAAAAACCTATCTGTTGCGAGCCCGAGACCATTACTACCGTGCTTTAGATTTGAAACCAACACACAGCGTCGCCTATCGAAATCTCGGTTCCTTTTTTATGAAGGTAGGCAAAACCGATACAGCACTCGACCACTATCAGGAAGCATACAAGTTGGATCCACGCGATACCGAACTTGAAGAATACCTGAATCAATTCAGAAAATAATTTTTTAGAACTCTCGTGAAGTATTTTTACCCCTGATAAGAGGAGTTAGGGGGTTAAAAACTCGGTTAGAAGCGTATAACGCATGTTTTGTAATTGCCTTGTGTCAGGACAAAAAACATCATGCAGCACAAACGTTGTGCAAATTGTGGATTCTTAAATCCATCCTTCAAATTTTGCGGTGAATGTGGTGCCTCGCTTAGCGATGCCTCGGATACTTCCCAAGCCTCGGCAGTGGACACCGCTGTTATGGAGGCGGCACTGTCACACGGCGCAGAACGCCGCCAATTAACAGTTCTCTTCTGCGATATTGTTGACTCCACTGCATTCACCGAAAGGTTAGATCCCGAAGAACTTCGGAATCTTTTAGAGGTGTATCGCACGTGTGTCATGGAAGTGGTCTTAGCACAAAACGGACACATCGCGCGATATTTCGGTGATGGTATCCTCGTCTATTTTGGGTACCCAATCGCACACGAAGACGCAGCGCACCGCGCTGTGAGAGCCGCGCTCGGGACTGTCGCCGCCATGGAGACACTAAACCCCTACCTTCACACCACCTTCGGTGTAGACATAAAGGTGCGGATCAGCATTGATACTGGACTCGTTGTCGTATGGAACATTTCCACAGAAGGATCTCCAGAAGCAATTGATATTGTCGGCAAGACGCCAAATCTCGCTGCCAGAATGCAAAAACTCGCAACGCCGAACAGCATTGTCATTGGAGATACAACGCATCAGTTGGTTGAGGGCTTTTTTAAGTGTGATGCCCTTGGTGCTGCCCCGCTCCGTGGGATTTCACAGCCCGTGAACATCTACCAAGTATCCGGTGAAATTCCCGCACAAAGCCGATTAGATATTGCCAGCGAAAGTGGATTGACGCCACTTATCGGACGGGATCGGGAGGTCGAACGCCTTAAGCAAGGTTGGGCACAAGCACTCACATCCAAAGGACAAGCAATTCTGATCGATGGTGAAGCTGGCATCGGAAAATCACGATGTATACAGGTAATTCAGGAACACGTCAATCACCATTCGGAAGCAGTCATCGTTGAAGGTAGATGCTCGCCGTACTACCAGAACAGCCCCTTGTACTCCATTCTGTCGCTGTTCCAAGAACACATCGTGCAGTTTACAAGCACCGATACGGCACAGGAGAGGCTCGACAAACTTGAGAATTTGCTACGCGATTACAGCATCCCAACTGTAGGACAGGAAAACTCAGATAACATAGCACAGACAGATACAACAGAAACATTACCACTCCTCGCTGAATTGCTGGAGATACCTTTTGAGATCCAGCGACAAGCAGAAACGGGTATAGGGGAACGCTCCTATAGCAGACCGGTCGAACAAAATACATACCCATCAGGATGGGGCGGGCAGCAACGTCGTCAACAAACATTGGAAGTGCTTGTCCAAGTGCTGCTGAAGATGGCTGAGCAAAAACCGATACTTTTTGTTCTTGAGGACCTACACTGGATTGATCCTTCAAGTATAGAATTTTTGACGCTCTTAATCGCACGCATCGAAAACGCCCGAATTTTCACAATCTTGTCCTGTCGTTCTAATGTGCAAACTCCTCGACAGAACGATCAACTCGAAGAGGGTGGAGATAGACAAACCACGCCTGACAGAAACGCTATAAGTTCCGCCCTTGATAGAGCAACCTTGAAAGAACTCCTGCGTCCTGCGTGGGCAAGTACCCTACCATTAGTGGCACTAACACCGTCTCAAGCGGAGACAATGATTCAACACGTTGCCGGAGATACAGTGTTGTCGTCAGATTTATTGAAACGGATCGCCGAAATGACTGAAGGAGTTCCGCTATTTGTTGAGGAGCTCACCCAAACAGTGCTTGAAGGCGGTGCCTTGTCCTTAACTTCTGATACCCTCGACAATACAACACCACGCTCGCAAGCGACAGATATTCCTGTAACATTACAAGATTTGCTGACTACCCGATTAGACGAACTCGGTCCTGTGAAGGAAATTGTGCAACTTGGTGCAACGCTTGGGCGGCAATGGACAGGAGAATTGCTTTACAAAGTCGCTTCCGGCATTCATCTGGAGAATCATGCCGCCATTGATCTCACATCTCTAAAAAGCGAATTGGGCGAATTAGTAGACGCTTACATCCTTAATTCCAACGAAACGTCTGACAACCAAATCCGTTATACTTTCAGGCATCCACTACTTCGCGAGACCGCCTACCAATCTTTGCTCAAGAGTAGGCGGCAGCAATACCACCAACAAATTGCTGAAGTACTACAAGATGGCAGTGGAAGTATTGGGGATGGTTTCCAACCGGAGTTGGTGGCGTATCACTATACAGAAGCAGGACTTCCCGAAAAAGCAATACACCATTGGCAACACGCCGCACACCGTGCCTTAGAGCATTCTGCAAATGTTGAAAGTGTTCGGCACATCAGACAAGGACTCGTGGCACTTGAAACGTTATCGGAGAATAACGGCACACATGAACCTGAGGCTACGGCACAATTAGAATTAGAATTACAAACAACCCTCGGCACTGCCCTGATTGCGACAAGCGGTTATGCTTCTGAGGAGGTAGAAATCGCCTATACGCGAGCGCGTGAACTATTAGAGATACTTGAAACGAAAGAATTAACTTCAAACGGAGGTTCGGGATTTTCAGCTGGTGCCAGCGTAAAAGATCCCCACTTTCCCGTTCTATTTGGATTATGGCTATCCCATCTGGTCCGTGGACGGTTTCTCTCGGCACGTGAATTCGGCGAACAGTGTTTCTCAATTGCCAAACAAGTCGGCGACCCTGCCCTTGAAGTGGAGGCGCGTCGTGCCCTCGGAGCAACGCTCTATTATTTAAGCGAATTCAAAACCGCTCGGGAACACCTGGAGGCAGGAATCGAACTCTATCAACCGCAACATCATCCAGTTCCTACATTTCTGCACTATGTCGCAGATCCCGGTATGACCCTGCTCGGTTATTCCGCACCACTCTTGTGGTGCCTCGGTTACCCCACACAGGCGGAATCTCGACTTCATAAAGCTGCAGCGATCGGCAGGGACAGAAATCACCCTTTTAGTGATGCGGTTTTGCTCTATTTTAAAACGGTGCTTTATCAGCATGAAGGCAACGTAGCAGAAGTGAACACTGCGGCAACGGAGATGTTAGCGACATCCCAAGAACACGGTTTTTCCAGTTGGGAAGCCGCTGCGACGGTAATGAAAGGATGGACATTTGCAGAACAGAGTGATACTGAAAAAGGGATTGCCATGATTCACAAAGGCATCGCGGCATGGGAACAGACACGGGCTGAGATGGTGCTTCCGCTCTTTCTGGCACTACTCGCGCAAGCATACAAACGTGCTGGACAATATAACTTAGCCTTGCAGACCCTTGACTCCGGATTGTCTATCGTTGACCGAACAGGGGAACGAGCTCACGCTGCGGAACTCACTCGACTGCAAGGGGAACTTCACGTTATACTCTCAGAGAAAGATGAAACTTCAGCGGAAGATAACACCCTATCAAACGCTACACAAGCTGAAGACTATTTTCAAAAAGCATTGACAATAGCACGTCAACAAAGCGCAAAATCATGGGAACTCCGAGCCGCACTCAGTTTAAGCGAATTGTGGCAGACGCAAAACCGATATAAAGATGCCTATACATTGCTGGAACCGATATACGCTTGGTTTGCAGAAGGGTTTGATACAAAAGACCTTAGACGTGCCAGAAATCTTTTAGAGGAATTGGAGACTAAGACTACTTAGTTTTGGCTCTCTGTCCGGTTAGGCAATACGCCGATTTACAATCAACAGGCTTGAATCAAGACATCTTTTCTTTGCACTGAAGATACGAAAGCAGGTATAATTATGAGACTTGGCGTTGTTGGACTGTGCGGTGATTTCCGCACACTTACATCAGATGAAATCGCAAAAATTAAGGCATTGGAATTTACTGGCTTAAGTTTCCATTTCCGCAGTGCAGAGATTCCCTCTGTGCCACCAGATGCTTGTTCCCGCTGCGTGGAGATGTTGGAAGATGCGAATCTTGATCTCGTGCAATTCGGCATAACTTATGAGGAATGCCTTTTTCATCCAGATGCTGCTGTACGCAAAGCTGCAATTGCGAGCGTCCAAAGTGGCATGGCGACCGCTGTTTCTCTCAATGCGCACCACTATCTGTTCCGCCCGGGGAGCCTGAACCCTGATGGTGCTTGGACATCCCACCGGGACAACCATCTTCCAGAATCAATGGAACGTCTGGTTGACACTTTGAAACCGATTGCGGAACACGCCGAACAACACGAATTGACGCTCGTGATGGAAACGCACGCTGTCTCAATTATGGGTTCACCAGAAATCTGTCGAGAAGTCGTGGAGCGTGTCGACTCCGACAGGCTTCGCATTGTTATGGATTTCGTCAACCATTTTCAAACACTTCTACAGGTTTACAACAGCGAAGAGAGACTCAATCACATTTTTGACGTGATGGGTCCGGTTGCTCCGATGGCGCATATCAAAGACATTAGCGTTCAGAACGGCTTGGTACTCCACCTTAATGAAGAGGTCCCCGGCGAAGGTGAATTGGAAGTTGGCGTGGCGTTGAAGCGCTTTGATGAACTCTATCCGGATGGTTACGGGCTGATAGAACATCTCCCCGCGGAAAAGATTCCGCTCGCGAATGCGAATGTCCGCCGAATTGCAGACGAAAACGGAATTCGTATTTATTAATTGAGGATTTGTATGATGTTTAAAAGCGTAAGAACAACGAACCTTTTAGCGCATCGTATGCAGGTTTCCCATATTAATACAATTATCTTTGTCCTAATTCTCATCTTCTTTTCCGTCTTACCCACGGCAATAGGACAGGAATCGAATGTTGTTGAGGAAGCACAGAAACAGGTCCGCAGCTGGTGGGCAAACACGCAGGTTTACGTCGGCGTTATTGTCCTTGTATTCCTAATTAGCAGCATCGGATACATAATCAGACTCTTTAGGAAAGATAAACTTCTAAAGACACTCCTCGATAAATACGTCGTCTTTCAAATGAAGGACGGGGATCGTTACCGAGGCACCATGCGACTTGAGATTACAGGCATGGAAATTATCTCTGAGGAGTCCCGGCAACGCGGACATGCACCGAGTTACATCTTCACGAACACGGAACGTGAGGAAGGAATTGTTGCCTACATTCGCTATCTTGATTCAATGAACGCAAGCGAATTACGCGAACGTGTTTGGGAACTCGAACGCGTTCACCACCCTCCACTTTTCTACAAAATCGGACGAAAAATTCGGAACATGTTCATTGCGCTTAGGGAAGCACTCGACGAAGCGATTAGCATGGTATGGAACAGCTTCCGACGAGGTGCCGACGCGCGATTGGCAAGGTACAATGAAGCATACCAAGCCTCGGCAGGCGGCGACTTTGAAAAAAAATTAGAGGAGCTGGAAAAGGAATCCGCCAGTTATTTGGAACAGGAACGTTACGAACGCCTCATCGAACGCCTCATTGGCACCCGTATTAAAGTTCGTGTCCGTTTTGATGATGACAGCACTGAATATACTGCCATCCTCAAAGATTATAACAAGATGCATATCGCTTTAATGAACGTCAAGGATGAAGATGACAATGGTTATAAGGATGAATGGGAATTTGAACACGAATTTAAAAAGGATCTTAACGAACTTAATATTCGTGATGACCGCGGCTTGCGGTGCCGTGCAGAAGGGAACTCAATCATCTTTGAAAACAATACGCCGTACCCCATCCAACTTGGACGTATTCACTTGTGGGAAGACGCACCGAGATGGGAAAAGGATTACGAGTATAAATACCACATCGATGCTTTTAGTGTCCAAAAACTCCCACTGGACATCGTCATTAATCGCAAAGTGAAACCTTTTGATCGCGTCTCAACCAAACATCGGCACTCGATCAGGAACTACAAAAAAATCTTCTTTAAGTTTCGGTCCTTCCGCGATGCCGACATCGTTTTTCCACGTCGTTATTGCACAATCGTCGAAAGCGCAGAGAAGTATCAACCCGAACTTTTCAGCCTAACCGGTTTAACAGATACAATTTTGAACATGCGTGATGCAGACGAGATCGCTATCACCGACAAAGACGGCGAACCTATTCATGGCATCAATGTTGTTCACGGATACGTAACAAACGTCAACGAAGAACGGATTGACTTGAGATCAATTGACGCAAGTTATAGCCGACGATGGAATGTTGAGAACGCGTTTCGCCGTTTTGATAATAAACTCCGTCGTGGATTCCCAATCTATAAGAGATTCCTCCCAATGAATCGAGGTCAGATTGCAGCATACACCACTATCGTTGAGCAGATACACAGTAACCCTATTCGACACGCCGCATTGGCACCGCTTACTTATCCGCAGACGCGCAATCTAAATACAACTGAACAACGTGTACGTAACTGGAAGCGAACCCGGAGCAGAATTTTAGGGCACATAGATGCTACTCTCAATGGCAAATTTTGGAAACCGGAAAATGGAACTGCCAAGACCTCAAGTAACAAACATTCAGAAGCACAAATTGCGATGCCACTTAAACTTATGGCACTCACTGGAAACACATCCACAGTCGAGTTTCCCATCTTAGAACGTTTTGAATATATTCAGGAACATCACATAATTTACAATGAAGTCCAGGACTTGCGCACCGATAAACTTGCAAAGACCAACATTTTGTGGATTGGCAACGGTGAAATTTACAAATCCGGCTACCGCTTGAACATTGATGCTGAGCACCGGATTAAAAATTTCGTCAGTCAAGGCGGTGTTGCAATCGTTTCTGGACAAGACATCAAAACCAGTTCCAAACAGCGTCGTGGCACTGGATGGATCCCGGAACCGCTTACCGGAATTGAGTGTGAAGAAACCCATGACTTCTTTCCTACATCGCAAGGTAAACGTTCACGCATCTTCCAACAACCGAACCCACTGAATGGAAATCATAATACAGATTCGGATGCAGGGAATCAACAGCAGCTTATTCGATTGGACGATATGTGGGTAGATCCGCTCGGAAAATGGACGTCTCTTGCGAAAACAAACACTGTTGCTGCAGGACTTCCCAATAACGGATTTGAAAATGCATCCCCGCTGTTACTGCTCCCTTTTCAGAAGGGATTATACGTTGTTACAAGTCTGAAAAATGAGACAGAAGAGGACGCTCAAATTAACAATAAAATCATGGAGAATCTACTTCATTTTTCTGTCAAATGGTTAGACCGACAACGCAAAAACACTTAGTTTTTCCGTTGAAGGAATTTCCGAATTTCGACTGCAGACAATCAGTTCTCACGCCTTACGAATCTTCGCCAACAAAACATCAGTAAGTTTCTCATCCCCATCAGTAATAACCAATGCAACCACCAGCACAACTATTGGTAGTTCCTCGTCTTCCATAAGGTTCGCCAGTTTTTGTTCATCTTTCTGGGTCGTTACAATCAGATCCGTCTTTGCTGCTCGAAACGCCGTATGTATCTGCTGTTTATCAACTTCCGTGTAAACATGATGATCGGGAAACGCCAGCAGCTCAACGCTCTTCGGAGAACATCGCCTCAGGGTCGCGACAAAAGCTTCAGGATTTCCAATCCCACAAACCGCAAGAAGTCGTTTTCCTTCGAGTTCTTGCATACGCATTAATTTCGGACTGTCTTTAGGAACCAGTGGATAGAGATGTGTCGGTCGATGAACACTCTCCAAAACCAGAGCGTTTGGTGCAAACCGCTTCACCGCTTTTTTGGTGTATACAGAGATGTCAGGTGTGTTTACGTGTGTTAGTAGGATAATGTCTGCGCGTCGAAGGGCAGTTGGTGGCTCACGCAGGGTTCCCGCTGGTAGCAATCTCTCTGGATTTCCAAAAGGATGTGTTGTAGGAACCGTAAGAATATCAACATCACGCGCAAGCTGCCGGTGCTGATACGCGTCATCCAAGAGCAGCACATCCACATTAAAACGCTCAAGAGCAACCTGTCCCGCCTGATAGCGATGTCTACCCACAATAATCGGAATATCACTGAGGTGGCGCGCCATCATATATGCTTCATCCCCGCTTTCTTCTGGAGAAACACATACTTTTTTACCATCCGAGACAACCGTTATCTTCTCACGCGCGTGACGCTTATAACCACGCAGCAGAACAGCAACACGCACACCCGCTTTTTGAAGATGTTTCGCAATAGCAATAACAGTTGGCGTTTTACCTGTCCCGCCAGCAACGATATTGCCAACACTGATGACAGCACAAGGAAGCGAACGCACTCTAAACACGCCGAGCGCATAGAGCCGATTTCGTAACCAGATGCCTATAGTATAGAGCCAACTGAATGGGATTAAAAGAATACGCAAAGGGGTAGCGATAAGTCTCTGATGTAGGGAGGCAAGATCGCGAGAATATGTGGACTTCATGAGAGATTGTTGACCAGTACCGACAGGAGCATGCGGATATTCACTGAGACACGTTCTTATATCAGTGGCTTACTTTTACGCTTGGTGAACCATTAAAAATATTCTGAGACCAATTCAGCAGTGCGTTCAGCAGCACCCGCTGTACCAAGTTGCGCGTAAACCGCTCGAAGGGCATGCCGTTGTGTCTCCCGTTTCTCTGGATTTTGCAAGAAATCCAGAACCATTTCCGTCAAAGCAGTTGGGGTCAGATCCGTCTGTAGCAGCTCTGGAACAATATCGTGTCCAGCGATAAGGTTCGGGAGTCCACTTCGGTTTAAAGGGGACAGAGATCTGACAATACGCCAATTGAGGGCTGACGTGCGAAACGTGATAATCATCGGAGTACCGATACATGCTGCTTCAAGGGTCGCAGTGCCAGAGGTAACCAACATCAGCGTAGATGCCCGCATCGCCGGATAGGTTGCCTTTTCCACAATTTTAATAGGCGGAACCCCGATGCTTAACAACTCTTGCTGATACTTAGCAATGAGATCATGTGAAATTCCTGGGGCTAAAGGGAGAATCCATTGTGCCTTCGGATAGATTTTGGCAACGTTTGCGGCGGCTTTTAGCATTACCGGGAAAATGTGTTGGATCTCAGAGCGACGACTTCCTGGCATCAACCCAATCACAGGGGCATCTTGCGTCTGCCCCATCTCGCCTAAACCGAGGTGTTCCCGTGCCTCAGGCACAGTGAAAGAAGTTTGCGCAAAATCGACGAGCGGATGTCCAACAAACTCAGCATTCGCGCCAGCGCTTCGGTAAAACTCCGCTTCAAAAGGAAAGATAGCAGCGACGACGTCTGCCCATTTCGCTAATTTTCGCGCTCGACCCTCACGCCACGCCCAAGCTTTCGGTGGGATATAGTAGACCACTGACACACCCTGTTTGCGCGCGAACTTGGCTAACGGCATATTGAACTCAGCAAAATCGACCAGGAGGAGTACATCGGGACGTTCTTCACGGATACGTCGTTTCAGATGTGCTTGTTTCCGAAGGAACATCGGTAGGACGGTAACAACATCGGCAAAACCCATGACAGCAGAATCACGGATATGAAAATCAAGTTTCACTGATGCCTTTTCCATCAAATCGCCGCCCATGCCAAAGAGCGTTATATCGGGACATAGTGCTTTGAGACGGTGTGCAACATGAGAAGCGTGCAAGTCGCCAGAGGGCTCTCCAGCAACAATCATAATTTTCGGCACAATAGTCTCCGACTAGCTGTCAGTGGATTAGCCACCAGAAAAAGAAACTGGTGGCAATCAAGCAAGTCTCACATGTCAAATACTGATAGCTGACAGCCGAATGCTGACAGCCAAATGCTGACAGCGATTCTAAGGCATCATTCCCGGTATCTTCAGCCCAGCGGTCTCCTTGAAACCAAACATCAGATTGAGATTTTGCACGACGGCACCAGCGGCACCTTTACCGAGGTTATCAATCGCTGCCATAGCAACAATGCAGCGCGTCCGCGTATCCACTTCAAGCCCAACATCGCAATAGTTGCTGCCGAGGACCGCCTTCGTTTCTGGATATGTACCGGGCGGAAGAACCCGAACAAACGGCTCATTCTGATAGAAGACTGAATATATCTCAAGGGCTTCTTCGGTAGACATCTCTTCCGTGAGACGCATATAGACGGTGCTGAGGATGCCACGGGTCATTGGGACAAGGTGTGGCGTGAACGTTACGCAAACCGGTTCCGAGGCAACAGCCGTCAACTCCTGTTCAATCTCTGGCGTATGACGGTGCACACCGATATTGTAGGCAACGAAGTTGGACTCTCGATTTGGGTAGTGTGTATTTCCGCTTGGTTTCGGACCCGCACCAGAAATACCGGATTTCGAGTCAACGATGATAGAGTCTAATTCCACCACGCCTTGAGCGACGAAAGGCATCGCTGCAAGTACAGCACTCGTTGGATAACACCCCGGATTCGCAACGAGTTGTGCGGAACGAATACAATCGCGATAACGTTCTGGCAGACCATATACAGCCCTTGGTATCAGTGCCGTGCTTGTATGTTCCACATGATACCAAGCTTCGTAGGTTTCAGCATCTTTAAGTCGGTAATCCGCACTGAAATCCACAATGCGTAAACCTTGTGCCAGAATTTGCGGCACGAACGACATCGCAACTTTGTGTGGAACAGCGAGAACAACAGCATCTACTCTCTCTTTAAGGGAATCAATCTCTAAGGCTTCAAATTTAGCAGATAAAAACCCGCGGAGATTCGGTAGAACACTATCAATACATTGCCCAGCGTAAGTTTCAGACGTGCAGAGTGCTACCTGCAGTTCTCCAGGATGGTTAACGAGAAAGCGTAATAACTCACTACCGCTGTATCCAGATGCTCCAACAATTCCAATCTTTATCATTTACAGTTCACCACGTGTCTTTTATAAGGGTGTTAATTGCATAGGAATTTTAACACATTTTGAGGTAAAAGTCAAATTAGCCTTCCCCCAGGTAGGGTCATTTAGTTTTAAAAGTTATTTTTCAATAAAGTCAATGCCTGTTTAGGATGTGCGGCGAAATATCGCATCGTTGGGGTGATGGCATCATATCCTGCTAAGCGTAACAGAGAAAGTGCGGTATTGCGCAAAGCTGCCATGACTGCCGGGATTGCCCCACAGCGGACTTGCGAAGCGTCTTCCCCTAAGATGACATCACGGAGGTAATGGGACTTATTTTCTATCGCCCAATGTCCGCGCTTGATGCGTAGCAAATCAGCTGGGGTGGCGCGCTGAGGTTCAAGACTCGTGATGCCATAGTGTGTCTGGCAGGAGACTTCTCCGGTATGTCGGTTCTTTCGAGTGTACGTCTGCTCAAAGACCTGACGGACCCCTGGCCAACCTATGTATTCATTGAGAGCGGTGCTTGCTGTCAAGCGTCGTGTTTCGAGACGTCCATGAGATTCGTCAACGGTTTCGATGGTCTCGAGAGTTTCTCCCCAATCTTGATGTTCTGCCTTAAGAAGGTTATATGCCGTCTGAAAGGTTGTTTCGGCAGGGCGCCGAAATAACCTTTCAATGTCTTCATAGGCTTGTTTATGGTTGGCTTTGACGGGTAAAACGTAATCACCACCTAACGCTAAAATCGACGCACAAAAACTTCGCTGCGTTAGCAAAGCATCCGCTGTCACGACTTTCCCAGAAACATCAAACGCTTTCAAGATTTCACGCGAGACAGGCACTTCGTGGGTCTTTGCTGACATCGGTTTTTGCGTGAGTGTAACACCGAGTTCATGAGAGACGACTGACATCAAATGCGTAAGCTTGGCATTTTGTTTCTTGCTACCACGTAAGGTCTTGCCATCTATAGCGACAGCCGTTAGACCCCCTTGACTTCCCCAACCCAAGTCCGCAAGCCCAACCGCTACCCACTGCGTCAAGACCGCTTCTAAGGCATTGATGTCAAGTCTGCGAAAAAGATTGTAGAGCGTCGCAGCACACGGCGTCTTTTTGTGTCTAAAACCCAAAGATTTTCTCAACATTTTATACGTCCGTCCATATTCAGCGATCGCTGCATAACTGCGATACCCAGACATTATCGCAATGATAGCGAGTGCGAGGATCGCCCTCAGCGGGTGGCGTTTGCCTTTTTCCTTGCGAGGGTCTGGCACTTTTGATAACATAGCAAGCAAGTGGCGAGAAGGTTTTCTCGTCATGGTTCACCTCAAAGATTATGGTAGATTTTTAAGGTGAAGTATAGCATGTATGGCGTGACTTCTCACGCTATACATGCATACATAAAAACTTAAAACTAAATGACCCTATCCCCCAGGTCCACTGTAGTAAGGTCTCAGAATCCGGACATCTAACTCATAACTTATAACCAACAACTTATAACCAATAACTAACACAACAAATAAATTGACACCGCATCCGATACACGGTAAAATGTAGTTAGTTTCGGCTCGTAAATCACGCCGGAAAACACAAAAGGAGATTACTATGAAAATCGCACGATATGAATTAAATGGCACAATCGGTTACGGCACTGTTTCAGGAGAAAATCTGACCGTCCTATCGGGACTCCCGTTTGGTGAACACAGTGCAGGTGAAACCATCGCGTTAGCGGATGTCAACCTCCTTGCACCGACAACACCCTCAAAGGTGTTAGCTGTGGGTCTGAACTATCGGAGCCACTTAGACGGCGCGCCGGAACCAACAAACCCCGAAATCTTTATCAAGACCCCTTCCTGTATCAACGATCCGGGAGGCAATATTGAACTACCAGACGGTGATGATGAAGTCCACGCCGAAGGCGAACTCGTGGTCGTCATGAAGAAACAGACTCGGAAAGCAACACCAGAAGAAGCCGCCGCCAATATATTAGGCGTGACATGTGGGAACGATGTCAGTGCGCGCACTTGGCAGAGCAACGACCTACAGTGGTGGCGTGGCAAAGCATCCGACACCTTCGGACCCATGGGTCCCGTCATTGTTACGGATCTCGACTATAACGATGCACAATTAGAGACCCGCATCAATGGAGAAGTCGTTCAGAAACAGACCACTGCAGACCTTATTTTCCCAGTGACAACGATTATCAGTTTCATCTCACAGGCAATAACCCTTGAACCCGGTGATGCAATCTTTACAGGTACACCCGGTACAACGAGTGCTCTGAAAGCCGGTGACGTGGTTGAAGTCGAGATTGAAGGGATCGGCGTCCTACAAAATCCCGTCGTCGCACAGTAAGCCCACTGTTGATGCGTTCGGCAATCTCTCCGCTGGCGAGTTTCGACGAAGTTTAAGAAAATATTAGGAAGTTAACTCTAATGGCGAAATTGTCTAAAAGCTTAGTATTATTGCTGACAGGCTTGCTCGCTGTTTCAATGCTCACCAGCTGTGGCGGTGATGATGACGTAGTCACAGACGAACCTATCGCAGTTAACTTCGTGAGCGTAGACCCACCGAGCGGTGCAGATATTGCTGCGAATGCAACGATCACTATTACATTCGACAACGTACCCACTAATGTCATGACAAACTTTGGTACTGTTGTACCAGGCCAAACTACGATTGTCTCAGGTCCCTTCACTCCCGGTCCGCTCAATCTGACAGTCATTTGGGCGGACGGCACTCAGACGCTTAACTTTAGGGTTCACTCGCCTTGCTGCGGGCCGGCGAGCATCACGGGTGGCACCGTCAAAGACGGGGACAAGGATGTTGATCCTGAAGCTATCAACAGCACCGGGAAGATCGAGATCACCTTCAGTGAAGATGTAACCGGAAACATCGCGCTCCAGACCGAAGGTGGGGCTGATGTCGGTTGGATCGGAAAAGTCGAAGGCAACATAGGCACGCTTGAACTTGTCAAAGGTAGAGAACTCATCAACGAAACCGTCTACGTCATTGCCGGTAAAGTCGCTACTCTTGAAGGCAACGAGGCAGAGATTAAGATCACCTTTGTAACCAAGGCTAAAGCGTAAATTCTATCCACTTTGACTTGTGTTGGCGAGTTTCCCAACCTTGACCTGTTCCAATAAAATACGTGGAGTATGCCATTTATACGGAACGTCCCAGAGGAAACTGTCCCACAAATCACGGCTTCGTTTTTTCAACGCGCGCCTTTTTGGAATAAGGAGAAAAAAATGCGTTCCATATATCCATTACCTTTGCATGCCAGGTTTTGGAAATTTGCAACCTGCATCAAAATTGTCGTGTTCATATTGAGTATCGGTATAGCGATGCAAGCATCAGCAGTCCTACTGTTTCACGACGATTTTGAAAAGGATAAAATCGGAGAAGAACCCAGCAAATGGGAGGTCGGACACGACGGAAGCACAACCGCACAAGTCGTTGCCGACCCACAAAAGGCGAGCAATAACGTCTTGCTAACCGCTGACAAAGCATCTAATCAATCAAGGCACGATGTCGGCGGATCCATCTATGTCATCGGCGACGCAGGCTGGAACGATTACGTCGCTGAATGGGATATGATGTTTCCTGACGACTTCTATATGGGTATTGTTTTCCGCTTTCAAGAGGGTGAGAAGTTTTATCTGAGTGACCGACGGCAAGGCGGTAGAGAGTACCACTTCTACAAACGCCAAGGCGGTTGGGCAAAGATCAAAGATGGGATGGTAGAAAACGACCCTGAAGTCTGGTATCGCGCACAACTGATCCTCTCAGGTGATAAATTCACTTTCAAGTTAAAAGAACGGAAAGACAAGACACCGTTCAACAAAGTCGACCCAACCACAGAAGGTCAAGACGGAAACTTTAAAACCGGTAAGTTTGGCAACTATGGACTTGTCTATATCGATAACATCTTTGTCGGTGATTCCGTCGAAGATCTTGTCTTACCGGTCGAACCACAGGATAAGCTAAGCACAACATGGGGTACGATCAAGGCATCTTATTAGTTCAGACAAAGTAGTAGACACGCTCCACGTGCTGTGAATAAACGATGCTAACTGAACCGCAAGGAAAATTAAAAGAAGGATCTCTTTGACTGTTACTCGTAAGCGCAACCAACGGGCGCGCTGGATATACGGAGAGAAACGTTATCACTACGATCCACCTAACCGAACCGCAAGGAAAATTAAAAGATGCCAACCTATATTGCCCACGGTGGAAAAAACACCGTCATCACACCCGAAAAGAAACGTTCCCTACTCCACGAGTCACTCCTCAAGTTAGGCGGCATCCCGAAAAAGATTCTGGTAATCCCGCCGGATATAACACGCCTCCACTCAAACGCTGGTGAACTCACCCAAATCCTCTATGAATTGTGGGAGGCTGCAAACGGCACGACCTTCGATATCCTGCCTGCTATCGGTACACACGCACCGATGACCGAAGCACAAATTGCCGAGATGTACGGCAATTTGCCCAAGGCAACTTATCACGACCATCACTGGCGGACTGGACTGTACCACTTCGGCGAAGTCCCGTCCGAGTTCGTGCAGGAGGTATCGGGTGGCAAACTCGATTATAGCATTCCCGTTGCCGTAAATCGTCGCCTCGTAGAGGGGGACTACGAACTCATCATCTCCGTCGGACAAGTGATTCCGCACGAAGTGATCGGCATCGCCAACGGATTTAAGAACATCCTCGTCGGTGCTGGCGGCGTTGAGATGATTAACAAATCTCACTTCCTCGGTGCCGTAGACGGCATGGAACGCCTTATGGGACGAACCGATACCTCTGTCAGGCGAGTCTTGAACTACGCACATACCCATTACCTAAAGCAGCTTGGTATTTTATATGTCATGAGTGTCATGGATGCTGATGCGACCGGAGAACGCGTAATGCGAGGTCTTTATGTCGGCGATGATGCACTCACTTTTGAGACAGCCGCAGAATTGAGCAGAGCCGTTAATATGACCTTCTTGGATGTCCCTTTAGCCAAGGTAGTCGTCTACTTGGATCCGATAGAATTTAAAAGTACGTGGCTTGGAAACAAAGCAATCTACCGCACACGGATGGCAATGGCAGACGACGGCGAGTTAATTATTATCGCGCCTGGACTGCGTGAATTCGGTGAGGACGCAGAAATCGACCGACTCATCCGAAAGTACGGCTATCGTGGTACACCCACAACACTCAACGCCGTCTCGGAAAATTCAGAATTACAAGAAAATCTCTCCGCCGCCGCGCATCTAATTCACGGCAGTACCGAGGGGCGTTTCAAGGTCACATACGCGACAGGACACCTCACACAAGCCGAAATTGAATCCGTCGGTTATCAGTGGGCACCTGTAAATGAAGTTATTGCTGAATACAATCCCGAAACACTTACTGATGGCTTCAACGACGGTGGCTTTTTCTATATTAGCGAGCCGGGACAAGGGTTGTGGGCACTGCGTTCACGATTTGGGAAATAGATTTGCCAAAATCCCTATTTTCATGTTACACTATACAGCAGGAAAACCGAAAGTTTACGTTGAAACCACGGTAGTTAGCTACTTGGTAGCACGCCCCAGTAACGATGCAACGGTATTTGATCGACAACGATCAACTCGGCAGCTGTGGGCGGAATATTCCGATGCTTTTGAGTTTGTCACTTCAGATATAGTTCTCGGTGAAGCCGAACGTGGCGATTCAAGAGAAGCCCAACGTCGGATTACATTGTTAGACGACCTAAGGACATTGCCTCTGTCCTTGGAGGCTGCTGCGCTTGCACATAAGTTAATCGAGGAAGGTGCCGTGCCACCGCAATTTCTACCGGACGCGCAACATATTGCTATTGCTGTGGTCTACAATATTGAGTATCTCGTTTCTTGGAACTATAAGCATATTGTTAATGAAACCAAGCGGCAACATATTACTAACGTTTGTCTAACCGCTGGATATCAACCAACAACCCTCTGTACACCCCAAGCGCTAATTGAGGAGATACACATGAAAGAGCGCGTTGAACCACAGACAGATCCCATCCTTGAAGAATGCTATCGAATGAAAGCAGAGTTTGCTGCCCAATTCAATTCTATAGAGGAACTTTACGATTATTTGAAGGCACAAGAGAAAAAACGCAGGGCACAAGGTAAGATATACATAGATCCACCCCCGCCTCCCACGGAACGGAGCACACAGGATTGAGGTTGTTTACACGGGCAACTTGGATGCAATTGTTCAAAATTATTGTTGAGAAACATACCGATGGCTATTCGCCTACCCGCTTGGACTGAAAGGTGTTATCATAGGACAAGGCGATACATACAAAGAAAGTGTTGAGGACGTAACCTCTGCAATTCGGTTTTATCAAAACCTCCGAGTCTAAAACCCCCGCATTGATTCGGGGGATACAGACTCGCCCTTCTGCCTTAGACCACAGTGTGATGTAAAAAAAGTTGTTGATTTTCTTTGTAGGTTCTGCTATACTCTTTAGACCAGTTGGCAGACATATCCAGCGTTGTCGCAAGGCAACGTGTCTGCCTACCCACTGGATAGGGGTTAACGACTGGTACCTGGTACATCTTGAGAACCTACACATACAAAGTTCAGCACCATAAACGCAACCGTCATCTGTGGTCGGATACGCGTATCATCTCGCAAGTGCATAACCACTTTGTGGCGTTGACGCGTCGTCACTACCGTATTTACGGAGGCTGCGCAGGCTATAGGCGTGCGACCTATAACCGATTGAGTAAGCACTTGACGAAGTTGAAGAAACTCGAAAGATATGCTCACTGGCGTATCCCATATGCTTGGGCGTTGCAAGAGTGCCTGAAACGTCTTGAGCGCGGGTATCTCAACTTCTTTGAGAAGCGTGCCAAGCGTCCGCCGAAGTTCAAGTCGTGGCGAAACTATCGCTCTATGACCTTCAACGGCAATCAGGTCAAGATTGAAAAAGTTGATAAGGCTACGGGCTGTCGAGTTGCGAAAATCCGTCTCAATGGACGTTGGTATCGTTTCTGGTATTCTCGTGAGATACAAGGCAGAATCAACCGCGTCACTGCCAAACGTGACGCACTCGGTGATTGGTATATCAGTATCACAACAGATGATAAAGGACTTACCCCCGAACCCAAGACGGGTGATGCTGCAGGGTTCGACTATGGCAACAAGACCTTTCTGACCTGTTCGGATGGCACGAAATACGAATCGCCTGAATTCTATAAGCAGTCGGCAAAAAAGGTGAAACAAGCCAATCGCGAGGTGTCGCGTAAGGTGAGGGGTAGCAATAACCGCAAGCGTGCGAGTCAGCACTACGCGAGGACACATCGCAAGATCACCCGTCAGCGCGAAGACCATCACTGGAAACTTGCTTTGCAACTCGTCGGTAAGTTTGACCTCTGCTTTTTTGAGGACTTGAACCTTGACGGCATGAAACGACTTTGGGGACGCAAGGTCTCTGACCTCGCCTTTGGTGAGTTCCTTGAGAAAATCCGATGGCAAGCGAAAAAACGGGGCAAGCGTGTGGAAACCATCGGACGTTGGGAAACCACTACACCTGTCTGCCACAAGTGCGGGCAAAAGCACCTCTTCATAGATTTGAGTGTTCGCGATTGGTTCTGCCAGAGTTGTAAAATCCATCATGACCGCGATGTGAACGCGGCGATAAATACCCTCAAGGTTGGGGCATCAACCTTTGGAGTAGAAGGTATCAGACTTGCGATAGCAAGCAACCCTTGTTGATACCAGAATCCACCCGAAACGGGGGACACTTGAATCCCCCGAATTCATTCGGGGGAGTATGTCAAATTGAGACTTTTGGAAAAGAAGAACTCGAAGTTGAGGAACCTGCTTTGGATGTCTTTGTAACCGAAGTGAATGTCTGATGCCCTGTGATAAGCAAGGAGGAACGATCATGCGCATACTTTCTTTTGGTTTAGCACTTATGCTTGTCGTCGGTATCTGCACGGCACAAGCCGTCGATGAAGATGCATTGTTGCTCTATTTACCCTTTGATGACGGCGCGGGGAAAAATCCCAAAGATGCCTCTGGCAATGGACATAAAGCCAGCATCAAAGGTAATTTGAAATGGGTCAAGGGGAAAATCAACGGTGCCCTTGAATTTGACGGAAACGCGGCGAATTATATCGAAGTTGCGCACAGTCCCGATCTTGAAGGTATGAAACAGTTAACAGTTGAAACCTGGGTTCAACCTTTTGGAGCAGATGCCCTTGCAAGAGGTATTGTCTCCAAACGCGCAGCATGGCAGTCTGGAGATGTTTACAACCTCTTTTCGTGGAATGAGAGCAAATTCTGGGCAAGAGTTAACGCCAAGGACGGGCAACAAATCTCATCGAAATCCACATTAGAAGATAAAAAATGGATTCATCTCGCTTACGTGTATGACGGCAAAACGAAGAAGCAACTGCTCTACGTCAACGGTGAACTCGAAAACGAAGTAGATCATCCCGAAGATGAAGTCGGCAAGGCTGAAAAACCGTTATGGATTGGGATACTCAATGAAGGGTACGCGCAAGCGTGGAATGGCCTCATTGATGAACTCAGAATCTGGAGTACCGTTTTAACCGAAGACGATATCGCATTGGCAATGACTGGAGAACTCCTACCAGTCGAACCTTATGGAAAAGCGACGACAACATGGGGACGCATTAAGGTAAAATAAGTAGATTCTATCTTAAGGATGCGCCAATCCTCTCCCATTAAGAAACCTAAAATCATCCAAATACGAGTGAAACCCAACACATTACCTACAGTACTTGGATTGTTGGGTTTCGCTATGCCCATCATACACATCCTTAATGGGAAAGCAATTCTGGCAATTCAGACAGGGTTTGGATCGTCTCACGCCATCTACCAGCTTGTGTGTTATCTCGGTCGAGGAGCACTGGACGAATCCCGATGTTCCTTGCTCCGACGATGTCCGCCTCGTATGTATCACCCACGTGAACGACTTCTTCCGCCGGAACACCGACTGCTGCGAGTGCATAATTAAAGATATGCGGACCCGGTTTTTCGGATCTCACGCGCACATCGTGCGAGGCAACAATGACATCAAAATAGTCAACAATACCGAGTCGCTCGGTAAGTGGTTCTAACGGCGTATCCCAATTTGAAACAATCGCTAACTTGAAACCTGCATCGCGCAAACGCTGAAGGGTCGGAAGCACATCGTCGTAGAGCGTAGCATTGGTAGCAGCAAACAGTGGATGTCCAGACTGCAACAACTCCCACGCTATCTGTTCTACATGCGCCTGAATACCCAGTTTCTTTATAAATTCACACTGTCGCGTCATTATAGTCATCACGGATTCTAAAAGAAAGTCGGTAGGCGGGGTGGACACAGGCGTACTGACAAAGAGATTCTCTATTGCTGCGTCATAATTTTCCCAATTAATTTCAACGCCATAGCGTGCAGCGATCTTTCGAAGACTTGCTTCAAACGACTGTTGTCCCAAAACGGACAGGGTCATGTAAAAATCAAAGAAAACGGCTTTTACCATAAGCACTTCACTCACGACCAGAAAGCAACTCTGGTAATTCAGTAAGACTCCGAATCGTCTCGTCCCATTTGTCGATTTGTGTATTGTCGCGGTCAAGGAGTATCGGACGAATACCAGCGTTTCTTGCCCCGATAATATCTGCCTCGTATGTATCACCAACGTGAACAACTTCCTCCGCTGAAACCCCAACTTTTGCTAATGTATAATTGAAAATATGCGTATCTGGTTTTGCGGACTTGACGCGTTCATCGTGCGAAGCTACAATGGCATCAAAATAGTGAGCAATACCGAGCCGCTCGGTAAGCGGATCCAACGGTGTATCCCAATTTGACACTATCGCTAATTTGAAACCAGCGTCGCGCAAATGCGAAAGCGTCGGAATAGTATCGTCGTAGAGTGTAGCAGCACTGGCAGCAAAAAGCGAATGTTCCGATTGCAAGAGTTCCCATGTCACCTGTTCTACATATTCTCGCACGCCAAGTTCTCTTATAAATTCGCAGTAACTCTCAATGATTTCCCGCATTGTCCCAAGAAGAGTGTGTGCGGTAGGATCGGAACCAGATGCGTCGGCATAGAGGTTTTCACGTGCTGTGTCATAGCGTTCCCAATCGATTTCACAATCATACCGATCTGTAATTTTTTGGAGTCTGGGTCTAAGTGATTGTCCCCAAACACCCAAAGTGTTGTAAAAATCAAAGAAAACCGCTTTTATCATTTTTTTTAGCACAAATTTTTAGTTTGTGACCTTCCGTGGATAATAACGTGTTGGATCGGGGATACCCGCCTCTTTAAAGCCCCTGTATCGGAGCAGACAACTATCACATCCACCACACGCTCTGCCTTCAGCATCTGGATCGTAGCAACTCAAGGTGAGGCTATAATCGATACCGAGTGCTGTGCCAATTTGGATGATTTCTGCCTTCGTTTTATCAATAAGTGGAGCGCGGATTTTCAACCGTGTTTTACCTTCAACACCGGCTTGTGTCGCGAGATTCGCCAGCGTCTGATAGGCATCTATATATTCCGGACGACAATCAGGATATCCACTGTAATCAATAGCATTGGCTCCGATAAAAATGGTGTCGGCGACGAGGACTTCAGCCCATGCGAGCGCGTAGGAGAGAAAAATTGTGTTGCGGGCGGGCACGTAAGTTATCGGTATGCGATTTCCCATTTCCGTATCAGATCTGTCTTTTGGAACGTCAATATCTGCTGTCAGCGCGGATGACCCGAAGGTTCGTAGATCAATGTCAACAATTATATGCTGTTTCACACCTAACGCCTTTGCAATGTTTTTTGCACACTCTAATTCCACTGTGTGCCGTTGACCGTACCGAAAACTCATTGCATAGGTGTCATAACCTTCATTGAGAGCGATAGCGAGCACTGTTGTTGAATCTAAGCCGCCACTCAGTAAGACGACCGCTTTTTTACACACTGGTTTTCTTCCGAAAAGAAGGGGAAAGCTGACAAGTTTGCAAGTGAACTAAAGTTTTGCAATGCAAGTTATATTTGATACACAACCTAACTTTAGTTCACTTTAGCTACACTTCGCAACTTTCCACCTTTTTAATTTTTTATTCCTGTTCAAACTCTAATTTCGCGAAACGCATAAAGATACCACCACCCGGTCTAGCGAGGGGACCGTTGATAGCCAAACATGCGATGACATGTTTCGCACCGGGTTCAGCACTTTCGGTTACAACCACACGTTGCGGCGCATTGAAACCGGAGGCAGCACCACGTCCTGACTCCCCGAACGCCAAGTCGATTTCGCCATCGACCCAGACTTCGCCGTAGTCGTCAATACACGTGTGGAACCATACCTGCGAACCAGCGATTGAGGTCCCATCGACTTCCTCTGGAAGTGTCACGGTGATCCGATACCAACCGAAGCAAAGTCCTGTTGAGATAAACTCTTGGATATCTTCAGTAATAGGCCAGTCTGAATCGTCATAGTCAGCAAGGCGAGCAGGTGTCTCAGGCAACTGATCAACCAAACCGCCGTTCGGTTCACCAGGAACAAGCCCATCGCCATAACGCCACTCGGAATTAGTGAGTTCACGATGTTCTGGATTTTCTAAATCAAGTTCTGCAATAATCATTACGTATTCCTTTCGTAGTTTGAAAGTAAGACAAACTGTTAGTTTGTGCTCCGAATATTCATACACCACAATTTATAGGCAATACCTGTTGAACATACCAGGAAAATTCCTGCGACAATAAATGGAATATGAACAGAGATATTAATTAAAAATCCGCTTGCGACGTAACCGAGAAGAAACCCAGTGCTCCATGCCAAATGTGTGAGTCCAACCCCCTGTCCCTTCTCATGAGGTTCAGTAAATTCGTTGATAAACCGCGGGATAGTTGTCGAAAGTGACCACGCCGCGCCCGCACCGAGTATCCCGTAAACCTCCAACGCAACTAATGAGTCATGAAAGAACGCTAGTCCAAAAGCGAGAAGTGTAACGATTGCATTTGCTACGAGGGCAGGTGCACGGTGTCCAACTACATCACATATTCTTCCGACAGCCAATTGGCACCCAAAAGCAAACAGCAGACTGAATGCTCCATAATAGCCCGTCGCTTTCACCCCTGCGATACGCTCAATCAAGATTGGCATCAGTAAGTTTACGGAACCCCAATAGTAGGTTGGGAAAACACGCAAACCGATCAGCATCCGCATTTCTTGCCGCCGACTCAGATCCAAATATGCCGCAACGTTAAGGGTTGACTTCCATATTCCGCCTCGCTCCCGCTGGGTCTCGGCAGACTTTTGACTTACTAATCGAGGCAAAAAGAGACACGCCGCTACAAACAGCACACCCGCTAAAACTACAGCACCGGTCCCGAAAACACTGTAGGTGGTCCGGTCAATGACTTCGCCCGCGATGGCACTACCGACTGCAGTCCCCACAGTCATGCTGATAAAATACCACCCAGTTGCCCATCCCAACCGATTTGGTGGTACGGCACTGATGAGATAACTTTGTCCACCTGCAGTTTTGAAGCCGGATGCAATGCCTTCATAGCAGAGGATACCCCAAAGAAACAACGGTGTTTGGGTCGTAAAAAGTCCACCTACCACCACCGCGCCTGTCATCCCAATTAGCAGCGTCGGTTTCCGTCCGAACCGATCACTGAGTGTGCCGCCAATCAGTGCTGAAACACCACCGAGTCCGATGGGAAGCGCACGCAGCAACGCAGCAAACAACGCAGTCTCTTCTAAGATTCTCTCAGCATAGACAGGAAATAGCATCTGTATCGGTCCAGTCACCAGACCGACAACAAATACTATGCTGCAAAGAAGAATAAACCCCCGACTCCACATCTTCAAAATAGCCATCAGCGTTAATAGCGGTCGGCTGTTAGTACGCTCACTTCGTTCGCTTTCGGCTGTCAGCAAAGAGATTCTCTTTCTGGTAGCTGACAGTGAGCACAGCGAACGTCTTGATTGCTAACTGCCATAAAGCCAATAGCCATCAACAAAAATATCGCATCAGACTGTCTGTAATATTCGGTGCAGCTGTTCCGAGTCCACACGCGCTTGTCGCCTTCATGACCGCCCCGATTCTTGAAATCAATTCCTCCGAGTTCGGTTGTAACGGGGCAGACAAAAGTTCTGTCAATCGCTGCGTACCGATACGACAGGGAAAACATTTCCCGCAGGATTCTTCAGCAAAAAATTCCATGGCATTGCGTGCGACATCAAGCATATTCCGTGTATTATCAAATACCATGATTCCCGCCGCGCCAAGCATCGCACCTACGTTTTGGAAACTCGGTTCATCAATAGTAATATCAAGGTTATCTCCAGCGATAAACCCACCGGAGAGTCCCGCTGTCGTAATCGCCTGAATCTCACGTCCTTCTGGCGCACCGCCCGCCCATTCATAGAGGAGCGTCTTCAATGGAAGTCCAAACGGCACCTCGTAATTCCCCGGTCTTTGGATGTCACCAGAGAGACTAATAATCTTTGTCCCTGCCAAGTTCTCGTCATAACTGAGGCTTTTATACCACGCTGCGCCGTGTCTGATGATCTGAACAGCAGCGGCGAGCGTCTCCACATTGTTCACAGCGGTCGGTAAATTCTCAAACCCATGTGTTACAGGATACGGCGGACGGTTCCTCGGAAATGGGTGTTTCCCCTCCAAACTGTTCAATAGCGAACCTTCCTCACCACAGACGTAAGCACCAGCCCCTCGTCGAATGTAGATGTGGAAGTTAAAGTCTTCACCGAGGATGGCATCACCAAGCAGTCCCGCTGCTTCTGCTTCCGCAAGTGCTTGTTCAAGTATTTTGAAGGTCTCAGGGTATTCGTATCGAAGATAAATAAAGCCACGTGTCGCACCCGTCGCATAAGCAGTAAGCAACATCCCTTCAATAACAGCATGCGGGGCATAATCGAGTATGACCCGATCCTTGAAGCATCCCGGTTCGCCTTCATCTGCGTTACAGACGACTGTCTTCGGTCCACCCGGAGCATTCAAAACTGATTCCCATTTCACACCGGTCGGAAATCCCGCGCCACCTCTGCCAGCGAGTTGACTCTCTTTCAGTGTTTCAATTACATCTGTTGGGGCGAGCGTTGTTACAGCACGCGTCAACGCTTCATAGCCACCAGTGCGTTGGTACCCTTCTAACGTTCTGCGTTCGGGTTCGCGAATCTCGGCGAAGATACATTCTTCACCATCACCGGGATATGACGGGGGTAAAGGCGTGGGTTGTACAGAAAGCGTGTCTACCTGTTTTCCGACAGACACCTGATGTCCTCTCAGCACTGGCACACAATCGTCGCATCTCCCGGCACACGGCATTGGGGTCGCGCCTTCGTCTTTGAGTGCCGCAAGGATCTCCAAGCCGCCCTGCAACCGGCAAACGGGTCCGGTACATACACGTGGTGCGTCTTGTCCTGGGGCTTCGCTCGCAAAATGGTGGTAAAACGTTAGGGTACCGAAGAGTTCTGCAAGTGGAATCCGAAGTCCGACTGCGATATCGCGAAGGACTGCCTCCGAAATAAACCCATCTCGGTCATGGAAGGCGTGTAGCAATGAGAGCAATGGAGCGGGTTCATCGCGCCAATGGGCAATTATTTCTCGGTTCGTCGAGGCTGTCATCTAAGGCTCCAGTCCTATAACGCAAAGAATGGTTTCTTTGTGCATCTTACCAATTCTTAAACTCCTCGTCAACGCTTTTTTAATTCCGTTTGGCAGAATCTTCATTCGGGGATATCCACTTTAAACGGATCTATAAGTCCGTTCAACGCCTTCCGCTGCCCGTGGTCACGGCTTTCAAGATCGTGAAGTGCTTCTGGAATTTCGTCCTTATGCGCATCAAACGGCAGCCACCAAGACGAATCGGCGTGATGAAACTGTTTCGCATAGACCCAACGCAAAAATACCGTCATCCGCGGATAGGCATCGTGACTCCAACGTCTTCCGGCGTGCCGTGTGTTTGGCAAAAATACGATAAAGTCGCCAGCATTCACTGGAATGTTATGAACTATCGGAGGTGGATCGTCCATTGTGATGTATTCGGGGTATTGGAATTCGGATTTATGGCTTCCTGGGATACAGGCAAACCCGTTGCCGGGTGGCACATCTACTAATGAAACAGATAGATTAAAAAAACTTGCGAAGATTTCATCATTGGCGACCTGATATTGGTGGTGTGGACTTCTAAACCAACCTTTATGTCCGCCGTGCAGTTCCAAACCGTCTGCATTCGGATAGCAGATATTCGCCACAACATCGAAAACTCGCGGATGGTTCCAAGTCAGCGCGGTTGCTACACGTAGGATTTCTGGATTCAAGATGAGCCGTTGGAACGCCTCATGCCCGTAATGCATGTTGTAGACCCACCACGGCTTGCCCTCCGGCGTGTTGATTCGCATGGGAAACTTGAAATCTGCCGCATCCCATCCATACCACTCGAACATCTGCGTCTTCATTAACTCGATATCCGCCTTCGGTACAGCGTTGCGCACCACAAAGTAGCCGAGTAGATCAAGGTGCCATTTTTCTTCTTGGGTCAGCATAGTTCCTCCCCCTTCTTCAGTCTTTCGAGGATTCGTTTGGCAAACCCCTTTTCGTTCCGCTGGATCGATTCTAATTCGTATTGGTCTTCAGAAATGCGATGCCGATGTGTTTCTATTGGAAGGTTATAGTTTTCGTTGAAGTAGAAACTAAACTGATACCGATTGAAGACCACCCGGCGTGGATAATCAACTTTCCAAAACTTTGCACCGTGCATCAATCTCGGTGAGAAGATGAGGCAGTCTCCAGCCTTCAACTCAAAGGTGATCGCGGGTGCCCACTCATTATCAATATCAAGTGTCGTGGGAAACTTAATCCGTGATTTATGCGTACCGGGAATGCACATAAATCCGTTGTCCGTCGGCACATCAACGAGCGTTATGGCAGTATTGACGAAATTGCTGTAGATCTGTCCGTTTCCTGCTTGGTAATCGTTGTGCGGGTTATGAAAGCCATCAGGGAATTCAAAACCGCTTGTGTCGCGGTGGAGTCTCTCCTTTTCACCCTCAGGAATAGGGCGTTGCTTCTGCATAACGAGCGCGCAATTGAAGAGTCTCGGACGGTTCCACATCAGCCCCATCACAACCCGCATCACCTTCTCATTAAGCGATAACCGTTCAAAAATTCGGTCTCCGTACTGCACATTGTTCAGCACACCGCTATAGTCATCTTGCGTGACATTCACCGGTTCTGGTGCTGCTTTGGGATCAGCGAACCATCCGTTCGCTATTTCAAGCATCCGTTTAACTTCTGCTGGCGATACCACCTGCCGAAGCACTAAATAGCCAAACAGATCGTAGTGCCATTTCTCCTCTTCCGTTAGTGTAGATGGGAGATCAACCGCACTGTCTTCACCGCGGATTAGCATAGGGTCTCCTATTCCAGATTAAATTCCAATAGACTGGGAAGTTTTGATTTGCTCACCACTTTATCCATATCCGCATCAACCAATTTCTTTTCGTTGTTTAGCAAATAGGTGCCACCGGCTTTTACATCGGCAGAAAATCTTGATACGGTTTGAGTAGTTTCTCGGTTGTCGCCATGAAAAATAGTATGTATGGTCGTTACTGACATATCGTGCTTTCCCGGAGCAACCAAAATCTCGTCAATAGAGACTTCTTGGTCCATCTTGATGTCCTTACGCACGGCTAACTTACCATCAATCCGAAACACAATCAGACTATACCGGTAGAGCCATCCCTCTTCGGTATCTATTTTGACAGTGGCGAGTTCTGATTTTGGCAACTTTGGTGCTTCATACGCACCCTTTGACATGGAAATAACTCCGCAACCGGCAAACGATAGAGATAAAAGCATACCTACGAGTAGAATAAGGATGCTTAATTTTGGTTTCATCTGCTGAGTTTTGGTGTTATTGATGTGATGGTGTATCCACTTATTGTGTTTCATTTTTATCTCCTATAATATAGATTCGGAAGAGTTTTGTGGTAGCATTCATTGCGATACCGTGAATGAACTGTTTTTCATCAGGATACAAGTTTTATACACACAAGTCAATCAAAAAATGAGTTTGATTTTTTCATTGATAATCTTCGTCAAATTCGCTATCATGGCAACAGTGGAAATGTGATAAACGCGATTCAGAGGGTATCCCCTAATTTTTCATACTGTACTGCTAAACTGGAAAAATGGAGGCAATCATGAAACCGAAACGTTTAAATTGGCGGGCTATTCAAACCGGTTTTATTCTTCTCTGTACCTTCATCTTAATTACCGGCGTGGATGCTCAAGTCGTTACGGATGAATTAGTGAGTTATTACACGTTTGATAAAAACGACATCGCTGGCGATACGGTTAAAGATATCGTTGGTGGCAAGGATGGAACAATCATCGGTCAACCGAAGTCCATTAAAGGTCATCTCGGGGACGCGCTTGATTTCGGCGGACAACCGGATTGTGTGGAGCTGCCAAGCATTTTCAAAATCGGGGAGAATCCAGCATCGTATGAAGCCTGGTTTTTGAAAAGTCCTGACAGTCGCGTCGGTTGGCAATATCTCATGACAAATAAAACGAATTTCACCGATCATTTCTTTCGACTCGGTTTTAATCAGAACACTGGGCAACTTCGATACTATACCGAACAGGCAAATAACGTTAAAAAAGCGTGGGTAACCGATGAGGATTACGCCGATGACAAATGGCACCATGTGGTGGCGACACGCGAAGGCGATAAAGCGAAGATGTATGTCGATGGTGTCCTCGTCAAAGAGGATGAGGCGATGTCCGGCGACATAGGCGGTGGTGAAACGAATTGGTACATCGCTCAAAACGGCAATACCGCTGAGTACTTGATAGGCGCGGTGGACGAAGTGCGCATCTATAGGAAAGTGCTGACGCTCGAAGAAGTCAAGCAGAACTTTGCGTCACAGGGTTTGTCGGTCCAGCCCATCGGGAAGTTGAGCCTCATGTGGGGGCAGATTAAAGCCACACAATCTCATCGTTAAGGAAACAGATCATGAAAGTAGATCCACAACAACTCATTGATGATGGCTACATTGTACTACGGCAAGTTGTTCCACCTAATCAGTTGGAAGAGTTGAGGACAAATTTTGAAACCCTCGTTGAAAAGCAAAAAGTAATTTGGGCAAGAGAACGGAAACCCGATGAGAAACCGGGAGGCGTTTGGACAACGAGTGGACAACCGAGAGTGTTTTTCGATGAGGTTGTTGACGCGGCAACCGCTAATACCGTCGAATTCTGCCTGCATGAGAATACACTCGGTGTGAGTCAGCAACTCATGGGAGCACCCGATGCAGCGATAACACTGATGGCACTGATGTGTAATCCGGTGCAAGACCATGGTCCCGCCAGTTGGCATCGTGATATTGACCCTACTGTACAGGCACCCCTCAAGGGTATGCAGATGGATTATGTTAAAAATGGACCAGGCTACGTCCAATGGAATATCCCGCTCTACGACGATAGCGTGTTCTGGCTCGTGCCGAGAAGTTATTGTCGTCCCAACACACCAGAAGAGTACCAACACCTATTGACCCGCGCACAGGAGCCGATGCCGGGTGGAATTCCGATTGAACTTTCAGCTGGCGATGGGGTCGTCTACAGCCACATGGGCTTGCACTGGGGTAGCAACTATAGCACAAAATTGAGACGGACCGTTCATCTCGGATATCGTGCTTTCGGTGGGAACTCATATCCAATCGTTGACCATTTCTATTGGAATCTGGAATTTACTCAGCATCTTTCTACCGAAGCCCGCGATCGATTTGAACATTTCTTCCAACTCCACACGCAACAGTCCGATGTGATCGAGACAACCTTTCACGCCATCCGTAACAAGGACGCTAACGGTTTTCGAGACGGGTTGGCGAAGCTGCACCCAGGTGAAGAGGAACGCATGGTCGCAGTCGTATTCCTTTCAAAGTTAGCGGACAAGGTCCACAAACTCAAAGACCCCAAAGTTAGTAAACTCCCGATTGAAGAGCGTATCGGGGCAATCTCTGCTCATCGACTTAACTTCGGTCTCTATGAGGATTTCGCAGATCGTTTTTCTGCCGAAGATGCCGAGAGTATCTGGAAGCGATTCTCGACGCTATACAAAAAAATTGAGGCAGAAATTGCCCGATCCGTTTCCGACAGAACATCTCGTGTGATGCGCTATCAACTTATCGATATGCCAGCGAATTTTGAGGTAGAGGATTTCATTCAGAGCTGGTAGAAATGTAGAACAACTTTCAAACGACTTGCGTCAATCAGATGTACCCGTCGTGCAAGAGGGTGCAATTTGCACTGGAAGATTGGACAATTTCACCGTGAAGTGAACAGGAGTTAACCATTGACAGAAAATCGAAGTGTAATCATCAAAATAGAGGCGGGTTCGGTCAAGCGGCACAATGACCTCGTCCGCTTGCGTTTTAAGCCGAAACTTTACTTTCCCGATTGGCAAGAAGGGATTTCAGGGCTTGTGATGTCCATAACTGATGCAGAGGGTCATGTCTCTGGCGAAGATGTACCATGTCAATTCGAGCCGACGCTACGTGAACTCGCATGGCAGACAGGCGAACTTCCAGCAGGGACATCGGCACATTACGCGGTCCGACAGATCAATGGGCTTTCACCAAAACCCCGTTATCAAATCGAACAGAAACCCGCACATTTGCTCATTTCTGCCGATGACGCGTTATTCGCACGATACAACTTTCTCGGTGTCTGGAAGCCTTACTTTTGGCCCCTCAACGGGAATCATGGGACTGTAGTCCGTGGGGCTGGTGGCGGCGATCATCCGCACCATACAGGGCTTTACCTCGCCTACGGGGGACACGACACGGTGAAGGCGGGTCTGCAAACATCTGGTCTGATTGGGATGAACCTCCTTATGGACCCTGTGGGAAGATGTTACACCAACGTTTTGTCCGAATCACTGAAGGGAACGTCTACGCTGAGTTTGTCGAAGACTTAATCCATGTCAAGGGAGATGGTGAAGTCATCATGACAGAAACGCGGACCGCTCGGGTATGGTATGCGGACGATACACGGCGATTTCTGGAAATTACTCACGAAACGACACCACCGCTGGACATCGGTGATCGGCAATTCCTCTTTGTAGCGCGTTTGAATCCGTCAATGGATATCCCTGAGAAAGGTCACGTTGAAAATTCTGAAGGACAGATTGGAAGAACAGCGGTACATCATCAACGCGCGCGGTGGTGCGATTTAGGAGGCACAGTGGGAGATGGGGTGTCCGGCATCGCGCTATTTGATCACACAGAAAACACTGAACATCCGGGCTTCTTCGGGGAAATCGCTGTACCTGAACAGATGAGCATCCTTCACCATCCGCCTGATGAGTTGGAAGATGACCGTTTCCGTCTACGATTTGGGGTCTACGTCCACGAAGGTGTTACGCCATCGGCAGATGTCGAACGGCATTATCAGTGCTATGTAAATCCAGTGCAGGCAGAGGTCTTAAGGGACCGAGAGTTTTAGGCGATAACTACAGATTGTCACCAATTCACTCCCGCCGCTTGTGGTACTTGACATCCAATTCACGAAGAAGTGCCAAAGTGTCCTCAAACGGCAGCTCACCCGTTGAAGTCGTGTGCTCGAGATAGTCACGCGTCTTGTTGTTGAACACACTATAAAAGGCGCGCACTTCAGGGTCGGGGTGATCCCGCCAAAGTTCGACAGGTATCAACGAATCCTCGCTCAAATATCTACGGTTCGGATGCCCGTAATAGACTTGCACCGTCTTGCGTTCTGCCTGAGTGGGCCGAGTCGTAGCGGTGTGTAAAACACCGATATTGAACAGTATAGCTGTCCCAGCGGGACCGTACAAATCGACAATCCCGCCACGCTCCAACTGGGCGTCTGTTTCGAGAATCTCAGCTTCCACCGACTCCGGTGATAAAGAGAAGCAGTGCGTCGTTTTATCAACATCGGTCAGATACAGCATTAACTGTATGAACCCAATGCGCAACGGGTGCTCAAGCCAGTGTCTCGGACCATCCCGATGCCAGCCGCGATTCAGTTCACCATCGTAGGGTTCCATGTGTCGGATGCAGATTTCTGAAAAGCAAGGGGCATTGCCCATCAGAGTGTGTAGACAATCCATGACGATCGGATGCCGAATCGCATTGTCGAATTCAGGTGAAGTTAGAAGGGCATCGCAATTCACGGTCTGGTAATGTCCGATAGGATACCAATGATCTTCAACTTCGGTGCGGTCCCGGTCAAAGACTTGAACAAAATGCTCAACCTCGGCATCGCTTAGAATCTTACCGAGTGAAACGTAGCCATTCTCTTTAAAAAACGCATAATCTGCTGGCTTCATGTAACTCTCCTTGCCTCGATTCTCTACGGTCGCGGTCAGGAGACCGCTCCTACAACAGTCTGTGGGATTCATTATTTTCGGGACTTCATAGCGCGCAGCGTCTTTTATCAACGCGCTTGTAATCGTCGAATTCGCGCCGGTGTGTCGTCATTCTGAATTTCCGAGGAGAGGATCTGGAGGCTCCGATCTTCAATCGGCAGCTCAACCTTTACGCAGCCACGTCGATGCGATTCTCGAAGTGCCATAGCTACTTCTAACGCTGCACGTCCATCTTCTCCCGAACACTTTGGAGAATTTCCATTCTCAATAGCGTTAATGAGATCTTCAACGATTGTGAGTCCCATACCCTGCATCCGCACGGGGATCGGGAATGGACATTTCGCAGGCACGCCGCGTCCACGTCTACCACCCGGAATCACACGAATCAACTCAAACGTCTCGGCGTTATTGACAGAGCGGATACGTCCGGTTGTACCGATGACATCAACCTCCCACGGTGCTGCACCACAAGACGTACTTCGCAGATATGCCCGCACACCGTTGTCAAAAACGAGGTAGCCGTTCCCCATCAGATCGCTTTCACCCGCGGCGGCTTCGTCAGACTCCATCTCACCGAAAACCCATTCAACATTTCCGCCTGCCATATAGCGCAAAACATCAATGGCGTGGCTCCCATTATGTGAAAGTCCGCACTGGGCATAGACTGTTACCTGAATCACGTCGCCAATTTCGCCTTCGTCAATGAGTTTCCGCGCTTCGCTGAAGAAGGGATTCCAGCGTCGCGCACAATTGATCGCCAGCGCGACCCCTTCTTCTCGACAAGTTTCGACCATCGCATCCGCTTCAGCGAGACTGAGCGCAATCGGTTTCTCTGCCCAGATCGCCTTGACACTGGAGCGCGCTACATCCTGAACGATCGTCGATCGTATCCGTGCGGTCGTGCAGACACTGACGATGTCGAGATTTTCCTTCTCCAACATCTCACGATAGTCGCTATAAATATGTTCCGAACCCAGTCCCCACCGTTCGCCGAAGATCGCTGCCTGTTCGGCATGCAGATCAGCACCTGCAGCCAGTTCTACATTCGGGGCAGCGTGGTAGGTCGGACCGTGGCAATACGGAAGAAAGATTGACCCACCTTGCGTGATTTCATCGTCAAAGGTGCTTCCCATACGTCCCAAACCAATTACGCCTGCTCGATAAGTTGTCATCTCGTTCCCTCCAAAGAAGTTGTGTTAATAAATATCACGAACCAAAGCAGCACTGTATTTACGAAACATCATCAGCCTTCAATATAGAGATCGGTCCACGAATGCCATTCTGTGCCAAGATCTGTCGGTATTTACCTCTTTTCACACTTGACGTAGTTCTTCCGCTAGAAACCCAGTGATAAGTACTGCAATACTCCAAAACTTCAAGGCTTGGCGCGAAATGTTTACGCCACTGCTTTAACCATCTTAATTTCGCTACAATCTCAGGAGTCCTCTGAACAGCACGGGCAAAACTCACAAATCACTCTCCTATACCGCTTCTGTGACAATATCAGCCGTCTTAGTACTAAACAGTGTAAGTCCGCCCCAATCGGATATTGCTTCATCTGGATCTTCTGGATCTAACGTTGAAATATCTTTAACATTTACAACACTATCCTTCCGGGTGTTCTTCCGAGAAAAATAATAGGTTTTGAACGTTTTTTCATTCAAGACTGTTCTCGCAAGGTCTTCGGAGAAGACATTCGGTTTCAAATCCAACAACTGTCTTAACCTTGCCGGAGCGGTTTCTGACTTAGCAATGAGTTGTATTGCCCATATCAGTTCAGGCACCTGTGATGAATGGGTGGAGACGATGACTTTGTAGCCACGCCTCAAAAGTTCAAACAGGATAACGAGTAGCACTGAAACAGATTGAGGATGTAACCTCATTTCAGGTTCTTCAATGACAACCCAGTTAAGGCTATTTCTTTTCCGCGTGCCACCTGAAGGCATTAATCGGTACAGCCCCATCAAAAGTGGCACAAATTCTCTTTGACCAGTAGACCATACCATAAACGGCAGTTGATTCCCCTCAATATCCAATATAATGCGTTTCCGCAAGCCAGAACGATCTAATTTGACCTGTGCTCCTCCAAAGATACTCCCTCCAATCGCATCTCGGATCGTTTTATTCATGCGATGCGCCTTCGGAAAGATGATATCTTCACTAGATCCTAAGCTTGTTTCCAGCAATAAACGCAAACTCTCACTGAATTGCTTAACGACGTACGGGTCACCAACAGCATAATCAGTAAAAGCACGAGGCCATCCATCTCTGAGCGTCATAACCCGTTGGGCCGGTATCAGGAAGAGGGACTCTAATTTTTTCTTCCCTTTCCGAGATAATACTTTGTCAAGTTCAAACGTTTCGTTATCCACCGTTATTTTGGTTGTGGTGCTGTCCCAAATACCGTCCATTCCTTCACCGAAATAGAGGGACAAGAAATTGTGGGGCTTTCCGTGCCAATCAAAACCGTGTTTTTTGAGAGTTTGCGTAATATCGCCTGCGTCCAAAATCAACTTCACAAGCTGGAGTAGAATGCTCTTTCCACTTGCTTGTTCACCAACAAATACTGTCAGATCTCCAAAAGAAATGTCGGCTTCACAAATTTGTCCCAGCGAAGTTAATGTAAGGCGTTTCATAATTTTCCACCTTCTCCCTGTTGAAAGTCCCGAATCAAGAAAGCGGAACTCCAAATTTAGTCTAACAAACTCATTCTAATATTGTTATCTTACCACAACTCTGTATTCAGAAGCAGAATTTCAAACATATTTAGTCCCTTTTGAGAATTTTCTCATAGACAAAATCCAACCACTTGTGTTGGGGTGGTATAATTTCAGGTTTCGGCGAAAGCGGGGTCCAATAAGGCTTGAAAATGTGCCCTCTATCACTCTTTAATTCCCATGCATCCGCTGTTTCTTCCTGTGTCGTTAACAGGAAGAAATGTCTTTTTCTCTGGGCACTTAGATTTTCATTCGGCACCCAACCGGTAATGTTGTAGCGGATACATGTAGGATTAGGATGTCTGTCGTATTCAATATATGAAATATGCGCGAAGTCATCTTGTGTAGAATGGTAATTGACAGCAAGCCCTCTGGTGAGTTTCTCCTCGTATGGCATCGCTTTTAAGTCAGGTTCAATATAAACTTGGGTTGTCTTTGCTATTATTCTTTTCCCTTCCTGCAACTCATTCTCAACACAACCCAGATAGTTTTCAATTTCTACAAATTGTAAACCTGTTTCTTCGTATGTTTCTCTTTTTACAGCGGTTTTAAGGTCTTCCCCCTCTTCAACCGTTCCTGCAGGGATTTGGATGCCTGCAGTGGGATGCTTGAAAACAAGCAATTCTCTGACACCATCTCTTTCGCGGACTATAAACGCGGTAACCTTTTGGACAACTTCACTCACTTATATTTTTCCTCGCTTTTGAAGCACTTGTTTAAATGCCGATACTGTAGTACCGGAGCAAAATCTCTCCTAAACTAACAAAAGAACCAACAGATTAACGTTATAATGTTTTTGGAGAAATTTAATTCTGATTTTGTGCACTCGTAGGTTCCCCACCAACAAGTGCCCGTCCGGTCTGTTCCTCAGCGCGAAACACAGCGAGGTTCCGATCATTTGCAGCTTTGATGAGCCAGACATGTCCCACATACGTCTGATGGTTCACAAAGGCATCTGGCACAACTTTGCCATAGAATTTCTCATTACCCGCATCATCCACCCAATAATAAGCGATCTCGGCTTCCGTGCCATTTACAAAGAGGATTGCAGTTTCTGTACCGCCGTCTCCAGATTTCAGATTTGAAAGTGAACTTAGATCCAGTTCCTCCAAGTTTATCCATCTGCCATTACCATCACTGTTTGAATCCTTCAACTGCTGGTAAAATTCCGTCAATTCTATCATCTCGGGTGACCACGCAAACTTCGGAGACCGCTCTGGATCAAACCTTTGGAGATGTCCAAGATGCGTCCGGGTTACCGCTTGCGTGTATCGCCAGTCGGTATCGCCAAAAACTTCAGTGAGCAGGGAAGCGAGTGCCGGATCATAATCTTTCAACTTATCGCGGGTGTCAACGTGGTTGTGTTGGTCATCGTTTGCTCGGTTCGTGTCAAACCAAGATTGGGTCCCCTCAGCCCAATACTCCGATCTGTTCGTAATGGCGTAAGTGCCTGCCCACAATCCTTTTTCCTTCGTCGCGTTGTACATTGTTTCAAGGCGATCATCAAAACTCGGATCGACGGTATTTAACCCCATCTGGTGAATTGCATGAGCGAACTCATGAATCAGAATATTCTCAGTCGAATAGGGATCACCTGAATAATTAAGCAGGTTTTCCTCACCACAACTCACCGCCGGTCTTGCTGGCGTGGAACCCAAACCGCGTGCCCGTCGGTCCCAATAATAGTCGGGTTGCAGATCGCTGTGTTCAGGAATCTGTGTCGTCAGTTCATCGTATGCCATCACAGCAAAACGTACGTTGTTTTTCGCGAGTGCTTCTAATATATCCTGACGGTGCCCAACCATCTGCCGAATGAGCCATGCCGCTTCCTTTACAGCATAAGGACTCACTTTTGCTGATGCAACAATAGGCAATCCTTCTACATCAATCCACTGCTCATAAAATGGGTCGAGATTAAAAGTTTCGCGAACGGAAACCGGCGGAGGAATAGGTTCAGCGATACTGATGCTCTGTGCTATCGCAGCCAGTTGGATTGAGAAAAATAGGACGGAGACAATGAGAATGGCAGTTAGATAAAACATAGGTTAGCCTCGTTTTTGACGTCCTACTCTCCCTCCCGATACTTTAACTCTTGCCAGATGGAGCGCATCTGCCACACATTCATAGAGACAATCCTTGCTTCGCCACCAATTGCAAAAAGCGAAATACCGTTGCTCTCTTCTTGCAGCGGATAGACACGAGCGACAGCGCACTGTCGCGAGAACAGCGGAAATAATTTGTCAATACCTTTGCGCGGGAACGCCCATTCAGGAAGACATTCCCCGTTGTCAGCGAAAACCTCAATGAGGCTGCGATCAAGGAAAATGCGGAGATGGGCCTTACCATCACTACTCAAACGGAACGGCGCGCTTTCAGGTGGTTTACCGACGAGGTCTGTACGGAGCGAAGAATACGACGTATCAATCAACAGGCTATCGTTGGTTTTACCGTGTCTGTGGTTGTAGATAGAGATTTTCGTCCGTTCGTCTCCACTCGGTGATCGGAACACGTACAAACCGACTTCCCGTGCCGTTCCCATCTCCACAGTCAGTTCTATTTCAATCGCTTTCCCTGCTGCATCGTCAAGGACACGCTCCTCATTTGCTGACAGGGCAACTTCGGTGAGATGGGTATGCGTGCTTCGTAGAGTTTTCACTTCCGCAACAGGCTCTATTCCCAGAGCGTTGTCCTCTTTCAGCGTGAGATGCCACGGGAGCGTCATGCACAGACCCGATGCCGCTTCTTCGCTCTGCCTTCCGTCAGAACAATTTAAGAGAGTGATGAAGCGACCGCGTGAATCTATCGTCGCAGAGGGACAGGAAACCATCCCACCACCAAAGGTGCCGTGGTTAATTCTACCGTGGTACTCAGGTGTGAACTTGTGTGTCGCGCTGTCGTATTCACCGATGTAGTAGCGTGCCGAACGTTTATGACTGAAGAGGAGCAGAATATGCTTACCGTTCCCGATAGGCAAGAAATTTGGCACCGCACCATCTTCACCAAGGTCACAGAACACATCATCAATCAGCAATGGGTGGAGATATTCCCAATGCGTCAAATCTTTTGAATAGAAGAGATGGGAGGCTGACCTGCGCCGTTCGCGGATCCAACCGTTAGCGGATGTTCCCGAAATCGAATAATACCCATCCTCTTCTTTCCAGATACAGGGATCGAAAACGTTATAGGGCTGCTCGTATTCATTTGTCTCAACATTCGGAATGACCGGGTTGTTCGGATGCTTCTTCCAGTTGAGCAGTAGCGGATCGCTCGCAGTAGCGATGCTATTGCCTGACATTTTGCCGTGATAGAGCGCGACAACCCGATCATCTTCCACGAGGCATTGTCCACTGAAGCAGTGTAGTTCGGTATCTGGATACAACGCTGGCGGCAAATCGTGCCAATGCACCAGATCCTCGCTACAGCAGTGTCCCCAATGGACCCGATCGGCATCCGGGGAACCAAACTGATAAAACAGATGATACCTACCTTGCCATTCGCAAAGCCCGTTCGCATCACCCATGCCATAGAGGGAAGACATGTGATAAATGGGACGGTAGGGATCCGATGCCCACGCTTCTCTCCGTCTCCTGTAATCGCGCACCGTCTCATCCGTTTCAAGGGCAGCGAACTGTTCCGCTTCTATGTCGGGATAGGTTTTGCCTTTTAGTCTTGCCCATGTATCCGCCATATCGGATTACCTCTTACTCAAAATGCCGTTTGTAAGTCTTTGATTTTACATGACGCGAGTTACGTCTCAAACTCCATACGCTGCAGGCAAAATTGCTTTCAAGAAGCTGCTGAAAAATTCAATAGCGCGCAGATGGTGTGAGTTCAAGTTGCCCCATAGCGGGTAAGAATAGATAACCCTCTGTCTCACCCGCCAGAACCTCGAAGAATTTATCGCTGTTATCTGGCAGAAAGACAGATCTGCTGTGCCATGGAGGAGGCCTTCCGTGCCATGATCAAATTCTGCGGCATATTTGAGGGTGGAGTTTGAAACAGTGGAGTTGCGCAATTTTATATTTTTTTATATGATGCGCAATGCGTCATTCGGAAATCAGATGGAATACCGGAGACTTAATGTGAGTCCTTAGGATTTCGCATCAAGCCCCAGTATCAAATAGAGGTATAGGAGGAAAAAAGAGGATGATTCCTCTTAATCTAAATGACCCTTCAGTTGCGCCCATGTTGTCGTTAATTTGTCTGCAGCTTCAACTGACAACCCTGATCCGCCGCCAAATTTGACATCAATCTCAAATTCATGAATTGTCTCGTGTACGTCCCGCTCTCTGGGTGTCACAGGTTTCTTCCAACGGTCTTTGTTGGGTTTTCCTTTGGGCACTTTTGTCGCCTCAACATCCGGCATCGAATCTACAATTTTCGACACATCCCATACAGGAATTTCGCCTACAGGCGTGAGTGTGGCAATATTGGCTGTACGTCCGATTTCAACGCCATTCAGCCACAAAATATAGGAATCGTCGTAGTCAATCCGAAACATAATTTTTTTCGATGTGACCGCCTTAGGTACATCAAAGTGATAGCGCGTGTAAAGTGAGCCTACTTCCCCAGATTTGATTTCCGTATTGTCATCACCATCACCGTAACCGATACTGGTGATGCCCTTTTTCCAGTTCGTATCGTCAAATTCGAGTTCAGTCCAACCATCAACATCTTCGTCAGGAACATGATATTTCACCTCGAAACCCTCGTCAAAAATCACATCCTTTCCGACGGTAAGTTGAATAATAAGTGTCATATCACTACTACTGAATCCATCATTATAACACCCCGCAGCAAGTACATTATCTTTTGTAAAAATTTTGGGAGGGGTTTGGGTGTAAGCCAGAGATGTGAATACACAGCAGAGGAATAGGTAGAAGAAAATTTGCCTAATCATTGGAATTTCTCCTTATTGATTTCAAAGCAACTGGAGTGAGAAACAAAATATCGGAAGCATTCTTCCGATATGATTTGATTTACGGTTGAATTGATTTTCCAACTACACGTAATGACTTTTTAGCGAGTCATAATTCAGAGGATTTTCCGTTAAATAACGATGCGATAGTGGTCCGTTCTAATCGTAATATCTCACATTCCCTCCATTTGGAAAAAAGAATAGAGGGTATTAGTTAAATAATAATGCGAGAATTAATGGAATAGCCTCTGAATCACGATGCCTCACATTCCGATTGTCCTAATAATAGCAAATTTGACAAACATTAGCAATGAATAAATCAATTTGATTTATTCATCTGTATCCTCTCCAGCCTACTGACTTCTATAGATCGGGAGGATACCATGAAACGTTGCCCAAGATGTCAATACACCGACTTCATCAAAGCGGTGTCTATTGGGAATTAAGCATAGATATTCTGCATCTGCCAAGCATTCAGCGATTTCAGGTCGCAGGCTTGCCCCTGTGAACGCAATGATACACCAATGCTATCTTCTCTGTCAGGATAGACACGCATCGCGACGCACTGCTTCCCATTGGCGAATACTTCCACAACGCTCTTGTCAACGAACACCCGTAATTTGAGGGTTTCGTCTTGTGCAATGGAGATCGCTCCAGTTTCAGGTGCGCGTGAAAGAACATCCGGCGCAGTCGACGAATACGATGAATCGATTGTAAGGAGGCTGTCGCGAACGCGATCCGGGATATCCGGGTTACGCATACCACGTTCTCTGAAGAAGGCAATACGGGTGAACTCCTCTTTCTGTGGTGAACGGAGGACGTTCAGTTCAACCATTGGTGCCGACTTTGGATCAATTTCGAGTTCAAGCTCCATGGCATTGCCTGATATACTTTCCAGTACAACTTCCTCGTTTGCGGGCAGGGTCATCGCATCGACACGCTGATGCGCATATCGCAACGACTCAATATCACCTGCAGGTTCAACACCGACTTCATCTTTGGAGAGGAGGGTCAATCGACGTGGCAGCGTCATAATTTGATTCCAACCCTTGGTAGGCTTTGCGGGATTCATGTTATAGATAACGATAAGTCCGCCTTTGCCATCAGGTGTTGCTGAGGGGGCGTGGACACCAGCAGGAGATGCCGCACCGAAATTGTTCTTTGCGCCTGCTGTCACGACGAACTTGTCGCGTTCAGTATCGTAATCACCGAGCAGATACTGACCACCGCTCATGTGGCTGAAGAAAAGGAGCATGTGTCGATCGCCGATGGGCCAGAAATAGGGGCATGCGCCGTCATCACCGACTAACGTGAACTGATCATCTTCAATGAACGGATGTAGATAGACCCAATTCGCGAGGTCTGCTGAGCGGAGCAAGAAGTTGGCGCGGATACGTTTGCCACCGGGGCCATGCGGAAGTGTGCCGCCTGAAAGCGAGTAGTACAGCCCGTCTTTTTCCCAGATACACGGATCAAAGACGCGATAAACCGGTGTCGTGCCGTCCGCATGCTTCGCAGGGATGACCGCTTTGCCAGAAACCTTTTCCCAATTCAGGAGAAGTGGGTCGCTCGACACCGCTACCATGTTACCGACAACCGTTCCGTGGTACATCGCAATCACGCGGTCTTCTTCTACAAGTGTTGCACCAGAAAAACAGCATCTTTCGGGGTTCGGATAGATTGCATAAGGCAGGTCGCGCCAGTGGATGAGGTCATCGCTGATGGCGTGTCCCCAGTGCTGCCGTGTATCTTCGGGCGGATATGCCTGATAAAAGAGATGCCAACGTCCCTGCCAAAAACAGAGACCGTTCGGATCATTGAGCATTGCTTCAGGGTTGATATAGTGATAGATAGGACGATGTGGATCGCCTTCGTATGCTTTCCGCGCAGCGTTGAGCCGTTGCATCAGTGGATTCGTCTCCAACTGTGCCTCTTGCTCTTCCAGTGTCTCCGCGAAGGTATAATGGGGTACAAGCGAAGTGTAGTCTTCTGTAGCCATCGTGTCTCCTCTGTTATGTAATCTCTATGAAATTCTGTGGCTCTCAGGATAGCATAGAATCCATCGCGTGTCCATAAAATTTTCTGCTGCCCTTTTATTTTAGATTGACATGTCTTCCAAGGTTTGCTACAATGCACAGGTATTCTTTCAGTGTAACACGTTGATAAGGAATTCGATCATCAAAGGAGAAGGAAACGATGGACAGAACTCAAAAAAAGGCGGAGATGCACGTCGGTGTTCAAGGCATCGGAACGTCTCCTAAAGAGCTGGCATTCCTCGTCCGCCACGGTGTAACCCACATGGATGCATCCGTTGGAGACACCGAAACCGAAACACTGATTCGGCATAAGGCAGAAGCGGCAGAAGCAGGTATCAGTCTTGAAATGATCCATATCGGGCTTCCGAGAAGCATTACACTCGCCCAAGACCCGCAGCGAGATAGAGACCTTGATGCAGTCTGTCAGATGATCGAGAACGCTGCAGCGGCAGGACTACGCGGACTGAATTATAATTTTTGCATCCTGAACCATCAGCGGACAGAGAGCACCCTTGGACGCGGGGGCTCAAGCTACAGTACCTTCAACTTCTCTAAGTACGATAACGAAACGCTTTCAGAAGCAGGCAAGGTGAGTCGTGAAGAGGCGTTTGACAGGGTTGCTTACTTCCTTGAGCGCGTAATTCCGGTAGCTGAAGAGAATCAAATCCAGATGGCGTGCCATCCGAACGACCCACCCGCACCTATCTTAAGAGGCGTTGAACGGTGGAATTATCCAATCTTTGACGGTTTGAAACGTTTCTCTGAGATCGCAGAAAGCCCGTATCACGGCTTTAATTTCTGCTGCGGCACAGTTTCGGAGGGTTTAGATGATCCCGGCACCGAATTCTACGACATTCTTCGTTATTTCGGTGAGCGAAAGAAACTTTTCAACATTCACTTCCGTAACATTCGCGGTGGTTTGCACAATTTCCAAGAGGTATGGCCGGATGAGGGACACTTAGACATGCACAAGGTTGCACAGACGCTTCGGGACGTAGAGTACCCCTACATGCTGATGCCTGACCACGCTCCAGGACACCCCGATGATACATCACCACCCGGCGTCTCTGGTCGTGTCCGACAAGCGTGGGCATTCCAGTTCGGATACATTATTGCCCTAATTCAAGCGGTAAATTCAGAACTGTAGAGGATTATTTTCAGTTAGAATAAAAAGACACAAAATGTAACTTAATGGTAAACTCAACCTTTAGGAGGTAAAATGAAAACCATTATAATTGGCTTAGCGATTATCGCCATTAGTCTGACCTTTACAGTGCAAAGTTATGCGGAGATCGACTTTGGGTCTGCCAGAGGCATTTGGCTACTCAATGAAGGTGATGGCGATGTCATCAACGATAGTTCTGGAAACGACAATCAAGGTACTCTTCAAGGCGGAGAATGGGTTGACGGACCCGACGGTGCTCCTGCCCTAAGTTTAGACGGACAAGACGATCGCGTTATCATTGCTGACTCCGATAGTATGTATCTGGAAGGAGCATGGACAATCACTGCCTGGGCTTTTGTGAATTCAACCGAGAACGGTTATGGACATATTCTCGGCAAAAGACCTGCATCCGGAACCGTGGCTAATTTCGCCTTCAGGACAAACAGTACCGGTACCGCCTGGGAAGCTTACTTTGCACGAGATGGCTGGAGAGGTGCTTGGAATCAAGGCTCAGCAAAGAAAGATGAATGGTTGTATATGACCGCAGTCTACGACGGAAATGATACCATTACGATCTATGAAAATGCCGAGGAAATCGGTTCTGCCGCCGGAATGGGGACACCGGGACCTCGGAATGACACTGATGTCAACATTGGTGGTTGGACCGACAATACCTCAGAGACACTTGACGGTATGCTCTATGACGTCGCAATTTTCGCTTCCGTACTGGAAGTAGAGGATATAAACACCCTCATGAACGAGGGACTATCGTCTCTTACTCCTGTTGAACCTTCTGGAAAACTTACAACGACGTGGGCGGGTATCAAATCTCAATAATAGATAGTAATCGGATACATTATCGCCTTAAGTCAGGCGGTAAATTCAGAACAGTAGATTGATTGGTTTCAGTTAGAGTGACACAAAACGTCCCTTAATGGTAAATTCAACCTTTAGGAGGTAAAAATGAAAACCATTATAGTTTGCTTAGCGATTATCGCCATTAGTCTGACCTTCGCAGTACAAACTTATGCGGAGATCGACTTCGAAACTGCCAGAGGCATTTGGCTACTCGACGAAGGTAAAGGCAAGGAAATCAAGGATATTTCTGGGAACGACAATCACGGTGAACTTCAGGGCGGAAAATGGGTCAAAGGACAAGATGGTCCCGCCTTAAGTTTAAACGGGCAAAATGATCGGGTTATCATTCCAGACTCCGAGAGTATGTATCTCGAAGAGGAATGGTCAATTACCGCATGGGCTTATGTGAATAAATCCGAGAATGGATATGGGCATATTCTCGGTAAAAGACCTGCTGGGGGTACGATTGCAAATTATGCGTTTCGGACAAGCAGCTCCGGTACTGGCTGGGAAGCTTACTTTGCGAACGGCGGTTGGAAAGGTGCTTGGAATCAAGGACAGGTAAACAAAGACGAATGGTTGTATATGACCGCAGTCTACGATGCCAAGGATACCATTACAATCTACGAAAATGCTGAAGAAATTGGTGGTGCTACCGGGATGGGTAAACCGGCACCTCAGAATGACACTGAGGTCAACATCGGCGGTTGGACCAACAATACCTCAGAAACACTTGACGGTATGCTCTATGAGGTCGCAATTTTCGCTTCCATACTGGAAGTAGACGATATAAAAGATCTGATGGAGAAGGGTTTAGTGACACTACTGCCCGTCGAGCCTGCTGGCAAACTTGCCACTACATGGGCAGGCATCAAAGCCCGGCAATAGATAGGGCAAACCGAGTACAGCCGGTGTGTTATTTTAACCACTGGCTGTACCCATTTTGCGGATGTTTAAGGAGAAACTATGGCAAAATCACCAAACGTCCTTCTCATTCTCGCCGACGATCACGGCTATGGTGATATTTCGGCACATAACGGTCCTTCAATCCAAACACCAAACATTGATCGAATTGCCGCAGGTGGCGCGCGGTTTACTAAATTCTACGCAAATTCCTCTGTCTGTTCCCCCAGCAGAGCCTCCCTCATGACCGGACGCTATCCTGACCGCGCTGGCGTTCCCGGAGTCATCCGCACGCATCCAGAAAACAGTTGGGGCTATTTTCGACAGGACGCAGTCACACTCCCTTCAGTCTTGAAACAGAAGGATTATCACACCGCACTTATCGGTAAGTGGCATCTTGGGCTTACACCGGAGAACCATCCCTGTAAACGAGGCTTCGACCATTTTCACGGTTTCCTCGGTGATATGATGGATGACTACTACACCCATCTCCGTCACGATATAAACTACATGCGACACGGATTTGAAACGATTGACCCAAGAGGCCACGCTACAGATCTTTTCACGGAATGGAGCACGGAATTTATTCGTTCGCAGGCACAATCATCTGATCCTTTTTTCCTCTACCTCGCCTACAATGCACCACATACACCGATCCAACCACCTGACGACTGGATAGAGCGGGTCCGAGAACGCGAACCTGATATTTCGCTGCAACGCGCCAAATATATCGCCCTCGTTGAACACATGGACGCAGGCATCGGACGCGTACTTGATACGCTTATCGAGACAGATCAGTTGTCCAATACGCTCGTCATCTACACTTCTGATAACGGCGGTGATATGGGGGTCGGGGCACACAACGGTCCACTGCGCGGACAGAAAGGTGAGATGTACGAAGGCGGTATCCGAGTTCCAACGTGTGCGATGTGGCCCGGATCCATTCCGGAGGGTTATGTCACGGATCAGGTTGCACTACTCATGGATCTCTTCCCGACTGTCTGTGAAGTAGCAGACGCGCCGGTCTCTCACGAAATCGAGGGACGTTCAATCTGGCAGACGCTTCAAGGTGAACAACAGGATCTTTCGGAACGTCTCCTCTATTGGTTGCGGAGAGAAGGAGGCGGACAGTTTTTCGGTCAATCCCAACATGCAGTCCGACGGGGTGACATCAAAGTGCTCCACAATAGACCTTTTCAACCGTTAGAACTCTACGATTTAGCAAGCGATCCGCTGGAAACGACAAACAACGTGGAAACACATGAGGATCTCTTTGGAGAAATGAGTCGTCTGTTTCAGGCAGAAACGCAAAAAGCTGGTAATGTACCGTGGCAGCCGTAGCATAATACCCTAATCTTCAGTAAATGACAGAGTTGGTTTCCCTGGGGAACAACTCTGTCAACTCCCTATTTCCCCCTCAATCGCTTCATGCGCAATAACGCACCCCAAACCGAGTCCTCCGTTCTTAAAAACGTCCTTATTGTTACACCACTGAGCCTCATCGGACGTGCAGGCACATTTCTCATCTACGTTGTTCTTGCCAACTGGTTCGGCGACACAGCAGAAATGGACTTTATCTATTACTACTGGGGTATCGCCATATTTCTAATTGAGTTGCTCAGTGCCGCCTCTGCTTATTCCGTTCTTGTCCCGCTACTAGCCGACGCCCGCGCAAAAGACGAAATCGAAGCACAACGCTGTGTGCAATCTATCTTTTCTCTCTATATCACGATAATGCCGGGACTCTGTTGTCTTTTAGTCGGCATTTCATGGGCAGTCTCTCAACTCTTCTTCCCGGGGGCAGGACTGGCATCTTCTACCGCTATCGGTATCGTGTGCGGCTTTCTCATCTTTGCAATTGTTTCTGCAGTCCGCTGGATGCTCAAAGCCGTCTTAGACACCTACCAAGCATTCCAACTGCCGGTCATTGTACAGGGTATTCGTGCTGTTCTCGTCATCGGTGCTATCTATCTATTTAAGCCTTTTCTGGCTTGGTTTAGCGTCCCGTCCGCTTTAATCCTCGGCGAAATCTTTCAAGTATTTGTCTTACTCCCGCGATGCTGTGCTGTTTTAAATCTGCGTGTACGGGACCTAAGAATCGGTTGGCAAAAGACACAATATACCAGTTCGTTTCTACAGCAGTGTCTACTGATGATGGGAGCAGCGATCTCGGACGGGTTAAATCCAGTTGTTGACAGGGGCATGGGAAGCACATTAGGCACAAGCTCGGTATCGAAACTCGATTACTCGCTCCGCCTATGCGCAATCCCTGAAACACTCACGGGTGTCACGTTGCCTATTTTGCTATCGCACTGGGCGAAGATTTCCGCATCCGAGTCGCACACAGAAGAAACACAGCAGCTACAGCGAAGCGTCTGGCAAGGCGTCATGGCATTGCTGGCACTGATGGTACCGTTTCTTGTTGTGTTCTATCTTTTCCGATCAGACATCGTGGCGGTGTTGTATGGGCATGGGAAATTATCGGAGGCGGGACAGGACCATATCGCTTCACTACTCGGCATCTATCTATTGGGAATGCTCCCGCGTTTAATCAGTAGATTGCTCATCCGGGCACACCTCGCACGTCAAGCACACCGAACCGTTTTCACGGCAACGCTCATCAGGCTCATCCTGAATCCTTTTCTCAATTGGTTTTTTATGAGATATTGGGGACTGGAAGGAATTGCTTGGTCAACTGCTCTTTTGTCCTATCCGATTCTTGTCTATATTGCAGTTACATTTTGGCGGCAGAAATGAACAGGCACTAAACTTCAATGAAACGCTCAGGGTAGTTTGAGGTAATACCCTGCACACCGAAAGCCTTCATCTCGCGCATACGGGCGATGTCGTCAACAGTCCAACACCACAATGCGATCCCTCTGCGTCGGACCTCGTAGGCGAATTCCGCCGTGATAAGTCGGTGATTGACATTCAACAAACTGCTGCCAAGTTCGCCTAACCGTTGACACAATCGTTCAGGAGGGACTTGATTATTATTGTCTCCGATGAGCCATCCTGTTGGGATGCGAGGCTCTAATGAACGGACGGTCTGTAAAACAGTGGTATGAAAGGAAATAATAACGGTTAGATTTAAGGTCTGGGTTTCGCGAATTTTAGCCACAACTGTTTCGGCGATCATCGGATCTTTGATCTCCAAAAGAGCAATGGCATTTTCACCGATGCATTCCAGTGCTTCTGTAAGCGTCGGCACCGGTTCACCCGCAAATTCGGCAGCAAACCATCCTCCGGCATCAGCACGTTTGATTGTTTCTAAAGCGGTTTGGTTAACGAGACCTTGGTGGTTGGTTGTTCGATCCAGTGTGGCATCGTGTATCACCACTACCTCACCATCGGCAGTACCGTGTAAATCGAGTTCAACGGCATCAACACCTATTGCGATTGCCTTCCTGAACGCGGTGAGTGTATTTTCCGGGGCAATGCCCGATGCCCCACGATGGGCAATCCGAATCCACGAGTCCATTATGCTTTGTCTCCAATAGCTACCTGTTATTCGGCATTCACCTGCCTAATCTTCTTTAATAGGGTAGTTCGACTCATGCCCAGCAAATCGGCTGTTTTACTATGATTGCCCGAAAATTCATCCAACACCAGTTCAATCAGCGCTTTATCCAACGTAGCGACGATCTCTTCGTAAAGTCCAGACTTTTCTTGGCCAATAGCCTCTTTTGCAATGTCTTGTAGAACAGATTTGAAAGAGGTCACCAGTTCTGATGCGTCCGTAGGATCTGTAAAGCCTCCTGTACGGATTTCTGCTGGCAGATCATCTGGAAGAATTACATCCGCTCGACAGAGCGCCGCCGCACTTCTAAGGCAATTCTCTAATTCTCGAACGTTGCCGGGCCACGTGTAATCTTGTAGCAGTTGCATGCCATCTTCAGAAATACCACGGATCGGTTTACCGAGTTCCTCTTGGATTAACTGCAGGAAATGTGCAACGAGCAGCGGAATATCTTCTTGGCGTTCGCGCAAAGGCGGGAGATGGAGCGCAACGCGTTTGAAACGGTAGTAGAGATCCTCACGAAACTGACCGCGCTTTACCATGTCCCCAAGTTCTTGATTGGTAGCGGCAACAACGCGGACATCTACTTTAAGCGTACGGGTTCCACCCAATCGCTCAATCTCTTGCGTTTGTAGCGCGCGGAGCAGTTTCACCTGTAATGCCGGGGTCATATTCCCGACTTCATCAAGGAAAAGGGTACCGCCATCAGCTAATTCAAACCGTCCAGGTTTCCCTTCCGTTTTTGCCCCCGTGAATGCTCCCTCTTCGTACCCAAACAGTTCGCTTTCCAGCAATTCATCGGGCAATGCACCACAGTCAACGGGAATGAATGGTTTATCCCGGCGTTCACTTCCTGCATGGATTGCACGGGCAACAAGGTCTTTTCCTGTTCCAGTTTCACCCTCAATCAGAACTGTTACCGTATTGCTCGCCATAACACCAATGAGCTTATAAATCTCACGCATCTGACTGCTTTTTCCAACCAGTCGGTGTCTAACCTGTGTTGTTAGGGGCTCTTCTTCTGTGTCTGCGGGTAAGGCACTACGGACGGATTGTGTACGGAAGGCGCGGTCGAGTACACTTCTGACGATGTCCAGATCAATCGGTTTCGGAACAAAATCAAATGCTTGTAGGCGCATCGCTTCAATTGTCGTTTCTACATCGTCATAAGCCGTGATGATAATCACAATCACCCACGGGTGGCGGGATCTAATTTCGTCTAATGCTTCCAGACCACTCATCCCAGGCAGTCTTACATCTAACAAAACGACATCTGGCTTATCGGATGCGATACGGCGCAAGCCTTCCTCAGCGTTGTTTGCAATGCCGGGGCAGTAGCCTTCACCCTCAAGGAATTGCTCAAACGCCCAACAGATTTTCTCATCGTCATCGATTACCAACACGTTTTTCATTTCATGACCTTGCAACTGCATTCTCTAAGCGAGCAGATTTTCTTCTCAACCCGTTGTCCGCTTTCCACCCTCTATTGAAAGTAGAAACTTCTCACCATCATCGCTCATCTCAGCATCACTGGGTTCTTCCTTCTTTTCCTCCAGTTTCCGTTTGAGAACGGGATAAGAATCCACAACAGGGATTTCACTAAGAACAGTCAATGCAGGTTTCTGCGCTTCTGCTTTCTCAATTGCTTTAGCCAGTCGTTCATTTTTTATCGCAACTTGCGCAGCGTCTCGTTCCTTGAAGTCTGGGAGTACGCGTTCTGCGAACAGTTCAAGAGATTCACATATATCTTCATGGCGGTTCGCCCCCGCCTGTTGAATGAAAACGACTTGGTCTACCCCAGCATCCTCCATTACTTCCAAGTGTTCACGTATCTGATCAGGTGTGCCAATTCCGGCTCTGGCTTCGGCAGGATCCTGTTCTGTTTGTCTATAAAGCTGCCAAACATCGGTTTGCCCGGGTATCTGTGAACCGTTGTGATAATAGTGTGCAAGTCCAAATCGGAAGAAACGTAAGCCGTCTAACCCGCGTGCAATCGCGACCTCCTCGTTGTCGTGGCATGAAAATCCTGATACCATGGCGATATTTGGATTCACCCGCTGTGTCAAAGGTTCGCATTCCTTTTCAAAGATCTCGTAATATTCTTCGACCCAAAATTTGGCTTCGTTTGCATCAACGAAGGCAAACGTTAGCGCACCGAGTCCGTATCGAGCAGCGTAGCGGAGACTATCACGGCTTGAACATGCGACCCAAGGCGGTGGGTGTGGGGTTTGTAACGGCTTGGGGATTACGTTGCGCGTTGGCATTGAAAAATACTGTCCTTCATACCCAGCATAAGGCGATTGTACCATCATTTTCGCCGTTTCGCGTGTGCATTCTGCCCACATCTCACGCTTGCATTTCGGATCAACGTTGAACCCGCCGAGTTCCATGTGCGATGCAGATTCGCCAGTTCCCCACTCCACACGACCATCCGATACGAGATCAAGTGTTGCGATGCGTTCAGCGACACGCGCCGGATGGTTGTAGCCTGGCGGCATCAGTACGATCCCGTGACCTAACCGAATCTGGCTCGTTCGTTGGCTACATGCGGCAAGGAAAACCTCTGGGGCAGAAGAATGTGAATACTCCTCAAGAAAGTGATGTTCAACCTCCCAGATATAGTCGAATCCGAGTCTATCAGCGAGTTCTACCTGTGCTAAGGCATCCTTAAAAAGTTTATATTCCGCGCCATCATGCCACGGACGCGGAATCTGATGTTCATAAAATAATCCAAATTTCATACGTTCCCATCACTTCACTTATTCGGTGGCAGTGAAGTTTCAAATTTAGCCATCCAAAGTATCAAGTATTTGCATTTCTGCGTCCGTTAATTGCCATGTGAAAACATCCAAATTCTCGCGTAAATGTGGCACCGAACCGGATTTCGGAATTGTAATGATGTCTTGCTGTATGAGCCATTTTAGTGCCACCTGCGCTGCCGTCTTTCCGTGATTCTCGCCGATTTCGCGCAACGTTGTATCACCGGCAAGATTTCCAACGGCTAAGGGTCGATGCGCAGTCATCACAATATTTCGCGCATGGCAGTGATCTCGCAACTCTGATCGGTTTCTGCGCACATGATATTCCACTTGGTTTGTGCAAATCGGAAGTTTGGAGGCTTCACGTGATGCCTCGACCTCTTCAATGTTAAAATTGCTGATGCCGATACTTTTCACTTTGCCCGCCTCATAGAGTTCTTGGAAAGCTCCAAAGGTTTCAGCAAATGGGACAGAATCACTTGGATGGTGAATTAATAACAGATCGACATAATCCATCTGCAAATCGTTCAAACACTCTTCAAATTGGGACAGAACATAGGCATGTGTGAGATGGGTTCCGCGAACTTTGGTGGTTAGGAAGAAGTCGTCGCGGTTGATGCGAATGTCTCGAAGTGCTTTTCCGATCTCGCGTTGGTTTTGGTACATCCACGCTGTGTCAATATGGGTATAACCTAACTCAATAGCCTCTTTGACAATACGCTCACACTGTCTGCCTTTCAACTGCCAAGTTCCCAAACCAAAGATTGGTATTTCATGTCCTGATGCAAGTTTGATGTTTTTCATAATACTTTCATGATAGGCAATTCTGGAAAAAAAGTCAAGTGTCGAAAAAGAATCCGCTGATTTTCCGATTAAGCCTTGACACCTTCATCAAAATACTGTAGAATTCTCCGTACGCACGGTGAGATTAGCAACTTTTTCTGAAAAAAGCCAAAAAAAGTTGACAAATACTGAACACATAGTATATACTATTAACAGAATTCACGGTCGAGTGGTGGAATCGGTAGACACAACGGACTTAAAATCCGTCGCCCTTAAAAAGGTGTGAGGGTTCAAGTCCCTCCTCGACCATGATTTGCCTTAATGATTCTTATCGCAGGGTAGAGCAGTCAGGTAGCTCGTCGGGCTCATAACCCGGAGGACGCGGGTTCAAATCCCGCCCCTGCAATTTTTTTATCCTTCCTATAATTCCCTTGAACTCTCTTGTGTTTTCTGGTAAGGTGCCAACCAGAATCCAGAAAATACAATTAGAGGGAAGTTGTTTTCTTAATCCAGACCTTTCAAATGTACTTTTAGTAGTTGATGCGATCGTTAAATTGGCAATAGCATGTGCAGACATCAAACGGTTTATATTAACGAACCGATAGACTGGAGGAACCAATGCGTTATTTAAATGCAGTATCCGTTATATTCATGGTCGCCATATTGCCTCCTATGGCTCTGGCAGGGGTATGGCAGGAAAATTTCGACAAAGGGCTCCCGGATGGTTGGAACGAGGTTAAAGGTGAGTGGAAGATCGTGAAGGATGCCTATGCTGAAATCGCCGGCACACAGTACGCTAAGACGATGTTCGGTGAGGAAGATTGGAAGGATTACACGCTTGAGGTGGATGTGACATTGGTGAAAGACGTGGGTGTGAATGCTGCTGGTGTGTTAATCCGCGCCGATGAGAACGGAGATAACGCCATGCGGTACTGGATTCGCACAGATCAGCACAAATGCCAATTTTCCCGATGGAGAGAGAATCAATGGGACCACATCGCAACCCCTTTACCCCTTGAACCGAAAGTCGGCGAAACTTATCGTCTTAAGATTGTTGCCGAGGGACAGAATTACCAATGTTTCGTTGATGACGAACTCCTATTTGACGATGCAGATGATGCAAAATTTCGAGACAGCGGACGCATCGGTTTTATTACATACGAGGCGAATGCCCACTACGACAATCTAATCATCGACGGAGAAGAAATCCCTGCCTTCGCGGTTGACCCGAATGGAAAACTCGCGACTCGCTGGGGACAGCTGAAAACACATACACGGGTGCAGTAGCAAGCAAACAGGAGACGACGGCAGTTCCTCTCCTTATCACCGTATTTTCTGATTTTTGATGCTCACCCTCGAAAAAAGCCTAAGACACTTGACTTTTTTTATGATATATGTTATACTTAATATAGGTTTTAGGGTAAAGTTCGCAATCCTATCCAGACGAAATGCCGGTGTAGCTCAGTGGTAGAGCACACGACTCATAATCGTGCTGTCCGGAGTTCGACTCTCCGCACCGGCATTGCCCTTTTAAGGCACACCTCATGACAGCCGACTTTGTCCAACAGATGCACCGCGCTATTTTGCATCACAAGATGATAAAGAATGGCGAAATCGTGCTTGTTGCTGTTTCAGGCGGGGCGGATTCGCTTGCACTCCTATATGGGTTGGATGCCTTACGGTCACAATTCAACTGCCAACTTCACATTGTGCATTTAAATCATTGTCTCCGTTCGGATGCGGATGCAGATGCGGATGCTGTTCAGCAACACGCTTCACGTCTGGAATTGCCGTGTACCGTCCGATGTGCTGAAGTGTCTCGTTTGGTAAAGCAGTGGAAACTTTCAGTAGAGGCAGCAGGGCGCAGGGCGCGATACCAATTTTACGAGGCTGTTTGTATGGAAGTTGGGGCTACTAAAGTAGCCTTAGGACACCATCAGGATGATACTGCTGAGACGGTCTTGATGAATCTCATTCGCGGGAGCGGATCTACCGGATTGAAAGGCATTGCCCCCGTTAGAGACATCAAGATTATTCGACCGCTTGCAGGATTTACACGCCAACAAATTGAAACGTTCCTCAACTCAATAGGCGTGACACCGCGGCACGATTCAACCAATACAGACAGACGTTACCTGCGCAATCGTATCCGTCACGAGTTGATACCGCTGCTTGAAAATAACTATAATCCGAATATCAGGGCCGGATTGCGTCGCACTGCTGATGTTCTGGGTACCGAGTCAGAATATCTTGACATCGCTACACAAGCAGCCTTTGAGGTATGTCGAATATCGGATACAGATAAGGTTGCAGTGCCGAATAGTATTGTCCTTGATAGGACGAAATTCCGTGAATATCATACTGCGCTGCAAAGACGGATACTGCGACAAAGTATCTCTGAGATATTAGGCGACATAAACGATCTCTATTTTGTGCACTGCGAGGCGATACTAAATCTTATCAAAGCAGATACACCCAATGCCGCGTTGGCACTTCCAAAGGGTTTACAGTTCCGGCGAGTATATCAGCACCTCATCTTTGAGAGATCCGAGAGTTCCGGATTTCCACCTTCTATTGGAACAGAAGGCTTTACCTATTCGCTCACTGTTCCCGGTAAAACGATTATCACGGTTTTAAACGCAGAGATCACCACAGAAGTAGGGGATGCCCCGTCTCATAAGATACTGGCGTTACCTAATGGCAAATTTGAGGCGATATTTGATTACGAAAAACTAAGGGAGACGTTCGGAGAAGTATTACCGCTCATGGTGCGTAATCGGCAACGAGGTGACCGGTTTCAGCCATACGGTATGCAAGGAACGAAAAAGATCAAGGACCTTTTGATAGATGCCAAGGTGCCTCGCTACGAACGAGACAGTATCCCACTACTCATCTGCGGAGAGGAAGTTTTGTGGGTTATCGGTTACACGACCAGCGAACTGTTTAAAATTAAACCCAACACACGGCAATATCTTCACTTAAGTTATGTCAACAACGAACCCTCTTCCTGAATCTGTTTTAATCTCTGAAAAGCGTCTTCAGAATCGTATCCATGAACTCGGAGCACAGATCGTCACTGATTACGGAAACCAAGAACTGGTCCTATTGGGTGTACTGAGGGGTAGTGTGATATTTTTCGCCGATCTCGCGCGCGCTATTTTCAGAGTACAACTTGAAAACCCAGTTAGAGAAGTCTCGCTCCGGTTTGAATTCGTGCAACTGATGAGTTACCATAATAACACGAAACCATCAACAGTGGAACTCATTCGCGGTGGTAGCGATTACCTTAAACAGCGGCATGTGCTAATTGTGGAAGATATTGTTGACACTGGATATACCCTGAAGTTTCTCTGCGAGCATCTGCAGACGCTGAATCCGAAAACCGTTAAAGTTTGCACACTACTTGATAAGCCTTCTCAACGGCAAGTACCTGTTGCTATTGATTACACCGGTTTTGAGATTCCAGATGCTTTTGTTGTAGGGTATGGACTTGACTACGCACAACAGTATAGAAATCTACCTTACATTGCCGTGTTAGAATCATTTTAAATATTTTATAAACATTTTTTAATGACGAATTAGGATGTCTAACGTCTTATATTGGGTTTATAGCACTTTTTTATTGACATAGATGTCATATTTTGGTAGAATATTTGGAGAAACGCACCTTGAAAGGAGTTTATGATGCGTAAATTCGTTTCGTTTGGCCTCTGTGGCGTTTTAATCATGGCATTTGTTCTTCTAACACAAGCTCAAATGTCAGACAAAGCGCAACTGGGGCGCGAACTTTTCCATGATCCAACCTTTAAAGGCACAATCAACCCCTCAAAAGCGACCGGACTTACCTGTGCAAACTGTCACGCCGACTTCGATGAAACAGCAAACCCAGATGGCGTGATTCGTGCAGGACATAGTGTCGTTGGCGTCCCACATCGTGGAGAAGCAAAGGGTGGGATGATCAAAGGCGCAGATTTTGCACGTGCAGCAGGTGGCGGTGGCTTCTGTTATGAGCACTTCTTGCAAAGGGTGCCACACGACAAAGTTAATCCTACCGCAATTCCAGCAGAACATGCCGAAGCACTTATGGCTTATTTTGAAGTTATTTCTGGCGACAACAAAGGTCCCGAGTTTGAAATCGCTATGCTCGATAAAGATGCCATAAAGAAAGTTGGTGAAGATATTGCTGCTATGAGTGGTGACACGAACAAAGGCTGGCAGCTTTTTGGACGTGCCTGTGTTACCTGTCACCCAACGGCTAAGAAAGCAGGAATCGGTCCTCAACTGGTCCGCTCCAGAGCACCGCGCAATATTGATGCGACGATGGCACGCTGGGCAGGCAAAATTCGTGGCGGCGGTTCTCTTATGCCGTTCTATGCCACGGATATTCTCAGTGACCAAGACATCGCTGACATAATCGCATTTCTGCGTGATCAGATAGAAAATACCGCAAAATAACAACTCAGGCTGGGAATTAACCCTCCCAGCCGTATCTTTTATCATACAATATGCTTTATTGTATGATTTGTTTGGCTTCTTGTAACCAACTCTCTTCGTATTCGTTTGTATCAACAAGGTTTTTTGAACGATTAAGGGCTTAATTTGTGAACTCATCTTGAAAGGTGAGTATTAACATTCAGTAAAAATTCAGCAGCATGTTTTCATCACGTAGGAACAATGTGATAAAACCACAGAAACTGTGAGACAACTGCTGCTTTGTGCGCGAAAGCGAAAGCCCATTTTTCGATAAAGACAGAAATTCTGTCAGCCTCAGAACATACAAACGTTTTGCCAGCCCGAATATGAAGAGAGGATGGTGTCATGAAAGCATCTCAATTTCTGGGAATAATCTTTTCGATTCTTCTAATTGGTTTTGTATTAAATTTGGCGAGTTGCGGCGGTAGCAACCTGAACAATCCAGTATCAGATGTAGATACAACATCACAGGGTGGCGAAACCGGTGACGATATCGTTGAACTTACACAGAACCAAGACGTAGCAAAACCGCAGCAGATTTCCGACCTTGATGTAACCGTAACTGTTACAAAGAAAACAGTAGAACCCGGTGAAAAAACGGAACTCACTGCTTCGGTGAAAGGGGTTAGAGGTACCAGTGTCACGCTGAACTGGCTGAATATTACTAAATATGGTGAACTTTCCACCGTCAGCGAAAACGCAGTTACTTGGACCGCTCCTGATACACTCAACGGAGAGAACGTTCAGGTTGAAGTTATTCAACTCATTGTAACTGTGATTAGTGAAGTGGTTTCAGTCGGAGCTTCTGGAATTGATACCGATACCCAAATCTTTTCAGAAACCAAAACCGTCTTGTTGACTGTTAGAAATTAGTTAGTAATAGCACATTCTGTAAAAACATACTATATTTATCTGGGTGGTACCAAGGCAGAATTTGCTGTTATTTTACATCTCAGGGTATCAGATGACATGAAGAGAAATTTAATTTACATTTTTACGACTGTTTTGTTTATCCTCGCACTTTTTGGACGAGAATCAGCTGCTGGTGTTCAGCAACACCTGGTTCAAAAAGGAGACACACTGTGGGGAATTTCTCGAAAATATAAAGTCTCTCTCAAATCAATTGTTCACGCCAACAGGATTAAGTTAACGAAGCGATTGCAAATTGGGGAAAAATTGCTTATCCCCGGAACAACCACGCAGGATGCTTGGTATTTTGTTAAATCAGGCGATACCTTATCCAGTATCGCACGCCGTTACAATGTTGAATGGAAAGATTTGCAGAAGGTCAACGGTATTTCCTCGCCTCGGAGCCTGCAGATCGGCGCGAGAATTCGGATTCCTAATGGTGAGGATCTTTTTACTTTCGCAAACCCACTCCGAGTGCCTTTAGTTGTGACCTCAAGGTACGGCTATCGACCTCACCCTGTGACTGGGCGTTACCGGTTTCATGAGGGTATAGACCTTCGGGCTGCCACAGGTACACGCGTATATGCTTCCAGACCTGGTAGAGTGATTTTTGCCGGGCGGAGAGGCGGTTACGGTAAAATCGTCGGTATAGAACACGAGAATGATTTTACCACATGGTATGGACATCTGTCGCGCATTAGAGTAAAAGTTGGACAATGGATATCTCAAGGAAAGGTAATTGGCCTTTCAGGCAACACGGGGATTTCGACAGGACCTCACTTACATTTCGAAATTAGGTACAAAGGTAGAAGTGAAAAACCGACTCAGTATCTTACCATACATTAAACGAAGCTGGCTGTTCCTAGTCCCTGTTTTTTTCTTATTGTCATACTTTTTTGGTGAACACAATACACTCTCAAATTCACTCAATCTGAGACCTGAAGTTGGCACACGGGGTCTTGGGTTGAGTGGTGCGTTTATTAGCAGTGCTGACGACGCAACAAGCCCCCTATGGAATCCCGCAGGACTCGCTACACTTCAGCGTGGCGATCTAATCTATGACCTGTCTCAAGGGGCATTTTCCGTCGCTTATCCTATAAAATCTATCGGCACATTCGGTGTAAATTTTCTTGATTTAAATGGTGGCGATCGGTTCCTGATAGAACACACCTCCAATCCAATCGGTAGTTTCGAACTTGGTAATAATCAAGCTCTCTTCTCTTATGCAAGGAAGTTCGGTCCCTTGCAACTCGGTGCTAGCACTGGATACAGTCGTGCGCCTTATTACGGCAGCCGCTGGGCACAAAATTATGACATTGGCATGTCAACGAAACTCAATCCATATTTGAGACTCGGCATGCGACTCCGCGATATTTCTGGTGTGACCATTCGGCATCAGAATGGACAGGTTTTGCAAACTTTCGACCAGCACTTTGCCCTCGGTGCAGCCCTAACACCCCATCCACTTATTCGATGGCATAACCGGTTAAATATTAACTCACCCGGCTTTGGCACGAGTTTGGAAATCGGAAATGAAACGATTACCGCTCGGGTTGGCTCAGCATTCTCCTTCGATACCGATACCCCATTTCAGTCATGGAGCGCAGGTTTTTCACTCAATCAATTGGGAAAGCAGCTTCATTATACCTATCTCAATCACGGAGATCTCGATTATAAACACCTCGTTTCAATAGGCATGTCTTTTGGCGGGCAGCAACCCATATCATATAAACCGCAAACCGACGTAAATGTAAAAAAATCAGAAACTAATATACAAAAACAACAATCCCAAGTCAAAGACCCGACCCCAATACAACCAACAATAGCAAAATCAACAACACAAACACAACAGTCAAAACACGAGCAATCAAAGTATAAAGCTATTCAGATCGCAGAAGAATACAACGTTGATGTAGAACTCCTCCTTGCTATTATCTTTGCTGAATCCAACTTTAACCCCGTTGCTGTATCTAAAAATGGCGCGGCAGGTTTAATGCAGATGATGCCGCATACTGCCCAAGAACTTGGACTCAAGGTCCCAAAGTATAGTAACAGACTAAAGCCGAAACGCGATGCGAGTGTAGACGAACGTTTTGATCCAACCAAAAATTTGCACGCCGGTTTAACTTACTTTAACAAGCTTCTAAAGAAATATAGAGGCGATTTAACTTTGACCCTCGGAGCCTACAATGTTGGGCCCGGTAGGGTGAGGGTACGCGGTCCCCTCATTAGCAAAGGTAAAAGATATGCGGAAAAGGTGCTAACGCGTTATCAATTCTACCGTGACAACGCGGAGAAAATGGAAGCCGATCTCAAGCGATTAGAAATGGTACTTAATAATTAGGGAGAGGGTGCGACCGCGAGGCACGCCTCCAACTACGAGGGAATAAAATGGATAAAATCAGATTGGCAATCGTTGGGTGTGGCGGTATGGGACATCGGCACATGTACGGATTGGCGGAACTCCATCGTACGGGGTGGACACGGTTTGAACTCGTGGGTGCTTGCGATCCGGTCCTCGACAATGCCGAATCACTCGCTGCACAAGCAGAAGAGCGTTTCGGTCAAAAACCTGCTGTCGTTGGGAGTCTAGACGAGCTTGCTGAAGTCGGCGTGGATGCCGTAGATGTAACAACTACGCCACCGTATCATCATACTGTTGCTGTAGAAACACTCGAACGTGGCTGGCACACCATGGTGGAAAAACCGATGGGGCTAACAGTTCGGGCGTGTAACCTGATTCGTCGTGCTGCTGATGCATCCGACGCAATTCTCAGTGTTGCAGAGAACTATCGGCGCGATCCGATTAATCGGCTTGCGAAGGCACTCCTTAATGCGGAAGTTATCGGCACCCCGCGCTTTCTCATCCACCATGCAATCAGTGGTGGGAACCGTATGACCATCTCCGTTTGGCGACACCAGAAGGATCAAAGCGGCGTCCTGCTGGATGTCGGGGTCCACTTTGCGGATATGATGGAATATCTGCTCGGTGATGTCAATACCGTCTATGCACAGACTCGACTCCACGAACCCATCCGATACAATTCAGCTGCGGTGACCGGTGAATCCGGCTCTAATCCCTCTGGGGTTTATACGAAATGGCAACGCAAGATGCCCGCTGAATTTGAGGCAACCGCAGAGGATGCGGCTTATGCAACCTTGACCTTCAAAAGTGGGGCTGTGGGGCAATATATTGAAGATCATGGCGCATGGGGACAAGGCGGTTGGCTCCGTAAAATTCATGGCTCTCAAGGTTCTATGACACTCCCAGGAGATCGGAGTGGTGGGATTATTACTCTCAATATCGATGGACAGGAACCAATTAACGACGAAAGACTTTTGGATCTCGTCCCAGACTTTCACTTAGATGCCGTTACGACTGATCTATTCGGTGGCAACCGACTCTGGAACTACGAATTGCCATTTACGCAAATTGACGCGAAGATTATTGCTATTGAATACGGCGACTTCGCTGAAGCTATCGCCGGAAACAGTGAAGTGGAAGTCGATGCCTATCAAGGCACCCGATCGGTTGCTCTCTCTTATGCCATGCTTGAGTCCGGTGCAACCGGACAGATCGTTCAGATGGACGAGATGCTGGACGAATCAATCAATACATACCAGAGCGAAATTGACGAAGGTTTGGGCATTTAAGCATCTACAATTGTGCGTTAGGAAGCAGTCAACACAATGACAGACAAGAAAGAATTTGGGATCGGTTTGATTGGGTTGGGTATCGGACAGCAGCATTTACTCGGTTACCAACGTCAAAACCTACGGGTTGCTGCGATTTGCGATAAAGACACTGCCCGTCTTAACGAGGTCGGAGAGCGGTTTCAGATTGAAAAACGATATACCCGCATCGCTGATCTGATTGCCGATACCGATGTTGATGTGGTTGACATGGCTGTACAGCCGTGGATCCGTTCCCCTATCGTCAAAGCCGCTGCGGAGGCTGGCAAACATATTCTCTGCCAAAAACCTTTCTCAATGTCGATGCAACAAGCCGTCAAAATGGTGGAGACCTGCGAGCAACACAACGTGCAGCTTATGGTGAATCAGAATTCCTGCTTCGTCCCCGGCTTCCTCGCCATTGAACCCTATATCAACGCCGAACACCTCGGCGAGATCTACCACGTCTCAATAACCTGCAACGGATTTTACACCGAGTTTCCCGAACGCCACCTGATCCCAGCGATGCAGGTGCACCATGTGGGGCTTGTTTATAAATGGTTCGGCGAATATGAAAGCGTATACTGCCAAGCGCACGGACACAACAGGTCTATTGAAGCCGGTGAAACGACATCTGTTGCGCTTTTCACAAGTCGTGGTGGAGTCCAAGGCTTGCTTTCTTGTAACTGGGCGGTTCTCGCCAATCCCGGACGCAACTTGCAACATCCACATGAAGAAATTCGGATTCAAGGCACTAAAGGGGCAATCTACGGAAACAGCGAGGATATGACGGTTCACCTCACGGAACCGGAGACCCGCGAAATTAAACCGTCAATAGAAGGAACGTGGTTTCCAGATGCTTTCGGTAACGTGATGGCACACTTTCAGGAGTGCCTACGCACTGGAGAGAAGCCAATTACCTATGGGCGGGGCAACTTACATGTTGTCCAAACGCTTTTCGCTATGCACCAGTCAGCGGGTTCAGGGGAAGTCGTCAAGATTGACGATATTTCGTTGGATGGAGACTACAATCTGAATCCGCATCCCGTCCACAGTGCAGATGATGTAACCATCTTGCAGTAACGCTACGGCAGCCGCACAGTGCCATCAGTCGGTTTCTCAGTATCAAACCTAAGCGGATTCGGACAATGCCCGCAATTATCTCTCAAGTTTTCCTTCCACTCGCTACCACTCGCCTCTCCGATCGGGCCAGGGATGTGCTTTGGCGACTTCTTCGTTGAGATCCGTACCCCATCCGGGACGCGTCGGGATTTTCATGTAACCGTCTACAATGTCTGGAACCTGCGTCGTCAAATCGTCTTTCCACGGGACATCATCAATATCAATTTCCATAATACGTACGTTAGGTAGGACAGCACAGAGACTTGCGCTCATGTGGGTGGCGAGGTGGCTATAGTAGTTGTGTGGTGCGACATTGAGTTGGAACACATTCGCCAAGTCCCCGATCTTCTTAGAAGGCGCAAATCCGTTCCACGGGACATCTATCATGAACACATCAGCGGCACGACATTCAAAGTAGGGTAGATATTCGCGCATGTAATAGAGGTTTTCACCAGTACATATCTTCGTTATTGTGGAATCCTTGATCTGACGGATAGCCTCGTGGTCGTACATATCAATCTCCAGCCACAACATGTCGAATTGCTCAAGTACTTTGGCGATCCGCATGCACGCCTCTGGTTTAAAATTGAAGTTCAGATCGAGATTAATACTGACATCAGGTCCAACTGCCTCTCTGAAGGTGCCGATTAAAGTTTCAATGTGCCGTAGCACTTGCGATGTTACATTTCCATCAGTGGTACCGGGTCCACCGCCGAAGCCACCGAAGTGGACAGAAGCCTGATCGCCTGGAAAGATGACATTAGTTTTGAGTGCGGTAAAGCCTCTTTCGACTACCTCACGACCCAACGCGGCGATGTCGTCCATGGATTTTAGCGGTGGAACCCCAATGAGTTCATAGTTACGTGCACGAGAACTACCGCAATGCGACCAATAGACACGTACATCATCACGTGTCGGTCCACCGAAGAGTTCGACAACAGAGATCCCTAACGCTTTCGCCTTAATATCTACCAGCGCACACTCAATACCGGCGATCGCTTTCGCCGCGATACCGCCAGGACTTTGACGGGATCCGCGAATCATATCCCAAAACCGCATTTCATAGGGACGTGGGTCGCGTCCAATGAGCAGTGGGGTGAAGTCTTTGATAGTTCCAACCACACCGTTGGGATTTCTGCCATCACTGCATTCGCCGTAGCCGGTTACACCTTCATCGGTTTCTACTTTAACAAAAGTCCAAGGACGCCAACCGGCGTCCACAATAAAAGTCTCAATATTTGTAATTTTCATAGAATTCTCCTTATAGTTTGATAATTTCTTTTTGCCGATCAGATTCAAGGAGCGCATCACAGACTCGCATTGTGTTTACTGCTATCTCAGACCACTGCACCTCAAGATTACCAGATTGCACGATTTGAGAGAATCGTTCAATCATCGCGACCTCCTGAATACAACCATCAACAGTATTTTGTTCGTTTCCATCCGGTCCGTGAATCCAGAATCGGGCAGAGTCCTCAGATGTAGGGACGGTGAAGTCGTCACAGACAATTGAGGCACGCGTGCCAGCAACTTCAAACCACTTTCTGAGCCCTGTATCAAATCCACAATCCAAAGTAGCAATGCGTTCATCACTGAACCAGAGGACACCAGCCAGATTGAAATCGACCCCGACTTTGTAGCGCGCCGTTGCAAAAACCTGGGTCGGCATATCGTCAAATGCCCAGAGAATGGCGCGTATACAATAGTAGCCTAAATCACCAAGACTTCCGCCTGCGAATTCCTTCATCGCACGGATGTTACCAGTCGGAATTGTATCCCAATTGAAAGTGAACGCAGTAGTCACTCGACGAAGCTTCCCAAGGGTCCCATCCGCTAATTTCTGCTTCATTGCTGCAGTACGTATGTGGTGAACCCACATGACCCCATCCATGAGTTGCACACCGTTTTGGCGGCAAGCATCTGTCATCGCTACGGCTTCGTCAGCATTTGCGGCGAGCGGTTTTTCGCAGAGGACGTGTTTGCCGTGCTCCGCTGCTTTGATTGTCCATTCAGCATGGAGAGAGGGTGGTAAAGGTATGTAGATAGCATCAAGTGATTCGTCAGCGAGAAGCGCGTCATAAGTGCCGTAAGTTGCAGAGACATTATGCTCTTTCCCCCACGTAGCGGCACGTTCTTCAGTTCGACTCGCAATCGCAACTAAATCTGCGTTTTCGGCGAGATGGATTGCGCGGGCAACCTTTGTGGCAATATTTGCTGTACTGAGAATACCCCAGCGGACAGGTAATTTTGATTCTGTTGTCATACTGCTCCGTCTAATGATCTGGCTCCTAAATTTTCTATAATATACCGCACAATGGAAAATTGATCAAGTACACAGGAGTTGAAGAATAACCGCTTTTAATTTGACTTCCACAACAAAAGTGATATAATAGAAACATTATATTAGAGTAAGCACACACCGTGTGCTATATGTAAAAAAAAACAAATAATAGGCACACATCAGATGCCACCAAAGGAGTTCTATGAACATTAGAAAAATCATAACATTCATGTTTCTCATCGCAATTGTAGCATTAATTGTGGGACTTTCCTCTTGTGATCGGGTTTCCCAAACTATCCAACCCACCGCACCTGAGATGCAAGAACCCAGTGAGGAAATTACCATTGGGGTCGTGCTACCCCTAACAGGACGACTCACTGAGTCATTCGGTAAACCGATACAGTACGGCTTTGAGTTGGCACTCAATGAGATTAACGCTGCACATCCAAGCGGTACGAAACTCAAACTTATCATTGAGGACGAGCAGAGCACCATAGACGGAGCAGTCGAGGCTTTCAAGAAGTTGATTCATCAAGACGGTGTGTCTATTATCCTTGGACCTGCCACGTCAGGTCAGGCAGAAAAGGCTTTTCCGATAGCACAAGAGAATCAGATCGTGGCGATAAGTCCGACATCCGCCCGCCGAGGCCTCAGCGCGATTGGAGACTTTGTTTTTCGCGTCGCGCTCACCACAGGCATACTTACCCCCAGCGGTATTGAAACAACACATACAAAACTCAGTTATCAAAAAGCCGCTACACTATATGATGAAGCAGACTCTTTCTCCATCGATGCAGACGCAGCCGTGCAGGAAGTTCTCGCTGCTAACGGGGTTGAAGTGCTAATCACTGAAACCTTCAAAGGTGGTGAGACCAACTTTACTGAACAATTAACCCGAATACAGGCACTGAATCCTGATGTTATCTTTGTTTCATCTTTACCGCCAGAAAAGTCTGAGATACTAATTCAAGGACACAAACTCGGTATATCTGCTCCGTTTATAGTACGTACATTGACTGCAGCAAATGTGCGGGCCTCAGGTGCAGCTGCTGAGGGTGCGATGACTTTTGTAGGGTGGGGTGCTGCCGTTGAGACACCGAGAAATCAAGCCTTCGTACAGAACTATAGTGCCGAATACGGTATGGAACCGAACAATTACGCAGCGCGTTCGTATGCCACACTCCACATTCTGGCACAAGCGATCGCAAACGCAGACTCAGCCGATCCCGCTGTAATTCGAGACGCACTCGCGAATATCAAAGATTTTGACACAATTCTTGGCAAATTCTCTTTTGATGCCAATGGAGACGCAGTTTACGACACGAAGGTCTTAATTGTCAAAGATGGTGAATTGGTCGTCTTCGAGTAATTAACTGCTGAACAACCAATTTGGGCGCGCATGCATCCCTGCCAGTAAACTTAAAAAGCGCGCCCTTTTTTATGTTAACCTATTCACCATTTCATCCGTTCTATCTCTATTATGCGTATGTTATTTGTATAGTATGAAAAGGTAAAATGCAGTGCAGAATTCGTTAGATCAGTTCTATACCAAACCAGAAATTGCAGGAATATGTTGGAAGCATTTCACAGACACGCTTTTAACCCTAAACCGAAGCACCACCGACCTCTTTTTTGTAGAGCCCGCTGCTGGTACCGGAGCATTCTACGAACTCTTTCCATCGCCGAGACGATTAGGCATAGATCTCGTGCCGAAATGCGATGATGTGAAACCGCAAGACTTTTTTAAAATTACTGATCTTCCATTCCCCCGCAGTGATACCGCTATTATCAGCAATCCACCCTTTGGCAAACGTGGAAAATTAGCAATAGCCTTCTTTAACCACGCTGCTTATTTGGCTGACCTTGTAGCGTTTATTGTGCCTGTCAATTTTCGCAAATTTACGGTTCACAAACAGCTTAATCCGAACATGCGCTTTATTAGTAGATTGTCGCTTCCAAGAGATGCCTTCCACCTTAGTACGGGCAAGTCCTATTCAGTAAACACGGAATTTCAGATATGGTCTCGTTTGGTAAGCGAACACCATGACATGCGGCAACGTAAACCCTTACCGATTCGGCACCAAGACTTCCAAATATGGCAGTATAACAACACATTGGATGCCCTGAAAGTTTTTCAAAACGCCTTCGATTTCGCCGTGCCATGCCAAGGCTGGCAAGATTATTCTCGTAGAGAAATAGATGAGCGGCATTGTGAACGCAATAAACAGTGGATGCTTTTGAAAGCAAAAAACCCTACTGTCTTAGCACGGTTGATGAAAATTGATTACGAGGGTTTGGCGCAGGAATGCGCCACGGCTGTCCCGGGTTTTCGGAAGGGGGACCTTGTGAAGGTGTATACGGAACATTATGGGGAATAGAATATGACCTGGAAGTGCCACCAGCTGGATAAATTTTACTAATAACCTACCCAAACCGCTCAGGTCGATACGGTGCAAACCAATCCACCCGCACACCGTCGACAATTTCCAAGGTCGCCATCTCGCCCACCAATGGTGCTAACGTCACACCGCTATGCATCAGCGCAATATATAGGTTCGGAACAGCTTCAGCAAATCCGAGTACTGGAAACCCATCAAGCGGCATTGGACGGTAGCCGACCGGTGTCGGAATCGCCTTCGCGTCTGCTATCGCTGGAAAATAGGATTTGGCACGGGCAAGGAGTGCATCGGCATGTTGCTGTGAGTCGTCACGATTTATTCCTTCTTGAGTACCCTGTCCGATTCTGAGACTTCCATCAGTCAATTGCCGGAGATGGAGGTGTTGATGATTCTCATCTGTCGGCGGTGCGTGAATAACCGCTACATTGTGTAATACCTCAGCGCAAGGTGTCGTTTTAATAACAATCCCTGGGCTCCGTTGTTGCGGAATATGCACCTCTGCTAAAAATGCGAGATCAGTCGTCTGAACACCACCAGCTAACACAACAACATCACACGGAAATTCGGCATCGGCGGTTTTGACGGCAGTGATGCTACCGTTGCGAACGACAAATCCTGTGACTTCAGCCTGGGAGTGCACAACTGCTCCTACACTACATGCCCGCTGAAGACAAACACCAATAAATGTATCGGTTTCAATGTGGACATCCGCTTCAGAGAGAGACGCGGCTAACACAGCACCGGGTTGTAGATGTGGTTCAAGGGTTAACATCTCGTCGCGAGTGATACATCGGCACGGATACCCCCATGTTTGTATCTGTTGGATACGTTGACGGAGCTGCGCTGCGCGTTGGGGATTGCTTTCCCACCGCATTTCACCGCCATAACGGATACCGATGTCTTCATTCAGTTGATGTGCCAACCGATACCACATATCCAGCGAACGCCGATTCAACGTGTGGTATTCTCGTGGATCTTTCCCAAAAGCATTTGCCCAAGCAAAAGAATGTCCCGATGCCCCGGCACCAGGAGTGTCGCGCTCCAAGAGCGTTACGGCAATGTCGTTGCGTCGAGATAAATGATAACTGAGTGTAACACCGACGATACCCGCGCCGACTATTACTATCTTTTTTGTCTTGGGATTGGGGGAAGGAGCGGAATTTTCGTTTGCCAAAGAGTTCCTCTGCAAAGCCAATGTCATGCATGTATGGAAGTAAATCTATAGGTGCTATCTTAGCGATGTGCTGCGACGATAAAACCTGTTAAGCCAGCAAGCAACAGTTGAAATCCAGTTTGATAGAACAGCATTAGAAAGGGTTGACAAAGCGCAATCAAACCGAGCGCGATTAAACCAATAGAGATACGTTCACACAAGGTTTTCTGTGAAAAGACAATCGAAAAAACGATTATCCCAGGTAGAAGTAGGTACAGGGCGGTTCCATTGAGTGATGGAAAGAAGGGTTGATACAAGAAGGCAATACCAATACAGGCAAGAAACGCCGAACCAACGGTTGCAACTCGCCCTGCTGTGGTTGTCATACCAAATGCAATAGCACAAGCAAACAGAACGTGAAACGCTGAACCTCGCAGAATTGATGGGACAGGCAAATAGAGAAAACCGAATCCAATCGTCAAACCAATACCAGATATAAGCGCGATTCGCTGTTTGTTTTCAAAAGAGGTCCCAGCTAAAATTGCGGTGATACTCAATAGCACCAGCGCGATACCCTTGAGCAAAACAGCATTTTGAGCAATAAGGGTTGGGGCGAATGAGACTGCCTCTACATAGAGAAAGAGGACGCCGAGCACAAAGAACCCGATCGCAAGCAGTTGATTTTGTTTTTCTTTTCCCATAGCGATTTTTAACAACCTGTGAGTGTTTGCCTTCAGTCGCATTCCCCGAGGTATCTCAATCTCGCCGTTTCAGCAAGCGACTTACCCAGGTTCTTGATTGTTCTTCACTCAACCGATTTTTCAGTTCGTTAACCTGAGCGGACAAGTCTTCTTTCTCATTTTTGAAAGACTCAACTGACTCCCGAAGTTGCGCATTTTCGGCGATAAGTGCTTGATTCTCCGCTTCCAATTTGTCACACGTTTCCTGCAGGTGCGTAATATGAAAAACCTGACAACTGAGATTTTCAATAATATCGTCCGTTGGAATATTATAGGCGAGTTTTTTTATCAGCATTGCGAGTCCATCAACCCTTAACTGGATCTGTGGCTTCGGAGGAGCACCTGGTTTGTCAGGAGGAGCAGAGACGACGCGTACATACAACTCAATATCTACGTCTCTCCGTTCCAGTGTTCGGGTGATGATTTCCTCTTCCACACCTATGATTTCGGCGATTTTGGAAGGATTTATGTAGAGGTCCATTCCCAAGTTTCCTAACCAGCTTCTTTTGAGAAAAAAAATTAATAACCCAATATCTACAATGCCACTTGTGAATAAAAACAATCTTAAAATAGCATAACATATATTCAATTATCTGACAAACTGAAATTCGGGTGTATCCACAGATGTGTTTTAGGCGCGCCTATGGAGCGCGCCAGTAAAAAAAGATTGATAATACGGATACGAAACGCGAACTTTATGAAATTCCGTCCCAATATTTCCACATATCATCAGGTGTTTCAAATTTAATCTGGTCCAAATCTTTTCGACGGTATCTGCCGATGAGTGCCATTCTGACCTTGTGCCCGCAGTTTGGACCAGCGGTATGACTCATCTGATGATGCCAGAAACAGACATCACCCGCCTCACCTGTAAATTCATAACTTGGACCTAAATCAAACGGAGCAACACCACCATGGAGGCTATCCAAGTCATGGTGTCTGAAATATTCTGCCCAAATCAGATGGCTTTCGGGCCAGACCGTAAACCCACCGCCCTGTTTTTCAACCTTGTCAAGATAGGCGGTCGCACCAAGCGTGAAGGAACTGACAACACCTTTCGGTACACCATTGGTAGGGGTATGGTAACCGTCAAGGTGTCCCATAGGTTCTCGCCATTCCTTGTCTGGATCCGGGAAATTGATGTGCGGTCCTGCTCCGCCACCTGTATTCAATCTGTCCTTGCCAACCAATTCCTCACCCATAGCGAAAACTCGGTTGCCGTATATTGTTCCGCGGATGACATCTTCGCTGCCGACAGGGACTGTGCGATAACCTTTACGAACCCAAGACTCTGGGTCATTTCTATCTTCATCAAGGGATTCCCAAATTCTATCAAGCGCAGCGTCAACCGCTTCTGGTTCTACCGCGCCACGCACAACAAGATAACCGTTCTCTTTAAAGAAAGCTTTATCTTCTGCTGTCAAGTACGCCATAATTGAGGTGCTCCTTTCAGCACACAAAGCCAACAAGTTTACGATTGAAAGCGTCGCTACGAGCGAACTTCAAAACCATTTTCTTCGCGCGCTTTCTGGTAGGGTGCTTCCTCCAGATTCAACCCAAAACCAGGGCTTTGCGGGACATTTACATAACCGTTAGATATAGAATACCCTGAATCGTCTAAGCCTGGTGTAGTCGCGTGATCCCATTCGACAAACTCAAACCGTTCGACCTTTGCTGCAAGATGGCAGGATACGTAATTCCCGTAGTGTCCACCGTAATGATGCGGTGCCGTGCCAACGTCAGAAACATCTAACTCAGGACCGAGTTCAAGCCAGCGTGAGAAGCCAGGGTAAAAAATATCGTATTGGACGATGTCAATAAGACCTTCCTTCGCCCAATCCACGAGGTTTGGTGACGCGCTCCCCTCACCATCAGCAATACGGGTTTCCAAGCCTTCAGCATTCAGCCATTCTTTCAGGAGACTATAGACCCGGGCATCTTCATGGAACGCCTCTTCCATCCAATAAACCCTCGCATCGGCAGCGCCGCCCAACACCTGCTTGGTGAGGTTAAGGTTATAGCCGTTATTTGCATCTATCAAAATTGTAGCATCAGCACCGACCGCCTCGCGAACAGCCCGAATGACGTCAATATCTCGTTGTGTCCCTTTATCAAGCGGCATGTGCATTGCGCCGCGCCCGACCTTGATTTTATAGGCGTTATGTCCGCGCGCTTTGCCCTCAAGTGCCTCGGAAGCAATAAGTGCAGCGGCTTCGGCGTTGTCTTCAAGATGTAGATCATCAATGTAGAGTGAGGTATCGTAGCACGGTGCCTGAAATTCTCCGTTTTGTCCAGAAAGCATCGCATAGACTGGTTTTTGCGCTAACTTTCCCACGAGATCCCAGATTGGGTACTCCAACACTCTGAATTCTTCGGCGACACCATTTTCTGTATCAAACGCCTCATTGAGCTGAAAACCGACGATAGCATCCGCTTTTTCCTGCGAAATCGGGGAGAACCCAAAACCACTAATGCCATCTGCTGTCGTTATGCGAGCAATAGAAGGGCGGACATACAATCCATGCTCTCCAAGCCGTGAATTGCAACCAGCCTTGCGGGGCCGTTCACCTGTTAAACGCGCCCATTCAATTCGTTCGATTCTTACATTTTCCAATCTGACCAACCTCCGTAGATGTGTATAAATTGAGCCAGTATCACTTCTCAACCGTTACTGACGAGATTTGGAAATCCCACCAGCAGTGATGTCCTCTAAAGAATATAAAAAGCCTATTTAAATCGGGTTAAAAAAGATGAATGATGCTGTGAGAATAGGGGACTATAATTGGGTTTCAAGCAAGGCGATACTATCTGGATCTAAACGGTGGTAGTTTTCAATCTCGTAACGATTGCCATCGGCATCTTTAATAAGCACTCTTCCATTTTCAAGACTGACAACATCGTATCGGGTGCGCATACCAAAGGTAACAGGACCGCGGTTTGTTTCCACGACCCACCGTGTGACACCAAATTCCCCATCCAACTCGTGAATTTTGGTAATCTTCGGCATAAAATACCGCTTCTGCAACTCCGACCTGAGAATCCTCTCCGACTCTCGCGGCAGCTGCCTGATGTCCTGAATAATACCAATTTCTTTTTCTTCGCTGTCTAACAACGAAATATATTTGTTAGAATCGGTGAGTGGGAACGATCGGATGGCTTCAACGTTTGTGTAGGTTGTACCATCGGAGAGTTCAACGGTGAGTTCTTCAAACGAATTTCGCGCAATTTTGACGTTGGCAGCATCAAGGAATTCCACCTCATCGGTAATCTTTACAGCTTCCTGCATTACGTAACTTCTCCTTCTTCCATATCAAGGAAGGCATTTCTGGTGAGCACCTTGAAGGCGCACACCAGAATAGTATAGTTACCTACAAGGCGCGAATCTTTGATAACTCTGTCTGCTTTTCGCATAAGACAGCATAAGTCCCGTCTTTGGCAAGCAGCTCTTCATGCGTGCCGATTTCATCAACTTTCCCGTCCTTCAGCACAACCAGTCGGTCAGCATACTTGAGCGTTGAAAGTCGGTGCGCAATAGCAAAAACAGTGCGACCCCGGACGAGCCGTTCCAATGCTTCCTGGATGTTTGACTCGGTTTCTGTATCCACAGATGATGTCGCTTCATCCAAAATGAGAATCCTCGGATTTTTCAGGATTGCACGGGCGATAGAAATCCGCTGACGTTCACCACCAGACACGCGTGCCCCTCGTTCACCGACCATCGTATCGTAGCCATCGGGGAACTTGACGATAAACTCATGCGCGTTTGCAGCTTTCGCTGCGGCGATAATCTCATGCCGAGTCGCACCCGGTTTTGAGTAGCCGATATTCTCGGCTATTGTACCTTGGAACAGGAACGGGTCTTGAAGTACCACACCCACCTGCTGCCGTAACGCTTTTAGTTTAATATCGCGAGTATCGTGTCCGTCAATTTCTATTGAGCCTTCGCTGGGATCATAGAAACGGGTAATTAGGTTAATCACGGTGCTTTTTCCTGCACCGCTATGTCCAACAAGTCCAATCATCTCCCCGGCTTCTGCCCGGAAACTGATACCGTTGATGGCATTCTTGTCCGTATCGTAAGAAAAATAAACATCCTTGAATTCAACATCACCCTTGATGTTTTCAAGGGTAACCGCATCTTTCCTATCGGCAACACTCGGTGGTGTATCAATGATTTCAAACACGCGGTCAGCGGAAGTTGCAGCTCGAATGAACCTTTCGTTCATCTGACAGAGGGTATAAACCGGTCTGAAGAACTGTCCCATGAGTCCTTGGAACATCACAAGTTCACCCAGGCTTAATGAGCCTTCAAAAATCTGCGAACCACCCACTAACCATATCAGGGTTGTACCAGAATAAATAATGAACTCCATGATCGGACGATAGAGTGTCCACAATTTCGCCGCGTTCATTTCACCTTCAAACACCTGATATGTTTCTTCACTGAATCGATTTACTTCGTATCGCTCGCGTGCGAAGGCTTTAACAACCCGCACACCAGGGATAGTGCTTGCCAATATAGTGCTAATATTGGCGTATCGCTTCCATAAAACCGAGAAGACTTTGCTCATCTTTTTTCCAAAAAAGATGGTGAAGAAAATCAAACAAGGCACTGGAATCAACGTCCACGAAGCGAGTTTCCAATTGGTGAGAAACATAATGAGGCAGATGTTGATGAGTGTAAACGAATCACCGATAAGGTCTTGTAACCCGTTGGCAATGAAATCTCGGAGTCTTGCTACATCGCTTGTGATTCGCGACATCAGGTTACCGGTATCGCGCTGATTGTAAAAATCTAATGAGAGCGAGTTAAGATGTTCATAGGTCTCATTTCGAAGTCTGCGGGTGATATTTTGACCTACCCACGCCATCATGTACCCACGGATAGCGGAAGCCCCCAAGGTGAAAAGACGGAAACCTGCCATGAGAAAAACAATTGTGAGGAGATGTCCCCAACTTCCAGCAAGCGGAAGCGTTAACCAACCTGAGACGCCATCAACTACCCCGCTAAGGAGTCCCCATGTCGGCTGTGAAACTGGCTCACCGGTCTCGGTAACCCCGGCACCACTGACAGCCGCGCCAGCTGGAACAAGAATGTTATCAACCATCTCTTGGCTAAGAACAGTTGGTAACAACGAAACGAACCGGATTACCATCATCAGAACAAGTGCGGGAACAGCGACGTGCCAAAAAGGAAACGAATATCTAATGAGTCTGAAGATAAGTTTCCGTTTTTCGACACAATTTATACAAACCCCTGACCAGCGTGGTAGCGGTTGTCCGCATTTTTCACATTTATGTTTATTTCTTCCCAATCCTTGCGGCCGGTGTTGTTTCTCATGTTCCGCTTCTGGATTGGCATCCTGGACCAAGGTCTCCAACTCTGGCGTTGCCAGATCAAACTTTGGTGTGAAGCGGCGTGAGTAGCGTGCTACCTCAATCGCTTTATCGGACGTTTTTACCTTTAAGATGTTATTACCGTGCATCTCAACGATTTCAAGAGTGGAAACCGATGAAAGCGAAATTTCTTGGATCTGATGTTCTGGAGTACCGTTCTGATTAAAGGCGATGAGCCGTCTATCGGTAGCAATTAGCCAATCTTTGCCGTAATTACCATCAAACTTAAGATCGGTTGAAACGGCGACTTTAATCTCTTCACCATCCGCAAGTAACTCATGTGCCCGTTCTTCAAGTTCCTCGGGCATTTCTTCCATTGTGGTTAGCTCGTCGTCACCCAATTGTTCAGAAGAGGAGTTCCCACCAAAATGTCTTTTCCGCATAAACTCTCTCCTCACACTGGATGACTTCGGCATTATCCCTCGCATAAATTAAAAACCCCCACAGATTAAAGGCGTGGTTTAGTAGCCTATATAAAACACTTAGGATACTTTATTTAACGAAGGTTTTCAGAAAAAGTTGAAAAAAAAATGCAAAAAAACGTAAAAAAACGTGGATAATGCCGGAATTAGCGGCTTAAACCCCCTAAAATACTACTTTTTTCACTAATTTACGGGTTCGGGGGTGAAGTGCAGATGAGTACCTCCATGGATTCATCCCCTGTATTTTCAATGCCATGTTCACACCACGGTGGCAAATGGATGAACGTTCCCGCCTCAACGGGTACCTTTTCATCAGCGAGCGTCATCACCCCTTTGCCTTTTAGAATAACATAGCATTCTTCAGTGTGATGGCTCCCTGGCTCGAGAATGACATGTGGCGGCACAAAAAACATAACCAACCCTAAGTTTTGTGCTGGAGCACTTGGATTAGCAGGATGCACGACGCGTACACCGATGCCATCGCAACCCGAATACTTTACAGGAACCCCATCCTGGACTGTGACGACGTTTGCTTGCACCTGATGCGCAGGTTTCGGAACAGGAGGTTCCCCTTGATACCCTTTAAACATAGTAATTTTTGCCATTTTTTTCTCCTTATGCTGTATAATACGATCTACCAATCCCGTGTGTAGCCAGCGGTCCAACCGCCATCCACTGTAAGGATACTACCGTTAACATAACTTGCATCTGGTGAAACAAGAAAGAGTACAGCTGCAGCGATTTCCCTGGTTGTCCCCGGTCGCCCAAGTGGAATATGCGATAGCAGGCTCGCGGCGTTTTCTGTGTACGCGCCATCATCTCCATAAAAGAGGGCTTTCGTACCACGTGTTAGTGTCGAACCAGGAGCAACAGCATTAACCAGAATCCCCTCCGGTCCAAGTTCTAACGCCATAGAACGCGTCAGATTTGCAACGCCTGCTTTCGCTGCAACATAAGCACTTTGCAAGCGCAGCGGCACCAACCCAGCAATTGAACTGATGTTAACGATCCTACCAGTGGCATCCTCGGAGCCAGATTTTTTATGACTTTCGGATGATATGTGGGCAAGGATATGTGGAATAACAGCACGACTTGTCTTGAAGACACCCGTAAGGTCTATATCCAAAATGCGCTGCCAATCTTCAAGGGTGTACTGATGAATCGGGACCCTATCGCTTCGTGTGTTAATTCCCGCATTGTTCACCAGAATCTCAATTTTACCAAAATGCGCTGCAATCTGATCTGCAGCAGATACCATCTCTGATGCACTGGTCACATCGCCTTCCACGAATAGGCATGTTCCACCACTTTGTTGGATTTCAGCAGCAGTCTCCTTACCCGCCTGTTTGTTAATATCAACAATCGCCACTTGTGCGTCGTTGTCAATCAGGACGTCCACAATAGAGCGGCCGATGCCTTGCGCACCACCTGTAACAACTGCGACCTTTCCTTCAAGTGCAACCTTCATGTCATCCCTCCTTCAAATTCTACCTCCACTGGCAGAGATTTAAACTCAACCAATTAATAACATTTCCGCTTTGGATTCCTGAGCGCAGTTTGGCTAAGTACGACGCGATTCCTGAATCTTACGGAAACCAGCAACGCCAAAAAACAGTAAGACAATTACACCCGTACCACCAGCAATCCCGATTCCCGAAGCGACACCAAGAGCGGCTGGAAGATAGCCACAAAATAGGGCAATACTTGCAACAGTGAGACTATAGGGTAACTGCGTTCGGACATGGTGTAACGGGTCGCAGCTACTGGCAATAGAGCTGAGAATCGTTGTATCTGAGAGCGGAGAGCAGTGGTCCCCGAAGATCGCTCCATCCAGCACCGCGCCAAGGCAGATGATTGTCGTTAGCCCGTAACTCCCGTTGTCAAGCGAGAACGCTACTGGAATAGCAGTCGGAATCAAAATCGCCATCGTTCCCCAACTTGTGCCGGTTGCAAAAGAGGTTACAGCTCCGCACACAAAGACGAGAAGCGGAAACCAGAGCGGTGAAACAACATCACTGAGCATCGTAGCAAGAAATTGACCCGTCATCAATCTATCGCAACTCGCTTTTAGCCCCCACGCTAACAACAGAATGCTTAACGGCGTAAGGCTCCCTTTTATACCACTCCAGATGATTGGAGTGATTTCTGAGAACCGTAGTTTTGAGAGCCAACGTGCGCAGATAATCCCAATAATAAACGCGCTCGCGGCGGCACAAGCGAGAATCTTGACGTTGTCTGCTTCTGAAAGCGCGTCGCGCCAAGCAGTCAGCGAAAAAATAGATCCCGTACCTTTGCCATCTATCCAAAAACCACCCAAAAGTAGGCCAAAAAGTGCTAATAGAGGTAAAACCGCTGATAAGGGTTGGACAACAGCATTTGGTAAACTGGTAAAGAATGCGGCATGTCCGAGTGCTTGGGCATCCGGGGCGGCAATATTTCCTGTTTCTCGCGCACGCGCTTCTGCTTTGTGCATCGCGCCATAATCCCTACCACTGAGTGCATTGACAATAACAAAAATAATAGTAAGAATGCAGTAAAACCGAAAGCCGAGTGCATCAAAGAACATCGAATACCCATCACGGTCAAGTCCAATCGTCTCTGCGACATCGTTAAAGAGACCGACTTCATAACCAATCCAGGTACTAACAAACGCGAGCCCCGCAATCGGTGCGCTCGTGGAATCCACAAGAAACGCCAACTTTTCACGACTGACGCGATGGTGATCGGTTAGCGGACGCATCGTAGGTCCGACGAGCATCGCATTGGAATAGTCCCCAATAAAGATGATGATCCCCATTAGACCCGTCATAAATTGAGAAGACCGCGGTCCCTTTGCGAACTGAGAGAGCCAAACAACAACGCCGCTAATGCCACCGGAGGCTACCACAACAGAGATTGTCGCCATGATAAGACAAACAAATAAGACTACCCAGAAATTGAATAGGTCTATCCCATCGTTTCCGACGCTTACAGCACGGACGAACCAGATGACTTCCGTTAAAAAGCCGATGGGTGTGGCGTGTTGCTGATACCATGAGAGCACAATCCCAACCCCGACCGCTATACAGAGACTCGGAAACAATCGGGTTGTCAGAATCGCTAATGTAACGGCAAGTAGTGGTGGAATCACGCTGTACCACACAAGCGTTTCCGTGCCACCAACCTGCTCTGCACGCCACTTAAAAATAAAGCAGATTCCCAAAAATATTAAAAAGCCAATCACATATTTTAATTTAGAATTCATCAGTTTATTACAGTACACCTCTCTTCCAACGAGCAGGATTTATACGTTGTAGCTTGTATGTATAATAGCAGTTTCTGGTGCAACACGCAAGCCAAAACCGCTATAAAACCCTTGACACCCGCACTGAATGTCAACTATAATTGTCTAAAATCGTTAAGAAGACAGGAGCATGTCTTGAGGAATAGTGCAACACCGAAAGTTACCGTCGTTGGTAGTCTGAACATCGATCTTGTGTGCCACGCAACGCGGCGACCAGACAAAGGAGAAACACTCATCGGCGATGCTTTCGATATTTTTACAGGGGGCAAAGGATTTAATCAGGCAACCGCCGCAGCACGGTTGGGTGCCGAAGTCACACTTGTCGGAAGTGTCGGTGAAGATCCTTTCGGGGAGATGCTGCTTACGGCGGCAGAAAACGAACGCATTGACAACAGATTTGTCAAAAAACGTACTGACACCGGAACTGGCGTAGCAACAATCGTTATCGAACCGGACGGCGATAATAGCATCATCGTAGTGCCACGAGCAAATATGGCACTGACGACAACAGAGATAGACGCGGCTTCCGATGCTATTGCGGACGCCGATGTGCTTCTCCTGCAGTTAGAAACACCAATTGCAGCATCCGAGCACGCTGCAGCGATCGCCAAAGCGCACGGAACAACTGTAATATTAAATCCAGCCCCTGCGCAACCGCTTCCAGACAGCCTACTCGCATACGTTGATATTCTTACCCCCAACCAGTCCGAAACCGAGTTACTATCAGGGATGCAGGTAAGCAACGATGAAGCGGCACATAAAGCAGCAGAGGCGTTACGCGCACGTATGGCGAATACAGAAACATCTGCTGTTGTGCTAACACTTGGAAAACAAGGCGCATTGATATTGACGGCAACAACATCCGAACGCGTCCCCGCACTCCTTGTTGATGCCGTAGATACGACGGGAGCAGGTGATGCCTTTTGTGGTGCCCTTGCAACCGCATTGGCAAGCGGCGAAAATTTACAGGCAGCAATAGCGTTTGCAAATGCCGCAGGTGCAGCAGCAGTAACTGTAATCGGCGCAACACCCTCCATGCCTACACGCTCGAAAGTAGATCTTTTAATGTCCCAGTCTTATTGAAAATTCAATTGTTAAAAGCATCAAGAACTGAGGAAGTAGACGATGAAAACAACAGGAAAAACAACCATCATCTTTATAGTTTTAATCACATGCTTATGGTACAACACAATTGCGATACAGACATTCGCAGCGGAAAAATGGGAATCGAACATAAAAAAAGATTTCGCAAAAGTGTTGAGAGAAAAGAAAAAACCAGGAGAAAAGCATCGAGACCTCATTCGTAAGTGGCAGGAAGAAGGACGACTTTCTGCACTCCTAACCCTATACGAGAGAGAAGAGGAGAATCGCGAACCGTCTTCTGCGACAATCGCCGCAGCTTTTTATTACGGTTTGGGCTATACGTACGCGTTGCATGCCACAGAAACAGGTGAAACTCTTGACCCGGCTGTTGCTTACTTACAACGCGCTGTTGAAATTGACCCGGAATTGTTCTGGGCACATTTCAACCTTGGTGGCATCTATCAGCAGCGGGAAGAAGATCAGTTAGCACTTACCGAATTTGAAACTTGTATCCGTTTAAATCCGAGCTATTATCCCGTATACTACCGCAAGGGTGAAATTCACCTCAAACAGCAGAATTATGTGGAGGCACTTCACGCTTTTGATACAGCGCGAACGCTAAATCGGAAGTGGGAGTATCCACAGTATGGTATCGGTTTAGTCTACCTTGCACAAGGCGAGATTGATCGCGCACGAGAGACATTTGAAAATCTTACACAACGGAAGAAAAAGTTCGCACCCGCTTATTTCAAATTGGGACAAGTCCTCGCCATTGAAAGCTTTTTCGACGATGCATTGGCAGAATACGCCAAAGGCGCACAGTACGAACCCTATTCAGCGGATGTCGTTCACGAACTGGCTGTTATCTTCGACGAAAAAGGCAATACAGACGGTGCCATTAAATTATATCAACGTACGCTTGAAATCAATCCGACCCATGCGAACGCACATCTGGCCCTTGGAGACATCCTCTACACCAGAGGGGACACCACAACGGCATTACAACATTACCAAGAAGCAGTGTCCTTGATGCCACATATTAAGGATTCTTTCTATGAACCACTTGAACCTTACTTCGCTGGACTGATGACTGCCAGTGAAGCCATGCCTATTCTGGAAAAAGCGATGCTGGTCCTGCCTGACGATCCACGTTCCCACTTTTACGCAGGCAACCTTGAAGCCGATGTAGGTAATACCGAAAAAGCCATTGAGCATTACAAAAAGACGATCCAAATTATTGAAGCGGACGCGAGTTATTTGCAAATGGAACTTCCGTTGGGAAACTTCAACGAGGTTTATCTTAAACTCGGTGAACTATATAACCAACAAGGCGACATAGAGACAGGCGTTGTTTACTTTAAACGTGCCTTAGAATTAGATCCAACATTAGCAGACAGATTCATCTTACAGGGACAACGCTCTTTTGAGGAAGGGAACTATCAAGCCGCCATTGAACCCCTAAATACACATCTACTGCTCTTTCCAGAGGATGTTGGAGCTGCTTACCTGTTAGGACAAAGCCATGAGGCTAATGGCAATACAGATACAGCTCTCATCTTTTATGAACGCACCTTGACATTAGATCCGCAGCGACCAGATGTGCTTTTCAAGATGGTTCACATCTATCAAGAACGCAAGGCATATCAACAGGTTGTCGATACATTACAGAGAATTATTGAGATTGCCCCAGATACCACTGAAGCACACTATCTATTGGCGCTGTCTTATCTTGAGTTAGCACAACCCGATCCGGCGTTATTTGCATTTCTCGCAACTGTGAAATTGAATCCGGACGATGTCGCAGCACACTACCATGCCGCAATCCTGTTTGAACAAAAAGGCGAAATAGACAACGCTATTGAACACTATGAAAAAACGATTACGCTCAATACGACTTTACTCGAAGACGATATAGGACGTAACTTGCAAACCCCCTTGCCGAACATTGAAGCAACAGAAGCGGAACCGTTTTTCCGTCTTGGGAAGATTTATCGTCAACGCAATGATGAAGACAACATCATTCGCGTCTATCAACCCGCATTGGAAATTGAACCCGCACATCCCGAACTGCATCACCTGCTTGCAGTTATCTTTGAAAAGCGGGATGAACGTGAGAACGCCATTCGTTATTACGGATTGGCGAATCAGTACAATCCAGAGAATTTCGAGTGGCACTACAGTTACGCACGCCTACTCGATCAGCACGCGGAAACGCTTGGAGACGACTATCATAGACCTGCGGAAATGGCTGTCAAGGAATACACCGCCACCATCTCCTTGAACCCAGATTATGTGGATGCCTACTTCTACCGTGGACTGCTCACGCTTCGCTACAAGCAGATTGGCAAAACACTCTATCGTTATAGTCAGATTTTAGAGGACTTCAAACAAGTCGCAGCACTGCAGCCGAGAAATCTTGAGGCAAACTACCACATGGGTGTCATTTATCTCGAAATTGACCGGCACCAACTTGCAAAAAAAGCCTTCAAAAACCTTCTCTCTTATGCTCCAGAATATAAGGGTATCCACTGGCATTTAGGGAAGATCGCAGAGTGGGAACAGGCGTGGAGCGAGGCGATTCAACACTACGAAGCGGAAGCCAAACTGATTGAACAACCCGTGAAAGAAAATGATGAGATTGCCATAAAAACGTATCAACGCCTTGGTGATCTCTACTATGCCCACGCCTTAGATTACAATAAGGCAAAAGAGACATTAGAGAAGGCACTCGCCTTAGACGATACACACGTACCGACGCTGCTCAACTACGCCAATAATCTCTTTAGCATGGACTTACTCGGCGCAGCGACGGAACAGTTTGAACGGGTGATACAACTCGAACCACGCAACTTAACCGCAAATTACAATCTCGCGTTGATGTATGAATATAGGGAAAAGTACCACCAAGCGAGAGCACAATGGAAACGCTTCCTTGATCTGAATCCACCTGAACAGTGGAAAATCGAGGCAGAAGAACGTTTAAATCAGTAGCGTTTATCAATTTTCAGCTATAAAACGACTGCACAAAAAGGGAATTGACGTGGAATATCATAAGAAAGATGGAGTTTTTTTATACAGAGGAGATGCCCTTAACTGGTATGATAAATGGGAATCTCCAGTCGTTATTGTCTCGGATGGTCCTTATGGTATCGGTAGCTATCCTGGCGATCCACCTACTTCAGAACACTTAGCTGAGTCGTATGAACCTCATATAACCAAGTGGTCGAAACACGCGACACCCATGACAACACTTTGGTTTTGGAATACAGAACTCGGATGGGCAAACGTTCACCCCATGTTAACTAAGCATGGTTGGGCGTACCGAAATTGCCATGTCTGGAATAAGGGAATCGCGCATATCGCAGGTAACTCAAATGGCAAAACCCTTAGAAAATTTCCTGTAACGACGGAAGTTTGCGTTCAATACACAAAAAAAGCTTTGTTCCAAGCCAATGGTACGAAGATGGATATGCAGAGGTGGCTTCGATATGAATGGGAACGGACAGGACTTCCATTTTCCAAAACAAATGATGCTTGTGGCGTGAAGAACGCTGCGACGAGAAAGTATTTTACGAACGACCATTTCTGGTACTACCCGCCACCTGAAGCATTTGAAAAAATTGTTGAGTACGCAAATAAACACGGATACGAGGATGGAAAACCCTATTTCTCTGTAAATGGTATAACACCCCTTACAGGCAAAGAATGGTCAAATATGAGAGCCAAGTTTCACTTTGAAAATGGTATTACAAACGTCTGGCAGGAACCTGCTGTTCGCGGAATCGAGCGATTAAAAAAGCAATATAAGAGTCTACATAGTAATCAAAAACCTCTGAAACTCATGAACTTATGTATCCGATCAAGTAGCGACGTAGGGGACGTCATATGGGAACCCTTCGGCGGTCTCTGCTCGGCAGCGATTGCTTCGCATCAACTGAAACGGAAGTGTTACGCAGCCGAAATTCATCCCGATTACTTTAAAGCAGCCGTTGAAAGGCTCTCAAATTACGACACCCAACAGGAGATCGCATTCTATGACGATTCCAGCCGAGCCTAAAAGAAATCCACCACAGAACAATGACGCTGTATACAAAGTGTACGAACGTGTACGTGAAGCACTCTTTGCACTTCCTACCTACTTTCGGTCAGATACATCCATAGAAGGGATATTGGCGACAGACATCTTCACCTTAAATACCGCATTCGGAGCTACCATCGAAGACCAAGTCGTTTCAACACTGAATCGGATGAGGGAAGTTTGGGACCCTGACGAGAAATTTATGTACTACAGATTTGTCAGACAACCTCAGACATTTCCAGACGTTCTGTTGAAAAGAGACGCAAGCGACACAGATGAACATGAGAGCGAAATTTTGTTGGGCATTGAACTAAAGAGTTGGTACCTATTAGCAAAGGAGGGAGAACCGAGTTTTCGATTCCAAGTAACTCCCGCCGCTTGCGCTGAACAGGACTTGATCGTCGTGATTCCTTGGGCTCTCAACAACGTGATTTCAGGCTATCCTAAGATATTTCCACCATATGTGGAATTAGCGAAGTACGCAGCAGAATATCGCAATTACTGGTGGAAATATGTTCGGAAAACAAAGTCAAGTACAGAAATTGTGAGCCCACAAGACGTTTCCCCATATCCTCAAAAAAGCGATAAAATTTCTGATAAGCCCTTATCTGATGGCGGGAATAATTTCGGGAGATTTGCACGAACGAGAATAATGGATAGTTATTTGGAAAGCGCAAAAAGAGAATCGTTGTGTGGAATCGGAGCAACACATTGGCTGAACTTTTTTAAGATTTTTCAGGAAGAAAAAGATGAAGAATCTATAAATGAGGAACTTAGGAGACTGAGAGCGTCAGTGACAGGGGCAGATTGGAAGGATGAACCTTACCTTATGGATGCCCTGGAAAAGATATTGTCAGGTATAGATGTGCTCTTGGATCAAAAATGAACAATATAATTATCCTACCGCTTAATCTGCTCGTCGAGAAATAGCAGGAAAGCAAATTATGAACAGACGAGAATTTATGAAAATGCGTAACTGCATGATAACCGCCATGTAGTTTCTATCCAGGAGTTTACCAATGGATGGACAGTCTATAATTGCAACAGAGGACGCGAGCACAACACTGCAGACCTCATTCATCGGATGCCAAGTTGAGCATCACGCGCAAGTCGCATCTACCAATGACCTTGCTATTGCTCGTGGGAAAACGGGAGCAGCAGAGGGAACACTAATCATAGCCGAACACCAAACTGCCGGGCGAGGAAGATACGGTAGGAGATGGGATGCTCCACCGAGAAAGTGTATTCTCGCGTCCATAGTTCTTAGACATCGGTTGCTTCGCGACGACGTTGCACTTCCTAATTTCATCGGAGCAATAGCAATCGCACGGGCAATTCGTACGACACACGAACTTGATGCGCGGATTAAGGCACCTAACGATGTTCGTATCAAGGGCAAAAAGGTGGCAGGGGTGCTAACAGAACTCGCCTATGATAACCAGCACCAACCTTTTTTTGTCTTGGGCTTCGGCGTAAATGTCAATAACGTTTTAAGGGATTTTCCGCCCGAATTGCGCGAAACGGCAACCTCTGTACGGATAGCGGCTGCCCTCGCCAGAAATCAGGACGCTGAGATTCGTCGGACCCCGTTGTTAGAAGCCGTCCTCTATCAATTGGAAAAAACCTACCTGCAACTGAAGGCAGGGGAAACAGACGCAATCATGCGTCAGTGCGAGGCGTTGCAGGAAGATGAAAGTAATGATTAGTGCCTGTCTCATAGGGGTTCGCTGCCGATACGATGGCGGTCATAGCCGAAATGAGACAGCAATAGACCCCAAAAAAACATATCAACTCATTCCTGTCTGTCCAGAAGAATCAGGAGGCTTGCCGACGCCACGTCCGCCCGCAGAAATTGTTGGCGGCGATGGTAATGATGTCCTCAACGGCAAAGCGAAAGTTATGACCGCAGACGGTAGCGACGTAACAGAAGCCTATTTGCGAGGTGCACGCCATGCCTTAGATGTCGCTCAGTCGCAGGGAGCAACACACGTAATCCTCAAAGCGAGAAGTCCATCTTGTGGTTGTGGCAACATCTATGACGGCACTTTTTCAGACACACTCACGTCCGGTGACGGTGTAACCACCGCGCTTCTGAAACGGCACGGCATTACCGTCACCTCGATGTAACAAACTTAGGGAAGTTCTCTCATATTCAAGAGATTAAATCTCGAACCTGCTGCCCAATGTCAGGACTCCGCATCAACGACTCACCGACCAGCATCGCTTGGACACCAACTTCCTGCAGTTTCGCAACATCTTCCCGTGAATAAATCCCACTTTCACTCACCACGACCTTGTCCGTCGGAATGGTGTCCCGTAAACGGAACGTTGTGGCAATGTCCGTGTGAAATGTGCGCAAATCTCGGTTGTTTATCCCAATAATCTGGGCATCCACATCCAAGGCAACCGCCAATTCTTCTGGCGTATGTACCTCCACCAAAGATGCCAACGATAATGAATCAGCAACATCCATGAACGTCCGTAATTGTGCTGCTGTCAACGCCGCCACAATCAGCAAGATTGCATCTGCTCCCGCGACACGTGCTTGGTAGATGTGATACGGATCAATCGTGAAGTCTTTTCGGAGGAGCGGAACATCAACGGCATCCCGAATTGCGCGTAGATAATCGAGTTCGCCTGCAAAAAAATGTTTATCCGTTAGCACGGAAATAGCAGATGCCCCGTTTTCGACGTAGGTCTCAGCAATTGATACCGGATGGAAATCTTCGCGGATGATACCCTTACTGGGAGACTTTTTCTTTACCTCGGCGATCAGTTTGACGGTCTCAATGCCTGTGATAGCACTACGAAAATCCCGCGTCGGCGGAAGATTCATAACCGCTGCTTCCAACTTCGCAAACGGCACTTGTGTCTGTTCGGCTGCTAATTCTTTCCGTTTATGTGCGACAATTGTGTCGAGTATCAATCCATTGACCTCATTCTGTAAAAGGTTAATTGTTTGAAACTGTCTTCAGTCCCTCTAATTTTGTGAGTGCCACGCCTGAGTCAATGGATTCCGATGCCAGCTGGATGCCTGCTTCAAGACTATCCGCTTTCCCGCCCGCAACGATGGCTGCGCCAGCGTTGAGTACAACAATATCACGTTTGGGTCCTTTTTCACCTTTCAGAATATTAACGATGACGCCAGCGTTCTCCTCAGGGGCACCACCTAAAAGTGCATCCAACTCCGCTTTTGGGATTCCGAACGTCGTCGCATCAAGTGTATACGTCTCGACAGCACCATTGTTCAGCTCTGAAACGCGCGTAGTTGTCGTTGTTGTAATCTCGTCCAATCCGTCATCTCCATGCACGACAAAAGCATGTTGGCATCCGAGGTTATTCAACACATTGGCGTGGATTTCAGTGAGTTCTGGTGCGTAGACTCCTAACACCTGTACTTGTGCTCCTGCAGGATTCGTCAGTGGACCTAAAGCGTTAAAAATCGTTCGGATGCCGATTTCGCGTCTCGGTCCGATAGCATACTTCATTGCTCCATGTAGTGCTGGGGCAAAAAGAAAACCTATCCCGACTTCGTCAATACATTGCCCGACGTGCTCAGGACTAATTTCGATATTTACACCCAATGCCATCAGCACATTTGCGCTGCCACTTTGCCGCGTTACACCTCGGTTACCGTGCTTCGCGACCGGGATACCTGCTCCCGCAACGACAAAAGCAGAAGTCGTTGAGACGTTAAAAAGATTCAAACCTGTACCACCCGTACTACACGTGTCAACAACCAACGAATGCTTTGTAGGAACAGGGGTGGCTTTGGCACGCATGACGCGCGCTGCACCCGTAATTTCTTCTATTGTTTCGCCTTTAAGCCGTAGGGCGGTAAGAAAACAGGCAATCTGGGCATCTGTCGTCTCACCTTCCATGATCTCGTTCATCGTATCAACCATCTCTGCCTCGGTTAAGGCGTTGCCAGCCATAACTTTCTGAATCGCTTCACGAATCATGCAATGTTCCTCCTGAAAATGTTCTGATGGCAATTATAGCAGATGTTCGCGTATTTCTCAAGATTGGTCGTCTGAATTTTGGAACTATTCAGTTTTCCAACAATTCATGAGAGGACGCCCGAACTCGTTCGGGCATCCGGAAAAAGAAGGTCTCACAACCGTAAGCACAGTTCTTAAACCAAATGCCCCTGAATTCTTGGGCGAAAACTTGCTTTTTTTATTCAGAGAATATAATATATTTTTCCATACTAAACAATTAATGTAAGTTAGGACAAAAAGATGATTCGAACCTATAAACCGAGTGACTTGCAAACACTTCGGCAGATCACAGCTATCTGTTTTGAGAAGGTGTCCATAGACAAAAATATTGAAGACCAGTTTGGGCGTATCGGCGATGTGGATTGGACAGAACGCAAAACGTCTCACATTGATGACGATGCAGCAGCAAACCCGGATGGAATTTTTGTGGCGGAAGTTGACGGAGAGATTGCTGGGTACATCACAACTCGAATTAACCGCTCAACGCATATCGGTGGTATTCCAAACCTCGCTGTGCTGCCACAGTTTCAACGCCGTGGCATTGGTAGGCAACTGATTGAAAAAGCACTGGAATATTTGCAGGCAGAAGGTATGCTTTACGCTCGCATTGAAACGCTGGATCAGAATCCTGTAGGCACCAGTTTTTATCCTGCTATGGGCTTCACAGAAATTGCAAGACAGATTCACTATATTCAGCCGCTATCAAAACCGAAGGCGTGATGAATCACACAACTACACATAAAACTAAAACAAAAATCGGTACATCGGTTGGTTCGTCGTAATCCCTATAATGCTCCATATACTACCGATGATAAATTCACCTAAGATTAGACCGAGGAAGAATGGGATAAGTCTTCGGTGTGCGCTCACACCCCCATGCCGAAGAATAATCCACTTGATGACCGAACTCACCAAGATCGAAAACCAGAACACATTCATTGACCAGCTGCTGGAAATAGCAAACCCAGCAGGGTGAAAGGGCCACCAAAAGAGCCGCATCCGCATTATCATCAAAAAACCGGTAATCAGAAACCCGATGCACATTGCGACAATTGCTGGTACGTCTGGGGCTCTTGGTGATGTTAACCAACTCTGGAGCCGGTTAAAAGGTCTTCCTGCGAACCAGTCGCGCGCTCCTTCAATATAAGATATGTGGTAGAACGCCCAGAACGAGGCGAATGTCCCGATAACAATCGCAATGCACATCGCAATCAGCAACCGTCGATTGGAAATCCCGGTTCGTTCGGCTAATTTAAACCCCTCTAAGATGTGTGGCATCGGGTGACCACGATAGGCACGATTGAAAAAGAAGAGGTACGCTATTATGGTCAGGTTGTGTGGACCGAGGAGCCGCGTGCCAAAAATGCGCGGCATCATCTCATCGGGTCCGATGAAGTGCAAGTCGTGGACAGGTGAACCGAGTTCTGCGCGCATGCGGGTCACCGCCGTAGAGATGGCATAATAGATACCGAAAAATACAAGCACCACCCAGACAGACATTCCAGCAGTTTTGCAGAAACCGACGATGAAAACAAGGCTCACGATAAGCCCTAATACTGTTACACGGTAGGGCATCGGTTCGTCAGAATCGTCAACACTCCGGTCGTTAGTAAATAACTTACGTCCAACCTGTGCGAGGTGTTTTCGCGTCGCTATAATTGCAATAACAAATAAACCGAGATACGCCCCGAAGGATTGCTCATCGGTGAAAGGGAAATTCGGCATGCCGCGCACCCCCAAAGCATCTCCAAAGATCCGCTCTACCTTCCAGAAAAGGTAGAAAAACCAGCAAGAGAACGATAAGTCCAGCGGAATAAAAAAAGCCATGCCTACTGCGAATGGAAAAACAGCCATTGGGGTCCAACCGATCGCGCTCCAAGGTTTCTGTGTAAAAAAGGGACGCAAATCGTAGAGCCTGCCCCCCAGACTTGGCACGGTTGGATAGAGATGATGGAGTCCATTAAGTATGTCAATCGCTCCGGCAATTCCAAAACCGAGCCACATCATCTTATTCGCGAGCAAATTTGTCCGGTTCCCGACGCCTGTTAATTCAAGCGGCAACTGGATAATCGGATAACTCAGTTTTTCATGTTCTGTCCACTGTTTCCGGACAAGCGTATTGATACACACCATCAGGAAGACCATAGCGCATAGGAAGCCTCCCCAAACAGCCGTTGTTGTCAACCACCCTTCCACGGTCTCCCATTGGTAAAAGGTTGTTTCACCACGATAATACTCCGTTAGAAATATCCGGTTCTTAACAGCCATCCAATCCGGAATATACCGATGGAATAGGTCTGCCCAGTCGTTCTCTGGCGTTGCGTACCAGAACGCGTAGGGGATCATTGGGATTAAGACGCGGAGTACATCGTGACCTGCAAGCGAGGAAGCAATTGCTAACATGACGTAAATTGTCAGCAATTCGCCTTGTTGCATTGCAATCTCTGGTGCAACGCGAGCCAAGAAAAAATTAACGCCTGTGATCACAAAGACGCAAAAAATGACATTAAAGTAGAGGGAGATAGTCGTCGGATAGCCTTGCCCGGCCGAGTCCAGAATCCAGTACATGTTCGGAATGATGAGAGCGGTCCCGAGCAAGATGGCACGCCATGACGCACCAAATTTTGCGCTGTTAAAATGCAAGGCCTGTTTTTGTTTTACAATTCGACTGTTTTGTTCGGATGGTGGTCTATGAGGTTCTGAATTCACTTCGCTTTTCAAATTGCGTGGTGCTTCCTGAATACAATTGCGTTGAAATTTTTCGATATATCCTGTATAATGCGTAACATGATTTCAATCTCAATCAGGAAATTGAGGCTACTTTTAGTATCATTAAAGGATAAACCGTATGGATACTACAACTGATGCTGCCCAAGCAGCAATCTTTACACCAGAAGATAAGGAATTTGTCGAAAACAACGGGTATCTACTAATCAAAAATGCCCTGCCCCCGGATGTGGTAGCGGAAATTGACGCTGCTATTGACGAGGTTTATGCCAAAGAAGAGGCAGCAAATCGCCTCGAAGCAGGCGGGAAGTTGAACCTTCGTAACTGCATCGTACACCACGAGGAGTTTCTACAACTTCTTGACTGGCAGAAAACCGTTCCGCTCGCCTACGGAGTGCTGAATTGGAACGTCCAGATGATTACGTCGCATCTGATTGTGCTGCCGTCGAAAGAGGAACCACCCCCTGAGGTGAAGAACCGTATCGGTCTGCACCGGGACGGTGGCACATCGCATCGCGAAATGCAGGAACCTCATCCGCGCATTATGCTCAAAATCGCTTACGCTATCAGCGATCAATCCGATCCTGCCTCTGGTGCAACAGTAATCGTGCCTGGGAGTAACCGGCTAACAGGGAGACCAGCAACCGACGATACTGGATGGGCACGCGGTGCGATCTCTATGAACGTCAACGCTGGAGATGCATTCCTCTTTGAACAACGAACATGGCACGGCATCGGACACAACTGGTCGGGCATGCCACGCAAAACCATTTTTATGGGTTATGCTTATCGTTGGGTGAAACCGATGGATTATATCTCGATGCCCGATGAACTGGTCGCTAAATGCAGTCCGATTCAGAAACAACTCGTCGGGGTCGTCAGCGATCCACTCAGCTACTATCTACCGCAAGACCAAGATGTGCCACTAAAGGCAGCCCTTGATTCAGAGGCATAGTTAAATACCTATATTGTCCGTGTTTTATTCAAGTTCGCTTTTAAGTGAAAGGCTGTAATCCAGTAAGGCATTTGCATAAGGCATGTTGTGGAGTCCGTACCCGCTATCGCCTTTGACCATGTCGTAGTTCAATTTTGCATCGAGATAGGCTTGTGAGGTTTTGTTGGGTGCTGCATCAAGTATCTCCTTGACGGCTTGCATCTTCGCCTCTATCTCAGCCCGATATTGCGGTAGTTTCACGTCCATGTCGTTATCAGCACTATCGTGACAGCCCGCAGTACTACATACCGATAGCTCAGCCTTGAATGTATGACCGCCATGTTGGGCGACCGTTTTCGGGTCTTCCTTTACCATGTGACACTGGACACACCGCTTCTTCATGGCACGCACATGTGGTGACGGCATCCGTTTGACCCCGGCTCCCTCGCGTCCAAGGAACATCTCCGACTGAGATTGGTGGACGATACCTGCCCCGGCGCAACCGCAATCCATCTTGTGACATGTAACACATAGGTGTTTTGCAGGTTTCACTAACAAGTGCTCTGATTTACTGGTATGCGAATGGCATGAAGAGCAAGCGACAGCATTCACCGCCGTCTCTATGTTATAGGTGTGTCCCGGATAGACACGATCACTGAAGGTTTCATAGCCTGAAGAGTGGCAACTCAGGCACGAGGTTTGTAGCTCATACGGACCCTCTATTAGATTGACAAGGGCGTGTGAATGTCCAGCACCGCGCCATTCCTGATAGGCGGGTTCGTTCCCGTGACATTTGTCGCATCCTTCGGCAAAAGGTGTTTTTGTATCAGATGCAGTGTCCTCTACGGGGGCTGCATAGAGCGCTGCACTTTGGTCGTAACCGTAGAGGGCAAAAAGGGCAATTGTTCCCATCAGTAGGGATAACCCCAAAAATAATAACGCTTGTTTCATAAGTTTTCATTGTCCTCGTATAATTTCGGTGTAACTCGTAAACCGAAACTTGCTTTACAAAAGTCTGTTTTATATCGCTAAGTCATAGCCTTTATTGTGTAATCTGTGATAATTAAATATAATATCTAATTTAGCGAAACATGTCAATAGTTTTTAGGTGAATTCAGGAGGAATATAGATGCCTAATCTTTTCAACGGTAAAAACATGGACGGTTGGCTCGCACGAGGCGGCGCGCCAGAACACGAATGGGATGCTGCCAGCAGCGCTGCCCTTGACCCAGATGACGCGAAACTTCTCGCAATGACAACTGGTGAAGGAATCTTTTACAACGGTGCCACCGGACGGACCGCTGACATCTATACCGAAGGGGAATACGGCGACTGCGAACTGCACGTGGAATTCATGGTCCCAGAAGGTTCTAATTCGGGGGTCTACCTCATGGGCAGATACGAGGTTCAGATACTGGACAGCTGGGGTGAGACAGAACTCCGTTACGGGACCTGTGGCGGTGTGTATTGTCGCTGGATCGACAACCAACCGGTAGACGGCGTGCCACCGCGTGTCAATGCAAGCAAGCCTCCAGGCGAGTGGCAGACGTACGACATCACCTTCCGCGCACCAAAATTCGATGCTGATGGTAATAAGACTGCCAACGCTACCTTCGTTAAAGTCGTATGGAATGGACAGGTTGTCCATGAAGATGTCGAGGTTGTGGGTGTCACACGTGGTGCAATGTTGGAAGAGGAAGCTACTACCGGTCCATTGATGCTGCAAGGTGACCATGGACCTGTCGCCTTCCGCAACGTAGTACTGAAGCCTGTTTAACCTTTTTGACTATAAATATACCGCAGTAAGGAAGTGTTATGGAAAAACTAAAACTTGGTGTCATCGGTGCAGGCGGTATTGTTTGTCGGATGCATCTGCCTGACCTTGCACAAGACAGCGATTTTGAAGTCAGCGTCATCGGTGGTAGACGCGAACACCGTCTCAAACATCAGTGTCAAGAATTCAACATATCTCATTGGACTCAGGATTACGATGCAATCATTGCTGACGACACGCTCGATGCTATTCTGGTCGGCACACCACATCCGCTGCACGTCTCGTGGGGTGTGAAAGCACTGGAAGCAGGCAAGCATGTGCTTATGCAGAAACCGCTCTGCGGCGATATGGATGAGGCAAATCAATTCGTAGCTGCAACCGAAGCGAGCGGTAAAACAGTGATGTGTCTCCCACACTTCAATGCAGCTATCTATAAGATTCGGCAACTGATTGCGGAAAATGCAATTGGGCGGGTTTCTGGAGCGAGAATGCGGAGCAGCCACGGTGGTCCCGAAATCTACTACGCGGAAATCCGCGATATTTTCGGCGAAACCGGGGACGATCTGTGGTTCTTCGACGCCAAACAGGCAAGCGTCGGTGCGCTTTTTGACATGGGTGTTTATGCAGTTTCGGGTCTCGTCGCCATGCTCGGCACATTCAAACGGGTGACCGGCTTTGTCTCGACCTTCGACAAACCGACGGAATTAGAAGATGTAGCAACGCTTGTGCTTGAGATGCAATCTGGTGGGATTGTCACTGCGGAGACGAGTTGGTGCGATCCTGCACGGACAGGAGAGGCGAGTGTACACGGCACGGCAGGTAAATTCACGATGCCCGGTAAAGATGGCGCGACACTCAGTCAGTGGACACCAACCTCTTATACGCGCGAGCACGCGCCAGTCGATGTCAAAGAGATTGACTGCTCAGACGTAGCACCGAGCGGAATGCATACACACTTTGTAGAGCATATTCGTGAAGGAACGCAACCGCCACTCTCAAATGCGTATACCGCACGACACGTCACAGAGATTTTGCTCGCAGGTCTCAAATCCTCTGAAATGGGTAAAGCAATCGAATTAACAACAGAAGCGGATAAGTAGATAGGAAGGAAAAAAGAGGTATGTTTATGTAGGCGCGGAAAGCGCGCCTACATGAAGATGTCTAAACGTCTAACCTATAAACTGGCGTGCAATTCATACCAGTCATCAAGGTTGTTGAGATTGACAGCGTCTAAGATAGAGCCGTCGTCGTCAATGCCACTTGCACCGAGGATGCTTCCACGGGTATCGTCGTCGTGATTATAACCCGAAATCGCGGCATTCAGCTCATCGACTGCTCCTTGATCAAGGCTTCCACCGCTCTGTTCCAAAACCCACGCTTCAAATTGTGGATAGGAGGGCGAATTGTCACCAATATATGCCAGCGTAGCGTCCTTGTCGAGTCCAAGCCCGTCTAATACCATCTGATCAAAGCCTGCGCCGCATGCCGGATAATCTTCATGCAGTACACCTTTGGAATCCATTAGCACTTTCGACCAGAATCGGGGGAGGTGCAACACGCCGAGCGGTCCTGCAACCCCGGAACTAATTGTCGGAATCATTCCTGCCATTGTATTTCTCCTTCGCTTGAAAAAATTAAAAATAGAGAGTCGTTGACACACAGACGTATTGCCTGTCATGTAATATGCTAAAGCATTATAACAAAATATGCAAAAAAGTCAAGGAAAAATTCAATTATGGTAGGGCTATGTTCGGATTATTTTAACAGACACATTCACGGAACATTCACGGAGATTGTTTTGTAGTATTGATTCTACAGGCTTCCTTGGACTTGTGTTTGTGCTTTCTCCGTGAAAACGATGTAAAAACGAATTTTAGTTATACCTTGTTTAACGAATCGTTATTTTCGACACTATCTCCTACTCACGCACCTGACCATCCCCGTATACGATGTACTTATAAGTCGTTAACCCCTCAAGTCCCATCGGACCGCGGGAGTGCAGCTTCTGCGTACTGATTCCCACCTCTGCTCCCAATCCAAATTCATAACCATCGGTGAAGACAGTGCTGGCGTTGACGTAGACCGCAGCGGAATCCACCTCTTTGAGAAAGCGTTGCGCTGCGCTGTAACTTTCGGTGATAATCGCATCAGAATGGTGCGAACCGTAGGCTTCAATGTGGTCAATCGCTGTGTCTATGTCGTCTACGACCCGGACGGATAAGATGTAATCGAGATACTCCGTGCGCCAATCTTCTTCGGTTGCAGGTTTCGCAGCAGGGCAAAGATGCTGTGTGCGTTCGCATCCACGAATTTCAACATCTGCGTCTTGTAACGCTCCACAGAACGTGGGTAGGAACTTCTCAGCAGTATCGGTATGGACAAGGAGCGTCTCTACGGCATTGCAGACAGCGACCTTATATCCAACCTTCGCATTCATGCAGATCTTGTTTGCCATTTCGAGGTCGGCGGCTTCGTCAACGTAGATGTGGCAAATACCGTCGGCATGTCCCAGGACTGGAACATCGGATTCCTTCATCAAAAACTGGACGAACTCGTTACTGCCGCGTGGAATGATGAGGTCAACGTATTCCGGTAGGCGGATGAGTTCATAAACAGCCTGTCGGTCAGTGGTGTCAACAAACTGGATGGCATCCGGGACCCCTTCTGCGGCGGCGGTATCACTGAGGATACGCGCAAGCGTCGCATTGGAGTGAATCGCTTCAGATCCACCTCGGAGGATAACCCCATTTCCAGACTTGATACAGAGTGCGGATACTTCAACGGTCACGTCAGGACGGGATTCATACACCACCGCAACGACACCGATGGGGACTCGGACTGTCCCTATCTTGAGTCCGTTCGGACGTTCACCCATACTGATGACAGCACCAATCGGGTCGGGAAGTGCAGCAACTTGACGGAGGTTGTCTACCATCCGTTCGATCTTTTTGTCGTCAAGTAGGAGGCGTTGCATGAGCGGTGCAGCGAGTCCGGTTTTTTCGCCGTTTTCGAGATCAATGTGGTTCGCTGCCTGAATTTTATCTTTGGAACCCTGTAAACTCTCAGCCATTGCTAAGAGGGCATTGTTTCGGACATCGGCGGAACTCCGCGACAGGACGCGCATTGCTGATTTTGCCTTCCGAGCCTGAGATTGAATGAGTTGTTGGATATTTTCGTTCATAGTATTCCTTTAAGTGGTCGCGAGACAGATAAATAGTAGTGAAATGATGTTGAGTATTATAACATAACGTTTAGAATATTTTCAAGTTGGACAAACAAAACAAAGTCAATCAAGTAACACGAGGTTATCTCGATGTATGATCTCGTCGTAATCGCGGTAACCGAGGATTTTTTCAATATCTTTGGTGTGTTTTCCGGCGAGTTTTGCAGTCTCCACAGCGTTATAGTTTACCAAGCCGCGTGCGAACTCTACGCCGTTTTCCGTGAGGCATGAGACGGTGTCGCTATAGTCAAAACTACCCTCAACGCGTCGGATACCGGCAGGAAGTAAGCTTCTACCACCTTGCACGAGTGCGTCCCGTGCCCCGTCATCTACAACGAGCCTGCCTTTCGGGGGTCTGGAATAAGCAATCCACCGTTTACGTCCAGAGATACGGGACTGCGGAAGAAATAGGGTCCCAAGCAATTCGCCTTTCAAGAGTCTCGTGACAACAAGCGGTTCTCGTCCGTCTGCCAGCACCATCATCTCACCGGATCCGGTAACAATATCAGCGGCTCGCAGCTTCGTTACCATTCCGCCAGTGCCGCTTGCTGTGCCAGCCTCGCCAGCGGCTTGCCATATTTCTTCTGAAATCGTGCTGACGGTGTGAATGAGTTCCGGGTTGGAACTATGCCTCGGATCGGCGGTATAAAAGCCTGCCTGATCAGAGAGGATAACGAGGAGTTCTGCTTGGGCGAGGTTCGTCACGTAAGCGGAGAGGGTATCGTTATCGCCAACCTTAATCTCATCAACTGCGACGGTGTCATTCTCGTTAACGATAGGAATCACACCGTGATGGAGGAGTGTACGGAGGGTATCGTTCATACGGGTGTAACGTTCCCGATTCGAGAAATCGTCCCGCGTGAGCAGCATGAGCGCAGTCCGTTGTTCATAGGTGCGAAACCACTCTTCGTACGCCGCCATCAACCAAATCTGTCCGACAGCAGCAGAGGCTTGTAGGTGTGGTAGCGTCTGCGGACGTTGCTTCAGACCGAGTTGGGGCCAACCGGCGGCGATTGCCCCCGACGTGACGAGGATAACCTCCACACCCTCCTGTTTGACGAGTGCTAAATCGTGAACCAATCCTACCAGTGCCGCTTCGTTGAGATGTCCGTCATCTGCAATGGTGCTGCTCCCGACCTTCACGACGATACGCCGCACATCCGACAGACTGGCACGCATCTCAGTTGGATTGCATCGCTCTTGGGCTATAGGTGAATTCAAATTCATCTATCTGGACTGTGTCTCCCTCCACAGCACCTGCGTGGGCGAGAGCATTTATCACTCCCATGTTCTTCAATTTCCGATACAACAGAATCAACGCTTGCTCGTTCCCCATATCCGTCATTAAGACAGCGCGACGCGGCTCTGCCCCGCTGACGACGAATCCTTCCTCGGTCTTAACGAGTTCAAATCGCGCTGGCGGTTCTGGCGGCAGTTCGTGCTCAAACGTAATCGTCGTTTCTGCTTCCTCACGGGCACGGATCTCAAGGTATTGTAGAGAACGGTACGCCTGCTGCATGAGCGGATTAACACCTTCACCTGTAACCGCAGAGATAGGGAAGATTTTCCGGTTACCAAAGTATTCCTCCACGCGCGTCAGGTTCGCTCTCGCTTCAGGCATATCTATCTTATTTACGGCAATTATTTGCGGAAGTTTCGTTAGCAATGCGTTGTAATGCCCCAATTCCCGGTTAAGTTGTTCGTAGTCCTCAATCGGATCGCGTCCATCTGTGGCACTCAGGTCGATAACATGAATGAGCATCTTGGTGCGCTCAATGTGACGCAGAAACTGATGTCCTAAACCTGCTCCTTTGTGTGCTCCCTCTATCAGTCCAGGGATGTCGGCGAGGATAAAATTCTGTTCTCTGTCGATACGGACAACCCCTAAATTGGGGCGGAGTGTGGTAAACGGATAGGGGGCAATTTTCGGGGTCGCAGCAGAAGTTCGCGCCAGTAGGGTTGATTTGCCGGCGTTAGGATAGCCGACCAATCCGACATCGGCGATGAGTTTGACTTCAAGACTAATCTCGCGTTCTTCCCCGGGTTCACCCTTTTCTGCAACGCGCGGTGCTCGGAAGGTGCTACTCTTAAAGTGGGCATTGCCCTTTCCACCGATACCACCGCGTGCGACGATAACGATTTGATCGGGTTCCGTCAGGTCTGCGAGCGTTTCTAATGTGTCTTGGTCTCTGACGATAGTGCCAGCAGGAACTTTAACGACACGGTCTTTCCCATCTGCACCGTCTCGTTGTTTGCCAGTGCCGTGTCCACCGTTTTTAGCGACTTGGCGTGGGTTATGACGCAGATCAATCAGCGTACTCATTCCCAAAGTGGCAATAAGAACAACGTTGCCACCGTTGCCACCGTCACCGCCATCGGGACCACCACGTGGGACAAATTTTTCTCGGCGGAAACTGATGCATCCGTTGCCACCGTCACCTGCTTTGACTTGAATCCTTGCTGTGTCCATATATACCACACTTTAGAAAACGGAACCCTATTTTTCTTCTTAGTCTGCGACTACGGGTGTTGGTGAGTATGCTTAAATGTATTCATCTCGTTATCGGATGCATTGAGGGTGAAGTTTTGGTTACTGTAGTCCTTCCAGTCCACGCTAATCCTTATACTAGCTGCTGCCTTTACAACCCTGAACTGAATTGCATACGTTGTTTGACTTACTTCTGGACAGTTATCTATATTATTAACGTAATTTGAATCCTTGCATTGACGGGGCGTGCCATCGTTGCGCCAAGGTCCCTGGGTCTGCACCAGACTCCCCAACGCGACACCGTCAACCTTGATCACAACCCCAGCACTAAGGTGGGTATTCTCTAGTCCAAGTGGACCCTGGTAGCCTCTCGGGTAGTATACCCATACTAGCCATTTATCTATGTCATCGTGGTCATGAGGATTAGGTTGATTAGGATCGTTGAAATAAACGTGCGAATGAATGTCCCCCGGCAAATTGATATTGCCAGGTGGATCCCTCGTGCCAGGTGGATCCGTCGTTCCATCTGTCCCATTACCATCTGTCCCATTACCATCTGTCCCATTACCATCTGTCCCATTACCATCCGTGCCATTGCCTTGACCATTGCCTTGACCGTTGCTCTGACCATTGCCTTGACCATTGCCTTGACCGTTGCCCTGACCATTGCCTTGACCGTTGCCCTGACCACCGTTGCCTTGACCATTACCTTGACCATTGCCAGGTGGTGTGCCAGGTGGGTCATCAGTATCGGGAATGATCACGACACCACCATCACCAGGCGTGCCTCCACCGGGTGTGCCAGGGGTGCCAAGTGGATCCGTCGTGCCAGTGCCATCTGTCCTAGGTGTAGTACCATCACCAGGCGTGCCAAGGGTCCCATCGCCATCTTTGCCATCAGTACCTGTCCCATCACCCACACCACGGACGCCAGGTCCACCGGTGTCATCTCCATCAGTACCCCTCGCCGTTTCGGCGCGTAAGACAGCTACACCTTCACGATAAAACACATAGATAATTTTCCTCGGATGGATGTGGATGATGGGTCCGTTGGCTCTGTCCCCATCTGCTGGCACAAGGGTTACACACTCTAATTCAGCTCCACTCTGAATGCAGACAGAGTCTCCATGAGAGACAATATATCGGTCCACATCGTCGGGCGTCAGTATTGCACCATAACGAGCGGTATCAGAACAACCTGTTATGCTCAAAATTATAAATAAGATACCACCGATCATACTTAACGATAAAGGTCGAATTTTCTTCACCCTCTCAAAACCTGCCTTTATCATCGCGGTGAGGTATGAGGCATCAAAAGGGATAATCGTCTTTTTATCGTGCGGATTCCCCTTTGCACGCTGAACGGTTTCAAGTATCATTAATACACCTGGTACTTTTCTCACAGAATGTTGACAGTATGTATCATCGATCCACAAGCCCTCCTTTGCTTATAATGCTCTTCTTTGTAGAAAGCTACCGTACACGTTGCAATTGGAAGGTATTGGTGCCTTCACCAGATACTACACCATCTATGTTGATTCGGAAATATGCGTTATGACCTTGGACTAATCCACCCACACGAATCGTTATCGCCGAATCCTCAGTTTCAATAGAGAATTGAGCACTACGGCTGCCATCAGTCCCATCAATCTGTGCAAAGTTCTCTATCTCAAGGTCGTTTCGAGTGTGAGTCGGCACCTCTGTTCCTTTTACAGCCCGAATGTCAAACCCACTGGTTTTAGGTGTTGATCCGCGATCCCTCTCGCGGAACGAGGCAGGATAGTATATATTGATAGTCCAACCTCGGGAAATATTATCATCAGTATCCGGTTGCTCGCCATTTTGTGGGAGTTCAGTTCCTTTTGTCTCCATCAATTCCTTGACAAGCTGAGTGGTGTCCATTGTTCTTTCTGCACGCAAAATACGACGTCCCTCATAATAGAACTCGTACATAACACCCATTGGATAAATATGGACGATGGGCACGTCGCTGCCATCATCTTCCTCCATAACCTTTATACAAACAGAATCAAACCCATCATGTAAACAGACTGTATCCTCACCTGTTGATTTAATATATCGATCTACATCATCCACTGAGAGTATTGGACCCATATAAGGAACATCACATCCGATGATACTTACGAATATTATAAAAATTGCAATAATCAATTTTTTCATCGGCTATCTCCATCCTTCTATCTATTTCACTATTTCATTGATAACCTCGACCCCGCTCACCGATGAGCGGTTATAAGCCCTTCTAATCTTAGCGGCAAGGGCATTCAGCCATTGGATTTACGTTGACCGAGAGGGATATCCTGAGAAATCGTTATCAGATTAAAGCATGTCAAATCCTGCCGTGGTTATTGCCTCGGCGAGATTCGCGATGTCAATGTGAGATTCATCATAATGCACAACAGCCTCGCCTTTGCGCAGATTTACCTTTGCGCGCCGAACACCCGGAAGCTCTGTTAAGGCACTGGTCACAGTTTTCACGCAGTGTTGACAGGACATACCACCGATTTTTAATTTTGTTTTTGCCATGACGCTATTCCCTTGTTAGAAAATTTTCCCCGTACGAGGAACATATTCGGATAATAGATAACACCCGTTTTAGCTCAAATCCCAATAATATTTCCACCATAGTTCAAAATACAAACACACATCAGGTTCATCAAAGAACAATTTAAATAATCTGAACAAAAAACAAAATTAAATCGCAATCAATCATATAAAATACTAATTTCGTAAATACAATTTAAAAAATATTTGATGCGTCTATACGACATTCTATCAACTTAAGTGTTAGCAATTTTCATGCCAACATAAAATATCCTAATGAGACACACAATTATAATTTTATTTCAGAAATTCGTATGATATTTCTCATAACGAAAACACACGCCTACATTGGATTTCGCCAAAAAGTTGTCTACTGAAAATTGAATTTCTTTGTAACTGTTCTCCTATTACACAAAAATTGCAGTTTTTTGCAAAAAATGCATGGTTATTTTCAAAAATTGCTGACCAGTTATGTGGCATTGGCATCTTTTATCCAAGCATCAATAGTAGTAAAGGGAAACTAATGTAGAGTGGCTTGTGTGCTTTAGACCGAAATGAATTCAGGCAATTTATGCTTGGAGATTTATAGACTACACCTTTAACTTTCGTAATGTTGAGAGGTTCACCTCATGCATGGTTTTCATCTCTGGTGTTTCAATAATGAGTGGTGCCTCGGCAAAGCGGGGATCGTTGAGGATATACGCGAATGCGGTCGCGCCGATATTACCCTCACCGATGTGTTCGTGCCGGTCTACCCGGCTCTGGTAGGTCGATTTCGCGTCGTTGAGATGAAAAGCCTTTAATCGGTTTAAGCCGATAGTATCGTCAAATTGGTCGAATGTCGCGGCACAATCCGCCTCGGTTCGCATATCGTATCCGGCAGCGAAGACGTGACACGTATCAAAACAGACACCAAACCGGTTGGGATATTTCGACATACCAATCACATCACGGATATGTTCAAAGCAGTAGCCGAGGTTTGTACCCTGTCCAGCAGTGGTTTCGAGGAGAATGACGACCTCTGGTGCCTCGGCACTTTCAAATAGGGAATCGAAACTGTCTGTTAGCTGCTTTAATCCGTACGTCTCGCCATCACCAAGGTGCGCGCCGAGATGCGTGACGATATAGCGGAGTCCAAGCAGATGTGCAAGCTCCATTTGTTCACGAAACGCTTGGTTCGATTTTTTCAGTACATCTGGTTTTGGAGAGGCGAGATTGCTTAGGTGGATGTCGTGAACGATTATATCGGCGAGGTCGGATTTTGCCCATGCCGCGCGAAACTTTTCATTTATCGCGTCGGTAGGGGGCTTCCCTTGCCACTGGTTTGGGTTTCTTAAGAAAATCTGTATTGCATCGCAGTGGAGATCGGTCCCGTTTTTTATGGCATTGTGTATGCCACCTGACGTGGACACATGTGCACCGAGAATCATATTATATCAGAGTAGGTTTGGAGATCTACAAGTTGCCTTGAAAACTGACATCTCCTTGTGGGGGTTTTAAGATTAGAGCGAGGAATTTCTGGTTCGTATTTAAAGATACCATAAAAATGGAACAAAGTCACCCGTCTTGGGTTCGGGCGTAAGTACCAATAAAAAGACGTTTAAAATCTGTTTAAGGGGTAGTGTTTGTCAAAACATTTTGGGATGGAAGAATGAACAGGTCGGTGAGGTTTGTAACCTCGCCTACCAATTTTAAAGAAAGACCAATTTTAAGGGAAATAGAGGCATATTTATCAGGGATGGATAACAGTTTTGATCCCGCGGTGTGAAGCGGCGTTATCAAAGGCTGCAAGACCCTGTGCGATTGGAAACCGATCAGTTAGCAAGGGTTCAAAGTTCAGCACCTTTTCAATCAGGAGTTGCCGCGATTCTTCAAGACTGGCGCGTGAAAATGCCCAAGACGCCATCAGTTTGTGACCGGCGTAGTGAAACTCTTCTAAGTTGACACGGATTTCTTCGCCTTCCGGGGCAAGTCCAAAGAAGTTGACACAACCACCTCTGCGGACAACCTTAAAAGCAAGCGCGATTACCGAGGCTTTGTTCGTCGTTGAGGAGATGACAGTATCAACCCCGCCACCGGTGAGGTCATGGAGGTGGGCAACTGCCTCAGGAGAAGCGTCAAAAGTGTGGTCGGCACCGAGTGTTTCTGCTGCCTGTCTGCGATGGGGCAATGGCTCCAGCACATAGGTTGCCAAGCTCGCTCGTTTCGCCAGTTGCGTAAACAGCAATCCAATGGGACCAGCACCGAGGACGGCAACGGAATCTTTGAAAAGGGTCTCTCCCATAGCGTTTAGGCAGCATCCCAACGGTTCCAAAAACATCAATTCTTCGGGTGGAACGCTGTCTGGCACTCGGATGAGTTTACCTGTGTCCACGCCGTGCTTTGGCATCCGCATGTATTCGGCGTAACCGCCATCAATATCGTGTCCGATGCCCTCAATGGTACCACAATATTTGTCTAAATCGTTCTGGCATTCAGGGCATGTTCCGCAGGAGAGCATAGGGTTGACGGTTACTCGCTCCCCGATTTTGACATCGGGGTGTCTACTTTCTACAACCACACCAGCGAGTTCGTGCCCCATTACGACCGGTGGTGCATAATCTGATACATCTCCGCGGAGTGCTGCGAGGTCGGAAGCACAGATACCACAGAGTTCCATCTGGATGAGTACATCTCCGGTAGCGAGCGTAGGAATAGGTTTTTCGTGGACGCGTAATTGCTGAATCTTCTCAAAAACAATAGCTTTCATGTAGCCTCATGCCTAATTGGGCGAGGTTCGGAAATCTCGCCAGCGAAAAAGAGGATTATTCAAATTCGTAAGGGACGGTTTCTGCTTGATGCGTCTTGGCTGATTTTTCTGCCAAATCCATTATAGCAATAACGCGACGAGCGGACTCCGGTGTCACGAGCAATGGCGTACCATCGTTCAAATGCGAAACGATATTCTCATAGTAACTCGGTCCCGGTCTACCGTGGTAGCTTACCGTCTGTTCTTTAGGTTTGCCTTCAACTTCAGACAGAACTTTAAACTCCCCATCTTCAGATGTAATCGCCCCATGCGATCCGAGCAGTTTCCAACGCTGTCCACCGATTTTGGCGATGTTAGACATCTGGATGTTTGCCATCGCACCATCCGCCACCACTTCCCCGCTTGCGAAGCGAATAATTGCTTGAACGTGGTCCTCATTGGTAATGTCATTCCAGACGAGGTTGGGTTGATAGAAACCAGTGACGTTAATCATCGGTGCCTCAAGGACATTGAGTAACCAGTCGAGGTAGTGTGCGCCCCAGTCATAGAATTGACCACCAGAGATGGCTTTGACACTACGCCACCAATTCGGGTTGGGTCTACCGTAGCCGCCGCCCCACATTTCAACGTTGAAGACTTTGCCGATAATACCAGAGTGGACGAGTTCACGAAGCGTCCAGAAATCGGCATCCCACCGTCGGTTGTGGTGCACAGACAGCATAACGCCGTTTTCTTCGGCAGTGGTAATCATTTCCGTGGCTTCTGCAATCGTAACACACATCGGTTTTTCAACAACGACATGCTTTCCTGCCTTGAGACTTGCGACAGTTGGAGCACAGTGCAGGCTATGTGGGAGGACGTTTGCGACGAGATCTACACCCTCGTCGGCGTTGAGTTCCTCAATTTTATTATAAGTGCGGACTCCCGGAAAATCTTCTTTTGCAGCCGCCGTCCGCTCTGGATCAATGTCGCAGATAGCGACACACTCAATGCCGTCAGTGTTTTGCATCATATTTGCATGGGCTTTGCCCATATTAAATGCTGCTCCATACCCGATGACGGCACCTCTGATGATATCTGCCATTAGTTTTGGCTCCTTCTTTTTCATGTGTGAATGCGTTATTTTATCACAAAATCAGAAAATTGTGTAATTGCAAATGCCCTCACCACGATAGGGTCATTTAGTTTTAAGATTTGATTGGGGGGATTTATGTTTCTATGTATGCATGTATGGCGTGAGTTTTCACGCCATACATGCTATACTTCACCTTAAAAATCCACTATAATCTTTGAGGTGAAGCACATGACGAGAAGACCCTCTCGCCACTTGCTTGATATGTTAGCAGAAGTCGCAGACCCGCGCAAGGAGAAAGGCAAACGCCACCCCTTGAAGGCCATCCTCGCACTTGCTGTCATTGCGCTGATGTCTGGGTATCGTAGTTATGCCGCTATCGCTGAATATGGACGGACGTATAAAGTGTTAAGAAAAGCCTTGGGTTTCAGACATAAGCAAACACCGTGTGCTGCGACGCTCTGCAATCTTTTTCGCAGATTAGACATCAATGCCTTAGAAGAGACCCTAACACAGTGGGCGACAGCTGCACTTGAGGGTTCCGGATGGGGTTCTCAAGGCGGTCTAACGGCCGTCGCTATAGATGGCAAAACTTTGCGTGGCAGTAGAAAACAAGATGCGAAACTCACGCATTTGATGTCCGTCGTCTCTCATGAACTTGGCATCACACTCACCCAAAAAGCGATGTCTGAGAAGACGCATGAGGTGCCGACCTCGCTTGAGATACTTAAAGCCTTTGATGTATCTGGTAAAGTCGTGACGGCAGATGCGTTGTTGACGCAACGCTCGTTTTGTGAATCGGTTTTAGCATCGGGAGGTGATTACGTCTTGCCGGTCAAAGCGAATCAGAAGGAAATGTTTGAGTCGATCCAACGCTTATTTCAACCCCCTCCCGACGCTAAAACTTTCCAGGATGCCCATGATTTGCTGCAAGCAGAACATCGTCAATGGGGTGAAACCCTCGACACCTTTGAAACGCTTGAAAAAGCACATGGACGTATTGAGATACGACGATTGACGTGTAGCACCGCCCTGAATACATATCTACGCTGGCCGGGACTCGCACAAGTCTTTGAGTATACATATCAGCGGAAGCAGCCTCGCACAGGTGAAGTCTCCTACCAGACGCAGTATGGCATCACAAGTCTTCAGAGCAACCTCGCAAGCGCAGCAGATTTGCTCGTTTTACGCCGTGGACATTGGGCAATAGAGAATAAGTCCCACTGGCTCCGAGATGTCGTCTTCGGTGAAGATGCCTCGCAAGTCCGCTGTGGTGCGACTCCCGCCGTCATGGCGGCGTTGCGGAATACCGCTTTATCTATATTGCGATTGGCAGGATATGAGTCTATCACCGCTACGATGCGATATTTCGCCGCGTATCCTAAACACGCAATGAAAACTCTCAAAAATAATTTTTAAAACTAAATGACCCTGCACCACGAGGAAAATCGTTGACATTTCTATAAATTTATGCTAAATTCCATTGCCGCATGTCAGTAAAGTTGAAACGGACGTGCTTCATTTACGAAATATGTCCGGCAAGAGCAAGCACTTAACGATTTTCTTTTAGGAGATTTCTTGAGGTAATTTATGGCAAAAGTTGGATTAATTGGTGTTGGCAACATGGGCATGGGAATGTCAAGAAACATCCTGAAAGCAGGGCACGAACTCACCGTATATGATGTCCGCCCGGAGCCGCTGGAAATGTTAGTAAAAGAAGGCGCACGCGCCGCTGCATCGCCACGCGAAGTTGGAACCGCTGCAGATAGTGTTTTTATTATGGTGCTGAATGTTGATCAGGTTAAGGCGGCACTGGTAGCGGAAGAAGGGCTGCTGGCGGGGCTTAAGCCGGGGTCCACGGTCATCTGCACGGCAACTATCGGGCGTTCACAGGTAATAGAAGTTGCGGACCTCGTTACAGCAGAAGGAATTCATATCGTTGATGCACCTGTCAGTGGCGGTGCTCCCGGTGCAGCGGCAGGAACGCTCACAATGATGGTATCGGCATCAAAGGAAACGTTTGCAGCAACGAAACCGGTGCTTGAAGCCGTGGGACGAGACATTTACCACGTTGGAGAAGAAGCCGGGATGGGTCAAACCGTCAAATCCGCACTCGCTGTCCTGATAGGCACTACCTATGCCGGTATATTTGAGGCACTCACATTAGCAGTAAAGGCGGGTGTAAAGCCGGAGACCCTGCGTGACGTTGTCAGCACGAGTGTCGTGGGAAATTTTCTTTTCAGAGACACAACAGAAAATATTTTGACACGGAACTTCAAAGGACAGAGCAATATCGGTACAATGTATAAGGACCTCAGCCTCGCGAAAAGCATGGCAAATGATTGCGGGGTGCCGCTCTTCGCGGCAAGCGCGGCTTTTGAATTATTCCAAGCTGGGAAAGCAGTGAACCCAGACGAGGATAACTGGACTATTATCAAGATTTTGGAAAATATCGCGGGTATCGAAATCAAAAAGACAGAATAATTTGTCACAGGATTTTTGTGAGAACGTTTTTGGCACTTTGAACCCCCGCGAAGATAAAGGACTGGGAGGGAGTTAAATGCGCAAATTGGGAACCATCACAGATGGAATCAGTAGGGACTTTGAATATGCTCTGGATGTCATGGTAGAGAGCGGTTTGGAATACGTTGAGTTACAGTATCTCTGGAAAAAACAGGTTGGCGATTTGACGGATAGGGATCTCAAACGGGTTCAGAGGTTAATCGAGGCACGAAATTTAAAAGTATCCTGTATCTCACACCACAACTTGTCGGAAATTCCGGTCGATACATCAGTCGTTGCGCCTGCCTATCGCGCACACATTAAGACGCTGGAACGGTGTATTGAGGTCGCCCAAACTCTTGGCACGAATTTAGTTCGCATTTTTAGTTTTCGGAAAGAGATGGTTCTTTTTGGTGCGGAACCGATTATCTCTGAGGGTGCGTGGGAAATCCTACTGGATCGGTTAGAAGAACCGTTGCAAATCGCCGACGCTGCAGGTATTACGCTCGTCATCGAAACTGGGATTTCTGGAAATGTGACATCGGCATTCCTCGCGAGAAAATTGATTGACGAATTAGACGCTCCACATCTGAAAGTACTCTGGGACCCGTGTAGTTCCCTCTACTGTACTGAAGTGCCGTACCCAGACGGTTACGAGATTATCCGTGAACATATCGCACACGTACATCTCAAGGATGGAATCGTGAACCTCCCCGCGGCAACGTTCGATTTCTGTGCAATGCGCCAAGGGCAGATGGATCCTTACTACAACGACATCGTAAACGCTTTGGATAGCGATGGATACGACGGTGCAATTTCTTTCGAGAGTGTTTATACCCCAGTCGGTGGAACGCGTGAAGATGGATTCAGAGAATCTCTTCCCGTCTTTATGGAACTCATGGGTAGGTAAACCGACAGAAAAAGAAAAACGAACGTCTTCAAACGACCGCGCTTACATATTTTAACCAAAAAACGTTATGCTTTTCGTAACTGCTCTTGGACGCTGTTAACCTTATCATCCATGGTTTGCGTTCTGTCAATCCGTGTGCCGAACTTGAGCGTTGTTGTGATTCGTGGTGCTCCCATTTCATGGACGACCTCATGACAGCGTCGAATTGCCGCAAACACTGCATCCCAATCGCCTTCGACATTAGTGCCATAGGCGTGTAACTTTGTTTCCAAGCCCGCCTCCTTGAGCACCTTTTCACACGCAGTGACGTACTTTGAGACGGAAACACCCACACCCATCGGAACAACACAGAGATCCGCAATAACTTTCATATAGCACCCTCAATCGCTGCGTAACTGTTCCAAAACGGCAGCAGGCAATGGAGTTGAACTTGAAGTCGCAACGCCATCGTCAATCTGCGCTGGTGTCATCATCCCCGGCACGACACTGGAGACAGCCGGATGTGCCAAAATAAATTTGAGAGCAGCTTGCGGTAGACTTTTCGCTCTGTTTCCGATGATTGACTTCACCTGTTCCACCCGCTCCAGATCAGCAAGTAATTTCTCACGGGACCAAGTTTTTCGATAATCATTTTCGGCGAACACAGTGTCTGGTCCAAGCTGACCAGAGAGGAGTCCTGATGATAAAGGTTGCCGGACGATGACAGCAACTCCGTTTTCAGCTGCGGTCTCCATTACGGGTTTCACCATCTCTTGAGAAAGGATATTATAGGTGAGCAGCAATGTGGAGGTACCGGTTTCCGTTATCGCTTTGAGAGCATCTGCCTCGCTGCCGAGGCACAATCCGTAAAAGCGAATCTTCCCTTCGGCTTTGAGTTCTTCCATCGTTCCAAAGGCGTCGTCCCACTCGAATGCGGGTGGTGGCCCGTGGAATTGATAGATGTCTATGATATCCCGCTTTAACCGCTTGAGGCTGCCTTCGACCGACGATCGGATATAGTCAGGTGAGACATTGAACGACGGACGCTCCCAACCGTGGCTAATCCAACCATCAGAGTCTAACTCATAACCGAGTTTCGTAGCGATGACGACTCTGTCACCAAGAGCTGAAAAGGCTTCGCCGAGGAGTTGTTCGGCACGTCCACCGCCGTATTGGTCTGCTGTATCGTAATAGGTGACACCGTTTTCAAAGGCATATCGAAGCAGATCCACGGCATCCGTTTCACCAATGTCTCCCCATTCACGTCCTCCGAGTTCCCATGTTCCCATACCGATCTCAGAAACGATTAGTCCTGTATTTCCCAATCTACGCTGGTGCATTATTTCTTCCTTCGCAAGGCATAGACCCTATGCTGTTGAAAATATTATAATTTGGATTTTCCGAGTATTTTACAACATTCACCGTTATTCGTCAACGACGTTTAATTTTTCCGAGAGGTATTCAGTTTTCAATTGTCAGTTAAGAGCATTATGGATGGTTGGTTGTCTGAATCAGGATTTTCAGGATTATTGGGGTCAGTGGGTATCGTCTGAATCACGGATTTTCTCGGATTTTGCGGATGACACGGATTTTGGGGAAATTAGAATACAGCCAAACTATGAGTCTCGAAGGGACGACAGGTGTATAGAAACACGGACCCAGAGAAAAGTAAACCCCAGAGGGGTGAAATGAAATTACATTGACAGATCCCGCCTGTTTTTGATAAGATATAGTTGTTTAATTTAGCGTAAAAGGACGGAACGGATGGCTAAAAAACGCGGTGCTTTTAAATTGAACGGCGTTGGTACAAAAATGGAACAGCATGCGGAGCGGGTTCTACGACTGGTAAAACTCAACTCGCCTAATGCAGATCCTCTTGCCTATGAATCGTTGTTATTCCTCGAACGACGTGATCCAGAACGATTCAAGACCCTTATGACAGACGAATCAGTCGCGGCACTCCACGCTCGGTTTGACACCGGTAGGAAAGCACGCGAGCAAGCAATGTTAGAAGCACGTGAGCAAGCAATGTTAGAAACACGCGCAGCAGCACAGGCACAGCAGGAGGCAAAACGCGGAGAACGGAAGCGACGGAAACTCGCGCTCAACGGTGAAGGCACACTCAGCGAACAACACATAGATCGGGTGCAACGGCTCTGGTCGGTTCTTTTAGAAAAAAATCACAACATGCATCAATACAGAACGCGTGTCGCTTTTGCCGAGTCAATGCACTGGTTAGAAGAAAACGAACCGAACAGATTTCTAACGCTCCTTGAGTCCCTTGAAGACATGTCAAACGGCGATGATGCCTATTTTATCTTCATCCGGCATGAACTCAATCAGACGCAAAAACAGGTTGCAGCATCACATGAGAAACTGGATATGGACCTTTTGGCACCAAGACAGAGAGATAAAGCGGCGGCGAATCTGAAAAAAGTATCACAAGCAGAAAGATAGAAATACCTAAAGATAAACTATGACAACTACGAAATTATACCCAAATCAGATTATGATATCCGACCTCTCAGAAGGGAATTGGTAAATGAAATTACTGGTTACGGGTGGTGCTGGGTTTATCGGCACTAACTTCATTCGATATTGGCTGCAGCACTACCCGAACGATACCGTCATTAACCTTGACCGCCTGACGTACGCTGGAAATCTCTCTAATCTGACAGATATAGCGGAAATCCACTACCCAAAACGCTATAAGTTTGTCCACGGTGATATTCTGGACGCTGCTTTTGTAGAAGACATTCTGAAAACGGAACGTCCGGATGTAATTGTTAATTTCGCTGCTGAATCGCACAACAGCCGTGCGATCCTGCGCCCAAGGCGTTTTTTTCAGACGAACGTGATGGGCACCCAAGTACTATTAGACGCAGCTCGCAAGTACGAGGTACAGCGGTTTCACCATATTTCAACATGCGAAGTTTACGGTGAACTCCCTTTAGATTCACCCGACGCGTTTAGTGAAAATGCGCCGTATCGCCCACAGACCCCCTACAACGCCTCTAAAGCAGCAGCCGATCATCTCGTGAACGCCTATTTTCACAGTTTCGGCATGCCGATTACTATCTCCAATTGTGCGAACAACTACGGTCCTTACCAACATCCAGAAAAACTCATTCCATTGTTCACAACGAACGCGATCCAAAATTTACCCTTAACGCTCTATCGAAGTAGTCATAACCGACGAGAATGGCTGCACGTCAAAGATCATTGCCAAGCAATAGCAGCAGTTATCGAACGTGGTAAAGCCGGTGAAACTTACAATGTCGGGAGTGGTGTGGAAAAGAGCATTGAGGAAATCAGCGATTTCATCCTGGACGTGCTTGACAAACCGCAGGCGTTAAAAACTTATGTTCCCGATCGACCCGGACATGATTGCCGGTATTTGTTGGACTCACGAAAAATTGCCTGTGAGATTGGATGGAAGCCGCAGATTCCATTCAAAGAAGGAATGCGCGAGACGATTCAGTGGTATATAGAAAATCAGGAATGGTGGCAGATGATTCAGCAGAAAGCAGACAGTGAAGTCATTCAAGAGGATAAATGGGAAACATTCACAGGGAGGTAGACCCGATGAAGTTGACAACAGAACAACTGACAGCATGGAAACAGGATGGAATAATTGTTATTCCCAACGTGTTTTCACCGGAAACATTTATACCTGCGCTGGAAGCAGTCGAACGGAATGCTTACGATGGGTTAACTTACGCTGAATACCGCACGAAATGGGATCCACAACCGGATACCTTGAAAAGTGCCTATGAGAAGAACAGCGATATGCAACGGCTTGCTGGTCCCTTTGGAAAAGCACTGCACTTTCCGACAGGCATGGAAGCAGTGGATAAGTTGATTGAAAATGAGACATACTTGGGAATTGCCCAGCAGTTGTTAGACACAGAAGAGATTCGCCTCGGCTACGGACAGATTTTCCTCCGAGAGGGCTTAACCGACAGTCGCCATAGTGAACACCCATGGCAGGGTTACCACATTGACAACGCGACAAATTCGGCTTTGCCACCACATCCGGATTGGCAACGTTACGGATATATTTTGTCTGCTATCTTCCTACACGACATCGACATGGACGGTGCGCCGATGCTCGTCTGCCCAGGTTCACAGAACAAATTAGATAGGATATGGGCGAAGTATCCGGGTAGAGCAGGCGGAATGGGTATTCCTGACCTACGTGAATTTAAAGAACTTGGAGATCCCGTTCCCCTTACGGCGAAAGCAGGAAGTGTCGCATTCCGCTCAAGTTACTTAGTTCACGCCGCGCAACCTTTTGAGAATAAAAGCAAGCAGCGTGGATGGATGGGCTATCACTTCCATCGTGCAGATAACGCTGATTGGTGCAAAACAACACGACCGGTGCCGGGGTGGAGTACCCCACAGTATATGAAATTTGTGGCACAAACGACCCCTGATGTGCGCCGCGTTTTGGGTTGGCCCGCTCCTGGAGACGCCTACTACACGCCGGAAGCTCTGGAACGGCTTGCGCAGGCATATCCAGGTATTGACTTGGAGCCTTACCGGTAAAAATAAGACGATAATTATGGAAAGGATTATTTATGAGTAAAACGAGAACAGTCTTGATGATGAACGAAGCAGGACGCATCTGGACGGAGGAACAGGAGACGCCTGCACCGAAACCCGGGCAACTTTTAATTGAAGTTCACGCTTCGATGGTAAGTCCTGGCTCGGAACTCGGTGGTGTCGGACGACGACGCGAGAACCCGGGTTCTGAAGAGCGGCAACGTCCGTTCGGATACACAAATGCCGGTGTTGTCATCGGTAAAGAAGGCGACTGCGACGAATTTGAGATCGGCGATAGGGTGTCCGGTATGGGTGGTGGCTATGCCCTTCACTCTACGTATGCCTGTGTGCCGCACAACTTATGTGCGAAAACTCCGGATGATGTCACTGACGAGGAAGCAGCGTCCATTCATCTTGCGGCAACGGCGTTGCACGCCGTACAACGCGGACGTATCCGTATTGGTGAAAATGTTGTTGTTGCCGGATTAGGAATCGTTGGGCAGTTTGCGTGCCAAATCGCAAAAGCCGCGGGTGCTTATGTCATCGGCATGGATAGGCTGCCTTTGCGGATAGGTATTGCTGAAAAGGCAGGAATATACCGAGCGATAAACGTCTCGGAGACGGATCCGACCCCAATTGCAGAAGAATTCACCAAGGGCTACGGTATGGATTGCGGGATTATTGCCTTCGGTGGCGACGGAACGAGTGCGTTTCAGCAAATTCGCGCAATGCTGAAGACAGCACCCGATACACACAAAGTCGGACGGATTGTTATTGTCGGTGGTGCGGACATTACGCACGGCTTCGCGGCAGGTCTTGGCAATGTGGATGTTATCAGCGCAGCGCGCACTGGACCCGGCTACCACGATGAAGACTATGAACACGGTGCCGATTATCCACCGGTATTTGTCCCGTGGCCAACGCAACGCAACTTAGAATTATCACTGCGGCTGATGTCAGAGGGCAAAATTCAGGTGAGACCTCTGATTACAGACATTATTCCGATTGATCAGGCTCCTGAAGGATGCGAGAAATTAATCCAAACCCCGAACGAGGCGTTAGGTGTTGTTTTTTCGATGCAGTAATTGGGTCGTGCAAGGCACAGGGACCTCGCACAACATTTTGAGATTAGGACAGAGGAATGGAAATTAGAGGAGCCCGAGAATCAGAGTTAGAACAGGTCGTTGAACTTTGTTGTCTGGCGTTTAATCCTGACGGACATGAACGCTACTGGCAATACGTAAAAGGGGATAGTAGTTATAGACTTCCACAAACACGGGTGGTGGTGGTGAATGACCGCGTCATTTCAACCTTACGCGTCTGGGAACGGCGGATGTGCGTCGGTGAATCCCTCGTAACAATGGGAGGCATCGGCGGTGTCTGCACACACCCAAACTACCGTGGCGTCGGATACGCGTCTGCTCTCATGCGAGACACAATCGACTATCTACAGACAATAGGATGTGATCTCGGTGTGCTCTTTACCATCATTCCAGAAGCGTTTTACCGTCGATTGGGATGGACCACCTTGCCCCTCCACGGTTTCAATGTGACGTACAACTCGGCAACGTGCGCGGCGCATTCATTCAAATGGCAAGTAACCGAATTTAACCCAGAAACGGATTTAGACGCTGTGGCACGGCTATACGACCTCACTAATACACAGCAGAGCGGGACCATTGCCCGGACACGCGCTTATTGGGATATGGCACCCTCCCGTATTCGCGGTGTCCTTCCAACTATTGTCGCACGCCAAGATGGACATATTGCGGGGTATCTCAACTATGAAATAGATGGTAAGCGTGTAGAGGTGCGTGAAGTCGGATATACGCCCGATAATTCGACGGTTTTGGATGCCCTTGTATCCCATTTTTTACAAGTCTGTGAAGCACAAGGCGTTGAAGAGATAGACGGCAGATTCCCATCTCAACACCCGTTTGCCGAACGCCTAATAGCAGAATGCGATAGCCCGGTAACACCAACAGAATACACGGGGATGATGCTCTATGCCATTCGTCCATCCGTGTTCTTGCGTCGCTTTATAGTCCAATGGGAATCGCGAATCGCGGATGCCGAAGGGACGTTTTCACCACTCGCAGTCAAACTCCCTATCCTTGACAATCAGCAAACTGTACTTCGGCATAACTCCGATGGTACACTTCAAATCGTTCCTGAAGATACCGACGCCGTTGGTTTTGGAGTAGACTTGTCTGAAGGAGATTTTTGGAACCTCCTATTCGGCGAAATAGGATGGGAGCAGATAAGTTCTGATGCTTCAGTATCCCCTGAGATCTCAGCATTCTTGGCGATACTGTTTCCCAAACGTGATGTCATCTTTTGGTCGCCAGACCAGTATTAGAAACCACGAAGAATACGACTGTTTAACGTGTGCCAATTTATCATAGTCTATTTTCACGTCCATATTACGGAGATTTCCAATGAACACATCATTTGAAAGACCTTACAGACCTGCAGATCTGAATACATCATTGACGAAGGCATTTCCACTTATGTCAATGGCTGAAAAACTCATGGAAGAAGCCGCGTCCGCCACGTCGGGTAGATCCTCGCTGACACTCGCTCGTGGGGATGAATTGACTATCGTATTAGCTGCTCTGAAAGCAGGAACGACGCTTGAGGAGCATTCAGCACCAGCAGCCGCCACCGTCATCACACTCAGTGGCAACATCATATTTACAACAAGTGCTGAAAAAATAACGCTCGAGCAAGGGGACGGAGTTACCTTCACAGCTGACGTCATTCACAGCGTTTACGCTACCGAAGATAGTGCGTTCCTCATTGTGATTGGCGGAGGCAGCTAAGCAGTCCGAAGGTAGTCCTGGGTAGTAGAAGGATGGAGAATACGAATAAAAACAATTCAGAATCTCGGAAGGGCGGAACTCAAACCAGTGCGTTCGGAACATCGGGAAGAATTAACCACGATGCCAGTGAATTCTACGGAAGTAAACTCTATGCCGATCAAAAACTCCCGGAACCCGATACATGGATAGAAAATCCGATTCCTGCTGAAAACCTAAATCAACTCTACTGCGCCTCCAGTGATCAGATGTCAGCGATTCCCGACGCCAGTGTTCATTTGATGGTTACGTCACCACCCTACAATGCAAAAAAAGAGTACGACGAAGACCTATCGCTCGCAGAATACAGAGAACTCCTCTACGCTGTACTTGCTGAGACCTATAAAAAATTGGTTACCGGGGGCAGGGCGTGCATTAATATTGCCAACTTAGGACGGAAGCCATACATCCCTTTGCATGGCTACATCATAGAAGATATGTTGGCGATAGGTTACCACATGCGAGGCGAAATCATCTGGGACAAAGCCTCAAGTGCGGGATCTTCAACGGCATGGGGGAGTTGGTTATCGGCGGCGAATCCTGTTTTAAGGGATGTTCATGAATACATTCTCGTCTTTTCCAAAGGTTCCTTCTCTCGGAAACGCAACGGAAAAGAGAACTCAATCTGTAAAGAGGACTTCTTAGAATGGACAAAAAGCGTCTGGACATTCCCGTCTGTTTCCGCCAAACGCATCGGACATCCTGCCCCATTTCCTGAGGAACTTCCGCATCGACTAATTCAACTCTATACTTTCGTTGGGGATGTGGTATTGGATCCATTCTGTGGAAGTGGCACAACGTGCTTGAGCGCACTAAAATCGGGGAGGCACTACATTGGATACGATATTGAAGAGGAATACATCGAACTGGCAACCGAACGAATCAAGGCTTATGCTAACCAAACCCGCTTACCCATATAAGTAGACTCACGCCAAAATGTAGGTTTTCCCTGCTTCTGTTCCAAATGCTATAACCGAATCCGACTGCTCCGTCTCAACCGAGACACCATCACACGTCACCGAAACTGATGCCGCTGCTCGGACAGTGCAATCCCGACCAAGTGCGGAGTGGATTTTCGCTTCGGTGAGTTGCCCATTTTCCCAGACCATCTCCACCTCAAACCCGCCACGGGCGCGTAACCCTTTGACGTGTCCAGTACTCCATGCCTTAGGAAGCGCAGGCAGTAGGTGAATCTCATCAGCGTGGCTCTGTAGCAGCAACTCAGCAATGCCAGCTGTTCCACCAAAGTTGCCGTCAATCTGGAATGGTGGGTGTGTATCAAAAAGGTTCGTCAAGGTACATTTGGCAAAAAGTGCTTGAAGATGGGTGTATGCTTCTTCAGCATCCTCAAGTCGTGCCCAGAAGCTAACGAGCCATGCACGGCTCCATCCCGTATGTCCGCCACCGTGTGCCAATCGATATTCTAACGATTTTTTTACCGCCGCTGCTAACTCTGGTGTGCCACGCAGCGTAATCTGGCAACTCGGATGGAGCGCATAAAGATGCGACATGTGGCGATGTCCGGGTTCGGGCTCGCCGTAATCAAATACCCACTCTTGGAGTCGTCCGGTTTTCTCACTAATCTGAAGTGGCGCGAGACGTTCCAGTGCAGAAGCCAATTCGGCACGGAATTCAGCATCTTCGCCAAGGACATCAATACAAGCGATGCAGTTAGTGAAAAGTTCGTGGATAATCTCAAGGTCCATTGTCGCAGCGTAGGTAAAGAGAGAGCGGGTACCATCGGGTTTAAAGAAACTATTTTCGGGTGAGTGCGATGGGTTCGTGACGAGCATACCTGCAAAGGGTGTGCCCTCAGGTGCTTCAACGAGGAAATCGAGGATAAAACGCGCTGCGCCTTTCATTAAGGGGTACGCCTGTCTTCTAAGGAACTCCAAGTTGCCCCCGAAAAGGTAGTGTTCCCACACGTGCTCACACAACCATGCAGCTCCCATGGGCCAGATGCCCCAGACCCCATCGGCAGGCGTTGTGAAACCCCAGATATCAGAGACATGATGGACAACCCAGCCATCAGCACCGTAATGAATTTTCGCGGTCTGATTCCCCGGTTCAACGAGTGTATCCATGTAATCAAATAATGGCGTGTGGCACTCTGGAAGGTTGCAGACTTCAGGGATCCAGTAATTCATCTGGAGGTTGATATTGGTATGATAATCGCTGTTCCAAGGCGCATTCATGTGTTCGTTCCAGACCCCTTGAAGATTCGCGGGTAGGCATCCTGGTCGTGAACTTCCCATGAGTAGATAGCGTCCATACTGGAAGTAAAGTACAACGAGTTCTGGATCTGACGCGCCTTCTTTGACCGCCGCTAAGCGTTCATCAGTTGGTAGATTCGCAGCATCAGTAGAGCCAAGATTTAAATTTACGCGTTGGAAAAGAGATTGATGATCTGCTATGTGATCGTTCAGAATTGATGTATAAGACTTCCGCCCAATACCTGTGAGACATTCCTCACAAAGTGCGTATGGATTTCCGCTCGCGTCTTTCTGATTTATGTAACTTGTTGCACCAGCAAGGAAAAGCGTGGCAGCATCAGCGCTGTGTACAGAGAGTCCATTCCCCTCTGACTGAACCGTTCCACCTTCAACTTGTGCCTGCAGGTATGCTGAAAATCGTAGGACACCATCATCACCGGTCTGTCCGTCAAGTCGTAGCAAACTATCGGCGATGGCTTCAACAGCAGCATCCTGTTCTCGTGTGATCGTTGCGTTGAAAGCGAGTTGTCCCGGCGTGTCACATTCAATTCGGATTACAATGAGATTGTCTACCGTTGTCGCGAATACCTCTCTTGTAAAATTGACATCGCCGGAGCGATAGGTGGTTCTGGCAACAGCCGTATCCAGATCGAGTTCTCGACGATAGGCTGTAATGTTATCACCATGCGAAAATTCGAGAAATAGATCGCCCAAGGACTGGTAGGATTTGATGCGTTCGGGTACGCCGTGCATCGTTTCGCTAGCGAGCTGGGTGGCTTCTTCGTTTTTATTATCGAAAAGTAGCTGCTGTACTTTGGGGAGTGCTTCTAAAGCCCTTGGATTATTGGAGTTGCGAGGACCGCCGTCCCAAAGGGTTTCTTCGTTAAGCTGGATGCGTTCCCGTTCTACACCGCCGAATACCATTGCACCGAGTCGTCCGTTTCCAACGGGTAGTGCGTCTGTCCATTCTTCAGACGGTTTTTGATACCATAAAACGAGATTATTTGTGGTTGTGTCTGCCATTGACTCCCTGTAAAGCCTTTTGGATAAATAATATTATCGCCTGTGCCCAAAAAAGCGAGAGGTTAGCATTAGGCACAATCGTACTGATTTGAGGGTTGGGAATAGATTATACGAAATGCAATCACCATAACCATCGCCTTTTGTTTCGGTGAGCACGTAGCATCTTCACTGCCTCAAGTGCTTCTCTCTGTTCAGCAAGGTCTAAGGGGTTATAGTCCTTTTCGTCCTTTACATTGGAGTTTGCACCGTTTTCCAACAACACTGCCAGCGTCTGACGCGCATTGTCCCGCGCCGCGATGTGCAGAGGCGTATAACCGTCCGCGCCCACTGCGTTGATATTGGCACGATCCTTTATGAGAAAGGTCGCCGCTTCGTGTGAATTGTGGGATGCCGCAGCATGGAGGGGAGTATTACCGTTTTCATCGGTTGCGTTTACATCAGCACCGTGATCTATCAAAGCAATTGCCACTTCATGGGCATTGTCCTCAGCCGCGATATGTAAAGGCGTATAACCTTTATGGTTCCGGGCATTGACATCACCACCACTCTCAATTAGGACGACTGCCGTTTTATAGGCATTACGCCATGCTGCCCAGTGTAGGAGGGTATAGCCAGATTTTTCTCTCGGATTGACCTCTGTACGGTTTTCCAACGACAGTGCGTCTGCCTCATAAACATTGCGCCATGCTGCCCAGTGTAATGGCGTATCGCCTTCCTCGTTCTGCGTGTTAACATCAGCACCGTTTTTCAACAGCCCTGTTGCCGTTTCATGGGCGTTATTCCATGCTGCCCAATGTAAGGGACTGAAACCCCTATCATTCTGTGCGTTGACATCGGCACCATTTTTTAGCAATACCGCTGCTGCTTCATACGCATTGTGCCATGCTGCCCAATGTAGTGGGGGGTATCCATATTGATCTGTTGCGTTAACATCAGTACCATCTTTTAGCAATATCTCCACAGCTTTATGAGCATTGTCTCGTGCTGCATCGTGCAGGGAAGTATAACTGGTGTCTATCCGATCAGCCGTAGGGACAGTTTGTAAGGATGCCGAGGAATTGTCCGTATCTCCCGCACCCGTTTTGTCAGGGGCTTTTGAGGCATCAGATACCATTCGTTTCTTATCCAAAATAGCAATCTCCTCATAAAGAACGGAATTCTGGCCCAATTATAATATAAGTCGTGTGAAAATTCCACAATTTTTTTTGTCCTGATGCGATTTTTAATCATCAGGCGGACGGAATTACTCAACGGCATCAGGTTTGACGACCTTAAATTTGAGTTCGCCGGGTTTTACATAACCGAGCCGTTTCCTTGCGAGTCGTTCCTTGGTTAATGTATCACTTTTCAGCATTTCAACGCGTTGCTGAAGCAGGTCCCGTTCAGCTTCCAGTTTTCGTATTTCAGCGCGGTAGGCTTCCTCGGCGATCTGCGCCTGTTGCCAGTCGCTATAACCGTTCATAAATTGCCTAACACTGACCACGAGCAAACCGAGCGCGATTACAAATAAGATTGGGCGTACAATCCCCATAAGACGTACCTCTGAACAGAGTATGACACAACGAAAAAAATAAATTATGCTTTAATAGGACAATCTGAGACAACACAAGCACAGCCTCTACACAAATACAGAATTTTAGCGGAGATCTGCCAAATTATAGAAAACTTTCTTACCAGCAAAGATCGCACTTTCCGCCAATTCTTCCTCAATCCGGAGAAGTTGGTTATATTTACAGACACGATCGGTGCGAGAAAGGGAGCCAGTCTTTATTTGACCTGCGTTTGTCGCAACAACAAGGTCAGAAATGGTGGTATCTTCAGTTTCGCCTGATCTGTGTGAAACGACGGCTGTGTAGTTGAAGCGTCGGGCAAGCTCAATAGCATCAAGCGTTTCCGTCAAAGTCCCAATTTGATTGACTTTGATTAGAATGGAGTTGCCGATCTGTCCATCAATTCCCTGCTGCAGGCGCGCGGTGTTGGTAACAAAAAGATCATCGCCGACGAGTTGAACCTTATCGCCTATTGCCTCTGTCAAACGCTTCCAGCCTTCCCAATCGTTTTCGTCCATACCATCTTCAATAGAAACAATTGGGTATTTCTCACAGAGTTCCGTGTAAAAGGCAACCATCTCTTCGGGTGATTTGGTTGGTTGTGCCTCTGCTTTTAATTCGTAGGTCCCAGTGTCTCGATTGTAAAATTCGCTCGAGGCAGCATCCAAGGCTAAAAGGACATCCTCACCCGGAGCGTAACGTGCGCGCTCAATGGCTTCGATAATCACAGCGATTGCTTCCTCATTGGATCCTAAATCGGGTGCGAACCCGCCTTCATCACCGACGGCAGTGTTGCAATTTCGTTCTTGTAAAACTGCTTTGAGACTGTGGAAGATTTCGGCACCCATGCGGAGTGCTTCGGCAAAACTCGCCGCCCCCGCTGGCATCACCATAAACTCTTGGATGTCAACGTTATTATCAGCGTGAGAACCACCATTCAGGATATTCATCATCGGTAAGGGAAGCTCTTTTGCGTTCGTTCCACCGATATAGCGGTAGAGCGGCTGTGCCACTTCATCAGCAGCAGCTTTAGCAACGGCTAAGGAGACCCCTAAAATCGCGTTCGCGCCGAGACGACTCTTATTCTCTGTTCCGTCAAGTTCGCACATAGCAGCGTCAATGTCGCTTTGCGCGAAGGCATCCTCTCCTAAAAGAGCGTCAGCAATGACGGTATTGACGTTTTCAACAGCCTGCTGAACGCCTTTCCCCAAATACCGATTGGCATCTTTATCGCGTAACTCAACCGCTTCATGTTCACCTGTAGATGCCCCAGAGGGGACAGCGGCGCGTCCAAATGCACCTGATGCTAAATCAACGTCAACTTCGACCGTCGGGTTACCACGCGAGTCTAATATCTCGCGCGCATGAATATGGATAATTTCTGACAAACTGTTCTCCTTTTCGACAAGCCATCATGCGTTAGCAGATGTGGCCTGCATCATTCCTCAATAACAGCGTCCGCGAGTAGGTACGCAGAGGCCAAAAAGACTAAACTGTAGCCGACGAGCAGCTGCAACCAAAACCTGTTTTCTAATCCCCCGGTTACCAAAAGTGAGACCGTGCATTTCGCACCGCCTATAATGATCGGAATAACAAGGGGCAGTAGAATAACAGAGAGAAGACTCTCACCGCCGTTCGCGCTTGTAGACATACCCGCTAACAGCACACCGACCGCACAAAAGCCGAGTGTACCAATACTCAGTACACCGAACAACTTCAGTAATATACCCACCGTTATCACATCAAGCAAGTCTAGGAATTGAAGCGCGATGGGGGTTATAACAATTTCCAATAAAAACAAAAAAACGACGTTACTGATAACTTTAGAGAGATAGAGGCTCCCCGCATCGACACCGGTAAGCCGAATACCGTGCAAAGCAGCGTGTGCGCGTTCTATTGCGAATGAACGATTCAAGGTAATAATTCCCGCAAAAACGAACGCTGCCCAGAGGACACTCGCCGTTAATTTACCACGTTCTCCCCTTTCAGGAAAGATCGGACCAAACGCAAAAGCGAAGATGAGAACAACGAGTACGCTAAAGACGAAGATTAACGCCAGCATCTCTTTTGAACGGAATTGAAGTCCAAGGTCCTTGCGAATCAACGCGCCAATTTGGCGGAATGGCTCCATATTTGTCTCAAATTTATAAAGTATCTATCTACTGCTGCTTTGGATCGGCGTGCCTACCAACCTCTCTTCATACGTGAGCAGAAGCGTCTCTGTCGTGATTTCATCTTTCTCGGCAACCTCTTCCAACTCTCCATCTATCATAAAGAGAAACCTCGTCCCCACGAGATAACCCAACTCCGTATTGTGTGTTGTGACGACAATGCCTGTCCCTTTTTGACGTTCTTGTGTAATGCGTGCTAAGACGAACTGCCGAGCTGAAGCATCTAATCCAGAGAAGGGTTCATCGAGTAACAACACCGAAGGATGATGGAGAAGGGCTCTGGCAATCATAAAGCGCTGCGTCATGCCACGAGAGAAGATATGAAGAGGTTCATGGATAAAACGCTGCAGACCGACTTCCGCGAGAAGTGTTGTTGCGCGATGCTCAAGCTGCTCGACGCCATACATCTGTCCGAAAAACTTGAGATTCTCATAAGGACTGAACGTTTGGTAAGCCAGATGTTCATGAACAACAACGCCCAACGCCTTTCTCACGCGTGAGGCGTTCGCAATTGCATCTGTGCCTTCAATTTCAAGTTCCCCTGCTGTTGGTCGGAGAAGCGTCGCGAGAATTTTGATGAAGGTTGTCTTCCCTGCGCCGTTGGGACCGAAAATTGTAGCCACTTCTCCAGGACGAACCGAGAGCGTAGCATCCTTGACAATTGTGCGGTGTCCAAAGTCCTTTGTGAGCCCCGAAGCACGGATGCGCATAGTGCAAACGATCCCGTAATAGATAAAAAAAGGCATAGGGCGGAGTACAACCCCGCCCTATAACTAAGCTATATCATGAACAAAAGGTAGGCGTGCACAACAACCCACCCATACTCCATCCGCTTTTACATCATACTCTGGATGATCGCATCGCCCTGTTCCTTGGAAACGCCGAGCGGTTGATGCGCCATAGGACCGTTTTCTAAAACAGGTTCCATTTCATCTAAAGCTGGACGACTGGTATCTTGATAGAACAGCCCGATTGGAATCTCGTCGCCCCATTTGACTGCTTCCTCAAGTGCAGCGGCTTTATCACTCGGATCGTGATCTTCCAGTTCCAGGACGCGCTGTTTGAAAAAGGCACTCGTATTGTCCTTATTGAAAGTAATGCAAGGACTAAACACATCAATAAGGGCAAAGCCCTTGTGTTGCATACCGTTGTATATCAAGTCCGTCAGTTGTCTCGGATTACCACTAAATCCTCTCGCGACGTAGGTGGCTCCGGTAACAATTGCCATAGCGATCGGATTAAGCGGCGCTTCTATATTACCAAACGGAGTGCTTTTAGTTTTCATATCCATCAAACTCGTCGGCGAGGCTTGACCGATGGTCAGACCGTAAATTTGATTGTCCATTACAATATAGAGAAGGTCGATGTTTTTCCGCATCGTATGAACGAAATGGTTTCCACCGATGCCGTATCCATCGCCATCGCCGCCGGTAACAACTACGTTCATCTCGTGATTCGCAAGTTTAGCACCGGTCGCTACTGCGAGCGATCGTCCGTGGAGCGTATGCATTCCGTACGTCCGGATGTAGCCCGGAAGGTTAGAGGAACAACCAATGCCGCTCACGGTAAGGTGCTCATGATTGCCTTTGCCGAGTTTTGCATAAGCATTTTGCAGGGAACTGAGTACACCGTAATCACCGCATCCTGCACACCAATCTGGACGAACATCGCCTTGAAAGTCTTTCGCCGTAGGTGCACCCTTAATAGGTCTCTCTCGTTTCGCCATCTGATTAATCCTCCTATGTTAAACAACGATTTCCTGGTACGGAATATAAAGATCTGTCTTGCTGGTTAAGAGCTCGCGAGCACCACTAACGATATGGTGAGGCATAAACGGTTCACCATCGTATTTGCGGATCTGGCCGTCTGCCTTAAAGCCTGTTTCACCGCGAAGGAATCGTGCGAATTGACCGGTGTAGTTACACTCAACGATAACCGAGTGAGCCGACTTTGCAAGCACTTCATTGATCGCATCTTCATCCATCGGATAGAGCCATTTGAAGTGAATATGGTTAGTGGAAATACCGGCTTCCGTTAACTGTTGTGCCGCTTCGGCAATCACACTATGTGTGGAACCCCATCCAATGAGAGTGACTTCTGCATCTTCAGGTCCTTCAAGCGTCGGCGGTGGGAGGTGCTCAAGGATACCTTCCATTTTTCGTTGCCGCTTTTCCATGATGTCGCGCCGTTTGTGCGGATTCGTGAACTCATCACTAATCAAGGTGCCATCTTCATCGTGATCATCAGTAGCAACGACGTGAACATGACCCGGGGTGCCGGGAATTGCTCGCGGTGAGATGCCGCTGTCGGTAATCTCGTAACGAAGATATTCACCGTTCGGCTGTGCAGGACCACTGATAAGTGCGCCGCGGTCAATTTCTGGTTCCCAATCAATGGAATCCGGTTCAAACGTCGTAAAGCCCATGGAGAGCGTGAGATCAGAGAGTACCATACCCGGACATTGGAACTTATCTGTGAGATTAAAGACTTCAGGAATGGTGTCAAAACCATCCATAATGCTTGTAGGAGCGACAACAATTTTTGGAAAATCGCCTTGACTGGCACCGAGGATCTGCCATAGATCGCCCTGTTCTGTTTTTGTAGGTAAGCCTGTGGAGGGACCACCGCGTTGGACGTTAATAACAACGATGGGAATTTCCATCATGCCTGCGCTACCGATAGCTTCCGACATGAGAGCGAATCCGCCACCTGATGTCGCACACATCGCGCGGCATCCAGCGTGTGCTGCGCCGATAATCATATTGACGACACTAATTTCGTCCTCACACTGACGAACCATGATGTTTAGGTTGCGGGCATTGTTTGCCATCCAGTGAAGGACCCCGGTCGAAGGGCTCATCGGATAGGCAGCATAAAATTTGACACCAGCAGCTGCGCCACCCATTGCCATTGCCGAATTTCCATCAACGAAAGCAAGTGCGGGTTCTTGTTTCACAAACTGCGCTTCAAAGGGGGTGAAGTGTTCTGCTGCATGATTGTAGCCTGCGCGTGCTACGCCAATATTCGCGTCCACCAATGCCTGCCCTTTACGCCCAAATGTAAGATCAATGATGTCTTCGAGTACCGTTAAATCTCCGCCAACCATTTTCAAAGCAACACCGAACATACAGATGTTCAACATTAATTTTTTTCTATCGGCGTTGTCGGACAATTCTGAATACGAGATAGGACAGAGTTGGATGTCATCACGTTCTGGAGCAGCTTTAACATCATCACTGTTGTAGATAATCGCGCCACCGGGTGCGACATGTGGAAGATGTACTTCTAAACTATTCCGATCCAGTGCAATAATCATGTCTATCTTATCACCGTGGTTGGCAACCGGTTCGGAACTAATTCTGACGGTAAGGAAGGTATGACCGCCACGGATGAGAGATTGGTAAGCACTATAGGTAAAGACGTGGAGACCATGCCGAGCACAGATTTGGCTCATACTCTTACCAACGGTGTCAATCCCTTGACCGGGCGCCCCTCCTACAGCGATTACAAAATCGTACTTTGCCATCTTGGCTCCCTTCAATTTTTCCGTATTCCATTCTGATGTAGTATAATTCACCGAAAACACGCCACAGTTCAATGACCTTGACAACACCAGATTGGTGGATAAATATGCAAATTGATTCTTTAGTTAGTTACGTTGCAATATTTGCGCCTTTTTCTTAATATTCATGCACGTAAAAATAGTCTACTTTTTTTAATTATACCACATTTGCGTCTAATTTTTCAAATTTTTTAAGTCATCAATACCATAAGTGCCTGTTTCGCCTCAGGCGTGTCAATCTTTTCTAATGCAAACACCACATGTTGTTGAACACGCTCTGAATCATCTTCCAATGCCTCAATTAGCGCGGGAACGGCATCCTTAGCAGCACCTCCAAGGTTTGCGAGGGCATAAGCACTATAAGTTCGGATCTCATCCTCTGGATCGCTTAGTGCCTGAATAAGTATAGGTATCGCGTCAACCGCATCGCTCCCCATAGTGCTAAAAGCCCGGATAGCATATTCACGGAGTTCCTCGTCTAAGTCTTGTAAAGCTTCACGCAATGCGGGAATAGCGGGCGTACCAATACGACCCAATGTATCGCTAATGCATAGTGCGTGATACCTCCCCACTACCGCTAATTCTTCCATGAGTGCCGGCACCGCAGCTGCACCGATTTCTGCCAAGATATCAGAGGCTTGATCCGATATATCCCACAAGTTCTCGGCGAGTGCCTCAATTAATTGTGGTATAGCAGGTTCACCGATAGCAACCAATTCGCTTTTCGCAGTCTCACGGATATCGTCATCTATATCCGACAAATCGTCGATTAAGTCAGCTACGGGGCGTTCGCTGTCCATCGCCCTTACTCTCCCTTCTTAACGTACGCCAACATCGTGATAAGACGGTCAGTCTGTTCGGGCCGCAAATACTTATAAAACCACTCCGAAAACTCGCGTTCGGCTCTGGTGAGTTCTGCTGTCAACTCTGGGACGGTAGACTCTCCAATTTCTGCCAGTATTTCCGAAGCCAAATTCGCCATCTGTTCCATGTAAACAGGGATAGCCGATTCTTCGACATGCGTGTAGAACTCGGCACCATACCCGGAAACATACCAGCATTCTTGGGTAAGAACATCAATTAGCTGCGGAATAGCAGGTCCACCTATGGAAATTAATTCCGTTTTTGCGGCGTCCCGAACATTCTCGTTCATGTGACCTAACATGACTATCAAATCAGCAATGTGGTGTTTGCTATGCATTGTTTCCCCTTTTTTGTCGCTCTAAGAGCGTGGTGAGGCGTTCCGTCTGTTCTCGGCGCAATCGTTTATAGACGCGCTCCGAGATCTCCTGCTTCTCGTATTTATCATCAAGATATGTAATGAATTCAAGTCTTGCGATGCGGACATGCTCGCAGTCATCAGAGCTCAGCTTACGAAGCCAACCCTCATCTGGCGGCATTGACGCATCGTCCGTGTCAGGGGTCGTGGCGTTGTTTGCTGTGCGGAGTTTGAAAAGTGCTGCGACGAAAAAGCCGCCGGCTAATGCTGCCGCGACAGCAATAAGTATCATTTGCCCCATGTTAGATGTTCGCCCGGGTAAGGCACCGGGACCCGAACCCATGCTTACATTAAGTACCAAATCAACCGTTGTCCCTGCCTTGAAGGTCTTTCCTGCAGTGCTTTGATATATAAGAAAAACATTCCCATGGATCTGTTCGCGCCTTGGTGCACTGAAAAATTTGGCATTTGGTACAACACTGATACCTTCAGGGACAAAAAAGAAGAATTCTGCAGTGTCAAAATCCAAGCGACGTGATAAATTCAGCTTGTCTCTCTCAACATGGAAAATATAAGTATAGCCGAACTGTGACTCTCCGGGTGGTAGTGGCGTAGTAAGGACGACTGAATTGGTGCCAGGATTCATCGTGAGTGCTACTGGAGAATGCGGCTGAAAACCCTCAACACCTTTCGGAAGTGTTAAATTCAATCCGATTGTCTGCGCCCCCTGCTTCATTTGAAAAGGCAGATCGCTCCCATTTTCAATGCCGATTACCTCACTAATTGTGACAGCACCATCAGGTGCGTGATCCGCAGGTGGCGGCCCAATGATGAAAGTATGCGCCTTAACCTGAATTTGCGCTTTGTCATCTGTAAATGCTCCGATGTCGAAATCGAGCGTTATATTCGGTGCCCAAGTTGATAAGACCAGATCCTTCTCGGTATAGTCAGTACCTTCATAAACGGTAGAGACGGTGTAATGGACACTCGGATCAAGCGGTAAATCTCCAAAATGGTAATTCCCATTTTCATCCGTTGTCGTCTCTTGGGTCTCAACAATATCCGTTTTATGAATTGTGAGAGTCATCAGATGCGCGGCGAGCGGTTTCTCACGCTTTCTGTCAATAACTGTCCCGTGAATGTCACCTGGTTTTGCTGTTTGTGCATAGGAAATGGGAAGCCAGAAAAGCGTCAGGGCAACTACGAACAAGCTATTGATGCACGACGCGGTGACATATTGAACCTGTAAGTTGCCCTGTGAATTGCTGCATGAACATAGATTAGTGTGCATATCACGTTCCACGTTGTTTTTTAAATCTCTCAATTTCCGCTTCTACATCTGACAGCGATTCCTCTTCAAGCTGCATGATGACGCGAGCGGTTTCTTGTAAGAGGCCCTCGCGTAATTCTTGGTAGTCGGCTTCCGAGAGTTTCCCGGTTTCGTAGTCTTCGTCGAGTTCTGAAAGTGCGGCGTAGCTGCGTTCACGTTCCTGAAAAAGGATTTTCCGCCGTTCTTCTATTATGTCTTCAGACATAGCATTGGGCTGCGAACCCGTTTTTGAGAAGATTGGGAATCCGAGATAAACAAGCAGTATAATTCCGAGAATTAGTATCCATAAAAGGAGAAGAGAAGACATAAAAAATTTATCAAAGCGCGCTATTTCTCGCGTTTGTACCTTTCCAGTTCCGCTTCAACCTGCTTCAGGGTCGTATCAGCAACTTGCTGCTTTGACACGTCCCCTCCATCCGCAGTTGAGACCGATGGCTGCCTTGACTTTCGGAGAACAGCAAAAGCAACACTACCGATGAGGATAAGAATGACAATCGGCATAATATAGGCAATCAGATTAATGCCTTCTGCTGGCATTACTGCGTAAAACTGCGGACCGTATGTGTCAAGGTAATTCGTGCGAATCTGCTCGACAGTTTGTCCAGCCAACAACCGACTGCGAAAATCATCTTCAATCTGCTCTGCCGTACCGCACACACAGACTTCGATTGTCTCCCGTTCACAACCACAGTAGCAATAGACTGTGGTGAGCAGCTCATTTAATTGCGATCCAAATTCGGCATTTCCAGCGTTTTGCGACTCCGATACATTAGAAGTATCTGCCTGCGCGTATGAAGAAACAACAAGGCTACAGACGATGAGAAATGCAACAATCTGTACAAAAAACTTGATTGAAATATGATCGAACCTTCCCATCCACATCTTCGTAATCATAGCCGTGTACCCATTCTATTTCGTTAAGCCTCTTTACTGCGTTGAGACTTCTCAGCCATAGCGATAATTCCACCCAAGACCATAACAGCAACGCCAATCCAGACGACACCAATTAGAGGGTTGTGATACACCTGAACGTTCACAACACCGCCACTTTTAATATTCGGGGGTAGTTCACCGAGAGCAATGTAGAGATCATTCACACCGAAATGGCGGATAGCAGATTCAATAGTATCCTGTTCTCCCTGTCCAGCCTTGTAATAGAAGTGGCGCGCAGGCTCCATTGTCCCAATCTGTTTTCCATTTTTTGCGACATCAAAAACAACGCCAGCACGGCGATAGTTTGCATAATCTTTTTCAAAAGAGTCCTTCATCGTGAGTTCAAACGAACCCACTTCCATCGATTCCCCAAGCCTCAAACTGTCAGACTCAAGTAGAAAATAGCCTTTCGATCCCATAATACCCACATAAAGAATCACGATGCCGATATGGATGATATACCCTCCATACCGTCTCTTATTGCGTTGGATGAGGAGATTTAACCCATTGAAGAAAGAGGTATCCTGTCGTCTTGCGCGAAGTTTCGCACCGCGATAAAATTCCGCAAAGATTGCTACAAGCACGAAAACACCAACCGCGACACAGAGTACCGAATAGATAGGCGACGCATCACCTTTTAAAGCGAGAACCCCCCACGTCAATGCGCCACTGACTAAACCTACAACGATGGGCCACAGAAACATACGACGGAAGTTATTCGCCGTAATTTTTTTCCATGAGATAATGGGTCCGGCACCCGTCAAGAAGAGAAGCAACAACCCAGGGATAATAACAACTTGATTGAAAAAGGCTTCAGGAACAGATGCTTTTTGACCATTAATCGCCTCAGAGATAATCGGCCACAACGTACCCCAGAGGATAATCAGTGTTAACCCGACGAAGAGCCAATTATTCAGTACAAACGCACTTTCACGGGAGAGGAGTGATTCAAGGCGATTCACACTCTTGAGTCGCTGCCAACGATAAATAATAAGTCCAATAACCCCGGCTGTCGAAGCCAAGATGAAACCGAGGAAATACCCACCAATATCAGATTGTGCGAAAGCATGCACCGACGAGATAATACCGCTTCGGGTGATAAAAGTTCCCAGTAATGTGAATTGGAAGGCAAGGGTAATAAGGAGAATGTTCCATAATTTGAACATACTCCGCTTTTCTTGGATCATTACAGAATGTAGATAGGCAGTGCCGAGAAGCCACGGCATAAAAGAGGCATTTTCAACGGGATCCCATGCCCAGTAACCGCCCCAACCGAGTTCGCGATACGCCCAATTACCGCCAAGTGTGATACCAATCGTTAAAACAATCCAAGAAAAGAGCGTCCACCTGCGCGAGCGGAGTATCCAATCGCTTCCGACTCGACCAGAGGCAAGTGCACCGACAGCAAATGCGAATGGCACAGTCAGACTAATCCAACCGATATATAATGTCGGCGGATGGAATGCCATGCTTGGTGTCTGGAGAAGTGGATTCATACCGGCACCATCGGGTGCCATCTGTCCGTTAGGGAATCGAGCGAGCGGGTTGTAAACCCCTTCGATTAAACCGGTGACGAGTAGAATGAAGAAGAGCTGGATAATAGCGATAGGAATCAGGGCATAGTCTGCGAGGGTATCACCCGTCTGTTTATTGTGTCGGTGGTTTTGCCAGACGACAATCGCACTAGCGACAGTAAGCAGCCAGAGCCAGAACAGGAGGGATCCGGACATCCGTCCCCAGAGTGCTGTGATTTTATAGAGTAGGGGTTGCGCTGCGCTGGATACTTCAACAACATAGCGCATCGAAAAGTCGTCAGTTACAAAACCGTAGATTAAGGCACCGGTTGCAATACTGATAAGAATGAAAGTAGCGACAACTGCATTTCTGCCGCTCCGTAAAGCGTTTTGATTTCGCGTGCGTAGCCCGATGCCTAAGAAAACAATTGCCCACAAGCCAGAAAGCACAGAGAGATATATGGCGGCTTGTCCAATTTCCGCAGTCATGCGTGTCTGTGCCTCCTTAAAAAGGTGTTGTTGAACATATTATATTATTATTATTAAAGTGTCGTGTATTCCTTACTGCGAAATGTACGAAGTTTCGTCTGTAGGTGTAGCACTCTCTGCCCCATCATATTTCGATGCGCATTTCGTCATGAGCTTGGAAGCGACAATGAGGTTCTGCGTTGCATCATATCTACCTTCGACGAAAACGCTGCCGCCATCGGTAAAGTTATCCGGTTTAAGTCTATCCTTGTAAATCACGTTGACCGTTGCTTCACTCTCACGGTCGCGCACGGCAAAGGTGAGCTCAAAATCGGCGGCATCCCATTTGGAACTACCCTCTGAAATGAGTCCATCAACTTGGACGAGTTGATTGTTCATTTCATTCATATCTGCTACAAGCAAAGCAGGCGTAAAATGCCGGACACTCGTCTTTTTAAGCATGACGTACCCTAAAAACACCATACCACTCAGCAAAATGATGCTCGCGGCGATCACTTTAAGTCTTTTCTGTTTTTGCACCTGAACATCCTCCATTAATGCAAGTCGGATATCGCGATTTTTAACTACACCGACGAAGCAAATTCCTCTGTTTAAAATAATACTTGATTTTACATTCAAAATCAAGTTAAAATAGAACAAAATCAGAAATGTGTGCCGAATTCTACGCAAAAAAGCAGTCAAATTCACTGTTTTCCAAAACTTTTTAAACCATAAATTTGTCTACTGTTACGGACACTATTCACATTCGCCCGCTGGCGAACGCTGTTTCTAAAATGAATAGAGAAATTTTGTGAAAATTTTTGTTTTTCATAAAGGTCTTTAGGAAAAAACATGAAACTAAATTGGCAGCACCATCCTTGGGCAGGTGTATTCCCGGCGACGCTTTGCCCCTTTCATGAAGATGAATCAATCGACGAAACCGGGCTGCGTCAGTACATGCAGGAACTCGCGAGTGTCCCCGGAATAAAAGGTGTCGTCTGTAACGGACACACCGGTGAAATTATGTCGCTCCGTTTGCCTGAAAGACAACAGGTTACGCAGATTACGGCTGAAGCCGTCGGGAATAAGGTTCAAGTCGTCTCAGGCGTGAGTGCAGAAGGGAGCCTGCCGGCAATTGACGATGCGCTCGCGGCAAAGGAAGCCGGGGCAGATGCCATCCTCTTAATGCCCGCACATCACTGGCTGCGTTTTGGAAGAACGCCGGAAACCGCAGTCGGTTTCTTCCAAGATGTCGCTGAAGGTGCAGATATACCGATTATTGTTCACCAATATCCAGCATGGACGAAAGCAGGATATAGCCTCGAAGAGATGCTGGAGATGGTGAAGATCCCACAGGTTGTCTGTATTAAGATGGGCACGCGTGACATGGCACGCTGGCGATGGGATTATGAACAACTGAAAGAAGCCGCGCCTGACATCCCAATCTTGACCTGTCATGATGAATATCTGCTTGCTTCCCTGCTCGAAGGCAGTGACGGCGCACTCATAGGGTTCGCAGGCTTTGTGCCAGAACTAATGGTGGATGTCGTTCATGCCGCGCTCAATAACGATCTCATCGGTGCACGCAAGGCACGCAGCCAAGTGGACTCGCTGGCACGCATCGTCTACAACTTCGGTGAACCGAGCAGTGATGCACATCAGCGAATGAAATGTGCGCGTTGGTTGATGGGCAGATTCCCATCAATGACCATGCGCCGACCCCTGCGTCAATTATCTGCAATTGAAATAGACAAGATCCGAACTCGACTTGAGGCGACCGGTTATCAGTGTGTTCATTAGGCTCTTTTAGAAAGTATGCACTACTTGTGCGGTTGTTGCACGGAGCTGGAGGAATAGAATGTCACGTCTAAAATACGCTTTAATCGGTCACGGCAGGCGCGGTGCTGCACACCTGTCAACAGCTGCTACATTAAAGGACACCTTCGATGTCGTCGCTGTGTGCGATGCACACCCGGAATCCGCAGAGGCGGGTGCAGCGAAACTCGGTGTCAAAGCCTATACCGATGTCCGAAAACTTATTGACGAAACATCCCCAGACGTCTGTGATGTCGTCGTGCCTGTGCCATTACATCACATCGTCTCTTGTTACCTCTCCCGATGCGGTATCCCTCATAACGTAGAGACAGGTCTCGCACCGACACTCGGTTTAATGGATATGATGATCGCCGACGCCGCTGAAAACGATGTGAAACTCCAGACATCGGAAAACTTCCCCTTTGTCCCAGTGGAACAGTTCGTGTGCAAGCTTATTCAAGAAGGTGTAATTGGCAACATCCATAAGTGCTATCGACTTTTCTCCACAACCGGATATCATGGACTCGCCGCGATACGGTGTCGGATGGATGCTACTCCCACGGCGGTCAGTAGCATAGGACATACGATGCCAGTTGTCCCTTATGCTGATAGGGCAAAACGGGATTTCAATCGGGAAAATCTTGAATTTTACGCCGTTGATTTTGAAAATGGTGGACTCGGCATTGCGATGGTCGGCAATAAGAACGGGTGTCTTGGACGGAATAAACTCGTCGGTTTTGAGACGTGTGGCGAACGCGGCACGATTATCACTAACGGGAATCAGGGAGCTTCGGGTGGTGAGACAGTCAATGTCTGCACAGATGAGGATATTGCCCTGCGCGCAGGGAAGGCAGAAACGTACGCATTTCAGAGAGAGTACAGCGAGAATGGAACGCTGCGTCGCATCTTCGTAGAACTTCCACCATCGTTAGGTGGTACAGTTGAATGGGTAAATCCTTATCAACACACGACCATACCGGAGACCGGCATCTCATTAGCAACAATGCTCGATGGGATCGCTCGTGCAGTCCGAGAAGACACGCAACCTCTTTGGACGGGAGAAATGGGAAGGGCAGACCAAGAGATGGTCATCGCTGCACACCGATCAATCCGGACAAATCGGCAGCCGATCCAACTTCCACTGCAACCAGATTCTGCCGAAGAGGAAGCATTCGATCGCGATTTTGAAGCCCAATTCGGTGTTCACCCACGCGAAGATATTGAAAAGGCGTTGCAGGTCAATTTCAAAGCACGTTAGTGGACGCGTAGATTGTAATTATTTCACACTGCTATTATAGAGGGAAAAATGAAAGAAGTTAAAATCGGATTTATTGGATGTGGTGGTAACGCGAATGGACACATGAACCGGTTAGCCGAAATCGAAGGAGCACATGTCGTCGCTGTCTGTGACGTTCAAGCCGATCGAGCACAAAGTGCAGCAGAAAAACATAATGCGGATGCCTATACCAAGCATCAAGCCCTACTTGAACGCGATGACTTGGACGCAGTCTATCTCAGTCTCCCGGTGTTCGTTCACGGACAACCCGAACTCGACGTCATAGCGCGTGGCTTACCGTTTTTCGTTGAGAAGCCTGTTGCCATCACCATGGAAATCGCTCGTGAGATTGAAGCGGCAGCAACGAAAGCAGGATTGATAACTTGTGTCGGCTATCAACTCCGTTATCTCGGTTCGACCCAAATAACGCAGCAGATCCTACAGGGAAGAACGATTAACATGGTCGTCGGTAAATACTGGTGTAGCACCGGACATGGCGATCCGAACGCATGGCTCCGACAGATGGAAAAATCCGGCGGTCAACTCGTAGAACAAGCAACACATACGATTGACATGATGCGTTACATGGGCGGAGAAGTGGAAACCGTCTATGCCATGCAAGCGAATCGGTTTCTCACAGAGACGAATTGTCCAGATGCCAATAGTGTTGCCCTCCAGTTCGCGAGTGGTGCCGTAGGTTCATTGACCGCTACTTGGGCTTATGCAGGTGACTGGTCAAACGCTAATATCCTGGATTTGCTGTATGAGGGAGAACTACTGAATTGGAATCCATCAAAAGTCACAGTACAGGAAAATGGCGAATGGGTGGAAAAGACAGACCCAAGTCCAACAATTGATGATGTTTTCGTCGAAGCAGTGCGAAGTGGTGATGCCTCTCCAATCCTGAGTCCCTACAGCGACGCCGTTAAAACGCTCGCAATATCGCTTGCAGCAAACCGATCAGCGCAGGAAAACAGACCGATAGACATCTCCTCAATTTTGTAAACTATGTCCCAAGCACTCCGAAAAGGAGCCTATCATGTCCCAACCAAAATATCGCGTAGCAATCGTTGGCTGTGGTGGTATATCTCGTGCCCACGGTAACGCTTGGCGAAATGTACCAGAGATTGAAATCGTAGGTGCATGTGACGAGAAATTTGAATCGCTTGCACAATTCGCTACCGAGTACAACGTCCAGAATACTTACAACGAACTCCGGCAGATGCTCGAAAAACAGCAACCCGATATTTTAGTGGTTGCCACGTGGCCCTCAAGTCATCTCAAAAATGTATTGGAGGCAGTCCGGTGTGGTGTTAAGGGTATTCTCGTTGAAAAACCGATTGCTGTCAATACGACCCAATTGGAACAGATGATTCAGGTTACAGAGCGCGCTAACATTTTGTTAATGGAAGCATTCATGTACCGACACCACCCCTTGACAATCGCAGTGAAGCAGAAGATTGAAGACGGAGCGATTGGAGAGGTCCGTTATGCACGCTCCAGTTTCTCGACTGGACTCACAGATCGTCAGAATTGGCGATTGAGAGGCGATCTGGGTGGCGGTGCTGTCATGGATTTAGGTTGCTATAGTATTAACATTATGCGTTACCTCGTAGGTAGAGAACCGCAGTCGGTTTGGGCAACAGGTAAATTTGAACCCATTAACAATGTCTGGGAAACCCTAATCGGAACTTTGGACTTTGGCGATGGGGTTACCGGACAATTGGATTGCAGCTTCGGTTGGACATGGCGCGAATGTTACGAAGTCGCTGGCACAGATGGTACACTCTTTGTTGATAGCGCATGGGGTAACTCAGAAGGAGAAGCGCATTTTACAGTAGACGGTGAAACCTTTAGTGTTAATGGTGTGAATCCCTATGCCGCTGAGATTCTGGATCTGTGCAGAGCGGTGGAGACCGGCACGCCAACGCATTTACCAATAACTGACGCGCTCGGAAATATGCGGGTCATTGACGCGTTGCACGAATCCGCACGCACGGGTCAGAAAACAGTTGTTGGCGATTGAACGTTGGGGTTAAGAGGTTTTTCTTAAAGGGAAAATGCCCATGCTTATCGCAAATGCGTATCCGACAACCGATAAACAAAAGTGTAAGGACAAATTATGTTTGAGAAAATGATGAAGTATCCCATCGAGGTTTTTCGAGAGGGAAATTTCTCGTTCGGATTACCTCTGCCGGGACTCCTGATAGCGGTGCTGCTCGTCGCGCTTTTTGTGGCGACGATATGGGCATATCGGAGCACACAGGGACGCACCCGACGCGGCTTCCGGGGTCTTCTCATTTTCTTTCGCACCGTTGTACTTTGTTTGCTCGCCTTCTGCCTACTTAAACCCTTTCTCACCATTTATCAGACAAGTCCCGATGACTCCTATCTATTGGTGATGGTTGATCAGTCCAAAAGTATGCAAGTTACGGATTCAATCAATGCCATGCCCCGATTGCACCGCGCCAACGAACTGCTCTTCGGAGAGCAAAACGACGGAAGCGGACTTCTTGAAAAATTAAACGCCAAATTCAAAGTCCGGCTTTTTGCGTTTGACACAACAGCAAAACGGATTCCAAACGAATTTTTGAAGAACGCGAGCGGCGAAAGTACGGATATTCCACATGCGATTAACGAAGCACTTGATGACCTACAGGGTATCCCTCTTTCGGGGGCTGTGCTGTTGACAGATGGTGCCGATAGAAGCGGTGCTGACATCGCGAAATTTGCGATGCAAATCCGAGAACGGAAACTTCCTATCCATACAGTCGGTATCGGTTCAGAAACAGGCAATCAAGACCTGGAAATCGTTAAAGTAGATACTCCCCGAACTGCAGAAGAAGATTTTCCAGTAGAGATGTGGGTGACACTGAAACGGAAGGGGTTCAAAGGCAAGAAAGTTAACGTCCGATTAACAAGCGATGGACGAATACTGAAAACAGAGTCCATCGATATGGATAAAGATACTTCTTGGATGAACCAACTTCGTGTAACAGACGATGCGTCTGACACAAAAACAGAGCGGATGTTGCTTAGATTCACGCCTCGACAAGCGGGAACCCAAAGATTTGAGGTACACGCCGAGTTAGGAGAAGCAGAAGCGGTACCACAGAACAATACAAAGACATTTTTACTGAAGGTAGCACCCACTAAACGCGTAAAAATTCTATTCGTTGATGGCAAACCGCGTCCCGAGTTTGGTTTTATAAAACGCGCCCTTAAAAATGATCCAAACATCCAACTAACCGATCGGTTTTTGACAAACATCACTACTGGTAGGCAACTTTACGGTGGCACCCGCGCTGAAGCGTCACACAATTTTAGGTTTTATCCCGATGATAAGGAGATGCTCTTCGATTTTGACGCTATCATTTTAGGCAACGTCGATGCGTCCCAATTCACCCGTGCCCAATTAGAGAACACCGTTGAGTTTGTGCGCACCCGAGGCGGTGGACTGCTTATGTTAGGAGGTTCTGGTTCTTTAGGGAACTACAAACTCTCTGACTCCTATATCAATACACCGATCGCTCAATGTCTCCCCGTAGAATTGGAACTCGGTTCACCACCAGCACCTTTACCACCGAGGCGACTCGGTCCGCAGTCCGGTGGAAATAAAAAATATAAATTGCAATTGACACCCGATGGAAAAGTCGAGACCCTGATGGCGTTGGCAAACAATCCTACAGAAAACGTGGAACGTTGGACGCGTCTTCCCACACTCATGGGATACAGCAAAGTAAAGCGTGCAAAAGCAGGAGCACTCGTTCTTGCTGAACACCCGAAAGATCGTAACGAATTCGGCAACCGAATCCTTGTCGCAACACACAATTACAACGCTGGACGTGTTATGGTGTTTACCCCCCACACTTCGTGGCGGTGGCAGATGCGTATGCCAAGTGAAGACGATAGCCACGAAAGATTCTGGCGACAAGTTGCCAAGTGGCTGACAACCGCACCGAAGGAACACATTAAACTCGATATCGCAAAAACCGCCTATTCCTTGAAAGAGCCAGTAATCATTGAGGTTACCGCTACAGATCCACAGTTTGAACTAACAAATAACGCAAAACTCCGCGCGATTGTGGTTGATGAAACCGGGAAGCGCAAAGAAATGAAACTTGAGCAGGTACTCGGCAAAGACGGACTCTACACAGCACGCTTCATTCCAAACCGATACGGTGAATACACTGTCACCGCTACCGGCACACTTAATGGAGAAAACTTGGGTGAACAACAGAGTCTGTTTGAAGTAAAGACCTCTTACGCCGAATTCAGCAATGCGGAACTCAACGTTACCCTTCTTAAAACGCTCGCTGAAGGCAGCGGTGGTGAATATTATAGTATGGAAAAAGCACCTCAACTCGTAAACCAGATTCCGCTTGTCGAGAGCGCAACATCAAAGATTACGGATGTCGATATTTGGGATATACCCTTAATTTTCGGTGCTGTTATTGCACTACTTGGATTCGAGTGGTTCTTAAGAAAACGGGGCGGTCTTGTGTAGAAAATGAATGGAGTATCTGCAGGAATACTTCATGCTTTCGTTCGTTGAATTAGCCTCGTACGTCATCAGGACGTATCAATAGAACGCATCCAGAAATCTCAATGCGCATCAGACTTTCCACTTGACAAACACAACCTTCAAACATTACAATGATTTCCATGGGAAATCCACTATAGTACATCAAAAGAGGAATTAAAAGCATGACCCAACAAGAACTCCACGAAATCATGCAGGGCACTCGTTCGCCGGAACAGATCTCAATGACGTTGGCAGAATTTCTTGAGAACGATATAGATGGATATGAATATGTTAAAGGAGAATTAGTGCCGATGTCACCCGCCACAAGAGCACATAGCAAAATTAGTGTTAACCTTATTCGGCATTTGGATCAGTGGGTGCGTGAGAATCAGTTGGGTGAGGTACATATAGAGGCAACTTTTCAGGTCGGTGAACGTGCCCTGAAACCAGATGTGGCTTTTGTTTCAACTTCCCGATTGGACGGAGACGAAAACACTGGATTCCCGATACCTCCTGACCTCGCGATTGAAGTTATTTCGCCGACAGATGCCCAGTCGCGTGTTGTCGACAAAGCGTTTGCTTATCTGAATGCGGGGACCCGCCTTGTCTGGGTTCTTGAACCCCGTTCCCAAACGGTGACGATCTATCGTTCTGAAAGAGACATTGCCCTGCTTACGTCCGAAAACACTCTCACTGGTGAAGATGTCGTGCCAGGGTTTGTCTGCCCAGTATCGCAACTTTTTGAGTAGTTAGTCCTTTTTTTTACAACATTATTTAGCACGGGTTAAGGGCATCTAAAAAATATTCATATAGGAGAACAATGAACAATTCTTACAAAAGCGTCATGTTCGTCATTGCTGACGATTGGAGCCGCATCGCAAAGTGTTATGGGAACGACGTTATCCGAACCCCGCACATCGATGCCTTTGCAGAACGCGGTGTTGTGTTTGACCACGCATTCTGCACAAGTCCGTCTTGTGCCGTGAGCCGCGCCTGTATTCTTACAGGACAACACAGCCATACACACGGACAATATGGACACTGCCACGGCATTCACGGATTTCGCACCCATGAACACATGCAATCCGTACCAAAGATTCTGAAAGCGCACGGATTTGCCACGGCGTGTATCGGAAAGAAACACGTTGAACCCGCCATTGTCTACCCTTTTGATTTTGAGCCGAGGGTTGACGCCAGAAGTCCTGCAGACGTGGCAACGAAGGTGGATCAATTTCTCACTGATAACGCAGATAAACCTTTCTATCTCCATATCGGTAGCAGCTACCCACATCGAGCAGGCAAAGGTTTCGGAAATGACCGGACGCACGCCGGTATCCAGTCCAACCCCTACAGCCCTGATGAAATAATTGTGCCGAACTTTCTACCGGATGTGCCAGCTGTTCGTGAAGACCTTGCCGACTATTACGAAAGCGTGTCACGATGGGATGCCGTAGTAGGCGCAGTATTGGACGCACTTGACGCTTCTGGACGCGCAGATGAGACCCTCGTTTTTGTTACAACAGATCATGCGATGCCATTTCCGGGTGCCAAGGCATCCAGTTTTGACAGTGGACACCACTGCCCACTGCTTATCGCCAGCCCTACGCAGCAAAAACGTGGTTTCCATAATCAGGCACTCGTTAACTGGGTAGATTTTTGTCCGACGATGTTAGACTGGTGCGGTGTTGGACACCCCGATGGAGCAGACGCACTGCCGGGTAAGTCAATCCTATCTATTCTTGAAGATGACAGCGCACAACCGGGCAACGGCGAGTGGGAGGAAACCTACTTCTCGCACTGCTTCCACGAAGTGACCAACTACTATCCGTATCGTGTGTTGCGCGGTAGACGATATAAGTATGTCCGCAATCTGGCTTATCAATTGGAGACCCCACTCCCCAGCGACCTGTTCCGATCCATTTCATGGACAGCCGTACGGGACGACAATGTTCAACAACTCGGTGAACGACAGCGGACCGATTTCTTACAGCAAAGTCGTGAGTCCCTGTTTGATATAGAAAACGACCCAGCAGAATCGCAAAATCTCATTGACGTACCAGAGTTACAGGACATTGCCAGCGAGATGCGTCAAAAGGTTATCGAGTTCAGGCAGAAAACCGAAGATCCGTGGCTTGAACAATCTTTCCAAGAAGGCGAAACGCGACCCTTTTTCACTGAATAGCTATCAGCAGTTAGCGATTGACAAGATTTGTAGGAGGGCTTTGTAAGTCTGACCACTAACAGCTAATTGCCATTCCAATATGCCAAATTACGATTTAGAAGCGATGAACGCTCGTATCCAAGCGGATAGCGGGCAAATACAACAGATTCTTACAGAGACGGGAAAAGTTATCGTCGGGCAAGGTGAGTTGCTGGAAGGATTGCTTATCGGGCTACTCTGCAATGGGCATATTCTGCTTGAAGGGGTCCCTGGATTGGCAAAGACGACCGCCGTGAGCGCGCTTGCCCAAACGATCGACGCTTCCTTCAATCGTTTGCAGTTCACACCCGATCTACTCCCAGCGGATCTCATCGGCACACTCATCTACGACCAACAGAAAAGCGACTTCTACACGAAAAAAGGACCTATTTTCGCCAACGTTATCCTCGCGGATGAAATAAATCGCGCCCCTGCGAAAGTCCAAAGCGCACTCCTTGAAGCGATGCAGGAACGGCAGGTCACGATTGGGGGGACTACCTACCCGCTTGACGATCCGTTCCTCGTTTTGGCAACCCAAAATCCGATTGAGCATGAAGGCACCTATCCATTACCAGAGGCACAGGTGGATAGGTTTATGCTAAAGATTAAAGTTGACTATCCTTCGCATGCTGAGGAATTGCAGATCCTCCGAAGGATGACAACCGAAGAGATTCCCGCAATCCAGCAAGTAATTTCCCCGAAAGACATTATCCGATTCCGAGAAGTTGTCCGTAACATCTATATGGCAGAACAGTTGGAAAACTATATCGTGGATTTGGTATGTGCGACGCGCACGCCGGAAGCATATCAGTTAGATGAGTTGAGTACGCTGATTGAATACGGCGCATCACCACGCGCCACCATCTTTCTTGCATTTGCCGCAAGAGCGCGGGCGTTTCTCTCTGAACGCGGCTATGTTACCCCTGAAGATATCCACGCCGTCGGTATGGACGTACTAAGGCATCGCGTTATCATCAGTTACGAGGCGGAAGCAGATGGTCGTGATGTTGAAAGCATTATTTCGCAGGTATTCGCGAAAATCGAAGTGCCTTAAACGTTTATTCTTGCGTGTGTCCAGCAACAGCCGATGCACGTGCACCAACCCCAAGCACCGCCAAAAATCCTTCTGAATCCGCATGATCAAAGTCCCCAATTGCCTCCATAGACGCCGTTTCCTCAGAGTAGAGCGAGTGCGGGGCACCGCCTGCGGCGTGGAACGCCACATTACCTTTGTAGAGTGCTACGGTGATAGTTCCACTCGCCAAATGCGTTAGCGGGTCAATAGAAGATAACAGTGCCTGCGTAGCAGCGTCAAACCAATAGCCTTGATAAACCTGTTCAGCAATTGTACCGGCAACATCATCAAAGTGTCGGCGCGCCCGTCTGTCCAAAATCAGTTGGAGCAGATACTCATAACAATTCCCAAGCAGTTCCATCCCTGGAGACTCATAGACCCCTCTGCTCTTAATCCCCACAAACCGGTTTTCAACGGTATGGATGCCGATACCGACCCCGTTCCGTCCACCGATGCGGTTTGCTTCCAACAGACTCTGGAGCGGTGTGACAGGACTTCCGTTGACCTCAACAGGGGTCCCACGCGCAAACGTAACGGTAAAGTGTTCTACATCGTCAGGCGCATCTTTTGGATGTACACCCATACCCGGACTGATAAATCCCGCGGGAGTTTTTAGAGACTCAAGGCGTCCGGCTTCATGCGTCAGTCCCAGAAGATTCGCATCTGTTGAATAAGGTTTTTCGTGTGTGGCAGTAATCGGTAGGTTGCGCGCTTGACAGAAGTCTATCATCTCTTTTCTACCACCGAATACTTTGAGGAACTCTGGATCTCGCCATGGTGCATAAACATCAAAGCGTGGATTAAGCATATTCGTAGCGAGTTGAAACCGGACCTGATCGTTGCCTCTGCCGGTTGCGCCATGGGTCAAAATAGAGATGTCACGCTTTTCCATTTCGGGCAGGAGTGCTTTCACCGTAACATGCCGCGCGATGCCTGTCGTATTCCAATAGCCGCCTTCATACATCGCTTGGCACTGAACGAGACGTATACCCGCCTCTGCCAATGCATCTTTGGCGTCTACAATAATAGCATCCTCAGCACCACACGCCAACATCCGATCCCGAATTTCGGAAACATCCCGTTCGTCGGGTTGACCGAGGTCCGCCGTAAAGCAGACGACGTTAACCCCATTATCAACCAACCATTTGGTGATGGTACAACTATCCAAGCCACCCGAAACAGCGGCACCTACTGTTTTTCCTTTTAATGTATCGATATTCAAAGTAGTCTCCAAGGTATTATGTTTTTAGTTATGACAAAACTATATCACTTTTTGGCGCAGTTTGCAAGTCAATACACGAAGTCCGAGGTCTCAGAGACTTTTTTTAAATTGAATCACCCCATTCAGTTTTCATCCTATCTGTGCACTTTCGTTAAAAAAGTCACTTACCCCCATTTTTTTCGGGAGTAGACAGAAGTATTGGATGATCTCCCGGCAATCGGGAGTCAAGGAAACGCAGAAACCTTTTCTGTTTCGACTTTTCCCGCTTGACGACGAGGGGCAAACGCGACGCAATCTCATTGATACGAAACGTTTGCGCAATACTGATGGCTACCAAGACGAACAGCAGATTCCGAAAAATCGGTCTTTTCATACCAACAGACTTGAAGATTTCTTCAAAACGTGTTATCCTCGTTTCTGGATTTACCCGTTTTGGGTATCTCTTTTTCATAAAATACCTCCTTACTTGTTTTGTAAAGTTGGTTTACAAACGGTTGCCGTAAGGAGGTATTTTATCATAAACCCACCGAGTTGCTCACACTTTTCCCAACAAAAACCTTTCACCACAACCTTCAAAAAAAATGGGGGTAAGTGACGATATCAGCATGCCAAAAAACAGAGACTTTTCCTGTCCACAATCTCGTATTTTCAGACTGACGGCTTAAAGCAATTCCCCGATTTTCATTTGAAAATCGGTTTTGGATGTGCTATCTTATAATTGAGATAATTTCTATATTTAGGAGGGATTTACATGCCAGTTCATTGGAGAGATCACATCGTTAGCACACCCGATATATTACGAGGCAAACCGCGTATCAAAGGAACGAGAATTCCAGTAAGTCTTCTCCTTGGATACTTGGCAGCCGGACATACAACCGACGAAATTATCGTTGAATTTCCCAATCTCAAAGTGAAGCGGATCCAAGCATGTCTTGATTATGCCCGCGAATTAGCAGAATTTGAGGAAGTTTCTTAATAGGATTGCAGTTTTTCGCAGATCAGTGTGTTTTCACTACTGTTACTAAGGAGCGAATCTAAAGTTATGAAATTAAAAATTATCATTCACGAAGCTGAAGAAGGCGGATATTGGGCAGAAGTGCCAGCAATTGCAGGTTGTGCCACGCAAGGCGACACATTTGAAGAATTGCTCGAAAACATCTATGAAGCCATTGAAGGCTGTTTGTCTGTAGATGTTACTACCATAGAAATCACTGAGAAAGATAGAGTAATGGAGATAGCAGTTTGAAAGCGTTAACCGGTAAAACCTTTTGCCGTTTATTGGAAAAGCGGGGTTGGCAATTGAAGCGAATTAAAGGCAGCCACCACATTTACGCTAAAGAAGGTATTCCGGTGCGAATCTCTGTGCCTGTCCACGGGAATAAAACGCTCAAACGTGGATTGCAGAGACATTTTATGAAAATCAGTGGTATTGAGGAAAATGAATTGTAATAGTTTTGAATATACCACATTTCTACTTGTATCTACTTTATTTCGGTAGTCACAAAAATCCTTGACACCTTTCCCAGTCCTGTATACAATAAAATCCCAAGTAAGACATATCGTCCGCGGAGGTTTCTCATGCCCACAATCGAAAAAGTTTTTGAATCCCCAGGTCCACAACCCAACGGAATGCAAGCCACAGAAGACGGTCTCTGGATCCTCGATCAGCAGACCAACGAAGTACATCTCGTCTCCTTTGACGGCGATGTGAAAAAGACACTCGCCACCGACTCCGACAGAGGCAGCGGTATTACAGATACAGGCGACACCCTCTGGCTCGCGTCCACCTATAGTTGTGAGATCCTTTCAACCGATCCAGAAAGCGGTAAAACACGTGCTTCTTATGAAACGCCCGGTGCAGAACAGACCGGTGCGCACGGTTTAGAATGGCGCGACAACAAACTCTGGATAGCAGTGCCACCGTCTGCCACGATCTATCAGGTCGATGTTGAAGACGGTTTCAAGGTGATTCACACGCTCCCTGCACCCGGCATTCGACCACACGGTATTGCATGGATAGGGGACGACCTCTGGTGTGTTGAGACGAACCATCGCGCAATTTTCCACCTCAATCCAGAGGACGGCAGCCATTTGAACAAAATCGAGATACCTGAACCACATCCTGAACCACATGGAATGACGTACTGGGATGGGTATTTCTGGTACTGCGACGCACATACCACAGAGGTGTGTCGTGTAGCGTTATCATAATGCAAACAACCGGACGACTCTTGAACATGGGGGCAAACTCTGCCGCAATGAATATGGCTGTTGATGAAGCGATGCTGCTTTCACAAAAAGAACAGCCAAATCCGACACTGCGGTTCTACACATGGTCATCCCCAGCGTTCAGTTTCGGCTATTTCCAAGATATTGTCTCGGAAGTTGACGTAGAAGCGTGTAGTACAAACGGCATTGAACTGGTGAAACGGATGACAGGCGGCGGCACCGTTGTACACGGGTGGGATTTAACCTACACGCTTATTCTTCCGCGCCACGTCGGCGAAAAGAGTATTTCTGAAGTATATCAATGCATCGGACAGAGTCTCGTCAAGGCATTTGAAAAACTCGATATTCCTGCGGAGTGCCACGTCGTAGGCACAGACGCCTCGCAAACCACCCAAAACATCTGTCTGACAAACCCCGCTGACTACGACGTCATGTGCGATGGCAAAAAGTTGGCAGGCGTTTCCGTCAGACGGAATCGAAATGGGATGCTGTTTCAAGGATACATTTCGTTAGATATGCCGCCTGCTTCCATGCTTGCCCACGTCTCGAGAGATCCGGAAGCCCAGCAGATGCTGATTGAAAAATCAACTGCCATCAATACAGACGGACGGCTCATAACCAAAAGTGCACTTATTAAGGCAATATCCGAAACATTTAACATCGGCGTTGCGTTTCATTTAAGCAAATTGTCATCGACAGAGCGTGCACAAGCCGAAACCTTAGCCAAAACCAAGTATGCCACAGAGAAGTGGAATTTTTCGTCGTAGCTCGCAAGACGAAAACTTGCTATACTAAAGTCGGCGTAGCTTGCAAGCTGAAAACTTGCTATACTAAAGTCAGCGTAGCTTGCAAGCTGAAAACTTGCTATACTAAAGTCGGTGTAACTCACAGGTTTCTAAAACTGGCATACACAAGCTCAATGAACCACGAGCAAAGACCTACCAACCCTGTCCTCATCCCAACCGGCGCGTTTATCATGGGCACCGATATTGAAGCCTTTTACGGCACCGCCTTAGTGAATTCGGAGCATGCTAAACTCGACGAAGCACCGATGCACGTCCGCTTTCTGGAGGCATATTTTATTGAGCAATATCCGGTAACAAACGCCGAATATGCTATTTTTGTCCAAGAAACAGATCACTCCGCGCCACCACATTGGAGAAATGGCAACTTCGTACCTGAAGACGCAAATCTCCCCGTCGTTCATGTGAGTTGGCATGACAGCGAAGCGTATGCGCAATGGGCAGGCAAACGATTACCCACAGAAGCAGAATGGGAGAAAGCCTGCCGCGGTCCCGACGGACGGATTTACCCATGGGGCAATATCTTTGTTTCTGATGAATCTGAATCCACAGAAGGCGTACCAGAGAGTTCAGAAGTTTTGACAGCGCATCTCACCCCTATAGGCGTTCGTTCCGCCATAGTTAGTCCTTACGGGGTCGGCGATGCTGTCGGAAACGTTTGGGAGTGGACTTCAGATTGGTATCAACCATATACCGACACAAAACGTCAAAGAAATGAACGCATCTTGGACGATAAACACAAAACCCTGCGCGGTGGATCGTGGTTAGAAGTTCGGGACGGGACAGCGAAACGCTATTTCCGATGCGCCAATCGCTTACATGCACCACCAGACTACACCGCCGGAAATATCGGCTTCCGTTGCGTACGAGAGGCACCACGCGGACAAGTTGAGTCAGTCCATGTCCCCATAGAGCCACTTGCTGACTATGTAAAGCAACGGAAACTGGCAAACTTGCACTTGCTTCAAAAACGGGCAGAGAAAAACAGCTTCAAAGACACATTAATCGCTGTTTTCCTCATAGGTGGAGCATTTTACGCTATTGCGATAGAGCCTGAGTTAGTATTAGGCGGGGTAACCGCTGGTATTATTGGTGTTGGATTTCTCTGTAGCGCCGGGGTCAATTTTTGGCGGAGGTGGCGCGCTGTGAAGCGCGCAAAACAGGTAACGTCTGAAAATCTTTTGCGTTCTTATTAGAACATTTTTCATGTTGACGAGAATTTGAATTCGGTGTAAACTTTTCGCAAATTAAAGCATCGCGACTTAGTGTCGCTTCCATGAGGGGAAAACAATGAACCCGCTATGTTTAGAACACTGTTTGACTGAGTCAGAAAAACAGCAATTTGAAGAGAACGGTTTCTTTGCGGTTGAGGATGCCATCCCTCAGGAGATGGTTGACAGACTCATCGCCGCTGTTGATCGGGTCGGAGCGGAGCATTTAGAGAAAGATCAACTTCCAACCGATGCGCGCTTCAACCTTCTCGATTTTATTGGCAGGGATGAAAGTTTCATTGAATTGGTAGACTGGCACACAACTTTTCCCAAAGTTTGGGGAATTTTGGGGTGGAACATCAAGCTTTACCACTCACATCTGATTGTACTGCCCCCGCTTCCGCCGGAGGAGCGCAACGAAAAGAAACGCCTTGGTTGGCACCAGGATAGTGGCAGACTCAACTTTGAGTTGGAGGGTGACCCGCGCCCGCGAGTATCACTGAAGGTCGCATTTTTCCTCACCGATACATCTATTCCGGGGCGCGGTAATTTCTCAGTGGTCCCAGGTAGCCAGCAATCAAATACGTTGGAGCTGCCCGAGGATTCGACCGCTGATCCTGAAGACGCAATCCCTGTTTTTGCCAAACCCGGAACAGCTGTCTTCTTTGATCGCAGACTCTGGCATTCGGCAGGACGAAACACCTCCGACATTGTCCGCAAGGTGCTGTTCTACGGCTATAGCTACCGCTGGCTGCAACCTCGCGACGACATGACCGTAGAACATTGGATGGAACGTTCTGACCCAATTCGTCAGCAGATTTTAGGCGCAAGCACTGGAGGGCACGGCTTTACCTCTCCAGGTGAAAAGGACGTGCCGCTTCGCACGTGGATCCAGGAAAACCTCGGTTCTGAAGCGGTTGCGCGTTAGCATACAAAAGCAACGGGCGGGTCCCATAACCCGCCCTTAAATATGTGATTAAATCCCCACCAGCATAGAAACCTAAACTTTGGAAAATCAAAACCTCTATATTTTCATTTTTTTGGCAATTCCAGAAAAGAAAATTGTATACTTTTTATTGGATTTTATTACATACATAACATACAATTTTCTAAGACATCCAGAAGTGCAGTTGCTAACTCACATGTAAACATTCTACTGCTCCCTAACGTTTGCATACAGCACACGCAATTTTCTAAGATATCGAGAAGAGGAGTCGCCAAGCGCCATGAAAACATTTCTCTGTCTGCTAACGTTCCTTTTAATTCCGGCAGTTGCTTTTTCCCAAACAGGGACAATCGAAGGCATTGTCTACAGCAACACACAGGAGCCGTTAGCGGATGCGGAGGTCAGGATCGTTCAAACCGATGAACGTCAGAACACAGATGAAAATGGAAAGTTTATTTTTAGTGCCGTTCCTGAAGGCACCTACACCTTAATTATAATATCGTCTGACACTGAATTGACACAACAGACCTCAATTATCGTTATAGCAGGAGAAACCTCAAATCCGGAGATTTATCTCAGTACAGCAGAGCGTCTTAAAGAAGTCGAGGTAACCGGTGAGCGTGATCCCAAAACAGTCAGCAAAAAAAGCATTCAATCACAGGAAATCACACGCTTACCCGGTACAGGAGGTGACGCACTTCGTGCGCTGCCCGCCATCCCAGGCATTGGCGTAGCAAATGACTTTAGCGGTGCTCTCTATATCCGTGGCGGTTCCGATGAAGACAATCTCTACTATTTTGATAGAGTACCCGTGGGTTATCCGTACCATTTTGGGGGACTCGTCTCGTCCTTAAGTTCTGAAATTATCGACCGAATTGATGTCTATGCTGGCGGCTATGGTGTCGAGTATGGCGTCGATTCACAAGCAGTGATTGACATCTACTCACAAGACGATAGCCAAGTAGATTTAGGTGGAAAGTTTAATCTCAACCTTCTCTACTCGGAGGGACTACTTCAAGGCAAAATTGGTGAAAAAGGGTTTTGGTACGCTGCAGGTCGTAGAAGTTACATCGATCTGTTCATCGGATCGCTGTCGTTTGATGCTGGTTCTATCACCGCTTTTCCTCGTTTCTGGGATTACCAACTGAAGGCGGGATACGACCTGAGTGAAAAACATCAACTCTATTTTAATCTCTTTGCTTCAGGCGACAAATTTGCGCTGAAGTTAGATGGGGAAAATGTCGACCAAGACTTTAGAGGGAACACCAGTTTTGAAAGCGGTTTCGAGGGGGCAGGTCTTCATCTCCGTTCCATCCTCACAGACCGGTTTACCTCCTATTTATCGCTAACCCGCTCAGACTTCCTGTTCGATGTCAATTTCGGTCCTGCACTTTCGCTGAAAGTTGATGCCCCGAGCTACACCCTTCGTGAAGACATTACATACGAATTAAATCCGAGGCATCGCTTGGAATCTGGGTTAATTCTCGGACTCGAACCTGGGCAGGTCACCGGCACTTTCACCCGGATTCCTGATGAGGGTGAAGTCGACTTCGACATCCGATTTGAGGAAAAGATTCCATTAGACGAATACGTGCGTGGACAACGCATTGAAGGCTACTTGCAAGATAGGTATGCGCTGCTGCCATTTTTATCGGTTGTTTTTGGGCTGCGTTTCGATTATTTCAACCGCACCGATCAACTCTCCACTCAACCACGCGGTAGCGTGCTTGTGGAACTTCCCAGTGGTTCCGAACTTCAATTTGCTTACGGAATTTACAACCAGACCCCGTTGCCAGCACTACTCTCTCCGACTATAGGTAATCCAGCCTTAAAGTCAAGCAGCGCAAGCCACTACATTCTCGAACTTAAACGGCAACTCTCACAAGATACAGAAATTAAAATGGCGGCGTATTACAAAGACTTGTCAGGTTTGGCAACTTCTGACGAGGAAGCCGCCTATCTAAATCAAGGTGAGGGTTACGCACAAGGCACCGAAATTTTCCTACGACACCAGAGTGGAGATCGATTTTTCGGTTGGCTTTCCTACGCGTATGCGCTGTCTGAACGTCGCGACCGTCCTGGTGAACCGTATCGTCCCTATTCATTTGACCAGACGCACGTTGCTACACTTGCCGCAAGTTACAAACTCACCCCTACTTGGGAGTTCGGCGCGAAGTGGCAGTACCGAACCGGTAATCCCTATACCCCCTGCGAAGGCGCGACAGTCCAGTTTGATCCGAGAAACGGGAACCCTATTTTTATCCCTATTTATGCAGAAACCAACTCAGGCCGTCTGCCACCCTATCACAGGTTGGACCTCCGCGTCAGCAAAACCTTCCAATTTAGCAACTGGAAACTCGGAATCTTTCTTGAACTCCTAAATACCTATAACCGAAGTAACGTACTTGATTTCAACTATAGCGAAGACTGCGTAACGCGGAACGACATCAACCAGTTGCCTTTTATCCCTTACTTAGGGATTACAGCAGAATTTTAATTTCATTTCGTAAGGAATAGAAACTTGAGACAGATATTGATCCTTTTGATTCTCATAGGACCGTTGGGTGCTTTCGCGCAAACCGACGATGACACCGTTAAGCCAGATACAGCGGAGAGTGATACATCTGATACTATTATCACCTTAGGACCGATAATAGTCGAAACCCAACTGGAGGCGAAGACAACACAACAGACACTGGATGGCGAACAACTCAGGCGATTTACGAGCAGTGCTGGCGATCCTTTCCGAGCAATGGCACTGCTACCAAGTGTTGGTACAATTAACGATTTCTTGGGCGTACTCTCCGTGCGTGGCGGTGCTCCAGCGGATAACCTCTATTACTTCGACCGACTGCCGTTGGGATACCCTTATCATCTCCTCGGCATTGTCTCAGTGGTAAGTTCTGAAACTATTAGAAAAGTTGATGTATACCCAGGCGGATTTGGTGCTGAGTTTGGTGCCGACTCACAAGCAGTGATTGATATCCATTCTCGCCCCAAAAATCTGGAATCCTTAGGGCACTTTGACGGAATGCTAAAACCGAGCGTTATCTATTCTGAACTTTTTTTTACTGGTTCTTTTTCTCTTCAAAATAGACGCGCAACCGATGTCCCAACAGATGCTCCAGATACTGAAACCAATGAAAAACCGGCATCGACTGATCAAGAGTTCTTGGAGAACGAGGCGTTACCCGGACAAGGCTATTGGTACGCTTTTGGGAGACGCAGCTACCTGGAGCCATTTTTTGAATTGGCTTCAAGATTGATAGATATTGAAGATTTAGTACGACAGGTGCCGACTTTTTGGAGTTATCAACTAAAAGGTGTTTATAAACTCAACGGCACCCATGGAATCGTTCTTAACGCCGTTACGGCGTACGATTCGTCTGAATTACAATTGGGAACGGAAGAGGTTCACGACAGTGATCTCCGCGGTCCTTTAAGCACAGAACACCCTTTTGATGTCCAAGGGGTTCATCTTTACTCTCAATTGCTACCACGATTCAGGTCTATTCTGTCATTCACCCGCTCATTTACAGAAACTGAACTCGCTGTCGGTGAAGGGTATTACTACCGTACAACGACTTCTACTTATGCGCTCCGAAATGATTTTACTTGGACGACTTCCTCAGAAAATACCGATGTAGAATTCGGCTATTTGCTTTCAAGTACACCCTCAACGGTTACAAGCCATGGTGCTCGCCAGCTTGAAGAGGGGGATCCAGATTATCAGTTCCGGATTCGACACAATCTCGAAACAGTTAATGTCACCGAAACGCAAAACCTCCACCGCTTAGAGGGGTATCTTCAAGCCAGACAAAATTTATTCTCTTCTAATCTTTCAGGAACTTTCGGGGTCCGCGCAAGCTACTTTAACCTCACAGATAGCCTGTCATTTCAGCCACGTGGGCAACTTCGTTACAGCCTGCCGTGGGAAGCATCCCTATACTTCAGTTACGGTCGTTATGCACAAAATCCACGATTAGATCAATTTGTACTTGGCGTAACACCAAACGCGTCTCTTGAGCAGAGCCTCGCAACGCATTATGTCCTTGAACTGAGACAAAGGCTACCATTCGGCGCGAACGTGAATATAGCGGGTTATTACAAAACGCTCCGTGATCTCATCACTTACAATAAAAGTGATAGACAGTATCAAAACAATCAGGCAGGATTTGTGCGTGGATTTGAAATTTCCTTAGGGCATAAAATTTCCAAATCCTTTGATGGATGGGTGGCGTACGCTTACACCATTTCCAAACGTCGAGATCCTGGTGAAAGATTCCACCGATTTTATACTTACAATAGCCCACATGTCCTGACTGCCGCAGCGAGTTATAGTGCTCCTCCAGAATTCATTATTTCCATTCCACTCATTGAAGCGTTGGATATAAGTGCCAAGTGGCAATACCAGAGTGGTGTACTCTACGCAACTCTCGTAGACCGTACCCCCTTTACGAATTTCCGTACGAAGGAGAAAAAATGGATACCTGTCTATGGAGAATGGAAGCGCACTTCGCCGTATCACCGATTAGACTTGAGTCTCCGTTTTAAAGTATTAGACAATTCAGAAAATCGCGGTTGGGAGTTAGGATTTGCCCTCGAAATATGGAACGTCTACAACCGCGACAATATACTTGAGGTTCGCTACAGCCGGAATTTCACGAAAGAAGAACCTATTTCACAACTGCCGATTGTTCCATTTGTAGCAATAACTTTAGAATTTTGAAGTTTATATAGTCCATTTTGCTTCTTTTTACGTCACAATTAATCAGTGACTATATTTATCTAAAGGAGGAAGCTCTGTGGACGACCCCCTATTTTCTTCACCACAATTCCAAAAACTTACAATTCCCTTGCTCATTTTTATCCTGTTGAATGTCGGTATCGTCAGCGTCCACGCCGAATCACATGACTACGAGATTAAGGCACACCGTACCTACCAGAGTATTGAAGTTGACGGTGATTTAACAGAAGAGGATTGGCAAAACGCCGAACCCATTAACCAGTTCGTGCAAATTGAGCCGTATGAAGGCGAAATTGGTTCTGAATCAATGGAGGTTCGGGTTCTCTATGATAACGAGAACATCTACTTCGGCTTTACTTGCTTCGATTCGGATATGTCAAAAATAGTCGCGAACGAGATGCGCCGCGATTCCCGCGACCTGCACGAAAATGACACCGTGTTCTTGATACTTGACACATATAACGACCAGCGAAGCGGCTTTTTCTTTCGGATGAACGCCCTTGGTGCAATACAGGATAGGGCTGTAACGAATAGCGGCGACACGCTCAACAGAGATTGGGATGCCGTTGTAGAATGTAAATCGAAAATTAATGATACTTACTGGACCTCCGAGCTTAGTATTCCGTTCAGTCAACTGCGTTTCAAACAGAGCGACCAGATGGTATGGGGTATGAACACCGGTCGTGAACTCGCGCGAAACCAAGAAGAGATGATATGGACCCCTGTTCCAGCGTCCTATGGTGGCATGGCAAAATATCGGACTGCCAACATGGGAAGACTTGTTGGGCTTTCAGGTGTCACCCCCTCTCGAAATTTAGAGGTGCTGCCATATATCCTCCCCGGCGTGACCCAAATTAATGGGAATGATACAGGACTCGAAACCGTAGGAAAATTTAAGGTAGGTTTTGATGCCAAATACGGCATTACATCAAATCTGACCACAGATATTACCTATAATACTGACTTCGCGCAGGTTGAAGCAGATGAAGAACAAGTAAACCTAACCCGATTCAGCCTGTTTTTCCCCGAAAAGCGTCCCTTCTTTTTGGAGGGTGCCGGTCTTTTCGATTTCGGGGTGCCGCGGACGAGTTTCCGCCGACCGCCACCAATGCTCCTTTTCTATAGCCGACGAATCGGGCTTGCAGAAGGTAATGCGATTCCAATTATCTTTGGTGGAAAAGCGAGCGGTAAGGTGGGTTCTTATGGTGTAGGATTCCTCAACGTCCTGACAGATGAGTATTACGACGCAGATTCACTGGATGACCCAATTGACATCCCGCGCACCAATTATTCCGTCATGCGAATCACAAAAGACGTAGCGTCGGGTTCGCGTATTGGAATGATTGCTGTGAATAAAGACGAAGTTGGAGATTACAATCGCGCAGGTGGTCTTGACTTTGAGTATCGTCCCAATGATAGTGTGGACGTCCGCGGCTTGTGGTCCCGCACATTTGAACCCGATGCGTCCGGAGGAAACGACGCATGGTACCTCGGTTCCAATTGGCGGCGTAATCGTTTTCGTCTCGAGGGCTCGTATACCGATATCGGTGAAGATTTTAACCCTGCCGTCGGATATGTAAGACGTACCGGCATCCGGCAATTCCGCGGTGAGATGCGTTGGACACCGATGCCCCAAAAATTCGGAATTCGACAAATTTGGACCGGACCAGAAATGAACTATATCCTCAATCACGACAACGAATTAGAAGAATGGGATATTTCCTACACCAACTGGTTTGAATTTGACAGCGGCGACTATATCCTTTTCAACGTCAGACGTAACTTTGAACGACTCAAGGATGTTTTCAATTTCAGGGACGACGTAGAGATCCCAATAGACGACTACTCGTCTAACGCATACCAAGTTCGTATCTCCAGCAGCGATAGCCGTCCAATCAGTACAACCCTTGGGGGCGGCATAGAGGACTTCTACAAAGGCGAAGTTCGTAGAGCATATATACAGACCACTCTTAAGCCGAACAGACATTTAAGTGTAAGCGCACAATACCAATTTAATCAAATAGTGGATTTACCGGTAGCGTATTTCACTGACGGGCAACCCCGTCCTGTTTACGCCAATCTCTTCAGAGGCAGAGTTGACTATTCGTTTACTACAGGACTCTTTGCAAAACTCTTTGCTCAGTGGAATACTGAGACGAATGTCGTGTCTACCAATTTCCTAATCAACTATATCTATCGTCCGGGAAGCGATTTCTATTTCGTCTTCAATCAGACTTACGATACCGATGGTGCCACGAAATCCACGCTGTTAGATTCGACAGTTGTCGCAAAGATGACTTATTGGTGGAACCCGTAGGGCAAGAGACGAAATCATTTAATCCTAAAAAATTGACACAAAAATAGAAATGTGTTATAATTAGGATATTTCTACACGAAAATAGCGAGTTTTTACCATATCTGCGCAACCTATTAAACATTTTGGTAGTGCTAACGTCAAAAATAGGTACCTGTGAGCAATTTTTGCAGTATTTTTTACAACGCTGGTTTCGTCAGGCATCACATGAAAACAGAATCCTGATGCCGAATTATACCTCTTCTTTCTATAGGAGGAAAAGCGAATGAGTAACAGAACTTCCGGTCTGCTTGGCGAAATGCGGCAACGTCGGGCAGAACGTAAAAAACCAAAACGTTTTGTTGCACTAAAGAAGGTTTCGCTTGATGCCAATCAGCAGCATAGCATTTCCACAGCGCAAGCGAACGTAGTGAAGCACCCTATCACACAAAAGCATATTGGGCGGAGTTCCACGGCACTTTCAGTCGCAGCATTGTTCCACGTAATTTTTGGGTTTATCATTAGTGCTTTCTTTATCGTCGAGCAGATTGAAATGGATCAAGAGATATTCGATATCAGTATCGTCACAGAAGACGCGAAAACCAAGAGACGATTCCGCAGTAGGGAAAGACCTAAGTTTGATACACAACAACAACAGAAGCAGGAACTCGTTATCAAGAGACCAGTAGTAACTGACACTACCCAAGCACTGGCAAATGACGGATTCGTGATTCCTGACGGTACGGATACCGGGATCGATCTTTCAGCACCCAGTGCTGATGCAGGTCCACAGCTTATAGAAGTTCCAGGAAATTTCGCACAACCGACGCGTTCAGTGGAGCCGGACACAAAAATACAAGGCTTTGAAATGGAGCGCGAAGCACTATCATTGACTGACAAACTTCAAACTGACGTTCCGGACAGTAATCTCGGATTGGATAACGTTGACTTTAAGACTGAACCTGGGGTCGAAAAGCCGACGATTAAGTTCTTGGCAGAGAAGAAATATCCGGATAGTGCGAAGAAAGCAGAAAAAGAAGGCAAGGTTATCCTGAAAGTGACGATTGATGAGAATGGGATTCCGCGGGACATTGTAGCACTTACAAGCCTCGGGTTTGGACTCGAAGAAGCAGCGATTGAGATGCTGAGAAAGAGCACTTTTCGTCCTGCTACAAAGGGTGGCGAACCAATAAGTCTGGAGGTCGAAATCCCTGTTGATTTCAGGCTCAAGGACAACTAATAGGACCATCGACAAGTTTATCTAACTGCGATGTCCGTTAGAAAAGATTAACCAAAAGAATCGGGAACTCATCCGATTTTTAGCAAACCTTTCGCTGCGAAATTGCGCACTAAATTAACAACAGATTGACGTGCTGTCTGGGCTATTTGCGTCTGTTCGAAAGTTAACTGTGCAGCCTCTGCTTCAACAGCTTCTGCCTGCGATGCAGACATATTTTCAAAGAATTGGTCGTGTATTGCAGGCGGCGCGTTGTGCAGCGCAATAGCTAAGGTCTGTTTGTCCAACACCTTTAGAATAGTCTTAATCGCTTCGCTCTCCAGTCTATCCAGATCCTCAAAGTTAAACAGTTGTTCAGAGACACTACTGACCATCTCCGGGTCTTTCTCTGCTAATACCTCCAACAACTGATTCTGCTCCGCTACATCCACATAGGATAAAAGTTTGGCAAGATTCGCTGTGCCTTCACCCAAGAAGGCGGTTTTTTGGAGTGCTTCCTTAATTTTAACGACATGTTCGTGCCAAATCTGAGCTGCACGTTCCGCATCAACCACCTCTGTCGTAGTTATCCTCTCAGCAATGCTCACCTTTTTGTCAAAGGGCAACTGTGCAAAAATTTTCCCAGCGTGTGCAACGAGAGCATTTTCTGTGAGGTCACTTTTTAAGTGGGCACACATCACAAAAAACACAGCAGCGTCGCTATCGTCTATATTTTCAAAGGCTGCTAAAATAACTTGCGGAGGTGTCTCGTCAAGCAGGACCGCCAATTCCTTCAGGGCAGCATCATCTAAAAGGGAAGGCTCTGTCTGAGAGTTCGCATCAGGAAGTGACAACTTGCACCCCCTTTTCGCCTGCGATCACCTCTCCGATTAGGTAAGTGGATTCTCCAGACGCACTCAGAGACGACAAAGCGGGATCCACATCATTAGGCGAGAGCACGACTACCATTCCAACTCCCATATTGAAGACTCTGTACATTTCTTCCTCTTCAACGTTCCCTTTCGCCTGTAAAAACGAAAAAATAGAGGGGACCTCCCACGTCCCTTTTCGGATATGTGCTACACACCCATCTGGTAGGATCCGCAGTACATTCCCAGGCAATCCGCCACCCGTGATATGCGCAAGTCCTTTAATCTCGCATATCTCGCGGAGTGCCAACACAGACCGTACATAGCTCTTGTGAGATGTCAAGAGCGCATCTCCAACCGTCTCCGAAAGCTCTGGAAGGAAGGTATCAACGCTATAGTTGCAACGTTCAAATAGAATACGCCGAACTAACGAAAAGCCATTGGTATGTAGACCCTCTGAGCCTAACCCGATTAGCATATCGCCTGGCGCAATTCTCTCTCCAGTAATCAGACCCTCTCTTTCCACAACTCCAACGATTGTGCCGACCAAATCGTATTCACCGACAGCATAGAAATCGGGAAGTTCTGCAATTTCACCGCCGATTAACGCACATCCGATCTCCCGACAACCCGATGCCAGTCCCTCAATAACCTGCTCAATAACTGTTGGCACCACTTTGTTAATGCCTATGTAATCCAAAAAGAAGAGTGGCTCGGCCCCCTGTACAACAATATCGTTGCCACAATGGGCAACAATATCAAAGCCAACGGTATTGTGTCGCGACGTTTTAAAGGCGACCTTCAGTTTCGTTCCAACACTATCTGTACTGGAGACGAGGACAGGTTCATCGTAGGTCTTAAGTGCGAAAAGCCCACCAAAACTCCCTATATCGCTGAGTACCTCTGGGCGATAGGTCGTTTGCACCAGGCTTTTTAACCGCTTAATCGCTTCGGCTTCGGCTTCAAATGAAACACCGGCATCTGCATAAGTCAACGGCTGTTTATCTGCCATCTGATTTTTCTTGTTCCTTTAGTAATTGTTTGCGAAGAGGAGAGACCGGTGCTTTCCGCGGTCTCAAGAGGCTAATGACCAATACAATTCCACTAATGCCTAAGGCAATGAGAACACCAATCTCTTCTGCTTCATCCGCTCTCATGTTAGGTTTCAACTTTCCAATGAGGTAGGGGAGAACCCTGCTCAAGACCATGCCAAGGATCGCACATGCGAGCAACGAGATAAGCGTATGCCTTCCTTGCGGTGTACCTATCGCGGCCGGTCTTTTTTGCTTACCAGGTGGTCCGAACTGCATAAAAATTTTCCTTGTAGTCACCGCTTACCCGGCTATATAAGAGGCAGGATCAATCTACAATTAGCGGCAGCTGCTCTGAAGGCTGTTCCACAAACGGAATTGGATATTTTCCATCGAAACAGGTGGTACAGAAATCTTCTGGTGATTTCACTGATTTGAGCATTCCGTCAATACTCAGATAACCGAGACTGTCGGCGCGGATATATTTGCGGATTTCTTCAATCGTGTGTGAACTCGCAATTAACTCACCACGTGTCGGTGTATCCACACCGTAGAAGCATGGGAATTTATTCGGAGGGGATGCAATACGGAGGTGGACGGCTGTCGCGCCGCCTTGCCGAACGATTTTGATAAGCTTCCTGCTATTTGTCCCACGCATAATTGAATCATCTACAAGCACAACCCGTTTGCCGCGTAGCACATCACGCACTGGATTCAATTTCACCTTCACCATGAGTTCCCTAATATCCTGCGTAGGATTCATGAAAGAGCGTCCAACAAATGTATTCCGCGACAATCCTAAATCAAACGGAATACCAGACTCTTCAGCATATCCAAGAGCAGCAATCGTTGCAGAGTCAGGGACCGGGATAACGACATCTGCTTTGACGGGATGCTCACGGGCAAGCTGCCGCCCAAACTCGCGGCGAGTGCCATTCACACTCTGTGCGAACATCATGCCATCCGGTCGCGCAAGATAGATATATTCAAAGATGCACTGCGCTAATTCCGGCTGTTTTTGATGAAAACGCAAAGACTTTATGCCGTGGGGACGTATAAATATCAACTCTCCGGGTTCTATCTCACGTATTGGTTCGGCTTCGATTACATCAAGCGCACATGTTTCAGACGCCAAGACATAAGCATCATTCAGTCTGCCGAGCCAGAGCGGACGGAACCCGTGTGCATCGCGAGCACCTATGAGCGTATTTTTGTCCATGCATACGAACGAATATGCACCTTCAATACTTCGAAGCGCATCAATGATTCTATCCTCTAAAATCTGCTTCCGCGAATGCGCTATCAGATGGAAAATGACTTCAGTATCCAAGTTCGTGCTGAAGATTGAACCCGCATTCTCCAAATGATTCCGAATCTGTGATGCATTGACGAGGTTGCCATTGTGGCCAAGTGCGAGGGGACCCTGCTTATAATTCCGAACCAAAGGCTGCGCGTTTTCCAACGTGCTTTCCCCTGCTGTTGAATATCGATTGTGCCCAATAGCGATATGCCCTTTCAGGTTCGCTAAGACCTCAGTCGTAAAAACAGAGTGAACGAGTCCCATACCGTGATGATATGTAAATTTCTCAACATCTGATGCGACAATCCCGCTGCTCTCTTGTCCTCGATGCTGAAGGGCACGTAACCCTAAATAGGTTAATTCTACTGCCCTCGGGTGACCGAAGATGCCAAATACGCCACATTCGTCCTTTGGTTTATCATCATACTGCATTTTGATGGGTGAAACCTCCAGCATGCGCTCTTAGATTTCTGTGACCGTTCATTAAAAAGCCCTTCCAAATCTACCCGTGTTCTGCACTTACTTCGGTATTTTCTACGGCTGCCAACCTATACCCTAATATCGCTCCAACAGGAATAGAAAGAACATACCAAATCTCGACTGGCAAATTGAGGGATACCCACCCGCGCATAGGTAATGAAACAACATACGCGAGCGTCTTAAGCACTGGAAGCAGCAACGCCAGAATAAGATTTGGTCTACCAAATATTTCCCATGGAACGTTAAGCAGGGCAAGCAAACCAACGACAGCAGGTGGTCCCAAAAATGCCCCTGAGCAAAGCGGTTTTAAGGGTATACTGACCCCGAATTTCTGACTCACAAAACGGATACCTTCGCTTGCCCCCACAATCACGGTGCCATACGAAACACCTAACGAAACGAGGAGTAGCAAACCTACCCAGAAACCGTGACGAACTCGATCCCCCAAGAGCACATCCCAAATAAAATGGTCAAATACCAACAAGCAGACCCAACCACTTACCAGTCCGATGATGCTCCCCGCAGCAAGTTGCCCAAGGGTTAGTGTAACGCTATTTTTTTCCATACACACCCGGTTCTCACTTAAATTTAATACTATTGTAACATGTTGCAACATTATTGTCAAAAAAATCTTTATCCTACAGAGAATTGGTTTGACACAATTTTGATTTTGCGTTACACTTATGTCTGCAAAGTGGAGTTATCACTTTCAATTTCTCACCATAAGCGGCGGATTCAGTGCCGTTTCTAAAGGAGGCTCTTATGTCAAAAATTCTCGTGCTATCAGGTGAAAACCACCGCTTTGATGCAAGTGCCAGTGTCATTCACGATTTTCTTTCCGAAGACGCTGATATCACAGCGACGCTAACCGACGACAAAGGAATTTTAGCGTCATCTGAATTGAACAGTTACGATGCGTGCGTCTTTGGCACCGGCTTCACGCGGACGGAACGCCGAGAGGACGGATCCGTCGAGCGCGTCTCCGATTTATCCTCAGCTGAAGAAGAAGGGTTGTTCCAATTCGTCAGCGAAGGCAAAGGTTTGGTCGGGATTCACGGTACCGCGTGGTGGATCGGCGGTCAGGCAATGGATCTCATCGGCGGTGCTGCCAATTGGCACCCTCCCGGATCAACCTTTACTGTCCATATTGAGGACAACGCGCATCCGACAACCCAGGGCGTTGAAGACTTCGATGTAGAAGATGAAATCTATATATCTGCACACGATCCCCACGTTCATGTCTTAGCGTCTGCTGAATGGTTCGGCAAAGCGCACCCTATGGCTTGGGTCAAGCCTTACGGTTCCGGACGGGTCTTTTACACCACTTTGGGCCACGGACCGGGTACCTTTGAGCGTGCTGGTATGCAGAAATTCCTCACCCAAGGGGTAAAATGGGCAGCGGCATCGTAGAACTCCGCACGGCGAGGCATAATCGCCTCGCCACACCACTATTCAAAACACAAATGCCCACAGTAAAAATAGAAACCATAGAAACTGAAATCGTTGAGGTAAATCATCGAGGGAATTGGCTATTCGTTAAGGTATATGCCGATGACGGCACAATCGGTGTCGGCGAAGCTTCCCACGGTAGAGACGACACTCATGTTCAACACCTCATTGAGACACTTAAACCCTCACTCGTCGGCTGGAATCCGTTCCAACTGGAGGCATTCCGCCAGCGTTTCTACATTGACACCGAAAGCCACACCTATCACACCGTCCTTAGTGGGATTGAGCAGGCAATGTGCGATTTGACAGGCAAGGTGTTAGGCGTGCCAAGTTATCAACTATTCGGTGGTAAGTGTCGAGAAAAGATCCGTCTCTATGCGAATATTAACCGCGCCACAGTCGATCGCAGCCCATCAGGATTCGCCAGCAATGCCGAACGCGCTGTTGCTGAAAGATTTACCGCTATAAAATGTGCTCCCTTTGACGATGTTTCGACGGCGAATATTTCGAGTGGAAGTCTTACCCCTGCCATCTGTTTAGGTATTGATCGCATCCGCACAATTCGTGCTGCAATCGGTGGAGACGTCGATTTGATGGTAGACTGCCACAGTCGTTTTAATCCCGGTATCCTTATCCAAGTCGCAAAAGAACTGGAGGATTTGCATCTCTTCTGGATCGAAGACGCAGTTCCTTTGCTCAACCTCGACGCTTTCGCGCACATGAGTCGTTCTATCGGTATCCCAATTGCAACCGGCGAACGCTTACGAACCCCCACAGATTTTGATAGATTACTTAGAATCGCAGAGGTGGATTACATCTTACCGGATGTCAAACATGTCGGCGGCATTACGGGGCTAAAAAAAATCGCCACACTTGCTGCCACACGTGACGTCATGATGACACCTCACAATCCGAGCGGTCCTGTTGCGACGGCTGCGAGTGTACAATGCATGGCGAGTGTGCCAAATTTCGCAATCCTTGAATACGCTTGGGGAGAAGTAGAGTGGCGCGCTTCTCTCATTTCACCAGCAGAAAAGATCGTCAATGGATTCATTGAAGTGCCTGACCAACCGGGATTGGGTATTACACTTTAAAAAAATAAATATCAGGAGCCACAAAATGATACTTCGCAATAGTAACTTGAAGGTCGCACCGAAATTTATCCCAATTTATCTCTTTTTACTTCTTGTCACCTTTGCAGGATGCCTTGGAAACCTCCAGACGATGCAAACCGAAACGGCAAAAACCGACGAAACCGCCTCTACTACAGAGGCAGAAGGATCATCCCAACCTCTCACGGAACTCCTACTCTCAACGCCCAAAACAAACTACACTGCGAAGGAAGCAATCGCTCTTGAACTGAATATTCAGAACGGTAAATTCGATCTTCTCGTGCCTTTTTTTACTGTCGCAACGAAGGGTGCCTTTACACAGATAACAGTGAAAGACGCAAAGGGACAAATTGTTGAACCCAAGCGCGCAATCACACAAGAGAACCCACAAAAATATGTCATGCGCGATGGAAAATCAGTGCGTTGTGTCCAAGGGTTTGAACTCAAAGCATCTTCGAATCAGGAATTGACCCTGAAGGACATACAGAGATATTATCAACTAAAATCCGGGACTTACACCGCAACGCTTGCAATTGAGTTAGAAGTCTACCGAGAATCCATAATCGAGGAACACCCAGAAGTGCGTGAGTTGAGACGGGATCTGGCACGGATTCAGAACGATCCGAATCTCCAAACAGCAGCAAAGCAGGACGCGACGAACTACTATCAAGAACAGATCAAATTCATTCAGGAAAGGCACAAGAATGAGGTGAAAAACATCTACTTGCCTGTCAAATCGCGTCGTGGAAAGGCATCGCTCGTATCCAACGAGATCACACTCATAATAGAATAGAGTTCTTCTCATGAAAGTATTCAAAAAATTTGCTTTTCGTTACTTACTTCTCGTTTTTAGCACGATAGGATGTGTCGCCGGTTTACAAACACAACCCTCCCCGACCGATGCAACAACAGCTACTTCAGAGGTGATTCTCTCCCTCTCTACCCCTCAGGCGACTTACACATCTATAGACACTATACCGCTCGAGCTCAACATTCAGAATGGACAGTTCAATCTTTTCATCCCTCTTGACGACGTTGCAACGTCTGGTGTTTTTAAGCGATTAAGCGTTAAGGATACCGACGGCAATATTATTGAGCCAGAACGTTTAATGCGTGCTCCTATTTCTGAAGAGATTATTATCGAAAAAAATGGAAAATCTGTTCAGTGTATCAAGGGATTTGAATTGAAAGCTGAAAGTACCCACACGGTTTCATTGGAAAATTTTCAGAAATATTATGGACTCCAGAAAGGTAGTTATACAGTTACACTTACAATGGAATTATCGATTTACCGAGATTTTTTGGAAAAGCGACACCCAGAGATTATAGAATTAGAAGAGGAGATTAAGCGGATTCAGAAGGTAACAGACGCACATGTTTCCGCTGCGGATAAGCGTTCCGCAGTTAACGATCTCCAACTACAGATTGAGTCCCTTAAAAAGAAACATAAAAACATCTATCTACCTGTCAAATCGCTGCTCGGTAAGGCATCACTCACATCCAACAGCATAACGCTAACAATAATGTAGGTTGCCACCTTGAAACAGATTTTGCTCACCACCAGTCTGATATTAGTGTTTTCAAACCTTTTTAGTGTTTGGGCGGAAGCACCAAAGCGCGCCAAAATTGTGTATACTTCCAATCGTCATGGCAATGCCGAAATCTATATAATGAATGCCGACGGGAGTGAACAGCTCCGATTAACCAACCACCCCGGGAACGATTCCGACCCTATCTGGTCGCCGACCGGAGAACATATCGCTTTCGTCTCAGAACGAGAACATGTAGGACTTCATGACATCTATCTCATGGATCCCGATGGCGGAAACATCCGTCGAGCGTTTAGCGAATTAGACTATAGGACCGCGCCTACTTGGTCCCCTGACGGAAAAAAGATTGCTTATCACACATACTCACCCGTGCCAGATTGGGCAGTATACTGCGATACAATAAGTAGAGGCAACGCCGAGCGGATTATTGAAGTAGGAAAGTATCCTAACGGTTTTCCCGCCTGGTCTCCTGATGGGACCGAGATGGCCTTTATCGGCACTATGCGAGGAGCACCACTCCCTGACGGTGCGATACCGATAGAACAGCGCATTTGGATTATCAACCTACAAACCGGCAAAAAAGAAGCACTCCCTGTAAAGATTAAGAAAGGCAGCCTGAGATATCCTGCTTGGTCCCCTGACGGAAAGAAACTTGCCTTTGCTTGGCGGAAACGAGATGGGGAAAAACCGGGTATCTACATTGTCAATCGCGACGGTAAAAAGCTTAAGAGGATAGTAAATAATACATTTGGAATGGTGGCTTGGTCACCCGACGGGAACGAACTCCTGTATAGAAAGACAGTTGACGGTCAAAAACAGTTACTAAAAATAGACCTAAACGCTCGCATTGGAACACCGCTTGCACCTTTGGGTCCAACCATACGTCATGGTCGAAATACCGGTTGGGACTGGTTTGACCCTAAAATCTATCCTGTTTCCCCCAAGCCACATTTGCTTACTACCACGTTGGGTAAAATTAAGAGCGAAAACTAAATCTGTTTTTTAACAGCATTCTGAGAAAAAACAGATGAGAACACGATGTCCTTGGAGTGGTTAAAAATTTACTTGCAAATCAGTACGAAATAATATATAATTTTAAGAATAAAATTGTATACACACAAAAGTTTTCGCGACACTGCGGTTCTCAAGGATAATCCAGAATGCTTTTTAACTTCGCAAATGTGCTAATCTTTTTGATTGTTGGCAGCCTATTTGTCGTCCTGAACCTGACTGTCTCTCGCCTCCTGCATACCAAGATATTTTCAGGCGAAAAGTATATCCCCTATGAATGCGGTGAAGATCCAATCGGCGACACGCGGATTAAGTTCAACACCCGTTTTTATGTTATCGCGCTTATATTCCTGATCTTTGATGTGGAAGCCGTGTTCCTTTTCCCGTGGGCAGTTGTTTTCCGGGATTTCGGTCTCTTTGCGTTTTTGGAGATGCTCGTCTTCATCGTTATTCTTTTAGTCGGGCTTGCCTATGTCTGGGCAAAAGGTGATCTGGAGTGGATCCGCTCCACACAGTTGGAAGTACAATCCATCCAAAGGGAAGAAAGTTATGATAATTGATGAGAAACTGGATAAAAATGTTATTGTCACCTCAGTTGACGCTGTCGCCAACTGGGCACGCTCCTCCGCGCTCTGGCCCATGACGTTTGGACTCGCCTGTTGCGCTATTGAATTTATGGCGGCTGCCGCATCCAACTACGACCTAGACCGGTTCGGTGCTGGTGTTCCGCGCGCGACACCGCGTCAATCCGACCTGATGGTCATCTCTGGTACAGTGACACTCAAAATGGCGACCCGGATTCGGCGACTTTATGAACAGATGCCGGAACCGAAATACGTCATTTCAATGGGTAGCTGCGCAACGAGTGGTGGTCCCTATTGGCAACACGGATACCACGTTCTCAAAGGGGTCGATCGCATTATTCCCGTCGATGTCTATGTCCCCGGATGCCCGCCGCGTCCAGAAGCACTCATTGAAGGGCTGCTCAAACTACAAGAAAAGATTAAAACCCAAACCGTTGCTAAACGTGCGCATGTTCCGTTCCTGAAAAGACTCTTTACCAAAACGGAGTGGTACGAACTCGAAGGACCTGAAGCAGAGACTGAGGCAGAAAGCGATAACGTATAGGATACCAACTCGTTCAACGATAGGAACAATCCTAATCACAATTATGGAGCAGGAATTACGTGAGACCGGAAGAAATTTATGAAGTCCTAACCAAGCAATTCGGGGAAGCCGTCCTCGGTCTTGATACCGAACTCGCAGGTGACCCCAGCATCCGTATTGCCCCCTCAGCAATTGCCGACGTGTGTCAATATCTCGCCGAAACTGATTCATTGGCGTTCGATTCTTTGATGTGTCTCAGTGGTGTTGATTTGAGTGCCAGAGATGAAGAATTCGCTGTCGTCTACCATATCTATGCGATGCGACATCGGCACAGCATAGTTCTCAAAACCATGATGCCGAAAACGAATCCGCACCTTCCCAGTGTCTCACACATCTGGCAGACAGCTGATTGGCACGAGCGCGAAGCATACGATCTCTACGGAATCTTCTTTGAAGGGCACAAGGACCTCCGCCGCATCTTACTTCCCGACGATTGGGAGGGATACCCTCTGCGCAAAGATTATAAGGAACCTGAATTCTATCGCGGGATGCGCGTGCCATATTAGGGGCAGGGACACTCAATTTCTATTTTGTGGGGTGTTACACAACGCGGAAAATGTTACACTTTTTAACTTTTTTCGCAATAAAGCACCAGAACAAAAACACCTTTGAGCTTAGGTGGCACGTGGGTTTGTAGACTCAACCCTAAATATGTGGTGTAACATTAGTGTAACATTTTTCGGTAAGAATACTATCCGAATCACAACACTGATTTTCTCCGAGAAAACTGGTTAAGGTTTGACATTAGAAGGCAAAAGTGGTATCATATATAGGGCGAATAGATAGGTATTGAAATAACTCTGGATTTTGAAAAACCCGCATTATGGAAACGACACAACAGACTGAAAGCAAAATTATTGAACTAAAACCGTTCGCCGATGAGATGGTGGTGAACATGGGACCTCAGCATCCAAGCACACACGGTGTGCTGCGATTAGAGTTAAAGCTGGATGGCGAGGTTGTCCGTGAAGCAATCCCTCACATCGGTTACCTGCATCGTTGTTTCGAGAAACATTCCGAAAATCTCTCTTATCCCCAAATCATTCCGTTTACCGACCGGATGGATTACGTAGCGGCGATGAACCAGAACTGGGGATTTTGTCTTGCTGTTGAAAAGTTGTTGGAAGCAGATGAAAAACGAAAATTTGAGGTCCCGGAACGGGCAGAATACCTGCGGGTACTTATCTGTGAATTGAACCGTATCGCGAGTCATCTCCTCTCATTCGGAACCTACGGAATGGACATCGGCGCGTTTACGCCATTCCTTTATGCTTTCCGCGACCGCGAACGACTCCTCCTCCTTTTCGAGAAGGTGTGTGGCGCACGCCTCACCTATAACTACGTCCGCATTGGCGGGGTCTCAGAGATCATACCGATGGAACCCGGTTCTATTGCTGAGCAAAATTATTTGGACGAGATAGAACAGTTTTTAGACTACTTTGAACCGCAGATTGACGAGTATAACGAACTTCTGACAAAAAATAGTATCTTCTCAGAACGCACCACCAAGGTTGCTGTCATGTCAGCGGATATGGCACTCAGTTACGGCGCGACGGGTCCTAACCTTCGCGGTTCCGGTGTAGACTGGGATCTCCGGCGAGATGAACCCTATTCCATCTATGACAGGTTTGACTTTGATGTGCCTGTTGCTGTGGACGTTCCAGAATTAGGAGCGGTTGTCGGTGACTGCTGGTGTCGATATAAAATTCGCATGGATGAAATGAAAGAGTCCGTCCGGATTGTCCGGCAAATTTTAGCCGAAGGACTCCCAGATGGTCCCGTCATGGCAGACTTAAAAGCCGTTCGCCCACCAAAAGGCGAGATTTATTTCCGTAGTGAAGCACCGCGCGGTGAACTCGGATTCTATATCGTCAGTGATGGTACTCCCAAACCGGTGCGTGTGAAGGGACGCTCGCCCTGTTTTAGTGCTTTGAGCGCACTACAAGAACTCAGTCAAGGCTTGATGGTAGCAGATATTATCGCCATTATTGGCAGCATCGATATTGTGATGGGAGAAGTTGACCGCTAAACACGCCTAATGGCGGAGTGATAGCACCAGAATAACTCAGCGACGATTTGCGGACAGCATGTTCCTGATTCAGATAAGGAGGTCAGATGTCGGATTTTAGGGCGATGTTTGCAAGCCCATATTTCAACGTATCTGAAGGTTTCTTTCCTAATATAAACTTGCAAGATGGACTCAATTGGGCAGAAGAATTTATACAGAACGTCGTCCTTCCGCGATTGCCGGAAGCGGTTGTTGCGCATTTCCCTGTAGAGATAGGCACGGTCCTCGTTATGTTTGCATGTGCTGGCATTTTCGTTGGTGTAGTCCCACTACTCCCCTTATTCTTGGTGCTCGCAGAACGAAAAGTCGCCGCCCGCTTTCAGAACCGAACTGGTCCCATGCGAGTTGGACCATGGGGTACCCTTCAAACGTTAGCCGATGGTGTTAAACTCATCTTCAAAGAGGATTATATCCCACCGCAAGGCGATAAACTCCTTTTCCTACTCGCTCCCTATGTCATTTTTGCCTGCTCTTTCGCTGTCTTCGCTGCTATTCCGTTTAGTGAAAATATATTGGTTAGCGACTTCAATATTGGCATCTTCTATATCATGGCGATTTCCTCCGTAATTGTCATGGGTGTAATCATGGCAGGCTGGTCATCAAACAGCAAATGGTCGCTGTTGGGTTCGCTCCGCTCCGCTGCCCAGATTGTTAGTTATGAAATTCCGCTCGGTCTCTCTATCTTAACGATCGTTATGCTCGTGGAAAGTTTGAGCATGCAAGAGATTGTGGCAAGCCAATCCAATGGTGTTTTCAGCTGGTTGATTTTCCGAACGCCTTTTACCTTTATCGCATTCTTTATCTTTTTTATTTCCGCGATTGCTGAAGTAAACCGGACCCCATTTGATTTGCCCGAAGCTGAGTCTGAAATCGTTGCCGGTTTCCATACCGAGTATAGCGGAATGCGCTTCGCACTCTTCTTTATCGCTGAATATGCGAATATGTTCGCCGTGAGCGCAATCGCTGTGACCCTTTTCCTCGGTGGATGGGAAGGTGTTCTGCCGGGTTACGACATTCTCGGCGGATTCCCGGGTTTCGTTATCAAATCTTTGGGACTCGTTTTCTTGATGATGTGGCTGAGATGGACGCTGCCACGCCTGCGCGTAGATCAGCTCATGAATCTCTGTTGGAAATACTTCATTCCAATCGCCTTCTTTAACATCTTAGGAACTGGTATTTGGGGGTTAATCTTTCCAGAGGATACTTTAATCAGCACCAGCATTAGTTGCGCGATTATCTATATCGGACTTATCGCCGCATATAAAATTGCTGGACGGAGTCTGGCACAGAGACCGGCACCACAAGCGAGTTAGAAAGCTGCTTGTATCCGCTAATTGTTGGAGGGAACATCTAAATGGACAAATACATACGAAACATCTACAGAGGCGTTTATACCGTTCTCGTCGGAATGCGGGTGACAATCAAGCAGTTCTTTAAACCCAACGTCACGCACCAATATCCGTATGAACACGACTACGAAAAGAAACGAAACGTCAGGGAGATTCCCAAAGGGTATCGTGGGCAGCTTTACAATCGGATCGAAGATTGCATCGGGTGTAAAAAGTGTGAGATGATCTGTCCCGTCGATTGCATTACAATCACAGGTACTAAACTCCCCAAGGGTGAGCAACTCTGGGATAGCATGAACATCGTGCATCTCAAGGACGGACGGGAAGTTATCGGCCTCATTGAAGGCGACGACAAAAAGATTAAGTCAGAGACTTCAGTGACCCTCACGAACATCACTTCTCGCGAAGGTCCGCAGGACGTTATAGATCGTCTTGAGCCTTCGGGTGTTGAGAGTCGAACGCAGACTTTTTCCAGTGATGAGATATCGCGGATTGTTACACGAAATCCCGTTGTTTTTTACCTCGATCAGTTCGATATCGACATGTCCCTCTGTATGTATTGTGGACTTTGCACGGAGGTTTGTCCGACAGAATGTCTTGTCATGAAAGACACTCTCGCTGGAGTCGAGTACTCCAAGTTCGACAGGTCGGATCTCATCTTTAAGTTTGACAAGCAGGAGATGTACAATAAAGGTGCTGCCGAAGACGTAGAAGCTGCAGATTAGTACACTCACAACGTAAGAAGGAATTGCACGCTAAGCAATCCTGATAATTCGCTAATTCGCTTGTGTTAGTTTAAAAAATGGAATTTACACTTAAAACCTTTGTTTTTTACGGCTTTGCGCTGATGACAGTTGCCTCGGCACTCGTCGTCGTTACGGTCCGTAACATTGTCCACGCGGCATTTTCGCTTATGGTGACGCTCTTCGGTGTCGCTGGACTTTACGTCTTTTTACAAGCTGACTTTCTCGCTGCAACACAGGTGATTGTCTATGTCGGGGGTATACTCGTTCTCATCCTATTCGGGGTCATGATGACAAGTGGACGCTTGGAGATGCGCGTCCATATTGAGCGCGGGCAGCTTCTACTTGGCGGTGTGATTGCCTTGATGCTTCTCATGCTCCTTTTAACTGTCATTGCCAATACACCCGCATGGAAAAATCTTACTGATGATGGCACCGAATTTCCACCGACAACCGAACGCATTGGTGAGCTGATTTTGAATGGACCATTCCTCCTTCCGTTTGAGGTCGTCTCTGTTCTGCTGTTAGTCGCATTAATCGGAGCCGCCCTGATTTCCCGAAAGGAGGTTAGGGACTAAATCCCTTACAACGAAAATGACCCTACAACACTATCTTGTCGTCAGTGCAATCCTGTTCACGCTCGGCATTTTCGCTGTCTTGACCCGACGGAATGCTATTAGTATTTTGATGGGCATTGAACTTATTCTCAATTCCTGTAACCTGAACTTTGCGGCGTTTTCGCGTTTTATGACCCCGCCAGAGGACATCAGCGGACAGATTATCGCAATTTTTGGGATTGTGCTCGCCGCAGCGGAAGCTGCTGTCTTTTTAGCGATTATTCTCGCTATTTACCGAGAATTCGGTAGCATACGTCCCAACGAAGTGGATACTTTAAAAGGTTAAAATAGTTGTCAGTTATCAGTTACAAAGGTTTTTGAAGCACCAAATCCCTCTTAACCAACAGCTGAGAGCTGATAACCGAAAAGTAATAAAAGGAAAGGCTTAAAAAAACAGAAAGTATGGTTATCCCGTTAATAGGTCTCATCTTACTCTGTCCCCTTGCTGCCTTCGCGATCTTTGGGCTTCTGGGCTTAGCGAAACGGAGTTTCCCTCGACAGGACTACCTATCCACAGCAGCAATGCTCATTGGGCTCATTTGTTCGCTCTTGCTTTTGCAAGAGGTGGTTCCGAATCCGGAACCGCACACTGTTAAGTGGCTTTCACTCGGTAGTGTCACTTTCTCGATGGGTTTCTACTTGGACAGCGTCACCGTAATTATGTTGATTGTTGTCACGCTCGTCAGCAGCCTGGTCCATATCTTCTCAATGGGCTACATGCACGGTGATCCGAGATATCCACGGTTTTTTGCCTACCTATCGCTTTTCTCCTTTTCGATGCTTTTCTTGGTCGTGTCAGATAACCTGCTTGGCATCTACATTGGCTGGGAACTCGTCGGTCTCTGTTCCTATCTGCTCATCGGCTTCTGGTTTGAAAAGGACTCCGCAGCGGATGCCTGCAAAAAAGCATTCTTGACGACGCGCGTCGGCGATGTCGGTATGTTTATCGGCATGATGATGCTCTTTACCAAATTCGACACGCTTTCGCTTTACGGAGAAGGTGGCATTTTTTCCTTAGCCGCATCGCAATTAAACACAGGTGATATGGTATGGCTCTCCATCGCGGGAGTTCTCATTTTTTGTGGTGCTGTCGGTAAATCCGCACAGGTGCCATTGCATACCTGGTTGCCCGATGCGATGGAAGGTCCTACACCCGTTAGTGCCTTGATCCACGCAGCGACAATGGTCGCCGCTGGCGTTTACCTCACGGCTCGGATGTTCCCCATTCTGACAGAAACCTCATCTCTGGTAATCGCTTATGTCGGTGGTATCACAGCAATCATTGCTGCAACTATCGCTATTGTCCGGTTCGACATCAAGCGGGTTTTGGCATATTCCACGGTTAGTCAACTCGGGTATATGATGCTTGGGATTGGGGCTGGCAGCTACGTTGCTGGACTCTTTCACCTCACAACGCACGCTTTCTTCAAGGCTCTGCTCTTCCTCGGTTCTGGCAGTGTTATCCACGCCTTCCACGCAATGCATGCACACGCGCATGACGATGAACAAGGACACGAGCATGAACACGACGACCACGATGCGCATGAGCACGCACACGATGATCACAATTCAGAGCATGTTCTTGGCTCTGAGATTCCGCCCGATCAGGATATGCGGAACATGGGCGGACTGCGCCATAAGATGCCGATTACTTTCATAACAATGCTCATCGCGACACTCTCTATCTCTGGTGTCCCATTTATCTTCTCTGGTTTCTGGAGTAAGGACGCAATTCTCGGTGGCGTGTTGGGGCGCGCAATGGAATGGAACTCTGTACACCACTATCTCCTATTCGGTATCGCACTCTTTGCCGCTGGGATTACGGCGTTCTATATGTTCCGACTAATCTTTATGACCTTCTTTGGCGAACCGCGCAATCAAGAGATGCACAATATGGCACACGAGTCTCCCAAGACGATGACCGTGCCGCTCGTCATCTTGGCTGTGCTGAGTTTCCCTGTGGTTAATGTGCTCTGGTTCAACGCAGACTATGTTAAGCCACCAGAACAACACCATCTTCATGCCCCGGCACACGCACACCTCTCACCCGATAGTAAAGTCGGTGAAGGCAGACTTGCCTTTTCACTCTTCGGAATTTCTGAAGCTGTCGCGGCGGAAGAAGCAGCACACGACACACATGACGCGCACGGCGCACATGGAGATGACGCACATCATGGACACCACGGTCCCGCACACACTATTGCCATGGTGCTATCTATCCTCGCCGCAGGATTAGGTATATTCCTCTCATGGCTGTTCTATCACAAGCGATCGCTCTCCGCAGAATCTGTCGCAACGACTTTCCGACCGATCTATAATGTGTTGTGGAACAAATACTACTTTGACGAGTTTTACGACGGTGTTTTAGTTGCCGTGACAGTATGGAAATCACGACTCTTTGCCCAATTCGATGGAACGATCGTTGATGGCATTGTCAACGGCGTCGGAAAGGTGACGCGAGACGTCCTCGCTGCATTCGTTGGCATTTTTGACAATCGCATCGTTGATGGTCTTGTTAATCGGGTTGCCGAGGTTACATGGGCAATCGGTGGAAGAGTCCGTCGAATCCAAACTGGCGCGATTCAGACCTATCTCTTCGTCGTATTAGCAGGGATTGTGTTGTTAATCTTAATTTTCCGGGCGTTGTAATATAACTATGCAAAACACATGTAATTTATCGGATTTACCAATTTTTCAATATGGACCTACAAGCAATGCCCGTAACGGGATAAGGAGGATCCTCACGAGATGTTATTGTCCTTAATGATTTTTATCCCGTTGCTCGGGATGATTGTTGTTTTACTGCTGCCGCGTGAGTCGGAGGAACTTGTTAAGCGCGTTGCGCTCCTGTTTACACTCATTCCGCTCGCACTCGCAGTTGCCTTATTTATATCTTACGACCGCTCGGCTGCAGGAACGCAGTATGTCGTCAATGTTCCTTGGATTCAGGCGTTTAACATCCAGTATCACGTCGGTATTGACGGTCTCAGTGTAACGCTTCTGCTCCTTACCGCCCTCTTAGGTCCCATCTGTGTTATCGCCTCGTGGCGCAACATTGAAAAAGGCATCAAGGCATATATGGCGTTGTTCCTGTTGCTTGAGACGGGAATGTTAGGTTTTTTCGTTGCCCTGGATCTGTTCCTCTTTTACGTCTTTTTTGAACTTACACTACTACCGATGTATTTCCTCATCGGCGTATGGGGTGGACCGCGTCGTGAATACGCTGCGATTAAGTTCTTTCTCTACACCCTCTTTGGTAGTGTATTGATGCTGGTTGCGATGATCGCAGTCTATCTCAACAGCGGGGCACCGGGTGCGCGGACGTTCGACATTCCAACCCTCATCGCCTTAGCCTCCACAGAAGGACATGCCCTGAACAATCTTAACTTCCAGATTTGGGTCTTCCTCGGCTTCTTCATCGGATTTGCCGTTAAGGTGCCTATCTTCCCCTTCCACACTTGGCTCCCCGATGCACACGTTGAAGCACCGACTGCCATCAGCGTTATTCTTGCAGGCATTCTACTAAAAATGGGAACTTACGGACTGGTGCGGATTAACATGGCAATGTTCCCACAAGGCATGGACTTTTTCTGTAACGGGACCGGCACTTGGGGTAACAGCTTAGCACTACTCGGATTCATTAACATCGTCTACGGCTCCTTCTGTGCGTTGGCACAAACCGACTTTAAGAAATTGGTCGCGTATTCGAGTATTGGGCACATGGGATTCGTTATTTTAGGACTCGCCGCTCGAAATACTGAGGGCGTCACTGGTGCGATTCTTCAAATGTTCAACCACGGAGTCATCAGTGGTATGCTCTTCTTGCTCGTGGGTGTTCTCTACGATAGAGCACACCATCGTGAGATTAATGGGTTCGGTGGTCTCGGCGCAAAAATGCCAATCTATACCGGCATTACCACACTCGCATTCATGGCATCTTTGGGACTACCAGGTTTGAGTGGATTCGTCGGGGAAGCACTCTCCTTACTCGGTGCTTACGACAAATTCAAAATGCTGACTATCCTGTCAACGATAGGCATTGTTGTCGGTGCAGCTTATTTCCTCTGGACACTTCAACGTGTTTTCTTAGGGACACTCAATCCCAAATACGAAGCACTCCCAGAAATCAATGGGCGCGAAATTCTGACTTTGGCCCCGCTCGGAATCCTAACGATTGTGCTCGGCGTCTGGCCCAACTTCGCTATTGATATGTTCAGAGAGTCTGTCACCAACCTCATTAGCATTCTACAGGTGATATAGGAGATTTTTGTAAGGTATGCAACCTTTAAGCAACATTGAAAGCCTTCTCTATTTCAGTCCAGAACTCTTGATAGTTATTTTTGCCGTTGCTGTTATCCTTATTGATCTCGGCGTGAAAAACAGGGAGAGTTCTACAGTTGCATATCTCTCCCTCGTAGGTATCGGCTGCGTATTCATCGCAGTCCTTTTGACACATTCACAGCTTGGTGACAAAAACGCTGTCTCACTCTTTTTGGGGATGATTCGGCTGGACACATTTTCCACTTTTTTCAAGATCTTGTTGCTGCTCGCAACCGCTGCTACAATTCTTTTCTCTCTCCGCTCTGATGAACTCGATGCCCGGTTGAAGGGTGAGTACTACGCACTCTTATTAGCCATCACACTCGGAATGTTCCTGATGGCGTCTTCAACCAACCTACTGATGATATTCATCTCGTTAGAAACGGTGAGTCTGACCTCCTACATTCTCGCCGGATTCCTAACACACAACCCACGCTCAAGTGAAGCAGCGTTTAAATACATCACGTATGGCGCTGTCGCCTCTGGAACGATGTTATTCGGTCTCTCCTTTCTGTTCGGAATGACAGGCACGGGTGACCTCGGACAGATTAGCACAAGACTCACTGAACTGCTGGCAGCTGGTGAAGTCTATCCGCTCGCTGTGTTGATCGCGATAATCTTCATTCTCGCGGGTGTTGGCTATAAGATAGCCTCTGTGCCGTTCCACATGTGGTCTCCTGATGTTTACGAAGGTGCACCTATCCCGATAACTGCGTTCTTATCTGTCGCCTCAAAGTCTGCCGGATTTGCTCTTTTCATCAGGTTCTTCTACTCCGGGTTTAGTAGTTCTGAAGTCATGCAATCTGTTGACTGGACGCTCATGTTAGCAATAGTCTCCGCCTTGACGATGACTGTCGGAAATCTCGCTGCCTTACCACAACAGAATGTGAAACGCTTACTGGCGTATTCAAGTATTGCCCACGGGGGTTACCTGTTGATGGGTGGTGTCCTACTCACATCTGAAGGCATCGGTGCGATCCTTTTCTATCTCGTTGTTTATCTTTTCATGAACTTAGGAGCATTCTATGTTGTTGTTCTCATTGCGAATGAGGAAGGAAGCGAAATGGTTGAAGGATATCGTGGACTTGCCTCGCGTGCGCCGTTAGTCGCCGGAGCGATGGCGATTTTCCTCTTCTCACTGACTGGCATCCCACCATTCGCTGGCTTTTTCGGAAAATGGCTTCTTTTTGCAGCTGTCCTTGAGCAGGGGTACTATTGGTTAGCATTCGTCGGTCTGCTGAATAGTGTAGTCTCACTCTACTATTATGCCCGCATTGTGAAAGCGATGTATCTCGAAGATTCCGACGAAGAAACAACGCCTGCCTCCTTCTCCACGGGTACTTTTGCGCTCTTGAGCGTCTTTGTAATCCCAACAATCCTCATCGGGTTTATTAATATCTTCTATACCTTCTCCAATATCTCAGCCTCTGTGATACCGATGCAGTAGACTCTCGACAGAAAGAATTGACAAACACAATTCATTAAGGTATACTAAAAAAACGTAGCGTGTCTATAATAAACGCGGGTCAATGCCCGGTCGTCTAATGGTAGGACGCGTGGCTCTGGACCACGTAGTGAAGGTTCGAGTCCTTCCCGGGCAGTTTTCTCTATTATTATCAATATGCCGCTATCGTCTAGGGGTCAGGACGGATGGTTCTCAGCCATCAAACCGGGGTTCGAATCCCCGTAGCGGTATCTTTTTCCTATAAGAGCGGTGCCACACTTGGGACCGCTCATTTTTGCACGTCTTCTAAAGAGGGCAATTTGATATGAAACCAACAAAAACCTTAGCAGAAGCTCAAAATCTGTTGTTTGCGTCCATCCGCTCTCTCGCAGAACATACGGTTTACCACGCTTATCCTTCACACTACGATTCCAATAAAGATACATTTGCAAAAGCACAGCAAAATTTCTCGAACGCTTTACGCGACTATGCAGAGGCATTAGTTTACGACGCTTATTCCCGTTATGATTCGGATGAAGAAGCATTTTTTACTCATGCAGCTTACGAAGAGCTGATGGAAGCGCTTGCGGATGATGACGTAATCTCAATGGAAGAAATCGCCGAGGAGTTGGGAATTAAATGGTGAAATTGGGATGGAGGAAACAAGCACGCTCTGTTTTCATGAAATTAGATGCGTCCATCCAACGGCGTATTACTGACAAACTCCGAGAGATAATAGAAAATGCTGAAGATTATCCACATCGTCCCCTAAGAAAAAACTTTGCTGGTAACTTTAAACTGCGAGTCGGAATCTACCGGATAATTTATACTTACCAAAAGAACTCTCTGATCGTCCAAAGTGTCCAGCGACGTGACAAGGGTTACAGGTAGGAAACTCGTCCAAATTAAACCGATGAGAGGAATATCCAATGTCTAACACAGATGAATCACAAGAATTAATATCAACGTTAGAAAAGTATGCAGAGCAATTGATCGTTGAAGCATACGCGCGCTCGTCCCAGAATGAAAACGATGAACTCAGTGATGAGATTCTTAAAGAAATTGCGGATGCCGTCGAAAGACAACTCATTGATGCTGTAAAGACATCTATTGAACCTCCGCAGAATCCGTTGCAACCCACATCAGATTAATCGGCATAAGCAATATTGAGATCTGCCCATTGCCCATATCATAAACGGCAATGTCCTATTCACAAAGCTGGAGGAAAACACGAATGCACGACTCCCTCAAACACACCAACCGACTTATCCACGAAACAAGCCCTTACCTCCTCCAGCACGCACACAATCCCGTTGACTGGTATCCGTGGGGCGAAGAAGCACTGGAACGCGCTAAGCAAGAGCAAAAACCTATCCTCCTGAGTATCGGTTACTCCGCATGCCACTGGTGCCACGTCATGGAACGCGAATCCTTTGAAAATGAGGAAATCGCTGCGGTCATGAATGATCTTTTCATCAATATCAAGGTCGATAGAGAAGAACGTCCCGATTTAGATGAAATCTACATGAACGCCGTTCAACTCATGACGCGTCAAGGCGGTTGGCCCATGACTGTTTTCCTCACCCCTGATCTAAAACCCTTCTATGGTGGGACCTATTATCCACCCACCGACCGATATGGTAGACCCGGGTTCCCGAAGGTGATGCAAGCCGTCGCAGAGGCGTTTAGCGGTCAGAACGCGCAGGTTCTACAGCAAGCGGACCAAATTACCGCGCACCTCGCGCAAGTAAGCAACGTCGTCGATCCACACCACCATGAACTTACAGAACAACTCATGACGAATGCCTTCCAACATTACCGTTCCCAATTCGATTCCCAACACGGTGGATTTGGCAATGCCCCCAAATTTCCACCCAGTATGGGATTGCCTTTTCTACTCCGCTACTGGAAGCACAGCGGCAATGCCAATGCCTTAGAGATGGTCGAACTTACGTTGGAGAAGATGGCACGCGGTGGTATGTATGATCAACTCGGCGGTGGCTTCCACCGATATTCCACCGATGCACACTGGCTCGTCCCGCACTTCGAGAAGATGCTGTATGACAACGCCCAACTCGTTGTCGCTTATTTTGAGGCGTATCAAGCCACTCAGAAACCGTTCTACCGCGACATCGCCATCGAGACCCTCGACTACGTTCTCCGCGAGATGTACGACGCAGAGAACGGCGGCTTCTATTCCACACAAGACGCGGATAGTGAAGGCGTAGAGGGTAAGTTCTTCGTCTGGGAACCAAACGATGTGGAAGACGTCGTTGGCGAAGAGAACGCCGAAATCTTCTGTGAGTATTACGACATCACCCCACAAGGCAACTTTGAGGGAGAAAATATCCTCCAGGTCCAAGTGCCACCTGACATCTTTGCGCGAAAGCTACGCATGGAGACTGGAGAACTGGAAGCACTCCTCTCAGACGGGAAACAGAAACTATTTGAAGAGAGAGAAAAGCGGATTAAACCCGGACTGGACGACAAAATCCTAACCAGTTGGAACGGGATCATGATCCGTGGTATGGCGATGGGATACCAATTGACTGGAAAACCTGAATATCTTGAGGCGTGCGAAAAATCCGCTGAATTCGTCTTGACAACGCTATCACAAGACGATGGTCTCCTGTTACGCACCTATCGTTCGGGCAAGAGCCACCTCAACGCCTATCTTGAGGACTACGCCTACTTCATCGCTGGGTTAATCGCGCTCTACGAAGCCAGTTTTGAACCGCGATGGCTCACGGAAGCCAAACGTCTCGCACATCTCATGATAGATCAGTTCGGAGACGATGCAGGCGATGGATTCTTCTTCACAGGCAAAGCACACGAGACACTCATTGTCCAATCCAAATCCGCTTACGATGGTGCCACTCCGTCGGGTGCATCCATGGCGATCCACAGCCTACTGAGACTTGCCAAACACCTCGACAACCCCGAATTCCACGACAAAGCCGTTGAGACTTTGTTACTCTACTTCCGCCAGATGGAAGGGATGCCTTCTGGGTCTGGACAGCTGCTCTGTGAGTTAGCCTTCCTGTTATCAACACCGAAAGAGATAGCGATTGTTGGCAAGAAAGGTGATGCGAAAACAGACGCGATGTTAGCGGCATTACACAACACGTACCAGCCCAACAAAATCGTCGCCTTGAGCGAATCCGCTGACGGACAGATGTTACCACTTCTCGCTGGCAAACCCCAAGTTGACAACACTGCAACCGCTTACGTCTGCGAAAACTACGTCTGCCAAGCTCCCACAACAGATGTTGAGGTGTTTATGGAATTGCTACAGTAAACATCCCACACGTTCCTGAAAGCACACTGCTGGCGAGGTTTCTCAACCTCGCCTTAAGCATTCCCTCCCAAATTTGGCTGGCATTTCCAACATGTTTCTGATATAATATAGCCACGATAAACAGAAGCAACAATCACCGCTTTACATCCCGACTTCCCTTTTGGCAATAGTACAATGACCATAGTAGAGGTGTCAGTATGAGTCTGACAGTAAAACTAAAGAACATTGGCATCATAAAGCAGGCAGAATTTTCGCTGGGCGATTTGACTGTCATCTGTGGCGAGAATAATACTGGAAAAACATATACTGCCTATGTCCTATATAGTTTCTTACAGTCTTGGCGTGATTTTGTACACATCCCGATTAGTGATGCCCAGATCCAAGACTTTCTGTCACAAAAGTCCCAGATTAAGTCAGAACACACATACGATCAAGTCCTTTTAAAGGCATGTAAAAATTATACTGAACAACTGGATAAAATTTTCGCGGCACCTGAAGGAACATTTCAGAATAGTGAGTTCTCCGTATTGCCAGATGAAATTGATATACATGATAAAGAGTTCAAGCATAGAATTGAGAGCCCTCAAGGTCATCTCTTCATGTTCTCTTCAAAACGTAAAGAGAGTGGAAATGTATCAGTCCTTTTAGGGATAGAAAAAAATCCAGAAAAGGAATTTAATACCTCTATCGGAAAAAAGGTTATCAGTGATATTGTTACCAATGCTATCTTCTCTGATTCCTTCCCTAGACCTTTCATCTTCTCAGCCGAACGTACTGGTGTCTCAATTTTTCGAAAGGAACTTGATTTCGGTCGAGACCGTTTGCTTAAAGAGATGGCGCATGTGGATAAGAACATCGATCCACGTCAGTTGCTGTCCAAAGCCTACCAAAGATACCCTTCACCAATAGAAAGCAACTTGGACTCTTCACGCCAACTTGAAGATATTGCTAAAAGTGATAGTTTCATTGCGAAAGAACACCCGGAAATCTTAGATGACTTCAGAGACATTATTGGTGGTGAACACGTTATTACACAAAACGACCAACTCTATTATATCCCCAAAGGAACGAGGCTTAAATTGACAATGGTGGAAAGTTCAAGCTCTGTCCGTTCACTCTTGGACATTAGTTTTTATCTTCGCCACATTGCTAGAAAGGGCGACCTGCTGATGATAGACGAACCCGAATTAAGCCTGCATCCAGAAAATCAACGCCGCATCGCTAGACTCTTTGCGAGGCTCGCGAATTTAGGGGTTAAAGTCTTCGTAACGACTCACAGCGATTACATCATCAAGGAACTCAATACACTGATCATGCTCAACCATGACAAACCTCACCTGAAAAGAGTTGCTGAAGAAAACGGTTATCAGGACAGCGAGTTGATTAATGCCGATCAGGTCAAAGTATATGTGGCAAAGAAAGCATTGATGCCATTGGAAAAAGGGCAAAAAAGACGCAGAAGGGGACACACACTTGTCCCAGCTAAGATCCATCCTGAACTCGGTATTGGGGTCGACAGTTTTGACAAGACAATTGATGATATGAACAGGATTCAGGACGATATTGTGTGGGGGGCAGAATAAGTTTTGTGAATGACATACAGATATTACAGGAAATGCTCGTCGGTCGCGTCCAAGTTAGGTTCCAACAACAAGGACAAAGCAGACCTTCTGTCAAATTAACTGACGCGCAAGCCGGCACAACTGTAGAAATAAAAGGCTTACCCCCTGATTCTATTGTTATCAGATCGGAAGATTTTGAGAATCCTCTTACTGTCTTCAACGGCTCGAAAGGTGAACGTAAGCGGGCTGATTTTGTGATTGTAGCTAATGATGAGAGCGAAAGAAAGTGGATTATCTGTCTAGAAACTAAAGGTGGGAATAAATCCAGATCAGAAATTATAGCACAGTTAAAAGGAGCAGCGTGTTTTATTAATTATTGCAAGTGTATAGGAAAATCGTTTTGGGAATCAGAAGAATTCCTTGAAGGTTATGAGTGCCGATTTGTAAGCGTTGTCCGTCTTAACGACCCCAGAACGCGAAGAACAGAACTCTTTTATTACTCGGAGAAACTGCATGACCGACCTGAGGCTTTTCTGAAGATTTCACGAAGTTTTACCATTCATTTTAGTAAATTAATTAATCCACAGTCTTGAAGAGTAGTACATCTTCTTTACAAAAACATCGGAGGAAAAGCAATGGCACACACAAACGAAGCAGCAATTGACTTAGACTGGCATCCACTCTCTAAGGAGGAGATACGCCACTTTGACGACCAAGGTTATCTCATCATACGGAATGTGCTAGACTCGGAGACGGTTGACAAATTAATTGAAGTGAGTGACCGACTCATAGCGAGCGATCTGCGCGAGAAACGCCAACAATACCCCAACGGCTTATATGACGGTTTCCGAAATTGCGTTGCTATTGACGATGCCTTCATCCCGCTACTTGCGCACAAGACTATGCTCTCCGTTGTGACGCAACTTCTCGGTGCACATTTGCAACTGGTGGTCTCGCACCTAATATACAAATACCCCGATCCACCGGGTACACCGGATACCGCTCGTGTCCCAGGCTGGCATCGCGACTACGGTACCGCGACGAAGGTCCTCGGCGATAAACTCCCACGTATTTTGCTAAAATGTGCTTACTACTTGACCGATCTGAGTGAACCCAATTCCGGCGCAACGCTTGTCGCTCCGGGCAGCAATAATCTTCCCGATCCGATTCCCTTCGCAGAAGGACAGACGGACCCGGTGGGAGCAGTCGAACCGAGTTTACGTCCTGGGGATTGCCTGCTGTTTGAGAACCGTATCTTGCACGCAGGAGGTGCGAACTTAACCAATCAAATTCGTAAGGCTGTGATGTTCGGCTACGGTTACCGATGGCTGATGCCATTAGACTATCGGATGCAGGAACAGACTTTATTGGATAAGTTATCGCCACTCGGTCAGTATCTGGTTGGGGAGCCCTTCAAGAAAACGAAAGAATATTATGCCGGTGGTGGTGACAGCCCGCTCGCCGCATGGTGCGAAGAGCACGGTGTTCCAGCGATAAGACCGATCCATTAACGGATAATTTCACGCTGGGAAACTGTAAAGAACGCAGAAATAGTGGATAGGCCGCCAAGCAAGCAGCCTCCTAAAACTTTACTGTCGCCCTTTACGAAAACATCGGAGGTAAAGCAATGGCACAGACAAACGAAGCAGCAATCGACCTCGACTGGCACCCACTCTCTGACGAAGAGATCCGTCACTTTGACGAGCAAGGCTACCTCATCGTACGGAACGTGCTGGACTCTGAGACCATCGACAAACTGATTGAAGTCAGCGATCGGTTGATGGCGAGCAACCGACTTGAGAACCGCCAACACAGTTCCAACACCTTATACGATAGCTTCCGAAACTGTATCTCCATTGACGATGCCTTCATTCCGCTACTCACACAGAAGACCATCCTTCCAGTTGTCGTGCAGCTACTCGGCGCGGACTTACAACTGATGACCTCACACCTGATATACAAACACCCCGATCCACCGGAAACACCAGATACTGCCCGCCTACCGGGTTGGCATCGTGACTATGCCATAGCAACAAAAACACACGGCAACAAGTTACCGCGCATTTTGCTAAAATGTGCCTACTACTTCACAGATCTCAGTGAACCCAATTCCGGTGCAACGCTCGTCACTCCGGGTAGTAATCACCTTCTCGAACGAATTAGCATTCCAGAAGGACAGGTGGATCCAGAAGGCGCACTTGAACCGAGTTTACAACCTGGTGATTGTTTGCTATTTGAGAACCGTACTTTTCATGCGGGGGCTGCGAACTTGACTGACCAGACTCGTAAAGCTGTGATGTTCGGTTACGGTTACCGATGGGTGATGCCGATGGACTATCGGACACAGGAACAGATCTTATTAGATAAACTGTCGCCACTTGAGCAGTATCTGGTTGGAGAACCCTTTGAGAAAACGAAAGAGTTCCATCCGGGTGGCGGTGAAAACCCACTCGCACCGTGGTGTAAGCAGCACGGTACTCCAGCAGTGAGACCGGTTTCTTAACTTGTTTACGTCAACGTAATAACGTCCTTTTTAACAATCTCTTTCGTATGGAAGTGGTCTGCTTGGGAGATGAGTTCCAGCGTCTCTGGCGAGAGCCGTCCCCTGACCTCTTCAGACACACGACTTTCACCGCGATGTTGCGGTCTGTAGCGTAAGGTTAGGATGCAACGATACCGATCCTTCGGTTTCCAAGGCAATGCACCGTGGGTTAGGAGTTCAGAGATAATCACCACATCCCCTGCCTTTGGTGTGACGTTAACGACCCCTTGTGGAATGTCATCGGCATTTTCAATCCTTCCGTTGTTATAGAGATGCTCGGGACGATCAAAAAGAGTTTTGTGTGTGCCGGGAACAACGAGTAACCCACCATCTCCGGGATGTACATCGTATAGATAGGGAAAAACGACAAAATCATCACAAAAGATGTGACCATTTCGGACCTCATAACGGTTGCAGTGCCATCCAAAATCTTCTCGCGCGCAATGCAAACGGAGTCCTTCCTCCGACTCAGACACACTCGCCCGATCCGCAATCATCGTTCCACGGAACAGTTGAGGCTTGTTATTGGTTAACTCCTTAATGATGGGCCAGGTGGATCGGTGCATCGTGAGTGCTTCTAAAGGTTTCGCAAAGGCAAAGCCGTTTGGGAGGTTTTTATTGCTGGAGTCAAATCCGGGTGGGAGTTTTTCGGTAGGTGTGTTGATGTATTCATTTGCTGCTTCCTGCGCTGCTTTCAATTCTTCGTCACTCAGAACATTCTCCAGATGAAGGTATCCAGTAACATCGAAAAGATAACGTTGTTCAGGGGTCATCATAATATTTTACTCCTTGTCAAAAAAATCTGACGGTCAGCACGTAGGTTGGGTTGAACGGATACTATCCATACAGGACCAACTCAAAGGAAAACGACACTCTGTTTATACACCCGTCATAAAGATACCGAGTGAAACCCAACGCTCTGGTCACGTAGCGATCTCTGCGAGTAGGATGATATACTAAACCGATGCCTCCCACACGGGAAAGTCCTGCTCTTGTAGCTGCTTGAATAGTTTGTCAAAGTTCTCACTACCGTCATCTTCCCATTCGTCCAGACGAACACCTGGAGCATAAGATTCGTCCACACCCTGTTTCATGAGACGCTCAGCCTGCTGTAAATTTCGGTAGTAGTGCTTCACACCACCCGGTAGAGTAACAACAGAGATATGTCGATCCCATTTCGGTTCAGGTGTTTGAGAGTAACGTTTCACAGCATCTTCATCTAACACAACTCCCAAACCGGCACTTTCTGGCACCTGCATAAATCCACGCTGGACTTTGTGCGGTGTAACAATCAAGTCGTCTTCGTATGAATGACTGGCTGTGACTCCTGGCAAGGTAGCCGTCGGCATTACGGCACCCAGATGACACGCGAATGCCGCTGTGATGCCGGTGCCGACATACTGCAACAGGATTGGTGTGTTCGCAGCGGCGAAAGCCCAACCCGATGCCAACGCGCTTTTGACACTTTCGTGGCTACACAGCGCACCGTCAAAATCACCTGCCCGCAGCCCCATCCAAGGACCAGAAGGCTGACGCGATGCGCCTTCTCGGATAACGCCGACACCATGCAGATAAAACGGAATCCGAATCTCTTGGTGCAGTCGCCGCCAACCCTCTACATCATACGCGAAAATTGGCTCTTCGATACCTTTGACAACCGGAATCTTCTCCAGTTCTCGCAAAATAGGCAGTGCCTTTTCAACATTGATTAGCGAACCGTTGAAATCATATTCCACACGAAAGTCCGGCGGAGCGACCTCTTGAATCGCGTTCGACTGCTCAACAACATCGTAGAAAGCGCGCGCTTTGCACTTGAGACCACGGTATCCACGTTCAGCAGCAATCTGAATTTCGGCAGCGGTATCCTCAGGCGACATACACGGCATCCACCACCCCATTGCAACCCAGTCCCGAACCTGCTGTCCCATCAGTTTCCACGCCGGCAAGCCGAGGTGTTTCCCCATCAGATCATAGCACGCCATATCGAGGTTAAAACGTCCTTCACCCATAATGTGGTCAAACGGATTTGTACCGAGATAGGTGTCCAATACCTCCTGATCAAAAGGCGGTCCTGGATTCTCTCCGAGACCAACGAGACCAATATCGGTATAAAACTTGTAAACCGTGACCAACTCGGTCATCGCGAAGTGGTAGTATTTTTTCCGAATCCGTTCTTCATAAGGCACACGCAACGGAATCGCTTCAATTTCGGTAATTTTCATTGGAAAAATTAGGCGAGGTCCCTAAGTCCTTTACGGGGGTGAAGATTGCCTACCTCCCTGCCTCCTTGGTCATCAATTGTCTTTTATTCAGGTTATTTATGTTCCTAAGTTTATTTTACCAACACCTGCAAAAAGAATCAAACCTAAAGTAACGTGAATTTGATGTAAGAATCGTCCCATGTTACTGTCTTGTAAGTAGGGACATTGCCACACCCGATCACGCTCTAATGAAACAGTTCCCGCAAGAATGCTATGCAATTTCTGAAGGACTTAATACAATTTTTGCGTATTCACAATGGGCAATAGGTTATAAGTAGATACCACCTCCCTACCCAGCAGCAATAGTTTTTTAGATAAAAGTGAGAGTTCACGTTAATTTGATAAATTTAGTATATATTTGATAAACTTAGTATATATCTGTGTTTTAGACTATCGGAATGAAAACATCATTGGGATTTCAGCGGGCATTTTGACGTAAGTGGACGGTTCGTTAGGGGCACTGGCATGAAAATTGCTACGATACCAATATAAATGACATGTTCCAATCACTCTGATAAATCACAAACCAGATTTTAAGTCCTATCGCTGCGGGGCCAATATTGAAAAATTGCTCAGGATTTCTCCACACTTTACTGTATGGCATTATAATTAGCACTCTTGTAGCGTGTGATCCACCTAACGCTCAGAAACAGCCTTATGAAACGCTTGTTTTTAATGTCGATGAAACCCACCTTGAACCTACAGTAATAGATCCAACGCTCAGAATCAAGATAGCCGCACCAAAGAATTGGAAAAAAATTGACGATTCAATGTTGGCGCAGGTCGTCAGCCAATTGGAGCCTCAATCCACACCGCAGAACCTACAAATAGTACCACGATGGATATTCTTGAATGAAAGTACGCGGTCAATGTGTGTTGTGTCAAAGTTAAACAGCGTGGATATCGCGCCGGACGAGACTTTATTGAAAACCCTCACAACTGCTTACCGAAACCAATTTCCAGACGCAACGGTTCGGTCAACAGTTTTTATGAAAGATGCATTTCGCATCCATCAGTTAATGGTTATTGCTGCCGATTTTGTACGCATCAAACTGATATGCGACGCGCCGGAATCCCTTGTTTTTGAGGTAGATTACCGCGTCCCCAGAGATGTTTACCAGACCGAACTGCAAGCCATCGAATCATCAATCGGTTCCATCAACCTAACCCATAAACATCAGTAAATGCGCATGCAAGCGTGTGATTCAAGGAGGATCTTATGTTCAGAAAACTTTCTGTTATCTTTCTCATCGTAGGAATGCTGTTCGTTATCGGTTGTGCAGCACACGTCCACAAAGTCGGTGAAGGAGCACAAGGCAATGACATTACAATGGCCCGACAATGGTATGTCCTATGGGGAGTAGTTCCACTCAACGAAGTTGATACAAACGCCATGGCAGAAGGGGCGACTGATTATGAAATCGTAACTCAGTATACACCAATCGATTTCGTCATCAGTGCCGTCCTCAGCGAAATTTCAATCAATTGTCGCACAGTATCAGTCCAAAAATAACCTATAGAAACTTCCAAAAATTTTTGGGCAAAGCCAATGTTTTTCTCACCTTTTGACCCTGGCTTTGCCCTCTGTTTTTTGATAGCAGTTAACCTCAAAGAACTGTCAACTTACCAACTGAAAAGACTTGCTTTTCAGGTCGAAGTGTAGTACAATTAGAGTGAATAACAGATTTCAAAAAAAGAAAAAGGCAGTAAAACTTAGGGAAAAATAGACTAACTGAATTTTTACCTCAGACAATAGAAAAGTGAGGAAAATCTCAAATGCAATCGCTCAAGATTATTGTTGAAAAACACAAGGAAGGTTATGTTGCCTATCCACTCGGTTTGAAAGGCATTGTTGTGGGAGAGGGAGATACCTACGAAGACGCTGTCGCTGATGCAACCTCAGCAATTGAATTTCATATCGAAACATTTGGTGCGGACGCACTGGAAATTGAAGAATCCGTCTTAGACGTGTTCATTACGGAAACAAGGGTTGCTGTTTGATGTCCCGTTTTCCGGCTGACGTTCCAAGAGCTAAAGCGATTAGAACGTTAGAAAAATTAGGTTTTCGCGTGGTTCGTAAAGGAAATCACATTTCGATGGCACGAGAAAACTTAGATGGAAGCCAAACTCCCCTGACTATGCCGAATCATCGTCGTATCAAAGGTGCAACTCTACGCCGAATCTGTACCCAATCAGGAATTTCCAGAGTTGACTTTTTGAATGCTTACGAAGAAGCATAAACCTACGGTACCAACTGCACCTTAATCGAATCTGATCCCTTTTGAACCATCTCAAATCCGGTGAGATAGTCTGTCAATGGCAATTGATGTGTCACAATATGCTCAACCTCGATTAAACCCCGATGGATATAATCAATTGCCAGCGGATACGCATGCGGACCCAGATGCGAACCGTGAATATTCAACTCTTTTGTGTCCCCAATGATCGTCCAATCCACAGTCACCGGCTCACGCATAACACTGAATTCCACAAAGGTGCCTGCCTTTCGGATCATGTGCAACCCCTGCTCAACCGCCTTTGGATGTCCCGTCGCCTCAATATAAACATCACACCCATAGCCTTCCGTGAGATCCAACACCTCTTGCACAGCATCCGTTTCCGACGGATTAATCCCGATATCTGCTCCCAATTTCTTGGCAACCTCTAACCGATTCGGCATCAGGTCAATAGCGATAAGCACACCCGGGTTTTTCAATCTTGCAGCACCAATCATACCGAGACCAAGCGTCCCTGCCCCCGCAACCACAACGACATCTCCGAACTCAATGTTTCCGCGCTGCACAGCATGAATCGAACAGGCGAGCGGTTCAATTACTGCTGCACTCGCCGTCGGAATGTCAGAAGGCACCTTGTAGACAAGCGAACGTGCAGGAAACTTCATATAGTCCGCCATACCGCCGTTGACAACCGGTTGAAACCCGTAGATATTGTGGACTTGACAGAGCCAATACTTCCCAGTTCGGCAGTAGCGACATTCCCAACAGGGTACTATCTGCTCCGCAATAGCAGTATCACCAAGTTGGATACCATACTTCTCACCCGCGCCCTCACCGAGTTCCACTACCTCACCAATGAATTCGTGCCCAGCGATAACGGGTGCTTCCACATAGGGTTTGCGGTGTTCATCGCCCCAGAAAAGTGGTGCGCCTGTATAGCACTTGATGTCGCTCGCACAGACCCCACACGCTTGCACCTTAATAACAACTTCACCGGGACCAGCCTCCGGCATCGCGACCTCTTCAAGACGGTAATCCCATGGTTCGCGACACACAATTGCGCGCATCGTTTTCGACATTCAGGTTCTCCTTTGGAATTCGCAAAAGTGCTTATGGATATGGCTTCGCACGTCTAAGGATGGTGTAAGATATGGTAGGCGGCGATACCCAACGAGACATGAACGTTCAGCGATGCACCCGCCCCATACATCGGAAGAAAAATCACCATATCACAGACAGCAAGCGTCCGTTTCGTCACCCCGTGGTCTTCGTGTCCCACGATGAGGCAGATTTTATCCGGATAGTCCACCTCATCGTAGCGAATTGACTGTGCAGTAACCTCCAAAGCACAACTCGTGTAACCGTCTGCTTTGAGTGATACGATTGCATCCGCTGCCTGTTCCGTATACCGCCATTTTACACGTCTATGCTTTCCTCGCGCGACTTTGCGGACAAGTGGATGCGGGGGTTGCGCACTGATACCCGTTAGGATGAGTTCTTTCACACGGCACGCATCTGCTATCCGAAATGCAGAACCGACATTAACCGGGTCCTGTACGTCCTGTAGAATAAAAATCAGTTCTCTGTTTGACGGTTCTACCTGTTTCAGAAAGTCCTTAAGCGGTTTGCCGCGTAACTGTTTCATATCCGATCAAAAGTCGGGGTCCCAAATCCCTCCTACGAGGAATGGATTATGCCGCTTTGCTTTGTATCAGACGTCTCCTGGCACTCGCGCGCGCAAGTCCGACATCTAAGGTAATATGGCGGTACTCGGTAATACCGAGGTTAATCGCGTGTGCTGTTTCGAGGTTGAAGCCCCACTCGATCCATTCCGACATATCCGTCTCTGGAATATTACCAGCAACGATAACCTTCATGATACTGATACCCTTCCCGAGGTCGTACGCCCGTTGGATGTATTCGAGATGTCGATCAAAGGGACCTCCCTCTAACATCTTGCCTTCTTTATTCGCTGTCGTTAGGATTACCTCAAGTTCGGGATGGTCAATCACGGCGTCCATCACGGGACCCGTGTAGATATGCGTCGAGCAGCCAATGACTCGGATTTTGCCAGCGGCTTTTGCCTCTCGGAATGCGTCCAGTGCCCCCTCACGTGACACCAAGTCTTCGAGTGAAGAGATGCCGTGCAGTAGCAAAACATCTAAGTAATCCGTTTGCATTTCCTGAAGAGAGCGTGCAATGCTCGCATTAGCACCTTCATAATCTTTCGCGCCAGTCTTTGTTTGAATGATGACTTCGTCCCGGGAAATCTGACGTACTGCCTCTCCGAGGTGCGGTTGGCTTCCATAACCTTCGGCGGTATCCCAGAAGGTAATACCCTCGTCAAGTGCTTTCAACATCAGTTTGCCACCGTCTTCGTAACTATCGCAGGTATTGTTGAGATGGCCTGCACCAAAGCAGAGCCGTGAGATCTCCAAACCCGTTTTTCCGTACGCTAAATATTCCATTTTGTCCTCCACATCCAGACATGACCGAAAAAAGTACAACTACGATTCCACAAACTGGTTCAAATCTCTCTTGGTGTACTTTAACCGAATTCCACTGCAAAATGCAACCCTTTTTTGTTGGCAACAAATCAGTTTGCAGGTATTATAAGGATAAATATACAATTCGCTAATGTTCTTCGCCACAAAACACCATCAAAACATGAAACTCAGTGGACACAATATCCTCAATAATACCGCTGTTGAAGTCGTTCTCACCGACGCACGTGTTCAGGAAATTCGTGAAGTCCCCTCCACCGACAGTACAACATGGATCGCACCAGCATTGATAGACATTCAGGTGAATGGTTTTGCTGGCTATGACCTCAATGTTACGACTGTTACACCAGAAGATGTATGTGCGATGATACGAGCACTTTGGAAAGTCGGTACCGGGTTTACATACCCCACGGTCGTGACCGGTTCTTTCGACCGGATTTGTAGTTCGCTGCGTGCCATTGTAGAAGCCTCTAAAGCAGATCCATTAGTTGCCCACTCGATACTTGGAATCCACCTTGAGGGCCCCTATATCTCCGCTGAGGATGGACCGCGCGGGGCACACCCGTTGGAACACGTCAGAGATCCAGATTGGAACGAATTTCAACAATGGCAGGATATTGCTGAAGGAAAAATCTCGCTCGTAACTCTTGCCCCTGAAAAAGAGGGTGCTGTTCCATTTATTGAAAAACTGGTCGCGGATGGAATTGTGGTTGCACTGGGACACACGAACGCCTCGGCAAGCAACATCCAAGCGGCAATTGACGCCGGGGCAAGACTCTCCACGCACCTCGGCAACGGCGCACACGCTTTAATTCGGCGGCATCCCAACTATATCTGGGAGCAACTCGGTGCCGATGAACTCTGGGCAAGCCTCATCGTTGATGGACACCACTTACCACCCGCTGTTGCCAAGTCAATGATGCGGGCAAAGACACTCGACCGATGCATCCTCGTCAGCGATGCAGTCGCCTTAGCGGGAATGGAACCCGGTATCTATGAGTTCGCTGAAAAATCTGTGGAATTAACGGCGGATCGGTGTGTTCGTTTGGTGGGGACCGAATATCTCGCCGGTTCTGCCATTGAATTGGCACGCGGCATTGAAAACAGTGTCCGATTTGCAGGTCTCTCTCTCCAAGAAGCGGTTTCACTCGCCACGTTACAACCTATGTGCCTCCTTGACGCAAAGGCACACGTAGAAGCACAGACTAATCTGATCCTCTTTGAATGGAACGCATCGCGATGTGAAATCAATCTGATAGCGACGATTGTTGGGGGCGAATTAGTCTTTCACGCGGAGACACGGCAATGAGGAAAAAGTCGGTTCGCTCTAATAGCACTTGTATCAAAAATATTTGGGTTGTGGGAAGCCTTTTCGCTCTTTGCTGCTTTGCATCACTTGCGGCACAGCAAACCAACGATGAACAGTCCGAATATCATGCGCGTGGGATGCGCGCGATACAGTTAGGACTTTACGATGAAGCTGTCGAAGCCTTTCAGAAGGTTTTGCAATTAAACCCACAAAACGCTGAGGCACATTGCGAACTGGGTGCGGCCTATAGACTGAAAGAAAAAACAGACGATGCTTTGGAGGCGTATCTTCACGCCCTGGAACTGCCTGCATCTCCACAGACACACGGCGTTGCACATATCTGTTTGGCGCGACTTTATCATTCACAGGGAAGGTTCGCAGACGCTGAAAACCACGGACAACACGCTACTGTCATGCTACCGAAGAACGCCGAGTCTTTTTTCCGACTTGCTGATACATACGCACAACGGGGAAAATTGGATTTAGCGGAGCGCGCATATCAACAGGCATTGACACTTGACCCTAACCTTGCACCTGTCTATCAAGGGTTGGGAAAGGTCGCATTCCTCCAGAACAGGCTGGAGGAAGCTGTCAAGTATTATCAGAAAGCCCTCACCCTCGAACCTTATCACGCCGAAACCTACTACAACCTCGCGCTCGTGCATCGGCGTTTGGGACAAAACTCACAAGAAAACACCGCGGTGCAGAATATAACAGAAGCAAAAAATCTAATGGCATCTTTCCAACAAGTGAAAGCCTACAACGAACAGACAAACCAATATCGTAGACGCTTGCTGGAGCAACCTACTGCGCTGGAGATACATATCAAATTAGCAGCGACACATTTTGAAATCGGAAATCATCAAGAAGCAATACGTGCCTATCAAACTGCAACGGCGTTGCATCCAGATGTCCCAGCACTTTACCACAATTTGGGTGGGCTTTACACACAGACCGGACAGTTAAACGAAGCGATCACGGCGTTCCAACGTCTCATTCAACTTGAGGACACCGAGGTTGAGGCATATCTTCACCTTGGTTGGCTGCATGCCCGCTTAGGTAAATTCACCGACGCACAGACCTATTTACAAACCGCAATTCAAAAAGACAAGACGCTAACACCTGCCTATTATGGACTCGCAGAGGTCTATGTGCAACAACAGCACTTTGGAGAGGCAATTGCCGTCTATCAACAATTGACAGAGATAAAACCTAATGATGCCAAGTCGTGGGTGCGGTTAGGCGTGCTACATCTTAATCTGCAGCAAGTTTCGGACGCTATTGCGGCTTTTACGCAGGCCATTACAGTGGATGAGAACTCGGCAGATGCGCACAATAACCTCGCATGGCTTTATGCAAAACAAGGCAAAGAACTGGCGCGTGCCATTGAATTGGCAGAACGCGCAGTGGCATTAGAGGCGAACGCCTCTCGGCTGGATACCCTCGCCTATGTCTACTATCGCCACGGTGCTTATCCTGAAGCAGAACAGGCTATCTTACGTGCGATTACCTTGGAACCCGACAATGCTGCCTACAAAGACCGACTGAATGAGGTCCGAGAAGCAATGGAGAACGAAAAAAAGTAATGATAACCTTTGCTGTGCACACCCACACTCGCTACCTACGTCTCCTCTTTGTGCTGATATGCACAACCTTTAGTCCATTGGTGGGATATACTGTTACGTTTGCTGAAGTGGCTGAGATATCCGGCATTGCGTTCAAACATACAGACGGCGAGAGCGGCAAACGTCTCTTTAACGAGCAATATGGATCCGGTGGCGGTTTCCTCGATTACGATAACGATGGGTATCTTGATATTTACCTTATTAACGCTCGTCCGCAAGGAGAACAAGCGAACGCTGCACTGCCTACGAATGTTCTCTATCACAACAACGGCGATGGATCATTTACGGATGTTACCCGCGTGGCAGGTGTAGGAGATACCGGCTATGGGGTCGGGGCAACGACCGGCGATTACGATAACGATGGCGACGTGGATCTCTACCTAACGAACTTTGGAAAGAATGTTCTTTATCGGAACAATGGAAACGGCACTTTCACGGATGTCGCCGAGCGCGCGCAGGTTGCCGATGCGGGATGGGGTGCGAGTTGCGCATTCGCTGACTTTGATAACGATGGATTTCTGGAACTCTATGTGACCAATTATGCGAACTATACCCTTGACGCGCACAAAACGTGCTACCGACACGATATCGCCGTCTATTGCGGCCCCAGTTCTTATCCACCTCAGCCAGATCTGTTTTATTATAACAATGGGAACGGCACCTTTACGGATCTAACCGAGAAAAGTGGTTTGCTAAGTGTCCCGCCGGCGCATGGTCTCGGGGTCGCCATTGGAGACACCGATAACGATGGTGACGCTGACATCTACGTCGCAAACGATCAGGACTTCAACTTCCTGTTTGAAAACCGAGGCGATGGCACCTTTGAAGAAATAGGACTACTCTCCGGCGTGAGTTGTAGCGATATGGGAAAGGCAGAGGCAGGCATGGGGGTTGCCTTCGCGGACTACGACAACGATGGGAAGTTGGATCTTACTGTTAGCAACTTTCAGAACGAGACAAATACTCTCTACTACAATGCAGCGGATAACTTTTTTATTGACACGACAATTCCTACTGGCATCGCTGAACACACACACCGCTATCTCGGCTGGGGTATCGGCTTTTTTGATTACGATAACGACGGTTACAAAGATATATTCGTTGCAAACGGACATACAATGGACAATATCGTTGAAGTTGATCGGTCTACGACGACACCACAACAGAATTTGCTTTTTCGGAATTTAGGGAATGGGGAATTTGCGGATGTTACCGCACAGATGGGGGAAGGTTTCGCACTGCGTAAGACAAGCCGTGCCGCTGCTTTTGGCGACTATGATAACGACGGCGACATCGATATCCTCGTTACAAACTGGAATCAGACCGCGGATCTGCTGAGAAATGATGGTGGGAACCAAAACAATTGGATACAAGTGCAAGCCGTGGGCACGAAAAGCAATCGTTCTGCTATCGGTGCGCGTATCAAAGTTGTTTCCGGGGAACTTACGCAATATGCAGAGGTGAAGAGTAGTGGCAGCTATCTTGCATTCAGCGACTTTCGGGTTCACTTCGGACTGAAAGACGCTGAAAACGTTGATCTATTAGAAATTCGCTGGCCCAGTGGGGTTGTTGATACTGCAACGCATCTATCTGTGAATCAACAATTTATCGCAATTGAGGGTAAAACAATCGTTTTGAAATAAAAATCTTATTTTTTTGTTGACTAAAAAAGTAAATTATCGTATTAATTATTACAATAGTTAAACCTATGGGAATTCCTTTACAGTATATCACTCACTAAAAGGAGTCCCCATAGGTTTAACACGCAAAATACGCAAGTGCCTATACTTGCTTAACTGGCAACTTAGTTATTGGAATTGCAACTACATCAATTCCGAAGGAGGCATTTCTATTTTGCGTTTGCTTATTTAGACAAATCTTTTCGGAAAAAGTTTACTTTTTTTTCAATATAGCCAAATTGCTGTATATTCGCGTAGATCATGAACTGCAACTTGGAAACGAAGGAGGACAAATTTAAGTGAAACTGTTTATTTCAACACTCGCTATCGCTGTATTTGCGATTTGCATAACAACGTCTGCCCACGCAGACATAAATGATGGAGTTGTTGCTGCTTGGACCTTTGACGATGGCAAGGTGACCGATTCTATTGGTAAGGCACACGGTGAACTTTTTAAGGCTGCTAAAATTGTCGACAAAGGCAGATTCGGCAAGGCATTGGATGTTGATGGGAGTGACGATACGCGTGCGGATATTGAATTTAACCCAGCCCTTGAGAAAGTCATTGAACAAGAGTTCACCGTCGGTTATTGGCTCTATGTTCGACAAGGACGGGACCATTCGGGTGTTTGGAAAGGCGAAAAGGTCGGTTGGGGTGCATTCTTCACCTTTCGGATGGTAACAACCAATGATACCAGTATGACTTGGGGAACATGCAGTGGCGGCACCGAAAACTGGTTCGCGACGGATGGTGCCATTGAGACGGACAAATGGCTCTACGTCTGTCAGACAGTGGACGGTGAGGAAGCCATAGCATACGTGGCAAGAGATGGTAAGAAACCCGAAATACCTGTCAGTGGTCAACAGAACCCGAAAGTCGCACCGGCACCCTACAACCTGTTCCCAGATCGTCCCTTGGAACTCGGTGCAGGTCGGCAGATCGGCGGAAATGCCGGCAACGATACGTTCCTTGATGGAATGATTGATGATGTTATCCTCTGGGATCGGGCACTCTCCGAAGACGAAGTTGCCGATCTCGCGAGCGGCTCACGTCCAGATAAGGCACTCTCTGTGAAAGCGGAGGGTAAAGTGGCCACAACATGGGGAAAGGTCAAATCCTACCATCACCGCGATAATCGCCGCTAAGTCTAATTGAGAACAAAAAATATAGCGGGTTTGCGAAACTCTACCGTAACCCGCTAATAAGATTTAAAAACAATAAGGAGCTTTATCATGAAGCAAATTGGTCTGTTTTTCATCTTAGCACTTATGGTATTTGCTACCAACAGTTACGCTGAACTGGCAGACGGTCTCGTCTCTGTCTGGAACTTTGACGACGGCTCAGCGAACGATTCCATCGGCAGTAACGATGGCGCATTCATGAACGGTGCCAGCACTACGGACGCCGAATTCGGAATGGCGCTTAACCTTGAAAATCCCGAAAATCCTGCAACGGGTGAGAACACCGGGCAATATGTCGAAGTTCCATCATCGGCAAGCCTTGAGCAGGAAGACGGTGTCTTTTCTATCTCCTTGTGGACCTATGTCAGGACTGGCGGAGGCAGAGACCACGCAGCGATGTTCTTCAAAGGTGAGAAAGTTGGATGGGGTGCGCTCTTCATGGTCCGGATGTGTACCACAAACGCAACCAGCATGACCTGGGGCAGCTGCTGGGAAGGCACTGAAGGTTGGTTTGCCACCGCCGATGTTTACGCAGAAGAAGAATGGGTTCACGTCGCTTACGTCGCCGATGGTACCGAAGCCAAGGCGTATGTAACCTCTTCCGTTACCGAGGATACTATTGTCCCCCCGAGTGGACAACAGAATCCGAAAGCGATTACGCCACCGCTGTTGACATTCTCGGACCGTCCGGTCGAACTCGGTGTCGGGCGACAAGTCGGTGGCAATCTCGGAAACGATAACTGGCTTGACGCTATGATTGACGAGGTCTACTTCTGGGATCGTGCCCTCAGTGAAGACGAAGTCCGGGAACTTGCGGGTGGTGCGCTTCTCGGTGCCGTCAGTGTGGAAGCACAAGGTAAACTCGCTACCACATGGGCGCACATAAAGAAACGCTAAGTGTTATTAACCTGAATCAAAAAAGGCTCCGGATTTCACGAATCCAGAGCCTTTTTGCTTATGCGATACTATGGTATCGGAGGGAATACGCTATGGAAGGTTACTACGGCATTGGAGAGGTTTTCGTTAAAGTCGCCGACCTTGAGCGTGCAGCAGAATTCTATCGGGATCTGCTTGGATTTGAAGTCGTCGAACGCAATAATCGACAGCTTTATATCTACTTAGAAAATGGACACCTTGTCCTTAAGGAAGCCGGGAGTCCCGGACACGATGCGGGGGGACCGATGCACTTCGCTTTTGTTACCAGCACCAAGAGGATTGACCAACTCGTCAAACAATTCGCCTCCCTACCATATCGGACTCGCGGTCCCTTTGATTTCAATGACCCACGCGGCAAATGCCATGCCTTTTTCATCTTTGATCCAGACGGAAATGAAATTGAGTTTAATGACCTCTACTGTCCTGACGACTCGACTTAGTGGAGGAAACCCGAAATGCTAACTTCTTCAGAGATTAACGCGTTTGTTGAAAATGGTTACATCATTCGTAAGGGTGCGCTTTCTCAGACCGACATCCAGACTTATCAAAGCGCTATCGATCGCATACTCCACAAGTGCCGTGTTGAAGGTCTACACGCCGATCATCTGCGCTATATAGATGGGGAACGCGATGATATTTGGGGCGTCAATAACATTTTTCATCCGAGTATTCGCGAGCAAGCACTTGTGGATGCCCTCGCGCACCCACAGATATTGGATGTTATTGAGGCACTCATTGGCGAAAGATTAAGGTATCACCTCTGTACCCTGCTCGTCAGTTCTGAGCGGAAACCGTATCATATCAACTGGCATCGGGATTCCGCACCCGATGGAGAGGTCCCTCTTGAAACGCTCCTCAGTCGACTCAGAAGCCACGTGCAACTCAACGGTGCCCTCTACGATGATGAAACACTTTTCATCGTCCCTGGTAGCCATCGGCGAGAACTCACGGATGCTGAACGGGCAGTTATACAGCAAAGACCAAAGGCAGAGATGCCTAACCAACTCGCAGTAAAGTTAGCACCCGGCGACATCGTTTTCTATAATTCAAGTCTACTCCACAAAGGGTACAACCTCGCTGATGCGAAACGGCAGACGTTACACTATGCTGTTGTCGTCGCGCCGCCGGAAAACGAACCTGCCAACCCACAAAGTCCAACGAGCCAAGAGTGGCTCAACGATTCCGCTTTTCTGGATAATCTCCCACCGAGGCTTAAACCATTGTTTGATAATTGGTTGAAGTATGGTTGATGTCTTCATTTCCTATAGACATGCCGCCCCGCTGGGGCTTGCCCTTTGGGACAGACGGTTTCTATAAACATGTCGCCCCGCTGGGGCTTTGTCCTTGGTCTGAACGGTATTTCTATAGACATGCTGAAGAAATACCCAAGCAAACAAACCCTACGGGAATCAGGACGCGAACGATATGTCTCTTGTCTCTCTATAAACATACTGAAGAAACACCCAAGCAAATAAATCCTACGGGAATCAAGAGATAACCGATAACGTTTTCGGACCATCCGTTCAACCCAACCTACGAGTACGATTATATCTTTACTTCTTGTGGCAAATCATTGCTGTGATCCAGCAGAATCGCTTGAGGAATGGAAGGCATTTGAGGAGAGATGTATCAATTACGTTGAGAACGCGGAAGGTCCACCTATAAAACAGCGGAATAGAAAGGCATTTTTGCCAGAAGAAGGCACTCACTGCGGAGAGATGAAACTCTCGATGCTCTAACCTCTCAAACTCAGCACCGACTGCCTCAACATCGCGCAGTGAAAAGTAGTGAAGCTTGCCGGAGTATTTCAAAAACGCTTTGCGATAGAACCACACCGCTGGATGGTATCGCATATTCTCGATGAAAATTGCTTTTCCACCGGGCTTGAGAACGCGATAACACTCTTTAGCGGTTTGTGTGTGCGTTGTAAACACCAGCACAGACTTAGAGATGATAAAGTCAAAGGTATTGTCTGGAAAGGCGAGATGCATTGCATCCATAAGCGCGAAGTTGACCGACTCAGCGACGTTATATTCAGCCGCCCGCGTCTTTGCTTCAGTGATCCGAAAAGAGAGCAAGTCTATCCCGACGACAGTTGCCCCGCGTCTCGCCAGCAGTGTCGCCGTCCCACCTGTACCAGTCCCTAATTCCAACACCTTTTTCCCTTCCAACTGCCCCATCTTCGGAAGAATGTACGCAAAGATGGGAAGATAGAAATCTTCCCACCAGAGTAAGAGCGTTTTATCAACGGTATCTTGCGAGGTATCAGATGCCAGCAAACTCAGATTTTCCCCATTTTTCGTAGATTATCAATGCAGCGTTCAGCACATTCAATCGGCGGATAGGCGTAACGCTCCTGCTCAACGATGTACCACTCAGTACCGCCAACGGTTTCGCAGGCATGGAACACATCGTCCCAGGGAACATCACCTTCACCGACGTTTGCCTCATCATTCGTAGCCGAATACTCCTTAACATGCACCAGTTTCGCTCTACCGGCGTAGCGTTCAATATACGCTACAGGGTCGGCACCGGCGCGAAGGGCGTGTCCGATGTCAATTTGCATTACGACCTCATCGCGGGTGTTACTACCGAATACATCCCAAGGAATTTCGCCATCCACAGGTTCAAACTCACCGGTGTGATTGTGATAGCCTGTAAACATCCCTTGGTCAGCGATTTTTTCGGCGATGTCGTTGAAGAGTTTCGCTGTGCTAAGCCAAGCCTGCTGTGACCCTTGGTATTCGCCCGATAGTCCCGGCACAATCAGATACGGATTGCCGAGAACCTGATTGAATTCGACCGTCTTGGCAAGCTCGTCACCGAGAAGTGTGTTGATCCCCGTGTGCGTACCGGCAACTTTCAGTCCCAGATCATCGCACATGTCGCGCAGTTCTTGGGCAGTCCGGTCGTAGTAACCGGCAAACTCAACACCTTCATAACCCATCTGTGCAACTGCTTGGAGCGTTAAAGAGAAGTCGCCAGCACAATCGTCTCTAACGGAATATAATTGTAATGCAATCGGGATTCTATCACTCATGAGATCCTCCTAAAGTTTCAGTAGGCACGGTCTGAAACCAGCACCTATCACCGTTTATGACATCGGCAAGTTCACGACCTGTCCGCTATCTGCCGACACCAGACCTGCTTCGAGGATCTCTTGCGCATCCCGACTCACTTTGGCATTGCACAACCCTTCAATCGGTTCACCTGTCTCTAAGCAGTGAATAAAATATTCCGCTGCGTTGCTTCTTCCTTCTGGCAGGGGTTCAGGCTTTACCTCTCTGGCATCACCGCCTGCTGGATGAAGGTGCACTTCGTTTCCGCTTACCATCAACGCGCCTTCGGTGCCATAAACCACTGGGTTCGGCGTAATGTATCCAACCTTTTGGGTCCAAGACGCTTCCGTAATACCGAAGGCGTTCCCGTACTTCATGACGATAACGGCATTATCGTCGGGAATCGGGTAGTCTTTGACGAAGGTGCCACGGAACGCTGTTACTTGTTGCGGCAAACCGAGGAGGTATGCACACATATCAGCACAATAACAGCAGTAATCCATTAAAGACCCAGCACCATTCTTTTCTTCATCGTAGAGCCACTCATAGAAATAGCGAGAGCACCCAATCTCCATCGGTCCGTTGTGTGCGGAGCGCCATTTAAAGTAGAAAATATCTCCGATTGCCCCGTCTTTAATGAGATTCATTGCGGTATTGAGTGCCGGACTCCATGCGGTGGGCCAGTTCACCATGAGTTGCGTGCCGGCGTTCTCTGCGGCAGCAAGCATCTGATCGGCTTGCGAGAGTCGTGCCGCCATCGGTTTTTCAGATACGACATGAGCACCTTTTGCTGCCGCAGCCTCAACAATATCTGCACCAGCGTTGTTCTCCGCTGCCGCTTGGACGATGTCTAATTCCTCTTTCTCCACCATCTCTTGCCAAGAGTCGTAGACATTCTCAACACCAGTTTCCGCACTGAATTGTGTGCGTAATTCCGCATTGACATCACCAGCCGCGACGATTTCAACGTTCGGGTGTGCCTTCCAATGACGAAGTTCACCCCAGACATGGTCATGCACGAGAGATGCGAAGCCAACGCGATATGTTTTTGACATTAACTTATGCCTCCTAAAGCGCGCTATACCAGCACGCAATTTGTGTCTGCTTGAAAAATCCGTTTCCAGTTCGCAGTTCTGTGGAATGTCTTTATTCTTCAGCCCGAACCGCAATTTTAATTGCTGTTTCACCCTCAATACGGTAGTCACCATTGAGTGCGTGAAAGCCATCTCCGACCTGTGAAAGCGGGAGCTGATGGCTAATCATATCCGCAAAAGGGAGTCCACTCTGTTCAAGTAGCGGTAAGCCGCGGACGAAGTGTTCGTAGCTGCTTCCCCAGATAGCCTCTACACGCAGGTTTTTACGCATCAACAACTGGTTAATGTTGAAGTCAATTGAACCCATATCCACGAAGTGACCTACCTCAACAAAAGTTCCACTACGCCGGGTGTATCCCAATCCTTCTGGCGTTGCGGGGAGGAAACCTGCACATTCAAAGACAACGTCTGCCCCCTCTTTGCGTGGTGTTTCCGCCATCACAAGTTCCGTCCGTTCCTCGGCAGAGGTGACTTCCTCAATGTCAATTGTCACATCGGCACCGAGGCGTTTGGCGAGTTCTAAACGTCCAGCCGGCCCGCCCACCATAATTGCCTTTGCAGCACCACTTAATTTCGCACACGCCAGTGTCACAAGCCCGATGGCACCGGAACCCTGCACAACGACGGTATCTCCAAGTTTTATTTGACCCCGCATCGCTGCATGAACGCCGATAGTAAAAGGCTCTGTGAGTACTGCAACCTCAGGCGATGCATCGGTTTTCATAAAACAGGTATTTGGATGGACTAAGTACATGTAATCCGCAAACCCGCCCCGAAAATGCGGTGCCTCGTCGGGATTCCATTGGAATCCATAGGCACCGTAGCTTGTCCCGGGTGCAAAGATAATCCTGTCGCCCTCTTTAATCGGTTTCCCGACATAATCCGTCTCGACCCCTTCACCGATCGCCTCAACGATACCAACGTTTTCATGCCCTAATAGCACTTCCTGTTGGAAACCGTTCTGCCAGTTATGCAAATCAGTTCCGCAGATACCTGCCAACTCCTGACGCAGCAATACCGTGTTAGGTTCGGGATCGGGAACCGGGTATTCACGAATTTCAAAATCTTGACCGTGTGCAACCACGGCTCTTCCCGTTCGGCTCATATATCTTTCCTTTCACAAGTTTAGGGGAGGCAGTAAGCAACCCCACTAATGTTATCCGTCCGCCGTTCTCGCTCAGACGTATTTGCGTCTGTTTCGCGAGAGAATGATGACAATAGCAATAACAGCAACAACAAGAATTGGCATCCAGAACGCTTCAAAGATTTCCCAGAAAAAGTTGAACCCTATCCAAAGTAGGACTTCGATTCCGACGATAAACGCTGTCTTGTTCCATGGAAAGTCGGCATGGTACTGCTTTTTCAACCGATTGGCGTATATCCACGAGACTACTAAGGTTCCAACAACAACCAGCAGAAACAGGAAATTAACAAGCCCTTGAATGCTGTTTAAAATGGCTAACATGAGAATCTGACTCCTTTTAAGTTTTACTTGCTATTGTAGAGACATGCCATCTGAAAAAGATAGTAAAACTCGTCCACTGATAAGGCGTGCTTTCTCATAACTCAGCACAAATCCGTTCTGGGCAACTGTAGACCGCCATACTTTTCCCTCTCATGAAACCGACTAACGTGAGGTTGCCTTCCTGCGCAAGATCAACAGCAAGTGTGGATGCGGCGGAAACAGCAACGACGATAGGGATACGGGCAAAGAGTGCTTTTTGGACAATTTCAAAACTTGCCCGTCCGCTCACCATCAAAATATGCCGCTCAAGGGGTAGCAGATCCGCCAGTAACGCATGTCCTATTACTTTATCAACAGCGTTGTGCCTGCCTATATCCTCTCTAACAATCAGGAGTTCACCGGTTTCATCAAATAGCCCGGCAGCGTGAAGCCCACCTGTCCTCTCAAAAACAGACTGTGCCGTTCTTAACCGATCATTGAGCCGATACAAGACGGCTTGGTTCACATGCAACCCTGAATTCAGCGGTGGCACCTGGTGTTTAACGGATTCAATCGTCATTTTGCCACAGAGTCCGCAGCTTGCATTCGCATGGAAATTCCGTTGCCACCCCGATTGGGTCTCAAGATCCAGTTCTTCCGTGAGACGGACATTGACGATATTCTCCAGCGACGAGAAATCGGTGGACTGTTCTTCAGAAGTCTCCTCCTCACAATATGCAATGATTTCAATGTCATCGCAGGAAGCAATGAGGCTTTCTGTATAGAGGAAGCCTGCCGCTAATTCAAAATCGTGGCCAGGAGTCCGCATGACAACGATTAAACTCTGTTGTCCCACCCGGATCTCAAGCGGTTCTTCAACAACTAACTCGTCTTCAACCTGGGTAGGTTCGGTATATGCCCAGCGCGTAATAAGTTTTGTGGATGTCGGTTGCATAATACTTCAGGTCCACACACGCTCAAAACGAGAATTATTGGACACTCATAGTTACCAGACCGTTAGCAGTGGCGATCCACGCTCTGTTATTCGCCACAGCAAAAGCCTGTATTGCCATCAATCCACCCGTGACGATTCGAGGGGTCGTCGTGTACTCCCACGCATCAGCAGAACGGGTCTGGTGTGTATAAAACATATCGTTCGTTGCTATCCACAATACTAAAGGAGTATCTGGAGCAACGGGCAGTGGTTCTACAACGTCGTAATCGTCTGTTTCATCAAGGAAGTCTTCGGATTCTGAAAAGAATTCGGATTCTGAAGTATCCTCGACTCCTACTTCCTCTATCGGTTGCTCCTCAGTTCCCTCTTCGGCTTCTTCATCAGTCTCTTCTTCGACTGTAGGTGTTTCTTCAATAACTGGCGGTGAAGTATCGAGCGTTGCTCGAATATAAATGTTTCTCAGTCTATTTTCATCGTCAACACCGGTATGGAGCGTTGTCGATCTTCCATTCGTGCCATCCAAGTCTGCTCGGAAATAACCGTTGGATTTTTCATCAGCATTAAACCATGTAAAGAGCAGCTGCTCTGCCGCAGTGTCAATCCCGACGATTGTTATGCCGTCTCGAATTGCTGTCGAATGGTAGGTATACCACTCTTCAACTTTTCGGTTAAAATTCCCAACCACGCCTTCTACTGAGACACACCAAACCCTCTCAGGTGTAAGAAGCAACTCATGAACGTCATTTGCTGGAAGTTGGCTGTTCCGTGTATTATACACAAGTGGTGGATCAATACTACCACGAATCCGACGTATAATCCCAATATCTGTTGCGAACCAAATTTCGGTTTCGTCCATTTTGATGTCCCTGACCCAAGCGGGGAGTCCATCGGCTGGTGAATACGTCTGAATTTCGGTTGTTAACCTGTTGTAATGGATTGCTCCCTGCGAGCGCGTACCAATCCACACTTCTTGTCCGTTTACTGCGATGGCTCTGACATCTGGAGGTGTTTCTACGGCAGTGTTAATCAGTTGTGGTACATCTTCGATGGGTATCCATTTATCGTAGGCAGTCTCAAACAGCATAATACCTTTCGGGGTGCCTATCCATAGTTTGGTTTCATCGCTGGCAATGGCTTGGATCTGGTTGTCTGGCAGCCCATCTGCGTCTCCATAGACTGTCCAACGGGTCTGATCCAGAATCTGTTTTGCGCGTTCCTGTACAGATTCCTCTATACTCGACTCGTAGATGAGAGATGCTTCACTCGCAGCGTCTGCTACATTACCCAATTTCAAGTTGACTTCAGCACGGGTAAGACGTGCCTCATAAACCCATTCACTCACTGGGTAACGCACAATAAACCCCTGTAAGGTGTGGAGGGCATCTTCTAATCGACCGGTTTCTGCTTGCAGTTTCCCTATCAGGAAAAATGCCCTTTCGTGTTCTGACCTGTCGGGGTACTGTCTGACTGCCGATTCAAGGAGCGGCAGTCCTGCAGCAGCGTCTTCCATCCGTTCAACGAGAAGGAACCCGGTGAGATAACTCAATCCAGGAATAGACGAGTGCTCTGGATAATAGGTTAGGATCAACTGATAGTTATCCACCGCTTCAGCATAAGCCTCACTGGCAAGGGCAGTATCCCCAAACTCCTGAAAGGTTGGCACAAGGTCATAACTGGCAGCATCCAAGATTGCTACAGAGCGGAAACGCTCCAAGGCCCTGGCATTGTCGCCGTCGGCTTTATGAAGTAAACCGAGTTGATAATGGGCAGCTGGGTATTTTGGAAGTTCCTCAATAGCAGCCTCAAAGCGTCGTTTCGCTTTCTCAGGGAGTCCTAACTCCAGCAACTGAAGTCCGTTGCGATAATACTTTGCGGCGGTTCGATCCGCGACGTGCGCTAAGTTTGATGTGAAACTAATGCTGTGTCCTTTCAAAGGGAGCCGTAAGACCTGCCCCTGATATTCGATTTCAAAATGGGTGTCCGTGGCACTGCGCCAAGTGCCGGTCAATCTGTCGCCGTTTTCTGCGTTCACGATGGCGTACTGTTGACTATAAGCAAGGTCCTGATAACCGAACAGCACAACTGATATTATTAGCGCAAATAGGAGGGAAGCTTTTTGTTTTTTGGTCTGTGTATTGTTTTTAAAAGTCTGATGCAACATGATTTACCTTCAAAATCTAAGTCGATAAATATTGGAATTATAATATCAGAAACTAAGGAGAAATGTCAAGTTGGTAGTTAGCGATTAGTAGGGATTGTCTGAACCAGGATTTGCAGGATTGTTAGGATTTGCAGGATTCTGTAGTCGGTAGTCAGTAGTCAGTAGGTACCCCGAACAAGTTCGGGCGTCTGGATATAAATTATTGGAAAATTGAACGATCCCGTTTTTTTGATCTGCTTGATGCCAAAACTGCTATTGGGTATAATACCTTCATGAACGAAAGTGCACTTCCAATTATAGAATTAAAGGAAAGATTCGAGGGTGCGGTCGCGGAGGGTCCTGTTGTGATTGTAGCACCGACGGGCAGCGGCAAATCGACGCAAATTCCGCCGTGGTGCGAAGCATTATCCGATGCCCCAGTGTTAGTCGTCGAACCGAGACGCGTTGCGTGCCGTTCACTTGCTCAGTGGGTGTCACAACAACGCGGCGAACCGTTGGGACACTCGATCGGCTATACCGTCCGTTTTGAGGATGTCAGTTCCGATGAGCGAACCCGCATCCGTTTTGTTACGCCCGGTGTCGCATTGCGATACGCCGCTGGATCGGAATTGAATCAATACGGCACCATCATTTTGGACGAATTTCATGAACGTGGTGTAGAGGCAGACCTGTTTCTGGCTATTTGCCGAAAGAAACGGCGCGATGCCAAACTCGTTATCATGTCTGCCACGATCGCTGCACAACAACTCGCCCAATCTATTGGTGGACAGGTTCTAAGGGCAAAGGGACGCGTCTATCCTGTCGAGGTGCGTTACCTTGGCGGTCAAGTCGTGCCGACCGCTCATCAGTTAGAGGAACGCGTCGCAAGAGGGATTAACCGTGCCCTCAAAGAGACTGATGGAAATATTTTAGTTTTCCTGCCTGGTAAAGGCGAAATCAGTGCGTGTCAAGACGCACTACGTAGGCTGCGGAACGTTGAACTCCTTCCACTCCATGCCGACCTTCCTCCCGGTGTACAGGACTTAGCGTTTGACACAGAATCCCAACGCCGCCGCGTCATCCTCGCAACCAATGTAGCAGAGACATCGGTCACGCTTCCGGGTATTACGGCTGTTGTAGATGCGGGCTTAGTCCGTCAGCGTATCCATCAAAATCGGCGTATTGTTTTGGCGTTGCGTCCGATTTCGCAAGCCTCAGCTGAACAACGCCGCGGACGTGCAGGTCGCCTCGGACCCGGCATCTGCTACAGACTTTGGGAAGAACGCGGACGCCTTGAACAGGAGACGCTCCCAGAGATTCGGCGGGAAGATCTAACGCAATTCGCGCTGACCGTCGCTTCAACTGGCTACCGTCCGCAAGACCTGACGTTTCTTGACGAACCCCCTGATTTTGCAGTGGAACGGGCACAAATGGAATTGAAAAGTTGGGGAGTGCTATCCGATGATAACGCACTCACAACAACGGGAGCAAAGATTTGTAAGCTGCCCGTCAATCCTCTTCACGCTCGATTGTTGGTTAAAGCTCCACCCGACTTGCGACGCGATTTGGTAGACCTGATTGCTACGCTGGAACGTCCTGCCCCGCTATGGCGACGGATGAATGACATATCAATAGAACAACAAGACACCATTCAGACAGCCCGGCAAAAAGATCTTTTTCGGGATGGATGTGATGCGACGGCAGCAATCCGAACACTGCGCTGCGGCGATGAGAAACGCCATCACCTCCACAGAACCGCTCTTGCTGAATGTCGCAGAATCTCGACACAACTCAGGGATTTCTTTGAACTGCCACCCGCGACGAAAGACAACGCACCGCTACAACCAAACCGCGCCGCACTAATTGTTTATCTCCTACGGGAATGGGAGGCTTGTGCTTACGTCCGAAGACGAAAAGGCAAAGGATGGGGAAATGGACAGGAAGAAGTTTTACTCGATTCCGATTCTTTTCTACCCGATGAACGGCACGCTGCTCTGATTTTGGAAACCGTCGGTATTGCGAAAGGCACGCGTGTTCAACTGATGGGACGCACAGCAATGCCTTGCACTTTTGAGGACTTGGTTGACGCTGGTATCGGAACGTCTCAACTCGCCACTCCCAGATTAGAAGGCGAGGATATCGTTGCAGAGGTGGTGACCGAATACGCGGGCAGGGAAATCGGACGCGAACGTCAACCGCTAAGTGGAGCATTTTTGAGAGAGGCGTTAGCAACTCTCATTCTCTCCGGATCGCTGTTCTCTGGTGTCGGGGAAAATCTCATACGCGCGATTGATGCTTGGCTATTGCATTGTGCGCTTAACCCTGATGTACACAAATCCGAAACAACGGCGTTGACACCGCAGGCGTGGTTAGTTGACCGACTCACCACATTAGGTGTAGAAGTTGCCGAAGAGTGGCAACTCCTCTCCGCTGAAGACCTAACGTTTACTGAGATAGACGCTGGAACTACCGCTGAAATTGAGGCGCAATATCCGAGAGAATTTTCTGTCAACGGTGCGAAATTCGATGTGGAATATAATCCCGCCCAAAAATTGGTCACGTTGCGTTGGCAGCGCGGCGTCCGTCAACCGGCGTTGAGTACGCTCTTACTACCGCGTTGGAACAATTGGAAAGTGCAACTCAATCTCCGTGGGCAGCTGCGAACGGTGCGTCCTTAGTCTGCTTTGATTTTACCCCACGTGGTTGTTAGCATCTCTTCGGAGGGGACAACATCTAAGCCTGTCGGATCGAACCAATCCGCACGCAGATTATCCCCTTTATCGGTCAGTTGCAAAGGGTTGCGACCGTCCAAATCAGTTTTGAAGAGTTGCGTAAACACCTCATCAAATTGCAAGACTGCATCTACATAAATAAGTTCGTTGCCATTTGGGGACCATATCGGTTCCATAGCAACCGACAGTTCACCTTCGGTAACCTGACGAAGCCCCGTACCATCGCGATTGACAATGTAAATATGCGATCCTATCCACTCCAGCATATCTTGATTGAACCTTGCATCAATTTTTGAGAAAGCGATTTTTTTACCACGCGGGGACCATGTTGGAAATATTGTCCACGTCACCTCATCTTGGAGAAGTATCTCTTCGGCACCTGTCTGGACGTTGACAACAGTGAGTGGTGCGCCGTCAATGCTGAGAGCAGAAAAGACGATCTCGCTACCATCGGGCGACCAACTGGGCGTTAACCCATCCGTCAACTTCCGAACGGATCCGCCATTTATTGTCGAAGTGTAGATGGCTGCCTCGTCTTCCAGTCCCTGTGTATAAGCAATCTTTTTGCCATCGGGTGACCAGACAGGATCGAGCCTAAACTCTTGGCTTCCGAACACTTTTCTGACTCCGCTGCCATCTGCCTCCATAAAATATAGGTCGGGTATCCCATCCCGGTCTGAGACAAATAGAATCTCCTTGCCATCGGGTGACCACGCTGGATCGAAGTCCGTTGCCTCATTCCGAGTCAAGTTAACCTTATCACTTCCATCCGGATTCATAATATAGATTTCAGCATTTTCATTTTGAATCGATGTATATGCTATTTTCGCAGTTCGCGGGGCTCTTCCCCAAGCGGTAGAAACACTACCAAACATAAGGAGCATAGCGATTACGAAACCGACTGTAGTAAGCGTAGCATTTTTCAAATGAGATGAGGTAAAGGTGAATTTCATGTTGATTTCTCCGTGGTATATTAACGCATCTATTCTGCGCATCATCGCGGTTTGACGAAAACGCGATTTTCTCGGTTTTTGGTGTTCTCGCTCATAACGGACAAACGTTCGCAAATATAAGCACCAAACTGAGGATAGGAATAACGAAAAAGCGCGTAACCTTCATAAGATTTTGCCTGAGACTTGGTAGTGGTGAAGAATTAGTCTTGCGCCTTGATTTCACCCCACGTGGTTGTTAGCAACTCTTCCGAAGGGGCAACATCCAAGGTCGTTGGGTCGAACCAATCTGGACGAAAATTATCCCCTTCACGGGTCAGTTGCATAGAGTTGCGACCGTCCAAATCAGTTTTGAAGAGATGTGTAAACAACTCACCCAAGTGCACGACTGCCTTTGTGTAAATAAGTTCGTCGCCATTTGGGGACCATGTGGGTTCCATAGCGACTCCCGTTTCATCTTTGGTAATCTGATGAAGTCCTGTGCCATCACGATTGACAATGTAAATCTGTGCTTTCGTCCATTCCAGTAAGCCTTGATTGAGCTTCCCATCAATTTTTGAAAAAGCGATTTTGTTTCCTCGCGGGGACCACGTTGGATACACTATCCACGGCATCTTATTTGAGATAAGTATTTTTTTTCCACGCGTCTGGACGTTGACAATACCGAGTGGTGAGTTGTCATCGTTGATAGCAGAAAAGACGATTTCGCGACCATCAGGCGACCAATTCGGCATGAACCCGTCAGTCAATTTCTGAGTGGCACCACCATTTATTGTCGAAGTGTAGATAGCTGCATCGTCGTCGTCTCCCTGTACGTAAGCAATCTTCCTACCATCGGGCGACCAGATAGGATCTGCCCTAAACTCTCTGCTCCCGAACACTCTCCGAACACTACCGCCATCTGCTCTCATAATATATAGATCCGGTAGTCCATCCCGATCCGAGACAAATATAATCTCCTCGCCGTTTGGTGACCACGCTGGATCAAAGTCCGTTGCTTTATTCCGAGTTAAGTTAACCTTATCACTTCCATCCGGATTCATAATATAGATTTCAGCATTTTCATTTTGAATTGATGTATATGCTATTTTCGCAGTTCGCGGGGCTCTTCCCCAAGCGGTAGAAACACTACCAAACATAAGGAGTGTAGCAATCGCGAAACTGATTGTCGCACTCCCCAAACGAGACAGGGTAAAAGGGCATTTCATGTTGATTTCTCCATTGCCTTAGTTCTGAGTTTTAATTTTTCCCCATACGGTTGTCAACAGGTGTGGTTGCGGCGCAACAGGTAGATCTATAGGATTCAGCCAAGCAGGTGTAATATTTAAGCCGCGTCGTGTTAATTCTCTTTTCCTTCGACCGGTTATATCAATCACAACAATCTGACGATCTCTCTCAACAGCTTCCTCTACATAAACAAGTTTATCCCCTTCGGGAGACCATGCGGGACTAAAGGTACCGGGCGCGGATTTTCCAACTTGCTTCAAACGACCGCCATCCCGATTCGCAACGAACAGCCCTTGTTTATCGCCTATCCCCCATTTGTACCAAGAGAAGGCAAGTTTTTCACCATCCGGCGACCACGCTGGTGAGTACATCCACGGTGATTCATTGGGCAGGAACGTTCGGATGTCACCTGAACTGAGTGTCACAATTCGGATACGGCGGGTGTCATTAATATTGTCGACGTACGCTATTTCTTTTCCATCGGGAGACCACGATGGATTCCCGCCGCGCTGATCAGCTTTAGCGATGACTTTCACACCTGTCCCATGTATCGTAGATGTTTGGATACTCCATTGCGGTGTCTGGGCATGGAACGCTATCCTTTCACCATCCGGGGACCAGGTCGGTTCGATTCTAAGCGCTGAACTGCCAAAAACTTTCCGCAGATGACCACCATCGGCATTCATTACATAGAGATCCATCTTACCATGCCGTTCAGAGACAAAAAGAATTTGTTCACCTGTCGGGGACCAGGCGGGACTAAAATCGTCCGCACGGTTTTGGGTGAGTTTCACCGGATTTTTTCCGTCGGGATCCATCGTATAGATGTCCCAATTCCCGCCACGGTTTGACGAAAACGCTATTTTCTCGGCATTCACACACACAGGGTAAAAGATTGTGAACATAAGCGTCAAACTGACGCATGACAAAAGAAAGAAACGTGTGATTTTCATCAGATTTTTCTCCTATTCCGATCTATGCTCTTACATGGCTGTCAGCTATCAGTGATGGGTTATCAGTTATCAGTTATGGTGAAGATCAGTTTTATTTAATCCGCTTGAAGGAATATCTGGACCCATCAATCTGAGCCCAACCCGCTGGGGTTAATAATTGTCCGGAACCTACGGTGAGATAGAGTTTATCAGCCTGCACTGAAATTAAGATTCGTCTCATTCTGGAGCGATTAAACAGAATCTCCTCTGGGGCAACACCCGACTCTCGGTTCAGTTGAAGCATAGGTGCGAACTCTTCAGCGATACGCTCAATTCTGATAGTAAATTCACCTGATGCGTTTTCATTGCCGTTGTTGACCTCATAAAAGCGGAGGTTGTTCTGCTCAAAAAAGCGGATTGTAAGATTTTCACGGCTTAACTCGGCGAGTGCGGCGGCGGCTGTCTTGATTTCATTGCTCAAATCGCTTCCCAAGACCTCTATGTTAAGAAACTGCCATGTACCCAGGACCTTGCGCTCAAGACTATTTTTGAAAGCCAGTTTGTCGTTTTTTCTCCGAGCATCTTCATACGCTGCGCGGTGTCTGTCGCGTTCGTCCTGCATCTGCTGATATTTCGCGGAGGTGCAACCCGTTACTATTATAATTAGGATGCTGAGCGGCGTTAAAACCTTCATTCTCATTCAACCCGCTTGAAGGTGCAGCGCAGTCCGCCGGTTTGCACCCAGCCTCTGGGGGTTAGCTGCATATCCGAATATAGAATCAGATAGAGCCTATCCTCCGTCACCGTAATGCCTGCCATCGACGCAACTGAAAAGGATGTTTGTTTTTTGGCAGCTCGCCGCGCCCTATGTATCCCCATATTGCGATTCTGCATCATAGCAGTCCGCTTCTGTCTCTGCTTCGCGGCTATCTGTTTTACGGGTTCAGAACCGAATAGAAACTCAAGCATTTCGGGTCCTGTGCGCTGGTTAAAACGAACAAAAGGAAATGGCTCATCGCCATATCGTTTAGTGGTGACGTAACATTGCCCCGTTGCACGTCTACCGCCATTGCTGCCGCTATAATAGTACGAACCACGATCGGCGAAGAATTCGACCGTGAGGTTTTGCCGCGTAGATGCGACGAGTGCTGCCTTTGCTGCTAATATTTGTTGCGTCGATTTCTCATCGGTTACTTCAATACCCGGCAGGCGAGTTGTATTTGACTCTGAGGTTCGTTCCTTTCCATCTGGATTTGGTGCGTTTGATGACGTAGCGCCTTCAGACACATTGGGTGTTTTCGTCTGTCCGTCTTTGGTATCTTTAGACAAACTCTGTATAAAAGAAGTTGCCGATTCCAATGCCTGCTGGGGTGCGAGTTGTGCCATCTTTGTGATAACATTCCCCTCTTCGACTTCTAATTCGACATACTGCCATTTACCGACAAGGAGATCCTTTACCGCTTGTTTAACTTTTTCTGGATCGTGTCTTTGGCGTGCTTCTTCATAAGCCAGAAGCAGACGTAGTCGCTCCTCTTGTATCTCTTGTGGTGTTAGCACCGCACAACTCGTGAACACCATTACCATGATGCCAAGCGTTGTAAGCATTTTCACCATTCACTGCCTCCTTTACTTCAAAGGACGTTCTTTATTCCACCCGTTTAAAAGTGCAGCGGAGTCCACCGGTTCGTACCCAACCTGTCGGTGTTAGCTGCGCACTCCCATGGAGGACCAAATAGAGTGTATCCTCTGTTACGGTAATGCTCGGCATTAAAATGGATGTCTCTTGTCGTCGAGCCGGCTGCACTGGGGGACCGGTCATTTTTCTATTACGACTCGCCCCACGTATCGGTGTGATATTGCGCCGCATAGCGATCTTTTTTTCCCGCTCCTTGGCAGTTCTCCATTTTACGGGTTCAGAACCGAATAAGAACTCAACCATCTCTGGTCCCGTCCGCCGATTGAAACTGATAAATGGAAACGCGTCATCACCGAATCGTTTGGTGGTGATGTAACATTGCCCGGTGGCACTCTTACCGCCGTTGTTACTGTTATAGTAGTACGAACTACGATCCTCAATAAATTCGAGCGTTAGGTTTAGGCGTGTAGATGCGGCGAGTGCAGCTTTTGCTGCCAATATCCGTTGGTCGGATTTCTCGTCTGTTACTTCTATTTGTGGCAAGCGTGTTGTATTTTCTTCTGAAGCCTGCTCATTTTCTTCTGGATTTGACGCGTCTAACGCTCCCGTCTGTTTCGATGAATCGGCTGTGGTACTCTTGGAAATCTCATTTGTAGTGGAGGGTATCGGTTTTGTTCTCTGTGGGGTGAGGTTATCTTCTTCAACCTCTAAACCGACATATTGCCATTTGCCAACGAGAAGGTCTTTCACTGCTTGCTTAATTTTTTCGGGATTCTGTCTTTGGCGCGCAGCATCATACGCCGCGAGCAACTGTTGCCGTTTTTGTTGTGTCTCTGAGGTGGGCAGTGTCCCGCAGCTTGTGAATATCATCATTAGGATGCCAAGTATTGTCAATGTTTTCATTGTTATCCCTCGCTTTCTGGCTGTCAGCTATCAGCCATCAGCGGTCAGCTATCAGCGGTCAGCTAAGAAGGTTGTAGGTTGTGGGTTATGGGTTGTCTGAATGCACATCGCATGAATCAACGCCGCAAAACCTTGCCTACCGAGGGCGGAGAGCACGGACGCTATTTTTTTACTTTATGCGCTTGAAAGTACAGCGGATTCCTCTGCGCTGTGCCCATCCGTTTGGCGTCATTTCCATTACACCAGACAGGTTCAAATATAACTTGTCTTCTATGAATGAAATCCCTATCCAATTCCAAGGAACCGGCTGTTTAGAAATATTATCTGCTGTTTCGCGTTTGGGCGGAGATGTACCGGAAATAAATTCAGGGAACCGTTCGCCTGTATCCCGAAAGACGCGCAGAAACGGAATCATTATATCACCATAACGGCGTGTACTCACTGCGAAACTCCCTGTTACTACTTCGTTCCCATTTTTGCCGCGGTATCGACGGTAGACGTTCTGGTCCATAAAAAATTCAAGTGTGAGGTTTTGACGAGCCGTGGCGTGAAGTTCGTATTTTAGTGTTGCCACCTCTTCACTCAAATCGCTCTCGGCGACCTCTATGTCTACGAATTGCCATGTGCCGAGAAGTTTTTGGGTTAAATCGCTTTCCACGGGTCGCGAATCGGTTTTCCTGCGGGCATCCTCATGTGCTGCTCGCAATCTCTCACGTTCGCTTTGCATCTCTTGGTATTTCGCACTGGTACAACCGGCGAGAACCATCCCTAAGAAAAGAAAAGTCAGATTCAAGACGATTCGTATTTTCACTCCTCGATCCTCCCAAAGTAACAACGCATGCCACCACTTTGCACCCAACCGGTGGGACCTAATTGCATTTTACCGTGCATCGTGAGATACAATCTGTCCTCTGTAACCGAAATACTGATTTCTTTTGCTGTTGCGAGTCCTCCCGAATCTGCAAGTCCGCCCAATCCAGCCGATTGTTTATCAGGCGTTACAGCGAAAAGGAGTTGCGATATCTCTGGACCGGAGCGTCTGAGAAACCGGATAAATGGGAACGGTTCATCGCCATACCGGACGGTGAAGATGGTAAACTGACCAAATACCTCAGTGCCACCGTTTTTGCCTCGGTAGGAGTGGATGTCTTTCTCCTCAAAGAATTCGAGTGTCAGGTTTTTTAGGTCGAGTGCCCGGAGTGCTGCCTTGGTTCTGGCTACATCTTCGATGGCAGCACCTTCCTCGACTTCAAGGTTTAGGAATTGCCATTTCCCAAGGAGTGTATCGGTTATGCCGGTTTTGACTTTGAGTTCACTGTGTTCTTCGCGGAGGTTTTCGTAATTTTTGAGGAGCTGATCGCGTTCCGCTTGCATCTTTTGGTATTCGGCACTGGTGCAGCCAATGAACATTAGTGTGCAGATACAAAAGACGGTTAAGTTTTTCATCCACTTTTCTCCTTATTGCCGGTTTCACCGCAGCATTATATCAAGATTCTGCCTAAATAGCAAATGCACCAGAGGTGTTGGGTTTTTTGTACATTGTGGGGCTGCTATACACATGCCGCCCCGCTGGGGCTAAGAAGTCGGGGTTAGAAACCCCTCCTACTATACTAACTATCCCGAACAAGTTCGGGCGTCCAAATGTAAATTAGTTGAATAGGCAATGAGGATTAAATCCATTTTTTTATGTATTAAGAGACCATTTTACATCGGAAAGGATGCATAATTTTAGGAAAATCCGACGCTGGCACGCTGCATTTTCAAAGCTCAATGGTTAATCCAAAATAGATGATCCGAGGCAGTTGTGGTGCGTCAAAGACTTCGCGTTCGATACCTATCTCCTGACCCTGTACGTCAAGGGTTGCCTCTTCAAAAATGAACTTTATTTTATTTTTTTGGTCGTATACATTCAGAATATCAAGGAACCCACCTACATGCAATCCTTTGATTCTCCATTTGTAACTGACCCGGAAATCTAACTTATGATACGGTGCCAATTCGGTGCTTAATTGCTCGTCAGCACTCGCCAATAGTGGGTTGAATCCACGCGTTACTGGATCTTGGATAAGGACGAGAGAACTGATAGGGACTTCGGAGGTGCCGCTTAAATACTGCCACTTCGTCCCAATCTCGAATCTCGGTGTGAAACTGTAGTTGGCGACGATACTGACAATGTGCGTGTTATCAAAGAGGTAAGGTCGGTATGTAGCATCAGGGTTCTCGCGTCGCTCGGCGTGCGTATAGGCATACGAGATCCAACCGAAAAACTTGTCTGGAATGCGATGCCGTAGGAACGCCTCAGCACCCCCGACGTACGCCGTTCCTTGATTGAGATAGTTTGAGATTTCATCGGGGGTCACCAACTTCTGCGCGTCTTTGTAATAGGTGGCGAATTTGAGTTCGGTGCGCGATGAAAGAGGATACTCTAATTCCATGATATAGTGTCGTGTAAGGCTTGACTTCAACCCCCGGTTGCCATTTTCGGCTAACAGACGAGACGGTTGAGGACTTCTCTCATAGTGTCCATAGGCAAATCGGAGATTGGACTCGTTTGGGAGTTTGATACTCACGCTTCCTCGCGGTTGAACAGAGATCTGCTCAATCACATTTAGATAATCAAGGCGAACGCCGAGTGCTACCGACAGGAATGAAAGCGGATCATATCGTCCCTGTACATATCCTTCAGTCCGATAAAAATCGTGTCCAAACACATCGTGGACATCCCCGAAACTCGACTCGTAGATAACTTCATCGTCAGGTGTCTCCGTTGTAAAAGTCAGGTCATGCTCTGACGGAAAATTCTCCTCAAACCAACCCTTCTCAGAACTTTTGGCGGGATTGAAAACGTAGAGAAAACCGGACTCTAATTGAGACTTTGGCGTTAGCGTATAGGATATATCTTCACGCAACATGTAGACTGGCGCATTGACTTTTATTTCATAGTGATAGAAGTTTTCCTCTAATAATTCCCTTTCACCGGCTCTCTCTACATACCGCTCTTCAACGATAGCTTTGAAGTCGATATTGAGAAAATTGTCGGAACGGGTAAGCGATAGGTGGGAACTTAGTTGGTCGGTGAAGTTTGAACGCAGATGAATCCCTTGCCCATTAAAACCATTTGCGAAGCGGGCAAAATTGCGCGGACGCTCGCCAGTCTCAGCCCATTCCTGTTCCTCCACAATATCAAAACGGTCTATAGCGGCAAAGACATTCAGGGTGAGGTGATGTTTTTCAGTCAGGGTGTAGGTAGATTTTAACTGATAGTCTGAGAGATAGGGTAACTGCTGCGTCGTTCCTGATTGGCGTTCAATGATCGGTCCAGCAATGAGATCTAAGTAACTTCGTCGTCCAGAGACAGAGATATAGCCCTTATCGCCAATCTTACTCTCAACCAACCCCTCAGAATAGAGGATATTTAGGTTGAATTTTCCGCTCCACGTCTTTTCAATGCTATCGCGGGTTTGGATGTCAAGTACGGCTTGTGAGTCCAGTCCGAATTCAGCACCGTAGCCACCGGCATAGATGTCAATTTTTTCAAGCGTTTCCGAACTAACGGTCGAAAGTAAACCGCCCCAGTGAAAAGGGTAACCAAGCGGCGTCCGATCAAGATAGTAAAGGTTCGAGCCGGGTTCACTACCTCGAATATAGAGAACGCCGAAATAGTCGTTTGGAATGCCGATACTTGGAAGGGTCATGAGTCCTTTGAGTGTATCGTTGAGGGTGCCGGGAATACGGAGGAGTTCACCTCCACGGATTTCCGTTCGGCTTATTGTGGGTGGCAGGCGTTCTCCTTCCACAATAATGGTTTCCAGCTCAGCAGATGCGCCGAGGTATACTTTGACTTGGGTTGTATCACCACTACTGATTTCAATGGAAACTTCTGTGGGTGCGGCTTCAGTGGGATGGGTAACAACGAAAGTATATGTGCCTTCGGGGAGTTCGGTGAAGCGGAAGATACCACTTTCATCGGTTGTTTGGTGTTGATCGGTTTCGAGGATGTGAACATTAGCATCTGCAAGGGGTTTCCCGGTGCTTTGCTGATAGACGGTTCCTTGAATATCTCCTGTTTGGGCGAAAGTGGATAGTGGCATAGTGGCTAACGCGAATAGAATTATGGCGAGTTTTAACTTCATTCAGCGGTTTTGACCTCCCCTTCTGGCCCTAACATAATGTGAGTTTGATTTAAGAGACGTAAATTTGGCATAAGAAAGAAGACTTTCATATCTATTAGTAAAGACGTTATTCTGATAGGGGAAGGGTGCATAAAGTGGAACGGTTGAATTCCTATTTTAGTAAAGCCTACAATTAACCCGAACAAGTTCGGGCGTCCAGCAGGACGGAGTGTAATTCAGAAAAACCGCAAACTAACAGTTTACGGTACAGGCTTATTGTAAGAATCTAACGCTAATTTCAGGGGTTAAGTTGACCTAACATTTCTTCTCTCACGCGTACGCAAAAAAGCCGAGCACATGCTCGGCTTTTCTGTGTTTTCGTATGCGTCTAAATTTTATTCCTGATGCAGTGTAACCGACCTGCGGGGTGGGCTAAACTGCTGCGGTGTCAGCGGTACAGCCATGTTCCGATACACCTGAACCCGGTAGGATCCAAAGTCTGGCACGAACATCAGCCCATCGTCGCTGACAGCGACGGATTTGGGTGAACGCAGATACTTTTGCGGTTCCAAGTCCGCCATGTCCCGCATCCGATTTGGACTGCCGTTCGTCATCATATAGTCTTGTGACACCTTCGATAGCGTTGCATCTCCGAGGAATTTCTGCACATATCTTCCTTCCTCGTTGAACAACTGGATGCGATCATTCCCACGGTCTGCAACATAGATGTCGCCGTTCAGGTCAACATCTATACCGGCGGGACGATTGAGTTCGCCGTTACCACTGCCGGACTTGCCGAATTCAAAGAGGAATTCGCCATCGGCATTGAACTTTTGCACTCTGTCGTTTCGCCAATCAGAGACGTAAACATCACCGAGTTCGTCCACAGCAACGCCCCACGGCATGTCGAATTCACCTTCACCGTCGCCGTGACTGCCCCATCCCAAGAGGAACTTGCCGTCTTTGGTGAACTTCTGTACCCGATGGCTCAGACTGTCAGCGATGTAGAGATTCTCATCTGGATCGAAACCCATGCCAGTGGGTCCGTTGAGTTGCCCCGGATGGGTACCGTGCTCACCCCACGTCCCGAGGTGTTCGCCGTCACTATTGAAAGCGACAATTCGATGTAAGTATTCATCGGAGACATAGATATTTTCTTCACCGTCGGCGGTGATTGTCACGGGCCATGTGAATTGACCATCGCCTTGTCCATAGCCGCCCATTGTACCGAGGTCTTCGTCATCGACGTGATATTTCCGAATCATCGCAGTGCCGTCGCTACGACACATGATATACAAGCGTCCCTCTTGTCCGACTGCGATATCAACCGGGAAGTTCGTCGTCCGCCGCATGCTCAGGGTCTTGTGAAATGGATACCCGGCACGCAGCAAGCCATAAGGTCTACCCATAATAGCCTCCTACCGTTGTTTCTATCCGTTGTTTCTACGAAAATGGGTGAATCTGTTCAAAATTCCCGCCGACGATGTGGGTTGGGTCTACACCCATCCACTGCTCGAGGAGCGTCCCGTAGATACCGCGGAAGTCGATGGTGTGCTCAAGGTCTTCACCGTGTGCCCAACGGGTGGGATCAAGAGACGGATATTCTGCGTAGAGTCCGCCTTTCACCCGATCACCAATGATAAAGGCACCGCCTCCGGTTCCATGGTCGGTTCCGCTGGCGTTGTCGCGGATGCGCCTACCAAACTCCGTGAAGACGTACATGACGACCTCTTCCGAGGCGTCGTGCGCCCGCAGATCAGCAAAGAACGCTTGGATAGCTTCTGTCAACTCCGTGAGGAGTCTCGGATGCGTTGGGACCTCGTTGGCGTGGTTATCATACCCGCCGTGCTGCGTGTAAAAGATGCGTGTGCCGAGGTCAGCGAAGTGGACGCGAGCGACATCGCGCAGGCTTTTCCCGATGGCATTCTGTGGATATTCTATGTCAGACTCATACATCGCCGGTGCTTTCTTGAGTTCATCGGCACCCTTAATGACATCCAATCCCGTCTGGCTGAGGTAGTCCATGACCATACCGCTGCCGACTGTGCTGCTATACATCGCCTTGAAGACTTCAAGTGCCTTCGTCCGGTGGCTTTCATCGCCGATGCCGGTCATCAGACCGTAGTTATCCAAGTCGCCGACAGAAGTAACAGGAACACCGGAGAGGGCACATGCCCGTGGGAGTCCCTGTCCGAAACTTACAGCAGTTAGAACGTTTTGGCTGTTCGGATCGAGTTCTCGAACGAGTCTAGCGACCCAACCTTCGTCCCCGATCTTCAGAGGTTCACAGGTATGCCAAATATCCATTGCCCGGAAGTGGGAGCGGTTTGAATCTGGGTAGCCTATGCCCTGCACAACGGCGACATCGCCAGCATCAAACATTTCTTTTAGCGGTGCAGCGCTCGGATTCCATCCCAAGGTATCATCATGGGGTAGTACATCTTCGGCTTTGATGCCTACAACGGGTCGGGAATCGTGGTAGATCCCGCTCGTGTAGGGGATGAGCGTATTCATAAAGTCGTTGCCGCCTGAGAGTTGGACAACGACGAGGACTGGGGGTTTCTTCGTAGTACTCATGTCAATCTCTCCTAAAGGTTAACCAAGTTGATACTCTCTTGAAGCCACAATCAACTGGAGCATATTCACGACCTGTGCTTGATTTTCCTCTGCGGCGTCGTCATCTCCAAAGTTGAGCTCACCGTTCGCTTCTGCGAATTCGGTTAAAAACTGGCGCGTGGTATCGCCTACGGGCAGGGGACCGGCATAGTCAAGACATTTGTCCACTAACTCTTCCGGCGAGACCGAGTTTCCGTTATCTTTCAAGCGACTGATGAGATCCTGAATTCCAGGCTTGGACGCATCACTCACCTCGTTAACGGCGAAGTTAACACGAGAGGTCAGCAATCCACCGTCAATCCACTCTTTACCGGTGTGCCAACCTTCAACCGTGGGTGGGTCGAGGAGTTTTTGTCCCATTAATTGGGTAGCACTCGCAAACTGTCCGGTTCCGGGTTGCGGAGATTGGAAAGTACCCGTCAGCTTCACGATTCCAAGAACGAGTTCTGTCGGGCTCTTTACCTTCTTGAATTGGGCTTCTTTGAAGAAATCAGAATTGAAGAGCACCTCCAAGACGTGTGCCAAATGTCCGTCGGACTCCATAAACGCGTTTGAGAGCGTTTCAATGGCATCTGGGTCTTGTGGCGGGGTCACATTCCAAGACGGCACTTGCGGTTCATCTGCGACGAAGAAGTTATAGAGGTGTCTGGAGACGAATCCGGCACAAGCGGGTTGCTTAACGATGATGTCGATGATGTCATCGCCGTTGAGGTTTCCAGTATGCCCTAAAAACGTCTTTTCTCCGTCATCGTGTGTCTCTTCGTCAAACAGGAACGGCGGCGAGTAGTAGCCGTGTGGATACAAGGGAATCGGCTGTCCGAATGTCCAGCCTGTAAAAGCAAGGGCGCAGTTCTTGATGTCATCCTCTGAGTAGTTGCCCACTCCTAAAGAGAAAAGTTCAAGGAGTTCCCTGCCGTAATTCTCGTTGGGTTCACCCTTGATATTTTCGTTGTTGTCGAGCCAAAAGATCATTGCTGGATCTTTGGAGAGTTCGAGTAGAATGTTCTGCATCTTCCCCATACCGACGCGCCGCAGCATATCAATCTGGTCTGAAGAAGCAAGGATATGCTGGTTTTTGCCGAGTCCGGTCGCGAAGACATGGTGCCAGAAGAGCGCCATCTTCTCCTGAAGTGGGCATTTGCTGTTCAACATGCGGTAGATCCAGATACCGACATAGGCACCTTCACCACCGAAGTAGCGTTCTAAAATATCTTCATCAATAGGGGTTCCGCGTTCAGGGTGGACGAGATCGTCAACGACGCTCTCGTAGCCTTTCTCGGCGTAGGCTTCCAACTGGGTGCGGGTTGCTCCAAACCCTGCGCGGCGCATGAGGTGCGCCATTAACGCAACATCATTGTTTGACATGTTCACCTCCGATAGGTTCAGCGTGAGGCTAGACCTCACGTTAGCGACTTTCGATGGAATACCGTTCTTACGATTCGGTTCATTAGGTTATCTTCGGAGAAAACCATGATAATGTTACGCATATTATAATTAACGTTAAAAAATTGTCAAGTTTTTTGTTTATGGCAATTAGTGGTCAGTTGTCAGTTGTCAGTTATCAGTTAATGGATTTGGGTGGTAATTACAGACGACTATACGCATTAATTTCAGAGTTTTTCACAGTAAAAGAGTTGTCAGTTGTCAGTTGTCAGTTATCAGTTAATGGATTTGGGTGGTAATTACAGACGACTATACGCATTAATTTCAGAGTTTTTCACAGTAAAAGAGTTGTCAGTTGTCAGTTATCAGTTATCAGTTAGTGGATTTGGGTGGTAATTACAGACGACTATACGCATTAATTTCAGAGTTTTTCACAGTAAATGCGAAGAAAGATAATTTCAAGATAGCGTCATAAACACACGTGGCGACTGGGTTTTTGGGGGTTTAGGGAAAAGTTGTTGTGAAGGGTACTGTGAAAATTTTTGGATGGGATTGTCCGAATTTTAGGTGAAAGTGCACCGCACTGTGACACTCAAAGTGCTGTTGAAAGTGACACTCAAAGTGACAGTCATAGTGACACTCATAGTGCTGTAAGTGATACTCAAAGTGCTGTTATAATTGCTGAAAGTGCTGTTGTTTGTCTGAATCAGGATTTGCGGGATTTTTAGGATTTGCAGGATTATTTTCTGAATCAGGATTTGCGGGATTTTTAGGATTTGCAGGATAAGAGTGAGGATGTAGGTTCATTTGTCTGAATCGCTGATGAACGCGGATTTTAATTAGCTGTCAGCTGTCGGCTGTCAGAAAGAAAGTTGGGTTTCAACGCAAGCTACGTCTTTAGATGAAGCGTCCGGTTGGCGCGACGTGTGGACGCACGGGTAACGGGACGTGAAAATATACGGAATGCAAAGCCCAGATAACGACTTTACGAGTGCCAGCTTTACGAACTGGGTGGTGCAGAACCTTGGCGTGATTGTAGCACGGGTTTCCGGTGTCCTGCGAAAGTTGGAAATCCCACGACTTCTTGAGATTTTAAACAGCCTTTTTTACGTGGGATGAAACCTGTTAGGGTCCGGAGGACTGTGATGCTGTTGCTGTCAGGCACTCCTGCCACGACTCATTGAGATTTTAACGGACCTTGTTTTCTACGGATTATAGCGAAATAACAGTCTATCAGATGTTCTGATAAACTGGCGATATTGCCTCTGATTTCTCTATAATAACCTAAGCTGCCCCCTAAAAATCAGTAGGTATTCAAACAACTATACACATGTCGCCCCTCTGGGGCTTTAGATAGTGGTTGATCGCTTTTCTACACACATGTCGCCCCTCTGGGGCTAAATACGCTAAGAAAACAACACCGTTTTCCATAGGTAGCTATTTGGGTTATAAGAATAGGTTCGGTTTCTGATGTCCGTTTTTCGTCAGTCGAACCTTCCGCAACACATCGGATTTCTGACGACACATCGTATGGGATCAATGAACGCTGGCGGGTTCCATTGGCGTCGTCTCCAATGACCTGCCCCCACGACTCGCTGAGAATTTACGCGATAGTTTCCGTGTTGATGTTCTTCTGTCTCTCTTTGGGATCGCGACTTCCAAAGAGACTGCCCACGGACTCGGATTACTGAGTTTCGAGCGACGTGTTATGCGGTGTAAAGTGGGTTCTCGGTCGTCGCTTCACCGGGTCCCTCCCGCACCTCTAAGAGTACTAACTCGTAGAGTCCGTTATTGGGCGTTGCATTCTACATAGCGTATTTTATGATACGCTGTGATTAATTATAGTGTGTATTTTGGATGGAATCAACTGTGATTTGTGTAATGTGATGTCGATATGATGTCGATTTGATGTCGATTTGATGCAGGGGGATATTTTTTTGTTTTTTTTCTCGGTGATGGGTTGTTGTCTGAATCAGGATTTGCGGGATTTTGAGGATTTGCAGGATATGTTGTCTGAACGCCCGTTTTACATATTATGCACCTTTTTTACTCTAAAATCGCCTCTTGTATTATAACGCAAATAGTAGGTATTGTCTGAACCAGGATTTTCACGAATTTTGCGGATTTTCGCGGATTTTAAGAAGGATTTTAGTGGAGTTCGTCTGAACCAGGATTTACTGGATTTCAAGGATTTGTAGGATAAGAGATATGGTAAGGTTAGAAAGCTTGCCAGCGGAGGTAGTGTGTTTACCGAGGAAGGTGAAATTAAAGCAGAACTGTAGAGAAAACTTTAAAAAACTGAAAAGAAAGGAATTACTAATGTTAAGCGTGTTGAATTCTAAAAAAACTATGGTTGTTGGTGTTGTTGTTTTCGTTTTTTTGATTATGCAAATAGCGTCTTTTGCTGGTGAGGATTGGGAAGTGATAACTCAACTTCCTACTAAGAGATGGGCTTTAGCGACTGCAGTCGTTGATGATAAGATTTATATCGTTGGTGGTACCCTCTCTAAAGACTTTAATGGTCCTTTTGGGGTTTCAACTGTTGAGGTGTATGACACGCAAACCGACACGTGGGAGCGCGTTGCAGATATGTCAACGCTACGCACGTATGCTAAAGCTGCGGTTGTCGATGGCATTATCTATGTCTTCGGGGGATATAGCTCGAAAGACCGCAATGGTGCGAATGATAAATATCCTGTTAGCGTAGAGGCATACGATCCTGCCACTGATACATGGACTCGGAAACAGGATATGCCTGTTCCTCGTGTCCACTTCGCTCATGGTGTGGTTGACGGAAAAGTCTACCTCATCGGCGGTTCAACGGGTTGGAGTCAGGCACATGAACGACAGATGGATCGGGTTGACATCTATGCTCCTGCTACTGATTCATGGGAGGAAGGTCCAAAAATGCCGACCCCCCGTGATCCATATACGGGAGGCGTTGTCAACAATCGCATTTATGCCATCGGCGGATACGGACGACCTGACGGTCAGGTTCTAACGGCGATTGAGGCATACGATCCGATAAGCAGTCAATGGCAGCAGAAGAACGATATGTTAGACGATAGATATTCGTTTAGGACGGTTGCTGTTGAGGATGACATCTATGTGATCGGGGGTTACACTTGGCAAGGGATCGGATTCGCTGTTAATTTTTTAGCAAATGTGGATGTGTATGATCCACAGACAGAGACATGGAGCGAGATTCCAGCGATGCCAAGAGCCATTTATCCTCAAGGGGCAGCAACGGTCGATGGCAAGATTTATGTCTTCGGAGGTATTGGAACAGGCGGGCAAAAAATCTCAGATGTTGTGGTATTTGATACCAACTCATTTGATACCGGTGCTCGTGCGGTCACGGCGAAAGGTAAACTGTCCACGCGTTGGGGTGAACTTAAAGTAGAACCGTAATTGGCGGTTGGTGGTTGGTAAGGAGATTTTTTATTGGTATGTTTTTTGGGTTTCGCTCCGCTCTACCCAACCTACGTACTACCTCAGAAGAATCGCAAACTAAAAGTTTACGGTACGAGTATTCTTTCCTGAACTCGCGTTTCTTTATCAAATTGTCGATTTTCTGCTGTGAAAAATGTTGCGGAACATGTAACATGTTACTGATTAGAAATGGGTGAGGTATTTGCATTATGGTGAGAAAGATGAGATTTTTAGTTTTATTGGTATTTTGCGTGTTGGTTTTGCCTATCAGCGTTGGTCAGCTTTTCGCGCAAGCACCGACGACTCCTAAAATCCTGTTTACCTCTGCACGGGATGGGAATCGCGATGTCTTCATCATGAATCCTGATGGCAGCGATCAGGTGAACTTAACACAACACCGCGCGGATGATCAGGGAGCAGTCTGGTCGCCGACTGGCGAGAAGATTCTTTTCGCCTCTGATCGCGGTGGTGTGAGAGACCTCTACACGATGAATCCGGATGGTTCTAATGTCCGCCGCTTTTTTAAGTTCAAGAGCGAAGCGTGGAGAATAGACCCAACTTGGTCACCCGATGGTACACAGTTCGCTTACCAACGCATAAACTGGGATAAACTCGAGATTAGTCTTCACATTGCGACGCTTGGTGAACAAGATGCGGAACACCTTGCGGACGCCTCTTTTCCGTCATGGTCGCCAGATGGAACGGAAATTGCCTGCTCTGTTCGGGAACGCCTCACATTAATCAACGTCCGCACGGGGGCAGAAAAACAACTCTTACCGAAGAAAGCACCGTTTTGGCAACGCGATCCATCATGGTCGGCGGCGGGAGACAAGCTTGCCTTTACTTGGAATACACATGAGATGCCGCCTGCCGAAGCGAAGAGGCCTGTGTGGGATGCATGGAAGGACAAAATGACGATCTACATTGTGAATCGTGATGGTACTGGCCTTCGGCAGCTTATTGAGGAAGATGGTCCCTACGCGCAGTACCCGAAGTTATCGCCTGATGGCGAAGATGTCCTTTATACACGAGAGACTAATGGTCGATTCCAAATTTTCAAACTTAATCTGAGCAGCGGCGTTCGGACACAGTTGACGCATAGTGGAGGTCTCCTTCAAGCGAACGCCGGTGGGGATTGGTTTGATCCAGCGTATGCGTTGCCCGTTGCGCCACAACCGCACCTGCTCACTACGACATGGGCAGCGGTGAAAAAGTAGTGGTTTGGACGTTTAAAGGAATTTACTCGTGAAGATAATCACCATTGGATGGGTTCTTTCTCTTTTGATAACCTTTTCCGCTTGGGCAGGGACGTTTGTCGAAACGTTCAACGATGACGGCTGGCGAGAGTGGGAGGAACTTACCATGACGAACCATGAGGTTGCAAAAGCGACTTGGGAGGTGATTGACCGTGAACTTCAGGGGGTAGGTCCGACGGGTTTGATGAGTCTACTCACAATCGGAGATACGACATGGGTAGATTATTCAATCGAATTTGATGTTAAACTCATCAAAAGGCACGGTTCAGGTGGTATTGCGATTGCTGCGCGGCGGAATGAGAACTCAATCATAACATGTGTGGTTGGTGACATGCGGTTCCCACTGCCTGAAAGAAAGGCCCTCTGTTTTAGTGGTGAATTTCACGAGAATATATATGTGCTCATCGACAGTGTAGACATTCCGGTGTTGCCATTGGACACGTGGTTTCATCTGAAATTGAGCGTTCATGAGTCAACTTTCACCTTTTCGATTAATGATGAACAAGTGTTGGAAGTTGACGATCAAGAGGGGAAATTTTTGACGGGTGGTGCGGGTTTTGGTATCGGCAATTATACGGCGAGATTTGATAATATTGTAATTTCTGGCGAGGGTATTCCAGACAGGGGTAGATTAGCGGTAACGGCTCGGTCGAAACTGGCGACGACGTGGGGGAAGTTGAAGGAATTTTGATTGGCTGTTGGCTGTCAGCCGTCAGCTATCAGCGGTCAGTTAAGAGGGTTATGGGTTGTGGGTTGTCTGAATCGTAGTTTCTCTGCTTGACATACCTCCCAGGGTTTGCTATTGTACCTTCCATGCCACAGCTTAACCTCAAACCGAATCATAAGGTCGTCCGAGACTATTACGCCACACTGCAGCAGTATGACCAACACGCCATTAGACACGAAGGTGCGGTTAGCAATCCTTTCTCCTTCTTATTGGATAGTTGCACTCAACAGGTGAACGGCACGTTTATTCCGCAATACTCGATGCGATCTGAAACAGGAAATCGTATCGTTATTGATGGCGCGATACTCGATGAATACCAGCTTCCTCTCGCCTATTGGGAAGCGAAAGATATAGATGACGATCTCCTCAAAGCAGTTCAAGAGAAACGGGACGCTGGCTATCCGTTCGATAACATTTTGTTCCAGACGCCAGCGCGTGCGATCCTGTATCAGAATGGACAGGTGACACTGGACCTTGACATCACAGCGCCTGCAAACCTGATTTCAGCACTCCAATATTTGTTCTCTTATACTGCACCTGCACTCGACGATTGGCAGGCTGCTGTCGCGGATTTTAGGGAGCATGTGCCGGACCTCGCAAGTGAGTTGAAAACACGTATCGAAGAACGGCACGAAACGGATCCGGCGTTCAAGAAGGCGTTTGCTGATTTCTACGAAACCTGCCGTACCTCTATTAACCCCGACCTCTCCCAAGAAGCAGTTGAGGAGATGCTCATCCAGCACATCCTCACCGAGCGTATTTTCCGCACTGTTTTTGAGCGGTCGGATTTCACCCGCCGAAATATTATTGCCCGTGAGATTGAAAACGTCAGCGATGTGCTCATGCGACATGCTATGAGTCGGGACGCGTTTCTTGGACGGTTGAATCGGTTCTATGTTGCTATCGAAAAGGCTGCGACGTTGTGTAGAGATTTCTCCCAAAAACAGCACTTCCTTAACACTTTCTACGAGAAGTTTTTTCAAGGGTTCTCGGAAGATGTAGCGGATACGCACGGTATCGTCTATACGCCGCAACCGATTGTGGATTTCATGGTGAAGAGTGTTGCGCATATTCTGGAAACGGAGTTTGGTCGGTCTTTGTCGGATACGGGGGTACATATCATCGATCCGTTTGTTGGGACAGGGAATTTTATCGTCCGTCTCATGCAGGACATCCAAGGCACGGCGTTGGAGGAGAAGTATCGCCATGCGTTACATTGTAACGAGGTGATGCTCCTGCCCTACTACATCGCAAGTTTGAATATCGAGCAGGAGTTCTTTGAACGGACGGGGACGTATCTGCCTTTTGAGGGGATTGCGCTTGCGGATACGTTTGAGATGCTTGAGAAGGAGCAAGGGGAACTTTTTACGCGCGAGAACACAGAGCGGGTGGAACGGCAGAAGGCAACGGATATGTTTGTTGTTATTGGGAATCCGCCTTATAACGCGTGGCAGGTCAACGAAAATGATAACAACAAAAATCGAAAGTATAAGACGATGGATACGCGTTTACGAGAAACATATTCACGCGATTCAAAGGCAACGAATAAAATCGCGCTCTCGGATCCGTATGTGAAAGCGATATTGTGGTCATCACAGCGAATTGGAGATGAAGGCATTGTGGCATTTGTGACGAATAATGGCTTTCTTAACAGTGTGGCGTTTGATGGCATGCGAAAACATCTTGCACAAGATTTCGACACAATTTACATCCTTGATTTGGGCGGGAACGTCCGTCAGAATCCTAAATTGTCAGGAACAACACACAATGTTTTTGGGATTCAGGTAGGGGTGAGCATCAATTTTCTCATTAAGAAAAGTGCCGAGAGAACAGATACAGAACAGACTGAAATCTGTTATGCACGTGTTGATGAATTTTGGCGAAAGGAAGAAAAGTATTACTACCTCGACTCAAATAAACACTATCGAAACATTGAATGGAAACAGTTAACACCCGACAGGCGATATACATGGCTTACAGAAGGATTTCACGCTGAGTTTGACACCTTTACTCCAATCGGAACCAAAGAAGCGAAAGCGGTAAAAGGCACAGCGACAGATGTAATTTTCAAAACCTATAGTCGCGGGGTTATAACCTGCCGTGACGCGTGGGCTTACAACTTCAATCAGAATACTCTTACTGAAAATATTCAGCAAACGATGGAATTCTACAATGCGCAGGTGCTGAAGTGGCTGGCTACTCCAGAGAAATCAATTGTGAATATTGATAATTTCGTGGCGTATGATGAGGCTAAAATCAGTTGGAGTGCAGGTTTAAAACGGAAGTTGAAATCAGGGACATTCGCTGAGTTTTCGGGGAAAAACGTTCGGACATCCCTCTACCGTCCATTTACGAAAACACATCTCTATTTCGATAGAACAATGAACGAAAGCGTTTATCTAATACCATATTTCTTTCCAACCCCAGAGACAGAAATGGAAAATCGGGTGATATGGCTTAAGGTTGGGAAAGAAGTGCCAGTGTTTGCCCTAATGACGAACCTAATTCCCGACTTATTGCCACAAGGTGGTTCTCAATGCTTTCCCTTCTACATCTATGACGAGGACGGCACAAACCGACAAGAGAATATCACCGATTGGGCGTTGGCGGAATTCCGAAGCCACTATGGCGATGATAGCATTACGAAGTGGGACATTTTTCACTATAACTACGCGCTTTTGCACCATCCTGCCTATCGTGAGAAGTATGAGATGAACCTGAAGCGCGATCTGCCGCATATCCCGTTCGCTGAGGATTTTTGGGGGTTCGCTGAGGCTGGCGCGCAGTTGGCTGATCTCCACGTCAACTACGAATCTTGTCCGAAATACGATGGGCTGCGATATATTGAAACGCCTGGGATGCCGATAGATTGGCGCGTTGAGCGGATGCGGTTGTCGAAGGATAAGACGCAGTTGAAATATAATGATTTCTTGACGCTGGACGGTATTCCGCCTGCGGTGTTCGATTATCGGTTGGGCAACCGGTCGGCGTTGGAGTGGGTGGTGGATCAGTATCGTGTGAAGGTGGATAAGCGGAGTGGGATTGTGAATGACCCGAATCGTGAATCGGAACCGAGGTATATTGTGGATTTGATTGGGCGGGTTATTTATGTGAGTCTGCGGACGGTGGAGATTGTTGAGGGGTTGCCGGGGATGTGAGTGGGTTATGGGTTATAAGTTGTAGGTTGTAGGTTATAAGTTGGTGGTGGGGATTGTCTGAACCAGGATTTACAGGATTTTTAGGATTTACAGGATTTTTAGGATTTGCGGGATTATCGTCTGAATCACGGATTTGGCGGATGGCGCGGATTTTAAGGGGTGGAATTGAAGGTCGCGAGCACAGCTCGCTCCTACAGGAAGAGGCGCGGATGGAGGATTGGTGGCTCTCTGTTTTTTCCTTAAAATAATGTGGGGATATGATAGAATGGGCTCAAACTTAGGAACACAAAAGTAAACATTATGAAAATTACTGACGTTAAAAGCTACAACTTACGCTACCCGCTTATTGAACCTTTTGCGAATTCACGCGGATGGACGGGGACGCGCAGTGCTGTTGTGGTTGAAATTAGCACGGATGCAGGGATTACGGGTTGGGGTGAAGGTGTGAGCGTTCCGTCTGCTTCGGCAATTGCGTCGCATCTGATTGGACAATCGCCTTTTGAAACGGAACGGATATGGGAAGGGATGCGTGGAGATATTGGGGCGTTGAGTGGCGTTGACATTGCCTTGTGGGACCTCATGGGTAAAGCACTGGATATGCCGGTCTATCAACTCCTCGGTGGCGCGTTCCGAACGAAGATTCCGGCTTACGCAAGCGGGCTTTTCATGAAAGATAAACCTGACATCACGCAAGCGTTGATGGATGAGGCGAAAGGGTACGTTGATGCGGGATTTCCGGCTGTCAAGATGAAGATCGGGTTCGGCGAGGCTTACGATGTGAAGAATGTCGCTGCCGTCCGACGCGCTATTGGGGACGACACCCTCTTTGCTGTGGATGCGAACTGCGGTTACGATGTTGGGACTGCGATTGATGTCGGGCAAAAGATTTTAGAGAACGACCTCTTTTGGTACGAAGAACCGATTACCAGCGACGATGTGGAGGGCTATCGGGAGATCCGACATGCACTGAAGGTCAGAATCGCTGGTGGTGAGGCGTTGAAAGGTCGTTGGGCTTTTCGCGATCTGTTGCAGAAACGTGGATTGGATATTGTGCAACCCGATGTGAGCATTGCGGGTGGTTTCACGGAATGTCGAAAAATCGCTGCGATGGCAAGCGCAAACTACGTTCGAGTTTTACCGCACATGTGGGGTGGTAGTATCCGCCTTGCTGCTACACTGCACTGGCAGGCTACGCTTCCTGACGCGCCTGAAGCGGTGAATCCGATTCCTTCGCTCTTGGAGTTTGATATGACGGAGAATCGTCTCCGTACAGCGTTGGCGCAAGAACCGATCAATGCGGTTGATGGATATGTTGATGTTCCGCAAGCACCGGGATTGGGGATTGAGATTGATCGGGATGTTTTGGAGCAGTATGCTTGAGGGTATTGAAGGGTTTATTTTATGAAAAAGCATGTTTTAATTGGATTTCTTTTAATTTTATCAGTATGTAGTGTCTTTTTTCTTTATCACTATCGTGTTGAAGCGGATTCGCGGACGCAGCAGTCTATGGAAGATGCGGCTTTCTCTCACAAGCTGTTTGATGAGGTGCTGCAGGAACACGTTGATGAAAAAGGACAGGTTAATTATACAAAATTGAAGGCGAACCCTGAAAAATTTGAGGCGTATTTGGACCTATTGGCTGTCGCGAAACCCGCGGAGTGGTCGTATAACGAGCAGCTGACGTTTTGGATCAATGCCTATAATGCGCTCGTCATCAAAGGGGTTGTGGATCACTATCCGATAACGAGTGTCCGAAAGGTTAAACTCTTTAACGGGTTTTTCTCTCGGCTTAAGTTCCAAGCAGCCGGTAAAACGTATACGCTTGATCAGATTGAACACGGCATTCTCCGCGTAGAATTCCCGGATCCACGTGTTCACTTTGCGATTGTGTGTGCATCAAGCAGCTGCCCGCCTTTGGGAAACCGTGCCTTTTCCGCTGAAACGCTCGAGGAGCATCTTGAATCTGTAACGCTCAACTTTATTCGGAATCCTGCGCAGGTTAGGATCAACCGTGCGAAACGGACTGTCCATCTCTCGAAAATCTTCAAGTGGTATAAAGATGATTTTAAGATAGGTTATGACGGTGTAGTGGATTTTCTCGCTGATTATCTGCCTCCTGAAGATGGGGAATATTTGTTATCGACGGAGGTTAAGTTGCGTCATCTGGATTATGATTGGACGTTGAATGATCAGAGATTGGCGGTTAGCGATTAGCAGTTAGGGGTTAGTAATTGGCAATTAGGTCGGGTCATTACTTATCCCGAACAAGAATGTAATACAAGGAATGGAAATGTAAAGCAAAGACAAATTTTGCCGCGTGTGGGCAAAATTTAGTCTATTTCAGACTAAATCCGGGCGTCCATATGTAAATTATTGGAAATGGGATTGGAAATCCCTCCCACAGAAGGAGAATTATTTTTTATGGTGAATACTGCCGTTATTGGTTATGGATATGCTGGACGCGCTTTTCATACTTACCTTGTTGGTTTGGCAGATGGATTGAACCTTTACGCTATTGCGACGCGGGATGCTGAACGTCGTGAAGCTGCACGTCAGGCGTATCCAAACGTACAGATGTATCAAACGATTGACGAAGTTATCGCAGATGATGCGGTTGATCTTGTTGTGTTGGCTACACCACACGACACTCACGCTGATCTTTCAATCAAAGCGATGGATGCTGGTAAGCACGTTGTGACGGACAAAATCATGGCGATGAACGCTGTTGAAGCGGACGCGATGATTGCAGCGAGCGAGCGAAACAACGTCTTGCTCAGTGTTTTCCATAACCGTAGATGGGATTGGGATTATAACACTGTCAGACAGATTATTGACGACGGCTTGCTCGGAACGCCTTACCTTTATCAGGTGGCGATTATGCGTTATGGACCGCCTCGCGGTTGGCGTGGCGTTAAAAGTCAGAGCGGTGGCATCCTTTACGATTGGCCGGCACACTTTGTCGATCAGGCATTGCAACTCGTAACGGCACCGGTTGAATCTGTGTTTTGTGACATTCACTACGGCTCAACGTGGGACATCGACATCGGCAACTACGCGAACCTTATCATTAAGTTTGAGAATGACGTACGATACCAGATTGAAATTGGGAATCTTGCTAAAGCGGAGAAACCGAGATGGTATATCGTGGGAGACCTTGGCGGATTGGTTAAATACGGCTTAGACCCGCAGGAGGGACCGATGGTCGCGGGTAATATTGACGCGGCGCAACAAGATCCTGCAAATTATGCCAAAGTTTGGACGGAAGCGGATGGCGAAAGTCGTGAACTTGTTATTGAAAGTGTTCAGACGACATGGAAGTCTTATTATCAGAATATCGCGGATGTGCTGAATAAGGGTGCGGAGTTGGTCGTTAAGCCTGAGGAGATGCGGAAGCTGATGCGGGTTTATGATGCGGCGATGGCGTCTTCGGATAGTGGGGAAACGGTGAGGTTGTAATTGGTTGTCAGTTGTCAGTTGTCAGTTATAAGTTACGGGATATTGTTCAGATTATGGACAGTGGTGTTCATTTTTTGATGTGATTTTCTGCTGAATTCTAAGAATTTGAGGGGAAATTGGCATTTTGGATTGGCATCGTATTTGCTATGTTACGACACAAATATATTTGTTAAGTGGGAGACGGAAAATGAAAATGAAAACACAGTACGGATTCATACTGGCACTGCTCCTTATGTTTGCTGTTGTACAGAGTGGCATCGCGGATGGTCACGCTACGGACGCATCAGCATACGACGAACTGAACGGGCAGGTCCTCGCAAGCATTGACAAAGGGTTGGAATGGTTGAAGGGACAGCAGGCAGAAGATGGACTGTTCGCTAATCATCCGGGAATAACCGGACTTGTACTCACTGCTTTTTTACGACACCCAACAAATAAATACGCGGAAGCAGACCATCCGTTCATCCAGAAGGGTCTCCAGATACTGGTTGAATTGCAGCAACCGGATGGCGCTATTTATAATGTTGAGATGCAACCTGCGTTACCGAATTACAATACCTCTATTGCGGTGATGGCACTTTCCTCAACCGGCAATCCGAAGTATGACGACGTTATCGAAAAGGCACAAGGTTTCTTGAAAAGGCTACAGGTTACGGACGCGGATAGTGTCTACTTCGGTGGGATCGGCTATGGTAGCCGTCAAGAGGTGAAAGATTTATCCAACCTGAACATCGCAATCCAAGCACTCAAGGAGAGTGGGTCGAACGATCAGGAGGTTTGGAACAAGGCGGTTAAATTCTTGGAACGCACGCAGAATCGGAGCGAAAGCAACGATCAGGCTTGGGCAGGCAACGATGGTGGTTTCATTTATGCCCCTGATGGTGAAAGCAAAGCCGGTACAGATGAGGCAGGGAGTCCGCGTTCATACGCCAGTATGACGTATGCGGGATTATTGAGTTTCATCTATGCAAATGTCGATAAGGATGATGAACGCGTTCAGGCTGCTTTCAAGTGGATAAAGGAACATTTCACACTCGAAGAAAACTACGGTATGGGTTCACAGGGTTTATATTATAACTACCATACGATGGCAAAGGCATTGCGGCTCTATGGGGACTCAACTTTTGTAGACGCGAAAGGGGTCTCACACGATTGGTACCAAGAATTCGCAGAGAAAATGATTGAGTTGCAGAAACCGGATGGGTTCTGGGTGAATGAGCAGAGCCGTTGGATGGAAGCGGATCCGAGGCTCGTGACGGCTTATGTGATTCTTGGTCTTGATGCTGCTTATCCGAAATAGTCCCGAACAAGAATGTAATACAAGGAATGGATTTCGTCTATAGAGACTAAATCCGGGCGTCCAACGGACAGAGGGCGAACCCGAACAAGAATGTAATACAAGGAATGGATTTCGTCTATTCCCAGACTAAATCCGGGCGTCCAACGGACAGGGGTGAACTCGAACAAGAATGTAATACAAGGAATGGATTTCGTCTATTCCCAGACTAAATCCGGGCGTCCAACAGATAGGGAGCAAACCCGAACAAGTTCGGGCGTCCAGATTAAAATTATTGGAGAACTGAATAACTCAAGGGATAGGTGGGGTTTGGATTTCTTTTAAATCCATTAGGCAGCCTCACCTATAACGGAGCGAAAAGTAAAATATGTATCGCTCGATTAATGTATCCGCAATTTCGTTAAAACCTACCAAATGGGATAAAGCCTCTAACGCTGAAAAGTTGGAGGCTTTCTTCGTTGAAGCTGCTAAAGATACTCCACAGTTAATCCTGGCAACTGAGGGGGTATTAGAAGGCTATGTCGTTATGGATGTCATCGAAGGTAGAGCCACGTCAGAGGCGATGCTTGACATCGCAGAACCGATTGATGGTGTATACATCCACCGATTCCGTCGCCTTGCGAAGCAGCTCAAAACCTGTCTCTGTTTCGGTTTCGCTGAACTGCGAGGCACCTCCTCTGTCTATAATTCTGCCGTTTTTATTGATGAAAAAGGCGATATTTGCGGCACCTACCACAAGACGCAGTTCGCTGAAGGCACGCATCCATCGTGGAATTTTAATTGCATTGGCGAGACGATCCGTGCGTTTGATACACCTTTCGGACGCGCCGGTATCTTAATCTGCAATGATCGGTGGAATCCGCTGATTGCGCGCACCCTTGTTTTGGATGGTGCACAGTTCCTTCTCATTCCATCCTACGGCTCGAAAGGCAAATCACAGAACCAAACTGTACTTGCCAGAGCACGTGAAAACGGTGTTCCGATTGTAGAGGCAAATGTCGGTATGAACCTCATCATTAGCAAAGGCGAAATTGTTGCATATAAATGGGGTAATGATCAGATTAGCACAGCATGTATTGATATCCCGGTCCCGCCTTCAACTGAGGTGGCACGTCGTTCGGAACAGGAATACTTGCAAGCTCAAGGACCTGAGATGGCAGCCCGGTATAAGAAAACTATTGCGCGTTATTAGTAATTAGCGGTTAGCGGAGATTGTCTGAATGCACGTCGCATTTGTGCGAGTACGCCGCAAATCTCGGATTCTCGCGGATTTTGCAGATGACGCGGATTTTATAGCAAATCTTTGGAAACCGGCACCTTCAAATTATTTACGTCGCGCAAATCGAACGAGGTGTCTGGCTTTCACAAAGAATGCGATGAACATCAAAAAAGCAAACCACCCTACCAGAATGCTCCAAGGTCGATACACAACCAGTGCCCTCGTTGTGTATACTCGGTAGGAGGCATAGGAAAGCACGCTGAAAAAGAGTAGTAACAAAGTAACTTGGAGTGATTCCTGAATAATAACGATTAATTTGGGGAGTAGAACTCCTTCTTCCCTCTGTCGAGTCCTGCCCAGAACGAGACCTATTGTAATGGTTGTCAACCACCCTAATAATAATCCCCAGGGTCGGTTTTGTAGCTCATGTTCTGCTTCTCTGGAAGCGATAAAGTAGATGGTTCCGATAAAAAGAGCGAGAGCGACGAGAACTACTATTGCGAGGAGCAGCGTTTCTTTAACCGCCCGTCTAAGTACTAACTGGTAGTCGGAATCTTTGGCTGGCTGCATTTCTCAAATTCCCTCAATTTCAGTTATTATCTGCGTCGTATCTATGGGCAGAAAATCGATCGAGAATCATGTAAAGCACTGGAATGATCGTTAATGTACATAGGGTCTGGACGATAATCGCCCCGATTTCGACACTCGCCAAGGTCGCCCGCATAACGGCTGCCCCACGATCGCCAAGCGTCTGCGGAAACATACTGATGATGATGGTTAAATTTGTCATGATAATAGTCCGTAATTTTAGCGGACATGCCTTCAGGAGTGCCTCTTTAATTGGGAGCCCCTCCTGTCGAAAAATACGCGTCTGATCGAGTAGCAAAATTGCATCATTAACAAGAATCCCAACTAACATAACGATTGCCAATAGGGAAAAAATATTAATAGTCAGTCCGAAGATCGACATTGATAATACAGCACCGACAAATCCCAAGGGGAGCGTCAGCATAATTGTAAAGGGATGGAGATAAGAACCTAAGATGGCAGCGAGTAGCATGTACGTCAGGACAATGGCTTGAACTAACGCTATGCTAATTGCTTGATAGGACTCGGTTTGGCTTTCCGTATCGCCCCCCATACTAATTTGATATCCGGGTGGTAATTCAATCTGATTAACTTGCGGTTGAATTTTGCTACTGACTTCTCCAATGGACCCATTGAGGATATTTGCTTCGACGCGATAAACTTTTTGTTTGTCCTTGCGTGTGATTTGTGTCTCACTCGGGCGTTCGACGAGGTGTCCCAATGCGAACAGTGGCACTAAGCCTTTGCGGGTTCGGATCAGGATGCGATCAACACTCTCGGCGATGTCAATATCTGCCTTTGCTAATTGTACCCGAATGTCATACGCTTCGTTCGCTTCCTCATAGGTGGAGGCTGTTGTTCCTGTTAAACTATAGCCTAAGACCTGTCCAATTTCAGCTACCGTTATGCCGTAATCTTTGAGCAGATTTCGGTTAGGAATAAAGGTTATTTCGGGTTTACCAGTTCTTACAGTGGTTTTTGTCTCCACCAATTCGGGCATATTGTCCACAATGTCTTTTACTTGGTTGGTGATCTGAATCAATTTTTCCTTCTCAGCTCCTAAGATCTCAATTCTGATATCCGCTCCACTGCCAGGAATCATTTGTTGCCGAATGACTCCGGGAAACTTACCCTCCAAAACAGATCGGAGTTCATCGTTAACCTCAAGGAGATGCTTTTTATGGTTCTTGGGTAAAACGACCAACAACTCGGCAAAATTAACCCCTTCGTTGCTCCCAATTTTTGTTAAGACATCTTTGACTTCGGGGGAGTTTTTAAGGGCAGCTTCTATATCCAAGGTTATCTCATCTGTCTCGGCTAATGTGGTGCCCGGAGGAAGTTCTACATAGATGCTAATAAAGTCTCCATTGGACTTAGGAATAAATTCGCCGCCTAATGTACCTAATAAAAATACCGTCCCTACGATCAAGACAATTGCAATTAGGACATTTACCCAAAGGTATTTTAGTGACCAACCCAGTATTCTCGCATAGCCGCGTTCCAGACCTTGCATCCCCCGGTTCCAAAGGCGAAAAAAACGGTTTGGGGTTTGTCCCTCTTCAGTCGGTTTAAGGAGGCGAGCAGCTAACATAGGGGTCATTGTAAAGGACATCCAGAGCGAAAAGATTGTAGCAAAAACAACCGTCAGTCCGAATTCAAGGAAAAACGCTCCAACGATTCCAGACATAAATGCGATTGGAATGAAAACAAAAATGTTTGTCATCGCAGCACTAATTACGGCGACAGTAACATCTTTCGTTCCTTCCACTGCTGCAATCTGAGCAGGCTCACCTGCGTCGAGACGCCGGGTCACACTTTCCAGAATGACAATGGCGTTAATGACGAGAGTCCCAATTGATAGTCCGAGTCCGAGCATTGACATTATGTTCAGGGTAAATCCAAATATCCTCATGAGAAAAAACGACGAAAGAATACAGGCTGGCATCACAACTGCAACGATAATTGTCATTCGTAGATTGTGAAGAAAAAGGTAGAGAATAATTGAGGTCAAAATGATCCCAATAATGATGTTTGTCTGAACATCGTTGACTGAATTCAAGATTTTGACTGATTCATCTCTGATTACCTCAATATTGACATCAGTTGGAAATTCGGCTTCAAGTTCGTTGATAGTCTTACGAATGTCATCGGCGAGTTTAATTGGTCGTGCGCCGCTGAGTTTGATAACGCTTAGCGAAATTCCCTCTTTACCGCCATATCGGGCGATCATCCGCTTCTCGGCTGACGTATCATCGACTGAAGCGAGTTCTCCGAGTTTGACTGTCTCGCCTGATTGAAGGAAAATGTTTAAATGCCAGAGTTCGTTAAGGTTTGTGAATTCGCCTTCCATGCGGACAGTGAATTCCTTTTTCGATTGGGTGATCCTGCCAGCGGGGGTTGACACATTTCCGGCTCTTATTGCCTGTACAACATCGGTAATCGAAAGCCCATATCCCTTCAACTGTTCCTTGGAAAGGTTCACTTGGATCTCTCGTTTTTCTCCGCCCGAGATATTAACACTGGCGACCCCTCGAATCCGCGATAAGGCATCCTTCACGTCTCGATCTACCAGTTCATATAATTCCTGCAAGGGTCTGTCCCCTGTGACCATCAACTCCATGATTGGCGTAGCACCAATATCACTTTTTTCTGTAATTGGCGGATCGGCATCATCTGGTAATTGAGCGAGAATAGCATCAACTTTGTCTTTCACATCAATGTGAGCGAGATTGATATCAGTCCCGAACCCAAATTCAGTGATAACGATTGATACACTATCAAGTGAACGGGACTCGATACGTTCGATACCACTAATTGTTGCAACGGCATCTTCAATCTTTTTCGTAACTTGACTTTCGATCTCCTCTGGACTGGCTCCGACCCAGATAGTTCTTACGGTTACCACGGGTATATCAACCTCTGGGAAGAGATCTATGGTCAGCACTGAAAACGAGACAATTCCGAGAAATATGAACACCAGATTGATCATCACCGCGAGCACCGGATGTTCAACACAGATTCTTGCAAGATTCATGTTATACAATTCCTTGGGGTAATTTTAAAGTTAGGTTATTTCACAACCAAGATTTCTGTGCCGTCTGCCAACTGTTGATGCCCACTCACAACGACGGGAGTTGAATCGATCACACCTTCAAGAATTGAGATTTTCTCGCCCCAAGTGAGTCCTACTTTTACGGTCTGTTGACGTGCTTTGCCATCTGTCACAATGAAAACGTGCCCCACCCTATCTTGGATATCTAAGACGGCATCGCGCGGGAGAAGCAGTAAATCATCAGTAGTTGAAGCGTCTATGTTAACCTCCACAAACATGCCCGGCTTGAGTCGATACTCTGGGTTTGGAATCTCCGCCTTGACTTCTACGGTCCGGGTTTCGGGTTTCACAATTGGGCTGACGAAATTGGTTTTTCCACTGATGTGGTGTTGCCGTGTAGTAATACTTACTGGGGTCCCAACTTCTACATTGCTGAGGTCGGCATCAGGGATGGTAAAAACCACTTTGACCACATCCATTTTGACGATTGTAAGTATAGGACTACCCCCCGGTCCGCTCGCGGCATAATCGCCGAGATTTAAGTCTCGACTCACCACGATACCGTTTATGGGAGAGGTTATCGTTGCATCATCGAGTCGCTTTTGCGCGAGGTTAACCTGTTGATATGTTTGATCGAATTGCGCTTGTGCAGCAGCGATGTCATGTTTCCAAGCTTGGATTTTGACCAATTTGCGCGCAGCGCGTAGATTCGCTTCTGCCTGTCTGACTTGAGATTCTGCCATTGTGATTTGCGTGTTCCAATCTTCGGTGTCTACTGTAACGCGAGCGAGTGCCAGCGATGCTTGCGCCTGATAGAGTTGTGCTTCCGCTGCGGTAATATCTTCCCGCTGTAAGCCCTCTTGAATCAAGCTCAACTGTTCAACTGCACTTTCGTGTTGTGCTTTGGCATTGTCGTGTTGTGCTTTGGCATTGTCGAAATCATGGTCGCTAATTGCATCTTTTTTATGAAGTGTCTGGGCTCGCTCAAAGTTCGTCTGCGCGTTATCCAACGCTGCCTTTGCCCCGGCAACTACCGCTTTTGCTTGTTGGATTTCCTGAGTTCTCGCCCCTTTCAAAGCCTTTTTTAGGTTGGCTTCGGCAGCCGTGACAGAGGCTGTTGCCTGTTTAAACTGAGATGTTCCTTGTGCTTGCGCCAATGCCTGGGCTTGCACCAACTGCGCCTTTGCCGCATCAAGCGAAGCGTGAGCGGTTTCTGCTTGAACTTCAATCTTGATTTGGGCGGTCGCCTTGATCATCGCCAATTGTGCTTCCGCCGCTTTTAGTGCCGCTTGCGCTTGTTTCAACGCAAGATGCAGTTCCCGTGAGTCGGTTTCTGCCAGAGTGTCCCCTTTATTGACGTGATCACCTTCGTTGACATTCAATACCGTCAGTTTTCCGGGGATATTGGCGAAGATATCGATCATAGCATCGGCTTCAAGGTTCCCGGTATAAGTGATTTTCTGTTCAATTTTACCCCGTTGAGGGGTAGTAACTTTGACGGGTTTGGGCTTTGAAATTTCTTGAGTGTAGGCATAATCAAAACTTAACACCCCCAACCCAAAACACAATAGTAAAATAAAATATTGAAATCTGTTTTGCCTCATCTGTTCACTCCTCGCATCTGACTATTATTCAAGTTTACTACCAAGTGCGCGTTCCACCCTCGCAACGGCAACAATATAGTCATGGATGGCTTGTAGCTGATTGACTTGGGCTTGTGTGTGGGACATCTCAACGTCTGTCAATTCCACACCTGTGATCATTCCAGTTTCATGTTGTGCATTCGCAATACGCAGTGCTTCCGCAGCTTCCTCAACAATACCCTCTTGTACCTCAATCAATTTTTCTGCCGCTCGAAGATCGAAAACAGCGGCTTTGGTCTCAAGTTTGATGCCGTCAAGAATCTGGTCTTTGTTTGTCTGAAGTTGATCGAGATGTATACGCGCTTGGTTAACCTGTGCTCGCGTCGAGAATCCATCAAAAATTGGGAATTGAATCGCGAATCCAACATTCCAAGCCGTCCCGAAGACTTGACGCTCGCTGTCATTGAACATGTAGTTGCCAAACGTAGAAATCGTTGGCTTATTTCCGGTTTTGGCAACTCTGATCTGCTTTTCACCAATCTGCTCTTGGATATTAAACTGATGGATCTCGGGACGCCTGTCAAGTGCTGTCATAATGGCTTGTTCAATGTCGACTTTTTTGCGTTCAGCACGCAGTTCACCTTCGATCAAGATAGCTTGGTCAAGCGGAAGCCCAAGGGTTAATTTAAAGTTCTCTTTGGCGAGTTTACGCTGGTTCCGCGCTTGAATCAACTGAGAACGAGCATTGACGACTTGAACATTGGCTCGAATGACTTCCAGCCGTGTGGTGACGCCTACGGATTTCTGTTCTTGTGCGAGTTTGTAGCGTTTTTCAACTTGAGCAAGGGCTTGCTCCGAGACCTGAATGAAGGCCTCCATCAATAGCACAGCGTGAAATACTTGACGAACTTTTAGCTCAACATCAAGTTGAACCACTTCCAACGCTCTTTCAGCTGCCTGCTCTCCTAAGACTGCCTGACGGTAAATGTTGCTGAGTCGTCCCCACGTAAATAGGGGATACACTATCTGCGCTTGTCCTTGCAAGTTGTGTTTTGCCCCAAGCTCAATTTCAACCGGTTCAGTGCCGTTTTCACTTGTACGCCCACTTGTAGAATCATCTTGGGTGGGATCCGTGAAAAACTCCAGAAAACGCGGATCCAGCACAATCGTGGACAGATCTCCCTCGAATCTGTAACGAGCATCTAACGTTAGTTGAGGGAGCAACGTAGCACGAGCCTCTTTGACTTTCTCAGCAGCAAGCTCGACCTCTTTCTGGGCAGCTTGAAACTCACGACTGTTACTCAAGGCATAATTAATGCCTTGATCGAGCGTGAAAGTTCGGACAGGCTCTTCAGCCAATGCCATTTGCCCATCAAGGTGAAGAGCAAGAATTAAACCAAGTGTTTGTAGAAAGAAAACAACCCCAAATCCGAAGTATCTTGTAAACATATACACCTCTCTCAAAAGATGATTTGTCTTACGCGAGGTTAAACCGTCGCGATTCTGATGTCATTCCAGCAGTATCGACAAAGTCTGGTTTTAAACATTGCTTGGATCATTAATGAAATATAAAGGGCACATTAATTTGACTGATCCCATGCCTAATATCTGCAATTTTTTAGGAGACAACTTGGGCCTATATCTATATTAAGACAAATAAAGTATTATTTAAAATTATTTATAATTGTCTAAATATAACTATATTATATTTGGATTAAAAGGTCAAATTAAATTTAGGGGTATCCAGTATCAGCGGCAGAGCGTTTTGTGTCCACTTATTTCTTCCGTTTACCATATAAATAGTCATATTAAAAAACTTGGAATTCTTGAAATTAAATAGAGAATGTGTGATAATATTTAACAATGGCTTTAGGTCTGTCAAGTTGTATAAATCCAAGGGTCCAACTTGGCAGCAATTAATGCTTCCGTATCTATTTTTTTCTGAACATTATGAATTCTTTGACAGATATTATTCACAAATGCCATCAGCGGCATAATAAACCGCTTCGCCAGCGGAAGACGGTTGTAGCACCCGCCCTCTACAAAGGTTTTCCATACTGTTTCAAGGTTTATTGTGCGCGCGGATATTCTGTAATGCTTGATGACTTGGAGCAGTCAGGCATCTCTTTTATGCCGATAGGCCGCGCCCCTGAAAATGCCCGGGGTCCGAGGACTTCTGAAGGTAAGCGGTTCTTGAAACGTCAAGGAGCAGCGGATTGGCGACCCAGGCGATGGCATGCATCATGGGGTATTCAGGTATATACTGGAATTCCCTCTGAACGCGATGGTGCGAGATGGCACGATCTCGATTTTAAATATGAGGCACTCTGTGCTGCACCAGATGCGGTTCTTGCCTGTATTGAGGCACTTGTTAACGCTGTCCCAAATCCACTATTGACGCTGTTAAAGGATGGAGGGCTGCGTTTTTCCTGCAGAGTCCCAGGCTACCTTCACCCAAACACTGAAGCATCGAAACAGTACATCTATCAGCATAGACCCCGTCCAGAAGCCCCACACCATCGCGACGTGTACCTCGAAATCTTTGGTGAAAAAGAGTATAACTGTTGGGATGCGCGTTACGAGATTCTACTTGGTAATCTGTTAGATCCGCCTCATATCTCTGAAAGCTTACTCTTTGCCCCTATTGATGTCCTCCGTACGGTATTACACAAACCTGCACTATCCAAAGAGAGCAGGTTGGAATCTGTTCCCTCTATGCCACCTCGTGGCTCGTATAACCTTGAGTTTGCAAGAGAGGCTTTTCTAAAGCGCGGTTTCTCCTATGTTCGACAAGAAAATACCTTTCACTACTGGATCCGGCAGACGAGCATAGGTGAAGATGAAGAGGTATTGCTCTGGGAGGACGATGCCATCGTGTGGATACGCGCATCTACGCCCAATGCTGGACTCCCCACCGACCCCACGCCCATCACAGATGTCTGGGATGACACCGGCATGTTGCCGCCGGTCCCCCCAACGGGTTTGTCCGTGTCCAATGAGGTGCGCGCAATACGAGAAGGCACGCTAAGCCCGTTAGCGATAAAACGTCCCACCCCGATACTGCACAAATTGAGAACCTCGGAAAACGTTGATGATAAGACAGAAAAAAGCAATGCTGCTCAGACGCCAAGCATTTTTGACCGAGATGTGCGCATTCTCGGGATCACTACCGAGACCGGCTCGGCAATGGACGCTCAGGTGGAATCGTATCTACGCGACGGCGGCACAATTTGTTTAAACACGTCAAGCACCAGGGTCGCAGAAGAGACAACAGAGCACTTCCAGGCACGAAACATACCATCGGTCATTCACTGGAAACCTCGAATGTACCTCTGGAATCAGGTGAAAGACACACCCGTTGAGGTGCGTATGGAAACTCCTTTCCAACGTGGTAATGTTTGTGAGGATCCAGAACGGTGCTCCGTACTTGAGGAAAAGGGTGGAAATCCATGTGAAAGTATCTGTCCACACTGCCCTGTCTATACGCAGTGTCAGGACCGCGGCTATTTGTCGCAAATCTCTGCGCTTCATCATGCAAAAGCACAAATAACAGCTACCTCTCGTCTGTTTTTTGATCCACAATACGCAGAAATGTTGGAAGACGTCCTCCAACACCCCAACGAAGCAGAGCGCCTCTGTATTATTGATGCGGCTAAAGTTCATAAATTCTTTCCCAAATGCCAACTCTCAAAAGACACATTGGAGGCATGGATTCTTAACTGGCAAGGGGGTGTTTTAGGGAACTTCGCTGAATTCTTGCTGAATGCGATGGAAATCAAGGGAGGCCCCGACAGCAGTGTTATCAAGCGAATCCGTGCCGCGATGCGTGCGTTTGCGAGTGAGGAAGAGACACTCATTCGGCAAATGTGCCAAGTCAATGCACAGGGCAAGGTGATCGCACGTGGGGTTATGGATGAGGAAAGTGGTGTGGAATTAGCACACTTTAGCATCGAGTTTGAAGGAGGTGCTTTCGCTTACATTCCCGTTGATGCTAACGCCAAAGATAGGCTTATAACGAAAGGATTACCTTTTTTCACACTCAATTCCTTTGTGCTGAACGAGACTATGCAGATCCCAATGTCTATGACAGAAGCTATCCAATTCGGCATCTTAGATACAACAACTGTGGAGAATATTAAGATGTTCCCGATAGTCTGTCAGGATCCAAACTGGACGCCTTGGCACCAATTGAAATGCTTCTTTGACCACTATATGCGAGATGACGATGCGCCGATGCAGTTGTGTAACGAAGTCCTGCAGTTCTGGATACCACCAATATTGCCTCCGAGTATTGAACGCTTACTGTTAATGGCTGCCAACTTTTCCGATCGCCATCTCCGCCGGACGTTTCAAGGGGTCGATATTGAAGTCATGCGTTCTGAACCCGCGCCGTGTCTCATAGGAAACCATGTTTTTCAAATTCGCACAGGAATCTATTCATTAGAGACAATTGTAGATTATGACAACACTTGGGATGTTCTTAGCCTGTCTAAAACAGCACAGCGTTTCTTTCTGGGGATCCGGGCAGAAATTGAACAAGATCCTAAGATTAAGCATGCAATTATCACCTATAGAGGCATTCATCAACATTTGGAGGATCTTGCCAAAAAGGATAATGTCTGTTTCGTGACGGTTTTCAATGACACAAGAAGGTTCGCGTCCGCTTTTGAAGAAGTAGAAGTTTTGTGGGTAGTTGGCACCCCATATTGGAGACAAGGTGTCATTTGGCAACGTGCGCAGATATTATTTGGAAATGACGAAAAACCGCTTTCTTATAAACAAGAAAAAGAGCCCCACAACTATAAGGATGAACGCATCCAGAGTGTTTATGAACAGAATGTTGCTAACTTTCTCACCGAGATTATAGGGTATATGGGGTTAGATCGTTGGAGGAATAAAAAGGTAGTATTGGCCACCAGCATGCGATTGCCCAATGTTACGGACAGACCTGAAACGCTCCTGTTCGACTGGGAAGATTTTGAGGTTGCAGGTGGATTGGACAAACTTCCCGAGGTAATAGCTACACGTGAGCGGTTTGAAGCCGAACGTGAAAATCTGACCGCTGAATCCAGCAGAGAGAAAGTGGAGCAGGTTTTGGGATGCTCCACGAGACAAGCGAACCGTGTGTTGAGAAAGTTAAGGGGCGGAAAGAATTTACGTGTCCCCTTCCGTGAACAGATTCTTTCTCTCCTCTCCAGCGGCGAAAAAAAAGCAGCCGAACTCATTGCAGCCGTTGAAGGACATCCAAAAGCGATAAACAATGAACTCTCTCGTCTTGTAGAGGCTGGCGAAATTGTAAAGGTCCGACGGGGACTATATGCCCCAAAAACGGAATAAAGTTCTTTTCTCCCACGTCCACCCAATCAATTGATCCCTCAATTTTCGCTCCCCGTTCCTGTTAAATTTCCATATTATTCAGAACGAACGAAACTTATTAAACCTTTTCACGTTAATCGCGTCAAACGTCTCTAATGTTTCTAATGATACATTATAATACACACCAATAGATACCTAAATGCGCTCAAACGGTTAGGAGGAACCATGCGTTTAGTTGAAGGACTGTCTATTGGGATCGCGGCGATTCGTGCGAACAAGATGCGTTCGTTACTGACGATGTTAGGAATAGTCATCGGTATCGCGGCGGTCCTTGCAATGATAGCCATCGGTGATGGTGCTAAGGAAATTGTGGTACAAGATGCCCAGAAAATGGGCGGGGCAACCCGAATCACACTTTACCAGACATCCTATAAACGGGAAAATAACAGGTGGGTCCGCATCCGTAGCAACGAATACATGGAATATGAAGATGTATTGGCAATTGAGGCAGAATGCCCATCCGTGAAAGCAGTCACACCGAGAATTGCGGATTGGCGAGGCGTTCTGTTTCAGGGTCCAGGTGGTACTGAAGCCCGCGCCGGTTATAACGGGGTAGACGCTTCCTATACAACCGCAATGGATTGGGAACTCAAAGAGGGACGCTTCATCACAGACGAAGACGTCCAAAACGCAACAAAAATCTGTGTGCTCGGAGATGAACTGGCGTTCGAGCTATTCGGCAATGAATCACCTTTAGGACAAGAAATTAAAATTGCCAGAGATGTCCGATATTACGATCCGTGGGGCAGAAGGCGTCGAGAGCGGTTGACTGAACGTCTTACCGTGGTCGGCACGCTCATGCATAGAGGCACAAGCTTCCAGTTCGGGTGGAGTTATGATAACCTCGCTTTTATGCCGGTATCCACCGTACAAGAACGTTTTACCGGCGACGATAAGGTTCGGAATATCATGGTTTTCGCGAATAACGTTGAGGCTGTTCCGAAAGCGATCGAAGAGGTGAAGACTGTCATCAGAAAAAGACACAGAAACGAAGATGAATTTGTTAGAATCTTCGAGATGCGCGCTGGTATGGAGCAATTAGGGAAAATTAGCAAAATGATCAAAATCGCTCTGGGGAGTATTGCTGGGTTCTCACTCCTCGTTGGGGGCATCGGCATTATGAACATGATGCTTGTTGCTGTCAATGAACGTACTCGCGAGATTGGTTTACGAAAAGCACTTGGTGCGAAACCTCTCGATATTCTGGCGCAATTCTTAATGGAAGCGATAATATTGTGCGGTGTCGGTGGTGCAATCGGGGTTGGATTGGGTGTTTTTGCTGGCGAAGGTATGGCGATGCTGGCTGTCAAAATTGCCAAAATTGTTCCTGAGTGGCCTTCGGTTGTTTCGATGCAGTGGGTTATGATTTCTGTGTCGTTCTCTGCGATTATCGGCATATCGTTCGGTATGTATCCTGCGATAAAGGCTGCTACTGTTCCGCCGATCGTAGCTCTGCGTAAAGAGTAAAAAATAGAACTATTCAGTTACTGTAAAGGCGCGCTTTAGAGCGCGCCTTTTTTATTTGCAGGTGTTTGTTGTCTGAACCAAGATTTGCAGGATTAAAGCGCCCTTTTGTCTGAATGCACATCGCATTTGAGCGAGTACGCCGCAAAACTGCACCTACCTATAGTTTTTTAATCCTTTTCCTTTTACCTTTTCCTCTTTAACGTGAGTTTGGTATCCGACATTTCACTGATTTAATATTAATGCAACCTTTTTGCTCTATACTTGTATCTATATTATCCGAGAAGAAAGTAGAGCGTTTTGGGTTAAATTTAAGCATCTGAGATTAAATCTATATCTTTTTAATACACAACAACCAAAATTCAACCGAGAATCGGTAACTAAATTCGGAGGGTGAGATGCGTATAATCGAAGCAATGTCCATTGGTATTACTGCAATTCGTGCAAATAAAATGCGTTCGTTACTAACTATGCTTGGAATTATCATCGGTGTCGCTGCTGTGTTAGCTATGATCGCTATCGGTGATGGGGCGAAGGAGATTGTGGTACAAGACGCACAAAAACTCGGTGGCGCGAACCAGTTCATTATGTATCGGATGTGGTACAAACGCGTCAATAACCGCTGGGTTCCTAATCGTAGCAGCGAATACCTGGAATACGAAGATGTATTGGCAATGGAAGCAGAATGCCCATCTCTTAAGGCTGCTACACCACAAGTCTGGAACTGGGGAGGCGTACTTATTCAGGCATCAGGCGGTGCTGAAACCCGCGCGGGTTGGAACGGTGTAGATCCTACTTATAAAAGTGCGATGGATTGGGACCTTAAAGAGGGACGCTTCATCACCTATGAAGATGTTGAAAGCGCAACGAAAATCTGTGTTTTAGGGGATGAGGTCGCCACCGCCTTATTCGGCGATAAATCCCCAATAGGACAAGAAATTAAAATTTCTCGACACAGCGAATATTACAATAGACATAATCAAAAAACGGGAATACGATTCACAGAACGATTCAAAGTCGTCGGAACACTGATGCCGAGGGGTAGAAGTCTTCGGTTCGGTTGGAGTTTCGACAACCTCGCCTTTGTCCCGATATCAACTGCCCAGGAGCGTTTCACTGGCAACGACCATATTGAGTACATCTCGGTCTATGCCCATACCGTCGATGAGGTGCCCAAGGCAATTGAGGAGGTAAAAACTGTCATCAGAAAAAGACACAGAAATCAAGACGACTTCATTGGGTTCTTTGAGATGCGAAAAGGTATGGCACAACTGGAGAAAATTAGTAAAATCATAAAGGTCTCCTTAGGTAGCATTGCGGGGTTCTCACTTCTTGTCGGGGGTATCGGCATTATGAATATGATGCTTGTGGCTGTCAACGAACGCACCCGTGAAATTGGTCTCAGGAAGGCACTTGGTGCGAAACCGTTCGACATCCTGCTTCAGTTTTTAGTAGAGGCGGTGCTTATATGTAGTGTTGGTGGCGCAATTGGCATCGGATTGGGTATTCTTGCCGGTGAAGCTATGGCGATTCTTGCCGTCAAAATCGTTCAAATCGTGCCTGAATGGCCCGCCGTGATCTCCTTGCATTGGATTTTGATTTCTGTATCATTTTCTGCGATCATTGGCATCTCATTTGGGATGTATCCAGCAATTAAGGCATCATCGCTTGCTCCGATTGAAGCACTTCGCAAAGAATAATACGGATTTAGTCTATTTCCAGACTAAATTTGGGTGTCCAGATGTAAATTATCCGGATGTAAATTATTGGAAAACTGAACGATCCTAACAACACGAAAACACTAAACCTATTCTTCCTAATTGCGTCTAAAAAGGTAGTTAGATTTATAGGAATTATGGACTACGCGATTGCTTATCGTATTGAGAGAAAAAAAAATTTAGAAAAAAGTGAACTTTATTAATCCCTTATTTGTCTAACCAATAAGTAAAGAATTATAATTTATAATTGGGGAGGCATGAAATGCGTATATTTGAGGGGTTATCTGTTGGCGTTTCTGCTATCCGTAGCAACAAAATGCGCTCCATGCTCACAATGCTGGGGATAATCATCGGCGTTGCCTCGGTCCTTGCGATGATTGCTATTGGCGACGGTGCGAAGATGATCGTGCTACAAGACGCACAAAAATTAGGGGGCGTCAACCAGTTTACGATGTACCGGAGCAGCCACAAGCGGGTGAATAACCGATGGATCCCTAACCGGAGCAACGAGTACTTCGAGTATGAAGACGTATTAGCAATTGAGGCGGAATGTCCATCTGTTAAGTTAGTTGTTCCACGGATTCCCGAATGGCGCGGCGTCCTCGTGCAAGCCACAGGAGGTGCAGAACATCGGACAGGTTATAATGGTGTAAACGCATCGTTTGCTGAAGCGATGGATTGGAAAATTCAGCAAGGTCGTTTTATCTCGGATGAAGATATTAACAACGAATCTAAGGTTTGTGTAATCGGTTCCGACGTGGTTGCTGCTCTGTTCAGCAAGGGATCACCTATAGGACAGGAAATTAAAATTGGCAAAGGTCCAGGGGGGCGTTTTGATCGGTATGGTAGAAAAGATCAAAAACGAATCACCGAACGTTTCACCGTTGTTGGCACAATGGAAAGCCGAGGACGGAGTCTCCGATTCGGTTGGAATTTAGACGACATGATCTTCATGCCACTTACAACAACCCAAGAACGCTTCACTGGGAATGACAGGATCGTCATGCTTTCAGTTCATGCGAATACAGTTGAGGAAGTTCCGCAAGCGATTGAAGAGGTGAAAGTCGTCCTCCGCAAAATGCATAAAGGTCAAGACGACTTCTTTTCAATCTGGGACATGCGGGAAGGCATGGCGCAGTTAGATAAGATTAGCAAAGTGATTAAAATCGCCTTGGGGAGTATCGCTGGATTCTCGCTTCTTGTCGGTGGCATTGGGATTATGAACATGATGCTCGTCGCCGTAACGGAACGGACACGCGAGATCGGCTTGCGGAAAGCAGTGGGTGCGAAACGTTTGGATATTCTGGTGCAGTTTTTAATAGAAGCCGTTGCAATGTGTAGTGTAGGTGGTGCGATTGGTGTTTTAGTAGGCATCTTTGCTGGCGAAGGGATGGCAATGCTCGCTGTTAACATCGTCAAAATTGTCCCTGAATGGCCTTCGGTTATCTCAACACAATGGATATTGATTTCCGTGTCATTTTCAGCGATAATTGGTGTTTCTTTTGGATTGTATCCGGCGATAAAAGCGTCTGCGCTCACCCCGATTGAAGCACTCCGTATCGATTAGGAGGATAGGAGAAAACTCAAATGGATATAATTGAATGTATCATCTTAGGTATTTCCAGTCTACGACGAAATCCGCTCCGCTCTGCCCTAACGATTTTAGGAATTATCGTCGGTGTTGCCTCCGTCGTGAGCATGGTATCCGTCGGGGACGGGTCAAGTGCGATGGTTTTGCGAGAAATTGAACGTACAGGCGGCACGAAAATGATCGAAGTCTATAAGGATGACTGGGATAAACAGTCCGGCACGTTAAGTCGTGCGGCTGGCTCTACCGTGCGTGGTAAAGGCAGGTGGCAAAGAAACCGTGCCGAGGATTTGGAAACCGAGGACGCCTTTGAGATTCTCAAGCACGCCCGCGGAATTGTGAATGTCGTTGCTGAAGACGATATGCCTGGATGGACGGTGAATTATAATGGGCGTACAAAGGAATCCCGCATTGTCGCATCCACAGCCGGCTACGACCAGTCGCATAACTGGTATCCGTCAAATGGTAGGTTTTTCACCGCTGAAGAAGTGGAGGTAGCAAGTAGTGTCGCTGTGATCGGCTCTAAAGTTGCGGAAGAGGTTTTTCTGGACGAAGATCCGGTTGGGAAAGAGATTAAAGCCTCACGTCAATCATCTCGGTGGAGAGGTAGAAGCGGACTTTATGAGGTCCGCCTCAAAGTCATCGGCGTGATGGAAGAGAAAGGCGATGCTATGGACACGTCGGGTTGGGACGACCGGTTTATCATTCCGATAACGACACTTCAACAGCGTTTTAAGGGACGTGAAGATGTTGAACGCATTCGCATTGAAGCATCGGATGTGAGTACAATTCCAATCGCGATCATGGATGCCAAGCAGATATTAGGAAGACAGCACAATAACACGGGTGAAGAATACAACTACTGGACAGCCACTGAGGAACTGGCAACTGCGAATAAGGTCGGTTTAGTGATGAAAGCCTTGATGGGGGGTATCGCTGGTATCGCCTTGATGGTTGCCGGTATCGGCGTCATGAATATCATGCTTGTCTCCGTCACCGACCGGACGAAAGAGATCGGACTGCGGAAGGCACTTGGCGCGACACGTGGTGATATTCTGGCACAGTTCCTGATTGAGGCAGCAGTGCTGACACTCTCGGGTGGTATTGTCGGTGCCATCTTAGGCATTTTTATGGGACGCGGCACGGCTGCGCTCATCTCTAAGTTTGTCTGGGAAGGAAGCAACTGGCCCTCAATCGTCTCATTTGGCACGATGGTGATCGCCTTACTGGTTTCTGTCGCTATCGGTGTCTTCTTCGGACTGTATCCGGCTAACAAAGCGGCGAAACTCACGCCTGTTGAAGCACTCCGTTCAGATTAGTTTACCCGGGTGTGCTATTTGCAAGTATCATTGAACACATAGGCGGGGTTGGTTATTATACGGCTGCCTACCCCGATGAGAAGGTGCCTGTTCTCAGTAAAACTTTGAAAGAGATCAGGCACCACTGAACATCCTCTGGGAGGGATTAGCTTTGAAAAATCTGATTATTGCTGCTGCGATTATCTTAGTACTCGTCGTTGCAATTGGCTGGGTTGTGCTCGGACGCGGTAAAAACGGGACCGACTCGGCACTGGCTCAGAAGATTGAGGTCATTAAACGCGACGATTTTCAGATGCGAATCAGCGCAACCGGCAACTTAGAACCCCTTATTGACGTAGAGATTAAATCCAACGTCGAAGGTGAAATCGTTGAACTTCTTGTTAAAAATAGCGATTACGTCGAAAAAGATCAGGTGCTGCTGAGACTTGATCCAGAACTCTATCAAGAGGGTAAAAAACAGGCGGAAGCGGATGTCGCGGCTGCTAAGGCGCAAGTCACGCAAGCACAATTAAACATTGAACTCAAAAACGAACGGCTTGAAAGCCAACTCACACAAGCTGATGCAGACTTGAAAATTGCGGAAGCGAATCTTGAGACCGCTAAAGCCACAACTATAACACAAATTAGCCAAGCAGAGACAGATATCCAGACCACAAACAACTCGCTTGATCAGGATAATATCGCCTTGGAGCAAGCCAAAATTGCGCTTGCGCAGGCAAGAATTACGCTGTCTGAACAAGAAACATCATTGAAATCTGCCAAGATTTCGTTGGATAACGCGAAATCGGAACTCGATCGAAACACGGAACTCTTTGCAAAAGGATTGGTTTCCAAAAAAGCTTTGGAAGACGCACAAGCACAACACGCGAATGCCGAAGCACAGAATGAAACTGCCGAGAAACGGGTTGAGTCCCAGCAGCAGACTATTGTTTCGCAAGAGCGTACCATTAACATCCGTGAAAGTTCCATAGCAAACCGTGAGGCAACACTGGCAAACCAGATGGTAAATCTCGACAACCTCAAAAGTATGCGCCAAAAAACTGAGGAAGAGTCTCAACTCCGTGTTGACAATGCTCAAACCCGGTTGCAGGAACTGATGCTGACTTTCGATAATGAGAAATCCTTGACTGAACAATCCAAAGTCAGTGCTGAAGCAAATAAACTCCGTCGAGAAAGTAACCTGAAAAACGAGGAAGAACGGCTTGAGTGGACAACAATCAGGGCACCGATGGCGGGTATCGTAACGCTTCTTGAACTCGAAGAAGGCGAAATTGTGACCTCTGGTCGCTCTGCATTCTCACAAAGCCCGCCGATTATGACCATCGTTGATCCCTCCAAAATGGTTGTCAAAACCTTCATTAACGAGGTTGATATGGAACGGCTACGCTTGGAGCAGAGAGCGGAAATCGTTGTGGATGCCTTCCAAAATAAAACATACGAAGGTAGGGTCTACGAGATTTCACCAAGTGGTCAGGAACAAGACAATATCATCTCTTTTGAGGTAATGGTAGAAGTTGTTGGGTCCCCGGAAGAACTCCGTCCAGGTATGAGTGCGGATGTTGACATCATTACTTACGAAGAAAAGAAGGTCCTGTTGGCACCGATTGACGCAGTTATCAACGAAAAAGGCGCGATCGTTAACGCGCAGGTGGGCAATACATCGCCCTTCAAACCGAATCAAGCGATTGCGATGCAGACAATCAGCGAAAAGATTTTTAACGGGACTGTTGAGAGTGTCGGAAACGGTAGCGTCACTATCCGTTTAGATGGCACACAGCGCGGTATTATGCCAGGTCCCACGACTATATCATTACTTGTCAGAGGACAAAAGAAAGCCGATGGTGTCAGTGCGCAGGTGAACCTCTTAAAAGGGAAGTTCGTCATGTTAGATGACGGCAGTTCCAAAGGCAATAGAACAGCCATTGAGACGGGGATGCAGAACGAGACGCAGGTCATTATCACGAGCGGTGTAACCGATGGCGATCGGGTCGTCCTGCAACAGCGGAAACCGCCACAAGGTGGTGGATTTGGTAGGTAGATAAAGAAACGTTTGTTGCCTCGGTCCACGGATCGAGGCACACACTATAGCTCAATGACTTGTCCATCATAGGCGAGGTAGGCATCGTTTCGAAGCTCGACCTCCATCTCTTCGCACTGCTCTGGGAAATGCCGATGATCCAGTCGGTGCATGATATGTGTAAAGTAGGTTTCCTTCGGTTTCAGGGCATCGCTAATTTCCAACGCTTCACCCACCGAGAGATGCGTCGGGTGTCTCGGATTGAAACTGAGCGCATCAATCACCAACACCTCAATCCCATTTAGTAAGTCTTGTGATGCTTTCGGCAGCCGTTTGACATCGGGTAGATATCCGAAATCGTCGATTCGATAGCCGTACGTGGGGATGTTTCCGTGTTCAACGGGAATCGACATAATATCGAATCCGTGCAACTCCAATTTCTCCTTCTCTTCAATCACGTTCGGCAGTAGATGACCGACCCCACCACCTTGGAATGTCTCCTTTGTGAACATATAATCGAAGTTGCGTTGTAAGATGTTCATTGTCTGTTCGGGACCGTAGATAGGCATATCCATTTGCTGTTTCCGACACGGCATTACGATGTCGTTTGTCCCGCTGACGTGATCGGCGTGAGAATGCGTGAAGATGACAGCATCTATCCAGTCAATCCGGTTCCGAACAATCTGATCCATGAAATTGGGTCCGAGGTCGAATTGGAGATGCTTGCCATCTTTTTCGATATGGATCGATGAACGGGTCCGATAGTTTTTTGAGTTAACATCCCGTGCGTCTTCGCAAGTTTCACAGTCACATTTATATTCAGGAACGCCTGTTGAGGTGCCTGAACCCAAAATCGTAATTTTCATTTCGCTCCTTCTCGGCTTTCAACAATTTTAGTTTCTCGGAGGAATGGTTCTCAGCTGCCGGTTTTTCGTCAGGAAACTGTGTTCTTTTTGACAACCGACAACTGATAACTGACAACTATTAATGACTAAACTTACGTCCCAAGAATGTCTTGTTCTGGCTGATGTCATTGGCGATACACCAACGACGGTTATCTCTACAGCTCGTCTGAAGCACGGCATGTGCGATGCCTATGTCGCTGGCACGCTGCCCGATGTTAATGCCGCGCTCGTTTTTGATGCGTACTGTGCGGACGAACCGTGTGGTTTTGGCACGGATGCTGACGCTTTATGGCAACTGCTGAAAGCTACCGACGGATGGGGTTGTATCAACGTTGAGACCCCGTGTGCAGCATCTCTCGGTGCTCTTATTGAAACGGACACGGGAACACCTATTCGTTATTATGGCGATGTCTGTCACGCCCTTTTAGCACCTGTCCACCCCTATTCAAACGAGGCAGTCCGACTTCTGACATTAGAAGATGTCGAACGTCTGGCAAAAGCACCTGCAGAAGTCCGAGGTAACGGTTACAAAACACACGCAGCGATGGTAGCAGAGGGCATTGCCGCGGGTGCCGTTGTAGACGGGAACATTGTCGCTATCGCGCATACATACGCAGAGACGGATTTGCATGCTGATATCGGTGTCTCCACACTGGAGGCGTGGCGCGAAAAAGGATTTGCTACCGCCGCCGCATCGCTTGTCGCCCAAGAGATCCAAGCAAGAGGTAAAGTTCCTGCTTGGAGTTGTGGCGAAGACAACCACGCTTCGCTTCGCGTGGCAGAAAAGCTGGGTTTCACCGAAGTCGGTCGGCGTACCTATGTTATTCCTACTTCACCAAAATAGAGAAGCATTATCCGAGGGCGTCGTCTACCTTATTGATAGCGGCTGCCATCAATCGGGCGTGCTCTTCTTGCATATTGACGTTGAATCCGAACCGCAGTGCGCGTCCCAAGATGGATAGTGTTTGCGGACACATATCCCGCGAATACTCGACATCCCCTTTATAGCGCGGATCTTTCCACGGATACCCTGACGCATCCGGTGAATGCTTGAATAAGATCGAATCCCAATAGGTGTAAATATGGCGATCAGGGAAGCCTTCGTTGTAAGCCGTGCCTGCGTTGAGGCCTTCCGCCTTGAGTGCCTCGGCGTACTTTTTAGCAAGCTCGACATCTCTTACAATAATAGCAGCACTGATACCGCATTCTCCGCTCGGATCATCTACGTGTTGGCGGATGTAGCCCTTCGGGGATTCGGCGAGTTCCGCGATGAACGCCTTTTTGAGTCGGCGTGTGTGTGCCAAAATGCCCTCTAACTTTGAGAGTTGCACGCGTGCAATTGCGCCTAAGATTTCGCTTGTTCGGTAGCACTGTCGAGAAAAAGGTTTGTTCTGCCATTCAGCATCGCTCATCCACATCGGCAGACCGGGTTCGGCAGCAAACGCCGCACGCTCATAGATATCATAGTCGTCGGTAAAGACCAGCCCACCTTCTCCACAAGAGATTATCTTATAGTAGTTGAGACTCCACGCGCCTGCTGTGCCCCACGTCCCTGCATATTTCCCTTTATACTGCCCGCCGACGCACTGACAACAGTCCTCAACAACTAAGAGATCGTGCTTCTTTGCGAGTTCAGTGATTGCCTCAAGTCGGGATGGTACACCTTGCATGTGTACGGGTAAGATGGCTTTGGTGTGCGGTGTTATTTTCCGTTCGACATCGGCGACATCTAAACCGAGTGAATCGTCGATTTCCGCTATCACCGGAATTGCACCCACACCAACAATAGCAGCAGCGGTTGCGATAAAGGTGTATCCGGGTAGAATCACTTCATCACCGGGTCCGATACCGACGCCGGTCAGCGCACAGATAATCGCTGAGGTGCCTGAATTCACCATCAAGGCGTGTTTTGCACCGAGGTGTGCTGCCGCCTCCTTCTCAAAACTGGCTACATTTGAATCCTCAACGAACCGAAAAAGCTTACCACTGCGCAGCACCTCAGTCACGGCGTTGATTTCGCGTTCATCTATTACACTGGGACCGTGCATTCCGCTCGGTACAGGTTCTGCGATAACGGGTGTTCCACCGTCTATTGCTAAACGTTCTGCCATTTTTTCTCCTCCACAAATGTCGTGCCTCGTTTGGAAGTCTACTTAGAAAAGTGCGAATATGGGGATACTTTAGCAGATGGGGGGCTTTTTGTCAACAGCATTTCTTACGGAAAGCAGAGGCTTCGTCCCGAACAAGTTCGGGCGTCCAGATGTAAATTAAGGGTCGTGTTGGTGGATTGTCTGAACCAAGATTTGCAGGATTGTGAGGATTTGCAGGATTGTTAGCAGTTAGTGGTTAGGATCTGCGCCACCACGGTTTTTTGCCCTGATAGGATGCGAGAAGCCTTGAAATATCTCTTGTCCTCTTGTTCAGACTTAATACTGCTTCGCATGCTTCAATCACCTTCTCTTTGGCACTCTCGTCTTGGGTTGCCTGGTAGATATGATGATAACTCTGGGCGACAGCGGTGTGATATGCCTCAAGGTCTATGCCTTCTGGCACTTCACTGGGAAGTTCCGAAAGCACTTCGACTGCTTCCTCCCACGCCTCTGCCTCGGTATGACAGATAACTTGCTGATAGCGCAAATTCAGCTGCGATGGATCAAGCCAAAGTGCTTGTTCATAACACGCTACTGCTTCGGTGTAAGCAGCATTTTCGACGTGTAACTGCGCAAGTTGAATATAAAAGGCAGACAACCCGCTATCGGCTATTGTGTAAAGCGATACACCGGTGCTGACCAGCCAGTCTTTCTCGAGCAGGAAATCAATCGCTGAGTTTCGCTCTTCTTCTGTAATCTGAATGTCGGTGAGGAGATGCTTGGCGACGGCAGCGTTGGGGAAAATCTTGGTTCGACTCTTCATCAGCGGATAGGCTTGGACGGGTTTGTCCATTGTTATGAGTTTAATTCCCGTGGCAATACGGAAAAGGGAAATGATCTGGTCGCTGTTCTTACGGGTCATTTCATCGGCAATTGCTTCCCGATTCTCTGAGAAATGCTGGTTGAGTTCAGCGATTGCGTCTCGAATTTCTGTGTCGCTTGGGGAGAGTTGATGTGCTTTCGCCAAAAACCGTTGTGCCGTGAAGAGTTCTCTCCACGTCCGATAGATAGTGCCAAGCCTAAAGTTAGCGACCGCAAGGATAGATGGGTCGTCGGTTGTGCTGAGGATGCTATCGTAAGCTTGGATGGCTTCGTTTAGGTTGCCTTCGGCTTCTAAGGCTTGTGCATCGGAGATTGCGTTTGGCATAAGATATATCTGTTTAGCAGGGCGCTACTCTTCTGAAACCCAGTCCTCTGTTGCTTGCTCGAATTCCTTTGACAATTCATCAGAAACGGTTTGTTCTAAGAGTTCAATTATATCCTCACGGAATTTAATCCAATCGTCGCCGCGACGGGTGAACCGATATCGATCGCCAATTTCAATATACATGGTGTCGTTTGGTTCGGACAAGGACTCAAAATAACGTCTGATATTCATAGTTTTTTCCTTTCTTTATTTATTATAAAATGTAAGTTGTGATGTAAGGATTTATAATCAAAGAGCGTTGGGTTTCACTGGGGTCTCGGTGATTTCAAGTATCTTGAGTATCTGAAGGTTTCTTTCAAATACGTCCAATTTTTCATACACCGTTCAACCCAACCTACGTGTTAATGTATGTGAAATTTATGATGTATCTATAACCATTCGTGCATTTCCCAACCAGAGTCGAGTGCTTTTTCACGGAGTGCTTTTCCTGGGTTTACGACGACGGGGTTTCCAACGCATTCTAACATCGGTAGATCCGATTGACTATCGCCGTAAGCATAACTGTCTTTTAGTGAAATTTCGTGTTGTTCGGCAAAGACTTGCATCGCTTTCGCTTTCTGTTCTCCTATGAGCGGTTCGGTTGTGAGTTCGCCTGTAAACTGACCATTCTCCTCACGGAGTTGTGGTGCTAATACGGCGTCAACACCGAGATAATCCGCTATGGGTTGGACGATAAAATCAAGCGATCCGGTTACGAGAACTATTGCTGCGTCTTGTTGCTTGTGTTCCTGGATTTGCGATACTACTTCTGGGAAGATTTTCGGACGCAGGTAGGTCTCAAACATCTCTATTGACAACGCCTTGGTTTCGACAACATCCATTCCGCGATAGTTCCGATAGAATACCCGATTGAAACGGGTGCGACTTATTCTGTCTAAAATTAGATAGTAAACGATTTTCGGTAGGAACCCGACAAGCCATATCTGTCTTAGAAGGAATGAAGCTTTGGCGGAACGCATCCAGATGTAGTAATGCACGATTGTGGACTTCAGTAAAGTACCGTCTACATCGAAAAATGCGACTGTTTTTTTCGCGTTTGGATCCAGCATTTTTTTATTTTAACTCAAGTTGTCAACTAAAAAATACATACTATCGCCCCGCTGGGGCTATAGTGGGGTGGTGGGCACATTCTACACACCTGTCGCCCCGCTGGGGCTTCTTCTAACATTTAAAACAATCGTTATAGTAAAATTCAAAAATATGTGAACAGTTTAAGAAGATAACCCCCTAAATCCCCCTTATCAGGGGGACTTTGGAGACTTGCTAAGAGACAAGGCCACTGGTAACAGACGTAGCAGCTTAGAAGCAATCGTTAAAAATTTTGTTTTAGTTCTACTCCAAGTTCTGCAACGCGATGTTGTGCCAACTCCAAGAATTCTTGATATTTGTCAGGATCAATCGGCGTTTTGCCGTGGTCACCCCAACCCTCTGGTGGGAAGGTGAGGGGTTCCCCAAAAATGATACGCACTGGGTGCTTCTTCGGCAAGTTTTGCCCCTTCGGTAAGGCACGATAGGTCCCATCAATATACGCCGGTATAATCGGGACGTTGGGACCATAGATGAGCAAGCTGAGAATCCCCGGTTTGAAGGGTTGAAGATTGCCATCAAGCGAGCGTGTACCTTCAGGGAAGATAAGTAAGCCGTTATTTTGTTCCATCACCGCATTTGCCATTCTGAGATCCTGTAGAAACTCAGTAAAATTGCCTTCCCGTTCTATTGGAAGGGCGTTGAGGCAGGTCTGAGCGAACCAGCCTTGGAGACGGGTGGCAAACCAATAGTCCCGTGCAGCGAGCACCCAGAGCTGGTATGCTCTTTTTTCGAGAGCAGTAATCACTGTCAGCGTATCGAGATGGCTTGAGTGATTCGGCATAATAATATAAGGTTTGTCCTGCGGGATATGTTCAAGTCCGTAGCACTTTAGTGAGAAATAACTCCTATAGAAGCCGGTAATCACAGCACGGAAGGTGCGCGCATACCACCGTGGCACCTGCCTTAATTCCAACTTTTCATCGTCCGTATTTGAATCCTCTTGTCTTGCAGTGCCACCCTGAAAAGTCTCAGTGAGTTTGACGACATCACCTACCGTTTCCAAGTTAGCAAGGAGGGCGTCAGGAACCGTTGCGCCGAGTTTGGCTTCAAGTACCAATAACAGGTCGAGTTGCGTGAGAGAATCAAGTCCTAAGTCGATATTCAAGCGACTCTCTAACTGAATTTGATGCGCTGGCATGCGCGCTAATCGTGCAAGCGTAGAGAGCATTTCTTCGGGTATGTCAGTCCTTGGTGCAGCAGATTCTATGTCCGTTGTTTCTGTTTGGGGTTCTTCGTTAAGGAGTGTTGTGTCTTTTATATGCGTTTCTAAGTTGTGCCGTAGGTGCTGCCTATCTATGATCCCGTTTTCGGTTTTTGGTAGCGCATCGTTCCAGAAATGGAATTTGTGAAATTGCTGGTAACTCGGTAGTTCTTTCGCCCGTGCTTGGAGATGATGTTGTATTTCTTCTTTTGTTGTTTCGTCAGAGGATGTCGGCACAATCACGGCGTGGATAGCGGTATCGGATCCGTCTTCGTAAGGGATACCGACGACACATATTTCGGAGATAGCGGGATTGTCCCGATAGAGTGCTTCTAATTCAACGGGATAGACATTTTTTCCAGAGGCAGGAACGATAACGTCCTTGCAATGCCCCGTAAGGTAGAGGTAACCGTCAGCATCCATATAACCCAGATCGCCTGTGTAGAGCCAGCCGTCACGGATAGCCTCTGCTGTAGCGTCCGGGTTCTGATAGTATGCTTTCATTGTGCTCGGTCCCTTAGCGATAATTTCGCCAACGCCGTCGCCATCTGGATTTTCAATTTTGAGCTCCACACCTTCTACCGCCGGTCCGACAGAGCCACGCCTGCTCTTTAAGTATGGATTAACAGTGAGAACAGGTGCTGTCTCGGTCATACCGTAGCCTTGATAGATTGTCATGCCGAACTTTTGGAATCCCTCATAAATCGCATCGGAAAGCGAGGCACCACCACTCACAAGGACGCGAATCTCACCGCCCATAACCTCTTTTGCCTTTTCTGCCAAAGTTTCACCCAGTGTGTCTTCTCGTGCTGCCTGTCGTTCAATTGTGCCTTGGAGGAGCTGAAAGAGGCGTGGAACTCCGATAAAGGCAGTTGTTTTCGCCTCACGCATCGTCTTCAGAAGCGTGGTTGGACGGAGCGCATTGACGTAGGTCGCAGTCGTGCCGCTGTAAAGTGCCATCAATAAGCTGCAAGAAAAACTCAAGGCGTGATACAGTGGAAGTGCGGACAAGATGCGTTCTGTGTCTGTGGGTGGGAGTGCTTTTGCGACGGCTTGTACATTAGAAAGGAAACCACCATGTGTGAGCATTGCGCCTTTGGCATCAACAGTGGTACCCATTGTAAAGATAATGGAAGCAACGGTATCAGGGGTTATCTCTACGTTCGGGAAATCAGCGGGAATTTCGGTAGTGTGTCCCTCGCTCTCCGAACGTTCGGTATCTACTATCTCGCAGTTGTCATTGATGTTTTGCAACATGGTTTCTGCTGTCGATAGAGCGGCACTGGATTTTTCCAAGACGGCATCGGAAGCCAAGATTGATTTTGCTTTGGTGAACGCTGCAATCGCTAAAATTTCGTCGGTAGGGGTCTGTGCGTCAAGAGGGACTACAGCAATGCCAATCTGAACAGCGGCAAGGTAGGCGATGCACCATTCGGGCTGGTTCTCGGAGACTAACACGACCCTATCATGTTTGCGTAAGCCGCTCTGCCACAACCGCCACGCGACTTGGCGTGACAATGTATAGGTTTCGGCGTATGTGTACTGTTCCCATTCACCTTCGCTTGCCATCTGCAGAGCGATTCTATCAGGAATACGCGAGGCTTGCGTCTTAATCAGATCTACAATTGTTTTTGGGGCAATCTGTTCGTCGGGAGTAACGGACTCCTCGGATTCGTCTTGTGCGTCCGCCTTGCTCGGTTTTGTCGCAGAGGAACGTGTAGCACCTGTTTCCGAGTCATCCCCCGTCCCGTCTTCAAGTTTCAACACATGCCTCTTGATGCCGGGGATATGAATTTCTTGGAAATATCGCTTCCAGTGGATTTTTGAGACATCAAAGTTAAAGTGCTGCTGCTCAGTCGGTGAGAGGGCATCATAAAGCCCTTGCGTCTTCTTCGTTTCAAATTCAAAACTGGTGCGTGTATAGGGTGCGTATATTCGGATGTAATGCAAGAGTGCTTTGACGCCGCTCTGCTTCAGGATAAGTTGGCGACGTTTCCGTTTAGCTGCTCGCATTGGCAGACGTCCGAGTATCTGCGTCGTAAAATCAATGAGGCGCATACGACTGTCGAGTTTCTGTTGAAATTCCTCTAAACTCGGATATTTCCAGATAGGCACTGCGACAGGTTTTCCGTCTTCCATCATTGGGTTTTTGGCGAAATAGTCGTAGGTTGCTTCAAAAATATCCCGAAAGTAGAGGGGATTCTGCGTTCCAGTCGCGACATGATACACTTCAATGCCACCGCGTCTTGCTATCGCTTCGGCAGCCGCCAAGGTAGCATTCACAACAAAATCTACGGGGATAATGTCCAGAATTATATCTGGATCTGCGGGAAAATCTGGGAGTCGCCCTTTCCCGAAACCGACGATTAGAGGTTCTGACATTCGAAACTTTCCGAGCCATCCGGGTTCAGGTTCATCAAAACTACTCTCAATAATAGAGGGTCGGACAATAGCGGTAGGAAGATCACCTCGCAATTCCATAACCATCTGTTCGGCGAGGAATTTCATGTAGGTATAGGTATCATTCCACCCACGCGATCGTGCGTGTTTTAATCCTGCCTCAACCAGACGATTCTCAAGCCATTCCGCTTTTACCTCTTCAACGAGTGCCTCCAGTTTCTTTCGGGTTCCTTTTTTTTGTTGCTCAGCTTCTTGCTGGAAGTTTTCCAGATTTTCAGGGGAGTCGACTTCCGCACGGATCGCAGTGCTCAGAGATAGCAGTCCCTCAATCTCTGCCGAGAGTGTCTGTGGAATAGCCATTCCGGTCTTTTCCTGATGCTGTGCGGCGTATTGTTCATAGGATAGTGGTAATTCTTCAGGGGCCCGTCCCGGTTCGCTGCCGCGAACGTATGCTGTCGAGATGTGTAAGAATACGGTGTTTTGGCAGCCCGTTGCGAAGCTGACGACATGCTTCGCAGCAAGGGCGTTACCCCACAAAGAGTCATCAAAAGGTGGATCAAAATCCACAAGACCTGCGATGTTAATAAAAATCTGTACTTCGCTTTGGAGCCGTTGGTATTCGGCATCACTGAATCCGAGGCGTTCATGGGTGAGATCGCCCTCAACAGCTGTGAGTTTCTGTTGCGCCCAGGCATCAAAATTCTCACCGTGCAGGCGACGGAGGGACCTGAAAACATCCGAGGTGAGAAGTTCATTTTCTAAGCGCTCTTGAGCGGACAGGTGCTTCCCGGTCGTATCGGTGCGGCTCCGGATAAGAAGATAAATTTTCTGGACATCGGGAAGTGTAGTCAAAATCTTTGCCACCATCGGTTGACCCAAAAATGCGGTGCCACCGGTAATGAGCAGAACTTTCCCTCGAAAAAAATCAGTTATTGACATAGTTTCCTTTTTAGTGCCATGATAGATATTCGGACGTATAGCCCGAGACTCTGGTACCTTGCATTACCTTCAACTTATATTTGCAAATTTCGTCTAATCTCTTTGATAAATCGTGTTATAGCGTCTTCCTGCAGGTTATCCATATTTTTATATATAAACCGAGTGCTTTGCATCCGGGACTCCAGCCTGCTATCGTCTAAGGGCAATTATTGCCCATAATTTTAACATACTTTCTACAAAAAGTCAAAGGTTCAATAGACAGACAATGTTAGAAGAAGCAGATAAGCTACAATTTCTACAAAAAACGGAACTTTTCTCGGAAGTCCCAGAAGCGGAATTAAAAGCGATTTCTCAGATTGCAAACGAAGTTGCTTATCCTGCAGGTTCAATTCTCTTTGAGGAGGGGGACGAAGGTGACTCGCTCTATCTCATAGTTGACGGCAAAGTCAGCATTATCAAGGAGGGGACTGAGGTCTTGTTCATTGATGAGAAGGGTTATTGCCTCGGCGAAATCGCCTTGATTGATAGAAAACCGCGGAGCGCGACTGTCAAAACCGTGAAGTCAACACAGCTTCTGCGGATTACTCGAAACGATTTCTACAATGCGATGGCACGCGTGCCGCGAATTGGCATCGGTATGTTTCGGGTTCTAAACGAGAAAATTCGGCATGACCTTGAGATTCAGATGAGTGCTATCCGCAAAGAGATCGCGCAAGAAGAATCCATGCGCCTTGCCGCTGAAGTCCAACAGTCGCTTCTTCCGAACCAAGAAATTTCGCATCCCTGTGTCAGTACTGCCGGATATTGCCGACCTGCAAATAGTGTCGGCGGCGATTATTACGATTACCTCGAACTTTCCGAAAACCGTGTTGCAATTTTCATCGGCGATGTTATGGGGCACGGATACCACTCAGCAATGGTGGCAGCAATGACGAAAAGTTGCTTGCAAACGCAGATTCGTTTCGACGCCTCGGTCCCGGAAGTTATGAAGGCTATTACACGGGTAACAGAAGAAGATTCGCAAGCCTTTATCTATATGACCTGCTGTTATTTAATTATTCATCCGGACAACCGATTCGAGTATGCCAATGCCGGTCATCCACAGATGCTCCTCTATCGTGCCGAACCAGACAAAGGCGAAGAACCTCTTGAATTAGAATCCTCATTTCTGCCGGTTGGTATCTCAATCTTTCAGCCACCGGCGAAATATCATAGCACCGAGATGGAATGGCATCCCGGCGATTTGCTCGTTCTTTATTCAGATGGTATTACTGAAGCATTTAACCCTAATCTGGAAATGTATGGGTTAGAGCGTTTCCAAGCACTGATTTCCAAAAATCGCCATCTGTCTCCAGAGGAGATTAAAACCGAGATTTTGTCTGACCTCCGGGCACACCAACAAGGCGAAAGTACTAACGATGACATTACGCTGGTTGTAGCAAAGTTTATGTCAACATAAGGGATAAGATGATAGCATCACGCCTGTCGAAAACCTGTGCTATTTGATCTGGTTGATGACATAGTGCATGATATTTTCCATTAGATTTTTGTTCATTTCAGTCGTATATTGGCTATCGTTGCGAAGGCTGGTGATGATATACTGCCCCTTGCCATATTGTCTCGCACCGACAACTAATTCTTTTTTATTTTTGGTGGTCGCAAAAATCTCATCACGCCGATTCCAGTTCGTCCATGCATCATCAATAAAGATTTTTCCCGACTCAATTTGGTTAGGTATGGAGAAGAGCGTTTCGCCTTTTTCAGTAACGACGAACTGCTGTGTTGGTGGGCTTTCAACGCCCTTCAATTTCCCTTGTAGCCATCCGGTTCCACACGGTTTTTCGTCACTGCTGTCCTGTCCCGCGACAACAACGATACCACCATTTTTCACGAACGCCTTAATCTTTTTCTCTGCTTCACCCGAAAGGAGGTAGTGCCCGTAACTTGAGATCTCTTCGTATCCGATCCACAAAACATCGGCATTTTTTAATTGCGGGAGGGCGTGTGCTTTGGTGAGTTCGTACGCAACCGGTCGCTTCCTGACCTCTTTTATGGATCGTAGTGCATGATATTCGTATGTTGCTGTGTTGGTATAAACGGGGGTCTGACTCCATGTCGGATGCGTGCTGTTCCCCGTCAGGACCAAGACTTTTACTGCATCTTTCGGTGCATCAACCCACATTTTACCAGCCAACATGTCGCGAACAATCTTTTGGAACGCTTTTGTTTTTCCATCAAACGTGCGCGTCATCATCGGGTCAATATGTGTAAATGTCCACCAAGAGCCTCCGTATCCGCCGCGATATGCCCGCATCTGAAACCATGTGTTGTCAATAAAACACATACTATCAATGCCGTAATGTTCGCGATAGAAAACGATAATGGGCATTTTAGGTTTGAGCAGCTTCACCATTTTTTCCGGCGAGGTTCCGGGCTTGTAGTGCCCAGTGGCGAAGTTCATTTTGATTTCTTTGAGATTGCTCTTTCCTTTGACATCTTTTTTGATGGTAACAACACCGCGCAATCGTCCCTTGTCAACACTCTTCACTTCGCCGAAGACGATGTTTGTACAGGCATTAACGACTTCACGAATTGTGTATTCGCGCTCAATAAATGCAGAAGCAGATGCCGTGAAAAGCAGACTTATAAGACAAAACGCCAGAAGCGATGCAATGATGCTGGATGTAAAGCGCATGGCGGAATCCCCTTTTAACGTTGTAGATGTGGTTAATGAAACCGCGATTTCTGTTATACATATTTGTATTTTCCGATTAATAGATATTGTATTACATGTCGTTGAATTTTCCAATAGTTTTTTAGTTGTTATATGTCAGAATTGAAGTCTTTGTTTTCCTCACCATTCACATCGGCGAAAGTTTTTGATATCGCAATTTATATTGGATTTCTAATCTTTGTTTTCGCCCTGCCTTTCGGCTATTCGACGGCGTTCCTTAATATTGGGCTTTCGCTTGTGCTATTTGGATGGGTGGGACGCATGATTTCAGAGCGGAAACTTGGTTGGCAAAGGACACCGCTTGACCTTCCCATTGCGTTGTTTTTAGGGTTGGCGTTGATAGCGTCGCTATTTGCACCGCACCCTTCAACGAGTAGCCTCGGCTATTTTTGGAAATTACTTCGTGCCATTCTATTCTTCTACGCGGTTATTCACTGTCGTTTGGGTACTCGGTGGCGACACGTCGTTATCGCCTTTATCGCCGCTGCGGGTATTTCTTCTGTGCTTGGGATCTGGTACTACGTAAACGACACCCGATTAGGTATGGACTTTATGGGACGTGTCGGGTTACAATTTCAGGAGGAATTCATCGCAGGCGATGGATTTTCAGATGAACTACGCGCTGAATTGCGCACATGCCGTGTTCCACTCTCCGAAACCGCCATCCATGTGACAGACGGAAAATCTTCAACACAACCCGACGAATGGCGCATTGACGATCCGGCAAGAGACAGACGCTACACGGTTCGCAAGGGTGAGGCGCATCTTATGGTCTATATGATTGAGCAGCGTCTTACTGGAACATTCAAGATGCCTAACGACCTCGGCGCATACCTTGCCCTCAGTTTTCCATTCGTTATGGGGTATTTTGTGGCTGGTTTTAGAGGCAGTCTTCAGAACTTGATTCTCCATTCAAAACGGACCCTAATGAACCACACATCACGATTTCTTGTGATATCCACGACTTTGGTACTGGGAGCTGTTTTAGTCCTGATGAGCGCAAATCTCATTTTAACCCTGACGCGTGCAGCGTGGATAAGCGTTGCAGTTGCAGCGATCTGCATCGGTGTTTATCTCGTCGTCAACATGCTATCCACAACTATTTCGTGGAAACGCGGTTTATTAGCCCTGGCTATAATGAGTATTGTGTTCTGTGTGCTATTTCTGAATACGAACACACGACAAGCAATAATTGGTATAGTCCCACGGCATATCAAGACCCGTTTTCAGACAATGACTGCCCATCCAGCGGGGTTCATGAGTGAACGACCGCAATGGTGGCGAATGTCGCTCGACTTCATTCGGCAGTATCCGCTCACCGGCATCGGGTTAGGTAGATTCCGCTATGAGTACCAACTCAATGGACCACCTGAACAATATGAGACGCCCTATCATGCGCATAATATATATCTGCACATCGCCGCTGAGCACGGCATCCCATCGCTTTTGTTATTTTTATGGATGGTAGCGATCATCTGCCGTCGGGTCTTTGCTATGCGGCAGACAACCGATTTTTGGGGGATGGGAACTTTTCTCGGGGCAAGCGGATTTCTAATCTCCGCGCTTGTTTATGGGCTGGCAGATAATATCCTACATCAACGCACAGTATTGCTTTTCTGGTTTATTATTGGTATTATTTTTTATACCCAACTACTAAAGGACAAAAAGTATGAAGAAACCTTGGAAACCGGTTGATATGTCTTCTGTGACGACCTATCCGCTTCGGAACCGGACCAACAAAGTCTCTGTTCATGATTTTGCAACGCTGCCAGAATCAGGGATGGATCTCTCTGCATTCTTAGCGAACCTCCCGAACATTCTCAAGGCACCGGATTTCTTGGCACTCGTTGACGACATCGTTGCAGCGCATCGGAATCAGAAACCGGTCATTGTGATGATGGGTGGGCATGTCATCAAATGCGGGTTGAGTCCGCTTTTAATTGATTTGGCAAAACGTGGTGTGATTACCGGATTTGCCTTTAACGGTGCAAGCAGCATCCACGATTTTGAGATTGCCCTTATTGGGGAAACTTCGGAAGACGTCTCTGCGTATATTCAAACCGGTCAATTCGGGATGTGGGAGGAGACTGGACAATGGATGAACGCGGCAATTCAGCACGCCGCAGATACAGGTATCGGCATGGGTGAAGCGTTGGGTAAGCAGCTGGTAAAGATGGAAGCTTCTTACAACGCATATAGCCTCCTTGCTACCGGGGTGGAATACGATGTGCCAATCACGGTGCACGTGGCTATCGGCACGGATATTATTCATCAGCATCCGACTGCGAACGGTGCTGCTATCGGTGCGGCAAGTTTCACTGATTTTCGCCTGTTGACAGCGTTGGTAACGGATTTGGAAGGCGGTGGGGTCGTGCTAAACTTGGGTTCTGCTGTGATTTTACCGGAGGTTTTCCTGAAAGTGCTAACGGTCGCTCGAAATCTGGGTCGGACGGTGTCTCATTTCACGACCGCTAATTTCGATATGAATCAGCAGTATCGTCCTGTAGAGAATGTCGTCAAACGTCCAACGGAAATGGGGGGTAAGGGCTATACGTTTACGGGACATCATGAGCTGATGATTCCGCTTCTGGTGCAGGCGATTAATTCACGGTTGTGAGGAATTTTTATGGGTTACGACTTTTGCATAATCAGATCGCTGTAGGAAACAGCAACCGGGGTGGTAGTATCCAAGCGAAGGACAATTTTCACGTGTTGATGTTCGTTTCTTGCTTCGGTTTCAGTTTGCCCTTGAAACACCGTCTCTAATTCAACGAATTGTCCTAAATTAGCAACCGTATCAAGGTGGATACGCGTGTTATTGAACATCCAAAGTTCTCGTCGTTTTTTTACAACTGTTTTGATCCCCAGCGCGGCGGTCAGAACTACTTTAAGAGTTGATGGATCGGCAATTTTGGAGAGTTGATATTGGCTGTAGCGCGAGGCATCATGATTCGGACGCTCATAATAGATGAGCCACGCCTCCGTCATTTCATCAATCTCACGCAGTTTAAGACGTGGTTCACCCGTCTCGGACATCATATTGGATTTTTCCACTGGCATATAAAAGTACGTGTCAACCTGATGGACAGTTTCACTATGCGTTGCATTCAGGTCAGTCAGCCTCGGATAAAAACTATCAAGTGACTGACACTGTGCCTTGAATTCTAAGTTTTTTGCCATGTTTTGTCAAGTTATGAAATTAGGCATCCGGTTCGTAGTGATAGACACAAGATCGGTTGCAAGGTTCACGATTTTTGAGGAATTCACAGACGGGCAGTCGTAATTGTAATGCGCTTTGCAGACAGGTGCGCAGTGGCAGTCAGCGCGGCGTTTCATCAGAGCTCCGTAATATCCGCATCGGACTCAAAACCGTCCACACACGAACGATTGCAACGCTCTCCATGCGACAACAACCAACAGACCTCATGCTTCAATCTCAGCGAGCTCATGAGACACGTGCGTAGCTGATCTGGATCAAAATCCCGTCCCATCAGGAAACTGTAGCTGCCCCATCTCATTGCCCGACGCGCTCTGTCATTATTAGATACAATCGTAATGATCTTGACATAGGGTTGATACCGTTTGATATATTCAAAGAGCCGCCATCGATCTCGACGCCTGCAATCCGCAATTACCATCCGATATCTCAATATCTTCAGCATACCGATCGCTTCTGAAGTTCGCTCTGGAAAATCGCACCTATAGCCATCGGAACGTAGTAGGTCTCTCACCTTATCGTGTAATTCGTCATCCCGTGAAACGAGCATCACATCGCCTTCCAATTCAGAGATGCTGAAGTCCTCCTGAAGATCAAGCGGAATAAGTGCTTCATCCACCTGTCTATCAAGACTTCTACGTGCCTCCCGCATCCGATTACCTACGCGATCAAGCCTATCCTCTAAATCTGGGAGTGAATCAAGAAATTTTCTCATTTTATATTTTACCAGTTTATGCCCAAGATCTCTTTTTCCAGATGTAAATTATTGGAAAACTGAACGACCCTACCTCCTTCTATTTTATCGTATATTACAACATAAATCAACGGATTTTTATGTTGATAAAAACCGCGATATACTATAAGATGCGATCAGCGGTTGACATACAACGTTCTGCAACCCGAAGTTGAACTTTGATCGTCTCCACTTAACAATGCGAGCGCAGCATTTACTATAAGGAGGATTTCAGCATGAGACATTTGCGAGTCAATCCTGCTCTGCTTTTTTGCCTCTTTTTAATTCCGTTATCAAGTTCTGCGGAAATTGATCCCGCAACCATCGTCGCCGGATGGCTCTTTGACGACGGAAAAGGTAATATTCTCTCTGACCTCTCAGGCAATGGGCATGATGGCGAAATTCAAGGCGCACCGAAATGGGTAGATGGCAAGTTTGGCAAAGCACTTGAGTTCGACGGTGCCAAGGATTGGGTAGATGTTCCAGAGATCGGGATTTTTGATGAGATTACAGCATGCGTCTGGGCACAGTACACTGGTAGAGTCGGACAGTTTCGAGTTATATTCGACAACAACGGTTGGGTGTTGGGCGATGTCCACCATCAAATCCGACCCGCGAATGAACTCGTCTGGGCAATTAATGGTAACGGCGGACACCTCTTTTCCACCATCTTCTTTACGGACAAAGAAAAGGACAAGTGGCATCACTTCGCAACCGTATATAGCACAAAGGAGAAAGTGAGACGTTATTACATCAACGGTGAGGAGAATAAGGAGGACGCCCAAGCGGCCGTACCGGGAAAACTCGGTCCTGCCAGAATCGGTGACTGGGATGGGGGTGACAGGTTCTGGATGGGCTACCTTGACGAACTGGTTTTCTTTAATGTCGCTCTGACAAAAGAAGACATCACGCAGGTCATGGAAGAAGGTTTCGAGAAAACGCTGTCCGTTCAGCCCGAAGGAAAACTGGCGACAACATGGGGCGCGTTGAAAAGTGCTAATTGAGAGAGTCAATATTTGCGGTGAAATAGGAGCAATACTATGTCTACATCACAACTTCCACTCCCTCCACATTTCGATGAAGATAAGGTAGACAAGGTTTGGCGGATTCCTTACCAAGAACGTCAACGTGAAGCACAGGTCTGGGCACAGGAGAACACGATACGTCCTGCATCCGAAGATACTTTTCGGACCTACCTGCTACTCGTCGATGTCCAAAATACATTTTGCATCCCGGATTACGAACTTTTCGTCGGCGGACGGTCTGGAAAGGGCGCGGTGGAGGATAACATTCGCTTGTGTGAATTCATTTATCAGAACCTACCGCACATCAGCAAAATCGCTTGTACCTTAGATACACATACAGCGATGCAGATATTCCACGAAGTCTTCTGGATTAATGAGGCAGGTGAGCACCCAGTCCCCCTACAGACTTTAATTACACAAGCAGATATTGAGGCAGGTAAATGGCGCGTTAATCCTGCGGTCACGGAAAGTGTGATGGGTGATCAAAGCCAGTATGAATGGCTTAAAGCATACGGTGAATACTACGTCGAAACGCTTACAGCAGATGGGAAATATCCGCTTACTATATGGCCCTACCACGCGATGCTTGGTGGTATTGGACATGCCGTTGTCTCCGCTGTTGACGAAGCCTGCTTTTTCCATTGCGTTGCTCGTAAGACTGAGATGCATTATGAAATTAAAGGACGGAATCCGTTGACCGAAAACTATTCGGTCTTGAGTCCAGAAGTTCTTACCGACGCGGACGGGGAAATAATTGATAAAAAAAATAGTGAATTTCTCCAAACGCTCCTTGAATATGATCGGGTGGTTATTGCTGGACAGGCAAAAAGTCACTGCGTCGCGTGGACGGTTAGTGACCTGCTTGAGGAAATTCAGAAAATCAATATTGAGTTGGCAAAGAAAGTCTATCTGGTGGAGGACCTTACCTCACCGGTTGTTGTACCAGGCGTAGTGGACTACACGGAATCTGCTGATGCTGCTTTCGCCAAGGCTGCAAAGGCAGGAATGCACATCGTGCAGTCGACAGAACCGATTGAAAGTTGGGACTAAACAAGAGAGGAAACCCTTATGGAAGATAGACAAACAGGATTCGGAACCTACATACGCTTGTCGGGGATGATGTTTCTACAGTTCGCTATATGGGGCGCATGGGCAGTACTCATTGCTGGACACATGCAAAATCTCGGGTTCACAGGCAAACAGATTAGTTACGTTTTCGGCACCACTGCTATCGGTTCGATAATTTCACCAATTATTGCAGGCTGGATTGCGGATCGATTAATGCCTGCACAGGTGTTCGCAGCGATCTCACACCTACTCGGTGGTGTCTGTCTACTTTTTGCATGGAAACAGACGAGCTTCCCGATGATGTGGGGTGCAATTTTCCTGCACGCCGTTCTTTATATGCCCACAATCGCGCTGACCAACGCTATCGCTTTCCACCACATGGGACAGTCAGATAAATTTGGCAATATTCGTGTTTTCGGAACGCTTGGCTGGATTGCGATTAATTGGGCGTTAAGTTTCTACCTCCGGTTTTGGGAAGGACGAGAAGTAAGCCTTCCACACGTCGGCGATTGTCTTCTCTTTGGCGCTGTTCTGTCCTTCATTATGGGTGCCTACTGTCTGACCCTCCCCAACACGCCACCGAGCAAAGAGGCAAGGAACCCTTATGCGTTTCTTGAAGCTTTCTCTCTCGCCTCAAATCGCAATTTTGCCGTGCTGCTGATTATCTCCTTTGTCGTCGCGATTGAACTCCCTTTCTATTACAACCTAACCTATCTGTTCCTAACCGAGGCAGAACATGGTGTCGGATTAGCAGGGAGTAGTGCCAATTTTGCGATGAGTCTTGGACAAGTTGCCGAAGTAGCACTTATGCTCCTCCTATTTCCGTGTCTACGGTGGTTCGGGATGCGATTTACTATTTTTCTGGGTATCCTGGCGTGGCCCCTTCGTTACGCTATCTTCGCTATAGGTGAACCCGTGTGGTTGGTTATTGGTGCGCAAACATTACACGGGATCTGTTATTCGTTCTTTTTCGTCGGTGGAATGATTGCTGTGGAACGGTTGAGTCCAGGAGATATTCGCGCGAGTTCTCAATCCCTGCTTCTCTTTGTTACGAATGGGTTCGGCATGTTGGTCGGGCATATCGTCAGCGGACGCGTCCACGATTATTTTGCTTTAGCCGAAGGTGGACATGCCTGGGCGAAAATCTTTATGGTGCCCATTGTTATAACAGTCATTGCCGCGATAGCCTTCATTGTGTTGTTCGATGAAGAGAAGTATCAGGCAGACGCGGAGACGACATAACAGAGCATTGCACAGCGTAGAATTGAGGAAGGAACTATGTCAACGCAGAAAACACTCGTGTTCGAGTCTACTGGCGACGATTTATCGATTTCGACAATGCAAAATTGGCGTATTATCGTCCCTAATGATGTCATCCCCTCTGAACGATACGCTGCCGAAGAGTTCCAAAAATGGTTTAACAATGCATCTCAGTTGGCGTTACCACTTGACACTGCAGGTGCTAATAGTGGAAAGATCACTATCGAAGCCTCATCTACATTGGGTGACGAGGACATCCAAATCACCGTTGAAAACGATCAGATTCAGATTAGCGGTGGTAGACCCCGCGGCATCCTCTACGCAGTTTACCAGTTTCTTGAAGAGTTGGTCGGCGTCCGATTTTTAACTGCTGAGCATACCCATATTCCCGATACCTCCGCGCTCAAAATACCGTGTGGAAGTTATACCTATTCGCCGCCGTTTTCGTTTCGATGGAGTTATTACCGTGAAAATTCAGAGGTTCCCGAATTCGCCGCAAAACGTAAGGTTAACACTGTTACAGACGCAGAAAACCTCGGCGGGAAAACGCAACAGCAGCTCATTAACCACTCGTTTCACGCCTTAGTACCTTACGACACGTATGGCGAGGACCATCCAGAGTATTACGCGTTAGTAGAAGGAAAACGGGATACGAACACCCACGGCGGCGGACCGCAGCTTTGCGTGACAAATTCTGAAGTCATTGAGATCGCTGCAGAATCCGCAATCCAGCAGCTCACGGATCGTCCGGAAGCCACCAATATCAGCGTGAGTCAGGCGGATACAGCGGCATACTGTCGGTGTAAAACGTGTGAGGCACTCAACGAAGTGGAAGACTCACCAATGGGATCTCAGTTGACGTTTGTCAATGCCGTTGCGGAACGCATTGAGAAATCACACCCGCACGTCAAAGTCGGGACGTTGGCGTACTGGTATACCCGTAAACCGCCGAAAACGGTAAAACCTCGACACAACATCCAGATTCAACTTTGCAGTATCGAATGTTGCACCCTACACGCCATCGACAATCCAGATTGCGAGCAGAATCAAGCTTTCTGTCAAGATACCATCGAGTGGGGAAAAATCTGCGAGGACATCTGGATCTGGAATTACAACACCAACTTCCGTTCCTATGACCTACCCTTCCCGAATCTGCGGAGTATCGCTCCCAACGTCCGTTATTTTCTCCGCAACAATGCTAAAGGCGTCTTCATGCAGGCAAATGGCAACGGGTTGACAGGTGAATTCTCAGACCTACGGAATTACCTAATCTCGCACCTTATCTGGGACCCGTCCCTCGATGCCGACGCACTCCTAAACGAATTTGCGAATCTCCACTACGGAGCCGCGGCACCCACAATCTTAGAGTATATCACCTACCTCCACGATAACGTCGAGGCAAGAGGTCTTCACCCACGGTGTTTCCCAACCCCCGAAGATGTGGGTTTAGATGCGGAAAGCTCACAGACGATTTTTGACTATTTTCAGCAAGCGTTAGCACTCGCTGAAAACTCGGAAATTCGGGAGCGTGTCGAAAAAGCCTCTATCTCGGCTTATAAAGCGACACTTGTAGCTGCAGGCGATTTGGAATCCCAAAAACGACAAACGCTGATCAAGGAATACATCGCGCTGTGCGAGCGTCACAATATGTCCCACGCCGCAGAAACGCAAACAGCAGAAGCGTATTTTGAGGAACTCCGTGCCCAATAGGATAGCTTGTTCGGTGAGGTATCTCGATGTTTGATTTCCATGCCCCTCTCTTTTTAATTCTACTCGCTGTAATTCCTATATTTATCTTTGTGCAACGACGGGCACACCTCGGTGCAGCGAAGTGGCGAAAAAGTGTGACCTTCTTGCTTAGGGGAGCGGCGTTGTTGTGTGCGATTCTCGCCTTAGCTGATCTGCACAGAACACATAGGGAACAGCGACTTGCAGTCGTTTTTTTGATCGACACTTCCGAAAGTATTCCGCCCACGCAGCACGAAGCGGCACTCAAACAGATAAACGCTGCTGTCGCAAAATTGAAACCCACCGACCAGTTCGGTATTATCGGTTTTGCGAGGGAAACCGCCGTCCTACGAGACATCCGCCCCAAGCAAGACTTAGCTGCAGAAGAAACGTCGGCGATATCACTGGAAACCCTTACAGAACAGACGCTTGGACGAGAGGGTACGGACGTGCTTACAGCACTTAAACGCGCAATCGCACTGTTACCGGACGATTATCACCAGCGAATTGTGGTGTTTAGCGACGGAATGCATAACGCTGGCGGGACGTCCCTTAAAGATTATCTGCCGTTGCTCACGGCAAGCAAGGTTGAGATATTACCAATCCCACTCAACGCTGTCAAAGATGCTGTTCGAGTGGTGCAGCTGCAATTGCCCACTCAAGTCCGCAAAGCGCAGCGTTTCGGTATTGATGCAGTGATTGAAACTGACGGTAGTATCCCAAAACTGAACGCCACTCTCTATCATGAAGATACACCGATTGATGAATTTGAATTCCCGTTATCAAGTGGTAGACATGTTCGCCCTTTACGGACAGAACAGATTTCAGAAGAAGGGAGTCATACATATCGGCTGAAGTTAAACGTAACCGATGAGATTCCAGAAAACAATCAGGCATCTGCCGTTGTGCAAATTCAGGATAAACCGCAGGTCTCCGTATATGCAGACGGCAACCTTGCAGACATTACTCCGCTTAAAACTGTCCTTGAGGAGAACGGGTTCGGCGTTGAAGTGATGTCCCCCGCGGAGATGCCAACGGAACTCGTAGCCCTCCAGCGTAGCGATGTTCTGATTCTAAGCAATGTTTCCAAAGATTCGCTCTCATTCAAACAACTACAGCACATCGAAAACTACGTCCACGATCTTGGACATGGATTGGTTGTCATCGGAGGAAGGAATGCTTACGGACCCGGAGGTTATACTGATACGGCGTTGGAACGCGCACTTCCTGTAGAAATGACACCGCGCGAACGCAAGGACGCTGTCGCTATTGTCTTTGTGTTGGATACATCGGGCAGTATGGCAAACTACGTCGGGGCGCGACAGAAAATCCAACTTGCCATTGAAGGGGTGCGCACGGGTATTCGGAATCTTGACGAGGAAGATATGGCTGGAATTCTGGGTTTCAATACCGATGTTCACCGCATCTCTGATCTTACCTCTGAGCATAGGGCACTCATTTCTGCTGTGAGTAAACTCCGTCCAACAGGCGGCACGACAAAGATAAAAGACGCTACTGAGAAGGCGTATGAGATGCTCAAAGCAAACGAGGCAAAACGGAAGCATATCGTCCTTTTATCCGATGGCAAATCCGATGGTGCGGAATCCGCTTTTCTTGAACTCGCGGCACGGATCGCTGAGGCACGCATCAGCATCACGACGATTGCTATAGGTGATGCTAATAAACAACTCCTAACGCGCGTCGCGGAGACCGGCGATGGACATGCCGTCTTCGTTCAAAATCTTCAACAATTGCCGACGGTCTTGACAGAAGCGGTCCGAGAGACTCGGCGTTACATCGTTCAAGAACCGTTTGCACCTGTTGTTGTCGTTCCAAACGAACCGATTGTAGCAAGCATCGGGACTCCGCCCGAGCTGCAAGGCTACGTCTCAACGGCAGATAAGGAGATTGCTCAGGTTTATATCCATTCGCACAAAGAGGAACCGATCCTCGCAGGTTGGAATTTCGGATTGGGGAAATCAATCGCGTGGACATCGGACGTTCAACCTGTATGGGCAAAAGCGTGGATTCCGTGGGAAAATTTCGGGAAATTTTGGGGGCAGGTCGTCAACTGGACACTTCCCGCAGCGGATTCAGATACCGACTTCGACCTTTCAGTATCGCTTCGGCACGGGGTGGCACAAATCAGTATCGATACACGAACCCCGTCACAAGCGGTGTATAAACTCCACATCGCAGGTCCGGATGGCACAAGTGAACCTGTTGAGATGCAACAAGATACGCCGACGCGTTACAACGGAACATTTCAGATGCACAACAGTGGTGCCTACATCGTCACTGCTCAGCGCGAAGGTGATGAACACAGACGCACCGAAGTCTTATCGCTCTCTTATCCGGCAGAATACGCTGAATTTGGGGTCAATACGACATTGTTAAAGATGCTTGCTACCGGCACCATAGGCATTTATGAACCGACACCGACTCAGATAGCGAGACCTGCAGGCACGCCTGTTGAAAAGCAGGTCTCACTCGCGCGAGTGTTGTTAGTCGTTGCTGCTATCTTATTCATGTTAGAGATGATTCTCCGGCGTTACAGCATAAGGAATAGGTATCTGGCAGGGCTTCTTGAGCGGCTGCGTGGAAGATCTATAGACAGACCGATAGGGACCCAACCTGTACCCATGCAGGTAGGCACGGTATCTATTGGCGAACGCGTCGCGGAAGACGCAACATCTTCACAACCTGCAGAGGCGACAATGACCCGATTATTAGCTGCTAAGAAGCGGGCACGTTAGGGCTATGCCAGAGGACGCTGTCGAATCTCATGCCAAGGACCAGTGATCGCCATCGTAATCCCATGGCTTTGGATGTTCACAAAGAGCGTTGTTCCATCAGGTGAAAATGTTGCACCCGCAAGTTCAGACATATTACCGGCGTTTCGAGCAAATTTATAAAGATGCCCCTCTGGCGTTACACCGACAAGGAATTCTTCCTCGGGTCCGTCTTCACAGATGATGAGATCGCCCCATGGCGTGACCGTTAGGTTGTCGGCATTTTCCATGAGGTTTCTGTCGTTGGGTTCAATGAAGAGTTGTAGGGTGCCGGGTTCTTGCTCCTCACGGCTTGTTGCTTCATACGGACTCGGCGTATATTTCCAAATTTGCCCTTTATACGCAATACCACCATTGGTGCAGGCAATATAGAATTCTCCGTTTTCCTGATTACTACCGTACCATATCCCTTCGCCTCTCGCAAACCTCGCTGCGTCTTTACCTTCAGCACCCTGCACACGGAGATCATCATCTGGTGATTCTACATTCTCAATATCGACCCATTCAACAGCGAAGGTTTCTCCAACTGGGACGGGGTTGTATGTCCACGGAAAAATCTTTTGGATCCGCCTTTGCCAGTTTCGGGTATCTGCACCCTTGAGATCTCGAATTTTTAGTGCCTGAAGTTTGCCACCCGCAGCAAGTTCACCAGGTGTATCGGGAATAAATCGATAGATTAAACTATCGCCTCTGTCTTCGGTTTGATAGACAATCCCTGTCTTAGGATCAACAGCGACTGCCTCGTGATTGAAACGACCCATCGCTTTCAATGGAATAGGGTCGGCTAAACCTATGTCAGTAGAGACAGGCACCTCGAAATTATATCCGTGGTCCACTTCATAAGTTGTTTCTGCTTCCGCCTTTTGCATAGTCTCTTCACAGGTAATCCACGTATTCCAAGGTGTGAGACCGCCAGCACAATTCCGGATTGTTCCTGTCAAACTTAAGAAATGTTTCTCCAGTGTCTGTGTCTTCGTGTCGTAGACGAGTGTCGTTGTGCCACCAAGACACGGCAGTTCACCCGATCCAGCATCGTAGAATTTGTCAATGGCAGCGCGTTCAATCTTCTCGTTATTCCACCCAAACGCGCCGACTGACTTGCTTGTAGCGACTAATTCATGATTGCGAATGAGGATTGTTTTGCCGTTGGGACCGGGATAAGCCGCCATGCCATCGTGGCCACCGGGTACCCAAAGTCCATCATCCATTATTTCACCCGTTCTGGAAAAAGCATGGAGGGTAAATCCGTCTGGGAGATCAAGGAGACTGTTAGGCGTAGGCGTAAACTCAAAGGGTGGTTCAGGACCAAAGCCGGGCACCTTTTCAATCAAGGTCCGGCTACACCCTAAAAATCCGAGACTGACCGCTGCAGATGCGGTCGCGAGCGTACCGAAACGCAGAAACTGCCGTCGAGATAGTCTATTTCTCATATTTTTCCCTCATCAAGGCATCAAGGTGGTGTCAGAAGTTTCTCTATTGTGTTGCAACGCTTTTCTTATTTGCAAAGTATAACTTTAGTATTATACAATATTATTGAAATTTTTTCAAAAGTTTGCAGCAGGCTCTACTCCTAAAGAAAAAATGCTTGACACTCTCTGATGAATCGCATAGAATTCCAACGATCAGAAGAAGAGCCGACGAAATAATCAAACAAAGGCGTACAAATCCACGATTCAGGTAATATTTCAAGGAGCTGCGATCTCATGAAAATCACAGACGTTGAATACCGTACCGTTTCTATCCCGTTTGTTCCGGCAATACAAGAACATTGGGATATGGATTACCCGACTACCTTGGTATGGGTACACACAGATGAAGGTCTTACAGGATTAGGGGAGAGCAATTCCCTAAATAGCGATATTACGGATCAAGCGGATGCGATTGCCGAAAAATATGTCGGTAAAAACCTTTGGGATATTGATTTAGCATCGGAGTCATTTGCCTTTCAGTGCGCTTTTTACGATTTGGCTGGACAGGCATTGGATGTGCCTGCTCATAAGCTAATCGGCGAGAAATATAGGGATAGGGTTGAACTTGCTTACTGGTCCCCACCCATGCCAGCGGAGGTAACTGCAGCAGAGGCTGAACGCGCTGTGAAGATGGGGTTTCGGGTGCATAAACTCAAGGCGCGGCGCGCAAACATCGTCGAAACCGCTCGGTTAATCACAGAAGCGTGTGGCCCTGACTTTCAAATTCGCGTTGATCCGAATACGGAATTTGGGGATTTAGAAACCGGTCTGCGACTTGCAGAGGAGTTGCTACCCTATAACATTGAAGTCTACGAAGACCCGATCCGGTTTGAGGATTTGTCTTGGTATCGTCGGATGCGGGAAGAGGTAGAAGTTCCAGTGGCTCGACATTTGGGAGCACCTCAAGGAATTTTAGAGAATATTCGTGCAGATGCTGTGGACGCTGTTAACATGGGCGGAAACGTCGCGGGGCTGCGAAAGAGCGCAGCGGTTGCTGAAGCTGCGGATCTGCCGATTTGGGTTCAGATTTTCGCGTTCGGTTCATGTGTCGCTTCAACTTTCGCCGCACACATCGCATGTACACTGCCAAACTGCACGATGCCAATTGATGAACTTCCACATATCCGTGTTGATGACCTATCTGGCGGTAGCATGAATCTCTCTAACGGTGCAATCACACTGTCAGATGCCTCGGGATTGGGGGTCAGCCTTGATATGGATGCCGTTAAACGGTATCAAATTCGTTAATAACCCTTGATTTTTTCAGGCAATTGGTGCTTTTTGGTGGACAGGGTATACACCAAAGACAAATTATTTTTTCTTAACCCAAGTTGCTATCTTAATATAGAATCTATCATAAATAGTATTGTGTTTTTAACTTTAAGTCATATTGGATACACCTTTATATTTCCAGGGACTCTTATAAGAGATGACGACTTATGTGTTAATTACAGATTTCTCCAAGCAAACTTGAAATCTATCTGTAGATTTCATCTGACCTATCAGTCAAACCACGATATATTCAGACATTCATTTAATATTTTATCATTGATACGAATATATTGTTTTTATATGAATATTCGAGATTTAACCAGCACTTTTGCTTCAAAGCAATTTAGATTATTTATAGTATATAAGGAGATTTTTTGTGTTTATTGAAATTGTCAATCCGAATGGAAGGCATCAGACATCCTACAAAGGAATGGTAAATATTAACCATATACAACAGATTAAAATACTTCGGGCAAAAAATGACCTGCATGAGGTCCACATTAATTTAGTAGACTCACCCAGTATAGAGTTACTTGGGACAAAAGACGAATGCGAGGAAACCTACCGGACGCTACAGGAGGTATTGGAAAGACACGACATGTCCGTATCTAACAGGCTTGTTTTCCCACCACCGATACCATCATAAAAATCGCCAGCAGAGGAAAGTCAAGGAGAAGCAATCTTTTGAAAATAGAGAGATTTTTGTCCTTACGAGTTCCACGAACATAAAAGAGGATAGTGCTCACAGTCCCTTTTGAAACCAAACCTGCCAATCTGACGTTTTTACTTTCATGAACTACATATAGGCGGTTATTTTAATGAAGATATTTACCGTCAGATGGAACATATTTTATGTTGAGAAAGTCCTAATGACATAGGATATACTGGCTGAAGCATTAGCTGTCTTCTCTGTCAGATCACGATAAACCACCCACGGTATAGGAGAGGCACGATGATTACAGAAGGGCACTGGAGAATCCTACAGAAAACAAATCGTATGCTGACGCTGAACTGGAAAACGCTTGTTGAGGCGCGGATTGAAGGCGATCAGAAACGGATAAAGTTGGCTGAAATGAACTATTTTCAGTCGTTACGGAGCGTTCTCTCTGCCACACAAAATGCGGTAGTAAAGCAGGCGCAGTAATATAACGTAAGTCTGGAATATGTAGGCACTCACTGACAGACACATCGCTGACGGGGTTAGGAAGAATCGCGTGTGGGTTTTTCTAAAGATCCTCGTCAGCACATATCCCTTGATTTTGCCTCACAGTCAAACCTTCAGTTAACAACATGCTGCCTTTTGAACCCTCGCGTACGTTTCCCTATCCCGCTTCCCACTAAAACTTTACAGAAATCACTTTGTAGGAACACTTGACATCACCCCCATGTCGAGAAATCTTATAAAACTCTCCTTTCACAAAATCCTTCCATTATGAATGGACAAAATTTGGTCTGGAAATAGCTCAAATCCATTCCTTGTATTATATTCTTGTTCTGATTCGCGCATCCTATCCCAAATAAGTTCGGACGTCCAGATGTACATTATTGGAAGCCTGAATAACCGGACGTCCGAAGCACCTACTTGACAATACGGCAGGCTTGTGTTAAAATTTATATCATAAAGCCAACGCCAAAATGGCTAAAATAAGGAGAAGCACGCGAAATGGAGAACCATCCTTACGCCCCGGCGAAAATAGAGCCTTATTGGCAAGCCGAGTGGCGGGAAAAAGAAGCATTCAAAATTCCAAACGACATTGAAACACTGAAGACCAAGCCTAAATTTTATGTGCTTGGCATGTTCCCATATACCTCTGGTGCCGGACTCCACATAGGACACGCGAAAAACTACGTGCCGACCGATGTCATCGCAAATTTACGGCGAATGCAGGGTTATCATGTGATGCACCCGATGGGATGGGATGCATTCGGACTCCCAACGGAGCGCTTTGCAGTGCGTGAAAATGAACATCCCGCGGACATCACAAAACGAAATACCGAAACCTTTCAGCAGCAAATCCAGCGTATCGGACTCTCTTACGACTGGTCCCGTAAAATCGACACCTCTTTGCCTGAATATTACAGATGGACACAATGGATTTTCCTCCGGCTCTATGAAAAAGATCTTGCATATCTCGCCGAGGTACCCGTCAACTGGTGCCCCGCACTCGGTACAGTCCTCTCAAACGAAGAAGTAAAGGATGGAAAATATGTCGAAACCGGTGACCCAGTTGAACGCCGCCTGATGCGACAATGGATGCTCAAGATTACCGCCTATGCAGATCGGTTGTTAGAAGACTTGGATTTGTTGGATTGGCCCGATGGACTCAAGGAGATGCAACGGCATTGGATTGGTAAATCGGAAGGGGCAGACATCACTTTCGCTATTAAAGATCACGATGCGAAGTTCACTGTTTTCACGACGCGTCCGGATACGCTCTTCGGTGCGACCTATTGCGTGCTTGCTCCCGAACATCCTCTTGTTTCTGAGATAACACATCCTGATGCGGCACCGACAGTTAACGCCTACGTTAAGGAAGCGGTTAACAAATCCGATCTCCAACGCACAGACCTCGCCACCGAAAAGACTGGCGTTTTCACGGGTGCTTATGCTATTAACCCGTGTAATAACACGCCTATCCCGATCTGGGTTGCCGATTATGTCCTCATGACGTACGGCACCGGTGCCATCATGGCGGTCCCCGGACACGATGAACGCGACCACGAGTTCGCTTCAACTTTCGGTATTCCTATCGTCGAAGTTATTAAGGGTGGGGAAAAACCGATTGAAGAAGCACCTTTTGAAGGAGACGGTGTCTGTGTCAATTCCGGGTTCCTCAATGGTTTGCGAGTTGACGAAGCCAAGCAGAAAATGATCCAATGGCTCGAAAGCGAGGGAAGGGGCGCAGGTCAGGTTCAATACCGTTTACGGGACTGGCTTTTTTCGAGGCAACGGTATTGGGGTGAACCTTTTCCACTCGTCCACCTCGAAGACGGTTCTATTGTTCAATTACCAGATGAAGAATTACCGATTGAGTTGCCGCCTATTGATGCCTACAAACCGACGGCAGATGGTAAACCACCACTGGCGCGCGCTGATGAAGAATGGCTGAAGGTGAGGCTACCTGACGGTAGCATTGCGACACGGGAAACCAACATTATGCCGCAATGGGCAGGTTCTTGCTGGTACTATCTCCGCTTCCTCGACGCACATAATACCGAGATGCCTTTTGACACAGCACTTGAACGCTACTGGATGCCGGTAGATCTCTACATGGGTGGTGCTGAGCATGCCGTCTTACACCTACTCTATGCGCGTTTCTGGCATAAGGTGCTTTACGACTGTGGATTAGTCACTACGAAAGAGCCGTTCCAGGGGCTGCTCAACCAAGGGACGATTCTCGCAGAATCTTACCAAGATGCTGCAGGGAAATACTACTATCCACATGAAGCTGAACGGGAGGGTGAAAAAGCCGTTGCGAAAGCCGCTGGCGTGCCGCTCCACGTGCAAATGGAGAAGATGTCCAAATCCCGTTTTAACGTCATTAATTCAAACGATGTTATTGACAATTACGGTGCCGACGCACTTCGGCTCTATCTCTTGTTCATCGGACCTGTTACAGCCAGTACACCGTGGCAAGACGCGGGTGTCGAGGGGGTCTACCGATTCCTGCAACGCGTCTGGCGACTCGTTGTTAATGAAGAAAGCGGCGAACTTAGCAATAAGTTAACCGACGCTGCTGGCACAACGGATCCTGATCTCTGGCGGGAACTCCACAAAACCATTAAACAGGTGACAGAGGATACCGAATCCGCTGACAAGATGAACACGGCGATTAGCCAAATGATGATTTTTGTTAACACTGCTACACAGGCAAAATCGGTACCGATTGAGACTTTGAAGGTGTTCTTGCACCTGCTCGCGCCTTACGCGCCACACATTGCACAGGAGTTGTGGCATCGCCTCGGTGAAACAGGTTTCATCGCCCATGAGCAATGGCCTACACACAACGAAGCAGTACTTGAAAGTGCCACTGTAACTATAATTGCACAAGTCAACGGGAAACTCCGCAACCGGCTCCAACTTCCTGCCGATGCAACTGACAAAGAGATTGAGGAAGCCGCACTTGCAGATGAGCGGGTTCAGCGGTTTGTTGAAGGGAAACCGATTCGGAAGGTCATTGTCGTGCCGAATCGTCTCATTAACATTGTTGTTTAATAGTTATCGGTTATCAGCTGTCAGTAATCAGTTAAGAGCCATGTTTGTAACAACTTATTTCTCCTTGGAGTACTTCAAGTATAGGTTATCAACTACAAGCCAATCTTCTAACTGGCACCCAACAAAACAACTGATAACCAATCATTGAAAATTATTTATATGCCGAAAAATTTTAAAGATATACCCGCGGAAAGTGTTTCGATTATTCCATTGGGAGGCTTAGGTGAATTCGGGATGAACATGATGGTGTACGAAACCAAGGATGATCTTATCGTCATCGATACCGGTTTCATGCTCCCAAGTTCAGACATGCCCGGCGTTGATCTGATATTCCCAGATATTCACTATCTCGTCGAACGGCAAGAGAAGATTCGCGGGATCCTTCTAACCCATGGCCATGAAGACCATATCGGTGCGTTAGCTTACGTCTTGCGGCAGTTAGACGTTCCGATCTACGGCACGCAACTCACACTCGCGATTGCCACTGGACGATTGCGCGAATACGGTGTACTTGGCAAGGCACAACTCAACACGATTGCCCCCGGTGATACAGTTGAACTGGGTGATTTTTCCGCTGAATTCATCCATGTCACACATAGCATCCCGGATAGTGTGGCGATTGCGCTGCGTACACCCGTCGGCGTTATTGTTCATACAGGCGACTTCAAGTTTGACATGACACCTGTCGATGGTAAGTTAAGTGACGTTCAGACGCTTGCGCGTTTAGGTTCGGAAGGTGTCCAGTTGCTTGTTTCCGACAGCACCAATGCAGAACGACCCGGACAAACACCCTCTGAGCGGAGTATCTATGGGACAATAGATAATATCTTTCAGAAAACCGAGCAGAAACTGTTCCTTTGCACCTTTTCCTCAAGTATACACCGTATCCAGCAGTTTATTGACCTCGCCGGTATACATCGGAGACTCGTTGCTGTCACCGGACGCTCCCTTTTGAACAACGTCCGTACCGCTTCGGAACTCGGTTATCTCAATCTGAACCCCGACTATCTTATTGATGCCCGCGACGCGTCCCAGTTCAGACCGCATGAGGTTGTGATTTTAACGACCGGTAGCCAAGGTGAACCGCGTTCAGCACTGGCATTGATGGCACTTGATAATCACGCGTTTCTAAAAGTGGAACAGGGTGACACCGTTGTTATCTCAGCACGAATTATCCCCGGCAACGAAAAGTCGATCGGGAATGTGGTGAACCATCTGCTCAGGCGCGGCGCGAAGATATACCATGAGCGCAACGCTAATGTGCATGTCTCAGGTCACGGAGCGAGCGAAGATTTGAAACTCATGCTCAATCTCTTGCAACCCAAATTCTTTATGCCAATGCACGGCGAATACCAAAACTTGATGCGGCACGCTGAACTCGCCGAATCTGTCGGCATCCCAAGTGAGAACATCAGAGTCGCTGAAGATGGCGAACTCATCCAACTTACACCTGAAACGTGCGAGGTCTTTGGACGTGAGGGACGTTCTGGACGTGTTTTGGTTGATGGTAAGCCAGAAATCGAACTTGAGGACATCGTCCTTCGTGATCGTATCCAGCTCTCCCAAGATGGCATCCTCATTCCCATTATCATTTTGCACAGCGACATAGGGGATGGTAGCCAGCAGTCAGCAGTCAACAGTCAGCAAGAGAATATTTCTGCTGATAGCCGACTGCTGATAGCCGATAGCCATTCCAAAACAGGACTGAACGCTGGACAGATAGAAATTATCTCACGTGGGTTTGTTTACATGGACAAATCAGAAGAACTCATAGAAGAAGCGAAAGAAATTACCCGACGCGTCATCGAAAATCTGAGTGACGAACAGAAGCACGAAACGGAAATCGTCCAAGACGAGATTCGAGGTGCGCTCCGCAGATTTTTCTCAAAACAGATGCAACGTACACCTTTCATTTTTCCCGTCGTTATGCGGGTTTAGAATACAACCTAATCATTTTTCCTAAATCTTACCGAGCGGAAGTCCAAATGCACAAAACACGCGCAATCAAGAAAGGAATACATTGAATTGAAATCATTCATTTTTATCGTGGCAATTGCCACTTTGATAATAGGCATCTCTGCCTGTGAGCGAATATCTGAAATCACTCATCCTCCTATACCGCAAACAGAAGAAGGAATTGGCGAGATTTCTATCGGTGTTGTCTTACCTTTGACAGGGCATTTGGCTTCTACGGGTGAACAAATGAAGCATGGTTTCGACTTAGCCCTTGATGAAATTAACAACGCCCAATCCAGTAATACTAAATTCAAGTTCATCATTGAAGATGATACGAGTACCCCGGAAGGGGCAGGTGCTGCTTTCAATAAACTGATTCACGAAGATGGCGTTTCTGTTATTCTCGGTCCTGCGTCCTCAAGTGCAACACAGGAGGCTTTTCCGATCGCACAGGAAAATCAGGTCGTAGCAATCAGTTCAACATCGGCTGCCCGCGGTCTTAGTGCAATTGGTGATTTCGTTTTTCGCATCCTCCTGGCTACAGATGTTGTGGTCCATAAAGGCATCAAGGCAACGCAAGCAAAACTCGGCTATCAACGGGTAGCTACCATATATGACGAAACCGATCCCTTCTCTACAGATCGCGACAAGGCATTACGGGAAGTACTCACTGCGAAGGGTGTTAAGGTGTTAACCACAGAATCCTTTAAGAGTGATGATACCGACTTCTCGGCACAGTTAACCCGAATACAAGCATTGAATCCGGATGCTATCTTTGCCTCCGCTTTGCCACCCGAAAAACCGAAGATACTGATCCAAGCGCACAAACTTGGTATATCTGCTCCTCTAATTATTAGTTCATTAACCAGTGCCGAGGTAGAAGTCGCAGGTGTTGCCGCCGAAGGTGCAATAACTTTCATAGGGTGGCTCAGTACGGATGACACACCGGGAAATCAAGCCTTCGTTCAGAATTATAGCGAGACTTTCGGCACGGAGCCAAACTCCTTCGTTGCGTCGTCGTACGCCTCTGTTTATATTTTAGCGGAGGCAATTAAGAACGCTCAATTGACTGATTCAATTTCGATTCGAGATGCCTTGGCGAATATTAGTGATTTTGACACAGTTTTGGGTAAGTTCTCCTTTGATGCCAACGGGGATGCCGTTTATTCGCAGAAGACACTAATCGTGAAAGACGGCGCATTGCAGGCGTTTGAGTAATTTTGTCGGATTAGCTTTCAGATGACACTAAGGAAAGAAAACTATGAAAAAAACAATGTATGAAAAGATATGGGAGGCGCATCTTGTGCGTGCTTCCGCAGGCGAGGTGCCTATCCTCTATATTGACACGCACCTCGTTCATGAAGTCACATCCCCGCAAGCGTTTGAGGGGTTAAGGCTCAACAATCGAAAAGTACGCCGTCCTGATCTGACGTTTGCTACCATGGATCACAACGTCCCAACAACCGATCGGTCGCTGCCTATTACCGACCTAATTGCGGCAAAGCAGATGGAAACGCTGGCGGAAAACTGTGCTGAGTTTGACATTCCGCTCTACGACATCGACAGTCCTGAGCAAGGCATTGTCCACGTCATCGGACCTGAACTCGGTATCACACAGCCCGGTAAAACCCTTGTCTGCGGCGATAGCCATACCTCAACGCACGGTGCACTTGGTGCACTTGCTTTCGGTATTGGTACGAGTGAGATTGAGCATGTCCTCGCCACGCAGTGCCTCTTGCAACAGAAATCGGAAACCTTTGAGATTCGGATTGACGGCACATTGCCTTACGGCGTAACTGCCAAGGACATTATCCTCTCAATCATCGGACATATCGGTATTGACGGCGGCAACGGTGCTGTAGTGGAGTATACAGGCTCTGCAATCCGCGCCCTTAGTATTGAGGAACGGATGACTGTTTGCAACATGTCAATCGAGGCAGGCGCACGGGCAGGTATGATTGCACCTGATGAGACCACCTATGAATATATTGCTGGCAAACGTTTCGCACCCAAAGGTAAAGAATTCGATGCAGCGGTTGAAGGCTGGAAGCAACTACCCACTGACGAAGGGGCAACCTACGATCGAACGCTGCAACTCGACGCAGCAGAAATCGCACCACAAGTGACGTGGGGCACAAATCCGGGTATGGTAACCGATGTGACAGGTCGCGTGCCGGATCCAGCAGACATGGCAACAACCGATGAAAAGAGTGCTACCGAACACGCTTTAGCATACATGGATCTTAAACCCGGCACCCCAATGACAGATATTCCTGTAGATCGGGTCTTTATTGGGAGCTGCACTAACTCTCGTATCAGTGACTTACGGGCTGCAGCAGAAGTCGCGAAGGGCAGGAAAGTTGCAGAAAACGTCAACGCGATGGTCGTCCCGGGTTCACAGGCGGTGAAACGTCAAGCAGAAGCAGAAGGACTCGACGAGACTTTCCGAGAAGCAGGCTTTGAGTGGCGTGAAGCCGGTTGTAGCATGTGCCTGGGTATGAATCCAGATACCCTAAGTCCCGGTCAACGCTGCGCCAGTACATCAAACCGGAATTTTGAAGGTAGACAGGGCAAAGGCGGACGCACGCACCTTGTTAGCCCACAGATGGCTGCGGCGACTGCTGTAACAGGACATTTTGTGGATATCCGAAAGTTCCAGTAGGTTAATAAAATAGCAAGGAGAAAACAAAAATGGAAGCATTCAAAGAACATGTTGGACGCGTTGTCCCACTCGACAGGATTAATGTTGACACCGACCAGATCATTCCGAAACAATTTCTGAAACGGATTGAACGCACAGGCTTTGGCGAATTTCTTTTTAACGATTGGCGTTACCTTGAAAATGGCAATCCGAATCCAGAGTTCGTGTTGAACCTACCGCGCTACGCAGGCGCGAGTATTCTGATCGCTGGCGTGAACTTCGGTTGTGGTAGTTCTCGTGAGCATGCTCCGTGGGCACTTCAGCAGTATGGGTTCAAGGCGATTCTCGCACCCTCGTTTGCTGACATCTTCCGTAACAACTGCTATAAGAATGGTATTCTCCCGATAGCTCTACCTGCCGATGTTACGACCTCGCTCAGTCAAGAGGCACACAACACCGAGGGATACCAGCTGATGATAGATTTGGAGCAGCAATCGGTAATTCGTCCTGACGGTACAGCGCATACTTTTGAAATTGGTGATTTTGAGAAGTACTGTCTACTGAATGGACTTGATGAAATCGGCTGGACCTTGCAGTATGAAGCGGATATTGCTGTGTATGAAAATCGGTAGGCACGATTTACAATATAAAATGGGCGGATACCAAGATCCGCCCATACCAAGTTTTCCATTATCCTCATGGAAGCCCATGAATGACACCCGATGGTCAAATTTATCCAAGGAATAGATAACCCATTATCTCCGCTGCTACGGCGAGCTCAACACTGCAATGCCGAAGGGGTCAATTCCGGTGACAACATCTTCAACCTCTGAACCATTGAGATTGGCACGTTGCATCTTACTTGACCCGGGATTTGCCCAATATATCTTTCCACCAGAAATGTCTAAGGCAATGCCGATGAGGAACTCATCTAATCCAACGACGAGATCACTGAGATTTGAACCATCAAGGTTGGCACACTGAATCTTAAATGTGTTCTCATTTGCCCAATACATCTTATTTCCATCAAGATCCAAAGCGATTCCATTTGGATCCCGCAATCCAGTAACAAGGTCTTCAACACCTGAACCATCAAGGTTCGCACGCTGAATCTTACCTGCCCTGAGGTCTGTCCAGTACATTTTCCCATTAGAAATATCTAAGGCAATGCTGCGTAGACTCTCCACATCAGTGATGAGATCTTCAACCTCTGAACCATCCAAATTCGCACGCTGAATCTTATTTGCAGTGTCCCCCCAGACCGTCCAGTACATCTTGTTTCCAGAAACATCCAGCGCGATGGCTTCCGTTACCCCGCCGACATCGGGAACAAGCTCCTTAACGTTTGAACCATCAAGATTGGCACGATAAATCTTGCCTCTGCCTGTCCAGTACATCTGATTTTCGGAAACGTCTAATGCTATACCGATTGGGTGATCTAATCCAGTGGCGATGTCTTCAACGTTTGGACCATTAGCACCAAGACGCAGGATTTTATGCGACCCCTCTTCGCCCGACCAGTCTGTCCAATAGATTAGTGTGCCTTCAGTGTCAATTCCCTGTAAAGTGGGTTCTTCCGATAAGATGTCCTGTGACATCTGACGTGTCTCGTCACAACCGACGAGGAAACCGATACATCCAATTCCAATTAAAACAATAGCAAGCATTGTTTGTTTTAGCATAACTTTTTACTCCTTAGTTGTATAAGTTAAGTTGATATCCAAACTAAAACTTGGATCAAACCATGTGACACCAATAAGTTATATATAACCCAAATTGCTATCTAAACTAAATGCTAATTCACCACTTAATAACCACACCAAAACATTTTAATTTTTTATTATATTTTATGATTGTATTGTTCTTATATGGAAATTATACTAATATTAACTAATTAAGTCAATTTAAATCTGCATACAGTTTCAAAATAAGGGAAGTCGCATGATGTATAGGGAAAGTAAGTCTGAATAATCTGTACTGCCATCGGAAATTCGGACCACTACCTAAACCAAGATTGTGGTATAATAACAATCTCATTGAAAGGAGTATCCGATGGCGAAACGCAGAAGATTCACCGCAGAGTTTAAAGCTGAAGTTGTTCTTGAGGCCCTCCGCGGTGAAAGTTCACAAGCAGAACTGTGTCGGCGGCATAACCTTAGCGCGCAGAGGATGTCCTTGGGAGAACGGGTACGCCGAAAGACCTATCCGCACGCTCAAGGAAGAAGAAGTTCACCTCAACGATTATGAGGACATCCACGAAGCGAGGGTTTCCCGCATTGGGCATTTTATCACACAGGTGTATAACCAGAAACGCCCTCACTCCGCGTTAGAGTATTTGACACCTGTGGAATTTGAGCGAAAATACTTGTCTTAACTTTGCTCATTTTTGGTCTGAATTAACGTTGGCACTTTACATTTAAGCTGGCACTTAAAAAACCGTCCAAACTTAGCATAAGGAGAAAAATGCCCTACAAAGCCGTTGTATTTGATCTATACGGGACATTGGTTGATAATTTCAGCCGTAAAGCGTACGACAAGGTGCAAGAAGAAATGGCTAAAATCCTCGGTGTGCCATATCCAAAATTCTGGCAAACTATGGGGGACACCCTCAATGACAGATCTTTAGGCACTCTTTCCGGTGAAGAGACTATTGTTGAAGTATGCCGTCGTTTAGATGCTAAAGTAGATAGAACGCAAATTGAACAGACAATCGCACTGAAGCACGAATTCACCAAGAATTCAATCGTCCCCGAATCTGAGGTATTGGAAGCATTAGGCTTGCTAAAACACCGAGGCTTGCGTTTAGGACTTATCACCAACTGTAACTCCGCCGTTCCTCTGTATTTTCCAGAATCTCCCTTAGCCCAATACATTGATGTTCCTGTTTTCTCTTGTGAAGAACGGGTCAAGAAGCCTTCACACCGCATTTATGAGATAGCGTACGAGGGGTTGAAGGTCAAACCACAGGAATGTCTCTACGTTGGAGATGGGAGTGGTGAAGAATTGACGGCTGCGGCAGCGGTTGGGATGCTACCCATATTGAAGCGTGCGGATTTGACCGATGTCTACGATCCACACCGACCGGAAGTAGAAAACTGGCAAGGCATCGCTATTGATGAAATCGTGGAGTTGTGTGATATTGTTTCTGAGTTAGGGTAACTATAATTGATGGGTATATCTGAATCGAGAGGTTTTATATGAAGATGTCAGAAAATAAAATAACACTCAATCTTGACGCGGACGCACAAGTCTCTGTCAAAGGTTCTATTGCCCCGATTGAATACATGGAACACGATTTTCACATAAAGTGGGATGCGTTGGCGAATCTGCGCGTCGCTGAACCAGAAAAACAGTATCCGGTATCGGTTTTTCAGTCATTTCTCCCATCGGCATCGGTTTCTGTTGGTGAACTCTGGCAGACTGAGGAGGCGGGAGTGTTAGAACTGCTGCGGCAGCTTCACCCGAACCCAACGTTCATTAACACAGATGATTCTCGTGGCTTGTGGGCATGCCTACGTGCTTACAACGATGAAATCGCCGATATCGCGTTCCGTATTCACGCTAAATTCGACTTGTTGGAAGGTCGATTCACCCCTTCTCAGTTTGCTGGGAACCTAATCATCAATCGGATCAAAGAGAAGATTGTCTTCTTCCAGATGTATGTTCCGAGCAGCACCTTAAACTTCAATGCCATCAAGTGGGAAAATAAAACATACAGAGGCAGACCTGTTTACAGTGCGGATATAGGCTTTTGTCCCGAAATGAAACTTCATGCTGGAACACAAGATGTCTTGCAAGAGATGGAATTCACGGAAGCCATCCCTCAAGAAGAAGCCGAGAAGGCACTGGCGGAACGTTTTTACAAGTTTCAGCAAATTAATTGGGTATCGCTGGAAGAAGCCTTGGAGATGGCACCCGCACAGCAGAAACCGATTCACGCCATTTCCGTAGATGGATTTCTCGCCGATGAATCCTGCTGAGGGAGCGGTAGAACCCTGAGGGCAGGTGTCCTCTCCAACGAACCAATCATAAAGTTCTTGAACAAAAATTTTATCAATACATGGGTTCTCAATGCCGAATTGGGACGTATCCCCAGTTTACGAGATCCGATTGCCAGAAGACGTGAACGCGAATCCAAGACGTTTGACGCAACGCACCCCTTGGCACAAGCAATCATGAAGGGATGGAAAACGGGGTCGAAAAAGGCTTCACCTGTGGACTGTTTGATCCTATCACCAGATTTTGAATTAATCGGTAAACAACAGGTTAATACACTCATCGAAGACAGTAGGAGCACGGGACTGCGGAAGAATGAGATTTACCTCACATTTCTAAAGGATGCTTTAGAAGATAAATTCCCTGGGTTGGGCAATGTTGTTCTCAGCCGTGAACAGCCCTCTCAAGAGATATTAGACATTTTTCAGATACCAACAGTTGGTTATCAGAATTATACTGTCACTATGATTGATACAAGGGAGTTTGAAGGTGGTGGAACACTAACTATTGACATTGAAGTGGGTAGAGCAGATGCAGTAGGTGCTTTCTATCTGTTTCACAACGACAGCGAACTTCCCACGGAAGAAGAAGTGCCTAAAGGTAAACTTGCCTCAGTCTGGATTCAACCTGGTGATACACAGCAAATCACGCATCATTTTGACAGAGGTCAGTTTTTTAAGTTGGGTGCTACAGGATCTTGGCGTAAGGAGAAAGGAAGCGTCAACGCTTTTCAGGCGAGAATTTCTGTAGGGCCTGCCGATTAAGGAAGGTTATCAATGCGGAGAATGGTCTGATGCTAATCGAAAGAAACCCTAACTGCCTACTGATTGCTGACATCCGACAACCGCACAAACTGGTATCCGTCTTGTTTAAGCGCGGTGATGATCCGGTCAGTCGCTTCGATTGTTCCCGAACGGTTTGCGTCTTTATTTCCTGCTATTCCATCGTGCAGGACGATAATTGAACCGGGTTTTACTTTTTTCAACACCGTTTTAGTGATTTTGTCCGGGTTCTGCGTCGTCCAATCCCAACTCCATACATCGCAACTGATGTGCGCCCGATCCGCTTTCGCGAGCACCCACGCCACCGGCAGAAACCTTGTCAACACGGGTGCTCGAAACACAATTTCACCTGTAACACCGACCTGCCGAAGGAATTTGTCCGTTCGTCTAATTTCCCGCTGGACCTGGAATGGGGGTAGGAAACCGAGCAGGGGATGACTGTAGGAATGATTACCGACCTGGTGTCCTTCAGCGATAACACGGCGCGCTGTTTCTGGATGCTTTTCAATTCGATTCCCAATCATGAAGAAGGTGGCTTTGACGTCGTGTTTGGCGAGAACATCAAGCAACTGATCGGTATAAGGTGGACTGGGTCCATCATCATAGGTGAGGGCGACAATCTGCTGGTCTGTGTTCAGACGAACGATATTTTTTCCAAAGGGAGGTCTAAAGAAAACCCATAACAGACCTGCCACAGCAAGTCCTGATATAGCGGTAATTATTGATTTCATGATCTTGTCCTATCGGACTGATTTCTCTTGATGGTTTCCATCGAACGTGCTATTATTTTTTCAAATAATTGTGGTACAGTGAGGCGTTTTGACGATCTTTTTGCCCACTGCTGTCCCAACTTTTGAATTTTGGAGTTTTCGTGAAAATTCGTTGTATTAACGCTTATCAAGTCGATCTTCCTCTCTACGAAGGCAGTTATAATTGGTCGGGCGGGAAATCTGTATCTGTCTTTGACAGTACTATCGTCTCAATTGAAACGGATGAAGGCATCACAGGTTACGGCGAGGTGTGTCCACTGGGACCGTTTTATCTCCCTGCCTATGCAACAGGAACCCGCACTGGTATTGCCGAACTCGCTCCGCATCTCATCGGTGAAGACCCAACACAACTGTTTCCACTCAATCAACGCATGGATATCGCGCTTAAGGGACACCCGTACGTGAAATCAGCAATCGACATCGCGTGCTGGGATATCCTCGGTAAGGCTTCAAACCAATCCGTCTGCACGCTCCTCGGTGGTAGGTATGGGGTGGATTTTATGCTCTATCGTGCGATTTCCCAACAATCTCCGGACGAAATGGCAGCAAAGGTTGCGGGTTATCGTGCAGAAGGGTATCGCAAATTTCAGTTGAAAGTCGGCGGCGATCCAAATACCGACATCGAACGTATCCAAGCCGTTGCCGAATTGATGCAACCCGGAGATGTACTTATTGCGGATGCGAATACGGGATGGTTGATGCACCAAGCCGCCCGCGTCGTTCGAGGCGTGAGTGATGTGGATGTCTATATCGAGCAGCCTTGCCTCTCTTACGAAGAATGCCTTGCTATCCGTCAGCGTACAGATCATCCGTTCGTTCTGGACGAGACGATTGATAGCATTCACGCGTTGTTACGCGGTCATGCCGACCGTGCTATGGATGTCGTTAACATCAAGATAAGCAAATTCGGCGGGCTGACCAAAGCAAAACTCGCCAGAGACCTATGCGTTGAACTCGGAATAGCGATGACGATTGAAGACAGTTGGGGAGGCGATCTCACAACCGCTGCGATTGCTCATCTTGCCCACAGCACGCCGACAGAATTTCTTTTCACGGCGACCGACTTCAATAGTTACGTCACCGTCAGCACAGCAGAAGGTGCACCCCAACGAATCAATGGCAGAATGGCAGCCTCAACGCAACCCGGTTTGGGAATCATCCCAGATATGGATGTGTTAGGTGAAGTAGTAGTTCACGTGGAATAGTTATATGTCTATCAGAATCCTCTCCGCTGCCAATGTCCGAGCAGCGTTACCGATGCCCAAAGCGATTGATGCGATGCGGCACGCCTACAGCCAACTTTCAGCAGGCAAGGCGATTGCACCACCACGACAACATATCTCCACTGATAAAGGCGTTACGCTGATAATGCCTGCCTATCTGCCTGTCGGGGCGAAATTTGGCATCAAAGTTGTTTCAGTCTATGACGATAATCCGAATCTCAACTTGCCTCGTATCTCCGCAACAGTCTTAGTCCTTGATCCAGAGACAGGAACGCCGAAAGCATTCATGGACGGTGCCAGCCTCACTGCCATCCGAACAGGAGCAGGTGGCGGTGTGGCAGCAGATCTGCTTGCTCGGAAGGACGCAAAAATCGTTGGACTCTTTGGAGCAGGTGTGCAAGCAAGAGCACAGTTGCAGGCAGTGATGGCGGTCAGAGATATTGCAAGCGTTAACCTTATCAGTCGTACACAAGCCTCGGCGGAACAACTCGCCGCTGAGATTTCGGAGTGGGCAGATGCCCCCGAAGTCCATCTGGTATTCACACCACAAAAGGTAGTGGAAAACGCTGATATTGTTATCTGTGCAACGACATCGGCAACGCCACTTTTTGACGGAAACGCCTTACAACCGGGTACACACATCACGGCTGTTGGTACGTTCGTTCCAGAAAAACGGGAAGTCGATACGACGACAATAAGGCGATCACACAGAATTGTGGTTGACTCACGGGAAGCGTGCTTAGAAGAGGCAGGAGACCTGATTATACCCAACGCTGAAATTGACGCTGAAATCGGCGAAATCGTCAATGGTGATAAACTCGGGCGACAGTCAGACGACGAAATCACGTTTTTCAAATCGGTAGGTGTAGCGGTACAAGATGCAGTCGCGGGCGCAGCGGTACTTGCTGAGGCAGAAGCGAAAGGGTTGGGGACACTCGTCGAAATGGCTCAGTAGTTGTCAGTTTTCAGTACGTTCGCTACGCTCACTTTCAGTCGTCAGTAACTATTTGCGTACCTCTGGCAGATTCCACCACGGGACGGACGGATACTCGTGGTGTTCCCAATGGTAGCCAAAGTGATAACAGGTGATAAACGACCAGAACGTCAAATAGGCGTTGCTCCGCGCCCGGTGTGAGTTATCGTACCCACTTTCCGGTGTGCGATGTGGCAGATAGGTCCCAAAATAAAACAGTTGAAATGTGCTAAGCAACGCGGGAGAAACCCAGAAGAGGACCAGGTTGAGCGTCGGGATCCCTAAAACGTATTCCATGATTTGAAAGACAATCGCCATACCTACGATCTGTTTCCAACTCAGGTATTCCTTCATAAAACGAAGATACCACGTCAAGAATCCGCTGCGTTCTCCATCGTGGAAATCGGGGTCTGTATCGCTTGCGGGTGCGCGGTGGTGCGCCCAATGCTTCTCTAATAATTTGCGATATGAAAACAGGGCGTACAATCTGACAGCGACAACTCCAACTGTATTATTGACTCGTGAACGCGCCTGACAAACTGAACCGTGCATCGCATCGTGCGCTGTGATGAACAGACCGGTGTAGAGAAATGTCTGACAAAGCATGCCCAAAGGTATCAGCGCGATGTTGGTTCGGGCAACATCGAGTGTAAGCAAAAGTGCGAGACTCAATCCCCATAGACCGATAATCATTATCGCAATGAATAAACCTTTATTCGCTGGTTTCATAAGCCTTTTAAGTTAACAAGTCCGAAATAAATGAGTTGCGCAAAATAGAAGTGAACTGCGATCCGAGGCAGGGGTCCCCACCCATTACTGGAAAGCGGTAATTGAGAAAACACGCCAACTTTTATACCGATTATCGTAAAGATGAGACTCAATCCGAACCATGCTAAATAGTTTTGCAGCGGAATATGGTTGTCCACCCATGTCCAATAGTCTAACTTGCCTGCGGCGGGTTCCATAAATAAATCAAAACAGACCATTAACGATGCCACAGACAATGCCAATTTGATAGTGTTTTCAGTTATGGATTTGGGTGCAACCCTTTGGACGACAGCGACTGAGGCAACCAACATGACAAACCACGCACACCCAATACTAACTGGCACACCATCAATCGACGGACGCAGTGTCTGTCCGTACATATATGCCCCGAAAATTTGACCTGTCCGAACACCGAGCCATTCGATTCCGAAACTACCTACAATAACAACCACGCTCCAGAGGACAAGTCTCCACCTTTTCTGCTGTAGGCATATTCGCCAGCATTCCCAAAACAGCCAACCCGCTAAACCAAACATCATCGGCGCAGCGAGGACTTGCATGACCTCTTGGAAAACATCAAGTATATGCCACAATCCACCCGCGCCTAAGAGTAGGTAAAGTACGCCTATTTTTAGCTTATCCACTTATCCGTTTACCTGCATGTTAATCTGCCGTCCTTTCCACTGCAAGCGACCGCGTTTGACTTGGTAGAATGAATTGATGCCAATCAACAAAGTCGTCAAAATACCAAGCGGATGTAAAACCACACTTGTAAAGAACGGGTGTTTGTATTTTAGTGCCAGTACAGTCCGCATAACAACATTCATGGAGATAGCAACGAGCGATAGTTTTGTAAATGGTGCGAACCAGACAGTGATATAAGGTAGGACACACATTGTAAACAGGATAAGCGTAAGGATAAAAAACGGAACAGTCCTGTAGCGTACCAGTCCAAAGAGGTTTTTAGAGAATCCGCTCCATACTTCGCTGAACGAACGATACATTCTACAACACACCACGCGAGTGCCGGCCGAGGTTAAGATTCTGATGCCCTTCCTTTTTGCCATTCGGCTTAACTCAACGTCTTCAACAATCTGGTCTGATACTGCTTGATGTCCGCCAACCCGCTCATACGCCTCGCGGGTGAATGCGATCCACAGACCACTTGCGGCAGCAAGCGATGGGAAACGACTTAGGTATGTAAGCCATAACGGAAGTCCAGCATAAACGAACATGTCAACTACCGGTACCACGAGTTTTTCTGCTAAAGTTACCGTTACTTTCTCTGGAAATGCCGATAACAATCCAAGTTCGAATTTCTGTATGTAGGCAACAGTATTCACAATCGCGTTCGGTGCAGGACGGTTATCCGCATCCGTGAAAATGAGTATCTCACCATCCGCCTGCTGACTCAACTGATGGCACGCCCAATTTTTCCCCATCCAGCCCGATGGTAGGGACGCACCATGAATTGCGTGAACGTTTGGATGCCGTTGGCTAAACTTTTTGATGATGGTTCCAGTGCGATCAGTTGACTGATCGTCAAGAACGCGAATTTCAAAATTGTTGTACGCTTGCGCCAGAAACCCCTCAATACAAGCACCGATATTGTTTTCTTCGTTGCGAGCAGGAATAAGTACCGAGACGCGTGGACAATTTTGAGACGTGTCTGCGTTTTTGAGCATCGGCGCGCTCACAGCGTTAAATAGTGTGACTGCCAAGACAATCGTCAGCAATCCGATGGCGATAAATATTAACACGAACAATATTATTGTCCCACCTTTAACAGATAATTCTCAAAGCAAATTTCGCCCTTCTTCTTGACGAAGAATCCGCGACGCCAAATCATCCAACAAAGCACTTTCGGTCTTTTCAAGCCAGTCGATCCCGTGAAATGTCTCCGCATCTAATAAACTGACATCACCGAAGAGAAAAAATACGCTTGGACGCTTTTCACCGAGAAATTCCGTGCGAATTGCCAACGGAAGCACAGCGACCGATTTCCCATATTCTCGTAAAACCCACTCAATACCGCGCTTGTAACCGAGCGGACGTGTATGCCACGGCAACAATTCGCCTTGCGGAAAAATTGAGACGAGTGGCATACCTTGATTCAGCAACTCGACGGTATATTTCAGCGATTCGACGATACCTTGCCGATGCTTCGGTTCAATTGAATAAGCTCCAATTTTCGCAAAGAACCTGTACTTAGATAGCTGCGCCTCCAGCATCATTAGATAGGCAGTTCGTCGAAAAATCTGTTTGTTGAGCAGATAAACAAAGAATCCGTCCCACCATGTACTGTGATTCGGCAGCAACAACAGAGGCAAATGCGGCGGAATTTCTGGTGGCATACCCAAAAGTTGAATGGTATGAAAATTCCGTTTGAATAACCACATGAGATACGGCTGGAAGATGAGGTCCGCCCAAAAGCGGTGTTGTGCCCTAATCATTTATTTATAATTCCAGAGTGCGCTGGGAACAACTTCTCCTGCGCCGATAGGACTTTTGTACGGAGTCCCTCATGTAGTAAAATCCCGATTTTCTGCATTGATGGCACAAAGACTCGACCTAAAAACGGGTTGTAGTCGCGGGCTTCAATTTTCCTTAGGATACCTCGGTAAATTTTAGCAGCCGAATAGATTGCATACTGAGATTCTGTTTCAAGTAAAGAAATGCCAGGTATAGCTTCATCATAATAGCAATCTGCCCGTTCGATCTGAAATTTCATAAGCGCTTTTAATTGCGGTGTCATTTTTTCTGCTAAGATGTCCTGCTTCGATACGCCGAATCGTATCAACTCCCGCTGTGGTAGATAGATGCGTCCTACCTCTTTATCCTCCTTAATATCTCGCAAGATATTGGTCAGTTGCATGGCAATGCCGAGCCGCTTAGCGTAGTCAAAGGCACGTTCGTCTTTATAACCAAGGACATGTGTCATCATCAATCCAACAACAGAGGCAACTCGATAGCAGAAAAGAGAGAGTTCATCAAAAGTTTTGTACCGCGCCCACTGGACATCCATAGCAACACCTTTGAGCAGATCAAATGGATATGCAATAGGAATATCATAAGATTTAGCAACAAGAATGAAGGCACGAATGATCGGGTGTTCGGATTCACCCGTATCGTAGGCGATTCGCAATTCCTCTGCTAAGAACTGAATCTCTCCGAGAATCTCTTCCTTCGTTCGTCGACGCGGGACATCAATCAAATTGTCGCAGTGTCGACAGAACCCGTATAACGCGTAGGTCGCCCAACGACGTTCACTGGGTAGCATTCGTGTGGAATAGTAAAAACTTTTTGAATAATAGGCAGTTATCCTGCGAGCATGTTCAAAGGCAGCTCGGTTCTCGTTTGTTGATTTCCACAACTTCATGATATTCCTCCTCTACGTTGATTTTTAAAAATCATAATCCAAAGTTATGCCACTAAATCTCTGACAACTAACTTTACTGTTGTTTCTGCTGTCAGCAGGACACCGGGTACTCCGGCACCAGGATGGGTATTTGCCCCTACAAAGTAGAGATTTTGTATGTCTTCACTTCGGTTATGCGGTCGAAAATACGCTGTCTGCGTAAGTTTTGGCTCAACACCCCACGCACTACCGAGATGGTTGTTTCGTTGCATTTTGAAATTTGAAGGTGTGAACGTCTCAAGTACCTCAATTGAACGCCTTAGGTCTGTCAATCCGAAGTCGTCCTCCAAGAAAGCCAGCACCTTGTGCGTATATGTCTGTTTTGTCTTCTCCCAGTTGATGCCACTCTCCAAGTTTGGCACAGGAATCAGTACATACATGCTCTCACAGCCTTCCGGTGCCATCGATGGATCGGTCTGCGACGGGATGTGCAGATACATTGAAAAATCATTTGGGAGAATCTTATTATCAAAAATGTCATCTACCAATCCCTTGTATCTTTCAGAAAGGATGAGTGTATGATGCTTCAGCTGCGGATACTTTTTACGGACACCGAGGTAGAGTAGAAATGCACTCATTGAATACTGGATTTTCCTGAGTTTTTTATCCGACCATTTCCTACGATGCTCAGATTTAATAAGCTCTCCGTAGGTGTGTGCGAGATCGGCATTGGAAATAACGCCATCGGCTTCGTAAAATTGCCCCTTCGCTCGTACACCTTTTGCTTTCCGATTTTCAACAACGATTTGTTCAACCTCTGTTTCGGTCTCAACGACCCCGCCGATTCCCTTGAACACACTCTCTAATGCCTGAACGAGACTATACATTCCGCCTTTGGAGAACCAGACGCCTCCAGCTTTCTCAAGATACGGAATCATTAAGTAGACCGATGGTGCCCGGAACGGATTGCCCCCTATGAACAGCGGATGAAACGAAAAGGTGAAACGGTGGCGGGGGTCCTGAAAATATTCCTTAACGAAATCATAAGCCGGCATCAAAGCACGAAGCCGTAAGGCACGAGGCAGAAAGCCGAGCATTGTCGGTAAGTCAAACGGCATCGAACCCAGTCCGTCCGTAATAACAGCATCGTAGAGTTGACGGGTATGTGCCATGAAACGGTCATAGTTGTCAGCGTCCTCCTCGCTAAAACTCGCCATCTGTCGTTTCATCTGTTCGCCATCATCCGTATAGTCGAGCGATGAACCGTTATGGAAGTAAATGCGATAAAATGGATCAAGTTTTACCAAATCAAGGTAATCTTCCATTCGCGTACCAGCACACGTAAACACACGCTGAATCAAGTCAGGCGCGGTGATAATGGACGGTCCCATGTCGAAAGTGTAGCCATTCTTAACCAGTTGATAAGCATGACCGCCAACTTTCGCGTTCTTCTCCAGAATTGTGACCTGCATACCTTTCGCTTGGAGTCGAATCGCTGCGGCGAGACCGCCAAACCCTGAACCGATGACGACGATTTTCTGTTCCATATCTCAACTCCTACCAACGGAATTCCAAGCGTGGTCTCAATTTCTCAAGACCCTCCCGTTTGATTCCTTTTAACTCTTATCAATTCCATTGGTTGACCTAACATAAAACCTACATCCTCGATTCACAATTTTCTATGATCAAGGCTGATGCTATTTTTCCAGACAATATTACCAACGGAATTCCACCGCCCGGATGGACCGAACCACTGGCGAAATAGAGTCCATCAAGAATACGGCTTCGATTCGGCATGCGCTTGAATGCCGTAGTTTTGCTATTTGACGACACGCCGTAGATGCTCCCCTGATTGCTGGCGTAAAGTTCGGAAAAATCCTCGGGTGTGTAAATCTGTTCCACGTCAATTCGGTTAGCGATATCAAGACCGATTCCCTTTAACTTATCCAGAACAACTGCTCGCATCCGAACTTTCTCTTTTCCCCATTCCTGCTCAGGTGCAAGGGACGGCATGTTCAAGAGTACAAACCAATTTTCTCCATCCGCTGGTGCATGTCCGGCATCCGTCTTACTTGTTATAGCGATATAGATAGTCGGATCATCTGGCACCTGTCGGTGTTTAAAAATCTGTTTAAATTCTGCATTGTAATTGCTGGAAAAGATAATGTTATGATGCGCTAACTTCGGGTGTTTGCCTCTAACACCCCACAGGAATACCATTCCCGACAACGACGGCTCCAATCGGTTCAGCCGTGAGCGTTGCTGACGTTTATCAATCAGTTCGTCGTGTGCTATGACTGCGTCAGCACCACATAGGACGTAATCCGCCTCTATTTTCTTGCCATTAACTTGTACACCGCTAACCCGTTTGTGATCATGACATATTTTTTCAACTTTTGCCGATGTATGAATCTGAACACCCAACTCGCTTGCTATCTCTTCCAACGCATCAATCAGACGATATATCCCTCCCGTGATATAGTACCCACCTAATCCGTATTCAACGTACGGGATTATGTTTAGGGTCGCAGGTGCTTGAAACGGATCGGAACCGTTGTAAGTGGCGTAGCGGTCAAAGAGTTGAATGAGTCTCGGATCTGAGAAAAAACGCGATACACTCTGGTGTACCGTCCGAAACGGATCAATTTGATGAAGCCTGAACAGCGTCCGAAAATGGCGAGGTTTCATGAGTTTCTTGAACTCATGGATCGGCGTAAACATAAAGATTTCAGATGTTAAGGTATGGATCCGTTCCCCATATTTCAAGAAACGTTCATACGCCTCCACATCATCCGGCGATAACTGTCGAATCGCAGCTTTCGTTTTCGCTTTGTCGGCACTCGCATCCATCACCGAGCCATCCGAAAAGAAGTATCGGCATATTGGATCAATCGGCACAAAGTCGAGATAATCCGATCGTATGAAACCAGCGAAATCGAACAATTCGTCAATGACAAACGGCATTGTCAACAGTGATGCGCCGGTATCAAATCGGTAGTTTCCCAAAACGACCTCGTTCACCTTGCCGCCGATTTTTGGATTTTTCTCGAACAGTTGGACAGAGAAACCCAATCGCGCGAGACGAATCGCACCGCTTAGCGCACCGAGCCCACCACCAATGACTGCTATTCTTTTATCTTTCATGCCGAGCCTTCCTTAGTTGCTCGTAGAGCATCGTATTAAAAAGCATAAGTGTGAATCCATATCCGAAATCCTCAAGCGGGATTGCGAAGATTCGATAGCCAATCTGATACGTTTCACCATACAAAACAACAGGTCGCGCTGTGAGGTAACCGTTGAATACTAAAATCAAGCCGAAAACAATTGCGAGATAGAGATAGGTTTTCGGTCGCAGGAGCAAATCGACACTCAACAATGTATCCACCAGTCCGACAAGCCCAAAACAGAATAGAACGAGTCCTGTATACTGCTTACCTGTGCTAAAAATCCATACACCCGCTGGTAGTGCAGCGTATAAAGCCATTCTGACGTGCCGAAGTGGTTTTAATCGGACTAACCATCTATCGGCGTGCGGTAGTGTTTCCCACACCAACAGACACCCAAACGGAACCGTGATGAAGAAAAGCCACTCCCCAATTGGTAAACTCAACAACCGAAAGTCAAGCGTATACGCATCATTAAACCACCAATGTAAACCGGCAACGAGGGCATCCCATATAACATAAGGAATCATGACAATTCCGGTCACGAGCAGTTTTAATCGCCAACGCGAAACGTACTTAATTTGGCGATTGAACTGGGATACGACAGGTCCGACGATAACAACGAGATTAAATAGCAGATATTCAAATTTCATTTTTTAAACGATTCGACCCAAGGTCAATTATTTAAAAAGTGTCTGGAGATATGCCTGTTGATCGCGCGTCAATTTCGCATTTTCAAGCAAGAAAATGACGATATTTCTCACTAACTTTTGGTCATAGGTATGAATCTGCAACGGCATTCGTTCGACAATCTTTTTAAAATCTCGTTGGGCATCGTCCGCACGTCGGAAGAAGAACGGAAGATGATAACACGCCGCGCCATGAATGAACAGTGCCTCAATGTCGTCGGGATCTTTTTTTAGACCACTATCCATGATTGCTAAACCGCGATTTGCCCACTTAAGTTTGGTGTGAGGAAAAAATGCATGTTTCCCCTTGAGGGCAACAAGTGCACCGATGTAGACCTGGACGCGCCCAGCGTATTTCGGCTCCGTTTGTCCAATACGCTCAAACAATTCAATTGTTGGTTGAATCTGTTTTTCGTCTTCAACAGAGGCATAGAATTGCTTTCGTGCGACTTTTAGCGTCTCTTCTACTGACTCGTCAGCTGCAAAACCATTAAGCCACAACGAGAAAAGGAGTCCTAATACCAAACTTATATGAACAAACCGGTTAAGTTTCATTACCAAAATCAATTTTTTCGGACGCTTCAACCACGCGGTCCAATATCAGTTTGAACCAATACGTATAGTTTTCAGGGTTTTCCTGAATATCCTGCTTCAAAGCGTTTACGTCGATCCACTTCCAATCATCAACTTCGTTTGGATCCGGGGTCGGTTGACCGTTATAGTGTCCAACAAAAACACAGTCGAGTTCGTGCTCAAATAGGTTATTGTCGAGTTGGGTATGGTAAATAAAGCTGAAAAGCTCCGTCAATTCACAATCGAATCCCATTTCCTCATTGAGCCGTCGTTTCGCTGCGAGATGATAACTTTCGCCGGGACGTGGATGGCTACAGCAGGTATTCGTCCACAATCCACCGGAGTGATATTTCGTTTGCGCGCGTCTCTGAAGCAACAATTCGCCCATAGGGTTAAAGACAAAAACCGAAAATGCACTGTGTAATTTGCCTTCACGATGTGCTTGCATCTTTTCTTGGGTGCCGATTTCTCTACCTGTCTGGTCCACGAGGACCACATGCTCTTGCATCGCTTGCATTTTATTTCCTTCGTATAGGTTTTGTTAATAAACCAATCTGCGATCTAACCGTGATCAATATGATTTTTCAGATTAAACTGTGGAGTATGAATCATTATGTATAATATTATTACATATTGTCTATATTTTTTCAACAAATAATTTAGACAAATACGATTTATTGATAAAATTGTTGACAAATAGTATACATGATGTTATATTAAATTGTAATATTTATAGGGTTTTCAGTTCTCGGTTGTTAGTAAAATGGCTGTCAGCGATCAGTTGTCGGCTGTCAGTTACACCGCAAAACCTCGCGTCCTTCAGAGAAAAGAAAACCAAATGACCCTGGTAATATTTAGATGCAAAAACGTAAGCATTTACGATTCGGTTTACAATTACTTACTGGGTGTATCTCTGTGATGGGATTCAATTTATCGGAAAAGATTGATGACGGATGAACACAAACATGGTATCAAAACCGTTGCGATTCAGACAGGATTAACACAATTTATTATTCGGGCGTGGGAAAAGCGATACGATGTAGTCACACCGCTGCGAACTGAAACGAATCGCCGTCTCTATTCCGATGCGGATATTGCGAGACTCACGTTGTTGCGTCTGGCGACTGAGACAGGACATAGAATTGGACGCATCGCAAAGCTGCAGACCGAAGAGCTTCTGGCACTCATCGGAACCGATGACACGATTGTACAGTCCCCTGGAATCGTGAAAGAGGAGGACTCACAAGAGGCATCTCTTCATTCTTGTATCGCTTCGTGTATCGCAGCAGTTAGACAGTTTGAGGCTCATACACTTGAGTCGACACTCTTCAAGGCATCAATCGCCTTTAGCCAGCCTGTTTTCCTTGAAAAGTTGATCGCACCGTTGATGCAGAAAATTGGTGAACAGTGGCGAGCAGGAACTTTGAGGATTGCGCATGAACATCTTGCTGCGGCAGTTGTCCGAACATTATTGGGCAATATTTGCCAAGGATTTGATACATCTGCCTTAATGCCAAACTTAGTGGTCGCGACACCACGGGGTCAACTTCACGAAATCGGTGCATTGATTGCGGGAACGACTGCAGCTTCACAAGGTTGGCATATCACTTACCTCGGACCCAACCTGCCCGCTGAAGAAATTGTGGGGTGTGCAGTCCAAAACGATGCAAAGGCGATTGGGTTGAGTATCGTTTACCCGACAGATGACCCGCACTTGGCAAATGAATTACGAAAAATTCGACGTGGAATTCAGGAACATGTTGCCTTGCTCGTTGGAGGAGCTGGAGCAATTGCTTATGACCGTGTCATTCGTTCCATCGGTGCAGTGAGAATTAATGATATGCAGACTTTTCGCTCCGAACTCGAAGTCTTACGTGCCGAACAGAATTCGTCGGTCCAACTTCGTGGGGGTCGCGTGTTGCCAGATAACTGAATGTGCTATTTGATCGTACTCCACTCTTTCAAGACCTGTCCATCACTGTGTTTGGTTTGTGATGTTCGTTATATCTTTAAAAGTGCTTAAGACTCGTCCTCAATACAGTAGAGATGTGTCTCGGAACGCAGAATTAGGGTGTTACCAGCGACAGCACCTGATGCGATAAATGCTTCATCAAATTCGTTCCGGGCAAGTAATTTGAACTCTCGCGTCGCAGAGATAACCGACACTCTCCCCTCCATGCTGAAAAAATAGATGTTTCCACCTGCGTATAGCGGTGATGCCCAGTAGTTTCCACCGACCCGACCTTTCCATATCGGATTCCCGCTTTTTGCCTCTACGCAATAGACCACACCGCCCTCGTTTACCATGAACATCAAGTCCTCTACAATCAGTGGCGACGGTATTTCAGGGGCCCCCTTGCGACTGCTCCAAACGATGTGTGTATCCGTAACATCACCCTTGCCAGAGGGATCAACAGCCAACAGTAACTTTTCCACGCCGGTTGTAAAATAGACGAAATTATGTGCAAAAATCGGGCGACATGCCACGTTCCAACCCCAACCTTCATGCCGGACGCGCCAGAGTTCATCGCCTGTTTTCGGGTCATAGGAGATCGTAACTTCTGCAGCAGGACTCACCAGCTGCTTTTTTCCCTGGAACGTAATGATCGTAGGCGTCGCGTAAGATTTCCGATTGTCGTTTGGCTTTTCCTTTTCCGTCTCTTCAATATCGGTAACACCCTTTGCTTTGAGAACATCCTCAAAATTTGAATCAACCTTTCGATGCTGCAACCACAAGGTGTCCCCGGTGTTTTTATCGAGCGCAGCGATAAACTGTACATCAACGCCATCAAAAGTGAGAAATAGCATACCATCATCAATAATCGGGGAAGAAGCAGGACGCACCCGGTGATCACAGTTGAGATCTCGACGTTCCCAAAGTTTATCACCCGTTTGCGTGTCCAGACAGGCGGTGCCGTAAGTGCCGTAGTGAACATAGATGCGTCCTTCCTCTATAACAGGCGTAGGCGAGGCATGACTGTTGAGATCCGCATGTTCGAGTTGCGGTTTCGCGACATCAAACACTTTTATATCCAGTAAAATGTCGCCGGTTTCTAAGTCTACACAGATCGCGAAGAGTTCTCTTCCATCTTCACGTGCAGTCGTCACCCAAATCTGATTTCCCCAAACAACAGGCGATGAATACCCCTTATCGTGGATGGGTGTTTTCCAACGGACGTTTCCCGTTTCGCTAAATTCGATTGGAAGGTTAGTCACAGTTGCCTTGCCGTCTCCGTTTGGACCGCGGAACTGATTCCAGTTATTCTCTTTTGTTCTGCTCTGAGCGTAAAGCACGCAAGCCAAAACAATCACGATCAACAGGCTGCAGATTATTTTTCTCATAGCCAACTTCTTTCTCCATACAACCTCAGGTAGTATTCAATGAGTCTTTCAAGCATCATCTTGGATTTGCGTGTAAGTTTTTTCTCGTTCAAGAAGAGGGTTGGCGTCCCATCAACACCAAGCGATTTGCCGAGCAACACGTCTGACTTGACTTTGGCACTCGTCGACGGATCAACCAAATCAGCTTCAAACTTTACCATATCCAAACCAAGGCTACGGGCTAAATCGCGAAAGGTTTCTGATTTCGACGTTTGCGTTGACGCAAAGATGGCATCGTGATATCTCCAAAATTCACCCTGTCTCTCTGCTGCTACTGAGGCGTATGCGGCTTCACAAGATTTCGGATGCATGTCAAAATTCACGTAATCATTGCACTGATTGCTGAGCGGGTAATGTTTGAAAACTACAGTTAACCTCGGATACTTTTTCCGAATACCTTCTAAGTAAACCGCAAAGTGCCAGCAAGAAGGACATTGAAAATCGCTGAAAAACACCAGTTGTACAGGTGAATTTTTGTTTCCAATATACGGGTCGTCGGCTCCAATTGGTATTTTTACAGATGGTTGACTTTTTAATTCTTCCAACACCTCTCCAAAAGCAGGATCAATGGGTATGCTCTGTCGATCCGTTTGGACGAATATCCACTGATATGATACAATCCCGACCAGCAAAATCGTTGCGAATCCCAGAACCTTCCATCGCGCGAGAACGGGTTTTTGAACGTTCCTGCCAGTGAAATATTTGAATCCTGTTATGACTGAATCGAACAAATCACCGACAGTTGAAACCGAACCCAGTTTGACGATAGGGATTAGTAAGAGGTTTATCACATGGATACCCATGCAGAGTGAACAGAAATCCGTTGCTGCAGAGAGCATAACGACTATGAGGATTATCCCACATACCGCCGCAACTGTGCAGAAGAACAAAGCCACAAGTGTTGCCTCTACGCGGAACGATTCACCAAGGACGCTCGAAAGCAATAGCGAAACTGCTACCACTACGAAATGAACCACTCCCCAACCGGAGAGTGGAATCCCAAGTTGCACACCGAATCCGCTTCGGATTGCTGAATCGCAGTCTCCGCCGAAAAACGCCTGGCAAACGTCAAACAACTCAGCATCGCCAGTACTGATAGCAAAGTAGCGTATTAACAAATAGACCGAAGCACCTAAACCCAAAAAGACAAGGATAAATGCGGTGAGTCTCCAATAGATTCTCATCGTTCCACGTTTTTTCGGAATGTCACCGCCGTTGATGGAACTATCTCACCATTTTGCGTTATCGGGATTTCCAGTGCGTCGCCGCAACTAAACTTTGGGATCGGTCCCAAATGTTCTTCACACTGACGGGCGTGGAAAAGTGCTGTGCCTTTTCGGGTGGCTATTGAGCGACTTTTGTCCCGTGGTGAACCAGAAGCCAAATGCAAGAGTGGGATTGCTAACGGACTGAAAAGCAGCAACGATATACTGAAGAGTCGATATATGGATAATATGAGTCTGTATCTTTTCATTTCAAAAAAAAACATAATTTCACGGAACTTCTCGAAATTATACATTTTTCACTATTTCTTTATTTTTTAGAACCTTCCAAAGACGCGTACGAAAATTTCCATGTAATTCTGATCGTTAATATGTCCGATTGCGCGTTGATCTATGTATCGTGCGCCGATATGCAGAAACATCCGCTTCTCGTAAGCGACAAAACTCTTCTCCATTTCAGCCAACAGTGCTTGACGGACGAAATCATTATCGTTGTCAAGCATATCATTGAACAGGAGAATCTGACCACCACCGGTAAGCTTAATGGTTTTCGTAAACTGATAGACGATCTTGAGAATAAGCGCTGGCGCCATATCCCGTACATTTGCCCGTGTAATTTCGCGCAATCGAAGCCGACGGGTGACGTTCCTACCATCAATCTCACCCTTTAGGAAAAGAGATTCAAGTCGGTCCTCCGCCATCCGAAAACCGTTACGAATAGTGTACTTGAACATTGGACTGATTTCAAGCGATTTGGAAGGACGCATCCGGTAGAGGGTTTTGAAAATACCGACCTCGTAATGTTCATTGTCTTTTTCAAAATCGTAATCGTATTGAATTTTGGCGCGTGCTGTCGTGACCATCCGGTCAATTCCCAAGTATTCCCACGTGATTTTGGCAGTATTAATCAGATCATTCTGCATCAACAGCGGATCCTTACGTCGTTTTTCGACTTCAGTACCGCCATCAACACCGAAAAACTGAATTTCACCGTCCTTCTCCATCTCCCAAACCTCGGGTTGCGATCGATACAGATCTTCGTCCTGTCTGCTCAAAAATCCTGCATAATACCATGTCTCATCAGGAATCCGATCCTTTACCAGCTTAAGTTCGTTCTCAAAAATGAGTGAAGAAGCACGTGCAAGTTCCTTCCGGTAAACGAAATTCGCGAACGCTTTCGTTGAGGTAGGGATATTTCTGAGTCTAAGATTTTCTTCAACTTGCAACCCAAGGTCCAAGTCAATGACACTCCCTTGACGCGTCAGTTTACGATTCATGAACAGCCGTACGCCTTGCAATCCAACATCGAACTCGTAATTGGGATCTTTATCATTTTCCTCTTCATCACGGATGCCGTTGTTGTTCCGGTCGCTTTCGTCAAGGAAATCTTCATCAACATCAAAAAGCAGAATGTCATCCTCGTAATCGAAGATACCGTTGTTATTTTTATCAAGGTCAGCGGGAATAATCAGGGAAGGGGGATCAAGGAATGTATTATCGGAGTAGCGGTCTTGGTCATCGTTATCACCGACAGAACGGGAGGCATCGAATCGCGGACCAACACGAAACGCCTCTGCCTGAAAAATTGTATCACCAACAGTCTGGAACGCTTTAAAAACCGTTGTCGTCGCATCGAAACGCGAACGCAAGTTTTTCTGCAACGCGCTTTTCGGCGTGACAGCCACCTCTGCCTTTATACCGTAGTTGGTGAAATTGGTTTCCAAATCCACCGCCCATACAGGTGTCTCACGGAAATACCAAGAGAGTCCTAACTGTGATTTGCCAAACTTTGTGACTTCACGTAAGCCGATACCGGACCCTTCCATGCTACCCTCTTGCCCGTTCAGTCGGTTAAGCAAACCAGGAACCATAAGAATTGTCCAATCGGTACGATTGGAACGGACCTCCCAGCGAACACCGCTCAGGTCAATCTGATCGAAGGTGAATTTTGTGAAGGTCGTCGGTACCTCTCCGAGACTTAGGATATTTTTGACGCTACCCGCTGTCTCCTCAATCACCATGACACTGTGAAAACCGCGCCGAAAGAGCCGGTCGAAATCGAAACGGTCTTGTCTGACTCGCTCATCCTCTGTATCTGCAAGAAAATTCCGCCTGTTTGTGAAATCGTATTCGACACGTCCCGATAGGAATAACTTGCCAAATAGACTGTACACGTCCTCTGCCTGAGCGCAGAAAACGAGTGAGCAAAAAAGTAAGACGTTTAACAGCAGGAGGAAATTTTTAACAGGAAGATAGACACGGATCCGAGACTTTCGATTCTCTATGTTTGTTTCCATATTTTATTTGCCGTTAGCGGTTAGGTCGCTTTTAGCAATTAGCAGTTAGGGCGTTCGCTGCGCTCACTGTCAGTCATCAGCACGCTCACTACGTTCGCTTCCAGTTATCAGGGACTAACTGCTGATCGCTGACGGCTGATTGCTATTCCTCTGACCGCCGACCACTGATAGCCGCTCCGCTATCGCAAAATATCCTCCGGTCCGTAGGACTCGGTGAAGGTTGTCCAGATTCCTGTGCGTTTATCGAAACGGCTTAATCCACGATATGTGCCAAGCCAGACGTAGGTGCTACCTATCGTCATGGAAAGGATACCGTTATGCGCCAAACCGTCCTCGCGGGTGTAAGCCGTCCAACTATCTGTCAACTGATCAAACCGACTGACCCCAGCATTATAGGTACCGATCCACACCTCTGTACCATCAACACCAATAGTGGTAACCTTGTTGCTGGCGAGCCCATCTTCCGTTGTATAGGCAGCCCAAACTTTCGTCTTCTCATTATAGAGCGTCACGCCGCGATCACTGCCAAACCAGACGCGATCGCCGTCAATAGCGATACAACTGACTTCATTACTGGCAAGCCCATCTTCTACTGTGATTGTCTTCCAAATGTCTCTACTGACATCGTATTTGCTCACGCCTCGGCGCGTCCCAACCCAGACATGTCTCTTACTCGACGTGATACACCAAATTTGATCGGTAACCAATGATTCTGCGAACTCTTTAGATACGGCGGAAGGCTGGATTTCTGTCCCCGATGTGTAGGTAATCCAAGCATTGAGGTCGTCCGCTGTGCGCGGGTATTTTCCTATTCCAGAATTAGTCCCAACCCAAATGTTATTACCGTCGCTGCTCACAGAAGTCACGTTATTAGCAGGCAACCCGTGATGAGTTTTGTATTGATCCCACCGTAGTGCAAGTTTATCAAAACGATTCGCCCCATCACGTGTACCGACCCAAATGTATTGATCATCAGCTACAATAGAACTCACAACATTATCGGAGAGTGAGTCTTTCTTTTTCCGTCCATGCCGGTGCCAATGACCGCCGTGGGTTTCTATGTTTTCGGATCCACCCTCCTGCCGATAATTCTTCCAAGTCCCTAAGTCCTTGTCATAGCGTGACATACCTTCGTCGGTGCCGACCCAGACAAAACGTTCATCTGTATCTACTGTCCGAATGGTGCGTCCAAGGAGGGTTGGCAGTGCTGCCAAAGGTGTCCAAGATTCCTTCCGTTTGTCATAACGGGAAAGTCCACGCAAGGTACCGACCCATACATAGTCTTCATCAACAGCGAGTCCATACTCACCAACATGATTATGGAGGAGTCCTTTGATATCCTTAAACGTTGCCCAAGTGCCAGAGGCGAAATGAAACCGTCGAAGCCCTTCATTGGGTGCAGCTAACCAGAGATAATCTTCATCGGCTGCCAGTTCAAGTGTTCCGCGTCCCGATCTGATTGTCGTCCACTCTTTGTTTCGTCTGTCGTATCGCGTAACACCCGCATCTTCCCAAGGTCTGTAGAGTATCCAAACATCGTTCTTTGTAGCAATAATGCGTCTAATAGTCCTCGCGGCAAGCACATCATTCGTTGAAAACGTCGTCCATTTTTTTGCTTTTTTATCGTATCTTGATAATGGACGGTTGCTGCCTCTATCCCATTCCGATCGCGCAACCCAGATAAAATCGTCATCTACGGTAATCCATTCCGCACCTCTACCTGCCAGTCCATCTCTCGGTCCGAAAGTCTTCCATTCCCGGGTGATCTCATTGTACCGCGTGAGTCCACGCCCAGAGGCAAACCAGACATTCGGTCCGTCAACGCCAAGTGCTTTTATAACCTCAATATCACGGTGTCCTTCTTCTTCAACCACCTCCCATGTTCCAGTGGCTTTATTATAATGATTCAATTCCAAACCGATCATCGGAATGACCCAGACGCTCTGCTCACTCACAGCAATTTTATTCAGATCGCCTGTAGAGAGACCATCTTCTGGCGTAAAATGCCGCCATGTATCCGTCATTTTATCGTAGCGGAGAATACCATAGTCTGTCGTGAACCAGACAGCGTCAGTATCTATATAGGTCCAACGCACATAGGTCATAGACCTTTTCTGAGTAGACTGCAGAATATCCAAGCGTGTGAAACGCCGCCACGTTGATGTTGGACGATGAAACCGCACAATACCACCGTTCGGTGAAGCCCTCCAGTTAGTGAACCAGATGTAATCACCATCAAACTTGATATTTGAGACCATGGTTTCAAGGAACGGTTCCCGCACTGGACGGGACTGATGGAGTACCTCCGTCCCATTTTGCGTATTATACTCAACAAGACCGGCACCTGTTGCTAACCAAAGTGTTCCATCTGTTTCACACAGGATGCCCCGAATGTTATACGGTACGTTTGAGAGAGAATTCCAAGAATCGGAAGTGATCGTATAACTTCCCAATCCTTGAGGTGTGCCAATCCAGAGGATGCCATTTTGACAGGCGAGCGCGGTGACATTAGGTGAGGGTAATTGTTTATTAAAGGAGAGAGGCACCCAACGCTGGCGGGTGCTATCATACCGTGCGAGTCCTTGGCGTGTCCCCGCCCAAATCGCCGGTTCTCCGTTTTCCTCTGTAGAAAGCAGCAGATTAACGTAAGGATTCGGAAGACCATCGGCAGCATGGTGCATCTTCTCGTCGTCAATTGAATATCGCCACACACCTTCTGCCCCACCAAACCAAACATTGGTATCACGGGCAAGTACGGACGATATAAGTGTGTTTTTGGGTGTGTTTGGAAACGCAAGTTGTGTCCATTCTTGAGAGGTTGTATCATACATCGCAGGACCGGAACTCGTACCGAGCCAGACATGGTGGCTCGACGCTGCAGTACTCGCATCAACTGCTGTTACAAAAGCTTCGCCTTGTGTTTGCTCTTGAGGTGGTGTATGAAATGTCCACTCACCGCCTAAAAACGCTCGTGTTCCAAGGCCGCGATCGTTACCGATCCAAACCTGGGAATGGCTGTCGGTTGTCGGCTCTTGGCTGTCAGTGTGCGTCGATTGCGTATTACCTTCTGCCACAGACTGCTCTTGCTGACTACTGACTGCTGACTGCTGATGGCTAATAGATATTGACGTGATATAGGGACTCGGCAGCCCATCTTCCTTGGAGATGATTTCCCAAGTGCGCGTTTGAGGAGAGTAAACTGAGATCCCCGCGACCGTCGCCAACCAGAGATTCCCATCTGCATCACGTGCGATATCTCGTACATCGTTGTCAGCGAGAAAATCGGCTTGCTTGTACATCATCCACTCACCAGTAACCTTATCGAAGCGACTCACGCCATCCTCTTTGCTCGCAAACCAGACATCATCACCTTGTGTCGTGATCCAGCTCACATGATCACTCGACAATCCATCTGCTTTGGTGTAGTGAACCCACGTATTGACAGGTTTGATAAATCGATGCACACCGGAATTGGCAGTTCCAAACCAGACCTGGAATCCATCAGTTCGGATACAACTAATCATATTGCTTTTCAGGAAGTCGGTTTTCGTATAGGTTTTGATAAAAGTCTGATCAACCTTATTGTACTGACTGACGCCTTCGTCCTGCGTCCCAAACCAAACGCTGTCGTCGTCCACTGCAATTGTGGCGATTTCACTGTCTATCAAACCATCTGATTTTGTATAGTTATTCCAAGAATCGGTATCTCGATGGTAACGGCTCACCCCACCCCTACTGAATCGCGGATCCTCATCCCATCCATGCGGATCTGGGTTTATTTCTCTATCGGTGCCGACCCAGACGTATTCTGGTTCGACGGCAATCGTTGTAATTACCTTGCTGACTAAGCCGTCCTTCCGAGTACGTACCGCCCAACTATCAATCGTTTTGTCATAACGGTTCAACCCCTCGGATGTTCCAAACCAGACGTAATTTCCATCCACTGCAACAGAGGAAACCAGATCGCTCGCTAAGCCATCAATGGTTCGGAAGGTCGAAAAGGTGTTCGTTTGCATATCGTAGCGGCTCACACCTTCATCGGTAGCAAACCAGACCCACTGCCCATCAACCGCAAGGGCATTTACCATATCGTTTGCCAACCCATCTTCCATCGTATAGTGTAGCCACTCATCCCGTTGACGATCCCAACGCGAAACTCCTCTCGCCGTTGCAATCCATACATTGTCTGAATCGGCAGCAATGCAGTTAACTTCATTGCTAACGAGTGTTCGTTCCACGGGCCACGTTTTCGCAGGCACTAAACCCGCCTGAGAATCCTCAAATGGCACATCGGACTGCCGGTCGGTCACCAATGCCCCACATCCTATAATTAAAAACAGAGACAGCAGTAACAAAGCACACGCGCCTGTTCGATTTATCATCTGTAAATCTCCACCTAAGTTTGGATCTTATAATTGGAGGACTGTCTTCATCGCATGACAATTATTATACCACAAAAATTTTCATAAGCAAGAAAAGCGTGATTATATAGGGTTATTTCGGCTGTGAATAGACTAAATCCGGGCGTCCAGAGATATAAATTACTGGAAAACTGAATAACCCTACGGCCATGAAGATTGCTCTTACGAGGTATATCTACTCCCCTCGGATTGCTTGTCGTAAGGCTTTCATTTGTTCCAGTGTTGCAGGCGAGACGTGACAATCTTGTGTGATACCCATATTCATTGTGATTACCAGTTTCTGGGCAACACACGTCTTCACGTAATTGATAAGCTGTTGAGTGGTAAATAAGGGTGGGGCAATATCGGTGTTGGGATATCCGTGCTGCCACGGATCATCAAGAAATATCATCCCGTGCGGTTGTAAACCGCTCGCATTCCCGTTCTCTGAAAAGAAATTTGGCGATGGCACTATCAAAGCACCGCCAAATTCACCACCGTAGTACTCTTGATATTCAGTGGTTTTGGGAAGGATCCAGCTGTTCCAAGCAACGATGCGATCTGGATTCCCCACCTTGGTTGCTTCAAATAGCTCTTCAAACGGCTGCAGGGGATATCTGTCGTCGAACCAGTACCCTGCAATTTTTTCACCGTATCGAAGTCCAATCTCGGTGAGAATGTCACGTTCAATTTTGAAGAACTGTGACTTATCCTTACGCAAAAATCCGGAGGCTTTTACCCATTCCGGATCGCCGACGCCGTGATGGAAGTATAAAATTAAGGAAATACCGCGCTCTCCCAGTTTGTCAGCCATCTCTCCGATAAGATCCCGTTCACATGTGCGTCCCGGCATAACCTTTTCAATTGATGCTAAGGGTGCGGGGAAATGCATGATGCCGTGGACGGCTGTGAAAATGACATAACCAGCCCCGGTTTCACTTACCATATCAGCGAAAGCATCAAGGTCAAAATCACGCACTGCTTCTGGATAAGGCTTTTGGGGACCGCGCAAGGGTTGGGTCGTCACCGACCAATGAAACATCACGCCATACTTCGTCTGAACGAACCAATCTGTGTCGGCACGCATCCGCTGAGCTTTCTCTGTTGATGCCAGCAGTGCTTTGTTAGCAGCCGGTGCAACCAGCTCAATAGAATGGACCTTGACGTTTGCTTTAGATTTTGCTGTTCCTATGAGACGCAGTGTAATCGTGCTTATTCCGGCGGGGAGCCACAGTGTTTCTTGAAGTAATCTCTTCTCAAAATTCTGCGAATTTCCTGCCCATCCGGTTGTTTGGTAGACATCACCGATAACTCGACTTTCTCCCGCAATAATCTCGAACTTCGAGCCAGTTGCTTGTACATCCGCAGTGTAGGTCATTGCAATCTTGTAATCGCAAGCACTTTGGAGTTTAACGTCCCAAGAGGCAGAATCCGATTGTTCTCGCCACCCTTCTATCCAATCCTGTGCTTGCAAGTGCGCGAGACCTCCATCTAACTTGGCACTGTCTCCGAAAAGATAAATAACTGACGAAGCGTTTCCCTCAACTAATTGAGGCTTCTTAAGCGTGGCAGGATCACCCTCAACATCAAGAACGACGATGTCATCAATACCGTTCTGGTAATCCTCCGGGACTACAACCACCAACCCCCAGGGATGCTGTCTCACAATCCCCCACGAATTACCATCCGCCTTAGGGTCTTCCAGAAGCCACGCGTTTTTTACTATCCGATCAGTGATTGCTGGGAGGATGATATGGTTTTCGCCATCCCAAGAAAGTATATGTACATAGATCTCGCCATCTCTATAGGTGGTTACATACTGGTCGGCAGGATTAAAGGGGCCGCCGCGAGTACCAACGATTGATTCCCAGTTTTCATCAATCCACTTTCTCACGGCGTCTTCAAAACCAACGGATTGGAAACGTTCCTGACTATCCAATATTGGATCAGCATTGACACCGGAATGACCACCCGCCGCTCGGACAATTTCGGCAATCAACTCTCGAATTTGAGGTGCTTCCATTCCGTTATCTTGGTTATTCAGGGTTTTACCCTCCTAAACAGCTAAAACAAGTTTAGACGAAAGGTATAACAGAATTACTCTGAAGGCATTGTTAGTCAATCAAAATCTGCTCAATGGAGTGTACGAACAATACATCTTTCACGCCTTTATAACGCTGTAGTATTCGGAATAATTCTCCAGAATCCAGGTCTTCCCCTGTCAATCCTGTAATAACTAAGTCAGCCTGAGCAGATCGGAGGTCTACTTCTTCTTCTAAAGCTTCCACGCTGTCATAGGAAACAGAGGTCACATTCTGCATTGAGATGGGCAACCGCCCTTCCTTCATTAGCGTTGAGAGTTTATCCGCTTCATTCTTAACTTCATTCCCAGCACTCGTAGATCCAGCACTCGTAGATTCCGAGCAAGCAAAGAGCCGAATTTCAGCACCCTTCCAGTCAGCATGACCGATGATAATATATGCCAGCAACAGCATCATGGGTGCGTTTTTCAAGTTCTCCTCTGTCACCCACACATGAATGGACGACTTATAACCGAAGCGATAACTCGTCGATCTCAGAATTAGGACATTGAACAATGAATTCACAGCGATCCGCGCACCTTGTTTGATCTCCTCAATTTCCTCTGGGCTCTCTTGATCAAACTCAAGGAGGATGGAATTGTTAGGCAAACCAGAAATTCCTGGCATCTGTACTATTTGCGTGAGAGCGAGTTGGAAGGTTGGAGAAATCAAGGTATCAACGAAGATGCCTGCTCTACTGACCTCTGTCAGTTTGATTAACTCATCAACGTGGAGGCGAGCCTTGATCTCGTTGGGAAAAGTATAATCACCAAGAAAGAGTTGAATGAAGTGCCCGAAACCGTGCCTATGGCAGATCCATCGGAGCAGATCGAAATGTCCAAGCCGTCGTTCTCCGACACGCGTCACAGCAACAATCGAAGGTCGCCACCCACCCTCAGAGGTCATAACCCGGCTTTTCTGTAGGGTTGTCTGCAACCACCGAGTTAGCTGAAACATCGTTCCTTGAAAGATTGCGGCGAAGTCGCGTTCACCTTGGCGACTGCGGCGGAGCCCAATGTAGGCTCCTACCATGAGAACAATGGAGATGAGAGCATACAGTGCGCTTATCTGAAACATCATCAGACCACACATTACAGTTCCTAACAGGGACAAATACCAGCGGGAATGAAAAGTCGGACGATAGGATGGATTGCTTGCAAAATGTTCAAGAAAGGACACCATACAGAGCGCACCGTAAGTTACCATAAAGAACATACTGAGAATCTGTGCGATAAAGTCCACATCACCTATGACGACAAACACGATCGCTATTACGCCTGACACAAAGGTCGCATATATCGGCTCTTGGCTTTTTCCTACACCCGTTTCCATCAAACGATTCAGTTTTGGGATAGGGAAAACATTATCGCGGGCAAGCATCTGCAACGTTCTCGGTGCTACCATGATTGAGCCAAGTGCGGAAGAGAGAGCAGCCGCACCCAATCCGATGTAGATCGCCGGACCCCATAGAGCGATTTGCGCCATAATAAATTGGTCTTTATCCAGTTCTTCAGGTGTGGCACTCTGTCCCAATTTGATGGCAACAAGGACGTATATTACCATGCCTGCGAACGTTGCACCGATTGTACCAAGTGGGATACTTCGTTGAGGATTCCTTAGGTCCCCAGATAACCCTAAGCCCGCAATCATACCTGTAAAGGCAGGGAAGCATGTGGCGAAAACCGTCCCAAAACCATCCGGATTTTCAATCCGTGTCGTAAGATTCAACCCCTCAGGTCGTATAGATTCAGGGCCTGTACCGAACAAGAAAGCGAGAATTGATGCCGCAAGCATCACACAGACACACCAGAGCAACTGCACCCCTACGCTGGCACCTTTAACCAGCATAAGTACTATCATTAAGATCGTGCAAGGGAGGCTTACCCAGCGCGCATCTAAGTTATCCAAACCGTATATACTTTCAACCCAGCCAAATACAGGTTGAAAGGATTCTGCAAAAGCGACTATATAGAAAGCAACCGAGATTGCTTGAGAAATATACAGCGCGATCCCGATCGAACCGCCGATACTCGCTCCAAAGGAGCGGCTGACTATGTAGTACGCACCACCACCTGCCACCCTACGGTTCGTCGCAACCTCAGAAACTGCCAGAACTGTTGGAACTGTTACGAGATGTCCAAGCACGACAATCATGAGTGTGCCCCAGAGTCCGACATGTGCGACAGCATAACCGAACCGCAAAAAGAGGATCGCACCCAGAATCGTACTGATTGAAGCAAGGAATACAGGAGCCGTACCAAAACCGTGACCAGTCTGTGCTTCAGATTTTTGTGATGCTTCTGAAAACATACACAACTCTCCTTTAGGCTATCAGAACTTCCAAAAAAACAGACAAAAATTCCCATGAAGCTCTGATGGGCGAAATTGCCGCCATTTTTTAAGCATATAGATGAAAACGGAATCTTCACTTCTATTAATTATTAATATTTAAAAAGCCGAAATTGTGTCACCGTCGCAACTATTATGCCATAAAAGCATCCCATAAGCAAGAAATGTGTTCTGTTAAGTCATAATGAATCAAATCATTATATTAAATTCACATTAATATAACACATACTTGTCCTGAATTCCAGTGTAAGACAGGTCTAAAACCTATTTGACAAAAACTCTCGGATGCTCTACAGTGTACCTGAGCGGAGAAATAACATTTTAAAATTCGACTATAGAGACGGAGGTATTTCTATGCCATTTGGAGACAACGATTGGCTCGCTTTAACCGAAGAACCGACATTGGAACCTGAGATTCCTATCTGTGATCCACATCACCATTTTTGGGATTTCCGATATGAACGGATCCCTTACCAACGGTATCTGCTCCACGAGTTGGTGGCGGATATTGACAGCGGACACAATGTGCGTTCCACTGTGTTTGTTGAGGCAAGGGCGATGTATCGCGCTGATGGACCGGAGGAGATGCGTCCGGTTGGTGAGGTTGAATTCGTGCAAGGGTTGGCAGCTGCAAGCGCAAGCGGTCTATACGGCGCGAGCCGTGCTGCTGCTGCGATTGTCGGGCATGCGAACTTGAACTTGGGTGAGCGAGTGGAACCCGTATTGGAAGCATTACAAGCAGCAAGTCCAAATCGGTTTCGGGGGATCCGCCATTCTGTTACTTGGGACCCACACCCAGAAATAGCAGGAACTTCCGCTTACAGAACAGAAAGACAACTGGCACGCGAGGATTTCCGTGCTGGGGCGAGGGTGCTGGCAAATATGGGAATGTCTTTTGAGGCATGGTTATACGCTCCACAACTCTCGGAACTTGCTGATTTCGCGAAAGCTGTACCCGATCTGACAATTATTTCAAACCATATCGGCGGTTTGCTACGGGACGGTCCGTATGGTGGTAGGGATGAAGAAGTGCTGGCGAACTGGCGGAGTGGTATCGCCGCCGTAGCGGCGTGTCCTAACGTTCACATGAAATTGGGTGGAATCGGGATGCCGCGTACCGGTTTTGACTGGCATGAGCGGGAAGAACCGATCGGTTCTGAGGAGTTAGCAGAATCTATGGCACCCTTTATGAACTACTGTATTGAGCAATTCGGTCCAGAGCGGTGCATGTTTGAAAGTAACTTCCCGGTTGACAAAGTGTCATTTTCCTACAATGTGATGTATAATGCGTTCAAACGCCTGTCATCGGGGTATTCGGATGATGAGCGCGCTGCGTTATTTCATGATACTGCTGTTCGTGTGTATCGGATAGATGTTTGAAACAGTAGAGCGAGCAGAATAGATCAGAATTACTTGTTCGCTCTACTATGCTTTCAACCTCTTAGTGGATGGTATAACGGAGTGTGTCTACCACCTTCATTCTTGAATCAGTTTGAATTTATGCGCGGCTTCTTCTACACCTACGAATCGGCTGTAAATTGCTACGCGGCTGAGTTTACCTTCCCAATTCCTGCCACCACCCGCTTCATCACCGAAAAGCAACGGATAGCGTTCCCAATTGCTGAAATCTCCTTGGATACTATTGCTAACGTGGCTAAGCTCACCATTGATGTAGCAGTAGACATTCCGTTCAAAGTAACTGACGATAACATGTATCGGTTTCCCCGCCTCAATCTCACCGAAAGAAAATTCACCACCCATGCCATTCGTTCCGGTTCGAGGCGTGCGGATTCGGACAGCAAAACGGTTTCCATTCTGTCCGAAGGTGAAGTTGCGATGGGTAATGTCACTTGAGAACGAGATAATCCGAGCGGGACCGCTCTGGTCCAGATTATCTGTTGTAACGAGACACTCAAGTGTTAATTGATTGCTTTCCTGACAGGCTGCGAGGAGGGTGTCATTGACAGCCTCGGCAAGGAATGCACCACCGGTTAGGTCCATCTGCCCATCTGCGCCAATTTTTGCATCACCGCGAGGTTCAACGTCTCCACTATCTTTAAGTGCGCTGTGCCAGAGAAAAACGAGTCCATCGCGTGAGCCAGGGAATTCCGTGTGCATTCCGATGTCAACCGGTTCTTCTGGTAATACGTGGATCACGACGGATGTCGTTGCTGTGTCCCCCTCCTCGTTCATTACCGTGAGCGTCGCGATGTATCGCCCCAAATTTTCATACACACGCGTCGGATTCGATTCAATGGACGTTGTGCCGTCTCCAAAAGTCCAGTGGTGTTCCAGATCTCCTGCTGCTGAGAAAGTCACTGTGAGTGGGGCACTCCCTTGAAGCACATCGGCGGATGCTTTCGCTTCGGGACGGAGTTTCTCACCCAGTGCGTACGGTGTAAAACGATAGGCAGAACCACTGCGGGGTGCAGCAAACGTATATTCTCCAGGGTGTGCTGTACCAACTGGGACAACTTTCATGTTCCAAGTATCCACACGATCGACTTTATAGGGCTGTTCCCCTTGCAAATCCAGTGTTATCGTCTGTGGTTCGGTTGTATAAGTAAGATAGTATTCTCCATGTTTCGCGAGGATATACCGTCCCCTATCATCACCGATTGGCTCAAGCGTATCAAACCCAGGTGCATCAGCCATGAAGTCCTTGAGGAATGCAATCCGCGGCGGACTTTCACCCCGTAGGACGCCACCTTTCGCCCACCAGAGTAGGTCTTCAGGGTGTTTGTATGTCTCACCGTGTCCGACATAGCATCCAGAGACCGTTCCTGCCCAGAAGCGCTGTACCATCTCTTCTGCGGTGATATTTCCCCATCCTTGCGGAATATCACCCTCATAGCGACACTCATCATAGATAACAGGTTTTCCGTATTGAGTGCGAAAGTTGATGCCACCTGCCATGTAAGAGGTTTGGATGCTTGTATGTGTCACCCACGGCTTGTTATGGTCGTACCAGCGTGCACCATTGTGAATGCCACGCAACCGCTGATACAGGTCTTCGGCTTGGATAATCTGGAAGAACCGATCCCAATCGGATTCTTCTTTTGCGGGCATAAAGTCGTATTCATTTGCAAGCGACCACCAGACGTTTCGGAATGCTGCTAATCTCGCAACGGCGTAGCGGATATATCGGTCATCGCTTTCGGCATCCATGTACTCGAAACCCCAGCGGTCATAGGTATGGAATAGGATGATGTCGGCTTCAATACCGAGGTTTAAGAGGTCTTGTACTCGCTTCTCGAAATGTTGCCAGAACTTCGGATTGAACCTTGTGAATTCCCAATCTTTTAGCGGTTTCCCTTCAAACGGGTAGTAGACGGGTTTATTTTTGTTGTAAGAGTAGTCTTTTGGAAAAATACACATCCGCATCTTGTTGAAAGGTGCTTCGGCGAGTGTTTGGAGCGTCTGTTCCTCCATCACATCTCCCTGATGTGCCCACGCATAACAGGTTGTTCCAAACTGGTGATACGGCGTGCCATCGGCATAGCGGAGATAGAAGTCTTTATATACCTGCACAGGTCCGTGGTTGTCCTCGGAGGATTCAACGCACGTAAATTGCCCCGTCTTACCGTCAAGTTCGGCGCGATTACTTTTTGTGATGTATGTCCATTCACCAACTTCATCGGGCATGAACCGGATTTTGTAAACCCCATTTCCGTCATAGAAGCCGTGTGGTTCAAAAGTTCGATCATTCTGTGAAAACTTCGCTGTTAATTGGACCTCAGTGAACGGATTTCCTGTGTCTGGTCCATTTAAAGTTACTTCATATATGTTCCAGCGTTCAATCATACGCATCTCCAAATTTTGTGCATTTGCAAATGAAACTGCGATTGCAAAAACAACTATTAACCAAATGTATTTTAGCATCAAATGCTCCGATAAAGGCAAGCTTGGGAACCCTACCAGCAAATTTGTATATTTATCTCTAATGTGTTCAGATTATTTTTTTGGCGGTTTGATCATCAGGCTTTCAATGATATCGACATACTCACTATCTGACAACTTCGGATCCAGATAAGACCGAAATCCCGATTTCATCTCCCACTCATATCCATTTGACAACCTGCCTTTGCCTTCTGTAATTTCAGTAAAATAGCTGCTGATACCACGCACACCGTATAAGACTGCGAGCTGATCCCAACTGGAGCGTCCCTTGTACTGCCCGTTGAATCGTCGATAATATGCTTCACGCACGGGATTTCCAGCAGGCGTCTCTGCAAGTTTCGTTCCGGTATGCACAGATTCTCCATAGTGGCTGATAACAAGCGACGTGGGCCAATTGTGGATAACATATTCCGACTTATCAACCTGATTATGGCGAACCGTGTTGTAAGGATCGTCAACAACCAACGCCATTACCACGAGTTCAGTGACTTTTTGCTTTACGAGGTCAGGATTAGCTTTCAGAAGATCATAAAGGTTGTTGAGAAACCCGACGCTGATGATTGTTACAGAGTTATCCGGTTGTTCACTGAGCACCTGTAGATAAAGCTCCAAGGAACTCGGTGTCGGAGTGGTCGGGAGATCGTGTGGGAAATCAGCGAGGTACGCCAGATAACTTGATTCATCAGGATCAGCGAGATCGCCTTTATAGATACCAATCGGAATGTTACCGCGGTTGTACCATGTATTTATCGCGCATATAGCATTGGCACCGCTCGGATGCACTTCGTTGAAAGAGACCGCAAGAATTTCCGCCTCTCCGTTATCTGCCAAGGCGTGCAGTACAGCCAAGGCACCGACATCATCTACGTCAGTTGACATATCCGTCTCAAATATCACCTTTTTGGGAAGCATGCTCTCATCACCTTCTGCCAACAGGTTGGATGGCATCATTACCATAGCAAAAAACATTAATATTAACTGAATACCGCATTTATGTCTCTGCACTGTCAATCCCTCTGAAAAAAGTATCCTTCCTACTGAATCGTTTCCACCTTTCAATAATTTCGCTGTAAATTGTGGGTTCATCTTTGTCGTGAATGCGGTCGCGGGCATCAAGCCAAGCGACAATTCGGCGTACACCTTCGACGAATGGAATCGTGTATTGGAAACCTAAGTCAGTTTTCGCCGCCGTGTTATCGAAGATATTGTTGTACTGGAAGTTCTCTTTGCACCATTCCGCTTCCTTTGGCGCAATCTCAAACAGGAAGTCGGTTGGAATGTGAACCAGTTCGGGTTCCGGCGCGTTCATTGCTTGTGCAACTGTTTGATGGTACTGATTCCAGGTCATCGGCTCTTCACTCGCTGTGTGGTAACCTTTGCCAAACGTTTGTTGATTGCCGACGGCTTCGACAAACGCGCGCCCAACATCATCACGATGGCACGCTGCCCAGAGCGAAGACCCGTCGCCGTGTGTGATAATGGGTTTGCCGAGACGGATACGGTTGAAATAGTAAGCACCGCCAAGTCCTAACGAATGAATCAGTCCTCGTCCCTCGCCGTAAGTATGTGCAGGACGGATGATTGTAACCGGAAAATCGCCACGTTCATGTGCGTCTTCCAAAAGTCGCTCACACTTTGCTTTATTGTAGGCATAGGGAAAAGATGGCATCGGCTGTCGTTCTTCATCCTCACGGACTGGATAGCGGCGTGCGGGTTTGGTATAGACATCAACTGTGCTACAAAAAATGAACTGTCCAATGCGTCCGCGAAATGCGCGGACCGCACTCTCAATATCTGCTGGAACGAAACCGATCATATCAATGACGGCATCGAAATTTTTCGCTTCTTCCATCTGTGCTTCAAAGGCGACGTAATCTTTCCGATTACCAGTGATGGTGTTATATCCTTCTGGAATATCCGCTTTCGTCTGTCCACGATTGTAGAGCGTTACAGCATCGCCGCGCTCGATAAGAAAGCGTGTAATTGCCGTGCTAATCAGTCCTGTGCCACCAATAATCAAAACCCGCATGAATGTCTCCGATCTGTTTCTAAAGATGAAATCCTTGTTACTATATTTGAAAAACTGATGAATGTCAAGGGATTCTGGGACGTGAGACCTTTGAACAGATCCGTTCAGAAATTGAACAGTAAGAAACAATTCGTGGGCATAATCGACCCAAAATTCGTCTTTAGCGGCGGTTTTGCGCTCGAATTGTCTTTGGCACAAAAATTGCTAAATTGCTAATATATACCTTATTGCTTTAGTGAATTCGCTTATGTTAGCCCTATTTTTAACAACTAACTTTAAAAAAGGAGAAAACCCTATGCTCAATTTATCCTTAACTCAGATTTTTCCTAATAAGCAATCTCGTTATCTTTTTATTCTTGTTATCAGTTCTTTACTTATCGCTTTTTTCATTACGAGTTGTGGGGGTGGCGATACCGATGAAGAAGCCAGCAGTCCAACAAGTATCGTTCAACCGACATCAACGCCTTCTACGGAAACCACTCTGCCTCCAGTGGCAGTCGCTGAAGCCGCACCAGAAGTAGGTGTTTCTTTTCAGAACGACATTTTGCCTATTCTCGAAAAGAACTGCGTATTTGCTGGATGCCATGCCGCGGGCGGTGCCGCGAATCTGGATCTAACGGGATACAATGCCTTCAAGAGAGGTGGAAACGGCGGTCCCTCATTTGTTGCTGGAAATGCCAAAAAGAGTCTTGTTATTATACGCATTGATGGCGGTGGCATGCCTCCAGCAGGACCACTGGACAACGATCTGGTAGATCTTGTCAAAGACTGGATTAATGAAGGTGCTGAGAACAACTAATTTTTCTTGTATGAGCGTTTTCTCTTCGTGAACGAAACTATTGTATTTTTCAGAAGGCGTAAACTTGACACTATCGGTGAATCAGTTAAAATATTCAACCGACTGTCGATACATTACTGCAGTAGGATTCTGTTATGCAAATACCGATGCTCTTTCGTTTCTCACTCTACGGTTTCCTCAAAAATCAACGCTACTATGATCCGTTCCTGATACTGGCGTTCCTTATTAACATAACTGCAAACCAACTGGGAGAGCCTGCCTCCTTGGAAAAATTTGGAGCGATGCAATGGGCTTTTCCCGCGTTTCGATTGCTGCATCGCTCCATTTATCAACCCCCACATTCAGAACTTGCAAAATCATTGCGAGGTGCTATAATGTTACATTGAATCATTGATAAGGAATCTTGTGTTATGATGGGATTAAGTGATATATTCAGGGACAATGTTAATTAGGGTAGATAACAAGGAGATCCAATGCGTATCTTTACAATCGCCACAATCGCCGTATCGCTGATCGTTTTGCTCAGTGGATGTGCCGTGAAATCGACCCAAAAACCACCACCTGTTAAGGCAGAAGTAGTTAGGCAAGCCAATTGGGAAGTAGAATTCAGAGATGTCCTCTTTCTTGATGCAGAGCACGGTTGGGTCATCGGGGAAGAGGGGACAATCCTCTACACCGATGATGGTGGCAAAAACTGGAAAACACAGAACAGCAACACCAAAGCACGTCTGAACAAGATGCAGTTCATAGATGAAAAACGCGGTTGGATTGTCGGAAACGAAGGAACCTTTTTACAGACGAAAAACGGTGGCAAAAAGTGGGAGAAGCAGGTTGTCAGAGACGGGAGTATGAGTCTGATCAGCCTTTACTTCTTGGACGAACAACGCGGTTGGATAACTGGAGAAGGTGGTGCGCTCTACTACACCGAAGACAGCGGAAAATCGTGGGACTTCCGTCCCAGTGGTGTGGGTGAAGCACTTCTCGATATCCACTTTGTTAACGAAAACGAAGGCTGGTTGATCGCACAACTTGGCACAACATTGCACACGACAGACAGTGGGAAAACATGGGATTATAAATCGGTAGGATCTCAGGACGGTCTGCTTAATATACAATTCGATTCTGACCAGAAAACGGGCTGGGCTGTCGGAATTGCGTCTACTGTGCTCTCAACGACAGACGGCGGAAAATCGTGGACCCGTGGGGAACCCGGCATCGAAAGCTCTCACGCCATCTATGATCTCTGCTTTACAGATACTAAAAAAGGATGGTTAGTATCACAAGTTGGGGGTGTGATACACACACAAGACAGTGGAAAAACATGGACGGTTCAAGAGACAGGGACGCGTAGCGATCTGATGGCTGTCCATTCGCCTGACGCTAAACATATTTGGGCAGTTGGTAGCTACGGAACAATGCTCCATTCTACCGATGGCGGAAAAACGTGGACGATCGACTCCGAAAGCAATGCCGAACCTTTAGCAGGTGTAGAGATGGGAGCAGGTGGGCGCGGTTGGGCTGTCGGGCGTCGCGGGGGAATCTTCCGAACTGAGAATGAAGGACGCTCTTGGGAACAACAGGACAGCGGACTCTCTGTCGGCTTAAATAAGGTGACCGCTGTGGACGAAGAAGAGGCGTGGGTAATCGGTGATTCCGGCTATATCCTGCATACCGAAGACGGAGAAACATGGCAGATACAAAAAGGAAATGACTGGGTCGGGCTACAGGATGTGCAGTTTCTAAATAGCGAGCGCGGTTGGGCTGTTGGTGATATGGGCGGTATCTTCTATACCAACAATGGCGGTGAAAACTGGATTGAACAACGCGGCTACATCTTTGAACTCCTAAAAGGGCTCTGCTTTATATCACCAAATGAGGGATGGACGATCGGTTGGCCCGGCAAAATCCTTCACACTATCGACGGCGGGAAAACATGGAACCCCCAAGAGAGCGGAACATTCAACGAACTCTACTCGGTCTACTTTGTAGACTCCGAACTCGGTTGGATCTCTGGACAGTACGGGTTAATCCTTCATACCGCCGATGGTGGAAAAACGTGGGAGACGCAATACACGCGCACACGATCAAATCTCAACAAAATCTTCTTCGCCTCTCGCACGGTAGGAATAGCGGTTGGTGACGAAGGAACACTTCTACTCACACAAGATAGCGGTAAGACGTGGACACGGGAAGATAGTGGGACAGACAAAAATCTTAAGGACATCAGTATCACGGAAGATAAAATATTCGCCGTTGGTGAAGACGGTGTTGCTGTTGCCTATACGATTCCTTCAATAGCAAAATATACCCCTCGCAAGCGGCTCTTTGATACAACTGAAGCGGAGTTGCCGAAGATAGATGCTGGATGGGTCCTCTTACGCAACGACGGTCCGTTTCGGATAACGGGTGGTGATGAGAGTGTGAAACCAGCGGATATTTCCTTCATCAACCCTATCGAAGGCTGGGCAGTCGGTAATTCCAGTACAATGCTCCGTACCTTAGATGGAGGCAACACTTGGAAGAGCGTTGAATCCCCTGTAGATTCACCGCTAATAGCCGTTCATTTTGTTTCCGCAGAGATCGGCTGGTTACTCACCCAAGACGCGAGTTTTCTATCCACGACCAATGGTGGCAAAACATGGCAGATTCTAAACGAAACGACGAAGCCGGTGGTAAGTGCCTTTGACGACGAACGTCGTCCTGTAGAAGAACCGTGTGAACTTTACACAGCCCATTTCCAAGGCTTCGGTGAAGGGTGGGCTGCCGGTAAAGAAGGTCTTGTTCTACATAATAAAGACGGAGACACAATCTGGAGACATCAAGAAAATGAGACCTCGGCATCCTATCGTGACATTCAGATGGTGGAAGAGCACTACGGTTGGGCTGTCGGATCGTGGGGAAAGGTTCTCTGGACGAACGACCAAGGAGACACGTGGCATCTTCAGACAACCAACACAGGTTATGACCTGTACGGTTTGTCTTTCCTGAACCGCGTAGAAGGGTGGACTGTTGGGAGAGATGGCATCGTTCTTCGCACGTCAGACGGTGGTTTGGCGTGGTCAGCAGTCAATACGGGAATAAGTACACATCTCTATGACGTATTCTTCACCAATAAAATGGAAGGCTGGATTGTCGGAGAAGGTGGACTCATCTTACATACCAAAGATCGTGGTGCAACATGGGAAATTGAAATATCTGGCACTGACGAAGATCTGTACCATATTGGCTATGTTGAAGGGTTTGGTATAGTTGTCCTGGGAGGACACGGGACTATTATGAAGCGAAAATTAGATGCGGAATCTTAGGTTCGATCAGGAGAAGTTTTTTTGATGAGACGAATATTATTATTGTTGATGTTATTGTTTAAGGGCAGCCTATTGGTAACGAACGTTTGGGGCATCGGTAGGGTTTCCTTCACTTCTGATAGGACGGGAAACCTTGACGTTTATATCATAGATATAGATGGTAAAAATCTCACCAACTTAACCAATCATCCGTCGGACGACTTCTCGCCAACATGGTCTCCAGACGGTCGTGCTTTCGCCTACGTATCAGACAGAGATGGGAATCCAGAAATTTATGTAATGGATATGAATACAAAGGAATCCCGAAGAATCACAAACCATCGAGCGACTGATGTGGATCCAGCATGGTCCCCGAATGGCAAGTGGATAGCGTTTGCATCCAACCAAGCGCGCGACCATGCCGCGGACACTGACATCTACATAATGGACGTAAACGGTAAGAAGGTTCAGAGGCTCACAAATAAAGGCGGACACAATTCAACGCCAGCTTGGTCCCCGGATAGCGAGTGGATCGTGTTCCGTTCCACGCAGGACGGCATTGGTGGGATCCATGTTATGAACGCAGATGGAGAAAAACAACGAGCACTCACACAGGTTTCTGCGACGAGTCCTACTTGGGCTTCCAACGGGAAACAAATTTATTTTTCCAGCGAGATGCTTGGCGGTGTGAAGGTACCAACACTGTTTGCTGTAGATACTGACGGAGAAAACCCCAAAAAATTGACGGACGCTGGACAAACTTGCGAGGATCCTGACGGATCGCCTGACGGTCAGTGGATAGTGTATGTATCAGTTCAAGATGAGAATAAAGACATCTATTTAATTCGTGCGGCGGGTGGTGGTCTCCGAAAATTGACAGAAGATCCGGGACTGGAATTTTCTCCGGCATGGGTGCCATCGGCGTTTAGTGTTTCACCCAGCGCGAACACACAGATGGTATTCTGGGGAATACTTAAACAAACAACGAGCAAAAAATGAAAAGAAAACGACTCTCTCCGCAACCCGCAAAATGCTGATTCGGAAATGAGCAGTGTTGACACATCTAAACAACCACATTGGCGAGGTCCTGTGCCTCGCCTCTTTTGCTTTCTGATAGGGAAGACGCAACCATGATTTAACTTGTCTCAGGTCCTACACCCACAGCACAATCCCTAAAAAATTCATATCCTTTTCACTTTTTTTCGCAAAATGCACGTTTTTTGGTAAAAAATGTGTCTTTAAGCAACATAATCGAACGTAAAGTCCCTATTGCGTATTAAGAATGTTCGTTTGATAATACGTCTCATATACGCTTTAAGTGCCCAAAATCTATCTCATACAGGTATAATAAGATAAACACCGCAAACCATATCGCTGATTTCCAAACGGCGAAGTTAAAGCACACCTTGATACAACCAAATCCATTCAAACATCATGGAGAATCCCAATGGTAGAAAATGATGTACAACTGGTTTACAGGATTATGTCGGGCGATGACGCTGCGTTCACCACTTTGGTCCAAAAATACCAGAAAAGTGTTCACGCCCTTGCGTGGCGAACAATCGGTGATTTTCACCATGCTGAAGAGATTACGCAGGACACCTTTTTTCAAGTCTACAAGAAACTTTCAACCCTCAAGGATCCCCGTCGGTTCTCCGGATGGCTCTACGTCATCACGCATCGGCGTTGCCTGAATTGGCTTCGGAAGAACAAATCTGTCCTACGGTTGCTGGAGACGACACCTATGGATACCCTCGATAAATCTGCGTACTCCCGATATGTATCAGAGCAACGTGAAGCTGAATCCTCTGAACACCGACAGAACATCGTCAAGAAACTCCTTGATAAACTCCCAGAGAGCGAACGCACTGTTGTCACGCTCTACTACCTTGGTGAAATGACAACTAAAGAGATCGGCAGATTCTTAGGTGTCTCCGTGAACACAATTACCAGTCGCTTGCATCGGGCACGCAGGCGTTTACAACAGGAAGAAGACCTCTTGATCCAAGAAGTCCTCGGTGGTGTCCAGTTACCTACGAACCTCACCGAACGCATCGTAGAGAAAGTTGCACACTTAAAACCGACACCAACACCAGCTTCAAAACCGTTGGTACCGTGGATTGCTGTCGGTGCAGCTGCAGTATTGGTGCTGTTGCTGCTCGGACTCAGCAACAAATATCTCGCCCGATTTCAGAAACCTTATAACTTCGAGGCACAATCCAAACCTACAATCATAATTATTGACGTACCCGTCGTCCTTGAAACCGATGCGAAACCCGCCGTGCGAAATCAAGTCGGACGTGCAATCACGACCGGTAAAATCAACAGCACTGGCTTACAGGGGTCCGAAACAGTCTCAACACCCGGTGCTACGGTGGATTTAGCGGATACTGAGGCGTGGATGCCAGATCCCGCATTGCGCGCTGCTGTTCGGGAGGCACTCGCACTGCCAGATGCTGTCCCGTTGACCAAGGAGAGAATGGAAGAGTTGGAGCGTCTTATACTCAGTGGAAAGGGTATTACGGATTTAAAGGGTCTGGAATTCGCCCGAAATTTAGTCCATTTACATTTAGGCGACGCTGGTAATTATGTTACTGAGCTAAGTCCGCTCGCTACACTCACCGCCTTGACTTACCTTAATGTAGGTGGTAATCAAGTCAGCAATCTAAAACCTCTGACGCATCTAACGCATCTGTGGGGGTTAAGTCTCTGGTACAATCAGGTAACCGATATTTCTCCACTGGGTTCATTGACTGCTCTTACTTATCTGAATTTGGCTGACAATTACGTAAGCGATCTCCGTCCGCTTGCGAATCTGACAAGCTTAGAAAAATTAGACCTTTTTGACAACGAAGTTGAAAGCATCGCTCCACTGTCGGGTCTGAAAAATCTAAACCACCTGATCCTCACAGACAATCACATTCGAGACATCAGTCCGCTTTCTGGACTGACGCATCTACAGGCATTACGGATCAAGGGGAATCCAATAAGAACTTTAACGGCACTCGCAGAATTGAATCTCACAGATCTTAAATACGACCTCGCATCAGACCCAACAGAACAAACCCAACTTGCTGCGGCGTGGATGCCAGATCCCGCTCTGCGGGCGGCGGTTCGCGGTGAACTCGGACTCCTGCCCGGTGTTCCCATGACAAAAGAGAAGATGCTAAAATTGGACTATCTCAATGCACATAACAAAGGCATCTATAACATCACTGGTTTGGAGTTTGCTACGAATCTTAATGTGCTACATTTGAGTATGAATCCAATAACAGACTTACAACCCCTTGCCAATTTAACAGAACTTGAAAGTTTACATATCTGGAAGATCTCTCCGAGTACACCAGACCTTGACATCCGACCCTTGGCGAATCTCAGCAACTTAGAAGTCCTCTCCTTAGAGCAGAACTGGATTTCAGATGTTCGTCCACTGGGAGTCCTGAAAAATCTTCGCAGCTTGCATCTGACGCATAACCAAATCGCTGATGTTCGTCCGTTGGCAAGCATGACAGAACTGCGAGAATTGCGGATTGAGGGAAATCCCATAACAGATTTCACACCGCTCGCTGGATTAGATGTTAGAGAACTTGACATTAGCAATAATCCAATAGGAGACCTGCATTCGCTGGTGAATCTCAGAAACTTAGAAGTTCTTTATTTGGAAGGGAACGGCATTTCGGATATCCGTCCGCTTTCGGAGTTGAGGAGACTTCGCATCTTGGATATCAGATATAACAACATCAAAGACATCCGTCCGCTCATAGGGTTAACCGCATTGCGGACATTGTGGATCCAAGGGAATCCGATAACAGATTTCACACCACTCTCAGCACTGAATCTCGTAGACTTTAAATACGATGCTGTATCAGAGCCGATAGCACAGAGGGATTATACCGAGGTATGGATGCCAGATCCCGCTCTACGGGCGGCGGTTCGCGGTGAACTCGGCCTCCTACCAGATGTCCATTTGACAATAGAAAAGATGCAACAGCTGCAGATGCTAAATGCCTCTGACAAAGGCATCAATAATATTAGTGGATTAGAATTAGCGACGAATCTTAGAGAACTTGACCTGAGTCGAAATCCTATAACAGACCTTCGTCCACTGGCGAACTTGACAAAACTTAACAGTTTGTATCTGTCGGGAGTCTCTTCAAATATCCCAAATCTTGACCTGTACCCACTGGAGACGCTTGTTAACTTAGAGGTACTCTCTCTGGAAAATAGTAAGATCTCAGATATAAGTCCGTTGGTGGGACTCAAGAGACTGCGTCGCTTGGATATTAGACATAACGCTATTGAAAACGTCCATCCGCTTGCTGGGTTAATTGCCCTGCGGACATTGTGGATCCAAGGAAATCCAATTAGAGACTTAAGACCGTTATCGGGATTGACGCTCATAAACTTTGAATACGATAGGTGATAGCACCCACACGCTAAAGCGTGGAGTCTTGGCGGAAAGAGTGATAAAATGCATGAAGTCCCACCCGCTGGAATTTCCCGTCCTTGACTTTGAGGCGTCGCTAGTGGCATCTATTTTTATCAACTCAAGACAGATAACGGGTCCTTCCTGCGAAAAATGGTCATTTTGCAGTAGACGGCAAACGATTTTGAGTTGAAATCTGAGGCTAAGACTGGGTGGTATCGCAAAAAGGAGGGCTTTATTATGTTTCGATTACGTCTTACCAGTTTTATTGTCCTTATCGTTACTACGTTCTCCCTTGGGTGTAATATTATCAAGAAAAAAGAGAACAGGTTGGTAAAAGAACTCGATCCCGTCGTCCTCACACAGGATGTGGTAAAAATACTCGATCTTGTTGTCCTCGCACAGGATGATCTACCCACAATGCGAATAACGTCGATTGACCCCATCCGTGGATCTGTAGTAGCGAGGTTTACACCAAAAGTATCTGTTCTCGCAGGATTCGATCAGTGGTGGAGTGGAGATCTGAGGATTAGATATTGGTTATTTGACTCCTTGCACACTGCCAAAAACGTGGCGGCTACGGGTGCACACCACATATCTGCCGGTCCGATGAATTGGCAACCCGAGTCGGACCCCGAAGATGTCATTGGCGATGGCACATGGCGCCACATCCCCAGGAGACAGTGGGAATACGTTAGTACTCACTTTGTGTTCGTGAAAAACAATGTCCTTGTCCACATCATGACAGGCGAACCCTCGTCAAATCAACTACATCAACTACAGTTTGTCCGAGACCTTGCTCGAAAAGTTGAAGCTAAAATTGAGGCAGTATTGGAGAAAAAATGAAAACACCGATACTCTTAAGGAGCAACGCATCAATAAGCAGCATCGGGTTGCTTCTCCTCTTGATAACAACTCTAATCGGGTGTGGCGTTCTCTTTAATGTCAACCGCATCGTAAAACTTGAGCCCGTTGTCCTCAAAGAGGATGATCTCCCCCCGATGCAAGTAACATCAAGTTACACCAGCCGTGGAATCCCGGAATTATCTGTAATTGTAGCGTTCAAGCAGCAGTGGAGTGAAGGACTGACTGTTCGATATTGGTTATTTGACTCTTGGTACACCGCCCGAAAAGAGGCAGTCTGGGTGGGAAGCACCATTGGTCCCAGCTTGCACTTTCAACCCGAATCAAATCCTGAGGAGGTCATTGGAGATGCCACATGGTACCACGTTGATTGGAACAGCGGCGAAAAGGGTCTTCCTATCATGTTCTCGAAAAGCAATGTCTTGGTTATAGTCAATCCAATAGGACCATCGGAAAATCTGCAGTTTGCCCGGAACATTGCCCGAAAGATTGTAGCTAAAATTGAGGCAGTATTGCCCAAAAAATAAAAATAAAGATTGTAATGTGGTATGCAGCTTTATACTTGCGTGGGATGACGCATAAGGAACACAGCATGAATATTAAATCCTTTTTTTTGATGTTGATTGTATGTTCGACTTTAACTTTAACCTTCTTTCCACACAACAGCGTAGCACAAGACTACACCCAAATACGTTTACCCGAAGGCGCAAAAGCACGGTTGGGCAAGGGCACTATCGTTGACATAGCGTATTCTCCTGACGGCAGGCGTTTGGCGGTTGCTGGGAGCCTCGGCATCTGTATATACGACGCGCAAAGTGGTAATGAACTCGATCTACTCATTGGACATCGCGGTGGTGTCCGTGGACATCGGGGTATTGTCCGTACCGTAGCGTTTTCTTCTGATGGCAAAACCCTGGCAAGTGGCGGCAGGGACAACACCATCCGGTTATGGGATGTCAACACCGGTACGCTCAAGCACACCATTTATAAAGCACATTCATATTATCTCACAGACCTATCGTTTTCCCCTGATGGAAAAATGTTGGCAAGTACAAGTCGGGATAACACGATTCGCTTGTGGGATGTCGAGACTACTACTCTCAAGCACACCCTTACCGGGCATTTGGGAGTTGTCTATAGTGTAGCGTTTTCTCCTGATGGAAAAACCCTGGCAAGTGGCGGTTGGGACAACACCATCCGGTTATGGGATGTCGAGACTGGCACGCACAAGCACACCCTTACCGAGCATTGGGATACCGTCTATAGCGTAGCATTTTCTCCCGATGGCAAAACCCTGGCAAGTGGGAGTGGAGACAACACTATCCGCTTGTGGGATGTCGAGACTACTATGCCCAAGCACACTCTTACCGGGCACTCACATTATGTCCGGGATCTATCGTTTTCTCCTGATGGAAAAACCCTGGCAAGTGGAAGCTTCGACTACACGATTCGGTTATGGGATGTCGAGACTGCTGCTCTTAGGCACACCCTTAACAGGCATAGGGGTGCTGTTTATAGCATAGCGTATAGTCCTGATAGTCAGATCTTGGTAAGTGGGAGCGAAGACCGTACGATCCGGTTATGGGATGTCAACACCGGTGCGCAGAAGCACACCCTTACAGAGCATTCACATTATGTCTATTACGATTGGTTTCATGTCCATGAGGTAGCGTTTTCTCCTGATGGCAAAACCTTGGCAAGTGGAGAGTCAGGCGGCACCATTCGGTTATGGGATATGGATACATTCTTACGCAAACGCACCCTTACAGGGCATTGGCGTAAGGTCTATAGTATAGCGTTTGCTCCTGATGGGCAGATCCTGGCAAGTGGAGACTGGAGAGGAATCATCCGTTTGTGGAACGTGGACACCGGCACGTTCAATAATAGACTCACTGGACATTCAGCCAGGGTCAATAGTGTGGCATTTTCTCCCGATGGGCAGACGTTAGCAAGTGGGAGCTGGGACAACACCATCCGCTTCTGGGATGTCGATACAGGTGAACTCAAGCGCGTCCTCATTAATTCGGATGTCGACACAGGGGTATTCAAGCCAAACACCAGCACTCATCATGGAAGTAAAGTCCAAGATGTAGTGTTTTCTCCCGATGGGCAGACGTTGGCAAGCGGAGGCTGGGACAACGCGATTCGTTTATGGGATGTTGACACTGGCACGCTCAAGAATACAATCACTGGACATTCGCAGTATGTTCTTAGCGTGGCGTTCTCCCCCGATAAAAAAACGCTGGCAAGTGGAAGCGATGATGACACGATCCGGTTGTGGGATGTCAACACCGGCACGCACAAGCATACTCTTAAGTTAGGAATGGGAACTGTCTATAGCGTAGTATTTTCTCCCGATGGGCAGACGTTGGCAAGTGGAAGCGAACGCGACACCATTCTGTTGTGGGATGTTGACACTGGCGAACTCAAACACGCTTTCACTGGACACCATGATCTTATTGATGGTATGGGTCCTCCTACTAATATCTATAGCGTATCGTTTTCCCCCGATGGGAAAACCTTGGCAAGTGGAGGTCGCGATACTATCTATCTGTGGGATACTTCGATATTTGTATCAGATCCCCGATGAACTCACAATGGACGTTATTAGAGGCATTCCCGTAGGCTTTTTTTAGAAGCAAGAACAATTTCAGACTACACACAATTTTACACAAGGAGTATCTATAATGTTTAGATTACGCGAAAAGTTGAAATATATGACTTTAGGAGGTTTGATAGTCTTAGCCGGATTCGTGTTTGGTAACATGAACAAGAATACCGATGCCGAATCTGAATCTGAAACTATTAATGAACTGACCGTTAGAAATATGACTGTACTTGACGATATAAGAGTGATTAACGAGGATAATGCACCTCAAGTTGTAATCAATTGGGATGAAAATGGTGGAAAGGTATCGGCTTACAGTTCAAGGGGACAGTCTGCTTTCGGGGTTGGTGAAGATGGCGGGCTTATACAAGTTGCCAACGCAGAAGGGAAACTTGGTGCTGAAGTTAAAATGAATGAGAACGGTGGAATCGTAGTCGTTCATTCTACAAACGGACCGGGTGGTATTGCATTAGCGATATACAAGGGTGCCGGCGTTGTTTACATAAAGGATAGGCTTGGCAATATAAGTGCCCTGGATTGAAACAAGGAGCATCTGTAATGTTTAGATTACGCGAAAAGTTGAAGTATATGTTTTTAGTGGGATTACTGGCATTCGCTGGTTTTATACTTGGTAACATGAACAATGACACTAAAGCACAACTTGGATCCGAGACGATTGATGCGTTGACCGTTCGGAAGTTAACTGTGCTTGAAGACATAACCCTGATAGCTGACAATGGTGAGCCTCGAGTTGTTATATCTCGAAATGAAATCAGTGGGAATGTATCGTGTTACGGTCCGGGCGGGATAGATGTTGCGGATAGTGCTGGTATTATGGTTGGTTTATTCGGTGGAATTGCAGGCGTTAGCAATAAAAACAGCGGTGGTGCGAGTCTCACGCTTAGTCCGGAGGGTGGCGGCGTAACCATTATCCCTATCACTGGAATCACTGGGCAAGGTGGTGCTGCCTTAAGTATAGATGAAGGAGATGGTGTCGTATTCACAAAAGATAGGTTTGGTGAGATCCGCGCATTGGAAGAATAGTTAATTGGGTATGGATTCCAATAGTTCCAGAGTTAGGAGACGATCAGAGAGATTGTCAAAACCGGATAAAGTTTGTATGCTGAACATTTTCCTACTTTCCCTATTATCAATTTTCTATGAACTGTTGCATCGTTGACGTTCTGCTGTGATTCTTGTAATGCTGACAACACAGTTCCTGTTATATTCTTGAAGAAAGGAAACCTAACAATGAGAAAAACAAGGTGCTCTTTCTATTTACTACTCATCCTTGTTTCAATATTACACCTTCCAAACACCTTCGCCCAAGATTCGACACAATGGCATCTCCCTGAAGGCGCGAAAGCGCGTCTCGGTAAAGGTTGGATAAGCGAAATAGCGTTTTCCCCTGATGGTAAACTGTTGGCAGTTGCGAGTGGTATCGGTATTTGGCTCTACGATGCCCAGACCGACGAAGCACTTGAACTATTTACAGGACATACAGATGATATCTGGAGCATTGCTTTCTCTCCTGATGGGCAGACGCTGGCAAGTGGAAGTTGGGACGAAACGATTCGGCTCTGGGAAGTAGAGACTGGCTCACACCTTTGGACACTCACAGGACACACCGACTCGGTCTCAAGTGTCACCTTCTCTCCTGATGGGCAGACACTCGCAAGTGGAAGTCAGGACAAGACAATCCGATTCTGGGATGCGAAAACTGGAGCACATATCCGAACACTTACAGGACACACCAATTGGGTCCCAAGCGTTGCCTTTTCTCCTAATGGAGAGATCCTCGCCAGCGGAAGTTGGTTCAACATTCGGTTATGGGATGCGAAAACTGGAACACATATCCGAACACTTACAAAGGAGTCTATCTATAATAATGTCGTCTTCTCTCCTGATGGCCAAATGCTCGCCGGTGGAAGTACTGGTGAAATCACTCTTTGGGATGTAAGAACTGGATCACAGTTTTGGACATTGACTCCCCTGAGTAAAATTTTGATTAAGTTCAATAACGTTGTGTTTTCACCTGATGGGCAGACCCTGGCAGTAGGGATTTCTAACTCTACCATTGGATTGTGGGATACGAGAAACGGTGAACGCATAGGTTCTCTCACCGCAGATACGGTGGGTGTCGACGATGTTTTTTCCCTGAGCAGCGGCATCCGCAGCGTCGTTTATGCTCCTGATGGGCAGACGCTGGCAGGTGTGCGAACGAATGAAACTATCCGATTCTGGGATGTTGAAACTCGCTCATCCCTTCGGACACTCACAGGACATACTGGTCGAGTCTCAAACGTTGTGTTCTCCTCTGATGGACAGACAATCACCAGTGAAAGTGAGAACAGCTTTGCCCGTGTGTGGGATGTACGAACAGGCGCACTCCTTCGCACCCACGCGACAGATATAAAAAGAAGAGTTCTCTCTTCTGATGGACAGATGCAGGCAGAGATAGGTTTTGATACCATCGAGTTATTGGATGTAGAGACTAACGCACATATTCAAACGCTTACCGGACATACGGGTTATATCCAAAGCGTCGCGTTCTCTCCCGATGAGCAGACACTTGCCAGCGGGAGTGAGGACCTTACAATCCGATTATGGAATGTAGATACAGGCGAGCATACCCAAACTCTCACAGGACACACGGATTATGTCTATGGCGTAGCATTTTCTCCTGATGGGCAGACGCTCGCCAGCGGGAGCAGAGACGAGACAATTCGATTATGGAATGTGAATACAGGCGAGCAGCAACGAACGCTCACGGGACATACAGGTTATATTTTGTGCGTCGCATTTAGTGCTGATGGAGAGACACTTGCGAGTGGAGGTAGGGACAAAATCATCCGCCTCTGGAATACCGATACGGGTGAACAACTTCAAACGCTCACGGGGCATACCGGAATTGTCAACAGTGTAGCATTTTCTCCTGATGGGCAGACGCTCGCCAGTGGAAGCAAGGACGGGACAATACTGCTCTGGGATTTTACCTACGGTTCGCTGGAGACTGAAAACGTCCCAGCGGACCTCAATACTGATGGGACTGTCAACATTCTCGATCTTGTCATCGTTGCCAATGCTTTTGGGAAACATGCCCCCGATCTCAACGGCGATGGTGTTGTGAACGTTCTTGATTTGGTTATTGTTGCAAACGCCTTTTGATCACTATGCACTTACATAAGGATTTGGAGACAGCACGAAAGAAACCGCCCTATTTAGCTGGATGAAGGTGCTTTAGCGACTGGAAGATCTGAGAAATGACATGTGAACGATGGCTTGTATGCGTTTGGGAAAGCATGTCCCTGTCTGATTGCCATCCTCCAGAATCACGTGTTACATTTTTGTTGCACTCCAACCTTGATGTTGCTATGATAGTTGCAAACGAAGCACATCTCTCTTTGGCAAACAATGTAAAGCAAAGACAAATTGTGCTTTAATAGCACAATTTGGAGATACAAATGAATAACTATCGTATTGCAATTATCGGTTTGGGTGGCATGGGTGGCGCTCACGCCGAGGCGGTGCAGTTAGAAGAGAACTGTCAACTCATCGCCGGAGCGGAAATCAATCCAGAACGCGCAGCAGCATGGAGCAAACGATTCGGGGTCAAAGCCATCTATGACGACTACGAAAAGATGCTTGACGAAGAACAGCCCGATACTGTTATCGTTCCAACGCAGGCACCAATGCACCATCCCCCAACGATCGCCGCGGCACAGCGTGGCGTCCATGTCTTCTGTGAAAAACCGACTGCCTTAAACCTGATTGAAGCCGACGAAATGGTCGAAACCTGCGACCGACACCACGTCAAGTTTGCCATTAATCATATCAAACGTGCCAGTCCATATAACCGTCACGTCCTATCGCTGATTGAAAAAGGCGAAATCGGCGATGTTGTTCTGATGAAAGCAACCGACAAAGGCGGACGCAAGGTGGGTAACTCGCTGATGGAGATGGGTACACACCTCTACGATTGGTTACGTCTCTTCGCTGGCGATGTGGAGTGGACACACGCACACCTCGTGCAGATGGATGGCCGCGAATCAACCGTTGATGACATCAAACACACCCAAGAAGTCCATCCTTTTGATCGGGATGCGGGACTCGTACTTGGCGAGCGCGGACATGCCTCTTTTCGTTTCAAGAACGGTATCCATGCCGATGTGCAGTTCATAGCGCAGCCAGAGACCAATGACAACGCCTACGGTATCGACATCATCGGCACCGAAGGCAGAATTGCCATCCGAGAGAGCGTCGGCACAACGATGTTTATCCATAAAGGGCAACACAAGACACCAGCAGACGCTTGGCAACCGGTGCATCTATCCGCTGAAGACCTCGACGAGCAAGGCAACCCGCGTGATAAAGCATCCATACGGTTATTATTGCAACGCCTTATGCTTCGCGATCTCATTGAAGCCATTGAAGAAGACAGAGATCCATTCGCAAGCGGTAGGGATGGTCGGGATTGTCTTGAAATGATTCATGCGACATGGGAATCACATCGGCAGCGCGGTAGGGTATGCATGCCGCTCACGCCACGCGAGCACCCCCTCGAACGCTGGCAGAGAGAAGAAGGCAGTTAAAAAAGGAGCGAACTATGCAACGTATGGATATTCTTCACCCGTCGATTGACGACTACTTACTTGGTATTATTCCTGAGAGCGATGAAGTGCTAACAGAGATGGAAGCACACGCACGGGCAAATCGTTTCCCCATCGTGGGACCACTCGTTGGACGCGTCTTGCATCAATTGGTGCTACTAACGAATCCAACACGGATATTCGAGATGGGATCAGGTTTCGGCTATTCGGCGTATTGGATGGCGAAAGCACTACAAAAATCGGAAGCCTCTATCATCTGTACCGATGGTTCGCAGGAAAACGCCGATCGCGCCGCGGGGTATCTTGCACGTGGTGGTATCGCAGATCGTATTGATTATCGCGTTGGCAACGCCCTCGAAATTATAGATGAAACCGAAGGCGAATTTGACATCATTTACAACGACATCGATAAAGACGGATACCCGGAAGCGTTCCGTAAGGCAATTCCACGGCTCAGGAGTGGTGGATTATTCATTACTGACAATATGTTGTGGGGTGGACGCGTGATTACGCAGGAACCCGGGAGTGCTCCAGAAGGGCTTGATGAGCGGGAACGATGGTTTCACGATGCCACAATCGGTGTCAGAGAAGTTACACAGCTGCTTTACAGTTCACCTGATGTATTCACGACAATAATTCCGCTGCGTGATGGGGTTTCGGTCGCACTGAAACGCTAATCCATACCTTCGTTGGTGCGGTTTTCACCCGCGGCACCTCAGATTTCTATTTTCAAAATCTATAGGTAAAAAATGAGTAAACGCAAATCTATTTTCGGTCCTTCCAAAGACGAAATTTGGGAACAGATTGCCACGAATATAGGCGGTGATTTCATTTTGTTTATAGGTTTTATCATAAAAACTAACAACCGAAAAAACTTGACTTTTATTTCTACGTCCTGTAAAGTTTATTTAGAAGCCACCCGTTAATTACGGCATTACCCTACCAATGTATCGATTGCTTGGAAAAAATCAGATGCCAAGCATGTATCTATAAGAAAACAGACGCACCTTTGTCCCTTGGGGCAAAAAGTATCAATAGGAGATTCACAATGTTTCTTTCAAAAAAATCATGCGCTGTAAAAATCAATCTGTTGATTATTGCCTGCTGTGTTCTGTTCACACTGTCCATACTACCTGTGATGGCACACTCAGGCGGCGAGATAACATCTAAAAAAACCGCAACGCCTATCACGATTGATGGAACGCTGGATGAAGCGGAGTGGGACGCAGCATTTCAAGAATCTTCACCCTTACAAGATATTGTCGTGGATCCCCGTGATCCAAAACATAACCAAGAATGGTATCAGATTATCCCCGGTGGTGGTGCTGGTAGCGACACCAATGATGGCGGACTTCGGGTCAGTCGTGGTAAATTCGACGGTGACGACGATTTCTTAGCACGCTGGGCAACGCTATGGGATGATGACTATCTCTATTTTGCGTTCGACATCACCGACGACACACATCACTCCTACGGTAATGATCTCGCCTCTCGGACCGGAGATATTGACGGGATATGGCTACTCTTCGACACCAAGCACGATGCGCCTGTATTTGAGTTTGACCACCAGAAGTTTGAGACGAAACACGTCGCCAATAACAGTACCTATGAAGCGGACGATCATTATTGGATCTTTGCTCCTGTAACGACCGCAGGAACAAGTGGGGCGTGGTCACAATCCTTGAATGCTGAGGTTGACCCAGAGTTAGGCGAACCCGGCAACGGACACGTCGCGGGTCAGAAAACCGGTAGCGGTTATGCCGCCGAGATACGTCTCCCCTGGTCGATCTTTGAACCGTTTTTTGGTGCCGCTCTTGCGCCAACAGACGGCTTGGTCATCGGATTCGACATCACAATCACAGACATTGACGGAGACGCTCCTGGCACGTATGCTGCACCTCTTGGCGGTGCTGTTGCTTGGTCAAGTGATTTTGAAAACGACAACAGTCCCGGTGTCCTCGGCGATCTCATGATCTCCACTGAAGTCATCGGTAGTGCAACATCTGTTGATCCTGAAGGCAAATTGCCATCAACATGGGGCAAAATCAAACGCGGCTATAAATAATTCCGAATTGATGACGATTTCTCTTATTTTTCCTACACAGAAAACGGGCGGAGACTTTACTCCGCCCTCAACATTGCAAGGCAGGCAAGGCACCCACACGCTAAAGGGTGGGGCTTGTGCTTCGTAGCAATGAAATATCTATTTCCAACTATCCTTATCCTGCTTTGTTTCAGCTTCGTGGTGAGTGCCCAACGTTCTGAACTTTTGCTACGGCACTATCGGCAAGCGGAAGCATTTGCCAACCAGCAACGTTTCGATGAAGCACTGCGCGAATATCAGAAGGTTTTAGAATTGGCCCCGAACTTCGCCGAGGCGCATACTGGCATTGGTATGGTCTACTGGAGAACCGGTCAAGTAGATGACGCTATTGACGCCTTCCAAAAAGCACTCACACTCAACAGCAATATCCTGCAAGCACACGCCGTGATGGGAATTCTCCTTGCACAGCGTGGACAAAACGAAGAAGCAATCACACACTATAAGAAGGCAATTGAATTAGATCCCAGGTTGCCTCAAGCATACCTTGGATTGGGAAACATCTATCACGCGCAGTTCAAGTTTGACCTCGCGCTGAAAACGTATACACAGGCTATTGAACTGAAATTGCGCTCACCTGAAATACACTGCAATCGTGGAATCATCTACACAAAACAGGGCGAGTATAAGAAAGCGATCACAGACCTTCAGCAGGCATTGGCGATTGACACCGATTACACGCCAGCGAGATTTGAACTCGGCTTTGTCTACCAGCAGATAGGTGAGTACGAGAAAGCGATTAGCGAATATGAACGTGTGCTGCCGGAGCGCAGGGGAGATCTCGCGCTTCACCATAATCTGGCGCGTTGCTATTTTCGTCTTGGACAGGTTGAGGCAGCGGAACATCAACACGAGATCGCACAACAGATTCGTGAACTTCAAGATAATCTTGATATGGCAGAGCAGAAAATTCGTGAAAAGCCAGAAGATCCTGCGGGTTATATGGCACTTGCGAAGATCTATGCGGAACATAACCAACCGGAAAAAGCGTTTGAGCAGTACAAAGCGGCTATTCTTAAAGATGCCTCTTGGATGGAGGCTTACGATAAAATCGCGGTACTCTATATTCAGAATCAACAGAGTAAAAAGGCAATTACCGTCTACAAAACCGCTGTCGGCGTTGATTCAGGATATATCAAAGGGCATCTGATGCTCGGTTTATTGTATAGACAACATGATCAGCCAAAGGAATCTGGACATCATCTGGAAATCGCCCATCAATTCGCCCAAAAAGCAACTGAAACGACGCCAAACGTGCAAAGTTTCAATATATTAGGCGCAGTTTATCTTGCCCTGAAAGACTATAACCGGGCTGAAGCTACCTTTCAGGAGGCACTTAAATTAGCACCAGATAACAAACAAGCACAAGAATACCTTCACCAAGTACGTCAGGCAAAAAAGGGAGCGTCGGACTGATTTGGGAGATGATTGACAACTATTATGCGATACGCAATCTGTCTACTTCTTATAACTTCTTTAATTACCACATTCTGCTGGGCGGGTACTGAAGGTAAGATTTCATTTACCGACGTTACAGAGGCAGCAGGCATCCGATTTCGTCATGTCGATGGTAGAAGCGGTCAGCGGTACTTTTTGGAGACGGTTGGATCGGGTGCTGCCTTCTTTGACTACAACAGCGATGGTCTGATCGATATATATTTTGTTAACAGCGCAGACTTGCCCGGTTTTAGCTCATCCGAACCGCCAACCAATCGACTTTATCGTAATAATGACGACGGCACTTTTACCGATGTCACAAAACAGGCAGGCGTTGGAGATACCGGCTACGGTGCTGGTTGCGCTGCCGCGGACTATGATAACGACGGTGATCTGGATTTATATGTGACGAATTTTGGTGCGAATGTGCTTTACCGAAACAACGGCGACAACACTTTTACTGATGTTACGGAGCATGCTGGGGTTGGAGATAGCCGTTGGAGTCTCGGCTGTGCCTTTGCGGATTATGATAACGATGGTTTTGTTGATTTGTACGTTGCTAACTACATCGACTTTCACTTTGAAACGCACACCAACTGCACTCAAAAAGGCGTAGCCACTTACTGTCCACCGGAGAGTTTTCAGGGCGTACCAGACACTTTATATCGCAACAATGGCGATGGTACGTTTACCGATGTTACCACCACCGCCGGTGTATACAATAAAGATGGAAAAGGGATGGGGGTTGTATTCGGGGACTACGACAATGATGGAGATCCAGATTGTTATGTCGGCAACGATGCCGGAGAGAATTTCCTCTATAACAACAAGGGTAATGGCACATTCACTAACGTCGGCTGGATGGCAGGCGTGGAGGCTGACGAAAACGGAAACGTACAGGGAACAATGGGGGTTGATTTTGGGGATTATGACAATGATGGACTGTTAGACCTCATCGCGATCAACTATCAACAACAGCCCAATGCCCTCTATCGCAACGATAATGGCGACTTTTTCACCGATGTATCGTTTGTGGCAGGTATGGCTGACAGTCTTCCTTATGTCGGTTGGGGCACCGATTTTTTCGACGTGGACAACGATGGGGATAAAGACGTACTCATCGCTAACGGTCACCTGCAAGACACGGTCGAAGCATACGACGATACAACGACCTATCCACAGCGGAACTATCTGTTGATTAACAACGGACAGGGACGTTTTGTTGATGTATCGGTGAAAGCCGGCAGTGGGTTAGCATCGCATAAGGTGAGTCGTGGGATTGCGACAGGGGATTATGATAACGACGGCGACTTAGACATGCTGATTTGTAACGCCAATGATACCCCTCAACTCCTTCGCAATGATAATGGCAATCAGGGGAACTGGATTCTAATCCGTACGACTGGGACGCGGAGCAATCGGGCAGGCATCGGCACACGGGTAAAAATTCAAGCCGATAATTTGACTCAAATTGATGAAGTGAGAGGTGGATCGGGCTATCTCTCTCAAAACGACTTACGACTCCATTTTGGAATTGGAACGCACAAACGTATTGATCGTATTGAGGTGAAATGGCCCAGCGGTATCGTGGATATAATTCGAGATGTCGTGCCGAATCAGATAATTAGCATTACGGAGGGTTCTCACTCGCAGTAGGGTGGTTAATCTCTATGTAAATTAACGTGAGTTCGATAAAAGAAATTGGCTCCTGTAGGCTGGGTTGAAGGAGGCCCCAAATCAATAACTCCAATTTTCATGTGCTAAGGGAGCACGGTTGAGCGTGTCTCTATATGTTCGCCATTGCGGTAAAAAACTGTCCATTAACCCACGGAACCGATCATTATGCTTCCGTTCCAAGAGATGCACCATTTCATGCACCAAGATATACACTAAGCACGCTTCCGGTTTCTTCGCGAGTTCGAGGTTCAACCAGATACGTTTTGCCTCAGTGTTGCAAGACCCCCAGAGCGTTTTCATCTTCTTAATCCGCACTTCATTGACGGACACACCTATTTTCGGCTCCCATTTTTCAAGGAGTGGCGGGAGTTGCGTCCGGAGATACTGGCGATACCAACGATGAACGACTGCTTCGCGTGTATCTCGATTAGAGTTGGGACGAACAGACAAACCTATCTTCGTGTTATTCAGTAGCCAAACTTTTGGTGGGCAATCGCGCTCTACGACATCAAGCCGGTAGCGTCTCCCTCTAAAGTAGTGGCTCTCGCCTGTCACAAATTCGCGTTGCGATTGTCGCTCCTGCCGTTCAAACGCCGTTTGTTGCCGCCGAATCCAACTCAACCGTGTGATGACAGCCATTCGCACAGCGTCATCATCAAACGTCAACGGGGCAGATGCTCGCACTTGACCGTTTGGTGGATGCACCCCGATATAGAAGTTTTTGATGTCCTTGCGGACCACCTCCACGACGATCCCTTGCACTTCAATTCGTTTAGTATTCATCTTGGTTCTTTACGATTTCAAATAGAGCGTCAATATCAACAGCGTTGTCGCCGAATTCTGCTACCACGACCTTCTCAATAGCCCGACGGACTTCACGTTCCTTGAGTGTGTGTCCGCGCCATTCGTCTCGCCGAACGCGGTGGATCGTATCGTTCAACGTGAGCGCAATCTCCGCCCTTCGCGCCGTGTCATCTTCCTGCAACCCGGAAACGCTTGTAATCTGTATATTGTCGAACAGTGCCCGCTGTGCTTGAGAGCGGATCTCTGGCGGATATGTTCCCTGTGCGCCTGACTTACCAATCTTTTCAGTTAAGGCTAAGATTTCTGCCAGATACGCCTCGTATTCTATCGCGTCGTGTCTCCGCCGACGGATCAGCGCATCAAGCACCTCTGACATCTCTTCGTAATACTTCGGGTTTTCTGGGGTCTTCTCAACGATCACCTGTCGGACGTTGTTTTCGATGGTTTCCGCGGTTGCCTTCTCACTGTTACGGACACCTTCAGGGAGTAGATCGAGTGCTGCCTTACCGTGCTCAACAATCAGTTCCACCAGCGTCATATCCTCAAACGCCGAGAGTGTTTGGCTCTCCTCTGCCCGGATGTAAGTATCAAGCAAATGCCGCATTGCAGGTTCATACGCCTTTAAGTCGACATAATCGCCGCTCGCGAGTTGAACCTCCTGTCGGATATTCTCGTAATGTGTGGCTTCTGCCTTAATCTCCTGCGTTTCGGTGTCGCTGTAGCCTGCGTCGTCCATCTCATTCGCGAGATTCGCGTAAGCCCGCAGGAACGCGCCTACCCGTTTATAGAGCGTTACACGCCGCTGCTTATTGGCTTCAAGTTGCATCTCATTGCCGCTCTCGGCAGCACAGAAGAAACGCCGATACGCATCAGCATCGAGCGGCGGATCGACCAATTCGCAGAGGTGTCTAATCTGCTCACGCGTCTCCTCCAGTCGTTCCCTGCCTTGTTCGAGCCTATCCTTCAATAAACCCGCTACGTCCTCCTTATCGTAGTCAGCAAACGCTTCGCTGGTGTAATCAGTTATAGATTTTTCCAGCGATCGGAAGAGGTCTTTGTAGTCAATGACATAACCGTATTCTTTATCTTCACCGTCAAGACGATTAATCCGACAAATGGCTTGGAACAACCCGTGATCCTGCATGTGCTTGTCGATATAGAGGTAGGTCGCTGATGGTGCATCGAACCCTGTGAGAAGTTTGTCAACGACGATCAGGAGTTTCATCTGTCCGGGTTCTTTGACGAAACGTCCCTTTACCTCTTGCTCGAAGCGTTCGACCTTCCCAGCAGCTTCGTCTTCGGATTGGTTGAAGTATGCCGCGAGCATCTTCCGGTAAATCTCATTCTTGAGGAGTCTCTCGGTGAGTCCTTCCCCGGTCTCTTCACCTTTGATGGCATCGGGAGTTGGTTTGTAAGAGGTCACGATCGCGCACTTTCCGGCGAGTTCCGTCCGTTGAAATAATTCAAAGAGCCGACAGGCGGAATAGATGCTATCGGAGACAAGCATCGCATTGCCGCGTCCGCTCTTCAATCGCGGGTATCGCTCCATGTCGAACTCAATATCGGCGACGATTCTGTTGAGTCGGTCGGCTGCGCTGAAAACCCTTCGCATCGTGCCCCACCGTTTTTTCAGCTGTGCCTTGGCGACATCCGTGAGCCCCTGCGTCTTGAGTTCAAAGAGTTGATCAAGTCTTCTCTGTGAGGCTACCTGTTGGTCGATGTCGCGCGCTTCGTAACGCAGGTCTAACACGACCTTATCCCCGACAGCCTCGTCGTATTTGTAGGTATGGATGTATCGTCCGAAGGTCTCAAGGCTCATCGGTTTATCACTTTTGAGTAGCGGTGTGCCTGTGAACCCGATAAAGAGGGCTTCCGGCAACAGGGTCTTCATGGCTTTGTGGAGTTTCCCTGATTGCGTTCGGTGACATTCATCTACAAAAACGAAAAATTCCCTGCTCGCCTGCAAACTATCGGAACGGCTCCGCTGAATCTCATCGATGTAGGTCGCGACATCTGCGTCGCTCATTTCGCCGGATCTCCCGAATTTGTGGACCAGCGAACAGATGAGAGGTTCCGTGGCACTGCTGAGCACTCGGACGAGATCGGCACCGTTTTTCGTGCGGTAGATATTCTCGCCGACACCGTTGAAAACCATCTCAATTTGATCATCGAGTTCCGTCCGATCGGTGATAATTAGGACGCGCCCATTCGCATTCTCGCGAATCCATCTCGCCAGCCACACCATCGTCAGACTCTTCCCGCTGCCTTGTGTGTGCCAGATGATGCCGCCCTCTCTGCGTTTGACGTGTGTCTGTGCGCGCTTCACACCGAAGAATTGGTTATGCCGGCAGATTTTTTTGATGCCCCCATCGAAAACGATGAAGTTGCGCAAAACCTCAAGCAGTCGTGCCTTATCGCAGAGATACCCCAATTCAGAGAGCAACGGGTTATCAGCGGTTGCTGGATCTGTCCCCGTTTCCTTCCACTGCAGCCACTGTTTTTCTTTCGTCTCAATCACGCCGTAGCGGAGTCCTTCGGTCTCGTTCCCTGCCATCACAAACTGCACGGTCGCAAAGAATGCGCGGATAAACGTCTGTTTCTGGTTATCAAGGTTCTGGCGGATACCTTCAGCGATTGATACGGTTGAACGCTTCAGTTCCAGCACACCGAGGGCAATACCGTTGACGTAAAGCACAATGTCAGGACGTTTGGTGTTATTACCGACGACAGTTACTTCCTCGGCAATACTGAAGTCGTTATTGCTGGGATTCTCCCAATCAATGAGCCAGACGGTGGTGTGTTGCTCACCGGCACTCGGCAGCACCTTGACGCCGTAGCGTAATAGATCGTAGACCGCGCGGTTCGCGCTGTAAAGCGTCTGACTCCCTGCAAGTGTTGCGGCTCTGTTTAGCTCGAACAGTGCTCTGGAGATAATCTGGTCGTTGTGCCCTTGACGTTTCAGCCAATCGGTGAGCAGTGCTTTCTCGATGTTGCTATTGTCTGGACGGTGATGCCAGTTGCCGAGATAGCTGTATCCCAACACGTCTCGGAAGAACGTGACGACACGTTCCTGTGTGCGTATTTCCTTTTCGCCAATAGTAGTATTCATGGTAGTAGTTGTCAGTTGTCAGGGATCGGATTAGATCACAAACTAACAGTTTGTAGTACAAAGAAGAATCAGGGTTGGAAACCCCTCCCACAAAAGTAGGAATCAGTCGTCAGCTCAGGTGTAACTTATACTGCATCTTATACTGCATCTTATACTGCTCTTAGGCTGCTCTTAGGCTGCATCTTATACTGCATTTCCTTACGCGAATTCAGCGTTGATTCCTCTTCGCATAAATTGGACAAAAACCTTAAAACTAAATAGCCCTGCCTAAACTGAGGTTTGAACATTACGGCACCAGTACTTTTTGGATGTTCTCGCCAAGATAATCTACAATTTCTTGTCGATTTACTTCAAGATTAGGGAAGTACACCTCACACACATCGTCGAAGCGAGCAACTACTTGACGATTCGCAACTTCTCTATCTTGGAAAATTCCCAAAGGACGAAATCGAATGTTCCATTGCATCACTTTTTGTAACTTGATTGTAGCATCTCGAATTCTATCGTTATTGGCAAGAGCATATACAAAAAACGGTTTAGGCATTCCATTGATTCGGCAATCTACTGTATATTTTTTCTCCTCATCATGTTCTGGATCGTACCAACCGAAAGTCCTGTCCCTTTCTGGAACAACTTCACGGAACAGCCCTTCAAAATCTGCCATGAACGTTGATTGTGTCTGTTCTCTTGACAAAGACAACACGTCACCCATCTTCACAAGGGCTTGGGCAAAAGCGTACAAAGCGTCCCCAAAGTGTTTGTCTTTTACCTCAAGAATTAACTCGCCAAAACGATCTTTAACTTTAAATGTGGATAGGGCATTTGAAATAATTTGATAGCGTGTCCCACTAAATAATTTCTTTTCACTTATATCATAAGTAAGGTGCATGTAGGTATGCCCCTCGTCCGAAAGCACCCAACCTGCTTGTTCTTTTTTTAAAACAATGGTTATGTGGTCACCGTCGTCAAACCGGAAAGGGGTAAACACACGAAAACGGTCTCTGCCATCGGGTAAAACCCGAATCTCTGCCGAGACTTTATCAATAAAGTCTTGCTCTATAGATTTTATCGACATTGTTTAGCCCTCCTCAAATAAGGTGTCCTGAAATTATTCCGGCTTCACCAGCCGCACTTGACCAATGAGAAGCTGCTTGCATCATTCGTTGTTTAATAGCATAGGTGTAGTATTTCCTATCCTGCGTATCCTATAATCCTGTAAATCCTGATTCAGACAGAAGACACAACGATCACCAAGTATCCCTAATCCGCATCATCCGATAAATCTGTGCAAATCAGCGATTCAGACAACCGCACCCGCCCGGTGAGGAGTTGCTGCATCATCCCCTGTTTGATGGAGCGGGTTTTGTCCCGCCGCTGCTCCAAAGCGGTAATCTCGGCATCCATATCGGAGAGGACGGCGGCGATGGTACGTTGTTCATTTGATCTTGGAATTTTGAATGTAAGGTCCCTTAAAAACTTGAAATGCCTATTGTAACCAGTATTAGGAATGTCTTCGGTTGAAAGTTGGTAATATAGAAACTTGGTGACATCATTACCTCTCATCGCGAGAAGTTGTGTTCCATCAGCACCAATTAGAAAATCTACATCAACAAACTTTACAATTCTAGTATGATCGCCAAATACAATTACTCCGCCAGCAGGACATTTAAACAACTTCTCTGTCTGATCCGAGTATCCAACAACAGTGTCTTGACCTTGGTCAATGACTGGATAGAGTCCGTTAACACTATATTCAGAGGTCTGGATTTTGTGAGCGTTCCCATTTAAACGTCTAAATAAATCTTCAAACTTCTTCGTCTTCCACGCCCCACTGAACCCGGGCAGGCGTGTCTTACCCGTCAGGAGTTGCTGCATAGTGGCTTGCTTGATTGCCTGCTTCTTGGCGATGAGTGCTTCCAAGGCGTTGAGCAATCCATCCACATCCGACAATACTTCGGCGATGGCGCGTTGTTCGTCAAGTGGAGGAAGGGGAATCTCAATATTCAGTAGCGTCCCCTTTGTAACCTCCTTAAACGTGCTACCGCCTGCAAGATCATTCAACTTCTCTCTGATATATCTCAAATAGTAGGCGAGGAAAACATTTGAGAGTTTCTCGTGGCAAACAAAATTAGCAAATCCTTGATTTGTCGCCATCGGAACGGTAGTAATTGCAGTTTCGCCAATCGTTGCTCGACTTGTTAACAGAACCGTCCCGACTGGTAGTAGTCTCGCAGCACTTTTACCTAATGCCTCTTCTGAAATATGTGTTGCTGTGTCATAAATATACAGAGCGGTATCCAAAGCAGTAAGATCAGATGGAATTGCCCAAGCAATATTTCCTCGAAAATATTTCGCCACATTACGATGTGGTGTTCCGCCCTTGAAAATTTCTGTTACTTCTCCTAACCTTACTGTTTTCCACTGATTCGATCCTGATCCAGCACTCATTAGAGTTCTTCTCCATTCAACTTTAAAATGTGAGGCGATAAGTGCTTATGTTCACTCTATCCCCATCTCTCTCAAATGATCCACAATCTTCGTGCTGTAGCCACCTACCGCCTGCTCCAAGTCCGGCAACGGATTGGCGTAACGTTCTTCCAACTCTTGCACGCGTTCGGCGAGTGCTTGTGTCAATCGCTGGACTTCTCCCGCAATCGCCGATTGAATACTCGAAAGCCATTTATCCTCAACCACAAGCACTTTGATTTCATTTTCGGTGAGTGTGGCATAGTGTGAAAGCACCTGTTCGTCAAGGGCGAGCTGCGCATCCTTCACCGCTTTGTCCGCTTTGGACTTCGCATCGAGCAGGGATAGACACTGCACCAAGGCATCGCGTTCATCGTCGTCGTCCTGCGTTTCGTGATGCGTCATCAAATCAGGTGTGAGTGCCTTGAGCCGTGCCTTCACACCCCCCGCGGTGATGTTGCCACTCTCGTTGAGGGCATCGGCGAGCAATCTGTCCTCACCGGTGTGTTCTTCAGTATATTCCTCTAAGGTTTGCACGGCGGTCGCTTGCTCGGCTTGCAATGCCGCAATTGCGTCCTGTTCTTCAGCGAAATAGCGCGCAACGATCAACGCCGGTGGGATGAGGTCCATCTTGTACTTGTTTTTCTTCATGGTGAGGTCGGGGGTCTCCTTCACCTGTCTGTCCTGAATGACCTCGCGCGGTTTCGATGCTTCTACCCACCCATCGGCGGCAATCAGATAGACATCGTCCTGCATAACTTCGTCCCAATAATCCATGAGTTTCTGATAGACATCATACGGGTCAAGGAGCGGCAGATCTCTGAAACGGATGAGGAGATCCTCAGATAACGTCTCAATAATCTTTCTCGGAACTGTGTCGTCATCAATACCGAACAAGAGCGGTTCGTGTGTCTCGCGCCACGCCGCAAAAACGGCATCAACGCGCTGCTGGTAAGCCGTAAATTCACTATGGGAAAGGATCGTCGTTTTTACCTGCTGCGTCTCCACGAGCGGATCGCTGTATCCGGGTCGACCATTGGCTTTGAAGAGGGCGTTGCGGAGTGTTGGAAAGACCGTCCAGTAGGCGTCAAGTGCGTCAATATCGGGGTCCGGGATACCGCCGTTGAGGTGTGCGCTGAGGTCGTGCAGGTCTTCGGGTTCGCTTGAATCAATATAGCGTGGGATATTCAGGTTATAGTCGTTCGCGGGGTCAGTAATCTCAGCCAACGGCACCATACGAGAATAGCGTGGCAGCTCGGCGTTCGCATTGAAAACCGATACAATCTTGTGAATATCTTGGGCGCGGAGTCGGTTTTTGTTGCCGTCCTTGAGGAATCCCTTGCTGGCGTCTATCATGAAGATACCGCTACGGACGTGGGCGTTCTCTTTGTCGATGACGATAATACAGGCAGGGATACCCGTGCCGTAAAACAGATTTGCGGGTAGACCGATGATGCCCTTGATATAACGGCGTTGGATGAGATTCCTGCGGATATCTGCCTCTTTGTTGCCACGGAAGAGCACCCCATGGGGTAAGATAATCGCCCCTTTGCCTCTACTTTTCAGAGACGCAACAAAGTGGAGCAGGAAGGCATAATCCCCGTTTTTCGCAGGCGGGACACCGTAGGGTGTGAAACGTTCATACGCGTCATGATCAGGATTCAGCCCTGTCGTCCACGCCTTATCAGAGAAGGGTGGATTCGCGACGGCGAAGTCAAACGTCTTCAATCCGTGATCGTCTGTAAATTCCGGTGCAGACAGCGTATTGCCATGTTCCAGTTCCGCCGTCTCATCGCCGTGAAGGATCATGTTCATCCGCGCCAGTGCGTAGGTCGCGTTGTCCTTTTCCTGTCCGAAGACGCTCATCCCGTCCGGGGACTCGTCAACTGCCCTGAGCAGTAGTGACCCTGAACCACACGTCGGATCGTAAATTGTATCCGATCGGCGGGTATTCTGACCGATACCGATGACCTTCGCCATGACGCGAGAGACCTCCGCCGGTGTATAGAACTGCCCTTTGCTCTTGCCAGATTCGGTGGCGAAGTGGCGCATCAGATACTCGTAGGCATCGCCCAACAGGTCATCGCCTTCAGCGCGATTCATTCGGAGATCCAGTCCCTCAAAGATGCCGATCAGTCTGGAAATCCGATCCACCATCTCCCTGCCTCTACCGAGTTTACTTTCGTCGTTGAAATCCGCCTGATCGATGACTCCTTTAAGTATCTCGTTTTCATCGGCGAGTTTTCCAATAACTTTGTTAACTTTATCCCCGATCTCTACATCGCCTTTGAGTTTCACCATATCGGCGAACCCGCCACCGTCGGGAACGTGGATGAGCGAGCCATCAGGACTGGCAGCTTTGTCGGAAATATATTTCATGAATAGGAGCGTCAGGATGTAGTCTTTGTATTGGGAGGCATCCATGCCGCCGCGAAGTCCGTCGCAGCTTTGCCAGAGTGATGCATAGAGTTGTGATTTCTTTATCGCCATTCGTGAGCCCTTTCTTGTGGGGTTGGGAGGATTATACCAGAAACCGCCGATTGCGTCAACAGACTGAGGAATGGGACCTATGGTCATTCAGTTTCAAGGGATAAGTTTACTTATGTGAAGGTTAACTGTGAATGGATGCCCGAATTTATTCGGGGTAGCACACTTTTCCCGAACAAGAATGTAATACAAGGAATGGATTTAGTCTATTTCAGACTAAATTTTGCCCACACGCGGCAAAATTTGTCTTTGCTCTACATTTCCGGGCGTCCAAATGTAAATTATTGGAAAATTGAATGCCATAGAGTAGAACCAGTATCTATAGAGATACCACCCCTACGGGGTTGAAAACGCCACAATATAGGCTCTTTTATAGTACCATCAGCTTATTTTGCTGCAGGGCGATGAACCGGTGTCTGACGAGCTGTTTCCCATTTTCGGACTTTCCAGTTACCGCGTCTGAACCAATACCCTATCAGGAGACATTGTACAACGTTTGATACAGCAATCCCCCACCAAATTCCTGTTAGTCCGATCAACTGGGAAAGAAGAACCACTAATATCAATCCCACTCCGAATTGCGACACTCCTGTAATCGTCATAGGGGAAATCGTATCCCCCGCGCCGTTGAGTGCCCGACCCAAAACACTGGCGACAACCATGAACGCAAATGTCGCTGCGAGATAACGCAGATAGATGCTGCCGATTTCTATGACTTCAGGTTCGTTTGTAAACCAACCGACGAAGAACTGAGGAATCGTAAATATGAGAATGCCGATGAACGTGACAATGATCGCTGCTAAGATGCTACCCAACTGTGCGGATTTTTCGGCGCGTTCGATACGGTTGGCACCGATATTCTGTCCAACCATAGGTGCTACAGCGTTCGAGAAAGCCGTACCGAAATGCATAACAAGGATACGTAGCCGCATACAGATAGCGTAGGCAGCGACGGGATCTGTGCCAAAGATAGCGACGACTCGAATAAATAACACACGGGAGCCGTGCCTCAATAACGCCTGCATGGCATTGAAAATCCCCAAACGCATGATTTGACCCCACACTGGAAAGTTTGGGCGACGTTGAACATGCCGCAGAGAAATCACACTGTACCCTCTAAAACAGAGGTAAAGAAGGACAATAACGCCAAGTCCTTGACCAATCACCGTCGCATACGCCGAACCAACGACCCCGAGTCGCGGAAACCCCCAAATTCCAAAGATTAGCAGCGGATCTAAAACGATGTTAACAATCGACGAAAAGATTAGAACTGCCATCGGTGTCACCGCATCCCCAGCACCACGGAAAATTGCGGTGAGGGTACGGGATAGAAACATCACTATTCCTCCAAGCAGCATCACACGTAGGTACGGAACACCGAACGGAATAACCTCTGGTTCGACTCCCATTACCCATAACCCAAATTCAGCCACCGGATAGCCCAAGCATCCGATGCCCAACGCACATACGACATTAAGCATCAAGGCTTGCATCGCAATATCCTCGCTCTGGTCACGTTTTCGGGCACCGATAAACTGCGATACGAGAATAATTGTTCCGGTTGAGATGCCGTGTGCCAGAATGCTCACGAGTCGTAGGAGATTCCCACTCACTGCAACAGCAGCGAGGGCTGCCGGTCCCAACCGACCGACGAAAATCATATCGACAATGTTAAACAGATCTTGCAGCAGTTGACTGAAAAACGTGGGTATCGCCAGCCGTAACAGGGCTTTTGGAATGCTCCCGCGCGTCAGATCATGCTTGGATGCTCTCATATATTTCCCACTGGTTAGTACGCACCAAGACCAGTTTATGGCTTCAAATGTTTCTCAAGGAATGCTCTCGTTAATTCTGGGACCTTTGGATCCTTAAACCAACCGTGGCCACCGCCTTCCACTCTATAAAACGTAACCGGTACACCCGCTTTTTCCAGTGCCTCGTTCAACAACACGCTTTGATGGTAAGGTACAAGTTTGTCTTGATCTCCGTGGATAATCAGAATAGGCGGATCGTCTTCGGAGACGTAGGTAATTGGGTTCGCTCTCGCGACTTGATCCTTATGCTCCTGAATAGGTCCACCTACCAATTTAGATTCTGGAGAGTCAGGCGCGTCATGGACGAGTCCATCGGGAAGGCGGTGTGCGTCCATTTGAATGAAATCCGTGGGACCGAAGTAATCCACAACGGCTTGTACCCGACTGGATACCTCCAAATTTTCGCCCACTTCAAATTCCTTGACATCGCCCGCTGTACCGAGCATCGCAACGAGATGTCCACCGGCAGATGAACCCCATGCTGCAAATCGGTTCGGATCAAGACGGTAGGTCTCCGCATTCGCTCGGATCCACCGCACAGCGGCTTTTACGTCTTGAATCTGCGCTGGAAAGATGGCGTGCTGGCTCAAGCGATAGCTGATACTCGCACCGGCATAGCCTGCTTTAAGGTATTCTACCGGGCGATAATGTCCCTTGTCGCCACCGAGCCAAGCACCGCCGTGGATCCAGATGATGAGAGGCAGATTTTCACCTTCATCTGGTATATAGAGATCGAGTTTCTGGCGTTCGTGTCCGTCGGTAACATAAGCAAGGTCACGATGTATCGTTATACCTTCAGGAGGTTTTGGAGGTTCAGTGCGATCTCGACGTTGTGCCAACACCAAAGCGGTGGTAAGAAAAAACAGAATTAACACAAGCGCGATTGTAACTCGCATTATTAATTTTCTCCATTCTGATTGGATATTCCATTTCCATTCTGCCCGGCCAGTTCGGACGATTTTGTATCTTCGGCAATCATCGCCTCAAGCTCAGTTTTCAAGTTTTGAATCTGAGAAATCTTCTCTGCTATCTTCTCAAACATCTCTTGCTTAGACTTGACCCCTTCACTAATGAGGAATGCTGTCGCTTCAGACCGACTCTTAAATTGTCCTGATTCCACAAGTTCGTCAATCCGGTTGAGATTCTCTTCATCAACCCTAACCATTACGACATTATCCCTTTTCCTTTTTCGTTCATCTCTGCCGTGTCTGTGCTTTCTTTGTCCGCCACGGTTCCGTTTTCTGCCGCGTTTTGCTTCAAGTTCCGGCATTATAATATCTCCTTTGTCGATTTAAATACATATAACTTAATTACACGTAATTATTATACGCTATTATACATAGTTTGTCAAATTAAAAAATTGTCACCTGATTTCTGACAACTGAGCGGTAACGAAGCCATCACCTGGCTGCCAACAATTATTCACACAGACAACTGATAACTGATAACTGATAACCAAATACCCAATTAGAAAGATTGACACTGCCCACAATTTACAGTATAATAGTTTGCATAAGGACCTAACACTAAGATAAGGAGGTATCCCAGATGTCTGCGATGAAATGTGGTAGGTGTGGATCCGAGAAAGTCATGCCCGATTTGCGGATTCGGGATCGCTACGAAGCAGGACTTGGACAAGACTTAGAAGTAGAAGTAGAAGGTAATCCCGATGCCATGATTTTTAAGAAGGCTCACAGGGAGGCATTACGAGCAACCGTCTGTGGCGAATGTGGAAACGTTGGTCTCTCCGTTGAGAACCCAAAGGCATTATGGGAAGTTTATACCCAGCAAGAGGGTTCGTAGATCCGCTGTTGTTTCAGTTGCATCTTTCAGAATGAATGAGATATAATAAAAAGAAAGAGATCTATTTATTATCAAAACAGATCTATATGTATCTCAATGAATGAAAGATTAATGATGCGTAACGTGCAGCCGAGAACATTACAAGTCTACAGCAACCAAAACGGACGAGAACTGTTCACGGAATGGTTTCATTCAATTCAAGACACAAGAACGCGAACCAGAATCCGCAAACGACTGGAACGACTTGAAGCAGGCAATTTCGGCGATTGCAAATCTGTTGGAGGTGGTGTCTTTGAAATGCTTCTCCACTTTGGTCCAGGCTATCGTATCTATTTTGCTCAAATTGATGACATACTTGTTCTGCTACTCTGTGGTGGGGACAAATCATCCCAGAAACAAGACCTTGCGAGAGCAAAGGACTACTGGCTACAATACAAGGAATCACAATCATGAAAGAACTAAGAACATGGCATGAAATTTTAATCGCAGACCTTACGGCTAATCGAGCGGAAGCGATTGACTATCTTGACGTGTCCCTACAGGAATACCAAGTTGACGGCGATACTCTTTTCTTTCTGAAAGGGCTCCGAAATATTATAGAAGCATTGGGCGGAGTTCCCAAAATTGCAAAACAAACAGGAACAAAACCCGAAGTCCTCCTTGAAATGCTATCCAGCGACAATGCCCCTCGCATTGATACGCTTAATATTATTATTAACGCGCTGGGGTGTCGGCTATCAATTGAACCATTGGAAGCAGCGAATCCAAATCCCAAAAGTAAAGATGAAGATTACCCAATTGCCCCGCGAAAGACCGCGACACCAAATCTTGAAGTCACCACGGATTAAACCTTGTCATGCCAGAAATAAGGTACACCAATAATCGGCGCATCGGTGCAGTCAAAAACTACGTTCACCGATAAATGTTTATATTGGAGGGCATCGATGGAATCAATCGATTCGCGCTTCAAACGCTTCATTTTTATTATAATCGATGGAGCACCCTACGCAATCTTCAAGGGACTGCTCGAAAACGGTGACCTCCCGAATATCAAGAAATACATCGTAGATCGCGGCAGCCTGAACAAAGCGGTATCTGTCTTCCCCTCAACAACCGGCCCTGCTTTTATCCCGTTCTTTATGGGATTGTATCCCGGCACAGCGAATATCCCGGGTATTCGATGGTTGTCCAAATCGAATTTTCATCCACCACACCGTTTCAAACGTCCCGGCATCTGCAGTTATATGGGGGCTGACGGATTGCATTTTGAAGCCGATCTGCCTACAGACGCTCCAACACTGTTTAACTTCTTCTCGCCTGTGAGCAATATCTATAATATACTCGCCCGTGGGTGTCCACCTGCCAAAAACCTGACACGCTGGAGTAAGCCGTTCGCCTATACTTATGCCCATTTTTCACATCAATGGCGATTCGTCAACCGGATGGCAATTCGGCATTTACATAAAGCCGTCGAAGCAGATGATAAATTCGTGATGTGCCTTTTTCCCGCAGTGGATACTTTTTCACACCTCACAGAGACACAATCGCCACAAGTGCTCCAGACGTATCAAGAGATAGACACCGCGATCGGTAAACTTGTTGATTCTTTGCAAAAAACGAATGCCCTTGAAGAGACATTAATTCTGATTACCAGCGATCACGGAATGACCGATACACACACCCATATTGACATTCCACAACATTTAGACGATGGAGGTTGGCGATGTCTGCATTATCCAAAGGTTTGGCGGCAAAGAGCCGTATCTGCCAGTATGGTATCTGGAAACGGAATGACCCATCTCTATTTCAAAAACGGTTCAAATGGAGACGGATGGGGAGAACGCGCCCCTTTCGAGCATCTCCACAAAATGGGGGTTGTCACTTCCTTGACTGAATTGGAAGGATTAGGCTTCGTTGCGGGACAAAGCGAGACAGGAGACATTATCGTTCAAAACCGAAACGGACAGTCTAAAATCTCCTACCACGCACGAAACACAGACCGTGAAAACCTTCAGAGTGCACCTATAACTTTTAATAAATCTGCAGACTCTCTACGCTTCTCTTACCAGTTTACTGGGACAGACCCGCTCGGATACGGCGTTCACTACAAAAATCTGTCCTCACGAGAAGCATTACGTAAAACCTACAACAGTCCATATCCAGATGGGATCGTCCAACTGTGGCAAATTTTCAAAAGCGAACGGACAGGCGACCTCGTCTTAAGTGCCGAAAGTGGTTACGATCTACGCGCCCGTTATGAAATACCGGAGCATCATGCGACTCACGGTGCCTTACTTGCGGAACACCTCCACATCCCACTTGCGACGAATTATCCGATTGCTGAGCAGTGTATCCGCTCCGTCGATGTCTTTCCAACGGTGTTAAGCCTGTGTGGACACACCGTCCCGGAACACTACATTGACGGTAGGGTTGTCAGGTAAACCTATCTATCACACCGACCGTTCAATCCACGGTCCCGATCATGACACCTTCCTCAATTTCTATTTTCGTGTTATCATATCGTATGCTGATGCAATTATGACTCTTTTAGGCATGTTCCCTCAGGCTTTAGGGAGGAATTTAAATTGAACAATGAAACGGTTTTCAGCAAACACTTTATTAAACAGACCCTCGCAGATAATCGGGAAACACTGAGGAAATATGGCGTCAAGCAAATTGGGCTGTTCGGTTCTCACGTGAATGGGACAGCTCACGCCTCAAGCGACATCGATCTACTCGTCGAATTAGAAAGATTGACTTTTCATGACTATATGGGATTGGCTCTCTTCCTTGAAGATCTATTTGAGAAGAAGGTCGATCTTGTTACCACTAAGTCGATCAAACCTCGCCTGAAGTCCCATATAGAAAAAGAGGTGGAGTATGTCTCGGATCTATTTCTGAAAAGCGAGGTTCAACGAATCGTCGGTGAACAGAACAAATGATATTCTTGGTTTGAACGTAAAGCAAAGATAGATTGCTTTTTTAATAGCACAATTTCCACCCCTCAAGCCCAACCACTTGTTTCAAGTAAAACTCCCTGATAGACATTGTTGCCTAAGACTTTCTCTTTTTTCCAAAATTATGTACGCTTTTACTGTCAAGTCGCGTCAATATACACAAAATGGAGCACTTTCATTTTTTGATTAGAGGTATTTGATGAGAAACGATCATATTGAACTAATTCAACGTACCCTTGAAGGCGATGACGCCGCTTTTGCCTGTTTGGTTAGGAAGTACCAGAAGAGGGTTCACACACTCACATGGCGGAAAATAGGGGATTTCCATATCGCTGAAGATATTACACAGGAAACTTTCCTACAGGTCTATCGGAAACTGGCGACACTGAAAGATCCAAGTCAGTTTCCGGGATGGCTCTACGTCATTACCAACCGCTGCTGTCTGGCGTGGCTCCGCAAGAAACGGATCCAAACGCAACCCTTAGAGGAGGTAGATACAGCAATGACAGAGAAAACTTCCTATTCCAAACATATCGCCGCAGAACAGGCGGAAAGCGCAGCGGAAGCAAAACGTGAACTGGTCAAAAACCTACTGGGAAGGTTGAAGGAGAGCGATCGCACTGTCATTACCCTCTACTATTTGAGCGAAATGACCTATACAGAGATTGGTGAGTTTTTAGGCGTGTCAGCAGATACCGTTCGGATTCGGGTCCGCCGTGCGTTGCAACGCTTAAAGAAACACGAACCGACGATTCGGGAAGCACTCAGCAGTTTCCAACTGTCTCCCAATTTAACCGAGAACATTATGCGCGAAATTCCGCGTATCAAACCCTTACCGCCTACCGGGGGAAAATCGCCAGTCGTACCGTGGACAATTGCCTCTTCAACCGCCATATTGATTGTGATAATGCTGGGAGCGAGCAATCAATACTTAGCTCGTTTCCAGCAGCCTTACAGTTTTGATGCCACATCTGAGATGACGGTAGAACTCATTGACGCACCTGTTGTCCTTGATCTCCCATCAAAGCCGGATGTGCGAAATCAGTTCGGAAATTCCGAGGCATCTGGTAACAGCAATAGCACGGACAAGAAACTCGAGGATATTCTTGCATCACATTTTAATGCCCTTGGTGGTCTGGCACGGCTATCTGAGATTCGGAGTGTCCGACGTTCCGGCGACGCCCAATTGACGCAATTGAATGGGCAGTCCGTTAATTTCCCGGGGACAGTTGAAGTGGCAGCAGTGGTTGGGAAGAAATCGTATCTCAAACTTGACTTCGGTAGATTCTTCAATGAAATCACTGTTTGGAACGGTGAGACAGTTTGGAAAAGCAGTCTATCAGGCAGTCCAACAACTCTTTCAAAAATGGAACTTGAACGCACTAAAGGCGAAGCCTATATGGATCCGTTGCAGCCAGTTTATGAGCAACACGGTAGCAACGCGTTTCGACAAGGTGAAGACGCGAAATTCCAAGGTAAGGAATGCTTCGTGATTCAAATCCTTAATGTGGATGATGTGCTCTGCTACATCGACAAAAGTTCCAAACTACTTGTTGGATTCAAGGTCCCGTACACCGATTCTAACTTTGGCAGTGGCACTGTAGCACTGAGCTACGCCGATTATACGGAATATGAAGGTGTAATGTTACCTAATTCCCGTGAGATTTCCATCGGGAACGGCGAATTAACGGTCAATTACACCTACACAAATACGGAAATTGATGTCGTATTAGACGAGACGATTTTTGAGAAACCGTAACGACCCTGGGACTACTTACAAGTCACCTTATAGATATTCAATTAACTACCACACAACCAAAATTGAAAGGAAATATCATGAAAACACTTAGTAAACTAACTTTCCTTGCTTTCCTTGCACTGAGTATGTCCGGTAATGCCGCGGCTGATGTTGAAGACATTCTTAAGGCACACTTTGAGGCAGTCGGTGGACTGACGCGCCTCTCCGAGATTAAGACTCTAAAACGCTCTGCTGACGCGCAACTGACGCAATTGAATGGGCAGTCCGTTAATTTCCCGGGGACAGTTGAAGTGGCAGCAGTGGTTGGGAAAAAATCGTATCTCAAACTTGACTTCGGCAAGTTTTTCAATGAGACGACTGCTTGGAACGGTAAGACAACTTGGAAATCCAATCCATCAGAAAGCACAACAACACTTTCAAAAATGGAGCTTGAACGCACTAAAGGCGAAGCCTACACAGATCCGTTACAACCAATTTACGAACAACACGGCAGTAGTGCGTTTCAACAGAGCAAAGATGAGAGGTTCCAAGGCAAGGAATGTTCAGTGATTCAGATCATCGGCGTAGAGGGTATGTCCTATTACATCGACAAAGCCTCCAACCTACTCATTGGATTCAAGGCACCGTACACCGACCCTAATTTCGGCAGTGGTACCGTGACACTTTGTTATGCCGATTATACCGAATATGAAGGCGTGATGTTACCTAATTCTCGTGAAATTCTCATCGGGGATGGTGCATTGACGGTCAATTACACCTACACTAAAACAGAGATTGATGTCGCATTGGACGAAACAATTTTTGAGAAACCGTTAGATACATCCGGTAATACCTCGGTTGATGTTGAAGCCATCCTTAAGGCACATTTTGAGGCAGTCGGTGGACTGGAGCAGTTGTCCGAGATTCAGACGCTGAAACGCTTTGGTGACGCACAACTGACGCATTTTAGTGGACAACCCATGGAAATGCCGGGTACGATCGAAACAGCAGCAGTCGTCGGAAAGAAATCGTACGTCAAGACGCATTTTGAGTGGTTCAGCGAAACTGTCGGCTGGAATGGCACAGAAGGTTGGAAATCCAGTTTATACGATGGCACGACCAAGCTTTCGGCAATGGAACTTGAAATCGCCAAAAATAGTGTCTACATTACTCCATTTCAGCGAAGGTATGCACAGGACGGTAGTAGTGCGTTTCGACAAGGTGAAGATGAGAGATTTCAAGGTAAGGAATGCGCAGTGATTCAGATCATCGGTATAGAAGGCGTGTTTTACTATATCGATAAAACTTCCAATCTAATCATTGGAATCAAGGCACCCAATACCGATCCTACCTTCAGCAGTGATACCGTGATTGTTCACTACACCGATTATACGGAATACAACGGTATAATGTTCCTCAATTCCCAGGAGATTTCCATTGGAAACAATGAATTGCGGGTCAACTATACCTATACAAAAACAGAAATCAATGTCGAATTGGATGAGACAATTTTTGAGAAGCCGTAATGGTTGCGCGAGCATGGTAGAAATCGAAATCAGAACTCACTCCAGAATGCCGTAAATACGTCTTTCACTGGTGAGGTTAAGAAGGATCCACACACCCTTCTTCTTAACCTCCTCAACCGCTATTTCCCATTTTATCTATCCCAACCCGCTCCCCAGAATTATGCACCTTTCCCTCCCGAACTCGCGTCATTATATAGTAAAGGGACAAGATAGTGCTTAGCGTTCTTAAGCACACTTATCCGCGAAACGTGCAATCTCATAAATCCTTCTTGGTGAAAAATCTTCTCTGGAGATATCTGATGAAAAGCACCGATGCTGAGTTAATCCAACGCATTCTTAACGGCGATCAGAACGCCTTTGCGAGTTTGGTAAGGAAATACCAGAAGCAGATTCACGCGCTTGCTTGGGAAAAAACCCGAGATTTCCAAATCGCTGAAGATATTGTGCAGGAGACCTTCCTCCAAGTGTATCAGAAACTCGACACCTTGGAAGACCCAACCCAGTTTACAGGGTGGCTTCATCAGATTGCGAATCGACTTTGTATCGCACAGTTCCGAAAAAACAGGATACAGACAGAACCTCTGGAAGAAACCGACATCTCAGAAATAGAGACAGAGGCGTACTCCCGATACGTCGTCGCAGAACAAACAAAAACGACCGTTGATGCACAGCGCGATCTCGTTGAAAAGTTACTGGCGAAGTTGAAGGAGAGAGACCGCACCGTTATCACACTCCACTATTTTGAAGAAATGTCATCTCCAGAAATAGGCGAACTTTTAGGTGTATCAGAAAATACGGTTAAGAGTCGCCTCCACCGAGCAAGGCAACAATTAAAGAAGTATGAGTTCATGATTCAAGAGACGTTAGACATTAAGGCTGAACGGAAGCACCGTTCGCAAAAGCAGATGCAAGGAGAAAATAGCATGCCAGAGGAAACGAGAGATGAAGCTAAAATCGAAACAAGGCTGAAAGAACTACAGCGTCAGATTGCCGATTTGCAAGCGGAAATTAGAGTCATCGCATCTGAATCGGACACCTTTCATGCTGATAGCATGGAGTTCCACGACCCACAAAGAAGTGAAGCTCTTAAAACTTTATGCCAACTCCCTATTAGCGACGAAAGACTTATTTCGTGGGGCTATGCTGGTGGCTATCGAATTTCTCCCAGCAGCACGAAAGCACGCGTCGCATTCTGGTTAAGTGACATCGATAATTTTCTATCTAAAGCACCAGATGCTGACATCGTGAATCTCGCGAGCCTTTTCACAAACCCAACTGTAGTTGCTATTTTAAGACAGTTGGTGGAAGGTAAGAAATCGGTGGCCGATTTAGCAAAAACGTCTGGTATCTCAGAAAGCGAAATAGAGGAAGCGGTGGTGTTGTTGATGGACGAAACGTTAGTCGCTCGCACGGAGGATAATCTCATCGAATCTCAAAACGATGCATTCTCTTTTTTCCTGAACTTCGTGAGTATGACAATCGTACATCTCGGACACACCAAACCCGATCGTTAAACTTGGTCCCTGCCTCAAAGAAGGCATGGATTTCCATTCTGGCTGGCGAGGGGACTTGAAGAATCCATACGTGGTTTTCTCTCACCTCGCCAACTAACACCTTCCAACAGATATTTCCTTATCAAACTCACTTTTTTGCAAAATTATGCACCTTTTCCTCTGACCACGCGTCACTATATAACGAAACGAACGGATGGGGACTTCTTCGTGTTTTTAAGCGATCTCGTGAAACGTGCAAATTGTATAATCCTCTCGACGCAATAGTCTTTCTGGAAATATCTGATGAAAAGCGACGATATTGAGTTAATCCAACGCACCCTTGCCGGTGATCAGAACGCCTTTGCAACTTTGATTCAAAAGCATCAAAGGCAGGTTCACGCCCGCGCATTAAGGAAAACAGCTGATTTCCAGACCGCAGAGGATATTACACAAGAGACTTTCCTGCGCGTCTACCAGAAACTCGAAACGCTCAACAATCCGATTCAGTTTTCAAATTGGTTACATGCCATTGTGGATAATCTTTGTATCGCATGGTTCCGAAAAAAACGGTTACAAACTCAGGCATTACAAGAAATCCACATCTCAGAAATAGAGGCAGAGCCGTATTCCCGGTATATCGCAACGGAATATGCGAAAACGACTGCTGACGCGCAACGCGCTCTCGTCAAAAAACTGCTTGGGCAGCTGAAAGAGAACGACCGCGAGGTTATCACACTCCATTATTTTGAAGAGATGACTTCTTCAGAAATAGGCGCAGCCTTGGGTATCCCAGAAAATACGGTTAAAAGCCGACTTCACCGAGCAAGGCAACGATTAAAGAAGCATGAGTTTATGATTCGAGAGACACTCGACATTACAACAGAAGGGGAGCATTACTCCCAAAGCCAGTTGGAAGGAAAAACTATCATGACAGACGAAGTGAAAGATGAAACCAAAGTTGAAGCGCATCCAGAAGAAACGCAGCAGCGTCTTAATGAGATGAGAGACATGCTGCTTGAGACGCAACGTGAACTTGCTACAGTACAAAAGCAACTCAAGATTATCACCGATGAATCGGATGCTACTCTCAGTTCAGCAAAAAAAGAAGCACTCTCGGCATTACTCCAACTCCCTTACGACGCTAAAGATCCGATCTCATGGGGCTATGGGGGTGCTTATCGCGCGGCTTCTGGACACATGTCAAAGCGCGGTTCAATTTGGACGACCAGCGTTGATAAGTTCCTATCGGCAGCACCAGATGCTGAAATTGTGCGACTTGCGACCTTCTTCACAAATCCCACCGTAGTTGCTGTGTTAAGACAATTGGTGGACGGCAAGAAATCGGTCGAGGATTTGGCAGACGGATGTGGCATCTCAGAGAGTGAAATGGAAGAGACGGTGAAGACGTTAATAGACGCAGCATTAGTGAGACGGCGGGAAGACGATTTCATCGAACCCAAAAACGATGCTATCTTCTATTTCCTAAACTTTGTGGGTATGGTAAAGGTCTATCTGAATCCAGAAGATCATCATCCACAGGAGTGATAGCACCCACACGCTAAAACAATTTTTGGAATAGACTAAATCCATTCCTTGCACTACACTCTTGTTTGGGTCTACGCGTCTTACCCCGAACAAGTTCGGGCGTCCAAGTGTAAATATTTGAAAAACTAAATGATCCTATCTTAGATCGTCTTACAATTGATTTTTCACTCTAAATCTGCTATTATTTTAATGATTGGCTGCGGCAAAACGAAGTTAGGAAGATGTGCCGTTGTTCAGCTATAAATTCAGGTAAAACAACCTTTTTTCCCGAATAAGTTCGGGCGTCCGGTGCGTACGTTTAGCAGTATTAATATCCAAATAAGCCTTTAGCTCTCAATCCAACTATGCCAATACCCAATTTCCCGAACAAACATAAATCGCGTCCCATAGTCACGCCGCAGGAGCACGTTGCCTATTTTCGCCAACAAGGCTTCATTCCCGATTTCCCGATACCTGAAAGCGTTATTTTTTGCTATGAAGGGAATCTACTTGATCGTATTACCAACGTTGAAAAGGTCGAGCAGGTTCATGGGATTGGTGGCGGATTCTACCTACTAACTGAAACCGACAATCGCATTGCAGTTAGCGGCAATAACGGTATCGGTGCGCCTGGCGTCTCAATGCTCCTCGAAATTTTCATAGAACTGGGGGTCAAGCGATTTATCAACGTTGGAATTGCGGGTGGATTGCAAAAAACTTCTCATACCGGTGATGTTGTTGTTTGTACGCGTGCGATTCGGGACGAAGGCGTTTCATACCACTATTTGGAAGACCCATCTGCACCTGCCCTGCCATCCGAAAATCTGACAACCGCACTTAAGCAGACCCTTGAACGAGAAGGTGTCCATTACACACAGGGACCAACGTGGACAACAGATGCTTTCTTTCGTGAAACGGTTGGAGAAATTCAGCACTACCAACAGGAAGGGGTTTTCACGGTTGAGATGGAAGCCGCTGCTCTATTTGCTATTAGTAAAACGCGTGGGGTGGAGATGGCATCAGGGTTTGTCATCAGCGACTTGATAGCAGAATTAGTATGGCATCCACAGATACTTGCCGAAGAAACACATGAGCGTTTATTTCGGCTGTATCAGGCAGCGCGTGCCACCTTAGACTAAACAAACACCAACACTAACGGTCGCAATACCTCCGACAAACCCCGTTTTGGGACTCGACCCGTGGGATTAATATTTCTTAAGCATCCCCCAGCTCGTGGCTAATTTCCCTTGCGGGTCCACACCGAGTGCCGCTTGTAATCCGTTGTCCATGATTGCCTTAATCTGGTCTTCAGTTAAATCCACGCTGAAGATGGCAACCTCATCGAAAAGACCGAACTTGACATACTCCCACAGCTAAAGCAGTGGGATTCTTCTGTCCCACCTGCTGTGCGGATTCTGGTATCAACAAGGGTTGCTTGCTATCGCAAGTCTTACACCCTCTACTCCAAAGGTTGATGTCCCAACCTTGAGAATATTAATAGCCGCATTTATGTCGCGGTCATGCTGGATTTTACAACTCTGGCAGAACCAATCGCGAACACTCAAATCTATGAAAAGGTGCTTTTGCCCGCACTTGTGGCAAACTGGCGTTGTCGCCTCCCAACGTCCGATTGTTTCCACACGCTTTCCGCGTTTTTTCGCTTGCCATCGGATTTTCTCAAGGAACTCACCAAAGGCGAGGTCAGAGACCTTGCGTCCCCAAAGCCGTTTCATGCCGTCAAGGTTCAAGTCCTCAAAGAAACAGAGGTCAAACTTGCCGACGAGTTCCAAAGCAAGTTTCCAGTGGTGATCTTCGCGCTGTCTCTGAATCTTGCGATGGGTTCGGGCATAGTGCTTGTTCGCACGTTTGCGATTGTTGCTACCCCTCACCTTACGCGACACCTCGCGATTGGCTTGTTTTACCTTCTTGGCAGACTGCTTATAGAACTCTGGCGATTCGTATTTCGTGCCGTCAGAACAGGTCAGAAAGGTCTTGTTGCCATAGTCGAACCCTGCAGCATCACCCGTCTTGGGTTCAGGCGTAATCCCTTCGTGATCTGTTGTGATACTGATATACCAATCACCGAGTGCGTCACGTTTGGCAGTGACGCGGTTGATTCTGCCTTGTATCTCACGAGAATACCAGAACCGATACGAACGTCCATTGAGACGGATTTTCGCAACTCGACAGCCCGTATCCTTATCAACTTTTTCAATCTTGACCTGATTGCCGTTGAAGGTCATAGAGCGGTAGTTTCGCCACGACTTGAACTTCGGCGGACGTTTGGCACGCTTCTCAAAGAAGTTGAGATACCCGCGTTCAATACGTTTCAGGCATTCCTGCAATGCCCATGCATATGGGATACGCCAGTGAGCATATCTTTCGAGTTTCTTCAACTTCGTCAAGTGCTTACTCAATCGGTTATAGGTCGCACGCTTATAGCCTTCGCAGCCTCCGTAAATCCGGTAATGCCGACGCGTCAACGCTATGAAGTGGTTATGCACTTGCGAGATAATACGCGTATCCGACCGCAAATGACGGTTGCGCTTATGGTTTTGTATCTTGTATTTGTACGTTCTCAAAAAGTTTACCAGTTACCAGTCGTTAACCCCTATCGAGTGGGTAGGCAGACACGTTGCCTTGCGACAACGCTCGATATGTCTGCCAACTGGTCTGAAGAGTATCGCAGAATCTACAAATTTTGTCAACAACTTTTTTTTCAACATAGACCTATGGTCTAATGCACAAGGGCGAGACTGTATCCCAAGTCTAAAGGCATTGGGTTTTAGTCTCGGAAATTAGATAAAAAAATGAAAAAAATTTGACAAAAAGAAATTTATGTTGTATACTTAACAGTGTAAAGTTAAATAATTCTGTAAACTAAAGGTGAAGCAATGGGTACGAAAGAACGGAGAGCAAGGGAAAAAGAGCAGTTGCGACAGCAAATTCTTTTGGCGGCACGAGAACTATTTGTCAATGACGGTTATGAGAACGTCTCCATGCGAAAGATTGCCGATAAGATCGAATACTCACCGACAACGATCTACCTTTATTTTAAAGACAAGGCAGATCTCTTAGATTCCGTTTGCCAAGAAACGCTCCTGAACCTGTTGAACACGCTTGAGCAGCTAAAAAGAGATAACACCGACCCCATCGAAACCTTGAGAAAAAGTGGGAAAACTTATGTCGAGTTCGGTCTAAAATACCCACAAGATTATAAACTGACATTTGTGATTCGTCCGCAGTTCCAGAAGGGTTTAGGTTTGCAAGAAGGAACTGTTGGTGAAAAGGTATTCGATTACTTGCGAGTAATGGTCTCTGAATGCATTCAACAGAAGATATTCCGACAAGTAGATGTTGAAACCACCGGTCAGGTAATGTGGTCAGCAGTCCACGGCGTCACACTACTTTTGATTGACTTTCCCGATTTTCCTTGGACTGAGAAAGACAAACTGATTGACACGGTAATTCACACAACAATCGAGGGTTTGAAGGCATAGATTCAAAACTACTGGGCGAAGATCGCTCATATTTTTTTCGCTTGAAAGTTAACACTGTAAACTTACTTACCTATGTTAATATACTTAAACTCTAAAGGAAAATAAAAATGAAAAATCAAAACCACAAACGATTTCTTTTCGGAAAACCGAGTTCGGTAGCCGAATACACCAAGCATCTCCAACAAAGCCTGTTCTCTATAATGGTTTTTGGCGTATTCCTATCAAGCTGCGCGGGTCTGACCAACGAGGTGATCAATCCGATGATACCTGCTCCTGCGGAATTCACCTTCGACCAACACGAGGTGGACACTGGCGTTGCGAAACATCAGACCGTTTTGACGGGATTTTTTCTCGGCGGTCCTATCGCGGAACTTGCTGTGGTGAGCGTTGATGAGAACAGCGATCAGCATTTGCGTATCTATGCGTTCGGCGATGACACTTGGGTGCCGAGACTTGAGGTCCCGCTCCGTGCCGAAGTTTTATTTGTTGATGTTGCCAATATTGCGGGACGCGACCGCTTAATCACGTACGAGCACGGTCGTCTGAACTGGTTCGATCCCGATTCATCAGTGGAACACGCACTGGTTGAAGTCACTACGAACTACAAGACAAAAGACGGGGGTAAAATTCACCATGTAGACATCACGCGGGACGTTAACAGTGATGGCACAGACGACCTGATAATACCAGACACCGATGGTTTCTGGGTAGCCACGCAATTGGACAACGGCTCGTTCACCAATCCGATAAAACTCGGACCGCCTGAACCCTTTCTTGACAAGATTTCCTTGGACGACCCTCGCATTTACCGCGAGGTGGGGATAACCGACTGGACTGTCCTTTGGTATCTGAGTCGTGTTCACCAGATGGACTACGATCAAGACGGTCGCAGCGATCTCGTGTTCTGGAATGAGGATCATTTTGACGTTTATCGCCAAGACGCTCGCGGGACGTTTTCTTCAGTAGCAGAAACCTTCACTGTCAACACTCCATTCGACACTGATGGTGCTTATTCAATCGCCTTTGAGTTCAGCGGCGAGAATATGTTCGCGCTTATCTTTGGTTTTAGAGAGAACACAAAGCGGACAATGCTGCATACGTTTCGAGATCTGAACGACGACAGCGTTGCTGACTTGGTGCTCCACACCTTAGAGGGTCGAAGTCTTGGGAAACAGCGAAGTCTGTATGAGGTACATTTTGGCACACCAACTCCCAATGGAATCGTGTTCGCGCAGGAGGTCAGCACGACAATCCAACCACGAGGGACCGCTGGTGGATTGCAGCCTTGGGGCTATTCGTCGCAGTGGTTACAAGATTTCGATGGAGATGGGGACACTGATATTCTATTCAGAAACGTAAAGACCGGACTTGTCGGGATGAGCCGTGCGATGGTCGGCAATTCGATCTCAATAGATCTTGAGTTCTATCGCATGGAAGACGGCACCTATTCCGACAAACCCACTACCACGCGTAAAATTAGACCGGCACTGGACCTTTTCGACGCACATGGGGTCTTCTTTCCAGCAATCCTGCTGGGTGATGTGAACGGCGATGGACGCTCGGACCTGTTGGTCGGAAAGGACTGGGAAGAGTTGCACATTTTTCCCGGTGTACCGGGACCGAAACTGTTAGCGCAGACACCTCAAAAGGTGCAAGTTGCTATGCCTAACGACGAGCGAAATATCTGGTTAGTAAACCTTAACAAAGACGATAAACAGGATATCCTCATACATCATCCGTCCACTACTGAACCACATCGGGTAATGTTGTTAATTGCCCAATAAACAAAAAGGAGAAAAATAATGAAACGCATAATTTTCTGTTTAACCTGCCTTTTCATCGGGATAACTCTCAGTTTCCCAGCTCAGGCGGAAGAAAATAATCTCACCAAAGATTTCGGTATCGGACTTCAGGGAGCCACCTCTGCTTTTGGCGGACTCAGTCTTCGCTATACCGGACTGGCACCGATATATCTTCAAACCGTTGGACGTTTTATTCTCGACGACGAGAATAAAGATCATATGTTTGGAGGAGGCATTTCGTATGCCATATTTGAACACGAAAGCAGGTGGCATACATCACGACTCTACTTCACTTTGGAAGGTGGCTGGCGATATAAAGAAGAACTGGAAGAAGGGCCGGATTCGCGTGAAAAGATTGTCAGTGAAGAGATTGTCAAATCCACGACGTTGGGAGGTGGACTCGCTTTTGGAGGTGAGCTTGTATTTTCACTTGGTGGAATCCCTCTCGGTTTGAACGTAGAAGTCGGTCAAGGATTTGGTAGGGAAACAACCGATGCTGAATCCAAAGGTCTTGCTGGTGTTTATGTAGGCATGGGTATACACGCCTATTTTTAGCTGAGGGTGTTGCCTTGTAGATAGATTTAGGGTATAATCTGAGTAAGAAAAAAATGGTAGCAATTGGAGGCACTTGTGATGTGGACTAACAGACTCCAGCAAGTGTCTCCGCTTGCCACCAATCACTTTATCTACCTATAGGTAATCCGACCAACGATACAAGATGAAACTGGAGAATCTGTAGCAAATCAAATAACGCTACAGCAATAGAAAAGCCACTGACTTAGCAAATCAGATTGGAGTGACTATGAAAAACTTAAATATCCGACGATGGGCTACCCCTCTTACGATAGGTGCAGGCATTTTTGTTGCAACTACCGGCCTGCTCATGTTCTTTGTTATGGAAAACCCCTTCAAATTCGCGCACGAACTCATTGGTATTGGGTTTTCAGTCGCCATTGTTCTTCATGTATCGAGCAATTGGCGTTCATTCAAACGTTATTTTTCACAACGCGGCACTGTCAGTATCATAGCACTTGCTTGGTTGATTGGTATCAGTTTGGTCATAACATCAGCCATTCTTAGCGAAGAAGAATCTGAAGAACTAATCGTGACCCGAATCGAAAAAACGCCTATTGTCTTGCTCGCACCAGTCGTCGGCATGGATGTAAAAGAACTTGTTAATCAACTTGGCAGCGATGGTTTCACTATTGACAATCCCGAGATGTCTATTGAACAACTCGCGGATCAACACGATGTGGACACGGATGACATTCTTCTCTCAGTGTTTCGCTAATTAACAAACCCTTCAGTTCCCTGAATAGGATTTCACATCAATTCAAACCATGCGTGCTGACTTACTCTCAGAATTCTTTTATTTGATAGGTGAGGTTTCTTAACCTCGCCTCTTCTCACGCTCCAATTCTCTCTGGGCTCGCTGCGCCAAAACCTGTGTCTCCCACTCCTCCCACGTCTGTTTAGGTCCTTCACTCAGCACAACAAGTGGCACCATACCCCCTCTTAACTCTTTATCTTTTACGTACTCGGCACCTTCACGTTGCTCTGCAGTCAGTTCAGCTCGATCAGGCGTAGGAAAATAGCGGAAATCGATGCTCCAGCGGGATTTTCGTGTCGTGTTTAGTTTGCTGGTATGCACGGTAAGATTCGTCATGAACAAAGCACCACCGGGTTTAAGAGGAATAGGTACCGGCGGTGTGCCACGCGCTTCAACATCCTCCTCCATATGGACGTTCATATCCGCACCCCGCGCACCGTCAAGTAAGCCCCAACGGTGACTACCCGGAATAACCCAGCAACATCCATTTTCGACTGTTGCTTCAACCAGCGGCACCCACACCGTAACCATGTGGAGATCGCCTGTACGTTTTTCCTTCTTCCCGACCGTTGACTGGTCAAGATATTGGCTGTCTTGGTGCCACGGGAATGAGGTAATCATGCTACCAGGAAGTTTCGTCCGTAACGCAGGCGTCCCGATATTCGAGGCTTCAGGACCCAAGAGAAGGCGGATCACGTCAAGGACACTGGAGAGGTTGTAGAGATCATAAAACTCTCGTCCGAACATGCCAAAAGACCAGTTGCGAGGTAGGATATCCAACTCTTCGCAGATGGCAGCATAACGTCGCTCAAAGGATTCGTTCTCATAGAGTGATGTTATCTGCCCTTCGTCATACAACTCACGGCTATGTGCATCAACCTTCGCCTTGATAAAGTCACGCATAGGATCTAAATCTTGGTCATCAATAAGATCTCTGAGGACCACATAACCGTCGCGTTCATAAGCAGTCTTGATTTCTTGATCTGTCATTAGTTATTCTCCTTGTATCACTGTTGCACAATCTCAAGCGATATGTTATCATGAATGCTCAACAGACGCAAGATTTATTGATTTTCTCAACCGATTTATACACGAAGGAGAATAGGCATGAAAATTACTGATGTGAGAGCGATGACGCTAAAAGGCTACAAACAATGGAACTACGTTCAAATTGAAACCGACGCAGGATTAACAGGAATAGGAGAGGCACACCCTGGGGCGGGAATCGCTGAGATTATCTTGCACTTCAAGAGAATACTCGTCGGCGCAGATCCGAGAAACATAGAGCCACTCTACAACCGTATGATTGGTGCAGCGAGCAACCGATATGCCATGGGTTTATCGGCTATCGGTGGAATAGAAACAGCACTATGGGATCTGCTCGGAAAAAGTCTTGGCGCGCCGGTCTACCAGCTATTAGGTGGGAAATATCGCGATCGTATTAGACTTTACGCCGATGTTGGACACGGAAAAGGAAATACACCGGAGGGATGGACACAGCGAGCGAGAGAAGGCGTTGCAGACGGCTACCAAGCGATCAAGTTCGACATCGATAACTCCGCAAATGAACTCAAGCAGGATGCAGTCAATCGGGAACTCAGCACAGCGGAATTGCAGAAAATGACAGCGTTGGTCGCCGCCGCACGAGAGGCTGCTGGCGATGGCATCGACATTAGTATCGACTGCCACAGTCTATTCAGTACCCACTCGGCGATGAAGCTTGCTGAACGCTTAGAGCCATTCGATATAATGTTTTTGGAAGACCCTGTACCGAACGATAACGTCGAAGCGATGGCGAAGGTCACTGCAGCGACTTCTATTCCAATCTGTACGGGTGAGTTCTTGTTCCGGCGGGACGGCTTCCGAGAACTAATCCAGTCGCAAGCGTGTGATATGCTCCACGTTGATGTGTCTGGAACAGGTGGGATACTTGAGGCAAAGAAGATCGCTGATCTTGCTGATCTCTATTACATCCCCTTTGCGGCACACAACATCACATCGCCAATCGGGATGACAGCTACAGCACACGTCTGTGCAGCTGTGCGGAACTTCATCGTCATGGAACTCCCGTATCACGCCGATCAGGTCGAGTGGCGATGGGATCTCGCAATCTCCGACGAACCGCTCATGCAAGATAGCGTATTTGTTGTGTCAGAGCAGCCCGGATTGGGTGTTGAAATAAACGCAGATATTGCAAGGGAACACCTAATGCCCGGATCCGACCACTTCGGCGTATCCTAACGTTACTTATTTTGTTTGACTTGACCCCACACCGTAACCAACTTTTTCTGTGGTGAAACTGCCAGTTGTGATATCGGCTGCCAAGACGGACCCCTATCTCTTCCGAGATGATTTGGAGTGAGGTTGACGAGATTTGAGCCATCGGCATTCATCACATAGATGTCAAAATCTCCATCTCGGTTTGAAGTAAAAGCGATTTTCGTTCCATCGGGAGACCAGTCAGCATGATCATCTATCGACCATAGGCTACGCGTCAGTCGAACAGTATCGGAACCATCGGTATTCATTACATAGATGTCAAAACTTCCATCTCGTGCCGAAGTGAAGGCGATCTGCGTTCCATCGGGAGACCAAGCGGCACTCCTGTCCCATGGCTCCAAGTTTTTCGTCAGTTGAATGGGTCTGCCACCATTCGCTGCTACCACATAGATTTCACGATCACCATCTCGGTCTGAAGTGAAGACGATTCGCTTCCCATCTGGAGACCAATCTGGATGACGATCTGCTTTTGGATGCCGTGTGAGATTTGTCTGATGGGTGCCATCCGCACTCATGATATAGATCTCTTCATTACCTATATTTGAGCCATAGACGATTCGCTCCCCGTCCGGAGACCAAGCAGCACCAAAGTCGCCTGCCGGTTTATGTGTAAGATTGGTGCGGTTTGAGCCATCAACATTTATGGCATAGATGTCATAAACGCCATTTGGGTTCGAGGTAAAAGCGATACGCTTCCCGTCCGGAGACCAAGTCGGACCACTATCTGATGCCGGATTTTTAGTAAGTCTGACGGGGTTTGTGCCATCGGTATTCATCACATAAATTTCAGGATTGCCATCGCGATCTGATGTAAAGGCAATCTTCATGGTATCGGCAGAGACCTGACTTGCCAATTCTATAAGAAGACCCACCAACAGTGCAAAAACCCATTTCATGATTTGTTTAGGAAAGGTCAACTTCATAGCTCTGCTCCTTTCTTAACGTGAGTTCGATATAAAGATATAGGGTCGCGACCAGAAGATTGCTCCTACAAAAAGAGCATTCTTATTATTAATGATACAATTTTAGACGGAAAAGTTGCATAATTTCAAAAAATATAAAAATTAGCCGGGCAAGGCACCCTGATAATTCACGCCGGTAAACATTCCTATCACCATCCACATTCCCACAATGCCAAACTCACCAACGATAAACCCCATGAACAACGGTCGATACCTCCGATAGTATCCAAGTCCTCCCGATTTCAACGCTAAATACTTCATAAACCAACCGATAAACATACAAGACCAGAGAAAGTAGGACGAGTAAACCGCACCCATCACATACCCAATCGGGTGAATTTGCCACCACATAAATTGACGCTGCATGATGAGTAGGAAGCCGGTAATGCCGGCTCCTAAAAGCATACTATACGCCTCTCCTAATTTCGGGTCTTTCGGATACTGAATCAACGAAACCATATGATTGAAGTATCTTGGTGATCCGATGAAGGGACCTCTTTGGAGATTTAAGCCGCCTTTTTCATAAATCAACGGTAACGACGCAGCGTATGAAACACCGATACAAACAACAATAGCAAGCACCATCGCACCAAGGATGCTTTTTCGGTTTAACTGAAATGGGTCAGCCGCTTTGAACCCGTGCAGAACACTCGGCATCAGAATACCGCCCCAGTCCCGCATCATTACCCGCTGAAATCCTAAGAGTGCTAAACTGTTTGCGTCAACGACTCTCGATCCAGCAATAATCTCGAAGTATTCTACAGGATACATCGGTGCCTGGATCAGTAACATCCCGCCGTTGACCACCATCCATGACAACGCCGTAGAAGCAATCAGGAACAGGACAATGATACTACAAGCAATCCAAAACGACATCCCCGCATAGACGCAGAGTCCCGCAAGTAGTATGAAACTGAGAACCGTTCCCAGTACCGCCCATCTATACGGCAACACTTCGTCCGAGTCGTCAATTGTTGTAGAGGCAGCGGACTCCAGAAACGTTCGTTTCAGGATGTCCATAATATGGGAGCGACTATTCAGCAAAAAAGCGATGACCATAACCACATAGGCAGCCATCGTCTGTCCTCTGGCAGAGATCCACGGACTGATAGGGATGGCAAAAGCGTTGATAATAATGTACTGCAGCTTGAAGAAGAGGAAAAAGAACCAGCAACTAAACGACACGTCCATGGCGAGAAAGTAGGTTATGCCGATAACGGAGAAATAGAGAAAGAACCGAAATTGGGGCCACCAACCCATCACAATCCACGGACGTTCCGTGAAGGGTGTGTACAGGTCATACCGATTCGGGATGCGCGGTAGCGTAGGGAAATACTCGTGCAGCCCGTTGAGCAGGTGAAAAAAGGCGGCGATTCCAACCCCTACCCAGATAAGCCGATTTGTGAACAAACCACCCAGAGAACGGTGGACTGAGGCTTGCTGAACCATCTCCACAGGGACAGTAACGAGCGGGAATATGAACCTTTCGCGTTCAACCCACTGTTTTCGTAGTACAATAGAGACACAGATTGTTAGCGCATAAAGCAGAAGAATGAAAGCCGTCCAGACGAGGAGTGGTTTTACCCAGAGTGCCCAAGGAACAAGCGATTCGCCTTCATAGAAGTCGGTAACGGCACGCTCATCCCAGACAATGAGCCACTCGGGGAAATGTCGGTGAAGCGTCTCAGCCCATTCGTTTTCAGGCGTAGCAAAATAGACGGGTGCCGCCAAATAGGGGAGTAAGTACCCGATCATCCCTTTTGACGGAATCGCGGAGGTGACCACCATCATCACCCACACGATCATCAACTCCGCCGGATTTAGCACAGCACGTGGAAATATCTTTTTCAGAATCGGGTTGGCAACGAAGGTAAGAAAAATGAGTGTAAATACCGTCCCCAACGGAAAATGGTTTCCGCCGATATCCGTCCCTTGGAGGTAGTAGTCGTTATATGGCGTGATTGCCGTTTGGACGACGACTAACGCCAAGCCGATTAGGACTGCACGTACACTCATCTATTACCTCACCTTTTTGGGCAGCTAAGAATTCCTGTGTATCATTCTATCAAATCCTCCCTTTTTGATTAAGAAAAATCTGGGTATTGGTTACCAGTTGTCAGTAAAATGGCAGTTAGCGGTTAGCGATTAAAGGTTGGCTCTTTCGCTGGACAGACGACCCACGCCTCAAAAGCAGTCTCAAAAGATTCTGATGTGTCTCCGAAGTAGAAGTGCTCGATGCTGTCAATGGGAACGGCTACAGCTCCGTAGATTGACGATTGTCCTAACATCTTTCCTTCTTTGACCTCAAGTGGTTCAAAGATCAGAATCGAGCCATCAGTCAACCTAACCCCTACCTCTGCCTCAGAGGATTGGTTCTTTTCCTGATTGTCGATCGCCTCTTTGCTGACTGCTGACTGCTGATCGACCTCAGCACTGACCTCGACCACTCGCGCCACGCGACGCATCGGAATAGAAAACCGCTGCAATTTTGAATCAAACTGAATTGCCTCGCCGTTGAAACCTATTAATTTTCCGCGCTTCATATCACCGTTCCTCGCTACTAAAATATGGCTTGGTGGATTATCGCGGCTGAAACGTGGCACCGTTAGCGCACGCGTCAACGCCACGCTTAACCCGTCAGATTTAGGCTTCTGCTGTGATGGTGTAAGCTCAATCCAATCGCCAACACCAGGGAGGTTCTTAAGCATGAACATGTCGCCGGGTTCCAATTCTTCTATGTTTTCCCCATCTATTATTATTTCTGCGCTTTCTCCATCACCTCTGTGTACAGTCACCTTACGAACCTTAGGGGCATTCTTTGCCCCCGGACCTACCTCCTCTTCGCGAGTGATTATTTCAATTTTCTGGATCTTGGGATTATTGAAATCAACTTCACCTTCTTTGAAAAGAATAAAAGGACCTTCTCCCCGTCCAACTCGTGTTGCGTTACCCTGTCTTTTGTCATTACTTTTGGCATGCGTTCTGTCGGAGAACTCAAGAGCCTTCACATACGTTGAATCAATGCGCTGTCCGGCGATAAACGGAGATTGAAAACTGACAGCTGCGCCATCGTAAGCTGAAATCTGACACGGAATGTTTTCGCCATTCCTCAGTTGCAACGTATGTCGCGACTGCGCTGCACTATAGGGCCATGTCTTTGATGCCCGCCTACTGTTGCGTTCTATACGGGTTGCCCAAGTACGCGACAATCGAACCGTCTCCAACGCACCTATAGGTTTCCATCGAATCAATGCTCCATCTTGCCCATCCAATAAAACGCGACCATGGAGCGTCCCCGATGGATGAAATAATTTGTCTCTGCCTTTAATTTCTCTACGAGTCTGTGAACCGTTTGGTTCCATCCGAAGCAGTGAAGCACCCGCAACCACACAGGTTATCGGTTCCTTCACAAACGCTGTCTGTAGTACCACACCATCTGGGTTTACTCCAGTAATCTCACCATGCAAAATCGCCCCATCCGGATACGTCAAAGCGACAGGATGTTCCATGTCAACCAACGCAGCACCTGGCTGAACGACGCGGTCAATCTCCTGGAGATCAACGTTGCGTCGAGTTCCATCTGCACCAAGCACATAGATGTCCGCTTTTTTAACAAACAGTTTGCCGTAAACTACCTGTCCATTCATCATGTGGACCCGCTGTTTGGAAGCATCAACGCGGTGTTTGGTACCGGTGGGCTTCTTATAGACCCTTAACCGCCGCACGGTTAGATTTTGACCCCGGTTATAGACATAGAGACCAGGTTCCTCGACTGTTGGTTTAATACCGTCCAATTTCAGCAGCAAACTACCCGCAAAATCAAATACTTTCAGGACTTCGGTGCCACCATCATAAACAAGGCGCAAACGGAAGCTTCGTTGGTCCGGCTGGATTGTTAACACCGACTCAAAGTGCGTGCCTTGAACGACCACCAGCTCGTTAACCCATGTTTCCAACCGCAATGTATCGTAAAGGTTTTTGCTAAGTGCGAAAACAAAACCGGGTGGACGAACAATGGATGCAAGCTCCAAGTCAATCTCAAAACGCTGGGGTAAATCAAGTGGATGAAAGATTTTCGCCTTAATCTTATTTGTCCGTGGATGCCCCTCGCGATCCGCATACCAATCCGATTTTGTATTTTTGACCAACCTCAAACGATTGTTCGCATTTTGCTTGGGCAACTCCCAATCCGTCAAGCGGGAACCGTCGAAGATAAGATTGGGATGCATCTGACGTTCAAGGGTATAAATTGCTTCACGATTCACCCGAAACTGACCGTGTCGCTTACTGGAAAAGAGAAAGGTCTGGTCATCTGAATCAACTATGTCAGCCATCCAGACGTCTCCAGATACGCTCCCGACGCGAAAAGCCTCCGTCGCCGGAACGGACTGTTTCGGGAATACAACCGAATCCAATACGTCAATGTCAACAACCAGATCATCCATAAAGTATGGTGATGCCCAACGGACTGTTCCAGACTCGCTTTCCAATAGCTGACCTGAAAGGACATCGCCACCTTTCCAACGTAGGGTCTGCATATAGGTTTGCGAGTTGCGATCCAAAGGCTCTGTTTCTTGTGCCTGTGTAGCGCATACCCACAACATCACCAACACAGCAATAGCAACAAGCATCTTTTTTACATTCCACTGCATTATATTTACCCCTTTTTCATGGTTGCCAGCTTTCAGTCTTCAACACAATTTACATAACCGTCCCACAATCCCTCACCAACAACCAATAGCCAACAGCCAATAACTAACAACCATTCACCTTTCGTAAATCGGTAAAAGACGATAGTTCAACGCTAAAGCGAGGATAGCCATTCCGGTCCCGTAGGCTTTGCCATGTGAACTCGAGTAACTGCCATCGTTTGATTGCATTCTTTGGAGTCGCTCAATGGTTTGTTGATTCCAAGCCTTCCATGCCTCAAAGTCACTTTGAAACAGTGCCTGCGCCATATAGTAGAGATTATAGTACGGGTAATTATCGCCGCGATGATCAATTCGCCGCTTGATGTATTCAGAAGCGGCTTTGTATTCCGGCGTATCTTTCCTTTTTGCAATCGCATAAATCAGTGTAGCGATCGCTGCACGAGTGACCCCAAGACCAAAATTCCTTGTCAGTTGATAAGCCACGCTTCCGTCCTGCATCGTATGGGTCTGAAAAAAACTTACTGCCTTGTCAATTGCCTCATTAGGAACTTCAATACCGGCGTTTCGTGCCCCAAGTAGACCCATCAACACAGTCCCAGCCACGGTTGTGTCGGCATCTCGGGCTTCTGGTGAGTAACGCCAAGCACCCCACGGATTCTTCTCTTGGGCAGTCAATGTAGAACGCACCGCCAGTTCCAACGCCTCACCGAGCGTGCGCCGCTGTTCAGGAGGAACGTCCCCTTCTTCCCAAAGCAGTCGCTCGCTTACCGCGCCATACGCTTCAGACAGTGCTAATAACGCAAAACCGTGATGATACATCGACCCGTGTCCGCTCGGATATCTACCAATGTACCCCGTTTTGGCATTCTGATTGACAATGATATTACGCACAGCTTTACGAATATTAGTCGCATAAGGACCAAAGTCAGGATCTTCGCCACTCGCCATTAATGCCATAACACATATCCCCGTTATTCCGGGTCCACTCATTTCTCCTCCCCAACTTCCATCTTCCGCTTGTGTATTAGCGAGATAACGTAAACCCCGATCATTAATGACGCGAACCGCTGCTGGGACATCTTGACCATAACGGATGGCAGAATCTTGGGCGAAGCTGATACCAGCGAATATAACATTGATACAAACAACCGCTACGAAGACAAAACTTAAACGAAGCACCTATTCAATCCTCCTTATGATCATTGTTTCCCACTCTCTCGCCGAGTTCACATCTTGTCAGTAATACTAATGTAGATTCAGTATAAACTCCTGGACGTTCCAACATCTACCCTTCCGAGATCGTAGCCAAGCCTGTTTGCCACTCCTGGCCCTTCTTACCTGCGTAGAGCATCACATAGGTGCCATTAACCTCAAGAACCTGCCCTGTCAATACACTATCGCAATCAAACGCATCTGGATCGTCCGATGGCGTGAATACAGGATTGTAAGGGTTCGGTTCGTAGGTGTGGAAATCACGAGTCCGCGCATGTCCAATCCGCCAGACTTCACCGTTGAATCCACCATAGAGAACATGGAAGTACTGTGGACCCTTGAATATCTCGGTCTCACGAACAGATTGGCTGTCCCATGCTTGTCCGCTACCTTTGAAAACGGGGTTGGCAGGATTCTTTGTAACCAACGCAGGATTGCTCGTCGGCGCAGTCGCATGACACATCGTCAGCCCTTCCCCAAATGACTTCGTTGCCTTTCCAGTATAAACGATGTGAATTGTATCGTCCTCTATCGCAACCGAAGGGTGCGTCGAACCGTGTCGTTCGTGTTCAGTATCGGCAGGAATAACAGGAGTGCTCTGGACGCGCCGCCACTCGCCGAGGTCACCATCACTTACAAGCAAACCCGTCTGCTCAGGTGTCGTTTTCCCCTTCCCACGATAGTACATGTAGAACTTGCCGTCAGCAGGATTTAAGAACGGAAACGGGTACTCAACTGCGTCATCATCGAAACCCTCAACCGACGGTTCGAGAATAGGGTTTCGCGCATCCTGTGTGATGTTGGTGAGGTCATCGATCGGAGCTGTCGCGTGCATTATTAACCAACGCACACCAAGGTCGCGCTTGCACCAAATGTAGTGTACTGTTTCATTAACGATAATAGCATGGGTCGCCGCTGCCCAGAGCGGTGGTGGTAGTGAAATGATTGGATTGCCTACCTCAATCCTCTTGAAACTGGTGAAGAACTCGAACGGGATAGGATCTTTTCGATCATCTGTCATCGGTTTTCCCTTCTTTGTTTGACAGTGCGCCGTTAGGACGCACGCCGTATGCCTATTGTTTTCCTTCTAAAGCATCGAAGTAAGCATCTAACCCTTGGCGAAATTCTTCTGGTAACACGCGTCCGGCTTTACCGGTTGCCTGTTCAGGTGAGCGATTTTCGATAAAGGCACTGCTACTGTCGTCACCAGCACCAAGGAGCATCAGAGCAGAAGCGGTAACCCCCGGAGCATTCCTTACCATCGGCGCATTCGGAACACGACCCGTTTGAAGCAGGATCTCAATCACCTCTGTTATCGCCGCGATTGCCTTGGGACCTGTGTCTGGTTCTGCGAGGATTTCTTCTACTTCTTCCATAACATCTGCAGCCTTCCTCACCTTCGCAAGTTGCCGCTGAATCAAAGGTTCCTGAACGTTAGGCAAGTGTCTAATTTGGGCTTCCACCTCGCGGGTATCCTCGGTGAGCGTAATTTGTGTATCATACAAGGCTATGCTGCGCTCTTTGTATTCATCAGCACTGAGTGCCTCCTTTGCCTGCTCAAGTTCCCGTGTTTCTTCCCGCAATTGGATCTCGCGGTTGATGATGCGCATTACTTCCACCACGATTTCTGGGGGCAGGTTTGGTAGTGGAATCATTCCCATATCCGCAGGAATAGAACCGTCAGCCAATGGATCTACCAACTGCTCTGCCCACCTATCAAGCGTATCTGCCCAGTATTCCGCTTCAATGGTCGATTCACCGACAAAATTGTCCCTGATCGTTTCTGCCATGTCCCGCATCTGACTTGGAACAACAGCATCTTGCATCTCCGCCAGAACGCGTGAGAAACCTTCAGAGGGTCGCCGGTCAGCATACGCAACCATGTCTTGTAGAAGCGTAGTAGCAATCTCAGACTCAGCAACTTCCTGTTTCGCCAACCGCTCCCGGTCGGATGGATCTTCTATAGAATTTCCTGAAAGACCGAAGCCGTCCAAGTTATTTAGATCTACTGCAATGTCAATTTGTCGTCGTGATGCCGCCTTCAAACGTTTCACGAATGTGCTGTTTTCAAAACCCGCGAGCAATTTATTCATTTCATCCGCTAACTCGGCAAAGGCATCAAGTAATTCCTGCTGCTCATTGACCGCCTCCAAGACAAGTTCGGCTGTTTGAGGGGTCGAGGTTTCTTCTTCCTCCTCATTGTTTCTGCCACTCCCCTTGAGAGCAGTCGTCGGGATTCCCAGACCACCAACGACTTGTGCTGCCGGACCAGCTTTCTCACTCTCGTTGAAACCAGATTCAACATCAGCAACAACGGGCGTCGGATTCGCTGGAGCATAACCGGGTTTACCATCAGGCTGTTTGCTACGATCTACATTGACTCCCGCACCGGGCGTATTCGGATCTTCAAGCATTTCGTCTAACCCTTCTGGTGGCTTTTTGCTGTCGGGTCCGTACTTCTGAACCTCTTCCGAACCGCTATCGGCTGCCTGTCGTTGACCATCGGTTGCTCCAGCTGCTGGAGAAGGTGTCCCCTGCTGACCGCTGACTTCCGACTGCTGACCGCTACCACTCCGTCCGGGTGCTTCGGCTGCCTGCGCGAGTAAATCAGCGACAGAAGGCATGCGTTGCCCCGCAATCTCTTCTAACTTCTTGAGAATTTCCGCCCACGATTCAAGCCGATCAGGACTAAATTCCTCGTTCTTTGCCGCCTCTCTCACCAATTCTGATCCAAGTTGGATTAGACTATCAAGCCTTGCTGCATTGGCGCGCTCTGCAGCCGCTTGATTCTGTAGTTTTCTACGTTGCGCAGGATCGTCAAGTGTTTCGGGCGGTAGGTCTCGTAGTTCGCGATTGGTCTGGTGTAACTGCAATTCCTTGTCGTGGACCTCCTGTGCCGCACCCATCCAGAGCTCCATCTGCCCGACTAACCACTTGAAATGCTCTGCTGGGGTTAGCACATGCAGCACGAGGTCGGGTGAACGGACGCGCTCACGATCAGGCAGATAATCTTCGACAAAGGCGCGCAAACGCAGGCTTTGCGGACGTACATTTTCTCGCACGGCAGAAAACGTGGCAGCAACTGTCATGGTATCCGTAGTCGGTGTACCGGAGGACACTGTTTTTTCGCCACTCGTAGGTCTGGGGTTGTAAATTGGACTCTCAATACCCTCCCATTCCAAACCAACCCGTTTCACACCAAAGTCGTCCCCTGCTTGAATCTCAAAGGTGAGCACCTCACTGGAAAGGATGACTTGATTATTCTTCAGTTTGTTGAAACTAACCGTCGGTGGTCCATCCTCGTGTACTTCCAACTGCAGCACCTGTGGCTCACGTGGAACAAGACCAAAGCGGTCGCGCCATGTTAGTCGAAGTAAGGAATCGGGATTAGAAACCTCTCCTACGACGCTGATGGGATCGGTAATCATGCGAACACCAGTAACATGTTGTGGCTGATTGTTCAAAGTCGCTTCTGCAAGTTCCCGTGTCGCAGTGGCTTCCAAGACCGCACTGCTACCCCGTAGCAAACTAAGCGTTCCACCTCGGATATCCTCCACCAGAGGCTCACTCCGTTGTAGATAGGCAGGTAATTCGACCTTGGCAATCAGTTCGGTCAGCGCAGGACGTAATTTGGGTTCAACTGGAATTGAACGCCTCGCGTCTCCTACTCGGAGTTCAACGTTTCCGTTCTTGGTCTGCGGGGGTAACTGGAATCGGTAGGTTTCACCATTCCGCTGGACGACCACTGGTGTCTGATCGGCGTATCGCGCCTCCCCTGACTCAGGTTTCCACGGTGAATTATCCTTTAGGCGTGCTTCGACGTCAAAGGGTTCAGCATACGGCACGACGCGCAGTCCCGACGCACCTTCCAATTGGGCAAAGGTATAACGCGCCACATCACGCCAAGGGGTCAACCAACGAATGAAAGCATTGCGACTCGTTACGGGTATTACAACTGCTCCGACGACCACCAGCAACAGCGGTAGGGCTGCTATCCACGCCCAGCGACGGTGCCGCGGATTCGGAACCGCCTCCGCTAAATTATGCCTTGCGACCTCAGCATCAACCTGATGCATAGCCGCCGCAACCAGAGCTGGACTTGACGATCTATCTCCTCTACCACGCGCCAATTCTACGATGCCGAGCACATGATCTCCAAAACGTGGAAACTTGCGCTGCAACAACCGAGCAACACCCTCTAATTGCCGATGTTTCCAAACCCACCTGTAATACTTCAAGGGTAAGAAAAACACCATTCCTACCATGCCGACTACCAAAATGAGTGCTCGCAAAAGTGCAGGCGTATCGAACACCCGGTCTAAGCAAAACACGATGATATATGAAATAAGGATACCAAAGATTGCCGACAGCGCACCTTCGGCGAGCTTAACCGTCCATACCCGTTTCTGGTACTGTTCAAGTGCCGCTTTCATACGCGGAGGTAGGTTGATGGCATTTTCTTTTGATTGTGCTTTTGTTCGCATTTGATTCATCAAACATCTCCTCGGGAATATGAACTATATCGATCCTGTCATCTTTCTCGCAATCCAGAATAACCCAAGCAGCAGCACAAGAAGTCCTGCCCAAAGTGGATGTGCCCAGATTCGTGTACGATGTACCGTCGGTTCAGGGACCGGCAAGGCTGCGAGATAATCTAACAGACTTGAAACTTCAGGAACCGACACCAATTTGCCATCGGTAATCTTGGCGATTTCCTCCAAGACATCGAAACGTGCCAAGCGTCCTTGTTGCTCCCGATTCAAACCTTGGACGGACAAATCGGTTTCTACCGAAGCCCCAGTTTCAGTGCTGCTGGCAACGAGACGATAGTTCCCAACTTCTTTTGGTACAAACGATCCAGTAAACAAGCCTACTGCATCTCCCTCGCCGGGCTGCAGACGGATTGTCTGCGTTTTACCCGACGGTGAAACCGTCTGTACAATAACTGCGCCTTTTTCTAAGGGACTGCCTAAAGTGTCATTCACGTTGGCATTTAACGTCAGCACATCATCAATATGTGGTCGATCTGGAGAATAAAACAATCGCATCGACTCCCCTTGTGCCATCTGTCGTCGATACGCCATCCATCGAGCGACTTGGCTCCAGAACCGGTAATGATATTTATCCTCAACGCCTTGCCGCCAACGCCACGCGCTGTCCGTTCCCATGAACAGGACTTTACCGGCACCATACGTCTTGGTTACGATGAGTGGCACTCGTCCAGAAGCTGTTGCTACCTGATCGTGTACCGCCAAAGTTTCTGTCCCGACCTTGGCCCGTTTAACCCCAGCATACCAATAAAAGCCCGGTAATTTGCGCCACACCTCAATGTTATCCTCTTCGGTGTCCCCAAGACGCGTTAGCAAACTCCGTCGCCCCAGTTGTGTCAAAGAAAAATACCCACGGGTGCTCGTCCCAACACCATAAGGCATCCCAGCATCCAAAACAACAGGATAGAGATCGGCAAGTGGACTTGACATCAACGAATCATGCACGCCAGTCCGCCCGGGCATAAATACGAGACCAGCAGCCTGCGCACTGACAAGTTGTCGTAGGTCCTGTGCTTGTTGGTAAGTCAATGAAGATAAACTATCCCGTTCGGCATAATTTTGCTCTTGTCCGACACCGACATCGCCAAGAAACACCACGTCATAGCGGCTTAGTTCGTTTGTAGTAGGAAAACTTTTGATATAAGTACGCCCGCCGCCGACCTTGGGCAATTCGGGATGAAAGAGCAGGCATGTCAATTCAACACCAGCATCCCGTTCCAACGCATTGCGCAGGTACCGGTACTCCCACCGCGGATAGGATTCGATAACCAGGACTTTCAACTGTTCTTTACGCACTGATATCGGCACGGAAATTTCATTGTTTTCAGCAATCAACTCTTCTGTGTCCTGCGGCATACGCACCGTTAGTGTATAATCACCAATTGCTGGTGGTGTCCAGATCATGTTATCCTGCGCTTGGCTCATGGCGGGAACCTTGACAACCTTCGTAAGCTCCGGCTTCTTATCGACACTCAAGGTAACACTCACGTCTTTGTCCTGACCCAAAGTGCTGCGAACAACAAACGGAATGCGAAGTTGTTTGTTTGCAACCGCATAAGTTGGAACATCTACACTGACCAATTCAAGGTCAGGCAACGGTACTTCACTGCCCACGCCGACTGTGAAAACTGGAATCCCTTTCATCCGATACTTTGTAGCTGCTTCAACGGGCGAGTTACCGACATTCCAATCACCATCCGACAACAGTACGACACCACGAAGATTCGCGTGAGCGTCCAAAACATGCGACAGTCCAGCGTTCAAATCCGTTGCTTCCTCCGCCGGATCCAACTCTGAAGAGAACGGTTCAAACGCTACATTGAGATCGCTGACATCCGCGGGTTTCCAAATCTCTTCAGACATCAAGGGTTGAATCGTCTCCGCGCGGCTCTTGGGTTCGTTAGAGATGTCTTGAGCGTCAACCACATCCCGCGTTTTCATGCTGTTAGATTCGTCCCAAAGTACGGCAAGCGTGGATCGTTGATCGGGTAATTGTGTTTGCAACCATTCGGGTTGATTCAGGGTCGCAACAACTAAGCAAATCAACACAAAACGCAGCAATTCAAGCCAACCGGTTTTCATGCTATAACCGCTGCGATGCCACGCCAGCCAGCACAACACACCCGCCACAACAACGAAAACCAGTCCCAAACCTAAGACGGACCCACTTGAGAAAAACTCGAGACTCCCTTGTTGTTCTTGCATTACCCTATCTCCGATTAGTTATCAGTTGTCAGTAAGAGAATTTAGACACATCCCAAAACTTTCTTTAACCGAACATTTAAAACTGAATATTGATAACTATGCTTCATTTCCACTCGCAGCCGTGAGGTCGATTAATGGCGTTGCTTTAGCTTTCCTGCTCGGCAAACTCAGCACAGCCTCTCCAAGAAGTGCCACTGCCATTGCAATCAGAAAGACGCGCCACAATTCACTCGCCAAAGCAGATGTATCGCCAACATCAACATTAATCCGTCGATACGACACGCCATCAAATAACGCATCTATGGTCTCAACAGGGACTGCCGTAGCACTATCTTCAACCCGACTGCGGTTCACAGCCGCCCAATATTCCCCGTCTCGGTACACCCCAGCATGTAGCCCACGCTGCGAAAGAAGCGATGAATCGTCCGCAGAAGCCACTAACTCCCATTGATTGCGGTCTGTCAATGCGTCAGGTCCCGCATCGCGTTGAGATGATACTGTCAACGTCTGACTGCCTTGCTCCAACGCCCGCTGCAACATCACATAAAAAACCACACCTTCACGTTCAAAAGAAGAAAATTGTGCTGTAGGTAGGGTACTACAGAAATATACCGCACCACGATCCATAGCGACACGCGTCAACAGCGGAGCATCATCCGCAAACCTCGCTAATGGTGTTCCAAGGCTTTCAAAGGATCGATAGCGATAGGTGCGTAGTTCGTTCAACGGCAGCGCGTCGCCACTCGCTACATGCGCCAGCAGATCGGCATCACCGCGCCACCACGAAATATTGAGAACTTGTTGACCCTCAGGGGTCTGCCAGTCTCCCCAATGTGAGCCAAACAGCCGCGCGTCAGCACTCTGATTCGGCGGGAAGAACATAACCACGCGTCCGGCGTTAATGAACGTTTCAAGCTGCGCTGCTATCATTCCTTGTGGCAGCGCAGCTTGCCAAATCAGCAAGCCTGTCTTTTCCCAGTCAATTTCAGCAACGCGATCCACGGGGATCACATCAATTTGATACTGAAGCCGTGCATCCGTCGGAATGGCAAGTGCCCGACGAAATGCTTCGCCACTCTTTACATCATCACTGACGACGACAGCCCTGCGTACTGGCGATTCCGAAAACACAAAGAAAAATCGATTGTCCAATGAATTCGCATCTCCGGGTAACCCAACCGAACCCCAGCCTGTTTTGAGTTTGCTATCAATAGGAATACGGTGTCCCTTCAAAGAGGCTCCCTGTCTGTCACGCTCCACTTCAACAACAGATCGAACATCGTTAACCTCAAATTCAATAGGGACTCGATCTACCACATCACTATCACCTTCTGCCCGAACGACTATATCAAGGATGAGTTCTGCGTTGTTGCTACGTTCCCACCGTTGCACGTTCTCCACCCGTATAGATAAATTATTTGAAGGTAAATCTGCGTATGCCAGCAAAAAATGATGCACACCCTCCAACTGAGCAAACGCCTCGCGGACCGCGTGCCACCGACCACTTTCAACATCCCAATCATTCTCGTTCAAATCAGAACAGATCCACACGTCAGCTCTGCCTGACTCATTCGCCTCAAGATACGCCAAGGTAGACGCAAGCATATCGGGAATATCGGCACTGGTAGCACTCGATCCAGTCAGAGGTAGGTCCAATAATGCCTTGGGTGAATCTACTTCTTGCAGTTGGCCACTTGCACTATCAATCAGCACCAAATGTGTTCCGTAATCGCCTTGCTCAAGCAATCCAGCAAGCTTCTGTAGCGACGCAGATCGCTTTGATTGACCTGTCTGCAAATCCTGCATCTCCATACTCGGAGAACGGTCGAGGAGAATCAAAGTAGCATCGGGTTTACTCATTCCGAGGCTACCTAACCAACCACCAGACAGTGGACGACTGACCACAAAAATCAGCGTCGCTATTGCCAAGACACGCATTAACAAGATGAGGAAATGCCGAAGCCGCGCCATACCTTTGCTCATGCGCTTCGCATGCATTAGAAACATCATCGCCGCCCAAGGGATCGTGCGGTGCCGATACTGATTGACGAGGTGGATAATGATGGGTAGCGCTATCAATGGAAGCGCAATTAGTGCTAACGGTTGCAGAAAACCCATGTTCATCTCCGCCGCTTTGGGGTTCGTCCCAACAGAAATCGTGCCAATACGTCGTCGTAGTTCTCGTGAATGCAGATACGGTGGTAGTCAACCTCTGTGTCCCGAACCACCTCGTCCATATTTTCCAGGTAGGTTTCGAGTGCGCGCTGGTATTGAACACCAATGATCGTCGGATCCGCCAATACAGGCTCACCACCCTCTAAGTCAACAAAACGCATCGGACGGTCAAATTCCAACGCCAACTCGCTCTGCTCCAAGAGGTGAAACACAGCCACATCGTGCTTACGGAAGCGCAGGTGCTCAAGGCAGTTTCGAACGACTTCTGGTTCAATGAACAGATCGGATAGGATAATGATAAGTGCCCTTTGGGGGATACGTTCAGCGGTTTCATGGAGAACGTTTGCTAATCCGGTCTCACCAGAGGCTGCCATCGCACCCAACTCATCAAGCACCGCGCTAAGATGCGTTGCACTACGTTTCGGTGGGATTTCTTTGTGGAATCCAGTGCCTGCACAGTAGAGTCCAACAGCATCGCCTTGCTGAGCGGCGATATAGGCTAAGGTTCCAGCAATACGACGGGCATAGTCAAGCTTACTTGTCCCGTTATATGCGAAATCCATCGAACCGCTGGTATCGACGATTAAACACATCCGCAAATTGGTATCCGCCTCAAACTCCTTGATGTAGTAGCGATCATTCCGTGCGTAAGCCCGCCAATCAAGCCTCCGGGTATCATCGCCGGGGACGTACTTTCGGTACTCTGCAAATTCAAGACTGGAACCGCGAATCGGACTCCGATGCTTGCCTGATACACTTCCAACCATAGGCAGTCGAGCGTGCAGTTGAAGGGTCGAAAGACGTTCTAAGACTTTTTGATCAAGGTAATCCCGTTTGAGCTGCAGCATGCCCTAATTTCCTTCAGATAACTCCTCAACGAGTCGGTTGACGATCTCTTGGCTGGTGATGTTCTCAGACTCAGCAGCGAAAGAGGTTATAACGCGATGTGCCAGCACCGGATTCGCCACCGCAACAACATCTTCAAGTCGCGCCATGTAACTACCACTGAGTGCGGCACGCGTTTTCGCACCGAGAATCAAGTACTGAACTGCCCGTGGACCAGCACCCCAAGCAACCAACGGTTTCAACCAGTCAGGTGCTGCGTCTCCCTTTGGACGGGTGCTCCGTGCCAGATCCACGGCGAATTCGTAGATGTGCTCGGCGACTGGTACGCGACGAACAAGATCTTGAAACGCACGTACTCGCTCACCTGTCAGCACGTGTTCCAGCGTTGGTAGAGACACGCCAGTTGTTGTACGCGCAATCTCTATCTCCTCAAATCGTTCGGGATAGTCTACTTCAATTCTAAACATGAATCGGTCTAATTGTGCTTCCGGCAATGGGTAGGTTCCTTCTTGTTCAATCGGGTTTTGGGTTGCCAACACGAAGAAGGGAGGATCCAGCGTATATGTTCTGCCAATGACAGTGATTTTGTATTCCTGCATCGCCTCAAGCATGGCAGCCTGCGTCTTCGAAGGTGCGCGGTTAATCTCGTCCGCTAAAATAAGATTGGCAAAGAGCGGTCCCTTTACAAACTCGAACTCTCGCTTACCGCCAGGGACCTCTTGAAGAATGTCAGTACCAGTAATATCCATTGGCATGAGATCAGGTGTGAACTGGATTCGGCTGAACCGCAACGCCATTATCTCAGCGAACCGGCTTACCAACAGCGTTTTTGCTAAACCCGGAACCCCCATCAGTAGCGCATGCCCTTGTGCAAATAGACAAATCGCCATGTGTTCAATGACCTGCTCCTGACCAATGATAATTTTTGCAAGCGATGCCTTTAACTGATCGTATACCTCGCGGAGTTCTTCAATTGCAGCAACGTCATCGGCATGCATTGTGTCGGTATTTTGCGTGGATGTCATAAAATATTCCTTTTGTATCAATTATTAGTGCATATCGGTGAAATAGCTTTCAATTGACTACAACCTTCTTTACTGACCGCTGACTCCTGACTGCCGATCACTATTTTCAATATCGCCGAGGGAATTCAATATGCGCATCCATCCACTCCTGTCGAGCCTGCAACCATGTTTTTAATTGCTGGATTTCTTGCGCATAGGTGGGGGGACCAGAATACGGATTACCAAAAATACGACGACCCAGCACGGGCCATTTTTGGAAGTTTCGCTTTTGTGCTTCGGACAGATATGCAGCAGTTCGATCAATCTCGTCAAAGAGTTCGGAAGTAGAGAGTTCATTTTTCCGAAGCGTTCTCCATCTCTCAACGAGTCGCCGTCTGAAGTTTTTGTCTACTAACAGGCGATCCCACCAGAAAGGGACAGGATTTGTATCAATAAGCCAATTATCTATCGTCCAACCTCCATAGAAAATTGTATTACCCATCGATAGATTGAAATCCCAGACCGGTCCCATTTTTAACTTCGCATTCCTGTCTTTGTACATGTACGTGCTGTTTCGGAATCCGTCTGTGTTTTTGAAAAGTTCATTAATGATGAAATGATCGATAAAAGCATCTGTATCAATGTACTTGGCATACCCGCGTTTTGGGTCTTTAAAATCCGCACTGGCTAACGCCGATTCAAATGCGTTCATATAGTCTTGAATCCACGTTTTTTGAGCAGGAGAGATCTCGCGTCCATTCGGATATACAAGAATCAACTGCGTACCGTAACGGGTATAGAAGTAAGTGTCATACCAGTCCATTTTGTCGATTTTCAGAATATAACCGCCTGTGATTTCTGGAGGTTTTTCCTGCGTCGGTTTCAACGATTGAATATCAATCCGCTTTTTCCCACGCTTGATCTTCTCCATCAGTAGATAAACACCCACATAATGTCTTTTACTAACATTCACATCTCTTCCTTCATTGAGAAAAACTTCAACAAACTTCGTTCTGCTTGCGTACCTGCCAATTCGATTACTGAATTCGTACGCCAAGTAATTCCGCATGAGAGTTTTATCTGAATACGGACCATTCAAAACCCAGTCCGATTCTGCTGGTAACCCCAACAGAGATACATCTCTATCGTTGCCAGCATCGTCCTGAATCTCAAAACCGTATTGCCTTTTTGGAAACATCTGTGAAGTTTTTCCTCTGACCTCAATACCAATTCTCCCCTCAAAATCGATATGCGAACTATCCAAAGTATTTCTACCGCCGGATGCATCATAAATAATCTTCATCCCCGCGGGAATCTTAGGTTCGTCAGAAATCCAGTCTCCAAACGTATTAATAATTACAATTGGTAAATTCGATGTGTACACCTTGGTGGGATTTACAACTGTCTTAGATTGCCGGGCAGCAGCGAAGCAGCTTGTAGTCATAGATAAGATGACACTGCCAAAAAGTAATAGTATGATTCCCTTATAGTGCACTATCGGCAACCTCGCGATAGGAGTCAGTTCTAAAAATCAAGAGTTACGCATCAATCAAACGTAGTATATGGATTAATGACACACATTTGCAGTGGAAATGTTGCACAAACTCAGGCAAAATCAAGCGCAGTAATCTGAACTTTATAGGATTTACGCATTTCTTTTTAAAGTCCCCCTGATAAGGGGGATTTAGGGGGTTAAAAAATACCCAAATTACTGCTTTCTGCGTAAGTCCTACTATAATCAAAAAGATTGAAAATATACACCCAGTTGTGGCTTTTTCCCAAACCCTTAAACTACACCACACCAATCACGTTTAGAAAGAAGCGCGCCTGCCAAGGGCGCGAACCGCCCTTTTACAAAGCGCGCTTTAAAAATCAGTGCAGCAGTTTCGTTAGTGTGAAGCCGTTCGTGGTATCATCTGCGGGTGCGCATAGATAGCGGCATCGAAACTTTTCTGCATCAGTTCCCACTTGACAGATTGATAATCAGGGTGTTCCGAGAGATCATTGTGTTCCCACGGGTCGTTGTCAAGATCATACAACTCGCAAATCCCTTTTTGGTGGTACACAACAAGTTTCCAACGCCGATCCCGATACATCGTGGCGTGGGTCTGATCGGGCATTGAGATTGCATCGAAAAATTCACAACGTGCTGCCTCTCGATGTTCGTCGGCAGGCACATCACCGCGCAACAGTGGAGCGAGCGATTTGCCCTGCACGTAATACGGGATGTCCATACCTAAAGCATCGTATAGCGTCGGAACAATGTCAAGCAGTTCAACAAGTGCCTCGCTTTGAACGCCCTGCAAGAATTGCGCGGGCCATGAAATCATGAGCGGTACCCGTACCGACCCCTCATAAAAACGGCACCCTTTGAATGCCAACCCATGGTCACCCAGTGCCTCTCCATGATCAGACGTGAAGATAACAATAGTGTTTTCGCGGAGTCCTTCAGCATCAAGATAGTCAAGGATCCGTCCGAACTCGTGGTCGAGCTGCTCAATCATAGCGTAATAAGACGCTTGCATCCGCTTGTCGTCCCATTCCGCAGGCGGTTTCGCCTGAGACTGAAAATCGATACCCGCTTCCGTCAATTTCGACTGAAAGGCGATATCGCTTTCCTGAAAGTGTGGACCCGGTAGTGCTTCTGGATCATACCGCCGATAATACTCCCAAGGTGCATCAAATGGTGGGTGTGGATCAAAGGGATTGAGACTCAGTAGCCACGGTTGATTTTCCCGACGATTTTTCTGAATAAATTCAATCGTTTTTTCGGTACACCAGTAGGTCTGGTGAAGATGCGGCGGAATGTTGTCAAGATCCTCAGTCGGCTCTTGCACGCGTCCGCTTCTGTTCGGGTACTTTTGAGAGATCGCTTTCCCCTCTATCAACGCTTCAGGGTCGAGACCTTGTGCGCGTTGCCAATCAGCGTATTCATGTCCCATCGCGTTCGGCTTCCCATGGTCGTGGCTATATTGGAAGTAGCGATACCCGTCATTCACGCGATGCTCTTGTGCTATGAAGGCACTCGCCAGATGAAGTTTACCAATCAACCCGCAGTCGTAGCCATCTTGTGCGAGGGCATGGGTAATCAGTCGGTCTTCATAATGTTCGGGGAAAACGGGATTCCCGTTGCCGGTGACGCTCACAGCAGAGGGATACATGCCGGTTAGGAAACTCGCACGAGAAGGTGTGCAGATTGGAGACTGACAATAGGCGTGCGTGAATGTGACCGACTGCTCCATAAATTCGTCAAGTCTCGGCGTGTTAATGTGCGAGTTACCTAACGCTCCAATAGTGTCGAAACGTTGCTGATCTGTACAGTACCATAAGATATTAGGACGTTTTTCCATTATGACTCCTTTTTAGTAATTCTTCAGCAACCGGCTTTCAGTCAGACGTGTGGTGTTGCTAACGTTCCTATCTACTACAAACAACTCCTCACTGATCGCTGACAGCTGACAACTGAAGACTAATTATCCCACTATTTCGCTTAGTGCTTCGTCAACCGTGACGACATGTTTCCCACCTGAACCCTCAATTCTGGTTATCATCAAGGCTTTAAGCTCTTTCAGTTCTAACGGCGTCAACTTCTCAACAAGCGGACTTTCAATAAAATTCCGATAGGCACGACTTGTATCGGTTTTCGGCACAATGTACACAGGAATAACGGCTTGTAACAGCGCGGCACGCTTAAGTTCTGTACGATTCACACCCGCGCGATGCCAAATTCTCGAATCGTAGAGGATATAACTTCCGCCCGGTGCCTCAACAACGTCTGCGTCGGGTCCATTGTAGGGCAACCCATTGGCAGCTCGGTAGCCCTGTTGTCGATAGATGTGTCCAGGACCCCACTCGTTCGGGGGACCCTCACCGAGCACGTGTGATCCGAGTTTGAAACAGGTCGCACCGTTCTCTTTACGGAACTTCGAGACGCAGAGATTGCGCTGAACGCCCATTACCAGTTCAGGGAAATTGTGCGTCGGTATCTCTGGACCGGTGCCACGTGTAGCGAAAATACCCCAGTGGTACGGAAAATCGGAATGCCACCCTTGCACATCCCGTTCACCATCGTCTGGCGTGAGTATCGCGAAACCTGGCGGATGACCAAGCCGAATCTCACTCGTTCGCATATATTCGCGCATCAACCACAAGGATACCGGTTCCGTCGCAGCGCGTGCAACCCCAACACCCTTAACCAATGCGCCTGTGCTTCGATCATAGGTTTCGTTATCCCACTGACCCGTGCAGCTAATTCGCTCTAATTCTTCAACAACATCAGGGGCAATGATAGATGGGAGGCAGACCCAGCCGTTTTCCTGAAGGGATTTTAGATATTCCGATGGAAGATGCGCGGGTCCATGTCCAGGGGAAAAGATTGCACCTTCATCTGATACTATTCCACCGTCACTGGCAATCTGGACACCTTCATGACGAAGATAATAGCCTTCCGTCGAATCTACAGCCTCTGCCTGAAGTATGAGATCGGTAACCACATGACGATAGGCCGCTCCATCCTCAACAGACTCCCATATCGCTTTATCATCTACGAAGTCAAAGACTGCAAGTCCATCGTCTGACGCGCCAAGGAACTCACCATTCGGGGAGCGTAGTAGCGTAAAATGCTTAGAAGGTCGTTCCACGCGAACGACGCGTTCTTGAAAAAGTTCATTCTCGTATCCCATAGATAACACCTTATTTTCTGAATCGCACTGCAAGATTATCTGTAGGAAGGATTTGCTAACTCCAACTCCTACTGACCGCCAATCGCTGACTGCTAACGGCTATTCTACCACGCATACGCCTCCGGTGCCTCACCACCAGGACCTTCCCAAATTTCATCAAGCTTTGCGAGGGTTTCATCGTCTAATTTCAATTCCAAGACGGATAAGTTCTCCTCAAGGTGCTCAATCGTCCGCGGTCCGACAATCGGTGCTGTAACATCTGGATTGTTGAGCACCCATGCCAAGGCAACGTTAGCCGGAGGCTGTCCGATCGATGCACAGAGTGCTTCATACGCTTCAAACTGTGGTCGATGCGTTTCAATCGTTTCCCTATTTGATTCCCTACCTCGCCGACCAGTAGTCGGGTTGTCCAACACACCACAGAGCAGTCCAGCACCCATCGGACTATACGGAATCACTCCTAAACCGAGTTCCCGACAACAGGGGAGTACTTCAAGTTCAATTTTTCGACTACGGAGATTATACACGCTCTGTTCTGAAACAAGTCCAAGGAAATTGCGTTGGGCAGCAATACCTTGTGCGCGTGCAATGTGCCATGCAGCAAAGTTGCTACTGCCCACATAAGATATTTTCCCTTCACGTACCAATTGCTCCATCCCTTGCCAAATCTCATCCCACGGCGTACGGCGATCAATATGGTGCATCTGGTACAAGTCGATGTGATCGGTCTGTAGACGGCGCAGACTGTCCTCACACGCTCGACGGATATGATATGCCGATAGACGACCGTCATTGGGTCCATCACCTGTCGAACCATAGAGCTTGGTCGCCAGAACAATCTGATTGCGGCGACTTTTATCCTCTGTCAACCAGTTCCCAACAATTGTCTCCGTTAAACCATCGTTATATATATTAGCAGTATCAAAGAAGTTTATTCCCGCCTCCAATGCCCGACTCATCACCGAAAGCGACTCCGCCTCGGTGGCATGTCTACCAAAATTAACGGTGCCGAGACAGAAACGACTCACCTGTAGCCCAATCCGACCAAGATAGGTATAATCCATAGCGATTGCTCCTGAGTTTGTATTAGTCCTGTGTAACGCTGAAATCTGACTACTAAAAATTGTTGTTACGTATTCTATCAAATCTTGGATTTTTGATTAACAAAAATCTGGTGATAGTTTTCAGTTGTCGGTAAAATGGCGGTCAGCCATCAGCCGTCAGTGGTCAGTAGTCAGCAATTAGCAGTTAGCGATTGGCAGTTAGTGGGCAGTGCTTATTGTCTGAATGCACGTCGCATTTGGTTGCGTCCATCTGAATCGCTGATTTTCGCGGATTTTACAGATGACGCGGATTTCGGCGTTTACGCCACAAAACCTCGTCTACCGCGGAGAAGGGAAAATTAAATGACCCTGAGTTCTACGAGAGGCTTGACGAAAATCGAAAAAGAAGATATGATACAGTGTTATGTTATTGACAATATCAACCACATATTCTCCTGCGACAGATCTTGGTTATCTGTTGCATAAACACCCTGCACGCATTCAATCCTTTGAACTTGGCTTTGGGAAAGCACACGTCTTTTACCCAGAGGCACGTACCGAGAAATGCACGGCAGCACTGCTCCTTGATGTTGATTCGGTTGGACTTGTCCGCCGCCCCCATGGGCAATTTGGGGAAAATTTCGCGTTGGCGCAGTATGTGAGTGACCGTCCTTACGTTGCCTCGTCGTTTTTGAGCGTGGCAATCGCGCGAGTGTTTAGCAGTGCCCTATCGGGTAAGTGCAAGGACCGTCCACAACTCGCGGAGACGTCGATTCCTTTAAGTGTGAAATTATCCATTCTGCCGTGTCGCGGTGGAGAAAGATTATTGCGGCGACTTTTTGAACCGCTGGGTTACAGAGTGGAGGCGGAACAACACCTACTGGACGCACAATTCCCGAATTGGGGACAGAGTCGTTATTTTACGGTGACGCTTGAAAACACCTGTCGCTTGAGTGAACTTCTCACGCACCTTTACATTCTGATGCCTGTCCTTGACGACGAAAAACACTATTGGGTTGACGAGGCGGAAATTGAAAAACTGGCAAGGCATGGTAGTGATTGGCTCACTGATCATCCAGAACAAGAATCTATTGTCCGTCGCTATTTGAAACATCAACAGGGGCTTACTCGTGAGGCACTCGTCCGATTACGCCCACAGGATATTCAAGAAACCGATGAAGCGATTCAGGGACAAGAGGAAGCAGAGGCTGAAGAAAAGATCGGTCTCAACGATGTCCGTTTGGATACAGTCACTGAAGTCCTCAAGCAATGTGGCGCGAGGCGCGTGCTTGATTTGGGGTGTGGTGACGGAAAACTTCTCCGCAGGTTATTGGCTGAAAAGCAGTTTGAAGAGATCGTCGGAATGGACGTTTCGCATCGCGCCCTGAAAATGGCGCAAGAGCGACTCCATTATGACAGGTTGCCGGAGAAGGAGAAAAAACGGCTTCGTCTGTTTCAAGGGTCGCTCGGATACCGAGATAAACGCTTGGATGGATATGACGCGGCTGCAGTTATAGAGGTAATCGAACACTTAGATTTGCCACGACTTGCGACTGTTGCGCGCGTCCTTTTCGAGTTTGCCCGCCCTCGGACAGTCGTGTTGACAACACCGAACATAGAATACAACGTGAAGTTTGAAAACCTAAAAGCCGATCGTTTTCGGCATAAAGACCACCGATTCGAGTGGACACGGAACGAATTTCAATCTTGGGCAGCAGATATTTCCAAACGCTTCGGTTATTCCGTTGCGTTTCACCCAATCGGACCAACAACCGAAGACGTTGGCTCACCAACGCAGATGGCAGTCTTTACCCAAGAAGGTAGTGAAGGAAGGGTGACGTGAAAAAACAGATATTTATTGTAGCAAAAACGAAAATTGAGGCATCTGATCGTGATTTTGAATATTCCTGAACCTTCACTTGTACTTCTTATTGGACCCTCGGGGGCAGGCAAGTCCACTTTTGCGCATAAGCACTTTAAGCCGACCGAGATTCTTTCATCGGATTTCTGCCGAGGGCTTGTTGCGGACGATGAAACCGACCAGTCCGCAACGAATGATGCCTTTGAGGTTCTGCGTTTCATCACCGAGAAGCGACTCGCTGCAGGAAAATTGACGGTCATTGATGCAACGAACGTCCAGGTTGAAGCACGGAAACCTTTGCTCGCACTGGCGCGCGAATACCACTACTTAACCGCCGCCATTGTGTTTAACATACCGACAAAACTCTGCCAAGAGAGAAACGCAGCCCGTCCCGACCGCGATTTAAAACCACACGTCATCCGCCAGCAGAGCCAGCAACTTCGTCGCTCACTACGCAATCTCAAACGTGAAGGTTTTCGGCACTTCGTTTATGTAATGTCCACACCGGAAGCAGTTGAAACCGCTCGCGTAGAACGACAACCGTTATGGCCAAACCGCACAGATGAACACGGACCATTCGATATCATTGGTGATGTTCATGGCTGTTTTGACGAACTTGTTGAATTGCTTGAAGAACTCGGTTATGGAATCTCAATTCAACCAGAAGGAGACATTATTGTAAAACCGCCTCAGGGCAGAAAAGCAGTTTTTGTAGGCGATTTTGTTGACCGGGGTCCAAAGGTCGCTGAAGTGCTACGCTTAGTCATGGCGATGCAAAAGACTGACGCGGCTATCTGTGTACCCGGGAATCATGACGTGAAACTGGTTCGCGCGCTTCTGGGAAAAAAAGTGAATCCGACACATGGGCTGGCAGAATCGCTCTCTCAATTGGAAAAAGAATCAACCGAATTCAAGACGCAAATCGCAGAATTCCTTGATGGCTTGGTGAGTCACTGCGTACTTGACAACAGAAAGTTAGTCGTTGCACACGCTGGAATGAAGGCAGAATTACAAGGTAGGGCATCAGGTCGCGTGCGAGAATTCGCACTGTATGGGGAAACCACCGGAGAAACCGATGAATTCGGCTTACCGATTCGGCTCAACTGGACAGACGAGTATCGCGGTGCTGCGACGGTTGTTTATGGGCACACGCCGGTCCCTGAACCGCAATGGGTAAACCGCACAATCAACATTGATACCGGATGTGTTTTCGGCGGCAAACTGACAGCATTGCGATACCCTGAAAAAGAACTTGTGTCCGTCTCCGCACACCGGACGTATTACGAACCGACTAAGCCACTTTTTGATGAAGCCGATAAGTTGTCTTCTGTCAAAACGCACGGGTATGATGACATCTTAGACATTAATGATGTTTTAGGAAGGCGTGCCATCCGTACGCGGCTGCATCACAACGTGACCATCCGCGAAGAGAACACGATAAGTGCACTTGAGTCGATCAGTCGTTTCGCTGTAAACCCGAAATGGCTTATATATCTCCCACCAACAATGTCTCCAAGCGAAACGACAAGCAGACCCGGCTTGCTTGAACATCCAGCGGAGGGGTTCACTTATTATCGCAAACAGGGTGTATCCGACGTCATCTGGGAAGAAAAGCACATGGGATCACGCGCCGTTGTTGTCGTTTGCCGAGATCCAGAAACCGCAAAAAGGCGATTTGGCGTTGCTGACGACACTCTTGGTATCTGTTACACACGGACAGGCAGACGTTTCTTTGAGGATAACACGATTGAAACTGAACTGTTGAAGCGGGTGAAAGTGGCAATAGATAAAGTCAATTATTGGGAGACTTTTAACACAGATTGGTTCTGTATGGATTGTGAATTAATGCCTTGGTCGGTTAAGGCACAGGAACTGTTACAACAACAATACGCATCAGTGGGAACATCGGCGCGTGTTGCTTTGGGAAAAGCGGTTGCCTCCCTTGAAATCACTGCTGAACGCGACGTTGACGTAAATCGTATACTGGAGGACTATCGCCAACGCGCAGCGGCAGTGACCGGATACGTCAAGGCTTATCAACAATACTGCTGGCATGTCCAATCTGTTACAGACCTGAGATTAGCCCCATTTCACCTGCTTGCGACAGAAGGTGCGGTGCATTTTGATAAAGACCACCTGTGGCACATGAAAACGTTTACGAAACTCTGTCGGAATTCTGGGGATGACCTGTTGTTCGCCACCTCCTACGGGATGGTCGACCTGACTGACGAAACAAGTCAAGCTGAAGCGATCTGTCAGTGGGAAAAACTTACCGAGCAGGGCGGTGAAGGTATAGTCATCAAACCTCGGGATTTTATTGTTCAAGGCAAACGAGGATTGGTGCAACCCGCCGTAAAGTGTCGAGGTCGTGAATACCTGCGGATAATCTATGGACCTGAATATACACTGCCGCAAAACTTAGAACGCCTGCGTTCCCGTGGACTCTCTCACAAACGTTCCCTTGCCCTTCGAGAGTTTGCATTGGGTGTCGAGGCACTTGAGCGTTTCGTTCGTCGTGAACCCTTGTCTGATGTTCATGAATGCATTTTCGGGGTTTTGGCACTCGAAAGTGAGGCAGTTGATCCAAGACTCTGAAGAATTAGCACTAACGTGAGTCCCATAAAAGATTTTGAGGAGATAGCCCATGCGAATTGCAGTCGGTTGTATCGGACACGAAACCAACACATTTTCACCAGTCGCAACAACCATTGATAACTTCAAAAAAGGGAGTTATCACCGTGGCGACGAAATCATCGCTGCGTTCCGAGGCACCCGAACAATTACCGGAGGATTTCTTGAGGTTGCAGAACAACTTAATCTACAACCCGTCCCACTCCTGTGGGCGTTCGCGACACCATCTGGCATGGTAAAGCATGCCGCTTATGAAACACTCAAAGCAGAGTTCCTAACGCTTTTGCAGAACGCTGGAGAACTCGACGGAATTCTCCTCGACTTACACGGGGCAATGGTAACAGATGAACTTGAAGACGCAGAAGGCAATTTGATTCAGGCGGTACGTGAAATAGTCGGCACAACGTGGATTGTCACAACGCTCGACCTGCACGCAAACATCACCGCCAAAATGGCACGCTACTCCGACGTCATCATCGGGTTCGATACCTATCCGCACGTAGATTGCTATGAACGCGGGTTTGAAGCCGGACAATTGCTTTTCGGTATGAACGAGCGGAAGATTCAGCCGACGATGGCATATCGCCAACTCCCTTTACTGACAGCACCTCCCGCACAATGCACGATGAAATCTCCGATGACGGAGGTAATCAAGAAACTTCAGGCTCTTGAGATCGAATCCGGCGTTGTAACGGCGACTCTCTCTATGGGCTTTCCGTTCGCTGATATAACCGATGCAGGCGTTTCAGTCCTCGTTACCACCAATGGAGACACGGCACTCGCGGAAACTTATGCCGATCAGTTCGCGTCCTATATTTGGGAGATGCGCGAGGCGTTCACTTTTAACCTACACACCGTGGAAGACGCTATTGAAATCGCCAATCAAACAGATGGCAAACCGATCATCTTAGCTGATGGTGCCGATAACCCTGGCGGTGGTGGTCCCTGCGACGGCACAACAATCCTACAGAAATTTATAGAAGCAGACGTTCAAGATGCAGTGATCGCCGTCATCGCAGACCCTGAATCGGTCGCTCAAGCAGTCGAGGCAGGCATTGGAAATCGCGTTCAACTGAACGTCGGTGGTAAAACAGACGATCAACACGGGGCACCCGTTGCCCTAACCGGAGACGTCAAAACGCTCTCTGACGGTAGGTTTATCCTCAAGGGTCCAATGGGACGTGGCACGGCTGCGAATATGGGTCGGACAGCCGTCGTTCAGGTCGGCGGCGTTGAGATCGTTTTGACGGAGAGACGGATCCAACCCTACGATGCCGAAGTGCTTCGGAGCGTCGGAATCGAACCACAGGAGCGCAAACTCATCGCACTCAAATCTGCTGTCCATTTCCGCGCAGATTACACTCCCATCGCACATCAGATTTTGGACGTGGATACCCCCGGTGTTCACAGCCCGAACCTTTTCAACTACAATTATCAGGAACTCAGGCGTCCGATCTATCCACTCGATTCAAACGTCACTTACTGAGAATCAAAATTTTAGGTGGTATCAGAATATGAATGTAGTACCAGAAGAATTCATCCGTGTTATGCCAGATGTGATGCAAGGCTTCATCAGTGAAGCTTTCCAGAAGGCAGGGGCATCGGAGGAGGACGCTGCGCATATAGCTCAACTGTTAGTTCTCACTGACCTACGCGGCGTGTTCAGTCATGGCACGCGTCAAACGCCAGGATATGTGGGGATGATGCTTGACGGCAAAGTAAATCCACGTCCAAACGTCCGTTGCATCGATGAATCCCCGACGACAGCGGTCTACGACGGCGATGGTGGTATGGGACATTTTGCCTCTTACCATGCCGCTAAGGCAGCGGTTGAAAAAGCCAAAGAAATGGGACTCGGTGCTGCAACAAGTCGGAATCATTTCCACTTTGGGAGTGCCGGCAAGTATTCACGACTTGCGCTCGAAGCGGATTGCGCAGGTTTTGCGGTCTCTTGCCACCGTTTTCGACACAGCCCCGACGGTCCGATTGCCACTGCAACCGGTGCTTCGCCGATGAGTTTTGCGATTCCCGCGGGTAACCAGCCGCCCATAGTCGTCGATATGGCAACCGGCATTGATGCCAAACTACCGTTGGAAGAAGCGTTTGAACAGAGTCCCGCTGCGTTTTTTAAGATGTTGGGTTTGAGTCATGTGAGTCATGCACTCGGCGGGTTTATGGCAGGCATTTGGCTATTCGATAAGCCGCCGGATCCGCCAAGAATCTGGGAAGGTGCCAATCAAGGTGCTTTCATTGTAGCGATTGATATTTCGCGGTTCCAATCCATTGACGTGTATAAAGCGGAGATCGATCAACATATTCACGATGCGCGACAGATGCAACCGGCACCCGGTTATGACCGATCAGATTTGCCCGGCGGCTTAGAATGGGAGCGCGAACGGGAATGGGCTGAAATCGGCATCCCGGTTGGCGAAGAACATCGGGAACAGTTGAAAACAGTTGCTGAACGCGTTGGCATTCCGCTGCCATTCTAAGTAATTCCACTGATTAGAGGCGTCAATTTCAGGGAAACAGGTTACATACCTGTCACCCCGCTGAGGTTTAGCTTTCTTTGCGTCTATGTTTTTATACACCCCTCTCCAGAACTACGCCTTCGCGTTCAATCCGTTCAAACATCTTTCTGTAAGCAGAGGTACCGTCGTCATCCCAATACGTCGTGGAAATCGGGGAAGTGTAACGCATTGGAATCAGACGACTCCAATCCGGACGTACCATGAAAAGCGAATTCTTTGGATCGGCGATGTTATACATGCTTGTGCCGTTCTTGAACCGAGATTTGATAATCCACCGATCCTGCTCCGGTAGCTTTAAGGACTTTAGACGTTCTAATGCTTCACGATTCAGCGTCACACCGAGTCCGGGAGATTCTGGCACACGCAGAAACCCATTAATCGGGGTCAAGTTTTCATTCACCACATCCGCCTTCCATGTCTCGGTATCTGAATGGAAATGGAAGGTCGCCGTTGGAAACGCCGCCATCATGTGCGTCGTCATCGCACGGGTGATATTTCCACCGACATTCTGAAGCATGAACGGACTCCCATTTGCAGCAAAAAGCCCAGCACGGCGAATCGCATCACCGATTTTCGCGTGACCGAGCATGTAAATGTCAGCAGGTTTCATGAACACCTCATAGGTCGCACCCATCGGAAAATGGTGGAGCACAATCGGAAGGCGTGAACGTTGACGGAGTTCGATGTAGCCCTGTATATCCTCCCCAGGCAACGGATCTTCAAAGCAACCCGCAATTCGGTATCCAGACAACGCATTAACCAATTCAGGGATGTGGTCGTCCGTCCCGCCCATCGTAAAGTCGTAGTGAATCTTGAACCCTTCTGGTGCAACGGCTTCCATCGCTTTGGTTTGGTCAAACACATTCTCAAAGGGCGAGAGGTGATATTTCATCCACGTGTACCCCTGCGCCGCATACGTAGCAACGGTTTCCGCCATACGCGAGGGATCCGTCGAGACCGTCCAACAGCCCACAGGTACCCACGAACGATACTTCTGCCCGAAAAGTTTATAGACAGGCACACCCGCTGCCTTCCCCATCAGATCGTACATCGCTGTGCCAAGCCCAAGCGAGGTTTCGTCTCCCATCCAATCAAATGGATTCGTGTTGATGTACTGATCAATAACATCTTGAGGCTCGCGTCTCCCGCTCTCACCCAACCCTTCCAATCCTGTATCCGTCCGAACAACATACACGGTACGCTGGATCGGACCGTAGTAGTGATTGAGTTGATAGGCAAGAAAATCCTTGTATTCAAGCGTGATCTCGTGAACTTCAATCTCCGTAATTTTCATTGAACAGGATCCCCTCCGTTGAGGAGGAAACAATCTTCAACGATGACGTTTACCGACGGAAGGATTTCACCATCAACCTTGATCGCCTCGCCACCGCCTATAGGTCTCCCATACTCACGACGCACTGCATCAATACGGCAGTCAGCAACCGCCACATAGAGACACTCAGAAAGATTGAGTCCATCTCCGTTGGTTTGGATATCAACGTTGTCGATAAGCAGTCCCTCACAACCCTCAGCAAGAATAGCAGAATTACCACCATTATAGACATTCAAATTGCGGATTTCTGCATTTTCGCACCCTTTCAGGTCAACACACACATTACCCATCCCATCAAGGGTTCCAGGACCGTAAATCTTCACGTTTTCCAAATCTCTTCCAACAAGCAGAGCAGTTTCCGCATCGGGGAAGGAAAACTCAAGGACAGCACCGGCATCAATCGCGAGGGTAACATTACTTTTCAGCTGAATGGAAGCCGTTGCATAGATACCAGACGGTACAAAGACGGTGCCACCTCCGGCAGTGTTGCAAATGGTAATGGCTCTGTTGATCGCGCTTGCATCATTCGATTTCCCATCGGCTACGGCACCGAAATGCCGCACATTGTATGTGCCGACCTTCGCAAGTGCCTCTGCAGTCAAATCTAAGAGCGTCTCTTCGCGCATTCTACCGGTATGTTCCTCAAAACTCGCTGCCATCTTGTCACGGATGCTGCGTACCTCCTCCACGTAATCGACCAAAGTTTTCAGCGTGTATTCGTATCGATGCGGATCTACTTCGTCCGCAAGCGTTTTCCACATCTCTGCCGCCTGCGCAGCCATCTCAATCGCTTCTTCCATGTTTCCATAGACATCCTGAATGAGGGTTCTGCCGATAGAGAGCCGCTGGTCGTGCTCGGCAAAGTGGAAAGTCGCGAGAAACGCCTCAGCTCGCAACGGATCGCTGTATATTTCGCGCAATCCCGGGGCGTACTGTGCCAACACACGTTCACGCAACGCAGGCGTCGCAACGCCAACTCCGTCACGGTTGATAACATAAGGCGTTTTGTTTTCGGTCATTCCCTCGTCGCCTGTATCAATCCACACACCGCGATACCCGCGATAGTAATAGCACTTGCGCGTTACTTCTCCAAGGATCATTAAAATAGTCCTGACTGTCTCAAGGACATCTGGATCATCACCGAATGTCTGTCGAATCCACTCTGTATAAATCTCATCTACTGTTAGGTCTGGGTTCCAATTGAGCCGCCCCAATCCATAATAGTTTACAGCGTTCAATGGACATTCAGTCCACGCTGGTTCAGGCGAGATCATAGCGACACCCATGATGCAATCCACATTGAATTTATTCAGGCTTCCGGGTCCGTTGCGATAGGTATCCTGTTCAAACCACCACTTCCACTTCCCGACCCAAGACACGGGCCACGCTTTGTCAATGACCAGTTCACTACCGGACAGATTCTTCTGCATCGCACCGTCCAGTGCGGGGATCGGTGCAGAGAAATCCCAGTCCATAGGGCTGCCTTTGGGAAGTATAATGACGTTATCCCGAAAATTGCCGTCTTCATGTGCGAACAGATCGTAAGGGATCAGGTTTCGGTAAGGCTCAGGTGTGTATCGAAGGTTGCCATAGACAAAACCACGCACGAGAACCATTCCACCGTGTGGTATAAGTGTGTCTGCAATACGATTTACCATCGGAGGACGTGGGTCGCCATTCTGCTTCTCCGAACCGAGTTTCATCATATATCCACCGAAATCCGGAACCCGTGCGTAGAGTGTATCCGCGGTCTTTTGATCAAGGGCAAGGAGATAATTCGGACTCCAGTAGAGTTTAACGCCGTAATCTCGACAGATATCGGCGAGTTTTTCGACCTCATCAAGATGTTCCAAGAAGTTGTTGCGATAGTGCCAGTTAATCTCGCTTGGACAAAGCGCATTCCAGCCACACGATGCCAACATACGTACCCAATCGCGGATGAGCTTGGTATCGCCCGTACGTAACTCTTCCCAACTGAAAATTGAATCGTCCCTACCGCCACCCCGCCATCTATCCCCCAAGAGTCCACGGAAATACGACCAATGCGATACCATACGGATAGGCACTTGGGGATTCTCCAAGGCATCAAGTTCAATCGGATCCTGTCCAATCTGAATCCGTCGAATCAGGTCAAATACACCAAAGATAACCCCCGCTGGTATTCTCCCCGCGACGACAATTACATTGTCGTTTCTCTCTTTCATCGCCTTTATGACGAATCCATCGCCCTTTATTCGATCTAACCCAAGTTTCTCAGCCCGATCGCGGATCCAATCGGAGGTTTCAACTGTGCCGAGAACAATCTTCGCTCCAGTGACGGTGGCAGCTTCCGAAATAGAAGGCTTGAAACCGAACATAGATTCGACTGCTTGCGCCAATTCAGAACCTGCTGTTTGAACAGTCGCATTCGCGCCCTCAGAAACGATGCTTCTGAACAGATCCTGGCTCTGCTGCTTAGTGGTGGAAGGACTGAATTGTAGCCACGCCTTGTAGAGCGTTTCGTCTACTTCTTGATATTTGTAAACTTGGTGCCTGTTTTCGGTAGGATTCGTATCGCGTCTTCCCACATAGATGGATTTGGTGGCATTGTAAATCTGGCTGACTTCAGCGTCAGTGAGTGGTCTGTCGTAGATGCGCAGGTCATCAAGAAAACCGACAAATCCCTCACCGGTGTGAATCTCCGTCAAACCCTCTCGGCGCAGTGGTTCTGTGTTCACCGTTGATAGATCAACCGTTGCGATCTGTTCTCCATCACGCCATCCGACAATCTGTTTCGCTTTCTCGTCGTAGGCAACCGCGAACAGATGCCATTCGGAATCACCGATAGAGGCTTTCACATGTGGATAGAATGCCCACTCGCGCATGTCGTATTTGGGCCAGTCGTAATCGAGAATCCCCTCCCAGTAGAGAAAATCTTTTTCACCCTGAAAGCGTACTTGAAAACAGCCACGATAGGTATTAAGTTCAACAGCATTGTTGCTATACCTCAGGATGTTGGACCTATCCGATATTGTATTTAGCCAGAAGCAAATTGTGCCACGCGACATCGCGAGCGGAGAGTTTTCAGCCACAGGAATCCGTAGCGGTTCAGCGTCTGACACCGTTTCAATACAGGCACGTCCTTCACCGAGCGAGTAGATCTTTGTCCCACCCAGGACGGCGTGATTCCCGTTACCTGAAAGATCTGTTCCCGTTCCATCGTCAAAATCCCAATGCCCAACGAGTCCTTCAGGTTCACCCACCGCTACACTACTGAGTTCACTTGCCAACATCAGTACAACGACTAAAAGGGTAATGAGTACATGATATTCCATTGTCTGCTCCATACATTTGAGGGGATTCAATTGTCTTTTCACTGCGCCACTGATAGCACTCAGTCTCGTATCAAGTCCAACACCTCCGGTGAGAGCGTCTCTTCAACAAAGACTGCTTTGCACTTAGCCTAATCCTTATGGGCTGACCTTTATATTTCCCCATGTCGTAGCTAATTTACCTGCGGGGTAAACCGCCAGTGCGGATTTGAGTCCTTTTGTCATGAAGACTTCAATATCATCTTCTGTCAGCGCGACACTGAAAAAAGCGATCTCGTCAAATTGACCGGAAAAATATTGTCCCCATTGATCCAAAAAATTCGCACCGATACCGATCTCCGTAAATGTATAAGAATCAGCAACGGTATCACCCTCTTTGCCGTTGTAATAGCCCGTCACATTCCCCTCGCCATCGAATACAAACGCATAGTGCCCCCATTTATTGTCATCAAATTCTGGAATGACGGGTTTCCATGCACTGCTCCAGACTTCAACTGCCCCACTTTGGAACCGAGTTGTGAAGGCTGGATTTGTCGGTCCACTGATATTCGATATTAGCCGATCATCATCGGCAGCATCACTCGGATTTGCCCACAAAATTAATGTAACCTCTCCAGACAAGCCCAAATCCCCAACAAGGACATGTCCCTTACTCTCATTCCCATCAAATTCCAGTGCGGATCCGAACTTGCCGTTCTTTGTCCATTTCGGACCGTTTACAAGCTCCCCGTCCTTGCCATTTTCAGAGGAATCTGTAGCTGTATCACCCTTACCCTCATCAAAAAGCCACATCCCAGCAACGGTTTTCAGATCCAATTCGGCAGTGCTGATACCCGCAAACATCAGACTAAGGGCAATTAAACTCGCAAGCATTAAATTCGCCATTACAATCTTCATCCGTCATAATCTCCTTTTGTTACGCAAGAGAGTTGTGAATTGAGAATTCGTGAGGGCATACGGAATTAAACGTGCGATGTGTGGATAAACAACTGAATGTGTTTTTACCAATTACTGCGCATTCTATCACAGATTTAAGTAGCAGTCATCTTTTTTTACGGCTATTCAGTTTTAAAAATAAGTTTACTTATGTCAAGGGTTGCTGTTGACGGAGAGGGGCATTTAGTTTTCCAATAATTTACACCCGGACGCCCGGATTTAGTCTGAAATAGACTAAATTTTGCCCACACGCGGCAAAATTTGTCTTTGCTTTACATTTCCATTCATTGTATTACATTCTTGTTCGGGATATGTGTGCGCGCCCGAACAAGTTCGGACGTCCAAAAGAAAATTACCTAATTTTCTTCATTCCAATGCAACGGTTCATTTTGTATGTAGGGGAGCAGCATGCCGCGGAGGCGGCGGTGGGCATGGTATAAGTGGGTTTTAATAGTGCCTTCGGACTTGTTCAAGAGGACTGCAATCTCTTTAATCGGGAGTCCGCTTTGATAACGCAATTTAAAAACGCGGCGTTGTCCGGGCGAAAGTCGACAAACGGCTTTACGAATAATGTACCCGAGTTCCTCAGTTTCAAGGGCTTCAGAAGGCGAAGGAACTGTCGGGATCATGGGAAACTCATTGTCGCTGTTGAAGGGCAACCTTTCAAACATAAGGACTTTCCTCCGGTTCTGTTTTCTCAGAAAGTCAATACTACAATTGACAGCAATTTGGTAAATCCAACTGTAAAATGTGGAATCGCGCCTGAAGCGTGGTAAACCCTGAAACGCTTTCAAAAATATATCTTGACACAGATCTTTTGCCGTTTCCCGGTCACGAACACGCAGATAAACCAGATTGTAGATTTTTTCTTGATATTTTAGAACCAGTGGATTAAACGCTTCTGCGTCTCCATTCTGAACCCGCTCAATAAGTTCACGATCATCACTACTCTCTAATTCAATCTGTGTGAACAAAACAGCGGGGTATTTAGTGTCTGTCATGTTTGTTCTCCAAATATAACGACTAAAGGTTATCGAAGTGATAGATATTACCGTCTACAGAAAAACCTGTTAAGGCTTTTCCACTTCTCACTTATCCTTAAAGACGCGACTGTGGCGCGAAAAGGTTGCAGAATTTCAGAAAAGTGAAAGAGAGATAAACTTTAATTCTAAAAATTGGAAAAACTACTGGAGCCGTGGAAGGATTTTTGGAGACAGCGCGTAGGTTGGACTGAACGGAAGACATTTCTCGAATTTTACGCTTCGGTTTCCTCTTCTACCTCATTCTCGTGCATAATTTCCTCCAACTGGAGGCCAATACGGAAGGCAACGATGCAGATACCCACCGAAATAGCGAACAACCACCTATAACCGATATACGGTGCCAAAAGTCCGCCAAGCAGCGGAGCGAAACTCACAGGCATGAGCAGTGTGTTCATGAAACCGATGTAACTCGGACGGTCGCGTGGCGGTGCAATATTCAGCATGTACGCCATAAAACCCACCATCATGCCGTTTGACAAAACACCACCAACTATGAAAATCAGAAGGAAGGCAGGCATCTGTAATGAAGCAGGCAATATACCCGAAAAAAAGGCGAGTGCAGGAGGGATACCCATCAGCCCTGCTGTGATAATTAGCAACCAACGAACGCCATATTTGTCCCCGACGTATCCCCACATTGCGTTTGAAATCACACCGCTTAGCGCGGAACAGACAATGAAAAAACCCATCGTCGCCTCTGAAAACTGGAGTTCATTCAGCGCATAAGGCATAAAGAAAGGAGTCGCCATTCCAGAAAAGTGGGCAAAGACACGAAAGAAGATGAATCGTCGATAATTATGGTCTGTCCGTAGGAAATGTGCCCCGTGTTTCAAGTGCTCCGACATCGGCTGGCGGTTGGGATATACAGGATGAATCGGCTCACGCACGCCTAAGAAACTAACGAAAGAGAGAAACGCTGCCATCACCGAACAGATAAAGAGGAAAGCGTAATTATAAGGGAATCCGAGATCCGTCTCCAAGCGAAAGATGGAGCAGATAAAATACATTGTAACCGCTTTAAAGACTCTCGTAATATTCCCCAGTATACCCGTAAATTCTGCTTCGTTTCCGAGCACTGCACGCACCAAGAACCCAACCCCGATAGCAAAAAAGCCACCATATAGTTGTCGTAGACTAAAGAAACGGGCGCGCTCTTGCGGTGCTATCGCCTTAGAGACGATGTCCATGTAGGGAAGCGTTGAAACGCCCATAGCAGAGGAGGATATGAAATAGAATCCCAGAAAACAGGCAGCGAGCAATGCCGGATTCCGTTCACCAATCTTGACAGTGCAGAAAAAGATGGCAAGCCATGCCAAAACACGAACACTCATGCCGAGTGCATAAAATGGCATTTTACGCGGACGATGTTCAAGCAAGTTTGACATCAACAGTTGGGGCCACATCCAGCCAGTCGTCATCATCGAACCTGTCAGCCCCACCAGAAGATCCGATCCGCTTAATTTGTGGATAAAAGCAGGAAGCACCGTTGATGAATCCGCAAACGCCAAGTTGATACGCATAAAGGTGCCTTGAAGCAGCGCAAATAGAAAATTTCGCCGTTGGTTACCTGCTTTTTTGGGCATTCTCTTTTCTGTTCCTATCTAAGCTTTTTGTTTTTTGTATTATAATCGCAGAAATCGGAAATTCTGCACTTTATCTTTTGACACAATTTTCGCAATTAGGTTGAATTGAAATTTCCAACGTCCATCCTACACCCAGAAAAAAAATTTTCTTTACAGTCCCCCAAAGTTATGCTAAATTCCCTGCAAACTTATATTTTTCAATGGCTGTCAGCATCAGCCTTCAGCCGTCAGCCAGAGAACCTTGTGGCAGACAGAACGTCAGCAACTGCCATATCCCTACTGACTGCCGAAAGCCCGGAGAATGCCATACGCGGAATGCCATACGGGGAATACCACACGGCATTCATACAGTTGATTCGCATTCATACAGTTGATTCGCCGAGAGCCAAAAAAGGAAACAGATATGGAACCTCTTCGAATCGGATTTCTCGGTGCCGGCGGTTTCGCAAGGCACACCATTTATCCCGCATTACATCTTGCCCCTGTTGCATTGCAAGCCGTTTGCGACGCCGACGAAGATCGTGCAAAAGATGCCGCTGGCAAATTCGGCACCGGCAGATATTACACTGATCGGCACGAAATGTTTGAAAAGGAAGACCTCGAAGCCGTGATTATTTCCATGGGACCTGACCCAAGGCAGCCACTTGTGCTCGAGACGCTTGCAGCAGGCTATCATGTCTTCGTCCCGAAACCCCCCGCGCCATCTCTCGCAGAAACCATCGCTTTGGCAGAAACCGCAGAACAACACAACAGGACGCTAATGGTGAACTTCCAGCGTCGGTTTAGCCTCGGTGTGCGAGAAGCAAAGCAGATTATGCAGACCGAATCCTTCGGCACACTCACACAACTCTTCTGTTCCTTCTGTAGTGGAAAATACCCGACGGTGAAAAGTTATCTACTCGACTTCGCTATTCATCATTTCGATTTGGCAAGACACATCGCTGGAGCGGATGTGAAGGAACTCAGCGTTTTTCACAACGAGGTTGATGGACAGGGTGCTTTTGCTGTCGCCGTAGAATATACAAACGGGGCAGTAGGAAGTTTGCAGTTGACCAGTCAACGCTTGTGGCAGCGCAACTACGACTATATCGAAATTACAGGACAACACGAATATATCGTTTTAGATGGGTTATGGGGTGCGCAGCACTTCACCGAAAATGGAAACACTTTTACTTCAAACTTTTCTGATCAGCGAAATGGTGAGCTGACAGGTGATGGTATCAGTCTCACCGAATTCGTCAACGCAATCCGCGAAGACCGAGAGCCAGTCTCAAGTATTCACGACTGTGTCGGCACCATGCGGTTCTACGATGCTGTCCTTCAACGGAAAAAAGGGGTTATTTCCTTGGTCGATTAGCACTCACATCTGCTGGCGAGGTTTCCGAACCTCGCCTAACTTATAACCTATAACTTATAACCAATCCCGATTGACGCTCTCCAAAACCTCAAGACACGTCTCTCCGTTAACCAATCGATGATAATAACCCACAACGCGTTCCATAAAGTCCCGATTTTCATGCAAACCGGGCAATACAGTGTCAGCAGGTGACCATAGTGCCGTATTTGAAAAAATAGCAGTAAGACGTCCCTCTACATCCGCTCGACTTGCGCCAAACACCCCATTCAAAATGTCCTGTATCGTCCGGTCGGGGTCACGGATCTCGTATTCTGCACCAGTATCGGTAATACCTCTATGGTCGTCGGTACCCGATGTTGCGTGCGGTGTCAGAAACCGGAGCACCGTTGCGAAGGAATAGGCGAAATCACACTTGAACAGTTCCGTGCTGGTACCGTAGTTCGGTGAGCGGACAATATCTGCGGCGCGCTCCCGCAACTTCACTGTTTCGATGATATTAATCCGAGCATTGTCATCTTTGACGCTGCGGATGCGGTGAACAAATTCCAACGAGTAGGCACGTGCACTCTTTCCCTCTATCGGAATATCTGCTTCCACAATCTCAGCATACCCCTCCATGAGACGTTCGAGATGCGGCGCGAAGGTCGGATGTAAAGCCGCCTCGTTCACATATTCGATGCCAGAGAGCGTCCCCTTATGTGTAATTCCCGGCACATGCACAGAATTCACCAAGAGCAGTTTCCAATCGTGATACGGTTCAATGCTCTCCTGACTAACAACAACACCGTAGTCCCGAAGTTCACCGAACGGCACGCGCAACATATCCCGCAAGTCTTCTAAAATAAGTGGTGTTGCAGGGTACTCTTCAGCATAGGTTATCAATTCATCAGATGTTTCAATTCGTGCCTGTGCAGCCGCTTTAATCTCATCTGGCACAGCGTAAACCTGCGGCACAAGTCGATCTCCCATTTCGTTAAGAAAACCGACGTTCGTTTCCAACCATGTGGCATAAGCATCGTTGCGTTTCGGATACTCGTTGCAGAGAATATCTCGAATAATATCGCCGTTATTTCGGAGGTTATCCGTGTTGATAACGCAGAGCGTTGAATCGGCACCGTGGTGGGAAAAATAGTGATAGAGCGTCTCGTCCAACACATCCATTGCCAGTTCACCCTTAGCGATTCCGGCTTCAGTTACACCGATAAGCACGAGGTCGAGTGGGTTCTCGGTTTGGGAATAGAACCAATCGCGACCGGTTTTTGTGGAAAGCGTTGTCGCACCAACAACGCTTGAAATCTGCTGGATGTCGTGGATACCACTTGAGTCAAATGTGACGACATGGTAGACCCCATCTTGCCGATTAAAGGCATCGGCTTTCTCAGTACCGCGCGGCTGTCCAACAAAGATACCGCCATTGTAGAGGTTTCGCTGGTTGAGGATATGAACAAATTCGTGGGTCAAGGCACGTTGCAGACCGCCTGCACCGATGGCAAGGATTTTGATTGGAAGCATGTGCTGTTCTCCTTTGACAATTGGCTACTGAAAACTGATAACTGAAAGGTTTGCGCGGCAAACCGTATGAACAACTATTTTCCCAGAATACCGGCATAGAGGGCTAAATACGCGTCAGCGATGTATTTCCAATCGTAGGGCTTAACACGTTCAACGCTGGCTTTACCCATTTCAACGCGTCCCTTTCCGGCGTTAATGAGTTTGACAAGGCTCCGCGCCAGTCCGTCAGCATCCCCTGGATCGAAAAGCGCGCCGTTAACGTCCTCCGTCACGAGTTCCTCAATGCCTTGAACGCGACTCGCAGCAATCGGGAGTCCCGTTCCCATCGCCTCCAAAACCACCAGTGGCATCCCTTCTGCAAGTGAGGGTAAAATGAAAATGTCCGCATCGCGATACTTCTGTGGCAATTCGGCATACGGCACCGAACCCGCAAAACGGATATGTTCGGCTACATTGAGGTCCGATGCTAACTTCAGGAGTTCCTTCTGATAGGGTCCATCACCGACAATCTCAATCTCAAAGTCGTGGGCTGCATTCTCAACGATTCGTGGAAGGGCGCGGATCAGAAATTGAAAACCTTTACGTGGGATGAGTCGACCGATTGTGAGGATTCGTACGCTCTCTGGACAGGGATTCCGCGGCGTTGGTTCAAAACGACTCAGGTCCAACCCATCAGGAATCACATCCATTTTCACATCCAAAGCCGTTTCCTGTGCAAGTTCACGTAAGCCTTCACTACAGGCGACAACTACGGAAGCGTTCCCCCAAATCGCTCGGATAACTGGCTTCAGCAGCAGATACAACCACCGATAATACGGTGGATCTGGATTTCGACGCGGCACATCGCGTCCACCTAAAAATACAACATACGGCACATCACGGAACTTCCGTAGAAGATACGCGCCACCACCAGCAGGAATACCAAAAAAGACCTGGACGATATCGGGTTTAAACTGCTTCGCGAACCGAAGTCCGTAAAGGCTTGAACTGATGGCGTAAGTCAGCATCTCGTGCACCGCACATACATCGGGATTCTTCCGAAGCGCATGCACCCGATGCACGTGAAAACCCTCCACTTCCTCGTCTGTTGGACAATCACGAAATCTCGAAGTAATCAGATGTACATCGTGTCCCGCCGCCGCAAAGTGTTTACCCAAGAAATAGCTAACCCAACCGCCACCCCCACCGATCGGCGGAAACTCGTGATTGAACATCAAGATTTTTTTGGGAGTATCATCCATTGTTTCTGTTATGCGCCTCGTAAGCGTCGGCGTGGGTTGGGGACGATTGTTTTTTCTTGCATAGGATGACTCTCGCGGGATTTCATGCCCACTAAGCACGGTCTCGTGCAAATGCCACTACAAATTCAATAATGGCATCCGCAATGTTGATTCCTGTGACCGATTCCAGTTCCTCAAACCCGGGTGATGGATTGACCTCCAGCACAACAGGTCCCTCGTTAGTTTGGAGCAGATCGACCCCCGCTATTTCCAACTCAAGTGCCGCTGCTGCTTTGATAGCAATATCGGTGTATGCATCCGGTAGTAATACCGCTTCCCCAGAGGCACCTCTATGAATATTCGCTCGGAATTCACCAACGGGAGCACTCCTTTTCATCGCCGCAATCGCTTTACCGCCTACGACGAGAATACGGATATCAACACCACCTGCTTCTGCAATAAAAGACTGAATTATGTAATCTTCATGGAGATCACATAGTGCATCCACAGCCGAAGTGAGCGATGTTGGTGTATCTAACAACATAACACCTCTGCCGTGTGTACCGTAAAACGGTTTTAAAATAAACGGATAATCTCCTATTTCGGCTACGGCGTTCTCTAAAAATGTGGTGGAACCAACGGTGAGACTCGGTGGAATGGGCAACCCGTGCTGTGCCAGAATGCGCAGAGATCGGAATTTGTGCCGTGCTGCTGCGATCGCTTTCGCCCGATTGACAACAGGCGTACCGATCCACTCAAAATGTGCCACAACCTCTTCCCCGTATTGTACGGTTGTCCGACTGAGGCGCGGTATCAGAACATCAAAATCCTCTGCTGGTTTTCCCTCATAAGTGATGCGGGTATTATCATTACCGATATGGAGATAGAAACCGAAGGGATCTAAAATCTCGGCGATGTGTCCTCTGCGTTGTGCAGCTTCACTGAGGCTGCGCGTGGAGTGGTTTTGAGGTCCCCGGGAGAGGATACCGATTTTCATAGCAACGCCTTAGAACTCTCAACCTTCATCTATTTCATACGTCTTGCACAAAAAGTCTTCGAGTTCTTCAAAGGTATCAAAGATTTTCTCACACAAGTTCTCAAAGAATATACTCCGCGCCTCAGTGTAGAGCGCATACACCGGCTTATTATGGCGGGAAGCGTAGTTCATTTCACTCAATACACCCGGAGATAATTTGTCTGTAGGATAGATAACAACCACAAAATCGCTCTGATGGACAAACTGATAATCCCGAGAGATTGTCCGTGTTTTAATCTGTTCAACCACATCATCATCCATCTCACCCACAGTCGCTACACTCTGTGTGCTATCCACCGCCTCTCCACCAGTCGTCACCAGTGCCATATCCTTGATAGAGAGCGGATCAAAAACAATAAACGAACGGCTCAACCTTTCCCCCATCTCGCGGATTTTATCAATTTCTTCTGGTGTATCTTTTAAAAGTGTAATCGGATAACTGAGATAAAATATCGGCTTTTTCGGTGCAAAGAGCAGCTCAGAGAAATTTTCGAGATCGTGCTGTTTTGCTACAGCGTAGTACGGCTTCTCTATGAGTTGCGCAAGTTGTCGGGTCAGGAACTCTTCCTCATCCAACCAGACATTAAGGATGCCTTTTCCCATGCCTGACCACTGCATAGACCCGTCCATTCGTTCCGATATATCGGTGATATTATCAACAATGTTAATCAGCATATCGGGTTGGATAATCTCTATATCTTTGTAAGAGAATCCTTCGAGAAGACTGCCACGCCATCGAAAACTGGCATGCAGCCCGATAATGGCATGCTTATAATTTGCAGCGTGTTGTGCGATTTCATAGAAAGCGGTACGCCGCGCCAATGCTAAAACCGCTGGATCCGAATCAAGCACTTTTTCAGTAAAATCGACATGAGATTCCGCCCCAATTTGGCGCATAAAATCACCGACATTGAAGAAGCCAATGTTCAGCCCTTTTTGCGCACAGAACGTCGCGAAATCTGCCATTAACTCCTTGCGTCCCGAACAACTAATGCCGGTACAGATAATTTTCATGATTGCGTATCCGCCTCTTATTGTAAATCCTTAAACTACACCCGTTCGACTGCCAACGACTTCAACTTTGCGAGTGCTTCCTGTTCCTCTGTCTGCCATGGACGATGTGCCGGTTTATCTGGTTTTCGCGGCGGTCCGCCAAGCACAAGAATATACGCTCGCCGCACGTCCGCCGTGCTGTTCGGTGCCGAATAGTGCAAAGTTCGACAGTGATGGAATGTCGCACCGCCCGCGGGTATCGGACACGCGACCGCCTCAGATATATCAACATCGTCCGTTACCAACCCATGCACAAGCGGGTCGTTGTTGATATGACGATGCCAACGCACTCCACCTTTGTGCGACTTCGGAATAAATTGGAGACATCCGCTTTCAATCGTCGCCTTGTCAAGTGGGAGCCAGACGCTCAAACTATGCGGTAGGGTCTCAGGGTTCCAGTACGCCTCATCTTGATGCCACGGCGTTTCATTCCCATAATGCGCAGGCTTCAAAATCATGTGCCCACCACCGTTGACTTCTTCGGCTGCTACATCGAGTAACTTCGCAGCAAGTCGGTGTGCGTTTCGGAAATAAATAGTCTCACGAAGTTCAGGAAATTGTGCCTCTGGACCCAATACTTGTGGCAATGTCTCTTGACCGTTGTGCGCACGTGGACCCGCAAGATCAAAGTAGCGTCCTTCTGCTTCTCCAGTCCGCTCAGTGAAAAGTTCGTCGTAAATGCCTTTGAGCCATTCAACTTCTTCATCCGTTGTGATGCGCGGAATGCTCAGATATCCGCTTTCTCGAAAAAAGGCGACCTGTTCGTCAGTTAAATCAATGTGAAAATCATTTTTGGAATTCATAAGCTCACCGAATCAAAATATCGTAAGGCAAAATTGTAACAACTCGTATTCCATCTTCAAAACCAAACAGGCTCAACCAAGTGATAACATACTCCCACTGTGCGCCCAATACCGACAGCACAGGATGATCAGCGGTTAATTGCAGTGGAAGTTGTACAGAACCCTCCATATCTTCGATCATTCTTTCCATGAGTTGTTCAAAAAGGGGTTTCTGCTCTGGTAACACGATGAGGTTAACTTTGTCTTCCTCAGTGAATCCCGCCTGCTCCTTGGCAATAGACAGCGCCGTGTCTAATCCTCCGAGTTCATCAACAAGCCCGAGTTCTTTCGCCTGTTTACCCGTCCATACTCGTCCCTGTGCGATCTCATCAATCTCATCAAAGGATTTGTCTCTGCCAGCTGCCGCCTTATTGACGAAATCCGCATAGATCGTCTTCATCATCTTTTCGACGCGTTTCCGTTCAGTAGGCGTAAAACTTCCATAATCCGAATAGAGGGTAGCATTTTGCCCGTGTGTAATAATCTCTTTGGTGAGACCTATTTTGTTATAGAATCCCTTCATATTCAGTTTACCACCAAATACACCGATTGAACCCGTCAGTGTACTGGGATGTGCAACGATTGTCCCAGCTGCCATGGCGATATAGTAACCACCAGACGCAGCGACATCGCCCATCGAAACAACAACCGGTTTTTCGCGTTGCGTGAGCATCACCTCCCGCCAAATCAAGTCAGAAGCGAGAGCAGAACCACCCGGACTATCTATGCGTAGCACGACTGCCTGAACGGAATCGTCGGTGCGCGCCTTCTCGAACGCTTCCTCTAATGTATCTGGCGTAACCACCTGCATTGAACCGAAAAGCGATTCAACGTTGGGCAAGATGGGTCCATTGGCATAGATAAGTGCAATCTGATTCTCCGCTGTGCTGCCGGCACGCTGAGGCGGACTAAGCATACTGAATAGTTGCATAAGTCCAGCGAAACTATTCATATTTGGTACTTTTCGTTTTTTCTCACTACTCGGTTCCACAATTTGAACATCTTCATCTTCAGCGGCTGCTTTTAGTGCCGTTAGGAGTTCGTCGTAATATTGCAAGGCATCAACCAAGTGCCCCTGTAGTGCCTCTTCCGCCGTAAACGGACCGCGGTCTATTAAATCCGATGCACTTTCTACAGTAATGCCGTCTCGACTCTCAGCAATATAGTTCAGCAACTGGGCATACAAGTCATCAAGCACCGCCGACAACGACTCACGGAAGGCGTCCGACATCCCCTCGCGCATGTACGGTTCAACACCGGATTTATATTTTCCCATAGCCAGCATATCGGCTTGGATATCCAACTTTTCCAATAAACCCCTATAGAACATAACCTCGGCGCGCAAGCCGGTTAAATTGAGAGTACCTATAGGCATTAAAACAATGCGATCTGTTGAAGCAGCAAGGAGATACTCGGCACTTCCACCACCCTCCAGATACCCAATTGTCTCTTTTTCTGCTACTCGGAATTCGCGAAGTTTGTTGCGTATTTCCTGGAGCGTTGCTCGCCCTATACTCACATCACCTATCTTGAAGATAATCCCTGCAATCTCATCATCCGTTTTGAGTGCATCCAATTTTTTAAAGAGTCCGCGCAGTGTCTTCGTTGAGGAGGTCCCAAAGGCACTCATGACCTTCGTATCAGCGTAACTTCCACTCAGCGTAAATTCAGCATATTTTTTTACAGGCGGAGCCGCTTCTTCTGTTTCCTCTACAGCGTGATCCTCAGCTAACACGGGTGAAACGAGGATCAACAACACGAACAAAAATGCACATTTTCGCAATAAGATCATCAATTTTTCCTTTCTTTTTCGTATCCAATTTAGCATTGCTATTCTATCACAAAACAGGGAAGGTGTCAAGTTGCAAAATGGCTTTTAGGCGTCAGGGGGTTCCGCTACGCTCCACTCTCAACTATTGCTGTCGGTCATCTGCAAAGTGCTATTCTCTTACCTCTGGCAGCCGACTGTCCTATTTCCCAATGTACTGTGCAACAAGTACCAAATCCAAGATGTTGACGACACCATCACCATTGACATCCGGCGAATCCTCTCCAAAACGTGTGGCGATAAAAGTCAAATCCAAGATGTTGACGACACCATCACTGTTGACATCCCACAAGGTTTGTGTCAAGACGGGTGAGAGATCCCAGAGAAGAATCGTGCCATCCCAACTCCCACTCGCAAGCGTCCTGCCATTGGGTGAGAACGTCAATTCTTCAACCTCTTCTGTATGTCCTTTGAGGGTATTAATAGGTGATACTTGAGGATCGGACGTACGGAAAGTGGCTGCATTCCATAACAGAATGGTGCCGTCCCAACCACCACTTGCAAGGATGCCACCATCCGGCGAAAATGCTAACGCATCAACCTCAATTGTGTGTCCTGTCAAGGTAGAAAGCTGTTGTGTTGTATCCGTATCCCATAACTGAATCAGGCCGTCCGCTCCACCACTCGCTAAGGTTCTACCATCTGGTGAGAACGCCAACGCATAAACATCATCCGTACGTCCCTGAACTACGTCCTGTTTGCCAAGGGTCGTAAGGTGTTGCCCTGACCCAATATCCCATAAGAGAACCGCGCTGTCTCCGCCTCCACTTGCCAATGTTTTGCCATCGGGTGAAAATGCCAACTCAAAAATCCAATGTATATGCCCTTCAAGAGTCGCCAAGCGTTCCCCGGTCGCTAAATCCCATAAGAGAATAGTATCCTTTAATCCATCCACGCTTGCAAGGGTGCCACCATCCGGTGAGAACATCGTGGTTGTGTTGACAGACTCCTGTTGTAATGTGAGAAGTGCCTGTGTTCCATCCCTTGCACGCCAGAGATGAACCCCCTTTTCAGGACCACCTGTACTGGCAAAAGCCACGCCATCCGATAAAAAAGTTGCTGCCCGAATCCAACGCGTATCTCCAGTGATGAAGGATTCCTCCACTTTTGCTGTCTCTGTATTCCATACACGAAAAACACGGTCATTGCTTCCACTCGCAAGCAATTTACTATCTGGTGAGAATGCAAGAGCGGTAATGTAGCTTGGGTGCGCATGGAGGATAGACTTAGATTCGGTATAGATAGTATTTGGTGCCCACAGCATATCAATATCCCATAACCGAACCGTGTTATCTTCACCTACACTCGCAAGCGTTCTGCCATCCGGGGAAAACACCAGAGAAAGGATGGGGTGGGTATGCGCTGTGAGGATTGCACGTTGCCGACCAGTGTTTGCATCCCACAACCGAATGGCGTTATTCTCACCCTCACCGGCAAGCATTCTACCATCCGGGGAAAACGCAACCGCAGAAACAATCTTTGTCGGTTCAATGAAACTCCAGTGCGACTGGTGCGTGTCCACATCCCACAAGTGAATTCTATTGCCTCTATCTCCACTGGCAAGCATTCTACCATCCGGGGAAAACGCCAGAGTCAACACCTCAGGTCCCACGAGAATAGCGTCGTTTTCACCAGTGGCGACATCCCATAACCGAATTGTGCCGTCACGACTGCTACTCGCAAGCGTTTTACCGTCTGAGGAAAACGCTACAGTCGTGACACCTGCCGTGTGTCCTGTAAAGGTCGCACGATGTTGGGCAGTAGCAACATCCCACAACTGAATTACCTCCTCATAATCCGCACCACTGGCAAGCATTCTACCGTCCGGGGAAAACGCCAATGTTATGACCCGCCGCCACCATTCATGTCCTTTAAACGCAGTGATGAGTTGTCTCGTGGAAACATCCCATAAGAGAAGTGTCCCGTCCATTCCACCACCAGCAAGCAGCGTCCCATCCGGCGAATACATACATGACCGGACGCCACGCACATGATCGGTGAGTAGATCGATTTCTTGTCCCGTCTGTGCATCGTAAAGCCAGATGCCTATAGAACTTGCCACCGCAATTCGGGTACCATCTGGCGAAAACTGGACATCAGTCGGGCTGCCTTTACCCAAGCGCGCACTGGTACCTTCAGGTAAATGCCAACGTGTGGAATCTTGCGCATAGGCATCCGAGAAAAACAAAATCGCAGCTAAAAGCAACATCACATTGAAAAATCGGAACTGAATAATATTGAGCAGATGTACACGCATAGAAAATACCTCCACATAAAAATGCAGTCGCTTAGCATCCATAAATCAACGCCTATTGTCCGATATGATTTGCAACGAGTATCAAATCCAAAATGTTTACTATGCCATCACCATTAAGATCCGGCGAATCCTCTCCAAAACGTGAGGCGATAAAGGTAAGGTCCAAAATATTTACAGTACCATCATCGTTGACATCCCAAAGAGTCTTCGCAGATTCCAGAGACCGCACTTGGATTGTCCCATCAAGACTCGCACTCGCAAGCGTTTTACCGTAATCACCGTGTGCATCCGATAGGAATGCTAAGGCAACAATTGAGGAAGCATCACTCGCAAAAGTCGCTTGTAATTGTCCGTTGCGTGGATCCCACATACGAATTGTGGCACCCCAACCAGCAGTAGCAAGTATCTTGCCATAAACACCGTGAACATCTGGTGAAAATGCTAAAGCAAACACAGGGGTGGTATGTTCTTCAAAGGTTGAGAGAAGCTGTCCAGTGTGTGGATTCCATATACGGATTGTGCTCTCCGCCTCAGCACTCCAATATCCACCACTCGCTAAGATTTCATTGTCAGGTGAGAAGGCGAGTGCTTGAACCGAATCCGTATGTGCAGAGAGGCTATATCGGAGTTGACCTGTTTTTACATCCCATAACAAGATTGTGCCGTAAAAACTGGTACTGGCAAGTGTTTTACTGTCTGGTGAGAATGCTAATGTGGTAACCATATCCCGGTGTCCCCGAAGAACAGCAGCACGAGATACCTCTCCCAAGGTTAAGTCCCACAAACGAATCTCTCTGAAACTTCCACTGGCGAGGATATTATTATCGGGAGAGAATGCTAAAGCTACAACCGGGGCGGTGTGTCCTATCAAGTCGGTTCTGCGTCCACCCGTGCGTGCATCCCAGAGACGAACGGTTGCGTCTTCACCGGCACTCGCAACGGTTTGATTATCAGGTGAGAACGCTAATGCCGTCACGTCATCCAGCAGCGCAGGAAACAGCGTTAGGACCTCCCCAGTATGGGTATCATATAACGCAGTTCCATCTGCGTCCGCAACAGCGAGTTGTGAGCCATCAGGCGAAAAGATTAGCGTGTTTATTGACGTTGAATTGGAAAGTGCCTTGCCACTTTCGGACACGCGCCATTGCGTCACATCTTGGGCGAAGCTGCTTGATAGAGACAAGGCATAAACGAAGAGAAGGGTAAAGATGTGTAATTTTCGTGTCGTCGGTTTACCGACCACCTGACCAGTAGGCGATCGGATTGGTAATAAAGTTATACTTTTTTCCGACGAATCACATCTCATTATTTTTTAGAGGATATATCTGCTCAAATCCTGATCTTTGACGATTTCCGACAGTTCTGATCTGACGTAGTCGGCATCTATTGTAATGCTGTCTTTATCAAGGTCCGGCGCATCAAAAAAGAGGTTCTCAAAAAGCTTCTCCATGATTGTGTGTAAGCGGCGTGCACCTATATCCTCAACCGACTCATTCACCTGAAACGCGAGTGCGGCAATCTCGTCTATCGCATCTTCCGTGATCTCTGCTTCTATACCCTCTGTCTGAAGCAGCGCAGCATACTGTTTCACCAATGCATTCTTCGGTTCCGTCAGGATAGATTTGAAATCACTCTTGTTCAGGCTTTTCAACTCCACACGGATTGGAAAACGACCTTGCAACTCTGGGATAAGGTCCGACGGACTTGAAACATGAAACGCACCCGCTGCAACGAACAGAATATGATGTGTTCGAACCGCACCATACTTCGTTGTCACCGTACTACCTTCAACAATAGGGAGAATATCGCGCTGGACACCTTCACGAGAGACATCCGGTCCGTGCCGAGATTCTCTACCCGCAATTTTATCTATTTCATCCAAAAACACAATACCCGAGTTTTCAACACGCTGAATCGCATCACCGATGACCGCATCCATATCAATCAGCTTTTCTGCTTCCTCCTGTATCAGGATCGCGCGCGCTTCGGATACAGGCACCCGACGTTTTTTCGTCTGATTTGGGAGTATGTTATTGAACATATCCTTAAAATTGATGTCCATCTCCTCAATCCCGCCAGGCGAGAAGATTTCCACAAACGGCATATTCTGATGCTTGACGTTGATTTCAACAGGCTTATCCTCAAGTCTACCTTCGCGGAGCCAATCCCTAAATCTTTCCCGCGTCTTCAGATACCGGTCGCGTTCCCTCTCTCGTTCTGCTTCTGCTTCAACTTCGGGATCGGGCCCGAGATCAAACGGAAGCTGAAGAAGGGCATCATCTTCTGTCTCTACCTCCGGCTCCGGTTCCGGTTCGTCAAGTGCCTCGTTTTGTAAACGAGGTCGCTGTTGCAACGAACGTGGCATCGGAAAAATGTAATCAAGGAGACGTTCTTCCGCTGCCTCTCGTGCCTTTTCCTCTACCGCCTCCGTCTGTTCAGCTTTCACACGACCAATCGCAGTTTCAGTGAGATCCCGAATCATTGATTCAACATCACGACCGACATAGCCAATTTCCGTATACTTTGACGCTTCCACCTTGATGAAAGGAGCTTCAACCAGACGCGCAAGTCTCCGGGCAATTTCGGTCTTGCCGACACCTGTAGAACCAATCATGATAATGTTCTTAGGTGCGACTTCGTCCTGCATGTCCTCTGCTAACATCTGCCGACGTGCGCGGTTACGCAGCGCAATCGCGACAGAACGTTTCGCTTCAAACTGACCGATAATATATTTATCTAATTCCTCAACAATCTGTTGTGGGGTAAGTGCGTTCGCTAAAGTGCTCTTTCCATCTTTCACATTAGGTGTCTCCAAAGGTAATCCTCCCAAAAATCATCAAGTCCATTCGTTATCTCATAACCCTTTTACTTGAATGAAGCCCGGTATTCTTCCCCAACATACTATGAGATAGGTTTTAACAACATTAAAGCGATGCTACTTGGACAGCATCGCGCTATTTTTCTATTGTGTCAATTTCAATCTGAGCGTTCGTATAGATACAAATCTCGCTGGTGAGTTGGAGTGCTTCTGAAATAATCTCTTTCGCAGTCAGGTCTGAGTGTTTGAGCAGCACCTTCGCCGCTGCAAGAGCAATCGGTGCCCCCGAACCGATGGCGAGAACATCGTCGTCCGGAGCAATCACATCGCCATTCCCTGAAATCAGATAACCATCGTTGACATCTACAGCGATCATTAGGGCATCTACTTGTCTTAGCACCCTATCATTGCGCCACTCGCGGGCAAGTTCCACCGCTGATTTCTGAAGATTTCCACGATATTGTTGCAGCTTCTTCTCCAAATTTTCGTACAGCGTAATTGCGTCGGATGCAGAGCCAGCGAAACCGATGAGCACCCTATCGTCGTGAATTTTACGGATTTTTCGTGCACTGTGTTTAATCGCTGTGTCGCCTAAAGTCACTTGGCCATCACCGCCTATAGCAATCTCTCCGTCGCGGCGAACGGCTAAAATCGTTGTTGAGCGAATTCGCATCCTCGTTACTTTCCTTTTCTACAATAATTAAAGGCTTTTGTTAATAGACGCATTAATCCTGATAGAGATTAACACCAAGAACATCATATTTTAAAATGATCAATATTACCATTACTTCCAGACATAAAATAGAAGAAAACTAAAAAACTGAAATGCCCCCATAAAGATGCCACATCTTATCCCTGCTACACCCGCATGCTGACTTCCACGGATCCCCGTAGAATCTGCTGCCTTGTTAGCCACACCGAAAAAGTATGGACACAACAGGAAAGTAAATAGGAAACTGACAGGCACAAAAACTGGTACCGATGCAATCTGTGGCATCCGATCCACCTGTGCTGCATTCCATTGCCACAAATGTGCCGCGCCAAGCTCGTAAACAACGATACTTCCAAGCGCAGCACCAATACCCGTAACACCTGCCGCCAGCACGCTGAATCCCAAGGAACCAGTCCGTGAACTATCAAACTCAGCAGTAAAACCGGCTCGAAAAATCATCACCAGCCTTTGATAACAGTAGGCTGCCAGCACCGCGAATACCACCCAATTGAGGATTATCGCAAATGGCGTTGTTACATTCGCTAAAAAATCTGGACGCACATAAAAGATTAGATGTGCTTTACGAGAGAACAGCCAGTCCATTGGCACATACGTCAGCGTCGTCGCAAGACCGAAAATAGAACTACTTGAGAGCAGCGAAACATCTTCATCAATCCGTCGGATGTAATAGATGAACAATGCAACTGCAATCAATACATTTGGATAAAGAATCCAGATACTGCCAACGCGGCTTGCTATTAAGAACGTTAAAAGTGTTGTCGTTGTTACAGTAAAAACTGCTTTGTCCGTCTTGCTTCCCATAGTCTCTCAATACATTCTCACACGCTGTTGTCACCCTGAAACTTAATCACGAGCTGGTCGCCGGTCAATTTCGCACCAGTTGTTCTTTTGTTTGAGAGGCTCCGTGGCAATGCAACGTGTTGCTTGAAATTACCTACCGTGACAATCAATTCATCGCCATGTTTTGTTAGTCCAATCTCTTCTTTGCTCAAAAACGGGAGACGCATGGACAACTGATACGCATCCCCTACTTTTCGGAACTGATAAGGACTCTCGTTAGAAAATCGATCAGCCGGATCAATCTCGGTATAGAGCGCATCTGCTAATCGGTGCAATCCTTGTTCACCCACAATTTCCTCAGCAAAAAGGTTAACCTTCCAGATTGGCACATTAGAGAAGTAGTTCAGTGCCTCTTTGATGTAGTGCTGTTGTGTCTGTTTCCAAACCTCAAAGTAGGACCCATCAACGCCATCAGGAAAAATACGATTGATAATCACTGCGTCAATACAGAGTCCATACAAGCAAAAATACATAAACGCCCGTTGTGTCTCCTTGATAACAATTTTCTCTGGGTTCGTCACCAAACGCACCGTCGTGATTTTCGGATCTGTCAGCACATCGTCGATTCCCTCCAACTTATTGAAAAGGTCTTGGATATTTTGGAAATAGCTATCCTTCGGAATAGGAACCGAACTCACCCGCTCAATTACTGGACCCGCAACCTTTGCCAAGTTTCGCTCCAATTTGAAAACGTGGCTCATGTACCACTCCAGCGTCGTTGGGATACTGACAAACCGAAGTGATTCCCCTGTAGGCGCACAATCCAAGATAATCACATCGTAACGCTTTTCTCGGACATACTGATTGATATAGAGGAGCGCACAAATTTCCTCCATCCCAGGAAACACCGCAATCTCTTCCGCAACAAGGTTGTCAAGCCCTGAGCGGTTGAGCAGTGAACGGATGTAGTTGTACACATCGTCCCAGTATTCAACAATCGCCTCTTGAACGTTAATTTCCTGTATCCAGAGATTCTCTTTGATTTGGATCTGCTTTTCTTCGTGCTGGCGGACTAATTTTTCGTGGTTATCAAATGCATCACGGAGGGAATGTGCTACATCAAGTGAGATGACAATTGTCTTGTAACCGAGCGCAGCGAGTTTGATACCCGTAGCAGCAGCGATGGTTGTTTTACCAACGCCACCTTTACCCGTATAAAGAATAATTCGCATTATCTGAACCCATGTTTCCTATATAGTTTACATCAGCCTTTTATAGTATAACATAAAAGAAATCGACATCGCACACATTTTCGTATCAGACTCGCATCTTTTACCCGAAAAGGTACATTTCTATAAAAATATCTTCATTTTGTGTTACGAAAGACGTATTTTAATAACAAAAATATATATTTTGTGTTTACAAAAGACAAATTTTCCATAAAAACGCAAAAAAACTTGCAATTTTTGTTCCAAAAGTTTATAATAATAGAAATCTGGCAGATCGTTAGTGTAGCGCGTCATAATTTTCTGTCACAATATGATTATATAGAAAGTAGCGTAGATACATTGAGCACTATCTCTCCCTTTATTCTTTCTATCTTATCGAAACTTACCGTAGGCACCGGTTTTAAGGGCATCTGCCGGTCTACTGATAATATCCATAGCCCTCTCTTACCCACGCGTCACTATGCTTTAAGTATAGTTAACACTTTTCTCCTACTTACAACCATAAATGCTAATTTACGGCAATACCTTGGGACTATTTGTTGAATACAGCGAGATGCTGCCGTGCTTTGCAGTAATCCAATCAACAACAACCTAATGAGACTTGCAGGTATGCCTTGCGTGCACTGCGCAATTATTAATTTTATTATATTATCAATTTTTTTATCATCAAGAGGAGGTAAATCGTGAAGGAAGTCACGTTAATACTTTCAGGACGACTAAAAGACCCCGAGACTGACAAATCCGTCACACTCAGCGGTGCTAAATTAACAGGGACTCCCTTACAAGTCGGAATGATTTTTGAACATTTGATGTCACTTCCCGGTGCCCCGGATCTAATTGGAGTCTCCGCAAATATAGAAGTTTACAGAGAAGGTAAACTGACCTTAAAACGAGTCAGATGTGTCCAATTGAATCGCACGGAAGATTACGCAGATCCAGACAAAACCGATGAAGACGCTTTAAGACAGATGAAAGAATATTTGAATCTGGATAGTCTAATGAATTTAAACGGACCTGAGTAACCAGACCTCGGTGTCAACCTCAAAAGTCGATATGAGATGGATGGACGTTTAGTCGTCCATCTCATTCGCAACGCTCTTCAGCGTCCTCACTCCCCACAACCTATAGCCCACTTCTAACAACCAAGAACCGAAAACCGAATACCCCTAAACTGGTAACTAAAAAATTTGACAAACGCCATCCGTCATGATATAATATTATCTGGTTGTGTCCATATATTGTACAAACACCTCTTTTGAAGGTCGTACACGCGAACAACACATTACAAAAAGTTTGTAAAGGCAAGATAAATTGTGACTTAACAGCACAATTTGGTTGAAGGGATAGGAAGTCATGGTACTGAAAACGAAAACCTATTTTCCGAAAACAGAGAAAGACATTAAATGGTATGTAGTGGACGCGGAGGGACAGATACTGGGACGTTTGGCTTCGCACATCGCACAGGTATTGCGAGGAAAACACGATCCTCGGTTTACACCTCACGCTGATTTAGGTTTTCGCGTTGCTGTTGTGAATGCAGAGAAGGTAGTCGTCACAGGCAATAAGAGGGAACAGAAAGTCTACTTTAGGCATAGTGGTTACCCGGGTGGTGATAAATACCGGACCTTTAGCGAACAGATGGATACAAAGCCTAAGTCGATTATTAGCAATGCCGTCAAAGGTATGCTTCCCAAGAATCACCTCGGTAGACAATTGATGAAGGGACTCAAAGTCTACACTGGACCGTCTCACCCGCACCAAGCACAGGAACCGGAAGTCTTAACGTTTTAATTGAGTTGAAGCATCGCCATCAGAAGGCACGCCTACAACTATGGAGAGTATGAGCAGTATGGCTATTGAACAATTCTGGGGAACCGGAAGACGCAAAACATCGGTCGCACGCGTCCGAATTATCCCAGGCGGTGGAGGCGATATTCTCGTCAATAAAAAACCCATTGAGGACTACTTCGATCGTTCTGACCACGTGCAGGAGGCGAAACGCCCAATTGAGCACGTCGAAAAGATTGGTGAGTATGCCATTCGGGTCAACGTAAAGGGTGGCGGGAACACCGGACAAGCAGGTGCAATTTCACATGGACTCGCACGCGCACTCGTCAAAGCAGACGAATCCTTGAAGCCTCCCCTGAAAAAAGCAGGATTTTTGACTCGCGATTCGAGAATGGTCGAACGGAAAAAATATGGACAGAAAGGCGCACGCGCACGCTTCCAATTCTCCAAACGTTAGAATTACAGCGTCGCTTGCCTGTTTGGGAGTTGTAAGAGGTCTTATATGTCAAACATTGTCATCTTAGGTGCTCAGTGGGGAGATGAAAGTAAAGGGAAACTAACTGACGTCTTTGCAGCAGACGCCGATGTCGTCGCACGCTATCAAGGCGGTGATAACGCTGGACATACCATCGTTCTCGGTGAAAAAACCTTTATTCTCCATCTAATCCCATCAGGTATCCTTAGAACTGACACCGTGAACGTTATTGGCAATGGGGTCGTCATCAACTTGGAAACGCTCTTTGGTGAAATCGACCGATTGCAAGCGCAAGGTGTTGAAGTTAGTAGCGATAACCTGAAAATTAGCGATCGCGCTCACCTTATTCTGCCGTATCACAAGGCTGTAGAGCAGTGGGAACAGATGGGCAGCGACACTAAAATCGGCACTACATCGCGTGGTATCGGCCCCACTTACTCCGATAAAATGAACCGACACGCCGGTATTCGCGTCGGTGACCTGCTTGATTTTGACCACTTCCAGAAAAAACTTGATTATAACCTCGAAACCAAAGCGGAAGCACTCCAGATAGGTGGACCCGAACGAAACGTCCTGCTTGAAACTTACTATGCCTACTCTCAGCGACTCAGCCCTTATGTAACCGACACCGTCGCTTACATGCACGATGCACTCGCTGCTGAAAAACGGATCCTTTTTGAAGGCGCGCAGGGAACTATGCTCGACATAGACTTCGGAACGTATCCCTATGTTACTTCTTCTAATTGCACTGCCGGTGCCGTCTGCACAGGACTGGGTATCGGTCCCAAGGCAATTGAGGAGGTCCTCGGCGTTTCCAAAGCCTACGTCACACGCGTCGGTGGTGGTCCCTTCCCAACAGAGATGCCTCCCAACCTTGATGAAAAAATTCGGGAAATTGGCAAAGAGTATGGCGCTACGACACAACGTCCAAGACGCTGTGGTTGGCTTGATCTGGTCGCACTTCAATACGCGACCCAAATCAACGGGTTAACTGCCATCGCATTGACGAAGCTCGACGTATTCGATACCCTCGCCGATTTGCAGGTGTGTGTCGCTTATCGCTATAAGGGTGAACAGATAACGACCTTCCCCAGCAGCCTGCAGGTCTTGGAGGAGTGCGAACCTGTCTACGAAACACTCCCGGGTTGGCAACAATCTTTAATCAACGCACGAACGGCGACAGATATTCCGCAACGGACGAAAGATTACGTCGCGTACATCGCTGATTACCTTAACGTGCCAATCCCGCTTATCTCCGTCGGACCCGATAGAAATCAGATCGTCCAGTTAGGACAATCCCTCTGGTAAAACATTAGGGTATCCATACCTGTAGAAAGGTTTGTAACCCCAATCTCTATCATGCTCTCTGATAGACACATATCCTATAGACAGTTTTTCCATTTTAATTTGACATCCACCCAAAAGTGTGGTATCATTAAATGTTGACAATTTGAGCCGTTAGCTCAGCAGGTAGAGCAACTGACTTTTAATCAGTGGGTCACAGGTTCGATTCCTGTACGGCTCACCACTTATAAGCCCCGGTCGTCTAGCCTGGCCAAGGACACCGCCCTTTCACGGCGGCGACACGAGTTCAAATCTCGTCCGGGGTATTCCGCCAAAAGCACACAAACAAATTCTACTGCTACAGACCTCTCATCAATATAACTCCTCTGAAAAACAAGCCCTCCACCATAGGGCTTGTTTTTTTATAGGAGCAATCTGCGAAACGCGACTTTTCTACAGAATTATATGACCCGTTCTATTTTGCTGCTACTCCTCCTCTATACCACCTCTGGTATCTGTCAAACATTAGATAGTGCACACCTCCACGGCACATTCGTCAACGCTGAAGACGGGCAACCGATCCCCGATGTCCTTGTACGCGCCGCTTCTGAAAAGATTGAACGCGTCTACCCAGATCGGGAATTTGAACACGCAACAGTAACAGACGCTAAAGGTGCTTTCTCACTCACCATCCGCAATGACCCCAAAACCTACTACGCCTTCTCACTCATGGCACTTCATCCGCAATATCAGGCAAAACGCCTGCGAAAAGAGATGTTCCCCGGCAAGAACCGCTACGATTTAGGTAAGATTGCGCTGACACGCACCCTGTCCTTGCAAGGCAACGTCTCTGGTAACAAAGACATTCAAGAACTCGTCGTGAACCTAAAGATGCATAACAAATCCGCAGATTTTTTTCGCGCCGCCGCGCCAATCGAACACGCAGCAAAAACCGATACCACAGGTAACTTCCACTTCTCTGACCTCTACCCGATTGAATACACCTTGACAATCATCCAAAACGGTGTTATCATAGCATTCGTGGACGCTATTAACCCACAAGCACAGACCCAAATTTCTATCCGTCCACCGAAATTGAAGACCTTACACGGCACGGTTGTCGATACACAAGAACACCCGATAGCGGAAGCACAAATTTACGCAACGCGGCACAGAGAAACACCTTACGGACATAGTACGCTCCTGGCATCGGCGGAGACAGACGCTACAGGCAACTTTCAGATACAGATGTTAGAAACCGAGCCGCAATATCTCTCCCTTGAGATCAGCAAGAAAGGGTATTTTTCCAGAGTCTACGAGAACGTGGAAATCAGTAAAGAACCGCTGATTGTTCCGCTTGAAAAGGGGTTGACTGTCAAAGGACACGTTATTCTACCGCTGGACATTGCTTCGGATGCGCATTACGCTGTGAAGGTTTTTCCCGCAGATGCCCAGATGCAACCCAGCCTTAACCCGTTAGTGTTGCATAAACCACTTCTGTCAAAACACTTCCCGACAATAGAATCAGCCTTTATCGTAGATGGGCTTTTTTCGGGGGCATACACGTTTTATATAGTTGGAGACGGCATATCGGCAACTGCCATCAATGTAGAAGCCTCGGCAGACAACAAGGAGGTCTTTATTATCGCAGATCGTCCGTCGAGCATATTACAGGGTCAAATACTTTGGGCAGATACAGGTCAACCCGTGCCTAACGCCATTGTCTCACGTTCTTGGTATCCGTGGGAATTAAATCCTTACGACATGTCAATGACCCTGGATCGGTTTGAAGTGGAAACGAAAACAGATGGCAAATTTAAATTCGACAACCTGACTGAAAAGCCTTACCAGTTGCATATCCGGGCTGTCCATGCTGTTCTTGAAAATGCTACAGGACCTTACCAGCGAACCTTCATTCACAAGCAGGTCGAAATTCCTACCACCGGCACTGCATATCGTATCTATTTAGGGAGACGAGATGGTACCTCTTTTGCAAAATAGCAAGGTCTTTAGAAAAACCATGCGCGCCTTTCTCCCGACGTGTGCCGTTCACTTCAACGTAAGCACCCTAACAGCTATTCTAATTCTCCAATTGCCTGTTCTGCCCGCAAATGCCGGTTTGCATGGAAAATACACAGATGGAGAAAGAATTGTCCTTAAAGAAACTGCCGATCCCGAACCTGCAGGGGACTACTATCGGATGCCGGGCAAACTTATAGAATCCGAGGGTGATACCCGCTGGTTCGGACCAGAAATCGACAGTCGGGTGCTCTGCCCGAAGAATACCGAACACCAATTCAACAAAGCAGGCTTCTTCGACATTATTTATACCAGAGAAAACGCTCAGGTTTGGCCATCCTCAAGACCCGAAAAGGTCTGGTGGTATCGGCGACAGGAATGGCGATTCGCTAACGCCGACACACCGTGGGGCACAGACACCGTTCATATAATTCTTGTATCTGAAATCAGTTGGGCAGACATCGACGCACAGAACACTGTTACAGGATTTCCATGGAGTGGATTCGAGGAACACTGGCGCGAAGGAGACTACATACAATCTAAGGCGGAAGTAACCGGTTATCACCGATATGAGCACGATGGACAGAAATATCTCGCGCCGAAGTACTATAAACACGGTACGCTACGTTACTCCTGTACAACTACACGAGGACGGTACAATCTGAAGGTATTAGAACATACCAAAGGACACTTTACAATACCTGAATTTCGACCGCTACGCAACAAACTCAGCCTTCGTGAGCAGGGAACATCGAAAAAGGCAAAGGAATGGTATGATTGTATACCATTGAAATAATTAATGAAAAATACTGCACGCCTCCTGAAAACAATCCTAATTATCTATGTTTCCCTCGTTTTGCAGATAGAAGTGGGTGCCGTTATTTGGAAAGACACCTTCAAACAAGAGACAAAAGACAACTGGCAACACGAGGGAAACGATTCTATCTGGAAACTTGAGGACGGTTTCTTAAGGGCAGAAATTCAGGCGCAAACCGAGTGGAGCACCGTATTTGAACTTTACCAATTCATCGCCTACCCGGAACCCCAGAACGACTTTACAATTACCCTTGAAACCATAGGTGCCACCCAAGCGCGATTCGGCATCGCACTCGCAAAGCATTTCTGGAACCCCATTACCAAAGTAGAAGAATACGGTTACTACCTCTTCTTCACGAACGATATGCAAGCCTCAAGAAATGGAGGCATATTCGCCGGACCCGGCAAACGGTGGAACACGGATGAACTCCAACAGATGACAGTGCGCTTTGAAAGTGGTAGGTTTCAACTGTGGGCCGATGGAGAATCACGTCTCGACTTTAGAGACGCAAATTTTGATCAGATAGATATTATCGCCTTCGTACTCGCCGGATACGTCACAGAAGACGTCAATATCGGCAGCGCGTGGGTGGACACATTTACAATTGATGGACTCGCAGTCTCTCCGAAACGGAAATTAACAACCACATGGGCAAGCTTAAAACAAGAACAACCCTAAAAATAGTCAGTTTCCAGTTAACAAGTGGCTCTTATTAACTGGCTCATTATTTTAAAAAAATAAGTTTATTTATCTGAAGGATCCCTGTTGACAGACGCCCGAACTTGTTCGGGACAGGACGCGCAAACCCGAACAAGTTCGGGCGTCCAGATGTAATTATTGGAAAACGAACGCCCCAATTAACTCATAACCCTCTTAACTGATAACTGATAACTAACAACTGACAACCATTAAAAAATCTATGTTGCGAAAAAATTTAGACCTTATCTTTGACGCATCTTTACTCATTCTCGTCCTCGGCATCGCATTTTGGAATAGCCACGCCAGAGCGCGATTAAATCCAGGAGAGAGTGCCCATCCTCCCAGTTCGGGTTCTTACTACAGGACTCCAGGGGTGAATGGGATATGGTTCGGACCCGAACTTAATTCCCTCACCCTCTGCGCCGGCGTCCACAACCCTTATAACAATAGAGGACAGTTCGATATCGTAGAAACCATTGAAAATGCGACGGTCTCCGCCTCAAAGATTCCGAGGGCAATCCATTGGTATCGTGGACAGCGGTGGCGTTTTGGCACAGACGATACACCGTGGGGCACAAACTACTCCTACATTACACTCCACGACGATTTAGGATGGAGTGAGATTAGTTCTGGCGGTGGAACAACCGGATACCCGTGGAGCGGTGTCGAACGGCATTGGCGGGACGGGAACATTATTCGCGCCCAAGCCTCCGTAACCGGTTGGCGACGGTATGCCCGCGGCACAGAACAGTGGATCTGCCCAATGTATTACAAAATTGGTGGATGGGAAGGTGAACCTCTTGAGGTTAACTGCAAAACACTCAGGACATGGTTTCCACCGGATTGGAACGTCCTGAAACAGAAAGATGGAGATTTCGGTCCCCCAACTGAGCGGGAACCCGGTGTCCTAAGCCGAAAAAGCAGGAAAACACAGCAGTGGTACGACTGCATAAAATTAACTGAGACCAGACGTCCTACATCTCGGTAGATGCCGTTGTAACCGACGCAATGACACACTATGCCAAACAAAAACCTAAGCATCTTCATACTCATTTACATCCTCATCACCTACTCACATCTCGTACCCGCTGAGGATTGGCACGACGACTTTAATATCGAAAATCCTCAAGCGTGGAGCATCGTCGGAAACGATTCCATCTGGAAAGTGACGGACGGATTTTTACGCGTAGAAGTTAAACGCGAATGGGAGGTGGAATACGAACTTTACCAATTCACCGCACTGCCTGCCCCCTATCGAAACTTCGTGGTCACGATCAATGATTTCGGCGGTGACAAAACGCGTTTCGGTTTTTGTGTGGGGAGAAACTTTCCTGAAACATCCGACGAGGATCCATTCTTCTACGTGTTCTTTCCCGACGAGATTAGAGCGAGACGTTTCAACGGCAAAGGAAGCAACCATCCCTTCCGAATTCGGCTATCCAGAGAACCTCGCATCCGCTGGGAAACAGACGTCTTGACAGAAATGAAACTCTATTTTAATTTGGGATATTTCGTTCTGCTCACAGATGGTGAATTCCGCACAGCATTCCAGGATGCCAACTTTGATAAGATAGAAATCCTTGGTTTCCTCATGGAGGGCATTAACATCGCAAACGAGTGGGTCGGTACTGCATGGGCAGATTCTTTTACCATCTCCGAACTAAACGTCACCCCAGAAGCAAGGCTAACCTCAACATGGGGACAACTCAAGGCACAATAGACAAACCCTTAAACCCGCTGCCCTTAAAATAAGTAGGCGAGGATTCCAACCTCGCCGTCTTTCCTTAACAATAGGCAACTTTTCCATGACGAATCTTAGGTTAATTGCCAAAATTCTGGGAAACAAGTACCAAATCTAAGATATCAACGACATCATCGGCATTCACATCCGCATCGACATCCATACTTCCAAAACGAGAAGCAACAAAGACGAGGTCTAATATGTTAACAACACCGTCACCCGTCACATCATAAGGGGACACATCTGTAAGCAGATTGGAACTTACCAAATTAAAGACAATCTCCTGATCAGTTATAAACTTAACAATCCCAACATTCGGTGCCATCCACTGGTAAGCCGTTGTCCGCGTCACCCCTAACGTAGAGGAGGATATTGAATCAACCTGAATTTTAAGGGAGTTTTCAAACGTCCCTGCAGGTGTTTTCACATCTTCCGTTGCGATAACCTCGTAAATACTGGTGAACGAAACTGGACCCGCAAGTTTGACGATTGTTTCCACCGTAACACTCCACGAATCTCCAATCTTCAATGACGCCGGGAAAAAGAGAACAGGCGATGACAATTCAGAGGTCGCTACACCGAACACGGAACCGAGTTCAGCGACAATCTTATGAAGCTTCACGCCGTCCTCATCAAAGTGCACAAACAGCTCTTCACCCGTGGTATCATCGGATCCCAGCGTTTCCGCCACTCTTTTCAGAAGCACTATCTCCGTACCATTGATACGCTCTTCTGTAGCTTCAGTCGTGTAAGTCATCCGTTCAGTGTTATCCGCAGTCTCCAACACCCACATATTCCCCAAATCTGTAGGATAATACTCAATATCCGCTACTGTTAGAACAGTGGAAATGCAGAACAGCAAAAACACCAACAATAATACAACGGTAAAACCCTTTCCAACCATTAAATCTCTCCCTTGATAAAAAATATAAAATTAATCCGACCATCATCCATCTCTCGCAAGATCTCCAAGTTATCGCCAAAATAAAGTTTGTTCATAGTTATTTTCTTACACAGTAAGTTATGTCCACGCCAGCGTCTGGAAAACCCTGTGCATGCGGAACTGTTGTTGCTCTAACGGATTGTTCATGGCAATGAACACTATTTGTCAGTCAACACATTCCATAGAGACCCCTTTGGAAACTAAGGTCTATCCTTACTGTTTCGCGACTATTTCTACTGTGAGTTGCGTCCCCAGAAGTTGAGCAATTTCTTCAAGAGCCCGTTTTTTGGCACGAGTATCGGCATAATGATGTATGTAAAACGGACCACGCCTGTCCCTAAAATATTTTGGCGGAGTAGCACGTAGGTTGGGTTGAACGGAACAGAGAAATCATTTCCGTTTTACTGCAGAACTTTCGGATTTATAGAATGTTGAAGACTATCAAAACCCGAGTGGAACCCGACGCTTTATCACATGCGTATCTAATAGGCGGAAACACTACCAACCACCTAAACGACAGCCGCAGATGTTATACGCTCAATATAGCATACAATACACACAAAGTCAAGCGAAAGCCTCAATCCTGCAAATCCACAAAATCCTGCAAATCCTGGTTCAGACAATAAAAAAATATCCACCTGCATCACATCAACATCAAATCACAATCAAATCGACATCACATTACACAAATCACAGTTGATTTCGTCCGAAATACACACTATAATTAATCACAGCGTATCATAAAATACGTCATGTAGAATGCAACGCCCAATAACGGACACTACGAGTTAGTACTCTTAGAGGTGCGGGAGGTACTCGGTGAAGCGACGACCAAGTATCCACTTTACACCGCATAACACGTCGCTCGAACACTCAGTAACCCGAGTCCGTGGGCAGTCTCTTTGGCAGTCGCGATCCCAAACAGAGACAGAACAATACCAACACGGAAACTATCGCGTAAATTCTCAGCGAGTCGTGGGGGCAGGTCATTGGAGACGACGCCAATGGAACCCGCCAGTGTTCATCCATCCCATACGATGTGTCGTCAGAAATCCGATGTGTTGCGGAAGGTTCGACTGACGAAGAACGGACATCAGAAACCGAACCTATTATAGTAAAGCCTGAAAATATGTGGACATGATAGGGTTTGATACTTCACCGTCGCTGGCGAGGTATCCTTACCTCGCCAATGTATAGGTAACTGTGGGTTTTACCATATTATAGAGAAATCTGAAGCAATATGACCAGTTCATCAGAGCATCCGATAGACTGTTATTTCACTATAATCCGTAGAAAACAAGGTCCGTTAGAATCTCACTGAGTCGTGGTAGGAGTGCCTGACAACAACAGCATCACAGTCCTCCGAACCCTAACAGGTTCATCCCACGTAAAAAAGGCTGTTTAAAATCTCAAGAAGTCGTGGGGTTTCCAACTTTGCAGGACAGCGGAAACCCGTGCTACAATCACGCCAAGGTTCTGCACCCGCCAGTTCGTAAAGCTGGAAACTCGTAAAGTCGTTATCTGGGCTTTGCATTCCCTATGTTTTCACGTCCCGTTACCCGTGCGTCCATACACGCATCAACAGGAACCCTTGCGTCCCAATCAATGCATCTATTAAATCCGTATAATCCACAACTCATAATCCTCTTACAATCCGCGAAAATCTGTGATTCAGACAAATGAACCTACATCCTCACTCTTATCCCGCAAATCCTCAAAATCCAGAAAATCTTGATTCAGACCATAATCCTGCAAATCCTCAAAATCCTGCAAATCCTGATTCAGACAACAGCACTTTCGGCAATTACAACAGCACTTTAAGTGTCACTTACAGCACTTTGACTGACACTTTGAGTGTCACTATGACTGTCACTTTCAACAGCACTTTGACTGTCACAGTGCAGTGCACTTTCGCTCAAATTCGGGCAATCCCATACACAAACTTTCACAGTACCCTTCACAACAATCTTCCATAAAACCGCTAAAAACCCAGTCACCACGTGTGTTTATGACGCTATCTTGAAATTATCTTTCTTCGCATTTACTGTGAAAAACTGTAAAATTAATGCGTATAGTCGTCTGTAATTACCACACAAATCCATTAACTGATAACTGACAACTGACAACTGACAACAAAATGTCTATATTTTCATGATTCACCATAAAATTCGTGAAATCCAGGACAATCCGCGATTCAAACATACAATACGCCGTCTCACTGGTGATGTTTCCTAATATCGTATTCTCAAAATTACAAAATAAATCTGTTTCTTTAAATCAAAATGCATTATTGTATATAACGTAAATCCGACTTAATAGCGTAGTTAGGTTGAACGGAACATGAAAAAATTACTGGCATTCATCTCAAAGAACTTCGGAATTTCAAACGATTAAAGATGACGAAATTCCAGTGAAACTCAACACTTTATCCAAACCATGTCCAAACGCAGAATCATCACAACCATCATCATCCCCATCCTGCTGATTGCCGGACTGATTATCGTCCTCATCAACAATCCGCAGAAACCCTCAGCCGAACTCGTCCTCGCACAGCAGCATATTGATTTCGGAACCCTCCCAGAATGGGAAGGGTCCGTAACGCAATCCGTGACAGCACGAAACACAGGCAAAAACACACGCTATATCCAGAGGATGCAAACCGGATGTAGCTACGCCGAAATCACAGGACCGGAGGCGATTCTACCAAATAAAGATGGTACATTCCACATAACCATCAACCCAGAAACCCTACCTGCTAACGATACCTCAGCAGCCGTTACCATTTTCACGGATAGTCCCACAACCCCAAGTCTCCACTTCACAATCACTGCCGCCGCGAAACGGTTCGCGACACTGAGTCCTGACATCTGTGAGTTTGGCGATATTTTACCTGAAACGACACATCAAAAAACCATTACACTCGCAGTAAACGCCCCACTCAAGACATCCGATATCCGTCTCTTGCCATCAAACCATCCAAGATTGACGTGGGAAATGGCACCAGACCCCTCTCTTATTACCATCCAACTCGGTCCACTGAAAGACAGAGAACGCTTTTCATCGCTACTCACTGTGGCATTCCCCAACGAACGAACACTGACACTCCCCGTCACCGCCAATATAGTAACACCAAAAACTAACAACTAATGACCAAAATAACATTTGACAGAACCTATAAATTATAGTATCATTTATATACAAGAATGAGCAGAAAAGCAGAAGAACGCCTTCATGGAAAAACGTTATTTCGATTTCAGGGATATCTTCCAAGTTATCCGATACGGATTCAGTGGGCGAAAGATTTCTGTCCATTTCATTGGACTCGTACTCGCGTATCTAATTTATGAAATCTTGGTATATCTCAGTCTTTTCACCGTGGGCGGCACCGCCGCACAGGACTTTTGGAATAAACATGCACTCCTACCTGTAACGCCTTTCAGTGGCGCAGAACTCGCACAGATAACGCAAATCGCTATGTGGGTAGGGATAATAAGTTTCGCTTGCATCTTTTTTTTGGCAAGCACGGTAGTTTCAAAAATAACCGTTGAACAACTTCGTGGAGACTTCTTTTTTTCAGTCGGAGACGCTGTAACTTTCCTCAAAGCACATTGGAAGTCCGTTTTGGGCGCGTTCATCGGCTTACTCCTCATCCTGATATTTTTTCCATTAATACCTCTCAGCATCGCGGGACTTGGAAAGCTGCCGATAGTCGGCAAACCGTTTCTCATGCTTACTTCCCTGTTTATGCCGATTGGCTTTTTCCTCGGCGTGCTGATAGCATTAATAACGGTGGTCTTCAGTGTAAGTCTACTCTTTGTCCCAGCCGTCGTCGCTGCAACCGGTGCTGACGCGTTTGAAACAATTTATCAGCAATTTGCCATCGTTTGGAACAAACCGTGGCACATAGTGTGTTATGAAGCGTTGTTGTTTCTTATCAAACTCATCTTTGTCCCGATCTGGGCGTTTTTCTGTCTCTACGGTTTCTCGATCATGTTGTTCCCAGTCCGCTTCCTGCACGCCGAAGAGATGCAATCTTTCATGAACCATGCAAACGGATGGCTCAGCGGTACCATCGAAAAGTTGGCATCACTTCCCTATATTAATATCTTCGGGGTCTTTGACATCAGCAGTAGTACACAGGAAGCAGTGGCTTTCACCACAACGGTGACTGCCATTTTTCTGACAATCACAATACTAATGGGCGCGGGGCTGGTTGTTGCGCACCTGTTTTCAATCGCTTCCGCTGGAAACACAGTGATTTACACGATATTACGTAAAAAAGTAGACGGACATAATTTATTAGCCCCTATCGACCTGCAATCCACTGAGACGAACGAGACACAAACACCAAGTCGATGATGACTTAGAGATATATCACCTTTCACAACGTGAATGGTGTTCAGGAGCAATAGTAAAAAATGTTCCAAAACATGATAACCAAAGTCTTCGGTAGCAAAGAAGATCGGGATGTCAAAAAGTTTCGCGATATTGTTGATGCCGTCAACCAACGCGAACCAGAAGTCAAAAAACTCACCGACGCACAGCTGCAATCCAAAACACCAGAATTTCGTCAACGGTTAGACGCCGGTGAATCGCTTGATGAACTCTTACCAGACGCATTCGCTACCGTCCGAGAAGCCGCAGTCCGGACGTTAAAACAGCGGCACTACGACGTCCAAATCATGGGCGGCGTCGCACTCCACCGAGGAAATATCGCCGAGATGCGGACAGGGGAAGGTAAAACGCTCACCTCAACCCTTGCCGTCTATTTGAATGCCCTGACCGGAAAAGGCGTACATCTCGCAACCGTCAACGATTACCTTGCAAGACGCGACGCAGAATGGATGGGGAAGATTTACAACTTCCTCGGACTCTCCGTTGGACTGACACTCAGCCAAATGCCACACGAGCAGAAGAGGCTTGGATACAAAGCAGACATCACTTACGGCGTTCACAGTGAATTCGGATTCGATTATCTATGGGATAACAAAGCACTTTCATTCGACGCGAAGGTGCAACGCGGACATATCTATGCAATCCTTGATGAGGTTGATAGCATTCTTATCGACGAAGCACGTACACCACTCATCATCTCAGAACCCTCCGGTAAACCCGCTGACCTCTATAAACAAATTAACAACGTCGTCCTCCATCTCCGCAAAGATGAACACTTCCAGATTGACCAACAGGGGAAATCGCGCGGGAGTGTAACCCTTACCGACGAAGGTGTTGAAGAAGTCGAACGTCGCCTCGGCGTAGGCAACCTCTATGAACATACCAATATCGCTATGGTGCACCACGTCAATCAGGCACTCACCGCACACCACCTCTACAAAAGCGACGTCGATTACCTCGTCGAAAACGGGGAAGTCCTCCTCGTCGATGAATTCACCGGACGGAAACAGGTTGGAAGACGCCTAAGTGAAGGACTCCACCAAGCAATTGAGGCGAAAGAACGCGTGAGAATTCTCCAAGAAAATCAAACTGGTGCCAAGATTACCTACCAAAACTACTTCCGTATGTACGATAAACTCGCAGGTATGACGGGTACCGCTGCCACAGAGGCAAACGAGTTTGCACACATCTACAGCTTAGAGGTCTCTGTCATCCCGACAAACGAACCGATGATCCGAGCCGACAATTCCGATCAGATTTACAAGACAGAAGAAGCAAAATATAAGGCTGTCCTACAAGACATCGTCGAACAGCATGAAAACGGGCGTCCAGTTCTGGTTGGTACAGTCTCAATTGAAAATTCCGAGAAACTAAGTAAAATGCTCAGAACCAAACATCGAAACATTCGACATCAGGTTCTGAACGCCAAAGAGCACGCAGGCGAAGCAGATATTATCGCGCAAGCAGGTGTTCCCGGTGCTGTGACAATCGCCACGAATATGGCCGGTAGGGGTGTGGATATTCTCCTCGGCGGTAATCCCGAAGGCTTGGCAACCGAAATGCTTCGGAAAAAGAAAGCTAAACCAGATGTACTCTCCTTGGAATCTGAAGAATATCAGACAGCACTCGCAGAGGCAGAGGCGATTTGTAACGAAAATCGAGAAAAAGTATTAGCCGCGGGTGGACTCCATATCGTCGGCACGGAACGGCACGAGTCGCGCCGTATTGACAACCAGCTCCGCGGACGCGCTGGCAGACAAGGTGATCCGGGTTCATCGCGATTCTATCTCTCCCTCGAAGACGAATTGATGCGGAAATTTGGATCCGAGCGTTTGCAAGGGTTAATGACACGCGTCGGAATGGACGAAGATGTTCCACTCGAACACCCGTGGGTCACCAAGTCCATCGAGAAAGCACAAACCCGCGTTGAACAGATGCACTTTGAAATCCGTAAAAACCTACTCAAGTTTGACGACGTCATGGATTCACAACGCGATACCATCTACACCCTGCGCGATACCGTCTTGGCATCCGGCACAGATTCAGTAGAATTGCCAGAAGAGGGGAGTTCATTAGATGATGGAGGGCTTGCAGCACTTGCTGAAAAAGATGTGGAAGCGCGTGGAAGCCTCAAGACCACAATTTGGGGAATGATTGAGAGAGTCGTAGCAAATGCAATCGACGACAACCTGTCGGAAAAAGGAGATGTCTTTGAAAATCCGGACAGGTTTGAACAATGGCTGACAAACACCTTCCCAATTACACCCACATGGAAAACGCCCTTAGCGCAGGCGAATCCAGACGAGGCACAAGAGCAAGCACTGGAAGTGTTACGCGTTGCTTATGAAGAACGCGAAGCCGAAATGGGACCAGCGATGATGCGTGTCCTCGAACGCTTACTCCTACTCGATAGAATCGACGATCACTGGAAGGATCACCTCTATAACATCGACTACATCGAAGAGGGCATCCGGTTTGGGGCAGGCTACGGCGGAAAAGATCCAATTGTTGTTTTCAAAAACGAAGCACTCGCTGTTTTCGAGAGTATGTATCAGCACATTGAGGAAGAGGTTAGTGAATTCATCTTCAAATCTCGCGTCAATACCGAAGCACCGCGCCGTGTTCCGAGTCGGCGAACAGGTGGTTCGCGTAAACCACAACGGAGACGAGGACGAGCGCAAGGCAGTCCCGCAGCTGCAGCCAGCGATGATGCCGAATTCACTTCACGACAGGCGATGGGAAATATGCCAAAGGTTGGCAGAAACGCGCCTTGTCCTTGTGGTAGTGGAAAGAAGTATAAGCGTTGCCACGGCATCTAACAACATTTTGCTGCACGGTAAACTCGCGTCTCAAATAAGGAGAACGCCTTGAATTCTGAAAACGCACACACGCTCTCTAAAACATTACTTGACATTCTGGCATGTCCGGCATGTAAGGGTGAAATACAATATATTGAAAAACAACAAAAACTGGTGTGCCTCGGTGAGTGCAAGCGTCGTTACCCGATTCGCGACGGTATCCCGGTAATGCTGATTGATGAAGCGGAATTGCCAGGCGAATAAGAGCAATTGCTATCCAACGGTTTTCGTAGAAAGAACGGGGCTGTAGAAGAAAGTTGCACGTACGATAATGAAAATTCTATTTCTAAGCCTCCGGTGTCCGTATCCACCGCACCGAGGCGACCGGATTCGGTCGTACAACTTTATCAAGCAACTTTCGAAACAACATGCGATAACCCTCGTTTATTTTGCAGAGTCTGAGAGCGATATCGAATCAGCAAAACATCTGGAACCTTTCTGTGAACGCGTAGAGTGGGTCCGTTTCCACCGTTCTTTTGCATTCATGAACACAGGACTTCACTGTTTATCAAGGCGACCGCTCCAACTGCACTACTGGTACGCACCACAGATGCAGCGGAAGGTTAACCAGCTCCTTGCAGAAGAACACTTTGAACTCATTCACGCACAACTGTTTCGAATGGGACAATATGTGACGAAGGTACAAGGACCCGCGAAAGTATTAGATCTGTGTGATTCCTTGGCACTCAATCTTAATCGGCGCGCAAATTTAGATTGTATTCCAAAACGTTTTTTGGTAAAATTGGAGGAAAAGCGTGTCCGCCGTTATGAAATCGATATTATGAAGGCTTTTGACTGCGGTACTGTTGTCGCACACTTCGATCGCGACTATCTGCTGAAACAAGACAACAGCCTCAATTTATCGATCGTTCCAATGGGGGTCGATCTTGGGTACTTTCGACCGTCTTCAAAAACCGACGCGCAATCCTCTGCTTCGCCGACAGCAGAACCAGCACCAATACTGCTCTTTACGGGAACAATGAACTACTTTCCGAACGCCGATGCTGCAGTCTATTTCTGCAACGAAATTTTCCCGCGCGTTCGAGAACGGTACCCGAAAGCGCGTTTTTACATTGTCGGGAACCATCCATCGGACCAGGTGCGCCGACTGGAAATACAGGATGGAGTCGTTGTTACCGGCTACGTCCCAGATGTCCGTCCCTATTTTGAAGAAGCGTCCGTTTTTGTTGCCCCTTTACGCGCTGGATCGGGGATACAAACCAAAAATTTGGAGGCAATGGCAATGGAAGTGCCCATTGTCACAACTTCTGTCGGCGCGATGGGTTTAGAGGCAGAGGTCGGTAAGGAATTGCTCGTCGCTGACACGCCACCCGATTTCGCGAAACAGGTTATTCATCTATTGGATAATAAACACTTGCGAGAAAACATTGCCCAAACTGCCAGAACCCGCGTCGAAACCGACTATAGTTGGCACGCGATCGGAGAGCGTTTAAAGCACGTCTACACTCAGATTCAGCAAACAGAAAAATGAAAACCCAAGATTTTCCGTCGTAACTTCCTGAGGAGGGAATATGGATAAACGCACAATAAAGTGGAGTTCTACAATTCTCATTGACACAGTTCTCGTAAATCTCGCATTTCTATTTGCTTATCTGACCAGCAAAGAATTCGGTTTTGACCTCTTAAAACAGCCTATACCGTTCTCCACCCTATTGCAGAACGCAGACATATCACCCCCTCAGTACTTTCTTGGTATTGCCGCTGTCGTTACTATAATCCGCATAGGTTTGTTACTGGGCTTTAATCTATATAAACCGATGTGGCAACACGCCTCTGTGAAAGAATTCCGCACGTTAGCTACCGCAATTACACTCGCAACAGTAGCACTCATTGGGCTTTCCATATTAACGAAAATTGCTTGGGTACTCTTCTTAATCGACGGACTCTATAATTTCGCACTTATCGGATTCACCAAATTCTCTGCCCGAATCCTTCAAGAGGACAACGCATCGGTAGACCTGAATGTTCAACCCCCGTCACTTGCGAAGAATAAAGATGGCATGATAGCACAACTTCCCCCTCGAAAACCACCAACGAAGGTGCTTATTGTCGGAGCAGGTGAGACCGGCATCGGTGTACTCCGTGCCCTCAGAAATCACCCTAAAAAAGGTTATGTACCAGTAGGATTCATTGATGATGCCCCAAACAAAGTTGGTAGAAGTGTAGCAGGGCTTGAAGTCCTCGGCACAACTCGAGATCTTACCTATATAGCCCGTAAGCGCGAGATCAACGAGGTTGTCATTGCAATCCCATCCGCACCGGGCGGAAAGATTCGAGATATTATTCGGCAATGTGAATACCGAGGGTGTCAGTTCAAAATCGTACCCAATATTCACGCCATCCTTGAAGGACGCGCAAGTGTCAGTCAAATTCGTGAAGTCCGATACGAAGACCTTCTCAACCGCTCCACTTCGCAAATGGACATCGCTGAAGTCTCCAAATATCTCTCCGGTAAACGGGTGATGGTAACAGGTGCCGGCGGATCAATCGGCTCTGAACTTTGTCGCCAAGTCTCGGAACTCGATCCTGAACTCCTCATTCTCTTTGGACGTGGCGAAAATAGCCTCTATCACACAGACATAGAACTCAAGGAGTCTGAGCCAGAACTTAACCGTGCCGTCATTATCGGGGATATACGAGACGACGCAAAAGTTTCGCAAATTATACGTAAATACCGACCGCATATCATTTTCCACGCTGCTGCCCATAAGCACGTTAAGTTCATGGAAAACCACCCCGATGAAGCCGTGAAGAACAATATCCTCGGCACCCAAAATCTGATTGATTCTGCAATCAAACACGAGGTCGAGGCGTTTATCCTCGTCTCATCCGATAAAGCCGTGAATCCGACGAGTGTCTACGGTGCCTCCAAACGTGTGACAGAAAAATTGATTCAGTGTAAGGCGAGACAGAACGGCACTCGGTTCATCGCAGTCCGCTTCGGAAATGTCATCGGAAGCCGGGCCAGTGTGCTTCCCAACTTTAAACGTCAGATTGCCAAAGGTGGTCCTGTTACTGTTACACACCGCGAGGCAACACGCTATTTCATGACGATCCCTGAAGCCGTGCAGCTCTTAATTCAAGCAGGCGCAATGGGAAATGGCGGTGAGATTTTGATGTTAGATATGGGTGAACCTATTAAGATTCTCGATCTCGCCGAAGACCTCATCCGTCTCTCTGGACTTGAGGTCGATAGAGACATCAAAATCGCATTCACAGGTTTAGAACCCGGTGAAAAATTGTATGAAGAATTACTAACGCCTCAAGAAGGCGTTACGGCGACAAAACACCAACGTATTTTCGTCGCACAACTCGAACAGATTGAGGAAAAACAACTCCTCTTCCAGATTGGGGAACTCTCACGACTCGCAGATACGTTAGATACAGAAGGTATTATCTCCACATTCCAAGAATTGGTCCCAACATATCAGCCGAACCGTGCGTTCCTCGAAGACGATGCGGATAGTACGTCTGAAATTATCCAGTTCCCAACGGAAACGAAAACCGCCAATGTGAATCGCCGTTAGCCATATTAGGATAACTGCAATGCCACATATCAATAGTTTAATCGTAGGCAACCCAGATGTAAAATCCAAGTACATCTGGACGAAACGCGCGCTTGATGTCCTCTTCTCACTTATTGGGCTCTTGCTTTTGTCTCCACTTTTCCTCCTTGGAGGCATCCTCGCAAAGTCACAATCAAAAGGCCCCACGTTTTACAAAGCAAAACGAATCGGCAAAGGCGGAACCATCTTTGAGATGTACAAATTCAGAACGATGGTTGCGAATGCCGATAGCGTCGGTGGTAGTTTGACGACCTACAGAGATACACGCGTTACACGCATTGGCAGATTCCTGAGATGGACAAAACTCGATGAACTACCCAATTTAATCAACGTTATAAAAGGTGAGATGAGTCTCGTCGGACCGCGACCGGAAGCACCTGCTTATGTTAAACACTACACAGAGACACAGCGGCAGGTCTTACAAGTAAAACCCGGAATGACCGGACCCTCACAACTCGCCAATCGCGATGAGGAAGAAAAACTCAAAGGGCAATCGGATGCAGAACACTATTACATAACAGAACTAATGCCGAAAAAACTCGACTTAGATCTCAACTATGCTGCAACACAGAGTACCCTCTCTGATATAGGATGGTTGCTAAAAACCCTTTGGGTAATCATTACGAAGCAATAGACTTTCGCTCATTACGAAGAACGAAGAAAGACAAAACTAATCAGAAAACGGAAAAAAAATGAAAAATAAACGCGTTCTTATCATCCTCGGAGTTATTGTTGGACTGTTTATCTTAGTGCTAATCTTGCGTTCAATAGGCAGTGGCACATCCATTGGACAGAAGGTCGCAGTGGTAGACATTACAGGAATTATCACAAAATCAGATGCGACGATCAAACTCATTCACAGTTATCGCGACGATCCAAGTATTAAGGCAATTGTCGTTCGCATTGACACGCCGGGTGGCAGCGTCGCTCCAGTCCAAGAAATCCACAGCGAATTACAGAAAATAGATAAACCGATAGTCGCTTCAATGGGTGGCACCGCTGCATCTGGTGGCTATTATGTCGCATGTGCCGCCGACACAATTATGGCAAACCCCGGTACATTGACTGGTAGTATCGGCGTCATTATGCAGTTCACCCGACTCAAAGGCTTATACGATAAAATCGGATTAGAACACCAAGTCATTAAAAGTGGCGAGTTTAAAGACACGGGCTCACCTTTCCGTCAACTGACGGAAAAAGAACAGGCAGTCCTTCAAGCTACTGTCGACGATGTCTACAATCAATTCGTGGATACAATCTTTGAGGCACGAAAAAGTCATTTAAGCCGTCCTGAAATCCTTGAACTCGCAGATGGTCGAATTTTTTCTGGGCAGCAGGCACTCAACTCAAAACTCTTAGATCGACTTGGTAACCTTCCTGAAGCGATTAAACACGCTGCAGAATTAGCAGACATTGATGGCAAACCGAAAGTCATACGTAAGGAAAAAAAGCAATCTCTACTTGAACAACTCCTCGGCGTTAAGCAGCCTCCCCCTTTAGATGAGATATTCAGTCTTCCCGGAGTCACATTTCGTTATGAACTAAGTTTTAGCAACTAAATGCTTCGGATTTTTCATCGGAAACCAAGGCTATACGAGGAAAAACGATGAACGGCACGTACCAAGTCAATCAGGACTGGCAAAAACTTGCAAATCGTATTGTCAAGCCTCAGCAGATTGTACTTGTCATAGGTGCAACCGATGCTGGAAAATCGACTTTTTGCCGTTTTTTGGTGGATTCTGCACTTGCGCAAGGCTTGAAAACCGCTTTTGTGGATGCAGACGTCGGGCAATCCCAAATTGGACCCCCTACAACGATTGGGATGAAATTCTTTACGCCAGAGATGGCACCCATCCAATTCGATGGCGTCGCCGATCAACTCTACTTCGTTGGTGATCTGTCCCCTCGTTCACGCTATCTTGAGACGCTAACAGGCACACGCCTGATGGTAGACAAAGCATGTACCGATGCCGATTTCATTGTCGTTGACACGACAGGCTACATTCACGATCCTCCCGCTGTCTCTCTCAAGCAACATAAGATCGAGATTATTAGACCAAACCACCTCGTTGGTATAGGTCGTCCTACTGAATTGGAGCAGATAACAGCGTGCTATAGTCAACAAGAGTGGATCAACATTCACTATCTGCTGCCGCACCGCAGTGCTCGATCCAAAAGTGGTAACGTCCGCAGTCGACATCGAAAAGCACGATTCGATGCGTATTTCTCTGAAAGTAGCGTTCAACAGATACCCTTTGAACAGATTCGCGGAGGACGGACCTCATTTTTCATCGGACGTATTGCAAATGAGAAAGAACTCGAAATCCTCGCTGAACTCGCCGAAACACAGGTTTACCACGCCGAATGGGGACGCCGTACCTTATGTCTTATTGTGTCAAACCCTCTCTCCAAAAAAACTATCACCCGTATCAAAGATTATTTAAGTCTGACAAGGGTTACAGCAGAAGTCCTTGCTTACTTTGAACACCGCTTGGTTGGACTCATCAGTAAAGTATCTGGTAACACGGATGCTATTGGAGTAATCGAGGCTGTTGACTTTCAAAAGCGAGAATTCAGCATCCGTTGTAAAACCGATGCTGCGAAGCACGCTTGTGTCATCCAATTCGGCAACCACCAAATAAGATAACGCGTATCCCAAAAAGCGAATGCGCGCATGGCATTCGCAAAGACTATGGACAAAAAATCTTTCGCGAAAAACCGGATCTTTGCCCGATTTGTGCGGTATCACACCCGCTACACAGGTTCTATTCTTTTAGCAATGGCTTGTGCCCTGGTAGTTGCCGTATGCGACTTAGGGGCTATCCAAATCTTCGCCGATACGCTTAACGGACTTGCAGCTGTCGGTGGAAACGCATTTAACGAGGCTGTATCTGTCCGCTATTTTCAGCGCGAAGGTATGTTCGCTTTCGAAGGTTTCGAAATATCGTTGGTAAATGCCAGTGATGCCCTCAAAGTCTTCCTGTGGTTGCTTGCCGGTGTGCTTGCTCTTGTTTTCATCAAAGGCTTTTTCGTTTACGGCAACGACTACGTGATGGCGCGGGTCGGTCACAAACTCGCTTTTCGGTTACGGAATGCACTCTATCAGCGAATCGTATCCGCGCCCTTAGGGGTCCTGCGCGAAGAACGCTCTGGTGACCTCATGGCGCGTATCACAGACGACGTCCGCGTGTGGCAGAATCTCGTCGCAGCAATGGCAAACATCATAAGGGCAGTCGTCCTTGTGAGCGTCTTTGTTTCTGTGATGCTAATCACAAGTTTCAAGCTTACTGCGTTTGTCCTGATCGTTCTTCCACTCCTCGCTTACCTCATTACATTTATCGGCTCGCGAATCCGCAGTGCCAGCACAGAGATCCAGCAACAGAGCGCTGGCATCTATTCTCAACTCAAAGAGACCCTTTTCGGTATCAAGATTATCAAAAGTTTCACAGCAGAACAGGAAGAAGTCAAACGCTTTGAAACTATTACCCATAGCCAGTACCGTTCAGCTATGCAGCGTGCTCGCTTCGCCGCATTCCTCCCGCCAACGATTGAGTGGCTGGGAGCACTCGGCGTAGCAACCGTTTTCGGACTCGGATGCTGGCAGGTCATTACTGGACAACTCTCCCACGGCTGGTTTATCAGTTACATTATGATGGTCAGTTGGATGTTCAAACCAATTAAAACAATTGGCAATGTCAATAGTGCTTTACAGCAGTGCCTCGCCTCTGCAGAACGGATTTTTTATCTTCTCGATTTCGGACCGGAGACGCGGAACGACACACCCAATCTTGCTACCGCACAAGGAAAAAATGGTATTGAATTACAAAACGTCCGCGGCACCGTTACATTTCAGAATGTCTCCTTTTCCTACATACAGCCTTCAGCGGCAAACACAGAAAATGGACAAACAACACCAAAATCTGTCATTAAAAATGTAACCTTTGAGGCGAAACCGGGAGAAGTGGTCGCGCTTGTTGGACCGAGCGGTAGTGGGAAAACAACGCTCCTCAATCTACTTCTACGTTTCTACGAGGTGAATTCTGGAAAGATTTTGATTGACGATACACCAATTTCCGAAGTAAATCTGGCGTCATTGCGACAAAATATCGCGCTTGTACCACAAGATACATTCCTATTTGATGGTACCATTCTGGAAAATATCGGCTACGGATGTCCTGGTGCTACTGATGAAGAGATCATTGCAGCAGCGAAACGGGCAAACGCTCATGACTTCATCACGAGAACCACGGAAGGTTATGCAACTCAAACAGGGGAGGCGGGTATGAAACTTTCTGGTGGTGAACAACAGCGTTTGTCCATCGCACGGGCAATCCTGAAAGATGCACCAATCCTTGTCTTAGATGAGGCAACTTCCTCGCTTGATACACAATCGGAGGCACTTATTCAGGAATCCTTAGCGAATCTGATGGAGGGTAAAACGAGTTTCATCATTGCACATCGGCTTTCAACCATTGTCCGATCCGACAAAATTCTCGTTATCAAGGATGGTGAAATTCTGGAAACTGGAACACACGAAACACTATTAGCAAAGGGTGGATTGTATCAAAAGCTCTGCGAAATGCAGTTTCAGTAGGGTTAATTACATACTTTAAAAAAAAATAAAATTTAGGTAAACCTCTTGCGCTTACAAACGTCACATATATTAGAAAAACGCGGGTGATCCTATCGGATTTCTCTCAGTGATCTCATAATGCTAAATACTGCCGCGCTCATATCATATACCCAGCGCAGCAATAATAGAGGCAACAACAGAGATCTACTCTTAATTTCTGCCTCTTTTCGTAATAGCACCTTCGAGATCAGCTTCGCGATAGACCGCTTCGGAGAGATCTACCTCGTATAGGTAGGCATCCTTGAAATTGGCACCCAGCAAGACGATGCCTCTCAGTTTGATCTCACCGAAGATTGTCTCTGCGAGGTTCGCGTTCTCAAAACTGGTGAGTGAACCGAACGGTCCAGGCATCTCACATTGTGGACAGCCAAGGGTAGCACGGCGCAAATCTGCCCGTCGGAAGTTCGTGCCACAGAGCAGGCTTCCGCTGAGGAACGCACCACATAGATTGGCTTCCTCAAGATTGGCATCTGTTAAATTAGAACCAACAAGATACGTCCGTTGCAAAATTGCCCCGGAAAGATTCGCACCAGTAAGGTTTGCATCGTTCAGATTCGCTTCTGTTAAATCCGCGTTCCGTAGATCGGCACCGCTCAAATCCGCTTCTGATAAATCAATACCCACGAGCGGTTGATTCGCTAAATCCAAGTTTGCAAGATTTTCGCCAGAAAGAGATTCACCGGCTTGACATTTTTTAATTATTTCATTTTGTGTAAGTTGAGCCATTAACTGCCTCCAATCATTATACGGCGTTTTAAGGGCTGCTTGCAAGCCAAATTTGTATTAAGAAGACATACGAACGGTTATATTTAACAGCATATCACATACAGAATAAAAAGTTAAATCTTTTTTCATAATTTTTGCTGTGTTAACCAAATCTTAGAAGCATATCTCGTTAGGAGATCAAGACAACAGAGAGGTGAGGACATGAGAAACTATTACCCGGTATACCCGGTTGAAGCAGAACTCTTTGAAGAAGATGAAGAGAAGGAAGAGAGCACGGAATCACCGCGGGACGAAACTTTTGCTTACCTACAGAAAATAGCAAAAACTCCTTTGCTTAATCCTAAACAAGAGACTGCCCTCTTTGAAAAATATCAAGAAGGTCTCCAGATGTTTGCCACTGTGCTAAACCAATTCCCGGAATGGACACTCACATCACTTAATTGTACCGAGAACCTCACAACCAACGGTAAGCACAAATTTGAACCTGCCCAATCAGAACACGGACTAATTATAGACCAACTCCGCGCCGAAATCCAGGCACTTGGCGTTTTATTGGAAAAATTGGAAGCGAAAGCGGACTTGTTAAAACAAATACGGTGGAAAATCTTCGAGGGCAATTTACATCTTCTGAAAAAATATATTGACACAACATCACCGACCGAATTGACACAGGCAGGCAGCCTTGCACTTCTGAAAGCCATTGATGAAGGGAATACAAAGCAGCGTTCCGAATTCCGGGCATACGCTCGTAAAATGATTCGGAACAACATTAGTACCTCTCAAGGAAAAACGGTGGAACCACCAACACCATCGCCTGTAGAAGCAACTTTAGGGCGCGACCTCCACTTTATGGAGGCAATCCCGCTCGATGCGGAACACGAGGCACAGTTGTTTCAAGAACTGAACGTTATCTGCTGCGAGATAACAGCACTCTTAGAAACACTTCCTGCCCCCATGTCCGCAGAATGTGTTGTGACTTGGAATCCACGCACACTGTTGTTCATCCTTGAGGATGTGCGAAGCGAATTTGGACGTGCCAAGTGGTTGTTGAGTCAATTGGAAGCGGCTGATCAGGTCACACATGGCACCAAACTCAAAATTGTAGAAGCGAATCTTCGACTTGTAGCCAGCATCGCAAAACAACACCACTTTAGCAAAACATCCCTAACCTTCCTCGATTTGATGCAGGAAGGAAGTCTCGGGTTGATGCGAGCAGTGGATAAGTTTGATCACACGCTTCGCTTTCGGTTCAGCACTTACGCAACTTGGTGGATTATGCAATCCATCAAACGCGCACTCGACCAACAAGGTCAAATGATTCGGGTGCCTTGCTATATCGGTGAAGCGCGTCGTGCCATTAAGCAAGCACAATCAGACTTGACGACGGAACTCGGACGTGAACCGACTACAAGGGAAATCGCTAACGCAGTTGAACTTACAGAGAAAAAGGTCTTGGAAATCTTCAACGCCACCAAAGATCCCGTTCCGCTTGACGCACCGATTAATGACGATTCTCCAGACGGATCTTTTTCTGAGTTGATCCCGGATCAGTCCCAAATCACGCCGGAAAACTACTTGCTTGACTACGCTAAAGTGGAAGTTATCACTGAAGTCCTCAACCGGAAATTAAACCCCCGAGAGACGCAAGTGATTATTCTTCGATACGGTCTGATGGATGGCACAGAATACACACTGGCAGACATCGGAGACAAACTCCGAATTAGTAGGGAACGTGTCCGGCAAATAGAGGCTGAAGCAATCGGTAAACTCAAACGCCACGACTCCAAAACTTTGCTTCAACAATTGCTTCATGATTCTTAAAACACGGGAGGCGTATAAACGTGAAGATCGCCTACTTTGACTGCTTCTCAGGCATCAGCGGCGATATGACACTGGGTGCTCTTGTCGATGTGGGTGTACCATCGGAAGTCCTCACAACCGGATTGGCGACCCTCAAACTTGATGCCGAGTTCAGCTTGCACTTCGAAAAAGCTGTGAAACACGGCATCACCGGCACCCGAGCGATTGTGGAAGTGCATCCAGCACACGCCTCACACGCTGATGTTCCTCACCCACACGACCACAGTCATAGTCATGGACATCATCACCACAATCACGAGCACGGACCCAGTCGCCATCTCTCCGACATTTTCAAATTGCTTGATGGCAGCGACTTGGATCCGGAGGTCAGAGATACCGCAAAATGCGTCTTTGACAAGCTCGCTGAGGCAGAGGCGAAAGTCCACAACACTACCAAAGCGAACGTTCACCTTCACGAGGTAAGTGGAATTGATTCGATTGTGGACATCGTCGGGTCGGTTATCGGTTTAGCACATCTGGAAGTCAATGCCGTTCACGCGTCACCGCTCTCTCTCGGCAGGGGCTTCGTCCGATGTGCACACGGTCTCATGCCTGTTCCTGTCCCCGGCACAATGGAACTCCTACGGGGGGTTCCGATACAACAAACCGATATTCCGAAGGAATTGGTTACGCCAACTGGCGCAGCCCTGATTACGACCCTATCACAGGAATTCGGTGTTATGCCACAGATGCGACTGGATCGCGTTGGATATGGGGCTGGTACTCGAGATCTTGAACAACGTCCAAACCTTCTGCGTCTCTGCCTCGGTGAAAAAATCTCTGACAGCGACTCGCAAAAGACACATCATCATGCTGAAACTGACAGCGTTGACCTCATTGAGACCAACGTAGATGATATGTCTCCTGAAATAACAGGTTATGTTACAACACAACTCTTTGCAAACGGCGCACTCGACGTTTTTCTTACACCCATCTTCATGAAAAAGGGCAGACCCGCGACACAGATCACAGTACTCTGCCCAACTGCACATCGGGACAAACTCATCGAACTCCTCCTCACCGAAACCACAACCTTCGGAGTTCGACTCTCTTCCGCAGATCGCGTCAAACTGCGTCGTGACTTCACACAAGTCGAGACCCAATGGGGAGCAATCCAAGCGAAATGTGGGTATCTTAACGGTGCCTTGATTAAGACCATTCCCGAATACGAGGATTGCAAACGACTTGCGGAGCAAAATAACGTCCCACTTCAACAGGTCTACGCAGAAGCACTCAGCAATCTCGGTCCTGTTGACACTGCCAATCGCCTCTAAGTCTAACATTTTCTACGCCGTCGCCAATCCCGAATCTTGTATAAACCAAATCACTCCTGGACTTGATCGCTTTGGCACAGATCGCATGTTCCGCATCGGTAATCTTCATCAACTTTCTCACCGAAATATTTCCGAATCACGAGCGTTCGGCAAGTCGTTTCTAATGCATAAACGATTACCTGATCAATCTGGCTTTGTTTCCGGCGGACATAGTCTCCTACCTCAATTTGCTCATCTGTTAACGTGCTGAGGATCTCGCTGTCCTGAAGCAGTTCAATAAGCAGTAAATCCTCCTGTCCCCAGTACTGAATATAGCCACCGCTTTGCAATTCGGCGAGTTGTTCCATGACTTCCTTGGGATTCATCCCAGTCGCTTCAGACAACTCCAAAATTGTTCTTGATTTGCTTCTTCGAAGCAGCCGAAATAGATGTTGCTGCTCTACATCCATTGGCTCCACTTCCTCAATCCAAGGTGCGCGGAATCTCACAGTGAGTTGAGAGGGAACGTTATACCACCGCTTTAGGAATCCCAATTTTTCGAGATAACTAAGGCAGACGAGGACTTTCGTCTCTTTACCACCGCTCATCCATCCCAACTCCTCGTTAGTTATTGCGCGATATCTGCCACTTCCTTTGAAATTTTCAATAACCCTTAAGAGCTTAATCAAGAACAACTTATCTGGCGCGTTTTCTTTGATAAACCACTCATGCAATCCACGATCATCGTGGCAGAAGAGCAAAATACAGAACGAGTCCTCTCCATCTCTGCCTGCCCTACCAACCTCCTGACAGTATTCTTCAAGGGTGCCAGTGATCGTCCAATGCACAATGTATCGAATATCTGCCTTGTCAATCCCCATACCAAAGGCATTCGTAGCAACAACGATGTCCAACCCATTCTCACTATCGTCGAAAAAGGCTTCTTGCACACGATTCCGTTCATGGGTCTCAAGTCCAGCGTGGTAAAAATCCGCTTGGAACCCACGCCTTTGAAGAAAGTCAGCGATATCTTCGGTTTCGCGGCGTCGCCCGGCGTAAATAATCCCGTTTTTCGGTGAAGCGCGAAGGTCTCCAAGGTTGGCTGTTAGCGAGTGCGGATTCTGGTTGGTGAGGAATCTTTCAAGTTGCTGATACTTTTCATCTTCATCTTCATTGGATTGGACAGACAATTTCAAATTGGGACGCTCAATCCCCTGTGTAAGAATGCGAGGTGTGGGTATATTTAGCACATTGAGGATATCTGCGCGGATATCTGGTGGGGCTGTCGCTGTGAAAAGCGCGATGACACGTGGTTGGAGAATATCAACGGTATCTTTTAGCGACAAATAGGCTGGACGGAAATCGCGTCCCCATTGCGAAATACAGTGTGCCTCGTCAATGACAAATAGAGAAATAGGGAATGCATTGAGAATGTCCAAAAACCGTCGACTTCGGAGACGCTCCGGTGAGATGTAGAGGATTTTTATTTCATCGCGCCTCAGACGTGCTAATTCACCTTGGTACTCTTCCCATGTCAGTGTACTGTTTATCAGCGAAACTGCCTCGATGCCTTGGTCATGTAACCCCTCGACTTGGTCCTTCATCAACGAGATAAGAGGGGAAACCACAACAGTTATACCATCAAGCATTAGGGCAGGTAGTTGATAACACAAAGACTTTCCGTGTCCCGTCGGAAACACAGCGAACACATTCTCGCCATCCAAAATTGCTTCAATAATCTCGCGTTGTCCCTTTCGGAAACTCCCATAGCCGAAGTGGGTTTGAAGTCCCTTCAGAAGCCGATCTGTTGGAGGATCACAAGTCGTTTTAACAACGTCTGCCGATTCCGGCGTATCTGCTGAATCCAGAATGGCATCTACCTTTTTGAGCAAATCCTGCAAATTTTGCATATTATAGGGTGGATATTTAGTTTTCTATGAAAAGAAGCGGAAGCGGAAAATATGGAAGATAGCGGCAACACCATCTTTCCAACTAATTGTTTTCCCTTCGTGATAGTCTCTGCCGCGGTAGGCAATAGGCACCTCAACGATTCTGCACTTCCGTTTGGCGAGTTTTGCCGTAATTTCAGGTTCAAAACCGAACCTATCCGAATGGAGCGAAATCTCCTTTAGAATCGAGGTCCGAATCACCTTATAACAGGTTTCCATATCGGTGAGTTTCGTGCCGTTGACAACGTTTGCAAGGGTCGTAAGAAATTGGTTTGCGAGATAACTCCGCAGTAAACCTGTTTGTCTACCCTCCATAAACCGCGATCCGTACACGACATCGGCTTCGCCATTCAGAATAGGCTGAATCAATTTGGGGTAGTCCTGCGGGTCATATTCCAGGTCAGCATCTTGGATAAGGGTAATGTCACCAGTGATATGCTGGAATCCGGTTCGAAGTGTTGCACCTTTGCCCTTATTTACATCGTGATAAAAGACCTTCGCAGAGATTTCAGAGACATTTTCGGGAGGACTTTCAGGTGCCGAGACCTCGCTATTAGAAACGGTATCTTTGTTTGGAGGTGTCTGGGGGAGCGAGATATATTTGTGTATTTCGTCTGGATCTTCTTGAATGGCTTCGATTTCTTTTAAAATCGCTCGTGTCCCATCTGTTGAAAAATCGTCAACGAGAATCAATTCTTTCTTCATACCAATTTCAACATTAGCGACTTGTTGCAGCAGCTCTCTCAGGCTTGCAACCTCGTTGAAAATCGGAATCACAATGGATAGCGTAGGCTCCATACGGATGCCCCCAATGTTTTGTTCTACTTCTTTTCTGTGAGATGTAATCAGTGAAAGCGAGTCTGGGCACAACCAATTTCTTTATCTAAATGATACCCAATCTTCCCTAAAATTGCAAGTTTAAAACATCACTACACTTGCCGAAGAACACATTGCAGAACTGGAAGAGGTTATTCGCGAACCAATTTTTGTCCGTTCATCCTACGCATAGGACAACCGCTCAACCCTTCTCTCCAAAGGTTCCATCGTCTCAAGAATGAGGCGCATGAGATACGTCCTGTCGGCAGCATAGGAGGCGTTATCCCACTGATTGACCCGCTCACTCGGATCGTTTTCCAGATCATAAAGTTCGCCGTAAGAGTGTCCACTATACCACGTCAGTTTTCGCGTATCTGTCACGATCGTTTTGAGTCGCAAACCGCGTGGATCATCTACACACTCAACTAACGCTGAATCTCGGACGGATTTTACCTCACCTGTAAGCATCGGCATCGTATCCACACCATCGGTATCTGACGGGATTGGCAAGCCAACCGCAGAGAGAACTGTCGGCACAATATCGGCAAGACTGAAAAGTGATTGTGTACGCTGTCCAGCCGGTATGGATTGGGGAAACCGCATCAATGTCGGCACGCGGACAAGCTGCTCGTAATGGAATGGTCCTTTCATCCAGAGTCCATGGTCGCCAAGAAGCTCGCCGTGGTCGGTCGTAAAAATTACCAATGTGTTTTCTGTTAACCCATACGTATCAAGACACTCCAGAATACGTCCCATTTCCTGATCAATAATTTTCACCATATTGTAATAGTACGCCCTACCGAGTCGTGCGTCGTCTTCAGATACTTTGCGATAATCGGCACCACCGCCCTGACCAGCGATAGCATACGTTCCACGAATTTCGGATTGTTCAAGTTGTCCATGACGTGCTTCTAAGAAATGCGGCGGTTTATCCTCCAATTCACCTTCAACGAAGTCAGGCAGTGGGACCTGTGCAGGATCAACGCGCGCTTCAAACTCGGTTGGAACACAGTGTGGATGATGTGGATCTTGAAAACCGACCGCCAATAGGAAGGGCTGTGTAGTATCTCGATTTGACAAAAAATCTATTGTCCGATCGGCAGTCCAGACACTATTGTGATACGCCAGCGGTATATCCCAATCGTATGCCTCGCCACCGAAGCCTCGTTCACTGAGGCGTGTCGCTTTGCTGTAACTGTTGAACGTCTCTTCAGAAACCTGTGACCGGACCCACTCGCCGTAATGCCCTACAACCCCGTAAGTTGCATGCCCCAGTGCCAGTTCCACCGTTTCAAATCCATAGTAAGGTCCTTGGAACCCCGGGTAGCGCGCCTTTCCACCGAGCGCTTCGACAGATGCCTCTCCGGGTGCACCGAAGGCTTGGAAATGTGCTTTGCCGATATAGTGCGTGCGATACCCCACTTCGGCGAGCCGATGCGACAATAGCGGTTCATCTTCGGAGACATTCATGCCAACGTTCCACGCACCGTGCCGACTCACATACCGTCCTGAAAAGATTGAGGCGCGGGAAGGGGTACATACTGGATTTGTACAATATGCCCGTTCAAAACAGACGCCTTCAGAAGCGAACTGATCCAGATGCGGCGTATCCGTGAACGTCGATCCGTAGCAACTTAGGCTATCTGTTCGTTGTTGATCGGTTGTGATAATGAGAATATTCGGTTGTTGTGTGCTCATAGTGTTATATTACCAAATGCCTTTATCCGCAAAACGGTTTTAAATAGGTGTAACTCTGTTCCGCTGCATCTTCAGGTTCCATAATCTCACGAAACGCTTGATGCACTGTCACATAGCCGTCGTAACCTATCGCTTCCAAACCGTGAAACACTGAGGGAAAATCAATACCGCCTTCGTCCTGCAAACGGATTGGATCGTGAGGGACTTCGCCTTGAATCCACGTCAGAAGCCGTGTCTTCCCTTCCGGTCTGCGGATGTGGTTTTGGAGATAGACATTGACAAGATAAGGTGAAAATCGCTTGAGCGTCTCAACGCCGTAATCTTGTCCACACAGGTCAAGGTTAGCGGGTTCATAGATAATCCCAAAATTCTTCCTACCGACGCGTTTCAAGACATCAACAGACCCATCTACCGTTTCAAATAAGCTTTGTGTATGCGACTGATGTGCAAGACGAATACCACGTTCTGCTGCTTCGTCGGAGGCACGTTGTGCCCATGGGATATCGTCTTCAACCTTCATTGCAATACGGATGAGGTCTGCACCAAGGAGTTCCGTTAAATCAAGATAGGGGGTTATATTGCGGAGTCCATCCGGTCCCTGCTCATTATTGAGCGGTACAGGGAAATCACCGGTGACCATAGAGACCTTCAGGTTAAGCGATGCTGCCTGCTTGCAAGCAGCGGTAATCTGTTCCAAAGGCGAATGGATACCGACTTGTGAGGCACGCATGCAGACTGCCTCATAGCCGAGACCCGCCGCCAGTTCAGTGAGTTGTGCGAAAGTATGCGTAGCATCTTTTTTCGATGCGGTTTCCGCAACGCGCACGGAAAGTGAAAGTTTCATTTTTCTGACTATGTACTCCTGGGCGGCGTTTCCGTTGTCAACGCCGATCTAAAATTGGTGAAAAACCTGCTTTAGGTCATCAGAGGTCTGTTAGCACTTTCAATACTGCCCTGCAACGGAAGGCAGCTCAGATTCAATAACCAAAAAACTTATAACAAAATATCGGCAATTGAAAGTGCCATCAGGACAAGGCTAATCATACCGTTCAGTGTAAAAAAGGCGAGGTTGACGCGGGACAGATCGGTCGGTTTGACAATAGCGTGTTCATAGACAAAGATTAACACAACGATCCCTACGCCGATGTAGTAAAAGGTCCCCAATTCAACAAGGAATGGAATGCCAAGGAGGAGCAGGACAGCGACAATGTGCAAAGCAGACGATAACCATAATGCCCACCGAATACCAAGCTCCGCGGGAATGGAGCGCAGCCCGTGCTTCCTATCAAAGTTCACATCTTGACAGGCATAAATGATGTCAAAACCTGCTGTCCAGAGCAACACCACAAGGCAGAGCACAATCGGTGGCAACGCAAAACTGCCTTGAATTGCGATCCAAGCACCAACAGGCGAAATAGAGAGGGAGAGTCCTAACCAGAAATGAGAGAGTGCAGTGAAACGCTTGGTATAGGAATAGCCCATAATAACAGCAAGCGCGACCGGTGATAATGCGAAAGCGAGCGGATTCAGTCGCCACGCCGCCAAAACCAATAGCCCAGCGGAGGCAATCGTGAAAACTAACACTGTACTTTTTGTGATTAACCCAGCAGGAATTGCCCGCGTAGCAGTGCGCGGATTTACCCTATCAAATTCGGCATCGGCAAGTCGGTTGAACGCCATAGCGCAGCTGCGCGCCCCTACCATCGCTACAAGAATCCATCCAAATTTTGCCAGCGAAGGGACCCCATCTGCAGCAATAAAAGCACTCATGACCGCAAACGGGAGCGCGAAGACGGTATGTTCAAATTTAATCATCTCCAAGATGATTTTAAGTTTTCGCATTTTTCAACCTTACCAGCAAAACCGTATCCTTAAAACGGCAGCAAATTTCCGCCTGCGTCAAATTCAAACGGCTTCGTTTCACCGATAACCTCTAACCTTGAATGCAGCTTCGCATCCTCAAGTAGCACCTCAGAGATGTCGAGTTCCGTCAATCTCAATGTGCTTTCAATCCGAATGACCCGTGCATCTTCGGGGTCAGTCAGACCGATGGTGTCAAGTGCCACCTCAATCGCTTCACGGTCGGTGTCGTAATAGAACGGGATTTTCGACTTCTGCGGTCCGAGTGCAGTGATGCCATTCATATAGGTCGAGTGTCGGTCAATCTCATTCACGAGGCGTGTCGTTGTGAAATCAGCGAGTCCTATACCAGTGGCATTGCCATCGCTCTCTTCGGTGAGATCTCGGACGAATATGCGAAGAATCGCCGGTTTTGCAGGTTCTGGCTCAAAGTTTTGCATCATCCTACCGATGACGTTCGTGTCCATACCGGTGCCGCTGATATTTTTTCCCGTCCAATCCACGATGAGCAGATCCAGTTCATCAAAGGGAAGTCGTCCCATTAGTGATTTCGCGTCAACGAGCAATTCCCGTTCGGTTTGAAGGAGTTCCGCGGCGGGCATGGCGACCGCCTTAGCGGTATCTTCGTGTGCGTTTTCAATTAAACCCAAACCGAAGGCGATTTTTCCACTATCAAGGATGAAGCCACCGACAGCAATGATAACATGTTCAAAACCGTATTGAAAGAAGGCGCGGTGATAGAAATTTGCCCCCTGCTGCTTGCCGAGACCGATAACCATCATTTTCATTAAGCCGCTCTCAATAGAGCCGTTGAAATCGGTGTGCGCTTTAATGCGGTTGAGCGGGACAATATGGTCGGCTTCAGCGGCATACCGATCAAAGAAAACCGGCAAACCGTCTGCTGTCTTTCCAAGTTCAACCACGTCCATAGTCGCTTTCACTGGCGCGCCAACAGTCGCTTCGGTGATGCCGTAATGCTCCAATACGCTCCGTTGTCCCTCTGGAGTTGCGCCACCGTGGCTTCCCATTGCCGGGACTACAAAGGGATGCGCACCCAATGCTTTGAGATAATCAACAGTTGCCTTGACCGCCGTAGCGACATTCGCGACCCCGCGACTGCCAGCGGTAATGGCGACAGTCTCACCGGGTTTGACAATGGCAGCGGCGTTAATCCGCTCTAATTCCGCATGAATCGCTGCAGGGAGATCGGTGAGAACGGGTACCTCGAAATGCTGTTGAATTCGGGTCATTTTTGGAAGTGCCATGGGTTTCTGTCCTTTATGTTTTTTCACCTATAGGTGGACTAAAAAATAGGTATGCCTTGTCTGATTACAAACTTCGCCTTTAGAGGCAATTTTACCAGAAACGTGATAAGGATTCAAGAAAAATATAGTAACTCAGTTTGGCAAACAGAATAGAAACGTGATATAATACTTGAATACAAACAGATATAAGGAAATTCGTTATTCTGGCATTTTGCCATTAACATTTGTGTCCTAATTAAGACCGTGGACCCTTCGGAGGAAAATCTCAATGAAATTGCTAAGTGTGTGCATTGCTCTGCTCTTATGTCTCCATGCCGCTTCATGGGCATTAGAAGAAGACGACCCTGCAATTGTCGGCGTATGGCTTCTTGATGGCGACATTAAAGACGCGTCCCCCAATAAAAACGATGGAAAACTTTCTGGAAATTTCAAGTTTGAAGATGGCAAATTCGGTAAGGCTGTCATCGCTGCCGGAGGCGGCAGCATTGACGTCCCAGAGTCAAAGAGCCTCGGGGACGTCAAAGAGGAATTGACAGTCGCAGCTTGGTTCCGAGTCGATGCCGATTCAGACACCGGCGTCAGGAAAAACGGTGCCTACCTATTAGAAGACCAATCTGCTTCTGAACCTGTTCCTGACGGTTTCTCGTTCAGAGTTTGGACAACTGCGGGTATTACCCCTGGATTTTACGGGAAGACGGAATTGGAACAGGGTAAGTGGTACCATCTCGCTGGAACATACGACGGCACAATTGTTGAAATGTATGTTGACGGCGAACCCGAAAGTAAAAAAGGGGCATTGTCATCAAACAAGGCAGATTGGAAGCCGGAATGGAACGGTGATGTCACCCCTGGGGAGATATTACAACTCAAATTCGGACCAGAACCGTTCACGGGTGGTATTGACGAGGTTGTCATTCTGAGTCGTGCCCTTGAGCAGGATGAGGTTCAGCAGCTACTCAACGGTTGGGCTGATGCTTTCGCCGTTGAACCGGAAGGAAAACTCGCAACAACATGGGCGAGAGTTAAAACTGCCCGATAAACAGTCTGTATGGTTGGGGCACAGAGACCCCAACCAACAAATTATATCTATGAGACCATCCCCAGAATCTTCTTAATTTTACCCGGTTGTGCCCAATTACACTTTCCTGCGCCATTGAGTTGTCGCAATAAAACTGGGATCTTCGGATTCTCAAGTGCCGTCTTAATCCGTTGGGCATCACGTTTAGTCCAGCACGGAATAAAGGCATGCATAGACTGATTGCCTTGCCACATCTGTCCCTCTACACTGCTCAGCACAATTGGATTGAACTCGTCTTTCCCATACGCCTCCCAAATCACTTTGAATGGCGCGAATGAATAGGGACCGACACCCAGCAGTGCCCACCAATGCCCTCTCTTTAGCGAAGTCCGAAGAAGCGTGCCTTTTCGCACTTGCAGTACATCTTGAATGCCCTGAAGGTAGTTCTTCAAAGCAGGCAATTGTTCAATCTGATCCCATGTAAGTGTTTTTTTTGTCTGTTGATGATATGGCAGTAGGATCCATTTGTGGGGTAGTGCTGTTTGTTGTCGCCACAATTCTTTTGTTGCGAGTGGGTACAGAAACGCATCTGGGAGATGTGAAGGTTTCTCATCAAAGATAAAGACCCGATTTGCCCCGCATGTATTCACACCCTGTCGAGGTGTTTGATGCGGCGACAGTTTTACTTCCAGTGATACATCCGTATTCAGTTCATCAAGATTTCGCACAACCCGCCACGGATCGGTAGGATCTTTGAAAGGCAATGCCTTATGTTCTACCCATCTCCTCTCTGATTCTCTGAAATACGAAACAGGAAAATTCTGTAGCGTATCTCCCCGAAATCTCGCGCAGCAATACGATGTCGCAACGCTCTCAAACACTTCGGTTGATGTCCATTCGTAGACGGTATCCACGGCAAAATTGCGATAAGAATCAGTGGCACTCTGTGAGTTCCTCGCAAGATAACTCCTAAAGCCGCTATGTGCCCCATCGCCAAAAAAGAGGGACGTTGGGAGATAAAAACATCCTGTTCCATTTTCCTTGAGCAATCTCCCCAAAACAACCTTCAGCACCAGTGCCGCTATATCAACACGCGAGGAACCCAAAAGCATCTTTTGTTTATCTGGCACAAGTCCTTCTTCAACAAAAAATGGTTTTAGGCACTCTTTGTAAGCAGTGGGTAAAGCACTGAAGTTAGCCCACGGCGGATTCCCGACGAGAATATCATATTTTCCGTCGTGAGTCTCCGTGATGACATCTTGACAGAAAATCTGAGAAGTAGGGAAATTAATTCCAAACGTTCGTTTGACCTCTTCCCTAAACTGCTCAAGATGTGAGGGAACTATCTCAATGAGTGTCAGACGGGATAGCCGTTCACGGGTAATAGAGATACCTTTTTGCTGGGCAATATCGAGCATTGCGAGTGCGAATATTCCCTGTCCGGCAGTAGGATCGCAGATATATGCGCCATCAAGCCACGCATCGAAGATTTCCCATCTGTTGATGAGCCACTCTGCCCATTTCAGAGGCGTAAAAACCTGTCCGATTTGTTCTTTATTCATTTGATTAAAGAATACTTGTTGCTCGCCTTTTTTGCAACAATTAATAATTCAATTCGGACTTGACATTCAAGGTTGAAAAAGACACCTCTCTCAATGTATACTGCGATAAAACTGTATTAGCACATTATGGTGGTGGAAATGATTAATCGTAGTGGAGTTAGATGTGGAAAATGACTTGTGCACACGTGAACCCCAGCGTGTACGCTATATGCGAATTTTCAGGCAAAAAATCAAGTTTTAATTTGACATTGGATACAGAATATGTTATAATCAAAGCAATTTTAGTCATTGGCTTTGGTACATCCGTCCTTATCGATAGAAAGAAGACGAGGATTTGAGAATAAGGGTCTTAATAAATTACCTACTTGGAAACCAATCATTTTAGACCGCGCACCCTGCTGTAATAGGCAAGGTATGTACTGCCATCGGTTTTTTAGACCACTCTCTAAACCAAGATTGTGATATAATCCAATCTCACTGAAAGGAGAATCCGATGGCGAAACGAAAACGAAGAAGATTCACGCCTGAGTTTAAAGCGGAGGTCGTTCTGGAGGCCCTCCGCGGTGAAAGTTCGCAAGCAGAACTGTGTCGTCGCCATAACCTCAGCGAAGACCAGCTCTCGAAGTGGAAGCAGCAAGTCGTTGAAAATGTAGCTTCTCTGTTTGCCTCGACGGATAAACACTCTAACGAGGCGACCGAGCGCATCGCACAACTCGAACAGCTTGTTGGACGGTTAACGCTGGCGTTGGAAATCCAAAAAAAAGCATCGACATTGTTGAGTTAACGCCGTCTAAACAACGATACATTGTTGAGACGTTGCGGACGGATTTTTCGGTGCGACAGATTTGTGAGACGCTGGGTTTCAACAAGAGCAGTCTCTATTATCAATCGAAAAGTGACCCGTCTGAAGAAGTCCTGCGAGCGGAAATAGAGCGGTTAGCTGTGCGATATCCGACGTATGGGTACCGGCGTATCACAAAGATGTTGGTGCGTCTGGGATACCCCGTTGGGTATAGACGCGTCGCCCGCTTGATGAAAGCTGCGAATCTCTTGGTGTCCGTCAAACGTATCTGTCAAACGACGACCTCTATTGAGGGCATGCACCCGTGGGTGAATCGCCTCAAAGACCTTGAGGTCTGTCGATGCGATCAGGTCTGGGTAGGCGATATTACCTACGTCCGACTCAAGGCGCACTTCGTCTATGTGAGTCTGCTCATGGATGTCTTCACTCGCAGGATCAGAGGATGGCAGGTGAGTCAACACCTGACCCAACCGTTGACCTTGAGACCCTTAGAGCAAGCATTACGCCAAAGTGTTCCAGAGATCCATCACTCTGATCAAGGCGTTCAGTATCTTTCAAATGTCTATCTCTCGACGCTCGCACAGTATGGCGTTGAGATTTCCGTCACCCGTCGCGGATGTCCTTGGGAGAACGGGTATGCTGAGAGGCTCATCCGCACCCTCAAGGAGGAAGAAGTTTACCTAAATGACTATGAGGACATTCACGATGTCAGAGTCCGCATTGGGCATTTTATCACACAGGTGTATCATCAGAAACGCCCACATTCGGCGTTAGGGTATTTGACACCTATAGAATTCGAGCAACAAAACTTGTCTTAACTTTGCTAAATTGTGGTCTAAATAAACGTTGGCACTTCAGTATTTCGGAAATCACTTTGGAGAAGTAGAAGAATAGATAAGCTGGTATTTCTCAAAAGCACTCAGAAGTCATTATTTATCAACGGTCTCTCAATATGAGGTTATGAAAATGCTAAAAAACGCTAATTGATAGGTCCCTATTATGTGAAAAAAACACCTTATTTTCAATACAAAATAGAATGAAATCGTCCATTAAATGGGTTTTTCATAGATATTTCGCATTGATGTTATTAGGTTTAGAAGAATTAGAAAAGACCCGCTCATGTAAAATGTGTGTGCGTTTGTTTTCACGAAGTCAATGTCCATAGGGGTAAAAAGTTTCATTTGCACTTATTTTTCACATGAGCCGAATAATTGTGAGAAATGTCAGATAAGGAGAATTTGAAATTGAAATTAGATAACCATAGTACAACAATTGAAGATTTGTTCAAAGGACATGAAGTGCCACCGTTTATTCAGACCACAATTTCGCAAATTTAATCCAAGTTTTGTTTCTGAAATTCCATAGGCGTCAAATAGTCTAACGCCGAGTGAGGGCGTTTTTGGTGATACACGTGTTCGATAAAATGTCCAATACGATTTCTCGCTTCATGGATGTTTTCATAGTCGTTGAGGTGAACTTCTTCTTCTTTGAGGGTGCGGATAAGTCTTTCAGCATATCCGTTCTCCCAAGGACACCCACGACGTGCCACCGAAATCTCAATGCCATGATGCCTGAGCATCGAAACATAGGCATCTGAAAGATATTGAACGCCTTGATCCGAATGATGGATCTCCGGGATACTTTGACGTAAGGCTGCCTCTAAAGGTTTCAAGGTCAGGGGTTGCGTCAAGTGGCGACTCACCTGCCAGCCTCTGATCATACGCGTGAAGACATCCATGAGCAAACAAACATAGACGAAGCATCTTTTCAGACGGACGTAGGTTATATCACCGACCCAGACCTGATCGCATCGGGAGACTTCAAGGTCTTTGAGGCGATTGACCCACGGACGCACACTGTCAAGCGAGATCGTGGTTTGACAGACGCGTTTGACGGACACCGATAAGTTTGTTGCTTTCATCAATCGGGCGACACGCTTAGATCCAACGCTGTATCCCATACGTACCAAGAGCTTTGTGATACGCCTGTATCCGTATGTCGGATACCGCAGTGCCAACGTCTCTATTTCATCCCGGAGAACCGCTTCAGACGGGTCCTGTTTGGGGTGATAATAGAGATTGCTCCGGGTGAAACCGAGCACCTCACATATCTGTCGAACGGAATAATCCCTCCGGAGTGCCTCAACTATTTCTCGCTGCTCCGTCAGTTTTGGTCTAACCAAGTCGCTGCTTTTTTTTGAATATCTAATGCCACAGTCAACCGCCCAACGAGCTGTTCAAGGTGGGCGATACGCTCAGCTGCCTCGCTGGACTGCTGATCTGTGGAGACAAACAGAGATCCTACGTTTTCAACGACTTGCTGCTTCCACTTCGAGAGTTGATCTTCACTTAGGTTATGTCGACGACACAGTTCTGCTTGCGAACTTTCACCGCTAAGTGCCTCAAGAACAACTTGGCCTTTAAACTCAGGGGTAAAGGTTCTTCGTTTTCGTTTCGCCATTGGGGCCTCCTTTCAAGTCGTGGATATTATACCACAATCTTGGTTTAGGGAGTGGCCCGAATTTAGGGGGGCAGTACAACAAAAACGCTATCAAATCCCTCGCTATCAAAGATCCTACGTCTGGAATAATGCGAATTGGGAGACGCTTTGGCAGGATATTATACAATTTCCCTCTAAGCATTTTACTGGAACAATTATAACATACTCAGATAACGAAGATATAAACAATGAATATCATGAAATCGTTGAAGTTGTTGATGGACAACAGCGCTTAACAACCTTTCAAATTATTTTTAGTATCATTCGAGACTTATTCAGATCAAATGATGAATTTCTGGGACATACGAACACCGACATTAATCGTCTTATACACAGATTGACCGAGTACATTAAGGTGGGAACTGGAGAGTATAGACTGATTACAACCCGAGACAATGATGGTGAGGCATTCAAATCAGTTGTTTCCGGTGAACTCTGGAAAAATTGGATTCGGGGGCGTGAATCCATCATAACGGCATTCAACGCATTATTAACTAATCAATCAGAACAGAACCCAATTATCACAGCTTATGGATATTTTGGGATAGAGATTATGAATTTCTTGAAAGAGAACATCTCCGAAAAGTTAATAGGATTAGTGAATTGTTTATCACAAAATTTTCGGGTTGTTCAAGTAGAACTTGATTCAGATCATGATCCTGAAAAGATATTTCAAACTATCAATGATACAGGTAGAATGCTCACTGACTTTGATTACCTTAGGAATTATCTGTTTCTTAGAACTAGGAAACGACTGAAAGTACGACCTAGCGACAGATTATATGATTTGTACTGGGATAGATTTGAGGAGTGGGACACAGAAAAACTAGACCTATTTTTCCGGACATTTCTTGAAGCCAAATTGGGTCCCACCTGTTTTAAAGGCGAAGGCAAGATTATAAAGCCTTTTGATTGCTACAGGAAACATATAAAGACAGTAGAAGGATCAGATCAAGAGTTCATTCCACTCTTGCAATTAAGTCGCTACGCAGACTCTTATGAAGCGTTGAACAATCCTACTTCAGAAATTAAAACAGATTCACATGTCAGAAAACTTGGTAATCGAATGCAGTTTTATGATGATCTTGGACTTCCTCGCTTGGATCCATTTCTATTATTTATGAAACACGCTCCAGAACTATCTGACGAAGAACTTCTTAAAGAACATACACTAGAACCACTTGACGAAAAAGGTGTAGACCGTATATTAGAGTCCTATCCAGAACTTCGTCAGATAGATGTGTCGGAACTATCTGATAAAGAACTAGGCACCTTGTGTGATATGTTGGAGTCTTATATAGTGCGAAGATGGCTTTGCGATGGTCATTACGAAGACAGTTATGAACAAATAAATGCTTTCTTTTCTCAAAAAATTCGCAGTAAACCTAACGTCAGTGAGTTCGTGAAGCACCTGTTAAAAACATGGCCGGATCCCAATCAAGTTACAGAAGTCTTGAAGCAACGCGTTGATTCTGTCGCTCCTAATCTTGTTCTTTACATATTATATCGAATTGAACTTTGGACGCAAAAATCTTCATCGTTGTCAAAAGAACAAACTAATACACCATTGGATTTTGGAAGTATGTTGGCCTTAGAACAGATAGTTTCTCTAACAGATTTACTGAAAATAGAAGTAAGACTACTCGGATCATCAGTATCTACACAAGAAGTACACAATTTGAATGACCAGATAAGCAAAGTGGGAAAAAGTATAGGTAATAGAAAAAGCACTTTGTATAGTCTGGATGCTAATTGGAATGTTGAAAAAATTCTTGAGAGAACTGAAATCTTGTTGGGGTATTTTGATAAAATCTGGAAACCTTAATTTTTTTACGATTATTTCGGCAAACCTTAGGTGAAAAAGTAAGAAAAACACCTTAATACATTGACTGCAAGAATTTAAAGGGAGAATTTAAAAATGGCACAAAGGAGTCAACAAATATATGATTTATTTACTGGTGTGAAACGATATCGGATCCCTCTTTATCAGCGGCGGTACGTTTGGGGTAAGGCGAATTGGGACGCACTTTGGCGGGATATTATCCAACTCAAGGGTAAAAAACATTTTACCGGCACAATCATAACAAAATCCGAAGATAGCGACAACCAAGACATGATAGTTATTGATGGGCAACAACGCTTAATTACTCTTCAAATCATATTTCGTCTCAGTCAAGATTTATGGAAATCAGGGAAATATACTCCTAGTGTAAGCGGCGAAAATTTGGGTAGGCTTATATATAAGGTTGAATCCTACACACAACTGTACACAGGAGACCCAAACAGTGATGGCAACTATAGACTCCTTATCACAAAAGAAAATGATAAGATGGCATTTCAATCTGTAATTTCAGGCGAACTCTGGAAGCAGGAAATAGAGACATCAGAATTTTCTGTTCCAGAAGCTTTCGATTCACTGCTTAGTAAGGGATTTAACGAGAAAGGAGAACAATCAGATCAACATCTCATTATCACAGCTTATGGATATTTTGGAACGCAGATTACGAATCTTTTAAATAAAAAAGGCTCTGACGAATTGGTGCGTCTGATCGATGTTTTAGAAAACCGCTTTCATGTTATTAGTGCAAACCTTGAACCAGACGACGATCCACAACAAGCATATGGATCATCCAATGATACCGGTGTAGCGCTTGATGAATTTGATCTCCTTAGGAACGATATGTTTTTAAGGGTTAAAGACTCGGCAACGCAAGATTGTTTGTATGAGGAACATTGGAAGGTTTTTGATGATAATCCATTCTGGCAAGAAAAACCTGGGAGAACAGACGAATTTTTGCGAGATTTTCTCATGGCAAAACTGGGACCGATAGGTTTCGGAAAAGAAAGACTATTTCACGATTTGTACAAGGGGCAATACCACAAAAAATTAAAAAATAATCTCAAGGAAAAAACAAAACGACAAGATTACATCCAATATCACAAGAAACTAGAAGAGCGTCTTGGGAAAAAGAAATTAGAAGAGCATCTCGGCAAGATGGAATTCGTGGAATTTGTAGAATTAGCTAATTATGCAAAAGTTTATCAGAAGATGGAAGATCGTACGACAAATATTGGGCGTCGTAGACAGTTTTACAAAGACCTTAATATCATTTTTGAAAACCTTGATCTTACAAGTTTACCGCCATTTTTACTAGCCGTGGAAAATGAGCTGGAACTGGACAGTAAGGAACGTGATCAAGTTTACGAGATTTTAGAGTCTTATATCCTGCGATGTCAATTAGCTCATGGTGTTAACGCAGATAAGACTACAACTTTAAGAATAAATGCTTTGTTTTCCAGTTTGGACCTGTTTTCTCGCTTAATTAAAAATAATGAGAAAAGTAATGAAAAATTAAACCTCGAAAAATTTAAAATTGCCTTAGTTGATTCATTATCTAGTGGTAGCATTCCAATCAAAACATGGATGAACATGAATATGATTGTAACTGGGTTGCGTATGGTTGGACAGCAAATAGCTAGTGGCAAAAAATTTAGTGTTGCATTAGCTGAATTACTTTCCAGTCACAATGTGCCTGGCAGAAGTTGGCTGAATAACAATCAAGTTTTGTCTGGATTGCGCAGAGTTGGTCATCAAATAGAGAATGGTTCCAGTTCTGCTCGTAGGCCCGTTTGGGACATGCTCCGTTATATCTTCTATCGAATCGAATGCCTAAAGCGAGAAACCTTATCTACAGAAGTAGGAAACATCAGATTAAGTTTTGAAAACTTCTCCGCCCAGTACCTATGGTCCGTCCGGGTAAAAACTATGTCTAATTCCCTAAATCCGAAGACTTCTTATAGTTTAGGAAATCTAACCTTCTGTGAAGAACATGTACCAGCACACCTTTCGTTTTCCGACAGAAAAGAAATTTTACTGCGAGAGCCTAATGCGAGGCTTATACTGAATAAAGAAATAGCCGAGTACCCTGAGTGGGATATAAAACAAATTCTTGAGGAAAGAGAAAAAGATTTATTAACCTGTCTTCATAAAATATGGCCATCGGCAGAATACTTTACTCAAACACCAGCCAGACCTGAAATTGCCTCACGATGGCTTGCAATGATTCAACTGGATGAATACCAACCCACTAGGTTTGTCACTTACACTGGATCGGAAGAATTCTCAAACATTCAAGCAATTAGAGAAAAAGTAATAGGAACAAGTGAGAAAAGAAAAGACACATTGCCAAAACCAAATATCCTTTTCGCATGCTCAGCGGAAGCTTGGCCAGAGGTGGAACCTTATATTGAAATCTTAGATTATGTAAAAAAAGAAGAACTACAACCGATTCAGAATCAATTTGAAGTTCTTGAAGTTAAGAATCAACTTCTCACATCAGCTCAGCAGGCACAAGTTCAGGCGATTTCTGTTACCCGTTGTGGGCATGTGCTTGCAGGAACGATAGAAGACTTTGATGAAGATGCAATCTATATGCAAATTAGAGAACACACGGTGATCGTATATAGAAATGGTATTTATGAATTTGCAATAGAAGAGTTGCACCGAGGTATAGTAACCTACTTTAATGAAAGTAGGGGTTTTGGCTTCATTAAATCAAGTGAACATGACGGCATTTATGTACACATCAGTGAAGTCCTAGACAGAAATATTAGTGAATTGCAACCAAGTCAAAAGGTAAAATTTGATTTAAATCAAACAACGAAGGGTGACGGCTTATCAGCTATTAACGTGGAACTAGTTGAAAACTAAATGCTAATTAATCTGCTGTAGTATCCGTACATTTTTTTCTCTGTCTTGGATCCTAGTGCTGTGTCACTGATTATCAGACGGATATAATCTTTTGAGTTTGATGTGAGCGTCTTGTGTAGTAACCCGCCAATTGACCGTGGCACATTGCTGATTTCTTCGGTCCTGCCACGCCTGAATCTCGCGCTTGAGAGTCTCTTGGTCCGGGATACGCCTTGAAAGACATTGACGCCTGAGGACGGAAAACTCAATCTCTGCCATGTTCAACCAACTCCCATGCTTCGGGGTGTAGTGGAACTCCAACTTTTCAGCGATCCGATCAGCTTCGTGGGTTTCAAATGCCTTATACAAAGAACCAAGCTTATGTGTATTGAGATTATCACAGACCAATAGGATCTTTTCAGCCTCTCGAAAGTGAACATCGACTAAATCTCGGCAGATATGTGCGAAGTCAAGACTCCTGCGTCTGTCAGTGACTTCAACGTGTCGAAACCCTTGAAGGGGTGCGAAAATCATAAACAGATTGCTCACACCATTGCGCGCGTATTCAGGATCAAAGCGACGGGGTCTGCCGATGATGCCCGGCAGGGGACCCCGAATGTCTTTGAGGTGTTGTTTACTCGTTTCATCGACACAGATCACAGGAGTCGCAGTCGCTTCAGGACGCTGGTAGATGTCTAAGACGTGCTCCATCGCAGAGACGAACGCCTGTGAGGCGTCGGGCGGAAAGCACCACCGCTTCTCTAACCAGGGCTTAAGTTCGTTTTTTTCAGCACGCGTCGGATCGTTTCATGAGAAACACGCGAGACGTGCTCCAACTCTATCATCTTCTCTGCTAAGAGACGCAGCGTCCATCTCGCAGAACCTTCAGGAGGGTCTGAACACGCTAAAGCGATCAGATGTGCCTCTGTTTGACCGTCAAACTTTCTCGGCATCCCAGCACCCCTTCGCTCTTTGGGGTTCAAAGCCGCCTGACGACCTTCAAACGCAAAGGCTTTACGAGTTCTCTGGATCGTTGGCAATGAAACTTCAATCGCTTCTTGTATCTGATTATCGGTGTAAGCGGGTCCAAACTCCCCGGTATCTGCTTTCAACAACACCCGCGCACGCGTGAGTTTGCGAGCGGGGGAGGTGCCTGAAGTGATCAATACCTTGAGGTGATCGCGTTGAGATCCGTTGAGTTGAACATGGTGGCATTTTACTGGCATACACACCTCACAAGTAGAAGCATTAGAAAATAAAATCATGATAAGAGTGGCACACAAGCATAACAGCTTTGAACTTAAACGTCAAGATAAAAGTGACACAGCACTAGACACCAAAACTGATACTAAACAAAAAGGTGTATGACACAAAAAACAGGATTCGTCTATCATCCAGACTATCTTAACCACGATACCGGTCCAAATCACCCTGAACGTCCCGACCGATTGCGTGCGAGCTTAGCGGCACTTCAGGCAAGCAACGTCTGGGAGCAGTTGCATCCAATTGAACCGACTCCAGCAAGTGTAGCGCAGCTTCGCTATGCACATGATTCCACCTACCCTGAACACGTCAAGCAACATTGCGACGCAGAGATCCCGCTTACTTACGACACCTCTGTCGTGAAGGCTTCGTATGACATCGCCTTGCTTTCGACAGGCGGTGTGCTACGCGCAGCAGATGCCGTCGCAACAGGAACCGTTAAAAACGCCTTTGCGATGGTGCGTCCACCCGGACACCATGCCACACCAAATCGAAGCATGGGGTTTTGCCTATTCAACAACATCGCCATTGCTGCCCGTTATCTTCAGCGGGAACACGGGGTTGGGAAGGTCGCAATTGTCGATTGGGATGTTCACCACGGCAACGGCACACAAGACATTTTCTACCAAGACGAATCTGTCTTTTTCTTTTCCATCCACCAATCGCCACTCTACCCCGGCACAGGTTCAAGTTACGAACGCGGCAGCGGGAAAGCACGCGGCACTACCCTAAACGTACCGGTGCCTCCCGGAAGTGGAGATAGCGAATACACCCAGATTTTCACGGACGCTCTCATCCCCATACTGCAAGACTTCTCACCGGAATTTACACTAATTTCGGCGGGATTCGACGCACACTACCTCGATCCGCTGGCTGGAACTGAACTGACCGCAGCAGGATTTGCTACACTCACAGACTTAATCCTTGCGTTCACCGAGGGACACGTCATCTCTGCGTTGGAAGGCGGTTATAGTTTAGAAGGGGTCTCTGAATCAGTTGTCGCACACGTGGAACGATTGGCGGAGGGCGGTTAGCAGTTAGCGATTAGTGATGGAGCTCTCAGGAAACCATCGACGATCCCTAATAACCAACTCCAACAGGCAACTTAGACAACTTCTCGTTTCTTTCCAACATGAATCGCCACAATGCCGAACGTTTTTCGATAAAATCGCACATCTGTCAGTCCACACTGCTCCATAACGTCCTTCAAGGCATCACAATCCGGGAACTTCATAACAGAACGTGGAAGATACCCATAAGCGTCATCCTCGCTCCCAGAGATACGATTTCCAATGAAGGGTAGGATCTTCGTGAAATAGAAATAGTATAGCCCCCGAAACAACGGATTTACGGGCTGTGTGAACTCCAATATAACGACCCTACCACCCGGTGCAGCAACGCGCACCATCTCGCATATCCCCATCTCTAAATCTGAAACATTCCGAATCCCGAAACCGACAGAGACAACGTCAAAAGTATTGTCCAAAAAAGGAAGAATGAGTGTATCCGCTGCCAAGAAACTTGTGTCCACAGACTGACACTTCTGCTCTACCTTCTGATCACCAATTACAAGCATCTCAAAGCAGAAGTCCGAGGCAATTACAAAACCTTCGGTCGCAATTTTATCCGCATAAGCGAGGGCAAGTTCGCCCGTGCCCGTGCAGACATCTAATACTTTGCTTGTCGGCTCAATATTGCTCGCTTTGACTGTCTCGCGACGCCAACTCCTGTCACGTCTGAGACTCAACAGTGAATTGAGAAAATCATAGTGGCGCGCGACAGCTGAAAATAGGTTTTTTATTCGATCTGCCTGCATAACCTCAACCGCCTATCTACATCCGCAATTCCGCTCCAAGTTCCTGATGGAGATGTTCAACAACCTGCTCATGAAGAGCGTTCACAGCCTTGTCTGTCAAGGTCTCGGTTGCAGAGTGATAAACAATGGTGTAGGCAAGACTCTTTTTGCCTTCAGGAACCTGTTCACCTTCATAAACATCAAACAGGCGAACTGATTGCACCCATTCCCCTCCTGTTCTATAGATAAGCTCTGTCGGCATATCTGATAATACGTCTTTATCTACAACAATGGCAAGGTCACGCTCAACCCTTGGGTAGATAGAAATCGGCTCAAAACGCTTAGCAAACACAGCAGCATCCACCAACGCTTCAAGGTCAAACTCAAAGAGATACGCCTTATATGGCAGATCGTAATTCTCAAGAACCTCTGGATGTCCCTCTCCGAAAGTACCGACCCGCGTATCTCCTAATAACACCGCTGCGTTGCGGCCCGGGTGAAAGGTTGGCACATCAGTCTTCTGTAGAGTATATTCGGCGATACCGCACACTTCAAGCATCCCCTCCACAAGTCCTTTGATGTCAAAGAAATCGGGGTTTCGATAGGGGTTCCCATAGATTCCATCGCCCATCTGCCCGGCAAGAATACCCCCAATCCGTTCAGGTTCTTTCTGGCTGCCGTCTTGGACGAAAACGTTTCCTATTTCAAAGAGGGCAATAGTATTAATCTGATGATTCCGATTATGCTGTGCGTTCTCAAGCAACCCGGGTATCAGTGTTGTACGAAGTAAAGACATCTCCGGACTCAACGGATTTCGCAACGGCAAAGCATTCCTCAGCGGATTGTCCGACGCCAAACGGATTTTATCAAAGCAGTTGGGATCACAAAAACTATAGTTCACGGCTTCCATCATACCCGCAGCGAAGAGGAAATGCTTTATACGTCTGCGAACCTCGACCTTGGGATGAGGCACTGGCACAGGAATATCGCCCTTGGGCAACGTCGTCGGAATATTATCGTAGCCGTAGACGCGCGCAATCTCCTCGATGAGATCAATCTCACGGGTAATGTCAGACCTGAATGTCGGCACAGTGACCCGATAAACGCTCCCAGACGTTCCCACATCGAAATCAAGCCTACGCAAAATCTCTTCCATCTCCGCCGTCTTGATTTCAGTACCCAATATGAAATTAACACGTTCAGGACGGAGTTGAATTTGGGTTAAAGGCTGCTGACCCGGATAAACATCAACAGTGCCTTCACAAACTGTGCCACCTGCTAATTCAGCGATGAGTTGTGCCGCACGATCAAGGGCAGCGAGGACTGCTCCTGGATCGGCACCGCGCTCAAATCTATAGGAGGCTTCGGTGTTCATCCCCAACGCTTTTGCGGTAGCGCGAATACTCGACGGATTAAAATACGCGCTTTCCAGTAGCACATCACACGTGGTTTCTGTGATTTCGGAATTGTATCCACCCATAATTCCGGCAAGTGCCACAGGTTTTTCGGCATCGGCAATTACGAGCATGTCAGCGGTGAGTTCGCGTTCAACTTCATCAAGGGTCGTTAACGCCTCACCGTCTGTAGCACGACGAACAACAATACGGTTTTCTGTCAACTTGTGATAATCGAAGGCATGTAGCGGTTGCCCATATTCCATCAAGACGAAGTTGGTAATATCAACAATGTTGTTAACAACACCGATACCAACAGATTCAAGACGGCGTTGCAACCACGCAGGAGATTCTCCCACTTTAACACCTTGAATAACACGAGCGGCATAACGCGGACAGAGATCAGGCGCATTAATTGTTACAGAAGTCAAATTTCGGATACTGGTTTCGCTCTTCTTCAAGTCAACACTGGGCAGCTTCAAAGGATTGCCTGTTTCCGCACGGACTTCGCGGGCGACACCAATAAGACTCAAACAATCCGGACGGTTTGGTGTAATCTCAAGTTCAAACATAACGTCGTCTAACCCCAAAGCCGCTACCAGAGATGTGCCAACGGGTATATCGGTGGATAATTCCATCAGACCTGCGGCATCCTCAGAGATTCCCAACTCTTTTTCAGAACAGAGCATTCCGTGTGAAACTTCGCCTCGGAGCTTGGCACGTTTGATTGTCAAACCGATAGGCAAAGTCGCACCGATTGTTGCTACAGGCGCGAACATACCCTCTTGGACATTCGGCGCACCACAGACAATCTGAAGTGGTTCTCCTTCGCCGACATCCACCTGACAGAGAACGAGTTTATCAGCATTCGGATGTGGTCCCACAGCGTTTACTCTACCGACGACGACACCCTCTAACCCGGTGCCGAGTTGTTTAATGGCTTCAACTTCAATGCCTAACATCGTTAGTCGATCGGCGAGTTCATTCGGAGAAAATTCAAAATCGATGTATGTTTTGAGCCAATTTAAAGTTACGTTCATGTATTAAGTCCCTGATAGTTGTTAGTTGTCAGTTATCAGTTAAAGAGAAGTTTGTGACGGTTGCAAATGTACTCACCTGCCACAAGTGAATTCTGTCTGACAACCGATAAATATTTTAAAACTGACGCAAGAAACGGAGATCGTTCTCATAAAAGGTACGGATATCCGGGATGCGGAACTGAAGGTTCGCAATCCGCTCTACACCCATGCCGAAAGCAAACCCTGTGACCTCATCTGGGTCGTAATTCACCGCTTCAAACACCTCCGGATCCACAGCACCCGCACCAAGGATTTCGGTCCATCCCGTGCCACCGCAACTTCGACATCCCTTTCCCCGACAAACGGTGCAGGAGATATCCACCTCAGCACTCGGTTCCGTAAAAGGAAAGAAATGGGGACGGAAACGCATCTGCGTTTGGTCGCCGAACATCTGCCGAGCAAAGGAGGTCAAAATCCCTTTTAGCTCGCTAAAGGTGGCGTGCTTATCCACAAGGAGTCCCTCTACCTGATGGAACATCGGTGTGTGTGAGACATCGTAATCCACACGATAGCACTTCCCCGGCACGATAATGCGAACTGGCGGTTTCTGATTTTCCATTGCACGGATCTGCACAGGCGACGTGTGGGTCCGTAAGAGATGTCCATCCGTGAGGTAAAAGGTATCATGTAAATCGCGAGCGGGATGATCTGCTGGCGTATTCAGTGCATCAAAGTTGTAATACTCTGTCTCAACATCCGGCCCAGTCACCACTTCAAATCCCATTTGTCGAAAGATCGCCTCAATCCGCTCTAAGATTTGCATCACAGGGTGTGCTTTCCCGTAAGCAGGTTTTCGTCCGGGAAGCGTAATGTCAACAGATTCCGCGTTAAGCTGCTGTTCCCGCTGTTGGCTATGCAGCCGCTCGGTTACTGCCTCAAACGCTTCCGTGAGCGCGGCTCGTACCTCATTGGCGAGTTTCCCAATCTCTGGACGTTCTTCCTTAGAGAGTTTACCCATGCCTTTCATGACATCCGTCAATTTCCCTCTACGTCCAAAATAGGTAATCCTGAGCGATTCAAGGGCGTCAAGTGTTTCAATTTCTTTTAAAGCCTGAAGGGCTTCTGCTTTTATTGCTTCTAATTCTGCCTTCATATTCACCCCACCTACTGACAACTGATAACTAACAATTATAAAAAAAATACGCCTATCACTTCGCTCCATAAAGGTTAATTTCCTTCTGGGGACGAAAGCGATAGGCATCTACTTCCGCGGTACCACCCCGCTTGGCAAATTGATAAAATCTGCCCGCTCTATTATTTTTTTTACGGCTCCAGGATGAAATTCGGCAGTTGCTCTCAAAACCACGCTTCCAGCCGATGACGCGGTCTCTCTAATTGAGAGGTCTCAACAGCTTACATATGTCCTTTCATAGCCTTTTGATGAATCAGTTCTTTAATGTAAAATGCACCAACAGTGCACTCATTTATCCCTTTGCGAGAGCGGCAAGTTGGCCAAAACCGGCTTCGTCATTCACAGCGATGTCGGCAAGAACCTTCCGATCCAGTTCAATTCCAGCGGTTTTGAGACCGTGCATAAAACGGCTGTAAGAGAGTCCATGTAATCTCGCTGCGGCGTTGATTCTCGTAATCCAAAGCCGTCTAAAATCGCGCTTACGTGCGCGACGATGTGCGTAGGCGTGGTTCCACCCCTTCTCGACCGCCTCCATAGCGGTGCGCTTAAGGTTATTCCTGCCACCGCGGTATCCCTTGGAATGCTTAAGCATCCGGTTACGCCGTTTGCGTCGAACACTCCCTGTTTTCACTCGTGCCATTAAACATAACTCCTATCGCGGTTCATTGTTAGCAATTCGCAATTAGCCCACTCACTGCGTGCATTTGTTCGCAATTGTGGTGCTCGGTTCGTTAATCGCTGTGGCGGTTGCGTAATCATTTACGGTTCTTCACAAGATCCTCTTGCTATCTGCTAACCGTTATTGATGAATCAGACGTTTCAAACGTTTCTCATTACTTGGATCGACAAGAGTAGCCTGTCGCAATCGACGCTTCTGTTTTGCTGACTTCGAGAGGAACAAGTGTCCAGCATAAGCACGATTCCGGCGAATTTTGCCTTTCCCCGTGAATTTGAAACGTTTCGCTGCGCCTTTATGCGTTTTAATTTTTGGCATCAAAATATCCTTGAAAAGTATTACGACTCACAGGTCGCTTCTACAGTTGTCTTTTACACACGAGTGCAACGACCAAAACATTACGAAGATTTCGGTGCGAGGGTCATCGACATAATGCGGGTTTCCATCCGCGGTGGCTGTTCCACCTCGGCAATTTCTTCAAGGTCATCTCTGAGCCGAGAAAGTAAATTTTTGCCAAGGTCGGTATGGAGCATCTCGCGTCCCCGGAATCGTACGGTTGCCCGGACTTTCCACCCATTTTTCAGGAAGTCTTCAACATGTCGTTTTTTGAACTGGTAGTCATGTTCCGCCGTATCTGGACGGAACTGCATTCCTTTCAAAACAACCTTCGACTGTTTTTTCCGAGCCTCGCGCGCCCGCTTGTTTTTCTCATACTGAAACTTCCCGTAGTCTATAATCTTACAAACGGGAGGTGTAGCGTTCGCCGAAACCTCTACCAAATCCAATCCAACCTCTTCCGCAAGTTTCATTGCGTCACGTGGCGACATGACCCCGACCTGCTTGTTGTCTTGGTCTATGAGTAAAATCTCTTTGGCTCGAATCTGATGGTTTGAACGACTCTGTCTTTCCGTCGTCCTCTGAGTACGTCTGCCTCTATAGTGTATTTTTCACACCCCCAAGTAAAGGCGCTGCAACGCGCTGCTTGCAAGAGCGAGGAACTTATTCATCGCTCTACAGTATACAAGATCAATTCCATCCACAAAACGTTTTGTATCGGACGTCGCAAGGCACGCCAAATGTGTGCTTAGAAAGCTTAGAAATTGGACATCCGCATGAATTAACTAATTATACCATATTGGTAACATAAATGCAAGTTAATTAAAAGAAACCGATCGTCCATAAAAACCGTAAAACGACCAAGCCACCTGCCAGACCACCGAAAACAACAATCAAACTAACGCTGACTATAAGTGCAAGACGGACGATTTGTTCACCAAGTTCTGGTCGCTCGTTTACCCATGCTCGCGCTAACCAGAAAGTTAAAACGACGCTCACTAAACTCAGAACACACGCACCTAACACCGATACGAGCATCCCCGAAAAGTCTACCATTTGTATCGTTTCCAAGAGCGATTCATACTGGGAATAGTTTTGAATCACAGCAATTAAAACGCCTCCCAGAACGAGAATAAAACCGATGAAAACAATTAACGCTTTTTTAAAGGCAGTTCCCATGTTTAATCTAACCTATGGTGCACATCTTGATAAATGTATTATTACTATGGTGGATTTTAGAATGACCTTGACATTGTAATCGGCGAGGTTAGGGTGCACGTCGCAATACATTTAGGGGGCCACATCGTTTGGGAGTTCCAGTTGTGTGCGAACGACTTGACGCACCTCATCGCAAATATGCATTGCATGCTCTGTATTGTCGGCTGTTGCGGAATCACCGGGATAGCGAGATTCTACCGCATACGCCGTTATTATCTTAAAGTCAGGCTGCCAAACGCGCCAAGTCGGGAGTGTCGGCACAATCAACTCCAACAATTCTTCAAGGTTATGTGTCCTTGGGGCAGGAACGTTTGCCTCTTGTAACCACGCCTTCAGGTATTTTTCAATACACTGTTGCACGTGGAAACAGATAGAGTTATGGACAGGACTTGGTGATTGCTGAAGCCATTTTGCTGAATTATAATCTTCTTCAGCCTTCTGTATCCACTCCAGAGTCAATGGATTCATATCGCCTTTCTTTGTGTTAACGGAGATGGCTCCGCGCCGTAAAACTTGCTGGTTGCCTATACTGCAATGTACATTAGATCCATGAAGAATTTCTCCCTTTTCAGTGATTTCTCGAAGAAACCAATCGTTATGCAAAACACGATAGGCAATCTCCTCAGGAGAACGCACCAACAGATCCATACTGAAGCGACGGGGAATACGTTGCCGAATCTCTATAGCTGTGCGGATAAACTCCGATTTAGGAACGGGCATTACGACAAGAAGGTCTACATCCGAGTCTTCCGTGGGCGTACCGTAAGCATAAGAACCGAAGAGGATCACTTGCAGCGGTGCGAATTCGCGAACGATGTCATCACAGGTAGCTTGAATGTCTTTTCGACTAACCATGCGAGCCCTCCTTGTTAATCTGAAGTATAACATATTCCTCAACAGTTATCAACCATGGTTTCAGATCCTGCGATAGGTGTGAACATTGTTAATACCTCTCACTGATAACTATTTGTAGGACAGATCTCCAAATTCTGATTACTGCCCGCTGACAGCCGATAGCCAAAAATCCAGGGGCATTTAGTTTTCCAATAATTTACATCCGGACGCCCGAACTTGTTCGGGAAAAGTATGCTACCCCGAATAAATTCGGGCGTCCATTCACAGTTAACCTTCACATGGGTAAACTTATCTCTTAAAACTAAATGACCCTACCAAAAATCTAAAAACGCTTGATTTATTTACCTAAAGATGTTAAATTAATTCCAAATTTGGACTGATTCAAACACTAAGGAGTCTTATTATGGCTATAATATACACACCGGCAATCGCCGAAGTTGTTGAAAAATTAGAATCGGGCAACCCGCTTCCCACACTTGTTCCACAGAGAGCGTGGAGTGCCGAACTCACAGATGCACTGGAATCGGCATCCCTTGACGAACTTTTTGAGGGCGAATCACTGAAAAACAGCACATTTGGTGAAGCCATCAAAAGCGGTTTACTTCTGTGGAACGACGCCTTGGATGAATCCCACACGATCTCACAGGGACTCATGGACCAAACAGGCAGTTACTGGCACGGCATCATGCACCGCCGTGAGCCAGATTATCCAAATTCCAAGTACTGGTTCGGTCGGGTCGGTACACATCCGATTTTCCCAGCACTTCGTGAACGCGTCCTTGAACTTTTCAAGGAAATATCCAAGCCATCGGATGCTCTTGCAAACATCGGACAGACTATTGCCTCACAAGAGAATTGGGATGCGTATCAGCTTATCGATTGGTGCGAAGCTGCTGAAGGTGGCTCGGATTCAGACGTAACCCGTTTCCTACAACAGGTACAAGTGGAAGAGATTAAGTTGCTACTGGCATATTCCTATCGGAACGCCGTTTAACCCATACCAATTTGTCTGAAGGAGGCGGACGATGTTCCCGGGCATGAGAGTTAATCGTTGGTATCACCTTGTTATTGTACTTATTGGATTGGTATTGCTGGGTTCCTGTGCGAGTTCAAGGCTTAACAAGCCACGTTCTACACCCGCTACAGCCGCCCACGGCTACAACGAAATTAAAACCAATATTGAAAAACTTTCAGAGGGTGGCGACCCGGCTGATTATGAGGCGTTGATTGAGAAATCAAGGGCTTTCATCAAAGCAAATCCAAAATACAGACAGGTAGATGAGATCTACTATTATCTGGGTGCTATTTTAGTTCAGCTGCAGCGTACTGAGGAAGGCATTGAGGTGCTTGAGGAGCTTATTAACGATTACCCTTCTGCCAATTATGTTGAACCGAGCCTGCTAACATTAGGGTTAGCCTACGATAAAATCAGCGAGCATGACAAAGCAAATGCCCTTTACGAAAAACTGGTAAATGACTCAAGGTATCGGATCGGTAGGTATGCCGAAACGGCGCGACAGCTCCTTGAACAGGACAGAATCATGCGAAAAGGTGAAATCTCCGGTTCACCCAAAGCAGATTCAAAACCACCTTCAAGCCAGTTTATTGGTAAACCTGCACCAGATTTCTACGTAATGGATATAAGGGGTGAAGAACTTTCATTGGATCAGTATCGCGGTCAGGTCGTGCTCCTCGATTTCTGGGCGACATGGGCTCAACCCAGTATTGCAGAGATGCCGAATGTTAAACAAACCTATGCAAAATACAAAAACCGAAATTTTCAGATCATTGGCATTAGCTTAGATACCGCAATGGAACCGCTTGATGCATACGTCAAAGGTGAAGGAATCACGTGGCGGCATTATTGGGACAGGGGCGGTCAAATTACTGCACTGTACAACGTTCAGGCAATTCCGTCTACGTTTTTGATTGATGGCGCGGGGATTGTTCGCAGGGTGAATCTCCGGGGTCCCGCGCTTGAAGACGCAGTCGCTGAACTCGTGCGGGAAAATAGAGCAAATTAGGCACCTTGACTTCGTTGACGAAGTCCGGTGCAGTTGGGAATGCACATCGCATGAATCAACGCTGAATGCGCGTGACCGCACCTACCGGACCTGGGGAGGTAAATGATGTTCCTCCGAAATAAAACAGATTCGCAGCAAAAGGGAAACAGAGATTTTGGTGTTTACTTTATTAGCATACTCACAGGCGTTGTACTCATAGTTTTCTGCGTGAACTTCGTTGATGCTGCTTCAACAAAACCCGCTTATAAATATCAAGAAATTAAAACAATCGCTAAGAAACTCAAACAACAGAGCAAGCCTGAAAACTTAGAGAAGCTGGTTGAAAAGTCAAAAGCGTTTATTGTAGCACACCCGAAATATAGACGGGTAGATGAGGTTTATTACCTTCTCGGTAACGCCTTAGTTCAACTCGAGCGTGTTGAAGAAGGCATCAAAGTTTTTGAAGATCTTATTGAGGGTTATCCATCTGCTCGCTATGTCGAACGTTGTCTGCTGGCATTGGGATTGGCTTACGACCAACTCAGCAAACACGAATTAGCAGATGCGGCTTATGAAAAATTAGTGAATCATCCGAAATATGGTTCGCGATCTCAAGCGAAGTTCGCGAAGCAGCTGCTCGAACAGGACAAAACCGCCCGAAATGGCGAACTACCGAAACCGCCTGGGGCAAGAATGAGCCCTCGCGACTGGATCGGACATCCGGCCCTCGATTTCCAAGCGACGGATTTAAAGGGTGAAGAATTCTCACTGAAGCAGTATCGTGGACAGGTCGTTCTCCTCGATTTTTGGGCAACGTGGTGTCCTCCTTGTATCAACGCGATACCGAACATTAGGAAGACTTACGAAAAGTACAAAGACCAGAAGTTTCAGGTGATTGGCATTAGTCTCGACAGGTCAATAGAACCTCTCAAGGCTTATATTGAAAAAGAGAATCTTGGATGGCTACACTACTGGGATAAAAGCAGCATAGTCAGTAATACATATCAGGTACGAGGGATTCCGTCTACCTTTCTGATTGACGGTAAAGGTGTGATTCGCAAAACTAATCTTCACGGTGCTGCTTTTAGAAGAGCCGTTGCGAAATTGGTGAAGGAAAACCTCGCGAAACCAGCAGTCAAAGAAGAAGACACAAGCTCCCAATAAGAGAAATATCGGTTTAAGGAGAGACAATGGCATATGTCACTTTGAAGGATGTCACCAAAATTTATGACGGTGATGTCCTCGCAGTTGAAGAAGCAAATTTTGAGATTCCAGATGAGTCGTTTACTGTACTTGTCGGTCCATCAGGATGTGGCAAATCAACAATCTTGCGGATGATTGCTGGGTTAGAAGAGATAACTGGAGGCGATATATACATTGATGATGAACGCATCAACGACATCCCGCCTAAAGATAGGGATATTGCCATGGTCTTCCAAAACTATGCCCTCTACCCACACATGACAGTGTACAAAAACATGGCGTTCGGACTGAAACTCCGAAAATACCCAAAAGCGGAGATTGACCAGCGTGTGAAAGAAGCAGCGGAAATTCTGAGCATTTCGCACCTCTTGAACCGTAAACCGAAGCATCTCTCCGGTGGTGAACGCCAACGGGTTGCAGTGGGCAGGGCAATCGTTCGACACCCGAAAGTATTCTTGTTCGATGAACCGTTGAGCAATCTCGACGCTAAACTCCGTGTGCAGATGCGCATGGAAATTAGCCGTCTACATGATCGACTTGATGCCACCATTGTCTATGTCACACACGACCAAGTTGAAGCAATGACAATGGGGGACCAGATCGTCGTACTTAATGAGGGGAAAATCCAACAGATCGCCGATCCAGGAACGCTCTATCATAAACCGGCAAATCAATTCGTCGGTGGTTTCATCGGCACGCCACCGATGAACTTTATTGAGACACAGATTGTGAATAATGGTGGGACGCCAGCACTCCGATTTGAAAATTTCAAAGTCGAACCGAATGGTCACCTTCAGGCAGCCCTCAACAAACTTTCGGGAGACGCAGTAACACTCGGCATCCGTCCAGAGGATATTCACGTTGGCGAAAATGGGAACAACAGCGTCGGCACACAGGTGGAACTGGTTGAACCGCTCGGAAATCACGCGCTTCTGTATCTACGGACAGAGAATAACAGTTTCGTCGCACAATCGGATCTCGCCGATATGCCGCAACACAACGCGCACCTGATAGTCAACTTCAACATGGACAAAGCACACCTTTTCCACCCAGAGACCGGCGAGTCGCTGACAGCAACATAGTATCTTACAACAATGCCTGAATTTGTGCCCATGTCTCTACGTCTATTGGTATACCTTCGCGTTCCCGTTTGCGTTGTTCCTCCCAACCACGTTCGCCCGGCACACGGATTGCGTCAAACCCAGCGGCACGCTTTGCCGATTTGAGATACCCGATAAACCGTTGTATTTCGGCACTAAACCCTGGAAATCCTCTAAAACTGGCAATATTAATTGCGAGAACAAACAATCCGTTGCCGACGCGGGCATCTTCACTCTGGCTACAACCTGCCCCTGTAAGCGCGCCCGATAGGATGTCAACAATGACGCTCAGCCCGAAGCCCTTGTGGGCAGAAACCAATCCACCGAATGGCAATAAGGCAGCGGAGGGATCTTCATAGAAATCATCCGGATTCGTCGTCGATTCTCCTTCTGCGTCAATGAGCCATCCGTGTGGAAGTGCCTCGTTCTGATGCTGCTTGGTCCGAATCTTTCCCGATGCAACAACACTTGTAGACATATCCAGTACAATTGGATCTTGTCCTTCGATCGGCACTGCACACGCGATCGGATTGGTAGAGAGTCGTCCTTCAATGCCGCCATGCGGTGCGACACACGTGCCACCGCCATGGTCGTTTGCCATGAGCAATCCAATCATCTCTGCCTCGGCTGCGAGACACGCATACTGACCTAATCTACCCGACTCATTGCACCGTGAAACAGCGACAGAACTTATGTCGGTCTGTCTTGCCTTCTGAATCGCTAATTCAACGGCGCGCGTTGCGATAACGGGACCGAAGCCCCAATCGCCATCTAACACGGCGATAGATGCGGATTCATGTAGTGTTTCTGTTGGAGCACCGGGCTGGATTAGTTCTGCTTCTAATTCACGGACATATTTAGTGAGGTGGATAACGCCGTGTGAATCGTGTCCGACACGATTGGCATCTACCATAGATCGGGTTACCACTTCCGCCTCGGCTGCTGGAATATTTAATTTTTGAAAGACCTTGAGGCAAATTTCGGTGAGTTCTTCTGCTGTAAAGTTCGGCACTGGAAGGATCCTTAAGGAAAGAGACTATGTCTCGTTCGCCTGTTTCAACAATTCTGCTAACCGATCAGCAAAACGGAGTTGGCTGTCGTCCTCCGGCGCATAGCCTATTACTTTCCGAGCATTGGCGATACTCCAGAACTTATGCGAATTGTCACTGATGCCGTAGAAGATTTGGAATGGGATTCCGTTTTCGTCCTCTATATTCTCTGTCTCAATGCTTTTGACGAAGAGTTGAACCTGATCCCGGATGCTCAAATACGCGCCGAGTCCGCGGTGCATGGCTTTCAAATCGTCTGCTGAAGAGTTCGCCATATCCGTCTCTCTCGGTCCTCCGATACGCAGTTGGACGTTCTGCAGTTTCTTACCGTCAACGTGTCCCGTTGCGAAAACAAATCCGAGATGCTCGTATGCCTCTTTTGCCCATCCGTAGAAGTTGTCGGACAACGGACGCATCTCCGGGGTTACCACATCCCACTTATCTGCCCAGATAAGCCGCTCATAATAGTCGGCAGCGTGGTTGGAACTACAAACGACCACGCGTCGGACGTCCGTTTCAAGGCAAGTTTGGTAGAGGTTGTATGCCATCTGAACGTTGGCGAGTTCGTTCTCAAAACTGCCACCTTTGAATGCACAATGAACAACTGCGTCAACACCTTCAAAATGGTGTCTGTATGCGTCTCGGTTAGGATCGGTAAGTTCGGCAATTTGAACGCCCTCGACTTCTTCTCCCTGTCGATTCGTGGTCTTCACATCCAACAGCACGAGTTCATAGCGTTCGCGAAATTCGGGGAGCATTCGTCCAGCAATATAGCCAGAGCCTCCGGTGATAAGGACTTTTCTGCGGTTTGACATTTTCGGGTGGCTCCTTTTGGGATTACTTCAGGGTCTATTAGAAAATCAATGATTACGGGATTGCTAATTTCTCTTTACAATGCCGCGCGAGTATCTTCATTTCCGCGAGCACCTGCGCCTCAGTCCGCATCAGTTGAGTAAAGAAAGGTGGCATAGGTTGTCTATCAAAAAGCTTATCAAAAAAACCGCGTCGGATATGGGTTGGCACTTCAAACGGCGAATTTCCAACACGGTCAGGCTCTATCCCTAAGTATTCAATCGAGAGATAGTGTGCCACTGCGGGTTTGGTGATGCTACCTTCATGAATACTACCGGTATTCCTTCGCCCGTAACTTATCATATAGACCCTACCGCTCATTTTGCTGAGGATCGTATAACCGCCCATATCAACCGCTTCATTCCAACACTTCTCAAATCCATTTTTAGGGAGGCGCTCACGAAGTTCTTCGGCGGAACGGACGACGAACTTGTTCTGATCCGGCGTTTTGATGATAAGTAATCCATCATCTTCCTCTTTTAAAGGGGATTGCCCTATAAAGAGATCAACGGAATCTAAAGTCCAGACAATGCCATCTTTGATGCCCTTTGCCATGTTATGATGTCTTTCGACGAATTCACCATTCAGCGGATGCAGGCGATAAGTACTGTTGCCGTTAAATGTCTCGCGCAACTTTCGGCGGTGCTCTATGACAGAAAACCGCTTTTTAGATATAGGTATTTCGAGTTGGATTGTATATCCGGTGTGTAAATCGGTTGCCAGATTCAGCTGCGCTTGGCGAAGTTCAGCCAAACGGGTCAAGGCAGTTTGGCTCTTGGATAAGACGCGTCCAATCAAGTATTCGCGGCGAAGCCTTGGGATCTCCGTAGCAAGGCGTTCAAGCGTTGGAGGGTCGAGTTGCTCCAGCATAACCTTATGTTCCCATCGGGTGCCGCGTTCATGTGCTAAAATCTGAAACTGCTGCGCATCGCCAGCAGTTCGGATATAACCGAGTGCTGTCCACGGATCAAATGTTGCACGGTAATTCCCACTGGCTTCAGCATCACCACTCGCTAAGACGCAATCCCGCCGTTCATATCGAGAATAAAGCCCGAATTGAAATTCAAAATCTTCGTAGGGTGCCAGTGCCTCTCGCAAATCGCGTGCGAACTCGCTGCCGCGTGCAAATCGTTTGAAAATCTGTTCAGTGCGTTGCGGCTGATTAAGCGCATCAAGGAACGTTCCAATACGGATACCACCCTCTTCCACACCCTCATCCTCGCTCTGTCCAAAAACTTTGGTTTTGGTTTTGAAGGGTGGATTCCGTAGTGAGACATCACGTTGAGAGACTAATTGTAACGCTGCATCATCTGCTACATCCTTGAGTGCAGGTGCATCACCGAGAATCTCGGCAAGTTTGACATCGTCAACCTTTTCCGTCAAGTCAACACCACGTTTTAACTCAGCGAAATGAATAATATCGTCCAAGTTATACCGTAGCGGTGCACTTGAAGAGAGGTTATCGTAGTTAGAACGATGGAATCGGATACGCGGCTTGATGCGAAAGACAGGCGTGAGACCATAATCCTTCAACAACACATACAACGTGACGGTATAAGAGTCCTCGTGGACCTTCTGTGCCAGAATCCCGTCCCGATTTGTGTAACCTTCCGTAATCAACCGTTCCTGGACAAGACGGCTATCGTTGCCGAAAATTATCATCCTATGTTCTTCTCTGTTATCATCTACTAACATGGATGTTCCCTCCCGACTTTTTAATACGATACCGTCGCGTCTTGGTTACCCTATAGCGCGCCGGATCGCTGTCGTGCCAGTGCCGCTGCGCCAAGAATAGCGGAATTATCACCCAATTCCGCCCGCACAATCTGTACGCCATCCAACGTATTGGGCAGTGAGTATTTCTCCGCAGCAGCGCGAATATCGTCCAAGAATGAGTCGTCTAACGCTTCAACGACACCACCACCCAGCACAATCATCTCTGGATTCAAGAAATTCACTATCGAACCGACACCAATACCAAGGTATTTCGTTACTTTTTTGAAAATTTTCAATGTCAACGCATCGTTTGAACGGATCGCTTTTGCCAAGACGCCACTCCGAATCGCTCCAAGGTCGCCACCGGTGAGTTCGGAAATCACACTCTTCTTCCCCCGCTTCAGAATAGCTTTCTGAAACTGTTTGGTCATTGCCGTCCGGCTCGCAATTGCTTCCAAGCATCCACGCGTGCCGCACCCACATCGAGGCCCATCTGCTTTGACAATAATATGTCCAACTTCGCCAGCCGTTTTACTTGCACCGTGGAACAATTCACCCTGTAGTATAATGCCACCACCAATGCCTGTGCCCACAAAAATTCCAACAACATTCTGGACGCCTCTCCCCGCACCGAACACGTGTTCGCCAAGCGTCCCGACGTTTACATCGTTGTCAACGAACGTCGGAAAACCGACGCGTGCCTCAAGCTCAGCCTTCAGTGGAACGTCTCTCCATCCGAGATTCGGTGCGAAAATGACAACCCCTGTCGCAGGATCAAGCGGTCCAGGCGCACCAATACCAACCGCCTGAATCGAATCGGCGGCAACGCCTGATTTGTCAACGGCTTTTTGGATACAGGATGCGATCCGATCAATCACTTCAACCGCGCCTCTGCCCGCCTTCGTTGGGACTTTGGCAGTTCCTAAAATATTACCTTCTGCATCAATGACAGCAGACAAAATCTTGGTACCACCCATATCCACACCGATAACATTACTGCTCATACAATACTCTCCTATATGCACGCTTTGCACGTGCAAGTTTTACAACTGATTATGCTACTAAAAATGACAGCAATTTCTCCTTGAAACCCGTTGCTGATAGCTGTTCCCACTTCTTCAGAAACGTTTCATAATCAGCTTCGCGTTGTTTTTTCGTCTGAGCGATAAGCCTATCAACACCCGGAAGCCCAGCAATTCGTCCGCCTTGATTTTCCGATTGAGACGCATAATCGGTTAAAACTTCCAAAACGACATCGCCGTCATGAATATCGCCGAGTATCTCTTGGAGATCAATAATAACTTCAAGGAACTCAGCAAAACGTTCATTGCCAGGTCCTGTTGTTCCTTGAGAAGAACGCGCTTTCGGCGATAGATAAGCGGCGCGAAACTGTTCCATCGTATACCGCAGGCGTTTAATCGAAATTCGCATGTTATGGAGTTCTTCACGTCTTGCCGGATCCCAAATGAACGGCTCCCACGCGTAGACTTCTTCAACCTTTTGTGGAAGAATAATCCGTGCATTTTCGCGGTAGCTGCACAACGGTTTAACGCCAGTGATCTTAGGCACTTTCGCCATCTCTGCTCTCCTATGAAGTGAGACGCTTCACTCGCTAAAAAATTTCAAAAATTTCGTCTCAAAGTAGGTCTCTTCAAGTTTTGCGAAGAGCATCAGCATGGGCTTTCGGGCTTCTTCCCGCTCACGTTGTAGATGATCAATGAGTCCTCGAATGTCCGTCCCTTCTACTTCGGGCAAGGCGGCTAACTCTCTTTGGAAACGGACGATAAGAACATCCAGATCCCGCACGGCTCCCATTTTTCGGGTTATCGCTCTTACCTTTTTGTAGTGTTTCTTGAACGACTTCTCTGGAAAACAGTCAGCAAAATTGTCCATCGCAGCACGTAGACGACGCGAGGTGACGCGCATTTCGTGGACGAATTCAATATCGGTCCCCTCTTTGGCACCCTCTTTATAAGACATCATCTTGCGAAAATAGTCCACAATAATCCGCCGCGCACAGATTTCCAACGTTTCGTCAAGCAAAATTCCTTTGATCTCGGGTTCTGTAGCCATTGCCTTGTTGCAACACCCTCTGCGTTAACATTACCGTTAGGACTTCGCGCGCTGACGGAGTAGATGATCTGTAAGGACAAGCGCTGCCATCGCCTCTACAATCGCAGGCGCACGCACTAACACACACGGGTCATGCCGACCACTTGCCTCCAATGTCACTTCGTTACCTTCGACATCAACCGTCTGTTGCGGCTTACCAATCGTTGCCGTCGGTTTGAATGCGACTTGGAACACGATATTCTCGCCGTTTGAAATGCCACCCTGTGTACCGCCGGAATTGTTTGTGCGGGTCCGAACTCGCTCCATCTCGTCCGCCTTTTCCAGATAATACGGATCATTGTGTTCAGAACCCGTCATTGTGATGCCACCAAAGCCAGAGCCGATTTGGAAACCCATCGTTGCTGGAAGGGACATCATCGCCTTCGCCAGATCCGCTTTGAGTTTGTCGAAAACCGGTTCGCCAAGTCCGACGGGAACGTTGCGCGCAACCGACTCAATTATACCGCCAAGCGAGTCCCGGTCGCGCCGCGCCTGATCAATGCGTTCCGCCATCTTCGGACCCACAATAGGATCTGGACAGCGTACTGGACTGGCTTCTATTTCCTCAAGCGTTACCGTGTTCGTATCTACTTCAGCTTCCAATGTATGGATCTGTTTGACATAAGCGAGCGTCTCAGTTCCTGTTCTCTCACGCAAAATCTGTTTTGCAATTGCTCCCGCTGCGACACGTCCAATAGTTTCACGTGCGCTCGCTCTACCACCACCCTGCCAATTCCTGATACCGTACTTCTCCTGATATGTGAAATCGGCGTGTGAAGGTCGGTATAGGTCTTTCAGGTGCTCGTAATCTGACGGACGGGCGTTCTTATTCCATATTAACATGGAGATAGGCGACCCGAGCGTCTTGCCTTCAAAGACCCCGGAAAGTATCTCAACGGCATCACCCTCCTGACGCGGGGTCGTGAGGTGACTCTGACCCGGCTTCCGGCGATTGAGTTCAAACTGTATTGCGGATATATCCAAGTCAATCTGTGGTGGACATCCATCAACTACAACGCCAACAGCACCGCCGTGCGATTCGCCCCAAGTAGTAATCCGAAAAAGGTGACCGAATGTATTCATTTAATTCCATAAGCGCGCTTTATAGCACGCACCTCTGTTTTTAGATTTAGAATTGTATATTTTAGCGTCTCGTGATATACTATAGCAGATTTCGCAGTAAAATACAAGCAATTTAAGAGGCACCATGTCAGCACTTTTCAAACGCTATATTGCCCTGCTCCTGATTTTTATAGGTATTGGGCTCCTATGGAACACACTCTTCATTTATCCTATCAAAATCTTCGTCGTGTTCATGCATGAGGTTAGTCACGGTCTTGCGGCAATCGCAACCGGCGGTCGTATCGTTGAAATTCAGATTAACCCACAGCAAGGCGGACATGCGCTTACACAAGGCGGATCTCGGTTTTGGACGCTGACAGCGGGCTATCTTGGCAGTTTGGTGTGGGGAGGTCTCATTCTGCTTCTGGCAGCGAGAACACACTTCGATAAAGGGATTAGTATCCTTATTGGTCTTGGCATGGTAGCAATCTCTATCGCCTATGGCGAGAGCACATTTACCTATCTGTTCGGTATCGGCTTCGGTGTGGCGTTGATTGCCATTGGGTTTTATCTGTCAGAGGTTATCAATGATTGGATACTACGTATTATTGGTGTGACAAGCTGCCTCTATGCAATCCTTGATATCAAAAGCGATGTCTTAGACAGATCCAATCTTCGATCAGACGCACGGATGCTCTCAGAAGTAACAGGTATTCCGACTGAAATTTGGGGAGGGTTGTGGATTCTTATCGCAATTGCCCTCACTTTATGGTTTCTCTACCTATCTGGTAAGACAGGGGATGCCACTCCAGAATCTACGGAGGAAGACCTCTGACAGCATCACCAGTGATATGGGCATGCCTATTAAAACGGGCTAAATTGTTCCGATGATATACCACTAAAGAAGATAAACCACACGCAGAGACCTAACAGAAAAAGCGGAACGCAGATAAGCACGATGAGTATGAAGCATCCCCACATCCACGAACCTTTGGATTTGGCAACCGTTGCCAGACGCGCAAGCAACATCCCACCACATATCATAATTACAACAACGATACCAAATACCACTACCAATACCATCTCTTATCATCTCCTCCCAACTTTCTCTAACTGTGCCATACCTCGCGTCATAGGTATACCTATCTACTGCCAAAAAACATGAAACACCCTTCAAAAAGCCCTATCACGCTACGCGCTACGCTGATTGGTATTTTCCTCATTCCATTTAATAGCTACTGGGTTCTACATCTCAGCTATATCTGGGACTCCAACCGACCGACCAGTTTGGCACTACTCTTCAATGTGTTATTTACGTTGCTTGTCCTTATCGGATTCAGTACGATCTTGCGTCGCTTGCGACCAAGTTTGGCGTTTACACAGAGCGAATTGCTAACAATTTATGCAATGCTCTGCCAAGCCTCCGTTTTCGCCGGACGTGATATGCTACAAGTCTTGGTGCCGTTGATGGGTAACGGGTTTTGGTATGCAACAACTGAAAACGAATGGGCACAACTCTTTCATCAACACCTTCCTGAATGGCTTGTCGTTGGAAAACAAGAGATACTGCGCGGTTTCTATGAAGGCGAATCCACATTCTATCTTCAGATGCATATAGACGCATGGCTACTGCCAACACTCATCTGGGTAGGTTTCTGTCTTGTCATTGGCGTAACAATGCTTTGTCTCAATGTCCTATTGCGGAAACAGTGGCAAGAACACGAACGCCTCACCTACCCGATCGCACAACTTCCTTATGAAATTACACGCGCAGCATCAAACGTAGGGAGAATGCCGACCACGTCGCATCTATTTTTTAATCGACGAATGATGGCTGTCGGGATAAGCATCGCTGCTGTATTGAACCTTGTCTATAGTTTACACCAAATCGACCCTGTTTTCCCGACAATTCCGCTTTATCACGGATTCCGTCTTGCTGAAAAGCCGTGGAGCGCAATGAACAACCCGGGGTTCCGCATCAGCTTCTTTCCATTTGCAATCGGCGTAGGCTTCCTGATTCCACTTGATTTGGGGTTTTCCTGCTGGTTTTTTCATCTGTTCTGGCACTTTCAACGGATTATCGGCGATATGTTCGGTTGGCGAAGTGCTATTGGATTTCCGAGAGAGATGGCGCAAATACGAGGGGTTTGGATTGCACTATTTCTCTGGACCCTGTGGATGGGACGCGCACACGTCAAGGTAGTGCTACAGACTATTTTCGGTAGGATTAGAGGCACCGCAAGTGACGATGGTGAAGCCATGCGCTATAGAACGGCAGGAATCGGTGTACTCGTTGGATTCATCTTAATTCTGGCGTTCTGTCTGAAGGCAGGGATGTCGCTCTGGTTTGCAGCTCTATTCTTCATACTCTATTTCGCGATGTCGGTGACAATCACCCGCATCCGTGCTGAACTCGGCCCACCCGCACATGACCTTTACAACGCCGGTCCAGACCTACTTCTAACAGACGCGCTCGGCACACGTCGCATCGGCAACCGCAACCTCTCGGTGATGTCGCTCTTTTTCTGGTTGAACCACCTCTCCTACCGCGCACACCCGATGCCACATCAACTGGAAGGGTTAAAACTCGCCCATCAAACGCGTTTCAATCCGTCCCAACTGATCTGGGTAATGGCAATTGCGATTTTTGTGGGGGCACTTTCCGCGGCATGGGGACACCTACATCTGTCCTACCAAGTCGGCTTAGAGCAGGCGCGTTCGTGGTATGCCCGTGCTGCTTTTAACAGACTGGCAGGTTGGCTCTACAATCCCACGGAAACGAGTCTTAGCGGTATGCTCTATACTACTGGTGGATTCGGTTTTGCTGTTAGCCTTCTGCTTTTGCGATGGCGATTCGTTCAGTGGCCCCTTCACCCTGTTGGATACGTCGTGTCAAGTTGGTGGACTTTTACTGGGTTGTGGTTCCCGCTTTTGATTAGTTGGTTAATTAAACGGATACTGCTTTCGACAGGGGGTGTTCGCTTATACCGGCGTTCAATCCCATTTTTCATCGGCTTGGTTATTGGCGATGTGATAGTTGCCTCAATAATTAGCATTCTGGGCTTGATTTTCGATTTTCGCGTCGTCTATCTGAGTTGGTGATGTTTTCTGTGGACAGAAAACGGCAAATATAGAAATCCACACACTAATAATTAAGGGACTGGGAAAACATCCCAGCCCCTTATAGAAAGTGTTTGGAATACTCACTGAAAAGCAAATCACTTCCGAATCAACATTTTCCGTGTGGCTGTAAAATCACCAGCTGCGAGCGTATAGAAATAAACACCACTCGCTACTGGTTCACCTACCCCATTTCTCCCGTCCCAATACGCTGCACGGCTTTTGCTATGATACATTCCGGCAGATTGCTGTCCTAATATCAAGGTTCGCACAACTTTCCCGTCTGTGGTATAGATAGTTAATAGGACATCTGCTGGCTTTGCCAATTGGTAAGGGATCCACGTCTCAGGGTTGAAGGGGTTCGGATAGTTTGGCAACAAAGATGGCTCTTTCGGGATGAGTGCTGCCAGAAGCTGCTGAAGCATTAGTATGCCGCGTTGAGAAGTAGCATCTGTGAGGTTCGCGTGCTGTGCTTGCGTAAGCCACTGTCGGACATCTGCGGCGGTGAGTATCTTCTGTGTTTGTGGATGTGCTGCAGGTGCGGCTGCGCCACCCCCTATCTCGCCAGCAACTTTGACGAGATCTACAATATTGACAACCCCATCTCCATTGACATCCGCAGGATTTTGACCTGTTTTTCCAAAGTTTACGGATACCAAAACTAAATCCAAAACATTTATTGCACCATCATTGTTAATATCCACGGTTGTTTTATCAGAAGAGATGTCATCAGGTATAAGTTCCCATAGACGAACTGTTCCGTCTTCACCTCCACTGGCAAGCGTCCGCCCATCTGGACTGAACGCTATAGACATAACATGATCCATATCGCCTTCAAGCGTGTTTTCGTATTGACCAGTCTGTGTATCCCACAAGTGGATGATATTATAGCCTCCACAAGCAAGTGTTTCCCCATCTGGACTGAACGCTACCGGATTGACCCATTCCGTGTAGCCAGTGAGCGTTGTTTTGGGTTGTCCAGTCTGTAGATTCCACAAGCGAATCGTTTTATCCTTGCTGCCACTTGCGAGCGTCTGCCCATCGGGACTGAATGCAATAGACTCAATCCGATGTGTATGTTCCGTGAGAGTTGTTTCGAGTTGTTTAGTCTGTAAATTCCATAGCTGAATGGTGTTGTCTCCACTACCGCTAGCAAGTGTTTGTCCGTCAGGACTGAAAGCTACTGATGTGATTCTCGCCTGTCCGGTAAGAGTTACTTCGTGTTGACCTGTGTGTGGGTTCCACAGTTGAATAGTTGAGTCTGCACTGCCACTGGCAAGCGTCTTTCCATCGGGACTAAGCGCAACAGATGAGATACCTTCGGTATGTAGTTCCGTGAGAGTTCTTCTTAGTTGTCCAGTACGTGGGTCCCACAATCGAACGGTTTTGTCCCAACTCCCACTAGCGAGCGTCTGCCCATCGGGACTGAAGGCGACGCTATTAACATCATCTGTATGTCCTATAAAGGTCGTTTTGTGTTGTAGCGTATTTGCGTTCCACAATCGAACCGTTCCATCCCAACTTCCACTCGCAAGTGTCTGTTCATCTGGACTGAAGGCAACAGACAAGACAAAATCCGTGTGTCCTTCAAAGATCGCTTTGAGTGGACCGGCTGCTATTTTCATGGATTTTGACGATAGGTTTATCTCCGTTAAGAGATGTTCAAGATAGACAATCCCTTTTTGCTGATATTCGTTTTCAATCCCAAGCTGCTTGGCATCGGTTAGCCACTTCTGAACATCCGTTGCGGCGAAGGTCTCAACAACTTGCCGAGGGAAAGCAGATAAAACTCCCGCAACCAAGAGCAGATCAAGGGTATTGACAACGCTATCTTCGTTGACATCCGCCGAGTCTTTCTCACGCTGCCCAAAACGCGAAGCAATAGGGGTCAAATCCGAGATATTCACAATGCCATCGCTGTTAACATCTAAGGCGTTTTGGGTAGGTACTGCCGCATCTATCTGGATAGGAAGTGTTGCTCGGGTAATGTTCCCATTGGCATCCATAATTTGAAGTGTGATTCTATCAATAAGTTCTGTTGTTCTAATGGAAGATTCGATTGTGCTCGTTTTCCCACTTAGTTGTTTACAATCGGACAATGCGTCTACCGGTCTCAACAATTGGGCCTGATGGAGTCCATCGGGATCTGTCATCTTAAAACGGAGGGTCATTACTTCATCGCTATAAGGCTGTATAGAGAGAAGTTGGATTTCCGCTGGCTCGTTGGGGAAGATTGATTTGGTATTAAAAAATCGGTTGACTGATAACCATTCAGCAGCACACTTAGACAATCGACTTTGGTTACCGACAGACATGACGTAGTCACTATGGATACTTTCGCGGAAATCATGGTACAATCCAAAGGCATGACCAAGTTCATGAGCGGTCAAACCGAGTCTTTCAAAGCAAGCACCGGACGCGGGAATTACGGCAAGACCTCCAATAACTTCTCCTCCGTCTCTGTGTACCTGACCGGAGGGGCTAAGAAAATAGGTTCCCCCTAGACCACAAGCCACCCCGTCAATAATTTCACTACTGAGGTCTATGGCGATGAAATAGATATGCTGAGGGTCGTTAAAGTGATCGATAATTTCTAGCCAAACTTTGTCGCCAATAGTCTCTTCGTAATATGCTTCTTTGAATTTTCCATTAACATGATGTATTACGGGTTCTCCGTCTTTATCGGTTTCAATAGTAAAGGTTTTTCCCCCGAATCCATGACGTTCCATCTCATCAGCGAAAAATTGCTGTGCATCTTTAATCAACTGACGGAGTGCCAAGGCTCTCTCCGGTCGCGCGGGACGGTCATTCGGTAGAAAGTAAACCAACCTGACCATGCCGTTTGTAGTAATAGAGGGTATCTCGTAATCAGAAGCATTATATTCCCACAGGCGAACTTTGTTGTCTGCACTCCCACTCGCAACTATCTGTCCATCCGGACTGAAAACAACAGATATAGCACCTCCTATATCTCCAGCAAGGGGCTTTTTGGATTTGCCGGTTTCTGTATCCCAAACGGAAATTCCACGCCCCCCAACGAGAAGCGTCGCACCATCTGGACTGAATGCAACCGGATTTACCCCATCTGTGTAACCAGTGAGTGTTTTCTTTTCTCGTCCGTTGTGTGGATTCCACAGGCGAATTGTCCGATCCCGACCCCCACTGGCAAGCGTTTCTCCATCCGGAGTGAAGGCGAGAGCGTTCACAGGAGCTGTATGTTCGGTAAGGGTCCTTTTGTGTCGTCCGTTGTTTGGATCCCACAAGCGGATCGTTGTGTCTCTGCTCCCACTCGCAAGGGTCTTCCCATCTGGCGAAAACGCTACGGTCTCGACGACATTAGTATGTCCTCTGAGAGTTTTTTCAAGTTTCCAAGTCTCAGCATTCCATAACTGGACCGTCTGATCTGCACTTCCGCTGGCAAGCGTCTCTCCATCGGGACTGAAAACGACGGAAGCAATTCCGCCTCTGTGCTCAGTGAGCGTCCTTTTAAGTTTCCCGTTGCGTGGATTCCATAAGCGAATAGTTCCGTCCCAACTTGCGCTTGCGAGCGTACTACCATCGGGACTGAACGCTATGCTCATAATATCATTAGTATGTCCCGTGAGAGTATGCAGGAGTTGTTCGGTGTCAACATTCCAGAGACGGACGGTTTGGTCCCAACTCGCGCTTGCGAGTATCTTACCATTCGGACTGAACGCTACACTCCAAACGAGATCTGTATGTCCTTCAAGGGTTGTTTTGAGTTGAGCGGTTGCAGTTTTTATGGGTAGATATAGGGCAAAAGCCAATAGTAGTGTAAAGGTTAAAGATTGTATTCTCTTCATAGGTATGAACAATTTGAACTCCTTTTCAAATAAGCAGGCAGATATAGAAATCTATCCTTACTATAGAAACTGAATGCAAAGACTACTTCCGAATCAACATTTTCCGTGTTGCTGTGAAATCACCGGCTTCAAGCGTATAGAAATAGACACCACTGGCTACCGGTTCACCTACCGCGTTTCTCCCATCCCAATACGCTGCACGGCTTTTGCTATGATACATTCCGGCAGACTGTTGCCCCAATGCCAAGGTTCTCACGACTTTTCCATCGACGGCATAAATCGTTAGCGTGACTTCTGCATTCTGTGCGAGTTGATACGGTATCCATGTTTCGGGGTTGAATGGATTTGGGTAGTTTGGCAATAGTGATGTCTCTTTTGGAATTAGTGATGCCAGAAGCTGCTGAAGCATCAGGATGCCGCGTTGAGAGGTGGCGTCTGTGAGGTCTATGTGCTGTGCTTGCGTAAGCCACTGTCGGACATTTGAGGCGGTGAGTAGTTCCAGTGTCTGCGGATGCCCTGAAGGTGCAGCTGCACCAGCACCCATTTCACCAGCAACTTTGACAAGATCCACGATATTGACGACGCCATCTCCATTAACATCAGCAGGATTTCGACCTGTTTTTCCGAAGTTCACTGCTACAAATACTAAGTCCAGAACATTTATTGCACCATCATTGTTAACGTCTGCGGTTGTATCATCAGGCGCAAGTTCCCACAAACGAACCGTTTTATCCTCACCTGCGCTGGCAAGCGTTGTTCCGTCAGGACTGAACATAATGGAGAAAACATGAGCCGTATGGCCTTCAAGCGTGTTTTCGTATTGACCAGTCTGTATGTTCCACAAGTGAATCGCGCGACCATTCCCACTCACGAGTATTGTTCCATCGGGACTAAACACAACAGGATTAATCCAATCTGTATAACCCGTGATTGTTTTTTTCAGTTGTCCGTTGTTTGGATCCCACAAGCGAATTGTCCGATCCCGACTCCCACTGGCAAGGGTCTGTCCATTGGGGCTAAATGCAACAGACTCAACCTCCCGCGTATGTCCTTTGAGAGTTGTTTTGAGTTTTCCAGTTTGTGGATTCCATAACCTGATGGTATTATCCGCGCTCGCGCTCGCCAGTGTTTGACCATCAGGACTGAACGCTATTGATGTGATTCGCTGTGTATGTCCTGTGAGTGTTCTTATATTTTCTTCGTTGTGCACGTTCCACAACCGAATACCAGGAGCACTGTAATCATCACCAGCGGCAAGTATCTGTCCATCAGGACTGAACGCTACGGAATTGAAACCGACGTACGAGAATCCCGTATGTGCCCTGAGCGTTGTTTTGAGTTGTCCATTGTGTGGATTCCATAATCGGATTGTTGTGTCCCTACTGGCGCTCGCCAGCGTCTGTCCATCTGGGCTGAACACAATGCCATTGACAGGCTCCGTATGCCCTATAAGGAGGGTTTTGAGTTCTGCCGTCTGTGGGTCCCACAATCGAATGGTCCCATCCCTACTGGCACTCGCCAGCGTCTGATCATCTGGGCTGAACATTACGGAGGAAACAAAGTCCGTGTGTCCCTCAAAGATCGCTTTGGATGGGTCAGCTGTTCCCTTTATAGGCTTTGAAAACAACGTTAATTCAGTCAAGAGATGTTCAAGAAAGACGATTCCTTTTTGCTGAAATTCATTTTCAATCCTAAGCTGCTTGGCGTTGGTTAGCCACTTCTGAACATCTGCCGCAGTGAATGCTGTTACAGCTTGTCGAGGCAAAGAAGAAGTGGATGCTGCAATCAAGAGCACATCCACAGTGTTGACAATTCCATCTTCGTTGACATCCGCCAAATTTTTCCCACGCTGTCCAAAACGCGAAGCAACCAATGTTAAATCCGAGATATTCACAATGCCATCATTGTTAATATCTAAGGAGTCTTCGGCGAACGGTGCCGTGTCCAACTCGATGGGAAGTGTTGCCCAGGTGATGTTACCGGTTAAATCAATAATTTGAAATGTAACTCTATCGGCGAGTTCTGCTGTTCTAACAACAGATTCAACGCTGCTCGTTTTGCCATTTAAGCGTTTACAATCGAACAGCCTGTAGGGTCCCCAGCCACCGTCTTGGGTAATATCTGGCACTAACAGCTGCGCTTGATGGAGTCCATCCGGATCTGTTACTTTAAAACGGAGACTTGTTGTGTCGCCACTATAAGCCCGCATGGAGAGGAGTTGTATTTCCGCTGGAGTGTTAGGTGATATGGGCTTGGTATTAAAGAAACGGCTAACAGATAACCACTCGGCAGAACACTTAGACAATCGATTTTGGCTACCAAAAGCCATGATATAGTCGGTGTCACGAGCCCCCCGAAAATCATGTTCTAAGCCAAACACATGTCCAAGTTCGTGGAGAGCCAGACCAAGCCTTTCAAAACCTTCACCGGACGCGGGGATTATGGCAATACCCCCAAGAGCCTCTTCCCCTCGTGTCTCGTTTCTATGTCTTAGTTTAGCTTTTCCTGCTGAGGGAAGACCGATGTTTCCATCAATGGGCCAGAAACTAACGCCAGCGAAACCACCAAGGGTTTCATGACTCAGATCTACTGCAACAAAATAGATATGTTGGGGATCATCAAAATGTTCAAGAATTTCTTCCCAGACTTTGAAATCAATGAGAGATTCAATATAATAATCCTCTTTGAACTTTCCATCAACATGATGCACTGCAGATTCACCGTCTTTATCCGTTTCAACAGTAAAGGTTTTTCTGCCATATCCGTGGCTTTGCATCTCGTCAGCGAAAATGTGCTGGACATCTTTTATCATTTGCCGAAGTGCTGGTATTCTCTCTGGTCGGTTGGGTCGGTCATTAGGAAGAAAATAAACCAATCGAACCAAGCCGTTTGTGGTAATAGAAGGAATCTCGTAATCAGAAGCATTGAATTCCCATAAGCGCACTTTGTTGTCTGCACTCCCACTCGCAACCATCTGTCCATCAGGGCTGAAGACGACAGATAGGGCATGCTCTGTGTCTCTGGCGAGAGGCTTTTTATATGCGCTAGTCTGTGTATCCCAAACAGAAATCCCGCGTCCGCCAATCAGAAGCGTCGCACCATCGGGACTGAATACCACAGGATTGATCCAATCCGTATAGCCAGTAAGTGTTTTTTTCACTTGTCCATTGTTTGGGTTCCATAGCCGAACCGTCTGGTCCCGACTCCCACTCGCAAGAATAGCACCATCCGGAGAAAACGCCATCCGTAAGACTTCATCTGTATGACCAATGAGCGTCTTAATGTTTTTTTCATTGTCTGGATTCCACAAGCGGATCGTTGCGTCCCGACTCCCACTCGCAAGGATAGCACCATCCGGAGAAAACGCTATAGTGTCAACGACATCGGTATGTCCTCTGAAAGTTTTTTCCAGTTTCCATGTTGTAGTATTCCACAACCGGATCGTCTGATCTGCACTTCCACTGGCAAGCGTCTCTCCATCTGGACTGAAAGCGACAGATGTAACTCCACCTCTGTGCTCAGTGAGCGTCCTTTTAAGTTTGCCGTTGCGTGGATTCCATAATCGGATTGTGCCATCCCAACTTCCGCTGGCAAGTGTGTTCCCATCTGGACTGAAAGCGATACCGTTGACAACGTCCGTATGACCTCTAAGGGTGTGGAGGAGTTTACTTGTGTCAACACTCCACAGACGGACGGTTTCGTCCCAACTCGCGCTGGCGAGTATCTTACCATTCGGACTGAACGCTACACTCCAAACGAGATCTGTATGTCCTTCAAGGGTTGTTTTAAGTTGAGCAGTTGCGACCCGTATGGGTAGAAGTAGAGCAGAAGCCAATAGTAGTGTAAAGGTCAGAAATTGTATCTGCTTCAGAAACATAAAAAATTGAAACTCCTTTTTCAGATAAGCAGATAGATATAGAAATCCACCGTTAGAATAAAGGTTAAGTACGACAATTACTTCCGAATCAACATTTTTCGTGTGGCGGTGAAATCACCAGCTGTTAGCGTATAGAAATAGACTCCACTGGCTACTGGTTCGCCTACCTCATTTCTCCCGTCCCAATACGCTGCACGGCTTTTGCTATGATATATCCCGACAGGTTGTTGCCCTAATGCCAATGTCCGAATCAGTGTGCCGTCTACCGCGTAGATGTGTAGCGTCACCTCTGCAGGTTTTGACAGTTGATATGGGATCCATGTTTCAGGATTGAAAGGATTCGGATAGTTGGGCAGTAACGAAGTTTCTTTCGGGATGAGTGCTGATAGAAGTTGCTGAAGCATCAGGATGCCGCGTTGAGAAGTGGCATCTGTGAGATCCAAGTGTTGTGCTTGTGTGAGCCAGTGTCGCACGTCTGCAGCGGTGAGTAGTTCCAGTGTCTGCGGATGTACTGAAGGGGCAGCTGCGCCAGCCGCCATCTCGCCAGCAACTTTGACGAGGTCTACGATATTGACGACACCATCGCCGTTGACATCAGCAGGATTTTGACCTGTCTTTCCGAAATTTGAGGCTATCAATACTAAATCCAAGATGTTTACTACACTATCACTGTTGACATCTACGGATGCTACTGGATCGGGTGTTGGTGGGCTGCCGATAAATACACGTCCTGTTTTCTCCTCGGCACGAAATACAGCGAGGTTTTTGCCGGTGTGATCTTTGAGGAGCCAGATAGCACCAGCGTAAGTATTGAAATCGTGGATTTCCTTAGTGGTGGCACGATAATGGAGGTGCTCCGTGCCATCAGCGTCCACGGTATAAAATGAAATCTCCTTCCCGGTAAGTTTTACATAGAAGATTGCTGTCTGATCACCTCTATTTGTTGATCTCAGTAGACTCGGCAACCGACTCGGAGGATACAACTCTAAGTTTACCCATTTGCCATCCCCCGTGCTGTTTGGATCTTCTAACTGTTTCTCAAGCTCCTGTATCCCTATTTGCCAAGCAGGAGTTTGATCAGATCTTAGGACGTCTTGGAGATCAAAGCCCTGAAGATGCGGTAGATGTCCGCGCCTCGCAGGTGGCGTATATCGCCAGTCGCCATCGTCGTAGATTTCGGCGAGCAACCTCGCCAACTGTGGGTCATACGTTTTCAAATCTTCCCGCGTGTTGACAGCATTGGATTGCGTGGCGTTAAACCAAGAGGTTGTTGCTTCCGCCCAATATTCATCTCTATTCGAGGCAGCATAGTAATCACGCCACAATCCCTTTTGCATTGCATCCTCATACGCCGCTTTCAGCCGGCCATCAAACGTTGGGTCTATTCGCTTCAAACCGTGATGTATTATATGGGCGAACTCATGAATGAGGAAGTGTGGGAAACTGCTGTCCGGACGAAGCAACATCTCCTCAGACGCAGTCACTGCCAGACAAGGACCACATACGATATCGCGCGTGTATGCCCCCAAAAAACGGGTGCCTCCCTTGACACGTTCAAATTCCGGCAGATCCAAGAGTGCCTCATCAACCGATAAGACAGAAAGCCGTTGTTGATGATTCGCTAAGACCTTTAGAACATCAGGGCGATGTCCGATCATTTGCCAAACGAGCCACGCCGCTTCCTTTATGGCGTATGGGTTGACCTGTGCTGATGCGATCACTGGAAAGCCTCGGATACCGATCCACTGTTGATAAAATGGCTCCAAGTCAAAAAAGTCTCTAACCGCCTCTGGCGGCGAAACAGGTTCAGGGATATTGGTTATATCAAATGCTAAACTCGCAAAAGGGGCATCCAAGCCAACAGTTCCCCATAAGCGAATCTTGGTATCGTTCCCCCCACTGGCAGCCAGCTGCCCATCGGGCGAAAACGCCACAGAAATGGTGCCTCCTATATCCACAGCCAACGGTGCTTTGTATGAGCCGGTTTGTGTATCCCAAACGGCAAGACTCTCTCCGCCGATGAGAAGTATTGACCCATCGGGCGAAAACGCCACAGGATTCACCGAAGCTGCAAAACCCGTGAGTGTTTCCGTCAGTTCGCCAGTCGCTGGATCCCATAACCGAACCGTCTGATCGTCACTCCCACTCGCAAGCACTTGTCCATCAGGGCTAAAAGCCAGACGACCCACACTCGCCGTATGCTCCGTGAGCGTCTTTATGGAGCGAGCATTGTCTGGATGCCATAAACGGATCGTTGCGTCTCGACTCCCACTCGCAAGCAGGGCACCGTCTGGTGAAAACACCACGGCATCAACGACATCGGTATGCCCGCTAAGAGTCCTTTGAAGTCTCCATGTCGTCGTATCCCACAATCGGATCGTCCGATCCGCACTCCCGCTGGCAAGCAGGGCACCATCGGGACTGAACGTGATTGATGGAACACCCCCTGCGTGTCCGCTAAGCGTTCTTTTCAGTTGCCTATTGCGTGGATTCCATAAGCGAATCAACCCATCCCAGTCCGCACTCGCAAGCGTCCGACCGTCCGGACTGAAGGCGACGCTCAGGACTTCATTTGTGTGTTCGATAAGGATATGCAGGAGTCGTCCTGTATTCACATCCCAGAGGCGGACGGTTTGGTCCCAACTTGCACTCGCGAGCGTTTGACCGTCAGGACTAAAGGCGACACTCCAGACGAGATCTGTATGTCCGTCAAGCGTCGCTGTGAGTTGAGCGGTTGCAGTTTTTATGGGTAGATATAGTGCAAAAACCAATAGTAGTGTAAAGGTCAAAGGTCGGACTTTTTTCATAAGAACCATAAATTGAAACTCCTTTTTCAAATAAACAGACGGATATAGAAATCCATCTCTACAATAAAATCGGATGTGAAGGCTACTTCCGAATCAACATTTTTCGTGTTGCAGTGAAATCACCCGTTGTTAGTGTATAGAAATAGACTCCACTGGCTACCGGTTCGCCTACCGCATTTCTCCCATCCCAATACGCTGCACGGGTTTTGCTATGATACATTCCAGCAGGTTGTTGTCCTAATATCAAGGTTCGCACGACTCTTCCATCTGCGGCATAAATTGTTAGCGTGACTTCTGCATTCTCTGCAAGTTGATAGGGTATCCATGTTTCGGGATTGAACGGGTTCGGATAGTTTGGTAATAGTGATGTCTCTTTCGGAATTAGTGATGCCAGAAGCTGCTGAAGTATCAGGATGCCGCGTTGAGAAGTGGCGTCTGTGAGGTCTATGTGCTGTGCCTGTATGAGCCAGTGTCGAACATCTGCGGCGGTGAGTATCTTCTGTGTTTGTGGGTGTGCCGCTGGTGCGGCTGCACCTGCCCCTATCTCACCAGCAACTTTGACGAGGTCTACGATATTGACGACGCCATCGCCGTTGACATCAGCAGGATTTTGACCTATCTTCCCGAAATTTGAGGCTATCAATACTAAATCCAAGACGTTTACTACACCATCGCTGTTGACATCTACGGATGCTACTGGGTCGGATGGACGTTTATAGACAGTGTTAACGTCCGCATCAATACCAACGAACATGCTCCAACCACCATCACGTTCACTAACTTTCACCAACAGAAGATTATCGCCTTGTTTCAAATCAACCTTGAACCTGTCCAGATAATCTTGCGCTCCTCGGTTTATAGGGTTGTTATGAACGACTTCACCGTTGAGCCATATTTTGATGGAATCATCACTACCGGCTCTCATGGTCACGTCGGACTGTGCCGTAGTGGATTCGAGTGTGATGAGTGCATAGGACGAATGGTCGTTCACATCACCTTTACCCCAACCGATTTTATTCAGTAGGTCATTGACATTATCACCACCGGTTTCAGCGATTTCACCAAGTGTCCATACATAAGTGCCAACTGTATCACCTGCTCTGGCACCGTTTGCTGCGACATCCGCTTCCGTCACATCTCCACCACTGGCAGTAGCGAGAGAATCGATATTGTTGGAATTCGCACCCCCTCGACCGGCTTTGGTTGGGGCAATCATCCAAAGCCAAGGACCCGTAATCTTGTTTGGACCTATTTCCAAAGTGGGACTTTGCTCAAGTAACGCTTGCACATCCCATAGACGAACCGTTTTATCTTCACTGGCACTGGCAAGCGTTTCGCCGTCGGGACTAAACGCTACAGAGAAAATATGACCCGTATGCCCTTCAAAGAAACTTTTGTGTTCATCGGTCTGTGTGTTCCACAAGCGAATTGCGAGGCCATTCCCACTCACGAGTATTGTTCCATCTGGACTAAACGCCACCGGATTAATCCAATCTGTATAACCAGTGAGCGTTTTTTTTAGGTTTCCGTTGTTCGGATTCCACAAGCGAATTGTCCGATCCCGACTCCCACTGGCAAGCGTTTGCCCGTCAGGACTGAACGCGATAGACTTAACCGTTTGTGTATGTCCCGTAAGTATTCTTTTCAGGTTTCCGTTGTTCGGATTCCACAAGCGAATTGTCCGATCCCGACTCCCACTGGCAAGCGTTTGTCCATCTGGACTGAACGCTACGACTTCAACAATATTGGTATGTTCAGTGAGCGTTTCTTGAATTTGCCATGTATCCGTATTCCACAACAAAATCTTCCCGCCAGCACCTCCACTAGCAAGTGTTTGACCATCTGGACTGAACGCTACGGATGTCACCCAATCTCTATGTCCTGTGAGTGTCTTTATGTGTTTTCCACTGTGTGAATTCCATAATCGAATCGTTCCATCAAAACTGGCACTGGCAAGTATCCCTCCATCGGGACTGAATACAACGGAAAATATATTATTTGTATACTCTATAAGGGTAGTTTCGAGTTGTCGGGTGTGTAGATCCCACAACCGAATGGTTTTATCCGAGCTGGCACTGGCAAGCGTCTGTCCATCTGGACTGAACGCTATACTCGAAACAAAATCTGTGTGCCTCTTAAAGATTGCTTTGAGTGGACCTGTTGCTACCTCAATGGGTTTTGATGACAGTTCTATCTCAGCTAAGAGACGTTGAAGAAAAACCATCCCTTTTTGCTGATATTCATTTTCAATGCCAAGCTGGTTAGCGCCAGTCAGCCACTTCTGAACCTCTGTAGCGGAGAACGTCTCAACGGCTTGTTGAGGCACAGAAGACAAGATTGCAGCAACCAAAAGCAAATCAGCAATATCGACAGTGTTATCTTCGTTAACATCCGCTGAATTTTTTCCACGTTGTCCGTAATGTGAGGCAATAGGTATCAAATCTGAGATGTTCACAATGCCATCGCTGTTAACATCCAAGACATTTCGAGCAAGAACCGTTTCATCCAACTTGATAGGAAACGTTGCCCAAGTGATGTTTCCATTCACATCCATAATTTGAAGCGTGACTCTATCAACGATCTCGGCTGTTCTAACAGTAGATTCAATTGTGCTCGTTTTGCCACTTAATTGTTTACAGTCGAACAATCTGTAGGGTCCCCATCCAGCCCATTCAGGATCTTCTAAAATTGCTGGCACTAACAACTGAGCTTGATGAAGTCCATCGGGATCTGTTACTTTAAAACGAAGGTTTATTACATCCTTATTATAACTCTGTAGAGAGAGAAACTGGATTTCACCCAGCGTGTTGGAGGATATCGGTTTCGTATTAAAGAAACGATTGACGGACAGCCATTCGGCCTCACACTTAGATAATCGGAATCCATTTCCGCCTACGGCAGTGTCTTCGTGCCCTTCCCGAATATCGTGCTCTAATGCAAAGGCGTGTCCGAGTTCATGGATTGTCACCCATAACCTATGCCGAAACCCTCTATTGTCCTCAAAACAGGATCCGGACGCAGGAATCATGGCGGAACCTCCCAAAACTTCTTCCCTTTGCGTTTCATCTCTAAGTCTCAGTCCTATTTTTCCTGCGAATAGAGGCGAGTTCCCGCCCGAAGGAAAAAAAGCGACAGACGCGAAACCACATGCATTTCCACCACCAAGGGCTTCATGGCTTAGATCTATTGCAACAAAATAAATATGCTGAGGGTCATCAAAATTTTCATAAAGTTCCTCCCAAACTTTAAAATCGGTGCTTCCCTCGTAATAATAGTCCTCTGAGAACTTTCCATCAAAATGATGTACCACGGGTTCTCCATCTTTATCAGTTTCAATAGTAAATGTTTTTCTGCCAAACCCATGGGATTCCATCTGCTCAGCGTAAAACTGTTGTGCCTCTTTAATCAACTGGCGGAGTGCTGATACTCTTTCGGGTCGGGCAGGTCGGTCATTAGGAAGGAAGTAAACCAGTTTGACCATGTTGTTCGTGTTTTCAGATTGAGCGACTGCTATGTCCATGGGTAATAAGAAAATGGAAACCAATAGTAGTATACAGGTCAAAAATTGTATTTTTTTCATAAACATTAAAACTGAAACTCCTTTTTAGAATAAGTAGACGGATATAGAAATCCATCTCTATAATAAGACTGGATGTGAAGGCTATTTCTGAATTAGCATTTTCCGTGTTGCTGTGAAATCACCGGCTGTTAGGGTATAGAAGTAAATGCCGCTCGCTACCGGTTCGCCTACTTCATTTTCTCCATCCCAATATGCTGCACGACTTTTGCTACGATACATTCCAGCAGGTTGTTGCCCTAATCCCAAAGTTCGCACCACTCTCCCATCTGCGGCATAAATCGTTAGCGTAACTTCTGCATTTTGGGCGAGTTGATAGGGAATCCATGTCTCTGGATTGAACGGATTCGGATAGTTTGGCAATAGCGACGTTTCTTTCGGAATAAGTGATGCCAGAAGTTCCCGAAGCATCAGGATGCCGCGTTGAGAAGTCACATCTGTGAGGTTTACTTGCTGTGCTTGCGCGAGCCAGTGTTGGACATCTGCAGCGGTGAGTATTTCCAATGTCTGCGGATGTGCTGCAGGTGCGGCTCCGGCAGCACCCATCTCGCCAGCAACTTTGATGAGATCCACAATATTGACAACGCCATCACCATTGACATCAGCAGGATTTTTCCCTGTCTTCCCGAAGTTTACAGCTATCAATACTAAATCTAAGACGTTCAGTAAACCATCACCGTTGACATCAACAGGCGATACCAGATCTGAAGGTAAGCGATGTTTGTCCCCCGGGGTCCCAAGCATTGGTGCGGGTAAGTTCACACGCCCCATAGAGGCTTGCCAACTATCTGCGAGGGTTCCATCTGGAACATTCCCCAGTTCATAATCAATTTTCCGATGCATAGAGATGAGGGATTGCCCTTTTGAGGTATTACCACTACTTCCTGATAGTCTCCATCCTTTGTTGCTCATCCGATCTACAACTATGCCCTCTGAATCAGGATTATAGGGTGGTGAAAAAGTGTCATCAGGGAGCGGTTCCTCAGAGCCCTGAGAAAAACGCAGTAATAAATCCCCATCTGTGAAACTGTAAGTATGTGATGAAGCATTATAGAGTTCAATGTACTGTCTCTCTGGCGATGCGCCATCAAGACCCCACATAATTTCACTGATGACGACATCTCCGAATTTGGCTCGACGCGTCCCAGACGGTAAAGGATTTAAGGAAGGGTGTGAGATAAGTTCAATCCTCCCACCACCTCGGAAAAAATTAGCCAAGTTCGGCAAATCAGATCTTCCAGTGACTGAGAAATAGTTATTAAAATCCGTTTTTCCCGTCAGAGAAGGTTGACCGCCGGGCAATAGAATGGCAAACGCGCCAGGTTCAATAGTAAATTCTTCCCGTGGAAGACCATGGGGTTGACGAATAAAAAGATAAGCACCGGTTATCGGAACAGTTTTACCGACAAATATACGCCCTATTTTTTCACCAGCGCGAAAAACAGTGAGATTCTTGCCACCGCGATCTTTGACTAAAAAGATAGCACCTACATGAGTGTTAAACTCATTGATGTTCTTCAGAGAAGAACGATAGATGAAGGATTCTCTGCCATTACCATCTACACGATATATTGATACATCAATGCCACTCAAATTCACAAGGAAAAAACTAATATATCTACCTGTATTTTCTTGATTGCTTGAGTCCCGAAGTAGCCGCGGCAGCTCGCTGAGCTCATACTTATCCCAATTCATCCATCTGCCATCGCCATTGCTGTCTGGGTCCCACAGTTGTTCATAAGTCTTGACTGATTCGGGATCCCTTTCAAATATTGGAGAATTTTCAGGATTAAACCCTTGAAGATGTGGTAAGTGCATTCGGTCTGTGAACAGAGTGGATCGCCAATCTTGATCACCAAAGACTTCAGTGAGCAATATCGCTAAATCCGGATCATATTTTTTCAAGGCTGTCCGCGTCTTGATACTATTTCCTTGAAAAGCTGCATTGAACCAGGATCCTGTCGCTTCAGCCCAGTACTCAGCCATATTTGAAGCCGCATAACTGCCTTGCCACAATCCTTTCTGCATTGCTGCCTGATAAGTTGTTCTCAACCTGTTATCAAACGATGGATCCACTGTATTCAATCCGCTTATATGTAATCCATGGGCGAACTCGTGAATCAAAACAACAGAGGTTGAATGTGGCGGAAGACCTCCTGGATGATAATGAAGAAGATTTTCCTCATTGGCAGTCACTGTTAAACATCCTGCACAGAAGGAAGCGCGCGCTCGTACCTCAGGGAAAAAACAGAAATCAGGATCAATGTTTTTCTTGTGTTCTGGAATATCACATACTATCTCGTTATATGCTATCACGGAGAGACGTATCTTGTTCTGTGCCATCGCTGTTAGGACATCTGGACGATGCCCGAGCATCTGCCCAATCACCCACGCGGCTTCCTTTAGGGCATAAGGACTGACCTTTGCTGATGCAATTACAGGAAATCCTTTAACATTGATCCACTGCTGATAAAATGGATCCAACTCGAAAAAGTCTCGGACAACAGCTGGAGGAGGAACAGGTTCAGGAATGTTAGTAGTATCAAATGGAACGTTGACCAAAGGGACATCCAGTGGAGGTGAAGTAGGATCTGGAATTTCAATTTGCGCATTTGCGGGTAGTAAAATTGAGAGAAGTAATATCCAAAGCGCGAGCGCACAAGCAAGTGTAAGTCGCAGTTTATAAGTTTCCGATATTGCAATATATTTAGACTTGTAAAGTTGCATAGTGTAAATCAAGAACAAATTTTGCCTACGCACGGCAAGATTTGGTCTTATCTCCTTTGTTGTTAGGTATGTGAGCACGTAAAATTAGCGGACATCATAGCAAAATTAGCCATATTTACGAGGTATATCTAAGTTGCCATCTAAGCAAAAACACTGATAAAATCGTTATATTTATGCCATATATTCTTACTATTTAATTAAAATATTAATGTCCATACATAGATAATTTACTAAATTCAACTTAACAAGTCAAATGAAATCTGGATAAAAATTCACAATTTGTCCAGAAAGTCAAATTGGAACTTCTTCAACAAGAAAAGGAGATCTGGATAAAATCCAATCTTGAAATTTCCACACAAATCTGTTATCATTATTTTTATGAAGAAAGTGGAACCCTCCCGCAGCGTAAATATCGGCGGAATCCAGATGCGGAACCCCGTCATGACAGCATCCGGCACCTTCGGTTACGGCAGCGAATACGTTGATTTCGTGGACCTGAACCAGCTCGGTGCGGTTGTTGTGAAAGGCATTACAAGCGTGCCGTGGCCGGGCAATCCGATGCAACGTATTATGGAAACTCCGTCGGGTATGCTCAACGCCATTGGACTCCAAAACGTCGGCGTAGACGGCTTTATTTCGGAGAAGTTGCTCTGATGTTAGAAGTAGGGCAGGAACTAACAGTAGTGTAGGGGTCAAGAATTGAATTGTATCTTCTTCATAAAAATAAAAAACAAACTTATTTTCAGAATAGGACTTACGCATTTCCTCTTGAAGTCCCCCTGATAAGGGGCGGGGAATGCCATACGGCATTCATACCCGGTTCATGCCCGGGGAATGCCACACGGCATTCATACCGTTGATTCAAGGCATGAATACCGTTGATTCTGATTCTTTAGGGGGTTTAAAGAACGGAAATTATCACTTTTTGCGTCTAAATTTCTGATATTTGCTCAATTTGCGTAAGTCCTGCAGAATAAGTAAACAGATATAGAAATCCATCTCTGCAATATAACTGGATGTGAAGGCTACTTCCGAATCAACATCTTCCGTGTTGCAGTGAAATCACCGGCTTCGAGTGTATAGAAATAGACACCACTCGCTACAGGTTCGCCTACCGCATTTCTTCCATCCCAATACACTGCGTGGTTTTTGCTATGATACATTCCGGCAGATTGTTGCCCTAATGCCAGAATTCGCACGACTTTTCCGTCTGCAGCATAAATTGTTAGTGTGACTTCTGCAGTCTGTGCAAGTTGATATGGGATCCATGTTTCGGGGTTAAAGGGATTCGGATAGTTTGGCAACAGCAATGTTTCTTTTGGGATTAATGCTGTTAGAAGCTGTTGAAGCATCAGTATGCCGCGTTGAGAAGTCACATCTGTGAGGTTCGCGTGCTGTGCTTGCGCGAGCCATTGGCGTACATCTGCTGCAGTGAGGGCATCCAATCCCTGTGGATGTGCTGAAGGCGAAGCTGCGCCACCCCCTATCTCGCCAGCAACTTTGACGAGATCAACGATATTGACGACGCCGTCTCCGTTGACGTCAGCAGGATTTTGACCTGCCTTCCCGAAATTTGAGGCTATCAATACTAAATCCAAGACGTTCAGTGAACCATCGCCGTTGACATCTACGGATGCTACTGGATCTGATGGGTGTTTATAGACGGTGTTAACATCCGCATCAATACCAACGAACATGCTCCAACCACCATCACGTTCACTAACTTTCACCAACAGGAGATTATCGCCTTGTTTCAAATCAACCTTGAACCTGTCCAGATAATCTTGCGCTCCTCGGTCTATGGGGTTGTTATGAACGACGTCACCATTGAGCCATATTTTGATGGAATCATCACTACCGGCTCTCATGGTCACGCCGGACTGTGCCGTAGCGGATTCGAGAGTGATGAGTGCATAGGACGAATGGTCGTCTATTTTACCTTCTGCCATACCTATGTTATTGATCAGCGCATTTATGTTATCACCACCGGTCGGAGCAATCTCTCCAAGCGTCCACACATAATTGCCAACTGTATCACCTGCTCTGGCACCATTTGCTGCGACATCCGCTTCAGTAATTCTACCATCACTGGCTTCAGAAAGTGAATCTACATTATTAGAACGTGCGCCACCTTGACCGGCTTTCGTTGGGGCAATCATCCACAGCCAAGGACCCGTAATCTTGTTTGGACCTATTTCCAAAGTGGGACTTTGCTCAAGTAACGTTTGGACATCCCATAGACGAACCGTTTTATCTTCACTGGCACTGGCAAGCGTTGTTCCGTCAGGACTAAACACAACAGAGAGAATATGAGCCGTATGCCCTTCAAGGAAGTTTTTGTGTTCATCGGTCCGTGTGTTCCACAAGCGAATCGCGCGACCATTCCCACTCACGAGTATTGTTCCATCGGGACTGAATGCTACAGGATTAATCCAATCTGTATAACCAGTGAGTGTTTTTTTCAATTTTCCGTTGTTTGGATTCCACAAGCGAATTGTCCGATCCCGACTCCCACTGGCAAGGGTTTGCCCATCTGGACTGAACGCGATAGACTTAACCGTTTGTGTATGTCCTGTAAGAGTGTTTTTGAGATTTCCGTTGTGTGGATTCCACAGCCTGACCGTGTTATCCGCGCTCCCACTGGCAATTATCTGTCCGTCTGGACTGAATGTTACTGACATGATTCGCTCTGTATGCCCCGTGAGTGTTCTTATGTTTTCTCCGTCGTGTAGATCCCACATCCGAATATCAGGGCTCCCGTAATCACCGCCAGCGGCAAGTGTCTGTCCATCGGGACTGAACGCAACAGAAAAGAAACCAATGTATCCGAATCCCGAATGTGCCCTGAGCGTTGTTTTGTGTTCACCGGTCTGTGTATCCCACAATCGAACAGTTGTATCGGGACTTGCGCTGGCAAGTGTTTTCCCATCGGGACTGAAGGCAATACCATTGACAGTTTCCGTGTGTCCTATAAGGAGAGTTTTGAGTTCTGCCGTATGTGTATCCCACAACCTGATGGTATTGTCCTCGCTCGCACTCGCAAGCGTCTGCCCATCGGGACTGAACGCAAGTGAGTTGACAATATCTGTGTGCGCTTCAAAGCTTGCTTTTAGTGGAGCTTTTACCACCTTTGTAGGTGTTGACAATAGAGCTATCTCTGCCAAGAGGTATTCAAGAAAGACGAACCCTTTTTGCTGATATTCATTTTCAATCCTAATCTTCGTGGCATCGTTTAGCCATTTCTGAACATCAGTAGCGACAAGCGTCTCAACTGCCTGTGGAGATACAACAGATAAACTTGCAGCAACCAAAAGCAGATCCGCGGTATCGACAACGCTATCTGCGTTAACGTCCGCTGAATTTTGCCCGTGTAGTCCGAACCGTGAGGCAATGTGGGTCAAATCTGAGATATTCACAATGCCATCACTGTTTACATCTAAGACGTTTCGCTCAGACAATACTGTATCCAACTCGATAGGGAATGTCGCCCAGGTAATGTTACCATTGACATCAATAACCTGTAGCGTAACTCTGTCAATAAGTACCGCTGTTCTAACAGCAGATTCAAATGTACTTGTTTCGCCGTTGAGTTCCTTACAGTCAAATAGAGTTCGTGGGCCCGAGACACCATCAGGATCGAGTTCCGGTAGCACCAACTGAGCATGATGAAGCCCATCAGGGTCTGTCACCTTAAAACGGAGACTTATTGTGTCAGTACCATAAGCCCGCGTAGAGAGCAGCTGAATATCCGCTGGCGTGTTGGGAGATAGGGGCTTGGTATTAAAAAAATGGCTAACGGACAACCATTCAGCAGAACACTGAGATAATAGATCTCCTGATCCGCCCATAATAGTATTTTCGTGTCCTTTCCGAAAATCGTGAAGCAAGCCAAAAGCATGTCCCAGTTCATGGACGGTTAATCCAATTTTATTGGAAAGCTCTCCTGATACCGAGATAACACCGAAGCCTCCAAAAGCTTCTTCCCTCTGTGTTATACCTGTTTCTCTCCACAGAATTCCACGCCCGTCTTGAGAATAAAAACTGATAGTAGCTTCACCACCTGATTTGCCCCCGTGAATGTCTGGGCTACTCAAATCTAATGCAACGAAATGGATATGCTGCAGATCGCGCTCGTCAAAGTAATCGCGAACTTCTGTCCAGACGTTATAACCAGTTCCCCTCTTGTAATAATGTTCTTCGGGGAACTTCCCGTCAATACGATGCACCACAGCATCTCCAGTTTTATCGGTTTCAACAGAGAAGGTTTTTCTACCGAATCCGTGGCTTTGCATCTCATCAGCGAAAAACTGCTGTGTCTCTTTAATCATTTCACGGAATGCTGCAACTCTCTCTGGTCGGGCAGGACGGTCATTAGGAAGGAAGTAAACCAACCTGACCATGCCGTTTGTCGTGATAGAAGGAAAGTCGTAATCAGAAGCATTATATTCCCACAAGCGAACCTTGTTGTCTGCGCTCCCGCTCGCAACCATCTGTCCATTCGGACTGAAAACGACAGAGAAGAAATCCGTTATATCTCTGGCGAAGGCTTTTTTGTATTGACCTGCCTGTGTATCCCATATAGAAATCCCATGTCCTCCAATGAGAAGTGTTACACTATCGGAACTGAATACTACTGGCTTTGTCCATCCTGTCCGATTGGTAAGGGTTCTTTTGTGTTGTCCTGTCTGTGGATTCCATAACCGGACTGTGTCGTCCCGACTTGCACTTGCAAGCGTTCGACCATCCGGACTGAACATTATGCGAGATATATCACCGGTGTGTCCTGTGAGAGTTCTTTTAAGATTACCGTCGTTTGGATTCCATAACCGAATCGTTTGGTCGCGACTGCCACTTGCAAGGGTTCGACCTTCGGGGGAAAATGCCACAGCATCGACTATATTCGTATGTCCTGTAAGCGTCCTAATATGTTTTCCGTTATTTGGATTCCATAACCGAATCGTTTGGTCACCACTCGCACTGGCAAGCATCAAACCATCAGGACTGAAGGCAACGAATAAGATGCCATCGGTATGTCCTGTGAGAGTTCTTTTAAGATTACCGTCGTTTGGATTCCATAACCGAATCGTTCCATCCCAGCTCCCACTCGCAAGGGTTCGACCATCCGGACTGAAGGCAACGCTGTTGATAGCATCTCTATGTCCCATAAGAGTTCTTTTGAGATTACCGTTGTTTGGGTTCCACAATCGGATAGTTCTGTCCTGACTCCCGCTGGCGAGCGTTTGTCCATTCGGACTGAACGCTACACTCCAAACAAGATCTGTATGTCCTTCAAGCGTCGCTTTGAGTTGAGCGGTTGCAATCTTTATGGGCAGAAACAGGGCAAAAGCCAATAGTAGTGTAAAGGTTAAAAATTGTATTCTTTTGATAAACATTAAAATTGAAACTCCTAATTTGGATAAGCAGAGGGATATAGAAATCCATCTCTGCAATAAAACTGGATGTGAAGACTACTTCCGAATCAACATTTTTCGTGTTGCAGTGAAATTACCGGTTGTTAGTGTATAGAAATAAACACCACTCGCTACAGGTTCACCTACCGCATTTCTCCCATCCCAATACCCTGCACGGGTTTTGCTATGATACATTCCCGCAGGTTGTTGCCCTAATGCTAAGTCTCGCACCACTCTTCCATTTGCGGCATAAATCGTTAGCGTGACTTCAGCAGGTTCTGATAGTTGATAGGGTATCCATGTTTCGGGGTTGAATGGATTCGGATAATTCGGCAATAGCGATGTTTCTTTTGGGATGAGTGCTGCCAGAAGCTCCTGAAGCATCAGGATGCCGAGTTGAGAGGTGGCATCTGTGAGGTTTGCGTGCTGTGCTTGTGTGAGCCAGTGTCGGACATCTGCTGCGGTGAGTATCTCCAATGCCTGTGGGTGTGCTGCAGGTGCAGCTGCGCCAGCCCCCATCTCACCAGCAACTTTGACGAGATCGACGATATTTACCACACCATCGCCGTTGACATCCGCAGGATTTTGACCTGTCTTCCCAAAGTTTATGGATATCAGAACTAAGTCTAAGACATTTATAGCACCATCGCTGTTGACATCTGCGGAAGCTACGGGGGCGGGTGGGGTGCCAATTGCAGCACGTCCTGTTTTTTCTTCAGCTTGAAAGATAGCAATGTTTCTCTCATTACTGTCTTTGACGAACCATATCTGATTTACTTTGCTCTGTTCGTATCTAACCAAACCCGGAGGAATCTTGTACCAGGTTTCGTCTCTCTGATGAAAATAGAAAACATCATCTTGGGTGAAGTTCACGAGGACGACATACATACTGGTATCCCCAAGAGGTTTAGTAAGACGCGAAAGTTGATCCGGACTATACGGCTTCAAGTTTACCCATTCGTCGCCGCCATCGCTGTTTGGATCCGTCAATTGTCGATAGAATGCTTCCAACTCGGGCCACCCTTGAAATGTTGGAGAATCTTTTAGGTTGAATCCTTGAAGATAGGGTTGATGGGTTCGCGTTGTAATCGGCGTGTATCGCCACTTACGATCACCATAGACTTCAGCGAGTAAGGTCGCCAGTTCTGGGTCATACTCCTTTAGTCCACGTCGTGTATTGCCGAAGCGATCAAAGCTGCCCGGACCATTAGGATGAAACCAAGCCATCGTGCCTTCAGCCCAGTATTCTCTTCTATCACGAGAAGCATAAGTGCCCTGCCACAATCCTTTCTTCATTGCTGACTCGTACGTCATTCGGAGTCGCTCCTCAAACGTCGGATCAAGGGTATTCAATCCGAGCAGATGTATTGCATGTCCAAACTCGTGAATCAGCACAGCGTATATTCCACTGTGAGCATTTGGATAACCAAGTATACTTTCCTCAGAAGAACTTGCTGTTGCTCCTTCCGAGCCACCCCAACCCCGTTCCTGGAACACAAGAAAATCGGGACGAGGATCGCTGCGATATTCGGGAATCTCAGTTATTACCTCAGTATACGGTATCACAGAAAAACGAGCCTTGTTTCCTACCATGGCTCGCAATACATCCGGACGGTGACCAATCATCTTTTCGATGAGCCATGCGGCCTCCTTTACGGCATAAGGATTCACCTTTGCCGATGCTATCACAGGCAAACCTCCGACATTGATCCACTGTTCATAATACGGATCCAGCTCAAAGAACTCACGAACAACAGCAGTAGGCGGAGCAGGGTCTGGAATATTATCTCCGTTGGCGGAGTTTGCCCTTGGTAACTGCTGCAAATAAGTATCAGTATGTAAAATTTGGATAGCACCCGCTTCACGTCCATCTACAGGAGAAGTATCAATACGCCAGATTCGGACTATTCCGTCTTCAGCACCAACAGCAAGAAAGGCTCCATCGTGCGAAAAATCAACAGGATGCATCCAATCGGTAGGTCCTGGCAATTGGGCAACTTTGGTTTCGTCTTCAACCCACCAGAGATTTACGTACCCGTTACCTGTGCCAGCGATCATTTTCCCATCGGGAGAAAACGCAATATCATAGTCCCCTGCTGGCATTGCGCCCAGAAGTTCCCAATCGGAGACATTCCAGACCTTGACTTCCCCATTGTAATGGGAACTCGCTAAGTATCGGTCGTCTGACGAAAATGTGACAGACCGGACAACCACCAGATCGTCCTGTAGTGTAGTGACAACTTGCTGCTTCTGAACATCCCACACTTTTACTGTGCCAGAACCCTCTCTCGCATCTCCAACGGCAAGAAGTTGGCCATCATGCGAAAAAGTTACCGCCTGCACGAACTTATCGTGTTGAAGTGTTGCTATTTCCACCCGGCGACCTACGTCCCATAGCTTTACATGCAGCCAACCTCCTGTAGCAAGAAGCTTCCCATCAGAAGAAAAGGCGACAGTAACAAATTGTGTTCCTTCTCGAAGGGTCGCAATGTTTTGTTGATTGTTGACATTCCAGAGTTTAATAGTTCTGTCATCGCTTACGCTGGCAAGCAACTCTCCATTGGGAGAAAATGCTACTGAACTGACAACATCCGTGTGACCCCTAAGTTCTCTCACAGTATTGTTCTGCAGATTCCATAGCTTGATAATATTGCTTTCACCAGCACTCGCAACAAGCGAAGCATCCACCGGAGAAAATTCTACTGTCCGCACACCACCGCCATGGTCAAGCATAATCGGTTCCTGTGCGAAACTAGCGAGTAAAAAATTTGATAAGAAAGTTATGGTAAGAAACAGGTGTTTAAATTTCATAAAGTCTCCTTGTGATGGTTCTGTTTTGTTAACTCACGGCAATATATTGACTTTAATTGATTTGGAACAGTTCTGTACTGTTCCCAAAGTGGTCGGACACAGTCAGCCACTTTAATTTTTCAATTAACATCTTCCGTGTTGCTGTGAAATCACTGGCTGTTAATGTAAAGTTGCATAGTGTAAATTAAGAACAAATTCTGCCGTATGTAGGCAAAATTTGGTTTTATCTCGTCTGTTGTTCTGTATGTGAGCACGTAAAATCATCGTACGCCATAGTAAATTCGCCATATTCGCGAAGTATATCCAAGTTGCCATCTAAGCAAAAATGTTGACTAAATCATATCTAAACCATATACAAAACTGTAATTATATTCAAAATATATGATTCAATATGATGATAATGCAAAGTGTTTACTGAGTCAAATTAAATATGCGAAAATATCAGTTTGCTCGAAAAATGATAATTTCCTCAGAAAGTCAAATTGGAACTCCTGCAACAAGAAAAGGAAATCGGATAAAATCCAATCTTGAAATTTCCACACAAATCTGTTATCATTATTTTTATGAAGAAAGTGGATCCCTCCCTCAGCGTAAATATCGGCGGAATCCAGATGCGGAACCCCGTCATGACAGCATCCGGCACCTTCGGTTACGGCAGCGAATACGTCGATTTCGTGGACCTGAACCAGCTCGGTGCGGTTGTTGTGAAAGGCATTACAAGCGTGCCGTGGCCCGGCAATCCGATGCAACGCATCATGGAAACCCCGTCGGGCATGCTCAACGCGATTGGACTCCAAAACGTCGGCGTAGACGGCTTTATTTCCGAGAAGCTGCCCTACCTCCGTGATTTCGATGTGCCGGTGATTGTTAATATCTGTGGCAAAACGGTCGAAGAATACCTCACTGTGATTGAGAAACTAAACGGCGTAGACGGGGTCGCCGGGGTAGAACTCAATATTTCCTGTCCAAACTTAGATTGTGGCGGTATGAGCTTCGGTGTTGATGCCACATTAGCACATCAACTTGTCAAAGAAGTTCGAGTGATAACGCACCTGCCCCTATTGGTGAAACTATCCCCGAACGTCACAGATATTACCGAGATTGCGCGCGCCGTTGAGGATGCTGGCGCAAACGCCCTTTCTGCCATCAACACACTCCTCGGTATGGCAATTAACGCAGAGACACGTAAACCGGAACTCGCAAACGTCACAGGCGGGCTTTCCGGCCCTGCGATAAAACCGGTGGCACTGCGATTGGTCTGGGAAGTCTACAAAAGCGTCTCTATTCCGATTGTCGGGATGGGCGGCATTATGACGGCGACAGATGCTGTGGAATTCTTCATCGCTGGTGCGTCTGCTATAGCGGTAGGAACAGCGAACTTTGTCAACCCAAACGCATCTATAGAAATAGCGAAAGGCATCCACGCTTATCTCAAGAAAACAAACATAAGGTCGGTTAAAGAACTGGTTGGAAGCTTGAAGGTCGGTTCGTAATCATCCCTGAAAAAAGTTGATTTTTCTTGAAAATCCGGTGTATAATAGGAATATGGTGCAACACTACGATAATGCAGCGAAATATGTCATGCTTGAACACTCACAAGAATTCGCAGAATTCATGGTAGGGCATTCAAACATTACAGTCATAGAGAGACTTGAAACAGAGGAACCGACACTCAAAACGCACCAAAATGACAGTACTCTGAAGGTACAGCTCCCAAACGAAACAGCGATATTTCATACGGAGGTACAAACAGACAACAGCAGAAAACCGATGTGGTGCCGAATCGCAGGCTATAACGGCTTTCTCATTCACCTACACGAAATCCCTGTCTATTGCAACGTTCTGTATCTACATCCGAGGGCAGGCAGAAACGACATGGGCTATTATGCTTATACGGGACCCGGTTACGAGTACACACTACGTTATAAGGTAATAAGATTGGTTGAGGTAGAGGGACAATCAATATTGGAAATGCAGGCACCAGGACTACTACCTTTCACACCGTTGATGAAACCACCAGAAGGAACAGAGCCCAACCTCTGGTTGGAAAAATGTATTGACGCTACAGCATCGGCATCTACAGATCAACACACCCGGGATACTTTATTAGCAGCACTTGGCATTTTTGGTGGCTTGATTTATGAACCACAATTGATTAAACAACTTTTACCGGAGGGCATCATGCGAGAATCTCCCTTTTTCCAACTTTACATTCAAGAGGCTGAAGAAAAAGCCCTCAAAGAAGGCATTGAACAAGGCATTGAACAAGGCATTGAACAAGGCATTGAACAAGGCATTGAACAAGGGGAAAAAAAGGGTACCATCGAAAATATTATAGCATTGCTCGGGATACAATTCCCATTTGATGCTGTGCAACCCCTAAAATCAACCTTGGAAACTATTGACGATTTGCAACACCTCAAAGAATTACTACTTGTAGCTCCGCAAGTGCAGAGCCTTGAAGCATTCATGCAATCCTTAAACAGACAGCAACACAGGCACAATTAGAACGTCGAATTACAACCCATTCCCAGAGGAGGAAAATGCGGCATCTGGTAACACTCGACGATTTGTCGAACTTTGAGATTGAACAGATTTTTCGACTCGCAGGAGGCATGCAGTCGCAACTGGAGACATGGGCTGGCATTTGTAGGAGCAAACTGCTGGCGACGCTCTTCTATGAACCGAGCACACGGACCCGACTCTCCTTCGAAAGTGCGATGGAACGGCTCAACGGCGGCACCCTCGGCTTCGCCGATCCAAGTGCAACTTCCGTCACGAAAGGTGAAACCCTCGCTGACACTGCACGGATGGTGACGAATTACGCCGACATCATCGTAGTGCGGCATAGTTGGGCAGGTGCAGCACGCGTCATGTCACAATACACACATATTCCTGTCATCAATGGTGGGGATGGGAGTCACACACACCCAACGCAAGCACTCGCCGATCTCTATACCATCATGAGGCGAAAATCGAAGCTCGAAGGACTAACCGTCGGCATCTGCGGAGATTTGCAGTTTGGCAGAGCAGCACATTCGTTCGCGCTCGCAGTCGCACGGTTTGGTGGGAATCTAATTCATATCGCACCTAATCCGTTACAGATGCCACCATGGGTGCTTGCACAACTGGAACAACGCCACGGACAGATTCCTATTGAGGTCGAAAGCATCACAGAGGTAATTGACAGACTGGATGTCATCTATGTTAATCGGCTTCAAGAGGAACGGCTTCCATTAAATATGGATGCTGCTGCTGTGCGTGGCAGTTACCTGCTGAACGCGGAAGTCATGAAAAACGCGAAACCCGATGCGATGATTATGCACCCACTCCCCCGCGTCAATGAACTCGCCTACGAGTTAGACGATGATCCCCGTGCTGCCTATTTCGAGCAATCCGCGAATGCTGTGCCGATCCGGATGGCACTGATTGCCAGCCTCATTGGACTGGAACAACTCATTCTAACACAACCCCCAAAGCGAGACCTTAGTACCTCCACAACAGCGTGCACAAACACAAATTGTGTCACGAATTACGAAACCTACTTAGTCCCTGAACGTGAAACATTTAGTAGCGACATTGAGTTACAGGCTTGTGCGTATTGTGGGAATCTGCTTTCATAATATAACACAAGTTGCCACCTGTTTATAGATATAGCACTCCTACGGAGTGCAGTTTCCTAATACGCTATTTTCTGATAACGCAGAAAAAAATATCCCCCTGCATCATATCGACATCACATCGACATCACATCGACATCACATTACACAAATCATAGTTGATTCCATACAAAATACACACTATAATTAATCACAGCGTATCATAAAATACGCCATGTAGAATGCAACGCCCAATAACGGACACTACGAGTTTGAACTCTTAGAGGTGCGGGAGGTACCCGGTGAAGCGACGACCGAGAACCCACTTTACACCGCATAACACGTCGCTCGAACACTCAGTAATCCGAGTCCGTGGGCAGTCTTTTTGGAAATCGCGATCCCAAACAGAGACGGAAGAACATCAACACGGAAACTATCGCGTAAATTCTCAGCGAGTCGTGGGGGTAGGTCATTGGAGACGACGCCAATGGAACCCGCCAGTGTTCATTCATCCCATACGATGCTGTCGTCAGAAATCCGATGTGTTGCGGAAGGTTCGACTGACGAAGAACGGACATCAGAAACCGAACCTATTCTTATAGAGAAATCTGAAGCAATATGATCAGTTCATCAGAGCATCCGATAGACTGTCATTTCCCTATAATCCGTAGAAAACAAGGTCCGTTAAAATCTCAATGAGTCGTGGCAGGAGTGCCTGACAGCAACAGCATCACAGTCCTCCGGACCGAAACAGGTTTCATCCCACGTAAAAAAGGCTGTTTAAAATCTCAAGAAGTCGTGGGGTTTCCAACTTTTGCAGGACACCGGAAACCCGTGCTACAATCACGCTAAGGTTCTGCACCACCCAGTTCGTAAAGCTGGAAACTCGTAAAGTCGTTATCTGGGCTTTGCATTCCATATTTTCACGTCCCGTTCGTTACCTGCGCGTCAACACACGCATCAACAGGAACCCTTGCGTCCCAATCAATGCATCTTTTAAATCCATATAATCCGTAACTCATAATCCTCTTAAAATCCGAGAAAATCCGCTAAATCCGCGATTCAGAAAAAAGAAATCCTGAAAATCCTAAAAATCCTGAAAATCCTGATTCAGACAAACACCACCAAAATCCCTCTTAAAATCCGAGAAAATCCGCAAAATCTGCGAAAATCCGCGATTCAAACAAAAAAGCAATCCTAAAAATCCTATGAATCCAGAAAATCCTGATTTGCGGCGTACTCGACCAAATGCGACGTGCATTCAGACAACCATCCCGCAAATCCTATAAATCCTGCAAATCCTGGTTCAGACAGACGACAGCACTTTCAGCAATTATAACAGCACTTTGAGTGTCACTTACAGCACTTTGAGTGTCACTTTCACTGTCACTTTCACTGTCACTTTCAACAGCACTTTGAGTGTCACAGTGCTGTGCACTTTCACCGAAAAGTCGGGAATTCCATCCAAAAATTTTCACAGTAAATTTCACAGTACCCTTCACAGCAAGTTTTCCCTAAACCCCCAAAAACCCAGTCACCACGTGTGTTTATGACGCTATATTGAAATTATCTTTTTTCCCATTTACTCTGAAAAACTGTGAAATTAGTGCCTATAGTCGTCTGTAATTACTACACAAATCCATTAACTGATAACTGAAAACTGATAACTGAAAACTCTTTTACTGTGAAAAACTCTGAAATTAATGCCTATAGGGTCGTCTGTAATTACCACTCAAATCCATTAACTGACAACTGATAACTGATAACTGACAACTATTTTACTGTGAGACGAGTTTGCCGTACACGTCTTTTTTATCGAACTCACGTATTATTTATTGAAAAAATTCGGGGAAAATGGTAACATTGCGTCTACATGAACGAAATAATTCGTTTCAAGTGGCAGGATGCTGCTTGCAAGTCCATATCAACTTGAGGAGCCTCAATGAAGATAACAAAGCTGGAAACTTTCTTGGTGCAACCGCGCTGGCTCTTTCTTAAGATCCATACAGATGAAGGCTTAGTCGGGCTCGGCGAACCGATTTTAGAAGGACGCGCGAAAACATGCGCGCAAGCCGTTGACGAACTTGCTCCCTATCTCATCGGACAAGATCCGAGACGCGTTGTACACCACTGGCAGGCGATGTACCGTCACGCATTCTATCGAGGCGGTCCCATTCTTACAAGCGCATTAAGTGGCGTGGAACAGGCACTTTGGGATCTCGCAGGGAAATCGCTCGGCGTTCCTGTCTATCAACTCTTTGGTGGACCGACGCGCGACCGTATCAGGCTATATAAAGGTGGCGGCGATCCAGAGGGAATTAAAGAATGGATCGACAAAGGGTTTACCGCTTTTAAAACGGGCGTTGCGGGTGGTAGACCGGCACGTATCATTGAAAACAAAGCTTTTATCGACAAAGCAGTGGACCATTTCGCCGCACTCCGTGAGGCTGCTGGGACAGAAGTCGATCTCGCTATTGATTTCCACGGTGCAGTCAGTCCACAGACCGCTAAAGTCTTAATTAAAGCACTGGAGCCCTACCAACCGATGTTCGTAGAGGAGCCGATTCAGTGCCAAAACGTGGACACGCTTGCCGAAATCGCACGTGGCACACACCTCCCGATTGCAACCGGCGAACGCGTCTTTACGAAGTGGGGTTTCCGTGAAATCTTAGAGAAACAAGCAGCATCTATCCTTCAGCCCGATCTTTGTCACGCTGGAGGCATCAACGAAGTACGCATCATCGCAGGAATGGCAGAAGCCTATTACGGCGGTATTGCACCTCACAACCCCTTGGGTCCCATCTCCTTAGCGGCGTGTATCCAGTTAGACGCTTCTATACCGAACTTTTTGATGCAGGAGCATACGACTCTGGGTGAAGGCTATCTGAAGAACCCGTTCGTCTTCAAAGACGGATTCGTTGAACTCCCCACCGGTCCTGGACTCGGTATAGAACTTGACGAAGATGCACTCGAAGATAAAATTGACCACGACTGGGAGAATCCGATCACGTATCACCCGGATGATGGCTCCGTTGTCGATTGGTAAGGAATTGTTGTCAGTTGTCAGAAAGAGACTTTATGATTATCAAAAACCTCTTGTAACTGATAACTAAAGACTACTGATAACTGAAGACTAATAACTATTTCATCTGATAACTGATAACCGATAACTAACGACTCTAAATACTATTATGAAATTTATCATGTTCACGAAACATCTGGAAGGTTTAGAAATTCCAGATATTATCACTGCTCTACAATCGGTCGGTGTGAGTGGTGCTGATCTGTGCGTCCGCCCCGGCTATCCGGTGAATCCCGAAAATGCTACAGAAGCACTACCCGCTGCCGCAAAGCAGTTCGCCGATGCGGGCTTGTCCATTCCACTTGTCACAACACCCGGTGATTTTCTTGACCCGACTCAGGAAGAATCGCGTCGCGTTTATGCAGCCGCAGGTGAAGCCGGTGTCGAAAATATCAAATTAGGATATTGGCACTGGCATGCAGAAGACGGTGGCTACTGGGCACAAGTCGATTTTATCCGAACACAATTGCAGGGTTTCGCCAAACTCTCTGAGCAATACGGACCCCGGACCTGTATCCATAATCATTCCGGAACTTCCATGGGACTGAATTCATGCGCAGTGATGAACCTTGTAAAGGACTTCGACCCACAACACGTCGGCGTTTTTGCTGATACAGGACACTTGTCGATCGTCGGTGAACCGATTAACATGGCACTTGATATCGTCAAATCGCATCTCGCTGTTATGGCATTTAAGGACTTGGCGCGTTCCCCCGGCATGAGCGGTGGCAGAGTCGTCCGAATGGGAAAAGGCTTCGTTGACTGGGAAACGGCAGTAGATACATTACAAACTATCGGCTTTTCAGGTCCCGTAAGTTTTCACAGCGAATACAGCGGAGAACCTGTGGATTCTGTCATTGACCTTGCCCGTATAGATGTCCGCTTTATTACAGGTCTGATGAATAAATAGGAAAAATAGAATGGCACAATTTCAGTTAGGTTTAAATACAAGCACAATTCGCCCTGCTGGATTAATGGATAAGATTCGGATTGCCGCCGAAACCGGTTATTCAGCGATTGAGTTATGGAACGACGATTTAACGACTTACGAGGAGCAGGGCGGTTCGCTCTCGGATGTCAAGAAAGCACTTGATGACTATGGACTTTCGGTGCCTACCGTTATTGCTTTGCATGGTTGGCTCAATACCGCAGGAGCGGAACATCAAGAAGCGATTGAAGAGGCGAAACGGCGTATGGCACAAGCCGCTGCCGTCGGTTCAACTTATATAGTCTCAAGTCCACCGCGCGAAGTAGCAGATTTGGAGTTAGGTGGCGAGAATTACCGCGAACTTCTCGAACTCGGACGTGAATTCGGCGTTAAACCCGCTATGGAATTTCTTGGTTTTGTTGATGGCATCAACCAAGTCAAGCACGCGTGGAAAGTGATGGAGGTGGCAGATCATCCGGATAGCACTATCGTCCTTGATCCGTTCCATATCTATCGTGGTGGCGGGGAAATAGAAGACATGAAAGGCATCCCCGGCGAGAAAATCGCTGTTTTCCACTTCAACGATGCGCCCGCACAGCCAGAGCGTGAAGAGCAAACTGACGCAGACAGAGTTTATCCCGGCGATGGTATTCTTGATCTCGGAGAGATGATCTCTATTGTGAAGGACGCGGGATATGCAGGTGTTATCTCATTGGAGTTGTTCAACCCAAACTATTGGGAACAAGATCCTGCAGAAGTCGCTCGAATTGGATTGGAAAAGATGAAAACTATTGTTGTGGGATAATACGTCGTGCCTCGCTTTACTGTGCTTTAAAGCATTAAGACATCAAAAAAGTATTGATTCTCCGCGCACATGTGGTATAATAGTAAAAGGATTATTTACATATATCCAGAACTTCTTAATCGAAGATTTTGACAAGGGAACTAAACTTAATGACTTATGTTGACGGATTATTGTCATCGTTGACGCGTGTCAAAAAAGCACGCTCGTTACGCGCCTCTTCGTGGGATACGACAGGCAGGAATAGTGATGCATGGAATGTCGAACCCGGCGAAACCCGTGTGATCGCAGACCTCAAAGGACCCGGATGTATCAATCACATCTGGATGACGCAGCCAAACGGTTATCGAAATGTACTGATTCAAATGTTTTGGGATGACGAGGAACATCCAAGCGTCCTTTGTCCCTTAGGCGACTTCTTTGGACTCGGAAATGAAATCGTTAACTCGTACGATTCCATGCTCTTCTCCGCTTCCACAGCCGGAAACAATGAATTCAATACAGGCTGCGCACTTAACTCCTATGTACAGATGCCCTTTAACCGCAGCGCGCGTATCGAACTCGTTAACGAAGGCGATACACCACACCGCCAATACTTCTACATCGATTATGAGCAGTACTCGGATTCACACGGCGATGATGTCGCTTATTTTCACGCACAATTCCATCGCGAAAACCCCTGTGACGGATGGGGACATGAAATCCGGGTCAATACGCCAGAAGCCAATATTATCAATGCAGAAAGACTCGCATGGGATACCAATTACCTCATCCTGTCTGCTGAAGGTACTGGTCACTATATCGGTTGTAACCTCTCGATTACCAACTTCCAAGGCACATGGTGGGGTGAAGGCGATGATATGATCTGGGTAGACGGCTACAAATGGCCACCCGACCTGCACGGCACCGGTTCAGAAGATTATCTGAATCAAGCCTGGGGGATGCAAGAGAATGCGTTTGCACATAACGGATCCTCTATCTTCGAAAACAACACTGATGGCTACCAGACTTCCTACGTCTATCACCTCGAAAATCCTGTTCGTTTCGAGAAGGAAATCCGGGTTACAATAGAACATGGACACGGCAATCACCTCAGCAATGAAACATCGTCTGTCGCATACTGGTATCAGATTGAGCCGCATGCACCCTTCGGTATTTTACCCGTCGCACAACGTAAGCCAGTGCTGAAGAACGAAGCTGGAGAATGGCAGATTGAACCTTCAGTACAAACACCTTCAGCAGAGATTGTGCTCAACGATGAGATGAGGCAGATGAAACAGAAATGGAGTGAGAGAGAATAGATGCTCACCGGTTTTCAGCAGTTTTTAGCCACCTGTATCGGAAAAACAGAGGATGAAAACGATCAATCCACCGATGCACAACATGGCGACAAACAACAATCGGGGTTAGAAACCCCTCCCACATCAGAATCCACAACTGATGACAATTCCTTAGATGCCGCTGAGGTTACAGCAGCATCTGTTACCGACACCGAGGTTTCCGAACACGCGGAAACCGAAGAAAACGATGCCTCATCCGTTCCAGAGGAAGTACAACCGGAGGAGGATGCTCCGCCTGTCACCACAGACGAGAGTGTCCAAATACATTTAGATATTGACTCTACCCCTGCCGATGAAAATACTGGAGCAAACGAGGACGACGCTCCCACCAAACCAAGTGTAGAGAATATACCTGTTGACGAAGTTACTGAGCACGCGCCTACCGACGGTAATGATATTCCGCAATCACTAGAATCTCAAGACTTGGTTCCCGAAGATGAGATAGAACCACCAGTGGAGATCCCCTTGTCTACAGAGGAAAGCGAAGACAGCACACAGGCTATAGAACCCGAAGCACAAGAAACAGAAGAGAGCGATGACATCCAAACAGAATCAGAGGTTTCCAAACCCACAATATCGCTAAATCTTGGTATCGTTGAGGAAATCTGTGACTTCGTGGAGATGTTTGCGTACAGCACCGTCTCTGCTGCAGAACAAGCATCTGCCAATAGTATAGATTGTTCAGGTGGCGTTATAAAGCCCGCAATCTTTGAGCATCCAACGCCAACAGAAGTCGCAAAAATTGACTATACGCTTTCGCTTCCCAATCTTGATAGTAATGATAAATTTCTCCTTCACTTTTCTATCGGTTTAAGGGATGGCATTGCGTTCGACGATACGGATCGACAGCCTGGCGGTGTAAAGTTCGCTATCGAAGTCGCTAATACAGATGAATCAGCTGCGCCAGAACGCTGTTTTGAATCAGTCGCAACCGAATGCCGCTGGCAGGAAGAAGGCATCGACCTCACAAAATACGCTGGCAAAGAGATTGTTCTCTCATTTTTGACGGAGTGTAACGTCCAAGGCAACAGCAACTACGCGTGGGCGTTGTGGGGCAATCCGCAGCTATACATACTCAAAGAAAAACAGCTTCGGAAACCGAAAAGAGCTGCTGAACCGGAACTCCGATACGGCATCGCTATCGTACAATGGGACGATGAAAAGACGCAGATATGGACGTTTAACCAGACTGCTTCGACAGCAGCCTCTGCGCTAATGGACACTTGTATCGAAACACTGGGCATAGAAGAACCACCTGCCCAAATATCCCTTTACGCCGCGCAACCAAAACTGGAAATTGTGAGCGCAGGACCCACAGCCGCAGTTGTCACAACTGGTGAAGATTTTGAGGTACAATGTATCCTTCGGAATACCGGTAGTGCCCCTTTAGGGAGAGCGGATACTGCGCGAATCACCATCAACGGCGTGAAGTTAAGACGTGGCAGACCCAGGCAAACGATCAAAGAAATTGAACCCGGTGAAGAAGCTACTGTCTTCTGGGTAGCCCGCCGCCTTACACATCCGACTACAGTTTCATTTTCAGTTTCGCTTAAATGTCAAACCGCAGCGGGTGAAGAACGTCATAAGTCTCAAGGCAGTGTTTCCGTACTTGCTTCACAACCTAAACTCACCACCAAAGTAATAAAAGAGCTGCATACCTATACGCAAGACGGTAGCGTCGTGATGGGAAACAAACACCTTCGCATCGTTTTTGTTCATAGTCCTCAGAATGCTGCTGAAGGTGGGTTTGAATATTACGTTCTCTTCGTCGCAAAAGGTGGCAATTACCAGCGAGTAGCGACCAGTCCAGCACTCTCCGAAGCTACCTACCTTGACAGCGCAGAAAACCGTCAAACGTTCCAACTCGTTCCAACAGGCTATCAACTTGCTGGTAACGAAGACGCGTCTATCATCCGGTTAAGTGGCACAAAGACGGATGCCGACGGCGTGAAATGGGATTACGAGATGCGGTGGACTCTCACCGAAGACGCGAAACGAGTTAAAACGGAATACCAATTGCAAACCGATGGAGACAGAGCCCTTCTCGCTTTTCGCGGTCCGACGCTTTACGCCGGATGTGGACGTAATCCAGAGAGGAAAACGGCGGCACTGTTCCCCGGACTCGAATACTTGGAGAATGACGAGCGTTCCTCAAGTACGCGAGACGCAGCACCGCCCCTTAATAACCGTTTGGTTCCACACCCCTATAAAATTACAGTCCCCGTCATGGCGGTAGAGATGCAGAAATCAATTGTCGGTATCATTTGGAATCCGCTTGATACTTGGGATGGTGAAAACCAGATGCTCTCCGCGATGTTCGCCTCACCCAATTGGCATCAGCATCAGAAAAATCATGCCTTTGGATTGTTCTTACCGACTGCGCCAGAATGGGTTCAGGAAAATGAAACGGAGGCTTCTACTCCGTATTCACTGACATCTTCGCGTCCAATATCCATTAAAAGCGAAATTATCATCAATGGGAACGCCTCTATTTTAGACGCTATAACCCACTGGACGGATGCTTATGGCACTCCTGCCCCGCTTGAGTCGCCCCGCAATGATGAAGACGAACTCTTACTCTCACGGCATGGATTTATGCACACTACATGGGACGAGAACGCTCGAAAATCTCGCCACTGTGCGGACTGGGCAGCCCAGAACGAGCCGGGTTTCGGAACGTTACTCTGGTATGATTACCTCGCCACAAAAGAGGAGCAGGTAAAAGAACGAGTATTGGAGATTGCTAAAAATACCATAACTGAATCTGGTAGGGAGGGACTGGCTGCACGCGGCTCCTGCCACATTTTGAGATGGGAATTTCCGTTCTATATTGGTAATATTGATGCTGCATTAACCTACATGGAAGCAGAAACACAGCAACGCATCGTTACACAAGAACCTGATGGCAGCTGGCAGTGGCAGCCAACAAACGCGAAAACTGCCTCTCTCGGAAAAGCCGGCGAAACGGTGCTCGGCACTTGTGCTGAATCAGCACTTTTACTCCTCAAACATGCACGAATCACTGGCAACAAAACGTCGCGAGAGGCAGGTGTGAAGGCTCTCGCATTTATGAAGCAATTCTCCTTGCCCCGCGGTGCACAAATGTGGGAATGCCCAATGTATCAACCGGATGTTCTCGCGGCTGCGAAGGCAATCGGAGCCTATATTGAGGCTTATGAAATCACAAAGGAAAAGGCGTACCTCAAACGCGCAACTTATTGGGCAGAAACAGCATTGCCATTCCTCTACCATTGGCATCTCCCAGACCGACCCGGTATGCAGTTCGCCTCAATCCCTGTTTTTGGTACGAGTTTTCATACGCACCCGTGGTTCGGCGTCCCTGTTCAATGGAACGGCTTAGTTCTCGCCTATTACCTACAACGCCTGAACGAACATACCAAGAATGAACGGTGGGCCCAAATCGCTGAAGGTATTACTGTCAGTGCAATGTATCAGCAGTGGACAGATGGAGAACTCAAAGGCACTTATCCCGATGGATTTTACGGTTATTGTACTGAGGGTAGAGGACCGCATCTGAACCCTGAAGACATTATGGTAAACTTCTATACGCTCCGTGGGCTTGATCCAAATATTAAAACCGCTATTACAGGTGAAGTACATCTTAGTTCAGGGGCAAAGGTAGACGCTCTCACTTTAACGGATACGGGTCAACTGAACTGGCAACTCAGCTACGCTGAAAACGAGGCAAGTTATGCCCTCATCGTTGGTTATGGACGTGTCCCCCAAGGAATCCGAGCAAGATATCAATTCGCACTACCTCCCGATGATTCCTCAACCCCCGATGCAGACGCAGCACCCGATGAATCTGCACAGACCGATGAACTGAGAAAATACGCAGAAACTGAGATTCCAGCTGTTCAAACACTTGAAGATGTTGAATCCGGATGGCTTTATATAGCAGATAAAGACGCTATACTGGTAAAGTATCTGCACACTACCACGGATGTGCAGTTTGAACTTTCCACACAGCAGTAGGCACATACTATGTGCCATTATATTAATGCAGATACACGCGGGGGTGAGTCCCGCCCAAAACAAGGAGACTACACAAAATGGCTAAGAAGATTGTATTCACGACGCTCACGCTGGTTACCACAGCAATTGTTGCCTTTGTTTTGTTTTCACATAGGGCTATTGCCCAATCTGACGCTGCTACGGCAGATGTACCGATGATAGATTTCAAAGTCATGGGCGGTTTTATTGTTGAAGGAATTGTCTTTAGCATCGTCGGTTTAATAGTCCTGATGGTAGGCTATAAAGTCTTTGATATGGCGACCCCCTACGACCTAAACCGTCAGATTGCTGAAGAGAACAACACCGCTGCTGGTATCGCCGTCGCTGGCGTCCTCATTTCACTCGGCATTATTGTCGCTGCAGCGATGGGTTAGCGGAGACTATTCACGTATACACCAAAAAGGCACGACACAAAGGGCGCGGTTCGGAACCGCGCCTGCTAATTTTTGATTCCTCACTCACGCAAGCAAAGAACGACAAAAGGTGGCAAAATGACACAAACAACCTACTTAGCAGACCAAGTTGTCAGTGAAGCACAAATCCAAGAGTGGGTGGAAACTTTCCACCAAAAAGGTTGCCTGTTTCTGCAAAATGTCTTGCCCCCGGATCTATGTGTGCAACTTCGAGAAGATTTAAAGTGGGCATTAGAAAATAACCCCAACGGTCTAAACAGCGGAAATCGCTCACGGGGCATGCATCTGAGTCACCGGATGTTTGAGCACAGCGAAGCCAATCGCCGACTGTTTGATCTTGAACCTATTGTCTCCTTCGCCGAAGCACTCGTCGCAGAAAATTGTCACGTCATTCACAACAATTCTTTCCAGACCTATCCCGGCGGTGGAATTATCTCGTGGCACCAAGACGATGCGCTGCATTACATCGTAACAGAAGGTGAACCACCAAAAAATGTCCGGCTTCCCGTGCTGCTCTTTACTGCGAATTACTACCTCACCGATGTCACTGAGATTGAACATGGGGGAACAGAAGTCGTCCCAGGTTCTCACCTTTTTGGAGCATCGCCGCCGAATCCGATAGAAGGGACAGAGTGGGAAGATAAAGTCCAGTATAATCTGGGAAAAGCTGGAAGCGTCATCATGTTCAACAATCAGGTGTGGCATCGCGGCGGTCCGAACCAAAGCCAGCGCACCCGATATATCACGCAGATAACTTACGCGCGCCGTCTCGTCGGACACAAATTTTATCCATTCATGAATTACAATATGCCTGAGTCTGTCTACAAAGACGCGAATCCTCGCTTACGTCGATTACTCGGTTTTCTTAATCACGGTGCTTACGGCTAAATTTCCGTGCCTCCAATCACACCACAAGTGATACAGACACAGAACCAACGTACACCGTGGGTCAAAGAATGGGAAAATGCACCAAGAATACCTCAACGCATTTGTAAATAAAGCAAATTCAGATGGACGTATTTTGGCAGTATGGTTGGAAGGGAGCCTTGCAAAAGGGACCGCCGACAGATATTCAGATATCGATATTCATCTATTGGTTGCCGAAGAGAATCAGGAAACTTTCCAACACGGATTAGAATTCTGGCTATCCGACGCTCAGGCATTGGTTCTCTTTAAGGATACATTTCCCGGACAGATGGTAACCTGCATCACAACAACCGGTTTGCGACTTGATGTTTGGTTGCATGCAGGGGATACAATTTTCCTTGAATGTTCGAAGGTTCGTGTGCTGTTCGCCACCGAAAGCTGTATTCAATTCAAGGAAACGTTTAGAGACGAAGAGCCGAAAGATGTTGGTTCCACACTAAAGCAGCATATCAACGAGTTTTGGCGTATTCTTTCTATCCTTCCCACGGTTTTGGGACGCGAGGAAAATATTGCAGGATTTATGGGCACATCATTTGCCGTGATGTCGTTGACAGAAGTCCTTATTATAGGGAATGGAAATCAAAGGGACAGAGGTGTGAAAAACGTCAATGCTTTTGTGCCTCAAGTGCTCAGAGAAGAAATTGAGACGGCTTTGACCATGCAAAGGGTTAATAGAGAAAACATCGCAAAAGCACATCTTCGGTTAGCAGCCATCATGCAACGGCACGGACCGGATATTGCAGAACAACACGAGGTACTTTATCCGCTTGCCTTGGAAAAGGCTGTCCTTTCCTATATCTCCAGAGAACTACAGATATTGGGACTTTCTGATTGTCTAAATGAGCTGGCTTTAGTCCGCTAACTATAACCTACTGAATACTGACAACCGAGAACCAACATGAAAGCAATTGTTTTCTCAGAACAGGGCAGCACAGAGGTGCTTCAGTATATCGATGTCCCGAAACCAACGCTCAATGTTAACGAGGTGTTAGTTAAAGTTGAAGCCTGTGCCGTAAATTATCTCGATCTCCATGCCCGGCGGAATCGACCAGAGATAGAAGCAAAACTCCACCGAGGAGATACACCACATATACTCGGATCCGACATCGCTGGGACAATCGCCGAGATTGGTCCCGCAGCCCGCGGTGTAGCAGTCGGTGATCGGATTGTCCTCGCACCATGTATTCCGTGTGGGGTCTGTAGCGACTGTCATCAAGGCGCGGAAAACATGTGTGATACTCAAGAACTCATCGGTTTCCAGACAAACGGTGGGTATGCAGAATATGTAAAAGCCCCTGCCCAAAACGCTATCCCGATACCAGAGACCTTGTCATTTGTTGACGCCGCCGCAATGCCAATTGCCTACCTCACAGCATGGCACATGCTCATGACACGCGCGCAGCTTCGCCCTGAGGATGACGTTTTAATTCTCGGTGTAGGGGGTGGTGTCGGAAGCGCGGGATTGCAGATCGCAAAACTAACCGGTGCCAGAGTTTTTGCTACCGCCAGCAGCGACGAGAAACTTGAACGCGCACGGCAGATGGGAGCAGATTTTACGATTAACTACAAAGATATAGATTTTTCGAAGAGTGTGCTCGACGTGACCAATGGACGCGGCGTGGACGTTGTCCTTGAACATGTTGGTGCTGCAACTTGGGAGCAGAGCATTACGAGTCTTGCTAAAAATGGGAGGTTGGTCTCGTGTGGCGTCACGACAGGGAATATTGGAACAATTAATATCAGAAAACTGTATCAGAAGCAGCTGACAGTGATGGGCTCCGCCCTCGGAACAGTTACCGAACTTCGAACCCTCATCCATCTTGCTGGACAAGGAAAACTCACACCTATCATAGATCGAGTCCTACCGCTTCACCATGCGCGCGAGGCACACCTGTTATTGGAAAACCGACGAAATTTCGGTAAAGTTTGTCTGTCTCCCAGAGAAGAGTAGATTTCTGTAAATAAGCCCCAGCGGGGCGATATGTCTATAGGAAAATTGTTAGGTGAGAGGAAGGTCTAAAGTATTTCTATTTGACCCTATCTGTTACACGAGGACTTTATAAAAATGGTTCAAAACACAGAGTCAAATGTTCGCATGAATGGAAGTTTATTGAATACTAACTATATTATTCTGCATCTGAGCGTGTTTTTTTTCCTGATGCCGCCTTAGCCGTTTCCGCCTTCGTCTTGAGAAATTCATAGAACTCGTAGAGTGTGTCCTTGTCTTTTTCAGTAAATTCCATCATACCCCTAAACATAGTGCTTACCTTCGGATCGGCTAAGAGATCATCATAGCGCCTCTCTTCCTTCCCAAGTAAATAATCGGTGGTTACCTTTAGAGCATCAGAGAGACTGGAGAGCGTATTAAACGAAGGCTTACGGGTTCCTGATTCAAATTGCGAGATTGCGGCTGGCGTTAAATTCGCTACATTTGCGAGTTCCGTTTGTGTCATCTTCAATTCGCGACGACGTAACTTTATACGTGAAACGACTTTATCAACTTTCTTTGATTCTTTTGATCCCTTGTTCACGTTCGACTCCTTATTATGGATTCATTAAGACTAACTCATTAAGACTAACCGGCACTTTATTGCCATTGATTTTTTAGGTTTTTAGAGCGTTGAGATTAGATTTAAATGGTTTTATTTCGATGGGAAGCAAAAACGTGAAATATATTTTAACCTAAAAACGCCTTAAATGCAAATTTTAATTTGACAAAAATCGCGATAATAGTATAAAATATCACTATTAAGTCTTTTAACAACACGCTAACCGTCACCGGTAAGAAGAAACTTGCCAAAAGACACATAAGCCGCACTCTATTTGTAAGATGAGCACCGGCATTGCCTTTGCTTTGCGAGCGATGCTCTCTATGGGTGTTTTTCGCGCCGTGCAGATAAAAACATGAAAATAAGAGAATGGTGGGAGACTTTACAACATGAGAATTCGTAGTAGGAGTGAGCACAACCTGCGATGTTTCAGTGCTATAGTAAATCTAACCGAGCGATATACACGTGCAGGTTGGATCATAATGCTTTGTATTGCTATTTTATTCGCCAGTGGACTTTACAACACCGCACATACCCAAACTGTTTCCAGTACAGGTATGAAAACCGCTGCCATCCAAATCCGAGATGATCTGTCTATTGGCAATATTCGGAAGGACATCGCCCGTCTGTCAAGTTTGGAGAGTCGTGTAACAGGTTACCCACAAGCCGCAAGCGGCAGTAAGTATATTTTTGATCGGTTCGTTGAAATCGGCTTGCAAAACGTGGAGAGCCGTGAATTCCCTGTTACTGTGCCGATTGACCACGGTGATAGCATCATTGAGGTAATCTCACCCGAAGGTACTGTTTTACATAGTTTCAAACTCACTCCACTATGGCCAAACCTCGTCCGCACTTCTCTATTGGCAGATGCCATTAAGCACACTGTCTTAGAAGGTGAAACCCTCCAAGATATCGCGACAAGTTACGAGATTCCCGAAGAAGTTATCCTTGCAGATGAACGAAACAAATTCTTGCCATCTCCTGTTGTGGAAGGAAACAGCGTATACATCCCAACAGGCGGTCTATCTGGACCCCTCCTTTATGGTGACGATAGCGAACTCGCCGACTTTAATAACACCAACATCGGTGGATTTTGGCACAAACTCCAAGAAGGTGATACGCTCACATCGCTTGCCCGACGCTACCGTATCACTGAAGCCAGTATCACCGATGATGTTCTCAATGGACACTTACAGAAGGCGTCCGATGGCATTGATAACGATGAAGACGGAACCATTGATGAATACGGCGAAATTCCACTGCTTTCCGAAATTCTGGGATGGGCAACAGATGGCATTGACAATAATGCTGACGGTTGGACAGACGAAATTACTGGGGACGCCACGGACGGAATTGACAACAATAATGACGGGCAAATTGATGAATCCGGTGAATTCGTTGCCGCCAGCGAAGCACACATCTTTATACCCAAAGGTGCTATCGTTCTCCTCGATTTTAACTCCAGCACCCGCTATATCAACGCGACAATGCTCGGCGGTACTGCTATTATCTTTATTGAACCCGAAACAACGATTCGAGGAGAAGCGGAGAATAAATTTGGAACAGTCCCTGCGAACATACCTCGATTTTGGATTTCTAAAGCAGATGCCGATTTTCTTACTAATCTGCTTGAACAAGAACACAACAATGGAAATCAGGTAAACGTTCGGGTCAGAGGTAAGATGACTTGGGAACGTCGCGTTGGTCAGAATATACGCGGTTTTTTGGAGGGCGGCGACCCATCACTACGGGACGAACTCATCGTCCTCACCGCTTATTACGATTCCATGTCCATTGTGCCCGCTTTAGCCCCTGGTGCAGACCCCACTTGCGGTATCGCTACTCTTATGGAATTTGCGAGGCTCTTTAGTCAACCCCAATACCGCCCTGGCTATTCCGTTCTCTTCGTCGCTGTTGACGGACACTTCCAAGGACTTGCCGGCATGCGCGCATTTATGGAAGGCATCGGTCAAGATATTATCGGCAGCGATACAGATGCACCCGGTACGCCTACGATGCACGGGCTACGCCGGGGATTGTCTACAGATGTTATTGAATTTGAAGAATTGGGTAGAAGACTGCTGCTCTCAATCGATCGAAGCGTCTTAGTGGATCTCCCATCAGATTTCTTCCACGGTATACACCACGTAAAGTCTGACTTGGAATCCCTGACGACAACTCTCGATGGATTGGCAGAAACTCGCGGCGAAATCGAAACTCTTACGAATCAGCAGCGCGACTTCTCAGAGCGCCAGAAGAAACAGGCAAAACAAGGTAACAAGAACCGAAAACGCGAGAAACAAGAATTTACAGGGGAAGAAAAAAGCATATTACTGGCAAACCTCGCCCGCGCAAAGAAGGAAGCACTTCAAACAACGCATTTCCTGCGAGATATCGTCAATCAATTAGCGGATGTTCGGGCTGTTGCTCTAAATACCAGCCGAACAGCACAGATTGAATTAATTGAGACACTCGCACTACCGATCGCTCGTCTCGACACATGGGCTATAGCAAAACTGATTCACGCCATAGAAACCGATGCCACTGACGAATACGCCACGCATCCAAACGATGCCTACCTGATCCCTGTACAACAAAGCTCAGGCTGGAACATTCCGGTTCCCGGAGACCTTCCTCAAGAACTGGTTCCTGATATTGAAATACTAAATAAGACGCTTGCAGACTGGGAGATGAGCGATAAACGCAAATTTGCCCTAATGTGGACGCCTGAGAAGATAATGGACCGACATCTTGATTTACATGGACTCAACAGAGTGAAAGAGGCACGCGGTGTTCTGCGCGACGCTAATGAGTCCCAAGAGATCGCGATCCAACGGGAAAAACAGCTGCTCGAAAAAGTTTTAACTCAAATCCCTGACAGCCAACCTTTTGAAGATGAAATCAAGATAAGTATTCGCAAACTCAAGGAAGCACCTTCGTCCCAAGACACCAATCCGTTGCTCTACAGCGGCAAATTCCTTTCTAAAGCTGGTATCGAACGCTTAAACACCATTGACACTCAGCTCCGACAGCGCTTAACCGAATCTGAGGACCTTACTGACGCTGCTGTCCTGATCGCTGACCTACTCAAAGACAAGCAGAGCATCTTTGAAATCGGACTTCGGAACGCTCGCTTGGAGCGAACACGTATCCAAAATTTGATCGACACTGCTGAAACGCTTGGCAGGGAATATCTCGCTGAAGAACAGCTCATCTTGGAAAACTATCTTTCAGATAGCGAAGTGGAGCAGGCTCTTAAATTACGTGCTCGTATCTCATCACACATTATCGAAACAGAACTGTTGGCAACCGCCAAAAAACGCTCAGACTCAGACATAATAGCACTTGAAAACCTTATGGAAAGGTTGCCCACCTTAGATACCGATCTTGATGCAGAGACGAAGGTGCTTTTGCGCGATAACATGCTAACGCTCCGAAATGCTCGGTTCCGTAACATCCAGAGTCGTATTGAAAAGATGTTGCGCATCGACACAGGAGAATATAATCGGAAACTTGGACAGATTGAAGCCGCTATCGCCCTTCAAGACCTGTTCAATCGCTACTATACTTCTCTCTATATTAGCATTGACCTCTCCTCGCAATCGGATCAATTTGGCGTGTTCAACAAAGGGTGGTTCTACGACCAGCAGCCCGAATTTGTACTGCGTCGCGAGTTTGCGAGTATCGGCAACCAACTCGCCGCCTATGCAGAGGATGCCGATTTTGGGGTCCGTGTCCGAAAACTTTGGCAGTGGACAGATGACCAGATTCGACAAGCCGTCATGGAACAACAATGGACAGTGGCAGACGGAATCTCCGATAAATCCGCCCTCGAAGGTAAAACCCTTGAAACGTTACTCAGTTCGCACTTCGCTAAACTCACTGGACTCAGCGGCGTGAGTCGCTTGATGAAGATGCAGTTTGAACAATGGCGCAATCAAGGCGAACCCTCCGAAGATATGCTCAAGGATATGGACTATATCCGTAAAGAGGTAGAGCGTTTCATTCGAAACGATGTCCGTACTGCTAAGAAAAATCGGAAGAATAACATCCGGACGCGCGAGCAATTGGACGCAATGCTACGCCTCCGACATGAAGACCCAGATACTTTTTCCGATGACGAAATTGAGGACATAAAAACTCTCATTTCAATCGTAGGACTGGGTGGTGATTCAAACTTCGTTAATGCCATCTCCGCAAGCGGTGGAAAAACGTGGAAAACCTATATCCCCGGTAAGATCGCCTTTGACAGCGAAGTTGCAACGCTTGTCGGAAAAACTGGTATCGCTTTCGCAACTATTGAAGACGCTCGCGTCTTAACCGATACACCTCTTGACACAATCGAACGGGTTGACCTGCACGAAGGAGGCAACCTCCATCAGCAGGCACAGACGCTCGCATCGCTACTCATCCAAGCACTCCGCGATGAAGAAATGCCGACTGCCGCACGCGTTGGCAACTTCTACTGTAACCTCTTCGGCGATGTTGTTGAATTTGATGCGCGCGAATCCGCACTACCAAACAAACCTGTTCCCTATCCTATCTTGACACTCCGCAGAAAGAATAAAAGCATGATGGGCGTGCGCGGAGACCTATTTGTTATGGGCGATAACAAAGGCAACTTTGAAGTTGTTGGATTAGCCATGGAAGGTAGAGCTACACGGCGACTCAGGGGTGTGCAAGAAGTTGAAGCATATATTCTCGATTCACACTCTGGCGATATCGTCTACGCACCTGATTTAGGGAACTACGGTGCGGAGCTGCTCCCGAATAAAATCCCTATCAATACGCGCAGACGTGGTTGTCGGATTGTTACATTCCCCTGTGTATCCACAACTATCTACGATCTCGTGGATCAGCGGTATCTACGCACACTTCGGGAACTTGAAGTCTACGACGCACTTACCGACAGCGCACCAGAGAAGTATGGGATGTCAAAACCTTGGCAGCAGGAAGGCGTCTCCGCAGCCGAACCAATTGCACTCGTTTATAGCGAACCAGAGACCCGTATTAAGGTCGGCATGGCTTATGGGCAAATCGGTAAGCGACTATTACTCATCAAAGCAACAAAGAGCGGAATGAAAAACCCGACGCTTTACACCGGCGAAGGATTCGTCGTCCGTGAAAACGGGCGGATCCGCCTTACCCCGTATGTCGTTGTGCGTGATATGTGGTGGCTTGATGAAAACCGATCACAACTTTATAAACGGTTCGGTATTTCCAGCGATCGGCTTGACAAACTCCATCAATTTGCGAATGAGTATCTCGCACGCGCGGAGACTGAGTTGTTACAAAATGACTACCAGCAAGCACTTAAACTTGCCCGCGCTGCATGGGGTTACGAATCACGGGCATATCCGGATGTCAAACAGACTGGTAACGATGTTGTCAACGGCGTGATGTTCTACCTCGCCCTGCTGATGCCGTTCGCTTACTTTATGGAACGTCTCATCTTCGGGTTCCCGAACATTCACAAACAGATTTTAGGGTCGTTCGGGATCTTTTTACTGGTATTTTTCTTCCTAAGCCAGGTCCACCCTGCGTTCCAGATTACAACGACGCCTGTGATTATCTTAATTGCTTTCGTTGTGCTCGCCTTGACGGTTATCGTCATCAGTATTATTGTCCGAAAATTCGAGGAACAACTGGAAAAGATTCGACAGGAAGGAAGCAAGGTTTACAAAGCAGATGTCGGAAGGTTGAGTGCGAGTGCTGCAGCATTCAGTTTAGGGATTTCCAACATGCGGAAACGTAAAGGACGGACAATCTTAACCTGCTGCACATTGGTAATCCTCACTTTCACTGTCATCTCGTTCACCTCTGTCCGGACGTTCATGCATCCAAATAGAACGAGTCTTCCGCAGGTCACACCTCGTTATACAGGGCTCCTCATTCGAGACCAATATTGGCGTCCGTTAGAGGAACCGGTGCTCACCTCTGTACTGAACGACATGCAAAAGACGCAAATCACGCTTAGCAACTTGGAGCGACTGCTGGAACGTAAAAACGAACTCCTCGTCAAACAGGGACAACAACCTATTGATGTTAGGGAAGCCGTAGCAACTTTAGAGCAAGGTGGTTTCATTGAAAAAGTAGACGAAGAATCCATGGTAGTTGTTCGGAATTCCGTCGCACCGCGTGCGTGGTATCAATCTTCAGGTACCGGAGACCAGTCTTTTGTTCAACTCACACGTACATCGAACCCAGCTGACCCGTCGCCTCCGACGCATCCACTTACCGGTGAGGCATTAACCTTTGCAGCAAACATGCTTGTTGGAATGAACGAAGCAGAACCCGAAGTTAGTGGTATCAATAGATACCTTCAGTATGGAAAGTGGTTTAATCCTGCTGACGCTGGAGAATGGCCCACGGAGTGGCCCTATGCGATTGTACTCCCCAAAGGGATGGCGGAATTGCTGAAAGTCACCGAAAGCGATATGGGGAAAGCAACCGTCTCTGTCTATGGAGCAGACTTTACCGTTGTTGGTGTTCTCGGTATTGGCTTCAAGGACCTAACAGATAACGATGGCGAAGAACTAACACCAGTTGACTATCAGCTGATGCAACAGCAACGGAGTCGCGGTGCAACCGGCGATGAGACACTCGAAGGTGAGTTACAGAAATACCTCCATCTCACACCAGACAGCGTTGCTATTCTCCCGTATGAAGTCGTCATGAACCAAGGGGGCACCCTCAGAAGCGTTGCTGTCAACATGGAACCACAAGACGATGATCCGCAGCTGCTAGGTGCGATTGATAAGTTGGATCTCATCATGGCACCCCTGATGAACCGCATCGCTCTTGACTTCTTTGTAGGACGCGATAAAGACACATATCTCTATAGCAGCATCGGAATGACAAGTTTTAGTGGAATGGGTAACCTATTCGTGCCGATTCTAATCGCCGCTCTTATTGTTCTCAACACTATGCTTGGAGCTGTCTATGAGCGTGTCCGAGAAATCAGCATTTACAGTTCCGTCGGACTCGCGCCGGTCCATATCGCCTTCCTATTCTTGGCAGAGGCTTGCGTATACGCTATCGTTGGTGCTGTCTTGGGGTATCTCATGGGACAAGCGATCGCAACAACGCTCGTAAACTTCGGATGGCTTGCCGGGTTGACGCTGAATTATTCCTCAATGTCAACTGTTGTCGCAACGATTATCGTCATGCTGGTGGTCTTACTCAGCACCTTGTATCCGGCAATCAAAGCTTCACGGATGGCGGTCCCCGATATCGAACGTAAATGGAAACTCCCCGAACCCGAAGGTGATGTATGGCACTTCAACCTCCCCTTCACTGTTCTTGAAGAGGAAGCGCTCGGCTTGAATGTGTTCATGCGCGACTACTTCGAGGCACACGCAGACGAGTCTGCCAGTGATTTCTACACCGACCAAGTCGCATTCAGCACAGTGGAATCCGAAAATGAAGACGAAGAAGACTATCAGATCAGCATGATGGTATGGTTGGCACCGTACGACTTAGGTGTGAGCCAGTCTATCCAGTTCATTACATCCCCTGTAGGTGGCGAAGAGGAAGACCTCTATAAGATTACACTGGATGTGCATCGCGAGAGCGGTGAGATAGCCTCTTGGAAGCGTGTAAACCGCCGTTTCCTCAATCTGTTGCGGAAACAACTCTTGATTTGGCGGACATTCAGTGTGGATATCCGGGCCGAATTCCACGAACGCGGTAGAACGGAAGGAACAGACACACCGGAAACAGGGCAACTTGACCCCGTCCCGGCACCGGCGGATTAAAATTTCTATCGCAGATATGGTCTGAAAAGGAAATAGTTAGAAAATGGAAAAATTAGCAAGCCTTATCATCATCATTGGCACTTTCTTATGGCTGTTCAGCATTCTTGTCCTTGAAGGACGTTGGCAGTGGCAGATGTTCTCAGCACTTGTGTTGATAATTGGCATTTTCAGTGCACATTTCTGGGAAGAATTGCGAGACACGGACAGCACCGAAGAGTCAGGCGACGAGTAAGGATTAGTTGTCAGTCATCAGTTGTCGGTTGTGAGAAAGAAATATTTCTTAGGGATAATCGATAGCCGATAGCCAATGAAAGGAGAACATTCAATTTGGCGAGAGAAAGAGTATCACAAGCAGATGAATGGCAAGCTTGGGCACAGCGATACGATATTGAAGGCGGGATCCGTACCTTTGAGTCAGGGTTGACGGTCAAAGTGTTTGTAGGAGCACTTTTCGTTGGCTTGCTGATGATGCCAGGTTCCATTTATCTCAGTTATGTATCCGGTGAATCCGGTGCTGGTGCAGCACCGTGGGTTGCCGTTATTTTATTCACCGAACTCGCGCGACGCTCCTTCACAACTGCCCGGCGACAGGAGTTGTATATGCTCCTCGGGTTAACAGGCGCGGCGGTGGGAAGTGGGCTGCAGTACCGAAACTTTATCTGGTATGCCTACTTCATCAATACCCCGCAGGCGGCATCTTACGAAATTGCCGACAAAATTCCAGATTGGATTGTGCCAGCAGGTGACTCTGTCGGTGTGCTTACGCGAAGTTTGCTGCATCCAGATTGGTTCCTGCCTATCGCTATCTATCTTGCCGGGAAGCTGCTCGGCACTTTGCGATTTGTAAGTGGACAATATATTTTATTTCGCCTTACAGCTGACCTCGAGCGGCTCCCATATCCGATGGCACCTATCCAGGCGCAAGGCGCAACCGCACTTGCAGAAACCACAGGTAAAGAAGAGACGTGGCGCTGGCGAGTCTTTTCTATCGGCTCTATGGCAGGGTTAATTTGGGGATTCCTCTATATCGGTGTGCCTTCACTCACCGGGGTCATGATGAGTCAACCCATTCAGATCCTGAAAATCCCGTGGATAGACTTCACACAAAGCATTGAAGGGTTTGCTCCAACAGGTGTTTTCGCTTTCCGAACGGATTTCGGACAGATGCTCATCGGGTTCGTGATGCCATTCCCGATTATCATGACAGAGTTTCTCACCGCGATGGCATCGCAATTTATCTTGAACCCGCAAATCCTATACCGGTATGAGATTCTTCATCAGTGGACACCCGGATTGGATGTCCGCGGTGTCACCTTATTCAATGGATTAGATTTCTGGATTAGTTACGGCATGGGTAAATCTTTCAGCCTCGCGCTTGTTGGTATGGCCGCTTCGATACCGATGCTCATTAAACTACGGAAATCTCAGAAAAAAGCCGGCGAACGTGGTTCTTTCGCGACACCTCCAAATCGCGGTGATTTCCCGATATGGTTAATGGGTTTAATGTGGCTCATCGGTATGGCTGGATTCGTTTGGCTTATCCATTGGATGGTTCCGAATTTCCCGCTCAGTTTCTTGATCGGCTATGCTTTCCTATACACGCCGATTAATTCCTACATCACCGCGCGGACCTTCGGTGTTTTAGGACGGGATCTTTTTGAAATTCCATACTTGCACGAAATTACCTTTATCTTGAGTCGCTATGAAGAGGTAGATATCTGGTTCGCACCGCTACCAGACGAAGATTATGGACGCGGCACACAGAGCTGGCGAGTCCTCGAGTTGACTGGTACAACCTTTACTTCAAATCTGGCAGGTACATTGCTGATTATGCCAATTTTGCTCGTCAGCGGTATTGTGGTCCTCCACTTTATCTGGAAGATTGCACCTATTCCGAGTGCGCAGTACCCGTTTGCTCAAATGATGTGGCCCATTAATGCCACAAACGAGTGTCTCTGGAAAACATCGCTCCGAGATGGAAACAGCCAGATGCTCCAAGCCATTCGCGGCGATTATGTCGCCGCTGGGTTTACCTCAAGCCTTGCAATCTACGGTATGTTGTGGGTCTTCAGGCTGCCTTCAATGTGGTATTACGGCATCATCGGCGGTATTGGCGCAGACCCAGGGAGTATGGTTACACGGTTACTCGGCGCAGTTATCGGGCGATTCTACATGATCAAGCGATTCGGAATGCGGCGCTGGTATATGTTCAATCCCGTACTCGCAGCAGGTTTTGCCTGCGGGGTCGGTCTCATCGGCATGGGTACTGTCGCAATCGCCCTTGTCTCTAAAGCCGTTATTGTTAAGCCGTTTTAATAGTTGTCAGTTATCAGTACGCTCACTTCGTTCGCTTTCAGTGGTCAGTTGCCTTGTGGTAGTTGTGTATATCCTTGAACGCCACAAATCGTACTACTTATAACTGACAACTGGTAACTATGAAAACCGACGACTGACCACTGACAACTATTAACTAAAATGGACTGGACCGTTTTTGGCTGGGCGGGTATACAACTCGAAATACCCACAACTTGGGAACTCAGCGGACTCAGTGGAGATCAGAAAACAGGTTACCTGCGGCTCGACGACGCAGATATGCCGCGCCTTGAACTCAAATGGGCGCACACCCGACGCAAAAAGCCGGATCTCCACGCAACGCTTGACGAATACTTCAAGCTGATCCGTAAGACTTATAAGAAAGGTGCCGAACTTTCCTTCCGTCGGAACGTCAACCTCATTAAAGATCCTGAGTTTTCTGAGGGACGAACCGTCCTCGGTTTTAGTTGGAAGGGTAGTATCCGTGCTAACGGGTTAATTTTTCACGTTGGAAAACGGATTATCATTGTTCAAGTGATGGGTCGGCTCAAAGAGAACTGGCGACCAACAGTTCTTCGTATCTTTCAGTCAATCACAGACTACGGGGACGCACCACAGACGCTCTGGAGTGCTTATGGGCTTAAAATGGGTATTCCTAAAGAATACAAATTGGAACGCCAGAAACTGCTAAGCGGCTATCTCTTATTCGCCTTTGTCGCCAAAAAAGAACGCTTTCAAAATGTGACAAAACTTGCTAAACTGGCAAGTAACCGTCTACGGAATAATGGTCCTGTTGAAACCAAGAAACCTTCTTCGCCGCCTGACAAAGGAAGTCTCAGTGTTGAACGATACGGACCAGCAGAGGTAATGTTAGGGAGCTATGAGGATACGCCAAACCCTCTTGAGACATGGTTTCGTGCCAAATATGCAAAAGCAATTCGCGGTTACGGGTTTGAAGTAACATCACACACAGACGCGGAAGACGAACACCTAACACTTATTGGACAACAGACACGGCTTTATGATGGCATACCGCTCACACCGGTGTTAATGCTCGACAAATTATCCAAACGGACAACACTTGTATTTCACCTATGGCGATGCAATCATTCTAACCGTATCTATGTTATCCAGTCTATTAGCAGTATAGACGCACAACCAACTGTCCAAAAGGTCGCTGAGAGCATCAAATGCCATTGATAGCTATCAGTCGCCTGCTACGCAGGCTTCCAGTTGTCAGTCGTCGGTAAAGAGAAGTTTGTGGCAGAAAGTAATACACAACAACCACATACGGGAAACTGATAACTAACAACGAATAAAATGATTAACAAACTCCTATACACTCTCAAACTCAAGAAACGTCCTGATGTAGATCGCACACAGGTTATGAAATCGTTTCCCGTGCGAAACCAGTTGATCACATGGGAATTAGACGGTAAAGGCGAAGCGTCCCTTGTTGTTCCACAAAAAGACAAACTCTGGATACGACTCGCAAGTAAGCTCTTCATGCTTCCCGATAAAAGAGTGATTGTGCTGGATTCTATCGGAACCTATGTGTGGCAAATGTGCGACGGCAAGCATACAATTTCGCAGATTATTAAGGGAGTCCAAAATCAGTACCAACTGACTCGGAAAGAGGCAGAAACGTCTCTTTTTACGTTCATGCAACAACTCGGCAAACGGAATTTCATTGGGTTCGCTATCCCTGACAATCGACAGAACGCACCTGCAACGCCAGAACCTGAACCCGCAAAACAGGGATTTTTTGGATTCCTACAGAAACGGAACTGAAAAGATGGGCAGAAGCGAAGACTTTTAAACTTTCCATCTCCAGTCTTTACGAAGAATAATTATCGGTTGTTAGAGGAAAGTTGTCAGTTATGGATTATCGCGTATGAGTAAAAAGAAGGTTTAACTTAACCAAAGTGCTTCTTAACCGAAAACTGACAACCGAATACCGACAACCCATAAGGAGAAAAAAATGAACATACCGACAGAAATAGGCGATGTTGGCGCAATTCTCTCCGAAACACCGGAAAAGTTCCAGCGCGTCCTTCCAAAAGAAAATACAGTCCGTGTGCGGAACCTCATCAAACGCTACGAGATGGGTACGCAGACTGTTGATGCGCTTCGCGGCGTCAATTTCCAAATCCAGCGCGGTGAATACATCTCAATCATGGGTCCCTCTGGTTCCGGAAAATCAACGCTTTTCAATATGATTGGTGGACTGGACAAACCCACTGAAGGCAGAGTCTACATTGACGAAGTGGACATCGCACAACTTGACGCGTATGAACTCGCATGGCTTCGCTGTCGAAAGATTGGTTACATCTTTCAGGCTTTCAACCTCATCCCTGTCATGACAGCACTCGAAAACGTATCACTCCCGATGATTTTTGCTGGTATGAGTGCCGACGAAAGCAGAGAAAAAGGTGTTGATTTACTTTCACTTGTCGGACTTGGAGACCGTGTGCAACACAAGCCGTTAGAACTCTCTGGTGGACAGCAACAGCGCGTCGCAATCGCGCGCTCCCTCGCGAACGACCCAGCGATCGTCCTCGCTGACGAACCGACGGGAAACCTCGACACCAAAACCGGTTTGGAAATTATCGCCCTGCTCCGCCGACTCAACGCTGAAAACGGCGTAACCATTATCACTGCAACGCACGACCACAAGATGTTAGATGTCTCTGACCGTATCTTCCACATGGCAGACGGCAAAGTGGATAAGATTGAATCTCGCGATGAAATCGATCTTCACGTCGGTAAATTAGACGGTGAAGAGGTTGGGTAAATAGTTGTCAGTCGTCAGCTGTCAGTTAAGAGGTATTTGTCACTATTAAACAATAGGGTCAATCCAAGCACCTCTTAACTGATAACCCATACGCTGACAGTCATCAACCAATTAGCATCAAAATGACTATCTACAAACGCTTAGGCATTCGCACAGTAATTAACGGCAACGCAACACTCACACGACTCGGTGGTTCCATTATGCCTCCTGAGGTTGTTGCGGCGATGGCTGATGCGTCTAAACACTTCGTAGATATCATCGAACTGCAAAAACGGGTCGGTGAAGAAATTGCGAAACTTACCCACAATGAGGCTGCCTATGTCTCCTGTGGTGCCGCTGCTGCCCTGACACTCAGTACCGCTGCGTGTATCACTGGACTTGACGCCACCAAGCGTGAGAAATTACCGCATCTCGACGATTCAATGAAAAGCGAGGTTATTGTGCACCGCCACGGTCGTGTAGGATACGATTTTGCCGTGCGACAGGTAGGTGTTACATTCGTAGAAATAGGCGACGAAAACGGCACGATATCCAACGAACTGGAAAACGCTATTACCGACAAAACTGCCGCAATCTTTTATTTCGCGAACCCAAGTAGGGAACATCTCTGGGTATCCTACGAAAACGCCATCGCTATCGCTAAAAAGCACAGTGTTCCGCTCATCGTCGATGCTGCCGCGCAACTACCACCCCCTGAAAACCTATGGAATTTTACACAGATGGGCGCGGATTTGGCACTCTTTAGCGGAGGAAAAGGGCTACAAGGTCCGCAGAGCAGTGGGTTAATTGTCGGAAAAAAATCGTTGATTGAGGCTATCGCTTTCAACGGACCCCCACATCCCTTTATTGGCAGAGGTATGAAAGTCGGTAAAGAAGAGTTGGTAGGGTTGCTCGCCGCGGTGGAATGGTATCTGAATCAGGACTATAGAGAAGTCCAACAATCTTACGAAGATCAGGTTACCTACTACGCTGAGGTCTTCAAAGACATCCAAGGCGTTACAGTGCACCGCAGTTTCCCATCTGAAGCCGGACAACCTATGCCGCGCACCGAAATCCAATTTGATTCAGAACACCTCGGTATCACACGAGATGAAATCCTCCAGCAGCTGCAAACAGGCGATCCCGTTATTGACATTGCGGGAGCAGGGGAAAACGGTGTTCTTATCAATGGGCAAACCCTGACGCCAGAAGAAGTAGAAATTATTGCCCACAGATTAAAAGAAATTTTAGGAAATACAGAATGAAACTTAACAACGGCATTCGCCTGACATGGCTCGGACATTCCACCTTTAAAATCGAGGCAGACGGACAAACCCTGCTCATAGATCCGTGGGTAACCCACAACCCAGTGTGTCCTGACATGCTCAAAACTTTCGACAACCTTGACGTTATCCTCATAACACACGGACATGCCGATCATATTGGCGATGCCGTGCCACTCGCCAAAACATATACACCTACGGTCGTGTCCATCGTCGAAATCGCAGGATGGCTCGGCAAACAGGGCGTCGAAAACACGATCGGAATGAACAAGGGTGGCACTGTCACAGTCGGCAGTATAAAGGCAACAATGGTCTCAGCAAACCATAGTAGCAGTTTCACAGAAGAAGACGGCACAACAGTTTATTTGGGTGAACCCGCAGGCTATGTGATTGAATTTGGGAACGGCTATAAAATTTACCACGCCGGGGATACGAATGTCTTCGGAGATATGCGCATCATCGGTGAAATCTACCAACCCGACTTGGCACTACTGCCTATTGGTGACCACTTTACGATGGGACCGCGTGAAGCCGCCTACGCCGCACAATTGCTCAACGTGCCAGCGATTCTACCTATCCACTACGGGACCTTCCCATTGTTGACAGGAACACCCGAAAAACTCCGTGAATTGACTGCCTCTCAAGATGTGAAAATTATTGCGTTAGAGGTAGGAGAAACATTAGACTAAGTCAGTTTTCTGGGTGGGTTACTCAAGCACTTCTCGATAGGGACCCTGTAATCCAAAGGCGTTGACAGTGTTTAGCAATTCTTGTGGGTTTCCCGTATCGTAACGCTTCCCTGGAACACGATAACCGTACATACCTTCCTGTCTTATCATTTCTGTCATCGCATCTCGCAGTTGAATTTCACCGTGCGTCAGGATTCGGTGCTTGTAGTTATAATCCAGAATGTCGAAAAGGAGGGGAGTAAGGAGATCTATGCCGAAGTTGCAGAGATACTGCTGTTCTGGAACGCCTTCGACGCGGAGGTGTTCCTGCGCGAAATCGGCGGTCGGTTTTTCGGAAATTTGTGTTAGTATATAGAGGCTTGTAGATTCAACAGATAGGTTGCCGTGAACAATACCGTTGAGCGAGAGTTCGCTTTCATGGCAGAGATCGAGACTCGTGACAGACCGCCCAAGCTTTACATAGATATCGGTGAGCTGCTTGGCACAAGACTCCTCTAATTCTGAAATATAGAGATGGTCCCCAAGCAGAATTATGACCGGTTCATCTGCGGCGAAATCCTTTGCACAATAGATGGCATGTCCAAATCCTTCGGGTTCCGACTGAATCGCGAAATGTAACCGCTCGCCTATTTCGTTCAGGCGGTCTGCCTGCGCTGCCAATTCTTCCTTTTCACGAATCGCAGTAGCAACGTTCCCAGAAAAATAGTCGGCAATCGGCTCAACCTGTTGGGGTTGAGCAACAAGACACACCTCCTCCACGCCTGCCGTTAATGCCTCCTCAATAATCAACTGAATGATCGGCTTTGCGAAACCGTCTTGAGCGATAATTGGAAAGAGTGCTTTTGGCACGGCTTTCGTTGCGGGGAAAAGGCGTGTCCCATATCCAGCAATAGGAATAACTGCCTTCTGAATTCGTCGCATACGATTCTTAGTTTCTCAATCCCTTGAGGTACGCCCAAGTGGTCGAGAGTTTTCCAGCAGGTTCAACAGGCAATTGATCGCTTTCGGACTCAAAGTTCTGCTTAACCTCATCTTCGTCAAGAATCCGATCGTAAATACGGACATTATCAATCATACCGGTGAGATATCTACCATCGTGTTCACTGCCAATCCGGCGCTCATCCATGTTTTCAGGAGTCGTGCCAGAATTACCTTCATCAACCAACTCACCATCAACATAGAGCTTAAGCTCATTATCTTTGGTATTGCTGGTGTAAACGATGTGATACCAAACTTCGTTCTCAGCTGCTAAGCGGATCTTAACACCGTCATTCTTATGAACCTGGATTTGATTGCCTTCAAATTTGAAATGGACTTTACCAGGAGCCCATAGCCACGTCGAAACGATGCCTTGAATGGGACCAAACTGCCCTTCCAAGGCGTAGCATTCAATAGTAACGTGATCAAATTCACCCATCGCTGGGATTTTAACGTAGTTATCCGGTTTCCCTTCAAACTCTAATGCTTCTCCAGTGCCATCGGTCGCACCCTCGACAGATTTGAGATTGCCTACGAGCTCTGCATCCTTACCACCAAAGATATCTTTGACCACCTTACCATCAATATCCGCCTCATTGAGGGTATAGATAGCAACAAGCCCGTCTGTTACAAAATCTTGAGCATCAGCGGCGTCGACATACCAGAACATGGTAAGCAGTAAGCCGAGGATGCAAATTGCGCTCATATTCCTTAGAATCATTTGAATTGCTCCTTTTAGTTATAGAAATTAAACTTTGTAGGAATCTTGATATATTTTACCCTATAGATTTCAGCTCTGTCAAGTCAATTGCCTATGCATCTGGAGATACTGGCTCTGCCAATTTATGTTCAAGCGCGAGATTATCCTCGTAAACGGTCTTGATTAAGTCCTCAATATCGGGCTCCTGGACAGATATGTCTACAATCCTGAATTTCTGAAGGATAGCACCGATGAGATCCGCCGCGCTGATCTTTTCTGGAGAGAACCGATACTGCACGCGAGCCTCTTCTTGATACACAATATGCGCATTAGGAATACTAACATCCGGGTAGGCTTCAGCGTAATCCACTGTTAAAAGTCGTTCTGTTGAGAGCAACCTCCGAAGTCTGGTGAGCTCACCATCAAAACGGAGGCGTGCATTATCAATGAGAATAACGCGTTTACACAACTTTTCAACATCGTCTAAATCGTGTGTTGTCAACACAACTGTCACCTGTCGTTCGGCGTTAATCCGTTGAATAAACTGCCGTATACGTGCTTTCGCAACCACATCCAACCCAATCGTTGGTTCGTCAAGGAATAGCACATCTGGATTGTGGAGCAGTGCAGCAGCGATGTCCGCTCGCATCCGTTGACCGAGACTCAATTGACGAACGGGCGTCTGGAAAAAATCACCAAGATTGAGCAACTCGTCAAACATTTCTACATTGTGGCGGTATTGTGCCTGCGGAATCCGATAGATATGCTGCAGCAACTCAAACGATTCCTGAACCGGTAAATCAAACCACAAATGTGAGCGTTGCCCAAACACGACGCCAATGTGTTTAGCATTTTCCTTCCGTTGCCGATGGGGGATATAACCATTCACAGTCACACGTCCTGATGAAGGCACCAAAATACCAGTCAACATCTTGATAGTTGTTGACTTCCCCGCACCGTTCGGTCCTAAATACCCCACAATTTCACCGCGTGCTACAGTGAAGGAAATCCTATCTACTGCTTGGACGATGTGGTGTTTGCGAGAAAAGAGATTCACAAAACTCCCAAAAAAGCCTTTTCGATGATGATAGACTTTGAAAGCTTTGCTCAGATTATCAACTTCGATCATCGATTTTTCTTAGACATGAAATACTGACACACAGAACCTTTTCCCAGATAAACTAATGTCCTGTGCTTTGATAGCGTAGCACACCCTGTCTCCAAAATAACATAGTAACACCGAGAAAAAGAAAACCTGCAAAAGGGGCTAAGTAGATGCCAATCAATGAGACATCCGAGGATCCAACTTTTTCCAGAAGAAAAAGGGATGGAAAATAGTTAACACATGCCAAGGGGACAATAAAGGTGAAAAAGTGTCGAAACCACCATCTATAAATCGAAAATGGATAACTTCCCATAAAAAGTCCGCCATTCGTGAAGATATTGATGATTTCAATTGATTGAACAGTCCAAAAACAGCTTGTCGCACCGATCACGAAGAGACCAATAAAAAAGCATGTACCACTCACCAATGAAACTGACAAATACCCGATCTTCACAAACGACCAAGGAACAGCTAACTGCGAACTGGAGATAAACAACACAACAAGTGCCTGCGCTAATCTACCCACTCGGCGTAATAGAAATTCGTGTGAAAAAACTTGAAAGAAGGTACCGAGTGGTCGAATGAGGATCGTATCAAAATCGCCGCGCACAATATTTCTCTGAAACATATCAAATCCCCTTCCAATCATTTCCGCAATGGCAAAACAGATACCAATCATCCCGTAGAGAAACCCAACCTCCCACAGACTCCATCCTGCTAACTGTTTGAAACGGTTAAAGAGGAGAGCAATCATGAGAAAATCGATGACGGAAATGCTCACTTGTGCGAACAACTCACAGACAAACGAAAACCGGTACTCCATCTGCGAGCGGATGCGAAGTTTGACGAAATGAAAGTAGAGAGAGAAAAGATGCATTTTCTGTCTGATAAAGCGGTGGCAGACTGAGACATCAAGACCTGTCCCATAAAAGCACTTAATCTGGTATCAGCCGCCCTGTATAACGAGTCGGGAAAACCCTCGGTTTAAAAGAACACGCCCGAGTACGAGAAAAAAAAGAACCCACATCATCTGTTTACCTATAGCAATCCAGATCCCGATACCAATAATCTTCCCTAAGTAGATACTAAACGGTACATCAATCAGACCTTGAAATGGCAACCAATTTGCGATGTACGCCAACCATTCGGGCCATAGTGCAATCGGCACAAGCATTCCAGAAAAAAAAGTGACAACAGAGCCAGAGATTTGGTTAATTCCCATCGTATCCAACGTCCAGAACGCCGTACTATAGGTGCTAACCGTTATCATTGTGCTTAAGAAAATAGCAAGTAACATTGAAACTGCAAACGAAACAAAGATAATAGGCTGCTGGGGGATAACAGGTTTCAAAAAGAGTGAACTGAGCAGAAAGGTGGGAAAACTCCGCATGAGAAGATAGTAGCAAGCCCTGCCGCACTCATCAGCAAACCAGTAAGTCTGAAAATCAACCGGCTTCGTTAATTGGAGTGCAATGCTGCCGTCTTTAATCATATTGGCAATTTCAGAACGACTACCCCACAGCGGCATGAGCATGAAAAACGACTGACAGAGGATAAAGTAGGTCACAAGTTCATTCAAGTTAAAGGGTTGTGGACCGGTACGCGCTGCATAAAAGGCAGTATAGACGAAAATATGCACCAGCAGAAAAAAGAAATTGGTAGTCAACCCGGCGAGGTTCGCAACTCGATATTGCATCTGTTTTTGGAACGACTTCCTTGCAAATGCCAGATAGACTTGGAATGTCAAATAAAGGGACTTCATTAGACCGCGGCACTTAAATCTGCGATGGGGACTGACCGTCCCTTCTCTGCGGATTCGTAAATACCGTCAAGCATTTGCATCAACATAATGCCCTGTTTTGCTGAGGAGATAGGTTCCTCGCCATCAATGACGCACCCTACGAAGTGTTTCACCTCTTCGTCAAATCCGTTAATCGACGGCGCCTTAAGCGGTTTATCCAATTCTTTACCATTTTCTTCCGTATAAAGTGTAAAGGGACTGAGAGTCGCCCCTGCTTTCGTTCCCGCCACTTTAATGTAATTGTCGCCTGGCAGGTTTAGTGCCCACGTCGTTTCAAGAATAATAGTCGCTCCGTTTTCAAATCGAATCTGGGCAAATGTTGCATCATCAACATCGTATTTAATGTCATCAGGTACCAGATGCTTAAAGTGGGAATAGGATGCTCCCATAACCTCCACAGGCCTTGGAGAGTTCATCAACCACCAGACACAATCTAAGGCATGGACGCCAATATCAATGAGAGCACCGCCACCTGAGCGTTCTTTATCGACAAACCAGCCTTCTCTACCTACGGGAACTCCACGCCGCCGAACATACCCAGCTTTACCAAAGTAAATTTCGCCGAGATCGCCTTCTTGCACTGACTGCTTGAGGCGTTGTGTGCTTCCATCAAAACGCTGCACGAGGGCATACATTAAAGTTTTTTCGTTTTGGCGCGCGGTATCAGCCATGGCCACTGCCTCCTGAGCACTCCGAGCAGGTGGCTTTTCACAAAGCACATGTTTGCCAGCACTCAACGCATCAATCGAAATAGGTGCGTGCAGGAAATTCGGTAGACAGACACTCACGGCATCAACATCACTGTTTTCCAACATTTTCAAATGATCGGTATAGATTCGCGGTACTTTATACTCTTTCGCGACCTCTTGGGCATGCTTCTCATCCAGATCACAGACAGCAATAACCTCTGAACGTGGATCAGCAATATAGCCCTTGAGATGTTGAATTCCGGGCCAACCGAGTCCGACGACAGCTGCGCGGACCTTCGTTGTCTGATTTGACACGACACATACTCCTTTACTTTTTGGCGTAATTTGTAAGGAAAAATCTGCTATTCAAATTTCCGATAAATTTTGGTTTCGGAAAGCTTGGAATGACGTGATGCTACTCATGACGTAGTGCTTCCGTTGGGGTGAGACCTGCAGCTTTATTTGCCGGATAGAGCCCGAAAAATACACCGATTAACGCTGAGACGCTGAATGCAATCAGAGCGGCTTCGATAGAAACAACAGCGGGCCAAGTTGCTCTCATAAGCTTTGAGATAATCAGGCCAGAAGCAGAAGCAAGGCTACTGCCGATGAAAATGCCGATAAGCCCGCCGCAAATACTTAAAACGATGGCTTCAATCAGGAATTGGATCAGAATGTCGCGACGCCGCGCACCGATGGCTTTGCGTAAGCCAATTTCACGAGTCCTCTCCGTTACAGACACCAACATGATGTTCATGATCCCAATACCGCCGACGAATAAGGCAACACTCGCAACTCCACCCAAGAGTATCTGAACAATCCGACTCACATTACCGACCTGTTTTATAATCTCCTTAGCGGTGAAGAATTCAAAATATTTTTCATCACCATGTTGCTGGCGCATTGCGATTTTGATTTCAGCAACGGCTTGTTCGACCTTTTCATAACTCTCTGCTTGTGCCCATAAGAAGATCCAGCCCTTCTGTTGCCCGACAAACCGAATCTCCATCGTAGTAAGCGGAATAATCACCCGATTATCCCACCCTTCACTCGCCATACTATTACCCTTTTCTTCCATGACTCCGATGACGGTGAATCGTTCCGTGCCAACTCTAAGTTCACGACCAATTGGATCTTCTCGTTCAAAGAGGTCCTTTCGGACTTTAGAACCGATTACACAGATGGGTTCTCTGCGTTCCATATCGCTCTGCGTAATAAATCTGCCCGCTTGAATGTACCAGTTATTAACCTCTTCATAGAAAGGTGTAACACCCCAAATCTCAAGTGACTGATTAACGTGCTTGTGTGATACAGTGAAATTCGCCTGTGACAGCGCGGTAGCTCCCTTAAGAGAAGGACAGTTTTCAATGAGAAAACCCAAGTCTTCGTATTCAATATACTCTGGATATTTATTTTTTATATATGAACCATCCTCCCTACGAAATTCATCCTTCCTAAAGCAGACAATCAGCCCCGCACCACCAATCCGTTCCAATTCAGCGAGCATGAGGTGCTCCGCACCACCACCGACTGAAACGACAGCCACAACCGCTGCGATACCAATAATAATGCCAAGTGTCGTTAGCACGGAGCGCAATTTATTACGCCGTAGCGCTGCCATGCCAACGGTAACGCCTTGTGTAATCTGCATGATTTTCTAAATTCTCGTAAGAGATCTTACCCTTCAGGCTTCATTGATTCACCGTGCAACAAAAACGCCCGAATGTCGTAACGCCCTGGACGTTCGATAGGCAAATCTCCATTTTCAATCATTAAATCCAATGGGTTGGCATGCGTCTTGAGAGGAAGTTGAACGACTTCGTGCATTCGTGCGGATTCATAGATTGCCATGATAATTTCAACAGCGGCGCGCCCATGTTTCGCCTCACCGCGGTGTTCTGGCCCGCCCTCAATCCATTCGACCAACTCGGTTGCTTGTGCGACGTGCTGGTCTCTTCCATCAGACGGACGTTCTTCCCAGTCCGTAGCCTTATTGTTGAGAAGCCGGACGCGCCCTTCTGTTACATCTGCGATGCCATCTGTCCCATAGACGATGCCGCCTTGATAGTTCGGTCTGCCGATCTCCTGTAGGAGCATACCAATACAACCATTCGAAAAGCCAATAATTCCAGCACTCCGGTCCTCAATCTGAATATCACGTTCGTAACGTTCCGTTTTTCGTTCAACATTACCGATAACCCATTGTGGATCCGGGTCACCGACGACATAGCGCATCATATCAAAGAGGTGTGAACAGTCATTCAACAATCCTTGACCACCTTGACAGACAATTTGTTGAGGCTCACCAATTGCGCCCTCAGCGATAAGGTTTCGGGCATCTGTCCAAGCGGAATTGAATCGACGTTGATGCCCAATCACGACCTTCACATCGGTTCGTCTCGCGGCGATTAATATTTCATCGCATTCCCCGAGACTTACACCCATCGGTTTCTCACAGAGCACTGCTTTTGGACTCCGTGCACACGCTGCAATCGCCATTGGTGCGTGGAGCTTATGCCATGTTGCAACGCTGACAATATCAAGGTCTTCCTTATCCAGCATCTCGCGCGCATCCGAATAGCAATTTTCAGCAGGCACGCCGTAGGTGTCGGCGAACTTGTCAAGTGCTGCTTGGACAGGGTCAGCGAGGGCAACAATTTCTGTCTGCTCAACGCCCTGATAGCCCCGAGCGTGGGCATTGGCAATACCACCACATCCGATAATTCCAACTCGATATTTAGATGCCATATTCTTATTTCCTATATTTCTGCCACATATAAATTCGATCGGTGGCGATGAAATTGAGTTGGGTTGAACAGAAGATCTCACTCTCCTTCAACCCAACCTACGACTATTGACTTGTATCTTCGCCGAAATGCGAGGCGACAACGACTAAATCAAGAATATTTACCGTGCCATCACCGTTTATATCCCCTTCCAAGGACTCTCCGGATTGATTGAACTGACTGGCGACAAGTACTAAATCTCGAATATCCACAGTTCCGTCATCGTTGACATCCCACGGTGTTGGTGGAGACGGCGGCGGTGGCGGTGGTGGAGGCGGTGGCATTTCTTCTATAGTAGTCGTTGTTGTGATCTCAGCAGTCATCGTGCTATCCGTTCCAGAAGCCGCCGTTACACTAATAGCATAATCACCAGGTTCTGTAAACAGATCTCCTGTAACTTCAAGTGTAATCTCGGCAGACGCTCCAGCCTCAAGTTCAATTGAACGGTCACTCAGGGAACCCACAACACTGCCTTCAATGCCGACCTCCGCTGAGGCTTCAAGCGTTACCGTGTCCATCATATTCCCAGTATTTGTGACTTTAAGGGTATAACTCACACCCGCAACAGCGTCCATTGTGGAGAGTGCCGTATCTCCGGTAATTTCCAAGGACACACCCGCAACTACAGGCACTGGTGGTGTTGATTCTTCTTGTGTTGTGTAAATATAATCGTCTATAGGGTTGAAATTACCATTGGCAGCGTTTCCGGCGGCATAGAAGGTAATGGGTCCTATATCAGCATCAGGGGCGGTCCATTCAACTTCCCAACTATGTGCATCGTTTGCGCCAGCAGTCCCTGCTGCAGTATGTTTAATGTACTGTTTACTGTTTGCTTCCGACACTTGTGTATTTGCTGCATCATCAGCTGCAAAGGTTCCAGCACGTGCGCCATCGGCATCCAACGCAGTCATCTGAAAGCCCCACTTGCTCTGTCCAGTCCGTGATAAATTGACAACAATCTTATATATCTCACCCGGTTCATAGGTTTCGGGAACTGTCAACATCAGTGCCCCACCCGAAGTATTCAGGACATTTCCACTATGACAACCCGCACTCGCACAAGTACTTTCATTTGGAGCACCAGTTTTTTCATCTGGAGGACCGCCAGTAAGACCGAATACGCCGCGACTGCTTGCGACAAAAAATAGCAGAAACAGTCCCCAAACAGGTAAGATATTTTTCGGATAACTCAAAAAATTTTCCTTTCCGCGTATACATTAAAAAACACCCCAACACCGACTGCTAATCGGCGTTGATTCGCGGTTAGCTAAACCGGCAGGTTGGGGCGTTTTATTTTAATGTGCTTTCGCTGCTATATTTACTTCAGGATAACCATCCGTCGGGTTGCAGCAAAATCTGATGCTTGCAGCGTATAGAAGTAGATTCCACTCGCTACACGCTCACCTACAGCATTACGACCATCCCAATACGCAGCACTTGACGGCGTCATATATGAACCTACTGGCTGCCAACCCAAATCCAAACTACGAACTAAACGACCTGATACATCATATATCTGGATCGATACTTCCGTCGATTCACTCAACTGATACGGAATCCACGTCTCTGGATTGAACGGATTCGGGAAGTTCTGTGCCAAGATCGTTTCCTGTGGACGCACATCACCGACCGTCAAATCCAGATTCAAGAACGCATTACGAATGTCAGTCGTTGTAACCGTGCGTTGGAAGGGACCTGAGACGACGCGACCGCGATCGTCGTAAAGTGCGATTTCGAGTTTATCGCCTGCTTCAACGACGCTCTTGCGGTTGAGATCTGCCCAGACAGCGGAGGAACGTCTCACACCGGTTGTGATATTTTCGGATGCGATAATGCCAGTGCGAAGGTTTTCAGCAACGAGTGTGTAACTCGTGCCCATCTCCATACCTTGTATATCGCTTGTGACGATGAATGCCCATGCGGTCTTGAAAGTAGAGAGAGCAGGAGCGGCTGCGGCACCATTAGCGGCGGCACCGTTGGCAGCTGCGCCATTGGCGGCTGCGTCGTCAGCAGCTGCATCATCGGCGGCTGCATCTGCCATTTCTTCTGCCATTTCCTCGGGCATCTCTTCTCCTGCCATCTCTTCTGGCATTTCCTCAGGCATCTCTTCTGGCATTTCCTCAGGCATCTCTTCTGGCATTTCCTCAGGCATCTCTTCTACCATCTCTTCTGGCATTTCCTCAGGCATTTCCTCAGGCATTTCCTCAGGCATCTCGGCAGGTGGTTCCGGTTCAGGTTGGTTGTCCCATGCTGAACCCGTGAACTTCACCATCGCGCCAGCCGGGGTATTCACAATATACCCTTTACCGCCTTCAATGTCAAAGCCATCTCCGCCATCGGCAACTGTGTAACCATCGAAACTTTGCGTCGCAGCATTCAGTTGAATGACGACTGTCGCACCCAGCATTTCCGCCAACGACTTTGCGGTGTAGGGTGTCTCAGGCATCAACGGAACAGAAACCATATTCAACCCTGGGCCAAGCGTGACATCAAAACCAGTAACTACCGGTTCCGGCATCGGTTCCGGTTCTGGTTCCGCAGGTGCGGCAACAGGCGTGATCGTCAGCATTGCCGTCGGTTCTTCCCAAGCAAATGCTTCACTGACATCAGCACCACCTTGGATACCTTCGTGAGACGCGATAACGCCGTCCACGGTCGGAACACGTTCATTGCTACCTTCTGGGTCAACAGCGGGATCCAAACCGAGGGGACCCGGAATATCAGAAGCCATCTCTGTGTTGTCTTCGCTACCGGCGTCATAAGCATTCAACTCAAGGTCCGCCGACACGGGTGCGCCATCTTCATCAAAAAGTGCTACATCGGTAGCAGCGATGAAGGCATCATTGGTTGAGACCAACATAGAAGCGACAGAAAGCGAAGAGTTCACCATATCAGCAGTGACAGTAACAGTAACAGAACCACCCGGTGGAACCGGACCATCTGCGGTTACAACGTTCGCGTTCACACCAGCCGCAATCATAGCAAGTCCTGTAGTATCCCCATTTTCAGCAAGAGCAACAAGTGCTTCACTCGCTGCTTCACCGACTGGAGCGATATTTACGCCAGCAGGATGTGCTGCAAAAATAGGCGGTGAGAGGACTTGTCCACCCATGCCGGGTTCGCCCATAGTGAGGTTCGTGAGCGTAATCTCGAACATCTGACTCACAGGCATTTCAGGAACAGCCTCTTCAGCTGGAGTTTCCTCTGCGGGTGTCTCTTCTGCTGGAGTTTCCTCTGCTGGAGTTTCCTCTGCGACGGGTCCAGCACCATCAAGGGTAACCACGCCATCTGCCGTAGTGATATCTAAAGCAGTCGAAGTAGCATCGGATACGGTAACACCACTTAGACCGATGGTGGACGCTTTCGCCTCAACAACTTCAAACGTTACTGTAGCAAGCGTGCCATCGCCATCAGACGTAGCACCAATAGCAGCTGCGGCGATTGTGACACTACTGTCAGTTGCAGTAGGCGGCACTCCAAACGCGCCTGCGGGTAGGTAGTCTGCATTCGCTCCAGAAACATAACTAAGCGCAGTCGGATCAAAGTTAACAGTAACTTGATACCCGGCGACACCAGCACCACCTGTTATATTGATATTCACCATGAGTTCTTCCCCGGCCGCGGGGGATTCTACTTCAGCAGGATCTACAGAGACGACGGCTTGACCGTAACTCATCGCTGTAAAGCCTAAACATATTGCAACAGCTAATAAGGAAAAAATGACTTTCCTGTTAAAAAGCTGGTTTCTCATCATAAGGTACTCCTTACAATTCATTTATATTGTGACGTTTTCTCTCTGCTTTTCCGGCAGAGATTGATTCCTCGTTTGAAGGGAATCCATCAAGATCTAGGATATCCTCCGAGTTGGTGTGCTTCTGTTAGAGCACAAAGGCGGATCGCTTAAACGAGGCTTTCCTAAAAGAGAAGTCTATCCTAATGTTAAACAATTTTAAACGTTGTTAAATCAAATTCGGTTCAAATCAGGTAATCTTTTTCCAAATAAATTAGGCGAACGTCCCTTTGTTGATTTAAGTATACCACAGACTTCAAGATAAAACAAGTAAAAAAATCGACAAGGTAAATCAGAACTCCTTAGCTCACCCACAAAGGGACTAATCGGTTGCGCGGGGAGCAAGTGTGTTCCAAACATCCGCCAACTCAGCGACAGCCTTGTAAACCGGATAGATCGCCTCCCACATCGCTTTACGCGCTGCGGTAGCGGCATCGGTATCACCTTCAGCAAGCGCCGTCTTGAGCTGTGTTCCCATCTCTTGTTGAACTGCTGTACAGGTTCGGGTCAGTTCTTCAAGCAATTGTGATGCATGTACTTGGCGCGCAACGAGTTCCGATACAGACACCTGCATATTCGGCTCGACATCGTAAGCGCGAGCGGGGGAAAAATTATGTGGTAGTCGCTCGCCATTTTCTGTCCGCGGCGTGTGCGTTGGATGTATATGTGGTGTAACGGAGAGGTACATCGTTATCGGTTCATCACCGAGAACGCGCACCGTGTGGGGTTGATCCGCTAAAGCGACACACATTTGTCCTGGTCCCAACTCTTCCGTTTCGCCATCAATCTCAAACTCGACACGCCCTTCCAGAATCAGGAAAATTTCATGTCCTAAGTCATGGCTGTGGAGTTGAGCACTCTGCCCGGGTTCCATTCGTAAAAATCGTGAGCGAATTTGTGGTGTTACTAACACATTGCGTATGTCTGTTCGGTAATCGTAAACAGGAAACCCCATTGCGCACCTCCATGCACTTTTATGATAAACTTAGCATTTTTCGTGAAAAATGTCAAGACAAATTAGAAGCTTGATATAGATTTCTCTTGACACTTCCTTTAGAATTGATAAAATATCAGCAAAAGACATAATATCTCATTTCTTGAATTGGAAGGACATAAATTATGGATTTGACACACCAACCGCCACGTCGTCCCACAAATCTGAGTATTGCGGGAATCGTAGGTGTGGCACGGCTGACAGACAAGGCACGCGCACACAACGCGGAAACACTCGGCGAGTATCTCTACGGCGAAAGTTCCGGCTTGGATCAGCGCGTTTTAACGTTTTTGGGAATCTCCGGAGACGCTTACGCCGATGCTGCTGACGAACATGACGATGATGCCCTTGGACAGTGGGTGCTCGAAACGAGTGGAAAAACGGAAGCAGAAATTGCCGAGTTTAATGATGAAACCATCAAGCTCAACCCGGATACCGAGGGACACAAACAACGCTTGAAGGAACGACTCGCTCGCTATGCACCGGGCAGAACCGACATCACAACAGTTCTTCAGTCGATGGAACTGGATGATTGGGGAAGTTTTTGGCAGGTTGACCTCACCGCTGGACCGCCGCGCAGTGCACGTGCCAAAGATGTAGGTGGCATCTGTGGTGCCGCACGGATGGCTGATAAAGCGCGCGCCGAACGCGCAGAGAAAATCGGCGAATATGTATACGGCGACAATTCTGGACAAGACATCCGTATTTTAGAATTCCTCGGTATTTCGGCTGCAGATTTTCAGGAAGCGGCAGTTAACAATCCGAATAATCTCGAAATTGGGGCGTGGGTGCGCGAAAACTCCGGTAAATCACAGGACGAAATTGATGAGTTCAACGACACACTGGTAAACTATGGCCCCAATGAAACAACACGGGAAAGATTCGAAGCGCGATGCCAAGAAGTAGACCCGACTCGCACGGACATTACTACGTGGGTACAACTTCAAGATGTGGACGATCAATTGAGCTTCGGTATCGTTGACCTTAATCGCCGCGCACCACGGAGTCCGTATAACACGGATGTCTATGGAATGGTGCAGCTTGCACGGTTGATTGACAAGGGACGCGCATCTAATAGCAACACACTGGGTGCTTATTTCTACGGTGAAGATTCGGGCATCGACCGGGCAACGCTTGGTTTCTTAGGAGTCTCCGCTGCAGAATTCGCTGAGGCACTGAAGACATTGTCAACCGATGCAGACGTTGAGGCATGGTTGAAAGCAAATCACCCAAAAAGTGAAGTAGACATTGAAGCCTATAACGAGCGGATGATTCAGATGGGGCCCACGGATGAACGCTATAAGGCATTAATGGCAAAGATGATTAATAGGATCGCGCCAGAACGGACAGACATCAACACCTGGTTCGCGCTGATGGCTCTTGATGATGAAAAGACTTTTGCGTTGTAAACAATGCAAAAAGAAGCCCAAGAAGCTGCCAGCATGTCCAGTTTCTGACAGGTGGGCAGCTTCTTTTATTTTTCTATAACTTAAATAAAAATGAAAAACCTCAAAGCAACCGCGGACGTTCAATCTGGAAAAAGTTCAGTTGCTAACGCAGCATGGTGGGGATTCAATCCGGAAGATGCAACAGAAGGACTACAAGCGGCTATCGACTCCGGTGCGAAACGGGTCGTTGTTCCCAATATGCAGACTGACTGGATAATTCGACCGATTAAACTTGCTGGAAGTCAAGAACTGATTTTTGAGCCAGGGACAGTCGTCACAGCAAAACGGGGTGAATACCGCGGCAGAGGCGACTCAATGTTCACAGCTCAGGATGTCGAAAATCTCACCATCCGTGGATACGGTGCGACCTTCCGTATGTGGAAACAGGACTATATCAACGGGCTTGTGCTTGAACAGTTCGGCTGGCACCGCTGGTATGGGCAATATCCAAAGGCGGAATGGCGGATGACTCTTGCCATTCGAGGCAGCAAAAACGTAAACGTGTCTGGTTTAACGCTTAAAGATAGCGGTGGTGACGGTATCTACATTGACGGTGCTACAGAACGACCAGTTTCTGAAAATATCCTGCTACGCGACATCGTCTGCGATAACCACTATCGACAAGGTATTAGCGTCATTAGTGCCGAAAATCTTAAAGTCGAGAACTGCGAATTTTCAAATACGTGGGGAACGCCTCCTGCATCTGGAGTAGATATTGAACCTGACAAAAGCGAGCAGCGAATAAAGGATGTGATATTCTCCGGTTGCAAGTTTGTCGATAATGTCGGCGATGGCATTGAAGTGTTCTTGGCACATACCACCGGCGAATCTGATGATATATCCTTGCGTTTTGAAAATTGCTACATCAGCAGTCAACACGGAACAGGTATTCGCGTATCGAAAATTGGAAACGATGGACCAAATGGTAGTATTGAATTTGACAACTGCACAGTTGAAAGCACAGTCGGATATGGCATCAAGATTCAGGAAAAGTCAGCGAAAGGCGCACGGGTGACTTTCACCAATTGTAACGTCATCAACGCTGCCAGCGACCAGCAGTTTGGTGGAGAATGGTCCCCAATTTCGTTATCCCTACCACAACCGGACATAGTTCAGACAATGGGCGGCATCGACTTCATTAATTGTTTTGTTGAGGATAACCGCAACCGTCCTACTGTTGAATTTACCCAACCGAAGAGCGATTTCCCGCTTCAAGACATTACAGGAACAATCACCGTCCTGAACCCAAATGGCGTCCGCGCCGAATTGGGTAAATCGCATGAGAAACTTCCGCTGATTATCAGGGAATACCAATAGGACGCTGAACACGTTCAACTCAACCCATACACAGGATTTAGGATTATGGCAAACGAACAAGCACTTCCCGCTGAACCTCTACCTCCAGACACCTTGAACGCTATTTTAGATGATTTCTATCAAAACGGTGTAACGATTATCCGAAATGTGCTCTCGCGTGAAGAGTGTGAACAGATAGTTGCGCGCGTCGATGAAATCTTTGCCGAGCCTTATTTTCTGCAAATGCGGAATGTCAAAGGCTCTCGACAAGACGGAAAAGATCCTATTGTTGTACATCGCCTTTTTGAGTGCGATCTTATGTTCCGCGACCTACTCGTGCGTGAGCCAATCATCAGCATCGCCGAAACCGTACTTGGTGAGCACTGCCACTGTATCGCCCAAGGTTGTATCCTCAACCGAAAGGATTTAGGTATCAATCGATTTCATGTCGACGACGGCATCGAATTCCCTACCCCACCAGAGATGAAGCGACATGATCCGAGACTGCGGATGCCGGTACTTCGCATGTCCGTCCAAATCGCGTTGAGCGACCAAGATGAAGTCCAGTATGGTCCTTCTCAATTCGTTCCGAGTAGCCACTATTCTGGACGGCAACCCGATGACCCAGAACATCCAACGTTTGACGGCAAGGGTCCGGTCTCGCTCCTTATGAAAACTGGAGACCTCTACCTACTTAACGGACAAACCTGGCATCGAGGCGCGCCAAACCAGACCGATAGGATTCGCTACCTGTTCCACCAAGTCTACGGACAACGCTTCGTTGCCCAGAGATTTTGGCCCTATCTGAATTACCGCATGCCAGACTATGTTTTGGAAGGCGCTGATGAACGCCTGCTTCGCGTCCTGGGTAAACATCCTGAAATGGCGTACGGGTAGATGACTAAACCTATTAAGAAGGTAATACTGATGATCGCCACAATATTTGATATCGACGGTACTTTGGTCGAAAATTTCGGATTCGATGATGCCTGTTACATCTCCGCAATAAGAGATGTCTTGGGTGAAGTTCACATCCATAGTGATTGGAGCAAATACAAAAATGTAACCGACACAGGTAGTTTGCGCCAAATCATGGAAGAGAACAATATTGAAGAAAAGGAACAAGTTAAGGAGGTTCGTACGAAATTCGGTGAATTGGTTAGACAGCATCTTCAAAACGGGGGCGAATGCCTTCCAAAAGAAGGAGCTATTTATCTGATTAATAAACTTATCACCGCAAATGGATATGAAGTTGGATATGCCACAGGAGGTTGGAAACATACTGCCACAATGAAACTTCGGCACACAGGATTTGACCTGAAGAACACAGTTTTAACTTCCAGTGATGATGCGGACGAACGTACGGAGATTATGAAGAAATGCCTATCGATATTAGGGGACAAGTTCCAACGCGTCGTATATATAGGTGATGCTGAATGGGACTTGGCAGCGACTAAAAAACTTGGATGGCACTTCATAGGCGTCGGCGCGCGGTTAAAGGGAAAATGCGAATTTTGGATTGAAGATTTTTCGAGTTACGATACATTCATGAAAATGCTACATGTTTAATAAATACAACAGAGAAAGGAAATTAGAGACAACGACTGATGAACAACTATGAAAAGTAAACAATTATATGCTACTTTTTTATTCTTCGCAGTCTCAGCATTTCTACTTACTATGAACTGTCATGTAAAAACAAAACAGGTTGCCCAGCATACCGAGACGATATCTTGGGGCTACCAACCAGAGAATGGACCCGATGTTTGGGAGAGACTCAGTCCAACATACCGACTTTGTGGTGTAGGAAAACACCAATCGCCGATCGACATCGTGAATCCTACACCAGCCAAACTACCCGCTATTACTTTCAACTACCAATCAGTATCCTTGAATATCCACAATACTGGCAATACGATCGAAGTTGCGTACCCAAAAGGAAGTTGGATTGAGGTAGATGGAACGAAATATCATCTGTTACAATTCCACTTCCACGCACCCAGCGAACATACGGTGGCAGGAAACCCGTACGACATGGAGATGCACCTTGTCCACGAAAGTGAAGACGGCACATTGGCTGTCATTGGTGGACTCATTAAGAGTGGAAGTGTCAACACCGCGTTTAGTTCTTTTTGGCACCATTTGCCGTCTACTGATGGCGAATCCAAACAGATCGAAAGTGTCGTTCTAAATGCTTCCGATTTGTTGCCGAGTACAACACATACCTATCGCTACGATGGTTCGTTGACAACGCCTCCGTGTTCGGAAGGGGTCAAGTGGTTTGTACTGACAACACCCATCGAAATGTCTCAAACGCAAATCGCAGCCTTTAAAGCGATCATGGATGGCAACAACCGACCTGTGCAACCTTTGAACGGACGTGAATTGCTCGTAGATATGATTAAGGACGAATAAAATACACCAACTACATCAAGAAAACACCTTCTTAATCAACATCTCAAAATAGACGTAGGTTGCAACTTGTGTTATTATAAATACATAAGAGAATCATCAAAAGGAGACAAGATCATGTTTATTGCAACTTACAACGCCATTTACGCCGTTGAAGACAATGGGTGCAGTGAACCCATCCAAGTCTGCGAAGGGACAGACCATCAACGTTTAGGTGAAGCGATGGTTGTATTGCCAGAAAGCCAAGCCGTAGCGGTAGCACTATCGGATGGAACGTTATTGTTTCTCTCAGATGGTGATACAAAGCGTATCTCAACTGGTATCAAAGATCCGATTGCTTCGTTACTCCTTATTCGCGAGAATCCGTTGACGCTGCTTATCGGAACGGATGAAGGGGCGCATGTGTATCGCCTTACTGGAGAAGAGGGACCTGCAGAACGGGTCGTAACGTTTGATGAATTAGCGTGTCGAGAAGAATGGTATACACCGTGGGGTGGCCCGCCAGCTGTGCGGACTTTAGCCAAAACCCAAGACGGCTTTTGTTATGCTGACATCCATGTCGGAAGTATCATGCGCTCCCCAGATGAAGGGATTTCCTGGGAACCCGTCACGCCGGAACTTCATAAAGATGTCCATCAAGTCACTACGTGTCCTGCAGACAATAATCGAGTCTATGCGAACACGCAAAACGGTGTTTATGTCAGTGCTGACCGTGGACACTCTTGGGAGAATCGGATCGAAGGCTTACCCCGTCGCTACGGAACTACTATTGCTGCACATCCAACAGACCCAGACCTTCTGATTGCTACAGTCCAACACGGACCAAGAGGGGGTGGCGCATGGCTCTGTCGCTCGGAGAATGGTGGTAGAATGTGGACGCAACTGAACGATCAGCTCACAGAATCCATTGATCGGATTAGCACGGGTTCTATTGCGTTCACATCCGGTGGAACGGCATGGGCAGCTATTGGAAAAACGCTTTACATCGGTCAGGATCGAGCCACAGATTGGAGTCCGTTCTGGACAGCGCCCGAATACGATGGTGAATACCCCATCCAAACTCTTGCTGTTTAGCGCATCATTTTAGTTGGTGTTGAAAAGGCGTAGTTATGAATGTATTAGGGATTGACTTTACCTTCTTTGTGGTGAGCGATATGCAGAAATCGCTCACCTTTTATCGTGACCTGCTTGGGATTCCACTCGCCTGTTTGGTGTATGAGGGGACATGGACAGAATTTGACGCATTTTAGGTCTTTTTGGAACATCTAACAGAGATTAGGAACAATCCGTTGATACAATACGCACAGGAATTTCTGACCCTGCAAATTAGGTTCGCCCAGAAAATTGCCGAAGTCTCTCATCAGGCACTGGAAGATGTGTTAATTGACTACACGATGTTGCGGAACCTGTTCAACTTGCGCGTCTCCGACGATATTCCCAATCCACTCTGGGATGCGTTCATCGAAGGTCTCGGCATGTCCGATAACCCCGAAGATTGGACTTATGACTTCTATCTCCAGCGCACGGCTGTAGAGCAGGACTCTTCTGATGCGCGGCAATTTTTTGGGTGTTTTTCCTATGTTTACCCATGGCGTAATACGAAAAAACTCCGACTTCATTTTGAAAATCGTGAAACCTCCGAACACGGTGCATTAAGCAAAGCCAGAATAACCGTCCGAAAATCCGAGTTGTCCGAGATGTTTCGATACATCCAAGGAAACCATCCAGATGTAGAAACAGTGCGGGGTGGTTCATGGCTTTACAACATTCCCGCCTACATTAGACTCTTTCCATCTGACTATATCAAGACAGCGATACCCATCGGCTATGAACATGAAACCGGATTCTGGGCATTGTGGGGACAATTTATCGGTCGCAAAGGATCTATCCGACAACCCGCAGCGACACAATTCTTGGCATGTCTTAGCAAACAAAAAACGGTTGAGGGTTGCCTTCAATGTTTCCCCTACCAAGTACTGAGACCCGAATGCTCGATTGAGAAGTTCTACAATTTCTATAACCTATGGTAATTCAGATTTCTTTGCGATTCAAAAAAGCTTTGGATATAATATAAACAAGCCCACGTTTTTTGACGAAAACGCAGGCGATATATATTTTTTTTAATGTTAATAACAAAGGAATCATAATGATTATCATAGATAGAAGCATCATAAAACTCGGATTTATACTGGCTATTGTCGCCTTGGTTGTGGGACTTTTTTCCTGCGACCAGGTTCAGGAAATAATAGCCCCGCAGACGCTTCAGACAGATACCGCAATTCCGATGGTAGAACGTGATCATGTTTGGGTTGTGGATCAGAACGGTGTTGAGGGACCCGTACCGGGGACATGGGTCTTGGTGTCCCATACGCACTTAAACTCGACCTCTACGATCGGCGAAAGTTTCACCCTACCCCCAGATCCACCGCACAGCGTTCTCTTATCGGACGGAATATACACAGATGGTGAAGGTATTCTCTGGACGAAAGTGAAAATAGCATCTCACGAGGGCGATAAATGGCAATTCCTCGAGCGCGTGGACACGAGCGTCTCCCCACATCGGCTCTATGTTGTTGTTACAGTAGATGATAACGGTATCCCTACACTTGCGTATGGCGAATATCCTTTCGATTTGCCGAGACATAATGTGCAAATTTGGGAGAAACAGTAAAATAGAAAGCTGGCGAGGTTTTATACCTCGCCAGTATAAAAAGAATCAAACACAAATTATAAGGAGAGCAAAGATTGGTTCAAAAGATTGAAGATCAAAACGGACACATGTTTCTCTATTTCGGAGAACCGCCAACAGACGTAGGGAAAATCGAGTTTGTCAACTGTCTCGCGCATCAAGAAAATCAGATACTTTTCTGCCAATGGCGTGATAACGACATTTGGACCGTGCCCGGTGGACGCGTCGAACCAGGGGAGACAGTTGAAGAAACTGCACATCGAGAACTTCTGGAAGAAACAGGGGCAACCCTAAAAAATCTTGAAGTCCTGTGTTATATCCACTGCTTCATGTATGATCTCGAATACTGGGGACTTGCTTACTTGGGAGAAATCGAAACGTTAGGCAGCCCGCTCGATCTTAACGAAGTCAGTGAAGCGCGTTTGTTCACACACTTTCCAGAAAATCCATCCAAACCGGGACCGTTTGAGAATCAAAGCAAAGCCTTATACTTTGCTGCAAGGGACAAATTATCAAAAATAAAAGAATAAATTCAATTTTTTATGCTGTATATTCCAATTTTCACTAAAAAATTTTCACATTTTTTGCAGATTTTCTTGACATTTAGGAAAATTGTGGGTATACTTAATGTAATTCGTGCAGCTATCTGTAATTTATCGCAAGTTTCATGTCCATTGTGAGCATTACAGGCACGAAAATGAAAATGAGTCTCATTATTATTAACCATGGGCACTTTCCTTTAAGCGTCAGCTCCAGCGCAAGATTGAAATCCCTAAGAAGGTGTTGTCAACACGCCAGTTATTGATAGTGAGACTCAGTTTCTATAAATTAAAACGGCTTGTTGTCCCGCCAAAGCATAAGTCTCAATCCGAACAGAGAAAGATAGGAAAGAGGAAAACAATGGATAACAATAACCAAGAGGAAATCCAAGGTAAGAAACTCGATACTACCAAAATGCCTGGGCACTGGCTTTTGGCTCGACTCGGGAAGCGCGTCCTGCGACCGGGTGGGAGAGAACTCACTCGGCTAATGTTAAATGGGTTGAATATTCAATCGTCAGATGATGTAGTGGAGTTCGCGCCAGGTTTAGGCTTTACGGCACAACTTACTCTGAATCAAAAACCCACTTCCTATACGGCTGTCGAACGTGATGAAACTGCTGCCAGCGTCGTGCGTCAATACTTGACAGGAAGCAATCAAACGTGTCTGATCGGACGAGCAGAAGAGACCGGACTCCCAGACGCAACAGCAACCGTTGTCTACGGCGAAGCCATGCTAACGATGCAGACCCCAAGGACGAAGCATCAAATTGTGCAAGAAGCGTCCCGGTTGATAAAACCTACGGGTCGTTATGGAATCCATGAACTTTGTCTTGTACCGGAAGATTTGGATGAAGAAACCAAACAAGAAATCCAAAAAGCTTTAACAGATGCGATACACGTCGGGGCACGCCCACTCACGGTCCCTGAATGGCGGACGTTGTTAGAAGCCGAAGGGTTTACTATCAATGCCGAAGCAACCGCTCCAATGCATCTGCTGGAGCCCAATCGTCTGATTCAGGATGAAGGGCTTTGGGGAACTTTTCGCTTTGTGGGAAACGTCATACGCGACAAAGAAGCCCGACATCGAGTGAAAACTATGCGAAAGGTATTTCAAAAGTATGAGGAACATCTCGGTGCTATTATGTTGGTCGGTGTAAAGCAGGATTCCGAGAATAAACCTTCCGACTGAAAATGAATAAATCTAATTTAAGGTAATAGTATTAAAGAATCGATATTTTTAACTTAGAGTAGCAAGATGGTATTTGAATTTGATAATTGGTCTAATAACCATAGCCACAGACGTTAGATTCAATTAACATTTATGTTTTCTCAAGAATGAGGTTTAGAGAATTTCCTCGTTCTTTCAGACAGGGAAGGCTCGTCAATCTTTATTTTTCACCCTTCAATTATTAAGGAGCAAATAATGACACAGATTAACACCAGCAACGGAAAAAAGTCCGTTATGGAAGCGATTGAGGCGCGGCGGACAATTTTTAAGTTCAAGCCGGATCTGGTGCCGAAAAACATCCTTGAAGATATTCTCTACGCTGGCATCTGGGCACCGAATCATCACCTTACCGAGCCGTGGCGGTTTACCGTCTTGGGCGAAAAAGTGAAATTGACACTCGCTGAGCGGTACAGCGAAATTCAGATTGAGAAAGTAACATCTAACCCTGAAGCGGCTAAGGCAGCTACAGAAGAAACGCTTGCGGAAATCGGAGAACGTGGGTTCCAGAAGTTCATGTCCAAACCGACAATCGTTGCAGTCTCCTGTATCAAAGAGGGAAATGCTCAACGGCAACTCGAAGATTACGCTTCTGCCTGCTGCGCGATGCTCAATATCCAACTCGCTGGATGGGAGCAAGGTATTGGTATGCAGTGGAGTACCGGCGCAATTACGATGGAAAATGGGACTTACAACTTGCTGGGTATCAATTCAGAAAACGAGTATATTATAGGTTTCTATTACATGGGCTATCCAGAGGAAATTCCGACCCCGAAACGGAAACCTCTGCACCAAGTCCTGCGATGGGTGGACTGAGTCAATCGTTTAGCAGAATAGAGGATCTCTATTGGGGTTTATTGATAACGGTGGTCGATAAACCCCGATAGCAAACTTAGATCTGTTGAAATCTCTATAGAAGGTGTTGCTCCAACATCGCTATTATTGATAATGAGAATCATTTACAATAATAAGTGCCGATCATCTGGCTGAAGCATAACTGAAATTCGAGATAGGTAAACTAATTTAAAATAATAGTCGGTTTCTCTGGAATAGATAGCAACTTAGGCTAACTGATTATCAAACACCAAGGTCAATAAGCTGCTGAAAAAATTTCTGAATTCCCTAATCCTAAAAAAGGAGTTCCACTATGTATCTGGAGAATTTGAAAAAAGAGAGAAAGTTGCCTGTGAAAAGTGACGTGAATTTTCAAAGCTTTTGGGTGTTTCTTGCGATTGTTTTAATCTTTCAAACTCCAGGAAATGTATTCGCCGAAGACGAAGCCGCAGCAGCACACAGAACGGCAACTGCTGTCCGAATTACTGGGGCACCACCGCAGGTAAACGGCGTTCTGGACGATGAGATATGGAAAAACGCTGTCCTCCATGAAGGGTTTCGCCAACGCGAACCCGATGAAGCGAAACCGGCAACCGAACGGATCACCTTTCAAATCGCTTACGATGACGAGGCACTCTATTTTGCTATCATGTGCTATGACAGTGAACCCGATAAAATTGTCTCTCGACTGGTCAGGCGAGACACTGATATCGAATCGGATAGGGTCACCATTAGTCTTGCCCCGCATCAGAACCGGGTGCGTGGGTTTTGGTTTACTGTCTACTCCTCTGGATCTGTCACGGACGGCACCGTTACTGATGAATATAACCCTCCGTTTGACGATACATGGGACGGTGTGTGGGACGTGAAGCCCCAGATTCACGACAATGGTTGGGCAGCTGAGTTTAAAATCCCATTTTATATATTGCGTTTTTCCCCAAAAGATGAATACACTTGGGGACTACAAGTCGAGCGATACATCAGTCGTAAAAAAGAGATGGACCACTGGCGGTTGGTCAAACTCGATGCGCCGAGTTGGGTATCTCGCTTTGGAGATCTTACGGGTATCAAAAATATCAATCCACCCCGTCATCTCGAGATTGTGCCTTACGTCATGGGACGTACGCGGTTCGACGATGACACTGACCTGTGGGGGAATATCGGTACCGATGTACGACTGGGGATTACCTCTGGAATCACACTTGATGCGACAGTTAATCCCGATTTTGGACAGGTGGAAGCCGATCCAGCGACGCTAAACCTCACCGCTTATGAGGAATATTTTAGGGAACGTCGTCCCTTCTTTGTTAAAGATTCGACCGCCTTTGATCACGCGGATTATCTCTTCTTTTATTCGCGCCGGATTGGGCGAAGACCGGGGCATTTTCAGATTCCTCACGATGCTATCGAACTGAGTCGTCCGGAAGCGACAACGATTCTCGGTGCGGCTAAGATTGTGGGTAGAACGGAAGGCGGAACCTCTTTCGGCATCATGGAAGCCATCACCGCACCCGAACACGCACAGATTGAACAGACGGTCAAAGGAGAGAAAGTCCAACGCGATCACCTCGTTGAACCCCTAACGAATTACTTTGTCGGTCGACTTAAGCAAAGCATCCTAAAAGGGACCTCGACCATTGGATTCATAACAACCGCTGTGAATCGATGGGATTCTCAAACAGGGTATGTCGGTGGTCTCGATTGGGATTTGAGGTTTGCCAATGATATGTACCAGATAACGGGGACCCTTGCGGGAAGCCAGGCAGGAAAACCGGATGCACGCAAGTCGGGGTATATTGCGCTCCTTGAGATCGATAAACGCGGGGGATGGTTGAGAGGCGAGACCTATCTGGAAGCGATATCACCTGACTTCGATATAAACGACCTTGGTATCATTTGGAACACTGGTAGACTGGATTGGACCTATTACCTCTCGGCAAACAAGGAGAGACCATTTAGTATTTTCAGACGCGTTTCTCTTTACTCCTCTGGTGATCGCATCTGGACCTACGAGGGTGACAGTCTTAGTCGTTACCACTATATAGCGGTAGAGGCTCAGTTCAAGAATTATTGGACGTATACACTGGGAGCTGGACGCAACTTTGAATCGTTTAGCGATCGCGATGTTCGACGCGGCGGTGTCCTGATTAAAAGACCAGCAGTCTGGTGGATGTTTACATCGCTTTCGACCGACAGCCGAAAAAGGGTTCAGCTGCAGTTGAATCCTCGTTGGTGGAGAACTCCCATTTATTATTGGGAGAACAATAGACAGAGTTATGGCTCCGAGGTGGATCTCCATATCCGTATTCGCCTTGCACCCAATATTGAGTTTACCATAGGTCCGAGTTATAACTATGGTGTAAGGGATGCACAATGGGTAGATCTGGTCGAAGAGAACATCAACGGACAGATCAAAAAACACTATGTCTATGGCGAGTTAGAAAGTCAAACACTTGACTTCACTACGCGCGCCGACATCAGTTTTACACCGACACTGAGTCTGCAGCTTTACCTGCAACCCTTCTTGACGGTCGGTGAATATACCAACTTCAAGGAGCTCGTGGCACCGAAGACCTATCAGTTCAAACCGTATTCCCTGAAGAGAAACCGAGACTTCCATTGGCGGTCTTTGCGAGGCAACACGGTTCTCCGCTGGGAGTTCCAACCTGGAAGCACACTGTTTTTAGTTTGGACGCAATCGCGAGAAGCCGACCTGGCATCAGTCGGGGAGACTGACTTTGAGTTCCGCCCATTGCAGAGTTTCGGGAGTAGTTTCACCGATGAAGGGGAAAATATCTTTCTGGTGAAATGCCGATATTGGTTCGGTATGTAATCATCCAACTTATAGAAAACTTATGGAATTTGACAAATTTGAAGAGTGTGGTTTATAACAATTGCAACAACAGAGGTGTTTTGATGAAATTTAACTACCGTGATACGACGAATTCGGTGGAGCGACCGGCTATAAGTAGCACGACAATCTGGCTTTCAATCGAAGACGAGGAATGGTTGAGCTGGATCGGACTCCGTGAATATCAGATGCGATTCGGTTCTGCACAACTCAAGATGGGTGGCATCTGTGGGGTCGGTACAAAAGAAGAGCATCGGAACAAGGGATACTCCCGGCGCGTCATGGAGCACACTATAGCATTCATGACCGAGAACGGATACGATGTCTCCATGCTCTTTGGGATCCCAAACTTCTACCATAAATTTGGCTATGCTACAGCGATACCTGAAACATACGTGGAATTTGATACCAAAGATGTGCCAGCGGCTGCCTCTACATATCAGATCCGAAAATTTCAGACAGAGGACGCACCGAAAATAGTGGATCTTTATTCAGCTAACAACACTGAACGGACAGGGACACCTTTGAGAACAGAAATCGGTTGGAAAGAGTTCACGAAGAGGGGTGGGATTGTCCCTGACCCTTATGTCGTTCTCAACGAAGCTGATGAGGTGATCGGCTATTTCGTCTGCGATGGTGATAATGCGAAGAAAGACATGATTGAGCGAAACTGTACCCTTGTTGATCTTGGGTTTCAAGATAGAACGATTTTTGAGACAATTGTCCACTTTCTCGCTCATGGCGTGGCGTACACCAGTGCGGAGCAGATTAGGTGTGCGGTACCCGCAGACCACCCATTCTCCACCTTCTGCCGACGCTATGGCTGCCGAACCAATACCTATACCCCGAAGGATCACATGGGTATGATGCGGATTATCAACCAATCAAGCACTTTAGAAAAGATTACTGGTGAGTTGGAAAAACGTCTACAACGCGATGCTGATCTCTCCCAATGGAGTGGGAAGATTCTTATCTCAACGGATCTCGGACAGGATTGCTTGGAAATTGATCGGGGTAGCGTCGCACATACTAACAGTTGTGAGAACGATTTCTACTTTGAGATTTCACAAGACAAATTGATCCAACTGATGATGGGAAGGCGAAGCATCGAAGATCTTGCTGTTGAACCCGATGTTTCTGTAGCCGAGGGAATTATTCCCGTGCTGGACACCCTCTTCCCACTCAGTCATTCACACGTTTGGTGGTCTGACAGATTTTAGTGGACGGGTGGTTCACGTTATGGGAGCACTTGTGGTTCCAGTAACATTATGGATTTTTAGAAATTTTCATATTTTTTGTAGATATTTTTTGACATTCACAGAAATTGCGAGTATAATTAATGCAATTCGTGCGATTACCTACGAATTTATTGAGATTTTTTTGACATTCGTGGGAAATGTGGGTATAATTAAAGATAATGAGATTCGTTACCAACTTTTTAGAAGCGGATCTTTCATATAAGATTGAAAAACCTCGGGCTAAACCCATATAATATGATAATGAGTCTCAATATCATATTGAGACGGCTATATTTATGAGAAAAAAACTTGTATTCCTCGCCGTTTGGGGAATGCTTATTTTACTAAGTGTTAGTGCTTTCGCTGAATCAAATCCATTCTCGGTCTCCGGATACGGAATAATTCACTACTCCCACTTCAATTGGGAACTCGACCCAGGTAGGCGCGCTGCTATTGACGTGGAACGCTTCGTTATCGCGCCAAAATACCGCATCAACGATACTATTCGACTCGAATCGGAATTGGAATTTGAACATGGCGGCACTGGTAGCACGATGGAATTTGACAAATTTGAAGAGTTTGGAGAATTCGAGACAGAAATTGAGAAAGGCGGCGAAGTGATTGTCGAAAAACTCGCTGCCGTATTTTCCTTCCAATCCTCCTTCAACCTCCGCGTTGGACATATTATCGTCCCAGTAGGGCTCGTTGCGAAACGGCATCGACCACAACACTACTTTACGACAACGCGTCCCGAAGCGGAAGCACACATCATTCCAACTATCTGGCACGAAACTGGTGTTGAAATTTTCGGATCGCTTGGTTCACTAAACTATCAGGCACAAATTGTTAACGGACTGGATTCAACCGGTTTCAGTTCCCGGCACTGGATCGTTCGCGGACATCAACTGCGATTTGAAACAGTCAATGCCGAAGCACCCGCATTCGTCGGACGACTCGATTATGCGTTTAATGAAAACGCTACTATCGGCATCTCTGGTTACTACGGAGATACTGCAGCAAATCGACCGAAACCTGACGTGGATTTCGATGCACACGTTGGGATTGCAAGCTTTCACGGATTTTATGAGATGAACGCCATAAAAGTTCGAGGCCTGTTTCTTTGGGGAACACTCGAAAATGCCGATCTTCTGTCTCGAAAAAATCGAGCACTCTCCAATAACCTCAATGTAAAGCGCACACCGATAGGTAGTTCAGCCTTAGGTTGGTACATTGAAACGGGTTACGATATCTTATCATTTTTCAGACAACCAAACAACAGCGCGGAACATTCTGATTTGAAGGACACTTTTTCAGACCAAGCATTAGAGATCTTCGCGCGTTACGATTATTACGATACGATGGCGAGTGTTGAAGGTATTATTTTCGACAATCCGCGGTGGGAGAGAAGCACTTGGACATTTGGTATCAACTACCACATCCATCCAAAGATGGTTTTCAAGGGCCACTACTTACTCCGACGGTTAGCAACGAAAGACAAAAACAAGGAAAATACCTTGGCATTTGGCTTCGGTTTTCAATACTAACAAATGGATAATCATTGATCTTCGGTATTTAGTAAAAGGAGAGTTTTCCTTCATAATTAATTAGTCTCTTTTTAACTGAATACTGACAACGAATAACTACTACAAATTGGAGGTTTGTATGAAACTCTATAAAGTTTGGGCACTGTTCTGTTGTCTGCTACTCGCATCCGCCTTTATTATCGGATGTGGCAGCGATGACGAAACTGAACAGGATGACCTGGCACAGGGTGAGGCGTTTGATGCAAGCACGATGCTCAACGATTTCGCCAATACCGTCGTGTTAGCCACGTATACCGAACTGGATAACAAAGCAGGTGAATTGTTGGCAGCCGTCAAGGCATTGGAATCCGACACCTCACAAGCAAATCTGCAAAAAGCACAACAGGCATGGATAGCCACGCGGACCCCGTGGGAACAGAGCGAATCGTTCCTATTTGGTCCTGTTGATACACAAGGACTCGACCCAGCGTTAGATAGCTGGCCCGTCGATCACGTTAACTTGCAGTCTGTTCTGGACAGCGGCGATACATTAACAGTGGATTTTGTTAGTGGGTTAGAAGACACCCAAAAAGGATTTCACACAATTGAGTTTCTGCTGTTCCGCGAGGGTGATCAGCGTAAAGCATCGGATATAACCGAACGTGAACTGGAGTATCTCGTTTCGACGACTGAGAACCTCAAGGCGAGCACCTCTCAGCTCCGCTTAGCGTGGGCACCAGAAGGCGAAAATTTCAGCAGTAAAGTCGCACAAGCTGGCGTGGGTAGCGATGTCTATACATCCCAAAGCGCAGCTGTACAAGAAATGGTCAACGGCATGATAACCATCGCCGATGAGGTCGCTAATGGTAAAATATCCGACCCTTATAACGAATCGGATACAACCCTTGTTGAATCCCAGTTTAGTTTCAACTCCATCACGGATTTCCAAGACAATATTCGTGGAATTCAGAATGTCTATATGGGAAAATTCAAGAGCGATGGACAAGGACTTAACGATTTCGTGAGCGGCAAGGATCCTGGATTGGATTCTCGTTTCCAATCAGAAGTGCAAGCAGCAATTGACGCTATTGGGGCTATTCCAGATCCGTTCCGTGATTCGATTACTGCGAATCGCGGTGCCGTCCAAGCTGCGATCGATGCCGTTAGCAAAGTCCAACAGACGCTTGAGCAAGATATACTCCCACTCGTTCAATCGAGTGAATTTAATTAATCAATCTATCTCGTAGAAGAGTTTTAATTCCGAAATATGTAAACGCGAAAGGGCTATTTCGTTTTTACAGGGAACAGTGCTTGCGCTGTTCCCTTACTACACATCTATAGTCCTATTGTGACATCAACAGCAAAAGAGATGAAACATTTTCAGAGTTTACTATATCTAATTCTCTCCGTATCAATTTTGCTGAGCGCGTGTGATTCCGAGTCTCCCGTGGAAGTAGAATTGATACCGGTATTTTCCACCAGTGAATTTTCAGGTGGTGAAACAACAGTCTTTGACGCCTCAAGCCACGCCTTTTCAATCCCTGCTCCCAATCTTTCTCCAGCAGCATTTGAAAAGCACCTCGACGGTGATGTTGAGTTTGAAGCCGTCTTTGTGACAGCACCTGCAGTGGTGAACCCCGGTTTAGGACCTATCTACAACAATGTTTCATGTATCAACTGCCATTCTCGTGATGGCCGCGGGCGACCACCGAGTGCTAACGAAGGACTTGTGTCACTGCTCTTCAGGCTTAGTCTTCCGAAGATGGAAGATTCGGTAGTGGGAAAACCGCCAACTCCGGTGCCTGGCTTTGGTACACAACTTAACAATCGCGCTATTGTTAACGCAGACCCGGAAGGGAAAGTCAAGATTGACTATACCGAGCAGACATTGACAACAGCAGACGGCACGCGTGTACACCTGCGCTATCCAAATTATACTGTTACGGAAACTTACCAACCACTGCCAGAAAATGTCGAAGTATCGCCACGCGTGGCACCGGTTGTCTTTGGACTCGGTTTGCTGGAAGCGATTCCTGAAGAAGCCATTCTCGCTTATGCAGATGAAGCGGATGTGGATGGAGATGGGATCTCCGGGAAACCCAATTATGTGTGGGATGTTGTCGAGCAGCAGTACTCTCTGGGACGTTTCGGGTGGAAAGCAAATCAACCGACACTTCTTCAACAGGTTGCAGCGGCGTATAACGACGACATGGGTATAACTACTTCTCTTTTCTCAACTGAGAACTCGGCAGGACAACCCCAACTTACTAAACACAGTGCAGTACCAGAGGTTAGCGACGAGATTTTAGATGTAGTAACGTTCTATGTTCAAACATTGGCAGTGCCAGCGCGACGCAATATAGATGACCCACAGGTTAAACACGGTGAACAACTTTTTGCCAAAGCACAATGCGCCAACTGTCATATTCCTACCTTAAGAACCGGCGTTTTAGCTGGTGTTCCCTCGGTTAGCAATCAGACAATTCACCCGTACACGGATATGTTGCTGCACGACATGGGACCTGAATTAGCGGACAACCGTCCCGATTTTCACGCCAGCGGTAGCGAATGGCGGACTCCACCGTTATGGGGGATCGGCTTGGTAAAAAGGGTTAACGGGCATACCAATTTCCTCCACGATGGCAGGGCGCGTGATTTGATGGAAGCAATTCTCTGGCACGGTGGAGAAGCAGAAGCGTCGCGGCAAATCGTTGAACAAATGACAAAAGTAGAACGCGATGCGCTCATTGCGTTTTTAGAGTCTTTGTAAAAAGTGTATTTTTGCCCCAACATAATTGGTGCCAACACACCAAAAATGAGTCTCAATTTCAAGATATAATGGTATCAGATCAAGGATTTACAAGATGAACTTAACCCCCATTGTCATCAGGATCTTATTGTTAGTCTGCGCTATAGCAACCGTCTTGGCTCTGTTGGGCTGTGAAAGCGATCCTATACTCGCCCCGCAATCCGAAGCCGCTGAAGAGGGTGGTAGTTACGGCAACACGAATCTACCAGTTAGTGGAGTCGGGAACGCGGGAAACACAGTCAAGGACGAGCAAAACAGTGAAATCGACATCAATCGTGTCACAGTTACGAATCCAAAAACCTTTTGAAAACGCAGGAATAGAATCAATGAGCCAATCTTTAGCGATAAATCGCCGGTTCCCAAAAACCAGCATGAGAACAGCAGCAATTGCAATCATATCAGCTCTTCTATTGAGCATGCCACATTTCTGCCGAGGGTCAACCGAAATTAGTGGAAAAGTGATTGATAAAGAGACAGGACAACCGATTTTAGGTGCCGTTGTTCAGATTGAATCGGATGGACAGATCTTAGCAGAAACCACCACAGGTGAAGATGGCAGTTTCCAGCTCATTCAGGATGTCCAGGGGGAGAAACAGATTCAGGTGGGTTTAACCGGTTACCATGGTCACCGCGAGACTCTTGCGTTTACCCCTGATTCAACACATACTTTAGAAATTATGCTGTCCAGTCAAACCTTTCAACTCGCTCCGATAGAAATTATTGGTGAATCATTTCGTAAACACAGAAAACTCACTGGAACAATGAGCATGTTGGAACCAGAAACCGTTGATCTCATAAAACCCGTTGGAACACAAGAATTGCTTGAATTAATACCCGGTATCAACGGCTATGCAGACGACGGCTTTGGCAACTCGCGCCTGAGCGTTGGTATTCGTGGATTGAATCCGCGTCGAAGTGCGCGAGTCCTTATACTGGAAGATGGCGTGCCAATACAACCCGCAGTCTACATCTACCCCAATGCTTACTACAACCCACCGTCAGACCGTATCGCCGCTGTCGAGGTTATTAAAGGGAGTGCCGGACTGCGATATGGACCGCAAACGATGGGTGGTGTTATTAACTACACAACCCGAAAACCCGACGGAACGAAAGGATTAGCAAATCAACTAACGGTAGGCAATAACGGATATTACAGTGCATTTTCAGAGTGGCGAGGTATCGGAAATCCGGAAAAAATGGTATCTGACATCCAACTTCTCTACAAACACGGAGCTGGCTTCAGAGAAAATAATACATTTGATCAAGCAAACGGAACCGTAAAAACACTTTTCCAACTGAGTGAGGAAAAGACCCTCTATCTCAAACTAAACGGTAATTTTGAAAATTCAAATGCAACGTATACCGGTTTGACAGAGTATTCCTTCAAAACCGATCCCAACTTCAATCCAAAAGAGCACGACAACTTCAAGATCTTACGGACTTCACTCGACCTCATCTATACCAACAAAATCTCGACGAACCTTGTAAGCAATACAATAATGTATACAAGTGTGTTTGATCGGCGATGGTGGCGAGAGGATGATATCTTCGTACGTCCTACAGCACTCGAAACCGGGAAATTGGCACCAGTCCCTTATTTCCAAACGGGTGATCTCGTCAGAACGGGTAACGGTAAGAGTAACTTTGGTATACTTCGCACCTTCTATGTAGGCGGAATTGAACAGAATTATGCCCTTAACCACGGCATTGCAGGGAATTTAGGACGCGCCGAAATCGGTGGCAGAGTACACTGGGAACGTTTTATTGATGACAAGAAAACTGGAGACGCGCCAGATGCCCGCGATGGTATTTATTACACCGGTACTCCTGGCTCCGAAGAGGATCCAGTGCAGATTGTAGGACAAAGCCATCATTACGAGACGATCGCTCTGGCACTCTATGCAAAAGAGCAGATGAATTTTAGAAGGTTAACCCTTACACCCGGACTGCGGTTTGAGGTATTCAAACAGGACCGGGTAGACAGATTACGCGGCTCGGTACTCGCAGACAAGGTCTCATCCGTGCTGTTGCCAGGAATCGGTCTGAACTATGAACTTGGGCAACTCAATTTTTTCGGCGGCATTCATCGGGGATATACAGCACCCTCCAGCGGTGCGCTGAAAATCACTAACTTTGGACAGAGCATTGATGCCGGTGGACTTGACCTCAAACCTGAAAAAAGCTGGAACATGGAAGTCGGATTCCGTTCATGGATCCCCGGGGTTGTCATGGAAGCCGCTGGATTCCTGATTAAGGTAGAAGATTTAGTTGCAGCTGGACGTGGCACAGCTTTCAAAAACTTAGGAAAAGTTGATCTATCAGGGTTAGAAATGGCAATGACTTTGGGGGTATCAGAATTTGTGTCAATACTACCTGATCTCAACCTCTCCTACACATACCTCCAGACTAAAATTGTTGATGGTATCGTGGAATCCGCTACTATCGCCGGTAACGTTGAGGTAGAACTAAACGGCAACGAATTGCCTTACGCGCCACGGCACACCTTCACAATCGGACTGGCAAAACGGATTGGTGATGTCCTTCGTATGCGCGCAGATATGAGGTTTGTCAACGAAGTCTTCACCGACTTCGAAAATCTTCAACAGACTTTCAATCGCGGAGATACTGGACCCATTCCAAGTTATGCAATTTTCAATGCAAGCATAAATTACAAACTAACCAATCAGTGGCAGGTATTTCTCACTGCCAAAAACATTCTTGATCACGTATATATCGGGTCACGGCTACACTCAAATGCAGGCCAACCCGAAGCCAATCTGAGCTCGGGCATCTTAATCGGACCCAGGCGACAGATATTTATGGGCATTAAACAAGGTTTCTAATTTCAGCACACACTGAAGAAGGATATATCAATTAGAGACATCTCTCATTTTTGAATTTTCTTTTTCTTACAGTGCGCCATTAACAACTAACGATTCCAAAGATAATGTGTCTCATTATCTTTAGTCATATAGGAGAAAACATGAATTACTTAACCAGAACATTTCAATGGTTAGTCGTGTTACTAACTATTGCGAGTCTATTTCTGTCCGCTTGCGGAAGCGATGAAGAAGATGACCTTGATGAACTCGAAGAAAGCGGCAGTGCCGCAATTCCTGTTCCACAAGCGTATGTCTTTGATAGTCGTTTTGTAGAAGGCGAAAGCAGTGTATCTTACTCAGGACAGGTTGTACGTAATCTGCTGTTACAAGACCTGAAATCCCTCACTGACAGCGTAGGAAAAGATGGCGGACGTCCTATTACCGTGCAGGACATGCTTAGACTCTACGAATACGATGACGCGCTCAACTTGAAAACACGAACGAGCACAGGAGCAATGTCTGCACTTGAAAGCCAATATTCCTCGCTTTCGACAGGCAAGAATCTTGTCGGCAAGATTTCAGACGAGCCAGTCATCGGTTACAATCGCACTGCTGATGATTTGGTGCGCGAATGGTTCGAGCAGATTGCGGAAAACTCGCAAGATTCAAGCAAAATCGGCACACCAATGGCTTACACGACCAATGACGGCGTTGATATGTCGCAGATGGTTAACAAAGTGCTTATCGGTGCAGTCCCTTATTACCAAGCAACAGGCGTTTATCTTAATTCCCTGCTTGAACGGGACAATAGCGAAGCAAGGGATGGAACCGATCCCTATACTGCAATGGAGCACGCATGGGATGAAGCCTTCGGCTACTTCGGTGCTGCTCGCGACTATTTTCGCTATACGGATGATCAACTTGCTGGAAGTGTTGACGATTTCACATTCGATTCTAATGGCGATGGAAGCATCGACTTTAAATCGGAATACAACTTCGGACTTTCCAGAAATGCTGGTAAACGAGATAAAGGTGGATCAGGTGTGGACTTCACACAACAGATCTTCAGTGCCTTCCTCGCTGGTCGTACAGTGATAACAAATCAAGGTACGGAGACAGAAATCATTGCGCACCGTCAAACCGCTGCAGAAGGTATGGAGAAAGTTATCGCAGCAACCGTGGTCCATTATATCAATGATACGCTTAGTGATATGTCTAAGTTAGGTACAGGCGAAGAAAATATTGCTAACTTAAACAAACATTGGGCAGAGATGAAGGGCTACACTGTTGCGTTACAGTACAACCCTTTCCGATTGATTACTGATGGACAACTGGCGGAGTTACATGGTATCATGGGGAAAGCACCCATATATGATGAACCGGGTAGCAATTCCTACAAGACGCAGGTATCCAATTATAAACGAGCCAAGGACGTCATGCAGGCAGCATACGGATTCTCCAACGCGAACATGGACAACTGGTAGGCATCAATGTAGGTGGGGTTCAAACTGCAAAGATGTCTTTCCACCGGTAGACGCGTTTACAAAGCGCGTCTACCGAGAAACAATCGGCGCGCCCACAAAGCGCACCTACCAAATTATTAGGTGAATGACGACAGAATTCAGAGTCTGGAGTATCGTATTTATCAGCTGTATAGCCTCTCGGCTGCTCAGCACTATCTATTACATTGAAGACTTAGACAGCCTCCGTTTTGCGCTGAGTATGGTAGATTACGATGTTGCCAAGTTGCAACCGCATTTCCCAGCTTACCCTGTTTTCTGTTTCATCGCTAAACTCCTCTATGCAGTCATTCATCGTTATGCATTAGCATTTTCACTCATTGGTGGCTTGTCAACTTTCTTCACGATCTTTTTCACACTGAAGATTGCAAAGATCAACAGCACCACATTATTGGGAAAAATTGCCATCTTTGCGGTATTCATGAATCCACTGCTCTGGTTGATGAGCAATCGTTACATGCCTGACGCGATGGGGGTTGCATGCCTGTTGGCGAGTCTTTACTTTACGACTATCCAAGAGGAAAATGAGAAGACCCCACCCTCAAGTTTCTATAACGCCATCGGCTTTTTTCTCGCTGGGATTTTGCTTGGAATTCGACTTTCTTATCTTCCATTGCTGGTGCCAGCGTTGTTGCTCCGATTAAAGGACCCTGGGCGGTTGAAATGCGTCATAGCAGGAATTGTCGGTATTCTGGTCTGGCTCATTCCACTACTATCAGTTACAGGATGGAACGCGTTGATAGCTGCAGCGCAGACACAAAGTCACGGTCACTTTTCAGACTTTGGTGGGACCGTATCGACTCATCCGCAATTATGGTTCCGATTGACAAAAACCTTTGAGAGCGTGTGGGCAGATGGATTAGGACTCTATTGGCACGGTCGACACCCTATAACTGCCTGTACAGCAATTGTCTTAATCGGAATTGTGGCAATTGCCAGCTGGCGAACGCTAAAGAAATGGGTTGTAGAAAAACCTTTCAGAGATAACGTCCCATTTCTGAATAGTATCTTTATTGGATGTGTTATTTATCTCGTATGGATATTCTTAGCACAAAACGTCATTCATAAGAGTCGGCATGTTTTACCGCTGTTGCCCTTTCTGACCATAGGCATTGCATCGGCATGCAGTCAAATCGTAGAAACTACGTTCAATGGAAGAAAAAGCGGTTTTCGATCCGCGTTTGCATGTGGCACTGCTATTATCTTTTTTGTCTGTTACAGTTATGTTACGCTGCACACTGTTGTTCAACACACTAAACCGACAGCAATTGCCCAAATACACGAATACTTATATGCCAAACAACGTGAACAGAGTGATGAACTTCACATCGTATCTGTGCCGTTGATTAAGTACTACTTGGCTTCTCAAGCAGTGGAAGCAGTTTATATCCCAATTAAAAGCGAAGCAGACCTTGCTCAACTTGATAAATTAGAGAGCGGATTTGTTGTTATTGGAAGTCCACTTCCGAATCGGGTGGCCAAAGTCGAAAAGGTGTTCTATCACAACCCGTATGTCAATCGGATGTGGCCCGAATTGCCCTTATTTGAGTATTGAACTTATACGGACGGATTCACGAGGAACAGAACATGATGGAAACCGCTGACATTCATATCCTCGGTGGCGGTCCCGCTGGATTGACAACTGGATATTACGCCAAGAAACACGGTATCCCCAATTTCACCATTTTTGAAGCAGGCGAACATGTCGGAGGAAACTGTCGTACACTCAAAATCAAGGGGACGGATTGCCGATTTCAAACTTGTCAGAGTGGCGATTTCCGATTTGACACCGGGGCACACCGCTTCCACGACAAAGATCCGAAAGTTACTAACGAAGTGAAAGATCTTCTCGGCGATGATTTGCTACACGTAACGGCACCAAGTGAAATTTTCTTTCAAGGGAAATTTCACCGATTTCCACTTCTGCTGAGCGACCTTGTTCACAAACTGGAAACGAAGACGCTGTTGAAAATTGCGTGGGAGAAACTACATAGCAGCCCGAAAAAACAGGCAGAAAACTTCGCTGAGTTTGCTGTCAACCAGTACGGAAAAACGTTAGCGGAACACTTTCTGCTAAATTACTCCGAAAAACTGTGGGGACAGCCAACACACAGACTCTCTACTGCCATTACAGGAAACCGACTTAAAGGATTAGATCTACGGAGTTTCCTGCGTTCGGTTGTGCTGGGTACACCAAAAAACCCAACCCACTTAGACGGCTCGTTCTTTTACCCGAAATACGGTATCGGCATGATTAGCGATAAATTGTGTGAATTCATCGGCGATAAACACATCAAGTTGAAACACCGGATCAACCGATTAATCCATAAGAATGGCAGAATCGAACGCATTGTCGTCAGCAACGGAGCAGGCACACCCTGTTCCACCTCAGGTCAAGACGATATTGAAATACCTGCTTCCACAGTGATTAATACACTGCCACTAACACTTTCAATGCGAATGTTAGAGCCAGCACCACCACCGGAACTCTGTGCTGTTGCCGATACAATTAAATACCGTAATCTTGTGCTTTTCGTCTTCTGCCTGAACCGCGACACTTTTTCCTCAAATGCCTCGCTCTACTTTCCGAGTGAAGAATTTCCGTTCACACGCCTATATGAACCCAAAAATCGAAGTCCTGAAATGGCACCCAAGGGACAAACTGTTATCGTGTTAGAACTTCCGTGCTACAGTGATGATGTCGTGTGGAATATGTCAGAAGCGGCATTGCAAATTGAAGTCTGGGAAGCTTTACGCCGCGTCAAACCGATATTGCCAGAGGAGGTTATCCACTATCAAAGCTATAAACTGCCATTCGCCTATCCTGTGCTTGAGGTAGGATTTGAAGAGAAAGTAGCGAGTCTTGTTGCTTACTTTGAGACCTTTGAGAACCTATACTTGACGGGTAGGAGTTCACTGTTTCGCTATTTGCACCTGCACGATTTGTTTAAAGCAGGAAAGGAAGTGATAGATCAGATTGCCAATGTTTAAGACCGCAAAGACGACTCCTAATCTGTCCACATGACTGAAAAAATATGCAGGGGCGTTTAGTTTTCCAATAATTTAATTTGGACGCCCGGATTTAGTCTCTATAGACTAAATCCATTCCTTGTATTACATTCTTGTTCGGGGCAAGTGTGCTACCCCGAATAAATTCGGGCATCCATTCACAGTTAACCTTCACATAGGTAAACTTATCTCTTAAAACTAAATGACCCTAAAAAAATATGCTTTTATTGTTGACCGTAAAGTTGAAATTTTGTATAATCATTACGCGTGGTGATGTATTACAGCCAAAGCGTGAACGAAATTGTGTAAAATCGGCAATTAGTAAAAAAAATTTGACATCGATTCATAGTACACAGTATAATATATACGTGTTGATACACAGACCCCCTGAATAGCCACTTCCAAAAATGATAATGAGTCTCATTTTCGTTTTTGGAAGTGGAATTCAGGTATACCAACCTCCTCTACAGATTAAGTCCAAAGGGTGATGCTAACTAAAGAAAACGAAAGCAACATCCACTTGGTATAGCCTGTTCAACACGGTTGGCGGGGAACAGGATGCCCCGCCTTACCATAAATTTTGATAATGAAGTTCATTTTCAGTAAGGAGAACATTCATGATAACCGTTGCGAACCGAATCTATGTCGCACCTGAATACCAAGACGAATTTGAGGAGCGGTTCCGAAACCGAGCTCGCCTTGTTGATGGAATGCCGGGATTTATCTCAAATCAGGTCTTGCGTCCCGTCAATGACGACGATCCATATATCGTTTTCACACTCTGGGAATCGCGGAAGGATTTTGACAACTGGGTAGAATCTGAGGAATTCCGTAAAGGACATGCACAATCCGGTACGTTGCCAAAAGAAGCATTCACACAATCGAATAAACTCGAACTCCACGAAGTGTTTCTCGATTCCGCTCGACCAGATTTGAAGGAGGAGCCACCGGGAGGCGCCTTTAAAGTTCACTAAAATAAAAGAATAGCAGAAAAAGCGACGCAAGAAACAGGACATGCTCCCAACTGCCAATTGTTAGCTACTGTCCTTGTTTCCCAAGAAAATCAACACAAATCGATTATAAATCAACAGTGTTTAGCGTACTGCGGGCTGTTGTGCTTGTTTGTCAAAGCCTTTCATGCCCAAGCCTTTTCTGCCTTAATTAAAATACGCCATCAGTATTGCGCTTGTCAAGAAAATTCGGAGGTAACATGCCAAGCCCCACAGGTCCAGCATCAGCTGAAAAAAGTGTGAAAAAACAACGTCGACGTTCGCCATACCCTTTTCTGCCGCTCGCATGGAGCAGAGGGTCGTTCCTTAAATGGCTCCGGCGAACGCACGCATGGCTTGGCTTATGGGGGGCAACTTTGGGAATTCTGTTCGGCGTCACTGGTATCCTACTCAACCACCGAGGAACACTCAGAATCAACGCTGCCAAAACCGAACAGACTGCACGGGAACTTTTGTTACCTGATCCGAAACCCGAATGTCTTGAGGATTTCGCAGCATGGCTACAAGTAGAACTCGATCTTGACAAACAATGGAGCCGTGCCCGTTCACAGGAACCCCGAGAAATCAGTTGGGGCGGAAAATTCGTCACACAACCTGAAAGATGGAGTGTCAGTTTCAGCAACCCAAAAAGAAGTTACAGCGCGGAATATTGGGTCGGCAACACTTATACCACCGTCAAGCAATTTGACAGAAATATATTCGCCTTTCTCAATCGGTTGCACATGGCGAGCGGAATGGGAGTTGCATGGATTCTACTCGCAGACACAATTGCGGGTAGCTTAATTATCCTTGCCATCAGCGGCATACTACTCTGGACACGTTTACATGGACCTCGACTACTCGCAGCGGGACTTGTCTTTGGCTCTCTAACCCTTGCTATCATTGTCGTCTGGCAAGCCTTTTAACGCATTCAAGGGAAAATTATGTTTTCAAACAGAACAGTTAGTTCTCACAGTACAAATATTGCTTTCAAATGGCTTTTACGGATACTTCTAAGCATTGTGTTGGGATTGCTTTCATTTGCAATACTAAGCTCAGCAGAGACCAGCGACGATAGTTCCGAAACCGAGCATGTAGTGGAATTAGACCCAGTTGTGGTAACCGCAACAAAAACACCGCAACGCTTGAAAGACACACCCGTTATTACAAACCTCATTACACGCTCGGATATCGAAGCAACGGGAGCGGAAAATGTCGGAGAGGTTTTAGAGCATACAGCAGGCATCATTATCCATCGTGATGGACACGGTGACGGCGTGCAGCTTCAAGGGCTTGACTCTGAATACGTATTAATTCTTGTAGATGGTGAACCACAGGTCGGACGCATCGCAGGCAAACTCGATATGGCACGGCTTGCTGTCGAAAACGTTGAGCGGATAGAAATCGTCAAAGGCGCGACTGCCTCACTCTTCGGAAACGCTGCACTCGGCGGTGTAATTAACATCATCACCCGTAAAGCTACCTCACCCTTTTCAGTACAGGTCTCTCAAAACTTTGAACAAAATAGTACGCTTGATAGCCGAGGCACGATTGAATTGCAACGTGATAAACTTAACGCCCTTCTAACACTCAGCCATAACCGCCGAAGTGCCATTGATTTGGATGAATCTGATCTCACAACCACAATTGACGGTTATGCCAATGTAACGGGTTCCACTCGAACCGAATATCAACTCACCCCATCAACAAATCTTGTGTTTTCTGGGCAATATTTCACACAGGACCAAGAAGGTATCAGCGAAAGTGGTCCCGCCGCCTTTGATAGGCTCGGCGACATCGAAAACTTCAGTGGGAGTTTGGGAATAGAGCATGAATTCAGCGAGACAACACGGGGGATACCGGCAACGTTACTGACTGGCAAACTCTATGCAACCCGATATGACGATGAATCAACTGTTATTAACAGAAAAACGACAGAAATAAGTTCCCAAAACCTCAATATCCAAGACATGGTCAAGGGTGAAATTCAATTCGATACAATCCTCTGGGAAAAACATCAACTGACTTTGGGTGGCGAAGCTATCTTTGAAAATTTACAATCTCAGCGGATTAGCGGCGGTGAACGAGACATTCTCACGAATTCTCTCTTTGTCCAAAATGTATTCCGTCCCATCTCTGAATTCGCACTTGTCTTCGGCGGGCGTTTAGACATTCACTCTGAATTCGGCACCCATTTCAGTCCGAAGTTGAGTTCTCTATATCGGGTGACAGACAATCTGCGGCTTCGCGCCTCGTATGGACAGGGATTCCGCGCCCCAGACTTCAAAAACCTTTATCTCGACTTCACAAATGTGACATCGGGCTACCAAGTTTTAGGTAATCCAAATCTGCAACCCGAATCCTCACACAGTTGGAATCTCGGCGTGGAATATCAGCTACTAAGTGACCTACTTGCGAGAATTCATATCTATCGAAATGACCTGCAAAATCTGATTGAAGCCGAGCGTATCGGGCAAAGCGCAGCCGGCGGGAGCAAGTTTGAATATCAAAACATCAGTAGGGCTTACACAGAAGGCTTCGACATTGAAACTGTTATTGGTTCAATAGGTGGGTTTACCTCGACACTTGGATACGCCTATCTCCGCGGTGCGGATAAGGAGACTGGATTACAGTTATTGAACCGCTCCACACACAATGGAACACTTAAATTAGCATATCTACATTCCAATACCGGTTTCCAAGCTGATTTGCGCGGGCGATATGCCAGTAATTGGGGGTTTTTTGATGACGGCGATCACGTCCTTGAACCTGAAGAACTCGCACCAAGCCACTGGATCTGGAACATCCGCTTTTCAAAGACGCTCTTCAAAATGTTCAAAGTCTCAATTGGATGCAATAATATCTTCGACTTCAAAATTCCTACATTTTATACATTTACGGGTCGTTCGTTCTACGGCGGTCTCTCTTTAACCTATTAACACAGAAAGGATACGAATGACATGACACGGCTCATGTCCACAACTTCACTTTTGGTTTTCACTGTCAGTATCGCTGCTCTTACAGCGTTTGCTGAACTTCATCAAAACACACTCATGATTGATGCGACCGATCGTGAGAATTGGGCATATATTGACTTCACCAAAGGTGAAACGGTTGATATAGCCGATCCGGCAACCTCAATGGCATGGGATCTCGGTTTTAAACGGACTGCGGTCATTGTCAATGGGGGAGTCAGCGGTCCCGGGGAAACTGGGGCATTGGCTTTGAAGGACATCTCATTTGAAGATGTCCTCGAAGCCCCAGAAAGTGATTATGTTTCAGATACCGATCAGATTGCGACATTCGCGCGAGGAGACGGTTGGTACACTTATACCGGACCGCCAAATCATTGGGTTTTGCCAAACCCAAAAGTTTATGTCTTGCAAATTGATGCCGACCCAAAGGTACAGCCCGCAAGCCCACATTACTACGCGAAAATCCGTTTTATCGGTTACTACGAGAACAACGAAACCAAAGAAGGTTCGGGAAACATCACTATAGAATATGTTTTACAAGATAATGGCACCCGGACCTTCGTTGAATCCGTTCCTACAAGTGTTGATGCCCAACGAAAGTTAACAACAACGTGGGCAGCAATTAAGTCAGAGTAGAAGGCACCCCTGCCGTGCCGTAAGGAGTTTCAAAAATGGGTTACAAAGCAGAATTTTTATCGCAAGATGAAGTATGCGCCATCTATCAATGTCTTGATGGGCATATTCATTTCAAATACCGCACCTTAGATATTGCTATGGACAGATGTGATTTCCATCAAGTTGCCGGCGTCTTTGTCGAAGCATTGCGTATTTTACAGAAAAATGAAGAAGCAGTAAATGAGGAAATTGATTTAGAAAAGATGGATACGCTTGTAAAAGTTTAACCCAGCGTGTAGGGAAGCCATTGAGGTTTTACACCTCGACCTGTAAGTAGAGACAAATTGGGCTTTAGTAGCCCAATTTCCCTACACCCTTTTATTCCCAGAATAACAAGTACAACACCTATGTCTCTTTTTGACAAGGAGAATCATCATGGAAAAAATTAGAGATTTTGTCAATCAATGTGCTTCAGAGCGCAGCTTGCAAGTTCATATTGCGAAGACCTTTCTTACACTAATATTAGGCTTTGTCCTCCTTCTTAGTTTCGGTTGTGATTCCGTTGACGACGAAAACCTCAATCAGTTGCTTCAAGGGGAAGACACTGCCGATGCAACGCCGTCCACAACGACTGAGACTGACCCACAAGTTCCAGTGGATGCACCTGTTGGGTTAGAAACACAGGCGTTCACAATCGACGCAACGAACAGAGAAGCATGGGCGTACTTCTCTTTAGCGTCCGGCGACCTCGTTGAAGTCGAAGATGCCGCAAATTCAGAAGCTTGGGACATCGGGTTCCAGCGGACGGCTGTCAAACTTAACGGTGGCATCAGTGGACCAGGAATGGGTAGTGTTGTCATGCTCACCGAAACGACTTTTGAGGCGGTAACGGTTGCCCCAGCAGACGGTTATCTCGCCGATACAGAGGACACACTTGCGATCGTCCCGCAAAGCAAAAAAGGTTGGTACATCTACACAGGTCCCCCAGCACACTGGGTTCTTCCTTTGGAAGATCGGGTGTTTGTTGTAAAAGCCGCTGATGGGACATTCGCCAAACTTCGTTTCATCGGATACTACAAAGATAACGAAAACAAAAAGGACAGTGGGTTCGTAACATTCGAATATGTCCACCAACCGGATGGAAGTCATAATTTCTAATACTTCCATAGGATAATAGCAGCATACCTCATTCGATACTTATACTGAACAACTGAACACTGAGTTCAATGAGATGTTGGGCATGGGACACCGTCCATCATAAACTCCTTAAACTTAAGCGGGTTCCATGCTCGACAACTCATTTCTATATGGAGGAACGATGCAAATTCTTCGCTCAATATTGTTCAAGGCGTGGATAGTAAGTGTTTCCATTTTCATTCTATTTGGTATTCTACTCTGTATCGCTGTCGCAGATTCAACTGAAGTCATAGATGCAGAAGGCAATGCCGTAACTATTATATCATCAGAACGTATCGTGAGTCTCAACGGTAGTACAACCGAAATCCTGTTTGCATTGGGTGTTGGTGAAAACGTAGTCGGCTGCGACGCCTCATCAACGTATCCGAAAGGTGTGAAAGAGAAACTTCCGAGCATCGGTTATCAATATGGACTCAACGCCGAAGGTATTCTCTCCCTGAATCCAACACTGGTGATCGGACGCATTGATGTGAGGCCACCCCAAGTTGTGCAACAACTCCGTATGGCAGGTGTAACTGTTCTACTGCTTAATGAACCACGTAGTTTTGCAGCTGCTAAGCAACGATTACTCACTATTGGTAAGGCAGTCGGATGCGAGAAAAAAGCTGAAGAACTAACAGAGGCTTTAGACGCAGACATCAAAAAATTGGAAACCAAACTCGCTTCGCGAAAAGGGCAGCCGAAACAGAAAGCTCTTTTTCTCTATCTACGAGGCACACAAACCACTCTGGTCTTAGGAACAGATACCGCTTCAGGTGCAATGTTCGACATTGTCGGAGCTGAAAATGCAGCAGAAAATATCACAGGAAGCAAACCGATGACAGCGGAAGCCGTGATCGCAGCACAACCAGATGTATATGTCCTATTCACCACAGGTTTGGAATCGATTGGCGGCGTTGATGGCTTACTCAAACTGCCAGGCTTAGCACATACACCCGCAGGAGAAAACAGACGCGTCGTGACGTTAGATGGACAATATTTCTCAGGGTTTGGTCCGCGTTGTGGGCGCGCTGCGCTTGACCTGTTCAAAGGTATCTACGAGACCGATGGATATTTCGTTGCTACAGGAGAGGAAAAACGAGACTAATCATCGGTAATAGATTGAAAAGGCATCATCAAATTTATCATAATCTTTTAACTGACAACTATAACTGGAGAATATTTAGATGGGACGATATACCGGACCCCGAGTAAAAAAGATGCGGGCTTTAGGCGTAGAACTGCCCGGACTTTCACGAAAATCAATTTCCAAACGCCCTTACAGACCAGGCGAACACGGACAAGACTCCCAGAGACCTAAAGACTATAGACTCCGTTTGCTCGAAAAACAGAAACTACGTTTCAATTATGGTATAAGCGAGCGTCAACTTCGCCGAATTATCCGTGAAGCTATACGCAGTAAAACTCTAACAGGCGACAAAGTTATTGAACTACTTGAACGCCGCCTTGACAACGTTGTGTTCCGAGGCGGACTCGCACCCACGATCCCCGCGGCACGCCAATTAGTTAATCATAATCATATAACAGTAAACAATAAACGGGTCAATATTGCATCATACCGTGTCAAAGTTAGTGATGTAATTCGACCACGTGAAAAAAGTCTCAAACTTGAACTCATTCAGATTGCCTTGTTAGATGGTCCGGAATTGAAACAGACTGAGTGGCTTGAACTTGATGAGTCAACTGTATCAATACGAATTCTGTCGCTTCCAAACGCTGACTCCGTTCCCTTCCCATTAGAACTTCCTTTGGTAATAGAATACTATTCGCGCCTACTGTGACATGCACTCCACAAACATCATGAAGAAAATGAGAATTATATTAACACTGTTTTTCGCAGTGGTACTCAGCAGTGCTGCGGAAAACGCTGCACTTCAAGAAGGTTCAACACGATGGACAGGATTTCGTGGAAACCATGGTAATGGTCACACTGCTGCGATTAACCTTCCCCTCACCTGGAGCGATACCGAAAACATAAAATGGACAATCGACTTAAAAGAGTTGATTTGTGTTGAGGAGCGGTAAAATGATTACTGAAGGACTCGCAAAACGTTCTCAAATACAAGTTGTCCCACGTATGCAAAAGCGAACAAAGATTCTGCTCATTCTTATCGGTCTACTACCGGTATCAATGTGCGTCGCTGCAGGGGTAGGCGCATATCAGATCCTACCGTGGCGTATTCCTGAGATTCTATTTTTCCGAGAGAGCGGTTATGCAGTTCTCGTCCATGTCCGGTTTCCGCGCGTCCTCCTATCCGCTGTTGTTGGAGCGATGTTAGCAATATCGGGTGCCACACTTCAAGGAATTTTTCGTAATCCGTTGGCAGATCCGGGATTAATCGGTGTCACAGCCGGTGCGGGGTTAGGCGCTACACTCTGGATTGTGTTGATCGGTGGGGGGGCATTAGGTGTGTGGGGATTACCTATTGCGGCTTTTATATGCGGAATGTTTGTGACGATCTGTGTATGGAAAATAGCGGAAGGAGATGGGAAAGTCCGTACGCTAACGTTATTACTCGCAGGCATTGCCCTTAACAGTTTCGCTGGGGCAGGTATCGGTTTAATGACCTTTCTTGCGGATGACGAACAACTGCGCAGCCTGACCTTCTGGTTGCTCGGTGGCTTCGGTGGCGCAACGTGGCCCGTTGTTTTCATCACTTTGCCGATTGCAGTGATAGGTTTACTTGTGCTGTCGCGACAGGCAGCAGCACTAAATGCAATGAGTTTGGGCGAATCCGAAGCGTATCACCTCGGTGTTTCAACAGATACATTAAAACGATGGTCAGTCTTTGGTGTGGCACTAACGGTAGGCGCGGCAGTTTCAGCGGCGGGTGGTATCGGGTTTGTCGGACTCGTTGTGCCACATCTTTTGAGACTCTTAGGTGGAGCTGACCATCGATATGTGTTACCCGGTTCAGCAGTAGGAGGCGCGATACTTCTCGTCTTAGCGGATTTATTTTCACGAACGATTGTTGCACCTGCCGAGTTGCCTGTGGGCATCGTCACAGCACTGATTGGTGGACCATTTTTCCTCTGGCTACTGCTCAGATTTAAACGCGAGGTTTTTCTATAGGAAACAGAAACAATGATTGAATTGAAACAAGTTGGTTACCGTATTAATGGGAATTGGTTAGTCCGAGACATCAACATCACAATTGAGAACGGAATGTTGTGGGGTCTTGTCGGTCCCAACGGTGCTGGTAAATCGACACTCTTAAGACTGATCTCTGGAGAACTCTTACCAACCACCGGCGAAATTCGGCTCTTTGACAAACCTATCCACAACTACCAACCGAAAGAACTGGCACACCTACGAGCCTACCTTCAACAAAAGCGAGACATAAATTTCCCGTTTACCAGTTTGGAAGTTGCGTTATTTGGGCGACATCCCCACCTCAACGGTACAAAAGAAACCACTAACGATGTCTCAATCGCCAAAAAAGCACTACAGCAAGTCGAAGCCGATATATTTGAGGAACGGCTCTATCCGACACTATCTGGTGGTGAGGCGAGTCGCGTCGATTTTGCCCGGATTCTCACACAGGTTTCAAGTTTGTTTCTACTGGATGAACCTACCAATCATTTGGATCCGAAGCACCAAGTACAGATACTCAACCTGTGCAAAACGATATGTGAGCAGGGTAAAATGGTCATCACAGCAATCCACGATTTGAACCTCGCGGCAATGTATGCCGACCAATTGTTGCTGCTGAAAGAAGGGGTTTCTGTTGCGTGCGGACCACCTGAACTTGTGCTAACACTGGATCTCTTATCAGAAACCTACGGTATCCCATTTGAGGTTCTACCACATCCTAACGGTTATCCGTGGGTGATGCCAAGTCCGAATACCTTGTAGAAGTTTTATCGACATTTCTGAAACAAAAAACGATTGAACTTCGTCTTAAGGTATGGTAAACTAACCGGGTAAGTTAACAGTTTAATTAGAATATAATCATTTACATAGGAGACACATCATGAGTCAAGTAACAACCAACGCAATCATTGAAGAACTTGCTCGTGCCTATTGGCTCGAAGTAGAGGCGACCATCAACTATATTGCGATCTCCGTCGATTTAGATGGCATCCGTGCTGAAGAAATTAAAAAATCCTTAGCAACAGACATCGAAGCGGAATTAGGACATGCACAAGAATTAGCAAATCGTATTAAGGAAATCGGCGGTAGGGTGCCGGGCTCATTCGGCTTTAAAGCAGAACAGGCATCGCTCCAACCCCCGGAAGATTCCACGGACCTTATCTCAACGATTCGTGGGGTTATCGAGGCAGAAAATCTCGCGTGCGATCAATACAATAAGATTATTCGTATGTGCGACGGGATTGATTACGTTACGCAAGACCTCTGCATCAAACTTCTCGCCGATGAAGAAAAACATCGCAGGGAATTTATTGGGTTTCTCAAGGAATTTGAGGAAAAGTAATCTTAGCAGAACAGATTGAAAATGACAAACAACGGGTAGCAATGCCTGTTGTTTGTTTTTTAAGCATGTAACCCGTCTAATACAGAATCTACTTTGGTTTTCCTAAATGCTGTTTTTAATCAATAGTCACTTCACCCAGTAGAAATTACCGTTAGAAGCCGGCCAATCAAGAACATACAAAATTTCGGATTTTGTCTCGTATTTATCCACTTCATCACGAACACTCGTCCAACGCTTCTGTATCTCAGTAGATTCAAGCTTCTGAAAAATTTCTGGGTTTTCGTACTCTGGAACGACTTCCTGCCAGCATGTCGTCGCAAGATTTTGCAGATTTTTAATCTTTTTTTCCCGCGGCATGTGTTTATCTCTAATCGCTTCGTCTATCTGGTAAATGATTTTTGAAACTGACATTTTAGTCCTCCTCAGAATCAACACCTTGCTGTAATGAACACTCGTTGGTAAATGACTCTCCGTTGTACTGAGAAACCGGCTCTACTCAGAGCATCACTTATTGAAAACTCACTAAAGACCCCTGTCGTAATAACAATCCGTTTCACTTGAAGACTTCGCGCTTGCCTAACAAAAGCATCTGGTTCAACAAATGCTCCTGTCGGAACCGGAACGAAAGGGACATTTGACGCTCGCAAGAATCGAACATGATCTCCAAAAATATCCCTCAAGTCCACTTCATTAACATTCGCTACGACTGTATTTGGTCCATGATTCAGGTCCACATGTCTGAAATCCAGACGTTGGCCTCGAGTCGTGATGAAATTGTTTACAGGTCCACCTATATTCACGACTTTTATTTTTCTCTGTTGGACCTCTGTCTCCGCGTCTACAATCATTATCCACCTATCCCGTCCTCAATCTTGGATCTAACGCATCACGGACAGCGTCACCAAACAGATTCGTCGGTAGCACCAACCCGAACATGAATACAAATGCCGCGGCAAGATTCCACCAGACAATCGGATCGCGAGCGAGTTCCAAGCGCGCTGTGTTAATCATGTTTCCCCAACTCCCTGTCGCCGGATCAACGCCGATTTGGAGATAACTGAGCAACGCCTCTGCGAGCACTAAACTGCTAAATCGTAAAATAGAGGTGATCAACACGATATGCATGAGGTTCGGAACAAGGTGTTTGAGAATAATGAGCCCACGATGTACACCGAAGGCTTCAGCGGCTTGGACGTATTCCAACTCTCGAAGCTTCAAGGTCTCGCCGCGTAAGATGCGACACAATCCCGTCCAACTACTGACCCCCATGATGAGGCAGAGATTGAACAATCCCTGTCCAAAGAGGAGCATGAAAGCTGCAACAAGAAGGATAAACGGAATTGAGTCAAGCGTGGTGTAGATATACTGAACAATATCATCTATCCTGCCGCCGAAGTAACCCGCAACGACACCGAAAAATATGGCAAACGGGACAGCAATTAGCGTTGTAAATCCACCGATGATGAGTCCGGTTCGGATGCCTTTTAGCGCACGATAGAAAACATCACTACCGACTTTGTCAGTGCCTAAAAGGTGCGTACGTGGATATTCAAGAGGCGGGTATTCACGAGCGGTTCGTCCATCAGGGGTCTGGACAGTACTTTTGGCATATAGGTGCGTTGCTAAGGGTGCGGAATAGGTTTTCTCGCTCCGCTCGCGAAGGGGTGTGCAAAGCCTGTCGAGGAGGCTGAGCGATCTTGGTTTGTAAACAACCCGACCATTCTCACTTCGGGTCAGGGTGCCTTCTTGGTTAAACAAGGGATCCCGCCAGCGAACACTGTCCAAGACACCAACGATGAGGTATCCCAAAAGAATAAAGAAACAGATAATAGCGATCCGATTTCCACGAATCTGCTTCACACCATTTCGCCAATACTCCTGTTGAGAAGCATACCGAACGAGCCACCATACAACGACACCACAGGCGATAATAATTCCGTTCTGATAAGCATCAGAGTGCCACACCCAACCGAGCCGGTCGCTGATGCCGATGTCTCCAGTATCTATTCCAAATAGAAAAATAGGCATTTTAATAACTGAAAACTACTCCGTCTGATAGATGGCTTCGCGTGTGTGGAATCCATCTTTTATAACAACCTCATCCAGATTTGCTTTGTCAACCTGAATAGGCGTGAGCAGGATTGATGGCACGTCAGTCTTGCCGTTGTTAACGGTCTGCGTGGCTTCAGCGATCGTTTCGTTTTTTGCGAGGGCAACAGCCGCTTGCGCCGCCTTCGTTGCGATGAGATGAATCGGTTTGTATACCGTCATTGTTTGCGTCCCCTTGACAATCCGTTGACACGCAGCGAGCTCTGCATCCTGTCCTGAAACAAGAACACTCCCCGCCAAGTTTTGTCCTTCAAGAGCTTGGATAACGCCACCAGCAGTTCCATCGTTGGAGGCGACAACAGCATCTATTTGGTTATTTGTCTGCGTCAAGACCTGTTCTGCCTTCTTGAGAGCGTCACGTGGATCCCAATTGACTGCCCAATGTTGCCCGTCTGCTACCAATCGGATGTCACCGTTATCAATTGTGGCTTGCAAAGCACGCATCTGTCCTTTTCGGAGAAGTTGTGCGTTATTGTCCGTTGGGGCACCACCGAGTAGGAAATAGTTTCCCTTTGGCTTCTGACGCAGCAGATATTCGGCTTGCAGATACCCGACCTGCTCGTTGTCGAAAGAGATATACAAATCAGGCGAACTCTCGCGAATCAATCTGTCATACGCGACCACCTTGATCCCTTCTGCGTGTGCCGCTTGGACGATCTGGGCAGCAGCAACACTATCCTTGGGAATAACGACCAGGACATTCACGCCTTGTGTAATCATGTTCTCTGCTTGTTCATTTTGTCGTCGCTCATCGCCATCAGCGGACTGGACAATGACTTCAGCACCGAGTTTTTCCGCTTCAGCTATGAAGATATCCCTATCTTTCTGCCACCGTTCTACGCGTAAGGAATCCATGGACAAGCCGATTTTAATCTTTTTGTCCACCGTATCTGAAGAAGGTTGGCTGGTAGTGGAATCAACTGTTTCACTTTTCTTTTGCGTACTCGGATCAGCACATCCGAATCGCATTACGAGACCTACCGCAAAAAAGCAATAAAGCAATGCGATCATATAATCCCTGCTTTTAGCAGTACTTGGAAGCGAAAAATTACTATAAAAATTCGAGAGCCGTATCATATAGCACTCCTTTTTAGAATCTATTTCTCCTCTTGAGCCGCATTTGCCTCAGAAGTAGATTGTTCGGATGCGTCAGAATCGGGTGTAATCTCGCGAACAACATCGCCCATTTTGAGAGGTTCCGTCATTTTAACGACACGAAATACGGAAATCTTATCATTTAGGATTTCGGAAACCGCCACGACCGCCACTTGCTTCTCAAGATAAGTCAAGACTTCGCCAGTGTCTAAATCTCGCACTGGCTTGCCTTTCGTATAGACAGCAAACTCTTGGTTAATAGCGATACCCCTGTTAGAGCCGATGTTGATATAAATCTTATCAAGGTTCTCTTCATCCACATATTGGATTTTCCCTTTGATAGGTCCGTCTGCTGCTTTTTCGGGAGTTTTCTGCGCTTTTTTAGCGTTTTCGGTTTTCGATTCCCAAGGTGTAATGAAATTGGGTCCAATACTATCACGGAGCGCTACAACAACCTTGATAAGTGCCTCATGCGTTACCAAACCGAAAAGAGTTCTGTCGTACTCAGCACTCGCAAACTGGATTTCATTCAATTCCGTCGGTCTGACGATAGGGCGCGGATTTGCTCGCCGAGTGTCCGCTGTTTGACCAAATGTAAGGTTCGTTCCTTCCTCGGTCGCGCTCGCTTCAAGGGAAGCAATTTTTGTCCCAGCGTATGAATGGTCACGAACGGCAGAGATGCGCGGTTCAGCAACAACATCACCAGAAGCATTGTAAAATTTCATATTCAGTGTAATTGTGGCACGGTGGAAAGAACCACGCAGAATGACTGGTGCCATGTAGCTGGCACTGCCTCGCTGCGCTTGACGTCCACCTTCCCGCAGCGTGCGAGAAGCATTAGCTCTTAAGCGTTCCTGATTAAATTTTCGGATATCACCCATCACAATCACGTCCGCATTCAAACGCTTAGCAAGCGCGGCACGTTGCTCCTGATTCAGTCTCCTTAAGTTCTGTCGCGAGAGCGTCATAAGTGCCATGGCATCTAAGAGTTCATCCTTGCTCACCGGTTCATACACGTCCGTTTCCACTAATTTCCGGTTAAGCATTTTGGCAAATCCTGCCTCCAAATCCCACCGTTTCTTTGTGGTAACCATATTTCCGATGAAGCTGGGGACACAACCACATCCGGTGGGCGAATCAAAACGACTGTGGTCCTCAAAATAGAGAACAGCAATACGCTTTTTTGAAGTAGCATCACTAACAGCAACCGGACCGATAATGAAGCATACGCTGAGCCCCACCAATAACAGATATAAGCAGAAACGTTTCATTGTAGCCTCCCTTGTTTGTTCTTCACTTCCTTAAAGTGTAGCAGTTCAGTAGACATTTATCAAGAAAATTTAAGGTTATGTGGATTCTATCCCACGCAAACCAGAAAACGCTTGAAACACCAGAAAATATCTGGTATTATTTCTATAAATCATCAGACGGCACTTTCAATGTCGGGTCCCCGCCCGTTATTGGAAAGGAGCCAAACATTGATCGGAAACTCCTCTATTCTTCAAAATATTTTAAAATGAACTTCCAGTCAATACACAAATTACAAACGTAAAAGGAAATTCCATGTTTACAAAAGATAGATTTGCCTATCATAATTTACTACATATATCCATATCCATCGTGTTGGTTGTGTTAGTTGCATTTTATGGGTGTAGCGACAAGCAATCGAGTGAAAAAGCCACGACAGGCGATGCTGCTCCTCAAAAAAAGGAGTGGCTCTCAATTATGGGTGGGGTCATAGGCGGTAGTTTTTCACAATTTGCGGGCGGCGTTAGCCACATTTTAACACACCAAGAACCACATATAAAAATCTCTGTTGAAGCCTCAGCGGGTTCAATCGAAAATACGCGGCGTGTGAACGACGATCCAGAGGGACTTGGCGTTGTTTTCGCTTCTGAAAGCTATCTGGGCTATCACGGACAGGAGATCTTCGCAGAAGAAGGACCGAAAGCCAATATCCGTATGGTGACGTTGCTTTTTATCGCCTACGATCAATTCTCAACGCTGGCAAACAGCGATGTCCATCAGTTTGAGGACATTGTTGGTAAAAAGATCGCTTCTGGTGCAAGCGGATCCGGCACTGCCCAAACGTTAGAACGCTTGTCGAAATTAGCGGGTATTTGGGGAGAGTTCACGCCGATTTACAAAGGTGGCACCGCCGCCGCTGAGGCACTCCAAGATGGACAAGTAGATGGATTCCAGTGGCTCGTCAGCGTCCCGAACAGCGCTGTTATCCAATTGACGACCATCAAATCCATCCGCATGTTAGATCTCGATACACCCGCGAAAAAGTACGGTTTCTACGAAAAGTATCCGTTCTATCTCTCTGGATCTCTGCCGGAGGGTGCCTATGAAGGCAAAGTTGAACCTGTAAAGACCATTGTGATGCCGACGGTTCTCATCACAAACAAAGCAGTCAGTGAGGAAACGATTTACGCTCTTCTAAAGCATGTTTATTCACCAGAAGGTCATAAGTCGATGCTCCAAACAAACCAAGCCGCTGCAGACATGACGATAGAAAATGGTCCAAAGGCATTTGTCATTCCGCTTCACCGCGGGGCATATAAATTCTGGAGCGAACAAGGCGTGGAAATTCCCGAACACGCAATACCAGTGGATTAAGAAAAGGAGAATAATGAAAAATAAGAAGATTCTCATCATTGGTGGCGGTGTGATCGGACTTGGTATCGGGTGGCAGCTGGCGAAAGCGGGTGCCGCTGTCACCATTCATGAGCGCGGACAAGCCGGCCGCGGTGCCTCTTGGGCAGCTGGCGGTATGCTCGGCCCAATTGCTGAAGCACATAGCGACGAACTCGCCCTCCTCAAACTCAGCAATCAAAGTTTAGCACGCTACCCCGAATGGGTCGATGAGTTAGAGACAGAAACAGAAATGCCAATCGGTTACCGAGCAGAAGGCACGCTCATTATAGGAATTGAACCCGATGATGCATATCAACTCCGGCAAACTTATGCCTTACAACAAGATTTAGGGTTGAATGTCGAGTGGTTGAGCGGACAAGAAGCACGTGAAATTGAAGGGGCACTCTCACCATACGTAACTGCAGCTATTCGTTGTGAAACCGACCATCAAGTCGATAACAGACTGATGGCCCAAGCACTCCAGCGTGCCTATCAGGGGCGCGGCGGCGTGTTGCATCAAAATAGCACTGTTGAAAGAATTGTCATAGAAAACGGAACCGTAACTGGTGTTCAAACACAAGACGGTTTTCAAGGTGCAGATGTGTGTATTCTCGCCGCAGGATGCTGGTCTGGACAGATCAGCGGGTTACCGGATACTATTATTCCTCCCGTGCGTCCCGTGAAGGGACAGATGTTGGCGTTGCGAATGCAGAAAGGCTTTATGATCAAAAACGTCATCCGGACCGTTAAGGCGAGGTATCCGATGCCGGTATATTTAGTACCAAGAACCGATGGTAGACTTATCGTCGGTGCAACAACCGAGGAGCTGGGGTTTGACACGGATCTGACCGTTGGCGGTGTATATGAACTCCTCCATGGAGCGTGTGAAGCGGTGCCGGGTATTTACGAACTGCCACTTATTGAAACTTGGACAGGTTTACGTCCCGGTAGTAGAGACAATGCTCCCATACTTGGTAAAACACCTGTCGAGAATCTAATATATGCAACAGGGCACTATCGCAACGGGATCTTACTCACACCCATCACAGCTTACGAGATCTCCAAACTGATTCTGACCGGTGAGACTTCAGCAACAATCGCCCCGTTTCAATTGGACAGGTTTTCAAAGTAGTGAGGTTTTTAGAAAACACGCAATGCCAGTAGAATTAAAAAACGGCTATTGTTTCAAAATTTGATTTAAAAACGAAGAATGTGTTATAGTTATTAAATGACATTACGGGGTGCTCTTACCTGCCTAAGAGCTGAGAAAAGACCCTTTGAACCTGATCTGGATCATACCAGCGTAGGGAAATATGCAAGAATAGTTGTTAGTCGTCAGTTAATGCTTTGTGGCTATGATAATAAACGTGAATGCCACAGCACTGCTTAACTGAAAACTAAAAACTACAAAGCCGCTTCTTTCTGGCACTGCCAAACCTTGGCAGATGGGCATGTTCCCTACACCGAAAATGGAAGACGGCTTTTTCGCGTTAAGGAGTAAATATGCATGCTTAGCAAATTCGTGATCCCTGTAGCTATCCTGCTCGCAGTGTTAGGAATATGGGAAGCCGCTGTGCATTTTTTCGACATCCCTCGCTACATTCTGCCAGCACCCTCGAAAATTGTGGTAACGCTATTTGTAGAGCATGCGCAATTACTGAAACATACACTCGTGACGCTAAACGAGATGCTTCTCGGATTCGCCCTTGCCGTCAGCGTCGGTATCCCCTTAGCCGTACTGATGTTTGAGTTCCCGGTGCTGGAGAAAGCCTTCTATCCCTATGTTATCGGTTCACAAACCGTTCCAGTATTCGCGATTGCGCCACTCCTGGTCCTATGGTTCGGCTTCGGGATTTCATCAAAAGTCATCATGGCGGCACTGATTGTGTTTTTCGCGATTGTGTTGAACACTTTAGACGGCCTGAAATCCACTGATCCAGATACAGTAAACCTGTTTCGGATTTTGCGGGCGACTCGGTGGCAGATCCTCTGGAAAGTCCGGATCCCCTCGGCGTTGCCGTTTATTTTCTCAGGTGCGAAAATAGGTATATCTATTTCTACAATTGGCGCAGTCATCGGTGAATGGGTGGGAGCAAAGGCAGGACTCGGATATCTTATGTTATATGCCAACGGAAAACTCCAAATCTCACTCGTATTTGCTGCTATTTTCTGTTTAACAATTTTAGGTTTAGGTCTCTTCGGATTGATGACGCTGCTGGAGCGGTACGCAATGCCGTGGCGACAATATCAGTATAACAACTCTAATGTCCGGTAGGTGTATCGGACAATCAACACGGAAGGACAATTAACATGAAAACAGCAATTTGCTTAATGTTTCTCATCGGTTGTGGTATACTCTTAACAGGAATCAACAGCTACGCAGACAGGCACCAGAAAGCCGAAATGGAGAAGGTGACACTCCTCCTCGACTGGTTTCCTAACATAGACCATGCGCCGCTTTATGTTGCGCAAGGGAATAAGGTTTTCGCCAAACACGGGTTGGAAGTTGAACTCCTTTGGGGTGGCGATCCAGACGCACCACTTAAACTCGTGGCGGCTGGAAAATATCCTTTTGCTGTGAGTTACCAACAGAGCGTCACAATCGCACGAGCAAGTGAAGAAGTTTTACCCGTCAAATCGATCGGTCTACTTGTGGAACACCCGCTCAACACGATTAGTTTTCTAAAGAAAACGGGCATTAAAACACCAGCGGATTTCAAAGGGAAGAAAATCGGATACACCGTTGCCCCATTGGACGTGCTTCTGTTCAACGCGATCGCTGCGAATGCTGGATTAGCAGAAGATGATTACGAATTGATAAACGTCAGCATTAATATTTCGGCATCTCTGTTGAGTGGGCAAATCGACGCAGTAATCGGCCCGTTTCGGAACTACGAAATCAACGAGTTGAAACTTGAAGGCGCAGAAGCCGATTATTTTGCACTTGAGAAGCACGGTATTCCAGACTATTACGAGTTAGTGATTATCTCTAACGACGCTTTTTTGGAAAAACACCCAGAAACCGCTAAAAAAGTAATGACAGCAATTCAGGAAGCAATCCAATTCACGAAAGAGAATCCTGATGATGCTCTGAAACTCTTTTTTGAAGCGAATCCAGACGCTCGTAAAGATTTAGAAGAACTTGCGTTTCGGGATACATTGGACGTATTCGCAACAACGCAGATACAATCTGAAGAAAAATGGGATGCCTTCGCGAAATTCGCCTACGAAAAAGGGTTGATCTCCAAAACAGTCAAAGCAAAAGATTGTTTCATCAACATACTGGAAGAATAACCATTTTCCTGTTGAATTAATGACAAACAAGAAGATTATCATCATCGGTGGCGGTGTGATTGGGCTTGGTATTGGATGGCAACTTGCAAAAGCTGGTGCCGCCGTTACCATCTATGATAGAGCTCAAGCCGGACGCGCAGCCTCTTGGGCAGCCGCTGGTATGCTCGCACCACTCGCCGAAGCACACAGCGAAGAACCGGAACTCCTTAAGTTGGGCAGCCAAAGTTTAGAACGCTACCCACAATGGACAGATGAATTAGAGACAGACGCCGAGATGTCCATCGGCTACCGGGTGGAAGGCACTCTCATTGTGGGAGTGGAACCCGATGATACGCATCAACTTCGGCATCTCTACACTGCACAACAAGCGTTAGGACTGGATGTCGAGTGGTTGACCGGACGGGAGGCACGCGAAATTGAATCTGCCCTTTCGCCTCGTGTGACCGCCGCTATCCGCTGTGCGACCGACCATCAAGTCGATAACCGGCTAATGGTAAAGGCACTCCAGCGTGCCTATAAAGCGTGTGGCGGTGTCTTGCATGAAAACAGTGCTATTGAAAGAATAGTCATAGAGAATGGCGTTGCAACCGGCGTTCAGACACAAGACGGTTTCCAAGATGCAGATGTGCTCATTCTTGCAGCAGGATGCTGGTCTGCTCAAGTTGAAGGGTTACCAGACGCTACCCTTCCGCCAGTGCGTCCTGTAAAAGGACAGATGTTGGCACTGCAGATGGAAGCCGGCATTACAGTCAAAAACGTTATCCGTACCGTCAGAGCAAGGTATCCAACATCAGTATATTTGGTACCAAGAACCGATGGCAGGCTTATCGTCGGTGCAACAACCGAGGAGATGGGATTTGACACGCGTTTGACCGCTGGTGGTGTGTTTGAACTCCTTCGCGGGGCATGGGAAGCGATGCCGGGGATTTATGAACTGCCGCTCCTCGAAACATGGTCAGGTTTACGTCCCGGTAGCAGAGACAACGCTCCCATACTTGGCAAAACACCTGTTGAAAACCTGATATACGCAACAGGACACTACCGTAACGGCATCTTGCTCACGCCAATTACGGCTTATGAAATTTCCAAACTGATTTTGACTGGTGAGACCTCAGAGACAATCGCTCCGTTTCAATTAGATCGGTTTCTAAAGTAGTAGGTACACGCTGTGTGCCGTAACCACACGTAAAAAAAATGAAGATACACGTCAATGGCGAAGAAAAAACGGTCGATTCAAACTTAAATGTTCACGACCTGCTCATCGCATTAGAACTGAATCCAACGCAGCCGGGTATCGCTGTCGCTGTGAACAGGGAAGTCATCCCGAAAACAACGTGGCAGACAACGGAACTCCAGGAGAACAGCGATGTGGAGATTATCCGTGCTGTTCAGGGTGGATAGATAATACTGCCACAAAGCGCGCTAATAGGAGCGTTGATGCCAAAAAATTTGATAAAGCGGCTTAACGCTGCTATACTAAGTAGAATGGAGTTCTTAAAATGGAATACGGCTTGTCTGCTCAGACACTACAAAAAATTCGTGACGTTTTTGTGCGATATCCACAGGTAGAAGAGGTAGTGTTATACGGTTCTCGCGCCAGAGGCGACTATAAAAACGGTTCCGACATCGATTTGACACTCCGCGGTAGCAGCGAACTGACGCACACGCTTTTATCTCGGATCGCAAATGATTTGGATGATCAATTGCTACCCTATACTATCGATCTGTCTATCCTCAAGAATATCCGTAATCCTGAAATGGTCGAGCAGATTGCGCGCGTAGGTGTAGCACTCTACAAAAAATAGAATTTGCTTTGATAGCAAAAAACAAAAATGCAAGACTTCAAAATCGCAGACCAGACATATACATCAAGACTCCTTATCGGAACGGCAGGATATCCGAATTTTCATATAATGACGGAATCTATTGCCGCGAGCGGTGCTGAAATCGCCACGGTGTCAATGCGTCGTGTGAAATTTACGGATGCATCCGGTGAAAACCTATTCGCGCTCCTGCGCGAACGCGGTATGACAATCCTACCAAACACCGCCGGCTGCTTCACAGCAAAGGACGCGATTCTGACAGCAAATCTTGCGAGAGAAGCACTTGAGACATCGCTCATCAAACTCGAAGTTATTGGAGACGAAGACACGCAATTCCCGGATGTAGAGCAATTGCTCAATGCAGCAGAAGCACTTGTTAAAGACGGTTTTACCGTGCTACCGTATTGTAACGATGATCCGATTACCTGCAAAAAATTAGAAGATTTAGGATGTGCCGCCGTAATGCCATTAGGTGCCCCGATTGGTTCAGGGATGGGCATACGCAATCCGTACAATATCCAGATTATCCGAGACCTTGTGCAGGTGCCCCTTATCGTAGATGCTGGCGTTGGGACAGCATCAGACGCAGCGATTGCGATGGAATTAGGGTGTGACGGTGTCCTACTCAATACAGCGGTGGCGAAAGCCCACCGTCCCGTATTGATGGCTGAGGCGATGAAAAAAGGGGTTGAAGCGGGAAGAGCAGCGTTTTTAGCAGGACGCATTCCTCGGAAACTCTATGCCACTGCCTCAAGTCCACAAGAAGGAATGATTGAGTAAAGGCACACATGAACATCCTCAAAATGACAGATAGCGAAGTCTATCATCTCGGTGACAGATAGCGAAGTCTATCATCTCGGTATTGATATCCTTTTGAATAAACTTGACACGATTGGCACAACTCGATTCCTCAATCAGATTCAACCGCGCACAGGTAATTATACGCTCGAACGGCATGAATGGTTAGATAATTTGCCAGACATAGACACCCTCGTCGAACAAATTCACCAAGCAAGTAAGGAATATGAAGCAGAACGTAACCGCATATCTAAACTAAAAGCCAATATTTTCAAGAACGGAAAACCACAGGTAACGTGTATCCGAGAAACCACAGATGAAGATCTTTACAGGCTTGGGCTTGAATTCCTTGCGGATAAACTTGGACCTGGTGGGATGTCTCATTTTTTGAGTGTGTGTGAACCCGGACGCGGGGTTTATGCCGTTGACCGGTACAAAAACCCTAAATTAATTGAACGAGCCCGAGAAAAAAAACAGAAAAAAGCCTTGTAGAAACAGTACTTTCGTTATCTCACTACAGAATTGGAGTCTATGTGAAAAAAACAAGCCATTTTCTGGCGCAGCCTGCGAATCAAAGCTTGCTGTTAAAAATCGGAATATATCTCATCATTCTTATGCAAGTGGCAGGCGGCGCATTTTTACCCAATCTACAAAGTGCCTCGGCCCAACTTCAGACGGAATTCGGACAGAGTTTATTAGAAAAAGAACCCGAAACGTCTGAAGCCGATCCCGCAGAACTGACAATCAGTTCTCACTTCTCTAATACCTTCAACAATCATATCGAACTCGGTCTAAGCGTAGATCCGTACACGAGCGGCTTGGCTGGAGAAGAGGATCCGCAACTTTCGGGTATAATCAACCGCCTCGGTGTCGACCTGATTGGAGATTTACCGGTTGCCGATAAATTAAGACTCAAACTGCAATATATCCCCCAAGTCGAAAACTATACCGGTGCCGACGGCAAACTTGACGAATTCGACGCGTTCAATGATATATTCCTGACCGAAGTTAGCTTCAAGCCCGTTGAAAATTTACCACCTCTCGTAGCTTCGCATCGGCTGCAACGCTTCGTGCGTACCTCCGATGTCTACAACAACACCGAACGTCAACTCGGTCTGCGCTTCGGACGCGTATTAGAGTATAATCTAAGATTACACCGATTTGACGACGACGATTCACTTAGAGAAGACTTCCTGCTTGTCGGCTCCAACAGCCACAAAATGACAGGACGGCTGCAATTTGGATTCCTCAAACAGATACTCGGTAAAATCGAATACGGGATAGAGCACGGCAGTTACGAAACTAACTTAAATAACCTGATCTTAGGCATCACAGGGATGGAAGATAACGAACGCCGAAATGATTGGCGACACATCGGTTCCGCAAAACTAATACAGGTAGCAACCGACCAGATTATGTTTCAGGAAGAGGTGAATTTATTCCTGAATCGTTCCAGCGTCGATTTTTTTACTTTCACCAGCACCGAAGTAGTGGCGAGTTCCTTCTATCGACTTGATACCGGACGATGGATACGGCTTCGACTCTCCAGAGTCTGGGTGCAGTTTGCAGGCAGACAAATCTTAGATGAAACAGGATTTATTCCAGAAATTGACACAAACCGTCAAGATACGCAGATAGGGGCAAATGTACAACTGAACTGGCAGTTCAATCCGTATCTAACACTCAACGCCGACTATCAGATCACGCAAAACCGAACGAACGAAGGGGATCCGTTGCTCGACTTCCTCAACTACACGCACACCATCGCAACTCTCACACTCAAGGGAGAGTATTGAAATAGTTCGTGGATTTTCTTCATGTTCGAGTGCCGTTACCGCGTTCCTCTAAAGAGTTTCAATTTCCCTTCTGATGCCACCAGCGTATAACATGCCTCAATCGCCTCAGCAACGACAGGTGTGTCCGGGGTATCCCACAACAACAGATAATCCACATTATCAGCATACTCACAGAGATCTATTCTCTCTGGCTGCCAGTGGACAATTTGCACCCACTCTTTCTCTTCCAATGGCCTCTCAAAATCAGCATTGAAGCGGACTGGAAAATAGTCAAACTGTATCTCATAGTTGCCGAGATTGATGCCTCCATTGTCAAGACAGTAGTAATTCGCAGCATTGACGAAGATTCCCACGCGCTTGGAACTGCCCCTTGGCTCAAAGTGAAGTGGAAGAATGATTTTGTTCTTCTCAACCCGTTGCACAAAAGCGTTAAACTCGCCTATCTCAGCATTTAGATTTTTGAAAAGAACGCCAACATAGACAATGTTAACCAGTGCCAAAAGCGTGACTACTGCTGTGAATACGCGCCTCCACTGCAGCTTATCAAATCCACGAAACCATGCCAATATAGTGAGCGTGGCTAAAATGGCAATCCGATCATTAACCCAACCTCCCGGACCAATAGAGTTTGGCAGGATAAAATAGAGCCCAAAAAGCACACACACAAGAGAAAGAAATGCTTTTTGTCCAGTATTCGTTGTCCCTGTCTCCCTCCTATTTTGCCAGGTTGTTACAACAGCGAGAAAAAGTAAGAAAACAGAAACAATAACGGAGAGCCAACTCGGAGGGTCGGTATAGGAAACAAGGACATGCATACCGATGAGGTTAGCGAATAGTTCCCCAATCCGTCCAAGCCCAAACTCAGGAGGTTCCCCCGCAAGTAGGTCAGAAGTAGGAAGGTAGACGATAAGAAGGGCAGCTGCGGGGAGGAGGTAACATCCGGTAATGAGAATCCGTTTGAAGTTTCTTCTGAAATGCCACAGTGCCAGCAAGGCGATAGAGAATAAGATAAAGGCATAAGAGATAAGGTGTGCAAAGTAGGTGATAATGATGAGTAAATTGAGTAGAACAATATGGGTTATGTTCATCTCATCTTTGTGCTTCCACCAATAACCGAGCGCGAGCAAAAAGAGAGGCACACTGACAGCAAAATTGTAGAAGCCCATGAGAAAAAGGTAATTGTAGATAAAGGTGAAACTTAGTATGACGAGGGCCTGTCGTCCGCGTTGGACAGCATTGAGGAAATAATAGACTGCGAGTGGGAATAGGATAACATAGAGGCTCAGAAAGATTTTCTCAGCGATAAGGGGCGGAAAGACAAACAGCAAGATTGCCAACGAAAAGTGAGAGAGCCAATTCGGAAAGGGGTACCAATTAATCTCGTAATAGTCGCGAAACTGATATTCAGGATTGCTGTATTCTGTCAGGATTTGGGAGTTGTAGACATGGCTCACGCCATCTTGCGTTGGAAAATACGGGAACAACCATATCGGCAGCAGATAGACAAGAATTAGCACACCAATCAAAAGCGACCATGATGTATAGAAGCGAGAGAAGAATCCCATTGTTTTCCCGTCCACCTCAAACTTTAGACGTTGAAATTATCAGAACTTCAGGTATAATATTATCATGTTTTCGTATTTTATAGTTATCATTTTATGCCCGTCACATCATACCACAGTAGAAGCGACTTTATAGGAGTATTCAGTTTCATTTTTGAGGCATAACCTTTTACGTAAATCATTGGAGATAATTTCATGACGCGAGATCAAGTTGAACGTTTAGTCGAAGAGAACGGCATCGAGTTTTTTCTCTGCTCTTTCGTAGAGATGAGTGGCACTCCGAAGGGAAAGGTTATCCCCTCCACACATCTTAATGATATGGCAGAAGAGGGAGCGGGCTTCGGTGGCTTCGCCGCTGGTGAGATAGGGCAATACCCGCACGACCCGGAGATGGCAAGCATTCCTGACTTTAATTCATTGACCATCGTACCGTGGCGGAAAAACCTCGCTTGGGTAGCAGGCGATATGTATGTCGAAGGTAAATCGTGGCGCTACTGTCCGAGGACTATTTTGCGACAACAATTAGAAAAGACAAGAGAAAAGGGCTACGTCTTTAACGTCGGTATTGAAGCAGAATTCATGCTGATGAAGCAGGACGAGACAGGACAATATGCCCCATGGGACAAGCTCGATACTTTAGACAAGCCGTGTTACGATCTCAGGGCGTTGCATCGCAATCTTGATATGATGACAACCCTCATTAAATACATGCAAGAATTAGGATGGGAACCCTACGCGAATGACCACGAAGATGGGACCTGCCAGTTTGAGACGAACTGGACTTATTCCGACGCACTCACATCAGCTGATCGGCATACCTTCTTCAAGTGGATGGTTAAAACGATCGCTGAGGAACGTGGACTGCTCGCAACGTTTATGCCGAAGCCGTTCACTAATCTGACAGGTAATGGCGCACACTTCCACATGAGCCTTTGGGATGAGGGAAATCAGACAAACCTGTTCCTTGATGAAAATGATAAAAACGGCTTGTCCCAACTCGCCTATTGGTTCACAGGAGGTGTTCTGAAACATGCAGAAGCGGTAACAGCGGTCACAAATCCACTCGTAAATAGTTACAAACGCTTAGTGCGTAGACCACCGCGTTCTGGTTCATCATGGGCACCCGTTTATGTCACTTACGGTGCAAACAACCGAACACAGATGATTCGGATTCCGGCACCTGGACGTATCGAAAATCGATTAAGTGATGGGGCAGCGAACCCGTATCTTGCAGCGACGGCGATGCTTGCAGCGGGTTTAGACGGTATCGAAAACCAAATTGATCCAGGGGTACAAAATGAGGACAATCTTTATGAAGTACCGGAAGATGAACTTCAACGACGCGGTATCGGTTCTCTACCCGCGACGCTTAGCGATGCTGTAGATGCCCTTGAACAAGACGAAGTCATTAAAAACGCACTCGGAAACGAGTATGCCGACTACTATATTCAGGTCAAACGCGAGGAATGGCGAAACTATCATTTGAGCATCAGCCAGTGGGAAACTGATAACTATCTGGAGGTTTACTAAGCGTTTCACACACTTGTATGAACGGATATGCTTGAAAAGCACCAGCAAGAATCGGATTGCGCTATATTTATGAAAAATTTATTTATATTCTTAGGTTTAACACTCGCATGCCTGTCCGCTGTTTACATAGTAAGTTGTGGACAACGTGTAGAAGACGACGAGATTGACCCAGTAGCACTCGTAAGTGCGGAACCAGCAGCTGGAAGTACTATCGCTGCAAATGGAATTATTACAGTCACTTTTGACGGTATCCCCGAAAACGTGTCAGTGAACCCAGGGGTCGTTAAAAAATTGGGAACAACCGTTACAATCTCCGGTCCTTTTACCCCAGGTCCACTCACACTTACACTCACTTGGACAGACGGTACCCAAACGCTTACCTATACCGTCGCAGCATCTACTTCCGTCGCAACCGAACCGGTTCCTGAACCCGAACCGGAAATTATCGCTGAACCTGAACTGCTTATTCCAGATGGAATGGTTTTGATCCCAGAAGGCGAGTTTCAGATGGGTAGCAACGACGGGAACGCTGATAACGACGAACAACCGGTGCATACTGTTCACCTTGACGCGTTTTACATAGACGCAAATGAGGTAACCAACGGTGAATTTAAGGATTTCGTTTTTGCAAACCCAGTATGGCAAAAAGATCTTATTGACGACAGGTTCGCCGACGACAATTACCTCCAAGACTGGAATGGAAATAACTTTCCTCTCGGACGACGCGATCATCCTGTCCGTTATGTGAGTTGGTACGCTGCAATGGCTTATGCAGTCTGGGTAGACAAACGTTTACCGACAGAAGCAGAATGGGAGAAAGCGTCACGCGGTGGACTAAAACGGAAAGAATATCCGTGGGGTAACGGCATTAATTTCAATAGGGCAAACTACGGCAAAAAACTCGGTCAGACAACTCCTGTCGGCGAGTATCCAGCCAACGACTACGGTGTACATGACATCGCTGGAAATGTCTGGGAATGGTGCCTCGATGGATACGAAGTCGATTTCTACGCCAACTCTCCACATCGAAATCCGACCGCAGGCGCAAACAACGTTGAGGAGATTGTCAACGATTTCGAGAACATCATAGATTTTCGAGTCTTACGGGGTGGTGGATGGAACAGTAATCCTGAGTGGTTGCGCGTCTCAAACCGTCACGGCACAAGTCCAGCATACGCCGGCATTGGTGCCCTTGGATTCCGTTGCGCGAAGAGTGTATCACCGTAAGGTGCGCTTGAATTTTTCATTCACAAACTTTCTCGGTTGAAACAGAAATGAGAATCTGTTAAAATGTAATTAAGACAGAAGAGGCCAATAGTTGTCTTCTGCTCTCTGTATTTCAGTATAATGTTAGACATCTCACTTTTCGATTAAGGAGACTACATGAAAATCTTTTCAGTAATCACGTTTTGCTTACTCATTTGCGCGGCATTCTCTCACGCCGATTTAATGGATGGGCTTGTTCTATACATGCCTCTTGATGAAGGTAGCGGGAGCGCGACGCAAGACTTCTCCGCCAACGGCTTTGAAGGTGAAGTAATGGGTGGGGCAAAATGGATTGATGGACAATTCGGCAAAGGACTCCAATTTGCGGCTGCCGCAGATCACGTCGTCGTTGAAGACGATGCTGCCTTCCACATTGAAGGGGCAATTACACAAGCAGCATGGGTACAACTGGACAAGCTGCCAAGCGCGCATGCTATTATCTTCGGTACTCGGCAGAGTGCTGCAACTCGGCATATCGGGTTCGGGTTCGGTATGAATCCAGCAAATGGTATTAAAGTCTGGACAAACGGTGCAACCGGTGGTTTCAAAGACATCAACGATAACGCAACAGAACTGGAATTAGGCCAGTGGTATTATCTCGCCTATACCCATACAGACGATAGCAACGGCTTAGTTGAAATATACGTAGATGGCGAGGTGACGCACTCCGAAGAATCCGGCAATCCGGTTGCTCCTGCCGCAAATACGAGTGCAGTGACAATCGGTACTTGGGGCGGTGAAGCATGGACAGGAAGCGTTGATGAGGTTCGGCTCTGGAATCGTGCTCTCTCTGCAGACGAGATTAAAGCGAGCATGGATCAAGATGCGACATCATTCCTGACCCCGGTAGAACCGCAAGGAAAACTCACTACGTCTTGGGCGAACATTAAGTCGAACAGATAAACTTGGCTTATTGTAAAAGATTCATACACTGTTGCTGGCGAGGTTTGAAAACCCGTCAGCAACGAAAACAATCGGTATATAACTTGTCAACGAACCATTAAAACCTCTAAAACTTTAATCTCTCTGTTTAAAAACAGAAAAGGAGATCATGATGAAAAGGTTACTTTTTTGGTTAGCTTTCTGTGCCGTCCTCGCGCTTTCAGCGAACGTTGAGGCAATTCGGAACGATTCGGACCTGATAATCTACTACTCCTTCGACGAAGATGGTGGAAAAGAGGTTACGGACGACACAGGGAATGGGTTTGACGCCGAAGTCGACGGCGCTGACTGGAGCAAGGAGGGCAAACTTGGTGGGGCAATGGAATGTGATGGTGCGAAGAGTGCTATCAAAACTCCACCAGAGATACCAGGTGTTACCGATGTTGAACTAACAGCGATGACCGTGGAGCATTGGGTTATGATTAATGCGGGAACCGGTGGCGTCCAACAAGTCTGGGAATCATTGAATGCTGCAGGGGCGTGGCCGGCTGAAACCTTCATTGAAGGGACCGCGGATATGGTGTTTTACGTCTACGACACCAAAGGCACGGCACATCGTACACCCATCCCAGTCCTACCAACTAAAAAGTGGGTACACATTGCTGGCACTTATGATGGCAAAGTTCAGAAGTCTTACCTCAACGGCAAAGTGGTGGGTGAAGAGGATTGGAGTGGGAAATTTACACTATTTGCAGCACCAACGGGTGCCATTGTCCTCTGTAAGGACAATGAGGCGGATATCCAATATCTAAATGGCTTTATTGATGAATTCGCCTTCTATACGCGCGCCCTCAGTGAAGATGAGATCAACGCTGACATGAATGACGGTGTTCTGTTTGCTGTTGATCCTAAGGAAAAATTGAGCACTACATGGGCAGCTATTAAAGCTGAATATTAATCGACAGACAGTAGGGACAGGTTTCAGAGCCTGTCCCTTAAATACGCCGCCTTAGAGAAAGACAACGAAATATCCCCAATCGTCGTCAAATTTTTAACCCCTCAAGTCTACGGAACCCCTTTTGATAAAAACAGAAACCCAGTTAGAATCATATCTATCCGAGCCGACAGATGAAGTGATAGTAGCAATTGCTGCCTTGGAGGGGGATATCCTTATCCTCGGCGTCGGTGGAAAGATGGGTCCCACGCTCGCCAAACAGGCAAAACGCGCCATTGACCGGGCTGGTATCACGAAAAGCGTGATTGGGGTTTCCCGCTTTTCAACACCCGGTGTACAAGAAAATTTACAAGAAGTCGGCATCGAAACAATTGCCGCTGACCTACTCTCGGAAAAGAGCCTGCAAAACCTACCAGACACCCAAAACGTGATTCTCATAGCAGGCAGGAAGTTCGGTTCTACGGACAACGAAAGCTTGACTTGGGCGATGAACAGCTACATGCCCGGACGTGTGGCGGAAAAATTTCATGCTTCTCGGTTGGTGATTTTCTCAACGGGGAACGTCTACCCGCTAACTCCTGTCTCCCACGGCGGTGCAACTGAGAGTTCACCCGTTGCCCCGATCGGTGAATACGCACAATCGTGTTTGAGCCGTGAACGGATATGCGCTTATTTCTCATCGCAATTCGGGACACCTATGGCAATTTTGCGACTGAACTACGCGATAGACCTCCGTTACGGAATACTCTTGGATATTGCCGAAAAAGTTTACGCCGAAGAACCAATCTCGCTCGAAATGGGAAATGTGAACGTGATATGGCAGGGTGACGCGAATGCGGTAGCATTACGGGCATTTGCACACTGCCAGAGTCCACCACTGATTCTCAACGTGACAGGTCCTGAGACAGTCTCCGTCCGACACCTTGCGTTGTGTTTCGGTGTGATTTTCAAAAAACCACCGCGTTTTGAGGGTGAAGAGGCATCAACAGCACTATTGAGCAACGCATCTCGGTGCCACCAACTTTTCGGATACCCGCGTGTCTCTTTAGGGCAAATGATTGAATGGGTGGCAGAATGGGTTCGGACTGATGGAACAACGCTCCGTAAACCAACCCATTTTGAGGTGCGTGACGGAAAATTCTGATTTAGTGGCTTTCGGCACTCGGAAACCAATAACCCCCTGTGGCATGGAAAAACACCCAACTGCCATATATCCTACCGACAACCGATGGCTGACAAGCGACAACCAGAAAAAATATAGACATAAAAATGCGAATTCTGTTAGTATGTCAGAGTAGTCTTTTTTTCGTATTTGCCCTTCTAATCGATGGTGCTTTGTGCCAAATACATCCGCCAGTGACGATTGCGTTCGCCTCGGATGTGAGTGGTGACTGGGAAATCTATCTGACAGATACTGACGGGAAACCCCCTGTGAATCTTACGCGCAGTCCTGCAGCGGATTACTATCCAACGTGGGCACCCGACGGCACGCAGATCGCATTTTTCTCAAGACGTGACGGAAACCATGAAATTTATGTGATGCAGGCTGATGGCACGAATCCGCATCGATTAACGCATCACCCCGCGACGGATAAAGCACCAGCTTGGGCACCCGATGGTAAACGCCTCGCTTTCACATCAAATCGTGAGGGGCATTTCGACATCTACTTGCTCCATCTCGATAATGACGAGGTCGTCCATCTCACGGAAAACCCGTTTGAAGATGAGGCACCGGCTTGGTCACCTGACGGAAATACACTTGTTTTCCACTCAAAACGGGAACTCAATTGGGACATATATGTTATTGATGTAAATAGTCGAGTCGAACGGCGGTTGACAGATCAATTGCTGATGGACACCTATCCGGCTTGGGCACCCGATGGCACTCAGATTGTATATGCCGCCATGCACCAAGAGGCCGTACTCGCTGACTTCGATTTGTACATCATGGACGCAGTAGACGGTGAAAACAAAAAAGCCCTGACCGATACACCGACAGATGAAGCCGTCCCAGCATGGTCCCCCGATGGTAACACCATCGCTTTCCAATTTGAGAAAGACGGAAGGTGGGTTATCCACCTCATGCGTGCTGATGGTAGTGAACGTCGTGAATTGATTAACAACGGGGCATGGGCAGCACAACCGAAATGGCACAGCGGCTCAAATGTGCTTCCAATAGAACCATCAGGATTACAGATTCAGCAGTGGGGCGAAATCCGAACCCCATAAGAAAATAGTTGTCAGTTATCAGCAAAGAGGTTTCTATGTAACGATTCATCGCTTCTTGGCGTATGCCAAGTAATATAAAGCAAAGACAAATTGGGTTCTCCGTGTATGGGAAACCAAATTTGGGTAGATTGTTCCAAAAGTCCCTCTTTACCTACAGTCGAGAACAGACAGTCGAAAAAAATAAAAAAGGAGATACGTTATGCGTTCCAAAACTTTAGTATTAGGTATACTTTTTGTGTCCGGTTTACTGCTAACAAGTGGTATAAGTTACGGTTATGATCGGGCGATTGAGGCGGAAATGGCGGATTCAATTGAAGCACCGATGGTAGTCGCCGATGACTCAAACGCCTCTGGCGGACAGTTTATATGGATGGAAGGTCCCCCTGTCGCTGGTGGTGGCGGTGAAGGTTGGGCAGAATATATCTTGCCTATTCCAGCAGCCGGCACTTACGCGCTTTGGGGCAAAGTCATCGCATGGGATGGTAATAGTGATTCCTTCTGGGTAACATGGCAACCTGCCGATCCAGATGAAAACGCTCAAGAAACTCAGAATACGGAGTTTCGCTGGGGCGTTGCCCAAGGTAATGACTGGCACTGGGATCGAATTAACCACTGGTTAGATGGCGGCACGTTTGAACGGGAATGGGAAATCGATGCAGCTGGAGAAACCACGCTCCGTATTGCAGTTCGGGAAGATGCTACGATGTTAGATGTTATCTTCATCACCGACAATCTTTCTGATGATGAAGCGGAAGTAGGTCCTCGTGATCCAACTGCAGCCGATTTAGTCCCTGTTGAACCGCAAGATAAACTCGCCACAACATGGGCGAAACTCAAAGCCGGAAAATAATTATAATAGCCGTCAGTGTTAATAGTTATCAGTCGTCAGGCGTTCTGCTACGCTCCACTCTCAGTTGTCAGTAACCCGTTTGTGATCGTAAAACGTTGCTATCCACACACGACCTGCTGACTGCTGATTGCTGAAAGCGCAGCGACCTGATTGCTGATCACTGATGGCTAACAACCAACAAGAAAGGAGGTCGCAATGAAACAAGGCATAATTTTGATGCTGGCTATATTGGCAACATTCATATATGGAACAGCGAGACTCGATGCTGAGGTAGAGATTGCCCTTGAAGCAGAGTTAGCGCAAGAAATTGTAGACCCAATGATTATTGACGATGACAAAGACGCATCTGATGGAAAGTTCATCTGGATGGAAGGGGAACCGGTAGCTGGTGGTGGTGGGGCAGGTCACGCTGATTTCATCATCAACATTCCAGAGGCAGGGAAGTACGCGCTCTGGGGTCATGTTATCGCATGGGATGGCAACAGCGACTCCTTCTGGGTGACATGGCAACCCGCCGATCCAGACGAAAACGCACAACAGACCCAGAATACAGAGTTCCGATGGGGCGTTGGTCAAGGTGCTGCTTGGCATTGGGACCGTATCAATCACTGGTTAGACGGTGGAACATTCGACAGGGAATGGAAATTCGCCAAAGCAGGCGAGACGCTACTACGTATTGCCGTGCGCGAAGATGCTACCATGATAGACGCAATTTTTGTGACAACTAATGTGAAAGCCACGGTAGCGGATCAAGCAAATGTGCGTCTTCCAACCAATCAAGATAGGAAGATACAAATCGAGGGGTTGGCTGTGGATGCAAAGGGCAAAGCCGCAACCACCTGGGGTGGACTAAAACAGGTGTATCAATAAGAAACGGTGGAGCAGATTTGCACGAACAAGTTTCAATGCGAGTGTACGCTTGCTGCCTTGATTGCAGGTCAACACAAGGTGCGGATTTGATAAACAGGTTGTTCCGAAACATATAGCACCGTTCCCCATAATAGTCAACACGCCACAAGTCAAATCCACGTTCATACTGAATAATACGCTCAGGCGGGCCAAGTTGGAGTCGTAGTTTCTCCACTGCCCGCCTGTCGCGCGTAACAAGAACGTATGTCCCATACGCAAGTCCTGACAGAATTCCAGCCAACGCAATTTTTCCTCTTAATTTAACCGAAATACTCTCCGCAGCCGGGGACAATCCCCAAATTAGGCATAGAACAAGAGCAAAAGCACATATTTTTTTCGCTTTTTCACGGCAAATTTGACATAAATTTCGCATTTGTGTGTTAACCTTGACAAAAAACCCGTTTTTCAGGTATCTTAATAGGAACGATTAAAAAAGATCGCAAATTAGCCAACAACAGTCGGCAGTTCGCCAACAGCAAGAGAATCGATTAATGCAACGCCCACGTCCCGATAGCCGACAGCCAATTAGCGATTGACTTGGAGCGTACCAAAAAAATGACTGTTATGCGTTCTAACGGAGAAACTCCTCACGCAACAGATACACCGAACTGTACAACCGACCTCAGTATTGAGGATGTTAAGCAAGAATTATACAATCGCCACCATCCAAGTTTAACGTTTCTCGATATAGAGGCACACGCCAAGACGATCCACAGAATACGCACACTAAAGCAGAAACATAACGTTGTGATGCTCGGTCATAACTATATGGAACCGCTTGTCTTCGGATTGTCTGAAAAAGAGGAACAGGGTGATTCACTTGGCTTGAGCATGTATGCTGCAAAAACCGAAGCACCGTATCTGATCTTCAACGGTGTACCATTTATGGCAGAAACAGCGAAAATCTTAAGTCCGAGCAAAACGGTGTTAGTTGCAGATAAAACGGCAGGATGTTCACTCGCCGATAACTTCGGTGCGGAAGACGTCAGGCAATTGAAAGACCTTTACCCCGGCGCGCCAGTGATGATCTATGTCAACAGCTACGCCGACGCGAAAGCAGAATCGGATATCTGTTGTACATCGGCGAATGCAGCACACATCGCCAAAACCCTACCGGGTGATACAGTCATCTTTGTGCCGGATATCTTCTTTGCGCAGAACTTAGAGGAAGAGTTGAAGGGCGAGAAAAATGTCGTCTATCCCGGTAAAGATAATACAGCACGGGGTGCAGTCTGCGAAGTTCACGAGGGATTCACCCTTAATGACCTTCTCAGCGTGCGTGAATCTTTTGAAATCCCGAAAGGTCATCCCCGCCGTAAACTATACGCACACTGGGAATGTCGTCCAAATGTTCTACAAGAAGCGGATTATTACGGCAGTACCAGTCAGATTATGAAGGATATTGCGGAACGGGTTGCAAGGGACCAACTGGAGCGTGCTTTTGTCGCCTCGGAGTGTGAATTGACTTCAAATCTGGCACAGGAGTTTCCAGAAGTCGAATTCTGGACGGCTTGTTCAATCCGATGCTCACACATGGCAAAGGTGAATTTGGACAAAATTGCAAACATTCTGGAAGCGATTGATCAGAATGATGACCTCAGTGAATACGAGGTTACATTAAGTCCTGAGGTGATCGACAAAGCTCGCTCACCAATTGAGCGAATGCTTGAAGCGAGTGTTTAATACCAGCATGGCGCGGTTTCAAACCGCGCCAATAATTTTTAGAAACGGGTGATAAAAGAGACGCGATGCGCATTACCAACATACGCATCTGGCACAAAAGCATAGTCGAATTGGAAATCCATATTCGCTAAAGCGTCTTCTCCGCTACGTCTTACACCAACGCCGACCGACAATCCATCGCTCGGATTTTCATTCAAACCAATCCGGTATCCGATACGCGCCGCCACGCTATCGTAGAACCAGCGCTCTGCCCCAACGTGAAAACTTGGATTCGCATCAATGAGTGGGAGATGTGCGTCGGCGACAAATGCCCATACCTCACGTTCAGGCATTGATACCTCCGTCTCCGTCCCAGATTCCGACGCTTTCCAAGTCCTATAAGCCAAACCTGCGCGGAGTGCCATCGGCAAGTTCTCCCCTCCATCTAAAACGCCAGCATTTTGGACTGCAACCCCGATACCAAGTCGATTGTCAAGAAGCCGTAAGATTATACCGATATCAGCAGCAGCACCATAGGCGTTTTGAATATCCAGTTGCTCTGAAATCACCTTCGCTGTGCCACCGATAGACATAGCCGGACCGAGCGCATAAGCGATAGATAAACCCGTAGCAAAACCACCAACAGTCACGGTACTATCCGGGTCCTCCGTTGGTCCTTGTCGGCGTTCAATTTCTGTGAAACTGCCGAGGAAACTTGCCCCCCACACGAATCCGTTCATTCGCTGTGCGTACCCAATAGATTGATTGTTAATATCCGCGAATGAGAAGTGCTGCATGGCAGTTAATTCTTGGTCCTGGACAGCGGTCAGACCCGCAGGATTCCAAAAGATGGTGTTAACATCATTGGCAAGTCCTGCAAATGCACCACCCATCCCGACGGGTCGACTCCCGCCTTCAACCTTGAGGAAAGCGGCACCAACAGTCCCTGCTCCATCGTGGATACTCACTGCATTGACGCGTGGGGCAACTGAGGCTATTATGAGAAGTGCCATTACAATTAGAACGGCTCCCCTTTTCTCCATTATAAATTCTCCTTATCCTGACTTTTGCTATCGGTGTTAAAATCCTAACGCTTTGATATAAGAAATCTGACTTAAGAAAACGCAGCGTACTTAGTCAACAACAAGCACTTTTCCAACAGCGTTCGCGCTATTTCCAGCTGCATTGACGGCTTCTAAACGGAAAATATAAAGCCCTCGCGCAACAGGATTACCCGCTTGGTTTTCTAAATTCCATTTCACCAATTGGTCGTTCCGCTGTCCTGATATAACATCTGGATAGGTTTGCGAGAGGATCATATCACCACTCCAATCATAGATGCTCAATGTAAGTTCAACCGTATCTCCGAGCGGCACGTTAACATCAAACGAAAAGAATGCGACATCACCTTTGGAGGTTCGTAGCGGATTCGGCCATCCGAACGTCGGTTCACGGAAGGTGAGTGATACCGACATGGTATACTCCCCAATATCGTAAACCTCATAGTTGCCTGCGTTGTCGGTGACGCGGACATCTAAGTCGTATTCACCGGAGCGTGTTGGTAGGAAGTCAATTGACCAGATGCTCCAAGGTTCTTGTTCTGCATTACTGTCATCAACAGTAGGAACTGGATCTATAGGTTGCTTGTCGGGTCCGGTACCGACGATTTCAACGAGCCAAACGCCAGATGCGGGAACTGAAATTTCGCCTTCACCGACGCGCTGCGTGCCTTCCGGATCAGAGGCAGTGCCTTCTAATGGCAGTGCCTTATCAGTGAGTTCCGTCTCGCCACCATCGCTCGTTACAGCAGCAGCCGGCACAGTTGTTTCATACAGAAATTCAGTCGTAATCGAATCAGTCGGTGAAAATCCGAGAAGCTCGGAGTCATTTCCAATGCTGATAACTGTGACTTGATAAATCCCTTGGACTGTGAGTCCACCGGATTTGAAGAGGAGCGTGTCAACACCGTTTTGTTGTGTATTGCCCGACACTTCTGCGCCATCCGGTCCCCTGACGACAATGCTTGATTGAGCGAGATTGACCCCTAAGCCTGTGTCGAACATGTTCGCCTGTATAGCAACCCCACCGGTCGTAGAAACTGCTGTCGGATAATCCGCTGCATTGATGTCAACGAGTAGCGGCGCATCATTAATAAGTAACGTACTGGCATCAATTCTTGGTGGACTGGTGTCGTAGGTAAACACCTTTTCATAGGAGACATCATCGTTTCCCGCTCGATCCTTAGGGGTAACAGTAATCTGGTATTCCCCATCTGCAGAGCCGTTATCTGCAAGCGGCACAGTGAGTCGAAAAGCGAGGTTGCCTTGCCCGTCGTCAGACACTCGTCCTGAAATTTTAGTAGGATTCGGCGACAAACGTTCAAAGGTTAACCATTCTTCATCAAGGTTCTCCCAATCTATCCCCGACACTTCTCTGGACACTTCATCGGTGAGATTGACGCGAATCTCCGACAAGGAATTATTAACTTCAGGTTGCGCAACAACAAGGCTAATCGCTTCATCCGGTTCAATTTCCGGCACCTGCGTATCGTAGGTAAAACTTAATCGTTGAACTTCACCACTTCGCCCAGAAGCACTAATCGGTGTGAACTCAATGGTATAAACACCATCGTCCGAACCGTCAGTTGCGAGTGGACGGACAAGGTTATAGATGAGCCGACCGCTCGCTCGCTCTTGCTGTCCTGCAACGACCTGATCAGCGGCATTTAGCAAGCGAAGTGTTGAGAGGTGGTTTTCGTCATCCGTTTCAAGCTCCACTTCTATTCGCTCAATTTCTTCATTTGTATACGCTTCGTCTGCTGGTGCCGTAACCGGATCTGTTGAAACAATAGCAGGCAAGCGTCTTGACAAAAGGAAACTCCGTTCAAAGACGGTCGCACTTCCGTTACCTGCCCGATCAACGGCTTGAACGCGAATGATATACCGTCCATCCGCGACAAGTTGATTCGTAGTAAGGGTTAATTCCGTTGCGCCATCGCTAACAAGCTCACCAGATATTTCTGCACCATTTGGGTCAACCAACGTCACCGTACTCATTGTCCAGTCGATACCACTGCCGCCGTCGTCATTGAGTGTTACCTGTATCTGCGTGATATCCTTGGTAAGGAGATCACCATCAGCAGGATCTGTGCTAACAAGAGTTGGTGCTTGAGTATCATAAACAATCAAGTGTTCAATAGTGTATGCATTCCCTGCTTTGTCTGCTAACTCAATAAGAACGGTATATTCACCATCCATACTACCGTCACGGGACAAAGGTTCATCAAGCGTGAGAAACAGTTGGCTGGTAGTATCATCAGTCAGTTGTGTCGGTATTAAGTTTCCATTCGCATCACTCAGGCTAACTTTCTGGTCAGACAGTTCAAGATCTGCGGGACCAATATCCGTAACCGTGAAACGAAACTGTGTTAAACTCTGGCTTATATAAGAGACGGGTTGACTCAAGTCAAGCGGGTCAGAGCCTATTATCTCCGGCTCTTGGGTATCATAAACAAACTCACGATAAACAGTGCTACCCCGCCGTCCAGCTTTATCAACAGGTGCGATATATACATTGTATCTTCCATCTGTGGTACCATCAGATGTGAGCGTTATAGGTTCCCAAACGATTAAGTCTGTTCCATTGGAGCCTATGGCACCAGGAACGATCGTGGTCCCATCGGATTCTGTTACTGTGATGTCCGATCCCTCACTACCGAAAGATAGCCCTGTCTCCGAGGGGTCAAGGAGGAGTGCTCCGATAAGCATATTACTTGCATTGACATACACAACATCGCTACTCCCTTCCGTCTCTATTCCTCCGATAATAACAGAACTGACACGCGGCAGAGGGATCTCCAAAACGAATGTGTAATCAAGTGAACCTGTTGCGATATTACCCGCCACATCTTGTGGGGTAACAGACAAGGTATACGAACCGATTTGTTCCAATGCTTGGAAACTGACAGTAATCTGAGATGCGCCATCCCCTTCTAACGTGAGTGGAATTGACGGGGCAGTAGTTTCACCGGAAGCATTAACGGTCTCAGGACCCATCAATGTAATCTGAGTATTGGCAAAATCAACTCGCGTCTCCTCTTCAAATTGAAGGGTAATACTGCTTACAGATTCCAAAATTTCGGCGATTCGATTCGGCAGAAGCTCAATCGATGGGTCAGTATTTATCATGGCTGAGGCAATTCGAGGTGCTCTGGAATCATAAACGAGATTATGCTCAGCATCAAGACGATTTCCCGATTTGTCAATGAGTGCAAACTTTATCAGATAGTCTCCATCTGCACTGCCATCTTGGGGAAAAGGTGCAGCAAAAGTGAAATAGAGTTGATTGTTGATTTCATCGGTGGTGAGTGCGCCCTCAACAGATACCCCGTTAGCATCAAGAAGTTCAATGGTTTGCTCCTCTAAATCTAAACCAGCTGGTCCTACATCTTCAACGGAGAATTGAAGTTGCGTAAGCACACCACCGATATACGAGACATGTTGGGTCAAGTTGACAGGTACTGCTGCGGTTACGCGAGGCTCTTGCGTATCAAAAACAAATTGTCGATAAACGACTTCGCCTCGTCTACCAGTCCTATCTATGGGCGTGACAGTGACTGTGTAACGTCCATCCGCACTCCCATCGGTTGGAAGGACTATGGGGATCCATGTTAACTGATTTGTGCCATTGGATGTAGTGATACCGGGTGCAGGGAGACCGCTCTCATTGGTAACGGTGATGGTAGAACCGCCCTCGCCTAAAGCCAGTCCAACACCATTCGGATCCGCGAAGGTCGCAACTATTGACGTAGAGTCACCGCTGACGTAAACAATTGTACCAAATTTTCCATCAATCAAAACGGAACTCACAATAGGCAAAGCGACATCAAGATGGAATCTATAGGCAAAGGGGGCTGTGCTTTGGTTACCTGCTCGGTCCTGTGGTGTAATAGAGAGAACATATTCGCCGGGCTGCGTCAAGGCTTGGAAATTGAGTGTTAAGGTAGTTCGCCCATCATTGAAACGATTGATCGGTATATTTTCGCCACTTGGACTCACAAGTGTAACGCTTGTATTGGCAAAGTCAATATCACTGCCAGAAACCTGCAAATCCTGCGATGGAGCTTGGGAGGGATCTTCAAAAGTTACGATAATCTGTGAGAAATCTTCAGTAATATTCGTCGTACGACTTGCAGAAAGCATCAGTTCGGATTCAGTTGCCACTCGGATATTTTCAATTGCCGGAAATTGTGTATCAAAAACAATCGGAAACTCCTGCGTGAAGCGTTGCCCACTAAAATCAACGAATGCCGCTGTTATGGTGTATTCGCCATCCGCTGTACCATCACGTGGAATGACTGCATCGGCACTCCAAGTCAAGAGATTATTTGTTTCGTCGGTTTCAATTTTTCTCTCTGGAACAACAAGACCTTGGGGATCTGTGACTGTAACGGTCGATTCCTTGAGATCAATACCGGAACCAATATAATCAATAAGTTCCGCAACAACCATCTCCAAACTATTGACAGTTGTTGTTTCGGGTATTGTTAATCGCACTTCAGCTTGGCTTTGGCTAACAAGATAGAATTCCCGCCGAGCAGTAGCACCAATATTGCCAGCACGGTCGGTCGGTGTGACCTCTATAGCATAGATGCCATCGTCAGAACCATCCAAGGCAATGGGCTCTAAAACAGTCAGAGTGGCAGTATCCGTTCCGTTATTTGTGATATTAACAGGCACCTCCACTTGGGTCCCGCCAACATCACGTATTAATCGGAAGTTACTCTGCATGAAATCAATACCGCTGGTCACTTCATTCAGAACCACGCGCACTTGTGATAAATCATTGACAGTCTCATTAGATGCAGGGAAGGTAGATACAAGGGTTGGTAATTGGGTGTCATAGAGAAACAGGAAGGTTTCCGTATCTATATTGCCGAGCGTATCTGCGACTTGGACTTCAAGTCTGTAGCGTCCATCTTGACTGACGAGAGGATCTTCGAGAACGTAGGTAATTTGGGAGTTAGCTTTATCAATAAAAGGACGACCGGCGAGGACTTCATTGGCATTTCCATCTCTAATAGCACTAAACCGGAACCGTGTATTCTCCTCAAAATCAACGCCAATGCCAGCACCATCGTTAAAGGACGCAACAATCTGCGTAAGAGGTTGATTGTGGTAGATTGTGTCCCCAATTTGGTTAAAGGATCCGCCTTGTGTGGGACCTAAAGTGGCGATCTCTGGTGCCAGGTTATCATAAACAAAAGGGATTCGGATAGGACTGCTCTGGTTACCCGCCTTATCCGCGCCAACAACTTCAATGGTATATTCCCCATCATGAAGACCATCTTTCGGTAACAAAGGCGATAGAAGCACCCACCGAATTTTATTTCCCCTTGGAAACGTCTGTCTACCTAAAATCTCACCTGCCGGACCTGTGAGGCGAATAGTCGAAGCAGAGAGGTTAACACCGTCCTGAAAATTATCCGTAAGAGAGGCTTCAACAAAATCCAACTGTTGGTTAACACCAGCAGCAGAAATCACACCGCTGCTGCCGGCGACTCCTGTCAAACTGGGAGCGACATTATCAAAGGTAAATTCCGTCTCACTTTGAACAGAGTTCCCGGCTTTATCAAGTACGGTGATTGCTAACGTATAACGCCCATTTTCCGGGAGTGTATCTAATGGGTCTTCTAAGTTAAAATTCAGCTGCGTTGTGTAACTGAGGAAACCATTCCGTACAACACCTCGTGCATTTTTCAGCACAACACTTGTCTGCTCCGCACTGAAATCAATCGGACTCCCTTCATCTGCCGCGGGTATTACAGTTATGGCACGGAGTGAAGCATTAACAAAACTGCCATTGATAAGCAACTGGTTGGCATCTCCGTTGGCAAGCACGCTGGAAATGCGAGGTGGCGTTGTATCTAAAATAGCCTCTGCGGATCTTTCTAAGACTTCGCCAGGTCCCCCTTCCTTATTGAGAACAACTCTAATTGTATAATTCCCATCTGGCAGTTGTGCGCCCCTAACACGTCCATCCCAACTGTAACTGATCGTTCTGTCTCGAAGCACAGTACCACGTCTAAGAAAGTGTTGATTCGCTGTAATAGTATAGTCATCTCCATCTCCAGCAGTGTTCTCATCAACAGTAAAAACAATTCTTAAACGCTCCTGCCTTCCCCTAAAAATCGCATCACCGTTTGCATCAAGTGATAAACCCACGATACCTGCCCAAACATCAATAGGTGTCATTAGGACCGTGAGAAAGACAAAAACCTGAAAAAAGAGGAAATTTACCAAACCTAAACCAGTTTTTCGTACTTTGGTGGCTGTATAGTTTCCGCGGTGACGCTGATCTCGACTGTTGTGTATCGGTTCGTAAGCAGCACCGCACATATTTTTAATTTTTGGCACTCGTTTCTCCCTGCTTGTAGCGAGCCAGATGAAAATTAACTCGATAACTCGCGTTGCAGGGGATGTGTCGGTAACATCCCCGTATTTTTTGTCGCTTCCCATTATTTAGCTTATGTTCTTGGGGAACAGCGGATATGAAAATCCCCTGCATAACAACCCCGTTTATATCTGTTAGACGCAAAAATTATAATTTGGTTGATAAAACTTAGAGAAAAGACATAGGAAATAGCAACCAAAATTAAGCCAGAGACATTTAATTTTTCGCCGTTGGCTGTCGGTTGTCAAAGGCATAGTTGTCAGTTATCGGAGTATCAGGCGCAGGTTTCTGACTTACCTAATTACCTCTTAACCGACAACTAACAACCAATTTAACCGATGTCGCCATTGGCGACCATCGTCAGCAATGCGGAATCATCTACTGTGAGGGGTAAATCAACCCTCGCTCGCAGTCGGCTCGACTGGTATGTTGCAAAAATGAGTTCAGTTGCCTGAATAGCTTTGCGTCCGCTGAGTTCTGGCTCACGTCCTGTCTTTATACCGTGAACAAGATCCAGGACAGAGAGCGTCGTAGCGTCACGTTCGGCGACCAAGCCGGTCAAGTCGGGCTCTTCCCATCCATCTCCACCCTCGCGGAGCATTCGCACCGGCGAAGCCCCTCTTCCACCAACATCAATGATACCTTCCGTGCCGACGAGACGATTCGCAAAGCCACCTAAAGACGTGTCCCCTGTAGTAAGCAATCCCTCTACGCCATTCTTCCAGCGTATCCACGAGATACCACTGGTTTCAACCTGAACACCGAAAACAGTCTTTTCTTCTGCCACATCTATTTGACCGATAACCCAGTCAACGGGTTCGTCATTATTATAGAAAAGGAACATATCAAACCAGTGCGTTCCCCAGTCAAGCAAGTTCGGACAGGCAGCTTCAAGCCGACACAATTCACCAATTGCCCCCTCATTTGCTAAACGCTTCGCTTTGACGAATTGCGCACCAAAACGGCGTTGATGACAGAATGTTATTACCACGTTATTATCAACACACGCTTGATAAAGTGCTTTGGCATCGCCCCAAGTAGGTGCCATTGGCTTCTCACAGTGGATGGCTCTAATTCCACTATTAGCGGCAGCGATTACCATTTCCTTATGGAGCTCAATCCAAGTGCAGACACTCACAAAATCAAGCGATTCTGAATCCAACATCTCCTGATAATTTTCGTAGGTGTTAGGCACCTCAAACTCCTTCGCAAAGGCGTTTCGTGCGTCTTCAACTGGGTCGGAACAGGCGACGATGTCAACATCTGGGGATGCCTGATATCCACGGGCATGGGAGCGTCCACGTCCACCACAACCGATAATGCCTGCTTTAAAAGTTGCCATATAAATTATCCTTTCGGTGCGATTTGGAGATCACACCTACAATTTGTCAAGTTAATTGATCTACAAGAGCGTCATCTAAATGGATACCAGAAGCGAGATGTGTTTCTCGTTGACGATAGGCGCGTTCGCCAGGAATAAGAATTTCTGAAACTCCCGCTTCTCGTCGATTTTCCTTGACGCGGGCAATGAGTTCATCAACTTCTGTTTTGAATTGCGCCAACGGCACGAAACTTGTTGGGTTCAGTGTAATGATGAGTAAGCCGTAGTTTGCACCAGGGGGTGGGATTGTTGCGGCATTCACTAACGCCCCAGCAAGAATTTGTATAATGAGTGCGAGTCCGAATCCTTTATGTCCCCCGAAGGGACGAACACTTCCCTTCAAAGCTGCGTCGGCATCCGTTGTCGTTTCGCCACTCGGATCAAAAGCGATTCCCTCAGCAATTTCAGTGCCTTCTCGCATTGCGACGAGTAGATCACCATTGGTAATCGCAGCTGTGGACATATCAAACAAGAGAGGAACCGTGTTAGACGGAATTCCGACAGCAAGTGGATTTGTCCCTAAAATGGCTTCTGTCCCGCCCTCTGGGGTAATCCGCGGCAAACAGTCGGCAAACAGCAGTCCAACCATATCCGCCTTCCGCGCCATATCGACATAGTATCCCGCCATACCACAGTGCGATGTATTGTAAACACCGACAATGCTTGCGCCAGTCTGTTTGGCGCGTTCAATCGCGATTTCCATCGCACGATAAGCAACAAGGTAACCTGGTTGGTTCCCTCCGTTAATCCGAATGCATTGCCCTTCTTCCCTATCAATTTGGATGTCAGTCCGTTCACCCTGTTCATAACGGCTTTTAATGCCGGGTAAACGGATAAACCCGTGCGTTTTACGCCCGCGGAGTTCTGCTTCTAAAAGAATATCCGCGATAACGGCGGCATCGGTTGATGAGATCCCACTTTTCACCAAAAAGGTTTCAGCAAGCTGCCGGGAATCAGCAATGGCAATATGCACTTTGTTGCTCTACTTCTTTGCAATAATAGAAAATTGTTGGTTAGATGTTGACTTCTATTTTTGAGTTTGCTATACTTTATCGCAAATTTGGTTGACTGTCAAGATGTACTTGGCAAGTCACCTTTTAACCCGTTACTGTAGGCACAGTTTTTAATTTCGCCCAGAAATACCCAAGGAGGGACTAAAGATGGCGAATGAAAAGCATGACCTGGTTGAATACCCCATCCAAGATAACGTTCGGTTAGAGACCTACTGGCGCGACGATGCCGGCGGCCGCGGTCCCGCCGCATCTTTATTCGTTTACGACGACGAGATTATGCGCTTCGACTGCTTCGGCGGCGATAATGGACATTGCCACTTCAACTTGCGGCAGACGCGCGGCAGACGGTGGATGTACCCGGAAGGCACCTTCCAAGACCACATTCAGCAGAGCCTGTTCGACCTCCGCACAAATCTGAACTTCTGTCTCCAGACCCATCAAGACGACCGGGTCCAAGAAATTCAGATAGCGCAGGAGCCCCTTGAACAGGCAATACCACAGATGGAAGCACACTTATTAGTGCTTGCTGACAAACTGCAAGGTGACACGGCATAAAAAATGCCAGCAGCAAGTCGATAACGGAGGCTTGCGGATCTTAATTTAAAACCGCAGTTAAACCCATTCCGTTGTTTCTCGCTTGGCGCAAGGACGAAAAACATGAAAGTTGTGACTGCGGAGGAAATGCGCCAGATCGATCAGGACACCATTGAAGGTATTGGCATTCCCGGTATCGTTCTCATGGAAACGGCTGGGAGTGCCATCGTCCAAGCGATTGAACAACACTATCCTACATGTAAACGCATCGGCATCCTTGCGGGCAAAGGCAATAACGGTGGTGATGGAATCGTTATTGCCCGTCAACTTGCACATATAGGATACGATGTGCATCTTTTCTTGGTATCCCCACCCGAAAGTTTCACAGGGGAGGCAGATATCAACCTCCAAATTGCGAAAAACCTGAAGTTGCGGACTGAGGAAATTCTGACGGAGACAACATTCGGAACGGAAAAAGGAATCTCCTTAAACAACATTGGAAGCTGCGAACTTCTTGTAGACGCTATTTTCGGCACTGGGTTGCGCGGCGAGGTGCGGGATCCAATCGCTACCATAATCAATACCATCAACAATCTCCCTATACCTATTCTATCTGTTGATTTACCTTCTGGTCTGGATGCGGACACAGGGAATCCATTAGGCACCTGTGTGCAAGCGGATCGAACTGTGACAATAGGCTTACCCAAAAGAGGATTGTTAGTTCATCCGGGCGCAGAATTTGTTGGAAAGCTGGAAGTCGTTGACATCGGTTTCCCAGAGCAGGTTATAGACGCACAGAATATCAAGGTAAACTGGACAACGGCTGCACAAGCATCACAATGGCTGCCACAACGTCCATCTACCTCTCACAAAGGCACTTACGGACGTGTTTTCATCGTTGCTGGTTCAACAGGTATGACAGGAGCAGCAGCACTCGCCAGTGAGGCTGCTTTGCGTGCCGGTGCGGGGTTGGTAACACTCGGGACACCTAAGCATCTTAACCCTATCTTAGAGGGTCTTTTGCCTGAGGTGATGACATTGCCGCTGCCAGAAACGGACGCTGGGAGTTTAGCAGCATCAGCAATCACAACTATCCTTGAATTCGCAGAAAGGACAAAATCTGTCCTTGCGATTGGTCCCGGGCTTTCCCAAAATCCAGAGACAGTGTCACTCGTCCATCAACTGGTTCGCGAGAATCAGGCGCAGGCACTCGGTTTACGAATGGTTATCGATGCGGATGGGTTGAACGCTTTAGCACACGCAAGAGAAACGATCTCACTACTGAATACAGAAGCAGTACTCACTCCGCATCCGGGCGAAATGGCTCGGTTAACGAATACAGAGATCTCGACATTAGAAAAAGACAGGATTAGCACTGCCCAACACTTTGGCAATGCGCACGGTGTAACGCTGGTATTTAAAGGTGCCCCAACTGTTACTGGAACTCCAGATGGAAACGTGTGGATAAATTCTACAGGTAATCCGGGCATGGCGACAGGTGGAATGGGCGATTTACTAACTGGCATCATTGCAGGATTGATGGCACAAGGCGTCCCAAGTGAAAAGGCAGCTGCATTTGGTGTCTATGTCCACGGGTTAGCGGGAGACATCACCTCGGAGAGATTGGGGATGCATGGACTCATCGCAAGCGATGTACTGAAGGCGGTGCCGGAAGCAATTTCTTCATTGATATAGTAGGCCGCCTACAGTTATAAAAACATAAGGAGGAATTATGGAACTCGGATTGACTGGAAAAGTTGCCGTCATCACTGGTGGAAGCGAAGGGATCGGCAAAGGTATTGCTCTTCGCCTGTGCGAAGAGGGCGTGAATGTTGCAATTTGTGGAAGGCGCGAAACGATTTTGACAGATGCCGCTGAAGAGATTCGCGCAGAAACCGGCGGCGAAGTCCTCGCAATCTCCGCAGATGTAACGAAACCAGAAACGTTGGAGAATTTTATCGGACAAACCGCAAGCCATTTCGGAAAGATTGACATTTTAGTGAACAACGCCGGTAGATCCGCAGGCGGTGCCTTTGAATCAACAAGCGACGAGGCGTGGTATGACGATCTGGATCTCAAACTGATGGGGGCTATTCGTTGCGCTCGGTTGGTGATTCCACACATGAAAAGCAACGGTAGCGGTAGGATCATCAATATCACGCACCCGGGTGGCAAACAACCCAGCGCAGGCTCCTGTCCGACCTCAGTGAGTCGAGCGGCAGGCATCGCTTTAACAAAAGCACTCTCTAAAGAACTTCTATCCGACAAAATCTTGGTTAACACAGTATGCCTCACTTCGATTAAAAGCGCACAAGGCGAACGCGCATGGAAAGAAGCCGGTTCACCCGGAACACTTGAGGAATATTGGGAGGCGCGTGGCGCGGAGCATCCGCTTGGACGTTTAGGTGAACCGGATGAAGTGGGCAACCTCGTGGCATTCCTCGTCTCAGAACGTGCATCATTTATTACTGGAACGGCTATCAACATTGACGGTGGACTCTCCGCTGTCGTATAGCAAACAATTTTCCTAAATGTAGAGAAGACGGGCGGATCTTATTTTTAGGACCGCCCTTTTTAGTGCAGTGCGCAGGTTTTCAAAACTTGCTATACTAAAGTTCGCAACCAATGAGGGTAACATGGAAATTTATAAAATCTATCCGGTTCCAGCGGCAGACGCATCAACAGCATTTCAAGTGGAACTCGACCCACGGGCAATTGCTGCCGCAGAAGAATTGGAAAACAGCGGCGCACAAGGCACAGAAAGAGAAGAAATTCTACAGAAACACCTCGGTGTTGATTACGAGAAAGGCTACCGAGGCACTGCATGGGGTTTGCACGGGATCTCCGAAGGTCTGACACCGGCACGTTTAGCAGTCCTGCTGGAAGCACACGGCGAATATCTTGATCCCTGTGCCGAACGCGAAACCTTCGACCACAGTCTGATGGTTAACGTTGAAGAGGAGTTAGCGTCGCAGTTGGATGACATCCCTGAATCGGTCTTGGAAGCGATTGTGGAGGAATACAAAACCGATCTTTTAGGCACCTAACATTGTGATTGTTATACAAGTTCTCAGAAACTTTTTCTTGCAGAGAGTGTATAAGCAAATAATACTGTACTATCGCGAACTGTCTGCTCTATTAATGACTTCTTTGGAAAAATAGTATGAAACCCCTTTTTTACGCATTTAGCGCGCTACTCGTCCTCAGCATCACTTCTATCGCTCTCGCAAAAGCTCCAGCGACTGCCAAAATAGCATTTACATCAAATCGCGATGGTAATTTCGAGATTTATACCATGAACCCAGATGGATCTGAGCAACAAAACTTAACAGAAAATCGTGCTTTCGATTACAACCCCGTCTGGTCCCCAACTGGCGAGCAAATTCTATTTGTATCTGATCGACACGGAACGAGAGATCTCTACCTCATGGATGCAGATGGAGCAAACGTGCGAAAAGTTTTCCAAAACTTAGTAGGCAGACAACACCCAACTTGGTCGCCCGACGGTAAACAGTTCGCTTATCACCGATATGACAAACTCTCTATCTATGTTGCTTCAAGTGACACGAAAGACGAAGAGAAACTTACGAATGGTTTATGGCCGGTTTGGTCACCCAACGGCTCTGAAATAGCCTTCGTAGGTGATGAAAATTTTGAACTCGTTGCTAATGGTGTCCTCCAAGTGGGAGCCCCCAAGATTCAGATTATTAATCTCCAAACCAATGCCGAAGAGGTCCTTCTCCCAGAGGAGAACCTGATGTTTGGTCCCGCCTGGTCACCTAACAGCACTAAGATAGCGTTTTCTTGGATAAAACTGGATGCCATTCCTGTAGCAGGTAAAAACATAGAGGATAACGAGGCTGTCTATGTCGTGAACCGAGACGGTAGTGAACTCAAACAGATTGTTGATTCAGATGATGGTCCAGCGTCTCACCCGATCTGGGCACCGCAGGGGAATGAACTCCTTTATGAAAAGGAGATTCGTGAATCCGTACACCTCTACAAAATCGCCTTGGACGGAGGTCCCTCGGAACAACTCACAGACACGGGCGATAATTTCAGTGCAGATTGGTTCGATCCAGCGTTTGCATTACCCGTTTCACCACAACCTCAGCTGCTAACTACAGTATGGGGGAAAATGAAAATTGGTGATTAGCGGTTAGCAGTTAGCAGTTAGCAATTAGCAGTTAGTGATGAGATTTTTCATTAACCGACCTAAACCTGCCTCGTAGTGAGAGTTCACAGTCCTCTCATGTTCCCTTCGCAACCACAAACTATTGGTGTTGGATTTTGCAACCTTTTTGGATAGCGGGTGTGTCATACAATATTAACGACCCAAACACCTGTCTTACAAACTCCCTGATTGTTCTTATCCACTGCATAAGGAGAATGTTAAATGCTAACGACGCTAATTCAGAAAGAGATTATGCATCACATTCTCAGCGTCCGATTTGTCGCGCTCTTGTTGATGTGCCTCTTGCTTATTCCGCTCACCCTTTCCATTAACCATCGCAACTATCGCCAAAACCTCGTTGACTATCAAGAAACTGTTAAACTGGCAAACATCGAAGAAACTACAGTGAACCCAAAGATGCCATTGGAGCCGGAGTTGGAGGTTTCCAAACTCTTTCTCAAACCGGAACCCTTGAGTGTCTTCGCGCATGGATTAGGGGACGCACTCCCAAGCCATCTCGGCATGACACGTAATGGCGTTACACAAGGTCCACCTGCTCTGGTTTCTGCTTCCCTCTCTTATCTCTTAGGACATCTCGACTTCCTGTTTATAGTAGGCACCGTTTTTAGTCTACTTGCATTACTATTTACATCCGATGCTGTTGCTGGGGAACGAGAAGCAGGCACTCTTCGGATCACGTTAGCAAATTCTCTCCCGCGCGATCTCTTTCTGTGGAGTAAGTTAATTGGTGGATACCTTGTGTTTATCGTTCCGTTTTTGGTATCGCTTCTATTTGGTTTACTCATGCTTGTCTGGCAAGGATTTCCGCTCGGTGAACCTGAGATTTTCCCACGGGTGCTTATGCTAACCCTTGTTTCGCTGCTCTACATTGCCGTCTTTTTTGCAATAGGAACGGTAATTTCTACCTATCTCGATAACGCTAAGACAGCACTCATTATCGCTTTCACTGTTTGGGTATTTGCTGTGTTGATTACGCCGCGTGTTGGGTTTCTCGCTGCGAAATTCATCGCACCGACACAAACTTTGCAGAGCGTTTATCTCGAAAAAACAGCCCTGCGGGAGAATTTCAATGCAGAACTTGACGAGAAAAAAATGGAGATACACAAAGAATTCTGGAAAAACCGTCCGCAACTCTCTTTCGAAGAACAGATAGCGATGGGTACTGCATTAGGAAAAGAGGTAGATGAACAAGTAAAACCGCTTGAAGAGGAGTTTCGACAGAAATTCAAGGATAGCGCTGACGAAATAGATCGGCGTTATAAACGCGACAAAACGCGGCAAGAAGCGGTCGGTGAAACACTCTCACGAATTACACCCACGTCTTCCTCATTTATCTCACCACGAACTTAACACAGACCGGAAAGACCAAAAGAAACAACTATTTTCAAGCCGGTGATCGCTATTATGACGAACTTGATATAGATCTGTTCAGCAAAATCATAGATCATGTCTCTGTGAGAACTGTGACATCTGAGGATACTGTTAAAATCACACAACCGCCTCCTTTAGAGAAGACGAGCTTAGGAGAGACCCTTCGGCAATCAGCAGTAGATACGCTGCTGCTCTGTTTCTTTGCGGTGGCGTTGACAACCGTGGCGTTCCTAAAATTCTTCCGCTCTGATATTTGATGAGAAGTGTCAACAATGCTCGTTGGATTCTGCAAATAGATTGTTTTTTTGAATTTTCTAAGGAATCAGAGGGTTAATCTAATCAAGATGTCTCAAAAAAGTGATAATCGTTGTGTAAATTCAGGAATAATAAAAATATTGCAACCTTTTTGCTCCCGAAACGCGTCATTAGGATACAGATGAATATTGTTCACAAGGTCAAATTTGAAACATAAGGCAACATAACGCCTCTGAATTAGAGAATTATGAAAAAAGGAGACAGAGAAAAATGCAAAATACTTTACACAAGATAGACCTTCTATCCAGAATTTCACTCTTCGCAGCCTTGGGACTCGCCATTTTCCTGCTGGCGGGCTGTGCTTACACGTATACAGCAACCTCCGAAATCCGATCATCGAATATGGAGTTACGTGAACACATTGCATACAAATGGACAACACCAGCCGGTATCAAACGATATACCGGTCCCCAAAATGCACAGGAAATCATGAAAGCATTAGATAAGAGTTACGACCGTGGGCGTTCAAAGATCGAAGTAAGCGTAATCCGTAAAGTTGCTGGTATAAAAACCGTAGATTATAGTAGCAAACTTACAATGGGCGAAATAGATGCAAGGTATCCGCGAGCAGAATGGCTTCAGATGCTTTTGGACAGAGGCATCATCATAGAAAGTTTCAATGGATACGTACACTATATGCTAAAGCGCCACACTTTGGCACTTCTGGAAGACAATCCGGATTTGCGGCAATCAGGGATTCTCGATCTTCCACCAACCGACGATTGGGAAACCTATAAAGAGGCTTACATCAATCAGTTGGTGAAGGATCACACCAAGAATCGGGAAATCGTAGAACAGATTGAACGCAGTAAGGAAGAAGCTGAGCGCGCTATTGAACATAGCAAGAAGGAAGTTGAACGCGTCAAGGCTCAACTTGAACGCAGTAAAGAACAAACCCAACTTGCCATTGAACATAGCAAGAAGGAAGTTGAACGTGTCAAAACTCAACTCGAACGCAGTAAAAAACAAGTTGAACACTCCCAGAAAGAGCTGAGTTCACATCATTTTGAACACGCCAAAAGACAACTTGAGCATGTTAAGAAACAGATTAATGTCCAGAAAGAGTTGTATTCACAACAACTGGAACATGCTCAGAAGCAACTGGAACACGCTCAAAGGCAACTGGAACACGCTCGGAAACAGATTGAGCACATACAAGGCACTTTAGAACACCACTTCAAAAAGCCGATGCCTCCTAAAGCACCGACGCCTCCGAGAGTGCCGACGCCTCCGCAGGCACCAAATTAAGACAGGGCACTCCATTCGCTCATAGGACAAGGATTCCTGTTGATGGATGCCTGAACAAGTTCGGGCGTCCATAGGTCTTGCTTGAAAACAGCTTAGATTTCTGGTACCATAAATTTAGAGGTAAATCATCATAGGAGAAACTCGATGTTAGAAACCCGTGACCTCACAAAAGTTTACAATGAAAGCGTTTTAGCCGTTAACAATCTGAATCTGAAAGTGGACGACGGCGAAATTTATGTCGTTCTCGGTGCAAACGGTGCCGGAAAAAGCACAACGATCTCTATGCTGTTGAACTTCATCGAACCGACGAGCGGTACTGCACTCGTAGACGACATTGAGATACCGAAGTTTCCGCTGGAGGCGAAGAAGCATCTCGCTTACGTATCGGAGAACGTTGAACTCTATCGAAACTTCACGGCACGGCAAAACCTATCCTTTTTCGCAAAACTCGGTGGACGGAAAAAGGTATCAAACGAGGAACTTGATGCGACCCTCGGACGTGTCGGTTTACCGGAGGAAGCATTTACGCGACGCGTCAAAACCTTCTCCAAAGGCATGCGCCAACGTCTTGGTATCGCGATTGCAATTATGAAGAACGCACAAGCCGTCCTGCTTGACGAACCTACATCGGGCTTGGATCCCAAGGGTGGCGCTGACTTTCTGAATCTACTTCGTGAGTTAAAGGCGGAAGGGAAAGCCATCTTCATGTCTACGCACGATATCTTCCGTGCGAAGGAGATCGCCGATAGAATCGGTATCCTCGTAGAAGGCAATCTGGAGCGGGAATTAACGCGGGACGAGATTCTAAAAGAGGATCTTGAGGCGTTGTACTTACACTATGTTGCCGGATACGAACCCGAGGAAGACGCTACCGAGTGAAAGATAGAAGGGTAAAAGAAACAATGGGAGCATGGAAAAAGAGACGGAAGAATGGAAACCGCTTGGGAAGAAGAAAAGAAGAAAAACACCCTCAATCTTCCCATCTTCCAGTCTTGCAGTTTTTGACGCTCGTGCTGATTTTTATGAGTGCGATGGGAATACTGCTGCCTATAGGCACGCCACTGGCATTTGCAGAAGAGACTCAACCCGTCAACGCGAATACCCCAAAAACCAAAGATGAGCAGACTCGCCAAATCTTAGTAGACACCGAACGCTTGAATATGGAATTGAAAGAACAACTAATGAATAAAAAATTAGTTGAACTTGAAAATCTTAAGGCAATGATGATGGAGGAAAATAACATCGTCACTGTCGCCGAAGTGAATACAGCGGAGGAAGAGTACGAACTCGCCGTCGCTGAATACGAACAAGCTAAACTCACGCTGCAAAAGGTGGAACTCGAATCGCTCCAAGATGAATGGCACATTACCGTCGAAAATACGAACTTGTATGAATCTGTCGACGGCAGGGAGACATTTTCAATCACACTGCGGAACAGTTCATCGCCCGTTAAACTCGTCGAAAGCTCCAAAGTGCTGGGGCGAGCAATTATCATCAGCGCACAGATTGATGACATCTTCGTGTCGATTAAAGAGCAGGAAGGTTATGGTACAAGCGGAGCAATTATTGCCGAACCCTATGAACAACGTATTGAGACGCTCAACGAGGGTGAATCCGTCACACTGGAGTTTGAACTCATAAAAGAGGACGTGCGAGACGTCGTCGTAGAATTAACTTACTCAGGTAATACAGAAAACAAGAATATCCACCTCAAACAGGAGGAACCGTATATCTCCGTTGTATCAGCACGCCGTTATAAGGAGGGCGATCGGCGCCGTCTGGAAGTCGTCATTACTTACGGTACGATAAAGGGCGAGACAGAGGAAACAGACAACAACACCGCTCAAGAAATCAACAATATCTACGTCTCCGTTAGAGACGAAACGGATGCTATCATCGGATTCCCATACGAACAACGCATCCCAACCCTGAAAGATGGACAGGAAAGAACGCTCGATTTTGAACTCCGACGGAATGTCGATAGTCTCATCGTTTACATCCAATATCTCAACAAGCCATATCCGAAAAAAATACATCTTGAAGAGGATACGCGCCATATCTCTATCCTCAGCGCAAAGAAATTTCGCGTAGAGAACCAGATGATGGTGACGATTCAACTCAAGAACACCTCGACAACAGAGGCGATGCCGATCGATGCGACCCCCGAAGAGATTGCAGCAGCGAACGAGATCCGCGCAATCTATGTCTCCTTACTCGACGTCACCGACGACACGAACATCGTCAAACCCTATGAAGAGAAGATCCCAGTGCTCGGCTACAATGAAACCGTAGAACTGACGTTTCAACTCCAAAAAGATGTCGAGAGTCTTAAGGTCTCGCTGAAGTATCCTGAATTGGCTGAACCCGATATACGACTTATTTATCTGCAAAAAGAGTCTGCCTTGGATGTCGTAAACGTCAGCTCGCTCCGCTTTTCGCAAGAAGGAAACTTGGGAAGCAATGTCACCTACGACTTGACGCTGGATCGGTTGGCAGAAACAGAGAATACGTTCCAGTTGCGCGTTATTAACCTACTCAACCGTCTTTCTTTTGAGTTCCAAGACCCGGAAACGAAATCTCGCCAATCGCAAGTGAAGTTCACGCAGGAACAGTCGAAACGGGATTTGTCCCTGATTGTCTATCTGCCCGAAGAATTGGATGCCTCCTATCTTGACAGCACGCTTGAGTTCTATGTCGCTGTCCTCGACGAAGCCGAAGCCAACGAACTCGGTGGTGTCAATAATAGGTTGGATCTACCTGCCGATAGGATTGCGAACATACAAGGCGGTGTTGAGCGGTTTGAATTGATTCCAAAAGGCGTGCCAGAGATTGAGGTGTTCGTGCCGAATGCGTTCCAGACGATCAAGATAGGCGAAGAAGTTAACATGACAGCGACGCTAAAGAACGTTGGGACTCGCGACCTCGTCGATATCCGTATGCTCGTCGATGTCAACACCGATTGGAAATATACGGTTATCCCTGAAGTCATCGGATCACTCGGACGGAATGAGGAGAAGGAAATACAACTGACGCTGAGCCCACCAATCGACATCGGGGTGGGAGAATATCAGGCGAAGTTGAACGCTGAAGTCACCGTCGATAACCGGAAGTTTGAGGCACGCGACCGGTCAATTACGGTACAAGTCGAGTCAAAAACACAAATGTCAGTGACGACGCTCCTTTTTGGTGCGTTGATACTCCTCATGATTGCGATTGTCATCGTTACAATCCGCATCAGCCGACGTTAGAGAAAAAATATGAAAATTGTAATAAACAAGAAGTTGACGGCACTTGCAGTATGTTTATTTCTCAGTATTGCAGGTGCCGTTTCAGCGCAGCAACTCGTTTCGCTGCAACCAAAACGTGCAATAGAACTCGCTTTACAGAACAACGAGACGGTAAAAAAAGCAGGGAAGGTTGTAGAACGCGCCAAAGCGAATCTTCGTGTGTCTAAAGCCGTCTACCTACCACAGGTAGGACTCACCGGTGAATATCAACGCCAAAAAGATGGCGATATCGATGAAAGAGACTATCTCACTCGCGCACAGATGAGCATGCTCTTCGCGCAATTCGGTGAGATCCCTGAGGGGCTTGATGCTGCACAGGAAGAGGTCCGAAAAGCCGAGATTGAATACGAACGGGTAAAAAAGGTGAGCGTCTACACCGTCCGGAATCTCTGGAATAATATTATCCTCACACAGGAAGAGATTGAGGAACGTGGTGCGATTGCGGTGGAACTTGAGATAAAACTGGAAGGCACACGGATTAAACAGCAGCAAAAGCGGACCCCGTACCTTAGCCAACTTAATACTGAACTTGAACTCTCAGAACAGCAACTCGCTCTCAACGAACTCCAACGACAACTCGATGTAGACACCGCCGAACTCATCAGCATCATTGGACTCGATCCACTCGCACGGGTCGTCCTTTCACAACCCCTTGCTGATGATGATATAACACTGGAAGCATCTGTAAAACTCGCACTCACAAACAACCTTGACTTACGCGACTTACAGGGCGATATGGCGCGTCAAGAACGTCTCGCTGGAGAGACTATCTGGAACCGATTCCCCGAACTCTCTGCCGAAGCACGCTACAAGGACTTCCACCTATTGCTGGAGCAACAGAACCAGACTTGGGACGCAAAAGCCCTCTATGATCCGGTGATACTCGACCGCGAGCGAGATGTGCCGAGTATCTTTGAGACAACCCCGCGGAACCAAGACGGGTGGGAGTTACGCTTCAACTTCAATATTCCATTATACGATGGGAACAGGACGAAGAATCTCCGCTCCCGAGAACTCGCGGAACTCGAGCGGCTCCAGATAGAATATGTCGAAAAAACAAAGTCAATCCGTGTAGAGGTGCGACGTGACTACCGTGAGGTGGCAAACGCGAAGGAACGGATGGAGATCGAAGAAAAGCGCGTGAGAATCCTTGAGCAACGGTTACGGACAATAGAACGGGTGCTTGAGGAAGTCACGGTCGAAATTCCTGGCTATCGAGGCATTACCTACAACGACGTATTCCAAGCACAGGCGCAATTTACGGATGCCCAACGCGTCTATTATCAGGCACGCCGAGACCACGCCACTGCGAAAGAAAAACTCCGAGAAACAATGGAATGGATTGAGTAATAAGGTCATTTAAGCTTCCTATAATTTACATCTGGACACCCGAACAAGTTCGGACGTCCGTCAACTTCGAGGGCGCACACATTATCCCGAACAAGTTCAGGCGTCCATCAATAGGGATTCTTCACGCAGATAAACTTACCATCTGTGTTATTTCACATCAGCTTTGAGAAAAGAAACCTGTGCCATAATGAAAAATAGCAGATTAAATAACACCAACAAACCCACTTGAGATAACATACTCCGATATGAAATCTGCTCTGTGAACACTGGCACTCCCGCTGGATCCACCGGTTTCTGAGATAACCCCTCTTTTACGGGATAGATATGTAGACTCTCCGAATCGCCCCGATCTTCCGTTTTAATGAAGTCTATAAACGTCTGTTGATAGCGGCGCGCCTGTTTGACAAAATTCATATAACCGACGATACTCGTGTTCGCAAGTCCCTCCATCGCGTACTGGAAAGTCGCTATCGGAGAGATTTGCGTGAGATCGCGGGCGAATTGTACTTGCCTCAGTTGCTGATCGATGTGTTCATCGTTAATCTGAGTCTCTGTATCGCTGATTGCCGTGAAGTATGTTGCCCAGAGGCGCGTCACAGACGGTTTCTCAACGGAAGGTGCTTTTTTTAGTTTGTCTGTGGGTCCATCCCGCCATTCATCCTCAATTTGGTCCAACTGCGCCCGTCTCCGCATTGAAATTTCGTCAACCGATGGAATCGGATTCAGATTGCTAACAAAGGTCCCCAACAGACTCGGAAACACAAAAGCCAAGCAGACCCAAGTTAATAGTAGCCACACCAAACTTGTAATCGCATTTGAAACTCGACTCGAAAAAAACAGACCCAGAAAGATAAAAACAGAGATGTGTAATGTAAACAGCCCCACTATACCCAAAATTCGGAGCCACTCACCTGACCCAAGCGGAATATTTCTGGAGAGAAGGATGATGAGCAGGTTCATTAGGATGCCCATAACAAGTGGAACCATCAGCGTCAAGAACGCCCCGAGGTACTTACCTAACAATATCTGCCCGCGTGAAACTGTATTGGACATCATCAAACTCAGCGTGCCGCGCGAACGTTCCTCAGCGATAGCATCAAACGTGAACAAGATCGCAAAGAAACTCATCAGGACACCTATGAAGACCCAGTTAATTTTGATACGTCTCGTTGAGTTGCTGCCCGAACCTACGACCTCATATTCTAATTTTAAGGGATGTCGCCACGCGTAATCTTCGTCTTCACTACCTCCACTTCGACTGATACTCCCGTCGCTTCTCAGTTTGACAGAACGCGATACCACTTCATCAACACCACCGGCACAGAATAGAAGACGACTCGGACGTTTCGGAATATCCCCAGGGCCCCGTATAGCTAACTCCGCTAAACTTTGATCCGCTTGCTCTTGGATATGATCCATATTTCGTCTTACTCTTTCGTTATAGGTGCTAATCTGCGTGGTATAACCATTACCGCCATAACTGTATATCAGTGCATTCGCCAAAAAGAGGACAGGCAAAAGGATTATCATCAAGGCAAACCGCAGCGTCGTGAGATTGTGGTATATCTCTTTCGTCGCAATTTGAAAAATCATATACCTCTCCTTTTCAACTCATATCATACCGCAAGAAAGATACGTAAGCTCCCATGAACAGAATGATATTCCATGCCAATAATATCAAAATATCCATTGATGCTCGTGAAAAACTTTCGGAGAGAGAGAGCCGACGCTGTCGGAAAACCGGCAAACCTGTTAAATCTGCCGCGCCTTGGTCAGTGGAAAACCAGGCACGCGAAGAAAACGCCTCTTTATCTTTCAGATATTCAACAATCTCACGCTTATAGGCTCTCGAACCCTGAATAAAATCGTTATAACTTTGCCGGTCGGTCCCTGCTATTGCACCAACAGCAAAATGATAGGTATCCGCGAACGAGATACGAGAGAGCGCATCTGCGAACTGTGCATTTCGCTCCTGCTCTTCCGCAGGCTTGTTGAGAATCTCCTCCGCCTTATCCGCATACGTAACGCGAAGCTGCTCTTGATGGGCCAAAAGTTCTTGGAAGACAGAAGTGTCCGCTTTACTAATATTGTTGACGCGATAATTTTCTATTAAGAAATAGCCACCAGACGTAGAATTGGTCCCTGTCCCCGTTGAAGTTGTCCCAGGTTCCCAAGTAATTGACTTTTTCAGGTCATCATAGCCCCTTTGTTCAACGTATGCTTCCCGTTCTTTCTTGTACTCATCCCAAACACCAAAGGCGAGGTGGAGAGAATCACCATCTTCTGACGAATGCGGTGGGAATTTCTCTACTGCAAACGCCACTACATTTGAATGAACGCTCGTTAGAATTACCCAAATAAACATTGAAAGAATTAGCGTCGTCGCAGCCGTCTTCGTCCACACAGACAGAAGGAGTCCTAAAAGATACCATGTTGATACATACAACAACGAGACACCGAATATCAGCACAATATGCGCAATGTCACCTCCATCAAAGTTGGTAACGGGTGAAGAGATAGCGATTAGCAATGCTACAAGCAAACTTACCAAAACAATCGGGAACAGAGACAACATTCCACCGAGATATTTTCCCAGCACTACCGTGTCCCTCGGTATGGAATTGGACAACATAAGTTTCAGCGTGCCATCCTCTCTCTCCCCAGAAATTGTGTTGTAAGCAAACAGAATTGCTAATGCACTGAGCACGATTTTGAAGATGAAAGTCACATCAACAGTTAAGAACATTTCAAGAAAGGGATTGTCTGAACCCCGCTTCTGCGTCGGTGCCGACCATATTGGACGCCCCAGATCAAAGACAGGCTTCCCCAGTTCAACAGTGACTGTATTGGCCCCTAAATTTTCCGCCCCTACATTAAAGATCCCTAAAGGATTCGGCTTTCGGTGTGCCTGCGGCTCGATGTCGACATAGAGTTCCCACTCCTGTGCTTCTCTCTCTGCCTCGCGCACAGCAGTGTTATACCCCGACAAACGTTTTTCGTAATCGTCCACCTGGACGAAAACGGCGACGGTTGTCGAGAGTAGACACACGATAAATCCAACCATGAACCGGGATGTCAACACATTTGAGACAAATTCTCGTTGGATAATTAGCCAAAGACTTGCCATATTCGCTCCTTGTAGTCCCTCTGAAATCGATGGAACCTGAGCTGCGACTTTAAAAAAAGTAGATTACCTTTTAACATCGTGACGCGTTTTAAAAGAAAAGAGTTGCATAAAACAAACTTTAGGCAAATTATTCGATAAAGAAGGCTCGTCCGCTGCCACAAACTAAAAGTTTATGCTGCAATACAAGACACCTGTTCGCAGGCCAGAAACTAAAAGTTTGTGCTACAAGTGCCTAACATTGCTGACCAGATGGCGCGTTGTAGATTTGTCCGATCTGCTCTCTTCGTAATGGTAACATCAACAACATTCGTTACCAATGGTGGCTTCTCATACGTCCCGTCTAATTTGATCGGTACGGTAACTGTAGCACCATTTCTTTCAAGGGTTAACACTACCACATCACCGGACTTCCAATCTTTGGCAATCCTTCTGATGTCGTCAAACGTCTTCACCGGTATACTATTGATACCAACGAGATTATCCTCATCTTGACCCTTCCACGGTCCGCGAATGATTAATCCATCGTCCCCGTGTGAAAAGGAGTGGATGCCAAGCATTTCAAAGAAAACACACCCAAGATCAGGAAGGTCTTCATCGAATTCTATCTCAACATCTACCCCGACATTCTTGAGATACTCTGCTAAGGGTAATCTTTCTTTACCTGTAACATATTTGGTGAAGAAGGGTTCAAAATTTTCACCCGCAATTTGGCTGACGATCCTAACGATATCGTCGATTGTGTATTCGTTTTCAGTGAGACCGAACTCCTGATACATCTGCTGCATTACATCATCCAAGCTTCTCCGATTTTCCGTCCGTGTACGAATCTGCAGATCTAATGCGGCGGCAATGAGACTTCCACCCTCATAGACAAGTTCACGGTTAGCCGATTTGTCTTCCCCTGCTTCGCGGATAGAGAACTTGCCCTGTCGAGATAAATACGATCCCCACGTCTGTTTAAGGTTTCTTATAAAATCTTCTTCAGAAGTAAGCCCAAGGCGAGCACAGAGGACCCTCGAATAGTATTCAGCGAAACCTTCGCTGAACCAGTATTCTTGCCCACTAAAACTGATAGCACCTTTTCCAAGCCAAATATGACCAATCTCATGTGCCACTATTGGCACCCAAAAATCTCTGCGCGCCTCATCCAATGTATCCCCTATGAGGAGACTAATACTGCGTCGAGATACCCCACCACTCATGCGTCCTTTTTCCCCATAAGGATTGGCAACAAACAGCATACGGTCCTTCGGGGTTCCACCGTAAATTCCAGAGTACGCGTGCAGAAGTGTCTCAACAACGCCCTGCACCTCATCCATAGAGGCTTTAAAATGTCCACCCAGAGCCAGTACAATCTCGGTATCTACTGATTTCACCAGACGCTCAGCGTGTTCACCAAGCACGAGATACGCATACATCAAATCGTCTTGACCTTTGCAAACGAAACGATGTCCATTGTTTCCAATTCGTTCCCAAGGCGTTGAAACGTGCCAGTTATCTGGGACATCCACATATAACTCAATGTCATCCACCTCACCGACAATAAACAGGGCATACCCAGGCGAGAAAATACAGTTATCTTGGACATAGGGAGCCTCATCCCTGCCTGGGGGCCATTCGCGTTCATCATGATTTAGCAATACTTTGTATTGTAGTGTTACAGGGGATTCATCCCGAGTTTCAACTATCCATTGCGTTTTGTCAATCTCCTCTACAACCAATGTTTCACCGTTAGCATCAGCAGCTGTCAAGTCTCGAAGATAACGGGAATATCCATCGTACATCCACTCAGTTCCAAAGTGACTCATAAACAACGGTAATGATTTCTGATCTCCTTCTTCACTACTGCCTTTTGGCGTTAGGATACACTTGACATCCGCCACACGCGGTTCATCAGCATCAATTTTGATTTCATATCTTGCCGACGCGAGTTCCATGGGATTATGAAGATTGTTTGGTTCACTGAAGTTTCTAATAACACGCCACTCCTCAATGGTCGCTTCACTACGATAGGCATTTTTCCATTTGTATGTCCACTGCGTGCCTATCTGTGCTGGGAGATATTCTTCGCTTTGCAGCGGAATTTTATATTTAATCAACTCGGCTTCCGTGACATCACCGTTAGAATGCTCATAGCGCATCTTTACGAGACCAACACCTTTTGCGAACCACAGATAACGCGTGCCGTTCACAAGAGCGGTTCGCAATTCAGCATTGGTATCTTCAACATTAGCGTCCGTGAAGACAGTTTTATGTTTCAGACACCCCGAGAAAGTACCCCCGGAGACCTCCACCGTCTCGTGGTTTTCTAAGGTCGTTGTCGCTCTCGATTCCCAAGGACCTTCCTCTTCCCAATGACTCCCGATCGTTAAAGGGAATCTCAAGAGGCTAATCCTACCGTGACTAATATAGTGGAGCAACATGTACATTGGCGATGGATCGCCACCACCATGTCCTCTTGTGCCAAATCCGGAAGATGTGAAGACTTTATCGGTTCGAATGAGATTGAAACCACCCTCTGCTAAATGTTCATCGGTTTCTGTTACTGCAGTCGATCGGATTCCAACACCACGTGGATGGCTTTTTAATAAACTTGGACGCAAGGTTTCACGAATCATTGATTCCTCCCTCTCTAATCTTTTCCGAGCGCGATGTAGCCGACTCTTTACCGTGTTCAGCGATATATCCAAGAGCGCGCTCATCTCTTCACATGTTAAACCTTTGTAATAGTGTAATACCATCACAGAATGCTCAGTTGTCGGTAACTTTTGGAGGAGACATTCCACGACTTCGTGCAATTCGTCTATCGACGCTTGTGCCTGTTCTTTTTCAACATATTGCGCGTAGAATAGTTGCTCTAATTCGGCTTTCGGCATTTCATCCAGTGATTGCATTACAGCGGGCTTTCTTCGTAGCCACTCAATGCATTGACGCTTCGCTATCACATGTAACCAACCTGAAAAACGATTGGGGTCTCTCAAATTCGGAAGCGACTTAAAAGCTTGGATGAAGGTGTCTTGGGTGATTTCTTGCGCTATGTGGAAGTCTCCGATTTCACGCCATGCGAGCGAGTGAACCCACTTCCGGTGCCTTTCCATTAACGCAGTAAATGCCCCCTCATCACCTGCTAAGATGTGCTGAATCAGATCAACATCTTCGTTTTTCACGACGCTCCTCCAAAGTAAATTGTCTTATGACGGTATGTCGTATTTTAAGAGAGGGAAGGTTGCATAAAATGAATGCCAATCAAGATTAAAAGCCATTGGACTCTATCAATTTTGACGATTTTCTTCTATTTTCCTACAATATTCTGTTTCTTTGCAGAATTATGCAACCATTTTCCTTCAACACGCGCCATTATATACTAACTCGAATGTTATGCCGACCTCTTGAATCTCTCAGGATAAAAACGACGAGACCATCAGAGGTTTTGAGGAAATTCCCTCCGGATGTTTTGTCCGAGACGATATTCGTGTATAATCCTATTGCACCAATTTGAAAACCTGTCTTGGAGGTGCATAATGAGAAAAGATGATGCCGAATTGATTCGTCGTACCCTCGCGGGCGATGATACTGCTTTCACCATGCTTGTGAACAAATACCATAAACATGTACACACGCTTGCATGGAGGAAAATCGGTGATTTTCACATCGCTGAAGATATTACACAGGATACCTTTCTGCAAGTATATCGGGATCTGGCAATGCTGAAAGAACCGGATCGGTTTCTTGGGTGGTTATATGTGGTTACGACGCGTCGTTGCATTGCGTGGTCTCGTAAGAATCAGTTGCATATCCGATTGGCGGAGAGTATTAATATGACGATGAAAGGAAAAGCGACATATTCCAGACATGTAGCAGACGAACAAGCAAAAACTACAGTTGAGGCACAGCGAGAAGTCGTCAAACAGTTACTTGATAAGTTAAAAGAGAGCGAACGCACCGTGATGACGCTGTATTACTTTGGCGAAATGACCTGTGAAGAAATTGGCAAATTTCTCGGTGTATCGGCAAATACAATTAAGAGCCGGCTGAGTCGGGCACGACAACGTTTGAAGAAAGAGGAACCTATGATTCGAGAGACATTAAACAGTTTCCAACTGTCTGCAAATCTAACCGAAAATATCGTTCGAGAAATGGCCCATATCAAACCCGTTACACCGTCCGGGAGTAAGCCGTTACTACCATGGGGAATCGCTGTTTCAACTCTAACGGTGATATTATTGATGATAGGTGTTGGCAACCAATATCTTCTCCACTTTCAACGTCCATATAGTTTTGAAGCAGAATCTGAACACACTATTGAAATCATTGACGCACCTATCGTTCTTGGTATTGATTCAAAGCCCGATGTCCGGAATCAGGTTGGACGCGATGGGCCATCAAGTAAGAATAGTGGTGCTGGCTCACAGGATTCTGAAACGCTTTTGGCATCCACTGCGGGAGAGGCTTTCGTACAGCACGAGAAAAACACAGAACTTTGCACGCAAAATATGGTCGCAATCGGTAAAGCCCTTCAAACCTACCGCAGCGAACATGGGAAACTGCCGCTATGGCTTTCAGCACTTCATCGCAAATACTTGACAGACAAAAAAATTCTGCTCTGTCCCGCAGATGGAAACAGAGGCAAGCCAAGTTATTACCGTAGGACCGACCCGGTATTGCCCGTGAGTTACGACTATGCGCAGTATGATTCTGGATATCAAGAACTAACGACCGAGCAACTCTACATTTATGGCGATGTCATACCGATAGTCCGTTGTGGGCATCATGCGAATGAAGATTTTGCGTGTTTAAATTTAGGTTTCTCTGGTGGTATTTATCAATCAAACGCTACATGGGCTATATACGAACCGGAAGTAATGTATGGAAGTATCGGAAAAGCGGTTGCTGCCTTTGAAGTCAAACTTCAGGATGCTCCGGATGATGAACGGATCTTTGAACTGTATCCCGCACTCATCCGTCTCTACGTCAAAGATGAGCAGGAGGAAAAAGCCAATGATCTTATCAACCGTTTCAAGTTAGTTATGGGGTCCGAAGACATTAAAGACACCTTCGTTCTCGGCGATATGTTTGAGGCGATGGATCGGCATCAAGATGCCCTTCAGGTCTATGAGGAAGCGGAGATGCAGCATCCGAAAAACCGAGATGTCTTCCAGAGACTTGCTCAACTTCATGAAAAACTCGGCAATAAAGAGATAGCAAAAGTGTATCAACTTAAGTTTGATCCTGCGTTAGCGTTGATAGGGAAAACTGTTCCCAATTTTTCTGTGACTGACCTTGATGGTAAACCGATTTCGCTTCAGGATTACCGGGGGAAAGTCGTCTTGCTCGATTTTTGGGCAGTGTGGTGTCCCCCGTGTACCGATGAAATACCAAATATCAGAAAGGTTTACAATACCTATAAGGACGCGGGATTCGATGTCATCGGAGTGAGTCTTGATCGCGAAGAATCCAAGCTGCGGAACTATATTACAGCGAATGCTATCCCTTGGCGACAAATTTTTAGTGGAAAAGGGTGGGACAGTCCCGTTTCGCGACAGTATAACATTAAGAGGATTCCAGCACCATGGCTCATAGACCAAGAAGGAAAATTAATCTCTCATAATGGAGAGGTACAGATTTGGAGAGACTTGTGTCGGAAGCGGTGCGGTCTAAATCCATGGACTAAACCTGAAAGGCACTGCTTAATAAGCGTTAAATGGTTTTATTCAATTCTTAGGTGATGTGGGTCACCGCGGCGGATGTGTCTCCGTTCTGGACGCGTGCGACGCGTTCTTGATCGTTTAAGGTGTCGAGTTCTGTGGGTGCTATGACATCTGTTTCCTACGGGAAATCCTCCTGTTTTGGAGTGTTCTATTGTTTTATTCACTGATAGCATTTGCGATAGCGACGAGATCCAAGACATTGACGGTGCCGTCGCCGTTGACGTCCGGGGTAGTTTTGCCAATAGCGTTCGCGACGATGACGAGGTCAAGGACGTTGATTCTGCCATCGCCGTTGACATCGGCTGGATTCGCTGCTATCTGTTTTAGATAGATTTCGCCGTCTAAATCTGGGAGTGTGTGTTCAGTGGCTGTGATACTACTTGAAACGCCTGTCGTGCTTTCTGGTAGTTGGATGTTCTGTGCTTTACCACTCCGGTTATAGACTGCCCAGCCGTTGGTGAACTCACGGATGAATAGACCCTCAATAGAGACGCCTTGCGGGGTATTATACAACTGCTCTTTCTCACCGACGGGTTTACCGAGATCAGCATCCCAGAAGTCGTACCAGATATGGGTGCGAACATACCCTTTGCTGTCATACGGTACAGTGTAGATTACATAGCCGTCAGAAAGTGTGAGACTCATGGTCGTAAAGACGCGCATCCAGCGTTCGTTGTTAGGGCTGTCATGTCTCTCTCTTAGACCCCATCCTTGTAAACAGGTAATCTGCGGTGCTCGGAGGCGTCTCTGTGCCCATAGGAGTGTGTCCTCTATCTCAATGAGTCCTTCGCGGGTATAGATGCCCTTGGGACGTCCGGTTTCCATGTGGATACCGTTAAGATACTCGGTGTAAGCCGTCGGTTTCGTCCGATTCACATTCGCTATAATGAGAAAATCGTCTCGGACGCGTTCACGAACCCCTTTGAAAATACGGGTATAGGCGTCAATAACCTGTTGGTCTGTGATCTCAGGATAAAAATCGCGACCTTGAAAACCGATGCCGTTGTTATATAGGCTATCTATAAAGATCCCATCGTAAAGTCCACAAGCCGCAATGCCGACGACTTTCTCTATAAGCTTATCTTGATACACAGGATTTAGGAGATTGACGACATATTCCACCTCGTTGGCATGCTCAATCAAGTTCCCTTGTGGATCTCTGAGCCAGAAATCGGAGTCTACTGGAAAGGCGTCAAGGGTCTCCCACACGAAGTTCAGCCCAATCAGCGAAATGAGGTTGGGATTCAGTTGAAGTCGGTCTTCATGCATGGCTGCGGCATCTTCCAACCTGCCTACCAAACGCGTTGATAATCCCTCGGTGGGTTCAGATGCTGATAAGTGCCACTGCAGATGGCGGTAATTACCTTTCCAAACAAGATCGTGTTTCGTCAGACGCTCATCATAAAGCCCGGGTGTGCCCCATACACGGTCATGCCCAAACCTATGGAGATTTTCGATGGATACAATGAGCGTCAGCGCAAATGGATCGTAAATAGAGGGGTAATCTCTGTGCTGTATACGGTCCGCCACAGCCGGTAAGATCGGATCAATTCTACAGGACGCATCATACTTGAAGGTCGTCAAGTTCAGATGGGAAAGCATGCTGAGATCTGATGCCCTATTTTCTACGACCCATAACACTCGTAAGTTTCTGAGGCCGACGAGTGGACGGAAGTCCGAGATGTGGTTTCTATCAAGGTATAGATGAGTAAGACGCTGGAGATCGGCGAGTGAACTTATGTCGGTGATGCCGTTGCCTGAAAGTGCGAGCACACGCAGATTTGTGAGGTGTGCCAAAGGCGAGAGGTCAAGGTTTATGGGTCTCGGTGGCCCCTGACCGAAACCCAGATCCTCAAGTTCTTTGAGATTCGCAAGCGGACTGAGATCTGTTATCGGGTTTCTGGAAATATCCATCTCTTTGAGGTTCACAAGTCCCATAAGCGGTGAAAGGTCGTCAATGTTGTTTCTATCAAGGGATAGACGGGTAAGACCCTGAAGATTGGCAAGTGGACTTATGTCGGTGATGCCATTGCCTGAAACTACTATTCTGCGAAGGTTCGTCAACTTCGCTAATGGACGCAAATCAAGATTCGTGGATCTCGGTGGATCCTGCCAAAAGTGCAGTTCCTCAAGTGCTATGAGATTCGCAAGCGGACTGAGATCTGTTATCGGGTTATCGGAAATGTCTAGGAATCTTAGATTATTGGCATGTTCCAAACCTGTTAGGTTGCTAATACCTCTATTTTCAGGGCGAAAGTCTTCAAGTTGTTGTAAATGCTGAACCTCTAAAGGGACATCTACAGGCAGACGAATGTGTTCTCGCACGGCTGCGCGTAGGGTGGGATCAGGAATAATATCTGCTGCGAAACTCATGGACGCGCAGATAAACAGCAGTAAACTACAGACGAAACGTTTTATCATGCTAATCCTCCTATGTGGTTGTTGTAGGGTTATAAGTCATAAGTTAAGAGTTGGTAAATATATCGAATCCTCCTCAAAAAGCATTTGCGACAATAACAAGGTCTAAGATGTTGACGACCCCATCTCCATTCAGGTCGGGTTCGGATGTGCCGAATGCGTTTACGACGATGACCAAATCCAACACATTCACTACACCGTCGCCATTGACGTCCACCGACGTTGATACTTCTTTAAGATAGATTTCGCCATCTAAATCTGGGAGAGCGTGTATTGTGCTTGTAAGACCACTTTCAACGCCTGTTGTGGTCTCTGGTAACTGGATTTTCTGTGCTTTGCCACTACGATTATAGACTGCCCAGCCGTTGGTGAACTCGCGGACGAAAACACCTTCTCGGTTTTCGTAGCGTTGTGCTTTGGCACCGATGGGGGATCCGAGATCTGCATCCCAAAAATCAAACCAGATGTGAGCGTGATGCGCTGCTTGGGGATCAACAAAACGCGTGCCATCCGTATAGAGTACGTAACCGTTAGAATGCGTTAGGCTAAGTGTTGTGAACACACGCATCCAGCGTTGATTCTCAGGGCTGTTAGGCGGAGATGTTCCAACACCTTCACCTTCCAAGCAGTTAATCTGTGGTGCTCGGAGCTGCGTTTCTGCCCACAGAAGCGTGTCCTCGATCTCCTGTAGTCCTTCGCGGGTGTAGCTGCCATTGGAATCGTGTCCGGTTTCCATGAAAGTGCCGTTGACATACTCGGCATAGGCTGTCGGTTTTGTTCGGTTGGTATTAACAAGTATTAAAAAATCATCTCGCACGCGTATGCGAACTTCGCCCAAAATTCGGGTTGTTGCTGCAATAATCTCTTGATTTGTAACAGAATGAAAATGGCGGTCTACAAAGCCAGTAGCATTTGAATTAAATCCATCTATCATAACGCCATCGTAGAGTCCACATTCAGCCACCGCGACAATCCGTTCAATAAGTAGATTCTGCAAGTCTGGATTCAAAAAATTCATCGGATTCTCTCTATTATGATTTGCGATAATCCGGTTGCTGCTGTCTCTAAGCCAAAACTCCGAGTCTGAAGGAAATGCCGATGACCGCAAGTGATTATGGATTCGGACTTCAACGAGGAACAGCATATTGGGATTTAGCGCAAGTCGTTGTTGGCGTATCGCTTTTGCCGCTTCCAATTCACCACCCAGTTGAGTTGATAACCCGTAGGTAGGTTCCGCCTCTGAAGTATCCCACCATAATCCGAAAAAAGGACTCCAGTGCAAGTCATGCTGCGTCAGGCGTTGTGTGTGGAGTGTTTCGTCGTCCCAAGGTTCAATACTTTCCCATGTCTGTTCATCTTTCTCAGATCCAATAAGATGGTCCCATGCTTGAAACACTGAAGGATAGTTCCGTGCCTGAATTCGCGAAATGACAGAAGTTCCTAAAGGTGGTATTTCACACACTTCATCGTATTCAAATTCAGTGAGCGTCAAATTCTGCAATGAACTTATATCGTTTGCCAAATTTCCCTTGATATAAAGCCTTTGCAAATTGGTTAGATTCGCTAATGGGCTAAAATCGCTGATACGATTGTGTGTAAGTATTAAGTTTTTTAGGTTTTTCAGACCTGTGAGCGGACTAACATCAGAAATTTCGCAATCAAACAGATCCAATGTTTCTAAATTGGTGTGGTTTGACAGCGGACTTAAGTCTGTTATTGGATTGTGAGCTGCGTTCAGATATACAAGGAGCGTCAAAGACCTTAATGGAGATATATCAGAGACTTCATTGGCATACAGACTTAATCCTTGTAATTTCAATAAGTTACGCAACGGCCTAATATCTCTAATTTGGTTACTACCTAAATTAAGATCCGTAAGGTTTTGAGCGAATTCTAAGCCTTGTATATTCCTAATGCCGTTGTTTTGCTTCTCAAGATGACCCAACTCTTGCATCTTCTCTTTTGTGAGTGGTGCGTCTGCAGACAGCTCAAGTGCTTCTCGCACAGCTTGCTGTAAATTCGGGTCTGGCATCCAGTCGACTTGCGGGGACGCGATCCTACAGGTCATACCCAATATAATCAGAACCCATAAAGTCTGTCTCATTAGTTTCGCCATTTTTTACTCTCCAATCTGATTTGCGACCTGCACTAAATCCAGAACATTTACGGTGCCGTCGCCGTTGACGTCGGGTTCAGTTTTGCCGATAGCATTCGCGACGATGACGAGGTCAAGGACGTTAATTCTGCCATCGCCGTTGACATCGTGTCTATCGGTTATTCTTTTCAGGTAAATCTCGCCATCTAAATCTGGGACTGTGTGTTCGGTTGCTGTAGTACCACTTTCTACCCCTGTTGCCTGTTCTGGTAACTGAATTTTCTGTGCTTTACCAGAGCGGTTATAAACCGCCCAGCCGTTGGTGAACTCACGAATGAATAACCCGTCAATAGAGACACCTTGCGGATTTTTATACAAGACTCCTTTCTCACCTACAGGTTTACCAAGATCAGCATCCCAGAAGTCGTACCAGATATGGACACCCTGAATATATCCACCAATCTCATGGGGAACTCTGAAATTGCAATATCCATCGGAGTGGGTGAGGGACATTGTGGTAAAAAGTCGCATCCAGCGTAAGTTATTAGGACTATCAAGAGGTTCAAATACACCCGAACCTTCCAACACATTGATTCTTGGCTCACGTAAGTTTTCCTCGTTCCAGAGTAGTGAATCTTCACTTTCAATAAGAACTTCAATACGTCTATCTTCTGGGTAGAGAGTTGGGTTTCTACCTGTCTCCATGAAACTCCCATTGATATACTCGGCATAAAGCGTCAGTTTTGTTCTGTTGGCGTTAGCGATAATAAGGAAATCATCTCGGACACGCTCTCGAATACCTTTTAAAATACGCGTCGTCGCTGCGATAATTTCCGCATCTGTCTGAGGAAAATGCTCACGTCCAGGGAAGCGAGTTCCATTATGCCAAAATGAATCGAAGAGGATACCATCCAAAATTCCACATTCCGCGATGGCCACTACACGATCTATGATAAGTTGTTGCACTTTAGGATTTAGGAAATCAATCATCCATTCACCCCAAAGTGCGTTATTTTTAGCACCAACCCAGAAATCAGAATCTGGGGGAAAATGATCAGAAGATGTCGTGTAATGGAAAGATACTCCTGGAAGCGTAATAAAGTTGGGATTACGATTCATGATCTGTTGGTGTGTCCATTTGACGCTCTCTAAGTCCCCGACAAGTCGTGTTGATAGACCTTCAGTAGGTTCTTCTGGTGTTAGGTGCCAGTGTAAACCATATTTGAATCCGAAGTAATTCAAGTCGTGTTTTGAGACTTCGTCATGAAAAACATCCAGAGGATCCCATGGAAACCACCTAATTGGATTTCTCTTGACTAAGCTACTCCCGGCCAACGCAACCGAGGGAAAGGTTCTGTTATTAATACGTTGAATCACTGGAGGATCCAACGGTGATATTTCACATAAGAACTCATCATACTCGAAGGTGGTCAAGTTCAGATGTGAGAGCATGCTGAAGTCCAATGCCAAATTCTTACGAATCCATAACTCTCGTAGGTTTGTGAGTCCAACGAGTGGGCTGAAGTCGTCAATGTTGTTTCTATCAAGGTGTAAATAGGTAAGGTGTTGGAGGTTTGCCAGTGGACTTATATCTGTAATGCCGTTGCCTGAAAGTGATAGTACGCGGAGTTTTGTGAGATGCGTCAAGGGCGAGAGATCAAGATTTGTGGGTCTGGGTGGACCATGCCAGAAACCCAGATCCTCAAGTTCTGTGAGATTCGCAAGGGGACTGAGATCTGTGATTGGGTTTTGGAAAATATGCAATTCCCGTAGGTTCACAAGGTCTGCGAGCGGTGAAATGTCGTCAATGTTGTTTTTATCAAGGTATAGACGGGTAAGGTGCTGGAGGTTTGCCAGTGGACTTATATCTGTGATACCGTTGCCTGAAAGTACGAGCATACGTAGATTTGTGAGGTGCGTCAATGGACGCAAATTAAGGTTCGTGGGTCTCAGTGGATCTTGCCAAAAGTGCAGTTCCTCAAGCTGTGTGAGATTCGCAATGGGACTGAGGTCTTCTATTGGATTTTGGGCAATACGCAGGTCTCTCAGATTTGTGGCGTGTTCTAAGCCTGTTAGATTTGTGGTGCCTCTATTGCTGGAATCAAGATATTCAAGATGGTGTAAATGTCTAACCTCTAAAGGTGCGCCTACAGGCAGGCGAATGTGTTCTCGCACGGCTTGCCGTAAATTCGGGTCCGGCATCCAGTCGACTTGGGGGTAGGCGATGCTATATGTCATACCCAATATAATCAGAACCCATAAAGTCTGTCTCATTAGTTTCGCCATTTTTTACTCTCCAATCTGATTTGCGACCTGCACTAAATCCAGAACATTTACGGTGCCGTCGCCGTTGACGTCGGGTTCAGTTTTGCCGATAGCATTCGCGACGATGACGAGGTCAAGGACGTTAATTCTGCCATCGCCGTTGACATCGTGTCTATCGGTTATTCTTTTCAGGTAAATCTCGCCATCTAAATCTGGGACTGTGTGTTCCGTGCCTATGATACCGCTCTCCCAGCCGTTGACATTCTCCGGCAACTGGATCATCCGTGCTTTTCCACTGCGATTATAGACCGCCCAACCATTGGTATACTCACGGATAAATAACCCGTCGATAGATTCACCTTGACGATTTTTATACAACTGCTCTTTCTCACCGACGGGTTTACCGAGATCAGCATCCCAGAAGTCGTACCAGATATGTCCGTGATAGAGTCCTTCTGAATCAACGAACGTATATCGCATATACCCATCAGAAAGCGTCAAACTCATGGTCGTAAAGACTCGCATCCAGCGTTTGTTCTCCGTTGTGTCGGGTGCCGATGACCATAGACCTTGACCTTCCAAACAGGTAATCTGGGGTGCCAGCGAATTCACATCCGCCCATACAAGAGTATCCTCTATCTCCTGAAGTCCTTCATAGGTGTAGCCATCTGGGTGATCTGTGTTCAACTCCATAAAGATACCGTTAAGATACTCGGCGTAAGCCGTCGGTTTCGTACGATTCACATTCACGATAACCAGGAAATCGTCTCGCACGCGTTCACGAATCCTGCTGAAAATATGGGTATATGCGTCAATAATCTGTTGGTCTGTGATCTCAGGATAAAACCGACGACCATAGAAACCGGTGCCGTTGTTCCTTACACTATCTACAAGGATTCCATCGTAAAGCCCACAAGCGGCAATGCTTACAACCTTCTGAATGCACTTTTCTTGAAACTCGAGATTTAGGAGATTGACGACATATTCTGCCCCGTGGTAGGGATGAACAATAAAGTTGCCCTGCCGATCTCTGAGCCAGAAATCGGAGTCTACTGGCAAGGCGTCAGGAGGCTGCCACTCGAAGTTCAGCGAGATCAGCGAAATGAGGTTGGGATTCAGTTTAAGGCGGTCTTCATGCATGGCTGTGGCAGCTGCCATATCGCCTACCAAACGCGTTGACAATCCGTCGGTGGGTTCAGATGCTGATAAGTGCCATGTCAGATGACGGTAATTACCTTGCCAAACAAGATCATGTTTCGTCAGACGTTCATCATAAAGCCCGGGGGTGCTCCATAAATCGGATTTTCCAACTTCGATGGATTCAATGAGGTTCACAGAGAATGGATCGAAAATAGAGGGGTAATCTCTGTGCTGTATACGGTCTGCCACAGCCGGTAAGATCGGATCAATTCTACAGGACGCATCATACTTGAAGGTCGTCAAGTTCAGATGGGAAAGCATGCTGAGATCTGATGCCCTATTTTCTACGACCCATAACACTCGTAAGTTTCTGAGGCCGACGAGTGGACGGAAGTCCGAGATGTGGTTTCTATCAAGGTATAGATGAGTAAGACGCTGGAGATCGGCGAGTGAACTTATGTCGGTGATGCCGTTGCCTGAAAGTGCGAGCACACGCAGATTTGTGAGGTGTGCCAAAGGCGAGAGGTCAAGGTTTATGGGTCTCGGTGGCCCCTGACCGAAACCCAGATCCTCAAGTTCTTTGAGATTCGCAAGCGGACTGAGATCTGTTATCGGGTTTCTGGAAATATCCATCTCTTTGAGGTTCACAAGTCCCATAAGCGGTGAAAGGTCGTCAATGTTGTTTCTATCAAGGGATAGACGGGTAAGACCCTGAAGATTGGCAAGTGGACTTATGTCGGTGATGCCATTGCCTGAAACTACTATTCTGCGGAGGTTCGTCAACTTCGCTAATGGACGCAAATCAAGATTCGTGGATCTCGGTGGATCCTGCCAAAAGTGCAGTTCCTCAAGTGCTATGAGATTCGCAAGCGGACTGAGATCTGTTATCGGGTTATCGGAAATGTCTAGGAATCTTAGATTACTGGCATGTTCAAAACCTGTTAGGTTGCTAATACCTCTATTTTCAGGGCGAAAGTCTACGAGTTGTTGCAGATGCCTAACTTCTATAGGGACATCTACAGGCAGCTGAATGTGTTCTCGGATGGCTGCGCGTAAGGCGGGATCGGGAATAATATCTGCTGCGAAACTCATGGACGCGCAGATAAAGAGCAGCAAACTACAGACGAAACGTTTTATCATGCTAATCCTCCTATGTGGTTGTTGCAGGGTTATAAGTTGTAGGTTAACGTAAGTTCGACAATGGAGTAAGTCTTTTATCGGATTCTAACTAAAATACTGCACTCTAAGATTCGTTGCAAACGCTAATCCTATGATGTCACGGATGTCCTTATGATTAGCCTCGAGACGCTACAACTGGTGTAACTGCTCTTTCGTTAAGGTGACATTGGGTATATGTATAACATATATTAAAAATCAATTTATAATACTCCATTATGACTTTTTCATCAATTGTTTTGCTTAAAGACACATTTTTTAGTAAAAAACGTGCATTTTGTAAAAAAATAAAAAAATGGAATTAATTAGGAGTTGTGATGCGAGTGTTAGCGTGTTGGTTTTGAGGTCGCCGATGTTGACGGCGACGACTTCAGAGACTCGCAGTAGGCAGTCGCTCATGAGTCGGATTAAAGCGTGCCTAACTATGGTGATCCAAGGGACTGGCGCGCTTTAGAGCGCGCCTAAATTGCGATGAGAAGTCTAATAATCGGCGATGGAGCCATCTGCCAATCGGCTGTTGGGCCAAGTGAAGCGTCTATTCTGATCCTGTCCGACTTCAATTACTTTCGCTTCATCCACGGTAACACCTAAACCGGGTCCTTCTGGCAGCGAAACGTAGCCTTCCTCGTCCATCTCCCACGTTTTGTGGGCAACACCGTCGGGAAGGACATTCTCATAGCCTTCGTGGATAAGGAAAAAGGGCACGGCAGCAGATAAGTGAAAACTTGCTGTGAGACCGAGATAGGACATCGTGCAGTGCGGTGCGATCGGGACGTGGTGCGCTTCGGCGAGTGCTGCGACTTTTTTAACCTGCGTGATGCCGCCACCGTGTCCACAATCGGGTTGAAGAATATCAATCACCTGCGCTTCAAGAATCTCTCGGACCTCCCATATTGTGCGATCGCGCTCCCCAGTTGCGAGTGGAACGGGGACAGATTCTCGGATCTTGCGCATCACTTCAATATTCCCCGGCACCCACGCCTCCTCCAGAAAGAGTAGATCGTCCGGTTGTAGGTAACTGGCGAATTGTTTGACAATAGGCGGTGGTAAGCAGCTATGCGCATCAAACATTACTGCACCATCAGAACCAACCTGCTCGCGTGCATCCCGCACGCGCTGAACCAAATCGGCGATTTCATCGGGGGTACCCGCAAACGGCTTGGAACCGCCCGGTCCCGTTTTAATCGCCTTTGGACTCGGATACTTCCAAATCTTATCGCGGCAGGGACCACCGAGCAGGCGATACACCGGCACTCCCCAGAGCTTCCCTGCAATATCCCACAACGCCATGTCAATAGCGGAGATTGTATGCACCATCAAACCGCCACCTCGGATGTTACGGTGTGCACGGAACAAGCGTTGCCAGTGATGTTCAATCCGGGTTGGGTTTTCACCCATAATTAACTCTGATAAGGAGCGCGCCAACGCACAGGTGACGGTTGTCTCCATATTGTTAATCTCGCCCCAACCTGTAACATCCATATTCGTTTCAATTTTGACGTAGGCTTTCACACCCATCGGAAACGCCTCAAGATTTGTCACTCGAATCTGAGAACCTTTATCTTCATAATCTGCCATACGATAACTCCTTTTTGTTGTAGGACGCAGCTTGCAAGTCCATATTGCACTGCCATAGTTTTTCATACCTCTGAAAGTTTGTCAAGATTCAGATATCAATGTCCAATTAACTCTAAAACCTACCACAGAATAAAAATAACTAAAAACCCCTTTCACGGAGAACACACAAATTCAAGTTCAGAAACCCAATGGAATCAATGCTCCAAAAAGAACTCCGTGAAAGCTCCGTGAAACCCCTGTTAAAACACAATCCGGATTCCAACGCATTCCAACAAAGGATAATGACAAAATATTTACCTACATCTGCCTCAGTTTTCTGTTGACCGAAAGCAGAAAAATTGATAGAATTCCTGTTAACATAGAAGGAGGCAAACAGATGGCAAATCAGACATACAGAGTCGGAATTATCGGTTGTGGTGGGATGGGAAGATCTCACTCCAGATCCTGGGAACCGGTCGCTGACGCACAAGTCGTAGCAGCAATGGATATCTACGAGGAATCCGCGAAACGGGTCGCCGATGAATACGATATTCCGGCTACCTATACCGATGTCGATGAAATGCTCTCAAAAGAGGATTTGGACATCGTTAGTATCACAACATGGCAGGGACCGCGGGCAGAAGCTACCGTCGCAGCCGCGAAGGCAGGCATCAAAGGGATTATCGGAGAAAAGCCGATGGCAGCCTCACTCGGGCAAGCTGACGCCATGATTGCCGCTTGCGAAGAGAACGATGTCAAACTTATCATCGGCCACCAAGGTAGATACAGACCCGCAAACATAGAGGCGCGTAGACTCGTCGCTGCAGGGGCGATTGGCGAACCAACTACGCTTCATCACCGTGCCAAACAGCATGCTGGACTGCTTAACACAGGCACGCATGCAATCGACGGCTGGCGCTTTACATTGTCGGATCCTGAGACGCTGTGGGTTATCGGGCAGACCTCCCGTACGACTGATCGGTGGGAACGCCGTACGATCTGTGAAGACCTTTGTATGGGCTTAGTCTGCTTTGAAGGCGGTGCCCGCGGCATCTACGAAGGCGATCTTCCAGATCCGCCAGTCTCAATGCCAATGATCGCTGGCACAGAAGGACAAATTCGTAACGGACCTGACGGCACGCTGCTCCTCCAAAACGGAGACGCAAAAGGATGGCAAACCATCACGCCACCACCAGAGCCCAAGAATCAATTCCAAGAACTCATCGAATGGATCGAAGGCGACATTTCTGACCATCGCGGTAGTGGCGTCCAAGCACGTTACACGCTTGAAATCATGTTGGCTATCTATGAATCCCTGCGTATCAAAAACGTCGTCAACATGCCGATGGAAACGAAGGAATTACCGCTCGAACTCATGGTTAACGACGGCACACTGCCCGTCCTGGAAGAGGGACGTTACGATCTGCGGACACCGTTTGAAGGGCAAACTTGGAAGCGATAGTCTATGGAAAACGCAATGGAAAAGAAGAGCCGACGCTCATTTTTCGAGATCGCAACAGCACTTATTGGTGGCGTCTTGAGCCTCGCTGCCGGCATTCCGCTTATCGGCTTCGCGATCTCACCTGCTTTTAAAAAAGCAGAATCGAAATGGGTCGATTTAGGACTCGCTGACCGGCTCAAAAACAGTCGCTTTAAAAAGGTAGACTATACCTTCACCGCAAAAGACGGTTGGGTTAAAGCAACGAAAAAACGCTCCGTCTACGTAACCGATACCGGTAACGGAGAATGGAGCGTTTTTTCACGCACCTGTTCACATCTCGGTTGTCTCGTCCGGTGGGATGAGTCGAAAGGATCGTTCCTCTGTCCGTGTCACGGTGCGGTGTTTGACGAGAACGGAACTGTTGTTGCTGGACCGCCGCCAGAACCCTTGCGGAAACTCGAAACCAAAGTAGAAGCGGGTATTTTATACGTAAAGGAGACGTAGATGCGGCAATTTCTCAACGAACGTCTCCCGTTAACCGAGTTCTCCGCGCACTTGCGTAAACCACTACCGAAACATATCAACCTGCTTTTCTCACTTGGCAGTTTGGCGATGTTTCTGCTTCTACTTCAAGCCGCTACTGGTGCCTTTCTCGCGCTATACTACTCACCTTCACCCGAACACGCGCATAACGCCGTAACCTATATCAGTGAAGAGGTCCCGTTCGGAGCGTTTGTGCGCGGCTTACACCATTGGGGTGCGAGCGCGATGGTCATCATCGTCGTTCTGCATCTGCTTCGTGTCGTCCTCTACGGGTCATACAAAGCACCACGTGAACTTACATGGATATTCGGCGTGCTTCTGCTCTTGGTCACGCTCGGTTTCGGATTCACAGGCTACCTCCTGCCGTGGGATGAGAAAGCATATTGGGCAACAGTTGTCGGTGTGGAAATTTCCAGCACTGCCCCTGTATTAGGCGATTTCGTGGCGAAAGTGATGCGCGGCGGAGCAGAAATAGGCGCGGTGACGCTATCAAGGTTTTACGCACTCCACACAATCTGGCTACCGTGGTTAGCCTTCGGCTTGGTGGGTGTGCATCTCTTTTTCGTTCGATATTACGGTTCTTCGGGCAAACCAGAAAACACGCCAGAGGAGATGAAAACCGGAAAACCGTTCTATCCGGATCAGGTATTTGAAGATGTTGTCGGCATGCTGATTCTCTTCGTGATACTCGCAGTCGTTGCGCTATCTGTCCCTGTTCCGCTCGAAGATGTCGCCGACCCAACGAACGCAGATTACGACCCGCGACCGGAATGGTATTTCCTATTCCTGTTCCAACTTTTGAAATACTTCCAAGGTCCCTTTGAAATTATTGGGACGTTTGTAATCCCAACGGTCGGCATGCTGCTACTACTTTTCCTGCCTTTCTTAGACCGAAGCGAGCGTGTTGTCCTCTGGAAACGTCCAGTAGCGTTGACGGTCACAAGTGTTTGTGTTGTGGGAATTGTAGTGTTGACCATCCTTGGTGGAAGTTCGCCGAAACTCGAAACACAGGAGACACCGCAACCCACTGAACAAGCTCAAAGCACTACAACACCAGAAATAGAGACGGAAGCGGTTGAAGAAGAGGAAGAGGTTTTTGATTTCCAGTTGACTGAAGAAGAAATTGACGGAACAGAAGAAGAGGAAGAGGTTTTCAATTTCCAACTAACTGAGGAAGAATTGGAATAGCAGTTAGTAGTCAGTTCTCAGTTCTTAGTTCTCAGTTAATATGTTTTTTCCAGAAAAAATATCTTGTAGTACCAACTGACAGTGCCCACTACAAAGTGTTCTCATACCGAACTCACGTTATCGAAGCTTTGCCTCTTAACTGAAAACCGACAACTGATAACCACTTATTTGAAAAACCAAAACATGGATGAACAATTAGGACGTAGCTTGCAAGGAACTCTTTTTCCGATAGACCCCGAGTCTGAACAACCAGCAGATGAGTCTGCATCTGACGATGTAACGTTAGTTTCGTTCCGAGAACTCGTCCCTGAAATTACAGATACCGGCTATTTGACGCACGCTATTTTTGCCTATCCAGCGAAATTCATTCCTCAGATTGTTCGGTATGCAATTACAACCTATACAAAGGAAGGCGATTGGATTGTCGATCCGTTTTCAGGATCGGGAACAGTAGGTGTTGAGGCATATCTGTGTAAACGCAACGCTTTTCTCCTTGATCTCAACCTACTCCTAAACCACATCATGCCGCTCAAGATTTATAGTGGAAAAGAGAGATTGCGCGAAGCCGATTTGTACAAATCATTGGAGGGTATGAGAGAAAGTAAGCACCAATTTATGCCCTATTGGTCAAGCGTCAATTATTGGTATCCGCCTGAAATCTTGGAGGTGCTGTCGCACTATTGGGGTTTCATCCACAACACGGACGATGGAATCTATTCTTCTATTATCAAATCAGCGTTGTTGAAGGCGAGCAAACGCTTTTCATATACAGAAGACAGGACACCTAAACTTGCCAGATCCAAGCGTAAATTGAAGGCGATAGAGGTGCTGCTCAAGGAAAATTGGAAAGAACAGTTAGATGAAATGATCCACAGTCTCTCCTTGAAGACGTTGAAAAGCCTCAACGACTTCGTGATATATACACAGCGGCATCAAAATGAGGCTGCTTCAGAAGTTCGTTGGCAGGGCGGCGTGGACTCGTCTTACTTCACTGTTCCGCGTGCGTGTGATGCCCTAATAACATCGCCTCCATACCTCCAAGCACAAGAATATATCCGTTCCACAAAGATGGAACTGTTTTGGTTAGGACACACCGAGAAAGAAGTTCGAGAACTATCACGGCTTGAAATCCCGTATCGGAAGGCAGATCGGATAATTCAAACAGAAACGTTGGATAAAGTTAGGGAGATGCTTACGCGGGACGACCTTCAAAAACGACTCAACTCCTACTTCTGCCATACGATCAACGCACTTGAAAATGCGATGAATCAACTGAAACCGAACGCAGCTGCCTGCATTTTCGTTGGCAATCCGAAGATTGACGGTATAACGGTCGAATTGTGGCGAATATTAATGGAGTATTTTACGGAACGTGGGTTTGTGTTCGAGAAAGTTTACGAGGATCGGATTCAAGCAAGGAAACTCTTCGGTGCGCGGAAAAACAAGAATCCAGATGGAATGAAGTCGGAATTTCTGTTGATTTTGCGGAAGAACGCTACCGATCAAACATCTCCTCAGCAGTGCGAACTTGCTCTTGGAGATAAGGAATATTCTTCGCGCGCGCCAAGAACGCCTCCAGATAACGACGCATCATAAGCGTATCACCTTTTTTTTCATACGCCAATGCAAGCCGATAGTAAGCCTCGGCGTCGCTGTCATCAAGAGATATACCTTTTTCATAGGACTGGATAGCACCAAGGAATTCTCCGGTTTCCTCGTAAGCAAGACCAAGATTAAAATAGGCATCAGCGTCCCCAGCTTCTATTTCCAATGCTGCCTCATAATACTGAACAGCCTCCTGATACTTTTCGCGGTGAAGATACGCATCTGCGAGATTATTATAGGCATCAACGAAGGTCGGATCCGCCTCAATAGCACTCAGAAAGGCGGCGGTAGCCTCTTCAAACTGGTCTGTCATATCGTAAGCATAGCCGAGGTTGTTATAGAAAGCGGGGTTCTCGGGTCCGAACTCAAGTGCAGCTTGGAACATATCAATCGCAAGCGTAAACAAACGGAGATCAATATAGACCAAACCGAGATTGTTATAGGCACGCTGGTTTTGGTCATCAATCGCAAGTGCGCCCTGAAAAGCGTCTATTGCCTGCTCGTGTTCACCCAATTCACGATGGAGTTTACCAAGTTGAATGTATCCCTCGGCATCCATCGGATTGAGTGCCTGCCCCATTTTGAGCTTTACGACATCTCGCTGAAGCTCCCGCTTCTGTTGCTGTGCCTGATCAGGAGGACCGCAACTGGTTAAAAGAACAAAAATGAGTAATATGGAGAAATATCTATGATTATTGATACACATACACATTTCTACGATCCCACGCGTCCGGAAGGGGTGCCGTGGCCTAACCCGAATGACGAAGTGCTTTACCGACGCGTCATGCCCGAAGACTATAAAGCACTCACAGTCCGTGAAGGCGTAACTGGCACGGTTGTTGTTGAGGCGAGCAAATGGCTTGAAGATAATCAGTGGATTCTCGACCTCGCCGCAGAAGAACCCTTCATTGTGGGGTTCGTGGGGCATTTAGAACCTACAGACGATTTCGAGGGTAATCTGAACCGGTTTTCTGCAAATCCGCTCTTTCGTGGCATACGTCTCGGTGGGGGACACCTACAGTCAATCGGTGACCAAACCTTCTTAACGAGCATTGAGAAGTTAGCAGCGAAAGAACTCACCTTAGATCTGTTGATTAGTCCAGAAGCCTTATCAACCTTACCAACACTGGTTGAACACACACCCGAAATGCGCATCGTCATTAACCACATTGCGGGTGTCCGAGTATCGGAACAACCCCCCGATCCAGCATGGGTATCTGCTATCCGTGAGGTGGCTCGTTATCCGAACATCTATTGCAAGGTCTCAGGGTTAGCAGAAAACACAGGACAAATCCCCGCACCGACGGATGTCGCCTATTACACCCCAACAATCGACGTCCTATGGGATGCCTTTGGTGAAGACAGGCTTATCTACGGAAGCAATTGGCCGGTCTCTGAACGTTTCGCACCCTATAAAGTCGTACAACAGATTGTGGACGACTATTTCAGCGCGAAAGGCGATACAGCCAAGGAAAAGTACTTTTGGCAAAATGCTAAAACAGCGTACCAGTTATCGGTGTAATAGTTGTGGGTTATCAGTTGTCAGTTCTTAGTAGGACTTGTGGCAGTTGTAAACCTTTCTAACTGCCACATACAACTCTTTGCTGATAGCCAACAGCTGACTGCTACTAAGCCACCCAACGGATAAACTCGCCAGCCGGTTGTCGTTTCGGTTCGCCGATGTCAGCGGGGTAACCCGTGTAGAAGAAACCGATGATGTACTCCTGCGACGAATCTATTCCCAGCAATTGATAGGTCTGCTCTTCCAGTGTGATCCTGCCCGTGCTCCACTGCATCCCGACACCTACATCCCATGCGGCGAGTTGGACGTTCTGCACAGCACAGCACGCAGCGGCATAATCCTCGCGTCTCCGCTGTTCATCACCTTCCTGTAGGCACGAAACAGCGATAATCGTCGGCTTAGACATAAACTTCTCGTAAGCCAGTTCGCCGATTTTCTTGAGATTTTCGGCATCAACGTGGTCGGGGGTATCCTCAATCTTGATTTCGCGGTAGCGATCCGCAAGAATCAGTTTTGTTTCTTCGCCGATCACCGTAAAACGCCAAGGTTCTGTGACATGGTGATTCGGTGCCCATATTCCGAAACTGAACACCTGTTCGATGACATCGTTCGGTACTGGTTCTGGTTTGAACTTGAAAATTGTGCGTCGTGAAAGAATCGCGTCTTTAACATCCATTATGTCAGATCCTCCTTATGGAATTGAATTATACTGTATTGGGGAGTTAATTGCAAACTGTCGTGTTTTGATCCACATTATATAACGCTTTGGAAGCATTTCACTGGTATTTTTCGATTTTGAAAACCCCTTAATAGATACCATATATGGTAGATTTTAGAATTTCCTTGACATTATCATACGCGAGGTTAGGAAACCTCGCCAGCGGAGACAGTGGGTCTACCGAGGGAGGTCGGGGTTAGAAACCCCTCCTACAAGTTATCGAAATGTTATGTATTTTCATAATTCACTATAATTCAAACTTTCATAGGACTTACGCAGAAAGCAGTAATTTGGGTATTTTTAACCCCCTAAATCCCCCTTATCAGGGGGACTTTAAGAAGAAATGCGTAAGTCCTATTTCAATTAAACCAATAGGTATCTGAAGAAGATTGCTTGGGATTAACGGGTCGGACAACTTCAAATTTTCCATCCATTGATTTACGCGTTAAGACGACAATCCCACCGAAACGGAGTGTGCCTTGTGTTGCCCAATGGTACTCAAAGAGCAAAATATCCTCAATACCGTCAGCATTAAAGTCGGCACGCACCATCTCCCGCAACGATTGCCTCATACCCGGTTCTTCAACGATCAAAACGTTTAAAGATTTTTCTTTCACCACCAATTCCCCATTTTCTATCTTTTGCTGATACGTCGTTTCTGAATCCTTTTTCGCTTCCTGGGGGCTTTTTGTCTCGCCAAGATAGGGAAACAACGCGTAAGGCAACAATTCTACATTACCAATGCCCACTTCGCCGTCTGAGATAAAACGTTTTTGTGGAAGACTCGCCTTTGCGAGAGCGTTTAACAAGCCACAAGGCTTCTTGAAAAACGTCGCCATCGTGATGTCGAAAGTAGAAACGGGGTAGTAGCCTTTCTTGCGTGCCTCATCATACTCTCGACACGTTCGGACATGAATTTTTCCTACCTTTCTCTTGCTTAGCGTTACGCCATCAATACCCTTATTCTCTCCAAGACGAACAGGCAGGTCTCGCAGCGATTCTATATCATCTTTCGCGATAGATTTCACTTCAGTTCCATCAGCAAACTTTATGCTTTCAATTAATTGAAAAATGACTTCAGAATCCTGTGCTAAAGGCTGCTGGGCATGAATAATTTGAGAACTTATGGTAAACAGAAGCAGACAGATGATTATGCCAAAGGTCTTCATATTTTCCCCAAAGATAGCTATCAATTATCAATTAAAAAGCCTTCCTGTTTCTGAAAGAAATTGGCGAATCTAAACTTCGGCTCTTAACTGATAACCGACAACTAACAACTAACAACTATGTCAACGCCATCCCACAGCTTGCAAATAGGTGTGCCAAAGGCTATCTCCCCACAGAAGAACAAGTACAGCTGCACCTGAAAGAAAGGGACCATAGGGAATAGGACTTTGACGGCTTTTTATACCAGAAATGATAAGGACAGTCCCAACAATCGCACCACTCAGCGCGGAGAAGGCGATTACCATTGCCAGTTCGGGCCAGGCACCGAGAAACAGTCCATTGAGTGCCATCAATTTGATGTCCCCGCCACCCATCGCTTTTTTACGCAAGATTGCGCTTCCAATCACAGCAATCAACCACAACGCCGTCCCACCGGCAACAGCACCGATAAGCCGCGTTAGCAAATACCAGACATCGGCGCGCTGATACGCAATCCCACAAACGATAAGAAAACCGAGAATCAATCCAGTTACAATGAGGACATTTGGAATAATATAGTGTTGGGCATCAATGACGGCAATTGGGATAAGTAGCACAACAAAAAGGAGAGCGAGCAGACCTTCGAGGGTTAATCCGAAATGATCGTACATCACGAGAAACAGCAACGCTGTTGCAAGTTCAATGCACGGATACAACACCGAGATTCTTGTTTTACAGTGTCGGCAGCGTCCACGCAAGAATAGGTAACTCAAAAGTGGGATGGTATCAGAAGCTTTTATTCGCTCTCGGCATTCCGGACAAAAGGAGCGACGCGGTGAATGAACAGACATGCCGTCGCGCGGAATTCGATAGATACAGACGTTGAGAAAACTTCCGATCGCTGCACCTAACACGAAAATAAAGATGCACACCCAGATCTCTAACACGGATTACCACCAATACTTCTCACCTAAACGCGCGTCAGCGTGATAGACCCTACTGATTTCTGCAACACCACCGACCCGATATTTTTCTGGCACGCGCGGGTGATTCTTCGCAATCCCTACCTTATAAGTCTCTTGAAGAAGGACATAACGACCACCCCAAGGTGTCTCAGGAACAGATTCCAGATAATTCCCACGCCACCCCTCAATGCCAGGATCTGTTACCAGTGCATCTAAACGCGTCGGATAGCTCCCCGTATGTCTGAAGTACTTTTTGATGGCGATAGAAATCGTTTCGACATCTATATCCGCCGTACTCACCTTACGATATTCTAACCACGGGGGAAAAGAGAGTACGCCAATCACAACGACTATGATAACCAGAATAAGGAGTTGAAGGCGAGTCATCCCGCTGTTTTCGCTGATGTCTTTCCGTAGCATTGTCGGTACAAATACCCCTTGGGACCCAGTAGTTCGGTGTCTCCGCACTAAGCTCAATTGTCAGAGTTTGGACGGGAAATGCCATACTTGTTCATTTTTTTGTACAAGTTGCTCCGTTCAACCTCTAAGGCTTCCGAAGTACGCCGGATGTTCCACTTATTTTCTTCCAAAGCAGCAAGAATGCACTGCGACTCGGCATTATCCATCATCTGACTCAGGGCGATCCCCGGCTTGTAGAGAGGTATACCCGGAATAGACTCCAAGGAGGGGGCAGTCGCAGGCGGGTATAATGAAGACGGCTGTGATGTCAAAGACAATGCTTCGGCAACATCAGGAGCCATCACAACATCCCGATTCACCATAATGAGGAGGCGTTCAACGATGTTCTTTAGCTCACGGATGTTCCCGGGCCAATGGTAGCTTTGAAATACAGCGTAAGCTCCGGGATCAATGACTTTTGGTGTAGATCCCATATCCAACTGTAGACGTTCAGCAAAGTACTTAACCAACAACGGGATATCTTCCTGCCGTTCGCGTAGCGGTGGTACCCGAATAGGTACGACATTAAGCCGATAGAAAAGATCACGCCGAAACCTTCCGTTCTCAATCTCTTCAGGAAGCCGCTTGTTAGTTGCGGCAATAATTCGGACATCAACCGTCCGAATCTGATTCCCACCGAGACGTTCAACTTCGCCAGTCTCAATGACGCGGAGAACCTTCGCCTGTGCCTTTAAACTCATATCGCCAATTTCGTCAAGAAAGAGGGTGCCGCCATCGGCGATTTCAAAGCGTCCTTGTCTCTGGGAATCCGCGCCCGTAAATGCCCCGCGCTCATGTCCAAAGAGTTCGCTCTCAATAAGCTCATCTGGTAAGGCGGCACAGTTGAGTGGAATAAAAGTTTTTCCTGCACGCCGGCTCTGTTGATGGATTGCGTTAGCAACGAGTTGCTTACCCGTACCATTCTCGCCAGAAATTAGAACCCCAAGTTTGCTTCCGGCGACCCGTTTAATTTGTGAACGGAGGTATGAAACGGCAGCACTCTCACCCACCATCTCATCGGTTGGTGTAATTTGAGATTTCAGAATCTCATTCTCTTGCGATAAGCGCGATATCTCCAAAAATGGTTGAACGTTGGATAAAATCTTGTCAATACTAATCGGTTTCGTGATGTACCGTTTCGCGCCAAGCTCCATCGTCTTAACAGCGATCTCAATATCTTGCTGTGCAGACATCATAACGATATTCAGCGTTGGATACAACTCACGCAGCTTTACAAGCGTCTCAACACCATCCATGCCGTTTTCCATACGGATATCTAACAACACAAGATCAACATCGGACTTGGCACACCGCTGCAACGCTTCTTCACCATTCGCAGCTGTTAGGGCTTGATACCCTCGCATTTTGAGCCCTTGGGATAACATCTTAAGCGTATTTTTTTCGTCATCTACAATCAGAATAGTTTCCATTTTATTCGTCCTAATGCCAAACACCAAAAGAGCGAGTCCGTTTAGGTTTGCGGATCTATCAGCTGCTCTATGGTTTCGGTCTTTAATTCCTCTGGTTCCGCGGCTACCTCTTCAGGCGGAGCACTTGGGTCATAGTGAAAGCGGATACGGACTGTTGTCCCCACATTCTCTGTACTCTGACAATCCATCTCGGCCCCGTGCTCCGTTACAATTCTCTTGACAATCGGCATTCCCAAGCCTGTACCATTTGTTTCAGACTTCGTTGTGTAATAAGGGACAAAAAGATTCGCCATCGTCTCCTCGGACATACCGCGACCGGTATCTTGAATTTCAAGCGAAACTGTGCCTTGGACGTCCCAATCTTTCTCTTCTTCGCTCTCGTTCCCTTCAAGTGACGTACTTGGGTTTCCATCCGTTACTGGTAAGAGGAGATCCCCGTTTGAATTCGCCCGCGCGGAACCGGGTGTAAAATAGGTTTTTACCTTAAGCATCCCACCATCAGGCATTGCTTCGATTGCATTTTTGAAGAGATTGCCGAGCGCTTGGGCAATCTGTTCTGAATCAATAGAAAGCTGCGGCAGCGGTGTTAATTCAGTTTCAGCTTTAATCTTGGAAACATTTTCAAGCCAGAACTTATCAGTAGAATCCTGTAGTCCAGCGTTTTCATATCCTGAATTCATCGATACAGCCTCAATCTTCTGCTCAAGGTCGGGTATCTGTCTACCCATGTATAGGTTCAAAACAGACCGAACAATGTTGTTGAGCTGGCTCGGCTTTCTCTGCAGTTTAGGCATCCGAGCAAATTGATGGAATTCATCTATTAATTTTCCGATTCGATCGACCTCTTCAATAACAGTGTCGGTGCACTCACCAAATATTTGCTCAAAGACCTCTGGATTCGATTTCGCCTGCTGCAGGTTTTCAACGGAGAGTCGTATCGGAAAAAGTGGATTTTTGATTTCGTGCGCCACCTGTCTTGCGACATCTCGCCATGTCGCTGCACGCTCAGCCGCCATTCGCTCCTCTAAACTCCGTTTTAACTCCCGCGCCATCTGATTGAAACCTTCAGCAAGCTGCCCTATCTCATTATGGGACCGGATTTTAACGCTATGATCCAGATTCCCAGCGGCGATGTGGCTAACCCCTTTGCGGAGCGTCTCAATAGGACGGGTAATCCGACGGCTAATGATATAACTGATGAGGTAAACCAACACAAGCCCACCAATACCACTTAAAAGCAACGTAAGTGTAAGTTGCTGCTGCCACTCCATATGACGTTTATGCGAATACGCAACAATCAGATCCACGGGTGGTGCTTCTCGTATTGCAGCGAACGGCGAGTTGAAAGGTGTGATCCGAAAAGCCGTAAAAGCACTCTCGTCGTTCTCCCCCGTCTCTTGTAAAACGACTTTCCGTTCCGACCGTGAACTCGGAAATGATTCAAACCATTCGTTTCTACGTGCCTCTCGGGAGGCATTATTTAACGGCAGCCAATCTTCTGTCGCTATCTCCGATTCCGAACTAAAGGGCGTTGTCGGACTGGGTGTTTGAAGCTTCTCCACAAGAAAGACTGGATGTTCGTCCGACTGAATACTCGTTTGTGCTTCCAGCCACTTTTGCAATCGGTAACCACCTGTAACGAATCCCCAGTCTCCCACTTCAGTCGCTTGTACCACAAACTGCAATCCTATGTCGCTCTGTTGCGGAATACCTCTGAGTTGTATATGTCCTTCTCGGTTTTCCAACGAGTTATATGTAGGTGTATTTCTGTCCGCTCTTAGGTCAGGATATAGAAGCTCGCCGGCAGGGGTGCCGTACTCTAAGAGATCAAACTCTGCTATCGGCAAATAAGGGGCGGGAGACTGCCTTTCTATGGCGCGATGTAGCCTCACGTCAGTGGCTGCGGCGTGCACCTCCTTCTGAACCTTTTCAACGAAAGCCCTGTACCTGTTCGAAACTTGGGCTTGAACCGTCTCAACATAGCTATCAATTTCCCTTCCAAAAGCGAGTCGAATCAGGAAATTGGTGCTACCAAAAATAACGCCAAACATTACGAGGAAGACGAAGCCGTAGGCAATAAATATCTTATCACGAAACTGTAAAGCGGAGAGTTTGTTTCTCATTTTTGGCACAACTTGTCTCGAATTCTGGAAATGTCTGATTGAGAGGGATTATACTTTGAGTATCCGTTCGCTCTCCGTGCTTGGTGCTAAGGCGAAAGATCGGAAATTTCGCTTATATCCCTCAACGCCATCTTGCAGGTATGTTAGTTCATCTTTACCGTCATTGTCAAGGTGTAAACCTTGGAGTTTACCCTTCACAGCGATGGTGTCCATCAAGATACGCATAAGTTTACAAACCGACTGGATGTTCCGTTGTGGAAGGGTTATCGTTGCATTGGGCACACCATTCTCACTAAAATCCAAGGCAGTCCCCCGATAAGAAGCGGTCTGCATGTGTGTCATAGACATTCCTTCAAACTCGACTAATTTGCTATCTACGCCACTATCTTTGGGGAGTACCAAATCAGGTCCTAATTCATCCCAATGGATAAATAGGACGACTTTATCTCCCGGACCGGCGATGATACCGTTGAGAATCGAATGATTGCTTGTGGGTCCCTTCGCAGTTATGACGTTAGCACCGCCACGGCGTTCCTGAATAGATTCCGTATAAAGCTGGACAAACCACTCACCGAGGCAGCTGTTGTCGGCATAATTGTAAAATATAATAGTGCTCCTTCCGTCAGCCTCCTCAGCCAGATGAATCCAACGTGCGAGTTGATAGGCAATGTTGTCTTGATGTCCACAAGGAAGTTCAAAGTCGTCATGCGCTTGCCCTACCCCCTGTACAGCGGAACGAATTCGGGTATCCGGGGTTTCCCTATTTCCAGCCGTCATAGCAAGAAAAAACAAACCGACTGGAGAAAAAGCAGAAAATCTGCCGCCAACCCCATCGGGAACAGGGAGTAACGTCCCACCGTAGAAGGGCGATTGTTCGTGCATTCGGAACAGTACGCTGTCAGAAGTCAATCCCGTAGTAGCAAGCACCTGTTGCTGCCAGTTCACATCCGCAAGGACATCGCGGATAACCATTAGCGTCGCCATGGTTTCGGTTGTCGTGCCGGACTTGCTAATAACGTTGAAGAGTGTCTTGGACAAAAGGTCTCTCGCCTTGAGCATCTCAAGCAGACCTATAAGTTTACGAGGATCAAAGGTATCACCCGTAAAATATACTTCAGGCGCACCACCACGTTCTTCAGCTGACAACAAGTTATGATATGGATGATTGCAAGAATCGTGAAAGACACGCGCACTCAGGTCGGAACCCCCTATACCAACGATGACAAGCACCGAAAATTCTTCACGGGCACGTGTAGCCAGTGCAGCGACCTGATCTATATCCTCGCTTTGGAGATGGCTCCGGGTCCAAGCACGAAGTCGGCCTTCCAGTTCAGAAAGTGATGCCAACGCCTCTTCCTGAAACAGGGCGTGAATCTTTTGTAAAGCGGTGTCAACCTTCTGCTGCTCCGTCTCGGAAAATGAGCCAGCTGTCCTGTCGTCAAGCGAAAAAAGCAGTTTTCTGTCCAACAAAACCCCCCTGGGACTAAATTCTCCCATACTTGTCCGAAAGGCGAACGATGTCTTTCTCATCAAAGTGCCCGAACGAAATTTCGAGAATCCGGTAGTCTTTAGATTCGCCGATAAGCTGATGCTTCGCGCCTTGTGGGATGAAGACCGGTTCCATGGGTTTAGGGCGTTGAATGACGCCGTCCAGTTTCAGACAGGCACCGTCATCAAGTGGAATCCACAACTCGCTCCGTTGGTGATGATACTGGTAACTCACCTGCTCGCCTGCCCGAATTTCTAAGATTTTGACGGTAACCGGTTGATTAAGCACATACTGTATGAAACCACCCCAAGGCTTTTCCGTCGTTATGATCTCCTGAAGTTCTTTTGGAAGCGACTGCATAATCCATTCTCCGAATTTCCAGAAATATTCGCCGAACAATGTAAGGCAAAAGCAATGATGATTTACTTTTCAGTTAAAAAATACTTATAAAAATACAATAGGTAGTGTATCATATAGGCAGTTCGTTAGTCAACCAAAAACTACTGTTTACGCAGGGTTATTTAGTTTTAAGAAACAAGATAACTTATGTGAAGAATTTCTGGTGATGGATGCCCGAACTTGTTCGGGGCCGCGCACTTGTCCCTAACAAGTTAGGGCGTCCGGATGTAAATTATTGGAAAACTGAATTGTTAAAAGAATCACTTCCAAGACTTATTGAAAATAGCATTGCAGAAAAGGTTTTTCCTGGAACTGTCGTCTACATTACTACCAATGAAAAAACGCTTTATCACAAGGCATTTGGTTTTCGATGCGTAAAACCGAAGCGATTACCAATGCTTCGGACAACATTCTTTGATTTGGCATCACTGACGAAGCCTATTGTTGTCGGAACGCTCTGTATGCAGCTGGCTGAGAGCGGTAAGCTCTCTCTTGATGTCCCTGCTGAGAAATACCTGCCAGCGTTCAAACACACAAACATAACGCTTACCCATCTCCTCACCCATACCTCAGGACTTCCTGCATGGCTCCCTATCTATCTACGCGCACCATCACGTGAGGAGGTAATCCATTATCTTGCCGAGGTCCCACTGGAATCTCAGCCGGGCGAGAAAGCAGTGTACAGCTGCTTGGGATACATCGTGTTGGGGAAACTGTTGGAAAGGGTAACCGGAGAATCACTGGATCAGTTGGCACAGAGGCGTATCTTCACACCGCTTGGTATGGAATCAACACGGTTTAATCCACCACAGCCATGGCGTGAGGACTGCGCCGCAACAGAGGATTCCAACAGCTTTGAACGCAGGATGGTGAATTACGAACGCTATGACTGGCGAGAAGGCGTGATTATTGGACAAGTGCACGACGAGAACGCGCATTTCTTGGGTGGTGTTTCGGGGAATGCAGGACTCTTCTCCACATCAACAGATCTTGGGAAATTTTGTAGAACGCTGATGAACAACGGTGACGACTTGCTACGCTCAGAAAGCCTCCGCACCATGCAACAAGTTGTTTCAGCAGAAGGGGAACGTCGCTGTATTGGATGGGCTGTAACAGATGATGGGTGCCTCTACCATACAGGGTTCACCGGCACATCAATACGGATATGCCTAAAAAGAAAACTTGCAGCGATTCTGCTGACGAATCGGGTGCACCCTGATGCGGATCGGCGTGGTATTATAGAGTTTCGGAAAATGTTTCACAGTCTCGTATACGCTTAGCCACATGTCTCCCAGAGAAAAATCCCCACAAATTGAATTAGGACTGACTGTTTTACTCACAGAAAAACGCGACTGGATTCAAGGAAAGTCAATCGGACTTATTACGAACCACACAGGCGTTGATGCTACCTTGCAGAGCAATTATCAACTTTTTTCGGAAGCACCCGATTGTCAACTCTCTGCAATTTTCTCTCCAGAGCATGGACTTTGGGGTGCGGTACAAGACGGCATCTCTGTTAGTAGCGTTGATAACTCTCAAGGACATCTTGAAAATATACCTGTTTTCAGCCTGTATGGACAATCCATGCGCCCAACAGTGGAGCAACTTGAAGGGATAGATTTATTGATTTACGATATGCAGGATGTCGGCGTGCGCTACTACACCTATATTTCGACGCTGCTGCATACTATGGAAGCCGCAAGCGACCACGGAATTGCGTTTATTGTTGCCGACCGTCCCAATCCGATTACCTGCACAGCTGTAGAGGGAACTGTGTTGACAAGTGGGTTTGAATCATTTGTTGGCATACATACGATACCAATCCGCTACGGTTTGACGATCGGTGAATTGGCAATGCTGTTGAAGACAGAACGCGTACCATCGTGCCAGTTAAAGGTCGCGTGGATGCCCGGATACACACGCTGGATGTGGTACAACGATACCGGTTTGCAATGGGTACCACCATCACCGAATATGCCAACTCTCACAACAGCCACGCTCTACCCGGGTTTATGCCTGTTTGAAGGAACAAATATGAGCGAGGGGCGTGGAACAACGAAGCCGTTTGAATATATCGGTGCCCCTTGGTGTGATGGTGAACAGTGGGCACGGACGCTGAACGCATTGAGACTGCCCGGCGTTTTATTCCGACCTATCGTTTTTACACCCGGTCCCCTCACTGAAAATACAAAACACGCGAAACAGACCTGTGGCGGGGTTGCAATCCATATCACCGATAGGGAACATTTCCGTCCGATAGAAACAGCCATTCACATGCTATCCACCCTTATACTTGAATACAGGGAACACTTCGCGTTCTTAACTGCACATTTCGATAGGTTAGCGGGAAATAGCTGGCTCCGAAACGATCTAATGAATGGAAAATCCGTTGACGCAATACAGAATCAGAGGACAGCAGAACTTCAAACATGGACTGATAATACGAAACAGTATCACGTCTATACTTAACGGCTGTCGGCACATTAAAAACCACGGGTTTTCAGCTATGGAAAGAGATCTACGTGAAGTGGGTATGAAATTATGTTTCTCTTCATATTCCGTCTTAACTGACAACCGACTACCGATAACTGACAACCAACAAACATGAAAGAATTTTACGAACTTCTTAAAACAGATAAAAAGCACGTTATCGGTCTGATGTCCGGGACTTCAGTGGATGGTATTGATGCAGCTATCGTTGAAATCAGAGGACACGGATTGGAAACAGCAATAAATCTGATCGCTTTTGAGACATTTCCGTTTCCATCCGGCGTACCGCAACGCATCCTTGCCCTCTGCCAACCCGATACCGGTCGTGTTGATGACATCTGTGAGATGAACTTCTACATCGGACACCTTTTCGCGGAGGCTGTTAAGTATATCCTACAAAAGAGCGGAATGTCTGCTGATGAAATAGCCCTTATCGGCTCACATGGTCAAACGATTCACCATCTGCCTAAAGATGGAAGTACCAATCACAACGTTTCTCGCTATCCTTCAACACTACAGATTGGCGAGCCTGCTGTCATCGCACACGAAACAGGAATTCCAACCATCGCTGACTTCCGGGTAGCAGATATGGCAGCGGGAGGACAAGGCGCGCCGTTAATCGCATACCCAGACTATCTGCTGTTCCGTAATCCCATTAAAACAATAGGTCTCTTGAACATCGGGGGAATTGCAAATCTCACAGTGCTTCCGGCAAATTGCTCGCTTGACGCTGTTTCGGCTTCAGATACAGGTCCCGGGAACATGTGTATCGATGCAGTCGTCCGGGAGATCACGAAAGGAACAGAACGCTATGATAAAGCGGGTGAACGCGCCGCACAAGGCACCGCTTATCAATCGCTCGTCGATGAATGGTTAAAGCACCCGTTTTTTCAACTGCGACCCCCAAAGACGACCGGGCGCGAGATGTTTGGGGACACCTTTGCAATGGAATGTCTGGACGCCTGCCGCAAACACGAACTTTCGGACAACGACTGTATTGCAACACTCACCGAATTGACTGTCCAGACAATTACAAACTACGTCAAACAATTTGTAGATGAAAAGACACCTGTAAATACACTTTATGTGAGCGGTGGAGGTGTCCACAATCAAACGATTATGAAAAGACTTGGGGAATTACTGGTGGATACATCAGTTGAGTCTGTGGACAACTCAGGTATCTCGGCAGATGCAAAGGAAGCGATTGCGTTCGCAATTCTGGCAAATGAAACGCTTCACGGACAGGACGGCAATGTCCCTTCTGCTACTGGAGCGTCTGTGCGGAAAATCCTGGGGAAGTTCGTGTGTCCGTGATTTGAGGACTAACTGCCATCTAAAATCGTATTCTGAGAGACATACGATGGCTGCTGCCTAACGCTGGATGGTTCGCAAACGCATAGTCCAGTCCTGCCCCCGCGCCTGTGACGAATCGGAGGTTCAATCCTGCTCCTGCCGTCAGTTGGCGGACACTTTCAAGGCTACCCTTACGCTCCGCGAGCCCAATCCGTAAGGAAAGCAGATCAAAGAGCGTCCATTCAGCACCACCATGCAACTCAACGCCGTCTTTGATATAGGTATCTAAGGCAAGAATAAGCACACTACGGAAAACATCAAGCCTATGTGTCGTCGCGATGCCAACCTTAAGATGTGGTGGTATTGTTTCAGTATGCGATGTAAGATTGGATGAAGGGGGCGGTGTGTTCCAATAGAGTTTCGTCTGAAAGGCATCGCTCGCTTGTAGACCGAGCGTTAGTTGATGTGGCTTTTTCGGGTTTGTCATTGCAATGAGACCGATATCCGCACCACCACCGATCGCGTTTGTGCTTCGATAGCCACTCATATAAAGAAGCTTGAGCGTGCCACCAAGTCGGAGATCTATACCGCGGAAAGATGGCAGCTGCCAACCCGATGCAAAAAGAAAAGCGTTGTCTGTATTGTTGAAAGAGCCTACTACCTCTGGTCGATTCGTCGGTCCGACCGGGCGACTGACCACTGGTAGACTGGTGATGGGAATATCGTCGACACCGACGCGAAGCCAACTCACACCGATTGCTCCTCGATCTTTGAGTGGGTGTATATAGCTGACAAAATCGTAAGCGTCCTCGCCATTGAGCGTGGAATGCATGAAACTGACCTCGTATCGAGTAAGTTGTCCCAAGGCGGCAGAATTCCAATAAGGTGCGTAGGCATCGGCACTCAGAGCCGTCCCGGCACCACCCATAGCAAGGGCGCGGGCACCAACGCCGAGCGTCAGGAAATCGGCAGTGTATTTCGCATCTGCGGACAATAGCCCCACACAGAATGCAGTTATATGTATAATGGCGTGTATGTATCTTTTTTTACGATGTTTCATGTTTTTTGGGTTATCAGCTGTCAGTTATCGGCTATCAGTTAAAGACCTGCGATTATTACAGCATGCTGGCATTTTACAAACACTCTCTTAACTGAAAACTGAAGACTAAAGACTGACAACTACTACCGCAATTTCATCATTTTGAGTATTTCAGTGATGTCTTTTTCACCCTCACGTTTGATTTGAAGTTTGGCGTAGTAAACACCATTTGACACCTCAATACCATCTGCATCTCTGCCATCCCACTCCACCATGAGGAATCCAGGCGTTGGCGGCATTGAAAGCTCACGGATGAGCCGCCCACTCAGCGTATAAATTTTCAAAACGAGCGAGTCGGCAGGTGCTGTTAGCTCACAGGTGAGTGTGGTTTTGCGTGGGAACGGATTTGGATAATTCAAAAACGATAGCAACTGCAAGGTGTCGTGAACTCGGAATGTAATCCGTTCTGTGTCACTGTTTCCGTGTACATCGCTGGCTGTTAGTCGGATTTCATACTCTCGCGGTTCAAGTTCTGGAGACTGATACGTCAAAACGAGTTGGTTTGAACTGGGATGATGCGTTAGTTGGTAGGCTTCGGGATTAATGGGTTCATACGAGAGACCACTTCCAAGTTCAAGCAGCAGCGGGCGAGTGAGATGATCGAGTCCACTCGGATCCGTTAGTGTTGCCCCGATAAGCGGTTCAGCATCTGTCGCGTCCCCCGGAACAAAATGCTGCTGATTTCCAATTGTCAACTGTATGTCCGGCGGTACGGTATCGTCACTGTGTAAGAGTGTAACCGTTCCGAGCCGATCTGTTGTAGCTCTAATAGTGCCAACAGGTCGGGTTTCAAATAGGAATTTATCACCCGGTGTAAAGGAACGTGTTCCTTGTGTAATTTGGAAACGCAAGTCGTAGGGTGCATAGAAAAACGGTTGCCCGACTGTCCCGCGGAGTGGTGTATTTCCACCATCTTGAGACCGCAGAACACCAGTTTTCTCTCCTTCAACCTGAAACGATGTCTCAGTCAGGAAAATGATAATCCACCGATCTTCCGGCATATTGGTGTCTGGTGGGATCTCAATGTAACTAACAGTGCCGGTGCCTTGATTGGAATCGCTGAACCCAGAGGCATACCAACGCAGTTCTTCTTGTGAAGCGTCATCGAAGTCCGTGCTAACATCCAAGGGTTGTGTAATAGCACTTAGATTGAATGTCCAAGTATCACCGAATTTGAAAGGCTCTTCAAGTTCAAGTTCCATATTAATAGCGAACCCATGCTTAAAGCTTGGACGATCTGTGCTGAAACCTGTAAGTTGCTCTCTCTGTGCAATAACCTTTAATTCACCCGCTGCTTGCGTTTCATCCTTGAATGGCGCGTGAAGCAGGCGATAGGTTTGAGGACCCGTGAAAAGGAGAACATACCTTCCAGTCTGTGCCTCCTCGGGACGGATGCGAACATCCCGGAGTTCACTGGCACCAACATTCTCTGATCCCATATCGGTTACATGTATCCGTTGCTGTAAGGTGCCCGTGGCATCAACTAACAATTGAGAAGACAACCGAATCCAATTGCCGAGGATTGGACTCCATTGGTAAACACCTATATCACGTGCACGAGAGACAACGGCGGTACCAATTGTCGCTGCCACATTTGATACATCGGCAACTTCCTCTGAACTTCCTAATAATTCCTCAGCGAGTTGCGTGCCGAGTGCATCAAGATCAAAACTAAAGTCAATTGCTATCGGAGACGTCAGCTGAATAGAAGCCTGTGAACTACTCCCAACAACATTACCAACAGCTTGAACTTCATCTTTTGTGTTTGCATCGACAAGGAGTTCATAACCGTAGACGGTACCACCGGGTAATGGTGCGCGCTTAGACATACCTCCAACAGCACCTACAGGCACGTCTGTAGTGCCAGATTTCGTAGCTGCATCAATTGAACCTGTTATAACAGCAGCAAACTTCTGATTATCTAAGGAGCGTATCGTAAGCACAGTCGGATTTTGAAGTACGCCTGGGGGTGCAGTAATAACACAGTTCCGATCTAAACTGATAATCTGACTTGAGGAAGCTGCGCCTATCACACCCATGTCTATAGAAATCCGTTGATGGGCAACATTATCTTCTTCCTCGTTTTCGAGAACTTCGCCGGGTTGATCCCCTTCGTCGAAAGTCGGATCCACGTAGACAAATATATCGTGTGCACCGAGAGGCAATCCGTGTGTATCAACCTTTTTGGATTGTCCATCTATAAATGGAAAACTCCCTGTTAGCGGTAGAACGGCAGTCGCGATCGGTAGTGTATTTAGTGGATCAGGTTCATAGACATCTTTTCCTGTGGGTGTGCTTTTCGGGTCGGCTAAGGGGGTGCGTTGGATCCAATCTCTGGGTTGAATTCGAGCAGTTCCGATGAGATTGACATCGCTATCAACGATCGTATCACCGTCAACATCGGGATTGCCATAGAAAAAGGATACCTCAACAGGCGTTTCTATATCTTCTCCCTCTACCTGTACGTCCGCCGAAAGATACCACTGCTTTGTTTCAGTATTATAGCCGTATCCAATAACAGCCCTTCTCCGGATTTCCACAACAGAAAGATTGGGATATACATAGGGGTAATATCTCAATATCTGACTCGTAACTGAATTATTGTCCGTATCAGTGACTAAAATTTCGTATCGGATAAGGGATCCATCCGTTGGAGCGTCAAGAGGTTCAGGAACCGTCCACCATCCTTCTTCTGAAAGAGGCGAAGGTGCTGGGGTAAGACTCACATTTTCCCACTGTCGGCTTATAGGGTTGCGCCAACTCAAGAGCACCGATGCCAGCTGCTCTTTCTCATCTGAAACCTGAACAGAAATACGGAATTTATCCTCACCGACCAATTCAGGACGCACATCAAGAATTTTTGGTATATTGACAGTAAATCCATCACCGCCCACAGCGACTGTTGTGGCACTTTGTGCATAATACTCAACGTGTGCATCGCCGCTTGCGATGTTTTGTGGAACGGTGAAAGTCACCGCAGGATAGGTGCCATTGCTAACATTAAGCGTTTTAGTCAGAATCACGTCGCCGGTATAGTAATTCACGGGACCTGAGATTCCTTGTGCTATAACTGTTTTCCCAGGAAATAGTGCCTTAACAGTGAGCGTCCCGTTAAAAGTGGTATTTTTAGTAAAGCGTTTCGTGCGGGTTGACGGATCATAACTGGCATTCTGAATGTCACCCGGCGCAATTCGGAGCGTGTCACCCGGCGCAACCGTTTTCGTCTCAACGTTAGGTAAAATCTCACCGCTTGCAATAGCAAGCTGTAATGCGGGATCCCCAAAAAGGGTGTATTCCATCATGACATCGATCTGTCCAGTACCTTCCGTCATCAGTAGCTCAACCTTTGAATCAAAACTTAAAGGACCGAGTTGTCGAATGTTCCGTTTAAAGAGCATATCGAAGATGATACGGTTGAGTGCGTCGTTTCCGCTGCCGTAGGTAAGTCGAGTAGCACTAAGCATACCGATGATGCCGCCCCTCTCTTTACGCAGCAACTTCTCAGCCATACTCGGTTCACCAGGTTTGTCGAAATAACCGTTGTAACAACTGAGAACCAACATGAAAGGAATCTTATTGGTTTCCTCAACCTGATCAACCGAGGCGTTATCGAAGATTGCCTCGTGTGCCCAGACAATTCTGCCACCGTGTCCAGCATATTGCGCGAGCACTGCTCCTTCTCCAAGGGCATCAATAATCTGATCTTTTGCGACGCGTTGTGGAAGAACACCGGCGAAATCTGTGGGGCGTGCTTCAACTTGGTCGATCACATCTTCAAGGAAAACTTCTATGGTTTCGTAACCTAACCGGGTATGATCTTTTGCAATTTCGTTGAGACTTTTCTTGAAAATAAAATCTCCAGAGTTGCTAACTTCGTCGTCAGCAACGGAGATAATCTTTCTGCGCCAGTCCCCATTCGGTGCACTCTGTTCATAAGCCAAGATTTTATCAACGACAGCATCTGCTTGACTGACGCCTTCGACGCTGAGCCTTCCAATATAAAAATCGGTGAATTCATCGTGTCCAGAGACAGTAGCGTACCAGTGGTCAGCTGAGGTTCGACCAAACGAATCGGTTCGGATATAGTGGGTCGGGATGTAGCCAGCGAGTTCAGGTGGCTCGGAATAAATTTCTGTGTCAATCCCGCGAAAATCGAAGGTACCGTCCCCGAGGAGAACAACATAAGTGGGGGCAGGTGGTACCCATGATTGATATGCGTGTGTCAGAAATGCCTTAATTGCTTTAGGACTGACGCCTCCGTTCCCAAATGTGTTGTAGATGTCATCAGTGGTGACGACCTTTGTACGGTGTCCACCGCCTCCAGGCGTTGAGCGCCACGCCGCCAATCGTTGCGCTGCAGACAAGAATCTGGAATGTGTCACAACGATATAATCCACACCGTGCCTTGCAGTTGCTAAATCCGTAGGTGCGACAATTTCGACGCGTTCTGGTTGACGTAATGCGGTATCGGAAACAGCGATAAATTTCGTGTTTCGGGTGTCCAACATCTGAAAAAGCGCGTTGTATGTGTCCGGATTTTCTATGTCCGTTTCTATTGTAACACCCTGCATCCGAGCGGTGAGGATATTACCATCTGTCTCAAAGATATGCACGCTTGGATCGCGAAACGCCTCAATCTTGTAACGGAGGTTACGCGCGCCTGGAAGTCGATCGTCTGAATCGGCATCCATAGTTGGCGAGTTAAACCATAACTCGTCTGCAACGGTTCGGAAAAGGCGAGTGTACTCGACAGAAAAGCGGTTGAGATACACATGATATGGATACCGAGTTGTGTCCTCATCAACATTATTATCAATACGGGCAAAGGACAAGACATTCTGTTCACCTTTAGCAGCGTCCTTGAGTGTGTCCCACGTGCGTAGGGTACGCGCAACGGTGAGCCTATCTTGCTGCACCCATTCGGCTACTTCAATTCGGACCCCATTAACAGAGACTAAAATCTGGTGTGGAACGGGTGTACCGCCCTGCAAGTCAACAGAAATCTGTGGTGGATCAAAACTCTTTGCAACATCATAAAGTGGAAACTCAAGACGCATCTCGGCAGCATCGCCGCCATTTTTGATACCGTCCCAATACCAGAAATCCAGTGCGTCAAACCATCCATGTTTATCCCCAGGTGAAACTGTGTCGGTATAGATGAATTCGAGGTTGTTCGTCAGGTGATCCTCTTCAAAATTCACTTTAGAGCGGAAGGTGGGTACCTGCGTCGCTGTTGGATCTGTCGGAGTGGCAGTAATCTGTGGGACCCGTACAGGAGAGCCTCTACCATTGTCGAGTGTGAGCCAGTAGACACTCCAAAGGCTATAACGATTCTTGGATTTATGTCCAAGGAAAAAGATAGCGTCTTCCGGATCAAATCTACCATCGCTTGCTCCGCTGATATAGATTGGAATATCTCTATTTCCATGTATGAGTCGAAGTTTTGATGGATCCGCCCCGACGATTTCTATACCCCAATTCTGCTGCAAGGCTTCCGCCGTCACGGCATAGATACCTGTTTCTTTGATAAATAGTTTATAGCGTACATTATTGGCTTCGTCAGGAACGATTGCTGGTGCTGCAGGTACCAGTGGACGGGGGGCGCGGAAGTGACGCGCCTCCTCAGCATTAAGGAGTTGGTGCGATAAAGCACGTTCAAAAGCCTCTGATTCTGGCACAGTTCTTCCAGTACTATACTGTTCAACCTGAGACTGCGATCCTAACCTTGGATCTGTTGTTCCCTGTTTTGTTTTTGAAAAACGGATATTCACCGTGAGGCGTGAATACAGACGCAATTGGCGGGTATTTGGTAGATATTGCACGGGATATAATGCCAAGGCTATGACACGTTGATTGCGGATATAGCCTTCGCGCACGACGCGAGCGAGGGGCAATCCAGGATATGAGCGGTTCCTACCATTTGACTGATAGGCACTTCCATTTTCCATCCAGTATTGTCTCGCCGAGTGCTGCGAGTTCCGTTCGTGTACGTCGAAAATTGAGACTGGTGCGAGACGCACACCGTTGCGTGTTTCAACAGGTGCTGTGGAAATGTCAACTGCTTCGATTTCAGATGATGCGGGTATACCTAACATCAACCGCGTAACCGGAACTTTGGGATTGCCCGGCTCATCGGTGAAGTGGCAATCAGCGTAGTGGACCTCTTGGTAGCGGACGTTGTCCCGAACTACCTCGGAGATGGTTAACTCTGGTAAGGTGAAGTTGACCGTAATCCCACTATCTGATGTGACTTGGGTAACCTGTGCCGAAACACTACCTATGCATACGAAAAAGAGGAGGACCTGGATGCTCAGCACGACACCAAGCCCAAACTGCGTGCGCAACGGCTTGTGTTTTGCTTTCGTTTGTTGTTGGAATGATTGCGTCATTTATTTTTTTAATGGTTATCAGGCGTCGGTACAGCAATCTGCTACATAGATTTCTTTTCGGTCGCCGGTTAAAAGATCGTCCCCAAATGCCTCTTTAACTGACAACTAACAACCGACAACTATTCCATTATCTCACTTTTAAAATAATTTTACCAAAATTACGGTTTGCTTCCATATATTCGTGTGCTTGTTGTGCTTGTGCCAGTGGAAAAACGGTGTCAACAATGGGTTGGAGTACGTTCTGTTTTAATTCTGGTAACCACCGCTCGACAAAACGTTGTGTAATGGCAATTTTTTCCTCAATAGATTGGGGTCTCATGACTGAACCGATAACTTGGAGTCGATTGCGCATCACCGTGCCAAGGTTAATTTCTGTGGTCGAGCCAGCTATCAATCCGACTTGCAATAGCCTTCCTTTTGTTTTGAGTATTGAGAGGTTCCGATCAAAATATGGGGCACCGATAAAGTCTAAGACAACATCAACACCCTGTCCATCTGTCAAACGTTGGGTTTCGGTAACAAAGTTGGTTGTTTTGTAGTTGATGCCTTCCGCTGCGCCAAGTGCCTTGCATTTGTCAATCTTTTCTGATGTCCCGGCGGTAACGAAGACGGTGGCACCGGCGTGCCGCGAAATTTGGATTCCAGCACTGCCGACACCACTACCACCTGCGTGAATCAGGATCGTCTCACCGGCTGATAATTTACCCAACGTAAAAATATTTTCGTTTGCTGTAAAAAAGACCTCGGGGACCGCGGCAGCTTGTTCAAAACTCCATCCGTCAGGTATAGGCATTGCCATGCGATAATCAATGACAGCCTGTTCAGCGTAGCCACCACCACCAACGAGCCCGAAGACTCGATCACCTTTGGAAACCTCGCCCGCTACAGCATCTCCTATTGCTGAAACAGTGCCAGCAATCTCCAAACCGAGGATCTCGGATTCACCAGGGGGCGGAGGATAGCCACCGCGTCGCTGAATCATATCAGCACGGTTCAACGCAGTAGCATGGACCTCTACTAAAAGTTGTGTTGCTGTTGGAGTGGGTGAGGGCGTTTCGGCTAATTGTAAGACTTCCGGACCACCATCGCCTGTTCTTATAATTCCTTTCATCGTCTCTTCTCCAATTTTTTACTTTTGATGCCTCTGTAGGCTATTTAATTCTAACACATTTAAATGAGCCATACCAAGTTGAAGACAGGCAATGCGGGCATCCGGTTTTCAGTTTCTGGGCAACTGCTTTTGTGATAGAAGATTCTCTGAGCGGTATAGCCTCAGTTTAATTAGTTTTTGTCGTGTCCCATTTCAGTTTTCTTCAAAAAAAGGAAGTATCTTCGGGATGTCCGAGCTGTGTGTCTCTGTTGATGTGATTGTTATAATGGATGGACACGCGGCGAGACGGATATAAAACAGAGCGTGAAAAAAGAAGATTACAACCTTTTGAGTTTATCAACGTCTAAAAAATACAACGGCTGAAAAATGTGAATTAATCAAGGAGGGAAACATACAATGGGGAAAAGACACACCAGAGGTTCCAAGAAATTAGCAGCTCGCCGATTCAATCCAGTGAAAGCAAAATTGGAATCTATAAGCGAATGTTTTGATCAATTACGGCACGGACTCCCCACGCAGCAAGAAGATTACATTGAGGGAGACCGGATTACGCACTCTTACGTCAAAAGCTGCTTTCTCATGATTATTCAGCGCGCTGTGGATATCAACAATGTTATCATTGAGTTTAGTGGGCAAACACCGCCGCTGCAAAAGCATCACAGTTTTCACGCCTTACATCAAAATCATACAATCAATAGGGAAACGCTGGATTTTTTCATGAAGGCTTTAGACTACTACGAAAAAATTGCCAACCCCTATCAGGAGCTCCCGCCTTCTGAACTTTACGATGCCTCCCGCGAACTTTTGGAGTATGGAGAGGCTTATACCAGCCAGATTGAAAAGTTCTTTTTGAATCGTTCATCGGCTTAATTAGTACATCATGCTGTTCACAAAGAATTGGCGCGGTTGCAAACTACCCTCTAACGTTAGATTAAAGAGTTACAAACCGCGCCTACAGATTGATGAACTATCTAATTAAACTCAACAATACCGCCCGTTCCTTTTAGTATCAGATCCGGTTTAAGCAAAATCTGCTGTTCCGGTTCCAACTTTAATCCAGTCGGATGGAGTATATAAGCAATCCTGAGCGGTAGGTATTTGCCTAAATCGGCAAGCCTATCCATATCACTCTTAAAGGTTTGCTGTTCGCTTGCCTGTGTCTGATAGGCGTACCAATACTTGAGATAAGAACGGATACGGTCTCGGAAAATAACCTCACCAGAGTTTGAATCAACGACCTTGACTTGGATACGACCAATAGCAGTAAGACGGGTACGAATATAAGTGGATGTCCCTGAAATTCCGCCCTGTCTGCCCTGTTTCATCAGATGCTGGTCATAGTCTTGTCGAGTCAATTTCGGTTCTTCAACCATACCCACGATGATCATATCTGTGCCGAGTGCCTGTCCCAGCTTTGCTGCTAACGCATCATCCATGTAAACCTGATTCAGTGTTAACCCCAATTCTCCAAGTTTATCGTCAATCGGCTTAACCTTGCTTGAGAGGTCATAGACCCACTCTGCCTCCTTGAAGATAATCTCCATACGAGTCGCGAGGTTAATAGTCATGCGTCTTCCTAAATCGTTTATTTCATCTGATTCAGCGAAGAATGGCGCGACAGCAACACTCTTGGCATCGCTAAGCGGTGGTGGAGTCGTGATTCTCGGGGGTCCGGTATTGCAGCCGGCTATTGCCAAACAGAGAAGGGGTATAAGTAGAATTGTAAAGAAACGTGCCACTGAGGTGTGCCTCCTATAATTTTCGGTGTAGTTTTCAAACCAAATCTTCCGCCCATCAAGGGGAAAAAATTTGTACTTACTTCACATCATGTACTCTAAAAGTCTTTCCTTTGCTCCCATAACGGAGCATTCGAGGTCTTAGGCTAAAACGGATTTAGGTTTCGCGACAGTGTATTTGTGGACCCTGTCCAACTGTTGGCGCGATTGCTAAATCGCGCCGGTATCCGTTGGAAACCAAATGATGTTTTCACAACACAGTTTGGCTTTGCCTCATACTTTGCTAAAAGCATAGCATAAATTACAAAAATAGGTCAACCTTTATCCGACTATTCGCCAATCGCTAACGCCCGAACCTCTCCGAATTCGTGTGAGAGTTTTGTCCAAGAATCGCCTGCATCTGTACTCCGGTAGAGTTGTCCGCTCACACTACAAGCGATAAGAAAATCGTTAACCTTCGGGTTGTGTGCAAAGCACCAGATCGTACTGTTAGCGGTTCTGCCGATGTCTGCTCGTGTCCATGTCTCACCAGCGTCGCGTGTCGAAAAAATACCACCTTCATCGCCGGGAGGACCATTTCCGGCACCAATAAACACCCGACCTGCGGAACCGTTCAAAAAGAACGCTGCACGACAGTATGGCCACGGATAATGCGATTTGACATTCAGTGGTGTCCACTGCTGCCCCATATCTGTCGTTACGCAAACATCGTTGTTTGTTGCCGCAACGATGGTCTTGGGAGAACCCGGAACTACACAGAGCCCGTGGATATCTAAACTGCTGAGACCTTCACTGCGCTCAGTCCATGTTTCTCCACCGTCAGTGCTGAGACGCATCCCATCAATTTCAATTCCAGCATAGAGCGTTTGCGAGTCATCGGGATCAATTATGAACGTCGTGACGCGCGGGATAATCGGGACACCTTCACACTCTTGTGCCAACTCAGCGTCAAGTTGCTTCCAGTTAGCACCGCCATCAGTAGATTTGAAAAGCGCAGACGGACACGTGCCAGCGTAAAGTGTGTCCGGTGAATTCGGATCAATGGCGATTGCCCATACTTCCTGTTTATCCATCGGACTCGGAAGGCGATGCCATGATTCAGCAGCATCGTTTGTTTGGAAGATACCATCTTCGGTACCAGCGTAGACGGTGTCTGGGTTACTGGGATTGACAGCTAAAGCACGAATATCGGCTTCAGGAAAGAGTCCGTTGCTCGCTCTACCCCAAGTGTCCCCGTTGTCGGTACTGCGCCAGACACTTTGTCCAATCGTTCCTGCATAAAGTGTAGGTTGCATGTTTTTTCCCCTTTCTGATTTCTGAAACTCCTAATTTAGAAAGAATTGACATATTCCGCCTGTAAGGTAGGTAGATTCTTTTCTGTCCTGCCCAGGCAAGATTGTGGGATCAACACAGGTTGCTTTTTTGTGAAGTCTGATACCTGCTGCTCCAAGTTGGATGATGTCCTGTCCAACACACCACTTATCCTTTTCGGTTATATTTTACTCGGTTAGCGTACCTGTGTCAACAATTCTTGAATCAAGCGAAATTTGATATACAATAGACTCTGGTTCTATTTCCGGTTCAAGCAAAAACGAGAACCGATATAGGCGGTTGTTCTGAGAATCCTGCGATACTTTATACATAGCCTGTGCTTCCCTATACAATTGTTCCGCCTTGCCGTCAGCGAGTACCAATGTTACCATAGGTGTTAATCCGACAAGCGGTTCGTTTGGTTCAGCAATGATGTCCCAGTAGCGCGGATGTACCGGGTTAGGAAGGACAGTGGCGGTAAAAGTAATATGGGCCCCGCGTGTCGCGCTATACTGGTACTTTTCACTCTGTGGATCGGTGTTAAAAGTCTCGGCTTGCAAACTCGGAACAAGGATCGCCTCAGCGACGGTAGGCGGTAACACAAGAGAACCGGTATTACGTGTGGATAATTCTATCTCTCTGACTTGGACAGCTCCAGTGCTGTGCAATTCAATCACATGCGCAGCAGTATTCGACACAGAGCCACTGGAAAATCCAAGCGTTAATCCACCAGCATCTTCAAATCCTATATAGTCCGCCGAAAAATTCTGCAGCTGTCCATCTTGCGCGCCACTCGGATATGAGCGGTACCAATGGCGAGGCGAAAGAGAAAGATTTACTGCACGGTAGTCAGACAAGTAATTAGCGAGTTTCCACGAAATGAAGATGTCAGAGACCGTTTGGGGAACGCCCTGTGATGCAAGTGCATCGGTGAGGCCAGCAAGGGAGGTCCCGCGGTTTTGCACAATTTTAGCCACTGTTCTTGGACCGCCGTACTGTTCATGTAAATAGAGCATCCACAAGAAGGCAGCACCGTAGTGCGGAAGCAAGTTGCTATTCCTATCGGGCCATGTTATGAGCGAAACAGAAGGTGACTTCTCAAACGCGGCTATATGTGCACGAAGCGAGTAGCCGCAGAGAAATGAGGCGTACTCCGCACAACCTTCGTCAATCCAAGTTGCCTCTTTGGGATCGTGTTTCCAATTGATGATATGTTGAAATTCGTGTGCGATAACATTGTGGGCAGTCTCACTATTTGGATTGAGAGGATGTGTATCAATGTAGAGTATTTCTGCTTCGTTACTGCGGATGGGAAAGCCACGAAATCCTGGATGCCTGAGTACACCTCGGTTCTGATCGGCTGAGTTGAAAAAACCTGCTATAAACTGCGCTTGATCTTTGTCCCGAATATTGAGTAGAAGCAAGATGATCCTGCCGTTTCCATCAATATCGGGTGGGGCTCCAAAAAGTTCTGTCAGGGTCAGATAGATACCCCGATGTGGGTTCGACGGTACAGCAGTATCAAAAGCACGGATTACCGCCTGAACGGTTGCCTCAGTAACGCGCACATTCCACTCAGTGTCTTCCACGAAAACATAACAAAAGTTACCGACACCGCGCAAGACTGCAGAAACAGTATATTGTTGCATACTTCTAAAATCGGGCGCGAAAAAGGTGCGTTCCGTCCCGACAAGGAGTGCCGGCGGAGCAGGCAATCCAGGGGCTGTCATTCCAATATTTGTTTCAGGGACACGTTCTAAATTGGGTAAAGAGGGTTGCAGCGTATCGGTGTCTCGGATTCCGTCCCTTGTAAATGACAGATGCGGCGTACCGCAAAGGTACGCCATACCTCCGTGTGGAAAGCCTAAAAGTAGTAGCGTAGCGATGAAAAGTAGTTTGGCGTTTTTCATCTTTTATATTTTTGTTGGAGGTGCTATAGGCAGACAAAACTATCTGCCAGCTTTGACGGCGTGGAATTTTTGGAGAAGCTCTGCGTTGTCTGGTTCGAGTTGTATCGCTTGTTCCAAAGTCTGCAACGCCTTTTCCTCCAAACCTTTTTGCAGATAGGCATCAGCAAGATGCAGGAGGATTTCAGGTGTATCGGGGAGGTAACGGTTTGCGAGTTCCAAATATTCTATCGCATCATTCAGTTTTCCTTGTTTAAAGTAGATGAACCCTAAGCTATCAAGATATGCCCCAGACGTTGGTGCACTTTTCAGTGCTCGCTGAACAAGTTTCGCAGCCTCATCTAATTTAATGCCTTGTTGGGCGTAGAGATAACCTAATGCGTTATAGACATCGGGTAACTCGTTTTTTGAGGATAACTCCATAGCCTTGCGGAGGTAGACTTCTGCGCGTTTCAGGTCATCCAGCATTTGATACGCCATTCCGATTCCTGCAAGGGCGGGGACATAATTAGCATCGGTTGACAAAATCTTCGCAAAGGTATCCACAGCCTTCCGCGGCGCGTTAAACCTAAGGTAAATCTGCCCGAGTGTGTAGCGAGCTTCCTGGATACGTCTGGTCAGTGCAATACGGTCGGCACCCCTCGTACGGCGAATTCCGCCCCTCATTGAACGTGCTTGTTCCTCTAATAGGTTGATTACACGCATCATATGGAATTCGGATTTCTCAAAGTTGCTCTGTGCTTGATATGCAAGGCTGATGCCGTGGTGTGCCTCAATCTCAGCCGCACCTGCATTAACCGCTGCACGGGCTCCTGTCTGACGCGTGGACCTACCTGTATTAACTCGCTCGCTTGTTTGCGTTTCAAGGCGTGTCAGAATAGCAAGGAAAGTCTCTATAGCTGCTGGATAATCGCCGGTCTGAAGATAGAGTTGACCGAGACGGTTCTGGGTGCTTAATTCGCCAGGGAGGATAGTTACGACCCTTTCATAAGATTGCAGTGCCTCTTCAAGGCGATTTTCCAGCTCATAGAGTTCACCGAGTTCCTTATGAAACTGATCGTCAAACGGCATAATTCGGGTAAGTGCCTTGAATGACGTAATTGCGAGTTCAGTTTGCCCAAGATCGCGTGCCATGGTACCAAGATAGAAATGCGCCCTATGGTGGTCTGGATCCAGTTCGATGACCCGCTTTAAAACCGAGAGCATCTCCTCTTGCAATGCTTGGGCATGTGCATCACGTCTATTCTCTTGGATGGACGAAAAGACCCTACGCGTTAATATTTGGGCGAGAAGCCATGTTGCTGACACATTTTCGGAGTCAAGTTCAATAGCTTTTCTTACATCGTCTTCTGCGCCTTTGATGTTTTGAAGGGTGTTGAATCGGAGTGTAGCACGTTCAGTGTAAACGAAACTGATGTCGCGAGCGGATGCGACCTTATTAGAAGCGGCGGAAGAATCATTGTCAAGCTCAAACTCTTTTATTAGTGCATCATAAGCATCTTTGCTTTTACGGATGTTCTGTTCACCCGTACCACAATAAACAGCCCACATAAAATCGGTATAGAACTCAGCGGTGTAGACCATCTCAGTGCTTAATTCTTCATCAGCGTCGGTAGGGGTCACCAACTCGGGCGGCTGGGATGTGCCCATCCCCTCAGGATTTAACATGGAAGTATCAGTAGATGATGAGGGAGCATCTATGTTTTGAGCTTGTAAGTTGTACCCAAAAATGAGACAGGTGGTAATCAGAGCAAGAATTGTGAACATGTTCAGGTATTTCATTTTCATTTTCCTTCTCCGTGTGCAGCAATTTTCTCAAAACTCCACTTCTCTGTCCAATTTTAGACTATTGCTCAAGCAGAGAAGAGAGATCAATCTTGGCGGCATCAACAAGCGTTTCCTCTTTTTGAAGTGCCATAATACGGACACCTTGGGTATTACGTCCGATACGTCGAATATCCGAGATCGCCGTTCGGGTCACGTACCCGTTTGAACTAATGAGGACGAGCTCGTCGGTTGCTTTAACCCGATTTGCAGCTACAACTGCCCCGTTTCTATTAGATTTTCCGATCGCGATGATCCCTTTTCCACCGCGCCTTTGTGAACGATAATCAGAGACAGCTGTACGTTTGCCATATCCATTTTCTGTGACAATCAGTAAGTCTTCTCTGTCCCGTTTTCTGACAGTAGAGCGTTGCACTACTTGTTCCTCTTCGGGCACTTCCCTATTCACAATAACCATTTGTGCTACGAAGTCATCGGCACTCAGGTCTATACCGCGGACACCGCGTGTGTTACGCCCAAGAGGTCTAGCCTCTTCTTCATTGAATCGAATAGCGACGCCTTTGTGAGTAACAAGGATAATGTCATTGGTGCCGTTCGTTAGTCGGGCACCGATGAGTTTGTCGCCTTCGTCAAGGTTAACAGCGATAATCCCGCTCGACAGTGTGTTCTCGAAACTCGCAAGATCCGTCTTTTTGACGATGCCCTGCTGCGTTGCCATAAAGACAAAAGCCTTATTCGTAGTGCTATCTCCGTTAGGATCAGGGTCTTTAAGGGGGACTGGAACATAGGCATTGATGTTTTCCCCCTGTGATAAACGGAGTAGATTCACTACGGCACGACCGGCTGATTGTCGACGTGCTTCGGGAATCTGATGGACTTTTAGTGTATAACATTTGCCCCAATCTGTAAAGAAAAGAATATTTTGGTGAGCGGTGGCAACAAAAATGTGCTCCAGAAAATCTCCATCTTTGGTTGTAGCACCCTTGACCCCGACACCACCGCGATGCTGCTTTCGGTAGGTATCCATAGGCAGCCGTTTAATGTAACCGGCGTGTGACAGTGTAACTACCATCTCGTCATCAGCAATAAGATCCTCAACTTCAAATTCCTTCACTTCACCCGTGATTTCAGTGCGGCGTTCATCGCCGTATCTTTCCTTGAGACCTTCGAGTTCTGTTCGGATGATATCCGTTATCAATGTTTCGCTGGCAAGGATTGCGCGAAGTTCCGCGATACGATCCAGCAACTCAGTATATTCATCATGGATGCGCTGACGTTCAAGTCCTGTTAACTGCCGAAGCGTCATCGTGAGAATTTCTCGTGCTTGTTGTTCGCTGAGCTGATAGGTTGCTTGAAGTTCCACTTCCGCTGCTTGAGGTGATTCGGCGGTCTGGACGAGTTCTATGATTGCCTCAAGATTTTGTAAAGCCAGCAGATATCCTTCGAGGATATGACTCCTGCGTTCAGCGCGTGCAAGGTCAAATTGTGTGCGGCGGCGAACCACATCCCGACGATGCGCGAGGTAATGGTTAAGTATTTCCTCAAGGTTCAAAACCTTCGGAAGTCCCTCAACAAGGCAGAGCAGACTTGCACTGAAATTCGTTTGCATCTGCGTGTGTTTGTACAGTTGATTGAGGATAACCTGCGCTATTTCCCCGCGTTTGAGGGGTATAACGACGCGAATTTCTTTATCAGACTCGTCCCGAATATCAGCGATTCCTGTAATCGTTTTGTTGACGACTAACTGGTACATCCGCTCAAGCAGTTGGTTTTTCTTTACCTGATATGGGATTTCAGTTATGACGATCTGTTCACGCTCTGCGCCGCCGGTTGCAGAAGAAATCCTTTCGATGAACGCTTTAGCGCGGATAGTGATGCTGCCTCTACCAGTGGTGTACATTTGCTCAATCCCACTGGTACCAACGATAATCCCGAAAGTGGGAAAATCAGGCCCCGTGATATGTTCCATAAGGGTTTCAACACTAGCATCTCGATCTGTGAGCTTACAGAGAAGGGCATCAACGACTTCGCTGAGGTTATGCGGTGGTATGCGCGTTAAATAACCCACGCCAATACCTGTCGTGCCGTTCACAAGCAAGTTGGGTAGAAGCCCAGGTAGGACTGTTGGTTCTTCAAGGGAGTCCTTGTAATTGGGCTGAAAGTCAACGACCTGCTTGTCAATATCAGTGAGCATCTCCCCAGCAATAGTAGCAAGGCGACACTCCGTGTAACGCATCGCTCCGGGCGGGTCGTCGTCAATACTACCGAAGTTTCCCTGTCCGTCTATGAGCGGGTAACGCATGTTGAATGGCTGTGCTAAACCTACGAGCGTACCATAGATTGGACCATCACCATGTGGGTGAAAGTTTTTCATCACCTCGCCAACGACAGCAGCGCATTTGTCATAAGGTCGATTTGAGGTGAGATTTATCTCGCCCATGGCGTAGATAATCCGACGCGTGCTCGGTTTGAGACCATCGCGAACGTCAGGTATCGCACGGTTGGTATTAACACTCATCGCATAGGTTAGGTACGATGTCGTTAATTCGTTCTCTATGTTGCGTTCTTGGATGTTTTCTTCTTGGATGTTTTCCATATTATTTTTCGTATTGATTACAGTTAGCTACCCCTTTCAAAGAAATTATAAAAGAATGGGTATTCGCAAGTACCTTGCTGATTAAAAGAAACCGCAATAAACGTAATAGAAATAAAAGATTTGACTATTTTAGAGGTGAATTGGTTTAATCGAAGACTTAACAGCCGCAACGTCTACAATTTTAGTCACATCCCTAAGCACCGTAGAGATCCAACGTCACGTGAGTACCATAGCGTTCTATAAATTCACGCCTCGGTTCGACGGTATCACCCATCAGAAGTGTGAAGACGCGATCTGCTTCAACGGCATCCTCAAGCGTAACTCTTAGAAGTATACGTTCATCTGGGCGCATAGTGGTTTCACGCAATTGTTCAGCGTCCATTTCTGCTAACCCTTTGTAACGCGTAATGGTCAATCCGCGATGCTCCATCTCAAAAAGATACCGCACCAGCGAGAAAACGTCTCCAGCATGGTATATATCTCCATTCTCAGACTGGATGCTAAACAGTTTATCACTGGTGTCCGTTCCTTTCGAGGACAGGAAATCCGTGTCTTTGACGTGAAACTCAGCGAGCTTTTTTAACTCGCGCTGTAATTCGTGGTACAACGTCCGACGGGCGATAATTGGTTTATCACTATGTGTTTCAGACTGTTCGCTCGTCGCGTTAGCATTTTCTGGGCTTTGTGTCTCCGTTTCAAAAAAGGTGGTTTGTGTGTCGGTTGCGGATGGTGTATCGGTCGATTGTGTTGTGTCGGAAACCTGCGTGCTGTCGACTATGATGCCGTTACGCATCGGAGAAGTCGCGAGTGCCTCTAATAATTCATCTACATTATCTGCAAGGCCTTCTGCCTCTGCAGATTCATCCGTTCTGAGATACATTGATAGTTCTTCACGGTCTACACCGCTTTGATTAAGCTGTTCAATAACGCTTTGAACGTTGCGGATAGCATTCGCGATATCACGACACTCCGATGCTGTATACGGAACACCCCGTCGAGCGTTTGTGATTTGGACGGTATCTAAGACCAGACCGAGAAGATAATCTTCCATCGCTTCATCATCCTGCAAATATTGGGCATTTCTGCCCTTCTTTACTTGATAGAGCGGCGGTTGAGCGATGTACAGATGTCCAGAGGCGATAATTTCAGGCATTTGGCGAAAGAAAAATGTTAAGAGCAGCGTCCGAATGTGCGCACCATCAACGTCAGCGTCTGCCATGATGATAACTTTGGCGTAGCGGAGTTTCTCAAGCGTAAACTCTTCGGTGCCGATGCCGGTTCCGAGCGCGGTGACGATGTCAATGACTTGGGCGTTCTTAAGTATCTTATCAAGTCTCGCTTTGTCAACGTTGATGCCTTTACCTTTAAGAGGCAGGACAGCTTGATTTTGCCGATCTCTGCCCTGTTTAGCGGTGCCACCGGCAGAGTCTCCCTCCACGAGAAAGAGTTCAGTTCGGGTGGGGTCACTTTCCGTACAATCAGCGAGTTTGCCGGGCATCGATGCAGAGTCCAGAACACTTTTGCGACGGATAACTTCGCGTGCGCTACGAGCGGCTTCACGCGCTTGCGCAGCTTGGATGGCTTTTTGGATGATGTTTTTAGTAACGGATGGGCTTTCTTCTAAAATAGTTTTAAGTTGGGTTCTAACAAAACTCTGTACAATACCCTCAACTTCTGTGTTGCCAAGTTTGCCCTTCGTTTGCCCTTCAAATTGTGGTTCAGGAACCTTAACACTGATGATTGCAGTCATCCCTTCACGGATGTCTTCACCCGTGAGATTTATCTTAGTGTTCCGAAGGAGGTCGTTGTCAGCGGCGTAAGTTTTAAAGGCACGGGTGATAGCACTCTTAAAACCACTTTCGTGGAAACCGCCTTCCGAGGTCCGAATGTTGTTAGCGTAGGAACTGATGTTTTCTGTGTATGTGGTATTGAACTGAAAAGCGATTTCTACCTTGGTGTCCTCTTGAACCCCTTCTACGTAAATAGGCTTCGGGTGCAGCACCTCTTTGTTTTGGTTTTGGTAGGTGACAAAGGAAGCGATACCACCGTCGTACTGGAAAGAAATCGGTTCTGAATTCTCTGGATCCCGCTCATCCTGAAATTGGATCCTAACCCCTTTGTTGAGGAAGGCGAGTTCTCTGAGTCTGTCACGAAGGATATCGTGTGAGAAATCGAGGGTGTCGAATATTTCCGAATCCGGCATGAATGTTGTTCGAGTGCCGGTTTTTTTGCTGGTACCAATTTTCTTTACGCGGGTCTTCGGAATCCCGCGGGCGTAACGTTGTTCGTAGGTTCCACCATTTTGCTGGACTTGGACGTGAAGCCATTCAGAGAGCGCATTGACACAAGAAGCCCCAACGCCGTGTAAACCACCAGCGGTTTGATAGCCCACCTGTTCACGACCGTCGAACTTACCGCCAGCGTGTAGCGTCGTCATAACGACTTCAAGAGCGGAAAGCCCCGTTGTTTTATGCTTACCGACAGGGATACCACGACCATCGTCAGAAACGGTGACACTGCCATCACTGTGAAGTGTAACTTCAATTTGCGTACCATAGCCGGCACCGAGTTCGTCTATGGAGTTATCTACTAACTCTGTGACAAGGTGGTGCAGTCCCGCCGGACCTGTGCTGCCGATGTACATACTTGGACGTTTTCTGACAGCTTCGAGACCTTCAAGAATTTGTATGTCACTCGCTGTGTATGTTCGTTCTTTTTTCGCCATATTCGGTTGGGTACCTCGCTATGGTTGACCGAGCGAAATTATCCGTCGGTTTGGGTTGGATTGACGCATCGTGCAAGTTAGAATAATTTTTTAAATAATATATATTAAATATAACGTAATAATAGGCAAAATTGTTTCAATGATGGAATGGAATATCCTTTAATTTACTGGACACTGTTTAAGTACCTTAACAAATAGAATACCTTATTTTTTTGCTTTTGTCAAGGCTTATCTTCACTTTGTGTGGTGAATAGTCGGCGAAGGGAATTTTTTAATTTTTCATCTGTTACACCGGCGAGTGTCTGCTCAATTCGTTCTAATTCTTCAGGGGTCGTACGATGGGTAGTCTCAGTGCCAGATTGCTTTGCGAATTCGTGGTGGGAGTGGGATTGTTCTGTTTCTGTGTTGCGAGGTGTTGCAATGCGGACCGGACGGGTTTCTATCCGAAGATCTGTGAGAACAGGCTGTTCCAATTCTGCATTCAAGTTGGCTATAATTCTCTCTTTGAGGAATAATAACTCTGTTCTATAAGCGGAATATTCAGTGTAGATTTTCAAGACACCGTTTGAAAGCGATACAGGGATTGTTTTGTTGCCGAGCGGCGCACCGAAGTGTTTTCGCCAGAGGTCAAAGACCTTCTGCTCAAGTATCTTAGGTTCAAGATTGTTGTTCCGGATAATTTCTGTGAGGAGATTGCGTAAGTTCTGTGTTTTCTGCATTTTTTGGTACTTGCTATTCGATAAAGTTTACAGAGTTTGTAAATCTGACCCATCGGGAATAGTGGGGCTTATCCGGGCGTCCTTAACAGTTAGAACGTTCGGTTCATGGAGATGGCGTACGAGAGGTTCAGCGTTCGTCGCTGTAATGAAGGTCTGTGCGCTCAGATTTTGGAGGACACCAAGCAAGTAGCCTATACGTTTGTAATCCAATTCCGAGGTGACGTCATCCAAAAGTACTATCGGATTTCTTCCTGTTGTGGCGCGAATCAACTCTAATTCTGCCAATTTAAGTGCCAATGCAATCGTCCGCTGCTGACCCTGCGATCCGTAAGCGCGCGCGACCTCTCGGCTTATTCCAATTTCTTCCGTTGAGGATTGATGTTCGTCATGAACCAACTCAACTTTCGATTCCGAAAGTTGCGTCAGTTCATTACTATCCGAGATTTGTGGTTCGTTCTCGCTTAGAACAGCATACGATTGGTTCTCCAATTCGATAAGGAAATCGTCACGATGCGGTCCAACTAACGTTGTCCCTCTCTGCAGATCCGCTGATCGTGACGCGTTTAACGTCTCACTGAATTGCTGAGTAATTTCGTTTTCGCTTGGGACCCTAACCGATTCGGCACCAGATTCAGCCAGTGAATTTGCGTTTGTGGTTGTGTGTTCCGAATCCTCCTCCCTTACACTATTCATTGACATATCGTCCCGCATAGATGCGGAACGATACGTCAATGCTAAGCTTTCCTGACCACCGGTAAGTTTTTGGTGGTTCTTCGTGGCATAGCCTTTCAGCTGATGAAAGACCTCTAAACGCTTTATGGTAATAGCCGTGCCGTGTACGAGCAAAAGTTTATCCCAAGCATCTAACTGCCCAGCATCCACGAAGGTTGTACGAATTTGTTTTAGCAGTTCGTTCCGCTGCTTGAGAACCGACTGATATTTCTGCAAATGCTGCAGGTAAATGCTGTCAATCTGGGCAATCAAGAGATCTAAGAACCTTCGTCGTTCGGCTGGTGCTCCTTTTACTAATATTAGGGATTCTGGAGCGAAAAATACGGCGTTAAACTGTCCAATCCACTCAGAACGTTTCGTATGAAGAACACCGTTCTTTTTCAACCTGAATTGTCCTCGTGCACGCTTTGACGCCTCAAGAGCTACCACATCATCGCTACTGTTTGTTAGCACACCTTTCAGATAGAAACCAGGTTCGTTATGTCGAATAAGTTCGGCGTCTCGCATGGCACGATGAGATTCGGCGGTGCAAAGGAAGTAAATTGCCTCAAGTAGGCTGGTTTTTCCTTGGGCGTTCCCGCCGATAATTAAATTGACCGGCTTGGCGAAACTTACTTCGCAATCAATATAATTACGGAAATTGCGTAAAGTAATCTGGTTTAACAACATTTGTTTTAGATGTGTGACATTGTTTTCTATTGCTTATTTGTAAACTTAAAAATAAAATATTTCCCTGCCTGCTTAAAGATTTTTTGAGTTATGCACAACCCCTATTAATTATACTAAGTACGATTTATATATTATATGTCTTAAATTAGTAGTAGTAGGGGCTGTTGATAAGTGGATAACTCCCTTAAACCCTTGTCACCACTGACAACTCCCTGTTGACAAGTTGTTGATAACTTTCCGACTTATCAACAGGTTATCAACAGAAAGAGAAAATATGTGAGTTATCAACAAGTTATCAACAAGTTATCAACAATGTTTTACACAGTTATGCACAGGTTATCAACAGGGTTAGTGGATAACACAGAGTTAAAATAAAGAACGTAGGTCTTGTAAAAAAGGTACGACATAGCGTAGAAGGACAGAAATTGGGTGGTGCAGAACGTTAAAATTGGTTAACGGAATTGATCGAGTAGCATAACGATTGCTTCTCGTTCATCATCACTTTCGTCCATCATTTTTTCTATCTGCTTACATGCGTGGATGACAGTCGTGTGGTTTTCTCTATTAAAGGCTTGTGCGATATGTGAGTATGACATTTGGGTCAGTTCCCTGCACAGATACATAGCAACTTGGCGTGGCTGTACCAATTCCTTGGTTCGTTTCTGAGACACAAGGTCGGCTGTTTCAATACTAAAGAAGTCAGCAACAACAGTCTGTATCCCCCTTGCGGTAGCAGATTTCCGATGACGCAGTGGTGAGGCAGAATTGACATCGCCAAGGATCTGTTGTGCAAAGTCTACGCTCAGACTCTCCTTAAGTATTGAAGCCTGTGCTATAAGACGAACAAGTGTACCTTCCAGTTCTCGGATATTCGTCGTGACCACCTCGGCGATATAACTCAGTACATCATTAGAAAGTACCATCCCTTGGTCGTGACATTTTTGTTGGAGGATAGCAATACGCATCTCGTATTGTGGTCGGTCGATTTCAGCGACCATACCCCACTCAAAGCGCGAACGGAGACGTTCCTCCAAGTTTTCCAAATTACCAGGTGGTCGGTCGCTGGTCATGACAATCTGGTTTGAGTTCATGTGGAGATCGTTAAAGGTATTGAAGAATTCTTCCTGCGTTCCCTCTTTACGTTGCAAGAACTGTATGTCGTCAATGAGGAGCATATCAGTGGTTCGATATTTCGTACGAAAGTCCTGTGCCAATGTGCGATTGACAATAGAATCTACATATTCATTGATAAAAGTTTCTGAAGTGACATACAGTACTTTCTTTTCAGGCTGGTTTGCTGAAAGCCGATTACCGATAGCGTGCAACAAGTGCGTTTTGCCTAATCCCACTTCACCGTAGATAAAGAGTGGATTTAAGTCGCGTCCGGGGTTTTCCGAGACGGTTAACGCAGTCGCGTGACATACGCGATTGCTGGTACCTACGATGAACCTATCAAATCGGTAATTCGGATTTAATCCTGTTTGAACTTGTCGCGACGGATCAAGAGAATTGTTAACTGAGATATTGGTTGGGTTGATTGGTTCTTGGGGTTGTGGATTGCTGGGATCTTCATTCTTGTGAGAAGTCGATTCGTCTACAGTGAGGATAAGGGCACACTGGGTACCAATTAATGTGGCTAACACCCGTTGGATATCAGCGCGAAACCGTTCTTCGATTCTCGCGCGCGTATACGCAGAGGGGACAGCGATGTTCAAGGCTTCCGCTGTAATTGAGAGTGGAACTGCTTGATGAAGGTAGACGTCTTGTCGCGCTACATCACTGAGTTTTTCCAGTATTTCTAACCAGATTTCATTCGGGGTTTGCCGCATGAACGTAAGTCCTAACCTGAAGTCTATGTGTGCCTTCCGTAAATATTCGCAAGTCGCGCACTCGCTATCTACTTGGAGTCAAGTATACTGCGGGATACATTTTCTTTTGGACGCTTTCTGTATCGGGCGATACAATTTTAAGGTCCATCGAAACTTGCTCTTAAGAATTAATAATAAAAATTATCGTATCACATTCTTGCGAAAATGTCAAAGTTTTTTATTAACATTTTTCGATTTTTCAGATCTGCATCGCAAGTGTCAATGATGTAACATTCTGTACCGAGATCGAAATTTTGTCAAGCCATTTTCTGAGGGTTTACGATGCAAAAAGTGGGGAAAAATTTGACAAACGCTCAAAAATAGCGTATCATTTTAAAACTAAAATATGATGCTTTCTGGGCGAACTGATAGCGAACTCAAAGGTATAAGATAAAAGACAAAACACAATGCCCCTTATTCGCTTGGCATCAGGACCGAGAAAAGGAGACAATCATGAAACGCACATATCAACCACATCGTCGCAAACGGAAAAATAAGTTCGGTTTCCGTAAACGAATGTCTACGCGATATGGAAGACAAACTATCTCCCGCCGACGCGCCAAGGGACGAAAAGTCTTGAGTGCCTAAGTTAGCCAATGGGTAGCACTGAGGCACCAGAAGAACGGCTTGCAAGATCACATCCAAAGTGATGTAAGTAGGCTAATAGTGGCAGTCCGCAGATCCTAATCTCAAGAGAACTTTTAGTTCATCGGAAAATTTACCTACATCTTGCACTGGGAGAGGAAAAACGCGAATGCCCCGAACTTTTAAACTGCCTCATTTTTACCATAGCCCAATTATTTCTGTGGTTAAACGCGCTCGCCGAGAAACCGATGTCCGAAAGCGAGATCTGTCACCTACATTATTGGACTTTGGGTCTGTCCGTTTTAAAATAGCGCGCCACTTCGGTTTCTGCTACGGGGTCGAGAACGCTATTGAGATTGCCTATCAAGCGTTGGCGGAAAACCCAAACAAACGTATCTTCCTACTATCCGAAATTATCCACAATCCGCATGTAAACGAAGACTTAAGGGAGCGCGGGGTACAATTCCTAATGGATACCGCTGGCGCGCCCTTGCTATCTTTCGATATTCTGATGCCTGATGATGTCGTTATTGTGCCTGCCTTCGGCACTACGCTTGAAGTGGAACAGGCTCTTAAAGAACGCAGCGTTACCCTCACTGCCTATAATACTACGTGTCCATTTGTTGAAAAGGTTTGGCGGCGGAGTGAAGAAATTGGCAAACAAGATTATACCGTCGTTATTCATGGAAAGCAGTATCATGAGGAGACACGAGCAACGTTTTCGCATGCCCAAGCAAGTGCGCCGGTTGTCGTTGTTCGGGACCTGGAAGAGGCACAGGCTTTAGCAAAGGTTATGTCTGGCGAGGAAGATACCGCGTTCTTCTTTAAAAAATTCGCAGATCGTTTTTCCCACGGCTTTGATCCCACCATTCATCTCAAACGCATTGGCGTTGTCAATCAAACGACTATGCTTGCTACTGAAACGGAAGCGATTGCAGACTTGCTACGGGAAACTATGAGAAAAACGTACGGGGATGCCGAGATGTCGGCGCATTTCGCTGATACAAGAGACACCCTCTGTTATGCAACAAAAGAAAATCAAGATGCCACACTTGCACTCATTGCCGATGGCGGTGACCTTGCAGTTGTCGTTGGTGGATACAACTCTTCTAATACAAGCCATCTCGTAGAACTCTGTCAACGGCAGCTGCCCACCTATTTCGTCCGAAATGCAGATGAACTCCTCAGTCCTAAACAGATTCGCCACCTTGAATTAGAAACAAAAACGGTGCGGGTTACGGAAAATTGGCTTTTTCAGACAACCGAGATTCCAAAATCAAGAACGCCTATCGACGTTGTGCTGACTGCAGGTGCCTCTTGTCCGGATGTCCTATTGGATCAGGTATTGCAGAAAATTGTTGGTTGGTTCCCAAACACCCCTTCTATTGAAGAAGTCTTGGAACCGTATGATACCTTGTAGAGGCGAGTTTTTTTACGTTCTATAGTGTTGATAGTACTTTCAGTAATGCTGATGTTTGAGAGGGTGTGCCAACACTAATTCGGACGTGGTCGTGTAGGTGTTCGGTGTTAAAATATCGGATGAGAATCCCCTGTTCGGCTAACGCTGCTTTCAATTCCGCTGCATCTTTTCCAATAACCCGTGCTAAAATGAAATTCGCTTGACTCGGATACGGTTCCAAAAAGTCGAACTTCCGCAAAGCCTGATAAAGCCTGCCGCGCTCCTGAACAATTTTTTCCACATTTTCCCGTAATTGATCCACATCTGACAACGAAGCCAACGCAGCTGTTGCCCCTGCAACATTTACATTATAGGGCTGCTTGATTTTCAACAGATGTGAGAGCACCCAGTGGGGGAAAATACCGTATCCGACCCGCAATCCTGCCAATCCTGCCCATTTGCTGAAGGTCCGAAGCACAATCAGATTTTCATGTTCTAAAACCCAATCACCGCGACTCTTTCCAGCGAATTCAATATAGGCTTCATCCAACACAACGATTAATGGCAACTGCAGCAGCAGCCGAAGGCACGCATCATCAAGCGTTCCACCATCGGGATTGTTTGGGCTTGTAAGGAAAATAATTTTAACGTTTCTGTCGTTGTTAACGTGTTCAACTATTGATTCGGTGTCTAACGAAAAATCCGCTTTCCGCTCGATGTCAATTATTTTTCCGCCGTTAAGTTCTATATCGAAACGATACATACCGAATGTTGGCGGGCAATTAATGGCTGCGTCGCCAGGGGAGATGAATAGGCGGATTACAAGATCGATCAGTTCGTCAGCACCATGTCCAGCGACGATATGGGTCGCATCAATTTCTGTGTATTGGCTCAGGGCTTGACGAAGTGCTGTGCTGTCGGGGTCTGGGTATATGTGATAGTAGGTTTCGTTTGCCAATGCTTGGTGTACAAGCGGTGAAGGTCCGTAGGGGTTCTCATTCGCATCAAGTTTAATGATGTCCTCAGGAGGTTTGTTGAGGCGTTGGCTCAGCACATCAAACGGCACGATGGGTGTGTAAGGTGCCATCTCTGCGATGTCTGGACGAATGAAGTCTTTATAGCGTGTTTTGGGTGACATTTTTTTTACGGTGGTTAGTTGTCAGTCGTTAGTTATCAGGTAAGAGTTGCTTTGGTTAAGCAAAAGCCTCTATTAACTGATAACCGATAACTGACAACTGTCTACTGTTATTGAGTCGGGTTTGGTGAGGTTCTGACTTCAACTGCCTTCGGACTTAACGCGCCGAGAGGTGCTTCGCCCTTCAACACCCGCACAAAATCGTCTATAGTCATATCCGCCACGCGTAGATTGGAATCTATCGTTCTACCCGCAATGTGGGGTGTATGGACGACGTTATCCCGATCGCGCAATTCATCATCGACAGGGACGGGTTCAATATCGTAAACGTCGAAGGCTCCGGCGATTTCGTCCTTCACAATCCGTTCCCGCAACGCTTCCATATCGACAGCGTGGGCACGCGTAATCACGACAACCAAACTTCCCTTTCGCAGATGATAGATGCGTTCTCGATTCAATAGATGCCGTGCTGAAGGTGTCGGTGGGACTGCCACGAACACGATGTCAGAAGTATCAGCGAGCGTATCCATGTCAGTGCGTTGCACATCCCACTCTTGAAGAAGTTCGTTTGGGACATACGGATCAAAACCCGTCACCGTTGCTCCGAAAACTCTACACCATTTCGCTATTTTTCCGCCAATCTGTCCAAGACCGATGACGCCGATATTTTTAGTGCCAAGGTCGCCGTTGACGAAGTCGGGATCGTCACAGAATTGGTGTGCAACCGGGAGTTTTTCGCTTCCCCATATCGGATTCTCCCAATCCCACAACACTTCACGGTTTGCCATCTTTTTGTGCCACTGTGCTGTCCGGCGCAACGAAGACAGAGCGAGACCAAAGGCGCACTCCGCCACTGATTGCGACCAAGCGCGTGTTGATTCAATCACAGGGATATTGCGCGCCTGAAGTGCCTCATACGGGATACCGTGCCCAGAATTATCTGTCATCGCCCCGAGCACTTTGAGGTTTGGAGCGGCTTCGATACATGCTTCAGTCAGGTTTCCGCCGAAGTGGGATAATCCAACAGTTTCGCTTAAATCAACCTGTTCGTGAATAGGATCCCGGCTGTCGGTGTTAAGAACGAGCGTTACGCCGAGTTCTTCTAACCGATTCACCATCTGTTCGTGTACGTAGGGCCAGGAAATCTCTAAGTTGGAATAACGTGTGAATACAAATTCGGGACTTGCCATAAATTTTTCCTTTATTTATATAGCGGTTAGCGGTTAGCAGTTAGCGGTTGGCAATTAGGAACTACCATCGTTTAAACTTGTTCTGTGATGATGGTCTTCAATTGCTGATAACTGATGACTATTTTTTGTTAATCAGCAGATGCGGTCCGGCTGGGTATCTGCCCATGCGCGCACCATAGAGCGCGAATCCGCCTTTCGCGTCGGCATCCGCTTTCACTTCATAACGGACTCTTAATGTGTCTGTCTCACCATTCAAAACGACGGATGGGTCAACCTTGACATTGTAAAGATAGCCATAAGTGCCGGGTTGATCGTGGATATAAGAGAGCACACCGCGTATATCCGCGGGACAATCTGGAATGCGAATTGTGTCAATTTCAACACTGTTGACGGAGATTGTCACATCGGATGGGTATTTCTCTGGTTCCGTTTGACGGGCACCACCGTATGAACTGGATGCCTCAAAAATGAGTTCCATCTCTGCAACATTTTCAGTGCTAAGTCCTTCTGGCAGCGGGACTTCATATTCAACATAACCACTCCCGACTGCGGAGAAAAGCTGCTCGTTCGTTGTCGGTTCAGTCCAAGAGAATTCGGAGATATTACCGGCGGCGTAGTTAAGCGTAACCGACGCTGAATCGCTCGATTCAACTGATAAAGCATCTTCTACGAAGTGCTCGAAGTTGATAAAGTTACGCGCAACAACGGTACCTGTGGCGTCTGTGACCCAGATGTGCAGTGTACCGACTGCGGGATGTATATCAGGTATGACAAGTTCGAGTGCATGCACCTGTTCCACCTGATACTGTGGAAATGGAATCTCAGTGCTTCCTGAGACACATCCACGTGTAATGTGTCCAGTTGCTGACATCGTATCCAGCTGCCAGTGGAGAGTTGTTCCTGTAATTGTTTTGTGTGAATAGTGACTGGCGTAAATATCGGCTTTTATCCGTTCACCTGGGGCAACCGTCGTACCGGGAGGATAGTCAATGGCAATAAAGTCAAGCGTGTTGATGTCCAGATAGTCATATCCGAACTCCTTTATCGACCGGTCGTAATTCATGAAGCCGTTGTGTTCCCATTCAATGTCCTGCAACTCTGTGTAGATGTAACCACAGATTTTCGGGTGAAGGCGAAGTTCATTGGTAAGATATTTGAAACACCAAGAGATGTCCTTATCCCCTGCGCCTGCTGAGATACCGCCGTATTCGCTATTAATCAGTGGTACGTCGGACTGTACATTACCGCCGACGTAGTTAAACGCTGAACCCGGATATGTCTCTTCTACGACGTTCGCAATATGTTTCTTCGCGTCTTCATAGTCATTAATATAGAAATGCCACGAATTGATCTCCGTTTCCACATGGTCGTAAAGACATGGCGAGTTATCCTCTATCAGGCGTGTGCTGTCTAACGATTTCGCAAGATGATACATTTCACGCACCCATTCCTGCCGATCATGCATGTCCTTATACTCTCTGCCACCGAGTCCCCAAGTTTCGTTGAAATTACACCATGAGATAATCGAAGGGTGGTTATAGTCGCGCGCTACTGTACCACGAAGGGTCTCCTCAAATCTCGCCTGTGCTTTTTCTGTATAATCGCCGAAGTTAGGAATATCGCACATAAAGAGCATACCCAACTTATCAGCCCAGTAGTAGAGACGCGGTTCATCCACTTTGATGTGCAGACGTAGAAAGTTGAACCCGAATTCTTTCGCGCGTTCAATATCCCGCCGGATCGCTTCGTCTGTGAGGAAAGTGTATACGCCTTCCGGGTTGAAAGACTGATTGAGAGCACCGAGTAGGTAAATAGGGCGGTTATTAAGATAGATATACTGATAATCCGCACCCGGGGCTTTGGCAATGGAGACTTTTCGCATCCCGAAATAGGTAAAAACTCTGTCAATAACAGATTCGCCGGACGTTAGTGTCAGTGTGACGTTATAAAGATACGGCGTATCAACGTCCCAAAGATGGAGGTGTTCACGCGGAATGTCGATACGAATTTTGTAGGAGGGGTTTGTAAGTCCTGATTCCCCTGCATCCTGAGCATCGGTCTCTACTGTAATGCTACCACTCAAACTGGATCCCGCTGCTTCCACAGGAGAAACACACTGCCAGTTGAGCGTAGTCCCCGCTTTTACTTCTCCGTCAATTGCGATGTCAAGGGTTGCGGTGCTGTTATCGATATCGGGTGTGATGTGGCACGCCTTAATGTGTGTTGCGTTTCTGGGCTCAAGGTAGACGGTTTGCCAAATGCCGCTCGTCCGTACATACCAACCGATCTGTTTTCCCGCGAGTTGTTCGCTGTGATCTTGGGCATCATAAGCACGAACAACGATGACTGCGGGTTCTCCGGGTGTAAGTGCGTCTGTGATGTCAAGTTCAAACGGGAGGTAGCCGTTTCCGTGTTCGTCGATGCATACGCCATTTACCCACACTTTTGCGTGCCAGTCTACTGCCCCGAATGCCAGAATCGTCCGTTTCTTGCGCCATGTTTCTGGAACAGATACCGTTTTGCGATACCATCCGACAGTGTGTCGAGGTGCTTCACGATAATTACCGTTGCGTTCAAGTCCACCGCAGGTGACCTCTTCAGGGGTCAGATAGGCATTTTTGCTCAGATAGTTCTCGTTATCTGCTTGTTCTTCTTCTCCCCATGCTGCAAGACTTTCCCAAGGGTAGGGGACCTGTATTTGCGTCCATTCGGCGTTGGCAGCTGGTTCAGGGGCAAACCACTCATTTTGCTCGCCGATGTCGTCTGGGTCAAAAGCGAATTCCCACGCGCCGTTGAGGCAGATCCAGTCGATACCTTCTGATGTGCCACGTTGGAAGTCAGGACGCGGATATTCTGGACGCGGTATGTCTGTATTGTTTCCTGTCATATTTTTCCTTTTCGTCGTTTTCGATTTTCAGTTTTCAGTTAAAGAGGATTCCGATGTACATCAGAACCCTCACTGAAGACTAAATCAATATATCATAAATCGCTTTTCTGTTCAATTTTTTTCTCTATGGTGCCGGAGGCATTCAATTGACGCAAAGAACCTTAAAAATTTCCCTGTCAAATCCACATGTTTTAGCATGTGAGTGCTATTATGTTTTTGATTTTTGCTTTGAATTCTGCTATGATAACAGGAAGGACGTTTTGAGTTTTCAAAAAACGTGGATAAAGGGAGCGGGCAATGAATAGCGAATTCATCTCAATTATGACAGAGCGCATTGTGCGTGACTTTGACCCACTTCAGATTATCCTCTTCGGTTCACAGGCACGTGGAGACGCAGACCCGCGTAGCGACATAGATTTGCTCGTTGTTTTTGCAGAACTTAAGGATAAACGGAAAACTGCTATTGATATTATGCGTGCCCTGTCCGACTTACCTGCGGCAAAGGATATACTTGTCTCAACACCTGAAGAACTCGAACGTCACCGTACGCGGATTGGATCGGTACTACGTTATGCGCAACGCGAGGGGAAAGTCCTCTATGCAAACGACTAATCAGCTCTGGTATTAGTTCTACGGATTTCTCGACGGAGGGTACGATAGCAGTTTCCTGTGTTTTTTTTTCATATCACACTTCCCAAAATTTACCCTCATTAATCTCGTTAATGTAGTGGCATTTGTAACTTTTTGTAATCAACTTCTTCTATTAGACTTCCAGTAATACCACATAAATTTTCTAAATTTGATAAATCATAGAGAGATCTAACAAGAGATATTAAGCTGGGCATATTGTAATCAAAATCTCCTTGAGACACTATTTTATTCTTGGAATTTACTTTGGAAAAGAAGTCGTAGCGAAAACGATTATACAGTTTGCTATATTTACGTAGTAAGGTTTCTATATCAGTATCACCCGGATCTTTTGCTTTTGATATATGCTGACTATAGGATACTTGCAATTCTTCTTTAAAGTCTGGTGTAGTTTTCTGATACAAGAGGTATAGATTATGCCCGTCCTCCCTATGTTCCAATTCATAATAGCCAGTATCTATTGTCTCACCGGCTGTCTGCAGTATTAAGTGATATTTTAGAAGTATCTCTATAACATAAGGTAGGGTTGTAGAAATTATCCACTGCGGTCCCATCAAATCAATCCATTTCTCACAGTCTATTATATAATCTCTATGTTCACTTATCCCTGTTTCAGGATTAATTTTTTCATTCACCTTAATAGCGGAGTCTGTAAGTGTTTCCTTAAGCATGGGAATTGTGCCATGCATAAAATTAGCAAGCATTCTCTCATGTTCAAGAGTCATAGTAAAACGTCTTGGTGGTATTTCTTGCTTTGGCATAGCGATATAAAATCCTTTCTTTCAGTTGTGTAATAAGTTCAGGTACGTGTCCCATAGATTATACTTCGCACTAAGTAGTTTCGGGCTTGAGTGATTCAATGAACTCTGGTTGAAATGGATTTAGTTGAAAGTATAGAATGAAAAATAACTGGATTTATATAAAGGTTCTCCGCAGTATAGTCCATAGGGTTTCAAGCGGATATGAAAAACGGCTCAAACCAAGTTATTACTGGATTTAAGCCGATTTAGAAAATGTCTGATATTTGCGCTTATCGGACGTTTTTGATGCGTCCCCATGTGGTTGTGAGCTTGGCTTTAGGGTCTACGGGAAAACTATCATCGCCGAAGAACTCAATTTCGCCAATTTGAAAGTACGCCCCAGCCGGGTTCGATGCGGTGTCGAAAGTAACATGCCGAAAAAACCGATACCCGGTTTTTTGAACCTCGTAATCTTCCCCTGCCTCAAAAAGGACAACTTGCAGTCGCTGATCCCAAAAGCTCTTTCCGTCGTGAGAATAGATGGTTGTAAAATCCTTTCCGTCGTTCGACCCCTGAACCTCCCAGACTGTAGGGTCCCTCGGAGGAACATCGTTCGCTGAAGATACGGTGAAGTGTGTCAATGCGTACTGCTCCTCAAACTCAGCTGTCACGTGTAGACCTTCTTTCGGAATGCCGCCCCCACGTCCGCAGCACCATTTGTCATTGCTGGGGCCAAGGCGGTTATCGAAGACGTTAAACGCAAATTCCCCGCCCCCGAATCCGGGTTCATCGTTGGCTGAGAAAATGGCGTTGTAACCGTCATCTGATTCAGGTTCACCATCATCTTCTGGGTCGGTTAGATCTCCTCCTAACAGTGATTCGGTTCCTGTTCCCAAGACTTCCTCCGCGTGTGCTATGTCGCTCGTGCTGATAACAAAACAGGCTATCATCAATGCCAGTCCTGCTAATACCAACATAATTTTCATACTGTTCAATCTCCCAGAGAAATGGATCTCACTTTTACGTGAGTTTTGCACTTCTCATATAACTTTAAAATAGACTGATAGAATAACACATACACAACCCCATTTTCAAGGAAATGAACAGAATCTTTCAAGGCATCGCACACTAAACACCGTTCAGTCGAGACATGCTCTGCTCGAAGTCACTATGGTCATCAGCGGTGCAGTGGCAGTTTCACCAAACTGTCTACTATGGTGCGTCTTGTTCCTACTGGGCAGTAGCTTCTGACGTTGATTGCGCACAACGAAAGCCGTAATCGTAGATTGTGTTTGTGGGTGAAAGTAGTAAGCGATTGGTGACGCAGATACCTTTTGGGGTGGCACTCCAACCGCCACCTCGTAACGCCCTTATGGGTAACGTTTCAATGTCTGTGAAATTGGCTGTCAACCAACCCACCTCATTCGTTCCTGCGCGCGGATTCTTGCGAGGCGTGGCGAAGAAAAAATCATCGTCGTAAAGGTCAAGACACCATTCCCAAACGTTGCCAGTTATATCATACAAGCCGTATCCGTTAGGTGGATACTTACCTACAGGGGTGGTATCTCCTACATTTCTATCATAGTTCGCTTTGGTATTATCGCTCGTATCACCCCATGGATAGTCCTGATTGGCAAGCCCCCCGCGGGCAGCGTATTCCCACTCAGTTTCTGTGGGGAGTCGTTTCCCTGTCCACAAAGCATAAGCCATCGCTGCAAACCAACTGATGTAGACAACAGGATGATTCGCTTTTCCTTTGGGGTAGTGATTGCCATCCCAATGCTTTAGGTAGTCCCCGTCGTGAAAACTATCCTTGATATGCAATTTTTGCCACTGTGGGTTTTCAACCAAAAACTGCCGGTATTCAAGATTTGTCACGGGGTGCGTATCAATATAAAAAGCGTTGACGCTTCCGATCTGAAGTTTGCCAGAGGGTATTAATATCATGTTTTTAAATTCCTGTAGGGGCAGCTCTTGTGGCTGCCTAACTGTAAAACGATAATCCCACAAATCCAGATTCAGACAATCCACAAAATCACTGAATTTCTCCGCGGACGGTCAAGGCACTTGCAATGGAAAGGAAGTCTCTGCCTTCTTCAACTCTGTCGTGGTTGTAGCTGAGACCGAGATGGAAGTTTGCTGTGATATGTGTGCTGATTTTGTATCCGACCCGTAACGTGGTCTCGTAGCGTTCCGAGCGTTCTTCGCGGTTTGCACCGAAGTGTTCTCTCCGAATAGCCCAAGAAAGCGTATTGGTTAACTCCAGATCGTGTTTCAGGGGGAGCCTACCGTAAAACGGAATGCGTATCCCGTTTTCTGTACGATAGCGGTAATCAATGCTCAAATTCGGGGTGATAATCAGAGCTTCGCTTTCAATACCACTCCGCTGCTGATCTTGAAATGTTGTACGTATACCCAACGCTGTCCGAGTCTCTTTGCCCCATGAATGTATCCAACTCAGTGATGGCGTGTGTGCGGTGCTGTCACTGAGGGTTGCGTCGAGTGTTGTACTATCTCGTTTCGTGAAGCTGTAACGCAACTGAAAACTGGTGTTCTCCTTTGCAGTCAATTTTACGTCAGTTTCGTATGATTCAGCATGCGATGTATAGATCGTCCCCCTACTCTTTCGGAAGCTATCGGAGGTGCTGAAGTTTGTGCCAAAGGATGCCCATTTCCACGGCTCTACCGAGTTTCGTACGGTATATCGGTTGCTTCGTCGGGAGTTCGTTCGCTCCTCGGCATCCTCCGCAAGCGAGTAGATATCTATAAGTGATTGCCCGGATTCAAGCTGCCGGTAGGATTCACTGGCGGTAAAGTTAGCGTTCGTGCTGATAGTAAAAGTTTTTAGCATTCGACGCAGAATCCCATCCTCCGCTTGCGATACCGGACTGGAAATACTACCTGTAGGAGGTGTCTCGCCTTTATCGCGTTCAATCCAATCTCCACGATTCTCTTCCAGTTCTTGGATTTGTGCCTCATCGATACCCTCTTCTCTTAACTGTTCAAGCATGTCCGTGCCTTCTGTCCCTAACGAGGGTACCGCGGGTATGTTTTCTGGAGTGGGTGCGGTGGGTATATTTTCTGGGGGCGGTACTGTTCCATTTTCCAAACCGTTTGGAGCTTCTTGGGTCTGAGGTGTTTTCTCTCCAAGGAGCCATCCAAACCATTTTTCGATGCGTAGATTTGCACCAAGGCTAACGTTTCCATTGAGTGAAGCATTTTTTTGTTCGCTGAACCAGTTCTCTCGGAAATTCACTCGGCTTGTAACAGTAGGACGCATTCCGAGCAGATCCCGATTGAGGCGCGGCGTGAGGGACAAGCGATGGTTGCGCTCGGCAAGCGAAAAATCGGGTCTCGTCTCTTCTTCGGGTTCGGAAGCCTCTGGTTCTGTCGTTACATTACTGCCAAAGAGTGTTCTTGAGCTCCGATTTTCTCGTCTTTCAAGTGTCCGACTGACATCATAAGTCGGATTTAGGCTAAAGATGTTTGTCGGACTGATATTTAATGTTATTGTACCGCTGTCTGTTTTTTCGTCGCGGTTTCTGCCGTAACCGTAGCTGTAGAAGGAGGGGGTGGTTGAAGATGTATCCGTTGCGGTCTCCGGCTTTGCGAGTACATCTTCGTGACGATATTGGGCGTTAACGCCGAGTTTGGAACCCAGATCGTAACGAAAGCTGCCCGTATAGAGGTGGCTAATTTGTGTCCCCTGGCGTTCGTTCCAGAAGTCTTGGTAGTTATACGCAAAGCCGAGATTTGGAAAGGGGTTTCGATTGAATTGGACGGAGACATCTCGGCTCTGTATTTCGCTTTTTCCGCTCTGGAAGCTGCTGTAACCGCCTCTCACGGTTTCGGTCTCGGTGTCTTGTTGTCGGATTGAGTATCGGATGGGTAGCCACGGGAAAAGGGTCACATCTGCGTCAATATTGTAGTCGTTGTTTGTGGTGCTATATCCACGTGAGGAGAGGCGTTGTCTACCAATTTCACCCGCGCCGCTCTCGAAGTCTTTATCTTGGCTCGCGTAACCACCGCGCACTTTAACAATACTACCTAAGGAGACTGACATGTTTCCGCGGCGTGCCCATCCGGCACGGACGAGTGGATCGCCGAGATGAATCTCATTTACCCAGATTTCACCGCTAATTTCGCGCGCGGTGTCGTTACGAATACCTAATAAGATACCACCAATGTTTTTAATGGAAAGTCGCGTGCTGTTTCTGCCCCTAATCGTAAAGCCATCGGGGTGTCCGTCCGGGGCATCATCTGTGGTTTGCGGTTCAGTTGTAGGCACTTCTACACCAACATTGGGATCCTCTCGAAACCCTTCTGCAGAATCAGTGCCAACATTGGGGTCGTCTTGAAACCCTCCAACAGATTCAGCGGTTGGATCCGTATCGACGAGGTCTGGGGAGGCGTTTTTATGCAGGTCTCGCAAATCAATTTCAATCAACTTCCAACCGTCAAAATCAATTTGTACTGTATATTCATAGTAATCTGTTAGATTTTCAAAGACATTGATATCTGCTTCTTCTGTCTGATCAACGAATGGATCTGAACTATAAAACGAGCTGCGATAGCCAGTGCGGACAGTCGGCGCAAGTTGCAAAACAAAGGTTGTATCGCTTTTATCACCATAAAGCCATAATCGGAGTGTGTCGTGTTTGCTGAAGTCTTGACCATCGCTTTGGGTTAAGCCTTTCAGTTGTTTAGAAGTGACACCATAGGACCCTGGAAAGAGGTAATACTCAAGACTCAGCGTCTGTTCGCGCTGTTGTTGTGTTTGAAAGCCGAGCGATGTTGCTGTAAAAGGGTGCAGTTTTTTGAAGAGTTCATTGTCCTCAATATCAAGATACGCGCTTTGATAATCGTCATAGCTGAAGTTATCTTTTGTACCAACGATGAACTTTTCAAGCGTATCCTCTACAATTGTGCTTGTTGATAATGTTTCACCCGTGGAAGCGAGAGACGGGTCGCTAATTATGGACGCAACCTCCGGTGGAAGTTGGGCGCTTGAGCGGGTTATAATTCCCTGTTGCCATTTGTTTCCAACGATTTCAATAGATGCCCACTGCAAGGTCCCTTGGACACTACCCGGTACGTTTTTGCTTAACCAGAACCGAAAATGTTGCACAAACACGAGACTCGGTAGACGCGAACCTGCTGGTGTAAATTTAGAGAGCGGAATACTAAGGAACGTCCAACCGTTTGCATTTTTACTTTTGACCCACTCATTGGGAATTTCGCTCAATGGGATTGAAATCTCAAAATAGGCATCTGCACTGTCGAGCACACCGTCTCCATTAAGATCTTCGCTATCCAAGATCTGATTGTCCATGCCAACGGAAGTGCTTCCAAGGGGTCCATCGTAAATCCATCCTATGTCTTCGCCAGTATCAAGTGTACCATTCCCACGGTAGCGATCGGCATTAGAGAGATTCTCCAAATCCAAATCCAAGGCATCAACACTTCCATCCCCGTTTGTATCAATCAGCGTATCAGGGAGGTCTTCACTGTCTAATCGCTTATCTGCATCAGTGTCTTCATTCACTACGCCAAGGTTCAAGTGTAACGTCACGTTGTCATTCCCTTGGACCCGCAACCAGATCTCGATGAAACCGCGTTCGGAATAGTCTGCACCTGATGCTGAAATGCCGTTTGAAAAGCCACCCCATTCCGCAATTACATCTGTGAAATCATAGCCGAGTTCCATGATGAGGCGTTCTTCGGTAGAAAGGGAGAGCGGTTGAATTGAAGATGCAGGAACATCTCGGTTCCGCATGTAGTTCCCGACCGCTTCAGATTCGTTTTTGTCTTTCAGTGCAACTTTAAAGATGGCTCTATTCTCGTTGGTCGGTATAACACTATAGGCATCTGAAGGATTTCTGGAGGTAATTTGGTTTGGTGAGATATGAGGTAGACTGCTGGGCTTCCAGTTGTATTTCAACGTAGGTACGGTTGTAGCATCCTTTGCTCCCTCCATACTATCAATAAGTGCGACGCCTATGCTATTGGGGTTGTTATGTGAGTAAGCTGCCTCTCCACTGAAGTCGATGGACAGTGGAAAGTTTCGCATGTTGATAAACGGTAGTAGATTGAAGATACCTGCGAGGTTGAACTCTCTACCAAAACTGGTGTTCACATTAAACGCTTGCAAGCGATTCGGGACACTATTTACATCCGGTATCTCTGCGGGTTTTTGTCCGGTATTCAAAATATAACCTGTTGATATCGAAAATCCTTTTTGGAAAACAGGATTGAAATAATTCATCCCACCGCCGTAACCGCCATAATAACCGCGGGACCTACCACCAAGACTACTGAAACCACCATAGCCACCGCCGTAACCGCCACCATAGCCACGCCCAAAGCCACCGCTCCCAAAACCACCACGCCCAAAGCCACCGCGTCCCAAACCGCCTCTTCCTAAACCACCCATTCCCCTTCCTGAAAGACCTTCACCAAAAGCATCCTCGGTCCCAAGGAGTCCTGGATCCATCGTTTGCAGACCTCCTAACCGATCAAATCTGTCTTCAAGGCTCTGTTCTCTTTCTGATTTAGGTTTCGGCTTGTGCGAGTACTCTAACCAAACACCCGCTACAGCTTGTTGTGCCGAACCACCGAAAGGTGTCTTTTCAAATTCCACAACGATCTCGTCAAACTCATCGAGTTGCCTAAAAAAGCGAATCGTTCCGACCTCATAAATCATCATATAATCGGTGTCGCGTGTAAGAAGTTGACCGTTGAGACGAACGGTTTCACTGTTCGGTATGACGAACAAACCTACATTATACGTCTCTGATTGATACGCATAGTCTGCTACAATCGTATAGATTTGGCCATCTGATCGGACACCTTCAAGATAAATGGCGTTGTTATTGAGGGCATCGCGGTAGGCATAATATGGATGACTTGGATCTATAATTTGAAATGGATGTATCCCAATTGTTGTTGGAAAACGAAGTATACCTCTGTCGTAGTCTATAAACTGGGCGTCAACAATGCCGTCGCCATTTTGGTCGAGACCGAAGATCTCAACATAAGGAACGGGACCTGTATTCGTCTGGAAGGTTTCACTTTGTCCCTGTCGAAGAATTATGAGTGTGAAATCACGCGGGTTAATATTGCGGTTGCCAAGGCTATAGACGTGCGTTGCCTCCGTTCCCCGAAAGCCTTTCTCTTTTAGTACAACATAGCCTACTTCTTCCCCTTCTTCATCAAGTGTGCCATCTTGGTTTTCGTCAACGAAGACCTCGCCAGGACTACCGACACTACCACCGCCACTACCCAGATATTCATACGCCACAACGATAGTGTAATTTGCGGAAATCGGTGTGAGGAATTCGATTTCGCCGGTTTCGTAGTCTATGTTATAGTCTTGACCCGCGAACTGTGGGTTGAAGTAGCCTCGGCTTGTCCGTTTGCCACCTTGGTTGTTTCCCACGACGCCATCATCAATGTAGATTTCTTCGCTTCCTGCTTTTATGGGCAGATATGCCTGATGGAGAAGGTCGTCTGCATCTTTGTGGATGTGGTAGAACCTGTTTTTTACATAGTTGCCATCTTGAATCTGAATCCCGCGACCACCATAGCCGTAGCCCCCACCTGCACGTCTTGATTGTCCACGGAAGGTGCGGACCTCACGTATCCCCTTACTTCGAGAACCGAACGCCGTAAGACGTGTATTTTTCCATTCAAAAACACCTTCAAGCCCGAATAAATTCCGGTTGATATTCAGAAAACGGGTGTTCGGTAAACTGAGCGTGATGTCCCCGAAAGAGATCGTTTTTATAATGCTATCCGGTGTGCCTTCGTACCAAATTTTAATTTTCTGTTCTTTTGCGCCGCCGAGGCCGTATCCACCTCCATATCCCCCGCCGTATCCGCCGCCATATCCACCCCCATATCCACCACTACCAAAACTGCTGCCTCCAGCACTGTAGTCTACAGCAATATGTGTGCGTTGTCCGACGCGACCGTGGAGACCAAATTGCTGAGTCTGTCTCAGATTAAAACCCGTTGCCCGAGGGATACCGCCCCTACCGTATCCACCATACCCGCCACCAAATCCACTGCCGTATCCGCCGCCGTAGCTGCTGTATCCCCCGCCACCAAATCCACTGCCGTATCCGCCGCCACCAAATCCGCTACCATAACCAAAATCCTCGTAACCGTAGGACGAGGTGAGCCCTAAATCAAGCCCCGATGAGTAACCGCCATAGCCTCCACCATAGCCCCCGTAGCCCCCATATCGGTTTATATCGCCTTCACCGAAGTAATGGGTCTTGTTCGCTTCTATAGTTACCGATTGTAGTCCCGTTATCCTGAGATTAGAATCCATCGGAAGCGCAATACCTTTTTCGTCTCGCTTCGACCTCGGTTTCCAATTGTAAAGTTTTTTGAGATCGGTCAAATACGGTGGGTTCTGCCATCTTTGAAGGCTGTCTAAGTAGGGTTGTATAAGCGGGTTTTCAGCCTCTTCCACCTGATCTGGAACTTTAGTCGGTTGCTCTGTGTCGTCTTGCCAAATGAAGTGTTTCGACGCACTATCCTTATCAAAAGGATTGCGGGTAAATAACCCAAATTCAGTGTATTGTTGATTTTCTACGGGTGTTTCGGATTCGCTGGAATCAGGAATGGAAGCGCGCTGGCGGGATTTTGTAGTGTCTGTAGTAGAGGGGGTTTGTAACTCCGGTGTAGATTCTGTCTCTTCTTCAGCGATGCGACTCACAGCAACTTCAGACGTTAAACAGATTGCAATGATAAGAATAAGCCCAGTTTTTAAGAGTGGATTTAGCCTTTTTAAGGTTAACTGGTCTACAAATTTCGACAAAAAATCTATCTGCACGTATATTCCCGAATTTTTCGTATTTACTGCGTTTCTGTGGATACTAAGACGGCAGTGCTGGTAAGCCTTCTAAAAGGGGGCTGTTCGCAGTGATACGGAATTTAAAAATAAATCTCAATTGCAAACGATAAATTGAATCTTTGCGTTTACACTGATCTTTAATAATGCCACTATTTTTTTAATTGTAAACGTATTTTTCTACTACAAGTCCTCGCTGGTGAAGTTTCTAACCTCGTGGTCTTCTTTATCTTATCAGATGCAGTTTAAAGCTGCATACATTTTTTCTCTTGACTTCTTCTGCATTGTTAATGTAAAATGCTCAACGGTGTCAAACTGTGATATTCAGTAATCTTAGACATGGAGGAAACTGCTGTGAGAAAGTTATCTTTTTTCGGGATAATCTGTTTGATGGCTATCCCAGTGATATTCGCGACTGTGAGTGATGCGGCAATTGATACCAAAAACATTGTTGGCGTATGGCTTTTTGATGAGGTTAACAAAGACATGTCTCCCGACTCTACTGGAAACGGCAACGATGCTGAACTCATGAAAGGTGCCGAATTGGTAGATGACGGAAAATTTGATGGGGCATTGAGCCTCTCTGGAGATGATGAGTTCCAAATTGCGTGGGTCGAGTCTTCAAAGAGTTTGGACAGTTGCGCTGAGGAATATACCACGACAACGTGGGTGAAACTGAAGAAAAAAGAAAAAGTCGTTTTAGGTGGCTGTTGTAACGATGACCACGCCATCGTTAATTTCAAGTATACTTGTCTTTTGAATATCTTCGGACCTGGAAGAGGCGGTGGGCACGGTAAAGTTGAAATTGGTAGTGGACAGCTCGCACCGGCGTGGGTTGCTGGTCCAACGCTCGTCAACGACGACAAATGGCATCACATCGCTTTCACTTATGACGGAAAGAAAATGATAGCCTATGTTGACGGCAAAGTTGATGCAGAATCCAATACCGGTGGTGTTTTTGGACTGACAGGGCAAGCACTTCGGATTGGTGGTATGGAGGGTGAGAGACCCGCATGGGGACTCATGGACGATGTTGCGATCTTCAATACCGCTTTAAGTGAAGCCGATGTCAACGACATCATGAACGAAGGACTTGGTAAGCTCTTCGGATTTACACCTGTCACGCCACAAGGACGTTTAACAACGGTTTGGGCGAGTGTAAAATCTGAGCGTTAATTTTTTTGATAATTGCTGGCGAGGTTTTGCGGTGTACACGCCTAAATGCGATGTGCATTCTAACCTCGCTATTTATTGCCAGCAACTAATTATAGAGTATCCATACAATGCCGAAATATCGGAGCGCAATCATCGGCTGTGGCGGTAGAGCCTACGGTCATGCGAACGCCTATCAACTAATTTCAGAAGCCGAATTGGTCGCTTGTGCCAATCGTTCAGATACAGCCCGGCGCGAGAAATTCGCTGAGACTTTCAGTATCACTGGTTATGCGGATGCTGAACAGATGCTCCGTGTAGAGCAACCCGACCTCGTTCACCTCGTCGCGATGCCTGACCAATGGCGTGAACTCATACCCATGGTCTCTGCACTTGGCGTACCAGCGTGCCTCGTTGAGAAACCTATCGCTTGCGGTGTCGAAGACTGGCGTTTTTTGTGTGAGTTAGAAACACAAACCAATACAAAATTCGGGGTTGGAAAACAATACCGATGGCATCCGGGATTCCTCAGTTGTCGGAAGGCAGTCCGAGATGGTGAATTAGGAAATATTAACTTTTTAAATTTTTCGTGCGGTATGAACTTGGCTGCTCAAGGGACCCACATCATAGATTGGGCGATGTCTTTAAACAACGATTCCCCTATCGTTAGGGTTTTCGGCACTGCGAGTGGTACTGAATTACTTGATAGCGACTATCCCGCTCCCGATGCGACATCGTGTCAAGTCCTCTTTGAGAACGGAGTCTACGGATTCTGGAACACAGGATTTACATCGCCACGTGTAATGGACGATGATACCACTTACAAGCACTGTCGCGTCGCTGCCTATGGCGAAACCGGACACGTGCTCTTTGAAGAATTCGCTGGATGGCAGGTTGTTTCTACAAAAAAGGTAGAGAACCATCAAACAACGCCTGATGAATGGCGCGCAAACAATGACCTCGCACAAGCGCGTCTGACACAAGCAATGTTTGACTGGCTTGAAGACGATACCTGTCCAGTCGAAACAAATCTAAAACTTGCATTACATCAGTTCAACGCTATTTTAGGTATCTATCTAAGTGTGATCTCTCTCCAACCGATTGACATCCCCTTTGAACCCCCCGATGATCTTGACGCGCAACTTCGTGAAGTATTGTCTCGTTCCTGACCCTTGACACTGTTTGAAAATTTGACAAATCCATCGTTATATGCTATACTATTAAAGGTTTAAAGGCTTCGTTTGCCAGTCTATTTTGAGAATGATAAAGACGGAAATTTTGACGCTACAGGAGTGCTATTTTGCCTGTTGAAAGCCCTGCATCTACAAAGCCGCATATTCACATTGTGCCATCGGTGATGTGCGCTGACTTATGCAACTTAGAAGCCGATATTCGGGAATTGGAAACCGCCGGCATTGACATGCTACATTTCGACTTGATGGACGCACATTTCGTCCCGAATATGCCGATTGGACTTGTGCTTATTCAACAGTTACGCGCGAAAACAGACTGCCCTTTTGACATTCATCTTATGGTGGAAAACAACGATTTCTTTGTTGACGCAGTCGCAGAAATTGGTGTTCAGCAGGTAGCCGTTCACGTTGAATCAGCAACACATCTTGATAGAACGCTATCTCTTATTCAGGGACACAACATCAAAGCGGGAGCCGCTCTCAATCCGGCAACCCCGCTTTCTGCATTGGATTATGTCCTTGATCGGCTTGATTTTGTACTGATTATGACGGTGAATCCCGGATTTGCAGGGCAGAAAATGGTACCAGCAACGCTCCGAAAAATTGCGGAATGTCGTGCTTTTTTAGATAAACGTGGGGTTGATTTGCCGATTGAAGTTGACGGAAATGTGAGTTTTGAGAATATCCCCAAAATGGTGTCCGCAGGCGCGGATATCCTCGTTGGCGGCACCAGCAGTGTTTTCCATAAGGCTGGTTCACGTACTGAGAACGTTCAGCAGACGCAGCAGGCTATTGCTTTGGGACTTGCTGAGAGAGAAATATAATGGAAGCACTTGTTCTTCACGGGATTGGAGATTTACGATTAGAACAGATTCCGGTGCCACATCTTGCTGAAGGGGAAGTCCGCGTCCGAATCGGGTTCTGTGGTGTCTGCGGTTCCGATATTCCGAGAATTTTCGTCAAAGGCACTTATAGTTTTCCAACTGTCTGCGGGCATGAATTTGCTGGCACAGTTGATGTGTGTGGTCCTGGTGTTAGCGATTTCGCGCCAGGGGATCCTGTTGCCGTCTTTCCGCTGCTCTGGTGTGGTAAGTGTTCGGCGTGTGAACAAGGAAAATATGTCCAGTGCCACGACTACGACTATCTCGGTTCACGAAGTGATGGTGCTTTTGCTGAATTCGTCGTCGCACCACAGCAAAATTTAATTCCTATCCCACAGGGCGTGACACTTGAAGAAGCATCAATGACAGAACCTGCAGCAGTCGCACTACACGCACTCCGCCGAGTTCAAACATCCGTTGCTGGAAAGGCGGTTGCTGTCTTTGGTGCTGGACCCATCGGATTAATGACGGCGCAGTGGGCAAGAATAATGGGCGCAGCGGAGATATTTCTCTTTGATATTGTCCCGGAAAAACTGAAACTGGCGAAGGACCTTGGTTTTGATAGTGTCTTTAATAGCGCGACCGAAGATCCGACTGAGGTCATAAATGCCCAAACTGACGGAAAAGGCGCGCATGTCTGTATTGAGGCAGCAGGAGTCCCCGCTACCTATCGCAACGCTCTCAGTGGTGTTGGACGCGGCGGGAGTGTCGTTTTCCTCGGTAATCCTGCGGCGGATGTGACACTGCCTGCATCTCTTATCTCGCAGTTGATGCGCCGTGAAGTCAGTATTTACGGGACGTGGAATTCCGATTATAGTGCCGCTGGCAATGACGATGACTGGCGTACCGTACTTCAGGCAATAGCCTCTGGTATGCTAACGCTCACGCCCTTAATAACGCATAAGGTGCCGTTGGTAGATAGTTCTGACATGTTACATAAGATGCAAGACAAAAGCGAATTTTACGCAAAAGTTTTGATTCATCCGTGAGCCGCATAAGCGAAGTTTTCTAACTTCGCCGCAAACGTGGACGGCTTACACGCCACAAGATTTAACCGAGAACTGAAAGGCACGGAGTGCCGTACCGAAAACCGATAGAGGATAATTATGAAAGCGGCTATACTTGAGAGTCTTGATAATTTAAGTGTCCAAGAGGTCCCCGAACCCGAAATTGATGATGATGCCGCTTTAATGCGCATTGAAGCCGTTAGTATATGTGGTTCTGATGTTCGCATCCTCCACCATGGTAATCCAAGAGTCAAACCTCCCACCATTATTGGACATGAAAATTCCGGGGTCATCGTTAAAACCGGCAAAAACGTAACCCGCGTCAAAGAAGGCGACCGAGTGTCAATCGGTGCTGACGTTCCTTGTGGGCAGTGCCACTGGTGCCGAGACGGTCTCGGAAACAACTGCGACATCAACTACGCCATAGGTTACCAAATTCCCGGTGCTTTCGCACAATATATGAAACTCCCCCGCCTCGTTTTGGAGGAGGGACCCGTTACACCCTTCGATACAACTCTCAGTTTTGATGAAGCTGCCCTCGCCGAACCCCTTGCATGTGCCATTAACGGACTTGAACTCGTCAATATGTCCCTCGGTAAAACCGTTGTTATCATCGGTCTCGGACCGATCGGATGTATGATGATTGACCTCGCGCGAATTATGGGTGCCACGAAAGTCATCGGTGTTCAAAGAAGTAAACTCCGTATGGAGATAGCAAAGTTCTATGAAGCAGATGCCTACATCGCTTCTGAAGAGGAAGACGTCATTGAGAGATGCAAAGAGGAAACAGGGGGTGAAGGACCCGATATCGTCGTGACAACCTGTGGTTCTGTTGAAGCGCACGAGCAAGCCATTGAGATGGTAGCACACCGCGGGTACGTCAACCTGTTTGGTGGATTGCCAAAAACCATGCGTCCGATGAGTGTTCTCTCGAATGTTATCCATTATAAGGAGTGTTTCGTCACAGGTTCACACGGGTGTGTACCCCGCCACCACGAATTGGCGGTTCGCCTCCTTGAAAAAGGGTTGGTGCGTGTGAAGCCGCTCATCACACACCACTTCCCGCTCGTTGAGATTGATCAAGCGTTTGACGCAATGGAATCCCGAAAAGGTATGAAGATTATGATACACCCACATCAGGAGGAAACAGGGATCTAATGCAAGATTTTTCGCGTTTTATTCGTGATATACCTGACTATCCGAAAGCGGGTATATTGTTTAAGGACATCACACCACTTTTAGGAAATCCGACCGTTTTTCACAAGGCAATTGATGAGTTCGTACTCCGTTATAAACTTGAAGCGATTGATGTTGTCGCTGGAATTGATGCACGCGGCTTCATTTTTGGTGCTGCCCTTGCATACCGGCTCGGTGCCGCTTTTGTCCCTATCCGGAAAAAAGGGAAATTGCCTTATCATACATACGAGGCTGCATACGATCTTGAATACGGTACCGATGCGCTTGAAATCCATCAGGATGCATTCCCAAAATACAGCAAAGTCCTTATATGTGACGACCTATTAGCAACTGGGGGAACACTTGCCGCATCAGTTGATCTCATTGAAAAACTGGAAGGACAGATTGTCGGTATCGCTCTCTTAATCGAGTTAACCGAGCTTAAAGGTAGAGAGAATATTCCAGACTACGATATTTTTTCGCTCGTTAAATACTAAATTTTACCCAGACGCGGTAAAATTTGTCTTTGCTTTACATTTTTTACCCACAGGCGGTAAAATTTGTCTTTGCTTTAATTTGCGCCTGTAGCTCAGGGGATAGGTGCGCTTCGGAGAGAGGTGTCGAAATGTGGGTTTAATTCCCACTCGGTGAATCTAACACCGAATGCTTTACCTCAACTGCATTGCCGGAAACAGCAGTGTGGGACAGCAGAGGGAAATGGCAAATGCCTGAGGGAAGGCAACTCGAAAGAGTCCCAAAGGACTGGCATGTCCAGCAATGACTAACAAGAATAAACGAAAGTTGAACTGTCGTAAGCCTCGTTAGAGCGACATAGACGCCTTGAAATACTATGGTGTTCAGATATGGAACTCTTTCCTTTCCATATATTAGGTCAGCGAACACAGGGGTTGTGATGCACAACCTATCGGGGTATAGATAGATTCTAAATTAGTCAATGATGTTCGACACAAGGAAACCGAAGAGAACCTAAGTGGACTCACGTAGTCCATAAGGTTGAGGAGGTTAGCAAAGCCTAACCAGAATCATTGCTTTTGAAAATCTGAATAACTACATCTAACCTATAAGGAGTGAAATCGTCCTAATGGAACGCCTACCTATAGGAGTGGACGTATTTTCAGCAGAAAACATAAGAAACTGCGAAGAACATGTCTTCTCGATGCAAAGAAGATTGGATAAAGCGGTTGCTGATAATGACAAAGGAGGTATTCGAGAAACATTTGACCTTTTGACGAAACGGTCACGGGCTGTTAGAATTCTTGCAACGTGGAGGATAACTCAGCGAAATCAAGGAAGACATACAGCTGGCGTTGATGGTATAGCGATGCCGAAAGGTGAAACCCGTGGGTTCCAAAGTCAACTTCGTCATAAAATAATGGCGGAAATAGATATTGGAAAACGACCGGATACAATTAAACGGATCTATATACCAAAGTCTAACGGTAAGAAACAACCGTTAGGTATGCCAACGCTACATGATCGAATTGTTCAAGAAATACTTCGGATAGGACTTGAACCGATTGTTGAATATCATTTTCACGATCACAGTTATGGGTTTAGGCCAAGACGAGGTTGCCAAGACGCAATGTCCCAACTCTTCGTAAAACTCGCTAAAGAGGATAGACCGAAGTATGTGATTGAGGGAGATATCAAACGAGGCTTTGATAGCGTCAACCACGATCACATAATCAAGACCCTGGAAAGTTGGAGAACACCTAAGTGGGCAACTGAAGTCATACTGAGAATGTTGAAAGCAGAAATATTCTACAACGGGGAAATCTATGACAGTGAGACTGGAGTGCCGCAGGGAGGGGTAATATCACCCTTACTCGCAAATGTGGCTCTCACAACCCTTGACAACTTCTGCGACAAATACGCAAAAGGCAAGCGGTCAAACCCGATGGTCAGATATGCAGATGACTTCGTGATTGTAGCCAGAAATGAACCAGAGGCAGAGGAAATCAAAGGTGAAATCACTGAACACCTACTGAAAACAACTGGACTTACGGTGTCCGAAGAAAAGACGAATGTCACCCACATCAACAAGGGTTTCAATTTCTTAGGGTTCAACTTTAGGAAATACAAGACCTTAAAAGAGGGTGGGAAAGTCAAATATACGCTTAGCATACAGCCTCAAAAGGAAAAAGTGAGCGACCTTCTCAAAAGCTGCAAGGAAATATTGGACAGTCACAAGAATGCTACGCAGCGTGATGTGATAAAACTCCTGACCCCTAAGCTGATCGGTTGGGCTATGTATTATAGGCATGTAGTCTCAACCAGAACATTCTATAGAGTGGATGGAAAACTTTGGGAAATGCTCTATAGGTGGGCGAAAAGGAGGCATCCCAACAAATCTAAGGGATGGATCATAAAACGATACTTCCGCAGAACAGAACAGAGAAAGTTGCACTTTGTGGATATAAAGAGCAATACAAAGTTGCCCTTTATACCTAAAACGCCTATAAAGAGGTTTGTAAAGGTCAATAACAACTACAGGGTGTATGATAGAAGTCCTGAAACAATCGAATACTGGGAAAAGCGAGAATTTCTCAACGCTTATCAACAAATCGAAAGCGTAAAACGGAAAACACTCTTCCAAAAACAGAAAGGCAAATGTCCTTACTGTAAAGGAGTCATTACCAGAGATGACATTTACGAACAGGGAACACATATACATCATGTTGTTTCCCGTTCACAAGGTGGAGATGATGGCTACAGCAACCTACGGTTAGTCCACATAGAATGTCATAGGGAGATTCACGCAAGACAAAGATATACTAACTAAGTTCAAAGATTAGAACCTAAATCATTATCAATGATTTGGAGAGCCGTGTGCGGTGAAAGTCGCACGCACGGTTCGGAGAGGGCTGATGGACCGCGAGGTCTTTCGGCTACTCTACAGCAGGGGCTTCCTAAGCCTCGTGTCGGGGGTTCGATTCCTCCCAGGCGCGTTTGAAAGGGTTGTCAGGTTTAACAAATAATCTGGCAACCCATAACCGATAATTGAAAACTATTCTAATGTCTTAGGAGTAACCGGATGTACAGATTTAGTATCTGGAAAATTGTTTTAATCCTCGGGGTGTTGATATTTGCTGCGCTATACCTCATTCCTACCCCGGATAATTTCTACAATCCGTTGTACGGGAACCTACCACTTTGGATGCAAGAAAAGCTTCCACCCTTTGAAGTCAGCGAAGACAATGCTTTTAAAGTGAACCTTGCAGAAGTCGATTACCCCGAAGGAATCAATTTCCAGGACACAACTTTTGAACTTCAGGATGTCTTCCGAGTCCATTTAAGGAAATTCGGACTTGAGGAGACGCTTGATTATGAATTTGATACTACGGAAGCACGCGAATTTTATGTTCGACTCACCTCAGAAAAGGCACTTCAAAACCCACGCGCAACGCTCGACAATTTACACCTATATGGCAGCCTTCCCGGAACTCTTCGACGACTCATACCAGACAGTCGGTTAAAGTTAGGCTTAGACCTCAAGGGTGGCGTGCACCTCGTGCTTGAAGTGGATTTAGATACCTCAAAAACAGAACTGCTCCGCGAACATGCCCTCTCTATTCCCGAACGCCTTCGCACGGAAGATGTCTTGTGTCGAGACGTTCAACAAGTAACCGGACAAGATGCCCTGAATGTATTTGTGGGTATTCCGTCTCGACTCCGAGCGGATGCATCACAAAAAGCAGCCTATATTGAGAAAGCCGAGCAACTCCTCAACGAAATCGAATTTTTTGAAGACGCGCAGGCGCAAGCCGAAACAGAAACACAGTCCACATATCAATTAAAACTCAGCGCGTCAGGCATACAAAAATATACCGAGCAGGCGATTGAGCAGGTGCTCATTGTGCTACGAAATCGTGTCGATGCCTTCGGCGTTTCGGAACCCTCTATCCGGCGGGAGGCGAATCATCCACGAATCATTGTTGAACTCCCGGGTGCCAAAGATTCCTCGAAGCCACTCCAAATCGTAAAGACGATGGGTAGGCTTGAATTTAAACTCGTTAGAAAGTCGCCTACGGGAGGCAGTCTATGGAGTGGCACTGCGGATACGCCACCACCTGATAACATACCCGAAGATAGCGAAATACGATACCACTACGAAAGCGGTAACTGGTACGTCTTGGAGAGCCCTGTCCTCCTGAGCGGCGATCGGATCAACGATGCCGGACCTTCCACAGGAAGGACAAGTTTTGACATAGTTGTCGCAATGAGTTTTGATAGTATCGGTAGACGCAAGTTTGCTGAGGTCACAGGCGACCATATCGGCGAACACTTAGCGATCCTCCTTGACGGAAGAATCCAATCCGCACCTGTGATTCAAGACCAGATCGTCGGCAACGCCATTATTCAGGGAAACTTCACTTATGAGGAAGCGAGTTACCTTTCCAATATCCTGAAGGCAGGAGCGTTTCCCGTAGGTGTCCAGATCGCTGAGGAACGTACCGTCGGTCCCACCCTTGGTCAAGAGTCTATTGACGATGGCATTAAAGCCGCACTCATCGGTTTGGGTGGCGTCCTGATTTTCATGATGATTTACTACCGTCTATCAGGATTAGTCGCTATTGTTGCACTCGTGCTTAATATGCTTATCATTCTGGGTGCCTTGGCAGGTTTTGGTGCAGCGTTGACGCTTCCAGGTATCGCTGGACTTGTGCTAACTATCGGCATGTCTGTTGACGCGAATGTGCTAATCTTTGAGCGAATACGGGAGGAATTACGAACAGGCAAAACCGTTTGGTCTGCTATCACGAGTGGTTATCAACGGGCGTTTCTAACGATTTTAGATGCTAATCTTACGACGTTCTTTACTGCGCTTGTGCTCTATCATTTTGGCACAGGTCCCATTAAAGGGTTTGCTGTAACGCTGGGTATCGGTATCCTTGCAAGTATGTTCACGGCGATTGTCGTCACACGCGAAATATACGGTTGGACAATCGGAAACAGAGAAGTACAAAAACTCAGCATTTAATTCATTCAGCTAATGACTAATGACTGACAATTATAATATTTAGTGGAGGAGTGGTTGTCAAAGAGATGGTTATCAGTTTAACTGACAACTGACAACTGACAACTATTAGAAAATTGGAATTACTTAGAAATGCAAACTTCGATTTTATAAGCAAATACCGAACTGGATTTATTTTATCAGCCGTGATCATCATTATCGGCGTGACTTTCCTCGCGATCCATCAAGGTCCGAACTTCGGTATTGACTTTCGTGGCGGTGTTAAAATCCAAGCTAAGTTCAACAGAATCGTCACAGAGTCCGAATTGCAAGCCAAACTTGCTGAAATCGGTTATGAGCGTGCCAAGATCCAAATAGATGAAAGCAAAAACGAGGCGTCCATCTCCATGGGACACCGTCCTGAATTTCAGAAGCAGTTGGTTGATATTCCCATCATGGCAGATCCCGGTGATGCGATGGCTATGCGTCTGAGGGTGAGCAGTGCTGTCGAGCAATCGCATCTCTTGGAAGTTGGTGAAACTGTCGATCTCATTGATGGAAATATGCGGCAACGCAATGAGATTACTGCCCTCGACAATGATAGTGATGGAAGTAGCATTCAGTTAACCTTCGCAAATCCCATCGGCGTCGATTTAAGCGAAAATGCAGTCGTTCAAATCCAAGCGAGTATCGGCAGAATTCTCACAGATGCGTTGCTTGAAGGCGGGACCGGTTGGCAAGCCCTTGTCGGTGGTGTCAATGTTTCCGAAGTTGGTCCGAGTGTCGGACGCGACCTGAAGTGGGCGGCACTCTGGTCTGTGCTCTGGTCGATTGTCATCTTATTGGCTTACATCTCTTGGCGCTTTGAATTCCGCTTCGCTATCGGGGCAGTTGCTGCACTTGTCCACGATGTCCTAATCACCTTAGGTCTTTTCTCCGTTTTAGCAAAAGAGATTAATCTACCGACTGTAGCAGCGTTCCTAACGATTATCGGGTATTCACTCAACGACACAATTGTCGTGTTTGATCGGATTCGAGAAAACTCGCAAACTTTACGCGGCACCGATTACGCTTCAGTGCTAAACCGCAGCATCAACCAATCGCTCAGTCGAACTGTCATTACGTCTTTAACAACCTTATTTGTTGTTCTGGTTATCTTCCTCATCACCACTTCGGGAGAAGAGATTAACACATTTGCCTTGGCACTTATCGCCGGTGTGTTGGTAGGAACCTACTCCTCAATCTTTATCGCGAGTCCAATTTTATATCTCTGGAATCGGGGGCAGCAACCCGCTCAATAGTTGACTGACAACTATTCATACATGAAAATTTTAATCTTAAGTTCCTACACAACGCGGCAAAAACATCAACCCGCCAATTTTCTTCAGCGTGAAGATTGCAATTCGCACGAACGTCTTCGGTGGCGGCTAAAAGAACTGCGTGGTTACAGCGCAGAGGGTTGGTATCATGAGGATAAAGACTACAGTGCGCCCGCTGGAGAGATGTTCACAGGTCCCTTGCATACGCAATTACGCGAAGGATTAAAACACATTCGGAAGCATGGACAGTATGGCGAGACGACGCTTGACTTATATTTTCCTTGGTATGCCTGTCGCGTTGATGGAAAAAAGACCCCTGTGGGTGAAAGTGACATTATCGTTCCTTTTGATATCGCACCACTTCACGATCTTGAGATTTTAGAGTACGGCGAGACTGGCGTTCCTGAGTCTATGGCGGATTTGATTGAGAGTTACGACCTTGTTTTTTCGCTGTTGAGGCAAGACGATATTACATCGCTACGACGCGTTTTTGAGGTGGAGCGGGCGGTAACCTTGATTTTCCTGCTTGCACCGAGCCACAAGCGCGCGGTTGATGAAAGTTTACCGAATGTCCACGTTGTTGAAACAGGGAGCAATTTGGGAAAAGCCATCGGTGCTACGAATTGGGCACTGAAAGGCGTCGTTCTGAGAAGACTGTGTGAAGCCGCATGTCGGGACGGCTTCCATCTTTTTGAGCAAGTCAAACAGAACCCGCAGCAATTGCTTGAAGTCATACAGAATAAGAGTTAAAATTTGGACGATTTGGGTAATCTTCGGGCATCACTCTTGAAATGAGTTTAATATTCTTTGATTTCGTTTCATATAGACACCTCACAGAAAAAAGCGTTTAGGTAGTACCAGAAATCAGCCCCAGCGGGGCGTCATATCTATAGAAATAGGCGTACCCCACCACACAAAGCCCCAGCGGGGCGGCATGTCTATAACTGTAGCTTAGCAATACGGGAAAGGAAGTGTTAGACTAAGAAAAGCTATGTCTAAGAAGAAAACTTATTCAAACAACCGACGATTGCTAATCCTCTCGTGTTCGAGCAAGAAACGTTCCAATCAAGGTTTGCTACCAGCCTTAGAACGCTACGACGGACCAGCATATCGGGTGATAAATAAGTTCCTGCGAGTACGCCCGTCTGGAATAGAATCACTTGATATTTATGTTTTATCAGCCGAGTTTGGGTTGATTCCAGCCAGTAAACCCATACCTGACTACGATCGCCGAATGACACCGCAACGCGGAAAAGAATTACAACAACCAACTCTAAACGAACTCAAGCGGATTTTAAGTGGTGAGCAATACGGGGAGTTATTTATAAGTCTGGGAAAAGACTACTTGCGAGTGTTGTTAGGATTTGAAGCACTAATTCCTGCTAATCTCAAGGTGACGGTTTCTACAAAATCGATAGGATACAAACTTGGGGAACTTCGCCACTGGTTGTATGAGGAAGCATCGGGATTATCCAATAATCAGTCAAAAATTATTCAGCAAGGAAAAGCATATATTCCAGGCATTGAAGTTGAATTCGCTCCCGAACAGGTGATGGAGATAGCGCATACCGCTCTCGCAAAAGAACAGCGTCTTCCAAGATTGACTCGTAGAAAAGCACCTGAAGAAAAAATGATAGTGTAACGCAAATTCGATAGAAATTCCTGTAGTCTAAATTATTGTTTACGATGCTCGTGTCTGAAATGTTTAATTTAAAATTACATAAGTGGGTTTATGATGTTAACATTTGTGTAATCAATACACCAGATTAATTTTTTTACAAACGGATAAGCTGTGGAAACCAAAGAAATAGAGACGCTCACTTTTTTCGATTTTCCAATTGAGCAGTTTCCTGACAGGAGTACTCGATGGTTGCTTGAAGATCAAGAAAATGTCCGAGGGTTATTAGAAATCATTGCTGATGATCTGGTGTTGTGTCTTGATTTTAGCTGACTCACACACATCAATAGAAGTTTCGTTCCGGACAACCTACGGGAACAAGAATCTGACCTCGTGTATGGTGTACCGTTTCGCAGTGAATCAGAAACCGATGAACTCCTTATTTATATTCTCATTGAGCATCAGTCGACGGTTGATGTAACGATGGGTTTTCGAGTGTTGTTTTACATGACCCAGATTTGGGACTTCCAACGCCGAGAGTGGGAATCGAATAACATTCCCAAAAGGGAGTGGCGTTTTCGTCCTATTCTTCCAATTGTGTTTTATACCGGAGAGCAGAGATGGCAGACACCGCTGACGTTCCAGGGACTCATGGATGTGCCAGATATGTTCGCTAAGTTTGTCCCAGAATTTGATACATTGTTTCTTAGCGTAAAGTGCACGGATCCATCTACTTTAACGAAAACCGATCATCCATTCGGTTGGTTGCTGACTGTCCTCCAAAAGGAACATGCGGATAAACAAGAAATACGTGCTGCGTTGATAGAGGCAGTGACACACATTAATACTCTTGAACCAGAGAAGGTCCAACAGTGGCGACGGTCTATTTTCTATTTGTATCTGCTCATTATTCATCGTCGTTCGGCTGAAGAACATGATGAGTTGAAAACCTTGGTTCACCAACACATCCAAGAGACTTCCTACAGAGAGGAGGGAGAAAAAATGGTACAAACAATGGCAGAGCATCTGATTGAACAAGGTGAAACACGCGGTCGAACGCAGGCAAAACGTGAGGATATCCTGAAACTACTACGTCTTCGGTTTGAGACCGTTCCGGAATCTGTTGCGCACAAGATTTCTGCGATACGGAGTCTATCTTGCCTTGATTCACTCTTTGAGAAAGCGGCGACCGCACAGACGCTTGATGATTTTGACTGGGAAAATAGTTAAGAGAAAGTTATTAAGAAGTAGCAGTATAGTGGTTGATCATTCGCGTATGGCAGGAAATCCATTCGGACTGCCCCAGAACTACTAACAATAACCAATGGTCAATTGCTAAAAGAACAGTTCAAGGCACACTGAGGACAAAAAGGATGAATCTCCCAATGCCTGTTACCGATAATAATCCGCAACGCATTATCGGCGAATCCGCACCGATGCAGGTAGTTTTGCGCCAAGTCAAGCAGGTCGCGCCGACAAAAGCGACTGTCCTCATCACTGGTGAAACAGGTGTTGGCAAAGATGTCATCGCACAGGCGATACACGAACAGAGTCCACGTAAAAATCGGCCCTTCAAAGCCATCAACTGCGGTGCGTTTTATCAAGATCTTCTTCAAAGTGAACTCTTCGGACATGAAAGAGGGGCTTTTACTGGCGCAACAACCCAGCGACGTGGTGTGTTTGAACAAGCAGACGGTGGAACACTCTTCCTTGATGAAGTCGGTGAAATGTCTCCAGAAGTACAGGTGAAATTTCTACGCGTCTTAGAATCTCAAGAATTCACACGACTCGGTGGCGAAAAAAATATTAAAGTCGATGTCCGAATTATCGCTGCCACGAACATCAACCTTGCGGAATTCGTTCAAGAAAGAAAGTTTAGACAAGATCTCTATTATCGGTTGAACCTATTTCGTATCCAGATTCCGCCATTACGCGACCGACGCGAGGACATCCCGCTCTTCGTCTCAGCTTTCGTCTCCGAATTGAGTGCAGAGCACGGAAAACCAATTACCGGTATAACTCCAGAAGCACTCAATTATCTCCAAAATGCAAACTGGCAGGGTAACGTTCGGCAACTCAGGAATGCTATTGAATCTGCTATCATCCTCGCGACAACCGATGAACTCCAACTTGAAGATTTTCCAATGGATTCAGAATCTGAGCAGATTGCTGCGTTACCTGTTCAAGTCTCAGGAACCCAACTTGCCCCGACGCAAATTGTAAGCACAGAAACCTCTGGTGAAACTGAATTGGGTAACCGGACGGGAACATCCTTACAGGTTGTAGATCCAGCCTCCACCGCAATCACGACGGAGAATATAGCGATTTACAAAACAATTCTGGGACTTATCTTCTCTGCAATCCAATCGCTTGATCCGACTTCCAGTGATGATATACCGTCCCTAATTCCTGATGAAGATACCAGTTGGATGCAGATTAATGATGCTGATGACACAGCCGCCATCCTCAGAAAAACGCTGGCGGTACTTTCGGCTATCGCAAAGGTGCTTGAGAGTCGTAGTCAGGATGGGGTCTTACCGGTCACTGTACCGATGGGAGCGCAGGAAGCAGCAAATGCGATGGACAAATCTCAGTTTGATGAGGAGGTTATTGGCAGAGTTGGTATGACGATGGCAGAAATTGAACGGGTGGCTATTCAGAAAACCCTTACAGAGACACGCGGCAATAAAACAGAAGCGGCTAAGATTCTCGACATTGGGGTGCGAACGCTACACCGCAAATTGGACGCTTACAAGCAGGAAACTGACGACAATTCGGATGATAACCTCAATCAGGAATAGCGTTTACAATCGCGCTATACAAATAGATCTCCCACCTTACATTGAAATCCTTCAATAACATCACCACCATCAAGAATATCATCTCCGCGCAGCGTAATCATCTCCTCAGGAGACCGGTACACTTCTACTGTTTCTCGGCGTGGATTCACAACCCACACCATTGCACACCCCGCATTTAACCATTCGTCTACCTTTTCTGCGACCTCGGTATAGGTGTCGCCCGGGGAGATGACCTCAACGGCGAGATCTGGTGCACCTTCCCAATATCCCTTTGAAATACCGCGTTCATCGATTGCGGCTTGGCGAACAAATGCAGCATCTGGGGCGCGCACTGTATCTGGATTCTGGAAAATCTTAAATCCTGTTTTGGCACCGCAGACATAGCCTAATTTGTACTTTTCAATGTGTGCGTCAAGACGACCTCCAATTTTAGCCGTTCGGATACCATGTTCAAACCCGGTTGGTGGCATTCTACGCATTACCCCTTTTACCAATTCATACCGATAGCCATCATCAGCCTGTTTCCACAGGTCTTCGGCTGTTAAGAGTGTGTGTTGAGAAGATGACAATTTGGGTTTTGGTTGATTCCGTTGCGTTTCTGCCATTTTGTTCCTTTTTTATTCGCTCTCGACGGTCAGTAGAGCGTGTGACATGGCAAACATTTTCCCTGCTACAAACGAGTCTTTACTGACCACTAAATGCTGACTGCTGACTGCTATAATAAATCGCATTGAAGAGCAACTTAAAAGTTCCATGGGATTGCCCGCGGTGCTGCGGTTTAAAACCGAATAGAATCACATGGCCTTTTCCAAGCGGTGTTTCTAACAAGGCAGTCTTCTGTCGAATCCGCTTTTCCCCTTCAAGCCATCCACTCATTAACGGATTAAATTCCGGGTACGTCGCTATGGCGTTTACATCTCCGCGCACGCCATCAAAAACAGGTCCCGATTTAAAGAAAATTGCCATGTCACGATCCAATCCATATCCAATTGGGTGCTTCGTATCTACTCGGACGCGCAGCAGTGAACCCGGGCAGAAGAAAGCGTTTTCCTTAGGCTGATTTTCTCTCTTGACCACATTGACAATCCCCTTTTCACCGAGTCCGAAGTATTCCAACGGAAGTTCCGTCGAACGATTCAAGCAGATAAGCGTACCGCCATCCTCCACGAATGCTCGCAAGTTTGCCAATCCCTCTGTGCCAATCCCACCGACATACTCTGGTGGTAATTTTCCGGCTGCGTGTCCGTTGAGAATACCAGAGGCACCAAAATCCGGTAGAATAATAGCGTCGTATCGCTCTACCAGATTACCTGCTTGAATTTCCGCGTTGGTGAGGCTGTTGTAGGTAAATTCGTGCGTATCTAAAACCCAACGCGTCCACCCTTCATCCATGTTCGCTGTCCACGGCTTATAGAGACCCAAGCGAGGTGCAGTCACTTTTGAAACTCTGCGTGTAAGAATCTCTTCATCAGTAGATGTATCGGCATAGATGCGAATACCGAATTCCGACGCAAGTGCCTCCATCTCTTCCATTTCTTGTAGTGGCGGCAATGCTGTTCTGATGAGAACCGTCCCACGTGGAAACGTTTTGTCCCCTCTCTCTATTTCACGATCTGTCTGGTAAAGGGTATATTTCGGACTGTTATCTGCTAATTTCGCATTGAACAAGCGATTGAGAATAATCGCTTCGGCATTCGTTCGATTCTCGAACAGATAACCAGTAGGTTCGGAAACGCGCTCCAAACTACCTTGACCTTTAGTCAACATAGGAACCAGACTTAAATCCGCTTCAAACGGATGCACAACTGCAATTGTTCTGACCCCCATCTGTAAAGGCAGAGTCCAGCCAGCGATGTCGTAAGGGCGTTCTGGGGGCGATTCGGGAGACGGACGGCGTTCCGGGTAGCGTTGAACTTCGAGCAAATCCTTCGCGTGTGCCCGAAACGGTTGGGACATCATAACAACATAAGTTTCCGCGGGATATTCTACGCCGTCCGCGGTAAATGGATCGTTCGCCTGATGAATCTGGACACCACCACCTTGCAAGATGTCTAACATCTTATGAGTTGTATGAATATCACGTTGCTGCGTCGGAATAAGAAACGCACGAGGCGGTTCGTTTTCGCCTTTCGCTATAGCACTAAGCCCCATCTTATAAAAGTTCGTTTTCAGCATCACTCGATGCTCAGCAGCGAAGGTGAGAATTGAGAGTGCTGCCGCCTTTTCATACTCCACGATGTTTCGCAGTCGCCACCAGCCGCCGGGCCACGGTTCTGGAAAATTAGTACGCAGCGCGTATGCGTCAAGTCCGCGTCGATACCCTTTTAAAGTATGATGTGGTTGGAAGATTGGTGTCGCAATCTCTACGCGTGCCGCCTCCGTCAAAATACCCACCATGTTGTGGCGATATGGGACAGTCCGAAATCCACCGTGCCACCATGTATCGTAGACAGCGCTGGAAAGCACACCTGTGAACCCTTCACTGGTCAAATCGAAGGCAAGCTGCGACCCAATAAGCGAAAGCGTCCGTTGTAAGAGCGGCGGAATGTTCGGGTTAACCGGCTCGAAATAAGGAGGAATTACGAACCGAGGACCGCGGTAACTCATTTCATGTACGTCATAAACAACTTCGGGGAACCACTCTTCGTAAAGCACGCGTGTAAGCAGCTGTGTCTCTACTTGGGTCAACATAAACCAATCCCGATTGTTATCGTGTCCGGTATATTTCTGATACAACCACGGGATTTCTGAGCCTTCATACGGGGTGCTGACTGTACGATTATACCAATCCACTACGATGTTCAAGCCGTCGGGGTTAGCGGAAGGGACGAGCAGAATTATCACATTCTCAAGAATTTCTTGGATTTCAGGGGTTTTGACCGTTGCAAATTCGTACGCAAACTCCATTGACATCTGCGAAGAGGCGATCTCTGTGGAATGTAAATTGCAGTTAATAAGTACGACGGCTTTACCCTCTTGCGCGAGCGCATCTAATTCTGCCGTGTTGGCTCCCGTTGTAGGTGCACTCGGCAGCGCGAGTTGTTTTTGGATTTCTTGATAGCGTCCCAGATTCGCCAAGTTTTCCGGCGCGGAAATCAGCAGTATCAGAAAATCGTTCCCTTCTGTTGTTTTCCCAAGTTCTTCCAACAGGATCCGATCCGAGTTTTCAGCAACATGTCGCATGTAGTCAGAGACTGTCTGCCATCCTGCCACCTTATAATCCGCACCGACCTGAAATCCCAGGGCCTCTTCCGGCGGCATCAACTGCGCCTGTGTCGTTCCATATATCAACACCGTGCAAATTAGCGATAGAATAAATATAAACCACCCTCTTATATTTTCGATCTTCCGTAGATATTTTTTCATAATAGATTTGTTTCCAGCAGGAACGAACTGCCGTCACGACTCCTTTTTAATTTTCGTTGGTTGAGCATCAACAAGTATAACCCGAAATTGACGACACGTCAATACCATTTCCTCAATCAATAGTTCATTCGGATTTTTCTCCGTTTGCTGTAGGAGCGATCTCCCGGTCGCGACTCTTACTGACCACCGACCGCTGAAAGCTGACGGCTCCACTAAAATCTTCTCTTGACTTTTTTCAAATTTTGTGGTATTGTTATAGTGAAGTATTTTGAGTTCAGTAGACTCTATTTGAGCAGTGTACTCACAAAACTTTCTTCACAAAACGGGACATCGCAATCGTGTATAATGTTGTCGTACACACCTTGATAAGTTTATGCTGCAACGCTCTATTCCCATATTAAGAGAACTGCTCCTACAAAAAACATTTTCAGGAGGAAAACAGAACATAATGAAAAGGGTTGTGATTATTCCACTGGTTGTCTTATTGCTTGCAAGTTTCGGCTGTGAAACAAAGCAGAAGGGCCCGAGCAATTTATCTGTAGGTAGAAGTAAACTAATTGATAGCGGAAACGCATTAGAAGCCGTTGGGCTACTTGAAAAAGCTGAACGAGAAGAGGTGAATAAGCTGGAACCTCGTGCCTTACTCCTTATCGCTTATTCTCATGGGCTTGCCACCGGAGATGCCAACAGTCTCGGCGTTGAAGCCAAATACAAAAATCAACGGAGTCAGCGCCTACAAGAGCTTACTGAGGCTGAAATGCGGCAAATCCTGCAAATCCTCAGTACACCCTCGCGGGTACAGAAAGCTGGCTTACAAATACTTGTAGACAAGGGGCCCGACGCATCAGCAATAATTCTGGAGAGCCTCGCCAAAGGAAGATACCCGGCGCTTCACGGAAATTTTTCAGAGATGCTTGTCCAGATAGGCTCTGATGGTCTCGACCTAATTTTAGCCGAACTCACTGATGAGACAACTCCACCTGCTCTCAAAACGAAACTGGTGCAAGTGCTATCTGAGATCGGCGACGCTGAAGTTATAGACGCATTAAAAACTCTCCAAAGTGGAACAAGCGATGCTGCCTTGGCAATGGAAATTAACACCACGCTTTATCAACTCGGTGAAACTTCGTATAAAAAGGACATCATTGCTGGATTAAATCATAATGACGTTCTTGTCCGACGTGCCGCCGCTAAAGCCATGGTGGATATTCCGGGTGTATCACCAAAAACACTGATTGCAGGGCTGAAAGACGATGACTCTGAGGTCGTCGCATCACTTGTGAAAGCACTCGCCATCCATCAGGATGCTGCTGCTGTTGACCCACTCATAAATATCCTCACCAGTAGTGGATTGGGCAAAGATCCAAAGCAAGCAGCGATTGATACTCTTGATATTTATGGACAGAAAAAACTCACTGGCGGTTTGGCAAAGCGCATCACGACACTGCTCATTGGTGGAACAGTTGCTGATGCAGACAACCGCTTCTATCTTGTGCAACTTCTCAAGAGAGAACCGTTTCTGAAACAGATTAGAGCACTGGAATCGATCGAAGGGCTTGCGTCTAAACTCTATCAATATCACCAAAACAAGGAGACTGAAACACTTGTTAAAACGGCAATTAAACAACTCCTTGACGCGCTTGAGTAGATGACATAAGTTAGGCATGCTTCTGGTTTTCCCACAGGCATGCTTTTTTAATGTCCTTAATTTTTTTTAAATTTGTTGACATAAAAATGTATTTATTGTAAAATACCCTTTGCATCGACTTATCCGGATCGGTAACCTCTGTCTGTAGGTGTGAAAAAGTCTAAAATGGACGAAAGACATTAATCGCCTGTCTTTTTGATTCACATACTACGCGTTATTTGGCTGCGCGCAACGCTCATTATGTAAATAAAGGTGCACACACAAGAGGCACAAACGGATAAGTCTAATCGAGATTCCAGGAGGAAAAGATAAACGGAACATGAAAAAACTTTTGATGATATTACTGCTTATAGGGGTTGTAAGCTTCGGCTGCCAGCAGGAACAGGTCATCACCCAACTTGAAGTCGGAAGGGGTAAGTTGTATGCAGGACTCGCGCTGGAGGCGGTCCAACACCTTGAACGTGCCGTACAGGAAGAGCAAAACAAGGTTGAACCTCGCGCACTCTTGGTTCTTGCTTATAGTAACTCCATTTCAACGGGTGCCGCTAAAACCCATAATGTAGAAGCCAGATACCAAAGCGCACGTGACCAAAGCGTTGGTGAATTGGGCGAGTATGAAATGAAGAAAATCTTGCAGATCCTCGGAGAACGCCACAGGGTACAGAAGGATGCCATACAGGTTCTCATTGATAAAGGAGCACCGGCTGTGCCTTTCGTTTTGGAGGACCTCGTTAAGAACCGGTATAGCGATGTCCACGGCGACTTCGTTCAAATCTTAGAGGGAATCGGTGGTGCGGCTATTAAGGACACCTTGGCAGCAGCTGGCGACAGCAAAACACCGTCTGCTGTGAAGATTCTGCTCGTACGTATCATAGGAAATATAGGGGATACATCCGCCGTCGCGGGATTAGAAGCACTCCAAAATGCAACCCCTGATGAAGGGTTGAAAATGGAAATTAACACCGCACTCTATCACCTCGGCAACGAAGGTTCCGAGGATAGAATCGTCGCAGGCTTGACCGATGCTAATCCCGTTGTACGACGCTCCGCTGCAAAATCTATGATGTATCTCAAAAAGCATCCCACAGATATGTTGATTGCTGCGCTTGCAGATTCTGATGACACCGTGCGTATGGACATTGCTAAAGCACTGATGAAATATCCTGACGCAGGGGCTGTTGATAATCTTCTCGCAATTCTCACAAACGGTTCAAGTCTCAGCACAAAGCAGGCTGCTGTTGATACTTTAAGCTATTACGCCGAAAATGGATACGCTGACGGATTAGCCCCGCGTTTAATCGCATTGTTGACAAATCCTGAGGTCGTAGACCACGAGGATAGACTCCGTATTGTGCAACTTCTCAAGAAACCTGCTTTGATAAAGCAAATTGATGAGGCTGACCAATACGATAATCTACCTCACAAACTTGATGTCTACTTCAGGGAAACAGAAACCAACGATATGGTGAAAGATGCTCTCAATGAGCTGCTTCTTACACTTGAGCCGGATGCAGAAGACCTTGAGTCGGAAAATTAAGGAACGGTGCGTGTGATTTCCGCTGGACTTCTGAAGCTGTATCAAATCTGATTTACCGGAAAGCGGAAGGAGATTTCTAATTATGCAAGACTATCCGACCGGTATCAAGATTACCAAGGTTGAGCAGGTCACGATCGAAATTGACCAGCCTGCTATCGGTTGTAACTCTCAGGCACCGGAGATAAAACAGCCTGACCCGAACGGGAAATGGAAAGAACGTATCATCCGTATTCACACCGATGATAGAACACTCGGTTGGGGAGTTGGGAGTTGGGCAGCAACAACCGCTGAGGACGCACAAGGCGTACTTAACCAGAACCCGTTTGATCTCTTGAATCCTGAAGACGGTGTGGTGCCCGAATTCCGCGGTCTTGAAAACGCACTTTGGGATACTATTGGCAAAATCCTCGGTAAGCCAGCGTATCAGCTTATTGGCGGCGATGTTTTCTCAAACGGATTGCCCGCTTACGACAGCACTATCTATTTCAACGATCTCCTCTACGAGACGAGAGATGAAGGGCTCCAGCGGATTGAGAACGATGTTAAAAGCAGCCTCGCTAACGGGTTTACTGCATGTAAGATGAAGATGGGTCGCGGTAACCATCTCATGGAACGCAAAGCCGGTCTACAACGGGACATAGAACTCGTCCAACTGGCGCGTAGCACCGCAGGCGAAGGCTTCAACATCCTTGTTGATGCGAATAACGCATATACCTACGACGAAGTTATCACCTTCCTTAATGAGACAAGCAATTGCGATGTCTTTTGGATTGAGGAGATGTTTGAGGAAGAGGTTGAATTATATCGCAACCTAAAGGCTTTCATTCAAGAAAAAGGCTTGAAAACATACATTGCTGATGGCGAAACTCGGACGCGTGACCCCCTTGAATTTTACGATCCGTTCTTTGAAGCCGGGGTCATTGATGTCATTCAGCACGATATGAAGGGACTCGGCGTTACCGGTTGGAGACGGCTCGCCGATATGGCTGCTACACACGATGTTCTATGTGCCCCACATAACTGGGGTTCTCTACTCGGTTTTTACCTCAGTCTCCAATTCGGCAAAACCATTCCACACTTCCTCTATGGTGAAGTCGCAACCCTCACGAGTGATGTGATTGATACCTCTGGCTTCGGTTTCACGGGCGGAACGTTTACTGTTCCAGATACACCTGGGCTTGGACTGAAACTCAACGAAGATGTGTACGATGACCGCTACGCCGGCAACGAAGATTGGCAAATCTCCTAATTCTTTACCCCGTCCCACCAAGTAGAATCGTAGTTTGGGTTGAACAGAATGAAACCCAACTATGGTTCTCTTTTGTTTAACCCCTTATGGACTTTCAAACCAAATCCCTATCAGAGAACTTCGGTGCCGAAGTCTTAGATATAGATTTAACAGAGATTGATGAAGATATGGCAGAAGCCATTTTGTTGGCTGTTCAGAAGCACGGGCTCCTTCTCTTTCGTCGACAATCCCTTCACGATGATGACATCCACCGACTCAGCAAGGCACTCGGACCTGTAGAAGAACCACCTGCCGCCAAAGATAACCACAGCCCACGGTTCAAGTCGGTCATCTACCTTGCGAATATCAATAGCCTTGATGGAACGCTCATCAGAGGGAATTTTGTTGACACGACAGATGGTGGATGGCATTCCGATCAGGCGTATCGGAAAAATCCTGCCACCTTGTCTACACTCTTCTGTGTGATTGCTCCTGAATCTGGTGGAAGTACAAGTTTCAGTAGCACTCGGATGGGATACGAATGCTTACCACCTGCTCTCAAAGATCGAGTTGAGTGCATGAAGGTGCTGTACAGTCCCGGTAAAAAACACGGTGTCCCGGATATCCCGGTTACCCATCCTGCTGTCCTTGTGAATCCTGAAATAGGCATCAAGACCCTTTATGTTGGTCCGGGTGCCCGCGGCTTTGAGGGTCTTAGGGATGCCGAGGGCAAGGCACTTAAAAACGAATTGCTGTCGTATCAATTTCGCCCAGAGCATATTTACCAACACAAGTGGCGTATGGGAGATATGCTCATTTACGATAACGCCCAGTTTCTCCATAAACGCGATGCGTATGAAGGCGTTCGATTTCTAAAAGCCACCCGCCTCTATCTCTCCCCAAAACGCTTTGCTGTACCCGATTAATCAACCCACAACACCGAGGATCTCCTAACATTGGTAAGCGAGGTTTCCAACCTCGTTGGTCTTCTCGTAAAAAGATAGGACAGTTTTCAAGCGTCCCGGTTTTTACTGATTACTGACCGCTGATAGCTGACAGCCCTACCTCTGAATACCCCTATAAAATACCACTTTTCCCTGACAAGTTCGCTATTATGTGGTATAATTATAAGCAGAGGCGTAGACAACTCCTCCACCGCTCGCAGCAGTATAAGAAAAAAAAGGAGAAATGCATCATGTATATCAAAAGATTTGCGTGTTTAATTTTGTCTTGTTTTATCTTGGTATCTTTTTATGTTCCTACAGTCTTGGCACAAGATATAGTCGTCGAGGATATAGAAATCATGGATCTCGACTCGAGAAGTGTTGTCGGCGAGTATGTTGTTGGCGAGGAGCCACTTGAGATAGGTAGCATCTATCTCATTGACCGAGATTATTTCGTCAAGGATATGTCGAAAGAGTTAGAAGGCGCAACGTATATCATGACGGCAATGGACGATGAAGGTTCTCAAGGTGCTGATTTCATCACATTTAAAGTTAAAGTTCCTGTAGTCGTTTGGTTGGCTACTGACAAAAGATGGGGAGATCCGCCTAAATGGGTCTCAGACGATGAAGGATGGACAGAGCAGCCTGATTATTTGGTTCAAACCAATGAGGGGGATACGGATATTTTCATCCTTTTTAACAAAGAGTTTCCCGCAGGTGACATATCTCTCGGTGGGAACAACGATGCACCTGCGCAACTGGCTCCCATGTACTGGGTATTCCTCACGCGTGGTGCTGGCGGGGCTGCTGTGGAGGCAGCGGACAAGCTCACGACGACATGGAGTAAATTAAAGAGCAATCGCTAAAGAAGAACCATGAAAAAGATTCTCGTAGCAATGAGCGGTGGCGTAGATAGTTCCGTCACCGCTGCCATGATGGTTGACGCAGGCTATGACGTCACCGGCATCACCATGCGCCTCGGCTCGCCTGATACTATTGAGGTTGAACCCGAACGTCCCAACTGCTGTTCGCTTGAGGGCATTGAGGATGCGCGCCGTGTCGCCACACAACTCGGTATTCCGTTCTACGGCGTGAACTACGAGGACGCTTTCAGCGAACAGATTATCGACTATTTCGTGGATGAATATCTCATCGGTAGAACCCCCAGTCCCTGTATGGTATGCAACCGCGAATTGAAGTTTGGTAAACTCCTCGATCTCGCCAAAACGTTAGAGTGCGATGCCATCGCCACAGGACACTATGCCCGTATTGAGCAACATCCAGAGACAGGACGTTATCTCTTGCGCAAAGCGCGGTATGTTGATAAAGACCAGTCCTATTTCCTTGCCGGACTCACACAGGAGCAGCTGCGCCATGCTATGATGCCCCTCGGTGAATACACGAAAGCCGAAGTCCGCGACCTTGCTCGAAAGTACCAATTGCGCACCGCTGAAAAGATTGAGAGCCAGGAGCTCTGCTTTGTTGCTGATACGAACTACAGGCGTTTCCTCAAAGACAGAGTCCCTGAAAAAATTGAGGGCGGCAATATCGTAGACGCAGAAGGTAATGTCCTTGGTGAGCATGACGGCGTGCCATTTTATACCGTCGGACAGCGCCGCGGGTTAGGCATTGCAGTCGGCAAGCCACTCTATGTGACGCAGCTCAACGCGTCCGAGAATACCGTCGTTGTCGGCGAATCCGATGCCCTCTTTGAGGATACAATGCATGTTGAACGCATCAACCTCATCGCCATTGAAGAACTAACAGAACCGATCCGTGCGCACGTCAAAATCCGATCCCGTGATGATGGCGGTCCCGCGACGATCACTCCGATCAGCGACTCGGAAGCAGTTGTTAAGTTTGACGAACCACGCCGCGCAATTACCCCCGGACAAGCCACCGTCTTTTACGACGGTGAATACGTCCTCGGTGGCGGTTGGATCGTAGATGCTGGCGATGCCACTGTGGGAGAGGTTTCTAACTCCGACTGAGGGTTCCGATGAAATCAAGACTCCTTTGCCTCCTCGGTCCCACAGCAGTTGGTAAAACGGAAATAGCCATTCAACTCGCCCAATGCCTCAACGCCGAAATTGTCTCCGTCGATTCCCGACAGATCTATCGACAGATGGACATCGGCACAGCCAAACCGACTCCCGAAGAACAGCAGCAGGCACGACACCACCTTATAGACTGCGCAGATATTTCGCAACCCTTCTCCGTCGCTGACTATCAATCTCTTGCAGACACAGTGATCGCTGATATCCAAAGCAGAGGAAAACGGGTTTTGCTTGTTGGCGGTGCTGGTCTCTACTTCCGAGCAATTGTTGACGGCTTATTTGAGGGACCCGGCGCGGATCAATCCCTCCGTAAGAGACTTGAGCAAGAAGCATCGCAACACGGTGCTGGCGTTCTCCACGAGCGGCTCCGTGCCTGTGATCCAGAATCTGCTGATCGGATCCACCCTAACAACCTCATCCGCGTCATCCGTGCCTTAGAAGTCTATGAACTAACAGGCACCCCTATGTCTGAACTCCAGCAGCAGTGGCATCCAGAGAAGCAGCGGTATCCGTTTGTTGCCTTCTGCCTAACAATGCCGCGTGCCCAACTCTACCATCGTATTGAACAGCGTGTAGATGTAATGCTTGCAAATGGATTAATAGCCGAAGTTGAATCTTTGTTAGCAGCCGGTTATGCCCGTGATAGCGTTGCGCTCCAAAGTTTCGGCTATAGGGAATTGATAGCGTATCTGGACGGAAAATGTCCTTATGTAGAGGCGATCTCGCAACTGAAACAGAACACCCGTCGCTTTGCCAAACGGCAGTTAACATGGTTCCGCAAAGACACCCGTCTCGAATGGATAGATCGGGAATCGACATTAGATATTGTTGGGGATATTTTGAAAAAAATCGGAGGCATCTAACAGACCTCCCTCCTGCTCGTTGGTGAGGTTTCCCATTTCAATGCCTTTTTCCGTCTGCTGTAGGAGCGATCTTCCGATCGCGACTTATCCTCTGCCTTCGGTGAGAGGTTTCTAATCCCAAAGAACTTCTTACCAACACTTTTTAAAACTAAGTGACCCTGCGAGAGCTGAATTCCCTATTGATTTCATCGCCGATATATAATACAATATTTTTTTGATACACTTCGCGGAAAGGAGGCGGAAATGAGACGTTTTTGGACACAAGGGCCCGTCAACGCACGAGAACACTACGTTGTTTCACGTTCTGATGAGATCGCTGATTTCATCAAACGTGTTGAAGAGGGTAGGTATATCGTTTTATTTGCGCCACGCCAAACCGGCAAAACTACTTTCTTTCAAGATGCCTTAGCGGCACTTGTAGCTGGTTCCGCGTCAGTTGAGCAGACTATAGACTACTTTCCAATTCAATTGAACTTTGATGTATATAAAAACCTTGATTTAGCTACTTTCTATGGTCATCTCTATGAACAGATGCGTGAAGAGATAGAAGCCGTTTTCCAAGGACGTGGATGTGTCCCCTCTGAAGCTTTACGCGGATTTTTGGAAGGGACGACTTTAACAAATCATCTTTCGATGATGACATTTTTTAAACGGTTTGCACGTTTTCTGGACGCTGAATATGATGGTCAGCAAGTTGTCCTCGTCATTGATGAATTTGATGGTATTCCGCAGGTTGCGTTGAGTGATTTTCTTCATACGCTCCGTCATATCTATATTTCTGGTAAGCCGCGATGTCCACACAGCGTCGGCATCATCGGTGTCAAAAGCATTGCTCAACTCAACTATGACCGATCTATCTCCCCTTTCAATATCCAAGACGAGTTTCATCTGCCTAACTTTACGCTCGAACAGGTACACCAACTGCTTGGGCAATATACGGACGAAGTCGGACAAGTTTTCGTCCCAGAAGTTATAGCATCTATCCATAAACAGACTGCCGGGCAACCTGTGCTTGTTAACCGATTCGCGCAGATTCTTACCGAGGAGTTGGACATTCCAAAAAGTGAACCAATTGCTATGACGCACTTTTCAGAGGCACACACACAACTCCTACATGATCGGAACACCAATATTGAACATCTCACGACCAATATTCGTAAGAATCCGCGTTTTGAAAGCGTTCTGATGCGAATTATGGAGCGTGATGAAGGCATAGACTTCAATATGGACGATGACATCATCAATGAACTTACCACTTATGGGGTCATCAAAAAATCTACTGATGGGATGTGTGAGATTCTAAATCCGATTTATCTCTATCGCATCATGAGAACCTTTAAACCGATAGTGAATGGTTTAGAGGATCAATACCTTCCCGGAGGCGGTGAGGAGGGATTTCTCGATTATATCACACCTACTGGACATATTGAAATGAAGGCTTTACTTGATAATTTCCGGGATTTCATCGCACGCGCAGGGTTCAAGATTTTGCAAGTCCCTGATACCCCACAAGAATCGGTAGGCAGACATCTTTTGCTGGCATATCTTGACCAGTTTGTAAAGCTCATCGGCGGTTTTATACATATTGAGGTGCAAACCGGCAGAGGCAGGATGGACATCATTATCACCCACAACCAAAAAAAATATATCGTGGAAACGAAAATTTGGAGAGGCGACAGTCGTTATCAATCGGGAAAAAAGCAGCTTGCAGCATATCTCAGGGTTGAAGGTGTAACGGAAGGGTACTACATCGTCTTTGATCATCGGGAAGAGCCGGAGCCTCGAGTAGAGACAGAAACAATAGAAGGTTTTACGATTCGGAGTTACGTGATTCCTGTGATGCAAGAGTCTCCTTCAAAACTTCCAAATACTTCTGCGATGCAGTAAGAAGAGACTTCAATTAATACCATGTTCCTCACAGTACGTACGGATGATTGGCAAGAAGTCATCGGCGTACTTTTCGGTTTTCACAGTACCAATACCATGAATCCGCCTGAATGCTGTACGGGTTCTTGGTAGGTGGGTTGCCATCTCCTTCAATGTTCTGTTAGTAAAAACTGCTCTGTGTTCTGCTTTTGCTAATATTCTACACTTGTCTTGAAGTAATTCAAAAAGTTCTGGATCGTATTCATTGGGGTCTTTAGATGTCAGCTTAGAGGTATTTAGTGCTTTAATTGTTTTTTCTACCGACCCCACGCGATGTTCCTTGCAATAGTCTTGGATGATCGGCAGAAAATCATCAGCGTATTTTTCGGTTTTCACAGTACCAATACGATCAATTTTCCTAAATGCTTTTACCGATTGTGGTAAGTGGGTTACCATCTCTTGCAACGTCTCGTTGCTAAAAATATGGTATACTGGTAACTTCTCGCGATCTGCTACCATTCTACGTTTATCGTGCAATTGATAGAAAAGTTCCTGAGCGTCCAAAATTGGTTTTTCTGATGCTAGGACATAAGTATTTGGCGGCTCGGTTTCGCTTTCTACCGAATTCGCCTCATGTTCTTCACAATATGCACGAATAATCGGTAAAAAGTCATCAGCGTATCTTTCAGTTCTCACTTCTCCTATGCCGCGAATCTGACTGAATGCTTCCACTGTTTGAGGTAATTTGGTTGCCATCTCTTTCAATGAATCCATCGGAACAACCCATGATGCCTGTATATCTTCTGCTTTCGCTACCTTTCTACGTTTGTCTCGTAATTTCTCATAAAGCACTGGGTCATAATCGTATTGTTCTTGAAAGGTAGACTCATAGGCATTCGCTTCCACAATAACACTGGCTTCCAAGTCCAAAGTTACCGAGTCTACAGGAACCCCCCAGAACCTCGCTTCGGACCTAACATTTCTTGTGTTGGTTTCCCTACCTTTATCTGTCAAACAAAGGGTGCCGTCTTGTACGTCCAGCTCAAAAAGGTTATGCTGGAAGATTTGTGATGCCAGATAGCACCACTGTTCTTTGTTGTATTCCTTGCCAATGCCCCAGGTAGGAAGTTTGTTGTGTTCGTGCTCAATAATCTTCTCTTGCTTTTCACCACACAAGATGTCAATGATATATAGAGCACCGGTTGGCAAACAAATTGGAATGCTCATGTTTTCGTTTCGCAAAATACCAATGGAATATTCTTTGCCAACGGTTGTCCCTGTACCACTCTTCTCAACACGAACAATAGAAGATAAAAATTTTTGAGCAGGTTCTGTCAAATCAACCTGTTCTATTTTTGTCTTGCGGCAATTGTCGCACATTCCACAATTTTTATTTTCGTATGGCTCCTCAAAATAATCCAGTAACATTTTACGACGGCACTTCTCTGAAGTTGCCCACGCAATGAGCTTTTGCAAACTTTCGATTCTCCGTTCGCGTTGAGATGGATTGCCGTCATCAATGAAATCTTTGATAGTATCTTCATCGTCAAGACTGAACAGCAAGAGGCATTCTGCGCGTTTTCCATCTCTTCCAGCACGCCCGATTTCCTGATAATAAGACTCGGGATTTTTCGGCAATCCAGCATGTAGCACAAAGCGGACATCTGCTTTGTCAATTCCCATCCCGAAGGCTATCGTGGCGACTATCACTTGAGTGTCGCCGTTGATAAAGGAATCTTGATTTTGCTTGCGGGTATCGGGATCCAGACCTGCATGGTAGGACAGTGCCGAAATTCCATGCGCTACTAAATTCTCATACAACCAGTCCGCATGTTTTCTTCTTTGACAATAGATAATTCCTGATTCGTCGGCATGTTTTTTGAGAAACGCCAATGTTTGTCCGAGTAACTCAAGCCGAGGTTCAACGGAGATAAAAAGATTTTCGCGATTGAAACTCGCAGTGAATTGGTTCTTTGCTGGGATGTTGAGTGACTGTCTTATATCCTCTTGAACTCGCGGGGTCGCCGTAGCCGTTAGGGCAATACATACAGCATTTAGGAATTGCTCACGAATCCAGTCCAACTCGCGATAATTCGGACGAAAATCGTGCCCCCACTGCGAGATACAGTGCGCCTCATCAATCGCAAGACATGCGACATCTGTGTCATAAAGCATTACATGGATTTCAGGTCGTTGTATGAGCGTTTCAGGGGCAACATAAAGCAGCTTGATTTTGCCCTGCCTGACCTTCTGCATTGTGGCAACGTATTCTGTTTCTTCAACTGTGTGATTCAGAAAAGCGGAGCGAATTCCCTTCTGCTCCAACTGCGTCACTTGGTCCTGCATGAGGGCGATTAGCGGTGAAACAACCACGGTCAAACCATTAAAGATGCACGCCGGCAATTGGTAACAGAGGGACTTACCGCCACCGGTAGGTAGCACAACCAGAGCATCCTCTCCCTTACGGATATGTTCAATGATTTCTTCCTGAAATGGAAGAAACTTTTCGTAACCAAAAATATTTTTGAGAATCTCTGAGGAAGAAGTCTCCATTTGTGATGGTGGTTGTTTCTCTTCAGGGGTAGGTATCTGTTCTTCCTGTTCTTCCACTCCAAGAAACCAACCCGATAGTTGGACATAGCAACGCAGTTCAACGTATGGTGTATCTCTTGATCGCCACCAATGCGCGAGCGAAACGCGTAAGAGTGTACCTGCTGGGATCGTCTCAAGCGGTCTTTGGAAACCAACGAAAGTGAGCGTGCAACCACCGTTTTTAGTTGGGTAACGATAGCGTAGTTTTCGCATCTCTCTCTCAAGTGAAAGCGGTTGATCCGTTTGCCAAAACGTGGTGCTATAGGGTGGGACATCATCTCCAGGAGAGACATACAGGGAACCGTTCTCTGTGGTTTTCAATAAGCCTGCATAGAGTTTTCGCGGATCTCCAATTTTCGGAGGCATCAAGAGTTCAATGGCACTCACTAAATCCTTAGGATCTTTTGTTGTATGTAGACGATGCTTTTTATGAACGACAAAGTTTTCATTATGTGGTGGAATCAATGGAGTTTCAGGTTCACCAGTAATTTCCCAAATATCGCCGACGTTATATTCTTGGTTCGCACCATCGTGTGGGTCAGCATTAAACGGAATGAGACGGACGCTATCGCCCTTTTCTGTAATCGCGCCAATACATGCACCACCACCCATTCGGGTTTTTGCAACAATTAATACTCTCACGGGTAGATATTTTCGACCTCCAAATTAAGTGTTTTTGCTAATTTATCTGCTACCAAGGAGCGATGACATGCCTCCGGTGCGGTTTCCACACAAAAGAGTGCTACAACTTTGGCATCCAATTCCAATTCATCTAACAAACTTTGCGGGTCGAACTTGGAGAGACATTCGGTATGGTACGCTTCGATAAACGCTTCACCCAGAGCAGTACGTTTGCGTTTAGCAGTTTTTGTTGCTTTATCTGCTGCTGCCTGTTTTTCTCGAACGGCTTTTGTTGGTCCTAAGTCTTTGCGATGGATATATCGGATACCGAGTTCTGCGAGACGTGCTTGCAACCGCACACTATTGGCGAATGCGTAAGTTGCACCACGGACACCACGGCGGTTGCGGATATCGCAGAACGTATCAACCTCTGCCTTGCATAAGGCATCAAAAAAACTGGATTCATCGAATCCGTACACGCCAATGGTAACAATTTTTATTTTCATAGTGGATTACATTACGGGTATTTTTTTTGAGACTGGAAGGTATCCTCACCAAACATCGACAGTTGTCCGCCTGTCAGACGTTCAATGACTTGCACCTGCGTCACTTGCGCATCGTTTTCGTCGATATGGACAACCGGTATATCCTCCTGCGTGAGCGTTGCGCCGATAAGTTTGCATCGGTGGCATTCCTCCGGTTTCCCTTCGCTACACATCAGGACAACACTTTGTTGCTGCGAGAAAGCGGCGTGAAGGCGTTGAATGCCGCGCTGGTAGGACTCTGTGGCTTTGACTTTTTCGTAATCAACTTTCCCGTTGACGTAACACGTTTCGTCGTCGGGTCTGCCACCGAGTGTATCTCCCATGAACACATAGCGGATATCGTGCTGTTCCATTTCATTTGCAAGGGGTGCTTTAGAGAATTCCGGTTTATAGCGGGAATAGGGTGCCGAGCGGACATCAATGAGATAGGCAATCTCGTGCGCGTGTAGCACTTCAACGAGTTCCGCAATCGAACGGCTCCCGTAACCTATTGTGTAGATTGGAATGAGGGTAGGTGATTTTTTCGTCATGAGTATATAGTATCACACTATCTACAAGAAAGCAATATATATTCTTATATTTTTACTTGAAATTAGTTAATAAAAATAAATCCACATCTGTTTTCTCAGGGAGAATAGACACATTCAATTCTAAAAACCCGCGTAACGCCTATGCTGAAAAAGCACTCCGTGAAGCCTCTGTGAGTCACACCGAACACAAAAGGGTGCTACTTGTCTAATGTCCCGCGTGCATGTATTTCAAAAATGATTTGAATTTCAGAAAAATATCCTGTATAATTCCCTTAATCTGATACACATCTAAAAACCGCAATAAAATACAATTCGGAGGTGTTTATTATGTTTTTGGGTTTCTTTGACCCACTGTATTTCGTATTTCTCGCACCGGGACTCGCACTGTCCCTATACGCAACGTTTCGCACAAAAAGAACTTTCTCAAAATACTCACAAGTCGGTTCGCGGAGCGGGTTAACAGGCGCACAAGCCGCTCAACTTATGCTGCAAAGACATGGGATCAGTGGCGTTCGGATTGAACGCTCAAGTGGATGGTTAAGTGACCATTATGATCCAGGGCAGAAGGCACTCAGGTTATCGGACGACGTCTATTCCAGCCAATCATTATCTGCTATAGGCGTTGCTTGTCATGAAGCAGGACACGCCATGCAGGACGCACACGGCTATGCAATGCTGAACCTACGCACTGCTCTCGTCCCTGCGACGAATTTTAGTTCAATGTTCTCTTACATCCTGATAATGGTCGGCTTCTTTATTCAACCCTTCCTGTTGCTTGGTGTTGGACTTTTTGCAGTAGGCGTTGTCTTTTCGCTAATCACGCTTCCCGTTGAATGGGATGCCAGCAAACGTGCTAAAGTCGCGATGGACGAAGCTGGAATGCTCTCGCCAGAAGAAAATCGACATGCAGGCAAGGTGCTGAATGCAGCGTTCTTGACGTATCTTGCCGCGGCAGTGACCAGTCTCTTAACACTGCTCTATTACCTATTTCGGTTAGGGTTGTTAGGCGGAGGAGATGAGTAAAGTTGGACGGGTGGCGCGGCATGAAACCGCGCCTATTGAGATAGATAAGCGGTTAAGATTTGCTTTCGATGTCAACGCCGGGCCACTGATCGTCTTGTTCCGTAATATCAACGACGATGCCGTCTGGGTCTTCCACCTTGAAGGCTACTGAAGGTAAGTCGTCCGAATTCGGGTCGTAAGGTTTGCTACCATCTAAACCTTCCCAAGTAATCTCAAAACCGAGGTCCTCACACCGCTCTGCTGCCTCTCGCAAATTCGGGACACGGACACCGATGTGGAGGTAGTCCAACATTCCGCCGACATGCTTCGGGCGATTGGGACCGCCGTGCTGGAAGACACGGAAGTTGTGGTAACCATCGGTGAGATCGTAGCAACCGTTCATAGTCGAAAAGACACGCAAACCGAGCGCATCGCGCCAGAAACGGATGCTCTTCTCTAAGTCTGTCGTGCGGACACCGATGTGTACAAGTGTTGTTGCCATAAGGGATTATTCCTTTCTGGTTACGGCATATAGGGTATGCCTACTATTTTAGATCCAAACGGTCGGTTCACGATTTTCTGCGCGGTGTTCATAGAGCATCTTGACGTCATCCGGTAACTTATCGAACATTTCACCCGGAACAGTCGCCGTATTCACACCGAAAAGCTCCAAATTTAGCCACCACGGTGCGTATCTGACGACGACTGCAGTTCGCTTACCCGCACTCGGATTTTCTGCGTTAGAATGCCAAATCCGGCTATCCATGATAAGGACGCTGCCCGCACCGCCAGTGGCTTGCATTTCACCATCAAGCGGGTTCCGATCACCAATACCGTCTTCTTTGCCTCTGGGGTTCCGAAGGTCTACATGTGTCTTGGGAACAATCCATGTACCACCGTTTTCCGTCGTGAATTCAGAGAGCATCCAGAGCGTGGTAATACCGATAACGGCACTTGGAAACGGTTGAGGAATATGCCATTTCTGGTTCAGATCGTATGGGAAATCCGAGTGATAGGCACGCACCAATTCGTAATGCGGTGGACGAATCTTATACTCCGTCTGAGAGATTCGCACCTGTGGTCCCAGCAACTCTCGGATGACAGTAAGGAGTCGCTCATTCGCCAGATGTTCGGCAAATTTCGGCATGAAGCTAATAACATTGCGCTCCCATCTGCCGCTCTCTTTGCTGAATTCGTTATAGTCAGCTTCTGATGTTTCGACCTCTTCACGAACCGCGTCAACGACATCAGCGGGAACTACGTTCTCTAAGACACACCAGCCTTCTTCCCGCATCTGCGTAACGTAAGGTTCAATTGTTTCTGATAGGTTGTCTGACATTGAAATCTCCTTGCGAGTTATGAATCGCAACCGGTTTCTCGCTCACGGTTATAGCGGACCGCTGTCTTGATAAGCGGTTCAAGCCGCATCACCTTACCAAGCGAACCAATAATCCCGATTTCGCGGGTCATTATCGCACCCATGACGTTGAGTTCGTCTGTCCAAAACTTGTAGGCAGTATCACCTGTCATCGTGAGTTCAACGTCCGGGTCATCACCTTCACAGGTGCCGCGAGCAATAGTATATTCGCCTTTCGCTGCCGTTAGCGTCATCGTACAATCAGGCTGAGTGTAATTAAACCGAACGCTCAGTGTCAACGATTTGAGTGCCTCTTGCACTTCTGGTAGCGTGGCGATCTCTTCAAAAAGTTCACTGATATAACTATAAAGTTGGTCAGGTGCTTCAAATATAGCCATGGTTTATGATATAGGATACCATATAATAGCGGAGAATCAAATTAAAAAATGAAAACATTTCCTGAACGAATCCGAGAGAATGTACCTGTTGAAGGGCGATCGAGAGATTACATCGCTTCTCGGACTATCTCCTATGAATCCCCAATCGGGCAAATAGCCATCGTTGCAGCGGATCCGGATAACATTTCGCATCTTTTCTTTACCCAGAACCTCTCCTTCGATGAAGTGCCACGCCTTCAAGTCCAATACCCAGTACTAACCCGTGTGCAGAAGCTGCTTGACGCGTATTTTGCCGGTAAGCCGTTTGATACCTTTGAAGTCCCGGTTCGGATAGACTGCGGAACGGACTTCCAGAACAGAGTCTGGGACGCTATCCGACAGATTCCGCATGGAGAAGTACGCAGCTACAAATGGATTGCAGAACGGATAGGAAGACCGAAGGCTGTTCGGGCTGTCGGCAGTGCCGTTGGAGCAAATGCGGTTTCTATTTTCATCCCATGTCATCGAGTCATTAGAAGCGATGGGACATTAGGTGGCTATGGCGGCGGTATAGAGCGGAAACGCCAGTTGTTAGCATTTGAAGGTTATCAAGGCATAAAGTAAGCGCGCTAAAGGTGTTGGGGTTACAAACCCCTCCTATAGGAGTTTTTTTAATGACATCACAGAAAAATTTAGGTAAAGCGACCCAAGCCATCCATGCAGGCGAAGTGTCAGTATCCACCACCGAAAAAAGTGGAATCCCTTTGTTACCACCTATCTATCAGAACAGTACCTTCCGGTTCACAACAGCCGCGGAATGCGCGGAAGCGTTCCGAGATGAAGAGAGTGGTTATGTCTATACCCGCTGGGGCAATCCGACGCAGGAGATATTAGAGGAGAAACTCGCTGTCCTTGAGGCGGGAGAAGCCGCACTCGCAACAGCATCGGGAATGGGGGCAGTCAGCATAGCACTGCTTACGGCTTTAGCTGACGGTGGTCACGTGGTCGCTATGGAAAATCTCTATTCCGCTACGTTCCAAATCCTCAATGAGGATCTTCGGAGATTCGGGATTGAAACCACGTTTGTTGATGCCACAGATCCAACACAAGTTGAGCGCGCTATCAGGGCGGATACAAAGGTGCTCTACCTTGAAAGTCCAACGAATCCACTCCTAAAACTGGTTGATCTGCAAAAATCTGCCGAGATCGCGAAAGCACACGGAATAACCGCAATCATCGACAATACATTTTCTACGCCGTGTGGACAGCAGCCGATTCCGCTTGGCATTGATGTTGTCGTTCATAGCATGACGAAATATCTCAGTGGCAATGGGGCAGTTATCGGGGGCGCGATTATCGGGGAAAAGTCGTTCATTACGCAGGCTAAGGAAGGGGCATTGCGCAACTTCGGAGCGGTCATCAGCCCGTTCAACGCGTGGCTAACACTGCAAGGGGTCACGACCCTACCTTTGCGCTTTGCACGACACTGTGAAAACGCATTACACGTCGCAGCATTCCTTGAAGCGCATTCAGGGGTGGAATGGGCGCGTTATCCCGGCTTACTTAGCCATCCGCAGCATGCACTCGCTAAACGCCAAATGGATGCTTTTGGTGGTATGATAACAATGGAGCTGAAAGGTGGACGCAATGCCGGTGAAGACCTCGTGGATCGCCTTCAGCTCTGCTCACTCGCGGTCAGTTTGGGAGATGTGCGCACTCTCATCTGCCATCCTGCTTCAACGACGCATTCACATGTGCCAGCAGAGATCCGCCACCGTACCGGCATTACAGATGGTTTGGTCAGAATTTCGGTTGGGCTGGAAGATGTCGAGGATATTCTCTCAGACCTGGAACAAGCGTTAGAGTCCTGTCCCTCTTAAGTTCTGGATATAGTTCTCGCTGATACTGTTTGAAGGGTGTGCCCCTTCTTTATGAGGTTCCGAAAATTCTGTGAGCAGCTTCCGATATGACTCTATTGCTAACTCTGTATCACCGTTGTCCTCATAAATTTTACCAACCCAATATTGTGCTTGCCGACGGTTGTCGTAATCATAGGTGCTATTATCCGCAACCTTCTGATACGCCTCAATAGCACTCGCCATATCATTGTTAGCGTAGGCAATTTGCCCGACGTAAATTTGCGAGTTAGCCGCATTTTCGTTGCGCGGATATAAATCAATCGCTGTCTCAAGTTTCGTAATGGCTTCGTCATATTTTCCGAGCCTTTCGTATGCCCATCCCATATAGAAGTGAGCATCTTGCCCGGCTTTTGCGTCTGGATACAAATCAATAACCTTCTGATAGGCTGCTACTGCTTCCTCGTATTTGCCTTCCGCGAGATGGGTCTGTGCAACACCAAAACTCGCAAGTGGTCCTAAAGTAGGATCTCCTGAATCAACGACATTTTCGAATTCCACCCGGGCATTTTCGTAGTCTTGCTTCCTAAGGTAAATTTCTCCAGTAACGTACAGAATCTGATAGAGCAGTGGGCTATCACTGAATGGCTCCCGAAGTGTGTCTAACTGCACCAGCGCGGTATTCAATTCACCCTTACCATAGTAACACATCGCCGTGTTGAACTGTGCCTGTTCCGACAATTCACTACCCGGGTATGCCGTGATTAATTGGTTGTAAAGCGAGAGGGCTCGGTCGTAGTACGCTGCAAGTGATTCAAGAGTACCAGTCCGTTTTAACTCCTCCGCAATCTGGTAAGATGCAAAGGCGATCGCATACATCGAATCGTCCGCCCACTCACTGTCCGGATAATTATTGATGAGTCGGCGAAAGAGGGCAAAAGCCTCTTCATCAGTGCGTGGGATGCGAGAGGCGAGTTGATAGATAGCATCATCTGCCCACAGGCTGTCAGGGTAGTTCTCAAACACTTCACGATACGCAGCTCGGACTTTCCGCAAACGTTTTTTGTCTGGTTCATCCAACGTTATCGGTGGATTGTCAAGCGACTGTGCTTCTGTCCATGCTTTATCAGCGTTATCGTAGTAGTGTGCGTAATCAGTGCTGTTGTTTGTGACGCGCCCCAGCCAAAACCCGCCAGCAAGAGCAACAATAATGCAAATTTCTGCAATTATGAACTGCTTCATCTCTATTCTCCTCGACAAGAATTTATTCTTAAGTATATTAGCAAGGTTCCCCAAATGTGTCAAGTACAGTTTACTGTAGCAAATTTTGTGCCTATCTGAAAAGTACAGGGCTGGAGCGCACTTTGGAAAATAGGGCAGAAAACGCTGCACAAAATCGGACATTCTTTATGCCCAACTGCACGAAATCGGGCAGGCTTAACATATCGTTTCTGTTCTCTGTTTTTTTTGCAGGAGCAACCTCCCGGTCGCGACACTTACTAGCTTTGCAAACTGCGGTAGGCGAGGTTTCCCTTAAAATGCGTTTCACACCACTGACAACTAATAACTGATAACTGATAACTAAGTACCCCATTAATTCCCTTGACAACATAAGAGTGATTTGATAAAATCTATAAAAGTATAATAATCGCTTTTCTTTCTAAAAGGAAGGCATAAATCAGATTTAGATTAATTTTGTTATCAATTATAACAGACCTTAAACGACCTCCACGATGGAGGTCACACCGAAAAGAGAGGATTTTTGTGCGTAAATTTTTGTTTCGCGTTTCCGCATTAATTTTAGCAATTTCATTGATAACCCCGCTCCTCGCGAGGAGCGAAGAAGGGGTTCTGGAAAGAGTAAAAAATAGAGGAAAGCTGATTTGTGGGGTACACGGTAGTTTGCCTGGCTTTGGGTTCCTCAATGAAAATGGTGAATGGAGTGGCTTTGACGTAGATTACGGCAGAGCGATTGCTGCTGCTGTTCTTGGTGATCCAAGCAAAGTTGAATTCGTTCCCCTAAAGGCACCCGAGCGTTTTCCCGCTTTACAGACGGGTGAGATAGATGTCTTAATCCGAAATACCACATGGACCCTTACTCGCGACACACAGGTAGGGGCGGACTTCGCACCGCCAACCTTCTACGATGGACAGGGATTCATGCTTCCAAAGGCACTCGGTATCACCTCCTTAGAGGAATTGGCGGGCGCGAGTATAGGCGTGACAGCCGGTAGTACCACCGAATTAAATTTAACAGATACAATGCGGGCGTTAGGCGTTGATTTCAATCCCGTCGTCTTTGAAGAAATTGATACACTCTACAACAGTTACGAACAGGGACGTTGTGATGTTGTAACCTCTGATAAATCTCAATTGGTTGCGCGTCGCCAAGTTCTAAAAGATCCAGAAGCGCATGTTATCCTTGATGCGACGATCTCGAAAGAACCCTTGGGTCCCGTCACCGTCCATGGTGATAACAAATGGAACGATGTCGTGAGTTGGGTCGTTTACGCTACTTTCTTTGCCGAAGAACACGGAATTACAAAAGCCAATGTCGGCACTTTTGAAACCCAGAATCCCGAAATTCAACGCTTTTTAGGCAAAACCGGTGATATGGGAGAAAAACTCGGTTTGTCCAAAGAGTGGGCGCATCAAATAGTGGCTGCTGTCGGTAACTACAGCGAAATCTTTGAGCGCAACCTCACACCGTTGGGTCTACCCCGTGGGGTCAATAAACCGTGGACGCAAGGTGGACTTCTCTACGCAATACCGTTCCGCTAAAGACAAAACTATCCATAGGACAAACTGAGATAAATGGCTTTAGTTCTCAGTTTTCGCTTTTCAGTAAAGGGCAATTTGTGGCAGGTAGAAAAGTTGGGAACCACCGCACGCTCTACTGACTACCGTCTGCTGATAGCTGACAGCCATGAAAAAAATGGCACTGAATTCTACGACAATTCCCTTCTGGCGAGATGTTCGCGTCCTGCGCGTCCTGCTCCAAGTCCTTTTTCTCATCGGCGTTTTTCTGTTAGCAGGTATTCTCTACACAAATATGCTAAGGGGGTTAGACAACCTTGGGCTAACCCTCAACCTCGATTTTCTGGAGAGTGAAGCCGGATTTGGTATCTCCGAAGGGATTGCGTACTCTCCTTCAGACACGTATCTCAAGGCGTTTTGGGTAGGAGTGGTAAACACCCTAAAGGTGAGCCTCATCGGAATTGTTTGCGCAACAATTCTGGGGCTAATAGTTGGTATTGCTCGCCTTTCGAGCAACTGGCTAATCCGAACCCTTGCTGCGATCTACGTTGAATGTTTTCGGAACATTCCGCTCCTACTCCAGATACTCTTTTGGTACACTGCTGTCATCCTTCAATTGCCGAGTGTCCGGGACAGTGTTTCATTATTCGGTGGTCTTTTCATTAACCAACGCGGGGTCTACCTTCCGTCGCCAGAGCCTACTGCTGGCTTGAGGGTATGGGGCGTTTTTCTCCTCGCAGGTTTGGTCTTAGCCGCAGTTCTCTATGTGCTACGTGCGAGGAAGCTTCGTCAACTCGAACTTCCCGGATTTGGTGCGAAGTGGGCGCTGCCTGCCTTTGTAATCGTCGCGCTTCTTGGATGGTTTCTGACACCGGAGCAGCCTTTCAGATTGGACTTGCCGGTTTTAAGAGGTTTTAACTTCGTTGGTGGACTCAGTTTATCACCTGAATTCTCGGCACTTTTAATCGGACTTTCTGTTTATACTGGAGCGTTCATCGCCGAGGTGGTAAGAAGTGGTATACAAGCCGTGGCGAAGGGACAACGGGAAGCCGCGAGAGCCGTCGGCTTGAGCGAGGGACAAACCCTGCAGCTAATCGTTTTACCACAATCTATCCCGATCATTATACCGCCGCTTACAAGCCAGTACCTCAACCTTGCCAAAAACTCAAGCTTAGCTATAGCAATCGGTTTCCCCGATTTGTTCAGCGTTGGTAACACCATGATGCTTCAAACGGGACAATCCATACCGGTGTTCGCGATGATTATGGTAAGTTATCTGATTATGAGTTTGACGACATCGGCAGGTATGAACTGGTATAACAGCTGGATTAACCGTATTGGACGCTAAAAGCCTAATGGGTGAGAGGAATATCGAAATTGGCTGAATCAGAATTTACAGAAGAAATCAGACCTCCCAAGAGTTCGATAGGTGTTTTGCCTTGGATTAAGGAAAATCTCTTTAGCTCGTGGTATAATAGCCTTTTAACTCTCATCGCTATTGGCTCTGTGTTCTTTCTTTTAAAAGGAATTTTGTCTTGGGCGTTCACGGATGCGAATTGGGATGTTATTCCTGCAAATTTGCGACTTTTTGCAATCGGTGCCTATCCAAAAGCCGAGGTGTGGAGGGTATGGATTGTCCTTTATACGGTCTGTACCTTGGCAGGATTCAGTGGCGGAATCTGGGGTGGATTGGCACTCAGATTTGCTGTTAGCATCGGGGGATTCGGGATAATATGCGCGCTTCTGCCGATTGATATGTCAACCCTTGGGTGGACAACACGAGGATGGATACTCGGCGGCGTAGCGTTGCTCACAGTGTTCCTCTTTATTGGAATCCGTAGCCGGGATTTACTACCGAAAATACGCCGCTGGATCATCATAGGATGGATCCTCTCTTTTCCTTGGACGCTGGTGATGCTACGGGGTTTCGGTGAAAACGCTGTCTCCACAACAAATTGGGGTGGACTTCTCTTAACCCTGATTTTGACAGTTGTCGGTATCTGTTTCTGTTTTCCGCTTGGCGTCTTGCTGGCACTCGGACGACGGAGCACTTTACCTGCTGTTAAATGGGTTTCGACGGCTTATATTGAAATCGTCCGTGGGGTGCCGTTGGTCGCAATTCTGTTTATGGCACAGGTCGTGATTCCGATTTTCATGCCAGACAACATTCGCCTTGATAAAGTCTTGCGGGGTATGCTTGGCATAACGCTTTTCTCCGCGGCTTACATGGCAGAAAACGTCCGCGGCGGACTTCAAGCGATTCCAAGAGGACAGTTTGAAGCCGCACAAGCAATCGGACTCAACTATCCGGGGATGATGTTGTTTATCGTTTTGCCACAAGCACTCCGCTCTGTTATACCGGCGATTGTTGGGCAATTCATAGCGCTCTTCAAGGATACATCTCTCGTGACCATCGTTGGATTACTTGATCTCTTGGGTATTGCGAAGACCATTATTGCAAACCCCGATTGGCTCGGATTACAAGCTGAGGTGTACATCTTCGTTGCGGTAATCTACTTTGTTTTCAGTTATTCAATGTCCTACGTCAGCCAAAAAATCGAAGAAACCCTTGGCGTTGGAGAAACCTAATACTTTTGGCATGAATGGCAATTAGTGAGGAGGTTTCTGATTAAACCGGACATCTCTTTACCGACAACCGAAAGGAATCTGCGTAACAGATTTCCGTACTGACCGCCGATAGCCAAAAAAGGGAAATATAAAAAATGGCTAATCTTGAAAATACGTCGGACGATCCTATTATTATGTGTGAGGACGTACACAAATGGTTTGACGATTTCCATGTCCTCAAAGGGATTACAACCTCTTTCCAAAAAGGCGAGAGGGCAGTGATATGCGGTCCCTCTGGATCAGGAAAATCCACGTTCATCAGAACGCTAAACCGGCTTGAAGAACATCAGCGCGGTAAAATTGTTATTGACGGTATAGAACTCACCAACGACCTTCGTAATATCGATCTTATCCGCCAAGAAGTCGGTATGGTGTTTCAACAATTCAACCTGTTTCCACACCTGACGAATCTACAGAACATAACATTGGGTCCTATCCGTGTAAGGAAAATAGCGAAAAGCGAAGCGGAATCGTTAGCTTTAGCACTCTTAGAACGCGTGGATATTGCAGATCAGGCGTACAAGTATCCCTCGGAAATTTCGGGCGGACAGCAACAGCGCGTCGCAATTGCAAGAGCTTTAGCAATGGAACCCAAAATTATGCTCTTTGATGAGCCGACAAGTGCGCTTGATCCGGAGATGATTACAGAAGTTCTTGATGTTATGCGGGAGTTAGCACATTCTGGTATGACTATGCTTGTTGTTACGCATGAGATGGGTTTTGCACGTGAAGTCGCCAATCGGATCCTATTTTTTGATGAGGGGCTGATTGTCGAGGAGGCAGCACCGGCGGATTTCTTTGATAACCCCCAACACGAACGCACCAAACTTTTCATTTCGCAGACACTACAACATTAGAGAAATATGTGAGAAAAACGTAGGGCAAGAGCAGATGCGATTGAATAACAAAATTGCCATTGTCACGGGAGCCGGACGCGGTATCGGAAAAGCAGTAGCCCTTCGGTTTGCTGAAGAAGGGGCTAAAGTCGTTGTGGATGACGTGAACGATGCCATCGGAACAGCAACCGTTTCTGCTATAAGCGATGCAGGCGGAGAAGCACTGTTTGTTAACGCTGATGTTTCCGATACTGCCGATGCAGAAAAGCTCATCGCTGAGACTGTTAGCACTTACGGCAGGGTTGACATCTTGGTGAACAACGCTATCTGCTCGACAGCCGATGTCCTCAACAACAACTGGGAGGCGAATTTGGCTGTCGCACTACAGGGGACCAGCCACTGTTCCAACGCTGTCGTTCCTATGATGCAAGAAGGTGGAGGCGGTAGTATTATTAACATTGCCTCTGTCAATGGACTTATCGGGTTACAGGGGATTCACGCCTATTCTGCGGCGAAAGGCGGCGTTATCGCACTCACCCGATCTATGGCAGTCGCACACGGTAAGGACAATATCCGTATCAATTGTATCTGCCCCGGCACCATTCAGACCGAAGTTTGGGAACCGATGATTGAACGCAACCCACAGATATTGGACGAAATTACGCCGTGGTATCCGTTGGGACGCATCGGACAGCCTATTGACATCGCAAATACCGCGCTCTTCCTCGCCTCCGATGAAGCTGGTTTCGCAACGGGAGCAGTCTTCGTCATTGATGGTGGGTTGACCGCAGGCAATCACCAATTCCCAATCTGACACTTAGTAGGAAAGGAGGAAAACAGATGGCATTTACGGATTTCACATCCATTGCACAGGTACAGGAAACTTTTGACATCAAATATGTTGAAGAAGAATACATCCGATACGATGTTGATATTGAACCTTCCCCTGCGTTTTTGGAAGAGTTCGCGTTTAGCCAGCAATATATTGACGTGTTTGCGTCAGAAACGTCCCGTTGTGAGAATGTTATCTATCCGATTCTCAGGGATGTTTATAAAAAATATGCTGACCGTTTTTCGCTGTGGAGCCATAAATCTATTGCTTACGACGTACAACTCAGTGGTGCCCCGGATTACCTCATTTCAACAAAATCAGCGTTAGGAAAAACAGTGCTTGGAACTCCTATCATTGTTGTTGTTGAGGCGAAACGAAACGACTTCATAGCAGGCTGGGGGCAGTGTTTAGCAGAACTCGTTGCCATCCAGCGGATTAATGATGACGCTTTGCAGCCTGTTTATGGTATTGTAACAGATGGTGAGATGTGGCAATTCGGTAAGTTGGCTGAGGATGTATTTACACGAAACACGTCTCCGCTCGCTATCGGCGAGTTGCGGAAGGTGTTTGGGGCGATTGGGCATTTAATGCAAACTAATTTACCTGAAATCACAGAACCAAATACCCAAACAGCCTAAAAGCAGGGTCGGATTTCCGTAGTTGCCTGCTTCAATGCAAATTACGGGGAGATACAGAACAAATGGATAAAAAAGAACCTATTCAATTCCGTGAAACTCTTGATGAAGTATTACAATTATGAATGATCTCCATTTATAGTAAAGTCAACAATTAAAAAGACATTTTAGTAATTTCGGAGACCATCCCTCGTAGGGGCGAGGTCCCCTCGTCCGCTGTGGAGTGTCTCATTAATTATGAAATCCACTATAAATAAAGCCAATGAGTATAGGTCGCAAAAGGAGAAACACGATGGTAACACAAGAACAGATTGATTTTTTTCAGGAAAATGGGTATGTCAAATTTGGAAGGGTTTTAGATAGCGATGGCGTTGAAGCCATGCGCGCAGGGTTGGATGCCGTCATTGAATTGGAACTCACTGAAGGCGACGACTCCTCGCCAGAGTTCAAATACGGGCATGACAGGCACGATAACCAGCTCAATCGGGGGAGTGGTCACCCGCGCGCTATTCATCAGTACGTCAACATGTGGAAACGAGAGCCGCACTATGAGGGTGCCATACACCATCCGCTTATCGCAGGAACGGCACGTGCGTTGCTGAATACACCCGAAGTCCGGCTCTGGCACGATCAGGTTATTTCCAAACCGCCTCATGACAACGGGCATTTTGCGTTCCACCACGATTTCTTCTTCTGGCCCCTCAGTCCACCGAACATTGTAAGCTGCTGGCTTGCTTTGGACGACGCAACAGTCGAGAATGGGTGCATGCACGTTATGCCGAAGAGTCATAAAGACGAACGCTTCTCAATCGCCGCGAGGGCAGAAGCAGATGCAGCAGCGGCAAAAGCACGTGAGGAGGGACGCGAACCACCTCACGATCAGTGGGCAGAAAGACGGGAGTTGGACATCGGCCACGGTATTCCCGTAGAATTGAAAGCAGGTGAGTGCATGTTCCACCACTGTCTCAACTTCCACGGTACACCCGCGAATGTTACGGAGCGGCAACGTCGCGCCTTCGTTATGATTTTCATGGCGCAAGATGTCTGCTATAATAACGGACAATCGCCGAACCACGTCCTTGTTCCAACAATTGAAGTTGCGGACGGTGAGCCGCTTGTTGGTACCGGATTTCCAGTAGCGTAACTCTGCATGGTATCGGGGTTACAAACCCCTCCTACGGCAGAGGTAATTGATATGAAAGATTCAACGTTTGTTACAAGAGTTGTTCTCAGGAACTATAAGAGTATCCCTGTGTGTGATGTGCAGCTGCAGCCTTTAACCTTTCTTGTAGGTCCCAACGGCGCGGGAAAGAGCAATTTTCTTGATGCGCTGCGGTTTGTTGCCGATGCGTTGAATTCGTCGCTTGACCACGCCTTACGCGATCGTGGCGGTATCAATGATGTCCGACGCCGCTCTGGCGGGCATCCAAACCATTTCGGTATCCGTCTTGATTTCACTTTACCTGAAGGGTCTAAAGGACACTATGCCTTTCGTATCATTGCTCGTGAACGTGGGGGATATGAGGTTCAGAGCGAAGAATGTGCGGTACAGGACGCGCAGCTTTTCGCGCCGCAGAAATACTTCCGCGTTGTTAACGGTAGGGTAACCAGTACAAGTGTAGAGGTGGCACCTGTCGCTGCCAGCAATCGGCTCTACTTGGTAAGCGCATCCGGACTGCCCGAATTTCAGCCTGTCTATGAAGCATTTTCTCGGATGGGATTTTATGACTTCAACGCTAATAAGATTCGGGATCTCCAAATACCCGAGACTGGTGACATACTTATGCCGGATGGAAGCAACCTGACAAGTGTACTTGCCCGATTCTCACGCGCTGCTAAGCAACACGTTGAGGGATATCTGGCGAAAATTGTCCCCGGTGTACATGGTGTCCGGGTTAAAGAACTTGGGCACAGGGAGACGCTGGAGTTCAGACAGAGCATGGCCGGGGCAAAATATCCTTGGCGATTTACGGCAAACAATATGTCTGATGGTACACTGCGTGCATTGGGGGTTCTGATAGCACTGTTTCAGGGAAATCACGACGCACAGCACCGGATAATGCTTGTGGGGATTGAAAAACCAGAGATTGCGCTTCACCCCGCAGCCTTAGGTGTATTACTTGACGTACTTCGTGACGCTGCCGGGAAAACCCAAGTTATTCTTACGAGTCACAGTCCAGACCTGCTTGATAACAAGGATTTGAATGCAGAGTCGATTCTGGCAGTTGAAGCGCGTGATGGAAATACGGCAATCGCCCAAGTTGACAAATCAGGAAAGTCTGTTTTGAGAGATCGATTGTCTACAACGGGGGAACTTCTACGCCGCAATCAATTAAAACCCGATACAGCGTCTGCTGTTTCTACTGCAAATACGCCACAACTCCAGTTGTTTGGTTCTGAGGAAGCGGATTCTGAGTAAATCAGAAGTAGAGGCGTCGGCGAGTAAGCCAGGCAACCATAACCTATCACACCTGCTTTACCCATGAGATGGAGGATTCAACATGGAAAACAGACCAAATGTCATTTTTGTTCTAACAGACGATCAGGGTCCCTGGGCAGCGGGTTGCTGCGGTAACGACGAGGTACGCACACCCTATCTCGACCAGTTGGCTTCAGAGGGGACTCGCTTTCCTAATTTCTTCTGCACAAGTCCTGTCTGCTCTCCAGCGCGCGCCAGCCTCATGACGGGTCGCATCCCTTCAGCGCACGGCGTACACGACTGGATTCGAGACGGAAACATGCCACCCGATCCTGCGCAATACCTTGATGGATTAACCTGTTATACCGATGTCTTGGCAGACAATGACTACACTGTCGGATTGAGCGGCAAGTGGCATCTTGGCGACAGTTTAGTGCCACAACACGGGTTCAGTCACTGGTTTGCTTTGCTTACCGGTGGGAGCAAGTACAACGATGCAGACATGATTCGAGATGGGCAGGTTGAAATGCAACCCGGCTATCTCACCGATGTCATCACCGACGATGCCTTGAACTTTATCTCAGCGAACAAGGACGGACCGTTCTGTCTCAGCGTCAACTACAACGCACCACATACTCCTTTTGACGGGCACCCGCAAGACATCGTTGACTCTTACGACGATTGCCCCTTCAAGACGTGTCCGCAAGAGGCGTTGCACCCGTGGGCGGTGCAGGGAGCCGCTGTTCACATGGGCAATCGGGAATCGTTGAAGGGCTATTTCGCAGCAATAACAGCACTCGATTTAAACGTCGGACGGATTCTTGATAGACTCGCGGAACTCGGCATCCGTGAAAATACACTTGTTGTCTTCAGCAGCGATAACGGCTACTCATGCGGACACCACGGATTTTGGCATAAAGGCAACGGGACGTTCCCACTAAATATGTATGAGAACTCTGTCAAAGTCCCCTTCATCGTGAGTCACCCCGGTAGGATTCCAGAGGGGCGCGTCAGTGAGGCGATGGTCAGCCAGTACGATTTCATGCCAACACTCCTTGATTACCTCGGTTTACCGGATCCGAATGACGATATGTCCCCTGGCAGAAGTTTCGTCCCCGCGCTGTCTGGAGAGACAAACGACGCAAAAGACGAGATCGTTGTCTTTGATGAATACGGTCCGGTTCGTATGATTCGGACGCAAGAGTGGAAATACGTCCATAGGTATCCTTATGGACCGCATGAACTCTATGATTTGGTGAACGATCCGGATGAAAGGAAAAATCTGATAGATGAAAAATCCCAGGGCGCGCGGATAACCGACATGAAACAGCAGATGGGAGCATGGTTTGAGCGATACGTCGTCCCGGAATTAGATGGCGCGAGATGTTCTGTTACCGGTGGTGGACAAGCCGCTAAGATAGAAGAAGGGCAATGCGGTGAGGGCGCATTCCACCCACGGTATGCCCCGCCTCGACAGAATGTGTAGGAATAGTGATTGAGAAATGGCAATTGGTAATTGAAAACTGTCGGAAACCACTGACAGCCGACAGCTGATAGCTAACAGCCAATATGAAAGGAGTGAAATGGCGAGAGCATTTGCCCCGGGCAACATCTCTTGTGTTTTCAAGGTTATTCCGCATCCCGATGCTGCCCGTATGCACTCACTCGGCATGGGTTTCACCGTTACAGAAGGTGTGGAGGTTGCTGTCTCTGAACACCGTGAAACGGAGGTGCTTTTTAACGAAGAGGGCATCAATTTTCCTACAGTCCGTGCTGTTGTCAAGAAGTTAACCCAGAACATAAACGTTGCAGGCATAAAAGTAAATCTTACTTCTCCGTTACCGCTCGGTTGCGGCTTCGGACTTAGTGGTGCAGCTGCACTTGCAACGGCATACGCCCTCAACGAACTGTTGGATCTACGCGAAAATACAGAGTCTCTCGCGATGATAGCCCATGTCGCGGAAGTCGAAAATCGCACAGGACTTGGAGATGTATGCTCACAATATCACGGTGGCTACCTCGTCAAGTTAAAGGAAGGAGCCCCTTTAGTTGCTGATAGGTTACCGATTGCGGAGCAACCCATCTATTACCGTTACTTCGGACCTATTCAGACAAGCGAGGTGCTTGGAAACAAAGAACAAACCCTTCGTATCAATCGCGCTGCGGATGTCGCACTGAATGCTTTACGAACGCTTACACACGCCAATGCCGGCGTTTCCGCAGCGGACAGCGCGCAAGACAGTACTGAACTCTTCAACGCCTGCTTCGCTGTCTCAAAACGGTTTTCAGTAGAAAGCGGTCTGCTCAGTGATGCACGAGTGATTGACACAATTGCACGGATTGAAGCGGAAGGCGGTGTTGCCTCAATGATTATGTTAGGAAACGGCGTTTTTAGTACACACCCTTTCGCAGGCGCAGAAGAGACAAGACTCGTTCACAATCCAGCTCGACTTATAAAGTAGCAGGCACACTCCGTGTGCCGTAGCCGTGGTAATAATCCTGTGAAGTTTTTAATTCTGATAACTCTGATTCTTTTTTCGGTACCTGTCGCTTTTGGTGCAGTAGAAGTTGAGAATGTAACATTTGGGTTCAGCGACGGCTACAAAACGGGCACATGGGCACCATTGGCGATTACACTTCGGAGCCAGGACGAACCTGTCGTATTTGCTGGAGAACTCGCTGTAGAGGTCCGAAACTTTTCTTCGGATACACCGCTTGAACGGTACGCGATTCCGCTGCGGCTCAGCCCAACTGGACGACAACAGAAAAACTTCTATGTTTATTGCTCGAAAAATGCAACACAACTTGTAGTCCAACTTCTACCTGCAACACCGACAGACAGCAATCAGTTACACAGTGTGGGAGGGATTTATAACCCCGATTCGTTCCAGGAGATAACACTACCAACACCGATTGCACGCAAAGATTATCTTGTGTTAGTATTAGCACCGAGTGGAGACAAACTAAAACAATTTATTGAAAAAAAACAGTTGGGAGCTTCCGACGACGCACAGGGGTATGTTAAATATCTTTCGGGTCCAACATCACTATTACACGACTGGATCGGTTATAGTGCCGTTGATGTATTTGTTGTCCGTGAGACTTTTTTGACAGAAAGACGAGTCTCTAAAGCACGACAGACGGCATTACTTGATTGGATACAGCGTGGTGGCACGCTTGTTTTGTCTGGAGGCAGCAGCTTTAACACCCTACAAGGCAGTTTTATCGAGTCTTACCTTCCTGTTGAATTGAAAAGTCTAAAGAAAACGGAGGCACTCTCGGACGCCTTCCGCGAGCAACTCGGTTTGCAGCCTTCTGGTAGAAACGAAATTTACTTTGAGAGAATTGAATTCGCACCGAGCCCGGGATGTGAAATACTGGTTGGTACAGAGAAAGATATTTACGTCGCAAAACGAAATTTTGGAAGTGGTCAAATTCTCTGTCTTGCGTTTGATTACAACGCACCTCCATTCTCGGATCAAAAGGTAGGTGCGGCGTTCTGGCACCGTTTGCTGAGTGAATCCGGTAAATCTCCGCGACATCTCGCAGACCGATACGCGCTTTCTCGCCAGCACGCGGCAAGGATTCATAAACAATTTCTCTCAAAAATGCCAGCACAAGTGCCTCTTATCAAGTTATTAGCGGTAGTCTTACCTGCATATCTCCTTGCTTTTGGTGGTTTTCTGCTCTATTTTGGGAAATCTAAACAAAAGGCGTCCATCTACTGGATAGGCACCAGTCTCTTCATTCTACTTTCAGTGAGTGCGATAGCCATAGCGAGGAATATCGTGCCTAATAGCATAACAGCAGACCGATTCTCGATTTTGTCAGTTTATCCTGAACGACAACGTGCACACCTACAGAGTTATGTTTCTATCAGGACGGCGTCGCGCACTAAAACGTCGATTAAATTTCCGATAGGCACTTTTATCCGCCATCAGGGAACCCAGCTGACGCAAAAACTTGGAACATTGGTTCAAGATTCACATGTTCGACTACGGGATGTCTTTGTGGAACCTTGGCATCCCACGGTTTGTGTAAAAGAGGCATTTACACAGCAATTACCCGTTAAACTTGAAAACGCGTGGCACCTTACAGAAAAAGATATAACTTACTTAGGAAATATTCGTCTAAGAGGACAAGACCCGTTTGTGCCAGAAACTGGGATTACAGCAGACATACGCATTAACCGACGCTCCTTAAAAATACCGCCTGATAAGGAACTGAACGATACGCGAAAAGCATTTGCCCGAATCTTACAGCAAGAAGGTGTATTGCAATATCTTACGATGGGGACGGATTTAATCCAGCAATCCTATATTATTGGGTGGACTTCTCAAGGCTTTAGTGATATGGTAGTAGATGGAAATGTCAACGCAAATGATGAAACTTTAGTAATTTTTCGCCCTGATGTCAAGCGTTAAAGGTAAATTGTCCCGAAGAAAACAGGGAAAACGGCTACCGACAGCCGACAACTGTCCCAAAGAGGTAAACTATGGATGTGCTATCGCTCGGCATTTATGTCGTTGATGTCTTAGGACGGCCGATAGATCAATTCCCCGAAAAGGGAAAATTAGTACTCTTTGATGAACTTGAGATCCATACCGGCGGCTGCGCCAACAACGTAGCTATCGCACTCGCGCGCCTCGGCATCTCTGCTGGTGCAATGGGTAAAGTTGGGACAGATGCATTTGGGAACCTCATTCTGCAAGGACTTACAGATGACGGGATCAACACAGTAGGCATGAAACAAGATGCCAACGCCAGTACTTCGTTTACGTTTGTTGCTGTTGCTTCTGATGGAGAGCGAACTTTCTACCACTACATCGGTGCGAATGGTGAACTCTGTGAGGCGGACCTTGATTGGGAAGTCATTGAGAGTACCAAGATTTTGCACATCGCCGGAGCACTTGTTATGCCGCGCTTTGATGGTGTTCCGATGGCAAACGTTCTCCGAAAGGCGAAAGAATTGGGCATAACCACTTCGCTCGACACAGCCTATGATGCCACTGGAAAGTGGATGGAGACACTCGAACCGTGCTTGCCTTACGTGGACATGTTTATGCCGAGCGTCGTCGAGGCGCAATATCTCACGGGGCTATCCGATTATCGAGAGATCACCCAATTTTTGCGAGATAACTACGATATCCACACCATCGTCATTAAAATGGGTGAAAACGGCAGCTATGCCTCCACACCAGAAGCGGAATACTTAGCATCGGCGTATCCTGTCAAGGCAATTGACGCAACGGGGGCAGGGGACGCTTACGTTGCAGGTTTTCTCGCTGGAACTATCATGAACTGGGATCTGAAAGCAACGGCAGAGTTGGCATCCGCGACAGGTGCAGCTTGCGTCACTGCTATCGGCACAACCGCTGGTATCCACAACCTTGAAGAGATCTTGAAAATTTGCCGTCAGCACCGACAACCATAGAAATGAACAACACACCAATCGTTCAAACAGAAAATGTATCCAAATGGTATGGCGAGGTCATGGGGGTAAACGATGTCACCCTCACAATTCACCCCGGCATAACTGGCTTACTGGGTCCAAACGGTGCTGGCAAAACCAGTTTAATCAAACTCATGACGGGGCAGCTCAAACCCAACCAAGGTGAAGTCAAAGTTCTGAACCAACCGGTGTGGAACAACACTGACCTGACGAAACAGGTAGGCTACTGCCCGGATATAGAATTGGCATATCAATTCATGAGCGGATTTGAGTTTGTTTCCTTTTTCGCTACCCTAAGCGGATACGACAAAGCAGACGCCGAATCTCGAAGTCTACAGGTGCTGGAAACAGTGGATATGCTACAAGCAAAAGACCGACCCATTGGCTCCTATAGCAAGGGAATGCGGCAGCGTATCAAACTCGCGCAGGCATTGGTGCATGAACCCGAACTCCTTTTCCTTGACGAACCACTTACCGGATTAGATCCGAATGGGAGACGGCACATCATTGTCCTGCTGAAAGAACTCGCTGATAAGGGGATTAGTATCCTCGTTTCGAGCCATATCCTCTACGAGATTGAAGCGTTGACGGAGACAATTCTGCTCATTCATCAAGGGCGTATCCTTGCCGAAGGCACCATTTCCGATATCCGGGGACTGATTGACGAACATCCACACAAAGTCTACTTAAGCACCGATGAACCGCGACGTTTAGCGCAAGTCTGCCTCCCCTTTGAGGATATCCTGAGCGTAACTTTTGTCAATGGTGTTGACCCGGTAAGCGAATCGGAAACAGACGAAGCAAGAGATATTATCATCGAAACTGCCAAGCCCGATGCTTTCTATGCGCGGCTCCCCGAACTGCTTGTCGAAAACGAATTAAACGTTTCCCAACTCTACTCACCCGATGACAACCTCTCTTCTGTGTTTAAGTACTTGGTTGGTTAGCCTACATTTGAATCACCTGCAAACTGACCCAATTTCACCAACCCACCAATATCAGGTTCATTGTCTGACAACGTTGCAAAGCTTCCGTTACAAATGGCACGCCGAATGCCACGCATTAAACTGACGTAAAAATGTAGGTTGTGCAGGGTATGCAGTTGAGAACCTAAAATCTCGTTTTCAACATGCAGGTGCCGTAGGTACGCACGTGTAAAGTTCTGGCATGTATAACAGGTACATTCTGTATCTAACGGACCAAAATCACGACTGTACTTTGAATTGCGGATACGGACAATACCCCCCGTGGTAAACAGAGATCCGTTGCGGGCATTCCGGGTCGGCATCACACAATCGAACATGTCAATTCCACAACGGACACCGTAGACCAAGTCTTCAGGTGTGCCGACACCCATCAAGTAGCGCGGCTTCTCCGCTGGTAGAAGTGGCGCAGTATAGGCAAGCGTCTCATACATCAAATTCTTTTCTTCCCCAACGCTCAGACCACCGATCGCATAACCTGGAAAACCGATTGATACTGTCTCTGCCACACTTGTCTGTCGCAGATCCCGTTCCATACCACCCTGCACAATTCCGAAGAGCAATTGATCCGAATTCCGGTGTGCTTCTTTACACCGCGCTGCCCACCGCAGCGTCATCTCCATTGAGTTTTTAAGGTAGTCGTACGCGTTCGGTAACGCCGGACATTCATCAAACGCCATGATAATGTCTGCACCAAGCGCGTTCTGAATCTCGATTGAACGTTCAGGACTGATAAAGTGTTCGGACCCATCTATCGTAGAACGGAATGCGACACCTTCTTCCGTAATCGTCCGCAGGGGACCGAGACTGAAAACCTGAAATCCGCCACTGTCGGTTAGAATCGGACGTTGCCATCCCATAAACGAGTGCAAGCCGCCTGTTTCTTGAACAATCTCATGTCCCGGACGTAGATAGAGATGATAGGTATTCGCAAGAATAATCTCTGCCTGAATCTGCTCGGATAGCATTTGCGGTGTACATGCCTTCACCGTGCCGCGCGTCCCTACCGGCATAAATATCGGTGTATTCACAACGCCGTGTGCTGTCAGGAGTTTACCGACGCGTGCAGAAGTCGCTTGGTCTTGGTGAATGAGAGTATACGTATCCTGAGTCATATTGGAGTATTTTACCACAATCCGAGTCAGAACTCAAGCCACCATAGGAATTCGGTGTGCCCCGAATACCGTATATGCATGCGGCGTTAAGTGACAGTTAGTTTCCACAGAATCCGCGCCATCTGAATCATCCCTGTAAATCAGCGATTCAGACAATCACGCTACCTTCACCATCCTACGAATCCCGATTCTGACAACTGACAACTGATAACTAAAAAAATTGCTTTTCTACGCCAGATTTGCTAATATATCTACCAAGATTTAGACTAAGGACGCAAACACGATGGATTGTATTTTTTGCGAAATTATTGCTGGTAACATCCCTGCAACCACAGTTTACGAAGACGAAGACGTTTTCGCTTTTATGGATATTGCCCCCGCAAATCCTGGGCATACCCTCGTCATACCGAAACAACATTATAGAAATATCTACGATATGCCCACAGAAGTAGGCAGTAAAATTATGCAAGCCGCGATCCCAATCGCAAACGCCATCAGAACGGCGCTGAACCCTGATGGACTTAACCTGTTTCAGTCAAACGAAGCCGCAGGATTTCAGACCGTATTCCATTTCCACCTCCACCTGATTCCGCGGTGGGAAGGGGATCCATTGCGGTTACCGTGGCGACCGAGCGAAGGAGATATGGAGGAAATTGGCAACATTGCAGATAAAATTCGGCAAGCACTACTTATTTAAGAGACAACGCTAAAATCCAAGAGGAGAGAAGTATTTATATGAACGTCTTGATTACCTCAGCAGCTTCCGATTTGGCACAACGGGTGGCAACCGCTTTGTCCGAGGAGCACACTATCCGATTAACGGAGCTGCACGACGTTGAGAGCAATTTTGATTTCGTGCAAAGCGAACTTGGGCACGACGAGACCACCAACGAACTCGTCCGCGGCATAGATGCCATCATCCACATTGCCGAGGTGCCACCGCAGCTTCTCACTGAGGCTGAACAGCCCGACAATTACGCTATTGACTATCAGACGCGCTGCACCTATAACCTGCTCATGGCAGCGTCGGAAGAAGGCGTGAAGCATGTCATTTATGCGAGCACGCTCCGTCTCTTTGAACAACACGGCGAAGATTGGACGGTCACCGAGAGTTGGCGTCCCCGACCCTCTGTTGATGGTTTCGTGCTGTCAAAACACTTGGGTGAATTCACATGTCGGGAATTCGCGCGCGAAGGGAAACTTAATATAACGTGCCTTCGCCTCGGCAGTCTCGTCACCGCTGAAGCCACAGCAACCGACGAATATGATTCTATGTGGCTGGAGATGAATGATGCCGTCGCCGCCTTTGATTGCGCTCTCGATTCTTCTTCACCTTGGCAAATCTTTCACATTCAGTCAGAGTTCCCCGGATCCCGCTTCTTGATCGGGAAAGCCAAGTCACATCTGGAATTCAATCCGCAATTTGTGCCATCACAGTCCTAAAGTCGGGTGAAGGAGACATAACAATGAAAGTTCTCATTTTAGGTGGTAACGGTTACCTTGGACCGCATGTCGTCAAAGCCTTAGAACCTTACTACACACTACGCGTCACAGATATCAACGATATTGAAACAAAGCATGAATCGATGCATATTGATGTCGGTTCATTAGATCAGGTCATGCGCGCCGCTGAGGGAATGGACGCGATCCTCAATTGCTCTGTGCTCCGGCACGATAGACAGTTGGCTTTTGATGTTAGCACCCGCGGGTGTTATAATACGATGCGCGCCGCTGTTGAACATGGAATTCGTCGGGTCATCAACACAGGACCGCATTTCACCATTCAAGGTGATGACTATACCACCTACGACTACGAAATTAACCCGGATGTCCCACCCCATACAAGCACTGGACTCTATCCTATCACTAAGGGACTTGGACAAGAGATCTGCAAAGTCTTCACCGAGCATTACGACATCTATGTCCTCTGCTACCTGTTTCTCAGTTTCCGTGAACACGAAGACGTAGCTGAAGGCACCGATCTCAACCCATTTTCTGTCAGTTGGCGAGACGCAGGCAAAGCATTTCGACTCGGTTTGGAAATTGATCTGGAAGACCTACCGTCGCGCTGTGAGATCTTCAATATCTTCGCCGATCTGCCGCATCAGCAGTTCTCCAATGTGAAAACAAAACGCATCTTAGGGTTTGCACCACAGGATAACTTTGAACAGATGTGGCATAAGAAGGGTTAGGTATAGGGTGGTGCTGTTCCATCTATAGTACCTTGTAATCTGCTAAAATCTGTGTTAAACTTATGGGATACAGAGATTATCGCGGAATTCGGGTTAAAGGCAGGCAATGATGTTCTCTGAACGTGTTTCTCGTTCCTTGCGCCGCCGCGTGCAGAAGCGTGCATCTAACGGTTGGCTGTTGGAAGTGACTGACCACTAATTGCTAATTGCTAACTACTAATTGCTATATGAAACTTCAACTTCTTGCACATCGTGGTGGCATGGGTCGTGCACCAGAAAATACCCTCGCCAGCTTTAAACAGGCATTGGCAGACGGTGCCGATGGATATGAGTGCGATGTTTGTCTCACCGAAGATAAACAACCTGTGCTGATCCATGTTGGCTTCAACAAAAATGATATACGCAAACCCACTGGATGTCCAACGCCTCTCAACCAACTCGCTTGGAAAGAAGTCCAGCAACTGACAGTCGAAACTTCCAGTGAACCCGTAGCACACCTTGACGACGCGCTCCAGTTTGCACGAGAAAATCAAATGCCGTGCTTTGTTGAACCAAAGTCAGATGCCCCAGAATTACTTCCTATCATCGTAGAACGGATTCGACATTTTGATGTAGGGCATCTCGTCAGCATACTCACTTTTTATTTGAGGAAACATCTGCTTGTTGATGCCAAACGTTTAGAACCTAAGTTGAAGACAAGTGCGATTCTCATTAACCCGATGGCAAACTTTTTCAAAGCAGCCACCACAGTTGAGGCAGATCGTATTATCTTAGGTTGGAGCGATATTAACCACTTCGGACTCTATAACGCCCTCACACGTGCTGTTACGCGCCAAGTCAAGCAACTTCGAGCGAACGGGATTATTGTGGAAGCCGGATTTATTAAAACAGCGAAGGACGTGGCGTGGTCAGTTTCTTCACATAAATCCGGTGGTGTCGATAGCTTGTGGGTGGATGATGTGCCTTACATCAGACGCTGTCTTCAAGAGATCTATCCTTAGTAGGGGCTTTTGAAGACGCATTCTTGTTTTCCCTGAAGAAATGCATAGTTATGAATATTACTGTTTGCAACCCATTATTAAGAACGCCGCTCTCCCTTATCGTTGACGATTCCTGTCCAGTGGTCAATCTCACTTATTATTGGATACGCCAGCGGCACGCGTGGAAAGCACGACATCAGCCGGGGGTTCCACCTGACCGTTGGGAAGGCAACGCCGCTCAATTAAAAAAAATACCACCTACAATTCCCGCTGATTTCGCTTATGAATGGGGAGAGTGGTGTTGGGAGAACGGCGTAAAGGGTAAGTTTAGCCTCATTCCCTATCCCGCAGGCGTCGGACGCGTTGATGAAGGATTTCCCGATTTTCCGATACGCGAGTATCAATCGTGGTTGCGAATTTACCGAGAAATTATCTGGCCCAGCTTCGACTTGACACCGGAGATGCTTACCCACACAGCCGTCGTCGATTTAGATACATTCAGCCTTACTGAGGAATGGGAGCAGGTAGAATGGGTGGATCCGCCTGTTGACAATAGACTGACAGATTATATCATTACAGCGATGGAAATCCTTGATAACATCGGCGTTCCGTGTGAAGGTGTGACAAGTCCTGGAGCGTTTGGGAAACGACAAGAAGCAGCGTATGCAAGAGCAGTGCTAACTGCTTCGCAAGAGGTTAATAATGACCCGCGCCCTTTCTATTTTCTCTGGCTCAAACACGATGAACTTCCCGATGTACCTATTTGGTATGCTGAAAAAGAGAAAGGTATCGCTATTGCCAGTATCGTTTCATGTGCGGGTGACTGGTTTGGTGGTTGGACGGGATATGATTTAGGAGATGCCGATCGGTTCATCACGGAAGACTTACAGGGCGGTCGCCTTCCGCCGATTCTCGAAAAAGAGCTACCGTGTGTCCTTGTCGGCCATTGGCCCGGGTTCTATTTCAATGGCGAAAAGAGCGGATTCGACGTACTAAAAACCGTCAAGGCACGGCTTAATAATTATGACTCAGATGGGACAAAAACGATTTGGATGAAGAACTCGGAGATTGGTCACTACTGGATGGCGCGTGAACTCACTGACATTACGATTATTGAGGAGAAGACACAGATTAGCCTCTCCACGCAATTCCCAACGGCAAACTTCACGTTGGCTATTGATACACCCGTCCGCCGTGTTCAAGTCAACGGTTGGGATCTACGGGAAGTACATTCCCGACGCGATTTCCAGAGAGATACGTTTCTCCATGAGGGTAAGCAAACATTCGTCGCCTTTGATTTGGAAATCGGTGACACGATTCTTGAACTCGTACTATAGCGGCATTTGTATCATTGCCCGTCCTGTTATAGATGCCTATCACCGCTCTATTGCTGATAAGGGATTACCTACTGGAAAGGAAGGGCACTGACTGCTGACTGCTAATTGCTGACAGCCCCTAAGGAATAAGAATACGTCCGCCACTGGCAATAACAGTCGAGCCTGTCATGTAACTTGATTCCTCACTCAAGAGGAACACGATTACATCCGCCATCTCTTCGGGTTCACCAAGCCTGCCAAGTGGGGTTGTAGACCGGAGCTGCTCCACCATTTCTGGCGAAACTTCACTAAGCATATCCGTTGCGATTGCACCCGGTGCCACTGAATTAATGCGTATGTTGTCGCGGGCAAGCGGTCCACAGCACGATTTCGTCAGGGAAATAATCCCCGCTTTCGCTGCAGCGTATGGCAGTTGATCTGGGCGCACTGCCAGTGCCGCAATCGACGAAACATTGACGATACGTCCAAACTGCTGCGCAATCATTCCCGGTTTAGCTGCCCACAGCACGTTGAAGGGACCCGTCAGGTTGATCGCAATAATCCGATCCCAATGTTCAGGTGTAAGGTCGTCAAACACCATATCACCGACATCCCCGGCGTTGTTCACTAACAATTCAATCGTGCCGAGTTCTTCAGTTACCGCTGTGACCATTCTATTTACGGCTTCTCTATCTGCTATATCCGCTTGCACGGGTATCGCTTGTTGTCCGAGATCACGAATCTGATCACAGACTTCTTCCGCTTTAGCAGCTGAACGTGAATAGTGAACAGCAACAGTCGCACCTTCACCAGCGAGTTTAAGTGCTGTCGCCTTTCCAATGCCACGGCTCCCGCCGGTTACCAATGCAACTCTTCCCTGAAATCTCATTGAGTCTCCTTCTACAAAAGTGCCTGTAATTCGTCCCACACATCATCAGGCACTGGGGTCGTGGCAGCAGCGAAGTTCTGCTCTACTTCCGTCGCGTTCTTAGAACCCGTTAGACTCATTGCAATGCGCGGTTGGCGAAAACAGAATTGAATGGCGAGATTCAAGACATTCAGGTTGTTGTCAGTTGCCCACTGCCAGAGACGATGTGCTTTTTCGGCCTCGGATATTCCTAAGTGCATCCTTTCGACTGACACATCTGGCTCAATTCCAGAGAGTAGTCCCATCGCAATAGGACTTCCGTTAATGATCCCGATATCGTTTTCCGTAGCAAGGGGTAACAACCAATCGTTTGCAGTTTGGCTAAGGAGCGTGTAATCCAAATACGTTAGAATCACATCAACCACACCGGTTTCAATGGCAATTTTGTGGAATTCGTGTTGTCGGACCCCAAGCCCAATAAACTTGATCAGTCCTTCCTCGCGCATCCGTTGGAGTTCATCCAGCGCACCGCCTTTTGCAACAACGGGATCCATGCTATCTGGATCGTGCACTAAGCAGACATCAAGATAGTCGGTCCCCAGCAACCGCATACTATTTTCAACGCTTCGCCGAGTTCCCGCTCCACTAAAATCGCCACGCCATTCCGGATGCGTTCCTATTTTCGTGGCGAGATAAATCTTCTCGCGCCAGCCATCGGCAAGGGCAAGCCCTACCCGTCTTTCGCTTTCGCCATAGAGTGGCGCAGTATCGAGGTAGTTTATCCCTAAATCAATAGCTCGGTGTACCGCCTCGATCGCGTCATCGTCGGTTACATCGCCTCTGCCGAGTCCCGCGCCTCCCATACCGAGGCATGTAACTTCTAATTCCGTTCGTCCCAATCGCCGCAGCGGCAATGGATGTGTTTGTGTTGACATAGTTTTTAATTTATTACTCCTGGGTGGCGTTTCCGCTATCAACGCCGATCTAAAATTGATTGGAAAGCCTCTTTAGTCTTAAAAAAGTTTGTTCGCAATTGGAGGACTGCCCTGACAACGGAAGGGCAGCTCAGATTTAATAATAAAAAAACTCATCGATGTAAATGCCCACGGCGCGCATCAGCGGGAATCTCACTCACCCACTGCACCCCTTTAACAACATCGTCTGGGATGTGCCCATGCTCAACGCCTTTAGGTGTAACAACCAAATCCCCCGGACCGATACGATAGGATTCGGACTGTCCTTCAGCGTTTCGGAGTGTCACTGTCGTTGTGCCTTCCGTAAAATACCAATATTCATCAAAATCGTGATAGTGAAGTTCAGTCGGATTTTCTTTGGAAACAGCGAAAGCGCCAATCGTCGTCATGTCTGGAGTAGCCAAAACTTTTCCGAGTGCATCGCTGATCCGTTCTCCTTCACCCAGTCGAATTACACAAAGGTTCGTATCCATGTTATATGACTCCTATATCTTTCAAGTGTTGAAGCGAATCCGCTACACGTGCTTGAACGCCTGCTTCGTCAAGGTTTTCACCTTCAATGCCCTCTAATTCCATTGTGAAAGGACCATAGAAATCAGCATCGTTCAACGTTTGGAATACTGCTTTGTAATCCACTACACCTTCGCCCAGTGCGGGAAAATGCCACGTTCGATAACCGCCATTTGTATCTTTGAGATGAACAGCACCAACGTGTGGGAGAACCTTCTGGACTTCCGAGACAGCCGTCACATTATGATTGTAATAGTACACATTACCGGTGTCGAAATTAACGCAGATATTCGGATGGTTAACGGCTTTCATCGTCTCCATGGCGATATCCCCGTTATGTACCAGGTCTGGGTGTGTTTCCAAGCACACTTTAATGCCTGCAGGTGCAGCGTTCTCACCAATGGCACGGAGCCGATCATATACAGCGTTCCGATCCGCATCGCCAGCGTGGACACTGACGAAGATAATTTTCACTCCCATCTGAGACGCAATGTCCAGTGTCGTCTGGAAGTCAGCGACAACCGTTTCAGACTGAATATCGCACTTACCAAGCAGACTGGTAGCAGTGAGTCCATGTGCGTCTAATTCTGACTGGAGCGCATCTACAGATTCGACCGAAGGCACCGCAACTTCCACATTCGTCAAACCGATTTCCGCTAAGTGCGCGTACGCCCCGGCGCGAAAATGTAGGTAACTCCCTAAATTGCATGCAATAATATTGTTCACCTTTGCCTCCTACAATCTTTCCCGTCTAATTGACAGAAGAAAGAAAGTTCACGGAATTTTTCGTAACACTGTATTACCCAATAAAATCTCTATCCCCAACAGCAGAACTGCAGGCATTAAGAAATATGCCGCTAACTCCTCGTTGACAATAGAGCTGACTGTCTCGAATCTCGTCTTTTCAAACCTATCAATTTCTGTATAAATCCGTTTCAACGATTGTGTATCTGTAGCGCGGAAATAGCGACCTCCCGTCCCATTAGCGATCTGTTTCAAAGTATCTTCGTCAAGGTAAGTTAGGACCTCTCGATATCGCTTGCCAAATGTGGTGTCCGCATAAGGGATACGTGCGCCCCCTTCTTTTCCCATGCCAATCGTATAAACCTTAATTCCGAAAGACAGTGCGAGAGAGGTCGCTGTCCTGGGATCAATGGTGCCGGCGTTGTTTTCGCCATCGGTCAAGAGAATAATAATCTTCGTTTTCGATTCTGAGACACGGAGCCGATAAATGGCTGTCGCAAGCGCATCACCGATAGCCGTGCCATCCTCTAACTGCCCGATTTCTACGTCACGAAGTAATTCTATCAATACCGGATAATCCAGCGTAAGAGGGCAGAGCGTGAAACTCTCGCCACTAAAAACAACCAAGCCGATGCGATCGTTTTCGCGATGGGCCAGAAAATCGTTAACCACCGATTTCGCGATCTGAATACGATTTGCCCCTTTGAAATCTTCTGCCCGCATACTCTCCGAGATATCGAGTACTAAGAGGATATCAATACCCTCTGCAAATTTATGCTCACGGCTTTGAGAAAGTTGGGGACGAGCAAGCGTGAAGATAAGAAGCGCAAGGACGACGAATCTTGCCACCCTAAGTATAGGTAGTGCTTTGACCGAAAGCGTCTGCCGCATTTGTTGGATACTATCCGCAAATCCATGTCTGAAGTCAGAAAAACGTACGACTGGGACGATCGCCTCTTTGCGGAGCCATCGTCCAACAATTATTAGCAGCGGCACTACAATCAGCAGAGCGAGGAAAAAAGGAGAGACTAACTGCATTCCGCTAAACCCTTTCTGCCCATGTGATGTTTCTACGTGGGTCTTGTGGTAACATCGCGCTAATGCCGCTCAGCAGACATAACCCAATGCTGATAGCATTGAAAAGAAGAAACGTTACCCAATCAATATGTGGCAGGGCGGTCGCCATAAAGTAGAGAATATAACTGAAGATTACTCCCAGCGATTTTAACCGTCCTGAAAAGATTGTACCGCCAAGCATAAGGAAAATCGCTGTCTTACCACAGACTGCCAATGGGATCAGAAGTGCTAATCCCAATAACATAAACGGCACCCCAACAATTGACAGAGTCAGGAACGTAAAAATCAGCGGTATCACAGGCAGCAATAGGACACCAAATAAGATACTCCCAATCGGTCTACGTGCCAACATTCCACCTATCGCGCTTATCGGTCTGGAAAATGCAATTGATATCACCAGATACATCAGAAGGAAGAAGCCGGACCTAATCAAGATTGACCGTAAACTTTTCTGCTCATCAGTGATTTTCCAAAATATGTAAGGATGCATCACAAGTTTCGCTGCGGCAGGCACTATTGCCCAGTCATTGCTCACCAAAAGGTTCGCTACTCCCTCTGTGCTCCCTATCACCTGTCCGTCTATAATCTGAAGTGTCCCGTTCACCTGTACGCTTGGTGTAAGTTCAATATTTCCACCGAGTACCAGCACATTCTCAGTGACGCGTCCTTGTAGCCTTACGTTCCCAGCAATCACGATGAGTGTTGTTAGCACTTCATCCGCTGCCAATTCGTAGTCGTTAACAATCTTTAGTATTCGCCGCTGCTTTTCCCACTGTGCTTGCTCCTCCTGCTTTGTTTCATTGCTCTCTTGGTCAACAACTTCAGGTTCTATCTGTAATGGTGACTGTTCAGAGCTTTCTTCTCCTGAAACTTGAGGTGCGTCGTTTGAGGTTTGCCCAAGCACCGGCGATGCACTAAAGGTTAAAAGGAAAAAAATAATTAATATGTCCTTCATATTGTCCTATACTTTAAAATAAAAAATAAAATAGATATATGCGGAAATTATAGACGCGACTTTCTTTGATGTCAATGCTTTTTTCCCAATGACCCTGTATGATATTTCTTTTTTTCTTGACATCTACCCATGCATTTGGTATGATAAATGCAAGTGATATTTGGTAGCGATTTATGCTTCACCACAATCGTGTATCCATATAAATCGCATAGATATGTGTGTAAAGTCTTTGAACTTGTAATATTGGACGGGAGGTAAAAGTGAATTTCAGTACTATTTTTTCTGGCAAGTTTTGGCTTCCGAGTTTAGTCTTTGCGTGTGTCAGTCTCTTTTTTGTTAGTGTCTTGTTCGTCTCCACCGCCTCTGCTGCGATTGATCCGGCAAATGTTGTGGGGATGTGGCTTTTGGACGAAGGCAAAGGGAATGTTGCAACCGATGCGTCTGAAAATGGGTTGGATGGCGAATTCAAAGGTAAACCGAAATGGGTTGATGGTAAGTTTGGCAAAGGGCTTGAGTTAGATGGTAAGTCCGCTTATATTCAGATTCCAGGTCATGAGAATCCGAGAGAAGCAATCACCGTTTCAATCTGGGTTAAAAGTCTAACCCCGACCTGGAACCAACATGGCTGGATGGTTGAAAAGAGAAATGCTTACATCATCCATCCTAACGAAGGAACGAAAAACGTTTCTTGGCCCATTTGTAATGGTGGATGTTGGAATAAACCCGGTGGTTGGCGCGATGGCGAAATCGGTCCTAAGGACATTGAAGAATGGCACATGTACACCACCACTTTTAATAGCAAAACCGGTGAGTGGTTCATATATATTGACGGGAAACCGGAAAGCGATATGGATATCGCCAAAAATGAGCTTGATGCAGACAATGGACCCGTCAATATTGGATTTGATGATTGTTGTGGTGGCTCACGGTATGGGGCCGCCCTCATTGATGAAGTGATCATTTTCGATGTTGCTTTGGAAGAAGCTGACATTCAAAAACTGTATGACCAGGGTCTCTATTTGGCGGTTCTCGCGATTGAACCCGCTGACAAAATGACAACCACTTGGGCAAACGTGAAAATCAAATACTAAGTATCCTTATACTTAGGTTGGTTCGCAAGTTTCTTTATTAATATTGAGAACTGCTGTGTGGGCGGACTAAGAGTCCCGTAATGAATAGTGTGCGGGGTCGGTGTCCGCCTACGTGCGCGATAAGACACCCCTTATCTTTATCCTGCAGCGCGCATATAAGGTTAACACAAACAACCATAAATTGTAGGTTTGCTATTCAGCATACCGTAGATATATAAAAAACAGAAAAACGGAGAAACAGATGCTATTTAACGATGACAAAGGGTTAGATGATTTTGATGATGAGCCACAAGATTCAGCACCCAATGAAGAGGATGATGCTAATCTCAATAGTGACTTCTCTGATGATGAAGAACCGAGTGACGCAGAAACAGAAGTGATAGAAACACAAGATGACGGCGATGATAACAGCGATGAATCCGTCGCCTATGATCGGATTGCCGAAGCACTTGGTGAACAGGAATTAGAAGAAGGTGCACCACCATTGACTCTGGTGAAACCAATGGGTGCCCTTTTTCAGTTCTATGAACAGAACAACCAAGCCTATAGGGACGCGATAACAGCCTATTTTGAAGAAAAAAATTATCAGCAGGCAATCGAAAAATTTAACGAGGCTATCGCAGACGCGTCCCAACGCACAGCGCGCGACTTAACTGAAGAGCAAGCTGGCGAAATTGTAGCGAAATCGATGTACTGGCAAGCGGAGGCTTACGTCAAAACGCAGGACATTCCGCGAGCGGTTGAGGTTTTCAACTCCCTCGTCCAAAATTGTCAAGGACATTATCTTACATTAGCTGCACAGCGCAGAGCGGACGAATTGAACGCCGATGAATCTTAAACCTTACGAGACTTTAGAGCACTTTTTGTAAACGCATACTACAAAGCATAACCCTATATTAAGGAAAAGGATTGATAAAACTTGTGGACACTTTGAAAGACCTTCTCAAGCAAAAGGCAACTAATTTACGTATTCATTCCATCGTCTCCACATCGGAGGCGGGTTCCGGACACCCAACCACGTGTCTCTCTGCCGCGGATATCGTCTCTGCGCTCTTTTTCCACGCGATGCGCTATGACACTACTGATGCACAGAATCCCAATAACGATAGGTTCATATTGTCCAAAGGACATGCCGCGCCTCTTCTCTACGCTGCCTATGCCGAGGCGGGGATCATCCCATCTGACAAACTGCTAACGCTGCGACAAATTGACAGCATTTTGGAGGGACATCCAACACCACGATTTGAATGGACAGAGGTGGCGACAGGATCCCTCGGGCAGGGCTTATCCCTTGGACTTGGCATGGCTCTTAATGGTAAATACTTAGACGCATCCGATTACCGCGTTTACGTCCTCCTCGGCGATGGCGAGACTGCCGAAGGGGGCGTTTGGGAAGCAGCCGCTTTGGCATCTCACTACCAACTCAATAACCTGATCGGAATTGTCGATGTCAACGCCCTTGGACAGAGTCAACGCACCATGTACGCCTTCGACATTGATACATACTGTCGCCGTTTCGAGGCGTTTGGATGGCAAGCCATCGGTATTGATGGGCATGATTTTGACGAAATCTTACCCGCCCTTGATAAAGCCAAAGCTTCAACCGATAAACCCACGATGATAGTTGCCAAAACCTTTAAAGGTAAAGGCGTTTCGTTCCTTGAAAACGCTGACGATTGGCACGGAAAAGCAGTCGCTAAAGGGGATGATCTTGATAAAGCCTTAGCTGAGCTCGGTCCGGTGCATACAGATGTGCCCATTCAGATTGAATCACCTAACCCCGTGAAAGTGAGCACAGATCGTGCCACGCCAACCGAATATGAACCACCGGAATATACCCCCGACGAGGAAGTCGCAACGCGAGGCGGCTACGGTACTGGACTCGCTAAGCTTGGCACCGCTAATCCAGATGTTGTTGCCCTTGATGGTGATACGAAAAACTCGACCTACGCTGAACAATTTATGACCCTTCATCCCGAACGGTACTTCGAGATGTTTATCGCAGAACAGAATTTGGTCGGAGCAGGTATCGGTTTAGCAAAACGCGGAAAAATCCCGTTTGTTTCCACATTCGCAGCGTTTTTAGCGCGCGCCTACGATCAAATCCGCATGTCTGCTATCTCACAAGCCAATATTAAATATGCTGGATCACACTGTGGGGTCTCAATTGGAGAAGATGGACCCTCACAGATGGGTTTAGAGGACATCGCAATGTTCCGGGCAATTCCGGGAGCAGCCGTACTCTATCCCAGTGATGCAGTCTCTGCCGAGCGTCTCGTCGGAGAAGCTGCGGCGCACCAAGGCATCGTCTATCTCCGCACATCGCGCCCAACGACCCCAATTCTCTATGATGCCAACGAAAGTTTTCCTATCGGTGGATCTAAAGTCCTTCGGAAAAGCGATGAAGATAAAGTAACAGTCGTTGCTGCGGGTATAACCCTACATGAAACACTTAAAGCACACGAAATCCTCGCTGCAGATGGCATCGCTATCCGCGTGCTTGATCTGTACTCCGTCAAGCCGATTGATAAAAGAGCACTACAAACGGCAGCATCTGGGACCAATAACACTTTGATTACCGTCGAAGACCACTACCCTGAAGGTGGTTTGGGAGATGCCGTGTTGGAGGCTGTCGCAGCTGATGGCATTTGTGTCCATAAACTGGCGGTCCAAGGGATACCGCGTTCCGGCAAACCAGAGGAACTTTTGGAACATCACGGCATTAGCGCAAATGCTATTGTACGCAAGGTGAAAGAGATAGTCGCGCTGTAAGGTACTTGGAAATCGCGACTGATTTACGTTGATATGCAGCAAAACACAATTGTCTGGATCGCTGTCTTGGGAATTATCCTTCTGGTTGGTATTGGAATGATTTACGCATTGCGCGTTTCGCGCACCGTACCAAAAATCTATCCTGCGGATAAGGGACCTAACTTTATTGATGTTACCGCTTACCCACCCAAAATGCAGGAGACGTACGAACTCTTTACGCGTAAGTGTAGTCGATGCCATACTGTCGCACGCCCAATTAATTCCACCTTTTCATCGGAAGAGTGGCGGCAGTATGTTTATAAAATGATGAAGAAACCAGGATCTGGACTTACCCCAAAAACCACCGAACAAATAATTGAGTTCCTTGTCTATGATTTACAACACCGAGTGAAGAAACCACAATGATCACTGCAGCAGGGAGTCACAAGATGTACTACGCAGTAAGGTTCGCAATGTTAGTAGTCTTGTTTTGTATGATAGACTTGCAAATAGGGGACACCGACGCGAATAAGATGAAGACTGACAATTTTCAAATTTCGGTAGACGCACAACCCGTTTCATTCACCAAGCCACCTGTCTTAAAAGATGGTGTATGGTTAGTGCCTTTGGAGCAATTCGCAGAACGGCTCGGAGTGAAAGTAGAATATCCAGAGGGCGAGAAAGTAGTAGTTCTCTGCGGCGGAACAGAATCGGAGCTCTGCGTGCCGCTTCAATTTCAAAATGGTAAAAGTGGTGCTATAGATATTGATGGCATAAATTATGCACGACCTGCCAGCGTCGCGGAGCCTTTCGGCTTTGAACTTTACAAAACATCGCCAAACGCAATTGAGGTCATCCAACCTGAACATCTCGCTCCAGAATTCACACTCCCCGACTTGCAGGATACCCCAAGGCATTTGCGGGATTTTCGCGGAAAAAAGACCCTTCTTTATGTTTGGGGATCGTGGTGAGGTTGTCGAGAACAGCTGCCAGGTTGGCAGAAATTTTACGCTAAGCACCGTGAGAAACTAAACTTAGTCTCCGTTGCCATTGATGCACAAGGCGGAACCGTAGTTCGTCCATGGCATGATGCTGCGAACGCTGATTTCACCACACTCGTCGATTCACAGAATATATTCGGCACCCGTTATAACCTCAAAGCTATCCCTTACGGGGTCATGATTGACGAGGTGGGACGTATGGTTAAAGCACCTTTTAATATCAATGTCAACGATAAAGAAACTCTTACGATGCTTGAAAAGTGGATTTCGGATTCCGACTATAATGCTGTCTTGCTCCACGATATGCAGCAATCAAGGAAGCCTGTTCCAGAAACTATTACCGAAGCCACTGCCCGTTTTCAGCTCGGTCTCGTCTTGCTGGAAGGTGGAAAAAAACAAGAAGCGATGGCAGAATGGCGAAAGGCACTCGCATTAGATCCGCAAAATTGGATTATCCATAAGCAAATTTGGGCGGTTGAACATCCAAACAAATTCTATGAAGGGAATGTTGATTACGGCTGGCAAAAGACACAGTTAGAAACAGAAAAAAGTAGACAGTAAGCGTAATAGAACAGACAGAAAGCCGAAAATTAGCCCTACTGCTGGATTGGAATGTTTTGCTAATTTGTCTAAGATTTGTTATACTATTCCCAGTCTTGGGTTCCTTTAGGTAGTCAGTATTTTATGGGAGGTTGTCTCTGTTTTTGAAGCATCGAGTTCATGAAAGAGAGTTGGCGAAATCTCATTGATCTCATTGCGAACCCGAGAGCCACGTTCACACGGCTGAAATCTAATCCAAAGTGCGGAGTTGCTTTCTTTGTCTTCTGCTTCCTCGTCGTGGTGTTAGCATGGATAGTTTTCCCATTTACAGTGAAGTTCCTTGACCCACAGTATGCAAGTAGTTTAGCCGATATTGAGCTATTTGGATCTACCAAAGCAGCAGCTATGGCATTTATTGCTGTAAGTGGAATTATTCTTGGGATTCTCTGTGCTGTTGTGTTCAGTATTGTACTTGCCGTGGTAGTGCGGGTTTTCAAGGTCAATGAGGCACTCAAATTTAAACACATCTTCGCGGCTTGGTGGCACACTATCTTAATTAATCCGTTGGTGTTTTTTATCAATATTGCATTCCTTCCAGTTTTTAGGCGCGTTGAGGATATTGAGACAGTCATTGATATAAGAATTATTCCCGGACTCCACATGTTGGTGACATCCGTCGAGAATCTGTATATTCTGTTTTTTTTGAGTTATGTAGATCTTTTGGGTATATGGAATATCTTTGTTTTAACTGTAGCGGTTGCTACACTTGCGGAAGTCAGTAAAACGAAGGCATGTCTTACTGCAGTAATCATTTGGGTGTTAAGAATCGTCGTTGATGCTATATTCCAGGTTGGATCTGCTTCTTAGAAATACGTAGATGAAAGAGAGTCGGTAGAATCTTAATGGATCATGGGTAATGTAGGTGGAGGAAAACAGTGAATACAAGAGAAGGTTACGCAGAATTACAAGCAAGAATTTTGGACACACGACGCGTTTGGAAACGCAGTCTCTTCTGGACAGGGTTTGCTATTGTTCTGACAGGTATTATTGCTATATTCGCTGGTGAAGCCATCGTTGATTGGCTGATGCCGCTCCCAAGCTCTGTACGTATTGCATTGTTAACAATTGGTGCTGGCGTTACGGTTTACCTACTCTATAAATATCTCATTCGACCGCTCCGAGCATCCCTTACGCTCCGTGATGTTGCGCTCAACGTTGAACGGAACCACCCTAATCTTGAAGATAGATTAGTGAGTGCAATTGAATTCGGAAATCGCGAGTCGACGGACCCGATTGAGGCGCACATGCTCCAACGTTTGCTTGATGATACCACGCAACGAACAGAGGGTATCAATTTCAAAGCAACAATTGATCACAGTCGCACCCGTAAACACGTCGGCATTGCCGCTTTAGTGATTGTTGGGTGTTGCGTCCTTACACTTTTATTTCCAAGAGAAATCCATACAGGTCTGCTCCGTGTACTTACCCCTTGGGAGAAAACTGACCCGATTTTGACAACCAAACTCGCCATTGAGCCAGGAAATGCCCGTATCCTCCGCGGCAAGAGCCTACCCATTCACGTCACCGTCACCGGTAAATCTGCTGACAAAGTTGTTCTTACTTACGGGAATCTGGGGCAGCGAGATGTGTCTACCTCCGAAGTCGAAACAATCCAGCAACAGATTAACATGTTGCCAAATCCAAATGACAAGCGTAGCTTTGCCTATGAAATTTTCAACATTGACGCCGATATGGAATATTCCGTCGTCGCGAATGAAGTTACCTCAGAACGCTATACCGTCGAAGTATTTGATATGCCAAGGGTAACTGAAATATCAGTTGCTTACACGTATCCGGACTATACCCAGCTTAAACCTGTCGTACAAACAGGAACAGGTGATGTTCAGGCTCTCATCGGCACACAGGCAGAACTCAAAATTATAACGAATAAAGCCATTCAAACCGCAACATTCTTCCTCAGGGACAATGAAGGACGACTTTCTTTTACAGAGAAGTCAACAGAGGCACAGGAACCTGGGGCAACATCAATGACGATCTCCGATGGAAACACACTAACAACAACTATAGATGTTGTTGAGGACGGGAGATATACCGTTGAACTCCTATGTATTGATGGGTTTAACAACGAAATACCAATCGAATACACCATCAAAGCGATCCCAGATGCTGTTCCTGAGGTTGTGATTAAAGAACCCGGACGCGATATCAAAACCACAAAATTAGGCGAGGTGGAAATTATCGCTGAAGCAACGGACGACTACGGTGTTGCAGAATTAAAACTCGTATATCGGGTTGGTGCTGACGAATTACAGGAGTTCGTACTTGGTTCCAGTCCACCCCCTTCAGGCACCGTAACAGAAGGCTCGCCTACGCGTCGCTTTGTGGACGGCAGTTACACATTCTATATTGAAGAATTTGACGTGGAACCCGGTGATGTTATCTCTTACTATGCCCACGCCGCTGATAACAACACACGTACGGGTCCCGGTGAAGCCAGCAGCGACATTTACTTCATCGAAATCCGTCCTTTTAATGAAGATTTCCACGAAGGCGAAGCGGAACAAGCACAAGCACAAGCCGAACCGAATCCGCTCGGTGGGATCATTGCTTCTCAGAAGCAGATTATCCGGGATACATGGAAACACACTAATGCGCAATCTACAACTGATGATGCCTATCAATCCGCTGTCAGGAAGACAGCTGACCAGCAAACCGAATTAAAGGACAAAACGCAGAGGTTCGTAGATGAGCTTAGCGTGGCTATACAGACAACCGCACAGGTCTCGCCAGAGATTCTGATGAATTTGGAAGACGCAATAGACAATATGCGTCAGGCGACCGATAGTCTGAATGCCATCCGGCCGTCTGAAGCGATACCACCGGAGCAGAATGCTCTCGAACTCCTCATCAAGGTTAGCCTTGAGATTCCGAAGGTCCTCATGCAGATGCGGAACAGTAATCCCCAACAAGCTGAAGACTTTGAACTCGAAATGGAGGAGCTGCAAAGTGAACTGGAGAATCAGCAGAATGAGCTTGATATGGAAATGCAAGAGCAGACGCAGGAGATGTTGGATCAGGCACGTCAGATGTTATCAGAGCAACAGCAGCTGAGTCAGCAGAGCCAACAGTTAGGACGTGAGAGTCAGCCGTCTCCAAGCGAGATGCAGCAGAATAGTCAGCAGCAGGAACAGTTATCGCAACAAGCACAACAGATGGCACAGCAGCTCGGCACTATGCAGCAGAATGGGCAGGGGACGCAAGGCGAACGTCTAAACCAAGCCGGTCAGGCGATGCAACAGGCTGGCGAACAGATGCAAGATGCCTCGCAAAGCATGCAACAGCAACAACCGCAGCTCAGTGCTGCCAAAGGTCAAAAAGCGGAAGAGAGACTCGAAGAAGCCATTGAGCAGTTAGAGAGGGTCGCCGCAGAATTCACGGAAGATGCGCTTGATAGAGCCGCACAAGAGCTTCAGCAATTGACGGAAAAGCAATCTGATGTTCAACAACAGACGCAGGAACTCAGAAGCCGTTCACAGCAGTCAGAAATGCGTCCAGAGGATTTCCGAAGGGCATCGGAGCTTGCCAACGAGCAGCGCGAACTGCAGCGGGGACTGGAGACGATTGAGCGCACACTGAGGAATCTGCAAACACAACTTAACCAGGAAAATCCGGAGGCAGCCGAAAATGTGGGTGATGCCACAAGACGCCTCGCGGAAGAACAGACTCTGGAAGATATGTCAACCGCACAACGTGCCCTGCAATGGCGGAGTTTCCGAGCTGCAGACCAGAATCAACAGGAGGCTCTGGAGACACTCAATCAGGCACAAGCGGATCTCCAACAGGCACAAGCCAATATGGCAAACACCGAAGAGGAACAACTTGAAGCTGCGCTCCAACAACTTCAGCAAGCCCGAGAACAGATGGAGGATATCCAGCGCGAACTTCAGGCAATGGAAGGACAAGAGCAGACGGAGGAACAACAGCAGCGTCGGCAACAACTCGCCGAACAGCAGCAACAACTCCAAGAACGGATGCAACAGGCACAACAGGCGATGCAAAGGCAGAATAACCAACAGTTCGGACAAGATGGTGAAGCCGAAGATCAGGAAGCACGTGCTGGTGGTAGAGAGTCGAACCAAGAAATTGAGGAACTCTGGCTCGGTATGCTGGATACCATGGACGACCGTCCCGGAAACCGTTCTAATCCGTTCCCTAACTACGATTTCGTTATTCGCGACTTAAGCAAACTTGAAGCGGCTCTCGAAGAACGGCTCAACACGCTTCAAGAGAAAAAGCGGCTCACGCAAGTCGCCAAAGAGGATGTTCCGCCTGAGTATCGCAGACTCGTTGATAACTACTACGAGTCTTTATCACAATAGTTCTGGGTGGATCTTATGTTGTATGTGCAGGTGAACCTCATGCCAAATTATATTGTTAATTCATTGGAAAATTTATGATGGAACTTAAGTCTGAGAATATTGTCAAGCCTGGTGAGTTCGTCAGTTTGGACGATTACACACCCGAATATACTGGAACTTACGAGAAAAAGGGTCAAACGACAAAACGGCTCAAAAAACTACATAAGCAGCTTCTGAAACTTCAGGAATTGCTTTACGCCGAAAGCCAACACTCACTTCTCATCATCCTGCAAGGCATGGATACATGTGGCAAAGATGGAACTATTCGGCGGGTAATGGCTGGCATCAACGTCCAAGGATGCGACGTCTTTAATTTCAAAGTCCCAACTGCGGATGAACTCTCTCGTGATTTCTTATGGCGTGCACACAAAGCTGTTCCGTCAAGAGGAAAAATCGGCATCTTTAACCGTTCGCATTATGAAGATGTGCTCGTTGTTCGGGTGCATAATCTGGTGCCAGAAGAGATCTGGGGACAGCGCTATCAGCAAATCAACGATTTTGAAAAGATGCTTGTTGAAAACGGAACGGTTGTCATGAAATTTTACCTTCACATCTCCAAGGATGAACAGAAAGCACGTCTTGAGTCTCGGATTGGCGATCCCACAAAGCATTGGAAAGTCGAGGCATCGGATATTCGGGAGCGTGCCTATTGGGACGATTACATGAAAGCCTACGAAGTAATGCTCCAAAAGTGTAGTACTGATTGGGCACCTTGGCATATAATCCCTGGGAATAAAAAGTGGTATCGGAATCTCGTTATCACAGAGTGTATCGTTGAGAGACTCAAAAAGTTGGATATGGAGTATCCTGAACCTTCTATTGATGTTACCAATCTCAAAATTGATGACTGAAGCGTCCTATACTTGTAGGCTTAGGCGCAATGTCCTGTTGCCTTAGCAGTCTTCTAACCAAACCAAAGTGTCCATGGAGAAAAATATGCTTTCGGAACAACAGCTAACGCAGTTTGAAGAAAATGGCTATCTACTTCTTTCCGGATTGATTCCGCAAGAGACTGTCGCAAAAGCCGAGGAAGCGATGTGGCGCATGATGGGCATGGATGCCGATAATCGGGATTCATGGGGACATTTCAAACGGCCACCGCTTGCCGGATTTTATATGGAGAAGATGGGAGACGGGAACCGCATAGAACTTTACGGCGTTACCCATCTGGATGTCTTAGCATGTTGTACACCTGAATATCGTGCTGTGCTTAAGCAACTCGCTTCTCGATATCCAGAAATTCCGCATTGTGAAAGTCAACAGCCGGATGGCATCTGGGCACTTAATCAATTTCCCGTTTCTGACGAGTGGAAAAGACCGCCCCCTCACTTAGATGGCGGCTTTCGGGATTTACGGTTAGATCCTGGGACGTTTCGCACAACCAGTTTAACCTACCTCACAGATACGAATCCGCACGGTGGGACAACCATAATATGGCCCAAAGGTCTACAACGGATTCGTGAATTTCGCAAAGAAAATCCGGAATTCTCCAACCATGTCCGCGATGTAGATGCACAAATTAAAAAGATGGATTTAGGTGAACCCATGGAGGTCGTTGCCAAACAGGGAGATGTCCTATTTTTCCACCACCTGTTGCCGCATTCTGGCACAATGAATGTCAGCTCTGCCCCGCGTTTCGCAATCCGATATATGTGTTTATGCCTCGCATGTCGCAAATGGGAGAAAAAAGGGGAGTGGAATCTCTGGATGCCGTAAGACAAATCGTAATGGAGAAATGGAAATGATTCAGGATAAACGTACTGCTTTTGTTAAATATATTCTGTTAGTTATTGCTATTGCTTTGAGTTTTGTGATTGTGCAAATTACAACTGCACAAGAGGTATACGTACAGACTGGATTTGAGGAATTCGCCGTTGGCGACCCACCTAAAGACTGGGAGGTAACCGGTGGAGGCTTTGAAGTCGCTAAGGACACCGTCAAAACCGATAAAAAAGCACTCGCAATCTTGGGCGGTGCCAACGGAGATGGACTTGGTGTACCCATAGAAACCGACAATCCCATTATCTCAGTCGAATTCTGGATTTATGTTGAAAGTGGTGGACGTTCCTTGAATATCAAAGTCGCTTCTGCTGACAACATCGGCGAAAACAGTGGTTGCACCTATATCAACTGGGATGCAGATATGGTTCGCTTCTTCGATGGAGCCGCATGGCAACCCATTGGCGACTTTGAGACCGATACATGGAAGTACGTTTACATCATCGCCGACGTCGGCAAAAGCGAATTTGAGTTCGCCTCAGGAGACAGTAGAGACGATGCCTTAGGTGCCAAAGCAGAAGACGGACTCGCCTTTCGCCACCTCGCGCTCGCTCCCACCGCCAAATGGGTCGTTTTCTATGTCTGGTCGATGACATCGCCAGCTTATTTTGATGATTTGCTCGTCTATGAAGGGGCAGATCCGCTCGACCTTGCCGTTGATCCAAGCGAAAAACTCACCACATTCTGGGGGCAGGTTAAGCGTGGGTTGTAGAGAAATCTCTCAATCTTGGGGGTAATATAGATGAAAGACAATGGGACAATTTGCCTGACACCGGCGCAACGACTTCACTTTGACATCTACGGCTATGTATTGTTAGAGAACGTCCTAAACAGCGACGAGATTGCGCGTATGAAAGGCGCACTCTACAGAATGAAAGCCGACGATAACTTGGATACCAAGCGGGTCTATGTCCGTGGGGGTAGTGAAAACCATGTACTTTTCGGAAACCTTGTTGCGTATGATCCAGCGTTATTGGAATACGCCGCACATCCACAGCTCGTGCCACTCGTCGAGGAAGTCGTAGGCGGTGCCGTCCGTCTTGAAGAGACCGAAGCAATCATCAATAGCCGTAACCCAGAGACACCGCTTGATGAACTCCAAAAACGCCGCTATAACCCAACAGGTTTCCATCGCGGAACACAACACGGGTGGGGCACCTATATAGAACAGAACAAGTACCACTGCATCTTTGTCAAAACGCTCGCCTATCTCACCGATGTCGGTCCCGACGATGGCGGAACGTGCGTCATACCCGGAAGTCATCGACTAACATGGGATCAGAAGGAGATGATTGAAGCAGCACTCTCTGATGACAAACTCATCTACCAAGTGGAGGCATCAGCCGGTTCCGTACTGCTCTTTGCCGAAGCGTTGATTCACAGCACGACAGCCATCCGCAGCGACAAGGAACGCGTCATCCTCATCTCCGGCTACACACCACCGATGGTACGCGAATGGCCAGGCAACGAAGTCAGTCCCGAATTTGTTGAGACCTTGCCGGAGGACATCCGTCCACTCATTTCAGGAAGCGACAGTTGGCACTGGAAACGGCGATATTAAGTAGGAGAGGTTTGGAACCCCGAATACGATTTATGCCCCCGAAGTCCGTGGCATCCACAACGGTTCCTTCCCCATCTCCGCGAACAGCAACTTCATCATCAGATCCGACTTCAGCTCGGTGTGCTCCGCGGAATCCCACAGGTTATTGACTTCTCCAGGATCCTCTTTCAAATCAAACAACTCACCGTATTCTCTGTTGTAATAGACGGTCAGTTTATAGCGGTCATTGACGTATGTTTTGACGTGCACGGTTGTCGGCTCATGACGGTTTTCGACGATGATGTGGTCGCGTGCCTGTTCTTCTTGTCCGTACCAGACTGGCGTCTGATCTACGCCTGTCATTGGGCGAGGAATGTCAATACCGGTAGCACTTAGGAACGAAGGTGCTAAATCTACTAACGTTTGCAACGCTTCTGATTGTCTTCCCGCAGGCACAACTCCCGGATACCGCACAATATATGGAACGCGAATAACGTCCTCGTAATGGAACGCACCTTTGGCGACGAGTCCATGTTGTCCGTAAAAGTGTCCATGATCGGACGTGAACACGACCAAGGTGTTATCTGCCAGTCCAAGTTCATCGAGTTTCACCAACATTTTTCCAATGTACTTATCCATCAGACTCACCATACCGTAATAAACAGCAATGTCTTTGGCGAGTTCATCTCGATCCCGCAAATGCGAGTTAAATCCATGAACACCTTTCCCACTTTCGCGCCAAGCGGAGAAATCCGGTTTCTCTTGTTGTGTTAGCTGGAAATGTGGTGGGTTATTGTCATGTTCCCCTGCCATTACAGAAGGTACTGTCAAGTCTGCTGGATCATACATCGTATCCCACGGCTCTGGCACAAGGTATTTCGGGTGCGGATCGAAGAAGCTTGCCCAGAGGAAAAAGTTCTCACCGTTTTGCTGATACGCTTCCATAAGTGCGTTGGTACGCTCAGCGATCCATGTATCGTAGTGAAACTCTTCTGGAATTGGCCACTTCCGAAATTGCCCGCGGGCGTTCCCTGTCGGTGGCGCATAGTAGTCGCGCCAATTCGTCAATCCCTTCTCTTCCATCCAGATAGCGTAGTGCTGTCCGACGTGTGCTTCATCGGCGTGATTCCGCGCAAGTTCAACGTGTTCAAACCCGTAGAACGGCTGATTAAAACTTCGCCAGAAGTCCAGGTCTTGGAGAATCGGGTAGGATTCAAGAGACGGAAATTCTTCAGTCCCATGGAGCGGTTGGAAATGTGCCTTTCCGACAAGTGCAGTCCTATAACCCGCGTCCGTGAAGTCTTCACCAACGGTATGTTCGTCTTCAGAGAGTTTCGTTCCAAGCGACCAAGCGCCGTGTTGGCTCGGATACTTTCCCGTAATGATAGATGCCCGCGTCGGTGTACAGGTAGGGTTTGGGCAATAGGCTCTATTGAAGAGTGTGCCTTGCTGTGCCAATGCGTCCAAGTGTGGGGTCTGAATTTCGGGGTTAAGGCACCCCAAAGTGTTCCAATGCTGCTGGTCGCTGGTAATAAGTAAAATATTAGGTCTGGTTTCGGTTTCCATGCTATTTCCTTTGCATTGTATTTGTTGGTAAAGTCAGCATAGCACCTTGCAAAGAATAGTTCAAGAAGAATGCTGTAGGAGCGATCTCCTGATCGCGACTGTTCAGGCAATATAGCAGGAACCTGAAGTTATCTTGCTAATCTCTCGATTGAATTCGATTGACACCGGCTGCGAAACGTGTTATCTTTTTAAACAGCATTGTGATCGTAAAGGAAAGTGAATGGACAGAGAAAATCAGAACGAGCAAAGTACAATTGATGGGATACTGCGAAAAATAGAAGAAAAAGCAGACACTGGGGAATACATCTATCGTGGAGAACCTGAACATTATCAGGAACACCCTTATTATGGGAAGATCTCCTCAAAACTTTATCGAGATTTCCTTGAACGCGAGGACTTTGATATTCAAGCAGAGTACTTTGATATAGAGGTTGTTCAGGAAGCAATGTTGAGCGTAGCGAGAAGGTTTTTCCGAAAAACAATTCAGGATTTTGAAATTCTTGCTGAGATTCAACATTATGGAGGTAAAACCAACCTTATAGATTTCACTACGGATTACCTCATCTTACCTCATCGCGCTCTTTATGGTTTGTGACCGTCAAGAATCTCTTTGTAAAGATGGTAGGATCATCTTACAGGAAAAGGGACTAATAGATCCCTACATTGCAGAACCTTACGAGCCTATAAATCGGGTTATTGCCCAGAAGAGCGTATTTGTGCGGCATCCGGCTGGTTTCATTCAACCTGACGAGGACGATATTATCAATATCTCCGCGGATCTTAAGGGACCGATGCGTAAACATCTGGAGAGGTATCACGGTGTCTTTGCTGAAACGGTCTACAACGATCTCCATGGCTTTATTAAAAATCAAGATATGCATTTGGAGACTTACGTAGATTTCTATATTGGATCAACTGAGGCACAAAAAGGAGATTCAGAAAATGGCGAACCCTAAGAAACTAACACACTATGAAAAATCTATCGAGCATTTTAGCAGAGCCATTGAACGAAATCCCAGTTTTGTCAGAGCATATCTCCACCGCGGAGAAGTTTACCGGAAAATAGGCAAGTTTGATCTGGCAATTGCCGACTATACTGAAGCGACAAGTCTCACCCGAAAGCCTCATGAAGCATATTGTGGCCGAGGACTCGTCTATGCTGCCAGAGGTGAAATTGACAAGGCAATTGAAGATTTTACCACTGCTATACACAGAAGCCGTAGTTACGATTGGGATTATGCCGAACCATATTACTATCGTGGTAACGCTTATGTCGCCAAAGACGAAGTTGCCCTTGCAATCGATGACTATAACACAGCGATAAAACTGAATCCAGATTATACCGAAGCATACTGCAAGCGGGGCTTTGCTTACAGCAGCATAGGTGAAATTGACATTGCTATTGAGGACTATAATGCAGCAATAAGACGGAATCCACGACTTGCTGAGGTCTATTACCATCGCGGCAATGCTTATAGTTTCAGAAGTGAAATTGATTTTGCTATTGCAAACTACACGAGAGCAATAGAATTAAACCCGAATTACGTCGAAGCCTATACTGTCCGCGCTCACGACTACTTCCTTAAAGGCGAGATTGATCTAGCTATTGTTGACTGTACAAAGGTGATAGAACTCAGACATGATGATGCTAATGCTTATGTTATTCGTGCTAGTGCCTATGACCTTAAAGGCGAGGTTGATTTGGCTATTGCTGACTGTACGAGGGCAATAGAGCTTGATTCCAAGGATGTTGATGCCTATCTCATCCGTGGTAATGCTTACAGTCTTAAACATGATTTTGACCTTGCTATCGCGAACTATACGAAAGCGATAGAACGAAATCTTAATCACGCTGAACTCTATTTTCGTCGCGGGACTGCTTACAGCAAGATAGGCGAGTTTGATAGGGCAATTATAGACTTAACTGCAGCAATAGAACTCAAACGCGATTACGTTTATGCTTATGTCCATCGCGGCATCGTTTATGGCAACAAACGTGAGTTCAATAAAGCTATCGTGGATTATACAAAAGCGATCCAACTTAATCCAACATTTGCAATCCCGTATTATAATCGAGGAAATGCTTACCGTAACAAAGGTGAACTTGATCTGGCAGTTGAGGATTGTACCACGGCGATACAACTCAAACCGAATTATATCCATGCATATAGCAATCGCGCCGGCATTTATAGTATCAAAGGCGAGTTTGGCAAAGCTGTTGTGGATTATACAATGGCTATCCAACTCAATCCTGAGCATGCTGAGATTTATTTCAATCGCGGCACGGCTTACGATAAAATAGGTGGGTTTGATATGGCCATTGAAGACTATACAAAGGCTATCCAACTCAAACCTGATGCTGTTGAACCCTATGTCAATCGGGCTATTGATTACGGTCTCAGAGATGAATTGGATTTAGCTATTGAAGACTTAAACAAGGCTGTCCAACTCAAACCTGATGCTGTCAAAGCCTATACCAATCTGGGAAACGTTTATCTCCTCAAGGACGACCTTGACTCGGCTATTTTAAACTATAGCGCGTCGATAGAACTGAAATCGGATTCTGCCTATGCTTATCATAGGCGAGGCTTTGCTTACTTTTTCAAAGGTGAAGTTGATCAAGCTCTTGAAGACTACGCGAAAGCGTTAGAATTAAAACCCGATTATGCACGAGTCTATTATGATCGTCTTATTGCTTTATTGTACCAGCAGGAATGGAAACAAGCCAAAGAGACCTTGACTGTTGCTAGAAATCGGGATGTGGATATTATCACTTCATTTCTCAATGATTATCAGAGCGTGGCGGACTTTGAGAGTAAGACTCGCGTTAAATTGCCTGAAGATGTCACTGGAATGTTGATGAAACCACAGAAACAAGTGGACCAAAACCAAACTCTGCCTAAAATAAGAAATCTGTTCCAGCCTCAAAACAGAATTGAGGATTACCCATTTGAAGCCCTTGAGGCGATGCTAGGACAGGAGGAAGATCAAATCCGAACTTCACCTATGCCACTTAACTTACTCCAGTCTCCAAGCGGAACAGGTTCTCGCGCAATCGCAGGTTAAACACCAAGACAGATGAGTTTTAGATTCGTTAAATCCGTGGAGAAACAGGCACCATGCCTGCAAAACGACCCAATCTCCTCATTATCATGTCCGATGAACACGCACCGATGTACAGCGGTCCCTACGGACATCCGTTTGTCCAAACCCCACACATGGACAGACTCGCTGAGGACGGTGTTACCTTTACAAACGCTTACTGCAATTCACCCCTCTGTATGCCTTCCCGAATGTCCTTCATGACCGGTAAGTATATCCATCACATCCGTGCTTGGGATAACGCCACGCCTTTAGCCTCCGATGAAGTTACATGGGCGCACCTCCTCCGTGCAGCAGGCTATGATGCTGTCCTTTCTGGGAAACAGCACTTCGGCGGGATGGACCAACTCCACGGATTTCGTTCTCAACTCGCCCGCGATCTGCACGCAGAACGACAGCACGGACTTTCAGACTGGGATAACGGCACACCACCAGCACCCCGTCCGTGGCAAGGACTCGCACAAGCCGGTCCGGGGACAACTGAGGAGATTGAGGTGGATGACCTCGTGGAAGCAGAGTCTTTGGCATATCTCCAAGACCCAGCCCGAAAAGAGCAGCCGTGGGTGCTCAACGTCTCATTTATCGCTCCACATTTTCCACTTGTTGTGCCGCAACGGTTTTGGGACCTCTACCCACTTGAAGAGATTGATCTTCCCAACATTCCAGAGGGACACCTTGAAAATCAGCACCCTGTTTATCAACGGATGCGACGCATGTTTGGGTGTGTTGACTTTCCCGAAGAACTCGTCCGTCGAGGAAGAGCCGGTTATTATGGATTGATTACATACCTTGATGAAAAGATTGGCAACTTACTCAAAACGCTTGAAGAGACCGGACAGTTAGAAAATACCGTTGTTATCTATACCAGCGACCACGGCGAAATGAACGGTGAACATGGGATGTGGCGCAAGTCGAACTTCTATGAAGCATCTGCTCGCGTGCCGCTACAAATCATGTTTCCTGACCGGTTATCCGCAGGCAAGTGTATTGATGAAGTGGTTTCGCTCGTGGATTTAACAGCAACCTTCATTGATATTGCCGATGCGCACCCCTTAAGTCAGCTTGATGGAGACAGTCTGCTACCTTTGATGCAAGGTGCTGCAAGTGATTGGAAGGATTTCGCCTTCTCCGAATACCTCGCGCACGGTGTCGAACGCCCAATGGCAATGGTTCGGAAAGGACGTTACAAGTTCAACTATAGCCTCGGTGATCCATCAGAACTTTACGACATCGCCGAAGATCCGGATGAATTTCGGAATCTTGCTAATGACAAGGCATATCAGACAATTTGCCAAGAACTTGAGGCGCAACTATTGGTGGAATGGGATCCTGTTGAAATCGAAAAACAGGTTCGAGCGAGTCAAAAAGCCCGTCTTCTGGTGGATCAGGTCACTGGTGGACAGTGGAGAAAGCCGCCTAATCCTTAAGTTGGAGGACTTTTAATGTCTCGTTCAATCGAAAAACGACCCAATCTTGTCTATGTTTTCGCGGATCAACTCCGTTATCAGTCTTGTGGCTACGCAGGGGATACCCGCGCATGGACACCTAATATTGACCGGCTTGCAACAGAGAGTGCGAATTTCTGTAATGCCGTCTCTGGGAGTCCGATGTGTGCTCCGTATCGCGCTTCGCTCTTTACCGGAAAATACGCCAGTAGCACCGGTATGGCGATTAATGAACTCCGAATGAACCCGAATCACGATTGCTGGGGGCATGTGCTACATCGCAACGGTTACCAAACAAGTTACATCGGAAAATGGCATCTATGGGCGAATCAATTGGGAAGGCACAACGATCCGAGGAATTCTTACATTCCACCCGGACGACATCGGCTCGGTTTCGATGGAGAGTGGTCGGCTTACAATTTTCATCATCTCTATTTTGACGCGTATTATCACAAGGATTCACCTGAAAAGATCGTGATTCCCGGGTATGAACCCGATGGGCAAACCGATTTAGCGATTGATTACTTGCAACGGGCATCAACAGCAGACGATCCTTTCGCACTTTTCCTCTCAATTGGGACACCACACGATCCGTGGACACAAGACAATGTGCCAGACGAGGATTATGAGATGTTCCGAGATGTCGAGTTTCCTTTACCACCAAACTACCGAGAGGAGAACGACCCGTATGGCGATACATGGGCGATTATGTCCACCGCAGAACGCGCTAAACTCCCTGGGTGGATGCGCGTCTATTATGCGATGACTGCTAATCTGGATCGGAATATCGGACGATTGCTGCGTGCTGTTGACGATTTGGGATTACGCGACGATACAATCTTCGTTTTTACCTCCGATCACGGGGAGATGTTCGGTGCACAAGGACGCCGGGCAAAGAACATCTTTTATGAAGAAGCAGTTCGCGTGCCATTTCTTGTGCGGTGGCAAGGACACATTCCAGAAGCACACGTTTCAGATGCATGCCTGAATACACCAGACATCATGCCGACACTGCTGTCAATGATGGATCTGCCAATTCCGATGGATGTTGAAGGCACAGATTTGAGTAAAGCTGCTTTTAATCAACCTACCGATGAACCCGATGCAGCGTTTATGCAAGGGATGGGATGTACAGCGAAATGGGAAGACGGTTATGAGTGGCGAGCCTTGCGAACAAAACAGCATACCTACGCTGTTCACCGTCCAGATGGAAGCGAGAAACTCTTTGATAATGTTGCTGATCCGTTCCAAACCCGTAATCTGACACCTGGTTGATGAACCTGCATCAGCTGAACTCCAGGAACGATTTCGGACAATGTTAAAACAGCGTATGGAAGCTCTCAACGACACCTTTGAGGCGTGTACGTGGTATCGAGACAATTGGACTGAGGATCGAATCATTCTACGCACCGCAACACTATAAGCATGAAAAAAGGCGGGTACATAGCCCCGCCTCTATAATAGTCAAACTATTTTCAGAACCCTACCGATACGTCTTAAATCCAGCCTCCACACGAGTTCTATGGTAGAGATTTAGCATATTACCTTCAACCCTCGCAGTTACCCGTCTGCCATCGCTAAAGGTCACCTGAAATTGCGTCTCGGAATCCTGCAAGACCTCCTCTGTCTCCGGCAATGGGATTTCTTTCTGCGCTGCCCACTCCTGAATGAGTTTCGTCAGTGAATCTACGTCGTTCGGTACGGATGCTACCTCGTTCAGTTCAATCCTAAAAGCCGGCATGCTCTTTTTGACGTAGTTAAACCAGCGCGCTGTCCGCAGGAAGGGTACAAGTGCCTGTAGTGCTTCGGCAGTGCCAATCCGACTCAACGCTTCTGAAGAGAAACCACGCACGTATGCCGATTCGCTCATCAGAGCTTCATCCAACGCTGGAACAGCTTCAGTTGCATCCGGTCCAATACGGGTTAATGCTTGTGCCGCGAAAAACGCTAAGTCCGTATCTTCACGATCTTCCAGAACTTTCACCAAAGCGGGAACGGTTTTCACCACCGGCACTTTAATCATACCTAACGCCGAGGTTGCATGCCGACGTACCTCCGCTGATTCATCCGTTAACAACGCAATAAGTCCATCGACCGCCTCAGCTGCAATCGGACCCATCTCGCCTAACGCGTATGCTGCTGAAGCACGGACGTTCTCACGTTCGTCTTCCAATGCGGATATGAGCGCAGGCACAGCCGAAGCCCCTGTTGCAGCGAGCCCGTGTGCTGGATCACAGATATGTAGAATCGGCTCCATCTCAAACGCCTCTTTTTCTGAATTAAGCGCGTCAGTAAGCGGTTCAACGGCAGGTTTTCCAATCGCACCGAGGGCATAAATAGCGTTCCGACGCACCGGTTCATAACTATCTTCAAGTGCCTCAACGAGTGCCGGGACCGCCTCAACGGCATCTGTTCGCATGAAACCCAATTCATTAGCTGCTTTCATTCGAGTGTTTGGACCGTCTGATTTCAACGCCTTGACCACCGATGCTACATCCGTTTTAGCATTTGGACGGTCAGTTTCATAAAGATCGGTCTTTCCATACATCCAGTTCCACATGTAAGTCCAGAGAATCTCAGCGTTGTAAGGAACATGGTTGGTTTCGGGCTGTTGCCACATAGGAGTCTCGCTGTTCCACGAGGGTGTTGTCGGCTGTTCCGTGCGCATAAAGACGAATTTCATACCGTAGCGATTCAGCGAGACATAGTTCTGGAGGAATGAATGCACCATGTCAAAGTGCATGATCCACACCGTACCAAGTTCTCCGGACATTGGAACCAGATTCCGATTCAGGAAATTCTCCGAGAGCAGTCGCGTCCCATTGCCACCTTCCGCATGCTTTTCATGCCGCTGACGTTCATCATTCAACATAAATTCTCGGATGTATTGCGTCCCAGGAATGATACACGTCGGTCCCTGCTCAGCAAGGCAGGGCTGTGGATAATAGAAGAGAATTGCCCAACGAGGCGTTCGGTGCCGGGGTCGCTTTCCACCAGCATGTCCATCTTTATGAAGCGGCATCATCAACCGTTCCTCGCCGTTTTCTTTTCCACTCGGTGTACTTCCGGCAAAATTGGGATGGCAATGTCGATGCGGGTGCATAACGTACCCGTTACCCAGAATACTGGTAAGCGCGCCCTGCACTTCTGGTGACTCTAACACTATCTGAAGTTCCGGCACCAACGGTAGAATGTTGTTGAGTGGATTATGTTGCCGATCGCCTCGGAAGTCCGCCGCGCCAGCGAACAGTTCATCCGTTTTGTCGTAGATAGTCTCGTGGATGTGCGTCGGCACGTCAGCAATGACATTGACATACCCGTTGACAATGAAATGGCGAATGTCCTCATCGTTTAGAAGATGTTGTTTAACTGTTGCCATGCTACCTCTTTTTCCTACCTCCATCTTAATAGAACGGTTCCACCCGTGCAGTGCTGCGTTTTTCTAATACCACGCTGCCTTGTTGACTACATTCTGTAACGGTGCACCTTCGGCGAACCGCCGTGCGTTTTCCAAGAGGATATTAAATCGCCGTTCTGGAAGGTTCTCCGCATCTTTCACAGCGATATGTGGGGTTATCAACACGTTGGGCAGCTGCCACAGTGGGCTGTCCTCAGGTAACGGCTCGACTTCAAACACGTCCAAGCCACATCCAGCGATGACACCCTGTTCAAGTGCCGCAACGAGGTCGGCAAGTTTTGTTGTCATACCCCGCCCAATGTTGATGAAGTAAGCCGTCTGTTTCATCAGCGCGAAGCGATCTTTGCGCCACATCCCTTCCGTGTCCGGTGTATGTGGTGTCGTGGCTATCACAAAGTCAGCGAGTGGAAGGAGTGAGTCTAACGCCGTGGGTTCATGTTTCTCTGCGAAAGGCACCTCATATTCCCATCTTGGGTCAACACCGATTACCTTCATCCCGAATTCATTACAGAGTCGTGCGGTTTCATGCCCAATACCACCGACACCAACAATCAACGCTGTTGCCTCTGCGAGGTCAACGTATCTTTTGCGGGCATCCTTGTTCCAGACCCCTTCGCGTTGGGCATCCGCATAATAGGGCAACCCACGCGAAAGCGCAAGCACGAACATCATGATGTGATGTGCGATATGGTCATTGTAGATACCGCGTGGATTACAAGCGACAACGGGATGCTCAATCAATGCGGGATAATAGAATCCCGGAAACGGACCTGCAGCGGGATTCTGCAACCATTGTAAGTTTTTCGCCAACGGCAGTTGTTCCGGCGACACCCAACCGTAGACAGCATCCGCATCGGGGAGATGTTCCGCTACCGCTTCGTCTGTCTCCGGCAAGACAACAGTGTATACGGGCAATTCGCTTTGCAGGCGTTCAGCCCATTCGCGTAGTTCCGCGTTCTGTGGCGGCATAATTATAAGTTTTGGCACAGGTTCTGTTCCTCTCTGTAGTTCTTGCGTCTAAGATATATCCATCATAGCACGGTGTTATCAAGAAATCAATATTTATTCAAAAACTTTAGGGGCATTTAGTTTTCCCTTTTCTGCAGTAGACTGGCCAGGTTCCTAATCAGAGTTCCTTCATTGCTGAGCGGTGCGCTGTTTTCCCTTAAAAAGCGTTTCACCCACCGAAAACTGAAAACTGACAACCGAGAACCGAAAACTGCGTACCCCATAATTTATGTTGCCATTTTTGATTTGGAGACGTTAATATTATTATGAGGTATCGCATAGCTTTTGTATATATAACCAAATATATGAGACAAAATGACTTTAAAAAGTTTGACTTTTTCCTGGATTTTGGTATAATAGAAATGTTAGCAGGAGTTGAAATAATGCCAACCCATAACTTTGGGAAAATTTTATGTCATCACCTCTAAAAATCAACTTCGACAAAGGCACCCTCGTCCTACAGGATGTCCCAGAGGGACTCCAAACCGAATTGCCAGAACTTCGCTGGGATGAACGTACGCTCACTTTCCGGGCACCTGCATATCACTATCGTGACATTGTTTCGTATCTACGCGCACACGACATCTCTTACAAGGATATGGCACGGCAATTCACAGATGAATCCTTTAAACTCCAAAAAGAGATGTTACCCCACTCCTATCAGACCGAAGCAATGGACGCATGGCATGCCAACGGTAAACGCGGCGTGGTGAGTCTCCCTACCGGTGCAGGGAAAACCTATATAGCAATTCTACTCATCGCTGATACACAACGTCCTACACTTGTGCATGTCCCGACAATTGACTTAATGAATCAATGGTACAACGTGCTACAAGAACACTTCGGACAAGAAGTAGGACTTTACGGCGGCGGGCACCACGAATTGAAGAATCTCACTGTGACAACTTATCAATCTGCCGTCATGCATACCCCCCACTATGGCAATCAGTTCGGTCTTGCTATCTTTGATGAATGCCATCACTTGCCCGGGGACCAGTATCAATATGCCGCAATCGGCAGTATCGCTCCCTTTCGCTTAGGATTAACAGCTACACCCGAACGCGTTGATGGAAAAGAGAATCGACTTTACGAACTCGTCGGTGAATGTTGCTATGAAGCAAGGGTGCAGGAACTCTCTGGAAAAATGCTTTCCAAATACCGTGTTGTGACGATAGCGGTTGAGATGGAGGACAAGGAACGGATCCAGTATGAAGAAGCCCGTCACACTTACTTAGACTTTTTGAATCAATCGCGAATTAATGTAGGAACTCCGCGCGGGTGGCGTATGTTCCTCTGGAAAGCTTCACAAACCGATAAAGGGCGCGAAGCTTTCAAGGCATATCTCACCCAAAAACATATCAGTTTTGCCTCGACTACAAAACAGGAGTGGGTCTGGAAACTCATACAGAGACACAGCGAAGATCGGGTTATCATCTTTACGCAGGACAACGACACAGCCTATCAACTCGGCGAACGATTCTTTCTGCCGGTGCTAACGCATCAGACCAAACTCACGGAGCGGAACGCCTTTCTGAATGGGTTCCGTGATGGCACCTATTCTATCTTGGTCACCTCAAAAGTCCTGAATGAGGGAATAGATGTCCCAGAAGCGAATGTCGCCATCATCGTTTCTGGAAGCGGAAGTGTCCGAGAGCACGTCCAACGATTAGGACGTATCCTCCGCAAACGCGAGGGCAAACAAGCAGTCCTTTACGAACTCATCTCCAAACAGACCGGCGAATACTTCGTCAACAAGCGACGCAGACAGCACAACGCTTATCAAGAATCTGAATAGTAGTCACATTTTCTGTGCCGTAGAACAACACCGTGCTTACCAAAGACCTCCTCCGTTACAGAATCCGAAACGGGCAAATCCATCCACAATTTATTAGACCTACAGACAGCGTGTTATTGGCAGTTGCCGGGCAGTTGATCGCCGTTTTTGAAAAATCGCCGAACACGCCACGCGCTGCACTCTTGGAATCCAGTAAACACGTTATTGATGGCACATCAGGGGCACCTATAGTCAAACGTGGACTTGAAAAACTCCTGTTAGACCGGACGGAATTCGACACTGCTCCTAACCAAGAATTGATTGCGTTCCGGCAAAAACTTTTCACGGAGACGAGTCGTCTGCTTTCACAGGAACAGTTTCAAGATTATACAGACTATCGGCACAAAGTGTCCCAGATAGCAGCAAGCGAAGGAAAACTGCGGGGTAAACTCTACATAGATCTGCCGAACTACCAACCTGTTCTAACCTTCAGAACCCTTTCTCCCGAACGACTACTTCACCGCTACAATGCCGCACAAGTCCAAGGACTCCTTCTCCATTGTAACACCCTTACACTCAAACTCGCTGATTCTATGACAGCCGAGCTTCGTCAACTGTTCAAGTACCTCAGATTCAACCAGCTTCTATCCACAATTCGGAAAGAAAATGAGCTATATCAGATTACAGTGGATGGGCCACTCAATCTCTTTTACAAAACAAAACGATACGGCATGAATTTGGCAAATTTCTTCCTTGCTGTGCTGCATCAATCCAAATGGGAACTCACGGCAGAAATCCATATTCGGAACAAACGACCTTCTCGGTTATTGCTGGATGAATCGTGTGGTATCAAACCCATTTCGCAACAGTTCCTCGCCTATATCCCTGAAGACATTCAACTTTTCCAGACGATGCTCCACAACAAAACCGACGATTGGCAGATCCGACCGGGAAGTCAGTTCCTCCCTTTAGTAGGCGATTTCTACTGCTTTCCAGATTATCAGCTTGTTCACAAAAGCGGTGTGGAGACTGCCATTGAACTATTCCATCCATGGCATCAAGGACATCTCATCGCGAGACTCAACACGCTTGCTGAACAGAGAGATGTACCCCTCATTCTTGGTGTCTCAAGGGAGTTGGAAAAGAAGCCAATGATTGCAGAAGCACTCGCAGCATCAGCATATTTCTCTAAGTTCGGCTTCACATTTCGAGACGTCCCAACCATGCGCACCTTACTCCCAATCCTGAATTCGCTTGTGTAAACCTTCTTTAACTCACAACCAATAATCCTCTTAACTGAAAACTGAACACCCTTAACACTTTACCAAAAAATGTGACATTCCATCACTTTTGTGGTATCCTTAAGGCATGGATGCTATAGAATTAAATTCTAATCTAATCGCAGCACCTGACGCAGTCGGACTATCGGCGGAACGACTTGAACGTATATCCGCGACCGCGCAGAAGTTTATTGATGAGGAACGACTTGCTGGTGCGGTCACAGTTGTTGCACGGCACGGCACAGTAGCACACCTTGAAGCTTATGGCATGATGGACATTGAGGCGGATAAGCCGATGCAAAGAGATACCATCTTCCGCATCTACTCAATGACTAAGCCGATCGCCGCCGCTGCAGTGATGATGCTCTGTGAAGAAGGAAAACTGGAGCTTGATGTCCCAGCTTCTGTTTACCTACCTGAGTTAGGCGGATTGAAAGTCGCTAAGGACGCTGATGCTGAAACACTGACACGGGTTCAAGCAGAACGGGAAATGACCGTCCGAGATCTGATGCGACATACTGCTGGACTGCCCGGTGCTGCCCGATATATGGCAGGGCAAACCGCGGTTGACAAGTCCTACCGCGAAGTAGGACTACACCTACTGCATGAATGCAACCTCAAGGAAATGGTTAATCGGCTCGGCAAAATTCCGTTGTTGTACCAACCCGGATCGAAGTGGCACTATAGTATCGCTGCAGATGTTTTAGGCAGGCTAATTGAGGTCGTTTCTGGCCAGACCTTCGATGTGTTTTTAGCCGAGCGAATCTTCCAGCCGTTGGGCATGTGTGACACGGGGTTTTATGTGCCGGTGGAGAAAGTAAATCGCTTAGCAGGCATGTACGGTCCGAAATCGGGAGGAGGTTTGCAGACTATTGATGCGCCAGAGGGCGGAACGGGTAATGTCTCCAAAACCAGTTTTCTAAAGAAACCGAAATTTCTATCTGCCGGTGGAGGGTTGGTCTCTACTGCTGCTGATTTCGCTCGATTTTGTCTGATGCTCTTAGGTAAAGGTACACACGATGGAAGAAGACTGTTAAAAGCCGAGTCTGTCGAATTAATGACCCGTAATCATCTACCAGAACATCTGATACCGCTCGACAAGAAACCGGAGGCACGTTATGCTGGACTCGGTTTTGGACTCGGCGTTTCGGTTCGTGTCCAACAGACAGACTGGATACCTGCCTCCCAAGTTGGTGAATACGGCTGGATTGGTGGGACAAGCACCGAATTCTGGATTTCACCGAAAAATGAATTAGTAGCCATCACCCTCGCGCAGCATATCCCTTTTTCGGAACTCAGCGAGAAGATGAAACCACTCGTCTACGCCGCAATCTTGAAGGAGTAGTTATAGGAATACTTTAGACTTGAGCATTTCAATTTGTCTCTTGCGTTAAGGTAGACGCATCCTCTGATAAGGCAGATACGGCTGATTTCTTGAAGTGTTCATGAATTTTTGGATTTTACTGTAATAGGAAATACTTGGTTAGCATCCGAAACTTCTTTACTGATGGCTGACAACTGACAACCAATAACCAATAACATGATTATTAAGAACACGCCAGAACACATAAGCACCAATCAGATCGTGCTATTCCCTTTCGACGACTACAGCATTCCGTTTCAACACGGTGTCCGTTTGCAACTTGTGCCTTATAGAGCCGGTGTTGATCGGACCCGAATCGTGGTCCATCCCGGTCCTCCAGGGACACCCGACTGTTCCCGCGTCATCTATTACGGATCTGTCCATCGCGTCGGCGACGAATTTTGGATGTGGTATCTCGCGCAGGGCGAGGATGACCATTGGCACCATCGCGTCTGTTTCGCAAAAAGCCGAGATGGATACAACTGGGAAAAACCTGAACTTGGGTTAGTAGAATACAACGGCTCTACGCAAAACAATCTCGTCGGTATTCAAGGTGGGCAATATCATATTCAAGCGTGTGTCGTCTATTATGAACCCGATGACCCCGACCCCACTCGCCGATTCAAAGCCATCATTGAGACCTCCAAATATACCCCAAAGTTTGCAGTCATGTTTAGCGAAGATGGGTTCCGATGGCATGAAGCCGAACGGCATCCCAATCCACCATCCTGCGAGATGTCCGGTCTCACAAAATTCAACGGCTGCTATTATCTGAGCGGACACGGTGGGAGTCATATAGGTCCAACCCGACAGATGGTGATGTACGCCTCTTACGATTTTGAACACTGGATCGAAGCCTCGTGCTTAGGCTTCAGACGTGGAAACATTCCGCCGAGACCCATAGTATACGGCGCACACCAAGGAGAACAAGTCCACCTCGGTGCAGCACTATGGAATCGTGGGAATGTGATCCTCGGTTTCTACGGACAGTGGCACGGACCGGAGAACAATGACCGACGGCATGTGACAATGGATCTTGGTTTGGTTGTCAGCAACGACGCACTCCACTATCGAGAGCCAATCCCCGATTTTCAGATTGTGGAAGCAGCAGAAGACGACTTTGAGCATCTCCCCACACCGCTGAATTTCAAACACGCTGCACTCATGCAGGGTCAGGGCTTTGAAAACGTTGGCGATGAAACGCTTTTTTGGTATGCACCGTGGCCAGAGCAGCTCAGCAACGGTGTTCGGATCGCGACGTGGCAGCGCGATCGACTTGGCTACCTTCAAACCGCAGATATGACGCGGAAAACAGCGCAACCTCCACACATCATTTCAGCACCTATTGACCTTGAAGGACAACCTTGCGCGGTATCCTTAAATGTTGATGGACTCTCCGAGTACAGCCAAGTGACAGTTGACATCCTAAACGAACATTTTCAACCACTCGAAGGGTATTCCAGAGAGGAGTGTCTCCCGCTCACGTCAGGATTCCATCAAAGAGTGCGGTGGAAACAAGCGGAATATGTTAAACAGCAAGTCGGTACAATTCGCATCCGGCTCAATTACACTGGAATTCGTCCAGCGGATCCAAAGGTCTACGCCGTTTATGTAGAGAAAGCAAGCACCCCTTGATTCCAATCTCAATTTCTGCTAAAATGCGATAAAGACATGGAGGGCGAAACTATGACTTTTCTGCACGGGTTAGATAAACTAAATTTTAATGCCTTGCTGTTGATCATAGGGTTGATGTTATGCCTGACGGCGTGCGGTCCGAAACCCATTCCCTATTCACAAAACACAGATGTCCCTGAACCCAGCGAAGTCGCTGTAGCCCACTACAATTGGGGAATGGGGTATGCCGAGCAAGGCGATTTCGGACGCGCTATTATGGAACTCACCTTGGCAATCCAGAACGAACCCGGATGGGTAATGCCGTTTTTCGCACTGGGGGTTATCTATGGAAACCAAGGAGAACTCGACATGGCTATTCAAGCGTGGGAGCGCGCCACGCAATTAGATGCTGATTTTGCAAAGGCACATTACAACCTTGCTATCGCCTATTCACAGAAAGAGGAGAAAAAACTCTCGATTGCTTCGTTGCGTGAAGCCATTCGGGTAGACGAGGCAGCACTTGCGGCTGCAAAAACAGAACCAGCGTTTGATCTCATCCGTAACACACAGGAATTCCAGGAATTAGGGCACTCGGCTGAAGAGAAACACCCGCAAGAGTGATACAACGCCGAACAGAATATGGCACGTTACACAACCCTTTCATCCTCAGAACTCGCGCACATTGTAGCACAATATCCAATCGGAACACCACTGAAGCTTGAAGAAGTTCACGGTGGGTTTGGCAACAGCAACTTCAAATTGACAACTACGGATGGTGAGTTCCTACTTAAAGTTTGCGATGAGAAAGATCCCATAGAACTCAAGATGCAAATCTCCTTGTTGGCGCATCTTCAAGACCACGCGTATCCGACGGTATACCCGATTCTAACGAAAGATCAGAAGCCACTCGCGCACGAGACAGTCGGCAGTGTAATGCTCTATCCATTTCTACAAGGAGAGCAACCCCAATCTTCACCAAATACCTTAGCACAGCTCGGTGAGGCGTTGGCAAAACTGCACCACATCCCACCAATCGCTGGACTCCCGCGTTTCGCCATGGGTATCTCACAAATAGCTCCCTTTTTCAAGGAAGTTCAAGGCACACAATTTGCGGCGCATCCGTTTGTTGAGTCGTTGAAATCGCAAATAAAGTCAATGGAACCGCAGCTCAGTGCAACACTTCCAATGGGACTTCTACACGGTGACCTTTTCTTGGATAACACCCTTTTCAATGGAGATCGGATGGTAGCAATTCTCGACTTTGAAGAGGGATGTTACGACACCCTGTTAATTGATGTCGGGATGACAATCGTTGGCTGTTGTTACACACCGCAGCACGAACTGAATCTTACGGCTACACACCGATTTTTAGACACCTACAATGCGGTACGACCCTTGACGGATAGCGAATGGGGGCATCTGGACTGTTTCGTTCATTATGCTGCCTTCTCCATAGCGTTTTGGCGGTTTAGGCAATTTAACATCCGCCGACCGGATACCCACCGCGCGAATACGTATCAGGAAATGATAACCCGTAGCGAGCAATGGACAATTGCTAACAGAGGCAAACGTATCAAAACGATTTTCAAATAGCAAGTTTTGGCTTGCAAGCGGTGCCAAAAATGTCTTTAATACGCTTAGAACACGTCACCAAATTATATGATCCAGACCTAATTCTGGACGATATATCGGTCTCAATTGAACATTCGGACAGAATTGGGTTAATTGGTCGTAACGGAACTGGAAAAACAACGTTAATTAAAATTATTAACGGTATGCTTGCCAATTTTAAGGGTAAAGTTGTTTCTGCAAGCGGATTGCGTATCGGATATCTTAGCCAAGAGCCTGAACTCGCGCATGACTGTACCTTACGGCAGGAAATGCTCAAGGTTTTTGACAAACGGCGCGCCCTTGAAGATGATATGCTCCTACTGGCAGAGGAGATGGAGACGCATGAATCACCAGATCTCCTTGCACGTTATGCCCGGATCCAGGAGCAGCATGAACGACTCGGCGGTTACGATTACGAGCATCAAATTAACCGTATTCTTAGCGGCTTAGGTTTCAACGAACCGGACTTCAATCTTCCAATCGGTGTACTCAGCGGAGGTCAGAAGAGTCGAGCAACCCTCGCTAAACTACTTCTCGAAGAGCCCGACCTGCTTCTTTTCGATGAACCGACAAATCACCTCGACATCAACGGTATTGAATGGCTTGAAAATTATCTCAACAATGAATACAAGGGTGCAGTCCTTGTTGTTTCTCACGATCGGTATTTTTTAGACAAAGTCGTCCGAAAAATTTGGGAACTTGAAGAACATAGAATAAAAATTTATCGCGGAAACTACGCCAAGTACATTGAAACAAAAAGAGTTGAAGAGTTAGTCGGGGATCGTGCATTCAAAAAACAGCGGGCATTTATCGAGCACGAAGAGGACTTTATTCGCCGTAACATTGCAGGACAGCGGACACGAGAGGCACAAGGCAGACGCAAGAAACTCGAACGATTGGAGAGGGTCGAAAAACCGAAACGCGAGGCACCTACCTTCAAACTTACTTTCACACCTGATGCTCGCGGCGGAAACGACATCCTCCGGTGCCAAAGTGTTGGCAAATCATTCGGCAACAAAGTTATTTTCACGGACCTAAATTTTGAAGTATACCGTCGCGACGTTATCGGAATTATCGGTGCAAACGGCACCGGCAAAACAACACTCTTCCGAATGATTTTGGGTGAGGAATCCCCTACACAGGGCGAAATATGGGTGGGACCTACACTCAAATTTGGATACTACGCACAAGAATTAGAAGGACTTAACCCAGATAATGAAGTCATTGATGAAATCTGGGAACTTCGTCCAGAGCAGACCCAAGGCGAAGTCCGTAGTTTCCTCGGTAGGTTTTTATTCTCTGGTGATGATGTGTTCAAGCGGATTGGAAGTTTAAGTGGCGGTGAGCAGAGCCGTGTGCTACTCGCGAAATTGCTGTTGGCGAACGCGAACGTTTTGCTACTTGATGAACCGACGAACCATCTTGATATTCCGGCGCGTGAAGCACTCGAAGAAGCGTTGGCAGAGTATCCAGCAACCTTTTTTATTATTTCTCATGATCGCTACCTCTTGAGCAATCTTGCAACCAAACTACTGATTTTTGACGGTAACCCTGGCGGAACCGCGAGCCTCTTTGAAGGCAATTACGCTGAATACGTCGCACAGCAACAACAAGTGCTTCAAGAAAATCAACCGACGCATGAAAATGTTCAAGAATCGAAACCTGCACAATCTTCTCAACCGAAAGGTAAGTCGAAATCCAAGCGCAAACGGAAAATGAAGGCACAACGTCTGGTCGGCAGCAACTAAAGCCATTAATTTTCTGAAAAACGTAAGTAATTTTATCCAAATGTCAAATTTCGCTCGCAAACCCCGACAAAATCAACATTTTTCGCACTTTAATTTGACATTTTGATAAAGTTGATATATAATTATTACATCCCATACGACGGAAATAATATCACATATACGATGTATTATTTTCATCGTAGGGTTTAACTTACACTTTACAATATAAAATAGGGGGCATAGAAACGATGCCCTACAATATAGATCCTTAACAGCAAGATTAGCTTGCGAGTGCCGCCAGAGATGTCTAAAGATCAAGAATTCCATAATGAAATTGACGTTGTAATGCGTGTAATGCGTCACGCGCAGGCAGCTGTCAAATCCAGATTTATTCAGGAAATCGTTCCGGATCGTTTGACGATTGTCCAGTTTAACGCCCTGCAACACCTTCATTGGTATGGGCACGAGAATGGGATGTCTGTCAGCGAGTTAGGTGAGCACTTAGGGCTTGCCCATAATACAACATCTGGTTTGGTGAGTCGTCTTGAACGAAACGGTTGGGTTGTCCGTCGTAAATGCGACGAAGATCGGAGGCGTGCTCGAATTAAACTCACGCCACAGTCCGAGGAACTCTTCCGTGAGAGCGTACAACACGCGACAAACTTTTGGCGAAGCACTTTTGGACAACTATCCACACGAGATCAGGAAAATCTGATTGAAGGTCTAAAACGGTTGAAACAGGTGATGGCGAATCCGGTCTGGCCCAGTTATGCGCAGTTACATCCACGCGACGCGGATCATCTCCAAGAACGGTTTGAAACCGATTTAGACGAACTTGCGCAAGCAAAACTCAAACTTGTTGGGATGCGATTGATTCTTGCACAAATTGCCGAAAAGCGGGATGAACATGAACTCGCAGCGTACTTGAATCAAGCCGCCTCCGAAGAAATACGTCATGCCAATCAATTATTAACGCTACTCGGCCACGGTGAAAATTTCAGGACGCTACTCTCGACCCTCGCGCATGAAGACAGCATTGTTTATGAGGAATTGTTAGCCTTGCTTGAAACCGCACCCTACGCCGAAGAAGATGAAGAATTAACGCTTCTACAACAGATGGTTCAAGATAACCAGAGATATAGACGTTGGTTTCGCAGTGTCCACAAACAAACGAATCAATGACTTCTATTTTGTCAACAGCCACCAGAGTTTCTGGTTTTTCCCCAACGGTGGGCTACGAAAAACCAGAAGCCTTTTCCCGGCTGATGGCCCCTAAGAGGAGAACATGCAGTCCCAAAGCTCTGAAAGTGTTCCACTAGACTGTTACGATGATGCTGAACTAATTGAGCAATTTCAAAACGGTGATACCGCTGCCTTTGATATGCTCTTTACACGTTACCAAAAACGCACCTTTCGACTTGTGCAACGTTTCGTCTCCAACCCCGAAGATGCCTCGGATCTGACCCAAGATGCCTTCATTCGTGCCTACCAAGGCTTAGGAGATTTCAAAAGCCAATGCCAATTCTACAGTTGGCTTTACCGGATTACGGTGAATCTCTGCATTGATTTCCTAAGAAAGCAGTCAAGGTCAGAAGTACTTCTCTACGACTCCGGTGATTCCGGCGAGTTGCCCATGGCAAATATCGCCGACCCGCGCTCAGAATCGCCAGCAAGAGCGGTTGAAAATAAGGAACTGCGGGCACACATCCGGAGAGCAGTCCGACGGCTCCCACCAAAACAACGGCAAATTTTCATTTTGCGACACTGGAATGGATTATCGCTTAAGGATATAGCCGCTGCTGTTGGCAGGTCGGATGGGACGGTCAAAGCGCATCTGCTTCACGCACATCGTAACCTCCGTAAACATCTTCGCTCTTATATGAGAGAAGCAGAGTACTAATATTCTGTTACGGCTCTGAACGCTTGAAGACCGAATATTTTTTCTAATCGGTCTTCGAGTGCTCTGTTGCTGATTTAGTGAAGCGCATCGTAATACCCCTAAGAACAGCGGGAAACGGAATATCATTCCTCAGTCTCAGCGGCAAAAAGTGCCTCAACGAAATCCGTTCCCGCAAAATCTCGTAAATCATCAATTTTCTCACCAATTCCGATGAGTTTAACAGGGGCACCAATTTCCGCGTTCACGCCTATGACAATCCCACCTTTGGCGGTTCCATCCAGTTTTGTAACTGCGACACCTGTGATTGGCACCGCGTCGTTGAAAATCTTCGCCTGCATCAAGGCGTTTTGACCAACCGTACCATCGACAACAAGTAATACTTCATGCGGAGCACCCGTGTGCGCTTTCGTCATAACGCGACCGATTTTGGATAGCTCATCCATGAGTGGTTTTTTGGTGTGCAGTCTTCCGGCTGTATCCACTATTAACACGTCGGCATTACGATGTTTTGCTGCGTGAATTGCGTCAAACACAACAGCAGCAGGTTCGGCACTTTCGCCTCCACGAATGAGTTCTGCCCCGGCACGTTCACACCAAATCGCAAGTTGATCCTCCGCTGCAGCGCGAAACGTATCTCCGGCAGCAACAATCACCCGTTGTCCATCAGTGATGAAGCGACTCGCAAGTTTTCCTATGGTCGTCGTCTTTCCAGCACCATTGACACCGAGCACCAGAATCGTATAGGGTTTCTCATCTTTTATCTCCAGCGGCACATCCTCACCAAGCAGATTCAAAATTTCTGATTTCAGGACCGATTCTAACTCTGAAGAATCGCTTAACCCTTCTGCCTGTACCCGATCTCTGACGTTGTCCATTAGCGTCAGAGTGGTATCAACCCCCACGTCCGACTGGATCAAAATCTCCTCAATCTCTTCCATCAAATCTTCGTCAATTTTTCTTCCAACTCGAAGGAGCCCTGACATCTGAGACAGGAACTGGTCGCGAGTTTTCGTCAAGCCGGATTTGAGCCGATTAAACCAGTTTCCTTGTTGGTCTTCACCGTTGGATTCAACGTCGCTTTTATCACGACCTTTAAATAAATTTCTGAGCATTATCTTCCTTTTTTGGTTATCCTTTCGTATTTATGGTCTCCAGTAGAACTCTCATCTGCTTCTCTCTTATGATACAGTAACAACAGGTAGAAAGGCAACGAAAATAGTGCTTTTATTTTCAATAATACCAAAGTCATGAAAGTAAACTATTCATTTCGTAGAGCGTTAGTATCCTATGTAAATTTCCTTGTAATACTTAGTATTTTATCGTATACTAAAAACTATTGCAGAAACATGTTCTTTTTGAAATTTTACGAAACTCATTAAGTTCTTAATACTCACAAATTGAGGAATCAATCATGAAAATCCAAACGCGACCCTTACTACGAAATCTGGCAGTAGTGGTAATATTAAGTCTACTCATTATCGCTTGTTCAAGCGAAAAACAGTTGGAAGAACTCGTTCCACCGCCAGAAGAAACAACTGTAGAGGAGACTGTCGAACCTGAAGTGGTGGCGGCTCCCCTTCCGGGACTTCCTGGAGATGTGGCAGGTTACACACAGTGGTTAAAATTAAATGCCGAACCTATACCACCTACTGGTGGCGGTGACCCCCACAACGGCACAAAAAATGTTTACGTCAACCAGACACGAGCGACCATCGCGCCCAATGGCGAACAACAATTTCCATACCCCAATGGGAGCATTGTCGTAAAAGAGGCGAACCGTCCTGGTAAAGACTATGTCGGACTCATCGCAATTATGCGGAAAAAAGCAGGCGTCGATCCTGATCACAACGATTGGGAGTTCATCGAATACGTCCGAAACGCCCCGGATGCTGAGTTCAATGTCATAGCTGAAGGTAGGATCTGTTGGGGATGCCACACCCGAGCTGAAGATATTGATTATGTTTTTACGGAACTTGAGTAAAGAATAAGGAGGTCCTTTTGAAGCCACATTGCAGCAACGTTGTGAGGTGTTTTGGCGACACCCTTTTACTGAGAAAACCTTGGCAGAGGAAAGCGGTCATGGTCAAAAAATTATTTCTACTGCTCGCACTCGTCGTCAGTGTTACAATGTGCCTCGTTTTGCCGGAAACGGCGGAGGCGCGTCCCGAATTTGCCACTGAACTTGAGAAGGAGTGTAGTTTCTGCCACATTGACCCGGCTGGCGGCGGTCCCCGAAATCGCATCGGCGAAATCTTTGAAGAGAATTATTTTGAATTCCCTGAAGATTTTGACATGGAAGCCGTAACTGAAGAGGCAAAGGAAGTCGTCAAGCAACTCACAACTTCGCTTGATTTTCAGACTGCATTCATTAAAACAACACATGTAGATGAGGGTGAGAACGCCATAGCTGGATGCAATTCGTGCCACTCCTCGATTGACAGGTTTCTTCTTATGCAAGCGGAAGTAACCTTCAATGCCCAAGCCTCTGAACACGTTCGGCTTACCCTTTCCAACAACGTGGGAACAACGATGAATGCATTCGCAACGGTAGATGCTATTCCCAAACATCTCTATGTCAAAGTTGGGCAATTCCGACTCCCATTCGCTATCAAGCAGAAAGATCACAATATTCTCGTCCGACAGGGTTATGGACTCGGTTCTAACAAGCGGGACGTCGGTGTTGAACTCGGTGGTAGTGCTGGAAAACTTTTCTATAACGCAGCATTCTTTAATGCCGACAATGCAGCCGCGAAGGGCGGACTTGGCACAATCGGTGCCCAACTTGGACCGGTTCGAGCAGGTGTTTCTGGTATATTTGAAAAGCCGGGTGAAGACTGGGAACGGCTCATTGGGGCATTTCTTACTGCTTCCTACGCCGGTCTAAGTCTTGAAGGCGAATTCAATTTTGGAAACACTGGAGAGGTAGCCTCTTTCGCACCAGATGCCGTTGACTCAAAAGGTTATTATGTCGGTGCAAAATACCGACTCCTCCCTCGGCTCTCAATCGCTGGTCGCTATGGTTTGTTTGACCCCGATAGAACGGTTAAGGGTGATACGAGCCAACGGGTGACGCTCACTGCCCAATACAATTTTATGGAGAATGGGGCGATTTCCCTGTTTTACTGGGCAAACCTTGCTAATGCAGATCGCGGTGACGATGATAGCATCGCCGACAAAGGCACATTAAGGCAGCTCCAAGGCACTGATCAGATTATTTTGATGTCACACTTCTGGTTCTAACTAAGGGTTGTGTGGCTCAGAATCTGTCGTTAGAGGGCAAGATTTGTTGAACACCGGTCTTGCCCTATGTTTTATACTTCTAATTTTGTAAGGACGGATAGCCATATCCGTCCTTATGTGTTTATATTTACACATAATGTCACGCAAAGACACCTTATTCATTTCTGATAAACTCCAAAAGAGTTTGAAACCCCATCTGGACTTGACTATCCCGCCTTAAACACCCAGCAGGTAAACAAAATCCAATTGGCATAAAAATTGCTAATATAAAAATTGCCTCTTGAGTATCTTTAATGCCTTATATTCGTTAAATTTCGTGACTTATGATCGCCTTGATCTGTAAATCGGAAATCGGAAACAAGAAAGTAACACTCACATTAGGACTTGCGATCGGGGACAAGTAGTCCCTTAAATTAATCCGAACAGAAAACTATAAGGACAGATTCTTTGGAGCAAAGGGTATTATCATGGTAACCAAACTTTCCAACAACTTTTTAATCGGTGTGATTGGGTTGATGGCACTCATCCTTGTTGCCTGTATTTTCTACATCGTACAGGACAACATAACTGCCCGGACGCGATACAGCGTCAAAACCTTCACGCCGCAAGGAGAGGTGCCACAATGGGTCGATTTTTCGATCACCTTTTCGGAGGCAATCGTTGATAAGTCGCGTGTCGGGACTGAAGTCCCAGCCGAGGCTTTTCGGTTTACGCCAGCTGTTCAAGGCACTGCACGCTGGATCGCACGCGATAGAATCGGATTTTATTTAGACGCACCTTTGGCACCCGCCGCACAATATACCGTTCAACTCACACCTGACCTTAACCCATCTGAGACATTTTCACTAACCGGACAAAAAGAGTTTAAATTCGCTACCGAACCTTTCGCAGTAGAGCAGACACGCATGGAGTTTACTACGAATGAGGCGCGTCAGCAGGCAACAGGTTTCGGTACAATCGCTTTCAATTACCCTGTAACGACTGCTGATTTAAAAGCACACCTCTCTATTGAATTGGATGACGGAACAGAAGTCCCGTATCAGATTGAAACTGGCACTGCCACAGCACAAACAGTCCGATTTGAAACGAAGCGGATAAAACGCGGCAACGCAGATCGAGAGATAAAAGTTAAGATTGAGAAGGGATTCAAATGCATAGGCGGACAAATTGGTCTGGAAAAAGCACACATTACACCCGTAATACTCCGTGGTAGGGGAACACTCGGCGTAACATATTCAGATGTTTGGGAAAGTGATGGGACACCCTATATTTCCGTCAGTTTCAGCGCACCTGTCCTCAGTGATACCATTGAGCCTTATCTGGAACTTACACCAGCGGTAGACTATCGCGTCATAGCCGACTATCGAAACATAGAGATCCACGGCAATTTCAAGCGTCGCACTACCTATACACTCAGAATTCGGCGCGGCTTGATAGCACGGAACGATGCCGTTTTGAAACAAGACTATCTCACAAGGCTCAAGATTCCAGATATCCGTCCTCAACTCCGATTCCTCGGAGATGGGTTCTTCCTCGCAAGAAAAGGAGAGTTGAACTTAGGGCTCGCAACAATTAATGTTGGGCGCGTGAAACTTGATATCGAAAAGGTTTTCGCAAACAATCTTATCTATGTCTCAAAATTAGAGAGATGGAGTCGCTGGAGTCGGAACTTAGGAAAATCTATCCATACAGAGGAGCTGAATGTTCCATCGCAATTGAATCAAGAGGTAACAGTACCAATCTCTTTGGAGGATTATCTCGCAGACGAGCATGTCGGCATCTTCAAGGTTGTGGCACGAAACGCGCAGCGGGAATGGGATAGCGCACACCAATGGGTACTCATCACGGATTTGGGTATCAGTGCCAAACGCACGGAGGATAGACTTTATGTTTGGGTGAAATCCCTTGCTACCGGTGCAGCCGTGCCAACGGCGCGCGTCAAACTCATCAGTGACAACAACCAGACGCTCCTCAACGGCACAACCAACTGGGCAGGATTCGTCGAGTTTACAGATGTTGCTGAGAAGACCGAGGGCTTCACGCCCTTTATGATTACTGTGGCAAAGCGCGACGATCTCGCTTTCATTCAATTGGATCGGCACGAGATCGCAACAGCCGATTTCGACATCGCGGGACCTGCCTATTTGCAAAAAGGCTATGAGGCTTTTCTTTACGCGAGTCGCGGCGTCTATCGACCCGGTGAGACTGTCCAACTTGCGGGGATCGTCCGCGCACCGAAACAGAGAACGCCAGAATCGTTACCTGCTCGCATTGAGGTACTTGCGCCAGATGGCAGAATCCTACGAGAATTAAGACAGCAAACGACGAAAACAGGTATCTGTGAAGTGCAAATTCCGATTCCTGGCTACGCACAAACGGGCAACTATATCGCCAAAATGCTGATCGCCGATAACGTTGTTGGAAGAGCTCAATTTCAGGTCGAGGAATTCATGCCAGACCGGATGAAAGTCGCCATCACTACGGACAAATCTATCTACAAGCTCGGAGACGAACTCGACATTCAAGTGAATGCCGTCAATCTCTTCGGACCACCGGCTGTAGGACGAAAAGTTCAGGCGTCATGCGAATTGAAAACAGTTTCCTTTGTGGACGCTGACACTACTTTATCAGCGGATACCGATGCGACAGAGTGGCGTTCTTTCGTTTTTGGAAGCACTGGATCGAGCTTTGCTAAACAATTTGAAAGCCAACGAATTGAATTGGGAGAAGCCAAAACCGATCCAGCAGGTAAGGCGCACTATCAATTCACTGTTCCAGCAACCCTGAAAGCACCGTCTCTACTAAACGGTGTTCTCACCGCTACCGTCAGTGAAATAGGAGGTAGAGCGGTCACGGCTTCGCACCGAGTTGTTATTCATCCCTATTCGCATTACGTTGGGCTTCGGCGCACGAATACAGCGGATGCCAAAATTGACAAACCCGTTCGCATTGACTATGTAGCTGTTGATGATGCTATGGCTGTTGCTCCTGGACGTGCTTTACGACTCAGCCTTCACAAGGTTCATTGGAATACAATACTGCGACAGAATTCAGCTGGACGTTATGAATACATCTCCGAACCCCAGACGACTGAGGTCGAAACCCACGCGTTAACTTCAGGGGAGGCAGCTCAAACCCTGACGCTAACCCCTTCAGACTACGGTGAGTATCGCGTCCGACTTGAGGACGTTGAATCAACAGCAACGGCAGAAATTGGATTCTATGTTAACGGTTGGGGCAACGCGTCGGTGTCTATGGAGCATCCCACACGCTTAGATTTGACCCTCAATAAACCTGCCTATCGTCCGGGTGAAACAGCAAAACTTTCTATCAAGGCACCCTTCTCGGGTACACTCTTACTAACCGTTGAGCGAGAGAAAGTGATGAGCCACCGCACGATCGTGATGAAAGAGAATACCGCAACTTTATCGATACCAATACGGTCCAGTTATAAGCCCAACGTCTATCTCTCTGCAACACTGACACGTTCTGTGCCTATGGATAGTGCCTCAGTAGACAACAGTCAACCACTGCCAGCGCGGGCATTTGGTGTGATTCCCTTGAAACTTGATGAGACTCGAAGAAGGCTTTCAGTGAACATGTTTCTCTCGCAAACGGATGCGGCAGGTGTATCTTTGAAGGTTCCACTCTCCGATGAAGAGAAGAACATTGAAGACGAGGGAAACCCTGAAGTTACGGTTCGTCCGAACAGAGATGTAAATATTGCATTTCAAGTGAAAGGCAGACGTTCGTGGCAAAAATACGAGGTCTGTATCGCAGCTGTAGACGAAGGGATCCTCGCGCTCACCGACTTCCAAACGCCTAACCCACACGATTATTTTTATCGGCAACGGGGATTAAAGACGCGTTCCTTTGATCTGTATAGTGGGATTCTACCTGAAATCGCCAGTGTCACTGATAACTCCAGTACGGGTGGCGATGGAGGCACACAAGCATCACGAAGAAAACGACTTAATACCGGCAGTATCAAACGGGTAAAACCTGTTTCGCTCTGGTCGGGGTTTGTGAAAACCGATGGAAATGGACGCGGCACTGTTCAATTCAAGATTCCCCAATTCAACGGAAAATTGCGGTTGATGGCTGTCGCTTTTGCCGGTGCAGATTACGGTGCCACTGAAGCGTATTTGACCGTTCGAGAGCCTATTGTCCTAACGCCGACATTCCCCCGATTTTTGGCAGGCGGTGATAAACTCCGTGTACCTGTCACGCTTTTTAACGGAACCGGTGAGGATGGCGAATTTAACGTCAAATTGCAAGCAGAAGGCGACTTGCAGCTACTTTCGGCAAGTCCTACGAATATATCTGAAACGCCACTTCAGAATGCGCCAGGACCACCTTCACAACCGCCATCACAGGAGCTTAGTATCAGTAGAAGCGTTGATGCAGGAACAGAGGCACAAGTCTTTTTCGACATTCGTGTTCAGGATGCGATCGGTGAAGTCAATTTTAATTTATCTGCGCAGGGTAATGCTGAGACAACGGAGATAGATGTACAACTTCCGCTGCGTTCTACTGCCCCACCTGTAACAAAAACAGGGCAAGGCGTGGTACGCGCCGGCAAACCCGTTGACTTCATTCTCCCAGCGGATTTGATGGCAGATTCGTCTGAGTTCAGCCTTACGCTATCGCCGTTTCCAAATATCGCTTTTGCCGATAGTCTCCGTTATCTTGTCCGTTATCCGCACGGATGTTTAGAACAGACGACCAGTAAGGTCTTTCCACTACTCTATTTCAGTGATCTCGCGCGAAGTGTCGAGCCGATGCTCGCAGATGATGGTTTAGTGGACTACTATGTTACGTCAGGTATCACTAAATTGGAAAGCATGCTGACGTGGCGCAATCATTTTGCCTACTGGCCCGGCGGTACTTACGTCAATCCGTGGAGTAGTATTTACGCATCCCACTTCCTTGTTGAAGCAAGAAAAGCAGGCTATGAGGTCGCAGACAGGGTCTACGATGCAATGCTCGACGGTTTAAGGGAACAAGCAAAATTCTCGCCGAATACAGAGAGTCAAGATACCCCTAAGGAGATAAAGGCAAATATCGCACTTGCGACATACGCATCTTATGTTTTAGCCGCTGCTGGACAACCTGATCGCGGCACAATGAACTACCTTAAGAATAGAGGTTTGAGTGGGCTTAGCGATTATAGCCACTTTCAACTCGCTGGTGCGTTTGCCCTTAGTGGTGAATTAGAGACTGCTCTCTCAATGCTACCGGTATCCGTATCACTAAATGTTAATGGTAAGGATAATGCAGAGTGGGAGACTGGTGGTACACTTAATTCTCCAATTCGGGCACAAGCCATCATGTTGGATATGCTTGCCGAAGTCAATGAAAACCATCCATCAATCCCGATGCTCGTCAAGAATCTCAGAGACGCAGCATCCGACGGAAACCGATGGACGACAACCCAGGATAATGCTTTTGCTTTCCTTGCACTTGGCAAAATTATGAAAAAGCAGATGGACAGGAACTACACCGGCACGCTCAAACTCAATGGCGAGCACTTCGCTGATTTCGATGCAACACAGGTGTGCTATACCGATGACGCGTGGGACGGTGTGCGTGTACAACTCTCCGTTAAAGGCGAGGGAAGCTGCTATTATTACTGGAGTGCATTCGGCATTCAACGCGGTTCGTTTGTTGAGGAATACGAGCGCGAAATACAGGTCCGCCGTCGCTACTTCAACAAAGATGGCGAAGATCTCACCCGTCAGTTCGTACATGGGGATTTAATCGTCGCAGAGATAACCGTCAAAGCACTTACTGCTAATCTGGAAAACGTTGTTGTCGTAGATATGTTACCGACCGGTTTTGAAATTGAGAACCCACGCTTGGAGTCTCGAGCGGGTATTCCGTGGTTGAAAGAGCAGGACTTCAAACCCGACTATCTCGACATTCGCGATGATCGCCTCATTTTCTTCGGCACGTTCCCACGCCAGCGCGAGCGTAAATTCTATTACGCACTGCGGGCAGTCACACAGGGTGAATTTACCTTACCACCCATCGCCGCCGAAGCAATGTACGATGCGGCAAAATCTACTGTAACGGGTAGCATGCGCATCGAAGTGGTCGCAGAGCAATGAAAAGAATCATAGTAGCTATCGGTCGTCGGTTGTCGGCTTTCAGTCAAAGGTTGAAAACCTCTTTTCTGACTGCTGACTACCGATTGCTGATGGTTTCCAATATCAGAAAACTGTTTTGGCTGCTACTTCCCTTTTCTATTATAACCCTCTTTATTGTCGCAAACTGGTGTTTTCCGCTGCCCAAAGAACGTCTCTATCCACCCTCATCTCCTGTCGTCTTAGATAGAAACGGCGAATGGCTCAGGGCATTTTTAGCTGCCGACGGCATGTGGCGAATAGCCGTCAGTCATCAGCCATCAGCGGTCAGTGAAATAGGCATCAGCAATTCTCCCGAAGGTTTCCGAGAGCCGAAAGCCGAAAGCCATTCCCCGTTGTTGCACCAGGCGATGCTGACGTCAGAAGACAGGTGGTTTTACTACCATTGGGGCGTTAATCCAGTATCCCTCGCAACTGCACTTTATGACAACCTCACAGCCGGTAAGGTAGTGCGTGGCGGTTCAACAATTACCATGCAGCTGGCAAGGCTCATGGAACCCAAAGCCCGGACTGTTCCAAACAAGCTTTATGAAATGTTCCGCGCACTTCAACTTGAGCTTGCTTATTCCAAATCCGAGATTTTAACCTTTTACTTCAATATGCTCCCTTACGGCGGAAACATCGTTGGTACAGCGGCAGCATCTCGGTTTTACTTCAACAAACCCCAACACCTCATTAGCCTTGGAGAAGCTGCGCTCCTCGCCGCAATTCCGAACTCGCCGGAACATCTACGTCCAGACAGATTCCCAGAGAAGGCAAGAAAAGCGCGGGAAAAAGTGCTAAACCGACTCCTCGCGCGCCGGCAAATTTCTGAAGAGCAGTGGCAGGAAGCATTACAAGAACCGATCCCAACGAAACGCTACCCGCTCCCGTTCAAGGCACCGCACCTTGCGCGTCTACTCGTCAAGGGAAAGAGACAGCACAACAGCAGAATATACACGACGATAGACGTGAAAGTCCAAGAAACGGCACTCCGTATCCTCCGAGAATATCTTGATGCTTCGTTTGCAAATGTTGTCCGCCACGGTTTACCGAGCACAGGGGCTATTGTCGTTATGGACACCCAAAGCCGCCAAGTCTTAGCAATGGTGGGTTCCCACGACTTTTTCGACCGTAAGGCGTCGGGACAGATAAACGGCACGCTTGCGCCGCGCTCTCCGGGTTCTGCCCTGAAACCTTTCGTCTATGCACTCGCTATGGAGGAGGGCTTGATTACGCCAGAGACGCTGTTATTCGATGTTCCTGTCACCTACGCCGGATATGAGCCGGTGAACTATGACGGCAAATACAGCGGTTACGTTACGGCGCGTCAGGCACTCGCACGTTCTCTCAATGTGCCAGCGGTCAGCCTTAATGCGCGTCTGAAAAACGCTCCGCTGCACGCTTTTCTCAAGCAGGCAGGGATTTCAACGCTGGCACACGCGAAAAAATACGGACTCTCTATGGTTCTTGGTGGATGCGAAGTGAACTTGCTTGAACTAACGACGCTTTACGCAGGACTGGCAAATATGGGGGAATTTGGATCTTATCAACTCATACTCCCAAGAAGTAGCTACCAACCGTCAGCAGTCAGTAGTCAGCAAGAGGGTGTAACTTCATCAGAAGACCAATTTGCTGAGAGCCATTTCTCGCAACGTTTGCTCCGACAGGAAACGAGTTTCATCATAACCGAGATGCTCACGACTTTGCAGCTCCCTGCTAATACTGTTAAAAACCCTGAAGCCTTTGAAAGCACGATGAATCTGCCGAAAATCGCTTGGAAGACCGGGACCTCCTACGGACACCGAGATGCATGGTGTATCGGATACTCGCCGAAATTAACGATTGGTGTGTGGTTAGGGAACTTTGACGGAAAGGGTGCGTCGATGATGAGTGGCACAGATGCAGCAACGCCTATTCTATTTGCGCTCTTCTCCGCGTTGACAGCGCAAGATACGCACCGCTGGTTCACGAAACCGATACATTTGAAAACACGGCAGGTGTGTACACTTAGTGGTGCACCTGTTTCACCGCACTGTCCAACGCATAAGAGCGATGTATATATTTCCGGTGTTTCGCCCGTCGCAACCTGTACAATGCACAAACGCGTTTATGTAGATGAAACAACAGGTTACAGCCTCTGTTCTCATTGTCGGCGTCTTCACAATACACAACCGAAAAACGGATATAAAGCTGTTATCTTTGAGGAGTGGCCGGCAGAAGCAGCGACGTGGTTGGCGAAAAATGGATTCGCTGTGCCTGTTCTACCAGCGCATAACCCTTTATGCAACGGTGCTATCGCAGGGACTGCCCCAATCATCTTGTCTCCTACAAAGGACACCGTCTATTATATTCGGGCTGGCGTACCGCTGGAGAATCAAAAGATTCGGCTCTCCGCTTCCGCTTCTAATCGGACACAGGAATTGTTCTGGTTTCTGGATGGTGCGTTAATTTTCAAGGGGAATGCAGGACAGCAGTACTGGCTTACACCGGTTAAAGGGAAGCACATGCTGACCTGTGTGGATGCGGAGGGGCGCTCATCAAGCCTCCCACTCCGCATTTCAATGATGCAGTAATTTAGTAATTAGCAGTCAGCGGTCGGCAAGAGATGTGTGGCTGTTACATGCAGACTAACTTAAGTTGTCACCTATTTATTGCAGACATATCATCCCTACAGGGTGCTGGTCGTTCAGTTTTCCGATAATTTATTTATATCCGGACGCCCGAACTTGTTCGGGGTCGCGCCTTGTCCCGAACAAGTTCGGGCGTCCATCAAGAGAGGGATCCTTAACGCAAACCAAAATTCTTGTTTGGAACAGGGCGCGAGAACCCAGCCTAACTACTTACCGGAATGAGACTTGAGTTTGCCCCATGTCGTCGTCAGTTTATCCTGCGCTTTCACAGCGAGGGCTGCTTCCATATTGGCTACGACTTCCTCTTCGGTGAGTGAGACACTCCAAATCTTAAATTCATCGATGACCCCGTTGAAGAAGTTCCCGTTACCTTGGTTCGATGCAATGCACATACCTTGGTCACCAAAATCCATGCGAACATCACCACCGGCTTCTGCTTCAGAATCAAGCTCGCCGTTAAGATACATCCAGGTAGTCTTTTTGCTTTGTGACCCAACAAAATAGTACCATTCGGGTTCAAACTTATCATAATTCGTGAGTGCCTCTAATTCTACACCTTGCGTCGCAAAGTAGAACCCGAATAACACGCCACCGCGGTTGAAAGTAATGTGAGGCCGTCCCCCACCAATGAGCCGATATAGCAGATCGATACGACCACCACCCTCAATTTCCTCATCGGGTTTGAACCAAAATTCAATCGTCATCTCTTTTGGATGATCAATTTTGAGCGGATCGAAGTTGACAGTCCCATTGTTGAAATGGAGTGCCTGTCCAACGACACCTTCTACCCATTTCGCGTTCTTTATATCACCGACGAATCCATTAGGAGATGTATCTTCCGCTTTGTTCCCTTTTCCTTCATCAAAAGGTAGATATATAAGTAAATCTGTCGCTGGATCGGCTGCATGCCCAAGCACACAACTCAGCATAAACACCGCAGCTATCAAAAAATATGTTAATTGTTTCATGTTTATATGGCGATCAGCTATCAGTGTATTGGCTATCGGCTCTCAGCTGTCAGCTATCAGCAAGAGACATTTTTGACATTCGAGGCTTACGTTACTGCCAAAACTCTTAACTGACTGCTGACTGCTGACTGCTAATTGCTATACCTCTGACTGCTGACTGCTGATTGCTGACCGCTTGCCCTTCCTTCTTAATGTGGGGATTTCAATTTTCCCCAAGTTGTCGTTAATTTATCATCAGTCGGTTCAACAGCTAACACCTCTGGTACGAAGTAGTTAACGATGAATTCACCCATAATCGCGCCCCAGGAAACACCGGGATGCGGGACATCACCAACATAGGTCTGCACGAAGATACCGAGACGACCACCAGTTTCTGTGTTAATTAGCACAGCCGGTTCAACCCGCGGATCTTTATCATCATTCTCAGCAAGCGCGATCTCTAACTCCCACGGCGATTTTTCATAATCGTCAAGGTGGAACGGATAAGACGTGTTATACTTTTTCAGACTCGGTATGAGGTCTTCGCCTTCCTTTGTCGGGGTCATTTCAACTGGAGCGGCGTCCCAAGCGTCTGGACCTCTATTCATCCACACGTGAGCTTCTGGAACGTCAACGACATTGGGTAATGCAGCTTGTCCGTTCGTTTCTGCAGGGCCTTCCGATGTGTAGAAGGTGTATTCACCCGTATTGAAAATCGTATTACCGGCATCAAGGAACTCTTCGAGAAGCGAACCATCAGGCTTTGCGTTGCCGATCGGATAAATCGTTGATGGCGTAATACCTGTCAGAATTAAGGTATTTCCGCCGCCCTCCGTATGTGATGCAACCCAATCTGCTAATCCCTTAATATCCTTCGGGTCAAATGCCTCCAAGTTTACAACACCATCAATCTTCTCAATCAAGGTGTCGATTTCCTTTAGGGCACCTTTTAGGTCCTCACGTGCCCACGGATGTGAGTCCGTGTGAACCGCAAAATTGTAATTGGCTTCAACTGCTTGGATAGAGATTAAAACGAATAAAAAAAGAATACTCAGTTTCTTTAGCACGTTTTCCTCCTGTATGTAGCAGGCGGGCACGAAGACCCGCCTTAATATTTATCTGCTTTTCAACGCACCCCATGTAACAGCCAGTTTGTCAACGGGTTCAACGGCTGTTGGTGGGATACCAACACCATTGATTTCAACGTATTCGTAGGCGACAGTTGAGTCCCTACCGCCTAAGCCTGGACGACCTTTGTCGTAGGTTTTATCTTCTTGTTCGACTTTTAACTCCCCGTCAATATAGGTTCTGAGCGTCAGCCCTTCTGCCTCAAAGACGATGGTATATGCGTCGCCGCCTTTCGTGTCCTTTGAGTCCGGACGTTGCGGACGAGGACCACCGGTAATCTCGTTTCCTGCACCGCCTTGAAACATGAAGAGCGAAGTCGTATGTGAGTTGTAACTGATTTCCATAAAATAGAAATCTACTGCGGGCTCTTGCGTCCGAACAAAGAGATGAAAATAGGGTCCGACAAGCTTTCGCGCCCTAACTTCCATTCGATAATTTGTCCAATTCTCTTCACCGAAGTAGATACCAGAATTCTGTCCACCCGCAACCGTAAGTTCAAGCGTCCCGTCTTTTATTTTCGCCGTTGCCTGCGGTCCCAGTTCCCAATCTGCAATTTCCTTGTCACTATCAAATTCGTAGCGAATCGCCAGTGCTGGATGTGTCGTCAGCATAAAAACAAAACAGACGCATGCCCAAGCGCACCAGATATTTAGCATTTTCATGAGAGATTCTCCTTACGCAAAATAAACTGTGACACCTTAGTGTATGTGAAAACACATAATCTGTCAACCTTCTTACTCACATCCCTCGGATGGCTGCAATGGTTAGGCAACCCCACCCGATGATAAACGCCAATCCACCGATTGGGGTAATCGCACCGAGCCACCGAATTCCCGTAAAGCTCAATATGTAGAGACTCCCAGAGAAAATCAGAACGCCGGCAAAAAAGCACCATCCAGATGCAGCCGTGAGATGGTTCTGCCACTGTGATGCTGCCCACGCTGCCGCAATTAACCCTAAACTATGGTACATCTGATACCGAACTGCCACTTCAAATGTCTCAAGCATCTCTGGGGATAGTTTTGCCCGAAGGGCATGTGCCCCAAACGCACCAAAAACAACCCCAAGTAAGCTCAAACCCGAACCGAGCGCAAAGAAAAGATTTGGCATGGATGCCTCCTTTCAGAAATTTATCACTGCAATCAATTATAACTTAAACCAAATTGATTATGTCAGGTCTTTTTATGGTAGATTTTACAATTAACATTACATTCTTGAATTGTAGGAGGGAACTCCGATAACAACTGAAAGCGAACGTAGTGAGCGTACTGACAACTGATAACTGACAACTAATAACTGACCACCCAGAAATATTTTCTTGACATTTTTGACACGCTATGCTAAGATGTAACTTCAAACGGCATAGTTCGCTCTATTCCGTGTAGGTGCTATCACTAATAAAAGGAGTAGTTCCTAAACCTATCAAATTATAGATAATTCTACATTTTTCTTGATAAAACTATTTTCGGTAAACGGCATAGGCGTTTTGAGCGGTTCGATTCCCCTCTACCGTATCTATCAGTAGCGAAAACCAACGCAACCTACAATAATCACGTAGGACTGATACGATAGGTTCATACACGAGTGAGACGAACCTGGTCATTGTGAGGACACTCGGCAGTGATAAAAGCGTTAGCATTTCGGTGCTAACTTTGTAGGTTCCACCAATCATTTTGGTGATTGCAAACCGAGATTTCTCTGTATTTACATAGAAATACTCAGGTTCAAAGGAACAGAAACTTAAGGACGTATGAAACAATACAGGACAGACCAGATCCGGAACATCGCAATTATCGCGCATTCAGGAGCAGGTAAGACCTCACTCGTTGAAGCAATGCTTTACAACGGTGGTGCCATTGAGCGCATGGGGGCTGTTGATAGCGGAAATTCTGTAGCTGACTATGCCGCTGACGAAATAGAACGCAGAACGACCCTCAACTGTTCGGTCTGTATCGCAGAATGGGAAGAACATAAACTAAATCTGATTGATACCCCGGGCGCAGAAGATTTTTATGGGGACCTCCATAGTGTGCTCCGAGTCGTTGACGCTGTTATCGTCGTTATTGATGCAACAACCGGCGTCGAAGGTGGAACCGAAAAGGTATGGGAAATCGCCGACAAATATGAACTGCCACGCCTCATCTTTGTCAATAAAATGGATAAAGAGGGTGCCGACTTTGAAAGCGCACTCGCAAGTGTTGAAGAAATCTTAGAGACTCGGGCGGTTCCTATTCAACTGCCGATCGGTCAAGAAGACCAGTTCGCCGGTGTCGTCGATGTCATACAGATGGCAGCTTATCTGCAACCCGATGGAAGCAGGCGCGCAGCAAAAGCCGAAATCCCGGCAGAATTAGAGTCAGAAGCCGAAGAGACACGTGAAGCACTCGTTGAAGTCGCTGCAGAGAGCGATGATGAACTCATTGAGAAGTTTTTTGAAGGCGAATTGACCGATGAAGAGATTCAGAGCGGCGTACAACTCGGCATCCTCCAGAATCAGTTTACACCCGTACTCTGCGGTGCCGCATTGAGCAACGTTGGCGTGCAACAATTGATGGATACGTTGGTGACCGGATGTCCATCACCCGTTGATGCGGGTCCCGTAGTAGACGTTGAGAATGAAGATGAAACGCGTGAACCCTCATCAGATGCCCCAATGTCCGCAGTTGTTTTCAAATCTATTGCCGATCCATTTGCTGGACAACTCAGTTTTTTCCGCGTCTATTCCGGTATCTTACAAGGTGATACACAGGTCAGTAATTCGGCGCGTGGAGAGATTGAACGGCTCGGCAAAACGGCGTTTATGAACGGTAAGGATTCGGTGAGTACGCCACAGGTAGAAGCAGGCGATATTGGTGCGATCACCAAACTTGCGGCAACGCAAACCGGCGACACGCTCTGCGATAGAGATGCGCAGATTCAACTCGCAGGCGTTGAGTTCCCGCATTCCGTCATCTCTTACGCCATTCATCCGACCCGCGAAGGCGATGATGAGAAGCTGATGACATCGCTCACGCGCATGTCCGAAGAAGATCCAGCGTTCAGAATCGAGCGGAACGATGTAACCAAGCAGCTTCTCGTTTCTGGACTTGGTGATTTGCACATCAACATTAATCGTGAGCGAATGGCAGATAAATTCGGTGTAGAGACGGAAACCTCCCCACCGAAAGTCCCCTATCGGGAAACCATTCGTCGAAACGTCCAGAGTGTCAATGGGCGACATAAACGCCAATCCGGTGGAAGAGGGCAGTTCGGCGATGTTTGGATCAATGTCGGTCCTTTGCAACGCGGTGAAGGCTTTGAATTCATTAACAATATCGTCGGAGGGTCGATTCCACGTAACTATATCCCTGCTGTAGAAAAGGGTATCCGTGAGAGAATGGACAGAGGCTTACTTGCCGGTTTCCCGGTCGTTGACATCCAAATCGACCTCTATGACGGTAAATACCACCCTGTCGATTCTTCGGATATGGCGTTCCAGATTGCTGGCTCTATGGCATTTGCTGCCGCTGCTGAACAAGCAAATCCAGGCTTGCTTGAACCCGTTATGAACGTCTCAATCACTGTTCCTGAGCAGTTTATGGGGAGTATCATTGGCGACCTAAATGGACGGCGTGGACAGGTGATGGGTGTTGAGCAGATCGGGAGAAAGCAGGTAATTCAGGCGAACGTCCCGCTTTCGGAGATGCTCCGATACTCGATCGATCTCAAGTCGATGACGAGTGCCCGCGGTAACTTCACCATGGAGTTCTCACACTACGAGATCGCACCTGACGATGTTGCCCAAAAAGTGATTGCTGAGTCGAAAACGGAAGCGGAAGAGTAGATTAGCGTAAAGTTTATTGTTGGCGAGGTTTTGCGGTGTATCCGCCCAGATGCAACGTGCATCCCAACCTCGCCTTTCTCTTTCCTTATAGGCGCGGTTTACAACTGCACATTGTGTGTAAAATGCTGTTTCATGAAGGGACACAGACACCTCTTGCTGCAAAGGTAAGAAGGTTGTTGACATCTAAATCAGAATAATATAACTGACGAGGGCAATCGGCTGTTTTCTGGCTGAGTGCTTTGGTATTTTAGACATATACAAATCTGCTGGTAGTACGGAAACAAAACGCATTATCAATCCCTAACGTATGCTGCTATATCAAAAGGAGCTTGATACATGCAATTTAAACGTTTACTTTTGGTGCTAATTGTCCTGTGCAGTTTCTTGCCATTGGGTTTTGGTCAAGACTCCCAGCACATCGTGCGGCTCATCTACTTCCTTCCGAGCGACCGCCAACCCCAACCCGAAATTAACACAAAGATGGATAGGATGATAAAATCCGTCCAACGATACTACGCCGATGTGATGGAAGCCCACGGGTTCGGCAAAAAAACCTTTCGGATTGAAACCAACGCAACCGGCAAGGTAGTGGTACATCGTGTTAAAGGGCAGTTCGCCGATGCATATTACCACAACGATCCTTGGGAGAAGGTATGGAAAGAAATCAGTAAACAGTTTAACACGTCAAAGAATATGTACCTCGCTCTCTTTGATACAAATAGCAAATCCCTTGGTATTGCTGACAGAGAGCACTTTGATATTCTGGGTATGGGATCACCCCATGGAGAGGGTGGAAGGGCAATCATGATTGGTGCTGAACTCCCTGACTTCTTGCTTGCTGCCCATGAACTGGGACACGCCTTTGGATTGGTTCATGATTTACGCGAAAATGGTAAATGGAAAGGACCGTTCAAAGGAAACATGCTCACGTCTCTATGCACGGCCGAATGGTTGGACATCCATCCGTACTTCAACCCTGACCAAACTCCTTTTTCTAACGAACCCACAATAGTTAAGATGTTTCCTCCAAGTCTCGCAGCCCTACCAATTTCTATCCGTTTGCGGTTTGAATTAACTGATACCGATGGTCTCTACCAAGCGCAGTTGCGGGTACCAGATGGCGTGATCGCTTGTAAGCGATTAAGCGGAAACCCGAAAGACACCGTTGAATTTGTCACTGCCGGATTAAAACCGGAAACCAAGGATGTAACTCTTCAGGTTGTTGATGCACATAGAAATATCTCATCAACGAGTCATCCGATCAATATTATTCCTCTACTTCCGCGCCCCAAAGTTGTATCAATACAAGATGCAAATTTAGCATCAGCAGTACGGAGAACTGTCGGTCAGGCTCCTGGGACTGCAATCACGACACACACGATGCTAAATTTAAGGATACTTTCTGTCATCAATCACCAGATAAAAGATCTATCAGGTTGTGAGTATGCCACTTTTCTGACGGGGCTGCTTCTTGTTAACAATGGTATTTCGGATGTGTCTGCGTTGGCAGGACTTACACAACTGCGAGAATTGTATCTTATTAACAACACTATTTCGGATGTGTCTGCGTTGGCAGGACTTACACAACTGGAACGATTGAATCTTGATAACAATGCCATCTCAGATGTGTCTGCGTTGGCAGGACTTACACAGTTGAAACACCTGCATCTTGACATTAATTCCATTTCGGATGTGTCTGCGCTGTCAGAACTTACACAACTACGGGAACTGTATCTTAGTAGCAATGGTATTTCAGATGTGTCTGCGTTGGTGGGACTTACACAATTGGAACGATTAAGTCTTATTAACAATGCCATCTCAGATGTGTCTGTGTTGACGGGACTTACACAGTTGAAACACCTGCATCTTGCGGACAATGCCATCTCGGATGTATCGCCCCTGACGGGGTTAAATCTGACAGGAACGGAGTTAGACAGCACTGGGTTATATATCGGTCGTAACCCGTTGAGTTATCCTTCTATCAATACGCACATACCTGCCATGCAGGCAAGAGGAATTAAGGTGAAGTTTGATGCCCGTACACCAAAGACAATCGTAAAGTTCTCAGGAGATGCGCAGCAAGGTGCTATAAATGCGACGTTGCCTGTCCCGTTTGTCGTGGAAGTGCGAGATCAGCAAGATCGGGCATTTGCAGGGGTGCCAGTGACGTTTGCCGTCATTGCTGGTGGTGGAAAGTTCAGTATTACAACTGTCTCAACAGATGCTGTTGGTAGGGCGAAGGCGCATTTGACACTTGGACGAACCGCAGGTACAACGACCGCCCGCGTGACTGTCCCGAACGTTTCACAACCCTTACAGTTTACAGCAACCGCTATCCCTCTTGATTCATCCGTAGCTGTCCCGGATCCTAATCTCCATACCAAGATAATAGAAGCCCTCGGTAAGCGGCGCGGTGAAACGCTCACCGCTGGCGATATGTTAAAGTTGACCACGCTTAACGCGAATAACGCGAATATTCACGACCTGACTGGGCTGCAACATGCCTCTAATCTCACAATCTTGTCTCTTAAGAATAACAACGTTTCAAATATAGCACCCCTCGCTGGTTTGTCCCAACTAACGAGTTTATCTCTTGAGAACAACAATATCTCGGATGTAGCACCCCTCGCTGGTTTGTCCCAACTAACGAGTTTATCTCTTGAGAACAACAATATCTCGGATGTAGCACCCCTTGAGGCACTCGCACAACTGAAGACACTGCAGTTGAGAGGGAATCTGCTGAGTTATTCGTCCCTCCACGTATCTGTTTCTACTATTCAGGCGGGCGGCACAGTCGTATCAGTTGACCCCCGCACACCGACGACGATCGTGAGAATCTCAGACACACACGGGGTCGCTGGCACAGCACTTCCGCTTATCGTCGAAGTACAAGATGAAAATGGATTGGGCTTTTCAGGAGTACCACTGACATTTACTGTCACAACTGGTAGTGGGCGTATATCAGGGTCAAAGGTTATTACCGATGGCTCTGGTAGAGCCCGAACGACCCTAATGCTCGGTGGTACACCGGGTAGGAACACCGTTCGCGCCACTGCTGCGGAGGCACCACGCCCCTTAAGTTTCACCATTACCTCTGTCAAAACAAATTCCGTTGTGTCTGTTCCTGATGCGAACCTCCGTGCAAAGATAGCAGAAACCCTCGGTAAGCCACTCGGTGCGCAGCTTACTGTAGGAGATATGTTGGCATTGACGAGACTTGAAGCACCCAACGCAAACATTCAAGATCTCACAGGTCTTGAACAGGCATACAATCTAACAGTCTTGAACCTTGGTGGGGAGTCCGTTAGTGGGCAGGGGTTGAGTAACAGCAATAAAATATCAGATTTTTTACCGCTTGTCGGCTTAACACAACTGACGACGTTAAACCTTTCCTTCAATCCCCTTTCAGATGTGTCCTTCTTGTCAGGAATGACCCAACTGAGAAATCTGTATCTTGGAAACAACAATCTTTCAGATGTGTCCTTCCTGTCAGAATTGACCCAACTGACATTCCTATCTCTTTGGAACAACCATATCACTGATGTGTCGCCACTGGCAAGGCTAACGCAACTCACATCGCTGGCACTTAGCGGCAACTCTGTTGTAGACGTGTCTGGTTTAGCAGGATTGATCCAACTGACAGCCCTATCTCTTGATAGCAATACGCTCACTAATGTAGCACCCCTTGCCCAGTTAACCCAATTAAAATCATTGAGTCTTTATAACAATAATATCAGCGATATATCTGCTTTGGCAGGATTGCCCCAACTGACCAGCTTAAATCTTAGTTACAACTCCATATCGGATGTATCTGCTCTCGCGAAATTAACCAAACTGACAGTTCTGTATCTTTACAATAACACTATCTCAGATGTGTCGCCCTTAGTGGGATTAGACCTCACAGGTACACAATGGAACAGCATAGGACTGTTTCTTGAACGTAATCCGTTGAGCTACGCTTCTATCAATACACACATCCCCGTTATGCAGGCAAAAGGAGTTGAGGTAAAATTTGATCCGCGCACACCGACGACACTCCTGAAAATATCAGGCATTGCGCAGCAAGGTGCCGCTAATACAGAACTGGCACTGCCATTTGTTGTGGAAGTGCGAGATCAACGGAATCGCGCATTTGCGGGTGTGCCGGTGACATTTGCTGTCACTGCCGGTGATGGACACCTCAGTACTACAAGCACTGTGACAAATGTTGTTGGGAGGGCGAAGGCAAATTTGACACTTGGGCAAACTATAGGCACGACGACTATCGGCGTGACCGCCACGAACGTTTCGCAATCTGTGCAGTTTACGGCAACAGCTATCCTCCTCAATTTACCCGTGGCGATCCCCGATGTAGCACTCCGCGCAAAGATAACGGCGGCACTGGGAAATCAGGATGGAATTTTCACCGTGTCGGATATGTTAACATTGACCACACTTATTGCTGACAATGCCAACATTCGGGATCTGACTGGGCTGCAACATGCATCTAATCTCACCACACTATCGCTTGAGAACAATAGGATCTCGGATGCGGCACCCCTCTCAGCATTACCGCAACTAACGGATTTGTCGCTTGACAACAACTACATTTCGGATGTTGCCTTCCTTGAATCTCTCACACAGTTGGAGAACCTGTTTCTTGACAACAATAACATCTCCGGTGTAACTCCTCTTGCAGCAATGACGCAATTGAAAACGTTGTCGCTTGAGAACAACAGCATCTTGGATGTGTCTCCCCTTACATCCCTCACACAACTCAAAGCACTGCAGCTAAGAGGAAACCTACTGAATTATCCTTCACTTCACATACATATCCCTGTTATTCAGGGTGAGGGGGCAGTGGTAAAAGTTGACCCGCGCACACCGATGGTGATAGCGAAAGTCTCGGGTATACATGGTGTCGCCGGTACAATACTCCCTGTCATCATCGAAGTACAAGATGAGCAAGGTTTTGGGTTCTCTGGTGTGCCTGTGACGTTTGCTGTCACTGCTGGTAGTGGGCAGCTGTCTGACTCAAGGGTCATCACGGATGACATTGGTAGAGCTCGAACAATTCTCAAGCTTGATGCGACACCCGGTAAGAATGTTGTTAGCGCTGCTGTTGTAGAGATTCAACGACCTGCCCTTTTTACTATCACGGCTGTCAGTCCCAATTCTTCTGTAACTGTTCCTGATGCTAACCTTCGAGCTAAGATAGCAAACACACTCAGCAAACCGGTGGGCGCGCAGCTGACGGCAGCGGATATGTTGACGTTGAGACGGCTTGAAGCACCAAACGCAAACATTCAAGACCTCACAGGTCTTGAGCATGCCCACAATCTCCAGGTACTGAACCTTGGGGCTGCGATTGGGCAAGGGTGGAATAATAGTAATAAAATATCGGATTTCTCACCGCTTGTAGGGCTTACCCGACTGACATCCGTTAGTCTTTCCTTCTGCTCTATCTCTGATGTGTCGTTCCTATCAGGTTGGATACAACTGACAGGTCTGTCTCTTTTCGGCAACTCTATCTCAGATCTATCGCCCTTGGCACCCCTCACACAACTAAGATCCTTAGGTCTGTCCAGCAATGCTATCTTGGATGTATCGCCCTTAGCATCACTTACACAACTAACGTTCCTGAATCTTGACCGCAACACTATCTCAGATGTATCGTCCTTAGCGTCACTCACACAACTAATAGAACTGTACCTTTCTTATAATAGCGTCTCGGATGTGTCACCTTTGGCGTCACTTACACAACTCACAACCCTGAAGCTTTCCACCAACGTTATCTCGGATGTATCGCCCTTGGTGTCACTCATACAACTGAAATTCCTGGATCTGACCCACAACAGTATTTCGGATGTGTCCACCCTTGTGGGGTTAAACCTAACAGCCGACCAGCGGGGTAACCCGAGCCTGAATCTTAATTTCAACCCATTGAGTTACATCTCTATCCACACGCATATTCCCATCGTGCAGGCGAAAGGAATTGATGTAAGGTTTGACCACGTCGCGCACCCTACACTTCTGAAAATTTCAGGGGACCATCAGGAAGGTGAGGTGGGTACAATCTTGACAGATCCGCTTGTCGTTGAAGCGCAAGATAGGAATGGCTCTCCGATGTCAGGGGTTACCATCATATTCTCCGTTACCGCAGGCGGTGGGAGCCAAGGAGGCATCCGAGCACCAATCCTCACAACCGATGCCAGCGGCAAAGCCCAAACAACCCTGACACTTGGGCGGACCCCTGGTCTCAACAAAGTCAGCGTGACAGCCAAGGATTTGCCAGAGGTTACTTTTACAGCTACAGCTGTTGTGTCATCCAAGCAGACAGCAGCGGCTGTTGAGGGTGATGGCGTAGGAAATGTTCAGAATGCGGATGTCAACGCTGATGGGGTGGTGGATGTTGAGGATTTGGATGTAGTCGTTGCCCATCTCGGGCAGGCAGAGGAAAATGACACGGATGTGAATGCGGATGGAACCGTTGACACTGTAGATATTGTCTTGGTCGCTGGTGCACTGCGGAGTGGAACCAGCGCGCCTTCTCTCCATGCGCAATTTGTAGCAAGGTTTACCGCGACGGAAGTCGAACAATGGCTCACTCAAGCAGCGCAGCTGGATATGACAGTTCCTGCTTATCGGCGCGGTGTATGGGTGTTGGCGCAGCTCCGCTCCTTCTTGACGCCCAAGGTAACAGCACTCTTAGCAAACTACCCGAACCCGTTCAATCCGGAGACGTGGATACCCTATCAGTTGGCGAAGCCTGCAGAGGTGACCTTGCACATCTATGCTGTGAATGGCGCATTGGTGCGGACGTTGACATTGGGACATCAGCCCGCGGGAATGTATCAGACCCGTAGCCGTGCAGCGTATTGGGATGGACGCAATGGGCTTGGTGAAGAAGTGGCGAGTGGTATTTATTTCTATACGTTCTCGGCGGGTGATTTCACAGCAACGCGGAAGATGTTAATACGGAAATAGTTGTTGAAGCATTGCACATGTCACCCCTACGGGGTTCAAGAGGTTGCGGATCACGATTCAATATCTTGTGGGAGGGGTTTCCAACCCCGATTTTACTATAATCCTACAAATCCTCAAAATCCTGCAAATCTTGGTTCAAAAAAAAAGGGCGGGTGTGGAAACCCGCCCTTACGAAAATAAAAGAGACAATGCCCTATTAACTGTCAAGATGGAAGATTGCCATCTTTAATTCCGTCATCTCTTCTATGGCGTACTTCGGTCCTTCTTTGCCCATGCCGCTCTCTTTGACACCACCATAAGGCATCAAATCGGCACGCCATTGTGTACCCCAGTTCACCATCAGATTACCGGATTCGACTTCACGAACAAACCGCATTGCCCAATCGATATTCTGCGTGAAGATAGCAGCACTCAGACCGTAGTTCGTATCGTTGGCAAGAGCAATAGCCTCGTCAATGTCGTTGACCCGTGTCACACCGACGGCTGGTCCGAACACCTCGTCACAGGAAATTTTCATCTCCGGTTTGACGTTGGCAAGGATCGCAGGCGTAACAAACTGGTCTTGCTTCTCGCCACCAGTGAGGAGTTCTGCGCCGTCCGAAACGGCTTCCTGAATCCATTCAGCGACACGCGTAGCATCGTTTTCTCGGATCATCGGACCCATACGCGTGCCTTCCGTCAACGGATCACCCGTACTAATTTGGGAAACCTCTGATTGGAATGCATCCAAGAAATCGCCGTAGATTTTCTCGTGTGCGATGACGCGCTGCGTTGAGATACAGACCTGTCCGGCATTCGAGTAACCCGATGCCGCTGCGGCACGTGCGACCTTCTCAGGATCGGCGTCGGGCATGACGATAAGCGGTGAATTCGAGCCGAGTTCCATCGTGACACGCTTTAAGCCTGCGACCTTACAGATATGCTCGCCGACATCACGGCTACCGGTAAAGGTAATCTTTCGGACACGCGAATCTGCACAGAGCGTATCACCGATTTCGCCACCGGGTCCCGTCACACACTGAATCGCCTCCGGCGGTGTGCCGGCTTCCAAGAAGAGTTCGACGAGTTTCAGTGCCGAGAGCGGTGTATCTGTCGCAGGTTTGATGATGATAGCGTTTCCACCAGCGATCGCAGGACCGGCTTTGTGGCAGACAAGGTGCAACGGAAAGTTGAAGGGACTAATACCCGCAACGACACCACACGGCATACGTACTGTAAAGCCGAGTTTGTCTTTAACACCGGGCGCGCCTTCAAGCGGAATCGTTTCACCCGTCAGTCGTTTCGCTTCTTCTGCAGAGAGGGCGATGATTTCGGAGGCACGGGTCGCTTCGATTGTCGCCTCTGCTAAGATTTTCCCCTCTTCACGGGTAATAACCTCAGCGAGTTCGTCCGCCTTTTCCACCATCAAGTCCGCAACTTTACGCAGGATTTCGTAGCGTTCATAGCCGGTCATATCAGCCATGATTTTCGCGCCGCGCTCTGCTGTCTGGATAGCGGTTTCAACGTCGCTGGCGTCGCCTCTCGGAACGGTATCGACAACCGAACCGTCGAACGGACTCAGTACGTCGATTTTGTTGGATTTATCAATCCATTCTCCACCTACATGCATTTGCATAGTGAATTTTCTCCATTTCTGCTACGGCACACGGAGTGTACCGGCTATTTTAATTCGGACTTACGCATTTCCTCTTAAAGTCCCCCTGATAAGGGGCGGGGAATGCCATACGGCATTCATACCGTTGATTCTTTAGGGGGTTTACAGAACGAAAATTATCACTTTTTGCGTCTAAATTTCTGATATTTGCTCAATTTGCGTAAGTCCTGTTAATTTAACGTGAGTTTGACAAGTAATTATTTCGTTGGGTTTCGCTCAATCTATTATGCGAATAATGTTCTTGAAAATCGGATACCCTCAGACGCGGTAGTTATCAAGGGCGTCTTCATCCAACGCAACCCCTAACCCGGGTTTATCTGGAACCGTTGCGTATCCATCAACAAGCGGTATCGTCGAAGGCGTAACAATATCAAAAGCACGCAGGGCGTTGAGTGTAATCGCAGGCATCGTGGCATTCGGCATGACTGCTGCAAGGTGCATGACATAACAGGTCGTGATACCAAGACCGACAATTTGTATCCAGACCGGCAGATGTGCAGCGTCTGAAATAATCGCTTCACGTTTGGCATTGGCAGGGCGCGAGTCCGGATAGGCGATAATAAATGAATCGTTCATCTTTGCCCGAATCGCTTCAATCGGATCTGGATTCCCGAAGTGGATTGTTATCGGTATGTCGGTTCCTCGCTTGATTTCTTGGTATCCGGCAATATCTGCCTGCGGAATTGGTGTCTCAAACGCTTCTATATTGTAATCTTGGAGTTGACGTGCGACCGCAAGGGTATGCGCTGGTGTTTCAAACGAGTCATTGGCATCAACGCGGAGTCGGTAATCATCCGGCACAACTTCGGTAATCGCTGCCACCTGCTCAAGCACTTCAAACCAAGGACGGGCTTTGATTTTATGGAGTCGATAGCCGAGCGCATAGGCGTGTTTTGCTTCCGCTGCCCACTCTTCAGGGGTCATGTCAATCGACCAGTAACCGAACGACGTCTTATCGTGAACCTTCTCGCCTAAAAGTTGATGCACTGGGACGCCGAGTGCCTTACCCATAATGTCGTAAAACGCTTGCTGAAGCGGTGTCGGTTCCCAGCCGTTCATGAACTCGAAAGGGTCCCTACCGATATATCGCTGAACAACGTCGTCCGATTGAAGCGCACCATCGCCGATCCCGATGAGTCCGGCGTCGGTGTGCACCTTGTAAACGTGGTCAATCTGATAAAGGTTACGCCGCGTCATCAGTTCGTTAATGCCTTCATGATACGGCACTTTCACCTTGATAACTTCAATATCGGTAATCTTCATAAGAGTTCCCCTGTATTCCTATAGGGTTTTTTAGTCCACAAACTATGGTGGATTATATAAATAAGTTTACATTTACCAATAACTCTATTTCTTAGGAAGCCTCAAAGTCCCCCTGATAAGGGCGATTTAGGGGGTTAGTCACTCGTTCAGATGTAAAGATAATTCTAAAATCTACCATAAAAGTTTATGGTACAGGCAAAGCATTTTTTATTATAAAAATTACTCATCACGGCGGATCCAACTGACGACATCTTCCGCCTCGCCTGTCCCACCTTCAATACCATCACTTCCGAAGGAGATGAGATCGTATCCGTATCGGTCGTGATTGCCGGGACGGATATAGATATAAGGGTTACCCCACGGATCTTCCGTAATCGGGATTTGGATGTAGGGTTCCTCCCACATTATAGGGATCGGTGGTGCTTCGGGTTTCTCCCAGAGTGCCTTCACACCTTGTTCGGTTGATGGATAATCGCCATTATCTTTGGCATACCTATCGAGGGCGATACCGAGTGTTTCAATCTCCTCAGCGGCTTGTGCCTGCAAAGCACGTCCTGCCTGTCCGAGCAGTCGAGGTGCTAAGAGCACGGCTGCAATAATCCCGAGGACAACAACGACGACCAAAATTTGTATGGACGTTAATCCCGCTTGTTTAGAATCAATTGATTTCACACATTTCCTCCACAATCTGTGTATACACGCCTAATCTTTAAGAGGGTTATAAGTTAACGTGAGTTCGATAAAAAAATAGGAGTGTGTTACAGAGAACTCCTCTGGTATAATGAGGTAAGCAAACCCAACCCAAAGGAGTTCTCCAATGCCTATTATATCACTTTTCTGCGAGATTGACGACTTTTATCTTCATTATATGAAACAGATGACATCCGAAGCTGCCGAATCGGATACACCTGAGAGACGCGGACGTCCTCGGAACCTACATCCCAGCGAGGTGATGACGATTTTGGTGAACTTTCATCACAGTGGATATAGAAGTTTCAAAGACTATTACCAAAAGCACGTCTGTCGGTATCTACGTTGGGCATTCCCAAAACTCGTCAGCTATAATCGGTTCGTTGAACTCACGTCAGCGGCACTGCCAGCGGTATCTGGGTATCTTCAGATGCGGTTTGGTAAATGTAATGGTATCTCATTTATTGACTCAACAGCGATCGTCGTCTGTCGGAATCAACGTATTCATCAGCATCGTGTTTTCGCCAAAGAAGCTGGACGCGGGAAAAACTCTCTCGGCTGGTTCTATGGCTTCAAACTCCATCTAATCGTCAATACAGACGGTGAACTGCTTGCGGCAGAGATCACACCCGGAAACACAAATGATCGGAAACCCGTCTTGAAGTTGACGCAAGGTCTTTTTGGCAAACTCTATGGCGATAAAGGTTACGTCTCTGAGCCGCTAACTGAGGCACTCAAAGTTGAAGGCATCTGCTTAATTTCAAAGGTCAATAAGAACATGAAAGCTGAAGCCTTGTCTGATGTTGATGCGGTGCTGCTAAAAAAGCGAATGTGTATTGAATCGGTCATTGAGCAGTTGAAGCATCAGAGTCAACTTCAACATACACGCCACCGAAGTTTTCAGAACTTTCGCGTCAATGTTTTCTGCGCATTGATTGCTTATACGTATCAGCAGAAAAAACCTTCAGTGAATCTCAGAGAACTTGATGAAATCAACGACTCACAGATTCACAATAAATGCTAAAAACATTTATCGAACTCACGTTAAGTTATAAGTTGTAAGTTATAAGTGTTTGAATGCCGGTCGTATGAATCAACGTCAAGTGCACGTGTGGCACTTGCGGGTCTTTACACCGCATACCTCATCTACCGCGAAAAACTGATAACTGCCAACTGACAACCACTTTTAGTGTATCACATCCTTCTGAATTGTGTCAATTTTAAAAACTTGACACGTCTTAACACACATCTTATAATAAATGAAGTTAGGAGTGCTTGTATTTCTATAAACATGCCGCCCCGCTGGGGCTATGGAGTTAGTGGCATCTGTATTTCTATAAACATGCCGCCCCGCTGGGGCTATGGAGTTAGTGGCATCTGTATTTCTATAGACATTTCGCTCCTCTGGAGCTATGGATTTAGGTGCGCTTATGTTTCTTGAGTCCCAGCGGGACGATAGGTGTATAGAAAGCCGTATGCCTAAGGAACCCAATTCTGTAAGGGCGTCATGTTTATAGCATTTCTGTGGCTATGGATTTAGGTGTGCTTGTGTTTCTTGAGTCCCAGCGGGACGATAGGTGTATAGAAAGCCGTATGCCTAAGGAACCCAATCCTGTAAGGGCGTCATGTTTATAGCATTTCTGTGGCTATGGATTTAGGTGTGCTTGTGTTTCTTGAGTCCCAGCGGGACGATAGGTGTATAGAAAGACGGTTTTAGAGAAGTTTAAAGCCCCAGAGGGGCGACAGGTGCGTTATCCATTTTCCCTAAATTGACATCTATGGTCCGTTGAAAACCGCACCCAGCAAAAAAGAAAGACAAACCCTAACAACATATTTATAACATAACTTGTAGCATAAATCCTAAATCTATAAAACAGCGGAGGAATTTGGAGATGGCGAAAACGGTTGGCATTGTTGGAACAATGGATACGAAAGGCGTGGAATTCACGTTCATCAAATCGCAGATAGAAGCATCAGGGGTCTCAACCTGCGTTATCAATACAGGTATATTGGGAGAACCCCAATTAACGCCCGACATTTCTGCGGATGAAGTCGCACAGGCTGGAGGGTCATCTCTACAGGCATTGCGGGACGAAGGCGACCGCGGAAACAGCGTCGCTGTGATGGCACAAGGTGCTGCAACGCTCGTGGCTGAAAAACAGGCAGCAGGCGAAATTGACGGAATCATCTCACTCGGTGGCTCCGCGGGAACAACCATCGGGACCACGGCGATGCAGGCGGTTCCAGTGGGTGTCCCGAAGATTATGGTATCAACCTTAGCATCGGGTGATACCAGCCCTTATGTACAGTCGAAAGATATTTGTATGATGTACTCCGTCGTGGACATTGCTGGCATCAACCGCTTGTCACGACAGATTCTTGCCAACGCAGCTGGCGCAATCGTCGGGATGGTGGACGCAGAGGCACCAACGGCGACAGCAGATAAGCCGCTCATCGCAGCGACGATGTTTGGTGTAACAACGCCGTGCGTTACAAAAGCGCGGGAAGTTCTTGAAGCCGCTGGCTATGAAGTGCTCGTCTTTCACGCAACCGGCACGGGTGGACAGGCGATGGAGGACCTTGTTAAAGGTGGGTTCCTCGCGGGTGTGTTGGATGTAACAACGACGGAGCTTGCTGACGAGTTGGTAGGCGGTGTTCTCAGCGCGGGTCCTGATCGCTTGGAAGCTGCGGGACAGTCCGGGCTGCCGCAGGTTGTCGCGCCCGGGGCATTGGATATGGTGAACTTCGGTCCACCTGATACGGTGCCAGACGAATTCAGTGATCGGCTGTTCTATCAGCACAATCCGACGGTGACACTGATGCGGACAACGGCTGAAGAGACGGCTGAACTCGGACGGATTATGGCGCGTAAGCTTAGTGAGGCGCAGGGTCCTACGACGGTCATCATACCGACGAAAGGGGTCTCAGCGATTGACCAAACCGGGCAACCTTTTGATTCACCTGAAGCACGGACGGCGTGGATTGAGAATCTGAAGGCACACATTGGGGATAACGTCACGGTTATTGAGATGGACGCTCACATCAATGATGATGAATTTGCGACGAAGGTTGCGGAGACGTTGTTGGAGAGTATAAAATAAAAGGAATCTGCAAATGGCTAAGACTTATAGAACACTGACTGAATCGGATGTTAATCACTTCATTAAGAAGGGACATGTTGTCCTGAAAAACTGCTTCCCACGCGAGTTTGCGGAAGAATGGCGTGGATTCGCTTTTAAACGGCTCGGCTACGATCCAGACGATCCGGCAACCTGGGAAGAACCTCGCGTTCACCTGCCTTCTATGAATCGGGTGCTGATTGAGGATGTTGCACCACGGGCGTGGGATGCCATCTGTGATCTGCTCGGCGGTGAAGACAGGATTGTCAATTTGTGGGGCGACGGGAAGCCGGGATGGAGCGACGGCTTTATTATTAACTTTGGGTTGGGTGCTGACCAACCTTGGCAGCCGCCTTCTGCAGATGTCGGTGGTTGGCATAAGGATGGCGATTTCTTCCGGCACTTTCTGGATAGCCCGGAACAGGGGTTACTGACAATTGTCGTCTGGTCGGATATTTATCCACAGAGCGGCGGGACGTTTGTGGCGTGCGATTCGGTTCAGCATGTCGCACAGCGGTTGTATGAACACCCCGAAGGATTGTTACCGGGTGGTTTCGGGCAACTCATTGACAAATGCGAGGACTTCGTAGAAATGACAGGGGAGGCAGGAGATGTTGTGCTGCTACACCCGTTTATTTTGCATGCCGCTTCGCAGAATCCGTCGGGTCGCGCCCGTTTCATCACGAATCCACCCGTTGGTCTCAGGGAGCCGATGAATTTCAACCGTGAGAATCCGGACGATTTCTCGCCAGTGGAATTAGGTGTCCTGCACGGATTGAGGAAAGAGCGTTTGGATTTCAAGCCGACGGCACCGCGGGAGCGTTTGGTCCCGGAACGCGTTAAGCGTCAACAGAAGATGCTTGACGAGCAGAAAAAGCGTCTGGGGATTGCCTAAGATTTTTTTGAAAGTGCATACACACCCCATCGGACTTTTTCAATCTCGCCGAGTTTTGTGAGGCGCACGATTCAGACTAATTACCTAAGAGTTCCTTGTGTACTGCCTGTGGGTGTCCGTCAATCGCTGCTGTTATTTCAGCCCTTTTTTTCTCCCCGTCCGCAAGGAGTGTGAGAATTTGCTCTCGGAAAGTTACGCGTTGGATTTTCCCGCCTCTGAGTTTGTTCAGTATGCGGTTTGCTTGTCGTGAGGAGCATCCGAGCACTCGCTCTACCTCTTCTCTGCTGGACTCGGCAGTTAGGTTATCGCGTTCGGCTTCAAATTGTTCGCGGACGGCTATTGTCTCTGCGAGTTTGTCAAGACTACCGGCTACCTCAAAATCTTCCCAATCAAAAAGCAGCGTTTCAGGTCTATCAGTGATGTCCGGGATTTCAAGGCTATTGACTAACACAACCTTTTTACCGCTTCGGCGGTTCAATCCTGCACGTCCGACGGTATCTGTGATTTCGTCTGTAACGGCTTGTGTGTAAATTCTCTGAATCCGTTCATCTTTATAATGGTGGAACTCTGATTCTACCTCATAAGAAAGTGGTTCTTCATCGTTGCCAAACGCAATTTGGGCACGCCTCCACATGACACCCGGTTCCCAGGGCGGTGTGCCGACGATCCAAACGACTTCTGCCGCTTCAAAAGCGGACTCCAGATTGTGGAAGTCCTTAAACTTCCTCAACAAACACACATTCTCCTTTTCTGCAACCTCTCCCAATTGTTTGATAATCGGATTATGAGTAATAATCGCGTGTTTCACGTTCGGATCTCTGTCAATTTCCGCGCAGATACCGAGAAAGAAGCGTTCTCCCATTTTAGACAGCCCAACAACGTCCCATGTGCTATCGTAGTCTAACAGGGTCATTCGCATGTGAACACCTGTCCGAATCTGAAAGACTTGGTTCCCCTCAAGCCACGGTGTTGATGGAATGCGAATCACTTTGATTTCTTCATCTGGGAAGGCTCTATGGAGGTCTCCCTCAGTCAGCGTTGCTGAGAGAAATAGAAGTCGTTGAACACGCGGATGCAGTGCTGGCGGCACCCAGAATTTCAAAACTTGGTTATACCAAATCATGGGTGCATCTGCATCCCGGGTATAATGCGCGAAGAAACGCTTGAGTTGATGCCAAAGCGTCCAATCTGGATTCCGATAGACGCTCGGGAAATCCTGAATCTTCTCGACTGTTTCCATATCCAAAATACCGAATCGAATTGCTTGTTCAATCGACATCGGAATTCTTGTGTCTACGTCAGGCTCAAAAGATTCGAGTCGGAAAACTGGTAGTCCCTTCGTTGCGAGTCTGTCCTCGGCATTACTATTGAGAGGGATGTAGGCAAAAATGACGTTATCAAATTCAATCGTCCAACGTGCTAATTCCTCTTGGGGATCATCATCAAGAGTGCCACGCTTGACGACCTTACATCTCACATTGACTTGACACATTTGTCTGACGAGTGCTTCTTCATGCTGTTGAAATGCTTGCATCACCATACGGATCCGTTTGACAACAAGATTATCAGATTCGTCTTCGATCTCCAACGCATTCAATAAGGCTTGTGCAAAGTTCCCTAACGCACTCGCTTGCCAGTTTACACGCCATTCTTCTAATCTGTCCTTGGATATGCTACATTCTAAAAATAACCTGTCCACGCTCCCTGTGCTGACAATACAAAGGCGTTGTGTGTCATCGATGGGTTCAAGAATTTCTTCAGACCCTGCGAATTCTTGTGGATCCAAAAACTTTTGGTGAGATCCAAATACTTGGGTCTTGGCACATTGTAACGTGGTGGGTTGCGACAAATAGCCCCGCTCTTGGCACGCTGTCCAAACAGGACACTGTGGACAGAGGACCTCAGTCGCATTCACACCCTTCCCTGTCAGTGCTAAATACCGCTCTGGGTCCTCACAGACATTTCCACGTTCAAAAGGAGTCGCCATCCGCTCATCAGCCGGTGTATCTTTGACCTGATTCCACAAAAAACTGACCTTCCGCCAGCGTGTGATCGATGGGAGATTTTGTCTTTGGAACTGCTCCATCGCTTCTTCTACTGTTGAGAAGTCCGCGCTGAAGGCAACTGTGCCGCTCTTCAAGAGATGTGATTCCACTTCATAGTTGTTTCTTGCCTCAGTCTCGGCAATAAGTCCAGTAATGCGCTTACCCGATTCAAAAACACGCTGGATCTGATCAACATTCTTTTCGAGTGCCTCGTAAATCTTCTTGGTGCCTTCTGGTTTTTGCAGCACTGGAGAAGGACGTTTTATCGCTAATGAACTGAGTTTTTCTTCCCTGACCGCAAGTATCTTCTCGGACACAGGCAGCCCAGTTGAGGGGATCGGTGGTAGGATACCCGTATCGTCCCAGACATCTGTGATGGGTGTATCTTCTGTCGGTAACGCAACAGCAGACTTAGAAGCACGTACCCATACAATGCCATCGTGTTCCCATAACAACACATCTGTGTCTACGTCCTCGTTTACCTGTTGGCACCAGTGATGGAAATTATCCGTTTGTCGCAGATAGGAGAACCCGCGCTGCAAAAGTGCCTCTTTTCCGAGATCTAATTTATGCGAACCCAGGGAAGGGGTCGAAACTATCAAATCTTGGAGAATAGGTTTCAGATGCACTGTTCCATAGGGTTCAGGTGCGTGGAGTTCCTCTCGGAGCGCATCAATGGCGGCAAAGAGAACTTCTTTCGTAATGACAGGCGGATTTAGCAAATCTCCAAGCAGGGTCTCATGGCGCGCATCCCAAGGACTGTATCCTTCCTCACCGAGGATTTCGAGATATACATCTCGCTGATACGAATCTTCCGCGGACGGGACATCCTTGTAGATATAAAACCTTGCTTCTTCGGTATTTGGGTGGAGATAATGTGGCACTCTGCAAGAGAAGCGCAATCCGCCAGACTGTGTGAGGGTCAACAGTGGATTGCCAACAGCGTTGACGAGGGTTTCAACACAAGCAAGAAGGGCATCCGGTGCTGCACAAATCATTTCGTATTTAAAATCGAGGTCGTGCCATTGAGCACTATCGCGTTGGGAGGGAATACCCGTATAGACCTGAATCCCCCACGACGCACGCCATTGTGAGATGTCCCAATCCTCCATCCGTTGAGGTCTCAAAAACCGTTTACCTCCAAAAGACTGTGGAATACGAATGGACTTAGAGATACGTCCTGTTGGCATAAAGGAGATACCCGCCTGCTCTAAGTCATGAAGTCGCACAGAGTGTCTATGTGCACAGTAGACCGTGAAATGGTAATCAAGGCCCTTATAGATCGCAGGCGTTATAACTGTTTTTCGCTGTCGGAGCGGCTTCTTATGCCGTTGGTGGCAGCGTTGAATAATATCTTTTACGGAATCCATCATTCAAACTAAATAGAAAAAAGTGTCCTCTTTAGTGAGGGGTCTCACGCCAGTTATCTTCAAGAATCTCATGACACATTGTATCACAAGTATGGGGCTTGTTCAAGAGTTTTTGGTTCCTGTCTGAATCACGGATTATCGCGGATTTGGCAGATTGTGCGGATTTTGGTGTTTGTTTTGCATCGAGATTTCTTGGCAAGAGTTGGGTTCAACTTCGTTTCAACCCAACCTACGAACTTACCTTATATATTAAGGTACTCAGTAACGTGTACCGTAAATTGTTAGTTTGCGGTATTTCCAAGCGGCGTTCCTTGTATTATACTCTTACTCAGAATACCTTCACCAACCAACATTAGCACACAATCCCGAAAATCCATCCAATCCTGCTAATCCAGGTTCAGACAAGCTATAATCCTCTTAACTTATAACCCAAAACCTATAACCCACCACCCTTGTAGCATTTTTTGCATATTTAATTTGATTTATATGCTAAAATTGATGTAATATATAAGTATTAGGTCTATAGATTTTTATATTAATAAATTGAAAATATATGTCTTAATACTTATTATGTGAGTGCATTGACATTTTTGGCTTAATTGTGAGTATAGCAATTTTGTTTACACAACGATGCAACGGAATAGAACCTATGAGGGGTTAGACGATGAATGAAAACTACAAATACGCTGGTGTCCCTCTTACCGAAAAGATAGCCAGAGAACTCGTCATAGAGATCTTCTCAGGAGAAACGGATATCCGGAAACAGGAGATAAAACAGGCTGTGGATGAAACGCACACTTCGCGAGGTGGAAGTCTGTCGGCGAATGAGATGCATCCTGTCTCAGTTGCCCTAAGCATTCTGAAGAAGCAAGGACTCGCAAACAATCCAACTCGCGGGAAGTGGTCTATATTTTCAAAGCCTGGTGTATTTTCAAACGGATCCTTTAATTCAGACGCTGCTCGGACGCTCGGTAACGGCAAAAGTGCTATTTACCTTTACTATTACCCAGCGTATCGGTGTTTGGCGGAATCTGAAGGCAAGGAATTTTGGGCATGCAAGATTGACAGCGTTGAATCACAAGTTGGTGACGCGATGCCAGAACCAGCGGAAGTCAGGCTCATCCTTAAAACAGATAATTTCAAAAATCTGGAGCAAACAATACACAATGTGCTGAAGTTCCGTGGGCGGCACATAGCGGATGCACCTGGAAAAAAATGGTTTATAACTTCTCCGAGTGAAGTCGAAGAAATTTACAAAAACGTTATGGGGAATTAGCAATCCGCGTTCCTCCGCCGAATCCGTGCAAATCCTGATTCAGACAAAAATCCTGCAAATTCGCAAAATACAGAAAATCCTGATCAAAAACGCAAAATATATAAAAAAAATACAAAAATATTGACAAAATTCATCGATTTAGGTAAAATTTCCCATAATTATTGATTTATTTTGATTTTTTTTGTAATTTTTCTTGATTTTTTTCGTATTGTAGTGTATAATTACTACATAAGAAGTTGTAAAGTTCAATTTTTCGGAATCAACCAGAAGAAATTTTCACTATGTGCCGTGTTTTGAAAAGCACAATTCTGACAAGTTTGCCAAATGTCATTTTCCGGCATAAACAATGCGGAGATTGCACAACACTTCAATGTTAGCGATTCGGCTGTGTCGCGCTAACAGAAAACTCCCGTCTGGATGGTCTTTGAAAATAAAGGCGTTGCGAATATAAAAAAGTGACGCAAGAGTACTTTACACACTGCTGGGGTGAAAGCCCGAGCATAAGGTTAGTTTCAAAACGAGAATGGATTTTACGTAATCCCTGAATCCATTCTGTTAGTTATAGAATGGAAGTTTCGCATGATGCGAGACTTAACTCTATCTTTTACTTACATATTTTATGAATTGGAGGAAAATAACGAATGTTGTCAAATAAATTGACATTTTCCTTAGCAAGTTTAATTGTTTTGATTGCCTTCGGGCTTGTTTTTGCGACGGGTTCTGTGTGGGCGCATGATCCCGCAGAGGACGAAGATGTAACTGCTAATACCAGTCCGCACGATGCTGGTACAGTAGCAGGTGATGGACACGCACATCCAGTGCTTACGCTCACATTAAAAGATGCCCATGCTGGAAACACTGATGCTTCTCCTGCAATTGATGCCCTAATGGACGATCAAAGTTATCTTGATGAGATGGGTAACCCTCAGGTAGTTGCTGGTATTGATTTTGTTCTCATGATCAAATCTGATGTGCCGTTAACTGCTGTCCCTACTGTTGAAATCATAGACGGTGATGCAAATGGCGCTGACACTACTGTTGCCTTAACTGCTACGTTCACAGGCGATACTGATAATGACGCAAACACACCTGCGAGCACTACGGAATTCATAGCGCCAGTTGCATTCGATGCTAACACAGATGTAACACAGTTATTGGTGACGGTAGGTACTAATAGTGTTACAGGTGCTGGCCAATTCGGATTTGTGCCTACTGCTGGGAAAAGCAATATAAGTCCTATTAGACTGCGTCTCGGTGTACTACAAACGGCACCAGAGATAGAGCCTCCGAAGGTGCCAGCGACTGTCAGAGTAGAACCTGACACCTATCACGGTGGCGGTCGGTTCATGGTAACGATCTCTATCCCTCATGATCCGATGGGAACACCCGCGGTTGACAATTCTATGGTCGAGATTACAGAGTCTGATATTGATCCTGGATCCAACGCACGTGTGCTGCACGGCAGTATCAAACCGGTTGCAATGCCAGCAGCGGGGATGCGACAATGGACAGCGATCATTGAGCCGCTGCTCTCGACAGAGATGGGCGATATCGTCGTCACTATAAACAGCGAGAGCATGGTTATAATGGCTGCTACTATGATGGGCAGTGAAACTGTAATGCGTGCTGCACCCGCAACGCCACGCGTTAGACCTGCCGGCAGCACAGCTCCTGGAAGCTCAAATCTTAGGGGATCACTCGCTGCGCAATCGCATGCTGTTATCGGACAGCATGTTCCATCCGGAACAGCCGATGACACTGGTTTAACAACTAACGTTTTTGGCGGTATAGGTGACAGTGATGCGCTGAATACCGACCTTGAGCAATTCTTTCTCAACGGCGGTAAGATTCTGCTGATTGCTCATACAACTTCGACAGATCAAGTAGGCGATGTTGTTATCTCTGAGATTATGTGGGGTACCGACGCTGCTGCGGATCCTGTCACAGAAAGCCAATGGATTGAGCTCTATAACACTACTGATGAAGCTATTGATCTTAGCGGTTGGGTGTTAGAGTTCCTTGATCCGAAGGGTGCTCAAAGTAGCACAGGCACTGTTATTGATACAGTCACCAACTTAGGTCCAATTGGGTTCTGGCAGACGCCGGGCCAATCGGGCAGAAGTGTTGCCTCCGTTGAACAAGGCGTAAGTAAACCCGCGATCGATATTATCTCGATGTATCGAAATATCGACTACGCGAAGGTAGAGAAAGCAGCCGCTGCGGGTGCTGATGCGACTGCGCATCGTAAAACGCAACTTGAAGGCGTGCCGGATGGCAGTGTGCTTGCGAGTTGGAAAGCGTCCGTACGTCCGAGCATCAACCTTGCGGGGCGTCGTATTGGTACGCCGGGTGCTGAACACTTTTTACGTGTCACTTCGGATCCAACCGTCTTAAGCCAAAGCGTGCTTATCAACGAGATCGGAAACGGCACGGGTGATTCGAATGACTGGGTTGAGTTACTGAACACAACGACCGGAGAAATCAACCTCAAGAAATGGGAATTGGCGATTGTCACGGCATCTGCCACGGATGAGACGGTTCCTGTGGAAACGACGTTGGTCTCTTTCCCAGATAACGATGACACGAAACTCCCAGCGAACGGTATCCTGTTGATTACCAACACGGATCCGACGAATTCGGGCAACGACTTGGCTGCGGGTATTCAGATCAATATTAAGGTTGATGACCAAGTCAAACGCGGTGTCACTTCACTCTATTATATCGATGCGGGGTTGAAGTTGCCAGATACCGGTAAATCGTTATTGGTGCTGCGGAATGCCAACGATAAGGACGGCAAACCCGAAGCAATCGTTGATGCCGGTGGTACACTCTTCCTTACAAAAGACGACGATGAAACCATCAATACGCAGGTCTTCCCGTTACAAGCGACGGCAAAAGGTCATGGCGACGTTGTTGACGGTGATCCACCTGAAGATTTCCGTGCACCGTTTGTCTACAAGCGTGCTGGCAAGAACTCGGGTATCGGTGAACACCATTGGGCGAAAGTCGGTTGGACGGGTATCGGCTATGACCGTACGGCTTCAGCTGAAGATGCTAACGGCGGAACGCCGGGTTATCCGAACGATGGACTGAAAGAGAAAGTCGCCGATCTCAGTGATGCTGAAATCACGATCTCTGAGGTTATGGTTGATGCGGGTGCCGGTCGGCGAAGTCTACCGCAGTGGGTTGAACTCTACAACAGCTCAATGACACAGGCAGTGAACCTCAATGAATGGGAACTTGAGATCCAAAACGCCAATACCGAGGATGTCGACTCACGTCTGAACGCCACGATTAAACTTGGTGCTATGACGATTCCACCGAACCAGACGGTCCTGATTGCGTCCTCAAGGGGGCTGAATTCGGGTTCGGATCACTTCCCAGCGACGCGCGTTGTCAACCTCTGGACGACAAAAGCGCATCGTGAGGCATTGGAGATGAACTCTCTCGGCGACCAGATCATCAGTAGCACAGGCTTCTACCTGAAGCTTACCGATAAGGATGATAAAGTCGTTGATGAAGCCGGTAACCTTGACGGCAACCGCCGCACAGCGGACGATCCGGCATGGGAGCTGCCAACGAGTTCTGAGGAGAACCGTCGCGCTTCTCTGATTCGTGTCTACGAAGATGGTGTTGCGCTTGACGGCACGACTGCAGCAGGTTGGATCGGTGCGTCGGATACGCTCCTTGCGTATGCGATCTCGCATACCTACTACGGTTCCGTAGACGACTTCGGTACGCCCGGCTTCCGTGGTGGGGGTCCCCTGCCGGTATCACTCTCAAGCTTCCGTCCAGCACGCGACAAAGCAACGGGTGCTGTTGTAATCCGTTGGACGACCGAATCTGAGTTAGATAACGCTGGATTCAACATCCTGCGTTCTGAGACGAAGACCGGTCAGTTCACGGTTATCAACCTCAAAGGTATCATTCCAGGTCACGGAACGACCTCTGAAAAGCATACCTACGAGTGGACAGATAGATCTGCGAAACCCAACGTTGTCTACTACTACCAGATCGAAGATGTCTCCTTAGATGGTAAGCGCACAACCTTGCGCACCACCCATCTGCGGGGTAACGTCAACGCCGCTGGTAAAGCGACGACGACATGGGGCGATTTAAAGACGTTACATAAGTAACAAGTTGGTTGTTCAGGGATGAATGAATAACTATCAAACTAACCTAACCGAAAAAGGCGGCGGATTTCCCAGTCCGTCGTCTTTTTTTTACTTAGCCGTCAGCTGTCGGCTGTCAGCGGTCAGTTAAGAGGGTTGTGGGTTGTCTGAACCAGGATTTTTTGGATTTTCAGGGTAAGAGGATTTGAGGAGGGTTAAAATGAAAGTCCCCCTGATAAGGGGGATTTAGGGGGTTAACGTACTTCACAAATGCACAATCTAAAAGATTGTGCTACAACAAGGCAATTTCACATCGGTTTTTGATCTTTTCAAAGCACGTCCTGGGATGACGTCAAAAACTCACCCTGTCTTTTTAGGATGACATTAACCTCCTAAATTCAAACTAAAATGCTGGCGGTCAGGGGGCCATGCGCGTAATGCGCGGAACTGACCAAGTGTAGCGATGGGAGATGTCGACTAATTCCGTCGCTACATCTTTTTTTAACCTAACCTTGTGCTGGGGTCTTCACCCTCACTATCGTTGGATTGTTTCTTCAGTGCCGCTGCTTTATAGGCATCAACGAGTTCGTTTTCAAAGTCTATCCAGACTTGGAGTTTCCGCCAACGCGACACGGTGGAATCGCTGACTTTGAAGTGTTTTGCGATTTCCGAGTTGCTTATGCCTTTGAAGGACATCTCGCAGGCAGTCAAAATGGTGCCTTTTGAACCACTCCGCATGTTGAAAACTCCTTTTCGGTTGACTTTAAAAGATGAACTTTACCTTATACGTCTTAATTATAAACTATATAACGAAAAAAGTCAAATATATTAAAAAATAATCAAAAAAAGCAATATATTGGAAATTGGTTAATATATTGGTTGTTGGTTATGGGTTATAAGTTATAAGTTATAAGTTAAGAGGGTTGTGTATCGTCTGAATCGCGGATTTAGCGGATTTTCGCGGATTTTAAGGTTTTTTATGGTAGTTGTTTGTCTGAACCAGGATTTATAGGATTTTAGGGATTTTATGATTAGAAGTTACGTGATCCCTGTGGTGCAGGAACGTCCTTCACACAACCCACAGCCCTCTTAACTGACAACTGACAACTGATAACTGACAACTATAAAACCCCCAAAAGTTCACTTCCGTATCAGCATCTTCCGGGTAGCGGTGAAGTCTCCAGCTGTGAGCATATAGAAATAGATGCCACTTGCAACGGGTTCACCGAAGTTGTTGGTGCCGTCCCAATACGCTGCACGGCTTTTGTCCTGATATGTGCCTGCAGGCAACTGTCCTAATGCCAAGATTCGGACCAACGTGCCGTCAATGGAATAGATGGATATACTGACTTCGGCGGGTTCTGACAATTGATAGGGTATCCATGTCTCTGGATTGAATGGATTAGGGTAGTTGGGTAAGAGGTCTGTGCTTTTTGGGGTGAGTAGTTTCATGAGATGCCTGAGCACGAGGGTGCCTCTTCGTAATGTGGCATCGTTCAAATCGAGTTGTTGGGCGTGTGTTAGCCAAAGTTGGATGTCCGCAGGCTGTAGAGGAAAATCGCTGTGCTGCGTCCCGATAACGGCATGGACAGAAGGCGCAGCTGCATCAACACGCATCGCTGCCGCCGCCAAGACAATATCACGAATGTTAACGATGCCGTCGCCGTTAACGTCAGCAGGATCAGGTCCCGTTCGCCCGAAATGCGTCGCTATGCGTACGAGGTCGAGGATATTTACGACTCCATTGCCATCAACATCTGCGGGTAAAGGAAGTTGTTCCAGAGGTAGAGTCGGTTTGTCTCCAGGGACGCGTGCCGCAAATTCTAATAAGGCATTGGGGTTTTGCAGCAGTGCCTGAAAGTCTGGATCGCGGAGCATCGTTCTAACGCCAGCGTTTCCTTTAATAAGTGTTATATCTTCATCAGGCAAACCGAACTGGGCGAGGATGTCTGGATTGTCAGCGACGGTATTTATTGTGGCAGGGGTCAAAAGTGCCTGTATCTCCGGTTTCTGAAGATGCGACAGGACCGTCGGAAGCACACCTCGGATCTCTGGATCTTCGAGCGTGGCACTGTATTTTTCAAATAGGTATGTAACGAGAGAAATATTTGAAGTCGCAATAGGAAGCGCGGTGCGAAACTCACCCTTTTCAAGGTAGATGTCAAAGAACATCCCCCAATTCAATAGATTATCGCTCACCTTAACCAACAGGAGATTGTCACCAGCTTTCAGATTCACGCGGAACAGGTCTTGAACGCCAGTTGTGGCTCTGTTCACATCATTTACGTGAACCACTTTACCGTTGAGCCAGACTTTGACGGCGTCATCGCTGCCCACTCCCATCGCCACGTTTCTTCGTTCTCGCGTGGAGACGATGTTAATCAAGGCGTACGCCGTGTGATAATTCAATCCGCGATCGTTGCTCAACCCTATCCTATTGATAGTTTTGTTGACGTTATCCGAGTAGCAGACCCAACGCCAGAATAGGCAATCTACCTCTGGGAGAATCCGTCCGCGTGTCCATCGCAACGCTCCTACGGGATCCCCTTCGTTTACGCCATATTGAGCGACAAGGTTTTCGGTGATCTTTCCGTTGCTTGCGGCACCCAGCTGATCGTTATCTATATCAGCACCATCGGCAATCATCCATAGCCAAGGACCTTCTATATAAGCCTCCGCAGAAAGACAAAGGATACCCATCAACACAACAAAAAGACTGACCGAAACCTTTATCCGCACAAAAGCCTCCAAAATCCGCGTCTATCCGCCCAATCAGCGATAATCTGCGATTCAGACAATCACGACTAATCCCGTAAATCCTGAAAATCCTGTGAATCCTGATTCGGACAACTATAAAACACAACCCACAACCCCTAATCCTCTTAACTGACAACTGATAACTATAGAATCTGCGATAATCCGCCCAATCAGCGATAATCTGCGATTCGGACAACTGATTGCCGATGCTGAAGAAAGACTTGAATTTCGCCACGGTATCGTGTTATAATTTGCCTAAACTTTATCCATTTACCACATGGAGGTCCCAGATGCACGCAACTTCACAAAACATATTAGAAGCATTCAACCAACTTCCTGAGATTGAAAAACATGCGCTTGCCTCTGAAATCATAAAGCAGGTAGCTATGCTGGATATTCCGCCTTTGACAGATGAGGCACTCACGGAAATTGCTGATGCACTTTTTGTTGAGCATGACAAAATGGAGGCAGAGGATGCCGAGACAAAATCGAGGTGAAGTTTGGCTTGTTGATCTCGGAATGGTAGCCAAAGTTAGACCTTGCCTCGTTATTAGCATACCTGCCCGCGTCCAAGATCGCGCACTTGTTACCGTTGTGACGCATACAACGAGTGCACGTGGTTCAAGATTTGAAATCCCTATAGAAACGAGATTTCTGGATGCCGGTGTTTTCGACGCACAAAGTCTGGTCACAGTCTCAGAAGCAAAATTCTTGAGAAAATTAGGGAATCTCCAACCTGAGCAATTATCAATAATTGAAGATGCGGTGCGTCAATGGCTGAACCTCTAACCCTCATCCACACAATAACCATCCTAATCCGTGTTATCAGCACAATCCACGATTCAGACAATCCTACACTTGACCAAGTGCAACTCCCTAACATCAGTCCCCACGATTCAATTCAGGGATTACTGACGGTGATGTCCCTTGCAAGGGATATGGGGCATCCGTGTGCTGATGTTGGTTGCGAGCTTCGTCCTCACACTTCGGACAGTAGCGCGTGGCAACCGCACCGAGATCCTGTGTTGTAGTAAAATGGACTTCCCCGTGTTTCGGGCAGATGATTGTTATCACGTCATACATTTTCAAATCTCATGAAGTTTCGTACCGTAAACTTTTAGTTTGCGGGAACCCAATTTTTTTGATCCAGAAAATCTATTCAAACTGCTGGCGACTCTGACGACACGCCTTACCTTTGCCTCGGATAATATCGGCACGCTGCCATGTATCAATAGCACCGTAAATCGCGTCACTCTCACCGAGGCGTTGTTTAAATTCGGATTTCGTGAACCACTCACAACCGTCATTGGCGAGTCCGTCAATATCCAAAGTTTCATCAGAAAAGCCGTAAAGACGGCAGATGCCGTCGTCTTCTTCAACATCTTCGATGTAGGACATCCAAGGCACCTCTAAACCGAGTTGTGTTTGGGTGATCTCTTGTAGTGAGCCGATGCGTGCCCCGACATCCCAACCGACGCCCTTCTCTTCTTCCCAACCTTCGCCACCCGGCAGTTCCCAACAATCCGTTTCCGCATCGCGACGCAGTAAGAATTTCGGTTCCTGACTTGACGCATCTTCGATAAGCAGGCGCGTCGTTGTAATCGGTTTGTCAAAACAGGTCGGAATGAGGCGTTTGCCTGCATCACTTAACGCATCGAACGCCGCTGGATTGTAAGGATAATATCCCGCTGCAGGCGGCGCATCTACTGCGCAATACTTGTTGAAAATCCCGCACCGATCTTCACTTGTAGTACCAGGAGGGGCTTCGTGCCAAACGTGCTCATTCACGACAAGTAAATCACCCGCCTTGAGTTCTGGATCGATGAAGGGTGGTAGCAACTCAGGATCGGGACGTGTGACGTCCAAGATGTGTGCGTCCGAGTCGATGACCTGCGTCAGTTTGTGAGATTTAGGGGATACGAGAAAGGGACCGTACGATGTATCGAAATCGGTCAGAGGGATGATAGCAAATACCCAGTTCATTGACGAACCGACGGGTCGCCAGCGTTTATAGTCGCAATGTGCTCTGCCACCTTTATCGCCGGGTGTCCGCAGATACGCCACATAGGCAGTGAGATGCGCCGGTTGACCGAGCGCGGCTTCTACGGCACCAATAACTGTTGGGTGTTCGGCAATCCCAGTAAGTCTGGGTTCAGCGAGCCGATTGCCGCTCACCGTGTATTTTGCGGGTTCAGGATATTTAAGCGAGGACGGGTAGGCATCGCGTTTCACTTCTGCTTGCACGACGCGACGGAGTTCATCCGCTTCCTTAGCGGACAAAACATTGCGCACGATTAGATAACCGTCCTCATGGAAATCGTCTATTTGCTGTTTGCTGAAAGATGCAGTTTCCGTCATACTCATGGTTTAAACGCCTCCAAGGTAGAGTGTTCCAGAACGGATGCGACTTCCACCCAAGCCTCTCGGCTATTTTCATGCGTCCGGTCTGGAATAAATCCGAAATCGAGATAGAGTTTGATTGCAGGAATGCGTCCTGTTGATGTGCCGAGAAAACAGCGTTCGTGGGATTGTTTCAGGCGCGACATCGCTACAGACATCATCGGCTTGGAGAGTCCACGTCCTTGATAATCTGGGTGGACGGCGACCCAGTGAATCTGTCCCCACCCGTCGTCTTGCCACCATGCCGTGATTGTGCCGATCTCTTTGCCTTCTTCCGTAGTTAGGTAGAAACTCCGATCCTCCATTGCCAAGAGATCGCGTTTGAATTCGCGCATGAAAAGCCCGTCGTCAATATCAATGTACGGTTCCGCTGCTTTCTGGATCCGCGTCCAGATATATCCCTCGTCCCGACGGTAATTCCGAATCGCAAACCCCTCTGGAACGGGGAATTGTGGGATATTTTCCATGTCCTCACGGATCATTTTGACGCCTAAGTTTTTCATAGTGGGGATTATATCATTATTTACTGGTTTTAATCTATGCTTATCCGTTTCCATTTTATAGAGATGATTTTTTTGTTTGTAGTAGGGCAATTCATTGCCCGTCCCTTGTAATCTCATAAATCATGGTTCAGATAACCTACAATCCTCTTAAAATCAGCGTCATCGGTAAAATCCGTGAAAATCCGTGATTCAGACAACTCATAACACACAACATACAACCCTCTTAAAATCCGCGTTCCTCCGCCGAATCCGTGCAAATCCGCGATTTGCGGTGTACACACCCAAATGCGACGTGCATTCAGACAAAGTTTGACTCTATTTTCGCGGTGTGGTATACTTCAAGCGATTTACTTACTGAAACGGGTAGGCGATGAGGAGAAGAGATGCTCAAAATCATTGATACACACCAACACCTCTGGGACACTGAAAACTTAGAATATCCGTGGTTGGAAGGGTTTGATCTGTTAGGGAAACGGTATACGCCACAGGACTATCGCGAGGCGATTGGGGACCTGAACGTCGTTAAATCCGTCCATGTTGAAGGAGATCCCGCTGAAGCGGATGTCGTCAAGGAGGTCGAGTGGCTAACAGAGATCGCCGAGACAGACGGCATGATAGGGGCAATCGCAGCGGCAGCACCGCTTGAGAAGCCGAACGCCGAGGCTATCCTTACACAACTTGCTGAATTCCCGCTTGTTGTCGGTGTCCGTCGCATGGCGTGGCATCATCCTGATCCGCAGTTCTATGCGATGCCTGAACTGATTAAGGGTGTGAAGTTACTGGCGAAGTACGACCTCTCTTTTGAACTCTGTGCGAATCATGCGCAGCTGCCCGCGGCAATTACGTTGGTGAAGGCGACACCGAATGTACGACATGCACTCAATCACTGTGGCGGACCGGATGTAAAAGGTGGGCAATTTGAACCGTGGGCAACCCATATCCGAGAACTCGCCGCTTTTGAGAACGTCCACTGTAAGATATCGGGGATTGTGACAACCGCAAGCGAAAACTGGACGCCTGAGGAGCTTAAGCCATATATCCAGCATCTCGTAGAGACATTCGGTTATGAACGGGTGATGTTTGGGAGTGATTGGCCGGTCTGTACCATTGCTTCTACCTATCGGGAGTGGGTGGAGGCACTTTTGTGGGCTGTTAGCGATGCCTCGGATGCTGAGAAAAATAGGTTGTTTTATGAGAACGCTTTGGAATTTTATTCGGTTTAGGGGTAGTGGTCGGTGACTGACAACTGACAACTGATAACTGACAACTGACAACTAATCCCGTGGAATTTGACTTTGGAACGTATATATGCTATAATTAAGCGTGCTGAGCCAGCGACTATATGTGTCGTAGCGGTAGGCATTGTGTGCCAAAAAATGAGAATCGCCAAAAACTTAACAGACCTCATCGGAAATACTCCAACGATTCGTCTGAATACCTTACCCGGTGAGGACGATGCAACTATTTTCGCAAAGTTAGAAGCTTACAACCCGGGCGGTAGCATCAAGGACCGGATTAGTTATGCGATGATAGTCGATGCTGAGGAGCGCGGCATTCTCAGAAAAGGGGATACAATCGTTGAACCTACGGCTGGCAACACGGGTTTAGGGCTTTCGATCGTCGGGATTGCAAAGGGCTATTCTGTGGTTTTGACGATGCCCGAAAATGTAAGTCGTGAAAAATATGAGCTGCTATCTGCGTTCGGAGCGAGAATCGTGCTGACACCCGAACACGGCGGCATGGCAAGTGCTATCTGGGAAGCGGAAGAGATTGTCAGGAAGAATTCGAGACACTACATGCCAAACCAGTTCACGAATCCTGCGAATCCGGAGATTCATCGCCGCACCACCGCTGTTGAAATACTTAAGGCGGTCGGTACGGACATCGATTTTTTCGTTACGGGCGTCGGAACGGGAGGCACGTTATCAGGTGTTGGAGAAGTACTGAAGACGGAATGCCCGAATGTGAAAGTGGTTGCTGTGGAACCGCAAGTTTCAGCAGTGCTTTCTGGAGGTCCCCCTGGACCCACACGGATTGACGGACTCGGTGCCGGTATGATCCCTGAAGTCCTCAATGTAGATGTCATCGATGAAGTTATCGCCGTTCCTGAAGAGGTAGCTTACCAAACAATGAAGTCGATTTCGACAGCCGAAGGGTTGTTGGTCGGGATGTCATCTGGCGCAAATGTCTACGCAGCGTTGCAGGTCGCTAAAGCACAAGGACCGGATAAAACGGTTGTGACGATTCTCCCGGACACTGGCGAACGTTATTTCAGTTTGAGTCGTTATTTTGAAGTCGAATCGGACATTGTGGAGATGCTTCCATAAACCTTACCAACTCTAAGGAAAATTAGGGTCCGCGCTGTATTACTCACACGGATTTCCTATGTAAAGGCAGTAGTTAGCAATGATCACGAAGCCAATTAACGAAAAATTGAACCCTTCAGTAGATAACGCGCTCTGCCAAGAAATTGTCTTGACGGAGACCCCCCAAGAAATTCTTTTCTCTCTCTTTAAACGGTTCAAGAACCGTGCTGCAATCGTCACAAGCGGACAACTTTCAGGTATGGTTCTGATTCACTTGGCTGCTGAGAACCAATTGCCATTCCGAGTTTGCACGCTTGACACACTGCGACTCTTCCCAGAGACTTACGCCTTCTTTGAAAAGGTGGAGTCGCGCTACGGCATTCAAATTGAACAGGTTCAGCCCGACCCGCAGGACGTTCAGCAGATGGTCACAGAACACGGCGAGTATCTATTTTTTGACAGCAAAGCGAAGCAGGAATACTGTTGTAACATCCGAAAGGTCCGCCCGATGCAACGGGTTCTTGAAACACTGGATGTCTGGATAACAGGTTTACGCCGCGACCAGTCTGACGCAAGACAACAACTCCGAAAAGCAGAAATTATATCATCAACGACGCATCCTGTTCTGAAGGTTAATCCGCTTTCCCAATGGACGACTGATGCGGTATGGCAGTTTGTTCGCGACAACAATATTCCGGTGAATCCGTTGCTTGAAGCCGATGCAGATGGACACTATTATGAATCGCTGGGTTGTATCGTTTGCACAACACCCATAAAACCAGGGGAACCCAAACGCGCCGGACGGTGGCGTTGGCAGAACGCCGCGCCTACAACAGAAAACGACAAAGAGTGTGGATTGCATTATTCGATTTAATAAGGCGGATCTTAATATTCGTATCAATACGCTTAATATAAATAGGACTTACGCATTTCTTCTTAAAGTCCCCCTGATAAGGGGGATTTAGGGGGTTAAAAATACCCAAATTGCTGCTTTCTGCGTAAGTCCAAATAAAAAAGGAGAAAATTTATTCCATGTCTGTAACAGTCCGTATTCCAACCCCGCTGAGACGCTTAACACAAAACTTGGCAGAGGTCGAGGCTGAAGGTGCCAATATTGAAGGCATTATTGACAATCTTGAGGCAAGCTATCCAGGGATGAAAGAACGTCTCTGTGATGATGGCGGAAATATCCGTCGGTTTGTAAATATCTATCTTGACGATGAAGATATCCGTTTCCTTGACGGGAAAGCCACCGCTGTCGCGGATGGTGCTGAGATCTCCATTATTCCTGCAATCGCTGGCGGAAAAAGCGTGTCTTAATGGCTACCGGCTGTCAGAAGGATTATTGATATTTTCTTTCTGATTGCCGATTGCTAATCGCCAGTTGCTAACTGCTAATTGCCAATTGCCACCCCATGATAACGCTGCAACCCGAAACCCTTAGCGAGATTTATGCCCATGCAAAGTCGGAGTTTCCTGATGAATGTTGTGGTGCTATTCTCAGTGATGACACGCAGGAGTTCGTCCGGAGATGCCGGAATATACAGAACGCACTCCATCGGGAAGACCCTGACTTATATCCACGTGACGCACGCACGGCGTATGTTATCCATCCTGATGATTTAATTGCCATTCATAAAGAGACAGAGACACAGCATCGGCAGATTAAGGTTTTCTACCACTCACACCCGAACCACGACGCTTACTTTTCCGAAAAAGATAAATCAGATGCGATGGCATGGGACGAACCTACCTATCCGGATGCTACGTATCTGGTTATCTCCGTTTATGACGCTGAGATACGCGCAATGAAGGCTTTCGCGTGGGATGAAGCTGCCAGAAATTTTATCGACGTGCCTATTTCAGGAACTGAATAGCAAAAGCCTTCTCTAACAAGAGGCGGGAACCATGCAACGCTTGCGAGACTTTTTGGTGCAATTCACAAGCCAAAATTTGCTCTACAAAAGTCAGCAGTTCATGCCGGATATGCGTGTTCTTAAAGCCTCTGCCCTCCGCTCCTACGTTGGACTCATCACTTTCTCTGCGACCTCTCTCGCGATTGCAATCGGAATAACCCTCGCAAAAATCCTTGTTTTTGAATACCACTCAGATTCCGGTGTCGTCGGATGGCTCAGTGTTAACGACTATCCGAAACAACAGGAATTCTTTTACTATCTCTTGGCACTGCTCGGTGTTCCCGCAGTAATTGGGCTGTATTGGTTCGGCTGGTGTGTCTATTCGCACTGGTGCGCTAAACGCACTGCACAACCGATCCAACGTGTGCTGAAAGCGAATGCGTTGGCGTCAATTCCGTTGTGGCTCTGTTGGCTGCAGGTTTACTACACCGGGCAGCGGACGTTTATAGGCTTGCTCCTACCGATCGGTTTATCTATTTTGTTCAAATTGGTGCTGCTGTCCAGAGGCTACTTCCCGACGTTGTGGAATTCGGATGTGTCTGCTGATGGTAACACAGAAGCCGTTAGAAACCTACCCAGCGAAGAAGATAGAAAAGTCCGTTCTGGTGGCTATAGACTCGCAAAGGTTTGGTGGGTTGCGTTTACATACGTTGTCCTTCCGGTTTTCGTCTATCTTCTGACGTATTCGGGGGATATTCACGGTGACATAGATCTGTTCCACGAGGGAGAACGCCTCGCACCGCTCAGTGAGATGCTACGCGGTGCCGTGCCGTTTCGGGATATCTACATCCAACACGGCGTTTTCCAAAACGCCTACTTGGCATGGATTAGCGGTAAACTTTTTGAGCCGACGCTGTTTGGTTTGCGTTCACTGGAAACCTTATTGGCTCCACTCGGCTATGTCGCACTCTATCTGCTCGGTTTACAAGTATTCCGCGGCGGATTTTTTACTGCCTTTTTCTGTGTGCTTATCGCTTCTGGAACGGAGTTCTGGGTATCCCCACGGCATAGCCTCGGTTTAATCAGTTTTGTTTTTGTTGCGAGTTTTCTTACACACTCTCAAAATACACCGATGGGCAGCACATTTCCTTGGAAACTGCTCCTCGCCGGACTTTTCGGGAGTTTGGCATTCTGGTACAGCACTGAAATCGGGCTGTATACGTTAGCGGCTATTGGACTGTTTTTACTCATCTACGCTTTCCTGCAAAAAGAAATATCAACACCCAAACGCATTTTACCCTTAATCAGTTATAGTTGCGGCGCGCTGTTGGGTTTTCTACCCATCAGTATCTATTTTCTCTCGCACGGTGCCTTGGACGATGTCATCTGGAATACCTATATCCAGTGTTATTATCAACTCGAAACTTGGGGACTCGCTTTTCCCTCTCTCTCAGAGATGTTTGCGCTGTTATCGACGGATGGATGGCGTGCTTTCGTCTTTAGTGAAGGGTTTTGGTGGTATCTACCAATCGCTGTCTTTCTGACGATTGCGGCGTATTTAACCTATCGACGCTTATGTGGTACGCACTTTGAATCCGGTCCGATGAAACTTTTACTTCTATTGCTCGGGGGTATCGCCTTTTTCCGGACTGCATTGGGACGCTCAGATAGTGGACATCTGATTTATGGTGCGACCTTCTTATGGTTGCTCTGCCTGTTCCTGTTGGATAGAGGGATTTTCCGTATATGCGATGCTTTCGTATCGTCCATAACGGGCAAGGTGCGTTGGCACTCTGCTTTGAAAGCGGCATGGGTTTTAATTCCGACTGTGATATTCTGTTGGTATGTTGGGGAAGCGCATCAGCCGTTGGCAGGTTTTGGTGAGAAGTGGCAGCGGCTGCGTCAGAATCCGTTTAAACAACGCGTCGTGCCAGAAGAATTAGCGCGTGCTGGACGCGTTGACATCCCGGATGATCAGGCTGAACAGGTTCAAAAGGTGGTCGCTTATATCCAAGAAAACACGGCGGCGGACGAAAAGATTTTCGATTTTACGAGTCAGGGTGCTTACTACTTCTTCGCGGATCGACCGGGTGTCACGAGATTCCATCAAGTGTCGTACGCCTCGACGCCTGCGATGCAGCGGGAGGTTATCTCGGCACTTGAAGCGGACAAAACGCGTTTAGTGATCTTCAAAACGGGCGGGTGGTTTGATGCTGTTGATGATATTCCTGTTGAGGAACGGCATCCGTTAATTGCGGCGTATTTACATGCAAACTACGAACTCGCGATAGACATTAACGATACTGAGATTTTGCTGAGGAAATAGTTTTAGGTTATAAGTTATAAGTTGTAAGTTATAAGTTTCGGAATGTACGTTGCATTTGGTCGAATACGCCCCAAAACTTCGTCCAGCGGAAATCTTGAAGTATCAAAAGTCTCTTTCTGACAGCTGATAGCTGACGGCTGATAGCCGTTTTACTGCCCAGTAAAGATCCGATAGATGTCTTCAAAAAGTCTGACATCCGTGAGCGTATCTTCGGCTGAGGAGCGGAACGGTTCGTCGTTGCGGACGTTCGCGATAAAGTATTCGGCTTCCCTGTGATATGCCCATGTCCAACTCGGTGTCGGAATCGCGCGAGTGATCTCCTGTTCATCCCCAGCACGATAGATCTCGACCTCAGCGGGGGTATTCTTCAGGAGCAACGGTGGTGCCCAAGTGTGAACCCACCCGTTTTCAAAGTAAATTTGGCTGTGCTCATCCCAACGGTAGTGCGAGACATGCCCAGTTTCCAACGTCACACGTATACCGTCCATATCGAAGATAACGATCCCAGAATATCCGTTTTCGTCCAAATCGACGGCTTTAACAGTGACATTATCCCCGGCATCGAGAAGCCAACGCATTAGATTAATATTGTGTGTATATTGTTGGAGGTATCCGATGTAGGAACGTTTGTACTGCTCAGGTATCCATTCTGGCGTTTTGACGGGTGCTTCCGGCTTTGTGTCTGTGGTCTCGTCCATAGGGGTATCAAGATTACAGACCCAATCTCCGCCGAAGCCGTGATTTCTGGCGTACGTCAAGCGACCCAGTTCACCCGTTTCTCGGAATTGCGCGATTTTCGCTTTAGCGATCTCGTTACCGGCATCGTAGCGTTTCATGTAGCCGACCATCAGTTTTTTGCCGGACTGTTGCGATGCCGCTACAATAGCCTCGGCTTGTTCAACCGAGACAGCCATCGGCTTTTCCATGAAGACGTGCTTACCTGCCAAAAGGAGATCTTTTGCGATTTCACCTTGTAAGGCAAAGGCAGCAGATACCGCCACTGCTTCAATATCGGCGTTTTGGGCAAGTTCGTGGTGGTCACGGTAAAGTTGGGGGATGCCGAAACGACTTTGGACTTTTTGTCCGAGTTCAGACCGCACTTCCGCGAGTCCAATGAGTTCACAGTCTGGGATACTTGAAAAATTTGGGATGTGGACTTTTTGTGCCATGAATCCACATCCGATATAACCGAGTCGGATTTTTTCCATGTTTTGTGTGTCCTTCCTTGGATGCCCCTCCGTATTTTTATTAGATGATTTTAAAATCTCAATCTTGCTGCATTTATGGTAGATTTTAGAGTTATTTTGACACTCTGCTCCGGCGAAGTTAGAAACCTCGCCTACCAATTTTACTGCAAGTTGAAAGCTGAGAACCATTAACGCGAATGCCGTGATTCGATCTGTTCAACTGCTGTTTTAGCACCCTCCCGCACAAGTGCGGAGGCATCGTCTCTGGCGAGTTGTTTCAGTTTACCAAGACTGAGGCTCGCTTCCAGTTTGCCGAGTGCAACCGCGACGAAGTAACGCACATCGGCATCTTCGTCGTCCAAAGCATCTAATAGGATGTTTGCATCAGTTGACGTAGCGAGATGTCGATCTGCATCGCCGATATTAATCAGTGCTTGTGCGGCGATTCGCCGCGAGTGGAGGTCGCCGTTGCGGAGAGAAGCAAGGAGTTCGTCATGATTTCCATTCGTCGGAATAACCTGAAGGTTATCCCAGTCACAATCCAAGCAGAACCACGAATTTCCATCTAACCGTCGAAGATTCGCATTTCCGCAAGATGGGCAGTCCCCAAATTCCTGTTGCTGGCTCATGGTTTCTTCCAATGTCCTTGCAATGTACGTCATAGTGGACGTAACATTGGTTGTTAATTCTGTTTATCGGTTTCTAACTGTACGTGTAGTCGGCGTTTCGCCAGAGTTATTCGTCGGAAACAGGATTTCCTTCCAACTCTGGTAACTCACGCCAGATTTCAGGACCCTCTGGTTTAAAGTTAATGGTCGCAATGAACTGCATACCGTGATAGAAGTTGATTTTGAATTTGCCGCCCCCAAAGTTATTTTTGAGATATTCCAACGGAGCTTCAATCAACGGACCCATTTCGTCGGCATGGTAGAACGCGAGTGCTTTAAACCGCACTGTATTGCCCACCGGCTCCTGCACAAGCAGCTGCGCCGACGTAGCAGGGAAAAGCACCTGAAAGGCTTGCCAAAGGTCTGAGACAGTGGGATTCACCTTCCCGATGCGCTTTTTGAAGTCATTCTCAAGATATTCAGAGAACGTATTAAAAACCCAGTCCATAGTGGTTGTTAGTTGTCAGTTATCAGTTTTCAGTTAAGAGGGTTATAGGTTATAAGTTGTAAGTTTCGGAATGCCCGTTGCATTTGGTCGAGTACACCGCAAAACCTCGTCAGCGGCATAACTCTCTTAGCTGACCGCTGACGGCTGATAGCCATTCCTCTGAACTACTATATTGGCGCCTTCAAGAAGTCCTTCCAGTCGAAATTGGGCAGAGGGAACTCCTCTGTGGCTTTACATTGTCAAAATGTTGCCGCTTTCTCGAAGAACTCAATATCTACGCGTTCAACACCCGACTCCCGTGCATTCTCGGCGACGCGCTGGACAACCATCTCACGGACAAAGGGTATTGGTATCCGTTTAACTCGGTGTTCGACTTCTTCTGTACAAGGCACTGTGGTGTTGTCAAGATAGGGACCATCTTGAAGCACGGCTTCATCAGGATGGTCGCATGTTTCTGGAACGAGTTGTTGCAACCGCATTGAGACGTAATTCGTCACCCACTCCTTAAACGCTTCCGATTTCTCGGTATCAACTTCACCAACAGCAGATCCCTGCTCCAGTTTCTCATTGATGCTAACGAGTAGGTTCTCGACACGTGCCAAACGTTCTTCTACGTCAGTAAGTCGCTCCTGTGCATCTGTTTTTTCGCGCATCTTCTCTCCTTTTTTATGGTAGATCTTAGAAGTAATTGGACATTAACATTGCGAGGTTAGGAAACCTCGCCAGCGATGGTAAAAACTGACGGCTGACCGCTGATGGCTGACAGCCATTCCTCAAATTGCCCAATATTTCCAAAGGTTTTCTGGGATTTCGTATTTAATATCTTCTTTCTTTTTATGCGAGTAACGGGCAAAGACCCCAAAACGTGGAACATCTCTCACATTTGCTGACCCAGTATGGCAGAGAAACGCGTGCCACAACACAACATCACCCGCAGCACCAATAAACTCGCGGGGTCCCTCTGGCGATAAATCCGAAAGCACATGCCATCCCCAATCCTTGATATCGTAGAAACTGCCATCAATTTGCTCTGGATATTGGAGAAAGTACTTGTGCGTTGACCGGTGACTTCCGGGCCAAAAGACGAAAGCACCACCACCGGGTTCAACATCATAGAGATAAGTTGTCGCCCCCAGCATAAAAGGACTCCAACCCCCCGGACCGTAGGCATCAATGTGGCCGCTACTTGGCATTGCCCATTCTTCTTCAGGATTCGACCATTTGACGAGCGGTGAACCGCCGCCACCTGTAAATTGCCCATCACCGAGCTGCTTCGTAATTTCTTGCATCGCAGGCAGCTGCCCAAACAACGGCGAAAAACTGAAGTTTTGCACCACATAGTCGTCGGGCCATGTCTCCGGGGTCTCTAAACTGGAATTAAAATGCTTCCAGACCTGTTCTCTCCATCCGTCAATTATCTCCGAATCAATAAAATTTTCGAGGATAAGATATCCGTGTTCCTGAAAAAATGCGATCTGCTCTGTTGTAAGCATCTCGGTTTCCTCTATCAGTAAAGAGTTGATGGCTGATAACTGACAACCATTACTTAAATTGCCCAATATTTCCAAAGGTCTTCTGGAATTTCGTATTTAATCTTTTCCTTTTGTTCGTGGGCGTAGCGTGCAAAGAGACCAAAACGCGGAACATCTCTGATATTCGATGAACCGGTGTGACAGAGAAACGCGTGCCACAACACAACATCACCCGCAGCACCGATAAACTCACGGGGTCCCTCCGGCGATAAATCCGAAAGCACATGCCATCCCCAATCTTTGATGTCGTAGAAACTACCGTCAATCTGCTCTGGATATTGGAGGAAATACTTGTGCGTTGTACGGTGACTGCCGGGCCAAAAGACGAAAGCACCACCCTTAGGTTCAGCGTCGTAGAGATAGGTTGTTGCTCCCATCATAAAGGGACTCCAAGCACCGCCGTACGCATCAATGTGTCCATCCGCGGGCATTTTCCACTCTTCTTCAGGATTCGGCCATTTGATAATTGGTGATCCACCGCTACCCGTAAAAAATTGCCCGCCCCCAAGCTGATCGGCAATCTCTCGTATCACAGGTAGGTGTCCAAATACAGGCGAGAAACTGAAGCCCGGAATCTCGTAGTCGTTGGGCCACGTCTCCGGCGTTTCAAAACTGGAACCAAAATGCTTCCAGACCTGTTCTCTCCATCCGTTAATTATCTCCGAATTAATAAAATTCTTCAGGATGAGATATCCGTGTTCCTGAAAAAATGCGATCTGTTCTGCTGTCAGCATGGGACTTTCCTTAAAGTAATAGGCACACTCGGCTGTGCCGGAACACTAACGACGCGGCCTAAAGGATGGAATGCCAGTTTTATCAAATCGTTTCTTGACAGCCTTCATCAACTCAGGGGTAACCTCGCGATGACCGTGTTCGCGTGCGTATCTTTCGACACTTTTGACCACCATACCACGCGCAAATGACGGTACACGCTTCAACCGCGCTTCTGCTGCCGGAGTCCACTGCAAATCATAATCGGTTTCCGTTGCAAAAGCAACCTTTTTCTCAATTTGGACAGGCGTATTATTAGGGAGGTTTGAAGCCTCGCTGCTTTGTCCGGGTTGATACTCACACGACGCATCTTCAGCGAGATAGTTGCCAGTGGTCGCATAAGCACGCGCCCTACAACCGCCGCATACTTCCCTAAATTCACATGCACCGCACTTACCTTCCAGCAGATCCCGATTTCGTAAATCCTGAAAAGTCTTCGATTCGTTCCAAAGTTTGACGAAACTCTTCTCTTTGAGGTTACCGACGCTAACGGGTAGATAGGGACAAGGGGTCAGTTCACCTTCAGGCGTGATACGGCAGTAGTAGATACCGCACGGACATGTGCCGCTGGGGTAACCTTGAAGGAAGGCGGAATCAGATTGTTGTTCGTAGATAACGCGCTTATAATGTGGTGCGCACTTCGCTGCAATGAGCATCTTTCCAGCGTAAGCCGCCTGCAACTCGAAAAGGGTCTCAAGCATCTTTTCATATTGTTCAGGCGTGATGTCCATCACCGTTTTACCTCTACCGGTTCGGACGAGGAAGTAAAGATTGAGCACCTTCGCACCGAGTTGATACGCAAACTCCACAATTTTCGGTATTTCGTCGTAATTCCACTGTGTCACAGAGGTTTGAACGAGGAAGTCGAGTTGTGCGCGTTTGAGTGCCTCAACGCCGTTCATGGTCGCTTTCCACGCCCCCTCCATACCCCGAAATCTGTCGTGGTTTGTAGGTTGCATGGAATCTAAACTGACACCTGCACCGGTAACACCGTGCTGTTGCATCTTCTCGACTACTGCGTCGTTTAGCAAGACACCGTTTGTGCCCATGACAACAAGAAACCCGGTATCGGAGGCATACTTCGATATCTCCAAGATATCCGGGCGTAACAACGGTTCACCGCCAGTAAGAATGAGAAGGATGTGAGGATTGATTTCGGCGATTTCATCAATGACGCGAAAACATTGAGATTGACTGAGTTCGGCGTCCCTTGAATGTCCATGTGAGTGTTGGATGTCGGATAGGTTAAAGTTTCCGTTCACTAACTCGTTTGTGTCTACAAATCCAGCGGGAAGATAGCAGTGCGTACACTTTAAATTACAGAGTCGAGTGATATTCCATGAAACTGCTTGAACTTTAGTGTTTGTCATGTTTCTGATTGGGTTTTCAAATCGAAAATTTTGAGGTGTCAAGGGACATCTCACCGGCAGCGTATATCAAGAACTTATAATCTTTTGTTGCTTCAGCGTTTCTATTTCCTGTGTGAGCATTTCAACCTGTCTTTCGAGTGAGCGATCTTTTCCAGTCCGCCATGCCATGATGGCAGTGGGTATACCGATAGCAGCGACAATAAGAGGCATTAGGACATAAATTACCCAATTATATGTTGACAATCGTTTTTCGACGCTGTCTATTTTGAGATCGATATGCTCTTTTATGTCTTTCTCGGATTTAGCAACCTCTACTTTGAGTTCTGCTTTAACACGCTTCTCAGACTCATTGACGATCAAGCGAATCTTATCGAGGTCAGCATCTGTTAATTCGCTGAGTCCCGGCGACGCGATTGTCCAAAAGAGTATTGAGATGAAGATGAGAATTTTCATTGTGTGTTCCTTTTATGTATATTCATTCAACGCGTATCCAACAGAACAAGACTACAATAGCAGTGTGAGTGCGAAGACAACTAAACCTGCTGCCAGCATCAAGCCTCTCCAAACGTTGATATGGCGACTCTGGTTGTGATGTGTTTCGCTATCAGGCGCAGCGACTTCAAGATGCTTTCGATAAAACGAACTATACAACCCCCAAAAGAGTGCCATCACCCCAAACGCCGCGAGTTTCACGACAAAAATTAACATATAGGCTTTGAAATCATCGTTGCTATTTCCTGTAAAGAAACCGTTGTCCCATGCGACGATGAAGAACACCATCGCGCCTGTCGTCAGCAAAACGTGGATCATCAGCCGTATCCAAGTCCGAAAACGATTGTGAATTGCTAACAGATTTTGTGGCGGTAGGTTTTGCTCTAAAATCGGCATCGCGACGAAGGTAGAAAAGAGGACACCTCCGAACCAGATGATCGCCGCTATCAGGTGGACGCTCCGGATGAAAAGTTCTACGCTCTCCCGCATGTTTCTCCAGAATCCCCATTTTTCATAAATGATACCACATTTTGCCTCTAAAGTCAAATTTGATTTGAGGTGGGATACGGGCGTTTATGGTGAATTATGGATCTTGTTGAATACCTCAAGACTACATTATCAAGGTCTCAAATTAACAAAAACCAATGCGATAATTGCAAACAGCGCACCGATAAGGGATGGACGGCTCAGTCGCTCGCGAAGGAACACCATACCAACGAACATTGTGAACAGCACACCACCGGAACTTGACATGGGAAAAGCAATCAATGCACTCACCTTGTCCAGCGCGATAAGCAGTGCCCAACTTCCACCGACATTACAGATGCCTATCAGTGTCCCGTAGGCAACCTCCCACCAGTTCGGCCACGTTCTCTGATAGAGGCATATCCCCAAGTAAATAACCGTAGCGACCCCAAAAAGCAGACTCATATAGAGCGATTTCTCGTCGATCGGACACATCTCGTTAAAGGCTTTCATGGTGAGTCGTGAGATGCCGGTGATAATCAGAATCGTCATAACAACGGCGAATCCTAACCCTTGACTCACTTCAGGTCTGTCAGGTGTGAATCTATAAGTCGGCTCTTTTTCTCGTTGGCTGAGGAGCGGGATCGCCACGAAGGTCAAAAGGAGTCCTATAGTTTGCCAAAGATTCGGAATCTCTTTCCAGAACAGCATCGACACTAAGATCGGTATCACAATTGATAACCTGACGATTGCTGCTGTGACAACAATCCCACTAAGTCGGATCCCAAGCGTGAATAACTCGAACCCGAGCGCATATGTCACACCGTTTGATATGCCTAACGCGAAAGTTAGTTTTGAAAACTCAAAGTCCTGTTCTTGTGACAAAACCCAGATGCTGATGAAAAAAGCGCAGAGATAGTTGATAAAACCGATCGGGTTTAAGCGTTGTTGGTTATCTTTGGCGTGTTTGAGGAAGAGCCCAAAGCCGGAGAGGAGGATGATGTTAAGAGCAAGGAAGAGCATGTGTTAATAGTTGTCAGTTGTCGGTTGTCGGTTATCGATTAAAGAAGGTGAGTTCAATGAAGGGAAATTGTACCGCAAACTTTTAGTTTGCGGTATTTCTAAGGTTCACTTCGCACGCCATAAACTAAAAGTTTGTGATACAAAACACTTAACCGATAACTGTTATCCCATCGGTAGGACGACCTTGGTTTTTTCTTTCGCCGATTGGTAGGTTGCCAAAACGATTTCCACGGCGTGTTTTCCACCCCTACCGTCAATCATAGGCGTTTTATCGTCTCGGATACAATCAACAAAATACGTTAGTTCACCGACAACTCTTTTCGGTCCGTCGCGATTCGGAACGATTTCTTCCCAGTCGCCGCCGAGTTTTTTGTAATAGGCGAGATCGGCTGCCATGTCTAAACGGAGTGAACCTTTCGTGCCGTCAATAATCGTTTCGTTGGTCCCCCGTGCGCCGAGGAAACCACCCCACCGCAAAATACCCACGGCACCAGAATCGTAACGGATGAGCGAGATGGTGTAATCTTCCCAGTCGTCGTGTCCAGAGAAGCTACCTACCTCAGCAGCCACAGTAAGTGCGGTACCACCGAACCAGTTAATCAAATCGGATTTGTGGATACCGTTTTCCAACAGTCCACCTACAGTGCCATACCAACTTTCGGGACGTGTGCGCGGGGCATTATAGGGTCCAGAATAATCGGTTTCAATATAAGTGATGTTTCCGATGTCACCGGCATCCACCATCTCTCTACCGAGTTCGTGGACAGGATAGAAACGTAGTACCTGTCCTACCATCAGATGTGTCCCTGCCTTATCCGATGCCTCTATCATTGTATCTGCATCAGCCAGCGTCAAGGAGAGCGGTTTTTCACAGAAGGCGTGCACCCCTGCTTCCGCTGCATCGGCGACCACCTGTGTGTGTGCAACAGGTGGGGTTGCGACAACGACACCGTCTACCATAGCAAATAATTCCTGATAGTCCTGAAACGCTTGAATTTGATGCTGTTCAGCAACAGCTTGCGCTGCGTCCAAGCGGAGATCTGCTACCCCTACAAATTCACAATTTTCAACGTCAGGAAGCGCGTTGCAATGCGCGTTTCCCATACCACCTACACCGACTACACCTATGCGAACCATGTTAAATCTCCTTTTGTAATGGTTGTCGCTTGTCAGTTGTCAGCAGTCAGTTAAAAAGTTTTCGCTTGGAAAAATTATCTTTTAACTGAAAACCGAGAACTGAAAACTGAAGACTATTTCCGCATTAGCCATCTTACAATTGAAATTGCGACGATGATACCAAAAGCAAAAAATATCCATTTGATGTGTGGCGATGCCGTTTCACCCAAGTAAGAGTAAACCAAGGTGGCTGGCATTTGCCCAATCCCAGTAGCAATCCAGAAACCGAGAAATCGCATCCGGGTTGCTCCTGCAAAGTAACTGACAACATCAAAAGAGATAAACGGCATTAATCGGGCAATAAGAATGGCGTACGTGCCATATTTTTCAAAGAAATCGTTTGCCTTATCAACCGCGGGCTGGCTGATTAGGGTTGTGATACGCTGAATACCGAGGGCGCGGGCAATATAAAAACAGAATGCCGCGCCAACCATTGCACTGCTCCAAGACAAGAGCGAACCCCACCAGAACCCAAAAAGCGTGCCGTTTGCAAAGGTAATCAGGAACGCTGGCAGCGGCGCAATTACGCTCTGAAAAATCATGAGGATCGCTGATACAACAGGCGCGAGCGCACCATAACTCTTAATATATACGCGTGCTGTTTCGATGCTCCGAAAAGCAGCGGTGAGTTCAAGGAGATATTCCCAAACCTGTTTATGGTAGACTCCCAGAACGATTAACCCAATTAGCAACACAAATACTAACACAAAACGGGACGCTTTGTGGGTGGAAATTGAACGGAGTCTACCTACTACCTTAAACATCTTTTGCTTGCTGTATCAGCGCGCTATTCATCCGATCTCGAAGCTCCTCTATTCCGTTATCTGTCCAATCGTAGAAACCTTGCCCGGATTTCACACCGAGTTGTCCGGTATCCACCATCTCTCGGAGAAGCGGATTAATGTCGGACGAACTGTTGAGGTCTTTATAGAGTTCTTCAAAGGCGGCAAGCACAAGGTCCCAACCTGCGAGTTCAAAAACCTCAAATGGACCGGCAACGCTAAGTCGGCGTCCAAAACTGTTCCGCACTACAAGATCAACGGTTTCTGCACTGGCGATACCTTGCTCCACGATGGCGAACGCCTCCCGGATCAGAGCAGCTTGTAGCCGCGGTCCGACAAAACCGAGCACCTCTTTTTCAATGATCGCAGGCGTTTTACCGATACCTGTCAGGAGTTCAAACGCCGTTGTAACCGTCTCATCAGAAGTCTCAGGGCTGCGGATGAGTTCGACCAGCGGAATCAGGTAAGGTGGATTAAAATAGTGGGTGTTGAGTATTTTGTCCTTGCGTTTCGCGTTCACGCCGATTTGACTCGGCATTAATGCGGTCGTATTGCTTGCCAAGATTGCATGGGGCGGACAAATTGCGTCTAATTTCTCAAACACCTGCTGTTTTAGTGGTAAATTCTCAATGACGGCTTCCACTACAAAGTCGGCGTTTTCTGCGACGGCTTCAATTTCTGTGTCCGTCTGAATTCGCTGCAACGTTGCGTGGATACTTCCTTTTTCAATGATGGCACTTTCTGCAAGCACGTTGAGATTTCTCTCAATCTGAGTGCATGCTGTTTGTAGTTGTTCGTTGGTGACATCGTGCAAACGTACGTGATGACCTGCGCTTGCGAATTCTTGTGCGATGCCATGTCCCATCAGTCCTGCACCAATAACTGCTATTTGCATAATTGTCTCAGTTGTTATCTGACCTCCTTTTACTGGCGATAACAATCGTAAATTCTCCGCGTGGTTCAGTGCTTCGGAATTTCTCAAGTGCTTCGCTGACTTTTCCACGGAATATCTCTTCAAATCGTTTCGTCAACTCGCGTGTCACAACGATGTCGCGTTCGCCGAGCACTTCACGGACATCTTCAAGGAAACGCCGAAGCCGATATGGGGATTCAAAAAGGATTAACGTGCGTTCTTCTTCTGCAAGTACACTTAATTGACGCTTTCTTTTTCCTGATTTTGGTGAAAGAAAGCCTTCAAAGATAAAATTGTGAAGGGGTAGACCCGAAACGGATGCTGCCGTGACGACTGCCGAGGCACCCGGAATCGGTACAATGGGGATTTCTGCGGCGATGCATCCACGCAGAAGGGGATACCCTGGGTCTGAGATGATAGGCGTGCCGGCATCTGAAACAAGGGCAATCGTCTCGCCTGTTTGTAGACGTTCAATCAGTTTATCACACTTTGAATGTTCGTTACCCTCAAAGTAACTCGTCAGTGGTGTTTGAATGTCGTAATGCGTTAGCAGACGCCGGGTCTGACGCGTGTCCTCGGCGGCGATGAGGTCTGCTTCTTTAAGGATACGCAGGGCGCGCAAGGTGATGTCCTCTAAATTCCCGATTGGTGTGCTAACAAGGTAGAGTGTACCGGATGATGCGTTCTGCATGTTTGTTAGTTGTCAGCTGTCAGTACGGTGAATCAGAATCAACGCTATGAATGCCGTGTGGCATTCCCCGTCTACGAAAAACCTTTCAGTTATCAGAAAGAGACTTTAGGACTATCAAAGACCTCTTGTAACTGATAACTGATAACTGATAACTGACAACCACTTCCCCTTGCCATATTATCCGTTTCGTGTTAAATTACCGCTGATGAGAACTATCTACGCCATTCTAAGTCTGCTCTGGTTGATAACGCCGGTGTATGCGCAGACGACCCCTGACCTAAAACCCTATGAACTGTCACGTCCGCTCTATGTCGGTGCGCGGGCTTTAGCGATGGGCAATGCCTTTACCGCTGTTGCTGATGATGCCACTGCCGGCTTTTGGAACCCTGCCGGTCTCATTCAGTGGCAAGGTGTCCAACTCTTTGCTGTCAACAAGTTTCACAATCGCGAGGATTACCGGTTTGATCCGAAAGGTATCGGCTATAGTTACCGAGGCTATAGCCTTTTTTGGGGCAACAAAATCGCTCTCGGTGTTGACAGTGGCGTTCCTGATTTCAATTATTACAGTATCGCGCGTCAACTCGGTGCGTACGCCGCTGCGGGGCTAAGCCTCAAATTTAAACGGAGACATCCATCTAACGTCTATCAATTCTTCGGCTATCAAACCGCTTACGATCTCGGCTTACTCTTCAAACCGCACCCAGACCTCAAAATCGGATGCCTCGCGCAGAATCTGGAAGGTTACGGTATTCAGTGGCTAACCCTCGGCACCGCCTACCGTTACGCTGCGTTCCAATTTTCGATGGATGTGGCAATCTCTACCCAAGGAGAAACGCCAGAGTTATACATTGGTACTGAGTGGCATCCCTTTCCTATTCTACCCGTCCGACTCGGCATCTCAGACGGCGCGCTGACAGTCGGAATGGGGGTTACATGGAAAGGCGTTCACATCAACTATGCTCGGATTTTTGAAAAACATCTCACATCCGATTTTATTGAGATAGCTATCAGTTTTTAGTAGTCTATAGCCGTCAGCTGTCAGCTGTCAGCCTTCAGCAAGAGGCACTTGTGGCAGTCAGATGCCGATGGCTGACCACTGACTGCTGAATGTCGAGAGCCAATAAGTTATTCCCCTACCTCTTTCCAATCCAATATCTCTTGATTCCATTCAAACTGCTGCAACGGACCGAATTTGAGGTTCACCGTTAAACTCTTCGGCGTTGGCGAGCTATCAAATAGGTTGAAGTCGCGGACGACGACGTAGGTGTGTTGTCCATCAGTAATCGTTTTGCACGCCTCAATGAAGTCGTCGAGATTACGAATCTGCTTCCCATTTATATCAAGAATAACGACCTTAGAGTTCCCGTTTCGTTCTTGCAAACCGACCCGCGAAAAACTGCTACCTGCCACAGCGTGTGGTAAATAGACGCCATCGGCTTCTAAAAAGAGTATCCGACGGAGTTGTGGCGTAATATCATGAAAAACAGCACCACCAAATCTGACGAATCGACGCACCTTCTTCGCCTCCAAGTCCTCTACAGGGACATCAAGACTCAAATTCTCACCGTTGCGGTAGACGTCCAAATTAACATTTTTCCCAACGTGCTGGTTCAGGATAGCGTCGAAGGTATAGAGATCGTCTTTGATGAGTTCGTCGTTGATACGGTAGATGATATCGGAGGCGCGAAGAATGGTTTCACCAGTTGTTCTCGGTACAATCGACTCAATCTGGATAACCTTCGGGGTTCCGGCTTTGGAGGGACCTATCTCTTTTCGCAAAGCAACAGGGAAATTGAAGTGTTTAATGGCTTCGCCAATAGAAACCAATTCTAAATCGACACCGATTTCACCGCGCTGGATTATCATCTTATTCCGAATCAACTCAAGCGCATCGTAGAGGTAGTCGATGGGCAGTTCAAAACTGGAGGTATCCGTGCCGCGTGCATGGATAGCGATAACCTCGCCTGCGGTATTCCAGACAGGACTTCCGCTTGACCCGCCTGTCCGATCGAATGTCGTGTGAATGTAGCTGGAATGCCGATCGCCTTTGTTGACGTTGAGGTTCGCAATCGTGCCGAATTTGATTGAATACTCCTCTTTCTCATTGTTACCGATGAGTAGTAGTTCATCGCCGAGCGCAAGATCTCCCCATTCCCCAAGTTCAACGGCTTTAAGTTCAAAATCGACCTCGGCGGGATCAATCTGATAAAACCCAAAATCGTGTGTCGGATCGTAGTAAAGGATACGTGCTTCTGTGAAGCTACCATCGTGAAAATTTATTTTAACGTAGGCGGGGCTGCTTCCAGTGACGTGCCGATTTGTGGCGATAATCCCACGTTCTGCGTCTACAACAAAGCCGGTCGCAAAATTTGTGCCTTTCGCTTCCGTTTCAAAGACGACCTCGGAGGAGGTTTCAACATTCACCACCATCGGTTTAAAAGCAGCAATCTGTTCAGTCCAATTATGTGCAGCGTTGGCGTTTGTGGTCAGTATACAGAGTAGGGAAATCGCCAAGACTGCGACGCTTGTGTGGGTTTTAATTCCGCTTCTAAAAATCTGTTTCATCATATACCTTTTTCGCTTTGGATATTGTAATTTTAAAGAGTTTAACACGCCAATTCAGGGATGTCAAACCTTTTTTCCCTGCTCCAGTTGGGTCTTGTCTTGATGACTTGTGGGCGGGATTACTAATCCTGAACTTTATCACGATAAAAATCCCGATCTTGACGACGCCTCTCAAACGTGATATATTATCCCCAAAACTGCCCTCAGTCATCATGAAAAGCAAGAGAGGAATCTTAAAATGGCGAAACACCACTTTGAACCGACAGTCTATCACACAGCAATTGGCGCGCACGAACCCGTACTCCATATCGAGAGCGGCGACACCGTCTTTACAACCACCGTTGATAATGCAGGCTACGATGCCACCGATACACAGGTTACCCCAGGCGGCAACCCACAGACAGGTCCCTTCTATATTGAATCAGCGGAACCCGGTGATACGTTAGCCGTACATTTTGATCGGATTGTCCCGAATCGTTCGATTGGACGGACTGCTATGGCTGTTGCTCCCAATGTTCTTGATCCCGATTATGTGGCATCCGAGATGCCCGAAGGCGGTCGTGGTCTCGCGGAGTGGCATGTGGATGTGGAGAAGTGGACGGCGACATTGGCGACCCCAGTGACACAATTGGATAAACTTATACTGCCCCTTGAGCCGATGGTCGGCTGTTTCGGTGTCGCACCGCCCCGTGGACAAGCGATCTCAACGGCTACTTCTTCTACACACGGCGGCAATATGGACTATCGTGGGTTTCAAGAGGCGGTTACTGTCTATTTCCCAGTTTTCGTCCCTGGCGGGTTATTTCACCTCGGTGATGGACATGCTGTGCAAGGCGACGGCGAGATTGTCGGGACTGGTGTTGAAATCTCTTTTGATGTGGAGTTTACGGTTGAAGTACTTAAGGGGAAAAGCATCAACTGGCCCCGTGCAGAGAACGACGATTATATTCTCGCAGCAGGCAATGCACGTCCGTTGGATCAAGCGGTGCAACATGCGACAACGGAGATTCTCCGATGGTTAGATGAACTCGGCTTGGAGAAACGCGCCGCACATACCTTATTAGGGCAAGCGGTGGAGTATGATATGGGTAACGTGTTTGATCCTGCATATACAATGATCTGCAAAATCAAAAAGTTGATCCTGCGGGATATTGGGGTTATGTAATGTGTGAGGCAAGTCCCCCTGATAAGGGGGATTTAGGGGGTTTGTGAGTGTGAGTCTGTCTGATAAGAGGGATTTAGGGGGATTTATAAGCGCAAGTTACTGATAAGGGAGTATTGGGAGTTTAGTATCAAAGTCCCCTAATACGAGGAATATAGGGAGTTTGGTATCAAGCCCCACTGGTAAGGGGGATTCAGTAGGTTTGGTATCAAAGTTCCCTGATAAAGGAGTATAGGAAGTTTGGTATTAAAGTCCCCCTGATAAGGGGGATTTAGGGGGTTTCGGATTTTATCGCAGATATGCGTTCGCATAAATTCTGATACACCCCTTCAAGATTATTTAGCACTTCAGTGTTGGTGTATCGAATCACTTGAACACCATATTTGTTTAGATTTTCGGTTCTGCGTTTATCATACTGGTCTTGACTCGCGTGTGTATCCCCATCAATCTCAATAGCAAGCATCAGTTCGGCACAATAGAAATCAACAATGTATTCATCCAAAGGTTTTTGACGGGTGAATTTTAAGTTATCCAATCTTTTGTTTCCCAAAACCTCATACCACAGTTTCTTTTCTGCCGCGGTTGGATTTTTGCGGTTTTCACGCGCTTTTTGGGTTAGGGCTTTGTTGTAAGGAATGTACCCTCCCTTACCTCCTCTACTAACCGAAGAATGGAGTAAACCCCCCTTGCCCCCCTTATCAGGGGGGTAAGAGTGTACCCCAAGCTCCTCTTCCTGGTCTGTGATTACTTTATACCTCATCGTCATCATCCCCTAAGACCTCTTGAAATATTTGATTGAATCTTTGGGGGTCTTTAAAATATAATTTGACGTCGCGAACGACGCGGTCCAGCAAGGCAAGGTCGTCTGGTGCTATATCTTTCACTTTCAGGAGAGAGCGAATTTCTTCTTCACTGAATGTTTCGTACAATTCACCAACCGCAGCAGTGAGGAAAGCCGTTGTTAGTGCCGTGATATTGTGAAATGAGAGAACGACCTCTTGATTTGCCCTCAGCGCAGCGTCAAGGTGTTTATGAACCTTCTGTCCATCATCGGTAGCGACGCAAAAAGGACTGCCCACGACTTCAAATAGGGATATGCGAATATTTTCTGACATAATTACCTCCTTGTGAATTCCTTCTACGCTTAGGTTATATTCTTTAGTCTGTGCACGAAGAGACGCATGAGCCTTAATCTTTACAGTCGTGGCGAATCGCTGACGGAGGAAATCTCACACTGAAACTTCCACAATCGTCATCGTATCATTGCCGAAAATATCAACTACTTTGACAGCAAGCTTGTGTCGACCGAGAGTGCATTCGTGAGTAACAATCGATATTTGTCCGGTAACGGTTTGCCTGCCTCAATAAAACGGATGATTTCTTGTTGTTCATGTTCTGTGAGTCTTGGCATAATATTTCTCGTTGTTCCTACGTTTCCTGTGTGTCTGCTTGCTTTATTGCTCTTTGGCTATTTTTTTTCTTTATCTCGCGTAAATCAATGACTTGAACGACGGGGTCCCCGACCTTGACATAACTGTCTTCTTCAGAGAGTGGAGACAAAGCTTTGTCTTTTGCTCTCAATGTTTCGTACTTTTCTATCCATTCGGGAGGCATAAGCGATCGGGAGAATGGTCCTAAAAGTCCGCCGCCACCGATGTTCACTGACTCTACTTTGTATGTACTTGCGACAGATAATTTTTCTTGAACATGCGCAACCCGTACCCTGACTTTCGGACGTTCGATAGATCCTAACACTTCCTCAGTGTCAGGGTCTTTTATCTCTTCATCATGAACATCTATCACATCAAAGTCCATACCGACCTTTACACCATGTACAGTTCCGATATTTATTGCGATTTCTCGTTCGTTGATCACACTGGCAACTTTTCCACGAATTGGTTCACTCATTGTCAATTCCTCATTGTGTTGTCAGATTGGCGTTTTTGCTCTAATTCCTCTACATCTTCCGGAACAATATCTCGCCAATCCTCAAGTGCATCATCTGCTGTTGACAGCTGCTCAGTGATAATTTCCTCAAGCCGAGCAAGTGCAACTTGATCGTTCTCATGAGAACCTGAAATCTGTGCTGATTCTATCGCAGTCGCTGCGCGAGAGACTATGATACAAAGAGAGGAGTCGTCGGAATGCAGACTGGGCGTGTGGTTTAATCATTTCTCTTGCTGCCTCGCGAGCCGACTGGCGCCCAAAAATAAAAGAACCTACAAGCCCTCCCGCGAAGACAAAAATTTGCCAAAGAGCACTCTCCAAGCCGCTCAGAGTTCGTTTTGTTGCTGTATATGCGAAAATAATTGATGCCCCTATTGAAAAAAGAAGTAGCAGTGCCGGTCCGATCCATTCAAGGTGTTTCATAATTTAATATTATATCACAAAAATCCCTGAAATTCAAAGAAACGAGCAAGAAAAACTTTATTAATCATAAGTGTGTTTGATATTCGCAGGCTTTCCACCATGCCATGTTCCACATTTCCACGCCTGTTTCACCAGCTTCGTGTAACGAACAACTTGCGTTATAATAGCCACTCTAAGATTTATTCATATCCAATTCCGCCATGGACCTAAGATTCAACAACGGGGTCATCACACCACCCGCAGCAGGAAGAACAACCCCAGTATCGTAAAGTCTCATCGCGGAAATAGTAGCATGCGCGACATCCTCAGGCGCACCGGCGCGAACCATAAAGATGTAGCCCTTCTCTGCTGCTTCTTCGTAATCGGGAATACGGACGCGCGAGAGATCTGTATCAATCACACCCGCAGCGATGCCGTTCACCTTAATCCCGTGCGCTGCTAACCGTCCGGCGTAAGCGCGCATGCTCATCTCCAATCCTGCTTTTGAAATACAGTAGGCGGTTCGATTGTCGGATGCCATTATATCAGAGATTGAAAGCGTATAAATAATGCATCCGCGTATCTCGTTTGCTACCATGTAGTTTGCGACACGTTGCGTCAGGAAATGGGTCGCTTTGAGATTGGTGTTGATAATGAAGTCAAACTGTTCTGGGGTCTCTTCAAGAATGTCAGCGATGCGTGTGATACCGGCGTTGTTAATGAGGATATCAACCTTCCCGAAGGCATTGTGTGCCGTGTCGAGCAGCTTTTCGTGTGCATCAAGATCGCTGATGTCGGCTTGGATGATAACTGCTTTCCTACCGAGTGCCTCAACTTCCCGCTGGACGGATTCGGCAGCATCGCGGTTTTGGTTGTAGTTGATAAGTACGTCAGCACCTTGCCGCGCCAACTCAATCGCGATTGCACGTCCGATACCACGACTGGAACCGGTTACGATTGCGGATTTATCCGTGAACGAAACGTCTGTTGCAAAGAATCCGAGGTCTGTATCTGTTGACATTTATATTTCCTTTTTATGGTTTTTAGTGGTGAGCAGTCGAAAGGAGGTGTAGTATTTACAAACGTTTTCACCCGTCCAAACGCCTCTTTTCTGATAGCTGACAGCCGATAGCCAATAACTATTTAATCTGAATACGGGTCGGCTGCGTCGCGGAGGGCGTCTCCTAAGAAGTTAAAGGCGATAACAACGACGAGGACTGGCACTGCTGGGAAAATGAGCCATGGATAGTGGAGCAGAACGGTAACCCGCTGTGCTTCCTCCAACAGAACACCCCAACTCGTCATCGGCGGTCGGATGCCCAAACCTAAGAAGCTAAGCGCAGTTTCCCCCAGAATCATGCCGGGGATGGCGAGCGTGGCGATAACGATGATATGGCTGTAGCATCCGGGGAGCAAGTGTTTTGTGATAATGTGCCACTGTCCTGCACCCGCAGCACGCGCCGCCATGACGAAATCGCTCTCTCGATATGCCAAGACCTTTCCACGTACCTGCCGTGCCAACCCACCCCATCGAATAATCGACAAAATAATCGTAATCCCAAAGTAGATCTGAATGCTCGACCAACCGGGTGGTAACGCCGCACCGAGTGCCATCCACAGCGGGATGTCTGGAAACGCTGAAAGGATTTCAATCATCCGTTGGATCAGATTGTCTATCCAACCGCCGTAGTAACCGGAGATAGTACCGAGGATAGAACCGAGGATAATACTCAAAAAAACACCAACTAAACCGAGTGTCATTGAGACCCGCGCCCCATACATAATTCGTGAAAGCAGGTCGCGTCCCATCCGATCAGTGCCTAACAGGAAAAAGGGACCAGCAGAACTAAACAGATGTTGCCTGCCTTCTGAATCCTTGAAAAAGAATTTGACGGGATGGCGTTTCGATAAATCTTTGGTGAATTCCAACTCAAGGCTCTCTGGATTGCGGACTGATTTTAAGCCGTGAACATAAAATCCGTCTTCAACTGAGAAGTGGAGACGTTGGGGTGGCACGTGCCGCAGCCGCATATTGATTTCACTGTAGTGATAGGGAGCAAAAAAGTCTGCGCCAATGGCGAGAATGTAAAAGACGATGAGGATTACACCAGCGATGATGCCCATCCTATTTTTCCGAAATCGTCGCCATATCAGTTGCCGATAACTGAGTTGACCTATTTCGGCTGCATTTTCAACTGCAACTTCTTCTATAGTCTCGATGGTATGATCGGGATTGTTTTGTATATTATTCATAGCGGATCCTCGGATCTACCCAAGCGAGGGCTATATCTGCGATCAGATTACCGATAACTAAAAGGAGACTCAGCATCATAATCAGCGTTCCCGCGAGGTAAATATCCTCATTCAGTAGGCTCCGTAAGAGAATCGGACCTACTGTCGGCAAACCGAGCACAATGGAGACAATTGCTGAACCGGAGAGAATACCCGGTAAACTCATTCCTAAAATGCTGATGAGTGGATTAATCGCAATCCGCACGGCATGCTTACTCACCACGACCACTTCTTTAAGTCCCTTTGCCCGCGCTGTTTGAACGAATGGCTGTCCTAAAACATCAAGGAGGTTGCCACGCATGATGCGCATCAAGCTCGCTGTTCCGTTAATCCCAACGACGATGACAGGAATCCAGAGATGCGTAAGTAGGTCACCCAACTTGCCCCAGGTCCACGGCGCGCCTTCATAGTAAGCCGAAAATAGCCCAAATAGAGGGATACCGAAGATGTCAAACGCGAATACCATCAGCGATAGTGCCAAAAGGAACGCCGGTATTGACATCCCGACAAAGCTGAGGAAGGTGAGGAAATTATCCGACCATTGATATTGATGCGTTGCTGAATAGACACCGAGCGGGATAGCGAGCACGTATGTGAAGATGAGCGATCCGACGGAGATAATCAGCGTGAAGGCGATTCGATCCCATATCAGTTCGTGGACTTCTCGTTTATACTCAAACGACTCACCAAAGTTACCACGCACAAAACCACTTATCCAGATAAAGTAGCGCTTCCACAGCGGTTCGTTCAAGCCGTAACGCTCGCGTAACTCTTCAACATGCGCCAGCGAACTACTATCGCCGAATTCCTCTTCCAACCGCTGAATTTCCCGGTCGAGGTAATCGCCTTGTGGAAGTTGGATGATGATGAATGAGATAATGGAAATCGCCATGAGTGTCGGGATTGCGATCATACATCGGCGAATGATATAGGTAATTATCGGTGTGCCTCCTTCTGCGCTTCGTTTTCCTGTTCGTCGGTGCATATCCAACACTGTTCGGGATAACTGGTTGCAGGGGTGACAATTGCCCAGGGACCCAAAATACCGTCGTTTGGAACATTGTGAAAATGGTTCGCTACGACTAAGAGCGATGGTGAACGCGCTGCGGAACCAAGGTGGAATGGTCCCTCGTCAATATGAATCCTGACGGCGTCCCGGACGTATTGATGCCGTTGTTTTGCATCGGGTTCCCGTTTAATCTCATCGTATAAGTCAAGCAGCTTCTTTAGCGGTCCAGTGGGAGGTTCACCCTTTTCACCACCGGTCTCGTACCATTTTCCGACTTTAGGATGCCAGTACTTGGGGAGTGTCGGGAACACCCAATCGGGGTAAGTGAAGAGGTCCATCTCCGCTTCACCGTGCATACTAATCGTGAACTTGCCGAGCGTGCGACGCAAACTTAATTCGGCACCCGGCGGCGTATAGAGTAGGGTCTTTAAGCCGAGTTCCTCCCATCCGTCCTGAATAATCAACCCGATATCGTTCTGTTGGCTGTTAAGGTTAGAACTCGGTACGTCCATGAGCATATCAATCCGTTTTCCATCTGGACGCAGTCTATAACCATCCTTATCGCGTTCTGTGAGTCCCATTTCATCTAAGAGGCGATTTCCTGCATCAATATCAAAGTCTGCATCGGCGCGCTTCCATTCCTCAAAGAGAGTTTGCCCGTCTTCATCGGCGAAATGCCATCCCTCTTGGCTAACGGTTGCTGCTTGGGGTTCTAACAAGCCACGCCATGCAATCTCGTTACACTTCACGCGGTCGATACCGTATGCGAGTGCCTTTCGGAACCGCTGATCCCGAATGAGTTTCCTTAATTCAGGATCGGGTGCGGTCCAGTTAATCAAAATAGCGGGTTGGGCACCAGCCGTGCTTTTCCACCGACGGACTTTGTAGTTGCCTTTTTCCTGTCCCTTTAGATAGAGTGCGAGGTCACGGAGTTCCATCCCGCGGTATTGGCAATCAATCTCTCCAGCGAGGATTTTGAGGACACGCACTTGAGGTTCGGGGACCAAACTGGTTTTGACTCTATCGATGTACGGAAGTTGTCTACCGAGTGTATCAACAACGTAGTAATACGGATTGCGTTCCAGTTCAACACGGAAACCACCCTTTTCGTATTTTATCACCCGCCAGGGCCACAACGTTGGACGCTCCGGATTTTGGTGTGGGATGTCTTTCTTCTCGAATCGAATGAAATCGGTATATTTAGAATTGTGGTCGGGGTGAAACTGCTTCATATGGTGTTGGGGAATATTATATTGATTGCACCACCAAAATCCGGTTGCTAACCAAAGCGGCACGAGCCAATTGGGACCGGCGAATTTCATTACAATTGTGTAGTCGTCAGGTGTTTCGACTTCCATCGGGATACCGTTCACCTTGCACCATACTGGCGGCGTATACTTATACCGTTCATCAAGGCAGAGATCATAGTAGAAAGCGAACGAAGCAGAAGTATACGGATGTCCGTCTGACCATTTGACCCCTTTGCGGAGGTGTAATGTCAATATACTGCCGTCTTCATTGAACTCCCACGATTCAGCAAGACCGGGTTCCAGACCAGAGGCATCGAATTTCCACCGGATGAGTGGGGCATAACCTGCTGTCATCTTCCACGTCCCTAAATCTGGGTGTGTATGAAACCGGTGCCACGTCCCACCGTAGGGACCCGGACGTTCATACCCATCAAAATTCGTCTTGGCGACAAGCGGATTTGCTGGAAGCCGCTCTGAAAGTGGAGGTAGATTGCCCGCAACGACCTGTTTTGCCCACATTGGCGCCTCTTTCGCCTCAGTCCCACGCGAAAAATCAGAGGTATCTTCTAACTGGCTTCCTGAACACCCAACGATTAATATCGGCAAGATAAACAGTAGTATAATGAAATTCAGAACAGTTTGGAAAGTTTCTGCTGCCTTGGGCATCTCAATCGTCCTCCTCATGCTTCGCGAGAGAATCAGTGAACGTCCTTAGGTCCTGAGAGACGCTCGCAAATAGTTCGCCAATTGACTTTGCGTGCGGTTCTGTTTTTTCGTATATCAGTTCTTCGCCATAGATGTTATTGAACTTATGACGGAAGTCCAACAGGTCAAATAACTGGATGAATGTATTTTGGGAAATAACAGGAAGCCGTTCTGGTCTCTGTTCTGTCATTTGTGTGAGTAGGTCTTTATGCCACTGCTCACCTGTCGGAGTGTGCATGTCCACCTCATTGGCAATTCTTTTGAAAATGTTCTCTATTCCGTTATAGACATCGGCAAGTTTTTTTGCAGTTGATTCTAAAATATATTGTCTGTAGTTAGCAGGTGCTGCTTCAAAATCATCCAAAGCTTTCGCGATTCCACCAACAGTGGATTCTATTTTTGCAAGTTCATCTTTGATACGTTGTGTTAATCGTTTTCGATTCATTTCGTAAATTTCTCCATCTTCAGTGGGGAAAACCTGTTGTTGAAGATGTTTGTAGAGCGTCTGCCATATTGCTGGACGCGTCCCTTTTTCAATAGAAATCGCTTGGTGTTTTACCCGCTCTCGGAACAGTCCTTTGGACATGTCGAAATTAATTATGTCTATTTTAAATTCCGAGTCAAAGTTCATAATTTTTTTACGTGCCTTATCGTAGGCATCGTGAGAAAGTCCCGATACAGCGATGTCAATATCCGATCCTTTTGTGAACCACATCGGTTCTGTGAGTGAACCGAAGACGGCGACCTGAGTTGCACCACACTGCTCGTAAAGAAATGCAGCTACCTCGTGTGCAGCATCCCATGCCCGGCGAAGCAATCCTTCATCCATTATCCGGCTTTTCCACAGTTGTTCCAGTTGTTTTCTGCATGCCGAGAGTTGATCTGAGGATAGACTTTGTTTTGACATGACTAAACCCCTTGTAGCTCCAATGTATCACTATGGTGACATGCCACCTGAACGCCCTGTGCAACCTGACGGAGTTCAGGCGTTTCTTGTTTGCATATATCCGTTGCATAACGGCACCGTGGGTGGAAATAGCAGCCAGTGGGCGGTTGAGACGGATCAGGGACATCCCCCTCAAGGCGAATGTGTTCGCGTTTGCGTTGTGCGCTCGGATCTGGCAGTGGCACGGCAGAGATCAACGCTTCTGTATAGGGGTGCTTTGGCGACTGATAGAGGGTCTCAGCGTCGCTAATCTCTACAATTTTTCCGAGATACATGACTGCAACGCGGTCGCTGATATGTTCAACAACGCTCAGATCGTGCGCAATAAAGATATAGGAGAGCTGAAACTTTTCTCGGAGTTCTGCTAATAGATTCAAAATCTGTGCTTGCACTGAGACATCGAGTGCCGAGACCGGCTCATCTGCAACGATGAGTTCGGGTTGGAGTGCTAAAGCCCGCGCAATGCCGATGCGTTGGCGTTGTCCACCACTAAAAGCGTGTGGGTAACGGCGAGTGTCCTGTGATCTCAGTCCCACGGATTCAAGGAGTTCAACAACCCTGTCTTGGAGCGCGCTGCCTTGTTCCGTCCGATTGACGCGCATCGGTTCCCCGACGATATCTCCTACCGTCATCCGTGGATTCAGTGAGGCATGTGGGTCCTGAAAAATCATCTGGATACGTCTACGGAAAGGACGCATTTCTTGGTGTGATAGCTTCGCCAGATCCACCTGTTCCTCACCGAAAATGAAGCTCCCACTTGTAGGCGGAATTAATCGGAGGAGACATCTGCCAGCTGTCGTTTTGCCGCATCCACTTTCACCAACGAGACCTAACGTTTCACCACGTTGAACGTCGAAACTGATGCCGTCAACCGCTTTGACATAACCGATGGTGCGTTGAAAAATGCCTTTCTGGATTGGGAAATATTTTCGGAGGTCGTTCACCTCAAGCAATTTTGTCATTTTTTTACGAAATCCTTAACCTTCTAAATCTGTGTGAAGCCAGCATCGGACAGCGTGTCCATCATTTTTTCCTTTTCCATTGGTTTCAGCGAGTTGCGGCATCTGGTCGCATTCCGGCATCCGTTCTGGACACCGAGGTCCAAACGAACACCCTATGGGTAGTGTCAACGGATGTGGGACTGTTCCGGGTATAGAGGGTAATGTCTTTTGTGGTGTTCTTCCGAGGACGGGTATAGATTTCAGCAAACCTTGTGTGTAGGGGTGCAGTGGGTTATAAAAGATGTCATCAACACTGCCTTTTTCGACGACGCGTCCTGAGTACATGACAACCACTTCGTCGGCAAGATCGGCGATAACCCCAAGATCGTGTGTGATGAGCATGATAGCCATTCCCATCTCTGCTTGGAGTTCCTGCATGAGTCCCAAAACCTGTGCTTGGATCGTGACATCAAGTGCAGTCGTCGGTTCATCGGCGATGAGTAGTGAGGGTGAGCAACAGAGTGCCATCGCAATCATAACGCGTTGACGCATGCCACCAGAAAGTTGGTGCGGGTATTCATCAACACGTTGTGCAGGAGCAGGTATACCGACGCGGGCAATCATCTCAATTGCGCGTTCGTGCGCTGTTTTTTTATCTACCTGATCGTGTAGCATAACTGCTTCCGCAATCTGGTTGCCGACAGTATAGACTGGGTTCAGGGAGGTCATCGGTTCTTGGAAGATGATTGCAATTTCGTTGCCGCGGATTTGGCGCATCAACTCGCTCTTTGGGGACACCTGTGCGATATCCAACGGTTCATTGCTACCGTTACGATAAAATAAAATCTCACCGTCTTCAATTCGTCCGGGTGATGGCACGAGTTGAAGCATTGAGAGTCCAGTAATACTTTTCCCGCAGCCACTCTCTCCGACAACGCCTACGGTCTGTCCGCGCGCAATAGAGAAGCTAACATCATTCACAGCATTTACAATGCCATCGTCTGTTGGAAAAACTGTCTTTAAACCAGAAATTTCGAGAAGCGGTGTGTCGTAAGATGTTTTTTCTGCTGAAGCCATTCTATCGGTTTACCTTGATGCCGTTTCAAGCTTTCGGCTATTGTACACGAAAAAACATTGTATGTCAACTTTTTTATCTGTTGGTGGGATTGTTGAACTTTTTCTGGTATTTTCAAAAGAATAGGTAAATGGCAGGAAGGTACTTGACAGGCAGGGTTTTCAGGTATCTGCCGTAAAAAGATATGCGCACTTACAGGGGGAATGTAAGCGCGCATACGAGTCTATAATTCTGTTTTAATATGATTCCAAAACACAGTAAGCTTCTCGCTCACAGTACTTTGATGGTAGTTAGCAGGACGTGGCTCATCCATCTGTTTGCTAATAGTTACGGTGTTAGTGTGCCACGCTCCGGTAGTCTCTCGCGTCGGTGTGAAGAAATGGTTGCTTCCACGCTGGATGGAAATTACCGCTTGCCGCGGTGTCTGGCTGTTTTCAGCCTGTGGATTGGTGTTTTTCAGCAGTGCCCACGACCTCGGTGAGATTCTAACCTGTTGGAGCCTTGTCTTTTCCATCGCAGTCAATCCAAATTCCGGTTCCTGCGGATTCGTGAAGAACGCAAGTTTTACGAAAAAACAAGAGGCGATGAGATAAGAAAGCAAAGCTACAGCGTTAACAAACCTTGGGGAGAAATCTAACTTCAACCGATCAAAACACCACGCCAATGGGTTAGCAAAGAGTGCTACCTGCTGCCTTTTATGAAGGTGTCGTATACGCTGCTGAATGTTGCTAACTAATTCTGGCGGCGGGGTCGGTTCATCTACGCTTTCTAACATACTTGCAGTATCCCACAAACCCTCGTACTCCATCTGACACTCTGGACAGGTTCTCAGGTGCTCCAGAAGCGCACGCCGAGATATGCCGTTAGAAGCCGATTCTCTCGATTCTGCATTTTCCTGCTGGACCAAATGCGGTAGATTATTAATAGCTTGTTCGCAGTTCATTCAGACACCTCCTTTCTAAACATAATATTTACTCAGTTTCCGCTTGAGATTTTTCAATGCCTGATTCAATCGCGATGCAACGGTGCCTTCTGAACAATTCAAAACCTCGGCGATTTCCCGATATTTGAGGTGTTGCATATAATACAATGTGACGACCTCGCGCTGCTTCGGCGGTAACCAATTGATGGCACCTTGAACGATTTCGTTTTGTTCATCTTTAAGTGCCGAACGCTCAGGCGAATCCTCGTCAGAAGCAATGCCGCTGATTTCAGCCTCTCTTGTGTAAGCAGTAAGCTTGTGATCGTGCGATTGTAACTTGCGGATATACTGCTGACATGTGTTGATCCCGATGCGATACAGCCATGTTCCAAACTGGGATTGGAAGCGGAAGGCTTTGATTGATTTGTATGCCTCTAAAAACGTTTCCTGCGTCGCGTCGGCAGCATCTTCCCGATTACCGAGCATCCGGTATGCGAGTCCATAGATTTTTGAATGATGCCGGTTAACGAGCTCGTTGAATGCTTCGGCATCACCTTCTACTGTTTTGTGTACGTACACATCATCAGGTATCATGTCAAACTCTCTCTTTGAGATGTTATTTATTTGTTGCATCCCAATTAATTTTTCTTCATTTTTTGTTGGAGTTTACGCATTTCCTCTTAAAGTCCCCCTGATAAGGGGCGGGGAATGCCATATGGCATTCATACCCGGTTCATGCCCATAAGGCACGAATACCGTTGATTCTGATTCTTTAGGGGGTTTAAAGAACGGAAATTATCACTTTTTGCGTCTAAATTTCTGATATTTGCTCAGTTTGCGTAAGTCCTGTTTTGTTTTTCGTTTATTACTGGTTATCTGGTGAACGCCACGCATTGCAGTGTCCTGCGAAACGTTTTAGCGCACCACTTTTAATAATAATGGTCTCCGGACGCAGCACCGTGGCATAGGATGTAAGAAGCGCAATCGTATCGAGCAAAGAGTTGTAGCCTGACAGACCTGAAATGTCGACATAAATTTTGCTGAACGGCTCGCCAAGGTCAAGTGCTGCCCTGACATCAAAGCCGTCAAGCACTTCAAAATGGAGTTCAGGGTACATTTCTCTCGCACGTTCAATGCATTTAGAACTGATGTCTGTCCCGATAACTTTCTTGCAATGCGGGGCAATTAAAGTCGTCGTCATCCCCCACTCGCAACCGATTTCCAACACGACGTCCTCAGCGTTTACACAGACCGGAATTGTCTCTCGGTACTCCTTGACGCCACGAGTCGCGATGAAGTCGGTATATCCTTCAAATAGTTGATTATGGGTTGCCATAAACCTCTTTCTCTAACTTTGACTATTCACATTCCTCACAGACCAAAGCAAAACGTTTGGTGCCGTTTGTCTCGAACTCCGTTTCGTGATCGTAGCTAACAGGTACATTTGACGCACCGCACCAATCGCAGCGTCCACGGAAGGTGTGCGCTTTCTGTGCCAATAGTGCTTCCTTTTGGTCCTCAACTTTTCGGGTGGCAGCAATGAGATCGAGCGCGCGTTGACGTAGTTTAGGATCCGTTTCTTCCTTAGCGATTTTTTCAAGGAGCGGTTGAAGTCTCGGATCGTTCGGGTTTCCGCCGTCGTCAAGTGTATGCCACGCCGCTTTGCGGACGCGTAGGTTAGTGTCAACCAAGCCTCTGTACAGTGCCACCCAAACTTTGTCAATGCTTTTCCGGACATGACAGGGACAGAGGTTGTCCATTGCCTCGACGCGGTCATCCGGGTTGGAAGAGTAGGCGAGCGAAAGGTAGTATTCGACATCGTCACCACGCAACCGGTCTTCACCACGGCGATGCGCTTTCTTCTGGTACTTGTTCATGCCTCTCATTTTTTTTTGCTTCGGAATTCCGTGCTTTGGCATCTGTTTCCTCCTATTTTAAAATTGTAACGCAAGTCTTTTGTTTTTTCCAGTTAATCGGTAAACATAGAAGGTCTTGCATAACCTTATTCTTCCTCTATTTCTTCAAGTATTTGCTCGATAATGGGTTGGAGTGCTGGTATTCGGTTCTTAAGGGTGTCCCAAACTACAGAGTGGTTGATATCAAAGTAGGCGTGGATGATCCTGTCTCGCATCCCTGCCATGTTCCGCCACGGGACTTGTGGATATTTTTGCCGAATTGTCTCTGGGACATTCTTCGTTGCTTCGCCGATAATTTCGAGTTTTCGGACAACAGCAGAAGCAGTTTTATCATCCGCAACAAAAGTCTCAAAATTGATTCCTTCAGTGAATTCCTGAACAGCAACCATCGCTTCAATAATGTCTTGCAGGTAAAGTCGGTAGTTTCTCATAGATATATCGCTTCGCTGAATACAGAAGCACGGAGTTCTTTTCGTAGTGACTCGCGCGGCACAACATCCACCCTACATCCCAGTTTATCCTCCAAAAAGTGTTGGAGGCCGACAAGATCCAACAAATCAGCACCAGCGTCCAAATCCACCAAAAGATCTAGATCGCTGTTATCGTCGAAATCACCCCGCGCGTACGAACCGAAGATCGCTTTAATTTGGGCTTTATATTGCCTGCGAATTTCGTCCTTCTCTTCTGCGACTATCTTTTTTATTTCTTCGACCATGGCGAAACTCCTTTAGCAACGGAGGATCCACAACCTAAAGCTACCACTTTGTACTACGGACAAGTTCTTCAACCTCGTCAATCTCTTTCGGAACGCCATCCGTTAGCACTTCGCAACCCGTTTCGGTGATTAGAATATCGTCTTCTATACGAACACCGATACCCAGATAGGCTGGTGGGACATCCTTTGTATCGTCGGCGACATAGAGTCCCGGTTCGATTGTCATCACCATACCGGGTTGGAAAGTTTTGAAATCGCCCTTCGCATCATGGACACAATTGACATCATGCACATCTAAACCGAGCATGTGTCCGATCCTATACATATAAAACTGCCGGTATTTCTCTTTCTTTATCAATTTTTTTGCTTTCCCCTCAAGGAGACCGAGGCTTAGCATGGCTTCTGTCAACAGTTCAATCGACTTTTGGTGTGGTTCATCAATAGAAACACCCGGACGGATACTGTCAATGATAGTATGGTGTGCATTGAGGACAAGCTGATAAATCTCTTTCTGTGCTTTAGTGAAGGTGCCGTTTGCAGGGAAGGTACGGGTCACATCACCGGAGTACCGACCGTATTCCGCACCTGCGTCAATAAGAACAAGAGTGTCGTCTTCAATTTGACAGTCATTTGTTGTGTAATGAAGTATTGTCGCGTTTCCACCACTCGCAACGATAGTCGGAAAAGCTGGACCGTTTGCCCCGTTCATACGGAACGTCGATTCAACGAGTGCTTCCAAATCGTATTCATACATACCCGGCTTCACAGCCTTCATTGCCGCGACATGACCGGCGACCGTAATTTCCGTTGCCATCTGGGTGCGCTGCAGTTCCGTCTCATTTTTAATTAAACGCAGTTCACTGAGAATAGGGCTCGGATCGACTAAAGTGTCAAGTCCTTGGCCGGAGCGGATGCGCGACCTAACAGAACCCGTGAAAAGCGAGAGGATTTCGCTATCAACGTCGTGATTGGAACCGAGGGTGTAGTAAAGCCTTTCGGCACCCTCCAAGTATTTTCCAATCTTCTCACCGAATTTTTCTATCGAATAGGCTTTATCTGCACCATAGCGTTTACGCGCATCCTTAACACCGACACGCTTACCGTTCCAGATTTCTGCCTGTTTGTCCTTTGGACGCACGAATAAAATGTATTGATGTTTCGGATGATCCGGCGCAATCACACAAATTGATTCCGGTTCTTCAAACCCTGTAAGGTAATAAAAATTCGGGTCTGGACGGTAAACATATTCGGTGTCGTGGTTCCATATTGCGGGTTGTCTGTTCGCGAAGATAGCGACCCCACCACGTCCCATTTTTTCAATAAAGGCTTTGCGATTCTGTTTGTGCAAACTTTCCTCCTATAACTCTAAGGGGTCTGCGTAGGTCTTGCTACAGATACCCAATCGGTGTGCCAATTTTGCCAATGATGCCGCCACTTGCTGTCATCGGATAAACCGGCTTTGCCCAAAAAATACCTTCCACTGGTGACCGGATGGACTCCCGCACATTTCCAAATACATCTCGGATGTCAGCAATCGGTTGATACGCCGCTACTTGATCATATAGTTCTACCTTATAATAGACAAACCCGCCTTCGTTGCTAAGGAGTGGCACAAATTTTTTAACAACGATTTGCTGTTCCGGAATCTTCGGTACGCCATCAATGAAGTGATAGTATTGCAAGACATTAAGCACGCCTCGCACACCTTTATCGATACTTGTTGCATCCCAGCCGTGGGTGCCACCCAATTCCGGATCAATTGTTGGGATGCCAACCTCCGGGGCAGCCTGTGCGAGTTGACCTTCCGGTCCCTTTTGATTCAGGATATGCCCGATACCGAAGACTCGCGCAAGTTCGAGACAGGCACCGTGGAGTGTATGTTTTGCGTCAACGCGAACGCGGACCTCATCAATCATCGGGTGGACGCCGCCTTGGTGGAGATCAAGGCAGTAATCTGCCTGTTGTATGGCACGTCGAAATAGATGATAGGCTATGCGTTCGCTTGAGGTGCCGTCACGTCTGCCCGGAAAACAACGGTTCATTTTCCGGTTGTCCACAGGACTGAGTGCCTGTTTGCTATGAAACGCATGAACGTTGACGAGCGGCACGGCGATAATCTTGCCGCGCAACTGCTCTGGTGCTATAGTCTGGAGAACTTTGTGAATAACCGCGATGCCGTTGAGTTCATCTCCATCGCTAATCGCTTGAATATAGAGCGTTTTACCGGGATACCTCCCGTTGATTAGCACGACCGGTAGTCGAACCGCGGAGCCATCTGGCATGCTGCCGACTTTCAAGTGTCCGTCCATCCGAGTTCCGGGTTCGGCAACTAATTGCCCGACTACCAGTTTGCTATGGTGAATGCTGTTCCTCATAACGGTTAGTTTATCACAATTAGTAAAAACAATCAAATCATTCGTCAGTCCTACACCGTCATTTAGTTTCCCTTCTCCGCGGTAGGCGAGGTTTCCTAATCTCAATTAACTTATAACTTATAACTTGTAACCCCATAACTGAACACTTGATTTCCAGACGGTTTTCTGATAAACTTATATCTATCATGAATACAGAAAACCTAAAAAAGATTGCTGCGGAAAAAGCGACAGAGGATGTCAGGTCGGGCATGATCGTAGGGTTAGGGACAGGTTCCACTGTCTATTACGCACTCCTGAAACTCGGCGAGATGATTCGGGAAGGACTTGATATTCTTGGTATCCCCACATCCGATGGCACCGAAAAAATTGCAATAGAACAACAGATACCACTCACAACGCTGGCTTCCCATCCCACGATTGATCTTACTATTGATGGGGCTGATGAAGTTGATGCACACCTTAACCTCATCAAAGGCGGTGGTGCTGCGCTCGTTAGAGAGAAGATTATCGCAAATGCCTCTAAGCGAATATTGATTGTTGTTGATGAGAGCAAAGTGTCGCGCGTCCTCGGAACGACGTTTCCGCTTCCGGTAGAAATTGTGCGATTTGGATGGGAGGCGATCCAGACAGAGGTTAACCGAATTTGTGGCAATTCAACGCTGCGCCTTGCCCTGGCACACGACAGAGACCAACCACTCATTACCGACAACGGCAACTATATCCTTGACTGCCACTTTGATGGCATTCCTGACCCAGAACAGGTTGAGTTGCAATTGAATAACATTCCCGGGGTGGTGGAAAATGGGATTTTTGTCAATCGCGCCGACAAAGTTATCATCGGCACACCTTCCGGTATTCGGTATATGGAGTGACCAATGGGTAGACCCCTGTTCTTGCTACTCATTATTCTATCTATGACGGTGTCCAGTTCTGCTGATGGTGAGATCTTTACGGATAGTGGATTGGTGGATATCCCAACTGGGACGGTGCTGGAACACGGAATATTCGGTGTGGGTCCGTCCATTGCTCTCCGGCAAGGTGCGATGGTTTCTGGGTTACAAACCCCTCCTACGAACTTGGCTAATGCTCTCGCAATTCGTCTCAACTTCGGATTGTTTGATCGGATTGAAGTGGGACTAAGGCATATATGGAACGAATATGACGCTGAACATTCCACTGAGCAGGCTGTAAGCCTGAAGGCCCAACTCTTAAAAGAGCAAGAGGTAGGTGTAATTCCGAGTATCGCTATGGGTATTGAATATCTTGGTGGTGGGATCCTTGCATCGGATTCGGAAGAAAATGGAACTGTGCCGTCGGCATTTCTGGCTGTCAGTAAAACCTTTAATCTCCCACGCATCCACCAATTTTCCGGTCATATTGGTGTTGGCACACAGCGATTTGCGTTTGAAGATCAACCTATAGGTGTGTTTGTAGGTCTAAGCAAGGAATTTCAACCTGCTTTTGCGCGAGGCGACATCACGATAAGTCTGGAATTTGATGGATCCGGTGCGAACGCTGGCATGCGGTATATTACCTCAAGCGGACTTCAGGTTGCGCTCGGTGCCGAGACGCTGAACAATCCAGATGCGTTGCGCTATCTTGCTTCCGTTTCATGGACGAATGAACGCTTGCTTGAGCAGATTGATGAGACGAGACGCTTAATCCAGCGCGCCACGGAATTGGCAGTTGAAGCCAAGCGCGCCGTCACTCAAAAGAAAGCGGACGAATAAAGCTACTCTCCCTCCTGTGTCTCGATGGATACCATCACTTTCTGGAGCGATGTTAGAAGTTCGGATAAAAAGTCCTGAGGTGGAACGAGTATAATCTCGATTCTTCGGTTTTTCGCCTTTGCTTCTGGTGTATCGGCAGTATCTATCGGTTGATAGAAGGCGTATCCTGTCGCTGCTAAACGTTGTGCCTTGACACCGGCTTGCACCTGCAAGTATTTCACAGCGGCGATTGCCCGTTCGGTAGAGAGATTCCAGTTTCGGAGTTCGGAACCGCCAATGGGCGCGTTATCAGTGTGTCCCTCGACCCGCACCGCATAATCTGTATAATTAACGTTTAGCAATACCTCCTCAGCGATCGCATCTAAAAGCGTCTTTCCCTCTGGACTCAGAATCGCGCTCCCTGTTTCAAACAGAATTTTTCCTTTTACATCAAGTTTCAACCGTCCCGCGTCATCTAAAACTGCCCCGACGGTATCCTTGAATTTCTCTTGGATAGCAGTGATTGAACGTTGCGATTGTTCGCGAATTCGTTGGAGTTCCGATTCGATCTCGGTCAGTTTTGCGCGGAGGGTCTCCTTTTCGCTTTCGAGAGCACTTTTATCCTGTTGAAGCACATTCCGTTCCGCGGCGATTTTTCGAGCGGCTTCGCTGGCGTTTTGCAATATCTCCTGCGTTTGGGTAAGTTCCAAACGCGTTTTCTGCAGTATGATTTGGTTTTCAGACAGTATGCTTTCGGTTTCCGCTAACTTCTTTTCAATATAGGCTTTTGCCATTTCAGTTGTCTGCAAAGTCGCTTTGGTAGTAGCCAGTTCAACCTGTGTTTCTTTGAGTTTGTTGGAAGTCGAGTGCAACAGCACGGCTAAAACAATGACTGCAACAACCGCTGCACAGATAGATGCAATCGCAAGGATTCCTTTTTTAGACATTTAATTCCCCTTGTAAGTTGAGAATAGCCTCGAAGTTGTCATTTTTTGATGTCTTGTTCTTTTTTTCCATGCCACACGTTGTGCAGCGGTGGGTAAGAATATAATTGCCATGATTTATAGTGAACCCAACGGGTTCCATCATCCCGTGACAAGACGCAGCGCGGTCGCCGGGATTCACATCGACGTGTTGGCTCCAGAGGCATTCTGGACAGTGGTTGGTGTAGCCATCTCCTATGACAGCAGCACCACAATATCCGCAGGTAAAATCTTCAATATAGCGTCGAAATCTTTTACTCACCGGTTGGTACCTGCATTCTTTTTTTCACTTAGCCGATCTAAGGTGCGTTTTAGGCTTGGAGATACAGCAGCGGCACGCTCTATATTCCAGTGGTCTCGAACAAATTCACTCAAAAGCATGTTATATTCAATTCTGACAGAAACACTTGCGCCAGGCATTGGAGCTAATGCTTCACGTACTGCTTTCTTTCGGCTTCTACGGGCGAGTGACATAAGAAATTCTTTGCTTATACTCATTCTGGTAAAACCAACCCCCCAATATGTTTGGGTTGGGTTTGCGAAAGCACAACTTCACCTACAGTGAATCCATTCTCAAGAAGGATGCGGATATCATCAATATCAGACGAAACTTTGATAGATGTTCCTCCCTTTGTAGGTGTTAGCAAAAGTACCTCTCTGCCATCAATGCCCGGTTCTATGAGAAGAACATCGCTTTGTGTACTAACCAACACCTGTGAGCCATGATTTCTTTGCAGTCTGGCAATAGAAGCGGCAAGCCTAGAAACAATTCCTATGTTCAAAGAGAGTTCCGGCTCTTCTAACAAAACGACTGATTCACTCTCAAGAAGTACCCACAAGAGTCCAATGAGTCGAAGCATCCCATCTGAAAATTGGTCTTCGCACTGTCCATCTTCATTTGCGCACCAGTGCGAATAACGCGCCCGTAGATGTGGACGACCTGTCTTGTCACGTATGAATTCCAATTTTTCAAACTGTGGCACAGCGATTTTGAGGGTATGTTCAATTTTTTTCAGGCGTGAACGGCGAGTGCTTGGATGCACATTCGCAACTTTATCAAGAAAAGCCTGTCCATACGGATCATCTTCAATAATTTTGCCCTGAATAGCATCCGCTGAACGAATAAGTTGCGGCACCAGATGGAGATAAGTAACATTTTGCAGGAATAAGGCGATCTCTCGAAACTTTACATTGACAGCACTCTGTTCAAGCGCAGTCTGGGTAAGGCGATCTGGGTCCTCGTTGTCGTTTTCATCTGGTCTATTCAGGAGTGGTTTATCTTCTTGCCAAACACGTTCGTGTGTTATGTAGGTCCGATCCTGCCCGAGAGGTTGTTGGCGAAATCCTACACTATATCGCCACTTAGCAGGAGCGTCTGGCGCGTCCGCGATATGAATTTCGATGACAACTTCCGGATCCTGCCTCGCGGACAGACACCGAATGTTGGAGACGCCACCCCGATCCTTGACTGCTTTCTGAAATCCGCCACCATCCGTCTTAACAATATCTCGCAGGAAGCGAAAAATGTCCAACAGATTGGATTTACCCGAAGCATTTGGACCGACGATAAACTGCCGTTCTCTGAGTGGAACATCAATCTGTTGAAAGTTCCGCCAGTTTTTTGCAATAAGGCGATTGATAATCATAGTTCCGCTCTCGTCATAAAGGTGGCGTAGATAGCAGAAGTCCTGACGAGATCAGGAATATTCACACGCTCATTTATGGCATGCCCACCTTCGCCGCTCGGTCCATATCCTACTCCCGGTAAGCCTGTATTGACGAAATAGTGCAAATCTGTGAATCCAGTAGTGCCTTTAAATCTGGGTTGATTAAAACGGACAGTACGCACTGCATCAGCGAACGCCTGTGCTATCGGGGAAGCGGTATCCGTTAAGCACGGATCGATTCGTAGAATAGCACGCGCCTCTGCCTTCAAATCGGGATAGTATTGGCATGCACCAGAAATCGCCTCTCGCAGTTCGAGTTCAACAAATTCGAGTTCCTCGTTCGGGGTAATTCGTCGATCAACTGAAAACGTAACGCGCGCTGGAACGGTGTTAACTTTATCTCCATCAGTTCCGCGAAATGTGCCACCGATGTTCAAGGTAGGATATCGATCGCTGCCATCGAGGAGTTTAAATGCACGCTCTGGTAGCTTCAAATTCCGTTTAACCCGTTGCAATGCTGTTACAAGTTCGGCAGTCTTCTCAAAGGCATTTATCCCTTTATCTGGCTGCGCTCCGTGTGCTGCCTTACCCTCAACGTCAATTTCTAACCAGAGGACACCATTATGACCGTTGCCGATGTTCATCTCCGAACCACCCTCACAGTTGACAACGTAGTCGGCATGAACCAATCCTTCTTCAACAATGTAGCCCGCGCCTAACTGCCCACCGGTCTCCTCGTCGCAGGTAAAGGAGCATTCAATATTGAACTGCGGTTTAGTTCCGGTCGCTTGAAGCGTTTCAATTGCAAAGAGGAGGGCAGCAATGGCGTCTTTCATGTCATCGGCACCGCGTCCATAAAGCCATTCGCCATCAATTTCCCCACTAAACGGGTTATTGAAGCGCCAGTCTCCTGCAACCGGAACCACGTCGTAGTGTGCGTTGAAATGCACAGTCTTTTCTGCACCGACATCCCAGCGCGTAATGAGATTTAATCGTGGATGCGTCTCTGCGTTTGAGATAACCTGTTCTGCGCGATCCGTTGGAACCTCTGCAATCTGTGTCTGCATCCCCAATCCTTGACACTTTGCCTCAAGTAATCCAACAATCTCGGCATAATTTTCGCCAGGTGGATTGACGGTAGGAATCCTGACGAGTTCCTGCAGCAACGCACAAAGCGCGGTTTGATTATCTTTAATATAAGTTTGAGCGGACATTTTAGATCTCCTCAGTCGCCGTTATTTGACAACTGCCTGATCGCCCGATGATAAGTGTGCCACCGTTTCACCCGTTTCCGTGAATGTACGGGTTACGTTGACAGAAGCGTATGTCCATAAAATTTTCATTGGCGCATCGCTGTCATTCCAGAATCGGTGTGGAATCCCCGCAGGAACGAATGTCGTATCGAAGGCTTTCATAGCGAAAACTTCACCATCAACTTCGCAGGTGGCTTCGCCTTCGAGGATCGTAACGGATTCATCACAGTTATGATAGTGACGAGCAATCGCCGTACCGGGTTCAAACATTGTCACGCCGTTGGTGAGTGAAGTGGAATCGATCCATTTACCGGCTAACGGTACCGTTCTCACGCCAGTTCCGCGATCGATAGGATCCTGTTTCTCAAAATCGATGATATGTGCTTTTGTGCTCATTTCGGATTCATCTCTCTTTGTAATAAAATTTGACTTAGTTTAGCATGAAAGGACAAAAATTTCAAGAGTTAGACGCTCGAACACACGGCATTCAGTTCTCCTGTAGGAGCGAGTTGTACTCGCGACTTATCTACCATTCACAAGACGATGAACCCTTGCAAATCCCGCAATCGCCTGCTCTATCTCCGCTTCTGTGTGTGTTGCCATAACAGTGAGTCTTAAACGGCTCGTTCCTGCTGGCACAGCCGGCGGACGGATGGCTGGCGCGAATACACCCTCGGTGAGTAGGGCTTCTGCCACGCTTGTTGCTCGTTCTGGACTTCCCAATATCACTGGAAGAATCTGTGTTTCACTTGGCAATAGGGTATACCCTAAATCGGTCAATGCTGTTTTAAGACGTTTCGCATGCGAGAATAGGCGTTGCCGTAATTCCGGTGATGAGCGCATCACGTCAAGCGCAGCATTCGCCGCTGCCAACGTCGCCGGTGGTAATCCCGTCGTAAAAATAAAACCGCGAGCACGGTTGATGAGCAATTCAATCAAGGGACGACTTCCAGCGATATACCCACCCAGCGCACCAACCGCCTTGCTCAGTGTACCCATCTGGATAATTCCTTCTCCATCCAGACCGAAATGTGAAACCGCGCCGCTCCCATTTTTCCCTAATACGCCAAATCCATGGGCGTCGTCTACCAAGACCATTGCCTTGTGTTCTACAGCAAGATCGCAGATGTCGGGTAAAGGCGCAATATCGCCGTCCATACTAAAGACGCTGTCTGTTACGATGAGGCTCCGCCGAAACGCTGGGGATTCTGACAACAGAGTCTTCAGGTGTGCTACGTCGCAATGCCGATAAACCTGTTTGGTAGCGCGACTGAGACGACATCCGTCTATGATGCTGGCGTGGTTGAGCGCATCGCTTAAAATGAGATCACCTTCCTCAGCAAGCACAGGGATGATACTTGTATTAGCAGTGTAGCCTGAACTGAAAACAAGCGAAGCTTCCGTACTTTTCGTCTTCGCAAGATTCGTTTCCAAAGTGGTATAGAGTTCGCTATTTCCTGAAATCAAGCGAGACCCACTTGCACCTGTGCCGAAAGTTTGTACCGCCTCAACCGCAGCGGCGACGACTTGAGAATGTGTGCTTAACCCCAAATAGTTATTTGAACCGAGCAGCACAACATCGTGTCCGTCAAGATTAATCGTTCCTGTCGGCGCGCTCATGACGGTACGGAGATGACGCCGTAAACCCGTTTGTTCTATTGTTGCCTGTTCTCTGTCCAGCCAGTCGTAGCTATGCATCAGAGACGTCACTCCATCTCATCCGGTGAACTGCCTCAAGAAAATGTGGCTTTGCCGCAAAGAACGTTGTCGCATTTCCAACGTCTCCTCATAGGCGCGATCCTCTACTTCAACACAGACAGCACCTTCATAACCTGTATCGCTTAAAACGGAAAAGAAGCTTCCCCAGTTGACATCACCGAGTCCAGGTAGTTTCGGCGTATGATAGGACAAAGGCGTTGCGAGGATGCCGACATCATCAAGTTTTGCTTTGTCCAGTCGGACATCTTTCGCATGCACATGGAAAATCCTATCCGCAAAGGTCACGAGTGGTTTCAGGTAATCCATCTGAAGCCATATAAGATGTGATGGATCGAAGTTGAGTCCAAAGTTCGGGGATGGAATCTCCTCAAACATCCGTTCCCAAACCGCCGGACAGTAGGCAAGGTTTTGTCCCGCTGGCCATTCATCTTCTGTGAAAAACATAGGGCAATTCTCAATGCCGATACGGATGCCGTGGTCGGCAGCGAATTGGATGAGCGGTTTCCATACCTGCTTGAAGCGGTCCCAATTCTCATCGATGGTACGGGTCTGATCCCTACCGATGAACGTATTTACGATGCCTACTGATAATCTTTCCGCTGCCAGAATCAGTTTTTTGAGGTGTTCGCTATAAATAGCGGCTTCAGTTTCGTTGGGAGTCAACGGGTTTGGATAGTAGCCTAAACCACTAATTGTTATGCCTGCATCCGAAACGCACTGCAGAATTCCATCTACATTTTTATCAGAAAGTTCTGCTACGTCAATATGTGTGACACCCGCATAACGGCGTTCCGCTTTTCCTTTGGGCCAACACATTAATTCAACGCAATCAAAGCCAGTATCTGCCGCGAAGTTAACAACTTCTGTCAGCGGCTGTTCCGGCAAAATTGCACTCACAAATCCCAGTTGCATTATATAACCTCGGTTTCGTTTTTGAACATTTTACTACAGAAAAGCACAGGTTGCAAGCACGTATTAACATGTGCGCGTGGGTTGGGTTGAAACGCAGTTGAAATCCAACTTCTTTCTCACAACTGACAACTGAAAGGATTGCGGAGCAATCCGTACTGACAACTATACCGGAATAGATTTACATAAAATTGCAAGGTATGATACAATCCATTGCACGAGCGTTTCTATATCTCGATCCTACGATAGCATTCAGAGAAGGAGTGACAATGACCCCTGAACAACGCTATTTGTTTGACGTTACAGGCTACCTGCACATCAAAGGAGCCGTTAAAGGTGAAGCACTGAAAGCGGCACAGGAGGCTGTAGACCAGTATATCCACATGCCGCTTGACGAGCGTCCCGAAGGATTTACAACTCGTCCCCGTGAATTGGAACCCGGCAAAGGCGGTAGATATGAACACGGATTCGCCTTCGACCGATCGCTTGAGGCGATGACAGTGCATCCTGCTATCTGGCCTCTTATCAAGGAATTCACCTTCAACAAACCCCGCTTTGTTACTGGCACGCTTACCCTTGAATGCCACAATCCAGATCGACAACCCATGGGAACAAATCCAGCAGGTTTGCACTGTGCGCGTGAAGGACGGCACTGGCTTACCCGTTATGAAGTTAAAGATAGCCAAATCTACTGCAATGATTTCGTTGCTTTCTTTTATTTAACAGACGTACAACCGGGTGACGGCGGACTGATTGTCATCCCCGGTTCGCATAAAAGTAAATTTGAGAGACCCGAAGATCTCTTAACACCAGGACCCGACGGTATCGACCCAGAACCAGATGATGTTTTCACAAGTATTACACCTAAAGCTGGTGATTTTGTCGTCATCTCTGAGTTGCTAACACACGGGGTTTTGCAGTGGAAGCCAAAAGACCGAGATAGACGTTTTCTTATTCTCCGGTATCGTCCACAATACGATGGAAAGGTGAGTCTACCGGAGACAATCATAAACCGTTTAACCCCTGAGATTCAGGAACTTGTGCAGACGGCGTCTTATCAACATACAAAAGAGATCATCAAACAGGATGTTGTAGAACTGAGTGTTTAAGGTAATATCAGAGAATCGGGAGGGAAATCCAATGGGAACGAATCAATACCGTGTTTGCATTGTTGGTTGTGGTAGAATGGGTGGCACAATTGATGAAGAGGTCCGCGCATCACCGCACGGCGCACTGCCATATTCGCACGCCTCTGGGTATACCACTTTTGAGCGGACAGACCTTATCGCTGCAGCAGATGTCGTAGAAGAGAAAGCGCAGTACGTCTGCAACAAGTGGGATATCCCGAAGTATTACTTAGACTACCGTGAAATGATAGTCCAAGAGAAGCCTGATATTGTGAGTATCGCCACGCGCCCGGGCAACCACGCCGACATCACACAATTCGCCGCCGAAAACGGCGTGAAAGGTATCTATTGCGACAAACCACTCTGTGCCTCCATGGAGGAAGCGGATGCTATGGTGGAGGTATGCGAAAAATACAATATCAAGTTTAACCTTGGCACGCAGCGTCGTTTCACACCGGGATACATCAAAATGCGTGAGATTCTCGAAAGCGGCACACTCGGTGAGAGACGTTCTGTCATCGCCTATAGTGGTGGTTCTGCGCTTTGGGGATATACGCATGCTGCGGATATGCTCCTCTTTTTGGCAAGTGATTCTCCGATAGAATACGTGCAAGGCAATGTCGCAGTTGAGGATGCCGACTTTGAAGATAACCAGACTGAAAACGATCCCGGTATTGTGATGGGGTTCATCCGCTTTCAGAACGGTATTAATGGCATCAGCGTACCCGGCACGGCTTATGAATTTGAGGTGAATTGTAGCGAAGGCACAGTCCGTTCGCTCAACAATGGACTCGGTTTTCAGCTCCGCAAACGGCAAGGGCAATTTGACGAGATTTTGGACTCCGAATTCCCCGCCTTTGAGCGAAAAAGTGGCACCGTCGGTTGCATTGAGGATATTGTTGATGCCATTGACACCGATACCGAGACGCAAGGCAACATTCATCTTGCACACCGAAGCACTGAAATGGTCTTCGCGATCGTAGATTCGCAAAGACAGCAAGGAAAGCGAGTGCCAATCCCGATGGAGAACCGAGGACTCTACCTCGGAAGGTGGTAACCAAATGCTCAGGAAACACCCGAAGGGAATGAAACTGAAAACCATCAAGTACTTTGGCGGCGTTATCGCTCTGTTGCTCCTGTTGAACTATGTAGTGATTCTGTCCAACAGCGAACAGAAATCGGAAACAGATGCTACGCGTCCAGCCAGCACGCGCTATGAAAAGGGGACACCAAGCCCGGACGGTATCGGTAAATTCTATATGGGACGCGAAATCTCTCGCGTGATGGGACATCAAGGCGCAGAATGGCTGGAACGTCCTGAACGTGAACGTGAAGAGATGCCGAATGTTCTTGTTGAATTGTTGAAACTCAAAGAGGGAGATGTTGTGGCGGATATCGGTGTGGGAACGGGCTACATCGCGCGACGTATCGCACCAAAGATTGGCGACACAGGCACTATATACGGCGTTGACATTCAACAGGAGATGCTTGATCTGCTCGATGAGAAGATGACAGAGGTTGGTATCATGAATGTCAAAGGAGTCTTAGGGACTATCACCGACCCAAAATTGCCGCCGGAGTCGGTAGATCTAGCGATTATGGTGGATGTCTATCACGAGTTTTCGCATCCGTATGAGATGATGCAGAATATCTGCCGTGGGCTTAAAGTGGGTGGTAGAGTTGCCTTCATTGAATACCGCGCCGAGGACCCGAAGGTCCCCATCAAACGTTTGCACAAGATGAGTGAATTACAGGTAATTAAAGAAGCGACACCGCATCCGCTTGTTTGGATAGAAACGCTCAACGATTTGCCATGGCAACACGTTATCATTTTCCAGAAGGTTACAGCGCAGTAGAGCCTTTCCACACCCTTCAAAGACGGCAAGATTCTGAATCAGAACGGAAATATTTGACAATAAAGCGACCACAGCATAAAATATAGCAATATTGCTAAACCTTTTAACTAACTAAGCGTCACAATTGCTAACTTGTTTTCGGGAAGTTTTGCTACTAATTGTTGAACTTCAGCATACGTAACCGTTTTCATTTTTTTCTCCTTGTGTCGTACGTAATTTTAGGAAAACTTACGATAGATCGCAACCTTTGGCGTTTTCATGATGAATCCTCGCTAAAATTATACTACGTTTATTCCAGGGTGTCAACGAAAACTGAGGGTCTTTATAACAAGAAAATATTTGACAATAAAGCGACCACAGCATAAAATATAGCAATATTGCTAAACCTTTTAACTAACTAAGCGTCACAATTGTAATTCTACTACAGCAAATTACAGCGCACGCTTTTTTATCAAAGGAAACTTGCAAGCTGCGTCCTACCTAAACGCTGAAAAGGGAGAGAATTCCAGTGAAAACTGCTAATAATGTGATTCCGCTAACAGTTGTGTTGGTGTGTTTCTGTCTCGTTGCGCTTGGACTTTCCGCTGTATCTGCGGAACAGGGTGAATCTGCACAAGCAACGGTTGATTACAATCTTGATGTCCGACCAATCCTTTCGGATAATTGCTTCGCCTGCCATGGACCGGACGCAAAAGCCCGACAGGCTGATCTACGGCTCGACACGAAAGCAGGCGCGTTCTCTGAACCGAGCGGGTATCCGGTAATTGTTCCCGGTGAACCAGAAGAGAGCGAACTACATCTCCGTATAGCTTCCAATGATGACCATTACCGCATGCCGCCAGCGGACTTCAATAAGACACTGACACCGGAACAGATTGATATCGTCACCCAATGGATTCGCGAAGGCGCGAACTGGGAAGAACATTGGTCGTTCACGACACCAATCCGTCCAACCCCACCTGATGTTAAGAACAAAGATTGGGCCCGAAACCCCATTGATGCCTTTATCCTCTCACGTCTTGAAAAAGAAGGGCTGACCCCCGCAAGCGAAGCCGACAAACGGACCCTCATCCGACGTCTAAGCTTCGATCTCACTGGCTTACCGCCGACGCGCGAAGAAATCCGTCAATTCCTCGAAGATGATTCACCAGATGCTTATGAAAAACTTATTGATGCCTTTATGGCAAAGCCCGAATACGGTGAACATCTCGCTCGCTTCTGGTTAGATGTTGCACGCTACGGTGATACCCATGGACTTCATCTGGATAACTACCGAGAAATGTGGCCCTACCGCGATTGGGTCATTGAGGCGTTCAATAAAAACATGCCGTTTGACCAGTTTACGATTGAGCAGTTAGCAGGAGATCTCTTACCGGAACCGACACTTGACCAGCTCATTGCCACCGGCTTTAACAGATGCCACGTCACGACAAGTGAAGGCGGGTCCATCGACGAAGAGTACTACGTTCGGTACGCCATTGATAGAGCGCATACTACTTCTACTGTCTGGATGGGATTGGCTGTCGGGTGCGCACAATGTCACGATCACAAATACGATCCGATTACGCAGAAGGAATTCTATCAACTCTACGCCTATTTCAACAATATCACCGAAAAGGCTATGGATGGGAACCGCAAGGATTCCCCTCCTGTTGTGAAGTTACCGACCCCAGAGCAGGAAGCGGAACTCGCAGTCTTTGATGAACAAATTGCTGAGTTGGATGCCCAGGCGAAAGCACCTATTCCCGAAATTGATGCGACGCAGATCGCTTGGGAAAATAGAATGCCGCGCTGGACAACGCTGAAACCGACATCGCTCTCCTCTAAGGGTGGCGCAACACTCGAAGTTTTGGAGGATTACTCTATATTAGCCAGCGGTACCAATCCCGAGCAGGAAATTTACGAGGTAACCGTAGAACTACCCCCAGGCAAGTGGAGTGCTGTCCGATTGGAAGGTCTTACACATGAATCCCTACCGAAAGGCGGGGTCGGCAGAAGTGATAACAGCAACGTCGTCTTGACCGATTTTGCACTCTTCATTGCTCCATCTGAAACAGATACCGAGGCACCTCCAGCTGAGGACAGCGAAACTGAAACACAAGCGGAGAGTGAGATTCCCGTTGATACCGACGCCAAGGCAGAAGCAGGCAGCACGCCTGCCGCTGATACCGATGCTGAGGTGGAAGCAGAAAGCGCATCGGAAGGCGAAGCGGATGCCGAAAGTGAAACCGCAGATACCAATCCCGACGATCCGTGGACACGTATACCGATAGTGCATGCGTGGGCGGATCACGAGCAAGCTCTCGGTGATGACGGTCTTAGTGGTATCGTTGCAAATGCGATTGACGACAAACCGGAAACCGGATGGGCACTTGATAGAAGGCAAGAAAATCGACAGGCTATCTTCCTTGTCTCTGCTCCCTTTGGGATGGAAGGTGGTGTGTTAAAAATTCGGCTCAAGCATGAATTTGACTTGCGGCAAAAGCAGTTGGGTAGGTTCCGACTCGCACTGACAGATGCTCCGACTATCTATCCGATCGGTTCCAAAATGACCTTAGCAGACTGGCACGCCGCGGGTCCCTTTGCAGCCGAGCACGGCAATCTGGCTTTCTACCAAGTTTATGAGCCTGAAACGAAAAACGTCAACATAAATGATACCTTTGAGGTAGACGGTAAAACCATCAAATGGGAAAAGCAGGCGCATTGGGTTGATGGACAGGTACATAACGACATCGTTGGTGAAAACAGTGCTACCTACCTTTTCCGAAACATAACCTCTGTTACGCAACAGAGAGCACAATTGTACATCGGAAGTAACGACGCACTTAAAGTGTGGGTGAACGGTACTGAAGTCCTCTCCAAAAACGTCCAGCGAGATGCCGGTGCCGATCAGGAACAACTTCAGATACAACTCAAGCCCGGTAATAATACGCTGCTCCTAAAGGTCGTCAACTATTCAGGTCCCTCTGGCTTCTATTTCCGTATTGAAACCGATGCCCCGATGACACCTTCAGATGTTGTTGATATCGCTGCGATGCCGCGCGGTGAGCGCGAGACTGAACAGCAGGCAAAAATTCGGGATTACTATCGGCAGAACATCACACCCGACAAGACTGTCAATGAAAACACCCAGCGTGCATTCGCGGATTTGAAAGCACTTTTTGCTGATTTAGCGGGTGTTAAACAGAAACGGGATACGTTGGATGCTGAGCTAACGACAACGTTGGTGATGGAGGAACGCGAGGAACCGAGAGGTGCTTATGTCCTAATACGTGGTGAGTATGAACATCGAGGCGAGGAGGTCTATCCACAAACGCCCGCCGTACTTCCCGCGATATCAGAAAATGCACCACCGAATCGTCTCAGTTTTGCCAAGTGGTTACTTTCACCTGAACATCCACTTACCGCTCGTGTCGCGATTAACCGGTTCTGGCAAGACGTCTTCGGTGTTGGTATTGTAGAAACAGCGGAAGACTTCGGCACACAAGGTTCACCGCCGGTGCATCCCGAACTCCTTGATTGGCTTGCGACCGAATTTATTGCCTCTGAGTGGGATGTACAAAAAATGCTCAAATTGATGCTCACTTCAGCCACATATCGACAGAGCGCGCAGGTGACACCTGAAAAATTGGAGCGAGATGCGGATAATGTACTCCTCTCCCGCAGTCCAAGATACCGACTTGATGCTGAAATCGTCCGTGATAATGCGCTCGCTCTCAGTGGCTTGTTGTATACCAAGATTGGTGGTCCGAGTGTCAAACCTCCACAACCCGATGGGCTTTGGAAAGCTGTCGGATTCACTGGATCTAATACCGACACGTTTGTGCAAGATACCGGTCCCGATAAAGTTTACCGCCGAAGCCTTTATACATTCTGGAAACGCACCGCACCACCGCCACAGATGAACATTTTGGACGCACCGTCACGTGAAGCCTGCACAATCCGTCGTGAACGTACGAACACGCCGATGCAGGCGTTAATGCTGATGAACGATCCGCAGTTCTTTGAAGCGGCGCGTGCTTTCGCAGAGCGTGCCATTAAGGAAGGCGGTGAAACACCAAAGGCACGCATCGCCTATCTCTTTGAGGCGGCGGCTGCCCGCTTACCTAAGCCGGTTGAAGAGGAACTGTTGTTGAAGACATTCCAAGCACATTATCAGGAATTAAAAGCCGACCCGGAAGCTGCAAAGAAATTGATTGCTGTCGGCGAATCAGCACCTGATGAAACCTTAGATGCAGTCGAAGTCGCCGCATGGACAATGATTGCAAACCTCATTCTCAATCTGGATGAAGTCCTGAATAAAGGATAGTTTAATAGTTGTCAGTACGTTCGCTATGCTTACTTTCAGTTGTCGGTTGAGGTTTTGTGATAGCGGATATTTTCACCTGCTATTAACTGTTCTTTTCTGAGAGCTGATAGCCGATAACCATTAAGCAAGGAGTTAAAGAATGGATCCGATTAAAGAATATCTGAAACTTGAAACCCGTCGCCAATTCTTTAGTAAATGTGCGTCGGGTCTTGGTACCGCAGCACTCGCTTCACTGCTGCCGAATACCATTGTCAACGCTCTTGAGAACCAAGCGAAACCGAGATTCGGTGGTCTGCCAGAGTTACCACACTTTGCACCGAAGGCAAAACAAGCGATATACCTCTTTATGTCTGGCGCGCCTTCCCAGCTCGATCTGTATGACTACAAACCGAATATGGGGGAATGGTTCGATACCGACCTACCAGAATCAGTCCGGATGGGACAGCGCCTTACCACGATGACCTCTGGACAAGATAAGTTTCCGATTGCTCCCTCTATATTTGAGTTCAAGAAGCATGACAATGGTGGAGACGGTGTGTGGATTAGCGAGTTGCTACCGCATACCGCATCTATGGCGAAAGACCTCGCGATTATCAAGTCAGTACATACCGAAGCAATTAATCACGATCCAGCAATTACCTTCTTCTGTACCGGCGATGAAAATCCCGGAAAACCGAGTCTCGGGGCATGGCTCAGTTATGGGTTGGGCAGTGAAAACAGAAACCTCCCTGCTTTCATTGTGATGAACGCCACATGGAGCGGTCCAAAGGGGGCACAGGCACTCTATAATCGTCTCTGGGGATCTGGTTTCCTTCCATCGGAACATCAAGGTGTGCTGCTCCGCAGCCAAGGCGATCCCGTTCTGTTCCTCTCAAATCCGGAGGGTGTCAGCGAGAAAGCAAGAAAACAGATGCTGGATACCCTTGTTGAGCTTAACAAGGAACTCTACGAAGAGGTCGGCGACCCTGAAACGCATGCCCGTATCTCACAGTATGAGATGGCATTCCGCATGCAGACAAGCGTTCCCGAACTTGCTGACCTGTCGAATGAGCCAGACCATATCTTGGAAATGTATGGTCCTGAGGTCAAAGTCCCTGGTACATTTGCCAACTGTTGTATCCTTGCACGTCGGATGATGGAACGCGATGTCCGCCTCGTCCAAGTCTTCCATCGTGGATGGGATCAGCACGGCGACCTTCCTAAGAACATCCGAAACCAAGCTCGCGACATCGATCAACCCTCAGCAGCACTCGTCCAAGACTTGAAACAACGTGGCATGCTGGACGAAACCTTGGTTGTCTGGGGCGGTGAATTCGGACGAACCGTTTACTGCCAAGGCAAGCTTAGTCGAGACAACTACGGACGCGACCATCACCCGAAATGCTTCACACGCTGGATGGCTGGTGGTGGAATAAAAGGTGGCGTCGTCCACGGTGAAACCGATGACTTTAGCTACAATATTGTCAAAGATCCCGTCTCTGCTCGGGACATAAATGCTACAATTCTCCATCAACTCGGCATTGATCACGAGCGGTTAACCTTTAAGTTTCAAGGACTTGACCATCGCTTGACGGGCGTCGAGGAAGAAGCACGGGTTGTCACCGAGCTTTTGGCATAGTAGTAGACGCGCTTCGTAGGCGTGCCTATTAGGACTGAGGACTGAATGACCAAATTAAGAGCAGTCGTCATTGGCGCAGGCTGGTCGGCTGAAGGGCACACGAAGGCGTTTCAGCATTACGGCGTTGACGTACTGGCAATTTGTGCCAGAAAACCGGATATCGTGCAAAAAGTCGCCTCCGGACTTAGTGTGCCGGAGGCGTCAATTGATTGGCGAAAGAGCCTTTTGAATCATAAACCCGATATTGTCGCGCTCACGACTCCGGCGATTTTGCGCACTGAGGTCATCGAATTAGCAGTGGAACTCGGGTGCCATGTCATCAGCGAAAAACCGTTAGCACTTAATGCAACGGAAGCAGGACATATCTACAATCTCATCAAGGACACTGGACTCAAACACGCCTTCGCTGCAACACACCTTTATGATGCCAGCGTATTTTATGTACAGGACCTCCTGACCCAGCAGAAAATCATCGGTGCGTTAAAAACAATCGATATCGCATACAGCCGTCCGAGCACATTCAGTGCGTCTTCAGAAATGGTGAAACCGTGGAGTTGGATGAATTCTTTGGCGCACGGTGGAGGAGTGTTGAATAATGGACTCACACATCAGTTCGGTATGCTGGAACGCATGACCGGTATGAAAATGGTCTCTGCTGTTGGTGAAGCCAAAGCTGAGGTTTGGGAAGCACCTGTCGTGCCAGAAATTCGTGACTTCCGAACATGGATGCGGAAAGAACTCACACCTGAGGAGGCATCTAAATTTGAGTGGCGCGTGTGTGATGCCGAAACTAATTTCTCAGCGTTCTTCAAGTTCGCACGCTCGGTATCTGATAGAGAGAATTCTATTTTGGTGACGATGCGACCGCAGCCAGCACTCCCCACGAGTACACCTACCGGCGGGTGGTATTTCTACGGCAGTAACGGAGCACTCGTCGGAGGCGGCAGGCGTAGCTTGGTTCCACTCACGCTCTATGATATAGACGGGACGGTTGAAGAATTATCCGTGCCACAACAGTTCTTAGATGCGATGCCTCGCATCGGGGACGACATTGAAAACAAATGGGGCGCGCTCGTTCGGGATTTCCTCGCCGATATTCAGGACCGTCCGCATGAACCCTACCTGACCTTTCACGATGGCTGGCGTTACCAAGTCGCTATTGACGCAATCCGGACAAGTCAGGGCTGGACGCAGCTGCCTTGCTAACCTCTCCTCTTTGCCCTTAGAAATGGGTAGGCGAAGTTTCTAACCAAGATTCCCTCGTTACTGGGAGGGAGTACCGGTTCGTAGTGTCCGTGTAATTCCAGAATCTATTATATTAAGAATTTTGAGGTAGACAAGATGTACGAAAAGCATGGTGAGAAAATTAGCGCACGAGACTTCCTTGATGCATTACAAGGGGATACCGGGCGTGTTCTCCTTACGAATTGCACGATTGAAGGGGTTGTCGACATCTTTTCTGCCGGGTTGGAACGCGACGAAAATGATCGCGTTCTTCTCAAAAAGTCGCTCGCTTGCATCGGATGTACATTTAAAAACATTGTCAATTTCCGAGCAGTCGTTTTTCAACAGGAGGTTGACTTTCGGCGCACGCTCTTTGAGGGGATTCTTGATTTCGATGAATCCATCTTATATGGTCCCTGCGCATTCCGTGAAGCTACCTTCCTAAGACGCGCTGATTTTCATAGCGCAATGTTCCGTAAAAGTGCCAGTTTTTGGCGGGCGAGATTTAACAACGTTGCCGATTTCCATGGGGTTCAATTCCGGGAAAACGCCGTTTTTCACGAGGCGGACTTCCATAATGAAGTCAATTTTCGTCGCGTCCTATTTCAAGGTGCGCTTGATTGTACAGGCACGTTGTTTCCTGAAACCACTACATTTAATAACGCTACATTTCTCGGTACTGCGAACTTTACTACAGCACGATTCATTTCTGTCGCTGCCTTTCGCGATGTTCATTATGTCCCAGACACACTCTTTCAGGCAGTGAAGGCGAAACTTAGCAGAGAGCAGCATCGTCCCACCGAAATCTATTTGGATAGTCAGCACATAGACGAAGTGGCAAATCCTTTTTTCAAACGCTACGTCGGCGATCGGCAATTCATCCGTGCTTTCGATCAGGCGAATCCCGTATTAGCACGCTTATGGCGATGGAGTTCCGATTATGGGCGGAGTCTGGGGCTTTGGGCATTCTGGTCCCTTTTCTTTGCGTTTGTTTTTGCTCTGGCGTACATGCCGCTCCCAACGTGGGCACCGACTTGGATGCAAAGTTTCGCACCCCAATTTCATCAAACCTCAGGTGTATATAGCGGAGAACCCTTAACCTTTTGGCACTGTTTCTACTTCAGTGTTGTTACCTTTACAACACTCGGTTTCGGAGACATTGTAGCGGACAACACCGCCGCACGTCTCCTCGTCACGCTGGAGGTAATCTTCGGGTATATGATGTTAGGCGGATTAATCAGTATTTTCTCAAACAAACTGGCAAGCCGGAGTTAGTTCATTCGTCTGACAATTGACAGAATGTTTCACATTACAGGGCAACTGATATTGCGTTCAGGGATAGTTTTCCCATGTAGCAGTTTTTGGGTGTTTCGGAATTTTCTGTGAAATGGCCTCCCATTGCGGTTTGCCCTATATAGTGTTTAGGGAGCGGAAATGAATGCTCTGCGTTACGCGCGAAAAAGCTTGATTTTTTTTCTTTTTTCTTATACAATTATCATAGATAGTATGAGATTCCCTTATACTCGAATAGCCTTTAAATATAAAGCAGGCCGCTCTGCTTGTTCTGTGGTTAATCATGGAAATGAACTGGATCAAATTTAAAACCCCTTTTTTCAATTTAATACTCCTGATTTATCTCATAAGCTTAACTACTTCAGATGTCGCATTGTCTAACGATTCTCGGATTCGTCTGGGATTACACAGAAGAGCAGTAAGATCAATTCAATTTTCCCCGAAGGGTCGGGTACTGGCTGTTGCAAACGGAAGTAATGTGAAGTTATGGGATGTAAATAAAAGGGATGGAATTACCGAACTCAAAGGTCATCAGTCAGATGTAACTTCCATTGCATTCTCACCTGATGGTCGTATGCTCGTTAGTGGAAGCGATGATCGAACACTCAGATTATGGAACGTAGAGACTGGGAAAGAAATCGCTAAGTTTAAGGGGCATGAGCGCTCGATAAAGTCGGTTGCATTTTCTCCAGATGGGCAGACGTTTGCTTCGGCAAGTCTCTATGGCTACGGTACCATTAAACTGTGGGATGTTGCGAGTAGGCAAGAAATTCAATCTTTTGAGGGGAAGTGTTACGCTGTTGCATTTTCTCCCAATGGACAGGCATTTGCAACCGCAACTGCTGATGACAATATCGAACTTTTCTCTATTGATGAAAAGCGCCATATTGACACTTGTCGCGGACACATCCGAGATGTGTACTCTGTTGCTTTTTCGCTGAACGGAGATCTGTTCGCCAGTGGCAGTGATGATAGAACCGTTAAATTATGGAATTTTGACGGAGGGTCTGGCAAAATAAGTGCTACCTTTACGGGCCATAGCGACTCGGTGAATTCAGTAGCGTTCTCTCCAGATGGACTACTCGCCAGTGGAAGCAAAGATGGTACGATCAAACTCTGGGATGTCTCTGAAATGAGGGACATAGCGATAAAAACCTTCAGAGAACATAGCAAAGGTGTAAATGCTGTGGCGTTTTCACCAGATGGATTGATGCTCGCCACTGGAGGTGAGGATCGCCAGGTTTTTCTCTGGAATCTTGCCTCAGTTCCTAGACAACGAGCACCCAACCTATCTCATCATACTGCCCAAGTGAATTCTATTGCTTTTTCACCGAATGGACAGATACTCGCGTCTGCAAGTGCAGATAAGAGTATCAAATTGTGGAACATAGCGGATAGTAGCGAGCTGGCTACCCTCTCCGAACATAGTGGTTGGGTGACGGCAGTCGCGTTTTCACCTGCAGGTGATATTCTTGCCTCGGCAAGCGATGATCGAAGCCTTGTTCTCTGGTCCACTTCAGATCGTAAAAAAATTGTAACACTCGGTAATCACACCGAACGGGTGAATGATGTAGCATTTTCACCAGAAGGTTGGATACTCGCTTCGGCAAGTGATGATAATATCGCGGGTGTTGATGCTACTATAAAGCTCTGGGATGTCTTGAAAAACCGTGAAATCGCTGTTCTTGTAGAAGATGGTGGTTCTGTTGAGACAATTGCATTTTCGCCAGATGGACAGATATTGGCTAGTGGAGGCTATGATAATGTTGTCAATTTGTACGATCTTGCCAGCAAGAAAAAGATTGTATCGTTCCGCGGACACTCTGCCCCGGTGTTAACGGTTGCATTTTCACCGGATGGGGAGATGCTTGCCAGCGGTAGTCGAGATAATTCCGTCAAAATTTGGTCAGTTTTGGAGCAGCAAGAACTTGTTACCCTTGATGAACACACTGCCTATGTAAAATCAGTTGCTTTTTCATTGGATGGAAAAGTTCTGGCATCTGCAGCTGTTGATTTTGAGATAAAATTATGGTCGGTTGATGATTACCAATTGCTTAATCAAAGAAAGTACAAAGGTGGTATGAAGTCACTTGCGTTTTCTCGAGATGGGCTATTGGCTAGCGCGGGTAGTCAGGGTGCTATTTTTCTCTGGAATCTTTCTGATATTATTGGGCCTCCGATTCAACCACCAAACAGAATTGTCCCTAAAATTGTTATTCATTCTCCCCTTGATGATAGTATTTTTCCCTTTAATGATGAGATTGAAATTTCTGGTACAGTTATAGATCCTAATCAGGTTGTCAATCTCAAAATCATGGTAGCTGATATAAAAGGAGCAAGATTGTATTCCGAGGATTTGCAAGTTTTGAGAGGCGGTGTTTTCCGAAAAGTAATTCCTGAGGTGTCTGGAATTAACCAGGTTACTGTCACTGCAAAATACAAAACGGGTATAAATGTATCCGATAAAATTATCATTACTCGCGAAAGCCCACTAGATCTGTTGATTGATCCTACTGAAGACGAGGTGGATCCCATAATAGCAGATAAAGATGCTCCGGATTTTGAAATTATTTCTCCTGTTTTTCACAATTCTACGGTTACCTTAGATGCTGAGCAGACAAAGCTTAAAATTAGAGCCACTGATGTTAGTGGGGTTGAGGAAGTAACAGTTAATGGTATGCCAACACAGAAAGTGGGAACTGATATTTATGAAATATCGGTTCCGATTAAGGCAGGTAACAACTCTGTTAATTTAAGTGTAAGAGACATTCCGGGTAACGTCACAATAGGTCGAGTTACCATCATTCGACCTAATTCTGATACTACGCGTCCTAATATTGTTATCCTCTCTCCTACGGAGCGTATTGTGTCGCCAACGGTTAAGGATATTCTTGTGACCGGCATAGCTACAGACGAAAGCGGAATTTACGAAATCCAGATTAACGGCGAAGAAGCAACAGTTGTAGAAAATGGTGGATTCAGGGCAACAGTTCTACTCGGTTATGGTGATAATGAAATCGTTGTAACTGCTACAGACACAAAGCTTAATACGACGACGCAACGAATTAAAATCACACGCAGTCTTGAACGCCCACGAGATACTACAGGACCTAAGATTCGTATCCTCACACCACATGTCAGCGTTCAACGCGGTGCTAAAGTCAAACCTCATGTAACTACCGATACTATCCGTGTTACTGGTACAGTTACAGATCCGAGCGGGATTTATGAGGTCACGGTCAATGGAACAGAGGTGATAGTTTCGGAAAATCGTTTCAGTACCACAATTCAGCTCGTCCGTGGAGATAATCGGATTCTCGTTAACGCGATAGATACACTGCAGAACACCACTACAGAAGAGTTCACAATAGTACGCGAGCAGGCTTTGTATAAAAAGCAAGGTACAGATTATGCTCTACTATTTGCTACTGATTCTTACGATCACTGGGAGAATCTTCGTAATCCACTTTTCGACGCCCAAGCTATTCGAGTAGCCTTGCAGGAAACCTATGGCTTTCAGGTTGAATTAATCCACAACCCTACACGGGACGGTATTCTTGAAGCACTTCGCAGATACGCCGAAAAGGAATACGCCGACGAAGACCAGTTATTGATTTTTTTTGCTGGACACGGATACTTTGATGCAACATTCAGCGTGGGCTACCTTGTCGCGAAAGACACGAAAACACCTGAAAATGACAATGCAATGGGTAGTTACCTCTCCCATTCAGTATTCCGTGATATTATTGACCGAATGGGTTGTAAACACATTTTTCTGGTGATGGATACCTGTTACAGCGGGACCTTCGATCATCGGATCGCTATGCGCGGCGAGGTGAATAATATTAAACCTTTCTCACAGGCAGATATTGACCAAAAACTGAAATACACGACTCGATGGTACTTAACATCTGGTGCTAAAGAGCAAGTCTCCGATGGTATACCGGGTTACCATTCTCCGTTTGTTCGTGAACTCCTTAAAGCCTTGCGAAGTAAAGGTGGGAACGATAGTCTCCTAACAGTTGAGGAAGTTTTAGCCTACTTTGACAAGCTTGATGATCCAAAGCCATGCTCCGATGAATTCGGAAGAAATGAACCTGGCAGTGACTTTCTGTTTATTACAAAGTGAGGGTTCACATATAACCGGTGCGATCTATTTCAGCATAATTTGTAATCTGTGTTATGAGGTAGTTTTTGGAAGTATGAAAAAATCCTTGGCTCGCGGGCAGCGGATAAAACAATAACAGAACTCATTTGATGAATTCTGCAATGAACATTAAAAAAATTAAACACTAACGAAAAAAAGGAGTCGAAAACCTATGAAAAACTTGTTTGTTGTTTGTTTGTTGATTATGTTTGCGGCGACCACCTATGCCGCACAGTCTGATCTACCCGATTGGGTCTTGCCTGAGTTAAGCAAGTATCCGGTTGACACCTTTCTCTTCGGTGTAGGAATGGAATCTGCGTCTAATGGGGAATCCTTTGCAATCGCCGTTGATGAAGCACGCAAGGAGGTTGCTGAGAACATTCTCAATAAAGTTCGACTCATTATTCGCAGTAACAAAGGGTCTCTCCAGTATGACATGGTACTGGAACACTATAGCCCTGTTATTGAAAGTTCAGATGCCTTGCAACTTGCAGGACTTAGTGTCCGAAATCTTACGGTCGATTTAGCTCGAACCGAACTAAATACGTACGCATTCGTTTACGCCAAACGTGATGAACTCAAAGATCTCTATGCTAAACGCGCCTCGGAACTGCGGGAGAAGATTAGCCAAATTCTTGATAGAGCCCAAACTGCCGAAAAAGCGTACAACATAAATGGAGCGGTAAGGGAATATCTGAGTACTTATCGACATTATGAGGCGTTGAAAGAAGCGGAACTGATTCAATTGGGCGCAGAGTATATCCCAAGTTTAAACGGTGCTTTTACTAAATTAGCGGGTGCGGCAACAGGAACCGATGGAGACTCCCTAATGTCACATAGGAAAGTAGTTCATCGTGTTGAGAAACTTCAGCAAGAGCCAATAACTTCTTTAGGGGATATCACCCGTGTTGTTGCGTCCCAACTCTCAGAACAGGCCGGTTCGTTGGATAGCAAAGTTTCGATAGAACCCTTTACGTACGAAGATTCTGGGATGACTTGTAAAGCATCCCGAGAACTTCTTAATGCGCTACAACAGGAGCTTGGGTGGAAGATTATTAATCGAATGCGTGGCTTCACAAGGAAGGATCAAGCTGGACAATTGCAGCTTTCCGGTTCCTATTGGGAAAATGGTGATGAAATTACGATTCGCGCGACGTTGCGCAACATGAATACTGGTGAATTCCTTGCAAGTGCTGTTGTGCGGTTTTTTGAGTCCCAACTTCGTGATTCCACTGCTTTCCAACCGCCAGATTATGAGCGAGTTCGTCGTGAGAGTGATATTTTTACACCCCCAAAATATGAGACACTTGAGAAAGTTCCAGAGGATTCCAGTTCTGAGGTCAATGCTCAGCACAATTTATTTACCGGTGGTAGGTTAAATGTTGAGGTTAGAACGAACAAAGGGAGTGGACCCCTATATTACACGGAAGGCGAAACGATGACAGTCTTCGGACGTGTGAATCAACCCGCCTACCTTCGTTTACTTTATATCCTTGCTGATGGCAAGCGTACGCTTCTCCAAGATAACTATTATATTACTGCGTCTAAAGTTGACACGGATGTTAAAATTGGCGAATTTGTGTGTGCCCCTCCATTTGGTACAGAACTGTTGATTGTTACAGCGCGATCGCAGAAGTTTCCACCTATTGAGACTTATGAACAGGATGGCTATGTCTTTCTGGTGGATCAAAATGCAGAGTCGGCTGCGCGGAGTTTCCGCGGCATGAAGCAGAAAAGCGAAAAGCAAGAAAAACAGCAAATGGAAGAACAGCAGATGCCTAATATTCCACAAAGTGACGCACAACTCGTGTTGACCACAATGGAGAAATAAGGCAAGAATCCCCCGTAGGGCGGTGCTGTGTGCATTGCCCTACACTTTTTATTTAACATTAACGACTCGGAGTCGTCTGTGCAAACGAGAACATTACAAACTTTTTTCCTTGTGACCTTTATGGTCCTTACCTTCATGCTGTTACACGACGCAGTGGCACAGCAGCCCACCCCGTCATCGGATGCCGACTATTTCGATCACATCACACTCTTCTCTCAGGGGAGAATCACCAGATTTATACAGATGCCGATCAAGGTCTACATCTCGCCTGTTTTAAAAGATAGTCCATACTTACCCGAAATCCGATATGCCATGCAAGTGTGGCACAACGCCAGCGACGGCGACATCAGTTTTGAAGAGATTGATATACCTCAAAACGCAGATATCCGCGTCAGTTGGGGGTATGCCGGGTTCCTCGCCAACTTTCAGGATACCAGACTCGGCAGTGCGGAACTAACGCGTCTCAAAGATACCGTCCAAATCGGCACCTTTTCTAACGGGCTGGATGTAGGCTCTATCACTGCAGTTGAAGACTGGGAATCCGAAACAGTACATGAGATCAGTTTTACAGTAGAAATTATTCTTATGTTAGAAGGCTATGGGACGGTCGGTGACTTATCGCAGGAGGAAATGCGAACGGTGTGCGTCCACGAATTCGGACATGCAATCGGCTTGTGGGGACACAGTCCACATCCGGGAGACATCAGTTATCCGACAGCGACGACACAACAGCCGAGCCACCGCGATATAGCAACGCTACGCAAGCTTTATAAAACACCGCTTAATACACCACAACACAATGTTGCTATCAAAGTCCTGAAAACCGATATTGAACAGAAACCTTACGCCGATCTTCAAACGCAGCTCCAAACGCACTATCTGCTCGGTGCAGTCTACTTCGACAAAGGGGATATACCCGCTGCAATCACTACCTTCCAAGCCTGCAGGGAACTAAGTCCCAAGTTTCAGCCCGCGATAGAAAAGCTCATTCAGATCTACCACGAGACCGGGAAGACCGATCAAGCAATCGCGCTTGTTGAGAAACGGGTCGCAGAGAAGCCATCTCCAGCGGATTACAATACACTCGGCATCTTCTATTATGACAAAAAGGATATTGAAAAAGCAATACAAGCGTTTGAGAAGGCACTTCACATCGCTCCCTATCACAAAGCCGCCCGTCGGAACTTACATCAACTCCTCCGAGCAAAGGGATTCAAAGCGTTGGCGGCGAAAGACTTTGATACCGCTACCACTATTTTTGAAAGGGTCCTGCAGATAGAACCACTCGACGCACGTACGTATCAGCTCATGGGCAACGGCTACGCACAGGCTGGACAATTCGAGACTGCGATCGCCTACTACCAGAAGGCTGTTGATATTAATCCGGTCGATGCCCTGACGCGACAAAACCTCGCACAATGCTACAATAATTACGGCGTAACTTTGCGAAATCGTGAAGAATGGGATGAAGCAATCAAGGCATATCGGAATGCTTTGCGATTAATGCCTACGCTCCATATTGCGCGCACAAACCTGAGCGACGCCTTCACCAGAAAGGCGAATGCACATACCAAAGCAGGTGAATTGGACGAAGCAGTACAGGCGTATCTTGAATTACAGAAACTCCATCCTAATGAAATACACACCCGCAATCTACTTGGAGAGTTGTATCTAAAAAAGGGTGACTATGCGGAAGCACTATCAGCATTTCTACACGTTTACAATGCTAACCCCAAAGCTGAACACGCCTTGCATAACCTTATCGCAGCCTATCATCATTACGCACGGAGCCTCAGCGATACAGAAGACTACACAACAGCGATCCGCCTCCTTGAAGAGGCACTCCGACTCGCGCCTACCGATATGAATTTGCGTTTGAGCTTAGCGAATGCCTATCAAGGCGCGGGGGACTACGAGCGCGCTGCTATTGAAGTGTCGCGCGTCTTAGCGCAAGCGCCGGAAAGTCCACAGGCAAAAGAGGAGCAGATTAACCTGAGAATCCGACACGGGAATGCGCTCATGCAACGGCAACAATATGCTGCCGCACTTGCTGAATTTGAAGCGATTCCCGAATCCGAACGCGACATTCAGATTTACAATACCATCGGTTACCTGTATCTTGTGCAGAGTGAACATCAGAAAGCATTTATAGCGTTTGAAACTGTTCTCCAGAGAGATCCAATTAACATGCCGGCGTTCAGGAACCTGTTGTCCTTAGAATCTCAACTAATCCGGCGGCTTTTCGATAAAACTCGAGAAGATATTCTTGTCAAAGTTCGATGCGCGCTCGCCATTACCCTGATGAAACGCAAACAACCGACTGCCGCTGTTGAGAGATATCAACTCGCCTTAAAATCCAACTCTGAAATGTTAAATACGCTCCTCATTGAAACAGGCGAGCAGCTTGCCAATCAGTTCCAACAATACGGCGACACCGAAAACCGAGAGATGGTCCTCCGCTGGGTAGAAGAGCGTAGCAAGAAACGGTTTTAACTTCCCATCGCACTGATAAATCCGATTCCTAACAACACTGGATATTATTTGCCGCACCGGTCTAACCCTTTATAGTAAAATCCGAAAATGTGTGGTCACTCCGCAATAGGAATATCCCACACGGGACGCTCGTAGGAGTTGGATAGTCCAGCCTCTACGGCCTCCATCCGGTGTATAAATAATTATGGGCTTTACTGTAAATATAACTTATAACGCAGAAAAAAATATCCCCCTGCATCAAATCGACATCACATCCGCATCAAATCGACATCACATCACACGAATCACAGTTGATTCCATCCAAAATACACACTATAATTAATCACAGCGTATCATTCAATACGTCATGTAGAATGCAACGCCCAATAACGGACACTACGAGTTTGAACTCTTAGAGGTGCGGGAGGTACTCGGTGAAGCGACGACCCAGTACCCACTTTAATCACGCCAAGGTTCTGCACCACCCAGTTCGTAAAGCTAAAACTCGTAAAGTCGTTATGTGTGCTTTGCATTCGGTATGTTTTCACGTCCCCTTACCCGTGCGTCCACACACACATCAACAGGAACTCTTGCGTCTCAATCAATGCATCTTTTAAATCCATATAATCCTCTTAAAATCCGCGAAAATCCTAAAAATCCGCCGAATCAGCGATTCAGACAAATGAACCTACATCCTCACTCTTATCCCGCAAATCCTCAAAATCCAGAAAATCCTGATTCAGACAGTGAACGAAACCCAACTTTCTTTCTGACAGCCGACAGCCGACAGCTAATTAAAATCCGCGTTCATCCGCAAAATCCGCGAAAATCCGTGATTCAGACAAAAATCCTGCAAATCCTAAAAATCCAGAAAATCCTGATTCAGAAAAACACCCAATCCAGACAACAGCACTTTCAGCAATTATAAGAACACTTTGAGTGTCACTTACAGCACTTTGACTGACACTTTGAGTGTCACTTTGAGTGTCACTTTCAACAGCACTTTGACTGTCACAGTGCTGTGCACTTTCACCTAAAATTCGGGAATTCCATCCACAAAATTTCACAGTAAATTTCACAGTACCCTTCACAGCAACTCTTCCCTAAATCTCCAAAAACCCAGTCACTACGTGTGTTTATGACGCTATATTGAAATTATCTTTCTTCGCATTTACTGTGAAAAACTGTGAAATTAATGCGTATAGTCGTCTGTAATTACCCCTAACTGATAACTGACAACTGACAACTGAGCACTATTTTACTGTGAGACGGGTTTGCCGTACAAGTTTTCTTTATCGAACTCACGTTATAAATAGAAAAAGGTCGGGCAAACATGCCCGACCCGGAGGATAATAACGAATGAGACGTATGGTCTCTGCTGTACGAAGACTACCGTCTACCGCCGCCAGCACCGCCACCGCCGCCACGCCAACGGTTCATACGACTTGCTTGTTCTGTCTGACGTTTCTTTGTTAATTCGTTAAGTTTGGTCATCTGCTCGGCAGTCAAGATCTCTTTGAGGCTCGTTTGGAATTCTTTGCCAATAGTTGCGGCATAACTTTGCATTTCTGTCATAGCTGACCGCATATCACCGGATGCCATTAGTTCTTTCATCTTCGCCTCGAATTTATCACGGCTTGCTTGATAGATAGGACGTGCCTTCACGAGTGTGTCGTCATCCACTTTCAGAACGAATGTCAAATCGACCCAAGAGTTGTCAACCAAAGAGACAGGATTTACCATTCCTCCTCCCATTCCTCTACCTCCCCGGTCGCCACGAGCTTGATCTCCACGTTGTGCGTTCCGATCCGGACGTTGTGCTGACGTTGCGTGTTGAAAGACAAAAAGAACTGCGATTGCAAGAACTGCGATTGCGCTAACTGTAAAAATTCTCTGTTTCATTTTCATTTCTCCCATTAAGATTTTGGTTGTGTGAATACCTCCAATGTTTTTACGAAGGCGTTCACATTTTGGTTTCGCTTCTTTAGTCAGGTCTATTCAAAAAAGGTTCGTTTTTTTAATTTCTCCATTCTTCAAACCTTGATTCCCGCCACTGTATATGCTATAATTAAGGAGAAACGGGAGGATGGAATGGATTGGAAAGACGCACTGCCGAAAATCGTAACGCAACCCGGTTCACGGCTCCGATTTGAAGAGCCACTCGCAAGACACACCTACTTTGGCATCGGTGGTGAATCGACCGCTTATATTGAAATTAGTACAGTATCCGAACTTGCAGCATTGGCGCGCTTCCACAAGCAGTGGGACGTTCCAATTGCCGTTATTGGTCGTGGCTCTAACTTACTGGTAAGCGATACTGGCTTCAAAGGCATCGGTGTCAGGTTGGTCGGCGAGTTGGCGAAACTGGAAGTGGACGGGAACATTATTAGGGTCGGTGCAGGGCTTTCGCTGCCACGTCTTTCAAAAACGATGTCACGGCGCGGTTTGAGCGGTGTGGAATTTGCTCTCGGTATCCCCGGTTCTGTGGGTGGTGCACTAATCATGAACGCCGGGGCTTGGGGCAGTAGTTTCGGAGATGTTGTCACTGATGTTACCGTCATGAATGACACCGGCGATCTTGTCAACTTAACCCACGCTGAAGCAAACTTTGAATACCGACATAGCGGTCTGGATGTCTACTTTTGTGTTACAGGGGCAACCCTTAAGCTTGAACCCGGGGACGTTGACACAATCACAGAGCGGATGCAAACCTTCTACAAGCAGAAAGTCGAGACGCAACCCTTTGCTGAGGAGAATGCTGGGTGTATGTTCAAGAATCCACCCGGTGATTCCGCGGGACGGCTTATTGACATCAGTGGATTAAAAGGCTACCGTATCGGCGGGGCAGAGGTCTCCACAGTGCATGGGAATTTTATTCTCAATATTGACAACGCAACAGCGACGGATGTCCTGAACTTAGTCGCTTACATCCAACAGCAGGTCCGAGAAAAGACAGGAATTTCCCTCCAAACAGAGGTAAAACGATTAGGGTTTGACTAAAATATCCTGATCTCCTAAGATGAAAAAGAATATCACGAAAGGGCTGAATACTTCCGACTAAAGGCGACAGTATTAATCGCGGAGTAATTGTATAAAATATATGAGGGAAGTCGATCAAAGGCAAACTGCATCTGGACGGATAAGACTGCCACACCAACAATTTGATATTGTCGCTAAAGATGTCATTTATACTTTTCCTGAGGATGTGCTGCGATTTATCATGGGCAGAGCAGACATTCAGTTCTTAGAACATGTTGAGAGCGAATTTGCTACTGTTGAAAAACGAGAAATGGATAGCTTGATAAAAGTTCTCCTTGACCACGAACCTGTTTTGGTGCATTGTGAATTTCAGGCAGGCGACAGCACCGGTCTGGACATGGCACGCCGCAATGTTGGCTATCTCGGCAGATGCTATGAAAAATACGGGCTACCCATCTTTTCACACGTTATCTATCTCGGTCCCAACGCCGGTCGCAACGATCCAGGCGGCTATAGGCAAGATGTAGCAGGTTATAGTTTTATTGTTGAATACAAGGTCATTCGCCTCATTGAGGTAGATGGTCAGTCTATTCTTGAGGCGCGACAGCCAGGGTTAATGCCATTTTCGCCGTTGATGAAACCGCCAATTGGCATGAACGCTTTACAATGGGTACATCAGTGTATTGAGACAACAAAATCGCTGTCCCTTAACTCACCGACCTTGGCTAACTTATTAGTGGATCTGTGGGTTATGAGCGGCTTGGCTCACGAGCGAGAGCCAATAACCCGTCTTTTTCCGGAGGATATCATGCAAGAATCATCTGTTTACCAGTACATTATTGAAAAAGGTAGAGCACAAGGTATTGAGCAAGGTATCGAACTGGGCGAACGAAGGAATGCAGTCGAAAGCATTCTTGAACTCCTTCGCATTCGTTTCAGCGTTGGTACGATAGAAACTTTGAAACCGACACTTGACGGTATTAATGATTTACAACAGCTCAAGCAACTGCTTCGCGAAGCTGCCCAGGCAGAAAACTTGGAAGCGTTTATACATACCTTGGAAACCTATAGCAACTCCGCTTAACCTGAGACAAAAAGTTTCTTTATTAAGAAATGAAAACTGGACGCTATTCAATAGCATTTGCACTATGCTTCTGTATTTTAGGCGGATATCTTGCCGTTACCCAAAGCGATTATGAACTCGGAGAAGAAGCACTCCAACGAGGCGACTATCAGGAAGCCATTCAATGTTTTGCCGATGCAGAGAAAAATGGGAAAACGCTTGCCCGTTTAGGATACGCCTACTCTCAACTCGGTCGCTATGCAGATGCAACCCATGCGTATCAAGATACACTCCGTTTTACAACAGACAAAGAACAGAATTTAGAGGGGCAGGTTGCAGTGTCCCAGGCACTCTTAGGGTTAGGTTACATCTCCTATCAGCAAGGTAGGTTTGATGAAGCAATTCGGTTATATATGGAGGTAGTGCAGCAAGGAATGATGGGTATCGCTGAGGCACATCATAATCTTGGTCGGATCTACGCGGAACGTGGGGAAATTGAGAAGGGGATCACTGAACAAGAGCGAACCATCACTGAAGATCCCAATTTCGCTGATGCGCATTATCATCTCGGGGTACTTTACAGCCGAAAACAGGATTGGCGGGCGGCGATTGGGGCATATCAGAGAGCCGTTACGTTGGCACCCACTATGCCGAGTGTCTATTACCAACTCGCTCGGTGCTATCAGCAGACCGAAGATACCTCGGAAGCCGAAAAGGCGATGCAACGGTTTCGTGCCTTAAAGTTCGCCGATACGGAAATCCAAAAACACCTTGAGGCAGTTTTCGTTGCCGATACCGACGAAAAAGCCGAAATACTGCTCAAACTCGCGAATACCTATATCAAATACGAAAGATACGAAGAAGCTGCCCGTGAGTTTGGACGTGTTCACAAATATAGCACATCGGATGCCCACACTGCGAAGGTATCTGCTGGGCTTGCTAAAATCGCGTTGGAGCAGGGGAACGTCACGCAAACGATTACACACTATGAACGGGCAATCCAACTCGGCTTAGAGACAGCAGAAGTTTATCACGATCTCGGTATCGCCTATATGCAGAATCGAGATGGAGAAAACGCTCTAAAGCAATTTCATCGCGCCCTTGAAATTGATCCTAATTTGCCAGAATCATTGGTGATGCTTGGTACACTCTATGCTGCAAGCAGTGCGTTTGAAGCATCGGAAACGCATTACCAACAAGCTATTGCGCTTGCACCAGAAACGGCGATGGCGTACCATGGACTCGCATATCTGTATGGGAGACACGGTCACAATTTAGAAAAAGCGATTGACTTGGCGCGCCACGCCGCGGAATTGTCGCCCAATTCCGCGGCGTATCACAACACCTTGTCTTGGTTATGTTACAAGGTCGGAAAATATGATGAGGCAGTGGTCGCAATTTTAAAAGCGATTGAACTCGCTCCCGACAACCCGATCTATCGAGAAGGTTTAGAGGAAATCCGACAACGCGAGAAATAGAAAACTATAAACCTGCCTTCAACTTCCCCCATATTGTCGTTAATTTACTATCAGGTTCCACTGCCAACAAGCCAGTCGCACTCTCAAGCCCATCTTCCATGATGGTTTTAATATCGTTTTGTTCAAGAGCGACATTGAACAGCGCGACTTCATCAATCAACCCTTCACATTGGTGTCCGCCATTCGATCCATCACCAATCCGCATCCGAGCAGGATCCGCATCAAGGCTGGGTTTTGCGTAGGGTTGTTTACCAACTTCTTCACCATCAGTGTAAATAACCAGCCCTGCTTTTTCACCGATGACCCCAGCGAGATGATGCCATCCGTCGCCTGTGATGACGGGACCAGCAATCGGTCCACCCCATGCACCAGGAGCACCCTTTGTGATGCTCAACTGGAGTTTTTGACTGTCCCTATCTACACACAATAAATAATTACGTGGATTCTGACCGCGCATCATAATGGATTGCCAGCGTGCGCCTTGAGACGGCTCCAAATTTGCCCATGCGACAATCGTTAGTTCTTCAAGAATAATGCTGTCGTTGGCTTCTACTTGGACATAGACACTGTTGCCGTCGAATTCCAGTGCCTTCCCAAATTTTCCGTCTTTCCACTTCTTAGGTCCAACGATATCTCCATCGTTTCCAGCCGCGGAAGTATCCTTGGCGACATCGCCTGCCCCTTCTTCAAATAGCCACATTCCAACAACGGTTTCTGGGTCAACTTTCGCCAGTGCATACGGGCTTGCAACAAACACGATTACTGCTGCAAGACTAAAAATGGCAATAACAAATCTTTTGTTCATTGATCCGCCTCCAAATAAAATGGGCTAAACTATGCCAAAATATTTAACGTTTGCGGAAAATAATACCATCTCCTTCTTGGATTGTCAACCACTGATTACACTGGACATTTTCGATTGCATCCTGCGTGCCGCTTTGCCAGTGAACAACCAACCGATCGACATGTTCAGCCATGCCTAACCCAATTAACAGTTGATATGGATTTTGAGAGAGATAACTTGTTCCACTTTTTACCTCTCGGAGTAAATGTGTGTCACCACTCTGAAGCATCACCTTCGCACCGAGTCCATCACGGTTCGATCTCTTACCCACGAGTTTAATGCCCAACCAGTGATGAATTGAGGGTGTATCGTTCCTGAGCAGATCGGGTGTATCGTCAATGTTCATCACAAGAAGATCGAGATCGCCATCGTTATCGTAGTCTCCAAAAATCGCACCTCGGCTGGATTTCTCGATTAACATGCCATCGCCAGATATATTGGAAATGTCGGTATACGTCCCGTTCTGTTGGTTACGAAAAAGTTGGTTCTGTTGCTTGTAAACCCCGACTTCTTCGAGTGCTTCGATGTTATCGTGAAGGTGCCCGTTCGCAAAGAAGAGATCAAGCCAACCATCATTATCAAAATCGGAGAAGCCGGTTCCCCATGCCAAGGGTAGAAGCGTCGGTTCACTTAAATAGCTTTGCGCCGTGACATCCCAAAAAACCCCGTTACCGTCGTTCTGGTAAAGCGTATTCGTTTCGGCTTGATAGTGGGTGAGGATTACGTCGAAATCACCGTCATTGTCATAATCTGCCGCATCAATGCCCATGCTACTTTCTACATCGCCGTGTTCATTGCGTGCAATCCCGCGCAACTCACCAAGTTCCGTAAATGTGCCATCGCCGTTGTTATGATACAGAAAATTTGCCTCACGGTCATTGGCAATGTAAAGGTCAAGCCAGCCGTCGTTATCGGCATCCATCCAGATTGCCCCAAGCCCTCTACCAAGCGAGGTAAGTCCAGCTTTCTGTGTTACATCGGTGAATGTGCCATCACCATTGTTTTGATAGAGCACGTCCGGCGCGGGGTCAAAGTCTTCTGGACGGCAATATGCTGGTATCCCGTTTTGTGAGCAATCAGGGGCAGTCTCTAAGTCAGTTAGGACATAGTTCACAACAACCAGATCCACCCAACCGTCGTTGTTGTAATCGGCGAAGGCACACCCGGTCGAAAAGCACGGTTCATCAATAGTACCACTCTTTTGTGTTACATCGGTGAATGTGCCGTCGCCATTGTTATGATAGAGGACGTTACGCCCAAAGTTGGTGACAAACAGATCTCGATTGCCATCGTTATTGTAATCCGCAACACAGCAACCGATACCATAGCCGGTATTGCCAACGCCTGTCTGTAGTGTTACATCAATAAAGGTACCGTCACCACTGTTCCGATAGAGTCGGTTTGTGGACTGTATGTCTTTTGTACTTTCGGTGAGAGGTGCTCCATTGACGAAATAGATATCCAAGGCATCGTCGTTGTTGTAATCGAGGAAGGCAGCACCACCGCCCATTGTCTCAGGGAGGTGTTTTGCACCCGTTGCACCGCTGAAATGGCGAAATTGGATGCCAGCTTCGTCGGTCACCCGCGTAAACTGAATGTCTGCGTATGTGATGCTTGTCCAGAGTACAAAAGCAACGTAGGCAATACGTTTCATCTTTTTAACTGTGCGGAACAGTACTATTATTTCGCGCTAAGGTCGGATAACCGTGCCATCCATTCGACGCACCGGTGCCCAACCGCCGTTAAGGGGATGTTCTGGGAACGGGAATCGTGCTGCAAGTTCTTCGTTTACATCAATACCAAGTCCTGGTGCCTCAGATGCCCAAAAACAGCCGTCTCGAATTTCAGGGCAACCCGGGAATACCTCTTTGGTGTTATCACCGAAGACGTGCTGCTCTTGAATGCCGAAGTTGTAGCACGCCAAATCCAGTGCGACGTTGGCGGCGTGTCCAACTGGGGAAACATCGCCCGGTCCGTGCCATGCCGTGCGGACACCGAAGAATTCACAGAATGCAGCAAGTTTGCGCGCAGGACTTATGCCACCGATTTGCGAGATATGTACCCGGATAAAGTCGATAAGCCGATCTTTGATAAGGTGGGTGTACTCGTTTGGGTTGTTGAACAGTTCCCCCATCGCTATCGGAATGCTTGTCTGTTGGCGCATCAGTTGGAAATAATCGACATCCTCCGGTGCAAATGGATCTTCGAGGAAAAAGAGATTATACGGTTCTAACCCCTTAGCGAGGTTAATCGCTTGTATGGGTGGGATACGTTCATGTACATCGTGGAGGAGTTCTATTTCGTCACCGAGTTGTGTCCGTAGATGGTCGAAAAGCTTAATGACTGTATTAACATAAGGCGTCGGTTCAAAGGCAGCAGAACTCCTCCTTCCACCGCTCGCGCCATAAGTTGAATAACCCGGTATTGCTACTTGGCACCGGACGTACCGATACCCCTGTTCCATATAGCGACGAATGCTTTCCTCTACCTCTTCAAAAGTGTTTCCTCCTGCGTGTGCGTAAAGCGTTGCAGCCTCACGACATTTACCACCGAGCAGCTGATAGACCGGCATATTGGCGCGCTTGCCCATGATGTCCCATAAGGCAATGTCCACACCGCTAAGCGCGTTATTCAGCACCGGTCCATTCCGCCAATAGGAACTGACAAAACTGGTTTGGAAGATATCCTCTATGTTCGCCGGATCCTTCCCAACGAGAAAGGGCTTGAGATATTCATCAACCGCTGTCGCCACAGCAAGCGGGCGCTGTGTAAACGTAGCACAACCGATGCCGTATAAACCCGGTTCGCTCGTTTCGATTTTAACAACGACGAGTCGAATGCCATTGGGTGCCGTCAAAATAGTTTTAACATCTGTAATTTTCAAGTGAGTGTTCTCCCATCTTATATCCTGAAATAATTTACGCGAAAATCATCTCTGGTGCCTAACGGTGAGCCGGTGTTTCTACCATCCTTTGTGAAAACCGTTGCGAAGTGCTAACAGCACCAAGAGAATACTGAGGACAATTAATATACCCCAACCGATGTAAAAATCAGCATTGCCTTGAAACGCGAAACTTTTTCTGAAGCGTTCCATTCTCGATTGCTGAACTTTTTTTCTTAGAACCTGCTTATCGTGTTGTGTGAGACCTTGCGCATCCGAAGAGGCAAGTGCCGACCGATGTTGCAGAAAGCGTTGAATCCTCCATGTCCGCAGCTTCCGCAATAAAAATCGACAAAGGATCACACAGCCCGTGGTTGCAAATAAAACGCTTATCCCGATCCATACATCTCCCCAAGGTATCTTACCGAAAAGCATGCGTTTATCCTCCTCACGAAAGCAGTTTGTCTTAAGATCGTGGTTCTCCTGTCAATTCAAGTCAGACACACGGTGCTGTAAAAATACTGTATTTAACCTTCAGTTTTTGTAATGTCGAAAGTATAGCAAACCAAATATGAGGTGTCAAAGAAATTTGCCAATGCTTATTTCTTACCCATAATAAGATTCTGGTAGGCATCAACAACAGCGGAGAAGTTCGGGGGTATTACAGTCGTCGCACTAAATTCTGTTACAATCGCGGGACCTACAATACAATTGCTAGGACGCAACATTTCGCGGCGATAGAAGTCGGTGGGGAGTGCTTCGTTCTCAAAAATGACAGGCGTTTGAGCGATACGTGCTTCGGAGGCATCAGTATCACTAAGGGACATCGGTTGGATCGGTGGTTTGTCGGTCTCGCCAGTGGCTGTAAGGCGGAGATTCACCACTTCCGTCGGTGCATCGGTTCGGGCATAGCCAAATCGTTGGGCGTGCGCAGCGTGAAATTCTTCAACAAGTGTTTGTATCACCCCTTCGATGTCGTGGGAGGGGTTTGTAATCCCGATACCATAGTGATACGGGATATTTAACTCGTAAGATTGCCCTGCATACCGCATATCAAGTGCGTGATTGACTTTAAGTTGAGTCGGTGTGAATCCTTCCGATTCCATCTCATCTTCGGCGCGGGATAAAAGCGTGTTGAACCCAGCGTTCAGTGCTTCAACAAGATCGTCACCGCTGCGTTTTTCAAGCTGCCAGAGCACTGTCTGTGAGTAATCTTTGATGACATCTGCAGAAAGCATCCCATAAGCAGAGAGTAAACCGCCGTTTGGTGGAATCAGAATTGTCCCTATGCCGAGGTTCTCTGCCATAAATGCGGCATGTAAACCACCCGCACCACCGAAAGAGACAAGCGTGAAGTCGCGCGTATCAAACCCACGTTCCACAGAAATGACTTTGATGGCGCGTTCCATAGCGGCATTGGCGACCTTGAGAATACCGTCCGCGGCTTGCAAAGGCGAAACACCGAGATGCGACGCGAATTTTTCGATGTGTATACAAGGCTTATCGGTGTCGAGAGACATCGCGCCATCCAGAAACTGTGTCGCCGCGATACGTCCTAAAAAGAGGTTCGCATCTGTTACTGTAATATCTTCACCGCTGTTTCCGTAACAAATTGGACCCGGATTTGCCCCCGCGCTCTCTGGTCCAACACGTAGCGCGCCGCCTGTATCAATGGTCGCGATGGAGCCACCACCTGCTCCGACGGTATGGATGTCGATCAACGGCACTTTAATGGGAAGTCCGCTAATCGTGCTTTCTGTCGTTAGCGAGATACCACCGTTACAGAGACTGACATCCGTTGAAGTGCCACCCATATCAAATGAGATGATTTGGTCGTAGCCAGCAGTTTTAGCAATTTGATGTGCGCCGATAACACCACCCGCGGGACCGGAGAGCACAGTGCGGATGCCTGCCGACTCAAAGTTCCTCGCAGAGACACTCCCGCCGTTGGATAGCATCAGGCGAAACGCCTTTGGGAATTGTTGAGATTCTGTCAGTGTAGAGAGATGTCGTTCCAGAGTGGGGCGGATATAGGCATTCGCAACGGTGGTGCTGAAACGGGCATATTCTCGGTATTCCGGTAGGACTTCGTGTGAGCACGAGACCGGTATTTTAAGCCGTAATGAGAGGTGGTCGGCAACAATCCGTTCGTTTTGTGGGTTGACGTAGGCAAAAAGGAAACAGATTGCGATGGCGTCGAGTTCCAATGTAGCGAGTTGAGTCGCGAGCGCATCCAATTCACTTGATTCAATCTCAGTTTGAATATCACCCGTATGCAGGGTTCGTTCTGATATACCGAAGCGTCTGTCAGCGGGAACGAGCGGTGCCGGGCGTTCCACAAAGAAATCGTAAAGGCTTGGACGCGCCTGTCTGCCGATCTCTAAAACGTCTTCAAAACCTTTGGTTGTGATGAGGGCAATACGTGCACCTCTGCGTTCAAGGAGTGCGTTCGTTGCAACCGTTGATCCGTGAACAATCTCCACCCCTTCAGCATCGGTGTTGTGCATACGCAAGATTTCACCCACACCTTGTATCACCGCATGGGCCGGATTTCGTGGCGTGGATAGGACTTTGTGTGTGAACAAAGTGCCGTTGCTGTACATCACGATGTCAGTGAAGGTGCCGCCGGTATCAACACCGATTTTTTTCGTTGTTTTTGTAATGACTTCTTGTTTGGACATCTTTTTTTAACTGAGGCAGTGGGATGGAATGTCTCGGTATATGTTTAAGGTTTAAACAACCTCGTTTTGGGGGTTGCCTTCCAGAAAAGCGATAATATTATCTACTGCCCCTTCGTTAAGAAGTTCAACACCTTCAGGAGTCATATCGGCACAGTGTGGTGTTAGAATCACCTGTTCACATGTTAGGAGTGGATGGTCTGCAGGGAGCGGTTCTTGATCGTAGACGTCAATGGCTGCACCACCAAGATGCCCACTGTTCAAAGCACTAATCAACGCATCGGTGTCGATCACACCACCACGTGCAACGTTGATAAGAAGTGCCCCCGGTTTCATCAAGGCAAGTTCGCTTTCACCGATAAGGTGGTGACTCTCTTCTGTCAACCTGACGTGCAAACTGAGGACATCGGCAGTTTGGAGCAATTCATCCAGAGAAACAAACGCAACCCCTAATTCTTGGGCGCGTGTTGCTGACGGATGATACGTCCACGCGATGACATTCATCCCAATTGCCCGTCCAAGGCGTGCCATTTCAGCACCGATATGTCCAGTACCGATGATCCCTAAGGTCTTTCCTTGAAGATAGACATTGTCCATTCGGGGCCATTCTCCAGCTTTCATAGACGCTGTGAGGAATGCTGACCGTTTGGCAAGCCCGAACATCAGTCCGAATCCGTGTTCCGCGACAACCGGAGCAGTCCGTCCGGGTTGATTACAAACGGTAATACCGCGCTTTTTCGCCTCATCGAGTCCGATCATGTCGGTCCCGATGGAACAGAGCGAAATTAACTTGAGCTTTGGGAGTTGGCATAGAAGTTCTGCTGGCCACTTGACGAGTCCACGCGAATTGATAAGGATATCTGCGTCTTCCGCGCGTCGGATTTGTTCGCCAGCTGTCTCGGGTCGGTCGGTGTAAACAACTGCATCGCCATACGGTTTCAGCCGTTCCAAATGCGGCGAGCCTTGGATTTGTGGTGGTGAATCACCGGGGACAACAATTTTGAGTCTGTTCACAATTTATTCCTTTTCTCTATTCCGCACCCCAATCGTGCGTCTTTGTGCCACATCCTACCGGCAGTAGACACAGCAGAAACGCTAAGCTTATTTTTTTTAGAATTGTGGTGAAAGGTATTGGAGGCATAAAACCCCTTAAATGGATGGCACGATGAGCATGCCTACTATTTTTAGAAACATTCCCAATACAGTGCAACTATCTCTTCAGTGGTAGCCTGTCGTGGATTGTTAGCAGGGCTGCCGCTTGCGATAGCATCGACTGCCATCTGTTCAACGACAGCCTCGAATTTTTCTTTATCAATACCGATTTCGCCGAGTCGCGGCATCTGGATATCGGTGACAAGTCGTTCAACGGCAGAGATCGCTGCGTCCGCTTGGTGCATCGGGGATAATCCATTGATCGGTTCACCCATCGCACGCGCAATATCGGCAAAGCGAGCGGGCGCACCGACGACACTAAATGCCATCACATCACGTAATAGGACCGAATTTGATAGCCCGTGATGAATGTGGAAGTAGGCACCGATCGGGCGGGACATTCCGTGAACTAAAGCAACGGATGAATTGCTGAATGCCATGCCTGCGATAGATGCACCGATCATCATATCCGTGCGAGCCGGAACATTTTCGCCGTCTGCCCACGCCTGCCGGAGTGAACCCGAAATCATCTCGATCGCTTTCAAAGAGAGCGCGTCCGTTATTGGCTGTGCACGTTTGGAGATGTATGCCTCTATTGCATGCGTCAACGCATCAACACCGACTGCGGCGGTCAGATGCGGCGGAGTTGTCAGGGATAGCAACGGATCCACGAGGGCAACAGATGCGAGTAGACAAGGGCTGCTGAGCATCATTTTGACATTCCGTTCGGTGTCGGTAATGACTGTAACTTTAGAGACCTCGCTGCCTGTTCCACCTGTTGTCGGTATTGCGATTAAAGGTGTCCCTGGGTTTGGAATCTTATCCACACCCATATAATCGGCGAAATCTCCATCGTTTGCCAGTTTCATGGCGATGCCTTTTCCGCAGTCGATGGCACTTCCGCCACCAATGCTCACAATCACATCGCAGGCTTCATCAGTGTATTGCTTTAAGCCGTCCTGCACGTTCTGTAAGGTTGGGTCGGGTGTGACATCAGAGAAGCACGTACTACTGATGCCAGCGACGCGCAAATTTTGGGCGATCTTGTCGGCATATCCGATTTTGGCGATACCCGGATCGGTCACGATAAGCGCATTCGTTGCACCGAGTTGTTTCGCCTGTTCGCCGACGTTCTCGGATGCACCTGCACCTGTAATTATCGTGGGTGGGAGTATTAATGTCGTGGGCAATTTTCAGTTTCCTGTAATGGTTTGCTATACAGCTGAGTTCTTTTTTGACTATGAATCCAAAACATGACGCTTATCTTATGCGTATTCGAGCAAAAATCAGAGCGCATTTGGTCCGCGAACCAATTTCTCCCAATTCCTTACATCAAGGCGATCTAATACACTAATGTCATCGCGTTTGGCTATTTCTTGGGCGGGTTTAGAATTCATGAACCAGCTGTCTAATTCAAATCCGACTCGACCGATATCTAACCGATCGGCATCCCAGCATGCTGCAACCGTAATATCGTCAGTTGTCCGTTTATCCGTATGCCATTCACATGCATAGTAAAATTTATCAAAGTCGTCCGAGGAAATATTGATGAATTCGTTCTTGATTTTAGCGGCATATTCAGCACCCCTAAGTCCATGACCGGGATCGATATTCTGGTTCCAGCGCATACAGTCATGGAATAGCGCGAATAGCTGCACTATTGTCTTGTCAGCTCCCGTTTTCTCAGCGATATACAGACCGTTTCTTTCAACGCGTACCCAATGATCGGGACCATGAATAGTGTAATATTCAACGGAGGTGTCCTTTAGCACCTGAGACCAAATCGCTTCTAAATTTACCATATTTCCCTCAAGCTAAGTATCTACGTTTACAAGATGGGTCTTAATGCCGGAAGTGCCGTACGCCTGTCAGCACCATCGCCATGCCGTAAGCATCCGCTTTTTCGATCACAGGCTCATCATTGACGGAACCACCGGGCTGAATAATAGCACTAATCCCTGCCTCACCAGCAATCTCAACACCGTCTGGAAATGGGAAGTAAGCATCCGAGGCTAACACCGCACCATTTGCCTTTTCACCAGCCTTTCGGACAGCAATGATGGTAGAGTCCACACGGCTCATCTGTCCTGCACCGATACCGACACTTTCCGTACCTTGTGCCAGCAGGATGCAATTGGATTTGACGTGTTTACACGCCTTCCATGCGAATAGGAGGGATGCTATCTCTGCATCTGTCGGTGTCCGCTGGGTGACAACCTCCAATGCATCAGCACTCAACTCGTGGATATCTGGGTCTTGAACCAGCACACCTCCAGTGACGTTGCGGACTTGCAAAACGGATTCTGCAGACGACAGCGGTCCTGTTTCCAGAATTGGGCGGCGTTTGACACGCGACAAGGCGCGCGATGCTTTTTCGGTATAACTCGGTGCAATAATAGCGTCAATTTTAATGCCTGCTTGTGCTGCTTCCCGAATTGTGTTTGCTGTCTGAATTGTCACTTTGCGGTTTAACCCGACAATTGAACCAAAAGCAGAGGTCCGATCGCAATCCAAAGCTTTCGTAAAGGCATCTTTTAGGTTATCGGCAGTCGCCAGTCCACACGGGTTATTGTGTTTGATGATAGCACACGCCGGTTGTGCGAAGTCTTTGACGATTTCTAACGCTGCTTCCAAATCAAGGAGATTGTTGAAGGAGAGTGGTTGTCCACTTAATTGATTTGCCCATGCTGCACATGCCCCTGGAGTGTTTTCGGTTTTGTAGAAGGCGGCGCGCTGGTGTGGATTTTCGCCATAACGGAGTGTCCGCTCTTTCTTGAAACGGATCGTCAACTCGGAGGTGAAATCATCTGATTCCGAACCTACATTACCAAGGTAGGTAGAAATGGCGGTGTCGTACTGCGAAGTATGGGCAAATGCTGCTTTTGCCAGTTCAAACCGTCTCTCTTCCGACAAACAACCGTCGTTGGTATCTAAGTCAGCAATGATTTGCGAATATTGACTCGCTTCCGTAAGGACAGTGGTGTGCCGGTAATTTTTCGCGGCAGCGCGAATCATCGTTGGACCGCCAATATCAATGTTCTCAATCGCTTCAGGGAGTGTAACATCGGGTTTGGCAACGGTTGCTTCAAACGGGTACAGATTACATATCACCATATCAATAGGGCTTATACTATGTGTTTCCGTTTGTGCACTGTGTTCTGTATTATCCCAGTCGGCGAGAATGCCTCCATGGATTTTGGGGTGCAAGGTTTTGACTCTACCGTCCAGCATTTCAGGGAAACCCGTGTAATCAGAGACATCAATGATGTCAATACCAGCGTCTCGGAGGTGGCGTGCTGTGCCACCGGTAGAGAGGATTTCCACACCACGCTGTACAAGGACAGTTGCTATTTCCAAAATGTCGGTTTTGTCATAGACGCTGATGAGCGCACGTTCTATTTTTCTCATATTTTGCTTTCGGTTGTTGGCTATTGGTTATTGGTTAAAAAGATTTTGGCGACTCAAGCTACCTCTTAACCAAAGCCCTAAGTAACGTATCGAGGGAATCCAAATCCATCATTTGCCACGTGGCTTCGTGCTGGGATCTGTGAGCGGTTCGGTATAATCAAGTCCATCTCTGAGGTGTTTTCAATAACGGTGCCGTCTCCGATGCGTACCTCATCACCGATATAGATCTTTCCAGGATGCGCTGCCGCGCCGCGGATAGTTCCAATAACGACTGACGAACCGATGCGACACCGTTGCTCAATTTCAACAAATCCATAGATTTCGGTGTTCGTGCCGACAGTAGAGTAATCAGAAATCTGAACGGGACCGAGCAGACTGGTGTCTGTGCCGATCTCAACAAAATCGCCGATAACAGGATGCCGTTGTTTCACCTTAACACTTAATCCGCCAAGCGTGCAAGGATAGATAACGCATCCAGAGCCTATAATTCCTGTTTGCCCAGTGGTTACACCGCGATGTGGGTGTTCTAAGAAGTTGGCATCGCCTACCTGTGTTTCTGGGTGCAAATCTGCTTGGTAGTAACGCCCTGCAAGCTCCGAAATTGCCCTCGGTAACAGAGGTACCGGGACTCTCTGAATATCTGGACTTTCGTCAAGCGGTGCACTTTGTGTCAACGCATGTGCGACGTCATGGTAAAAGAGAATTCGCCAACCCGGATAGGTACTCCCTACTAACTGGAGTTGGTAGTCCAAAACGGAGGCGAGATTCATAGTGCCGAGAAAATCCTGATACGGTTCAAAAGTCCGCTCTTGAATTGCGTTATCAATTTGGGAGCGAAAATCTATGGCGGCAATTTTTTCTCGCGAGATACCAGTGTGGAGGAGATACGCATCCCAAACCGCCGGATCTTTGAGGGAAGCAAAGCGGTTCCAGAGTGCCCGACTTTTAAGCCGTGGCAGTTCCCAGAGAAGTGAAAAGGCAGTTTCAAGGGCAGCACCGAGAAGTGTTTCGTCCGTAACGGCTAAAAAAGACTGCGCTACCATAGCATACAACTGATCCGCCACTTCTTCGATCGCATCTGAGAGACCTTGGTTCTGATGGCGTAGGTGGGGCGCGTTATGCGACCCTGGTGCCACGCACTCTAATAAGTTACCGAGCAAGGTTTCAAGGATATCTCTATTGACAAATCCGCGTCCAGAACGTTGCGCCAAGCCCTCACGACTTGTAGGGTCGATACGAAGAAAGTTTAGTTCTGATTGACTATAGATAGGGCTAAGCCGTTCCAATGTTTGGTTCAGCAGAGGTTTCTTTCGTTCTTCATACGAAGGATCAAAAAGTGTAGTTTCAGTCATATTTTTTTCGTTCTTGGTTGCTCACTTGTAGTAGACAAAACGTTGGCAACTGCCATGCGTTCTACTGACTGGCCTTCTACTGTGTGAAAACTTCTTGGGCGGCACAGACGCCTGCACCAATCGGAATATCGTACCCCATTTCCGCTAAACCCCGCTCGAAGGCAGAAATAGCAACCATGACATCGTTTTCATTCATCCAACCGAGGTGTGCAATCCGTACAATTTTTCCACTTAACTGACTCTGACCTCCGGCATAGGTGATACCGTATTTGTCGCGCATTAGATTGATGAACACTTTTCCATCAATTTCTTCCGGCAACCGGATTGAAGTTAAAGTGTTCGCTGGAGATGTTGCAAACAGAGGTAGCCCTAATGCCTTAATCGCACTCCGTGTTGCGAATGCCAAACGTTTGTGTCGAGCGATTGTGTTATGGATGCCTTCTGCGCAGATACGGTTCAGAGCCTGCTGTAGTGCCGTGAGTAGTGTCACTGCTGGTGTGTACGGAACAGAACCCTCTAACCCACTTTCGTATGCCTTGCGGTAGTCCAAGTAATACTTCGGAAGGTCAGAACGCTCGGATGCGTCCCATGCGCGCTGATTGAGTGCAACAAACGCCAGACCGGGCGGTGTCATCAAACCTTTCTGCGAACAGGAGACAACAACGTCCACACCCCAATTGTCCGTCTGTAAATCGTCTGCTGCCAGCGCGCTGACGGCATCAACAACTAAAAGCGTCGGACGCGTTTGTGTTAAATGCGCTAATGCTTCAATATCATGCAAAGCACCTGTTGACGTCTCGCAAAGCGTCGCGAAAACTGCTTTCACGTCATGATGTTCTGTTAAGAGGGATTCCACTCTGTCGGGTTCGACAGAATTGCCCCACGGCACGTCAATCGGGATAACTTCAACACCGTACGCGGTGCAGATTTCACTCCACCGTTCCCCGAATTTGCCACTCCGAATTACAATTGCCTTGTCTCCGCGAGACAAAAGATTGACGACCGCGCCTTCCATAGCACCGGTTCCAGATGATGTAAGGAAAAGGACATCGTTTTTGGTCTGGAAGACGTGTTTGAGTTCTTCGAGTACGTCTTTAATTAGGGCTGCGGTGGCATTGCTGCGGTGGTAATCAATCGGTTGCGCCATCGCTAACAACGCTTCAGGGGGGATTGGCGTAGGACCCGGTGTAAAAAGCAGATTTTTCTTCATGTAGTTTTTTGTTCGATTTTATCTGGATTGGGAAGCGCAGTTGAACCACACTTACCCTACTTATTGCGGCATACGATGTGTACCTACCATCTTAGGCAGTGTTGACAGCTACAACCGTTTTGCCTTCAACGTTAACAACAATCCACTCTTGGTCAAGAAGTTCGCACAGATTTATAACTGCGGCACGTTGCGATGTGCTATCCATCGGCACTTCAATCGTGAGTGTGGCGAATTCTTCTTTTTGAATTTCGCCTTCTTTGTCGAATTTCATTGGGGTAATCTGAATCTTTTTCAATTTTGCATCCATATTTTTTCCTTTATTTTAATATAAATTATGCGTCATTCATGAATGACGCCATGTCCATGCATTCTCCGCCACGTCGGGAAGACTCCCAACCTGCTAAGATAGGGGCTAAAGAGAAGAGTCCATCGTAATAATCGCTTAGCAGAAGGCTGGCATCTTCAGACTGAACGGCGCGGATAAAGGTTTTGTCTTGTTCCAACCACGGATCGAATTCGTTCGCTTCATAAACCGTCTCACCATTTGCCACAATTTTGTCGTATCCGTGAACTTCAAGGCAACCGCCTTCATAGAAGATCGTGAACCGCGGTTCATCTTTCGGACCCGAACCCGCCGCAACAAAGTTGAGGGTCATCGTAGCACCGTTTCCAAAACAATAGTTGAAACTGGTGGACAGCGCGTTTGCATAAGCCGGACGTTGACAATAAAAAGCTTGGGATTTAGCAACGTTTAACCCTGTCATAAAGCGAGTGTAGTCCGTTGCGTGAACACCCCAATCGAGAGCCTGCCCTCCAGATTTGTCCATCTCTTCCCACCATGTTTTAGGACCACTCTTCGTTGAAGGTGGTAGACCGCCGAACCCCTGAAATCGGACATGCACAATCTGCTTGTCGATTAAGTATTGGCGAGCTTCCTGAAAGATAGGACGATACCGTTCACGGAACCCAACGGTACTGATAACCCCTGCTTGCTGAATGGCATTGTTGATTCGGTGGGCGACCTGCATCGTGAGTGCTTGTGGCTTTTCACTGAAGATGTGGATGCCTTTTTGTGCAGCGGTTACTTCAACGTCGGTTCGCACGTATGCCGGTACGATAGAGTATAGCACGTCGATTGCTTCGGTGTCAAGCATTTCATGTGCGTCTTGGTAAACACGCGGAATCTTAAAACGGGTTGCTGTTTCTTGAGCAGTTTGTAGATTGCTATCACATGTAGCGACAATATCTGCCGAATTTGTCTGTAATACGTTTGGAATTCGGGTTCGGTTCGCGAAGTTACCGCAGCCATAGAAAGCAACACGAACGCGCGATGTTGTTGACACGATAAATAATCTCCAAATCAGTTATAGGCAAATATCTTAGTTAAGCCTGATTACCCTTCACGCCACGGTGGAACAGTCCATGTGTTGAACCATTCCCATTTCCAAATAACCTGTTTCTCTGGCATTTCTACTTCGTACTCTACACCAGCGGTGAAAGGGAGTAAATGCGTTCTGTCTCCGACTATTTCACGGATTGCTTCGATAAACGCCATTTCATCGGTGACATTTGGAGGCCAATGTCCCGCGGGTATCGGATCGGATTTCCGATCGGTTCGGTAATGCGTTGGTATCATAAAACGCGGTTGGATTAACTCAATGAGTTCTATAAGCCGGGACGCAAGTCCTTCACCGAGACCGAGTTTCATGTGAATCAGGAAATCTACCTTGCCTTGGAGATTCACCAATGCTGGATAGGGTTCGTGCAAGTCCCCGGTGTGTAGGATTGAGACATTCTTTGCAGTGTGTGTTATCAGATAGCCGTTTGTTGGGATGTCTGGCGTTTGGTTTTCGCCGCTTTCAACCGTCTCAATCCGAATATCACCCAGGTCAAGTGGGTCTGAACCTCGGAACGCTCGCGATGTGCCTTGATTTTCGTTGAGATGTTTGGGGTAAAGGACTTGGACTTTGTCAGCCGGAATATGCTTGGTTATCGGTAGGTCGCGTTCAAATGCGGCATCGCCGTATTTCTCAGCGATGGGTTCTGCTGGTGTGATGCAACCAGGGTTGACGATTAACTTTTTAAAACGCTCACCACAGCACAACTTTCGCAGGGTTTTAGGATGACAATGATCGAAATGTTCGTGGGAGATAAAGATATAGTCGTATATCGGTTGGGCATTTGCCAAGTTTTCATTAAACAGATACGGGTCGAACGCGATGTTGATGTCGCCGAAGCAGGCATCAAACGCGCCGCATCCCCACCATCTTAGAAATATGTTATCCATAGTAAAACCCTTCTGTCTGAAAAGTCTACTTCATTAACCACATTTTCCGAATAGTGTGGGTATCCCCTGCTCGGAATTCGTAGAAATAGATACCGCTGGCGACGGTTTCTCCATCCCGATTTTTGCCGTCCCAATAGAGTGTCTTTTCACCACGCGGTTGGTATCCGATGTTAAATTCCCGAACCAGCTCACCATTTTGTGTGTAGATTGAGATTAAGACATTGCTGGGTCCAAAAAGGCGGTAGGGAATCCAAGTTTCCGGATTAAACGGATTGGGATAATTCTGATAAATTTCGGCAGCTTTAATCTTTCCCCATGCTGTATACTGTTTTCCAGTTGGTTCAACAGCTGTCACTACATCATCGGCTTCCGTAAAAATGTAAACATCCCCGTGAAAACCGAACTGATACGTTTCGACAATTCCGGAGGGCCACGCCAAAATGATAGAACCGGATTGGTAGTTACCAGCAAAACCAAATTCGAGTTCTAAACTGTCACTGCCCAGAAAACCGGTACCACAGATTAACTCTTGCGTCTGGACGTGGTTACCGACAGTCACTGTCACCCGCGTGCCAATGCCGTCGCGGTTGCTTTTTGTGCCGATTAACTTAATTTTGATGCGTCGATTCTTGGATTTGACGAATCGGTTATTAGATTTCGGAAAGCCAGGATCCAGATCGTTTTGAAGGAGGGTATTGCTGGTGTTATTGACGATGTAAAAATCGACATCGCCGTCGTTATCAAAATCTCCCGCAGTTGCTCCACGTGCGACAGCATCAACAGTGACGTTGAGTGCATCGGCACGGTCAACGAATTGTCCGTTTTGATTGTGATAGAGACGATTGCGATTGGTCTTCTGCGAGCCATCGACATCGCCGTTGACGACGTAAAGATCGCGAAAACCGTCATTATCATAATCAACGAAACTGGCGTACCAACCTACACCTTCGTTGGCGACTCCAACGGCTTCAGCGACATTTGTGAAGGTACCATCGCCGTTATTTCGCCAGAGGAGGTCGGCATCATAGTTGGTGATGAAAAAGTCCAAGTCGGTGTCGTTATCATAGTCGCCGACGCAGAGTCCCATCGCGCCTGTCGGTTTTCCATTGATTTCGGTCACAATGCCGGACTGCTCTGAAACATCTACAAAGGTGCCATCTCCGTTGTTGTGGTAGAGTTTATCAGGTCCGTGATCATTTGCAACGAACAGATCGGACCATGTATCGCCATCGTAATCAAAGAAGATCGCTCCCCAAGCAATTCCATCGTCAGCGACACCGGCAGTATCCGTGGTTTCTTCAAAAGTGCCGTCTCCCTGGTTTCGGTAGAGAACGTTGGTTTTTGGGGCGGGATTTGGGTTTAAAAGGGACGGTGCTCGCCCCCAATTAGCGATGTAGATGTCTAACCACCCATCGTGATCATAGTCAGCGATTACGGGACCGGTGCCGTGTTTCTTATCGCCGACGCCTGCTTGCTGTGTTACATCTGTGAAAGTGCCATTTCCATTGTTCCGATAAAGATAATTGGGACCGGCACATGTAACATACAGGTCTCGCCATCCATCATTATTGTAGTCAAACCAAACACATCCGCGCCCCATTGGAGTATTCGCGACTCCTGCCTTCACTGCTACATCAGTGAATGTTCCATCACCATTATTGTGATAGAGCGCGTTGGGTAGACCACCATCACCAACGACGAAGATATCAAGCCAGCAACCATCGTTATCATAATCTGCTGCTGCAGTACCGGGACCTAACCAAGCTCCGGATTCCGCGTCAATAGGAATTTCGCGCTGATAAACATTTGCAGTGAGACTAACATCTTTAAAGGTGGACGCTGCTAAAGTAGAGATTCCAAAGAGCGTCATAAAAATAATCAGACGGTACTGCATAAATGGTGTCCATCCCTAATATGAGGTTTTCACTGCCGCCCAAGTTGTTGTCGCTTTTCCTCCAGGTTCAACAGGGAAGGGGTTTAGATTGTCGTTAAAATATTCGTATTCTACCTCTAAACTCCCTGCACCTGCAGCAACACCTGCATAAACCCCCAGCCATAAAGGAGGCGTGAGATCAAATTGGGTTACACCAATTTCGAACCAATCCTCGTTTTCCTTGGTTTTATACCAAGCGCTGTATTCATCACCATCTTTGGCGAGTCGGAGGAACAGTTCAGTTTCTCCAAATTCAGGGGTGAATCCGGCGTTTCCGGTTAGGCCGTTACCACCTTCATTCTGTTTTGTTTGATATTGAATCTGTCCTTTCGCTGCGGCATCGCGGGACCAGAATTTAATGGTTACCCAATTATCGTCCGACGGGCTTTTCACGACGAGACCATTGACCCCGGAACTGGTATCCCATCTGGCAAAAAAGTGGGTTTCGACATCAAATATATCTGTATCGGTTTCCTGATAGAGAAAATGAGACATGTCGTTTGCCCAGAGATTTCGATTGGGTTCACTGTCAATAAACAAGTAATTATCACGGGTTTCACCGACGTCCCATTTTGGTGGTTCGTTTTGCCATTCCCAATTCGGGTTCTGCAATTTACCTTTTTCAAATGGATCGCCGAACGAATCTTGTGCTGTCGCTATACCTCCGAAAAGAAACACCAGCAAACACACGCTAATGGCATACTTGATAATTTTTCTAAAGCCTAATGTAAAAGATCGAATTTCCATGTGTTTTTATCCTCCTACCTATAATTTTAAATCAGATTGTTGGGATTGTCAAGGCAAATCAGGTAGCACGCGCAGTCAGTCCCGCTTAATCCCAACTATCACATTTTCAGATGACACATCCTCCGGTATCACGACGAAAATCTTTCCAGATTCACTGCTTTCGCTTTGTTTATTCAGATATTGGGTTATTTCATTCTCGTCAAGGAAAATCGCACCATCCTCGGTGGATTCGGGCAGCGGCGTGCGTGTAGAACCAAACTTTCGGATCCATTTGAAGATGGTACTCGGTGACACCGAAAACATCCGGGCGACGGTACTAATAGAAACCCCACGGCAGTATAGGAAGACCGCTAAGGCTCTCTGCCACGGTGGTCTCCCGCGGGTTGTCAGACGCGTAAACTGAAAACCACAGCCTTTACACTTGTAGCGTTGGCTTCCTCGAGCTTTTCCATTTTTGACGGCGTCTTCCCGTTTGCATCGTGGACAGTTCATTGCGGTGTACCTCTCCTTTAAAATGTGATACGAAAGAGTATAACACAAAAGCACGGGATAGGCAATACGTTCCATTTTAGTTTTTAGCAGCGGAAGGACTGTGAAAAATTTTCCCTTGCTATTTTTTTTACAGATGATATATTATATTTCTGATGTGGAGTTTATAAATTGGTATGCAAAACGGAAAAATGGATTTTTAAAAACAGATTGTAAGGCTTGATCGGAACTTGAGTAAGAATACACTATGCTCACGGCGCACCAGCGCGTAGAGGAGAACACAATTATGGCAGGGAAACTGAAAGTTGCAGCAGTTGGGTGCGGTGGCATCGGGTATCGGCATCAACTCGGTTATCTCCAGCATCCGGGGGCTGAATTGGTGGCGGTCTGCGATATAGATACCGCTAAAGCAAAGGCACGTGCCGAAGAACTCGGTGTCCCCAAGTGGTACCCCTCCATCAAAGACATGCTCGCGCATGAGGAGTGCGATTTAGTAGATGTTGTAACCGCCGACTATCTCCACTTTGAGCCAGTGATGGAATGTCTTGAAGCAGGCAAACATGTTATCTCCGAAAAACCGCTGTCGCTTTACATCAACGAAGCAGAACAGATGATCGCGAAGGCGGAGGAGAAGGGCGTACATCTCGCTATTGATTACAACCGGCGGTTTGCGCCCGGGTATGTGCAAGCGCGGAAGTGGTTCGATGCTGGTGAGATCGGACAGACTTACTACTTGGATATGAAATTGTCTCAAGGTGGACCCGCCTCGACGTGGAAGGGCGAATATTACCTCCTCTATGAACTCGAAACCCACGCCATTGACCTGCTCCGATGGTTTGGCGGCGAAATTGTTGCTGTTTGTGCACAGATGGCAAAGCCACGACAGCATGAAGCACGCGAAGGCGAAGATGCGTGCTATACCAGCATGGCTATCTCATTTCGTTATGAGACAGAGGTAGTGGCTACGTTGTTGGCAAGTTGGGATAGCGATTTCATTCATCCCATTGAACATCTCGAAATCTGCGGTTCTGATGGGGAAATCGTCGTTGATAATGTCCTTACCCGCGCAACTCTGATGAAAAGGGATAATCAAGTAGTCCATGAATACCGACCTTCTATTTTTAGAGAGGAACAACTCGCCTTTGATGGAACTTTTGCCCTACGAATGGCAGCACTCGTTGATGATTTACTCGCTGATCGATCACCTGCACCGACAGGCAAAGACGGCTTGCAAGCGCTACGGGTCACTGAAGCGATTGTAGAATCGTGGAAGGAAAAGCGTGAAGTGGCGGTTAAAATTGATTAGTTGAGACAGTAAACTATTTCTCGTGCCAGCCGTTTCTATGTGAAAGGAGGGTAAATCATGAAATGTTATCTGTATTTTTTAAGAGCAGTTCGTCAAACATTACTTGCGGGTTCTTCATACACAACTGTCCGCGCCTGTGTTGCTTCGCTTATTTTCGTGCTTTTAGCAATAGGTTGCGGTCCTCCCCCTCAAGGTCAGTATTATGTTCCTGAATCGGCGATTCAAGCTGCTGAGAGGAACGTGCCAGAGCGAGCGAAACAGAGCGAGCAGGTCAGTTTACCTGAGAGTGCTATGGTCCGTTTGGAGGACAAACCTTACCTGAGGAATGCTTTCAAAAATGCTTTTAGTGTCCCTATGCCTGCCAGTAGAACCGGGCTTGACGACTTTTATGTAAGGACGCGAGGAAAGGTGCAGCACGTCGCTATTATCTCTGGTGGATCGTTTGATGTCCTTAAGGCATTTATTGCCAAAGGGTGGGCTCCCATTGTAATGATTCAATTTCAAGGACGAACCCCGGAAGTCTTGGCGTTGTCCGACTATAATGACCAAATGAGCGAGGTATCTCTTCAAAATCCTACCAATTTCGCCAAACGTCGACTGAGTTACGAGGAGTTTGAGACATCTTGGGGCAAGAACTCGCGGAACAAATGTGTATTAATCACACCACAGGCACTTAACGAAGTAACTGTTCAGAATGTGCTGGGAAGATATTTACCTGCTGAAGCGTTCCAGGAAATTGGCATCAGAAGACGCTAATATTACACTTCACTGATTAACCAAATTGAGAAACTGAATTGTGAAAGCACTTTCATTCACTGCTGTTACGATTAATGATCGGTTTTGGGCACTTCGACAAAAAACTAATTCCGAGGCAACTATTCCCCACGAATTAACACAATGCCGAAAAACTGGTAGAATTGATAACTTCGCAAAGGCTGCCGGTTTGATGTCGGGGGAGTTTGAAGGAATTTTTTTCAACGATTCCGATGTCTATAAGTGGGTGGAAGCGGCATCATATACCCTTTCGACGCATCCAAATCCAGCGTGGGAAGCAGAGCTGGATGAAGTCATCGCAAAAATCGCCGCGAGTCAACAGCCTGACGGCTATCTGAATACCTACTTCACATTGGTTGAACCGACGAAGCGTTGGCAGAATCTTGGCATCATGCACGAGTTGTATTGTGCCGGACATCTCTTTGAGGCAGCAGTTGCACATTATCAAGCAACCGGAAAACGGACTTTATTAGATGTTGCATGTAGGTTTGCTGATTTAATTGATAGCGTCTTTGGGCCCGCCAAACGAGATGGACTTCCCGGACACGAGGGGATTGAACTCGCACTTGTGAAATTGGCGGGTGTCACAGGCGAAGCACGTTATTCAGCACTCGCAGAATATTTTGTCACCCACCGGGGTCATTCACCATCGGTTTTTGAAAAGGAGTTGGAGAACCCTAACATACCCGGTGGGCTTGACGCGTATCGGCACCACTTCACGCGGGACGGGAAATTTGAGGGGCATTACGCACAAGCACACTTACCGATACAAGAACAGACAGAGTGCGTTGGGCATGCCGTGCGAGCAATGTATCTCTATAGTGCCGCCGCTGACGTCGCTTATGAAACGGGCGATACCGCAATCATAGACGCATTGGAAACACTTTGGCGGAACGTGACAGAGAAGCGTCTCTATGTCACTGGTGGTGTGGGCCCTTCTGGTCATAATGAAGGTTTCACCAACGATTATGAGTTGCCGAATTTCTCCGCTTATGCTGAAACTTGTGCTTCAATTGGGCTGATATTTTGGGCACATCGGATGTTCTTATTGCACGGTGAATCGCGCTTCGTGGATGTGTTGGAGACCGCGCTTTACAACGGTACCCTCTCTGGCATTTCGCTTGATGGAACGGGCTTCTTTTATCAGAATCCGTTGGCAAGCTACGGTGACCGATCCCGGCATGAATGGTTTGGTTGCGCATGTTGCCCACCGAATATCGCTCGACTCCTCGCATCTGTTGGACAATACATCTACGCTGAATCTGACGAAGGCATATGGGTAAACCTATACGTCGGCGGCACTGCTGAAGCAAGCGTTGCACAAAACATTTCGGTGAAACTGACACAGGAGACAGATTATCCATGGACTGGCGATGTAACGTTAACAGTTGCCCCAGAAACACCGGTGTCTTTTGCTCTGAATTTGCGGATTCCAAGTTGGTGTGAGGCGTTTGAGGCACGCGTCAATGGCAGACCCTACAAACCAGAGGCGAATTCCGAAGGTTATCTCTCAATTACACGAGAGTGGCAGGCTGATGACAGCGTTGAACTGCGGTTTGAGATGCCTGTTGTCCGTGTTTATGCACATCCACTTGTGAAGGAAAATGTTGGACGCTTCGCTTTACGCCGCGGTCCACTCGTTTACTGTTTTGAGGATGTTGACAATCCCGATGGGGTTTTTCAGACGTTGTCTCTTTCCGGTGAGATCGCACTGGAAACAGCTTTTAATGACGAGTTGCTGGGCGGCGTGACGCTTATCCATGGTATGGGAACGGTGTTAGATACTTCCGAGTGGGAAAATAATCTCTATCTACATGCGAGACCGAAAATGAGACAACTGGAAGTTACAGCGATTCCGTATTATGCCTGGTGCAATCGTGGCGATAGTCAGATGTTGGTGTGGGTTTTGTAAGTTTTTCTGTAGGTGGATGTGAAAATCCGCCCTATCTTTTTGCATAAAATTTGTGCGTATCTTGCATAAAATTTCGCTATCTTACTTCCGAGATCTGTTTCTTACCCTATATTTCCGCTGAAGCACCCGCACGTACACAGACTTCTGCGAATTTATGTCCAAATTGGCACACTTTTTGTCAGGACATGATAAATATAATGCGGGAGGTGTTATCTCTACTATCTTCTTTGAGTTGTCAAGTCATCTACATAATATCTATACGAATTAATTGGTGGAATCAATTTGGTTCCACTGTTGATAGAGGTGTTTATTTGCAAAGTTCTTTCTTGGCAATCAGACACCTCTTTTTGTCTATCACAATGCCTGTTTTGCTAAGATTTAGAGGAAAAATTGAAAGGAACGACGTAATGAGGTTGAAACCTCTTTTGGTGTGCTTTTTCTGTTTTTCGATGTTTTTTACATCAACGCTTGGTTACTCCAAAGACGATGTTGTAAAGTTATCAGTCCAAATGCGCGTGCGAGGTGCCTCAGATGGAAGAGATTTCAGTGCTGAGACACCGGCAGAACGTAATACGCTGATGAGAACACGGTTGGGTCTGAATTTTCAACCTACAAAGGACATCACAGGATTTTTTCAGTTGCAGGATTCACGGGTATTCGGTAGCGAACCGAGTACAAAAGCAAATACAGCGAACGTGGATCTCCATCAAGGTTATCTTCATGTCAATGATTTTTTCACAGATGGTGTTACGCTGAAAGTAGGTCGTATGCGGTTGGCTTATGGGAGCGGACGGTTCATTGGTCCGGGGAATTGGGGTAATGTGGGTAGAGCATTTGATGGCACAGTACTCGGCTATAACCCCAACGCTAAACTGAAGTTAGATATCTTTGCAACAAAAGTCGTTCAGCAAGCAGATCCAGAAATATTAGGGGATACAGGTTCCTATTTCGGAGGACTCTATGCCACGATTTACAACCTTGAAGCATACTCGCTTCTTGAATTGAATAGGCGTCAGACATTAAAAGATATAGATGATTTACGTCGTATGACACTTGGGACGCGCAGCAAAGGCATGTTTGGAGTCCTCGAGTACGAAGCAGAAGCTGCTGTTCAACTCGGTACACGGGTCGATACGACTGCTAAGAAACAACAGGATGTCTTTGGATTTATATTGACCGGTTTGGTCGGCTATACCCACAACATTGCTCAGAAACCGCGGATCGCTGTTGGGTACGATTATCTGTCTGGACAAACACCTGATGATACTGACTTTAAAGTTTTTGAGGCATTGCATGGTTCCACGCATAGCCGCTACGGGTATATGGACTATTTTCGCAATATCCCTGTGGATACAAACGGTGCCGGATTGCAAGACATGATGCTGAAGTTTCAGGTAATGCCATACGAGAAAACGACTCTTAAACTGGACTTGCGTCAGTTGCTATCGGCGCAAACAGTGAAGGATACTAACAACTTCGGGCAAGAGGTAGATCTGACTCTCATATACGACTATCATGGGGCACTCAATTTTACACTCGGTGTGTCAGTGTTTTTACCAGGCGAGTTGATGCAATCGCGGTTTAAGGGCAATAGCGATATGGCAGTATGGGGATATGTGATGACGATGGCGCACTTTTAAGCTTTATAGTAAAGTCTACAATTAAATAGACACTAAGGAGTTGGCGAGGTTAGGAATGCACATCGCATGAATCAACGCCGAGTGCGCGTGTGGCACTCGGCGGGTCTTTACGCCACAAAACCTCGCCAGCGGCGATGAAGTATCAAATTGTATTGTGTCCACATGTTTTTGGGCTTTACTATAAAGGACAGAAGCAGTGATGTCTATTTTACGTTTGCTTATCGATGGAATCGGCGTTCCAATTCATCGCGCCCCATCTCAACTATGATAGGTCGTGAGTGAGGGCAATTGAACGGGAGTTTTGCTTCGGAGAGTTCCTTGATGAGGTTCATCATCTCTTTGGTATCCAGTGTATCTCCCGCTTTAACAGCCGATTTGCATGCGAGGGTAATCAAGGCGTTATCAATCGCTTCCGGGATTTGTACTTCGGTGTGTGGTTCCGCTGGGAGTTTATCGAGAAGATCCGTGACAGTCTGCGAGGCAACGCGTGTAGGCAGAGGAGATGGAATCGCCCGAATCAGGATAGTATTCCCACCGAATTCCTCCAAATCGAAACCGAGTTTCTGAAAAATATCGCCATGAATTTTAAGGGTGCCAAGCTGCTGCGCTGTAGCTTCTAAGGTAACTGGTAGTAACAATCCTTGTACGGGAATACCATCGGTTTTCATCTGGTTGACGAAGCGTTCATAAAGCACGCGCTCGGCGGCGACATGTTGGTCGATAAAGAAGATTTTGTCTCTTGCCTCAACGACAATATAGGTTTTAAAGAGGTTTGTCTTTAACTGGACGTTTTCAAAGTCGAGTAGGCTGAGATTCGCGTCTTCGGGAATCTGCTGTTGTGGTGGCTGCACGACAATTCCAGTAGGTGCGACTGGAGTTTGCCCTTCCGGTACATCGATAGTTTCGGGTTCCGCTTTGGTGCTTTCTGTCTGGTGTGAGGGAACAGATGGCGTTTGTGTACGCTGCGTATGGACGATGGGCGTTGTTCTTTGTGGTGTGTGGCGTGATGTGGGAATCCGTTGTGATAGACCAGTATCGCGACTTTCAGTACTTCCCTCGGATTGCGTTGGTTCAAGGTGTGTTTCGATTTTAGGAATGTACTTCGCTTTATGAATGGCGTTTCGGAGCATCCGAACGATACCACTATAAATTGTCCGTTCGTTCCGAAAGCGCACCTCTATTTTGGCGGGATGTACGTTGACATCTACCAGTTCCGGTTCAAGTGTTAGGAAAAGCAGGGCGACAGGCTGCCTGTCCTTGGCAACCATGGAATTGAATGCCTCTGTGAGTGCTGCGCTTATGATATGGCTGCGGATGGGTCGCTGATTGAGAAAGAAAAGTTGATATGCTCGATTCGGCTTTGTAAATTCAGGTTTCCCAAGTAAGCCGTATATCTTTAAGTCGGGCAACTCCTCAGTGAATTCGATAAGATTTTCAGCGAATTCTTTGCCGTATAAGAGGCGTACTCGCTCCAAATACGAGTCACAGGCACGCACATCGAGAATTGATCTGTTGTTATGTGTCAGCGAGAATTGGATATTAGGGTGTGCCAGGGCTGTCCATGTTACCTGATTCGTAACGTGGTTCATCTCTGTGGTATCGGTTTTCAAGAACTTCAAACGTGCTGGCACATTATAAAAGAGATTGTTAACGGACATGTGAGTGCCGGGTGAGCATCCGCTTTCTTGCACAGATCGGAAGACACCACCGTCAACGTCCACCTTTGTTCCCGTCAACGCATCGGATGTACGGGTGAGGAGTTCAAATTGTGAGACCGAGGCAATACTTGCTAAGGCTTCACCGCGGAATCCGAAGGTTTGAATCTGCTCAAGGTCTTCAATACGATTGACTTTGCTCGTCGCATGGCGTTCTAAAGCGAGAAGCGCGTCCTCGCGTTCCATGCCGCTCCCATTGTCAGAAACATGGATAAGACGTTTGCCACCGGCACGAACTTCGACACGAATTGAGGTGCTTCCTGCGTCTACCGCATTTTCGATAAGCTCTTTTACAACTGAGGCGGGACGTTCAACGACTTCACCTGCGGCGATTTTATTGGCAACATCTGCGGAGAGTATTTTGATTTTTGGCATATTTTTCACTTTTGGGTTGCTGTTCGGTTTTTTCCTGTCCCAGTAACAAGTGGGATCCCTGTCAAACCGGTTCTCGTCCTGTTTGGACGAATTGTGTCTTCTCTCTTTCATGGCTGCTTTTGATACAAGTAACAGTGGCATGAATGCGTTTGTGTGAAATCTGTTTCGTCTGGATATGTGTCTTTACACACGGACATTACTTCTGGGCAGCGAGGGTGGAAATGACATCCAGATGGACGGTTAATTGGTGAAGGCACATCACCCTCCAGCCTAATCTTCTCAACACCTGTCTGTTCATCTATCTTTGGGACAGCAGACAGAAGGGCACGCGTATACGGATGCTTGGGTGAATCAAAAATCTCCTCTGTTGTCCCGCGTTCGACGATTCTACCGAGATACATCACCGCTACCTCATCCGCAAAGTACTCAACGACGGAGAGGTTGTGTGTGATAAAGAGATAAGTAAGATTAAAATCCAGCTGTAGCGACTTCAGCAAGTTTAGTATTTGTGCTTGCACAGACACGTCAAGTGCACTGGTAGCCTCGTCACAAACGATGAATTCTGGTTCAACGGCGAGACACCGCGCGATACCGATGCGCTGCCTTTGCCCGCCAGAGAATTCGTGCGGATAACGTGTTACCATATCCGGTGATAAACCTACACGTTGCATCAGTTCTGCGATGCGAGCATTGCGTTCGTCAGTCGAGTCACCGATGTTCTGTGCCTGCATTCCTTCTTGAATAATAGTGCCCACGGTCATCCGCGGGTTAAGGGATGCATAGGGATCTTGGAAAATAATTTGCATCCGTTTTCGATATGGATGTAGTTGCTCCCATTTCGCGGTGGCGATATTAGTGCCGTCGTAGATCAGATCGCCTTTCACCGGTACACCTAATCGGAGGACAGCTTTTCCGAGTGAGGTTTTGCCGGATCCGGATTCGCCAACGAGCGCAAGCGTTTTGCCGCGTGGGATGTCAAGTGTGACGTTATCGACAGCGTAAACGTAACCAACTGTTCGTTTCAATATCCCCTTCTGAATCGGATAATGAACACACAGATTTTTGACTTGGAGTTGAGGGTGCGTTTCTGCCGGTTGTATTGAATACGCTTTATTTTCTTGGTTAATCTCTGTCTCAAGTTCGAGTTTTGTTGCCAGGGTTCCGGTCGCGTTAAATGGAGGTTCAGGGTTATAGAGATGGCAGGCGACGTTATGTCCATTTCCGTTGCGGGTCTGCAACATCGGGATGATACTTTCGCATCCGTCCATGACTTTCGGACACCGCTCAGCGAATCGGCAACCGTCATTGTACTCGGTAGCTTTCGGAACTCTACCCGTGATTGTCCGCAACTGCGTCCCGCGTTTGTCACGTGCCGGCGTTGATTCCAGAAGTTTCACCGTGTAAGGGTGTTGTGGAGTCTCGTAGAGTTGTTCCCATGTGCCCGTTTCCGCAATTTTCCCAGCATACATAACAGCAACGCGGTCGGCAATGTTCGCAACGACTCCCAAGTCGTGGGTAATTAACAGCACCGCCATTTGCAGCTCTTGTTGAAGGCGTTGGATGAGTTCCAGAATCTGTGCTTGGATGGTGACATCAAGAGCTGTCGTGGGTTCATCCGCAATCAGCAGTCCTGGGTGACAAGAGAGTGCCATGGCGATCATGACACGCTGTTTCATACCGCCGGACATCTGATGCGGATATTCATCGTAGCGGGCAGTAGGTTCGGGAATACCGACGAGATCGAGCATCTCAATCGCCGCATTCCTCGCGGCAGCCCCACGAAGGTTTTGATGCTGTCGGATTGCCTCTGAAATCTGGTTGCCAATTGTGAAAACCGGATTGAGACTCGTCATCGGCTCTTGAAATATCATGGCGATGTCATTGCCCTGAATTTTCCGTTTCTCGACTTCAGAGAGTCGAGTAATATCTTGACCTTTGTAATTAATTGCACCGTCTGCAATGAATCCAGCAGGTTTCGCAACCAGTTGGATTATTGAGAGTGCTGTAACACTTTTACCACACCCTGACTCACCGACAAGCGCGAAAATCTCGTTTGGCTTAATGTCAAACGAAATACCATCGACCGCACGCGCAAGTCCTTCTGGGGTGCGAAAATAGGTTTTGAGGTTCTGGACGCTGAGCAGTGTATCGTTCATAAGACTACTGTAGCACAGCAACCCGCGAAAGTCAAGGTAAATTCACAAACGGAAAATAGGAGTTGATCTTTTCTTAGATTTGATGTATAGATACTGAGATAAAAGATAAGCGGTATACCTACTGTGGAAATTACGTCATGAGCGAGAGGAGACATGATTATGGCAGGACAGCGGTTTTTGACAGCAGAACAGGGTGTTGAACAACTTTTAAAAGCAACCCCACCACTCCACTTCGACGGCACAACAAAAGCCGAATGGCAAGAGTGGCGAAGAAGGTTTCGCCGCAACCTTGTTAAAGACTTAGGACCTTCACCTGAAGCAGTCCCTTTGGAAGTTGAAACGCTGGAACATATCCAGCATGACGGCTACACTCGGGAAAAAATTATCTTCAACCCGGATCCGTTTTCTTCGATTTCGGCATACATCTTAATCCCGGAAGGTGCGAACGCAGAAAATCCAGCACCGGCAGTCCTATGTGCACATGGACACGGCGTCGGAAAAGATGGTGCGGTCGGTATTGTAGAAGACTATCAAAAACAGTACGCTGTAGAATTAGCAAAGCGCGGCTTTGTGACGCTCGCTCCGGATTGGCGATGCTTCGGTGAACGGAAAGACCGAGATGAGTGGGTGCGTCGTCCTAGCCGTGACGGATGTAACGTTGCCTATCTCGCATTCGGATATTTCGGCTACCAACTGCTACAGTTGAACGTCTCAGATGGAAAGCGATGTTTGGACTATCTCCAGTTACGTCCTGAAGTCGATGGGCGTCGTCTTGGCTGCATGGGGTGTTCGTTTGGTGGCACGATGACCACATACATTTCCGCCTTAGATCGGCGTGTTAAAGCGGCGGTTATTGTCTGTTATTTGAGTACATTGATAGACGCACTGAATGACCGTGGGCGCGGGAATACGTGCGGTTCACAGTTTATGTTCGGGCTTCGGAAGGCAGGCGACATTGCCGATGTGGCAGGATTAATAGCACCGCGGGCGTGTATGGCACAAATCGGTTCTGACGATATGTGTTTCATCGAATCAGACGCTTTAGCGGCGTTTGAACAACTGGAGAAAATCTATGCAGCGTCAGGCAGACGCGATCGGTTAGTACTGGATCATTTTCAGGGTGAACACGAGATTGATTTGGAGACGGGGATTGAATTTTTGGTGTCACAACTATAGATGTCTTTAGATAAAGATTGAGACTACAAGAAGGTCATGTTAATCACTTTTCAGCTTGGGTCTGTCTCCAATCTGCTATGTGGATTGGAGACACAAAGGTAGAGTGGTGCAGATTTAACGGGTTGCAGCCCTCACACAACGAAAACCGCGATGAGGCGTTGCGCTCTTTGGATCCGATCCGTAGCGGACAGCGACCTGCACGAAAGACGCATCATGGAAAAATGTGCCACCGCGTATCGTCCGAGGTATATTAAGAGTTGTATAGTTATCCAGTATATCTCGTATGGTGCCTCCTGATATCGGATTCCGAGGCGGAGAACCCCGATAGAAATAGCGATCATACGCATCAAGGCACCACTCCCAGACGTTGCCACCCATATCATACAAACCATACCCGTTCGCTGGATAACTCCCTCTGGCTGTGGGGTAGCCAATAATGTTGTTATAGTTCGCGTTGGTAGCATCAATCGTATCACCCCACGGATACCTTTTGCCCACTAATCCTCCACGTGCTGCTTTCTCCCACTCTGCCTCCGTCGGCAAACGCTTGCCTGCCCATTTCGCATAGGCCATCGCACCATACCAACTTACATTAACCACTGGGTGATTCATATACATCGGATCCACACGATAGACGCCATTAACAAACTCTATTCGGATGTCCAATGGATCAAGCGCATACCATGTGACTTCTCCCTCACTGTGTTTTCCCTTGGCATTGAGAAACGCTGCATATTCTACATTCGTCACTTCGTATTTGTCTATGTAGAACGCATCAACATGTACAGTATGTGCAGGCCGTTCGCCTCCGCCGATATCGTTGCTACCCATTTCAAATTCACCCGCGGGAATTAGTGCCATACCATCAACATGCCCACCCAGAGGCGGTGTTACTGTCTCAATCGCATTTTCCACCAAAACAAAGTCCGCTTCATTCACGACCTTGTCGTTGTTCACGTCCGCTGCATGATTGCCGGTTTTTCCTATGTGCTTATCTACGTACTCCAGATCGGCGTAATTAACCTTACCATCCCCGTTGACATCCACACCTGTGCTTACGGAGGTACATTGTGTGAGGCACATCAATAAGACAAGTGCTAACATTAACAAAATCCCTTTTCTATTCATCATTGGAATTCCTTTCAAATATAAAGGGAATCGGGCATCGGCAGAAGATGAACACTTACATAATGAAGATGACTATAGGTCGAAAACACGCAGATAATCGTCCAGTGTCTCAACTCGGCGGATACATGTAAAACTATCACCATCGACGAGATACTCGGGAGGACGCATCTTCAGATTGTAGTTGGAACTCATTGCGTGACAATAGGCACCCGCGTCGCAAACGACAAGTCCAGCACCTTCATGGGGTGTAGAAAGCGTCCGCGCTTTGCCCAGAAAATCCGAAGACTCACAGACAGGACCGACGACATCGTACGTTTCAACCTTACCATTGACTGGTTCAATGAACTGAATATGTTGATAAGCGTCGTAAAGGCTCGGACGGATCAGTTCGGACATACTGCCATCGGTAACAATGAAATGCTTGTTACCGTTGGTTTTCACACCGGTAACACGATTCACAAAGACGGAAGTATTACCGACAAGTGAGCGTCCTGGCTCAATAATGAGCGTAATATCCTCTGGCAGCAGATCTCGGATGGAATCGATGAGGTCGGACGGGGTCGGAATTTCCTCACCGGTGCGTTCGTAATCAATGCCCAAACCGCCACCGATGTTGAGATAGCGTGTAGAGAACCCTTCCACTTGAATCGCGCGCATGAAAGCAAGCATAATTTCAGTGGCATCTCGGAAGATCCTCACTTCCTTGATTGTCGAACCCAAGTGGCAGTGAACACCGACTAAATTCAGCAGACTGTCCTTACGAATTTCGTCCAAAAACCAGTTAAGCCGTTCATTGCGGATACCGAACTTAGAGTTTTTCATGCCTGTGGAAACGTAAGGATGAACTCCCGGATCCACATCCGGGTTGATACGGATAAGAACATCTGCCGGTTTGTCGAGGTGTTTTGTTGTCTGTTGAATGTGTGCTAAATCGAATTCACTGTCGATGTTAATGAGCACACCGTGTTCAACAGCGAGACTGAGTTCCTCAAGCGTTTTTCCATTACCGTTTAGGATGGTCCGTTTCAAGTCGAATCCCGCCGCGAGCGACATTTTCAGTTCATTTCCGCTGACGAGGACTGCACCGCTGCCAAGTGCACTGAGGCGTTTGAGGATGTTAAGGTTGTTGTTTGCCTTAATCGCATAGCCTATAATTGAATTGATCCCGTCAAGTGCTTTCTGATACGCAGCGTAGTTTGCCTCCAACTGTCCGAGGCTATAGAGGTAGAATGGACTGTAGGGTACCTGCTCCTGAATGTCTTTGACCTTCAGTTTTTCGCAGTAGAGGTACCCATCTTTATAGTGAAAGCTCATCTGTTTATGAATATGCTCCTATCTATTTTATCGTTCAGATTAATATTCCCGTTTATGCCAGTCGTCTTCCCAGAGGTTGAACGAACCTTCGCGATAGGGATGTTCGGCGATAAGATCTTCGTTCAGTTCCATGCCGAGTCCAGGTCCATTCGGTAGACTAAAATAGCCGTCAATAACTTCAGGGCATCCTGTTGCTGCCTCTTTAACCCACGCCTCGGAGAAATCGTTGAAATGTTCCTGAATTTTAAAGTTGGTTGTGCAAGCAGCGAAATGCAAGGCAATAGCAGTAGAAACGGGACCACCGACATTATGCGGCGCAACGGTCATATAGCACATATCGCCCATTGCTGCGATCTTCTTGGTTTCCAAAAAACCGCCGGTCTGAGTAATATCGGGTTGCAGTATGTCCGCAGCTTGTAGGTTAATCAGTTCACGATACTCAAATTTATTGTGGAGTCGTTCACCAGTGGCGACCGGTAGGTTAATCTTTTCAGCGGCTTTTGCGAGCGCAGCGATGTTATCAGGGGGCACTGGCTCCTCAACCCAACTCGGTTGGTATTTCTCCAATTCAGCGGCGATCTCAACTGCCATGTACGGACTGAATCTACCGTGCATCTCAACGAGAATTTCGACATCAGGTCCGACAGCATCACGCACTGCTTCGACGAGTTCAACGGACTTCAGCTTCTCTTCATAAGAGAGTTCATAATAACCAGCACCGAACGGGTCGAACTTGAGTGCCCGGTAACCTTTTTCAAGTACCCTTTTGGCGGCAGCGTGAAACTCTTCAGGGGAACGTTCAACACGATACCAACCATTGGCGTACGCTTTAATTTTATCACGACAAGCACCACCGAGCAATCGGTAGGTCGGTTGATTTAGTGCTTTTCCGATAATATCCCAACATGCGATCTCAATGACGCTAATACCTGTTGCGACAATTTCTCCAGCACGACCATAGTCGTCGCGGAACAAGCGTTGGTAGAGATCCTCCGTATTAAATGGATCGCTGCCGAGAACATGCCGTCGTTTTGCCCCGTCAATATAGGCGACAAGTGCGTCCGTGCGGTTGTTCATCCGGACCTCGCTAACCCCAGTCAAACCTTCGTCTGTTTCAACTTTGACGAATGTCAAATTGCGCCAACTGGTCCCCATGACCAAAGTTTTAACATCTGTAATTTTCATTTCTGTAGTTGATGCCTTTCTATGCTATTTTCTTTGTTAAGATTGATAGGCGAGGTTTTACGGCGTACTCGCCCCCGACGAATACTACACGCGTATTCGGCGTTGATTCATGCGATGGGCATTCTAACCTCGCCGGTCGTCCGTCTAAAGTATATCTAATGAATCTAAAATCTCCGCCAAATAAAAGCGTCCTTGAAGCATGTTGTCTTAACTTCTTGCTTCTGCTTCAGATACGCGACGTTGTCCGCTTCTTTGCGTAGATGCGGGTTCGATTGTAGGTGCCTCTTCGCCTGCCTCGAGCATCCGGCGAATCAACCGTTCTCGCATTACTTCCGTTACAGGTTCGTGCGATTGCAATCCGATGAGATTCCGTAACTCGTATGGATCTGCTTGGAGGTCATAGAGGTATTGCTCGACATATCGGTCTGAACCAGCATCGCTACCGCCATTCTTATGCGGAGCATCCACGCAGTATTTCCAGCGTTGTGTACGGACAGCGCGTCCCACCTGTGCCTCGCTGATTTGAACGAATGCCTCTTCTGGCCAATCGTCTGCCTCTCCGCGAAGAAGTGGCATCAGAGAACGACCTTGCATCTCACCCGGCACCGCCAAACCTGCTGCATCGAGGAGCGTCGGTGGAAGGTCGACAAGACTTACAAGTTCTTGGATTTGTCCGCCGCTGATGAAGCCGGGTCCATGGAACGCAGTCGGGACACGAATTGAACTCTCGTGGCATGAGCGTTTATATTCACCGTTTCGGGTCTTAAAATGGCACCCATGATCGGAGGTAAAGAGAATGATTGTATTATTGAGCAGATGAAGGCTTTTGAGCGCATCTAAAATCCTGCCGAGAGCTTCATCCAACCTTTTCACCATACCGTAATAGCCACCTAAATGCTGATGCGTTGAGCCACCGAGTGCCGCGAGATCCGGTGGTATCCATTTTCCTGTATATCGTTCCCGATACCCATCTGGAGGTGGATAATCGTCCAGATGGTTTTGGTGATGTGGTTCAATGTATGACGTAAAAAGATAAAAAGGCTCGTTTTTATGCTGATCAACGTAGCGAATCACCGCATCGGTGAGCGCATCCACGCGGTAGCCGGGGAGATCGACAGGTTTATTGTCGTTGTCGTAAAGCGTCGTCTGATACGCATCAGAAGTGAATTCAAGGGTGTTAGATGCTAACCAGTAGTCGTACCCGCCGCGATGCTCGGCTGGCACAGGTCCGGGTCCTGTACCACCGCTGTAGAGGTGCCACTTACCGATGTATCCAGTGGCATAGCCTGCTTCGTCGAAGTGATGTGCGAGGGTCTTGAGGTTCGGGGACAATGGGATACCGTTTCGGAAGCACCCTGTGCGAGTTGCGTATAACCCCGTTTGGAGACATGAGCGCGCAGGACCGCAGACAGGTTGACAGGTAAACGAACGGTGGACATGCGTACCACGTTGTGCCATCCGGTCGAAGTTCGGTGTCAGATCAAGTGGATTCCCATGCAAGCCAGAGGTGTCCCATCGCTGCTGGTCAGTGAAAAAAACGATGACATTAGGTTGATTTGCATCAGTTTGTGGCATTTTTTGATATTTGCCTCCGTATCAATTGCCTTGTGGGCATTCAGGTTTCTGATTAGGTCGGTACGTTATTAGGAATAATTACGGTTTTCATGTTGTGTATTTCTATGGAGCGTCCATTGCACACCGAAAACCGACAACGTTCAGACTGTTCTCAGGGAAATCGCTGACGCGTTCGGCGTTACGCAGCGTGTGTGCATCACGATACCATGTTCCACCACGTAGGACGCGCCGTTCACCTATATCAGGTCCCTTCGGATTACGACGTGGATTCTCCACACCTTGTGCTTCGCTATAGTAGGTCAAACTATACCAATCCGCACACCATTCCCAAACATTTCCTGCCATGTCAAACAGTCCATAACCGTTAGGTTGGAACATTCCAACGGGTGCCGTAAAACGGTATCCATCGTTTACATCTGGATTCCGCCATTCAAATTCCGTTTGGCTGTCGGCGAAGTTAGCGGTTGTATTATCTGGTTCAGCGTCTCCCCAAGGATAACGTGCACTTTCCAGACCACCGCGTGCTGCCTTTTCCCATTCTGCTTCTGTCGGTAGACGTTTGCCTGCCCATTCGCAGTAAGCAGTAGCATCAAACCATGTTACCGTTGTGACAGGTTGATGTGGATGATTAAAACTTGGATCATTCCACGGCTCGTAATCGTATTTGAGCAGTTCGTAAACAGCAGTGTAGCCGATACCGCGGGGAGATGGATGTCCTGTAGCGGTGACGAAGGCTTGGTATTCGGCGTTTGTCACTTCGTGTTGATCGATATAAAAGTCATCGAGCTCCACCGTGTGCACAGGTGCTTCATTCACGTCCCCTGTGGTGCTCCCCATTTGAAAGGTACCTGCTGGAATCAGTGCCATGCCTTCGGGAGGCTCTGATACTTCCTCTTCGGAACAGGCGGAGCAGGCAAAAACAAGGGCGAGATGGAGCAAAAGCCACATCGAAAATCTCTCTTGAGATCCATCCCACCCTTTTTCTGTATTAGAAACGCTTCTTACTACAGACATACAAAAAATACAAACCGTGCCTGAGATATCAAGCTATTTTCCCGTCTTCATTTTACCCCAGGTAGTTGCCAGTTTTCCACGCGCTTGAACATCAAGTGCCTCATCAATGTTGCCGCTTGCCTCTTTAACCTGATCTTCATCTAAGGCGACTGAAAATACCGCGATTTCATCAAGTAAGCCGTTGTACCAGTGGCCACTGCCACCCCGGTGACCAAGCCTCAAATCCTGATCTCCAGCAACCAATTTAAGTCCGTGCGGTGCTTCGTTTATCAGATCGCCGTCAATATAGATTTTGGCATCTTTGCCATCGTAGGTGCATACACAATGCGTCCACGTTTCAGGTTCGGTCGTGCCAGCTCCAGAATTCATTACCTTATGTGCCCCTTCGCCCCCTGCAGAAAGCGTAAAATAGAAGTAACGGCTGCCACGGTTAACAAAGAGTCCATAGTTCTCCCACGGTCCACCTTGCATGCCATTTGCCATTATACACAACCAACCGTTGCCAGGCGCGTCGTTCCAATTAACCCATGCGGAAATCGTGACCTCGTCCGCGATTGAGAGAGACTTAGAATTCTTGATCAGGACGTGATTATCTCCACCTTTGAATTCCATCGCATCACCGTATTTACCTTTGCCCTTCGCAACAGATGCCTTCATGATCGTTCCGTCATTCCCGTTTTCTGAACCGTCCATAACTTTGTTGCCTTGAATGTCGTCAAAGGACATATAGATAGCAAGGTTATCAAGTGGCAATTCTGCCCGCGTTGCTATCGGTAACAGGCAACAGAGCAAGACGATCGCAAATATCGTTAACCGCATTTGTCACGCCTCCTTATATTAAATTGTGTCGATTTTAGCAAATTCTTGGATGGCTGTCAAGCAGAAAATGGGGATAAGTGGAATAGGGATAGGGCAGGAGAGTCGTGCTTAAAGATAGGTGGTTACGAGGAGGTGAGATAAATCCAATTTTTCGTTCAAGCGGTGTCAGATGTGCCAATACTGAACCAAGATGTATCTATAAGTAGGTAAGTAAAGTCAAGTAAGACCTAAACCAGAGGTTCCGATTCGGGAACCTCTGACGGTCTCATTGGCAGATGTGCGGGAGGTAGCTCATCTGTCAATATTTCCAATAGTTCGATTAAATCTCTCTACACTTTCCCGCTGCGATAAAATTTTTCTAAGCAGATGTGCGGGAGGTAGCTCACCAGTCAATGTTTCTAAAAACGCGATCAAGTCGCTCTGCTCCTCTTCGCTGAGGCCAAGTGGTTCCATCGGCACCGCTTCCATACCTGGGAACCCAGTTGTGTAACCACCAGCATTCTTGAACTCAATCACAGAGGCGAGTGTTGGAAATTCACCCGTGTGAAAATAAGGTGCTGTTATCGCAGCGTTACGAAGCGTTGGTGTTCGGAAAGCACCTTGATCTTCTGGCTTGGCTTCCATAACATTCAACATCTGTTTGGACTCCAATCTCGAGTCACTATAGATACCTGCACTGTTAAATATATTGTTTAAGAGTTTTGGGATGCCTTGGAAGCGCCCTTTATCTTCTTCCACCCCGGACGGCACACCGATGTTGTGGAACATGTTGTCCGTAAATCTTGGTGTATTGTGGCAGTCCACACAACCACCTTTTCCAATAAATATTTTCAAACCTCGCTTCGCTTCAAGCGAAATCACCTCGTTGTTGCCTGCGACATACCGATCAAACGGCGCATCCGGCGTAATCAGAAGACGTTGGTAGGCTTCAGCTGATTTACCGATATTGGAAAAGATAGTATTTACAGCAATCTGGTCAGCTTCGGACATACTATCAAACGCTGGATCTTCCGGTTTCCCGTCGGGTGGAAAGCGGGTAGTATCTTCGAGTTCGGGGAGCGGACCGAACACGGCTTCATACGCTTCTTTATAGTATTGATTTATAACGTGTGCATACTGCAATCGTGTGCCAGCCATTTCACTTTCCCCTTCAAGCGCGAATAATGCTTGTGCCCACATAGTTTCCGACCTGCCATCCCACAGTTGCCATGTGTTATAGGCAGCATTGAGGACTGTCGGCGTGTTTCTTGTGCCCCGTCCGGTGGCAAATGAAGTCGATTCAATATCGGCAAAAGCATAGAATGGAGAGTGGCATGTTGAACAAGCGATCGTGCTGTGCTTTGAGAATCGGAAATCGAAGAAAAACATCTGTCCTAACTGTGCAGCAGCCGGATCATCAGCAAACCGATTCGTTGGGTTCGGTGGTAGTTTATCAGGTAACGGCGATAAACCCATCACGATTTCCCACTCTGTCTCACTAAAGAAGTTGTTGATTTCTGTGGGTTGTTCAATTTGAGATAGTATTTTTCCGGGCTGTTCCTCATCGCACCCCATGAAGAGTATGGTGATATTACAGAGGAAAAAAGCAAGAACCTTAAACGTATAATACTTTTTCACTTCTATTCCTTTCGTTTGATTGTTGTGCGATTTACCGCACAATTTAAACATATTGGGACCGACTGAATTGCTTTTTAACTAAATTATTTTTATTACTTGCAAGTTTCGTGCCGATTTTCCAGAAAAAGCCTATATTTACCTCAAATCTCTTAAGGTTTCAAGTACATCTTCCACCATTAACTGCTTAAAACGTAGGTATCTACTAAGTTTGTCAAAGGATGCCACAGTCTTCCTGTTTTAGAAAAAAAATCTCTTTCTGAGAAATGAAAATTTATTTAGAATTCTGTTCTACCGTTGACATACAAAAATTGTAGTACAATTCGCTAAATTTGCATGGACGCGCAAAAATTGATTCATTGGGTATCAGCAATTTTTGGGAGTGTGTCAGTCAATGGAAGGAGGAGCCTGTGCTGCGAACATTCTATCGGTTGTACAAATGGATCTACAGGTTCGATGTATTTGAATTATCCGAGGTTGAGTGTTTCCAAAAACTGTTGTTCCGAAAAATAACATCCATTTGGAACAAGTTTCTTACTGTAAATGCACAATAATTGTAGAGTTTTTTCAAAAATTGTATGATATTCTAAAATAATTGAATTTTTTTTTCAAAAATTGTATGATAATATGCATAAAATGAATTGGTTTTTTTCAAAAATTGTTGTACTGTGCCGTGTCTAAATGCCGCCAAAGTCATTATGCTGAGTGGATTTGAGCAATCCTGCATTAAATTCGCATTTTCTACGAGATAACTTATAGTTAAATCTCTAAAAATCATATTGGGACAATTTTTTATTACTTTTCTATAATTTAATAGTAACGTCTTAATAGGGTTAGCTCCCTAAAACCTTGATATTATTGAATTTTTTTTGAATTAAAAACTTGACGCAAAAATGGATTTGCGATAATATTTACTATCAATTTTGTTATATTATGTTATATTAATTTGAAATCATATTAGTTTGAAAGTCCGATTTGACAAAAATCGAGATTTTCATATTTGCGCTCTTAGTAGACATGGAATTGATAAAAAATGTTATTGAGCGGTGTCACCAACGACACGCAAATCCGCTCCGACAGCGGAAGACAGTGGTGGCACCGGCGTTGTACAATAAGGGTTATCCTTATCAGCTCACAGTTTATTGTGCCCAAAGATATCCATTGCTGCTCGCTGATCTTGAGCAGGCGGACATCTCCTTTATGCCAATAGGACATGCACCTGATAATGACCGGGGTCCAAGAGATTTTGGAGGCGAACGGTTCTTGAGACGCCAAGGCGCGCAAGATTGGGGAATGCGACGATGGCATGGATCGTGGGGAATTCAAGTATATACCGGTATTCCTTCTGAACGAGATGGTGCACGGTGGCACGACATTGATTTTAAATATGAAGCCATTTCTGCCGCGCCTGAAGCCATTTTTGCCTGTATTGATGCACTTGTCAATACCATAGAAAATCCGTTGTTAACGATATCAAAGTCTGGTGGGGTTCGCTTTTCTTGCAGAATTCCTGATTACCTCCATCCGAATACCGAGGATGCGAGTCTTTATGTTTACAAGCATGCACCGACCCCAGAAAATCCAAACCACAGAGACGTGTATCTTGAAATTTTGGGAGAAGAGGGGTATAGTCAATGGGATGCGCGCTACGAAATTCTATTTGGAAGTCTGTTAGATCCACCTGTAGTTGCCAAGGAGGTCCTCTTTGCCCCGATTGATGCCCTCCGTGCTGAACTTCACGAACCAGTTTCCCTTGAAGAACAGAAGTTAAAAGACACTTCGCAAGTTGTTGCTGTTACCCCTCCCTCTCTCGGTTCACATAACCTTGATCTCGCAAAAGCCGCGTTTGTACAGCGCGGTTTTTCATATTTCCGGCAAGAGAGCGGTTTTCACGAGTGGACACAACTTGGTGACACTGTTGATGATCGTCATGTATTGCTATGGGAAAGCGATGACATCGTATGGATACGGACATCTACACCTGACGTTGGACTGCCTACGGAGTCCACACCAATAACAGAAGTCTGGGAGGATACTGGCATTGCCTCACCAACTGCTGAGCTACCGTCGAATAAAATGCTCGCAGTGCGAGAAGGCGAACTGAGTCCCTTAGCGGTAAAACGTCCACCTACGGTGCTCCACAAGTCAGGATACACAAAAGAGAGTGATGAAACGCCCGAAAAGAGTTCTATTCAACTCCAGAATGTTTTTGATGGAAACGCTCGTATCCTTGGACTCATTACCAAAACAAACGCCAGCGATTATGAAACAGTATCATATTTCCTTAACAACAAAGCGATCTGCTTAAATATACCAAACCTTGAGTTGGCGGAGGAAGCAGAGCAGCACTATCAGCATCGAAACTTAGCGTCACTCGCACGCTGGAAAACTCGAATGTACCGATGGGAACGGGTAAAAGAGATACCCGTTGATGTCCGCATGGCAACACCTTTTCAACATGGAAATGTCTGTGAGGATCCAGAGCGATGCCAGGCACTTGAAGAAAAGGGTGGAAATCCAGGCGAAAGCATCTGTCCACAGTGTCCCGTCTATACAGAGTGCCAGGAACGTGGATATTTATCGCAACCCGCGGCATTATCTCACGCTAAAGCACAGATATTGGCAATCCGTCAACTGTTTTTCGATCCTCAATACACAGAATTGCTGACGGAAATCCTTAAGCAAGAGGATGAGACAGAGAGACTTTGCATCGTCAGTAGAGGGCAAGTACATAAACTATTTCCCGAATGTAAAATATCCAGAAAATTATTGGAGGAATGGAGTGTAAACTGGCGAGGGTGTGCCTTAGGAAACTTTGCCAGAGCCTTGCTACATGCAGTGGAAATTGAGGACAAACCCCATGCCGATGCTGTTAAACGGATCCGTACAGTAATGCGGGTGTTTGAATGGCGGGAAGCAGAGATCATCAGACAGATGAATCATGTTAACGTACAGGGCAAAGTGGTGGAGCGAGGCTATACTGATTCCGGGACCGGGGATACACTGGCACACTTTACTGTTGAGTTTGAGAGAGGTGTCTCCGCTTATATTCCTTTGGACAATAGTGCCGCAGATAGACTCACAGCAAAGGAACTACCTATCTTTCCATTCCACTCTTTTGCGCTTAACGAGGACCTGAAAATCCTTATGCCGATGGCGCAAGCTATTGAGTTAGGTGTCTTAGACGTAGGAACCGTAGAGGGCATTCAGGAGTTCCCAACGGTCTGTCGGGATTCAGGCTGGACGTTTTGGCATCAATTCAAACATTTCTTTGCGCATTATACGCGGGATGCTGACGCACCAATACGGTGGAATGGCAAGGTACTACGGTTCTGGGTGCCACCAGTCCTGCATTCGAGCATTAAACGCCTCGTCTTAATGTCAACGATTCTCCGAGAGCAACACCTCCGTAAGGCGTTTCCAGATGAGGAAATTCAGATAAGACGTACCGAGCCAGCAGCATGGGTTGCGGGAAACCAAGTCTTTCAGATTCGCACCGGTATCTATCCACGACAAACAATTTTAGGTTACAACGACAATTGGGATGTTATCGGCATGTCTAAAATCGGACAACGCTTTTTGGCCGGTATTCGTGCAGAAATTGAGAGAGATCCGGATGTTAATCATGCGATTATCACCTATAAGTCGGTTGTTGCACGATTGGATGCTATCGCAGAAAAAGAGAACGTCCGTTTCATAACCGATTTCAGAAATGTAAGGGGTTGGAGGGCTGCCTTAAAAGAGACGCAAGTTGTTTGGATAGTCGGAACGCCACAATGGCTGCCAGACATTGTTTGGCGGCGAGCGCAGATTTTGTTTGGAGACGACGAGGAGCCCCTCTCTTATGAGGAAGAGCCGGAGAACCGTCGCTATAAAGACGAACGAATCCAGAACGTTTATGAGCAGGAAATGGCTCGTATGCTCACACGAATTGTCCTGCGCACCAGATTAGACCGCTGGGCAAACAAGAAGGTTGTGTTACTCTCCAGTTTGGCACTCCCTGACATCACTGACAGACCCGAAACGCTCCTCTTTGACTGGGAGGATTTTGAGATCGCAGGTGGGCTCGACAAACTTCCAGGGGTGATCGCCATGCGCCAACGTTTTGAAACAGAGCGCGACAATCTAACTGCTGAATCCAGCAGAGAAGAAGTAGAACGGATCTTAGGATGTTCGTCAAGGCAAGCGAACCGGATGTTAAGGAAACTCAGGGGTGGAAGGCCTTTACGGGTGCCTTTCCGCGAGCAAATCCTCTCTATTCTGGCTTCCGATGGTCGGAAGAAAACTGCAGAGTTGGTTGCAGCTATTGATGGGCATCCAAAAGCCATAAAAAATGAACTTTCTCGTCTTGTAGAGTTGGGTGAGATTGTGAGGGTCCGTTGGGGTGTGTATGCCCTTCCATCGAAATAGGCATGTTCGTATGTGACGGTAAGATCGCAAGATGCTTAATCGGACGAAACTTTCTTATACCCTTTCGGCAGAGGTTTCCCAGCGGCGAGTGCAGACTTCAACGGACGGACGTGCCGGCAGCTGCCGCGGTGTGTGAAACCCGGACAATCACACGTTATATCGACACCAACAACTTCGAGCGTATAAAATTTGCCTTTTTGGGACGAACTCTCGATATGATAAACGCTCCGATCAGGACCTGCGAGAACTTGTGCAAGGGTGCGGATGGCCTCTTCAGAATACGGACGTAGCTGCGCACGGGTGGCTTCGCGAAGGTGTGCAGCGTTCTCTTCAAGGTAGGTATCACTTGCCTTTTGGAGCACATCAAGAAGTTGAGACGCCTCAACTTCGTCGGTATGTACGGAAAGCGCATTCATCATCCGCTTGAGTTCGCTGAGAACATCGGCTTGGATTTCGCTGCTTTCACCTTGTATTAATAGGGTCCCTTCAACGAGGGCATCCATCAAGGCTGCTTTCGTTTCCAGAACGGTCTTGACGAATTCGTCTACTGTGCCGCGTGCTATCATATAGGTGACATTAACAGTCCCTGTTTGTCCAATACGATAGGCACGATCCTCCGCTTGCCAGTGATTCGCTGGCACCCAATCTAAATCGTTAAAAACGATCTGTCGTCCAGCAGTCAGATTGATTCCCACGCCAGCAACGTGCATATTGGCGATGAAGAGTTTAACATTTTCATCGTTTTGAAACTGATCAACCCGGTTTTGTCGCTCTTCTGCCAGGACCTCGCCGGAAACAAAGACAGACCTATCCCCGAAGTGTTTGTGGAAACGCTCCAGTGTATTAAGGAAGGTGGTGAAAAGAATAACCTTTTCGCCCTGTTCAAGAGCATTTTCGACGAATTTGATAGTATATCGGCATTTCGCGAAGGCGAGTTTTCGCCGCGCAGTCGTCAGTCTACCAACCGCTTGCCGCCGCTCTGGATTTTCTGGACTCTCTTGGATCGCATCAATGGATTCAGGTGCCTCAAATTTCGTTAGGAACTCTCGGACAGCGTTGTTAAAGTGTTGAATTGCGTGCGGATGAAGTTCAACATCCAACCATGTACGTACTTTGGGCGGGAGATCTAACACCTCATTTTTCGTACGCCGCAACATCACGCCGTGAAGTTGAACCGTTAATTCCTCAATATTGCTTGCCCCGTCTGCTACCAAGCCGAATTCTCCTTGATAAGCATCACAATAGCGTTTTGCGAAACTGAGAAAACTTTTACCGAGAGGATGATTCATCAGTTGCAAGAGTGGGAAAAGATCGCGAGGGCGGTTGGTCATTGGAGTCCCGGTTAGCGCGTGGACTATCGGTTCATGCTGAATTGACTTTACCAATTTAGCAGCGTTTCGACTCCGTTTGCTCTGATGATTTTTCAGGTAATGCGCTTCATCAAAAACAACACCCTTCCATTTGAACGCAAGGAGTTCTTCCATGTGTTTACCAAGAATCTCGTAGTTGATAATGACCCAATCTTGGAAATCAGTTAAAGGTAGAGGTTTAGGTCCAACGATAGTAGGTTTGATAGTCGGAAGAACGAGTTGAATTTCGCGTGCCCAGTTCCGTTTGACAGAGGCAGGGCAAATCACAAGATAGGGACCTTCAGCTTCAGCCATTGCGATAACAGATTGCCGTGTTTTACCGAGCCCCATATCGTCAGCAAGGAGCGCTCGACGGCGACCGAGCAGAAAAGCAACGCCTTCTATTTGGTGTGGATAGAGACCTTCGGCAATTTCTTCCGCACGTGTAAGCACGGCTCGCTGCATGCCAGTTTCCCCTTATCTGACTCTAACCCTATCAACCAACCAGAGATCGCCTTCGCTGATGGTCGTGAGTCGTTTTAACATCACTGCCCCGGGGAAATTGGGTGCCATTCCGATACCCATAGCGAAGATACGTCCATTGCCCGTAGCGTGTTCACCGATGAGCGTGAGATCGGGTCCCTCAATCGTAGTAGGAATGCCGTCGCTAAAGAGGACAACAATAGTAGGTGCAGTCTTCGCAATCTCTGTCAATGCTGTTAGCATATCGTGGTCGGTGCCATCTGTGTTGATTTTGGATTGGATATTGGCAAGGTAGTTTGACGATGAGGCAACTGATTGCTCGGTTACAGGGACAAAACCTTCTTTGTAGACGGTTAACGCCGCGCTAAATGCGATGATGTTGAAACTATCGTGCGGTTCAAGGAAGGTGAGTGAATCTCGCATAAGGTCTATGATCCGCTTGAGTTTGCGCGGCGGAAGGTTTTGCATGCTCGTAGAGAGATCAATGCAGTAGACAATACGCTGTGGTCCCTCCTGTGCTTCAATGAACCGGACTAACCTGCTCTTGGGACGCTCTTTGGTTTTCGGTTGTTTTTTGAAAGGGCGTTCGATAACCCTTTGCACACGTGGTGTATTGTCAAACTCAACAGCTGTTGAAGTCGGTCCGATAGGTTCACCCAAATCATCGGAGTCGAATGCTTGGAAGGGTGCTGGTTCGGATGCAGAGACGACTCCCCGTGTGGTAGCAGGCTGATTGCTCGTGAGGATTTTCAATCTCGGTTGGTTGGTATCACGCGTCCTTTTCTGCATGGTCTGGACACGTTTCCGTCGTTGCACGCGCCTAACTTTCGGTTTTTCTTCCATAATAAGCAGGGCGTTGATGCTGTCAGCATTTCGCTGTGGGTTCGTCCCAAACCAATAGAAGAATCCGAGCACTCCAACGCCGAGGTGCAATAGGACCGAGATGAGTAGTGCTTTGCTGGATTTTGATTTCATGTTTCGGTCTATTCCTTGTTAACGGGCTTCAATTGTAAAGCGGGTCAAACTATAGTATAGAACTTAACAAACCTATCAATAAGTCAAGTTTTTGGAGCATGACACTGTGACTATAGACGAACATAGGGTCTGCCCATATACATTCAAGTCCTACAACCTATCGCATTGACATCCGTTCCTGTGTCTCTAACTGCCGGCGGAGGACGACGCCCCACTGTCCAACAACCCACAACGCTTTACCATCCTTGGAACGGGTAATAACGTAAAGATTGTTGTCAATATCAGTGTGTTCTTGTTCCCACGTTTCACCACCATCGGTTGAATGGATGATTATTCCCTCTTCGCCGACCGCATAGATTTCCTTTTCAGAGAGTGCGAGAATGCCGTGAAGCGTTTTGTTAACGCCGGTCAATTTGGGCTCCCATGCAAAACCACCGTCGGTAGTCTTTAGGACGATACCAGCTTCACCCGCTGCCCATCCTGTCCGCTTGGCGATAAATGAGACATCATTGAGGTCGTAATTCGACTTGGTTTCGTGCATCCGCCAATACTCACCACCGTTGATTGTGCGCTGAGTCACCCCAGCCTGTCCGACAGCCCAACCGAGCGGTGCGAATTTCATATCTACACTCGTAAGCGTGTCGTTTGCAGTCGTTCGCTGAGGTGTCCATGTAGGACCGCCGTCTTTGTTATGGATAATATAACCAAGTCTACCGACAGCCCAACCTTCAGAGAACTTACCGAAATCGACGTCGTTCAGCGAGAATGTCCCCGGAGAATCTCCTTCCATGAATGGTGGTTGTTCAGGGGTATCACCCGCTGTCCAAGTTGCGCCATCTGTTGTGTAGAGGACAGTTCCGTCGCGTTGCATCGTCCAACCCCATTTAGGCTCGAGACTGGTAAAGTGTATACCGATCAGACGTTGTCGTGTTAGACTTGGGAGCGATTCCCATGTTTGTCCACCGTCTTGAGTTTCCAATAAGACGCCACCGTCTCCTGCTATCCAGCCGATTTTGTCGTCGTAGAAGAGAACTTCTCGGAAATCGTTGCGCTGCGCCTCGCCAAGTTGGCGTTCCCATGTTTGTCCACCGTCTACGGTATGGTAGATGCTACCTCCCCTACCGACTGCCCATGCCTGTTCCGCGTCGAGGAAGTACACACTGGTGATTCGCTGTCCACCCCGTCGTCCTCTTCTTCCTTCAGGTTCAGGCGGTGGGGGCGGCGTTTGTTGCTGTGCTGATTGAGGTGAGGGTGTGGCGCGTTCAGCGTTCGGCGGGAGTTCGCCTTCAGGTGCGAGGCGTCCCGGGCTTTGCCACTGCGCTCGAAGCCGATTTTGAATTTCCTCCGGTGTCTCGTCATAAGTCAACGTCGGTCCCTCTGAAACCTCTTCTTCTGGCTCCTCAGATTCTTCAGATTCTAATTCGGATTCTTCGGGCAAGAAGGGATTGAATTCTTCCATGGCGAACATATTGCCATTGTTATTGTCATCGTCGTCCGCAGCAACAGGAATCGCCTTCCAAGTCAATCCCTGATCCGCTGTAGTGTATGCTCCGCCGCCACCGAGTCCCCATGCCTCTGTATTAGAATGGAAGGTGATACTTCGCAAACGGTTTGTGCTCTGGGTCGTAGTTTGCAATCTCCAGGTCTCGCCACCATCTGCGGTTAGCAAGGAATTACCATTACCAAGAATGACCCAACCGTTGTTTTCATCAGCAAAATGGACAGCAACGCCAGGTTGGTTAGTTTTTGCTTGAATTTTCCAATAATCGCCGCCATTGACGGTGTGAAGGATAAATCCGCCGTCTCGGCGTTGCGGGGTGACTGCCCACCCTACTTGACTATTGATAAAGTGAATATCGGTGATATTTGCCATGGTCGTTCCAGTTTTTTGGATTTTCCACGTCTTGCCGCCATCAGTGGTATGTAAGATTTGCCCAATCCTGGCTCCGAGCCATCCCTCTTCAGCGTTTAGGAAGTGCATTGTGTTAACGCGTGGCAAGTTCTGCTTGGTTGCTTGAAGAATCGGTCGCCACGTTTCACCGCCGTTTTCAGTCTGAAGTAAGGTACCCGCGCCGAGGATACGTCCATGTTTCTCATCAATAAATTCTACTTCCCGCAAGTCTTCACTGACCCCGCTATGTTGCGGTAGCCATGTTTTCCCGCCATCTGTGGTATGCGCGATTGCACCGCCCGAACCGACCGCCCATCCGTTTTGAGCATCTATGAAATGGGTATCTGCAAAGTTAGTTCTCCAAGTTGCTTGTCGGATAATGTCCCAATGGTAGACAATCGGTTCAATATCGGTATCTTCCTCAGCAGTGACAATCTCTACCTCTTCGGCAACCGGTGGCAATTTCGCTGGCAATTCTGCCTCTTCAATAGAGTAGCGCATCGCAATTCCGCCTTTGCCTACTGCCACAACGCCGTCGGGGGAGAGTGCTAACCCATAGAGGTCGTTGTCTGTGCCGCTTTCTTGGAGATCCCATTTCCCGCCACCATTAAGAGTAGTGAGCATCACACCGTTATCGCCGACAATTAATCCGTGCTGTGCATCCGCAAAATAAAGTTTATTTAGATTCTCCTGCGTGCCACTCCGCTGAAAACGCCACTTCTCGCCGCCGTTTTTCGTATGTAGAATCTCGCCAAATTGTCCAACAATCCATCCAGTGTTTTCATCTGCGAAGTAAACGGCGTAGAGTTCATTGAAGGTCCCAGTCTCTTGCTGGGTCCAGCTCAAACCACCATCTTCAGTCGCAAGACAAACACCGGGCCAGCCAATAGCCCAACCCTTCTTGTCATCAAGGAAAAATACACCTTTTAGCATAACAGAGAGAAAATCGCCAACAGGAGTCTGCGGAAGCCAAGTTTGTCCACCGTCAATTGTATGTAGAATGCTTCCCATGTCTCCGACAGTCCAACCGACTTGTGCGCTGATAAAGTGGACAGAACGGAGTGTAAATGCCGACCCACTGCGCTGATTTTCCCAGTTTAGACCACCATCGTTGGTATGGACAATGAGTCCGCGTTCACCGACTGCCCAGCCGTGTTTATCGGTAGCAAAATAGATATTCCAGATGCCGTCCCAAATATCGGTCTCAATTTCGTTCCATGTCTGACCACCATCGTCAGTGACTGCCATAGTTCCACGCCTACCGACTGCGATGGCGCGGTTTGCATTTGTAAACTGAACATTCTGTAGGTCATTAGCAGTCGTACCGCTGGTCATCTCCCATGTCGCACCAGCATCCGTCGTGTGTAAAATGGTCCCGTACCAACCAACTGCCCACGCTTCTTTAGGCGTCGTGAACTGGATTCCGGTCAAATTGTTCTCGGTGCCGCTCTCCATCAATTGCCAGTTATCACCACCATCTTCTGTTCGCGTGATAAAACCAACATCTGCTACAGCAATTCCGTAATTTGTATCTGTGAAGTGAATACTGTTAACGGTATCTCGGACGTGTCCGTTAATCAGAGGAATACGGCTATCTTGACGTTCCCAGTTTATGCCCCCTGTGATTGTATGAAAAATGGAGCCGTCACTGCCAACAATCCAACCTTCATTATCGCTAACGAAGAAGACCTGTTTGTTGTCATTGATCATCCGATCGCGTTCGCCTTCATAACGGTTACTCTGTTCTCGCCACGACTCACCGCCTGTTTTGGTATGGAAAATTCTATCATGAGTGCCGACCGCCCATCCTGTTGAGTCATTAACGAACCAGACTCCATTGAGCATAAACTCGCTAACGTACTCGAAACGTTTCCACTCTTTTCCACCGTTCTTGGTATAGAGAACATCTGAATCTTCTCCGACGATCCATCCTTCTTTTGAATTGGCAAAATGAACGTCAAGGAGCATCGCGGAAGTACCGCTCCGTTGTAGGGTCCAGTGTTTACCACCATCGTCAGTTGTTGCGATTAATCCTTCATCGCCGACCGCCCATCCGTAGTCCGTATTCGTAAAATAGACCGCCTTGAAATCTAAGGAAGCATCGGGCATGCGATATCCAACACCTGTTGTATCAACTTCCTGTTGTTTCCACGTTTTACCGCCATCTGCTGTATGGATAATCAGTCCTTGTTCCCCGACAACCCATCCCTGTTGATGATTGACGAAGTGCAAATCCGTGAAATGTGTCTCCCAATCCGCTTTCCGGGTCGCTTCCATCTTCACACAGCTGTTAAACAGGATCAAGATACCAAGCAGAAACGCTATGATAGGAAAATTCAAATTACGTACCAAACCCATTTTTACCTCCAAGTGTATGTTCTTTTACCACAGCCAGAAAACGATTAAATTTTTTTTAGGGTCCAAAACAAGCCACTTTTCCGTATACTTAGACAAACTTTTCCGATTTTTTGTTCGCTCTATTAATAACCGCTGCTGTCACTAAGCAAGCCGGAACGCGCCACGGCAACGACTATGGCAATGACGACTGGAAGTGCAATAGCTCCTACTTGGACAAGGGATGAACGCACCGCGCCGAGTCTTTGTATTGTTTGTATCCGCCCGACCAGTGCTAAGGCGGGTGAGATCGCTAACAAAATGGCACTCACTGCTGGTACCTCCGCAAAAAAGTAACCGTTCATCCAGATGCCAACAAGTAGAAGTGTGACACTTGGCGAGACACCGCGCGGAAAGACGAACGACTTCCTATTCCGCTGTAGAACAAGCGTGATAATCCAACTTGCTGCGAAAAGTGCCACTAAAATCCCGCAGTGTTGTGCTAACCGCAAACTTCCAGAAAGTGCAAGAATCAAGGCAGTCCCACCAAAGAGTCCGAAATAGACGAACGGACCGGATGCACCAGAGGGTAGCACACTAAAACTCTGTTCTACGAGATACCAAACAATAAAAATAACAACAGCGAGGCACACCCACCAGATAATCCCTGCAATAAGCCCCCATGTATGCTTAAATGTTGTGGTTAAGAGGAGGCGCGGTATAAGAATAGAAATTGCTATTTGTGCTGTCGGTCCCCAGCCTGCCAAATGCCAAAAGCGCCCAACAATCAATCCCACAATAGCGAAATAACAGAGCCAATGTGTTCCCAACCGAGGTGGAAATGCTGGCAATCCTTCCAGTCCGAGATAGCCGACTATATAGCCAGCACCCAGTACTGCAGCAATAAGCCAACTCGTAAATCCATCTTCTTCTTTTTCGTATCTAACGGTTGCATATTCTTTGGGAGAACGGGATCTGGCGAATATAAGAATCCCACTGCCGACGATGGCTGGTAGGAATGCACCAAAGAAAAGTTGTTTAATCAGGGACATCGCCGGTCTCCTTCCGCGTGCTATGTGAGGATGGCGCGCTTAGAAAGCGCGCCAATGGTAAATCAAAACATATATCTTTCATGTATCGATTCATCACCAAAATTATTTACCAGTTTTGGCCTCTATAATAAATTTATTTCTGCATCGCTTCAATAGTAACAATGAGGCGGATGTCGTCGCTTACGGCTCCCGCACCGTAGGTCATACCGAATTCGCTCCGCTTAATCGTAAAGACACTTTCAAACCCAATCAAAGATTCGCCTTGTTGCCCTTTACCTTTTCCTGTAATTTCAACGTCTACCGTAATAGATTTCTTAACACCGAGCAGTTCAAGATCGCCTGTGACTTCCAGTACATCTTCTGCTCCATCCTTCATACTTACTGCTGTACTTTTGAAGGTGATAACAGGAAACTGCTTCGCGCTGAAAAAGTCGGGACTTCTCAGATGCTGATCGCGTTTGTTGTTAGCAGTATCAACACTGGCTGTTTTTACCTCAAATTCTACCATGCTTTTGGATATATCACTTTCATCCATCGTGATTTTGCCAGTGAATTCGTTGAATCTACCGTAGTTGTAACTGACCCCTTTGTGTTTTGCTCGGAAAAGTATCATCGAATGCGCCGTGTCAATTTCGTATGTACTCGCTGCATCTGCGATTTGTCCACTTCCGGTAAAACAAATGATGAGTAATACTAAAACGAAACCCCCGATATAGGGAATCTGTGAGTTGCGTCCTAAGTCTGTTTTCATTATAGAAATCTCCTTAATTTTTTTCGATAATCAGGTTTCGTAAGAAATATATTGCCTTATTTTAGGCAAAACAAGTATATCGTATTTTGAAGCGGATGTCAACGAGAAATATTTGACGCAAAATTTTTTCTTGAATTTTATTGTGAAATTGTAGTATAATTATTGAAAAAATATGTTAATTGTAACATTTTAGAACAACTTGCATAGAACGGTACCTCAACCGCTGGGAGGGTTTTCGACGAATATGAAGAAATCGAGCGCAAGGTTTATTGCTCATTTAGCAGTGTATCTACTCTGTTTTGTCATGTGGAGTCCGCTTGTAATAGCCGACAATCACGGTAGAGATTCAGCAGTCAGTTACCACGCACAAATCGTTCCGATTCTCAAGCGGAGTTGTCAAGGATGCCATCACCCCGGTGATCCGAACGGTGATCTAATTGTAACGACCTATGGCGATCTCATACGAGGTGGAATGGCAGGAGCGTCGATTATCCCTGGGAAACCAGATGAGAGTCTCATTATTACACTCATCTCTGGTGATGAACCGGCAATGCCGCAGAACCAAGAACCACTCTCCGCTGAAGAAGTGGAACTATTGCGCGGTTGGATACTTGAAGGCGCGCAAGACGACACACCGGACGAAGTCGATGATTTAGAAGGAAGTTATCCAACCTACACAGTACCTCCCGTAGTTTCCGCGATCGCGTATTCACCTGATGGCACTACACTCGCAGTATCAGGAGTCCGTGAAGTTTTATTGTATGATACAACGAATTTTCAACTCAAAGCACGCTTGGTAGGTAAAGCGCGTCGCATACAATCGCTGACTTATACGACAGATGGGAAAATATTAGGCGTGGCAGGTGGTTCCGCTGCACAGTTTGGCGAAGTGCAACTCTGGGATACCACCACGAATACCCTCATCAAAGCGATACGTTCCAGTTATGATACGATTTACGGACTCTCTTTCTCACCAGATGCCAGTCGTGTCGCCTTTGGATGCTCAGATAAAACCGTCCGTGTCCTATCCGTTGAAGATGAAAAAGAACTTCTTAAGTTCGACAACCACGGTGACTGGGTCTTCGGTACAATTTTCTCTACCGATGGCTCCCATTTCGTGAGTGCCGGACGAGATACGGCTCTCAAATTGGTTGAAGTGAGCACAGGTTCTTTTGTTGATGACATCAATTCCAGTAATAAAGGCTACGGAGAAATCAACACCATCGCACGGCATCCAACTGAAGATCATGTTTTAAGCGGTGGCGAGGACAGGATACCACGCCTCTATAAGATTTTTCGTGAAATCCGAAGAGATGTCGGCAATACCGACTTTAACCTCATCCAAGCTTATGAAGCACAATCGGGTTCAATTGAGGATTACGCATTTTCAGCAGACGGCAGTCGATTTGCTACTGGCTGTGCCAGTGGTGAGACGCGTGTCTATAATGTAGCTGACGGAAAGCGGTTGGCGACGATGCAGGGTGATACCGTTGCTGTTTTTGCTGTCTCCTTCCATCCCGATGGTACACAACTCGCTACAGGCGGTTTCGACGGAAAGATTCGGGTATTTGATGCCGCTTCTGGAAAACTACTGAATGCTTTTATGTCTGTGCCTATTGAGCCAGCGGGCAGCGAGGATGTTGCTTTAGTCGTGACAGGCATGACGTGAGGGGCGTGCGTCGCAAGAGTGCAGGATGCACTTTCACATCACCAAAACGTTATCAGTGTTGAAGTTTCTCTTCCTAATCAAGCAATCATTAAAGTCCGCAAGAATACCATCACTGCCGCTGACCTCGCGAATGTCGTAAAAGATACCGGATTTAGCGCGACAGTTAAATAGCACGCATTAAGAGGCTAATGGATGGCTGCCAAGGCACCCAATATACTCTGGGTTTGCACAGATCAGCAACGCTACGATACAATTGGTGCGTTAGGAAATCCGTATGTGTCAACCCCCCACATTGATAGTCTGGTGGCGGATGGGGTTGCATTCACACATGCCTATTGTCAAAGTCCTATCTGTACACCGAGCCGAGCGAGTTTTCTCACTGGCATGTATCCGGGTGCAACACACGCGAACCGCAACGGAAACGACTTTTATCCAGGGACATATCCGCTTGTGACACGCACGCTTGCAGATATCGGATATGATTGTGGGCTGATTGGTAAGCTTCATCTCGCGAGTGCTTACGGTCGTGTGGAACCGCGCACGGACGATGGATACCGTTACTGGCAATACAGTCACGCACCACGTGATGACTGGGAACAGGGGCACGATTACGCAGACTGGGTTCGTTCAAAAGGATATATCCTCGGCGAGTTAAATCGGAATCCCAATGGCGTCCCAGCAGAATTACACCAGACAACTTGGTGCGCCGAGAAAACAATCGAGTTTATTCGTGAGGAACGAGATTGTCCATGGTTGGCGAGTGTCAACATCTACGATCCGCATCCACCTTTCAATCCACCGCAGACACACCGAGAACGATTTAATCCAGCAGAAATGCCAGAACCGCTTTTCCAAGATAGTGATTTGGAACAACAGACCCGGTTGCAAGCGGTCGATTTTCAGTCCAAAGGGCGTACACCAAATGAATTGGACATACGTAGCCCGATCTTGCCGCAGACGCCGCGTCAGGAAACGGAGGCAGTCGGTGCAAGAGATGCCAAAACGCTCAAAGCCGCCTATTATGCCATGATTCAACTGATTGATGAGCAGTTAGGCAGGGTGCTTGAAACGTTGGAAGAAACGGGGCAGCGAGAAAACACAGTTATTATCTTCACGAGCGATCATGGGGAAACACTCGGGGACCACGGGTTGATACAGAAAGGGTGCCGGTTTTATGAAGGGTTGATCAGAGTGCCATTGATTTTCTCGTGGCAGGGGCAGTTTGTAAGTGGTTTAAAGAGTGATGCCCTTATTGAACTCGTTGATAAAGCACCAACGCTATTGGAATTAGCAGGATTAACGGTGCCTGAAGGAATGCACGGACGATCGCTATTACCCATTCTTCGAGGCGAAGCGGATGTGGACCATCACCGTGACTTTGTCCGGTGCGAATACTACGACGCTGTAGATCTGCCGGATCATTCTCTCGCAACGATGTACCGAGATAAGCGTTATAAGTTAGTAGTTTATCACGGACACGAAGAAGGTGAACTCTACGACCTAATTGACGACCCAGACGAGTTTAACAATCTCTGGCGTGCACCGACGAAGCAGAACATCAAAATGGAATTGCTAAAACGAAATTTTGATGCTGCTATGTTCGCTATGGATATAGGCCCGCGGCGCGTAGGACCGATGTAAACGCAGAAGGAAGATTCGCGAGATTATGCTTGAACGCAACATCATCCATTGTGGCGATACATTTAATCTACTGGAAAAGGTAAAAAATGCTTCTGTGGATCTGATTGTATGCGATGGACCGTATGGCGTAACAGGGAACACGTGGGATGAAATTCCGTCAATTCAGGAATTCAACCTTACACTCATCAAAAGTTTTGCATCGAAACTCAAAGATGGTGGTGCTCTTTACCTATTTGGTAAACCCGATTGCATTGATTTTATAGACTACCGGCAGTTTTTAAATCTCCGTTCAAAGATCGTATGGTATCAACCGAGTCGGCTTGCACAAGGACGGATTAATTACACCAATAATTACGATATTATCTGCTATTTCATCAAGGGCGAGAAGCCCCAGTGCTATAACTTAGATGCTATCAGAGTCGCGCAACTTGTTGAGTTAGCACATCGGAAACGGTGTGAAAATGTGCCATCTGTAATCAACGGTAAATTTGGCAAAACAAAATTCAATCCAAAGGGAAAAAACCCTGGCGATGTTTGGGGCGATATAAAACAGTTAACTTACAAGTCAAAAGAATTGGTGAGCAGAAAGGCACTCAATACAATCCAGAAACCCGAAAGGTTAATTGAGCGAATTGTTTTGGCAAGCTCATCGCCTGGTGATCTGGTCTTGGACCCCTTTGTGGGTGTGGGTACTTGTCCTGTAGTGTGTAAGCGACATCAGCGAAATTTCATCGGATTCGAGATTGAACCGAGTTTTGTAAAAGCCGCAAATGAACGACTTCGGAAGTATTCTAAAAACTCGACTCTTTTGCCATCGGAGGGGTACTAAACCGATGTGCCAGCATTCACACGCATGTTTATGAACAGATAGGAGCAGACCATGGAACGGACTTTTAAATGGCAAAATTTGGCTTACAAGTTTTGCCAGATCGTATTTTGCTTGACATTTATTCTCATTTTTGGTATAAGTATAAGCAATGCTGCGGTGGAAGTTGGGTTTATCTATCTCGGCGAGAAGGGTCCCTTCACCGCACCGGCGTTGGAGTTTGCTGAGAAAGCATTTAAAACGAAGCAACTCGCAAAAGCCGACTTAAAAAGCGACACATTCAAAGAATTTGGCGTTATCTGGTGGCATGAAGGAGATACCGACCCGGGTGAATTGTCTGACGCAGAAATTAATGCGTTCATGGACTACGCTGAAAGCGGAGGTGCTATTCTCTTAACAGGGTGGGCAATCCGACATGCAACCAACTTCGGGCTTGAAAAAGCGGTGGCACGTCAGTTCGGTCCCGTTCCAGCAGATGGTGTTGCTGTCGGTATTACTGTCCTGAAAGAGACAATTGAGTTAGGATTAACAGAAGGACTCAAGAGCATTGACAAAAAGGAACCCCAGGTAGACGATAGAATTCAAGTTAATTCCACAGGCTATCCAAAGAGCGGAGACTATTACGACAAGATTTGGAAGGAATTCATTACGCTTGCCAATGCTTGGGGACCCCCTGCTAATGATTGGGGCGACCGAATTGCAGCGTTCGGCTATTGGGAGGCTGGTAAAGGTAAGGTCTTCAACATGAACTGGCGACTCCCGAATTATCACAAAAATAACGAGGATATTGAACAGTTGGAGCAGCTTACCGAAAACGTCATTAATTGGTTGGCGAGTGAGTCGGAATTTGCGGAGGTCTCACCCAGTAGTAAACTGCCAATAGTATGGGGACAGTTAAAAAATCGGAAATAGCAAACAGTTCTCTCGATTGGTAATGAAAAACTGAAAACATGTCGCATTCTCACATACCGCTTGGAATTTGTCGAATTTGTTACGTCACTATGGCATTTTAAACGTCACAATTTCACAAAGGTGTGGGACGTTTAAATATAATCATCGATTCATAGTGTATCAATAAGTATCCAATTTACTGTAATAACAACAAATTTTAGTTCGCAGACTACACCTAAAAGGTATTTCATCATTGGAAAATCTAAACACTCAAACAGATCCACAATCAAATCTACCTGAAGGAGCAAAAGCGCGCCTTGATCAAGGCAATCTAACCGGGGATATAGCATTTTCATGGGATGGTACGCAACTCGCAGTCGCATGTGACATCGGAGTTTGGGTCTACGATGTTGACAGTGGACTTGGACTGAATCTCCTCGTTGAACATAGAGAATACGTCAGATGTGTTGCGTATTCGCCTGATGGCAGTGGAATCGCCAGTGGAAGTATAGACAACACAGTAGTTCTATGGGATGCTGTTGGTGGAATCCCCACAGCAACACTTGCAGGACATACGGACGCTGTTAGAAGTATTGCCTATGCCCCAGATGGTACAACCGTCGCCAGTGGAAGTACGGATGGTACAGTGCGGTTATGGGATGCCAGCACGGGAGCAGCTAAAGACGTCCTCAAAGGGCGCGCCGAGTCGATCAGATGTGTTACATATTCCCCTGATGGAAGAACGCTCGCCGCCGGAACTGGAGATGACACTGTGGTGTTGTGGGATGCCACCACTGCAAAGCACAGAGCGACACTCAAGGGACATGCACATATCGTCGACTCAGTCGCCTATTCGCCCGATGGTGAGATCCTTGTGAGCGGAAGTATTGATGGCACGATTCGGTTGTGGAGTACGGACAAAAGAAGCTTGATAACGACACTTACAGGACATTCAGGCTATGTCTGGAGCGTTGCCTATTCACCTGATGGTAAGACCATCGCGAGTGGTGGGAATGACAATACCATCCGTTTATGGGATGCCGAGACAAGAGAACATAAAAACACATTCACAGGGCATACAGGCAGTGTCAGGAATGTTGCGTATTCGCCTAATGGCAGTGTTCTTGCTAGCGGAAGCGATGACCACACTGTCCTGCTCTGGGATATTGTATAAACTTGTTAATACGGAATTAAGAGGGACAATAAATTTAGGACACTAACAACAATCGTAGACTTTTGTTATCGAATTGTGCTATCTTAGCGTTGTTTGCAGCTAACCCTCTAAAATGGTGCAATTTATCTGTTGATGAGGTTTTTTAACTTCACTACGAATTAGGCAGAAACGCGTTTTTCACAACGGAGAATAACTAAGCGAGAAACCAATCGCTAAAAAATCAGATTTAAGGAGGACGGCGTTTCCTCTGTCGCTACAGTCGGAGGTCTCACGCCGAGTTTTGATGAAACCCAGGTTTAACTTTGTAACAATGCTCTTTGTTGTATCCTTTGTCTGTTTCGCATTCCAGTTAACGGGATGGAATCAGGTGGAGCAGACCGCAAGTGCAGAGGTCTCGACGGAGCAAGATTGGCTGGCAAACGTCGCTTTAACGGAGTTGAGGGTTCATCCAGAGTCATTGACATTGGAGCATGCCCGTGATGGTAGACGCGTGCTCGTGTCAGGTAAGACAAAAGATGGCACGTGGGTAGATGTAACGCCGTGGGCTGTGTTGACGCCTGCTACTACTGGTGTGAAAATACATGAGGATGGCTATATCTTCCCAATGACGGTTGGCACAACAAAAATTAAGGTTAGTGTCAAGGGCGTAAGTGCTGAATTGCCGGTGAATGTTAAGAGTATGGATGCCCCACCTGTCAGTTTCGTGCGGGATGTTATGCCCGTCCTGAGCCATGCTGGGTGTAATAACGGTACATGCCACGGCGCAGCGAAAGGCAAAAATGGATTCAAACTCTCACTTCGTGGCTACGATCCAGATTTTGACTATGAACTCTTGATTGAGGATATATCTGGTCGTCGGTTCAATCGAGCGTTTCCGGAACAGAGCCTGATGTTGCTAAAACCGACATCCGAAGTGCCACACAAAGGTGGGCAGGTATTCGTCCCAGGTGATCGGGATTATAATATAATGCACCAGTGGATCGCCGAAGGTGCTATCCCTGATGTTGAAACGACGCAGCGCGTACAAAAATTAGAAGTTATCCCCGATTCTGCTGAACTCACAATGCCGGGTATGAAGCAACAACTTATAGTCATCGCACACTATTCTGATGGCGCAACACGGGATGTCACCCGCGAGGCGAAATTCACAAGTAGTGTCAATGAAGTCGCCAACGTCACAGACGAAGGGGTCGTAACTGCAGAACGCCGCGGTGAAACCGCTATACTCACCCGTTATGAAGGTGCTTATAGCACGAACAATATTATTGTAATGGGTGACCGGAGCGGCTACAAATGGGTTAAAACTCCAGAATACAACTACATTGATACGCACGTTCACAATAAACTGAAGCGGATGAAAATTCTACCTTCTGAACTCTGTACAGATGAAGAGTTTGTCCGTCGTATCTATTTCGATTTAACAGGTATTCCACCGACACCCCAACAGGTTCGGGATTTCCTTACCGACAAAACCGCATCTAAAACAAAACGGGAGCAACTCATTGATGTCCTCGTCGAGACACCGGAGTTTGTCGATCATTGGACCCATAAGTGGGGAGATCTCTTACAGTCTAACCGCAAATTTCTCGGTGAACGTGGGGTCTGGCTCTTCCAACAGTGGATCCATCAAGCCATCGCTCAGAATCGTCCCTATGACCAGTTTGTACGAGATCTGATTACTGCGAACGGTAGCACCTACACAAACCCTGCGGCGAACTATTTCCGTGTCTCTCGTGAATACACTGCTGCAGTGGAGAATACAACGCAGCTTTTCTTAGGAGTCCGGTTCTCGTGCAATAAATGTCACGACCATCCTTTTGAAAAGTGGACGCAAAATCAGTACTACGAACTCGGTGCATTCTTCGCCGATGTTAGAGTCAAACCGGGGCAGCTTCCCGGTGATGAGGTCGTATACGCTAATTACACCACAGAACCTGTGAAACACCCTCGAACCTTGGCGGTTGTTGAACCGTCAGTCCCGTTCGGAGAAGTCGCAGCCAAAACCGATGATAAGCGTGAGATGCTTGCAGAATGGCTCACCGCTGAAGACAACCCAATGTTTGCACGGGCAGGTGTGAACCGTATCTGGAGTTACTTCATGGGGCGTGGGATTATCGAACCTGTAGACGATATTCGCACAAGTAATCCACCCACTAACCCCGAATTGCTTGATGCCTTGACAAGGGATTTCGTGGACAGCGGATTTGACATGAAGCATGTCATGAAAACAATCACCCGTTCTCGAACCTATCAGCAGAGCATCGTAACCAACAAGTGGAATAAGGCTGATACAATTAACTTCTCGCATGCAGCAGCCAGACGTTTGACTGCAGAGCAGTTATTGGATGCTATCGGTATCGCAACAGGAAGCCGACCGCGATTTGAAGAGGTCCCGAAAAACTTCAGAGCCGTGCAATTACCAGACAGCAAGGTCAAAGATGACGGATTTTTGAAGTTATTTGGCAGACCTGAACGCGAAACCTCTTGTGAATGTGAACGCACTACCGAGGTCAGTCTCGCACATGCAATGAATCTCATTAATGGACCGACGGTTGCAGAGGCACTCATCGATCCTGAAGGACGTATCGCACAACTTATAAAAACGAATCATGATGACCGGGTTCTCGTTGAGGAACTATATCTCGCAACGCTTTCTCGGTTACCAGAGAAGAACGAATATGCAGTAGCGATTGAACATCTCGCGAACGCTGAATCTAAGGAAGAAGGCGCGCAAGACTTGTTGTGGGCGCTAATTAACAGTCCTGCATTCTTATTCAATCGCTAAGGAAGTTATCAGTTCTCGGTTTTCAGTGATGTATTGTGGCAGCTATAATATTTGCTTCTGCTACAGACAACAACTGAAAAGGTTGCGTTAGCGACCCCTACTGAGAACTGACAACCATAACGGAGGAAACAATAGATGTTATCGTTACCACAACTACCCGGACGCTTATGTGACGGGTTCTCACGTCGTGAATTTCTACGTGTTGGTGGTGCGGCGATGCTCGGCATTAGTCTGCCACAGGTATTGTCACTCCAAGCAAAAGCCAATACGACAGTCGATCCCTCTCAACCGCTTAACGGGTGGGGAAAAGCCAATTCGGTCATTCTTCTCTTTTTGCAAGGTGGTCCTAGCCACCTTGACATCTGGGATCCGAAACCGGAGGCGCCCTCGAACATTCGCGGTGAATTTAATCCGATCCCCACAAACGTCCCAGGGATTCAGTTGTCTGAGACCATGCCCCGCTTGGCGCAACAGATGGATAAAGCTTGCCTTATCCGTTCTGTAAGCTACACACCGGCAGGTCTTTTCAACCACACCGCTGCGATGTACCAAATGGTAACCGGTGAAACACCGGACAAGGTCGCGCCTTCAGGGCAGCTTGATCCGCCGTCGCCAGCCGACCATCCAAATGCCGCATCGCATATCGCAAATTACCGTCCGCCCGATGAACCAATGCTCGCCGCAGTGCAACTCCCTCGCCCGATGCAAGAGAGTAATATCATCGGCAAAGGTGGAAACGCAGGATTTCTCGGTAGGGCGTATGACCCTTACTTCCTCTTCCAAGACCCGAATGAAGAGATTAATCTCGACGATTTGAGTCTACGGCCAGAGGTGCCACCAGTGCGTCTGAAACGGCGGAAAAATCTGCTTGAGACGATTAACGCAGGGATGCCCGAAATTGATAAGGTTGCGGATTCCTATGCCTTGAACGAGTATTATGAGAAGGCTTACAACCTCATCTTATCGCAGCGGGCGCGCAATGCGTTTGACTTGGCACAAGAACCAGATGAAGTCCGGGATCGTTACGGTAGACACACGTTCGGACAAAGTGCACTCCTTGCTCGCCGTTTAGTGGAAGCAGGCACCCGTTTCGTACAGGTGAACTGGCCCTCTGTTGCTAACGGGGACCCGAATACCACCGCATGGGATACGCACGCAACCAACTTCGGTCCGCTGAAGAACCTTCACTGTCCAAAATTAGACAGCGCAGTCTCTTCACTGTTGGAAGACTTGGATCAGCGCGGTATGTTGGAAGACACACTCGTCTTAGCGGTAGGTGAATTCGGACGTTCACCACGGATGGGCATTAGCACCTCCGGTAACAGCAACGCACCTGATGGACGTGATCACTGGCCCTATTGCTATACAGGCTTAATTGCTGGAGCAGGGGTAAAAGGTGGACAGGTTTATGGGAAATCCGACGCAACAGGCTCAACGCCGCTTGAGAATCCCGTACACCCACGCGACATCCTCGCTACCGTCTATCATACACTCGGTATTGACCCGCACACCATCGTGTACAACCATTTGGATCAACCACGCGAATTGGTGAAAGGCGAACCAATTGCAGGGATATTCTAAACGGTTTTGCAGTGGTGTCGCTGATATAGCGTAATCAACACCGATTTTTGTTAAGCCTGCTCAATGTAAAGCAAAACAAATTCGATTGACTTGATCGAATGAGTAACATTTGCTTATGAGCAGGCTTTTCGCTACTAAAAACATAAGGTGATCGACAATGCCTAATATGTTATTTCGACAGAGAAGACGGACTAACTCGCCGCTTTCTCATCTCTTAACAAAACAGTCCTTTCTCGTTCTATGGATCTTTTTCCTAACGGTTAGTTTCGCATACGCGCAGGTACAACCTGCCTTGACAACTCAACCTACCTTGACAACGGTCTTCCCGCAGGGTGGTCAGCAGGGACGGAGCGTAGAAGTCACAATCACGGGCACAAATCTCGGCAAAGCAACAGAGGTATGGTTCAGTGGGACCGGTATCACCGCGGAAATTAAGGAGAAAACCGGACAAGCTGCCGTTCTTTTCAACGGTGCTGGTGTTTCGGGACATATCCCCACTGACGCACAGTTAGTAGCATTGCTGACGATTTCCTCCAGTGCTCCACTCGGCGTTCAACAAATACGTGTTGTTACACCTTATGGTGCTTCCAACGCAGGCAGTTTTGTTGTTGGAAATTTACGGGAAGTCGTCCAAGAGGAAGCAGAGGAATCGGGGTTGGAAACCTCTCCTACAATGGAAAGCGACTGGATTGCGCTGCCAGTCACTGTGAACGGTGAGATTTCATCAATTGACGATGAAGATAGTTTCACCTTTGAACTGAAAAAGGATGCCAGGCTTATCTGTGAAGTGACAGCACAACGGATAGGCTCTTTGTTGGATTCCTATCTTGTTCTCCGAGATGCTAATGAGACTGAGGTCGCTAACAGCGGGCTTGGGGACGGTTTAGATTCCGTGCTGGATTACACTGCACTTGAAACGGGAAAGTACACGCTTCATATTCGAGATATTCGGTACAAAGGTGGAGATGGGTACGGTTACCGATTGAGCATAGGTGAGTTGCCGTATCTTGAGACAATTTTTCCTCTTGGTGGACGACGCGGCACCGAGAATACAATCGCCGTCACTGGCGCGAACCTTGAGACGGTAGCGTCTATACAGGTCTCAATAGGTGCAGAAACACAGGCAGGTGAACAGTCGCTACGGGTACAGACACCCTCCGGATTGGCAACCAATATCCGTCCTTTCGCTATTGGAAATTGGGAGGAAATGGTAGAGACTGAACCGAATAACGCAGCTGGAAATGCAAATGCTGTGACGACTCCAATAACTCTCAATGGGAAAATTGACAAATCCGGCGATGTAGATCGGTTTACATTTGAGATTGAAGAACCTCAGCTTCTTGTTTTCGAGGTAGAGGCGCTGAAACTGTCATCGAAACTTGATGCGCTACTCACGCTTTACGGTCCTGGAAAACCGATGGAAGGTTCGGAAGAAATGGCGTGGAATGATGGGGAAGAACAGGTCTTAATGGTAAACGACGATCCTATGAACGCCACTACGCTTGCTGATGCACGTATTGATTGGAATTTTGAAGAAGCTGGGAAGTATTCTATTACTATTCGGGATCTGAACAACCAAGGCGGCGAGGCATACCCGTACAGACTGAGCATCCGTCCGTTGGAACCAGATTGCGAACTCAAATTAATTACGCTTAACGCGCGGAACCAAGTATCTCCTTTCGATAACCCGCGCGTCAATCGAGGCAGTAGTGTAACTTTGCAGGTGGACGTTGTCCGTCTTGACCTATTCGATGGTCCAATTCGCCTGGTTTGTCCAACTCTTCCGAACTCATTTGATGTAAGTCCCACGATTGTTGGAGCCGACCAAAACCGAGCAATGCTCACGATAACGGCTCCTTGGGACGCACCACTTGGACTGATGCCACTCTCTGTCGTCGGGGTATGTGCCGTTGGTGGTCGCCAGATAGAACGTGTCGCTACACCATCGCCACTCCTGCTCACTGTGATGGATGCACCGGAGTTTACACTGACGCTTGCAGAAATCGGCTTGAGTGCTGTGCACAACAAAACAGCTGACCTCCATGTGACAGCGAAACGACGCGATGACTTCGTCGGTTCCATCGAGTTATCGGTATCAGGACTCCCAAATCGCGTTTCCGTACTGCCTGATCCCGTTTCCAAAAAACCTATTACTATTGCTGAAGGTGAAACAGAGGCAACGCTTTCGGTTAAAGCAGGTACTTTCGAGCGGAGAGAGGAGTTTTCTGTTTTACCAGCATCCGGCACAAGTTATATTTCGGTTACTGGAACAGCAACTGTTAATGGCGAGGCGGTGAAACAATCGACGCCTGCTATTCCTTTGACAGTCATGGAGGCACCCTTCATTGTAACGGTTGAACCGCTGCGCTTTAGCATCGTTTTCCCGGCAACTGCAAAAACTGATGTTGCCGCAGTACCTGATGGTGGCACCGTAGCGATCGCATCAAACCCGACTGCCGATGCCGAAGCGACCGAAGGCGAGATACCACTTACAAAAGAAGCAATGTTAACGTTAACCATAGTTCGGATCGGAGGCTTTACGGACGAAGTCACGCTGACGCCGATCGATGTGCCCGGAGGCTTCACTACGGAAGCAGCGACTATCCCAGCGGACGAAACTGAAGTAAAAGTTCCTTTAACGGCACTCGCTTCTTTGAAGGATGATACTTACCAGTTCAAGTTCCAGGGTGCCGCGACGATTAACGAAAAAGTCTTTATGCAGGATAGTCCTATTCTCAATGTGAAAATTATCCATTAACTATGACTGTGTACTTCGGCTCAATCACAGTATCTTAAATGATATACGGACGGATTTCTATATCCGTCCGTATGTTGTTAAAACGAAACCGAAACTTACCCATTCATGCCTATCTACTTTGCATTCGTCCCGATTTAATTTCACCCCAAATTGTTCCAAGTTTACCCACGGCTTCGACAGCGAGTGTGGCTTCTAATCCGTTGTCCATGAGTGACTGGATGTCATCTTGCTCCAGTGCGACATCGAAGAGTAGCATCTCGTCGAACAGTCCTTCCCACTCTCTTCCACCGCCGTCCCATGAACCGATACGTCCGGGTCCAAATTCCCCCGGCAAGGGTCCCCATTTTCCTTCCGCATCAAGTTCGCCATCAAAATAAACCTGAACCGATTCATCGTTGCTGCTGTAGGCGACTGCGAGATGGAACCATTCATTCAGGATATTTTTATCCGCCGTGAACTTCGAGTTGGTCCAACCTGGATGTCGCACGGGGTTGTTGGAGTGGATAGCCATCTCCATCTTGTTATCTGGTCGGAATTGATAGTGGACGAACCCGGGAGACCAGCCATCTCGGTTAAAGAAGCATCTCCACTGTCCGACGCGTCCCGTCGAATTAAACCATTTCATGAGTGTGAAGTCCTCAAGCGGTCCAATCTCTGGAACAATCACCCAAGCGTCCTTACCATTGAGTTCGATGGCGTTGCCGAACTTACCCTTCACCCATTTAGCACCACCTTCAAGGTCGCCGTCGTTACCGTGGTCAGATGAATCTTTGGCAACTTTCCCACTCGCTTCATCAAACAACCATGCACCGACAATAGATCCCGGATCGATTTCAGCGTTGCCGAGTTGTACAAATACAAAACCTGCGATTATCAAACTGATTATAAAACGAGCCATCTTCATTCTCCTTTTTTTATCAGCGTTAATTTCGTGAACTAAGGGTCTGCGGAAATAGATTGTAGCACAAGTCGTTGTAAAACTAAAGAAAATTTGCGCGCCATGTATAGTTTGTAGTAGGGCAATTTATTGCCCATCTGAAAGTTTCTTTACAGTAGGAGCCATCTCCCGATCGCGACCTTTTCTAATAACTGATAACTGACCGCTGACCGCTGATTGCCAACTGCTGAAAACCCAAAACTAAATGCTCCGAAAAAAAATAAAAAAAAGGTTGACAAACTTGTGAAAACATATTATAATAATTAACGCTCAAAATGTAAAATTACTTGGAATGGACTTTGTATTTTTTATCGGATCACTCTGGCATTAGTGAGTGTATCTTGCCCGTGAACGGCGGACTTTCGAGTGAGAAAAGTTTTTCGTGATATTTATTGGCTATAAGGTTATAATGTAGACAGTTTACCTTTAATTCGTAGAGGCGGTGCGTAAACGTCCATCTACAAAATCGGGGGTATAAGTGGTATCTCGACGTAAATTTTTTAAATTTCTCGGTTGGGGAAATTTCGTTGCAGCATTGGGACTGACTTTCGGACCCGGATTAGTCCGGTATCTATATCCACGTGTATTGTTTGAACCATCCTCTATTTTTAAAGCAGGTTTCCCGGCAGAATACCCACCAGGTAGCGTTAGCGAAAAATTCAAAAAAGAACCATTCGGCGTTTGGATTGTCCGGAAGCAAGACGGCGAATTCTATGCGCTCTTAACAATATGTACACACCTCGGGTGCACGCCGCGGTGGCTCGGGTCTGAAAGCAAATTCAAGTGTCCATGCCACGGTAGCGGTTTTGACCGGGAAGGTATTAACTACGAAGGTCCCGCACCACGACCCCTTGAGCGTGTTAAAATTACATTAGCAGAAGATGGCCAAATCGAAATCGACAAGTCCGTGAAGTTTTTAGGTGAGAAGGGGCAGTGGACCGATCCAGGCTCCTTTTTGAAGGTTTGAAGAAAGGAGAGCATTCGCGCCTGGCTTCGGTTAGGCAGAAAAGGCGTTTCGACGCATCTATTCGTCGAAGCCTGCGATAGAAAATATGAACGAAGAACGCAAAGGGCTGAAAGAAAAAATTACCAACTCCGATATTTGGCGCTCTATGTTCCGCCACGGATATGAAGACACAGGGCGCCGTTACACCCTACAAATCCTCCAAAACGTCTGGTTGCATCTCCATCCTCCCCGGGTTTCTCGGCACGCGCTGAACTTCCGATTTACATGGTGTATGGGCGGCATCACTTTCCTCATGTTTCTCGTGACAGCCGTCACAGGCGTACTCCTCATGTTCTACTATCGTCCTACAGCTGAATATGCCTTCCACGATGTACAGTACCTCGAATTTGACATACCCTTCGGAATGCTGCTCCGCAACATGCATCGCTGGGCCGCACACGGAATGGTTATTTCCGTGATGTTACACATGTTCAGGGTATTCTTGACCGGTTCCTATAAGAAACCGCGGGAATTCAACTGGGCTGTCGGGGTCATCTTGTTACTCGTGACCTTTTTCCTCAGTTTCACTGGCTATTTGCTGCCGTGGGATCAGTTGGCATTTTGGGCTGTGACTGTCGGTACAAATATGGCGCGCGCAACACCTGTGTTGGGGCATGAAGGTCCATTTGCGCCGCAAGACATCACACAAGCAAATGACGTCCGATTTGCACTACTGGCAGGTACAATCGTAGGACCCTCGACGCTGTTAAGGTTCTATATTTTACACTGCGTCGCTGTGCCACTTTTGGCGAGCGTCCTCATGGCTTTGCATTTCTGGCGTGTGCGTAAGGATGGCGGCATCTCCGGACCCCTATAAACGGAAATTGTCGAAACGAATCTTTTGTGTCGGCGGAACGCAGTTTCTGTTAGCACGGGAAAGGAATCCAATATTCAAAGGAGCAGAATATGGAGCATTTCATAGCACTGGTGACGAAGCCTGATAATGTCCCCATTGTTGCTATTCTCTTTTTGATACCTTATTTCATCTGGCTTTCATACCGGCAGGCACGCCAGACTGACAAAACAGGTGTTCCTTCAGATGCAGCCCTTAACGATAAAGTTTACGTCTGGCCCTATCTGTGTCGAAACGAGTTTATCTGTGCTATTATTGTTATGTTGGTGTTGGGCGTCTGGTCTATTATGATTGATGCACCGCTTGAAGAGCCGAGCGATCCGACAAAAACACCCAATCCTTCTAAGGCACCATGGTATTTCCTCGCACTACAGGAGATGCTTGTCTACTTCGATCCTTGGATCGCGGGAGTCGTGCTGCCAGGGTTGATTATCGCTGGGTTAATTGCTATCCCCTACATTGATATTAATCCCAAAGGCAAAGGCTATTATACGATCAAGGAGCGTCCTTTTGCCCTCGCGGTCTTCTCCTTCGGATTCATCATTTTGTGGATTGTACTGATGGTCGTCGGTACATTCCTCAGAGGACCCGGATGGAACTTCTTCGCGCCTTGGGAGGCGTGGGATCCACACCTTGTCGTGCCGCTAACGAATGTGAATCTGTCTTATCTTTTCGGCATCCGAAGTGAAACCACTGCCAACTTCTTCGGCTTCGTCGTCGTTGCAGGCTATTTCTCGGTCGGTCCGATTTTCTACTTTTGGAAACGTAATAGTAGTCGTTTCTTACAGGAACTCGGTCTCGTTCGATATGTCCTCGTTTCATTTCTGTTTTTAACTATGCTTGCGCTGCCGATAAAAATGATTTTACGTATATTCTTCAATGTGAAGTATATCTGGGTATCCCCATGGTTCAACATTTAGTGGAGACGATTTGCGCCAACACCCGCAGACCTTAACAAGGACATCCTGATGCATCAATTGACATGGAGGTAGAAAATTTCGTGAGGAGCAAACAAGAAATTCCTGCTGAGAATAAATCGTATTCTGCTTTGTTCTTTATTTTGTCCGCACTGTTAGGACTCGTAACTATTTGGGGATTCTGGAGTGAGATGATTACCCGCCGCCCGTGGAAGCAGATCCAGCAGCAGTTTTATCAATATGAGTATGACAAAACAATGTCAGAATTGGCAAATGCAAGGGCGGATTTGCCCGAACTCGCCACAACTCAGGAGCCTGATTCCAAAGAGTTGCGAGGCTTGACGAAAAATGTGGAGAACGCACAGGTCGCGCTCGATGAAGCGCTGCAAGAACGCAAGTTTCGCCAGAGCGAATCGGACGCTATTAACTATAAATATCAGCACAGCCTTCACGAAGCCAAGGGTAAATACAACGAGACTGTTAGCAAGTGGCAGAAGAAATTAGCAGATTTTGAATCCCAGATTGAAGGTGAGCTAACGGAAGCCGTTTTGGCAGCAGAGGCTGCCTTCACGAACGTAAACAAGTCGTTAGCAAGGTTCTATCAGAACAATGGCGACCCGCAACGCGCACTCAGTACCTACCTTATTGCACAAAAATATAACGCTACCGATGCAGAAATCGTTGAAGGTATTGCTACCGCACAAGCTGCCCTTCAATCCCTGCAAATCGACAAAGCAATGTATGACGAAGTCGCACGCCTTGAGGAAAAACTACATTCAGTCGGTGGGATCAAAAGAACCTTTCTCGGCAGTCTCTTGGAGAATCCCTTCCGTGAAACACGAACCATTGTCCAGTATTATCTTGAAGACTTTAGTCACACCGCAGACAGATGTGCTACTTGCCACTTCTCTGTTGATAGGAGCGGCTACGAACACTCCGCACAAGAGATGTTTGAAGTAGAAGGTGATGGCGAAAATCCAGTTGTCCATCATCTTAAGCATCCAAGTGTTAAATTAGGTAGCGAGTCCATTATAATTGATGGATTTGATGCCGAACCCGATGAATACACATTAGAAGAAAACGGCACTCTCACCTTTACGGACGTGGATGTCTTCGGCGAAGTAGAGATCTCTTATGAGACCGGCTATCGTTCGGTCCTCCAAACGCACCCCCATCGGGACGTTCTTCTTGATAAGCACCCTGTTGATAGATTCGGATGTACGCTATGCCATGGCGGACAAGGACAGGCACTCACAGCAAAGTCTGCTCACGCCTTAACCCACGCTGAATATTGGCTTACCCCTGTACTCGGCATGGATGAGCATACCGATAGAACCTCCGAAGAGACGAAGGGATATATGGAATCTAACTGCCGCCGCTGCCACGATGGCGTGATGATGTTAGATTACGGTGTTGATCCTGAAACAGATCAGCCCGTGGACTATGCGCCTAATCTCACAAAAGGTTTGGCACTCTTTGAAGACCTCGGCTGTCAAGGCTGTCACGCTGTAGAGGGCTATAGTGCTATTGAAGACATCGTAAAAGTCGGTCCATCACTCGCAAAAGTTGGTAGTAAGGTAAAAGATACCACTTGGCTCGAAAGCTGGATTAAGAAACCCGAGGCATATCTGTCGAATACGACGATGCCCAATTTCTTCCCTGCCGATGGCATGACGCAGGTGGTTTACCTCAAAAACGGTGGGAAACGTACAGGTGTTGTCACCAAAACCGACAATGGTATCGTCATTAAAACGGATGACGGGACAGAATATCCCTATCCAGACAGTTATGTCCTCCGCATTGTTGATGAAGTGAAATCTATCGCTGCCTATCTCGCACAAATGAGTGACGCGAGTCTGGACGAATCCAGGGCAACCTATTCCGAATCCCAGCGCGCTATTGAAGCAGGAGAGGAGACCGTTAAAAACGTTGGTTGTCTCACATGTCATGCCGTTGGTGGCTTAGGAACCGATTTTGCACCCGCACTCGACAGCGTCGGCGCGAAGGTTACGCCGACCTACCTCCGCCAGTGGATTAGCGACCCGAAAGCCTATGACCCAGATACGAGTATGCCGAGTTTGCGGTTAAGTAATAGAGAAGTTGATAATGTCGTCGCATACTTGATGAGTTTACAACAGGCAACACCCAATGCATCTGGCGAATCCATCGGGGAAGTTGACGTAGCGGAAGGTGAAGCACTCGTCAGGACCTATGGCTGTTTCGGTTGCCACGAAATCCCGGGTTTTGAAAATGAGTCAAAGGTCGGAGCAGATCTTGGTGAATTCGGAGCAAAGATGGTTGATGAGCTTGACTTCGGCGACACAGTAGATGTCGAACACAGTTGGACCGGGTGGACTCTCGGTAAAGTAACCGACCCACGGCGTTATCAAACCCGACGCATTGTCTCTCGCATGCCTGTTTTCCAGGTTGACGATGAAGACGCCAAAGCACTTGCTGTACTTTTGAAGAGTTTCCAACCTGAAAAGTACCCGCTCGGTTATATGCATAACCGATCTGAGAAACTGAACCGGATTAATGCTGGTAGACGGTTGGTCAAAAAATATAATTGTACTGGGTGTCATCAGATTGAAGGCGCAGGTGGAGATTATATTGATGTTATCGTCGCGCATGAAGGATTAAATGAGACAAATGCCAAGCAGTTTGCGCCGCCACCATTGAAAGCGGAAGGCGCAAGAGTCTATCCAGACTGGTTATTTGCGTTTCTGAAAGAGCCGTCAGATATTCGCTACGGTCTCAAAGTACGGATGCCAACATTTGAGTTATCGGACGATGAAGCGACAACGCTCGTCAAATATTTCTCCGCGCTTGATGATGAACCGTTTCCGTACGAAACACTTGAAACGCCAAGCCCAACAAGAGCTGAACTGCGAGTCGGTAAACAGATTTTTGACGTGCTCCAGTGTATCTCCTGTCACCCCTCGCAGGGTGAAGTCATTCCTGAAGGGAGCGACAAGGCTGGACGACCAGACCTCGCACTGGCGAAAGAACGACTCAAAGCGGATTGGCTTATTGACTGGATGAAGGATCCGCAATCGTTCCAACCCGGGACGGCGATGCCGCAAGCATGGCCCCTCGTTGGTGGCCAGCATATGCCACTTGACGGCTACGCTGACGATGACGCTGAAAAACAGATTCGACTCGTCCGTGATTACCTCATATCGTTGGGACGTTAGCAGAAATAGCAGTCAGTGGTCGGTCGTCGGGACGGGGTATGCAAGCAACGCTCAACCCCCACAAGATGTTTATGCTGACTTCTGATAGCTGAAGCTGAGAGCCAATATGAGACATCTTGCTGTCGTTATCGTCATGATTGCTGTTTGGCTCAACGGTCTCATCTGGTTGGGCAATCAAATTGATCCGAGCACGAAGTATCAGTCGGAGGTTGAATACCATTATGCCCGATACTGCGCTGGGTGCCACGGGAACGATGGACAAGGCAGCGGACGTATTGGTCGTTTCAAAAAGTTAGATCCAGCAGACCTAACTGATAATAATCTGTGGGAAATGCATGACGATGAACAATTACTGGATAGTATCAACGCGGGAAAGAACGATATGCCAGCGTTTTATTACTATCTCAGTGATGAAGAGCAACGGGAGATTCTCGACTATATTAAGGAGACATTCCGCCCTTAATTGTAGGAAAGCGGTTCATTGTTAGCAAGGGGTTTGTACTGCAAACTGACAGTTTGCAGACTATCGTTCGCAGTCTAAAAAATTGATGCCAAAATTTTAGGTCTTTTTATTTGCATTCTAAAATTCTGTGGTGTTAACATATTGCAGAACAAATTTAAATATATAAGGAGAAACCAAATTATGAAAGTCGTAGTTGCCCTGCTGTTTTGCGCAATGCTTACAAGTGCTGCGTTTGCAGGCACGATCACTGGTACCGTAATGTATGATGGCGACGCACCAGCACGTCCCGCCCTAACGGCTACCAAAGATCAACATTGCATTGACGCTGTAGCAGGCACAAAGTCCGAGGCACTCGTTGTCTCGAAGGGCAAAGGCATTAAGAACGTTGTCATTTACGCACGCGTCCGTGGTGCTAAGGTTACTGTCCCCGATAAGAATCCAGTTATGGACCAAAAGGGTTGTGCTTACTACCCGCACGTTCTTGCTGTTGTCGCCGGTTCTACCGTTGACCTCACTTCTAGCGATCCAGTTGCTCACAATGTCCATTCCCACGCGAAAAAGAATGAAGCTATAAATTATCAAATTCCGCAGCCCGGTAAAGTCATCCCTCACAAAGTCGCTAAAGCTGAAGAAATTAAATTCACATGTGATATTCACGCTTGGATGACAGGTTACATCGTCGCTGTTAACAGCAACTATTTCACGGTTACTGGTTACAAAGACGATAAAGGTGCTTGGATCAGTTCAAATGCCTATGAAAAATCCGCAGATACCGGCGGTTATTCAATCGCTGATGTGCCAGCAGGTAAAGTACGTGTTGTCGCTTGGCATGAAGAACTCGGTTCAGCGAACAAAACTGTTGAAGTGCCAGCAAGTGGTGATATTGCTGTAAACTTTACGAGTGCTGATTTTAAGAAACGCGCTAAATAGTTTTTTAAACGATTTTAATAGTTGTGGGTTATCGGTTAAGGTTTGTGGCAGTTGGATATTACATAAATTCCACAAGTCGCACTTTAACTGACAACTGACAACTAACGACCATAAAAAAAACGAAAATGTCTAAAAAGAGACTCTATCTCATACTTGGTTGCGTGCTGATTGCTTATGCCTTTTTAGCTGTTGCACCGGTGTTTGCCCAAGACGCGACCGAGGCAGAATATCGTCCTTTCCCGAAGATCGGCAGCCGAAATGCAGCGTGGATCGCCGCCCAGCTTCACCTCTTATTCGGATCCTTTATTCTCGGAGTCCCGATGTTCGCTGTTATCATTGAATTTATCGGCTGGAAGACAAAGGACATGCGATACGACCGGATGGCACAGGAGTTTATTAAACTCTGTATGGGCGCATTTTCGACAACAGCCTTACTCGGTGGTGTTCTCGTCTTCATCCTCATCTGGTGTTATCCCAAAGTGATGTCAAAACTCAGTGGGATATTCGGACCAACGATGATTTTTTACGTCATTCTATTCTTCGGTGAAACCTTTACGCTTTATCTCTATTCCTACGGATGGGATAAGATGCAGGGACGACATAAGGGGTGGCATCTCTTCCTCGGCGTGCTTCTAAATGTGTTTGGCACTGCGATTATGTTCGTTTCTAACTCATGGTTGAGTTACCAAACGAGTCCTGCAACCCAATACGGCGTACTATCTGAAGGACGACGAAAGTCTTGGATTGAAGAAAAATTGGCTGCTGATCCTTCGCTGACACCTGAAACCGCTATGGAGGGTGTTACAAGCCATACAATGATCCCACTCCACAACGAGACAACAGGTGAGTTCATGGGAACCGTTTGGGATGCTGTCAACAACTTTACGTGGATGCCCGTTAATATACACCGTCTTGTCGGAAACATCGCCTTCGGAGGTTCGATTGTGGCGGCTTATGCGGCGTTCCGATTCCTCGTCGCGAAGACGAAAGAGGACAAAGCCCACTACGATTGGATGGGATATACCGGAAACTTCATCGCGCTCTGCGGACTTATACCGCTGCCGTTTCTCGGCTATTGGCTCGGTAGAGAAATCTACATGTTCAATAACACAATGGGAATTAACATGATGGGTAGTCTATTTTCTTGGCTATTTATCATTCAAGCGGTGATGATTGGTGTCCTATTTATCGGCGCGAACTACTACCTCTGGTCAGGTATGGGACGCATTGAAGGCGCGGAGATCTACGCGCGCTACCGTCCCTATATGATTACCATCATTGTAATCTGTGTCGCAATCTGGATGACCCCACGGACGCTCTCTAAGATCTCAAGTGCAAGTGAACTGAGCGCGATGGGTGGGGCAAATCACCCGCATCTGGGATTGTTTGGCTTGATGACTGCCAAGAATACGGCTGTTAATATCATTATTCTTACCACTTTCTTGAGTTTCCTATTTTATCGGCGTTCAGGCAAAATACCTACGGCAAATTGGAAAAACGTTGGTAACATTGCTATTTCTGCGGTTTTCTTTCTCGCAACAGTCTCAATTGTCGTTATTGGCATCGTCGGATTTACCGTTCCGACAGATTTGCGTGTCAATATCCTTACCCCTTATCAGGTACTAATTGCACTCGCTGTAATGGCAGTCGTCACGGTGGTTGATATCTTCATGTACCGTAGAGCAACGACATCTGGTAGCATTAACTGGGGAGAGATGACAGATCGCTCACAATACGTCTTAATCCTCATCGCTATTACGTTTACGTCCCTGATGGGACTGATGGGATATGCGCGATCAGGACTTCGAGAAGCCTGGCATATCTTCGGCGTCATGCAAGATACATCTCCTGATGCCTTTACGCCGTTTCTCAGCGAAGCAGTGAACATGGTAGCAATTATCATGGTGGTTTTCTTCGCACTCGTTGGGTTTATTTTCTGGCTCGGTTTGTGGGGTGAGAAGAAAAAACAAGAGGCAACAGTTACCTCCGAAGCAGCCGTTACTGCTGAAGCTGATGACTAATAGCGGTAGAAATAAAAATCTAAATGAAGGAAAATATTAGCCTGCTTCTTTTGATAGCCTCCAGTATTTCATTGCTTTCGATGGTTGGGTGTGTAGAATCCTATATGACAGTATCAGATAAAAGTTTACGTCAGATTGCGAAAGCCGGTCACGATGATGCTTACAATGATGTCAATGATAGGTATCTGTGGTTGTCGGGTGGTTTTTGTTTAGGGATTAGTGGCGGATGCTTGTTGGGTACCTTGGGCATTGTGGGAGCTTATTTTTATCAACCATCACCGCCACCCATGCGACTTCTTGGCAAACCGCCTGAATATATTGATGTTTACGTAGGTTACTATAAAGCAGCCAAAAATAGAATCGCGTTGAGTGGAGCATGCCTCGGTTGTGCTGTCGGTGCAATCGTCGCAGCGGTACCCCGAACGCCTTGGGCGATACCGTTTGGATTTTTTGCAGGAAGAATTGCTACGGAAAGGGGTTGGTAACCCCGATTGTTGTAAGAATCATTGTGGGAGGGGTTTACAACCTCGATTAAGGATACGTATAAAATGTCAAGAAATACACTCATAAAAATTGCGAGTTTAATCCTAATGGTGGTGAGTTTCATCGCCTATATTGCTGGAGCATCCGCGTTTCCGATTGCTTCTGAGAACTTGCTGCCTTGGTCTGTCTGGTTCCTAATCTCGGTGATCATAAACATCGTTTTGTGGTCTAACGTCATGAAATTGTTGACGTTTTCACTTGCTGTGATATGGTTTTATGCCTTTGTTGCCAGCCTTGTCCCCGAAAGTTCCACAGCGGTGAGTGTAACAGAACTTGATTGGTCCGATCCAGACGGAGTCGCAGAGCAAGGTGCCTTGATATTTAGTGGAAAAGGGCAATGTAGTGCATGTCATACCGTCGATCCATCTGCACCACCAGGAAGGTGTCCAGATCTCACAGACATTGGCATTAACGCAGCGAGCCGCATCCCGGGCATGGATCCAAAAACTTATCTCATTGAGTCGCTTTATTTCCCCGCCAACCATCTTGTCCCCGGATACGGCAAGATTATGCCAGAGGTATGGAAAGTACCTATTGCGCTTTCTCACTTGGAGATTCAAGCGGTTATTGCCTATCTTGAGAGCCAAGGTGGTGAGATTGATCCAACGCCATTTGAAGAACCTATAGATAGAAAAGATCCCGCAGTAGCCGCTGAAGTGCTTCCTCCGCTGCTTACCGGCGACCCCGAACTCGGCAAGAAGGTTTTTGTGAGTGCCGCGTGTATCTCGTGCCACGCCGTTCAAGGTATAGAAAGTCCGGCAGCGGGTGAAACAACTACAGACTTTGAAGTCGTCACTGCCCCGGATCTTTCCGAAATTGCTGCCTTTAACGACATGCGGTATCTTGAGGAATCAGTCCTGCTGCCGAGTGCGCAAATTGTAACTGGTTTTGGTGCTGTTACTGTCACTGCCAACGGCGTAACCTACCAAGGAACGCTCGTAACCCAAAATACAGAACAAATCGTCATTCGAACCAAAACTGCGGACGGTGTGGAAGAGGAACACACGATCTTGCTGAGTGATCTTGATGAAGAACCGATTGAGGAACTCTCCAATCTACAAGCAAGAGGCTACCTTACTTTAACACTAACACCCGCAGATGCAAACACACCTGTGACTGGTGAAGTCGAATCAGAGACCGATGAGACTGTAACGCTTATAATTAATGGCGAAAAAAGGGCTTTCTCTAAAACAGATGTCAAAAGTCAGATGACCCTTCTTACTTTTGACGGCGACGAGCTTGTAGGGGCACACGTTTCTGGCACGCTTGACGATGATGAGATCATTTTGAATGTTGATGGTAGTGAAGAGGTAATTGATACTTTTGATGTTGAAGAGGCTACCTTTACCCGTGCTTCTGGTAAGAAGTTACTGGTTACTTCACCAATGCCTGAGAACTTCCCGTTACTCCTATCCGTGTCGGATATGGCTAATTTGCTCACTTTCTTAAGCACACTCACTGGCGCGACAGCGGAAGCAGTACCAGTAGAGGCAGATAACGCTTCCGCCGAATAACAGACCCTTACAAAAAAAGCAAATTCTTTCTTCAGCCCCGTAGGGGCGGCATCTGTGTAGTGGAGGAAAAAACACCAAAAATGAAAAGACTTTCGCTTTTCACAATATGTCTTATAATTCTGGTCGGTTCTTGGCTCGTGTTTCGCTTTGTCATTGGAGGCGTCATATCCGTACCGATACCAGCCAGCGTGATTGCGATGTATATGGGGTTGGTTATAATCGCGATCTTGGTGCATATTTCCGTTGAGGATTCGCTCTTTCGGGAGTTCCTACGGCCGATCCGTGAAACCCTTGTGGATGACAGACGCCGTGTCCGTCGCCGCGTTATCGCTGTGTTAATCCCACTGTTCCTACTGGGTTATACCTACTCGATTATCGCTCAGCGCGCGAATCCACCTGGAAGTCCGCGTGACGCGCATCCATCACCGCCACTTGAATTGACGTACAAAGATGAAGTAATTGGCACGATGCAAGATGTCGTGAATCCCTTCCGGCACTATGAAAAGGACGATCCAGAGGCGTTTAAAGCGCATGTGGAGAACGGAAGACGGGTCTATTACCAGAATTGCTTTTACTGCCACGGGGATCATCTTGATGGGCAAGGGCATTTCGCGCCATATCTCCAACCGCTTCCCGCTAATTTCCAAGACCCGGGGATTATTCCTAACTTCCAAGAATCTTTCTTCTTTTGGCGAATTGCCAAAGGTGGACCGGGGCTTCCAGCTGCTGGCACACCATGGGATTCCGCAATGCCTATCTGGGAAGACCACTTGACGAAAGACGAAATTTGGGACGTTATTCTCTTTTTATCTGATTACACCGGTTATCAGCCACGAACCTTTGGGGAGGCACACTAAAAATGAAAAAGAAAAATGTCGCACTCCTAATGCTGATTTTCGGGATGGTAGTAGGCACGTTCTGCTGTGCATTAACATACGCACAGAACGCTCCAGAGGCTTCCGAGAGAGGAAAAGAAGTCTATGAGCAAAGCTGCGCGCACTGCCACGGGACGGAGGGTAGAGGCGACGGTTCTGCTGCTGAGAATTTACTCCCGAAACCCAGAGATTTCACGCGTGGCTTATACAAGATTCGTTCCACAGAAGCCGGAGAACTTCCAACGGATCAGGACCTGTTCGACATTATTACTATAGGAATGCCCGGTTCGTCGATGCCCGGATGGGAAACTTCCCTAAGTGCTGATGATCGCTGGGAACTTGTCGCCTATATCAAAACATTCCATGACGGTTTTAAAGAACGTTCTGCCCCGCCGAGAGAAATTAGCTTAGAAGGGAAAATTTCCTATTCCCAAGAAAGTGTTGAGATTGGAAAAGATTTGTATGTAGAACTCGGTTGTGTTGAATGCCACGGTAATATTGGACGCGGTGATGGTACATCCGCTCCCACGTTGACTGATGAGTGGGGGTTCCAGACCTGGCCCGCGAATCTTACGCAAGGTTGGAATTATCGCGGCGGTTCTGACACTGAAGACATCTTCAAGCGGTTCATCGGTGGGATCGCCGGTTCGCCTATGCCCGCATTTGAAGGTGATAGTTTCCTCCATTTCGGATTGACATCAGAAGAGTCCAAACGCCTCTCTGAATTAGAAAACAAAGACGAAATGACAGAGACGGAGGAAGCGGAATCCGAGCAGTTTTATGAAAAAATGGATGAGGCTGTTAACGTCGCTCTCAATCGAGCGGAAGGCACAGAGTTAAGCGCAACCGAGCAACAGATGTATGACAACGCAATGAAGGTCGTCTATGAAAAAAGTTGGCATCTGGCGAACTATGTGAAGTCGCTTATGCCTGAAGAACGCCCTGAATCCGCAATTGGAAATAACGTTCTCCGTTCACAATACGTCCAAGGTACGTTGCCTGCAATTGATGACGACGCATGGGAAACGTTTGAAGCCAGATATTTTCCGCTCGTCGGACAAATTGTCATTGAACCTCGGCAGTTTAATCCAACAATTGATGCTGTGAACGTCAAGTCGTTTTACAACGACACAGAGGTCGCTTTCCTCTTTATATGGGATGACCGGACCCACACAATTGATGAGACGGATGAAGAAACGGGGGCAACCCTTGAGGACATATTGGCAATTCAATTTCCAGTGAAAGTGCCACAAGGACCGACCGCACCGAAACCCTATTTCTTATGGGGGGGCAGACTTCCGGTGTATTTGTGGCAGTGGAAAGCCTCTGCACCTGAGCAGGTGACTGAACTCACTGCTAAGGGTATCAACAATGCCGAAGTCCAGGCGGTGCAAGGAGCCCTACAAGCAAAGGGTACCTACACGGACGGACGATATAAGTTGTGGGTGAAACGTTCCTTGAAAACCGAGGATAAGAAGGACTTGCAACTTGACCCCGGTGTTTTCGTGCCTATTGCCTTCTCAGCTTGGGATGGGGCAAACGGCGATATTGACACAAAACGGGTCATAACAAGTTGGTATACTTTCGTCCTTGAGCCAGTTCCGTCTTCAAAACGGTTCATTTATCCGCCTTTGATCGCGGTGCTTTCTCTCGGTTTGCTCTTCGGTTTACGCGGGTTCGTACAACGAAGAAATTCTGAAGCATAGTTGACTGTAGAATCTACTATAATAACGAATAATCAATCTTCAGTTATCAACACACAGTTCAGGAGATGTTTTAACTGACAACTGAAAACCGATAACTGAAAACTATTAATAAGGAGAAAAAATGAAAACCTATCTGTTAGCGGGGCTCGCCCTGCTTTTCGCATGCTCTTATGCTGGTAGTGCCTTTGCAGCTGAAGGCGAAGAAGTGGAAAGTTTAGTATTTCCTGATTCCTATAATGCTTCGAGCGTTAGCAATGGTGGTACAATCAGCGGTGTTGTGAAGCTTGAAGGGGAAGTGCCTGAAAAGAAAATGCTTGAAATCACCAAAGACCAAGCGATTTGTGGTGCGACCGAGAAATACGATGAATCCGTTGTCGTCGGTGAAGGCAACGCTCTAAAAAATACGATTGTCTATCTTATAGATATTTCGCAAGGCAAAGATTTTGACAAGGCTGTCAAACTGGAGATCGACCAAAAAAACTGCAAATTCAGTCCACATGTCCAGATTGTTCCGGTTGGTGTTCGGCTAACGATGCTCAATAACGACAAAGTTAATCACAATGTCCATATCTTCAGTAGTATCAACAAGCCGGTTAACAAACAGCAGACAAAAAACCGTAGAAAAATGCCGCTCGCCAGCGTGAAAAAAGCCGAAGGTCCTGTGTCCGTGAAATGCGACATTCATGGTTGGATGTCCGCTTGGATTGCCTACGTACCACATCCCTATTTCGCCGTGACAAACGAAAAAGGTGAATTCTCGCTTGAAGATGTCCCCGCAGGCACCTATAAACTCGGTTATTGGCATGAAGCCTGTGGCAGCAATAGTGCGTCTCCCGTCTCTGTTACTGTAGAGGCTGGTGGCACCGTCACGCAGGATTTCGCGCTGAAACTTAAGTAGCATCAGTGGTCGGCAGTCAGCAAGAGGGTTCCTTGTGGCAGACACAGAGGTTTCACATTCTATAACTACTGACAGCCGACAGCCGACAACGGACAGCCGAATTGAGGTAGAAAACCTTTCGTATAGCTATCAGACACGACGCGCACTTGATAATGTCAGTTTTGGTGTGTCATGCGGCGAAATTTTTGGACTCCTCGGACCGAACGGAAGTGGAAAAACAACCCTTTTTAGAATCCTTTCCACATTAATGCCGGTAACGTCCGGCACCGTTCATATCCTCGGATATGACCTGACCACCGAGGTGAAGGCGATTCGCAATCTCTTGGGTGTTGTTTTTCAGCATCCGGGACTGGATGTTAAACTTACCGTCACTGAGAATTTGCGCCATCACGGACATCTCTATGGACTCTCCGGTAAATCCCTGCACAGTCGGATCACGGAACTCCTTGAACATGTCAGTGTTTCAGACAGGGCAACGGACCGCGTCGAAGTCCTATCTGGCGGGTTGCAAAGGCGGGTTGAGATTGCAAAAGCTATCCTCCATTCTCCTCGTGTTCTGCTCCTTGATGAGCCGACCACTGGATTGGATGTAACCGCTCGCAGGCAGCTCAACGACTATCTCCGTGTACTCGCAGACAGAGAAAATATCCTTGTTCTGCTCACAACGCATCTCTTGGATGATGCTGAGGTTTGTGATCGGGTCGGTATCTTGGATAAAGGTAGTTTGGTCGCGCTCGGAGCACCTGATGAACTCAAAGCGCAAGTCGGTGGTGATGTTATTCTCATAGAGAGTGAATCTAACGAAACCCTCGTCACCGCAATTGCCGAAAAGTTCGGTGTTTCACTTGTGTTGACGGACGGTCAAATCCGAGTTGAGTGTGAACGAGGACATGAGTTCGTTCGAGATGTGGTCGCCACATTTCCAAATGAGATTCAGACGGTGCGATTCGGAAGACCTACATTGGAGGATGTGTTTACAAAATTGACGGGAAATCCATTCTCATAGGTGCGCTCTGCAAAGGAAAATCTTGTGCAGAAAATTTTGCTACCGATTGTAACAATATGGTGGCGCGAAATTATCAGGTTTTATCGCCAACGGAGTCGACTCTTCAGTGCGATCGCGCAGCCTCTGGTATTTTGGATTCTCATCGGTAGCGGCTTGAGTGCCTCTTTTCAACCCTCTGGGGTAGTGAATGGTCTGAGTTACGTTGAATACTTTTATCCTGGTATCGTTGTTTTAGTCTTGCTTTTTACGTCCATTTTCGCTACAATCTCTGTGGTCAATGATCGGCGTGAAGGCTTCTTACAGGGCGTACTCGTCGCTCCTGTGCCAAGGTGGCGGATCGTCCTCGCGCAAGCATTAGGCGGAACGACGTTGGCACTCTTACAAGGCGTGTTGCTCCTAATACTCGCACCCTTGACTGGCATTCAATTTGGTGCAGCATCGCTCCTTTTCACGCTTAGCGTGATGGCACTTTTAGCATTTGGCTTGACCAATCTCGGGCTGCTCATCGCGTGGCGGATGGACTCAACGCAAGGGTTTCATGCAATTATGAATCTCCTGCTAATTCCGATTTGGCTCCTTTCCGGGGCATTTTTTCCGAGTACAGGTGCACCTGGTTGGTTAGCATGGACAATGAAATTTAATCCGTTAACGTATGGGCTCGCAGCGTTTCGACACAGCCTCTATCTTGACACCACTATAAAGGCATTTGGAGAGGGACCACCTTGGGTGCTCTCTATATTGATTACCAGTCTATTTTGTGTGTTGATGTACGTGGGAGCAACATTTACCGCGTCCGCACAAACGAATTAGACATGTTAAAAACGAAAATCTCATGCGTGTTTCCACTTTTCAATAAGTAAAGCGCGCTCCTAAGGAGGACTTAATGCTTCAATGGCTCCCTGATAACGTATCAACGTTCGGGCAAGGCGTTGATAACCTCTTTTACGTAATTTATTATATTACTCTCGTTGTGTTCATCCTTGTGATGGGAACCCTCATCGTTTTCCTGTTTAAATATCGCCATCAGGAAGGGAAGAGGGCGACATACATCGAAGGCAGCACAACGTTGGAAATCACCTGGACAGCGGCTACTACGGTGGTTGTTTTTATGCTGGCTATGTTCAGTTATCCGCAGTGGAATAAAATTAAATCACCGACCAGTTTCCCTGAGAATCCAGATGTTGTCGTTCAAGTTAGCGGAAAACAGTTCAACTGGGATATGACGTATCCTGGACCCGATAATGAATTTGGCACAGATGATGACCTGATATTGGAAAATGAACTGCATGTACCCGTCAACGCGGTCGTGCATATTCGGTTAACCGCCATTGATGTCATTCACAGTTTTTTTGTGCCGCAATTAAGGCTCAAACAGGACGCATTGCCCAGTAGGTTTATTGATGTCTGGTTTGAGGCGACAAAGGCAGGACGCTATGAAATTCCGTGTGCTGAACTCTGTGGATTCGGACACTCTGGAATGCTCGGCTACCTCAATGTGCATACGCAAACGGACTACGATGCCTGGCTGCAAGAAAGGTGGCCTCAGTAGGCGCAAGGAGAACAATCAATATGCACGATAATGAACATACTTCACATCATCACGAAGAAAGTTTTATTCGCAAATACATCTTTTCGCTCGACCACAAGACGATCGGCAAACAGTTCCTTATCTATGGGCTGATCATGTTTTTCCTTGGGGGTGGACTTGCGCTGCTCTTTAGATGGCAACTTGCTTATCCCGATCAACCACTACCAATCATTGGGGCTTCCACACAATACATGGAAGAAGGTGAAGTCGTCACGGGTGCCGACAGGATGTGGGAGCGCATCTACGAATCCGAGAAGGAGGAATGGCTTGAAGTAAATATGCCCAATGGGGTCGTCGATCCGGCGTTTTACAACATGCTCTTTACGATGCACGCCACTATTATGGTGTTCTTCGTTGTTGTTCCTATCTTGGTTGGTGCCTTTGGTAATTTCTTAATTCCCCTGATGATTGGTACGCGCGATATGGCGTTTCCGATTCTCAACATGCTCTCTTTTTGGTTCGCAGTCCTCGCCGCAGTCATCATGACAATTGGATTCTTTGTACCCGGCGGACACGCCGCAGCGGGATGGACGGGCTATGCTCCACTCTCTTCTGATGCACAGTGGACGGGTGTGGAATGGGGACAAATCCTCTGGGGGCTGAGTCTGTTTGTTCAGGGGCTTTCTTCTCTCGTCGGGTCTATTAACTATATCACGACGATTATCAACATGCGCGCACCAGGGATGACGTTCTTCCGGTTACCCTTGGTTATCTGGTCGCTTTTCATCGTCGCAATCTTGTTGCTACTCGCTTTCCCGGTACTGTCGTCCGCAATTGTGCTTCTCGTCTTTGATAGGCTTGCGGGAACGACGTTCTTTACGGCTACGGCGGAAGGCGGGGGTGATCCACTCTTGTGGCAGCACCTCTTCTGGTTCTTTGGACATCCAGAGGTATATATCCTCATTTTGCCGGGTATGGGTATCGCTTCCGAACTGGTTGCTGTTTTTTCACGCAAACCGATCTTTGGATACCGTTCCATGGTCTACGCAATGATTGCCATCGCGTTTTTAGGATGGATTGTCTGGGGACACCACATGTTCCAAAGTGGAATGCGTCCCGGACTCGGTTCTGTGTTCATGACAACGACGATGCTCATTGCTGTACCATCCGCTATCAAAACATTTAACTGGCTCGGGACGATGTTCAAAGGCTCCATCCGATTCACGACGCCGATGCTCCACGGTATCGCTTTCGTCTCAATGTTTGTAATTGGTGGTTTGAGTGGTATTTACATGGCAAACACGCCGGTTGATATTTTCATCCACGATACCTACTACATTGTGGCGCATATTCACTACGTTGTCTTCGGTGGCAGTCTGTTCGCTATTTTCGGTGGTATTATTTTCTGGTTCCCGAAGATGTTCGGACGCTACATGAACGATACGCTGTCCAAGATTCACTTCTGGTTGACTTTTATCGCGTTCAACTGCACATTCTTCCCGATGCATATTCTCGGTGTAGGCGGACACATGAGACGTATCTCCAACCCGCTGCAGTACGAGTTTTTGCAACAGTTTGAAGGCATGAACATCTTTATTACGATGAGTGCGTTCACGCTCGGTTTCGTACAGTTGATACTCGTTTTCAACTTCTTCTGGAGTATATTCCGTGGAAAAGTCGCTGAAAAGAATCCGTGGCATGTTAATACATTGGAGTGGGAAGCACCCACACCCGTGCCACACGGCAACTTCGGCCAAATTCCGACCGTCTACCGCGGTCCGTATGAATATAGCGTTCCGGGTGAAGAAGATGATTGGATTCCGCAGGCACAACCTGAACACGCACCCGCAACAGGCGGCGACTAAGAAAGAGAACGTAGGCGCGGTTCTAACCGCGCCTCTGTAAACATCTGTGGAAATGCAGCATGCAGAACGATACCAATTATAGTCCGTGGTTACACAGATTGGCACGCCTCACGGCAGGCGCGACGTTCTTATTGATTGTCATCGGCGGGATCGTTACAAGCACTGACTCCGGATTGGCTGTACCCGATTGGCCAACAACCTTCGGATATAATATGTTTCTCTATCCATTGTCCGAAATGGTAGGGGGTATCCTGTATGAGCATAGCCATCGACTCATGGGATCCCTCGTTGGACTCTTGACAGTAATTCTTTTTCTTTTCCTATTGGTAAAGGATTCTCGCAAGTGGCTAAAATGGCTCGGACTTGCTGCACTCATCGCTGTCATTGTACAGGGTGTTCTCGGTGGGTTACGAGTCACCCAGATTAATCGCAACTTCGCGATAGTGCATGCCTGTCTTGCACAAGCGTTTTTCGCACTGCTCTGTGGGATCGCTTGGTTTTCTTCTCGCGATTGGTGGCAGGGTTTTGGTACAGCAAGTTTTGGCTTGCAAGCTACGCCAAAAGGTGAAACCCCAGTTGCGGAAGCACAGAAACTGCGACGGTTGAGCCTAATTACAACCTGTCTCATTTATGTGCAGCTTATCTTTGGAGCGGTTTTGCGGCATACCGGAAACAGACTTGATATGCATCTGCTTTTTGCTGTCTTGGTCACACTGCATATCTTCTTGCTAACAAGACGTATTCTTGGGACAAATGGTGAGACACAGAGGATTACTCCGTTGATGCCACTTTTACTACTCGGGTTACTCGCTGTCCAGTTGATGCTCGGCACTGGAGCGTTCTTCGCGAAGTTGACTGCTTTGGGAGAAACCTTCGCAGCCGCACTCACGGTGACGATCACGACCGCACACGTCGCGGTCGGCGCATTGATGTTGGTTGGTAGCTTTGTTTTGACCCTGAAGATTTACAGATTCACTGATGCATCGGTCCCTGTGGATATGCCTGCGAATGACACTCAGCAGTTACCTGTTGGCAGTCGGTAAGAGGCTTTGCATAGCAATGGTGCCTGCTAAGTGTGAGTAAATTGTTACCAGATAACCTCTTAACTGAGAACCGATAACTGAAAACTGAGAACCGAAAAAATAATGCGTTCAACAACGACAACATTATCAGATAATAGCGACATAGCAAATCCACCGTCGAAGCATGCAACTTTTGTGCATCGCGTCGCCGATGTAATTGAACTCATCAAACCGAGATTGGTCGTGATGATACTCATTACGACCGCTGCGGGCTTCTATCTCGGTGCCCAAACCATGAATTGGCTCCTCTGCTTGCATACGCTTATCGGTGCAGGGTTAACAGCCGCGGGGGTCTTAGGGCTTAACCAGTACCTCGAACGCGATTCGGATGCACTGATGAAGCGGACGCAGGAAAGACCGCTCCCGGATGGACGGATGAGTCCATTGATGGCACTACTTGTTGGTGCTGCTTTTACTGGTAGCGGGATGCTCTATCTGACATTTCTCGTCAATATGCTAAGTGGTTTCGTTATTTCGCTGATAGTTGTGAGTTACTTGTTTCTCTATACGCCGCTCAAACAGAAAACCTCGTTGTGTACGCTCATTGGTGCAGTGCCCGGTGCGCTTCCGCCTGTCGTTGGTTGGGTTGCTGCACGAGGTTCGCTAACGGGCGGAGCGTGGGTGCTATTTACGATACTCTTTTTGTGGCAGCTACCGCACTCGCTCGCAATTGCCTATATCTATCGTGAGGATTATGCAAAAGCCGGATTCCGTTTGTTGCCAGTCATTCATCCCGATGGAGCGAGCACGTGCCGTCAAATTGTGGTTAATTGTGTCGCACTCCTCGGCATAGGTTTATTACCGACGTTGTACGGCATCGCCGGTAGCATCTATTTCTTCACGGCATTGTTGGCAGGATTGGCGTTTCTGGTGGTCAGTATGTATTTGTCGCGCACACGCTCGATGGAAGCCGCACGTTATGTGTTGTACGCCTCGCTGCTCTATCTACCGTTGGTGTTTATCACGATGGCAATTGACAAGATTTAGATTTATCTATAATCCAGTAGGTGTAAAGTAGCACTATCTCATCCGTTGGAACGCTTATGAATGCACCAGAGCAGCGCAAGCGAAATCGTCGTCTCGGTATTATCTTATCCCTGCTGTTTGTTGGGTTGTTTATCATCGCAACGAGAGTAATGATTACAGGTAGCAAAATGCCGCCTGCTGTTGAAGGCGCGATGGAGAGCATTAAAACGCCGGTTCTGGGGATCATTGGGTTATTTCTTGTTCTCGTGGCAGTCATTGAGATTGCATTTCGGATTCTAAAAAGTCGGATACGTAAAGATGGCACAGAATAACACTGAAGTGCACGAACGTCCACCGCTGAGTAACGCACGATTAGCTGTTTTAGTCCTACTCGGTGCGGAGACGATGTTGTTCTCAGGACTCATCGGGTCATTTCTCGTGTTTCGGGTCGGAAATGTTACCTGGCCGCCGCCGTCACATATTGGGATTGAACTGCCACGCGTGGTAACGGGTATCAATACTGCCCTGCTTCTACTGAGCGGTTATACTATGTTCCAAGCGCATCGTGCGATTCAGCGGGATCGGGTGAAGCAGCTTCAGAGTTGGCTTCTAATCACAGGTGTGTTGGGATTACTATTTCTCGGCGTACAGGGCAGTGAATGGGTGCAACTCATTCGGAATGGTCTCACGCTCCAATCGGGTGTATATGGTGGTATTTTTTATGTGCTCATTGGATGTCATGCTGTTCATGTGCTAACTGCTGTTATATGGCTGTTTGCCGTTTTTGGCATGGCGATCGCGGGACGGTTCTCTGCCGAAAGTTACGTCGGTGTTGATACCTGTACAATCTATTGGATTTTTGTTGTCGCGCTCTGGCCGATTCTTTATGTGTTAGTATATCTCTTATAGAGGTCGTGAAAGGATCCCTGAAGATGAACAAATTTTTTGTATGGATTTCTGTCTTGATGTTTGTTGTTCTCATCGTACCGGTGTCCCTTGAGGCGTGTCCGGGTTGTAAAAATCTTGACGATCCTATTAATAAAGGTTTTAATTGGAGCATTCTTTTCATGATGGCGATGCCATTTACGGTTGTCGGTCTTATCGGCGGCACGATTTTCTTACATTGGAATGGTTATCGGCTATCGGTTATCGGTAACCGCTTAAAGGAACGTTTTTTACGCACGGGAAATCTCCGTAATTGACAACTGACAACTGATAACAAATAAATAAAGGAGTTGAATATAGTGGAACAAGCTACCACTTTAGATCATACTGAAGACGTATACGAACCTTCGCTTACGCCGGATAGCCTTGGCAAGCTTGGCATGTGGGTCTTCCTCGTCGGGGATACCATGTCGTTTGGTGCCTTGCTTGCAGCTTATGCAGCCCTCCGCGCAGGCGCAGGCGTAATCGGTTGGGTCCCTCCGAGTGAGATTCTCGGCATTAATCTGACAGCGTTTATGACATTCCTGTTGATATGTAGTAGTGTCACTATGGTGAAAGCACTCGAGGCCATTCAGAACGGCAATGTTTCACGCATGTGTACGTTCCTTGGACTGACAATTGCTGGAGGCTTAATTTTTCTTGGACTACAGGCTTATGAATGGTATCATCTGATTACCCACGGATTGACACTTACTGGTATTCCTGATCACGGATTGTCAGGTGCAGCGATTAGCGGCTCAACGCTTTTTGGTCCGACTTTCTACACCATCACAGGTTTCCATGGATTGCACGTAACAGGTGGTGTCATTTATCTTGCTGTTATCTTAATACACGGCTTACGCGGCAGGTATACGGCTGAATTTAACCATGAGGTGGAAATTGTCGGGCTGTATTGGCACTTCGTTGACCTTATCTGGATTATGGTCTTCACCTTCATCTATCTACTGTAGGAGGCAATAAAAATGGCACAGGACGGGCACAAAGAGCACCCGAAATACATGAATATTTTCTGGTGGCTCCTTGCACTCACCATTATTGAGGTAGCTGTTGCAATTCCTGATTACTCTACCTTACTCAAAGGTATACTGCTCATCGGACTTGCATGCTCTAAAGCGATCTTGGTTGCGAACTATTTCATGCATCTGAAATTTGAAAAGAGGACTTTGGCAATTATTGTGATAACGCCTTTCCTTATCTGCGTTCTTCTCGTTTTCGCGTTAATGCCCGATCTTACATCAGATGCACGGCACGAAGGAGTAGAGAGACCGGCGGAAGTTGTTGATACATCGGCTCACTAATTTTTTTTAATTATTAACTCTGGACACCGCTCCACTTCGTTTCGCGGTGGTTTCTGGTTAATTCCGACCATCTCTGGGTTATGAGAGGTTTATTAACAATTGGAATACTGCAAGGACGTAGGACGCAGCAGCTCAGATTCAATAGTTAAAAGGCTTGACAAAAGCACACTCATATGGGTGGTGCTGGGAGTTATCATTGTTGGTATTGCAGGTGCCACTTTATGGTCAGCGTTTGACACGAAATCGGAAGTAACGGCGGCTAAGGAAATCCCTGTCAGTGTACCTGACTTTAGCCTCACGAATCAACAAGGAAAGTCATTAGCCTTATCGGATATGGTGGGCAAAATTTGGGTCACAGATTTTATCTTCACCAATTGCCCAACGATTTGTCCAGCAATGACGCAGGAGATGGCGCGTCTCCAATCCGAATTCGTTGCAGATCCCGTCTATTTCATTTCGTTCTCCGTGGATCCAGAACGCGATACCCCGAAAGTACTCTCTCGTTATGGGACGGAATACGGAGCTGATGATAGACGCTGGTATTTTCTTACTGGTGAAAAGGAAGGTATTTACAAATTAGCGAAAGACGGCTTTAGTTTAGCCGCCGGACACAACGGAAGCGAGATTTTACACAGCACACGGTTTGTCCTCGTAGCATCGGACGGACGTATCTATGGACGCTATGACAGTCGGAGCAAACCCGCGATGTTACGCCTAAGACGCGATATTAACACACTCCTCGGGAAATGAAGGATTTGAACATCTTAATCTCCGTCGCTGCTTTTCTAATTCACTTCCCGTTCGGGTTTTTTCGCGTCCGTTTTAAGAAATTCAGCCGTCCTTGGAGTAGATGTCTTTACATTCCAATCGTGATTAGTATCGTTGCGCGGCATTTTATCCTTGACTGGGAATGGCAAACAGCAGCGGTTTACTTATGGCCAGTGGCATTAATCGCTCATCTTCTCGGTGGTTTTCTGGGAACTCGCTACAGAACTGATGATATGGAGACAGAGTGAGTTCCTTTTTTTTATAAATAACAACTGGGGAAAAATAATGAAAAAAATTTACGTACCTGTTGACAATTCGGATTATTCAGATGCAAGTATCGCCTTAGCGGTTGCGTTCGCCAAGAAGTTTGGATCCAAATTAATAGGATCGCACGTTTACGCCGCAAAAATGCACGATGTCCGTTTTAAACAGATGGAATACACCCTACCAGAGGAGTATCAGGACGAGGTCGAGCTTGAGAAACAGCGTCGAATTCACGATACCCTCATCACCATGGGGTTACAACTCATTTCCGATTCCTATCTGGAGGTCATGAAACAGAAGTGCGCTGAATTAGACATCCCGTTTGAGCCAAAAATGCCCGAAGGCAAACACTATATAAAACTCGTTGAAGACATTCAGGCAAGCGACTACGACCTCGTGATTATGGGGGCACTCGGTATGGGGGCAGTCAAAGATAGCCTTATCGGTGGTGTCTGTGAACGCGTCGTTCGCCGTATTAGCACCGATACACTCGTCGTCCGTGACCTTGAATCTATTGAGGAACATGACGGAAATATCCTCGTCGGAATTGATGGGAGTCCTGAGTCTTTTTCAGGTTTGAAAACGGCTATCCAGCTCGGACAGAAGTTCAATAAACAGGTCGAAGCCGTTGGGGTCTACGATCCCTATCTCCACTATATCGTCTTCAATTCGGTTGTCAATGTCCTGACGGAACGTGCCGCACGGACTTTCAGATTTAAAGAACAAGAACAACTTCACGAAGAGGTCATTGATACGGGATTAGCAAAAATCTATCAGTCGCATCTTGAAGTCGCACGCTCTATCGCAAAAGAGGAACACGACTACCCACTAAAAATTACACTGCTTGACGGAAAAGCCTACGAAAAGATTTTACAATACACCCGAAAAACAAATCCTTGGCTCCTCGTTTTAGGCAGAATCGGGGTCCACTGTGAAGAGGATGCGGACATCGGTAGCACCGCTGAAAACCTCTTACGTCTTGCCCCATGTAATGTTCTTTTAGTCAGTCAACGCTATTTCCCACAGATTGATGTGAAGGCGGAAGAGACGCTCGTTTGGACGCAAGAGGCGTTGGATAGAATGGAAAAAGCCCCGCCTCTGGTGCGTGGTATCGCGAAGACGGCAGTTCACCGATTTGCCATAGAACGCGGACATTCGGTCATCACCGAAAGCGTTATCGACATGGCGATGGAGGCAATTATGCCACAACGCGCATCGGAAAAATTAACTCGCGTTGCCAAAGAAATTGCCGAGCAGAAGGTCCTCGAATCAGATGCCGTCCAAACTTACATCTGTGGCGAATGCGGCTACGCTGCACATGACCAGCAGCCTGTACAGTGTCCCGTTTGTAGTTCTCCACCGGAACGCTTCCAGATAGTTGATAAAAGTTCCTTGGAGCATGTCACCGTGGACGAAGGCGGTGCTACAGAAGAAGAGACGTTTGATGGCGTACGGCTCCAGTGGTCAGAGCAGTCGAAAAAAGCACTCCGTCGTGTCCCGCGCGGTTATATGCGCCGAAACGTCAAAGCACGGATCGAAAAATCCGCACGTTCCCAAAAAATTGGGACTATCACCAATGCCTTCGCAACCGAGATAATTAACGACAGCATGGGTGAGGCTGCCGCAGTTCGTGAAGATGCCCCTGAACTCAGAGCCGTGCAAACACAAACTACAGACTCCCAAAACACTGCTGAAGGCAGGCTAAATTTTGAGAGTCCTTTGCAGTGGGCTGACGAAGCGGTCGAACGCCTGAATCTCGTACCTGCCGGATTCATGCGGAACATCACTCAAACACGGATTGAACAACGAGCGCAGGAAAACAATATTACCGAAGTTACGCTTGATTTTGCCGCACGCGTCATAGAGGACGGCAGAAGTCTTGCCAATGAGGTGCTTGGGCAGTACTACCAACAGTCAAATCAGGAATAAACTGCTGCTCCTACTGTGTTGGCGAGGTTTCCTAACCTCGCTTATTTCGCGAATTGTAAAGTCCACTATAAAACGAAGAGGCAAATAATGAGCGAAATCCCAACTGTCACATTTCAAATCATCGGTCCAAATGAAGGCGTAGCAGAGGGTTCACACCAAGGTTTATGGTTTAAGGTACAGTCAGACCCTCCACCGCCAAGTGATCTTGTCGTCGCCTTGAAGGTCAGTTCATCTAATGGAAAAGTCAGACAGTCTGGCGTGATCATGATTCTGAAACATGAAAGCCATTCCGCTGATTTTTTTTATAAAACAGTGGACGGTCAGCTTGATATATGGCTGGAGATTGAACCTTTTGATTCTCTATCGAAACTGGAGTTTCCTGTTTTCACAAACGAAGGTTACGTTATAGAAGCAGAATACACGTTTCTGGAATATAGATTAGGAACCTTATCAAAAATAGTCCCTTACCAGTGGAACGGACCGGATCGGGGCTTATGGACGGACGAGCATCGCTAAATTTGAGAGTGTTGCCTAATGGTATGAATGTCCTGTAACTCTTCCTGATGAGGAATATTTGGAGTTTCCTTGATGTTCTTGTGAGTCCCCCTGATAAGGGGAATTTAGGGGTTTTCTAAGGCACGGTACCACAAAAAACGGAGACACATCATGCAAAAACATATCTTAAAAAATACGCTAACGCTCCTATTCGCATCTTTTATTCTTGTAGGGTCTTTGTCTGCCGACAATTGGCACCAGTGGCGCGGACCAAACAACGATGGTATTAGCCAAGCCGCCGAGGCACCCATCCACTGGAATCATACTGAAAATGTCCAATGGCGTTTGCCACTTCCGGGTGAAGCTGGCTCCACGCCTGTTGTTTGGGAAGACAAGATTTTTCTCACCTCGGCGGAGGGCAACGCTCTCGTTTTGATGTGTGTCAGCACTGACGGCGAGGAGCTTTGGAAACAGACTATAGCACATGGCAACCGAATTGTCCGTGGCGGTGAAGGCAATTCCGCCGCACCTTCTCCGGTGACCGATGGTGAGCATGTTTGGGCATTCTTCGGGACTGGGGATCTCATCTGCTATGATTTTCAAGGAAATAAGGTATGGCACACCAATATTGCGAAGCGTTACGGCAGGTTCAACCTGTATTTTGTCATGGCCAGCACGCCACTCCTTGACAAAGACCGACTTTACATGCATCTCATTCACAGCAACGCTTGGCTTGTCCTTGCCCTCGACAAAATGACTGGTGAGGAGATCTGGAGACATAAGCGCAAAAGCGATGCAACCGAAGAGTGTGAACACGCCTACACCTCCCCTATTCTCTATCGCGATACGGAACGCGAATACCTCATCGTGCACGGTGCTGATTATGTGACCGCACACAGTCTTGAAGATGGCAGCGAAATCTGGCGATGTGGTGATCTGAATCCTAAGGAGAGCTATAACTACACGCTCCGGTTCGTTGCTTCTCCTGTTGTGACAGAAGGGCTAATCGTCGTTCCGTCCGCTAAGAACGGGCCTGTTGTTGGCATCGATCCCGCAGCAAAAGGTAAGGTCACTAATGGCAAGTGGCAACTCTGGAAGCTTCGACAAGGCACACCAGATGTTCCCTCGCCGCTTATCTATGACGGTTTAATCTATCTCTGTCGGGAGAACGGTGATTTAATATGTCTTGACGCTGAAACCGGGCAACAGCTCTACAGGGAACGGACGCATCGGCATCGGCATCGTGCCTCGCCTGTTTATGCCAACGGACACATCTACCTTACGTCTCGAGACGGCGTTATCACTGTTGTGAAAGCAGGACGTGAATTTGAAATCGTCGCCAGTAATTCCATGGGCGAGGTCATTGCTGCATCTCCCGTCATCACTGATAAAGCACTCTATCTGCGCAGTTATCAGGCACTCTATGCCATCGGTGTGAAAGAATGAAAACTTATAAGGATTTGCCGAGTGATGCCGGTTCCAACATTGTCGGTCAGGTGATGGCGCAGGCAAACCGGATCCAGAAACGGCTCGCCTCCGTCAAACACACTGTCGCGATTATGAGTGGAAAAGGCGGAGTTGGCAAAAGTTCCCTAACTGCTAATCTCGCCACCGCACTTACGTTGAAGGGCAACACTGTCGGTGTCGTTGACGCTGACATCAATGGACCGACACTTGCTAAGATGATGGGAGTCCGCAACGCTACACTGGCGTATACACCTAAAGGTGTCAAACCTGCCATCACTGCACTCGGTACCAAGCTTATTTCCATGGATCTGCTCTTGGCGGAAGACGACGCTCCAGTAATCTGGAATGCACATACCCAGAAGGACGCATTTACATGGCGTAGCACAATGGAGGTCAGCGCACTTCGAGAGTTCATCGCCGACACCGAATGGGAGGATTTAGATTACCTCCTGCTTGATTTGCCACCCGGAACGGATCGGCTTCCAAATGTGGCAGAACTTATCCCCAGTCTTGGCGGTGTGGTCGTTGTGACAATCCCTTCTGAAGTCTCGCAGTTGATTGTCAAAAAGTCGATAACAATGGCGAAAGATGTTCTTAATGTTCCGATTATCGGCGTTGTTGAAAATATGGCTTTCTATGTCTGTCAACACTGTGGCGAGGAAGAACCCCTCTTTTCGGCAGAGGAACCCTTGGATAGTGCATTCCAACAGGCAATTCTCGGTAGCGTTCCCTTTGATCCGCGGCTTGCCCGCTCCAGCGACAACGGAACCCTTTATCTTAATGAATATCCAAATGCACCCGCAAGCAAGGCACTCAAGCAGGTGGCTAAAAAGATTCAAGCGTTTTTTGAAAATTAAAGGAGACGAGAATGAAATTCCTATGTACGGACTGCAACACAGCGATGAAGTTTAAAAACGTGACCCGTCCCGAACAAGGCTCCGTGACAGCGTTTTTTGAATGTCCTGACTGTTTTACAGAGATTGCCATGTTTCTCAATCCGTCGGAGACCCAAATGCTGAAATCCTTAGATCTCAAACTCGGTGGTAACAACCAAGCAGCGCAGCCGATGCAGATGGTGCGCTCACAATTAGAAACTGCGAAGAGCGAAACCATACCGGACCTGTTTTCGTCGGAGACCAGTTCAGATGCGTCTGCTGAAGGTGGCAAATGTCCTTTTACCTCGGTCATCTCGGAAGCATATCAAGAAGAGTCTACGCCTACCGAGGCAATCGGTCCCGTTTGGACGCCAGAGGCGTTGGAACGCTTAGAACGAATCCCCAGTTTTGTCCGACCCATGGCGAAAATGGGAATTGAAAGTTTTGCCAAAGAAAACGGACATGATGAGATTACAGGTGAAATCATGGATGCCGCACGCGGCAATTTCCCCGCACAGTTCTAACCCCATAACAGCAGTCGTAGGGAAACTAACTATGCCACTCCCCGTGTCTCGGTTTCCCTACGTCGATTTATCTGATCCCACCCCTTAAAATCCAAGATTCAAATTACAATTATTACCCATCCTCAATTAAAAAGATTCACGTTTTTGTAGCGTGGTTAAGAAAAATAACGTTACCATACGATGGATATTCTTTTTCTACGGCATAGCCATGTCTTTGTATCAAATCGATATGGAATACGTGCCCTAATATTACTACTAAGTTGCTGCTTAATAGATTATAGGCATTTGAGTTTATGTTTTTCAAGAAACAGTGTATCTTCTTATCCCGTACGGGTGATGCGTCTATAAGAAATCTTAGGAAACACGGCGTCGGTTCGCAATTCATTTTTTGTTATAAGTGTGCGAAAATTGCAGTTTATTTTTCAAAAATTGTAGTATATTTTTCAAAAATTGCGTTGGTGCAGTGAAACCTAACATTAATACCATTCGTATATTATGAAGTTTGGATTTCATGGAAAAATAAAAATAAGAATTAATAAGATATCCTCTCAATACTGCATCATAACACGGGCTGAGGCAGTAACAGGCTTGGGAATATTCAGCGTGTGGAGATAAACCTGCGTAAAGATAAGAAAGTTGTAAATTTTGGTAACTCAGGCAACACTCCTGCCAATTTCATGGAGGCGAAAATGAAAGTAGATTTTGAAATGCGAAAGAGAAAAGAAGTTTTAGCGTTAAGTTTGATCGGTAGCATCTTGATTATGCTTCTCAACATAACGGGTTGTTCCGATATCCCTTATACAGGTCAGGTAATTACGGTTGGGCATGTAGACCAGTATCTTGATTCAATTGAGCAAGATACAGTCTGCCTTCAAGATGGATTTGATGCGGTTTGCGTAAAACTTATGTTGGATGAAGTGGTAGTTGTGCCGGAGGTTACCAGCACGCCTATCGTCCACGTTCATCCAGCAAGTCTCGGTTATTTATTCCATTATGAAGGTAAGCCCATTTTACGTGCGAAAAGAGGAATGGACACTTCCGAACTTCTGCAGGATTTGATAGATGATGGAAAAGTTCAGCTTCCCTCAGATATCAATAATCTGGGTAATCCCAATGCGCAAGGGAATAATCTTGAAGGCTGGATTATCGAGGTATACTACTTGGGTGCATCCCCTAACGGAAACCGTAGACTAACACTTGGGAGCAGTGGACTTGCCATCAGAGTTGTAGAAGGAACGCGGTTAATGTCTCACACCCGAAACGACCTGCCGATACAGAATTTTGCGCAAGCCAATGGACCCAATGGTCGTGACGGCGTTCAATTCTCTGTTGAAACCGATGCTCCGAACATAACAATTCAAGTAGGTGGGTTAGTTCCCGACCATAACGCCGAATTCCACATCAGCGCAGATGGCGTGGAATCTGATCCAGAGACTAATATCCTTCAATTGCAACCTGTACAGTAGACCTCTGGAAAGGAGTGACGTCGTGGAAAAAACAATCTTAAAGATCAAATCTCTATCCCTAAGTTTGATCGGTGGCATCTTACTTATATTGCTTAGCGTAACTGGATGTTCCGATGCACGTTTCGGCTCGATGTTAACAGCTGACGATGTAGATAAGTACACTATCTCGAATGGCGGAGGAGAACTTTGCATCCTGAACGGATTTGAATCATCTTGTATGCCAATTGTGCCACCAGGAAGCGGTGGTACAGTCCTCACGAATGCGCCTGTTATCCACATCCATCCAGAAAAAGTCATTTATATCTTCTACCATGAAGGTAAACCTATTCTGCGTGCGGAAAGAATAATGGACACTGCCCTGATCGTGGCGGAAGTGGTAAAAACTCAAAGAGTTCAACCGAGATATATTGGTGATAGCATAGGTACGGGCGGAACGGGTGGTAAAACTGGAAACACTGGCAATACTGGGAATACCGGAAACACCGATAATACTGGCGGTGGTAATCCGCCGAGCAGCAGTCCACCACAGACGCCAGGGACTAATAATCCGCCACAACAGCCGCCACAACAACTGCCACCACAGCCGCCACAAAATAACAATCCGGGTGATGGTAACAATGGTGGAACCAACAACGGTGGTAATACTGAGGGTGGTAATACTGAGGGCACCAACGATGGCAATAATGGCGGCAACACTGGTTTGAATCCGAATCCAGACCCAACCCCAAATCTCAACGTGCCGATTACTAAAGATATAACCGGTTCATCACATTTATATTATTACTACGATGAGGATAATAACCTCATTTTGCTTGGATGGTTAGTGTGGATATATTATCCATCCAACTATAAGGGGCCACATCAGTCACCAGAAGAATCTTATTATCCTACTTTTGAAGAAAGCGGGTTTAGGATGAGCGAGTTAGGAGATGCTGAGATAATATTATTCTCGCAAACTGAGACAGGGTGTGGTGACTGGGGCAATCCGTGCAACTCCCTCCTCGTTCCAGGTAAAGAGACCGAGTACAGCGCACAAATACGCATTGCAACTGTGCAGGATACGATGACGTTTCTCGTAGAATGGGATCAGAAAGCTGAAAACTGGGAGGGTTCTCCGCCGCCTAATGCCAGGTACACTCTTGATGCGAGCATGAACATGGTAAATTATCATGACCCGAACCTAGGCGAGGATCACAGTAGCCAACAAGGGAATTAAAACAGAGAAAAAACTCGGTGTTTTATTCTCTGAAGTGTGGTGTGTATGACACATCCTGCTCACCACATTGCAGTCGGAATTTCCGCAGCTTTCTACATCAGATAGTGTACGCTTAACTGTGGATTTTACTATAAATAACGGGCAATGTACTTCGGGGCATTGCCCGTTATCTTTTTCGTCTGTCTATTGTAACCCAAATTGCTACCTTGAATCCGCGAAATCTGCTAAATCCATGAAAATCCGCGATTCGGACGCATTTCTTTTTCTTATTCTTCTAACTGATGTACAACAGCAAGCGGCGTCGCAGCCAGCAAACCCGCGTCAATCGGAATAATAACCCCGGAAATCCATTTCGATTCGTCACTGGCAAGAAAGACAGTCGCCCAAGCCACATCCCACGCTGTTCCTTCCGTTCCCAGCGGTCCAATAAGCCTCCGCCGCTCCCGTTCCGCTTCACTCAGATACGGCGCAGGAAACGAGGCATAGAGATGTCCAGGTGCAATACAATTCACACGAACATTATCTCGACCATGGTGAACTGCCATCACCTTTGTTGCAGAAATCATTCCGCCTTTCGCAGCAGCGTATGGCACATTTCTTGATGAACCCGCACGCAACGCATCAATGGACGAGACGTTGATAATCGAGCCACTGCCTGCCTCAGCCATCCGAGGGATAGCGTGTTTACATGCCATGATCATGCTTTTGAGGTTGAGATCCATCACTCTGTCCCATTTCTCCTCGTCAACCTGCGTGACCATCCCGGAACCACCGAGTCCAACGTTGTTAAACAGAATGTTCACTTTACCGAAATGTTCAATCGCGGCGTCTACCATTCCAGCGCAGGCTTCCTCTGTGGCCAAATCTCCGATAAATATCGCAGCCTCACCACCCGCTGCCTCGATTTCAGCACGTGTAGCATCAGCATTTTCAGGGGAGATGTCCGCCAATAGTACCTTCGCGCCCTCTTTCGCAAAGAGCATTGATGTCGCATACCCGGTCCCATCAACATAGATTTTTTTGCCGGCACTCGTAACAAATTCCTTTTTGCCAGCACCCGTAACAATCGCAACCTTCCCTTTCAATCGATCCATTGTCTACTCCATAGCGAAAATTAAGCTATATTTCGGTTAATTTGCCCCAAATCTGCTTTTATGCGCCAATTCCTAACTTATCGTTAATCTCTTTCTGATAGCCTTCCAGTTCGCAGCTCTCAATCTCCGCGATTGTCACTGGACGGCCGAACCATCCGGATTCATACACTGCCATACAGATGGCTTCGGATCGCATGCCTTCGACAGCGTCCACTTCAGGTTTACCTCCGCTCCGAATCGCGTCGGCGAAGTATTTCAGTTCAATCGCGACGGTATCTTCAATGCCGCCTGGGAAGTAGTATTCCTGTTCCGAATCGCTGAGGCTATCCGTGAATTCTTTCATCAGATCGTCGTTAGAAATCGGTTCACCGCCGCGAGGCACCAATCCTACATTCCAATCAAGCGAACCTTCGCTGCCATAAACGGTATGTTGACGGAAGCTGTGTCCGGGTGCTGAACCCACCCATGTCCACTGCGCAGTAACGCCTTGCTCAAACTTGATAGTGGCAATCATTGCGTCTTCAACATCGACTGCATAACCCCCTTCTCTATCTTCTGGATTGTCGTAGCGGAAGGGTTCATAAGCCTTGTTGATGGCATAAACTTCCTCAGCTTCCATACCGAGAATATATCGCATCAGGTCGGTAAAGTGCACACCACCATCTAATGCCCAACCGCCGCCTGCATCCATCTTGAAGTTTCGCCAGCCCCATTTTCCTAAGCCTTCGCCTGCTTCTATCCAGAAGAACATACGTGGATCACCTATACGTCCTTGGGCAACTGCCCAACTCCGTGTACGTTGGATACGTGCCATACGATAGTTCTCAGCGACGGAAATAATCTTATCGTTTCGGTCCGCGGCTTCCATCATTATTTTACATGCCCGCATCGTAATCCCGAACGGTTTCTCAATAATAACATGCTTCCCAGCATCTAAGGCAGGCACGGCAAGCGTGTGATGCGCACTGTGAAGCGCACAGATATCAACACACTCCAAATCCGGGTGTTTCACTAGCATGTCGTCAAGTTCTGTGTAGACTGCTGGCTTCGTTCCTCCCTGAAATGCGTGTGCCTGATTTGCGCGTTCTTCAGCACTTTCCGATACGATGTCGCATGCCGCTACGATTTCAAAATCCCGGAGTCCATTAGACCAGAGTTCCTCGTATGCTCTCATATGTGCACCGGACATTCCACCGCATCCAACCAAACCCATTTTAATTCGTTCTGCCATATCAGCCTCCTTATGTGTTCGTTCACTCGCAATTCGCGCATCCAATCTGCACTACTGATCCAATCTGCGCTACTGTAGGATATCCAAATTATATAGGGGGCATGATCTCCTGTCAATATTTTTTATCCCTGAGCAAGGCATTCAAGTTTTCCAGTAATTTATATCTGGACGCCCGGATTTAGCCTGTAAATAGGCTAAATCCGTTCCTTGTATTACATTCTTGTTCGGGATATGGCACTCGAACCCGAACAAGTTCGGACATCCATTATAGGCATCCTTCACATAAGTAAACTTATTTCTTAAAACTAAATGTAACCACTAATAACTGACAGCCGACAGCTAACCAAAACCTTTGACTTTAAAACCTCTTTTCTGATAGAATACCGAAACAAAGGAGGGGAAAAATGACTATGTATATCACCGATACGAAATCTTTCTGTGGCATCCCGTGTCTCTTGATTGCGCTCATATTGACAGTCCTAATTGGCGGGATACAAACGGATGCAGCCGTTGATAAACACACTGTTGCTGTCTGGCTCTTTGAAGAAGGTGCTGGGAAAGTAGTGAAAGACGCTTCTGGCAACGGGCACGATGGGAAATTCGAGGGAAGCCCTAAATGGGTCAAAGGGAAATTTGGAACAGGTTTAGAATTCCCTGGCGATGCCGGCGGTTACGTCGTCGTGGACTCTACCGAAAAACTGGAGTTAGAAGAACTCAGTATTGAAGCTTGGGTCAAGGTGGAAGAACCCACAGGCAAATGGCAAGGCATCGTCTGCAAACAGCAGGCAGGGTGTAACAATCGAAACTATGGTATCTGGGTTCATGCAAGTGATAGCGTTCTGCATTCGGAGATCGGTGCAGCCGGTGGATGCGCCTTCAGTATAGATGGCACGACTGATATCACCGACGATAAGTGGCATCATCTCGCCTTTACCTACGATGGCAAGATGGGGCGAGCCTACGTTGATGGTGAATTGGAAGTCGAAGCACCCAATGGGCAAACGTTTCAGAGTGCTGATCCCATTACACTCGGCGTCCCAAACCTTAATAACGCAAACGGGTTGAAGGGCATCATCGAAGAGATACGCATCTCCAATATCGCACGAACCGAAGCGGAAATCCAAGAAGCGATGGATGTCGGTTTAGCGCAAATTCTCAACGTTGAACCCGGTGGCAAACTCGCAACACGTTGGGGATACCTTAAACTTGCACCATAAGTAGAAAAGGGCAATAGGTTGAAAAGATTTATTTATATCTGTATATTATTTTTCTGTGTTACTATCTTTGCGTTCGGACAGGGACTTCCAATGGTAGTGCCAGAGGAGGTTGGTGTTTCTGCCGAACGCCTTGAACGCATTCGTCCTGTGATGCAGGGTTATGTCGATGACGGACATCTACCGGGGACCCTAACAGTCGTGGCGAGACACGGAAAAATCGTCCATTTTGAAGCTATCGGCATGCGGGATGTTGAAAATAAGAAACCCATCAAAGCGGACACAATATTTCGTATCTATTCGATGACGAAACCGATTACCAGTGTAGCGGTGATGATGCTGTATGAGGGCGGACATTTTCAACTCGATACACCCGTGTCCGATTTCATCCCTGAATTTAAGAACATGAAGGTCTATAACGAAGACCAAACTGAAATTTTGGATGCGAAGAAAGAGATAACGATCAAGCACCTTCTCATGCATACTGCCGGATTCGCTTACGGTTGGGGCGATAAACGTGTTGATGAACGCTATAAGGAATTGAAAATGTCTGAACCCAACGCGACCTTGGCTGGTATGGCGAAAACACTCAGCGACATTCCACTCGTTCACGAACCTGGTGAAAGATGGACCTACGGCGTCTCTACTGATGTCCTTGGCTATCTTGTGGAAGTAGTTTCTGAAATGCCGTTTGAAGAATTTCTTCAAGAGCGACTGCTTGGACCGCTTGGTATGGTAGATACCGCATTTTCAGTGCCTTTAGAGAAGTTGGATAGGTTTGCTGCACTGTATCAACTTGACAAAGAAGACGGGCTGGAGCGTATTAAAAAGGATCCACCCCTTGAGAACGATGAGATCCGTTTCTTTCCGGGGGGCGGTGGTGGACTCGTCTCAACTGCTCCAGACTATATGCGGTTTTCTCAGATGTTGCTCAACGGTGGTGAACTTAATGGTGTCTGCATATTAAAGAAGGAAACGGTTGAACTGATGCGCTATCCCCATCACGATGGTTGGTTTGGACTCGGTTTTTCTATCGTAAATGATAAAAAATCATCGGATGCCGATAATAAGGAATCGAAAGACACACCGGAGTCAATCGGGAGTTTCAGTTGGGGCGGTGCCGCCTCTACCATCTTCTGGATCGATCCCGAAAAGGAATTGATCGGTTTGCTCATGACCCAGATTGGCGATAACCCTTATCCTTTCCACGATCAATTTAAAGCCCTAACCTATCAGGCACTAACCGAGTAACAGGACCTTTACTCCGGTAGGCAAGGTTTTGCGGCGTAAAGCCCCGCTGAGTGCCACACGCGCACTCGGCGTTGATTCATGCGATATGCATTCCTAACCGCGCCCTCTGACAGCTGAGTGCTGATAATTGACAGTTAAGTACTGTTAACTATTCCACAGGAGATTTTAATGGCAATATATGGAGGATTACCGCGAGCAGTGCCTGAAGATGTGGGCATGTCAACCTCGCGGTTGAAGCGTATTACCCCACTCATGCAAGGCTATGTTGACAATGGAAAAATCCCGTGTGCATTGACGATGATAGCGCGTGAAGGCAAGCTCGTTCATTTTGAGAAATGTGGCATGCAGGACATCGCTGCTGCCAAACCGATAAGATTTGACGCCATCTTCCGCCTTTATTCAATGACGAAACCAATTACCAGCGTCGCGGTAATGATGCTCTATGAGGAGGGACATTTTCAGCTCAGTACACCCGTTTCTGAATTTGTTCCATATTTCAAAGACATGAAGGTTTACACTAAAGATGGCAGTGCTATTGTTGATGCGGAGCGCGAGGTGACAATAAAGCATCTACTCACGCATACGTCTGGACTTATCTATGAGAGCGATAGGGAGGATCACCCGATTGATCAGCAGTATGAAGATGCAGATCTCTATGGCCGAGACCTCACAAACATGATAGAAAAGCTTGGGAATATTCCGCTCCTTCACCAACCTGGTGACGCATGGAAGTACGGTATGTCTACCGATATACTCGGCTACCTTGTGCAAATTGTATCGGGTATGCCATTTGAGACGTTTTTGAAAACTCGTATCTTTAATCCGTTAGGTATGAACGACACCGGTTTTTCAGTACGGGTTAAAGATGCTGACCGATATTCAAAGATATATGACTACGTGAAGGGTAGTGGTCTTAAGCAAATTGAGAAGGTCCATGCTGCAACTGGACCCCTGAGTTTCTTCCACTCTGGTGGTGGTGGACTCCAATCAACAGCCGCTGATTATCTCCGTTTCTGCCAAATGGTTCTCAACGATGGTGAACTTGATGGTGTGCGGTTGCTTGGCAGAAAAACTGCTGAACTCATTAAGATGAGCCATGTTCCATCGGATTGGTTAGCACTCGGGAGAACAGGAACCGGTTTCGGACTCGGATTCTCGGTTATAACGGATGTTGCTGACACGCACACGCTCGGATCGGTCGGTACTTGCAGTTGGGGTGGCATGGCAAGCACAACGTTTTGGATTGATCCTGTAGAAGAGTTAATCGCCGTTCTGATGACACAATTAGTTAATGCCGATTGTCCGTTCCATGCACAATTCCGGGCTTTAACCTATCAGGCGATTATTGATTAGGGGTTAACTGTTCTCCATCCTGTTACGTGCCTGACACTTTCTTGCTGACAACTGATACTTGTCTTACGACTGATAACTGATAACTATTCGATAGGAGATTTTAATGACATTGTATGAAGGATTACCGCGAGCAGTGCCTGAAGATGTAGATATGTCAACTTCGCGTTTAGCACGTATTACTCCAGTTATGCAACGCTGGGTTGATGATGGAAAAATTCCTGGGGCACTGACGATGATAGCGCGCGAAGGTAGGCTCGTCCATTTTGAGAAATTTGGCACACAAGATGTCGCCTCTGCCAAACCGATAGGATTTGACACCATCTTCCGCATTTATTCAATGACAAAGCCGATTACCAGCATCGCTGTCATGATGCTATATGAGGAAGGTCATTTTCAACTAGGCACACCCGTCTCTGAATTGATTCCCGCTTTCAAAGACATGCAGGTCTATACTGAAGGTGGGGAGGATATTATTGATGCAGAACGCGAAATGACGGTGAAGCATCTACTCACACACACTTCTGGTCTCATCTATGGAGGGGATGGGGAGCACCCTATCAATCAGCGGTATAGAGACGCGGGTTACTACCGTGGAGATCTCGCATACATGGCGCAGGAACTCGGCAAGATCCCACTCTACTGCCACCCTGGTGCTGCGTGGAATTATGGCATGTCTACTGATGTCCTTGGGTACCTTGTGGAAGTTGTATCTGGAATGCCATTTGAGGAGTTCTTAAAAACCCGTATTTTTAGTCCGTTAGGTATGAACGACACCGCTTTCTCGGTGCCAGAAGAGAAGGCTGACCGATATGCGACATTGTATGAACCCTCCGAGGATGGTAGTATTCAGGTAATTGAAAACGCACCTGTTTCAAGCGGACCTCTAAGCTTTTTCCACTCCGGTGGTGCTGGACTGCAATCGACCGCCTCCGATTATCTCCGTTTCTGCCAGATGTTGCTCAATGATGGAGAACTTGATGGTGTGCGGTTGCTTGGAAGAAAAACCGTTGAACTCATCAGGATGAATCATATCTCTGACGATTGGCAGCCCCTTGAGAGAACAGGATGCGGTTTTGGACTTGGCTTCGCTGTTGTCACCGATGTCGCTGATACGCACGGTCCCGGTTCCGTAGGTACATACAGTTGGGGTGGTCTCGCAAGCACCACATTTTGGATTGATCCAGTGGAGGAGTTGATCGGTGTTCTGATGACACAATTGATCGGAGACTCCCCATTCCATGCCCAATTTCGTGTTCTAACCTATCAGGCGGTTATTGATTAAATCGGCAATAATGCTTCTGAACTCTTTTGTAGGTTGGGTGGAACGTCAGTAAAACCCAATATTTTCATGAAATTTCGGAGTGAATACAATGTACCTCCTTCAACTCGAAAATGTCCATAAAAAGTTCGGCGATTTCACAGCTGTATCCGATATCTCCTTTGCTATTGAAAAGGGGAGCGTATACGGACTTTTGGGTCCTAACGGTGCCGGAAAGACGACAACGCTTCGTATGATAATGGACATTATCGCGCCCGATGCTGGTACCATTACCTTCAGCGGTAATCGCCTTATCCGAGATTTTTTGAATCAGATTGGGTATCTGCCAGAGGAACGCGGTTTATACCGAAAAATGAAAGTGCGGGATGTTATCCTTTTTATTGCCGAATTGAAGGGATTGCGCAAGCAGCAGGCACTCGGGGAAATTGAGCGATGGTTGGAGAAAATGCAACTGTCAGAGTGGGAGAACAAGCGGATTGATGAACTTTCTAAGGGGATGGCACAGAAAATTCAGTTCATTACAACAGTTATCCACAAGCCTGAGTTAATTATCCTTGATGAACCCTTTTCGGGGCTTGATCCCATTAACATGACCCTTCTCAAAGATTTGATGCTTGAATTGCGTGATGAGGGCAGCACAATCATCTTTTCAACCCATGTGATGGAACAGGTGGAAAAACTATGTGATCAAATCTGTCTCATTCATCGAGGCAAGGTATTGCTTGAAGGCGAACTTCGCACTGTGAAACGTGCCTTCGGCAAGGATTCCGTTGAGATTGAGTATGCAGGGAGTCTTGAACCAATTCGCGATTCCGCTTGGGTTCAAGGAATCAACGATTTCGGGCAATATGCTGAGATCAAATTGAAAACCTCAGAGGACTATCGTCCGTTTCTTCGAGAACTCGTTGAAAAAGGTGTTGATGTGACACGGTTTGAATTGATGGAACCAACGTTACATGAGATTTTCGTTCAAAGCGTTGAAGCACACGGGGGGACGGTGCAGGATGCCGAATAAAATTGTCGCCGTCATCAAACGTGAGTACATGACGCGTGTTAAATCTAAAGGATTTATTGTTTCTTTGTTTCTTATGCCAGTATTGATGTGCGGGATGATATTATTATCCAGTTTTCTCGCAATCATGGAGGACAAAACCGAAGAAATGAGAAAACTCGCAGTCATTGATGAGACGGGTGAAATCTTTGAACAGATGCAAGCGGCTATCACTGAGCATCCGACCTTTCAACATAAGGGTGAACTCGTCTATCAGCTGCGTAAAGAAACTGTTACTACGGAGGAAGCAAAAACCGCACTCCGAGAACGCGTCAACACAAAAGTCCTCTACGCTTATCTTGAAATTCCGAAAGATGTCTTCGCAAACGGAGAGGTCCGCTTCTATGCGAGAACAGCAACGAATTTTGATATACAAAGAGCACTTCGCCGCATGATTTCAGACATCGTTCGCGACAAGCGGTTTGCAGAGAGCGGTTATTCTCGGCGCGAAGTCAGTCAGCTCATGCGTTCCGTTAGATTCAGTGCTTACGCTGTTAAGAGTAGTAAAGGAAAAGACGGCGGCACTGAAGTTGAAAGTTCCTTGGAAACAGGAGCACGGATTGGACTTGGGTACATCCTCGTTTTTGTGCTATACATGTTCGTCATCATCTATGCGAACTCTATCATGCGGAGCGTCCTTGAAGAAAAAACAACCCGAATTGTTGAGGTAATCGTTTCATCAATAAAACCACATCAACTGCTACTCGGCAAACTCGTGGGAGTCTGCTCTGTCTGTTTGACAATGTTTGCTATCTGGGTGATATTTGGTGTATTATTGGTTATGAACATAGAGCCGCTGCTCAGCATTTTTGGCATTGATAGCCTGCCGATGCGACTTATCCAAATAATTGCAATTATCAAAATAAGTGGTCCCGAGGTGCTTACCTATTTCTTCATCTATTTTGTTATCGGTTTCTTTATGTATTCAACATTGTACGCAGTTGTCGGTGCAATTTGTGGAAGTGAGGAAGAGGCGCAGCAGACAGGAGCACCGCTCACAATGCTCATCATCATTCCATTTATAATGATGTTTCAATTATTTAGAGTCCCAGATTCGACACTCAGTGTTCTGCTCTCACATATTCCGTTTTTCTCGCCGATACTTATGTTCATGCGCATCAACGTGCTGATGCCACCTTTGTGGGAAATTCTACTGAATATCTTACTGGTGTGTGCCACTGTATTGCTTGTCATGCTTATTAGTGGGAAAATCTATCGGGTTGGCATTCTGATGTACGGTAAACGCCCCACTTTGGGTCAATTATGGCAGTGGATGCGATATTAAGAATTTCTGTCTTTAATCTTCCAAGTAACTATAAACTTTGAAAGGAGAAAAGGTTATGAGGATTGCAGTCGTAACCGGAGAACACGGATTTCAGGAAAAACAGTTTGATGCAGTTTTTGAAAGTATGGAAGGTATACAGTTCGTCCGAGAAGATCTGGATGACTTCGTAGAGGACCCAAACCAGAAGGACTACGACACAGTGGTCTTTTATAACTTCCACCGTCCCTATCCAACGGATGCGCAAGCCCGTGCGATCCTCGGTATAACCGAACGCGGACAGGGGATGGTCATTTTGCATCACGCCATCCTCGCCTTTCCAGAATGGGATGCTTATTCCGAAATGTGTGGGATCCATGATCGAGATTTCGGATACTATCCACGGCAAACACTGCAAGTACAGATCGCTGATGCCAGTCACCCAATTACGCAGGGGCTTACCGATTGGGAGATGGGCGACGAAACCTATACAATGGTATCCGCTGGCGATGATAGTTCTATCCTGCTAACAGTTGATCATCCGAACAGTATGAAGGTTCTTGGCTGGGCGCGTGAATACGGCAGCTCACGCATCTTCTGTCTCCAGAGCGGACACGACGATGTCACCTTTTCTAATCCAAGCTTCCGAGAAGTACTGCGTCGTGGCATTCACTGGTGCGCCGAAGTGTAATGTGAGGGGAGGAAAATGGCTAACATTTTTTTATTCCGTCAATCTGGAGGGGCTTGGAGGCACATAATCCGTATAGGAGTAACTTGTGTGCTTTTCTTACTTTCAACGCTATTCACAAACGCAGATAGAGAGGAAACAATGGCGCAGACAACGTATTCAGTAGCAGAGGAGACAGTTGATGCCGGTGGATCAAAATACCAAGTTTACACCATCCAACAGGATGGAAAAGCCGTTGCTGAGATTCTGCCAGCACTTGGAAATAACTGCTACGTCTTCAAAGTAGTGGATGGAGAGACGTGGATTAACCTGATTGACCCACCACCGGATCTTGCTACATTAGAGGAACGTCCAACTGCTTACGGCAATCCGATTTTGTTCCCTTTTCCTAACCGGATTCGGAACGGTAGATGGCAATTTGAAGGAGAAACCTATCAGTTTGATAAAGCACCTGAATCCCCAACAACAATCCACGGCTTATTGCTAAATCTACCCTATCAGATTGATAAGCACGCCGCTGATGAAAACGGGGCAACACTGGTATGTTCTCTCAATTCCCAAGATTTCCCCGAGGTCATCCGCCAGTATCCGTTCCCTTTTATAATTGAGATCTCCTATACCCTCAAAGATGCTGTGTTGACGATGGGGATTTCCATCAAAAATACGGGTGACCGAAATATGCCGACAGGCTTCGGTATCCACCCCTATTTTAGCACTAACTTGACAGGAACAGCGGACGCATCAGAGGCACTGATTATCGTTCCTGCCGCTAAGTATTGGGAGTTAGACGATGTACTCGTGCCAACCGGTAAAATAAATGATGCCACTGGCATGCTTGATCTACGCAACGGGCAACCATTCGCAAAACTGAAACTCGACCACGTCTTTACCGATGTACAACTCGTTGACGGCGTCAGTCGCTGTCTCATTGAAAACCGAGACACTGGACACATCATGATCATGGAATCAGACGCGAAATTCAGAGAGCTTGTCGTCTATACACCACCCGGAAGAGATGCTATCTGTTTTGAACCTTATACCTGTCCGACGGATGCCATCAATTTAGAGGCGAGGGGTATCCCCGCAGGCGTGATTGTGCTTGCACCTGATGAAGTTTTCTCTGGAGCTGTCCGCTTTATGCTACAGTAGTAAGCAGACTCCATTCTGCCGTCCACTAAATAAGGCATCCAGACAGACGAGGAGAGCACTCTGTGATTCGTACCTTATTGCTTCTTCCGATTTTCTTGCTAACTGTGCAGCCATCTATGGCAATTCGTCAAGGTGCAGCCACTGCTGACCTCTTCATCAAACGCTATACGCAGTCCGGTGACTTTGGGAGGCTGGCACTCTGGCACGAAGCCGCCGCGGAATGCCTTAAACGCATCTCTGTCCCGATGAACCAGATTGCACACAACTACTATATCCGACATGGACATAAGAAGTGGGCAGCGCGAGCAGAGAAAGAGGCACAGGAGATTCAGGAGCAATATGAGTCTCATCGCACACACGCTGAAGCAGCTTGGCAGAAGTTTGCGGAAGGGGTTTGTAACCTCGATACCTTCTCAATGCTGGAAGCTGAACGTGAGAATATTGAGAAGTTTATCGCAGCATGGCTTCCACACTACCCGAATCGGTTTTACGAATTTGGTATCTATCCGACCTTTTTCAGAAAACAACGCGAGTTAGCTGAACAGGACGGAGACTATACGAAGGCATTACACCTTGAAGCCGATGCAGCAGCAATGTGCGCCGCGCAGTATGAACAAATTCCAGTCGCTTACGGACTCAAGAACTATGAGAGACACCGAGACGCATATCGTCAACACGCCTTACACCTCCGTACCCTTGCACAGCAAAACCCAAAGGCATTACCGCCAGAGGCAGACAAAGGCAGGCGGATATTATATAACCTTACGATTCAGATTGCTTCTTCTCAACAAAAAGCAGCTGTAATCCTCCATATAGCAAAATCGGATGAGCGAGTCAAAACCGCTTTAGCAGATCACGGAGGAGTCCACGCCTATCCAATCTTTCAAGGATTCGTGTGGACGGTCCATTTCTCTAACCACAGTCAAGGAAATATCGCAGTGGCAATTGTTGATGAAAAAACTGCAAGGGTCTTGGATGTATTTTAACCTATAAGCGTCAATTTACTACAGAGGTTGGATTGAACGAATAACCGCCAAGGTCATTCAATTTTCCAATAATTTAACGTGAGTTCGATAAAGGAAGATTTGTAAGGCCAACTCGTCTCACAGTAAAATAGTTGTCAGTTATCCGTTGTCAGTTATCCGTTAATGGATTTGTGTGGTAATTACAGACGACTCTATACGCATTAATTTCACAGTTTTTCACAGTAAATGCGAAAAAATATAATTTCAAGATAGTGTCATAAACACACGTGGCGACTGGGTTTTTGGGGGTTTATGGAAAAGTTTCTGTGAAGGGTACTGTGAAATTTTGTGAATGGGATTGCCGAATTTTTGGTGAAAGTGCACCGCACAGTGTCAGTCATAGTGCTGTTGAAAGTGTCAGTCAAAGTGCTGTAAGTGACACTCAAAGTGCTGTTGTAATTGCTGAAAGTGCTGTTGTCTGTCTGAATTAGGATTTGCGAGATTTTTAGGATTGGCAGGATTATGGTCTGAATCAGGATTTGCAGGATTTTGAAGATTTTCAGGATAAGAGTGAAGATGTAGGTTCATTTGTCTGAATGCACATCGCATGAATCAACGCCGAGTGCGCGTAAATCAACGTCAAGTGCGCGTGTGGCACTTGCGGGCACTTGGCGGGTCTTTACGCCGCAAATCGCTGATTTTCGCGGATTTAGCGGATTTTCGCGGATTTTACTTAGCTGTCAGCTGTCGGCGGTCAGAAAGAAAGTTGGGTTTCGTTCACTGTCTGAATGCACGTCGCATTTGGTCGAGTACGCCCGTTAATTTACATCCGGATGCCCGAACTTGTTCGGGCATCCATTGACTAACACCCAATTTTAGTTGACAGGAACTTTCAATTATGAAACAATAAGCAGCAGGTAAGTTTTTCACACTGATTGGGTTGGTGGACTTAACTCCAAAGCGTTTTTTGAAGTATTAATTGGCTTTATACAAAAGACGCTTTTCCTGACAATAACGAATCTGAATTAAGGGTGATGGCGTTGTTATTAATGGACACTGTCTGAGTGTTTCATTTAAAAATAACTCAGACTGCCGCATAAAGGATTATAGATGTTCAGATGTCATTTTGTCTGAAAATTAGGGATTTCCGCTTATCTTAAAGTCGTAGGGTGATTAGTTCTTCCAAGTTCAGGTGGATTTGATGTAAGACGACAACTTAAGTGAGTTGTGTTTTTCGCGTAAATTGATATTCTTTACTATGGCTTTAATTTGTCTTTAAGATGGAAATAACGTATAATCCGAGTATCTTGATGTCTAATATAGAGTCAATTATTATAGATTTATAATGATTGATTTAAACTGACTTGGAGTGAATTAAATAAGTTGTTCTATTTAGGTAAGAACTTAGTTTTAAAAATAGAGGAGTTTTAACATGAACATTAGAAGAATCACAACAATCACATTTATATTAGCGATTGCTGCTTTGGCTATCGGACTTTCCAGTTGCGACAGAGCCACTTCAATAATATCTGGTGGGGAAACGCCTACTGAGGAAATGCCTACGATGATGCCTGAGGGGATTGCTATCGGTGTTGCTGTAGCTCTGACAGGGGACAATGCTGAACCCTATGGACTTCCAATGCAACGTGGTCTTGAGTTAGCAAGAAAAGAGATTAATATGCACAGTGGTGCGAACATCACGTTCGTCACTGTGGACGCTAAGGGCACCGTAGAAGGCGGGGTTGCAGCCGTTCAGGCATTAGTTGATAAAGGCGTACCTGCCATCGTTGGGATTGGTATCTCGACACATCTCGAACAGGCTTTTCCGATTGCGCAAGAGAATGGGGTCATCGCTTTTAGCCCGATCTCCTCCGCTGCCGGTTTAAGCAGTCTTGGGGATTACATTTTCCGTGCTGGTCTTGCCGTAGATATACTGAATCCGGTTGGTTTGAAGACGACTCAGGCGAAACTCGGCTATACAAAAGTCGCAACGATATACGATGCCGGGGATACCTACTCCACGAGTAGCAACAAAGTAATAGTGGACGCACTTAAGGCGGGTGGTGTCGAAGTTCTGACACAGGAAACCTTCATGCAAGCCGACGGTGATAAATACACTGAGCAGCTAACCAATATAATGAACTTGGATCCGCAACCTGACGTACTCTTTATTGCTGCTTTGTCAAAACAAATGACGGAAATTATCGTTCAGGCACGCGCGATCGGTATTCCCGACTCCGTTCACTTTATTGTTCCAGATTTGACTAGAATAGAGGTTCACGCAGCAGGCGATGCTGCTGAGGGTGCGATAACTGTTTCTGGGTGGTCTGCTGGATCTGACGCACCGGGGAACAAAGCCTTCGTCCAGAAGTATCAGGCGGAACATGGTATTGAACCGTTGCCGTGGGCGGCGCAGGCATATGCGACCCTCCACATTCTCGCCAATGCTATTGCCCATGCAGAATCCATGGATGCAATGGGGATCCGGGACGCACTCGCGCAGACGATGGATCTCCCGACAATTTTAGGCAATTTCTCTTTCGACTCCAATGGAGAGGCGATGTATGATCGGGTTGAAGAACGGGTTGTACATATTGTGAAAGATGGGCAACTTCAGCCCTTTGAATAGCCTTACTATTGGATAAATATAACCAGAGCCTCGTCATCAGCCCCGCGCTGATGGCAGGCTCTTCTGTTTAAAAGTGCAGGGCGTTCTAAAATAAGAAATCCGCGAAATCTGCTAAATCTGCGAGAGTCCGAGATTTCCGGCGTAGAGCCTGTCGAGTGCCACACGCGCAAATGTAATACAAGGAATGGAAATGTAAAGCAAAGACAAATTTTGCCGCGTGTGGGCAAAATTTAGTCTATTCCCAGACTAAATCCAGCGTTGATTCATACGACGGGCATTCAGACAAACAACTAACTGCCGACTGCTAACACGCCAACAGCCATTATGAAGTACTTTAAAATCTTATTTATAGGCGTCCTGCTTTTAAGCGCAGTCCGCACCGAATCCGATCCAGAGAACCCACCTTTACCGGAGCGGTTTGTAACCCCGATTCAGATCACACCGGGGGAATTATTAATCCGTCTAACACCGGAGGCAGCGGCAGATTTTGAGCGGTTACACGCAAAAGCACCAATTACTGCACTGCACGCAAAACATAACGTCGAATCACTGCATCCACTGTTTCCTTATCTTGCTTCCCCCTCGCGCAATCCAAACTTGAAACGCATCTATCTGTTGCGTTTCGCCCTTGATGCCCCGCTTGAAGCACTTAAAACTACCTATGAACAGAGTCCTTTCATTGAGGCTGTCGAGTATAACTACCTCCGCCCAACCTTGGCAGATCCAATTCTCCCGAACGATCCGAAATATCCAGAGCAATGGAGTCTCCCACTAATGAAATTGCCAGAGGCGTGGGCAATTGAAAAAGGGAATCGGGAGGTCGTTATCGCTATTATTGATTCCGGTATTGATTACAAGCACGACGATTTGGCACCGAAAGCGTGGATAAACTCGCGTGAGGTCCCCGAGAATGGACTGGACGACGACGGCAACGGCTATGTTGATGACATCTACGGCTGGGATTTTACGGATGCTCCCAACCTACAGGCAGAAGGCGATTATATTGAAGGCGATAACGAGCCGATTGATGAGAGGGGACACGGCACCCACGTTGCTGGGATTGCTGGCGCGCTACCCGATAACGGCATTGGCATTGCTGGTGTTGCTTGGGAATGCCCGCTTATGGCAATACGCGCTGGGCTGTCGCTCGGTGGAAGTTCACGACTGCAAGATGACGATTCCGCTGCCGCCATCGTCTATGCTGCCGACAACGGCGCAAGCGTCATCAACATGAGTTGGGGCGGCGAACACCGTTCTTTCGTTATTCAGGACGCTGTTGATTATGCCTATGCACGGGGTGTGGTATTGGTCGCTGCCGCTGGCAACTCCCAGAAACCTAAAGCTATTTTCCCGGCTGCCTATCGCAAAGTCATCGCTGTCGCATCTACCGAGCAGAATCAACAGCGGTTCTACCAATCCAATTTTGGTGCTTCTATAGATATTGGTGCCCCAGGCAATGTGATTCTCAGCACACAGATTAACAACCAATATCGACTCCTCACAGGGACTTCCATGGCTTCTCCACACGTCGCTGGCGTTGCAGCACTGATACTTTCTAAGCGACCCGGACTGACGCACGAAGAGGTGCGAAACATACTCGTTAGCACCGCCGACCCAGTCTATCAAGAGGATAGTGATGAATTAGACGAAAGATTCGTCGGCGCAGGCACTGTCAACGCCGAACGCGCACTCCTCGCCAGTGGTGCATTACAGGCGCGAATTCTCGCACCTGAAACCAATAGCGGCGGTGCAGATGCAATTACCGTCATTGGTACCGCAGGCGGCTATAAGTTCGATTCGTGGCATCTCAGCTATGGTCAATCTACCGTTCCTACCGAGTTTACGCCTTTTACTGAACCTTCCGCCGCGCAGAAAATAGGTGAGACTTTAGCTGTTTGGGATACGACAACCGTTCCTGAAGGGATTTACACTGTCCGGCTGACGGCAACATCTAAAGATGGACAAGAGACACACGACCAAGTTGTGTTGAGCGTAGACCGCACACCACCGGTTATTACTTCCCTCACTGCAACGGAAACACTTTATGGGGAACGTGGACTTACGGTTTTCACGTGGGCAACGGATGATATTACTCAGAATACGCTCTATTACCGTCGCAAAGGCAGCCTCGCTCCTTTCGCTCCTGTTAGGACGACTGACCTTGGGGTTGAGCATGTCCTCTCCTTAGGTTTGGAGACTGGCGTGTACCAATTTTTTGTTGAAGCAGAGAATACCACGTTTCTCAAAGCAAGGGAGGACAATAAGGGTGCTTTTTATGTCGTTGATGTCGTCGGTGGATATGTCTCGCCGAGTGGATTCATTGAGAAATTTCTCGACATCCCGCCGCTTCATGTGGCAAGTATCACTTCAGACTTCGATACGGACGGTCTATTGGAAATCGTTGGTAGTCCTCTCGTCTCAGGGGCGAAAACCAACGCTGAACTGCAGGCTGCTATTCTTGTAATCTATGAACGCCTTCCGACAGGCAGTTATGAGTTAGCACACACGATTGAGAGTTTAGATGGACTTTCTAATCTGGAAAAGTTTATCCCATGGACAGTGGATGACACGGATGGCGACTCTCTGCTGGAAGTCCTCGCCACTGACGATGAGCGAACCTTCCTCATTGAGAGCACACCGGAGGAGCGCGGATACCCAAGCCAAATTATCTGGGAATCACCCTTTCTCTCCAGCGGCGCAATCGCTGACTTAGATGGTGATGGACAGAAGGAGATTATCGGCGCAGATAATAGCAATGACCGACTCCTCGTTTATGAATACGAAACCGCTACAAATACCCATGTTGAAAAAGCAGTCTTGGTTAACGAATCCCCCGGTTCTAATGTCTTCGCACACACCTTTGCTATTGCTGATTTTGATGCTGATGGAAGCACGGAACTGGTAGCAGGCGATAGTGAAGGTGAGCTTTTTCTTTATGAATCTACTTCCATTGGCAACACTTTCCGCTTGGAATGGCAAACCCAGCTTCCGCTCAAAGACATCACCCAGTTTACTTCCGGTGATCTCACCGGAGATGGCAAACCTGAGTTTGTGGTCGGTGGACTCCTTTCGCTACCAGATCTTCCCACATCAGGACCGCGTATCTGGAAATTCTTCGTTTTTACACACACATTGAGTGGCTATACCTTGCTATCGAGCGAAACACGTGATGCCATTGTCGCAGTCGCACCACACCGATTAAATGGGAACAGTCTCGCAATCGCGGATTTGGATCACGACGGTTACAATGAACTCGTTGTTGCTGCATATCCGAATATCTATGTCATGAAGTGGGACGGCACAACGCTGCGACCGTTGTGGCACCGAAAGATGGAGGAGACCCCCGCGCTCCTAACCTCAGAACTCAATCAGAACGGCTTTGACGAATTTTATGTCAATCTTGAGGACGGAATTTATCGCTTTGAATCCATCTTCGCAATAGATCCCGATTCCATTGATACATTCAAGCCTTGGAACGTTGAAGCCAAACCATTGACACAAAAAGCGGTGCATGTTACGTGGGATTCACAACAGGATGACGCAACCGACGGGGAGCAGCCTCAGCAAACTCTTCGTTTCACTGTTTACCGCGCTCAGGGTGAGAAAGAGGAAGCACCGCCGGATAACACATTTAAAAAAGTAGCCGAAGACCTCACAGTCCCAAGATACATCGACCGACGTGTGACAAAAGATAACACCTATTGGTATACCGTCACAGCAAAAGTTGAAGATGATACCGAAACACCGCGCACCGATGCCGTTGCTGCGACACCTCGGGAGCCACCCCAGTTAGTTCGTGCTGTCTATCATCGTCCTGAAGAAGGCATGTCCTTCCTACAGGCTGAATCTCAGATTGACGCGTCCAGCGAACCCTTACAAGGGAATATCTGGGTGATTGTTACATTTGACCGGCGAATGGATCTTATAGTCGGAGATGAAAACCGGTACGTCCTGCGAATAGCGAAACGGATTGATGGGGTAACACCCGTGTCTGCCATCAGGGACCGAATGGGCACGCGGGCACTCTTAGTGTTTGATGCCGAAAGTCTCATCTCACACTTCGGGCAACCCCTAACTGCGAAAGAAGAACCGTATGAGATTACTGTTTCTAACGTAACGGATATTGATGACAATCCTATTCGTGCCTCAACACGTCCCCTTGAAATCCCGCTCGGCGTTGTGGAGGCAGCCGTGTCAGACCTGAAACAGGTCCGCGTCTATCCAAATCCAGTGCGACCTAACAGCGTTGACAAAGGTGCAATTACTTTCGATAGACTACCCATCGGTACCCGCATCCAACTCTATGACGCGAGAGGTGAGTTGCTTGAAACGTTAAACGTAACCGAGCAGGATCGCAATCGCAAAGAGTGGTGGCTTACAAGCAACAACACCGCAGATGTCTCAAGCGGCATCTATATTTACGTCCTTGAATTCGATACACTGAAAAAAATAGGAAAAATCGCTGTGATTAAATAGTTATTGGTTATCAGTTGTCGGTTGTCGGTTATCGGTTAAAAGATTTTCGACTTAACTGACCTATCTCTTAACTGACAGCCGATAGCCGAAGACTGGCGACTATTCGCGTAAAAAAAATGTTACCTGCTTTACAGAAGAATATCAGAATGCGTAATAAACCGACAACTGACAACTGAATACTGACAACCATTCAAATGACCAATTTCATCGTCATCGCAAATCCAATATCTGGTAAAGGTAGGGCGAAAGACGTTGCTGAGCAAGCGCACGCCGCGCTAACTGAATCCGGACATCAAGGGCAGTTAGTATTCACTTCAGCGTCTGGCGACGCAAAGCGTTTAGCACACGAGGCCGCCTCCGACGGCATTCGATTCGTGATTGCTTGTGGTGGCGATGGAACGCTTCACGAGGTAGTGAACGGCATAGCAACCATTCCAGAGGTAATTTTAGGGCTCCTGCCCTGTGGTCGTGGCAACGATTTTGCCGCCGCTATCGGCGTACCGCTGAAACCAGAAGCAGCGATCAAAACCCTTTTATCAGGTGTCGCTATCCACGTAGATTTAGGACGTTGCTATCAGACACAGATGGGAGAGGCTTCTCACCCCGAATCCTCTGAGAAGGAGATGGGACACTATTTCACCACAATTGCCACTTGTGGATACGATACCGAGGTAAGCCGCCGCGCCGCGAAGGGAACACCGCTGTTTGCAGGCACAGCATCCTACGCTTACGCTGCCGTGGAAACCTTGTTCTACTACGAACCACCCGTTGTCCACCTCGAAGGCGAGTTCGGCACTTACGAGGGAGAACTTCTCCTTGCCGCTACCGGTATTACAAATCGCTACGGTGGCGGATTTAAGATTGTACCGAATGCCCGTATCGACGACGGGCTTTTCGATGTCTGCGTCATCCGTCCGGTCTCCGCGTTGACGGTGCTTCGGCTCTTGGTAACGCTTTTTTGGGGTGGACATGTTTCGCATCCAGCCGTATCTATACACCAGACTCGCGCTTTAACAATAAAAACGGAGACACCACTACTCCTTTACGCTGACGGCGAACCGATGTGCGAAACGCCGGTAACCATTGAGATAATCAAAGGTGGACTCGTAGTGATGTCCCCGCGTTAATTTCCATGTTGTTTGCTAAATACAGGTTATCTCATAAATCTTGAGAGGACGTTGTAAGCCCGATTATAATATGCGTTGCATTACGCGTCCTCTGGATACAACTGCTCTATCGTGTTCCCATACTTTTCGATAATAACGTTTCGCTTCAATTTCAGAGTCGGTGTCATCTCATCGGCTTCCTGCGAGAATTCCTTTTCAAGAAGCGCGAACCGTCGCACCTGTTCAAAATCGGCGAAATCCGTCAAACGACTCCGAATTTCACGTTGAATGAGTTGTTGGATCTCGCTTGCCTGAAGCAGTGCCGTGGATTCCGTCGTCTCAATACCGTTCTCTTCTGCCCACGCTTTGAGAGCATCAAAATTAGGAACAACCAGTGCCGCGAGGTTTTTGCGTTCGTTGCCTATGAGCAAAATCTGAGTAATAAAAGGACTTTGCACCAATTCGCTCTCTATCGGCTGCGGTGCCACATTCTTACCGTTTGAAAGCACGATAATATTCTTTTTCCTGTCAGTGATTTTAACGAATCCATCTTCGTCAATCAAGCCAATGTCACCAGTGTAAAACCATCCATCGGCATCAATAACCGCTGCTGTTTCGGCTTCGTTGTTAAAATAGCCTTTCATGACGTGCGGACCACGGGTCAAAATCTCACCATCTTCGGCGATCTGCACCTCCACACCCGGAACGGGCACGCCAACGGTCCCAAACTTCCATTTCGCCGGATGGTTCATGCTAATTACAGGTGATGTCTCCGTTAAACCGTAGCCTTCCAGGATCAGGATACCCGCCGCATGGAAGAATTCAGCAATAGATTGCGGCAACGCAGCGCCCCCTGAAACGAAAAACCGTAGTCTACCACCTGTCGCTGCCTTCAACTTCGCGAAGACAAGTTTATCCGCAATACTCTGTTTCAATTGCAAAAGCGCAGACGGATTTTTGCCTTGTTGAATTGCTGAACTCGCTGCTGAACCCACGGAAACGCCCCAGTGGAAAATCTTCTGTTTCAGCGGTGAACCCGCCTGAACAGCACTGAGCACTCTATCGTGCATCGTTTCATACAGACGCGGCACGCTCAGCATTACCGTCGGAGAAACTTCCTGCATGTTTCGCGCAACCGTGAACGTACTCTCCGCGTATGCCACCTTTGCCCCGGAAAATAGAGGGACATAGTGTCCACCGAGTCGCTCAAACACGTGTGATAATGGAAGGAATGATAACAACACATCCGTTTCACCTACATCAATAAGCGATTTACACGCTTGTAAGTTTGAGATGAAATTCGCATGCGTTAGCATGACACCCTTCGGGTTGCCAGTTGTGCCGGACGTATAAATGATCGTCGCGATATTATCTTCACTTGTGTCAGAATTTTCGCCAGACGCTGCCTCTTCGGTGTTCCCACAAACGTCCTCAAATTGGATAACCCCTTCTGGGATTTCGCCTTCAATTGCATCAAAGAGGATGATATGTTCAAGGGTTGGCACATCATCTCGAATAGAAAGCACTTTCTTCAATTGCGCTTCCGTAGAGGCACAGATGATTTTTGCTCCAGAGTCGTTTAGAATATAACTAACCTGTGCTGCAGTCAGCGTTGAAAACATTGGGACGGTTACCGCACCCGCTTTGAGGCTACCAAAATCGGTAATCGCCCATTCTGGACGGTTCTCGGATAGAATTGCGACCCGATCGTTTTTTTGTACACCTAAAGCATTTAACCCTTTACTGAAAGCATCCACAGATTCACCGAGTTTGGCATAAGAAATATCCTGATAAGTGCCACTTTTCGGTTTATGCGCCAATGCCGGTTTACTACCGTGCTGCTGAATTGACTGCTCAAACATAGATGTCAGTGTCATGTATTGCACCTCCTGCTATTGTCTTCCACTATCCTAACACACAGACCATTGGAAGTCAAATTAATCTATCGCTTGCTGATAGAAACAATCTCCCACTCGCGACTATTTCCCTAAAACCGGTAGGCGCGATCTTAGCCTTGTCAGTCTTTCAATTCAAGCCCTCTTGCTGTTTGTAGTAGGGTAATTCATTGCCCGTTGCCTTTCGTATAGATAAAGATCATTCCCTTTTCCCTCTTCGCCCACCGATAGCTGGTAACTGCCACTGGCAACCAATAACTGACTGCTAACTGCCTGACGAATTTGCGTTTTTCCTTGCATTAGTGTTGCAATTTATGCTAAACTATAGCAAATCATCACGGAATTCCCGAATTTAGGCGGACGCTAAATAAATATTCGCAAAATTGCGAGGAATGTGGTAAACTCTATCGTAAAGTCATCCGTTGCTGTCTGAGGAGACGTTCAAAATGTACGATAAGAAGAACCGTAGAGATCCCGGTGCAAGCCCTGACATGAATGACCTATTTACTGAACATGACGACGAAATCGAAGATGAACTTACTCTTGAGGAGAATGAGGCGAGTTCCGGTTACACACTGCAGCTGATTCACCACATCATCACCGAGACGCCTGTTGATGATCGCCGTCGCCGGTGGCTCCTTGAGCTTCGACGTTCTATCATCAGCGATGAAGGTGAATTTCGGGAAAGAATCCATGCAATTCAACAGGAAGCCCTCCGTATTCATGCAGAAATGGAGGCACAGATCGAAAAGCTCACCTCGCCTGCGAATCGTATCGGTACACTGCTTGGATTACCCAAGGAAGACATCGCGCGTGTCATCGTCGGCGGCTCCGAATACTACGCCAACCTTGACACAAAACTGGACCCCAAGGCACTGAAAAAAGGGTTCAGCGTTCTGCTAAACGAAGCGTATGTCGTCGTTGGCGAACTCGGATACAACGATGCCGGGCCCATTGCAAAAATAGCTGATGTTATGCCGGATGGACGGCTTCGTATCGGTCAAGAACCCAACGCACAATCGGTTATCCTTGAACGTTCCACCGACCTCGCTGATGCAAAACTGAAACCTGGTGATGAAGTTCGGATTGACTCCAACTTCAAAGTTGCCCTTGAACATCTTGCCGCTCAAGAAACGGATGCTTATGCACTTGAGGCTGTCCCCAATATCCCGTGGTCGAAGGTAGGCGGACTTGACGAAACTATCCAAAGGATTAAGGACACAATTGAACTCCCAATCCTGCACCCACGGCTCTTTGAACGGTTCCAGTATAATGCGCCAAAGGGATTTCTACTCCACGGTCCCCCAGGATGTGGAAAGACACTAATTGGTAAGGCAACTGCGTATAACTTGACACAACGGCTTCGAAAAGAGAGTGGCGAAGATATTGAAGGCTGTTTCCTCCATATCAAAGGTCCTGAAATCCTCAACATGTGGCTCGGCGAGTCCGAACGGAAAGTCAGAGAGATTTTTCAGATCGCCCGAGAGAAAAAGGAAGATGGTAAATTAGCGTTCGTCTTTATAGATGAGGCGGAATCCATTTTAGGCACGCGGCGCGCCCTCAGATCCCATAGCATTTCCAATACGCTCGTCCCAATGTTCTGTGCAGAGATGGACGGCATCGAATCTTTGCAGGATGTTGTTATTATCCTCGCCACAAACCGTCCAGATCTAATTGATCCTGCCATTTTACGCCCAGGACGTATTGATAGAAAAATTAAGGTAACCCGTCCAGATGCGGACGCTGCGAAGGATATTTTCCGTATCTATCTCACACCAGAACTGCCGATTGACTCAGAAGCACTCCTTAGTAGCGAAGTTGCGTCTGTAGACGATGAGAATTCGACAGATACACCACTCGAGCTGATTCCGGCTGAGAAGGCTGTTGAAGACCTAATTGCACAGATAGTTGATGAAATGTTCCGTGAGAGCGAAGAGAATCGATTCCTTGAAGTCTCACTCCGAAGCGGCAGACGTGATATTCTCTATCGTGGTCATCTCTGTAGTGGCGCAATTATTGAGTCGATCGTACAGCGTGCCAAGGAAACCGCGCTCAAGCGGGCAATTCAGAACCCGGAGAAGGAGAGCGGTATCTCACGCGCAGACCTCTTAGGCGCACTCGCCGCCGAGTATCGCGAAAGCGAAATCTTCCCACCAACAGAGGCTACGGAAGATTGGCTCAAACTCCTTGATTACGACCCCGCCAATGTCGTCAAGGTTACGCCTATCAAAGCTGAGACGCAAGAGCGGCGTAAAACTTCAGGATCCCGCGTAATTTAGGAGAAGTTGTCAGTTTTTGGATTTCGGAAAGAAAAGCGGTCTTCTTACTGATTACTGAGAACCGATAGCTGACAATCCATAAATGGAAAGACTTTTTGGAATTGAAACTGAATACGGTATAACACTCGAAAATGAGGCGAATATTGATGCTGTCAAGCAGTCGATTGAGTTGATAAAAAGTTACCGCCAAGAAGATTTTCGACCCGTCTGGGACTACCGTGGGGAAGACCCGTTTCGAGATGAACGCGGCTTTCGGGCGGATTCGCTCTCTAACCATCCTGATGAGAAAGAAGAGGAGGCACGCGACCGCGACCGCAACGCAAAAAATCGACTCTCTTTTGCTGAAATCAAGAGCGATCACATCCTCGTGAACGGCGCACGTCTCTATAACGACCATGCGCATCCGGAGTATTCCACTCCCGAATGCAGCAGTCTGTTTGAACTCGTCGCACACGATAAAGCCGGCGAACGTATCCTACAGCGCTGTGCTGAAACACGCAGTGAACGACTTGGAAAGCGTGTGCTTTTGTATAAAAATAATACCGATTTGCACGGGCATAGTTACGGTTGTCACGATAACTACCTCATGGCGCGGGCAGTTCCCTTTGAAAAACTCAAACAGGGCATCATGCCTTTCTTTATCACTCGCCAGATTTTTGCAGGCGCAGGAAAGCTCGGTATTGAAACAGAAGCAGGACTCGCAACAGCAGGACACTACCAGCTCTCTCAGCGATCAGATTTCTTTCACGTGGAAGCCAGCGTTGATACGATGCACAACCGTCCTATCGTCAATACGCGAGACGAACCACATGCCGACCCATCGAAATATCGTAGACTGCACGGCATCGCTGGCGACGCAAATATGTCGGAGTACGCAACGGCACTCAAAGTCGGCACGACCGCACTCGTCATTACATTGATTGAACAGGATAAGATTCCCGAAAGCCTAACGCTCGCAAATCCAATTGATACGATCAAAACTGTATCACACGATCAGACCTATCGTTGGATGGTAATGACAGCAGACGGTAAAACGTTATCCGCTATTGACCATCAGCGCGAATACCTCGCCCTCGCACAGAAGCATCTCGGAGATTGTGTAGGACTTGAAGTCGATTGGGTACTTGCGGAATGGGAGGATACCCTCAACGAGCTTGAGAGAGATCCGATGGCACTCCTTGATCGGCTCGATTGGGTAGCGAAGAAATGGTTACTACAGACCTTTGCGGAGGAAGAAGATATCGCTTGGGATGACGCATGGCTTCGGAGTTTGGATTTAGAATACCATAATATTAATCCCGACGAGGGGCTTTACTACAGCATCCCGATGCGGCGTATTGTCACAGACGAGCAAATTGAGGCAGCACTTCATAATCCGCCTTCTGGCACACGTGCGTATTTCCGGGGACGTGCTGTTGATCGGTTCAGTGCCTTTATAAAAGCCATCCAATGGGATAGCATTACCTTCAACGTCAATGGACGTACTCGCGAAATCAATCTCAATGCACTCGCCGATGCTGAAGTCGCGGAGCAGTATAACAAGGTGCTCGATGAATCACCAGACGTTGGAACGCTTATCAAAAAATTGCGTTTATAGAAAATATTTTTTGTCGTTTGTCGTTGGTTATCAGTTAAAATAGGTAGACTGGCGGTTTTACAGTCCGTCAATGACTTCTTGTGACTGACAACTGACAACTACTAAAAAGGAGAGAGAAAATGGCAACTAAACTCATTGCGCAGCTTGAACGCAAGCAGAGAGACACAAAGCCAATCGGTCCTGGCGATGGTGATGGTAATAGCGATGGACCGAAACGCCAGAAAGTCAGTAGACCCGATACGCAAGAACTCCTCAAACGGATGCGGAGGGTTGACAAAGATCAGTCCCGACGCTATCGTCAAAGAACCGGAGAATAAAATGGTGGTCGGCAGTCAGCAGTCTCTTGAGGCAAGCACGCAGATTTTACGGGACACACCGACGCTGAAAGGTGGGTCCCTCCTGTTACTCGGGAGGGAGACAGTAACCCATGTTGAAAGCTGAAAACCATTAAGAAAATGTCAATTAAAAACGTAATAAATCACAAAGGTGATTTTCTCAGTCTTTTGCAGGATGCAAACTACCCTCTGCAAATAGGTTTGCCAGCCGAAACATCACAGCATGCTGATGTGGAAATCGCACATAGTACTACCGTTATTGCTGTTCGTTATCGAGATGGCGTCATGATTGCTGGTGACCGACGTGCTACTGCTGGCACTTCTGTCATCTACGATCGCGCAGAGAAAGTTTTACAGATTGATAAGCATTCTGTGCTTGCCATTTCAGGCTCACCGGCAATTGCTTATGAGATCGCGAGGATACTTGAACATTCCTTCCAGTACTTTCGCCGCAGCCAACTCCAAGAGTTGAGTCTCGAAGGTAAACTTCGGATGCTATCGCGGCTCATTCGTGACAACTTGGCAATGGCACTCCAAGGCATTGGCGGTGTTATTCCAATTTTCGCCCTCTACGATCAGGATGCTCCTGAGGAAGAGAACGGCGGCAAGATTTTCTTCTATGACGCGCTCGGTGCACATTTTGAAAACGTCAACTTCGCCACGACTGGCTCCGGTTCCATCTGGATTCGTGGTGTGTTACGTTACCTTTCTCGGTTCGGCGATGCCCCCTTGGAGGAGATGGATGAGCGGCAAGCAACCATAACGATCTTGCGCCTTTTGGATACCGCAAGTGAATATGATGCTGCAACAAGCGGTTACAATGCACGGGCGCAAATCTTTCCAACCATCAAGACTGTAACACGCGGTGGGGTCGAAACCCTCTCCGATGAAAATTTAAACGAATGTTACGCCGCTGCACAGCCAGAGGCGGAGGCTGTCTAAAACATACAACGGCTATAGAAGGAATCTCTGAATCCCGACGCTTAGCGAATTATTGGTGTTTAGTAGGCATGGGTTAAAGAGAATCTTAAAATCCTCGAAATATTTTACTAACTAAAAATCGAAAACTGACACTAATAACCAATCATAGTGAGGCACATACCTAAGAAATGCGAGATGAACCTTATCGCTGGATAGAAGCGATTCAAGATCGCCGAGATTACATTGAAGACCAACTTCGGGTCGGTAGCCCCGTCGTAGGACTTACCTATAACGCAGGAATGGTGCTACTTACTATCGGCAGAGGGCAGCGCAAAATTTTTGAGGTGCATGACCGAATTGCCCTTTCCGCAATCGGGCATCCCGCCGATATTGAACGTCTCCGGATGCTTGTTACTGATACTGCCAGCGTTCAAGGTTTTCAAAACGCCACCGAAGATGTAAATTTACATCGATTAACCAACTTTGTTTTAGCACATACATTCAAACAAGCTTTTGAATCCATTGTGGGTGAAGCCTACATCATCAAAATGTTGCTCGCCGAACTCGGCAGGACTTCGGAACAGAACAGGTTTACCGGTATAAACTACGATGGCAATGTCCGAACTGATGCAGCATTCTCCGTTATCGGTGGAACTGAAGCAATCGAAACGGGAATGCAAAACTATCTCACTACCGCATCTGCGGATGTGGATAGAGATTTAACTGAGGCACTTCGATTGGGTTTAGAGGCGTGGGCAATCGGCAAAGAATTAAGTTTGCGGGAACCTGAAGATACAGAATCGGAAGATGGCGCAATAGATACCGAACAGATGCACGAAATCATTAATACCGCAAGAGAAGATGGCGAGATCGAAGCAGGGGTCTTAGAAACGACGCAACGCGGAACCGGTAAATTCCGACTTCTGGATATTCAGGAAATTGAAACCGCTCTTCCATAGCCGCTATTAACTAAAAACTGAAAACGAACGCAGTGAGCGTCTTGGCAACCACTCATGAACAAACGCATTTTTGGAATCGAAACTGAATTTGGATGCATGACACGTACCGAACAGATGCGAGGGACCTCTGAGGGTGTCGCCGCACGAGTCCGAGACTATGTCTTTGACGCACTGGAACTCGGTCTCCGCGACATCCATTACCGTGACTGGGGCGAGCCCCCCGGTAATGGTGGATTCCTCTTCAATGGCGGTCGCCTCTATATTGATATGGGGCATCTGGAGTACGCTACGCCCGAATGTGCAGGTCTGTTTGACCTTGTTGCTTATGATAAGGCTATTGAATGTGTTATCAACAACATCCTCTCCGATACAGGATTGCCGACTGCCTTCTTCAAAAACAATATTGATCATTTTACGGGTGCCACTTTTGGTTGTCATGAGAACTTCCAGGTGAGTCGAGAGGTGCCATTTTATCGGGTCGTCATTCCGACGCTTATGCCCTTTTTCGTCACTCGGCAGATTTACGCCGGTGCTGGCAGAGTCGGTGCTTACGATGAGATGATTGAGTTCGCAGACTTTCAGGACGAATTCGGCGACCAACAATACTATCAAATTTCACAACGCGCGGACCATATCGTCACTGAAATTTATGAATGGATTCAGTTCAGTCGAGCCATTATCAATACCAGAGACGAACCACTCAGCGACTATACCAAGTATCGGCGGCTGCATCTACTCGTTGGTGATTCCAATATGTCCGAGTATGCGACCGCACTCAAAGTCGGTACTACTTCCCTCCTTCTCTCTGCAATCGAAATGTTTTATGAGAGACATGGTGAGAAGCTACCACTACCGGCTTTTGAACTTGCCGATCCGGTATACGCGATTCGACATATCTCACGCGATAATACCTTCACATGGCGGATTGAGCTGAAATCTGGAAAAACAATTTCTGCCGTTGATTTACAGCGAGAGTATCTCTATTTCGTTCAGTCTTTTATCGCTGAACGTGATGAGGAAGCTGAATGGGTGCTCTCTGCGTGGGAATCCATCCTCGACGATCTTGAGGGTGATTGGCAAAACGTCATCACGCGGGTCGATTGGGCCGCCAAGAAATGGCTCCTTGAAACCTTTATTCAGGAAGAAAAACTCGATTGGGATGACCCTTGGATTAAAAGTCAGGATCTTGAATACCATAACATTGATATGCAAAGTGGGCTCTACTACGCACTTCAAGAGCACGGGCAAGTGGAACGCGTTATCACCGATCAACAGATTGAGCACGCTATTGACAATGCTCCTCAAGATACCCGGGCAAAAGTCCGATCGTTCCTCATGCGCACGCTCACCCAAAACCGGATGCCTTGTATTGTTGACTGGCACCAAATCTACGCTGGACATACAGAGTATTTTGAGATGAAAGAACCTTTTGATACCAATATCGCGAAGGCGCAAAGATGGATCAAAAGAGTTCAAAGACGACCTGCGCGAACTTGATCCACTGCTACGTGAACGTAATCTGCTAAGAAAAAATCCACAGTGACTGTAGATTGGGTTGAACGAAATAAAACCCAACATCTATCGTTAGAGTTCTTGGTCCACTGTCCTTAACCAACGAAATTGTGTCTATGAGATAGGCTTAGCAATATAGACACTTTGACGCGTCGCATAAGGAGAGAAATCATGGCAGAAAACAGATGCGTACACACTGATTGTGAAGGATTTTACCGGCGCGACTTTCTAAAGGCCGGAGCACTCGGTCTATTCGGTTTGAGTCTCACAGATCTATTCAGACTCAAAGCAGAAGCCGCAGCACCGTTTCGGGCAAAAGAAACCGCTACATCTGTTATTCTCGTGTGGTTAGGCGGCGGTCCCAGCCACCTCGATATGTGGGATCTCAAGCCCAATGCCCCTGAAGAAATTCGCGGGCTTTTCAAACCGATACCAACAAATGTCAACGGCATACAGGTTAGTGAGCATCTCCCCAAACTCGCACAACAAACCGATAAACTCTGCATCATCCGGTCGATGACCTCACCAGAAGCCGCCCATGAACGCGGCACGCACTATATGATGACAGGTTATCAACCCTTACCCGGTTTTGCTGTGCCAGGATATGGTGCTGTTGTTTCCAAACTCAAAGAACAACGGAGTGCCTTGCCGCCATATATCGCTGTTCCTGCGCCTGTTGCTTACGGTGGCGGTGGCTTCTTGGGAGCGTCGCTCGCACCTTTCTCGCCCGGTGGAAATCCAGCCAGCAGGAACTTTAAGGTACGCGACCTACAACCACCGAAAGAGGTATCCTTTGAACGCGTCGAACGCCGGCGTTCCTTGAGACAAGCCGTTGATGCCGCCTTCAAAAGGTATGAGACAGGCAACCCAGCTGCAGAAGCGGTGGATAAATTTTATACCTCCGCTTATAACCTCATGAGTTCCACTGATGCGCGCGCAGCATTCGATCTCGGCAATGAGACAAACAAAACTCGAGATGCTTATCAGCGCAACACCTTCGGGCAAAGCTGCCTTCTTGCAAGAAGGCTCGTTGAGGCGGGTGTTAACTTCGTCACTGTTACCAATGGTGGATGGGACAATCACAATAACATCTTCTCTTCACTGCCAGGGAAACTCAACGGTTTCGATCAGACCATGGCTACTTTAATCGCTGACCTCAGCGAACGTGGATTGTTGGATACAACCCTCGTCCTCGTCATGGGTGAATTTGGCAGAACTCCCGTCATCAATCGAAATGGTGGCCGCGACCATCACTCCCGCGTCTTTTCGATTATGTTAGCCGGAGGAGGTGTCCAAGGTGGACAGGTCGTCGGTGCTTCGGATCCGCTCGGTATGGAACCTGCTGAAACCCCGGTCCGCCCAGAAGACTTGTCGGCAACGCTCTATCAGGCACTTGGTATTGACTACAATGAACATCTTGAATCCCCTGATGGTGTTCGCATTGTCCTCTCACGTGGTGGTAAACCAATTCGCGGCGTCCTCGCGTAATTAGAATGAATAGCTGTCGGCTTTCAGTAGTCGGCTTTCGGTGTGTGGTAGATAGACTAACTTCTAACCCCAACCAGTCTTTTTGCTGACTGCTGCCGCCGATAGCCGATTGCTACTCATGGGGGTTAAACGCATGGGTAAAAGACTTTCCAATGTAGGAGTGTTGTTAGTTGCGTCCTACATTATCTTCGCAACACCTCTCATCTTTGCCGTTGAATCAGAGTTCCCACCCGTTACTGAGGAGAGACTTTCCCCAATCTGGTCCATTGAATTTAGTCCCGACGGCAAAACGCTCGCTGTCGGAAAATATCAGTGGATAGAACTCTGGGACTTGGAGACGCAACGCCTCATCCACACTTATGAACCGCACGCTGGTGAGGTACGGAGTCTGAGGTTTTCATCGCAAGGTGCTTCCGATACCCGAAATCAGCAAGCAACATCCTTAAGACTCTATGCAGGCGGTGGCATTGCTGCACAAAGCGGCGAAATCCGAATTTGGGATGTCGATTCTGAGGAACTAATAAACAGTTTCGAGATTCACGGCGATACCATCGAATCCATTGCACTCAGCCCAAGCAACACTACGTTGCTTACTGCGAGTATGGATGAATATAGTGCTGTGATTGATTTAACCCTGCTTGATAATTCCACGGCTCCAATAGATAAGCAAACGCGATGGCTTACCCAACATGTTGGGAGAGTTCTCTGCACCCTCTATCACCCCGACGGCACTTACTTTGTCACAGGCAGTGAAGATAAAACCATAAAGGTATGGCATCCAGACACTTTCAATGTCATAGTAAACTTTGATGCCAACGATGATGCCGTCTATAGCCTCGCATATTCAGTTGAAGAAGGCGTGATAGTCTCAGGTTCTGCTGATAATACCGTCCGTACTTGGCGTGTTGCCCCTGCCGGAGATGGTGGAGGGCAAGATACACTGAATATGGCTGGGGCACTTGAGCGGGAATACAACGGGCATCAAGGTACGATTTATAGTGTTGATTGCGGAATGATATCCAGACGTGAAAACATTAGGATGGCTGTGATAGCCTCTGGGAGTGCGGATACTTCCGTGATTATCTGGAATCTCCGCTCCGGCAACCGTTATAGAACGTTTGATGAATCAACCGATGCTGTTTATGCCGTACAGTTTAGCCCAGACGGCGAATTCGTTGCTGCTGGCGGACGTGACGGCAAACTACGAATCTGGAATCTCCGTAAGCGCACCTTAACCCACGAATTCTAAGAAATAACAGAGGTTTTCCCAAGTGGTATCACGAAAGCGAAATACATATCTCTACTGCGTACTGATTTCTACACTGTTTTTTCTTTCGATCAGTATACCCACATTTGCGCGAGGCATTCCGCGGCTCAATTCATTATTTCCAGCGGGTGGACAACTCGGAACAACTGTCGAAATTGCTATCCAAGGTTCTGACTTAGAAGGCGCGCATACCCTCATCATTGAAGGGGATCCTGGAATTACAGCGCAGCTACACCCAGCTGGTGGCGAGGTCGACAACACCCATAAGCCCGTGTTTGAGGTGAATTGTGGGCAGTGCCACGAACTCCGATCTCCAAATAACCGATCGATGACACCAGCGCAGTGGCAAGCCACCGTTCAGCGGATGATTACAGAGAAAGGCGCAGAAATCACATCTGAGGCGCAGACCCAGATTGTCGCTTACCTTATATCGGCAGCGAGAGCCAATGCCGGATTAACCGCCGAGTTATCTATCGCACCTGACGCACCGATTGGGCTTCGTGAGGTCCGAGTTGTCGGTAAGCACGGTACCTCTACCGCTTGGCCCTTTGAAGTAAACCATACCCCGAATGTAATCGAAACCGAATCGAATAACATCCCTGAGTCTGCTACCACTATAGCATTGCCAAGCCTCGTTAACGGCGTCGTTAATCCCGGTGGCGACGAAGACTATTACGTCTTTCATGGAACCGAAGGGCAACGATGTGTATTTAGTGTCAAGGCGTATCGCCTCAATAACATCAGTCAACAATTCTTCAACCCCACAATTTCCGTTTTCGATGCGAAAGGGGTCGAACTTGCACGCAGCAACGGGTTCTACAGTCTTGATCCACTGCTTGATGTGACGCTTCCTGCTGATGGTCCGTATCTACTACGCATCCGGGATCTGTTGCATCGCGGCAATCCCGATTCTGTCTACCGTTTAACAGGCGGCGTTCTGCCGTACAATACCTATCTTTTCCCTGCCAGCGGTGCGCTGCCCAATGGAGAATCTCGTCCTGAAGAAAGCGTTGAAACATTCTATGGACCACCTACTCCGCCGGAACCCAACGTTATCCAATGCGTTATTGGTGGCGAAAATCTCCCTCAAACCGAATGGCAGGTCGAATTGGCGATGAATGAACAACCCGGACTCAAACAGATTCGCACCCCATACGGCATTTTTCCATTCATCATCAACGCGTACCCACAAGCCGTTGAAGAGGATATCAAATTCCATCCCACGCCCGACGAGCCGTTTGTCCAAGAGGCGGCATCGCGATCCACCGAATCTGAGATCCTGTTTGAAACCAAATGTAGTACATGCCATGAACTCCGTTCACCCAGCAATCGTGCCCTATCTGCTGAAGAATGGGAACGGACAATTACACGCATGGCGAATAAAGATAACGCAGACATTACACAGACCGAACGCGATCGGATCATCACTTTTTTTGCACAAGAAGCACAACGGTTAGCAGAACTCATTGCTCGCCAACTTGAGTACTCGCAGCATATCACAACCCCCGGCGCAATCAGTGGGCGTATCTCAGAACCAGGTGAAATAGATTACTACCGCTTCACCATTTCTGAAGGCACAAGCCTCGGTCCGTGGTGGGTGATTTTCCCCTTTGATAACATCAACGAAACCGGATTTGATACCGTTTATCCGCCTGAAACCGAGATAGATCTTGATAAAGAATACATCGGTAAGGACGGACGAAAAATTGGATGGTATAAAACCAATCGTAGAGGTGAGAACGTCTTCTCAAACGTTCCTGAGGACGATGTCACCGGCTATGCCTTAACCTATCTTGAATCTGACCGAGACCAGAACTATCTCTTGTCACTCGGCTCTGACGATACTATCAAAATATGGGTGAACGATCAGCTTGTCTATAGCAAGTATGTCCACCGTCCACTTCGCCGTGGCGATGATGTCATACAGTTACCAGTCTCTAAGGGTAGGAACAAGATTCTGGTGAAAGTAACAAATGGATACGGACCGTGGGGATTTTTCGCTGATATAGGGGGCTATTCACTCGCTGCTTCTGCTGAACTTCTGAATTCACCGCTGAGTCCGTCTCTTACGCTGCTTGACGCAAGCGGTCAAGTGTTAGCAAATAATGCTGGCATCGGCGGCAGACGTAACGCTATCATTGACTACAGTTTTAATGAACCCGGTGTATATGCTGTCCGTATTGAGGACATCGCTGGCAACGGCGGTGCGGGATACGTTTACCATTTAGATGTCCGTCCAACAACGCCTGATTTTGCTATCTCTGTCACACCCGATAATCCGAATGTCGGACGCGGTGGAACTGTCTTGTTGGAAGTGACACTGCAACGTCGCGTCGGATTTACAGAGCCAATACGACTCTCTGTTGAAAACTTGCCATCCGGTATCACTGCGAGTGAAGGTGCGATCCTCTCCAGCACGGGCATTACACAGGGTTACATAACGCTAACCGCTGCACCCGACGCCGAACTTACACATCGTGTCGTGCAGGTCGTCGGTTCTGTCACAACTGCTGCAGGGAACAAATATTATCGCACCGCGACACCAGTTGAGATATATCGCATCCAAAACAACGATCAGACCGTTCAGCGCAAAAACGTCGTTGTTAGTGTGACAGAGACGGCTCCTCTTATTCTATCTACAGGGCTTGGCGAGGGTAAAAATTCTGAAGTTTCTGCGGAACCGTTGGAAGTCGTAGTGACGCCGGATGGACCCGTTGACATCACTGTTAAAGTTACTCGACAGCCCGGTAATCGGCAAAACCTGAACCTTACTGCTGTCGGTCTACCTCTCGGTGTGCGCCTCCAACGGCGGACCACCGTCCTCCGCAAAAATCAAAACGAAGCTACTTTGACCCTTATACCGAATATTATTACCACTGGCGTCAGTGCCAATCAGTTGAGGCGCAATCCTTTCGTCGGTACACGACAAACCCTCCCCTACACCGTCATTATTAACGCGTCCGTTGGTCAGCGGCGCATTGCCAGCAGCCCCGCCATCAAACTCTGGCTCGGCAGCCGCAACGATACTACTCAAGAGACACCACTCGGTGGAAATTAAGCACGATTTAAAATAGGTAGGCGCGGTTGGGAACCGCGCCGATCTTTTGGGTCCACATTAGGTTATTCCTAACTAACCGTCCAGATCCACCAACTGCGTGCTGACGGCTAACGACCAACAACAATAATAAATTTGACTTTCATAAAATATTGTGTTATCATTAAACTCTGTGCCATAAAACCGAATTTGATTTGACAAAAATCGTGTTTAATGGTATATTACGCGCCTGTTGGAAAATAAATTTGACATTTCTGTAGCTTTATGGTATACTTAATCTCTATCGTGTGAGTGGCAATTCAGCAAAATCTACTTTTTTGGAAAGTTTCTGAAAAATAAATTTGACATTCACAAATTTTTAGAGTATACTTAATACGCTCTTGTGGACCAATCGCTCAAAAAGTAGGAGCATCGGTTTGAGAAAACCGAAGGCGAGGTGCGAATCCTCCTTGGTCGATTTTTTGAAAATAAATTTGACATTTGTATTGTGATTGTGGTATACTTAACAACATGCCACAGTGGGGGTGTAGCTCAGTTGGGAGAGCGACTGCTTTGCACGCAGTAGGTCAGCGGTTCAACTCCGCTCATCTCCATCGCCTATAAGTAAATAGGCATTGTTCTTTGACAATTGTATATAGAGGGTAAATCGGTAGAATAATAATATCACCTTATCAAGCTACTAAGAGCTTACGGTGGATGCCTTGGTGCCAGGAGACGACGAAGGGCGTGACAGGCTGCGATAAGCTTCGGGGAGCCGCTTAATAGGCTTTGATCCGGAGATTCCCGAATCGGGCAACCGAGCAGGTTAATCCCTGCTACTCGTGTTTACACGAGGGATAACCAGGAGAAGTGAAACATCTCAGTACCCTGAGGAAAAGAAAGAAAACCTCGATTCCCCCAGTAGCGGCGAGCGAAAAGGGAACAGCCTAAACCCGGTATATGTTCAAGCCTGAACGCGTTGTATATCGGGGGTTGCGGGGTTCGTTGGGTGTGGGTTCAGCCACGCCGGAAGTGACCGTGCCGCTAGCTTAATGCCTCTGGAAAGAGCAACCGGAGCGGGTAAAAGTCCCGTGAGCGAAAGCGGTGGCGCACTTCGTGACGAGTACCCCAAGTACTACGGGATAGGCAAACCTGTAGGAATCCAGGAGGACCACCTCCTAAGGCTAAATACTCCCTGGCGACCGATAGTGAACGAAGTACTGTGAAGGAAGTGGTGAAAAGTTCCCCCATTAGGGAAGTGAAAAGTCCTTGAAACCGTATAGCTTACAAGCTGTGGTAGTGCTAAGTCACGCAAGTGACATGCATGACCGCGTGCCTTTTGCATAATGAGCCGGTGACTTACTCTGTGTAGCAAGATTAAACATTTTTGATGTGGAGTCGTAGCGAAAGCGAGTCTGAATAGGGCGTTGAGTTGCATGGAGTAGACCCGAAACCAGGTGATCTATCCATAGGCAAGGTGAAGCACATGTAAAAATGTGTGGAGGCCTGAACCCACCAATGCTGAAAAATTGGGGGATGACCCGTGGATCGGAGTGAAAGGCTAATCAAACCTGGTGATAGCTGGTTCTCCCCGAAATAGCTTTAGGGCTAGCCTTATGTGTTCGGCAGTGGCGGTAGAGCTCTAATTGGACTCGCGGCCCCACCAGGTTAGCAACTCCAGTTAAACTGCAAATGCCATTGTCTTAAGCATGGGAGTCAGTCAGTAGGGGATAAGCTCTATTGACGAAAGGGAAACAGCCCAGACCATCAGCTAAGGTCCCTAAATACGCGCTAAGTGGTAAAGGATGTTTTGTTGCTGAGACAGCCAGGATGTTGGCGTAGAAGTGGCAACCATTTAAAGAGTGTGTAATAACTCACTGGTTGAGCGACTTTGCACCGAAGATTTCCGGGGCTAAGCGTGTTACCGAAGCTATGGATGTCCCGTAACAGGGGCGTGGTAGGGGAGCGTTCTATAGTAGGACTGAAGGAGAATCGTGAGACGCTCTGGACGAATTAGAAGTGATTATGCCGGCATGAGTAGCGATAAAACAAGTTAGAAGCTTGTTCGCCGAAAGCCTAAGGATTCCTGAGCAAGGCAAATCCTCTCAGGGTTAGTCGGATCCTAAGCCGAGGCCGAAAGGCGTAGGCGATGGGAAGCAGGCATAATATTCCTGCACCACCATGACACGTATGAAACTAGGGGCGACGCAGACATTAGGGACTACCAGCCGATGGATGTGCTGGGTTAAGCCCAACGGAGTGCACCAGGCAAATCCGGTGCAACACACTCCTGCGGGTGAACAGGATTCCGTAAGGATGCAAACTGTCTCGATTGTCTGCCAAGAAAAGAACCTCGAGTGGACAACTCGTGGTGACCGTACCGCAAACCGACACAGGTAGGCGAGGAGAGAATCCTAAGGCGCTCGAGAGAACTCTCGCTAAGGAACTCGGCAAAATTACCCCGTAACTTCGGGAGAAGGGGTGCTTCGAGTACATAGTGATATTGAAAGAAGCCGCAGTGAAATGGCCCATGCGACTGTTTACTAAAAACACAGGTCTCTGCTAAATCGTAAGATGATGTATAGGGACTGACGCCTGCCCGGTGCCAAAAAGTTAAGGTGAGGAGTGAAGGGTAACCGGAAGCTCCGAACTGAAGCTCTGGTAAACGGCGGCCGTAACTATAACGGTCCTAAGGTAGCGAAATTCCTTGTCGGGTAAGTTCCGACCTGCACGAATGGCGTAACGACATGGGCACTGTCTCGGCGAGAGACTCGGCGAAATTGTAATACCGGTGAAGATGCCGGTTACCCGTACCAAGACGGAAAGACCCCGTGAACCTTTACTATAGCTTGATATTGGGTTTTAATGTTGCATGTGTAGGATAGGTGGGAGACTGTGAAACTGGGGCGCCAGCTTCAGTGGAGTCGACCTTGAAATACCACTCTTGTTGCATTGGAATTCTAACTCCGACACGTGAATCCGGGTCGAGGACAGTGTCAGGTGGGTAGTTTGACTGGGACGGTCGCCTCCTAAAATGTAACGGAGGCACCCTAAGGTTCCCTCAGCGCGATTGGAAACCGCGCGTAGAGTGTAAAGGCAGAAGGGAGCTTAACTGCGAGACGGACACGTCGAGCAGATGCGAAAGCAGGGCTTAGTGATCTTACGGTGCTGTGTGGAAAGGCCGTGACTCAATGGATAAAAGGTACTCCGGGGATAACAGGCTAGTCGCACCCGAGCGCTCACAGCGACGGTGCGGTTCGGCACCTCGATGTCGGCTCGTCACATCCTGGGGCTGCAGCAGGTCCCAAGGGTTCGGCTGTCCGCCGATTAAAGTGGCACGCGAGCTGGGTTTAGAACGTCGTAAGACAGTTCGGTCCCTATCTGGTATGGGCGTAGGATATTTGAGAGAAGCTGCCCCTAGTATGAGAAGACCGGGGTGGATGTACCTCTAGTGCACCAGTTGTCACGCCAGTGGCACCGCTGGGTAGCTATGTGCAGAATGGAGAAACGCTGAAAGCATCTAAGCGTGAAACCGTCCTCAAGATAAGATATCCCACAACGTTAAGTTGGTAAGGCTCCTTTGAGATAAAAAGGTTGATAGGCCAGGTGTGTACGCCGTGCGAGCGGTTCAGCTAACTGGTACTAATAAGCCGAGGGCTTGATAACTTACTTTTATTCTACCGACCTCTCATTTACATATACAATTGTCAAATATTCTTGCACCGGCTCAGTAACACGGCAACACTGAGCCACGCAAAAGATTTTCCGGTGGCTATAGCGGAGGGGGCCCACCCGTTCCCATCCCGAACACGGTAGTTAAGCCCTTCAGCGCTGATGATACTTCGGGGGCGACCCCGTGGGAAAGTAGGTCGCTGCCGGGAATCCTCCTCAGGGCAGGTTTAGCACCTGCCCTTTTCTGTTAATACTCCTCAAAATTTCTCTTGACGTTCTATCTATGGATGGACAGCGCATCCTGAAGTAGGGAAGGGTGAGCATAGCCGTAGTGAAGAGCATGGTGGTGAACATGATTCAGAACATGAAGGAGAACACGATCGAGAGGGTGGAGATGAACACAACTAACCAAATTCCAATTTATATCTGCTGTTTGCTTATGTTAATAGGCGTGTTCGGTGTTACAACGCTTGCATACACAGCGAAACTACCCGAAAATATCCTCAATAACGGCGATTTCGACCTCAATCTTGAAGGGTGGCACCACTGGACCCACGAAAGTGCCACCGCGCTCTTCCAAACAGAAGGCAAAAAAGCGGAGCCCGTCGTCGGCAAAAAGGTCGCTTACGTCAAAATCAGCAAGGCTGGCGGAGCGCTATGGCACATCCAACTTTATCAACAGCCTTTCACATTAGAAAAAGGCACTACCTATACCTACAGTCTGTGGGCGAAGAGCGAGGTGCCGAGAACTCTTGTAATGCGTATTCTTCATCAAGGTGTTCCATGGAATGAATACGCCAGACAGACAATTAATTTGTCTGAAGCGTGGAAAGAATTCTTTATCACCTTCAAAATGCCAGCGGATGATGTAGTTTCGCGCGCTGGTCTCATTATGGGTGGGCAAAAAATTGATGTCTGGTTCGACCATATCCGCGTCTATGAAGGTGAGTTTGTCAGTGATATTGAAGGTGCTGAACCACACCCCGTCGAGCCCTCAGACAAATTAGCAACCACTTGGGCATCCCTCAAAGAATTCTAAGAGCGATCTCCAAAATAGGTAGGCGAGGTTTTTAACCTCGCCGTTTTTCCGTTTCCAACGTTGGTCAGTCTTGATTAACTGTCTTGTACACCGACAACTGAAACTGACAGCTGATAACTGACAACCAACAACGAACCTTTCCCTTGCATATCACCCCGAAACAATATATAATATACAGCAGGGTCAAATGAGGATAGTGAGCGCATGCTCCTATCAGACGGAATACATTGCACACCGTGGGTTTGTGATAACACCTTGGAGGTGAATTGATGAAATTCAAGCTATTCCTTACATTCACTTGCGCGGCTCTTATTGTCTTCGCGTCTGCTTACGTACAGACGACGCACGCGCAATCCATTGAAGACGGATTGGGAGGGCACTGGACTTTCGACAAGGCTGATACCGACGCGAAGTTAGCCAAAGATGCCCTCGGTGAAAACGACGGAGAAATTAAGGGTGCCCCCAAAATTGTAGAAGGCATTGTCGGAGATGCCCTCAGTTTCAACGGCAAAGAAGATTATATCGTCATGGGACCAGCCACTACCGGACAAGATCTTACCTACGCAATGTGGATTAACCCCATAGCCCTACCCGCCGGTCCGAAAGTCATCATTTGGGACGATGATCCACAAGGCGGCGGTGACTCATGGCTGGAACTCTTAGCGGACGGCACAATACAGACTCAGAGAGGCGGCGATGGGTTCGGGGTCTTCAAAACCACGACACCTGTTGAAGCGGGTGAATGGACACACGTCACCTTTGTCGCTGCTGGTGAGGACGAGAAAAAGTTCCTTTATATCAACGGCGAACTTGATGCCGAAGCAGATGGAAAGATAAATAGCCGCGACACACGCAGCCACGTTGTCGTTGCAGTCGGACACGACCGCAACGCCTTTATCAAACCCTTATATTTTGAGGGCGAAATTGATGATGTTGCCGTCTACCATCGCGCATTAGACAAAAACGAGGTCCAAGAGAATTACCAAATCGCATTTGATGTCAAACCTGAGGGGAAACTCGCTGTCACGTGGGGAGCAATCAAAGGGCACTAAGCTTTTTGAACAGAACAGGCGGTCAGGTATATGGCTATCATATCTGACCGCTTTTACAACGGAGAAATCTAAAACCATGGCAAAGTTGTACACTAAAATTACTCAAAAATTACAACAATTTATCGAGGACCAAAAAATCTTCTTCGTCGCAACCGCAACAGCTGATGGAAGAATCAATCTGTCTCCCAAAGGCATGGATTCGTTGCGCGTCCTTGGTGAGAACCGCATTGCTTGGTTAAATGTAACAGGTAGCGGGAATGAAACCGCTGCACACGTTCAAGAAAATCCGCGGATGACAATTATGTTTACCGCTTTTGAAAACGATCCCTTGATTCTCCGACTCTACGGCACAGCGAAGGCTATCCACAAAGACGATGCTGAATGGCAGATACTCTTCCCACTGTTCACGCCACTGCCGGGTGCCCGGCAAATCTTTGACATTAACGTTGACCTTGTGCAAACTTCTTGTGGGATGGCTGTTCCGGTTTATGATTATGTCGGTGAGAGAGAGCAGCTAAACACGTGGGCGACTAAGAAGGGCGAAGAAGGCGTGGAGGCGTATTGGAAGGAAACCAACCACACCAGTCTTGATGGAAAACCTACCCACTTCGCGCATTCGGAGTAAACCAAGTAATAAACACAAATCTGAACCCGAAAAAATGAAATTATCACTTATCCTCATCGCGCTCTTTATAACATGCTTGTCTGTTGTATACGCGTTACCGCCAGACCCTGAACTCCAAAGCGCAATCCAGACCGTACGGAAATTTAAAAATTTCAAACCGAAATATACCTTAAACGAAATAACAGAATGTGCAACCGATAGTTTTGTCACACTCGCTAAAAATTGGCACAATTTACCCTCAATATATCGGGAGGAACTCAAGCCGATTTTCCTGCGTCCTGGACTCCCGGGTAGTTTCTATGGCGATATCCAGCTGTCAGAACACTTCACTACACCCCACTTCAGACTCCACTACACCCGTGTTGGACCGCATGCACCGCCACTTGAGGATTTCCACCCACGCAATGGTGTCCCGGATTACGTTGATCGTTGTGCAGATGCAATGGAACGCGCTTATCACGTCCAAATTGACCTAATGGGATTCAAAATCCCCTACATTGACTTTTGGGCAGCGCAGAACGGCGGCGATCATAAATACGATGTCTATATCTTTGTTTTCCCCGCACTTGGTATCACAACCGCCGACTGGTTTGAAGGGCGCGTCTTATCCACTGCACTAACTGTCGCCCCCTATTTCATGATTAACTCTCGCATCTACGATTACGTCGGAAAAATGGAGGGGCTTCGCTATCTGGAGACAACGTGCACCCACGAATTCCTGCACGGTGTCCAGTTCGGATACAACGCCTATATGCCTACATGGTTTATGGAAGCCTCCGCAACGTGGATAGAAGTAATGACGTACGACGGCGGAGAAATTGACGATGGCGATACTATCCCCGATCCAGATGAACCCAACGAAACCAATTCCTATAACTACTACATCCATCAGCTCCGCCGCTGGTTTCAAATCCCAGATATCTCACTCGAAAGCCGCATCGGTGACCATGAATACGGATCGGTTATCTGGGCATTATATATGACTGAACGGTTCGGCTATGATATCGTCCGACAGTTTTTCGCAAACACTACCGACGGTAGTTATCGAGAGATGGGAAATTTTTACGATGTCTTTATTGATAACGGTACGACCCTCGCTGAGGCGTTCAAGACGTTCACCGTATGGAATTATTTCACCCACACCCGCGCCTATACGGCAACCCAAATGCGTGGCTATAGGAACGCACACCGTTTCCCACCAGTTGCTATTCATCCAACCGATGTTCACGCCAGTTATCCAGTTCGCACCGATTTCGATTCCGAATCAATGCCTGAACACTTTTCGGCGCGATATATTGTTTTTCGTCCTTCAAGGATTATGCCAGAATTCGCAATCAAAATTAACGGCGCGGATCTCGCACCAGTAGACCTCCGTCGTCTTCCTCCTGAAGATCAGAGTGCTATTCGGAGTGAGCTGCAACGACACAACAATACAGGTTTACGTGGGTGGGCTGCCAAATTCGTCGTCAGGAAACGCGATGGTACTACTGAAATCAAAGAGGCATTCACCTATCAACGTTCACAAGAGGCGCAGATGACTTTCAAGGATTTCGGTGGAGATATTCAAGAGATTACCCTCATTATGATTAATATGCACCCTGATGTTGAACGCGTAGTGATTCCGGGTGGAAGTTTTGGTGGCTCTATCAGTTATATGGCGGGAGCACCTCCGACAGGACGGTTGTCAAACGCACAGGTTTCTCAAGGCTCGAATGGACCCCTTGTGAGATGGCGTGTTGAGGATCTCACTGGTATACGGGAAATCGCAATCGTCCGAAAACGCTATATGATACAGAGCGAGACAGATGTGCCGCAACCTTTCCAAAGTCCTGATGAAGTCCTCGCTGCCGCTGACCGCGACGACAACGGCATCCCTGATGAAGATATAACTGTCGTCGGACGCTTGGATGTTACCCAAACGCAGTTTGAAGACACAACCGTCTTTGAAAGTATCAATGTCAACAGCGAATTATTTGATCCGAACAACCTTCACTATTATTATGCTGTTGTGCCTGTTGACGCGATGGGACTCATGGGCACACCGAGTATTGTCCCGGACAGCATCTCACCACGTGTAGATACAGCAAGTGGAGCACCTTCTTTCTTTATCCATACACAACCGCACGGCACAGGTGAGTGGAATGTTGAAGTGCAAAGCACGCAGCCCCTACAAAGCGCACCACAGCTAACCGTGGAAGGTCCCAATAAAAACGAATATAGCATCTTTTTGACGCGGGAGACCGAAACGAAATGGCTTGGAAGGCTCCGTACGCACGGATTTCCACCGACAGGTATCTATCTCTATAAAATTCGTGGGCAGACTCCTTCTGGTGTAACCGGCACCCGAATTTGGCAGGGGCAAACCTTTAGTTATATCGCGAGTCGCACGAATCAAAATGTTACAGTCGCACCGAACCCACTTCACGCTGGACAAGGTAAACACCTAACCTTTTATCCGAAGGGTTTAACCGTTGAAATCTACGATGCTATGGGAAATTTAATTAAAGTGCTAAACAATGCCTCACAGTGGGATTGCACGAACGCACGCGGCGAAATGGTTTGTACCGGACTCTACTTTTTCCGCGCAACCGATGGAAACGGCTTTCAAAGTACCGGTAAATTCTGTGTGGTGAAATGATGAAGAGTTATCAGTTATCAGTTATCAGTTATTGGTTAAGAGATGCCTGGTATACGTCAGAAAACCTTTTTATGCGACAACTGATAACCCACAATCCACAACCATTGCCCCCAGAGTCGAAAGCCGAGAGCCGATGGCTAATAGCCATTCCCTTCATATTCCTTTCACTGTTTCTCATAAGTTGCGGCGATGAAGGGTTAGTAGATCCATACGGTGAAACCACGCTTCCCGCACCCGATACAACAAGTGGATTCCACGCCATCGACTTTCCAACGGCTACGGGTTCTGCTTGGACCTATGTCAACGTTGATACCAATCAGGAATTCGCGCTCCGAGTTGAAGGCACGCGCGATATCAGTGGCACAACGCATCGACAGATGACTGTCAGTGCACTTACCACTGATGAACCCGACCAATTCAGCCTTGACACTGTTGACCATCTCGCTGCGAACGCATATTACTTTCGGATAGACACCGATTTTTACGACGTGTTCCCGTTTCCGGTGTTAGCGACCTATTTTTCCAAGACCTCAGAAGCGTTAATAGAATCCGCTTTCGACATTTATCTCCCTATAGAGAATCCGGTATATCACGCAAAGCATTTTCCGCCGCGTCGCCTATGGGATTTTCCATTGAAAGTCGGAAAGCAGTGGACTGTTTTTGAAAAGACCATCGGCTCACCGGTCACAGTCACCCGCTATGTAGTGGAGCAGAATGTGCCGATTACCGTTCCTGCAGGCAGTTACACGACTTATGTTGTTCAGGAAGAGGTCGTTTACGCAGATAGCGAAGATCCATCAATCTTTATAATTAGTCCACCTGCAATTTATTGGGTTGCACCATCAGTTGGCGTCGTCCAGTATCGGTACAACCGTTACCGCGCCACGGATGCATTCTCCGCACAAACCTTCGCACTCAAGCGTGTGCATCTCCCAGAACCAAACACCGATTAAAGTGTCTATCCTCTTTGTAGGAGGGGTTTGTAACCCCGACTTATAAGTCTGATGCTTATGAATGCCCCTTCTAACGCCGAGAACCGACAGCCGAAAGCCGACAGCTATTTAGCCCATCGTAACATCCCCATTACCATCATTGGTGGCGGAATACATGGTGTATCTATTGCGATTCGACTCCTGCGCGAAATACCAACGGCAGCGAGACACCTCGCCATTGTCGATCGACACCCGCAACCTCTTACCCAATGGCGACGTAAAACGCAACGCCAAGGCATGGTGTTTCTCCGTTCCCCTGCTGTGCATCATATCTCCCCTGATGCACTCGGTATCGTTGAATACGCCGAACGCCACAACCGAACGAGTGAGTTAGCCCCGCCCTATTCGCAACCCTCTACACAACTCTTTTGGGACTTCTGTAAAAGGATGCTTGCTGAACTTGAGCGACATCGCGTCTATCATCAGTTTGAAGTCGCGAAATTACGATGGGACAAAGGCGCGGGTCGATTCCCATTCCGCCTGATTTCAAAAAACAGTGAAGGGTTTCGGAGTTGTTGTGTCATTCTTGCTATGGGTGTTGACGATTGTGCCTTCATACCAGCGGAGTTTGCCCAATGGCAGTGCCAGTATCCGGACAGGATTTTACACGCCTCCGAATTTAATATAGATTGTCAAGGTGGGCAAGAGAGTGAGGAATCTTTTGTGATCGTAGGCGGAGGATTGACGGCAGGAACGCTCGGAAAAAGTCTCAGCGAACGCGGGCATCGCGTCGCACTGATTGCTCGAAAGCAGCTAAAGACAGAACAATTTGATTTTCCGCCGGTATGGTTAGGTCCTAAGGCACTCGCCGAATTCGCAAGGGAAACCGATTTTCAGCGGCGTTATGAGATCATTCAGCAGAACAGAGGGGAAGGGAGCATTACACCCGAGATTATGGAAGCCTTAATGAATGCTTCGAACATTAAAATTTACTCAGAGACTCGTATCCAGAATATCGTCTCGGCGGATGAAGGGAATCCAGCAAGGGGACTGAACGTTAAAACGAATCGTGGAAACATTGTGGATGTATCGCGCGTTATCCTTGCAACCGGGTATCAGTTCAATCTTCGTCGTTATGCGTTTTTGAGGGAATTAATCGCAGCGCATCAGATTCCACTTGTATGCGGATTACCACGCCTTGATACCGATTTGCAACTCCAGCCCGTCCAAAATCTATTTGGCACTGGTACTATTGCCCAACTGCAGATAGGTCCCGCTTCAGGCAACATCGCGGGAGCAAATCTCGCTTATGAACGCCTCCGCGAAAAGCTCTTTGCCCATCTGTAGAAAAGATTTCTCAATTGTAGCACTCACCAATATAGTTTGAGCGGGTCCCAGTGCCACCCATCTTTTTGTAGGAGCAATCTCCTGATCGCGACTCTATTAGCAACTATCAAAACCTTCAACGAATTGCTGAGAGCTGAGAGCTGAGAGCTAATAGCCATCTTACCGCGTCAACGCATACGCCACAACGTTCATTCCCTGTCTAAATGCCCATAGCCGCTGATCCTCGCCATCCGGGGCGCAGGGTCTACCTTCCCACGCGCAATTCAGATCACTCGGACAGAAATAGATGGTTACACGATCATCATCCATAATCGCTTCGTCATAATCGGATATACCTTCGATGCGTTTATCGCCACCGAGGTATTCATCATGCTGAAAGCACGTGTGATAAATCGGGTGACTCATCTCCAGCCGTTCAAGCTTCTTTTCTGGATAAATCTGCCGGACCATCTCATAGATATACGGACGCAAACCACCGCGGTAGTTGTTGAGACGAGCATCACAATCTTCGATGTGAAGAAAACCACCACGTTCGAAGTAATCCCGAAACTTTCGCACCTGTTCTGTCGAAAGTCGGATTCCACTGTGTCCTGTCATATATAGGAACGGGTAGGCAAATAACCCTTCGTCATCAATATCGACATATTGTGGATTTTCACGCAGCTCAACGTCAATTGTCGTATATTTAGCCAGTTCCTCCGTGAACTTCAAGTCCGATGGCCACCGGTAATAGTTAACGATATTTGTGTACCAATCGCCGCCCGGGTACTTGAGTCGTACAAACGTGAACTTCTCACCTGTCGGATTCATTTCAGGGTAATGATGTTCAATTATCCCGTATCGCGTGCCGTAGTGAACATCTTCTGCTGCGTCGTAGGGAATATATTCTCGGAAACCCCATTGTGCCTGTGCAGGCAGAGATAATCCACTTGCTGTAAGTGCAGAGGCAGCAAGCCCAACAGATCCCTTCAAAAAGGAACGTCGCGACACTGAGGCCTGTTTTGATGCCGTGCCAGATATAAGTTTCCGATCTTCGTTATTCCGTTTTTTCTTAAGTTCAGGGGGTCTGCTGTTATGTACCATGGCTTGTTTCTCCTCTTGTTCCTACCTATTTTTTTCGCTGTTCATCGGAACGAGAGACAGGGTTTTAATTTTCGTCTCAATTTTCTTGTTCAATCTCTTTAACAATCATATCAATACTTGGCATTGGACGTCTATGTCGGTCCACTGAGTAGTCACCAGTAAGAGGTTTACATTGTGAAAGAAACCTAGAAAGACCCATGGAACCAAGTTCATCTTTGAGATGCTTGATGCCGAGTTCATAAACTTCAATATCTGTCATTTTTTCGGTATTCACTTGACAAGAAGCAACTCCCCATGTTTTCGCAGATAGCTGTTCTGTCGTTTGGGCACGTTGGATCTCTTTAGCGATCGTGTCTATGTCTGGTTGCGGGAGTTTGTGTCGATCTACAGAGTAGTCACCCTTGCCCGGATCTCCTTGCCAAAAAAAACGCATCATTCCGGCAGGACCGAGTTTATCAATAAGGAGTTCAATGCCTCGCTCATAGATTTCAAGATCTGTCATTTTGCAAGCGTCCATTTCTAATGATCTCTTGCATTATAACCTAAAATCGTGAAAAAATCAAGATTGCATCCGCAATAGCGCGTCCTTGCTGCCTCGGCAACGGGCGAACTCTGCGATTACCGCGGGCAGGCTTCGTATTCCTTTCTGGTCCCGTCTTTTTCAGTTCTGGTTTATTATTCTGCTTGGCACGTCCAGAATTTTTCGCCTTGACACTCACAACTTCGTCTCGGATCACTAACATGGATGAGTTGCCACCGTCAAGGTTGAGTGCATCCGTCGCACCCCATTCCAGAAAGAGTTCCGCAAGCCTCGGCAATTTAACACCGCGTCGGGCACCCGCTTCTGCTGCTGTTATCGTCACAAATAGCAGTGTCCCATCTGCCTTTTTACCGATTGCTGTGCGCGGATGCCAAAAACTGTGGAATGCCTGATCAAACCCTTCGCGTTCGTACGCTTGTGTAGGAGGTACAGTTCCATCCTGCAATAGCAACGGACCACCGCCAATAATATGCGCGAAGCTTGCCCACAAATTGCTATCCCCGACCCGTTCAGGGATGATCCGCTCGCGTATTTGTACCGCATCACCTTCTACGATATTTGCCAATAGATAGGTGCGTTTTTTACCGCTTGCAGACAGGATATAACCATCAGGAGGAATCCGAGAACTCCCGTCTCTATCACGAATGCCGGTTACCTCACCTTTTCTCACAACAACTTCTATACCGTCGGGTGTTGTCAACGTCACGACGTGGAAGTGTGGACGATAGATTACCAATTCGTTTCTTCCGCGACTCCGATTCATCCCATCAATCGGTAGTGTTTTTCCGCTTGGAAGGACCAGTTTCTGCTGTAGAGCAATTCGATCAATATACGCTTCAATCTTTCCATTAACGGTTCGGAATCCAATTGCCGCTCTTCCCTGTTCCGGTTCGCTCACCCATTCACCGTCAATCTTCAGGGCACCGACGGACTCTCCACGGAACATCCCGACCATCTCAAAGAAACCGCCATTTATTGCAGCAAGTGCCTTATGCCGCCGCGCAAGTGACGTCAACGATTCTGTACCAATCCCCGCGCTCAACGCTCGATAGGGACGCAACTCCGCAGCATCCGGTGAGACCATAAGAATGTTCGTCAGGACCCCACCGTCGAATATCTGCCGATGGGTTATTCCCTGTGCAACCGATTTTTTCACGTCGCTACTTTCGGCACTGACACGCGAGCGGAGATAGTTTACGATGGTGCTTCCGAGCCACGGTGGGCTTTTTCTACCCACCCAAATGCCGATACAGAGGACCACTAACAAGCTAACTGCTATTGATGTCCGCGGATGACGTGTAATGCCACGAAAGCAACGCCGTCCTAAATAGGTAATATCAAACATTTTTTAATTAACGTAAATCTGTTTCCCTTGGACGCCCGGATTTAGTCTGTGAATAGCCTAAATCTATTCCTTGTATTATATTCTTGTTCGGGACTGTTTCACTGATCCGCGCCCCAACAAGTTGGGGCATCCAAAAAAAATATCGATTTAAATTCTTAAACTTCATCTAACCTCGCCGAAATCTACCACTAAACATCAACACGGAGAAAAGAAAGAAACGCACCTGCAAACAATACTCCAGCAAACAGCAATAACAATAGAATGTCCGTAGCCGCAGCGTTGTAGGCACCGCTAAAACTAATACGATCTTCAAATTTCGGGATTGACGCAAAACGCACCGGCTTTTGTGAGGTGCCTTCCCTGGGACCGATTGCGTGTGGACTCTCTGGATCGGCACGATCGGTTTCGATGAGGAACGTTCTGAATTCATCCCCGTACCGGCGCACGTGCTCTAAAAATTGGACGTGCCGTGTAAAACCCGTTCCAGCCAGGGATTCGGTGGCATATCGGACACTTGACGCTGGCGATATACGGGTTATGGATCTCGCAAGTTGAACCTGAGCAATCTGAGCGTTCAAGTGCTCTTCGTTCAATCTTTCACTATGTTCCGCTTCTTCCGTGATGTATTTCGACCACAGTAACGTCCCTTCGGATGCTGGAATTCTTCGTACCGGCATCTTGCTGAAACGCTGATCCCGGTCGTATTTTGCCTCAAGATTATCAAACAGATTCTGCACACGGTCGTCGAATTCTTCACTGGTCATTGTCGGTTGTAGACCGCTGGTAAGTGCACCCAGTGTGGAGGGCAACAGGACCACCCAAACAGTCCAAATGAGTAAAAGAATCGTGAGACTCGTTGACGAGTTGCTTGCACGAGAAGATATTAGCAGCCCCAGGGCAAGAAAAATTGACACAAAAACAAAGGCAATAAGAACAATCGCTCCCAATCGCGACCATTCGCTTGATCCCAATACGATACTTCCTGAAGTGTAGAGGAGAAAAAGGTTAATTAATGCCGCAATTAAAAAAGGGATACTGATAGCTATCAATGCTGCAAGAAACTTACTTACCAGGACAGTGCCACGTGAAATGCTGTTGGAAAGTGTCAGTCGTAACGTGCCGCGTTCCTGCTCCGCGGAGATTGCGTCGAAAGTAAATAGGATCGCCACTAAACTTAACACTATAGAGATTATATCACCCCAATCAATGTTTGTATAATCCGGCATGATGTCCCACAGAGTTGGGTTGGATTGCGGATATTTCATTCGCCATATTGAGCCGACTGTTAAGTAACCCTCAGAAGTTGTTATACTCCAGCCATTTGGAACACCCTGAGCAGATTCGGGTATGAATGCTTCACCACTACTTGTACAGAAGGAGAGTGAGGAGGGTTGTTTGTAGAGAACACCCGGTCCTTCTCTAAGCAGATTATATAGACTGTCTGCATTTGATCTCATTTTATCTAAAGACGTTGAGACCTTTTTCTGATATACCACCGCTTGCGCTTTGTATTCGCCAAGGTACCCAATCGCGTTGACAATCATTAGTATCAGCAGCAGTATCGCTGTAAACGCAAATCGCAGGCTATTCAAATGGTCGTAGAGTTCACGTTTTGTGAGATGCCAAATCATAGTTAGTTATCAGTGGTCAGTACGTTCCGCTTCGCTCCACTTTCAGTTTTCAGTTTTTGGCTATCAGCTATCAGCCGTTAGCTGTCAGTTAATCCTTGTGGCAGTGGCGTGGGTTCTACATGATATAGACGCCTCTTAACTGACAACTGATAACTGAAAGGATTACGTAGTAATCCGTACTGATAACTATTCTACACTTCCTGCCCTACAAAAATTAAAAACGTCATCATGAACAGCACACAATTGATAAGTAGTAGGCAGGCAATGTCTCCACTGGCGTGTTTTGCGTTGGTTGATATATTTTCCCGTTGGTAAGAGAACTGGGGTAAATTGCTCCAATCGACGATTCCTTGGTCGGCAGCGAACCATTGTCGCGAAGAAAAAGCTCCCTGATCGTAGAAATAATCGATAATCGTTTGCCGGTATTGCTGAATTGTTGTGATAAAATCTGCAATACTATGGAAATCCGTTCCTGCCCATGCTTCAGTTGCGAGATCGTACATCGCCGCCGGTGAGAGTCGCATCAGATTTTTCGTCACATTTGCTTTACGAACGTAGACTTGATCCAAAGTCTTCTGGCGAACTTGCCACGTTCTTTCTGCTGCGCGGATCCGTTGTGGTTCTACGAATTGAAAGTAAGCTTTGAGATGCGGAATCTGTGGTTCTGACTCTGGATTGATACGCGACCAATAGCGGTTTTCTGCTTTAAAATACTGAAGTGTTGTCGAATCAGACCTGTGTGCGAACCCCCAATGACCCGGAGCATGTACATTGAAGTCGGTGTTTTCACCCTCGAATTGGTCGTTTTTCAGATAGTTTATCTCTTCTCTTTCAAACCCCTCCCAAATCTGCTCAATTTCGCTGTAAGCCGCTTCCAATTGAGAAGGTGTCTGCCAAAGTCGATTGACCACGAATACGCTGAGACTTGGGTAGATCAGAACGATCGTGCTCCATATCACCATTGACAGCATCAAAGCAGTCGCCGTTCGCCGAGTAAGCGTGGAGATTAACAATCCTATCAGATAGAAAGCCGAGAGATAGATGATTGAGGTTAGCAAAATACCACCAATCCGAAGCCAATCATCCCCACTCAGCGAAATTGACCCGGATATAGAAAATAGGATGAGCGCGAGTAACAAACTCATAACTACGGGGAGAATCAGACAAGCCATCGCACTGAGATACTTTGCTAATAGTATAGCAGGACGACTGACAGCGTTTGCCATCGTCAAGCGCAGCGTGCCTGCTTCGCGTTCCCCAGCGATTGCATCGTGGGCGAAAAGGAGTGCCAGTAGGCTGAGAATTATCTGAAAGATTAAAACCAAATCGACACTGGAAAACAGATTGAGGAAGGGATTATCTGCGCTGTGTGATTCGGTGTCCCAAAGCGTTGGGACAAGGGTATGCCTGACATGGATAGAGTTGCCGAGCCGTCGATCCAAACCCGCATTGAAAATACTCAGTGGATTGGGCGGTCGATCCACAAGGATTTTTCCTTCCACATCCGAATAGGTTTTTGCTTTTGGGATCTCCTGAGAGTTATGTTTTACAGCGGTATTGTAGCTCGCCAGACGGCGTTCGTAATCGGCAATTAGTACAACGGTATTCGCAACAACCAGCGACAGCGTGACCACAATCGCAACGACAAACCGAAATGTCATAAGGTTGGCAAGCAGTTCTCGCCGAACCAAGACCAAAAACATCGCCTTATCACTCCCAGTTTAGTTTTCCAAAGCCTCAAATCACAGGACACTGTAATGAGTGATCGATCTTCGGTCTTTGGTTAAAGAGCAGTTTGTGGAATTCACGCAACGCGCAATGGCTGCAAGTCTTAACCAACAACTGACAACTAACGACCGACAACCATTTTAGAAATCCGTTTCTCCCATGTGTCACACGTCGCATGCGTACGCCGAACCGCGGCACCAATATAATTCGTCGGATCCCGAAGTGCCTCACGCTGTGGTTCTGTTAGTTTATCAAGGAACGGACGAAACGTCTCATCTTCCCACAGCAGCGTTGTTAGACTCTTCCCTGTCTGGTGGACCTGTCCGATTAACTTCCGGGTATGGTCATACGCATCGGGAAACCCATAATACGCCATCAACAGATAGATAGGCTCCGCAATCGTATCCTCCGCGCTTAAAGCGAGGTTACGCAGCATGTTATCTGCTTTCACATCCATCTCGTCCAAGGCGCGCCGGAGTCGATAGATAGCATAGTCGAAAGCCGTAAACAGTTCCGTCAGAAAACGGCTTGATGCCGAATTCGTCAGATCGCGCTGATGTTCTAAAATGCTATCCATGAAAACCGTCTGCATACGCGGCACGAACGCCTTCCACAAGCTTTTGATATTCTCATAAGTCTCTGGATTCACCTTGTGCGGCATCGTCGATGACCCTACCAATTGCGGATTGTATTTCCTACCGACCTCAGCGATTTCAGTGCGATAGAGGTGTCGCATATCGTCTGCGAAGTTCGCAAGCACTGTATACGCCGCCGTAACCTGATACGCCAAATCGGAAATGAATTCCGGTTCTACACACTGCGTAGAGGTGTTTGTATCCGATGGCTTCAAACCGAGCAGTTCAAGAAAATCCGCCTCAATCTGTTCTGGATGTTCGTGAATCAACGTGAGTCCGTTAAACGCACCAACCGCCCCAGAAAACTGACCACGCAGATTCTGCCCCGCTTCGTGAATTTTCTCAATTCGCGTGCCAAGCCGGCTCACATAAAGTGCCAGCGCATAGCCAAACGTTGTCGGCTCTGCGTGTTGACCGTGTGTCCTACCGATTTGCACCGTTTCTGCATGCTCACGCGCCAGTGCAATCAGTTGCTGCTCCAGCGCAATCATATCGGGAATAATAACATTTTCCGTGAGTGCTTTGAACCGCAGCGACGTAGCGGTATCCAGAATGTCTGCAGAGGTGGCAAACAAGTGGACATAGGGACGCGCTTCAGGACTAATCTTCCGCCGAATTACATTCACAAGCGAACGAATATTATGCCGAATACGCGACTGTTCCTCATAAACCTCTTCCGCCGTTACCAAATCAACAGCCGCTTCCACCTCATCAGCCACGGCAGACGAGCAGACACCGTAGTTAGCCAAGGTCCGAACCAATGCCGCTTCGACTTGTGCCTGACAGGTAACATATCCTGCCTCAGAGACGTAAGGCAGCAACCGTTTCATAAAATCCGGATCGCCGCCATAGTATCTAAAATCCAGTGGACTGACGGCTTCATAAAGTTCCATAGAAATAAATGCTCCGTTGGAGTAGGGAAAACCCTACCTTTTCATTGTTATTTTATTTTTAATTATACACCCGATTTAGGAGAATGTAAAGTGTCTTATCGCTACGGTATGGGCATTTCCCCCTCACTTCAATGAACGGGTTGAGACATCTTCCTGTAGGAGCGACCTCTGGTCGCGACTCTTACTGATGGACGCCCGAACTTGTTCGGGATAAGGTGCGCGCCCCTGAACAAGACGGGAATCCATTAACAAAAATCCTTCACATAAATAGACTTATTTTTTAAAACTGAATGTCCCTAAATTATCAACGCAGAATCTTGGCTTTTCGACGAACTTGTGATATGCTTTAAAGACGAACTTTGTGCATAGTGTACGAGAGGAATGTGAGTTTGACCTGAGTGCGTAGGGAATCAACACCAAATGCGCGTGTAGTATTCGACCGGATTGAACGGGCGAAGGACTATTGGCTGGAATATAGGGAGAGACGATAATGGAAAAACTGAGAACATGGCATGAGTTCCTAATAGAAAAACTCGCTGACCGAGAGGAGGCGATTGGCTACCTCCAGGTTTCACTTGAAGAATACCTAATTGATGGTGATACCCCATTCTTCCTCAAAGGGATCCGGAATGTTGTGGAAGCACAGGGTGGAATTTCTGAAGTTGCTAAGCAAGCTGGCATCACCCCAGAAGACCTCTCAAAATTCCTATTCAGCGAAGATGAAAATCCGCTGCAGCTTGGCACCCTGAGTATCGTTCTCAAGGCACTCGGGTGGAGACTTTCGATTGAACCACTAACGAAAGACGATCATAGTAATGACTTCGCAGACGCAGAATTAAAAACATCAGATGAAAACTTAGAGCCAAGTTCAGAGCAGGTAGCTGAATCACATCCAGCCTGATTTGGGAACAGGCATTTATTACAAAACCATCCCATTTTGTAAGCACACTACCGCCTTTTATGACAGAGAAGTCTGCTATTCTTTGCTGACAAGGTTTCCTAACCTTGTCAGTTTTCCTTTAATTCGGTTCCGCCAATTATTTTATCTTCCGTTCTTTAGCCTCAGCGAGGCGGAATGTCTATAGCAATGTATTGCGACCATTCTTCAACCCCGTAGGGGTGACATCTATGTAGAAATGGGTATAATGTAAAAATCAAGCCCCGTAGGGGCGGCATGTTTATAGAAAATGTTTCCCTATCTTCTTTAGCCCTGTAAGGGAGGCATGTTTATAGTCTCTAACGAAAATTTGAGAAAATTATTCATTATGTGATACAATCAGATAAACTCTATAGAAAGAAAAATTGAACGTGTATGAAGATTCCGACACTCATTGACAATGTAGATGGCAACACCCTCCTGAAAACTCTTGAAAGCCTTCTTGTAGAAAGCATCAGTTTAGATATAGCGACCGGAACCTTTGAAATAGGCGCATTTCTATCACTGGGCGAGACATGGCAACACTTAGATGGAATCCGTCTCCTAATGGGCGACGAAACCACACGGCGCACCAAAGAACATCTCATCGCTGCCCTGCAAGAAGTCACCGATAACAATATTGAATCTGTAAAAGAGCAAGATGATACCCTCCAGGGGCTTGCTGCTGTCCGTAATGCAATTCGTAATGGACAGATCGCGGTTCGCGTTTATGACAAAGCCAAATTTCACGCGAAACTCAATCTAATGCACGCCCAAAATTCGAGTCTTGTTGACTTCGCTACTGTCGGCAGTTCCAACTTTACCCGTCCAGGACTCACCCAAAACGTTGAGTTAAATTCCTTCATTACAGATCCCACACATATTGAGAAACTCAATGACTGGTACGATGCTCGTTGGAAGGAAGCTTCCGAGGTCAAAGCCGAACTGCTTCGCACAATCGAACGACACCTTAGGGAATACCCACCGTTTACTGTCTATGCAAAAGCACTCCACGACTACTTTAGAGGACGCGAAAAACCCGCTGATGAATGGGAAGAAAACGAATCGGTGATTTACCGTATGCTTTCGCAGTATCAGAAGGATGGTTATCACGCTGCCCTCCAGATAGCGGACACGTGGAATGGTGCCCTTATCTGTGACGGTGTTGGTAGTGGTAAAACCTACATCGGTTTGATGCTACTTGAACGCTATCTTAGGGAAAATAAACGGGTCCTACTTATCACCCCAAAATCGGTCGCAGAAAGTGTATGGAATAGTCAAGTAAGTCGCCAATTCCAATCAAAGTATGGACGTCTGCTCCGCGAACATTACGATATTAAACTGCATACCGATCTCGGTCGTCAGGGTGGAATAAGCGAAGACGATCTCGTGTACTTCCGAGACTACAAGGACGTTATTATTATAGACGAGGCGCATCATTTTCGGAACCCTGGTTCTAATCGTGGTCGGCTTTTGATGGAACTTGCCAGAAACAAGAAACTCTATCTCCTTACCGCCACGCCAATCAATAATAGCCTTGACGATATTTATCATCTGATTAACTACTTTGGACAGAATCGAAGAACCCACTTCGCTAAAATTGGTGTGCATGATTTCCGTGGACACTTCCGCAATCTTGAAAAGCAACTTGAGAGTGAAGATACTGAAATCGCTGAACAAGTTGAAGAAGACGACTTCTTGCGTCAAGACCCGCTGCTGAAACAGGTGTTGATCCAGCGTAGCCGTAAATACATCAAAGATGCCGAGCAGGCATCTGGAACACATATCCTCTTTCCAGAACGTGTTATTGAACCGACTGTGAATTATTCGCTCCGAAAAGTCTATGGAACGCTCTATGACGAACTACGAACTGCTTTCGACAGGAATTATCCTTTTCTAAATTTAGCAATTTATAACACGGTCAGGTATCACAATAATCCAGAAAGACAGATTGAAAATCGTCAAAAGCAGCTTATCGGTCTCATCCGAACACTTGTACTCAAACGCTTAGAAAGTTCATGGCGAGCGTTTGAAGCGACCGTTGAGAATCTACTTCTCAAGATGGCAAACTGGCTGAAAAGATATGCCCCTGAACGTTTTAATATGTGGGAAGGCACGAATCGCAGATGGTGGCGTGTTGTTCAGGAGCACATCCGAGAACGACTTCAAGATGATGATCCTCTCGAAGAAGATGACAATCTCGATTCGATTGAAGTTGAAGGTGGTGCTGAGGATGATTTCGTTCCCAGCGACCATGATTTGGACAGATTGTTTGATGATGTTGTGGACGATATGAACTTTTTGACAGGTCTTCTCAGTAGAATCTATCGGTCCTTCTATGCTGACGAATTGGCTAACGAACCCGATACAGAAAAGGATGATAAACTTCAGCAACTTCTCCAACTCTTAAAGAAGCATCCGAATGAGAAACTTCTCATTTTTACCGAATTCTGTGACACTGCCCGGTATCTTTACACCCAGTTACGGCACGCCGGTTTCAGAGATATTGAGCAAATTGATAGTGGACGTAAGATAAATCGTGAGGAGGTTATAGAACGCTTTGCTCCGTGCTATAATGGGAGGTCTCCTCAGAGTATTGTCCCTGTTCAGACACTCATCACGACGGATGTGCTTGCTGAAGGTCTCAACCTGCAAGACGCATCTATCATCATCAACTACGATCTGCATTGGAATCCCGTCCGCCTCATGCAGCGCATTGGTAGATTAGACCGTCGGCTCGACCCAGAAATTGAAGCACAACTTGGTCGGGTAGATCCCACTGTCCACGTTTGGAATTTTCTGCCACCCTCAGAGCTTGATGATATCCTCAAGCTCCGAAAACGCGTTGATGGCAAGATTCTCCGCATCAGCCGAACTCTCGGTATTGAAGGGAAGTTCGTTTCACCCGATGATGACAATGAAACCCTCCGTCTTTTCAACGAACGCTATGAAGGCACGGAAAGCGTTGAGGAATTGATGAACCTTGAGCGTCAACGTATCTCTGAATCGTATCCTAAATTGTGGAGACAGCTTCCGAACCTTCCAATGCGCCTCTTTTCCGGCAAAGACGTGAACGACGAGCCACCACCTTTTCTCAATCGCGATGGCGAACCCATTCCACTTGATCGCATCGGAGACACCGGAGTTTTTTGTTGTTATGAGATGCCAAACGGTGAAATTAAATGGTACTTCTATGATATTGATAACGAAGGAGTCCTTGATAACGTTGAAGGGATCTGGCCAGAAATTCGATGTGCAAAAAATACAGCGCGCTGGACTGAAAGCGGCCCCGGTGGACTTGTGGAGGCACGCAAACATATTGAACGCTACATACGTGCTTATCTCATGCGCATACAGGCACCGATGGGAGAAAAACCTAAACTCATCGCATGGATGGAAATTTCCTGATATAGCATCTCGCAGCTAATTGGTAGGCGAGGTTTCCAATAAATCTGTGCTGTAAATAAAGATAGTAAACTCAAAACCAACATTCCGAGGAGGTGTGCTAACAAAATGCAGGACGAACTTTCACGGGGAATGCAAAAAATTCGCGACGATGTGTAAGGTCACACAATCTCGCCACCTGTATCGTAGTATCGTAGGTTGGGTTGAACGCAGTGAAACCCAACAATCCATTCAACCTAAAGGTCATGCGATTTATAATTGAGGAAACCGAATGCCCTACATAATACCAGACGACATCCACAATATCCATAACTTTGATACCCTCTTAGACTTTCTACGCGATAAACTCGGTTGGGCGATCCCCGAAGACGTTGAACTCGAAGATATTGCCTTCCCTTGGTCCGCCGAAGAACTTGACCTTGATGAACCCACTGAAGAACATATTGTTGACTGCCAGCAGCTACCACCTTTCCGAACCAGTCAACAGGAGATAGAATCTTTGGCGCGACCACAGCCGTGGGGTATCTTTTTCGTTCAATTCAATAGTGAATCCATTTATCGTACCGCCTTAAGACGCGTCCTCCGTGGACTTGTTGAGAGGCGAGATCGAGACGCAAGCCTCCCTGCTTGGGAACACGACCATCTCCTCTTTATCTGTACCACAACTGATTTTCAACGCTTTGCCTTTGCGCACTTTTCCTCCACTACAGACAATTGGCGACGCGCTGTACTTTCCATCTTTTCTTGGGAACAAGGGGATACCCACATCCGTACGCTCTGTGAATATAACCTCCCCGCGCTCGTTTTTCCAAGCGGTGGATTTTCAACCGATCGAGAGTGGCACCAGGAGTGGCAAAAAGCGTTTGATGTAGAAGAGGTTACCGATAAATTCTTTGCTGACTACCAACGCGTCTTTGCACAAGTTGAGAACGCTGTCGAAGGTATTCCTGAAGACCAAACGGAAGAACGTCGACTCTATACACAACGCCTCTTCAACCGGTTGATGTTCATGCGCTTTATTGAAAAAAAGGGTTGGCTTACTTACAACGGCAACCGCGATTATTTGCGCTCGCTTTTCGATGCCACGGATGCTTCAGATACCGACGAAAATTTCCTCAATGACAGACTTTATTGGGCATTTTTTCACGGGTTTGGTAATGCAGCAAATTTACCACAGGAGTTGTCTGAAGCTATTGAGCGTCGAGGAGAAGTTCCGTTTCTCAACGGCGGACTCTTTGAAATGCAAGAATACGACCAGCGCAACGCTGTCCATATCCCTAACGACAAGTTTGCTGAAATCCTGAAACTCTTTGAGCGATACAATTTCACGGTGACCGAATCCACACCGCTTGACATTGAAGTTGCCGTAGATCCAGAGATGCTCGGAAAGGTGTTTGAAGAACTTGTGACTGGTAGACACGATACCGGCAGTTACTACACACCGCGTTCCGTTGTTTCTTTTATGTGCCGGGAGAGTCTGAAAATCTGCCTCCGGAATAAGACCGATGAGATACCGAAAATCCTCCAGGCATTCGTTGATGACGGCGATGCGACAGAAATTCGGCACCCAGAGAAGGTGTTGCAAGTTCTACAAACGCTTCGCATCTGTGACCCAGCATGTGGCAGTGGTGCCTATCTGCTTGGCATGATGAGTGAACTACTCCGTTTGCGAGAAGCCCTCTTCCGAAGTCAGAATGTTGATTCCAGAACAACGTATCAACGCAAACTCGACATTATTCAGCAAAACCTCTACGGCGTGGACAAAGATGAATTTGCTGTGAACATCGCTATGCTCCGCTTATGGCTTAGTCTTGCTGTCGATTATGAAGGTGACACGCCAGAACCGCTTCCTAATTTGGACTATAAAGTCGCGACCGGAGATAGTTTGACAGGCCCCGCGCCAGAACCGCCAGACGAACAGTTCAATCTTGAAGAGCAGCTGATTCAACAGATTCAAGAACATAAAGCCGAATATAGCGTCACTTATACAGATCTTGAAAAACAAGAACTGCGAGAAGTGATCGCTGAACTCAAAAGGCAACTCCACGGGTGGCAAGCGGACGCAGATGGGTTTATTTGGCAAGTTGAGTTTTCAGAGGTGTTCCAAGAGAGTGGATTTGATATGGTCATCGGCAACCCTCCTTATGTACGACAAGAACTTATCAGACCAATTAAACCAACTTTAAAAAAGTTATTTCCCGAAGTCTATACAGGCACTGCAGACCTCTACGTCTACTTCTACAAACGTGGCACAGAGCTGCTCCGGGCAGGTGGGGTTCTCACTTACATCTCCTCCAATAAGTTTCTACGTGCAGCGTACGGCAAAAAACTACGAGGATTCTTTACCGATAATCTGTGTATTCGTAGACTGCTTGATTTTGGAAGCGTTCAGGTTTTTAAGGCGAGTGTGGACACTTGTATTGTCCTTGTTGAAAATGCTGCACCGAGTGGAGCTGCCTTTTTCGCCGCGACATTTCGTGATGAAAATGACATTCCTCGCCTCTCCGATTCGTTTCAAGAACGCTTGTTTTCCATGCATGCGCGCGACTTATCACCAAATGGATGGACATTAACATCGTCTGAGATGATTAGACTGCTTGAGAGACTGGAAAATATAGGAACCCCGCTGGGTGAATATGTGGATGGGTTCTATCGTGGTGTGGTAACTGGATGTAACGATGCATTTATCATAGATGCTGATACACGTGAATATTTGATTGATGAGGATGCTGGAAGTAATGAACTCATAAAACCGGTGTTGAGAGGTAGACATCTGCGTAAATGGAAAGAAACATCAGCGAACGAATATCTGATAGCAATAGCAAGCAGTATGAACAGAGAGTGGCCCTGGTCAGATACAAGAAACGAAGCAGAGGCGGAACGGATTTTCGCTGAAACTTATCCCGTAATCTATCAACATCTGAGTGATTATCACGAACGATTGATCGCCCGGGACGATCAGGGCAAATTTTATTGGGAACTTCGTTCATGCGCGTATTATGACAAGTTTGAAAAACCCAAGATTGTTTATAGAAGAATCGCGACATCTCTTGACGCAAGTTATGATACTAAGGGGACATTTGGCTTAGACACAACATTCTTTATACCTACTATTGAGTTTGCTCTGCTTGCGATTTTGAATAGTAAACTTTTTGATTGGTACGCGCGGCACAAGGTTTTGCCTCTTAATGATCCTTGGGCAGGCGGCGGGTTGCAATTTTTTGCACAGTACATGAAGAAGGTCCCAATAGCAAAACGAACTGCATCGCAGAATGCAAAGTTGACCTGTCTCGTCAAGCAGATATTAGCAGACCCAAACAGCAATGCGGTGCGTGAAATAGAACAGAAGATAGACTCGTTGGTGTATAAACTCTACGGTTTAACCGATGCGGAAATTGAATTGGTTAAACAGACATACTGGGATGCAGGCATGGCGGTCTGACCACATATTAGAAGGTGATATTATGCCTTATAGAAACAAAGTCTACGTTTGTTTTGATGGCGATAGCGACATTAACTATTATTGGCTAATGCGAGCGTGGAAGCAAAACGATAATACGAACTTTAATTTTTTTGATGCCCATGATTTAAATACGGCGCGTGATTCTAGTTCAGAAGAAACCATCAAGCGCAGACTCAGAGAACGTCTCCTAAATGCGAAAACCTTTGTCATTTTAATTGGTGAAAGCACACGCTATCTTTATAAATTTGTACGATGGGAGATGCAACAAGCACTACACCTAGATTTGCCAATTATCGGAGTTAACCTGAACGGTTTAAGATTCCAAGATTCTGAGAGATGTCCACCTATCATTCGTGATGAATTAGCTGTTTACATCAGTTTTAATGCCCGTATTTTACAGCATGCCTTGGAAACATGGTCAGATAATCACCAGTCTCTTAAGCGACAAGGGATGTCAGGTCCCTATTATTATAAGCAAAATGTTTATACTAGTTTAGGACTATGAAATTACCTATCTTTCTTACCAGGAAGCATTTGGAAAATTGCCGTAGGTACATGGTAATAATAGCAACTGCCTGCTATTTTTATAGCGGGAGTTGGTTGATGATTGAGATATTGTCCTATTTTTGGTCTACGTTTGAGGAATGGTCACGTGGCAACCTTGGTTTGCTTGTTGTAATCTTTTTACTCGGATTACTACCGATAGGTATAGGGCGATTCCTATGGAAATGCAGAGGTATGCTTTCGGTAAGCCATAGGTTGGATGAAACAGATATTTCGATAGAGATTCGAGTTGGTGATATTTTTACCCTCTCTGGGGCATTTATTATTAGTACCAATACAACTTTTGACACTGATATGTCGGAAGGATTGATTTCAGGAGAAAGTTTACAAGGACAATTCACAAAACAGTATTATGATAAGGAAGAGTATCTTGATCAAGAGTTAGAGGAGGCCTTGAAGGAAGAAAGATTCATTCTAGATGATAATAAGCCTGGAAAAAAAAAGCGATATGAAATTGGCACCGTGGCAAAAGTGTTACCTAGAAATCAACTTGCTTACTTCCTTGCTATTGCTGACCTGAACGAGCACGGTGTAGCTTCTAGTTCGCTTGATAACGTCAGGGAAAGTTTAAAGAAAGTTTGGTCCTATATTGGTAATCAAGGTGGATTTGACCACCTTGTAATGCCTGTTTTAGGAACTGGCCGTGCTCGGATTCAAGTCCCGCGTGAAGTGATGGTCAGAGAGATTATTAGATCGTTCATCAATGCTAGATATTCGGAGAATAAATTCTGTGAAAAGTTGACGATTGTTATTTTCGAAAGGGACTATCGTGAGCATGACATAAATTTACAAGAATTAGAAGATTACATTCGACTTTATGCAAAACAGGAACGCTGGCAGAGACGTGAGTCCAAAGTACCAATAGGTAAATCTGTTTCGTCTCCCAAATCTTTTGGGTGATTGTAGAATGTGTCTAGAACGTTGTTTGAAGTGCCCCCGTTAATTTAGACCACAATTTAGCAAAGTTAAGACAAGTTTTGTCATTGAAATTCCATAGGTGTCAAATACCCTAATGCCGAATGTGGACGTTTCTGGTTATAGACTTGCATGATAAAATGCCCGGTGCGCTGTCGAACCTCGGTTATATCCTCGTAGTCATTGAGGTGAACTTCTTCCTCCTTGAGGGTGCGAATGAGTCTCTCAGCATACCCGTCCTCCCAAGGACACCCATGAGGGAGACCCTTGAAATCTCAATACCATGACGCGTCAATGTCGAGAGATAAGCATTTGAAAGATACTCAACGCCTTGATCCGAATGATGAATCTCTGGGACGCTTCGACGTAATGCCTGCTCTAAGGGGTTCAAGGTTAGAAATGGCAAATCTGGCAATTTCCTATCCTCCGCGACTATCCGCATAATCCATATAATCCGCGATTCAGACAACACACAGATCCCAAAAAACAATAAAGGGAAACAACACAACCGGTTGTTCCCCTTATATTTGCTGTGTTCATCGCGTATCTGACAGAAATCCAATTATGAAAAATAAGTCCACAATCCGTAATTCTTCATCGCATAACACGCTTAGATTCCGCTCCCTTTTCAGGATTGCTTTTCAGCAAGCAAAAGTTTATGCAGAGCCGCCGATAGCGATATCAACGTTTTTGCCTGCGTATCAAATTGATCTATATCTGATAATGTAACCAAATCTTGTGCCTTCTCAACCGCCTCCGCTAAACCTGCAATTACAGTCTCTGTTGTACTCGAAGTTTCCAACATCCGTGCCTGTGCATAGGTAGCTTTCGCATCACGCCACAATTCCCCATACTTCTTGTGAGGCCAACGGCTATGCGTCGGACGAAGATAGGAAAACGCACGTTTCCAAGCCTTGAAAAGATGGTGGAGGGAATCTAAAGGTTTGGGTACTTCTATCCAAATGTCGCTAATGTCGCTAATACATACGTCCTTGAGTGTAATATTCTGACGCAAAAACGTAAACTCTTCAAAGTAGTTTACCATTTCGACCAGTGCCGTTTCTGTCGCCAGTCGCCGCGCGTGACAAATCACAATAAATTCACGATGCGTATCCGTAATCGGTAACATTGCGCAAAGTGGAAAAACTGTGTCATACATCTCTTTTTGGCAACGCTCCCGATAGACGTCAATACATAGTGGAAGCGTCATATTCCAGCCATCTTCATCACTTTCATAAAGTGTGGTGCTGCTTATCTCGTCCTTCCCATTTCCTGTAAGTTCAATCTCTCCCTTTTCATATCTTTCTATCCAGTCTTGACGAAATGCCTCAGTCGCTGCTTCAGCATAAGGAGCATGCAGCTCGGACAGTTCCTTAAAAAAATCGCAACCGATGGGAAATTGTTTTGCTTGTTCAATCCAATCTGTGTTCTGTTCAACCAGATTTGTGCTCATGTGAAATGATCCTTCCGTGGTAAAACTACAATTAACAACATGTCTAATCAAGTCATAGTTCCATTAAATTTCACAAATAGTTATAGTGAAGCCTGCAATTATTAGGCACCGGTGGATTTCTTATGCCACCAGTAAAGGCAGGGACAGATTCCTGTTGTCCCTGAAAGTGTATACATATCTCGGTATAGAGGAAATATCGGTTTAAATATTTACTGATTTTAAAAATAGATATTATGTGTATACATACTATAAATATACTATATTTTTTTAAAGAAGTCAAATTTTTTTATATTGCCCTCTGAAATCCAATCATAGCATTTGTAATGCTATTGGTTTTTCCGTGTATCATTTTGGTACACCTGTAAATCCGTGATTCAGACAATGAATCCCTAATTAGACCAAAATTGTTTTTAGGATTTCAGTATGCTACAATATTAGTTATAGAGTTTTTCGCTATCACATCACCATTTTATACAGAACTCATTACATTTTATCTGAAAGGAAAAATATGAACTTTGCTAAACAGTTTTTCATTTTGGTTTTCTTAGCCATATTATCTATATCTCTGACAGCCGTTGCCGATGAGGGAACCGAAGATGTTGTTATGATGGAAGAGATCGTGGTTACTGCCCGTAAGCGCGAACAGCGATCCTTTGAAGTCCCCCTCTCCGTCTCGACCATCCGAGGTGAGAAATCCGAAGCCTTGCGCTCATCAGGCATGGATGTACGTTTTTTGTCGAATCGCACCCCCAGTTTACAGATGGAATCATCGTTTGGACGCATCTTTCCGCGTTTCTTTATCCGTGGCCTCGGCAATACAGACTTTGACCTCAATGCTTCACAGCCGGTATCAGTCCTCTACGATGGTGTTGTTCTCGAAAACGCTATGTTGAAAGGATTTCCAGCCTTCGATCTCGATCGGATTGAAGTCCTGCGAGGACCCCAAGGCACGCTGTTTGGACGCAATACTCCCGCAGGCATCGTCAAATTTGAGTCGGCACGTCCAACGCAGACCTTAGAAGGATACGGACGGCTGAGTTACGGACAGTTCAATAGCAGTAATTTTGAGGGTGCCATATCAGGTCCTCTCGTTCCATCAGTGCTTTCCGCGAGACTTTCACTGCTTGCTCAGTGGCGAGATGACTGGGTAAATAACGAGCATACTGGCGAAGACGGTGCCTTAGGCGGACATCGAGATTTAGCTGGACGTTTTCAACTGTTGTGGACCCCTATGCCGGAACTGGAGGCGTGGTTCAAGTTCCATGCCCGTGATCTTGACGGCACCGCACGTCTGTTTCGTGCTAATATCTTGTCAAAGGGTAAAACGAGTCTGATTCAGGATTTCGCACGCGACCGCATCGCGCACGACGGACGTAATGAACAGACCTTAAGGACACAAGGCTTGACTGCTGAAGTCCGATACGATATTGGAAACTTCCAACTTGTTTCGCTGACCGGACTGGAACGACTCACCAATTTCTCACGCGGCGACATCGACGGCGGATACGGTGCTGTGTTCAGTCCACCGAGTGGTCCTGGTGAAATTCCTTTCCCATCTGAAACCGCGTCCGGTATCCCCGCACACCGTCAGTTTAGCCAAGAGATCCGCCTAATGAGTCCAGAAGCGCGGCGTCTCGTCTATCAGTTCGGGGTATATTATTTTCATGAGTTTGTAGAGATGGAGGATTTCAACTACAACACCTTAGCCGGAGGCACCTTAGATGGCAAAGTACGTCAAGAGCAAACCGCTACAGCACAGGCAGCGTTTGCGGCAATGACCTTCCAATGGCTTGAGGATTTGGAATTAGGGGCTGGCTTGCGCCTGTCTCATGATGCGAAAGACTATACAGCGTGGCGGGACATATCACCTATTGGGGCAGGTCCACTCGGTCCTATCCATCGGAACCCACAGGATACGGTGTGGAGCGGAGATTTAAGCCTCCGCTATCGCGTTGCGCCTAACGTCCAAACCTATTTACGCGCCGCACGAGGATTTCGCGCACCCAGCATTCAAGGACGCTTGTTGTTTGGCGATGCCGTCACGATGGCAGATACAGAGATCATTCACTCCTTTGAAGGCGGCACGAAGTTGCGCTTGTGGCAACAACGGTTACACCTGAATCTGGGGGCATTCCAATACTTTATGCAAGACCAGCAGCTTACCGCAGTCGGTGGAGAGGCAAATTTCAATCGATTGGTAAACGCTGAAGGTACCATTGGGAGGGGTGTTGAGGCAGAGTTGAGTTTTGTTCCAATCACGGCACTGGAGGTTTCAGCAGGACTCAGTTACAATCAGACGCGCATTGACGATCCGAATTTAGCGATTCAAGGCTGTGGTGCACCCTGCACAGTGTTGGACCCGCGAGCTTCTGCGCCAGGAACTTTTTCCATCGACGGCAACAGCCTACCGCAAGCCCCCGGCTGGATTGCTGATGTAACCTTCCGCTACATCCTTGACCTTCCCGGAGGGACACGTCTTGTCGCATCCACGGACTGGGCATATCGTAGCCGAGTGCGGTTCTTTCTCTATGAATCTGTGGAATATGCTGATGACTGGCTCTTGGAGGGTGGTGTCCGCCTTGCTTGCCTATTACCCTATGCAGACATAGAGGTAGCACTTATCGGACGCAACATCCTCAACGATACATCGCCCACCGGCGGCATTGATTTCAACAATCTGACCGGCTATGTCAATGAACCTCGGTTTTGGAGTCTGGAAATGATGCGCCGTTTTTGAACTATTTCTGTACCTTTGAGGCTGTTTCGGTATCCTGCTGGGGTGGAGTGCTTCTCGCGCAACGGAATCCCAACCAACTGTTCGTATTTGTAGGCGTATCATTACCGCGACTCGATACATACGCCGGTCCAGGCGTATTCCAAGAACCACCGCGCGATACGCGTTCGCGTTTCGTGTGAACGCTTGTGAAATTCTCCATCAATGCCTCAATGTCAGAAACACCAGCGATCGGATTTTCCTTCGGGGAGCGTCTATAAAAGTTTCTGTCATACTGATCTAAACAGAGTTCCCATACATTCCCACCCATGTTATACAAACCGTATCCGTTTGGTAGATAACTACCGACGGGTCGCGTGGGTGTTCCGTAATATCCGTAGTTCGCCTTACTTGGGTCGCGCGAATCACCCCACACAAACCGTTTGCCTACTACACCGCCGCGTGCCGCTTTCTCCCACTCTGCTTCCGTCGGGAGCCGTTTGCCTTTCCACTTCGCATAAGCCATCGCCGCATACCAACTCACATAGACAACAGGGTGATTCCCTTTTCCAACGGGATAGTCGTTCCCATTCCAGAGTTGAAGATATTTCCCATTGTGGTATGCGTCAGGAATATTTTCTTTGCTCCACTCTGGGTTGGCATCAACGAATGCCTTGAATTGCGCGTTCGTTACCTCATAAGGGTCAATATAGAACTCGTCAAGATAGACGGTATGTACGGGAGCTACGATGAAATCTTCTTTGCTGCCCATCTGAAATTCACCCGCAGGAATCGGTACCATCTTGGTCGTTGCTTTTTCCAATTCCTCTGTTGATACGACGCCTCTACCTAAAGTCTGCTTTGCCTTCAAAAAATCTATTTTTGCTGCCGCTTCTTGTCCAAGTGCCGCCTTTGCTTTTCCACGGCTGTCATAGGCCTCAGTGAGATTAGGTTTGTGTTCTATGGCTGTATTAAAGTCGTCTATTGCGCTGATATACTCGCCAAGTGCCGCCTTTGCAGCTCCGCGAGTGTGATAGGCTAAAGCGTTGTGCGGGTTTAACGCTATGGATTTATCACTGTCATTTATAGAGGAATGATAGTGTTTTTGCGCCTCAGCGACCTGTCCCTGTTTCGTTTTGAGTTCTCCAAGAAGATACTGCGCCCATCCCCGACTATTGTAGTTTCCCGCGTCTTCGGAATCTAATTTAATAGCTTTATTGTAATCCTTTATCGCCGATTGATACTGTTTTCGAGCTTTGCGGAATTCATCTTGTTCAACCTCCAATTCCCCGAGATGATATTTCGCCCATCCACGGCTATTGTAATTTCCATCGCTTCCTGAATTTAACTTGATGGCTTTGTTGTAATCCTTTATCGCTGCTTGGTACTGTTTTCGGGCTTCTGTTGTATTCCCTTGCTTGGCTTCATGTTCACCGTAGAGAGACAGTGCCCGCCCGCGACCATTGTAGTTTACATCGTCTTTAGGTTCTAATTTAATGGCTTTGTTGTAGTCCTTTATCGCTGCTTGATGCTGTTTCCGAGCTTTGGTCATATCCCCCTCATATTTGGCTATACCTTCAGCGTAGTAGGACTTCACGTACCCGCGAACACTGTATGCCTCAGCAAACTCGGCGTCTGCTACAATAGATTTATTGAGATTGCCTATTGCTGCTCTGTAGTGCTTGTCGCCATATTGGTCTATTCCTTTGATATAGTGGGCGTAGGCGATAATGCGTTTTTGTTGATACCACTGTGCCAAAGGTTCAACGTGGTCAGCTTGGGAGAGCAGTGTCTTGAGTATGTTTGAACTAACGGCGTAACTAAAAAAATTACCTGAGGCGACATTAATGCCGATGACTTCACCTTTGCTGTTCAACATTGGTCCCCCACTGTTTCCCTTAGCAAGAGGTGCTGTCGTCCGTAGCCATTTATCTTTATTTTCTCTGCCGTGTATGGTTCCCTCCGTCAGTTTGTATTCTCCACCACCGGGGTAGCCTATAGCATAAATAGTCTCACCTTTCCTAACAGCATCACTGTTTCCGATTGGAAGTGGCACGCCTTCACCCGCGATTTTTATTATGGCGAGGTCGTTTTCTATATCAAATGCGATGACCCCTTCAACGTGCCAGACGGTCTCGTTATCGCTCAGTTTTACGAAAATAGAACCCGGACGTGAGATGACGTGCATATTCGTCACAACCTTATCGGATTCAATGAAAAAACCGCTGCCTCCCGCCATATCCACATAATTTTTGCCTGTAAATAACTTTCCACCTACCATGCGGACAACAGACGCTTTCCCTTTTTCGGCTGCAATCTCCGCTGTCAACGTTGGCAGTTTTTCAGAAGTGGTCTCCTGCGGCATGTGCGTACATGAAAGGAAAAACGCCAGAGCAAGGAGGCTTAGTAAACATTTTCTATTATGTTTCATGGGTGCCATACCTCCATTTGTACACCTTTTGTCCGGTTGAGATTCTAAAATCTTCGATAAGAATTCTCTTATATCGGTTATGTCTCGAACCCATCATGTATTAAAAAATATTTGACATTCTCCTATTGGGTATGTTATCATAATTAGCAAGTACACATTTGAAAAATAAGTTTGATTAAATTTAACGAAACATGAACAAAAAATCGCTTACCACATTGACATCGCAGTATGGAGAACCAGTGCGCTGCAACACCCTACATCAAGATAGCCTTCGTGCTGTCTCGGGTTTGCGCGCCATATCCATTATTATTGCTATCCGTCGTGCTGTGGTGGGCTAATTACAGGCAGATTCGCAGATTTTATTCGGACGCCCATCACTGAAACACACGGTTTCAGTGGGGCGTTTTCTTTTTTAATTAACGTAGGTAGCAGACTAAAGTCCTCGATCTGAAGATTGAGGCTACATGAGGAAAATCACATGTTTGAAGAGGTATCACCCCAATTCACGTTTGCTGACAAGGAAAAACAGACCTTAGCGTTCTGGCGTGAAAATGACATCTTTCAGAAGAGCATGGAAATGCGCAAAGACGCGCCTCCGTTCGTCTTCTTGGAGGGACCGCCGTTTGCAAACGCGCCTCCCGGTGTACATCACGTCCTCGCACGCATCATGAAGGATGCCGTTTGCCGCTACAAGACGATGACGGGATATTACGTTCACAGAAAAGCCGGCTGGGACACACACGGACTTCCCGTTGAATATCAGGTAGAAAAGCAACTCAATATTACGAACAAGGCAGAACTTGAAGCTTATGGCGTTCAGAACTTTATTGAAAAATGTAAAGAGAACGTGTTCCAATACGAACAAGATTGGCGACAGATGACCGAACGCATCGCGTTCTGGGTCAACCTTGATGATGCATATATCACATTGTCAAACGACTACATTGAAAGCGTATGGTGGATCCTCCGACAGGCATGGGATAAGGAACTCCTATATCAGGGGCATAAGGTGCAACCCTACTGCTATCGGTGCGGGACGACCTTGGCAAGTCACGAGGTCGCGCTCGGTTACCAAGAGGTCTCTGATCCGTCGATCTTTGTCCGCTTCCCGTTGAAAGAAAAAGAAAATGCTTACTTACTCGTCTGGACAACAACACCATGGACGTTGCCATCTAATGTTGCCGTTGCTGTCGGTGAGGATTACGATTATGTCGCTGTTGAACATAACGGGCAACACCTCATTTGCGCCAAAGCGTGTATGCCCAGCCTATTTGGTGATGAATCGCCACAGATCGTTGAAAACTATAAAGGCAGGGACCTCCGCGACTGGGAATATGAACCTCTGTTCGATAGTGGGCAACATCCAGAAAAATCACACTACATCGTCACAGCGGATTTCGTGACGACGACAGAGGGCAGTGGCTTAGTCCATATTGCTCCTGCCTTCGGACAAGATGACTATGACATTGGACAGAAGCACAACATGCCACTTGTGCAGTTGGTCGGTGCTGATGGTAGATTTGTCCCGGAAGTTAAAGAACCGTGGGCAGGCGAGTATGTTAAGGACGCCGATCCGCAAATTATTGAGAATTTAGATGGACGCGGTTTGTTGTTCAAAGCTGCTGAGTATACCCACCAGTACCCTTTCTGTTGGCGGTGCGATAACCCACTGCTCTATTACGCACGCGAATCGTGGTTTATCCGCACGACCGCTATCCGCGATCAGATGCTCCAGCACAACCGGGAAATCAACTGGTATCCAGAGCATATCAAAGGTGGGAGGTTTGGCAATTGGCTGGAAAACAATATTGATTGGGGATTGAGTCGTGAGCGTTATTGGGGAACACCGCTACCCGTCTGGGTCTGCGATGATTGTGGACATCAACATTGCGTCGGTAGTATTGCTGAACTAAAGGAACTGGGTACAGACGTTCCAGATGATATTGAACTACACCGTCCGTATGTGGATGATGTCGTTCTTACTTGTAATGCGTGTGATGGCACAATGCATCGCGTACAAGATGTAATTGATTGCTGGTTTGACTCCGGCTGTGCACACACGGCGCAATGGCATTACCCCTTTGAAAACAAAGAAATGTTGGAACAAGCGTATCCCGCCGATTTCATCTCCGAAGCCATTGATCAGACCCGCGGTTGGTTCTACAGCCTCTTGGCAACTGGAACGCTTCTCTACGATAAACCGGCTTACAAAAACTGCCTCTGCCTTGAACTCATCATGGGACCCGACGGGCAGAAAATGAGTAAAAGCCGGGGAAACACAGTGGATCCGTGGACTATTCTCGACAAGCAAGGCGCAGATGCGATGCGTTGGTATATGTTCACTGCAACCACGCCGTGGACACCACGTGCTTTCAAAACGGAGGGTATTGACGAGGCATTGAAGAGGTTCATGGGAACCCTTCACAACGTTTATAGTTTCTTCGTCATGTATGCCAACTTGGAGCAGGTTGATGTGTTGCAAGATGCGCCACCCGTGGCAGAACGTGCTGTTGTAGACAAATGGATCTTATCGCGCCTCCATACGCTTATCGACAGTGTGCGCAGCGACATGGAGAATTACCATCTCACAAATGCCCCCCGCGCCATTGAGGCGTTTGTAGACGATCTCAGCAACTGGTACGTCCGCCGTTCCCGCGACCGATTCTGGGGTGCAGAGGCTGGACTCGACAAGCAGGCTGCCTACGCAACACTTTATGAAGTCCTTGTAACCGTTGCGAAACTTGCCGCGCCGTTTACTCCGTTTTTAGCGGATGAACTCTATCGAAACTTGGTGTGCTCACTCGATTCTAACGCACCTCCGAGTGTTCACCTTGCTGAGTATCCGGTTGCAGACGCTTCCCTGAAAGAGGCACAGCTTGAAACCGATATGGCTTTCACACGCGACGTAATCAGTATGGGGCATGCCGCACGTAACCGGTCGGGCATTAAAACTCGCCAACCGCTTGCCGAGTTTGTTCTCGGTGGTCTTTCTGATGCGGAGAAAGAGACCGTCAACCGTCTCGTAGAACTCGTCCACGATGAGCTCAATGTCAAGGATGTCGTTTTTACAGAAGATCTGGACGCATTCGCACAAGTGACACTTAAACCCAACTTCAGGGTTTTGGGACCGAAGTATGGCAAGGGTGTGCAAGCCATCGCAAAGGCACTCGCTACCGCAGATGCGATGCAGATGAAGGCGGAGTTGGAGTCTACGGACAGCTTGCAGATTGAGGTGTCTGGAGAAACGTACACCCTTGAACAATCAGACATCGATGTGCAGACGCAAAATCGGGAGGGTTTCTTTGTGGAAGTAGACGCGAGGAAATTCGCTGCATTGTCAACGGAACTAACGCACGAGTTGACACTTGAAGGCTTGGCACGCGAGTTCGTCAACAAGATCCAAAATATGCGGAAAGATGCCGATTTCAACGTCGCAGACCGGATAAAACTCAGTCTTGATACGCCATCAGCACTTGTCGAGGAAGCGTTTCAGGTGCATAGGGACTACATCCTGCGAGAGACGTTGACAACAGATGTCGTAGAATCTCCAAGTGGCAACGCATTCACTGTTGACCAAAAACTAAACGGTGAACCCGCAACCTTAAGCGTTGAACAAATCTAAAACATCCATCTTTGCTGGTGAGATCCTAACCTCACCATATTCCCTCAAAATGGTAGGCGAGGTATCCTAACCTCGCCGGACCTCTACTTGTTACTGGTGTATCGTTAGTTGCAAAATCTACTATGCCAAAGTTTAGGTAGGAGTCCCACAAATCCACTCCGTGATACAAAAACGCTACTATATGCAAGTAGACTTGCACATAGTAGCACTATATGTCAAGTGGACTTGCACATAGTAGCACTATATGTCAAGTGGACTTGCACATAGTAGCACTATATGTCAAGTGGACTTGCACATAGTACACTACGAGACATTAAAAAGACCAAGATACTTTCTATCTATAAGTATCATTCTCTATTTTTCTGGTTGAATACTATACTTAAGCACTCCATCCGCGTCCGTAAACCGCAAGTAAAGCCCCCAACCCCAACCGTGATCGGTTTTCTGACACAAAACCGTATTCCAGCCTGCTTTCAGTTGACACGGAATCGCATCTGCATCTGCGGTTGCTCCAGCGTCGATGTCGTTCTGATGAATTTCTGTCCCATTTAACCAGACAGCAATTGCGTCATCGCTCCCGATCAGCATCACAGAATCGGTTGTTTTCGATGCGTGGACATACACCAATGTGTATCCAACAACCAGTGGCTCAAAACTGAGGTTTGTGCGCAAATTGAGATAACCGTCTGCCGCTGCGGTTGCTTCCTGCCAATGGAGCGTTTTGCCACGCGTCCCTGTGTAAGTTGCTTCCAGGTTTAACTGACTTTCAGAATGTAGCAGCTTGTTAAGCGTCTCAGTGTCTGTCTTGGGAAACGGACCCAATACCATATAGCTTTTAACAAATGGAGATCCGTGCAGCACCTGATAGGAATCAATACCGATTTTGTAGCCTGTTGCTTCAGCTGCCTTCCCGACGATACTAAGCACAATTTGGTTTGCCCCGGCATTTAGAGGGGTAGTCCCAAATGAAACCAACGTCCCGGCTATCGGTGTGGTAGAATAAGAGTCATAGGGAGTCCCGACCACAGTTCCGTTCGCTGATAATTCGACCTGCGCGTATTCCTGTCCACGCGTTAAAACGGCACTTATTTCATACATATCTCTGTGAGGCACTTCAATTGAGACGGTTAATGATCCTGTCTCCCCAACAGTCTCAGGTGTTAGTGCGACATGGCTTCCGCCTATAGCTATTCCTGCTTCATTGTAGTTTTCTACTTGTGTTGATGCATTGTGTGTTGTTGTTTTAGGCAAAAGGGAAATTGCTAATTGTGTGTCTTTTGAAGGTAGTGGCAATTCTTTCTCATACCAAAATTGTGGCAAACGATAGAGATCACGCGCCTCGTTCGTTAGAACAAGATCGTATCCATCAAAGCAGACTGCTTCTCCACTAAAATTGTGCGGCAGATGCCACGGTGTGCTCTGAATCATCTGCGCGAAATTATCTGCTGTCCCGTGATACACCCAGAGCGCGTTATAGGTACAGACGGCAAGTCTCGTTCCGTCTTCAGACAATCCCGCGCCTGTCACGAATTTTGCTCCAGCAAATTCGCCCACGCGCTCTAAAACCTGTTTTGTATCAGGCTGTAGTGTTGGAAAACGGTAAAGCACGGCGCGTTCCCGCTCTTTGGAGACGATATAGGGGATACCTTCCGAGATAAAGAGCCCTTCAGCATCCACATTTTTGTTAGGGTATTGATACGGATAACTCGCGATGACCGCTGCCTCCGTTTCAGTAAAGGGATCAGGTTCAGCGACGACAACTACCTTCAGGTCTTGCCGCAGTGTACTATTATTCCCAATTTCACCGATCCAGAGTCGATTTTGCGCGTCAATGCCGAGTGCCTCCCAGTCGAAGTTTCCCGAACCGCGCACGGCGATCTCTTGAATTAGTTCACCATTTAGTTTTGTAGCGTAAAGTGTTGCAGGGTTGCCGGAGTCATTGAGCGTCCAATAAACGCCGTCAAATTGCTGACTCGTAACGATACCGGAACTCTCTCGGATGTCAGGGTGTGTATATTTTCCTATGGGTCGCCATGGGGGTGTGTCAGAAGCGTCTGAAGGTGCGGTTCCAGCAGTGTAAGTTCCGATACTGAGTGCCAAAATTAACAGAAGCGGTAGCAATTTCATTAAGAAAATCTCCTTTTGATTTATATCTATATTTTACTGCTTTTTCATCGGAAAAATCAATGCGGTTTTCAGCCACCGGGTTTCCCTTGGTAGGCATGGTCTTGCAGTTTTTAGCACCGAAAACCGTTAAAAAAGTAGACAAACCCCCTATTTTGTGGTATCATTAAGTACACACATTGTGAAGAATGTTCGATACCTCGATTGTCTGTGGAATTATCGAGGGACAAATTTTTAAAAGGAGTATAAGTTTTGCATCGACAATCTGCAAAAAAGCATGCGCGCGCCGATGAGACGAAACGCATACGCAATCGACATCGCAAAGCAACGCTGCGGACAGTGCTCAAACAGACAGAGACAGCACTTGATGAAGGCAATGTTGAAACAGCACAGGAATTGTGCAAGAGCGTGGTAGGTCTCTTAGATAGAGCCGTCGGCAAAGGCGTTATCAAAAAAGGGACAGCAAGTCGCCAAAAGTCCAGACTTACCCGTAAATTAAACGCATTGATGGCGGAAGCGGCGTAATTCGGACTTGTAATAGATAACTGGCTGTTAAAAGAAGGAGATCGCGAGGAATCGGGACCGAGGTCCCCGCCTGTTACTGGGTGGGGTAGATCACGAAACCTCGCGTTATCGCGAGATATGAACGCCCGCAAAGTCGCCTTAGAGTGTTTGCTGACCCTCTCGCATACCAGTGCGTCTATAGCGTCTGTTGTTGACAGTGCGTTCGGACGCTACGCTATTGACGGGCGTGAACGTCGGTTGATAAATGGGCTTGTCTATGGCGTTATCCGATGGCAGGGGCAACTGGATTGGGTGCTAAATCAGTTTATCAACCCGCGGTTCCAGTTAGACGCTCGGCATCGTAATATCCTGCGACTTGGCGCATTTCAACTCCTACATCTTGACGGGATACCCGCACACGCAGCGATTTACGAAACCGTCCAACTCGCCACTTCTCATCTACGCAAATCTTCCAGCGGACGGAAAACCACAGGATTTATTAACGCCGTACTCCGTTCCGTGCAGCGCAAGGGCACAACATTCGCCTATCCATCACTTGATGAAAATCCGATTGAGCATATCGCTGTCTCATTGTCCTATCCCACGTGGTTGGTAAAGCAGTGGATCCAAACCCGCGGCGTTTCATGGACGTTGGCGTTCTGCCGCGCAAGCAACCAAATCGCGCCGCTCGCGCTTCGCGTAAATTCCCTCCTAACACAGCACGAAGAAGTTTGCGGGTCACTGGAGGCACACGGTATCGCCGCGACTGTCTCCAAAATCGCCCCCGACGGCTTGGTGTTGAAAAACAGTACTATCTCCGCTTTTGATGCTACTGATGATCAAACATTAAAAAATATCCTCAACCGAGAGGACATCTATGTCCAAGACGAAAGCGCGATGTTGGTCCCGCATCTCCTTTCACCGGTGGACGCACAGTTGATCGTGGACCTCTGTGCCGCACCGGGTGGCAAGACAACACATCTCGCGCATCTCATGGGAAATGCCGGAAAAATCGTTGCCGTGGATGTGTCGTCAGAAAAGATAGTGTTGTTGCAAAAGAACTGCCGACGTGTCGGCGTGCACAACGTTGAAACGCAAGTAATTGACGCGACAAAAGCGGATCTGGGATTTATTAAAACAGCAGATGCTGTGCTTATTGATGCCCCTTGTTCAGGGTTCGGAACACTCCGACGTCACCCCGACATCCGGTGGAACAAAACGTATAAGCAGATTCGCGCACTCAGTGAGATTCAGTATAACTTATTAAAGAACGCCGCACAGCACATCAAACTGGGAGGCATCCTCGTCTACAGTACCTGTAGCATTGAGCCGATGGAAAACGAGGAAGTCATTCAGCGATTTTTGAAAGACTTCCCAATGTATACCGTGGAAAGTGCCCAACGCTTTTTGCCAGATGTCCCGGCGAGTGCAATAACACCGCAGGGATTTGTCCAGACATTTCCACATGAGCACGGGGTTGACGGTGCGTTCGCGGCACGCCTCCGAAGAATTTCTATAGCGTAAATGATCGATTTTAGGTTGTACGCCATTACAGACCGACACTTATGCGCACCTACTCCGCTAACTGAGGTAATCGCTGAATTACTGGAGGTCGGGGTTACCGCTATCCAATTGCGCGAAAAGGATCTAAACGTTGACGAATTGACTCGCTTAGCGCAACCAATTGCTGAGTTGTGTCGGAGTTACAAGGCGAAATTTTTCATCAATACAAATGTGAGCGTTGCCCACAACGTGGGTGCTATGGGTGTACATCTTCCGGCGAATTCAGAGTCTGTGGTTTCAGTAAAGGCGCAAGTAGACGGCGACTTTTATGTTGGATGCTCGGTGCACTCCTTTGATGCGGCAGAAAAACGGGAAGCAGAAGGGGCGGATTTTCTGACCTATAGTCCTATCTATCCGACAGCAAGCAAACCCGGGTATGGTCCGGCGGTCGGCTTAGGAAATCTTACGGAAATGGCATCGCGTGTTAAACTACCTATATTCGCATTAGGCGGCATTACACCAGCACGAACTGCTGAATGTTTGGCGGCAGGAGTTTTTGGGGTTGCTGTGATGTCAGGCGTTATGTCTCCCAAGAACGCGGGAGAACGCGCGAGACACTATCTTGAAGCACTGTCTTAAATTTGGGATGTGAACAATATGAAACAGATTTTAACAATTGCAGGCTCAGATTCAGGTGGAGGTGCTGGCATACAGGCAGATATCAAGGCGATCTCGGCAAACGGGGGCTTCGCTATGTCCGCGATTACCTCCGTTACGGCACAGAATACAGTTGCCGTGACTGACGCATTTGATTTGCCTATTTCGCTGATTAAAGCGCAATTGGACGCTGTCTTCACAGATTTCGACGTAGCAGGCGTCAAAACAGGGATGCTCTCTTCACCAGTGATTGTTGAGACGGTTGCGGAGAAGTTAAGAGAGTATGCACCGCCAACCATTGTCGTGGATCCAGTGATGATTTCCAAGAGCAAATTCCCCCTGTTAAAAGAAGAGGCGATTGATAGCCTAAAAACGGTTTTGATTCCGCTTGCGACGGTGATTACACCAAATATCTATGAGGCGGAGTTGCTTGCGCAGCAGAATATCCAAAACGCAGATGAGGCGAAAGGTGCGGCAAAAGCAATCGCCGAACTCGGTTGTCACGCAGTCCTTGTTAAGGGTGGGCATCTTACTGGAAGCAGTGCTATTGATGTGCTTTATTGTAATGGGGAATGGACTTTTTTTCAGGCGGAATGGGTAGAGACAGAGAACACACACGGCACAGGTTGCACCTACTCTGCGGCAATCGCAACGCAGCTTGCGCACGGTAAAGAATTAGTTGACGCTATCAATACAGCGAAGGCATATATTACTGGTGCTATTCAGCACGCCTTGGATATCGGACACGGACACGGACCTACAAATCACTTTTTTTCGGCATAGATGCCCTGATTATAACGGTTGTCGTCCGTCAAACCCATCTTCAATTTCATGCCAATAGCGGATCTTCTTTTCACCCATCCGCCAACAGAGATATACCTCTTTGCCATCACGAAGGTGGGGGAAATCGACTAATCCGGGGTCAAGCCCTTTTAGATGACACCCACGGTTTTCAATCCGTTCCAGAATTTCCCGAAATCGGGCGGTTGCGTTAAGTAATGCGGGTGTGTGCTTACTTCCGCCGTTGGAGGAAACCACTTCCAAGAGCGGCGTGATTTCTGCGTGGAGCCCTGCGAGGTGGTTTCTTATGGCTCTTAATAGTGAAATTTCATCAGTTAGTTCGGGGATGCATTTGTTTGCTTCTTCAAGCGTAAAGTATCGCTTGTTTTGCATCTTTGGGTCTCCTTGTGTATATGGAATTTGTAATAGCAACGTCCTAAAATTTACACTAAATTAAGAGCAATGTCAAGAAGAAGTTTCACCCGAATGTCCTGCTGAAATTTTGACAGCAATTTGCCCCAAAAATGGAAAACCAAACAAAATCCGCAGAAAAGAACAACCAAGGTGTTACCCGTGCCGCTGGAATCGTCAGCATTGCCGTGATGGGGTCACGGATATTGGGACTCGCACGCGAAGCCGCAATCGCATACTATTTTCGATCAAATCTTAGTGGTGATGCTTTTTATTTGGCATTTCGCATTCCAAATTTCCTGCGCGATCTGTTTGGCGAGGGCATCTTGAGTAAAGCGTTTATTACGACATTTCTTGCTACAGAGACTGAGGATGGAGAAGAGGCTGCGTGGAATCTTGCAAACCGGGTCTTTAATTTAACATTCCTTGTTCTAATAGGTATCACGGTTCTCGGTATCGCTTTCGCGCCTGCTATTGTTGATGTATTGGCGCGCGAGGATTTCAACGAGGAATTGGGTGTTACCGGACACTATGGGTTTGATACTAAGGTTGAATTAACAATCTATCTCACCCAGCTGATGTTTCCTTATCTGCTTTTTGTTTCGCTGGCAGCGATTGCAATGGGGTTGTTGAACAGCAAAGGCAGGTTTGGCATTCCGGCATGTGCGTCCTCTTTCTTTAACGTGAGTTCTCTCGTTGTTGGTATAAGCGGCTATTATCTATGTCCGTTGGCAGGCATACATCCAGTATCGGGGATGGCTATGGGTGTGTTCCTTGGTGGTATCGCCCAGTTCGCAATTCAGGTGCCGTCTATGTATCGCGTCGGTTTTCGATATCGTCCACTACTAAGCTTACGTGATCCGAGGGTGCTTCAAGTCATTCATCTCGTTGGACCCGCTGTGTTAGGTGTCGCTGCCGTGCAGGTGAATCAATTTACCAATACGTTCTTTATTACGTCAGGATCTGCTTGGTTGACGTGGATTAGCCGTGCGTACCGTGTCGTGCATCTCCCGATTGGGATATTTGGCGTGGCGATTTCAACAGTAGCCCTCCCACAGCTTGCCAAGTTTGTGACAACCGGAGAGGCAGAAAATTTTCGCAACTCCCTCTCTTACGCGCTGCGTCTCATGTTTACCTTGACCCTACCAGCAGCAGTCGGATTGATGGTATTGTCAGCACCTATCTGCCGGTTCTTATACGAACGTGGGGAGACTGGCACATTGGATACAATCGGAACCGCCGGAGTCCTATTCGTTTATGCGTTCGGCTTATGTGGGTTTTCGACCCTCAAGATCGTTACGGACGGTTTTTACGCTTACAAAGATATTCGCGCACCTGTCATCGTCAGTATTTGCGCCGTCATACTCAACATCTGTCTCAACTATCTGTTTATCTACCGTGAACTCTTTTTGGATCCGCGCGCTGTGGTATTTTCAACGGTTTTGACTGTGACGCTGAATTGTGCTGTGCTGCTGCTATTACTCCGGCGTAAGGTTGGACGCTTGGGGCTCCGATCGCTGGTTCCCTTAACGCTCAAGATCTTAATTGCTTCGGCGGTGATGGGGTTCGTCTGCTGGCTAACAAATGGAACTATTGAAAGCGATTGGCTTGGCACAGAGGGCATAGGACCGCGCTTGGTCGGTGTGTTTGTTCCGATTGGATTAAGCCTAATCACACTCGCGGGAATGTATAAACTCCTAAAAGTGGCGGAATTTGATGACATTTTGAATATATTCAAACGGCGACTTTTTTAAACTATTGAATCTGGGCTGCCCTTCCGTTGTCAGGGCAGTCCTCCAATCGTTAAAAAAACATTTCAAGTCTAAAGCAGGATTTTAACAATTTTAAACCGGCGTTGACAACGGAGACGCCGTTTAGGATACATAATTAAAAAATGCTAACGAAACGGATAATTCCATGTTTAGATGTGCGCGCAGGAAAGGTTACAAAGGGTATTGCTTTTCAGGGCAATGTCGATGTCGGGGACCCAGTTGAGATGGCGCGATTTTATTACGAAGGTGGTGCCGATGAACTCGTCTTTTACGACATCACGGCAAGCAACGAACGACGTGATATAATGATTGATGTCGTCTCTGCTGTTGCTGCTGAAATCTTCATCCCTTTTTCTGTCGGTGGTGGGTTGCGAACGCTTGAGGATATGCGCCGCGTCCTACTTGCCGGTGCGGAAAAAGTGAGTATAGATTCCGGTGCCGTGCGGAATCCCGATATTATCGCGGAAGGCGCGCGGGCATTCGGTAGCCAATGCGTCGTGCTGAGCATGCAGGTAAAACGCGTCCCGAAGAGTGAGCAGATTCCCAGCGGTTACGAAATTTACATAGATGGCGGCAGAACACCTGTCGGTTGGGATGCGCTGGAGTGGTCGGCGCGTGGAGTTGACTTAGGTGCTGGCGAAATTGTGGTTAACAGCATTGATGCAGATGGCACAAAAGCTGGATATGAACTCACATTAACGGGTGCTATTGCCGATCTTGTGTCTGTACCGGTTATTGCCTCTGGCGGCGCAGGAAACCCACAGCATCTACGGGATGTCTTCGTCGAAAGTAACGCGGATGCCGCAATTGTCGCCTCTATCACACACTACGGCGAATTCACAATTGATAATATCAAAACCTATCTTTCGGATGAGGGTGTAAGTGTGCGGGATACATGGTAAAATAGTTATCGGTCATCAGTTTTCAGTTTTCAGTTAAAGAGGTCTCTGTAGCCTGAACAATAAACTGAACTGCCACAGGATATTAACTGTTGACATACTCTCCGCGCTAAAGCGCGGGAGATTCTTTTGTTTCTCGTGGAAACATTCTCTGCTCAGGCAGAGCAACATCGGACTTCTGCGCGAATCCCGATGGGCGATGCCATAGTCGCCACTACAGGGACTTCAAGCAATCCCTGATACTTTTTTCTTATATTTATCGCACCAACGCCATCGCGGTGATATGAGAAACCGCACTTGCAAGTGTAATCACGACTGGAAGGTTTATTCTTCTTAACGCAAGCAGGACACGTCTGTGAAGTATAAGACTCATCTATCTGCACAACCTTTATACCAAGTGCTTTCGCCTTATAGGTTATCAGATATGTTATCTTACTGAACACCCACTGATGTAGTTTCTGATTTGCACGCTTGCCATAGTCAATATTATCGCGAATACGGGTTAAATCACCAAGCACAATCGTGCCTATATCGCGATCTACACACAACTGAACGAGCTTGGTTGTGTGCTTGTGCAAACAATCGCGTATCTGATTGTCTATCTTCTTGATATGCTTCCACTTGCGTTTGACTAAATGCACCCAACGCGGTGAGTGACGTTCACACCTATCAATTTTCTTGCCAAATGAAGCGATCACTTTGTTTCTCAACCGGTATAAACTTCGGATATACCGCCCATTGAAAATCTCTGTAATCACACCATCATGGCTCACGATAGGATGTATCTCGCCAATATCAACTCCAACTATACTTTCCCCTTCCGACTTATCGCTCTTGTCAATCTTGTAGACGAAATGTAACTCATATTGCCCCTTGTTATAGACAAGATTGACAATCGCTGCGTCTTTAACCTTATCAGCATTCTTCTTTATAGGTATTTCAATCGGTTTATTGCCTTTACCCATAGAGAGAATTAGCATATTACCTTTGACTCGGATTGCTGATTTCCTCCAAGTCGTAGTTTGAAACTGCTTTTGTTTATATGGCGGACGCGATGTCTTATCGCCATTTCTGCGAAGGGCAGAAAAACTTTGCCAATTTTGGAAGTATCGCCTTCTTACTGCTTGGATACTCTGTGAATGTAAAACTTGAGACTTAGTTAACTGCTTATCCATCCACAATTCGCAGGCTTTTTTATTCGGAAAATATCCCCAAGCACCATGTGCATAGCACCAAACTTCTTTTAGTTTCAAGCACTCATTCCACACAGACGCAGAGGCCCTATTAGCAGCATCTAACTGCTCCATATATGGTATTTTTAGTTTGAATGTTCGCATTGCTTATTTTCCTTGCATTGCTTTCCAGTTTCAGTTGGTGGTAGAGACCTTGCCAAGCGGCAAGGCTGAAACTCTCTACCAGCAATGCAATATAGAGTATATCACAAACGCAAATCTGTGTCAAGCAAAAAAGATGACAGTTATAGGGTCATTTAGTTTTAATTTTTGGTTTAGAGAAGTTGGGATTTTTATGTATGCATGTATGGCGTGAAGAATCACGCCATACATGCTATACTTCACCTTAAAAATCCACTACAATCGTTGAGGTGAAGCACATGACGAGAAGACCCTCTCGCCACTTGCTTGGTATGTTAGCAGAAGTCCCAGACCCGCGCAAGGAGAAAGGCAAACGCCACCCTTTGAAGGCAATCCTCGCACTCGCTGTCATTGCGCTGATGTCTGGATACCGCAGTTATGCCGCTATCGCTGAATATGGACGAACGTATAAAGTCTTAAGAAAAGCCTTGGGTTTCAGACATAAGCAGACACCCTGTGCTGCAACGTTCTGCAACCTTTTTCGCAGATTAGACATCAATGCCTTAGAAGAGACCCTAACGCAGTGGGCGACAGCTGCACTTGAGGGTTCTGGATGGGGTTCTCAAGGCGGTCTAATGGCCGTCGCTATAGATGGCAAAACTTTGCGTGGCAGTAGAAAACAAGATGCGAAACTCACCCATTTGATGTCCGTCGTCTCTCATGAACTTGGCATCACACTCACCCAAAAGGCGATGTCTGAGAAGACGCATGAGGTGCCGACCTCGCTTGAGATACTTAAAGCCTTTGATGTATCTGGTAAAGTCGTGACGGCAGATGCGTTGTTGACGCAACGCTCGTTTTGTGAATCGGTTTTAGCATCGGGAGGTGATTACGTCTTGCCCGTTAAAACGAATCAGAAGGAAATGTTTGAGTCGATCCAACGCTTATTTCAACCCCCTCCCGACGCTAAAACTTTCCAGGATGCCTATGATTTGCTGCAAACAAAACATCGTCAATGGGGTGAAACCCTCGACACTGTAGTGCATACGCTTATTTAGACCACAATTTCGCAAGGTTAAGAGAAGGTTTGCTGTTGAAATTCCATAGGTGTCAGATACCCTAACGCTGAATGTGGGCGTTTGAGATGATACACCTGTGTGATAAACTGCCCGATGCGATCTCTCGCCTCGGTGATGCTTTGATAATCATTGAGGTGAACTTCTTCCTCCTTGAGCGTGCGTATGAGTCTTTCAGCATACCCGTTCTCCCAAGGACACCCGCGACGGGCGACCGAAATCTCAATACTATGCCGTTGGAGCGTTGCGATATAAGCACTTGAAAGATACTGAACGCCTTGATCGGAATGATGAATCTCTGGAACGTTGTGACATAATGCCGCTTTGAGGGGTTTGAGCGTCAGGGATTGGTTCAAGTGCTGACTGAGTTGCCACGCTCTGATCATCCGGGTGAAAACATCCATGAGCAGGCAGACATAGATAAAGCGTCCATTGAGACGCACATAGGTAATATCAGACACCCAGACTTGATCCTGTCGAGAAACCTCAAGGTTTTCAAGTCGGTTGTCCCAAGGCTTGGCATCCTGAGACGATTGGGTGGTTCGACAAGCACGCTTGACAGCGACCAAGAGATTATGGGTTCTCATCAACCGAGCGACGCGTCGGGTCCCAACGGTGTATCCCCTACGCAGTAGCAACTGCCTGATACGCCTATACCCGTATCTCGGATACCGTCCAGAGAGCTTCTCTATTTCCGCTCGCAGGGCATCTTCGGACGGATCCTCTTGGGGGTGATAATAGAAACTGCTCCGGTTGAAACCCAGCGTTTGACAAATCTCTCGCACGGAATACTCCTTGTGCAATGCCGAAATGAGGCTTCGCTTTTCGGATAAGCTCATTTCAACCAATCCAAAGCTTTTTTTGGATGTCTAAGGCCACCGTCAACTGTCCAACAAGCTGCTCAAGGTGAGCGATACGCTTCTCGGCATCACTTGATTGCTTATCCGTAGAGTCAAACAGCGTTGAAGCATTTTCAAGCAACTGTCGCTTCCACTGTGAGAGTTGATTTTCGTTGAGATTATGTCGCCGACAGACTTCTGCTTGGGAAGTTTCACCGCTAAGTGCCTCAAGGACGACTTCGGCTTTAAACTCAGGCGTGAACTTTCTGCGTTTCGCCATTGGATACTCCTTTTAGTGAGATTGTTATTGTAGCACAATCTTCCTTTAGGGAGTGGTCTAAAAAACCGTAGGCAGTACAATAATCTCGTATAGTTAAATACACCATGTACTGCCATCGGAAATTCGGGCCACCCTCTAAAACAAGATTGTGATACAATAACAATCTACTGAAAGGAGCATTCCGATGGCGAAACGAAGAAAGTTCACGCCTGAGTTTAAAGCCGAAGTCGTCCTTGAGGCACTTAGCGGTGAAACTTCCCAAGCAGAAGTCTGTAGACGATATAATCTCAGCGAACAACAGCTTTCGAAGTGGAAGCAGCAAGTCGTTGAAAATGTGGCGACGCTGTTTGCCTCGACGGATCAGCAATCCAGCGAGGCGGCGGAGCGTATTGCCCACCTTGAGCAGCTCGTCGGGCGGTTGACCGTGGCGTTAGATATCGAAAAAAAGCATTGACTTTCTTGAGTTGATCCCGTCTGAAGAATGCCAAATCGTTGAGGCATTACGGACGCAGCACTCGGTGCGAGAGATTTGCGAGGTGCTAGGTTTCACTCGGAGCAACTTCTATTATCAACCGAAAAGTGACCCGTCTGAAGACGTCCTGCGAGCGGAAATAGAAAAGTTAGCTGCGGCGTATCCGACGTATGGGTATCGACGTATCACGCACTTGTTGGTGAAGTCGGGATACCGCGTTGGGTATCGGCGTATTGCCCGACTGATGAAATCTGAGAACCTCTCGGTTTCTATCAAACGTGTGTGTCAAACGACTCACTCCACTGACGGTCTGCGTCCGTGGATCAATCACCTGAAGACCCTTGAGGTCTGTCGATGCGATCAGGTCTGGGTGGGCGATATTACCTACGTCCGACTCAAGGGACACTTCATCTATCTCGCGCTGCTCATGGATGTCTTCACTCGTATGATAAGAGGGTGGAAACTCAGTCAACAGTTGACACAATCTCTGACGTTGAATCCGCTACGAGAGGCGTTGCGTCAAAGCGTTCCGGAGATCCACTATTCCGATCAAGGTGTGCAGTATCTTTCAAATGCTTATCTCTCGACCCTCAGACGTCATGGGATTGAGATTTCCGTAGCACCTCGTGGGTGTCCTTGGGAGAACGAATATGCCGAAAGATTCATCCGCACCCTCAAGGCGGAAGAAGTTCACCTCAATGACTATCAGGACATCCACGAAGCGAGAGATCGTATCAGTCATTTTATCACACAGGTGTATCACCAAAAACGCCCGCATTCGGCGTTAGGGTATCTGACACCTCTCGAATTTCAGCGAAAAAACTTGTCTTAACTTTGCGAAATTTTGGTCTGAATAAACGGTGGCACTTCACCTGTCTGATTTATTACAAGCGTAGTCGTTCAACCACGCCTAGCAGAGTCTACATCTCCATCCTAAAGGATGGAGTCTTGACTCTGAAGAAAATGATAACTGAAAGCGAAGCGAACTGACAACTAATAACTATTAAAATGGAGGAGATATGGAACCTAAGTTACCTGATTCAAGAAATGAAAACATATTAATCCACGTCAATGGTGAATTACTACCTCGTGAAGATGCGAAGATTTCTGTATTTGATAGCCTCGTCCAAGGTGGGGATGGCGTATGGGAAGGATTGCGCGTCTACAACGGAAAAATCTTTGCTTTGGATGCCCATCTTGACCGACTCATGGATTCGGCGCACGCGATGGCATTTGCTGACATTCCGACACGCGACGAAGTAAAAAAAGCGATTTTTGAGACACTTGATGCTAATGGTATGCGGGATGGTGTTCATATTCGCCTGACACTCAGTCGTGGGAAAAAGGTTACGTCCAGCATGGACGCACGCGTCAATCAGTACGGTACTACCTTAATTGTGATTGCGGAGTGGAAGCCACCTATCTATGCCAGCAGCGGTGTCCGTTTAATCACTTCGGCGATCCGACGGAACCCACCACAGTGTGTTGACTCTAAAATCCATCACAACAACCTAATTAACAACATCCTCGCCAAGATTGAAGCAAACGTTGCTGGCGTAGACGATGCCATTATGCTTGACATCCACGGATACGTTTCTGAGACAAACGCAACAAATATTTTTCTCATCAAACGTGGCGCAGTTCTGACACCACACGCTGATAGTTGCCTGCCGGGGATTACACGAGGCACGGTCATCCAAATTGCTCGCGACGCTGATGTTCCATTGACGGAACGGAACGTCTCACTAACCGAAGTCTACACCGCAGATGAAGTCTTCACAACAGGCACTGTGGGTGAACTGAGTCCCGTCTTAGAGGTTGATGGCAGGAAGATCGGGGGTGGGGACGTTGGTCCTGTTACGACTAAGTTACAGGGACTTTACGCCAAGCTAACTGCCAATGAAGGCGAACCCTTGCCATAAGCACGGATGATAAAAATCTGATGGCAACGCTTTGGTTGGTTATTCAGCGAGAATTAATTTCAAATGTATTGACTTCCCGATTCGTAATCGGATTTCTCATCTGTCTCATGTCAACTGCTGCCGCAGTTTTTGTGCAGGTTGAAGACTATGAAAAGCGACTCGCAGCGTATCACGTCGCCGTTCAGGAGAAGGTTTGAAACGAAAACCCGCATAGCAGATGCGCGTGTAGATCAGCAATTGCGGCAGGTGCGACTCGCCCGCGAACTCACCCAAATCTCTCCAACGGTCTGTTTCCAATACGCCATGGAAGGACTCGCGAACACCGGAATCGTCAGTTATATGGATTTCGTTAAACAGGTACGCCGTTATAGAGACACATTACCTATCGCTCCATTCAAATCTCAAGACGTACAAAGGCGAGGTACGCGCCTGACGCAAGCACTACCAAAAACAGCACGAGCAGCAGTAAATCTGTCGCGGCTGAGTTGAAATCACGGTTGAGGCTGAGCGTATCTTTAAATTTAGGGATCGCTTCTGGACTTACGTTTTTCTGCGACATGCCTTCGCGAATTCCCACCACATGGAGACTTGTTGGATCTGCCCTATCGGTATCGATGACGAATTCTCGGTATTCACGGGCGTAACGTTGGGCATTCTCAATAAATTGCAGATGCCGTTCAAACCCCGTTCCAGCAAAAGATTCAAAGAGATGTTGGACAATCGCCGCCGGAGAGATTCGGGTTATCGCACGTGCCTGTTTTCCTTGTTCAATCTGCTGTTTCAAATATGCTTCGTTGAAGCGTTCATGTTCTTCTGCTTCTGTGGTGACATATTCGCCGAGTACATGTACTGGTGGTCTGGTCTGCGAATCTCCATATTTATCTTGGTATGATTCGCGCGCCTCGTCTGCAAGTCGGATGCGCTGGTTCCAAAATTCCATGTACGCGATCGGCACCGACCTTCGACTGCCGATAGATGCCAACGTGTTCGGCATGAAAACCACAAAACTCACCCAAATCAGCAATAGGACCACGAGGCTCGCCCCACTTTCTCGGACTATGGCGGAAATGAGGAGACCTATGATTATAAAGAGGCAAACGTAAAGGATAGCGATACTATACAAGATACCTAAACGTCCCCACGCCTCGGCATTGAGTTGTACTGCATCTGAGGTAGAAATTAAGAATAAGTTCATTAGCACTGCAATCGCAAATGGTATGTTGATACTGATGAATGCGCCCAAAAACTTTCCAATTAGCACCGTGTGTCGCGGAATAGAGTTTGCCAATGTCAAACGCAATGTCCCACGTTCCAGTTCGCCAGAGATCGAGTCAAAAGTGAACAGGATCGCGATGAAACTTAGTACATAGCCGACAATGAATGCCCAATCCAGTGTTGTAAAATCAGGACGGATATTTTGCAGATTTGGTGTCTCTTGTGGATATCCCATCCGCCAGATGGGTGTCATGTTGGCGATGGTGCGAACGTAGTTCGCGCCGCTGGCGTGTTTCGGTAGAAACGCCTCATCGCCTTCCGCACAGAAACGGAGCGATGAAGGGGCTTTGTGGAGATCTCCAGGTCCTTGTGTTACGAGGCGGTATAGACTGCGCCCTTCTAATGCCTTTATAGCGTTAGCAGTGGCGTTGTGATATGCTTGTGTCCGTGCAGGGTGTTCACGTAGGTATACAACGGCATTGGTTAGCATTAATGCCAACAGAAGAACGGTTGCCAGAGCGAATCGGAGGCTATTGAGATTATCGTAGAGTTCACGTTTTGCGATATGCCACATGGTTGTTGGTTGTTAGTACGGTTTTTCTGCGAAAAACCTTTTGGTTATAAGTTATAAGTTAAGAGGGGTTTGTGTCAGGGAAGACCTTTATCACTGCCAGAAGGATTAACTGACAACTGACGACTGATAACTGACTGCTATTCTACACTTCACTTTTAATAAAAATAAGAACTGTTCCCATAAATAAGGCGAGGTTACATATCAATAGTAGAAACAGGTCTGGTAATGCTCGTTTTGCATTCGTTTCAACATTTCTTCTCTCAAAAACAAAGTGTGGCAGTGTGCTCCAATCCACTGCCCCTTTATCGGCAACAAACCACTCTCGTGATGCAAAGGCATCCTTTGCGTAGAGGTAATCAATTACGACTCTTCGATACCGTCGCGCTGCATCGAAAAAATCTCTGATACCCAAAAGGTCTGTCCCTGCCCACGCCTGTGTTGCGGTGTCATAGATGCCCACCGGTGAGAATTTCAACAGTGTTTTATCCATCATGGCTTGCCGAACATAAATACCATCAAGTGCCTGTTTCTGGATGCCCCATATCTTCTCTACAGTGTCGGTAACCAGGGGTTCAACGAAAGCATAATATTGCTTAGCAATAGGGACATACCTTTCAAAATCCGGCGGGATTTCTGAAATAAGGCTCATATTTTCAAGGTAAGGCGAGAGCGTTACTGGATCTACATGCGCGTCGGTATAAAGCCCCACCGCCTCACTAAACTGTGATGCGTCTTCCACGACACTCTTGTTTTCAAGAAACTTTTTCCGCTCCCTTTCATATTCATCTACAATTTGTTGAATCTGGTTCTCAGCGGTTTTTGTGCGCGCTTGAATATCACCTCCTGGATTAACCATCGCCCGAATTAGGTTGGGGTACACGAGTATCAGAAATCCCCAGATGAACATTGCGACCATTAACGCCGTGCCAGTTCTACGCGTTGCTACGGAAATCAGCAACCCAATGAGGTAAAACAAAGATAGGTACGCGAACGATGTGAAAACAATCCCACCGATACGGAGAAAATCAGCAGTTGACAGCGGAATCGAACGGATTAGCAATAGTAGGGCAAAAAGTAGGCTCAATATTAGTGGAACTAACAGACATACCATCGCACTGATGTATTTCGCAAGTAAGACCTGCCCGCGTCCGATAGGCTGTGCGAGAACGAGACGTAACGTGCCACGTTCACGTTCACCTGCAATAGCATCGTAAGCGAATATTAACCCCATTAGGCTGAGAATGACCTCAAAAACAAAGACAATATCAATTGAAGAAAAGAAGGCAATAAAGGGATTATCGGTGCCATGCATCTCAGCATCCCACAGCGTTGGCACAAACCCATGATAAATACCGGTTAGGTTTCCCAAGCGTTTATCTAATCCGACATTGAAAATGCTCAAAGGATTCGGATCACGGTCAACGAACAGGAACATGGTAGAGTAGGTTTTTGCTTCCTGTAATTGTTGATGATGCGTTTTGACGGCATCGTTGTAACTCTCCAAACGCTGTTCGTAATCTTGAATAAGCACGGCGGTATTGGCAACAACAAGCAACAGTGTGATGATAAACACTGCTGCGAACCGGAATGTCATTAGGTTGTTAAGCAGTTCCCTGCTGATGAGTGCTTTTAACATTTTGTATCACACCTCAACACGCACAAACGCGAGATAAGCCCCAGCCAGAAGCACTACAACAAACAACACCAATAGCAGCAACTCCATCGCAACTGTGTTGAAATCTTTACTAAGGCTCAGTGTGTCTTCAAACCTAGGAACTGCATCAGGACTGACCGGTTTCTGTGACATACCTTCCCGAACGCCTATGATATGGCGGCTTTGTGGATCCGCTCTATCGGTGTCAACGATGAATTCACGAAATTGGCGGGTGTAACGTTGTGCATTTTCTACAAATTGCAAATGTCGCTCAAATCCAGTTCCAGCAAACGCTTCAATAAGGTGTTGCAGGAGTGTGGCAGGTGAGATGCTGGTGATGGCGCGTGCGCGGTACACCTGAGAAGTTCGGTACTTTAATCGTTCTGCCAGCCAGCGTTCCCGTCTTTCATTGTTTTCGGTATAAAACTCGCTTTTCCCCCTTAACGTCCTGTCGTCCAATTTACTGGACCAGAGCGGTTCACTGTATTTATCCCATAAGTCTTCTTGAATTGGGTTGCGCTGCTTCCAAACTTCGTTAAAGGGCACGGCAGGTGAAGAACTGCCTGCGATTGAAGCGAGGGTACTGGGGATAAAAACAACAAGGGTTACCCATGTCAACAGGAGTATCATCAGACTCACCGCGCTCCGTTGCACACGTGTGGATACTAACAACCCTAACGCTACAAACAGACTCGTGTACAAAAGTGCCAGAGAGAAAATGATACCTAAGCGTCCCCATGCTTCTGTCGTCAGGTGAACAGTATTTGCAGTGGAAATCAATAAAAGGTTCACCAACACAGCAAGTGCGAACGAGATGCTAATACTCAGCAATGCCCCTAAGAACTTGCCGATAAGGATAGTGTGTCGGGGAATTGAATTTGCTAACATCAATCGGAGTGTACCGCCCTCACGTTCACCGGAGAAAGCGTCAAAGGTGAATAAGAGGGCTATCAGACTCAAGATGGAACCGATGATGAATGCCCAATCCACTTGTGAAACGTCGGGTCCAACGCTCTTATTCTGGAGGTTGGCATCTGGATAGGACAGACGCCAGATCCCTGCAAGTATCCAGTTGCCTTCTGCATCGGTCGCGTACACAGGTGGATCGGTCACTTCGACGGTATCTGGTAAAAGGAGTTCACCTCCGTTTGCACAGAAGTGAAGGGGAGACGGCTTTTTGTAGAAGTTTCCCGGTCCGTATTGTGCCAGTTTATAGAGACTGTCGTCGGTGTGAGCAGTTAAGTGATTCATAGATTCGGCGACAGCATCTCGATACTTCTGTACCCGTTCTGGATGCTCTCGGAGATGTCTAACGGCATTGGTTACCATCAGTGCCAGCAATAACACGGTTGTTAGAGCAAATCGGAGGCTATTGAGATTATCGTAGATTTCACGCTTTGTAATATGCCACATGGGTTTATAGTTGTCAGTACGGGTTTCTGCGAAACCCTTTCAGTTGTCAGTTGTCAGTTAAGAGCGGTCTGTGTGATATAAGTTTTCCGCTACTGCCACGAGTCTTAACTGAGTACTGAAAGTGGAGCGAAGCGGAACGTACTGACAACTGACCACCATTCTATACTTCACTTTTGATAAAAATCAGCAATGTTACTGTAAATAAAACAACATTCATCGTAAGCAGCAGGAGCAGGTCTGGGAGTGCTCGTTTTGCATTGATACCGATATCGCTTCTGTGAAAGGAAAACTGAGGGAGTGCATCCCAGTCAGCTGTGCCTTGATCGGCGGCAAACCATTGTCGCGATTCAAATATCTTTTTGTCATAGAAATAGTCAACGACTGCGCGTCGGTAACGTTGAACCGCGTTGAAAAAGTCTTGAATACCTTCTAAGTCGGTGCCGGCCCAAGCTTCGGTCGCTGCGTCGTACAAACCAACAGGTGAAAACCTCAACAACGTTCGTCCCAGATTTGCGGGTTGAATGTAGATAGTCTCTAATGCGGGTTTACGAACAAGCCACGTTTGTTCTACCGTATTGATAGTCTTTCTATTGTAGAATCCATAATAATCTTGTACGTATGGCACATGTGGCTCGGATTCTTCTTTAATTTTTCCGACGTAGAATCCGGTTTGGAAGAAATAGAGTAATATTGATGGTTTGTCAGCATTCACGGGAAAGGAGTATTCAGCACCTTTCAAGTCAAATGCCCAGCCCTCGCCGTTACGCGATAGAGGACCTAAGATGGGGTCATTGCGGAGAAACTGCTTCCGTTCTCTGTCAAATTCTTCCCACATCTGCTTGATTTGATTATAGACGGAGATTTGCTTGTCGGGTTGTGGGGTGATTTCAACAGCGGTAAGAATCAGATTTGGATACACGAGCACTAAGAATCCCCATACGAACATGGAAAGCATGAGCGCGGTACTGGTTCGACGTGTCAGCGCGGAGATGCACATGCCGATGAGGTAGAACAGCGACACATAAAGAAGTGATGTCAGGATAATCCCGCCGATGCGCAGAAAATCGTCCGTGTTCAGGGAAAGCGAAGTGGATGTTGTCAACAAGATGATGGACAGGAGAAGGCTTATCAGTAACGGCACAAGTAGACAGAGCATCGCGCTGATGTACTTGGCAAATAAGATGTATCCGCGCTGGATTGGGTGCGTCAGCACAAGGCGTAACGTACCGCGTTCACGTTCGCCAGCGAGCGCATCGTAGGCGAAAATCAGTGCGAGTAGACTCAGGACTCCCTGAAAAACAAGCACGATATCAATTGAAGTGAAGAGATTGAGGAATGGGTTATCTGTCTCGTGCTTCTCCGCATCCCAAATTGTTGGCACAAACGCGTGGTATACATCAATTTCGTTACCCACCTGCTTATCCAATCCCAGATTAAAAATACTCAACGGGTTGGGAGGGCGATGGACAACTAAATTTCTACCGTATTCGGAATAAATTTTTTCTTGGCGTAATTCCTGATGACTTTCCTGGGTAGCCGTGTTGTAAGCGGTGAGTCGTTGTTCATAGTCCTTGAGGAGTACAACGGTATTGACGACCACAAGCAGCAGTGTAATGAAAACTGCTGCAGCAAATCGAAATGTCATTAGGTTGTCGAGGAGTTCTCGACGGATAAGTGTCATCATCATCTTTTTTACACCTCAACGCGCACAAACGCGAGATACGCACTTGCGAAAAGAACAACGAAAAACAGCGTCAGTAATAGCAAATCTATTGCCGCTGTGTTGAGATCACGACTAAGACTCAGTGTATCCTCGAATACTGGAATTGATTCCGGGCGAATAGGCTTATTTGACATACCCTCACGAACCCCGATGATATGAGGACTGTCAGGATCTGATCTATCCATATCCGTGACGAATTCTCGATATTCGCGGGCATAATGTTGTACATTATCCACAAATTGCAAATGCCTTTCAAACCCTGTTCCAGCAAACGCTTCAAGAAGGTGCTGGATAATCGCTACAGGTGAGATGCGGGTGACGGAACGCGCGAGTTGAATTTGGGCGTGTTGCTGGGCTAAGTATTCTTGGGTTAAACGTTCCCGCTGTGCTGCATCATTGATGACGAGTTCGCTCCCTAACTGCATTTTTTGGGTTGGAAACTCACCTATGCTTTGCACACGAATATTATATTCATCTCTGAGTTTATTTGAAAGTTGATTTCTACGTTCTATGTATTCATTAAGCGTCATCGGTTCTGAAAATCCACTTGCGATTGAGGCGAGTGTACTCGGCATAAAAACGACAAAAGTGACCCATGTCAACAGGAGTATCACCAGACTCGCTGCATTTTGCTGCACACGCGATGACACTAACAGACCTAATGCCAGAAATAGACACAGGTACAGAATCGCAGTAAGGAAGATAATGCCTAAACGGCTCCACGCATCGACGCCAAGTTGGACATCGCTGGACGTGGAAATTACCAACACGTTCATCACCACCGCAAGTGTGAACGGGAGACTAATACTTACCAATGCGCCTAAAAATTTTCCAATCAGCACGGTATGGCGTGGTACCGAGTTCGCCAACGTCAAACGTAGTGTGCCTTGTGCTCGTTCGCCGGAAATCGAATCGAAGGTGAACAGGATCGCGATAAGACTCAGGACGTACCCAATCACAAATCCCCAATCCACTTTGATGGTGTCTGGACGAATATTTTTTAAACTGAGAGACGCGTCGATATATCGTATCGCCCAAAAGCCACTGAGTTCATTGGTTGTCCAATGTAAAGATCCTGCGAAAACTCTATCTGACAAAAAGGTATTACCTCCGTCTGCACAGAATTGCAAAGGAGATGGCTTTTTATAGAGAGACCCGGGACCAAATCGCGCAATCTCGTATAAATTCGTCTGAGATCTTAAGCGATTCAGCGATTCTGTGACCCCATCGTGATATTTCTGAATACGCACGGGGTGTTCTCGGAGATGGACGACTGCATTCGCTAACATCAAGCCGAGAAGCAGGACGGTTGCCAGTGCAAACCGGAGGCTATTGAGGTTGTCGTAGATTTCACGTTTTGCGATATGCCACATGGTTTTTGGTTGTCAGTACTCAGTACGTTCCGCTCCGCTCCACTTTCAGTTTTCAGTTAAGCCTTCTGGCAGGGGCGGAAAACTTACATCACACAAACAGCTCTTAACTGATAACTGACCACTGAAAGGATTACGTAGTAATCCGTACTGACCACTATTCTACACTTCACTTTTGATGAAAACCAGAAGTATTACCATAAAGAGCAGTAGATTCATTATGAGTAGCAAGAGTAGATCTGGTAATGCCCGCTCTGCATTTATTTGAGCATCGCTTCTCTGAAAAGAAAATTGGGGCAGACTGTCCCAATCTACCGCGCCTTTGTCCGCAGAAAACCATTGTCGAGACGCGAACGCTTTTTTATCGTAGTAATAGTCAATCAGGGTCCGTCGGTACTTTCGCGCCGCCTCGAAAAAATCTCTGAGTCCGGGCAGATCTGTTCCTGCCCAAGCTTGCGTTGCAGCATCGTACATTCCAACTGGCGAAAATCGCAAAAGGATTCGATCAATGATTGCTGGGTGAACAAAGATGGTTTCGAGTGTTGGTTTTCGGACAAGCCATGCTCGTTCTGCGGTGTTGACGATCTGTGGTACAAGGAAGCGGTAATAGTCCTGTGCGTGCGGGACCTGCGATTCGGATTCCTCATTGAGATCCTCAATATGCGCGCCAGCACCGTAGTGATAATAGAGGATTGATGCGTCTTCGTACCAGTATTCATAATCCCAACCAGATGACCATCCCATGCCAAAATTTGGATTTTCCCCCGGAACGGTGTCATTAGTAAGAAACTGTTTTCGTTCTCTGTCGAATTCCCCCCATATCTGTTTGATTTGGTCGAAAGTGGATACCATACGCGCTTGAGATGTGTGCGGGGGTGCAATCGCTGCAAGAATCACATTCGGATATACTAACACCCAGAATCCCCAGACAAACATAGCCAGCATCAGTGCTGTGCCGGTTCTGCGGGTTGTTGCTGAGATCAGCATACCAATGAAGTAAAATACCGATAGATACGCAATTGAACTCAATACTATTCCACCGATACGCAGAAAATCATCGATGCTCAGAGAAATAGCGGTGGATGTCGTCAACAAAATTACGGCGAGGAGCAGACTTATCAGTAGTGGTACCAGCAGACAGGTCATCGCACTGATGTATTTTGCCAGCAGAATTTGACCACGACTAACCGGATGCGTTAGGACCAGACGCAGGGTGCCGCGCTCGCGTTCTCCAGCAAGGGCATCGTAGGCGAAAATAAGTGCCATTAAGCTCAGAACTACCTCAAAGATAAAGACAATATCGATCGCAGAAAAGAGTTTGAGAAGTGGATTTGTCGTTCTATGCATTTCAGCGTCCCACAAGGTGGGTACATGACTGTAAGATATCCATGATTCATTCCCCAGCCGTTTATCCAATCCTACATTGAAGATACTTAGTGGATTTGGCGGGCGGGCAACGTCCAATTTTCCTCCTGAATAGGTTTTCCGCTCCCATAATAGCTGCTGACTCGTTTTGATAGCGGTGTTGTAAGCTGTCAAACGTCGCTCATAATCCTTGATGAGTACAGCGGTATTCGCGACAACGAGCAGCAATGTAATGAAAACAGCTGCGGCAAATCGAAGTGTCATCAAATTGTCGAGGAGTTCTCGCCGAATAAGCGTTATCATCATTTTTTTATACCTCAACACGCACGAAAGCGAGATATGCTCCGGACAAAAGGACAACGACAAACAGCATTAGTAGTAGTAAATCTATTGCCGCTGTGTTGAAATCTCTGCTTAGGTTGAGTGTATCCTCAAATTTCGGAATTGCCTCTGGATTAACAGGTTTCTTAGACATGCCTTCAGGAACGCCAATAAGATGGAGGCTTTCGGTATCTGACCTATCCGTATTTTCGACGAATTCGCGATATTCACGGGCGTAACGTTGAACATTTTCCAAGAATTGTAGATGCCGTGCAAAACCTGTTCCAGCAAATGCCTCAAGGCTATGCAGGAGAATCGCTGTTGGAGAGACACGAGTGACAGCACGCGCATGCTGGACTTGGGTAATCTGTTGGTCCAAGTGCTCTCTACGCAAGCGTTCCTGTTGTTCCATCTGTTTCATGATGTATTCGCTCCGCGCCAACGTTCTTTCCGGTGTTTCGTCTCCCCCTGTTCTGTCTCTATATGCTTCCCAGATGTCGTTATGAAGTTGATTTTGTCGTTTCCGAAGTTCATCAGAAGATATAGGTGATGAAAGTCCGCTTGTAATGGAAGCAACGGTGCCAGGCACGAAAACCACAAAGATTACCCAGGTTAGTAGGAGTATCACGAGGCTGACGCTGCTGCGTTGCGCCCGGGTGGAAACAAGTAGTCCAAGCGCGAGAAAGAGACAAGTATAGATGAGTGCAGCTATGATAATGATACCCAAACGTTCCCATGCTTCACCGCTAAGGTGGACAGCACTTGATGTCGAAATCATTAGTAGATTGATTAAAATTGCGATCACCGTTGGGATACATAAGCTTATCAATGCGCCTAAAAATTTTCCAAGCAGCACGGTGTGACGTGGAATTGAATTTGCTAACATGAGGCGTAGCGTGCCGCGCTCCCGCTCACCCGACACTGAGTCAAAGGTAAACAAAAGAGCGAGGAGACTCAAAACGTAGCCGAAGATGAATGCCCAATCGACTTTGGTAACGTCCGGACGAATATTTAACAGATTCGGGTTAGAAGCAGGATAATCCAGCAGCCAAAAATCTCTGAAACCCGCTCCGTAACCCCACATCCAATACCCACCATCTACGAATTCCGACAAAAAGGCTTCACCGCCCTCTGCGCAGAATCTAAGGGATGCTGGCTGTTTGTAGAGGTTTCCAGGTCCATTCAGAGCAATGTCGTACAGGTCGGTCCGAGCCGTTAAAACTTCCAAAGATTCCGTGGCAGAACTGCGGTACCGCTGCACTCGCGTCGGGTGTTCGCGAAGATACACGATCGCATTGGTAATCATTAATCCAATCAACAACACGATCGCAAGGACGAATCGGAGGTTATTGAGGTTATCGTAGAGTTCACGTTTTGCGATATGCCACATGGTTGTTAGTTGTTAGTACGGTTTTTCTGCGAAAAACCTTTTGGTTATAAGTTATAAGTTAAGAGAAGTTTGTGTCAGGGAAGACCTTTGCCACTGCCAGAAGGATTAACCGACAACCGACAACTGATAGCTTTCCTACACTTCACTCCTGATAAAGGTCAGAAATATTATTACGAACAGAACTATATTAATTATGAACAGTAGGCATACATCTGGTAATGCCCGTTTCATGTTTATGCCGATGTCGCTTCTTTTAAAACTGAATTGTGGCAGTAGACTCCAATCGACTGCACCCTTGTCGGCGGAAAACCATTGTCGTTTGCCGAAAATCTCTTTATCGTAAAAATAGTCAATTACGGTTTGCCGATACTGACGGGCTGTGTGAAAAAAATCTTGAATACCGTTTAAATCGGTGCCTGCCCAGGCTTGTGTCGCTGAATCATAAATGCCGATAGGTGAGAGTTTCAACAAGGTTTTATCAATCCTTGCCTGTTGTACGAAGAGGTCTTCAAGTCCTTGCTTTCTGAGTATCCATGTTTTCTCTGCAGTGCCGATAACACGGGGTTCAAGAAAATGGAAATAATTCTGAGCATGTGGGACCTGCGGTTCAGATCTTTCATTAATTTTGTCAATATTAAGAGCATTCTTGAAATAGACATCTAATCTTGATGTGCGTTCTATGAGGTGTTCGCTGCTCCATCCGACTGCCCCGATGTCAAACCACATGCTTTCGCCGGGAACGGGATCGTTGACGAGAAAATCCTTGCGTTCCCTGTCAAATTCTTCCCATATCTGTTTCATCTGATTCACGGTAGAATCAATTTGGGACCGCGGGGGACTTGATGGCGACATCACAGCGAGAATCATGTTCGGGTATACCAAGACAAAAAATCCCCAGATGAACATGGATAGCATAAGGGCAGTGCTGGTTCTACGAGACACCTCGGAAATCAACATGCCAATGAGGTAGAATACCGATAGGTATGCGAGGGATGTTAGAACAATCCCACCGATACGGAGAAAATCATCAGGTGAGAGCGATACAGAGCGGTTGTTCGTTAGCAAAATCATTGCGAGAATCAGACTCAATAGCAGTGGCATGAGCAGGCAGAGCATTGCACTAATGTATTTCGCAAGCAAGATATATCCTCGCTTTACCGATTGTGCCAGCACAAGGCGTAGAGTTCCCCGCTCGCGTTCACCGGCGAGTGCATCGTAAGCGAATAGGAGTGCTATCAGACTGAGGATAACCTCAAAGATAAAGACCATATCGATTGAGGTGAAGATGTTAAGAAACGGATTATCCGATCCGTGCATACTTGCATTCCAGAGGGTTGGTACAAAGGCGTGATAGATTGCAACTTGGTTTCCGAGTTGTTTGTCAAATCCGGCATTGAAGATACTCAGTGGATTCGGCGGACGATCTATGTTCATTTCATAACCTGAATACGCTTTGAATTCTTGGAGTTTATCTTGATGTGTTTTGAGAGCGGTGTTGTAAGCGGCTAACCGCCGCTCGTAATCCTTGATGAGCACAGCGGTATTCGAGACCACAAGCAGCAACGTAATGAAAACTGCGGCAGCGAAGCGGAAGGTCATGAGGTTATCGAGTATTTCTCGGCGGATGAGTGTTGTTAGCATCGTTCTTTCCCACTACAAGTTTACCAGTTTCACCTTTTTCAGCAAGTACAAAACGCGTGTACTGGCGAAATTTCAAACTTTGCCGGTAGGTCTTAGTGTGCCGATACAGCAGTATTTTATCAGTATCATCGGTGTATTATAATCCGATCTAACACGTTTTCTTCATATTTCCACGGAGCTTGTTCGCGTTCACGTAGATCCTAATTTACTATATAATGACACGTACAATGGACAAGAGGGTTGCCTAATTTACCTGAGTTGATGAAATTATTGGAAGTTATCCAGATCAATTCAGTTTTCCATTCTTTGATTTGCTTTTACTCCAGGACCGGTAGGTGTGGTTTTCTAACTGCATCATAGGTGTCAATTTTAGGAAAATTCATAGTATCGTAGGTTGGATTGAGCGGAATGAGAAAAGCGATGAAGTGTGGAAAGCAAGAAAGCACAAACTAAAAGTTTATGCTACAAAGAAGGATGGATAGGGAGAATGGTGGGCTTACCTGGAATCGAACCAGGGACCTCGCGCTTATCAGGCGCGCGCTCTAACCGTCTGAGCTATAAGCCCACGAGAAGGGTCTCGAAGAGGAGATATGTTTTTGTTAAAATGCAATACTAATTATACATCCTGAAAATGGGTTTGTCAAGTTAATTTGTTGAGAAATGGACTGTTTATACTTTTAGCGATTGCTTCGGAAAACCTTCAGAAGCGCATGATATATTATGAGTCAACAACATGGCTCAGAATCTGGTTTTGATTATTCCCCAAGTTATTGTCAGCTTGAGACGGGGTGAGACTGGACGTACCTTATCGATGTCGGCAATAGTTTCAACAACGACCATATTGTCGAAATAACTAACGCCACTGGTGATTCCCATCATACCGACAGGACCGGTTTTGAAAGTGTCGTTATCAACTTCTACAACAGGTTTTTCATTGAGATGCCAATCTGCAGGCGGTAATTCGTCCTCCCGTTCCCTCAGATATATCTGATGTAGTCCACCTTTCATAACCAGTCGGTGGGTATACCATACATTGTTCTCGTTGGGAAACTGTCCAGTTCCGAGCAGACCCCAAGCACCAGCATTGCGGGTATAAATCTGAACGTTCACGGCACCGGTGCGGCGGGTGCCGTGAAAATGAGATTCGGCACCTTTAAGCCCACCTTCCGCCCTGTAGATTGTGCCTACAAAACTATCGTTTTCCCACAACCAGTCGAAGTCCCAAATGTAATCTCGCCATGCTTCTCTTCCGTCAGCTATCGGGATGTAGAGTCCGATGCCAGTAGTTTTAGCTGCTTTGTTTTGGGGGTCGATAGGGTCTTTTTCGACAATAATTTTTGAGTTGCCGGAGTTAAAATTGAGGTGTTCCCAGTTTGCCGGTTCTTCGCCAATTTTATCCTGTTCAAAGTCATCAGTAAAAAGAATCTCCGCGTCTACGGTGCCAAACGCCGTTAAAAAAAGGAACGTTACAACAAATACCGCAATTCTCATCTTATTTCTCCTTTGGTTGTGTTAGTGGGTCAGACACTGAAAAGGAAACGGTAAACAGAGAAAATCAGGCTAAGAATTCTCTTTTTTAACACGATTTTAAGAAAAGTTAGGTTGGGGTGTAAAAAGAAAAGAAAATGTTCTTGAAAGTTAAATAGTTTTGGTGCGTGTCATATAAGGTAAAGAGCGTTTGAACAGATGGATTGTGTTAGAATACATCCGTTAATGCTCCTTAGAAAGGAGGTGATCCAGCCGCAGGTTCCCCTACGGCTACCTTGTTACGACTTCGCCCCGGTCATCGGTTTCATTTTAGAAAGCTCCCTCCCGAAGGTTGGGTCACCTGCTTCGAATGCTACCAACTCCCATGGCGTGACGGGCGGTGTGTACAAGGGCCGGGAACGTATTCACCGCGACCTGCTGATTCGCGATTACTAGCGATTCCAACTTCATGCAGTCGAGTTGCAGACTGCAATCCGAACTGGGGTCGGCTTTTTGGGATTTGCTCCACCTCACGGTTTGGCGTCCCTCTGTACCGACCATTGTAGCACGTGTGCAGCCCAGGGCATAAGGGCCATGCGGACTTGACGTCATCCCCACCTTCCTCTGGCTCGTCACCAGCGGTCTCTTTAGAGTGCTCAGCATTACCTGATGGCAACTAAAGACAGGGGTTGCGCTCGTTGCGGGACTTAACCCAACATCTCACGACACGAGCTGACGACAGCCATGCAGCACCTGTCATAGTGTCCCGAAGGAAAACCATATTTCTATGGCGGTCACTGCGATGTCAAGCCCTGGATAAGGTTCTTCGCGTTGCTTCGAATTAAGCGACATGCTCCACCGCTTGTGCGGCCCCCCGTCAATTACCTTGAGTTTTAACCTTGCGGCCGTACTCCCCAGGCGGGGTACTTAATGCGTTAGCTACAGCACAGAGGGAATCAACACCCCCTACACTTAGTACCCATCGTTTACAGTAAGGACTAGCGGGGTATCTAATCCCGGTTGCTCCCCAAACTTTCGCGCATGAGCGTCAGTCTTAGACCAGAAAGCCGCCTTCGCCACGGGTGTTCTATATGATATCTAAGCATTCCACCGCTACACCATACATTCCACTTTCCTCTTCTAGACTCAAGTAAAGCAGTATCAAACGCAATGGCTCGGTTGAGCCGAACCCTTTCACGTCTGACTTGCCTTACCGCCTGCGCGCGCTTTACGCCCAGTGATTCCGGACAACGCTTGCCCCCTACGTATTACCGCAGCTGCTGGCACGTAGTTAGCTGGGGCTTTCTACTACGGTAACGTCAAGAGTGCTGCGTTATCAGCAACACCCGATTCATCCCGTAACACAGAGGTTTACGACCCGAAGGCCTTCATCCCCCACGCGGCGTCGCATCGTCAGGGTTTCCCCCATTGCGAAATATTCTCGACTGCAGCCTCCCGTAGGAGTTTGGGCAGTGTCTCAGTCCCAATGTGGCTGACCATCCTCTCAGACCAGCTACCCATCGTCGCCTTGGTGCGCCATTACCACACCAACAAGCTAATAGGACGCGGGCTCATCTCCGAGCGGCAGCCGAAGCCACCTTTCATTCGGCCGACCGAAGTCAACCGAATCGTATTTGGTATTAGCAACCTTTTCAAGTTGTTATCCCCATCTCAGAGGCAAATTACCCACGCGTTACTCACCCTTTCGCCACTTTCCGCCGGGCCGAAGCCCGGTTTCTCGTTCGGCTTGCATGCCTAATCCACGCCGCCAGCGTTCGTCCTGAGCCGGTATCATACTCTCCAAAAAAGTATTGAAGTACATCTTCAAATAGATTGAAGTGCACTCACAAGCTATATAAGCTATTTAAGCTAATTAATAGGCACGTCACGTTCACTATTTAACTTTCAAAGAACAAAATCACCTTCCTTGTTGAAAGGTAATGTTAATTATACACGCCAGAGAAAAGTTTGTCAAATTAATTTGTAAAAAAAACGCATAATTTTGACCCCAAAAGCCCTTTTTTTACAATTTTCTTACTTTTTTTCTCCGAAAAAGTCTTCTGTGAGGATATTCGGCGTTTTTGCTTAATTTTTACGCGATTTCGCGTTGTCTTGTTGGGAATTTTTATGGGAAATAAGTTATGGTTTTCCCAATTGCGTCTGATGCATCAACATATTTTGCCAAATCGCGCAACGCAATCACAGTACAACCGCTGTCACGAAGATAATCCATGTAGGTCTCAAACTGCTCAGGTGGAACATTAACCCACGGATGTTCGAGAGCAGGTACACCGTGAAACGTCAGAACTGCGATTTTTCCGTCCTTCGCCTGTTCAACCGCCCAGACCAAATCCTCAAATCCGTAGTTTGGACCTGGGACACCTGTTGACGGGATGACCAATGGATGATGGACATTCGGATCGTAAGCCGGTCCACGTCCGCCCTCTGGGTGAAATGGGAACTCCGGTCCAATGCCACGCCGTGCGAAACGGTACCCTTTTTCTGTCAACGCTTCTATTGCTTCCGGTCCGCGACAATCCGCAGGATAGCCAAAGGTCTCAGGGATAGGAATACCGTATTCTTCACATCGTTTATCAATGTGTATCAAGTCTGCCGTCAACTCTTCTTTCGATTGTGTGTTGGCGTGTTTATGATGACGGGTGTGGTTTCCTATTTCAAAACCTTCCTCGTGCAATTGACGGATCTCGTCCCATGTGACATAGTGCGCTTTGTTGTGGAGAAAGTTGAGACCTTCAGTGATGAAAAACGTCGCTCCAAAACCGTAACGCTTCAGTAGCGGTCCAACATAAGTATAATCTGACTTATTTCCGTCATCAAAGGTAAGGACAACCAACCCGTCCGGAATGGATTGTAGGGATTTAGTTTCAGATGGTCTTTGATTCTCTTTTTGCATTTTTAACCTCACTGTTTTGGTTAAAAACCTCGACGTGATTAGGCTTTTGTTGGGAGATGATGTTGATACGCGAAGGCTAATATTTACCCATACAGGACATCTATCCGTCCGTGGATTTAGTTCTGCGGCGATGGTAAGCTGGCTGGACATCCATGTCGATTGCGTTCCAATAATGCTTTAGCGGATCGTCTGTTTCCCAGTCTGAATAGACTTCTTCCCATTTCGCACAGCCGAGATGAACGGTGAGAGCGTCTTCATCGACGGGTTCATTGACGGACTGGTAGCGGGCACTTGTTGCGAGTCGTATGCGATTCTTGGTCACGTTGTCACGACCTCGGTGAATCGTTAGACTGTGAAACATGACGACATCTCCGCACTTGAAGGGGTTCCATGCCCATTCTGTCCTGTCTTCGAGTAACTTCCATGAACGGACATCGTTGTCCTTTAGGAATCCGCGGCGATTCGATCCACGGGCAATTGCCAGACCGCCCAACTCGGCATCACAGTCTCCCAGCGGTGTCCACACCGTCCATGTATCCTGTGCACCGCGAACCGGATGGAAATCCTGATGCGGAGGGGTCGTATACTGATGTTCTCCTGGGAAGATAGCGTGGCAAATATGCCGAGGGTGAACCAAAACAGGAGTGCCGAATAGGGTTTCCAAAACACGTAAAATATGCTCGTGGTGGGGAAGTGCGTGGAATAGTCGGAGTTTCTGGACGTCAATATAGAAACGTCTGAAGGTTTCAGATCTATCCTGTTCACAGATGAAAACCCCTTTTCTACGGATAGCGGCATCTGGATCGGCATCTGGGTCAAGGAGTTCATGCTGCTCTGCCACATGAAGCACCTGCCGACGTAACTCAAGCACAGGTTCTGTAGGAAGCAGTGCCGGAAAAAACAAATATCCGTTCTGACGGCTGTGTTCAAGAAGTCGAGCACGGTCGTTAATCAGGTCTGTGCAATCTACAAATGGCAATTCGGTGTGCATTAAAATTGCTCCCTCTGAGCTTATCGTAACGTGAACTTGAAAAAAAGTATTAGAAGTCAGGATAAGTGCAAATTGGTCAGAAAAAGGGCCAATTTTAGTGATTTAACCCCCTAAATCCCCCTTATCAGGGGGACTTTAAGAGAAAATGTGTCCCTCCTAAGTATTATCAAACTCACGTTATCGTATCTTCTTAAGTTCACCCCATGTGACCGGCAAAGCATCATCGGGGTTTACTGCAAAACTGTGCCCCACGGTTGTAACTAACACATTGTCATACAGGCTATGTTCACCGCCACCGGCTCTAAAACCTATACTGCCTTTGTCGTTGGTATCATCTTTCCATGTGCAAGATAATTCAAGTTCCTTACCTTGTTCACCCAAGTAGAGATCATAACGCTCACCCTCGGCAACGACCTTTATCGTATACCATTTGCCAAGTTCGGCATGCACACCTGATTCGTTGTCCAACTTATCCTCGTCTTTAACGATATAATTACCGCCGACTCTTGTAAACCACCAAAATTGGTTACGATTATCTGCCACAATTTGAACCAGCGTACAGTTGTTTATGTCTTTTCCACGCACAACCCAATTCGCTGCCCATAGCGGACTTATCATGTGAAAATCGACATAGAGTTCAAAATCCGTAAAGTTATTCTTAACAGTAATCCCGACTTCTCCGCCGTTAACGACGAGTTCCCCGTCATCTACGGACCAGGTTCCTGTGGGTGCCCATTTAGCTTTGTCAATATTTCCTTTCTCAAAATCATCTTCAAACAGCACTTCTCCGACACAAAAAGGGGCATATAATAACAAAAACAGTATAAAGATACTGAATCTGATTTCTCTTGATTTCATGATAGTTTCTCCTTGTTTAAGTAAAAATACCTTCACAAAGCGAAAATGTTAAAAAATGTCATAGGGGTTCAGTTGGAGGGTTCTGCGATACCACCACCGATGGCAGGTAGGAAATGGATTTCTGCGTCCGTGTCTACGCGTTCGAGGATGGATCCGCGGGTCAGAAGACCATTAATATATACGGCAATTCCGGGTTTAAGACGGTCTTTTTCACATAACCGCTCTTTGATACCCGGGTGGCGGCTTTCTAAATTATCAATCACTTCACGGATAGTCGTACCAGGGAGCGTAATGTTCTCTTCTCCATCCGTAAACTTACGCATGAGGGGAGGAATGACTACGGTTGGCATTTTTTAGTGGCTATCGGTTTTTAGTTGTCGGTTATCGGTTGCCAATTCGATAAAGGGTATTTTAACGAAAATCTGTCACGGCTTGGAGATCGTAGGGGTAGGCACGAGACCTACCCCTCACGGAATCGGGATTTCAAACCCTTCTCACATTAAATTTTGCCCATGGCTTTCAGAAGTCGGTCAGGCGACATTGGAAGTTCTGTCATCCGAATGCCAATTGCATCGTAGATAGCGTTGGCGATCGCAGCCATGGGTGGCACAATCGGCACTTCACCGACCCCACGCACACCATAGGGATGCCCCGGATTCGGGACTTCAACGATAACAGCATCGATCATAGGTAAATCCAAGCAGGTCGGCATCCGGTAATCGAGGAAACTGGCGTTGGTCATTGTGCCTTCGTCATTGTAGATGTATTCCTCATTCAATGCCCATCCGATACCTTGAACAGCACCACCCTGTATTTGCCCTTCAACGTAGCTGGGATGGATAGCTTTTCCGGCATCTTGGACTGCGGTATAGCGGAGTATCTCGACCTTACCGGTCTCCTCGTCCACTGTTACATCTACTATGTGCGTTGCGTAGGCACCACCGGCACCACCGGGATTCACTGTCCCACTGCCGACAACCGGGCCACCGGTTTGACCAAGCTGACCACATAGGTCGCGGAAACTGATCTGCTCCTCTTTGCCATTGATGGATGAAAATACGCCATCTGCGAACTGGACATTGGCTTCATCAACTTCCCAGAGTTTCGCAGCGCGTTCAATCATCTTCCGTTTAACATCTTGTGCGGCTTCATAGGCGGCGTAGCCGGTTGCGTAGGTTGTGCGGCTACCGCCTGTTACAGCGGTGTAACCGACAGAATTGGTATCAACAACGCTTGGGTTGACGGATTCAGCGGGAATACCGAGTACTTCCGCCGCCTGCATAGCGATTGAAGAGCGAGTGCCGCCGATGTCTGTGGAACCTTCAATGAGATTAATAGTGCCATCGGAGTTGACATTAATCGTCACGCTCGACTCCAAGCCGATATTGAACCAGTAACCGGAAGCGACACCGCGCCCGTGGTGCTTCTTCCCATTCGGTGCGGTATAGTGCGGATGCGCTTTCGCCACTTCAACTGTCTCAATAAAACCGATGCGCGGGTGAATGGGTCCATCTGCCCGTCGGTCGCCCTCTTTTGCACCGTTGAGCAGCCGGATTTCAAGCGGATCAAGACCCACTTTTTCTGCAATTTCGTCAAGAACTGTCTCTGAACCGAAAGCGGCGTTTGGTGCCCCGGGGGCGCGGTAAGGAGCGGTTTTCGGTTTATTGACAACGACATCGTACCCGTCAATGATGATATTTTCAATGCTGTAGGGTGCGAAGATACACATTGCGCCAGGTCCAACAGGGGAACCCGGGTATGCGCCCGCTTCAAAAGCGAGATATGCTTCAGCAGCGGTTATCTTTCCTTCTTTGGTAGCACCCATCTTGACGCGAATATAAGAAGCAGGCGTGGGTCCTGTGCCCTCAAACACATCGGTACGGTTCATTAGAACCTTGACCGGCTTACCTGTTTTCTTTGCGAGCAATGCCGCGACAGGTTTAATGTAGACGCTAATTTTACCACCAAAACCGCCCCCAATTTCCATTGGAACAACTTTGATTTTGGAAATGGGGTATTGGAGAATTTCGGCAACTTGCTCACGAACGGTAAACGCGCCTTGCGTGCTGCACCAAATGGTCAACTGACCATCTTGGTTGAAATGCGCCGTGGCGTTGTGGGGTTCAATATAGCCTTGATGGACGGTGCCTGTAACGAAATCACGTTCGACAATGATATCTGCTTCAGCGAACCCTTTCTCAGGATCCCCCAGTTGATGCTGGATATGGCTTGCGACGTTGCTCGGTTCTTCAGCTGTCTCGCCCATTGAGGTGGTTTTTAGGGTTTCGTGCAGGAGTGGTGCATCCGCTTCCATTGCTTGGCGGACCTCCAAGACAGGTGGGAGCACTTCGTATTCGACATCGATGAGTGTGCAAGCTTCCTCTGCAATGTGTGGACTCGTTGCGGCAACAGCGGCAACGGCGTGTCCCTTGTACAGGACCTTATCGCTTGCCAAGATATTATCGCAGAGATACTTGAGATTAACCGCACCTTCGCCGAGATCTTTGACTACGTCCTCAGCGGTAGGCAAGTCTTTGGCGGTGGCAACGGCTTTAACGCCCGGGTAAGCTTCGGCACGACTGGTGTCAATTGATACAATCCGCGCATGGGCATGTGGACTGCGCAGCACTCTGCCGTGTAGGAGCCCAGTGATTTGAAAATCTGCTCCATAAAGTGCTCGACCCGTGACTTTGTCGACACCGTCATGGCGGATGGGACGGGTGCCAACGACTTTATAATCTTTTTTCTCAGTCATTACGCATATACCTCCGATTCATGAGATTGCGTTTGTGTGAAGTTAAGCAGAATCTTTAGCAACATCCAGCACCGCTCTAACAATTTTATCATAGCCGGTACAGCGACATAAGTTACCCGCTAGCCAGTACCGAACCTCATGTTCGGTTGGGTTCGGGTTGCTATCGAGCAGTGCCTTGGCACTCATGATGAAGCCCGGTGTACAAATACCGCACTGGAGCGCGGCATTTTCGAGGAAGGCATCTTGGATGGGGTGCAGTTTGTCAGGTTCGGCAAGTCCTTCTATGGTTTCGACGGATTTGCCTTCAGTTTCCACGCCAAGTACGAGGCATGAATTGACGAGTCTGCCGTCGAGAATGACACTACAGGCACCGCAATTTCCGTTATTGCATCCCTCTTTAGCACCTGTGAGGTAGAGTTCATCTCTGAGAACTTCCAGCAAACTTTGCCTGGATTCACAAAGAAATTCCACCGTTTCACCATTAATAGTGGTTTGAACGTGCGATTTTCTCGCCATAGTTATAAGTTCCTTTTCCGTTTAGTAAAGAAGAAAATTGTTATCCTTCCAATAAAGACAGAGATTAATCAACCCGTACTAATTGCCGGTCGGGCGAAACTTATCCTGCGTCTTGGATTCTCTGGATTGCACCGTTGAGTGCGCGCCGTGTTAGCACACCGACGAGGTGTGTTCGCTGTTCCGCCGTGCCACGCATGTCACTAATCGGGCGTGCAATGGCTTGTGCGGCTTGTGAAGCTACGTTAATAGCGGCATTGGAAACTTCGCGACCCGCGAGCAGGTTGCTCGCTTCTTCGGCAAACAGCGGTGTCGGCGCAACAGCAGCAAGCGCGATCCGAGCAGATACGATTTTCTGTTTGGCATCATCAAGCGTCACGGATGCACCGGCACCGACGACGGCGATATCCATCTCGTTGCGTGGGATAAACCGGAGGTAGAAGGAGCTTGAATTGCTTGCAGGCGCGGGAATCTTCAGAGAGACAAGCATCTCACCATTTTCTAACGCAGTCTGACCTGGACCGGTACAGAATTGTTCGACTGGCAGTTCACGTTCACCATTTGGACCGGCAATCACGCAAGAAGCATTCAGCACAATTAGTGGTGGTATGCAATCTGCAGCAGGCGAAGCGTTACACAAGTTACCTCCAACGCCGGCGCGCCCTTGAATAGCAGTGCCGCCGATAATTTTGGTCGCATCTACTAAACCAGGATAGGCATCGCAGATCTCATCAACGGCATAAATCTTATAACATTCGACTGCGGCACCAAGTGTTAAGCCTGTGTCCGCATTGTAATCTAATACATTGACCTCGGGGATGGATTTGATATCGATCATCAGGTCAACGTCGCGCCGTGCTTCCCTCACTTGGACGATGAGATCTGTCCCACCGGCTAAAACACGCGCAGCTTGTCCTTTTTCATCAAGTAGGGAAACGGCTTCTGACACCGTTTTCGCGGCAATATACCCAAAATCTTGCATGACCGGAATTTCCTTTCGCTTTAAACTAAGGGGTCTTGTTTTAAAACAGTATTATAGCAAAAACTCATTTTTAAATCAAATTTTGAGATTAAGTTATTGTTGGTTGTTGGCAATCGGCAGTCGGCAATCGGTGGTCGGTGGTCGGTCTGTATGCGCGTCGCATTTAGGCGAGTATTCCGCAAATCGCTGGTTATGGTGTGTTTTTGAGTGCTATGTCTCAGGAATTGTGTTAGAGAAAGTATACAAGAAGCGTGGAGAAAGTACCGAAAAAGGGACAGTAAAGTTTTCCTTGAAGAATGTTACACCAGTGTAACATTTAATGTACAGGGGTTATCGGCGATAAACCCAGTCCCTGTAAGGGTTCACAGGGGTTCTTTTTCTGATTTTCTGTTGTAGGAAAATTGGTAAAATTTGTGAAAAGTGTAACATTTTGCTAATGATTGGTTAATCGCCTTACTGATATATTCGGTTTTTTATGGGTTGGATTTGCCTCCTTTGGTAAAAGTGTAATATATTATAATATTTTTATTAATATATGTAAAGTTAAAATTGCAAAATAGGTAGAAGTTAGAGTACTTTCTGAATTCAAAAGCCTTAGTTCTCGCGGTCTTCCCAATCGATGTCTTCCAGTGTTTGTGCAGTTGCTGCTTTCTCAAAGATTGAATCAAGGCGCGATAGACTCCTTATGGAGGTAATCTTGCGGGTAACGGATTCGGGAACCGCATCAAATCGAAGGCGTAGCAATTTCAAAACTGCTTCACGTTTTGCCCGTATTTGTCCGCGTGTTTCCCCGCGTTTCTCCCCTTGTTCCATAAGATATTCAGCCATTGTCTGTGCCATTGTTTCTCCCTCCTCTCTGAGTGAAGTTTCTTGGATGTTTTGGTGAACCAATGTTTTCAATTCATCGTGTTCCTCAGTAGGACGACGATGTAGGATGAGTAGATACAAATAGAAAATAGCCCGTCGCCACTGCTGAACTTTTTCTGTATCAAGAGTGTTAATGTGTGTTACCGCTTCCAGCAATGCAGCACGTATCTCTTGCTTATCCGCATGCTCCTTTTGTAAGACGGTCAGCAACCACCCGAATGGATGATCGGTCTTTGTTAGCGTAGTTGTGTCTGCGCTTTTTACGCTAAGAAATAATGTGTCAAATTTCGGGATGAACCCAGAGAGCATATCGGGCAAATCCATCAGGGCACTGAGAGTCAATGGTCTCGTCCATCTCTGCTCTCCGGTGTAAAACACAATCGGAATAATGGGACGGAAACGCCACTGACTTTTAGGAACATTATTTGATTCCCACTCGCGGCGTTGGAAATCCCAAATTTGGATCATGTAAAACAGCACTCGAAATGCCATTGTTGTATCAACTGTTGACTGATGTTCAATGAGAATATAAATTAGGAGTTCGTCGGTTCTTGATCTATTGCGGAACGGGACGCTATACACAATATCGGATTCTTGCTCACGTAGGTTATCGGGGATGAAACTTCTGTTGATTATTTCAAGTTGGCTGAAATCGAGATACGACACCAGGTCATCGGCAACAATTTCTAACAGACCACGGACGTTCTCACTGTCTTCAAGTAGCCATCGGGTGCTTCGGTCAGGAAACTGTTCGATTGGAAAATCGAAAAAAGTGAGTGCCTGTGTTTCTTTGGTTTCCATAGGTTATAAATTGGTGGAATTGGTTGGGTACTCCACACCTTTGATTATACAATAGTCGGGGTTATAAAGTCAACTCAACCGAGTACTAAACTTTTCCAATCAGGGTATTTTCCATCTTCAAGAATCTTCTTTATTGAGTCCAGACATAAGTTCTGAGCTCTTGGGATAAATTCTGATGTAGGAACTGACTCTCCTTTTCTGATCTTGACTTTCGGAGGAATTTCTCCGTTATGAACAGCTTGGGAACGTAGGTTATATATTGCCTTAAACTCGTCCATTAGTTTCTCACGATCCGTTTTACTTTTTCCGAGGTGCCACGAAGCGCGAAGTCGAAATTGAAAAGCCAACTGATCTACGTTATCGCTTGGCAAAAAGAGAGACTCAAACGCTGTCCCTAAGTCAATTATTTTATCAACTGGATCCTTGTGTACTTTTGATTCTATCCATCTATTAATAGGGATTTGCAATTTTTCCGCAATATTTGTGGGCGTGTTTGAGGTTGAGTCTACCAAGGCCTCATATAGACCTTTGGCTTTGTTTATTCTATCTTTCGAGACCTTAATGCGATCTCCAAACGGACCTGGAGACCGACTACACAAACGGGTACCTCTCGGGTTTATATTGAGAAGTTCCTCTTTCGCTACAAATTTCCAACTCATAGAAGGCTTAACTCCTGAGTCGCAGGCTAAAGATAATGCCTGACAGAATTTTTGATGAAATACTGTATTACCTGTGCTGGTATATTCAGGAAATTTTACGCCTTTTGCCTTAATCTGGAATCCCTCAATTTCCGTAGGAGGTTTTTCCTTAAAAACAGTCCGGGGTTTGTCTGCTGATACTGCCAGAGAGGGTTTCTGAAATATAGGTGATATGGAATAGTCAATAACAAGCATCGTTTTCCAATAGAAATCTGCTCCACTATTTGAAGGAAGACTTCCCAAATAGCGTGGGAGATTCGATGAAGCTTCAATAGGGACAAGACGTATTCCTTCAAAAACTGGTATTTCTGTTTCTAATGTTATTCCTTCGAGTAATGTGATAGATTTAAATGAGGTAGACGCATCTTCAGAAACACACTTCTCAAAAGCCGATACTGCCGTTTCTATCCCTCCAAAAATGGCAATGTTCAGTAGTTTTTCCAAAAGTTCATCCAACTCAAATCTATCTTTATGTGTAAGGACACATAAGAGATAAAAGTAACCAGTTGAAATTCTGCCTTCATGAATAAATGGATCCAGTTCTGAGCTTATGAAGTCAAGAAGTTTCGATTTTATATCACTATTGGTTTCCGGTTTAAAGTTACCCACAAACCATTCGGAATTTGGCGAAATAGACGTCCAAGATTTCCGTAGGTGCCATTTATATGTATCAATATCAATAGAAGGCAAAGGAGGATTGTAGCGAAGTTGTATTTCCAAACACTCCATTGCTTCATGTAGTAATTGTGTTAGTTCATGTTTTTTTCCCTCAGTCATTTTTTCACCTTTCAATACAAAGCAATTTAGCGAAAATCTCCATAAAACGCCTTATTTTCTCGCTAACATCAAAATCCATATCCTGTATTTTGAATCGTAATAGTTGATGTAGTAAGTTTCTGTTAAAATCACTTACTTTAAGTTTAGCATGTATCGGGAGAAAAATCAAGAAAATATGTATTTTGGGCATGGGATATGTTTTTAAGGAGGTGAGGCACAGGATCTCGCTGAACGCTATTTATGGACGGAGAAAGTTGAGGTTGAAAATCTCTCCTACAGGTTTTTGAGATGTCTACGTGTTTTCGTAATTCTCTATAGATGTACGTGTGTACCGATTTTGGTGAATTTGACGTTAAAGATAGAGGGCAGAACTTAGGTGTAATGTTTGTGGAAAGGAAGTTCTAAAAGAAATCGTGCTCTTAAGGATATTGTGGGACATGGGTTTTATAGATATTAAGGTATATAGGGCTTACGCGCAGGTAAGCACGCTTTCAGAAAAATGGAGTGTTTCCAATGCGATTAAATTTTCTTAAACTTATCAGACAACCGTCAAACCGGGTTTTACAGGTGATGGGTGTAGCGGTAATGGTGTTTCTTGTTTTTTCCGTTACTGCGTGGGGGACCGGAATTGGTCAACGGGATATTTTTGTCGGGGCAAGTGCGCGCGCGGTCGGTATGGGTAGTGCCTTTACGGCGGGACCCGCTGCAACCAACGGATTTCTTTGGAACCCTTCTTCGTTGGGATTTATGGATGGTGTCGAAGTGAATATGGGAGGTATGCCGCTTTCGGGGAGTTCATCTGGCCTGGAGCAGGCATTCTCGGTCGCCGCGAATCCGCATACTTTCGGTCTAACGAATAGAAATGTCGGTAATTTATCCTTCGCTACTTGGCTTGATGGTTGGAGGGACAACACTACTGAGTCTACGCAGATTGTACTCGTAGGCTACGGTCTTGCCTTGGGACCAAGAGCGTCGGCGGGGGCAAACCTGCGCTACTATCAAAACAACACACCTATTAGAACAAACTTCCTTTGGAGCGTAGATTTGGGTATGCAGTTCGCCTATCCATTAGAGAAATGGGGCGATACGCTAACAGTGGGTATGAATCTGTCCGAATTGAGTAACGGGATTCGAGTGGACGGTGTACTCCTTGAGAGTGCTCCCTTAGCAGCACGTTTTGGATCGACGTACCAATTGGGCGGTGAAACGCTGTTCTCGGCGGACCTTGCTGTACGCGGTGAGAACGACGGAGATTGGGGTGAAAGGCTCCGATTACACTTCGGTGCAGAACGATGGCTGATTAATGGGCATGTAGGCTTACGGGTAGGATACACCGCTCTAACGGCTGTTGACAGGTTCTTGGGCGGAGAATGGGCACGAGGATTCAGTTTCCGAAATTCGTCGGGACAGCTTGATTATGCTTATGTAACTGGCAGTGAATTGGAGCAATCTGTCCATTGGCTTTCTGCGACTTTACGGTGGGGTACAAGTGACGCAGTGCCGCTATCGGAACCTGTTGTTCCAACCGGAACTGCTAACGTCGAGGAAAGTGCTCCTATTTTGATGCCAACAACGCTTGGAACAGATGTTGTGCCTACGGCCCCGTTTGGTGAACTACGCGTCTCTGAACGCGCAATCTCGCCGAATAACGACGGTTTTGCGGATAGCACGACGTTCCACTTTGCAGTTGACGCAAACGATATGTGGTGGTTAATGCTCATTGATGAATATACCGAGAGTGTCTGGGAACAATCGGGAAGCGGTTCACCCTCAGAAGGGATCGTCTGGGATGGTATTGCGGATACTGGCAACTTGGTTCCCGATGGTGACTATGAAGCGCAGTTGCATATTTCGGACGCACAAGGAACACCACACCTCAGAGATAGTGAAAAGGTCACAGTAGATCTCATTCCGACTACATTAGAACTTTTTAAGAAAGCACCAACGGTCGTGGGCATAAGAACTTTAGACGTCAATCCGCTTGTGCATTGGAAACTCGAGGTTCTTGACACACATAATGTGCTTGTTGATCAAATGGAAATAGATGGTACGCCACCGACGGAGGTCGTTTTAAGCGCGCTACAGGGGCAGCCACTTGCTCCGTATACTTGTAAGTTAAGCGTTCAGGATATAGCAGGCAATCAGAGTACACAGCAGGTACAACTGCAGCTCGGTGTAGAGCCTCAGGAGAGTTTTGAAACGGGACATTCATCGACAAACGCGTCGCAATCCAGACTAACACTCATGGTAGGTTCATTTGTAGAACCCTACTATGCTGAAATGATGGAGGCTCAATTGCGGCATCAAAATCCGAGTCAGAAGGTCGCTGTGTATATTGCCACCGTTGAAGGTAAGACAAGACATCGCGTAACGATCGGTGAATTCAGTGAACGCGAGGAAGCAGTAGATCTACGGCAACGTCTTCAAGAGACCCTCGGCGTTGAACCGATATTGATAACTGTGCAGTAGATAGATTTTCCTATAGGAACTGCTCAATCTCGGATGGCGTTGGCAATGCAGGAATTACACCTACCTTCTGTGTTGCCAATGCGCCAGCGGCGTTCGCATAACGCATAATGGCATCAAGGTCGGACGCATCAAGGGACTCAAGGTCTTCCTTCTTCATCAATTGCATGAGCATGGCGGCGACGAATGCGTCACCCGCACCCAGTGTATCCACAACCTCGACAGCATAACCCTCAACATAACCGTCGGCTGTGCCGTTTGTGTAATAGCAACCGCGTTCTCCTAACGTGACAATGAGCAATTTTACACCGAGTCCAAGTATACGTTCAATCCCACCCGTTAGTTCAGCATCCCCAGTAACAAATTCCCATTCTTCTTCTGATATTTTGACGACATCGGCGTAGGGCATTACCTCCCAGATCCAATGCTTGGCATCATTGGGGTTGTCCCATAATGGTAGCCGCAGATTCGGATCGTAGGAAAGCATCGCACCACCTGCTTTTGCAGACTGGATTGCATGGAGTGTCGCTTCGCGACTGGGTGAATGGCTGAGGCTCACAGAACCATAATGGAAAAGTTCCGCCGATTGCACATAACCGGTGTCTATTTCGTCAGCGGAGAGTTGAATATCTGCCCCTGGATGTCGATAGAAGGTGATGTCTTTCATGCCATCGGAGCGTGTGGCAACAAATGCCAAGGTAGTCCGAGATGTTTCTCCAGCGACGAGATAGGTCGTATCCACACTGTTCTGTTGAAGTGTTTCGCTTAGGAAATCACCAAATGCATCCGCACCCACTTTTCCAATGAATCCAGCGTCTATACCGAGTTTGGCTAAGCCGACAGCGACATTGGCGGGTGCACCGCCCGGGGCTTTAACAAATCCTGGTGCTTCGGCGAGTGTTACGTCGGGTGTTGTGGACACGAAATCGATGAGGAGTTCACCGATACATAAAGCGTTTGGCATAGGGATTGTTCCTTTAAAACGTAGTGCGTAAGTCTTGTGCCTGTCCTGTCTGTGCGGATCTGTAGCCGGCATCGAAAATCTCTATGACATGCCGTGCATGCTCCGCTGTGGCAATTGTCGGTTTATCCTCACGGATCCAGTCTACCAACTGCATGATATCCTCATAGACGTGTGATTCCTGAATGTCGCGATGTGGTCCCACAACATGGGGTAGTGCTCCGTCTGAGGCATCGATCGGTTTACCGTTGAGCAAATTCCCTTCAATCGTGCCAGCGGTGCCGTGGATTGCCAATCTGCCTCTGACAACAGAGCCAGCAGCGGCACCGTAGACGAAGCCGAAGAATGCCTTGCCGAAGTCAACGAGAATAAAAGTGTTATCGTCCATATCGCACGGTAGCATCTCACCTCGGAATTCACGTTCTGTGAGGCGAACACCAGAGAGTGCTGTTACACGTTTTGCGGGTCCGAGGATACCCGTCATCGTGTGTAATCCGTAGACGGTCATGTCGTACAGAGGTCCGCCACCCGGTTTACGGAAGTACCACGCAGGATTGATGTTAGAGAGTGGATCGTCGCCGTGTCTAACGGATTCGTTTTCATGGTATCTTCCAAAAGCGGATCCGGCGGCTGCCCACGTTAGTGTTCCAATGGCACCGTCATCAATAAGCCTACGGATTTCTTGGTGGATTGGACGGAGCATTTCCCCTGGAGACGCTACCAATTTTACACCGGCGCGCGCCGCTGATTCAATGAGATCGTCCGCTTCGTCAACGGTGGTTGTCATGGTTTTGTTGAAATGTGCGTGAACACCGTGTTCAATAGCGAGTTTTCCCTGTTCGTAATGAATACCGATGGGTGACGCGATGCTGACAGCGTCTACATGTCCGTCTTCTAAAAGAGCTTCATAGGTTTCATAGGCGTGTGGGACATTGAATTTTTCGGATGCGGCTTGTGCTCTACCGGGAACAGGATCACAGACTGCTGTTACCTCTAATCTGTCTTGCACGTCGTCTTGTGTGAGATGTGGCAGAATTCCTCGTACAGAGATGCTTCCAACGCCGACAACACCGATCCGTACTCTATTACTGGTTGCCATGATACTTCCTCCAATTTTATGTGATTTCAGTTGTTAGTTTTCGGTTGTCAGTTACGCCGATGTGACGATTGCGTTTTGTGTGTCTGCCACACGGAACTCTTAACCGAGAACCGAAGACTGACAACCTGTACTATTGCCGCCACGATGTTTCGTGACGCCACCCGACAGCAGATTTGAGTTTATCGCAATTGATGAAGGATTGGTGTCCTTGAAGGCTTCGCACTTTCGGAAGGAGATCGGGTTTAAAACGCTCAACGAGTTCCTGAGAAGGTTCCAACGCCGAAGTATCATCAGCGTTTAGAAAATAGACATCGTGCGGAGGCAGCGTGTCTGACTTTTCCATTATCAGGCGGTGTGCGCTGGCGACATCCTCACTTCCTACCCAACACCAGAGCCACGGCGTCCAATTGGTCGTCGGTTTAGCGTTTGCTCTCATTTGATTTCGTCGCTCGTCTGGGCTGATACCGGCGGGGCGCGTAACGTAGGTTCGGATACCGTACGCACGGGTATAACTTGCTAAGAGATCTTCGCCACAGCGTTTAGAAAAACTATAGGAATCTTCAGGGTAGCAGGGGTGTTCTTCATCTATGGGTAGATAGTCTACCGGGATATGGGTTTTGCTGATTCGGAAGCCGTGCCCCAATGCACAATTGCTGCCGGACATCACGATAGTGTGGACATCTGCTTCAATTGCGGCTTGCAAGAGGTAGTAGGTACCGAGCATGTTCGTTTTGAAGGTTGCATCGAATGGAATGCCTTTTTCTGCTGCATCTGCCCGTAAATCTGGGTGGTCAACCGGATTTGGTTGCGCACCGAGGTGCTGGATTGCGTCTACGTCTTCAACGGCACGTTGACAATCCTCAAAATTGTTCAGGTCGCCTTGAATAAAAGGCAGATGCGAAAATTCATCGGGTGGTGTTCTACGCGACATCAGGACCAGCGAGTGTTCTTCAGCCAAGTCTCGGATCACATATTCGCCGAGTCTACCGCTCGCGCCAGTTATTAATACTTTCATAAAAATCCTTTCAATTTGTCTGAAACACGAATGATGTAAGTTTCGGCGAAAACGATCAGGAAAAATCGTCTTCACCACATTTCATTCCCGTGTAAGGTGCTGCAACAACACTGTGCTGTCCGAAGAATGCGCAATCTCAATTATTGAGCCTTTATTGAAACACGCTTTGACACCTTCGGGCAAACTCCACCTCGTATGTGGAGGTGGACGCGTACAATCCACAAAGTGGAGCAGTATGAACAAAAGGGGTAGTAAGACAACTAACAATCGGCTTGACTTCAGATAGGGTACTTGGATTTTCATAAAATCTCCAGTTACGAATGTAAAAATGATAGGTGCTGCCGGGTGTTAGTTTCTGAGCAGAATGTCAAGCCACTCACCCCTAAGAGTGGGATGTCCAACCCGAAGAACTTGATAGAAGGTTTGGGTTTTCTGCAGAACGGTTCTGCAAATTGAGTTGACAAGTGTGGGAGTGTCGTCTATCATTATGGACATTATAGCATCACCTTGAATTTTGTCAAGTGAACCGAATGTAGAGAGGAGGAAATTGTAATGTATAATGCGGTAACACATTTGAAAACTTTATATGATACTGTTCCGAGAGAGTATGAATTCCATGCAACTACACGAGAAGAGTTGGTGACATGGCAGGCGTCTTTTCGTCCAAAGCTGCAGGAAATCCTCGGTTTAGATAATATGGAATCGGATCTTGCGAACTATGTCCCGAAGGCCGAGCAGCTGGAAGTCATAGATATGGACAACCACTTTCGCGAGAATTGGTATCTGTGGGTAGAACCGACGGTACCGCTGCCATTCTATCTCCTTCGTCCGAAAAAGATTGAAGGCGAACTTCCGCTGATTCTCGCTCCACACGGGCATAACCACCCGCATATCTATGCTGGTATTGCGCATACCGAAGCAGAAGAGGCACATATGCTGGAAGGTGAGCGCGACATCGCTCGACAAGCAGTCGTTGAGGAAGGTTATATCGCTATCGCGCCGACGACGCGGGCGTTCGGTGAGACACGCACGGACGCGGATAAAGAAACCAACAAGACAAGTTCATGCAGGGACCAACTCGTTCACGGTATGCTTGTTGGACGCACACCGATTGGTGAACGGGTGTGGGACATGTCTCGCCTTATTGATTGGGCAATTAAGGATTTACCGATAGATGCTGAACGCATCGCGATTACAGGTAACTCCGGTGGTGGGACGGTATCGCTTTTCGCCGCAGCGTGTGAAACTCGTATTGCTGTGGCGCTCCCAGGCTCCTATTTTTGTACGTTTGAAGGGAGCATTGGATTTATCCATCACTGCGATTGCAACTATGTTCCCGGAGTGATGCGGCTTGGGGAGATGTACGATGTCGCGGGCTTAATCGCACCGCGTCCGTTCTGTGCTATTGCAGGACGCGAGGATGGAATTTTTCCGATTGACCATGTTGAATTGGCTTATGAGCGGTTAAAGACGATCTATGAGGTTGCAGGCGTTGCGGATAGGTGTGAACTCTTTATCGGCGAGGGTGGGCATCGGTATTACAAGGCGGGGGCATGGCCCTTTTTGCGGCGATATTTCCAAAATTAACCGGACGTCCTGAATTTTGTTTGGGCACGGGGCCCTGAACGAACAGCCAGTTGGTTCAGTTTTACCGAACTTGAACGTCAAAATTCATTAGGTCAGCGGTTTCCTTTCTTAATTGCCCACAGTGTTTGGAGAATGATCTTAATATCCAAGCTGAGGGACCAGTTTTCGATATAGTACCGATCATAAGATACCCGCTCTTCAAGAGAAGTATTGCCGCGCAAACCGTTGATTTGTGCCCAACCTGTCATACCAGACTTAACGCGCTGCCGAGCAAGATAGTGGGGTATTGATTCTCGGAACGTATTGATGAGACCGGACATCTCTGGTCGTGGACCGACGAGGCTCATATCGCCCTTAAGAACGTTGTAGAATTGGGGCAACTCGTCTAAACTCCAACGTCTCAAAAACTTTCCAAGCGAGGTTTGTCGCGGATCGTCGCTCTCAGCCCATACGTGTCCTACTATCTCTTCGGCGTCAGCGCGCATGGAGCGGAATTTGTAGATATGAAATCGTTTTCCGGCTCTGCCGACGCGTTCTTGGCGGAAAATTGCTTTACCGGGTGAGGTCAGGCGGATTGCAATCGCGATTGTTAACATGAGAGGACTTAACACTATTAAGGCAAACAGGCTGAAAATAATGTCTATAAAACGCTTGACTATACCTTGCATGCCTTGCATGGGTGTTTCCCGTAATTGAAGGACGGGTATGTCATCGAAAAAGGTAATAGTGGTGCCACCTCTGATAAATTCAGAGAGTTCTGGTAGCATATTGATTTGAACAGGCACACCTTCACACGCATGGAGAATCTGGAGGATAGTCTCGTTCGGCGTTGTAGGTGATACGATAAAGAGTGTATCCAGTCGGTGCGTTTGTACCAAATCGAGAATATCTTGGCTTTTGCCGAGGTATTGCAGGCGCGAACCTTCAATGTTTGCTGCTTCGTCAATTATGCCTACTAATTTGTAGCCACTGTTTGGTTTTGCGTCCAAAGCATTGATAAATTTTTCGACGCGTTCTTCATAACCCACGATTGCTACTCGATTTACACCGACCCCTTGTGCGTGAATTGCCTGTCGGAAACGATAAAGGACGAGTCGTCCCAAAAACAACCAGACGAGGCTGAAACCGGAAGCGAGTAGCATGACCCAACGCGAGTAGGCGTCGTGGTGGAAAATAAAGAAGAGTGCGGCTAATGTAGCAATGAGCGCAATCCCGGCGGCTTTGCAAAGGGTCCAGAATGCTAAAAGCGTTGCATTGTTTTCGGGACGATAAAGCTTCAATGCTTTCAACGTCATTAGCCAGATAATCGTCATCAGCGGGATGAGTCGGAAATAGTCATTGAGAGGCGGGGTGCCGCCTTTATGCAACGCGAGGGCTTCAAGCCAATCGGATTCAAACCGGACCCAATATGCAACGACGATTGCGGTGGCAACAAAACAGAAATCGAATAAGACTGTGAGCGTGATTAGTAGATGGTCAAGCGTTTTGTTGTTCATTGCCTGAATGTGGAGGGAACCCGCAAGCCTATATTGACCTGTGGGCTGCGGTCGGTTTGCCTCTCATACGGTTTTTAGGTTACTATAGGCTGCGCTGAAGCGTCGTTGGGAACAGCACTGGCGGCTGCGTTAAGTATAGCAGGTTTGTGTGATGCTGGCAAATTAAAAAGGAGATACATAATGGCAAATCAACTGAAAGTAGGGATCGTTGGAGCACACCGAGGAAGTTCCTATTTTGCACCTTTTAAGGCGATAGCGGAAACCGATGTGACAGCGGTTTGTGATATCAACGAAGAGACTCTCCAAAACGTTGCTGAACGGTTTGATGTTCCTCAGCAGTTTACAGATTATGGGGCAATGCTGGATGCGGTAGATCTCGTTGTTCTCGCCACACCTGAGAATCTACACGTGCCGCAGTCAATTGAAGCGTTAGAAGCGGGGAAGCACGTCATTAGTGAAGTGACTGCTGCTGTTAAGTTAGAGGAGTGCTACGACTTGGTTCGGGCGGTTCGGAAGGCATCTGCTAAATACACAATGGCTGAGAATACCTGTTATTCCCAGTCAAACGTGCTTATCCGCAGCATGGTAGAAGCGGGTATGTTTGGCGATGTCTATTTCGGGGAAGGAGAGTACGTCCACAACATCAAGTCGCTTCATCATGATGCAGAAGGTAACCCGACGTGGCGCTACTATTGGCAGGTAGGCATTAATCGGTGCAACTACGCGACACATAGTCTCGGTCCGGTGCTTCAGTGGTTTGGTGGACGTGTGGCGAGTGTCTGTTGTCTCGGTACAGGTGTCAACACCGATCCTGAACACGCGATGGAAGATACAGTGATGATGCTGTGTAAAACCGATTGTGGTGGGTTAATTAAGATTCGGATTGACATGCTCTCGAATCGCCCTGCGAATTCTTATTTCAGTTTACAGGGGACAAAAGGTTGCTATGAGGGTTCGCGTGGGTTGGGTGCGGCACCGAAGATATGGTTGGATGAGTTCTCGGTAACTGAGCAGTGGAGACCTCTCAACCAATTTGAAGACTTGATGCCTGAACGGTGGAAAAATCCGCCTGCTGAGTCTAAAGATGCTGGTGATCTTGGTGAGTATTTCAAGGTGCGCGATTTTGTAGACAGTATTCTTACTGACACACCACCGCCACTTGATGTTTATACTGCAATGGATTTCACGGTGCCTGGATTGGTTTCAGAGGAGTCGATCGCAAACGGTGGGACCCCCGTAGAAGTCCCGGATTTCCGAGAAATTGAATAATACTTTTGAATAGCAAGTGTCAGCTTGCAAGTTGCGCTGAAAGCAGTAGCAGTGAGATTGATCTCGGAACGATCTTTAATATTCTTCTTCTACAGGCAGATAGGTGATGCCGCAGCTGCTACAGCGGTAACCACTGTCCTCTTTCGATTCTACGAGCGGAAAGAGCATACCACAGCAAATCGGACAGGGTTCGTCAATTTCCATATCGGCTTGTTCTAATACACCGGAGCGGTTTTCAAATTCAACGATCATTTTTAGTATCTCCTTAGGGTTGGATCGATTTCGGCTGCCCACTGATCGATGCCGCCTGTGAGATTTTTGGCATCGCGAAATCCGTTTTGGTGTAGGTAGGCGATGGCATAGAGGCTACGTGTTCCGTGGTGACAGTAGACAACAATCTCTTGGTCTGCTGGGAGACTATCTATATGGTTTGGTAGTGTGTTGAGCGGGATTAACCGCGCACCTTCAAGATGCACGAGATCATATTCGGTTTGCTCTCGGACATCGAGCAACAACACGGACTCGTCTGTATCCAATTTCTTTTTCAGTTCTTGTGGTGAAATTTCAAGGAGTTGCGTCTGCATTGCTTAGTTTTCTTTCTCAGGTTGGGTAGGTGGTGAGGGTGCGCATTCTGGACACGGACACGTCTCGCGTAGGACTTCAAATGGATATATACCAGTATCGTGTCCATCGTCCCAACTGAACTGGAGCGCATAGCGACCGACTAACTGAATGTCAAGGGGTTGAATATCCTCCGATACCTCAATTAGTGTTATATCTCCGTCACCTTGCGGCGAAAAAAGAGAGTGGATATCCCTTCCTTTATGTCGGATAATTGCGCATTCCGCACATGGACACATCTGTCGGAGATAGGTGTATGGATACCAGCTACTATGTCCGTCTTTCCACTCTACTTGGAAGGCGTTCGGATGTTTCTTGAGGAGTTTCGGACTTTTTGCAATTGTGTTCATAAAATTGCGAAACTCTCAGTCCGGGACTACTACCGTAAAAGGCATAAAGACTTTCGTTTCAAAAGCCATGGCACACGTCGTGTGTCTACTACTTTTAAAAGATACCGAGTTCATCCTTTGCGTCTTCGGTCATCATTTCCATGGTCCAGCGTGGGTCCCAGACGACATTAACGTTGACTTCCTCAACTCCGTCCATCTGCTGCGTGACGTGCTGTGTACCATTAACGATCTGTCCACCAGCGGGGCATCCCGGACTCGTTAAAGTCATGGTGATATCGACGGTTGTGTCGTTAATGTCAACGCCGTAGATGAGTCCCATGTCAACGATGTTGATGCCGATTTCGGGGTCGATAATGTTTTCTTGGATCGTCTCTAAGACGGATTCTTCTGATACCATTTCAAGTTCCTCCTATAAAATGTAAATTGTGAAGCACGAGAGGTTCCGTATTTAATCGAGACTGATGAGGATGTCATTACCCTCAAGTTTGACGGTGTAACATTCGACGGCTTCAACAGCAGGCATACAGAGCGGTTCTCCGGTTTTCACAGAAAAGCGTGCACCGTGTCGCGGGCATTCTATCTCATCGCCAGTAAACCAACCTTCGCCTAATGGACCACCGTCGTGTGTGCAAACATCCTCCATGGCATAGAATTCGCCTTGAACGTTGAAGAGTAGCACCGGAACAAAATCCACCTCGACCAATTTTTTCGTGCCGGGTGGCACTTCACTCACTTTCGCAACTTTATAGAATTCTGGCATATTCGCGTTCTTTTCCTCTATTAGTTTTTAGGGAGCATGATTGCGGACAAATAGATCTTCACTTGATAATTATACCTAAGTTGCCACCTATTATAGACATAGCACTCCTACGGAGTGAGGTTGTTTCAATACACTGTTTTCTATAGACATATCACCCCGTCCCCCCTTCCCAGTAACGGGTGGGGACCCCGGGTGGAAGAGCGGCAAGAAGATCTCGTTGAAAAGTCTAACATCTGTTAGTAGCAACTTGAATTAATTATCTGTTCCAAATTTTGTTATGTGTGTAGAACTTCAACCGCCCAGATTTTTTGCGTTCAAGAATTTCTTCCATATCCTCATAAGTTGGGGATTCCTTGTCAAGGTGAGAAATTCCTAATGCCCGTGCTGCAAACTCCACCAGTTTTTTACGAATGATTTTGAACGATTGTAGAACCGATCTAGTCCGAAGAGTTTTCTTACTCATCTTCTTCACCGGGCCAGCTTGTAATGCCGTAGGCACCGGCTTTGAGAACTTTGAGTGCTAATAAGGCACATTTGAGGCGAACGGGACCCAAAGGGATACCGATCATATCTAAAATGTCGTCTTTTGAGAGTTGTTTAATTTCAGCGAGGGTTTTGCCTTCGATTTCCTCAGTCAACATAGATGCAGCGGCTTGACTGATGGTACAGCCATATCCTGAAAAACAGACTTCTGTAACTATATCATCTTCAACCATCAGGTCAATGCGAATCTTGTCTCCACAAAGCGGATTGTCTTCTTCGTGTGAAATATCAGGGTTCGGCAACGTTCCATAGTTGCTTGGATTTTCGTAATGGTCAAGTAGTTCTTCCTGATATACGTTCATTTTCTCCTCCGGGTCATCAGTTTCTGTGCTCTGCAAAGCCCTTTATATAAGCGATCCACGTCTTCAATTGTGTTATAAAGATAGAAACTGGCGCGAACGGTAGCGATGACATCTAATCTTTTCATGAGCGGTTGTGCGCAGTGGTGCCCAGCACGCACAGCGATGCCGTGTGTATCCAGAATTCCAGCAACGTCATGCGGATGGATGCCTTCCATATTAAAGGAGATGACACCTGCTTTTTGATGTGGTGCTGGACCATAAAGGGTGATGCCTTCGATTTCCGATAAACGTTGATGTGCATATTTTAGGAGTTCTTGCTCGTGGACCTGAAGTGCTGCTAAATTTGCTTGTGTAATGTAATCGACTGTGTGTCCGAGTCCAATAGCTTCAGCAATACTTGGGGTCCCCGCTTCAAACTTAGCGGGCAGTTCTGCATAACTTGATATATCCCGCTCAACGCTGCGAATCATTGAACCACCGCCCAGAAAAGGCGGCATTTCCTCAAGCAGTTCCAGTTTACCATATAGGACACCAATACCAGTCGGACCGCACATTTTATGTCCTGAAAACGCGAGAAAATCACAGTCGAGTTGTTGGACGTCAACCTGAAAGTGTGGTACCGATTGTGCGGCATCAACAATTACTTTCGCACCGACCTCGTGCGCAGCCACAATGATCGACTGAATGGGATTGATGGTGCCGAGTACATTGGAGACGTGTCCTATAGCAACGAGTTTCGTCTTTTCTGTTAGTAGGTCGTGGAGTTGTGTGAAATCCAGTAGCCCTTCATCGGTTATTTCGAGAAACCGAAGCGTTGCCCCTGTTCGTTGGGCAAGCAGCTGCCAGGGGACGAGATTGCTATGGTGCTCCATGATGGTGAGCACAATTTCATCACCTTCACGGATATTCGCGGTTCCCCAACTGTAAGCGACGAGGTTAATAGATTCCGTCGTATTCCGCGTGAAGATAACTTGACGCGTACGAGGTGCGTGGATCAGTTGTGCTACCTTTTCTCTGGCGCGCTCATATTGGTCGGTCGCCTCTTCTGAGATCCGATAGATACCGCGATGTATATTGGAGCGATAGGTATCATAATAGGCGTCCATCGCTTCAACGACTGGACGCGGGGTTTGCGTTGACGCGGCATTATCAAGAAAAGCCAATGGTGGTGTCGTCGCGAAGATCGGAAAATCTTCACGGATGGCTTCCACATCAAGAGGACGAAATTGCGACGTATGCATTTTGTATATTATCCGGTGCTGAGTGTTGCCTCGTTGTGGACGCGATGCGACTGCCTACGCGCCCACACTCGGAGGCGGATAAAGTAGCACTATCTACTTGGGAAGCCAATGTTAACAGCAGACGGGCCATGGTCTTCACATGCCTGATCAGTTGGGACGTCGGTTTCAGCATCACTTGGTCGGACGATTCCTTCCGAGACCAAGTAGTGTTCCACTTCGTCGCCACTGACGTCAGCAAGTATAATGTCGTCAATCTGGACGCAGGGTTGGTAAGGTTGCCGCGTCTTCTGAACCATTTCACGATAGTTATCTGCGTTGTTGATGATGTCTCTGTCTTCATAATCCAAACCGTATTTGGCGAAGATCGCACGGACGCCATTACTCCATCCGCAGACAGGTTTCATGTAAGCGATAATCTTCGGTTGACTCATTGTGAGTAGCTCCTTTTTATCAGTTATCAGTTGTCAGTTAAACGTGTAGTCATTGTTAGCATTCATCTTGCTACAAACGGGTTACTGACTACTAACCACCGACAACTGTTATTCAAGTTTGCGCGTGATAGACGTACTTAATTCTTTCTGAACGGATTCTAATGGGATACGTTCTATGACGGGTTCAAAGAACCCATCAACAATCAATTTCTCTGCTTGTGTGTAAGACAGCCCACGGCTCATGAGATAGAAAACTTGTTCGGTATCAATCTTCCCAGCGGTTGCCCCGTGTGTACAGCGCACCTCGTGTGCCTGAATTTCCAAACCGGGCAAAGTATCGGCATGCGCGCGTTCGCTTAGTAGCAAATTATCGTTCTTCTGGTACGCATCGGTATGGTTCGCTGCTGGATAGACATAGATGTTCCCACCCCACGCAGTTTGTGCTCTATCTTTGAGGACGGTTCGATACATTAGATCGCTGGTGGTATGTGGTGAAATGTGTTCCTGAGCAGTGCTAACGTCTAAATGTTGACGTGCATCCGTGAAAGCGAGCCCTAACATTTGGGCGTTAGACCCGGCACCTTCTAAGACCACAGCCTGGTTTATCTTGTTAAGCCTGCCTCCGAATGCTGCACTTACCCAGCAGAGATGTGCATCTCTTGAGACTATAGCGCGGTGCGAAGCGAAGTTCCAGACATACCGATTCCAACGTTGGGCTTGCACGTAAGTTACATTTGCATTCTGTCCGGCAAAGATTTCGACTGCTCCACTGTGTAAGCCGCTTGCTTCCGCATTGATAGATAAGTTATCTTCCAGAATCACAACTTCACTATCCTCTTCGGCGATGATGAGCGTATGAGATAGATCAGCTTGTTCGGCTTCGGACATTCTAATGTAGACCCGCAATGGCACTTCAACCCTTGTCCCTTTGGGGACGTGCAACAGATAGCCACCTTGCCAAAAAGCACCGTGGAGGGCGTCAAATTTGTTGTGTTGGGCAATATTTCCACTCTTTAACGTTGTTTCTAACGTTACGGCTTTGCTCATGAAGTAGGTACGGAGAAGCTCCGGTTGTTCCTGCAAAGCAGTGTGGAGGTGTGCAAAGTAGACGCCATGTTTTTTTAGTGTTTCAACGTCAGAAGTATGTTGGAGGTGTCCATCGACTTGCACCAATACACCGGCTGTGTCTTCATCGTTGTCGTTTATATTTTCTGCCGATGGTTTGCTGTTCGTTGGGATATTAGGATAATATTTTTCGAGTGCGAAACCACGGAGATGCCGTCGGGTTCGCCGCCAGTAATCTTGGGTGCGCATGTCAACGGTTCGCCGCCACACATCGTCTTCGGTGGTATGGGGCATTGGCAAGGATTCATAGTGTGCATAAGCCTCCAACCGTTTCTCACGCATCCACTCTGGCTCAGTTGCTGTTATTTTTTGAAGAAATTCTTTTGAAAAAGTGCCTTTTTGCAATTTTTTATCCTTTATTAGTTGTCAGTTATCAGTTGTTAGTTGTCAGTTAAGAGGCGTTCTGCAAAAACCCACTTGAATCTGGAGGACTCCAAGTGTGCATGTGTTTTACAGGAAATACTCTTAACTGAAAACCGAAAACTGACAACTGATAACTATTTTAACCGACTGAACCTTCCATTTGGAGTTGGATGAGGCGGTTCATCTCAACGGCATATTCCATCGGGAGTTCCTTCACGAGAGGTTCAATGAACCCGTTAACAATCATCGTCGAGGCTTCCTCTTCCGAAAGCCCACGGCTCATCAAGTAGAAGAGTTGTTCCTCTCCGATTTTGCTGACGCGCGCCTCGTGTTCAATGTTAGTGTCACTCTCACCAATTTCGATAACCGGATAGGTGTCTGAGCGTGAGTCCTTATCAAGGATGAGCGCATCACAGACAACGTGCGATTTACATCCTTTCGCGCCTTTGGCGACGTCAACCCATCCACGATAACTTGACCGTCCACCGTCTTTGCTGATACTCTTTGAGGTTATTTGCGAGGTGGTGTTTGGTGCACAGTGATAGACTTTTGCGCCGGCATCTTGGTGCTGTCCTTTGCTGGCGAATGCGATGGAGAGGATGTCGCCACGCGCGCCGGGTTCCATCATATAGACACTCGGATACTTCATTGTCAATTTACTGCCGAGGTTGCCATCCACCCATTCCATTTGTGCGTCTTCGTAAGCAACAGCACGCTTTGTGACGAGATTGTATACGTTGTTTGCCCAATTCTGAATAGTCGTGTAACGTACCCGGGAACCTTTCATGCAAACAATCTCAACGACAGCACTGTGCAGAGATTCACTGCTATATGTTGGTGCGGTACAACCCTCAACGTAATGAACTTGGGATCCTTCGTCAGCGATGATGAGCGTGCGCTCGAATTGCCCCATATTCTCGCTATTGATTCGGAAATAGGCTTGTAGTGGGTACTCAACTTTTACGCCGGGTGGGACGTAGACGAAGCTGCCACCGCTCCAGGCAGCACTGTTGAGTGCGGCGAATTGATTATCCGCAGAGGGGATAATAGTTCCAAAGTATTTCTTCACCAGATCCGGGTATTCTTTGACAGCCGTATCGGTATCAAGGAAGACAACACCGATTTTGTCTAATTCTTCGACGATATTATGGTAAACAACTTCTGAGTCGTATTGCGCGCCGACACCTGCAAGGAACTTCCGTTCCGCTTCGGGAATACCGAGTCGATCGAAAGTTTTCTTGATGTCATCTGGCACATCGTCCCAGCTGCGTTCACTCCGATCGGAGGCTTTGACGTAGTAATAAATATCGTCAAAATCGAGTTGTGACAGGTCCCCGCCCCATTTGGTCATCGGCTTCTGTTTGAAAATCCGATAGGCGTCGAGGCGGTACTGGCGCATCCAGTCCGGCTCCCCTTTGATGTCACACATTTCATTGATAACTTCTTCGTCTAACCCTTTACGGGACTTGAAGGTCGGTTTAATATCATCATGGAACCCGTATTGGTACTCTTTACTAATCCCGAGTTCTTCGATTGTGTTTTTTTCAGAAGTTGCCATTTCACATCTCCTTTTGTGTTAGCGGGGTACGCCGCCGATTGCCGCTGGGATTTACTCAGCTTCCTCTGCGATACCGTGTTTTTCTCGAATTGGATCGTAGCCTTCTGACTCTAACATCTGTGTGAGTTCCCAGCCACCGGATTCAACGATTCTGCCGTCAAGTAGTATATGCACAAACTCAGGTCGGATGTAGTCCAACAACCGTGGATAGTGTGTGATAATCAGTACCCCGAGATCTGGTCCAACAAGTTGGCTGACGCTTTCACCGACGATTCGGACGGCATCGATATCGAGTCCAGAATCGGTTTCATCGAGAATAGCGATTTTCGGTTCAAGCATTGCGAGTTGCAGAATCTCGGCGCGCTTTTTTTCGCCACCAGAAAATCCGTCATTGAGGTATCGTCTGGCGAAGGAGTCGTCAACGCCGAGTTGCTTCATTTTGTTGCGAAGTTCACGGCGGAATTCGCGCATCGGAATGAGTCCATCGTTACCGGAACCATTTCCCTCCTCTTTCCCACGGACTGCACTGACAGCAAGTCGTAAGAAATTCGCCAAGCTGACTCCTGGAATCGCCGTTGGATACTGAAAAGCGAGAAAAAGTCCGAGTTTAGCGCGGTCATTTGGTTCCAGTTCCAGCACATTGACACCGTTAAAAATCACTTCGCCTGATTCAATATCGTAGAGGGGGTGTCCCATTAAACCGTTGGCGAGGGTGCTTTTACCAGATCCATTTGGACCCATAAGTGCATGAATTTCACCTTGTTTTACAGCTAAATTTAGTCCTTTAATAATGGGTTTCCCTTGCACGCTAATGTGCAAGTCTTTAATCACTAAGTCATTGCTCATCCGTTGGTTTATACTCCTTGAATTGATGGATGTGGTTTCAATTACGCCTTTTTTAGTGTGTTTGTATTACGACCACATCGCTATTTTTTTGCATTTATATGTTGTTATAAAGAACACTTTAACCGCCGATCCTTGACATGTTTCGTTCGGGTTTAATAAAGTCTGCTGCGTTGATCTTGTGTCCTGCCTCTTTCTGTGCGACGGCGTCGAGAATTAACTCGCTAATTGCTTCATCTGATGCTCCATCTCGCAGCGGTGTAAGCAGGTCGGTTTCCGTTAGTGAGAAAAGGCACGTCCGGAATTTTCCGTCGGCGGTGATACGTACCCGATTACAGTTATCGCAGAACGGTTCACTCACAGAGGGAATCACACCTACCTCGTTGCCGTTATCCGAGAAACGAAAACGTTGGGCTGTGTCGCTTTTTGCCTCCCCGTTTAGGGTTACGGGTGTGAGAGGATAGACAGCGTTAATTTTTTCGATGATTTCTTTGCCGGGGATATACATGTTGCGTCCCCAGACATCATCTGCATCCAGCGGCATAAATTCGATGAATCGGAGTTGATAATCATTTTGGCGTGCGAAGGTCGCTAAATCGACGATTTCGTCGTCAGTAAAGCCGCGCATTGCGACGGCATTGACTTTAATCGGATTGAAACCGCATTCGTGCGCGGTTTTAAGCCCTTTAAGCACGCGTGAGAGCACCTTTCGGCGCGTCATCTGCTCGAACTTCTCTTCGTTGAGCGTATCCAAACTGACATTAATACGACGGAGTCCGGCATCGTAAAGTGCCTGTGCTTGGTTAATGAGACCGATGCCATTGGTTGTTAGACTAATGTCTTTCAGCCCTTCTAACTGGTCGAGTCGCTTTATAAGTGTAGGTACACCGGGACGGACGAGTGGTTCACCACCGGTAATACGGACTTTGTTGACGCCGAGCGCAACAAAAATACGCGTGAGATGCAGAATCTCGTCAAACGTCATCACGGCTGCATCTGGCATGAAGGTCATGTCTTCTGGCATACAGTAGATACACCGGAAATTACAGACATCCGTAACCGAGATTCTCAGGTTCGTATGGATCCGCCCAAAGCGGTCGAGCATCTGTTGTTTCATATTTAATTCTGACAGACTTGAATTTATCAATAGTATATCACATTTTTATTCTTTTTGCAAGTTTTTTTATAGTAAATGCTATAAAAAAGATTTGTCAGAAACGAGAAGGAATTGCACAACGCGTCGCGGGGATTTTAGTTGACATATCTTTGTTATTGATATATAATTGCCCAAATCTCTGAAATCGGGAGAAAACTCATGGCTGGAAAAGTATTTGATGTAGGTGGGATTGAGCTCCATGTGGATCAACGCAATTTCGGATCGGATGGCGGTCCATCCGTCCGTGTTTACGGAAAGGCAGACGGCGAAAATGTTCAACTGCTCCGTTTCGACTGTTTTCGCAAGGATCCACATTATCACTACGATCCCTCTGGAAAGAACGATCAACGGTCCCTTGATAAGGCGAGCGTACCGGACTCAGTCGCATGGACGATTGAGCAATTAGGACAAAACCTCGTAGAGATGATTCATACAGCGGGGTATAGCGGCGTCGCTGACCGAGTCGATCAGGCGGCAGTTGTGCAAGTACTCTCTGAAGTAGAATCTCTTATGCGAGGTTAAACCGAGAACGATACCTGGACCGGCTGGCACGCAAAGGTTAGACAAACAGATGCCTCAATGAAGGTAGGTGAGACATACACAGTGATTTTTTGGGCACGTTCCGAAAAAATTCGCATAGTAGGTCTTAGCCTCCAGATGCAACACGCTCCCTGGACCTTTTACCAAGGTGGCGACATCACCTTATTAGGTCCCGAATGGACGGAGTATCACATCACCTTCAATGCGACTCATGATGTTAAAAGAGACATGTGGGTGGGATTAGCGATTGCGCAATCCGATGTCGATTTCTGGATTGATAACTTCCGTTTCTTTGAAGGGGATCCAGAAGACGATTTGAACCGTGACTCGCCTTTTCCTGTTGATGCCAAGGAAAAGTTGGCGACGCGCTGGAGTGAGATTAAAACGGAAAGGTTCTAAAAACGTTCGTTTGATTTTATAAGGCGTGGTCAAGAGACCGCGCTTTTTTTATTTTTGAAGCGTTTTTTCGTTTTTTATAATCACGTTTCGAAAGGTTAGCGACACCCGTCGCTGCCGTACATACTTATGGCCATCCCACACATCCGATTTTCTGGCGGGAATACCATGCAACCATGTGTATCTCGCCGCTTCTTTCAATACAGCAATGCTTCTTCGCGCAAGCCAAACTGAAACCTTTTTCGCTCTGTCATGTTGGTTTGTGAATTCCATGATACAACTTGATCCCAGACTCAAAGAAATAATTGTATCCTTAAACCAAGGTTCGCGATCAATATGACCGCCGATGCCTTGTCCGGGTTGGTATTCGCTCACAAGCACCTGATTTGGGACTTCCGGTATATGTCCGTCTTTGTATAATTTGTGACCGAGCCTTTTTAACCATTCTGGCAAATCGCTCATATCCTCGTCATATTTCAATGTTCCCGTTTTGTAGTCATACTTGGCTCCGTAATGCTGAGCGCGTCGTTTAGCAAAGCTGTGCCATTCTTGTTTGTCAATTCGATCTAACAACCAATTATGTTGGAAATCAGTGATGTAGTTTGGGATATACTGCAACCCGCGGATTTCCTTAACTGCTTTCTCATTATTGGGTGGTGGTTGTGGTTCAAAAGATTGCTGGTGTGATAGAGGGAATAGGTCTAATTGTGTCATCATCAGTCTGCTATTGGGTCAAATTGATTCGTAGGAAAATTAGGGCTATGTGGTTTATGGCTTTCTGTTGATTTTCTGGGATAAGTCGCGAGCACAGCTTGCTCCTACAGAAAGAAGTCGGTAGGTGGAATTTCCACCTGTTGGGAAACTAAGTGCCCTTATGGCAGAGTATCTCATAGTAGACATTAGCGTTATTGTGGGGTAAACCATTTATGAGTCTGCAATAAGAGAAAGTTTCAACATCTGATTGAACTACTTGCATTTTAAACATCGACAGATTCGTTTTAAGCTCTTCCCACTTACCATACAATTTTAAACGGCGGGACTCCGGTAATGAGCGATGATCAGGATTTTGATATATTAAGCACATTTTATGCTGATTATATTCCTGCATAATCTGAGAAAGGACATCGGATAAGTTATTAATGTCTAATGTCGGACTCGAGAAAAAATAGCAGAAATTAAATATGATCTGGGTCGTGTCTTTCTGCTCAATGTACTTGTCCAATAATCTGCTCAAGTTGTCGTAATTGTAGTCGTGGATTAGCTCAAATTTGTCAAAGAAAGGATCGCTGTACTTGTTGGGACCGTATCTGTTGATTGTTGCTGCCTTATCAAGCATGGTGCGCGAACTATCGATTCCTACGTAAATGATGTCGTTCCGTTCTGCAAAGGCTCGAAAAGCGATACCTGAGGTTAATGGACCGCAACCGAAATCAATGAATATAACTTTACCCTTTTCGCTTATCGGCGTGAGGTAATTCGTGAAAATATGATAGGAACTAAAAAGATGCCTTGGCATGTGATGGACACAATAGATAGACACCTTGTCTTTTGGGAAATAGTATTCATTAGATGGTTTATCAAATGATGTTTCATCGAAGTTGCTCTGTCCTTGGTTCAGGATGCGCGCTATATCTTCCCAGTAGTATATTCTATTATTTTTAACATCTTCTGCTAATGCGGGGAGATTGCGTTTGAATGGTTGTGTTACTAACTCTTCAAACAGATTCTTTAGGCTTTCATTGGGTTTGTAGTAGTTGTCATGGGAGGAGTGTATATATGACAAACTTTGAGGGTCCTTTTGTGGGGACTGGCATCATGATATTTCGTCGTGGGTAGCGGTTGCTAAGGACGATTTACGCTGAGGTGAAAGACGCGTGCTGAAGTTGGGCTGAGGGATTTTATCTCTCTAAGATTTTGCTGTTTTTATAATTACTTTTCTAAATGTTAGGGATACCCGTCGCTTTCTCTCATACTTCTGACCATCCCATTCGTCCCATTTTCTGGCGGCAATTCCATGCAACCACTCATATCTCGCTTCATCACTTAATACAACGATACTTCTTGGGGCAAGCCAGACCGGAATCTTCTGTGTTTTGTTGATTTTGTTTGTAAAGTTCATTACACAACCCGAACCTAAACTCAGAGAGACAATCGTATCCTTAAAACATGGTTCGCAATCAATGTGACTTGAAATTCCTTGTCCTGGTTTGTATTCATTGACAATTACCTGATCAGCTTTTTCTGGCATGTATCCGTCTTTTTGTAAGTTGTGGCTGAGCTTTTTCAACCACTTTGGCAACTCTCCAATGTGCATATCAAGATCCACTTTCCGGGCTTTGTAGTTATATTTGTAGCCATAATGCTGGACCCGTCGTTTCAGGTCATTGAGCCATTCATGTTCGTCAAGCCGTTCTAATAACCAGTCATGTTGGTGTTCATTGATGTAGTCTTTGATATACACGAGCCCGTTGATTGGGGTCGTTTCCTGATTTTTTGACGGTAGCTGTTGTTGAGAAGATTGCTGATCTGGAGTAGAAAAGAGGTCTAATTGTTCCATGGAGTGAGTCCTCTCTTTTTGCTAAACATTGATGTATGTGAGTCCTCTATAGCGATTGGAAACGGTAGACACTTCATTGGAGAGTACATCAAAGTAAACCTCACGATTATGAGCGGACCTATCTGTTAACAGGTCATAACGAAACTGCTCAGTATTTGATTGGGTTATTTGACTATAAAACGCCGAAAGTTGAGTTTTGAGGAAATGCCAATTTTGATGTAAATATGATGATTGAAGATCGTAGCCTGCAGGGATTGGAGGATTCTGATAGACTATCCACATTTTGTGATGGTCGTATTGTTCCGTAATCTGAATAAGGACATCGGATAGGTGTCTAATGACCAATGTCTCGCTTGCGAGAAAATAAGAAAAATTAAATATAATCTGGGTACTGTCGTCTCTTTCGATGTACTTGTACTTCTCCAACACCTCGCTCAAACGGTTATAGTCAGAAACTAACCTAACGACTTGTGCTAATTAGTTTCGATGTTTGAATAAGTCCACCCTTATGTTATCCTTATGAGGTAAACACAGACTCTAAAGGAGGCATAAGGATGGAGTTACAGTCTACTTTAGAACACTATGCGTTGCAACTGAAAAATAAACCTCGCACGCTCCCCACCGTCGCAGGTGTGGTTCAGAAGATCATGCAAACAGTTTATGATGCCCATTTTCCAAATGCTGAAGATCACAGACCCGGGCGAAATCCCGATTGCCCAGATTCTGATATTCTCACGATCGCTTGGTTGCTTGAATATATCGGAGCGGACAGCGAACATTCGGGGTATCGACGTCTAAAAGTTGAACTACGAACGCTTTTCCCGTGCTTACCCGAAAGGTCTCGTTTTAATCGACGCAGGCGCAATCTTTCGACGGCGAGTGAAGTGCTGCGTCAGGCACTGACGGACTACTTTCCCAAGACGGATGTGTTTCTCGTGGATTCTTTCCCAATCCCGATCTGCGACTTCAAGCGTGCGAAGGCATCAAAGTCGGATCTGAAATGGGCGGATGCTTCAGGGACGCTTGCGACTTATGGACACTGTGCGACGAAAAGTCTCGGAACGTTCTTTGGATTTCGGGGGCATCTGATCACCACGGTTGACGGGGTGCCTGTTGATTTTGCGATTGCCTCGGCAGATATAGATGACCGAGAGGTGCTCGGTGTGCTTTCTCAAGGGGGTCGGTATCCGATAGTTCTCGGGGACAAAGGATACGTTTCGGAGTCCCTGCAGCGAGAACTCCTCGAAACCGAAAACACGTGTGTATTTGCGACACACCGAAGCAATCAGAAGCAGCAATATCCTGAGACATTTCGCAAACTTCAAGTGCGGTTGCGTAGACGCATTGAGACGACACTCAGTCAACTGACGCAACAGTTTTCTGTCGCTTGTCTGCGTGCGCGGACGCATTGGGGGGTTCAGACCCGCATGAGCAATAAGTTCGGTGCCTGTCTGCTCGGTGCTTTCTTGAATCAGTCGCTCGGACGACCTTTGATGAAACTCAAAGACCTCGTCCTCGCATAAACACAACTCTACAAAAAATCTAATTAGCACAAGGCGTTAACCTACCTTCTGTAAAAAAAGAATCTATATGATTGTTAGGTCCATATCTGTTGATTCTCTCTGCTTTATAGCGCATCGCTTCTGAGTTATCAATTCCTAAATAAGTGATGTTCGACTGTTGGGCAAAAGCCCAAAACGCAATACCTGAAGTTAATGGACCACAACCGAAGTCAATGAATACAACTTTATCGCTTATAGATGCAAGATGCTTTGAAAAAACATGATAGGAACTAAAAAGGTGCATCGGCAAGTAATAGATACAATAGAGCAACACCTTATCTTCTGAAGAAAGTTCGTTATATGGTTCACTAAAATTAGCTCGTCCTCGTTTCAGAATTTCCTCTCTGTGGTATGTATGGTTGGTATTCACGACATATTCTACCCATGGTTGAGTCCGAGGATGCCTTTCAAATGGACGGACAACTAGATTTTCAAACAAGCGGCGCAGATTTTCACCGGGTTTGTAGTAGTCATCATTGTAGCAGTGTATATAGGACAAGCTTTGGGAATCCTTCTACGGAAACTGGCATCATGATATTTCGTCTTGAGTAGTGATTAGTATGATAATAGTATAGCGGGTAATACCCCTTTTGTCAAGATGTTTCTTCAGAGTACAGGTGCCATCAACATTGAATCACTGCATGTTAAAAAGAGTAGCAGTCGGTTGGCAGTCAGGGGCAGTAATTAGTTGGTGGATTGGGTTGGTTGGTGAGGGAAGACCGGTGAGGTTATAGGTCGGCGACTAATTCCTCTTGATAGGCAAAGAGTGCTGGTGTGCCGCCGGTGTGTAGGAAAATGACGGTGTCGTCACGTCCGAGTTTGCCCTGTTGGATATGGTCGATGAGACCCGCTATCGCTTTGGCGGTGTAGACGGGATCGAGGAAGATTCCTTCTGTTTTGGCAACGAGTTTAAGTGCCTCAATACATTCGGGCGTGAGGTACCCGTAAGCTTCCCCAATGTAGTCATCTGTGTTCTGGATGTCTGCATCGGTAACGACGGGATCCACTCCTAAAATATCAGCGGCGCTGTTTGCAGCAGTACGCAAGCGTTCGAGTTTATTTTCCCAGCGGATGGGTGCGATGCCGAAGGGCTTCATTTTTAGCGCAAGTGTTTTAGTACCCAGAACGAGTCCTGCCTGTGTGCCACCTACGGAACAGGTGTAGATCCAATCAGCATCAATCCCTAACTGTTGTTGTTGTTGTGCGATTTCAGCGATACACCATGCAAAAGCAACGGCGGCAAGTGCAGTTGAACGTGGACCTGCGACGACGTAAGGTTTCATCCCTCCTGTTTCGAGTTTTTTTGCCAACTCGTACTTCACGGCGTCTAATTCGGGTCCGAATGGAACATCGACAATCTCAACGTCAACGCCTGCTAATTTATCTAACAATAGGTTGCCTTGGGGGATACTCTTGTGATCCCGGGCAAGGCGTAAATAACAGTTAAGACCGAGTTTGCCGCAGGCAGCGGCGGCTTGTCTGCAGTGATTTGATTGTGAAGCTGCCCCATGCACAATTGTATCAGCCCCTTGTGCGACAGCATCGCCGATCGTAAATGTGAGTTGCCGCACCTTGTTCCCTCCAAATGCCAAACCTGAACAATCTTCACGTTTCATGAAGATACGTGGACCGCCGAGTGCTTCGGAGAGTCTTGGGCATTCGTGAAGTGGAGTAGGGAAATAGCCGAGATCCACTTGTGGTACCTGTGCAACTCGCTGAATCAATTGTTCTGCAGTTTCCATTGCTTACTCCGCTTCGATGACGACAGCCATCTGATTGACGCGTTTTCCGTCTTTCGACTGCAAACCCGGTGTGATAACTTCGACGATTGCCCCCGATTCACATTCGCTGGGACGAGCGTCTTTTACTTTGTGATGGGTAGGCGATACTTTCGTTTTTCCGACGTCAATCGGCATAACTTCAGAATCGACAAGTTCGAGGAACCAATTGAGACGTTTGGATAGCGCATTCCCTTGAGAATTTTTCGCGACCTCAGCAAACAGAAAATCTCGGATGAATTCAGTAAGGAATTTTCTAAAGGAGAGAATCTCAATCTTGGTAGCGTGGTGCTTTTCCTGCTCGATTAACTTGCTGGTGAAGCGGCGGAGATAGGCATCACACTCGTTCCGAATTTTCTCAAGGTCTCGAGCATTTTCAGCGAGAAGATTTGGGAACAACGTTGGTGCCGGCGTACTGATGCCTCGCGTCTGCTTGAGTGTCTGACGCAGGATTGTATCTACTTCAGCGAGGGTTTCAACAATCCCTCCGGTTTCGAGTTTGGCGCGACCGGTTTCTTTCTGCCATGCGATTATCTCGTTTACCATGAGGTTAAGGAGGAAAATAGCGGTTTCCTCTTCACAGAGCGTCTTTGGTTTCCAAGAGGTCAGATTAAGCCCGTATCCCTCGTTGTAATCTCTCTCCAACTTGGAGAGTTGATCTTGAAATTCGTTCTGAATGGTTTCGCCTTTCTCTTGATAGTAAGCCTTACCACTTTTTCCGCCCTTCAATGTACGCACAAGATGTCCGAAGAAACCAGCTTCCTTCTGTTTAGATTTTTTACCAATCTTAGAGCTTGTGCTTCCGTGCGTTGCGTTCATCTGTGCTTTCCGTTGTGCTGCAAGCGCGCTTGGCGGGAGGGTCGGAACCGTAACTCTGAATTCCGAGGGCGAGCTAACACTTGACAACTCAGCTCTGATTTTCCGAATTGTTGATGGTGTCGCTGTAGGTTGTGAAGTGTCAGGTTGTTCGTCGAATCCCTGTTGATTTTCTGGACGTGCCTGAAGTGTTTGGTTCGGTGATTGGACTTCCGATAAATCTGGTATTGTCTCTACTTGTTTGTCCACTGCAACTTCTGGCTCTTGGGAGATGTGGGTGTTCACATCGCTGGGAGTATCTGTGGGCTGCGTTTCCGATAAATCTGGTATTGTTTCTACCTGTTTAGCCTCTGTGATTTCCGACGTTTCAGAAACATCAGAATTCACCTTGCTGGGTGCGCCAGTTAGATACTGTATTCCCGGTAAATTCGGTGTTGCTTCTGCTTGGCCGCCTGCTACAACTTCTGGTTCTTCGGAAACATTTGTGTTTATGTTACTGGGTGTGTCTGTCAGCGGTTGTATTCCTGGCAAATTCGGTGTTGTTTCTGCGGCGACTTCGGATTCTTCTGGAGTAGGTGCATCTACTATATTGAGAGTATCTACGGTTTCCGTGTCAGTTGCGGTTTTGATATCTTCTGATACATCATCTGCTGGCGATTCATAGCTGAGTGTTTTCAATTCTGCCAGGACCTTTTCAACACGGGCGGAAATAGGTTCGGCATCGTCGACAAAAAAGGTTAAACGGTATGCTTCGAGTACCTCTGTTGGGAGACGGAGCGAAACTGGGAAGTTTGTTAACTGAAACTGCTGCCAGTTGACGAGTCCACTTGTGGGTTGTTTCTGATACATCACGCGCATCTGTTTTTCTTCCCCAACCAAGTTCCGCAGGTTCATACGGATACAGTCTACATCAATACTAAACGATATCTCAATGTCTTGAAAACAACCCGCTACGCTGTTTCTATCCATCTTAGCGTTCTCCTTGAAAATTTCTTTAAGTGAACGAAATTAACATAATTTTCGTTGGACAAAATTGAACTAACAAATACAACGTTTTACATCCATTTGCGTTACAATTTTTTTGATTTAAATATTGTCTGAATTGGAATTTCTGAAGTAGCAGGGCTTCTGGAAGGTTGAATAATAGGGTAGTTACAAGTTCTTTTTTATCACGACAGCTGCCTGAGATGAATGTGAGGAATTCATCGCTGAATCAGCATTTTGCGTGTTGCCTGAAAAGTTCCCGCTTCGAGGGAATAAAAATAGATGCCGCTCGCAACAGGTTCACCAGCGGTATTGCGACCATTCCAATAAGCGGTATGTGAGCCTGCCTTTTGGTGTCCAAGCGTTTGGGAGTAGATACGCCTTCCTTGGGCATCATAAATGTGGAGCATTACTTTGGCGTCTGAGGCAATTTGGTACGGAATCCACGTCTCTGGATTGAATGGGTTTGGGAAATTTTGGCTTAGACGATTAACTAACGTGGGTTTGAGCGGATTCGGTTTCCATTGGGATGGTGTAGGTTCCTCTACAGCGAGTGAATGGCCATCTATATATACACGAAAGGTGCGGAGTTGATACAGATCTGTGATATAGAGGGTACCGCCTATTAATTTTAATTCAGACGGAAACTGGAGTTTGCGATTGCTGTAAAGCAGAGATGCTGTAGATGTGAGTGTACGAGTGTCGATAACATGAACGCTGTCACTATCGAGTAGGTAGAGATGATTGCTACTGGCTTGTGCATCTATTAATATACCTTCGTCTCTATATATACCCTCTAATTTCGGTTTGTTTGGTTCAGTTATGTCAAGTGCGACAACACCAATTCCACTATCTAACAAATAAGCGCGTTTCTCAATAAGGGCAACACCTGTTGCATTACCCTGTGTAGGGTAATGCCCGATTGGGCGCGGCGTTGATGGTTCTGTGATGTCAAAAATATGCAGTCCGCCTTCGAGGGCAGCGACATAAACGTGTGTAGGTGAACTGGTATTGACAACAACGCGATAGGCACTCCCGGGTATGTTGCGCTGTGCTACGATTCTGCTCTGCTGCGGTACTCGGCTGTCAACGACAAACAGGGATTCTGCACAAAGATAGGTGTAGCCTTCGTGCAAAGTGATGTCCGAAACGGTTGCTTCTGTTGGAATATGTGTCACAATAGTATTCGCTTTGAGATCGACAACAAACATACCTGTCTCAGTACCAATGAAGCCATATCCGTCCCGTACACGGACTCTGGTGCAACGCGCCGCTTCAAGTGGGTTCTTAAAAGGGACTGCATGTCCTGGCAACGATAGGCTTTCTGTCAAGACTCCGTCGTAAGAATTCGTAAATTCAAGGGTCTTCAGTCCGCCTGCGCCGTTCGCAATGTAGACGGTTCGAGCGTCTCCCACTGTTTTGACGATATCAAGACCATAAGTCTTGCCGCCAAATGCATACCGATGTAGCCATTTCAGTGATTTCGATTCGCTTATATCAATTGTTTGAATGCCCCCTTTACCATCAGCGATATACGCCAGTGTGTCTCTCAGTACCACATTCTTTGCATTGCCGGATGTAGGCTGTGAGGAGATACGTCTTGGTTGATCTGGATTACGGACGTCGATAATGTGAAGTCCTGACTGTTGGTCTGTCAAATAGACGGTATCATTACGGAATTGAATGCCGGTTACAAGTCCTGGTGTGTGTAAATGAGAACCTATTTCTGGATTCTCGGCATCCGTGACATCGACTACTGTGAAGTTACCAGAAGCCACGTAAGCATAGGTGCTATTTCTTGTGTCAGCAATCTCATAATCAGGTGCAAGAATAGGTACAATACTCCGCACGACAAAATTGCCGAACGGGCTTGGATCAAGAATGAAAAGCCCATGTCTGTCGTCGCTGAAATAGACGATCTTATCATGGGTAGTGACATTGAGTGGTGTTCCTGCGGTGCGAAAGAAACGTCGCGGCGGTGGTGTTCGTCCCTTATGAACATCGTCGAGATTAAATACAAGCATTCCGCGTTCGCTGCCAAGAACATATAGGTTTCCGTCAGCGACATGGACTTGGCGTGCATCTGTGAAGCTTCTGATCGTCTTCACAATACTCGGCTCAGTTGGGTCAGCGACATCAATAACATGCACGCCTCCTGCACCATCGGCGATGTAAGCAGTTTCACCTTCAACAGCAACGGCTTGTGCATGTCCTGGTGTAGCGATTTCACCAACACGAGTAGGTTTTGTTGGGTTTATCAGAGTAAAGATCTCAAGTCCCCAGTGACTCCCAGCGTAAAGGTGATTTCCATCGGGACCGCCTATTTTAACATCGGTATAATCACTCGCAAGATGGATCTGTGTCATCGGTTTAAGATACGTTTTCCGCGTGAGATTCGCAAGCGGGAGGCTCGGTTGGGATTGATTTTTGAGGGCATAGGTTGCGGAATCGGGGGTGGCATCTTCTACACGCTGGCGTGGGGGACCTGCTGCTCTTTTAGTAGGCAGCTTTGCTGCGACGTAACGGAACGTCTGTGGGGCATCCGCCGTTACCATCAACACAAGATCACCGCCGCGCTGCAGTCCTTCTCGTCGAATGTCTCCTCTATTGTTAGTATCGAATGGGATGGGTGTGATGACTGCTTGTCCGTTAGGTGGTAGGTAAAGAGTTGTCGCGTAAAGGTTGCCGCCGTCAGCACCGATCACCGATATATCCAAGGTTTCTGGCAGATTCTCAAAAACGGTATAGTGGATACCCCATTCGTCGATAGATATATTGTTCACTTGTTCTGGATAACTACGGACGCGCGGGACTGCGGCATTCACCTTTCGGTTGCGGAGATTCGAGTAGCCGAGTTGTTTATTTCGTGCTTGTGTGTTAACCCAATTCGCAAGCCCCCAATTCAGAAAGACATCGGAAAAGCGGACACTTTTCCCGCTGTTTGATAAAGCAGCGTTGATTGCCTGTTCACCGAGGGCATCTGACGCTATAATACCACGGATGAGTTCTGGTCCACCATACTGTTCGTAGAGATAGAGCATGAGCATGAAAGCACCACCGTAATATACATCCCTTGTATTTGCATAAGCGAGTGAAACGCTGGGGTCCGCGAGATAACCGTCAACAAAAATGTTGTGGACAGTTCCATAAACGCCCCATTCCACGAAAGAAGCCATGCCTTCTTCTGACCACCGTTGATCGGTCGTACCACCGTTCTGGAACCAATTGACGAGATGCGCGAATTCATGGGCGAGACTGCTATGAAAGGTGTGTCGAGAGCGTTCTCTGAACTGGAAAACGTCCATGTAAAGCATTTCACGACGATTGCTGTTTGGTGCCGTAGGTATCTGATCTACGGGCGAGAAATAGCCACCGTAGTCCTCGCCGGAGTTGTTCATACCGACATCGTGCATCAGCAAAGTTATACGGTTGTCTCTGTCGAGTCCTGGTTTCCATTCGCTTCCCATCCACTCTCGAACGCGTGGGTAGATGCGTGTGTCAAATTCTCTTGCGATTGCATCAGCTTCAGCGTCCGAAACCATATCGCTCACTGAGTTTTCGACGTAGACATAGAGATGTTCGCTCTTGGTAATCAAAGTGGCTGTTACTTCTGCGTCTGGAATGTGAATAAAAAATCGCTCCGTTTGTCCGATTTGAGGGGGTGCAGCAGGGGCAGCGGCGATTGCTTCAGACGGGTTTTGTGGCGGATGTTGTTGGTGCAATAGGGGTGTCCCGCACAGCCACGGATCCGCGAACGTAAACCCACTAACAGCACAGAAAATAAGGATGATTGATATTAAGAGGCGCATTCGGTATATGATTATTCCTTGATAGGTATGGTTTAGAGACTCGTAGGTGTATGAATATAACAGATTATAGATGTCCCTTATCTATTTTACAATAGTTGGGGTCGTAAATTCAACTGATACGATAAACATCTTTACAGACCGCGATTCGTTTGCTATACTTTAATATATTAAAGACACCAAAAAAGGAGCAATTCCTATGTATCGTGTCGGCATTATTGGGTTAGGCAGCATTGCCTCCCGTTATTCAACACCTGACGACGCTTATCCGTATTGCCATACAGGTGGCATCCGTTTTTGCGAAACAACTGAATTGGTTGCGGTCGCGGATATGTCTGCGGAACGTCAAGCAGAATTCCAACAGGTTTGGGGACCCGCCTTCCCAGACGATTCTATAAACTATTATGAGACGGATACGCAGATGCTGGAAAGCGAGAATTTGGACATCGTTGCTGTCTGTGTCCGTGGACCGCATCATTTCAAGGTGATGCAGAACGTCCTGAAGGCTGACATCAAAGCCATCTTCCTCGAAAAACCCGCTGGATGTTCGCTTGAAGAAGTTGACACAATGACGGCAGGTGCTGACGCAAAGGGGATTCCTATTGTTGTGGACTATACACGACATTGGGGGCCGCATCTCATCCGCCTCCAATCGCTTATTAAAGAGGGGCTTATCGGTGAGGTTCAAACTGTTATCGGGTATTGCGGTGGCGGTGTGTTGTCCTTCGCTATCCACACGACGGATATGATTTGCCAATTCGCTGGCTATGACCCTGTTTCGGTCACTGGATATGTTGCTGGTGGTGGAGATGTACCGGAGTCTTATGAGCCTGAACCCGCGATTGTCGGTTCGACGATCCGATACGAAAGCGGTGTTATCGGTTTTCATGTCGGAAACCATGGCGCGCGAGGCGGTTTTTCTGTTGATGTGCTTGGCAGTGAGGGTAGCGTTCAGACGGGATTCTATAGTAGCACGACTGTCTATAAAGAGGGGAAGTTGGTTGATAACGACACGCTTGATCTTCCTGAAAACGCCAGTCCGTTTAAGGTGGCGTATAAGCAGATTACGGATTATTTAGATGGCGGACGGCTTCCCGATTGTGCGCATGATGACTATACTGCTGTCAACGAGATTGGATTTGCGACTATCGAAAGTGGCATAACCGGGCAGACGATACAACTTCCGTGTCAGAACAGGAAGCGACTCATCTTCGCGAACGGCTAACGCCGAGGTCCGTATGGCATCTATATTCAAACTGGACAATTTATACCGGTTCTTTATGAAGGCATATCCTGTTAAGTCTTATGGTGATACGCCTTCTAACACACGCCATCACGAGGAATTAAACCAGTGCCGTGTTGCCCTCATTACAACTGCTGGATTGCATCTCCACGAACAGAAGCCTTATAATGAGCGGATGATCGGTGGAGATTGTTCGTACCGAGAAATACCAAATACAATTGAGACACAAGTCCTTGCGCTTGGGCATAGAAGTAAGGCTTTCGACTCGAGTGGCACAGAGAGTGATATAAATCTTGTATTGCCACTGGATCGATTTCGGGAATTAGAAAACGAAGGTATAATCGGTTCACTCAACGATAGACACTTTAGTTTTATGGGGTCAATTACAAAACCGAAACCGCTCATTGAAGAAACCGCGCCTGAAGTTGCGCAGATGCTTAAAGCCGACGGTGTTAACGTTGCATTCTTGACGCCTGTGTGACCGATGTGCAATCAGTCTGTAGGATTGATACAACGCGCTGTTGAAGAAAAGGGAATATTGACCGTTTCCATAACGCTTGATGAAAGCATAACGAAAAGGGTGAAACCGCCACGTGCGTTATCAGTCCCTTATAGATTTGGTTATCCGCTTGGAGAACCGAACAACCCAGAATTGCAGCACGCAATCATCGCGGAGGCACTCGAACTCTTGACGGACGAGGCACCGCTGCCTATCCTTAAAAGTAGTGTAGTAGGCACGCGGAGTGTGCAGTAATCATAGCGCGTACCATAAATCGTTCTGTTTGTAATAGCGCAATTTATTACGCGTTGGAACGGGCGATGAAGGGTTTCCCTACTACGAACACGTTCTTTTTAACTCCTAAAGGAGAATTCCATGGATAAAATCAGAGTTGGTATTATCGGATGTGGGGGTATCTTCCGCTCCCTCCACGCTCCTTATTATCAGGAACCAACGCGGCGCGCAGACATCGTCGCAGTTGCCGACATCAGCGAGGCATCTGCTAACGAACAAGCGGATCGATTTGGTGCAGATGCCTACACAGATTACCGCGCCCTTCTGGATAGGCAGGATATAGATGCAGTGGATGTTTGCGTCCATCCACGTCCACACCTCGAAATTACCCGTGCTGCCGCCGCTGCTGGCAAACACATTCTGATGGAGAAACCGATGTGTTGTAGCGTTGCAGAGGGTGAAGAAATGATCGCCGCTGCTGAAAATGCGGGTGTCCTCCTGATGGTTGCCTATATGATGCGGTTTAATCCTGGATATGCGAAGTTGAAATCGCTCTTAGATGATGGTACACTCGGTACGCTGCAAATGGCGTATTCTAATCAAGTCGGTTGGTTTTCGCCGGAACGACATCCGTGGCTCTTCGTGAAGGCAGAGTCGGGGGGTATGTTGGTGGAGCAAGCGATTCACGATCTTGATCTCTGGCTATGGCTCTACGGTCCCGCTTCCACCGTCTACGGTTTCACGAGCCACGTCCCGCTTGGCGGCACCTATCCACCTGCCGAGGAAGCCGTGGAGAACAACGCTGTGTTGACTGTACATTTCAAAAACGGTGGGGTCGGTATGATGATGAAGAGTTGGGCAGCTGAAATCAGGAATAGTGGCAACGGTCTCGTCACCAGTAAAGGCTCAGCGACGCTGATTGGGAACGGACTCCGTTGGAAGACTCACGATATGGGGGAGGAAGCGGAATTTATTGCTCCAGTGCCAGATGATGATACCTACCGTAATGTGCCAGATGACCACCGTCAACGACGGTATTGGGGAATGGCAGCAAAAGGGACGAGCATTGATCATTGGCTTCAGTGCATCGCTGGTGAGGCGGAACCGACAACCCACGGACGTATGGGCAGAGACGGTATCGAGTTGGCAGAGGCGACGTATCGTTCTTCACAGATTGGCGCGCCGATTTCGTTGCCATTGTAAGAGTGCTTATCCATTCCTTGTAGAAACAATTTCACAATATCCCTCTATACTTTTTCGGGCGGACCTCCATGTTCGCCCGTTATCACCCACCTAAAATTTGCTTTTTAAACCAAAATTGTCTCTATATCCCAAAAAATGAAAAAAATTGTAAGATTGATGTGTTTTTCGGGCAAATTAAGTGTTCTTTTGAAAATTTTGCTTGATTCATAAGTCGGCATATAGTATGATTACACATTAAGTCGAAATTATTAATATTAAATATTTTTATATAAATGTCCCGATATGACATTAATTCAGTGATAATTTAAATAAAATCGGTGTATATAATTCACTCAATATTCCCTGTGGCTATTGAAGAGTAGTAGAAAAGAGTTTATTAAGGAGTTCGGCAGTCAGTTACCCCCGAATGAATTCGGGGGCTTGTAGGGAATTATCCCCAACAAGCCAGTTGCAACAACTGATTTCTCGTTTCATAGAGTATGGTATCCCACAACTCTACGCCGCGAAGAGCCACAGCAGCCCTGTTTAGAATATTAATCGCCGCGTTGTGGTCGCGGTCAAGGACGAATCCACAATGTTTACACGCAAAGGTTCTCACGGACAACGACATCTGACCTTTTACCCGTTGACAGCAGTTAGAACACGTCTTAGAAGTGTGTGCGGGGTCAACAACGTGAAAGTGTTTGCCGTCGCGTTTTGCAACCCACTGCAGCCATTCAAAGAACGTCCCCCACGCAACGTCATGAATAGACTTGCCCATGTTGTTGTTCTTAGCCATGCCTTTGATATACAAGTCCTCTACGACAACAGCATCAAATCCATTATGGTGAAAGAGTTTGTAAACTGTCTTTGCGATAAAGTCAAGGCGTTGACAGGCAATCTTATCGTGATGTTTCGCAAGAGCATTGCGTGCTTTCCAGTACCGTTGACTGCCTTTCTGTTTTCTCGCGAGATCCCGTTGAAGTTCAGCAAGTCGTTTCTGTCCTCGCTTATAGAACCGCCGATTGCCGATCTTTTCACCGTCAGAGGTTATCACAAACTTCTTTGTCCCGACATCCACACCACAAGCGGACTTCGGGGCACATTTCAACGTATCAGAGACTTCGCAAACGATGAAGGCATACCAGCCGCGTGCCGTCTTTTTCAACGTGACCGCTTTCGGGTCTCCACTGAGTGGACGGTGCATTCTGATTTTCACTTCACCGAGTTTCGGAACTTTCAATCTATCCAGCCGTGTACCTGTTTCATAAATAGGTTGTTGACGTTTGCCTTTCGACTTTCGCAACGCCCACGTCACAGAGCGGACGGATCGCTTGAAACGCGGATGCCCTTTCTTTGCTTTTTTCTTTTCGGTCTTGCATCTACGAAAAAAGTGTGCGTACGCTGCATCAACACGTTTGATAGTTTCAACCTGCATATCCTGCGGATGCTTGCCATAATGTGAGTTCTCACGAAGTTTCGTAAGGTGTGTCTGTTGATCATACTGAGACACAGAGATACTTCCATACTGGTACATCTGCGATCGCATCTGAAGCATGTAGTTGTACAACTTCTTTTGGTGTTTCAACGCTGCGAAAAGCCAGCGTTCTTGGTCAAGGGTAGGATATACCCTATATTTATAGGATCGTTTCATTGGACTATCACGTATCACGTTTTAACCGCTTCTTAAGTCGGTTGGCGAGGAGGCTACACTTGGTGTGTGTAGTTAAGAAGTCCTCGCCACGTGATAGAGATAGTATAACACTTATGCACTTTTTAGTCAAGTAAAAAACGAATTCATTTTCAATACCACACGCTGTGGTCTAACACACGAGGGCGGATTTTCCTCCCTCCACTAAAGTAGAGGGTTTCCAATCCGTAATTTTTGATGAAAAACATAATTGTGGATCGAAAGACAATCGCGTTAATGTTACTAACAGTGTTCTTGATTTGTGGTGTACAAGGCACGGGTTACGGTTTTTTTGGAGGAATCATTGGTGCCATAGGTGGTGCCGTTGGTGCTGTTGGAGGAGCGATTGGTGCTGTTGGGCAGGGTCTTGGCGCTGTTGGAAAGGGTCTTGGTATTGTTGTTGGTGTTGTCGCTGATACCGTTAAGATCACTTCCGAAATCGTTGGTCTCTCCATTGGGATTGTTGGTACTTTTGTTTGGCATACAAATAGTCTCTGGGATATTGAGCCTTTTCCCAATGGTGGGATAATTGGTGTCGTCGTTTCAAACCTTATCCACTTGTGGGACCCGCTCACGGGTCAAACTACAGCCACACTCAGGCATGATGCGGACGTTAGGAGCATTGCCTTCAGTCCGGATGGCTTGCTACTCGCCAGTGCAAGTGAAGATAACACAGTCCGATTGTGGAATCCACAAACGCATGTACTTGAAGCGACACTCCGAGGACATACAGATAGCGTTTCAAATGTTGCTTTCAATTTCGATGGATCGCTACTTGCGAGTGGGAGCGCAGATAACACGATCCGATTGTGGGAACCCAATACGGGGACCCTCGAAGCGACACTCCGAGGACATACGGGTAACGTTTTGAGCGTAGTGTTCAGTCCGGATGGGTTGCTACTTGCGAGTGGGAGTGCTGATGGGACAGTCCGATTATGGGATCCACAAACGCATGTACTCGAAGCGACACTCAGGGGTCATACAGATAGTGTTTTGAGTATTGCCTTCAGTCCGGATGGCATGTTGGTGGCGAGTGCGAGCAGAGATGGGACAGTCCGATTGTGGGATCCACAAACAGAACAGCACGAAACAACGCTTGACCATAAATCGCCTGTCTTGAGCATTATTTTCAGTCCAAATGGCGACCTGCTTGCGAGTGGCAGTACGGATGGCACGGCGCGTTTGTGGGTTTCTCAGACATGGAAAGTCTTAGCTACGCTCGGGCATGAGTCCCCTGTCAGGAGTGTTGCCTTCAATTCCGATGGAAGCACACTCGTCACTGGGAGTGCGGACGGTAAAACACGCCAGTGGGAAATCACAACTGAAACGGAAGGTGATACAACTGATAAAGGGGGCACGCTAAGTAAAAAAGCATCGATAAATGTTACACCAGGCGATAATGACACATCGCTTGTTGTACGTTTCTCTAATTTCCAATTAGATTTCTTTGAGTCATCAGCATATACCTTCCAATGGCGACAAAAAGGATCGCAAGAAGATTGGCACGAAAAATGTGTGGAGCTCGAAAAAGGTGAGGTCACCCTTAAGGACCTTAAACCGAATACCACATATCAAGTGCGCTACAGATTTGCCGGTTTTGTTTGTTTTACTTTTCTTGAAGGACTGAATGTTGGCGTTCGTGAGTGGTCTTCGATTGGTGAGGGGACAACAAGTGGGAGATCAGATGTTACGAGTCCCCCAACCAATCAATCGGAGTTGACACCCGCTACATCCGAGAGCACAATCGTTCGGGTTCAGCCCGCTTCAGTGGTGTCCCCTGCGATTGGTGAGGTGTTAACACTCAATTTGAACATCACGGGCGGCGAAGCAGTGGCGGGGTATCAGGCGACCGTGCAGTTCGATACAACCGCGCTCCGTTATATCTCAGGTGCGAATGGCAATTATCTGCCTGCGGGTGCGTTTTTTGTGGAGCCAGTTGTGATGGATAATCTTGTAAAACTCAACGCTGCGTCTCTTGCTGGAGAAAGCAACGGCAACGGCACTCTCGCGACGCTCACTTTTGAAGTCGTGGCGGTAAAAGCTTCTGCTTTGCGTTTACCTAAGGTGCTCCTCGTTAATAGTGCGGGAGAGGCTTCTATCCCCCGAGTTGAAGAGGCGCAAATTACTGAATCAACCGGACGCAAAGGGGATGTGAATGGTGATGGTATCGTAAACATCCAGGATCTGGTGTTAGTTGCTTCTAATCTCGATCAGGCAGGACAGAATCGGGCGGATGTCAACGGTGATAGAATCGTCAATATTCAGGATCTCGTTCTCGTTGCTGGTGCGATTAATAACGGTGCTGCCGCACCTTCTCTGCATCCAAAATTTATGGAAACATTCGCTACGGCAGATGTGAAAAAATGGCTTTTCCAAGCACAACACTTAACCCTCACAGATGCATCGTCACTGAGAGGCATCCACTTCTTAGAGCAACTCCTTGCGGTGTTAATTCCTACAGAAACTTCACTTTTGCCCAATTACCCCAACCCTTTTAACCCAGAGACGTGGATTCCGTATCAGTTGGCAAAAGATGCGGAGGTTAGCATCACTATCTATGCCGTGGATGGACGGATAGTTCGGCGATTATCACTCGGACATCAGACTGCAGGCGTCTATCGGACCCGTAGTCGGGCGGCGTATTGGGATGGCAGAAATGCGTTTGGTGAACCTGTGGCGAGTGGCGTTTATTTCTACACGCTTACTGCGGGAGATTTTTCTGCGACTCGGAAGATGTTGATAAGAAAGTAACATTTTTCGGTAAACCTGATAGAATAGAGAGGAAAAATAGAACGTCTTTATATTTCCATATAGGAGTTCGATTGCGTCTGCAGTTGAAATTCATGAAATGAGGTTTATTATGAAAACGCTAATCGTGAATCGAAAAAACGTGGTGTCAGTTATCCTTGTGATGTTGTTAATATGTGGTGTACAAACTACAGGCTACGGGCAGGTGGGAAACAACGCACCCGCGTTCACGCCGGTCAGCGACCGGACGCAGCAGGTCCGCGATACGATTGTTGCACTGGTGCCAGGCGTAGACGCTGCCGACGATGTAACCGCTGCACATCTGGCTTTAATTACCAGCCTTAATCTGAGTAGCAAAAATATCACGTCCCTGAAATCCGGCGATTTTGACGGGCTGTCTTCGTTGCAAGCACTTGCCCTATATAGAAACAGCCTGAGCAGTCTGCCCTCGGATATTTTTGATGGTCTATCTTCGCTGAACAGACTTGATTTAGGTAGCAACGAGTTAAGCAGTTTGCCCTCGGATATTTTTGATGATTTGTCTTCGCTGACTTGGCTCAGTTTGCCATTCAACGAGTTGAGCAGTTTGCCCTCGGATGTTTTTGATGGTCTGTCTTCGCTGAATACGCTCAACTTGTCTTACAACAGTATAAGCAGTTTGCCCTCGGATGTTTTTGATGGTCTGTCTTCGCTGAACACGCTTAACTTGTCTTCTAACCAACTCAGCAGTTTGCCCTCGGATGTTTTTTCTGATGTGTCTTCGCTGACTTGGCTCAGTTTATCTTTTAACGAGTTAAGCAGTTTACCCTCGGGCATTTTTTCTGGACTGTCTTTGCTACGTTCATTTTACTTGAGTAACAACTCGGTTAACCTATCTGTTATTGTGTCTTTAGAGGAGGTTGTAGAAAACGAATTCAAGGCGACGGTACCCACTGGTGCGCCCTTTAGTATTGTTCTACCGCTCAGTGTCACGAATGCGAGCATTGATGGTGGAGCAACCAGCATCGAGATTCCCGCTGGTAGCGTGGAAAGCGAATCCCTCACAGTGACGCGTACCCCCGGCACGTCGGATGCCATCAGCGTGGATATTGTAATGTTACCAAAGTTGCCTGCAGGCCATTCCGGCTATCATCTCGCTGAACCGAGTGGCTTGGGTGGTGATAACGCTTCTCTTGTTTTTGCTGCGACTATTCCTGATCCTACCTATGACCCTAACGTAAACCATGCTCCGGTTTTCACAGAAGGAAGTAGCGCGACGCGATCGGTAGCGGAGAACACACCTGCGGGTGTAAACATAGGTGGTGCGGTGTCTGCGACAGATCTTGATGACGACATCCTGACGTACAGCCTGAACGGTGTGGATGCTGCATCGTTTGGCATTATAGGTACATCGGGTCAGTTGCAGACGCGTGCCAAACTGAATTATGAGGAGAAGGATACCTACTCGGTGGTAGTCATGGTTACAGATGGCAGGGGTGGAGCGGATACCATCGGTGTTGCTATCAATGTCACTGACGAAAACGATGATCCGATTTTCATAGAGGGAGAGCGGACGACGCGTGAGGTGGCAGAGAATACGCTTGCGGGAGTAAACGTTGGAGGTCCGGTGACTGCTACAGATGAAGATGGGGACATCTTAACCTACAGTCTCAGTGGCACGGATGCTGCATCGTTTAGCATTGTGGGTATATCGGGTCAGTTGCAGACGCGTGTCGAACTGGATTATGAAACGCAGGACACGTATTCGGTGGTGGTTATGGTTTCCGATGGCAATGGTGGGACGGACACTATTGGTGTTGCTATCAATGTTACTGACGAGAATGACGATCCGATCTTCATAGAAGGGGATCACACAACGCGCTCGGTATTAGAGAACACGCTTACGGGTGAAAGCATAGGTAGTGCGGTGGCTGCTACAGATGAGGATGGGGACACCTTGACGTACAGTTTGGGTGGCGTAGATGCAGCATCATTTGGTATTGTGGGTGCGTCTGGTCAGTTACAAACCCGTGCGTCCTTGGACTATGAGGAGAAGAATACCTACTCGGTGGTGGTCATGGTTTCGGATGGTAATGGTGGCACTGACACTATTGGTGTTGCTATCAATGTCACTGACAAAGAAGAGAAACAGGTGCCAGAAGAGACCCTTGGGACCGTTGACCCTGAGGTAGATGAGACGCCTGCGAAAGATCATGCACCGGTTTTCGCCGATAGTAGCACGACGCGTTCGGTAGCGGAGAACACACCTGGGGGTGTAAATATCGGTAATCCAGTGTCTGCCACGGATGCCGATGAGGATACCTTGACATACAGTTTGGGTGGAGTAGATGCGGCATCGTTTGATATTGTGAGTACATCGGGTCAGTTACAGACGCGTGCGCCACTGGATTATGAGACGAAGAACACTTACTCGGTGACCGTCACCGTCTCTGATGGCAGCCGCTCGGATTCCATCAGTGTTACTATCAATGTTACTGATATAGACGAGACCCGCGCGCCAGCTTTCCCCGGCAATCGCGCGACGCGCTCAATAGCAGAAAACACGCCTTCGGGTGTAAACATCGGTAGTCCCGTGTCTGCCACGGATGCGGACAACGACACCTTAACCTACACGCTCAGTGGTACGGATGCATCGTCATTTAGTATTGTGAGTTCTTCTGGTCAGTTACAGACGCGTGCGCCGCTGGACTATGAGACGAAGAAGGCTTATTCGGTGACCGTCACGGTTTCTGATGGTAGTCGCACGGATACCATCATCGTTGCTATCACTATCATTGACATAAATGAGATTGAACCTTCTCAGCCCAGCCAGATAGGGAGTCAAGTTACCATTAGTGAAATCATGTTTGGCTCGGAGAGAAGTTTTTCACCACCACAGTGGATAGAATTGCACAATTCCGGGGCAGACCTCATCAATCTCACAGGGTGGAGGATGACAATCCAGAATGTGGACTCGCCAGAATTGACCGGACCGGTGGAGGCATTAATCACCTTTAAAGATGATTTCTGGGGCGATGCGCCGAGGATTTGGCCAAATGATACTGTTCTGGTAGTACCAAACGAAGATAGTGAAAATTCAAAGAACCTTACTGAAGAACAGATTTATGACCTGAATTGGAGAACGGACTTACCTCTCGGTTTGTGGACTCTAATTCTCAGTACAGAGGGATTCTCAATAAAACTGTGGGATGATCAGGAGAACTTGGTAGACGAGGTTGGAAACCTTGATGATGGTGTCGTGCAATGGAAGTTGCCTTATGGGGCGAACAGAGGTAGGAACAGAGACGGACACCGTACCTCGATGATTCGACGTTACGCTAATAGCATGGCACTTGATGGCACTCAAGCAAGTGGTTGGATTTCCGCCGTGGATGTAAATTTAACTGCCGACCAGCGCACCTATTATGGAGGTAGGAAAGACATCAGTACTCCCGGCATTGGGATCATCATTAACGACATCGCTCCACAGCGTACAAACTATGATGTCAATCAAGACGGGGTGGTAAACATCCAAGATTTGGTGATGGTTGCCACACGATTCGGGCAGTCTGGACCAAACAGTGCTGATGTTAACGGCGATGGCGTGGTCAGCATTCTTGATTTGGTTGAGATAGCTGATGCAATCGGTCAAGCAGCAGCGGCGCCGTCGCTGCATTCGGTGGCACTTTCAATGCTTACTGCCGCCGATGTTCGGGAATGGCTAATCCAAGCACAAAGTTTAGACCTCACGGATGCAAGAGTACACAGGGGTATTCTCTTCTTAGAGCAACTTCTCGCTATGTTGGTTCCGAAAAAGACCGAGCTGCTGCCTAACTATCCAAATCCGTTTAACCCTGAGACGTGGATACCGTTCCGGTTGGCAGAGGATGCTTTCGTCACATTGACTATCTACAGCCAGAACGGTAGTGTCATCCGCAGACTCGATGTCGGATACCAGACTGCCTCATTCTACGAGAGTCGATCCAAAGCGATCTACTGGGATGGCAGAAACGAGGTTGGGGACCGGGTAGCGAGTGGCGTTTATTTTTATACGCTTACTGCGGGTGATTATTCTGCCACACGGAAAATGGTTATTCTCAAGTAACACGAAAAGGGACACTAACTGTTGTCGCCACAGGATTACTATGAACTTTGCAAAAGTCCTATTTACAGTCTCTTTTTTGGTATGGGTTTTGTTTGGACTGATGCCTGATGCTATGAGCCGAGATGAGGCACCGGGAGGAGGGTTAGGGACATCTGAAGATCGGCCAACGGTCGGTGCTACGAGCAGGGGTGAAGCACCGGGACCGATGATTATTTTATATGGAACCAGAGAAAATGCTGGTACAAGGGTACCGCCGCCGCCGATGCAGAAGTTGTCCGAACACAGTAGTTACTTTAGGATGGCAGAGCCACAGTTTATGGTAACGTACAGCGGTTTTACGGACGAAGCAAGGGCGGCGTTTCAATATGCGGTTGATGTGTGGGATTCGCTAATTCGCTCCCCTATACCCATCCGGATTGACGCAACTTTTATAGACTTCAGTGGGTATGAGGATGGAAGGATTATTTTGGGGGGTGCCTACCCAGCAGGCTGGAAATCGCCCAGAGCATTGGATCTGTGGTTCGTTGATGCACTCGCTGATAAGAAAGCTGGCAGGGATCTGGAAGTTGGTGAGCCAGACATCGTAACGAGATTCAACAGCCACGAAAATGTGAATTGGTATTTTGGGACAGATGGCAACACACCACAGGGTAAAATGGACTTCGTCAGTACCGTGATTCATGAGATTGGTCACGGTCTCGGTTTTTTTAGTGCTGCCCGGGTGGAAGAGTCACCAATCGGGATATTTTCTTTTTCTGCTGATCGGGGTAAGCTTAGGGGCGGCACTCCTGAATTACCGCATATTTATGATATCTTTGTCGTCAATGGATCCGGGACGGTTATTACAACTTTTCCCGATCCTTCCAATGCGCTTCTGAATCAGTTCACCAGTAACGACCTCTTCTGGAACGGGCAAAAAGGGATTGAAGCAAACGGTGGCACACGTCCTCAGCTTTATGTCCCCAGTGTTTGGGATAGGGGTTCAGGCTACGTCCACTTGGATGAGACGCTGTTTCCGCCTGGAGAGGTGAACTCTTTAATGACCCCCTATCTTGACAGGCAAGAAGCGATTCACAACCCTGGACCGATTGCCTTGGGAATGTTTGAGGATATGGAGTGGACAATCAATAAAGTGCCAGTGTTCGCCGATGGTTCCCGGACCACACGTACGGTAGCGGAGAATACAGGAGCGGGCATAGGTATCGGTAATCCAGTGGTGGCTACGGATGCCAACAATGACGCGCTCACCTATCAGCTGGGTGGCACGGATGCGGCATCGTTTGACATTGATAGCACATCTGGGCAGTTGAAAACCAAGGCGGCACTCCACCATGAAACCAAAGCCTCCTATACGGTGACAATTACTGTTTCCGATGGGGGTCTGGTAGCTGTAATCACGGTCACCATCACTGTTATTAATGTGGTAGATGAAGTGCCCACGAACAGTGCTCCCGAGTTTGTAGATGATAGTCATACCACTCGCAGCGTGGCGGAGAATACGCCAAGGGATGTAAATATCGGAGACCCTGTGGCGGCGACGGATGCGGACAACGATTCTCTAACCTATACCCTTAGCGGTCTTGACGCGACATCGTTTGACATTGATGGTGCCACCGGACAGCTGAAGACCCGCGCGGCTCTTGACTACGAAACCAAACGTGTCTATACCGTAAGAGTTACTGTCTCCGATGGCAGTCTTACCGACACCATTACTGTTACTATCAGTGTCACTGATTTGGACGATCAACGAAGCCCGACGATAGCATTGGTTTCACAACCGCTAATGGAGACAACACTAAATGAAAGCACGGTAACCTTGACGTTGAGCAACCGGGTCTATGAAGGTTGGCTCAACGATTCTGTAACGGCATCGGGGGTTACTGGTGTGACCGTTACGTCATCTGGTGTCGACCGTGTGAGTGATACAGAGTTAGTGGTCGAGCTGACCTTTGATGGTACAGATTTTGATACCAATGCGACCCTCACCTTCACAGTAAAACCGGATGCAATCGCGAACTACGACGGTCCTGCGCTTACCGTGACAACAAACGTCACCGCAGCTCTGGAATCGGTTGCAGCATTATCGGCGGTAACCCTAACGGAAGCAACACTGGACGGGAGTCTGGTCACACTAACGTTAAGCGGTGGGGTTTATGAACCTCGGTACACTGTTGGAAATAACGTGACAGTATCGGGTATTACTGGTGTTACGGTTAATAGGTTTAATGTGGAGCGCGTCGGTGATACACAAGTGAAGGTTGAACTCATCTTCGATGGTACAGACTTTGACACCGATGCTACACTCACCTTCAGGGTCGGGGCAGATGCCCTGTCAGGATACAACGGTGCGGCATTAATTGCGCGATTGTCCGTCGTCGCAGTGGTGGAAGGAAACCCCATAATCACTGCCTTTGCCCCACAACCGTTGACAGAAGTTACCTTAAATGAGAGCATTGTCACGCTCACTCTGTCCAGTGGTGTGTACACGCAATCCTCTGCTGATATTAGTAGTGCTTTGCAAGTATCGGGTATTGCCGGCGTTACGTTTCGCCAGTCTGATGTGGCGCGCGTTAGCGATACACAGGTGAAGGTTGAACTCATATTTGATGGTACGGACTTTGACACCGATACTACCCTTACCTTCACGGTTGCGGCAGATGCTATCGCTGCCTATAACGGTCCTGCGCTTGTCACAAGGATACTTGTCGCTGGTGTGGTCGAAGAAAGACCAATAATAACTGTATTAGCACCGACACCATTCACGGAAGCGACCTTAGATGAGAGCACAATCCTATTGACGCTCAACAACGGCACTTATGTACAATCTAACGCTGACATCAAAAATGCTGTGACAGTATCGGGTATTGCGGGTGTAACGATTGGACCGTCTGGTGTAAAACGTCTGGGCGACAGATTAATTACTGTTGAACTTGAGTTCGATGGTGACTTTGGCACGAATGTCACATTGACCTTTGTTGTGGCGGCGGATGCGATAGTGGGATACGATGGTCCTGCACTGATTGCGCAAGTCCATGTTACTGGGGCGGAGGAATCCGTAGTTGCTTCGACCCCGGTGCCATTGACGGAAACGACACTGAATGGGAGCATTGTTACACTCACGCTGAATGGTGCCGTTTACGAGCGCTCTTCTTTTAACATCAGAGGTAATGTGAAGGTATCCGGCATTGAGGGTGTTACTGTTCACTGGTTTGATCTGGAACGCGTCAGTGATACGGTATTGACGGTTGAATTGACATTTGAAGGTAACTTTGATACGAATGCTACGCTCACCTTCACCGTGGAGGCGGATGCGATAGCGGGATACGATGGCGCGGCCCTGACCGCACAGCTCATTGTTATCGGTGGTAAGGAATCAGTGGCTGCTTCAACAGCGTCACCGTTGACAGAGATAACACTCCATGAAAGCGTTGTCACACTCACACTAACGGGTGCTAAATACGCACGTTCTATCTGGGATATCAGGGGTGGTGTGGAGGTATCAGGGATTGATGGTGTTACTGTTGGGACGTTTGGATTGGATCGTGTTAGCGATACGGAGATTACCGTTGAACTTGAATTTGATGGCGACTTTGACGCTGATACCACACTGACTTTTAAGGTTGGGTCAGACGCACTGTTGCGGTATGACGGTACTGCTTTGACTGCACAGGTGCCTGTTACTGGCGGTAAGGAATCGGTGGTTGCTTCAACAGCAGCACCGTTGACAGAAGCGACATTGCATGAAAGTGTTATCACGCTTACGCTAAGTGGTCGGACTTATGAACAGTCGAGTTTCAGAATCAGAGATGCAGTGGAGGTATCAGGGGTTGATGGTGTAACGATTGGAACGTTTGGGGTGGATCGTGTCAGCGATACTGTGTTGACGATTGAACTGACATTCAGCGGAAGTTTTGACGCCGATGCCACGCTCACCTTCACCGTGGGGGCAGATGCGATAGTCGGGTATGGTGGTCCTGCGATGGTTGTACACCTACCTGTTACGGCGGAACAGGAATCGGTAGTTGCCTCAACAGCAGCACCGTTGACAGAAGCTACACTGGATGAAAGCGTGGTAACACTTACACTCAGTGGTGCTAAATATGTGAGTTCTGTTTTTGACCTCAGACGTGCTGTGACGGTATCAGGGATTGATGGTGTAACGATCCCTTGGCACGATCCAGATCGAGAAAGCGACACTGAAATCACTGTTGAACTTGAATTCGACGGCACCGACTTCGACACTGCTGCTATGCTCACTTTCACCTTGGAGGCGGATGCGATAGCAGGCTACAATGGGTCTGCATTTACCGTACAAGTATCTGTCGCTGCTTTGGCAGAATCGGTGGTTGCCTCAACAGCGTCACCGTTGACAGAGGGGACACTGGATGGAAGCGTCGTCACACTCACGCTAAATGGTGCTAAATACGAACGTTCTATCTGGAAGATTAGAGACGCCGTGACGGTCTCTGGCATTGATGCCGTAACGATCCCTTGGAACCAACCAAGGCGAACGAGCGATACCGAAATCACTGTTGAACTTGAGTTCGATGGAAACATTGACACCGATAGCACACTGACCTTCACCGTTGGCACGGATGCTATTGCTAACTATAATGGGATTGCGCTTACGGCGCAGATAACTGTCACCGCAGTTGGAGAGAACTTCCTTTTGGCAAACTTCCCGAACCCGTTCAATCCGGAGACGTGGATACCGTATCAGTTAGCGAAACCCACGGATGTCACGATCACCATCTATGCCGTGGACGGACAAGTGGTTCGGCGTTTGTCGCTTGGATATCAAACTGCTGGCATCTATCAGACCCGTAGTCGAGCGGCGTATTGGGATGGTAGAAACGCGTTCGGTGAACCTGTAGCGAGTGGGGTGTATTTCTATACACTCACCGCAGGCGATTTCACTGCAACGCGGAAGATGTTGATACGGAAGTAATGTCTTTGTGATTGTAGGTGAAGATCTCTACCTTGCCCTTACAATACGCGCGTCTACATTGAAATTCCTAATAACCCTCGCGTCAACTGAAAATCCGTGTTCCCTTTGCCGTGTAGTTTCGGGGTGTATCCACGCGAAGCCACCTCTACAATTAACGCTAACAGGTCGTCAATATCAGCGGTTACCAGATCGAGGTCCGCGCCGTAGTTGGCTTGCGTTGTGGCATCCGTAGAGACCTGTATTAACGGCACCATTACGTGTGATTGCAAGGGTGCACCGACGATATGTGCGAGTGCGAGATCGACACCCGTCGCGCCAAGTCCGGTCAACGTCTCTGTCGGTTGATCCGTCGGCGTTTCCATGATGTGGAAACCTGCCTTCTCAACCCTCTGTCCATAAGCCAGTGTCGGTGTAATAGATTCCAGTGTGTTTGTCAGATGAACCACTGATTGCCGATTGCTGACTGCTGATAGCCATTCCGCATTTGATGGCACAACAACAGTGCCTCCTGCAGCGACGACGGTGTGGGTCAATTGCGTTAGAGACTGCAAGACTTCTTCTGACGCTTCACCGGTTGATGTTACGGCTATGCAGAGGTGTTCTAATCCTGCATCAACAACCGGGACAGACGGTTTATTGGCGAGTTCGTCCGCAAACCACTCTTGTACCTTTTCAATGACAGCATCAATGCCTCCATCTAATTGGACGCTTGCCCAACCGTAACTTTCAGGTGATATACCGAGTTTCTGGATTTCATGTCGGACGTGGTCGTTGTGGGTCTTTTCACAACCGTGTTCAAGAAGCAAGCCGAGGGCAACGGTAGGATGCGTGAGATGTCCGATCATCGTACGGGTGTATATTTCCTCAGAACGTCCACTGGAGACACCACACCCCTCCGTATGCGGAAGTGCAACAAAACGGGATATGCCTTGCGCTTTGCCAATTTCCCGTTCATTACAGCGTTGGGCAATCATCTCTGCAATCTGTCCGGAGCAGAGGCTGGTCGGTAAAATTAGACCGAGTTGATCCGTGCGGTGTCCTACTTCTGTTTGGAGCGCGCGGAAACGCAAGTCTTCGGAACTCGGGTCTATAACAGAAGTATCAACTGGAATTGGTTCACCCGACTTCAGTTCGGATTCTGTCAGGAACGGATCTAAATCCACGGGACCCGTCTGCTTCCAATCGCGCCATAAAGAGACTTGGGAGTGTCCTGCTTTCTCACCAACAGAGCGTTCCCCCGACGCGACATTAACCGTCAGATCCAGCATTGATTCGCCGAGTTCTTCCATCGGTGTGCCGTCGAGATATCCCCCCGCATTTACGTCCATATCCTTGGAGAGCATCTCATAGCGTCCCGTCGTCGTAACAATTTTGATGGTTGGCACGAAGGGAAAATTGGTGATTGAGCCGTTGCCTGTAACAAAGAAAATCATGTTCGATCCGGATGCTACCTGTCCGGCGATGCTCTCTAAATCGTTGCCAGGGCTGTCCATAAAATAGTAGCCTGGATTCTCCATTAACTGGCTGTAGTTGATGACGTAATCAAGGCAGACATCGGGGTGGCGTTTCATCGCTGCACCGATTGATTTAATGGCGATGTTATAAAGCCCGCGGAAATTGTTACCACCAGATGGATTCGCCTCTGTAGAGTGTCCGTGCCACGCGGCGCGTTCCTTAAAACGCTCAATCGTGTTCAGGAACGTACGCGCTGTTGACAGATCACGGGCGTTCTGAAGTACATACGCCTCCGAACCGATTAACTCATCGGTTTCTGCGAGGTTGGCACACCCTCCATAACGGATGACCTCTTTCGCAACATAAGCAGCGAGCGGATTGCCCGATACACCAGAGAAGGCATCAGAACCACCACATTGCAAGGCAATTTTCAGATTTTCCAGAGACTGCTCGGTGCGCGGTACGCTGTTCACGCGTTCCAACCACCCGTTAATAATCTCCGCACCGTTGGCTAAATCTGTGTCAAAGCTGCCTTGTAATTGATAGAAATGGTGCACAACATCATTTAAAGCGTATCCTTCGCGTGCCATATACGACTTGAGCATCTCATTCGTAACCGCTTCGGTGCCGTAGTCAACAAGCAGCATCGCACCGATATTCGGATGGACGGTAAAACCGGCAAGCGTTCGGAGGAGCATATCAATGTTGTTTGGTGTCTGGCTTTCGCCTCCCTCTGTGTGCGTTACGGCGACAACACCGTCTATATTCGGATAGGCTTTTTGTAGGGACGAGATGACCTCGCCCCTACAACACATATCCGCAAGTCTTCTCGCGAAACCGGAAGTACGTGCGGTTGTTCCCATGACGACGATATAGTTTCGTGTGCCGACGCCGCGATTACCGGGGCGGCGATAACCGAGGAAGTTACGGTCATTCGTATGACGTGGCACCTGTTTTCCTGAGCGGAATTCTGCCTCGTCTAACACATAAGGTGCCATCTTGTCACTAAAATTAGGTGTTTCTGGCAATGTGAATGGGAGGTTTCTAATTGACAACGAATCGATCATCTTTTGGTTACACACATAGGCACCGGGGGCAATAGGACGTATGGCGAAACCGAACGGCAAACCCCACGATAAGAGCGGTGCGTCATCTGGAATTGACTGGATGGCAAAGCGATGTCCTTCTAAAATGGTGTGTGATAATTCAAACTGCTGTCCATTATAACGGATGCGTGTCCCGCTTTCCAGCATTTGTGTAGCGATAGCGACGTTATCGTCTGGGGCAGGCAACCGCGCGACGGTGGTAAAATCGTAATCCATTAAACATGCTCCTTATCGTCTGGGGCAGGCAACCGCGCGACGGTGGTAAAATCGTAATCCATTAAACATGCTCCTTTTACAATGGAGAATCACCGAAGGATTAATGGCGGTAGATACTCACTTCAATTGCGTCCTGTTTCACCCACGGTAGGTCAATGTCAAACCAGTGTGTTTCAGATTCGTAACGCTCACGGACATGTTCCAGATAATCTGCCATCGTATCGGCACCGATGCCTACGTTGTCTGCTACAACGGTTGCAGGATTCGTCAATTGCGATTCGATTGCCTGAAAACAGGGGAAATAGTTGTCGAAGTTGTTATCGAGAAGCAAAAAGTCAACAGGCTCTTGGATACTTTTGAGTACTTCTTGAGCATCGCCAATGCGTGAATCGACAAGGTCTGCCAGTCCAGCGCGTTCAAAATTTGCGCGTGCTTGTGCTACCCGATTGGCATCTATTTCGATTGTTATCAAGCGTCCGGCACCGATGGTTTTCAACACGCGTAGCATCCATAATCCGGAGTAACCGATAGCAGTTCCACATTCGACAATGAGAGACGGTTTCGCCTTTTCGACGCAAGCGGCGAGAAATTTCGCCTTTTCGGGTCCGAGCATCGGAATTCTCTCTTCTCTGCATTGTTCCTCAACTTCTTCTAAAACCTTATTAAACATATAAACCTCCCTCAGAACTCGGTTGTTCTTTTCTGAATTTGATCTTTGGTAGCGATTGTGATAAGTTTTTTTGGTTTATAGAGACATCTTATGGGAGTAATCATATACGAAATTGATTTTGAAGTCAAGTTCTCGGTTGTCAGTTGTCAGTGCGAATATGTTTGGGTGTTCATTTAGATACGTTAAAAAAAAGTTGCAACCTAATGTGTGGTTTGGTGTATATTATAGACAAGCACTCCGGAGGATCTTGATGCCTGATTTAGATGATGAATTAATGGAACGCTACCGATCAGGAGATGAAGATGCGTTTACGCTTCTCGTACGCCGGCATCAGCAGCCGCTCGTCAATTTCATCGCTCGGTTCATCAATGATAGAGATGGTGCTGAGGATTTGGCACAGGAGACGTTCATTCGCATCTTTAAAGCATCGCGGCGTTACCAGCCTGGACGCGCACATTTTAAGACGTGGATGTATCACATCGCCTCGAATCTCTGCAAAAACGAACTGCGAAATCGAGGACGACGTGATCGGTATAGGGTTGATAACGTTGTGGATAGCGATGATGGTGAAGATTCTGAACAGATTGACTTAATTGAGAGGGCACCCGCTGATGCATCTTTTGAACCGGAGGTTGCACTTGAGCGTAAGGAATTGCAAGACGTTATTCAAACAGCGATTGCAGAACTACCGGAACAGTATAGGGAGCCATTAGTCCTCCGCGACCTGCAAGGACTGAGTTACGATGAAATTAGTGAGACACTTGAACTTCGAAGCGGTACAACAAAGTCCCGAATTAACCGAGCTCGGATCATGCTGAAAGATAAATTGAAATCCTATGTTTGATGTTTGTAGGAGTAATTATGAACTGCTTACAGGCTGAGGAACGCTTCTCTGCCCATTTTGAAGATACACTTAATTATCAGGTATTACGAGACTTTGAGGCGCATCTCTCTGAATGCGAAGCATGTCAACATGAATATACCCGCTTTCAAGAATCTGTTAAGGCAGTCCAGCAATTGCCACAGATTGAGCCTTCTCCTGACTTTATGCCTACACTGCTACAACGGCTTGCTGAAGAAAAGCGTGAAGTCGGCGGCGTTAGGGAAATTGTTGCAACAGGTTGGGGACGGCTACAAGAGGTGTTCCATCGTCCCAAATGGGCGTTCAGTGGACTCGTTGCCTTAATTCTTATCATTGCAGTTGGTGGCTACCTCTATCAAGACGGTTCTTTGTTCAATCGAGATGATCAACCGACTGTTGTGGAAACCCCGGCGTCTGAACGGTCTCGACTCGGGACACTGACCGTTGAGTTGCCCGTAAATGTGCGGCGTCCATCGAGAGACGTTGATCCGTTTCAACCGGGTCGTGTAATCTCAACATCAGGGCAACCCATGCAGCAACATTATATCTTGAAGCAGGTGAGTTATACTAACACCTCCACACGCGGTGGGCTTTAATGGGAAATGAAGGAAGATAAACGCATGCACGCGAAAGAATTAAGACGCCAACAATTGATAATAGGACTGCTGAGTTTACTTTTCTATGCAACTCCGTTTGGATTCGCAAATGAAAATGTCCTGCAGATGTTTGAAAAGGATTTTCAGCGGATCGTCACCAATGCCCGTCCTGCTGTGGTGAAGGTTGTTGCGACACAGGTCGTCCCCGTACCGCTTCCATCGGATACTAAAGAATTAACATTGAGGCGCCAAAACATCGGTTCTGGTATTGTTATTGACACCGCAGGACATGTTGTGACGACTACTTTTGAAATGAAAACTCCGAATAAGATTGAGGTTGTCTTTAACGATAAAAAAGTGTCTTTAGCCAAACTGATTGGCACCGATACCCTTACTGATATTGCCGTGCTTCAAATTGCAAATACGCAACCTAATCCTATACCACCAGAAGGTTCTGTCCAACCAACATCATCTGTTGAGTTGGTTGAACTTACACCGCCTCGCAAATGGGGTGATTCTTCAAAAATTGACACAGGTTCTTGGGTTGCGACTATCGGAAGTTCTTACGGACATAGTCCAATTGTCTCCTTTGGAATTGTGGGCGGATGGGATACCTTACCGGATCAGATGTGTGGCGAGTTAATTAAAATCAACGCAGCGGTTACGCCTGGTAACAGTGGCGGAGCCGTTGTAAACACATCAGGGGAGATCGTTGGAATGATACTCGCAGTCTTGACAGATCCAACGAACACTAATTCGCCAACTAATGTGTTATTAGATAACCAGGGCAACGTGGATATTACGCAATTTCTTGTCCAGCCCTCACTGTTAGGGATGCGTAATCAAGAGATCACTTTCGCGCTGCCGATAGAGACGGTTCGGGCTGTTGCGAAGGAAATTATAGAACATGGAAAGGTTGCGCGCGGTTGGCTCGGCGTTGAGGTGGATGTAGGTGAGTTTGGCATTTATGTTACCCGCGTGATTGAGGGCAGCCCGGCACACAAAGGCGGGTTGTTACCCGAGGATGTCATTCTTGAATTTGACACAGCCTCGGTTCACTCCTACGCTGAATTGCTGAGATGTGTCGTAACCAAGCGACCTGATACAGAGGTGCGGCTTAAAATCGGTAGGAACGGCACCGAGCAACATTGTACGGTAATATTAGGTGAAAAGCACTAACGGACTACCCGCTCAAACTCCGCTAAATATGCCTCTGCAATCTCGCTATTGCCTTTAATAATTAGAAGATTTTCCCTATTGCGAGTTTCTGCATTTTTTGAGAAATTATACGAACCTGTAATTACTGTCTCTCCGTCAATCACAATCACCTTATGGTGCATAGTCCCATTATTTTTATCCAGAACAACCGGTACCCCTGCCTTCTTCATGTCTTTATATTCGGAATATTGATCGTCATTCTGTCGTTTCTCAAACACACCTCGCACATCGACCTTGGATTTAAAACGTTCGAGCATCGCGTCACCGAGACGGTCATGGGTGAACGAGAATGCCATAAAGTGAATTGACTTTTTCGCTGATTGGATTTCCTTCAGCAAGGGTGGGATCGTATTGTTTATTGGCGAGAAATAGGTGGAAATCTGGGTTCCGTCGCTCAGTTTCACCACAGACCCACCTGAAGGATTCTCAACTTGCGCGTTCAGCAGCAATTCTCGAAATTCCTGTGTGAAGTTATGTGCGAGTGGGACTGAATCGATGAGTATGACGTTATTGTTATTCTTGTAGGCACCGTTGTAGGTGGTGTTATAGGAGCCTGTCCAGACGTATCGTCTGTCAATTACGATAAATTTGTGATGCATAAGACTGTCAGGATTTCTATCGTCGGTAACGGGAATACCGGCTTTCTGCAATCGGTCTATTGCCTCTTCATCAATATTGTCCGTTTCGGTGATGATTCGCACTTGGAGTCCACGGCGATGTGCTTTGATGAAAGCATCGGCTATTGGTGCAGAATCCAGATGATAGAGTGCTGCATCAATTTGTTCTACAGCATCGGTGAGCCTCGCAACAAGTCGTTTTTCAAGGGAATAGTGGCTATCGCCGGCACCAACTTCGCTAAAGTAAACCTCCCATGGCACTTCGGTTGTCGTTTCAGGGCTGCTTCTGTAGTATCTGATGCCTAAACCGATTCCAACGGCACATAATAAAATGAGGATGAAGGGTATGAGTAGGTTGGGTTTACTGCTCTGGGATGTGGTGTTAGTTTCACCCACACCCGGATCATTGTTCATATTGGCATATCTCCATAATAGCGAATTGATATGCTCCTGTGAGTTTTTATACAGAATCGGGGTTACAAACCCCTCCCACAAGAGATAAGGACACCGACATTATAATTAAACTCCCCACTTTTTGCGAGATGCATCCAAGGATTCAATTTGTGCGTTTTCCTGCTTCCACGCGTAATGCCCTTTTGGTTTTTCGCCAATCCACCGTTCATCGATTGGTTCCGATGCAAGTTGATACCGCGTATCCGCTGTTATTCGAATCTTGTTGGACGTGTTGACGAGTGAGGCATGCATTAGGAACATACTAAAGATAATAACATCACCTACAGAAAAGGTTGTAGTTGCCCAGTGTCCACCAAATTTCTCGACGATTTCAAGCGGTTTATCGCTAAAATGCCCTTCAATCAGGTCCCTGTCAACGTCTGATTGTCCGTAAGTGGCACGGACCTTTTCAAATTGGTTGGATCCGAGACAAAAGACGATAGGTCCCATATCCAGCGATACATCACCAAAGGGGGTCCAGCAGGAATAGAGATCCTGCGTGCCTCTGCCCATAAAGACGATGTCATAATGAATTGGGGAGCCAGACCCAGGTCCGGCGGTGCGGAGCCATTTAAAATCAAATGTCCGTGCCTCGCCACCGAGGAAGTGCTTGAAAAAGTCCATTACCGGTTTACCTTCAACGACTGCTTTGAATGCCGGAGTCTGTGTCAACGCCTTATTGCCCATTGAACCTGTAGATGCCGGTTCAGGGTAATTTGGATTGAAAATCCCGTCCATTAAAGGCGTATCTGGTGCGAGCATTCCTTTTGCTGCCAGTTTCTCCAAAATTTCTCGGCGCGCCGTCAGGATAGCCTCTTTATCGTGTAATCCACGAATCAGGAGATAACCGTCTGTTGTTATCCGCTCTTTCAAAGCATCGGGATTATCGAGGATATCGTTACTTTCTCGTAGATGAGTCTGGACTTCTACTTCTTGGTGCAAAAATGGGAGTTTCATCTTAATTCCTCGCTTCTGATGGTGCGGTCTCTTTCAACCACGCAAGATTAAATCGATAGTGTTGACGGCTGCTAATGAGGTGGATTAGTCCGTTCTGTCCTTGACAAACAGCAAGGTAGCCACCCAGTTCAGCACTGTTTAATCCCATCGTAAAGGGGCGTCCATCCATCGTTTCGATTTCCCGATCCTCACCGTCGTCTGTAATTAGACGGATGTGTTCCCATGTTTCGCCGTCGTCATAGGACAACGTACCAAAGAGTCCAGTAACGAGGCGTTCGTTTCCAGAGGCATCAATGATCGGCATAGGTGTCTGTTCCCTCCGCTCGCCTGTGAATGAAGCGAGAAAAATAGGTCCCTCTTGAAGTCGCAGCAGGACGCATCGTTGTCCACCAGAAACGACAGGGAATTGACTCGCACTATAATACCAAGTCTTACCGCCATCTGAAGAGATACTCTTCGGCATCCGTCCGTCAATGGTGTCGCCGCGTCCGTAAGCCATCAGCCTTCCATCTGTGAGTTCAACGACAGCAGCGTGGATTCCAGCGATCCATCCACCACTTTTTCCAGCTGCGAATTCAGGGATAGGCTGTCCAGCTCCTGGATCGGACCACGTCTCTCCGTTGTCATTGCTGAGCCATATTGCCGTTCCGCCGTTCCCACCACTTACAGCATCGCAGGCGAGGAGTATGGAACCGTCCTGTCGCCGAAAAACGGAAGTAATTGGCATGTGTCGTAGGCGGTGTTCTGGTGAAATAAAGCGGGGTTTTGACCAAGTTGCCCCGTTATCATCAGAATAGCGCATTACCAGTGCCAAGGTACCCCATGTTGCTGCAGCAGAGAGTCCATTGAAATGATAAATTCGTCCGTTTTCGTTTCGCCACAGAGCTGTTGCGTGATTGTTTCTATCGGGTGGTCCCCAGAAAGGTTCGGCAGGATCCCACGCCGTTTCGCCAAACCGTAACCGGCTTGCGGCAACCGTCAACTCGCGTCCCCTCTCTGTCACGCACGAATACCATGCCGTGAACATATCACCGTTCGGACATTCCACGATTGCTGGAACGTGATTATGCGCTGAAAAAAGCGGACCATTTGAACCTTCTGGGATTTTAACGTAGGTCAGCGGTTCAGCGAAGTAAGGAATTTCCGGAGCAGGTGAACTTGTCTCTTTTTGTTTGACATCACGTCCCCATAACGCAACTTTCAGAGCAGGCGCGGGTGAAGTCTGGGGCGTCGCCCCACAAACGACACGGAATCCGATGTACCAGTGTTTATCTTCAGGCACTGCCGCCATTCGATTGGCAGAACGTAAGTAACAGAGCAAAGTAGAATGACTGCCCCCGCGTGTGACGCGATATAGACCCGTTTCTCTACCTACCGGATCAACTTGCGGATGCGATTCGTAAGGTCCATACCAATCTTGGCACCATTCCTCTACATTTCCGTGCATATCGTATACACCCCATGCATTGGGGATTGTTTGACCAACATGCAGCGGCACAACCTCTTCTACGCCGCGGCTCCGCCCGGTATCGGGGTACCAGCTTTCTCCAACGTTTTTGTGAAACTCGGGAGGTAAGGTATCACCCGTGTGAAAATGCGTTGTTGTGTCTGCTCGGCAGACGTATTCCCATTCCGCTTCGGTCGGTAATCTGTAAGGGAGACCTTCCTTCTCTGAGAGCCATTCGCAGAAACGTACCGCATCATGCCAATCGACGAACACAACCGCTTCGTCGTCATCTTGTGAAAAACCCAATTTTCCACGGAATTTATTATGTGTGGATTCAAACTCCTCATATTGCGCATTGGTGACCTGAAAAATACCAATGTACAATGGTGTAGTGAGTGTCACTTGATGCACGGGTTTTTCATCCCAATCCCCATCACAGAGGTATGCCTTTCCAGCAGTCAATTCATCTGATAATGCGGCATTCTCTGAACCCATCATAAAGGTTCCGGGTTCAATTTGAACAAACTGCATACCGATTGAATTTGTATGTGTTTCACCCTCAATCGCTAACTTTTGCATAGTTTTCCTTTTTGGTTGTTGAAAAACGGTGTCCTAATTTCATTCTATAGGTATCATCATACCAATTAACGCGGTCTGCGTCAAGGCAGGTGTCGGTTAGGAGGGTTGTGGTTATGGGTTGTGATTTAAAGAGGGTTGTCAGTTAAAATAGATAGGTGAGGTTATGGTGTTTTGTCAGTGGATGGAAGGGCAGATGTCGATGGAAGCGTATATACACCCCACCGAACCTTTACAATCTCGCCAGTATCGACGAGTCGCTTGAGTTCATTTCTTATTGATGTTGGATGTCCATCAATAGCGTCAACAATTTCTGATGTCCTTTTTTCACTGTTAGCCAGGAGTGAGAAAATCTGTTCCCGGAAGAGCACGCGTGGAATATTACCACCTCTAAGTTTTTTTAGCACTCGATTTGCTTGCCGTGAGGAGCATCCCAGAATACGCTCTACTTCCTTTCTACTGGTATCAGCAGTTAGATTCGCTCGTTCCGTTTCAAAACGCTCGCGTGTACGTATCGTCTCCTCAAGCTTATGCAACCCACCAGCGACCTCAAAGTCTTCCCAGTCAAAAAGCAGTGTTTCAGGTCTGTCAGTAATGTCTGGCAGTTCCATACTATTAACTAACACTACTTTCTTACCTGCAAAGCGATTTAATCCCATACGTCCTATAATGTCTCTGAGTAACCGGGTAACCATTTGTTCGTAAACATGCTGAACCCTATCATCTTTATAGCGAGTAGGTTCTGTTACTCTCTCATAGGAAAGAGGTGCCTCATCATTCCCAAACAAAATCTGTGCTTGCCTCCAAACGATACCAGGTTCCCAAGTTGGTATGCCGACTATCCAAATAACTTCTGTTGCTTCAAAAGCTTCTTCCAATTTTTCCAACTGTTTAAGATCTTTCACAAAACAGACGTTTTCCATTTCTGCAATATCTGTCAATTGTCTGGTAATCGGTTGGTAGGTAACAATTGAATGCTTAACGTTCGTATCCCTCTTGATTTCTGCAAGGATATCTAAAAAAATGCGCTGGCCGGTTTTAGACATACGTAGAACATCCCAACTACGATCATGCGCTAACAGGGTCCGGACGTGATGAAAATCTGTACGCGCCTGAAAAACTTGATTCCCAGGAACCCACGCAGTCGGTTTAATATTAACAACACTGATTTCTTCACTTGGAAATGCTTTCTGTAAATCTTGCTTAGAGAGGGTTGATGACATTAGCAGAAGACGTTGAACACTTGGATGCAATATTGGTGGCACCCAAAAACGCAGAACTTTGTTATGCCAGATCATCGGTGCGTCAGCATCCTGAGGGTAATATGCAAAGAAGTGCTTCAGTTGATGCCAAAGTGTCCAGTTTGGGTTCCGACAGACTGTAGGGAATTCCTTGATGCTTTGTACGGTTTCTACATCTAAGATACCCAGTTGGATCGCTTGCGCTATTGACATGCGTATTCGTATATCCTCGTTAAGTACATCAGAGGGGCAGCGTGGAAAAAATGGCAGTCCTTTCTCCATGAATTTGTCCGCAGCGTTAGAATCCAGGGGAATGTAAGCAGAAGCGCCGCCTTCAAACTTGATACTAAAGTGTGCCAACTCCTTCTCGGTTTCAGCATCAACAGCGCCGCGCGATACCACCCTGCCTCGCACATTAACTCGGCACATTTGCCGCATAAGTTCTTCTTCATGTCTTTGAAATGCAAGTGTTGCTGTTCGGATCCGTCTGACAGGGTTGTCAAACTCACTGTCGGTTTCTAACGCATGCAATAGGGCTTTGGCAAAGTTTCCTAATGCATTCCCTTGCCAGTTCACACTCCATTCTTCCAATGTGTTTTTTGATACATTACATTCAGGAAATAGTTGATATGCTTCCACCTCATCAATGATACAAAGCCGCTCTGTATTATCGACCTGTTTAAGCATTTCTTCTGCCATTTCGAAGTGCTGTGGATCCAAAAACAGTTGGGACTTTCCCGATAGTTGTGCTTTGGCGTGTTGTAATACAGCGGGTTGAGATAAGTAACCACGCTGCTGGCACTCGGTATAAACAGGGCATTGTGGGCAAATACTCTCACTGGGATTTCCACCCTTTTCCTCAAGTGTGTCACATCGTTCAGGATCTTCACAAACATTACCGCGTTGAAAGGGGGTTGCCATCCTCACTTCAACAGGTATTTCTTTCACCTGATTCCATAAATATTTTCGAGCTCTTTGGCGTGCGAAGGATGGTAGATTTTGTTTTTCAAAGCGTTGCGCTGCATCTTCTGCTATCCAAAATTGTGCGTTTAAGCTGATTGCGCTGCCTTTGAGGATATAGGATTCTACGCCACGGCTTTTCCCTGCTCCTGTTTCCGCGATAAGTCCAGTAACGCGCTTCATCTTGTTAAAAGCCCGCTGTATTTGAGAGGTATTTGCTTTAAGGGGTTTGTAGGTCTTGTTTTTGCTTTCTAATTTGTGCAGCACGGGAGTTGGACGTTTTATCGCCAACGGGCTGAGTTTCCCTTTCCGAACTGCGAGGGTCTTTTCAGAGATAGACAACCCTGTCACGGGTATCGGGGGTAAAATACCGGTATCCTCCCAAATATCTGTTATTGGTGTAGGGGTCGTGGGCAATCCTGCATTAGGGGCAGATGCGCGTATCCACACTGTACCGTTGCTTTCCCACAGCAGAACCTCTGTATTTTCACCTTCACCGGTGTATCGGGTCCAGAGGTGAAAACCGTTGTCTTGACCGGCGTAAGAAAAACCGCGCTTCATAAACTCCTCTTTTGCGATGTTAAGTTTATGTGATTCGAGAGACGGTGGCGGGAGGGTGAGAATATGCCAAGTGGATTTTAGTTTATTTTCTTTAGGAGGTGCAGGTTCGTGAAGTTCAGCCTGAAGGTCTTCGATCGAGTTGAAAAGGACCTCTTTAGAAATTATAGGCGGATCTAATAGATTCCCAAGTAGAATCTCATAGCGCGCATCCCATCGACTGTAACCTTCTTCTCCAAACACTTCAAGGTACATATCCCGTTGATTAGGATTTTCCGCTGTCGGAGTGTGCTTATAGATATACTGCTTAGCCTTTTCAGTATTGGGATGTAGATAGTCGGGTATTCTGCAAGAGAAGCGGAGCCCACCCGATTTTGACATTGTCAACAGTGGATTCGCGACAGCGTTAACAAGGGTTTCAATACAGGCAAGAACAGCATCTGGCGCAACACATAAGGCTTTATATTTAAAATCAAAGTCGTGCCATTGGGCACCATCGTATTCAGAGGGGATACCGGTATACACCTGAATGCCCCATGATCTGTGCAATAATAAGGGACTCCAGTCCTCTATACCTTGACGTTTGAGAAAACGTTCACCGCCAAAAGATATCGGACCATGGTCGTGGTCGGGGGCATGTCCTATCGGCATAAAAGAGATGTTCGCCTGTTCGAGTTCGTAGAGTGTCACAGGATATTTCCGAGCACAGTAAACCGTGAAATGGTAAGGAAGCCCTTTATACAATGCCGGTATTATCACTGTCCGTCGTTGGCGAAACGGTTTTTCATGTCGTTGGTGACAGTGCTGAATGATGTCTTTCAGGATATTCATGGTCTTAAAAGAAATGGATATGAAAGTCTCGGTTTCTGTCAAGTTTGGAACTTACGACCTTAATACGACCTAACATCATGAACTCTTATGTGTGACACCCCAAGTTATTTTAAGCGAAAGAAACCAATTAATCGTATTAAATTCGGTTTGTGTCTTACTTATATAATGCGTCAATACGACTTAATTATACACTACTTTCCCTTAGAAGTCAAATTAAATCTGCGGTAATACCTACCATTTATCAGGACACTAATTAAATCTTGAAAAAGCACATACAGCCAATTATGTCCGTAATAATATAGATATTAATTACAGGTCTTAATACAGCTAATTATGCTGTAGTATGATTTATAAATCAAGTGAAGTCTGTGCGGGGGTGTGGTTTTCAGTGGGTGTTGATGTATCTACTCTGAGGGAAGTGCATAGACCGCCCGTCGAACCTTCACAATTTCACCAAGGTCTACAAGGCGTTTGAGTTCGTTTTTTACGGCACCTGGATGTCCATCAATAGCTGCGATGAGTTCTCCAGTTGTTTTCTCACTGCCTTCAAGGAGACCGTGGATTTGCACGTGGAAAGGGACACGCTGGATTTTTCCACCCCTGAGTTTCATTAAAATCCGGTTTGCCTGACTTTTGGAGATTCCCAAGACCTGTTCTACTTTTTGTCTGTTAGATTCGGCGGTTAGATTTGCGCGTTCGGTCTCAAAATGCTGTCGTTCGGCTATGACTTCAGGAAGTTTATCGAGCCCACCAGCGACTTCAAAGTCTTCCCAATCGAAAAGGAGTGTTTCAGACCTGTCGGTGATGTCAGGCAATGGTATTCCGGTGAGCAGTACAACTGTCTTATTTGGTAGACGGTTCAACCCCACTGGACCTATTATCTTTGTAAGTAAACCTGTAACATTCCGTTCATAAACACTTTGAACGCGCGCGTCTTTGTAGCTGCCGGACTCCGTTTCTCCTTCGTAGCAGATGGGTTTTTCATCGTTTCCAAACAAAATCTGCGATCGTCTCCAATAAGTGCCTGGTGACCAATGTGGTGTACCGACTATCCAAATCACATCTACTGTTTCAAAAGTGGCATCTAATTTTTTTATTTCTTTGAAACCCATCACGAAACGGACATTCTCTTTTGCTGCGATGTTTTCCAAGTGTTTCATTACTGGCTCGCTGGTGATAATTGCATGCTTAACGTTCCGGTTCCGTTCAATTTCTGCTTGGATACCGAGAAAAAAGTGCTGTCCTATTTTAGACATACCAAGAATATCCCAGTCAGTGTCGTAATTTAAAATTGTTTGTCGTGGATAGATGCCTGTACGCATCTGAAAAACTTGATTCCCGGCAACCCATTCTGTCGGTTTGGTGCGGTGAATTTCAATTTCCTCGTCTGGAAATGCCCTACGGAGATCTTGTTCGGAAAGTGTTGATGACATGAACAGGAGATGTTTGACGCTCGGATGCAACACCGGTGGTACTCGAAGTTCCAACTTATAGTCAGTCCACAACATCGGTGCGTCGGCATCTCGTTTGTAATAGGCAAAAAAACGTTTGAACTGATGCCACAACGTCCAATTTGGATCCCGATAGACTGTTGGAAATGCTTGGATATTTTCTACAGTTGACGGGTCCAAGATGCCCAGTGCAATAGCTTGTGTCATTGACATTGGAATTTTCACATTTTTGTTCAGTTCAAAGGAGTCAAGTTCAAAGGACGGTTCCCCTTTTACCGCGAGTCTATCTACAGCATCAGGATTCAGCGGGATGTAAGCATAAGGACCTCCTTCAAATTCAATGATAAAATGTGCTAACGCCTGTCCAGTTTCCTCATCAACAAACTCACGCTCCGTCACTTTACTCGGTATATTAACATGGCACATTTGCTGGACGAGTATTTCTTTTTGTCCTTCAAATGCCTGCACTACTGCACGAATCCTTCTTACGGCATTGTTCTCAAGTTCCCCTTTGAATTCTAACGCGTTTAGTAGGGCATTGGCAAAATTCCCTAAGGCATTTTCTTGCCAGTTCGTGCTCCATTCTTCTAATGTCGTTTTTAGTAAATTACATCTAAGAAACAGCGCATATATTAGCACATCGTCAATAATACAAAGCCGTTCTGTATTATTGACCGGTTTGAGTATTTCTTCTACCATTTCTGAATGTTTGGGATCTAAAAACAGTGTAGGTTCTCCTGATATCTGGACCTTGGCGTGTTTTAATACGGCGGATTGCGATAAATAACCGTGCTGCTGACACTCTGTATAGACAGGACACTGTGGGCATATACTTTCACTTGGGTTGCCCCCTTTTTCCTCCAGTGCCTCACACCGCTCCGGATCCTCGCAGATATTACCGTGTTGAAAGGGGAGCGCCATCCGCACCTCAATGGGTATTTCTTTTGCCTGATCCCACAAGTAGTTTCGAGGTTTCCAGCGTGCAATAGATGGAAGGTTTTGTTGTTGAAAGCGTTGTTCTCTTTCTTCTACTAAAATGGATTCCGTACTTAAACTAATTGTTCCACCATTGAAGACATAGGATTCTGCTGCATGGTTTTTCCCTGCTCCCTTCTCGGCAATCAGTCCGAGAATGCGAGCGTTGCGATTCAGGACGCGCTGCATCTGAACAGCGTTCTCTTCAAGTGTCCCGTAAACTTTGTTTGCGTTTTCCGGCTTGTGCAGCACCGGAGACGGGCGTTTTATTGTCAAGGGGCTGAGTGTCCCTTCCCGTACTGCGTGCACCTTCGCAGATACAGGCAGCCCCGTCGCGGGTAGTGGTGGCAAGATACCGGTATCGTCCCAAACATCTGTTATGAGTGTTGCTTCCGTTGGGAGTTCAGTATTGGTTGTAGATGCCTGAATCCACACGCTGCCTTCTCGCTCCCATAGCGACACGCCTTCATTGCCAACTCTGCCGCTGGGTTGATTCCAATAATGAACACCATTTTCTTCTTGGAGATAAGCAAACCCACGTTTCAAAAATGCCTCCTTCGCAAGGTTTAGATTATACGAACCGAGGGATAGTGGAGCAATGATCGCACCTTGGGTGGTAGATTCCAATTCCTGTGCTTCTGATGGGGCAGGTTGGTGAAGCACAGCGCGAAGCGCATTAATTGAAGAGAAGAGAACTTCTTTGGCAATGATAGGCGGATCTAAGAGGTTTCCGAAGAGGATCTCATAGCGCGCATCCCAACGACTATATCCGGTTTCTCCAAGGATTTCGAGATACACATCTCGGTGATGCGGATGTTCTGAGGTTGGTGTGTGTTTGTAGATATACTGTTTCGCCTTGTCAGCATTGGGATGGAGATAATTCAGTACCCTACAAGAAAAGCGGAGTCCACCCGACTTTGTCAAGGTCAACAGCGGATTTGCAACAGAATTGACGAGAGCCTCAACGCAGGCAAAAACGGCGTCTGGGGCTACACGGATAGCCTCATACTTAAAATCAATATCGTGCCATTGTGCGCCATTGCTTTCTGAAGGTATACCGGTATAGATTTGAATTCCCCACGATCTCTGCCAGAGTCCGATCTCCCAATCTGATAAACCTTGCCGTTTGGAGAACCGTTCACCCTGACAAGTTCTCGGACCTCGATCATATTCAGGTGCGCGCCCTATAGGCATAAAAGAGATGTTTGCGTGCTCAAGTTCGTAAAGTCTTATAGGGTATTTCCAGGCGCAATGGACCGTGAAATGAAAAAGATGACTTTTGTAAAGTGCTGGTGTTGTCACTGTTTTCCGTTGCCGAAGTGGCTTTTCTTGTCGTTGGTGGCAACGTTGAATGATGTCTTTTAAAGCGTTTATAGTTGGACCGTAAGAGCGGGGGAATTGGTTGTTTCTTTTCATTTCTGTGCCTCCACCAAGAATTTTTTCGCTAAATAAATAACCCAAACAATGTCATAGAAATGTTTACTGGCAGGTTAAACACACTTTGATGACACACTGGTATCTCGTCCTCAATTGACAGTGAAGAAGAGAACTTGTTAAATTTTTAAAACAATATAATGGAATTGATAATAATAATTCATAAACTTAATTGAAGGTCTTAATATGACTAATTATGCCTTGGTTTGGCTTATATATCAAGTTAAAACTGCAAAAAATCCGAATTTACTCTATTTGGGGTTCACAAGGTTTCCAAAGTCGCTGGTAGTATGGGAGTTGCTTGAGGTATGACTTCAGAGGAAGGATGAGGCCATTTAGATGATAGTGCTGGTTTGAGAAATTCTTAGATGAAAGATGTATCCTATGCTGATGGAATCGAATATTGACGACAGTCAACTGGAAACGTATTTCATAGATTTTATCAACTTGGAGCAACGTGGAGTGATTTAAAGTAGTGGAAATAGCATGTTTCCCGCATTTTTTATCGTATGAGGTTTGCCCGTCATGGATTCTCTGCGCTATTGGTTAGCCGATGTTGATGTGTCTGCTCTGAGGGAAGCGCGTAGACTGCCCGTCGAACCTTCACAATTTCACCAAGGTCTACAAGGCGTTTGAGTTCGTTCTTTACGGCACCTGGATGTCCATCAATAGCTGCAATGAGTTCCGCTGTCGTTTTCTCGCCACCTTCAAGGAGAGCGTGGATCTGCTCGTGAAAAGGGACACGTTGCATTTTCCCGCCTCTAAGTTTCATTAACATACGGTTTGCTTGGCTTTTGGAAATTCCCAAGACTTGTTCTACTTTTTCTCTGCTGGATTCCGTTGTAAGGTTTGCGCGTTCGATCTCAAAACGCTGGCGTTCGACTATGACCTCAGGGAGTTTATCGAGTCCACCGGCAATCTCAAAGTCTTCCCAATCAAAAAGCAGCGTCTCAGGTCTATCAGTGATGCCGGGCAATGGCATCCCCGTAAGCAGGACCACTGTTTTGTTTGATAAACGATCCAAGCCAGCGTGCGTTAAAATCTGTGTGAGGATACCCACAATGTTTTGTTCGCACAGTCTTTGAATCCTTTCATCTTTATAGTAGTAGGGTTTCATCTCTATGTCATAGGAAAGAGCTTTCTCGTCATTCCCAAATAAAATCTGTGCTTGCCTCCACATGAGGTGTGGAGGCCAGTAGGGTGCGCCGACGATCCAAATAACATCAGCGGATTCAAATGCCTTCCCTAATGTTTCTACATTTACTGCTCTTTTGATATGGCTCCGGCACTGGACATTTTCCTTTAAGGCAGTATCTCCCAACCCTTCAGCAGTGTCCTGATTGCTAACAATCAGATGCTGAACGGTGGAATCTTTCTCGATTTCTGCGCGTATACCGTTGAAAAACCGGTTCCCAATATCAGTCAGTTTGAGATCATCCCAACTATTTTCGTAGTTTAGGATTTCATGTACTGAATAAATGCCTGTGCGAATCTGGAAGACTCGGTTTCCTGCCAGCCAAGGCTTTGATTCGCTATTTTTCACTTCATCTGGAAGTGCATATCCGCCATCCACGACCGATGGTATCCAAAACCGCAGTGCATCTTGGTCCCATATCATCGGCGCGTCAGTATCCCGTTGGTAATGTTCAAAGAAACGTTTCAGTTGATGCCAAAACGTCAAATTTGGATTCTCTTCGCCTATCTGCTGGATGAGTGTCTTCTCCTGTGCCTCAAATGCCTGTACTATCATGCGGACACGTCTAACAGGATTCTCATAAAGCTCACCTTTGCGCTCCAAAGCATTTAGTAAAGCTTTCGCAAAGTTCCCTAAAGTGTTCTGTTGCCACCTGGTGTCCCACGCATCTAATACATCTTTTGGTATATTAATTTGAAGAAAGGGTAAATGTGCTCCCATTTCATCAACGGCGCAAAGCCATCCCGTTTTCACATCGTGTTCAAAAACGTGCAAAGTAGAACCTCGTCGCGCCGAATCTGCAGATTCCGATTTGGATAGCACTGGAGATAGACGTTTTATCGCTAACGGACTCAATTTCCCTTCTCGCACCGCAACCACCTTCTCGTTTATAGGTTCCGGCACCAACGGCGCGGCAGTGGCTGCTTGAAAGGTAGGTTTCAGGTTGTTTTCTGGTAGGGAAGCTGGTTCATGTAGGGCATCACGAAGAGCATCAATGGGGATAAAGAGAACTTCTTTGGCAATGGTAGGTGGTTCTAAGAGATTTCCAAGAAGAATCTCGTGACGCCCATCCCAACAGCTATATCCCTTTTCTCCAAGGATTTCGAGATACACTTCTCGGTGGTAAGGATTTCCCTCAGTAGGTGCGTGTTTATGAATATAATGCTTCGCTTCATTGCTGTTCGGATGGAGGTAATCCGAAACTCTACAAGAGAAGCGCAATCCACCTGACTTTGTCAACGTCAACAACGGATTCGCGACGGCATTGACGAGTGCCTCGATACAGGCAAAAACGGCGTCAGGGGCAGCGCAAATCGCATCATACTTAAAATTGATGTCGTGCCATTGCGCCCCATTGCGCCCGGAAGGAGCACCGGTATAGATCTGAATTCCCCACGATTCATACCAACGTTTGGGTGTCCAATCTCGGGTCTTTTGGCGTTTTAGGAATCGTTCACCACCGAAATCATTTGGAGCATGGTCATGCTCAGGCGCGTGTCCTATGGGCATGAAGGAGATATCTGCCTGCTCAAGTTCATATAATCTCAGAGCGCACCCGCGCGCGCAATGGACAGTGAAATGATATGGATAGTCCTTGTGGAGTGCTGGGGTTGCAATTGTCTTCCGCTGTCGCAACGATTTTTCCCGTTGTTGATGACAGTGTTGAATAAATCCCTTTAAAAAATTTATGGTCAGTTCATGAGAGCGAGGCGTTTGAATGTTTCTATTCATCTTCGCACCTCCGGTAAGGTTTTTCACTTGATAAGTATCCGCAAACAATGTGATAAAAATGTTTGCTGTGCAAGTTAAACACTCTTTGATAATATGCTAAATATCCGTAGGAACCTAAATTGCCACTGAGGCAAAAGCATTGATTAAATCTCGAAAATCTATGTAAAGGCAACGATATTAGTAATGATAAGTAGTGTAATTAATGTGTCTTAATATGAATTAATTATGCTTTAGTTTGAATTATAAGTCAAATAGAATCTACAAGAGATTCTCAATGTGCCTAAGAATCGCGTAATTTATATGACATAATTTATGGTTTCATGCCAATTTACTGAAGGATATTAAAGTTGCTTTCAATATGACTTCGGATTGAAGGATTAGGAAGGTAAGTTGATAGATGAAGGGTATTACACGGTTCTGTCAGAGGATTTTCGCTATTGAGACTAACGGGGTGAGGGATGTGTTCTATGAGCATAACATCTGCGTCTCACTTATGGTAGGGTATAGAAAGCGCGCTGGACTTTTACAATTTCACCCATATCGACAAGACGCTTAAGTTCATTTTTTACAGCGTTTGGATGTCCATCAATAGCCTCAATGAGTTCTGCTGTTTTTTTCTCGCCATCCGAAAGAAATGTATGAATCTGCTCTTGCATCGTTGGACGTTTGCCACCCCTTAGTTTCGTCAAAATACGGTTTGCTTGACTAATGGAGACGCCCAAGACCTGTGATATTTTATCTCTGCCAGATTCCATTGTAAGGTTTGCGCGTTCGATCTCAAAACGCTGGCGTTCGACTATGACCTCAGGGAGTTTATCGAGTCCACCGGCAATCTCAAAGTCTTCCCAATCAAAAAGCAGCACCTCAGGTCTATCAGTGATGCTGGGCAATGGCATCCCCGTAAGCAGGACCACTGTTTTGTTTGATAAACGATCCAAGCCAGCGTGCGTTAAAATCTGTGTGAGGATACCCACAATGTTTTGTTCGCACAGTCTTTGAATCCTTTCATCTTTATAGTAGTAGGGTTTCATCTCTACGTCATAGGAAAGAGCTTTCTCGTCATTCCCAAATAAAATCTGTGCTTGCCTCCACATGAGGTGCGGGCTCCAGTAGGGTGCGCCGACGATCCAAATAACATCAGCGGATTCAAATGCCTTCCCTAATGCTTCTACATTTGCTGTTCTTTTGATATGGCTCCGGCACTGGACATTTTTCTTTAAGGCAGTATCTCCCAACCCTTCAGCAGCGTTCTGGTTGCTAACAATCAGATGCTGAACGGTGGAATCTTTCTCGATTTCTGCGCGTATACCGGTAAAAAAACGGTTCCCAATATCAGTCAGTTTGAGATCATCCCAACTATTTTCGTAGTTTAGGATTTCATGTACTGAATAAATGCCTGTGCGAATCTGGAAGACTCGATTTTCCGTCAACCAAGGCTTTGATTCGCTATTTTTCACTTCATCTGGAAGTGCATATCCGCCATCCACGACTGATGGTATCCAAAACCGCAGTGCATCTTGGTCCCATATCATCGGCGCGTCAGTATCCCGTTGGTAATGTTCAAAGAAACGTTTCAGTTGATGCCAAAACGTCAAATTTGGATTCTCTTCACCTATCTGTTGGATGAGTGTCCTCTCCTGTGCCTCAAATGCCTGTATCGCTATGCGGACGCGTCTAATGGGATTGTCATGAAGTTCGCTTTTGTGCGCTAAAGCATTGAGTAAAGCTTTCGCAAAGTTCCCTAAAGTGTTCCCTTGCCACTTGACGCTCCATGTATCCAATACCTCTTTTGATACACTGATTTCATGAAACAGTAGATGGGTCCCTACTTCGTTGATCGCGTAAAGCCATCCGGTTTTTTCATCGTGTTCAAGAACTCGTGAAGCAAGAGGTCCTCGTGAGGAATCCTCAAATTCCGATTTGGATAGCACTGGAGATGGACGTTTTATCGCTAACGGACTCAGTTTTCCCTTTTGCACCGCAACTACCTTCTCATCTGCAGGGTTCGGCACTGGTAGTATGGTGGTATCTACTTGAGAGGCAGGTTCCAACTTCTCTTTTATTATTGGGGCAGGTTCATGCAGCACATCACGCAGGATATTAATGGGGGCAAAGAGAACATCTTTTGTAATTACAGGTGGGTCCAACAGATTTCCTGACAGGATCTCGTAACGTCCATCCCAGCAGTTGTATCCTTCGTTGCCGAAGATTTCGAGGAAAACGTCTCGGTGATATTGATTCTCCAGTGTCACTCTATGTTTGTGAATATAATGCTTCGCTTCATTGCTGTTCGGATGGAGGTAATCCGAAACTCTACAAGAGAAGCGCAATCCACCTGACTTTGTCAACGTCAACAACGGATTCGCGACGGCATTGACGAGTGCCTCGATACAGGTAAAAACAGCGTCAGAGGCAACGCAAATCGCATCATACTTAAAATTGATGTCGTGCCATTGCGCCCCATCGCGTCCAGAGGGAGCACCGGTATAGATCTGAATTCCCCACGATTCATACCAACGTTTGGGTGTCCAATCTCGGGTCTTTTGGCGTTTTAGGAATCGTTCACCACCGAAATCATTTGGAGCATGGTCATGCTCAGGCGCGTGTCCTATGGGCATGAAGGAGATATCTGCCTGCTCAAGTTCATATAATCTCAGAGCGCACCCGCGCGCGCAATGGACAGTAAAATGGTACGGATAATTCTTGTAGAGTGCAGGTGATACGATTGTCTTTCGTTGTCGAAGTGATTTTTTTCGTTGTTGATGACAGCGTTGAATGATGTCTTTCAAAGAATCCATAAGCAGTCTATGAGAACGAATATGAAAGTCCCGGTTTCTACTGGGTCCGCGATTTTCGACATTATTAATGTACCAAGGCAGTCACCGAAATAAAACAGTACAGATTAAAATGTCGAAAATCCTATTGAGACAGTTATATTTATAATTATTTTATTATTAATAATATCCTAATATGACTATAATGGTATCATCAAAGAAATAAATTCAAGATAAAAGCAACCTGTTTTAAGGATGGCAAATTGAGTAAATGTAACGCAAATCCAACCTAAAATCTGATCTGTTATCCTCAATCACAATGTTGGTGCACTTTACCGCTTCCCAACCACAGTGGATAGTTCCATTATATGTCAAAACTTTGGCATTTTTTGAATAAAAAACACAAAATTGGTATATTAGCGAGTGTTTTTTGTGCTAAATCATGCAAAAATTGTATGATTTAATATGATTTAGTACATAATATGATTGTACAATATATGTTTAAAAAAAACAAGAAAATTTATTTCTATAGAAATAGATTTTTTAAAAACCTATATCAGAATACAATTTTCAAGCGCTATTTTTTCTTTCGCTGAAAAATAATTCCAAAAGTTTTGATTTCTCTTCGTGTGCGACATTGAGTTCCTTCTGCAGCAATTTGACCTGAGCTTTGAGCATGTCGATCATTTGTGTTTGCTGCAAGATGATACTGCTTTGAATCTGCATCGTGGCATCCACTCGAGCGCGTCCATAGTTCACAGCCCGTTTGAACGGACAATAAAATGCTCCAACACATCTTTATGAATTACTTTTATACCGCTGTCATTGATTTCATCGAAAATTACGGATTGGAAACCCCCTACTTTAGTGGGTGAGGAAAATCCGCCCTCGTGTATTAGACCACAGCGTGTGGCATAAAATAATTCTTTTTTTTCTTGACTAAAAAGTGCATAGATGTTATACTATCTCTATCACGTGGCGAGGACTTACTACCTGCCTGCAAGGGCAGTCTCCTCGCCGACCGACTGTAGTAAGCGGTTAAAACGTGATACGTGATAGTCGAATGAAACAAACATTCAAGTTCCGTGTCTATCCGACGCGTGACCAAGAACGCTGGCTTTTCGCCGAGTTGAAACATCAGAAACGCTTGTACAACTATATGCTCCAGATGCGTTCGCAGATGTATCAATATGGGAGTCTGTCTGTCTCTCGATATGACCAACAGGCACACCTCACAAAACTGCGTGAAAACTCACATTATGGCAAGCACCCACAGGATATGCAGGTTGAAACCCTCAAACGTGTTGACGCTGCGTACCAACATTTCTTTCGGCGGTGTAAAAACCCGAAAGAGAAAAAGAAAGGTGCGCCGCGTTTCAAGCGATCCGTCCGCTCGGTGACGTGGGCGTTGCGAAAGTCGAAAGGCAAACGTCAACAACCTATCCATGAAACAGGTACACGCCTTGATAGATTGAAAGTGCCGAAACTCGGTGAAGTCAAAATCCGTCAACACCGTCCATTCAGTGGAGACCCGAAAGCGGTCACGCTGAAAAAGACGGCACGTGGCTGGTATGCCTTCATTGTTTGTGAAATGCCTGACACGCTGAAATGTGTCCTGAAATCCGCTTGTGGTGTGGATGTCGGCACGCACGACTTTCTGACAACTTCTGAAGGTGAAAAGATACCTAACCCCCGCTTTTATAGGCAAGCGGAACGCAAACTCGCCAAACTTCAACGCCATCTCTCGCAGAAGCAATACCAGAGCAAACGCTGGTATAAGGCAAAAGATGCATTGGCAAGGCAATACGATAAGGTTGCCTGCCAACGTCTTGATTTTATAGCGAAAACGACTTATTCGCTTTTCCATCAGAAAGGTTTTGATGCCGTTGTTGCCGAGAAACTCAAGCCCAAAAACATGGTCAAGAACCCATACCTTGCCAAGTCCATCTCTGATGCGTCTTGGGGCAGGTTCTTTGAATGGTGCCGTTGGGTTGGCAAACGCGATGGCAAACACTTCCATCAAGTGGCTGCCCATAACACGAGTCAAACGTGTTCGGAGTGCTGCAAGAAAGCCACAGTTAAACTGAAGTTGTCTAAACGCATGTTCCATTGTAAATCTTGTGGCTTGAAACTCGACCGCGACCACAACGCGGCAAAAAACATACTTTTTAGGGCTGCTGTAGTCCTTCGTGGAGAGGTATGGGATACCATCCTCTATGAAACGAGAAACCCGTTATTGCAACAGGCTTGTTGGGGTGAGTCCCTACAAGCCCCCGAATTCATTCGGGGGTAACTGACTACTGACAGCCGAAAACGGAAAACACTTGATTTATTTTTTCACGCTTGCTATACTAAAATTGTATTAACTGTTTAGAAGTTTTCGATTTTGGTTGACATGTCAAAAAATGTCACTTATAATTCTCTTGAGGAAGAAGCATATTGAAGCGGCAAACCACTTTTCCGCTACTTTTTTTCATTTTGATAGGTATTGCAGCTATCTGCGATGCACAGGAACTGGTATTGCATCTCTCGTTTGATGAATTAGAAGGGAAGGTCGCAAAGGATCTGTCCGAATTCAGTAACGACGCAACGTTCAAAGGTTCACCTAAGCTTATTGAAGGCGTTTTTGGAAAGGCATTGGAGTTTGACGGCAAAACCTCTGGACAAATTCCCGACCATGCGAGCCTTGACATTATTGACGGAATTACCATTGAGTTTTGGGCTATTGTTAAGGGCGGAGAAGCGATCCAGAGTGGTGTTGAAAAAGGAGCTGCTTGGGTTTCGGGTTTGTATAACCTCGCTGCACTTTATAACGGTGGGACAATCCTTCAATTCTTTGACCTGCCCGATGGATGCAACGACGAGAACATCGGGCCGAGTATCCAGGATGGCGAATGGCATTTTCTCGCTGGTACATGGGATGGTGATGACATCTTACTCTATATTGATGGTGAACTCGAAGCTGATATGCCGTGTAAGGGCGAACTAAAATCGAATAATGATCCGCTTTTTATCGGGGCACGCGGTGGAAGTGGAAGGTTTCTTACCGGTGCCCTTGATGAGATTAAAGTCTATAATTACGCTTTAACGAAAGATGAGTTGCTCAAAGATATGACTGAGCCTGTTACCCTGCGTGTTGATTCACAGGAAAAGTTGACAACTGTCTGGGCACGCCTTAAAACCGACTAACCGGCACAGCAAAGGAGAGTTGATGAAAATAGTTCGTTATCTTCTCGCACAATTCGGGGTTCTATTAATATTGAAAAGGCAAAATTCCCTATACAAAATTTCGACGTTTCTTCTCATATTACTAACTGTAAGCGGCTGCGCGCTGCCGTTTAACCGTAATCTCACGCCTGAAGAGCAGGTTGCAGTCGTCACAACCGACAAAGGTGTATTTGTGATTGAGTTCTATCCTGATGCTGCCCCTGTAGCGGTGGATAACTTCATCAAGTTGATTGATCAGAAGTTCTATGATGGATTGACATTTCATAGGAAAGTTGACGCGCCCGGGCTGAATATCATCCAGGGCGGGTGTCCAAAAGGCGATGGAACAGGTGGTCCCGGTTGGAATATCGTTGACGAGTACACAAATCCGAACCAACGGCCACATGTCAGAGGTACAGTGGCAATGGCTCGGGCAAACGCGCCGAACTCAGCCGGGAGCCAATTCTACATTTGCTTCAAACCCCAACCCCACCTTGATGGACAATACACCACTTTCGGCGGTGTAATTCAAGGAATAGATGTCGTCGATCGGTTGTCGATAGGCGATGTCATGGCAAAAATTCGATTGGAGGCGAAGTCAAAATATGTTAAGGCAACAGCGGAATAAGCAACACCAACCCTTCGCATCTGCAGCACTCTTCATTTTGGCAGCTCTATTTGCTACCTTCGTGCTGAGTTGCGCACAGGAAGATAAACCAGCACCTGTCCCGCGTGCACGCCGCGCTGGTACAGGCACAGCACTAACATCGGCAAAACCCCAGATCGATTCGGCAATGGTGATCGCTGTCATTGAGACAGCGAAAGGCACCATCGAATTTGAATTTCTTGCAACGGAAGCACCGGAAACTTCCAAGAATTTCATCAAAAACGCGCAGGTCATGTATTATAAAGGTGAGAAGTTTAATCGTGCAGAAGAACTTCTCATCCAGGCAGGCTCAAAGCTTGCCGCTGGAGATACTCTCCCTATTGAGAACGGCTCGCAAGAAATGACACGAGGCGTTGTTGCTATGGCAAAGGAAGAAGGAGCGAGTGTTTCCTATGCCTCCGAATTCTTTATCTGCCGAGGCGACGCAATTCTTGATAGTGATTACACCATTTTCGGGAACGTCACCAGTGGCATGGAGATCGTTGACAGCATAGTTGTTGGCGACGCAATTACGAACATTACTATCCGAGATAAAGAGTAGTAACTTAGCTATCGGCTGTCAGGTCGGCGGCTCTGCCACCTTTCAGCCGCCAGCAATTTTTGTGGCACTCTAAATTGACTTCCGTGCCACGCGGTTCTCTGAAAACTGGTTGCTGAAAGCATTGCGTAGCAATGCGACCTGACTGCCAACAGCCAACGGCTTATTTTTATTAAACTCATGTTTAAGTTATCGACTTTACTATAAAGGAGGCATATATGGCATTGACTGTTATCCGAACGGCGCGTCCAAGTCCCGTTTGGCAGGAAAGTTACGTGCGTGTAGAAAAAGGACAGCGTCTCATTATTGATGCAGAGGGTGCGTGGTCACCGGATTTGCAAAATCGGATTGGATGGTGCGGTGGTGATGGTGTTGCAAATACACCCGGGTCCAGCGATTATCTGCTACCCGGTACGAATATCGGTGCGCTTATTGCCAAAATAGAGGATGTTGTTTTTGCTGTCGGTTCACGCTACGACAATCCCGCTCCTGCCGACGGTGTTATTTTTCTTGCTATGAACGAAAATCCACACAACAATAATCAAGCAGGCAGCTTACTCGCACAAATCATTCTTTTTGATGAGGAATAGCGGAATCTTTGCACGAACATCCGCAGTCTATATCACGACACATCAGGAGTTGTAAATGGAAGAGAACACGGTGCAAGAGGAGGCGCAACAGATTCCACCCGTCGATTTTATTAGTTATCTTGCGAATCTTGTAGAAACAGGGCGGCTTTACTTAGAAGGGATCCCTAATCCGGAAACGGATGAGGTGGTTATAAACCTTCCTCTTGTGAAACATATTATCGATACTATTGAGATGCTTGAGGAAAAGACCAAAGGGAATCTTACTGCCCCAGAGGCTAACTTCTTGGCGAACACCCTTTATGAACTGAGGATGGGCTACGTACGTACACTTAGTAGTCAGGAGGCAGCCGCACAAACCGCGGAAGCAACTGAACAGACTGAAGAAGAAGCACCTACTGAGGAAGCAGAGAGAGAGGCATCGGTTGGGGAGAACGAAAACACCTCTTAACAGAGGACTTGGCGCGAACTAAGACACAACAACCTCGCGTACGTCTGGACACTGCCAGTTTTCATGAATTATATGCCACAGATTCGGTTAACCCTGTTAAACTTTTAAGGGGAAATCGTTTATGGAATTCTATCATGGCACAACGCTCAATAGCGCGAGAGGTATCATTAAAAATGGGTTTCGCCCACGCGGCGGAGCGGTTTGGTTCACAAACCACTGGAGTTACGCTAAAAACCGCGCCGAACAAAAGGCGAGACGGAGACATGGTCGACCCGTCGTCTTCCAAACTGAACTGAAGGTTGAAGAACTTCGTACACATCTCGGTCCGGGTAAACTTCAGGTACGGGGTGGCATTATAGCCATCAACGAACACTTGTCTATTCAACTTTTGCAATCTAACTTTTTTGAGTTACTTGCATGTCCAGTTGCACTCGCAGAATGGATCAACCACCAACTTGGACTTTACCCCTACAATGGTGTAAGTCGAAACCATTGGGGTATCGTGCGGTTGGCGCACTGGATGAATAACCGGATGGGATCCGGCACTGGAAAGCGTATTGATCGGCAAGAATTTTTTACGAGAGGCAAGCAATGGTTACCTGCGTTCTTTGATAAAATTCCGTTCAGCCCGGAAACGCTACCCATTCAGCATGTTCAAAATGACACTATTGTAATTCGCGCCTTGACCCCTGACCCGCAGGAGAAATCGCTCCAACCCACAAAGGTTGATGAACATTATAGCAAGGCAATAGCTGACATTTCCGATCAAAGTCCAAAACGACGGGTACGTGGACTTCAATTTCTCGAAAAAATCGGTACTGAGGACCTTTTTGATTGGTGTGTTCTACATCTTGAAGATGAATCTGTAGATGTCGTATGCAACGCTTTGAAAATTATGATTCGGTGCGATGACGGATACGTTGCCCCTATTCTGCCGCATGCCAAATCTGAGAATAAACGCATCCGCGCTGGTGCGCTCGCTGCACTCACGAAACACGCTTCGGCTGATCCTGAACGCTGGTTTGAACGCGGACTCAAAGACCCAGCGGCGTGTGTCCGCATGGAAGTTGCAAGACTTTTACCGATGCTTGATAGAATTGAGCACCGTATCCTTTTTGACATTGCGCGGCATGATCCAAATCCTGCTGTTAAGCGTAGTGCTAAAAAACGGCATTAGATTCAGAAGGATTACGAGAATTCCGAGTGGCACGCTTGGGAAAGTGTTAAGCATACTGCCTGAAAGAGGCGCATGAATTATCAACGTAAAATTATAATCGCTCTCGTTATGCTTATCGGGTTGCTCGTGACGGGAACCATCGGGTATTTTGTGCTTGAGAGAGACAATCCGCAGGGCGGGTGGCATCTTCTTGATGCAATTTATATGACTGTTATTACCTTGACAACCGCCGGTCATGAAGATCTGGAAATGAGCGATAGTGGTCGGATCTTCACAATACTGCTCCTTATTGGCGGGATTGGGGTTTTCACCTATAGTGTCACTATCGCCACTGCATTTCTAATTGAGGGACAATTACAAAGTTTTTTCCGACAACAAAAAATGGTCAGAACTGTCGACAAATTATTAAATCACTATATCATTTGCGGACTCGGCGATACTGGTGTGCATGTGCTTGACGAAATGCTGAAGGCAGACGTGGAGTTTGTCGGTATTGAATTCGACGAAGAGCGACTTATCCAACTCTCTGACACACGAGACTTTCCGTACCTGCACGGTGATGCAACCGATGATGAATTGCTCATACGGGCAGGTATTGACCGGGCCCAGGGACTCGTCACGTGCCTGAGTCGAGACCAAGATAACCTCTTTGTCGTGATCTCGGCACGGAAACTCAACCCGAATTTAAAAATAGCTTCTAAGGCTGTTGAGGACAATTCTCCCGGAAAACTGGTCACTGCTGGGGCGGATGAAGTTGTATTGCCAGATCATATTGGGGGACTCCGCCTTGCATCGAGCATACTTTATCCGCATTTGGTGGAGTTTTTGGCAAATATCACCCAAAATCAACAAGGTGTACATTTTGCTGAAACTATTGTTCAACAAGATTCGGCATTAGACGGGATTGCTCTCAAATCCGCAGATATTCAAGAACAAACTGGATTGGTAGTTTTTGCTATCCGCGATACGGATGGGGCATTCATTTACAATCCGCCCGAAGATAAGAGGATTGAAGTTGGGGACGCGCTCTTGGTAATAGCTAACCAAGGGCAGCTACAGATATTACGTAAACTTACTGGGGATTTAAATTAGTATGCTTCGGTCACTTCTTATTTTTTTACCGAACGATAGCCGATAGCAACCGCAAGATTTTCAAATTGTGTAATTGGAAGGAAACATTTATATGCTCGCAACCGTCCTAAGCAGTGCAATGCTGGGAATTGATGCTTATATCGTGAAAGTTGAGGTCGATGTTGCCGGTGGACTACCGTATTTCAGCACCGTTGGCTTACCAGACAGTGCCATCAAAGAGAGTCGAGACCGAGTGACAGCAGCTATTAAGAACTCTGGCTTCTACTTTCCACAGACTCGAATCACAGCGAACCTTGCACCTGCGGACATCCGGAAAGCGGGCTCAGCGTTTGACCTCCCTATAGCGATCGGTGTGATGGCGGCTACTAATCAGATAGTTCCTACAAGGCTTGAAAACGCTATAGTTTTGGGTGAACTTGCGCTCGATGGGAGCATTCGTGGAATACAAGGTGCGCTTCCTATAGCAATCGCTGCGAAGGAAAACGGCATCCAAGATCTCATTCTTCCGGCTGAAAATGCCAGAGAAGCCGCAATTGTAGAGGAAGTAAACGTCTATCCAGTGTCGAGTTTGGCAGAAGCTGCTGCATTTCTTAACGCCGAGCAGGAGATATCACCAGAACCACACACACTCGGTGATGACACACACAACACGCACCCGGAAGCCCATCTCGATTTACTTGATGTAAAAGGGCAAGAGCATGTCAAGCGTGCGATTGAGGTGGCCGCCGCAGGTGGACATAACCTCATCATGATTGGGCCCCCTGGTTCTGGTAAAACGATGATTGCGAGGCGGATTCCATCGATTTTGCCCAGACTTTCAATGGAGGAGTCCTTAGAAACGACCAAGATTCAAAGCATCATTGGTATCCTTCCGAGTGATACACCTTTGGTTGTAACACGTCCCTATCGCTCACCGCATCATACCATTTCAGACGCAGGTTTGATTGGTGGCGGAAATGTGCCACGTCCGGGTGAGGTGAGCCTCGCGCACAATGGGGTGCTCTTTTTAGACGAACTTCCCGAATTCCGACGCCATGTCCTTGAGGTCATGCGGCAACCCCTTGAAGACCGACAAGTGACGATCTCCCGTGCAGCGGCATCCCTCACTTACCCTGCAAATTTCATGCTCGTTGCTGCAATGAACCCCTGTCCTTGTGGATTTTTTAGTGATCCGACCCGAGACTGTAAATGCTCACAGAACCAGATTCAGAACTACGTTTCTCGGATCTCCGGTCCGCTGTTGGATAGAATTGACATTCAGGTTGAAGTGCCTGCCGTGAAGTACGCGGAACTCGCTGACGAAACAACTGGGGAACCTTCAGCAATCGTTCAGGAGAGAGTTGAGGCGGCACGTCAAGTTCAGCACCAACGCTTTGCTGGCACGACAATACATGCCAATGCAACTATGCAACCGAGGCAAATTCGGGAATATTGCCAAGTTGATTCCCAAGCGCAGGATCTGCTCCGAGTCGCGATTAATCAATTGGGTTTGAGTGCGCGTGCCTATGACCGAATTTTGAAGGTTGCACGCACCATTGCTGACTTGGATCGGAACCCAAGTATAGAGGCGGTCCATGTCTCTGAAGCCATACAATATCGAAGTCTTGACCGGAGTTTCTGGAAAAAATAACCCGATGGAGAAGCGGAAAAATGCAACCTAATTTTATTATTTTTCTAACGGACGATCAAGGATACGGTGATTTATCCTGTATGGGTGCGACCGATTTCAAAACCCCACACCTTGATCGAATGGCAGCGGAGGGGGCGCGTTTCACGGATTGGTACTCTAATTCACCTGTTTGCTCCCCTTCACGAGCGTCATTATTGACGGGACGCTACCCATGCCATGCGGGGGTCCGCTCCATTTTAGCAGGGCACCGCACCGCCACAGGGTTACCACCCGCTGTTCCTACCCTTGCGACAGCACTCAAAGCGCGCGGTTACTACACTGCTATGTCTGGAAAATGGCATTTAGGACTTGCAGACGGATCACGACCAGAGCACCACGGATTTGAGGACTGGTTCGGTTTCATGGCAGGATGCATTGACTTCTTTTCGCATATCTTCTACTGGGGTCTGGGACAGCCTGGCATCGACCAGACACATGACCTCTGGGAAAACGGTGAAGAAATTTACCGAAACGGTGAATACTTCACTGAGCTTATCACTGAATATGCTATTAGGTATATCCGCAAATCTGTTGAGCTTGGCAAGCCTTTTTTCCTTTACGTGCCTTATAACGCTCCACACTATCCGATGCACGCACCACAGAAATACGTTGATCGCTTTCCGAATCTGTCTTGGGACAGGCAAATTATGGCGGCAATGCTGAGTGCTGTTGATGATAGCGTCGGTGAGATTTTCGCGGAGTTAGAGCGACTTGGACTCGCAGAGAATACCTTCTCCTATTTCCAAAGCGACAATGGACCTTCACGGGAAACCCGAAACTGGTTAGATGGTACACAGGATCCATATTACGGCGGTACTGCTGGTAAATTGAAGGGGCACAAATTCAGTCTTTATGAAGGTGGTATCCGTTCACCCGGAATTATGAACTGGCCCCAGCAAATTCCCGCTGGACAAGTGATTGGTGAAATTGGAGCAGCAATGGATGTTTTTCCAACTTTCCTTGTTGCAGCAGGCAGTGATCCATCCGAGTATGAGCTTGATGGGCACAACGTTCTACCTATGGTTGTAGACGGTGAACCTACACCGCATCGTGAAATCTACTGGGAGATGGGCAAACAGACCGCTGTACGTCGTGACAATTGGAAATTAGTCCTTGATGGTCAATTGGTAGAGGGTGCATCTCCAGAAGACGATGTACATCTCGCTAATCTTGAAACCGATCTGGGTGAAACGAGAAATCTGAAGGACGCACACCCCGAACTCACTGCTGAACTCACGGAAGCAGCACAGACCTGGCGGGAAGGTATTGAGACGCATTGGGAGACAGAATGGGCGAATCCGAATGGGACAACCGGCTACGTCAAGGAGCGATAAAGTGTTAACCGATAGCCAGGATGCCTATGGGCACCTGCTTTTAGATTATCATAACGGTCGTAAAAATGTCGAGATTGTGGAGCGGAAAGACGGATTTATTGATCCAAGCCGTTTGGGACCCCTTGATTATTTCGCTGAATATGACAATTGGGCTGAGCACCAAAAGCTTGCAATAGGGCACGCCACAGGACATGTTTTAGATATCGGCTGCGGTGCCGGACGGCACTGTCTCTATCTTCAGGAAAAAGGACACGATGTTTTAGGAACGGACATCTCACCGTTGGCCATCCAAACGTGCCAAAGCCGCGGTCTCAAAAACGTACTTGTCATGCCTGTCACTCAGTTAAGCTCCAAGTTGGGTATCTTTGACACAATCCTCATGATGGGACATAATTTTGGACTCGTCGGAAGTTATAGAAGGGCAAAATGGTTATTGAGAAGGTTCGCTGCCATGACAAGTGATCGTGCAAAAGTTATCGCCGAGACGCTTGATCCCTATCAAACACAGGAACCGTGCCATTTAGCTTATCATCAATTTAACAGGGATCGAGGACGAATGGCTGGGCAACTACGACTGCGAATTCGTTATCGACAATATACCACACCGTGGTTTGATTATCTATTTGTTTCAAAGACGGAGATGGAAGACATCCTTGAGGGGACGGCGTGGCAAGTTGAACGCTATATAGACTCAACCAATACGCCGACTTATGTTGCAATCTTAACAAAACGTCTGCATTCCTAATATTAAAGATACCCTTTTGCTGGTGTGTTTCTACTTCGCCTAAAAGATGAGATATATATGAAACCCTTTAAATTTGCCTTTATTTCGGATACACATCTTTACCCAAACGCGACGCAGAACTTCTCGGGTGGACTACAACAACAAAAAAATAGTCTCCTGATCTATGAAAAGTTGGTTGAACAGCTGAATGCCTTTGAGCCTGCCTTTGTGATTCACGGTGGAGATATTGTGTGTGGTGGCAACAGTTTTGGCATGTCTGCCGAAGAATACGAAGCTGCACTTGATGGTGCCCATCAGCTCGGTCAGCGTATAAACGCACCTTGCTATTACATTCCGGGTAACCACGATCTGCATCCCGAAACCGGTGCTAAGGATTCTTATTTAGCACGCTTTGGCATCAACGGCATGGGATCTACTTGTTTTGTCCATGAAGATGTTCGATTTATCCTCCTCGATTCGCAAGAAGTTCCAGAAGACTTGACGCATGGATATATCAGCACCAACCAGTTGGCGTGGGCGGAACGGGAGTTAAAGAGAGCACAGGATTACGGTCAAGAGGTTTTCATCTTTTCGCACCAACTCCCTTTTCCGAATGTTGAGTTTCAAGGAATCGGTTCAAGAATCGCCAATTCTGCCGAAGTTCTTGAAGTTATAACTCCTTTTGAAAGGCAGATTTTGGCGTTTTTCTGTGGGCATCTGCATCTCAATCGAGTTTTCAGAGATCAGGGAATGCTGTGCATCATCTCCTCCGGTATTATCTGTTACCCAATGATGTGGCGACAGGTATGGGTCTATCCGGATCGGATTGATGTCCAATGCCAGGCAATCGACCTCCCGGATGTGCTTGCCGAATCAGAAGCTGTCCAACCTGATAACAATCCGTATCTATTGGGCAGAGACCGAGATATAAACTTCAGTATCCCTCGAAACTCACAGTTTTCTGCTAACGAGGCTTAAAATCCATCAAATGTCAGCATACACATTTACTGGCGAGGTTTCTAACCTCGCCAGTTTTTAGGCGAAAAAATGATTGAAGTTCAAAATGTCACAAAGCATTACGGTCCATTCCAAGCACTCAAGGATATCTCCTTTCAGGTAGACCAGGGACAAATCGTCGGTTTTCTCGGTCCCAACGGAGCAGGCAAAACAACAACGATGCGAATCCTCACTTGCTTTATGCCTGCCAGTAGCGGACGTGTGACCATTGCAGGATATGACGTTTTCAAAGAATCGCGGGAAGTTTGTAAACGCATCGGTTATCTTCCAGAAAACGTGCCGCTCTATCCCGAAATGACCGTGACGAAGTACTTAAAATACATGGCGAAAATCCGAGGCGTCCCACGTAGCAATGTCAGACAGCAACTGGATAACGCTATTGAGGCGTGTGGACTCGCTGAACGCAGGGATCAGATCATTGGACAATTATCTCGTGGTTTCCGACAACGCGTCGGCTTGGCACAGGCACTTATTCACGAACCAGATGTTTTAATTCTTGATGAACCTACTTCTGGATTAGATCCACGCCAGATCGTTGAAATCCGAGAACTAATAAAGGGACTCGGTAAAGAGCGGACAATTCTATTCAGCACCCATATCTTGCCCGAAGCGAGTCTCACGTGTGAACGTCTAATTATTATCAGTAGAGGCGAAATCACCGGCGATGTCCAGTTGGAAAACGGGCGTGCCGTATCTAAACAGAATGACACACATCTCAGCGACACGCAAACCACGCAAGCCACACCCCTAATCCTTTCTCTTGAGGTCGCAGGTGGACCCGTTGATGATGTGCTGACTGTGCTTAGGGACATCCCAAATGTAATTCAAGTCGAGCAGGGCACTTCCGGGACGGATGACATCACTGCATTCCATCTTCACTATACACCCGTGGCTGACATTCGGGCGGAAGTCGCAAAAACCATTGTCGGACGCGGGTGGCAACTCCTTGAAATGCACACAACTGAAATGTCCCTGGAAGAACTGTTCCTATCCTTAACGGTATAAAGTTCCATCACTAACAGCACCGATTCAGGTATCTATCGTGGAATAGTAATCATGCGCTTAATAACCGTTTGGATTCTATGCAACCTGGTCCTGTTTTTCTGTGGTTGTGGTGAAGAAGACCTTGAGGAGATGCAACCGGAGTCGGAAGTAGAACAAACCGCGGAAACAGCCTACCTCTTTAGCGACAGCGAATGGGCAGTAATTGAAAGTTTATCTCCACTGCCCGACAAGCCACCGTCCAGTCCCACAAATCGCGTTGCAGATAATCCAGATGCAGCACGGTTAGGGCAGATGTTTTTCTTTGATGCAAGATTTTCAAAAGAAGGTACAATCTCTTGCGCGACGTGTCATTCACCGTTTCATGGATTCGCCGATGTGGAAGCGACTTCATTGGGAAACAAACGTGGTACAAGAAACGCCCCAACCCTACTCAATGCTGCCTACAACAAGTGGCAGTTTTGGGATGGACGTGCTGAAACGCTTTGGGCACAGGCATTATTTGCACTTGAGGGTGAGGACGAACAAGCCGGCACACGGCTTCAATACGCGCATCTGATACATCGGCACTATCAAGTAGATTATGAAACAATATTCGGTCCACTTCCAGAACTCGAAAATGCCACACGTTTCCCACCTGATGGCAAACCGGGAAATCCGGCGTTTGATAACATGTCCGAAGCAGATCAGATTGCGGTAAACACTATCTTCGTCAACATCGGTAAGGCGATTGAAGCCTATGAACGTCTTCTGATTAGTCGAAATGCACCGTTTGATCGGTATGTCGTAGGTGATGAAGAGGCAATCACGCTTGAAGCAAAGCGGGGCTTAAAGATATTCATTGGGAAAGGGGTTTGTGTTCTCTGCCACGGCACGCCGTATTTCAGAGACGACGATTTCCATAACCTTGGGATACCGCAGGGCGGGTTACCAGAAGATACCGGACGTTTCCAAGGTGTTGTGAAACTCTTATCAGATCCTTTTAACAGGGCAGGTGTCTATAGTGATTCAAGGGATGATGCGGCGCGGGAACTGAATCTTCTGGAACCGAGATTGGAACATCAAGGGGAATTCAAAACGCCTACACTTCGGAATGTCGCGCTAACGCCACCCTATTTCCATACTGGCGAATTTCCAACATTGACCTCTGTGATTGAATTTAATGATGCTGGGGGTAGGACAAACGAATTTGCCGGTAGGAATGCAGTGCCAGTAGAACCTCTCCATCTCAGCGAGCAGGAAAAGGAAGATCTCGTCGAGTTTTTGGAGACTTTGACGGGCGAACCACCGCCCGCACACCTGCTAACAAAACCTAAGCTTCCTTAGTTATCTGGGGTATCAAGGGGTAGTTTTAGCTGCTCACGAACAGCCTGTCGAACTTCATTACAGATCTGCATCGCACGCTCTGTATCATCCGCAGTCGCGAATTTTCCGGGGTAACGACTATCAACTGCATGTTCCGATAGCGTTGAAAATTCAGCCTGCCACTCCCGCCAAACAGACATGGTGGGGACGATCAACTCCAATAATTCTTTTAAATCGTGCGTCCTTGGAAAGGGAATATCTGCCTCCTGAAGCCATGCCTTTAGATACTTTTCAATACATTGCTGAGCATGGAAACAGATCGCATCGTGTACTGGATTCTGTCCCTGCTGAACTTGCTGCGCCACAGTATAATCGCCTTCAGCTTTCTCGACCCACTCTAACGCCAATGGATTCACAGCGCACCGTTCCTTTTTCACGGGTTTTAGGATAAAATTAGCAGATTCATAAAGCACTTCGCCTTTTTCGGTAATCTCTCGGAGAAACCAGTCGTTGTGTGAGAGGCGATAAGCAATCTCTTCAGGTGAGCGCACTAATAAATCCATACTAAAACGACGTGGTATACGTTCCCGAATTTCTATTGCCTGACGACGCGTCTCTGATTCTGGGATCGCCATTACTACCAGCAAATCAACATCCGAGTATTTCTTGGGTGTGCCGTATGCGTAAGAACCAAAAAGGATAACTTGTAGCGGCGCGAATTCGCGCACGATGTCGTCGCATGCAGCTTGGATGTCTTGTCGGGTAACCATGTTCGCACCTTTTTTCTTTGGGTAAGTCCATAGAAGGGTAAGTATGTTTAAGGGACGCACCGCGAATAGATGTGAAACGTATAGGGCTAATTATGCCACATCTTCGTCGCACATGCAAAGAAAATGTTAGATGTCTACTACAATACCGCTGTGTATACCATCCGTCTTGTCCTATTGGTCGTTTCCAAAAAAATCTTGATTTCTAAATGCATTCTATCGTATAATCAATACTACAGAACCATTTAAATAGGGAGGCGCAATCGTCTAAAAGAAAATACTTATGAAACTTGTTACCTTTAAAACCAAATCGACAGATACTACACCGAGGATTGGCGCACAGATTGATGGAGACCGAATCGTTGATCTTACCACAATTGCTCCAGATATGATGCAATTTTTTGAACAGAATTGCGTCTCTGATGCCCAGGAGCACGTTGCACAGATTGATGAAAGCGGTGCGAACGCGTCCAATGCAATTGTTGGTGTCGCTGATGTACAACTCCTCGCGCCGTTTCCACGACCAGCAAGCTTGCGGGATTTCGGTGTGTTCAAAACCCACATGGATGCCGCCGCACACATCACCGGCAATGAGATCTCCCCGGAATGGTTCAAGCTTCCGAACTACTATCGTGGCAGCACAAGTCCTTCTTCCATCGCTGGACATGAGGTGGTCGTTACCTGGCCCAACTACACCGAGAAACTGGATTTTGAACTGGAGTGGGGTGTCTATATCGGCAAAACTGGAAAAAACATTCCGATAGAGGAAGCACACGAATATATCGCAGGTTATACCATTTACAACGACATCAGTGCGCGAGACATTCAATTCCGGCACATGACAATGGCACTCGGTCCCGCTAAAGGAAAGGATTTCGATAATAGCAACATTATGGGACCCTGCCTTGTTACGCCAGATGAAATTGAAGATCCGTACAATCTCCGAATGATTGCCAGAGTTAATGGTGAAGTATGGGCAGACGGCAATACCTCGGATATGTATTACTCATTTGAGGAGATGATCTCGTTCGTTTCACAATCAGAGACGCTTCACCCAGGTGAATTCTTAGGCTCTGGCACCGTTGGAAAAGGATGTGGATGGGAACTTGATCGCTGGATTCAACCAGGGGACGTTATTGAACTTGAGATGGAAAATATTGGGGTACTCAGCAACCGAATCGGTGAACCCGAAGTGAACCCAGCGGAATGGACAGAAAAAGGACTTTAGCTTTAAATGATTGTTTGTTCATTGGAAGCGTGGTTCTAAATTGCCCAATCAACCGATAAGAAAGCAGCGTAATGCGACTTAAAAACAAAGTAGCCATCATTACAGGTGGCGCATCTGGCATCGGGAAAGCGACTGCGATCCTTTTTGCCGAGCACGGCGCGAAAATTGTCGTCGCCGACATAGATGAACATGGTGCTAACCAGACCGTTTCGGACATCCACGACGCCGGTAATGAAGCGGTCTACGTCCATACCGATGTCACGATTTCAGATAATACCGAGCGGATGGTCCAGGAGGCGGTTAGCACATACGGAAAACTGGATATTCTTCTCAGCAGTGCTGGAATTGCAATGCGGCTTCCTGTTGCTGATTTGCCAGAGGAAGATTGGCATCGATGTCTGAATGTCAACCTCACCGGCGTCTATCTCTGCGCCAAGGCAGCGATCCCCGCAATGCTAAAAAACGGTGGAGGTTCTATCATCAACTTGTCCTCCATCTATGGGCTTGTTGGGGCGGAGGTCCGAGCGGCGTATGTCGCCTCCAAGGGCGGTGTGACAAACCTCACGCGCAGCATGGCACTTGATTACGCCGAAGACAACATCCGCGTCAACTGCATCTGTCCCGGCTTCGTCGAAACACCTTTAGTTGCTGGAGTCATTAAAACGCCAGATGAATATCGAGATCTTGCAGATAGACATCCGATGCGTCGCCTTGCTCAACCTGAAGAGATTGCCTACGGTGCCCTATATCTCGCCTCCGATGAATCTGCTTTCGTTACAGGCATCGCTTTACCGATTGATGGTGGCTATACGGCAGGATGAGAATACAGTCGCGAAACTATCTCCCCGTGTTATTCTATTGTAAGGACTTAGAAACGCCGTGAGAAAAATTTCTTTATTTGCCTTTCTCATTCTACTAATCAATAGCGCGTACCTGTTCAGTTTCGGCGAACCGACCCTCTTTTACATCTTCAACGTCCTGTTCCACGTTGGACTCGGTATTGTGCTGATACTCCCGTTCAGCATTTATGTCTGTAAGTATTTAAAACGTAGCTCCCAAGACCGTGATCAGAAGGAGCAAGTCTCAGTCCTCGGACAAGTAGGTACTATCGGGATAATCATTGGCGTCATCACTGGTGGTTATCTGATGATTGTCGGCGCGACAACCCCTTACCGTTGGCTGCTTATCACGCACATCATCAGTATCGGCGTAGGTAGTATCCTTTTCTGCATTTATCTGTTACGAGACAGCGATCTTCTTACCCCGTCTTTGAGAAAAGTATGCGTTGTGATCCTGATAGGCATCGTCCTTTTCCCGATTGGTGCAAGGCTCACACAGCACTATCTACCGAATGAAACCTATCTCGTCGAAAACCCGGCACTGCCTCCCACGAGTATGTACGAGGAAGGCGGCGGCACAACTGGTCACTTTTTCCCTGCATCCGTCGAAACCGAGACAGGTGGGCTCATTCCTACCGATTTCTTCCTCACATCGGAGACTTGTGCCACGAAAGGGTGTCATCCAGATATCTATCGTCAGTGGAACGAATCCGCACATCATTTTTCTTCTTTCAATAACCAGTGGTATCGGAAGTCAATCATCTATATGCAGGAAGTCAACGGCATCCAATCCTCTAAGTGGTGTGGTGGATGCCACGATCCAGCGATTCTACTCAACGGTGTGATGGACAGACCGATTCGTGAAAACCTCCACACACCCGCCGCACAAGCAGGGCTTGCCTGCACGGCGTGCCACTCTATCGAAAAAGTCAAGGATACGATGGGGAACAGCGGATACGTCATTAAATACCCGCCACTCCACGACATTGCTGCCAGCGATAACCCGATTATCCGCAATTTGCACAACTACCTCATTCGACTTGACCCGGAACCTCACAAAAAGAGTTTTCTCAAGCCGTTCCATCGTCAAAATACTGCCGAATTTTGCTCAACCTGTCATAAAGTGCATCTTGATGAACCTGTCAACAATTTCCGATGGATACGCGGCTTTAACGACTATGACCAATGGCAAAAAAGCGGTGTCTCCCATCAAGGCGCGTTGTCTTTCTATTATCCCGAAAAAGCGAAGAAATGCGTTGATTGCCACATGCCGCTCGTTGACTCCAAAGATGCGGGAAATGTCAACGGCAAAGTGCACGACCACCGCTTTCCTGCTGCGAATACGGCATTACCTTTTGTAAATCAGCATTCAGAGCAGCTCAGAGTCGTGACAGAATTTTTACAAAATGAAGTGGTAACGTTAGATCTATTTGCCGATGGCGTGCCCATCCCAAGCGACGGAATTGAAATCACGCGCGGCGCAAGCACACGCGTTGATGTTGTGGTGCGCACACGCGGTGTCGGACACCGCTTCCCCGCTGGCACAATTGATGCTTTTGACATCTGGCTGGAGGTGAAAGCCACCGATGAAAATGGAAAGATCATCTTCTGGAATGGCAGAATCGCTGCGCCCGATGGAAACGGACCTGTTGATCCGGGAGCGCATTTTTATCGGGCTTATATGCTTGATGCACATGGAAACCTAATTAATAAACGAAACGCTTGGGCAACCCGAACGATTCTCTATTCAAACACAATCCCACCCGGTGCTGCTGATACCGTCCGATATCGACTCGAAATTCCACCCGATGCTGGAGAGGTGTTGACTCTGGAGGCAAAGCTTAACTATCGCAAATTCAACTGGTGGCATACACAATGGGCTTATGCGGGTGTGCGCGATCCAGAAGACACCGATTTTCAGGTAGATAAAGGCTACGATGACGGTAGGTGGGTCTGGACAGGCGATACCTCGGATGTCGCTGGGAAAATCAAAGCGATTCCGAACCTACCGATTGTCATGATGGCGTCTGCTGAAACAACCTTAAAAGTAGTGGACCCAGTCCTTGGGCAGTCAACCGATGTGGTAAACCCAATAGTTCCACAGTCAGAAGTCGCTAATGCGCGTGAACGTTGGAACGACTACGGCATTGGACTTCTGCTGCAAGGCGATCTGAAAGCTGCACAGATTGCATTCTCGAAGGTAACCGAGATAGAACCGACTTATCTTGATGGATGGGTGAATATCGCGCGGTGCCGAATCCAGGAAGGTGATATGGCAGGTGCGGAAGCGATGCTGGAAAAAGCGTTTGAAATTCAGAAAACCTTGCCTACAGAAAATCCACATCGTGCGAAGGTCCATTACTTTTATGCCCTCGTTCAGGAGACTTACGGAAATTACGATACAGCGATTGAACATCTCCAATACGCCGCCGCGCAATTCCCGCGCGACACCCGTGTCCGAAATAAACTTGGACGCATGCACTTCCTCAAACGCAACTACGAAACTGCTTTGGCTGAGTTCCAAAAGACCCTTGCGGTTGATCCAGAAGATCTGGACGCTCACTACAACATGATGCGCTGCTATCGCGCCCTGAAGAATCCGTCTCTTGCTGCGAAGTCGCAGAAACTCTACCTACGCTTTAAGGCAGATGAGTCCGTTGATGCAATCACTGGCATCCCGCGCCGGGCAGATCCAAACGTCAATCTTGAACGCCAGCGGATTCATGAACACACCAATAGTTATGAACCTCTATCCAATCCCTGAGCCTAACCACGACCGCGTGGCTTCTTGTCTGACGTTTTCAGCTTCTGTTAAGGCTGCGTCTAACCCACCAAATGGGACTGAATACCAGCGTAATAAAAAATGGCAGAAGCCAAATTATTTGGGATCTTCAACTTTGAAAACGATACACAAATATTTCAATAGAATTTGACAATCCATCTGCAATATGCTATCGTATTAAAAACGCCATGTTCCTAAAAGATCTGTGCTTCGGAAACCATTTTGACGACTGTTAATACACAAAACCTCCTACGGCAATTGCCCGCCATTGAAAATCTCCTGAACACGCAGGAGATGCTTGACTTACAAGCTACCTACGCACGTCCACTCGTGACGGAGGCACTGCGTGCTGTCGTTGCTGACGTCCGAAGCGATGTTCTGAGTGGAAGCCTCACACAACTACCAGAATACACAGAATACGCCGAACGGACGCTCCAGAAAATTATAGAAAAGGTAGGGGCACGCATGCGTCCCGTTGTCAATGCGACAGGCACGGTTACGCACACTAACTTGGGCAGATCGTTGTTAAGCACCGCTGCCTGTGAATCGATCCAGCAAGCGGCGCAAAACTACGTCAACCTCGAATACGATCTCTCGACAGGCGAAAGGGGACATCGGGATAGAATTACCGAACCGCTTTTGCAGCAGTTGACAGGCTGCGAGGCATCTACGGTCGTCAATAACAACGCCGCTGCAGTCTTGCTTGCACTCCAGACAATAGCACGCGGCAAAGAGGTTATCGTTTCACGAGGCGAATTAATTGAGATCGGTGGGGCATTCCGCGTCCCCGACGTGATGGCAGCAAGTGGTGCAATCCTTCGCGAAGTCGGTACCACCAACCGCACGCATCTCCGCGATTACGCTGAAGCTATTAACGAGAACACAGGACTGTTGCTCAAGGTACATCCCAGCAACTACAAGATTCTCGGTTTCACCTCAACGCCTCCGATGGAAGAGTTAACAGAACTCGGCGCGCAGCGCGGCATCCCTACAATGGAAGACCTCGGCAGTGGCGCACTTATTGATATGACAACCTACGGGCTGCCACATGAGCCACTCGTCGGGGAGCGCATCGCCAGTGGGGTTGATGTAGTCACTTTTAGCGGGGACAAACTCCTCGGTGGACCGCAGGCGGGAATTATCGTCGGTAAGTCGGAATGGATTGAGAAGATGCGTAAAAACCCGATGATGCGCGCACTCAGAGTCGATAAACTCATCATCGCTGGCTTGTCAGCCACGTTGCAACATTATCTCATTGCTGGTGCTACTATAGCTGAACAATTTCCGATGCTCAATCGCTACACGCGCACAATGGAGACACTCCGAACCCTTGCGGCAGAACTTAAGTCACAACTACAAGACCTCTTCGGGAAAAAGGTGAACATTCAGGTGTTGGAGACCTACGGACAGATTGGAAGTGGGGCACTTCCCGTTGAGACTTTGCCGAGTGTCGCACTTGTTCTCGAACCTTCAGATATTTCCGCCGAAATGCTCGCTGCACATTTCCGAAGCACTGCAGTCCCTATTATCGGTAGAATTAAAAACGATCTCTTTTGGCTGGATCTACGCACAGTTTATGAGAGAGAACAAGTTTGGATTGTCGAAACCGCTACAGAGGTCGCAAAAATGCTATGAGGCCGATATGGAAAACAGACAAATTGTGTCCTGCAGCGGGTTTGTGTCTAATCTACTTCTTCAGTATCGGTATTTGTGCGTGTATGCGGGACACGGCGTCTACAGCTGAACCGCCCACGGAAATAGTCTCTGAAATCGATAGTGCCGCGATGATATTAATCCCTGCGGGTACGTTTCAGATGGGTTCCACTATCGGCGATAGCGACGAACAACCCGTGCATACGGTTACGCTCAAAGCATTTTACATGGACGTGTATGAGGTAACCAATGCTCGCTATCAAAAGTTCGTTGAAAGCACGGGTTACTCGCAGCCACCGTTGTCGCACAATCCCCGGTTTAATGTGCCTGATACCCCTGTTGTCCGCGTTAACTGGCGCGATGCTGCAGCCTATGCAGCGTGGGCAAACAAACGGTTACCTACTGAGGCAGAATGGGAATATGCTGCGCGTGGCGGTCTGACTGGTAAACGATACCCACATGGTGATATAATAACATATACAGATGCTAATTTGGCGAGCACAAGTGGAGCAGACAGATGGAAATGGACAGCTCCAGTTGGCAGCTTTCCACCCAATGGTTATAATCTATACGATATGGCAGGGAATGTCTGGGAATGGTGTTTTGACGAATATAGCAGCGAATTCTATAGTGTGAGTCCAGAAAATAATCCACGCTTCGGTAGAGAACAGGCACCCGATAACGAAAATTTCCGTATCCTACGAGGCGGTGGATGGGGTGGTAGTCCCGAAGATCTCCGAGTTGCAGACCGATGGTATCACCTTTCATCTGGCAGTACGATCGGATTTCGTTGTGTAAAGGATGTACCCTAAGCGAAAATCCGTAAAAAATCGCAATCTTACCCTATTTCTTGATTGGCACAAGGATAAAAAATGGCAGTTGCAGTTGAATTAACCCATGTCACAAAAGCATTCGATACAACGCTCGCTGTCAATGATGTGAGCCTAAAAATTGAGGAGGGCGAGTTTTTCTTTCTCCTCGGTCCCTCTGGTTGTGGTAAATCAACCTTTCTCCGTATCCTCGCTGGTTTCTATAAACCCGATACCGGTGAATTACGATTTGACGACACTGTCATGAATAATGTCCCACCGCATCAGCGCAATACAGGGATGGTCTTCCAAAACTATGCTCTATGGCCCCACATGTCTGTCGCCGAAAATATTGAATATGGATTGACGCTTCGCAAGTTTGAAAAATCGGAACGGCAGGAAAAGGTTAAGCGCGCATTGGAGATAGTGCAAATGGAGGGCTATCACGATCGCGCCGTCAATACACTTTCTGGTGGACAACAGCAGCGTATAGCACTTGCCCGGGCACTTGTCATTGAACCGAGCGTTCTGCTCCTTGACGAACCAATCAGCAACCTTGATGCAGCGCTCCGACAACAGATGCGAGACGAAATAAAGCAGATCCACGATCGCACCAATATCACAACCTTTTATGTCACACACGACCAGGTTGATGCGCTCTCCATGGCGCACCGGATGGCAGTTATGCTGGACGGAGTTATCGTTCAGGTCGGCACGCCGCGTGAGGTGTATCAGTTCCCTAAAAACGTCTTTGTGGCGAGTTTCATCGGTGAGACCAATTTTATCTCAGGTAAGGTCCAACAAGCCTCAAACGGTGCTGCTGCGATAGAGACACCCATCGGAACACTCCACTCAGAAGCCGTGTATCACGAACTAACGCAGGGAGCACCGGTGCAGTGTTCGATCCGACCGGAGGCACTCATTATTGATAACGGTCAGAATGGCAGTAGCTCTGCTGGAAACCGAATAAACGCTCAGGTTACAGCGGTCAACTATTTGGGGCGGGTGGAAGAATACCAATTAATGGCTGCAGAGATCCCCCTTAAAGCCGTTCACTATAATCCCGGCACCGAAGCAAAAAGACCGGGAGACACTGTCCAACTCGCAATATCAGCGGACGCTGTCATTCCACTACCGAATTAAAAGTAGTAGGCACGCTCCGTTGTGCTGTCCACCGAAAAAAAGTAGTAAGTACGCTCTATCGTACCGTCAACTACATTGCAGGGATATTATTAAAAAATGAGGTTAACACCGAGTCAACAAGATGCACTTAACATAGAAAAACACATCTGCGTAACCGCTGGTGCCGGATCCGGTAAGACTACCGTGTTGGTTGAACGTTATCTCAAGATTTTACGAAGCAAGAAAGTGAAACCGCAAAAAATTGTTGCTATCACCTTCACTGAAAAAGCCTCTGCCGAGATGAGAGAACGTGTTGTCGAAAAACTCAACACTGAAAAAGACATTGATGATCGTGAAAAGTTCCTTGAGCAGATGAACACTGCACCCATCTCAACTATCCACGCTTTCTGTTCACGGATCCTAAGAGAATTCCCCTTCCAAGCCGGTGTGCCAGCCAACTTCAGCGTCTTACAAGGTATTGATCAGAAACTTTTGCTACAGCGAATCCTTGGGGAAACCCTCAAGGACATCGCAACAAACCAAGCGCATGAATACCGTGGTGAACTCACGCGTTTGCTAAGACGCTATGGAGGACGACAGAAGCTGGAAGAACTTTTTTCCACTATGATAAATCGGCGCGATGTAATTGGGCACCTTATTAAAAATGTTTATGACAATCAATGCCATGCACAACTGCCAAATGCTTGGGAACAAATTATTCGCTCAGAATCGATGTCAGAAAACGATGTTACCAAATTTATCGGATGCTTAAATACCGTTTTGGGGCTTGCAAAGGGAAAGAATATCACGTCGGTGACACCTTTGATCCGAAAATTAGAAGCATTACCTGAGAAAAATCCAGACTTACCTGAAGTGCTGAATCTGCTTAAAAGAATTGCCGATCTAATTACAACGAAATCCGGTGGCATCGCCAAAAATGATTTGCTCGGTAGAGGCGTTAAAACAACGGACATTGACCCAGAGATTGACTTTCTGGTATCGGCTGCGGAAAAGATTAAAACTGCTCCTGTTGTTGAAGCCGACGGCCAAACCGATGATCATTTTCTGTTTAGCACAACCCGTGATCTGCTCACACTCTACCGTAAAATCTCCAACGATTACCAAACTGCCAAACTTTCACAAAGCACACTCGACTTCAGCGACCTGCAGCTGAAAACTCGCGACCTGCTTCGAAGCAACGAAGAGATCCGACAACAGCTGGTTGACCGGTATGAATACTACATGGTAGATGAATATCAGGACACAAACGAATTACAGCACGAATTAATAATGCTGCTTACAAACGACCTAAAAGACGCTAATCTTTTCATCGTTGGTGATCCGAAACAGAGTATCTACGGGTTCCGTGGTTCGGATGTTCGTGTGTTTAAGAAAGCAGAGAAAAAAATCACTAATGGAAACGGTGAAGCTATCTCCCTCAAAGAGAATTTCCGTTCTCTGTATAGTGTTATTGAATTTGTTAATTATTTCTTCGATCACTTGATGGGGGACGGAAGTGAAAGTGAGTTCGAGGTGCCGTATGAATCTCTCATTAAAGCGCGCAAGGCGGATATAAAAGGTAATGTTCAGATTCTCCTTGGGAGACCGGGCGACGAGACAGCAAACGAATACGCACTTATCGCGCAGCATATCAAAAATATGAGGGTGGAAGGAGAGAATAGGGCGGGACGTGACGAAGATGGAACTGAATTGAAACATTCGATTGCGTACGATGACATTGCCATACTTATCCGGAGCAGAAGGCACCTTCCAGATATTGAACATGCCCTACTTGAAGCAGGCATTCCTTACCTCACGACAGGTGGAATCGGTTTTTATCAAAGGCAGGAAATCTACGATATCTGGAACTATCTTAACTTTCTTGACGCTCCTGAAAAAAACCACACTGCTCTCGTCGGAGTCCTCCGCGGTCCTGCTTTCGGTGTATCTGATACTGAATTGTATGAAATTTCATTGCAAGAAGAGACAGATTTCTGGGAAAAAACGCAGAGTTACCGTATCCCTTCTGATAATCTCAAAAACGCAATAGATGTTCTAAAAAAGCACATCCGAATTGCACATCGTATGTCTGTAAACCGACTTATCCTAACCATCGTTAATGAAACAGGAATGATTGGAACCTTGAAAACTGGGAAACAAGGACAGCAACGGTGGGCGAACTACCAAAAGCTCTTGGAACTCGCGAGAAACTTTGATGGAGATGAAAACAGACAAATTCTTCCAGATTTCATTGAGTTTCTGGACATCTTAATTACGGAGGAACCGCGAGAGGGACAAGCACCTGTTGAGGCAGGTACAGGCAGCGGCGCGGTCCAAATTATGACAATCCACGCCGCTAAGGGACTTCAATTCCCTGTCGTGATTCTCCCATGTCTTGACCGTGGTGGTCAAAGCAGTAGAGAGCCTTTCGTTGATGAAGCACTCGGTATCGGTTTTAGCCCCCTTAATCCAGAAAAGGATTATAGGAAAACCGAACCGCGCATTGTTTCTCACATGAAAGATCGATCAAGAGAAAAAGAAGATGCTGAGAAGAAGCGGCTGTTTTATGTCGGCACGACACGTGCCCGCGATCGACTCATTTTATCAGGAACGCTCTCAGACAGAGGCAAACCGCGACAAATGCTTGAATGGCTTCATGAACATCTCCATATTGGTGACGAAGCCAATTCTCGGAACTTACCTTTCAAACTGGAAGTGTTTTCTGATAACAACCGACAATTTGACAGCGTTATTTCTGCGGACAAGACTTCCGATGAAACAACACCCGTCAAGTTTCCGGAGTTTATGCCATCAGCACTCGAACCGAGCAAAAGTCCTGCAGCCTTCTTCATCTCTGAACTCGCGAACTATGGACGGTGTCCCTTGCGGTATCAATTGGAGAATGTATTACAAATTCCGATGAATGGTCAAGCAGAAGTGGAATCAAATGTAAATGAGATGAATGCAGCTATCTGCTACATGCTCGCCCGAATAAGACAGCCATCAGATGCGGAAAATCTTGATACGTTAATTGAACAGGTATTTGAACGCTACCCTGAGATAGCCAGCGAATCCGAAACAACATTTCGCAAGCACGTTGATAATTTTCTTAATTCTGCACTCGGAGAAACTGCTTTTGATGCATCTGAAGTTAAGGTCAACCAGCAAATTCATGCAGATATTGAAGGGCACATCATTGATGGTAGGTTCGACAGACTCTTTAAAGATGAAACAGGGGACTGGCAGGTAATCAATTACAAAACCGATGGTATTCAAGATTTAGACACCTGTCTCCCAGAATTGGAACTTTATAGCCTACTTCTACATCGACGTTATCCAAGCCAATCGACTGTGACAATTAATCTCTTTTTTACGCAACACGGTCAGTGGGAACAGATGCACTTCAGTACAGCACAATTGCAGGAGGTTCAGGAGCGGTGGAAGGAAAAAATCTTGGAACTTCAGCGCGGGATATGTGTGAAAAACCTTAATCATTGTTGTTCATGTCCCTATGCAAATACAGATGGAGAGTGCATAATTACCAAATCATAAGGAGAAAAAAATGAAAAAATTAATACCACTCATCGGATTCATCATAATTGCCTGCCTTTCAGTCCAAACGTGGCAACCCGCACTTGCAGGCACATGGCGCGACGATTTTGAAGACAAAGACACCCGTGAATGGAAAATTTTCAATCTCGACCGACAGGTTGAAAAGTGGTGGATTGATGATGGAGAAGCCGTTGGCGAAATTTTCCTGCCTGGCTTTATGAGTCTCTGGATCACAGGCGAACTCACATGGAAGAACTACTCCCTCTCTTGTCGCGCGAAATTGGTAAAGGACAAGAACGAACCTCCAAGCATTGGACTGACGCTCCACGATAGAGGTGAGGAGGATAGTCGCTACCTCTTTTTTATAGACTACGTTTTCGGTACCGTCCGGCTTATAAAGGCACTTCGAGATAATTGGTTTCCCGTCACCTACGCGTTTGATGCCGAAATTGATAGGTGGTATGACCTAACTGCTACTATTCACGAAGATGGCACCATTGAGTTTAAAATTGATGACGAGGTGTTTACTGCCATTGACGATGATCCCTTAAAAGGTGGACAAGCCGGGCTTGTTGTCGCGGATGGTCGGGCACATTTTGATGATGTCGAAATCACAGGTACAAACGTCAAAAATGGCGGACCTGGAAAACCACGTCCCGTCGAGCCGCAAACTAAACTCACAACTACGTGGGGAAGATTGAAAAAAAATTAGACTAATAACAGAGACGAGATACTCTTTCCTCACATAGGAGAAAGCCATGACTAAGAAAAAATGTCTCGTTTTCGGGTTTGTTGTTTGCAGCATTGTTTTGAGCCCACTCGCTTTTGCAGGTAAGTGGGAGGATAGTTTTGAGGACGACAACACTCAAGAATGGGAAACCTTCGGTGGGGTTGAGACAGGAGAATGGTGGATTGATTCCGGTGAAGCTGTCTGTGAAACGGCTGAACGTAACATACAGAGCACTTGGGTAACCGGTGATGTTGATTGGGAAAATTATGCTATGTCCTGTCGCGCGAAACTGGTGGAAGTTAAGGAACAATTTGCCAATTTGGGGCTTGTACTGCATTATAACGAAAAGGAGAGTTCTTTCTATTTTTTTCAGATTCTTTCGGATTGGAAAGAATTTGGTTTCATCTCAATTAAGAAATTACCGCCACCTCCAGCTCGAAGTGTGAAGTTAGGAGAGATTAATTTCGTCCCAGAGGCGGATAGATGGTATAAACTCACTGCCTCTGTTTCACGCCGCACCCTTGAATTTCAAGTGGATGACGAAGTGCTTACCGCAATTGACCGGAGTCCACTAAAATTTGGAAAAGCAGGTCTTTTTGTTGTAAATGGACGCGCCCGTTTTGATGATGTCGAAATCACAGGTGTGAATATTCCTGATGGTGGTCCCGGGAAATCTCGTCCCGTTACCCTGTTCGCCAAACTCGCAACTACATGGGGAAACCTAAAGGACGGTGGCGGAGTCCAACCCAGATAGTTTAGGTTGAACACATAAAATTATATAAAAATCGCATGTTTATAGTATACGTTTGAAAGAATGGAAAAACATACAATAGGCATCGGGATTATCGGTATGGGATGGATGGGTATGACGCACTCCCGCGCATATCGCCAGATCATAGACCGGTTTCACGACAGTCCCCTTCAGCCCAAACTCGTTATCTGTGCAGATGGTGTTATCGAACGCACAACTGAGGCGAAAACACGTTTCGGATTTGAACACACAACGACCGATTTTCAAAACGTCGTAGAAGACGATGACGTACAGGTAGTCAACATCGCTGCACCAAACAACATGCACCTTGAAATCGTCGAGGCAGCGACAGCCGCTGGAAAACATGTCTTCTGTGAAAAACCTGTCGGATGTAGTCCATCTGAAACCAAGGCGATCTACGCTGCTGCACAGCGGGCAGGGGTCCTGACCTGTGTCGGTTATAACTACAGATGGGCACCCGTCGTCCAATACGCACACCAGTTAATATCAGAAGGAAAACTCGGCACATTGACCCACTATCGCGGTAGGTTTTTTGCTGGCTACGCGGCAAATCCCCGCGCTGTGCTTTCATGGCGCTTTCAAAAAGAGATCGCCGGACTCGGCTCACTCGGCGACCTGCTCTCCCACGTCATCGACATGGCGCATTTCATTGTCGGCGGTATTGATAGTGTCGTCTCACAACAGGAGACATTTATTTCGCAGCGTCCTGTAGCGACAGTAGGCACTGGCACACACTTCACGCTTGGGGCAGATGGCAAGATGGAAGCGGTTACGAACGAAGACTACGTCGGAGCATTAGTTAGGTTTGAAAATGGTGTTCGCGGGACACTTGAAGCGTGTAGAGTTATTAACGGACCGAAGTGTGAAATGGCATTTGAAGTGCACGGCACAGATGGAGCTTTACGTTGGAACTTCGAGCAGATGAACGAGCTGGAAGTATATCTCCCTGCCGAAGATGGTTTTCCTGATGGATACACGCGCATATTAAGTGGTCCTAACCATCCGTTCCACAGCGATTTCAACCCCGGTCCTGGTGTCGGATTAGGCTACGACGATCTGAAGACGATCGAAGCGTATCAGTTCTTACAAGCCATCCACGCAGGAGAACAGGCAAATCCAAGTTTCCGAGCAGCCGCTGCGGTTGCCGATGTCCAGATCGCTATCCAAACCTCGTGGAAGGAGGATCGGTGGATTTCCGTCTAAACATGAAACAAACACTGTCCCTCCGTAAAAAGGTTTCTAACTTTGCCTCTCACACACCGCATTGCGTTGGCGAGGTTTCCAACCTCGTTTCTTGTATATTAATACTCTGTTCTTTTCTGTTCTTTTCTATAAACGCCGCTGCACAAAGCTTGCCACAGTTTACCGACATCACGCATGCAGCAGGCATCGGCTTTATTCATAACACAGGTGCATTCGGCGAAAAATATCTCCCCGAAACGATGGGATCAGGATGTGCTTTCATTGACTACGATGGCGACGGTTGGCAGGACATCCTCCTCGTCAATGGGAAGGATTGGGAAGGCGAACCCACCCAGAAGCGGCAAACGATGGCACTCTACCGCAACAACCGGGACGGTACCTTCACCGATGATACTGAAGCTGCAGGACTTGCCACACCACTCTACGGCATGGGTGTTGCTGTTGCCGATTACGACAACGACGGTGATTCAGATATCTATATCAGTGCCCTTGAAACGGATCGGCTCTTCCAAAACCGTGGAGATGGCACCTTCGTTGATGTCACAGAAGTCGCTGGTATCCATAACCCAGGCTTTGGCACGAGTTGCGCATGGTTCGATTACAACAAGGATGGACATCTTGACATTTACGTAGCGAACTATGTCGAATGGACGATCGAGAACGACCTGTACTGTACCCTCGACGGCGCAAATAAATCCTACTGCACCCCTGAATCCTACACGGGTCAGTCCAGCAAACTCTTTAGAAACCGCGGCGACGGCACATTTGCTGATGTTTCTCGTATCGCACGTATTGAGGACGACACCAGTAAATCACTCGGTGTTTGCATTTTCGACTACAATGCCGACGGCTTGCCTGACATTTTTGAGGCAAACGATACACAACCCAATAAACTCTATCAGAACAACGGCGACGGCACGTTCATCGAAGCCGGGATGCTCGCCGGAATTGCCTATAACGAGAGCGGTGTCGCAACCGGTGCAATGGGGATTGATGCCGCAGACTATGATCGCACTGGTAGAGAGAGTCTCGTCATCGGCAACTTCTCCAACGAGATGCTCAACCTCTATCACAACGAAGGCGACTTTTTCATTGACGATGCCCCCGCCGCGCACATTGGGAACGCAACTTTATTGACGCTCACCTTTGCCTGTTTTTTCTTCGACTTTGACCTTGATGGCAACCTTGACATCTTCACTGCCAATGGGCATGTTGAGACCGACATCAACGCCATCCAGAGTCAAGTCACCTATGCCCAACTCCCACATCTGTTTCATAACGATGCCCAAGGCACATTTACTGAGGTCGTCCATAAAGTAGGTACAGATTTAGCAACACCGATGGTTGGGAGAGGTGGAGCCTATGGTGATATCGACAATGACGGCGATTGGGACCTGCTTGTCACCACCTCTAACGGGCCAGCGTATCTCTTTCGGAACGATGGTGGCAACGATAATTCTTGGATCAAAATACAACTCGTGGGACAAACGAGCAACCGCGACGGCATTGGTGCCGAAGTCCGTGTAACCTCCACTCTCGGAACACAGACACGAACAGTCAAGAGCGGTTCCAGTTACTGCTCACAGAGCGAACTCACTGCTATCTTCGGCATAGATGCTGACACCACTATTGAAACGATCGAAGTCCTCTGGCCCAGTGGTGCTGTTAGCACACGCCAGAATGTCCAACCCAATCAACTCATTCGTATTGAGGAAGGCAGGCCGTAGACCATCACTACTTTGGTAGGTGCGGTTTGTAACAGCACCTGTTTTTCCTTTGAGATTGGTAGGCGCGGTTTCCAACCACGCCTGTCGATAAGTCTAAGTAACCCTGTAATCTACCATAGATTAACACATTTTAATAGAGGATCTAAATATGAAAAATTATTTGATTACCTTTGGTATAAGTGTCTCACTGCTCCTACTGATGGGATTTTCTCTCACTTTAGTGGGTTGCGATAGAATGCGGCAGCAGGCGGATGTTATTTTAACACCATCAGCCAAACAAGCGATTGCCACAATTGCTCCTGCGAGTGACAGCAGTGTGACTGGGATGGCGATTTTCACACAAAATGGCGACCAAATCACGCTAACGATTGAGATCCAAGGCGCAACTCCGGGTATCCACGCTGTGCATATCCACGAAAGCGGTGATTGCAGTTCACCCGATGGTAAATCCGCGGGCGGTCACTGGAATCCGACCGATGTCGCACACGGAAAATGGGGAGAAGGTGAATTTCACCTTGGAGATCTCGGCAATATCACTGTCGGGGAAGATGGCACAGGCGTTTTTGAATTGACGACGGATCTTTGGGAAATAGGCACCGGTTCTGACATAGATGTTGTCGGCGGAGGCATCATCGTTCATGCTGGCGCAGATGATTTCACCTCTCAACCCTCAGGGAATGCAGGTGCCCGCGTTGGTTGCGGCGCGATTGCGTTAGCAGAATAGCCGTTGTATACACTTCCACTGGCGAGGTTTCCTGAGGAAATACCCAAGCAGAACACCTCGCCTTTTCTTTTCTCCGTACCTTAGAGTGATACAATCACTTTACCAACTACCGACTACCGACCACTAATATAACCCAAATTGCTACTTGTAAATCCATGGGATATATTAGTGGAAAACTGAATGCCCTGTTTCAAATCTGCTTGATGTTTTTCACTGCTTTGCGATATACTATACTGCATCTATGGCGCAACACTACGATAATATGGCGAAAGATCTACTCAGGGATCATGCCACCGACATCTCACGGTTTGTACTCGACGTAGACAATGTTGAAGTCCTTGAAGACCTTGACACTGAACAACAAATCGTTATTGCACAACGCACCGATAGCACAAAGCGCGTCCGCATTAACAATCGCGAGGCGATATTGCATATTGAATTGCAACTCCGCGATAGCACCCGTAAACCGATGTGGGCACGAAACGCAGCTTATCAAGGACATCTCATCGGTGAACACCAGATACCTGTCTACTCTAACGTTATCTATTTTCATCCGACTGCTGGCAGAAATGATGCGGGTCGATATGAATATAGTTGGAATGGTTATGAATACACGCTCCGCTATAAGATAATACGGCTCATTGAGATAGACGGTCAATCGGTTTTAGAGATGCAGACACCGGGCATACTGCCGTTTACACCGTTGATGAAACCGCCAGCAGGAATGGACCTTGAACGTTGGGTTCAAGCATGTGTTGACGCAACGCGTTCCGCACCTGTCGATCAGGTAACACAAGCGGATTTACTTTATGGAATCTATCTCTTTGGCAGTGTAGTAACTGATGCTACGCTGTTTGAACGACTTATACCGGAGGAACTTATGCGAGAATCTAAAGGCTACCAACGCCAACGCGAAAAAATTATCAGAGAGAATACAATTAAACACATTTCGGTAGTGCTCAAGACGAAATTCTCGGCGGATGTTGTGAATGCGGTAACACCTGAGATTCAGAACATCAGCGATTTGCAGCGGCTTGAGGAATTGCATCTCGCTGCTGCAAGGGTACAAAGCATTGAAGCCTTCATCCAAATGTTACACCAATAGAAGTAGATACGCTCCCTGAGTAATTAATTATCAACCCGCGCATCCCGCGCGGGTTGTTTACTTTAAAGAATTATCAACAATTTTCAATAATGTATTGAGGTCTTAGATGCTGAGGCATTGAAGGAAAAGTTGACGCATTGGGCAGCATTAGGATTTGAGAGTTTCCGTCCTTGTGAAGGGAGTCTGACAGGTGTTTCCATAGATGGTAAAACGCTTTGTCAGTTATCAGTTGTCAGTTAGTGGATTTGGGTGGGTGATTGCAGATGACTCAGTAGTTATCTAATTTCACAGTTTTTCACAGTAAAATGGGGCAGTGGTAAATTGGGGCAGTGGCTACGAATCTATATGGTGACTGAGTTTTTGGGGGTTTAGGGAAAAGTTGTTGTGAAGGGTACTGTGAAATTTTGTGGATGGGATTCCCGAATTTTCGGTGAAAATGCACCGCACTGTGACAGTCAAAGTGCTGTTGAAAGTGACAGTGAAAGTGACAGTGAAAGTGTCAGTCAAAGTGCTGAAAGTGACACTCAAAGTGTTCTTATAATTGCTGAAAGTGCTGTTGTCTGTCTGAATCAGGATTTGCGGGATTTTTAGGATTTGCAGGATGGGTTGTCTGAATCAGGATTTTCTGAATCAGGATTTTGAGGATTTTGAGGATTTTCAGGATTATGGTCTGAATCAGGATTTTGAGGATTTTGAGGATTTTCAGGATTATGGTCTGAATCGCGGATTTTACTTAGCTGTCAGCTGTCGGCTGTCGGCTGTCAGAAAGAAAGTTGGGTTTCAACGCAAGCTACGTCTTTATATGAATAGCCCGTTGGCGCGACGTGTTGGCGCACGGGTAACGGGATGTGAAAATATACGGAATGCAAAGCCCACATAACGACTTTACGAGTGCCAGCTTTACGAACTGGGGGGTGCAGAACCTTGGCGTGATTGTAGCACGGGTTCTGCTGTCCTGCGAAAGTTGGAAACCCCACGACTTCTTGAGATTTTAAACAGCCTTTTTTACGTGGAATGAAACCTGTTAGGGTCCGGAGGACTGTGATGCTGTTGCTGTCAGGCACTCCGCCCACGACTCTGTGAGGATTTACGCGATATTTTCCGTGTTGATGTTCTCCTGTCTCTGTTTGGGATCGCGACTGCCAAAGAGACTGCCCACGGACTCGGATTACTGAGTGTTCGAGCGACGTGTTATGCGGTGTAAAGTGGGTTCTCGGTCGTCGCTTCACCGAGTACCTCCCGCACCTCTAAGAGTTCAAACTCGTTTGGTCCGTTATTGGGCGTTGCATTCTACATAGCGTATTGAATGATACGCTGTGATTAATTATAGTGTGTATTTTGTATGGAATCAACTATGATTTGTGTAATGTGATGTCGATTTGATGCGGATGTGATGTCGATTTGATGCAGGGGGATATTTTTTTATTGTCTGAATCTCGGATTGATCGGATTGATCGGATGAACGCGGATTTTAAGAGGATTGTGGGTTATGGGTGGTTGTCTGAATGCACGTCGCATTTGGTCGAGTACGCCGCAAATCAGGATTTTCTGGATTTTTAGGATTTTCAGACGATTCTTCATGTCCATCAAGGTCCTTGGAACTTGCACAGACTCACAGTCTATGCTACAAATATGTCTCTCTATTTTTCTGGTTTACCATAAAATGGCGGATCCTTGGTCTTTACGGCTCAACCCAACCTATATTATCTTCGCATTTTTATTATCGCACTTACGTTAAGATATGAAACTGCTCACGACGATCCAGTGCGGTTAGGAAACCGCACCTACCGGGCTCGGGGTGAAAATCAGATCAAAGCATGAAAAACTGAATGGCACTTCTTATCCGACAAAGCACTTGACACCAAATCCCAAATTCATTAAGATTAAGCAAATTGACTCTGTAAAAGAAATGGAGTTTGAGGGTTTCCCCAGATTACACACATATTATGAAAACTTATCGCGTTGCCATATTAGGATGCCGGAGTCGAGGCACCTCAGCAGCAAGAGCGTATCACGCACACCCACGTACCGAAATCGTTGCACTTTGCGACCTCGTCCAAGAGCGGTTAGAGACCCTCGGCGACATCGTGGACGTTCCAGCGTCATCGCATTTCACTGATTTAGACGAGATGATTCGGCAGACAGATCCTGATATTGTAGCGATCCCAACAGCGACAGAGGCACACTATCCGCTTTGTATGCGTGTCCTTGAACACGGTGTAAATATTGAGGTAGAGAAACCACTCTGCATTGATCTCGTTCAGGCAGATGAGGTGCTGGCGAAGGCGAAAGAAAAGAACGCTCGCGTTGCCGTGCATCATCAGCGGCGCACCAGTCCATCGATGCAGGCGGTCGCAAAAGCCTTGGATGAAGGAAAGATCGGTGATATCCGCTACATTTATGCGAGTGGAAAGGGTTACTACGCCGGTTACGGGTTGATGAACATCGGAACGCATGTCGTTAACAATATGCTCCGTTTTGGTGGGAAATGCCGAAGCGTCATGACACAGGCGACGACCGGTGGGCGCGCCATCGGACACGACGATGTACTCCCTTCACCGGCTGGTATGGGGACAGTCGTAGGCGAATATGCTACGGCGACGCTGCAATTCGACGGAAATGTCACCGGCACCCTCATTCAACACAGGTTCCCGAAGGTTGACACCGATGCATACGTCATGGAACTCTATGGTACTGAAGGTAGACTTTTCTGGTCGGAGTTGAAAGGTTCGTGGTGGCTACCTACACCGCATTTTGTCCCTGATGGTACACACGACCAGTGGCAGACACTCGCCTCTATCTATCCAGACCATTTTGACCCGGACAAGGGTGCCAATGCCGACGATTACTGCTTCGTTGACGAATATGTGAACGCATTAGACGAAGACCGAGAGCACGAATCTAACGGCGAAGTGGGTCGCCATGTCATTGAGATTCTGATGGGAATCTTTGAGTCTGCTATCTATGGTAGGCGTGTAGCGTTGCCCCAGAAGAATCGGGAACACCCGCTATTGCAGTGGCGCGCTGAGGCTGGTTTAGGCGCAGTAAAAGAGATGCCTCGCGATTATGGCACTTGGCTATCCCTTGAAGACGAACGCTTATATGAATAGTTATTAGTTGTCAGTACTCAATTGTCAGTTAAAGAAGGTTTTGAAGCATCAGAGATCTCTTTTAACTGACAACCGATAACTGACAGTGTTTCCATGAGGAAGAAAACTATGCCGAATCCTGCGACAAATGCTGACAATCTACCGCCAATCCCACTTACAGAAGAACAACGTTTTCTCTTTGATACCCGCGGGTGGCTCCTGTTTCCAGGTGTCCTCAGCGAAACAGAGGCTAAAGAGATGCGCGAATTCTGTTATCAACTCAAACAGGACCCTGAATCAATCCCTGAACACCATCGCTCTTCTATCGGTGGTCCTCTTGAGGTGCTGACCGATCATCCGGTTGTGCTCGGATTTATGAACGAATTTCTGACGTCGGGGTATGCTAATGAAAATTGCTACGGTTTCCGATTAGAAGGAACGTTCCTAACCATTCGTCCGAACGGACATGACAACTTCCGTCCGCATGGCGGGCGCGGAATGCTTAACTTCCCGGGCAACTCGCATACGTATCATCTCCACCACGACCAAGCACACAGCGGATTGACGCGTGTCGTTTGGGAACTTAATCCTGTTGAGAAGGGCGGTGGTGGAACGATGTTCCTTACGGGCAGCCATAAAGGAGCTTTCCCTGCCCCGAAATCAACGGAGGATCGCAATTCGCCGTTGTGGGAGGATTACACTTGTCCTGCAGGCTCCGTACTTATTTTCACAGAAGCAATCACGCATACCGGTGCGAAGTGGACGGATGCAGAAATTGATCGGGTCGCGCTTTTCCACTGCTATAATACAGTCGGAAACAAGTGGCATAAGTGGGAACCGCATCCTAAACACGTTGAAGAGATGCCGTTTAAGCGTCAGACGCTCTTCCGTCCGGTCCATTGTCAGGACAATACACCAATCTTGGATGCCGTGTAGTTATTTATCGCTGGTGAGGTTCCAATCTCGTCTGTACCTCACGTTATCCAGCGACTATCCAACGGTCAGATCATAACGAGGACAATAATTAAAAATATGAAAATTACGAATATAAAGTCTTTTGTTTCAGCAGACGGTCATTTCTTTGTGAAAGTCGAAACCGATGCTGGTATTTACGGTGTCGGTGAGGGTGGTCTACGCCGTCGTTCGCTCGCCTTAGCCGAAGTCATCCGCTCATTTGAACCGTTTCTTATTGGTGCAGATCCGTTCCGAATTGAACATCACTGGCAAGTAATGTTCCGTGGTGGCTTTTTTCCCGGTGGTGTTGTTCAATCTGCTGCAGTGAGTGCCGTGGATATTGCACTCTGGGACATCAAAGGAAAAGCACTCAATGTTCCCGTCTATGAACTTTTAGGTGGACGCACGAGAGACAAGGTCGTCTGCTATCCACATAACGGTGGCGGTTCGATTGAAGCACTCGTTGAGAGTTGCCGACAAACCTACGAAGCCGGTTGGAAGTTTGTCCGATGGAGCGTGGTTGACGACTCTGGGGGAGGGACGTTTGAACCCAGACGTGCGGTTCGGGACACGCTTGAGAAGGTGCAAGCTGTCCGTCATGCATTCGGCGACGACTTAGAAATATTGATTGATGTGCATACCCGTCTTGATCTACCGGATAGCCTTGATTTTTGCAACAAGGTCGCACAGTACAATCCATTTTTCATTGAGGACCCACTTCGAGCCGAGAACCCAGCGAGTCTCAGACGGCTTCGACAGCAGACATCTGTGCCACTTGCTGTCGGCGAACAATTTGATAGCAAATGGACATTCCGAGAGGTCGTTGAAGAAGACCTTATGGACTACTGTCGCGTCGATTTGTGTATTGCTGGTGGACTGACGGAGGCACGTAAAATCGCTGGATGGTGTGAAACACATTATATCCATATAACACCACATAATCCATTAGGACCTGTGTCCGCTGCAGCGTGTCTACAACTCTGTTTGGCATCCCCGCTTGTTGGGGTCCAAGAGCTTCCTCGCGCCCCGATGTCTTCACTCACCGATGTCTTCCCGGTGCAGGTGCCGTTTGAATCTGGGTATCTCCTACCGCCGGAGCGTCCAGGGCTCGGTATTGAGTTCAACGAAGATGCGCTTACCAACGTCTCAACGCAAGAGTATGGACCGCCCCACGGCTACCAACGCGATGATGGTGCCTTTACGAACTGGTAATATCCACACCAATCAAAGTAGGTGCGGTTTGCAACTGCACCGGTCCAGACAAGTACACATACCTACCAACAAAGGAGAGAATTGAATGACAACAGCTGAAATTAAAGCGATGGCGACTGAATATATTATCAATACTTACGGCGACAGAAATTTAGCGTTCGTAAAAGGCGAGGGACCCTACTTGTGGGATGCCGATGGCAAAAAATACCTCGACTTCCTCGGAGGTCTCGCTGTTAACGGGTTAGGACATTGCCATCCGAAGGTCGTCGCCGCAATCCAAGAGCAGGCAGGAAAACTTCTGCACACTTCCAATCTCTACTATATACAACCCCAGGCAGAACTCGCAAAACTGCTTATTGACAACTCTGATATGGATCAGTGTTTCTTCTGTAATAGTGGTGCGGAAGCGAATGAAGCCGCCATTAAGTTAGCGCGGAAATACGCCAAAGACAGCGGTAGAACGGATGCCTATGAAATCATCACGATGGAGGATTCGTTCCATGGACGGACAATGGCTACTATTACCGCCACCGCGCAGACGAAGTATCACGTCGGATTTGAACCCATGCTTGAAGGCTTCAAGTATGTTCCTTTTGACGATCTGGAAGCAACCGAAGCCGCTGTCAGTTCCAAAACCTGTGCTATTTTAGTCGAACCTATTCAGTCCGAAGGCGGCGTTAATATTCCGAGCCATGGTTACCTCCAAGGTTTGCGGGAAATGTGTGATGAACATAATTTGCTACTCATCTTTGACGAAGTGCAAACCGCGATGGGGAGATTGGGCACTTTCTTCGGTTATCAAAGTTACGGTGTTGTGCCTGATGTGATTACGATGGCGAAGGCTCTTGGTAGTGGTGTCCCGATCGGAGCGATGTTAGCAAAACGACACATAGCAGAGAGTTTTGTCCCCGGCACCCACGCTGCGACATTCGGTGGAAATCCGTTGGTCACTGCCGCCGCATCTACAACCGTCAGAACTATCTTGGAAGAGAATCTTGCCGTGAACGCTGTTAAGATGGGGAATTACCTTGCTGGCGGGCTGATGGAACTGAAAGAAAAGTATCCAATCAAAGAGGTGCGTGGGAAAGGCTTGCTCCGCGGCTTGGTCATGGAAGTCGATGCCGTACCACTCGCTGCACAGTGTATTGAAAACGGTTTGGTTACGATATGCACTAACGATTATGTCCTCCGATTCTTACCGCCGCTTAATATCAATGCGGGTCATGTTGAGGAGGCTGTCGGTATTGTTGAGAAGTCGATGTCGGAAGTTTTGTAGATGCGATACGGTAGACCCGCAGTCCTGGTTCTAACGCGATGCCGTTCTCTGCTGGCAAGTTTTAGTTGTATTCAAAAAACTGACTTTGCTGCAGGGATAAATATTTATGTATTCTCTCTTTTTCTTGCAGTTGTTGTTGGGTGTGTTGGTCGTACGACGGTTCAGTTATCGCCTGCGACCCGCGCTGAATTAGATGCTATCCTCAACACACTGCAAGTGAGATACGATCTGACCGGTTCCTTGAAAATTACCCGGATGATGGTAACGATTGAAGAGGGTGAACGGAGTGAGGAACTCCGGGAGTTGTTGTGGTATAAAAAATCGGAGAATGGCGGCGAATTGCTCCAGATCCAAGCGTTGGGACCGATGAATGAACCGCGCGGTGTCGCAATTGCCAATCAGGACAAGAACCAGTTTCTGCTTCGTCTTCTGAACGAACAAAAAGCATATCTCGGTCCACTGTCCGACGGTGCTTTACGGGAAATTTTTGGTGTAGATCTGCGCGTGTCAGATGTGTTGAGTGCCATTTTTGCCAATCCGTTCCTTGACGGACGCACTGCTGAAGTCATATCAGTTGAGACTTCTGGGGCGAAATTTGTCGTCACTCGTCCAGGTGTCCAAGACGGACATGTGGAAACGATCACGCTCTTTGTCCGCGAGGGTGAACCACGAGTTACAGAATGGCACATCCGAGATGGAAATGGGACGCTTCAGCAGCGCGCCGCTTTTTCTGACTATCGCGAAGTGAGTGGTATTCTCCGACCTCACAAGGTCGAAATAGAGCGTCCGATTGACCAGACACGGGTTGTTGTTAAAATTGCCAAAGCCGAACTAAATGTCGAGATTAAGGATAGCAAGTTCGATGTTGAACCGTTTTTGGGTGAGGACATCGAGATTATTCCGTTGTCGGAATTGTCGAAGTAGTGGATAAGACTGGTGCAAGACATACGGGTTCGCGCCCATGCGAAAATCAATCTTTACTTGGATGTGGTAGGCAAGCGCGAGGACGGCTATCACAACCTCGAAACGATTTTCCATTCAATCGGTTTGCATGATGAAGTAATCATTCGCAAACAGAAGGCAAAGGGTATAAGGGTTCACTGTGAGCATCCGGGTGTTCCATGCGATTCTCGTAATCTGGCATATCGTGCGGCAGAATGCCTCAGCGATCAGGTCGGTGGTGTCGGCGGTATCGCAATTGACATTTACAAACGGATTCCAGTTGCAGCGGGGCTCGCAGGCGGGAGCGCGAACGCTGCTGCCGTTCTTTACGGCATGAACCAACTATTTGAACTCGGTTTCACACAAGAAATGCTAATGCGCCTTGGGACACAATTAGGGGCGGATGTTCCGTTCTGTTTGCACGGTGGTGCAGCGTTGGGAGTGGGTATCGGCGATCGACTCACGCGCCTTCCCGCACTTTCTAATGTATCCATCCTCCTTTTAAACCCGGGTATTGAGATTTCAACAGCGTCAGTTTTTAGGAATTTGAATTTTTCCTTGACAAAGCGCGGGAGAGTAGGTATAATTATAAAGACTTATGTAGAGAAGGGTGATGTCGTTGGCATCGGGAAAAACCTTTACAATCGTCTTGAGGTCCCGGTCTTTTCCGAGCATCCGCAACTTGCCGCGCTAAAAAACGAGTTATCTACGCAGGCTGAATGTTATGGCGCGTTGATGTCAGGGAGTGGTGCTACGGTGTTTGCTATAATGTATGATAGGAATGCTGCACACCAGAACGAATCACACTTCAAAAACAGAGTCAGTTTTTGCACACCTACGGTAACCAGCCCTGTTGGTGTGGACGTATATTGATAAATTGAAGGGCGGTGGCCAAGCGGTAAGGCACAGGTCTTTGGAACCTGCATGCGTAGGTTCGAATCCTACCCGCCCTGCTTCTTTTTTAAATGCAAATCTTTGATCGTGCCCTTTTCTTACATGGAACCGGCGCGATGTTCATAGGACTATAGAACGCATCTTACGTGACGATGCATGGATAAGAAAAATGCAACAAGCAAAATTAGAGGCTCAATCACGCGACGCTTTTGGAAAACAGAGCGCGCGTGCACTCCGGCGTGAAGGTGAAGTTCCTGCCGTTTTATATGGACGTTCGCAAGATACCTTAGCGATCCAACTCAACGCGCGGATCTTCAAACAATTCCTACGCACGTACGGTGAAAACGTTATCATTAATATGGAAATCGGTGGCGGTAACACCGAAACTGTCATTATCAAAGAAATTCAACGCGACCCGGTAGAGAAGCGACAACTCCTCCATGCTGATTTTATCAGGATCTCTCTGGATGAACCTGTAACCGCACCTGTTCCGGTGGTTTTGGTAGGCAGACCACAGGGCATTGAGGAGGGTGGAGTCCTCGAAGCTCCGCTCCGTCAAGTAATGCTACACTGCTTGCCTATGCAGCTTCCTACGGAGATTCCTATTGAGGTTAGTGGGTTAGATATCGGTGACACTATCCACGTCGGTGATTTAGAACTCAGTGATGAAGTTGAGATCCTTGATGAACCCGAGCGGATTGTTGCGATGGTGAGCCAACCGCGTGTCCAACTTGAGCTCGAAGCAGAACTTGAAGAGGGCGAAATTGAAGAGGGTGATGAGGAAGCCACTGAAGAGCCTACAGAACCAGAGGTTATTTCTCGTAGGCAGAGCGATGACGAGGCAGAAGAATAACGTCGTCTATATAAGGAATTCACAAGAAAGTCGCGTAAACAGACGCTCTATAGCTGTTTACGCGTTTTTCTTAGGTGTTTTTGCTTGGTTTACTGTCCTCAACGGTTTTACACAAGAACCCGAAGTCCATTTTATTGGTGTCGATGGCAAGACAATTGTGGATGCTCCCGCGCAGCTCAAAGATGAGCAGGTTTACCTCTCTGTTGATGTGGTAAAACAGGTCTTTGATCCTGCAATGACGCATCAGTATAACCACCCTCGAAAACGACTCACCCTGAGAACGAAAGGCAAGCAGATCCGCTTGCAGATGGGCAAGACAACAGTTAGCATTGATCCCGGTGGTGAGATTCTCACGCTTCCGACCCCTCCCATAATCATCGCGCAGCAGCCGATGGTGCCTATTGCTTTCTTCACGCAACTCCTGCCAATTCTCAATAATGTTGAAGTTATCTACAATCCGAGCCTGAGAAGGCTCCAGATGAGACCTAAGGGAACTTCAGTGTCTATGGAGGTAACGAATTCTCAGGATTGGGCGATTATCATTGATCCGGGACACGGTGGCGCGGATGATCGTGGATGTGAAGGCAGCACCGGACTCCTTGAGAAAGACGTCGTTCTCAAGCTTGCAAAGCGTATCCAACAACTTAGTGAACAGAGGGAAATGCAGGTTTACCTTACCCGTCAGACGGATACGAAAAAAACACATGTTGAACGTATTCAGGTTGCTAACCGAAACGAAGGAAAGCTTTTTCTCAGTTTACACTGCAACGCATCTTTTTCACCGCACGAAAAAGGGGTCAAAATTTACCTCAACAATCCCAAGGGACAATTTCGGTTCCCAAGTTCCATCGGACAGACATCTACAGGACAGAGATTAAAAATCCTCGCTCAAGCCAATTTTTTGAAACAGAGTCGAGACTTCGCGTTTGCCTTGCAAACAGAACTAAATTTTCTAACAGAAATCCCAGTCACGCTTACCGAGTTACCGCTTGTTACATTATCTGAAATCTATATGCCTGCTGTTGTTTTGGAACTCGGTTATCTGTCTAATGTTGAGGATCTGGCGCAGCTCTCTAATGTTGAGTATATCGCAAGCGTTGCACAAGCGATTACCCGTGCTATTCAGCACTACGTTTCTTCCGTGGATCAATCTGTTCCTTCAACAGGGTCGGAGCAGTAGTACGTCAGTCAACTTAAAATAACGGCAAACTGAGGCTGTGAGAACTACCCGCAATAAATCGCTATACATAACAGGGACAAAACGGTGAAATATAGCAGCAGTGCTGGTTTTTCAAGACTTTTAGTGATATGGGGCATAACGCTTGTTATCGTCACAATCGCTCTCATTGGAACACTGTTTCTGATTAATCAGTCAAAGCAGACGGTGATTCCGATCGCGCCACCGCCATTACCTGTTGCTGCTAACCCTTCGGATATACCACCGCCACCTCAAGAGGTCAATCTATTTCTTCTGGATCCAGCCGCATTCACACTTGTCCCGGTCAAAATTGAACGCCGACTTCATACCGAGTTAACCAAACGCTTGAGTCAGGTGGTCAAAGCACTGATCCAAGAAACGCCACCTAACTTTCGGAATCCGATTCCGCGTGGTACACTCCTTAACGAAGTCTATATTGACAGCCACCAGACTGCCTACTTGGATTTTTCAAATCATCTCGCTGATGGGCACATTGGTGGGACTGCCGCTGAAGGTTTAACAGTCATGGCGATTCTCAAGACTGTCTTTGATGCATTTCCTGACGACATTAAACAGGTTCAGATTCTAATTGATGGAAACCAAGTGAAAACGCTTGCGGGACATCTTAACCTCTCGCATCCACTGCATCTTTTTGACTGAGGTTCGTTGCAAACCAGTTATCGCATAAGGCGAACTTGTGTGAGGAAAGTATGGACGCCGCCACAAATTCTTAACCAACAACTGATAACTGACAACCGACCACCAAAAGAAAAATGAAACTCATTGTCGGACTCGGTAACCCCGGATTACGCTACCATCACACCAAACACAACATCGGATTTCGCGTGATTGATGCCTTCCACGAAAAGACGCAACGTGATCCGCAGGCACCACGCCACACACAGACGTCGATCTGCAAATCACTTGTTGTGCAAACGACATGGCAAGACACATCTGTTGTCTTGGCAAAGCCGATGACTTATATGAACAACAGTGGTGTCGCTGTTGCCGCGCTTGTTGATCGATTTGAAGTGCCGCTCTCAGAAGTCTGTATTGTCTATGATGATGTACATTTGGACATCGGGGTACTTCGGATACGACAAAAGGGAAGCGATGGTGGGCAAAAGGGGATGAAGTCTATCATTCATCACTTGGGAACAAACGAGTTTCCGCGTCTACGCATTGGCATTGGTGAACCGATTGGTAATATAACTGATTATGTCCTCACAGAATTTTCGGAAACAGAAGAGGTAGAGATTGAATTGACCGTCCATCGAGCTGTTGATGCCATTGAAGCCTTTATCAAAGATGACATCCTAACAGTCATGAATCAATTCAATAGACGCGAGCAAAAGAACTAAATCTACCCGTTCCTCATTCCTACCGGTTGTCCCTTAAAATGCGCTTCTCCCATCTCCGCACTGATAACTAATAACCCAAAAACTTGACCTGATTCAAGTTACGGTATAAAATAAATATACAATGTTTTCCTCGCCTTTGTAATATTCTCTACAGACGAAGAAGACACCTGTTTCCGGTCCTATGTCACAATCTAAGACTTCACGCAAAGGGGTAAGGCTATGGATAAGAAATACCGTATTCAGAATGTTGAGACAATACCGAGTCCATCATTGGTTGTCTATCTTGCACAGGTTCAGCAGAATATTGAACGTGCTATTGCTACCGTTGATGGGGATGTATCAAAGCTAAGACCGCATGCGAAGACCCATAAAACCGCGGAGATTATCGCTATGGAGCGTGATGCTGGCATCCATAAGCACAAATGCGCGACCCTACGCGAAGCAGAAATGCTGGCACAGAACGGTATAGAGGATATTTTGATTGCCTATCAGATGGTAGGACCGAATGTCAACCGGTTTGTCTCGTTACAGCAGACTTATCCGGATGCCGATTTCAAGGTCATCGTTGATCATTCAGAGGCAGTAACCGCACTTTCGTCAGAAGTAGCGAAGTTCGGCTTAACGGTCAAGGTCATGCTGGACTTAGATGTTGGTATGCACCGCACCGGTGTTCCAGTCGGCGATACTGCTGTAGAGGTCTACGCGCAGATTGAAGCAGCGGATGGATTAGAGCCTTGGGGTTTACATGTTTACGATGGGCATATCCACGATGAGGATATCGTTGAGCGGCAAGCGTCCTGTAACAAAAGCATGGCGCAGACAGAAGAGATGCAGGATAGACTCTCAGCTAAAGGACTTGACGTCCCGTTGGTTGTGATGGGTGGCACACCGACATTCCCAATTTATGCAAAAACCCCAGGTGTGGAGGCATCACCGGGAACTTTTATTTTTCATGATTATGGTTACACAACCCTCTTCCCCGATCTCGGTTTTACGCCTGCAGCGTTGCTCCTGAGTCGCATCATTAGTATCCCTACACCGGATCGAATTACCCTCGATTTGGGTCATAAAGCCATCGCTGCTGATCCTGATGGTGCCCGCGGGGTCATTATGAATATTGACAATGCTGAGGTAGGCAAGCAACACGAAGAGCATTGGGCAATTAGTGTTCCTGACAGCACGCCGATGTATATAGGGCAAGAGATTTACGTCTGCCCGACACACATCTGTCCGTGTGTTGCGCTGCATCCGTTTTACTATGTCATAGATACCGATGGATATTGTCGGGATACTTGGGAGGTCACGGCACGCAATCGAAGTGCTGCGTAAATCGATAGTGTGTGACGCTCACGGCCAGGGAAAGAAAGGTGCTGGTACATTCGCGCCCCAACTGATGAGCGTCCACACAACCGCCATGGTAAATTCTCCAAATACCATACCTAAGAAAAACGGGCGGAGTCGCTGGTATTGACGAATACCGCTGTAACGCAGGATGGGCATCTTGATGCCCCACGCGATGAGGACCGGAAACCAGAACACGATAAGTGTCCACGAAGCGGATAACGCATACCCAAGCGGATGCAGGGGCCACCACCAGTATAACATCCGCAAAATAACCAATCCGGTTGTCACAAGCGCACCGATGCCGAAAAATAGACCTCCTGTTGTTCGTAGGTCTGTCCCTAATCCCTCCATCGCTGCCACATTATCCCGAAATGCCCACAGAGGATTCCCGCGATAGGTGTAGTTATACATATAGTTTGCACCGTGTGTATAGGGAAGCCATAGATGGATGGCTGCCGCACATAAAAACGCGAGCGTGCTACCTAACACTAACACTCCCAGAAGTGAACGGTAGGACATTCCCACCCGCTCCCTGATTTTTAACCCGTCTAAGAAACCCGTTAGAATTAGTCCGCGCTGGTCGCGAGTGAAGATCGCATCAAGGAAAGAGAGGATGGTAAGGCTTTGTGCCCCCAGTGTTGCTTTGCTCGCGACGAGTTGATAGAGATCAATCGGTCGAAACGATGTTTCCGTCATTAGCAGTCCACCTTCAGCTGTGCTGCGTGCCATTACCACGGCTATAATGCAGATATAGACGAGTATTTCGAATACAGCAAAACCCAAATTCAGTCCCGCTGCGTAACACCACCCTATTGCGAGGATCAAACTGACAATGAGTCCCCAAACTGCCGTGCGGTAAGGTATAAGTTCCGCCGTGCCATTTTCTTTATTTCCAGTGAATGCTTGACGAAACACACGACTGAAGTGTGGAAATCCCATATAGATGAACGAGATTACCAGCACGACATAAGCACCAGCGACTTGGTAACCCAAGTATAGTCGAGTTGGATAGAGCGGCATTCCACTTACCCGTAAACCAAACATTGCTGCGACAACATCTTGAAGCCGTGTAAGTAGGAAAAAGAACCATAGACTGAAAAGTAGTTGTGTTGGTAGTAGGTAGAAAAACCCTACCGCAGCGAAGGAGAGAAAAATGGGGGTGTAGGCGATAGCGTTGAAAGGTTGTTCTGTGAAGTATTGATTGAGTAGATACCGCAGCGAGAAACTCGGAATTTGGGGCCAAATCTCATGAAGTCCATTTAAGGTGAAGATGAGAGCAGGTAAACCGAATCCTAACCACATAAGGCGGTTTCTAAAAAAGCCGCGTCCTTCATGTACGAACTCGAGTGGAAGGGAGACTAATGGAAATGACAGTTTCTCGTTTTCGATCCACTGTTTTCGTAGAATTGCTGCGAGACACAGAAAAGCGGTGAAAACTAAAAAAACGAGCACACCCCAGACGCATAAGGGTTCTATCCATGCCCGCCACGGAATCACATCACCTGTCTGCGTGCCTTCATAGAAACTGATGGCAATAGATGCTTGCCCTTTTTGTTCCAGTGAAAAGGGAATTAGCCACGGTTTGATGTGTGGGAAAAAGAGGGTGTCCCAACTATTGGTTTCGTTGGTAAAGTAGTTGACAGCGATGAGTGCTGGAATGAGTTTTTCCATCACGCCGCGCGATGAGATCATTGAGGCGACGAGCATCATACAGTAGATGCCCATCAATTCCCGCGGTGACAACCCGAATCGGTTATTCAGTTTTTCGAGCAATCGATTCCCTAATACTAAAAAGAAGAATAATCCGATGACCGCAGGTGGCAGCTGTAAAAACCCAATTTGGATATAGGTGATTACTAATTCGGCATAAGAGACGATGCAACATATAGCAATAACGAAGCAGATACCGAGAAGGATGGAACGTCCTGATATACGATGTTCATTTGTCGGAAGCAATATCGCACCGTCCTATTTTGAGGGTTTGATAGAGTTTAACACAAGCATAAGGGGTTGTCAAATGCCGGGCATTGGAGTTGTCCAGCCACGACACGCTGCAGTGCTTTTTTACCCAAAAGACAGATAGAGTCCTTTTTTGTAACCCATTCTCAAAAGTAAACGTTATGTAAAGTATGGAAAATACTGGTTACTTATGGACTGAAGCGATGCCGAATGAATCAATTCAATCCTTCGCTAAAATAAACCCACTTGTTGGGTTGCCTGTCAAAACCCTGCGCCTGTACAATGCGTTAGAGGTTTTGAAGAAAAAATATCGTTCTTCAGACAAACCGGACTGGTTTTGCATACCGGAACGGGATCCGCTTCTTCAGAAAATTGGATTCTCTAAAACAGAAATTGAAAGGGGCATGAGAGAATTGAAGCAAGCGGATTTGTTGCAAACCCGTGAAGAACAAAATACATGTTGGTATTGCCTGAAATAGGGTGCAAGTGCGCGAACCGACTTTAAAAACCTTGCGTCTCATCTTAGCCTCTGCGTCACCGCGGCGTGCCGCGTTGTTATCGCAGATTGGGCTGAAGTTTGAAGTCCGTCCAAGCGATGTTCCTGAACCGCCGCACACCGCGTATTCAGACAAACGCGTGGATGAGATAACGCAAGAACTCGCCTTACTCAAGGCGAGAGCAGTCGCACAACATTGCAACGAGGGCGTAATTATCGGCGCGGATACTTTGGTATCGTTAGATGGGAAGCTTCTCGGCAAGCCAACTGATGATGCTGACGCTACGATGATGCTGACGCAGCTTAGCAACACTTCTCACGAGGTTGTAACAGGCGTGGCGTTGGTTGATGCTTTAACAAGGCACACTATCACTTGGGCAGAAACAACACAGGTTTATTTTCGGAAACTGCATCCTACTGAAATTGCTGATTATATCGCTACTGGTGAAGCAGCAGATAAAGCGGGTGCCTACGGAATCCAAGAACGAGGTGCCGCTTTTGTTAGACGTGTTGAGGGCTGCTACTTCAATGTCGTTGGACTTCCTTTAGCAGGTCTCGTTGAACACCTCTCCAATTTTTTATCCGATGTCGGCACGTAGAAACTACACTCCTACCGAAGGCTACACCGAAATTGCAAAGCCCGGCGAAATGGGTATCACCAAACTCCATTTTGGTATTCTTAGCCTAACTCCCCAGACAACTTTCTTTGACCATTCTGATGATGCTGAAGTGGCACTCATCGCGTTAGGTGGACACTGTACCCTATTGGTGGGACATAACGGAAACAAAGCGTACGGCGTTTTAGGAGACCGTTCAGATGTCTTCCAAGGTGAGGTATGCGTGGCGCACATCCCACATCACACAACTTATGAAATGCTGGTAGAGGAGGTAGGTATTGAAGTCGCAGTGTGCAAAGTAGAATCACATTCCGAATCCGCGGCGGTGATTCTGGAAGCAGGAGAGACAGCAGCCGAACACGAAACGCATCTCAAAATTTGGGAAAATGTCTTATCGGATGATTTAGACGTGCATACAAGGGACGCACACTTAGCACCTATGGGGACAGAGACGATTTGTTTCCATAGGTTTCTTGGTGCGGATGGGGTTGCTGTTTTCGACATCACGCGCACCGCAGACGATGAAGCAACGGCACGAGTACAATTGCATAACAACGATGTCCTGGCACTTTCAGAGCACGATAGCATCGTATCCCTAACGTCTAAAGGGATTGGCTACCAGTTGTGGGTACAACCCAGTCTATGAGGAAACCAATCCCTATATCGTTGAATTGGATTAGATCTCACTCACCTTCGATGAGTTCGCCACCCTTCTTGAGAAAAGCAACGGCACTCCGTGAGATTTGAACTTTTACCTCTTGGCTATTCACTTCTCCAACGGTGATGAGAATAATATTCTTGTCGTTGCTAAGACCGAGAATCTTGCCGTGCAGACCCCCATTGGTCACAATTTCATCACCTTTGGATAGATTCTCCAACATATTCTGATGTTTTTTCCGTTTTGCTTGTTCCGGTCGCCATAATAGAAAATACATGATGGCACCCATCGCGAGAAACGGAAGAAGCAAACCACCTATCTGTTCCATGAAGTATCTCCTTTTGTTTTTTTCAAAGAATCAGCATGGCATCGCCATAACTGTAAAAACGGTAATTGTGCTGGAGTGCCTCTTGGTATGCTTTCTGGATTAAGTCTTTTCCAGCGAAGGCACTCACAAGCATGAGTAAGGTTGATTTAGGTAGATGGAAGTTGGTAACCAATGCATCTACCACATTAAATCGGTGACCGGGATAGATAAAAAGTTCGCTGTAACCGCTGTAGGGATAAAGGGTTCCTGTTGCGCCAGCGGTTTCGAGAGCACGCACCACCGTAGTCCCAATGGCAACGATTTTCACGCCTGCCTCCCGCGCCGAGCGGATGCGGTTCGCTTCTGTTTCAGCGAGGTCGATGTATTCAGCGTGCATTTTGTGGGTTTGAATGTCCTCCACTTTCACCGGTTGGAATGTTCCAGGTCCGACGTGCAGTGTTAGCGTTGCGGTTTCTATCCCGTTATCTTTCAGTTTTGCCAGTAACTCTTGTGTAAAGTGTAGTCCTGCTGTCGGGGCAGCAATTGCGCCTTCAGTAGCGGCGTAAACTGATTGATAGCGCACTTTATCTTCAGCGTTTGGCGCCCGACGAATGTAAGGCGGTAATGGCATCATGCCGACATCTGCGAGGATAGTTGAAAATGTTCCTTTGTAGTTGAAATGGACAGTACAGTGTCCGTCGTCTGGTTTCGCGATGACCTCTCCTATTAGCGTCCCGTCTCCGAATACGATCTGTGTGCCGATTCGGAGGTTCCGTCGTGGTTTCGCCAAGGTCTCCCAAGTATCTGTCTCTTTTTCACGAATAAGAAGTAGTTCTATCTTTCCGCCAGTTTCACTTTTGTTCCCAATTAGCCGCGCCGGTATCACCCTTGTGTCGTTTAGTACTAAGAGCGCAGGGTCCGGTAAGTATTCTCCAATCTGGAAAAAGCGGGTGTGATGAAACGTGTGGGTATCGCGGTTGACTACCAAAAGTCGCGAGGCATCGCGCTGTTGAAGGGGGCTTTGCGCGATCCGATCAGGAGGTAGGTCGTAATCGAAATCTGTGAGTTTCATAACTATAGAGTGACTCGTAACCTCATCGTTCTATTTTTTGATCCGATCCGGTTTCAACTACAACGACCTTCGTTCGGATGCGACAGCGTGCAATTTGCAACTAATAGAATAGTGATATTTGGGAATCGACGGGATAATCAAAGTATTCATAAGCGGAATCAGTTGCCACACGCCCTCCCGGTGTCAACATCAAAAACCCTTCTTTGATGTAGTAGGGTTCGTACACCTCTGATATAGTCCGTTCGTCCTCACTAAGAGCGACAGCGAGTGCTTTAAGCCCTGCGCGTCCATTGAATTTTTCAATAAGTGTTTGGAAATAGGCGTAGTCCTGCGCGTCTAATCCGCGTTCATCAATCCCGAAGAATTCGAGTGCTTCTTCTGCAATCTCGTGGGAGAGTACACCGTTACTTTTGACTTGGGCATAGTCCCTAACATTTGCGAGTAGTTTGTTGGCAATTCGCATTGTGCCACGCGAACGTCGGGCTAATGTGAATTCTGCGTTTTCCTCAATGTCAATGTCGAGTTTTCCACTGTTGATGCGAATGGATTGTTGAATATCTGCTGGCTCGTAGTAATCAAGGTGTATGCGAATACCGAAACGATCACGGAAAGGCCCCGCAAGTAAACCTTCACGTGTTGTCGCGCCAACGAGTGTAAACGGGGAAATAGGGATTTGCATGACATCCGATGCGGGTCCCTGTCCAATGACTAAATCCAGTTGGTAATCTTCCATTGCTGGATAGAGTGATTCTTGTACGTAGCCTTTCATCCGGTGAATTTCGTCAACAAACAGAATATCGCTTTTCTCAAGGTTCGTCAAAGTTGATGCGAGGTCGAGTCGCTCCATAACAGGACCAATCGCCTGTTTAAAGTTACTCTGCATTTCATTGGCGATAATCCTTGCGAGCGTAGTCTTTCCGAGGCCTGGTGGACTGACAAGAAGCACGTGTTCTAAGGCGTCGCCTCGTTTTTTAGCGGCTTCAATATGGATACGGAGTTGTTCTTTGGCTTTCTCCTGTCCGATAAATGCGTTTAGCGTTTCCGGACGGAGACTATATCCGAAGTCATCGTCTTCAGTTGCCAAGTCTTGCATCCGAGAGATGTCTATTTCGTGATTATCCATTTTATTATCCTGACGCAGAAGGTTTCAGGGACATTGTTATTTTATGATGCGTTAACATTCCTGAAAAAGACTAATTTTGGATATAGCGAAGTGCGTGCTGCACTAAGTTTTCTCGTTTTGCGGAGGGACCCAGGATTTTTTGCGCCTTTTCAACGGCTTTTTCCGCTTGAAGTTCTGGAGCACCGAGGTTGATGAGCATTTCAATCACTTCTGTATCTAAAGACACAGTCTGATCCAAGTCAACGTCGCCTTCAAACTTCATTTTTGTGATATTCTTTTTCAGTTTGGAGATTATGACTTGAGCGAGTTCTGTGCCTAAACGTGGCACTCGGGTCAGCACAGCAGCATCTCCGCGATGGATGGCGCGTTGAAATTGTGCCGGTGACATCCTCGCGACGATATTTTGTGCCAATGTCGGTCCTACACCTGAGACAGTCAGTGCCAATTCAAAGACTTTTAGAGCGTCTCTTGACGTGAATCCGTAGAGCGTAACCTTATTATCGCGATTTTGGTGGTAATATATATAGAAAGTAACGGCATCACCTATAGGTGGTAAATCCGTTAGGATTCTCGGTGGGACATCAACAGCGTACCCAACACCGTTTACATCTACAGTAACCTGTTTTGTGTCTTTATAGGCGAGAACCCCTTTGATGTAGGAAATCATACTGACGGTCCTTGTGGATATGAACAGTCGCTGCTGCTAACATTTACCTCGACGTTGAAATGCTTTGTGGGAACGGGCATGGTGGAGCGCAAGCGCATCCGCCATGTTGTAATTGAGGTGAGGAGATTCCGTGTGATATACCTACTTGCGTTGGCTTGGCTTGTGTTTCGCATTTAAGCTGCTGCTTCTAACAGGCTATCTGGGATATCGAAGTTGGCGTAGACTTTCTGAACATCATCAAGATCATCGAGAGCGTCCATAAGCCTTAGCATCCGTTCCGCTTCTTTCCCTTCAAGTTTTACTGTGTTCTGCGGAATCATGCTAATTTCAGCGAGTTGAATATTTGCTGAAGTTTCTTGAACTGCGATTAAAACGCTGTCAAACATCTCAAATGGTGTAAGAATTTCAATGCCAGTCTCCGAAGCCGTAACATCTTCTGCACCTGCTTCTGCCGCAATCATGAAAAGCTCTTCTTCGTCAATACTATCGGGTGCCACAACAATCAATCCGCATTTATCAAAAGTCCAGGCGACACACCCACGTTCCCCAATTCTACCTTCGTGTTTGGTAAGTGCATGGCGAACCGCTGCGACAGCTCGATTGCGATTGTCGGTTAAGACTTCTATCATCAGTGCGACGCCGCCCGGTCCATAGCCTTCGTAGAGGATTTCTTCGTAGGTAGCACCTTCGAGTTCACCGGTGCCACGAAGAACAGCTTTCTCGATGTTATCGCTTGGAACGTTACCTGACCGTGCAGCCGCAATCGCGGTGCGGAGTCGTGGATTCATGTCCACATCACCACCACCAATACGCGCTGCTGCAGTAACTTCCTTAATCAACTTTGAGAAGAGTTTACCACGTCTGGAGTCGTTTGCTGCTTTTTTATGTTTAATTGTAGACCATTTAGAATGCCCTGACATAACTTCTGTCCTTTCTGATATTTTAGGGTAGAATTAGTATAGCATAACGCTAAAAAAGATACAAATTAAATCTGTGCTACCGATGGGTATTCAGTTTTCCAATTATTTACATCCGGATGCCCGAACAAGAATGTAATACAAGGAATGGATTTAGTCTATAGAGACTAAATCCGAGCGTCCATCAACAGAAATCCTTCGTTGGGATACTGTCTTAAACGCGAGTCCGTCAGAATTGGCTGGACAAAAATCGAAATGTGTGTTAAACTTGTTACATCCCACGTTTAAGGAGTGTGATGGGTTGCTATGTTACCTTTTGTTCTAAAGATCGCGGACCAACCGGTGGAACGTCTACAGCGAATCAATGCTGACAATCAGTCTATTGATGTTGATGTTCAACTTGAGTTTTACTCGCGGGAGTTTGAGCCTACCGATATCGCGCGCCCATCGCGGCGTCAAGGGTTGAGTCAGTCAATCTTGCAAGAAGCCACCGAAAGTGCTTACGCGACCTTTATTACATTCCTCCGGGATAGTGCTGAGCCACAAAATTTCCTGCCCTTTGAGTATCTCACACAATATCCTTGTCGACGATATGCGTTGATTCTCTCTGCCTCGCGTTCTCACGAACTTTTTGAGATTTGCCAGATCCAACCTGATTCGAGCCACTCCGTTCTCAACTACCGTGGTTATGAAATAGCAATTAAACCGCGCAGACACGTTGTTGATACTGCAGCTTATTTGGTAGCACCGGATAAATATACACTTTATATAAGGCAGAAGCGGGAAGACAACACAATTCGGGTTTATCGGAGCGATTTTATTAATCTCACTCGAAATTCGCCGCCACCTTTTAAACTGGACACCCGCGATATAATAGAGAATGTCCAACTCGAACTCATGAGGGAAAGAGAGCAAAATTTGCCGCTCGAACAGCTGCTTATGTTTCCACCAGCCAGCGACGAAACTTCCTTACCTCATGTGACGAACTGCCCTGAATGTGATGGTCGCGTGCGCCGTCTTGGTAGAGAGGGTTATTTTTGCTTAGAGTGTGATTGGGATAATCTTCCGCCATTAAAACGGCTATAATAATGCCAGGCTAAAGCATGAAATTGGGTTTCTCTTGCTTCTCAAGCAGGTTCCATTGTCTTTCAAGTTTGGCTTCCGAGTTTCGCTAAGTGCAGAACAAGGGTCGTATTTCCAACAGCTAACACAGCACCGACGACGGTTTGTAGGAGCGTATGCCGTTTTCGGTATACCCGTGCCCAAGCAATCAACGGAATCAACAAGAATAACCAACCAAATTGTGGATTAACAAGCATCACAAGGACGGTAACGCATCCGGTGGCGACGCTGCTATGAAAACTAATTTTCCACATTAGCGTAATTGTGAAAAAGACAACGCTGTTAGTAATGTAAACGATTCCTGCCCAAACGATTTCACGTGCTGCACCGAGTTGATGCAATAGAAAGGTTCCCACAATCATACTGACAAGCGTGCAGCATAGCGGCAGGAACCTTTCCTCTCTATTCTTCAGATGTAAATCGCTAACTTTGGAAAATCGGACCATTATTGCTATCGCCAAAGCTGGTAGCACGGTAACAAATAACACTACGATCCCCAGCCATCGGAGGCTGTCTTGAGGGGCTGCATGTTTTTGAACAACGCCAGCGGCTGTCGCAATTGGTACAAAAAAGGGGCTAAAAACGACAGAGACGCACCATGCTAACCGTGCCGTAAGTGTCGATAGAGTCCTATGCGCCATTAATTAGTCTGATGTTTCCAACGTTTTAAAGAAATTAGTTAAGTCTGCGCCGTGTGTACTGGCGTTCACGTCTTTATCAACTTCCAGAATCTTTCCCTCTTTATCAATAACAATAGCTAATCGCTGGATGCGTCCGTCTGGGGCGTTCGTTGCACCATACAGGAGCGCGAGATTGCGACCCGTATCTACTAAAAGTGGAAAGTTTAACTGATTTTCTTCAGAGAATTTCTGGTGGGAATCCGCGTCGTCTGCCGTAATTCCAAAAACTTGGGCATTGTATTCAGCAAAACTACTCGACTCATCACGGAGCGAGCAAACTTGTGCCGTTCAGCCACGCCCAAAATCACCCGGATAGAACGCGAGTACGACATTCTTTTTCTCATGGAATTCACTGAGTTGGTGCGTTTCACCATTGCCGTCGGTGGCAATAAAGTCAGGGGCGGTTTGTCCAACTTCTATCTTCGGCAGCACCTCTTTAAGCAGTGCGACCACATCTTCGCCGTGCGTTTTGGTGTTAACTTCTCTATCAATAGCGCGAATGTATCCGGCTTTGTCAATAATAAAAGTTGTCCGTTTTGACGCTTTGAAGTTTTCGATGATGCCACTGTACTGTGTGCTCACCTCAAACTCGGTGTCCGCCAGTAGAGAGAAACCGAATTTCTGCTCTTCCCTGAACCGCTTATGTGATTCGACGGAGTCAACACTCACGCCGAAAAGAACACTATCGGTTGTTTCTATCTCGCTCAAACTGTCCCGGAGCGAGTTAAGTTCGGCTGTTCAGCCACCGGTGAAATCTTTCGGATAAAAGGCGAGAACGACGTTCTGCTTACCTAAGTAATCGCTGAGGTTCCGCTCAGCACCTTCTTCATCTTTCAGTGTAAAATCTGGGGCTATTATCCCCACTTTTAGCGTATCTGGCGTTATCACTGCTTCCTCCCCTGAGGCTGCTGGAATTATAAGGGCTGTCACGAGGATCGCAGCCCAAACGCTTATATTGAACCGCGTTAGAAATATCACGTTATGCCTCCACGAATTTTTTATCGCAAGTTTTCAGCTTACAGCTTCGCCGAAAAATATTGTTATCGGAATTATATGCTAATTTCTTGTGAGTGTCAAGAAAAACTGGATCAGCGTGGCACGCTTTCGTTCTTTGGTAGTCTTGGCATTTCAGTTTGGGAGAACGCCCTGTTCTTCAAGCCATACTTTCAAAGGCACATCACCATCCTTAGGTGAAAAGTGCCCGTTGGCATCCGTCCCGCCGCCGAGTAGCTGCTGCCGAATCGGGTCATTTCGCTCGAACATCTCTTGCGGAATGGTCATGTTGTCTTTGCTCCGTAGCCATCGATAGCCGTATCCATAAAAGAGTCCCTTGCGGGTGATGTCTGAGTCGTTTTCGCTGCGAGCATGCCATAAACGCCGATCGAAGAAGACCGCATCGCCGGGTTTACAGCAGACGGGTATTGCACCCTCTGGGAGCGAACCGTCTGTTGGACGGTCGTCGAGTTTATCCCATAGGTGGCTTCCTGGGATGATATAGAAATTACCGCGTCCAGGTTCTGAGCAGTCAGATAGCCAGTAGACGAGTTTGACGGAGAGACGGGGTCGAGGTGAACTTTCCATCTCAATGTTGACGCGCCCGCTGTCTTGATGCCAGCCGAGTGGGGCAGGTTTACCGCGAACCTCCTCTGGACGTGGGGGTGTAATGATGAAATGGCTGTGGTAGGAATAGATGTTCCATCCCAAAATACCCCAGACCTTCGGGAACGTTTTATACCAGTCCAAGATATTCACGAAAACCTGATCTGTACCGAGGAAATTCGGGTAGAAGAAATTGTTGTGTTCACTCAGTTGATTTTTGCTGTATGGATCGTAACCAGCGTCAAGATGTGCTTGGTAGATATTATCCACCCGTGTTTCGAGCCGTTCAACGAGGTCTGGCGGGAGAGCGTTTTCAACGATGAAATATCCGTCTTCATTCATAGCACAACGTTGCTCGTCGGTCAGCTGGTGTTGTAGATGTTTCTCGTCAAGCATAGTTTAGTCTCCAATTTGTGATGTTTATCCAGATAGGCAAATAGGTTAGTTTGGTAAAGGACCCTCTATTTGGTCCACAAAGCGAATAGAGTGGATGACATCACGGAGGTCTGTAAGAGGAACTTTTCGGTTGCGGACACAATCGACGAAATGGCGATGCATGGTTAGCACACCTTCGTAACTTGGTGAGTCGCGTTGATCTACACCGTCAACTTCCCAACCTCCCATAACACTTCTATTGTTATCCTCATAAATTTCGATTTCTTCCGGGATTTTCATGTAACAACCGATGCCGACGCCGTGCAATTCAGAACGTAAGACGCGCCCACCCGATGCGCGACTTCCAAAGAGCACACCTGTGACGTTGTTATCGAAACGGACGAAGGCGGTGTAGAAGTTACGCTGCTCCGCAGCGAATGTGTCTCGATGCGCCGTGACTTCCACAGGTTCACCACCAGCCATGTATCGGAGTAAATCAACGACGTGGCAGACATCGTTCCATAGCGTCGTTGTGAATTCTCGGTTCTGCCCGATCATCAGCTTGTTAAAGGTGGTGACAGCTAATGTAACAGGTCCCTTTTCGGCGACGCGTCGCATCGCTTCACGCGTAACGGCAGCATATCTGCGCTGAAACCCTACCATGCAGTAGACATCGTTAGCAATCGCTGCTTCCAGTAGTTGTTGCGTTTCGTCGCTGTTTGCACCGGGAGGCTTTTCAATGAACAAATGCTTCCCTGCGTTCAGGCAATCCAAGGCGGGTTGCAAAATCCACTTTTCGTTCATTACACAATAAACGATGTCTAAGTCCATCGTATCCAACATCTTTCGATGATCTGTGAAGGTGTGTGGAAACTCATATTTCTGTGCGACTTGCGCGAGTTTTTCCTCATCTAATTCGCACGCTGCGAGCATCTCAACATCATCTTCAAGACGGTTAACGTTGGGATAGTGTGCACCTTGACTGCGTCCCCCTGCACCGATAAATCCTGCTTTAAACATTAGGAGGTTTCTCCTTCGTCTCAATATTAGCGAAATTTTGTCCGTTTAAAGTATCCATACATTAGCATAAACCTAAATTGATAGCAACAAAATTTTTCGGTTATAGGGAGTTAGTCAGCAGTTGCTAATACGCTCATTTTTGGTATAAGTGTAAACGCTTTTTCGTTGTTCTCGTTTTTCCATTGCAACGTTTTCTGTTGAAAGTAACTACTGGTAGTTTTCAAGAACCGACAACTAACAACTGATAACTGACAACTGCATACCTCTGGCATGTAGACAAAAAGTTTGATTCTCTGAATATTTTGTGGTATTCTTAACACTACATTGATTTTCAGGCAATTAAGCGTTCTCTGTTCGTAGAACAGTTTGAAGCTAAACCGATTGGTAAGGAGAGACTCATGCCAGTTTTTGATGCAGAAGCCTTAGAATTTTGGGAAGAGAACGGCTACGTTGTAGTGCCAGAAGCGGTACCGCTTGAGAATTGCCGCGCTGCGGAACAAGCCGTCTGGGATTTTCTTGAAATGGATCGCGACGATCCAGAGAGTTGGTATCCAGATCCACCGCGTCGAAGTATCATGGTGGAGATTTATCAGCACCAAGCGTTGTGGGATAACCGCCAATATCCGCGTGTGCATCAGGCTTTCTCAGAAATCTGGGATACCGAGAAGCTTTGGGTTAGTTTTGATCGCGCAAGTATGAATCCGCCTGAACGTCCTGATTACACATTCACCGGTCCTTACTTACATTGGGACATGTCATTGGACGATATGCCAGTGCGTTTAAAGGTGCAGGGCGTTTTGTATTTGGCGGATACGCCGGGCAACCAAGGGGCGTTTACCTGTATTCCAGGGTTCCATCGGAAGTTGGAGTCGTGGTTAAATGACCTGCCTACCGATGCGAATCCACGAGAAGTCGTACGAGATTACCAAGCCGAGGCGGTTCCGGTTGCGGGGAAAGCCGGTGATCTCGTTATCTGGCACAGTGCTTTGCCACACGGCAGTAGCCCAAACTCCGCCGTGCGTCCTCGGATGGCGCAATACATCACGATGTCGCCTGCCCCCGAAAATGGGAATCCTGAACCCCGAATTAAGGGATGGCGTGAACGGTTAACAGGTCTCGGAAGAGAATCAAAAGAGAAGGAGCATTACCACGGAAAAACAGCCGAGTTGACCTCTTTAGGGGAAAAACTCCTCGGGCTTGAACCGTGGGACGTCTGATGCCTCTTTGTAGTTAAGGGATAAGGTGGGTGCCTGTGCCGCTCACCAGTGTGCAGCTGGTGCATGAAGGAGAGCATATCATGACAGATTTATTGGCAGCACGGGCACAGATGGCGATGTCCCTCGCGTTTCACATTATTTTCGCGGTGGTCGGTATTGCAATGCCGCTACTGATGGTGATTGCTGAGGGATTGTGGCTCAAAACGCGGGAAGAGGTGTACCTAAAGTTGGCGAAGCAGTGGGCAAAAGGCACTGCTATAATGTTTGCTGTGGGTGCGGTCTCTGGCACTGTCTTATCTTTTGAGTTGGGTTTGTTGTGGCCCAATTTTATGGCTTACGCCGGTCCGATCATCGGTATGCCGTTTTCATTGGAAGGGTTTGCGTTCTTCCTGGAAGCGATTTTCTTGGGGCTTTACCTCTACGGTTGGGATCGCATCCCAAAGCGCGCACACTGGTTCGCTGGTATGATGGTGCTACTTGGCGGCACCTTTTCTGGCATTTTCGTTGTTACCGCCAACGCATGGATGAATACGCCTACAGGCTTTTCGATTGTCAATGGCGAGGTGACAAATGTCGATCCGATTGCAGCGATGCTCAATCCCTCCTCGTTCAGTCAGACACTGCACATGACTATTGCGGCCTTCCTCGCTGTCGGATTTGCAGTGGCTGGTATCCACGCCTATTTTCTCAGACGTGATCCGAATAACCTTTTCCACCGTCGTGCATTCGCTATTGCCTTGAGTGTCGGTGGTGTTTTCGCACTTCTCCAACCGATCTCAGGAGACATCAGTGCCAAGAAACTTGCTAAGTATCAACCCATTAAACTCGCCGCAATGGAGGCGCAGTGGGAGACGGAGCGTGGTGCCCCCTTACGTATCGGTGGTATCCCTGACGAAGATGCTGAAGTAACCCGCTACGCACTTGAGATTCCGAAGGCACTCAGTTTTCTCGCGCATTCCGATTTCAACGCTGAGATTATGGGGCTCAAAGACGTGCCGCGGGAAGATCGTCCACCTGTGGCAATCGTGCATTACGCATTTCAGATTATGGTAGCATGTGGGATGGTATTGATTACCGCTGGGGTCATCGGCGGCTGGCTCGCATGGAAGCACAAAGGTATCCCAAGCCAACGGTGGTATCTTCGGTTTATCACGTTCTGCACGCCGCTTGGATTTATTGCGATTGAAGCGGGCTGGACGGTCACAGAGGTCGGACGGCAACCGTGGGTTATTTATAATATCATGCGTACAGCAGACGCGGTAACCCCGATGCCAAACCTTGTTATTCCGTTTGTCAGTTTTACGGTGCTTTACATTTTTCTCTCAATCATTGTTTTCGTCCTACTACGCCGCCATATCTTTTCAGCTAACGCCGAGCGTTAAACACTATTGCTTGGTATACAACGTTTTTTATAGTAAGTTCCGCAGGACTCCGATGTTGTCCTGCTGCTGGCATTCCAACAGGGTACTGGATCGAATCGAATGCAGTTGAATCTTGCGGAGCCTTTACTGCCACGTAGAGAAAATCCTGATGTTGAGTCTTGAATTCTGCATCGCAGGCGTGATGCTTACTTCCCTTATTATCTATATGTTGACAGGTGGTGCTGATTTTGGCGGTGGGATTTGGGATCTGTTCGCTACCGGTCGTCGTGCAAAAGCACAACGTGCTCTTATCACAGAAGCCATCGCACCGATCTGGGAAGCCAATCACGTCTGGTTGATTGTGATTGTCGTATTGCTTTTCGTGGCATTTCCAGTTGCATTCGCTGCGATTAGTACGGCTTTGCATATCCCACTGACCCTGATGCTCATCGGTATTGTACTTCGCGGCTCGGCGTTTGTGTTTCGTACTTACGATGTCCAATCGGATGCAACACACCGTCGTTGGAGTCGTGTATTTGCTGTTGCAAGTGCTATCACGCCTGTCATGTTAGGGATTACATTGGGAGCGGTGGCGTCTGGGACAATTCATGTTGATGTAGCGAGTGGACAGGTAGAGACTGACTTTTTCTCAGCGTGGCTTGCACCGTTTCCGTTTGCGATCGGTTTTTTCACTATAACGCTTTGTGCCTTGCTTGCGGCGGTGTATCTCACGTTGGAGACTGAAGATCCTGCCTTACAGGAAGATTTTAGGCGTCGCGCTCTCATCGCGGCAGTAAGTGTCGGTGTGATGGCAGGTTTAAGTTTTATTTTCTCTGCTGAAGGCGCGCCAACAATTCGGCGTGGACTTGGTGGTACAGCTTGGTCGATCCCATTTCATATCTTAACGGGTGCAGTGGCATTGTGGGCAATCTGGGCGATTTGGAAACGTCAATTTCGCCTTGCGTGTCTCCTCGTGCCGATACAGGTTGCTTTGATTGTTTTCGGCTGGGGATTGGCGCAGTATCCGTATATTGTCACGCCAGACTTGACCTTTTCAAACACAGCTGCGTCTGATGCTGTGCTGCGTCCGATCCTGATTATATTAGGGGTCGGTGGTATACTATTAGCACCCGCTTTTTGGTATCTCTACGCTGTGTTTAAGGGAGCGGCTCGGAAGAATAAGGAAACTTCAGAGCAGCTAAATACTTGTCAGAACGACTCAGTATAAATCCTTCCTTTTTCCTTGATTCTTCCCTGATTTTCTGTTACACTTAAAATGGTTTAAGAATTAATTACTTGTAGTTTAGTGCATTGCTTGCAAATGTTATTTTGATAATTCAACTCGGAATACAGATTCGATGTAATCTATTTGGAACATAATTTGAAAGATAATCTCTTTCTGGCAGTTTCGGTGCTGCTCTGCCTTTTTATCTTAGCCGAGGTCAACTATCCGCAACTCGCGCCACAAACTGAGTTAGCACTTTTCGCGATGCTCGGGTTAGTAGTGGTATTTTTAAATTACCCAATTCACCAACGTTTTGCTGACCACCGCGCTTTCCGATTACTTGATGTCGTGCTGGTAGGAGGTGTGATTGTCTGCTTCGGTTACGTTGTGATGCAAACGGAACCGGTTTTTCAGAGGTTCTGGTTAGATGGTAGACCTCTCGGTGAACGGGCAGGAGCCGAACTGCAGGTGGATTACATCATCGGTGGATTCGGACTTGCCTTAATTTTAGAAGCGACGCGCCGTTCTATTGGCATGACGCTTCCACTCCTCTCTCTTACATTTCTTCTCTATGCCGGTTTTGGGCAATTCATGCCGGATTGGCTGTTTCCACATCGTGGGTATTCCATTCAACGTATCGTTAGTCAGACCTTCTTACATAGTCAAGGCACATTCGGCATTGCGCTGCGAGTGATGTTCACTTATGTATTCCTTTTTGTACTGTTTGGCACTTTGCTGGAACGGACAGGAGCAACCGGTTACGTCCTGAATTTGGCAAGACGTGTATTCGGTTCAAGTGTGGGGGCACCAGCGAAGGTCGCAGTGCTGAGTAGCGGTATGATGGGGTCGCTATCAGGTTCTGCTGTTGCAAACACGGCAACGACTGGCACGTTTACGATTCCATTGATGAAGCGCTCAGGCTTTCAACCAGCAATAGCGGGCGGTATTGAAGCTGCGGCGAGTTCTGGCGGTGCTTTGGTTCCACCTATCATGGGGGCAGCCGCATATATGATGCTGGAAATCGTGGAACCTGCTGTCACCTATTTGGAAATTATCAAAGCGGCACTGCTACCGGCAATCCTTTACTACACGGGGATGTTGTGTATGGTGCATTTTTCCGCGAAGCTTGCGAGCGGAAAACTTGCTATGGAAAAGTCGGCGAAGCTCGCAAGCGGAAAACTTGCTGTGGAAAAGTCGGCGAAGCTTACAAATGAATCTTCAGACGTGGGAAATGATGCGCTGTCAGATAGTTCTGGCGAGGCGGACACCGATGACAAAGAGGCAGAAAGTAGAGAAATTTTCACGGTACAGGGAGGTATCTTTCTGGCTGCGTTTGTTACGCTCATTGGGTTTCTACTGATGGGTGCTACGGCGTTCCGGGCAGTGAGTTGGAGTCTACTGGTAGTTGTTGCTATAAGTTTGTTGAACTTCTTGGGACGAAGAATCAGTAGACGGGATTCTACAACAGAGACGCGTGCTGGGATTCAGGATTTACGAAAAGGCGTAGACTTCTTAATATCACCTTGTAAGCGGGCGGCGCAGAGTGGTGTTTCCCTGATTGCAGCCGCGGCATGTGTAGGTATTATCTTAGGTGTGGTAACATTGACAGGCGTTGGCGGCAAATTGCCATCGACACTCTTGCCTCTTGCAGCTACTAACCTGATGTTAGCACTCTTCTTTCTAATGATTTCAACGATTATTCTGGGTATGGGGTTGCCTTCATCCGTCTGCTATCTACTGATGGCTATTTTGGTGGGTCCTGTGCTTCTGGACTTAGGAGTTGTCCCACTTGCGGCGCACTTTTTTATTTTTTATTTTGGAATGATGTCAATGGTAACGCCACCGGTTGCGTTGGCAGCATATGCAGCGTCTGCTATCGCGGGTTCAGGAGTCATGGTGACTGGATTCGCAGCATTTAGATTTGCGCTTGTCGGTTTTGCCTTGCCTTACGCGTTTGTGTTACGACCGGCTTTGCTCTGGTTAGGCGCGGATGGTGGAACGCCAGAAGTATGGACGGTTTTAGGCATTTTCTCTCTAACGTTGATTGGAACAGTTATCTTTGCAGCAGCCATCGCTGGTTATTTCTTTAGTAGGTTGTCTGTATTGCCGCGCATTATGCTGTTTGTTGCTGCGTTTATCCTGTTTTTTGCCCCTACTACCGTGCAGTTCATTTGGATCCATGGAGTAGTAGTAGTTGCAAGTATTGCGATTTTCTATTATAATTGGCAGGAGAAGGAGTCCGTTCATGAAACATCGAACTAAATGGTTGTTCTATTGCCTGATTGTGTTGTTGTTCTTGCTTCACAACGATTTCTGGTTCTGGGAAACGCCTCAGCTGATTTTAGGACTGCCAGTAGGGCTACTCTATCATATCGGATTTTGCATCGCGGTAACGGTATTAATGGCTATCTTCGTCAAAGGTGGAGAAGAGTGGGAGGAATGATGAACATTGCTGTCATCTTTATCTACCTTGTTCTGGTGCTCGTTCTCGGTGCTCTGAGCCATAGACTTTTCCGAAATACTGGGGAGGATTACTTTGTTGCAAGCCGAACAATCAATTGGTTTGTCCTATTGATGACTCTGTTCGGCACGAACATGACGGCATTCTCGATCCTCGGTGCATCGGGTGAAGCCTATCACAGGGGGATCGGTGTTTTTGCATTGATGGCTTCATCTACCGCTATAGTTGCTCCGTGTGTATTTCTCTTTATTGGGACTCGTCTTTGGCGACTTGGAAAACGGTTTGGCTATGTGACGCAGGCGCAGTATTTCCGCGACCGGTGGGAATCCGATGGTTTGGGTCTCCTGCTTTTCATAGTACTTGTGCTATTGCTTATTCCGTATCTGCTTATTGGTGTGATGGGTGGCGGCGGAACGTTAGCGACGCTCACGGATGGTAAAATTCCACAGTGGATAGGTGGCTTACTCATCTGTGCTGTTGTCCTCTGTTACGTTACTTATAGCGGTATGCGGGGCACTGCTTGGGTGAACACCTTCCAAACACTTGTTTTCATGACACTCGGAGGCATTACCTTCTTCGTCATCGTGAATAGGATGGGCGGGCTTTCAAACGCTATTTCTAAAGTGGATTCGGATCTGCTGATACAAGCAGAGCATATTAAGCCGTTGGAACTATTAACATATATCTGTATGCCTCTCTGTGTTGGCATGTTCCCGCATATCTTTTCACATTTCCTAACAGCGAAAGAAGCTGGGACGTTTCGCTATGCAATTATCTTATATCCTTTGTGTATTGCCGTTGTGTGGATTCCCAGCGTGCTGCTCGGAATATTTGGGAATATAGATGTTCCGGGTTTAAAAGGTTCACAGGCAAACAACGTGCTGATTCAGATGATTCATATACACGCACCTGGTATCTTGGCTGGGTTTTTAGGTGCTGGCGTGTTTGCCGCGATTATGTCCTCCTTAGACTCACAGTCGCTTGCTATTGGAAGTATGTTTACACACGATATTGTTGAGCATTATCGTCGAGAAACGTTTTCCGAGAAACAAAGGGTTTGGGTAGGACGGTTATTTGTCAGTGGTGTGCTTTGCATCACCTATCTTATATCACTCATTGCCACGCCGAGCATTTTCAGGCTCGCGGTTTGGTCGTTTACCGGATTTTCGGGACTCTTTCCAATTGTGGTCGCTGCGTTGTTTTGGCGGCGTAGCACAAAACACGGTGTATTTGCCGCAATCATAAGTGTTATTTTGTTATGGCTCTATTTTTTTCTTCGCAATTGGCAGACACCGGGGTATACTGTAGGTGGGACCGGGGTTATGCCTGTTGCTGTTCTGATTGTTGTATCGTCTTGTACGTTGATAGTTGTTTCTCTTTTCACAAAACCTCCGAGTTCACAAACGCTCGGGAAATTTTTTAATTGATTGGGCGTAAAGTAATTACCAAGAAATTAAAAAAAAGGAATAATATATAAACTATGGCACCTAAAAACGCTATCTTGGTTTTCTTATTGCTAACATGCATATTCGCATGTGGGGAAGCTGAAGATCCACTGGAACCGACACCTAAAGAACCAATGCCGCGTGACTACGGCACAGTCGCTGGAACTATCTTTGATGCTGGAACAGGAAAGCCTATTCCTGGATCAACTGTGACACTGCTTGGGCAGTCAGTTGAAACCGGCATAGATGGTCGTTATACTTTTCTGAACATTTCTTATGGGGACTCCTATGTCTTAGCTGTGGTGGATGTGGATTATAAACCTTATAATCAACCATTTGTGCTAAGAAAACAACGGTTGAACTTGGATATTCCGTTAACACCGTTAAAAGACCCTGTGCTGGAGATACAGGAATTTTTTGAACGTTTCGCTAGTCTTATTGAGTCCGTAGATATAGATAATATTCCAGCGATTCAGGCGCACTTTTCGGAAACCTATGTTCCCGCAGATGATGATGCTACCATATTTGGTGTGGCATCCGGATTTGTTCCTGAAAGTTATGAAGATATCGAGCCAGCGATGCTCCATCTCTTTGATGAGTATGTCTTTCTCGAATTCCTGTTCAAGGATATGGAAATGGATATAACGCACGCCAGGAAAGCATCAGTAGTGCTTCGGCTTGATATAAACGCGAGAAAAGGACCGGAAGAGGACTTAAGAGAAAACAAAGCGCATTGTAAATTTGACTTCCGTCGTGAGGGGGCAGATTGGAAGGTTGTGTATTGGCAGCTTTTTGAGATAGACGTCCGCCTGTGATTTCAGAGGGATAGTTGCCAAACTCTGACCATATAAACCCTTGATACTAAGACAGAAAATTCGCAAGGGCTGCAAATTCTGTAATATCCAATGTTTCGGCGCGCCGTTCAGGGGCTATTCCGAGTTCCTCGAATGCGGCCGCCAATCCCTCTGCAGACGCGAATCTGCCTCTGGCTAAGGCATTTTTTAGCATCTTCCGTCGTGTCCTAAATCCCACCCGCACTATTTTGAAGAACAGTTCCTCATTTTCAACGTTAACCTTCGGACTTTCACGCATCGTCAGTTTTAAAAGAGCGGAATCTACCTTCGGTGACGGATAAAAGTTCTCTGGCGATAGGGTAGCCACTAACTTCGATTCTGCGTGATAGGCAACACCAATCGTTAAGGCACCGTAGTCTTTCCCTCCGGGTCCAGCAACAATTCTTTCCGCCACTTCCTTCTGCATCATTAGGACGCAGCTATGGATCTGTTCCTGATGTGCAAGGAGTTTCCACAGGATAGGTGTTGTAATACTGTAAGGCAGATTTGCGATAACTTTAAATGTAGGGGGCACAGTTCCTGTGTCGTCAGACAACAGTGCGTTGAGTTCCAGTTTGAGGATGTCTGCATTGAGGATTTGGACACGTGGATCTGTTGAGAATTGTGCCGCTAAAGCCTTATATAATAATTTGTCCACTTCAACGGCAGTTACCCGTTTCGCACGCCGCGCTAATGCATTGGTGAGGTAGCCTAATCCGGCACCGATTTCTATGACGGTATCACTGTCCGTGAGTTCACTGGCTTCAAGAATGATGTTGAGAACTTCTGGGTTAACGAGGAAGTTTTGTCCTAATTGCTTTTTGGGACGGGTGTGATTGAGGGCAAAAAAGTCGCGGACCTGTTGTTGGCTCATTTGGGGTTAACGGTCAATTTCTGACTTTTTCGCATAGTGACAATTTTTGTCAGAATTGCTTCCGCTATGTCGCGTTTGGAAGCACGTGGCAATTGTTCACAGGTGCCGTGTCTATCCAACAGGGTAACGATGTTAGTGTCGGATTGGAATCCTGCACCTTCCTCAAGAATGTCATTGGCGACAATGAGGTCGCAGTTCTTACGTATTAATTTCTTCTTAGCGTTTTCGAGAAGGTCATTCGTTTCAGCGGCAAAGCAGACAAGGGTTTGATGCTTTTTCTGTTCGCCGAGTGCTTGGGCTATGTCTGGATTCCTTTCGAGTGGGAGTGTGAGTGTGTCGGTGGTCTTTTTGATTTTATGGGGTGTAAATTCACGTGGACGGTAGTCGGCAGGTGCAGCCGCCATAATAACAATGTCCGTTTCGTCAAATGCTTGCAGGACTGTATCGTGCATCTGAAGTGTTGTTTCGACATACTCGGTTTTGATGCCAACAGGTGAGGGGACAGTAGCAGCACCGCTGATTAAACGGACTTCTGCCCCACGTTGTGCCGCTGCTTCAGCGATGGCATAGCCCATCTTACCGCTGGAGCGGTTGGTGATGAATCGGACTGGATCAATGTACTCGCGCGTTGCCCCTGCTGTGACGAGGACGCGTGTATCTCGTAGATCATTTGCTTCCACTGTAGGGGCAGTTTCCAACCTCGGCGTGGTACTCAGAATACCGCTTACGCCTTTGAGAATCGTTTCTACTGTATTTAGACGACCTACACCCTCATAGCCGCATGCTAAGTCGCCGCTTGCGGGTTCAATGAAATGAAAACCGTGTGTTTTCAGGGTCTGGATATTCCGTTGGACGAAAGGATTATGATACATGTGTCCGTTCATTGCGGGTGCGAGGAGGACTGGGCAATGAACGGAAACGGCAACAGTGGAAAGAGGATCGTCTGCGATGCCGTTTGCAAGTTTGCCGATAATGTTTGCTGTTGCTGGGACAACCATGAGTAGATCGGCACGGTCGGCGAGGTCGATATGCGGTGGTTTCCAATCTGTACCTGTGTCGAATAGATCGAGGAGTACCGGGTTTCGCGAGATAATTTGGAATTGTAAAGGTTGGACAAGACGCGTAGCATTTTCCGTCATTACGACGTGAACGGATGCACCGCTTTTGACGAGTTGGCTTGCTATATCAAGCGATTTATGTATTGCTATACCGCCTGTAACGCCTAAGATAATGGTCCGATCTCTGAATTCCATGTTTGTGTTGTGCAATCAACAATCAAATAGGGGGTTGATTGTCGCTACCAGTTCCTCGTCAATACGGCAACGTTCAGCGGTAATGATAGCCTGAATTTGATTAACTGCCTGCTGAACTGAGTCTTCTGGATTGCTAACCCAGTAATTATATTTCTGAATTTGGCGGACTTCGGATTTAGCGATGTCCAAACGCTGTTTCAGTTCTTTCTCTGATTCTGTCTGTCTGCGGCGGAGGCGTTCCTCCAAGGTAGCGAAGGATTGTGGTATGATAAAAATGAGGATGCTTCTTGACGGAGCGAGGTTTTGCTCTCGGATTTCCAGAGAACCCTTTACCTCAATCTCTAAAATAGCATCTTTTCCAGATTCGCGTGCTGCGACTATTTCGGATTTGAGCGTCCCATAGAGATTGTCTCCATATTTCGCCCATTCCAAGAAGCTGCCCCCCTGAATATGCTTTTCAAATTCTGATTTTGATAGGAAGTGGTAGTCAACACCGTCCACTTCGCCGGGACGTGGATTGCGTGTCGTTGCGGAAACGGATAGTTTTAATGTGTGATCGGCTTCGCAGAGGGCATTGATTACGGTGCTTTTCCCTGAGCCGGACGGTCCGGAGATGACGATGACAAGGTTCGGTTTATAGAGATGTGTATTCGCCATTGGAAGCATCCGCCCTTGAAAAGATGGACGTTACGCCCGCAAGTGTTAGTCTGCCGCTTCAGCCAGTTCTACAAGCACGGGTGATTCAACGCGGATAGCGTCCTTGATACAGACCTCTTCGCATAGCTTGCAGCCAACACAATCCTTGGGTTTAACCAATTCGCAGATACCGAAGAAACTTTCGGCGTGTTCACCCGTGTCTGGATCCTTGAGTTCAAGGCAATCCCATGGGCAAATATGCACACAAAAGTCGCATCCGGAGCAGAGTTCTTCGTAGATAACGGCGATAGGTCGGTGGGTCGGACGACGAATGAACTTGCACACCTCGCCGAACTGGTCTCGAATTGCTTCAACGGGGCAGACCATCCCACATGCGCTGCAGTCAATACAGATGTTTGGATCGATGATGTGCAACATGTTCCTATCGCCAGTTATTGCGTCAACTGGACAGTTCGTTAAACATGCCATACATCCGATACATTCGTCAGTGATGTAGTATGCCATAAATTCTTTTCCTGTTTCACTTGCGAGATCTCCCAATCTCGCATACCTTTATGAGACTCTCAATACATATATTTTACCACAATCTTTACAAATTGTCAAGTGTGTTTTTATTTCGGATGGGGTGTTCAGTTCACGGAAAACTATCTCGTTGACATTCTGAAGGTGCTAAACTATAATATCAATGGCATAGCCTTATGAGAGGATCGCTTTCAAGTCAGATATTGTAAAAAAACAAGGGGATTCTAATGGACTTAGGACTAAAAGACAAAGTAGTAGTTGTAACAGGGGCAAGCCGCGGCATCGGACGTGCGATCGCACACGCCTTCGCTGATGAGGAAGCACGTCTAAGCATCTGTGGCAGAACTGAAGATACACTCCAAAGCGTAACAAATGAACTCACAGCAAAAGGTGCGCAGGTCTTCGCCAAACTCACAGATGTCACGGATACGGGGCAGGTTGACGCATTTATATCGGAAACGGTAGAAAATTATGGCAGAATTGATGTTGTTGTGAACAACGTCGGGGGCAGCCGATGGACACCTTTAGAGGATATTTCGGATACCGAATGGCACGAGATTCTCGATTTGAATCTGGTTTCTGCGGCACGGGTTAACCGACTCGCAATCCCTGAGATGAAAAAGCAGGGCAGCGGCGTAATTCTGATGATTACTTCCATCTACGGCAGGGAAGGCGGTGGACATATTACGTATAATGCTGCGAAAGCCGCCGAGATTAGTATGACAAAGTCGTTGGCAAAGGAACTTGCACCCGACAACATCCGCGTGAATAGCGTCGCACCGGGTTCAATTCTTTTCCCCGGCGGTGGTTGGGCGCGCCGGATAGCGGCTGACCCTGAAGCGATGGACGTCTTTGTGAAGAGCGATATGCCGCTCGGTAGATTTGGCAAGCCAGAAGAAGTAGCGAATGTTGTCGTCTTTCTCGCATCGGAACGGGCAAGCCTCGTAACGGGGGCATGTGTGAACGTTGATGGGTGCCAGTCGCATTCAAACATTTAAGTGCCAAGATATGATATAGAGAGCAAATTGGACATTGGCACGAAACTTGCCTAAGTACCAATATCGAAGTATGAAGTGAATCTTCAGAACGTTTGTTCTTGTAACGAAATTCTAAGTGTCTACTTTTTTTAAGGGAGATTTAAAATGAGAATTACTTGTATCTTGCTTGCGTATCTCCTGAGTTTACCACTTTTTGTCGGTTGTGGAAATACTGAAGAATCGCCTGAATCCTTGAATCCAATTGTTTTAGCACAAGAATTGCCTGCCGACGACGACATTGAAGGTCTTTACAATCTTGGAATTCCCCGATATTGGTTCAAAATTAAAGATCCTGTGTTATACGTCAAATATTTTAGGGCAAAGCTTCTCAGGCAGTATGGAAACATTCCAGAGATTCATGTTATTGCGGATATGGAGCTAAAAATACGTCAGGCGACGTATCCAACGCATGATGAGAAAATTAGGTATCTTAAGGCACTCTATAAACTGTGGCCAGATAAAAGGACACTGGCAGATCTTGAGTATCAACAAAGGGTGGAAGCCGAGGAAAAATCTGTCGTGGTGGTATATGGAAATACCTCAAAGGTAGATATAAGAAAGCGGTTGGAGGAAATCTACGGACGCAAACTTTCACCGGAAGAAGAGATAATTGAAATCGCGCTGATTAATGGAGATAAATGGACCTTACAAGCATTCGGATGGAAAGTGTTTCCGCCAGTGGGTCCGCAGGAATTGAGATTTTGGAAGTATGAGGAATCTGAAGAGTTCTTAGAAGCATTTCCGCCCAACGGTGGTGTGATGCTTTTGGAAAATAAACCTGACGAATAAGGATTGAGATTATTACCTAACCATTTTAAATGAAGGTTGGACAAGTTTCACAACCTCTCCAAAGGCGTTAGGTTTCTGAAATGACGCGCTGATGCTGTCTTTCTACTACCTGTTGTCTATGTTCGATTTTTTCCCTTGTTTAAAAATCTACCGACATGTTAAAATAGTGTGGATGCATGAATGAGGAGAATGGACATGGACGCAAAATTGTGGGTTCCAGAATACGATAACCCGGAATTATGGCATACAGAAATTTCGCGGCGCTGCTTTTTTAAAAGTGGTATGGCGAGTTTTCTCGGGCTTGTTGCGATGCAACACTTCGGCTCCAGCAGCCTTGCTCAGCTTGAGGATATCATGCCGCGTGCCAAGCATTGCATCGTCCTGTTCATGAACGGTGGTGCGAGTCAGATGGACACTTTTGATCCGAAACCTGGCACTAAAAACGGCGGTCCCTTCGCAGCGATTCCGACTAGCGTTAAAGACATACAAGTGTCCGAACATCTTCCGCAGGTCGCGGAGCAGGCACACCATCTCTCTATCATTCGTTCAATGATTTCACGTGAGGGGAATCATGAACGTGCACGCTACTTACTGCATACCGGATACGCGCCGGGTGGCGCGGTCAGACATCCAACCCTCGGTTCACTCACCTCTTACTATCTTGAAGATAGCGAATTGGATCTTCCGAGCTGTGTTAATATTAACACGCCGACGTATTCTGGCGGTTTTCTTGGTGCTGCGCATGATCCATTTGTGGTCAACGATCCGATGCGTCCTGTGGAAGATCTCTCGTATCCAGCACAGATGGACACGCATCGTTTTCGCGAACGGCTCAAGATGCTCCGAACGATTGAGAAGGATTTTATTGCCAAACGGACTGGACGTAGTACCGAAGCGCACGAAGCGATTTACAAAAAAGCCGATCAGCTCATCAACTCGCCTAAAATAGATGCGTTTCAACTCAATGAAGAGCCGATCGCTATCCGCGAAGCCTACGGTATGAATAGATTCGGTCAAGGTTGCCTTATGGCGCGTCGTCTCGTGGAAGCTGGTGTCAAATTTGTAGAAATTTCGTTAGACGGATGGGATACACACGAGAATAATTTTGAACGCACCAAAGAACTTCTTGATATGGTAGATCCTGCGTTCGCAATGCTCTTGAAGGACTTATCCGAGCGGGATCTCCTTGAAGAAACTATTGTGCTCTGGCTCGGTGAATTCGGACGTACACCCAGGATTAACGACAACGATGGGAGAGATCATCATACCGACGGTTGGTCTGCTGTTGTTGCAGGGGGTGGCACGCGCGGTGGACAGATAGTCGGAGGTACAGATGAAGATGGAACAGAGGTTGTTAGCGGTGCTCTCGGTGTGCCGGACCTTTTTGCGTCGCTCTGCTTTGCACTTGGGATTGATGCTGATGAAGAAAACTACTCCCGTTCCGGACGACCGATTCGGGTTGTCAATGATGGGTCAGTTATAGAGGAGTTATTCACGGCGTTGTAGGTGCAGCTTGCTGCGTATATTACTTAAGGCGCGCCAGCTGAGGCAAACAATGAGGGTTATTGCTGGCACATTCAGAGGCAGACGTTTGACTGCCCCCAAAGGGAAGCGTCTCGTCCGTCCAACTACCGATCGGGTAAAAGAATCGGTATTTAGTATTCTGCAGGGACAGGTTGTTGACGCGAATTTTCTCGACCTTTGTGCTGGTACGGGAAATATGGGGATTGAGGCGTTGAGCCGCGGCGCAAAACACGTTACATTTCTGGACCGAGATCCACGGTGTATTGCGATTATAGAACAAAACCTCAGCGTCTGTGGGCTCACGACTGAACCTCATGCCAGGTATTATTTGCTTCGTCGTGATATTTTGAGAGGGATTGCGTATCTTCATAAACGGGCAGCTGTATTTGAAGTTATCTATTTCGATCCACCTTATGGGGTCGGTTTAGGAGACGGTTCGCGGAACAGTACTGAACTGTATACTACCGGTTTGGCGATGCTTTCAGAGACAACGTTGCTTGGAATCGACAGTATATTGCTTGTTGAGCATGCAAAGCAGGTTGTTTTGCCTGACGCTGTCGGGAATTTGCACCAAAACCGACAAGCACGCTATGGGGATACAGTTGTATCGTTTTATCAAAAAAATTTGTAAATTGCCTAAGTATTACTAAGGAGTCTTCTCCTTTAGCACCGGTGAAAACACTGGTGAAAGAACGAGACATGAAAATCTTAAATCTTCAATCTGGAACGCCCTTTCAGATGGGTAAAGGAAAAAACTGGCGTGTTGTACATCCGGATATGGGTTCAACGCAATTGACACTCAACCATGGGCTTCACGCACCGGGTCAGGAATTCACACAGCATTATCACGATGCCTCAGAAGACGCGATTGTCGTGTTGGAAGGCGGTGGGGCTATCCGGCAAGGGAGTGTCTATACCCCTATTGCTGCAGGTGATCTCATTTTTGTACCTGCGGGGGAAGTCCACGGAACCGTCAACACCACACCGAACATGGCACGCTTAATCAGCTTCCAATCCCCACCGGATATGGCACTATACCGAGGTGAACGGGATACTCCTGCTGAGGCACCGATACCCGAAGATGGGCACCGGAGTAACGTTCAGGTCGTTAATATGGCACGAAGCGGTCCGGTTTTTGGAAAGTCTGTCGAGTGGCGAAGCGTCGTCTCGCCGCATAAAGGCTCCGTACATCTCTCCTTAGATTACATCCACCTCAATAAAGACGAGAATTTTACGCACGAACCGATAGAAACTGAATCAATCTACGTGCTAAGGGATGGATGTGTCGTGGTGACATCTAATACGGAGACGCGCGAGTTGAAGCAACACGATGTTCTCTTCCTCGCGCCAGGAGACACCTTTTCACTTGCCCACGCAGGGGATGAACCGGCTACGATAATCTGTTGTTGGGCAGTTGCCGCTTCTCAGTAGCCTTGATGGCCTTGAAAGTAACGTTCCCAGATTGTATTAGGTCATGCGAGATGGTTGTCAGTCTTCGCTTATCAGTTGTCGGTTAGAGAGGTTTTTGACGCATTAAATCACCTTTTGACTAACAACTAAAAGATCTGCGTAGCAAACCGTACTGACAACTGACGACCATAAAAGACGAAAAAAGGAAATTGATGGATGAAATCAGACGATGTAGTTGTCTCACGGCGGGGAAACCTTGTCGTGATAAACCATAGTAAATTTGAGATTAAATTCAACCTTTCAAAAGGAACATGGGATTACATTGATGAGAGCGGCGACACGATTATCCGTAATGGATGTACACAGATAACCCTTAATGATGGGAGCGTTGTCAAAACTGAAGATGCTGGCACTCGCGAATTTATCACAGCGTTTCCACAGACAGATGCTTTCGGGACCTATCACCAAATCTGTTTCTCGTATGAAGCGGAAGAGAAGGGCGTACGGATAAACACCTACCTCAATTGCTACGCTACACAGCCTGCCATCCTATTGAAAGTCGGTATTGAAAACCTCAAGCAGGGACGTCCACTGCAGTTAGCCGATTTAACTGTTCTGGGTGTTTCAACGAACCGCGGTGCTGTATTGGTCGGCGGGACTCCCTCAAATTGCCACCTTTTCATCAACATGCCACCCTTCTCGCCAGGTGTGAGTCGAAGACTCTATGACGGGTTTCTGTTGAGCGAAACAGATGCCAGGCATCCTTGTTACGACGGTATGCTGCACGATACTGAGAACAGCAAGACACTCGTTTTCGGATTTCTGACGGCAGAGAAATGGTGGCCCCGGATCCAGATTGGCTATCAAAACGGATCAGGATCCAAATCGCAATCCTATAGCAAAAAAACATCAACATCGGGTGCTAACCCTTGGGCACTCTATCATCTGTGTGAGGAGCAGTGCGATTTCGGAGAAGAAATTACCTCAGAGACTGTGTATCTCAACTTTGCAGGAGATGCCGCAGCATGCTATGAACACTACACGCAGATGTTGGCACTGAAAAACGATTGTGTGGAAACTGATACCTCATCTGCGTGTGAGGTACCGATTACTGCGTGGAATCTTTCGGCCGCGCAACTGCCATTAGACACAAATGCCATCTTAGCGCAAGCTAACGAACTCGCGGAGAATCCATTTTTCCAACCAAATTACCCCGGCGGGATGAATTATATTCAATTAGACGCTGGATTAGAATCACACTTGGAACATAGTCCTTCGGGTGGAGATGTCTCAGAAGCACAAATCGCTGACGAAGTGCCAGCGGCTCTCAACCAAATCCGAGCAAAAGGTTTCAAGACTGGAATCCGGATTAATCCGTTTTGTGCAACACTTGACTCGGAACTTGTGCGAAAACATCCCAATTACTGCATACAAGAAGAGATTACCGCTCGAAAGGGGAAAGAAAGGTCGCGTCGGCATAGAGGGCGTAACGTGTCCAAACCTGCCACAACACACCTGCCGGAAGACAGCACAGAAGTCGCATTGTTAGATGTTTCCCACCCAGAAGTACAAAAGCGCATTCGCAAACAGATTAAGCAGATAGTCAACGAATACGGATGTTCACTTGTCAATGTAGATTTCACAGGGTATACTACAGGTCTCACCAATGGCGCACAAAACTTGCGATGGCATGACAAAACCCTTACACCCGTCCAACTCTACCGTTTTGCTGGTGAATTGCTGAGAGATGCCATTAGTGAGGCGCGCTCGGAGGGTTCATCTGCTAATGGAGAGGTTTTACTCGCTGGGTACAATGCCATCACGGGACCCTGCCTCGGGAACATTTCACTGAACGCCCCCCTTATCAACCCGCCCTTTTCGGGCGTAGGAGCGATTTCGAACCGCACCAATGACCCGTGGCACCATCAGCGGGGGACGAAGCACCGCTTGAGTAGATATGCGGCACACGTCCGGGAACATAACCTCCTTTGGCGACATGTCTTCGGCGAACTTACTATTGATGAACCGAGACCTGTCAATGAAGCGATTGTAGAGATGACAGCAGCAGCGTTGAGTGGTGGGACAGTCTTCTGTACCGACAGATTAACGACGCTTGCTTCGTCGCGGGCGGCGCACTTGTCGCGAATCTTTCCTCTTCTTGGTAACGCAGCCACACCAGTAGATCTCTATGATGAGTCGTTCCCACGGATCTGGAGCCTACCCGTTTCGACACCGAATGAAACTTGGCACCTTGCTGCAGTCTTCAATTGGAATGACTACGAAGATGACGTTTACTTTGAACTTGATGTCCTTGGACTTGGTGAGTCTCAAGAGTATCTCGTCCACGATTTTTGGATGCGGCAGTATCTCGGAAAAGCTTCGCATGGTTTAACCTTGCTGAATATTCCGCCTCGCTCCGTCAAGCTGCTCTGCTTTCGTGAAGAGCAGAGCGTTCCGCAGCTGCTCGCAACTGATATGCACTATACCCAAGGGGCAGTCGAAATTCTATCTGCAGGTTGGGATGGACACAGCCAAAGTTATCTGCTCGTCTGCAAACCACTTAGACAGATGGATAGCACCTGTTTTATTCATGTGCCGGAGGGATATTTACCGGTAGGCGTAGCGACTTATGGCAGCGATTATCAATACAACTGGGATGCTCCCGTCTGTCAGCTAACGTTTACAAAGACGCAGCCGGACAAACTGGTGCAGGCAAGTATCCAATTCGCTAAAACGTCAGGTGGTTCTTCTGGTGGACGGGATCTGTAATCCCGATGCGTATGGATGCTGTCGAATGCGCTTCTGTGCAGCCTCATGCTCGAATAAGATCAGGAATGGACTGTGAATACGATTCAGACGCATCTGCAAACCCTCAAAACACAAGCCAGCGTTTGTACTGCATGTGATTTGTCGAAAACTCGTGCGAATGTCGTTTTCGGTAGCGGAAGTGCCACCGCAAAATTAGCGATTGTCGCAGAGGGACCATCGGCTGCTGATAATCATACAACCTTACCATTTTCGGGTCCTGCTGGGAATTTGCTTGATGAGGTGCTCGCTGCAAACGACTTAACGCGCAGCCAAATCTGGTTGACGAATATCATTAAATGCCGAGCCGCAAGCCTCAACGGAGGTGTCTTGAAAAACCGACCACCAAGAGCGTCGGAAATTAAGGCATGCTCCAAATGGCTTGATGGGGAACTCACCTTCCTGCAGCCTTCTGTAATTTTGTGTATGGGAGCACCCGCTGCGAAGGCACTCATTCATCGAAGTTTCCGCATTACTGAGGAGCGTGGCGTCTGGTTTACGGACACGCTATATGCTCCCTTCGCGATGGCAACCTTTAACCCTGCTTATGTACTCAGACAGGAAGGCGAGGATTTTGAGGTTGTCTGGCAAACTGTTGTTGACGATATCGCTGCAGCGAAGCGAAAGTTACGCGAAGCGGAAGAACAACCGAAATTAACACTCTTTTAACGTTGTAATCTCAAATACATACAGGCTATTGAAGAAAGAGGAAAAATGCCATTAAAAAAACAAATTGCTATAGATGCCGTGTTGAAGGCGATGCGACTCTGTGAACAAGTGCAGGCTGAGATGGTATCTACCGATGCGATTCAAAAAGTAGACCGGAGTCCTGTAACCGTTGCTGATTTCGGATCGCAGGCACTGATATGCAAAGCGATCGGTGATGATTTGCCTGACGATGTAATTGTCGCTGAAGAGGACGCACAGGCACTTAAGGAAAACACCCCCCTTTTAGCGCGCGTCACTGATTATGTAAATCATTTTGCAAAAGAGACGGTTTCAATGGACACTGTCTGTGAGTGGATTGACCGAGGAAGCGGTGAGGTAGGACGGTGTTTCTGGACGCTAGACCCGATTGATGGTACAAAAGGCTTTCTGCGTCGCGATCAATATGCGATTGCTTTGGCTTATATTGTTGATGGCGTTGTTCAACTCGGTATTTTAGGCTGCCCGAATCTGTCATATCGTTTGGACGCCACGAATGCTGAGCATGGATGTCTTTTTGTTGCGGTCCGCGGAGAAGGCACGCAGCTTTATACGACAGCGGGTGATTTTTTGGAGCAAGTTCGCGTATCAGAGACGGTACATCGCTTCGCGGAGAGTGTTGAATCCACGCACGGTGATAGCGATGCACACAGCAAGATTGCGAAAGCACTCGGAATTACAGAATCACCAGTCCAGATGGACAGTCAAGCGAAGTATGGCATTGTTTCTCGTGGTGAAGCGTCCCTCTATATCCGCCTACCGAATCCTGCATACCCGGATTATCGTGAGTGCATCTGGGATCACGCTGCAGGGATGATTGTTGTTCAGGAAGCAGGTGGAACGGTTACAGACGCGAACGGCGCACCCCTTAATTTTTTGAAGGGGAAGCGGATGCATGAGAATCGTGGCATTGTTGCAACTAACGGAAAACTTCATCAACACGTTTTAAAAGTTATTAGTTCTCAGTTGTCAGTTGTCGGTTAATGCTGGTGGCAGTGACATAATACGTGAATTCCATGGGTACTTAACTGAAGACTGTTAACTGTTAACTATAAATATAAGGAGCGAATATAGAATATGAAAGTTGGGCAAATTGTTGCACCACGTCAGATTGAGATTGTTGACATAGAACAACCGGATCTCGCCGATTATCCTGATGGTACAGTAATGATAAAGACTGCACACAGTGCCATCTGTGGGACTGATATGCCGTCGTTTGTCCTTGAGCATCCAGCGGAAAGTTACCCCCTTTCGCCAGGGCTGTCGATTCACGAGGCGATAGGCGTTGTCACGGACAGTAAATCGGACAGATTCAAAGCAGGGGACGAGGTGCTCGCACTGCCACGCTACATCGGTGGACTTTCGGAATACTTCCTGTCGGATGAGGGTGTCACGATGCCGTTAACAGATTTCCCGCGAAAAGACTGCATTCTGATGTCTCAACCACTTGGTACTGTTGTCTGGGCGTGCCGGAAGCTGCCGAACTTACTCAACCTTGATGTAGTCGTTGTCGGGCAGGGACCCATGGGGCTTCTCTTTACGCACATGGTGAGCAATCTTGGCGCACGCACGGTGATTGGAACCGATCTCGTTGACTTCCGCCTCACTGTTGCTAAGAAGATGCGTGCCACACATACGATTAACGTTGACAAGGAAGATCCCGTCGCTGCTGTTGAGGAGATTACAGAAGGTAGAATGGCTGATCTGGTTATTGAGGTAGTTGGACACCAAACGGAAACTATCAACCAGTGTATCCAACTGCTAAAACGCGACGGAATACTCCTTGCTTTTGGTGTGCCGGACGACCTAATTTACGATTTCCATTTCGCGGATTTCTTCCGAAAAAATCTCAGATTCATCGGATCCGTTGGACCGGATGCACAGGATGACTTTCCACTGGCGATGGATATGATTGCCCAAGGTCGCTTTGATGTGTCGCCGATTATTACGCATCATTTGCCTTTTACAGAAGCACAACTCGGGTTTGAAATGGCACTGAATCGGAAAGACGAAGCGGTTAAGATCGTCTTTGACTATGAGTAGCCGTCAGCTATCGGCTTTCAGTTAAGAGGCACTTTGTAATAATCCACCATTTCTTGGAATACTCCAAGTAGCGTACCGATTGTTATGAACCACTCTTAACCGACTGCTGACTGCCGATGGCTAACAGTTTTTCACAACGGCAATTCAATTGGACGTCCTTCACGACTTGATTGATAGATAGCGAGAATAATTTCGACGGCTTTGCGTCCCTCGCGTCCGTCAACAAGGTGTGAAGCATCGTTTTCAAGTCCATTGATGAGGTTTTCCATCTGCCGCCGGTGATTGTCATGGTTAATAGCGCGTGGATCGGAGGCACCACCACCGGTATCCGTTCTTTGGGCGAATTTTTCTCGGATCTCCGCGTCTTCTGGAAGTTCTGGGTCGAATTCCCACGTCACGATGTCCTCTTCGGCTAAGATGACAGTCCCGTGTGTGCCGGATATTTCGGTCTTCTTGAGCATGCCGGGGAAAGCAGCAGTTGTGCCTTCAATGACACCAAGTGCGCCGTTTTCAAACCGAAGTGCAGCGACGGCGGCATCTTCAACTTCGATCCGTTCGTGTGCCAGTGTATCGGTAAAGGCTTGGACGGATTTAACGGGACCCATAAAATACTGGAGCAGATCGATAGCGTGGATGGATTGGTTCATGAGCGCACCACCGCCATCGAGATCCCACGTGCCACGCCAACCGCCGCTGTCGTAATATTCTTGGGAACGGTACCATTTGATGTATGCATCACCTAAAGTGAGTTTGCCGAACCGACCGCTCTCAATTGTGGATTTAACGAGTTGCGTGCTTTCAGTGAAACGGGAATTAAAAATAGCACACAACCGAACGCCTGACGCATCACATGCTTCGATGATCTGATCACAGCGTGGTAAGGTGATTTCCAGTGGTTTTTCAACGATGACATGTTTACCTGCTTCTGCGGTAGCAACAGCGGGTTCCAAGTGTGCCCCGCTTGGTGTACAAATGCAAACGATATCCACATCATCTCGTTTGAGCATTTCCGCGTAGTCGGTGTAACTATCAACATTATATCGGTCAGTGAGCCGTTTAGCGTTCTCAGCGTTTCGTGAACTGACTGCAACGAGTCGACCGTGTTCTAATTCAGAAATTGCGGCGGAATGGAAATCTGAAATCATTCCACATCCAATAATACCGAATCCGTAATTTTTCATATTTTTTATGTTCCTTTTCTGAAAGCAAAAATTTATAGACGCGAGTTTTAAAAAATTATGACTTCCAGTGAGAATCAAGTTCCAGAGAGTCCACCTACAGAGGAAGAAGAGCAAACGCCAGGCAATAAAGTTTTCAGGATTATCTGTATGACCTTTTGCCTTGCGGTAACAGTGCTATTTCTCTGGGTCTGGCATCATCAGACGCAGTTCAACGACTATTATCGGAAGGCAACTTTTCTGATGCGCAACGGCGAAGCAGAGCAAGCGATTGAAGCGTATCAGAAAGCAATCAAAAATAAGACTCGCACAATTTTCTTTACGAAAGAGCCTTCGGTTTACAATAACCTTGGACAGGCGTATCTATATGCCGCAGAATACGCCAAAGCGATTGCAAACTTTGAAAAAGTGATTGAGATGGCACCCGATATAGCCGAGGGTTACATCAACCTTACAACTGCGTATCTCCGACAAAATTTACCAGCCGATGCGCGTACGTCGTGTCTGCATGCCCTCCAAACTTTCCCGAAGACTGCTCTACTCCACTATAACCTTGCGTGCGCTTACGCGTTGGAAGGTGAATCTCAAAAAGCGGTAGATTCGCTTACGCAGGCGATAAGTCTCAACTCGGAACTTAAGGCTTTTGCGGAACAAGAGGACGCGCTTAAGGGAGTTGTGTCTGAACTTCCATGAATTCTGAATATTTTCAATGTAGATTAGCGGATTCGAGGCAATATATCGGCTAACTTGTCTCCACAAGTTGCTATCTTAATCTCAAATGATTTCCCACCAAAAAACACTTTTGAATGAGGCTTTCTAAACTGTCTGACTTCTGCTTTGTTAATCCCATTTTGAAACAAGAAAGGACGGCAGATATTTTTAAAGCCACTGGGCATATAGGTAGAGGCGAAAGCAGCCCCACCTTTTAACTGTCTTATTACTTTTGATGCATCAACATCGCCACCTTTGAGTTCTATTGGAACAACTACAAAGCTTCCAGTATCGTCGAAGTAGAAAAGAACACACTCACATTGATTTTCTCCTTCTTGTCCACTCGGAAATACTTTGTCTAAATCCACCACAACCCGATCTTCTTCTGATACACCGGTTAGGTCTGCGCTACATCGACCTCGCCTAAAGGAGTTTCCGATAAAAAGGTTTTCTCTACCTACCCGGTCCCGGATGCCCTCAAGGATTTTACTCCTGTTCAACCTCGGTGCCTCCCTCTACCTCCTCCAGTTGAGTTCGGAGGTCCACCGAACGGTTGTAGAGTTCCTCAGCTACCTCTCCATACTCTTTTGGTTCTATGCCTGCGATATGTTCAAACGGGATTTCAGTCACTGGTTTGTCTGTGCGAAACAACCACGTACCTACCTCTTCGTTTGTCAACCAAGTCGTCGCTTCTGTCTGGCTTTTTCCTAATTTCATGACTTCGCCTTCGCGGATCAGGTTTCCGATTTGCTCAAGGAGCCAGTCGCTATGCGTTGTTATAATCACACGCACACCGACGCGAACTAAGCGGGCAAGGGTTTCAGCAACTTTAGTTTGGGCGGCAGGATGCAGATGGGCTTCGGGTTCTTCAATAATAAGTGTATCGCTTGGTTGAACGATCCCGCGCAGAAATAGTACGAGCGGCGCGAGTTCTGAAACCATTGACGAAGATTGGCTCATACGCAAGGTCTGTTCTGTTCCCTGTGGTCGATAGCGGAATTCTGGATATCCTGCTGCAGGTCGTCTAACCTCTATCTTTCCACGTAGCACTTTATCTTCCAGCACTTTAGCAATTCTACTCATCTCATTTGAAGACGGACGACGTTCATCATAATTTATGATTTGCTTTAGAAAATCCCCTATCATTCCCGATAACGTAGCATTTTCATGGCCGACACGGGTGGCACGATCAATAAGAGAACTGATAATTACCCTATCTGTTTCCATGATACCGCTCCGAGCAGCGGGAAGGTAATAAGATGTTGCTGAGACTGGCATAATAAATCGTAAGGGAATTCCCTGATCTTTAACATTAAGTGCCTTTTGGAATATCTCCCTATCCTCGGCACTCAAAACTATATCCTCGTTGATAAATTTGTCTACATTAGGACCGGATCCGGAATCATGAAAATCAAAAGACCAGAGGATTTGATTTTTCTCACAAACCTTAAAAGAAACCTTCATTACCTCACTTTGGCTCTTGGTAAACCTTGCTAGTTCTGAAACAGGCTTAAAATCAAAGCAACGTTTAAGTTCATCTTCAAGTGCTTCAGAATGCGCAAAGCCAGATAACAAACGATCGCGTACCCACGTAGGTAAATCTGAAACCTTGAATGGCTGGCTAGTCACTGCTAATTTTTTAAGTGCTTCTTGTGTTTCTTCTAACACGTTTTGAGTTGAAAGGTCAGCGGGTTGCGAATGATAAATAGGGTCAAATCGGGAAGTACTGTAGTAGGACCATGGAACTTGTGGGATCCCTTCAAAGGTACGCTGTAAAGCATAAATAAGCGCAGCAAGATAAGTCTTTCCAGTATTACTCTCGCCGACAAACACAGTTAGCGGACGGAGGTCTATGTTAGCCTTTTGTATCGGTCCGAAATTCTCCACTGCGATTTGGATATTTGGGGATTGCTGTCCGTTCTTGGTCTTTTGCATTGTTTTTTCCTGTCAGCGATGATTTTAAATCAATTATACGTTTATTCCTCTCCCTTTGCAACGAAAAATGGGCGAGAGTGAATCCCGCCCATCTCTATAAGACTTGACAGCAGACGGATGTACGTTGCTACTGTTTCTTCAAATTTCCCCACATCGTTGCCAGCTTACCACGGGCAGAAACATCAAGTGTGTCGTTGATGATCTTCTGGATGTCCCCTTGGGAAAGCGCATAGTTGGCTAACATCAACTCATCAATACGTCCTTGAAAGAATCGAGGACAACACCCGTTGTTCTCACCGCCGAAGCGCAACGCCTTATTCGGCATACTACGACCGGGTCCCTTCTGCGCGATAGCTTTGCCCCCGGATTCCCCGTTGATGTAAAAACGGGCTTCACCCCCATCCCACGAAAGGGCAACATGACTCCACTCTTTCGCCTTCACCTTACCTTCAGAAATATGGTAGCCTGGGGCAGAAGTGTCGTAGAAATAATAGGCGAGTTGTCCGTTCCCGGGTTCGATTTGCAGGTAGTAGGTGTTTTTGTAGAAGACCGTGAATTTGTTCTCCTGTCCACCTGCCGGAAGTTCGTCGGGATAGACCCACGCCATCATCGTAATAGCTTCGTCCATGTCGACTTCATCGGAGTGTGCAACCTCTATAAAATCGGCTTTACCAGCCTTGCCAGCCATTTGCACAGCGTCTCCTGAAATGCCTTCAGCCCACTTTATATCACCGTTGAATTCACCGACCAAACCGGCAGTTTCATCTTCCGCTTTGTCCCCTTTGCCTTCATCGAAATGCCAGACATATATCTTCTCACCGAGTTGTTTCACATTACCTTTTCCACCTGCAGTTAATCCTACTTGGCAGATGGATAAACTGAGAAAAACACATAGCGTTAAGTAGATTAGGGCTTTCATCAGTAATTCCTCCTTGTAGAACGAATGAAAAGGCGGGTATAGGAACCCGCCATGTCGGTAGAACTTGGCAACAGGCAGGCTTTACTGCACTGCCGCTACAACGAAGAACAAAGGGTATTTGTCTGTCCTCACATTTTCAGCTTGCCCCACGTTGTAGCAAGTTTGTCATTAGGCGATACAGCAAAGTAAACGCCTTTCTCCATATCCTGATTAATCTCGTCAGCGGAGAGGGCGCGGTTATAAATGGCTACCTCATCGACTAAGCCTTGCATACCGGGTAACCCCGTTTGTGCCTTGCCGATGCGGAAGACCACTTCGATACTATTAATTTTGCCCTTCGGTGGCTCGAATTCGACATCTAATTTGCCGTCAATGTATTGACGGATCATCTCGCCATCGTAAGTAGAGGAGACATGATGCCATTTCTCCAAATCGGGCTTAATGGTCTGCTTTTGCCGAGAACCTTTCCATCCGCCAATGTTAATCCACGTCTCAATTTGCGGTGCGCCAGTAAACTGCGCGCTCCATTGAAGGCAATAGCCACCGACGTTAGCGGAACTCCTGCGTCCCATCAGATTAGAGTCGCCTTGGGATTCTTCAGGAAAAAACCAAGCCTGAAATGTCAGTTCGTCGGTGATGTCAAGTTCAGGGACTGCATCGACTTCTACAAACTTCTCAGGATCTTCAAGATGAACAGCACCGCCAAATTTGCCATCTTTCGACCAGACTGCCCCTTCAAGTGTGCCTTCGATGTTATTTCCACTTACATCTTTCACCTTGCCGCCGTCGTCTTCATCGAAAGTGAAGTACAACATGAGTGCCTTATCGTCATTTATTGCCCAGGTGTTAACACTAAGGCTCAAGGCGATGAGGCAAAAAACTGTGATAACGGATTTCATAAAAGTGAACTCCTTTCACACTTAATAGCTGTCAGCTTTCAACTTTCGGTAAGATGTTTGTAGCTGTAAAAATGTTTGCAACTATTACACCCTTACTGATAGCCGATTGCTGACAGCCGATTGCCATTTAGAAACTGGAAATCTGGGTTTCCTTTGCAGTGATAAACTCAAGGAGTGCTGGTACGCCCTCCTGGGTTTTCTCGATACCGCGTTGGATAGCCGGGATAATCTGGTCGGGTGTCTCAACGCGCTCGCCATAACCACCGAATGCCTTTGCCATGTCAGCGTAGTGACCGGAAATGTCTGTACTACGGAATTTTTCGGTAGACACAGGCATAATCGGAATCTCGATTGCCATTGAGAAATTGTTGAAAAGCACCGACAGAATCGGGATTCTTTCTCGCACTGCGGTCTCGAAATCCATACCGGTAAAGCCGATGGCGGCGTCACCCCAGACGTTAACACAGAGATGATCGGGTCTTGCCAGTTTCGCACCCATCGCAAGTCCAAGACCATAACCAAGCTGCGTCGTCTTGCCCCAACCGATATAGGTCAACGGTGCGATTGACTGCCAGAAGGGTGACATTTGGTCGCGTGGGCTACCGGCATCGTGCGTAATAATCGTATTTTCGACATCGACGGTATCCAGTAGATCCGAGATGACGCGATATGGCGATATCGGCACCTCATCAGAGGTGAGTTTAGACTTCCACTGTTCGAGCCATTCCGCTTTAACCGCACTAATTTCTCCAGTGACGGCAGCAGTGCGCTCTTGGGATGCCCCATTGGAACGGTCACGGACGGCTTCTACCAAGCCATCTAAAATTAAACCTGCATCGCCAACGAGGGCGGTTTCAACAGGAACATCTTTGTTGATGTCCGCTGGATCTAACGTCGCGTGAATAACCCGTTTTCCTTCAGGAATTCTGACACCGAAACCGGTTCGGGTAAAACTACATCCGATGCCGAGAATCAGATCTGTTTTCTGGAGGAAATGATGTACGGGTTTCGGAATCGCGCGACCGCCGGAACCGAGTGCCAAGGGATGGTTTTCGGGAAATGCGCTTTTGCCGCCCAAACTTGTTGTCACGGGTGCACCAAGCAGCTCCGCCAATTCTTTCAAAGAGTCCCAAGCCTGTGCGTAATGTACACCTTGCCCTGCGTAGAGGACGGGACACTCGGCATCAAGCAGTGCTTCTGCAGTAGCTTCGATTGATGAACTGTCAGGTCCATAGCGCACAGCGGGTACTGGATTTGGATCAAAGGAGTCAGAAATCTCCTCGCTAAACAGATCCGATGGGAATTCAACGAGTGCAGGACGCGGTCTGCCGTTCCGAACTTGTGTAAAGGCACGCCGCATCGCTTCTGGAACCGCTTCAGGCATTGTAACCTGTTCGCATGATTTCGTTACGTGCCGATAGTTCAAGGCAGAATTGAAATTCGGTTGGATTTGTGTTACGCTTCGGGAATAGCCACCCGGTAGTACCACAATCGGTGCCGAGTCGCCGAAGGCTTGTGCGACCCCACCGAATGCGTTTTCGGAGCCGGGTCCGCTCTGCATACAAAACACACCAATCTTGTCCCCGGAGGTCATCCGACTCATCGCATCTGCCATGTGAAGTCCGATCCGTTCCTGTCTGACGATAATCGGACGGATGTCCAGTTTCGCCGCTGCCTCAATAATCGGGTTGACAGGATAGGCGAATAGGTATTCTACTCCCTCGGCTTTAAGGACTTTTGCAACTGCATCAACAACTTTCATATTTTTTCTCCAATCCGTAATAGCAATCTTGTGATCGCCTTATGTTTAAAAAAGACTTATAAACTGGGGTTCGTTGGTATTCCAGCATCCATCACAAGCGGGAAATGGTCGCCTGTCAATTTATCACCATCATTAACAGTGACGAAGGGTTTCATAACGTGGTTTCCGCTGGCATCGTATAGCGTTTCGCCTGTCATATAATGCACCGCAATCGCACGCCGCGGGCTACCGCTGGTGTTGTCGTGTGATCCGTGCCATGTCAAAGAGTGATGATAGTGAACGTATCCTTTTGGCACTGGACAGAGTTCTACCTCCAATTCGTTATCTTCAAAGCGGTCTGGCATGGAATGGATGTCCTTGACGGAATGCAGGAACCCAATCTGATTGCCCCAGTGGTAAGAACCGGGGACCATACGCATACATCCGTTGCTTTCATCGACATCATCCAATGCAACCCAGGCACTTACTTGACTTGTTTTCGGCGTAAGAATTGGCCAGTAAGGCGAATCCTGATGCCACATGTTTACACCACCGACTTTCGGTGGTTTGTATTGGATCTGGTCGTGCCAAACGCGCAGCTCCGTCGCTGACATCAGTTGCCCGATTTCTTCCACAATGATTGGATTGTGAATGAGTCGGTGATAGGCAGAACTCGCTTCCCAGATATTAACGACTTGCCAGACTGGACTCTCCTCCTTGCCGCCAAGGTTAACGATGTGCACCGGCTGCGGAATATCAGTTTTCTCGTAATCGTCGATAACGCGTGCCAATTCTGATCGCAATTCTTCGACCTGTTCATCAGTTAAAACGTGGCTTCCAAGAAGGAATCCTTTTTTACGAAATGTGTCAACCTGGGTTCGGCTGAGCATACTTTCCTCCCATAGAAAAGACTTATATATTCGGCTTCGTCGGCTGCCCGTCGTCCATCACAAGTGGAAAATGGTGACCTGCTAATTTATTACCACCGTTAACGGTAACAAAACGTTTCATGATATGGGTGCCACTTTCATCATAGAGGGTTTCGCTCGTCATATAATGCACCGCAATCGCACGCCGCGGGCTTCCACTGGTGTTGTCGTGCGACCCATGCCATGTTAAGGAGTGATGATAATGAACATGTCCCTTCGGCACAGGACAGAGTTCTACCTCCAATTCGTTATCTTCAAAGCGATCTGGCATTGAATCGATATCCGCGACCTCCCGCAAAAAAGGCATCTGACTGCCCCACCGATAGGATCCGGGAATCATACGCATACATCCATTGCTTTCATCAACATCGTCCAACGCAACCCACGCGGTTACCTGACTCGTTTTCGGGGTGAGAATCCCCCACAACGGCGAATCCTGATGCCAACGGTTGACACCACCGACTTTCGGTGGTTTGTATTGGATTTGGTCGTGCCAGACGCGCAGCTCTGTCGCAGATGTGAGTTGTCCAATCTCTTCCACAATGGTTGGATTGTGAGTGAGTCGGTAGTAGGCAGAACTCGCCTCCCAAATATTAACGATTTGCCAAACAGGACTCTCTTCTTTACCGCCGAGATTGGCAATGCGTACCGGCTGTGCAACCTCAACGTTTTCATAATCGTCAATGACGCGTGCCAATTCTGAACGTAATTCTTCAACCTGTGCATCGCTTAAAACACGGTCTCCGAGGAGAAAGCCTTTTTCACGAAATGTGTCAACCTGGGTTTGATTGAGCATATCTTTTTAATGTTCCTTGCGGTTCGTTTAGGCTGGTTATGAAAAGAAAATCTCTTGCGTATATCCAGCCCGCCCGTTGGTTGGGTTTACACGAATTAGATAAAGATGGTGATGCCCTATGGTTCTGTAAACTATTATGTTTATTTTACGTGCCGGTTACTCTATTTTTGAGTGCCACCCACTCTTCATCGGTGAGTTTTGGGGGCCACGCAATCCGTTCGCCGATGAGCGCAGAGCGATACGCCGCCATAATCAAATCAAAGCCGAGCATCGCAGGTTCCAACCTGTTACGATGCGGCTGATTTTCGTCATCCAGCCAAGTTGCGACGGCTTGTGTAAAGTCACGCTGTCCGAATTTATCATCTTCACCGAAATGCGTTTTCTCAACGAAGTGTTCTGTCATACCGTCAAATTGGTATCCCCACGAGCCGTTTTCTCGCCACCACATTCTGCCTTTAGTTCCCCAAAAATCGAGGTTACACCGTGGATTGCTACCCGGGAAATCGATGGTTCCGAATGCCGTTCGTGCGGATTCAAAATGGACGCGCGCGCCGTTCTCAAAGGTATAAATCGCCATCAAATCTTCAGGACATTGTCGATGTGGGATATGATAGGTTTCAGCACCTTGAACGGCACCCCACACGTGTGTAATCGGGATGTCTTTAAGGGCAAAAAGTACGACATCCATCAGGTGGGTATCCATATCGGTAATATCGCCTTCAGTACAGGCACGAATGAAGTGTATATCGCCGAGGCTGTCGTTGGCAAAAAACTCCAGTAATTTTTCAGCAAAAGGTAGGTATCGCCGTTGATGGTTGACGATAATCTTCAAACCTGTTTTCTCGTACGCAGCAGTAAGTGCATCTGCTTCGCTGGGTCTAAGCGCGAGCGGTTTCTCGATCACTAACGCTTTAACACCCGCTTCGGCGGCAGGCTCTACCCAGATATGCCGTGGCACTGTCGGTTCTGTTACGGCATGAATAATATCGGGTTTCTCCTTTTCTAACATCTCGACGTAATCGTTGTACCCCGGGAGATTCAGCTCTTCTACCGCTGCTTTTAAACGTTCATCGTCAATTTCGCAGATGGCAATTACCTTCATATTTTCAATGCCTTCATAACGTCGGGCGTGGTGTACACCCCGCCTTCCGCCAACGATTCCAGTTCGATACATCGCCATAATGTGCCTCCTCATTGAAGCGTGCAGTTGCAGGTTTCCGAAACTTGCCATTATATTAACACGCTCACGAATTTGTGTCAACTGTTTGATTTGTTTGAGCGTTACGGGTATTTGGACTCATGATTCTCTATTGTGAAATTCGTATGCTTGTGTTAAAATGCAACGGACTAAGTCAAGGCACTTCAGACTGGAGGATTATATGAAGATTGATAAAATTGAGTCGTTTTTTATTGGGAACGGCTATGTGATTCGGATTCATACGGATACGGGTATCAGTGGTGTCGGACAGACCGCCTGCTGGGGGTATCCAGAAGCAGTTCACAGCATTGTGAAGACCTTTGAGAAATACCTTATTGGACAAAATCCGTTGCGGATTGAGCATCACTGGCAGTATCTCTACCGCATGGGTCCGTTCCGTGGGACTGCATTGAGCGGTGCTATCAGTGCCGTGGACATTGCGCTGTGGGACATCAAGGGTAAACATTTTGGCGTCCCGATTTGGGAATTGTTGGGTGGAAATTGTCGTGATAAAATCCGATTGCATCTCCTCGGCGGCGGTGGCACGCCAGAAACGATGTATGAAGCGGCGAAAGAGGCTGTTGAAGAAGGTTTCACGGCACTCAAATTTGACCCCGTGGTTGGTGGTTTCCAAGACATGACAGTCGATCGGCTCGTCAAGACCGCTCGTGACATCGTTGCAGCTGCACGTGAAGGCGGTGGACCCGACCTTGACCTGATTGTCGAGGTGCATCGAAAACTAACGCCTATGAACAGCATTGTATTGGAATCGGCATTGGCACCTTTTAATCTCTATTTCATTGAAGATCCGATCCAGATAGATACTATTGCAACGCAAGCAGAATTGGCGAAAAGGATGACAACTCCACTCGCTGTCGGCGAACGCAATGTAAGCATCTGGGAATTCCGTGAACTCCTTGAAGCAGGTGGACCGCAATATGTGCGTCCAGACCTCGGTTTGGCAGGTGGCATAACGCACTGTAAAAAGATCGCAGCGATTGCCGAAGCGTATCACAGCGCGGTTGTCACACATAACTTCCTCGGACCCCTCATTACTGCTGCAGCGCTTCACTTAGATACGAGTATCCCGAACTTCATTACGCAGGAATATACGAAGGGCGATGAGTCTGAGAAATTCGCTGTGTATAAGGTTGCTTATCAACGGGAAGGTGGTTATATTCCGATTCCTGAAGCTCCGGGTTTGGGTATTGAGCTTGACGATAGTTTAATTGAGCAGACACCTTATCAGCCGATGAATACTGGGACGACGCTTTTGCGTGAAGACGGTTCGGTCGCTTATGCGGTGTAAGGATCGGTAAATGTAGTTTGATGAAGTTCAACGGAAGAGTTGGATAGTTCGGGGTTACAACCCTTTCCATATTACCTGTAGGAAACCTTGCTTAGCAAAACAAGGTGGAGGAAATCAGACATGAATGCTGATGAAAAATATCTATTTGATCTGAACGGTTACCTTGTCGTTAAGAATGTGCTGACACCTGAAGAGGTAGCCCTCGCGAACGAAGCGCTTGACAAACATAGTGACCAAGCACGTATCCGTCCACGTGATCAGACGCTTGATGGCGGTTCTCCTGAACTGAAAGGCGAACAGGGCAGAGGCGAACTCGGTGGCATGCTCGGATGGGAAGAGCCGTGGTGTAATCCGTTCCGACACATGCTGGCGCATCCGACCCTTATTCCTTATCTCAACGAGATATTAGGAAGAGGCTTCCGTATGGATCATCAGATGTTCCTGCTTTCGATGGACAAGGGGGCGGAAGGCTTCATTTTTCACGGATCTTCCGGTCCTGGCTTCGATCCAAACCAGTACTACGTCTTCCGCGATGGACGTATGCACAACGGTTTGACTGTTGTAACGTTCCAGTTGACCGACGTGCCACCGGGAGCAGGTGGGTTAATCGTTATACCGGGAAGCCATAAAAGCAACTATCCATGTCCGAAAGAGATGCGGCTTTACCAGGAACACCAAGAACACATCCGGCAGCTTGTTTGTGACGCTGGTGATGTTATAATCTTCACGGAGGCGGTGACGCACGGGACACTGCCGTGGACTGCTGAACATCCGCGACGCTCAATTCTGACGCGCTATACTGCGGGCAATATGGCGTATGTCCCTGCTTATGAAATACCGGAATGGGCAAATGAACGCCAACGTGCTGTCATGGAACCCCCGTATCATTCGCGATTAAATCGCCCGACACTTGAGGCGTAGGAAGGAATATCTAATATGTCTACTTCAACGAGTGCAATCCTGGGTCTAATTTTTTTAGGACTCGCGAATGCCTCTGTCTTTTTGATGTTTAAGTTGTGGGGCTACCCGTTTGACAAGGAAACGCATACGAGTGCTGCCCCACCCTCTTTAATGCTGCTTCATCGGCTCATCGGTTATGCGTATGCGATACTTTATGTCTTTATGATGTGGCACATGGTGCCGCGGCTGTGGAACTATCAAGTCGAACTGCCGCCGCGCACCGTCGCGCATCTAATGCTCGGTATTACCATCGGTGTTTTGATCCTCGTTAAGATTGCCATCCTTCGATTTTTCCGTCATTTTGAGGAATCGATGCCGTATATCGGTACAACATTGCTGATTTGTACCTATCTGTTGATTGGGCTGTCGGTGCCGTTTACATTCCGTGAAGCTGCATTGCGGACACAGACAGGCGCGTTCAGCGAAGAGGGTATGGTGCGAACACGCAAATTGCTTGAAAACGCTGGATTGCCAGCTGAGGCGCCGCTTGATCAACTCGCATCAAAGCGGAAGTTGCGAGAAGGGCAGCATGTCTTACAGCGCAAGTGTGTCGTCTGCCACGACTTACGCACCATTCTTGCAAAGCCACGTACGCCTCCAGATTGGGTCCGTCTCGTCAATCGTATGGCAATAAAACCTATGATTGGTGAACCCATTCATCAGGAAGAAGAATGGACGGTTTCGGCATATCTCATTGCAATTACGCCGGATATCCAGATTTCAGTACGACAGCAGCGGCAACAACAGATGCGCTCCGATGAAGCAAGGATCGCTGCTCAGATCGCAAGTATTGCTATGGAAGCGGAGATTGAACCTGACACTGACACAGTTGTAGAAGACACTTACGATGCGGTGGAAGCGAAAGTGCTCTTTGAGGATAAATGCTCGCAATGCCACCCTATCACTGATGTTGAAGACTATCCACCTCGCTCTGAGGAGGAGACAACCGAGGTTATTGCACGAATGATAGATACTGGGCTTTATCTTGAAGAGGAAGAGATTGAGATAATTGCGCGCTATATCAATGAAACCTATCTTGAAGAGTAAGTAGGAGGATGGACTAACAGGGCATTTCGACGTCGTCTTCTTTGATTGGCTTTATAGATTTTCTTCATTCTTGCAGAGTGGCGGGTAATGCCTTAAACAAGTCCTGAAAAAAATGACGAAAACAAGAATCGCTGATTTCAGCGAACTCAACGATCGAGAACCGGCTTATGCCCTTGTTGCAAATGTTGACCTCGTTGCTATCCGATATGACGACGAGGTTTCCGTATTATATGGTAGATGTCATCACCGTGGTGCGTTGCTTGCAGACGGTCATATTGACGGCGAAAATCTGATATGTGGCGTTCATTACTGGGATTACCGCTACGATACAGGTATCAGCGAATATCATAACGAGGAACGTCTCGCCAAATTTAATGCTTGGATAGAGGATGGTGCTGTCTACGTTGACGAAGACGAAATTCGGGAGTGGGAGCACCAGAACCCACAACCTTACCGTCGGGACGAATATCAGGGGGTGTATCAAGACATCCACGGCACGTCGGAAGAACCTTACGTCGGCCAAATTCGGGAATTGGCGAGCCATGGGCTGAATAAAGTTGGACACCACGGTCAAACTGAAGCGATGGGGGTGCTACGGGAGGATTTGCCGAATTGGGACGACCTTCAGTTTGTAGTAGCGCAACTGCACAAAACACCACATCTTGATGAGGTTCCTGTTGGCACGGAGTTAGTTATCGGTCCGTGGGCGAAAAGGCCTCTGAAATTAGAGATCCCGATTTTTGTCTCCGATATGAGTTTCGGTGCCTTATCCGCTGAAGCAAAAACAGCGTTGGCGAAAGGTGCGGAGATGGCAGGGACAGGTATCTGCTCCGGCGAAGGTGGAATGTTGTTGGCAGAGGCTGAAGCAAACAGTCGCTATTTTTACGAACTCGCTTCTGCGCAGTTCGGATTTTCTTATGATAAACTGGAACACGCGCAAGCATTCCACTTCAAAGGTGGTCAAGGTGCCAAAACAGGGACAGGCGGGCACCTTCCCGGTAGTAAGGTGACGGAGGAAATAGCGGCGGTGCGTGGACTACGACCAGGAGAGCCTGCAATCTCACCTGCGCGGTTTCCTGACTGGAAGACACTCGACGATTTCGCAAAATGTGCGGAATTGGTACGGAAGGAAACCGGCGGTATCCCGATTGGGTTTAAGTTGTCGGCACAGCACATTGAGAAAGATATCGAAGCCGCACTTCATGTCGGTGTGGACTATGTCATTCTTGACGGCAGAGGCGGTGGCACGGGTGCTGCACCACTTCTATTTCGGGATAACATCTCAGTTCCAACAATGCCGGCATTAGCGCGTGCGAGAAAATATCTTGATGAGACAGGGAATAGTGATGTCACGCTCATTATTACCGGTGGTTTGAGAACCGCGGCGGATTTTGCGAAGGCGATGGCACTCGGTGCAGACGGTGTTGCGATTGCGAATTCAGCGATGCAGGCGATCGGTTGTATTGGGATGCGGGCATGTCATACGAATAACTGCCCTGTCGGAATTGCGACACAAAAGGAGCACCTACGTTCACGTCTACAGGTACAAGTCGCAGCGCAGCGTCTAAATCGTTTTCTCGGTGCCTCTGTATCCCTTATGCAGGTATTAGCACGCGCCTGCGGACACTACCATCTAAATCAGTTTAACGCTAACGATCTGACGACCTCGGTGCGTGATATTGCGTATTTGACTGGCGTTAAGTATGCTGGAGTTGTGCCATTATAAACCTTTGCCAAACTGGATCCGCGCCAATAAAGAACTGTTAGGCGAGGTCTCCATGCCTCGCCTTATTAATGCAACCGTGTTAGATAAGGTCAAGTGCTTTTGTGGGAGGGCTTTGTAAGCCCGATTCCTGACGTCTTCTACAACCTAATCTTCTTAAACTCCTCAATCTGTGCTGTAATCGCACGTTCTGTCGGAAGGCGTTCTGCACTTGATGCCCCGTAGAAGCCGACAACACCCTCAGTATTTTCCAGAACATACGTCGCATCTTCAGGTTCAGCGATAGGACCACCGTGACAGATAACGAGAATTTCTGGGTTAACCCCTTTCGCTGCGTCGTGAATGGCTTGTACCCGTTCGGCGGCATCCTCAAGCGTGAGAGCGGTTTGCGCACCGATAGATCCTTTTGTTGTTAGACCCATGTGCGCGACAAGGATATCCGCACCCGCATCCGCCATCTGTTCCGCCTCGGTTTCGTTGAAGGCGTACGGCGTGGTGAGCATTCCCATCTGACTCGCTGTCCGAATCATCTCCACTTCAGGTCCGTATCCCATATCGGTTTCTTCAAGAAGTTGACGGAATGTTCCGTCAATTAGACCTACCGTGGGGAAGTTCTGTACCCCAGAAAATCCGACCGCATCTACCTGTTTTAAGAAGACATCCATCAAACGAAACGGATCCGTCCCACAGACCCCTGCAAGAACAGGTGTGTCTGGGACAACAGGTAGCACTTCGCTTGCCATGTCAATGACAATCTGGTTTGCGTCTCCGTAGGGCATCATCCCAGCGAGTGAACCTCTACCCGCCATTCTGAATCTACCGGAATTATAGATAATAATCATATCAATCCCGCCAGCAGCCTCACATTTCGCGGAGATGCCTGTGCCGGCACCTGCTCCGATGATAGGTTTGCCACTCTCAATGTTGTTGCGCAGTTGGGTTAAAATTTCTTCACGTGTAAATTTCATATTTCTATCCTCTTTGGTTAACAAGTATTTGAATATTATATGGAATCCCTTAGGTGGATTATACCAAAATTTTGGATTTCGTGTTATTTAATTTTCGCTTGAACCCTATGTAACGTGAGTTCGATTCAGCATCTTGGTGTCAAAGTCGGATAGGGTTCGGGCTTCATGTTCTTACGGACCTTGTAAACCAAGTCGATGCCTTGGTGTTGTAACGTCTCATGCAGGTCTTCAGAGATATATCCCTTATCGGCGTAAAGTTTTCCAAAGACAGGTGCTACCAACTCTGAGACGCAACTTCGATCATCTGTGTTGCCGGGTGTGAAACTCACATTGAGAAGTTCACCGTCCGCGTTTTTCAGTGGGTTCAGACCCGGGTAGTTGTCGTTGTGCCTGATATGTTTCAAGTGTGAGAAAAAAGTCGTCAATCTCGCAGAAAAGTGATACAATAGCCATTGGAGAACTCCTTTTGGTAATGGTTTGGTTCACCTCGTTATATCAGAGGAGTTGTCTGCATAATACATCGTTATTTTTTTATCGAACTCGCGTTTAAATTGATACTTGTGGGTTTCGCTTACGCGCTTCCCAACCAACGAAATCTGATAAGGAGTTTCACAATGAAAAAGATAATTATAAATCGGAGGACTATCGCGTTAACACTACTTAGTATCCTATTGATTTGGGGTGTACAAGGGACGAGTCAGGGCTTCTTTGGCAATATTATCAATCTGGTCGAAGATATAATTGATGAGGGTGAAGATACAGTTGAAGATGTAAAAGATACAGTTGAGGATGTCGTTGATGAAGTTGAAAATATAGTTGAGGATGTAGAGGATACTACCGAGGATGTTATTGATGAAGTTGAAAATATATTTGAAGATGTAGAAGATACTGCTGAAGATGTCATTGATGAAGTTGAAAATGTTTTCGAGAGTGTCGTTGATGTTTTTGAAAGTGTTGAAGATACAGTCACCCAAATAATTCCAGGTATCACTGACGTCGGCATTGAGTTCGGTGCGACCATAAGATGGAACACAGGAGAACTCAAAAATATAGTAACCGGTTCTTTTGATTCCGATTTGATTGCTGTTAACCTATCCGACCATATCAATCTGTGGGACCCACTCACGAAAGAAGTTATAGCTACTCTCCCTTACGAGGCAACTATCACATTTATCGATTTTAGTTCGGATGGACTGCTGCTCGCCAGTGGGGGTATAGATAAGACAGTCCAATTGTGGGACACACAAACACAGAAACTTATAGGAACGCTCAAAGGACATACCGGTGAAGTTTTGACTGTCGCCTTCAGTCCTGACAGTATAATGCTTGCTTCTGCTGGGCGAGATAAAATTGTCCGATTATGGGACACACAAACACAGAAACTTATAGGAACGCTCAAAGGACATACGGAGCGCGTCAAAAGCGTTGCCTTCAGTCCCGACGGCTCAATACTTGCATCTTCGGGCGTAGATAAAACTATCCGATTATGGAATACAGAAACAAGGAAGTTCATAGCAACGCTCGAAGGACATACACGTTCCGTTCCGCGTATTATTTTTAGTCCTGATGGATCAATGCTTGCCAGTGCCGGGGCAGATGGCACTGTCCGTATATGGGATTATCTAACAGGACAAGTGCTGGCAACGCTTGACAATAAATTCCATCTTCGCGCTATTGATTTTAGTCCTGATGGATCAATACTTGCCGCAGGCACTGAAGATGGCTTCACTCGTCTGTGGAACTTGGCGACGGAGGAGGTTCTTTTCACATTCGAGCATAAGTCTCCTCTTAAGAGCGTGGGATTCACGTCAGATGGCAGCATGCTCATCACCGGCAGTAATGACAACACGATGCAGCAGTGGGCAGTCTCAACCGCGATAGCTTTACCCACTCAGTCCAAGGTGGATGTGAATGGTGATGGCTCCCTAAACGTTCTTGATTTAATGTTTGTCGTATCCAAACTTGGACTGACGGGTGAAAGTATCGCAGATGTCAATGGGAATGGGGTTGTCAACATTCATGACCTTCTCCTTGTTGCGAGTGCATTTAGCACAACTGCCGCTGCCCCTGCTATCCAACACCAATCGCTTGAGATGCTTACCGCCGCAGATGTTCAGGAGTGGTTATCGGAGGCATCTCAATTGGGGCTCACGGATGTTGCATCGCAACGCGGTATTCTGTTTTTACAGCAACTCCTCGCGGTGTTAATGACCCAAAAAGAGACTGCACTCCTCGCCAACTATCCGAACCCGTTCAATCCTGAGACGTGGATCCCGTATCAATTGGCGGAATCTGCAGAAGTCAATATATCCATCTACGCTGCTAATGGACAGTTAGTTCGGACGCTGGATTTAGGGCATCAGGGTGTGGGTATCTATGAGTCTCGGAATCGTGCGGCATATTGGGATGGACGCAATGAACTTGGTGAGCCTGTTGCGAGTGGTGTGTATTTCTATACGCTAATCGCAGGAGAATTCACTGCTACACGGAAGATGTTGATTCGGAAGTGAGTTTCTGTTTGACAGCATTGATATTAGGGCAGGAAGTTCGTTCGAGCTTTCTGCCCTTTTTTTGGATTATAGCCCGTATTACGGAAACATCAAAAAATTTAACTTTATGCACGTTTTAATCCAAAAATTGTGTCTTTAAACAATCAGAGTAGAATAATAAAACGGTTTACCGCCAATTCATGTTATAATGTAAGCATTAAAACAACCTCTCTGAGAAAGGGTAATTCTCTCATGCGAAAGACACTGTTTTTGATTTTAGCGATTGGGTTCGCGATATGTGTCGTTCACCAAAACGCCATCGCACAAGACACACAGAATTGGCATTTGCAGTACTTACCCAAAGGCGTGAAAGCACGACACGGTAAAGGCTCGTTGACGGGAACAATCGCAAGTTCCCATGATGGAAAACGTTTAGCAGTCGCAGGTAGCATCGGCGTGTGGATGTATGACGTGGAGACGGGCAATATGCTTAATCTGCTGACAGGACATACGAATTGGGTATTGGACGTAGCGTTTAGCCCGGATGGAAAGATGTTGGCAAGTACAAGTGAGGACCATACCATCCGTTTATGGAATGTGCAGACGGGTGCTGAACTTCGGACGCTGACAGGACATGAAAAATCTACCAAAAGCGTAGCATTCAGTCCAGACGGGAAGATGTTGGCAAGTGCCAGTATGGATGAGACCATCCGTCTGTGGGACGTGGCAACTGGCACAAATCTTCGGGTGCTGGCGGCGCATGAAGGTGGTGTCATGGGCGTAGCGTTTAGTCCGGATGGTGAGACACTGGCGAGTTCGGGTTCGGACAAAACCGTTCGTCTGTGGGATGTACAAACGGGAAATTCTATTCGGACGCTGACAGGATATCCGGGGAATGTCTATACCGTAGCATTCAGTCCGGATGGACAAACGCTGGCGAGTGCCAGTCAGGATCAGAGTGTTCGTTTGTGGAGTGTGCAGACGGGTGAGATTCTGCAGAAGTTGACTGAGCATATTACTATTGTTGAAGATGTGGCATTCAGTTCGGATGGGAAAATACTGGCGAGTACGAGTACCGACAAAACCATCCGTCTATGGAATGTGCAAACAGGGACACATCTGCGAGTGTTGTCTGGACATGAATGGGGCAGCGAGCGGATTATATTTAGCCCGGATGGGAAGACGCTGATGAGCGGTAGCATGGACGACACCGTGCGGCTGTGGGATGTGGAAACCGGTAGGGAACTTCGAAAGATAGTAGATCATAGGGAGAAGGATATATATAACATCGCATTCAGTCCGGACGGCAAAACACTGATAGGTGGCACTGGTAGAGATGGGGTCGTTTATTTTTGGAATGCGGAAACGGGGGCACCGCTTCCTTCACTGGACTGCGATACTTATTTTAGTGCAGACGTTGTATTCAGTCCGGATGGAAAAACATTAGCGAGTAGCAGTTTGGACAAGACCGTGACATTGTGGGATATAAAGACAGGTGTAGAGCTGCCCCCGTTGGTGGGGCAGGATGCTTCTATCTCAAGCGTTGCATTCAGCCCGGATAGCAAAACATTGGCGAGTGTCAGTCGTAATAACATCATCTACTTGTGGGATAGGCAAACAGGGGAGCCTATACGTATGATGTCAAAACCGCAAGAATTGATTGATCAGGAAGAGATACAAAAGCTTACACAACGTATGCTAAAGGGTGATGAAGAAGCGGCACAAGAGCTTCGTAAAAGAATGCAGATGACGTTAGATACTAATGGACATGTCTATAATATTGCGTTCAGTCCAGATAGTGCTCTATTAGCAAGCGCGACTGAAGATGGGATTGTACGTGTATGGGATGTGCATACTGGTAGCCTTCTTTTTACGTTGGATAAGCATACTGATTCTGTAAATTGGGTGGCGTTCAGTCCTGATGGAGAGATATTGGTGAGCTGTAGTACCGACCAAACCGTGCGTTTCTGGAATCCCGTGTCTGGTGAACTGATTCGCACGATAGAAGCGCATCAGGGAAATGTTTATAGCATCGCGTTCAGTCCTGATGGACAAACACTGGCAAGTTCGGGTTTTGACGAAGTCATCCATCTGTGGGATGTGAAAACTGGCACAAATGTTCGGACACTAAAAGGGCATCTGAGTGGTGTTATCGAAGTAGCGTTCAGTCCGGACGGACAGACACTGGCGAGCTTGGATTGGGATAGTATCATATTTTTATGGGATATCACGTCTGATAATGTGGATTAGGCTGCACATCACGCATTATTATAAATGGGCGGATATAGAGACCCGCCCTTACATTTTACCGGCGTGCATGCTGCGATTCTACAGGCGCGCGATATTCAACACACAGATGTGGGGTCTCTAAACGCACATGTCCTTGAATGCGAGAGGTGAGACAACTCTCCAACGCACCGCTTACCAACAAGGTTCGCTCGGCTGGATACGGTGCGATGCCTGTCTCAAAAAGCTCCTCGATTTTGGCGATGAGACACGCAGAATAGGTGACGTTTGGCGTTGGTGTTAAGAAGAATTGGGTTGACACAGGCACGGGTTCGTCCTTCAGTTTCGCGGCGAAACAGTAGTCGCGCACCGCGCCGTTGAGCATCAGGAGCGTCGCTCGTAAACCGTCGTTATATTCAATGAAATAGGCGGACGGATTTTCAACAAGTCGTTGGAGTTCACCCGTACCGAGGAGATTTTGTGTTCTGCCGTCTTCATCGGTTAAACCGCACGGTGTATCACTTCGGGAGAGTGCGGCTTCTAAGAGCGTGTGCGACCAATCGCCGCTTTCACCTGCTTCCCAGACAGCGTCCCCCTCAATAAGTTGCACAGCAGCAACACCGGTTTCTCCGCCTTTTCGACGTTCCACCATACATTGCATCGCTTCTAAGGCGTGATAATCCATCGGATCTGAACCACCAACACCTACCATGAGTGCCTCTTCTATCTCACATTCCAAAGGTAATTCAACATCTGGCAATCGCCACGTGACGGGCAACGATGAACCTGCCAAAACCCCGAAGCCGAGACGATGTCCATCGTCCACCATCTCCTTTGCTTTCTCGAAACTATAGGAGAGGTGTTTATCGTTATAGATAGGCACGGCACGACCGTCTTCCTCAAATACCTTGACGCACTCTTTGAAAAATTCATACCGTGGATAGAGGACTTGGTTTTTCTCGTTGTGTGGATACTCGCCGTGTTCCCCGATGAGTAGCACGGCATCCACAGCGAGTTCATCTCCACCACACCGGAGTGCTTCGGCAATAGTGGGATAGACAGAGAAACCGAATTCTCTGGCACGGTCAATGCTCTGGTCCGCCTCTGGTCTCTGGTCTACGAACAGTGAAACGACTTTCATGTTCGGACGATGCCATCTTCCTTCAGTCGGGTAGCCGACGAAGAACCGATCGGCGAAGTGCTGCGCGTGTGAGAGATAACGGTAGATAGTAGCGATAACAGCAATTCGTTTCATAGTTTATGTCCTCCAGAAGGTTGATGCTTCAGTGGGTTGATAGGCGATGTCTAAATGCGGGGTCTCCTGTTTTGCGCTTTTAGAGAAGAGGCTGTCAACGCCTGCTGCAACAAGTCCCGTCGTCAACAATGTCCTTTCAACTGGATAGGTTGCCTCGCCTGTCAAAAACATTTGCTCGATGTTGTTGACCAGCGGTGAGAAGAAATTCGCCAACGTCGTCCGAGCAGGTGGCATCGGGAGATACATCTGTGTTGAAAGAATTTCGTCGTCTGATCCGATGTAAGCAGCAAAGTTGAAATCTTGCACCAATCCGTTCATCAGGATCATTGTAGACTTGAGTCCGTCGTTGTGTTCATATTGATAAGCTATAGGGTCTTTAACAATCTCCTTCAACTCGTCAATGTTTGGGAACGGATTGTTAAACCCAGGACGTGACGGTGTGAGGGTATGACTCCGACAGAGGGCGGTTTCAAAGAGTTCTCGCGACCAGAGTTCACTGTGGTGTGCTTCCCAAAAAGCATCGCCACGATATGCCTGTAGCCATTTAACACCGCTTTCCCCACCTTCACGCCGTTCTACCATACACTGCAAAGTCTCCAGTGCATGAAAGTCGTAACTATCAACACCACCGTAACCAACACACACTGCCTCTGAAACCGAGACGCCGAGTGGCATGTCGATGGAAGGGGTGCGCCATGTAACAGGGAGCGAGGACCCTGCCATAAACGCGAAGTCTATGTTTTGAGATATGTCGTACATCTCACGCGCCCACTCCCAGTTCCATGAGAGGTGTTTGTCGTTAAATGCTGGCACACCGCGTCCACTCTTTTCAAAGACCTCAGCCATCTGCTTGAAGTGTTCATAGCGTGGATAGAGGCGTTGTCCCTTTTCGTTGGTCGGATATTCGCCGTGTTCGCCGATGAGTAGCACACCGTCAACAGCCAATTCTTCGCCGCCGAGGGTTAATGCCTCTGCGATTGTGGGATACCCTTTTACTGAAGGGAAACGCTCCAACCGGTCGCGGCTGAGGTCATTATCGTTGACCTGTTCGACAAAGAGCGAGACGAGATCCATCGGTGGATAGTGGTGTCGGCTGTTCCATCCGTAGCCTTCCAAAAAGCGATCGACGATGTGCTGCGCATGCGAGTATTTGTGGTAAATTGTTGCAATCGCAGCGATTTTGGGTCGTTTTTCCATTTTTCCTCCTTTAAGAATTAACTTGAAAACATTTGGAGGTGTCATCAAATCCTAAACTTTATCCATGTTCTTTTCAAAGATGTCAACTTTCCCTAAGCATACCATTATATATCGCATAACTGACAATATCTTGCATATCCTTCTGATATGCCTCTTGTGAATTTTCTTCACAGCGGATCCCAAAAAACGGACCATCAGGGTGAAAAAATAGAAACCAATTACCTTGAATAGATTTGCAACGTGGACAGGTATTAGCCCAGTACTTACCGCCTATGGTTTTTGAATAACGGTATTGAATTGTTTGTGGTATTGGTTTCACCTTTGGCTGAGAGTTATCCCACTCAAAGGCTTTGGGCCAGGCAAATACAATAATTTCGCGTTTACACTTCCAGCATTCACAGAATCCATATCGGTAGTAACGGTTAGGAAGTTCGATACCGGTTTCCTGAGCAATTTTGTTGACTTTGGCGTGAAACAGTTTTTTGGCTTGTTTGCATGCTCCACAAGTAAATGACAGGAAATGGTCTTGAATTGGCTCAAAGATAGTAGGGTTTTCTACAATTGATTGCCCATCTAATTCAATAAAAGGAATTGGGAGCAATTCTGCTTTGTTTTCATCCACAGCATGGGAGACTTTGATTTCTATCGCAGCGGCAGGCTCATTTTCAACCATTAGAGCGACATCTACAACAAAGCCTCCGTTAACCTTATATTCCAACATCGCACACTCTACTTTATTCGGTAGAGATTGATCGGTAGGTTTGCGGCAAATCTCGCAAATTCTTCTCAGTATCGGAGAATCTGTTTTGCCTGATTTCCAATTAGAGACGACTTGGACAATAAGTTGTTTGGCAATTTTGTGGAGAATCGTTTCTTGATTACAAGTCTCACTTACCTTGTGGGCAAAATGAGCCGTTTTGATCTCACCTTTTCTAAGGATGACAGTATCTTGGCAAGCTGGGCAGAAATATTGTTTTCCCTTTTTTGCTGTTTGAGGGTCGTATAACTGTTTTCCATCATCAAAGGCAAATGGAACTCTTAGTTTTACGCTGTTGGACATAACACACGTGTTTCCTTGATGCTATAATTACCAAAATTTTTTACAGACATGTCGCCCCGCTGGGGCTACCGTCAAATATATTCCACTCCCTTTTTCTATAAAATGTTCCAAAAAATAAAATGGTAGAATATTAAACTCATTTTTCACGGAAACAAAATACAATGCTTGATAAGTGTGCCGAATATTATTTAGATTGTGCAAGTTTTAGTACAATAAGACACAGGTATCTGTGCTTAAGGTGACGGTATTGTTGAATCAACATTTTGTGGTTTCTCAATGAGCACAACGGGTGCTTGACAGCAGTCGCAATTCCCTGGGGCAACAAAACGGATGTAGCATGTATCGCAGTAGTAGTAGAGTTCATGTACAACGCCATCCTTGATAGAAAGAAATCGTGTTACCTCCAGTAATTGCGTGTTGGGAAAGACACGACCGTTGATAACCAAATCTTTCTCATGCAGTTGCTCATCAATAAAGAATGCCTCTGCTAACGATGTCCGCAGAAGGGTGTAGTATTTCCCATCCTCGGTTTTGAGACCGTATAGATGCTCGTGGCTTTTAAAAAGTTCTACCTTATAGTGCGTGTGCATCTCTTCCGCTAAGCATACAATGTTCCCTTGAAGTTTGACCTCTTCTGGCTTTGGAGTTTCGGTTGGTGGTGTGGCTCCGCTCATCAATAGGCTCAAGATGATGAAAAGCGGGATCAGTCGCTGAAAGTTACGCATCATTCGCCTCCTTCTTTGCCCATCGGTTTGGACCGGGACCGGGTTGATGCTCGTCACGAATCTGTTTAAACGCTTCAGGTGTGGTAACAATGTCTTCGGGATTTACTCGGCTTCGTGCGAGGAAACCGGCTTCCGGTTGATAGCCGGTCGGTTTCGCAGCGTCTTGATAACGCGAATCAACACTCCACCGAACTTGATGGCTGACATTCGGGATAGAGCGGTGCGGTGTGAGATTGGTGAGTAGAAGAACGCTACCAAACTTAACAGGGACTACGACCGGATCGACTTCGGGTAATGCATCATCCGGTATCTCAAGATAGAAGCGTTCAGAGTGACGATGCCGGAACACACCATCCCGATGGGCATGCGGGATGACTTCCAAGCAGCCGTTCTCAACAGTAGCATCTATCAACGGGATCCACACTGTGAGTTGTAAAACCGAATCACATTTAGGTTCCATATAGCCTGCGTCTTGATGCCATGGGACAAGGGTTCGATCGTGCTCGGGGAGTTTAGGACGCACTCGGTATGCAGGATGACACATAATCTCGGATCCGACGAGCGATTCGGCAATGTCGAGTAACTTCGGATTGATGAGGAGATCAAAGAGTGCCGGACCTGTGTGTGCCCCGCTAAAGACTTTCTGAAATACAACGGGTGATTGCGCCGTAATTTTTGCTAAGCGGGTATCAAACCCTTCCGATTTAAATTCAGAGTCAATCTCACCATCAGCGTAAAGTTGGGCTGCACCGGCGTCAACAATTTCTTCAAACTCTGTGATGAGGGGACTCAAATCGCTTGAATCAAGGGCATCCTCAATCAGCAGATAGCCATTTTCGTTAAAATCGTGGATTTGGGAATCGGTTAATGTCTTCATAATGTCTTTTATATTTCAACGAGTTCAATCAGAATACCGTCCGGATCCTTCGCGCAGGCGACACCTACAGCGTCGGGCGCGCTTATGGGTTCGGACAAGAATTCGACCCCTTCCTGTTTTAGGTTCTTGATGGTTGCCTGAATGTCGCTGACAAAAAAGGTGAGCCAACGGACGCCTGCCGAGAATTCATCTGCAGGGGTCGGCGGTGGTGATTCGATGTCCATCAGTTTTATGAGTGTGTTGCCTGCCTTAAGGCGAACCTGACGAAAACCGGTTGGTGCAAGTCCAACGTCGCGGGCAAGCGCATCTGGAATTTCCAGTTCCAGTACAATCTCAAGTCCCAATTTGTTGTGATAGAAGTCCAGTGACTCGGCAAAATTGCTACAGGTAATAGCGATGTCGATGGTCGGATGCGATAAGTTTAGCACTGGTTTTTTAACCTCCTGTGAGAACAAAGATTGCTTCTCGAAAATGACCGAGTGGACGCGTGTCATAAGTAACGTCTACTGGAACGATAATTCTTTCCATCGGGGTTTCAAACCCCTCCCACTCACAAAGCGTTGGAATGGGAATCGAGAAGTCGATATATCCGTCTGCTTTTGGTGGAATTGTTGTTTGCGCCGGAGCGATTTCCACGTCCCATGATGACGGAAGAATTGGTTGGGCGATTGCCGTGCGTGGCTTGACTGAATGGTTCGTTATCTCCACACGTAACTCTGCTGTTTCTCCCTGTGCGACTTCCTGTTCATAAGGATAGCAGCGGACCCAGTGTTCGTCCATGCCGTAGTTGGCATGATCCCAAGGAAAAAGTGCCGTATAGCATTTTTCACGTTCGGCGAGTGTGTCCAGCATGCACTGGATTTCGGCATCGGTAAAATCAAACGCGGGGTCAACATGACAGTTAAAAATATGTGTGGGTTTAAGTTGCTGAATCAGACGTAGACATTTCTCGTAACCCACATCCGCGCCGAGCAAGTTCCGATTGCCAGAGCAGTAGTCATCGATTCCCGCCATTGTGAAGGAGTCCCCCGCAAAGAACATCCGAACGCCGCGTCCCTCAACGAGTAAGCCACCGTGATAATAGGTCTGACCCGGAAAATGGTAAGCCGTCATTGTGAACTCATTCCACTGCCAAGAATCGCCATCGCGGGTGATGCGATCTACTCGTGTAACAGCAGGCGAGATACAAGGGAGTCGGAAACCAATCGGATTTGTAATCACTCTTGCAACGACCTCATCCGTTATGGTTTCACAGGGAAAGGTCGTCTGAAATTCGGGGATAGCGTCAACATGGTCATCGTGGTAGTGCGTCACCCAAAACTGTGTAACCTCTGGCGTTGCAATATGGGCTTGCAAGCTGCGATCTAAATCGTTGTCTGCTTGCAACTGCTGAATCTGTTTGATTACGTTCGATGAACCACAATCCATCACAAACGCCTCGTCATTTTCGGAGATGATGATCCACGTTGTGCCGAAGTGTCTTAGGAATTCGGGAGGTGGTTTGCCCTCTCGGATTGGCATGTGTCCGGCGCGTTTCTCAAACTCGGTAAAGAGTTGCGGAAAGTAGTGCCGGAGTGCGGAAATGGCGACGTATTTGTCGTAGCAGTATGCCAATTGGTGAAAGAGGGCGTCGATTGCCTTGTCAGGATCTTCCATGACAACACCGTGGGTCGGAATGAGTGCCGTCGGCGATGCAGACCGAACTTTCTCAAGGCTCTCTATCAGTTCGTCTTTCGCGCCGAGGAATCCATGATAATCACTGGTCTGTTGTCCTTTTTGGAGACTATAGAGTTCCCATAACTTGCCTTCGTCATAGATGAGATCGCCGGAGAAAGCGAAGCGTTCACCATCAACATCAATAAGATAGGTGACGCTCTCATCGGTATGTCCCGGTGTTTCAAGGACTTGCAGTGACGCTGGACCCCACTGAATCTGCGCGCCTTCGGTATATGTGTCGTCCACACGGATAGGGGCAGTGAGCATGAGATTGTGCGGATGGTAGTTGTAGAGATGCCATCGGTATTTTGGATCATTCCAAAAAGTTTCAACTTCGCTAAACCATGCTGCTTCTTTGGCTGGCACTCCGACGCGAGTGTTATCGGGTATTGGGAAACCTGTTGTATTATCGCGATGGTGGTGGGTGAAGAGGACCTGTTCAACCTGCGTGATACCGAGTTCTGTGAGTGTCGTGTGGAGAGAATCCCCACCCGGATCAATGAGGAGGGCGCGGTTCCTGTCGCGGAGAATTCCCGTGTTGATATGTCCATGATGAACATATAGGTGGTGGCTGAGTTGGGAAAAGCGGGCTTGCATTGGGTATCCTCATTCAGGGAGAATCGAACCTCATACAAACACTGCTGGTGAGACCTGAAACGTCTCTGCTAAAGCGTGAATGTGCGTGGCTGTCAAGTCTCGTTCACCCTTAAGAATTTCTAAGACAATATCGGGTGGACCAAGTGCTGGTAGATCTGACGGTTTAAGTTGATGCTCTTCCATTAAGAACTTCAGCACTTCAATCCCACTACACTCAGGGATTGGGTGATGTTTCTCCTCATAAGCGTGGACGACTGTTCCGAGCGTATCAAGGAGTTCATAGAGAGGGTGTTGTTCGTTGGTTCCCACTTCATCAATTAACGCGTTTAGAGTCGCAATAGCTTTGTCGTATTCCTTCTCATCACGAATTGAAAAGAGAGGTTGAACAACACGCCAGTGCATCTGAATATCTTTTGCAATAACGCTCATGTTTTCCATCCTCTCTTCTCACATTCTTCGTGGCAAAATTCGGGGTTACAAACCCCTCCTACAGTGTTGCAGCAAAACGAAGATTATGCCTCTGCGAACTGTGGTCTGCCGAGTGCATCTGTTCTGCCTTGGCGTTGATAGTGGGGCAAATGTCCATTCGCATCGGCTAAGATTCGCTCTTTCGCAAGCGCAATCCGCTCAGCACCCTGATCAGCAATGTTATGCTGGCAGGCTACATCTGCTTCAAGGTCAAACAGTCGGACGTCTTCCTGGAAATCGACGCTGGAGAAGTACCAACTCTTCGCGTCTTTGTACCAAACGGAATTGACGTAGCGACAGGTTAGGTAATCACGCGACGTGAAACCGCTTTTGCCTTCCACAAGTGGCAGTAGGCTCTGTCCCTGTATTTCACCCGCTGGTTCAACTTGGCTTGCTGCCATCACAGTAGCAGGCACATCAAGCGTATAGACGAATTCATCGCACGTCGTGCCAGCGTTGACCCCTGACGGATGACTGACCATCATAGGAATGTCCATTGTGCCGGGATACATGAAGTTGGCAGGTTTCCCTGTGGCTTTATCGGGATTCTCTGCGAAGTTTGTGCCGTGGTCCGCGAGGAAGACGATGAGAGTGTTCTCGCGTAGTCCAAGACGATCAATGGTATCCACCAGTTTTCCGAACCATGTGTCCACGAGGGTCACCAAACCGGCATAGTTAGCTTTAACGCTTGGTAGCCTATCCTCAAGTTCCTTATCGTTGAGTGAACCATAGGGGAGGTTGAGGCAGATAGGTTCGCGATCTTCGCGCTTGCCGTAGAGGTCGTAGTAGTGGATAGGTGCTTCCCATGTTTCGTGGGGTGTGAAACTATCTACATAGAGGTAAAACGGAGTATTCTTGTGATTGTGTTCAACAAACTCAATTGCGGAACGGAACAATCTCGCAGCGTGCCATGTCTCTTCTGGACGTTCAGGTTGAACGTTAACAATGTGGGCGCGGATGCGTTCGGGATTCCCGCGATAGCGAGAAATTAGCGCGGGATCGGCGTGCGCTGCACCGCGGTATCTATCCTCGGCTTGTCCACGGACGAATTCCCACTGTCGGAAGCCTCTCGTGAAGTTCATACCCGGCACGAAATAGTGCGGGACATCGGCGAAGAAACCGGTATGATATCCGTTTTGAGCAAGCGATTCAGCGATTGCAGGCTCATCGGAAGACATGGGTTGCCAACCGGGGGTATAAACGTTATCCCACGGTACGGGTGTGTAAGTGCTGAAGGGATAGGCGCGTCTGCCAGTGTGTAGCGTGCGACGCGTCGGAATTGTTGGTAAACATTCCGGGTGTGCATTCGTAAACTTGACACTCTGTTCGGCAAACCGTGCCAAATTCGGTGTATGAATCCAATCGTTGCCATAAGGGCTGAGATACGCTGTTCGCAGGGTGTCTGAAACAACGACGACTATGTTCCAACTCATTTTTTTGATTTTCCTTGCGGTTCGGTTAGGTGAATTCTGGTTAATTAGTTCTTTGCCGTATATCCGCTTTCCACTACGTTCCAAGCTGCATGCTTTAGTTGTTAGTGGATGCGGAATAATCGAAGACAAGAACATCTTCAACAAGCGGACGAATGTGTTCGCTTGCTATTTGACGGTGAAAAGGGTGAGGCAGATAAGCATCGCGTGCTGCTTCATCTGTAAAACGGACGATAAAACCGTAAGCATATCCTTGGCTTTTCCCCTCAGGACTATTGTTAGTACCAGCGGTTATGGATTCAATGCCTGGAATTTCGTCAGCCATTCCCAAAAGGGCGTCGGACAAGATTTCCAACTGCGCTGTGGTAATCTCCGGTTTTAACTTAAGTAGCACAATATGTTCAACCATAGGAGTTCCTTATTCTGTGGCGAAAATTTGTTTTGGTAAATTGGGAAAAATGTTGTATAATCATAAGTATGACATAAAAGTTGTTTTTTTTCAAGATTTCCACAACGCTTACAAACGAGATAATAAAGGAGTATTAGAGATGAAACTAACTTATGTGTGTATCGTTGCCCTACTCATTGTGACTTCACTGACTGTGTTCGCAAATCAGGTAGTGGTAACGGAGATAGAGGACAATAAGGGCGGTGTTTATGAAGCTGTGGAGTTGGAGGAAGGTGGGAAGTTTTTCCACGATAGGGATTATACGATTACGCATATCCCGAAAGACTTTCTCGGATTAACGCAAATTTCTACGTCGGCGGATTGCCCGGGTGGACAGGACTATAAGTTGACGTTTAACATCGACCGACCGGCGTATGTCTACCAAGCATGGGATAGCCGGCACACACGGCCGGAAGATCGTGGACAAGATCCGAAGGGCTGGTTTACAGACGCGTACACCGATACAGGCGAAATACTGATGCTTGATGCACCACATGCTCCGACCGAGTATTTTATCTACAAGTCAAATGAACCGTATCCGAAAGGAACAGTGGAATTCCTTGGTATTGACGAGGTTATCGGTGATCCGGTGATTATGTGGACTATCTTCCTTGAAGAAGGTGTGCTACCCGTGGACCCGACTGGGAATTTAACGACAACTTGGGGCGAAATCAAGTCGAATTAGAGTGTTATCGTTTAAACTGAATGCTATAGGTGGGCACATTAGCCCGCCTTTTTTCTTTAATTGGAAACTGCACCAGTAGGAGGATAGGAGGGATATAGGAGCAGGCGAGATAGGAGAACCTACTAATAGATAATACACGCTCCGCCGGCACAGACACTTCCAGGCTGTTGTGTCACATCGCCCGCGACACTATCCGCTTCACTTGCCTCAAATTCAGAGACAAGAGACGTTACGTTCTCTGTTGGTTCTGACAGGCTGAGTTGAAGGGTGTCATTTTGCGTGAAGGACACAGTGCATCCTGAAAACACGATTGCCGTGCAGAAAAGAATCAAAATGAGGAACAAGCTGACTCGTTTGTGTTTCATTGTTATACCTCAACTCTTTGAAGATCCGCTTCGTCAAGTGTATTTGTGCCTAAGCCGAGTGCACTCGCTGTACTAATATGGTTGGAGAACTTAGACACAGAATCCAACTCCATTTCCTCGCGTTTCTGGTTAACGGTCTGAAGTACCAGCACGTCGAGGATAACAGGGTCGGTACTGATAAAGAGGCTTCCGTATTGCCATGTACTTTCGGCGTGATATGTGGGTCCCTTGTCGAATGAGGCGACCAAACCGTCAACAATATTGAGAACCAACTTCTCTTTCATCACCTTATGTTCCAAAATCTCACCGATTGCTGGGTTGCAGTAGAGCGGTTTGCCGTGAAACCTGCGTGTATTATCGACACTGCCAAACGCCAGATTCTTTAAACATCCACTTATTCCGGACATCTCGTGGTGTTTCAAAACGGGGACATTAATCAGCACATCAACCATCTGTGTGACGATTCGGGAATACCGGGAGAAGGTGCTTTCATTTTCGCGTCGGGCGATACTGTCCTTTTCGCTCTCATAAAATACCTCGTCATCATATCCGATGCCTTCTGTGTCAGAGGCGAGCGTTCGCACATTAGCCTCATCTTGATTGATCGGATAACCAGCATTCAAGAGATGTGCTTCAAACCGATCCCAGATGATAACCTGTTTGTTGAGGACGCCGGCACCGTATAACCCCTCAACGATTTTATCAATGATGATAGAGTGGGTACTGAGATCGGGACCACCGAGTGGATTGATTTTTATACCCACAATATCGTCAGGCAGGACAATATCTCGCCACGCTTCTTTAGCGGAGGCACGTCCGGTTAGCTTCATCATCGCCTGATCAAACAGTTCGCTAACAGCATCTTCATTGAGTTGATCGTCTTTCCAGACCTTTTTACCGACCGCCTCAACAACTGGTGTGAGAGGGACTGCCTGTGTGGTCTCGGTCTGTAATTGTCCACTCCTTAACTGCGCGAATGCGGGGAGTGAACTAAGCGCACCACCGATACCGCCAACACCTGCGGCGAGCCGGGTTAAGAATTGCCTTCGGTCAAGTGCTTCTTGGTGTTGTGTCATCTCTTGACTGTCAGCGATGATGTTTGCTATAACTGGATCGTTAGATTTCATCAAAGTTTTCCTAATTCTGTGAGGATTTGTGCTGTCGGGATCCGCACAGCCACACCGTCAAGCGATTTCCAAGCGATTGTCCCGTTCTTCTGGAGAACATAAGATGCGGGGCGTGCAATCCTCTTATTTACCGGATTAACAACGTTATAATCGGAAATGGTTTTCACATCTGGGTCGGATAACACGACGAATTTGAGTCCTTGATTTTGGACGTTCTGCTTAGTTGCGGCTTCAGCATCGGAGCTGATTGCGATAAGTTCTGCACCGGTGGCTTGAATCGCTGCATAGTTCTTTTGCAACTCAACGAGTTGACCTCTGCAGAACGGTCACCAGACACCGCGGAAAAAGACAAGCACCACTTTTTTGTTGCCGATATAGTCGGCGAGTTTATGGAGTTTGCCATTGCCATCCGATAATTCAAAGTCGGGGGCTTGGCTGCCGACGCTTAGACCTTCACCCGGATCTAATTCCTCTGCTTTAGGGAGTGGGATGAGTTTAAGGTCGAGATCAAAGGTCTCAGACGCGGGTATCGGTTGCACCGCCACTTCGGTGTTTTCGTAATCTGCGTGTTCGATTTTTAAGGTAAAGTCTTGTTCCACGGGTAGATTTTCAAAGGTGAACACGCCTGCGTTTGTTGTTAAGGCTTCGTAAATTTTACCTGCTTTATCGGTAAGTTGGAGATGTACTTGGGGGATCGGCGCACCAGTCGCCACGTTAGTTAGAATTCCTTGTAAGTGGGAGACGGGTTGATCTAATGCTACAAGCGTCACCTTATCTACTGTAACGGCTTGTCCCGCAAGGACAGTGACGTTAACCTCTGCTTCTTGGTGTCCTTTCGCAGATATTTGTAGGGTATAATTCCCGGCTTCGAGTGTCTCAAGTTCGTAGGTCGCCTGTGTCTCAGTTTGTGTTAGGAGTTGTCCATCTCTTAATAAACGTACTTGAATCAATACACCTTCAATCGGTTGGACCTCTCCACGTAGTGTCCCTGTGGCCGTTTCGACAGTAGCGGTATCTACTGTTTCCTCAACAGGGTTTTCTGTCCCGCAATTCAATCCTGCGAACAGCAAGAGTGCTAAAGCGAGACATGCGTGTATTCGTTTCATTTTTTTTCCTCTATTGTCGTTTAATTCTGCCCCACGTCGTCGCCAATTTGTTTACGGGGTCAACTGCGGCAGCGGTTTCAACGCCATTATTCATGATGGCTTCCATATCCTCTTCTGCTAAAGCGACATTAAAGAGGGCAACATCGTCAATGATGCCAGCAGTGAACCGTTCGTAGTGTCGTCCGATGTGGAACACACCGTCGCTGGTGCCGTAGCCGTCTTTTTTATTGAAATCTGCTTCGGCTTCCATTTCGCCGTCTATCCATATTGAAGACTTGCCTGCGTCGGCATCCGCTCTGGCAGCGATGAAGTGCCATTTGTCGTCGCCGATAACAGTAGTGCCATCTGCTCGGAAACTGGTTGAAGCACTATCGCGTAGGTAAAGTGTTACCTTGTTGGCTTGACCGTTATCCCAGAGCAAATACCATGGGAGTGCTTGCGATGTATCTTCGTAGTTCTTTCCGACAAGTGCTCCACCGACTTTTGTGCCTTTGAAATGGAGAGTGATTGTGAACGAGACCCCTGCTTTAAATCCGACGGTTTGTGAATGCGGAACTTCAACCCAATTGTCAACACCATCAAATTCGAGGGCTTTACCGAATTTTCCATCTACCCACTTCGCTCCGTGAATTTCGCCATCATTTCCCTGTTCTGACGAATCGGTTGCGGCATTGCCTTTCCCTTCGTCAAAGAGCCACATTCCCATAATATTCTTCGGATCAATGTCTGCGAGGGTGGGCAGTGCTATCAGTAAAAAGACTGCCATAAAGCTCGCAAGCGGTGTTTGCACACTTTTAAATAAAGACATCACGGTTCCTCCTTAAAGTCGCTGTCAGTACACAATACAGATATAAGCAATTTCTATGCCATCTGTTTTTCTATCTTCATAGCGTCAGATTTTGCACGAAACGGGGCAATTCTCATTCCAGCGCGCACGAAGATGGGCACTTGCGAGTGGCTGGAATATTGAATACACACTTTTATGCTATAGTATACCACCCATAGTGGGCTGATGTCAAATAGAACCTTATGGTTAAGCACACATATAAAGTGCACATCGCAACATCATCTCAAAGGCTATAAACTTTACTATAGTTGCAAACGATTCTGTTCTTCTTCAGAAAAAGAAAGGTACATTAGCGGGTGCAGTTTTCAGGGCAATTCACGGAGGTTTCACGGAGGGATTGTGCAGTATAGATGTCACGTGGGTTCGTAGTGTTGAGTAAATCTATTCTCCGTGAAAATACGAATGTAAATTTATTTTTAATGTAACGATACGTGTTTTGAGAACTCTGTTTCTCTGTGTCCGTAGATTGACAGCGTCGTTTTCTTGTGATAAAGTAATCTCTGTTTTACTGGTTTATCAAAATTTTGTGGAGGCAGACACACGAGAAACACGCGGATCGCCTTTCCTTATTTTGTTATTGTACTTTACGTGAACCTCTTCTGTTCATGTTGATCTTGTTGTTGAACGGAGAGGCTAACGCTGCGTTTGAGAATATTGAACTTATGGCAGGACCGATGGGGATGGGTGGTGCGTACGCGGCAGCGACCCATGATACCAGTGCCTTGATATGGAATCCAGCGGGTTTGGAAAGACTGCCTGCCTCGGAAATCGGTATCGGTTACATGGATCTGTATGGTCTGCTCGGCTATAGTTTTGTAGGCGTGGCACACCCAATTCGGGCAGGACAGACCGTCGGCGCGGCAATCCTCAATTCAAGCGATACAGAAGGACTCTCTCATGAACGGATTGTGTTGCTGTCGGCTGCGACTCGCGTCTGGAAACGGTTACGCGTCGGTGTGAGTGCCAAGTATTTTAGCACCTCAGTTAATCTGGAGCAGATACCTTTAGGGCATGGAAGCGGTTGGGGAGCAGATCTCGGCGTCCAGTCCACCTTGATGGGGGAGAGAATTAACGTCGGATTGATGTTTCCGAATCTGTTCTCGAATTTATCTTATCGCCGGCTTGAAGAAGCAGCCTACAATGAATCTCTCCTACGTGAATGGCGTATCGGAACTGCTCTGAAGGTGGACGTACCAAGCAGAAAATCGGATGCTGTATTAGCAGCTGTTGAGATAGCCAACAGCATATTCCGTATTGGATGTGAGTATCAATATGATACAAGTCATGGTAAGTTTGCACTTCGGTTGGGTTGGCGGTTTACCGATGGATTCACGGCTGGATTCGGCTATCAGCGGGGTAATATCGGATTAGATTATGCCTTTGTGGATGGGAGACACGTAGGAGCACAATCCTCACTATTTTCGGTCAGGGTTTTCTATTGATTTTTCGGTTTGGTTGGTGGTAAACTATCTACAATAGATTCATTGGGGCAAAATTCTTGGTCGGGTTTGCGTAAAAAGGAGAAGATACGATGGAAAATGTAAAAAAAACACTTCTGGAGCAAATAGAAAAACTCACGCCTGTGCAACAGAAACAAGTTTTAGATTTTGCGCTTGAACTTTCGGGTGAACTGGCGGAACACTATCCGGGGAAAGATTTGCTTCAATTTGCAGGTACGATTTCACCAGAAGATCTTGAAATCATGAAGCAAGCGATTGAGGAGGGGTGTGAGCAGATTGATGAATCAGAGTGGTAAATATCTGCTTGATACAAACATTGTTATCGCACTATTTTCGGATGAAGTAGCAGTACAAGAGAGAGCGAGAAACGCAGCAGTCGTAGCATTGGCTCCCCCTATAATAGGTGAACTTTACTACGGTGCACAAAAGTCTGGTAGAGTTGCTGAAAACCTCCATAGAATTGACAATTTCGTGCAACGAAATGCTTTTTTCCCTTGTGATTTAGAAACAGCGCAATGGTACGGAATCGTTAAAGACCAATTGCGAAGGAAGGGTCGTCCTATGCCAGACAATGATGTCTGGATCGCTGCAATTGCTATGCAGCGCGGATTAATTCTCGTCACGCGAGACTCTCATTTTGATGAAGTCGAATCTCTACAGACAGAGCGTTGGTAAATATTATACCCGCAATCCCCTTACACCAACAGAAGATACGGATCTTGGATGTAGCCAGCGACGGTTTGCAGAAACTGCGCTGCGGGGGCACCATCTATCACACGATGGTCAAACGTCAGGCTTAGCGTTAGCATGCTCCGAATAGCAATCTCATCGTTATGAACGACCGGTTTCTTTACAATCCGCCCCACCCCAAGAATACCACTTTCCGGTGGGTTGATGATAGGCGTAAACGCATCAATCCCGAAATTTCCGAGATTTGTAATCGTAAAGGTCCCACCTTGAAGTTCACCGGGTGTCAATTGATTGCTCCGTGCACGTTCGGCAAAATCTCTCACCTGTGTGGATATATCTGATAACCTTTCTTTGTCAGCGTTTCGGACGACCGGCACCACGAGACCCTCTTCCAGAGCAACTGCCACCCCAATGTGAATTTCAGATAATCGGTGAATTCCCTCATCTGTGAGTGTAGCGTTGAGTTGCGGGTGTTCTCGTAAGGCGTTTGCCACGACTTTTACAAGCAGATCGGTATAGGTAAGGCTTACCTCTCTCGCTTGGAGTTTATCATTGAGCATTCCACGTAATTCAACAAAGGCTGTTGCGTCAACTTCCGTGTGGAGTGTAACGCTGGCATTCGTTTGGAGGCTCAAAGTCATCCGTTCTGCGATAATTTCACGGATGCCGCTCATAGGAATAACTTCTGTTGTCTGCTGAGGTGTTGCCGTTTCTATAACAGAAGGCGTTGGCGGAGCTGCTGCGCTTGCTTGTAGCACATCGTCTCGGACAATCCGGCCGTCGGGACCAGAGCCGATAATTGAACTGAGGTCGAGTCCGTGTTCTTTTGCTAAACGCCGTGCGAGAGGCGATGCCTTAAGGCGTGCGGTTTCGGCAGGTGCTTCTCCTCTCAAGTCGATATATCGCTGGACATCGCTTTCAAGAATGCGTCCGCCGGGACCAGAGGGTTGCACCTGGGTCAAGTCGATGGCGAGTTTTTCAGCGAGTTGGCGTGCTGCTGGGGAGGCTTTTATCTCGGCGGCTGTCGTCGCTGGTGTTGCCTTAGGTTGTTCCGGTTGTGTGGGCTGTGCTGGTGTTTGCTGTTCTGTTGCGGCTGTGGCGGTGTCTACTTCAACGCGTGCCACTTCCTCACCCGGTGCACCGATAATTGCTAAGATGGCGTTGACAGGGACATTAGCACCTTCTTCGGCAATCAACTGGGCGATAACACCATCAGTTGGGGATTCCTGTTCATGGACGACTTTATCGGTTTCGATCTCAAGCAAGGGTTGTCCCTGAGTGATGGTATCGCCTTCCTTGACGAGCCACTTACCTATTTTTCCCTTCGTCATTGTCTGATCCATCTGAAGCATTCGCAATTCAACTGCCATTTTTTTAATTTTCCTTGCGGTTCGATAAGATTGGTTTTGTGTAAATGATTTTCTCCGTATAACCAGCCTGACGTGATATGCACTCTGGCTAATGGAAAATTGACGGCTGTTTGATCAGTAAAACGGTCATGAGTGAGACTCAATCAATTCAATCAACAGCTCAACATTCGCGTCCTTTTCGAGGATGAGCGCGAATTTCTGGTATTCGTCTCCTTTGAATATTGCCTGAATAAATGGGCTAAATCCAATCAAAAGTTGACTGCCCAAAAAGTTAAGCGGTTTACCAGTTTCTAAGAAAAGGATTGCCGGCGTCGTCAAACCGCGCCGCACAATCCATGTTGCCACCTTCTCAAGTAAGGCGCGCTGTTCCGATTCGGGAATGTCCTCAAGAACGCGCGGTATTTCGGGATTTGGATTGAGCATGATTTATACCTATTGGATGCGCGCCTTATCCGGACGTAGATACGTGTGCCTTACAACTCCAAGTCGCTAAGATAATCGGCAATCTGTTTCGGTTGTCCATCAAGCGTTGTTTCCATCGCAGCGATGACCAAAACGAAACTTTTGATATTATCCTCAATCCGTGTGTTAGAAGGTTCACCACCATCAAGCCACTTCAAGAATTCATCAAACAGATGCTGATGTGCTTGATACGGAATTGCTGGTGCTTCATAGACTTCCGCTTCCCCACCGACGCGGTGGATCGTCATCTGGTTTCCGCCTGCGATTTCGACAGCACCCTCTTCAAATTCGGCACGGTAATGTTCATGGTTCCAACAATTGACGATACCAGCTGATGAACTATTGCCTTCGTAAGAGGTGTGCACGCCGTTGTCCATCCGCATCATATAGAACCCGCTGGAGTAGTGCTTAAAGCTCGACCATTCTGGGTTCCATCCAAATCCGATTAGGGTTTCACAATCGCCGCCAGAGAGAAAACGGAGCATGTCTAAGTGGTGGACGGAGCCTTCAAACAGGAGCCCGAAATCCATATCGTGCCGCCAGTCTTTACCCCATGAGAGATAGCGACGGTAGTCACATGCGTATCTGCCTACGATATGCTGAAGTCGTCCCAATCTGCCTTCGTCACGGATACGAATTAATTCCTGTTTGTTGTCGGCATAGCGATAATTTTGGATGATAGCACACGGCAGTCCTGTCTTCTGTGAGGTGTGTACCATCGCTTTTGCTGCATCCAATGTGTCGGCGATCGGCTTTTCGCAAATAACGGGCATCCCGTTTTCCATGGCAGCAATCGCGGCAGGACTGTGAAATTGCGGTGGGACAGCGATCCCGCAGAAATCGGCTTTCACAGTTGCGCAGGCTTCATTAAAGTCTGTGAAAAGTTGTGATTTGTTGAGTCCTAATGTCTCGCCTTGTGCTGTAAGTACGTCTGTATTCACATCTGCCAAGCCGACAATTTCGATCCGGTCGCTGAAATTAGTAGTGAAATTGTTAATCCAGCCACCTGCCATGCCACTGCCACCAATCATTAAACATGTTTGTTTTGCCATTATTTCTCCTTTTTTCTGAAAAAAACAAAAAAGCGTGTGCTTAAGGATGCAGGGTCATTCAGTTTCCCAATAATTTATAAGAGGATGCCCGAACTTGTTCGGGACAGAACGCGCATACCCGAACAAGTTCGGGCGTCCAGAAAAAGTGCCCCGCATAACTCTAAATCTTAAAATTAAATACCACTGATAGGGATGTTCCTACGAAGTAGATTTTTGCATCAATCTGCCGCGTAAAATATAATCATCTTTGCCACGTCGGACGCGTTCGAGTTCGACTTCCGTAACCTCACGACGCACTTTTGCGGGAACTCCCATGGCAATCGACCCCGGCGGAATCTCTTGCCCTTCGCGGACAAGTGTACCTGCAGCGATAATAGCCCGTTCCCCAATTATCGAACCCGTTAAGAGAATCGCACCCATACCAATTAGTGCCTCGTTGCCGATGGTGCAGCTATGGAGAATCGCGCCGTGCCCAATCGTAACATCATCGCCAATAAGGCATGGAATCTCTTTATCCATGTGTATCACCGTGCCGTCTTGAACATTGGTACGACACCCGATGCGGATCGGTTCTAAGTCACCGCGTAGGGTAGTGTTGAACCAGATGCTTGATTCTTCACCAATTGTTACATCGCCAATAATCATCGCTCCTGGGGCGACAAAAACAGATGGATGTACATTAGGTGTTATGCCTTCATATTCTATCAACATTTTTTCTTCTTTCTAACGTGTTTGAAAACAAGCGGCCCTGCTATTTCGCCTAATATATAGACGTTATTGCTGTGCCACTAACAACTTGCTGAGGTTACTTATTCCCCACTTATAGCACATCACGAATACACTTGCGAGGAAGAGAATCAATCCGATAAATAGGACGAGACTTTGTGTATACCATGCTATTATGGGTGCCATGATGAGTATTATATCAACAATGAGCGTCACAGTGAAGGTTAAAATTCGCAAAAACGGTTTTGGCTGATGTGTCAGTTCTGCCATCCACGATAGTGTGCCAATCATTGTGTTCACTGCGCATCCTGCTGGAAGCGTTATGATAGGGGTTAATAGCACCGGTATCCAATTGTCCTGTGGAATACGAAGTAGGTGAATGACAAGTAGAGACCAAAATTCCGCATAAACTAAGGCACAGAGCAAGGTCGTCAGAAATTTACTTGTGAATACGAGTTTCGGTGTGACAGGGGCAGATTTCAACATCCACCATGTTTTTGCTTCATCCCGAAGTCCGTTGCAACTGATACCAAACGTGATAAGAATACTATAAAGGACTATCTGTACAGTTAGAATCACAGCGGCATTCGTATCCGCACCATCCCCATGGACAAATAAGATGCCGATGTGAATTACCAAATAAAACGTAAGTGCCGCAATAGCGATGAGCCGTCCGCTATGTCTGACAAAGATGCGTAGGTCTTTTAGCATCATAGCACGTATTTTACTGCGTCCAACGATAAGGGCAATACCTTTTAGCTTTGAGGTAGTAGAATCAGTATCACTGCGTCCGGGTTTGCGTTTGACTTTCAATTGCCGGATCTTTTCCCAACCACTTTGATAAATCCATTGTGCAATAAGCGTTGCCAATCCTACAGAGGCAAAACTCACACCGCAACCTCCGAGGACCCAGCGTAATCGGGTTCCTATTGTGGATTCGGCAGTCCAACTCAACAATAGTCGTCCCATCCATTCGTGTGGATACCACGTAGCAGATGCGTCCGTTGCTCCGGCAGAAGCCAAGTTAAGCAAAAATTGCTTTACCGGCACCGACTCAAGCCCAGTAAACAGCGTCAACGATATGAGAAAACCCATCGTCACGCCTATTACGGTACCGAATGCCTTAAGTGTCGTAAGAAGTCCTCCCGATGAGAAAAAGCGTGCGATCACCAGCATGCTGATGGTAACGTAGCTTGTGATTATTATCAGAAGGCACAAACACGCTGGGAATAGTCCTACATAAAAATGCCACGGGAGTTCAAATATCACGCCGAACGCGACCCACGGCGGTCCCAAAAAACAGAGGATGCTAAAGTAGCGGGTGATAATGAGATGGGTGAATTTGTATCCGAAAATTGCCACCGGTTGGATGGGTGAGGCGTGTAGTAACGCTGTTTCCGGTGCTTCGTACAAAACTTTTAGGGAACTCTCCATCAACTCCTTTGCAACGATGATAATTCCGAAGATCATAAACCCATTGATTACGGTTAGTATAAGTGTGGGCTCTGCCTCGGTCAACCGCAAATGCGTGAAAAGGGAGCTGCCCAACACCGATAGTGCGGCGATGAAGACGAGGTAGCCGATGATCTTTAAAACGCCCTTGCGCCGTGTCTCTCCACCCTGTTTAAGGCTATTCATCCACCCTTGCCAATCGGCTTTTAGGAGAGTTTTAATATTTTTTAGCATTTCAGTTTCTGGATAATTGCGCGGTAGAACCGTCGCTTCAAAAGAGTGCTCTTAGTTTAGGCATCCGCTGTGAGATCAAGAAAAATATCCTCTAATGTCTCAATTTGGGACTGGTTTTTACCCGTCGGTTGTGCGTGTAGTTCCCGCTGTTTCTGCTGTAATTCAGCGAGTGTCCCGACAGCGATGAGTTGACCTTTACTGATAATACCGACCCGGTCGCAAATGCGTTCGGCAATTTCGAGGATGTGTGTTGTCATAAAGACGGTACAACCCTGTTCACAGCGTTCTCGTAGGATTTCTCTGACAGTGCGGGCACTTCTTGGATCTAACCCACTGGTGGGTTCATCGAGAAATAAGATCTGTGGGTGATGTACGAGAAGCGAGATGAGCAGAATTTTCTTCTGCATACCGTAGGAGTAAGCCTTAATCTGGTCGTCTGCTGCATCAATCAGTTCAAGTTGTTCGAGCAGTGTCCCCATCTCATTTTCGGCTTTTTTCGGTGGCACTTCGTATAAATCAGCGATCATACGCACGAACTGTCTACCCGTCAAAACTTCATAGAGTTGTGGTGTGTCCGGCATCAAGCCAAGAATTGCTTTTGCTTGTAAACTCTGCTTTTGAATGTCGTATCCACCAAGCTTTGCTGTCCCCGACGTGGGGCGAAGTAAGCCTGTGAGCATATTGATTGTTGTTGTTTTCCCCGCACCGTTGGGTCCAAGAAACCCAAATATTTCACCAGAATCTATTTGTAGTGTCAGTGCATCTACAGCGCACAATTTGCCGAAATATTTCGTCAGGTTCGAGGTCTCAATCATTTTTTATTGCCCAAGATGTCTTCTTTGAGTTTAGCGAGTTCCTGGTCCAGATTGAGGGCATTTCCGTCTGTTTCTGATTCGGTTTCAGTTCGACGATTCCGTTTTTCCCAAATTTCTGCCTCTGCTTCGGTCTTTTTCAATTTCTGTTCAGCCTGTTCAAGAATATTCGACACGGAAGGCTCTATTTCGGCGAGTAATTTATGAAGTTCCACGCGCGTTTCTGCCTGTTTTTGATGATGATGTAGGGTTTCAACTCGCTTTACAGTGTTTTGGAATTGTTGATAAAATTCGTTTAGGGCAGTTCTGAGGGAGGATACAACCGCTTGTTGCGCATGGATTTGGTGTTCATAGTCATTTGCGCGTTGTGTCTGCTGTTGCTTGTTTTGTCTTGCTTCTCGCGCCGCTGCTATGTCTCGATTTTGTAAAGCATCGTCTGCCTTTTTAGCCCATACCTCTGCAGCGTCAACTGCTTCCCGATGTGCCTGCTTAAGTCTTTGTTCCTCGGCGATTGCTGCGGCGACAAGACCCTTTGCTTCGGAGATCCGCTTTTTCATATCAGTAACGGTTTGGTCAAGGACAGATTCAGCACCATCCGTCTCTTCTACAAATTGGAATATACTCTCCCGAATCTGTTCTGAAATTTCCTTAAGTTTTCTCATTTTTGTATACCTCCGTACGTCAATTATACATGGTCTTTGGAGGAGAATCAAGCGAACCCTTTGCCTTTTGTTTGGGTGTTGGCTATCAGCAATCAGTTGCTTTGGCTGGGCAATTTCTCTTACTGCTGCAAACCGCTCTTGTCTGACAATAGATGACCTTTATGCTGGCAGGCACTATAGAGTATCGTAAGCAGTGTTAACGAGTTTGATGCCATAGAGTGCTAACCTATCCATGATGAGTTTAATTGCGGAGTCGTTGTTATCAATTAAGACTGAGGAGCGGTTATGTAGTGCTGCGGCTTCTCCAAAGGTTCCACTGCCGGCAAAAAAATCTAAGAGTGTATCATCCGGTGATGAGTGTACCTTGACAATACGATTCAGGACGCCAAGAGGCTTTTGTGTGGGATATCCAGTTTTTTCACTCCCGTTTGTGCTGACGATGGTATGCCACCAAACATCTGTTGGTGTTTTACCGCGCGCAGCCTTCTCTTTGCTGACTAAACCGGGTGCCATGTATGGGATCCTATCCATCTCATCGAAATTGAAGGTGTAGTGCTTTGGTGTTTTGGCGTACCATAGGATATTATCGTGTTTAGCCGACCACCGGGACTTTGACCGGCCTCCATAATCGTAAGCCCAAATAATCTCATTCATGAACGATTCTCGCCCGAAAATCTCATCGAGCATTACCTTACAATAGTGCACCTCCCGGTAATCAATGTGGAGGAAAAAGCTGCCGTCTGGGTGCAGCACCCGATATGCCTCTTCAAAACGAGGGCGTAAAAACTGCAAATAGGCATCTGAACTCTCAAATTCATCGGTGTAGTGTGTAGTCTTACCCTTGTGGGTTCGGTATGTCCTACCTTGGAATCCGACTCGGTCCCCTTGGGCATCCGGTTTGACATGGATCTCTGTGCGCTGTTGAAGTTTTCCAGTATTAAATGGTGGATCGATATAAATCAAGTTGACACTTTCATCAGGAATGTACTCTTGGAGAATTGGGAGGTTATCGCCATAATAGAGGTGGTGTTTAGGCATACTGAGATCCTGTTCCGAATTGATATACAGCGTGTGCGACTGTCCTTTTGCCAAAAGCAGAAGAGGGATTTATCATGAATGTCAAGACTGATTGTCATCTGCCTCCTGTGCTTTCTGGTAAGATTATAGCATCCTTATGACAATTTATCAAATTTCTGGCTCCAATATTGTTTGCCAGGTTTTTTTCTTGACTACTCGCGACTTTTCGTGTAGAATTTTAAAAATGGTGTCGTGAAACTTGGGATTTCTTACTGGAGTTAGCAGAACGGTTTATAAACCGTGATCCGGTTGCCTTTAGGGTGTATTTTCCGAGGTAATTGCGGGTTTAATTCTGTAAGGTATAAAAAGGGTCAGTTATGGCAATTTTACTCGGATTAGACATCGGAGATACACGTATTGGTGTTGCAATCAGTGATGAACTTGGTGTTGCGGCACATCCTTTGTGTACGCTAACTCGAAAAAATCGCCAGGTAGATCTGATTGTTATCTCAGATCTCGTCTCTATCCACGATGTGGAACGCGTTGTCATCGGTTTACCTATTTCACTTGATGGCTCCCTCGGTACGCAGGCAGAGAAAGTTCAAAAGTTTGCGAAACGTTTGGGACATGTGATTAATGTCCCCATTGAGTTTCAGGATGAACGGTTCACAACGGCTGAAGCGGAAGAGATTCTACGTGAGCTTGGCAAAGATGCCAGAGAACAGAAGGGACTCATAGATGAGGTAGCAGCGGTACTTATTCTGAGGGATTACTTGAATCGCGATCAGGAGATTGCTGCTCCGACATCGGTAGAGAATGACTAATTTTCACGATTAGGATGTCGTGCCTACGAAACAGGTGGTGACAATAGGAAAAATGAGGAAAATTAGAATAGGTGTATTGACGCTCTGTGGTCTTGCTATTCTCTGCCTCATTGCCTTGTTAATAGGGATGTTTTTGATGTCCCCTCCAACTTCTTCAGGAGATGTTGTCAATTTCGATATACCGACTGGAAGCAATTCGCGGACGATCGCCAAGCGTTTAGTTGCAGAAAAGTTAATCCGGAGCGAATATGCCTTCCGTTTACTTGTTCGATACAGAGGGATAGGCAGACGCTTGCAGGCGGGAACTTATGCATTGCGGCAGAACATGGAACTATCCGACATCCTTGATGAGTTTGAGAAGGGACAGGTTACGCTTGTTAGTTGGACGGTGCCAGAGGGCTTAACGATGGATGCTATTGCGGATCTTTGGGAAGCCGGTGGCTTCGGGACTGCTACAGCGTTTCGGGAAGCCTTTGAAACCACAGATTTGTTGAAGAGATATGGGCTTGAGGACAGGACAGCGGAGGGTTATCTATTTCCGAATACCTACAAGTTCGCGAAAGGCACAACAGCAGAGAAAGTTGTTGAGATGATGCTCGGCGAATTCAAGAAGCAGTGGATTGAGACGTTTGACGCCGAGGCGAGCGATTTAGGGCGTACCCAACATGAAATCGTAACGCTTGCTTCTATTATTGAAAAAGAGGCACAATCCAAATCAGAGAAGCCTCGGGTTGCCAGCGTTTTTCATAACCGACTCAAGAGAGGTTGGCGGCTTCAAGCGGATCCAACGGTACTATACGCCTTAGGAAACCCAGAACGCCTTTTAACGAAAGCAGATCTACGTGTAGATTCACCTTATAACACGTATGTCTATAAAGGTTTGCCGCCTGGACCTATTGCGAGTCCGGGCATTGATTCAATTATGGCGGCACTACGTCCTGAAAAGACAAATTATCTCTATTTCGTGGCAATAGGCGACGGAAAGCATCATTTTTCAAAGACGCTTTCAGAACACAATAGAATGGTGAGAAAAATGCGGCGTGCCTCTCGGAATCGATAGGTGCTTGCTTGAAAAATTGAGCTGAAGGCGCAGAAAGTGACAAAACAGAATGGCAAATGCAGATTCACAACAAACAATTCAAAGCGATATAACAATTACGGGAAAAGGGTTGATGTTAGGGGAACCTGTGACATTAACCTTGAAACCAGCATCCGCAGACTCTGGCATTGTCTTTAGGCGTGTAGATATGGCAGGTGCACCAGAAGTGAAGGTATGCCCTGAGAATTGGGCAGATATTCTACCGCGATGCACAAGTTTACGCAGTGGTGATACAACCGTTAGTAGTATTGAACATATTCTTTCTGCGCTTGGTGGGATGGGTGTTGATAATGTGATAGTAGAGTTGGACGCGCCGGAACCTCCTGGACTTGATGGGGGTGCGGGTCCGTATGTCGAAAATATTCAGGTGGTAGGGCTTGTTCCACAAGATGCCCAGCGTAGCTTTATTGAAGTTACTGAGCCATTTGTGCTTTCTGCAGGAGATAGACAACTCGTTCTGCTTCCTGCTGACGCGTTGGAGGTAACTTTTGTTTATGCACATCCGCAAACAGACTCACAAGTCTTGACTTGCAAAATAACCCCGGAATCATATATACGTGATATTGCACCGGCTCGGAGTTTCTGTTTTGAGGATGAAATTGAAGCACTTCAGGCACTCGGTATCGGTAAAGGCGCGAGTTATGATAATGTAGTCGTTATCAATGCGGCGGGTGAACCCAGTACACCGCTCCGATTTGAAGATGAATTCGTCCGACACAAAATCCTCGACCTGATCGGGGATCTTTATTTGGCGGGTCGCTTACCGAAAGCACATGTTATGGCTATGCGGACTGGACATGCATTCCATGCTGAGTTTGTGCAAGCCCTTGCTGAAGCTGGGCATCTTCAACAGTTACCTGTTCAAGATCCTATTGAAGTGATGGATATTTATGAAGTGTTACCGCACCGTCATCCGATGTGTATGGTTGATAGGGTCATTGAATATGAGAGTAAAAAACGCGCAGTTGGCATAAAGAACGTGACGTATAACGAGCCGATTTTTGAGGGACATTTCCCGACGCAGCCTGTAATGCCAGGGGTGCTACAGATTGAGGCACTCGCGCAACTTGCCGCGTGGCTCGTGCTTCGGGACATCGGTAAGGAAGGTGAACTCGGCTATTTTCGCTCCATCAGTAAGGCGACATTCCGTCGTGCTGTCATTCCAGGTGATCAGCTTCGATTGGAAATAGAAGTTGCGCAACTCAGAAGTAGGCTTGCCCGAATTGAAGGGCGCGTTTATGTAGGAGATCAACTTGCCACAGAGGCGGAATTGTCAATCGTATTAGCATCTCCCTGAGCAGCAGTCCATTTTTTATTACCTGGCAGGATTTTCGAAATTAGGAGGGACATTTTGTGTTAGAAACTAACATTCATCCTACAGCTATTATCTCTCCAAAAGCGACGTTGGAAGAGGGCGTTAAAATTGGGCCCTATAGTCTTGTCGGTGATGATGTTCATATCGGGCGAGGCACTGTGATTGGTCCACATGTACAGATTGAAAAGTGGACAACTATCGGTGAGGAATGCAAAATCTACTTCGGGGCTACCATCGGTAACGAATCTAAAGACTTGAAGTACGGTGGTTGGCGGAGTTATGTGAAGATCGGTAACCGGAACACGCTGCGTGAGTATGTCTCTATCTCCAGATCAACATTTGAGGAAGGCGAGACTGTCGTTGGGGACAATAATCTCTTAATGAATTGGGTGAACCTCGCGCATGACGCCATCATCGGTAATAGGATAATCATGGCAAACTTCGTCTCGCTTGCTGGACATGTTGTGATTGAAGATGACGTTCGATTGGGCGCTCATGCAGCCTTGCATCAGTATGTCCGGGTCGGTAAGATGGCGATGGCAGGAGGTTTCTCAAAGATTGTCCAAGATATTCCGCCGTTTGCCCTTTCCGCTGGACAGCCGTCGCGTGTTCGGAGTCTCAACCGTATCGGTATCCGCACCTCAAGAATTAACCCTTTGTCACAACTTACACCAGAAGCGTTAGCGGCACTGAAGAAAGCATTCCGAATTTTGTTCCGCTTAGGACTACCTCTTAAACACGCTGTTGCAAGGGTCAGAGAGGAACTTGAACCGACTCCAGAAGTTGAATATTTACTCGAATTTATTGAAACTTCCAAACGTGGTATCGGATTTAGCCAACCGAATCGTATTTTGAATAGTTAGTTGTTTTTTGGTATTAAACGTCCGAGTATTAGATCTTTTGGAGGATATGGGAGCGAAGCGGTGGAAAAACTGGGTATTATTGCAGGGGCAGGTGAGTTGCCGGTGTTGGTAGCGCGTGCCGCTGTTGCCCATGACCGAAAACCTGTTATTATCCAAATTACAAAGTCCGACGCACAGCGCTTTGCTGGAATTACAGATGAACTCCACACTTATAGCGTTGGCCAAATCCAGAAGATTAGTCAAACGCTTCTCGATTCAGGTGTGAAAGAGGTAGTGATTATTGGCAAAGTCGAGAAAGATATCCTACTTCGTCCATTCCAAATTGATACTACTACCATCAGGATTTTAGTCCAAAATCGACGTAAAACACCCTCCGCAATTGTTAATGCAGCATTCTCCTATCTCGAATCTGCTGGATTAACTATTCTTACCCAGGATCGGTACCTCCACCATCTTCTCCTACAACCCGGCGTTCTAACAGCGCGACAACCTACAGCAGGTCAATGGGCAGATGTTGAACTCGGTATTAGTACCGCCCGTCAGATAGCAAACATGGATATCGGGCAAACGGTTGTCGTTAGAAATCAGATTATCCTTGCGATTGAAGCGATTGAAGGGACAGACCGAACTATTCAGAGGGGTGGCAATTTGGGAAAGAAGGGGGTTGTAGTCGCAAAAGCATCCGCGGAACATCACGATTTTCGTGTTGATGTGCCAGCAGTGGGGATGCAAACGTTAGAGGTGTTGCATCGAGTCAAAGCAAGTGTGCTGGCAGTGGAAGCACGACGCACCTTTGTTATGGATGTCGATGTGTTTATCAAAGAAGCAGATCGGCGTAAGATTGCCATTGTTGCTGTGGAATAAAAAAGAGGGGAAGGCAATGAGGAAATTGCGCTATTAAAGCACAATTTGCCTTACATTCAGCCTTCAACCCTCTAAAGATCCTGTTTACGCTGCTGCGTCTATCGCACTTGTTATCTGATCTGTCGTTGGAAACTCTTTTGTTTCTAACTTAGAGTAAAGCAGTGTCCCGTTTAACGAGACTTCAAAGGCACCACCGCTACCTGGGATCAAATCTACTGTCTTAATCCCGGCACCATATCTCTGTTTCAAGGCATCTGCCAAACTGGCTGCCTGTGGTTGGTAGTTTCAAGCGGAGCAGTATTCAATTCTTACTTCCATGGGGGTTCGTCCTCCTCATTCATTTTTTTGACTTTACCTGTCAAAGTGAATTCGATTGTTCCTTCTAAAATTTTACCATACGCCCTGTAAAATTGCAAGTTTTTTCGCAAGTTACACCTCTGTATAGTATTATAGTAAAATCCAAAAATACGTGAACACTTTTAGAAGATAACCCCCCTAACCCCCCTTATCAGGGGGGCATGAGACTGAAATAACCTCAGTCTCATATGTTTCAATAATTATGGGCTTTACTATAAAACAAAAAGGCTTGTGCTGTGAACGTATTCCCCTTATAATCTTTTCTACAAGATTTAAGTGTCGCAAAGGAGAAAAAATATGGATGTTCGACTTGACAATAAAGTCGCTGTGATTACTGGTGGGTCTACTGGCATTGGTGCAGCAACGGCGATTGAATACGCCAGATCAGGCGCGAAGGTTGTCATCGGTGATATTAATGAGGCGGATGCCGAGAAAACGCTCAGTACTATTCGTGAAGAAGGTGGTGTGGCAACGTTTTTACGTACCGATGTCACCGTCGAAACTGAAGTAGCGGATTTGATGAAAGCCGCTGATACAGAATTTGGCAGTATTAACGTATTAGTAACTTCAGCAGGAGTCCTGCGTGGACCGAACGTCCGCATTGATGACTTTGAAGCTGCGACTTTTGATTCTGTTATTGATGTGAACCTTAAAGGAACCTTTTTCGCTCTCAAGCATGCTGTTCCCATAATGGACAGATGTGGCGGAGGCGTTATTCTGTGTATTGCGTCAGGTGCAGGGGTTCGCGGTGGTAGTTCTTCGGTCGCTTACGGTTCCAGCAAAGGTGGAGTCAACGGGCTTGTAATGGTCGTGGAAAACCAAGTTTCGTCAATGAATATCCGTATGCATACCATTTGTCCGGGTGGGCTTGCGACGCCGCTGAAATTGGGGCAGATTGCAGAATCAGCAAAGCGAGAAGGTCAAGATCCAGATGTTGCCGTTGCCAATGCTCGCAAGTCGTTGGGTGATCCGGCGGGGGTTGGACGGGTACTCACGTTTCTTGCCTCTGATGCGGGTTCATACACGCGCGGGCAGATTTTTACGCGATAAATTTTGTCGCTCGGAGATGCGATGCGTGGTGAGTGTCATCTTTTATATGTCGCGACTAAGGGGAAAACATATAATCGAAGTTGAGCCACAGACTTTTTGAATAACGGTAGAAGAGAATCGGAAAGATAGCGGAAAAGAGTGTCCAGATGCTTAGGTTGAGGAAGAAGGGGATGGCAGTGAACCTTTCAAGGAGGAAGTAACTTGGAAAAGCGGTGAGAACTGTTGCGCCATAGTTGAGATACATGGCACCAATAAAATAACCGGGTTCTCGTTCAAACTTTAAATCGCACTGTGTGCAGTGCGTAAACATCTTGAAGTATGTTTTAAACAGAGCACCCTTGCCACACTGTGGACATTTCAATCGAAAGCTACAGCGCAGCGTTCGAACGAGGTCTTCAAAGGTGAGTTTCATCTAATACGTATTATTATCCCAAAAAACTTTGAACGTACGGATCAGTATTTTGAAATCGTTCCACAATGATAGCTTCTCAATGTACTCCAAGTCAACAGGGATTCCGTCTCGAATTGGACCTTGACGACGTGGACTGAGTTGCCAGAGTCCAGTCATTCCGGGTCGAACGAGGTGGCGTTGATTTTCCCAGGATTCATAATCCTCGGCGAGAAAGGGCATTTCTGGGCGTGGTCCCACGAGACTCATTTCACCCTTGAGTACGTTGAAAAGTTGCGGCAGTTCATCTAAACTCGTTTTACGGAGCCATTTACCGAACGAGGTGATCCGTCTATCCTCCGTTGAATTAGGTTTTTCTGAATAGGAGGGTGTATTGATATCGAGGCTCCGAAACTTGTGAATGATAAACAGTTCGTTCTTTAACCCGACCCGCTTGTGGGAGAAAAAGACAGGTCCCCGCGACGTGAGTTTAATCAGAATTGCGATCAGCACCATCAGCGGAGCGAAAAGAATGATGAGGAAAAATGACGCGATAGCATCAAACAAATGTTTGCCGCGCGTTGCGTAGAAAGAGGAGAGTCGTTCCACTATAGTTCCTGTTTTTCGTATATTTTCATCTCGATGCGTCTGACTTTCGCCTACATCGTTTCCTATCCGGTCTATGTTTCTTGATAGGAATGGCATGGTGTTAATTCCTCTAATTACAGTCTAACTTTGGACATAACTCGTGCCGCCCTAACGAAATTTTCAAAACGTTGCGATCAGAATATTACTTTTAGATGCGTCTTACATCTCGATTTCCGAGCAGGTGTATTTTAGTTCTACTGCAGTTTTTCAAAGACATCAAGGTATTGCTGCGCTATGTTTTCCCAATTGAATCGGTTTCGTATCTGTTCCGGGGCGCGTTGGCGAAAATTTTCAACCATTTCTGGATGTTGTTCTAAAGTTAGAATTTTTTCTTTCAGCGAAGCGACGTTTTTATCAAAAAGCACACCGTATTGCCCGCCTTCAAGGACTTCATCGTTGAAAGGCGTATTCAGTGCCAGAATACAGTTGGAAAAGCCTAATGCCTTGAGTATAGAAGGGTTAATGCCTCCAAACTGATGACCGTGAATGTAAGCGAAACAGTTGTGATGTAGTTCTTTAATGTGATCAGAGTCGTTAATATGCCCAAGAAACTTAACGTTTTCGTTGGCAATGCTTTTCAATTTATCTAAAAATTCGTTTTCGATTTTATTGCCTTTGTAGTCAGCCCCTCCGGCTATGGCGAATTGCTTTTGGCTTTTTGAAGCAACGAATGCCTCCAGAATCAGATCGGCGTTATTATCTGGAACCAGTCGACTGGCGATGAGATAATAGTTCCGAGGTTCAAGCCCGTAATGCTCCAGAATTTCTGGCTGTTCTGACGGTTCAATATTCGCACCATAAGCGATATAAGTTGTTTCTGCCCCTAATTCTTCAAGATAGAGCCGCTTCATTTCAGAGGCATCGGTGATCACAATTGGGAACGCCGCTGTTGCCATCTTTGCTGCCCACTTGAAGTACATTGCGCCGAGTCCCTTCCATTTCGGACGTAACCATTCCATTCCATCAACATTGATAACAGCGGTTTTACCTGCGATGCGGAAAAACCACCCGAAGGGACCGTTGCCAGCGTTCCACGTCAGAATGACATCAGATGCTGTAAGGGAAGCGTGCAGGGTTGCGAGAAAGCTATGACTAAGGGTACTGAACGCTTTATGTTCTATGCTCGGTAAGTAAACGAGTTTGATACCCTTCCATTCCGCTGGTCTTTCTTTGAAAAGTGCCTTACGGCAGTAGACGATGACTTCATGTCCGGCTTCTACCCAACGGGGGGCAAGTTCACCCATAATGGTTTCTAAACCGCTATAGGTGGCAGGGAGTCCACGTATACCCAATACCCGAATTCTCATCCTCGTTTTTACCTCATCCCAATACCCGTTGCGGATCAAATAGTGGTGCTAAAGCGCAATTTGTCTTACTTTACATTAGGTTTTATATTATATATTATACCCGCTTTAAGAGGAGAAGTCCAATTTCTTTTACGGCGGGCAACCCGTGCGCAACGCTTTATGCCTTTTGATGATTGAAGGAGTGTAAACCTTCAATTTTTTTACCATGGAATTCGGGAGAGGAATTTAGCTTCGATTTCATTTGCGTTTTCGTATACATCCCGGCGATTTCCCAAGTTTCGCCGCCATACACGCGTCCATTCTGCATAGAGTGAGTATTTACCAATGACGACCCAATTAGCCCCTACTGACAAGCGATGCTCGCTTTGTGTGATTCCCGACAAAGGCGTCCAAACATCATCTTTCGGGGCATCTACAGGGTGTGCCTTATCAATATTGCCTGTTCCGTGTCGTTCTAATTCATAACCGAAAACCGTTTCAAGTCTATCTGTCCAGCGGTGACGCAGTTCTAACCATAAGTTGTCGGCATCGGAACCGATTCCGTGTCCGATGGGTGTGGAAAAGTGTTTGTAGACATTTACGGGATTTACATGTGTATACGCGTATTGATTAATAAAAGCGTACTCGGCTTGAAAGTCCGTATCTGGGATACCAAAAGGATCTGTTATATATATCCCGCCTAAGATGCCGAATTTCGTATCCCAGTGCTTGAAACTCAACGTTGGGTTCCCATCGTCTACCATCAGTTCGCCATAAATTTCGAAATCATCTAACGGACGAAGTCGTATATCGGCACTCAGAAGAACGTTGTCGCCGCTGCCATCAACACGGCCGTCGGCACGTGAAATTGGCTGTTCATTGATGAAGTAGCTGTTAACTGGGTTGAGATACCCCCATTCAAAGCGGTTGCCGTAGACGACAACTTCAGAGATGCCAACGCCCAATCTATTCCAGAAATACCCCTCAAGCCTATGTCCCGAAATATACTTATCATTGATGTCAGGTGCCATGTCTTCTAATATAGCGGTAAATGCAGTAAAAGTGATAGGCTTGTACTCCGCTTTCAACTTGATCATATTCATGGCTAACGGGTTTTTGGAAATTAACAGACTATCGTGATAGCCGGGTCCCCACTGAAGCGTGTCTTGTCCGAGTTGCAGTTCAAACCAAGGTAGATTAAACTTCATATAGGCATTGATCGCAACTCGATTTTTAAATTTGCTTTCGGCTATTCGTTGTTTTGACTCATCAGGAAAAAGATCGTCAAAAATTTCACCATAGACGGATCTGTAAGCTGCTTTCGTCGTAAAAGCGAAGGTCTCCCCTGACTGTCCATAAAAGTGTGGATAGAAGGTGGTAACCAGCATGTTCCCTTCAACAGGCTGTTCGTCCGATAGATTGTCAACGAGGTGAGTGATAGCACGTTGTGAAGCCCCGAAATCGAGGGAGAAGCGATAGTTTTCGCCAGCTATTGTGCCTACGTGCAATCGCCCACTATGCGGAATTTGTGGTGTAGCCTCACTGCCGTTTTCTGCAGTAGGTTTTGAAAACTCGCGAACTTCTCGGTAAAATCCTAAGAGTGCGTTTAGCCGCTCTTGGTCGATAGTGCTCAGCGTGATTTCGCCGTTTTCCTGTTTCTCGTATACTTCCAACAGATAGGACACAACCTGCTTACGGGTAAGTGGTAACGACCCGCGCCTTATACCGGGCAGCACCCGCTTATTAAGTAAACGATGGATAAAGCGATAAGTTTCACGGTTAAAATCAGAAAAATCCGACTTGAGCGGCACGTTGACGAGTGGAAACGGCTTCGACGAACGGGGAAACTAAGGTTAGTATTGTGAGGAAAATGATAAACTGCGTACGTAAGATTTTCATATTTTTCGGTCTGCCCTATTTGAGAATTACCATTTGACGTGTGATTTTAGTTTGCCCCGCGTGGAGTGTAAAAAAATAGATTCCACTTGCGACAGGTTCACCCGAAGCATTACGTCCATCCCAGTATACTGCACGAGATGGTGTCCGATAGGTGCCAGCGGTTTGGAAGCCAGGAGATAAATCTCGGATAGATTCACCTTTCAGATTATAGATATGGATATGGATATTCGCGTCTTCAGCCAAATCGTAAGGGATCCAAGTCTCAGGGTTAAAGGGATTCGGATAGTTCGGTAGAAGCACTGTTTGTGTGGGTATAACAGCATCCACTAATGCTTCTAAGGTTGCAATACCCTTACGAAAAACAGCAGAGCCATCATTTGCGAGACGTGCCTCAATGAGCCATTGCTCCACTGAGTCAAAATGTTTCCTGTTAATATCAACGTGGCTTGGAGAGGCAGCAGGGTTACTGGATTCACCGAAATGTGCGGCAACTAAGATTAAGTCAAGAATATCAACACTACTATCCTTATTCACGTCAACTTTAGGGTTTGCTGGCGTTTCTACTCCAAAACTGTTTGCGATCAAGATTAGATCTCGAATATCAACAATCCCATCGTTATTTATATCCCATGGTAACATTTGTGGAACAGGTATTTGTTCTGATGCATCCGGCAAAGCTGCGCGCCATCCTGCGTGAAGCCGTTCGCTGAGGTGTGCGACGAGTGTAGCGTTTTCTGGAAGACCCGCGACATTGACGGTCTCATCTGGGTCCGCGTCGTAATCGTAAAGCTCTACACCGCGTTTTCCCTTGTTTCCCCACTCGGTGTAGCGGTACCGTTCTGTCCGTATGGACCGACCGCGTATGCCGCCTCGACTGAGTTGACTAAAGGTCGCTGTTTTCCAAGGGCGCGTGGGTTCCTCTATGACGGGTATCAAGCTTGTGCCTTGTAACTGTTCAGGGATCGGGAGTTGGCATGCATCACATAACGTCGGGTAGATATCGACAAGCTCCGAGAAGGCATCGGTTCGGTTCGGTTGTTGCCCCGGAACACTAATAATCATAGGAGAGTGGAGCGCAACATCAAAAAGTGTATTCTTGCGCCAAGTTCCGTGCTCTCCAAGATGAAACCCGTGGTCGCCCGCAAAAACGATAACCGTATTTTGAGATAATCCCAAATCATCCAAATGCTGAAGCACTCGTCCGACCTGTGCATCCATGTAACTTGTTGATGCAGCATAGGCTCGAATCAATTCTAATATCTTTGCATCTGAGAAGGGACCCTCATCGGGAATATCTGCATATCTTCTAAATAATTGTAAACTGTTGTTGGCAATTGCTGGTGCGTCCGTCGGGGGCATGGAAGTCTCAGGAAGGGCAAAATCTTCTTGTGTATAGAGTTCGTAATACTGCCTCGGTGCGTAGAAGGGGAGATGTGGTTTATCAAAGCCGACTGCGAGAAAAAATTGGGTGTGTTGTATCTCTTTCAAAACAGCAATTGCCCGTTCGGCAGTCATGCCATCCGGTAATAAGTTATCTGCAACGTCAAATGCTTGCCAAGATGGATGTTTCGCGCTAAAGCGGATCTGCACCGGGAGCCATGAGGGGACACTCCATGAGTAGGCATCATCTTGGGCTTCGGCGTCATGCCCAATTTTACCAACAGATTGTGTGTGGTAGCCAGACGATTTAAAGTACTGTGGGAGCGTCACGGCATCAGGTAACTTCTTACGAAAATCTGTTGTATTGGAAAGCACGGTTGTGGTCTGTGGTCTCAATCCAGTGAGCATTGATGTCCGAGAAGGGTGACACAGAGGAACCTGACAATATGCACGATTAAATAGGGTTCCACGCTCGGCTAAAGCGTCAATGTTAGGTGTATGTATTTCTGGATGTCCATAGCATCCAAGGAGCGGTCGCAAATCATCGACAGTGATGAACAATACGTTGTACCGTCCTTGCGCATCAGCATGGAATTTAGGCAGAAGCCCGGTTGTGAAGGCGGCAGTTCCTGCTTTCAAACTGGTTGAAAGAAAATCACGTCGAGTATATGAACGAGAGATAACCTGTTTTCCTACTGTTTTTTTCACGAACTGTTGGCTCCATTTCGTAGAATTTGAGTTCTGTTATGTGTGTTAGTTTCACATTCTTTTACAGAATCAGCAACAATAACACGACCTATTTTACAATTACCATCCTGCCTGTCGCACTAAATTGATTTTCAGATAGACGCTGATTTCTGTATCGTGCTGTCAATGTATAGAAATATGTTCCGCTTGCGACGCGTTCACCTATCGAGTTGCGTCCGTCCCAATAGGCTGCACGCGATTGCGTTCTATAGGTGCCAGCATCTTGAAACCCAACATTAAGATGCCGAATAGATTCACCTTTCAGATTGTAGATGTGTATGTTGACCTTTGCGTCTTCCACTAAATCGTAAGGTATCCAAGTTTCTGGGTTAAAGGGATTTGGATAGTTGGAGAATAACGCACTCTCTTGTGGAATAACTGCGTTGAGTAGTGCCTCTAAGCTTGCCATTCCTTGACGAAACACGTTAGCACCGTTATCTACTAAGCGTGCCTCGGTAAGCCATTTTTCAATATGATTAGCATGCTCTGGCAGGATGGGAGTGGGTTTTCGTGGTGCTGCTGGATGCGTAGATTCGCCAAAGTGCGATGCGACAAGTAGGAGGTCTATAATATCGATGTTTCCATCTTTGTTTACATCGGCTTTGGCATGTTTTTTCCCAAAGTTATTTGACACCAGCAAAAGGTCTTGAATATCAACCGTGCCGTTGTCATTTATATCCCAAGGCAATGTTTGTGGGACAGATATTTGTTCCGATACATCTGGCAGAGCACCTCGCCATCCGGCGTGAAGCCGTTCGCTAAGGTGTGTGACGAGTTCCGCATTTTCCGATAGGTTTGCTATATTAACGGTTTCATTGGGATCGGTGTGGTAGTCATAAAGTTCTACACCGTGCCTGCCCTTATTTCCCAACTCGGTGTATCGGTATCGTTCAGTCCGTATGGACTGAGCACGTGCGCTAGCCCGCCCGCGTTGGCTGAAGGCGGCAGTTTTCCATAGATGTGTCGGTTGGTCAATGACGGGGAGCATACTGAGCCCTTCCAATTCAGGTAAAATTGGAATTTGACACGCATCGCATAATGTGGGAAAAATATCAACGAGTTCAACCAATGCATCACTATTGGCACCAAGTGCCTGCTGTCCTGGTACACTGACAATTAAAGGGGAGCGAAGGGAGGTTTCTAAGATGAGGTTCTTACCCCATGTCCCATTTTCCCCAAGATTGTATCCATGGTCGCCGCAGAAAGCAATAACTGTGCTTTCTGTGAGTCCAAGGGCATCGAGTCCCTGTAAAACACGTCCTACTTGGGCGTCCATATAACTTGTTGACGCTGCATAAGCTCGAATAAGTTCCAGAATTTTAGTGCGAGAAAGGGGAGCGTTACCCGATGGAACATCTGCATAAGGTCGAATTTCATTCCATGCTGGAGGTGTTATGTCAAGAGTAGTGTCATCTGAAACTGCGGGAAGACTAAAGGTTTCGTTATTGTATAAGTCATGGTACTTTTTTGGGGCGTTGTAAGGTAAATGCGGTTTATAAAAACCAACCGTTAAAAAGAACTGTTGGTTTTTAATCTGTTTCAAAACATCAACCGCCCGCTTCGCAGTTTTGCCGTCTCTCGGTACGTCATCCTCAACGTCGAGTGCTCGCCAAGATGGTGTAGTTTTGTGGTCAAACGGTTGCCACACTGGTCTCCACGAAGGAACACTCCATGAGTTTGCATCATCTTGAAAATCAGGATGATGGTGAACTCTACCAATGGATTGCGCATGGTAGCCCTGGGTTTTAAAGTGTTGTGGAAGTGTAACTGTCTCTGGTGCTTTTTCACGAAAATACTCTCGATTATTTGTAACGCCTGTTGTTTCAGGTCTTAATCCAGTTAGTATTGAGACCCGAGAGGGATTGCAAAGAGGATATTGACAATAGGCACGGTTAAAAACTGTCCCTCGCGCGGCTAAAGCATCAATATTGGGGGTGTGCATTTCTGGGTAGCCGTAACACCCAAGAAGCGGTCGCAGGTCATCAACAACAATAAGCAAAACATTGTATTGTCCCTTGGCGTTAGTGAGACGTTTAGGTAATAATCCGGTTGTGAAGGCAGCGGTGCCTGCTTTCAAACTGGTTGAAAGGAAATCTCGTCGAGTATATGAACGAGAGATAACCTGTTTTCCTACTGTTTTTTTCACGAACTGTTGGCTCCATTTCGTAGAATTTGAGTTCTGCTATGTGTGTTAGTTTCACATTCTGTTAGAGAGTCAGCAACGATAACACAACCTATTTTACAATTACCATCCTGCCTGTTGCTCTAAACTGACGTTCAGATAGACTTCGATTTCTATATCGTGCTGTCAATGTATAAAAATATGTTCCACTTGCGACGCGTTCACCCATCGAGTTGCGTCCGTCCCAATAGGCTGCACGCGATTGCGTTCTATAAGTGCCAGCGTCTTGAAACCCAACATTAAGATGCCGAATAGATTCACCTTTTAGATTGTAAATGTGAATATCAATCGCTGCGTCTTCTGCCAAATCGTAGGGAATCCAAGTTTCTGGGTTAAAAGGGTTTGGATAATTAGGCAATAATGCGCTCTCTTGTGGAATAACTGCGTTGAGTAGTGCCTCTAAGCTTGCGATCCCTTGACGAAACACATTAGCACCGTTATCTGCTAAGTGTGCCTCAGTAAGCCATTCTTCAATGTGATTAGCGTGCTCCGACAGAAGGGGTGCTAATCTTCGTGGTGCTGCCGGATGCGTAGATTCTCCGAAATGCGATGCGACAAGTAGAAGGTCAATAATGTCGATATTTCCATCTTTGTTTACATCGGCTTTTGGGTGTTTTTTTCCAAAGTTATTTGACACCAGCAAGAGGTCTTGCATATCAACTGTGCCATCGTTATTTATATCCCAGGTTCGTATTTTTGGCGTGGTCGTGAGTTGTTGGCTATCAGGTAGAGCTGCTTGCCAACCGGCATGTAGTTGTTCACTAAGCCGCGTGATCAGTTCAGCGTTTTCAGGGACATTAGCAACGTTGACGGTTTCATTTGGATCTGTTTGATAGTCATAGAGTTCAGCGCCGAGGTCAGCGATTTTTTCACCCTGTTCTGAATAAGCAGCCCACTCGGTGTATCGGTATCGTTCAGTGCGCATGGAATAGCCATCTACACTGTCATCCCTTGTGAGGTCAAGTCCGGTGAGAGACTGAAGCGAATTTCCACGATAGTAGGTCCGACCGCGCTGTCTCCTAAGTTGACTAAACGCTGCAGATTTCCACTCAGATGTTGGTTGCTCAATGACAGGAAGCATACTGTGTCCTTCCAGTTCAGTTGGGATCGGCAGTTGACAGGCGTCACATAATGTCGGGTAAACGTCAACCAATTCGACAAGTGCATCTGTTTCTGCACCGACATTTGACTGGCCTGGAACACTGACAATCAACGGGACACGAGCACCTGGCTCAAAAAGGGTATCTTTTTGCCACTTCGCATGTTCTCCGAGATGAAATCCGTGGTCACTCCACAAGACGATGAGAGTCTTTTCACTCAGTCCGAGCGTCTCAAGTTGATCAAGGACTCTCCCGACTTGGGCATCTACATAACTTACACATGCTGCATAAGCTTGGGTGAGTTGCAACGTTTTTGCGTCAGAAAGCCTATGTGGTTCAGCCGACACAGCGAAGAGTGGGGCATTTTCAGGAAAACTCGAATGAACTGGGAGCGTAAAATCCTGAGGTGTGTAGAGGTCGTAATATTGAGTCGGCGCGCGGAACGGAACATGCGGTTTGTCGAAACCAACTGCGAGGAAAAATGGAAAGTCTTTTATCTCCGTTAGAACTTCTACCGCCTTAGCTGCAGCCTTGCCGTCGCTGAGTTCGTCATCAGCAACGTCAAGTGCTCGCCAAGAGTGGTGGCTGGCATTAATGTCCTCACTTCCATACGGCAGCCTCCACATCGGTTCGCTCCAAGAAGCCCTATCCGACCATGAGAACCAACCGTGAGCGATCTTACCGACAGAGCGGGTGTGATAGCCGTGTGATTTGAAATAATGTGGGATAATGGTAGTATCAAAGGTGTCCCCTTGAACAGTGTCATTATTCTTTATCCCCGTTGTGTCTGGACGCAATCCTGTAAGTATGGATGCTCGTGACGGGTTACAAAGTGGGAATTGGCAATATGCACGGTTAAAGAGAGTGCCGCGCTCGGCAAGTCGATCAATATTCGGCGTATGCATCTCTGGATGTCCGTAGCATCCAAGCCGGGTATTCAAGTCGTCTATGCTAATAAACAACACATTGTATTGATCTTCAGCATTCGCGCTGCGTTTGGGTAACAGTCCTGTCGTAAATGCGGCTGCACCGGCTTTCAAACTTGTTGAAAGGAAGTCCCGTCGGGTAAATGGACGGCTCACTGAAGATAGCTCTTGTGCTTGTGTAACTGACATTTTGTGCATAATCTATATGATTCCTACGGAAATATAATGAGGATGCGTTCATCTCTTACAGATTCTCTGAATAATATAAGGAGTTCTTCCTCACGCTTTTCAGGGAATTCAAACGATAGGCGGAGATATTCAATAATTATATTATCAAAAGAGCTAATATACTGAAAATAAAACATTCCAAGTGTGCCATCTTCTAACTTTTCAGCAAAGGCGTTTTGGAGGTTGTCAAGTCCTTCTAACGCTGTAGCATTTTCGAGATTCTCCTGACGATATATCTCCACCAAATCCACCCAAAGTGCCTTTCTAAAACCGAGTTCTTCCTTAAAGATGCCTTCAGAGGCAATAAATATGGTGGAATAATCGCCTGTTTTTTCGGCTTTGCGTTGTGTTTCCGCCCGTCTGTCATTAACTCTTTCCATTGCTGCTTGGGCTTTTTCTATAGCGTCCTGTGAAGGGATGACAATTTCCATGATTGGTTCTTTCATCCCTCGTTCGCATCCAATAAACAATGTGACTGTGCCAAGCATCAATACAATCAGCACCAACAATCTCATTTTAATAATTCTACTCCTGTTAAAAAGTTTAGCTAATTATTATATCCTAATTCTTTCATAGTTTCATGGAACATAGGGGCGATTTCTGGATGAACGTCGAAAGGTTGCCGTGCTGGCACGGGATGCAAAGTCTGACGTGCATATTCTCCAAATGTAGTGTCCGTTGGCAATTCACAGAAATCGCATAACGCTGAAAGTGCTTCGTCCGGCTTTGTTGTTAAATCCTCAAAACGGACAAGATGTGTACAATCGGGAAGGTTGTCCATTAGACGGATTCCTTCCTGCATAGTAATTATCCATTCTACGGCAGCTCTGTCTAAATGTCGATCGAAATGTGCAATCTCGTCAGCGATTTCAGAGAAAGCGAGGTCTGATTTGACGAGCTGTTCAACTAAAAGCCGCCATTTACGGTCCTCGGCTCCCCACCAATCGTGTTTCTCTCCGTTGACGCTAACACCGAGACGCTTTGACCAGTTCGCAATTGAATGGCATGTGTCCCATCCGTTTCGCACGAGAAAGATAAAGCGTGCGTCGGGAAATAGGGCACGTACGAAACCCACTCTGAAGATGAGTTCGGGGTATTTATCAACGAGACGTTTTGCACGGGTTGCTGTTAAATAGGCACCGAACATCTGAGCGGCACGTTGACGCATTTCGTCTGTTGCGTCCTCGGCAGTGAGACGATATTTTGCCTCGCCTCGACTGTAACTTCCGATGATGTCTTCGTGTGGGTGAATCAGGTGCCACATCGCTTTCGGTTCGTTGAGGTAGCCGATTTCTTTGTGCATGGAGAGTACAACACCGAGTATTGTGGTTCCGCTGCGTCCCGTGCCTAAAATGAAGATCGGTTTTTTGACAGGTTTGTATCTGTTTTTATTCGTAGAAACTGTCTTCAAAATAGAAAAAACCAGAGGGTTTATCCAGCGACCTTTAGTGGTTAGGGGACGTCCTTCAAAGAATGTGTAACTCATGAGGCGTGTTATGACTTTCGTCGGGCGTGTTTTTATGTAGAGTGGATCTAATTGTGCAATCATATTTTTTATAATCTTTTGTCAATCAGGTTCTTGTTTACGTGGACTGGGCATGATCGAAAAGACGTCTTTTTAAGGTTTGACGGATACTTTTCATGCGATCAAGGTTAAAGAGGAATGCACCGCCTAATTTTACGGGGAATATCAACAAATGAAATGCCAAATTCGCGATATTTGGTCGAATTGGCACGGGGTTATAGTTATGCTTTTTCATGAATGCTGCTGTTATGGTCTGATTAAGATAAATTTCGGCTGAACTGAGTTCTCCGTTCTGCCAGCTCTGCGCTCGCTGTGGATTTATGCCAAGCTGCTGCGGTTTGTCCTCTGCCATAGAGGAACCAACTTGTGGGACTTGGAGCATTGTCTCGGTATAGGAAATATTAACAGAGTCACAAATACGTTTGACTGTAGTTTCTGGATGTGCGAGGAGTTCCTCAAAGTAGATGGAGGCAACTCGTTCATGCTGTGCGAATTGGTCTGCAGCGTTGACAGCGGTGCGCCAGATATGGCTGATGGTGATTGGGTGATAGTTGACCCAATCGCGGAATGTTTCTTTCATTGGCATATCACTACCACCGAGAAATCGGCGTTTCCACTTTCGCTTTTGAGATAATAGAACATCGCGCGGATCGCGGATCATGTTGATAATTCGCGCCTCTGGATAAAGTTCCAAGATATCTTTGATGTAAAATACGTTGCGCGGGGTCTGATCACATGGAATAGTTTTACCATTCTCGGCTGCTTCGTGGTGAAGAAACGCTGAAAAGAGTTGTGCTGGTGTTTCAGGATATGCGGTTAAACCTTTAAGAAATGTCTCTCCCTCTTTTAGGAAACGACGTGGATTTCCATGCGTGCGATAGCCTTCCCGTTGGATGCAGCATAAATCTGCGACGAGTTTTATTGCGTTTGCTGGACGCAGCTTAGCTGAAAATGGCGGTGCGCATAACTGTCCAAAGAAATGGAGTTCACCAAAGGTGTAAACATCTGGATGTTTTCCTAAAATCCGTCCCATCATAGTTGTGCCACTGCGACTGTTACCGACAACAAATATCATTCTTTTTCACCTAAGATGGTCAAAACCCCGAAGCTGTTTTTTGGGATAGAGAATTCCATTGCTTCTCCGGACCATTCCTGAATACGTACTTCGATTTCGCCTGATCCTTCCAATTCAGCGTTACCGCCGTTTGTCGCATTGAGTCTTTCATCGGCAACATAACGGTAGGTGACGCTGTCTTTGTAATATTTGCCATCAATCATAAGGTGTGGCATGTACTGTTCGCCAGTGCGATTGCTGATCAGGATAGCAAGGTGTTCCGTTTCATTAGAATCACTTTTCTTGCCGATAACTTGTGCCTGAATCCCCGGCATCTGTTTTCCGTGATATTCGATAGCACCCACAAGAAAAGGCGGATTTTGCACTGAGAGTGTAAATTGTGTGTCCGCACTTGCGAACGCTTCACCGATGAGTTGAAAAGCAGGATAGACGGTACGTCGAATGGTCCTACCGAAATCCGATTCAGGTTCGCCGCCATATTTCCAAAAGGTCCCTGGTGTTGCGGGTGTTATCGGTGAGAATACCGGATAGCCTTTACCAACACCAGCGATTACATGAAAGTTCGCATGTGTGGCGTTAGGCATTGTTAGCATTTTTAGAAAGAAGTCGCCGACGTACATTGCATGAAGTTGTGTGTTGGCGACGCGGTTCACAGGGTTAGCGATGTTCCATTCGGTTATCCACATCTCCTTATTTGGAAATAGTTTTTGATAGTAATCAAGTGCCTCTGCCACACCGAAGTGAATCCATCCCATGAGATAACCACGCATCGTTTCTATCTCTACATTTCGGACTGCTTTGTAGGCATAGGCATGAACGGTATAAGCGTCGTAAAAAGTGGGGTCGGCTGCAAGGCCTTCGTCCCATTTCCGTTGCTGCTGTTTTACCAACCAGCCTTCTTTGTGGAATCCGAGTGGTGAAGCACAGACAGACAACTTTATATCTGGATTAACGGCTTTCATTGCTGCTGCATGTTTCTTGGCTTCTGCGATGTAGGTTTCAACTGTGGGGTATTTGTTGAGGTAGTTTGGCAGATAAATTTCGTTGCCGAGTTCCCAATACGTAATTTGATACCCTTTATTTTTAGCGTAACGGACCCATGACGCACTCTCTTCTGGAGTGCCTGTCCATAGGTTCACGACGATAATCGGTGTTATGTGTAGTGTGTGACACAGCTGCATAAAGTCATCGAATGTGATTATGCCATTTCTTCGCTCCTGAAGTTTAGCGTAATTATTTTTATTTCGTCTGTTAAGTTGTGGGTTCAACGTTGATGCCATTTCGTTCTCAAAAAAGCCTGCAGCTTCCCAATGATAGAAATTTCCGACCGTGCCACCAGGAAACCGTAAGGTCTTAGGAGCAAGGGTCTTGGTTAGGGTAACGAAATCGTCGTCAAGATAGCCGTAGTCGCCACTGATCATGTTTGTGTTAAACCCATAGAGCGAATGGCGGAGCGGTTGTGAGGTATGTGTGTCAATCTCTAAGCGGAGTGCCCCTGCCGGTGGGGCTTTGTCTTGACAACCGATGTTCAGAAGCAGCATGATTAGTCCCAACGAACCCAAACAGACGTTTCGGCTGAATAGTTTTTGGCATTCAGCTTTAAATTGGCTTTTGATTTGTCCAAGAGTTCTCTTGCTGATGGCTGACAACTGATAGCTGACAGTCATTAAACATAACTTCATAATGTGATCCTCAGAGGTCTGTAAGTTGGGAGCGATCTATCGCTGGCGAACATGAGACCTGCACAGAGCCAGAAGTAGAAACCGTAGCCTCGAAATTCAAGTGTTCGATTGAAGAAAAGTAGAAATACGGTGACAGCAACAAGACAAAGCATGATAATCGCAATCTGTTGTGTCAAGCGAGAAGCAGGGGCATTCCATTCTACAGGAGAAGGTGGATTGACAGATCTTTTGTAAAGATTTAGTGCGGCGCGAAAGAGGCGGTAAAATATTAAGGCGAAAAAACCGAGTCCCAATATACCATAGAAACAGAGTATTGCCACCCAATACACATCCTTGAATCCCTCCTTACTCAATATTTTCAGTAAAAATGAACGTTGGCTCATATTAAGTCTTTCAATCGTAGTATTCTGGTCGGCACCATAACCCAAGATCGGCTTGTTGACGAGGACTGTCGGTACATTCCCGATTAATGCGCCCAAGCGCTGCTTTTGTGCGATACGGACGTAAGAACCGGAAAAAACACCTGTTACGTTGCCGACAAGGCCAACCCTTGCTTTGCGTGGATTTATGTATTCAAGATTGAATGGATTTGCTACTGCTAACAACAGGCTGAAAACCAACACCGTCGCGCATGCTAACTGAAGTGTCTTTTTCCATCCATAATGAAAATAAAACCACGCGCCACCGGCGAGGAGTGCAGAAAAGGTAGCGGCGCGCGAATATGAACGCGCGATAAAGAAGAATAGTATCGCTGCGCCGAGTAGATTCAAATACTCCAATCGTCGGATACGAGATAGATAGACAACGAGAACGAGAATCATAAAGACACCGTAAATCACCGTATCGCCTAAAGTCCCGTAGACACTACCAATTTCTCTGCCGAGTTCGAGTAACCGGTATTTTTTCTCAAAGCCGCCTATAGTGAGTGCCGTCTCTCGCGGGAGAAAAAAATCGAATGCGTCGGGTCCACCCACCCATTGAATGACCCCCGCGGCAACCTGAAAAATACCGACACCGAGAATTATGCGTAAAAGCGTTGTGATTCGTCTTTCTGACAGATTGGAGTTCGCGACCAGATAGAAGAGGACAATATATCGCGCAAATGGGCGGATGTTATAAATGCTACCTATCAAGGGCGATCTGTTAACTAACATTGAGATCAGCACGACGCTATAAAACCCAATAATTGGTAGGTCAATTGCCGTTTTGACGAAAGGGATGCCTCTGTTGAGTTTATGAATGACGAGTTTCCCGAAAGCCGCGTAGATGAGGATCTCGCCAAAGAATCTTAAATAAGAATAAAGGGTGTCGCTAACCGGTAAAAACTTCAGTATAAACTCTTCAAAACCGACGTATCCTGTCAAAAAATAGATCATTCTTTTATTGATTGTGGGTTGTCGGTTGTTGATTTCCGACAGCCAATAATTGGAAACCGCTCCGAAAGTGTTTAATTCCAGAAGGAGAGATCTCTGCCCAATAGTTCCGCTAATTGTTCGTTGTACGGTTTAAAATATGTAATCTGCCGTTCGCGCGTCTGCGGATTGAGCGGTGGCGGTGTCCAATCCGTATTCTTTTGGGGTTTTTCATTCCAATCAAGAATGGCTTTTCTCAGTTTATAAGCAGTCGCATCTGGTACGAGTTTTCTGATTGCTCTTCTTAATGGGTTGTGGGAAGCCAGAAATTGTGTAAAAAGAAAGTTGAACCCCTCGGAACGCGGTATAGTGGCTTGATTGTGTCGTTCACCTATTGAAGGCTTGAAATCGGCAGGGATACTGATGTGACTAAAAATTTGTTGACACACAGTTTCAGCGTTTTCCTTCAAATCGTCGGTAAGGAAGCAGTGCACACGACTTGAATCGAATTGGTCTATCAAATTTTTGACGTGTGGGTAATAGATACCGTTATACTGGTAGGCACACTGTCGCCATTTGAACCAGTCTTCGTTCAAGCGTTCGTCCTCAGCAGCGAGTGCTTCTTCGTAAGTTTTGATGTTTTCCCAACCTCGCCGCCGTGCCCACCAATAGGCGGAATAGGCACGGGCGACAGGTTCCCGTAAAAGCACAACGAGATGCATTTCAGGGTTGTGTTCGTAAATCCGTTGCATAACTTCCGGTGAATGCATCACCATCACGTTTTTAGCAATAAGATGTTTGTTTTTGATCTCATCTCCGGATCGTTCTCCAGCAAAGTATTTCTTGAAAGCCCATTTGTATCCGCGCTTATGTTCGCGCTCTTGAAGGAAAAAAGTCATTTCTGATTGTGGATGTGTGTGAATATCTGGATGCTGTGCCAAGTAGCGGAGTAAGGAGGACGTCCCCGATTTTTGTGCGCCAACAATCATGAGTCGGATTTTTGTAGAAGTTTCCACGGTAACGGTTTTCCAATTAATAGGGTAAGGGCATCAATATCACGTTGATAGTAATTCGCTAAGCGATGTCGCGTTTCTTCTGACATCAGAGTCTTTTCGTCTGTCTGTGTATTCAAGCGGAGATAGAGTGGTTCGATCGTCCGTCTGATCGTCCTCAGTGGGTTATGAATCATCGGTTTATTATACGTCCACTGTCGCATCCGGAATCTGAGGTCTCTATATTTCCGATGCAATTCTGAGTTTCGCATCTTTTGCGTTCGATTTGTCACCTTAAAGGCATAGTCGCTATAAAAATCGGCATCTATGCCAGCGAAGTTGCATAGATTTTCCATAACAACCGCCGGTTGTGCCGCGAGTTCCTCGTAGAAAAGCGTGTGGATGCGCGCCGGACCAAATCGATTAAAATAGCGTTCTAAATAGATAGTATAGCACCCCTGTTGGAGTGATTGCAAGTGCTGTTCTTCGTTATCAGTATTGCGATCTAAAGCGTCAAAAAGCAATTCGACGTATGCGTCAAAACTCAAATTTTGTGGTAATTTGCCAATTTGCTTTGCGAAGCGATACCACGAAATTAACCGTGAGATCGGTTCACGAAGGCTGAAAACTAACTTTGCTTGTGGCAGGAACTCAGCGATTCTCTCACATGCCTTTTCACAATACAAATAGTCAGGGGTTGATTCTACTCGGAGTTGCACTTCATCAGAGTTAGAAAACAAAAGGTTGTATTCTTCAACATCGTCCTTATATCGATATTTTGAAGGAAGCGGATAATCGGTCCTGAGAAAGAAACGGGTTTCCTTGTAAGTTGCAGCGCAAATAGACGGGTGATCGGCAAGGTAGGTGAACAACGATGTTGTTGCTGCCTTTGTAGTGCCTCCGACAATGAGATAGTGATAATCCGCAACACTTTTCATCTGTATATTTCTTTTACTCTTTTGTTGTGGCTATCAGCATTCCAAAGTCCTCAGTAAAAGGTTTCTTGTCTCAGTCATAACCTCCGCAGCCACTACAAAGATTAGTTAAAGCCATTTAAAACCAAGAAACTTGAGTCCTTCGGAGGAAGTACGTCAGATTGCCAACAGCGAGTAGGGCAGTGATTGATACAGCAAGTGCGACACCTTGAAGTGACCACATTTTGATCAACCCGTATGCCACTGCAAAATTAAGAACAGCCATCGTCACCATATTTATGAAAACAGACCGGTACGCCTTCTGTGCGTAAAGTCCAGCGTTCAACACAGGTATCAGACAGGAAAATATTATTCCTGTACTAAGCCAAAAGAGGAGTCGTCCTATCAATTCAGTAGAAGTTTGATCGGTTATGCCTCTCCCGTACAAGATCCAGCTAATCTGTCCGTGAAATAACAGCAAAATTAGCATTACTGGAAGTCCGATGATTGCGACCGTCCGTACATTTCGGCTGAGCGTGTGTCCTAATTTCTGTTTATCATTTGCAGCATCGTCTGTCGCCATATCAGGTAGACCTGTCGTCGCAATACTGATACCGATGAGCGTTTGTAACGCCGAGAATATCTGAAAGGCGCATTTATAGAGTGTAATCGCACCGCCTCCAAGTTGGGAAACAAGGTATATCTCAACCAACAAGCGATTTGTAATCTGTCGAATTGCGAAACCGAGTGTTGGTAATGTAATCGTGTTTTTCAAGGAGCGCAGTGTGTCCACAGAAATACCTGTGAGCACATACCTATGTCCCGTTCGATATGTTCCAATGCACAACCACCCGAAATATGCGGCAAAGCCACCTGTGTACGCCGCTGCCACCCAGTTTTCAAGGTTTTTGGTATCCCATAGGACTACAAATATAACCGCTGCAGCGCCAGCAGGTAGCGCGTTTCGGAGTGCAACCGTTTTAAAACGTTGTCGGCTGTTCAAAAAAGCACCCAATACTGTACTACCGCATCCGAAGATAAGAAGCGGAGCACATAGTCGCAACAGAGTGGTTCCGTTTTGGACATCAATCGTTGACTTCGATAATAACCCGCCTGCTATCCATGGTGCGAAAAGCTCGATTAAGATAAATATTCCAAAACCGATACCGAGTAAAGAGAACAAGATGCTATTGGTGAAATGTCGGTATTCTGTGTAGGTCATCTCCTTTTGGCGTGTAACAAAGAGCGGGACAAGACTAAATTTAGTGCCCTCTCGGACGATGGTATCGACGACGAGCACGACCGTCAATGCGGTAGTGAGTGCATCCGCTGTGTTGCTGAAGCCGAACCGCTTTGGGATCAATAGGACACGGACGAGGAGGCTCAATCCCATTCCAGCAAACGTAATTACCATTACCCAAAAGGTCTTGTGCTGTAGGATTCTTTTGATCATGGTAATTTTCGTACTGGATGTAGACGCGTTTATTTCCAACTGTCGGGTAAATTTTTACGAATCTCAATGTCAGTAAACAGACTGGAAGCCCGTGGTCCCACAGATTTTGCCCAATCCGCCATTCTACCTAAGCCGTCTGGAAGTTCTACCTGCGATGTGTTCCCGAAGATGTCTTGGAATTTCTCGTGTGAGCAATAGGCGTGTTTCACCTCTTCTCTGGCACGCACATTGATGATACGTACTTCTTTTCCCATTGCTGTCATCACCAAGTCTGCCAATTCATTGACAGTCACATATTTATCGGAACCGACGTTGAAAATTTCTCCTGAGGCTTCTGGGATATCCACAGCGCGAGCAATGTGTGGAGCAACATCGGCAATATGTGTAAAGGCGCGCGTCTGCTCTCCGTCTCCAAAGATTACTAAAGGTTCCTCTTGCATGATGTTGTTCATAAAGATGCCGATGACATTTCGGTACTTATCGCCAATGTTCTGAAGTTCACCGTAGACGTTATGTGGACGAAAAATGGTGTAATCCAAGCCGAAGAGTCGTTTGGAGACGGCAAGTTCTTGTTCCACCGCGTATTTAGCGATGCCGTAAGAATCCTCAGGCATGGGCTGGAGTCCCTCATGCATTGGTAACTGGTTCTCGCCGTATACAGCGATGGATGAAGTAAATATAAAGCGTTTGACGTTGTAGTTTACGGCGGCGTTTATAAGGTTAACACTGCCGATGAGATTATTTTGATAGTTAAATCGCTTGATAAAGTGGCTAAGCCCTTCCGCTGCATAGGCGGCGAGGTGATAGATATAATCAAATTGATGCTTCTCACAGAGTTGATTTATCAACGAAGCATCAAGAATGCTTCCCTCAACGAAGGTTACATTGGGGTTAAGATTTTCACGGAAACCGCCGCTTAGATCGTCAAATGCGACAACATCTGTGTTTCCTTGGCGGAGGAGCTCATTAATGACGTGCGATCCCATGAAGCCCGCACCGCCTGTGACTAATGCTTTTTTCATATTTTCCTATAAAGATTATTATTTTATTCTTGTTAGCTGCTGTATAAATAAATTTCCGAACGCATGCCCGAAATCGCTATTTTAGTACGACGAGTCGTTTGGTTTGTTTGAATGTAGGAGTCGTCAATTCGTAGATATAAACCCCGCTCGCCACTTGTTCGCCGAATTCGTTCTTGCCGTCCCAATAAGCTGCCTTGCTGCGACTCAGATAATATCCTGAGGTTTGATGTCCGGAGAAGACTGTCCGCACAATATGTCCTGACGCATTATAAACACGTATTGTGATTTCGGCATCTTCTGCAAGCTGATACGGAATCCACGTTTCTGGATTAAACGGATTTGGATAGTTAGCATAGAGTTCCGTTTCCAAAGGTTGTTCAACGGTCATCAATAGAGGTCTTAAGAAACGTTTAACTAATTCTATTTGTGCAAAGTCCGTTGATATATCTTCAATTTTTTCGTAAAGCGCAGAAAGGGCAGCGAAGTCTTCTTCAGATAGAGATTGGTTTGAGGGCGCAAAGGCTGTTCCTTTTGCATTAACGGCTCTGATAATCCAAATAATATCGTCAATGTTAACTTTGCCATCACCGTTTGCATCTGCCCTCGCGTCGGTAAGTGGATTTTCGCCGATATGTGTTGCGACAAAAGCTAAGTCCGAAATATTTACCACGCCATCTTCATTGACATCGCCTCGGTGGGGCACTTGAATGTCAGGTTCAACAGCATGCAGCACTTGGTTCACTGATACATCCGTTAATTTTTGAACTATGCCGCTGGGCCAACGGATGACCAATTCGCTAACTTTTTGATTCTGAGCAAGCCCGAAATGAATACGTTTCTGGTTTTGTTGAGACCAGTGGATACCGCCTCCATTTTCTCGAAGTTGGGTTTTTCCATCAGGCGTGGTTGCGAAAAGTTTCGCGCCGATTCCATCTCGGTTAGAAACTGTTCCTTCTAAATCAACCTGAAGCCAGTTATTCCCACTCCCTATGTTACGGAAAAGCTGATCTGGTCCTTCGTTAAAAGGATACGCGCCTCTACCGTTAGTGACGAAAAAATCAAGGTATCCATCCCTATCGTAGTCAGCCATTGTAGCACTTTGCCCTCTGCCATCCATGCTTGCTACTGCTCCGCCTGCATTCGCCAATTGCGTAAAGGTGCCGTTCCCTTGGTTTTCATAGAGGTAATTAGGAAGGTTTCCAGCACTACTTGAACGAACGAGATAGATATCAATGTCCATATCGTTATCGAAATCTCCCGCAACGACTGACCGACCGTCTAAAAAAGTAGCAGCTTGCTCAAATTGGTTGCCTTTTTTTAGTAAAAGTGTTGATTGCGGGTTTGCCCGCAGATCAAATGGTGTGAAATTAATAGGCTCTACCTCTGATATCGGATTTGTTGATTTGATACGTGCCTCTAATCCACTCCAATTAGTGTCAATCGATGGCTGTGTATGATATAACAGGGTCCACACTTTCTGCTCCGGATTATACCCTACGTAAATGCCATAGTTTTCCACCTCAGGTCGAGGCTTCAAACCTGCAACTTTTGGGTCATCAGGGGATAGCACAAATATGAAAGATCCTACATTTCGGATTGGATCAGATGGAATATGTTCGCCTCCAAACGCTTTCAATGTATGCCCTTCAGCCCCAATGAATAACTGGCGGAGTTGTGTCGTCCAAATTGAATGGATTTCAAAGCGGACATCGCCCTCCGTCTTAAAACTTACGCCTTTTTCTCCTCTATTCGTTTGCATTTGCATTTTTATCTGTTTAGGGATTTCTGTGTCAATATAGGAGCGGTATATCCCTCGCGCAAGGAAGACATCTGACGATAAATCTCCATTGAAATCCGCAAACACTGCATCTAAGACGTTGTAAATTTTCGGAAAAGTGATTGTTTCTAATACCCTAAATGAGATAGACGATATATCATACACCACTTGTGGATATGGATTACCCTCGACAACTACCTCCATGGTACCGTTTCCTGTCAGATCGGTAAGTTGTGCAATTGCTGAATCATTTTCGATGTTGCATCCAGAGGCTCTGTTCATCTTTTCAAAGCCGTGTCGGGTTTGTTCAAATAGAGAAGATGCTATCAATTCTCCTGTATTATCTGGACGACCTCTTCCCGTCATAATAAGATCAAGATACCCATCTCGATTCCAATCCAACCAAAGTGGTGCTCTACCGCGCAACAGTGGGTAATCAATTCCGAACTCAGCGGCTCGTTCAATAAGCATACCATTTTCATTGACGTAGAAGTGATTATCGTGTTTCCGATTTGTGCGGTTGATTCCACCACCACCACCTGACAGAATGATCAAATCTTGGTCACCATCATTATCAAAATCTGCCCATGCCACGCCGTGTGTGTCTGCAAATGGGTATGCATCCCAAACCTCGTCAATAATGTCTGTGAAGGTCCCATCTCCGTTGTTGCGATAGAGGCTTGGTTTGTGTTTATGGTTGGTAGCCCATAAGTCAAGATATCCATCTCCGTCAAAATCGCCCCAGGCATTTCCCCAACTTTCACCAATACGCGTGATTCCGGCTTGATGTGAGACCTCTTCAAATCGAATTTCACTCGAGGCAGTAGACAGCAGACAGAAAATGAACAATATAGTTAGAATTCGCATTTTTCTCCTTGTAGTATAAACACTCAATAACAGTGTCTATACCAAATTAAGAATATTTTTATTTTAGAATAGAGCCATTCAGTTGTTCCGCAGTCAAGACTTCCTAATCTCTGTTTTTCGGTTAAAAAAGCGTCCGTTACCAAATTTACCAAAGGCTTTAATTGTTAAATTAATATACCACAAGACATAGAAAATCGAAAACCCAATGACTTTGGTATAATTTGGTATTATTTTCGTATAAGCATCTTACCAGTATCCGTGAAATCACCAGCAGTGAGTGTATAGAAGTAGATCCCACTCGTTACAGACTCGCCTAACGCATTCCGACCATCCCAATATGCCGCACGAGACTTGCTGTGATACATGCCGATAAATATAAGGTAAATCGTTGGTCATAACACGATTTTAGATTATTGCGTAAACCCTATCATATTAGTTTTTAATAATACATTGTTGTCTAACTTACCTTTCGATGCTATGAGGGAACCTGGAACACGTACGTGCATAAGACTGGGATCTTTGATCGCTTTAAGCCTTTTCCCTATTGTTAGTCTTGGCACATCTTCGCAGATCATGACACCTGGTGTAGCGCACAGTGAAGTATACAAAGAAAAAAATGCAACTTGTTGGTTGTGTACATGTTCAGCATCATCAATCAGAAGATGATAAGGTCCGTGAGGGGCAGCAGCTTGTAGACCGTCCTCCGTGTATGCGTCAACTTTAAGAAAAACCCCCTTCTCGCCAAAATCCTCCTGAATTGGATTTATATCAAGTCCTACAAATTTCTCTACAAACGGCATCTTTGCAAAAGCGTGTCCACTGCCCTCACCAAACATAGTAACGCCTATTTCCAAGACGCGTATAGGTTGCATCCCATTTTGAAAAAGAAGCGCGGAAAACAACCAATCATAGAGGTTTCCATAATCGTGGCGAATTCCTGTTTTGTCTGAATTAGATTCATCAAAATAAGCTGAAGGTGGTTTTTCTGAAAAACAATCTATCAAGGACATCTCTGAAGCCATGCTTCATCTGCCTCCTTCCGATACTTGTACTCGGATCGAAAACTCGATATTTTGAGGGTTGTGCCAAGCTAATGATATGTGTAAACTATATGAACCCTCTGAATCGTGTAGTCTACTATCATTCTTCGGACGTGCGTAATAATCTAAATTTGTGCCTGTTGTGGTGACATTCAACAATAACAGAATGGATTTTATTTCACATTCTTACAGAAACTTCCGGTAGACATTCATAATTCTTTCATAGTGGATGTCGGCATTAAACGCTGTTTCCATTTTATGGCGACCCGTTCTTCCCATTTCTACAGCCTCGTCTTTATGTTTAAACATCCACAACAGACGGTCTCGTAGTGCTTCTTGTCCGCCTGATGGTACGAGAAAACCGTCAACGCCATCTTCGATAAGTTCGGGGATACCACCGATATCAGCACCGATGACGGGTTTACCGTAAGCAAAGGATTCTAAAACAGACAGCGGACAGTTCTCATACCACTCGGATGGTAAGATTGTACAGAGACTGTTCAGAATAAGTTCACGAAGTTCATCGCCCTGTTTAAAGCCGAGAAGGTGAATATGGTCACATCCATTTTCTTCGATGATGCGTTGGACTTCTGGCATCGTTTCGCCATCCCCGACGATGTAGAGAGGTATCTCTTTCAGCGGTGCAGCAGCCTCTGTTAGTGTCAAAATCCCTTTGCTCCGATGTACCCTACCGAAGTAGAGCATATATTCTCCGCCAGAGAAATTGGGGGTGATGTTAGAGACATCAACAAAGTTATGAACCGTCGAGATTTTACCTTCAGGAATACCGTGTGAGATCATCTTTTTCCGAAGGAAATGAGAGACCGAGATGAAATGATCAAATTTCTCAACAGCACCAAGTGTTTTAGAGACATAAGACTCGGTAACACTCAATGCTGTGCGAGCGAGTGAACCTCTATTGCACCGTTTTGGGAGTGCGCGCCAAAAATGTTTGCCTTCACATGCCTCACAAATTTCATCGTTTGCCAGATAAACAGCTATGGGACAAGTTAATTTATAATCATGCAGCGTCTGAACAAGTGGTATACCGGCTTTTTTTAGGCTACCCAAAACTGAGGTAGTTAACTTGCCATGGTAGATGTGAAAGTGCGCTATATCCACGTCAGTATTGTTCAGTAATCTTTGAATCGATGTTGCGGCATCGCGTGAGTATAAAAAACGAAGCAAGTCACCCATCTTGGGTTCCTCAAAATCCGCGCCGCGTGGGAAATAACGTTCCCATTCAGACGGCTCGTTCTTAGGACTCGTTGCTGTAAACGGGATGACCTTGTGTCCGTGCTTTTGTAGTAACTCGGCGAGCGTAAAAAAGTACCGGTCAGAACCACCGCGAACATGGTAGTTTTGTGAGACGTTCAGAATCGTACTTTTCATCAGTGAGCCTCCTCGTGGAGTGAATAGAAGGTGGCTTTGTGAGGCGTTCAGAATCGTACGCACCGTATAAAAAATTTTATAGACACGCTATTGGTGTGCTTCTTTAGCAACTTTAACCCTATTTATAAACCTGTAAGGAGTGTCGAATATGGAAAACCTGCGTCGGCAATCCGTTCATCTGCGAACGGTTCATAAATGACTGTTCCAACCTGTTTAGTGATCAGATCCGGATCGGTAGCATCTATGATGGTGTTCGTTATTTCAGTGGCGTCTGAATTTCCCCACCAATTCTTGGCTACTATTAGGTCGAACTTCACATTCAGACGGAGTGCGAAAACATTCGCATACAAGTTGTTACGTTGAATGATAGACTGGACATTTTCACAGAAGATACCGATCTCATTTTTAGTAATATTGTTCTTTTCAATCCGTGGGCGTGTTTGCCTTCCAATCGTGCTAATCCCAGTTTTATTGTCAACAATATCATTATATTGAATGTATCCGTCGCTACCATCCAAGGAAATAGCGGTTTCGTTTAGCCGGAGTGTGCACTCTGTTATCGTTGGTGATGTTGTTTTGATGTCCAGGGCAATCGTGGCATACTCGATAACTGCTCCCCTGATCACACTCTCTAAATCGTGTGTATGATCAAAGAGGATACCCCTCCAATCCCCGGGTGATGGTTTGATGTTGTCAGATGTGAGATGCACAAGTTGAGTTACTTGATTTTGTGCTGAAGAGGTTCCGATCTTTAGAATGCCTCTCACTGTCAGAAGGGCATCTCGTCCAAATTTGACAGTAGTCCCGGGTGGGATGTTGAGGGTTATGTCTTGTGGGATCTCTAAAGTGCCCTTCACGATGTAAGTCTTTTCGGGTGTCCACGTTTCGTTTTCGGTGAGTCGATGATTTTCAAGGACAACCTCGGAGCTTTCTGTCGGTGCTACGGGGTTGGGGGTGCTTTGCGTTGTACAGCCTGTGTTTATGGCTAAGTTAATACAGAGGATTAACAGCCAATGTCTTAGATATTGAATTTTCATTTTTCGTGTGTAAGATTCCAATCATTTCTGACTATATAAAAGAACGTTATTTTATAGGGTTTGTTGCAATTTGCGTGGATATTCATCAGTATTTCTGGATGCTGGGGTGTTTGAGACTCTTAAGTTATGGTACAGCTTCTATGGTTTTAAATCAAGATGCTTTGATGAAGCCAGGGTGTTTCACTAGAAAAAATGGAAGTTATTTCTGTGGGTCTCTTTTGCTTCAAACTACTATGATTTTCTTTGAAAAAACATCAATCAGATACTTAAAGCAAAAGTAACTTATCTTTCTGTTGCCCTCGTTGCATTGGAAAATTGGATTGACAGAGCGGTATGAGTCATGTATAATTTAATGTTGGAGGAAGTCCGCATTGTGAAGGAGGAAAAGTGATGCAAGGATTAAATCAAGAGGTTGCTCATGCCTCTTACGCCTACAGTTTTGTTTCCGATGAAGATCTGCCGTCCATCAAGCAGAATGGTGCTGGCGTACACAACGCGCGTGGTATTGCTCATGCCAAGAATGGTGAGTACAATCTTTCTATTACTGACTTTAACAAGGCGATAGAATTGGATTCAAATTATGCGGATGCCTATTGCAATCGTGGCATTGCCTACGATATTAAGGGTGAATGCGATCTTGCTATCAAGGACTATACTGTGGCGATACAACTCAAGCCTGATTGTGCTGAGGCTTATAACAATCGAGGTAATGCGTATTGTGAAAAAGGCGAGATAGACAAGGCGATTGCTGACTATACTGAAGCAATAGTCCTGAAACCAAAGATTGCTGTATCCTACTATACACGGGGTGAAACGTGGTTGCGGGCCAAAGAATGGGAAAAGGCAAAAATGGATTTGACTGCTGCTATACTCCAAGATGTGGATATCGCCGATCTGTTTCATAGCAGGCACGGTAGCATTGCTGCCTTTGAGCAAAAAATAGATGTTAAATTACCCAAAGACGTCGTTTATCTTCTGACTCCGCTGAAGGGACCATTTGAGATTGATAAGGAAACACGTGTAGCATTGGCAATGAAATACTATGAAAATGAAGAACTAAGCGGCGGTCTCGCTGCCCGTCTTGCAGGGGTATCGCGCGAAGCATTTATGTATCTAATGGGGGATTATGGACTCTCTCCGCTTGGGACGGCTGAGGAGCTCAGAAAAAGCGGATTTTGAGAATGCCAGAAAAGCCAGTTATCAGCAATACAAGTCCGCTTGTTGGCCTCTGGGGACTCAACCTCTTATCTCTGTTACGGGATTTGTACACGGAGGTATGGATTCCAAGAGAGGTTGAAAAGGAGTTTCTCGGAACCGAACAAATTATCCGCCGAGAAGTACTCAACAATGCTTCTTGGATTAAAACTATCGATTTAACAGATCCGAAACGTGTGTCGGTTTATGATAGACTTGATCTGGGTGAAGCGGCAGTTTTAGCGCTTGCAGATGAACATGATGCACGATTCGTCATTATAGATGAACAGAAGGCTCGACAAGAAGCCCAAAGAATTGGATTACCATCTAAAGGCGTGGTTGGCGTTTTGTTAGAGGCAAAAGAGAAAGGCTTGATTGATACGATCAAGCCTCTTTTAATTATTTTGCGGGAGAATGGAATATATCTCAGTGATTCCATCATTGCCTACGCTTTGGAAGAAGCTGGTGAGACACGGTAACGGATATGATGGAAACCGTACCTACCCGTTAGAAACTTGATTCCATCAGTACAATCAAACCACAGCCGATTCTGGCACCACCACCCGGCTGGATTGGAGGGACCACCGCTGATGTGTTGGCATGAGAATGTGGTGGGGTCCCCGGCGGATGAAAGTGTGGTTGTACTGTTTCCGTGTCCGCACCCGTTTCTTCCATGTTCATGTCCATTTGCATATCCGTCTGATGTGCGTGTGGATTGGTTAGGAAGGTGTCGCCGGTTTCGTGAATCATAATCAGCTTGCCAAGGATATCGGTGTTTGGGTCTCCACCAAGCGACCAGAGGGGTGTTGTAAATTCAATGATACCCATGCCATCTTCACTGACGGAGATGTTTCCCACTTCACCTATGCCGATAGGTAGCGTATCAAGAGTCGCTTGAACGACAGGTATACCGGGGGTGCCAGCGGGGACACCCATTGGATGCCAGTGCGGTCCAGCGTCGTCGCAGCTGCTACCCGTGTGAAGATGCATTGCATGTAAGCCAGGGGTGGCGTTCTGGATTTCGATTACGACGTGAATCCCTCTATCTACTTCCGTGAATGTGGCTGTGCCGCTCAGACTGCTCCCATTTACTTCAGAGATGGTGGCAACTGCGACTTTGTCAACAGGTGCTGTGGTGATAATCTCTGTTGGAATTTTTTCACAACCAGTCACAAAGCATGTTGCGATAATGAGAGTTATGGATGCTATGTAGGTATAGGGTTTGATATTCATAAGGCATCCTTTTTTATTTTTTACAGAGATATGGTTAAATGCTGTGGTATTATAGATATAGTATCACATTCAGAGGACAGAGACAATCAAGTTTCGCTGTTCAAAACGATGCGATTAGGACTTGACATTCTATTTCATATTGATAAAATATGGATATATTACCTAAAGCATGGAGGAATGAGATGGGATATAAATTAGATCCAAACGCAATGTATCGAATGCCGACACATTTTGGACCGAGGACGGGACCGAGATACGGACCGGATGGCAGAAAATTTGAGTGTAAAGATAACCCGAAATCGACGTCAGTTACAGTGAGTTTCCTGACCAATAGCGAACAGTTGGAGGCTTTTCTACCTCCCGGTTTCTCGCTTAATGGCGAACCTGTGGTGTCTGTGTCTGGCGGCTATATGAAAGAAATTGAGTGGCTCGCAGGACGCGGCTACAATACGCTTGGCGTTAGTTTTCCAGCGGTTTACGAGGGTGAAGTAGACCGGGCAACTGGTTCTCTCTTGACGGTGTTGTGGGAAAACCTGACAGATCCGATTTTGACAGGACGTGAGGAATTAGGCTTCTCCAAAATCTATTGCTCACTTCCAGACCCGCTCACTTTTAATGGTGAAACACACTGCACTGCCAGTTGGATGGGGTTCAAATTCATGGATATGCGTGTGAGAGCAACAGAGGAGGTTCCGATACAACCTGCATCCGCTCCTGCGCAATCAAGTGGCGAGCAACCGCTCACTGGCTCACTCCACTATAAATATATGCCAAGGACTGGTGAATGGGGCACTGCGGATATTGCCTATGCTGTCCTAACGCCTTCAAGTTCGCCGAATCGGGTTGTGCAGGAACAGTGGCGCGGCGAGGGAACAGTGGAGTTCCACAAAGCCCGTTGGGAAGACCTGCCGACGCAGTATAACATTGTCAACGCTTTCCACGAATTAGAAGTCAAGGAGTGGCGCGGCGCGTCTATCGTCAAAAGTGTCGGTGGAAAGGACTTGAGCGATCAACGGATTCTACGTTAATCCATTACTGAACCACCTGAGACGGTGATGGAAATCCCTGTTAGGTAGGCGGCTTCGTCTGAGGCGAGGAAAGCAGCCATTTTGGCAACATCTGCTCCTTCAGCAAGTCGCCCTAAGGGAATAGCTGCCTCGGAGCGGCGTGCGTATTCCAAGAGTTGTTCATCGGCGGAAAGGTTTTCGGGCATGAGCACGGAGGCGAGATGTCCAAATCGCTCTGTGTCCACAAGTCCAGGGCAAATAGCGTTTACGTTGACCTGATAGGGTGCGAGTTCTTGGGCAAGGCACTGTGTGAAAGCGATCACAGCGAATTTTGAGGCACTATATGCGGCAAAGCGCGCCGATCCTCGTTTTCCGGTGACAGAGGACATATTGATGATTTTGCCTCCGGTTCCGTGCGCGATGAGATGACGTGCCACCGCCTGAGAACAGAGAAACACGCCCTTCACATTGACCCGTTGTACTCTGTCCCAATCTTCTTCAGCCAGATCTACGACAGGTACGCGATCCTTGCCAGCGATCGTTCCGGCGTTGTTAACGAGAATGTCAATCTTCCCGAAATGTGCGACGGTCTGATCTACCATCTCACTCACCTGTTCCGCGTCTGCAACATCCGCAACGATGCTGATGGAACGTCGTCCCATTGCTTCAATTTCACGAACGAGATCAGGTAATCCTTGCCAATTGGCCTGATTATCGACATAGGGGTGTTCAGTGATGTCATTGACAGCGACATCGGCACCTTCTTTTGCCAAGCGCGTTGCAATAGCACGTCCGATGCCGTTTTTGCCTCCCGCACCTGTCACCAAAGCGACTTTTCCATCTAAATTGTACATTCATATCTCCTTTGCATTGTGATGTCTCTTATGCACATACTCGTAGAGTTGTGATTTGTGATGTTTGTTAGATCGTGCAAAGTATATCAGATTTCCAGAGTGATGTCCAATTTTGAGTTGATAACGGCAGATTATAATGTTATCATATATAAAGCACAGAAGAAATTAGCCCCTCAGTTAGTTTTGGTTTGTGAGAGCGATTTCCAACCGCGAATGTAAATATACTAAAACTAAATATTTTTGAAATTTCAACATAATGTAAGAGGAAACCTCAATGAGAATCAAAGCAGAATTGAAGGAATCTGGTTATTTTTGGCTACCTTCCGCTCCTGACAAACAGATATTTGGAACACTCTCAATATCAGATGGAGGAGCAATTAAACTGGAAATTTTTGGAGTGTTTGGGACATTAGATGAGCCAGAGCCAATAGAACGTATAGTTGGACATATTGAAAAAATGGGATTTGTTACACTTGATGACTGTTATTGTAGAAGTATGTCGTCTGATGTTGACACATCACGGACGTTCGATGACTTATCAAAATCATCAATTGAGGTAATGAAGGTTTTCAAGGGTGTAGCATACCGTGAAGGCGAAGTTCCGCGTTTTAAGACCTTAACCTTTTCCGTGGAAGGAATTGACGAATGGATTGGAATAAGCGGTATTGAGGTTGACCATCAACTTGACAAACACGCTGCGACCATATCCTACAAGCTTCCAGCGAATATTCCGATCCCGCTTGACAATGATATGGAATTGTTAATTGCGTTTTCTTGGCAACCGCCTCCATTTTCTAGGGTCCCCAAAGAAGCAAAGGTAGCTCAAAAGATTCATTTTCATTTAGTTTCACAAGATGTCCGTGAATTGGACGAGTTTATTTCCGTTGCTAACAAACTTACAACTTTTCTGTGTTTCGCCTTAAACGAAATAGTATGCTTGGACAGTATGTCAACAGTCTTTAACACTCCACACCAAGATGTTCGGGAGGGGCTGAGAAGGAGGACTTCGGTAGACATTTATAGTCACAGCTGGTCTTACTCTGAAGACAGCCCAGAGATTTATAGGCATAATATGTTATTTAGATTTGAGGAAATACAAAACAATGTTGAGAGAATGATTAATAATTGGATAAGAGGTTATGAACAGTTTGCACCTGTTTTTCATTTATACTTTTGGGCACAAAGGAATGCATATCCGTACTTGGAAGTAAGATTTTTGTCTTTAGTACAAGGTTTAGAAGCATATCATCGAAAAACCTCTGATGAAAAAGAGATGGACGAAACCAAATTTGAAGAATTAGTCGAAAAACTCATTGAGCAATGTCCGGCTGGAAGGAAGGAGTGGTTGAGCAACAGATTGAGATATGGAAACGAGGTGAGTTTGAGAAAGAGAATTACGAGGCTTATTGAGCCGTTTAAGGCCCTCTTTGGAAACAAGGAAAAACGCAAAAAACTGATAAATAGAATTGTAGATATCCGAAATAATCTGACCCATCCCCATTTGGAGAGAGAAGATATTGATGACTTGTGGATTCTTTGCCAAAAAATGGAGGCACTTTTCCAACTCCATTTTCTTCAACTAATAGGTTTCAGTCAAGAAGAAATCCATTCCATCAATTGGAAGTATAATGAACTCCGGGAGAAACTGCGATTGTAGAGAGCACTTAGAAAGTGTGCCTACAAGAAGAGAATAAGGTATACACTTTTTTATTTTATCCATCCTATAATCTTATAAATCCTGATTCAGACACAGTTTTTCAAGAAGTGATGAGAATTAAGGCGACCAGAGGACGTACGTCGGCATATCAAACAGTGTGCCGATCAGTGCCCAGCCCCCTACAAACACATAATCGCCCATCACAAGCCCTAAAAAGAATGGGATTGCACGTTGGTGTGCGCGTAAACCGAAGATCGAGACGATAACGAACTTTATCATCCAACCGAGGTAGACAGAGAACCAAAAATCTGCGAGACCACCCCACGTTGCGGCGGTCATTACATATCCGATTGGATGGAAGGGCCACCAAATGAATTTATGACGCAGGAAATAGAGAAGCCACGTCATCGCTGCCCCAATACCCATAGATTGTGTTCCATCCCAATTCGGACTGCCCGGGTTGTTAATCCATCGTTCTAAACGTCTACCGAAGACTTCGTTGCCGATACCGACGACGTAGCCGTGCACTGCCAATGCGCCTGTCTCATAAAGTAGATAGAGAAATGCCCAAAACGAGGCAAGTGTGCCGATGATGATTGAGAACATCATCACCCAAACGAGTTTTCGGCTGTTTATTCCTGCGCGCTCAGCGAGTTTAAATCCCTCCAATTGGTTTGGCATCGGGTGCGAAACATTCAATCGGTTGAGCCAGTAGTAGAAGGAGATGATTGTGAGATTTCCGGTCCCGACAAATCGTGCACCAAGGGTGACCACCATCAGTCGGGCTGGATCGAGGGCGAGGATTTCATGGGATGGTGGACCAAATTCAGCACGCACACGTGTAACGCCGAGTGCCATCAGAGTAAAAATGACGATAAAACCGAACACGCCGCCTAAGGACATACCTGCCTTCACCGAAAATAACGTAAGCCCGACGGTCCCCAAGATTAATCCGAGGACAGCAACACGGTAGGGCATCGGTTCGTTTGAATCATCAAACGCTTTCTTGGTTGTCAAGCAATTCACGATGACGTCACGAAGATGTCTCCGAGTCCCCCATAACGCCAGAATACCGACAGCGAGCCATGCCCCGCCTGCGCGTTCCGCAAAGTAGAGTTCACCTACGCCCAACATTCCCGTGCGAACAATCCGTTCCGCTTTGCCAAACAGATAGAAAACCCACGCCGACATTGAGATGTCCAGCGGCACGAAGAATGTGAGTCCTATGATAAAGGGATAAATAGATACAGGCACCCATCCCACGGCGTTCCACGGTTTATCTGTGAATAGATGCTGGATAGAAAGGGAACTGAGTTCGATATTGGGAATTTGCGGGAACAGGTAGCTCAATCCTGCAAGGGTTTCAATACCTGCGGCGACTGAAAAACCTATCCACATTGTGCCGTTTCTGTAAAAACTTTTCCGTCCCTGTGCCATCTGGAGTGGTAATTGGATTATCGGGTACGCCAATTTTTCACGTTCTGTCCACTGGACGCGAATGATACTATTGAGACATATCAGTGTGAACCAGAGGAGTGCGACAAATCCTGTCCATACCAGAATTGGCACCATCCAGCCGCGTAGGTGCTTTGGAAGGTAAAAGCTCAAGCCTCCCTTAAAGTAGGCATCCAGTGCGTAGTCCTCAGGCACGAACCACGTCGGAATGTAACGCCAAAAGAGAGATGACCATTCGTTTTCCGGGGTAGCAAATCGGAACGGATGCGCGAGGGTTCCAATCAGAAAGGTCATCATTGAGTGACCGCCGATAGTGGATACCATGACAACCATAATGTAGATGACGAGGAGTTCCTGTGTGGTCAACGCAGTACGAGGTGAGAGTTTTTTCCAACCGAGGTTGAGGCAAATGACGGCGAAAAGGGTGAAAACTGCGTTGAAAAAGAGCGAAACGAAGTTGAGGAGGAATTGCGGCTGAATCATCTCAGCCGCGTAGGCGAGCCAGTAGGCATTCCCAATAATGAGGACTGTCCCAATAAGGAGCGCTCGAAGGGTAATTCCAGATGTAAAGGCGTCGCGAGGTTGTGGCATTTGAATAGCCGTCGGCTTTCAGCACTCAGCTGTCAGCAAAGATAACTATCATCGTGCTTCTTCCACCACCAATAGCATCTTGCTGATCGCTGACAGTTCTTTTAGTGTTTAAGGGAACCCCATATTAAAGTGAGTTTGCCTAAAGGGGCGACATCTAATATTTCTTCGTCGAAAGTAAGGTCGCCGTAAGCGAGCGCATCCCATGCGCCGCCAGGCGTCCATCCGATCTGGTGTTCGCGTCCACCACCTTCACAATCGTTCGCGTGAAAACTCAGCCCGATGGTTAACCCGGCTTCTGCTTTGAACTTGTCCCCTACCCCAGGATTTGCGAACTGCGGGTTGCCGCGCGGCTTCGTTGGGTCGATAGCGACTTCATAGATGTAGTCATTGCCATTCTTAATCAACACCCATTCAGTATTTTCCTTAGATGCCGCGGCGGATAAGTCTTCGCCATTTGCACCGAGCGTCCACTGAACGAGACTATCCCGGACCATGCCGTTGTCGAAATCAAACATGAATTCAACGCTGTCATCTTCCCACCATTTGGCATCAGGCGGGTTAATGTCTTGGAGTTTGTCGTCTGTGATTTCAACAGCAAAATAGATCCGGGTAGCGTCTTGGGTACTCCACGCAACCTTGCCTTGTCCAGTAAAATCGCTGGCTTTGGGGATTCCAGCACCAACATCTTTCAGTTCATCAAAAGCGACGGCTTCAGCGCGTTCCCAATCGCTGAGATCGCCGTCTATTTTAATATTCCGAATCTGTTTGGCAATGTATTCTTTGTCGCGTTTTGCATCGACAGGTAAATTTATAGTACAGAATAGGAGCGCGAGGACTGCGGTGACTGCAATAGCCTTATTAGTTGGCTTTAGAAAAGATACCGTTTGTTTCATTGAAGAACTCCTTTGTTTTTCAATTTTTGAATCATCTGTTCCTGCGTGCTGTTTCGTTTCACCGAATTACACGCACCACACAACAATTGAAGGTTATCGGGGGCATCAGTGCCCCCTTTGGATTTCGGGAGAATGTGGTTGATTGTCATATTATTGAAAGGAAATGGCACTTGACAGCCGTTGCATTTGCCTTCCTGAAGTCCAAATAGACTGTATTTGAAAGTATGATTCTGTTTGTAAGAGTTAGGGTCAGGGTTATCGGTTCGGTGGATAATTTGTTTGATAATGCCGTGTTGTTCAAGACGCATCTTTACGAGTTCAAACGATTTTGGGCTTAAGTCGATGCCGATCCAACGGCGTTGTAGACGTTCAGCGGCGATGCATGTGGTAGCACAGCCACAGAAAGGATCAAGTATCACATCACTTGGATTGCTGCTCGCTCGAATAATTCGCTCCAAAAGTGCGAGCGGCTTCTGCGTGGGATATCCGATGCGTTCTTTACTTTTTGCCGTCAAGTTAGGAATGTCTGTCCAGATATTATTGAGGGTTCTACCTTTCTGTTCGTCAAGATACCGCTTATATCGCGGGACGTTTCCGGGACGTATCTGCACAATACGTCCAGTTTTGATTTCTTTCAGCATTCGTGCTTTCGCCCATCGCCATGTTCTTGTGACGCCCATCATCTCGTAAGTAAGGTGGGAATCCGGATCCTGGACTTGAGCGTTTAGGGAAGTGTACGAAACAAGACGTCCAGTGTCGGGTTCAACATAACAATATTGTTTCTTAGTTTTTTCGTCCAAATTTGCCATGTCGTAGGGAATCGTGACAGCCTCAGGATTCCAGACGAAAGCGTTAGTTTTTGAATATCGGAAAATGGTGTCTGAATCTCGAGCGAGTCCTTTTTTGAGATTTCCTTTGCTGGTTACTGCCCGTTGCCAGATAATCTCGTTTCTGAAATTATCTTTCCCAAATATGCTATCCATCATGATTTTCAGATAATGGCTTGCGCTATCGTCACAGTGTAAATAGATGGTTCCTGTCGGTTTCAGGATCCGGTGCATCTCAAGCATTCGGATACTCATCATGATGAGATAGGCTTTCATCGCCTTTCCGTGACTAAATTCGGCGGCACTGATAGCGTGGTAAAGTTCAGGTACCTGTTCTGCCAGTTCACCGTAGGATGCGTTATCGAGGTCCTCTAATGTCCAAGAGTCTTTGAATGCCGCACCTGCGGCTTCGCTGCTTACGGGTGCTTCAAAAGTCCGATTGGAATTGAAAGGTGGGTCGAGATAGATTAAATCTATTGTGTCTGGGTCAAGACCGCGCAGAATATGCAGATTATCATTTTCAAAGATGGTTCGGTTCTCGACGTTCATTTTACGTCCTGTTGCACCATTAGGGTGCTTATGAGCAGAGAGTGGCGCGCCTGTGAAAGGCGCGCCTATAGGATTCATAACGTCTTATTGACGTGCTTTGATTTTACCCCACGTCACGGCAAGTTTGCCATTGGGATCGACAGCGAGTCCTGTATCAGACTTGAAGTTCTGGTTGACTTCGGCTTCGTCAAGGACTCGATCGTAGATGCTAAATTCGTCAATGATGCCGGTATATACACCAAATTCACCGTCGGCTCTGCCATCTAAACCGATGAAAACGAAGATCTTGTCTACCCAGTCATCCTCAGGAAATTGGGCGAGGTTGAGTACGCCTTCGGTTGAGGATTTGCCGTCAACGAAGAATTCGACTTTACTATCCTTGGGTGTCCCCGCGACAGCGATATGGTGCCACTTGTTGTCGTCGATGTTGTTTCCAGCGTCTTCAACATTACCCACCCAGCCAGTGTCAACATTAAGGACACCGTTGCGAACCCATAAGGTTTTGGGACCCTTATCATCGGTGCCAGGACCGCCTGTTTTGGCGAAAATTACGCCCGGACCAGAGTTATCGGTTTTTATCCATGCCGACCACGTGAAATCGGCGTTGAAATCAAAATCTTCTGGACTATCAATCTCGACGAAGTTTGTCTCGTCTCCGTCAAATTCCAAGGCATCGCCGATTTTACCAGCGACTTTTTTCAGATTTCCCTTGATGGTACCGTTGTAATTGCCGGTTCCATCGTTAACGGTTTTTCCCGTTATATTGTTAGCGTCGAAGCTCCAGTAGCTGACCAGTCCATCTTCAACAATTTGGGCGGATAGGTTGGTTGCGATTAAAGTGATCGCGATAATGAAAATTACCAGATTAGCCTTTTGTAGCACAGCTCTTTCTCCTTTGATTTGTTAGATATAGAAAACCTGCAAGCGAACGCCTACTGTTATAGTAGGCACCTTCTATCCTGTAAAGATCTTCTTGAGAATTAGATATGCTCCGCCGACAACAATAATGAATAGGGCGACGGAAAATACGAAGGCGAAAATTGCTTGCAGAATTTGGAACAGAATTAGGACACCCACGATAAAGATGAGAATCCCAAAAATAATAAGTAGAATTGTTCCCATAAGTTAGTGAATATGTGGACATAAGCCACGTATTACAGCATGGTTTCTATGGGCGCGCTTTACAGACGCACCCAGTTGCTGCGGTTGATATACCCCAATTGTTTTTAGGGATAAGTTGTTTTAATAGCGCGCTTTGAGCGCACCCCAGACCGTCGGAAGTTTACCAGTTGCTTGAACGGCGAGGACTTCGTCGGGTGTACATTCATCAGCTGTTTCGCAGATTGCCCAATTGTCGAAGGAGACAATCGTTAAGGCAGGTGCGCCTCTGCTTGAACCGCCATTGAGTCCGACTTGCCCGCTCTCCGGTCTGACATTCCCGAAGTCGAGTTTACTTTCGAGAAGCCAATCTTTGGGTTCGTCTTTGCCATCTTCCCAGATTTTACCGGTAAAACCTTTGTCGGATATTTCGGCTTTCATCCAGTACCATTTGCCGAGTTTTATCTCGCCGAATGGCGGTTCGGTATCATTCTGTTTCCATGCGAGATGGTCGTTGAGGAATTCCATGTTATTGAGGAAGTGATGAATCAAGAACGCGTAACCAGAAGCATCACCCGGATCGAGACGGAATCCGAGTCCACATCGCGCAAGATCTCCGTCTCCCCAATCGTCGACACGAATCATGACTAAACCGGTATGCGGTTCTGGAAAGCCGCCGTCTAAGACAAGGTAAGTGTGGTCGCCTGGGGATTCATGGGTTTGGCTGATAACGCCGCCCTTTTCTACCCATTTACCCTCATGGTTTTTGAATTCATACTTTCCATCAATTTTTCCGTCTTCAAAATCGTCGAGGTATAAAACCTCACTGAAGCCGCTGGTTATCCAGACTAAAATAGCAGCATATACCAATATAAAGAGGAAATGTTTGTGGGAGGATTGATTCTTAAGAATATTCATTCTACGAACCTCCTTCAAGTTGGTTTACTTATTGATATTGGGCGTGAAGTGTTTTCTTATGGGGTTGAGCGACGTTTGCCGCCGTCCATGTAGAGTGAACTTCCAAACATATAGGAGCAGGCTTCGGAGGCTAAGAATGTCACAACGTTCGCAATCTCTTCTGGCTCCGCAATGCGTCCGGCGGGAAGTTCTTCTCCGAGTGCCTGCAATAATTCTTCAACATCACGCCCTTCGCGTTCGGCTCTGGCGCCTTGTTGGGTGCGGGCTCGACCGGTGTTTGTCAGTCCGGGACAGACAGTGTTTATCAAGATGCCATCCCCTGCGACAGCATCCGAAAGGGCGCGTGTGATATTCAGAATCGTGATATTGGCTGCCCCTGTGGGTATATTTCCACGGGTGGGACTTGTACCTGCTGAACCTGCGATGTTGATGATGCGTCCCCATCCGTTTTCCTTCATGTGGGGAATTACCAATTGCGACATACGTAGATAACTATAGGTTTTCAATGAAAGCGCATCGTCAACAAGTTTGGGCTGGAGTACTAAAATATCAGCGTTTTGCGCTGCACCAACGTTGTTGACAAGGATATCAACACCGCCAAAGTGATCGATTGTTTCCCGCACCACTTTCTCACAACTGGCTTGTGTAGTCAGGTCGACAGCAACAGTGTGTCCTTTATGCCCGATTTGCTCAAGTTCTGCGAGGACTTGATTTAGGGCATCTTGTGTTCGGGCAGTAATGCAAACGTGAACACCCTCCCGGGCAAGTGCGAGTGCGCACTCACGACCGATGCCACGACTACCACCGGTAACAATAGCGCGTTTTCCCTTCAGTCCTAACTCCATGTATTGTGTCCTCTATACGGGATCAGTTTTCTATAATCGGGTCTGGAAATCTACCGTCTTGTTTTCAACATTCCCCATCTGGTAGTAAGTTTATCATGCGGTTCGACTGCGAGGCTTGAGCCGCCTTTATCATATATCTCCACATCGTCAATAAGCGTTTGCGACCTCCACTCGCGGATGCCGAAGCCACCTTTTGGATAGGGGACCTTACCGTAGTCAGCAATTTGCTTACCGTCGAGTGAGACAGTTAGTTTTTTATCCTCCACAGTGACCGATAGTTCGTGCCATTCATCGAGTGCAATATTGATGTCTGCCTTGGCGACAATGGGCCAGCCAGCGGGACCCCGTTCAAAGACATTGAGGATATTTTCTCGGGGATCTCCACAACATATCCGTTTATGGGCAGGTTCGACGAGCATATATTCGCTCGCTAATTGTGCCCGCACAATTATACCGATTGCGGCAAATTCTGCTGTTTCGCCAACGATATTAAATTTTATTCGCATTGTGTAGTCAGTCAAATCCTCAAATCCCTCAAGAAAGAGGGCATCGGCATGCGTCTGGTCATTCCTTGTGTCAAATACAAGGACGGTATTATCAGGGTTGCCCGGTTCTTTCTCAATTGTTATCGCTGGCACATTGGGCCATTCCAATTCAGAATTTCCCTCAAAATCGTCGAAAAAAAGTGTCTCTGCCATTGCGCTTTCAAACATCAGGAGAACGACACAAACACTAATAACACCCAGTTTTAGGGTTTTCATTTTGAAATTCTCCTTTAGGGTGTAACTAACAAAGGAGATGCCTACCTATGTTTAGCAGACATCTCACTTTCAACACGCCGCGTGTAACCTAATAGCGCATGTTTTAAGAAGGAACTATTATTGGGCAGATTTGAGTGAGCCCCAGGTTGTGGCTATCTTTCCAGCAGCATTAACAGCTAATGCTCCTTCAATACCTTCGCCGAGTTTTGCGACGTCATCGTCAGTCAGCGTTACGTCGAAAACAACAACTTCGTCAATGATACCGTTCCACTGACAGCGTTTGCCACAGCCAGGGTCTGCGCCAATATATACCTCTTCGGGAGATGCCCACGGTGGTCCTTTCGCATCTTCGGAGTTCTGTAACTTACCATTAACGTAAACGTGGAGTTGAGATCCGTCCCATGTTCCAACGAGGTGAATCCATTCTTTAGATGAAAGTTCATCGCCGAGGACTTCGAGTTTTGCACCGCCATTGGCAATGCGGATGTGGAACGAAGCTTTGGTGCTATTTTCACCGTTTTCATGCGCGCCCGTTCCGAGTAAAAACTGGGACCACGTTGAACATCCGAGCCCTTTCCAGATGACGCATTTGCCGGTCGGGTCTTCTGCTGCATAAACCCAAGAATGGATTGAAAATCCGTCAGAGTCCTTGAAATCCAAGGCAGCCAATGTTTTCTCTTCACCCTTGGTACCGAGTTGGACCCAAGTGTCTTGACCGTTAAACTCTAATCCACCCCCGAATTTGCCCTTTGCCCATTTCAGGTCGCCAACAAATTCACCGTCGGTTCCGTTGCCGGAAAGATCTTTTACAACTTTACCTTTACCTTCTTCAAAGGTCCACATTCCTGCAATATCCTTTTCATCAAACTCTGCATCACTTGTGGTTACGATTGCGAAGCTAAGGGTAATAGCGATAACTGCAGTGAGTGTGTAATTCAAATGACGTTTTGCCAAAAGCATATTATTTCCTCTTTGGAAAGACGGTTCGGCGACCGCTTTCCTCTTATTTTTTCAGACTGCCCCATGTGACAGCCAACTTCTGTTTTGCGTCAACAGCAAGGGTTGTCTCGAAACCGTCGTTCATAACGGCTTGGATGTCGTCCTCATCAAGGACCGTGTTGAAGATAATGAATTCGTCTATCTGTCCTTCCCATTGTCTGCTTTGATTCCAGTCACCAATTCGAGCAGGATCAAGGACACCGGGATTTCCACCCCAATCGTTTTCAATATCGAGTTCGCCGTTAATGTAAAAACGAATTTTCTTTTCCTTGGCACTGTAAGCGGTTGCGATATGGACCCATTTATCCATCTCACCGCCTGCCAACATATAATTCGCGAAGGTATCGTTTCCACCTGGATTGCCGTTGATGGAGAACTCTACCTTATTATTCGGGTGCATCTGGTAGTGGATGTCCCCTGCTTTCCATCCATCGTTATTGAAGAAAACCCGCCATTGTGCCTCCCGTCCAGTGGATTTGACCCAATGTGCAAAAGTGATTTCCTCAAATTCGCCGATCCGTTTTGGAATTGTAACCCATTCACTTTTACCGTTCAATTCGACTGCCTCGCCGATTTTACCAGCGACAAATTTACCGCCTTCTACTTCGCCATCAAACCCGTTTCCAGAGACATCTGCAGCATCGCCATCAAACAACCATGCGGCAGCAATCATATCTTCGGTAATCTCAGCTGAAACAGTTAAACTAATGCTCAACATGAATAGTGCGCTGAGTGTAACTGTGATAATTCTTGCGTTTAACAAAGTGACCTCCTATGTATTGCCTGAAGAGACGGCAAACTGTGTATGTTGACCAACTCTTGGAAGATACATTTTTTGCTTTTTGTTATAATTAAAAAATTATAACAGAAAAAACGTGAAAATACAAGACTTTTTGAAACGGAACAGGGTCATTTAGTTTTAAAAATTATTTTTGAGAGTTTTCATTGCGTGTTTAGGATACGCGGCGAAATATCGCATCGTAGCGGTGATAGACTCATATCCTGCCAATCGCAATATAGATAAAGCGGTATTCCGCAACGCCGCCATGACGGCGGGAGTCGCACCACAGCGGACTTGCGAGGCATCTTCACCGAAGACGACATCTCGGAGCCAGTGGGACTTATTCTCTATTGCCCAATGTCCACGGCGTAAAACGAGCAAATCTGCTGCGCTTGCGAGGTTGCTCTGAAGACTTGTGATGCCATACTGCGTCTGGTAGGAGACTTCACCTGTGCGAGGCTGCTTCCGCTGATATGTATACTCAAAGACTTGTGCGAGTCCCGGCCAGCGTAGATATGTATTCAGGGCGGTGCTACACGTCAATCGTCGTATCTCAATACGTCCATGTGCTTTTTCAAGCGTTTCAAAGGTGTCGAGGGTTTCACCCCATTGACGATGTTCTGCTTGCAGCAAATCATGGGCATCCTGGAAAGTTTTAGCGTCGGGAGGGGGTTGAAATAAGCGTTGGATCGACTCAAACATTTCCTTCTGATTCGCTTTGACCGGCAAGACGTAATCACCTCCCGATGCTAAAACCGATTCACAAAACGAGCGTTGCGTCAACAACGCATCTGCCGTCACGACTTTACCAGATACATCAAAGGCTTTAAGTATCTCAAGCGAGGTCGGCACCTCATGCGTCTTCTCAGACATCGCTTTTTGGGTGAGTGTGATGCCAAGTTCATGAGAGACGACGGACATCAAATGCGTGAGTTTCGCATCTTGTTTTCTACTGCCACGCAAAGTTTTGCCATCTATAGCGACGGCCGTTAGACCGCCTTGAGAACCCCATCCGGAACCCTCAAGTGCAGCTGTCGCCCACTGTGTTAGGGTCTCTTCTAAGGCATTGATGTCTAATCTGCGAAAAAGATTGCAGAGCGTCGCAGCACACGGTGTTTGCTTATGTCTGAAACCCAAGGCTTTTCTTAACACTTTATACGTCCGTCCATATTCAGCGATAGCGGCATAACTACGATACCCAGACATCAGCGCAATGACAGCAAGTGCGAGGATGGCCTTCAAGGGGTGGCGTTTGCCTTTCTCCTTGCGCGGGTCTGCGACTTCTGCTAACATATCAAGCAAGTGGCGAGAGGGTCTTCTCGTCATGTGCTTCACCTCAAAGATTATAGTGGATTTTTAAGGTGAAGTATAGCATGTATGGCGTGAAAACTCACGCCATACATGCATACATAGAAACATAAATCCCCCCAATCAAATCTTAAAACTAAATGACCCTAAAACGGAAGGGTTGTACGGGTCGGCTAAACAAATCTACCCTTGTGTGGACTGGCGTTCCATTGGGCGTGCCACGTCTGCCATGATGTTGAGCACTGCCTACTTTCAGGTTCACGAACAGGACACGCAATCGCTTCATGCCAGAGTCCGTTGAGTGAGGTACCGGTCCGGCTGAACCGAAAGTCTGTTGACCAGCGGATGCTATCGCTATGGTTAACTAATGATCGATGGAAGACAAGATTATTAAAGACAAGTATATCTCCCTTCTGCATCTCCAAGGTATCAATGTCAGTATCGGATGAGGTGGGAGGAAGAACAGGAACGGCAAATGCCTCGCCCGGTACGCGGTGATAAGTTTGTAAGCCTGACTTGTGGCTTCCCGGCAGGAATTGCAAAGGACCGTTCTCTACTTTGACATCGACCAACGGCAGCCATACAGTGAGGTGGGTATCGTTTTCAGTCTTTGGCATATATGCGCTGTCTTGGTGCCACGGAAGGGTTGTCAGTTTTTCGTTTGGAAGTTTTGGACGCACCCAAAAGTCGCCATTGAATTGAATATCGTTTCCGATAAGAACTTCTAACACGTCCAATACCTTCGGATGCGTTATCAAGTCAAAGAGTGCCTCGCTAAAAACAAGCGTATGCCAGCCAAAGACCTCGTTTTCTCTACCACATGCTTTTAGAATAGCGTACCAACGGTGCTCGAAGGGCATCTTCTCATAGGTATCGGAGATTAACCCTTCGTCATAGAGTTCAACAGCACGTTTACCAACAACATCAGCAATAACAGCGATTAACGGAGCAAGGTCTACTTCAGACAGTGCCGATTTCACAACAAGGTAGCCTTGTTCAGTAAATTTTTCAAAGTTCGTTTCCATCGTTTTCTATTAATACACCTTTATCGCGCTCCAGGTAGTTGTCAGTTTTCGTCCCGGACGCACGGGGAGAGGATCCATAGACTCTTCAACGGAAATGGCTTCGTCCCAGAATGCCACCTCATCAACGGCACCACCAAAATGGTTCTGACCGTTACGACTGCCGATAGTAAAAGGCAGTCCTTCAGTGATGTGAACAGCATCAGCACCGGGCATCTCTCCCTCCAGTTTTCCGTCAACATAAGCCTTCACGGACTTTCCATCATAAGAACCGAAGATATGATACCACTGTCCTATTTCCATTTTAACATTGCCGACACAACAGACAAGGTTATTTCCAGGACCGGTAGATACCTCAAAGGAGAGTGTCCCATCGGGTTCAATGAAAAATCCGTAACTCCAGTTGAGATGGATACCTTTTTCAGCAACCGCTACCCATGGACCAAGTTTCAGGGGCTGGATCCACGCCGACAGAGAGAGTGCTTCGAGTTCAGAAATTGCTGGTGCGTCCGGAATCTCGACGTAGTCAGTGCTACCGTTGAACTCTAACGCCTCACCGAATTTTCCGGCTATTACCTTTGGATTCCCTTGGATGATGCCGTCGTGCCCGTTTCCAGTGAGGTCGTTTGCCTCATCTGCCTTGTCGAATGTCCAGTAGCCGACCAGGTCCGCATTTGCTGTGAAATCGAGGATACTAAGCAAGCAGAGCATCAGACACGCAATTCTTAAAACAAGCATGGTTATCCCTCCATTTAAATGATGTATGGCGAGGTATGGAAACCTCGCCTTCGGGTAAAAAGGAGAACGGATTGCCATGAGAGGACGAACCGTCCGCTATAGTTTGGCTCTCAGTGAATCCATCAGTCCATCTGGGGGATCAAAGGGGAGTTCAATCACTTCATTTGTGATGCCACTATAGTAGATTCCCAAGAGGAGGTTAAACTCGGCGAGGGATTGCTTGAGATGCGTCGGATGCACCTTACTCTCGTCATCGAGCCAATCAAAGACAGCCTCAGTAAGATTACCTTGTGCGACAACGTCCTGCTCGCCATAGCTAAGTGGACCGCCTTCGTAGCCACCCTCTGGGGTTGAACGTTCCCAACTACTAAACCGCCAATGCACGAAACCATTCGTTCCTACGACAAAGACACGTTTATGGAAAAAAACGACTGGATCATCGGATGCAGTGGGTGCGATGGCTGTGCCGAATGCAACGGAGACATGAAGTCCATTTTCGTACTGGACGCGTGCACTCGCATATTGCGGAGAAGGTTGCGCAGAATCCAACTGTTCACTTCCTGAAATTTGTCCAAGCACTCGCGTTGGACGGGAGTTGTCGATATAGGAAGAGACCAATTGTAGCACATGCGGTCCCTGGTCAACCGGGGTGCTGCGTGCACTGGCATCAATGAACTTAATGTCGCCAATGCGTCCGTCTGCCACATCTCGCTTCAATTCTAAATTTTGCGGATGGAAGTTAAGTTGCGTGTTAACGACGAACTTCGTTTTTGTCTCTTCTGCCAATCCTGCGATCTGTTTCCAATCCTCACTCTCGACAGCAATCGGCTTTTCCACAATCGCCGCTGGTACCCCTGCATCAGAGGCTTGCTTCATCAATGGGTAACGGATCCGCTCGTTGCTACCCCGTAGCACGGGTGCTGTGACGATATGGAGGACATCGGGTTTTTCCTTTTCGAGCATCTCATCTAAGTCGGTGTAACGGGAAGAGATACCGAAGTCGTCTCCGAATTTATTGAGGAGTTCAGTGTTCATATCGCAGACTGCGGCGAGTTTGCCGTTTTTGACGAAGCGATAGGCATCTGCATGCGCGCGGGCGCGACCGCCGCACCCAAGCATCGCAGTTTTGTACATAGAAGGTTCTCCTTTAATATTTTGATTTGAACCAAAACAGATGAGTGTTAATGGTAGAAAGTATAAGATAAGTTGGGACAGGAAGACACGGTTTAGTTACCATTCTCATTTAATGCTTGTTTAAAGTCTTCGGCAGTTTCTACCCGCATTGCGGCGCGAAACAGCTGCTCAAGGCGTTGCAGGTCATCAATCGCCTCCAGACTTGGCTTGAAGGTTTGCGTTGCGTCAAACTTTAATCGGAGTGTCAGAACCTCAAGAATATGCTTGCGAGTAGTTTCCCGCGCACCTTGTTCGCGTGCTTGCGGTGCCACGTATTCGACAATAGAAGGTTGTTGCATGGTTTCCTCCGAGATAATCTCTAAAATCGTTTGTGCGTCATAAACTAAATTTCCCAAGACAGCGAGACTTCCAAGATACTCCGGCTTGTTTGGAACATCAATGCTATCCGCAGTTTGGATACAGCGACGAAGCCACTGCTCTGCATCCATATCCGCTGGATGCTTCATAAGCGGAGTAAAAGGTATCAGACCTGCGGGCTTCAGATCGAGAATTGCTTGCCCGTTCATTTCTATCAACCGAAAGACTTGGTATTCAATGAAAATACAGTGGCTTTCCAAATTTTGCTGAAATTTTCCTGGATCGTTTCCACCAGCATCAGGACGCAAATAGATAACATTAGAATACACTGGCAACCGGTAGACTTCAATTGCTCTAATGATATAACCTGCCATTCGGAGCGGCATCTCTGGATCGTAGCTATCAGTAGTTTGAAACTCGAAATGCACAATTACCTCTTGATCATTGCTCAATGCTTTGATGAGAATATCTGCTTGGTGCATTTCAATTGTGGGTTGTTCTGGTGTAATAATTTCCAAGACTGTGGTATTTTTCAGTCCGAAATTGAAGCAGAGGTCTACGAAATCTTGAGGATTTGTTTCGACTTGTTTTTTAGAGGCAGTATCAAAACTTGCCATCCCACTCCTTTATGGATTTTAGTGTCTCTTTTTTGTAAATTATAGCATACGTTTGACATGTGTGTCAACTTCGTAGTGTGAAGTGGTGTAGGCGCGTGTCACGCCTACCACCGATCTATCTGGAGGGTTATAACTTCTCTCGGAGCACATCAATAAGTCCATCGGGAGGATCAAACGGGAGTTCGATAATCTGGTTCGTTACCCCGCTGTAGTAAATACCAAGGAGCAGATTGAACTCCGCAAGTGACTGCTTGAGATGTGTCGGATGGACATTATTCTCATCGTCAAGCCAATCGAAAACAGCCTCAGTGAGGTTGCCTTGTGCGACGACATCCTGCTCTCCGTAGTCGAGCGGACCGCTCTCGTAACCACCCTCTGATGTTGCGCGTTCCCAACTGCTAAACCGCCAGTGCACGAAACCTTTCGTTCCTACGACAAAGACGCGTTTATGGGTGTGATTACCTGCATCCGGCTCTTTAGGCACTCGCTGCCCTACACCTGTTCCGAATGCGAGAGAGACATGAAGACCGTTTTCATATAAAGCTTGAGCGGCTGCGTGCATAGGTGAGGGCTGGGTGGAATCCAAGTCTTGCGCTCCAGAAACCTGTCCAAGCACTCGTACCGGACGCGAGTTGTCAATATAGGAGGAAACCAATTGTAGGACATGTGGTCCTTGGTCTACAGGCGTGCTGCGTGCGCTGGCATCAATAAACTTGATTTCACCGATTCTACCCTCTGCAACGTCCCGCTTCAATTCTAAGTTCTTTGGGTGGAAATTGAGTTGTGTGTTAACAACAAACTTCGTTTGTGTTTCCTCTGCTAACCCTGCAAGCTGCTTCCAATCCTCGCTTTCAACAGCAATCGGCTTTTCTACAATCGCCGCCGGCACACCAGCATCCGAGGCTTGCTTCATCAGAGAGTAACGGATGCGTTGGTTGGTACCACGTAGGACCGGTGCCGTGACGATGTGAAGGACATCGGGTTTCTCTTTTTCCAGCATCTCATCAAGATCGGTGTAGCGTGAAGATATACCGAAATCCTCTCCGAAACTGGTGAGTAATTCTTCGTTCATATCACAGATTGCGGCGAGTGTGCCGTTTTTAACGAAGCGATAGGCGTCTGCGTGTGCACGGGCGCGACCGCCACACCCTAACATCGCGGTTTTATACATAGCAGTTCTCCTCTAAATATTTCGTACGAATTCGGACAAGTTTATAATTTTGCCCTGAGTGCATCCATTAATCCGTCAGGAGGTTCAAAAGGTAAGTCGATAATCTCGTTTGTTATGCCACTGTAGTAAATTCCCAAAAGCAAATTAAACTCCGCGAGGGACTGCTTAAGATGCGTTGGATGCTCGTTGTTCTCATCGTCAAGCCAGTCAAAAACAGCCTCAGTGAGATTTCCCTGCGCAGCGATGTCCTGCTCTCCGTAATTGAGCGGACCACCTTCATAGCCACCTTCCGGTGTTGCGCGTTCCCAACTACTGAACCGCCAATGTACAAAACCTTTCGTTCCGACAACAAAAACCCGTTTATGCGCAACAGTGCTCTCACTGTCTGATGCCAATGTTCCCATGCCTGTCCCGAAGGCGAGGGAGACGTGGAGGCCGTTGTCGTATAAAGCTTGAGCGGCAGCGTGCATAGGAGAAGGTTGTGCGGAATCTAACTGTTCGGCACCAGAAATTTGTCCAAGGACACGGACTGGACGCGAGTTGTCAATATAGGACGACACCAACTGAAGCACATGCGGTGCTTGATCGACCGGAGTGCTACGAGCGCTGGCATCAATAAACTTAATCTCGCCGATTCTGCCCTCTGCGACGTCCCGCTTGAGTTCTAAGTTTTGTGGATGGAAGTTAAGCTGCGTATTGACGACGAACTTCGTTTTCGTCTCTTCCGCTAACCCCGCGAGCTGTTTCCAATCCTCGCTCTCAACGGCAATCGGTTTTTCCACAATCGCTGCTGGTACGCCGTGGTCAGATGCCTGTTTCATCAATGGGTAACGGATACGTTCACTGGTACCGCGTAACACGGGTGCTGTGACGATATGGAGGACATCCGGCTTTTCTTTTTCAAGCATCTCGTCCAAGTCAGTATAACGGGAAGATATACCGAAATCCTCTCCGAAACTGGTGAGTAATTCTTCGTTCATATCACAGATTGCGGCAAGTTTTCCGCCTTTGACAAAACGGTAGGCGCTTGCGTGCGCGCGGGCGCGCCCTCCGCACCCTAACATCGCTGTTTTATACATGAGGTGTCTCCTCTAATGTTGATAATAGCACGCCAGCAGCGCACCAGAACATAGCATAGGGTGAAGGCACAGTGGCCTCATCCCACAATACAGATCCATTTCAAATTATAACTTCTCCCGAAGTAAGTCCATTAGTCCATCAGGCGGTTCAAATGGGAGTTCAATAATCTCGTTTGTGATCCCGCTGTAGTACATTCCTAATATGAGGTTATTCTCAATGAGGGATTGCTTAAGATGTGTCGGATGCACATTCTGCTCATCGTCTAACCAATCAAAAATTGCTTCGGTGAAATTAGCCTGTGCGACGACATCTTGTTCTCCGTAGTTGAGTGGACCGCCCTCGTAGCCACCCTCCAATGTTGAACGTTCCCAACTGCTGAACCGCCAATGTACGAAGCCCTTCGTTCCAGCAACAAAAACCCTTTTATGACCGTAGATGCCCGGGTCATCCGATGCCTTTTGTGCCATCCCTGTTCCAAATGCGAGAGAGACGTGGAGACCATTCTCATACAAAACGTGACCGACAGTATGCGTCGGAGCGGGATGTGTAGCAGCAGTTAAATCCTCACTGCCAGAGATTTGCCCAAGCACTCGTACGGGTCGCGAGTTGTCAATATAGGAGGATACCAATTGTAGGATGTGTCCTCCCTGCTCGGCGGCTCTACTACGCGCACTGGCATCAATAAGCTTAATCTCACCGATACGTCCTTCTACAACATCTTTTTTTAACTCCAGATTTTTCGGGTGGAAATCAAGTTGTGTATTGACGACGAATTTCGTTTTCGTCTTCTCTGCTAATCCCGCAATCTGCTTCCAATCCTCGCTTTCAACAGCAATCGGTTTTTCAATAATCGCCGCTGGCACACCGTGGTCGGATGCCTGTTTCATCAAGGGATAGCGGATACGTTCGTCGCTACTCGGAACCACGGGGGATGTGACGATGTGAAGGACATCGGGTTTCTCTTTTTCAAGCATCTCGTCCAAGTCGGTGTAACGCGAAAAGATGCCGAACTCATCCCCGAATGTGTTGAGTAGTTCTTCGTTCATATCGCAGATAGCGGCGAGTGTCCCGCGTTTGACGAAGCGATAAGCATCTGCGTGTCCACGGGCGCGACCGCCGCACCCTAACATCGCAGTTTTATACATGAAAATGTCTCCTCAGAGTCCGTGATGGGACAGATTGAAGCCGTGGATTAGAAAAGAACAGACTGCATCAGATTAACAGTGGAAAATGTTTTTGTCAAGCATTACGCTAAGAAATATAAACCTTTTCTCCGGTTTTCGCGCTGTCGTAAAACGCGTCCAAAATCTGCATAAAAGTATATGCATCCGGGGCAGAGACATCTGGTGCAACCTCACCTGCTATCGCCATAGCGAAGTGATTGAGTTCGTAGTAGAAGACGTGAACCTCCTCAGGGAGTTCACCGTGGTCGATTTCGAGTGGCTCCTCAACGGTTTCTCGGACGAACTCGCCATCTTTGAATCGGGAGATTCCCCCGTTTGTGATTGCACCGTTCGTGCCGTAAAGTTCAACAACACTCGCCGAGTCCGAATGGCTCATCCGAGAGCAATCAATCTGGATCGTTTTTCCGCCTTCACATCCGAGTATGCCAGTAAAATAGTCCTCTGCTGGACCTTCAGGTCCGTCATATTGGGGATAAAGCACATGCTTTGCAGCGAACGCCCACTCCGGTTTCGGACATCCCATCCACCACCACGTTAGGTTGAGTTCATGCGAATAGTGCTGCCCTAATGAACCACCTTTCTGACCATAGACATGTAGCCAGCGGCTGTTGGCATCAAGGTCCGGGATGAAGTTGTATTTTCCGAAGACACGGGCGTGAAATAGGTCTCCGATTGCGCCGTTCAAAACAGCACGCCGAATCTTGCGGTTGTTAGGGAAATGGCGCATAAAGTAGCAAAATTGGAGCGTTTTCTCGGCTTTTTGCGCCGCTGCCTCCATCTCTAAAATTTCAGGAGCGCGAAGGGCATGTGGCTTTTGTACCAAAACGTGCTTGCTGGCACTGAGCGTATCCAAGACCTGCTGTCCTCTAACGTCTGGATTCGTAGCGAGGTAGACGGCTTCAACGGACGGGTTGTCAAGGAGTTCACGATAGTCAGTATAGCGGTGTGGCACTGCGTTTTCATCTCCTGCCTCCGCACGGCGGGCTGGATCGCTCTCGGCGATTGCGATAACATTCAACCGAGAGGTGGCGTTAGCGGCGTTGATGGCTTGACGACCTGCCCACCCACATCCGACGACACCGAGTTGAATCAATTCATTTGTCATAAGTTCTGCCTCCAATACTTCTATGTGAAAATGTAGGGAAACGTTGTACTCAAAAGAGTTGCGGCAGTTCTGAGATACTCTCAAGTACCCACGTCGGTTCCGCAATAGAATTTTCCAATTGACTCGATTCAAACTTTCCAGTTTTGACGAGAATACTCCGCATTTCCATTGTTTGTGCCCCAAGGATGTCAGAAGTGATGTCATCGCCAACTACAATCGCTTCGCTTGCGGAAAGCTGAAGACTATCAAGTGCCATCTTGAAAAATGTCTCGCTCGGTTTACCCATGATTTTCGCGGTTTTGCCTGCTGCAGTCTCCAGAAGTGTCACAAACGCTCCACAGTCCAAGAATATACCTTCGGAAGAAAACCAGTAGAGCCCTTTCTGCAAAGCAATGAGTTCGGCACCATCCATCAACAAACGAAAAGCATGATTTAAAGCGTGGAAATCAAACCCTTCACCGTAATCACCGATAACGACAAAATCAGGGGCGTTGTCATCTATTGATATTTCGTTGAAAAACGCTTTAACGGCATCATCAACCATAAGGTGACAACGGATATCAGGCTGTGCGCGTAAATATAGCAGACACGCGTAAGTTGCATTAAAAATTTCGTTTTCGTGGATGTCAAAACCCAACGCTTGCATCTGCTCATGAAGCATCCTTGGCGTTTTAGCAGTCGTATTTGTCAAAAATCGGAGTTGGTACCCCTCCTGACGCAAGTAGTTGACAGTTTCGATTGCTCCGGGGTAAGGTTCGCCTTTGAAATAGAGCGTTCCGTCCAAGTCAATCAAAAAAGCCTTTGGACGCGTTGGGTTTATCTTCCGCATTATATCCTTACTTTAGGGTTCCACAACTTTGTAATGTTCAACCTGTCCATCGCGAATTGTTTGGATTGCCAGGCTTTTAACAGGATGTCGATTTTCATCGTAGTGCGAAATGGTTGTTGCACCTTTATAGCCACTAACTGCTGCAAATGCATCGCGGACCGCAGCTTGATCAAGCGAACCTGCTGTCTCTATTGCTTGTGCTAAAAGCCGCATAGCATCATAGCCTGACGCGGCGACACCATCCGGGGGACTCTCGAATAGTTCATTGTAAGCCATCACAAATTCTTGAACGTCTGCATCCTGCGTTGCCACAGAGAAATTCGTCGGATAATAACTGCCATCCAATACAGTGCTGTCGTCTGAGATGCTGAGGAATCGTTCTCTGTCATCCCAAGCGCTACCGCCGAGAAAAGTCGCTGTGATGCCGACTTGACGTGCTTCATTAATTAAGAGTGGTACTGCTGGCTGATGACCGGGACAGAAGATAACGTCTGGTGTAGCGTCGTGAATTGCTGTAAGCAGGGCAGTGAAAGTGGTATCGCCTGCAGAATAGGCACCACTGTGAACGATTTGACCACCGATTTCCTGGAAAGCTGCTTCAAACGCTTGAACGAGATCAATGGAGTAGTCATCGCCTTCCTCATAAACCGTCGCAGCCGTTTTGGCACCAAGTTCCTCAGGATTCATCGCGAAACTCGCCATCACTTTTCCTTGAAAAGGATTTGGCACCGTAATTAGAAAAATATAGTCTCCAATTTCCGGTACATTTGAGCCGCTGGCACCGGGAAGCATGAGCCTCTGTGTCTGCTGCGCAATTGGACCTACCTCAATAGACATAGTAGAGCGAACGGGACCTAAGAGCGCAAAGACGTTCTCCATATCAATTAGTTCTTTCGCAGCGTTCACACTTGCTTCTGGTGTTGGGAGTGCACCCTCCACGGGTTGGTTGTTTCGACTGATAAATACTACCTGCATGCCGAGCACCCCACCATTTTCATTAATTTGAACACGAGCGGTCTCAGCACCCTGACTAAAAGTAGTGTAACTATGTGAAGGCTGAATCACACCAATTTTTAATGTCGCTTCGGGCGGAGTAGTGGTAATGTCAGGTTGAACTACTTGATTGGTGCGTTCACATCCTGATAGGGAGACGATGATAAGAGCAAATAGTACAAATAAGGTTAGGATACAGTTTCTCACGTTCATAACGTAGTATTACTCCTTTTCTCAAAAATGCTTGAAAAATATTTGGGTTTCTGGTAACTTCTTACCTATATTTTAAAACTTTGTAAAAAATAGCACACCCGACCGATTTTGTCAAGTTCTTGAAACATATCTTCAGACTGCCTTTCTGCGACAGTATACGGAGAGGAACCCAATAGTTTAAAATTTGAGCGACACAAAGGAGCTTTTCCATGGAACTCGGTTTTTTCACAATGCCTTTGCATCCGCCCGGTAGCGATACAACCAAAACGCTCGATCATGATTTTGAGCAGATGGTGGTACTGGACGAGTTGGGCTATAAGGAAGCTTATATCGGTGAGCATTTTACGTTTACGTGGGAGAATATTCCGTCTCCGGATCTTTTTATTGCCAAAGCAGCTACAATGACAGAGAACATCGTCTTCGGCACGGGGATTACTTGTATGCCGATACACAATCCTGCTGTTGTCGCGCATCGCATCGCGCAACTTGATCACCAAACACATGGACGTCTTCATTGGGGGGTTGGTTCAAGTTCCACACCGAGCGATGCGGAAATGTTCATGGCAGAGGGGGACAGACGACAGTCTACCCGAGAAGGAATTGAGGCTGTACTTAAGATTTGGACAGACCCGGAGCCCGGACATTACAAAAGCGATTTCTGGGAATTTAAAATCCCCGAAGACCGTCCGAACATCGTGAGTGTCCACATGAAACCTTATCAGAAACCGCATCCGCCGATTGCGATGGCTGGATCGTCCGCCAGATCCGACACGCTCGTTCTTGCTGGCGAACGCGGCTGGATTCCAATGAGTATTAATTTAGCACATGTCTCTGTCATCAAGACGCATTGGGATGCCGTCGAAGAAGGAGCGGAAAAGGCGGGTTTATCGCCCTCTCGTTCAACCTGGCGCATCGCCCGCGAGGTCTACGTTGCGGATACCACCGAACAGGCGCGAAAAGAAGCACTTGAAGGCACGCTTGGACGTGATTTTGAAAACTACTGGTTTAATCTAATGGGCAGTGGTAATTTCAAACCGAGTCAGGATATTGCCGATTCGGATATGAGTACCGAGCACCTATTGGATACGTTGTGGGTTGTGGGCAGCCCCGACCATGTTGCCAATCGGTTGCGTGAGATCTATGACGAAGTCGGTGGCTTTGGCGTATTACTTGCCATGGGACACGAGTGGGAACCCAAAGAGCAGTGGTTGAATTCGATGACTCTCCTGAAAAATGAGGTAATGCCACAACTCGCAGATTTGGCTTATTAAAGTAGTAGGCACACGCCGTGGGTTTCTGTAACACAAGGGTGTAAACACATGCCGTATACCATAACACTGTCCCAGGGATAAGGAGCGATTTTTATGAGTGCCCTCATGGCAGGTGCAGCAGAGACTGTGATTACCTCTATAAAGGATAAACCGGAGGTCTACGCCGAATTGTATGCACGCGCATTAGTGCTTGCCGATGGCGAAACGCAACTCGCTATTGTAACAGCTGACTTCGGACAGTTTCCGCTCTGGTACAACAAAGTGCTGCTTGATGCGATTGAGAGTGCTACGGGTATACTGCCTGAACATGTCGTCATCAACTGTAGTCATACGCATAACGCTCCGGGTGTTGACGGACGGTGGATAACTGAGGAATCCGAGGCGTGGTTGGTGACGTGTCTGGCTGAATTGGTGAAAAATGCTGTGGAGGCACTTGAACCCGCGGCCCTGCGCGTTGGACGTGCTCCTGTCCAAATTGGCTATAACCGCCGCGTGATGAATGATGAGGGCTATATTACAATGGCACCGAACCCGGAAGGTTCTGTTGTCCCGTGGGTTGACGTGTTAGGTGCTTACGATGCAAATGGAGAAATCATCGCTGTCCTATTTTCGCATGCCGCACACCCGGTGATTGTCCACTGGTCGAGCGAGGAGATGGGTGCCGATTACCCCGGCTACGCCGTTGAACATTTGCGCAACTTTTTAGATCTGAAACCAGAAAGCATTTTGCTGTTCGCGCAAGGCTGCGCGGCGGATATCAACGGGTATCCACTACGCGGTGGTTTCAGCGCCTGTGATGTCGCCGGATTCACACTCGCCTTTGCAACACACCAAGCATTAAAAACTGCCGAAGAAGTTCCCGCAGCACCACTTAAGGCGGTTTCAATGCTTGTTAATTTGCCGTTCCGAGATCCACCATCAGTTGCGGAATGTAAGCAGTTGATTGAAGAATTCCCTGATGATGAACGCTACGTTGCCTTATTAGAGGTCGCTGAAAGCGGCGAGAAGCGTGCCTTACCCTTCCCAATGAGTGCGTTTGCTGTTGGTGATACACTCTGCTTTCTATCTATATCGCATGAACTTTTCTCGGAGTATCAACTCTTTGTTGACGAAACATCGCCATTCTCCCACACATTCGTTTTTGGCTATACGAACGGCAGCGAGGTGTATATCGCAACAAAGGAAGCTTACGAATTAGGATTGCGGGCGGGTTATGAAGCGGGGCCTCGAAACCACGCACTCAGCGGTCCGTATCGGTTAGCACTACCGCCATCGGTTGAGGAACGAATTCACACCGAGATAACGGATCTTTTAGGGAAATTGAAAGGTGCGTAAAGCGTGAAGCTTACGATCTGTGAGTGTTCGGTACCGTAGAGCAATACCGATAGGTTGTGGGTACTTTGACATCACTGTCCTTTTCATTGATAGGCTGATCAAGATAGGAACCGCAGAAATAGTAACTCCAGAAATGGTACTAATGAATTGCTGATTGGGCGGATTATCGGATTTCGTGGATTGCCGGCTTCTTGTGATTCAGGGTCTGTAGTGGTGTGTTAGGTTCATTGGGTTTAAGAAACTGTTTATTCTCCGATTGCATTTGCGATGGCGACGAGGTCAAGGACGTTGACGGTGCCGTCGCCGTTGACATCGACTTCTGAGTTGGGTGGCACGGTTTCCCCGAGGTGTTGTGCGACAAGCACCAAATCGAGGACGTTCACAGCCCCATCGTTGTTAACATCACCGACTACATCCATTGCTATATCTATGTTCCACGTCTGTTCCCGACTCTGTCCCTTGCGGATACTTTCCAAGAAACCCAGTGTTCTAACCCTGTATGGCTCTAACATCCAAGGTGCGCGGATGCGAATAGTGGGTAAAACGTCCCATACTATGTAAGCCTCTTTGATGGCTTGGTTGCGTTCCGGCTGTCCATCTGCATCTGGTTCATCTGGGTTTGGGACAGAGGTATGGGCATAGGGTATTGTCCAAGGTGAAAACAGAAAAGAACTGATCGGGTGTGGCTGTGTGTCTTTTGGAATGTACCAACGCATTGCGAAGCTCACATGAAGGGATGTGACTTCATGAAGACTTTCTCCACCGAAGACGACGCCGGGCATCGCTTCAGCTAATTCTTGATGTAGCAACACGTTTCCCTCCGCAGGTGTTAATCCGTCAATAAGTCCATTGGCATCGTTTGCGATAAAGTGATTGATGTCCAAATGGAACGCATCTATCGGGTAAGTTTCGGACAGCATTTTCAATCGTCCAACGAGATATTTTCTAAATTCCTTTGATGCTGGATTGATATAAGCCGATGGATGGTCGTATGTAGGATTATTCAACCATTGCCGGGTGCTATGACATCGATTTTCTGGCTATCAAGGTATCCGCATCCCCACAGAATGCTTACAACACGCTCTGAAGTGCCATGCTGTTGAATAACGAGGTCCCCTGTATCGGCATCTATACTGATGCGGATCCAAACCGTTTTATCTACTCTATAATCAGAATAATACGCAACTTCTACACTCAGCGGTGTCAACCTTTTCGATTCTACTACTTCCCAATGTTCATCTATGAAGATATACCTTCCATATTCTCCTTCATTATATTGTATTGAGATCCCACTTTGCTCATTTAAATCGTCTTGCGGAGGTAGTGTATACGTCTCGTTAGTGAGTTTGTTGTGGAAGTGTATCAGCACGCCATTTTCAAAGCGTGCCACATAGCGATCCGTTTCTGTGAGGACATTGCCCGCTTCATCAACTGTCAAAATGTTCGACAACGCAACGGCAACGAAAACAAACTGGAATATCAAGATATAGGCACATTTACTCCAGAACTTTCTCATAACTCCATCTCCCTACATAGGATTTTGACATCTTATCGCTCAGATGCTATCACTTAATATATTGTGCGACGAGCGTGAGGTCCAAAATGTTCACAACGCCATCTCCGTTCACGTCGACCCTCGGATTGCGGGGTCTCTCTGTGCCGATATGTTGTGCGACAATGATCAGATCCAGCACATTCACGACGCCATCGACGTTGATATCGGCTAGGACCTCCGAACCTACTATATCTATGTTCCACGTCTGTTCCCAAGTCTGTCCTTCTCGGACACTTTTCAAGAAACCCTGTGTTCTAACCATGATTGGATCTCTCAATATCCAAGGTGCGCGGATGCGGATGGTTGGTAAGACACCCCATACTACGTAAGCCCCCTGAAAGGGTCGGTATAATTCAGGTTCTCCATCTGGGTTTGGCACATGATAGCCGTAGGGAATCGTCCAAGTTGAAAAGAGAAAAGAACTGATGGGATGTGGCTGTTTGTTATTATAACTCCAGCGTTGTGCTAAGTTCGTATTGAAGAAGGTGCCCTCATGAACATTTTCACCACCGAGCACAATCCCCGGCATTGCGGCTGCTAATTCCTGATGCATCAGGATGTTGCCTTCTGGAAAGGTTAATCCTTCTACAAGCCCATTTGGATCATTTCTAAAAAGTGTATTGATATCCAAGTGGAATCCATCTATCGGATAGGCTTCATACACTTTTTTTATGTTGCGCAACGGTATATTTTCTAAACGCTTTTGACGCTGGATTGATATAAGCCACAGAGTCAGGGTATGACGGATCGTCCCATCTATAACCAAGTTTGTGTCCTCTGAATGGATGTCGAAGTTGATATTTCTCAAACTCTGGATAGAGTGGATCATCTGGCGAAATCGAGACAACATTTGTATAAGGCATGACTCGAAATCCATAGGCATGTGCCATCTTGAGAAAGTCACCAAACTCGGGGCTGGGTGTAGGAAAATTCGCCTTCTCTGGCCTTTGCCAACCCAGTAAATATATCAAGGTCGTTGACGGATTTACATGTGCTGCTAATTCCGGTAAAATATCCATTCTCAAATTCAGGTAAACAACCAATTCAAGTTCTTTGACCCATGCGGGGGGTTGCGTCGGTTGGAAGGCATTTTCCATCCAGTCTCGGTAAATGCGGGCGGGCACTTGCCAATCACCTCGGTATGCATTCAACCGCCACTCAACAGATGTAATCTCATTCTTTTCGCCGAAGGGTGCGAAATTGTCCGTTTGAAAACGCATGCCAAAATGTTCGGCAGTTCGCCTATAACCGACGCTTTTAAACCGAAAAGATGTATCCGTGCTGCGCACAAAAAACCCGCCGTCTCCACCCTGGAGGATGGCAAGTTGTGCTTCCCATCTTTCTGGATACTCATAACCTCTATTGTTGGTCTCAGTGGCGGCATCAATGATCTCACCACAATTGCCGGGGACTATGACATCGAGTTGCTGGCTATCGAGGTATCCGCATCCCCACATAATGCTTACAACACGCTCTGAAGTGCCGTGCTGTTGAATAACGAGATCCCCTGTATCGGCATCTATACTGATGCGGAGCCAAACCGTTTTATCTACTCTATAATCAGAATAATACGCAACTTCTACACTCAGCGGTGTCAACCTTTTCGATTCTACTACTTCCCAATGGTCATCTATGTGAATATACTTTCCATATCCTCCTTCGTTATATTGTATTGAGATACCACTTTGCTCATTTAAATCGTCTTGCGGAGGTAGTGTATACGTCTCGTTGGTGAGTTTGTTGTGAAAGTGTATCAGCACGCCATCTTTAAAGCGAACCTGATAACGATCCGTTTCCGCAAACACTTCACCTTGTTCTCCAAGCGTCAAAGTGTTTGACAACCCAACAGCCACTAAAACAAACTCTAATATCACGATACAGACCCATTTGCTCCAGAAACTTCTCATAACTTCATCTCCTAAATTAGCCAATATGTTGTGCGACGAGCGTGAGATCCAGAATGTCGACGATACCATCTCGATTAATATCAGCTTCAGGATTGCTCTCCCCAATATGTCGTGCGACGAATGTCAGGTCAAGGATGTTGACGACACCATCACTGTTTACGTCTCCGAATCTCCAATTTTGCCGTTCCCGTGCGAGTTCCAGTAATCGATGAGTTTCAACACGATCAGGTTCTAAATCTGAAACCTCATAGATACGAATCGTTTGTACAATGTCCCACACTTCATATTCATTGAGATATTCCTGGTATTCTTCAGGGTGATGCTCAGGATTCGGAATATAACGTCCATAAGATTTTGTATAAGGTGAAAACAAAAAGGTGCTTATTGGATGAGGTCGCGCTGTTGACGGAATCTGAAAGCGTTGTGCAAAACTTTCATGCAGAAAGGTAACTTCATTTAAACCTTCTCCCCCAAGAACGATATTAGGCATGGCTGCCCTCAATTCTTGGTGAAGTAAGATATTACCTTCGGCCATCGTTAATCCATCAATCAATCCATTATTATCGTTTATGATAAGATTACTAATATCAAGATGAAAGGCATCTACTTTATAAATATCTCGCACACCTTTAAATGTTTCAATGAGCAACTTTCTAAATGAACGTGAGGCAGGATTGATAAAAGCATGTCGATCTGGATCAGTTGGCGGATGATCCCAGGACCATCCCATTTTATGACCTGTTCCTGGTTCGCGAACTTGATATTTCTCAAACTCCGCGTAAAGCGAATGATAAGGTGAAATCCCAAGCATATTTACGTGTGCCATCACTTTGAAGCCGTAGCGATGTGCTTCCTCAACGAAAACGGGGAATTCTGGTTTCACTGCATCTGACGCATAATTCGGTAAATCCTGGTCGTGTCCGCCATATCTCCATTGATGCACGTGTATTAAAGTTTTTTCAGCATTTATAAGTTGGTTTAGTTTTGGCAGTATCCCAACGTCTATAACAGAATGGAATATGATTAAGTCAATGTCACTCACCCATGCGGGCATTTCGGTGCGATCGACAGGTTGTAGTGCCTCATGCATCCATTGTCTATACGCGAGTGCTGGGACTTGCCAATCGCCTTGATAGGCATTCAATCGCCATGTCGCAGTCGTGATCTGTTTCACCGATTCAAAAGGTGCGTGGGGCACCTCCCAAAAGTTGAGTGCGAAATCGTCACCGCCTTCGGATTCATATTCGAGTGATTTGAATCGGAATTGGGTATCGTCAGAGTGGACGAAAACACCACCGCGTTGTCCTTGAAGGATAACCAGTGGAGTTTCCCATTTACGCGGATAGTGGTATCTGTCTGAGTTCACAAGGATTTGACCGCCTGTGACAGGTGCGATGACATCTACGGCTGCCTCTGAGAGATTTGCGAACCCCCACATAATCCGTTCAATGCCACCTGTATTTGAAAACCCTATTTGCCGAATCAGAAGATCACTGGTTTCTGCGTCTATACCGATAAACAGATAGAGCGTCACTTTCGTAAAACCCCAGGTATCCTGATAGTTCAGTTGGCATTCAAGGGGTGAAAGTCTTTTTATCTCTGGCGTGGTATTGTGCGTTATTAGACTTCGATCTACTTTTACCCGTGTGATTGCTTCGCTATTGCCTTGCGTATAGGTTTCGTTGGTGAGTTTGTTTTGGAAGCCAACGAGCACACCATTTTCAAAGCGTGCCACATAGCGATCCGTTTCTGCGAGGACATTCCCCGCTTCATCAACTGTCAAAGTGTTCGACAACGCAACGGCAACGAAAACAAACTGTAGTATCAAGATATAAACACATTTGGTTTGGATATTCCTCATAAATTTATCTCCCTATTTTGTTTTTATTAAAATCAACCCATTTGCCGCGCGACGAGTGTGAGATCAAGAATATCGACGACCCCATCACCGTTAACATCTGCTTTGAGGTTGATCAGTGGATCCGGCACCCCGATGTGTTGTGCGACGAATGTAAGGTCGAGAATGTTGACAATGCCATCATTGTTAACGTCCCCCAGTATCCACTTTTTCTGTTCTTGTGCGAGTTCAAATAACTCAAAAGTTACAGGTCGGTGTTGCTTTTCCAAATCCTCTGCGCCGATAATACGAATGGTGAGTAAAATATCCCAGACCGCATATTCATGGAGAAATTCTTGGTATTCAGCTGCGCGACGATCCGGATTGGGTATAGCACGTCCATAGGATATTGTATAGGGCGAAAACAGAAAGGAACTGATCGGATGCGGGATCTCTGTTGCTGGAATCCGAAAGCGTTTTGCGAAACTTTCGTGTATAAAAGTGACATCATTCAGACCTTCACCACCCAGAACGATTCCGGGTATAGCCTCTCTGATTTCTTGATGGAGCAAGATATTACCCTCTGCATACGTTAACCCATCAATAAGTCCATTCTTATCATTATAAATAGGCGAGCTAATATCGAGATAAAAGGCATCCACTCGGTAGCGTTCCCACAAATCTTTTAATGTACTCACAAACATCTTTCTATATTCAGATGAAGCTGGATTAATCGTAGCATGACTGCCCAGGTTCGTATGGCGGATTTCCCAATACCAACCGGTTTTTTTACCCGTGTACGGGTCTCGGACTTGATATTTCTCAAATTTCGCATAAAGAGGGTGATACTCTGAAACCCCAATCATATTCACGTGTGCCATAATCTTGAATCCGTAGCGGTGTGCCTCCTTGACGAAGTCAGCGAATTCAGGTTTTATCGCATCGGGTGTATAATTCGGCAAATCGTTATCGTGTCCACCATGTCTCCATTCGTGCAGGAATATCAAGGTTTTTTCAGGATCCACGAGTCGGCTGAGCGGTGCTAAGATGTTGAGGTCTATGTTTGAGTGGTAGATGACTACTTCAATATCATTGACCCATGCGGGCATCTTTACGCGATCAGACGGCTGCAATGCCTCGTGCATCCATTGCCTATACAGAAGTGCTGGTACTTGCCAGTTACCTTGATAGGCGTTCAATCGCCATGTAGCGGTTGTGATCTGTTTCACCTGCTCAAAAGGTGCGTGGGGCACCTCCCAAAAGTTGAGTGCGAAATCATTACCGCCTTCGGATTCATATTCGAGTGATTTGAACCGAAATTGTCTATCATCAGAATGGACGAAAATACCACCACGTTGTCCCTGAAGGATGGCAAGCGGGGTTTCCCACTTACGCGGATAGTGGTATCTATCAGGATTGACAATGATTTGCCCTCCGGTGACAGGTGCGATGACATCTACGGCTGTCTCTGAGAGGTTCGCAAACCCCCACATAATCCGCTCGATACCACCTGTTTCTGAGAAACCTGCTTGACGAATGAGCAGATCTCCGGTGTCCGTATCTATATGAATAAAAAGATGGAGCATCACCTCATTGTTATGCGGAACACTCCAGCTATCTTGATAGATGAGTTGGCATTCAAGGGGTGAAAGTCTTTTTATCTCTGGTGTGATGTTGTGTGTTATTAGATTCCGACCTGCTTTAAGCCGTGTGAGTGCCTCACTTGCGCCTTGTGTATAGGTTTCGTTGGTAAGTTTGTTGTGAAAGTCGGTTAGCACACCATTTTCAAAGCGTGCCAAATAACGATCCGTCTCCGCGAGGACATTCCCCGCTTCATCGACCGTCAAAGTGTTAGCCGACCCAGCAGCAACTAAAACGAACTGCAATATCAGGATATAGACACATTTTGCACAGAAATTTTTCATAACTTTACCTCCGTATGTCTCTCTCCAATCTCTGTCCATTCCACCGTAATAACTAGGCTCGTACTAAAAAACAGATTCCGACTGTTGGGAGAGTTCTTTTAAAAATTCTGGCTTGAAGTCCGAATCTTATTTTCAGATATAGGGTTCTTGTTAACTAAAGCATGGGATCCCATGCCGAAAGGTGTTGAGATTTTCCACTACTCAAAAGCATTTGCGACGGCGACGAGGTCAAGGACGTTGACGGTGCTGTCAGCGTTTAGATCAGCAGATGCGCCTATCTATTTCAGGTAGATTTCACCGTCTAAATCATGAAGGTGATGTATCGTGCTTCTGACATTGCTGTGGATACCTATCGCTGGTTCTGGCAACTGGATGCTGCCTATTTTTCCGCTACGATTGTAGACTGCCCAGCCGTTGGTGAACTCGCGGATGAAAAGACCGGCACTATCTTCATAGGGTTGCCCCGTTTCACCGATAGGTTGACCGAGGTCAGCACTCCAGAAGTCGTACCAGTAATGGTGGTGATTAACCCCGATATTGTACAAGACATAGCCATCAGAGTGTATTAGGCTTATTGTTGAAAATAGACGCATCCACTTCAGGTTCTCTGGGCTGTCAGGAGGTTGTGTGCTAATACCCCAACCCTCTAATCCATTAATCCTTGGTTCGCGAAAATTTGATTCTGCCCATTTGAGTAAATCTTCAATGCGTCTAATATCTTCACGAGTATAACCTTCTTCCTGAGTACGATGGTGCGGTAATGTCATAAAAGCACCATTAACGTAAGGTGCCCATCTCGGAATTTCTTCCCAATTGGTACTGACTATTATCAGAAAATCATCTCCGACTTCTGCTCGGATGCGTTGGAGTATGGCATCTCTTGCGAGATGTTCTTCTTCTATCGTCCGATAGTTATCAAGTCTGGGGACTTCGTTCCAATGACCGAGCATAATACCATCATAAATACCGCTCTGTGCGGTTGCGACTGCTTTCTGGACGACAATATCCTGTACTTCAGGTAATGTGAAATCAAGGCAGAAATCAAAGATTTCACCTTCAGGTATATCTTCAAAATTAATCCCTATGTTTACACGAGGATTCCCTTTAGCGTCGCGCAACCACCCATGGAAATCTAAAGGATATGCGTCTGAGCGTTCGGTGAAATATCCGATTGGCATCAAGAGGACGCTGCTCGGATTTTGTGAAAGCAATTCGTTGCGCATCCGATCGGCACGTTCTACATCGCCACTTAACTTCCAACCTTGAGGTGTTTTAGCCCAACTGAGTCCAAACATCGTACAACAGAAAAACAGATCGTAATGCGCTAATTCCGATACGACATGCCCGTCTAATCTTGCTTCTGACGGGATAGAGAGATTTAGAATTTCTGACCATGCCCCAAAAATGGATGGGAATGTGCGCGAAGCGATACGCTCACGAAACGAAACAGCCGGTTTCGGCACGGCACATGTATTTTGCCAGTCCATGTCTTCTATCTTTGGCAAATTAAGGAGGGATGTGTAATCTAAGATCGGATTGCGAAGTATTGACAATTCCTTCAAACTCGCCAGATTTAATAAGGGTGTAGCATCGGTAATATCATTCTCAAATAAGCTTAAAGTTTCTAAGGCGGCTAAGTTCGCCAATGGGGACACATCCTTGATTCGGCAACCGCCTAAGTTCAAATATTGTAGTTGGGTTAAGTTTGCCAGCGGTGTTAGATTTTCAATTAAGTTACCATGTATGGACAAAACACGTAGATTTCTGGCGTATTCTAACCCTCTAAGGTCTGAGATGCCGCGTCTACGACCCTGCGCGAAGTCTGTTAGTTGAAGCATGTGTGCTTGTGTAAGTATCTCGTCTGAATCCAAATTTAGTGCTTCTCGCACAGCCTCGCGTAGGTTCTCGTCTGGCATCCAAGTCTCAACATTCTCTGGAGGTCCCAGGGCATTGGATGCTGCGTCGGTCTCAGAGATTTGTAAGCCGGCACCGCTGGTTTTGTTAGGAACATCAGCACGTCCGACTTGATTGCGTATAGCGGGTTTTGCGTCGGTTTCCAGGACGACGGGGGCATTGATGATTATGATCGTGGGTTCGGATTGTGCTTCAAAGCTATAGGGTTTCTGGAATTGAGTTAAATATTGATTACTTGTACCGAGAAGTAAGGCAATCATGACTATAGCAGTGCCCAAAGCAACCCACGGTAGTACGGGTTTTCCTGTCGGTTGCGTTATTGGTTTTATATCTGCGACTTTCTCTGCGATGCTACGGGTGAGATTCGGGGAGAGTTGGACACTCCCAAGGACCTCTTGAATCAAGAGATCTTCCTCCTGTTGTAAACGCTTTCGTGCCCGCTGAAGTCGACTCGTAATCGTGTGTACCGACACCCCCAAAAATCTGCCGATCTCCTTTGTCGTCATTTCACCGAGATAGTAGAGCGTCATGACGGTGCGTTCACTCTCCGGGAGTTTATTGAGAAGTTTTTTGACGATTGCATAGCGCTGCTCGGTGCGCAGTGTCTCGCGATGCTCAGATAAATAGTGTGCATAAGAGACTGTTTCTATTATATCCATACGTGTGCTCCCCAGCGATTGCATTGTGGGCTTTTTCTTGCGAATCCAGCTGATGCATAGTCGATTTGTGATGACATACAGCCATCCGGCAAATTGGTTAGGATTCTTGAGTGTATGGAGTTTTTCATAGGCACGCAGGAAGGTATCTTGTGTAATCTCTTCAGCGTAATGAAAATCGCCAACCCTTCGCCATGCAAGTGCATGAACACTTTTTTGATATTTTTGGACTAATGCGGTGAATGCTTCATCATCACCTGACAAAACCCTGTGGATGAGTTGAACATCTTCTTCTATCATTGGAATGCCCCATGATCAAAAAAGGAATATAGATATACTGGATGTCCTTAACTTCGCGGAGGAGACTCGGTGCAGTTTTTGCGAAATCTGCTGATGCTGGGATGAGACAGACTCGGGTATCTGCTGATTTTGAAGAGTATACCAAATGCGATGTTACAGGAAACGAACAATGCGAAATGATTGTTCTACCGTTCGATTGTATTTTTTTAAGACGCGTTCTGGAGTGAAAAACGTGCATTTTGTGAAAAAAAGTGAAAGAAATCTGAATTTTTTAGGAGTTGTGCTTCGGTTATTGGATTCCGTCGTAGAATAACCTTGATTGTGGAGGGAAACACGTAGCAGATGTCTCTAAAAAGGGTTTGAGGCAATTCTTGAAGAGATTTTCTAAGAGCCGGAATGATTATAGAAATGCCCTAAGAAAATTGAAAAATATACTACGCGTTGATGTTGCGTTTTGCGAAACTACAGAGTAGGCGTTGTGAAGCGCACCTCGACTTAAATAACGTTCATTTATAGTAGATTTTGGAATTATTTAAACACTGCGGTGAGGTGCGAGTTGAGAAAGCTGCGTTCTATAGAAGGAAGCCCGGCGAGCATCGGCAGATTTCCGCAATAAAATCCTATCAAAAATAACTTTCTAACTTGGTAAGCGCGTTTGAGACACCTTCAATGATCGGCTGTGGCGTTTCCGCTTGCAACCCTAAATAGATGAGCATAATTGACCCAGTGTAACCGACGCGTTCTATTTCCTGACAGATAGCGGGAAAATCCATCTCTGGTGCCCAAAATGGCTCACTGCCCGTCCTCGAATCGACACCACAGTTGAAGTAGACGCTGGTTAGCCGTTCTGACAAGGTTCGCAAGGCAACAACTGGATCGTCTCCGGCACGATGAAAATGGTACGGACTGTAGTAAAAACCAAGATTGTCGAAAGGGATCGCATTGAGGATTTGTTGCGTGCGTTCGAGGTTGTAAGCCAAGCTCCCTTCGTGCGCATAGAGCATGAGCGTCAAATTACGAGCCTCTGCTTCTGCAGTGACCGTTTTGAGATGATCAATAATCGTCTCAATCTCGCGAGGGGTGGCGGTTTCATTTCCACCACTCGCGATGCTGATTGTTGAAATAGAAAGTCTTTGGGCGGTATCGAGTATCGAGATTAACGTTTCAAGCCCATCTGGCGCGTCAACCGCCATCGTACTCAGCATAGATATGAAATGGAGTCCAGTTTCTTCTCGAAGGGTAGTGATCGTCTCGGCTTCCACGTCCGAATAATGAACTTGCGCGAGTTCAATAGCGGACACACCACTTTCAGGTAACCCACCTACAAACTCAGTCAAAGAAAAAGCCGAGAATGGAAGGGTGCTTGCACAATAAGTTCTCATAAATCTGCTCCATTTCAAGCTGAGTTATTTACCCATTGCCTTCAGCGCGCTCAGGCAGCGCTCAACAGCCTCAAGCGGCGGAAAGGCATCACTTTCATACTCAACAATATACCATTTCGTGCCACCAGTTGTTTCACAGACCCGGAAGATCTCATCCCACTGCACACTATCCTCACCAATAACAGGGCGGAAACCGGCGTGTCTATCTACTTCGCCCAGCGATTCGGTATAAGGTTTGAGATGGACGGTGCCAGCGCGTCCCGGGTATCTCTCCAGAATACCGACGAGATCGGCACCACCAGAGAGCGCATTGCCCATATCCAGTTGCATCACAACACCTTCGTTTGTGTTACCGAAGAAGGTGTCCCACGGCAGTTCGCCATCAAGGGGTGTAAATTCGACGTGGTGATTGTGATAACCCGTCACCATACCGTGTGCTGCGAGTTTATCAGCGATTCCATTGAAAATGTCCGCTAACTTTAGCCAGTCCGCCCGCGATTGACGTAGCTCACCTGGAATACCCGGGACGATAACGTAAGGATTTTCCAAGACTTTGTTGAACGCAATCGTTTCGTCGATAGTGTCTTCTTGGACGAGATTAAAAGGCGTGTGCCAACCGCAACACACTAAACCGAATTCGTCCAGCAAGCCTTTCAGTTCTTGTGCTGAATGTTGTGGTGGACCCGCAAATTCAACGCCTTCATATCCCATCTCGGCGACCGCTTTTATCGTGCCGCGGACGTCCTCAGCCAACTCATTTCGGACAGAAAACAGTTCTAAACCAATCGGTACTCTTGCCATAATTTTCCTTCCATTTTTTTTACGGCAGAAACCTTCTGCCAAGGAAATATATTAATTTATTGCGCTTATCGTGCAGTATAGTTGGGCGCGAGGGGGCAGCTATACGGTGTTGTTTGATGTAGTGCCACGCGTGCCAAACCGTGAATCAAAAATGCTGGTCCCATCTGCGATTCATACCAATCAATCCCGGATGCTCCGAACGGAAGTGTTTCAGGAAAATAGATGTCCAGCACTATCTCCGCAAGTTGAGTGCTACCTTCCAACCACACCGATTCACTGGTAATATCGTAGAGATCGGCAAACAACTCAAGCGCAAGACCTGCGTCAGATGCAGGAATCTTGAACCCTTCCGTGTGAACACGGTCAACTGGAAATTTCTCGTCGAGATAGGTATTGCCAACGGCGCGCGCCCATTCCATTAATCTCTCATTCTGCGTCAATCGCCATCCACCGAGGCAGAGCGCTGCGGGACCACACGCCGTCCCTGCACCATAGACACTCCCCCAAACCGACATGCGCTCGACAACTCGATTCGTCTCGCACTCACATAAACCGACGAATTCGCGAGTGTCAAGGTTGTGTGGTGCAGCGAGGAAACCGTCAATATAGACCAGACCGTATTGCCGCATCTGGTTCGCCAATTCGGGTAGAAGTGATTCCAGCAACGCTGCGGATTCAAGTAGGCTAATTCCCAGTGAGAGCGTCTGTGTAGGAGCGTTCTTCTCAAAAAAACGTTCGGCTTCTATCGGTGAACGGCTTTCGATGCGCAACAGTCCACGCGTATCCCGTTTCTCCCACCAGTAGTCGGTAAATCTCTGAATCTGTTGATGGATTTCGGGACGTTGGTTCTGCGTATACGCGAATGCCAAATCAAAAATGTAAAACCCCGAATGACGCGGAAAATCACACGCACGGGCACCGCGAGCAAGATGTGCCTTCGTGTCAATGTTTGCATGGCGGATGTATTCAAACCCGTCGCCCGCTGTCCAATGATAATCCAATCCATCGGCAAAATTTTGCACACAGTCAGGGTTAAACGTATTCAATTTTTGCCAGAGCCAGAGTGGCGCGAAGCGCAGGTGGTCGTGAATTGCGGCTCCACCTTTAGGATCCCGTGAACATCCGACACGTTCCTCAATGAGATCCCAAAACGAGTGCTCACCCCAAGGAAATAGCCCTGTCGTTGTCTGCGTGCAATTCTGGGCAAAGCACGCTAAATAGCGATCTACGGCTTCGGCATATTCCGGTTTTGATTGTGTATCAGCGAGTGTATTCATCGTGGCGAGTAACGGCTCATCGTGAATCAAGTTAGAACCGAGATGTGCCCGATCACCGTCCCGTTGTCCCGGAATCTTGGGCGGTTTCTCCATTAGCATTTCACCGGTTTGCGAATGCAGAATCGAGGGAAACAACCCCTTGTACGATTTACTACTTTCGATAATCAGATCAATAGCATCACATATTTTAGCAATAATTGCTTCCGGGTTCATCAAACACGAGACCTCCACCACTGCTGAATGGAGAATATGGTATCACGAACACCTTAAAAGGTCAAGTGAGGATATTGTGGTAGCAAGTTATTTCCAAAATTCACTATAGTTTGACCAATGTCTCAGATTCAAGTATAATTATCTGCACTAAATCAGATGTATAAATAAACTGTATGATTACAAATGTGGTGACGCTGTTGTTCACCTTTCCTAAGGGCGTAACGATCTTTTGAGAGGAAGGAAATAAATGCATAGGGAACAGACAATTACACAGACTTTTCTTGGCTTGATGGGGATAGTTTTACTGATCTTTACCGGATGTAATCAGTTTGAATCTATCCTCCACGAGATGACTCCAGACGAGTCCGAGGTTGGACCTGTTGATAACAGCGTCGCCTCGGCAAATACGAAATTTGGTTTTAACCTGTTTAACGAAATCCGTATAACTGAATCAGATAAGAATATTTTTATTTCGCCGTTCAGTGTTTCTATTGCGTTGGCAATGACGCTGAATGGTGCAGCAGGTGAGACGGAACAGGCAATGGTTAGCACGTTGCGGCTACAAGGATTAAGTCCTGAATCGATTAATGCTGGCTATGCGGGATTGCATCATATGCTCCTGACATCAGATCCGAAAGTAACACTCACGATTGCCAACTCTCTTTGGGCACGCCAAGGTATTCCGTTCAAACAAGATTTCCTGCAACGAAACACTCAATTTTTCGGTGCAGAGATTTCAACACTTGATTTTGGGGATCCGGGTGCCTCGAAAACAATCAATGCGTGGGTAGATACCAGTACCAATGGCAAAATTCAAAGAATCGTTGGTAATGAAATTGATCCTGCCACAGTATTATTCCTGATTAATGCGATCTATTTCAAAGGGACGTGGCAAACAGAATTTGATCCGGCAAGGACGCAGGACGGCGTCTTTCATCTCGCAACCGGTGGTGAAAAGCAGGTGCCGATGATGTCAAGGACGGATGTTTATCCGTACTACGAAAACCGTGAAGAAAATTTTCAGGGGATTGGTCTACCTTATGGTGATGGTCGGGTGAGTATGTATATCTTTCTCCCCGGTCGCGAGTCGGATCTTGACGGTTTTTTAGAGAATTTGAATGCCGAGAGTTGGGAGAATTGGATATCGCAGTTTGGAGAACGAGAAGTATTGCTCAAGGTTCCCAAATTTAAACTGGAATATGAAAAAGGGCTTAACGACACATTGAAAGCACTCGGCATGGACATCGCGTTTGACACAAGTCGAGCAGATTTCAGTCGTATGGCATCTTTAGAAACTTTAGATGGCAATTTGTATATCCAAGACGTCCTTCATAAAATCTTCGTTGAAGTTAACGAAGAAGGCACTGAAGCCGCTGCAGTTACCAGTGTTGAGGTTGTCGCAACCAGTGTCCCACCACCGCCACCCCAATTTATTGCTGACCGCCCGTTTTTCTTCGCGATTCGTGATAACGAGACAAAGACGGTACTATTTATGGGGGTTGTTATAGAGCCACCGGTAGAATAATGCATAGATGACTAATTAATCCAGCACAGACCTGACCGTGAGACCAAAGGGTTTCAGGAAGGTAATCGTCTTCGTTATAAACGACATCTCCATGGGCATCAAAACCTATCCCAACACCCCCAACTACATTTGATACATACGGATGCTCTGGTGATACGCCGCTATCTACAACCGCTATCTTCACGCCTTTTCCAGTTCCTTGAACGTATTTCAATACCCATGCTCCTATCTACTCTTTTCTTTTTCTTGGGAAATAAAAGAACCACTTTACCGGTATTCAATTGATAAATAAGGATATTAGCAACACTATGAACCCTTCAGGGCATTTAGTTTCTATCCATATCGTTTAAATAAATATAGACAGATTCGTTACCATTCAACTATTAATTAAAGACACAACTTGGGAGTAAAAAACGTGCATAATGTGAAAAAAATGAAAGGAAACTAAATTTTGAGTCCTTGTTTCAATGGATATCAGGTTCCAGCGGCGGAGGTATCTAAAATGCATCAGAGGGTTTTCTCGTGTCTCCAGGGCTTTAGCAATTTATCCTCTCGGCTACCCGGAGGCGTAAATACTACGCTCCTGCTTGAATCTCTATCGTTGAGACTTAATATCTCCCCACATTGTAGCAACCTTATCTTTTGGGGAAACAGAGAACAAGGGACCTCGCATGGCATTACCGATTTCCTTTTCGCTGAGGGCACGACTCCAGATCCCGACCTCGTCAATAAAACCATCTTCAAATGCATACTCGGGTTTACCTTTAGCACACCCAATTCGAATATCCAAGTCGTTGGTGCCAGAAAACTCGAATCCTGATTGGGACTCAAGAATTACTTCTCCATCAAGGTAGATTTTCGTGGCTTTATCGTCATAAGTTCCAACGATGTGATACCATGTTCTATTTTCCATTATATTAGGAAGCATATTTATATTCGTCACGGTATCATTCGCCAAAATTATCGAGATCCCTGAGCCATTCTCAATAGCCGCAAGTTCGGGAAAATGCTTTTTACCAAAGACCGCCATGCCGTAAGATTCAAGTGTCTCAGAATAACACCCTTTATCAAACCATTGGGAAGAACTCCCCGTCCAATCTTCATGATACACCCATGCCATCATCGTGATTGCATCGCTGATTTTCAGTGCATCAGTGGCGGGGATATTCACGCAATCTTCTGTCTCACCGGTGATTTGAATTGCATCGCCATATTTGCCTTTGACAAATTTGGTATTTTCGATAACTTCGGCATCCAGACCGTTTTCGGATTCATCAAGAATCCGCTTACCTTCGACATTGTCGAATGTAAAGTAAAAGACAAGATCATCAGTAAGATCTGCCACAGTATATCCAACTGTGACAAATATCAGAGAAAGAAATGCACTATAACCAAGTAAATACTTCATTTTGTTTATCCTCCTTGTAGGTCCCCAGAGGCTACTCGACCATAAATAACGATTAGTATGAATACCACATAACTGGAATACGTATTTAGAATCTCCCTGCAGCCGATGAATAATAGCATTACACGAGTGGATATTACACTCATGATAGGAAAAACCACAGCTGCCGTGGCTCGTCCTACATGTAATGCAAACCGGTTTAGTGTTAAAGACACAATTTTAGTTTGGAAAACGTGCATAGTGTGAAAAAGTTGAAAAATTAGCATAGGTCAGAACTCACAAGGGTATCCGTGCAACCGAAAGAAATCGCGCGCCGATAAAGAATAATGCGTAAAATTTGCATACATTGCGTAAAATTTACGTCATTCATTAGGTATTCTCAACGCCAATGGTTTCGCTGATCTCTTTGCCAATCTTTTTCTTTTGTAAACGCTTTCGTGCCCGCTGAAGTCGACTCGTAACCGTGTTGACTGATATACCTAAACGCTCACCAATCTCCTTCGTAGTCATTTCACCGAGATAGTAGAGCGTCATTACTACGCGTTCACCTTCTGGTAGTTTTTCCAGAACCTGCTTGACGATTTCAGAATTGTGCTCAGAGGATGCTATCTTGCACTGTTCTGACATGTAATATGCATAAGAATATTCCTCTATTTCCTCTTGCGATGTGTTATCCAAAGATGTCTCTGGAGATTTATTTCTTTGGATCCAATTAATACAGAGTCGGTGTGCAATTGCATAAAGCCATCTGACAAATTGGTTCAGATCCTTTAACGTCGGGAGCTTTCTGTATACTTGGATGAATACTTCTTGAGTAATGTCTTCAGCATAGTGAAAATCTTTAACCTTCTTCCAGACAAAAGAATGAATGCTCTTGTAGTGTTTTCGCATTAAGGTGCTGAATGCCGTATCGTCGCCTAATAAAATTTTTTGAACTAACTGAGCGTCATCTTCTATCATTGAATACCTTTATGATTAATGAAATAAATTTAGTTGCTTAGCCATTTCGGTGAAATGGCATATCATTGTAGTAGTAATGTAAAGACTGCAATTTTTATGCCAATTTCCTGAATAACATATTGTCTTTATATTGAATAATCACATTTTTCAATATCATTATTAGGAAACACAGGTAGGCATTGGTTTCATGAGAGTAAGACATCTTTGACAGAAGACTGCTTCGTCGAAGAAATAACACGGATTCGTACTTCTTTGCTGGGGCGACTATGCAAATATTGCACTGGGCAAATATGCAGATTTACAGAAGCCTATTTTTGGTTTTTTCCTTCTGGCGATTGTATTGTCCAGAAACTATCTGGACAAAAAGTAGTATCTTAATCGCGCAGATAGTGTTATAATCATTATGTTCTTACACCGAGATTCTTCAGACTGAACGGACGACAAATCACCAATTAACAGGAGAGACTTATGCACGTTGGACTTATGGGTGGGACGATTCGGAGAGAAACGCTCAGCAAAACACTGGACGCTATTGTAGGGCACGATGTCCGTCATTTACAATATCATGTGCCTGCAGGACTGTCGCTTGCGGAGGTGCGTAAAGAGATGGATGATAGACAGATCACGATCTCAGGACTTGGTGGCACCTACAACATGATTGATCCCGATGTTGAGAAACGGCACGCTGGGTTGCGCATGCTGCGTTCTGTAGCAGAGCAGTGCGCTCCGATGGGTACATCGGTAATTACGCTCTGCACCGGCTCACGTGACCCGGACAGCATGTGGCGCGCACATCCCGATAATAATTCCGCAGCAGCATGGCGTGATTTGGTTGTGTCTATGAGGCAGGCATTAGAAGTAGCTGAAGAATACGAGGTGACGCTCGCCTTTGAACCTGAAGTGGCAAACGTGATTGATTCGGCGCAGAAGGCACGTCGCTTGCTTGATGAGATGCAGTCACCGTATCTAAAAGTGTGTATGGATGGCGCGAACATCTTTCACAAGGGTGAACTACCAAAGATGCGCGAAATTATTGACGAAGCGTTTCAGCTGCTTGGTGATGATATTGCGCTTGCGCATGCGAAGGATTTAGATCGAGATGGTCAAGCCGGACACCTTGCCGCTGGAACAGGGTTGCTGGACTACGATCAGTATCTCGGCTTGTTAAAGGAGAGCGGTTATGATGGTGCGGTAGTGTTGCACGGACTCTCGGAAGAGCAGGTGCCTTTTTGTACAGGTTTCTTGCGTGAGAAAATAGCTGCGCTGTAATAGTTATCAGTTCTCGGTTGTCAGTTTTCAGTTAAAAGATGTGAATTTGATATACGGTATCCCACAGTGTAGGTTGGGTTGAGTGGGAATAACAAGTGCTGTTGAACTTCCAAAGTACTTACTGCTTTTTGAAGACGCATTTCCGAAATTATAACATAGCGAAACCCAACACCTGAAACGATGGATCACGAAAAGATGTTGGGTTTCCTGCCTATTTTCTATTGATAAAAGAATCTAAATTGCACCAGACATCCGTTCTGCTAACCGAGCGAGTGCTGGTGAAGTATCCAATTTTTCGAGTTCTGCCTCAATCAGGCTAAAATGTCGCGTCTCTGCAAGAGCCTCTTTAATGGCTTCGTCAAATTCGCCTTCGGTTCGGACGTGGAACCCGCGTCCTGCCCCAAAGAGGGACGGCATGCCGCTGTAATTCCAACACCCGATATCATTAAAGGTTCCTTCAAGAAGATGCCGCTCGGTCCCATATCCGTGGTTGTTTAAAACAAGGATAATCGGATTGAATCCGTGCCGTACGATTGTTGAGATTTCGGTGCCCGTCATTTGGAATGCACCATCTCCGACGATAACAAGACACCGAGTGTCTGGCATACTAAATTGTGCGCCGACGGATGCTGGCACTGCAAAACCCATTGAGGTGTAGTAAGCCGGACTGATAAAATTGGTGTGTTGATGTATCCGTAGTTCCACTGCACCGAAGAGACTGTCACCTACATCGGCGATAACCGTCAATTCATCGCTAATGAATTCGTTGAGATGTTGGAAAAGGCGACCAACGGTTAGTGGAGCATTAGATTCAACTGCAAACGATTTGGTATCTGGGAGAGCCCAGCCTAAGTTAGGTTTCCGTCGTTTTCGGAGTTTTGAGGAATTGATACTGTCAATAAAGTCGTCAAACATCACATCTTCGTAAGTGCGGTAACGGACAGCAATTCTTTCAGAAGTAGCATAAATGGAGCGTGCTCGATCAAGGTTTGCTGTGTAAATTCCGAGGTTTACATCGGTCATGAAAGCACCGAGAATAATCACACAATCCGAATCTTCAACAAATTGCCTGACTTCATCTCTACCCATTGCGCCTTCATAAATCCCCAAGTAAAGCGGATGCGATTCCGGTATCACCGATTTGCCGAGGAGGGTCGCCACGACCGGGATCCGTTTTTCTTCCACCAGTTTAATCAATTTGTCTTGATAACCGAATCTGTGGAGTTCTACGCCTGCCAGAATTACAGGTTTTTTGCTCTTATTAATAAAATCGCATGCGTCGTCAACAGCCGCTTCCAACGTCTCCTGATCACTGACGTGTCCGCCGGTTGAGGGACCTTGATAGAGTGTGCCGCGGACGTCCACCATATCGCGCGGGAGTTCAATGTATCCTGGACGTTTGTAGCGATACACAGCATCAAGCACCCGATCGATTTCGTTGAAGGCGGTAAAAGGTTCATCGAGCAATGCTGTTGCGACGGTTATCTCATCATAGATCCGTTGCTGTGTGTGGAAGTCCCTGACTTTATGGTGTAGTAGAGCATCTTTCCCACGTTCTTTGATACCTGGCGAGCCACTAATTACAACAACGGGTGATTTTTCAGCATAGGCACCCGCCACAGCATTCACCGTTGACAGTCCACCGACACAATACGTAACACAGACGGCACCCATACCTTTTGTACGTGCGTAGGCATCCGCTGCGTAGCCTGCTGCGTCCTCACGCGTCATACCGACGTGTTGAATCGAACTCTCTTCGATGAGGTTATAGAACCGCAGCACATAATCACCAGGGATACCGAAGATGTGTTCGATACCGTAACTTTCCAGTTTTCTGAGTAAATATTCGCCGATGGTTGGAGGTCTGTTATACATGGTGGTACCTCCTTGTGTATTTGTTTTCATTCATAACCTATGTCTATGTCGCCGTTAAGATTTCAAGAAACGCTGTCATGTATCCGATAGCATACGCGCGACCGCGGTGTCCCCAGCCTGTGTCATCAACAATGTGTGGAACGTGGTCGGTAATCATAAATCCTGTGAAGCCTACTTCTTTGAGTGTGCGCATTACCTCAAACATATCGCAATTGCCTTGGTCTACAAAGGATTCGGCAAATTTCGGGACATGTCCCTCTACATCTCGGAAGTGGACGTAGAAAATCTTGTCGCGTTCTCCGAAGTAGCGGATTGCATCCGTGACACCAGGTCCCATTTCAGACCATGAGCCGACACAGAAGTCGAGTCCGTGTATTGGACTGTCTGCGATTTCCATTCCACGTTTGAACCCTTCAAAGTTGCGGAACAGGCGTGGCACACCCGCAAGCGATTCAACAGGTGGGTCATCTGGGTGGAGCGCGAGTTTGATCCCTGACTCTTCGGCAACAGGTAGAATTGCGTTCATATAATACTCATAATTTTCCCACATTTCCGCTTCAGTAAAAACGCGCCCGTGCGTTAGTGGCGCGTCCTTGACCTGCTCCATATCAAAACTCGTGACGGCAGCACCACCTCTACTCGGTGTCGTCCGTGAGGTACGCCAAACTTCGTTCGGCATCCAGTGATACCCGAAGATTTCAACACCCGCCTTACCGATGTTACGAATCGTCGTCGCCATATTCTCGATCTGTTCGTCGCGGCGGGATAACCCCAGCATCGCTTCATCATAGAAGGAGACAGGGGTATTTTCAAGTGCTGCTAACCGTAATCCAGCGTTTTCTACCTCTGTGCGAAGCTGAAGAATGTCCATAAATTCCCAGCGTTCTGTCCCGGGGAGTTGTGGTGTGTTGAGCAAGACATCTTCGACTCCAAGCTGTTTGATGAACTTTAACCGTTCTTCGCTGAGTTCGCTGAATTGACCTAAGCCGAGGCGCATTTTGCGAGACATAATCTTCTCCTTTACGGGTTCAAAAATTTTTGTCGCTATCCAATAGAATGGTGACAGGTCCGTCATTGACGAGTTCCACGTCCATCATCGCTTGGAAGGTGCCACCTTGCGTCGGAATATTCTGTTGTTCAAGCGCCGTGATAAACTCTTCATAAAGTGCGTTCGCTAATTCCGGACGAGCGGCTTTAATGAAACTCGGTCTCCGTCCTTTGCGGCAATCACCATAGAGTGTAAATTGTGAAACAACGAGCGCAGCCCCACCCATTTCGAGTAGTGAACGATTCATTTTCCCCTCTTCATCCTCAAAAATGCGGAGATTGGCGACTTTGTTGGCGATATATTCTATTTCCGTTGCGGTATCTTCGTGGGCAACGCCAAGGAAGATAAGTACCCCCGCCCCAATTTCAGAGACGAGTTCGCCTTCTACTTTAACACTTGCGGATTTGACGCGCTGAACGACTGCTCGCATTGATGGTCTCCCTAAAACAGCAAATTCTCGCCTTCAAGTGATTGTGCTTGCTCGCCACCGAAGGTGAGGTTGAACTGGAATCCAGGTCGGCTGTTGAATCCAAGTTGGAAGGCAAGTGTATTTGAGATTTCATAGCGGAATGTAATCCCGATGAGGTTCGTCACATGCACGCCTGCATACGGAAGTTCGCGCGAGAAGTCGGCTACCAGCCACATGTTATCTGAAATAGCGATTTCAGTGCCTACCTGCCAGTTGAGGGTAAAGAAGTCCGTTGTTTTCAGGGATTTTGATGTTAAGAAAACACCGACACCTGCGTGGAGTTTGAAAAGGCTACCAAGTCTTTGGGTCCCTACCAGATAGGTATTAACGCCTACAAATGGAAAGCCGTCAGCTGGGCTGTGATCAAGGAATTCATTGTCCGAGTTGAGCCTGTCATCGGCAGTAAAGCCGAATTGGGCATCTCCACCGACAGAGAAGCTTGGGAAGTTGTCATTCCGATCCGGTTTGATGTTGTACTTGAGTCCAAATATACCTTCAAACAGCGGTTGGTCATAGACACGGCGGTTGGCACTCGAGTCTGCATCGTTCTCAGCGTTGTTACTGTAGAAATCGTGGACAACTTTCCGCACACCGCCAGTCGAAAATGTGCCACCGAGTATAAGGTCGAGTTCGTCGCTTAATCCATAAGCGAATCTGACTGGCACAAGAAAAGTTTCAATCTCAAACGTTACGCGGTGCAGTTCTTCAAATCCTCCGATGTCTACCTTCTGACTTAAATCTGGCAGCAAATCGACCTTGGCGTATTGAAGGAGCCCAAATGTAGTGCTGGAACCACCCTTACCGATTGGCTCCGCTGTCTGAATAGTGTTGAGGTGCGAAACTGCTGGTAATTGCGCTGAAAGAGGCGATACAGTGCCAATGAGAAGTAAGGCGCAAATCATATAAATGAAGTAATGTGTATTACGCTTTCTGTTTTTAGCGGACATAGATTTATCCTTTTTTACTTTGCTTCTACCAACGCGCTTTCGTCTCGCCCTCCATCGGGTCCGGGAGTATCGTCAAAAGCAGTGATGTAGTACTTCTTGAATTCCAATGACTGACCGATGAGGTTAGGGTCTTCACCGATGATTGTGAAGTTACGATCTTTTCGTCCAACTGCAGGGCGCGGGAGTAGCTTTCCTGACGCGTCTCTCGTATAGAGTTGGTATCCGGCGAGATCTGGTTCGGTGTTAGGGGTCCATGAAATGTGTGCGTCATATTTTGTGTTGAGGAAAGATCGGGGCAAGTAACGGACGCGGACGTTTTTCGGCGGTGCGGGCGGCAGATTTGGTACGGCTGCACTAATCACGGTAATCGCCTCTGCTCCGAATTCGTCAACACCAGCGATACGATAAACTTTTCGAGTGCCATCACTTTGAAAATCGTGGTCAAAGTAGTAAAGTTTATCTCGTTTCGGTTCAGCAATCAGTTCAAACCGGAGTGGTGTGTCGTCCCCGGGATCAAGTGCGGCATAGACGCGGAAAATAGAAAAATCATAGGGAAATTCGTAACCTTCCCAAAAAAGTTTGATAGTCAGATCGGTCGGATCACCGAGCGTTACAGTAGGTGCCGGAGGCGGGACACTCGGTGTTGCGAATGCTGTTTTCCAGATACGACGCGGTTCTTCATTCTCAGTAGGCGGATTTATTGGATCTGGTGTTTCGACACCGTTGACATCTACATAAGTGACTCGGTATTCATAAGCAAGGGGGCGTCCAGATGCGTCGCTTCGGTCATTTTCGAGGTTTTGAGTATCGAGGAATTCGTTTGCGGGCGCGTCAACGGAACCGACTTTTTTAAATTCAGTATCCGTTCCACCCGTAGAGCGTCTATAGATACGATAGGCTTTAATACCTTCCTGACCTATATCGTTCCACGTGACCCGTACCTGTTTATCTCCAGCAAAGAGCGTGAGACCGTCTGGTGCACCAGCAGTGCGTAAATTCTCAGGGTCAAGGGGATTCGCGAAATCTTCCGTATTTGTGCAAGCATTCAAGAAAAGAAAGGCAAAGCACGTTGAGAGACTTACCAGAAAAATCTTGCTATTCAATAAGAATCGGGTGAAGGACATTGATTTTCTCCTATAAAGAGACTGTAACGAAATCACTGCATAATTCCGTAGCACGCTAACCTGTATCTACGAAATGAGAGCTAAAAATGGTGCTGGAGCCTTAAACTCGCACGATGCGTTTGGAAGTCATAGTGCGGGAGCAGTTGAAACGTGGTACGAGGAAATAGCAGACTTGTATTTTCAGAGAAGCGATTTGCGATGCGGTGCAAGCGTGCTCTGGGGGTATCGACTTGGTTTTTCAGTTCGTCCACTGAGGCGGTTGAGCCTTCCTCAAATTCCGGTGTCTTCGCTTGATTATAAATTGAGAGAAGCACGGCAAGTCCGACACATCCAAGTCCGACGCGGGACATAATAGTGCCAGCATTTCGTCTAATCAAAAAAGCATCTTTGTGCGTCTGGATATCTGCTTGGATTGCGGCGTTGAGATAGGTATCATACCGATCTTGGGCAGAGGCTTTGAGAAAGTTGCTACCGAATTGGAGACTCATACCGGAGGCAAAGAGTGCTATTGATACGACACGGGAACGGCGCGCTGCCTCTGACTGTCCGTTGGCTAAAATAAAAATAAAGACACAACTGCACACAAATGCGATGTGTTTTTGATACGAACTATAGCATTTCATAGGTTCATTCCTTGGTGTATTCTTTTCGTAATTAAACAGATTTCTTTCTATAAAGTTTACCGTATTTTTTCTATAAAGTCAACGCTATTTGGTAAGTAACATCGCTGTACGGAAATCACTTGTGCTTATTTTTAACGATAGTGCAGAGTGTAATTGACATTCGGTAGAGGGTATGGTAAAATTAAAGAGAACCTTGTTGTAATAAAGATTGTCTTAATTATGAATTAGAAGTTTATGCAGTTCGCTTGTGAGCGCGACAGAGGAAACGAAATGAAATTGAGAATCGCTGATAATCAACGCAGTGTCATTGTGAAACTGGGGATTGGGTGTGTAGTTTGCTTACTCCTCGGTTTTGGGATACTGCTGCACGCACAGGACAAAACAAAAGCGGATTTTATTGCGGCAAAGTCAGAAGCCAATTCGGTCAAGAAATCAGAAATGGACTCGGCGAAAATGCAGGAAATGGAAAAAATGAAGGAGCAAGCCGAGACACAACCTAATAGATTTCGCCAACGTCAAAACCGCGCATCGGTTGATTTTGGTGAAAATGCGGCGTTCTATAAAGTAATTATTGATAACAATCTCTTTCGACCGTTGGGTTGGAAACCACCGAACAACGAACCCACCTACAGTCTGGTTGGGACCGCTGTTGACGCCGATGGCGTAATAGCACAGGCGACCCTACTGGAGAAACGCTCGAATCGCTATCACTTTGTTACCATAGGGGAGAAATTGGGGGATATAACTGTAAAGGATATTCAGGCGAAACAGGTCATATTAGAAAAAGACGGAAAGCCTATAACGCTGAAAACAGAGGCAATTCAGTTTCTCACGACGAGTCGGAGCAACAAAGGTGGCGAAGAACGTGGGGGTGAATCCGGAAAAGAAGGAGATAACGACGCGACGGGGAACCAAGCCGATGCCAGACAACGGATGGAGGCTGAGAAGCGCAGACAAATGGAGATGAAAGAGCAAGCTGCGGCATTAGGGATAAACCAGAAGGACTTGGCAGAGAAACTTAAAAATGCTTCCCCGGAGGAAAGACAGGAAATAATGCGGGAAGTTAGGAGACGTGCTGGCGCAAGAAGAGCTGCGAACAGAGGGAGAGCCAATAGAAATAGATAAGACTTTGACTTTTCGGCACTTGCTTATAGGCGCGGTTGTAACCGCGCCTTTTTTATTTTCAAACGCTATGCTGCCTCTTGCGTATTCTCTGGCATGTTTTCGAGTCGTGAGAGCCAGTAGCTAACATCAAATGAATCATCGCCAATGAGGAAACGCCACTGCTTGATACGATTGACGATCTCAAGTCGGACATCGTTGCCATACCATCTGTGATTTCTGCTTAAGATACCGTGGATAGATGCTGTATCGAGGTCGTCTGTGTTCCAGAGTTGACACTGACGTACCGTCGGATTGAGGCGAAGCTTGAACATGTAGCGCGTCTGGTCGGTCAAATTGGGTTGCGCACAGTGCCACATTCCATGATGCACGACAAAAAGCGTACCCGCCTTACAGACGACAGGCAGCTGCCCAAGGAAGTTTTGGTAACGCGCGATGTCCGTTTCGCAAACGCGACGATAATGACTTCCCGGTAGAATCATTGTTCCTCCCATTTCGCGCGGTGTGTCGTGCGAGAAATAGAAGAATTGGATGTCAAAATGCATCCGCAGATCGATGATTGCATCGGCATGCCAAATTTGTCCTATTTCATTTTGGGGACGTACGATGTGCACGGCGTGATGATCGTAAAGCGGATTCTCGCCGACGAGGCTGTGGATGATACCCTTCACTTCTGGTAGCCGGAAAATTTTCCCAACAGTAGAGTCGTCATCCCAGACTTCGTCTAAAACTGTGCCACCGCGTCCACGCACAATAACGCCGGCTTCCATTTCGGCATGCGCCGCTTCATTCAATTCACGCGGGATGAGTGCGTCGAAGCGAAGGTAACCATCCGCAACGAAGTTCGCTATCTGTTCCGTATTGAGTAAATGCTCTTTATCAATCATTAGATTTTCTCCAATTTCTCAAGAATATACTCAAACCTGAGGTATGAAGTATGATATTCCATACCGGGATAGGCAGGGAATTGTTGTGGAAACTGAATCACCCGCCAACCATCTTGCATTGCTTCCACAACCGAGTTATAGGGCGGTGCATCGCTATCACCTGTGGTATGACGTTTTTTCCCAGTGCCATCATACATTGCCCAAGCGACAACGCCACTGTTTAAATCAGGCGTGTGTAGATGTAGCACGAGTAGTTGCTGCCTTAATTCAGACATAATGTGAGTTCGTTCTCCTTAACGCTTTTTGGAATCTACCGAGTCGCTCGTGCTTTAATTTGACTCCATGTTGTTACCAACTTGCCACCGGGTTGCACGTCTAACGCTACCGCCATGCCATCTTCGATTAATTCGCTGATTTCTCCTTCGCTAAGAGATCTGTCGTAGAGTACAACTTCATCAATAATTCCCGACATCCAATAACCTCCGACGTCGCAACCACCGATAAAGAAAACGTTATCGTGGGTATCAGGTTCCGTCCCTGGGGACACTTCTGCGTCTACTTCTCCGTCAATGTAGAGTTTAAAGTCTGAACCATCATAAGTGCCGGCAACGTGATGCCATTCGCCATCGGTGACAACGGTTTTCGCATCAAATGATTTCCAACCGCCGCCTGTTGTGAAGGAGTAGTGGATAACGCCGGTGTTAATATGACCGAAGAGTCCGTAATTCCTACCGACAGGACCTCGGTTTTCTTTGGTGGCAATAATCTGCCATGCGCCAGAAATTTTGGGAATATTTATCCACGCAGCGACCGTGAAGTCCGCAAGATCAAGTGCGTTGTCGTCATCGACAGTCACCATATCCGTACCTCCAAACTCCATAGCACCATCAAATTTCCCATTGACCCATTTTGGCTTTCCTTGTGCAATTTCGCCATCCAGTCCGTTATCAGAGGAATCTTTAACGGTTTGCCCTTTGCCTTCATCAAACAACCATGCGCCGACGAGTCCGTCTGTGTCGAGTGCCGTAGCATAGGGGGCTATGAAAAGTATCAAAGCAAAGAGCGTTAAGGTTAGAAGTGTTAGCCTGCTGTGCATTAGGAATTCTCCTTCTTATATCAGCGTTCGATTATGAAATCGAGGCTGTAAATTAGACAGAGGTTTCGGGTGGTATCGTTGCATCCTTTGGAACAATCACAATGCCGTCCCGAATGTAGTAGTTTTCGCCATCATAGTTATCAATGCCATCTCGATTGACCAATATAGAATTATCGCCGATACGCGCATTTTTGTCAATAATTGCGTTCTGAATCAAGCAATTTCGACCGATGCCAATGTTGGGGGTACCTGACTGCCCATTCGTCATTCGCGAGTTCTCTGATTCATAGTAGTCAGCACCCATGAGTACAGACTGGTAGATTCGACTTCCATTAGAGATAATACTTCGGATACCGACAATTGTTCTGTCGAGTTCCGAATCGTCGATAATAGAACCCTCGGCGAGGATTGAGGAGCGAACGCTGCTACTATTAACTTTTGTGCTGGGTAGATGGCGGCGGTTGGTATAGATTGGTGACTGTTCATCGTAGAAATTGAACGCTGGTGAGGTGTCGGTGAGTGCTATGTTCGCATGGTAGAAGGAGCGGATGGTCCCGATATCCTCCCAATAGCCATCAAAAAAGTAAGCGGAAACGGGAAGCGTCTGAATGCTCTTCGGAATAATATCCTGACCAAAGTCCACATTTGCGTCATCTTGCAAGGCGTTTTGGAGGACCTCGCTGTTAAAAATGTAAATACCCATTGAGGCGATGTATTCTCTGCCGTCCGGTTCGATGCCTCGTGAGGTAAAGACTTCGGGTTCAACCCGTAATGGCAGCAGTTCTTCCTCGGTTTGCGGTTTCTCGACAAAATTAACAATACGTCCATCTGCATCTGCTTGAAGGATACCGAGTCCGCTTGTATCCTCTTTTTTTACTGGGATAACGGAAACAGTGATCGCCGCTTTAGATTCGGTGTGGACCTGTAGCATCTTGCGATAGTCCATCCGATAGAGATGGTCACCCGCGAGAATCAAAACGTAATCATCCGCGAACCGTGGGTTGAGGATATAGGGTTGGTTATGTTTGACTGCATCTGCTGTTCCCTGATACCACTCTTCGCCCATCAAGGTCTGTTGTGCTGCAAGGATTTGGACGAATCCGCGACGGTAACTATCAAATCGGTACGCTTGGGCAATATGGCGATTCAATGAAACAGAGTTGAACTGGGTTAAGACAAAGATGCGGTCAAATCCGGAATGAAGGCAGTTGCTAATAGGTATGTCTACAAGTCGAAATTTGCCTGCAATCGGGACACTGGGTTTCGCGCGATCTCGGGTGAGTGGGAATAGGCGTGTGCCGCGGCCGCCTCCGAGAATCACTGAGATAACGTTCCCATTACTCATAAGCGTACTCCTAAATTTTTGTAAGTGCTTGGGTGTTGAATGAAACCTTCGACTCGCTGAAGTTCTCTGGATGGTCGAGGCTGCGATGAAATAATAGCGTCTTTATAGGAGGGAGTTCTGAGCTATAAACTCCCTTTCGTGGATAGCACACCTGTGATGTGTGCATCGAGGCGTGTCGCGATGTGTAAAGCTTTCGCAACTGCCTTGAAGATGGCTTCAATGATGTGGTGTTGGTTTGTGCCATAAGGGACGTTGATGTGTAGCGTTGTGCCGCTGTGGTTCACAAATCCGTGAAAAAATTCTTCTGCAAGTTCGACATCGAAATCGCCCACTTTTGCCTCCCGAAGCGGTGCCTCATAGTGTAAATAGGGTCGTCCGCAGACATCCAAGTCGACTTTAGCGAGGGATTCGTACATTGGGACGGTGAAGCTGCCGAAACGGCGCATGCCTGCTTTGTCGAGGACTGCTTTTTGGAAAGCTTGCCCTAAACAGATGCCGACATCTTCAGTAGTGTGGTGTGCGTCTACGTGTAGATCCCCTTTCGCTTCAATCTCCAAGTCAAAGAAACCGTGTTTAGCGAAAAGTTCCAACATGTGATTGAGGAATCCAACACCTGTATTGATGGAGGAGGTGCCCGTTCCGTCGAGATTCAAACGAAGTTGGATTTGGGTTTCTGCTGTTTCGCGAGCGATTTCTGCTGTTCTATCCATGTTAATATTTATACTGTGTGCTGTTTTGTGCGGTTTTCTTCTGTTATTGGAAAACCAGTTTTCGTTAGTTAAAGGAAATGATTTCTATCATGAAACGAAATTGAGGAATCTTGCCTACCAAGTCTCGTTCGTTCAAACACTGGAAGGTATTCTGTCTAATTATACGCTGAAAATGATTTTTTGTAACGCAAAACAGATTTTTATAGGATAATTTAGTTCGCCTATAATTCCGATTTTTTGCTCAAACGCCTTCTTGTAGGAGCAAGCTGTGCTCGCGACTTTTGGACCAAATAGCCAAAGAACCGAAAACTAAATAGCCCTACGTTTTTTTACTGATAAAAGCAGTTTTGATTAAGCCCACGTTACAAGACCGAGTTCAGTGAGGGATTCCAGGTCCTCATGATAAGGCAGAGCACGCACGGTGTAGCCGTGCAATCCGGTCTCTTTCAAGGTAAGAGTTCCTTCAAAGAGGTAAGCACCACCGCCAAGGTCTTTCTTATATTCCATCGGGCTAACGTTCCCATTGCGTATTTCCCCAGTGGCATCTAACACACCGTGGTAGATTTGAACGGCAAGTTCGTGCGGAAATAGAACATCGGTATGGACAACTGCCTGCACTGTTGTGGATTCGCCGACCCCCAGTTCAAGGTTTTGAACCGTAGCAGACCTTCCATTAGAGGATTTTTCCTCGATCCAGAGGCTTCCCCAGTGGTCCCGAATATGTTCTTTCCAGTGAGCTAAGGCGATGCTACTTTTAGCTGCGTTTTCGTTGAGTTTTAGCCATCGCCGATGCGTTGGAAAATAGAGCTGCTCTGCGTACTCCGTCACCATCCGTTTGGTGTTGAATATAGGCGCGAGATTCTGCATTGCCGATTTCATACGTGCAACCCATTCATAAGGCACATCGTCAACAGGGTTACGCTGGTAAAAGAGCGGGACAATCTCTTTTTCAAGCAGTTCGTAAATGGCGTTGGCATGTGTCTTATCATTAGATTTTGCATCCTCTGCAGTAGGTCCAGTGTCAATTGTCCATCCGCCACCTAAGTGGTTTGCCTCTGCCCACCAGCCATCTGCAACACTGAGATTAAGGGCTCCGTTTGCTGCCGCTTTCATGCCACTTGTACCGCTTGCCTCATTCGGACGAAGCGGGTTGTTTAACCAGACGTCAACGCCTTCGACAAGATAACGTCCAACACAGATATCGTAGTTCTCGATGAAGACGATTTTATGATAAAAACGTGGCTCTGCTGCGATGCGTGCGATACGCTGAATAAGCAATTTCCCCTCGTAATCATGAGGATGCGCTTTCCCCGCAAAGATGAGTTGGACAGGGCGTTCGGGATGATTGAGAATTTTATCAAGCCGATCGACATCTTGGAAGAGTAAGGTTGCACGCTTATAGGTCGCAAATCGACGTGCAAACCCGATCGTTAACGCAGCCGAATTGAGAACTTTAATTGCTGTGTTCTCGGTTTCTTGGGTGCGACTAAAAATCGTACCGCCGAGTGCTTGTTTCTGCTCTTGCCGTTGGCGGGCAAACGTGATAAGGCGTTCGCGCCGGCGTTCGTGTATACGCCACAATTCAGGATCAGGGATTTGCGAGATCTGGGTCCAAACCTCTTGATTGGTGAGTTCAACGATCCAGTGCGGTCCGAGGTACCTGTCGAAAAGTCCTTGCATATCGTTGGAGACCCAGGAACGCGTATGAATTCCGTTAGTGATTGCCTGAATAGGTATTTCATGAACGGGGATGCCTTGCCATAGATTTTTCCACATGTCACGGGAAACCTGTCCGTGCAATTGACTTACGCCATTGCGCATTGCGGATAACCTAAGCGCGAGGAGTGCGGGACTGAATTCACTGTTGGTGTTAGTTGGGTTTGCTCTACCGAGACCGAGAAAAGTTTCAGCAGAAACACCGAGTTCGTCGTAGTAGTTGCTGAAGTAATAGTTCACCAAATCAGGTGGAAACCAGTCAATGCCAGCAGGAACGGGTGTATGTGTTGTGAAGATATTTCCTGCTTTCGTAGCCTCGCAGGCTTCCTCAAAACGGATTCCTGTTTCCTGCATCAGTTGCTGAATGCGTTCAATCGCGAGGAACGCTGCATGCCCTTCGTTCATGTGGCAAACAGTGGGTTGAATACCGAGTTCGGCTAAGGCACGATACCCGCCGATCCCAAGTAGAATTTCCTGTTTGATACGGAGGCGTTCGTCCCCACCGTACAGGTAATCAGTGATGTTCCGTAGTTCTTCGCTCTGATTTTCTGGGATGTTGGTGTCAAGGAGATATAGAGGAACGCGTCCAACTTGGGCACGCCAGACCTTGGCAAAAACCGTTCCTTCTGGGTATGAAACTTCTATTAAAAGAGGACTTCCATCGGCGCGCTTCTCCGGTTGGATGGGCATATTGTAGAAGTCGTTCGCCGGATAATCTGCCATCTGCCACCCGTCCGCGGTAAGCGTCTGGCGGAAATAACCGTGTTGATAGAGCAGACCAACTGCTACAAAAGGCAGCCCTAAGTAGCTCGTAGATTTTAAATGGTCACCCGCTAAAACGCCTAAGCCGCCGGAGTAAAGCGGCATACATTCCGTCAACCCAAATTCCATTGAAAAGTAAGCAATTTTCAGGTTACGGAGTGTGTCATCGTTGTGGTTAGTCTCAAACCATGAAGATGTTTTATGGTATTCTTTGAACTTTCTGTGGATGACCTCAAGGCGAGCAAGAAACATGCTGTTGTTTGACGCAGCATCCAACTGTTCTTGGGAAATCTGTCCAAGCATTGCAACAGGATTGTGGTAGGTTTCTTCCCACAACCCTGCATCAAGATGGCGAAAGAGATCCAAGGCTTCACGATCCCAAGTCCACCACAGATTTAAGGCGAGTTCACGCAGAGGTTCAAGATTCGGCGGCAGAGTAGGCACCACTGTTAATTGCCGAAGTGGCTTCATTTAATCCGATCTCCTTCCGAAATCTATCCGGCTGCTATGTCTGATTGTTCTGCTTTTAGTGTGATGTAGGTGCCCTGTTTGCGTTGGTTGAAATTTAATTTTCCTTCGCGCGCAAGCCAACCGACTCCCATGAGGACTGAACGTTCAGTTTCGCCGATTTCGCGTGTTATTTTCGTGACGGTAGCTTCTTTATTTTTTTCAAGGTAGTGCCAGATGGCACCAGCGACGTGTCCGATATTATCTAACATTTTTTCTCCAAAAGTGTAAAACATAGAAATTCATTGAAAATATTTTGACTGTTGTTTTGCGCGAATTACAAAATTTTCGCGCCACTTTTCAATATATATTATAGTTTCTTTTGGCGAGATTGTCAAGCGCAAAAGCCGATGTCTCGACAGCGAAAAAATTACAAATTGGTCGAGACGAACATCATCAGATATGGCAACGATGAGACTTGTGGTCCAAGCGTTTGTTGGGAAAAATATCTTGACGCCTTTACCTTTCGTATGGTAATTTTAAGATATTCTAATATTGGAGTCATTTTACGAATACGTATAAAAAATAAGTGAGTGAGGTAAAAAATTGAGTATTGTTGTTCACGTTACACACGAAGCCATCCAAAAAATGGGAGGCATTGGTGCGGTTTTAGAAGGGTTGTTGACAACCCGTAGTTACAACGGAGCGATTGAGCGCACCTTTCTCGTCGGCCCACTCTTTCCCGGTGCAGACTTGGGAGAATTGGATACCGTTCTGTATCACGCCAGCGAAGGAATAAAAGACACACCACACGCCGATGCCCTTAGCGGGATTGAGCAGACTTATCAGGTTGAAATCGTCTACGGACAGCGACAATTTGAGGATACAAATAAGAAAATTACCATCCTCACAGATGTTATCTTGGTGAATGTATCAAGCATCAACGAAGAACTAACTGCCCAATTCAAATGGCAACTCTACGAACACTTCCACATCGAATCAAATCGTTACGAAAGTGAATGGGAGTTTGAGGAATACGTTCGCCTCGCCCAACCCGCATACCATGCGCTGCGATCCCTTATCGGCAAAGAAACAGATACACCCGTGTTCATTATCTCTCATGAATTTATGGGGATGCCACTCGCACTCAAAACGCTTATTGAACGACAGAGTGACAGCAGTGCCCAAAACATGCGAACTGTTTTTTACGCACACGAAGTAGCGACAATCCGTCCTATTGTTGAAGGGCATCCCGGACACGATATCCGGTTCTATAACGTTTTAGAGCAGGCAAAATCACAAGGGCAAACCGTTCATGATGTGTTTGATGATCCGTTTTGGTATTTTAAACATGCGTTGATTGACAAAGCACATCTCTGTGATACTATCTTTGCAGTTGGGGACTTTGTTGTAGATGAACTCCGATTTTTGGCAAAGCCGTTTGAGGATTTTCCGATTAATCTCGTTTACAACGGGATTCCTGCCTTTCAAGTGACCCTACAAGAAAAGTTAAGATCAAAAGCGCTGCTCCAGAAATATGCAGCTACGTTGCTTGATTATCGTCCAGATTACGTTTTTACACACGTGACACGTCTGGTTAAAAGCAAAGGCTTATGGCGCGATTTACAAGTGCTAACACATCTCGATTCCCTGCTTGCCTCCAACGATAAAACGGCGGTGTTGTTTATCCTTTCCACAGAAATTGCGACCGGACGTCCCTATGAAAGTGTTCACGGTATGGAATACGAATATGGCTGGCCCGTGTACCACAAGATCGGTTATCCAGATCTTGTGGGTGCGGAGGTCGAATTAAACAACGGCGTTTCTGCCTTCAATCTACGGTCTAAGGCAATTAAGGTGGTTTTCGTCAATCAGTTTGGATGGAGCCAGGAAGCTTGTGGCAAGCGAATGCCCGTAGAGATGGAGTTCATGGATATCCGTAAAGGGAGCGACGCGGAATTTGGGCAGTCAATTTATGAACCTTTTGGGATTGCGCAGGTGGAGCCACTGAGTTTCGGGGCAATCTGTGTTGTGAGTAACGTCTGTGGGTGCTGTGGTTTTATTCACCGTGCTACTGAGGGGCGCGAGGTGCCGAATGTCGTTATCGCCGACTATACACAGCTTCAGATACCACCGAATTCATTAGAAGACGTAATCCACATCGGCTTGACAGAAAGGAACGCGATTGAAGTAGAGAATAGCAGGGATATTGCGGCAAAGCTCCTCGGACGCCTGCCCCGCAAATCTCGCGATGTAGAAGATATGATTCGAGAAGGATACGACATCGCTTCCCGCATGAGTTGGGAGGTCGTCGTCGAGAATTATTTCTTGCCTGGATTGAAACAGGCGTTGTAATGTTTCCACTTTTAAGGAGAATATCATGTCAAACCAGACCTCAATAGACGCACCAGTCCTGATGACCCCAGAACAGAAGTTTTTCTTCGATCTCCGGGGTTGGATTCAGATACCGTCGGTATTATCGGAGTCGGAAATTGAAGAGATGAAAGCAGAGGTCTATGCCGGTGCCAGACAGAGTTATCAAGGTGCCTTACAGAACCTGCTTGACCATCCTGCAATTGTTGGAATTTTAAACGAGATTTTGTCTGAAGATCCGTTTGTAATGGATGACTGTTACGGATTTCGGTGCGAAGGATCTTTCACGACTGTCCGACCTCCCGGGTGGAGCACAGCGGAACGTGGCGATAACGGTCTGCCCCACGTCGTCCGGCCACCGCAGCAGGCGAACGCGATGCGGTATCAGGTCGCCGGTGAAAAGATTTTTGCGGGATTGACGCGCGTCGTTTGGGAACTTGAGGAGGTCAAATCAGGACAAGGTGCCACCTCTTTTCTCAGTGGCTCACACAAAGCACACTTCAATTATGGAGGTCCTGACAAGTATCGTCCGAATATCAGCGAATCCCCATGGGAAGGAAGCATGCGTGAGGTGATGGACGACTACAGTTGTCCACCCGGTTCTGTCGTTATCTTTACTGAAAGCCTCGTCCACGCTGCGAACGATTGGACAAATCCATCAAATCCACGGTGTGCTGTTTTTAATTGCTACAACTCAATCTGGGCACAATGGCATCGGTTAAACCTAAGCCATGAAGTCATTGAAACAATGCCTCCAAAACGGCAATCGCTGTTCCGCGGAACGTGGGCAATAGGCGGTGGTCCCGGCGGCAACCGTGCGTATTCGCTTGAGAATAACACAACTTAACGTAACTCTGTATGTGACTTGGTTTTCTTAGTTGGTTGTCCTGAGAAGACAATTAAGCGTGTACTCAAGGCAATTGAGCAAGGCGATGAAGAGTACCTCGGAAGCAACACGGACAAAATCCATAACATAAAATCCGAGGTAGCAGAGATTCGAACCAGCTTGGAAAGCGGCAAAACTGAGATTGAGGAACTTCTGGTACGCTTAGACAAATTGTCGAATGGTTAGACTTGATCGTTAGGGGCGTTCTATTTACATAATGCCCGGAGTTTTTCTAATTAAGGGGCGGTGTGAAAGCACCGCCATTTTCCCTTAAAGTTTTTGTGAAGGTAAGTGAGTAAATGTACTGTTATGTTGATGAATCTGGACAGCATACGCAAGGGGACGTTTTTAGTGTTGCTGCTATCGTTGTGAATACTATTGAGACGCGTGACGAAGGTGAACGTATGTTACTAAGGATAGAAAAAAGGATTGGAAAGGGATCTACGAAATGGGCAAAAACGCACTATCTTAAAAAATCTCAATACCTCCGAGCTATACCAACTATAACAGAGCTGAACGGTTGCCTTTTCTATTCAATCTACACTGATACCCAAGATTACGTTAGTTCAACTGTTGATACGATAGTAGGAGCAGTTCAACAGCACGTGACAGATACAAGTAAGTACAAGTTAACAGTTATAGTTGATGGATTGAATAAAAAGGAAAAGCAACAGTTTGCCAAGCAATTAAAACAGGGAGGGGTAGCATACAAGAAGGTGCGTGGGGCAAGAGATGAGAGTAGCGCATGGATAAGGTTAGCTGACGCAATTGCAGGATTTGGCCGAGATATTTACGAGGACAAACTCTATACGCAAAACCTTTATTCTAACATACAGCAAAAAGGATTTTTAATTCGATTATAGCGTAGAAAAAGCTAGAGTGTCTGGCTCTAGCAACCCAACATAGACATACCATAAAAGCAGAGGTCATAGTTGGCTGTCCCTAGTTTTCCTGGGGGAAAACACCGTCCATACGGCACGTATTCGGGCAAAGTAATTATCCACATCTTAAAGTATACTATAAAAAACAACCTTTGTCAAGGTTTTTTTGAGTAGTCCCGAATCTTTATGCCGATATCCAAATAATTTGATTAATCGGGGGCCAGACTTTTTGTTTCAGGTGCTAACACCAACGCACTCCGGGCGGGGACATAAAGCTGAATGGATTGCGTATGTCCTTCCATAGGCACATCTTGCCATGGATAATGGGTCCCCTCTACGTCCCCGTGACCTCCGTACGCAGTATCATCGGTATTGAAAACAAGCCGGTAATCTGTCTGCTTAGGCACTGGGATACGCCAATCGGTAACAGATGTTGTCGGATGGAAATTAAAGACGAAAACGAGTCCACCACGCTCGTAGACAATCTGTTTTGCCTCCTCGTGGATAAATAAGAGATAAATGCCTTCATCAGCAAGGAGACGGTGTGCTCTATCGAGGTGCTGCATTGCCCGATCAAATGCGTTGAGGTGTTTGTATCGGAGGGTATCGTCGTCAAGAAGGTGCCACTGCCTACGCGCATACCAATAGGAATTATTGTTTCCGGCGCGCGGAAAATCTATCCATTCAGGGTGTCCAAATTCGTTTCCCATAAAGTTGAGATACCCCTCACCGCCTAAACTGAACGTCAAAAGGCGAATGAGTTTATGGAGCGCGATCCCCCTTGAAATCACAAGACTTGTCGTGAAAATGCTCATGTTCGTGTAAAGTTCGGTATCCATAAGTTGCATAGCGAGTGTCTTATCTCCGACGATGCTCTGGTCGTGGCTTTCAACATAAGCGATATGTTTTTCATCGGTCCGACGGTTACGTAGTGTTCCGTAAATCTCGCCGATGTGCCACGCTTCGTCCTCCTTTTCTTTCAACAACTGGATCCAATAATCCGGGATGCCCATTGCGAGTCGGTAATCGAAGCCGAGTCCACCCTCATCGGTAGGACGCGCCAGCCCCGGCATTCCGCTCATGTCCTCAGCGATCGAAATCGCCGCAGGGTTAACAGCGTGGACAACCTCATTTGCCAATATCAAGTAGGCAATAGCATCCAATTCGACTCTGGTATCGAAATAATCTGCGTATCCGTTGAACTCCCGCTCTAATCCGTGATCGCTGTAGAGCATACTCGTAACGCCGTCAAACCTGAATCCATCAAACCGATAGGTTTCCAACCAGTAACGGATATTGCTCAGCAGAAAACGTTGCACCTCGTACTTACTGTAATCGAAACATCGCGAGTCCCATGCGATGTGTTCGCCTTTCGCACCGTCGTAGAAATAATGGTGCGGTGTGCCATCAAAGTGACTCAGTCCTTCGTTGACATTTTTGACAGCGTGACTATGCACCATGTCCATGATAACCAGCAATCCCATACCGTGTGCTGTATCAATGAGTGCTTTAAGTTCTTCTGGGGTTCCGAAACGACTTGAGACAGCGAAGAAGTTGCTCACGTGGTATCCGAAACTTGCATAATACGGATGTTCCATCACCGCCATGAGTTGAATAGCGTTATAACCCAAGTCGGCAATTCGAGGTAGGACATTTTCTGTGAACTCAACAAACGTGCCTACTTTTTCTGCTTCTTGTGCCATGCCAACGTGTGCTTCGTAAATCCGCAATCCATCGTTTTGGGTATCGAAGCCAGGCGCGTTATGTTGCCATTGATAGGAGTCGGGTGGTGCCCAATACTGTCCGCTGAAATCAGCATCGCTTTCTTGAACGACGCGCTGGATATACGCAGGAATTCGGTCGAGTCCGCCGGGTTCTGATACGACATGCACCTTGATCCTACTTCCATGTATGAGACGATCGGCGTATTCTCTATCAGGGAGAAAGAGGTTCCAGATCCCCCATTCGTCAACAGACATCGGGTTTGCATCGCGGTGCCAACCGTTAAAATCGCCAATCAGCGAAAGCGCGTGTGCATTCGGTGCCCATTCACGGTACCAGACGCCGGTTTCGCCATTGTTCTCTCCGCGATTGAGGCCGAAGTAGTGGTGTCCTTGGCTTATTTCCCCTAACACACCACCAGTTTTTTCGATCTCTGTTTGAAAACGTTGATAGTGCGCGAACCGTTCGCGTAATTGGGCGGCATACGGTTTTAGTAATGGGTCTCTTTCGATAAGAGCAGTGCCATCAGTCCTTCTGTCATTTGGAGGTCGCTGTTCCATAATGTATCAGTTTATCACAAGATGGCTTGCAATGCAATTGAGATGTACGCTAACATAAGCACATGCAAACACCTTTCCACCGAATAATAACGCTCCTCATATTCATCGCACTAATAGTGTTATTCTCTTCCGATGTTATAGCGGATGTGGGTCCGTTCGAGATTCGTATGTTCGATGGACCAACAGAACTGATGCGACCATATACGCTAATCTCTGGAAAGCGATACCGACTTGAGGCAATCTCTTCCGACAAAAAGGTGCTTCCCGCGCAGTGGTTTCTCTCAGGAAATTTAGGTAGAATCACAACAGATAGTCCACCGATGCTATCAGCAGTCTTTGTAGGGGAAGGAAGCCTTATCTGTCGTGTGAAAGATGTAGAACGACGTGCGAAGTTACGCATTGTTCCTGAAACGAAAACTATCGGTAGTGATGGCGGAAAGATTCAAAGTCCAGCGGGTGTGACCATAGAACTGCCTAAAGAAGCGCTTACTGTTGAACGGGAAGTAGGAATAGAAGTTGTGCTACCACCCGGATTACTACCAACGCCGCATCGATTCGTCCGTGTTGTCCGAATCTCACCGGAGAAACTCGTCTTAAAACGACCTGCGCAGCTTACATTTTCATTTGGAAGTGCCGGATTTACAGATACGAAGCCACAACTCTATTTTTGGGAGGCGTTTGGAAAAAAGTGGGTGCCGTTGCATGGTAGCAAAAGCACAATTCAAGAGGGTGTGACGATTTCTGTTAATCATTTCGGGATTTATACTATGGTGGCGGCTACGCTCGAAGATTTGGAACGTAGTGAGCGGCTACAAATTCAGAACGTCAGACTCTCGCCGCGTGTTCTTTTCGCACCAGATAGACATCGGTTGACAATAGCATATCAACTCAACGCACCAGATACGATGCAAGTATTTGTGACAATGGATATCTTTGACCTTCGGGGTAGACGAATTCGACGACTGCTTGAAGAAGTGCCGCGCTATATCGGATCAAATGCGGCACAGTGGGACGGATTGACGAATGCTGGCGCGCTTGTCCGAAACGGACGCTATCTGCTTGTGATTCGTGCAAGAACAGGTTTGCAGCAAGCACTACATCGAGAACTAATTGTCGTCTTTAAATGAGAATATATACTGCCCTAATATGTAGGTATCTCGGTTAAGCGCAGGAGATACTTCTCTCGGTAAGTTTGTAGTAGCGTAGGCTTTGATCTGGGAATAGATTAATCCCTCTACATTTTGCCATTTTGCCCGTCCGGTTTGTTTATATAAAATAGAGAACTCCCTTTGGGTAACGGTTTTGGCTACCGTATTGGTCCCATAGGGAGTTCTCTTTCGGTTTCTACATTGTGCTATTTTTTGTGCCAGACTCACGTTAACCGCTGGACATTTTGGATTCTAACGTTTCGCGTCAACGGTATCTGCTTGTGATTTTACTCAGTTTTCAGGTTGTTCCCAGTGTGCGTGTCTACGAAGCGTTCGAATATCAATATTCAAGGATTCAGCTGCTTCACGTAAAGACTCGTATCGCTGAATACGTTTCTGTGCAACCGCACGTAGGATTTGATTCTGGTTCATATTTTCTATATTAAGAAACTCCCTTTCTCTGTCTATTCTCAGGATACTCGGAGTCTGCGAACTCTGCCAAGGTATAGAAGACTGCGTTGAGAGTTCATGCATAATTGTATGCTGGGTCTCCGCATGGAGTGAATCCCATATAGCGTTCTGCGTGTCCGATGGAAGAGTCTGCCATATAGAAATAAGCGTCTGAACGAACTCAGGATAAATATCTGGAAAATCTTTGGGTTCGAGTCTGTTGGTTGTTGCGAGTGCGACAGCCGTCTGGACAGTGCTCCTTAACTGACGGATATTCCCTGGCCACGCCGCCCGCTCAAGACGCGTGCGTGCATCACGGGTAATCCCAGTAACATCTTTCCCATATTCGGCACTGAATTCGTTGATAAACGCTTCGACTAAGGGCGCGATATCCTCTGGACGCTCCCTTAACGGTGGGAGGTGAAACATCATGCCTTTCAGGCGATAGTAAAGATCCTCCCGAAACTCTTTTTCCGCGACGGCTTTCACAATATCCTTATTAGTCGCCGCGATAATGTGGACATCCACCGTCAACGCCTCATTTCCACCCAGACGCGTAAATGTCGCTGTGTCCAGGACCCGAAGAAGCATTTTCTGTGCGTCTAAGGACATTTCGGGTGCCTCATCGAGAAAGAGGATGCCACCATTTGCTACTTCAAACGCACCGCGACGTTGACGGATTGCGCTTGTGAATGCTCCTGCTTCGTGTCCAAAAAGTTCACTTTGCAAGAGTTCTACGGAGAATCTACCACAGTTGATAGCTATGAAAGGTTGGTCACGACGTGGACCACTTTCGTGAATGTATCTGGCCACCCCTTCTTTACCAACGCCGGTTTCGCCAGTAATGAAAAGCGGAATGTTTGATTTTACTATTTCCTGAGTCGTTTTATAAATTGCCTGCATTGGTACTGAAGGTAATTGTATGAATGCTGATTGCGGACGCATAATGTGCTCCTTAAAGTATATTTTAGTTTGGACGAAGGATATATTTAAGTTGGGGCAATTTTATTCCCTAAGTGCAGGGTACTCACGATGCGTCATTACCATGGGTAACCTTTCGTTGCTCATAGGAAATAACTGCGACGGTACAAAAACCGGTATTCGATAGCACATTGTGATTTTTACTTAACGTCAGATTCAGATTTTTGTTGACCTAATATCCTGACCTTGACAGTACATTGTGAACATCAAGTGTATGGTACACTCATGGATTGCTTCTATTATAGGAAATTATTACCTTTTATTTTCGTGCTGTTCTATTTTTGATTCGGAGTTCCGTTAATTTATTATATACTGGATATTCCATACATCTTCAGTGTATTAACCTTTTTCTTCAGAGCGTCTACACCACTTTTCTAATCCACGTCATTCGCTTGAATCTTTCCATTGTGCGTATCTTTGAAGCGTACGGATATCGATATCTAATGATTCAGCTGCCTCACGTAAGGAGGTGTATCGCTGTATACGCTTCTGTGCAACCGCACGTAGAATTTGGTTCTGGTTCATATTTTCTATATTCAGAGATTCCCCATTTTCTATCGTTTGTGGCATATTAGAAGCGGGTAGATTGCGCCAAAATCCTGCTGTATGTTTTGAGAGTTCGTGCATGATTGTGTGTTGTGTTTCCAGAGATAGAGTCTCCCATATCGCGTCCTGCGTATCCAATGGCAGGGTCTGCCATATAGAGATAAGTGCCTGAGCGAGTTCTGGATAGATACCAGGAAAATCTTTGGCTTCCAATTTGTGGGTCGTTGCGAGTGCGACAGCTGTCTGGACAGTGCTCCGCAACTGACGAATGTTCCCGGGCCACGCCGCCCGCTCAAGACGCGTGAGTGCTTCCCGAGTAATCCCTTTAACACTTTTCCCATATTCGGCATTGGACTCGCGAATAAATGCTTCTACTAACGGCGCGACATCCTCTGAACGCTCTCGTAGCGGTGGAAGATGAAGCATCATGCCTTTCAGGCGATAATAGAGATCCTCTCGAAACTCCTTTTCCGCGACGGCTTTCGTAATGTCTCTATTGGTTGCTGCAACGATATGGATATCCACCGTCAACGCCTCATTTCCACCCAGACGCGTAAAGGTCGCTGTGTCCAAGACACGGAGAAGCATTTTCTGTGCGTCTAAGGACATTTCGGGTACCTCATCAAGAAAGAGAACACCACCATTTGCCACTTCAAATGCCCCCCGGCGTTGACGAATGGCACTCGTAAACGCTCCCGCTTCATGCCCAAAAAGTTCGCTTTGCAGGAGTTCTGCGGAGAATCTACCACAGTTGATAGCAATAAAAGGTTGGGCACGACGTGGACCACTTTCGTGAATATATCTGGCCACACCTTCCTTACCAACGCCGGTTTCGCCAGTAATGAAGAAAGGAATGTTCGACCTTCCAACCTGCTGGATCGTATTGTAGATCGTTTGCATTGGTGCCGATGGCAATTGAATGAACACTGACTGTTGTTGCATAATGGCTCCTTTGAATCAGTTGTTGTTATCTTTTAAGCAAATTTCGTGCCAATGCGTGCGATGAAATTCAGTGTTTTTTCGCCAAATTATCGCTGGAATCTGAAGTGGGTTTTTTAGTGATATGCCTCTATAAACATAGGCACACACTGGGTTTGTCAAGTCATACTTTAGCATTTGTTTTTTATTTCAAAAATAATATTAACTGAATAAATTATTCCCATTTGTAGCTCGTTTCTTGTTGTCAAGACGCAAAAATTGCCATATTAGTGCAATAATTGTTTCGCTATGCTGGGAAAGGAATATGAACGAAAGCCAAATGGTTCGCAATACTGTATGGACACTTATCGCACCACTAAGCACCAAAATCTTCTATCCAACTGAAAGGGCACTCACGTTCTTTTTAGGTAGTGCCATCACTTCAGTGCTGCGCCTGCCTTACATCTATTCAATCTGTCGGAGTCGTAACCTAATTCTTGTCAATTTAAAAAGAATAGTGACAGACACCATTTTCGAAACTTGCTATCAGGGCAGAATTATTTAAAATAACGCTGAGAGGCTACTTGCTAAATTCATCATTTCTTGGTTTATCCTGTTCAATTTTTGTGAATTCGATTCAATTTATGCCTGATATACCTGATGATAATGGAAAGTAACTCAAAATGGATGCCATTTTTTGATTCGGTGGTTTTTGTTAGAAAAAGGTGTAAACTTATTTTTCTCTGAGCATTATCGCGCCAACTGTCCATCAAATGTCTGCACATTTTTCTGTTTCACTATGGTTTTAGGTTTTCTATTATAAGGAGAGGGCGCGAACGGGAGGTAGTTCCTGCGGTAATGAGACATTAAATAGCTAAAAAAATAGCTGAGCTGATATAACCGGAGTTACCACTAAGACAAAAGCACAAATCAAATCTCGAAAGTTCATACAAAGATAATTATATTATTAAGAAAAAAATATAATTTAAATGTCTTGATATGGCTAATTATACTGTAGTTTCACTGGTAAGTCAAATAAATTTGCAGAGAAATTTCCAATCTGTTTGAAAAAAGCCATAATTTACATAATTTGCCATCTTATACCAGATTCTTAAAGTAGTGAGCACACGCCATGTGCCCCTACCAGTAGGAACAGCCTTTCGGTTCTTGATACACTTCGTAGGCGCGGTTTTTCCACCGCGTCTTTTTTGCGTTAACCTCACTTTTATAAGTCATAATTTGTATAATTCATGCAATATTTGCGTGATATTGATAGAAAAGTGATTACACATGAGTGCTGTTACGCAACGATGATTCTACCGATACCTATCTTGATAAATCCAGTGTGTACCTATGTTCAGATGTCCTTTGATGGCTTAGGAGTCCACCAATTTTAAGGTCAATCTGAGTTTTTTTGAGAACATTGGCATAAAACTTGCTTAACAGTGACGCATATAATTTAAATATATTAATAAAAATTATTATATGAGTCAGTATTACTTTAGATTAACCTAATCTCAATATAGGGTTTGTTGAAGACCTCGGTTAGCGGAATAACGAGTTATTGAAGCAAGATTCTTGCAAGAAACTGATATATCTAATGTACTTCAGGAGGTAATGAAAGATATGAGAACACCGGATCCATGCTGTTGTGTGTCTACCGGATCTCAATTTTCCTTGAGACAGGTTTCTAACTATTGCTCTTTACTATTTTTAATGCTTGTACTTGTAGCAGGCAGTTGGTTTATTCAAAGTGCGCCTGCACAGGAACCAAGTGGTACTTTAAAACTCGTTGGACCTTCCACGGATCCATCTCCAGACGATGAATTTGTGGTGACTGTCGAAATTGAAAACCCACGGAATGTTTATGTGTTTCAGGTAAATATTGAATATCCTACTGTTTTTGACAGGATTACTCGTAATAAAATCCAGCCCGGGACGGGACAGTTTGATATTGGAGATTTGACGATCCAACACACGGTAATAGACGGCAGAACTAAGAGCACGCTTAATTTGGGTAATAATACCGATTTTATTTCTGAAGGCACACTCCTTGCTATCAGATTTGAGACATCAGAGATTGGAAATCATCAGATTAAGTTCGTAGGTGCTACGTACTTACAAAGTAACTCTGCGAATGTAACAGATATTGATGTCAACACGCTCCTTAGTCTTACGGTTCCAGTGCGGAGACCGCTACAAGGAACTGTCGGTCTTGCTCCGGCACCGGGGATGAATGGTACACGCGTCAATGAAACGTCGTTCGTTGATATAGAGTTAACGGATCGTTCGAGGATCCAACGCTATGTGATAACAATTGACCCGAGTGATAATCTTGGATCATTGCCAGTTTCATATAATTCTGATGATAGCAACGTCACTGCCATTACCGAACATACGCAGGGCGATACAATAACACTCAGGGCAGAGCTTTGGAGACCCAACGATCCGCTTGACGATGCTGATTTGGCTGTAGGGCATAGTGATCATATAGCTGCGACAGTGCTCTTTACACCTATTGCCGCTGGAGAAGCAAGCTTTGAAATCACCAGTGCAAAAGTCTACACCTCCGCTGCCGATACTGAGGGGACAGATGCGACGCTTTCAGGTGCTAATCCACTAACATTTACCCTTGCCGGGGCAAGTGACCAAGTTACTGTGGTTAATGCAGCTACAGGTCCGACCCCGATCATTGCAGTAAAGGGTGGAAGGGCAACGAATCCCTTCACTGGACCCTTTGAAGTAGAGATTTGGTTTGAATCTGAGAGTCATATTGAGCATAAGGTGAACGATGAAGCTTCCATCTTAGAGCCGCGAGGCGTTTACGGTTTCGCCCGCGACGAGGTAATAGTAGGTGGAACTGCTAAGGCATCCGTTGTAACGAGGCTCTGGGAAGCTGATGGAGCCCAAATATACTACGCCAGAATCAATCCGACGGAAACAGGTCCTACCACTGTGACGATTTCGATACCAGCTGGGGTCGTTAACGAAGTCGGAACCAATCTGCCGAATGTTGTGTCAGAAACAGTGACTGTCCATGTCAATCTTGAAAACCCGCCATGGGATGTTGACAACAATGGTGAGATGCAACGCACCGATCTCGAGTTCGTTGAACAGGCATTGGGGCAAGGGCTTGAGTATAAAGGTTGGGGGTACATAAACACTATAGAAGACCCGCGCAGGGATGTCAACGGAGATCAGTATGTGGATCAACTGGACATAGACTTGGTGAGGATGCATCTTCCCAATGATGGTGGTGTTCAAGGAGAAGGTGATGACAGCGGTCGGGACGGAGGCGTGCGTCAAGTACGTAGCATAGAACCGCCCGATGTGTCAACGTGGATGCCAAATGCGAATCTCAGACGCGTCGTCCGAAAAGCGCTCGGTATCGCCGCTGATGAACCTTTCACACAGGAACAACTGGCGACACTCACCAAACTAACCGCAGAAAAAAAACGGATAAACAACATCACCGGTTTGGAACATGCGACGAACCTTAAAAAGTTGGATCTCCGAAGAAATCAGATCAACGATATCGGATCGCTCGGTGGACTTATCGAACTCACGGAATTGAAGATAGGCGATAATGACATCAGCGATATCGCTGCTTTTGCGGATCTGACGAAGTTAACGCATGTAGGTTTATCAAATAACAAGATTGTTGATATATCAGCGTTGGATGACTTGACAAACCTAAAACAATTATGGCTACCGGGCAATAAAATTATCGACATCACAGCTCTTGATAACTTGACGAACCTAACGCATTTAGATCTCAAGGATAACGAGATTAGTAATATAACAGCGTTAGATGACTTGACAAACCTAAAAGAGTTATGGCTACGGTCTAATGAGATCAGCGACATCACAGCTCTTGGGGACTTGACGAAACTAACGTATTTAAATCTCAGGTATAATGAAGTTAGCGATGTAACAGCGTTAGGAAACTTGACGAAGCTACAAGAATTATGGATGGCGGACAATAACATTAGTGATGTATCTCCACTGTCGAGTCTGATAAAACTGAAAAAATTGGGACTTGAAGGCAATCCGACCAGAGACGTGGATTCCATATCAGTTAGCAAATGCCAGTGATGTTCAGATTATCATCTATGACACAACTGGTAGAATTGTTCGACGTTTAGACTTAGGACACCAACCTGAAGGTTATTACACGAGCAAAACGCGTGCGGCATATTGGGACGGCAGAAGTGTCTTCGGTGAACGCGTTGCGAGTGGTATCTATTTCTACCAATTCCAAGCGGATAATGTTTCATTGCTAAGGAAGTTGCTCATCTTAAAGTAGTGGACATACTCAGTGTGTCGTAAACCATAGGCGCGGTTTTCAACCGCGCCTTTTTCTCTTAAGGCTCATAGTACTAAAATCGATAGACGAAAACTAAATGGCCCTGCTCGGATGGAATAAATATATATTTTACGATCAAATATGTTATACTTAATAGGAAAATAATATGCTCTAATGTTATTAATTATTCGGTTGTTGAGGTGTCGCTTATCAAAGCAGCAATCAACAATGTTTTATAAGTAAAGAGGGTAGTATAATGATACGATTAAACGATCTTGGTATTTTGTTGTCGATTATATATGTTATTTTATTTGTCGCTGCGGGGTCAGTACAAGCCGCTACCTTTGACATCACGGTAACGGATTTAACGGGCGATGAACTGGGTGGTGTTTCTATTACCGTCGCTCCCGAAACTGGTGATGCGATTACAGGCGTCAGTGATACAACTGGCACGCTAATATTGGCAGATTTGGCTGCAGGGGTTTACACGATTACTGCCTCTTCACCGGGATATAGCGATAAGGTTATGCCAAATGTTAGTCTTCGTGCTGACGAAACTAAATTGGTAACAATTGCGCTCTCTGCAGAAGTCATTCAGCTTGATCAAATTTCTGTTACGGCATCGCGCCGTCAAGAAAAGGTACTTGAAGCACCGGCATCCGTTGCGTTTTTGGATGATTCACAAATCAGGGATCGAGTCGCACCCAATGTTACTGAGCACTTAAAATCGTTGCGCGCAGTAGATGTTGTGACCGCAGGTTTGGGCGCATCGTATGTTGTTGTCCGTGGCTTCAACAACGTTTTTTCCGGCTCACTTCTGTCGCTTGTTGACAATCGCATTGCGAGCGTGCCTTCGCTGCGGGTCAACAGTTACAGCTTCATTCCGACTGTAAGTGAAGATATTGAGCGGATTGAAGTCGTCTCAGGTCCTGGTGCAGCACTTTACGGTCCAAACAGTGCTAACGGTGTAATGCACATTATCACCCGTTCGCCATTCACTTCTCAAGGAACGACAATCAGTCTCGGTGGTGGTGAACGGAGTATACTCACGGGTTCACTTCGACATGCCGGTGTTATTAATGAGACGATCGGTTATAAGTTGTCAGGAAATTATTTTCGAGGAAACGATTGGGAAGAAGGACGAGCGAAAGAGGATCTTGAAGGCGCAGGCGGACTGATATTTGATGCTTATAAAGCCAGTGGCGAGTTCCGTGTTGATTATAGTCCTAATAACGATACAACAACGATTATTGCCAGCGGTTTCACGCAAGCCACCGGTATTGAACTGACAGGAATCGGTGCCGGTCAAGCCCAAAACTGGACGTATGGCTACCTACAAGGACGATTTATTTATAAAGACCTCTTCGCACAAGCCTTTTGGAACCGAAGCAATGCTGGAGATACTTATGTCGTACGGACTGGGGACCCAACCATTGATAATTCCGACCTCTATGTCGGACAGATTCAACACGGTTATAGTTTCGGAACGTGGCAACGCTTTACTTACGGGTTAGATGTGTTACTGACTCGTCCCGATACAGAGGGCACAATCAACGGCATAAATGAAGAGGATGACAATATCAACGAGATAGGTGCCTACTTACAATCTGAAACCAAAATCCTTCCACAGTTGAAATTCATTGCCGCTGGACGGGTTGATGATCACAATCAACTTGAGGACTTTGTACTTTCCCCACGTGTTGCGCTTGCCTTCCAACCTAACGACGATCATAACTTCAGGGTAACCTATAACCGTGCCTTCAATACACCAAGGACCTCGGATCTGTTTCTTGATATTCTGTCAGTCAAAGATCCATTCGGATTGGGTGCCAACTTTCAACCAGCGTTTGGCTTCAGTCCCAATATCGACATACGTGCACAAGGGGTCCGCGCCGAAACAGGATTCACCTTCAAAAGAAGCGGAGATGGCAGACCAGAGTTCCGCTCACCTTTCTCACCCTTGGCGAAGCTTCCGCCAGAGACGCACATTCCGCTTGATGATCCTGTTTTTACCAACGTTATGTGGAATGTTGGACGGAGTGCTGTTATGAGCGGGGTGAAGCCGGTTTTTGAGGCAGGTTTAACTGGACAAGGACTTCCAGCAGCGGCAGTAACAGCCCTTTCGGATGGATTTGACAACCTCATACCAAAGCAAGTGGATGGCGTGAAAAATGTCTTACGCTCACTGGATCCACAGGTAGGTGATTTTATTGATGTTGAGGATGTAAATGATGTTAACCCGCTAAAACCAACAATCACACAGACGTATGAGGTTGGGTACAAAGGAATTCTCAGGAACAGGTTAGCTTTTTCTGTTGATGTCTATCACTCAAGAATTAACGATTTCGTTGGTCCTCTTGTCGTTGAAACGCCGAATGTGTTTTTAGACGCGACGACCTTAGGGGCATCCCTCGGCAAACAGATTACGGCGGCGTTAGCCGATCCCCAAAATGCTGGACTCAGTCAGGCACTACTTGCTTTCGACGCGCCGACGCAAGGCGGTAATAGTAACGGTTCACCCGTTGATGAATTAGTAAAGTTGTTTGTCGCTGGCACGGAAAATAACGGTCCTGCTTTCATACCTTTTGGTACCGGGACTCCCGAACAGGCAACCGACCCGAACGCAATTATGCTTACCTATCGGAACTACGGCGACATTTCGCTCAACGGACTGGATCTGAATTTTACCTATTATCTCAGTCCGAGTTGGAATTTCGGTGCAAATTATTCCTTTGTTAGTAAAGACCTCTTTGAGAATGTTGATGGACTCGGCGATATTGCGCTCAACGCCCCTAAGAATAAATTTGGAGCGAGTGTTCAATACATAAACACCCGTCTCGGATTAGGGGTAGGGCTTCGAACGCGTTTTGTGGCTGGGTTTCCTGTAAGATCAGGGGTTTATGTTGGTGATATTGAATCGTATTATACGATTGATTTAAGTGCCGGCTACGATTTGCCGATCGGTCCCAGACCACGCCTATCACTGACGGTACAAAATTTGCTGAATCGCAGGCATCAGCAATTTATCGGAACTCCCGAAATTGGACGTTTGTCGATGGTGCGTTTGACACAGACCTTCTAATGAGGTTATAACGAATAACACAGTCGGATGCGTATGACAGAACGACGAATGTCTCATAGTGAATTCGTAACGTACATCACTCAGGAAATTAGAACACGCCATTCACAATCTATTGTACCACAATTTATTGCGCTCAGTGGACGGGATTGTGCTGGAAAATCTACGCTTGCCAAAGGCGTTCAGGAGCAGTTGAATCTCCTTGGTTTAAGCGTAAGTTTGCTCTCAATAGACACGTTCCTAATTCCTCGGCATCTAAGGATCCCTATTACACCTGAACACATTGACTATTTTGAGAATGCTTTTGACTACGATGCGCTTGTGCGGACACTTGAAAACCTTAGAGATAATCCATCTTCAGTCAATCCAAACTCGCGTGGCATCGTTCTTGTCGAAGGTGTTTTCTTGCTGCGACAGGAACTTTCGCATTGGTGGGATCTTACGGTTTGGGTAGAGGTGGACACTGCTGTGATTATGAATCGAGCGATTAGGCGCGATAAGGAATACTTCGGCGATGAAGCCACTGTGCGACAGGTTTACGAGAACCGGTGTCTACCAGCGCAGGATTACCATATCCAGCGTGATCTACCCCAACAAAAGGCTGACATCACCGCTATATTCAAGAATGAAATTTGGACAGTAACCACATCCTTAAAGAAAAAGGAATGAGACAACTTGAGATGACATTAAACAAACCCAAAAAAATCCTTACAGGAACACCCTTTGAATTCGGCGAGCATCGTTTTCATTTTGGTGAGGAGATCGTCGAATTATCAGATTCCTCCTCGCTTCTCAATGATTTCGACGCGTTGCACAGAAAAATGCGTGGGGATGGATATCTCTTTATTCGAGGTTTCCATCCGCGAGAGGATGCCGAGGAAGCTGCACATTGGACATTGCAAGCCATTGCGCAGCGTGGTGGGATAAAACCGGATACTCCGATTGAAGATGGCATCATCAGCGAAGCGAATCAAACCTTTAGTTTCTTTCGGCAAACTGAGGTGGCGCATGCCAAACCGATTCTTGATGTTGTTGATAGCCAGCGAACGATGCAATTCTACGAAGCATTCCTCGGAAGTCCAGTCGTTACATTTGACAAACGATGGCTTCGCTGCATGGCGAAGGGTGGTCACAACCATTTTCACTTCGATAGCGTTTACGTTGGACGCGGCACACAGAACAGATACACGATGTGGAGCGCATTGACGGACATCGGTCTGGAGAATGGACCCCTCGTTATCTGCCTCGGTTCTCATCGACACGAGCGATTAAAGTTTACATACGGCGCAACCGATACCGACCGCGATTTAACGGAAGCCGTGTTCAGCACCGATCCACGCGAGATGGTTGAGAAATTCGGATTCACGCTGGCAACAGCGCATTTCCAGCCGGGTGACGTTATTATTTTTGGGCTTTATATGATGCACAGCAGTGCCCCGAACCGCTCTGACCGCTATCGTATCAGCATTGATACTCGATACCAACTCGCTCGCGGAGAGAAAGACAATCGTTTCTTTTTCCGTGAGGATGGCACTTGGCTCGGTAATTATTACAACAAAAGTGTGAGTTACAGACCGATAGCGGAGCTCCGCCGAGAGTGGGGACTGGATTAACAATCCTAATTGAATTTCCTTCTTCTTTTAAGGCGTGCGAAGCGACAGAAAACACGAAGTTCAGAAATAGACGCTAAATGAGGAAAAGAAGAGGCTTGGATATGTTCCAAACTCCGATTGCAATTGAAGAGAATCGCCGTTCTTCGGACGCTTCCCAATGCTAACAAAACCACCAACGGAGAGGTGGATATCCTCCGCGATGTTATAGGAAATTTGCGGTGCAACCCAGGTTGACGGATCGGATAGGTTTAACAATATTTGTCCACTAAGGCTTATCAGAGGCGTCAGTTGATAAAGGAGTCCGGGAGCAAGATAGTGGGTACCCAGTAAAAAAACACCGCCGCGAGTGTACGCCGGTTGCTCTAAATTAGTTAGGAAATTTTCGGGATCTTTCGCACCCGCCCCATTGAAATGGTATTCAATGAACGTGTAAGTTTCTCCACCAAAACTATAGTCCAAACCGATAGAGGTACGCAGATAGCCTTCTGATGCATTGCCTTCTTCGTCGAATGGTCTGTTAAACACATAAGCCGTTTCCAACCAAAATCCCGCACCACCGATACCGCGCGCTATATCCAAGCCAACGAGCAGATCTCTCTGAAATTCCAATAATAAAATTGAGAAGTCTGTCTCTACTGCGTTCAATTGCGTTCGGAGAAAGACGGCACTTTTATCAAAACTGAATTTGTTGCCGAAGATATATCCTGTATCTATCTCTCCCATAACACCTATCGGGATACGGGCGCGAATTGCATCTACGCCTACGCGGTCTTCAGTGTCAAGTTGATCGTAACTGTAAGGAGCAATGATGTCGGTTGGATTTACGATGCGAGCACTGCCCCAAGCGATTGCGTCTCGACCAATAGAGAAGTCAGCGAAATCTGTACTGAACTGAATAGCAGCGCGATCAAGATTATGATAGATGCCGACACTGCCCACTGATTCATCATTTGTAGGATAAATCCGCGAGTCAAAGTCTACGGCGCGGTAACGGGACGAAGCGACACCAACGGCAATAGGAGACTGAGAAAAGAGGGACGGATCTTGAACACGCGGCGCAAAATCGTAGGCAAGGGCAACGGAAAGCGCATCGGTCGGTGCGTAGGAGAGATTGAATCGTAGCCGGTTAACCATGACCCCCGTCATGGCTGTGTCTGGCAGCGGTGAATTGAATATCGTGGAAAAGTTTTTGTAGTAACCACCGACTTGGAGTTCGGTATCCGCTGTGCCTACAAGTGGTGTTGTCATCAAACAGACAATGAGGACCAGAATTTTTCTCATTTAAATAGTTTTTAGTTCTCAGTTTTCAGTTAAAAGAGATTTCTGAGAACCGACAACTGAGAACAGTTTTACCTCATCTCATCACTGTCTATTTGACCATCGCGAAGGGTAATCAAACGTCTTGCATTCTCCATCACCATCGGGTCATGGGTTGAGAAGATGAACGTCATACCGGTTTCCGCGTTGAGTTGACGCATCATCTCAAGTAGATCTGCACCCGTTTTGGAGTCGAGATTCGCTGTCGGTTCGTCGGCGAGAATAATCGTAGGTTCAGAGACCATAGCGCGTGCGATGGCGACGCGCTGCTGCTGTCCACCTGAAAGTTGTGTCGGTGTCCGATTGGCAACCCCCTTTAACCCGACGGTTTCAAGCATCGCTATAACCCGCTCGTGCCGCTCAGCTTTCGGCACGCCTGCTAAGAGCATGATGTATTCAACGTTTTCCTCAACCGTCAGCACGGGAATCAGGTTATAAGCCTGAAAAATGAATCCGATGTTATCACGTCGAAAGTCAGAGAGTTCGTTGCCGCTCATCTCTGACAGGACTCTGCCCGCAAGCCACACTTTTCCTTCTGTAGGGCTGTCCAGTCCAGAAATGATGTTGAGAAAGGTTGTTTTGCCCGAACCAGAGGGACCCACCAGAGCAGTAAATTCCCCTGACTCGATGGTTAAATCAATGCCGTTAAGAGCATTGACGGGGATTCCATCCGCTGCATAAACCTTTGTTACACCTTCTGTGACAATGACATCTTTACTCTCAACCTGTTGCATAATAAATTAAAAACTCCGTCGCATTGCGTCTACAGGAGCCATTTTGGCTACGTACCGAGCCGGATACAATCCAGCGATGACAGTGAAAACGAAAACCCATATCGGATAAATTATAAACTGTTCAACCTTCATGACTGGACGAATGAATTCCTGCATCGTCACACCCATCATTTCAATGCCGGTATAGTCAATGCCGGTATGTGCCAATAGTGCTGTCACAATGAAGCCGAGTATTGCCCCCAATCCAATGCTCACGATCGCTAAGGCACCCGCTTCAAATAAAATAACCCGCGCCATCCCGAATGGACGGGTACCAACGGCGCGTAAAACACCAAACTCAAACATTCGTTCATATAACGACATGAAAAGTGTATTGATGATCCCAAAGACCACCACTCCAAATAGTATAACGCCCATGATGTATTTGCTATATTCCGTCATTTCTAACACGAGTGTCAATTGCGACATCAGTTCTGTCCAACTTAACGCTTCGTTTCCGTGCTCGGAATAGGTCTCCCAAAACGGCAGGGTTGAATCCTGAGAGTAGGCGATGGAAGTGAATTTAATAGCAATTTCATGAACATCGTTGCCAATAGCGAGCATCTCCTGTGCTTTTTGAATCCGGATAAACGCCATACCGCTGTTCATCGCTTCGTCAGCAAAGTAATAAATACCGGAAACCCGAAACATCTCTTGGGAAAGTTCACCCGTCTCGGCTTGCGCTACTGTCACGACTACTCGGTCCCCGATTTCTACCTCTAAAATTTCAGCAAGCTTCGCACCAATGACAACATCGCGGTTATTATCACCTTCAAAATAGACACCCTCCGTTATCGCATCGTCAATCAAGGACAAGAACTTCTCTGTCGGTGGATGAACCCCGACAAGATTGATCGCACTGACATTCGCTGGAGACGTGATCATACCGGTAACAAGGACTCTTTGCGTAAAATGCTGGACAATGGTTTCTTCAGCGAGGCTCGCTGTCACTTTGTCGACCTCTTGAATCGTCAAAGAAGCCTCTTGTTCATCCCGAAAACCTTCTCGATGAATCTGTGCGTCGCCGAGGAAAGAACTGGTCGCTGTCCGAATCATGGTCTCTGACATCCCTATCACGAAGGCATCAATAAAGATTAGGGCAGTCAGACCGATGCCGATCGCTGTTCCAGCGATGAAGGTGCGGCGTTTATTCCGAAAGATATTTCGCCATGCAAGTTTTGCTAAAATCAACCACACAATTTCAAACCTTTTGAATAGTTAACCATCTTAGTTTCGGCTTAAAAGAGATTATGGAATTGCATCAGAGTCCTCTTACTGACAACTGATAACTGACGACTACAACAACTGACAACCGACAGCCATATTAATGTGTCCGCATCGCCTGTGCGGGCATAATCCGTGCAGCCTTTATCGCTGGAAACAGGCTCACTACGGTCGCTGAGAACATAACAGTGATAGCTGGGACAATCAGAGATCGGACGTTGACTTCAGCGTACAACGTCTTGAGTTTCATGCCGCCGTAGGTAATTTCCTCGGGGTATGTGATACCGTATATGGATAGCAGATAATTGGCTAAGGCACCAAGGAGCGCGCCAACGCAGATACTCCCAAGTGCTATGATGACCACTTCGCAGACGACTAACCGAAAAATTTGCATAGGTGTTGTCCCGACTGCTTTCAAGACACCGTATTCACGCGTCCGTTCCAACACCGACATCAGTACTGTATTCAGGACCCCGATAGCCACAATCAGCATAATCACCCAGCGTGTAATGGCATCCCCTTGTTGATCAGCTTTCATGGCACGGTAGAAGGATTTAGCAACTACCTGCCACGGTGCGACGTCAAGCGTCGAATCATTGAGGCTCGCTTCAATTGCGTTCCTAACTTTACCCACCTGATTGATGTTTGAGATAATCACAACAATTTCGTGGGCGCGTCCTTCAAGCACAAACAATTCCTGAGCATCCGCAATGTGGAGATAACAAGCTGTTCGATCTGTTACATCATCTCCACTCTCTGCAATTCCAACAATCTTGTACACATCATTCGCCAGTGAGCCATCAGCAGCCTGCGAAAAAATCACAATTTCATTATTAATCTTCGCAGAAAGAATCTTCGCCAAGTTTGTTCCAATAACTGCTTGGTGCGAAGCGGTTTCCGATAATGTGCTACCTTCAACCACTTTTTTATCAAATCGAGTCGCCTGCGTTTCTCGTGTCACATCAACGCCGATGACTTGTACAGCCGTGCTCTTTTCCCCAACCGAACCGAGTCCCGCTGCATACACGCGTGGTGTCCACGCTACAACCCCTGCACTGCTTTGAATCGTTTCACCAATAGCGGTATAGCCATTAATCGTCTCGTAAAGCGACGGTTTATCAAGGTAACCTTCACGGTGCACCTGAATGTGTCCAATACGGTTTCGTGTGAACATCTGGATGATATTCCCGTAGGCACCGTCGGACAAACCGATGGTTACTGACAAGAGCGCAAAACCGACAATCATTGCGAGAGCGGTAAGGATTGTCCGCCGTTTTTGGCGAAAGATGTTACGAAACGCAATTTTAAGTATCATAGATGGTACGACCTATCTCATAAATCGTGGGAGGGTTTTGTAAGCCCGATTTACAATACCTACTCAAAATATATTTATGAGACACGCTCTGGTCAACACACTATGTGCCGTAACCTATCTTCTCTTCTGAAGATTTCGGCGTGTGAAAATCTTATCGTCGATGTCTGAATCAAATGTAGCATTCAACCACCGGACAACCGTTTTGTGCCCTTCTTTATTCTGTGGAATCATCTCTATCGTAGAAGGGAGAGTTTTACCTTCAAATGTTGTAATCTCTTTGAAGTTCATAATCCGCATCAAGTTCCCTTTTTCGTCATAGAAGTGTTGCCATGCTGGTAGATAATCACTGGATCGCACAGCCCCGACAATCTTCCCCCAAACAATCGGAGAGTCCTCTTTCGGCGTGAGTTCAACATAGAGATGGTCGGCGACTGCATCTTCTGGCGAGACAAACTGATAGGTATAATCATTGAGCAACGACGATTCCCTAACCAAGTCATCATTCGTGAAGTCGGAGCCCATCCATGACCCCATCATCATCGAAGGCGGGATTTTCATCACCTTGTTTGTTTTCGGGAGATAGTTCCACATCTCATTCCCGATCCGCAGTGTAGCGACCCCTTGTTCTTTTTTCGGTGCAGTGATTCGGATGAAGGTCTTATCCATCCCTTTTGACCAGACAGTCATTGCGAGGGTGCGTTCCCAATGCGGCGTGGAAATGTGCATCTCCATCTCGGCATGACTCGTTTCACTACGATAAAGTTGATCGATATGTTTGATGATAGTTTCGATATCGGGGGCGTGTTCGTCGGCTTGCCCGAATGGACATAGCGAAACAGCCAATACAAACAAAAACCACATCATGGATTTCCGCGTTCTTTTCTGTATTTTATTTCTGTATTTCGTCATTTTTTCCATTATCCTTTCCATTTCACCTTATACTCTTATCATATAACAGAGTGTCTTAAAATGCAAGTTTTTCGGAGTTGCTGTCTTTAGCACGAGACCCTCAATCAACAAACTTGTGTTTACGAGATGGGTTATCATTTGGTGTCAGGTTTCTACTGATATGTGGTTGATATTTGTTGCCAGATGTGTTATCATTACCCTTAAGACTACCCGTATTGGTGAGGCAAAGTCATGAGCAAACCCCTAAAGGGATTCATTACATACTCGCGTAAAGATAAGAAAGCAAAAAACAAATTGCTAACCTGTCTTGAGCCGATGAAGCGTGAAGGCTTAATTGACCCTTGGCACGACAACGAAATTATTCCAGGGGACAAGTGGCGTGAAGAGATTTTTTCTACCAACCTTCCCGATTCGGATATATGGCTCTATCTTGTCTCCGCTGATAGTCTTGCTTCTGAAACTTGTAACCAAGAATTAGCATTAGCCCTACAAAAAAATATAACTCCGGTCTTGATTATCCTTGAAGATTGTGATTGGAAAAATTATAAATTGAGCAATGTTAAATCTTTGTCTGCTGAAAATTCGTTCCTTAATGAGTGGGAATCTCAAAAACTTAGCGACTTTCAAGCTTTACCTGCCGAAGGGAAACCTCTTAACGAATGGAATCCAAGGAGTAAAGGTTGGCAAAGTGTGGTGGAAGGCATCCGAGAAGTCATTCACAAAATACGGTTGCAGACCGAATCAGAACTGGCATTCAAGCAAGGTAATTTCCTGCTAACACTAAGGCAAATAGAGAGTGCAATAGGGACTTACTCAAGAGCGATTGAATTGGATCCACGTTATTCTGCAGCATATAACAATCGTGGGACCACTTACGTTATCAACGGCAACTTTGACCTTGCCATTAAAGACTATACCACAGCGATAAAACTCAAATTTGACTACATTGAAGCTTATAGCAATCGCGGCAATATCTATATTATTATAGGTGAGTATGACAGGGCGATTGAAGACTATAACAAAGTAATTGAACTCGCCCCTAGCGATGTTGAGGCATATAATAATCGCGGAGCCGCTTACATTATCAGGGATGAGTATGACAAGGCAATTGAGGACTTTAATAAAGCGATAGAGTGCAAACCTGATTATGCAATTGCCTACGTTAATCGTGGGACTGCTTACAGTAGCAAAGATGAGTATGACAAGGCAATTAAAAACTATACAAAAGCACTAGAACTGAATTCAAATTACGCGGGAGCATATTATAATCGTGGTAATGCGCGTGGCAAGAAAGGTGAAAGCGAGGGGGCAATTGAGGACTATACAAAAGCGATAGAGTATAAACCTGATTATGTTGAAGCCTATAGCAATCGCGGAACTGCTTATGGCGAAAAAGGCGAATACAAGCAAGCCGTTGAAGACTTTGATAAAGCAATAGAATTGAACCCAAAATTTACTGGAGCCTATAACAACCGCGGACTTACTTATCTTAAAAAAGGTGAGATTAACCGGGCGATTGAAGACTATAACCTGGCACTAGAACTGAATCCAAATTATGCTGAGGTGTATCTTAATCGTGGACTTATCTACAGCCAAATCGCGGAACAAGATTTAGCCCTCGAAGACTGCAGCAAGGCGATAAAACTGAATCCAAATTATGCTGAGGCATATCTGAGCCGAGGCAACGTTTACCTTAACAAAAATGAGTATTTGTTGGCAATTGAAGACTATAACGCTGCGCTAAGACTGAAATTTGACTACCACGAAGCTTATAATAACCGCGGCGTTGCTTACTTCAGAAAAGGCAAGATTGACCGGGCAATTGAAGACTATAACAAGGCATTAGCACTGAAACCTAATTATGCCGAACCTTATCATGATCGAGGCAATATCTACCGTGATAAGGGCGAATTTGACCAGGCCATCAAAGACTATAGCGAAGCAATAAAATTGAAACCAGATTATTTTGAAGCATATCATCATCGGGGTGCTGTTTATCTTAGCAAGGGCAATTTTGACAACGCTATTGAAGACTTTAGCAAAGCGATAGAACTAAAACCTGATGATGCGAGTGCTTATAATAATCGTGGTGTGGCTCACTTCAGCAAAAATGATCTTGAAAATTCAATTAAAGACTGCAACGTAGCGATAGAACTGAAGCCGGATGATGCCGGTGCTTATAATAATCGCGGCATTGCTTACGGCATGAAAGGGATTTATGACCGAGCAATTGAGGATTTTAGCAAAGCCATAGAACTGAACCAAGAACACGCTGAAGCCTACAGCAACCGCGGAAACGCTTACCGAAGTAAAGGCGATCTCGGAAAGGCCATCCGCGACCTTAATACAGCTATAGAACTTGATCCAGAGTCTGCTAATGCTTACTACAACCGAGGTGTTATTTTTAATATAAAACGTGATCACGATCTAGCTATTGAGGACTATAACAAGGTGCTAGAACTCGACCCTGATTATGTCAATGCCTATAACAATCGGGGCACTTCTTATCTGCACATAGGGAAAGTAAAACGAGCCATTGAAGACTACAATACGGCAATACAGATGGAGCCTGTCTCTGCCAATGCTTATTACAATCGGGGCGAAGCATGGTTACGTTTGGAAGAATGGGATAAAGCCAAAACAGATCTGACCACAGCCAAGGACAAGGGACTAGATATCATTGCTGCGTTTCATAATTCCTACAAAGATGTTGAGACTTATGAGAAGCGACATCGCGTCAAATTGCCCGAAGACATCGCACTTCTGTTGACGCAACGCAGGCGACCTCGTTATCCAAAGACGCGAAGGGTTCTAGATGATAAAGGGAAGCCACTTGAATCACCGAATGTGGTGAATTTACGCGAGCAGCTTCACAATGTCAGTAGTATAACGTTGGGCAAGTATGTCAAAATGAAACCCGCTTTCGGTATCAACACAGCACCCACTGAAGCGTTTGTAGTAGATAAAACGACGCGGGATAAACTCATTGCGGCACACCCTTCATCCGCTGATATTCTGAAGCCGTTTTTGCACGGCAGCGATCTAAGACGTTGGCATGTTGATGCCCCACATCAGTGGCTCATCTTTACCTACCGCGGTATAGAAATAAAGAATTACCCAGCAATCCTGAAACACTTGGAAAAACACAGAGTACCTCTGGGCAAAAGAAAAGGCAAGCATAAGTGGTATGAGCTACCAGCATCTACCGGCGACGTAAAACGTTTTGCGCAACCGAAACTCGTCTGTCCAGACACCTATAACCATCAGACTTTCGCTGTTGATACTGCCGGTTATTATTACGGCAAAACCTCTTACCTTATTCCAACAACGGAAAAGTGGCTCTGTGGTCTCCTCAATTCACGCACTGTGGAGTGGTATTATTCACAAGTATCAAAGCAATTGACGATCGACTATCTTCGTGCACGTAGTGGGTATATCCAACAGATTCCGATTCCTGACATCACGTCAACACAGAAAGCAATGATCGCCAAATTCGTTGATTATCTGATCTATCTTCAGCAGCAGCCAACAATAAACAGCAAGGATTTAAAACACGCCCGCGACCGTATAATGCTCGGATATTTTGAGCGGGTCATTGATGGCTTGGTTTATGAGGCTTACCTGCCTAACGAACTTCATGCAAGTGACAAACATTTCCTCCAGCCCCTTTTGGATGAACAACTGCCACCAATTGAAGAGATTCAGGGTGATAAAATGTCTGTTTTCCGAGACATCTTTGAGTCGCTGTATGACAGGATGCATCTTGTCCGGCGCAACCTTTACTATCTGGATAGTGTAAAACCTGTCCGTGTCATTCAGGGTAAAATTTGAAAATAACTAACATAGAAATTAAAAACTTCAGAGCTTTTCCACAAACCTATGAAATAGATCTAAGCAAAGCAGGAAAGAATCTATTGGTTTACGGCGAGAACGGAAGTGGGAAATCGTCGCTGTATCTCGCCCTAAAGTATTTTCTTGAATCCGGTGCAGATGAAGATAACGAGGACAACATAAATATTGACTTTGAAAAACATCAGAACATCTTTACCGAGGACCCTGGTCATATCAAACTTCGTTTTCGTTCAGAGCCGCGATTAGAGAAAGGTATCTACGAGTGGTCAAGAGATGTTAAAGAGACAACTGATGAACTGATTATTGAAACATCAACAGCAAAGGGTTTTCTTGACTACAAATCACTGCTGGAGACACACTATCTCCATCGTGAAAACGATACCGTAAATTTATTTGATTTGTTGGTTAAGACGTTGTTAGTTGACACCATCAATCCCGTGACGGAAAGAACCCTTGCCGAAGATTGGAACGCTATTCAGCCTCCCTTTCCACGCAGAGGTGCGAAACGCCAAATTGCGGACATGGAAAGACGAGTAGGCATTTTTAACGATGAGTTAATAAACAGATTAATTGCACTAAAACCAAAGGTGTCCGAGATTCTTGGTAAGTTTGGATATAATGTTGCACCCGACTTCAATTTTCAGGGCATTACATACAATCAAGAAGAAAAGACACTTGACAACCAAGAAATTCTCTTAAAAGTCGAATTTTTTGATACAGAAATACGTTCACATCACCGTTTCCTGAACGAGGCGAAGTTGTCAGCGATTGCGATTGCGATCTATCTTTCATCAATCCTATGCTTGCCAGAACCAAAAGGCGGCATGAAAATTCTCGCGCTGGATGACGTGCTGATTGGCTTGGATATGTCAAACCGCCTGCCAGTACTCAACATTCTAAACGACTACTTTTCAGATTATCAAATCTTTTTGACGACTTACGATAAGGTGTGGTACGAGATTGCCAAGCAACGCACGGATCAAAAAGACTGGAAATATGCTGAATTCTATTTCTCACAAACTGATGAATACGAAATCCCAGTTTATGTGGAAGAGAAGGCATACCTTGATAAGGCGAAGGAACATCTTGACGCGAATGACTACAAAGCCTGTGCAGTTTACGTTCGCACCGCGTTTGAAGCGATAATCAAGCAGTATTGTGAGAAAAAGAATCTCCCTATTAAGTACCGTGAAAATCCGAGAGAATTGAGAAGTGAAGACCTTTGGGTACCCGTAAAAATGGAAAAAGACGAAGCAGGTCTTCTACTTTTAGATCTGCGGGTTGTTGATAAAATTGAATTGGCTCGAAAATTTATCCTAAACGAACTCAGTCATGCAACTTTTGTGAACATCTACAGAAAAGAACTTGAGGATGCCATTGATGCAGTAGAACAACTTGAAGCGGCGTTAGTATAGGTTTAAAGTATTGAGAAAGAATATACGGATTATGGAAAAAATGACGAAAGAACACAATCAAGAATGTGCCGATTTCTATTATCATCGCGGTTTAAATCATGCCAAAAATGGTGAGCTTGAACTTGCTATCGCAGACTACACCAAAGCGATAGAACTCAAACCTGATTATGCCGATGCCTATTACAATCGTGGCGGAGCATTTTTACGCCTCGAAGATCGAGAAAAAGCCAAATCAGATTTAGCAACTGCACGAAAATTGGGGGTTAATACCATCACTGCTATCGACAGGATACTACGAGACTACGCTCGCGCATGGAAAACCCTCGGTAATTTATGAGCATTTGACAATTAAGCATATCCTAACAGTTCTCCCTTAAGAACAACCTCCCACTCGCGACTCACTTCCAAAACCGACAAAATCCCAAAACCCAACACCCCTACGACACCCAAAAAGTAACTTGACAAAACCTGTCCAAAATGATAAATTGGCTTCAAACAAGGGAAACCTTTACGCCTTGGTTTTTTAAAGATAGAGAAAGGAAGCAATATGGCATCACAAAACGAACTAAAATCAATGCTAAACGCGCCCGTTGCTTTAGCACCCAATACCTACCTACACTTCTATAACGGTGGGAAACTCCGCGCTGAGTTTATGGGCGAACCCGATCCGAAAGATGACTACTATTCCGAGGAATGGATCTTCTCCACGAACCGGGCAATCACCCCCGGTAGAGAGAACCCGCCTGACAAAGGACTCAGCCGTATCGAACTTCCGAGCGGTGAGGTTGTCCTACTGAAAGCACTGTTAGACGCTTTCCCAGAAGAAACACTCGGTAGCGCACATGTTGACAAATATGGCACCGAATTAGGCGTGCTTCTCAAGATTTTTGATGTCGGTGAAGGCGCACATATCCCGATCCACTGGCATCCCAACCCCGATTTCTCGCAAAAACACCTCAATTCACCCTTCGGCAAAAATGAAGCGTGGATTTTAATCGGCACACGTCCGGGTGCGAAAGCGTGGATAGGTTGGAAAGAAGCGATTGACAAAGCCGAGTTCCGTCGCCTAATGGAAGCACAAGATGTCCCAACGCTACGGAGTCTCATGCACGTTGTTGAGCCGAAAGTCGGAGAAGTCTATTTCTTACGTACGCCGATTGTTCATTCACTCGGTACAGGACTCTGCGTTCTTGAACCGCAGGAACCTACCGATTGGAACATCCTCGCTGAATGGGAAGGCTTTCCGTTCGAGAGAGACGATGGGCACCTCGGTCTCGGATGGGATCTGGCAGTGGATGCCGCTGAGTTTGATAAATTGGAACTTGACTACCTTAACAACTACATCCGACGCACCCCAGAACTCGTTCGGGCGGAAGGGAACAACCGCGAGGATCGGATCGTGCCAGAGGAAGCCTCGCAGTTCTTTGGGTGCTCACGCCTGACAGTAAATTCGACGCTGAGTATGCCTGCCGACAAAGGCTTCTATGCGCTCGTGACGTTAGGTGGCGAAGGCGTACTGCGCGGTGATTTTGAAGATGTGTCACTCAAACGCGGCAAATCCGTCTTTATTCCACGATGCCTGTCCAGTTACGTCATTGTTAGCACTGGCGATACACCAATGGAAGTGATTTGCTGTTATCCACCGAGTCTTTAAAATAGTAGACACATAGTAGTAGACATACTCCGTATGCCGTAACAGCAGCAAGCACATCGTGTGACACAACAATAGCACGCAATGTTAGATTTTAAACCCCCCAAACTGAATACAACAGCGATTCAGGTTTTAAAAGCTTTCATGCCACTTGTCAACCGCTTGTGTTTGAAGGGGTTGGCACTGGATATTGATGGGGAATCTATTGCCCGTCTAAAAGCGACGGATGGACACCCCGCCGTGTTGGCACCGAACCATGCGGCACGCGCCGATCCTGCCGTTATGTTCCTCTTGTCCAAACAACTCTCTCAGCAGTACCACTATATGACTGCACGGGAGACCTTTGACAAAGGTAGATTCGGCGGCTTACGGAGTTTTCTGTTACAGCGGTTCGGTGCGTATTCGATTGTGCGCGGCACCGCAGACCGAAACGCTTTCCGCACAACGCGGGAACTCCTATCTGAGGGCGACGCATCTCTTGTTATCTTCGCTGAAGGCGAGATTTCACGGCAGAATGATACTGTCATGCGTTTTGAGAGGGGTATTGTACAACTCTGTTTCTGGGCTTTGGACGATATGGTGAAGGCAGAGGTCAGTAAACCGCTTTATGTTGTTCCCATTGGGATCAAGTACCATTATCCGCAAGACATGTGGGACGACATTGATACTGCCCTCACGGAATTAGAAGAGTACATTCTCCCGCCTACTGATCGGACGCCGATTGAACGCTACGAGCGATTACGACGCATTGGGGTCGTGATATTCAAAACGCTTGCAGCTGAATATCAATATAAAGTGGACGAAACCGTGCCACTTGATACGCACATCCAAAAGCTAAAAGAGCAAATTTTGTCCCATGCTGAACAAATTATGGGCATCCACTCTGAAGCCGATGTACTCACAAGGGTACGGTCGTTAAAAAATTTAGTCGATGCCGAAGTCTATAAAGACATTGAGCAGATGACAGAGTACGAACGGAAGATACATGAAGAATTACTCCAGAAGTTCCAACAATTCTATCCGGACCTGGAGCGATTAATCAATTTTATAGCGATTACAGACGGATATGTCGCTGAAGAGCAGTCGCCTGAGCGGTTTCTTGATGTGATTATCCGGCTGGAGAGAGAAGTCTTTGGTACGTCAAAAATGCGGGGACCACGGGTAGCATCGGTTCGAGTCGGTGAACCCAAAGATCTCCGAGAGTGTTACGATACCTATAAGGCACAGAAAAGAGAAACGGTAGAGCAGATAACCCTTGAACTTGAAACAACAGTTCAGACTTTAGTCAAGGGTGTGTAATATTATGTGCTACCTGAGAAGCGCGGCTCGTTAACCATAGACACAAATTTTCTATAAGCAAGACCGCGCATACGATTTGGAGAAAAACATGGCAAAAAAATTGTCCATTGGAAGTTGGGCTTACGCATTTGGTCCGTATGAAGACAACCCCGTTCCGTTTGACGATGTGGTCAAGCGTCTCAGCGAGCTTGAATTCGACGGTGTTGAGATTGGGGCGTTTAAACCGCATATTGACATTAACGACTATCCGATGAAGAGTGAGAGGGATGCTGTCAAAGGCTTAATCTCCTATTACGGTTTAGAAGTTTCTGGATTGGCAGCGGATTTCTGGTCACACCCGGGTCCCGCCACAGATGAGGCGCAAGAGGACGATAAATACTACAAACTCTTCAAGGAGAGTCTTCAACTTGCGCTGGATCTCGGATCGCCTGCGATACGCGTAGATACGGTTACAGATGCCGAAGAAGAGATTCCGGGCGTTAGTCGGGAAGAGGCATGGGACAGGATCGTCTCTGTCTGGAAACGCTGCGCGCAAGTCGCCGAAGACCACGGTGTGTTAATGCTTTGGGAATTTGAACCTGGGTTTATGTTCAACAAACCCAGTGATATTGTTAATATGCCAAAGGCTGTCGATCATCCGAATTTCAAGGTGATGTTTGATACATGCCACGCCCACATGTGTGCCGTTGTCGGTTCCCGACAAGTTGGTGAACAGGAAACGCTCGGCGATAATGGCGTCATTGACCTCGCCCGTCAGTTGAAAGGGGAAATCGGTCACTTCCACCTCATTGATTCCGATAATACACTTCACGACAACCACACCAGTACGCATGCACCTTTCGGAGACGGTGTGCTGGACTTCGACGCCATTATTCCGGTTATCATGGAAGAAACTGGGTACGATGGTGATTGGTTCTCCATTGATCTCTGCTTCTGGCCCGACGCTTGGGAAGTCACGGAAGACGCGAAGAAATTCCTAACGCCTTACTTAGAAAGGTATTAAAGGGCTATCAGTTATTGGTTAAGAGGTTTTCTTGTAACGATCTCTCCAAACTTGAAGAACTCTAAGAAGGAATGAATTGTTACGTCAAAATCTCTTAACTGAAGGCTGATAACTGACGACTAACAGCTATTAAAAGATGCTCAATCTGCGTTCATTAGATCCCCTAATTGACTTGGCGTTTGAGGAAGACATCGGCATCGGTGATATAACGACAGAAGCGACAGTGCCATCCACCCAAGAGGGTGTAGGAACCCTACTTGCCAAGAGTGATGGTATTGTCGCAGGATTACCAATCGCCGAGCGGGTCTTCGCAAAATTAGATACGACATTGACATTTCGGGCACTCGTCAGTGATGGGGATGCAGTAGAGGCAGGTACGCCAATTGCCGAAGTGCAAGGGAGTGCTAAGACCATTCTCATCGGCGAGCGGACTGCTCTTAATTTCCTGCAGCGACTCTCCGGGATAGCGACGCTCACGGCACAATTTGTGGAGGCAGTTGCCGACTATGACACCAAAATAGTGGATACTCGAAAGACAGCGGCAGGATGGCGTGCGGTTCAGAAATATGCTGTGCGTGTCGGTGGCGGTTACAACCACCGCTTCGGTCTCTACGACGGCGTACTCATCAAGGATAACCACATCGTCGCTGCTGGCGGAATCGGTAACGCCGTACAGCGTGCGCGGGAAGTTATTCCACACACAGCGAAGATAGAGGTCGAAGTTGAAACCCTTGATCAGGTTGATGAGGCACTGAAAGCAGGCGCGGAGATCTTACTCCTTGACAACATGTCTTCTGGGACTATGAAGCGTGTTGTGGGTGAAGTAGGGAATCTGGCGCTGACTGAAGCGTCAGGTGGGATTACACTGGAACGGGTGCAAGATGTTGCGGCGACGGGGGTGAATCTCATCTCTGTCGGTGCGCTAACGCACTCCGCAATGCCGATGGATATTAGTCTGAACCTGACACTCGTTGAATCGTAAAAAGAAGGACATAAATGAGACACTACGTCCGAAAGGAAAATTATGGCAACCACAATTGAACAAATTGATCCAGCGACGACGAAACTCGGTTGGATTGGCACCGGCGTGATGGGACGCTGGATGTGTCAACATCTGATGGATTTGGGATACGGGATGACGGTTTATAACCGGACGAAATCGAAAGCGGATCCGCTCGTGGAAGCCGGCGCAGCGTGGGCAGATTCACCGCAAGATGTTGCAGCAGCTTCCGATATTGTCTTCACCATAGTCGGATTTCCACCGGATGTCCGAGAGGTCTATCTCGGTGATAACGGTATATTGAAGGGCGCGAAATCAGGAAGCATCATCGTCGATATGACAACAACAGAACCGTCTCTGGCGCAGGAGATTTATGCTGCAGCACAGGCACAAGACGTTTCATCGGTAGACGCACCGGTTTCGGGTGGTGATGTGGGCGCGCGAGAAGCACGTCTCTCAATTATGGTCGGGGGGGACGAGGCTGCCGTGCAAGCCGTAATGCCACTCTTTTCAGCGATGGGCGGAAACATCGTCCACCAAGGCGGCGCAGGCGCGGGACAGCACACCAAAATGTGTAACCAGATTACGATTTCAGGTACGATGATCGGAGTCTGCGAAGGGTTAATCTACGGCTACAAAGCCGGTTTAGATTTGGAAACCATGCTGTCATCAATTAGTGGTGGCGCAGCTGCCTGCTGGTCTCTGGATAACCTTGCCCCGCGGCTTCTACAACGGAACTTTGATCCCGGTTTCTTCGTAGAGCATTTTATCAAAGACATGAGCATCGCTTTGGATGAGGCGCGTAAGATGAATTTGAGTCTACCCGGGTTAGCCTTAGTCCATCAACTGTACACGGCAGTACAGGCACAAGGACATGGCAGATTGGGTACACAGGCTCTAATGTTGGCATTAGAACAGATGTCCGGTGTCGAATTGAATTAACGTCCGACCTTATAGCCTATAAAAATATAGACCTACTGTGGTGCGGTGAAAGAACCGCACCGACAGCAGGTCCAGAAAAACCTACCAATTGCAAGCCAAACTGTTGCCTTCCGTCCATAACTCAACTTGTACCGAACTGCTCTTTTATGCTGAAGCAGGTTCCAAGCGCATCGGCATAATCAGGAAGATGTAGTCGTCTGTCCCAACCGGTTTAATAAGGACAGGATTTAACTCGCCTGAAAATTCTATCGACAAAGATTCGGTGTCAATATGCCCTAACGCCTCTGCCAGCAGGCGAGCATCAAAACCGATCCGGACGGTTCCAGTGCCGGACTCAACAGGTAGCGTTTCATGTGCTTCACCTAATTCTGGCGTTTTTGCGGAGACCCGAACCTGCTCTGTGTCGATCTCTAAAGAGATTGAATAGTTCTTCGGATTTGAGAGAACAGCGACCCGACGGGTTGCCCGTAGGATCTGCTCCTTGGAAACGGTCGTTTTACCTTCACTGGCCTCAGGAATGATTTTCTGATAGTTCGGATATTCACCGTCCACAAGTCGCGTCGTCAAGGTGGCATTTCCATCGGTAAAGAGGATTTGATTTTCAGCAACCGAGATGTCCACTTCACCAGATTCAGGGAAAGTCCGCTCAATCTCTCGGACGGCTTTAAGTGGGACAATGAATCCCTTAGCTTCGCTTGGCGAGTTCAGCGGTTCGCAGTGTGCGAGGGCGAGACGCTTACCGTCAGTGGCGACGATTTCCGTTCTGTCCTCAAGGAAGTTAAAATAAAGTCCGTTTAGGAAGTATCGGACCTCTTCTGTTGATGCTGCGAATTCCGTTTTCTGAAGAACATCACGCAGGGTCTCGCCGCCGATAGAAACGGCGTTGCCTTCGACAGAAGGCAGTTGTGGGAACTCTTCATCAGACATTCCGATGATCTTGTAAACACCGTCGCCACAGGTAATTTCAACGCGGTCATTGGCGGTCGTCGCCATATTTACCGGTTTTTCGCTGGGTAGTTCTTTGACGATATCGCCTAATTTCTTGGCGGAGACAGTGATTGATCCCTCCTCTGTGATTCCTCCGTCAACCTTCATTTTAATGCCGATTTCAAGGTCGGTTGCTACACACTCAATTGTGTCCCCTTCCGCGCGGATGAGAACATTTGAGAGAATGGGTAAGGTGTTTCTTCCACTCGCAACACCTTGTAGTACCTGTAGCGCGTACAGGAGGTCATCTCTTTCAAAAGTTAGTTCCATTCCAAGTCCTCCTTCTAAAGAAAAGAGTTACAAATAGGATCGACGAAAGTTCTGGGCCGATCCTCATTATTACGCTGGTCCGTCGTTGCAAAGATTATGAAAAAAGTCACAAAAGCTATAAAATTCTCGTCAGGATAGTCCTATACTAAAGAGAGATGCGTTTTTTCTATGCTATAGGAGCAGTTTCTCTTAAAGCGTAAGGCATCTTCTATATTAAAACTCATGTTAAATGGTATAGTGGTAGCACTAATGGTGAAACCCTGTATCTTCTCATCTAAAGATTTCACATATCCGATAAAAATCTTGACATGCCCCTGTATATAGTATAACATATTATCGTGGATATAAAAAGAAAAAATTACAGATTTTGAAACAGGGATTGAAGATATACGCTACGACCCCCGCTCCACTCTACAACTCAAGTTTTCTAACCAAATTATACATCAGCACAATTTAGTTTTTAAGCACCGAGGTTCCTGTTCGTTAGTGAGAAATTTTACTGGGTAAGGTGGGTGAACACTTTGGTGTTGCAAGAAAACTGAATTGCTATCGTCCTTCTCCTTAAGATATGCAAAATACGGACCTACACTCCTCGCAGCGGATTGCGAAACGTGCGGTATTGATTGGCACGATTCTCATTATCGCGAATAGTTATTGGATAGCATACGTAGAAATGATCTGGCACACAGCGCATCTGACAACGGTTGCGATGTCTGTCAACGTAATGTTTGGCATCTTGATGATGACGTTGTTGAATATGGGTGTTCGACGTATTTTTCCGAGTATTGCCCTGCAACCGCGCGATTTGCTTGTAGTTTACAGTATGCTTGCTGTGGGGAGCGCATTTTCGGGACACGATTGCCTTCCACGTCTAATGGGGCTTATCCCCTATGTGTTTCGTTTCGCAACCCCGGAGAACGATTGGGAGGCACTTCTCTTTCATCATCTTCCCGAATGGCTTGTGGTGAAAGATCCAAGAGCGGTCAACGATTTTTACGAAGGCGAGGTCAACTTTTTTACAGAGGGTTATTTTGAGTATTGGATTATACCGATTCTTTCTTGGTCGGTCGTTATCTTCTTGTTAATGCTAATCTTTTTATGTGTGACTTCCATCATTCGCAAACAGTGGATCGAAAATGAAAAACTTGCCTATCCAATTATCCAGATTCCTCTTGAGATTACGACCAACCGTCGCATTTTTCTAAATCGATTGCTCTGGATCGGTTTCTCGATAGCTGTAGGAATAAACCTACTCAACGGGTTACAATTCTTCTTTCCTGTGCTCCCAGAAATCCCTGTCAGGAAATATAATCTTAATATCTACTTTACACAGAAACCGTGGAATGCAATGGGCAGCACGCCGCTCAGGTTTCATCCCTACCTCATAGGCTTTTCTTTTATTTTACCTTTGGACTTAGCGTTTTCATGTACGTTTTTCTATCTCATGAAGAAAGTGCAGCTGCTGTTCGGGAGTGCAGTGGGTATAGCGACCTTGCAAGGTTACCCGTTTTTGGGAGAACAGGGGGCAGGCGCGTTATTGGCACTACTCACGATTGCGTGTTGGTATGGACGGAAACATTTTGCGTCTGTGCTGAGACAGGTAATTCGTCCGAATCGCGCCGAGACGCAAACCGAAGCGATCTCACCTCGAAGTGCCGTGATAATACTTGGGATTTGTCTATTACTTCTGGGGGCTTTCTGCGTTCGTAGTGGAATGACGTTGTGGGCATTCGCAATTTTTATCATCGTTTACCTACTGATTGTCGTCGGTTTGACCCGCATGCGGGCGGAACTGGGTCCGCCGATCCACGCTATCGGTTATCTAACGCCGCAATATATGATAATTTCGCTGCTTGGCACACGCCGTTTACGGGCTGGCAATCTGACAATGCTCTCCTTGCTGAATTGGCTCAGTGGAGCAAGTTACGCCTCATTCCGTACACATCCCATGCCTGATCAGTTGGAGGCGTTCAAACTTGCTGAGCGTTCAGGTATCCGAAACCGAACAATGTTCGGCGTATTGGTCATTGCGAGTTTGGCAGGCATCTTATCGGGGCTGATTCTCTACCCCTATGCGATTTATAGTGAAGGTGTAGCGGCAGGTTCTGAGCAGATCCATGCTGGTGGTGCGGATACCTACAATTTTCTCTCGTCGTGGTTAGTGAACCCGAAACCGACGGATTGGCTTGCGACTTCGGTATTGGGATTAGCCTTTGCCGCAAATATGGGGATTATATTTCTCCGATCGCGTTTCGTCTGGTGTCCGTTGCATCCTGCTGGCTATGTTATCGGTGTTGCACCGGGAACAACAGATGTAATCTGGTTTCCGCTGTTCATCGCGATGGTAACAAAGTGGATTATCTTACGACTCGGTGGTATTAACGCTTATCGAAAAGCCGTACCGTTTTTCATCGGTTTGGTATTGGGTGAGGCATTGATGGGATGTTTCTGGCCCCTATTAAGCCTCGTGCTAAGGTCGGCAGTGTATAGTTGGATTTAATTTCTCTGAATTGCCGCTTTATAGATCACTAACCCTTCCCGCTTTTATATCTTCGAGTGCTTCCTCATCACGGTGCGCTTGAAGCGTTGAGGGTAATCTCACAGGCAAGGTTACCTTGTAAACGTACCGGGAGACGCACACCTTCCTGTGTGAGGTAAAGTGCCTCCGGTGTTATGGTATCTACAGTGCCGCGCAGGAGAACATACCGACCAATTGAACGTTCAGCGATGACATCTGATAACTTTTCGCGCAGGGTCGTAATTTGTGCCTCTAATGGGAAAACCAATTTCTCTTCGACAGTCGTTCGTAAATTTGGGAAAATGCCTTCACCTACATTTCCAGCGATTTCTAAAAGTAGGCTTCGGGTTGTGAGGGAATAGTCGAATTCAGTGACAGAAAGAAGCATAGTCGTGGCATCATACACAGGGGTTCCAAGCAGATACAGCTGCCCCTTTGCACCTAAGGATGGCATGCCAAATCCAACACCTGCCACGATTTGGGTGCCACTGCCGTAGAGCGTTAGATTGTCAACGAGCGTTTCCATACCTTTGAGTTCATGAGTTTTTTCGACATGAGGTTTGGCGAGGTTTTCAATCGCAGTATAGGTTACCTCAATCGGAGCGATGATATGGTAGCCGGATTCCAGTGAATCCACGAAATGAATATTTGGCAAATCCGCACGAGGTCCCGCGAGGGACGGAGTATCGGTAGATACATCTCTAATATTGGCTTGAATATAGGACTTGATGCCGAGACTAATAGAAAGCGTTTCCCCATCACTCGATAGCTGCTCCGCGAGAATTTCCAACGGCTCTATGACGAGAACAATTGACGGTTCTCGGTTTATGACTATCGGTTCGTAGAGTTTTGTCCATAAACCAATCACACGGGACTTTACATCTATATTGGTGATATATTTGACGATCAGATCCTCCAATTTAGGTAAGACCTTCTCCCGCACCAACTCGGTAAGAATCCGGCGAACCGAGATTGTAATCCCCAAAATTTCAATCTCTGCTTTCTGAATAGAAATGTCGGATGTCGTTTCTGCTGTGATACGCCAATTAGGATTGAGCGTTGGGGTGAGCGTTAGCGAGGCAGTCGCCTTTCCTTCAATCTCTTCGCGTTGCTGGATGACCTGTCCCAAAATCTTTTTTGAGACCCGCGCCCACCCACTAAATTGGAATGGAATGCTTACCCCTATAGTTCCATCTGCCGTCCCTGTCATTCTAAGAGTGCTTGGGTTGAGTGTGATGGCATATTCAATGGCACCATCTTTCCGCTGGATGGGTTTACGAAGATAGTCTCTGAGCGTAGATTCTGCTAACTGTTTGACATCCTGTATTGGTAGATTTGCTTTTACAGCGATGGTTGACGGAATCGGCGGGGGTAATGGCACCGGTGTAACTTCTCGCGGTGGTGCTGGTGCTTCGACAGTAATACCGGATTGCCGTGGCATCAGCAAGAATAGCGCAATTAGTATTAAGACAACGCCGAGAGAGATTGCTCCGATAAGTATTTTTCTCTGTTTTGTCACGCGCTTAGCCTCGGAATACCGCTTGAGATTTTGTGTTCTCGGTCGATACGAAATGGGTGTATGTCAAAACCTGTTTCACCGTTTCGGACAAGTTCGCTCATAATGCGTCCGACGAGGGCACAGAACTTGAAGCCGTGCCCTGAAAAACCTGCCGCAATCAACACATCTGGGCAGTGTGGGTGTGCGTCGATAATAAAGTCTTCATCTGGTGTTTCAGTATAGAGACAAACCTCAGCGTGCGTGGCTTTTCCAAGTTCAGGGAGGCGCTCTTGCATATAAGCATCTATATGGGCAATATAGTCCACATCAGGTGTGCGATCACGCGTATCGGGTGAGATAATTTGTCCTCTTCCGTGCCTCGCAATTTTTAACCCGTTCTTACTGAAAGCGGGGATGCCATAGATGAATTCACCCTCTGGAGTTGATTCCGTGAAAACTGGAAACTGGTCGGGTTGAAAAGGGGCACTGTTTATAGGTTGGTAGTAGCACATCTGCTGTTTTGTAACTGTAAGCGGGAGATCCAGTTCTGCAAGAAGAGTACCTGCCCATGCCCCAGCTGTCACAACAACTTTTCTGCCCTGAAACTGACCGTTTTCAGTCTGGACAGTTGGGATGTCTGCCTGCCAATCGATATTGATTACTCGGGCTTCCTCCCGGACTGTTGCGCCGTGTTGTTCTGCCAATTGCAAGTGTGTGGAGACACACTCGGCAGCACGGAGGAAACCGGTGTCTTTCTGCCAGAGGATCTCCAGATCGTTTGTTGATCGGAATTGGGGAAAGCGTTCGGCTAATTGTGTCGCGTCCCACCACTCGGATTCAACACCTGCCGCATCTAAGCTTTCCCGCGCGGCGCGTCCGTATGGATTCCCCTTTGCACCGATACCCACACTCCCTGTAATAAACAGCAGCTGTTTCCCCGATGCCGATTCAAGGGCGCGCCATTCGGCGTAGGCTGTTTTCATCAACTCGGTGTAGAACGGTTTATCGTAGAAGAAACGGATGATGCGGGTTTCTCCGTGCGAGCTGCCGAAGATATGTCCGCGCTGGAACTGTTCTAAGACCAACACGTCAGCCCCAGATTTAGCGAGATGGTATGCAGTTGCACTACCCATCCCACCAGCACCGATAACAATAGCATCGTAGATATGTTCGTTCATTTTACAGCTATCCGTGGCGTGGAAATGGGTTTGACACAGTAGTGAAATTCTGATACCGATCTTCGCCGCGCAATAGAATCGGTTTCCACGGACGTTTCAATGAGTTCTCTTCTGCCTGTCTCACGGATGGGTCAATATAGCGAATTGTGAGACCGCATCGCCGACGCGTAGAGTGATTCGGTAGACTGCCGTGGATCATTTGTCCATGGTGGATAGACATCTCTCCTGCTTTCAACACGAGATCAACTGCAGTCTCTGCTTCCGCTTCGGTGACGGGAACTTCCTGATTGATGCTTAACAGATTGCCATCCCGTTCAGATGTTCCGTGTTCTTTAATACCGCGCTGATGGCTTCCCGGGATTACTTGCATACAGCCGTTGCCCGTATCGCTGTCGTCTATAGCGTACCAAGCGGTAATTGCGTCTGACGGTTCAAGCCCCCAGTACGTTACATCTTGGTGCCATGCGACGAACTTATCGCGCGGTCCGTATTTGCAGAAGAAGTGCGTCGCTAATAACATAACATCGGGACCGATGAGCGATTCAATAACATCCACAATTTTCGGATGCGTTGCGAGGTCCCAGATAAATTGGTAGTCAAAATGCCAATCAACGAGACCGATTTCGCATGTTTCTTTACCAACTTCTGCTTCTAACGCATCATAGGCTTGCCGATAGTTCGTTGCTTCAGTATTGTCCGAAATGTGAATGCCGGTCAAAAATCCATCTTTCTGATAAAGTTCAGCAAGTTGTCCGTTTTTCGTTTTCATTTTTAATTATTCCTTGCGGTTCAGTTAGGGAGTTAGGATATACATTCTTAACCAGAAACCTGCGCGTAATGGAATGGAGCGCATCCCAGATGCCAAAAATTAAAAATCTCTCTTAGGGAAGTTCCGGAATTTTGCACTGTCGGAACCATAGTGAATCTTCCGGTGGCGATTCATCTGGATTTTTCATTGTCTCAAAGGTTTTCAAAACCGGGGATACGGTTTCTGCCCATATCTGTTCAGTTTTCTCAAAAGTTACTGGCTGGCGATTGGGAATATTCAGTTTTGTGTATTCTTCTAACAGCTCTTTCATTTTATTCCCAAGCCATACGACTTCATCGTTCACCATACGTTCACCAATACGTCGATCCGACTCGAAAGCGTTTGTTCCCATTGCGAAATGGGGTCCTTCTGCATCGGTTTCAGGCATTCGCGACATGTCAACACAGTCCGGTTCCAATGCCCATAGAAGCGAGGTTTCCACCCGACCCGCATGATCCCCACCATTGCCTTGATTATCAAACCCGGGTGTATTCGCCTCGAAATCAGGAAGTCCATAGAGTCGCATAGCGAAGTGAGGTTGAATGAGGGATAGGAGCGTCTTGAGATCTTGCCAATTCGGTCCGTAGTGTCCTGTGAGGAAGATGGCTGCATGGAACCCAAGGGCGTCAGCGGCACGGACATGGTAGCAGACATTTTTGAAGTGTTGCCACGCTGGCATAGCAGTAAGCCAACCCCGAACTTCACCAACGCTCCGATATGCCCAATTCGCATACATGCCGTGTTCATGAATGTGCCAGTAATCGGGAGGGGCAACGATACCACCGTGGGTATGTGCAGCACGACAAGCGATTGCGTGTGCCTTGAGCGCGTCCAGTCCTACGGTGTTTTGCGGTCCGTGTGGTTCACAGAGTCCATAAGTGAAATAGACAGCAGGGCATTCATTGAATGCTGTTTCTAATTCGTCAGGGAACATCCGTTCCCAGCGTACCTCTTTTCGCATCAGGGTCTTCCTCTTAAAGAGTTGTTAGTTATCAGACGTAGGTTGGGTTGAACGAAGAGAAATCCAACTCCTAAATACTGATGACCGACAACTGACAACTGATAACTAATTACTAATATCTCATGTTCAAAGTTTTACAAATTTTCTTAGCACCTGTAAGACGAGGTTGCAGTTCAAACGCCATTTTCATAACGGTGCGTGCTTCGGGGAGTTGATCGATTTCCACGTAGAATTCAGCGATTTTTTTGTACATCCACGCCGTTTCCCGCTTCGGGAGTTTTAATGCGCGGATCTTGGTTAAGGGAATATGGTGCGTTTGATGGTAGCCTTCAACGCTGAAATGGTAGAGATAGATAAATTTGAGGCGTTCCTTGACTTCTTGAATAAAGTGTCTGAAGCAAGGGCGTTTTGCTTCGGCAGACAGAAGCGATTCATATATCAGCATTGCCTGCTTGATCTTTCGGTGTCGCTCGAAAGCGGAAGACAAATCTCCGTTTCCGTTGGCGAATCCAAGGTTTTGATATGCTTCAGCGATGAGGAATTCACAGTCCCGACTTTCTTCGTAACTGAAAAAATCGTCGATGCGCCACTCTTTACCTGTTTCTTGCGTGTTATTGCGCAGCTCCTCATATAAAGAGATACCAGTTTCATAGTTGTGATGAAGGAGTGCTTCGAGCAATAATTCTAACTTAGCATAGGTTTGATTCAGTTTGCTGAGTTTGTCGAGATATGCTTCGCGCGCCTTACGCTGCCGTTCAATAGTCTGTAGCCGCCGATCATAGTCCAATTTTTGTTTTTTGTCGCTCAGGGTATCGTATGCTCTACAGACTTCGCGAAACATCTGCTCTGCAAAGGCAATCTGTTCCGGGTTTTTATCGGGGTGGTAGCGTTTTGCGAGTCTTCGGAATGCTCGTTTTATTTCCGGGGCGGTGGCATTCCGCCTAATCTCTAAGATTTGATAGTAATCTGGAATTTTCATTGTGAATACAACGTTTCTAATAGATACGCTATTTATAATTCCACATATTCCAGAATTTGTCAAGGGGAAAATTGGAAGGTAGAAGTTTGAAAATCGGGTGTTTCTCTTGATTAAAAGGTTAGGGTGCCTCTTCAACGAAGGCTGCTCGGACACTGATCAAAATCAGGACATCGTGCCTATAGAACTTCGCGTAGGAAACGGGCAGTGTGGGATTCTTGAACCTTTACTACCTCTTCTGGGGTACCCATCGCAACGACTTCTCCACCATCTTTACTGCCCTCCGGTCCCAAGTCGATGACCCAATCTGCGGATTTGATAACATCGATGTTGTGTTCAACAGCAATAATGGTATTGCCTGCGTCGACGAGTCGGTTCAGCACCTTCAGGAGTTTTTGGATGTCGTCAAAGTGAAGTCCTGTCGTCGGTTCGTCCATGATATAGAGCGTTGAACCCGTTTGACGACGTGCCAACTCTTTTGCAAGTTTGACGCGTTGTGCTTCCCCACCAGAGAGCGTCGTTGCCGCTTGTCCTAATTGGATGTAACCCAATCCGACATCCGCTAACATTTGGAGCGTCCTGCAGATTCGCGAACTTTCACTAAAGAATTCGAGTGCCTCATCTACCGTCATATCTAGGACTTCAGCGATATTTTTTCCATTGTAACGGATCTCAAGCGTATCCTGGTTGTAGCCTGTACTATTACACGCCTCACACGGTATCCATACGTCTGGGAGAAAATGCATCTCAACACGGTTGAAGCGGTGTCCCTCGCATACGGGACACTGTCCAGAGGCGAGGTTGAAACTGAAGGTGCCCATAGTATATCCACGTATCCTTGCGTCGTGTTGTTCTGCAAACAGTTCACGGATTTTCGTGAATAGATCGGTATAGGTGGCGGGGTTGGAACGGGGTGTTTCACCGATCGCCTTCTGGTCTACATTGATAAGACGTTTGATATGACTGACACCCCGAATGGTTTCATATTCCGGTAGACCGTAATCGTTATATATCGGTTCTCGGTAGCCGTCGCTAATATAGTGGGTGTAACGTCGATCTTGTGGATCACCCGTTTTGATCGAACTGCGACTTTCAAGAGCTGGTTTTAGTGTGCCTTCAACAAGGGAGCTTTTCCCGCATCCTGAAACGCCGGTTACACAGGTGAGCGTTCCGAGTGGAATCGTGACATCAATATCCTTGAGGTTGTTCGTTTTCACACCCGATATTGTGAGACGTTTGTTTATACCTCTGCGCCGAGTTTTCGGAACTGGGATCTCTACTTCATTTGAAAGGTAGGCTTGCGTCAAAGATTTGATGGGTGATTTTTTGTCCGATTCTTGTATGGGAGTGTTACCGTTAGTGAAGGTATCCGGTGCGCCGGCAGCGATAATTTCCCCACCACTTTTTCCGGCTTGGGGCCCGAAGTCAATCACATGATCGGAGGATAATATCGTATCACGATCGTGTTCAACGACGAGGACGCTGTTACCGATATCGCGGAGTTCCTTAAGTGCCGAGATAAGACGTTCTTGGTCGCGTGGGTGTAAGCCGATGCTCGGTTCGTCGAGGATGTAGGTTACACCAGTGAGACCGCTGCCAAGTTGACTTGCGAGTTGGATTCTGCGCATTTCACCGCCGGAAAGCGTTGGTGCCCCGCGGTCAAGCGCAAGATAGCCGAGACCAATATCTTCCAGAAATTGGAGCCGTGTCTGAATTTGACCAATGACTTCAATTTCAAACTCAGGGGAAGTGTGCACGTGAAGTGCCGGATGCGTTGCTCTTGAGGTTGACACGCCTGTTTCAATCAGAAGATCGCTACGGCTGGTCTCTGTATCATCAGAAGTGATCTGGACTTCAATCTGTTTCAGTCGTGCGTTGAAGAACTCAATGATTTCGGTAATCGACATCTCCATCAATTCAGCGATGGTTGTATCCTCAAACATGACGCAGCTTGGAAAAGGTTTCAGACGTGTGCCATTGCATTGGTTACACGCATCGTGTGGCGGGTGTATGTTCCTCCCGCGTCCATCACAGAAGTCGCATGCCCCTACTTTGTTGTTAAAGGAGAAGTCGCGAGGTGTCAATTGCCCGAAGTTGTTTCCACAAGAAGGACACGTCGCATGTTCACTGAAAAAACGGCGTGGAAATGTTGCCCCGCGTTCTCTTTCCTCAATAAGCACGAACCCACCGCTTTGGAGGAGTGCCAACTCTATTGCTTCCATAAAGCGGCTCTTTTCTTCATCGACGAGTTCGACGCGATCGATAACAATAAAAACTTCATGACGAATGCCTCGGCTCAGCGTAGGTGCTTCATCAAGTCGATGAATTTCGCCATCAATTTGCACACGTGCGAATCCTGCCCTTTGCAATCGACGGAATACATCGTCGTAGTCTTCATGTCCTTTTATACCGTAAGCGGATTCACTGGCGTTGATGTCAATGATCTTACCCCTCGGCACCTTGTTTTCACCAGTCGAAAGAAGCATAAAGTTCGTAAGTGGTGCGAGGACATCCACTCTCTGTTCTGGGACAAGTTCAAAGATTTTGTCGGTTATTTCTTCAGCGGTTTGTGGACGGACCACCTCAAGGCAATCGGGACAGTAGGGTTTGCCCCATCTTGCATAAAGGGTACGAAGTCCATCATGTATTTCTGTGATTGTTGCAACCGTTGAACGTGGATTTTGACCGGCGTTTGCATGCGAAATTGCAATAGCTGGTGAGAGTCCCTCGATTTTTGAGACTTTAGGCTTTTCCATCTGCCCGATAAACTGACGGGCATAAGTACTCAGCGTCTCAATATAGCGGCGTTGCCCTTCAGCATAAATGGTATCAAGCGCGAGGGACGTCTTTCCTGAACCGCTGACACCTGTTAACGCCGTCATTTTTCGGTGCGGAATATCGATATCCACATTTTTGAGGTTGTTTTCTGTAGCGCCTTGTACCGCGATTGCTGTTTGTGTTTCTTGTTTCTGTTCAAAAACATCGGCAAGTCCGGGTTCTACGAGCCGCTGCTGTGCGTTACGCCAGATTTCAAAATCGCCTCGGAGTGCTTGTCCGGTATAAGATTCAGGTATCGTCGCAATCTCTTCAGGAGTGCCTTCAGCCACGATAGTGCCGCCACCAACACCTCCCTCTGGTCCTAAATCGATGATGTAATCTACGGAATTGATGACCTCAAGGTTATGCTCTACGACGACAACGGTATTGCCATCGTCTACGAGTCGATGCAGAATCGTCAACAGTTTATTTACATCGTCAAAGTGCAACCCTGTTGTAGGTTCATCGAGAATATAAAGGGTTTTGCCGGTCCCCCGTTTAGAGAGTTCCTTTGAGAGTTTAATGCGTTGTGCTTCGCCCCCGGAAAGCGTCGGTGCCGGTTGCCCAAGTTTGATATAATCCAAACCTACATCGTGAAGGAGTTGTAATCCCCTCGCAACCCTTGGAATATCAGCGAAGTGCACAAGGGCAGTTCCAATGTCCATTTCGAGGACCTCGGAAATGTTTTTCCCTTTATATTTAATGGCGAGAGTTTCACTGTTGAAGCGTTTCCCTTCACACACCTCACACTCAACCCAGACATCGGAGAGGAGTCCCATATCAACCTTTTTTGCCCCGTTGCCGTTACATGCTTCGCATCTGCCGCCGCTGACATTGAAACTAAACCGCCCGGGTTTATAGCCTCGCAGTTTCGCATCGGGCAAGCCAGCGTAGAGTGCCCGAATAGCATCAAAAACCTTTGTATAAGTTGCGGCGTTAGAACGTGGTGTCCGTCCGATGGGTGCCATGTTAATATTAATAATCTTGTCGATGACATTGGATACCGGCACATTTTTCTCTTTGATGATCCCCTGAATTTTATCGTGGGTCCCCGGTACTGTCTTCGCCTTCATGAGGTCTCGGGCAAGCGTATTATAGAGAATATCGTGAATTAAGGAACTCTTTCCAGAACCGCTCACACCTGTTACACAGCAGAGCGTACCCAGTGGTATTTTAGGGTTGATTCCTTTAAGATTATTTTGGCGTGCGTTGCAGATTTGCACCCACTTGTCCCCTGTCGAACGACGTGATTCTGGTTGGATAACAACCTTATCGCCTCGGAGGTATTGGGCAGTGAGTGTATTACTCTCTTTCATGAATCGTGCAGGTGTTCCCATGTCGGTCACTTTTCCGCCTTTAATACCTGCACCGGGTCCGAAATCAACTATCCAGTCAGCTACGAGCATGGTCGCCTCATCGTGTTCAACAACGATAACAGTGTTGCCCTGATTCCGCAAATTGAGGAGGGTTGTAAGGAGTCCAGCGTGGTCGCGCGGATGTAAGCCGATGCTTGGTTCATCGAGAACGTAGGTGACATCACGCAACCCTGCACCTACCTGACTGGCGAGACGGATCCGCTGCGCCTCGCCACCAGAGAGGGTCGGTGCAGGACGCGCCAGTGCCAAATATCCCAATCCAACATCCATAAGGAATCCGAGTCGTCCCCTGATTTCCTTTAAGAGTTCCTGTGCGATGAACGCCTCGCGTTCTGGTAGTTCCAACTCGGTGAAGAATTGGGTTGCATCCTGAATAGACATTTCGAGGATGTCCGTTATAGGCGTATCGGTTATCGTCACGGCTTTTACCCACGAGTTGAGTCGGGTTCCCTCACACGTCCTGCAAGGTATCTTTACAAAGTAATCGGGGAAATCTTTTTCATCGGTTTCATCGTCTTCGTCAAAGTAGTACTTCTGCTCTTCGGCTGGAATGATACCGTGAAAGTGGACGCGGTACCGTCGTCGTTGTTTTCTTTTTTTAGACCTGTTTGTTCTGGGTATGGTGATCGTAAGGATGTCGTCGCCGGTCCCATAAAGGGTAGCCTGCTGTTGCTCTGGTGTGAGGTCTCTCCAAGGGGTCGTGATGTCGAATCCAAGGTGCTTCGCGAGTGCTTCAGCTATGGATTTTTCTCTCTCACTGCCTCGCTTATTAAGAGGTCCCCATACGCTTATGGCACCTTGCATGATGGAGCGCGTATCATCTGGAACAATTAACTGCGGTAAAATTCCCATCTGCGTCCCTAAGCCTCTGCAGCTTTCACACATTCCATCAGGATTGTTGAAAGAGAAGTGGCGCGGTTCTGGTTTCACGAAACTAATCCGGCAGTGCGAACAGGTGTAATCCTCACTAAACAGCAGATCATCTTCTGCTGGCATGAATGGGGAATTCTCGCCTTCAGTTGGGACGATTTGGACGAGCATATTTCCGTCTCCGCGAGCGAGAGCATTGTTGACGGCTTCGGTGACGCGTGGCTCAATTCCGTCTTTAATGATAACCCGATCGATGACGAGGTCGATATCATGGCGTTGATTGGGATTAAGGGCAAACCCTGGACGAAGTTCGTATATTTCGCCATCCACTCGCAGCCGAACGAAACCTGCACTACGTAAATCCTCGATTTCTTTTTCGTGCGCACCGCGGGAACCTCTGGCGATTGGTGCTAATATGATGAGTCTTGTGCGTTGCGGATAGTCGAGTAGGGATTTGATAATGTCTGAAGCGGTTTGTGAACCGACTTCACGTCCGCATTCGGGACAGTGGAATAGTCCTACGCGGGCATAAAGCACGCGCAGGTAGTCGTAAATCTCGGTTACGGTCGCGACCGTGGAACGGGGATTGTGTCCTGTTGAACCCTGGCTAATGGCAATAGAGGGGGATAATCCGATAATCTCATCTACATCTGGCTTTCCGAGCTGCCCCAGAAATTGCCGGGCATACGCCGATAAAGATTCGATGTATCGCCGCTGTCCTTCAGCGTAAACGGTATCAATCGCCAATGAGGATTTGCCGGAACCGCTAACCCCAGTGAAGACGATGAGTTTATCTTTTGGAAGCTGGATATCGATGTTTCTTAAATTGTGCTCTCTCGCACCCTGAACATGAATTGACTCTTCTGTCATTACATGATTCCCTAAGTATGATTGTTTGAATCACAGCTTTTGCTATTTATGCCTGTGTGCTTTAGGCAAACATGGTTACGGTTACATATCCATAAAACCGCCTAACTCTTTGAGTTTACGCGCATCTTTGCGCCAATCGGTTTTGACGGTTACGTAGATTTCTAAAAAGACACGGGCATCCAAGAACTTTTCAATGTCAATACGTGCAAGTTCACCGACCCGTTTGATCAACTTCCCACCTTTACCAATAATAATTTGTTTTTGTGTCTGCCGTTCAGCGTAGACAATGGCGCGGATATAGATAATTTCTTCGGATTTTTTTGTCTGGCGTTTCTCAAATTCTTCAATGACAACAGCGGACGCATAAGGAATTTCACGTTGCGTCATGAGCATAATTTTCTCACGAACGGTTTCGGCGATGAAAAAACGTTCAGGAAGGTCGCTGAGTTGATCCTCTGGAAAGTAAAGCGGTCCCAGCGGTAGATAGGTTTCAATTTGCTCAAGAAGGACTGGGACGCCATCAGCGGTTAGTGCCGAGATGGGTATCATCTGCGCGAATTTAAATTTTTGGTTGTATTCTTCAAAAATAGGAAGTAGGTTCGGTTTAGCAACGAGATCTACTTTGTTGAGGACGAGGATCGTTGGCGCTTTGCTTCGTCGAAGACGTTTTAAGATTCTGCCTTCAATCTCTGCCCCTGGACGTGTAGCATCAATGACAAAAAGCACGACATCTGCATCTCCCAAAGCCCCGTATGCCGTTCGGACCATTTCGCTCTGTAAACGATATTTGGGATTCATCAATCCGGGTGTATCGACAAAAATAATTTGATGGGTGTCGGTCGTTAAAATTCCGCGAATCTGATTACGGGTTGTCTGTGGCTTTGGGGTGACAATAGCGAGTTTCTGTCCCAAGACGGTATTGAGCAAGGTAGATTTACCGACATTGGGTGCGCCAATAATGCTAACGTAACCAGATTTAAAGTTTTGGATTTCGTCCATAATTCTCGAAGATGATGTTAATTTGCGATATGTTGGAAGAGTGAAACTAACATCTATATCATATCAGATTTGCTCGTAAAAAGCAAGACAATCCCCTAAAAAATTCAGATCTGAATTGCCTCCAAGTTTTGTTGATATGGAATGCTCCCATCCATTGTAATGAATGCATCAAATTCAGCTGCTGCCATACGAAGAAGTTCTCCGTTTGCTTTTCCTTGCCAACCCTTGTAGCCGACTGTGATAACTTCAATTGCGTCCGCAAAAAGTTTCCGTAACGTGTGAGGCAAGTTTTCATCAAGCAACACGCGCATCCACAGACTCCATTGTTAGTTTTAAATAAGCGATTGCTTGCTCACGAGAGACTGTGGGAAAGTGATCAAGGAATTTATTGAGTGAATCTCCTGCGACAAGATGCTGAATCAAACTTTCAACAGGAACACGGGTGCCAGCAAAAACTAAGATGCCATTCATGACATTTGGGTTTTGGGAGACAATTTGTTCTTTCTTCATAGTACGTTTTTCTCCAGCCTACATTGATACGATGTATGCTGAACGCTAAATAATTTCAAACTATTATAGCATATAGGAAATGGTTTACCAAATTGAAATTCATGCGAAGGTACTGGTCTTAAGTATTTTAATCCTCAATTTGATACAATGCTCCGCTAATGTAATAGCAAGTCAGTTTGAGCTATTCCAGAGGTTAAGTCACCGGTTTTGAGGCTGCCTTAATGCGTTCAATAACCCACTCTTGAATCAGCTGTCTTGGAGGAATGCCGCGGGATTCAGCCAATCTTAAGACAGTTTCGGTTTCATCGTCTGTTAACCATACAGAGGCTTTGTAGCCATCTTCTGTCTGCACAAGCGCTCCTTCATATTCCGCTAATTCTTGTGCAGCTAAAACTTCATATTGGTCATAGGCATCAACGTATTCTTCATTTCCAGTGAGTAGATATTTTTTATCGTTCATTAGGACTTCAGATTTATTCATGTATTCTGCTCCTCAATTTGATGCAATGCTTCACTGATATAACGACGGATCCATTCGCTCTCGGTAGTTTCTGCCAATGCATTAAGCGCAGAGACGGCTTGTGTGTTGCCAATTCTACCTAAAGCAACGATAGCGGCTGAGCAGACGCCTCTGTCTGTATCCGTTATGCTGCTTATGAGTGCCTCTATTACTTGTACGGGTGGCGTTGAGAACCTATCTTCACTGAGTCCCAATTCACCGAGAGCGACGACAGCGGCGCAGCGCATGTCGGCTTCTTCATCTTGTAGGAATGGAATGAGAACGTCAATCGCGCGGTCATCTCGGATTTTGCCGAGGGAGGAGATGGCGAAACGGCGGACGGTCGAGTTATTGTCATCTAAAGCATTAATGAGTGGCGTGACAGCGTTGACGTCGCCAACACCGCCTAACCCTTCAGCGGCGTAGGCACGCATTTCCGCCGATTCCGATCGCAGTTTTCGCAACAACAGATGCGTTGGAATATACCGCCAATTCCTAACCGGACCTTCTCGGTGCGAAAGCCACTTAACAAATTTTTGGGCTTTTTGCTTTAGAGACAGGTTTGAAGCGGAGTCTACGGTTTCGTGTGCCATGATGCTACCTCGCTGCAATTTTTCGGCTAAGCGGCAAAATTATAGCATGTATCAGAGTAAATCTCAAGTCGTTATCCCGTTTCTTTCTGTAGGAGCGAGTGTTTTTGCTTGGGTGTTTCCCCATGCTCGCGATTTTTTGAACTGGAAAGAAACGGAAGTCCTTCTTAAGCAGCAATAAGCGAGTGGTCTGCTTTTCTAACTAAAGGCTGATACCCAATTCCTTTGCGATGGTGTAGACATCCTTATCACCGCGACCCGAAAGACAGACAACAATGATTTTGTCCTTACCGAGTTTGGGCGCGAGTTCACGTAAAGAGGCGATAGCGTGTGCTGATTCTAATGCGGGGATGATACCCTCCGTCTCCGACAACAGTTGAAACCCTTCTACCGCTTCTGTATCGGTGATCGGAACGTATTCCGCTCTACCCGTTTCGCGGTAATAACTGTGCTCTGGTCCAACCCCAGGATAGTCTAAACCTGCGGAGATTGAGTGTGCGGGGGTTATCTGACCGTCCTCTTCTTGCAATAGATAGCACTTCGCACCGTGAAAAACACCGACACTGCCCGCAGTGAGGGGTGCGGCGTGTCGTCCGCTACGGATACTTTCGCCCGCGGCTTCTACGCCTATCATCCGAACGGATGCATCGGCATAGAAGGGATAAAACATACCAAGTGAATTGCTCCCACCACCGACACAGGCGACGACAGCATCCGGCAAAGTCCCTTCTTGTTCTAAAATTTGTGTGCGCGCTTCCTCACCGATGACTGCTTGGAAGTCTCGAACAATCATTGGATAAGGGTGGGCACCGACGACTGAACCGAGAAGCAGATACGTGGTGCGGACGTTCGTTACCCAGTCGCGGAAACAGGCATTAATCGCGTCTTTAAGAGTGCGTGAGCCTGAGTTAACAGGAACCACTTTTGTTCCCATCAGCTGCATGCGGAATACGTTGAGTGCTTGGCGTTCTATGTCTTCCTCGCCCATGTAAACATCACACTCCATATCAAACTTTGCGGCAACGGTGGCTGTTGCGACGCCGTGTTGCCCTGCGCCGGTCTCGGCGATAATGCGTTTTTTGCCCATCCATCGGGCGAGCAGGATCTGTCCGATTGCGCTGTTAATTTTATGTGCACCTGTGTGGTTGAGGTCTTCCCTTTTGAGATATATTTTTGCGCCACCGAGGGTCTCGGTCAGACGCTCGGCATAATAGAGCGGGTTGGGTCGCCCGACATATTCACGAAGATAGTACTGAAATTCTTGTTGGAAGTCGGAATTATCTTTGAGTTTTATGTATGCTTCTTCGAGTTCTAAAAGGGCGGGCATGAGTGTTTCGGGGACGTATCTGCCTCCGAATTGTCCGAAATGCCCTGTTGCATCAGGGAGTTGTTGCATCTGGTTCTCCAATTTGTATTGCGGTTTATATTTTTGTAAAATGCGTCTATGAAGTTTTGTTCATGAGTGATTTTGCGCGAAGGTTCGATTGTTCCAGAACCGATGGATTCACAACGGATTCCGGTAGTTTTCCTGTTAGCACTTCTACAACACACGTGGCGGCAGCAACCTCCAGATCGAGAATTGATTCCTCTGACATGAAAGCGGCATGCGGTGTAGAGACGACATTCTCAAGCGTTAGCAACTCCTCATCTTGTTCAGGGGGTTCTGTTGCCAGCACATCCAGACCGGCACCGGCGATTTCAGCGTTGCGGAGTGCAGCAGTGAGTGCAGTGGTGTCTACAATCCCACCACGCGCCGTATTAATCAGGTAAGCCGTCGGTTTCATCGCACGAAATTCAGCCTCACTGAACATACATTCTGTTTCAGGGGTCAACGGTGCATGGATGGTGATGAAGTCGGAGGTTACAAGAAGTTCTTGAAATGAGACCTTTTGTGCGCCGGACTGTTGGATTAATTCTGGATCCGTACGCGGGGAATAGATATTGATTGTAAACCCGAACGCTTTCGCTTTTGGCACTATTGACCGCGCAATCCGTCCAAACCCGATGACACCGAGTGTTTTGCCTCGGATTCTGTACATTGTCGGTCCGATGTTCTGTTCCCATGTACCGCCTTTGATGGCTCTATCATAGCGCGGAATTTTTCTTGCACATGCCAGCAAAAGCCCCATGGCATGGTCGGAAACTTCATCAATACAGTAGGCAGGAACGTTGGTGACAATGATGCCGTGTGCGGTAGCAGCTTCCACGTCGATGTTGTCCAGTCCAATACCACAACGCCCGATAATCTGGCATTTTTCAGCGGCAGCAATAACAGGTTCACGAACGGGTTGCCAACATGTAAGGATGCCGTCCATCGTCGGTGCGAAGGTTAGGAGTTCCGGTTCGTCTCCAGTCTCTGCGGCGGTGAGTTCCGCACCAATTTCGGCAAGTACCTGTCGTTCGGGTTCTATGGAAGGCCAAGCGTAATCGGTTATGAGGATTTTCCAGTCGTTTTGCATATTTTTATCTTTAGTACATTGAAGGGAACAGACTATAAAAAGACCTTACCCGGGTTCATTAAATTCAGTGGATCCAAAGCGTGTTTAATAGCACGCATTAAATCGACTGCCTCTCCGTGTTCCTTTTCTAATGCCTTTCGTTTACCGATGCCTACACCGTGTTCACCAGTGCAGGTGCCTCCCATCTCTAAGGCGATGTCCACAATCTGATGACTGAATTGTTGTGCTTCTGCTAATTCATCGTTGTTATCGGGTTCGAGTGGAAAAACAACGTGGAAATTTCCGTCTCCAACGTGCCCAAGAATCGACGGAACGACACTTGATTTCTCAAGCAAGGATTTGGTTTTAGCGATACACTCGGCAAGTCGAGTGATTGGAACGCAGACATCGGTAACGTAGCCGACGGAACCGGGACGCCGGTTAAGTGCTGCGTAATAACTATCGTATCGGGCTTGCCAGAGTCTCTTACGTTCGCTTTCGTCTGTTGCCCATCGGAAGTCCCCACTACCGTGTACTGATGCGATTTTATCGGCAATCTCTGAACTCTCCGCGACAGTGTTCGCTGATCCGTGGAATTCAAAGAAGAGTGTTGGTGCGACGTCGTATGCTAATCCTGCGTAGTTATTGACGGCATCCATCTGGAGTTCATCTAAAAGTTCTATGCGAGCGATGCCAATACCTGTGTCCATCAATTCAATAACGGTGTCTACTGCTGCAGCTACACTCGGAAAAGCGCAAACAGCCGCGGCAACCGCTTCAGGCAGCCGCGTTAATTTAACCGTGATTTCAGTGATGATCCCCAGTGTGCCTTCTGAACCGATGAAGAGACGAGTCAGATCGTAGCCGGCTGCAGATTTCCGCGCTCTGCTCCCAGTATGTACGATGGAACCGTCAGCAGTGATGACAGTCAAGCCAAGGACATTATCAAGCATCGTGCCGTATTTGACAGCACTTGTTCCAGAAGCACGTGTCGCTACCATCCCACCTAATGACGCATCTGCCCCCGGATCGACAGGAAAGTGGAGTTGCGTCCCGATCTCTGCGAGGTGTGTGTTCAGTTGTAAACGCGTTACACCTGCTTCGACAGTAGCATCTCTATCGTCCTTACTGACGCGGAGGATGCGATTCATTTCATTGAGTGCGATACAGAGTACACCTTCCGTTGCAACAACAGCACCTTCAACCCCGGTCCCAGTGCCGTAAGGGACTATCGGGACGTTGTATTTCGTACAAATTTTGACGATTTCGGCGACTTCGGCGTTGGTGTTCGGGAAGACAACAGCGTCTGGTAGCACACCACGGTGATAAGAAGCATCGCGTGCATGTGCGTCTCGAACTACACTATCTGTGCTGAAACGTGTCCCAAGCAAAGCACAGAGTTCTTTATGTGAGTGTTTCAAATCGTGTCGGTTCATACTATGGGTATTGTAGCATAATTTGTGAGTGCTGGTAAAGTAAAATTCTATGCTCTTACAAATGGGATGCTTTCATCATACGCATTAATTTCACAGTTTTTCACAGTGAAAGAGTTGTCAGTTGCCAGTTATCAGTTGTCAGTTAATGGATTTGTGCGATAATTAGAGACGACTATAGGCATTAATTTCACAGTAAAATAGGAAATTGATGAATTGGGGAAGGGACTATGAACCTGTATGCCGACTGGGTTCTTGGGGATTTCGGGGAAAGTTGTTGTGAAGGGTACTGTGAAATTTTGTGAATGGGATCGCCCGAATTTGAGCGAAAATGCACAGCACTGTGACAGTCATAGTGCTGTTGAAAGTGACACTCAAAGTGACAGTCATAGTGACACTCAAAGTGCTGTAAGTGACACTCAAAGTGCTGTTATAATTGCTGAAAGTGCTGTTGTCTGTCTGAACTAGGATTTGTGAGATTTTTAGGATTGGCAGGATTATGGTCTGAATCAGGATTTGTGAGATTTTTAGGATTGGCAGGATTATTTTCTGAATCACAGATTTTCACGGATTTTGCGGATGAACGCGGATTTTAATTAGCTGTCAGCTGTCGGCTGTCGGCTGTCAGAAAGAAAGTTGGGTTTCGTTCACTGTCTGAATCACAGATTTTCGCGGATTTTGCGGATGAACGCGGATTTTAAGAGGGATTTTGGTGGCGTTTGTCTGAGTTGTGGATTATACGGATTTAAGAGATGCATTGATTGGACGTAAGGGTTCCTATTGGCGCGTGTGTTGACGCACGGGTAACGGGACGTGAAAACATACGGAATGCAAAGCCCAGATAACGACTTTACGAGTTCCAGCTTTACGAACTGGGTGGTGCAGAACCTTGGCGTGATTGTAAATTGGGTTTCCGCTGTCCTGCGAAAGTTGGAAACCCCACGACTTCTTGAGATTTTAAACAGCCTTTTTTACGTGGGATGAACCGGTTTCGGTCCGGAGGACTGTGATGCTGTTGCTGTCAGGCACTCCTGCCACGACTCATTGAGATTCTAACGGACTTGTTTTCTACGGATTATAGCGAAATAACAGTCTATCGGACGCGCCGATGAACTGGTCATATTGCTTCAGATTTCTCTATAAGAATAGGTTCGGTTTCTGATGTCCGTTCTTCGTCAGTCGAACCTTCCGCAACACATTGGATTTCTGACGACACATCGTATGGGATGGATGAACACTGGCGGGTTCCATTGGCGTCGTCTACAATGACCTGCCCCCACGACTCGCTGAGAATTTACGCGATACTTTCCGTGTTGATGTTCTTCCGTCTCTGTTTGGGATCGCGACTGCCAAAGAGACTGCCCACGGACTCGGATTACTGAGTGTTCGAGCGACGTGTTATGCGGTGTAAAGTGTGTACCGGGTCGTCGCTTCACCGGGTACCTCCCGCACCTCTAAGAGTTCAAACTCGTTCGGTCCGTTATTGGGCGTTGCATTCTACATGGCGTATTTTATGATACGCTGTGATTAATTATAGTGTGTATTTTGTATGGAATCAACTGTGATTTGTGTAATGTGATGTCGATTTGATTGTGATTTGATGTCGATTTGATGCAGCGGGATATTTTTTTCTTGTCTGAATCGCGGATTTTCGCGGATTTAACGGATGGCGCGGATTTTAAGAGGGTTGTAGGTTATGGGTGGTTGTCTGAATCAAGATTTTCTGGATTCTATTGACTTTTCGCTTGATTTCGTTCTTTGAAATATGCCATAATATTTCCAGTTTTTTTACAAAAATTTCAAGTCCAAAACTACTTATTGCGCTTAATAATAGGTTGTAGTGTTCAGACAACCAGTGTGCTTGTGAATTCCAGTAATGTTTTCGCAGAATAATTGCGGAAGCCCCAGTCTTTAGACTGGGAGCTATCACGCTAATGAGGTAGTACCACATGCTACAGATTGAAATCCGCTCTCCTGATCTCGAAAAAGAGGTTAATGCGCTAATTGATTCGGGGCTTTACCCGGATCCTCAGGCAGTCATAATTGATGCGCTTGAAAACCTTGTCCAGATAAAAAAAGCCTCACGTCTTGATGCTGCAATCCAGTCCTATCAGGAAGGTAAAGTGACGCTTGGTAGAGCTGCTGAGTTAGCTGGAATGCACCACTTTGAATTTGAAAAGATTTTGAAAGCGAGAGGTATCGTGAAAGAGGTCGAAGTTGATTCTGTAGAGAAATTAGAAACCGGCGTCTCAGTAATCAAAAGCCTTCATACATCAGATGAAAGACCTGAAGATTTGTAACATTTCCAATTTACGGTAGGACGTTCCAATTTGATTCTTGGAAGATTGGATCAAGATAGGTGGGATCATCAGTGCGGAAAAGGATGTGCCATTTTTCTGCGAAGGTGTCTCTGTCCTCGTCAGGATATCTACCTACAAGATCAGACAAACTGGTTCTCGAAATTACAAAGGCATCCATTTGGACATGTTGAAAGCGGAACCGTTCATAAGAGATGTCCCGGAGCCGTTTGAAAAGGGTAAGTTTATCGTTGTTTTCGTTGATGTCTTCATGAACCATGCCGTGAGGTTCAATAAAGACGACGCGTTGTTTAACTCCCTCAAGGACCCAAAGGATAAAATCAGGGTAGAATCCTTCGTTCTCATAGAAGCCGACCCCTTTTCCGCGGCTCTGGTTCCGTAGGAGGAATACCTCTTTCTGGCGGAGGCGTTTTTCGTGGTATCGACGGAGGTATTGATTTAAATCTTCTACGAAGTCTTTTTCGCTGTCTTCTAAGGCGGGGGGTGTAGTGCGCCATAAATTGTTTCCCATGCCCATGTTTATGAGAGATCGATAAAGATATTCTTCGTTGGTTAGAAGCGGTTGGTAAAGATGTCGGTCGTTATAGACGTTTGGTAGGACAGTTAACGCGGGTCCATATATCTCTTCGCTCTCCATGAGATTTTCAATTTGTGGTTGAACTTCCTGTGCTTCGGTTCTTGGGACATGAACAGTCCAGTTAGGAAAATTGTTCTCATCTTCGAGGGCTTCGCCCAAACGGCGTATCAGAATCCTATCATTATTCCATTTTTTTTGAAGGATGCGGTAATATTTAGCAATGTATTTCCGGAGGAGCGTAAGGACTAATTCCTCTAAACGTTCAAGTTCTCCTGTTGATGTCGGGATAACTTCGGATTCATCCATGACACTAAGTTTATAGACAGGTTTGTTCGGGTTGAGGATCTCTCGGAGGATAGAGGTATCAAAGATGAGGTTGTGGTATCCTTTTTCGTGTTTATATGTGATAAGTTGCAGGTAAATTTTCTCCCAATCTACAAGTGCTAAGCTTGGTTCTGGAATGTAGGTGTGGAGTGTTCCTTCAGCGCGTTCAGTATGGATACCGCGCTGTGAGCTGCTTCCAACGATGTCAATACTTTGGGTGGTGTGAGTGATAATTGTGCCAGTAAGTACTTTAAGTGGCTCGCATCGCCCTTTCGACCCCTCATGGTACGGAGCGACTTTTGGGATAAAGAGAGGTTTCTCGTGGTAAACATCGTTTCGTCTGATTTCAATTGTCAGTTGGACAGGTTCATCGAGTTCTATACCTTCGCGCATGAGGTAATCTCGGAATTGTGCCATGAAGTTGGCACGGACAGCGAAGATGTTAAGGGTTTCAAGCAGGGAGATATGCGGCGGATGTACACCATCCAAGGCAGCACTACGCCTGAGACTCATGTCTTTGCCGCGCAACCGGACACCTCGGCCAAACAGTTGGATAATCTGGGAGCCTTCCTGTCTACCAATGTTGAGGAGTCCCATCGCAGTAACGCGCCAACTGTCCCAGCCTTCAATAAACTTTTTTGCGCCTATAAGAATATTGATCGGATTGTCCGGTGTATTAATGTTGCTAAAGAGACTTTCGGTGAGTGCATCTTCTGATTCGGTGACGATGTCAGCGTCGTCATTATCGACGAGTTTTTTGAAGGCAGGAGTATCCCCAATATAGATGAGACCGAAGTTTTCTCTCCCGTGAGTAGTTTTCAATGCGATTTCACCTTGCGCATTCCGAACATCCTGCAGCTGCAGTGCCCCGCTTGCGTCTGTATGAAAGACTTCGTTGAGGGTGTCGCGATAGATGTGTTCCGGCGTTACGTTAAAAGTTTTGAGGTAATTGAGTCTGGTTTGGAAGATGTCTGTGCCGTTATCATCGGATAAGCCAGAATTGCCGTCGATAATCTTCTCAATAGCATTAATTGCCCAATTTCCTTCGTTTTTTAAAAAGCGGTGCAGGAAACGGATGACATTGAGCACATCCGAGCGAGCGCGGCGATTCTCGGTATAGACAGCGTTGACTTTACTCCCTACAAATGCCCACAGTGGTGAGTCTAATCCATAAGCACGGACATCCTCGGTGTTTTCTTTAAAATAGCGTCGTTGTTCGTAAAAACTGAGGAGATTGGCTAAGAGAAGCATTTCGGTCTGAGTAGCTTCATCATCGCGAACGTTGAGGATGCGGAAATTCTTGCCGTATCCGTCGTCATAGAAGTATCGGTATGAATAGTCAAAGACGATTGCCTTTCCATATTCATCAACGAGGTCGGCGTTTTTCGCAGCAGCGAGTGCCTGCCCGAAGGTTGCGCTGTATTCAAAAGTAAAGCCGGTTTCACCGAGTCTATCGCGAATTTTGCGCCAGACTTCGCCACCACTGCCTTTATGTCCTTCGTCAACGAGGATGAGGTTGTTCCCTTCAAATGCTTCAATCTCGACACTTTCTCCTTCACCTATTTTCTCCTCCACCAACTTTGTTATTTCTATTACTTGTACTGCATTACGATTATTCGTTGAGTGATTTCCTTCAACGCTGAAACGTTGACATCGTATGCTTGAACTTGCGAGTTCACGGAGATGTTGTTCGCTTAATCCTTCGTTTGGTGTGATAAGGACAACGTGGTCCAATTTATCTTTGCAGTAGTGAAGGAATTGATGGTAGTTGATGTGCATGATCAGGGTTTTACCTGCGCCCGTTGCCATCCAAAAAGCAAGTTTCTCAAGATCAGCGTCTATGAAGTTTGTATCCATAGGATCGCTGGGGGCTCTCGCGTCGTTACGACGTTGGACAAAGACATTAAGTTGGTGCAGGAGTTCCGCTGGTTTGTTGAATTTCCAGTCTAAGAAAATCTCTGCGTAGAGCAGGGAGAGATATTGAAAATAACGAAGGACAATCGGCTGTGTACGTTTGTTATTTATTGTAGACAGGTGTCGTTTGATGTTAGCATCGTAGATCCGGAGTGCTTCCGCAATCTCAGGTTTCAAATTTGATTGAGACAAGAGAAATTCACAAATAGATGAATGTCCATTTGGATTGAAACCTTCCTCCAGATTTTTCACATCGTTGAGGAGGTCACGCGTAGTTTTGTACCCAAAATGACTATTGAGCCATCCGTGGAGTGTGAGGTGATTGTCGAGTTGACATCGTGAATTATTTGAGGGCATAACTATTTTCTTACACGGATTTATTGTGAAAACATGAGTTGCTTAAAAAGTGGATCTAAAGATTTTGCATCTGGAACAATGCTATTTGTGTTAACATACACTTCCCCAGTACCTTCTGTGAATTTGTTTTCCTGAATAAAATTATAATCACGCTCCCAATCTTGCTGTTTCCAACCTGCAGTTTCACGCCAGATAACAACGACTGGTTTTTGTCCAACTGTGCCTTTGTAGACCAAGTAACGTCTGTCACTATCTTTCAAACACTGACGTGTTTTCACGGTGAGACCGAGGAGATAGTTGAAAGTTTCTGGTAGATCCACAGTCTGTATTTGTGTTTGCATCTCTCTGACAATGTTAAGTTGATAATTGAAGGGGGTTTGAAGTTTAGTAACGTTCAACAAGGTCGGACTTTCGCGGGTTTCAGACCCTAATAAATAACTGAACTGATGTTCATCAAGAAGTGAATTTTGTTGCTCGGTGAACTCAATATTGTTGAGTGCATCTTCATAGGATTCAATGCGCTGATATTTAATGATATGGGAGAAACAGCTTTCGCGCGAAACTGGTTTTGCATCTTTCCATTTTTCAGCATAGACGGCTCTTTTGACGCGCGGCTGCAGAACAGTTTTAAAATGATGCCCCATCTCAATGAGGATGTATTTGCGCTTTCCACTGTCTTGGCGATTTAGGTTGATAGTTGCGTGGGCGGTAGTACCAGATCCTCCAAAGTAATCAAGTACAATACCATCTTTACCAAGTGAAGCAACACTCAGGCAATCTTCAACAAGATGAATAGATTTAGGGAACATGAATGCAAGACTATCACCTAGCATATTTGTTAAAAAGATAGTTCCATATTGCGTTGATGAATATTCCGTTTTACCCCACCATGTCTTTGGTAACATGCCCTCTGCGTTTAAATACCGTTTAACAACAATTCGAATATTGCCATTCCGATCAGTTCTGGCCATAGTGTCCGACAGTTTTTCTTGTAATGTTTCAACTCCATATCCCCATGTCATCTCCTCACCGTTTGGTTTGATTGGTAGCACTTTTGTTTCACTGGGTACTGGTGATTCCGAAAGATTCCATTGCCGGGTCTCGTTATCCCATTTCATATGAGGAATGCGAACTCGATCATCCTTGACAAAAAGAGGGTAAAATAAACGGGGGCGCGCACCCCGTAGAGCGTTGGGCCCTCCCCCGCTTCTAAGACTTTTCCATGTGAAATAACGCCCTTGGTCATCAATTTCCGAATGCTCAAGTTGTTCTTCTGTTCTTTCAAGACGACCAACTTGTGCCGCTTCGGTTAAACCAAAGAACATGGCGTATTCATGGGCAGGGGCAAAGCCTGTTGGTCTTTGGCGACCTGCCGGATTAGAACAGACTGTAACTATTCCCAGTTCATTCTCTTTACCAAAGAGATTTTGGAGCAGCTGCCGTAGATTAGCGGCCTCTACGTCGTCAATTGCTGCACAAAAGATCCCATTATCTGCTAATAATCCTTGGGAAATCGAAATTCTATCTGCCATCAACGACATCCATGATGAATCTTTGTAGTTGTTTTTGTAAAGAATCGCTGAAGCATCAGTGTTATACGGTGGATCTATGTAGACCGCTTTTAAGGATTCCCGATATTTGTCCAATAGCAGATTTAACCCTTGGAAATTTTCACCGTGAATTAGCAAGCCGTCTATCTCGTTGTCCAGATCGTCAAAATGCGTCAAGAGGCGATCTGTGAAGTCAGGTTTGAAGTGACATGTGTCCAAAACAAGATTAGGATTCTCTTTGAGAAAGTCAACAGAGAGTGGTTCGGTGTAGTCAGCATCAATGAGGTTGCTATCTATTTCGTGAATAGCATATAAGTCTTTCCATTCGTTGAGTTGCTCTGTGTTCTGTGCGATTTCGGGGTAGAGTTCTTCTGGGACGCGGTCAAGGGTGAGGCAATAATCAGTAGACAGGACAAACTTCTTTTTTACCCAGAGACGTTTTTGGAATTCCTCAATGTGTGCCAAAAAGTCAATGATTTTGGAAGCAATGGAATGCACGAGTTTACTTGTTTCAATCCAATTTACGCTCGTTAAATTATCCTCTTGAAAGTTAGTGTCCTCGAAAATAAGCGAGGATAACGGCATTACTTCGTTTTTGATGTAGACATCGAGTTCGCGAATGAGAAATCGTTCGAGGTCTTTATGAATGAAAAAGTCGGCAGTGTTGCGGCGTGTGTAGGTTCGAAGGTGTTTCTTAAGAATGGTTACACCGTCTGTTTCCTGTGCAAGGTCGCTCAGGACATTGTAGTGATGAGTCAAGCGTGCCATGATTTCTTGTTCGGCGGTATCAACGATTCTATTCTGTTGGTCTCGGGTGCCGTAACGAGATGTTTCTTCATTCGTGAGTGGACGGTATTCAAATGGAACACAGATTTCATTAGTTTCTGATTTGTAGGTCGTCTCAGTAGACAGAGGTAGAAAGAAACGTTTTACACCTTGAACGTTATCTTTTTCAATATCTACCTCACGCAAGTCAAAGGTGACAGTGAGGTCTTGGGATTTGAATCTGTAGGTAGAGAAGTGCTCACCACTCTTGACATAGTACTGATCTCGGTTTGCCCAGTGGAGATAAATCTCTTCGCCGTTGTATGGAACAGCATAGCGTTCGGTTCGGGAGTAACGCCTGCGTGGTATAAAGTCACCATTATCGTAATATCGGGAGAAGAAGGTCCAGAGGTGGTTGAAAACAACATTTGCGCGTTGGTTTCTGGTCTGTGGAGAACCAAGTTGTTCTCTTGCTTCAAGGTATTGCTGGATGAGAGGTCTTTCTCTATACGCTTCGTTGATGAGGTTTCCATCGGCATCTAACATTTCTTCTCCGAGGTTATCACCGAGTTCTCGGACTTGGTTTTCAAGTTCGGTTATACGTTCGTGTGCCGATTCTGCTTCAATGTTTGCATCAAGAGCATTTTGAACAATGGCGGGGAGTTCCTCGTCAATGAAATTTTGGATTTGGTCGCGTCTATAATTGATGATGCGATAGATGCCGAAATCAAGATCCTCTGCATCTGCGCGGAAGAGTTTTTCAAGAAGATTTTTCAGTTTTTGTAAGGACTCTGGCATATTTTTCTGCTCTCATTATCTGAAAGTGAAAGTTTAGATTTTCTCTAATTATAGCGGAATTTTTCTGGTGATGTCAATGAAAAATTATGACGTAAAAATATAATGGGGAACTGTGTCTGCGAAGGTGGGCAGTCTTTGAGTGATGGTACTACTCAGGAAATGGAACGCGTTCGTATATTTCTTGTAGGGGCAATTCGCATTGGATGGAGGTGAGTGGAAGTCGCTTGTCGAGTTTTTGGAAATCGGTGAAAATCCACTGTTCTGTTTGTCTGATGTAGTGTTCAACGCGCACTTTGTCTTGGGAAACAAGGATATATTCTTTCAAGGATTGGAGTTGTCGGTAGTGTGCGAATTTTTCGCCTCTGTCATAAGCCTCAGTTGATGGAGAGAGTACCTCTACGACGATTATTGGGTTGAGAAGTGTATCAAAAACATCATCTTCAAAGCGAGGCTCTTCACAGACAACACCAACATCCGGATAAAAGTAGGACGCTGTCAGAGGAATACTGACCCGCATATCGTTAGCGAAAACGACACACTCGCTACCTTTCAAGCGGTTTCGGAGTTCACCGGAGATGTTATTAGTAATTAGATTATGTATGAAGCTTGCTCCGGACATTGCGATTATTTCACCATTGAGATACTCGCTTCTAACAATTTCCGAGTCAGGAAGTGTTTTGCGTTCTAAAGCGATGTATTCTTCCGGAGTAAGATATGTTTGGGCTGCTCCCGTTGTCATGATTTCCTCCGAGAATATTTTGCGTAACTGTATTGTAGCGTAACTACACGGGAATTTTCAAGGTTTTTATGCGAAATTTGCTAACTTCTAAATAGGCATCTATTATCATTTTTAGATAATTTTGACAACTATAGGTTCTATATGGGGTCTGCATTGTCATTTTTGAGTGTTTTTGACAATAGCGGAGGGAAACGAGGATTATGACGTTGGGGTTATCGTATTACGAACCTCGTTGACAACAGCATCGGGTTCAATACCTTCACCTTGTCCCTCGAAGTTAAGAAGAATACGATGCCGAAGTGCGGGGAGCAGCACGGCATCAATATCCGAAAAAGCGACATTATAGCGTTCATCGAGGAGCGCATTGATTTTGGCAGTAAGTGCTATCGCTTGGACACTCCGAATACCCGCACCGAGATAGACATAGTTTTTCACAATTTCTGGGGCATCTTCGGAATCGGGATGTGTGCCACGGACGAGTCGGATGATATGGCGTTCAACGTGCTCAGCGATGATGACCTGCGGGACAAGATTACGCATCTGATTCAGTGTTTCAGCATTCGTAACCTTGTTGATTGTGATCTCAGCACCCGATGTGGTGCGACGCAAGATTTCGACTATCTCATCTTCACTTGGAAAATCAATAAGAAGTTTAAATAGAAACCGATCGAGTTGCGCCTCTGGAAGCGGATAGGTGCCTTCCATTTCCAACGGGTTCTGTGTTGCCAAGACGCAAAACGGTTCTTCTAACTCGTGGCTGGTGCGTCCAACAGTAACAGTACGCTCTTGCATCGCCTCAAGAAGTGCGGATTGGGTACGCGGCGTGGCGCGATTGACTTCATCGGCAAGAATAAGTTGTGCGAAAATGGGACCCTGTTGGAATTCAAATTGCCTTCTGCTGTGTTCATCTTCGACGAGGAGCGTTGTGCCTGTGATGTCGGACGGCATCATGTCCGGTGTGAATTGAATACGCTTAAAGGAGAGATCGAGTGCTTCACTGAGGGTATAGATAAGTTGTGTTTTGCCTAAACCGGGGATACCTTCAAGGAGCGCGTGTCCGTTGGCGAGTAGACAGAAGAGTACACCTTCAATAATCGCGTCTTGACCGACGATACGCTTTTGGACTTCGGCTTTGACGTTGTAGAAGGTTTCTCGGAATTGCTGGATTTGGGTCTCTAAGTTCATATTTTTTGGAGCACTTGGATGAAGTTTAAAAATTTAAATCGGTAATTTCTTTCGGATGCCCCAACTTGTTGGGGACGCGAGTCAACGAAACAGTCCCGAACAAGTTCGGGCGTCCAGGTGTTGAGGTATTACCTAAATATTTATTTAATCTTCATAAAGCGCGCCTACCAAGGTGCGAGAAATTCTACCAGTTATCCCTGGTGACGTAGAGAGAACGGTTTTCCATGGGAAGTGTAATGTGCTTACCACCGAGCCGATGCGATTCAATCATACCCATGAGTGTCTCTATGCTACGACGTGCGAGGTGAGCAGGTCCCTTGGTCTCACGGTCTTCGTCGAGTGCTTCGGCGATGTCAGTGATGCCCATGACAGTCCCAGTGGCACGCGATGTTTCCGGGAAGGGGACTTCTTCAAAGAAACTTCCATCCTTTTTTCGGAACTGGATTTCTCGGCTGTTGTTCTGAATGCGGATTTTACCACGGGTGCCGCAGACCTCATATTCGGGTCCAGTACCTGCGGTGTTGTAGCCGTGAACACCGTTGGAGTACTTGATGTATCCACAGGCAATACCGGGATCGACGTTGAGACGATTGCCGTCCCAATCTGAATCGTTGCATATAATCGCACCTGTCACGAAATCCACCTCTGGATCACCAGCGAGGAAAAGGAGCATATCGGCAGCGTGAGTCAATCCCCAGAGGGCAGAACCCGCACCGTATTGCGCGATGGAGCATAGAACATCACCGATTTCTCCGCCCTCAACGAGTTCACGCACTTTGCGATAAATCGGCATGTAACGGCGTTGTGTTCCGTAGTTGAATTTCACACCGTGCTTTTGGACGACATCTACTATGATGTCTGCCTCTTCCATGGAACAGCAGAGCGGTTTTTCACAGTAGATACCTTTGACGTTGTTCTCAGCCGCAAAGACGGTCATATCGGCGTGTGGACCGGGACGCGTAGCGATACAGACGATGTCGGGTTTCTCTTTCTCGATCATCTCTTGATAGTCTGTATAGGCACGCTCGGCTCCATAGCGTTGCCTGATAGCTTCAGCTTTCTCCTCGAAGACGTCAGAGACAGCCACAAGGTCTGTTCGCTCACATGCGACAGCTGCAGCGGCATGCGAGAAGGGTTGCCAAATAAAACTATCGTCTCGACCTTCGACTTCGTCGTCGATGGTTGCACCCATCCGTCCACATCCGATGAGACAAGCTTTGTATGTCCGTGGCATAGTTTTCTCCTATAAACGTAATGTCCTAATAAGGTTGAAGGTCAGATGCAAGATTTTTGAGTGGATTATCCATCTGTATTTAATCTAACCTACGCTATTGATATGTTATCAGACGCAAGAGTCCTTGTCAAGTCTATTGGCAGTGGTTCGGTGCGGTTAGGAATGCAGATTGCATGAATCAACACGGAATGCGCGTGTGGCATTCCGTGGAGCTTTACGCCGCAAAACCGCACCTACCATGATTAAAAAACGAAAAATTACTCGCCGGTGTAGAGTTTTCCGAAGTAGGGACGATAACCCGCAGGTCCAGGGTAGCCATCCCAATAGTTGGCATCGGCAGGGAAGGCAGCTTCGCCACCACTGCGGAGCCATGCCATCAAGGCAGGATCCGTGCCACGGCGTTCAATTTCATCAACAGCAGCGGCGTGCAGTTCTGCTACAACATCTGGATGCTCACTGGAGACATCCTCTAATTCTCCGAGTCGAACGAGTTTTGAATTTTCGGGTTTCGTGCCGACTTCTAAGCTCCACTCACGGCTGAAGATAGTGAAGAGATTGAGATTCGGATCTTGCGCTGCGTTCTCCCACCGTTCGATGCTGCCACCTGAGAGAGCAAGCTCCCTGTCACCTGATCCTCCGTTACGCGCAGGCGTCAATATATCGTGTCCCTCAATCCCGTCAGGACGTGCCTCACCCAAGGTATTGAGAATCGTCGGGAAAAAATCTTGGGGTTGGACAATAACATTGCTTCTACCCGTATCCCCTTCGGGGAGTCGGATAAAGAGTGGGACATGTGCCTCCTGCTGACGAACAGGTTGTCCTTTACCGAACCTACCACGCTCACCGACATTTGTGCCGTGGTCAGCGGTAAAGATGACGGCAGTGTTTTTGTCGAGTCCGGTGGATTCAAGGGCATCGAGGAATTGTCCGAAGCAGTGGTCCATCCATGTGGTTTTAGCAGCGTATTGTGCTTTAATGTGCTGTTTCGCTTCGTCAGAAAGTTGCGCATTGCCGCGTGCGCCGAGACTCCTCGGATCAACCCGACCGTCATAACCCGGACGGGTATCGTATTTTTTCATGAATTCAAGGGGTGAGTCCCAAGGTTCGTGCGGATCGAAGCAGTCTACCCAAAGGAAGAAGTTGTCTCGGTTGGCGTTATCTTTGAGGAATTGCGCAGCGGTGTTGAAAAGTCTGGCACAGTTCCAATCTTCAGGTTTTTTGCGGTTTCGGTTGGCGCGTGCGTAGCTGCGGAGCATACCTGATTCGGCGGCTTTGTCATCGATGCAATCAAAAAGTGATTGGCGCGTCCAGTTATCTGGCCATGTTGCCGTATCGCTGATCCAATCCCTGTCAACTTCCGCACCGCGAACGAATGTCCACGCGTGGAAGGGCCAGTCAAAGTTATGCCCACCGTTGACGAGGTGTGGTGTATCGTGAATGAGCTGAGTCGCGTAGCCGTTTCCTGCGAGCGTCCACGGTAAGGTTTGACGCTCATGGCGGAGTGGTTTCCACGCGTGAATCGGCGCGCCGTATTGTCCTGTGATGACGTCCGTTCGGTACGGGATCGTCGGAAAACTGGCACAGAAAGTGTAATCGAATGCTATGGCTTTGGAAGCGAACCGATCGATGTTAGGTGTTTCTATCCAATCATTCCCGTTTGCGCCGATGTAGTCGTAGCGGAGTGTATCAATAACGATGTAAGCGACGTTCATTTATGAATTTCCTTTCCTTATTCGTACACGATGGAGGGTGCTGCATTGTTTACAGTACGGCGAGCATGCCTACTACTTTACCATTTTGGGATTGCACCCAGTAAAAGTTTCTGTTGTGATGTGCCTTCTTCTCGGAGTTTCGTGACACGAGGTCCGTCGAAAGGTTCTCTGGATTTCATCCAAGCATTTTGATAGCACATCAGACAGACGCGTCGACGTTTTGAGGAGGTATTGGCAGCACCGCGATGCCACGTCCATCCGTCGAACATAACGGCTTGCCCTGGGGATACGAGAACCCGTTTCTCATCTGGGAGTTCAACAGGACTGGGTGGTGGACGGAACAGTGCTCTGTGACTACCGGGTTGGATGACAGTGGGACCGGTATCATCCGTGATTTCGTCGAGATAGTATCCGCAGTTAATCTGTGCGGGAAGGCTTCCGTAGGGTGTTCCCTGTGGTGCTACGGGCCAGGGGCCGTCGCGATGCCAATTCTGATCGGGAGTTCCAGGTTCGGTGATACGTGCCGTCGCGCTGTGAAGTTGTACGCAGGTGCCGAGTATGGCTTCCATCCGCTTTAGGACGGGGGCATTGTCGAGTAAAAATGCGAATCGGTCATCTTCTTCAAGCAATTCACCGATGAATTGGCTTTTGTCGTTGCGCTCGTAACTTTCATCAAGGGCGTTTCGCAAGGATTCAATCTGCTCTGGTGTTGCAGCATTATCGACGATGAGATAGCCCCAGTTGAGGAAAAAGTTGACCTCTTGTTGCAATTGGTGATCTAATTCGACATTGAGTGTTGAGGGTACTACGCTCGGATTTGCCATCGTTATGCTTCCTTTATTGCTTCTTGGTCAGCAGTTGCCCATTCTTCCCATCGTTCTTCATCGGAGTGGAGGAAACCGGAGTTGCAGCGAGGTTGAAGCTGTTCGTCAACACCGAGGAGGCGCATGTGTTGATGATTATTAGAAGCCTTCGCCGATTCGAGCAGTTTTTGCGTGTGCGGTCCCGTGTGATGATCGGTGTGTTTCAGCCATGTCAAATTATAATAGATGCTGAAGAAATAGCGTAGTTCTCCAGAGGTATTCGGAGTACCAGAGTGAATGAGTCCGTTGTGTGTAATGACAACATCACCGGCTTTCATGTGAATAAGGGTTTCATCAGAATGCGGTTTTGCCCGATCCGCGTCTGCCATCGTAATCGGCTTACGGTGCGAACCGACGATGACGCGCAAAGGTCCGAATTCATCTGTCAAATCTTGCAGATAAGAAATGGCATTAATGGCGTTTGGACGGTGATAAGCATCGGTATACGGAACATGTGCCCACCGATCGCGATGCCAACCGGAGACCCTACCTTCCGCTTTTTCCTGTTCAATTGACGGAAACGCTGCAAGTGTGAGATTGTCTAACTGCACGAAAGGTCCCATCACCTTTTCTATAAACGCAAGAATTGTCGGATGCGAGACAGCCGGCCACATAATTTCAGGTGCGAGTTCAAGTGTGTTTCCGAACCATGTTTGTCCGTCATTGACTGCGGAGAGTTCTGCGTGCTTCTCCCGCCAACTTTGCATTTGTGGTTCGTCAAACACCTTCTCAAAAATTGTGAATCCGTCTTTTTTGTAGGCTTCAAAACGTTCGTTTAGTGTTGGCATATTTCCATTCCTACAGGTTGATTAACGCAGTCCACTTAGGATTGCTTCACAGAGTTCCATAGTTTTAACGGCTTCATCGAGGTTAGCAGCGGGGAACGAAACAGGCGTATCGGATTTGACGCAATCAAGGAAGTATCTATTCTGTTCGACAGTACCGCCAGTGCCTGCTTCGGTGATTTCGTGCCGCGTACCATCGCAGAAAACGGTACCATGAGAGACGCCTTCAAGATAGGCAGAAATATCTCTGCCGTGAATCTCGTAGCGCTCGAGGCGTGCATCAGTGGTGTAGTTAGCGATATGTTGGGCAACGCAACCGTTGTCGAAGAGAATGAGTGCGGCGTGCACATCCTTGTAATCAGAAATTGTCCGCTGAACGACACTATGGACTTCTTCGACCTCGGCTTCAGCGATGGCTCGGATGGCATCAAGAGCGTGGATCGGTGTTTCCAAAAACATGTTGTCCATTAGATGTTCTGGAAATTTGCTGTACTGTGCCAACCGAGTGATACTCTTGTGGAATTCGCCGACGATTTGTGTAACGGGTCCCCGGGCAGTAACTTGCCGTTTCGCTTCAACGATAATCGGATGAAAACGACGGTTCCATCCTACCATTCCTTTCGCACCTGTCTGTTCTGCGGCATCTCGCAACGCTGCTGTTTCTGCGACGCTCATACCGGGTGGTTTTTCTAAGAGCGTGTGAATACCGCGTTCAAGACATGGAAGCGTCGCCTCGCCGTTGAGATGGGCAGGTGTGGCAACAAAGGTAGCGTCTAAGGTCTCGTTGTCCAATAATGCCTCGATGCTCTCATAGCGTGCTGAGACGTTGAACATGTCTCCTGCGTTGTTACGTGATGCTTCGACTGGATCACAGACAGCGACGAGGGAAGTGTCATCAAATTCTGAAAGGATTTTCATGTGACCGCGGCCTCTACCGCCGCAGCCGATGACGGCAACTCGTAGTTTTGACATGGTTTTCTCCTTCAGCGGATGAAGTGTTGAGGCTTGGATAACACGCCTAATCGGGTAATTTCCAAACGTGCTATAAACTATTCCGTTTGGACAATTCATTGCCCGTCGATTTAGCGTCGGATATGCGGTGCCTCCATGACTTCTCGCTGTTCTGGGGACATATCTTCAATGTAATCTGGATATGTAACTTGATGTGCACCTATGCCGTAAGATTGGAATCCGGGGCTGAATTTGTAAAGCAGCGCACGACGCTGATGGTCGCCTGTCCATGGCAGTGTGCCATGCGTCAGTGTTTCGGTGAAAATCACAGCGTCACCAGCCTTGGCGTTGACTTCGACAACGTGTTTCTGATACTGTTCGTACCGTTTCATACTGCTTGGACACGGGAGATTTGCCTTATGGCTTCCGGGTATGATCGCTAAACCGCCATCGCCAGGACCTTCGTCAGCAAGCATGTATTCAACGACAGTCAAACCCGTGTATATACGTCCGTATTTGAAGAAATAGGCTTCGGAGAAATTAGGACGTTCAATCCCACCGCCGTGTAAAGTGCCGCCTTCCGTCCCGCGCTCCATAGCGATTAATCCAGGACCGTGGTCGAGACGATACTGTTCGCCCAAAATCTCTTCGAGATGGGGTTTAACGTTGGGATGCACGAGAAGATTGCGGAACGGTTCACACCAAGGCTTCTCCCATGCGAGCATGCCACCCATATCCATTCGGTGTGCTGTGCCTGTGAGTGCAGCTGAACCACCAGCCAAAGAACTATCCCGTTCCCTGAGTCCTTCAATGTGGTGGTCGATAGCGGCGTTGCATTGTGCCACTTCTTCGGCTGTCAAAGCATTCTCGACAATGAGGTATCCAGTCAAATCAAATAGATATTTTTGATCTTCGTTCATCTGGGGTGCCTCCCTCTCTATAACCTAATATTGCAGAGGTTAATCTGTTCTTATTGTTTTCCTGTTGCTTCTTCAGTAGTTTGAGGTTTACCAGTTGCGTCACCTCCGAGCCATCGGTAGGGACGTGGATAAAGTGCTAAAGATCTGTCTTCCAACGGTAGTTTGATGGGAACACTGTTCCGGGTCGCAGAAAGTTTTGCAGCAATTGCGACCTCCAGTGCTTGCCGAAGGTCTGCGCCGGTAATCCATGGACAACCCTCTCCATTGACAGCAGCTAAGAAAGAACGAATTGAACCGGTGAGGTAACTAAATTCGCTCCATGGATACCGACTATAGTTGGGTTCAAACCGAATACGATTGCCGTCCTGATCGTAGCCCTTGAAAATCTCGGGTGGGTTCCAATCCCAGCGTATAAGGCACTCATCTGTCCAGACGTCTACACCGCGACACGACGTTGGCGTGCCAAAGACGTTACATTCAAGTTTGTTGGTGAGTTGAAAGCGTCCGTTGATGATTAAGCCTTCATCGGTTTCTGCGTTTAGGGCTTCTGGAGGTGTCCCCCACGCGATGACTTCCTCAACTTCGGCATGGGTGAGCAGACGTAGGACGGAAATGTGCTGACATCCGCCACCGGAAATTTCACCGCCAAATCCGTGAACGCTCGCGCCCCTTATATCCCCAAATTCTCCGTTGTGAAGCCGGGATGCTGCTTCCTGGACCTCATTCATTGCCCGTTGCAAATTACCGCCAGCAAATACCACATCTCGTTCACTACACGCCTCAACCATTGCGTCGGCATCTTCAAGGCGCGCGGCGATCGGTTTTTCTGTGGAGATGCCTCTAACACCGGCTTCGGCGCAGGCGATTACGACATCTTTCATGTATTTTGTGGGCGTAACGACCACGGCGATGTCCGGCACGATGTCCGCCAATAAGGCTTCTACATCTGAGTAAAGTCCGGCAACGCCGAAGCGTGTACCGAGGACCTCTCGCCGTTGCGCATTGGCATCGGCGATCGCAACAATCTCTGTGTCCGGATAGGTAGTATATGCTTCTGCATAATTTTGCCCCATCCGTCCGCATCCAATGATAGCTACACGATATTTGGTGTTGCTCATTTTCAAATCCCCTGATTCTGATGTTAGCAAGTTTCCAAAAGTCTGTCAATGAAAAATCTGATAACTGACTGCCAAAAACCTACTTGTTTTTTTTTCGGGTTTTATGTATAATGGGTTCCAATGGAGTGTTTGGTCATTTCGTTATTTGGTAGGAGTTACGCGACAATTAGGTTGCTTTGATACACTCGAGGTAAGGGAAGATGACTACAAAAACCGAAAAACGACTCAATGGTTATGTACCGAACCTGGATGTGCCTTTTGAGGATTTACAAAAACAGTTAGCCGCTTTCATTCATGCTGAACGGGAACAGTTGAAAGCCCGTATCTTGGAAGGAGAAGACGGGTTTGCGGCTTGCAAGATCCACACGGAAGTGTGGGATGCTGTTATTCAAAAGGTTTACGAGGTAGCCTCCTTCCAGATTCGGGATGAATACGAGAAGCAGATTGAAGTTCTAAAAATGCTTCCAGACCTTGACACGGACGACTTAGAGATGGACCTGGAAGGATGGATGCCCGACATCGCACTCTATGGCGTTGGTAGTTACGGTAGGAATGAACTCTGTTATTTTTCGGATGTGGATGTTGTATACACTTCCTCTGTGGACTTAGAGGATATTTACGACGAGAGTACACTTGAACTGATCCGATGGTTTTACGATTTTTTTGACAGCCTTCACTCGCTGATTCCGGGATTTGAATTCAGTTTTATCTACCGTCCACTTGCGGATATAGCGAAGTGGAACTACCAGGATATGACCGCGCTGATTGATATGCGATTTATTGCTGGCAATGCGTCGCTGACAGAGGATTTTCGGCAAGCGGTGCGCTCTGAAAAGTCTGATATTTCCCTCGTGTTGGATTTGCTGAAATCAAAAGCGGATGCTTTCAAGGCTTCTGAGGATACAATCTATCTGAACCAACCCAACGTGAAAACCGGACGAGGCGGATTACGGACACTTCAATACGCTTTTTGGATATGTGGTCTCCCAGACTTTATATCCATTCCGGATCTCTACGAACAATACGATGATGAACAGTTGATACCTTCGCTTGATTTCACGTTTAAAGTCCGGAATCTGCTCCATGTCCTTGCGGATGCACCCCATGATGATCTCTCCTATCATCCTGAAAAGGGTGATCTGCTACAGGCACAGATTGCTCGGGTCCTCGGATTTTCAGATGAAACAGATGAAGGACGCTATGACTTCATGGCAGAATATTATGCCAAGGCAAAATATCTGCATTTTAAGGCGGAGCTTCTAACTCGCAAGATGTTGGCGAACGGGATTCCTATCTCGGATGTACTCGCGGTAAGAACGGACATGTTATATTGCATCGATAATAACTTCGGTGAACTTGATGCAGATGAGCTATTTATCCTGTTTACCTACTTCCAGCAGTATGATTTTGAGATTGATGCCTCGCTTGCGACATTTATTTCTCGGTATGTTCATGCGTTTGATTGGGATTCTTTCCAGCATCGCATGGTAGAATTGCTAAACATGCCAGGGGATGTTGAAAAAACCTTAACCCGTTTGCACCGGCTCAATATACTGTCGCATTTGGGTGAAGGTGGGAAACTGTTTGAAAAGGCTATGATGACACGAAGCGAGCGGAGTTTGGATCCGTATACAGTCGGAAAACATACGCTCGTTGCGATTGGGCATCTTGATGAGATCAGAAGAACGGAACCCAGTAGTCCGTTTGGAGGCACAGGTTTCGGTTCACCGATGTCGCAGTCACCAGCTTCTGAATTAGAGGATCTCAACACGGCATTTCGTTCCCTTTCGGATCCAACACCGCTCTATATGGCACTTTTCCTGCACGATATAGATAAGCCCGATCCAACGCATCCGATGACTGGTGCCGAGAAAGCGGAACGCATCGCACCCGAATTCGGCTTCAACTCACAGCAGACGGACGACATTTGCTTTCTCATCCGAGAACACTTGGCGATGATAGATTTGGCACGTTATCATCATTGGGATGAAAGCACAATTTCCGAATTCTGTAAAAAAGTCAACTCTTTAGAGCGTTTAACGGCCCTCTATCTACTCACCTATTGTGATTCCAAAGCCAACGGTTCACAGAACTTCAGTCATGTGGTTAAACATAATCTGAAAAGCTTGTACGAAGCCGCCCGAACCCGCTTTGTTGGACCAGAGGAGACGCAGTGGGGTGCCTTCGCACCTGTTGAAGAATTTCAGCATTTTCTTCACTATATGCCGGTTTCTTACCGCATTAGTGTTTCCCCTGAAGAGATAGCCATGCATATAAAGATGGCGGGGCAAATTGAAAGTAGTACTATAGAGACAGAAGAGATGCCGAGCACCGGTGTCGTTCAATTTGTTGATCGTCCAGGATTTACCGAGCTGCATCTATGTAGTCCAAGCCGCATCGGAAAACTGCATACTGTGAGTGGACTCTTTTTCGCAAATGGCATAGATGTTCGAGATGCCCGGGTCTACACCAAGCAGGATGCGAACATTGAACTTGAAATTTATCGGCTTGTCCATCAACCGCCACATCATAGTGGAGAGCCGATGCCTCTTGACGAAGACCTCAAACGAGATCTGGATTTTGACATTCGAGGTCTCCTCGCGCAGGAGGTGACGCTTAAGGAAATTTTTGATAGGCATTACGTGAATCTGAATGAGACATGGCAAGTTGATGAGGTAAGTGTTGAGACAGCGAGAAGTTATACGGAGATTGTCGTTGTCGGTGAAGAAAAAGTAGGGTTTTTGCACTACTTCAGCGGCATCCTCGCGAAACTCGGTTTGAACGTTGAGATGTGTAAGTGTTCGGGCTTAGGTGGACAAGCAGTTGACCGGTTCTATGTACAACCCGTGGCTGATCCGAAAATGGTGCACGCCGATATTATGGCGGCGTTGGAATCTGAGAACGGAAAATAGTTTTATGTAAGGGAGAAATATGAAACAGCGTGTCCTCATCACAGGTGCTGCGGGAAAAGTCGGTAGCGCGCTCTGGCAGGCATGGGAAAAACAGGATGCCTATACACTAACGTTGATGGATGTCAACTCCATTGTGGGATCGAGTTCGCGCGTGGCGATGGCAGATATTCGCGACTATGATGAAATGAAAAGATTGTGCCAAGATCAAGACGTCTTGGTACATCTGGCTTATATACGTCAAGACGCACTTGGGAAAGTTCCAGGCGAAGTGAGCGACATTGGTGCGTCTATGAACCTATTTGAGGCAGCACGCGAGCAAGGCGTACAAAAGATTATTTATGCGAGTACAAATCACGTCTCAGGATGGAATGAACGGTTGAATTCCCCACCGCGGTTCTCTACGGGTGATCAGTTTCGTCCTGATAGTTGGTACGGCGCAATGAAAGGGATGGCGGAGATTGCCGGACGCTATCTCGTTGATGCACACGATATGCGATTCATTAGCATCCGAATCGGAACTTTCAGCGGCACGTATGAGCCGGATGGGATCCGCCACTGCAGCACACTCCTAACACCACGAGATTGTGTGCAGCTTTTCGGATTGGCTGTGGATTACGACGGACCTGTCAAATACTTGATTACTTACGGACGTTCTGCGAATTCTGATGGGTATCAGCAGAGTTTTCTTGATATAAGTGGGGCAGTTGAGGTATTGGGATATCAACCACAGGACAATTTGGTTAAAACACATCTTCACAAATTTCTATCTGAATCGTGATGCGTTCGTCCGTTAGGTGGCCTATGCGTGAAAATCCTGACTACAACGATCTTTACTATCAGAACACAACTAACCACTCCCAAATAATTGACATTGTAACGGAACGTATTGTCCCACTCAGCGAGTTGACTGCGCCGATTGATTGGGAGGCGTTCTTCGGGAATGCCTATCCTGTGGAAATAGAAATCGGATTTGGTAAAGGACGTTTCCTACTTGAGGCGTCGAAACGACATCCGAAGGTTAACTATATCGGGGTGGAATATGCTCAGAAGTACGTCGGCTTGACACGGGAACGGTTTAAAAAGTACATACGTCATTTCGGTGTTGACAAGTCATCTGGAATCTTCTCAAATGTGCGCCTTGCATGGACAGATGCGAACTACTTTTTAACCCGGTATGTACCCGCAGCATCTGTACAGGCGTATCATATCTATTTCCCTGATCCATGGCCCAAAAAGCGCCAGCGAAAACGAAGAATTTTTCGGAATCAGGATTTTCTATCTGCCTTGGCAGGCACACTCAAGTTGGATGGTGGTAGACTTTATATAGCAACGGATTATGAAGAATATTTCTCGGAGATACAGGAGCGACTTTCGCAGGTAAAAACGCTGCGTCTTATTGGAAGAAATTTTGGTCCAGATCGAAATATCGAAACAAATTTTGAAATGAAGTATACCTTGGAAGGTAGGGAAATCTATCGAGCGGTATACGAGAAGTTTTTGTCTTAGGTATAAGTCGCATTCTCTCAGGGTGGTATGATGTTCTGCGTGTGCCGTGGATCGTCGAGGGTGAGAAAAAATGAAATCAGAACAATCCAGCAATGCATCACCTGAATTGTGGCAATCTCTTCCGAATGTGGCAGGGGTTTATCTGATGAAAGCCTCCGATGGCACCGTCATCTATGTCGGAAAAGCCATCCGTTTGCGAACCCGTGTCCGTTCCTATTTTGGCGAGAAATCCGCACATGCACTCACATCACAAATGGTGCGGTATGTCACAGAGATTGACTATATTGTCACAGAGACTGAAGTCGAGGCACTGATTTTAGAGAATAATCTGATTAAGGCGCATCAACCGCGCTATAATGTGAAACTGAAGGACGATAAACGCTATCCCTATCTATGCGTGACCGTCAATGAACCCTTTCCCCGTATCCACATTACGCGTAAAGCCGAGAATGACGGAGCAAGATATTTCGGTCCATTTGTTCACGTACGCTCCACCCGACAGACACTCAAACAGTTGACAAAGTTATTTCCTATCCGTACCTGTACCCTGCCGCTCACGGAGAGCGGTAACGGATATCGGGTTTGTCTCGATTATCACATCGGACGGTGTCCCGGTCCCTGTGCCGATAAAATTGATGTCTCAAATTACGATGAAATCGTTCGGAAGGTGTGTCAGTTTTTGAGTGGGAATACAGACGCTGTTGTTAAAGAGTTGACAGCACAGATGGAGGCGGCTGCGGAGGCACTCGATTTTGAGACAGCGGCGAAATATCGAGATACGCTTAAAGACGTTCAACAAGCGATTACCACGCAGAGTTTAGATACTGTTTCCGCCGCGGATGAGGATGTCATCGGTATTGCCGCTCGGACTGATATTGCCTGCGTTCAACTTTTGCGGGTGCGGGATGGTAAACTGCTTGAACGTGAGCATTATTATCTCAACGATGCCGATCCAGAATCCCTCTCCACTGCGCTAAGTGCTTTTATTTCTCAGTATTACCAGAATGCTGTCTTCGTTCCGAAATCGGTGGTCTTGCCGATGCCGATAGAGGGGATAGAGCTGATTGAAGATTGGCTTACCGAAAAACGAGGAAACCGCGTTGGGTTGCATGTGCCGAGAGCGGGAAGGCTCAGAAAGTTGCAGGCTTTAGCGTCGAAAAACGCCGAAATCCTCCTGACGCAGCGTGAACAGAATGTGGTTTATAGCAGTGGTGTGGAGCCAGCACTCGTTGAGTTGCAGGAGTTGCTTGAGCTAAAGCATCCTCTCAGAAGGATTGAAGCATACGATATTTCCAATCTTGGCGATAGGTTCGCAGTCGGATCTATGGTGGTCTTGGAAGATGGAAAACCGACTTCAGCGGAGTATCGTCGATTTAAAATTCGCACGGTTACCGGACAGAACGATTTCGCGATGATGCAAGAAGTTATTACCCGTCGTTTCCGCCGTGCCATCGCAAATGATGAGAAATTTAACAAATTACCAGACTTGATGTTGATTGATGGTGGCAAAGGGCAGCTGAGCGCAGCACAGACAGCCATGAAAGCTTTCGCTGCTTCCAGTCTCCCTGATATTCCGATGATTGCACTTGCGAAACGGATTGAGGAAATTTTCGTTCCGGGCAAATCAGAACCCATTGTGCTGCGAGAGGATAACCCGACCCTACACATGATTCAACGGTTGCGCGATGAGGCACACCGATTTGCGGTTACATATCATCGGAGACTACGGCAGAAGTCGCTGAGCGCATCAGTACTTGACGAGATCCCAAACCTCGGTCCGAAACGGAAACAGGCACTCCTCAAGCATTTTGGATCGATTGAGGCGATTCGGGAGGCAAGCTTGGATGGTTTACTCTCTGTCAAAGGGATTCCACGCAGCGTCGCCGAGAATATTCGGAAACACCTCTAAGTCTTAATCTTGAGATTGCACAGATTCGGGCAACGTGATTGCTGATGCTGCACTCATTTGGGCAGTTTTAGGCGTGTGCAGTAAACTTATAGCGTAAATCTGGCACTTCTGGGTTGGCATGTTATTTGCATAACTATTCGTAGTCATCATATATAGTGCTGGCGCGGTTATGAAGTACACAACGGTCTGTCACCTTAATTTTTGTATTTTAATCCTTATAGAATAGAAAGAAAATGAGAGAAAGAAACATCAAAATCGTGGCTATCTTGCTCATCCTGTTGAGCGTAGCCGTGTTGCACGTAAAACTCTATCGATTCGCTGAGGTAACGCACGACGGTGCGTTGCAAGTGTTAGTCTGCTTGGGTCGCGTTGTTGGGATAGACACCAGCGACGAAGCAGATCAGGTTTTGTCTTTCCGAATCCTCTCTGGACAGTTTCGTGGCGAGACGATTCAGGTGAATAATGTCTGGACAGGACGCGCCTTTGGGGACCGTGTGTTGCGGAAAGGCGATGTGTTGTTTCTCGATATTCCACTCCGCGATCCGACGAATCCGAGGATTGACACCGTTTCAATGCGAGAGTACTTCCGTACGCCATTTCTACTTTATCTGGCGGGCGCGTTAGGTATTCTAATGATACTCGTTGCTGGCATGAAAGGGGTTCGCGCCATTCTGACCCTCTTTGTTACTGCGCTGGCAGTGCTTTACTTGCTGGTTCCACTAACCGTCAGTGGTTACAACCCAATTGCAGTTGCACTCCTGATTGCTGCCCTTCTCACATGCGCGACTTTCCTTCTAATTACAGGATTTAGTTTCAAGTTGATTTCTGGTGTACTTGGGACCCTCGGTGGATTAGCTGCTGTTGGGGTGTTATCTGTCCTAAGCCAACATGCGCTGGCACTAACCGGATTAGCGCAAGAGTTCGGTTTCTTGGAGCTTGGTATTGCATTGTGGCGGACATCCGAGTCACATGGCTGGAATTTCACAGGTATCCTATCAGCAGGTATCATCTTAGGTGCAGTTGGTGCGATGATGGACGTAAGCATGTCCATCTCCTCAAGCGTACATGAAGTCAAGCAGGTGAATCCGAACATCACCGTCCGCCAAGCGATCCGCGCCGGATTGAATGTCGGTCGCGACATTATGGGGACGATGGCGGATACGCTCATATTTGCTTACCTCGGCGCGCACATGATGACAATGCTCCTGCCTCGCATCGACTTTCCCGAAGTCGGGATCCTTTACCCTTTTCTACGCCTCGTCAACGATGAAGCAACAGCGGTCGCGATTATTCAGGCAGTCGTAGGCACAATCGGATTGGTGCTTACTGTCCCGATTGCTGCATCCGTTGCTGGCTTCTTGACGCAATACGCGAAGGTTGACAGATCTGAGATTCACGAAGACTTGCCCTCAGAGGAAGAATTAGAAGAGTTGTTCCGTGCCGATCCACCGCGCAGCAAAGCCCGAATCGCTGTGCCTATCGCTATGGCCCTTGTCCTGATTGGCACAATCTTTGTTTACAATCGCACGCACGAACTCTCCGCAACAATCTCAGAGCAACGCGATGCCGAAGGAAATCCTATCAATAAGTCGGAATACGCCAAGGGTAGGGTTATCCAACTGCTTGAGTCGAACGGAAATTTTCTCTTTGACATTGACAGCACTGCAGCAAACGATCTGGACAAACATGTCGTTCCATCGGTTTTGCGTGAAGAATTCAAACGTCACGACATCCTGTTTTCAGATCAAGTGAAGGTTTCGGTTAAACCGTGGAAAGATAGCCGTTGGCTGCTCTCGGATGAGAAGTATGAGCAGACCTATAGCGTCCGAGCAATGGAGAACGAGGGGAAGCGGGTTCTCAGGGTCTATGAGTCAAAGAGTGAACATCATATTCTTGAGGTAGAGATGCTGAGCGGGATGTATAAAGGCAGACGCATGGTGTTGCGGAATATCGTGAATCACAACATGCCATTGTTGAGCATTCCCGCGGAGCCGGGAGATGTTATTCTGTGTCGTGTTGCCGGAGATCCTGAACAAATTGGCCTCGTGAACATCGTTCAAGATTACGGTAGAGACCGGTTTCTGATCTGGATGGTGGGCGGGATGCTGCTCCTGATTATCCTTGTAGGTAGAATTGAGGGCATCCGAACGGCATGTGCGATGCTAATCTCAGCGGCAGTCATCTACTTCTTCATGTTACCGCTAATCTCAGAAGGGGCGAATGCGGTGTTCATTGTGACATTGACATCGGGTGCAGTAGCATTTGTCTCTCTGGTATTTGTAATCGGTCCAAGTCGAAAAACGTTTTCAGCCGTACTTGGGACGATGGGTGGTATTTTGGTTGCTGGCTTAATTGTGTTGTTTTCCCAGCAACATCTCCACTTTTCAGGATTGGAGAATGCGATTTCAGCGGATATTGTTGAAGCGACGCGCACACCGCCGTTTGATTTCGTACAAATCCTTTTGGCGGGCATGCTGATGGGTGTATTAGGTGTGGCTGTTGACGGTGCGATTGAGGTGGCATCGAGTATGGAGGAGATCCGTAGAGCAAATCCGAATATGCCGACGTGGCGGCTTATTGCTTCTGGTCTCAACGTCGGTACAGACATCCTCGGTACGATGGTGAATACGTTGGTTTTCGCGTATCTCGGCGTGGAGCTGCTCTTGGTTGTCACGGTTACAGCACCGAATCTGGACTTTTTCAAATCACCGCCGGTGCAGCTGCTAAGTATCGGTGTTGTATCTGCGGAGATCGTTCGGTTGCTCGCTGGAACGTTAGGTCTGGTCTTAGCAATACCAATTACCGCGATGATTTGTGCGTTCTGGAACCCAAAGCAGAAGGCGTAGCAAGTAATGTAGGCTACCCTCTCTTTTGAATCTCACATTTGCGGACACCATGCCATGACTGTTCCGAAACTCGCAAACATACTGTTTTCACCACTCGTTAGGATGCGCGAACCCTGGACCACGATCCGAGTGTCACGACTCGTGACTTTGTAACTGACAGGTGCGTCTTTGGCAATCAGCGGTTCACTGTTTTCGTCCTTGAGTTGGTCGAGGCGGTAATGTACCGAGCGATGTGCATGCACCTCAAATTCGCAAGAGACGTTCTTCAAAGCGGGATCCTCATATAGTACCTCTAAGAGACAACGCGTATCGCTATCAGCGGTATTGGAGATACATATCGACTCATGCGAAAAATACCCACCACCGTGTTCTTCCCATTCTTGTTCTGCTGGCGTTAAAGCCGCCATATAGCCATCCGGAATAACCCAGACATAAGCTCCATCGCCATCTGAGGTATAGGATTTAAGCGCATTCGCTATTGTCTCTGGATTTTCTGTTACTTCGTCCACAGTAACGACAAGAAAGCGTGAGTAAGATTTAATCCCTTTCGCTGAACTCGCGTTTTTTAATACTCCTGCCACATTTAGGCATAGCTTATCTTCTTCAAGCATAACGACGTGACTAACATTTTGTGAGGCGAGCCAGTCTCCGAATGTATCATTGAGAAGGGTTGTTAATGTCTCAAGGTTTGAGATACCTGCTTTTTGGTAATCTCGTATTGTTTCCAATAATGTTCCAAATGTCATAATTTCCTCTTTTTAAACCATCCATCGTTCTCCAATACCGAGGAGTGCCATTAATGCTTGCAAAAGCACGCACTCGGCATCAGTTCCAGTGAACTGACGGTATGTATCAATATAAGTGCCGTAATCAGCTGCCCATTCACGAAAGTAGGTTTCGTATTCCCAACCGTCCGCGGTACAGCGTAAAACCGATCTGTCGGGATAGGGAAGTTCCTGCGTCAAGAGTTGTTGTAGTTGTTCGGAGGTTGGTATCCATACACCTTCAGAGTTTTCTGGGTCGGGCCGAAGTGCCTGCATCTTTGGATGTCTGCATCGCTCTAAGTATTCTGGCGAAGGCACCAGTTTTTTGGATGGATTCATAAAATGATTAATTTGGCATCGCCAAACTGTGTGTACGCCGTTTACACTTCTCCCTGTTAATTTGAAGTGTATTATATGGTAGTGACATTTCAATGTCAATATCTTCTGTAGGAGATTCGGAGCGTTATCAACACTTATGGGAGGGTTTTGTAACCCCGACCATTCTCGTAACAATTTCTCGAATCTAACGTTTTACTGATTAATAATATCGACACATGCATAATAATATCATACGCAATCGAGGAATTATGACTGTATATGAGTTATCTGAGAACGCTTCAAACTGAATATGAGAAGGCTCGCGATAAATGGATTGAGGTTAAACAATTGCGAACCGATTGGGACTCTGATGATCCTGTTTACAACGAAGTTTTTCGCAATTATAAGGAAAAGATGATGGCTTACCACAGCCATTTTGCGAAAAACAGAGTGGAATCTGAAACGGATCTGCGGACCTAACGTTTTTACTTCTGGCATGCTGCTCTCAACAGTTCACCACAAATTTTTGTCACTTTCTCACAGAAACTGCGTATTAGAGAATATGTCATTATATTTTATTTAATCATAGAAAAGCGAGGAAGGAAAATTCCATGAATTTCCTGTTAGTACTCTCAGTCGTTTGCGTTAGCGCACTTGTCAAATTTTCCAGATACCCATAAATCCAGACACCGTTTTAAATCGTGTATTTTTCGGCGATCTGCTATTGGGCGACGGAGTTATTATCTGGCTTGTATAACGTTATAAAAAATCTAACATAACTGGATACTTGATAGTATGATGTTTGGGCAGGCACTATGCCTGCCCAATCTCGTTACAACTCCACCTAAAGTAGTAGGCACCCTCCGTGTGCCGTAGCCAACCACCCAGAACACAGTAAGTTCGGTTTCCTAACCTACCCGATCCCAATCATTCCCACGCGGTAGGTGCGGTTTCCCAACCGCACCGGATACCATCTGATAAGGTTTTCTCAAAACTGTAGCAAAATCACCTGCTTAGTCCGGTAGGGTTTGTTTGCTTGGGTGTTTCTTTAGCATCTGTGTAGAAACGTACATCCAATAATAAAAAAGCCCCGTAGGGGCGGCATATTTATAGAAACGCGTTTCTGCATTTCGTCAGCCCGGTAAGGGCGGCATGTTTATGTTATTTTCGGGTCGTTCAATTTTCCAATAATTTACATCTGGACGCCCGAACTTGTTCGGGATAGTGTGTGAACCCGAACAGGAATGTAATACAAGAAATGGAAATGTAAAGCAAAGACAAATTTTGCCGCGTGTGGGCAAAATTTCGTCTATTTCCAGACTAAATACGGGCATCCATTAACAGGAATCCCTCACATAAACAAACTTAATTCTTATGACTAATTGGCCCTATACCATTTTGGTTTTGCTTGATTCTTCCTTTCAAATATGCTATGATTTGTTAAGAGTAATTGTGGTGATGCATTACTGCGAAGGGCTTTCGTGGTCCCTTGTATTTGTTATACAGGAGATATTGATTCAATGAATTTAAAAAATAATCGTGATAGAATTAATGAATTGATGTCAAGATTTGTGGCTCAGGTTGAAGGTTCAGTAAAAATGGGTATGCTGGACATCAATCGTGTGTCTGAAGATGTTTTGATTCCGCTGTTTTCAAAAATATATGGGCATACAGATCTAAGAAATTTAAATTGGTCAGAGGGCTCTAATTTTCCAGCGATAGATTTGGGTGATGAAAAATCAAGAGTGGCATATCAAATAACATCGGTTCCTGATTCCGAAAAAATTAAGGCAACTTTAAGAAGATTTGTTGAGTACAGGTTGTATGAGAAATTTGATCGTTTAATCATCTATATTTTGACCAGAAAACAGAACACGTATCGTGAACAAGGTTTTAACGAAATAATTCAAGACACATCATTTTTTAATTTTAATGCGAAAAATGACATACATGATTTTCGAGACTTGCTCAATGGGGTACTCGGACAGTCTTTGGAGGAAACAGTCGAAATAAGAAACATGCTTGAGCAGCATTTCGGTGAAGATACTCAATATGACGGACCACAGAATCTAATGGATTGGTTAGAGCAGGTCAATGACTCATGGAGAGAGGAATCAGGAACTATAAAAATTGATCGGCAAGAATTACGTGAAGATCTACAAAACTTTACCTCTCAAGGAAACGGGGTTGTTATCGGAAGTCCGGGTGTTGGGAAAACATACTTACTAAAAGAACTCCATCAGCACTTAAAATCTGACGAAATACCACATCTACTCTTGTCCATTGACCAACTCGGAAACGGTACTCCCGAAGACTTGCAAAACGAATTATTATACAAAGGCGATCTGATTGAAAAATTGAAATCTGTTCCTGTTTCGGACAAAAAAGCAATCTTATTGTTTGGTGCCTTTGATGCCGCTCGAGATGAAAAAACGCGCAAAAATTTTCTACACCTAATTCAACGGGCAATTCGTGATCTCAAAGAGTCTTGGAATATTGTTGTTACAGTCCGAACCTATGATGCAACAAAATCGCGGGAACTCTTAGACTTGTTCGGTAATCCTAATGACCCTGATCTAGCTGAGTACCAGTGCAAAGAGATTCGATGTCGCCATTTCACTATTCGATCCTTCAATGAAGGTGAAATCCTACAAGCCTTAAGCCAGATTGGATGTCCCCAATCTGTTTACGACGACGGTACTCAGGACTTTAAAAATATTCTTGCAAATCCCTTCAATCTCTGGCTTTTGGAAAAGATTTTAAGCACTTTATCGGATGAGGATGTTCGTAGTGCTTTTAGTAAGGTTCATTCTGAAGTCCAGTTACTTAATTTATTTTGGAACCGACGAATAGAGAATGCTGACAATGAAAATGATCGTTTAATCGTTCTTGACGGAATCGCACGGATGATGGTTATGCAACGCTCCTTGAGTATTAGGCAGAGCGATGTTCGTGAAACTCTAATCCAAACGGCATGGGATGATCTCCAGAGTAATGAAATTTTGGAAAAAGTATCTTCAACCGGACAACGAATCGCTTTTTCTCACAACATTCTCTTTGACTACGCAATTAGTGTCCTGCTTATTGATGATGAACCTCAAAACCTTAAGGATTTCATTCGTGAAGATTTATCACGACCTCTCTTTCTTCGACCAAGTCTTACCTACTTTTTCACGCGCCTCTGGTATTACAACTCCGAAAGTTTCTGGAAGGCGTTCTGGCACATTTTTCCAAGTGATCAATCCGTACATTTACGCCTCATCGCGCGCTTGATTCCAACGAGCGTTATCGCAAATGAAGCGCGCGATATTAATCAATTAATGCCACTTTTAGAGAAGGTACAAAATGGAGAAGAAATCGCAAAGGAGGCAATAACGAGGCTTTTGCAGGCCCTTCAAACTCTGGAAGTTAAGCATGCCATACCTTGGATTGATTTTTTCGACCAGGTTTCACTACACTTGCACAGTAACTTTGCTTGGGATTTGGCAGTACTCACTTCAAATATTCTTGAGCAAGTACCAAAGACAGACACAGCTATCATAGAGGCTTGTGGTCGGGTTGGTCGGCGGTTACTTGAATGGGTATGGGAGGAAAAAGAAACAAATGAAAGTGATTGGTATAATCGGTTTGGTGGTCGTTGGGCGGTGCCGCTTGTTGCTAAAACGTATTATACAAATCTTCAAGAATCTCGAATACTCCTCAGTAAAGTCCTTGAATTGACAAAGGAAGATAATTTTCCGATAGGCTTTCTGTCATGGTTAACTGACCATATTGACGGGATTTGGGATCATGACCCTGAGTTTGTTACCTCTATTTATCGCATAGTGTTTAAACACGATGAAACCAGTGATGTAAAAACAAGTTTCGGTAGTGGCAGTATTTTATCTATGACAAGCACTCGTCGTCAGGATTACAGCATGTGTCAATATCGGTTAATAAAGCATTTCCCAAATTTTCTTAAAGCAAAGCCATTAGACGCAACACGAGCAGTAATCCAGAGTTTGAACCTCTTTATTTTTGGAGAACATATCGTCCGATATCTTAAAGAAGGTGTGGTGTTTAAAGACATGGTAGAGACATTCAGTTTTCGTGGAAAACCAGCGTATTTCGTGGAAGACGGTAGTTATATATGGGATGCCCAAAATTCCTCTGATGAACCAATTGAAATGGCAGACGCACTGTTTGAATGCATTGGAGAATTGGCGAGGTCAGAAGATCCGCGTCTTGATTCACTGCTTGATGTTTTCTGTGATGAAGTGGTAGTCGCTTTCTTCTGGAAGAGGCTTTTGAAGACAGGGGGTCAGTTTCCCAAGTTTTTTGCCCCCCGTCTTTTTGAACTTTGCATCTCGGAGCCAATACAAAGATATCCGGAAACCTCTTATGAATTTGGGCGGTTTTTTAAAAGCTGCTGCTTCTGAGTTTATGCCAGACCAACTTTGTCAGATTGAAGAACGTATCTTGGAATATCCTACAGAAACAACCGATGAAAATCAAAAAGACCTCCTTGAAAGGCAGAGAAATCGGCTTCTTTCACAAATTCCTGTGGATTTGTTAACTACAGATGAGGGAAAGAAAATTCGAGAGGAAATGGCAGCTGAGCATAATGTTCCGGAGAATCGACCACTCGTTAGTTTTGAACCTCCCACTTGGTCGGAATACACTGAAGAAGAGCATTTTCAAAGACAAGGCGTTGATATAACTAAGTCTGAAAATCAAGGATTACAACGCTTTTCTGGCCCTCTCAATAAATTTAGTTCAGATTGGATGAACAGTGTACCAACTGTAGAAGCGTCTAAGTTGGTTTTACCGCAATTGCAGAAGGCGTACACTGCTATGAAGGATAATACAGAAGCCGATAAAGAAGTGATTAACTCGCTTTGGCATAAATTAACTGCCTGCGCAGCAATTCTCGGTCGGATTACTAAAGACCTTAAGAGCAGGGAGTTTGCTTTTTGTCGACAAGTGCTTTTGGAGGCAGCAAAACACGAAGAACCTAAACCAAATCCTCGGTACGATGAGCAATTTGATTCCCCAGGATATTCCCCATTTCCACGACATGAGGCTGCTAGTGGGCTACTTAGGCTCTCTTTTCATCAACCTGATGCAGAGATATTAAACGCAATCGAAACACTTGCAAATGATCCTGTTCCATCTGTTAGGATGATAACAGCAAGGGAGTTGTTCCGAGTTTATAACAAGGCACCGGAAAGATTCTGGCACATTATGAACAATAGAGCAGCGCGCGAACAGAATCTCGTTGTGCAAGAATACCTCTACCTTACATTGACACAGGTCGTTGGAAGAGCGAAAGAAAACGAAGACAAGACTACTCACGTTATGGCAAGGTTACTTCACCATACACCCTTACCCCCAGCAAAATCGGGTTCATTTGATCCATTTAGTTTTCTGTTAATGGGATTGGCGATTGGTTGTGAAAATTCATGGGCATTAGAAACAATCGAAAATACTTTTTTCAAGGATCCGGTCCAATTTTCTAACCTCCTAACCCGTTCTGTGAATGAGGTTATGAGAGATTATGTTAGTCCCAAGCACTTTGAAACGGATGCTGGACGCGAAAGAGCAAAACGAGCTATTGACTGGTTAGAAAAAATGATTGATGTGGTTTCTGATAGAATTAAGGAATTATATGGTATAGTCAGTGGAGATGCGACTGAGGACGAAGTGAAAAAATTACACGGCGTCTACAAAGCAATTGATGAGGTGATAATGCGTCTTTACTTTGCGGTTGCGCACAAGAGAGACCAATCTGAGGAATCTGACGAGGAAATTTCCTACGAATTAAAATGTAATTTCTACAATGAAGTCAAGCCGTTAATGAAACAGATTATTGATTTCGCACAGACTCCTGAACAAGGCGTTATGTTTGCAGCGACAGCGCACTATTTTATGAAGCTGCTAACAAGTTTTCTCGGCTGCAATCGGAAAGAAGTTTTGCATTTAGCCGCCGGAGTCGTAAAGTCAAGTGAACCTTTTGGTTATAACCTTGATGCCGTTGCCGTTCAAGATGTTGTTGAATTCGTTGAAATTATCCTCGCTGATTATCGAGACGAGGTGCGAGATGGTGAGGCTTTGGAAGACCTGCTGAATCTGTTGGATATGTTTGCCAAAACAGGCTGGTCAGATGCACTTAGACTCGTTTGGAGACTTGATGAGGTTTTCCGTTAAATTGGTCTTACACTTCTTTACTAAACTTTGGACAATTTTCAGTGGAACACACATTTCGCCCCGCTGGGGCTTGTTCCTTGAAGGCACAGCACTTCTATAGACATTTCACCCCGCTGGGGTTGCCCTTTGGTACATCCAAGTTTCTTTTTTCCTGAGTTGAGTTTATATGAGAAACCTGCAGAAAAACACACAAATCCTTAGAAGCCCAACTCATAAGCAACACGGATTGTCCAAACTTTAGCTTCTTTAGAAGAAAGACATTATAACATTCTACATTTGTGGTAGATTCGCAATAGGAGAGTCTTTATGCTTACTATCAATCCAAAATATATTGTTAATGACAAAGGGGAAAAGACTACTGCTGTTCTTACAATGAAAGAATACCACTTTCTCGTAAAATGCCTTGAGGATTTAGAGGATATTTTGGAGATGGATTCAGCGGTTAAAACAGCTACAGATTTCCGGGACTATCAAAAAATTCGATCTGACTAACAAAAAGAAGGAAAACACTTTAACCGACATGAAAATATCTGAAATTCAACATCAATTAAAAACATTAGAGTTAGACGCGTGGCTCCTATACGATTTCCGTGGAATAAACCCAATTTCACAAAACGTAGCAGGCTTGGCAGGCGCACATATCACCCGCCGATGGTTTTGTCTCGTTCCCGCTGAGGGCAAGCCACGGTGGTTGGTGCATCGGATTGAGACATCGAACTTCGTTGGTGTCCCAGGTCAGACGACCCTTTACGCCGGTTGGCAAGAACTAAACGAGGAGATGCGCACCTTGCTTGCCGGTATAAAATCAATTGCGATGGAGTATTCGCCAAATTGTGAGATTCCTTATGTCTCACGCGTAGATGCTGGTACACTGGAGTGGATTCGTTCGTTCGGCGTTGAGGTGCAGACATCTGCGGAGCTGGCGCAACGGATGGAAGCGCGTTTGAACGACGCACAAGCAGCAGGACATCAAGCCTCGGCACACTTGGTGTTGCAAGCAAAAGACTATGCCTTTGCATGGATCGGTTCGCAGCTGAGTGATGGGAAAACAATTACGGAATATGACGTTCAACAAGAGATTCTCGGACAGTTTGACGCGATGGATCTCGTCACGGATCATCCACCCATTGTCGCTGTGAACGCGAAGAGTAGCGACCCACATTACGCGCCCACTGCAACGGATACCCAAGAGATTAAAGCAGGAGACTTCATCTTAATTGATTTGTGGGCAAAACAGAAAGAACCAGATGCCGTCTTCGCAGATACAACTTGGGTCGCTTATGCCGGTAAAACCGTCCCTGCACAATATGTTGAAATTTTCGAGATTGTCAGAGAAGCGCGAGACAGAGCGGTGCGATTCATTCGTGAGAGATGGGATGCCGATGAACCCATTCACGGTTATGAGGTGGACGACTGTGTTCGCGGGTATATCACCGAGAAAGGATATGGCGAATTCTTTATCCACCGCACCGGACATAATATCGGCACTGTTATCCACGGAAACGGGGCAAATTTGGATAACTTAGAGACACGCGATGCGCGTGCCTTAATTCCAGGTGTCTGTTTCTCGATTGAGCCTGGCATCTACCTTAGCGATTTCGGCGTTCGGACAGAAATTGACGTTTTCTTAGCCGGTCCAGGGAGAGACGGCGTAAAAGTGACAACCGCTCCCGTTCAAAATCGGGTATTGCCGTTGCTGTGACCTGATAATTCCGCTTTTTCAAGTCTGCAAGGATGTGCGTGAGGTAGGTACGTGCGTTCAGTATCCACTGTTCTGCGTAGACGGCGGCAAGTAAGGGGAGTGCTACGGTTAAACGATGGGAGTCAAGCAGCCACTGTTCCGCATACGCTGCGTAGTCTGCATCCACCAGTCCATTACTGCCTATCGAATAGATCACGTAGCGTTTGTCATCTCGGATTTCCATTCTCGGATTAAGTGGTGTGTTGAGAGATAAGCGTTCCGTCCCATCAATCTCAAGAACCCAAAAGAAATAATCTTCATTATGTCCGAGGTAACCGATCTCTACGTCAAGTCGGTTTTTGGCTTCGGTTGGTATCGGAATTACCTCCATGTCGCGTTTAAGTAAGACTGGATAGATGGCTGTAAAGAGAATCTGTTCGTGTCCCAGCGGCTGTTGTGCGTACCTGAGAATATCTAAAAGAATTTGTTGTTCAGAGGTTTGAAGTTCTAAGCAACTTTTCGCGAAGACTTCATCGCGAACAGCTCGTATCTCAGCCGGGGCATTTGAATCAAGGGGTGGGAGTTGCTCTACCAACTTCAGGATGCGACGGTGTTTAGGTATAACACGCCACAGTACCCATCGCCATAGGGTTTGCCATGTCTCCTTTTGTAGCAACTGGGTAAAAAATGCTTTCACCCCAATAAAGAAGCGTTGGAATATGTTTTCAGATTGAAAATTGCGTTGTTCATTTATCATAGTTTTTGGTATAACTCAAGACTGTACCCTGTTGGAAAAATTTGACTTATCGTCGGAAATATGATATAATAATAGACTAACAAAAAAAGCCGGAGTGGTGAAATTGGTAGACGCACTGGACTCAAAATCCAGCGGGCCCTAGGTCCATGTCGGTTCGAGTCCGACCTCCGGCATCAGGCGATGGTTTCGATAGATCCATCGCTTTTTCTGTTTTGAGTTACATCGCGACGATTCTACGCATCCGCTGTGCAAGATCGATTTGTGCTTCTCTATCACCACCGACTTCATGGATAACATAACCATCGTAACCAATGGCACGGAAACCTTCCATAACCGCTTGCCAATCTGTATCTCCATCTAATAGATTAACAAACTGATGGTCGCTGCGGGAAAAATCCTTGAAGTGGACCCGCTTGATGCGGTGTCCGAGTTCACGGATCCAGTGTTCTGGGTAGCCATAAGCCATCATGTTCGCCGTGTCAAGATAGGTTCCTACCCATTCGTGGTCTATTTCATCAACAATATCTCGCATCTCTTTTGGACTGAGTAGAAATTTATTCCAGACGTTTTCAAGTCCAATCGCGACTTGGTGTTCTTCTGCCGAGGGTGCGAGATCTTTCAAAGTGCCGACAAGGTTGTCCCAAACCTGTTGGTATGTACCTTCAACGGTCAGTTGACCCGGGTGCAACAAAATCCCGCCAACGCCGAGTGCTCCAGCAACTTCCAAACCACGAGCGAGAGAGACTGCCCCTTTTTCACGCTCCGATGCATCAAGGCTTAAAAAGTTGCCCCGATCAGCGTAGCCCGCCGTGATACTGCTGATTTCAATACCTGCGTTCTCACACTTTACAGCGATGCCCCGTAGTTCTGCATCGCTCATATTGATGTCGGTGTCTTGTCCTTCACTGAAGGTGAGTTCGACGGCATCATAACCGGCATCTTGACAGAGCGAGAGTGTATCGTCTAAAGACATGCCACCAAGGATAATTTGGGTAACGCCTATCTTCATTTTTTCTCCTTTTCGATGTGAAATTGGGAGGCTGTTAGAGATTGTATGCAGAGATGCCGAATTTCAAGGCACTGGGGGCACCGAATAGCGATATAGAAAGCGTCGTTAAACACCGCATCGATTGGGTTCTGGAGAAGATCATCCGGCGGATTCCCCAAAAACTGATCAAGCACCTCGTATTCCGTGTCGCAATCTGGACAGATTTGCAAGTCGTGTCCGATATCAGTTTGATCGAGCCATGGCATTGTTTCTACCTTCACTTAAGAAGAAACCAAGAATTGGGAAACCGATTTGAGATAGCGATTTGGGAGGCGTACTTTAACATGGACGGCTTCCGCTGCGTATTCAGTGTTGAGCACAGTACCGTGTTTGTAGAGTAAGTCAAGAGCTTGTCCTTCTGTATATGGAATACTGAAAGAGAGGTTCATGCCGCGTTCACCGAAACGATGTGCCAAGGCGTCTCTTAATTCAGCAATGCCGTCTCCACGCTGTGCCGAAATGGGAAGGGCATCTGGATACTGACTCTTTAGAATTCGCAGTCCGTCCTCGTTCTTGAGTCTGTCAATTTTATTGAGAACCATGAACATTGGGATATCAGTGGCGTCCAATTCTTCAAGAACTACGTTCACAGCAGCTATCTGCGCTTCTGCTTCAGGGTGACTCACATCAACGATATGAAGCAGAAGATCCGCTTCGGAGACCTCTTCGAGCGTCGCTTTGAACGCTTCAACGAGTTGATGTGGTAGTTTTTTGATAAATCCGACTGTATCGCTTAATAGAATCTGTTGCTTTTGTGGCAAATCTACCTTCCGCGTCGTAGAATCTAAAGTCGCGAACAGTTTATCTTCAGCCAAGACCCCTTCGCCTGTCAAAGCATTGAAAAGAGTTGATTTCCCGGCATTTGTATATCCGACGAGGGATACTTTGACTTTTTCAGATCTATTTCTCCGCTGAACGTGACGTTGCTTTTCAACAGCTTTAAGTGCTTTTCTGACGTTTCCGATGTTCCTACGGACCCAGCGTCTGTCCATTTCAAGCTGCGTTTCACCAGGACCCCGGAGATGTCTGCCGCCGCCGCCACCCGTAGCGAGTCGTGAGAGGTGCGTCCACATCCGAGTGAGACGCGGAAGTGCGTACTCCAGTTGTGCTAATGCGACTTGTAGACGTGCCTCTTTAGTAAGCGCACGTTGGGCAAAAACTTGAAGAATGAGTCCTGTCCGGTCAATCGTGGTGACATCAAATGACCTCTCAAGGTTCCGATTCTGACCCGGTGACAACTCTTCGTCGAAAATGATTGCATCTGCGTCGAGTTCTTCAATAAGAGGTTTGAGTTCTTCTACCTTTCCTTCACCAATGAAGTAGGTAGGATTCGGCATATTGCGCGATTGAATCGTCTCGCAGACGACTTTGATACCAGCAGTCTCTGCGAGTTGTCGGAGTTCTTGTAGCGATTCTTCAATTTCGTGCGTTAGATTATCACGGAGTTTCACACCTACTAAGATTGCCCGTGTCGGTGGATTCGGGGCACGGGTGTCATAAAATTCTTGCATCAAGAGACTCCTTCCTTCGTTGTATAAGGGAACCGAAACATGGTGCTTGAGTCTACCAACAACTCGGTCTTTACGGTATAGTTTATCAGATCTATGGGCTTTTTTCAACTAAAATCCAGTCCTGAGAGAAAACTTCAGATTTTCTAAAGTTTTCCTTGTATCCAAGTGGATTTTGTGTTATACTTTAATGCACTATGAAGGGTGCTAAAGATTCTACAACCCCAGTGATTACGATAAATCGAAAGGCGCGGTATGACTACCACTTACGAGACCGGTATGAAGCCGGTATTGTCTTACAAGGCACTGAAGTGAAAGCGATCCGCGCAGGTCGACTTAACCTCGCTGACAGTTACGCGCAGGTCTCGGATGGCGAGATTTTCCTGATTGATGCACATATCGGTCCGTATGAACACGGAAATATTGCCAATCACGAGCCGAAGCGTAAACGAAAACTGTTGTTGCATCGACGGGAAATCACTAAACTTGAACGTTCGATCCGTTCAAAGGGGATGACCATCGTTCCAACCCGTGCGTATTTTAGCAATGGTAAAGTGAAGTTAGAGTTGGCTGTTGCGATGGGTAAGCAGCTTTACGATAAACGGGATAAGATTGAACGTGAAGCGACTGCAAATGAAATACGGGCGTATAATTAATGCCCATGGAAAACCGAATCGGTAGTAGAATCCTATTGGCACAGTCTCTAACCGTCCATTTCCAATCTGGGGGTGTCAAGGTTTCGACGAAGGTGAATGAGATATAGGTTGCATGCCGAGGTCTCCGCAGGCCTCGTTAAATAGGCGGAACACTTATAAATGCTGATGAAGAATTAGCACTAGCTGCTTAATAACGCGGCTACGCTTGGCCGACCTGTTGCCCGTCAGGGAAGCTAAAGCGTCGCAATACGGGCTAGCCGCTTGTTTGTTCTCAAAGGACAAGCCGCGAACCAATTTTTGAGATAGCCTATTCTGAATCCTGCATAGGGGAGTCTAATAGGTGAATCTAAAAACCTGTGATAAGCATGTAGTAGCCTCTATTGAAATGCCTTCGGACGCGGGTTCGATTCCCGCCACCTCCATTCTCACGTAGTTCTTCTATTCTTCTCGGTAATACATCAGATTGCGAAGTGATATGGCTGAATTCGCTAACATGCCACCTCGTATTCAAAAAATAGTGCGAGCGCATATATGCGAGGATGAATATATCTGCTTATGCGTCTTGGGTCGTTCAAATCTGCTACGTCCGGATTTTGTTTTTATCACGACGCGTCGGGTACTGGTCTTAGATGAGCGATATATGGGCAGCCTCGCTGTCTCTTATGCGAATGTCCGATGTAATGTGTTGTTCACGGAAATTCGTGATGTGAAGTTGGTCAGACATCTCAAACATCGGCTTCTCTACCAAGCAAGGCTTGAAATTAGCGTGGTGCGTAATGTCCATTGGATTGATAATATCAGTTTCCGTTCAGCACAGGCTGCCTACGCCTGCATCACTAAACAGCTCCTAAAGTAGAAAACGCAGGTTCAATTGACAGCGTTTGTTTTATCGTCAACCCAACAATTTTTGCGTTACCAACTACAATTTTTGCGTACTCAGGATAGAAAATGGGGGGCAAACGAAGCCTGTTTCTTCAGCAAGAATAGTTTTGGTAAAAAAACAACTTTTTTCTTTATGTTGATTGATAAACAATAAACCTTGTGTGCGTATATGTTTTAGAGGCACCATGGCGAAGACACCCTTCGGATTCTGGCGGTATTGACGTAAGTATGTAGGTTTATTTACAAAAATTGGCATGAAACTTGCTGAAAATTGCTAAAGTAAAGTGATTAGGTTTTAACGGTCTCTGAGTTACCGGTTCTTAAGTTCAACTTGCATACAAAGTGGAGAAGGATGCTATGAGAGAATTTTTAAATTATCTTATAGTTTCGTATAATGTCTGGTTTACTGCACCGCTGACGATTGTATTCCTATTGGCTCTCTTTCGGCTTCTCACGGGTGCGCTGGACTTCGGTGATGCTGATATGGATGCTGATATGGATGCCGACGCAGATATAGACGTGGATGCCGATATGGATGTGGATGCCGACGTAGACGTGGACGCGGATATAGAGGCGGATACGGAGTTACGGAGTCCTTCTTTTGGTGATGTATTTGGGTTTCTGAACGTCGGCAGAGTGCCCTTGGTAGTTGTCCTAATGTCGCTATTTGCGACGTGGGGGATCGCTGGACTGATTGCGAATGCGCTGCTTAATGTTCCAGAGAAACCGCAATCGGTTTGGATATCGTATGTCATTGCGTTATTCGGTAGTTTTTTGGGAACGCGTTATATTTCCATCGCGCTTTCCAAATTGTTTCCAGAGAGTGAAAGAGCCATCAGCGATGTTCAGTTACTCGGTTTGCGTGGACGCGTCGTTAGTGGACAAATTACGACTACTTTCGGTACCGCACGCGTACAAGTTCCAGATGGACCGGAATTGACCGTCAGTTGCCGTGCCAAATCAGATGAAGCTACTCCTGTCAAAGGAGATACGGTTGTTCTCATAAACTACGATCGCGCCAAGCGAATCTTTGATGTAAGAAAAAGTGAAATGGGGTAGTTTTGATTTAGCATTTTTTTCTGTATAGAGAGGAGAATTAAAACATGTTGGATGCCAATTTGTTCATTACAGTCGTCGGCAGTGTTGTTGCCTTGATGGTTATTTTCTTGTTAGTCTATCGTTCCTTCTACAAAAAGGCGCCCGCCGACTCCGCATTGGTTATTTCTGGTGGACGCAAAAAGCGTGTCGTCTTTGGTGGTAGCCTGATCAATCCACTTACGAACACGAGCCAACTTATTTCCTTGAATACGCTCCAATTGCCTGTTGAACGAACAGGGCAAGCCGCGCTTATTACAAAAGATAGTTTGCGTGTCGATTTGGAAGCGCAATTTTATGTCAAAATTGAACCCAACGAGCAGGATGTCCTCAAGGCGGTGGCAAGTCTTGGTGATAAAACCTTAACGCCAGCAGAAGTTAGTAAACTCCTTGAAGGCAAACTTGTCGGTGTCCTCCGAAGTGTTGCTGCCACGATGGATCTGCAGGAATTGCACGAAAAACGCCAGCAGTTCTCTGACCAAGTTCAGGAGGCGTGTCGGGACGACCTTGAGCAGAACGGTTTTAAGTTAGAGAGCGTCGCTGTCACTAACCTCGACCAAACCCCGCTTGATGCCCTTGATGAGAACAATCGTTTTGATGTTGTTGCTATTCAGACTATCAAGCAAGAGGTTGAAGATCGACAGACGCAAACCGCTCGGATTGAACATGAAAACCAGGTAAAGCGTGAAGAGGACCGACTCAAAGCCGAATTGGAAATTAAACAACGCGAAGAAGAGACAGAAACGCAAGCATTAGAAGTTGCGAAACGTCTTGACTTTGCCCAGGAAGAGCAGCGCAAATCAATCGCCACAAACAAAGCAGAGCAGGAACGCGAGGTTGAAGCGCATAAGTTTGAACAGCAACAGGCTGTTGAGGAAGCGCGAATCAGGCAAGAGGAAGCCGTGAAATCTACGGAGATTTTGCAGAAACAACGGCTGGAGACTGCTCGGATTGAACAGGAACGCCAAGTCCAAGAAACAGAGATTGCGCAAAAGCAGGCGGTCGAAATTGCTCGTGTACAACAGGAACAGACGATTGAGGAAGCCCAAATTCAACGCAATCTCACTGTCGACAGAGCCAAGATTGAACAGGAACGGGCTGTTGAAGAGGCGGGTATTGCCAGCAGAATTGTTCTTGTTGAGAAGGAACGGGAAGAGAAAGAGGCGCAAGCCGAGAATGCAATTCAGGTCTCAGTCAAGGAAAAACAACGTGAGGCAGCGTTGACTGAACTCTTGGAAGTTTCTGCACAAAAAGCGAGGGCTGAAGCGAGTGTTTTAACTGCCGAAGCGGTCGAAGAAGCGGAACGCCAGAGTAAAATCGCGCTTATCCACGCAGAGCAAGAAGCCGATGAGGAGCGAATCTCTAAGGAGCGCACTGCTGATGCAGAAGCCTATACCATTGTAGAAGTCGCTAAGGCTGAGCTTGAAGCCGCTGAAGTCAAAGCACAAGCCCAAAGAATTCTTGCAGAAGCGTTGCTGGTTGAGGCAAAGGCAAAAGCCGACGGAGAAGAAGCATCTATTGCCGCGAAAAATCAGGCGGATTCCAAAGTTCTCGTCAGCGATGCTATATTGGCACTTGTAGAATCCCTCCCAGAGATTACCAACGAGTTGATGAAACCGGCGGAACATATTGAAAGCATTCGCGTGCTTGACCTCGGAAATGGTAACAACGGCAATGGTAGCAATGGGATGAACCGTATTCTCAGTTCAATTGTAAACGCTGGTGCAGCGTTACCGTTATTTAAAGAAATTGTCGGTTTTAGTGGTTTAGATACCGAGAAAATTGCCCGGACTGTTCGGGACTACACTTCCGGCTTAACGGTGGATACCCAAACCCAAGCAAGTTCGGTAGAATCAGAATCAACGGATCCTGATTAGTTGAGATTTTTTGTAAACATGGGGCGTGGCTCCAAGTCGCTCCGATCTTCACTTTATGAATGAATGTCGCGAATTGGAGCCACAAGCCTTGTCTTATAACGTTGGTGAGTATGTATGAAAGGACACACAAATGGACAAAGAGAAGCAGACCCAAATTGAGGTCAAAGTTAACTTTCTCTCGATTGATCGGAGTACGGGGGCACCAATAGTGGTCCTGAAGGAGAAAGACAGCGATTTAAATCGAATACTGCTGATTTGGATCGGTGAATCGGAGGCGGCGGCTATTCAAATGCATTTAGAGAAGATGGAGCTTCCACGCCCGATGACCCATGATTTGCTCAAAATCATGATTGAAACGCTCGGTGCCCAAGTAACAGGGATCTGCGTTCGCGCAGTGGAAGAGTCAACTTTCTATGCACACGTGGCATTGCAAGTGAACGGTAATGAAATTGAGGTAGATTGCCGTCCCAGTGATGCAATCGCACTTGCGCTACGTTGTGAGGCACCTATCTATGTTGCTGAAAAGGTACTGACAGAACAAGGATTCTCTGAGCAGGAACTCAACAAAGATAAGCGACATGATCCGAAAGATGTCTTGGAGAACTTGGATGACGATACGCTAAAGCAGTATACGGTTTAGCGCAGATTGTACAACGAATCCGCTGGAGTCAAACCTATATTGTCCTACAGAGGTGAAAAGCAGTGCATGATATCATAATTCGCAACGGAACAGTCATTGATGGTACGGGAAAAACTGGTGTCAAAGCCGATGTCGCTGTTGATGGTGAACGTATCACAGCTGTTGGCGACATTTCTGAGGCAGCTTATCAGACAATTGATGCCACGGATAGGCTCGTTACACCAGGCTTCATCGATACGCATACCCACATGGATGCCCAATTCATGTGGGATCCACTCGGTACACCCACATGCTGGCACGGTATTACAACACTCATTCTGGGAAGTTGCGGTGTAAGCTTCGCACCTGTTAAACAGGCAGACCATCTGGTTTTAGCGAAGGTGCTCGAAAGTGTTGAAGGTATTCCCGCAGAAAGTATCATGTCAAGTCTGCGTTGGAATTGGGAATCTTTTGGAGAATACTACGACGCATTGGATGCCTGCCCGAAGGGCGTAAATGTCTGTGGTATGATTGGGCATGCAGCAACCCGTTATCACGCCATGGGTGAAGAGAGTCTGGAACGGGATAGGAATCCGACCCCCGATGAAATAAAGACAATGCAAGCCTCGGTTGATGATGCTATGGAGGCTGGTGCTCTCGGATTCTCCACTTCTCGAACCCTCACTCACAAGACCTCTGAAGGCATTCCGATTCCTGGCACATTCGCCCACCTTGATGAATTGGTCGCGCTTGCACAAGCCATTGGGAAACACAATAAGGGGATTTTTCAGTGGGCACCCGGTTTTGGCGAATATGAGGATTACCCCACAACAGAGTACCCAGAAACGCGAAAGGAGATTCATCGTATTGCTGAGGTGAACCGTCAAAGTGGACGTCCCGTGATCTTTAGCGCATTCACGCATCAGGCTGTGCCGACAATTCAGACCTTGTATTTGGGATGGCTGGATGAAGAACGTGCCGATGGCGCACAAGCACGTCCTATGGTGTCCTCGCGCGTTAACACAGTGATAGTTGGACTTTGCAATTGGATGCCGATTCGCGACGCCAGCGCGTGGAAAGAATTATACAGTCTCCCTTACTCTGAGCGGTTGACAGCGATCCAAGATGAAAGGGCACGGGCAAATCTTCTCGACATCTCTCCAGAGAGTGATGAACGCCTCGGTAAAATGCTATACCGCTTTGGACCATCAGAGTGCGAATACGTCCGTGAATCGGAAAATCTACTATGCAATATTGCTGATGAAAACAACGAACGTCCCATAGAGACGATTGTTCGGTTGTTCTACGAAACCGGTGGACGACAACTTTTCGCCTTTGCAACTAATAATCACAACCTCGCACACGTCGAAGAGGTTGTGCGCTACCGGGATACCCTCCTCGGTCTCGGTGATGCGGGCGCGCATGTAAACGCAATCTGTGATGCATCTCTTTCAACACATGCGTTGACGTATTGGCACGGTGAACGACAGGTGTTCGGTCTTGAAGAGACGATTCGTAAATTAACTTCTGATGGTGCTGAAGCCTTCGGAATTCCTGAACGCGGGCTCCTAAAGCCGGGCTACTACGCCGATATCAATGTGATTGACATGGATAACCTCCGCATGGAAGTCCCTGAATTTGTCTATGATTTACCTGTCGGTGCAGGACGCTGGACGCAACGTGCACAGGGCTATGACTACACCCTTGTGAATGGACAAGTTGTCATTGAGAAAGACAATCACACAGGTCGACTCGTCGGTGAGTTAATCAGGATTTAAAACTTACGGTGCAGCAAAAGGCACCCTTTGTGAGGGGTATACGCATTATGGCAGAGCGGGTACAAACTCCTGAATCGGACGATCCAAAGAGTGAGCGGTTCCGGGACTACATCCGGCATCGGCAACTCGAAATGCTTTCTGAGGATTTATGGGACGAATATCTTTGGGGCGAGTTAGGTGCTGCCGTCCGAGATTTCGAGCATGAACCGTGGGGCAAGCCTTCAGAAGAAGTTGACACTGAATGACCCCGTTCACGGGGGCACCATAATTAGTCTTTGACTTCAACCTTCCTACTTACTTAATTTCATAGACGATAGTGACATTCACACTAATGGTGAGTTCGCCCGCTTCAATAGGCGTTGAACTGAGCGCACTGTCCTCAGCGAATTCAGCTCTCGCCGCAAAAGCGATCGGGGGACCTCCACCTAAACTGGTCTCTGTGATAGTGACAGGCTGCCCGAGGGTAACGCCACTCGCTTCTGCTAAGGTTTGTGCCTTTGCTGCGGCATTTTTCACTGCTAAAGCACGTGCCTGCGTCTGTAATGCCGTAGCGTCCTCAATCATAAATTGGATGGAATTCACGACAACAATATCCCCACCCGCACCAGCAGCATGGTCAATTATATCACTAAGACTTTCCAAATCCCGCACCTTTGCGCTGACGGTATTATTCACTCTGTACCCACGCAATACACGTCCATTATCGGTATAGTCATATTGTGGATAGATGCTGAAATTCTCCGTTTGAATGTCTTTCTCGGTAACGTCGTTTGCCTTCAGAGTCACAATAACAGCTGTCATAGTGCTCGCGGCTGCCTCACGCGCTTCCTCGACCGAAGTCTTCTCAACAGACACACCTAAATTGAGCGTTGCTATATCGGGTTCACCAACAACCGAACCACTTCCGGTGACGTGAATAGTCCTGCCATCCGGCGATGGTAACAACGGGGTCATAATTTGCGATTCACACCCTATGAGCGTCGTAACGAGCAGAGCACTAAGCCCTAAACACAAAAGTTTTGATTTTCTCACGGTAAATCTCCTTCAGTACGGCATACTGCCGCGATGTTTCATGCCCCGACGCGTCCACTACTCGGTTTCAGCCTCTGGTGGTGGGTCTTCCGCCTTGAGCGTATCAGATTTCTTAATTAGCCTATCAACATTCGATTTGAAAAGTCTGAAGACAGTGTCTTTGTCGTCGCGTTTAGCGTAAAGTTTTCCATCTTCCTCTTTTCCGATGTGTAGCGTTGCCGTTGTACCATCGTTGCGAACGGCGGATATAGTAGATTGTGGTATATCTAAACCGTATTCGCTGAGACTGTCCGTCATTTCAGCGAAATCATCGGTATCCAATCCACTGAAAGTTGTAAGAAGGGAGTCTACCTCACTTTGTTTGACGGCAGAGGCTACAGGCTTGAGCATCTGCCATGTCCCATCTGCATCAAGGCGCAATTCGACTGTTTCTTCGGGTGAAGAGATGTTGAGTTGGGTGACAATGCCTTTGTTAAAGTCAAAGATAGTCCGGTCTTTCCAAGTCCGTTCCCCTTTGTTGAAGACAGATTGGAGATAGCCTTGCGCGACATAGACATCGTTAGAGTCAGCGACGCGCACGTAACTGCTCAAAAAGCCCGGTGTTGTTTTCCCCACAAACAGATGCGCTAACAGTTTATCGTTTGTGTCCATAAGTTTCGCTTCGACACCGGTACTGTCGACCTCAAATTCGGCTTGTTTATCTGGGTTATTGGAGACACGTTGTGTGTTCTTGAATTCCGCCACTTTGGATAGTAGATCCGTAATACCTTCACTATCGGCTGGATAGTTATCCATTGAAGCGACGACCCAACTACCTTCCTGGTTTGAGAGTGTTGTGGTTTCACCGTCGGCGATAATTTCTATTTTCACAACCTGTTCTATATTAAAATTTGGGAACAGCGGAATTGCTGTCTCCACCTTCTTTTCGTACTCGCTCTGTCCAAACGGGTTCTCGAAAAGCAGGACAATGACTGCCAAAACGACAAAAATAGCACCTAAGATAAGAAATTGTTTCGTTTTCATGTTTTATTATTGGATTTCTACGTAGATCAGATTTTCAAATTGATCTGGTTTTTACCTATAAGCAGTGTTTGGCGAATTCTATTTCTTCGTTGCGGATCAGTTATATAGAACCATAAGTTTCCACTAACCGTTTTGCCCGCCTTTTTAGAGAATATCGAACGAGTCCAAAAACCACGACCAGCAGTGGAATGCCTATGGTACATAAATATCTAATAAAGTTTTTCTCGATTTCAGAAACTTCGCGAAGCGGTCGCTCCGTGATCGTGTGGGAACGAATACCAATCAGAGCATCGCCAAGGGTCAGCCAGTCTACAGTGTTTAAGAAGAAGTTAACTCCGTCCGGACGTAGTTGCGTGAGAAATTGCGCTGTACCGACAACAACAATTTGCGTCTCTTCACTCTCAGTTTTGGTGGGACGTGCTTCAACGTCTTGTACTGCAGCAGGAGTTTCACTTTCCGCTGCATCCGGCGCGGTTGCTATAGGCGGAATTTCTTTACCAGCATAGAAGCTTTTAAATTTCCCTTCCAGAGCTGCGGCGACAGTGTAAGCTTGTAAGTCTGCTTCAGGGATTGGGGAATTCGGCATCAGATTGTAATAGCCTTGGGTGCTCTGTCCAAATTCACTCGTTTTTGCCAGGGGGGTCGCCGTAATACCCTCTTTTATTGCTATATCTAAAGAACTCGTCCAAGGCAACGTCACGGCTTCCAACTGGTTGGTAATCGTGTTTTCTGCTGAGAAGTTCGGTTTGATGATCTTGACAAAATATGGATACGGTTGAATAACAGTCATGAATCCTTGTTGGAACCTGGCGGAGTCGTGAAATCTACGATCAAGCAGAAGATTATTGCCGAGCTTAACACCGTAATGTTCCAGTAAGTCGTTCAGACCTGTGCTGAGTGGTGCGGCTTGTAGTGTGCCGGGTTGTAATTGAATGGGATCAACTAAGAAAACCGCTCTACCGCCGCGCATAATAAACTGATCGATTTCGTATTTCTCGCGGTCTGTTAGGGGTTGCGTTACACCAGCGATGACCAGCGTTGCGACAGTGGCATCCACCGCTTTTCCATCTTGCAGATCGACAGATGTGAGATTGTATTGCCCTTGTCCATTTTTATCCAAAAGTTGACGAAACTGCTGGTGGTTTTGAGCATTGATATCGAACTCACCGTGCCCTGTTAGGAATCCGACCGTTTTTGCCTCTTTGGTCGTAACTTTAAGGATAGTAGAGGTGAGTTCATACTCCAGATTAGCGGTTGAGCGTACAATAGGTAGAATTTCTTCTTTGCCACTGTAACCGATGGAAATGCCCATGTAGACGTTTGCGATTTCTGCTTTATCTTTTTTGACAACATTAATTTGGACTTCGGGGATTCCCTTGAAACGGAGTTCCTGTTTCTGTCCATCATCGAAATCAGCGGGGTTCACAAAATCGATCTGGAGTTTCTTGGAGAACGCGTTGTATTCGGCCAGCACATCTCTGACATCACGTCGGATTTGCGCTACCTCCGCCGGATTTGTCGAAAAATAGGCGGTGATTGTTACAATATCATCTAATGTGTCTAATACGTTCTTGGTTGCTTTTGAAATAGTGTAGCGTTTGTCTTCGGTGAGGTCAGCGCGAATAAAACGTCGTGTGGACAGAAAATTAATCAGCACGAGAATGCCGAAGATGATTGCTACAAAAGCGAGGGTGTTGCCACCGTATTTGATTTGTCTATTAACCAAAACAGTTTGCCTCCATTCTTAACGCCATTTGCGGCTTTCAACCGACAATGTGCTTAAATATAAAAAGAAACCGATCAGCGACAGATAGTAAATAATATCGCGCGAATCAAGCACGCCGCGTAGAATGCTACTGTAATGTGCACCGAGTCCCAAGTAGCTGAAGATCGGAAATAACCAATTCGGTGCGTTGAAAAGGACAATATCTTCACCGATAATAAGTAATACAAAGCATGCAGTAATCCCGATAATAAACGCAACAATCTGGTTTTCGGTCAGTGTCGAGGCAAAAAGCCCGATCGACAGATACGCGCCACCCATCAGGAGAAGTCCTATGTAACCTGAAATTAGCGTCCCACCGTCGGGATTCCCAAGATACATGACTGAAAAAGGTAGGATGAGTGAAAGCAATACCGTCACGACAAGGAGCGCGAAGCTCGCCAGAAATTTGCCGATAACGACCTCGTAATCCCGAATCGGTAAGGTCATAAGGATTTCTACCGTGCCGAGTTTCTTTTCTTCAGCCCAGAGCTTCATAGTGACGGCGGGGATAAAAAACAGGAAGATCCACGGCATTAACCCGAAAAACCCGCGCATTTCCGCTTGATTAACAAGAAAGAAACCGCGGAAGAAGAGCCATGCAGAGATACCGAGGAAGAATGTGATGAAGATATACGCGATCGGTGAGTTGAAATAACTTTTAAATTCCTTTTTGAGAATAGCTGTGATGTTCGTCATGATTTTTCATTCGTAAAAGCAGCCTTCCATTTGCGGAAATACTATGCCTGCTCCTTATGTGTCAAATCGAGGAAGACGTCCTCTAAATCCACGGATTCTTGACGCAGTTCTGTGAGACTCCATCCGTTCTCCACAACGACCTGAAAGAGTGCCTCTGCGGCGTCGCTGCCTTGTGCAGCGTTGATCTCGTAACTAACTGTGCCGTCGTCCGTTCCTACACGATTCCACTGAGAGACAAATTCCAGTTCGTTCAGTTGTGCGTCGATTGTTTCCTGTGCTCCTCGGATGGTGATATGTACAATCTCTTCGCCTTTTGCCTGACTGGACAGTTCCTCCGGTGTGCCATTCGCTACAATCTTCCCATTGTTAATAATCAGGATTCGGCTACAGGTAGCGGAAACTTCAGGCAAGATGTGTGTACTGAAAAGAACCAATTTCTCTTGTCCAATGTTCTTGATTAAGTTACGAATCTCAATGATTTGACTGGGGTCAAGTCCAGAGGTAGGTTCATCTAAAATCAAGATCGGTGGATCGTGAATAAGACTTTGTGACAAGCCGACGCGTTGACGGTAACCCTTTGAGAGTTCACCAATGTCTTTTTGGATAACGTCCTCAAGTCCACAGGTATCAATAACCGTTCGGATCCGTTCTTTCCGCTGACTTTTTGGGACGTCTCGCACCTGCGTCATGAAGTTGAGGTATTCAATGACGCCCATATCCGCATAAAGCGGAGCACTTTCAGGTAAATAACCAATGCGTTTCCTGACTTCAACGGATTCCTCAAATACGTCGTACCCGGCGACAGTAGCACTGCCTGTATCAGCAGAGAGATAACAGGTAAGGATGCGCATGGTTGTAGTTTTCCCTGCGCCATTGGGTCCAAGGAAACCGAGCACCTCACCAGCATGTGCATCAAACGTGACATGATCAACAGCGACCGTCGCGCCATAGGATTTTGTGAGTTCTCTAACTTCGATCATACCTTTTATTTTTTTCGTAGAAACTTGCCGATTACATTTAGGCAAGAGCGAGAGATGTTTTTTCCAACGCTTGTGAAGGATAAAATATATTTAAAATATTAACATAAAAAATTGGGAATGTCAAATCAAAATTTCTGAAATCTGATGCAATTCGCTTGATGGATTTATGTAGACAGATTAAAATAAAAAACACCATATCACACCCTGTCAAGGAGATGGACTAATGGAAACTACACTCAAAGCTGGAAGCGCGACTGCGAATATTACCCCACCGCTTGGGACAGAAATTCCGGGCGGGTTTCGCCCGCGATACGCTGAAAACGTTGATGACGAACTTTTTGCCAAAGCACTCGTCATTGATAACGGCGTAACGCGTATCGCAATTGTTACGTGCGACCTCATCGCTATACCAGAAAAGGTAGCAGATGCAGCCAAAGCACGTATCGCTGATAGATGCGATATTCCACCAGCACATGTTATGGTCAACGCCACACATACCCATACTGCCGTAGCAGTGGCAAACCTGCTTGGCGTTGGTGAGGATACTGATTATACCGATTGGGTATCATTGAAGATTGCCGATGCAGTTGAACTCGCTGTCTGGCGACTCAAGCCTGCACGGGTAGGATTTGCGAGTGTCAATGAAGAACGTATCACCTTCAATCGGCGGTGGCACATGAAGGATGGCACTGTCCGTTTTAACCCTGGCATCGAACACCCCGATCTTGTGAAGCCCACTGGAACAATCGACCCAGAGTTAGCGATGCTGTTTGTTGAAGCGGATGATGGCACACCTATCTCCGCCGTTGCTAACTTTGCGTTACACTACATCGGCACGGATAACGGTAGCGCACTCTCCGCTGATTATTTTGGACATTTCGATCGGCTCATGCGCCACTATTTAGGGGATACATGCGTTTCACTCCTCTGGAACGCCGCATCGGGGCAGATTAATAATACCGACTTCAGCGGAAAGACGAAATGGACAGCACGTGGACATCAACAGGCAGTGAAAATGGCGAATGTTCTCGCAGGGCATTTTATCACTGAGATGCAGTTCATGGAGATGCACGACACGCTTGACCTCAGCGGAAACCTTGCTACTTTGACATTTCAGCGCAAACAGATTACCACCGAAGACCTTAAAGTTGCTGAACAGATACTGTCTGTGCCGCAGGGAACTTATGATGCTTATGAAACAGGTCCGTTTAGTTGGGTCGTCGGGGAGCCGATACCAACGGCACTGGTTGATATCTATGCCCTTGAGTGTCAACGCTTGGCAAAGTTACCGGAGCAGATGAGAGCACCCGTTCAAGTGATTCGTTTAGGAGAAGCGGCAATTGTGGCATTGCCCGGAGAGGTTTTCATGGAAACGGGAATGAGTATCAAAGCCGCGTCCGACGCGAGTCCGTTATTCCTCGTCAGTTTGGCGAATGGGTATATCGGTTACATCTGCACAGACAAAGCGTTGACAGAAGAAGGCGGCTACGAGACATGGGCAGCGATGTCATCTCTACCGGCTGTCGGAACGGTGCCAGCGATGGAGGCACTCGTCGCTACCATGTTGGATTCGCCTTAAAAAAATAAGAGGCGGGTAGGGAAACCCGCCTCTATGAGAGAAAATAGAATAGAAAGTTAAACAGCAGCAGGACCTCTTTCACCTGTACGGATACGAATAGTTTCATCAATGGGGAGCACAAAAATTTTGCCGTCACCTATTTTACCGGTCGAGGCGGCTTGTTGGACTGCTTCAACGACCTTATCAACATTTTCTTCCGCAACAACAATTTCGATTTTTAATTTCGGGACAAATTCGATCGTGTATTCGCTTCCGCGATAGAGTTCGGTGTGACCGCGGCTACGCCCGAATCCACGAACTTCACTGACTGTCATGCCCCGAACACCCACACTGCTGAGTGCCTCTTTTACCTCCTCCAATTTGAAGGGGCGGATAATACATTCAAGTTTTTTCATGAGATTCTCCTTGCTAAAAGTGAATAGGGTTGTATGGCAGTGTCTGCCTTTCAATCAGGGCTTACAATCTCTGCCCTCAAGACTTACAGGGACGAGTGTGGAGGGCGGATACCAGATCCGCCCTACAGAGCGTTCCTTAACAGCCTCGTTCACGCAGTTTAAATATCGTGATAGAGGAAGAATTCATACGGATGTGGCCGCATGTTTATGGCATCGACCTCATTTTCACGCTTGTAATCGATCCAGACATCCAAGACATCTTGGGTGAACACGTCGCCTTTGAGGAGATATTCGTGATCTTCTTCCAAAGCATCGAGGGCATCTCCGAGAGATACTGGCGTGGACTCAATATCCGCGAGTTCTTCCGGCTCAAGGTCATAGAGGTCTTTATCCAGTGGATCGCCCGGATGGATACGGTTCTGTATTCCGTCGAGTCCTGCCATCATTAGAGCGCTGAAGGCGAGGTAAGGATTACAAGATGGATCCGGCGTACGGAATTCAACCCGTTTTGCCCTCTCACTCTTCGAGTAAACCGGAATACGAACACAAGCACTACGGTTGCGTTGCGAGTAAGCAATATTGACTGGTGCTTCGTACCCAGGAACTAACCGCTTGTAGGAGTTAGTCGTTGGGGCGATAATTGCGCAAAGCGAACGAGCATGCGCAAGCAAGCCACCGATGTAATAAAGTGCTGTCTCACTGAGGAGCGAGTATCCCTGTGGATCGTAGAAAATGTTCTTTCCATTTTTCCAGAAACTCTGGTGCACGTGCATTCCAGAACCGTTGTCTTGGAAGAGCGGTTTCGGCATGAAAGTAGCGACTAAGTTATTCTCACGCGCCACATTTTTGATGATGTACTTATACAACGCAATCTTATCACCAACCGTAGTCAATGTATCATAACGAATATCAATTTCGCCTTGACCCGCAGTTCCTACCTCATGGTGATGAACTTCCACATCAACACCAGCTTCTATCAACTTCAGACAGATCTCGGAGCGGAGGTCTTGAAGTGTATCGGAAGGTGGTACTGGGAAATACCCCTCTTTGTAACGCGGTTTGTAACCAAGGTTTGGATTCTCGTCGCGACCTGAATTCCAACTTCCCTCAACAGAATCGACGGAATAGAAACCAGAATGTTGGTCCTGTCCGTAGCGAATGTCATTGAGAAGATAAAATTCTGCTTCTGGTCCCCAGTAGCTTGTATCAGCGATCCCAGTAGACTCAAGATACGCTTCTGCCTTCTGTGCGATATGCCGTACATCACGCGTGTAATTCTCCAATGTGATTGGGTCTTTGATGTTACACGTGATACTTAGGGTTGGCACCTTGCAGACTGGGTCGATGAGAGCAGTCGATGGATCAGGAAAGAGCAGCATATCGCTCTCGTTAATCGCTTGGAAACCACGGATACTGGAGCCGTCGAAGCCGATTCCCTCTTCAAAGAGGTCTTCGTCCAACTCACCTGCCATAATGGAGAAGTGTTGCCACATCCCCGGCAGATCCATGAATTTGAGATCAACTATCTTGACATCATTTTCTTTTGCAAGTGCAACCACCTCACTTGGTGTCATTCAATATATCCTCCTATTCGGCGTACTTGCTGTCAAAACTACCCCGATCTTGAGGATCGAGGCACAATCTTACGAAATGGCATAGAAAAATTGAGACACCGTGCCTCAATTCCCGAAACCAGTTTCTATAATTCGGAAAATGTCCTTAGATTCGTCAATTGAACGCGTAACTCACATCACTTGACGAGTGTCTTTAATGAATAGATAAGCAAAATTTATGCCAATCGTTGATAATTGCGAAAGTTACAGCGTTAATTGCGAAAAATAGATTGATTTTCATTTAAAATCATGAGTTACAGCGGATTTTAGATGCGAAACCAACTGCTATATCAGTATTTTTTCCACGCTCCATATAAAAAAATATGAAACCTTGCTAAATTATTAGGCATGATATTGCCCGTTTTTTGCGCGTGGTCGGTAAGGACACTACGTAATACGCAATCGGAAAAAGGGGTCCGTGCTAACGGAATTCAACATCTTTGTTGAACCGACTCGTTTCTGGTCCCTCCTGTCCTGCATATTTGTTTGCGGGTTTAAGTTGATACGGTACACGTGCCGGTGAAGAAAGCTGCGCAAAGGTGAACGCACAGATTCGCATACCGGGATATAATTTAACAGGCATACGTCCGAGGTTCCCTAACTCCAGTGTCGGGGTGCCTATCCAGCCCGGATCAAAAAGACCAGCGGTGCTGTGGACAATAATCCCCAGGCGTGCTAAACTGCTTCTGCCTTCGAGTCGTGCCATGACATCGTTCGCTAATACAAGCTCTTCCTGGGTCGCTGCAAGTACTAACTCACCCGGTTGTATCGTAAAGGCATCATCATCAGAGACATCAACTCTTCGCATCAAGTCGCTGGTATCAATTTCGGCTCGCAAATCAATGTACGGATGTTTGCTATGCTCAAAGACACGAAAGGTATTGCTCAACTTGAAATCAATGGAGCAGCTTCCGAGTTGCGTTTTCAGATCGGGCTTAGGGGTAATTTTAATTTTCCCTTTTTCTATATACTTGATAATATCTTCGTCTGATAAAAACATTATTTTAATTTATGTGCTTTGCTGTGATGTAGCGGAGCGTCTGGTCGTATTTTGAGAAGGCATTTATATTTTTATTCTATAAGACGCTACTTTAACTTGTGTCGTTTCACATAAACCTAACAGACTACTCTTCGGGTAAAAAATCTTCTGGCGCAATGCCACGATAAGCGTAGTCTAAGAGATTAACGGGATGCATCGCTTGCATCGGCAACTTATGTTTCTGGATACCCAATTGAATCTGAAGTAGGCATCCGGGGTTTCCGGTTGCAACGATGTCTGCGTCGGTTTCTGCGATGTGCGCCATTTTGCGTTCCAGAATTTCTTGCGAAAGTTCGGGCTGTGTGATATTGTAGATTCCGGCACTGCCACAGCACCATTCGGACTCAGTTAATTCAATCAACTCAAGTCCCGGTATTGATTGAAGCACCATACGGGGTTGCGCTTCTACACTTTGCCCATGAAGAAGATGACAGGGTTCATCGTAAGTAACCCGTTTTTCGATTTTTCCAGTCGGCGGTATCATCTCAATTTCAGCTAAGAATTCGCTGATGTCGCGCATTTTATGGCTGAAGTGTTCTGCTTTTTCTCTATAAGCGTCATCGTTTTCTAACAGAACTTCGTATTCCTTAAGTGCCGCACCACAGCCCGCAGAATTGATAATGATCGCATCTAAATTCTCATCCTCAAATGCATCGATATTTTGTTTAGCAAGATCTGAGGCGACATCTCGCACGCCGTTGTGAAGGTGCAGGGCACCGCAACAGGTCTGCTTCCGCGGTGTAACGACTTCACATCCATTTTTTGCTAAGACACGGATAGTTGCAACATTCGTCTCTGTGAAAATTTGGTTCATCACACATCCGGGTATGAACCCAACACGATAGCGGGTTTCACCTTCAGCAGGTGTAATGTCCTGTATCGTATATTTCAGTTGTGGGGGTGAGATGTTCGGGAGCAGTGATTCCATCTGCCCGAGTTGCCCCATCAGTTTCAGAATACCCGTTTTCTGAACAAGCCATCGGATACCGAGCCGTTGGTAGAGCCACATCAACTCAAAAATTAGATCCAATCGTTCTTTATTGGGCAAAATTTGCTTGAAAACCAGATTCGTCCAGAATCGGTAAGCTGCTGAGCGGGGAGCGTTCTGCTCGTATATAGCGCGTGCCTCTTCAAGTAGTTCTCCGAAATGAACACCGGAAGGACAGGCAGTTTCACACGCCCGGCAGTCTAAGCACCGATAAATGTATTCTGACCATTCTTCGTTGAGTGGAGTGGCATCTTCATCTTTGAAGGCACTCCCCATAAGATAGAGTCTACCCCTTGGTGAATCTGTTTCTAAACCTAATTCTCGATAGGTTGGACAGGTGGGTAGACAGAGTCCACAATGTGTGCAGGCGTCCCACTTTTTCCAACTAAAGGTTTCTACGCCGGTAAGCGATTGTGTTTGTTGATTGGACATAATTAACTTTATTTCGCAGGTATCTTAATATGGGTCAAATCTTTGTGATATAGCATGCAACAGCCAGAGTAAAGCTATTACAATCAAACCGATTGTGGCAAATATCATGCCTTTGGAATTGCCTTCGCCTGCGAAACTCTTTTTGAGATTACTAATTCTGCTTTCTTGAATCTTTTGGACGAGGGCCCGTTTCTGGTGTCGTGTAAAGCCTTTCTTTTCGGGGGATAGCACTGCCGAAGTTTTATGGGGAATTCGTTGATTTTTCCATTTCCTATGCAAAAATCTAAAAATTAGCACACACCCGACGATCCCGATTAAAGCAGCAGCACCGATGAGCATATCTGTGTAAGGGAGCGATGGTGGATCAAGGCGACTGGGTCTGGCATGTGAGGCTTCACTTCTGATGAAAATCTGATAAATAGTTTCCATCACCCTATGCTCCTGTTATGATTTTAGTGACTCCTTCGTTAAGACTTCCAGAACGATACCCCTGCAAGTCGAGCGTAACATGGGCATATCCGATCGTTTTAAAGTGCTCGCTAATATCGCGCCGTACCGTTTTTGAGAGCATCCGTGAAATCTCTTCCGCTTCTAACTCAATTCGGGCGAGTTCACCATGATGACGGACACGGAATTGACGGATACCCAAATCGTAGAGAAATTGCTCAGCAGCATCTACCTGTCGCAGCAATTCGCGGGTAATCCGCATGCCGTAAGGGAACCGGGAGGAGAGACAGGCGAACGCAGGTTTATCCCATGTAGGGAGGTCCCACACTTTTGAAATCTCACGAATCTCTGCCTTCGTTAAATTAACGTCAATCAAGGGAGCTTGAATCCCCATCTGTTTTGCTGCGTCCATCCCAGGGCGATGGTCGCCAACATCGTCTGGAATTGCGCCGTAGACGATTGTTCCGACGTCATATTTTTCAGCGATGGGGCGAAGTTTATCGAACAATTCCGTCTTGCAGAAGAAACACCGATTTGTCGGGTTACTTGCATACCCCTCCAAGTCTAATTCGTGCGTATTGATTGTCTCAAGACGAATGCCAATCTGCTTGGCGATTTCCTGTGCCGCCTTCATTTCTCGAATCGGATAGGAATCAGAGATAGCAGTAACAGCAAGGGCATTATCACCCAGAGCGTGTTGTGCCGCTTCCGCGAGAAAGGTACTGTCAACACCACCAGAAAACGCGACGATGACCTTCTCATAAGCGCGCAAGCACGCATAGAGGTGCTCAAGTTTCGTGTGTAAGATAGGCTCAAGTTTCTCTTTTGACATAAATTGCCTCCGCCTACATGACGTGACGGGCGATGGATCGTTCTGTTGCTAACACTGAATTACTACGAAGGACGCTCGGCTTGTTGTAATCTCTGCAATTCCTCACTGAGCAACTGCCGTTTTAACCCGCTGATCCGATCAATAAAAAGCACACCGTTGAGATGATCTATTTCGTGTAGTAGGACGCGTGCCAACAGGCCATCGGCTTCAATGTGGACAGGTTCACTCTGAATATCAATTCCCTCAACGACAATCCGTTCAGGGCGTTTCACATCCGCTGTAACATCGGGAATACTGAGGCATCCCTCCTCCGCAACGATTTCTCCCTCGAAACTCAGAATTTCAGGGTTAAACAGCACCAAAGGCTCGTATTCCTCATCGTCTTCTTCGCCTATGTCAACGATAATGAGTTTTTTCAGAACACCGACCTGCGTCGCAGCGAGTCCAATACCGTTACCTGTAGCTTCCAGCGTCATCAACATTTCTTCAGCAAGTTGACGTTCAGCATCCGTGATCTCTGCAACCGGTTCCGCCCTTTTGCGAAGAACTGGATCCCCGTAATAACGCATCTGCAAAGGTGCTGTCTCACGCAACACCACACTATCTTCTCCACCCATATCCGAGATAGGCGTGTTTTTGGGATTTCTTCTACGTTTCGGCATGTATCAAAGACTTCTCCTAACATATCTTTGGCAAAAACGACTCTTAATATAATATCACTTGTTGCAGATTCTGTCAAGAAAAAGTTTTGCATTAGGAGCATTTATCGTAAAGTTTTTAAGTGTGTAGATTTTCTTGGGATAGGGGATCGCGGTCGTGAGATCACGTCTACAGAAAGAGAACTATATCAAGGGGCTGGCATTAGATAGAGGTAGAAACCCTCATCATCAACAACTGAACCAGTGAATTCAGTCAGGAGTGTGAGGTTGTGTTGTGTAATCAGGTCCGGATCTAAAGGGCGGTTCATGATAATTAGGATATCCTGAGATGCTTGAGTCCGCAAGACATCTGCCTCTTCAACAACTTGAACGTCCGGAATATCAACATCATGCCCGCGAGCATCGTCCCATCTGACGAAGGACCCGTACCGACTGCCGTGTACATAATAAATCTCATCTTTTTCGAGGTATCCAACGATGGTACTCGCAGCGTAATCGATTTCGCCAACCATGATCATATCTTGCATCTCTTCTGCGTTGATATATTCAGCCACCTGTTTCCCGTATGAGAAGACATGACGACTTTCCAGTCCAATAGCCGTTATACCAGCGATAAAGTGACAAACGAAGATAATAGTGAGGAATGGAGAAAACAGGCGTTCTGACAATTCACTGAAGTTATTGAACGGGAGATTTATCTCAGTACAATCTCTGTAAATCCAGCCGGTCATAAGAAGAGTAATGAACAAGAATCCATGATGACGCATACTGCCGTAATACTTTACGTAGAAAAATACTAAAAGTCCAAAGGTCGCTACGAGGTATATAAGAAGCGCAGTAGGGCGTTTGCGTAATAACAGAATGCAGCAGAGAATAAGGAGACAACAGAACGGTATTTGGATGTATTGGAAGAAAACGTACGTTTCTAATTGGTGCTTATTCCAGAAATTAAGCGAGAACTCAGGAATTGGAATATAGGCACGAGAAATGAGGTGAATAACTTTGCTCAACTCCTCCGGTTCGTATGCAAACCTCCATTCAACAGCGAAACCCGTATCTGGTGGCGGATTCAACTGCAAAACGGATGTAATGATACCAATACCAATGAGTGCAAATCCAATCCAGATAGGTTTTTTATCTCCTATAGCCTCAATCTCTTGCGAGAGTGACTCAGAGAGCCTATTGCGATAGATATATTCACAGCACAGCGCGAACCCCATCGCTATAGTGAGAATTAACGCGTGAACACTCGTGTGTGAGAGCAGAAACAACACACATCCGATCCAAATAAAACGTTTATAACGCTCCCTGAAAAGTATACAAAAAACAATTATCAGTAGCAATCCAAAGGCATAGTTTCGCGCAAGAATGCCATATTCATAGAACACGAAGTAGCCGAAACAGAAGAGAAATTTTTGGAAGCGATTGAAAGGCGCGTAGCGAACAAAAAGATAAACAGTAACAATCGCAATCAGGAAATGAAACACCTGCATGATGACAGGAGAATGCGTGATGCGAGTAAGTGGCATAAGGTAGAGGTGCCACAAACCCGGATGTCCTTCATACTTGAGGTGCGAAAAAAGTTCAAGGACTGAGGCACTGTCACGTGCGAGGAGCCACGCCTGAATCTCGTCGCGCCACATCTCATGATGGCTAAGCGTATAGGCACCTACTGCGAGGAACAGAAGCGATAAACCGAGTGCGTAATGTGTTTCCTTCTTGTCCATTGAAGTGACCATAGTCTTTGGCTGGAGGTGCTTACTTTATTTTATTGGATTGTGAGACTCGAAATAGGCAGCCATAAGCCACCCGTGGTTTTAGCAATGAATTTCTGAAAAGGCTCGTCCCGTCCGATAACATCTACCTTAATTTTAGAGGTTTTCATCTTCACCATTACATCGATTGAGGAATAAGCACCGCTTACGTACTCGTCTGTAACAAAAATGAAGTGAATTTCAGCGTCCCTTCGGAATGTTACCTCGTCAGCGGCGCGGATGAGTGCGTCTAACCCGTTCTCATCGCCTCGGAATTTGAGTTGTGCGAGGACTTTTTTAACCTGATCAGTTGAACGCGTCTGAGGCACCACTTCAAAATCCAATCCAAGCAGACTATATCCCGTACCCGCTCGAAAGGCGACAATACCGATGGTAAAATCGATACCTGCCCTGTCAAACAGATCGGTCATACTGTTAAGATGTTCACGCACTGCGTCAACATCGTTTTTCATACTGCCACTACCGTCAATGATAAAAACGATATCAACGAGGTCTGTACGCCTGTTCGTAACGATGTGTTTAGCAATCCTGTTTAGCGCAAGATCGGGAAGTGTTAATCCTCCAATATCCGAGGCTGGCTGTCCCTGCGTCTCTGCCATAAATCCGCCGGTATGCCTAACAGGCTTGCCCCCGCTACCGAAGATACCCGAACCTAACCCAATACCCCTTCCGCTGCCAGATACCGGTTTGGCTTGAAGACCTGTGCCGTGGGTGTGTTCTTCTGGGTGCGTTGCCGTAGAAAGTTCTGGCGTTTGCAATTCAAGAGGGACATCTTGATGCGATACAGATGTTACAGGTCGCTGGAGTGATGGAGTTTTGACTTGTAGAACCTGTGTTTGTTGCATGCTCTCCGGCATGACCGTTGGCTTTGGAGGTATCTGGGGCGGTCTTTTGACTCTAAAACGAGGGGTCCTCACGTGGATTTTGGCAATGTCAAATACCATGCCAGTGTCAATGTGCCGATCGGGTTTTTGCCGGTACAAAGTTCCGAACGTCAGGAGCAACAAAATATGAAGCCCAACAGAAATGATAAGGGCTTTTGGGATGTTTTTTCCAATGTGGACTTTCATTTTCGTTTTGAGTGCTCATCGTAGTAGGGCTTGGTTTTTTTGTAAGTCCATAGTGATAAGGTTATTATACCATTATCTATGCGATTATTACAAGCAGAGAGTGAATTGTTTGAAAAAAAGTTGACGAAAATGTTAGAATTTGGTATTCTATAAGTTAGAATCTGCACAAAATCCACGTATAGAGAGGCTTAGCGTATGCTTCTGTGATAGGCGCGATGATGTGAATCTGATTAGAATGTTTTGTGCCAAATTGTCAGCTGGAGCAGGTTATTGGAGCTAAAATGTTTTGTTACGACTACCCACGACCTGCCGTTACTGTTGATATTGCCATCTTCACAGGTGAAGTTCCAGAACTGCTGTTGATTAAGCGTAAGCATTTCCCCTTTGAAGGCGACTGGGCATTGCCGGGCGGTTTTGTTGAAATGAATGAGCCGCTTGAGGAAGCGGCACTGCGCGAGTTAGAGGAGGAAACGGGAGTTGCGGGGGTGCCGTTAACCGAAGTCGGTGCTTTTGGCGATCCCTCCCGAGACCCGCGCGGTCGCGTGATTACTATCGCCTACGCTGCGGTTCTTGAAAAACCTGCGCTGAACGTTAAAGCCGGTTCCGATGCAGCCGAAGCTGCGTGGTTCTCGACTACTAATTTACCGACGCTCGCGTTTGATCACGAGGAGATAATTCGAAAGGCATTGGATAAACTGAATGAAGCATTACGGTTTAACGTTGAACCTAAAAAACGATCCAGATCTGATTGAAGCATATAAAGCATATCACCGGGATGCCTGGCCAGAGGTGGTTAATGGCTTGAAGGCAGTAGGTATAACGAAGATGAATATCTATCTCTTAGGATGCCGTCTGTTTATGGCGATGGAAACGGTTGATAATTTTGATATAGAACACGATTTTCCGCGCTATCTTGAAGAGAACCCGAGATGTAAAGAATGGGATGAATTGATGCGAACTTTCCAGGAGCCCGTCGATGAAGCACAACCAGACGAATGGTGGGCGCACATGGAACCTGTTTTTGAATTGTAATGCAAAAAGGATATACTTCTTCGATGCCGGTAACGTTTCTATCAGTGGGTCATTTTTGTTATGACGTCTCGCCAAATGGTTATATTCTCGGGGGATCTGCCTCGTATTCAACACTAACTGCCCGAAACTTGGGACACCATGCCCGTGCTGTCACGGCTGTAGGCGCGAATTTTGATCGACAGAATCCACTGTTGGATGGTATAACGACTGCTTATTGTGAATCGCCTGAAACGACGATTTTTGATAATCAATACGATGAAAAGGGACATAGACAACAGTTTATCTTGGGTACAGCGAAGGAACTGAAAGGTCCTGATGTTCCTATTGAGTGGTATACAAGCGATATAGTTTACTTGTGTCCAATTGCAGATGAAGTTTCGGCGGAACTCGTTCACAGTTTCAGCAAGCATACGTTAATCGGGGCTACACCACAGGGTTGGCTTCGACAGTGGAACACGAGTGGGAAGGTTGAAGCGAGGCGTTGGAGAACAGCTGAAGATATTTTGCCATACATTGATGTGTTAATTCTCAGTGATGAGGATGTTCGCAGCTATCCAGATGAGTTAGAAAAATATATCCAGCTGGCTCCGATTGTTGTCCTGACCCGAGGAGCGGACGGCGCGACGCTTTTCCAAAACGACACGCAGCTCAAGTCCAAGGCATATTCTGTGACGGAAATTGATCCTACAGGCGCGGGTGATGTTTTCGCCACCTCTTTTTTGATTGACTATTATCAAAATCGTTCAGTAGAGAAGGCGCTAAACTTCGCACATTGTGTCGCTTCCTTCGCTGTTGAGGGTGTTGGAACCACTTGCATTCCGACACTGGAACAGGTTATGTTAAGATTAAAGATATAGTTGCGGATATGTTCGTTTTCACCTCTATTAAGCGAGGTGAACGTATACACTGAACGACAAAGTTAACAAACAAAGTGTTACTATTGTAAAATTTTCCTATATCAAAAATTACACAATTATACTAAAGGGAAAATTATGGCAGTTCATTACGATTTTATTGTATATAGCATTAGAAACTCGGCAACGAGTTGGGCTATCGGGATGAAGGCAATTCAGGGCGAGGTGCCGCTGGATATTGTTATACCTGATGAGCAAGGAGCCTCTGAAGCTGATGAGAGTTCTGAAGTAATTGGTGTTTTAACATCAGAAGGGTTAGAACGGGAAAGCAGTGATGGCTTAGAACTCTACCGCTATCTCCGACGTTTAAATCCCAAGAAGAATGAAGCGTTCAATTACAATGAGGTAGTTATTCGGAATATCCATAGTCGCCTTAACACGCTGCGAATTAATCAAGAACTCCGGGTGCAAATCACATATACCGAGCGGCAGGAACCGTATTCGCGGTTTTCGTATCAGATTAAATTATTAGGTGTCTTTGGAAAAGCAGATGTTGATGCTTCTGATAACAACGAATCTGAAATTACAGCACAGCCTTCTGCGGACACACATCAACATCTACCGGAGCAGAGAAGTAGTGCCGCTGTTCCAAATCAACAGGTTTATAGAACGACGAATACGATTGAGAAATTAATCTCTTTTACACAAAACCTCCAAAAAGAACTAACTGAGACCCAGAAGCATCTCAGCATAGCGGTAAGTAAAGTTCAGCAATTGGAGGACGATCGGCAGCAGTTCCGCGAGATACATACCCTGATTGAGGATCTGCAGGGTCGAATCAGCCGATTAGAAAACTTGGATTCTCGAATTCAGTACCTTGAAGCAAATCGGCAGGGACTCCAAGAGCTTCGACAAACTTTACGAAAGTTCCTTGTAGCATTGAACCAGATAACGAGAGTATCGCTTCAGGAGCAGGACGAGGATCTCGTAGATGATCAATAGACGAGGTTTGTGAAAGTGCTGGTGATAATTTTGCCCAGTACTCAGTTGAAAAAAGGAGAATTCCCTTATGATGAAATTGGGCACGATGTCCCTAAACGTGAGGAACACTACAGCTACCGCTTTCGCACAATTGGTGTATGACCTCGGGTTTGATGTTGTTGAATTACATTCGAGTGCATTTGAATCGACTGATGCCAGTTATCTACGTGAGTTGAAAATGGATCTCATGCGTAAAGGGCTGCCATTAGGCTACATCGGTATCAGCAATAATTTTGGTCGTCCCGTTGAGGAACACCACGAACAGGTCGCGTTGATTAAGCAATGGATAGACGTTGCGGCTTTTATGAGTTGTCCTTTGGTCAGAGTCTTCGCTGCGTATGTGCCTGAAGATTGCGATGATGAGGAGACTTTGTGGCCGCCAATGATTGAAGCCTTCAAGGAAGTCGCTGAGTACGGCTATGATTCGGGGATTCTCGTCGGGTTACAGAATCACAACCATAACAACGTCACGCGCGATGGTGCAGCAGTTTTACGTGCCTTGAACGGCGTGGACCATCAGTATTTTACACATGTTTTGGATACAGGACAGTATGCTGGTTCTCCAGGCGCAAGTGGACATCGCGGTTCTTCACATCCAGGCTACGACTGTTACGCCAGTATTGAGCAGACTGCTCCGCATGCTGTTTATGTCCGTACGAAATTTTATCAGATTGATAGCGGCGTGGAGGAGTGGTTAGATTATCCTCGTATTTTAGACATTTTGCGAGGCGTCGGCTATAATGGGTGTTTATCTGTGGTATACGAAGGTGAATCGGATCCAGTTGAATCAATGCGAAAGGCGAGAAGTTATCTCGAATCTATATTGTAAACATATTACGACGGAGAGCGAGGGAAGAGATGAAAACGCGTGCTGCTGTCATGTATGAACATAATCAACCGGTCGTCGTTGAGGAACTTGAGTTAGACGAGCCGAAAGCAAACGAAGTCCTCGTCCGAACTGCGGCGAGTGGAGTTTGTCACTCCGACTTGTCGGTCGTTACTGGAACTATCTATTACGATGCCGCTGTAGCACTTGGGCATGAAGGTGCAGGTGTTATTGAACGCGTTGGCGACGATGTAAGTGGATTTCGTCCGGGCGACCATGTGATCTTGTCTTTCGTCAGTTATTGTGGCAGCTGCCGCATGTGTCAGATGGAGAAAGTCTGTCTGTGCGAGAGTTACAATGTACCACGCGGTTTTCAGTTAGATAGCACCTATCGCCTCCATAACAGTTCGGGAGATGGCATCCTCCAAATGGCGCGGATTGCAACGATGTCCGAGTACATGGTTGTCCCTCAACAAAATCTCGTCAAAATTGATGAACACTATTCCTTGGAGAAAGCCGCACTCGTAGGTTGTGGTGTAACGACAGGTGTCGGTGCTGTGCTAAATACCGCTAAAGTAGAACCCGGAAGTACCGTAGCGGTCATAGGAACCGGTGGTGTCGGTTTGAACGCTATTCAGGGAGCAGTGCTTGCGCAAGCGGAACGGATTATCGCCGTTGATATCGCCGAGAGAAAACTCCACTTTGCGAAAAGTTTTGGAGCAACAGATGTCGTCAACGCCGCGACATGCGATCCCGTTGAAGCCGTTCGTGAATTGACTGCCGGTCTTGGTGTAGACTACGCCTTTGAAGTGATCGGAAATCCAAAAACTATCGTACAAGCCTACAATATGGTACGCGCAGCTGGCACTGCTGTTATCGTTGGGATGGCGCATCATCAATCGGATATTAGCATTCCTGCGCAACATCTCGTCTCAACGGAAAGGCAACTCATCGGTTCATTTTATGGCTCCTGTCAGCCGAAGGTGGATTTCCCAAAACTTCTTAATCTGTATACCGAAGGCAAGTTGAAGTTAGATGAGTTGATTACTCGGCACTATCGACTGGAGCAAATTAATGAGGCGTTCGCCGATATGGAAGCCGGTGAAAACGCACGCGGTGTTATCCTTTTTAATTAGCAGTCAGCAATTAGCGGTCAGTTAAGAGGTTTTTGGTTGAATTAGAGTCTTTTTGCCAACTGCTGACAGTGAGCGTAGCGAACGCCCCGACGCTGACCGCTGTTCTCCTGAGAACTACTATATGAAATCCATACACACTACTGTCCGAGAGCAGTTTAGCCAACATGCAAACTATTATGCCCAAAGCAGCGCACATGCCACGGGGGACACCTTAGACATTATCTTGGATTTCGCCGAGCCGAAGGGAACAGAGCGGACGTTAGATATTGCGACAGGAACGGGGTTCACGGCGTTTAAATTCGCTCCAATGGTCTCACATGTAATTGCCACCGACCTAACACCAGAAATGGTCGCAAAGGCAGCGGAACTCGCAGAAGAAGAAAGAATAAAGAACATTGCTTTTTCTGTTGCTGCTGCGGAGTCCTTACCGTTTGCTGATGCCTCATTAGATTTGGTAACGTGTCGAATTGCACCGCATCACTTTCAGGATGTTCCAGTCTTCTTGCGTGAGGTGCATCGGGTTTTGCGGACAGATGGACTTTTCTGCATGATAGATTCTGTCACGCCTGAATCGGAGAAATTAAGAGCGTGGCAGAATCGTGTGGAGTGGCTGCGGGACAATTCTCATGTATATGGACGTCCGCCATCTGAGTGGGATGCGATAATTGCGGATGCTGGGTTTTCGCTTGAAAAAACGGCACACGTCCGAAACGCGCAGATGTCGTTTCTATGGTGGGTGCGGCCAGAGAAAAACCCGCCGAAGGTAGTTCAGAAAGTCCGTGAGGCATTCGCCAAGCTTTCACCTGATGAAGCCAAAGAACATTACACAGTCGATCCGGCGGGTGATGATTTCTATTTTTCTTGGCCCATGTATGCCGTTAAAGCGAGACGCGCGTAATAACAAACCTGTGCCAAATGGAAGATGGAAGGATAGATGGCTCTGCTCCAATAATGTTGATTTCTACTGTTCCTCGCGCCATTTCGCAAAGTCTGCCTCAATCTCCTCAGACCATTTCCGATCAATCTCACCCGGCGTATATTTACCTTCGCGCAACCGTTGATGCCCAAACCGGTCTCGGAGAGCCACCTCTTCGCCTTGTTCGACGACTTGCTGTGCGAAGTGCGGCGGAATAAAGATAACCCCGCCACGTCTTCCCAAGACTATATCCCCGGGTAATACAGTTGCTTCCGCGATACGGATAGGAATATTAATACCCGTCAACGTGACATTCGCAATACCCGTCGGATCCACACCCCGTACGAAAGTGGAGAAATCTGGCAATTCATAGATGCCATCCAGATCCCGGATACCACCATCAATTACCATACCTGTTTTTGTTTTCGCGTAGATGGAGTTACCGAGATTATCACCGGCGAAGGTGCCGTCCTTGATTTTACCAAAGAGATCAACGACGATAACATCATCGCGAACGAGCGTGTCAATGACCCACGAGTTTTGTCCACCGACGCATCCATCTTTTTCACCTTGTGCCGAGATAGCAGCGTTAAAATCTGGGCGAATCGGCACAAAGGCGCACGTCACTGCTCTACCGACCAGAATCCGATCGGGATGAAGATTCATCCAATCGCCAGCGAATTGGAACTTATAGTCATTGCCATTCAGAACACCCCACGCCTGTTCAATGCTAATAGCCTTCATTCTCCGAAGGAGATCATCAGGGACGCGCGGACGTCCATCAGGAAATCGATCGCCTTCCCACAGATGTGTCATCGCGAGGATGCTCTCTTTATCAATAAGTCGCATGTTATACCTCTTTCTAACAGAGGATGGTGTCCCTTATAGATCCGCGTCTTTCCAGACCTGATCCAATGATTCCGCAGTGGCTTTCGCCGCATCTGCAGGTTCCATACTGTTTACCTTTTGGCTGAACGGCTCAGGTGTCACAGGTCCTTCGTAACCGATCTCTGTCAGGATTTGCATCAATTCAGTGAGCGGAATCACGCCTGTTTCAGCAGGAAGACACCTGATGTTGTCGATCTGATCATACGGGTCAATTCCGGCAGGGGCGTCGTTGATGTGGACGTAAACGACGTCTGATACAGAGAGTTTGCGGACATCATCAATGGCTGAACGGCAGGTATACCAGTGCCATGTATCAAATAGTAATCCAACGTTACCTGTGCCGACTGCAGCGGCGAGCCCTAACATCGCATCCATTGAGTAGGCGAAAAGGTACTGAGAACCTTGACGGCTCGTTGCAGGTCCAATAAACTCAAGCCCGACTGAATGTCCGTGATCTTTAAGAATCTCAGCGATAGGACGAAGCCGTTTGACAGAAAAATCCCAATTCTCTTGAAAGGTCATGTCGTTTGAAGCGGGTCCGACCACAGTAGTTGAACGGTAACAACCGAGTTCAGCGGCAAGTGCTGCACGTTCAGGTAACTGCGCTAAACCAGTGTAATAGTCAGCTTCGGGACCCCGCCAGTTGACACCGAATCCCCATCCACCCATAGCGATGCCAGCTTCGCCCCAGAGATCTTTGACATATTGGACAGAGTGTTCTTGTGCGAGTTGACCGGCTTCGTCAATGTTCAGGTCGAGACCTTCAAAGCCAGCGTTTTTTGCCAATGCTAAGCCTTCTGTCATATTTGCCTGGATACCAATTGCACCAGTACTCAGATTTTTAAACATAATTTCTCCTTTTTCTTATCGTTTTTTCCCTCGCAACACTTTCGCCGCAACAGCCCACGGGTAATCCTCGTCCACCGCTTTTGCATCACGATAGGTTGGAATCCAGACCCAACGTTCTTCCCCAGATCGGTTGGGATGGCTGGAATGGAGCGTCAAGTCGTGGAAAAAGACAGCACCACCTGCTTCAATTTCCGCCGTAACAGCGAGATTTTCGTCAACCATACCCGGACGGAGTCGGTTCCCGAATCCATGTCCGTCGCTGGCATCCCCGTCATGGACAATAGCGGATTTGTGAGAACCCGGAAAGAGTTTGAGGCACCCATTGTCAACAGTAGCATCATCAAGAGCTACCCAAATTGAGAGTTTGTGCGCGCCGTGCCAATAGTGCCAATCTTGGTGCCATGGGCTTGCGAAGGTCGTCGACTCACTCTTGAAAACAAACTTGTCGCTCAAAAATTCAATATCCGGTGCGAGGATACCTTCTAAAATATCAAGCAGTCGGGCATCACCAACTGCGGTTTGAAAAACGGGACTCCGCGCTGCTAAGCCGACATAAACGCCGTGTCCAGCAACAGTGCCTGTTTCGGCTTTTACGGCTTCCAAGATGTCAATACATTCTAATTTAAGCCGTTGGACTTCACTTCGTGTAAACAGGTTCGGTGCAATAGCAAACCCGTCTCTTGCAAAATCGTTATGAAGTGCTGCCATGTCAAGTGCCATTTTTTAAGCCCCTTCAGCTGCCTCAATCTGAACTTCGCGTCCTGTTTCAGCACTTTTGAGTAGACCTTCCATCATCTGTTGAACAATCAAACCATGGCGAAGCGGTGCCTTGCAGGTTACATTATCTAAGATACATTCAATGAAGTGATCGGCAATGGCATCCCACGATGAGTTATATTTGCCTGGAGGTAGATTAACGTTTATATCCTCAGATGTACCGGATTCATCCGTGCGGAAAAGTTGTAGCGGACTCATCGTCGCACCTGCCTCTGTCCCGAAGAGTTCTATCTGAAACTCGTCAGGTTGATGTGATGCCCAGAAACTTTCAACTTGTAAGCCGAGCCCATTTTCAAAGGTGATGAATCCACCCGCATAGTCGTCTGCCTCATATTGTTCGTAGATTTCCTTTGATGGTTGGCTCCGCTTCCAATAACCTCGTCCGCGCGGTCCAAATTTTGCACCCGCAGCACCCAAAACTGAAATTGGCTTTGGCAATCCGAGGATCCACCAAGCTGAGTCAAGTACGTGAACGCCCATATCACGGAAAGCACCACCACCTTGTTTGATGAAGCCAAGGTTCCATGCGGGGATCCCATTGCGGCGGATGCTCCGGGCGCGGGCGTAGTAGAGTTCACCGAAATAGTCATCGCGTGCGAGGTTGCCGAGGTATTGGCATTCCTTTCCAAAGCGTGTGGAGAGCGACATCATATTGACGACACCTGCTGCTTCCGCTTCTTTAACTAATTTTTCGGCGGCTTCCTCGGAATCAGCAAGCGGTTTTGTTACCATGACATGTTTGCCATTTCGCACGGCTTCTAAAGCAATCGGGACGTGCCATTGGTTTGGGGTCCCAACAAATACAGCGTCGATGTCTTTGGCTTTACACATCTCTTTGTAGTCGGTATAGAATTTAACCTCACCCGGCAGATCTTTGGCGAAATCTTTCATTCGGTCCTCTAAGAGGTCACAGAGCGCGACGACATTGCCTCGTGAATTGCTTGCAAGTGCCGTTCCATTGGGTTTACCGATACCCATACCGACAACTGCAATTCGAACCGAGTCTTTTGTTGATGCCATATAAAATATGTCTCCAAATTTTTGATGGTTTGATTTCTGTTATTTACAGCGCACAGAGTGCCCTATTCCTTCTAATACGGGCGACCGCGTTGGTTCAAGGGAGGACTCACCTCGTTTTTGACAGGCTTAACGGTCCTAAGATATGCCCAAATCGCCTTAAGATCTTCATCGTTCATTTGGGCATAGTGCTTTATAGCCATTGGTGGAAGGATCTTCCGATTGCTCTTATTGCCTTGGTGGTGTCCTGTTCTCATTGCGTCAATGAACATCTTTTCCGTCCATTCACCCAATCCTGTTTCATTATCAGGCGTCAGGTTTGAAGCAAAACTCGTTCCGAACGGACCAGAGAATGCGCTCATCTGTGGTGATGTCAGGATAAAAATGCCTTGTTGCATCATGCTGAAATTGTAGCGAGGATAAGGAGCATTCGCGGGATGTCCAGCAAGGTACATATCCATATTATATTCAGCACCGGCGCGTGGCGTGTGACAATGCCCGCACGCGCCCACCGCGTCCACGAGATATTTTCCGCGCTTCACCATATCGCTCTGACTTTCAACCGGGTTGATATTCAGGGCAATGACTGCACCTACAATAAGCACGACCATACAACAGATTAAGAGATTTCGCGGCATTCAATAGTTCTCCTTTAGATTCAGATTATGTGAAAATCGCGCTCTAATTTATCACACTCTTCAAATACATGCAATAAAAATATGGAAACATTCAGTCTTTGAGGATTAGGCGCATGACGAAGTTAAATACCATTAAACATCCTTTTCTATAGGAACCGATTTCTGTATGTATTCCATGAGTGCTGCAACGCTTGTGGGAGAGGTTTATAACCTTGATTTTTGTTGTCTTCGTTTTCACTTTTAGAAACTGTAGGATACCTTCGCATAGTAAAATCCACCGTTGAAACCAAAGGGTGCAGCCCTCCGATCGTACATAAAAACACCGGGTGAATCCGCAATGACTTTCCCCGTACTGTCTATAAGGGTCCCACCACGTGCTTGACCAACTTCGTTCGGGTCCGGCAACTGGTTAAGAAAATTGTTTACCCCTAACGTCAACACCAGAAATTCATTGAGTCGATACGTTCCTTGAATATCAGAAAGCCATTTTCCACTGTAAGTTTGTCGCTGGGCACTTTCCCCGCTTCCTTCTTGAACAGTGTAACTCCCAAAGTAGCGTAAAGCAGATCCGATCTGGAGAGGTCCAACGATATAATCTGCAGTGAAATTAATACGTGTGTTGGGTTGCCATTCCTCAATGATAGAGCGTTCTCGCTCTGGAAACAGGACATCCTCGAAACCGATCAGAATAGGACCGGGTGCTTCCACATCTCCAATGACTTCAGTATCCGTCCAAGTGGCTGATGCCTTGAAATTCAAGATGGATTCATCGTCAAAGGCGTGTAGGTAACCTACGGATACGTCAATACCGCGCGTACGCGTTTGTGCAACATTCGTAAAAACTTGGGCTTGATTAACCCCTGCTTGTGCTAAAGCGGGTACGGCATCCGCATTAAAGCTTCCACTAAGGACAATCCGATCATCAATGTCAATCTGGAACGCATCAAGCGTCAGCCATAGATTCTGAATTGGTTTGATGACGACACCGCCGGAAACATTGAATGAAGTTTCCTCTTTAAGCTCTGGAATATTGAGTGTGCGCGCAGCATCACTGTCATTGCGAAATGTTCCCACCTCAAAAGGCAGTAGTTCTGTTGTATCTCCATCACCGTCAAAGTCATTGTTGTCTGCCTTGAATTGTGTGCTAATGTTGTTGAAGTACAGTTGTTGCAGTAAAGGCGCACGGAAACCAGTGCTACCCGCAGCACGAACCGCAACCTGTTTCGTTAGGTCATAACGAGCAGTCGCTTTACCTGTGACGGTCGCACCGAAATCACTATACTGCTCGCCGCGCACTGCTGCACCAACGAGCAGTCCAGTTCCCGGTTGACCACTGAGATAGGATTCAAAGTCTGCATAACCTGCAATGTTAGTCCTGCTTTCATCTACTTCATTGTCAGGTCGAAAGCCAGGAAAGACCTGAATACCACCAACAGCACCTGGTGCGCCAAGTCCTGCGTTGATCCATGAAAGCGGTTCACCAGCTCGGATACTGTAGCCTTCTCTACGGAATTCAACACCTCCTGCAAGGTTCACCAGAGAGGATTGATATTGTAGTGGATAAGCAACATCTATATTAAAAGCGGTTTGGTTGAGTCGAAATCCACCAGAGTCTGCGGAAGTTGGGCTGCTTGCCCCGTAAGAGGCGTTCAGCGAGTTAGATATAAAAAAGTCAAATGTATTCAATCCGTGATTGATACTGGCGTCGACATTGAGATCTGTCGTTTCATGCGTCCATGCCAATCCTAAAGCGAGCGATGTATCGCCAATATCGGTATTAATTTCTGGTAAGAATCCGTCTGGATAAATTTCGGTAACAGTCCGTTCTGTTTGATTGGCTCTGCGATAGAACCCCGCACTGTTGTTTTGGCGCGTGGAATAACCACCGAATGAATATAATTCAAGTCCTTCTGTCAGTGGCAAGCCAAAATTGTAGACCCCAACTTTTTGTGAAGCGTCAGAATCCCCGACCCGGAAATTTTTTCGATTAAAATAATATTCGCGTGGATCAAACCAGACCGGTTTTTCACCTGTTACGTTTCCGTTTGCATCTTTTACCTCAAGCATTGCATCAGGTGGTCTACCTTGGTTTACGTCTACCCAATCGTATTGTCGCGTTCCAGTGGGTCCAGCGCGGTTCGTGCGGTCCCGTTCCCGCCATTCCACCGTTAAGTTGAGAAAGCCAGAATCACCGACTTTCACTCCATAATTCCCATTTCCACGCTGCGTATCTCCATCGCCTTCATAAGTTTGCCCCCAATAGATATTGGCATCACCTATATCGGGACTGTCTTTCAGTACAATGTTGATAACGCCGGCAATAGCGTCGGAACCGTACTGTGCAGCTGCACCATCGCGGAGGACCTCGATACGTTCTATCGCAGCGGCAGGAATCGCGTTAAAATCTGTTCCAGCGGTCCCGCGACCAACAGAGCTGTTTACGTGAAGCAAGGCACTTTTATGACGACGTTTGCCATTGACAAGTACCAAGGTCTGGTCGGGACCCAATCCACGCAGTGTTGCCGGACGTAGAGCATCGGTTCCATCGCTAATCGTCGAGCTTGGAAAATTAAAGGAAGGCACTAACATCTGAAGGACACGTCCCGTCTCGGATTGACCCGTAAGACTCAGTTGTTCTCTGTTGACAACTTCTATCGGGACGGGTGCCTGTAAAGCCTGCCTGCCTATACTGCGTGTCCCGACGACCACAACGGATTCAATAGTTTGGATGGGAGTGAGTATTACTGTGGCTTCGGTTTGCCCAGAAGTGATATTAATCCGCTTACTCGAAAATCCGAGTGCTGTTACAATCAACGATTCCGCGTTCACTACGTTGCTTAACGTGGCGATTCCAGAATCCTCTGTCATCTGTTCTTGATTGCCAACTTGTATCTTTGCTTTTGGAATGGCGTCCCCATTCTGATCTTGAACGATTACCTTGAGTGTTTCAGCACTAACTGCCATCGGTATCGCTAATGCGATGCCAAATAAAATAGCAAAAGCGCACCAAAGGTGCTTTCTATTTTCTGAGATTAACATTTTCATAGTTTCTTTGTGATATGTATGAGTCCGGTATAAAAAATAGAACATAAATATGATTAAAAAGAGGACTCCTTCGGTATGATGATATAAAATTGCTTACCAACAGGAGTCCTCTATGAACACTATGTCACTTTTCTGCGATATTTGAGTAAAACGTGAAATCGGCGTTCTTTAAATCTTACACCGACGCCACATTTTTATAAAACACTCTAAAAACTATACGATAACTTCGCATAATAAAGTCCGCCATTAAAACCGAACGGGGCAGACCTTCTCGAATAGGTGAACACACCCGGAGAGTCAACGATGACATGTCCGGTGCTGTCAGTTAACGTTCCACCGCGCGACTGACCAATCTCATTGAGATCTGGTAGCTGATCGAACAGGTTGTTAGCACCTATGGTCAGCGAAAGCCCTTCATTCAGTTGATAGTGAGTCTGAATATCGGTGAGCCATTTTCCACCGTACGTCTGCCGTGCCGGATCAGCACCGCTTCCCTCTTGAACGGTATAACTGCCGAAGTAGCGCAAGGCACCACCGATAGTGAGATCGCCAATAATGTAGTCCGCACTGAGATTAATCCGGGTATTTGGCTGCCACTCCTCAATCATAGAACGTTCCTGTGATGGGAAAAGAGTATCCTCAAGCCCGACGAGGATTTCTGGCGCATCTACATCGCCGATAACTTCAGTATCTGCCCACGTCAATGCAACCTTGAAGTTGAGAAGCGATTCATTATCAAAAGCGTGAAGGTAACCTGCAGCGACATCGACACCTTGGGTGCGCGTCTGTGCAACGTTCGTGAATACCTGCGCGCTACTCGCACCTGCTGCGGCTAAACCAGCTACTTTATCCGCACTGAAACTACCACTCAGAACGATACGATCGTCGATTTGGATGAGGAATCCATCTACAGTGACCCACATTTTCTCAAGGGGCTTCAACACGAAACCACCCGAGACGTTGAAGGCTGTTTCCTCTTTGAGTTCAGGAATACCGAGCGCACGTGCGGCATCACTGTCATTACGGAACGTACCAACTTCGAGGGCTATCAGTTCAGTCGTATTCCCGTCTCCGTCAATATCGTCAGCATCTACCTTGAACTGTGTGCTGATGTTGTTAAAGTAAAGCTGCTGAAGTGATGGCGCACGGAAACCCGTGCTGCCCGCAGCACGGACCGCAACCTGTTTCGTCAAGTCATAACGAGCCAAGGCTTTTCCTGTGATCGTGGCACCGAAATCACTATATTGTTCGCCACGCACCGCTGCACCAACGAGCAGTCCAGTTCCCGGTTGACCACTAAGATAAGATTCAAAGTCAGCATAACCTGCAATGTTAGTTCTGCTTTCATCCGCTTCGTTATCCGGACGAAAGCCGGGAAAAACTTGAATACCACCAGAAGCACCGGGCGCACCGAGTCCTGCGTTGATCCATGAAAGCGGTTCACCAGCATGGATTCCGTAGTCTTCTCTACGAAATTCAACACCACCAGCGAGGTTGACTAAGGAAGACTGGTACTGCAGTGGATAAGTAACATCTAAATTAAACCCTGTTTGCGAGAGTTCAAATCCACCGGCATCTGCGGAAGTTGGACTGCTCACACCGTAAGAGGCGTTCAGTGAATTCGATATAAAAAAGTCGAATGTGTTCAATCCATGATTCACACTGACATCAACATTGAGATCTGTCGTTTCATGTGTCCATGCCAACCCTAAAGCGAGCGAGGTATCGCCAATATCGGTATTGATTTCCGGTAAGAATCCGTCAGGATAGATTTCGGTCACCGTCCGAGATGCCTGGTTGGCTCTGCGATAGAACCCCGCACTGTTGTTTTGGCGTGTAGAGTGTCCACCGAAAGAATAGAGTTCCAAGCCCACAGCGAGCGGAAGTCCGAAGTTATAAAATCCGACTTTTTGGGATGAATCAGCATCCCCAATGCGGAAGTTCTGTCGTTCAAAGGTATATTCGCGAGAATCGAACCAGACGGGCTTAGTTGTCACAGTCCCATCGTCATTTTCGATTTCAAGGATGTGATCTGAGGGTCTGCCTTGATCCACGTCTATCCAATCGTATTGCCGTACCCCTGTGAGACCTGCCCGGTTCGTACGGACTCGATCGCGCCATTGAGCCGTAAGATTGAGGAAACCAGATTCACCGACTTTCATACCATAGTTGGCGTTCCCGTTCCATGTATCGCCATCGCCGTCGTAGGCTTGTCCCCAATAGACGTCAGCATTGCCCGTATTGACACTATCTTTCAGCACAATGTTAATAACACCCGCAATAGCATCCGAGCCGTATTGTGCAGCCGCACCATCTCGGAGAACTTCAATACGTTCTATTGCAGCGGCAGGGATCGCGTTGAAGTCGGTTCCAGCAGTCCCGCGTCCTACGGATGTGTTCACATGCAGCAGAGCACTTTTATGACGGCGTTTGCCGTTGACGAGCACCAGCGTCTGGTCGGGTCCCAAGCCACGCAGCGTTGCGGGGCGTAGCGCATCCGTGCCATCACTGATAGTTGAACTTGAAAAGTTAAAGGAAGGTACTAACATCTGAAGAACACGTCCCGTCTCGGATTGGCCCGTAAGACTCAGCTGTTCTCTGTTGACAACTTCTATTGGGACGGGTGCCTGCAAAGCTTGCCTGCCTATGCTCCGTGTCCCAACGACTACAACGGATTCAATAGTTTGAATAGGAGTAAGTGTGACTGTGGCTTCGGTTTGTCCCGCGGTGATATTAAGCCGTCTGTCGGAAAATCCAATTGCTGTCACAGTCAGCGGCTCCATCCCCGTCACATCGCTTAACGTAGCGACTCCAGATTCATCTGTCGTCTGTTCTTGATTACCGATCTGTATTTTTGCTTCAGGGATAGTATTCCCATTCTGATCTTGAACCACAACTTTGAGTGTTTCGGCACCAATTACCGTCGGTATCGCTGATGCGATACCGAATAAAATAGCGATAATCCAGAGATACTTTTTATTATCTGAAATTAACATTCTGTTTCTCCTTTCTGTAATCTAATGGTAGTGAAAAATGCAGCGCACAAAGATCTGGCACTGCCAAATTAAACTATACAATTAAAAATAACTTAAGTTGCCACCTCGGCAAAACAAATCTGCCTCAATCAATTACTATATTGAGACATAATAAAAAGAGAATATTTTTTATTTTAATTATGTCTTAATATATTCAATTATACTCAAACTTGACTTTTAATTCAAATTAAATCTATGTATGATTTCAAAATAAATGGGTGAGTTGGGGCAAGTTTTATGCCAATGCCCTCAGTTAAACGCGAGAGTCTGTCAAACCACTGCTGAAATTCCAAGAATGTTTTCATGATGCTACCTTTAGAACACAGACAAACATTAGGTTCGTCAAAACAAGTCGAAGTGTCCACCTTTTTATAAAACATTATTTTCACTGAAGAAGTAGAATCCATTTGCAATCCCTCTACTATGACCAAAACACATGAATTGTAATATAAACCACAAAAATTGCTGCATTAAGTCATTTCGCGCGTTGGCATCTCTTTTGAGATACGACTTACGCAGGGGAAATACAACGTGAAAACACTATAGGGTCCGTGTAAATATTCCTGTTGATCGTGGTATGTCTGAGCGTTGGAGATGTTAAGCCGGAGAGTATTTAGACAATCCTCGCATCAAACTCACATTTAATTATGCATTACTTTTTAGTGAAGTGCAAATTAAAATTAAGAAAAATATAAAATATCAGTTTTTTTCACAACAAACTCTATTATTGTGCTAAAATGAGTGGAGTCGTAATAGTTTTTAAGTCTGATAGACGAAATCTTTGGATGTGCTTGATTGTTACTTACTAATTCCTTGTGCGCGTCAATAATTCGTTTTTGGCAGGTACGTTACGTAGGAAAGGAAAGTAGGGCGAAAATCCAATCGTTAAAAGAATGCGCGGCTTAATGATGAACTATCCATTAACACTCGCCCAGATTTTGGAGCATGCTCGCCGTATTCATGGTGATAAGTGCGTACAAACGGTGCTGCCTAATGGAAAGATGCATAGCTATACCTACGCTGCGCTATATGAGCGAGTGAAACGGCTCGCAAACGCCATCACAAAGTTGGGGGTCCAGCGCGGCGATAGAGTCGCGACGTTCGCTTCTAATTCCTATCAACATCTCGAACTCTACTATGCAGTCCCGTGTATTGGTGCCGTGCTCCATCCTCTCAATGTACGTCTCTCCGCTATCCAATTAGCACAGATTGTCTATGAGGCGGAGGATAAACTCATTTTTGTTGATGGGGCGTTCGCCGATCAATTTGAAGAACTCCAGAATAAGATTCGGTGTGAAGGCATTGTCCGTTTTAATCTAATACCCACGGACAGTGATGCACTTTATGAGAAGCTCCTCCGTGAAGCTGAACCGGTGTATACGTGGGATATCCGAGATGAAAACTGGGCAATGGGACTCTGTTACACCAGCGGAACCCAAGGAGAGCCGCGAGGTGTTCTCTACACGCATCGGTCTATGTTTCTCCACACGTTGGCGGTCAATCAAGGGGATGTATTCGGATTAACAGAGGCGGATGTCGTTCTCCCGATTGTTCCAATGTTCCACGCTATGGCGTGGGGGCTGCCTTACGCCTGCATGTTCGCTGGTACTGATATGGTATTACCGGGACCTAAACCTAAGTGTCTTGCAGATCTTATTGCAGAAAACCGGATTACCGTTGCTGCTGGAGTCCCAACGGTTTGGGCTAAGGCTTATCCCGAATTACAGAAAAGGCGACAGGATATTCCATCATTGCGGCGAGTGATAGTCGGAGGAGAAGCGATGTCGCCAGCGCTCATTGAGGCATACGAAAAAGAACTCGGTATTGAAATCTGCCATGCTTGGGGAATGACAGAGATGTCCCCAACGGGGACGTTCTCAAAACTGCGTCGTGCGCATCAGAATCTGTCAGACACTAAAAAATGGCGAATTAAAGCAAAACAAGGCAGACCCGTCCCAGGTGTTGAACTTCGACTCGCGGATGAAACGTCTTCCAATTTTACCGAACTTCCTTGGGACGGTGAGACAGTCGGGGAAGTCCAGGTGCGGAGTCCGTGGACAGCAAGCCACTACTACAAGAGTGAAACCACAACGGAACATTTTACTGCCGACGGGTGGTTACGCACCGGTGATCTTGCCACTATTGATGCAGAAGGTTACATGCAGATTGTCGATCGCGCAAAAGCACTGATTCGGAGTGGTGGTGAGTCTATTTCAAGTACCGCCTTAGAAACAGCACTCTTGGAACATCCACAAGTGCTTGAAGCAGCAGTTATCGGTGTCCCCGACGAAAAATGGGGAGAACGTCCGATCGCTGTTATCGTCCTCACACCGGTAGGTGCGGTTTCTAACCGCACCGATGATGACATTTCAGATGCGCTCAAACAGCAACTCGCCGCAGAGTTCCCTAAATTTTGGATTCCTGACCGTTTTGTTTGTGTTGATAAAATCCCGAAAACGAGTGTTGGGAAATCTGATAAGCGCGCTATTTATGCGATGTTTGCATCTAATGGTGAGCGGGTGGTTGAAAGTGCCCGCACTTCGTGTCCGAAAGGAGAAATCTCATGAAAATGAAAGCGGCTATCTATACAGGAATTGAACAAATTGTGGTACGAGAAGTTGAACGAAACGAACCGCCCCCCGGTTTTGTCCTCGTTGACACAAAGCAGACCGGTATCTGTGGAAGTGACTTACACAGTTATTTCGGGCATTGGGGACAGTCCCACGAGTACGCCGCAGGACATGAGACATGCGGTGTTGTCGTTGATCGCGGTGAAGGTGTAACAAAATTTGAAATCGGTGACAAGGTCGCTGTGGAATGTTTTTCTCACTGCGGAACCTGTAAGTATTGTGAAACCGGTCAGTATAATCTCTGCTTCAATAGAGGTGGGATTTCCCCGAGTATGCACGGCGGATTCGCTGAATACACCTCAACCCACCAGTCTGGGTTGTTCAAATTACCAAATGACATGACGTTTGAGGAGGGAGCACTCGTTGAACCGTTGGCTGTCTCACACCGTGCTATAGCACGTACAGGTGCCGCTTTCAGAGACACAGTCGCGATTATTGGCGGCGGTACGATCGGTCAATTTGCTTTGGCGGATGCGGTTGCCGCGGGTGTTAAAGAGACGTTGATCACCGTCAAGTACGAACAGCAGGCAGAATTGGCAAAGGCACTTGGCGCGGATCATATTGTTAATATTAGTAACACCGATGTGCGGGAATACGTCAAAGATGTCACAAACGGTATCGGTTTTGATGCAGTAGTCGAAACGGTAGGCGGGGCAGATAACTTTGACACCGCTATGAATATTGTTCGGAAGCAGGGAGCTGTCGTCCTCGTCGCCGGATACTATAAACCGCTTGAGGTCGATCTCTCCAAGATCGTCTGGTCAGAAGCATTCGTTACAGGGTCCAACTGCTACGGCTATAGCGGAATGGAAACCGATTTTGAAGCAGCGATTGAATTGATAGCCTCCGGGAAGGTTGATGCCACAAAATTGGTGACACACTCCTATCCGTTTGATGAGATCGCCGAAGCGTTTCGTGTGTCTGCCGACAAAACTTCTGGTGCGGTTAAAGTACATGTCTGTCAGGAGTAACATCTTACTAATTTGCTGGTGGGATTTAAAATCCCGCCAGTAAAAGCAACAAAGTTTCGGGAGGCGAGGTTTTGCGGCGTTGATTCATGCGACGTGCATTCCAACCTCGCTGGTGGCACATCAATAATTGTGAAATCTATTATAAGAGGATTTTTACACGATGCAGAACGGGAACCACAAGTTGAGCAGCGAAGAGCGGGAACAGTTTTGGCGGCAGGGCTATCTTGGTCCCTACACGCTCTGCAGTCCAGAAGATATGCTCAACATGCAGCCAGAAATCGAGAAGATACTTGAAACCGATCCGCCGGATCACAAGCAATTGGGGCACAACCGACATCTTGATTCTTCGTTGATTCACGAGCTTGCAACCCATCCATCTATCGTCAAACGGATGGCATCTCTCTACGGACCGAATCTTCTGCTCTGGCGGACAAACTTTTTCATCAAAGAACCAGGAGCAAAGGAGATTCCGTGGCACCAAGATTTCAACTACTGGCCCCTTGAGCCGCCTATCATTATTTCAGCATGGATTGCCGTGGATTCAGCAACCTTGGAAAATAGCTGCCTCCAGATTGTCCCTGGTTCACACCGCAAAGTGATACCGCACGTGAAAGCGACTTCCGATATGGCGTTCGGACAAATGGGAGATCTCGGTTTCGTTAATACAGACGATGCTGTCAGCTTGGAGATGCAGCCCGGTGAGTTTGTCCTCTTTAATGAACGCACGCTACATCACTCGGAGGCGAACCGCTCTGACAAACGACGTATCGGATTGGCTATTCGGGTCATCCTTCCTATCGTTAAAGTTTTCGATTGGGATGCCCCACAACATGAACTCATCGTCATTCACGGTGAGGATCCTGTGCAATTTAATAACAGGGGCTAAACAGCAATCATCGCGCTTATTGATTTATTGATTAAATAAGGAGAAACGTTGAAATGAATCGTCAAATCACCCTCGCCTCTCGGCCCGTAGGGTACCCGAAAGAGTCAGATTTTAGCTTGGTCGAAGTTCCGATACCAACACCCAAAGACGGGGAAGTATTGGTAAAGACTACTTACCTCTCTGTGGATCCATACATGCGAGGACGGATTAATGCTGCGAAATCTTACGCCGCCAACGTTGAGATTGATGAAGTGATGGTCGGTAGCGTCATCGCTGAGGTTATTGCAACAGAGCATCCAGATTTTGCAGTTGGCGATATCGTTAACGCCGGTATTGGGTGGCAGGAGTACGGTGTCGCTGCTGGCGATGGATTACGGAAAATCGATCCGACAATCGCGCCTATCTCGGCAAGTGGGGGAATTCTCGGTATGCCCGGTCTAACAGCCTACTTCGGTTTGCTTGAGGTTGGACAACTTCAAGAGCGGGAGACTGTGTTCGTTTCTGGTGCTGCTGGGGCAGTCGGTTCAGTCGTCGGTCAGATTGCGAAGATTAAAGGCTGTCGAGTTGTCGGTTCCGCTGGGACAGATGAGAAGGTCGCTTATGTTGTCGATGAGCTCGGTTTTGATGCCGCTTTTAATTATAAAGAGGTTACCGATTATAACGACGAACTCCAGAGACTTCTACCTGACGGCATTGATGTCTATTTTGATAACGTCGGTGGTGCCATCACGGATGCTGTTTTCCCTAATTTAAGAATCAAGGGGCGGGTCGTTATCTGTGGGCAAATTTCGCAATATAACTTGGAGAAACCGGAGATGGGACCCCGTTTCCTCTGGTTTATGATCACGAAGCGTGCGAGAATTGAGGGGTTCCTCGTCTCTGAATATGCTGATCGTCATGAGGAAGGACTCGTTGAGATGGCGGGATGGTTGCGAGAAGGCAAATTAAAATACCGTGAAACAATCGAGGAAGGCGGAATTGAGAATGCACCCGCTGCGTTCATTAGCATGTTAAAAGGCGGCAATATCGGGAAGCAGCTCGTCAAGATCTCTTGAGTTGGGACTTCAGTGTAATGGTGGGATGGCGAGGGATTAACCTCGCCAGTCTCCAACAACTGCATGTCCCTAATAGCCTTTTTCCTTGTCAATCACGCTCAAGAGCGGTTTGCCAACAAGGAGGCGTTCGAGATTATCACAGAAAAGCCCGACTGACCGATCCAAGCGGATTGGTGAACCACCAGCAACGTGTGGTGTGACAATCACATTCGGCATATCCCACAATGGGCTGTCAGTGGGTAATGGTTCTTCGGGCGTAACATCCAATCCCGCGCCGCCAATGCTCCCTGACGTGAGGGCGCGAATCAATGCCGGTCCATCTACAATCTTACCGCGTGTGACGTTTATAAGCAGTGCATGCGACTTCATTTGTTCAAATGCTGCATCGTCGAACATACCGTGCGTCTCTGGTGTCAAGGGAGCGCAGATCGCAACAACATCCGATGCTGCAAGAAGTTCATGGAACCGATCCATCTTCCAGACTTCATGGACAAACGAGGGTGCCTCAACTTCTGCTGGATCTACGGCGATGACGCGCATGTCAAACCCTTGTGCTCGGCGCGCAACATCAATTCCAGTACCTCCAAGTCCCACAATTCCTAACGTCTGTTCGCTCAATTCCCACGTTGCCAAACGGATTGACATCCGATTATCCCATGTCCGTTCGCGCACGGAGCGTCCAATACCTCGCAAGAGGCCCAGCAATAAAGCCCACGTTTGATCTGCTAAGTGTGGTCCGACGAACCCTTTCGCACTCGTCAGAATCACATCACTTTTAACAAATTCAGGAAACAGCAAGCCATCAACACCAGCCGAGAGGACTTGTACCCACTTCAGTTGCTTCGCATTCTCGAAAAGTGAGCGGTTAAACCCACCTAATACAACATCTGTGTCCACAATCTCGCGTAACGCTTCTTCTGAATTCTGTGGTTGGACAAGCACAAGGTCGTCAGAGACCGATTCAATTTGCTGCTGCTGTTCTGGTGTAGTCTCGGTATTAATCAAAATTTTCATTTGACAACCTCCCTTATATCGTGATATTCTATATACAAAATAGCGAAATTCCTACTAACAGACACATTTCTCAACAAAGGAGAATTCTATTGTGATTGATTCATTTTCGGTGCGTCTGCGTAACCGACAGCCCCGAATCCTTTCTATTCCTATTTTTGCTATAAGTCTTTTTCTCGCTTCAATTTTCATTGCAAGCTGCGGGGACGAGGGCGACATTACTGAAGATACAACAGGGACAACCGATGTACTTCAACCTGCTACAACACCCCCTGCCACTCAAACACCGGTTCCCGCGGAACAACCAGGGGCAGTTGACCAACCTGTTGCAGTTGAAGAACCGAAAGTCTCTTTTAAAGACGATATTCAGCCAATTCTCGCTGAACGATGTGCCATTGCGGGGTGTCACGCTGCACCTGGTGCCGCTGGGCTTGACCTCAGTCAATACGATACCTTCAAAAAAGGTGGAAACGGCGGTGCAGCTTTTGATGCCGGTAATGGCAAAGGCAGTATTGTTGTTAAACGGATTGATGGCGGTGGTATGCCTCCTATTCCTCCGCCGCTCAATGCAGAGCAGGTTCAGCTCTTCATCGACTGGATTGATGAGGGTGCCGAGAACAACTAAACCTTAATAGTATCATAACATCTCTGCCCCCTTCTGTCAACATTTAAAATTACCACGATTGTTGTTATTCTTTTGAAAGGCGCATCTATTATGCGCCTTCTTTCTTCTTTTTTCAGATACTATACATTTCTATCTACTTTGCTAACGAAGCCACCTAATTTCCCGGTTTGCCCTCAAAATTGATAAGCGAGGTAGCCCTACCTTGTCAGAAGGATCTCCAAATCCGGACCTAAACAGTCTGTAACTGCCCTACACTGCGGAAAAATACGTGAAAAACTATTAAACGATATAATATTTATCGTAAAAATTGCATTTTATGCAACCTTTCGATATCATATACGCGTTTTATATAACGGTAGGTGTTTTCAAAACACATCACAATATTTGAACACATCTAAACTCCACACAACCTGATTTTCTTTGATGCGTGTGGCATCCGCAAAAATGCCCATATTTCATTTGTCAATTTTTGCATATCATAATACAATTTTTGCATATCATAATACAATTTTTGTGTATTTGTAGTAAAAAGTGAATCGCAAACAGATTTACATCCCTTCATCAAAACATTTTTTTTGAAAAATATGAGCATTGATGCGCTTTTTGATAAGCTCAGTCAGTGCCTACATTTTTAGAGGTTTTTCGGGCAATATATGACAAAATTTTAAGGGGTTTAACACAAATATTGCGATTTTTTGAGGGAATTGGCACAAAATTTGCTCATAAATTCTTAAGTCAAGCTCACATTAGGATACAGTAAAAGATTTTTGTTCATAATTTTCTCGGAGGCGATGGATGAAAACCAGTGATACTGACCTGATTCAGCGTGTTTTAAATGGCGATCAGGACGCCTTTACCGTACTCGTCAACAGATACCAGAAGTGGGTACACGGACTTGTGTGGCGGAAGATAGGTGATTTTCATATCGCCGAAGAAATCACGCAGGATGTCTTCTTAAAAGCATACAAAAAGTTGTCGATGCTGAAACCACCCTATCATTTTTCAGGCTGGCTTTATGTAATTGCTTCGCGTCGTTGTATTGCATGGCACCGAAAAAAGCATTCCCCGACAACATCACTGGATGCGATGCCTACAATTCAACTGGAAGAGATCTCTTATTCGCAATATGAAATAGCGCGCGGCGAGGCAGCAAACATTGAACACCAGCGGGATCTTGTCAAACGTCTCCTCGAGAAACTTCCAGAAAGCGAACGTACTGTTGTAACGTTACACTATGTCTCCGATATGCCTTGTAAAGAGATTAGTGAATTTTTGGGTGTGTCCCCCAACACCGTTAAGAGTCGTCTCCATCGCGCACGCGAAAGATTGAAGAAGCAAGAACACTTGCTTTACGACGTCTCAGGCATCTTCCAATTGCCACCAACCTTGACTGATAATATCATGCGAGAAGTCGCTCGTATCAAACCCGTTTCTCCTACGGTAAGTAAACCGTGGCTGCCGTGGGGACTTTCTGTCGCGTCAGCCCTTATGTTTATTTTCATGATGGGGGTCGGTCAGTCAGCACTCTTTCGTTTCCAGCAGCCTTATAGTTTGGATGCAACGTCGGAGATAGCGATTGAACTGATTGAAGCACCCGTTATCCTTCCGTTGAAACTAAAACCTGACGTGAAAACGCAGCAGGGTAACACGAATATTGTTGGTCAGAACAGTAGTGCCGGTTCAGAAGCCAATACGCAGCTGCTATCAGCCACGCAGTCAGATACAGTAGACGTGCTGGAAACAGAGCCACAGTGGACTCAGGCAAAGGCGTTGACGGGTGGAAATGTCGGCAACCTATTTCTCACGTCTGAAAAAGTACTTTATGCCGTCGGAGGCACAGGATTCTACCGATTAGACGACAATGGTAGAGAGTGGACGCTTGTCAATGCTTCTCTACCCTTAACACATCAAAGTGAACCGATGGCGGAATGGGGTGGAACCCTCTATATTACCACGCAGACAGGGCTATTTGCCTCAACGGATCACGGTGTGACGTGGTCCTCTATCGGTTCACGTCCACAAGGACGTGCTGTTGCTTTGCTCATTACTGAACCGACCCAAGTGCGTCACCCACAGGATACTCAGATGGAAATGTACCTCGTCCTCGCAAATAATGTGTTTCGTTCAACGGATGCCAGTAATACTTGGCACACGTTTGACAATGGTTTGAGCCAATCAGAAATACAGACTGCTACTGCTATAGGAAGCGTCCTATTTTTAGGGACGAAGCGAGGACTCTACCGGTTTAATTCAGACGTATGGGAGAAACTACCCATCGCGGAGTCCCGATCTATTGATTCATTAACGATCACTGACAACAGAATTTACTTCAGTGCTGAAAAACTTGAGAATCAGGGGTCTAGATCGTTTTATGTTTCAGACGACTATGGCAACTCATGGATTGACATAACACCTATGAATTTAGGGAGGCAAACATTTCCACTGACTGCCGGATCTATCAGGCTCGTTGCCGTAGGCAACACCATCTTGGTGCTGGGTGCTGGTGTATTACGTTCAACGGATGCTGGCAATACATGGGAATATCTCGGTTTCGATAGACATGGATTTACGCTTGGTCCTTTCCCGGCAGTTGCCTTAGACAGCAACACTATCTTCGTAGCGAGAGTGAACGGTGTTAGCCGCTCTACTGACAGTGGTAGCACTTGGCACTCTTGCATGAGGGGTATAACGGAGCTCCATGTCCTTGATCTTGCCCAGGTTAACAATGTACTCTATGCTACAACCAATAAAGGTATTGCTAAGTCTGCCGATGGTGGAGAACTATGGACATCCGTTGAAACAGGGATGTCGCCTCCGTCAGGTAAAGCGTTTGATGCGTTGCAGTTATCAAATATGACAACCGTGGGGGATTCACTTTACGTCAGAGCGAAGCAAGATGGGAACACAAACTGTTTTTTCCACTTGCTTCCCAGGACCGGTAAGTTTCTGCCTGTTAAGGGCATACCCGCATATATAGATTCAAATCACAGCGGGGGATTGGAAAGCATAGCATATACTTCAGGGACATCTGATCTGGATAAGGCAGGTCAAGTAGGCATTTTGCCGTATCAATTCGATATCAAGAAAGCGACCGCAAAAACTGCGGGTGAGTTCGCCGTTAGCGGCGACACGTTCTACATTGAATACGATCGAAGACTCTATCGATGGACCCTTGGTGATGACAAGTGGAGCGACATCGGGATACAAGATGAACCTGTATTCGCTGATTTTTATGCTGCTGATGGTTTTCAATTTGCTGCCTCAGGAAAAGTGGTCTACCTCGGAAAAAGCAATGGACTACTCTGCCAATCCCTGGATGGTGGAGATACTTGGCGGGATGTTACGCCAGATTTACCCTCTCCACTTAACAAAGTGGCATCACAGGATCAAACCCTAAATAACTTACCATATTTCAAAGAGATAGTCTTCGCCGGTAGCACAGTCTATGTCGCAACGAACGATGGCGTTGTGATGTCTGATGATGGCGAGAACTGGCGTATGCTCACCGATTCAAGGTCCACCCCGATCACTATGCGTCAATTAGTAGTTGATGGCACAACGCTCTACGGTGTTTCTCAGACCGGAGTCTACCGATTGAACACCGATACAGACCTTTGGATGCAGATTGCCTCGGAAGTCCCTGAACGAGTAACCTCTCTCGTTGTTGCTGAAAACGTCCTCTATATTGGCACAGAACACCGCGGTCTGCTACGCCTACCTTTACGCAATCTGTAGTTTACCAGTAGAATTCTTCCCATTTCTTTTCCGCGTTGACAAGGTATGATAAAGACGTTTTTTGTAAGTTCGTTTCTTGTCAGCGCGATCAATATATCCTACCGATTGTTTGGGTTCTTAATCTCATTCCATATTCCTCAATCAAATCCTAAATATTCCCATAAATTGTATCTATTTCCTGCAACCTTTTAGTCACATATGCGCGTTATTGTGTTATAAAACTGCTATTTTATACAGGTTTTGAAAGTTATAGCATAATCTGGAATTCTATACCTAAAACTTTGTGAATAAGCAATTGCTAATATTAACCAACTGCATGAAGTCATAACCTACTCGTTGAAAGTAGAGGTAGAGAGATGAATGAGTATTCAACCTATGTCACGTCTGTGATTGATGGTGATACATTTGAGACTTCAACCCAAACAATTCGCTTGGCAAATATAAACGCTCCCGAAAGCGATACACCACAAGGGCAAAGGTCGACTGCCTATTTGAAGATACTCATAGAAGAAAAGCGGGTCACAATCAAGTCTGTAGCTACCGATGTTTACAATCGCATAGTTGCTCACGTCTGGCGAAATTCGGATGGCTTGTACATCAATAAAGAGATGGTTGATAGCGGACATGCTGATTGGGTATAGGTTTCGGTCTTACTATTATTGTGTTCGTTTCAGTGTGTTACGCGCAGGTCCTATTCAATTTAGAAATATACAAGATTTACAATGTTAGGCATGCAGAATTTGCAGAAAGTGTAAAAAATTGCCTAACTATGTTTGCTGAGATCCCTGATAGTATGGCTTTTTACAATTGGCACGCAAATTGCTTATAGATGGACATGTTGGGCATGCCTTAGCATGTTCAGAATATTTTGTAGAGAAAATCATAATACGATATCGGGATTCTTTACGCTTTTCACTTCAACTGACCTGTTCCTCTGTATCCTGAAAGTTGTCGTATCACTTACGGGACCAGGATAATAACAGATAGCAGGCATAATGCGAGAATAGTAGTAATTTCCGAGCAGATGGAATCGGTAAGGAAATCCGCGTTCTTAACCTTATTTTAATGGCACTATGGGACTGTCCATGTGAGAGTGATTGTATGTGATTTTTCTATAAATTGATTCCCTTGAGAGGAAGGGAAATCCAAAAGTTTATTTCCGTTTGTGGGATCTGTAAAGTCCCTGTTCCTTCAAAGGGCGAAAATAGGAGAAAATAAACATGAAATCTACTTTAATTGCCAGTATTCCAGCTATCGCAGTGATCTTCGTGCTTGCATTGGGTTTCGTGACATTTCACGTAATGATACAGAAGGCAGAAGCTTCGGGTGGGGCTGCGTGTAATTACCTTAGTGCTAATTGTAGTCAGGAAAGCAATCATGCAGCGACTGCGTGCCGCAGCGATAACGAAGAACGTTGTAAAAATGCGACAGCTGACGCTGTACAGGTTTGTAGCGAATATTACGATAAGTGCTCCTAATCTATAAGGACTGCTTTTTTATCTTTCAATCTGTCGCGGTAGTTGCTCTTACAGTGAGCAACTACCGCTATATCTGGAAATTAGAAAAGTGAAAACAAAATTAATCTATACACTCAGTATCCTTACGATAATAGTTGCGATCTGCATTGGAGTGTGGGTGGTCCTTCAACCCGAACAGATAGAACCGATTAAAACGTACGTGGCGACACCTCTTAAAGAAAACAGCGTAAACGAGGCTGCCGAAACAATTGAAGCAACAACACAGATGAAAAATCTCACTCCAGAAGAACGGGCACATAAAGCAAGAGATACATTCCTCGCTTCTCTGGAGTTTGTTGGTGTTGACACAGAGAACGATTCCTATTGGAAATTACTTCACGAAGCCGTCAATTCTCCTGAATACATAGAATACCAAAAAAAGCAGGATAAACGGATAGGCATAGATCTCGACTTGTGGTGGAGTTTCCTTGAATCAAAAGGACTTAGTTCTGGACGCATGGCACAAGAGGAAAAATTTCGCGAATACTTTCCAACCGGTGAATACGTTGATTATGAACCCGAAATGCGAGAGCGTCTTGCTGAACTTTTTCTTGAATCAGGGCTCTCCGCTACAGCGGCAAATGATGAGAAGAGCGTCGGCGAGACGCTCAACGTAATGGCACAATTCCGAGCCGAAGATGAAACACATAGCGTCTGGATGCGCGGACATTTCAAAGGATACGTCGGAGACTTAGAATGGGCACAAAACATTAGGCAAAATGCTGCCAGTATTATTACAAACATAGACAATGTTGATACAGTCCCCGCATTCACAGAGTCCGAAACCGTTACCGAACCAATGCCGACCGAGATCGCTGAAGAAGGTTTAGATAATGAACCTAAACCTTTGTTGTTTAGTGAAGAGACACCAGTGTTTGACGGCTTAGAGCAGGTGCCACAAACCGCTGAGGAAATTGAGGCGCAACTCCTCAAGACACTTTTTCCCGATACACCGGAACTCCCTACAGAGGCAGGTATTGAAAACGCCTTGAGTGAACAATTCTCGCTACAAAGACTCAGTACTGCTATGCAAACTTTGAGCCAATACGGTCCTGAAGAAGGTATTCGACGACTTAAGGAGTCCGATCCAGAAGTCGCAACGCATGTCGAACGTCTCCTCCGGCAGAGACAAGGAAACTAATTAAATGAAAGATACACATTTCTTATACCATTTCTAAAAGTTTATATTGCATTAGTAGCGTCCATGAAGTGTGAGAATCGAGTAAGTTTGACGATTGCCGCATCGCAGTAGTTTTGAAGTATCTCTGTGACTTTCGCTTGCATATCTTCTAAGGCGTTATACGTCTGTGTAAATAACTTAGCTTTGATGTCCTGCCAGAGTCGCTCAATCGGGTTCAACTCCGGAGAATAAGGGGGTAAAAAAAGTAAAACAACATTCTCAGGAATCTTCAATGACTTTGCCTGATGAAAACGACCATTGTCAAGCACGAGAAGGTTTAGGCTCTCTGAGAAGGCTTCGGAGAACTTTTCAAGGAAACATTGAAAACAGTCTGAAGTCAGGTGTGAAAACTCCAAGAAAAATCTTTCACCTGTCAACGGTTCAACCGCACCATAAAGATAAACCGACTCATAACACGGATTTATCTTCGTAATAGGTTTGATACCGCGTTGGGTGATGCGTCTACGCGTAGTGGATAAAAGACCGTAGCGCGTTTCATCTTCACTGAAAACACGGATGCTTTGAAAATCAGAACGTTTCTGAGCAACTGCTTCAACAACATGTTGACTAAAGTTAGCACGGAACGTTTCTGATGCTACTGTGTTTTTTTGACATGACTCTGACGGGGCACTTTGAGTTTGGCACCCCACTTATCATGAACCATGGCATAAACGGTCTTGTATTTCATCTGGATGCCAAAGGTGTCAGTGATATATTGCTGAATCTGAACATAACTCGAAAAACCTTCAGGTTTCTCAAGTGCTTGGCGTAAAATGGCTTGCTGTTGTTGCGTCAATAACGCAACACGTCCCGGAGCATACCCACGTTCTAAGAGTTTGCGAAGTCCGCCAGTTTCATAGGCCTTCAGCCAATGTCCGACACTCATGCGATCGACACCGAGATGCTCAGCGACCTGAATGCGGTTTTTCGCCTGTCGACTTTTCAAGAGATACAGGGCAGTAAGGCGTTGGACTTCATGCTTCTTTTTGGCTTTACGTAAGAGGACTTTCAAGTCTTCAACACTTTCGGTAATTTCTGGCACTTTCTTATTCATGGCTGCTTCACTCCTTTGGAAATGATGCAGCATAAAATAACACATCTATGAGAAATATTCAATTAGATATGGTATTATATACTTTTGTTGTCCTTGGGGTCGTTGCAATCTCTGCCGTCTTCGTCGGCTATGCAACCGACACACTGCCAACGGATACCCCCCGACAGGTAGCGACAACACCTTCTGATAAGCTCACTGGCAAAACAGAGAAGGGTTGCAACTGCTGCGGGGAGCGTCTCGCAAAATTCCGTGAATTTATGGAAGCACGTAAACGCAAAAAGGCAGCTACGCAGCAAAAGTCAGACGCACAAAGTACCGCTCAGCAATAATATTATGAAAATAGAAAAATTAAGTGCTGCTATTCTAATTATTAGCATCCTGTGTGTTGCTGCTTTCATTCGTCTGCAGGGCATCGCGAATATCCCACCGGGGCAGTTAACTGGATCAGACGGTTACTTCTACTATTGGCAGGCACAACTCATCTCCGAACACGGACAGTTACCAGAACGAGATATGAATCGATGGCTGCCCCTTGGTAGAGATTTAGGACAGACCCTCAATCTCTACAGTTATGTTCTCGCTTACGTCTACAAGGCGGTCGCATGGGTATTCCCCAACATCACACTCTATAACGTTACCTTTTACATGCCGGTTATATGCTTCTGTATAGGGATCGGTATTCTCTGTCTTTTTTTCTACCGCACCTTCGGAATTCTCTTCTCAAGTATTGTTGGCGTGCTTTTGGCGACCCTGCCCGGTGCGATTACCCGCAGCACCGCTGGCTTTGGAGATAGGGACAGTTGGTGTTTCATGATAGGGATCCTCGCACTCACAACCTATCTCATCTCATTGCAACCACACCATCCCCGCAAACGTATTTTATGGACACTTGCTAATGGTTTTACTATCTTTCTTGGTGGTATCAGTTGGGAAGGGTTCGGCGTTTTTCTCAGCATCATCGTATTAGTTGAGATCTGGCGGTTTCTCACGTCCGAAACAGAAAACGGATTAGGGTTATATCTACTCTGGGTGTGTACCTTTGTGCCATCTCTATTCTTGGCATCTCCTGCGTACCGGAGTGGACAGGGCTTTGCGACACACCTCGCCGCCCTGATGTTTGTGCCACCGCTGGCACTTTTAGGTATGCGTTACCTCCGACACCTTCTTATTACAAAAACCCCTTTTGCCAAGAAACTCAGACCACATGCTCGCACACTGGCACTCGGTTTAACCCTCGTGGGTATCACGCTCGCACTCAGTTATGTCCTAATACAACATAAAACCTTTGCCGATACCACCGTACCGTTTAGTCAAAACACACTCATGCAAAACATTGCCGAGTTGGAAAACACTTTTCTTCTGTATTGGATGACCCACTACGGCAGTGTCTTTATACTGGGTAGTCTCGGGGTCATCATGTTAGTCTTTCGTTTTTGGAAAGCGCAAGGGTTGGTGTTCGCGCTCCCATTGATGCTATTCACCGTAACAACCTTTTACCGCAGCGTACTTGATTCATTTTTAGGGGCACCCATTAGTAATCTCCTATTCGGCATCGCCGTTGTTACCTGTATCATCGGGTTTCTTGTTCTTGCATGGCGGCGGCAAGGCACCTTTGAAAACGAACTTATCTACATCACCTTTGCTGTATGCTCTCTCTTCTGGATAGCACTGACACGGGATGCTAAACGCTTCAATTTTTTTGTCGGAATATCCATCGCCTTCTTTACTGCCGATCTCATTCTTTTCTTAGCTACCTTCTATGCTGCTAAAGTAAAACGCCGCTTACCACAGCTTTTCTTAAAAACAGCTGTACCCGCACTAATGTTAACCTTAATCTTGTTCTGTTCACCTGTTGGAGGACACGCAAACCATGCCATATCTACCGCTATCAAATCCCGCAGAGCAACACCCGGAAGAGGCAGTCTCGCTCAGGCGTTCGATTGGATGAAAGACAATCTACCTTCTACTGCTGTTGTTGCTGCTCACTGGAATCACGGCAGTCAACTTAATGTCCTCGCTGGTGTCAAAACCGTTGTTGATCAAGACCACTACATCTCCCATTGGATAGATCTCTATCAACAGCACGTCAACTTCGCTAAAACCGAACGCGAAGCATTGGAATTCCTGAAATCTCACACTGCCACCCATCTTATGCTAACCGGTAAGGAGACTGCTACTGCCTCCTTTCTGCGTGGAGAATCAAGCGGCGCGTTTATCCCAATCTATCCAACAGAAAACTTTACGAAGGCACTCGTTAAAGTATGGAAGATTCACTACCCACCCAACATCGAATCAAATTCCAGATACCTCGCGACAAGGTTTCCAGAGAAATAAGCAAGTATCCTTGTAAATTTTACAATGTGCTGTACATGATAGGTCTAATTTTCACATAGATTGGCAATATTTTCGCCCTTCATGCATTTTGTGCAACCTTTCCTTGATGCGTCCGCGTTATTATATTTTGAAGCCCCGATTGTATCGGAAAATGGGTAAACAATAAATAACGCTTATATTTCAAAAAGGTGGGAAAGGTAATGATTTATAGAACAAGAGAAGATAGATCCGGTGACAAGAGGAACGTTTTTATTTTCGGTGACGTGCCCAATGAGACGTTAAGAAACTTAGAAATTCTCCTTGAAAAAGACGGTTATGGCACCGCTATTGTGAAAAAGGACGGAGATGCCCGGTTCACAGGCACCGAGTCAGAGTCAGTTATGGCCACTCCTGACGGCTGGAATCGTCGTCCAATTTCACAACAGGTAGATAATGCCTGCTCGGGTACAAAAACGGAAACGTCCCAATCTTCACCTTCTCATACCTTTGAAAGAGATGCGTTACACGGAAATTATGAGGACATCATTGGGGAAAGCCCACAGTTTTTTAGGGTGCTCCAGCAAGTTGATAGAATTGCAAATACCGCCGCAAAGGTGCTAATTTGTGGTGAGACAGGCACAGGTAAAGAATTGGTAGCGTGTGCCTTACACCAGAACAGTGATCGAGCGGAACATAAGATGGTTTCCGTCAATTGTGCTGCGATTCCAGATATGCTCCTTGAGAGTGAACTGTTTGGGCATGAAAGGGGCGCGTTTACCGACGCGAAAGTCCGCCATATCGGTAAATTTGAAAGGGCTCACAATGGTACGCTTTTCCTTGATGAAATTGGCGATATGCCGCTCTCCGTGCAAGCCAAGTTGTTACGGGCAGTCGAAGCAGGTGAAATTGAACGCCTCGGCGGCACCAAGCCGATTTCGGTGGATGTCCGAATCGTAGCCGCTACCCACTGTAACCTCGCCAGAGCAGTTGAAAATGGGACGTTCCGTAAGGATCTTTACTATCGACTGAATGCTGTTTCTATCTCTTTACCACCGTTGCGCGAGCGGCGTGAAGACATTCGCGTATTGGCAGAATACTTTGTAGAGAAACATTGTAATATCTACGACCAGCCAGTACGCAAGATGGTCCCAGAAACGATCGCCCGCCTGCAAAACTATCCTTGGCCCGGAAATGTCCGAGAATTAGAAAACGCACTAATCCACGCAATTCTATTGACAGATGGGGAGGCTATTTTACCCGTCCATCTACCTGAAGAAATTTTGGCATTCCAAAAACCACATGTCAACATACCGAAAGAAAATCACACACCTGAATACCAACATGCTGTGCATGTCCCTCTCGGTACCAGCCTTAAAACTGTCGAAGAAGCCTTCATCCGCTCCACTTTGGCGTGGCAGAACGGAAATCGAACGAAAACAGCGAAAATATTGGGGATTAGCCTCCGAACATTGCAAAATAGGTTAAAACACTATGAGGAATCAGAAAATGTCTAATTTTTCGTGGTAATCACCTCTCTTGTTCTGTTCTACTCCTAAAGTATAAGAAAATGTATGCGTGTACTACAATGGGTAACCGCGATCAAGAACTGCCTATAATCTCGCGAATCCTCTAACTCTGTCCCTCCTAATTCTGGTTGAAAAACTCCGCGGTTACATATTCCACTGAACAGCGATTGTTTCCAGGAACTGACCTTTCTTATCTACAATTGATCGCTGGAAACTAAATACCCCTACTTTCGTTAATATTTTTATTGACAGAAATTTGCATTTTTGCTAAATTCTGGGCAACGGTTTCGCGAGAAACCATCCTATTGATAAAAACCTGCCCTTAGCAAGCAAGAGTGCCTTAGGAGCAGACTACTTAATTTGTGGAAAATCAACCAGTAAAGGAGTGACAACAAAATGAAAAGAACCCACCTTATGATGTTCATCGCGCTGTTTTCGGTTATACTAATTAGCCACGCGAGTGCACAGGTAATTTTCTATGCTGATTTTGAAGCCGATTCCGCTGAAGCAATCCCAGATGCCAGCGTTAATGACCCAGCAAATTGGGTGCCAGAAAACGCTGGAACCGTATGGGTAGAATCAGCTGAATTCCCCGATGGCGGTGGTGCCTTACACCAATCCGCTGAGGGATGCGGCATTTCCGGTGATACACCACTTCCAGGTGTTGACAGCTTCGCTGACGGTATCATCCAAGCAGTTTTTTCATGGTCAGACGATGACGGTGTTGGTTTCCAATTCCGGCGCGTCGGTGATGATCAAGGCTATCTCGTCGCATTCGGCTACAACGAAACACCCCAAATTATCATCGGAAGCCTCGCTGATGGATGTTGTCCTTCCGGGCAGTGTCTTGACCAATGCTCATGCGAAAACGGCGGGAATGAACTCGTTGGAGTCGACCACGGCTTAGGCGCAGATCTCACGCAAGACAACAGTGTTGCTTATTTTGCGCGCGTTGAAGTCAGCGGAAGCCTCATCCAGGTCTGGTATATGGAACTCGGTGAAGTGTCCGATCTTTTCGCAAGCTCTGATGAGCTCGGCGATCCGGTCGCTGAATACGACGGCGCAGATGATTTAGGACCTGGTACTGTCGGTATCTGGCACGAAAGTTGGGGCAACGGAAGAGTCGGTAGTGTCCTCGTCACCGGTCCAGGCGGCACCACTGATGTCGATCCACATGCAAAACTCTCCACGACGTGGGGCGACGTTAAAAGCAGCTATTAGTCTCCTTCCCTAATATAGACTAATGGCATTGTGGGGTAAGGTCCGTACCTGAACACCCCACACTACTCGTTTTTGTCGGGTGAGGTTTTACGCCTCACCCAACGCCACTTTATTAGTTAGTTTTATGGCGAGGCGTTTATGATGGGTATCTGGCAACGCCCTAATGCCTTGTCGTTGTGCCGTTGTTTACGAATAAACGGCAACACAACCTGTATAGAAACGAAGGAGGTATTTCATGAAAACGCGTTTTTTGTTCTTGACCCTTATTTTGAGTCTATTTGTTGCGCTTCACGCCACCGGGCAAGTTGTATTTTACGCCGATTTTGAGCCCGGTTCTAAGGAAGCAATACCTGATGCCGGCGTCAATGACGTCAAAAAATATAAAGCCGAGAACGCCGGAACCATCTGGGCTGCGGCGGATTTTACAGCTGGCGGCAAGGTCGGCGGTAAAGGAGCCATGGCGCAAACCGCTGAAGGATGCGGCATCTCTGGTAACACAGCACTACCTGGGGTGAAAAACTTCACCGACGGTATTATCCAAGTCGTTTTCTCCTTTGGCGATGATGACAGTTTCGGTGTGCAGTTCCGCAGAAAAGGCGACGATAAAGGGTATCTCGCTGTCTGGGGATATAACGAGACACCATCTGTCCTTTTCATGGACCTGGCAGACGGGTGCTGTGCACAAGCACAATGTCTCGACCAATGCGGTTGTGAGAATGGTGGAAAAGAATTAGACGCTGTGCCGCACGGATTGGGCGGTGGGCTCGACCAAACCAACGCTGTCGGTTATTTGGGACGCGTTGACGTCCAAGGCAAGAACGTCAAAATCTGGTATATGAAACTCGATGAAGTCAAAGACATATTCGCCCCTTCCGAAGACCTCGGAGATCCCATTCTTGAATACAAAAATGCCGATTACACGAGTGGTGGCACTGTCGGTGTCTGGCACGAAAGTTGGGGGATGGGCAGAATTGATAGTATCCTCGTTACAAACAAAAACGGCTTTGATATTGATGCCAAAGGTAAACTCACTACCAGCTGGGGTGCGGTTAAAACCTCTTATTAATATCCTATAGAGCGAGGGGATGACTTCAATCAAATCCCCTCGCTTTTTTCTTTTTCCAAACGCATTCCAAGGTCCCTATACTTTATACCCTCCCGTTGAACCTTAGGAGTCCTTCCATGAAAGTCACAAACGTTGAACGTGTACTTGTAGATGTCCCTTTCACCCCACGCCAACAGCAAATTACCACACAAAGCGTCTCAACCGTTTACAACTGGTCGATCCTCGAATTATGCAAGGTCACCACGGACACAGGGCATGTCGGTTGGGGTGAGACAGTCGTTCACTATACTTATTCCCGTGTTAGCGACGTCAGCGTCGAACGTGTGCTTGGGCAAAGCCCCGCGGCACTCATGAATGACGATTCACTCGGTGCTGGTCTACAAATGGCTCTTTTTGATGTTGTCGGCAAAATTTTGGAGGTCCCTGTCTACAAACTCCTCGACAACCAGTGTCGTGAAGCAGTCCCAATTTCGTGGTGGTGTATTGATTCGTCTCCTGAAAACTGGGCAGCGGAAGCCGCCGATGCGGTGGAAAACGGCTATACCAGTTTCAAAAATAAACCACGCCCGTGGTGGGATATCGTTGCGCAGGTAGAGGCGGTCGCTAAACTCGTACCGTCAGATTTCAAATTGGATCTCGATCCAAATGGTTCTCTCCGTGATGCTGAGACAGCCATTCCGGTTCTGAAGAAACTCGCCTCACACCCAAACGTAGCGATGTTTGAGACGCCTATCCCCCAAAACGATGTTGAAGGAAACAAACAGATTCGCCAAACTGTTGGCTGTCAGATTGCAATGCACTTCGGTTCACCGCCGTATACCACCTGTATACGTGAGGACGTATGCACTGGATTTGTTATCGGTGGAGGTAAATCACAAGTAATGCGCGAGGGACAACTCAGTGCCGCAGCGGATATGCCGTTTTGGCTCCAAATTGTCGGCAACGGCTTGACAACGACGTGGGCAGGACATCTCGGAAGTGTGCTCACACATGCCACATGGCCCGCAATTACCTGTATTAATCTCTATAGCGACCATCTACTCACGGAGCCGATACAGGTCTCGAAAGGCTGCCACAAGATCTCAGATGCCCCCGGATTAGGTGTTGAAGTCAACGAAGATGCGATTGAACGTTTTCGTGTGCCTACTGGAAAGTTGGACGATGACGGTTACACGATTCATCCAGTGCCGCGAATTATCAAAACCGCTGTTTATCCTGATGGCAGTTGCATCCACATGGCAGGTGACGGTCTCAGCTATTTCAATGCCGGTAACGGCGAGGCACAAGTAGAGGGTGCTCGCTTGGAGTTAACCTTTGACGACGGTTCTGACGAATGGGCAAATCTCTTTGAGAACGCACAGGAAACACCTGTACATGGACAGTGGTAAAGTGTGAACTTGTCTCGTAACCTCCGATTTTCTCTTGTTTTAATAACTATAATGATTTATAGAAATAAGTTGACATTTACCAATAGTTCTGTCCCTTAGGAAAGTCTCAAAGTCCCCCTGATAAGGGGCGGGGAATGCCATATGGCATTCATACCCCGGTTCATGCCCATAAGGCATGAATACCGTTGATTTGAAGCCCGCACGGGCTTCATACCGTTGATTCTGATTCTTTAGGGGGTTAGACACTCGTTCAGATGTATAAGTAATCCTAAAATCTACCATACATGATACGGGATATTATTCTCGATTTTCATGTTCCTTGAAATGTGATCGAGAAATATGATATACTTCCTGATGAGGCTTGGGTGATGAATCATGATTTGCATGATGGTATAAGGGACCAAGCCAATGCCAGTCGTCAACGCTTGGAAGATGCGAGAGTCCTTTTAAAGGCTTCTCGGTGGCGTGGTGCAATGTATATTGCTGGTTACGCTGTGGAATGTCTTTTGAAAACAAAATTGATGCAAATCTACGATTGTAGGAATTTGCGAGAACTTGATGACATTCTTCAGAGGCGTTTTGCCCTTCCGGCAGGCGGTACAATTTTTACACATCAATTGGAAACGTTGTTTAGACTCACGCCAAGTTATCATCGTCTACAGCAGAATCAGGAAATGCTATCTTCGTTCAACGTAGTTAACCGCTGGGCACCAAAATGGCGTTACCTCTCGAAACAAACAAATCGTGATGAAGCCACTTTTTTCATGAACGCTGTTGAAAAAGTTATACATTGGATAGATAATAACATCTAAGGAGGAATTACACATGGCATCAAAAACATTAAAACAAAAAATTTACGATTCTCTTAAATCTGGATATTTTAGTGAATTGACCGACCTTGTTGATGTCTCCGATGGTTTTGATGACCTTGTTCATGTCGTTATTATCAGTCGAAAATTCGATGGAAAACTCGCAAGTGAGAGACATGATCTGATCTGGTCGGAATTGACAAAGCAGCTTTCAAACGAAGAATGGGCACATGTGTCCTTATCGATTGGTGCGAGCCCAGAGGACGTTAAGACTTTATAGCAGACTCTTATCTGTTTCCTCTATGGGAGTAATGAATAATAGACACTGTGAACCCTGAAAAAAATTAAGGTCTATCCCTAACCCTTTTGACAGAGGCAGATTAACATTGACTCCTCCCTCGCAACAACGTGCCTTAACATGGCGCGTCCTATGTATTTTTGCCATTGCCGCACCAATCAACTGCTATTTCCTCATCCAGATGGAAGTGGTGCGCTATACCTTTCCAACATGGGTAGTTCCCTTCTCTAATGTCATTTTCATCCTAATTGCGGTGACGCTAATCAATGGTATCATCCGTCTGCTAAGCAGTAATCTCGCTCTTGGACAGGGCGAACTCTTACTTCTCTATGTGACACTCAGTTTCGCCACGACCCTTGCGGGATGCGATATTTTGCAAGCAATCCTGTCTGTCCTCGGACATAGTTTCTGGTTCGCGACAGAAGAGAACGAGTGGCGCACCCTATTTTGGCATCACCTACCGCAGTGGCTCACTGTTTCAGACAGAGACGCACTCCGCGGGTACTATCTCGGAGAGTCCAGCCTATATCGTCCACACCACTTACAAGTTTGGATACCTGTGGTAGGTGCGTGGTTATTATTGTTTACAGTGATAGCATTCATTTTCATGTGTCTCAACACAATTCTTCGTCGACAGTGGGCACAGCGTGAACGTCTCACCTTCCCGATTATTCAGCTTCCATATGTGATGACGAATCCGGCGTCAGGTTTTTTCCGAAATAAGCGGATGTGGATTGGTTTCGCAATTGCCGCCAGTATTAGCTTGTTCAATGGATTGAGCCATCTCTTTCCTGTAATTCCCCACATTCCGGTGACGCGCCGTTTCTTCACGTTTCAGGAAGCCCCGTTCAGCCTCTACGGCACCATCATCACTGCCTTCTACCCATTTGCTATTGGGCTTATGTTCCTTATGCCCTTGGATATCCTCTTTTCGACAACGCTTTTCTATTTTCTCTATCGGAACGAAGTCGCTTTAGCGAAAGCGGTCGGGTGGAGTAGCATCCCTCGTTTTCCCTATCTTAATGAGCAGACGATTGGTGCTTTTGTGGGACTCTGTTTTTTCTTTGGTTGGACGGGTAAGCGACATTATGCAACGGTTTTAAGAAGTGTTTTGCCATCTCGTGGGCGGGAGCCTCCGAGCGAACAGAGTGATGAACCAATGCCGTATCGAGTTGCTGTATGGGGTTTTATCTTCGGTATCTTGTTGTTTGCGTTTCTTCTCTACAAGGCGGGTATGGCACCTTGGCTCGCGTTCACTTTCGCCATCCTATTTCTCATAACACCGTTGGTAACAACGCGTATCCGCGCAGAATCCGGCATATTTGTCCACGCTTATCATTGGCAAGCACCGCGATACATTTTAAACACGATCTTGGGAACGCACCGACTCGGTGCGCAGAACTTAACAGCCCTCTCCGTCTGTTTTTTCAATCGAGATTACCGTCCGCAGCAGATGCCTCACCAACTGGAGGCATTTAAAATCGCCGAACTCGCCAATATTAACCAACGCACGATGCTTTTAACCCTTGTTATTGCCACTATCTTCGGTGCATTTGTCGCTTTCTGGGTGCAACTGCATCTCTACTATCAATTCGGTGCGGATTCTGGCTACTTTGGTCCGTGGGCACTCGGTTACGGTCGAGAATACTTCGGACGGTTGGCGAACTGGATTACGTATCCACTTGACACAGACTGGCTCGGCGTAATATTCATTGGTATCGGTTTTTCCGTGATGATGGTACTCACCTACCTACGGATAAAATTCTTCTGGTTGCCGTTACATCCGCTCGGCTATGTCATGGCGAGCAACCAAGAAATGTCCGACCTCTGGATTCCTTTATTGATTGCCTTAACGTTAAAGTGGATCATTCTCCGACACGGTGGTATCCAGAGTTATCGACGTGCGATCCCATTCTTTTTAGGGTTAGTCCTCGGCGATTACCTAATGGGCAGTACATGGAGCCTCCTTAATATCCTTTTAAACACCACGATGTATCAGTTCTATCCGTAGTAGCATATCAAAGATCAAAAATCACTTGGGCACGCCAACTTCCATCAGTTTTTTGCAAAACTTCCAGTTGATGATACGTGACACTCTTAATTTCAGTATAAACCTCGTGTTTATCAAAATTTACCGATTCGCCGTAAACCACTGCGGACATCTCTGTTTCACTGCACCGATGGATATCTGCTCGCTTAAAGAAAATCTCCTCTGTCTCGTGTCGAAAAATTAATTCATCCAACCACGCCACAAACAACTCTTCCACAGATTCAGCGGTAAGGTGGATTTCAATTGATTCCATCTCATCAACAGTATCCACAACCACTATCGTTTCAAAGAGTCCTTGTGCCGCATTCATCAAGAGTTCAGACAGGTTCTTACCTCTAACCAACAAGCCCATATCAGCTGTGTGTTCAAGGTATTCATAGGGTCTCATGTAATTAATTCTCCATCGTCAAATTTATTCCTTCTCACCCGCAACATCATACTCCGAAAATCTGATCCTGTCAATCCATTCTAAGTTAAGTCTTAAATTGAATTTGCGGTAATTATATCCCATTTGACACGGTTCTTTTAAACACAAACGTCCCTAAATTTTTCATTTTTCATTTGATTTTTTGTCCATTTGTATGTTACAATATCAGCATAATTTAATGAATTACTGCCCGAAAAAATAATTTGACTTTGAATCCAAGACGTGGTATACTATATATATAATAGTTTATATAGTATAACATATTGAATGCAGTTTTCTCTCAGCGCACACCAAAAATATCTACCGCGGTAGTATGTCTACGACCACGACAGCGAAGTTGGAGCTATCAGATGAAACACAGATTGGAAGTAGAATTAGACTTTGTAACGGATTTGTCCCCATTGGAACTCGCGTCAAAAATTACACCACTCGTCAGGGAGGCACTTGATACTGTGAAACAGTCACTGGGGGCTGAGTTGGAATTCGATATTTTCCTCGTGCTGGATGGAAGTGAGGTTCGCTTTGTCATGGAGCCGGTGTGACCTACAGCAATCTTGTTTCTCACGTTTTTCTGAGATATGTAGGCATTCATCAAAAATGTTACACTTTTCGCTAAATTCTTTTTTTTCTCGCCGAAAAATAAAAAGATCCGTGACCCCTTGTATCCACTGGGTTCTATGCCGATAAATGCCCTATTAAAAATGTTACACTGGTGTAACATTTTTTAATTATTCTGATTGTCCGCTGTAGACGGAATCTCTCGCTTGCCCCTCATCTTTTTCCTTTCCATTTATCCATTTATCCAACTTTCTATCTTTTCACGAAATTTTCAGAGTAACTTTCAAAAACCCTGTCACCAAAATCACTAAAAACCCAGTTGTGACAAGGATTCATAGCCTCTTTTCAAATCTGAACTTTCCAAGTTTTACTCTGAATACTCTGAAATTAATCCCATTTCGCAACTTGGGTTACTGACTGACACAAGTTGACTGCTGACCACTGACCGCTGACTGCTGACCGCTTCTACCCAAAGCCAGGGGCATTTAGTTTTCCAATAATTTACATCCGGACGCCCGAACTTGTTCGGGAAAAGTGTGCTACCCCGGATAAATTCGGGCGTCCATTCACAGTTAACCTTCACATGGGTAAACTTATCTCTTAAAACTAAATGACCCTATACCCAAAGCATAAATCCGTTGACACAAAACGATTTTTGGAGTATAATTATAAAGATTCGAGAATAGCATCTTGCTATGCTATTGAGGTTGTAGAAAAACGGAATTATACAAGGGCACCGAAGACAGTATTTAATACTAAATTTTGGCTTGCAGGATGCACCAAAAAGCGAGGAATGATATGTCAGCAGCAAATTTGAAACAGCGGATACATAACGGAGAACTCGTCTATGGCGCTAACGTCTCTATGGCAGCATCTGCCGACGCACTCGTCGCCAAAGTCGAAGAAGGCGGTTATGATTTTGTCGCCGTGGATAGCCAACACTCCCCATACAACGAGGATCGGCTTGTCGACTTCTGTAATATGGCGAATGAGCTGGGTATTTTCGTCAACTTTCGGATTAAGCATACCCGAAACACATATCTCATCGGCAACTACCTTGATTTAGGGCCTTCGGGCATTGAGGTGCCTCAGACTGAATTAGATGAAACGGTAGATGAGGCAGTTGCTGCTTTCTACTACCCGCAACAGGGTATACGGAGTTGGGGTGGTGCTCCCCGAGTAAATTCCGAGGGCAAAGAACGGCTTGAGTACGCTGATTGGTGGAACTCCAACGGTATTCTCTGGATGCAGATCGAATCCATTGAATCTGTTACACATGCTCGACAACTCGCAAAGCCAGGTGTTGATTGTCTCTCTTTCGGTCCTGCCGATCTGACGTTCAGTATTGAGAGCCATCCAAATCATGCACTCCAAACTGTAGACGCTTGTGTTGAATATGTCGCGAGGGCTTTGGAAGGAACAACGACCGCTGTCTGTTTTAGAAATGGCAACCCCAGCACCCGTCAAAAGTATGCAGACATGGGTGTTACCGTCTTTTTAGAATAGTCCGGCAGATCGTGTGTTCACGATGTTTATTATGCGCAATCTCCGAATCGCAACTTCATAGATTCTGTTTTAGCGTAGCGCAATGGTGTAGTACCACGTTGTTAAACACAAACACCAACGAAAGGGACAAAAGGTGAGTTGTTAATTTTCGGTTATCAGCTTTCGGTCAGAGACTTCTGATGTGTATCAGAGATGCTTTTCAACAGGCAACCGACAGTTGATAGCCATTCAAGAAAATGTTGAATTACGGATTGGTAAGCACAGCAATAGGCGAAGACCGCGAACAACTGCTTGCAGGCGTCCGGCTCCTCGCGGAGATTGCACACAAGCACAGCATACCGGTAACATGGGCGACGGACACCAAGTCTGTCCAATTCATTGCTAAGTTACTTACAACGTGGCACACAGAAAACGGTGATGCGCCTTTACTGATGCTTGATACCAAGCCAATCTGGGATACCAATTGGGCGGCAGAACAGAGGGCGAACCCGGGTAATAGTACAGAAGCTATGGCATCGCATCTTGTTACGATGCGAGAGAAACTACCGGAATATATAACCAGAGAATGTGAGAGATTCAAACGCGCGATACCTTGGGCAGAACCAGATGTCGCGGGTGCAGTGTTCAAGAACAATGTTTTTCTCGATGCACTTGAACAGACTGGATTCCGAGGACTTTGGGGTTATCACTGGAACGAAGAAAATAGTGATGAGGCAGATACTGGAGCATCCAAAGCGGAACTCGACCCGGGCGGCTTTGGGTGCTTTTATCCGTTAGAGGCTTCAACGTCCATTGGTCCTATTGTAACGCGAAGTGATACTGATAAAAACGTTGATGAGCCATTTAAAAAAATAGTTGGTATCCCATATTATACTGCTGGTCACTTCGCTGAAGATGTTCATAATCTCCGGGCCGCCCTCTTAAACGAGACCGCAAAGCAGCATTACGATGTCTACGTAGAAAGCACTTCATGGAATCGTTGGCTCGGTTATATAGAGCACATTAATCCTTTTACCGCGGTGCAGCTTGGACAAGAGGGATTGGAACGGTTGGATGCGTACTTCGCTCACGTCGTTGGCAGCGAAACTACTAAACCCCTATTGCTCTCTGAAATAGTTGACAATTATATAACGCATTGCAAGCGAACCGAACCAACAACTATTGTGGAAACAGTTCCAGCAACGCAGGGCGAAACTGCCTCTCCGAAGTCGGCGTTAAGAATGTTCTATTACGACGCAGCATGCGAATTAACCTTCGTTGAAGGGGCGATGGAGCCCGTTGAAATTAAAAATTATACTGGCGAACAGGTGTCGCAGTTTGTAACGCAAAAACCTACACTCACAGGCTTTTCGCCAACTCGACAGCGTACAAAATTACACATCACTATCACGGTAGAATCGACAAGGGCAATGCCCTATGGGATAACAGTATGGGGCGACCACGATGGCTTACAGTTAACGGAATCTAACGCCGACAATGTCAGATGGGTAGGCGAACACCTACTTTTTATTCGCCTCACATTGCAACCGGGAAAAAATGAATTTAACATTCAATTAACAATTTGATTGTTTTATCGGAGTTAAATACATTGAGAGCCTGATTCTTTTGATCAGCAGCTCGACTCCGAATATAATAGGGAAAGACATGAGTTGATTGTCATAACGGAAAAATCGACGTGAAACTCAAAGGAAGAAAATAATGGAAAAAGTATTAGGCCTCAAATGCCGCGAATGTGGTGAGAAATATCCCAAGGAACCCCTTCACGTTTGCGAGTTCTGTTTCGGGCCACTGGAAGTGGACTATGATTATGAAGTGATACAAAAATCTATCTCAAGGCGTTCAATAGAAAACGGGCCCGAAAGCATGTGGCGCTATGCAGATCTCCTGCCGATAGACGGTGAACCGACTGATGGTGAGCACACCGGGTTCACGCCTCTCATTCGCGCTAAAAATCTCGCAGACGCCCTCGGAGTCAAAGAGATCTATATCAAAGATGACACCGTCTGCCATCCGACCTTTTCCTTCAAAGATCGGGTTGTTGCAGTCGCCTTGAGCAAAGCGAAGGAATTCGATTTCGACACCGTTTCCTGTGCGTCCACTGGCAATCTCGCCAACGCTGTTGCCGCACACGCCGCTATTGCGAAATTGAATTGTTTCCTCTTTATCCCAGCAGACCTTGAGGTCGGCAAAGTCGTCGCATCTCTCGTTTATGGTCCCACAGTCGTAGGCATCACCGGGACTTATGATGATGTCAACCGACTCTGCAGCGAAATTGGCGGTGTTTATCCCTGGGCATTTGTTAACATCAACATCCGTCCCTTCTATGCTGAAGGTTCAAAAACCCTCTGTTTTGAACTGATTGAACAGCTCGGTTGGAAAGCACCCGCACATATCGTCGCACCTGCCGCTGGTGGTTCTCTCATCACAAAGATTGGAAAAGCACTAAAAGAATTCCACACTCTGGGTTTAATAGATAACATGAACACCAAAATCCACGTCGCCCAAGCGGAAGGTTGTGGTCCCATAGTCAATACATACAAAGAGAATGGCGATTTTGTAAAGCCTGTCAGACCCGACACAATCGCTAAATCCCTTGCTATTGGAAATCCCGCAGATGGTATTTATGCTGTTGATACAGTCCGGAACTCTGGCGGGGTCGGCGAACACGCCACCGATGGTGAGATCGTAGAAGCGATCAAGCTCCTTGCTGCTACAGAAGGTATTTTCACCGAAACTGCTGGCGGCGTTACGCTCGCTGCCGCGAAAAAATTGATAGACAGTGGACACATTGGGCGGGATGAATCGACAGTTCTCGCTATTACTGGTAATGGACTCAAAACTGTTGAGGCACTGCAGGATAAAACCGATAAACCTTATACCATTCCACCCCAACTCAACGCTTTTCGGAAATTGATGACAGAAGTTGATTAGACTTTAATTGTTCGTTCTGTTTATGGTCTTAAAAACTTAGCCTGAGACGGCAGCCTGTAGCCAAAGGCGAAAGGCGGATTATTGAAAATTGCCGTCCAGTGCCAATGCGTCCTGACAGCCCCGTTAGGGTCAGTTAAAAAATGGAAACGCTACAGGGTATACTTGAACGCATCGTCTATGAGAACCCTGATACCGGCTACACAGTCGGGCGGCTTTCCGCGCGAGACCATTCTGAACTCATCACTGTCGTTGGTAATCTGGCATCTGTCAACCCAGGCGAGAGTCTACTCCTTCAAGGCGGATGGGTAGACAACGCCAAATATGGCAGACAGTTCCAAATTGAGAAGTATGAAACCATTCTGCCCGCAAATGTAGTCGGATTAAGAAAATACCTCGGCTCAGGATTGATTAAGGGTATCGGTCCGAAAATGGCGACCCGCATCGTTCACAAATTCGGCATGGATACCATGGACATTATTGAGCACGCACCTGAAAAGTTAGCACGTATCCCCGGCATCGGGCGGCATCGCGTGAAGATCATCAAGGAGGCGTGGGAAGCGCAGCGTGAGATTAAGAACGTTATGCTTTTCCTCCAGTCACATGATGTCAGCACAACGCACGCCGCAAAGATTTACAAGACTTATGAAAACGATGCGATTGCCGTTGTCACAGAGAATCCGTATCGTCTCGCCGATGATATTTACGGCATCGGATTTGTAACAGCCGACACAATCGCACAGAAACTCGGCATAGATAAAGACGCACCGCACAGGGTACAAGCAGGGATTAAATACGTGCTGAGCCAAAAGGCTGATGAAGGGCACGTCTTTCAGCACCATAATGAACTTGTTGAGGCATGCCAAGCCATGCTTGAACAAGAACCAGAAGCCATTGAGGAAGGTGTTCATTCCCTAATTGAAACAGGCGAAGTGATGGTCCCCAATTTCACTGACCTGTTGCACACCAATGAACAGGTCGCCGTAAGTGAGACGCGAAGCGGCTATGAAATTGATAATCAGCAATCAGCCGTCAGCAATCAGCAAGAACTTCCCGATGTCCATCAAACCCCTCTCTCAGCTAACAACCAACAACCAACAACCAACAACCATTCAGCCATCTATCTCGCACCCTTTTACTACGCCGAATTAGGTGTCGCGAACCAGTTTTTGAGACTCCTATCTAACGAAGGGCATGACCATAATCACGCAGAGGCAACCCCGTCCGCATCTATCAGTGATACGGTCCTCACGCAGTTGGAACAGGAGATGGGCATCCGTTTCGCGTTCCAGCAACGCGAGGCGATCCATACCGCGATGACGGCGCGTACAATGATACTCACCGGCGGACCCGGCACCGGTAAAACGACGACGACTGTTGGTATGATTCGCCTGTTTGAATCACAAGGCAGACACATTACCTTAACAGCACCCACCGGACGCGCCGCGAAACGCCTCAGTGAAACAACCGGCGGTGAAGCCAAAACCATTCATCGGCTGCTCGAATTTTCACCACAAATCAATGCCTTTAAACGAAATCGGCAGAACCCATTAGACACAGATATCGTCATCGTTGACGAAACCTCTATGGTAGATCTCGTTCTGATGAACCGGCTGATGCAAGCGATCCGTCCGACGACAACGCTTGTTCTCATTGGTGATGTTGATCAGTTACCCTCTGTCGGTGCGGGGAATGTCCTCAAATCGCTCATTGATTCGCAGAGAATCCCTGTCATCAAGTTGACTGAAATATTCCGGCAGGCGCAGGAGAGCATGATCGTCATGAACGCCCATCGTATTAACAAGGGCGATTTCCCGGAACTCACTGGCGACGCAGATCGGAACTTCTTCTTTATAGAAGAGGAGGACCCCGAAGAAGTTGTCGAATTAATATGTTCTCTCATCGCTGACCGGCTACCTCAACACTACGATTACCACGCCATAGATGACATCCAACTCCTATGTCCGATGCGGCGTGGAGCACTCGGCACAGAAAATCTCAACAAACGCCTACAAGAAGTATTGAACGTGGAATACACTGCACCAGTAGCCCACCCATTAGAAAAAGCACGCTTCGGACCTCGTCCTAACAGGCAAACCTTGCAGCCGTCTGGTCGCTCTCGCACCGCAGGTGGCTTCCGCATCGGCGATAAGGTGATGCAGGTCCGCAACAACTACGACTATGACGTGTTTAACGGCGATATTGGGAGAGTCGTCGCCATTGATCATATCGACAAAAAGGTCCGCATCCAGTTCCCTGATAAACAGGTCGCTTACGATACAGCAGATTTAGGGGAACTCGTCTTAGCGTATGCCACGACTATCCACAAAGCGCAGGGCAGCGAGTATCCCGCTGTTGTTATTCCTTTACATACACAACACTATCTCATGCTACAACGAAATCTCCTCTACACCGGCATCACTCGTGCAAAGGAACGCGTCGTGATAGTTGGGACCAAGCGCGCACTCGGTATCTGTATCCGCAACAATCAAGTAATGGAACGCAACAGTTACCTCGCCGAACGCCTTCAAGAGAATGAAAATGGAAACTAATGCATTCTTGCTAAAGCGATTACTTTAGCAATGTGATCTTTAAGGAAAAAATAAGTTTATGCAATTCAAACACCTATTTCTTACGATAACTTTCTTCTAATTGTGACACTTCCACAAGGCTTGATTGACAGGCAAACTGGGTCTCACCGACCATAAAATGCCTTATACATCCAGGGTCTGTAAGAACGCTTCAAAACTCGGCGTGAGTGCAGCCGTTTGAACGAGTTCTGACAACCTGTCGAGGTCTAGGATCGTATCAAGAGCCTGTTTGACAGGTTGTGGGTTGTGCTGCGGGAATCGAGCCGTAAGCACCCTGAGAATGCTTCCGATAGAAGCTTCACGCGCCCCACGCGCGACCCCTTGTTCAATGCCTTGTTCAATGCCGCGTTGCACGACGCGATCATAAAAAGGAGACTCTCGCATGATTTCCTCCGATATTAATTGCTCAAAATACTCAGGATTATGCGCTAAACTTCCTAAGAGGGATAGCGCAAACAACAACGTCCCACGCGTTTGACTATCTACGGACACAGACCGCGTTGTCTCTACACATCTTTCAATCCACGTCGCCGCAGTCATACCCACAGGTGGACGCATCAACGGCGTGAAAGGCAATAACCCGACTGAAGATGCGTCCAAAAATGATTGTCCCTCCAGTTCATAATATGGCATATCAATATTGTATCTCTATTCGTAATAGCATGTCAATCTTATTTTTCGAGGTCAGAGCATTAGGTTTTCCGTTGTCTGAATCGTACATTATCGCGGCTGACGCAGATTTCTGGGATTGGTGTTTGTCCCAATTAGGATAGGGAGGTTGCTGTTAGCGGTCAGCAGTTGGCAGTCAGTAAAGTGCAGCGTTGTTTTTGAATTGACTACTTCTGGCAAGTATATTATACTCCCCCTGTCGGTGATTTCACTTCAACGCGGAAGATGTTAATTCGGAAGTAAAAACAGACTGTTGGAATTCCGAACGCATCTCTAACGGATTCATAGATTGAATCTAAAAAGGCTACAACTCTAATTTAAGGAGCGACCACATGAAGCGATTTACCCTATTTCTTATCGGTTTCCTATTATTTTTTACACAAACTCTCGTACATGCTGAGGTTACATTGCCACACATCATCGGCAGTAACATGGTGTTGCAACGCGACATGCAAGCTCCTATCTGGGGTTGGGCATCCGCAGGCGAAGAAATCACGATAACCCTTAGCACCGAGAGCGAAGATGCCGAATCCGTCTTCTCAACAACAGTAGTTGCTGATGCGGAAGGCAACTGGCAAATCAAACTCCCCGCGATGTCCGCAGGCGGTCCCTATACACTCAAGATCAAGGGAAGTAACACCCTTGAACTCACGAACATCTTTTTCGGCGAAGTTTGGGTTTGTTCTGGACAATCAAACATGCAGTGGTCTGTAAGTGCCTCAAAAGACAGTGAGGCGGAGATCGCCGCAGCGAACTATCCGAATATTCGACTGTTCTATGTGCCGAGAGTACCGTCGGGGCTGCTTCAAGATGATGTAGAAGCAGACTGGTCCGAAACCAATCCTGAAACGATAGAAAATTTTTCCGCTGTCGCTTACTATTTTGGACGAAAACTTTATAAAAATCTTAATGTACCCATCGGATTGATCAATACTTCGTGGGGTGGCACCCGTATTGAACCCTGGACCCCACCAGTCGGTTTTGACGACATTCCTTCTCTTGAATCCATATCTAAAGAGATTCAAGAGGCAAACGCCAACTATCGCCAGCAACTGCCCAAAAAAATGAGAGAAATTGAAGCGTGGATAGCGGAGACACGGGAGGCATTAAAAACAGACGCTCGCCTTACGCAAATACCTGAGAATAGACACCCCTTAAGGCATCAAGCAAGGCCAACCGGGCTTTACAACGGTATGGTGCACCCACTTGTGCCTTACGCTATACGTGGCGCACTCTGGTATCAAGGTGAATCGAACCTTCAAGACGGTATGCTCTACCACGAGAAGATGAAAGCACTCATCAACGGGTGGCGTGAGGCCTGGGGACAAGGCGATTTTCCCTTCTATTTCGTTCAACTGGCACCATATGATTACGGCGGGTGGATTTCAAATCCATTATTTTTACCACAAATCTGGGAGGCACAAGCGGCGACGTTATCTGTCCCACATACCGGCATGGCTGTGACAACGGACATTGGTAACCTCAAGGACATTCATCCTCGAAACAAGCAGGAGGTCGGTAGAAGGTTGGCGTTGTGGGCACTTGCCAAGACCTACGGCAGAGACGATGTAACCTATTCCGGTCCGCACTACAAATCGATGGAAGTGGAAGGGAACACAATCCGACTCAGTTTTGACTACGTAGGTAGCGGACTGATGGCACGAGATGAGATGCCACTCACATGGTTTGAAATCGCCGGTGAGGATAAGCAATTCGTCGAAGCAAAAGCCGCAATTGATGGTGATACAATCCTCGTTTCCAGCGAAACCATCGCGAATCCGGTCGCAGTCCGATTCGGTTGGCATCAAACCGCTGAACCCAATTTGGTAAACAAGGAAGGGCTACCCGCATCACCATTCCGGACGCATTCATGGTAAATAACAGTTAACCATTCAAATAGAGGCAAAAAAATGAAAATCACTGCTATCAAAACCTTTATGGCGCGCTTTGGCAACCGTCCGCGCGGCCTCATCAAGGTAGAGACAGACGAAGGACTTTACGGCTGGGGTGAAGCTTACTCCACGGGTCCCGATCTCTCTGTTGAACCGATTGCTGACTATATCTTTGAGATGATTCAGGGCGACGATCCGAGGCGGATTGAGTATATCATGATGAAGTTGCATCAGCAATTTCGTTTCCCACCGGGCGGTGCCGGTCTTGCTGTCATTTCTGCTGTTGATCATGCCCTTTGGGACATCAGCGGAAAAGCCGCGGGCTTACCTGTCTACATGCTCCTCGGTGGACATGCACGCGACCGCATCCGAATCTACCGCGGCATCGGTGGCAGAGACGGTATTGAAGCCGCCGATCAGGCACACAAACTCCATGAAGATTGGGGATTCACGGCGTTCAAGACCAGTCCTTACCAGCTTGATCCTGACGCAGATCGGTGGGGACGCGTCTGTGATGCTGCCGCTACCTATTTTGAGCAGATCCGAGAGAATACACCTTCGGAGTGGGAGTTCGCCTTCGATCCACACGCCAAAATCTTTGAGCCAATTCGCGCGCTACAACTCGCAAATGCCCTCGCGCCCTACGATCCATATTTCTACGAAGAGCCGCTCCGACCTGAACACATGCCTGCATGGTCGCGCCTACGTTCCCAGATGCAAGTCCCACTCGCTACAGGGGAATCCCTCTATACGCGTTTTGAGTTTCTCGACCTCATTGCCGGACAAGGTGCTGACATCATTCAGCCAGACATCTGTGTCTGTGGTGGGTTATTAGAAATGCGCAAGATCGCCGCAATTGCCGAGGCACACTATGTGAGTATCGCACCACACAATCCGATGGGGCCGCTGGCAACGGCTGTTAATGTTCACTTCGCCGCCGCAACTCCAAACTTCAAGATATTGGAATATCTCCTGCCTACCGAAACGGAATGGAACGCGTGGGTAGACGAACCCTATCTGCCAAAAGACGGCTATCTGGAATTACGCGACCGTCCCGGCTTGGGTGTAGAAGTGAACGAAGCAGCAATCACAGACAACGAATACATCCACTGGCAACGTACCTGCCCCATCCGTCCAGACGGCTCAACAGGCTACATTTAATTAGCTCTCGGCTTTCGGCTTTTAGTTGTCGGAAAAAGAGGTTTTGGATAAGCGGTGGATCTCTTCCACTGACCGCTGATAGCTGACTACTGATCGCTATTTTTCTGATCGCTGACGGCTGACGGCTGACCGCTAACTGCTATATACGCCTGTAAATGTTTCAATGCGCGTCCATTGTCCATCACAGACTGTGCACGCGCAAGGGCATCCTCAGGTTCAGGGCAGATTCCCAATAGATAGTCAACCATTGCTGTGTTCAGCAGGATTCTATCGTAGATATGTCCCTTTTCACCAGATAGAGCTGCCACACCGGCTTCCGCAAACGCCTCCGCGCTTACAACCTCTGGGCGAGGACTCCGAGCGTAGTCAAATCCATAAGTTTCTGGATCTATATCCAACGCGAAGTCTTCACGAAAAGAGTTCACACGGCGGAATCCCTGCGAGTAGTTAATTGCCATCCTATCGTGTGTAGACGGCTTTCCAAGACGCAGCGCGTAATGGCTTGTTCCTTCTTCACCCTTCACAGCAACAGCGGCATCCATTCCACGTTCCCACGCCAATTGAAGGAGCGGTTTCTCATAACCGATGTGGTAATAGCCAAGCACCATATAGTTTGCTTCCCGCGCCGAAAAGAACTGTTGAGCCTTCTCGGTTGCTGCCCAAGGTGGACGTTTCTTGATATGCACCCGCAATTCACGCGAATCATAAGCCGCTGGGCAATACTCTCGCTGGCTGATATACCCGAATCCTATCGATGTGTCCGTAATCAGCGAGGCGGTTTGCGCAAGCGATAGGCGCGTGTTTGCCCCAAGTGCCTTCAGGATAGCTTCTTCTGTCACGCCGTTCTTTGGTGGCATCGCATCCACACTATGAAGGAGTGATGCTTCACCCAGTGCTGCGCGCACCGCTGCCACAAAAAGCGTCGGACGAAAATAACGTGTTGCGCCATCGTAAGGCTGTCCAAAATGGGTTAACGATGCAACGTCAATCGGTTGTACCGCTTCCGGTCCGAAAAATGAATCAAGATAGCCTCGGACCTCCTCGTAGGTTTCGCGGTTCATCCGTTGTCCTATAAGGGCGGCACCTTTAAACGCAGGATTTACCTCATCGCTGAGAATCGCTTCGCACATCTCGCGAGTTTCCACGGAACTTAAATGTTTCGCCCGTAAAATCTTTTCCAAGGCGTTCACAACGACTGCCTCTGTCAGATTCCGCGGGGCATAGCCGACATCGGGATTCATTAGGTATTGGACTTCAGCTGGTAGTTGTTCTCTGAGTGCCGAATTATATTTCTGAAACGCTGCTTCTTCCGACGGACTCCACTGTGTCGATTTTGGGAAATAAGCGCGAAGCGTCATCGCCGCGAAAAACGCTCCCATTTGTGCTGCTGAAGCAGTCTCCGTTTCAGGCAGTCCACCTGCTACGGATTTCAGAATAGCTTCAAGGATTGGTTCTGGTTGTGGTGAATCCGAAGGACTTATACCTAACGGACGCGTCTGATGCGGTCCCGTGCAAACTCTTGCCTGTGCCTCCAGCAAGTCTGTATTGGGTCCTGGATATACCGGTGTGTATGTGTGAGAATCAAAATCGTCCATTTTCACAATATCCTCCGAAGGGACTGCAATCATATTTTGTTGTGCATCTCTATTATACGCCACATCAACCTTTAAAACAAATTTTACCCCTTTTATCTCTGACTATTTAGTTTTTTCCTGTCCACGGTAGGTGAGGTCTACGGTGTAAAGCCTCGCCGAGTGACCGCAAGTGCCACACGCGCACGTAACGTTGATTTACGCGCATTCAGACAATTTATAACTTATAACCCTCTTAACTGACAACTGAAAGGTTTTTCGTAGACGGGGAATGTCACACGGCATTCATACCCCGGGGAAGCCCATACGGGCTTCATACCGTTGATTTCATGCCCATAAGGCATGAATACCGTTGATTCTGATTTACCGTACTGACAACTGACAACTGACAACTGACAACTGACAACTATTCTTTTGACCTCTGATAGCTGACCGCTGACAACTATTAACACTGACAGCTGACAGCTGATGGCTATTGCGAACATTTGAATTAAACACCGAGTTGTGGTATCATGCTGAAAATCTTAAATGGAGCGAAAGATGAAAATAAAAGACATACATACAGTCCGAATTAGCGTGCCATCGCGTGAAGGCGAACGCACACAACCGCGTCGTGATGCATGGAACGTTCACGCCGAAGTTGCGAATCCCATGTCGCGTTACCCACGATACAAACGCTACCGTTCCAGTTGGATGCCGAAGTGGGGTACCGTCTATGTCAAGGTTACCGCTGAAGACGGCACTTGGGGTATAGGCGAAACCTCCTTTGGAACACCGGTCGCGGCGATTATTGATGAACACTTCGCACCGATGCTGATCGGTGAAAGCTGTTTCGCTGTTGAAAAGATTTGGGATATGATGTTTCGTATGTCCAAACCTTACGGTTCGCAAGGCTTGGCCAGTTGTGCAATCAGTGGTGTTGACATCGCATTATGGGATCTAATCGGCAAAATTAAAAACCAACCCGTCTATGAGTTGCTCGGCGGTCCTGTACGTGAGAAACTCTTCGCATACGCCACCGGCAACGATACCGATTGGCAATTGGAGCTCGGGTTCAAGGCAGTGAAGTTGGCATGTCCTTATGGACCCGTAGACGGTGAATGGGGCTTGAAGGAAAACGAAAAACTTGTAGCGAAAACCAGAGACACAGTCGGGGACGATGTTGAAATCATGCTTGATTGCTATATGGCTTTCGATGTTGATTACACCATTCGTTTGGCACAACGCCTCCGTCCCTATCGTCTCAAGTGGATCGAGGAGTTTCTGATCCCCGAGGACATTGATGGCTTAGTGAAAGTTAGAGAGGCTGTCGATTGGGTAAGTTTGGCAAGTGGCGAACATCACTATACCCGTTTCCCATTTCAACAGATTATCGAAAGACGATGCTTGGATATTCTGCAGCCCGACACTTTCTGGGTGGGTGGCATAACAGAATGCGTTAAAATCTGTCATCTCGCAGATGCTGCGGGTCTAACCGTTATCTTCCACGGAGGCGGACTCCGGCAATCTGGCCTCCATCTTTCTGCTGCTATGCCCAATACGCCTTGGGTAGAATACTATCTCGGAGTCCCGCCGGGTGTGCCTTTAGAGGAGACAAAGCTGTTTGAAGGCGAATCTCTCCCTACAGACAGCTATATTTCTCCGAATGACGGTCCAGGACTCGGTCTGCACATTGAAGAAGAGTGGCTAACGCCGAGGAATCCGCGGTAATATGGTTCGGTACGTCACCTTTTTGCTTCTGATCTGCGTCGTTAGCAGTCCAGAGGCACAAATGTTAATTGATGCTGTTGTTGCAGTCGTTAATGGGGATGCCCTTACTCGCAGCGAGCTTGAGAGTGAGTTGGGTATCGCTGCTATCATGCAGACCTCTATTACCGAAACACCGACTATCACCCAAAGACGTACCGCACTTGATACTATCATCAACCGAAAATTGGTTTTGCAAGAATCTAAACGGCTCGGCATTGTTGTTACCGACCGCGACACACGGATAGGAGAAAAAATAGCCAAAATCCGCAGAAAATATATTTCGCGTGCGGCGTTCCAACGTGCTTTGGAGCAGCATAGGTTGGAAGAGGAAATACTGAACACATGGATTTATGAGCAGCTGGTCTACGATGAATTTTTCCGCCGTATATTTTTCAATGCTCTCAATAGCGCAGAGATTGCAACCTTAGCCAAGTCATACTATGATGCAAACAGCACCGAATTTGTTGTACCGCCTACGGTCACCTTTAACTCGCTGTTTATCTTTATACCGGGGGATGCTTCGGAAGTAGAAAAACAGACAACCGAAGATATGATGCAGCAACTCTATGTCGGTTTGCAGCAAGGCGCAACATTTGAGGCAGTACGTGAGGCATATAAAACGCAATTAGCAGTTAGGTTTGAGGTCTTAACGCTTGAAGTTGATACACCATTAGGTGCTATTGTAGCCGAGTTGCAAGATTCTGAGTTAAGCGCATCACTCCCTATTCCAGACGGATATCGGATCGTCGAACGCATTCAGAGCAATCCGGCGCGCCAAAAAACCTATGAGGAGGTCAGCGAGGAAATTATCGACAGAATTCAGCAAGAGAAAGCGGAAGCTGAATTCGCAGCGTGGTTGATCGAGCGGAAGGAAAAAGAAAGTTGGCATATCTTGGATAAAACATTGGAGCAGGAAAGTGAAACGAAATAATCGGATGCAGGGTTATGGCAATCTACACCTTGTCAGAAATGAGGAAGCACAACGCAACCTTCTAATGTGGAAATGGAGACTATTTTCCATTGGAATCCTTCTGTTTCTGTTCACTGCATTAACATTTGGAAATCCGTTACCCGACAATGCAACGAAGTATCCGAAGGTATTCCAGAAGCAGCTGAAAGATGCCCAGCGTGCATTTCAAACGGAGCAATGGCACGATGCACTTCGTTTATACCAAGTTCTTGCCAAGGAGGCACCTGAATTCCCGATTGTATACATTGGAGAGGGAGATGCTGCTGCGAAGCTGAAGGACTATCCTACCGCTATTGCTGCCTTCCAACGTGCTTTGCAACTCCTCTCAACGCAACCGCAAAGCGATATCGCAAAGGTGCGTCTACAAGTTATGGTGCAAGCCAAACTTGCTGCCGCATACCACCGCAATAAGCAACTTGATGAAGCCGATACATGGTTCCAGAAAGCGATTAAAGATGCCGGTGAAGACGCACCAGTGGCATGGTATGTCGCTTTGGGACAGATTGAGACCGAGCGCGGGAACTTAGAGCAAGCGCGCAGATACTATATCGTTGCTGTCCAACTGCACCCAGACACAACTGCTGCCTATAACAATCTTGGGCATATACTTCTCAAACTCAACCGGATTGACGAAGCCGATGCCGTTTTTCGGGAAGCACTCACCCAAGACGAGACACTTGCCAGCGCTGCTTTCGGACGCGGCGAAGTCGGTGTAAAACGTGGGCAGCTTGCTATTGCCCAATATTTTTACGAACGTGCTATCCGCCAGGCTCCAAACGAACCAATATTTCACAAGGCACTCGCTGGCGTCCTTTATGATATGGGAAACACCAAAAAAGCCGAAGCCTCCGAGACCCGCTACCGCCGATCATTGGCGGAACGTTACCTCCGTCAGGCACATTGGTTTATTGAAAATGGACAGTCGAAGCGCGCCTTAACATCTTTGAAGAAGGCACTCGAAACGGATGACACCTTTATCCCCGCATTGAAAGATTACGCCTACGTTCAAATGCAACTCGGTGAATTAACAGATGCCAAGCAATCATATCAACGCGTACTCACGATAGAACCTACTTCGCGTCAAGCACTTCTTCATCTCGGTATGATTGAAGAAAAACTCGGAAATCAAATAACGGCTGCATCCCACTATCTCACACTCATCCAACACGAACCAGATTTCATGGATACCTACGTGCAGCTCGCAAATCTGCATGAGCGTTTGGGAGATCTGGACGCTGCTGGGCAGACATTGACTATGGGAATACAACACGAACCTACATGGGCACCTGGATATTTGTGGCGTGGAAAAATTTATCAGAAACAGGATGCCTCCGATATGGCAGAGACCGATTTCCGTCGAGCAATCCAACTCGCGCCAGATGTTCCATTTCCAAAAGATGCCTTAGCATCTTTACTTGCGTCGGAGAATCGGAAGCTTACTGAAGCACTTTCTTTTGCTGAAGCTGCTGTTAAAAGTGATGGGCAGCCAGTGCACCATGCCACACTTGCCCTTGTTTATTACCGTCTCAATCGCACCTCAGATGCGCAGCGTGAAATTGAAAATGCCTTTGTCAAGGCACCTAACCACCCCTATATTCTAAAAATTCGTTCGGAAATCCTAAAAACTAATCCATAGAGGTAATTGCCAGATAGTACTTCTTCGTATTTTTTCTTGAAAATTAAAGCGAAATATAGTAAAATCTACTATAATTGTATGATAACCCAAGTTGTCATCTAAAAAATTACAGATGTTCAGAGGTCATTGCTTGAAAATCATACGAAAATCTACTTCTACAACTTCTGGTGAATTTGGTATAAAACGGCAACTTAGGTAAATTATATTTTTTCAAGCATATTTGGCACCCTTACATAGATTTAATTTGACTTCTAAGTGAGGGTAAAGTATAATCAAACCGTGTTGACGCATAAAATTACCTATATCAAGGTATAAAATTGATGGAATGCGATTAACATGATTGAATAAGTTGTTTTGCTTAGGTAGCAACTTAGGTTATGGTACATGAATTTGAAGAGTAGCACTCTAAAGTGAACGAGTTTTATCGTTTTAGAACCTCACCAAGAGATATGCAACTCTTCCGTAATTTCCTACTCTGGAATATAGAATAAGGAGCACTAACAATGCTAAAGTTTCAGATGATTTTAATTGCTATTATGGTCTGCTGTCTTGCCTTTGTGTCCTGTGAAAGAGCAGCACCGGTATTAGATACAGCTACCGACGGTATGATGGACAGTGATTCGGAAAAAATGCCAGGTTATGACATGACGGATCCTGGTATGACGGATCCTGGTATGACGGATCCTGGTATGACGGATCCTGGTATGACGGATCCTGGTATGACGGATCCTGATATGACGGATCCTGGTATGACGGATCCTGGTATGACGGATCCTGGTATGACGGATCCTGGTATGACGGATCCTGATATGACGGATCCTGATATGACGGATCCTGATATGGGCGGCATGGCTAATGGCAATGGCGGTATGGCTAACGGTAACGGCGGCATGGGCGGCAATGGCAATGGCGGCATGGGCGGCAATGGCCAATAGTCCTATCCGTAACACCTCTAAGAACGGACCAGTAACAACATTTTGTGGTTGCTGGTCCTTTTTTTATCAGCCAGTTTTTTCTAAGAAATCACCAGACAGCGACCTTTTATTTTGCATATTTCTTTTGAAATCAAAAAGAAAGTGTTGTATAATCTTTTAATGAAGTTGTGTTAATATAAATTCGAAGAGGGACACAATGAAGTGGATAGGCTTTGTCGCATAAAGCCCGCAACTCTTCGTTATCTTTTCACATAATAAATACAGAATAAGGAGCATTAAAAATGCTAAAATTTCAAATTGCTTTAATAGCAATTTTGATTGCCTGTGTCACCTTCGTATCCTGTGACAGACAACTGCCAGGTTTGGATCCGGTTATCCACGACATGATGGATACCGAGGACACAATGCCTGCTGATGACACGACGACTGCTGATGACATGATGGATATGATGAAAGACATGATGGTGGACATGACAGCGCACAAGTCGTGGGCGAATGTCGGGCTTCCAGGACCGATAGGAAGCGGTACGGCTCACGGTATGACGGCTGCTCGCACCATCTATGTCAACGATATTGGTGTCATGGCGAACAAAGAAGGATCAGCGTACCCCGCTGGAACTGTCGTTGTCAAAGAAATCATGGATGACACTAACACGTTTATCATGACAGTCGCAACGATGATGAAAACCGCTGATCCAATGTATGCCGACCACAACGGTTGGATGTATGCCCAGTATCAGCGTATGTCGGCAGACGGGGCATTCGCACCGCATGGCGGCGGCAGCTTGGAAGGAAGTACTGGATGTCACGGTTGTCACGTCAAAGCCCCTAATGACAGCGTCTTCATCTCGCTCTCACCGGGCAGCATGATGGATACGATGCCTGAAGCTGATGCTATGCCTGATGCTGATGCTATGCCTGATGCTATGCCTGAAACCGAAGCTGATGCTATGCCTGAAGCTGATGCTGGTACGATGCCTGAAGCCGATGCTGGCAATGGTGGTATGGCTAATGGTGGCAATGGTGGCAATGGTGGCAATGGTGCGAACGGCAATGGCCAGTAGTCACAGTCACATTCGGAACACTTCTAAGAAGGGACCAATAACCGTATTCTATGGTTGCTGGTCCCTTTCTTTTTTTCACGTCTTAGCCAATAAATGCACCACTTTGTGCTGGAAGCGAAATTCTTATAGAATCCTCTGATACCGTCACGTGATGTCCATTAAGTAGGTCTTTCGCAGAACTTTTTAACGACAGAATTGGAACATCAATCGTTTGAGAACGCTTGCTTGTATTCAAGGCAATCAAGACAGTCCCGGCTTCCGAAGTTTGAATATAAGCATAAGTTCCTTCTTGCGCGTTCAGATGAACTACCTCTCGCCTCCCTGAAGTAAGCACTGAAAACTGCCTCCGCAATTCCCCCAAGCGTTGGAAATAAGCGAGTAAGTCTTTATCTGCTTCATCTCCCCACGGCATTGGAAGTCGTGCCTCCTCGAAACGTCCAAGCGGATTCCTTTGTGAGACGCCTACCTCAGTTCCGTTATAAATTACAGGTGGTGCTGAAAGTGTAAACAGCACCAGAGCCGTCAACCGAACCTTCGCCTTATCTTCCCTCGCCAGATAGAGAATACGCGTCATGTCATGGTTGTCTAAAAACGCTGGAAGTGAAAAACCTTTGGGAAAGTAAGTCTCATGTGCCGCTAAAAACGCCTCGAATTCTAATAGCGTTGAAGTCCCAAGAGCAAAAGTCCTCCGAAGTCCATCTGCAAGCAAAAAGTCAAGGCACCCATCAAAATGTGGGACGTAAGACGCTATCACTTCTGAATGACTGACGACTTCTCCGAACAAAAAGGCATCAGGATTTACTATTTTGCAAGCATGACGGAAATCTGCCCAGAACGTATGGGGTGGTCCTGGGGCGTAATCAAGCCGGTAGCCATCGACACCATTGCCTAACCAGTACTGAGCGCATTCCAGCAAATAATCGCTTGCTGGTTTGTGTTTTAAATTCAGTTGTGGCATTCCCTTCACGCCGAAGAAACTTGTATATTCGTCTGGCCACCGCTGCCACGTGTACCATTCACGATACTCGCTATCAGGATCGCTTTGTGCCTCCTGAAATGTCGGGTGGTGGTTTGACCAGTGATTGGCGACAAAATCAAGAATAACGCGTATGCCGCGCTGATGTGCTTCTTCAATGAGTTCTTTCAGATCTGCGTTTGTACCAAATCGAGGTTCAACGGTGTAATAGTCTGTTGCATCATAGCCGTGGTGGGTAGGGCTTGCGAAAAGTGGTGAAAGCCATACAGCATTACAGCCAAGCGATTGAATATAGTCAAGTTTCTGAATTGCACCACGAATTGTACCACCAAAAAAACCGGAAAGGTTCGTCGGTTTTTTCCACAGAACGCCGTCTCCGGGATAGAATCGATCCAGAAAAATGTGGTAGATGACGGCATCGCGGACCCACGTCGGTGTATCGTAATCGTCTATTGAGATGGCAAATTCTGTCGCTTCCGGCAGCACACGCGCTTGATTATCCGCAAAGATCCATTTTGATGACGCTTGTGAGTCAAAACCCTCTGTTAAGCTATCTGAATCCACAACGCGTCCCCCAATCTTATAGCGAACCGTTGTTCCACTTGGTTGCGGTGGAATTTGGCCCTGCCAGTGTTTCACATATCGCCATTCAAGGGCATTCCATACCGATTCACTCTGGACGAGTTCAAATGCCGTTTCCTCATCGTTTGTTTTCATCCAACAGTGAATTGAGTCATAAGCAATACCACCAGATGTTGTTACGTGGAGGGTAATTGGTTGGTTCGGTTTGGGACGCATTGGTGACAAACGGTGAAGGTGTTTAATGCCTATCAAATTACTTTGATATTCGGCGATACGGTTCTTAAAATCTCTTTGTGGACCAAACATAACTTCCTCTAATGGTTCGTCGTATTGGAAAAAATAAAAAAAGCCGTGTAACAGGTACACGGCTTTTCAATCTTCGTTAAAAATTTGCTTACTTGTCGCCCCAGGCGCGCCCGCGCGGAATTATTAACAGTTGTCCCGCTACCAGTCTTTGCCGATCAAAAATGTAGGCATCCTGATTTGCAGTAACTAACCGTTCCCACATCTCCGCATTATCGAAAATCTCAGGACGCGCAGCGATACGCTTGAGAGCGGCTTCACCGTTATCTTCCTGAATATCTTCTTCCCGAACGTGGTATTTGTAAAGCACTTCTGGACTGGTTATACTAAAACTGAAACTGTGCGAGTTTTCAAGCATATTACCTGCCATGTCAGCAGCACCAGAGACGGTAACAGTATACATACGACCCGCACGCATCGGCATGTCGGATGTAAACGTTACAGAATCGCCGCTTCCCGTAACTGTACCTGACAAGGTCGCGTTCATCGGTTCGCTCATCGAATCATCCGTTTTGGTAACCGCTACGTCCACAGAAACGCTGTTGCTGTCGATCGGTTCACTGAACGATACCGACACGCTATTCATCACATTTAGCGAATTTTCGTATTCAGAAATAACTGTTCCATCGACAGGTTCGTTCATTGTCACAGTTGGTGGGGTCGCATCGGTGTAGGTAAATTGCTGTGAGAGTGTGGCAGGGACTTCAGGTTTCCCCTTGTTGGTAACGACAACGGACACGGATTGCCCCGCCATGCCGCCGGGAGTCACTGCTGTGATTTGCATTTCGCTCGGGACCGTTACGCTTTGGGCATTTTTCCCACCGAACGTCACAGTTACGCCGTTTTTCATATCAAATTTTTCGCCGGTAATCTGGACAGTTGTTCCGCCGGTCTCGGGTCCCTGTGTGGGGCTCATTCCGGAGGGTAACGGTTCAGGATTACAGCCAGCACAGCCTGCTATCCACGCGCACACAATCGTGAGGACAGCCAGCACGGCTATGTTTCTGGGTTTTTTCATTAATTCAGTCTCCTTATCGTCAGAAAGGTTCTCATTCCGGACCGCGCCAAATCTTGCTGTTGAAAGTGGCGTAGTTTATTAGCCAAAACTTACTTTAAAAATAGGATTTCGTGGATTAGAGGAAGCCTCTAAGTTGTACCTTAAAATATTATACACATAAGTTGATACAGTTGTCAATACTTTTTTCCATGACTTGCAGGTAGAAGCTTCCTGTATAGATATCCTAACCGCGCCAAGTTGTCCGTTTTAACGGGTCGCGGACAGCAACTGCTAAATCGGGACCGAAACCTTCTACTGATAGTCTTACTGTATCTCCATCGCCAACTGCAGTGAGGGCTTCATGATGTGTCCCTGTCGATACAACATCGCCCGGCTCCAGCGATACAACATTCGTTACCTCTGCAAGCAATTCAGGAATGAAGCGTGCCATAGAATTCGTTGAGAAGTCATGTTGCAAACCGTCGTTGATCCAGAGTTGCACACCAAGCGCGTTTGCATCCCCTACTTCGTCAGCAGTCACGATTGCTGGTCCCATCGGCGCGAAAGTATGCCAGCTTTTCCCCAAAAAGAAACCACCAGGCAACCCCCGTGCGGAGACATCGATGAATTGCGTATAACCGAATACGCAGTCTAACGCATTCTCTTCGGAGAGATGTTTTGCTGGTTTGCCAATAACTATCGCTAATTCCGGTTCAAAGTGAAACACCGTTACATCTGCTTCTGGGAGTTCAACCGTATCCTTTGTGTTAATGATGCCGGTTGGGGATTTCAAGAAGGCGTTGAACTCACCACGAGACGGACTATCCGGCTCAATGTAATTGCCCGCGAGACAGACGAGTTGACCTGGGCGCGGGACAGGTGCTTTGAGACTAACGCTGTCTAAAGCAATGGCAGAGCCATTTTCAGCTGTGTCTTCTATTTTCGGGCGTAGATTATCAAAATCCTCAATCACCATGCGTATCAGTTCTTGCGGTGTATGGTAGGAGACACCGCTGAGGGCATCGTTGATGTCAACAATCCCATCTTCTGTTATTACGCCGAGTTGGTGATCATTAAAGAATGCAAGTTTCATTTAGTTATTTGCTCCTGTGTTAAGACGTTTTACAAGCGGGTGGCTCCGCTCCTCTAACGGCAGCTGCACCTTTGTCCCACTAAAATGAGAAACGTAGGTGGCACTCACGCACTCAAGCGACATGAGCGCGTTGCGTCCGCCGAGTTCTGGTTGATTTTCGTTAAGAATTGCGTCTCGCATATTTTTGGCACTCCAGATGGTGTGTCGAGACTCCCACGCTTTTCCAGAGATTTGGAACGCTGATGCGTCAAGTTCTATGCGCTCCCAGTCAGGGGTATGTGCCGCAAACGAGACATCGAAGGGACAGTACCACATTTCGTCTATACCCGTCTCTGGATTCGGTTTTATCATCAGTTGTCCTTCTGATCCAAGGAGATGCGGTCCCATCATCCAACCGTGTCTGGGTTCGCGGCAGTAGAGTTCCATAATACCGTATGCCTTGTTCCCACCCCCGATATGGACGAGCATTGTATCCCCTGCGACCATACCGTTATCACGTCGGTCGGTTTTGCACAACTCGCTGCTGTGCATAATGTCCGCCTCCGTCACATCGTGTCCCTGATATGTGATGTGCGCTTGGATCCAAGAAATACCGTCCAAGAAGAAATCCATCTCGTCAAAATAGTGAACACCCATCTCCATTAACTCGAATCCTGCTTCACGTCCCTTGCCAACCTCACGTATTGAGCGAAGTTCCCCGATTTTGCCCGCATCAATCAGAGATTTCGCATGCCGAAAAAGAGGTGTAAATCGAAATTGATGGCTGACTGCCAAATGTACGCCTGCTTCCTGACACGCGTTGAACATCTTGTCTGCTGTTTCTAAATCGACGGACAACGGTTTTTCAGATAAAACATTGATGCCTGCTTGTGCAGCGGCAATCGCGATTGGTGCGTGTAACGGCGCGTGTGTACATACACTCACAATATCGAGTGATTCGCAGGCGAACATCTCCTTGTAGTCGGTGTATCGATTTGAAACATTGTATTCATCGGCACGACTGTTGAGTGCATCGCGGTTTATATCGCACATCGCAACGAGATCCACTCCTTCCAAGTTCGCGTGCGCTCCTGCGTGACTTCGGCTGATCCCGCCACAACCAACAATCCCTGCCCGTAAGGTCATGAGTTTTCTCCCAGTTCAATTGGTGTTTATAGTAAAGCCCAAAAACATGTGGACACAATACAATTTGATACTTCAGGGTTTCCGCTGGCGAGGTATCCTTACCTCGCCAACTCCTTAGTGTCTATTTAATTGTAGACGTTACTATAATGTAGAACATTGTAAATTTCGTGTTAAAATGTATTATATGCTGATGCAAAAAGAGTGCAAGCCTATTTTTGAATGGTAAGTTTTGGAAACGGCGTAGGACAAGGCTATTATTTATCCTGCCATGTCTTTATTTTATTTCCAGCAATTCCTGCCATTGCGCTTCATCTACGAGGACACCCTTTTCAAGACTTTCCTGCCGTATACGCAGCATGCCTTCCCCCGGATACCTCACACTTTCATTTTCATCCAAAGGTGTTGATGTATGGAAATCATCAATAATCGCTGCCACCGTCTCGTTCAACATTTCTTCGCCCATCATGCCTGTGGCGTTCATCGCGATGTACACCTGAGAAACGGCATATTCGGATGCTTGATTCGCAATTTCGTATGTGGCTTGTCCACCTGATATAACGGATGCCATCATGTCGAGGACTAAAGCTAACCCGGAACCCTTCCAGTAGCCGATAGGAAGTGGTCTTTCTGAATCAAGAATATCACCAGGGTCTACTGTTAACACTCCATTAGAGTCGTATCCGCCCGGTAGGGGCAGTTCTTTTCCTTGCAGCTTCAACACTTCTAATTTTCCGTTTGAGTATTGGCTCATTGCCATATCGAGTAAGATATGACCCTCTTTTCGTGGCACGCCAATTGCCATCGGATTATTCCCGATCTTTTTTTCCGCGGAACCCCACGGTGGCATGAGTCGAGTCGTATTCGTCCAGCATATTCCGATATATCCGGATTCCGCTGCCTGTAGTGCGTATGCACCGCCGCGCATCCAGTGATTCGTGTTTGAAAGTCCAACGCACCCAATGCCGTGTACGTCCGCGAGTTCCATTGCCCGTTGCATACAGAAATGTGCATTGACAAGCCCTACTCCCATCTTGCCATCCCACCGCTCTAATGCCCCGAAACTCTCAGTTTTCTCCGGTTTTGCACGGAAATCAATCTGTTTGCTTGCCAGCCCTGCAACGAACCCAGGGAATCGGTTCAACCCATGTGAGTACACGCCATCGCGTTGATTTTCAGCGAATAGCCTTGCACATAACATTCCTCGCTCGCCGGTAAATCCGACACTCGCGAGCACACGATAAAGTTCATCTCGTAAAGTTTGGAAAGGCACACGTTTCATATAATTCTTTTTGTCCTCATCAATATATTAAATAGCATTATGCCTAATGTCTAAGAAAAAAGCAAGATATTTCACACCTGTGATAGAGAGTTCCTAATGTTTAGTATCACAGTGAATCCTACGCCTAAGCTGTCCAACTTCTCCTTGTCCGAAACCAAATATCGATGTATCATGCATATACGCATAGTGTGGTGCCTCGGTTTAATATTATATATTCACCACTGATCAAACGGAGTGAGAAATGAACCTGTCAAATAGTTTATTCAAGGCTTTCAGTTATGCGTTGATTGGAACATTTCTACTTCTGTTCGGAAGGACGTCAGTCCATTCCGAGGAAGAAACGGTGAAGATGGAACCGATTGAGGTAATTGACGTGACACCGATCCACGGTGTAGGACTTCCCAAAGATAAAATTCCTGCCAATATCCAAACGGCAACTAACACCGAAGTTGATTCTGCCCAGAGTTTGGACCTTGCCGAATTCATCAATCGTAACCTTGGCAGTGTGCATATCAACGAAGCACAGAACAATCCTTTCCAGCCAGATGTCCGTTTCCGTGGTTTTACCGCTTCTCCTTTGCTGGGTTTGCCTCAAGGATTAGCGACCTATCAGGACGGTACCCGTGTTAACGAGTTATTTGGTGACACGGTAAATTGGGATGTCATTCCCCAATCTGCAATCGCTAGTATCAACTTGATGTCCGGTTCTAATCCGCTTTTCGGTTTGAATACGCTTGGTGGTGCACTTTCACTGAAGACCAAGACCGGTTTTACGCATCCCGGTCACGAGATAAAAACCTACGGCGGTTCATTCGCACGCAAAGCCGTTGAATTTTCGAGCGGTGGTCATAATCAAAGTCTGAGTTATTTCCTGAGCGGTAATCTCTTCGCAGAAGAAGGTTGGCGTGATTTCTCCCCTTCTAATGTTAGACAGTTGTTCAGCAACGTCGGATGGAAAGCAGAGGCATCTACACTCAACTTGAGCTTAACCTTGGCAGATAATGAACTTTTAGGGAACGGGGCACTGCCGATTGAGCTCCTTGATGTGGAACGGAGTGCTGTGTTTACGCATCCAGACAGGACAGAGAACAATATGCTCATGACGAATCTGCGCGGGAGTCATGCTTGGTCGGAGAATATAATGTTAGCGAGTACCGTCTACTACCGACGTAACAATGTTGAGACCTTTAATGGGGATGATACGGATTTTGAATCCTGTGAAGATCCTGAAAACGCAGGTTTTTTGTGTGTAGGTGAGGACGCAGATCAGGAGCGTGTGAAGGATCAGTTTGGAAATTATGTCCGTCTTACTGAGAACGGATTTGACGACCATGACGATGATGACGAGATTAATGCGGATGATGACGAAGAGACAGAGATTGACGATGACGATGATGACGATGAAGCAGGGTTCAACGCTACAAATAATACAAGTCAGACCCGTCAAGGCGGTTATGGCGCAACCTTACAGGCAACCTTCACGAATCCTATCGCCAATCGCGAAAATCAGTTCATTGCTGGTGCAAGCTTTGACCGTGGCGACGCGCTGTTCAATTCCGAAACGGAACTGGCGAGTCTAACACCCGATCGAGGGACAGTCGGTAGTGGTATTTTTGAAAGTGAATCATTTGTCGATGTCGAGACTTCGGTTCAGAATGTAGGGGTCTATGCGACAAACACTTTTTCTATCACGCCTCAGTTACATCTCACGCTGTCTGGACGCTATAACAGCACCGAGATTGTATTAAGTGATCAAATTGGTGTTGAACTCAATGGAGATCACACCTTTGGTCGTTTCAATCCTGCAGCGGGATTAACCTATCAAGTCCACGATATTCTTTCACTCTATGGCAACTACAGCGAGGCGTCACGTGTTCCAACACCTGTGGAACTCACTTGTGCGGATCCTGAGGCACCCTGCAAATTGCCTAATGCATTTGTCGCCGATCCGCCGTTAGATCAAGTGGTAACCAAGACGTGGGAGGCGGGATTACGTGGCGAGTTAGGGAATGTCACTTGGAATGCTGACTTCTTTCGCGCAACGAGTTTTGACGATCTCATCTTCATCAGCAGTGGTGCCTTGACCAACGAAGGCTATTTTCAGAACGTTGCGCAAACCCTCCGACAAGGTGTTGAGCTTAATATTGGAGGTAGTTTTTTCAACCGTTTGCACGGGTTGATCAATTATACCTACATCTCGGCGACTTTCGAGACTGATTTGACGGTCAGCAGTCCCAACCATCCTGAGGCGAGAGGTGGAGAGATTGATGTAGAGAACGGAGACTACATTCCTGGCGTTCCCCAACATAATCTCAAAGCGGACATCACATTTGCTGTGACAGACGCACTGTCCTTGGGAACGAATATCCTCATCAATTCCAGCCAAGTCTTCCGTGGTGATGAAGGCAATTTAATGGATCGGATCCCAGGCTACAGCCTCGTTAATCTGCGGGGCAGGTATATGTTTTGGAACAATTTCTCCGTATTTGCTAAAGTGAATAATCTTTTCAATGAGACGTATGAAACCTTTGGTCTCTTTGGAGAAGCGGATGAGGTATTAGGAGACGACTTCGAGGATTCACGTTTTCTTTCCCCGGGTGCTCCCCGCGCCGCTTGGATTGGACTTGAAGTAATTTTTTGACTTTGCCTACTTTATGCGGATTTCACCACATTTCGAGCCACTGATCCAGAGTTGTCAAAGGCTGTGTTTCGCTACGGATAATCCACTTGAAATCGGGATCCTGCCAATAAATTGTACCCGGATGATCACCATCACGGAGATAACGGATGTCAATCGCCCAACGAATGCTCTCGTTGATAGTGTGCGGCAGCGATCGGTGAAGAGTTAGGTTGTGGAACACTAAAGCATCCCCTAATTCCATTGGGCACGTCACAACACGAGAATCCTCAATAAGCTCATCCATTACCTCAAGAAATTTTCCTTCCCGTTCTTCTGTATGATGATTAACCACACCCAACCGATGTGAACCTGCGACCACTTGTAGGCAACCATTAGTCTCATCGACCGGTACCAACGGTATCCATGCAGTAGGGATAAGCGAAGTCTCACTGACTGTCCCGAAATAACCGCTATCTTGATGCCACGGAACAACGGTCAATTGCTGGTCGGGAAGTTTGGGACGCGCATTGAAAACGGGGTGTCCAATGACATCTGTACCTGTGAGTTGCTCAATTGCGTCTACGAGGGGAGTGGCATAATGCAAATCGAAAATTTCAGAGGTCGCAACTTGGTTACGCCAGGAACGACCGAAGCCGTTGGCGTGTTCACCAGCGACTTGTGCCAATCGTATTTCAAAAGGGAGATTCACCCCTTCATCTTCGATAATCGCATCTTCTTTTAACTCACGGATTATACCATCTACGACACGAGCAAAACTGTCCCTCACACCATTGATAGCGGACATCGGAACAACATTTTTCAGTAGTAAATAGCCGTCGTTCTCCCACTGATCCATCTGTTCAGGCGATAGTGGGCTTAACTGTTTCTGATTAGTATTCATTTTTTTCTAATTTGTTCATTTCAAGTTTTGAACAATGTTGAAAATTAATAGAGTTGTTCAGTTTTCCAATAATTTACGTCTGGACGCCCGAACTCGTTCGGGAACTATCAACAGGAGTCCTTCACATAAATAAACTTACTTATTAAAACTAAATGATCTTGAAAAATTAAGATGACAAAAACCAAAAAGATTGTAAGAATAATAGCATACTTGGCGAAAAGAGTCAAAATAATAGTATTGATAGCGTTGATGCTTCATCTGAAGATACCCCACCCATCAAAGGAGCACATAATGGCGACTTTAACGCAGACCGAAAACCAAATCAGACCACTCTATATTGACGGATACACCCACCAACTCAGTTATGTACCCGGTGAAGAAATTGCGTTCCATATCTCAACAAGTGCGGAAAATTATTCCCTTGAGATTGCTCGCATCGGTGCGACGCGCGAAGTCGTCTGGAGTCAATCAGAACTTCCCGGTGAAGCCCAACCGATTCCCGATGATGCCTCATCGCAGGGGTGTGGATGGTCCCCTACAATGACGCTTGAAGTGCCTGAAACGTGGCAAAGTGGCTACTATGAAGGAACACTCCGAGCAACTGATGGCGGCGGGGACCGAGTCTATAGAAACCACCGGACTGCTGAAAGCACGCTCTTCTTTATCGTTCGTCCAGCGAAACCCGGAGCGAACACACCTATCTTACTTCAACTCTCCACTAATACCTATAACGCCTACAACAACTGGGGTGGCTTCAGTCTTTATGGGTATCACGGGGCGAGCAAGATACAGGGAAATCGCGTCTCATTTGACCGACCCACTCGCGGTATCTTCAGTAACTGGGAGTTGTCCTTTGTCATCTGGGCAGAGCAGAACGGATACACCCTTGATTACGCCGCAAACAGTGATCTGGAGTTCCATCCTGAGATATTAGAACATTATAGGCTCGTGTTGAGTATTGGACATGATGAATACTGGTCTGCTCCGATGCGCGATAATCTTGAGGCATTTATCGCAAACGGTGGGAACGCTGCATTCTTCAGTGGAAATTCCGTCTGTTGGCAGGTCCGTTCCGAAGATGATGGCAGAGCCCTCGTCTGTTGGAAACAAACCTACAATCAGGATCCAGTTTATAAGACCGATGATTATAGAACCCTCAGCACGCTTTGGAGTCACTATCTGGTGGATCGCCCTGAAAACCAGTTGACCGGTGTCGGTTTCCTGCAGGGGGGTTATCATTTGAGCCACGGACAGTTTATGGATGGTCCTGGAGAATATGCCGTCCATCGTCCAGAGCATTGGGTGTATGAAGGTACTAACCTCGCACAAAATGACACCTTCGGTGGAAATGATACCATCGTTGGCTACGAATGTGACGGGTGCGAATGGACCCTTCAAGACGGCTTGCCAGTCCCAACCTATCGCGACGGCACACCTGAAGGCTTCACGATCCTTGCAACTGCCCCTGTCCGCTGGCATCCTGATGATTGCGAATGGTACGAACGTTGGGAAAGAGGGAGAACCGGTGCCGCAACAATGGGTATCTATACAAAGGGCGGAACGGTTTTTACCGCTGCAACAACCGACTGGTCCCATGGTTTAGCAGGCGGCGATGCGGCAGTTGAACGGATTACGCATAATATCCTTCAACGGCTTTCTGAATAAATATACTGAATAAGCTGTTAGAAGGTTTCGTTTCTCCACCGATTATTCTATTGCTAATTCTGTGGTGATGTGCTATTCTGTTGGCATGAAAATGGAAATGCAGATCCCCTCAGCAATGCACGCCCCCGGCGCAATAGTTCTAATTTCCTGCTACGAACTCGGACACCGACCGATCGGGCTTACCCGTCCCCTCCGCGCCCTTGAGGAAGCAGGATTCGCGCCTCACGCAATAGATATTGCTGTTGAACCATTAGATGCTGAGAAGGTCGCGGATGCACGTTTCATCGGTATTTCTGTTCCGATGCACACGGCATTGCGGCTCGGCGTTCATCTCCTGCACCGTATTCGTCAAATCAACCCAGATGTCTCCATCTGCATGTATGGACTTTACGCGACACTCAACGCCGACTACTTACTCTCGCACGGCGTTGATTTTTGCATCAGCGGCGAGACGTCAACCCAACTTGTCACGCTGGTACAATCTCTTGTAAAGAAAGGACGATCTGGGGCACAGGAAGTCGAGTTCCACATTGCAGAACTATCGCCACTGGAAGTATACGCCCAATTTGAGGACAAAGATGAGGTGCGAACTGTTGGGTATACCGAAACGACCCACGGGTGCAAGCATCTTTGTACGCATTGTCCTATACCACCAGTCTATAACGGGAAGTTTTCTGCTGTGCCACGCGACAACGTTCTTGCCGAAATACAGGAGCAGGTGGTGGAAGGGGCAACACATATTACCTTTGGGGATCCAGATTTTCTCAACGGTCCCACGCACGGACTCCGCATCCTCCGTGCAATGCATGAAGCTTTTCCCAGTCTCACCTTCGATTTTACAACCAAGATTGAGCATATTCTAAAAAATAGAACACTTTTTCCAGAATTCGCACAACTCGGATGTCGGTTTGTCATTTCTGCTGTGGAGTCACTCAGCGAACGGGTGTTAGCAATCTTAGAGAAGCATCACACACGTGCAGATGTAGCGAAAGCCATTGGCATCGCACATGAAGCGGGTATCGCACTACGACCGACATGGGTGCCGTTCACGCCGTGGACAACCTTGGACGACTATCTTGAGATCCTCCAGTTTATTGATACACATCGTCTCGTCTATCACGTAGATCCGGTGCAATACGCCGTTCGATTGCTAATTCCACCCGGTTCATACCTACTCAACCGTCCTGAGGTGGAAGCACTTTCACTCACACTTGATGAAGCCTCATTCAGTTATACGTGGGCACACCCCGATGCACGAATGGATGAACTTCATAAAACGGTCAATACCCTCGTTGAAAATGATGCGCGCGCTGGTGTTGATGCCCAGGACACTTTTTATCAGATATGGACACTCGCCGCCGATATGCATAGTAGTAGACACGCTCCATCTTACCGTAATCAGCATCTACCCGCACCACGGCTCACCGAAGCTTGGTTCTGCTGAGCGGAACCAACCGAAGGGCAGTTTGCTCCAATTCACGTTTAAAATTCATCTTGTAAAAGGAGAACCATGTCAGAACAAATACAACAACTACTCAATTTGGAAACTGCTCCTGTTGCCGTGACATTTCACGACACACGCCCCAATGACGTTCCGCATACGGAGAAAGTTGAACCCTCTGGTTGCACCTATTGGCGACGCGCCGCCGAAGGCAAAACCTTCTATACCGAAGCATCCGACCACTACAACTGTCCGATCGGATGCTATACGCACAACGTTGAACTCCCAGCCACGCAAGCCGAGGAACTTCAAAACACGCTTGGACTGATGGGGGAACTCGGTTACATCTCTATGGAGGAAGTTCCAGGAATTCCCCGACGCGAAGACCCTTTCCAGAGTGCAGTCTATGCCCCTTTAGCAGATGCCACTGGTACACCTGACGTCGTCATTATCTCTGGCACACCGAGACAGATGATGCTTTTGACGGAAGCGGCAACCGCTGCCGGTATTGGTGCTGAAAACAGTGTCATGGGACGACCGACATGCGCGGTTATTCCGGCTGTCGTCCAAGGAGGTCGGAGTGCGAGCAGTTTGGGGTGTATTGGTAACCGCGTGTATACAGCACTTTCCGATGATGATTTCTACTTCGCTTTCCCCGGTGAACATATTGACGCGCTCGTTGAAAAATTAGAGACGATTGTGAATGCGAATCGGGCATTAGAGGAGTATCATCAGCAACGCCAAGCGGAGATTTGAACGTCATGGATAATGTTGCTGTTGTTACTGGTGCAGCGAGTGGTATCGGCAGAGGATTGGCGGAAAGGTTCGCCGCGGAAGGTATGAAAGTTGTTCTTGCTGATGTTGAGGAAGAGCCGTTAGCCAGACTTGAGGCGGACTTAAGTGCGAAAGGCGCGGCAGTTATCTCTGTGAAGACAGATGTCTCCAGCCCCGCCCAGGTCGAAAATCTCGCGATACGAACGATTGATACTTTTGGCGCAGTGCATATCCTTTGCAACAATGCAGGTGTAGTCTGCAGTCGTCCTGTCTGGGAACATACCCTCGCCGACTGGGAGTGGGTGTTAGGTGTTAACTTGTGGGGTGTAATCCACGGTATCCGCACCTTCGTTCCGCGCATGCTCGCTCAAGGAAATGCGTGTCATATTGTTAATACTGCCTCTATCTTGGGTTTAGTGGGAGGAAGTGGCGAAGGTATCTACAAAGTGAGCAAACACGGAGTCGTTGCACTTTCCGAAACCCTCGCCGATGAATTGGCACAGAAAGATGCTAATATTCAAGTGCATGTGCTATGTCCTGGGTGGGTCCGCACTGGAATTCTGGAATCCGGTCGAAACCGTCCGGACACACTGCAAAATACGATGGAAGAGGGACATTCGAGTGAACTAATTATCGGTGGCTCTCGGAATACCCGGGCCGAGATGGAGGCGGGTTTGTCACCGGCAGAAGTAGCGGAGCATGTCTATAACGCTATCCAAAATGGTGTCTTCTATATTCACACGCACCCTGAACATAAAGCGTGGATTCGCGAACGTATGGAGCGTATTATTGAATGATTTTGACAAATTTTTGGTTTTTTGATATATTATAGAAATAAGAAGCACATATCAATTATTCGGATTTTCCCATGTCTCTTGGAGAAAGGAAGATGAAAATTACAACGTATGCTCTGTTTATTCTCTTTTCAGTACTGGTCGTGGTATTTACATTGATGCTGGATGGATGTGACCGACCGGGTATAAAATATGCCAATATTGTCTACGACATGGGCGAAGAAGCTTCAGATACAGTTCTGGACGCTGTTGAGTCTGCACTTGATTCTAAAGCACTTGAGAACACGGTCAAGCTTTTCTACATGTGGGATAATGAGTTCTGCAATAAGGACGAAAGCGAAATGCAACGATTGAACCATTTTCTAACTCGATATCCAGAACTCGACACAGCCGGATTAAATAGATTTGAATTTGATACTATAGAAGCAGCGGAAATATTCTGTGAGGTAGTGGAAGGATACTATAAACTCAGAAAAGCGGATCTTCCTTACGTTGACGGAAAGTATGTGGCACAATTCCAGCCATCTCATTATCCGACACATTGGTAAATGTCTGGCGCAACACGGTAGTCCGACGAAGATACAGAATACGTATTTGAGCCATTTCAGATGACCTATGTCATACAGGTAAATGCTACTATAATATAAGGACGGTCCCTATGGAACCGTCCTTTTCTATTTTTTTATTCAGTCAAATCCAACACACTCCGTGCGACTTCACCCCTTGCCAAAGCCTCAAATGCGTCATTTATCCCTTCTAATGGATATGTGCGCGTAACAAGTTCATCCAGTTTAAGTTGTCCACCTTTATAGAGCGAGACCATACGCGGGAAGTCCACGTGCGGGCGTGCAGTCCCATACATCGAACCGATAACCATTTTTTCTGGCATCAACATCCGGGCATCGAATTCGACGGGCGTATTCTCCGGTGCATGTCCAACGAAAACCGTTACACCCCTGCTCCGCGTACAGAGAATCGCCTGACGGAACGTTTCGCCAATCAACCCAATTGCCTCAAAGGCATAATGGACACCGCGTCCGTCGGTAATCTCCTTAATCTGTTCTACTGGGTCTCCTTTGGAAGCATTAACAGTATGGGTAGCACCGAATTGCCTACCGAGTTCGAGTTTGTTGTCTAACACATCAACAGCAATAATCGGTTCACCACCAGAGAGGGCAGCACCTTGTATGCAGTTTAGCCCGACGCCACCACATCCAAAAACGGCTACTGAGCTGCCCGGTGTAACTTGTGCTGTATTGATAGCCGCACCGACACCCGTCATCACACCACACCCAATCAGTGCTGCTTGTGCCATCGGCATATCTTTATCAATGGGAACAACTGCGTCTTGTGGGACCAATGTCTCGGTGCCAAAGGTTCCCAATCCTGACATCTGATCGATTTCACGGCCACTCGTTTTTATGGCAGGTTTACCTGAGCCGTCCGATGGAAGTGCACACAGATTGGGATACCCTTTTTGGCACATTTCGCAGTAGCCACAGTTCCGTTTCCAGGAGAGAATCACATGGTCACCGACCTGCACTTGGGTTACATCGCTTCCGATTTCTTCTACCACGCCAGCCCCTTCATGTCCGAGGATGACAGGTAACCTCACAAAGGGCCATTCCCCCTTAACGACGTGCCAATCGGAATGACAGACACCACTGGCGACCAATCGCACCCTGACTTGGTTTGCACTTGGGTCTGGTAAATCGAATTCTTCAATCTTTAGATGTGTGTCGGTTTCATATAATACTGCGGCTTTCATGAGGTTCCTCCGAAATTCGCTATGGGTGATCCATCCTACTTTTGCTAAAAATAAAGACTATCCTGTAGAAAAGGAACTAAAGTTCTTTGGACCGATTAGGACCTTAGTAGGTATCATGATTGTCATTATATCACTTTTGGAAAAAGATACAAGACGGATTTAAGCGCAGCTTGCGAGCCATACTTGCTATAGAAAATAGGATTGACTTCTCTCCCTTAGAAGGGGTATAATAGATAAGGTGAATTTCTATGGGAAGCCTGCAAGCTGTCCTTAAAAAAACGTAAAAAAGGAGAATAGGTGTGCTTTGCTTTAAATTGAAATTACGACGCTTTGTGCTCGTTAGCATCTGTGTTCTGATTATGTTTTCGTGTGGGAGCGGCGTGATTGAGAATTTTGAGGGCATTGAAATTCAATCGGATCCCCGGGTTGACAGAATCGACTTAAGAATTTATCTGGTGGACAGAAATGGGACGCCACTGGTATGGAATCAGAGCATTTTGAGCCCAAATGTTGGGATAAGTACGATCTCTGAAGCGGATTTTACCACCAATGCTCAAATCTACTCTATCCGTAATGGAGAAAAACATCGGAAAGTTTACGATGGCAGGCTGATTGGTCTCCGCTGGTCGCGGGAACTCAATAGACTGGATCGGCTTTTGACAGCGGAAATCCCTCGCATTTTGATTGATGAAGATCCAGAGCGTGATACCTTCTTGGGGACCATCGTTGTTGAAATTCAGACCGAGAAACAGGGTCCCTTCTCAGACACCTTAGAGAAAACTGAAATCTATAAGTTTTAAAGCGACGTTAGACACATAGCGAGGCTAACCAAAGAGTATGCCTATTCACACACAGAACTACCGCCATTGGGAAGGTACACTGAGCACCCATAGCCATACGCGGTGGTGGACTATTGCAAAAGCAGAGCTGAAGTTGCTCGCACAGCGCAAAATTGTCCGATTAATTGTCGCTGTTCCTCCCTTACTCTACATTTTCGTTCACGCAGTACTTATCTATATCATTAATCAGGTGCCGGGCGCGGAGTTCTCCTTTAAGATTGATAGCGATTTTTTCCAGAAATTCCTATTTCGAATCGTGCCGATTCCGTCCACGTTTTTTGTTGCGTTGATTGCTATTTTCGGAGGTTCCGGACTCATCGCAACTGATCTGAGGAACAACGCACTTTCGCTCTATCTATCTAAACCGATTTCGTGGATTGACTACTTAATTGGCAAATTTGCCGCTATAGGTATCTTACTTGGTTGCCTCACATTGATTCCTGGGCTGCTGCTGTTTCTTGAACATTTGCTGTTAACCGGAACCTCTTTTCTGAAAGATAACTACTGGGTCCCTTTTTCGATCATCGCCTATTCAATAATTATTATCCTGTCTACGGGGCTGTTGATTCTCCTGTTCTCATCCCTAACCACGAATCCTCGCTATGCCATAATTGGTTTCTCTGCTGTGTGGTTTGGATCACCCGTTATCTACGAAGTACTCAAAGCAATTACGCGTACCAGCAGAGTAGCATTGGTTTCGATTTGGGCGAATTACGATATTCTCGGCACGACAATATTTGGCGGGACACAAGATTATAGTGTACATTGGGTCTGGGCACTGCTTATCCAAATAGCCGTGATAGCTCTTTGTCTTTTTGTGCTCCATCGTCGGATTCGTGCGGTTGAGGTCGTCAAGTAACTGTTCGCTACAATTTCAATATTGCTCCTACCAGTTAGCGTAATCTTGCGCCATTTGCATCCCATATCTCGGCTTCTGAATAGACCTGTGGAGGTGCTATCGGGGTTAGTGTTGGTATCCATTCTGCATGGAATTGTTGAACTAACCGCACGGCGTTCCCGTAAGCAATCCGTTCCTTCGTTTCATCATCCAGTTGTGCTGACTCAACCTGTGCTTGCACTAAACGAAAATCGTAATATGGTAGATCACTACCGAACATGACTCTATCGTTGCCGAGGTTGTTAATGAGATGTACCAGATCCCAACTTACATCCGCGTCTTCTGGCTTCTGTGCTACGTCAAACCAAACATTCTCAGACTTTCCACACTGCTCAATTGCATCGAGATGTCCAGCTTTGTTCATCGAGACGTGCCCAATTATGAACGTTACCGATGGAAATCGTTTAGCGTAAGCGGCTATATTTTGAGTGGAACCTGACTGATGTAGTAGGCATAACCCGTTGTGCATCGCCACTACTTCAAGAAAGGCATATAGTTCACCGCCAAGTGAATGTCCGGACAACCCGGGGTGACACATGAATCCTACTAAACCATCTTCCTGTATCGCTCTTTCTAATTCGTCGACGCCTGCTTGTTCGTGTCGAACTTCTGCGATCCCAAGTCCAATCGGAAAACGGTCTGGGTATGATTTACATGCGTTGGCGATTGTTTCATGTTGTGCGCGCGTGTCTAATACACCACGTGCCTGTGGGCTACCCCCTGTTGGACACGGAATCGCACCAATAACACCTGCTGATGCCATCCGTGCCAAGCATCGTCCAACGCTCTGCCCAACGACCGGAGCGCGCGATACCGTCATACCGATGTGGCAATGGACATCAAAATAGGGACGCATAAACTCTCCTTTTCGTTTTCCTGTTTGATTAAGATTCTGCTCTTGAGTTGTTAGAATTCGGGGACAGGTGTGTAGGTGTTGAAACCGTTCGTTCTGTCTTCACCTTGTAGCAGATAGATGTAGTGCGCGCGGCGCCACTCCGCACCCGGATAACGGACATCCGCAGGCATGTAGCGCATTGTGTAGCCACATCGACGTTTCTGTGAGACGTTCGGACTGGAATTGTGGATTGTCCAAGCATCGTGAAAATGGGACTCTCCGACTTCCAGTTCCAGATTGACCACCTGTGATGTGTCTAAGTCTTCCTCCACCACTTCGCTCCCAAAGAGGTTATTGGTACGATCAACATCTTCATACCGGCGATCTCGCAGTTTGTGGCTACCAGCGATGACACGCATACAGCCGTTTTCAACTTTCGATTCATCAACGGCTAACCACATCGTGATAACGTTCATCGGCTCAAGAGACTTGCCCCAATACACACCGTCTTGGTGCCACGGCACCGCCATGCCGTCGTGTTCCCGCTTGCTAATGAAGTGACTTGACCAGAGAACAATGTCCGGTCCGATAAACCGTTCGATTACTTTCAACACGTTCGGATGTGTGAGATATTTGAACAAAAAGGGGTGCTCGAAATGCGGTACATCCATCTGTTCTGGGCGTTTCCCTTCCGGCAAATTCTCAATCATCTCATCCACATAATCTCGGAGCGTATCCAACTCTGCTTTTGTGAAGATACGTCCGAATGTGATATAACCGTTTTCTTTGTAAAATTTCACCTGTTCGTCAGAGACAGTCGTTTCCACTTGCCAGTCCATGTGTCACCTATTTTTTGTTTCAACCCAATGCTGAAGGTCAGACCTTGTTAGCAACAAGGATTATTGATTATCGTTTTACTATTTCCTTTAAAAGCACCAAAAACGCATTATGACCCGGTTAGTCTACACAACCATAAGAGAGGAAGTTTATCTCGTCTTTATCTTTCCCCAAACGGTAGCTAATTTGTTATTTGCTGAAACAGCTTCTGCCCCTAACGCCCATGCGAGACCTTTTTCGGCAATTTCGGTTAGTTGATCTTCTGTCAGGACGACGTTGAACAGTGCTACTTCATCTATTATTCCGTCTGCAAGGGTTCGGGAAGGAACACCAAGTTCACCACCAATTGTGAGAGGTTTTTGGTTATCCTCATTCTGTTTTTGGTGGGCAGAGATGTCTATTTCAGTCTCTAATTTTCCATCTCGATACAGTCTCATCGCACCTTTCCGATCAGCAGTTCCGGCGAGATGGTGCCATTTTCCATCGTTGATGGGAGATACGCCAAAGAGATGAACGCCTGGCCCCTGCGCTAATCCGAACCAAAATAGGGGCTTGCCTTTATTATTCGGATCAAGGTCTCCGCGAATTCCCAAGATATAGCCGTGTCTCGGCATGGCGAAATCGGCTTTTTGGATAAGGACTGTGTGCCAATTGGGTGAGGTTTTGGAATACTTGAACCATGCCATCATAGAGAAATTTTCTGTTCCGACGTTTAGGAGTGGCGAGATGCCAGCGTCAATTACACTGCCGTTCTCGAATTCCAGCCCACCGCCAAATTCACCTTTAGCCCATTTCACACCGTTTCCGAGTTTCACATCCAGAGCGTTTTCCGACAAGTCTTTGGTGATATCTCCTTTCTCTTCATTGAGAAGCCAAACTGCTATAGCGGTTGCCGGATCGACCGCGGTAAATCCCTGTGCGGGAAACATGAGTATCACAGCACTTATAATACTTAAGTAAATACCTAATTTTTGGTAACCGGTTCTCATTTTTACCCACCTCCAAGGCTGTTTAGATTTTCACATGAATTTGTATTGAGTGTCAAGCAATTTTTCAGTAATTTATATCCGGATGCCCGAACTTGTTCGGGATAGACACGCGAACCGAACAGGAATATAATACAAGAAATGGATTTACTCTATGCTCTACATTTCTATGCATTCACCGATAGTAATTCTTGATATATGTAAACCTATTTCTTAAAACTGAATAGTCGTAAAAGAACGACAGCGTGAACTTGACAAGTTGCCGTGCTTTTGGTAAACTAACGGTTATGAAAATTATAGTTGCACCTGATTCATTTAAAGGAAGTGTCAGTGCTCTTGAGGCTGCGAATGCGATGGAGCAGGGGATCCGTCGCGTGTTTCCAGATGCTATTATTGATAAAATTCCGATGGCAGACGGTGGTGAAGGCACTGTGCAATCCCTTGTTGATGCAACCGGTGGTCACATTCAGACGCACCGTGTGCTTGCCCCACTCGAAAACGAAGTTGAGGCAAAATTTGGCATCCTTGCGGACGAAGAGACCGCTGTTATTGAGATGGCATCTGCTTCTGGTCTCACACTTGTTGCACCACATGAGCGAGATCCGCTTCGCACCACTACTTATGGCACTGGACAACTTATCCGTGCCGCTTTGGAAGCCGGGTGCAGACGCTTAATTATCGGTATTGGTGGCAGTGCCACGAACGATGGCGGGGTCGGAATGGCGGAGGCGCTCGGTGTCCGACTGCTGGATGCAAACGGAAAACAGATTCCGCGCGGCGGTGGGAACCTTGGACAATTGCAGTCAATAGATATAACAGGTTTACATCCCGCTATCGCGGAAACCGAAACAGTTGTTGCTTGTGATGTTAACAACCCGTTGACCGGTCCAGATGGTGCCTCACGCGTTTATGGACCGCAGAAGGGTGCCACCCCTGAAATGATTGAGGCGTTAGATGAATGTCTCGCACATTTTGATAAGGTCTTAACCCGGACGCTCGGACAATCCTTTGATGACATACCTGGCGCAGGTGCTGCTGGCGGATTAGGTGCAGGACTCATGGCGTTTCTTAACGCTGAGTTGAGGCTTGGTATTGATATTATGGTTGATGCCGTCAACCTCAAAGAACAGGTGAAAGGTGTCTCCATCGTCTTTACTGGTGAGGGTCAATTGGACTTTCAGACAGCATTTGGCAAAACACCTGTCGGTGTCGCAAAGGTGGCGAAGGCACACAATATCCCAGTCATTGCAATTGCTGGTGGGATCGGTGAAGGTGCGGAAGCCGTTTACGAAGCTGGTATAGATGCAATGTTGGGCATCGCACAGGAGCCGATGTCTCTCGAAGATGCCGTTGAAGACGCAACACGGTTGATAGCTAACACAGCCGAACAAGCAGCCCGATTAATTCTTATCGGAAATGAGACGCGCATCCAGTAGAAAAGGGACGAATATGGATCCATCCCCGCATTTCCACTACAGCAGCACTGGTGTCCCTTTCAAAAAATCGTCTGTCTGGATTTGCCACATTTCCATATCTGCAGCAAGTGAGCGAATACGATCCGCGTGTTCAGGCAAGTCTGCAAGATTTGTCGTCTCCCACGGATCTTGCTCTAAGTCAAACAGTTGGATACAATTTGTGCCAGCACCTGTCTCTTCGGAGACGTAGTAACGAATCAATTTCCACCGCCCGTCCCTGATTGTACGTTGAATGTCTCTGTACGCCGCGAAGACTGTAGCACGCACCCGTTCTACATCACCTCTCATCAGTGGCACTAAGCTGCGACCCTCCGTTGTATCTGGACACGCGACATCAGTGAGTTCACAAACAGTGGGAAATACATCATACAAATAGGTTAAGGCGTCTACTGTTGTGCCTTCGGGGATTCCAGGTCCAGCGAATATTGAGGGAACGTGGATGCTGTGATTATAGAGGTTCTGCTTACCCAGCAATCCGTGTTGTCCGACAGCGAGTCCATGGTCGGCAGTGTAGATTATAATTGTGTTTTCGAGGTGTCCCGTGGTTTCTAACGTTTGCAGAACACGTCCGATTTCAGCGTCCATGTGTGTAATCATCCCGTAATAGTCGGCAATGTGTTGTTGCACAATTTCAGGAGTGCGTGGGAATGGTGCTAATACTTCGTCTCGAATGCGCATCTCGCCATTATCAAACGGATGCTCAGGAAGGAAGTTTTCTGGAATAGGTATCTCCTCAGGTGGATACATCGCCGCGTATTCAGCCGGCGGTGTCCTCGGATCATGTGGTGAAGTAAAGGAGAGATACAGAAAGAAAGGGTTATCCGCATCATAACCTTGTAGGAATTGTACAGCGACGTCTGCGAAAAGTTCAGTAGAAAACTTCTCACCCGAATATTTGGCATCGTCCGGATAGGTGCCGTTCGGATCATAGTCGAAAACGGGGACATCCAAATGGCTACTCATACCCCCGAAGAAAATTTTGGCACCATCAGCGAAGCTATTGGTAAACGTTTTTTTGTCGTTGTGCCATTTACCCGTTCCGAAGGTGTGGTAACCCGTTTCGCGCATCACCTGCGGCCAGACAGCCAAATCAGGGTTAATCTGGTTTCCACCGCTACGGAACAGATTCGCACTGGTAAGAACAGCGGCTCGGCTCGGTACACAAACGGCACCAACAAGAGAACCCATGATGTGTGTTTGACGGAAGGTCGTTCCGCGCGCCATGAGTGAATCCAATGTCGGTGTTTTCACCGTTGGATCACCCATCCCGCTGATGGCATCCCACCGATGGTCGTCGGCTATCATAAAGAGAATGTTGGGACGTGAGGACATATTTTTCTCCTGTAATTAGTAATTAGTTGTTAGTGATCGGTTTTCAGTTTTTTCTTCCGGCTGCGAAAGTTTCTTTTTACAAGTTGCACGTCCGGTACACAAACATTAACTGACGACTGACGACTACAAAAAAGGAAATTTCAATGAAAATTGCTACGATTGAACAATTCTTTCCACGGCGCCGGATGCGTCTTGTGAAAATTACGACAGACACTGGCATTGTCGGATGGGGCGAAACCACGCTTGAAGGTAAACCAAAAAGTACATGTGCAGCTGTTGACGAACTTGCTGATTATTTCATTGGCAAAGATCCGTTACGTATTGAACATCACTGGCAACATGTGTATCGCTCTGCATTCTTCCGAGGCGGTAATATCCTTATGTCTGCCTTATCAGGAATCGATCAGGCGTTATGGGACATCGCTGGTAAATATCACGATGTTCCTGCCTATCAGTTATTAGGGGGTGCAGTGCGTGACCGTATCCGCGTTTATGCACATTGGGGCATCGGTAGCTTAACGGACGAAGGAAAAGCTGCTGCAAAAGAACGCCTTGAGTTTTTGCAACAAAAAGGCGGCTATAAAGCGTTTAAAAGCGGACCCGGTGGCAAGTGGCGTGGACATGAACCCCCTGCAGTTATTGATGAATTTGTAGAACGTGCATACCTCATGCGAGAGTGGGTAGGACCCGATGTTGAACTCGCATTTGATTTCCACGGCAAGATGACCCCCGCACTCGCTATTGAAATCTGTCATGAACTTAAAGGTATGCGTCCGATGTTCGTTGAAGAACCGATTCCGCAAGAAAATGTAGACGCGCTCAAACTGGTCTCTGACCATGTGCCGTTTCCGATTGCGACAGGTGAGCGTCTACTAACGCGTTGGGATTTTCGCGAGGTGTTTGAAAAACAGGCAGTCGCTTATTTGCAACCTGATACCTCCCATACTGGCGGCATTACTGAACTGAAGAAAATTGCCAACATGGCTGAGGTTTACTATATGCATATCGCACCGCATTGTGCTATTGGACCGGTTGCCTTTTCTGCTTCTCTTCACGTTGATGCTGTTGTCCCAAATTTCCTGATTCAAGAGCAGATTGATGACGGCTTAGGAGCTGGTTTGTTGGCTGAGGAGTGGCAAGTTACTGATGGCCACATCGAATTACCAACAAAACCAGGACTTGGATTTGAGATTAACGAGCAGGAAGCCGAACAGACACTGGATACCTATATGGAGGAGCTTGGCGGCGAGTTCTATTACGATACAGACGGTAGCGTAGCGGATTGGTAAAAAGCGCGGAAGTTGGGTTCACTACGTTCAACCCAACCTACGCTTAAACTACCGGTTTCCGATTTGCGACATAAGGTGGTTCTAACATCAACTTCTGATCTTCGTCCGACATCAGATTGCGGAGTTTGTCGTCATATCTGCCTTGTCCCCATGAGGCATGGCCAGGTGAGTACTTGAACAGAATTGAACGGCGTTCGTGAGAGGCTGTCCAAGGAAGGGTGCCGTGCGTCAGTGCCTCTGTGAAGATGACAACATCTCCCGCCTTCTGATGCACTGGAGCCATACAAGTCTGGTTATCCGTTACCGGTCGAAACTCGGATGGACAAGGATAGTTACTCTTATGGCTGCCCGGAATACAACAGAAACCCCCATGTTCTGGAAGCATGTCAGTTAATGCCCACGATACAACGGTTAAACCGTTATACATCCGATCGTTTCGGAAGACGTAGTACTGCGATGGGTCGTATGGGGTACCACCGCCGTGAAGTGTTCCACCCGGATTGCCCTCTATCATCAGGATACCGTAGACGTGATCAAGCCGGAATTTTGGACCGACTATCTCTGATAAAAACGGCATAATGCGCGGATGGTTGAGGAGTTTGCGGAACGCATCGTTTTCCCAGTTCAGAAATCCACCGAATCTTTGTGAGTAGACATCATCGTCAACTGGATCGGGGTATTCTTGTGTGTCGATGAGAGCATTCAATTCGGAGAGTTCGTCTGTTCCCAAGACGTTCTCAATGTTGATATATCCCCATAGATCAAACAGGTATTTTTCTTCAGCGTTCATCAGGCACCTCCGTTATGGAGAAGGCTTTTTCTTTCTTATTGATGTGCCGAGCGCGAGGTGGGTTCAAGCCGCGTGACAAGGATCTGTTCCCTGTCAATCAGTTCGCCGACGCGTGGTGAGATTTCATTTACCCACCGATCATCTTCATAAACAGCTGCGTAGAGTTGTTCACGTTGTTCTTCACTCTCAAAACGGCGAATCCAGACATAAAGATCGTCTTCTTCTTCACCGATAAAACTGCCAATCACAACCATCCCTTTAGAGATTTGGAAGGGAAGCACTATTTCTTCCATGTATTTCACCCAATTTTCACGTTGACCGGGTTGTGTTCTGTATTGTCGTAATTCAAAAAAAGCCATAAAAATCTCCTTTTAGTAGCTGTCAGTTGTCAGCGGTCAGTCAAGAGAACGTTGTGAGAGATAAAATGTTCACAACTGCCACACACTCTACTGACTGCTGAAAGCCGACAGCCGATAGCCATTTTACGTTATATGCGGTTATAGCCGTACCCCTTACCCGTAATTTCAAAGAGTGCTGCTGCCGCTTGGAAGTGGATTTCTGCGTCCTGATCTTGGAGAATCAATTCTAACAGTGCGACTGCCTTCGCTTTTTTAGCGTCTCCAAGTGCCTTAATGGCATCAAGGCGGAAACCTCTTGTAATTTGAGCTTCATGCAGTGCTGTAAGTTTCTTCACCAACGCATCTACCGCCTTGTCAGTTCCGATATTGCCCAATGCCCTTGACGCATCGCGCCGAATTTCGACATGATTATCGTCGTTGTTCATGACTTCGATGAGGACATCAGTTGTTGTTTCATCCGCGAGTTCACCAAGCCCTTGTGTAGCGGCGCGCCGAAGATCCTTATCGATTTCGGTTTCACCCTTCATTATCTGAACGAGTTCTGGTATGAGTTCCCGAATTCCTGCTTGTCCGATGGCGAGTGCTGTAGCTTTTCGGATGTCAATATTTGGATCGGTTAAACGTTGTTTGAGTTGTGAAATATCCATGGCAGCACCGTTTGCACTACATCTCCCTAAAGCAACCATCGCGGCATTTCTTACCTGATGATTTTCCCATTCATCCGCTGTACGAGCAGCCATTTTAGGGGCAACAAACGCCGGCAAGTCCAGTTCTTTGGAAGCATTGACAAAAACTTCCCAACTCCAGTTTCGTTTTAGATCGTCCGCACCAATGGCTTTCCTGTTTGCTGCATCCTCAAGAGCGACGATATATTCCGTATCGTCAATGAGTCGCCTACCAATTGCTTCAGCGGCACGCGGACCACCGATTTCACCAAGGGCTGTTGCTGCTTTTGTGCGGGCGGACGCCTTCGCTAACGCATCTGTGCTGGTATCCAGTGTTACCCCTTTGTCTTCAAGGATAGCGATGAGTTTGGGAATGGCTGTTTCGCTTTCGAGTTTCCCCAGAGCAACAATAGCGTTTTTTGAAATGTCTCCTACACGGATGTCTAAGGCGCGAATCAAAACGGTTTCAGCTGTTTTATCCCCAATATTACCGAGAGCCGTTGCAGTAGCGGCACGGACGTCATCCGGCTCTAAGGTGTTTTCGAGCATTTCACTCAGTTTTGCTACTGCTTTTGTATCCTTGAGATTTCCTAAAGCTGCTGCGGCTTTCAATCGAATCTCAGCATTTTCGTCATCAAGAGCAGCCAATAGAGACGCAGAAGCCCGTTCATCTTTGAGCGCACCGAGCGCGTTGGCGGCACCAGCCCGTATGGATTTCATCTCATCTTGATTTTCAAGAACCGCGATTAATGGATCGACTGCACGCCGTTCTTTAAAACCACCTAATGATTCCGCTGCACGCCTACGAACAACATAACTTGGGTGTTTCAATTCTTCGAGCATCGCATCAACAGCAGGTTTTTTCGCAGTCGCTCCGAGAACATGGACGAGTGCCCATCGAGTCCATTCATCATCTGCAGATTTCAGAGCAGCGAGCGCAAATTCGGCTGTTGGAATGTTTCCGTCCTTGATTAAGGAAGCAATGACTTGGTCTTGCACGGATTGAACCTCGTGTCCATCATCGTAATTCCCTAAGCCCTTTTTGACAATATCAACGAGCCCTTTATCTCCGGCTTGAATCTCAAAAAGTGCTTTCGCTGCTTGAAAACGCGTCGTTTCATATTTATCGCTTTTCAGGGCATCTACGAGTGGGGCGACGACTTTTTCTCCCTTAATTTTACCCAAAGCGATAGCAGCTTCTTGTCTAACGACTCCCTGTTTGTCTTTTCTCAAGGCAGTAACAAGGGGCGGGATTGAAGGATCGCCTTTGACTTCGCCGAGTCCCCATGCTGCACTTTGTCGCACTGTTGCCCGTCCATCGTCCTCAAGCGCACGTGCCAGAGGTTCTATAACCTCCTCACCTTTGATGATACCCAGCGCGCGGGCTACTTCACTACGGACCAGACTCGGAATCGGTTTGAGTTCACCCCATGTCCGATAGTTTGTCTGCGGATAATCGGCTGTCCACTGAATCTGGAAGGAGTCAACTTGTGTTCGGAGCGCGTCAAGGGTTTTATACTCTCGTTTCATGTGTCTCTGAAAATCTGAGATTTCGTCAAAGCGTGTAGAGAGAATCCATGCCAGGACGGGCACGGTTTCTGGTGCTTGTACACGACTCAGGACTTTAACAGCGTTGGCACGGAGGACAGGACTGGTCTCGTCGCTGAAGGTGAGGAGGAGCATCGGTTGGACTGCTTCTTCTGGTTTAAGCCTCCAGAGTGCCGTAAGAGCCGCTAAACGCAAGGTTTCACGCATCTGTTTGTCCATTGCAATAATAATCAATTTTTGAACGGCATCTTCCGTAGACACGCTGATATTTCCGAGAGCTTCTGCTGCGTTGGTAGCGGTGGTATCGTCGTAGGAGAGCGCATTGGTAAGTGCGATGACAGCACTGTTATTTTCACCGCGCGCCCGCATGTTGCCAAGCCCCGTTGCTGCGAATGCCTTCACTTCTTTGTGCGGGTCTGTGTTTAGTGCTGCGATAAGTGGGACTATTGCGCGCCGGTCCCCGATTTGTCCAAGCGCATCTGCTACCTTCACCCGAATTTTATCTGGAGCGTTCTTGAGGGCATCAATCAGAAACGGGACAGCAACACCGCTCATTTCGACGAGTGCTGCGAGGGCTTCTGTCTGTAGTTCTTCATCTGCTAATTCTTCTATCAGCGGCTGGACGCCATCTTCTGCTTTAAGTAGTCCAAGTGCTTGGATCGCGGCTGATTGTGTGCCTATTCGGTATTTTTTCATCCACAGGTTATCAATGTAAGCACTCGCAATATACTGATATTCTGTGGTGAATCCGGTGTCTTCGTCCGGAATGAGGTTCCGTGCTTTAGTGTCCAACACCTCAAGCAGCGGGGCAATCGCCGGTTCCCCTATGCGGTTGAGCGCATCTATAGCTGTGTCTTTGACGTAGATGTTCGGATCCGCGAGGAGTCTGATAAGATCGGGGACAGCGGTTTCTGCTTGGATAGTTCCGATGAGTTTTGCGGCGTACATCCGCACTTGTGCGCTGTTATTTTTAAGACCAAGTTGTAGTCCGGTTACAATGGCTGCGCTGTCAGAGAGGACTGTTCTCAATTCTTCAAAGGCGACAATTGCACGATACGCGACCTCTGGGGAACTATCGGTTTTAGCGAGAACATCTTCAAAGGTGGGTATGAGTTCAGGCTTACGCATGGCACCGAGATGACGGACAGCTTCTTTTTGTATGGCTGTATCTGAATGATGGGTTGCCTGTCGCAGTAATTCGGCAACATTATCTCCTTGTCCGAGTTTGGTCATCAGTTGCCTGACAGCTGCGCGTGCGTCAGGCTGGTAGCACTTTTCCGCCGCTAAAAGTGCTGTTACGATGGCACTGTCTGCGTGTGCTACGAGTTCAGGTAGCAATTCTGGACGTTTTTCCACCGCCTCAGCAAGTGATATAGCAAAGGTGCCAGAGATAGAGTTCTGTGAGCGGGTAAGCCGTTCCTGCCGATCAAGTTCATCAGAATCTGGGTCTTCCTGCAATGTGATAGTGAGGATGTCAGCAGCCAATGTTTCCAGATACACGTTTGATTGTGCGATCGCTTGATGCCAGCTGTTTGCATCGGTGCGTGTCCGATTTTGCAGGAAAGCATTCAGGTGTTTTGCTTCTTGATTTCCCACATCAGTCTTTTGGACAGCTGCTTGTGCCGCGGCATAATCTCCGCGAACAATAGCGGCTCGCGCTTCAATAATGTTCCTGTTTTCTTTCTCACCACACCCTGTCAGAAGGGCGATAGCGGCAGTGAACATAAGAATGAGGCTTATCTGCCGCGTCAGGTGTTCAAGGGGTCGTTTCATGTGTTTCCTCTCTTTTGTCTATCCTTGGCTTATGAGGTATTTCCTGTAATCTTAAAAAACAGTACGGTTGCGTAAACTGGATTACCGATGTCACTTCCCAGCGATTACAAGTTTTGTGAGGTCTGCGACAACATAAACGTTTTGCCCGATTCGGTTCAACAACGCCAAGCGATTTGTTTGCACTGTTGGGTCTTTTGCCATGACCAGCACTTCATCAAAGAATGTGTCTATTGCCGGTTGTAAACTGGCGAGTTGTGTTAAGAGTTTAGCGTAGTCGCGTTCCTGAATGCTTTGCTTAAAATTGGATGCTGCTTCAGTGATACAAGCGTACAATTGCTTTTCAGCGTCGTCCTGCAAAAGCGTGGTATCTACAGTTTCTGGGGCATTCTTCGGTAAAATTCTCAGGACCCGATTGAGAGCATTATATACTTCTTCAAAATTTGGTGTCAAGCGAAATTCAGCAAGCACACTGGCGCGTTTGAGAATATCAATAATGTCTACGTTACCAACCGCCAAGACAGCATCCGCAAGATCCGGAGCATAGTGATGTGTCTGCTGCAGAATAACACGTAGGCGTTCTTTGATGAAATTAAGAACACTTGTTTGTGTGTCATTAGCTAATTCTACTTTGTACAGAGAGAATGCCTTTTCTACAACAGCATCCAAAGAGATCGGGAGTTGTCGATCTTGCAGAATACGGATTGTGCCAAGCGCATGTCGCCGTAACGAATACGGATCTTGTGAACCTGTGGGGCGTTCTTCTATCCCAAAATATCCGACAATAGTGTCGATTTTATCAGCAATGGCAACAATCGCGCCGGCTTCAGTTTCCGGTAACGGTGTATCTGCACCAAGGGGTTGATAATGTTCCGCGACGGCGGTGGCGATAGGTCCCGCTTCGCCAGAGTTTTGGGCATAATATTTCCCTGTAATACCTTGCAGCGATGGGAATTCAATAACCATGTGGGTGGTCAAATCTGCTTTACAGAGCCACGCGGCACGTTCTGCGTGATCGATAGTTGCTTCTGTGAGTTGTAGTTCTGTGCCGATAAACGCAACAAGTGATTTAAGCCGTTCTGCTTTCTCCAAAAGTGAACCGAGTTTGGCGTGAAAAACAACAGCACCTAAACGTTCAACTTTATCGGCGAGGCTGGTTTTCTGATCCTCGTTGTAGAAAAACTCAGCGTCGTTGAGTCTTGCGTGGAGGACGCGTTCATTCCCGTGTCGAACGCCGTCAGTATTGCCATCAGTCCCGTTGGAAATCGTGATGAATTTCGCAGCAAGTGCAGTATCGTTTTTCCACATTGGAAAATAGCGTTGATGCGTCTTCATGGCAGTGATTAGCACTTCAGGCGGGATTTCCAAATGCGACTCACTGAAATTACCGACGATCGGTTGAGGATTCTCTACGAGATAGTTCACCGTGTCCAGCAATTCGTCATCGAGTTTTGGGAGACACGCCTCTGCTTTTAGAATAGTTGTTACATGTTTCTTGATTGTCTCTCGACGTTCAGTTGGACAGACAATCACACCGGCAGCACGCAGTGTCTCAGCGTAGGTATCTAAGTTTGCTGATGCTAAAGTGATCGGTTCAGGCTGCAAGGATCTATGCCCATAAGTTATCCGTCCTGCGTCCCCTGCACCGTAAGAACAGTTGACGATTTCGTCCCCTAATAATGCCACAAGCCATCGGATAGGACGCGCAAAACGTGCGAATGCCCGCGGTTCTTCAGACTTTGTTTCCCAACGCATCGTTTTGGGAAAGCGGAGGGCTTCAATCCATTCAGGCAGGAGCGTTTGCAACACCTCTTGTGTTGATTCTCCTGTTTCAAGTTTGGAAGCAGCGACGTATTCTCCACGTTCAGTTTCAACGATGCGGAGTGCTGTAAGTTCAACGCCTTGCGTCTTTGCGAAGCCAATAGCAGCTTTTGTCGGTTCACCATTTTCATCGTAGGCGACGCGTTTTGGCGGTCCCACGACCTCCGTCTCCTGGCTTTCTTGAAGCGTTTTTATCCCTTTGATACTGAGCGTGATACGACGCGGTGTACCGAGTGTTTCAATTTCGTCGAAGGGAATTCTATGAGTGGTAAGGGAGTCGGTTGCGATTTCGCGTAGCTGCTCAAGGACAGGCGGAACATAACTCGCGGGTATCTCCTCAGTGCCAATTTCAAATAAGAAGTCAGCGGTTTCTTGGTTAGGTGGTGGAGTCTCGTAGGGAATCTCAAGAGATGTATCATCTATGATGATGGTGTGAGGTGTTGTGCGAAAACGTTCCATGAGGGGATGTTCCATCACTTCACGCTGTTTGACGTACGCACGTGCGATCCGTTGTGCGAGCCGCCGCACGCGTTCAATGTAACTCACCCGTTCCGTGACGCTGATGACACCGCGGGCGTCCAGCATATTGAAGGTATGTGAGCATTTCAGAACGTGGTCGGTTGCTGGTAGCACTAATCCAGCATCTAAGCAGGCGTGAGTTTCCTTCTCGTAAGTGCTGAACAGGTCAAAAAGCATCTCTACATTTGCATGCTCAAAATTGTAGATTGAGTATTCCACTTCGCTTTGACGGTGGACATCGCCATAGTTAAGATGTTCATTCCAGCGGATGTCAAAGAAGCTATCGACATCCTGCAAGTAGAGTGCGATGCGTTCAAGCCCATAGGTAATCTCGGCACAAATGGGATCGAGATCAATGCTACCCATCTGCTGGAAGTAGGTGAATTGCGTGACTTCTGCGCCATTCCACCACACCTCCCAACCGAGTCCAGACGCACCAAGCGTTGGTGATTCCCAGTCGTCTTCCACAAATCGGATATCGTTCTTGCGGGGTGAGATGCCGAGGTGATAGAGGCTCTCAAGGTAGAGAGGTAACACATTCTCAGGTGCAGGTTTGAGTATTACTTGATACTGATAGTATGCCCCAAGTCGAAAGGGGTTTTCTGCATATCTACCGTCGGTTGGACGCCGGACGGGTTCTACATAAGCCACTTGCCACGGTTCTGGACCGAGACATCGTAAAAAAGTCGCCGAGTTAAATGTCCCCGCGCCTACTTCTATATCGCACGGTTGTTGAATGATACATCCTTGATCTGCCCAAAATTTCTCTAACGCTAAAATTATTTCTTGAAGAGTCATATCTATATTTTCTTTCCACGCTCCATTTGGATTAATTGATGCACATTTATTGTAGCATAACAAGTTTCTTTATGCAATAGATTTTCAAGAGTCACAATTTGACAATGCTATTGATGCTGTAGAGGCACAAGGCGGAATTGGAGCTTCAGAACGTAAATTTTCGTTGTATCTCCAAGTGAAAATGGTATATAATAGTTAATCAACGAATCCATCTATTTTGTCAAGGTGATCGCGAAACTATAGAGATTCCATCAATGCGTAACAACGCACCTGTGCGAGAAATACAATATTACCGTTCCCCAAACGGCAAAGAACCTTTCACGAAATGGTTTGAATCCATTCGAGATAAAAATACGCAAAACAGGATTGATAAACGACTTGCGAGGCTTGAAGATGGCAATTTTGGTGATTATCAATCTGTCGGTGGAGGAGTTTTTGAATTACGCCTCCATTTCGGTCCAGGATATCGCATCTATTTTGGTCAGATTGACAAGGAACTGGTTCTTTTGCTTTGTGGTGGGGACAAGGCATCGCAAGCGCGGGATATTAAACTCGCAAAAACCTATTGGCGAGAATATAAGGAGGCACGCTGATGAGAGAAATGGGAAACTGGCGTGAGTATCAAATTAGAAGACTTGTTAATGATCAGGAGGCAGCGATTGACTATCTCCAATTGACATTAGAGGAATACCTTGCTGATGGCGATCTGGCCTTCTTCCTGAAGGAGCTTCGGGTCTTTATAGAATCACAAGGTGGGGTTGTTGAAATTTGCAAACGAACTGGTATTGATGCTGAATTACTCTTGAATGCTCTCTCTAACGAGGATGCCCCGCGGTTAGTAGACCTATTCAGCACTATACTAAATGCCTTTGAGTGTCAGTTGCTGGCTCAACATAAGGCAGATGCAAACGTTAGCATTAAAACCGCAAGTTTCAGTGCCAATCCTCTTAAACGCGCATCACTACCCCCGCTAATTGGCTGGATACACACGGCGCAAAGGGCTCAAAAAGCAGACCTGCAGATTTCCACATTTAACAGATCAAATTACCGTAATGGTGTATAAGTAATTACAGGCTATACTAACGTGAGTTCGATAATAAAAATGCGTAGATAATGTAGGTTGGGTTGAGCGATAAAGACCAAAGATCCGACAATTTATATGGGATATTCCGATTTTCAAGAACCTTATTCGCATAATAGATTTAGCGAAATCCAACGAAATAACTATCTGTCGAACTCACGTTGTACTATGATTTGCTTTCCTTACCCGCTTTTATCAATGATTCTCTAACTTCAAATTGTGTCGCAACATTTTCGGATCAGTATACCTTTGGGATATCTTCATCAGATATCCAATCTCCCAATAATTTTGCGAGTCCTGGATCATATTCCTTGAGAGCATCCCGCGTTTCAAATTCTCCCGCGTAGTACCACATCCTAACTCCTTCTGCCCAATACGATCCAACGTCTTGCAAGGACCTCGGATTACAATCCCATGTTTTTGAGGCAACACTTGCTTCGTAAGATTGTTCTAATGAACTATAAAAGTTTGGGGCTATTTGGCGAATTGCATAGTTTATTGCAGACGCTAAGACAAAAACAAAGACCCCCATGTTTGGCTCACCATCCCATTCAATAACTGATGCCAGATAGCCTGGAAACTCTTGATTTTTTTCTGGTAAGAAAGCACATCCATATTTATAGTTTGGATCGTTTTCATCCAATTCCAGGTAAGCTGCAACACTTTCCCCTCGTGCAACAAGAATACATATAAAACCAATTAGTTCCGTGCGGATTTCAGGACGTTTGGAGGTAATTTTCAAAATTATTTCCTGTGCTACATAAAATGCCTTGTCATCCACATTCTTAGAACCGATTATCACCATATCCTCGACTTCCAGGTGTTTTATGATTTGTACTTTATTCTTTGCTTCCAGGGGATTTGGCACCAGCATTTTAAATCTCCTTTTGTAGAACTTACTTGTCCATTCAGATCAAGCATAGGCTACCTATAGTTGTTCTCAGATAAATTATACCATTTTCATAGCACCGATGCAAATTCAGATTCATCTTATGCCTTTGTAATTCTTGAAGATTTACTGTGCCTACCGGGTCTCAATGTAGATGTTATGTGTTTCGGAACCGCTTATCGAACCAGAATCTGTAAGCACTCTCAGGATGGGGTGTTCATTATTATTGCACCATTCAGTCGAGATTTTACCGTTTTTAGGGTCATCCTTTCATTCCGATGAAGGAAGTAAAAAAAGAAGTTCAGGCTAATACCACAATTTTCAGTACCAATCCTCCTAAACGCACAGCAATTTAGGAAGGCAACCAAAAAGAGGAATGAAAGGCTGCTACCTCTGAAACAGACTTCAACCAATCAATGGCAGCCTATTCGTCCTATTCAATCGCGATTTCAACGTTTCAACAATGACCAATCGGGTTCATCCTCTGGATCACCAAGCCGACCATGGGCATTACGGACAATACGACGTTGCAGATCATACCAATCCGTGTAACTCGTCGCGGGTCGGAGTTCATCATTACGGGCATCCATCAGATTAGAGAGGGTGTTCTCCATCTCGTCCGCTAAAGACCTTGCTTCCGGTTTATCAATCAGGTTGTCCATCTGTAGTGGGTCTGCCTCCACGTTGTACAACATCCGTTTGCCATTGAGCCAGCGTGCGTAACTGTGCGTTTTTGTGCGAAAACCACGCCACTCATTCCCATCAACAAGATAATCGTAAGTTGCACCGAAGTTCATCGTCAAGACAGCATCCTGTTCAAAAGCATCGGCTTCACCGCGCCAAGACCCCGACAGATCGTAACCTTCGACCGTTCGAGGTGGCTGAATACCACATAACCCGCAGAGTGATGGGAACAGATCGACAGGGGATGTAAGCGTATCGCACGTACGATTGCCATCAAAAACGCCGGGGAGACGCATAACCAGCGGCACTTTGATAGATTCTTCGTAAGGTTCCCGTTTCGCCCAGAAATTGATGCCTTGGGCACCACCCTGCGTGCCGTGGTCAGATCCGAAGACGAGCAGCGTGTTTTCAACGCGTCCCGTTCTTTCGAGATACGCCATCAATTCGCCGAGCATATCATCCACCGTTAACGTCATGGCGAGGTAATGTCGGTAGATCTCTAAGGACTCTGCTTTGAGCGAATCAGGGACGTTTTCTGGCAGCTGGAGTTCCGCAGGCAGCCGATCGTAATATTCCTCTGGAGCGAATGCATAAGGTGTAGAATGCGCTTGATGCGGAGAGATAAACAGACAAAATGGGGAATCATCGGCCACGTCATCCATAAACTGGAAGGCGTATCGATTCAGCGCATCCGTCTCGTAACCTTCCCACTTTTCGTTGCGCCAATCGTCGAGGTTCACTGTGCCGTTGAAATAGTCGGTGTGGAAGTTGTAGCCGCGCCAGTGTTGAAAGCCGAGACGATCGCGCCCTTCAGGGACATAGTCGCGTCCACCGATTTCCGGGAATGAACCCGTGTGGAGGTGCCATTTACCGACCCACGCCGTCCGGTAACCGTTTCTACTGAAAACGTCACCGAGTCCAATTTCGTCGTGTCGAGTTTGGACGAAATTTATGAGATGACCTGTTGTCTGTGGGTGTCGTCCAGTGAGGAGCATGGAGCGATAAGGGGTGCAGACAGGTGCGGTGGCAATTGCGTTGGAAAAAACGGTGCCTTCTTGCGCTAAACGGTCAATGTGTGGTGTTTCAATCTGTGTATCGCCGTATACTGGCAATGAACACGCACGGATCTGATCTGCGAGAAGATAAACAATGTTCGGTCGGTTTGTCATATCTACTATCCTTGTGTGATTAAACACGATCAGGAATACTTTTCTGGTTAAAGTTGATCGAATTCCTCGGGTGTTAAACCCGCATGACGCAGAATAGTCCGCAGTGTCCCAATCCGAACTTCACGGTGATTTGGAACCATCACCGTGCGAACTTCACCTTCACTTTCGCGGACAAATTTTACGTGACTACCGCGCTGATGAATCAGAATAAAACCTGCCTTTTCGAGTTTGCGTTTAATCTGACGATAGGGAAGTGGTTTCATCAGAGTTGATGTTAACCTCAAATTTGCGAAGTTTCGGTATCACTGTTGGGCGAGGTGGTTCAAAGTACAGTTCCAATGCCTCTCTAAGGTTGTCAACAGCCTCATCTTCACTTTTGCCTTGACTGGAAACATCTACCTCTAAGCATTGTGCAATAAACCACTCATCCTCTTGCAATATGCTTGCCGTGAAAGTTTGCGTTTTCATAATTAATTCTCCTATCTTTGTAGATGAATCTTATCATTGTGCCCTAAAACTGTAATCCCAAACTCACCCGATGTGCCTGCTGTAGGTGTCCAAAATCGGCGTAAGCGTAGTCGAGAGAGAGCAACCTTTTACCAAGATTCAGGTGGATTCCCAAACCAAGTGTAAGCCCTTCTTCATCATCACTACGGTCTTCGCCCAATCGGAGTTTGTAACCACCACGAATTGCTGCCATTTTTCTGTACCAATATTCCATGCCGATGTTCAACCGCTCACTGTTATCGTTCGGATGATTCCCATCAAGCGCAAGAGTAAGAAGGTTGTCACCGGTGTCAATGACATCGTAAGCGATACCGAGCCTAAAATTAGAAGGCAGCGGAAATTCGTTAGTCTCTAATGCTGCTGTCCGCGCTGGATTCGTTGTGTCTGGAAACGGACGGTAGTCTGATGTCCTTAGGTCACCTGCTACTTCCGAGCCGCTCTCCAGATCGGGACCGCCGAAGCGCATCTCCGGTCCAAAATTTGAAAAACACATCCCAATGCGTAAACTCCGCCAACCCGTATGATATAAAGTTCCCACATCAATCGCAACACCTCTGGCACTTTCCCGATGGATCTGTTGATGGATGTATTTCGCATTAATACCAACAGAAAGTTTGACGCCGGATTCCTGTTCGTAGAGTTGTCTGGCATACGCCAGTGAAACTGCTGTATCCCAAGCGGAATACCAGAGACCCGTACCGTCAGGTTTTGCCAACGTGGTAATCTCCGTATCAGGGACGTTGAGAAATGTAACGCTTGCCCCCAAGGTGCCAATATTTTTTATTGGGGTAGCGAAAGCCAAATAATTGTAACGGACATCCGCAAGCCAGACCGTATGGGTGTCTGAAAAGCTGGTTTTTTCGAGTTGGCTGATTCCCGCTGGGTTCCAGTAGATGCTGGTTACATCGTTAGCAAGCCCGCCAAATGCGCCGCCGAGACTATCTACTCGCGCACCGGGACCGATTTTTAAAAACTGTGCGCCGGCTGTCCCAACATTAGTTGTGGCATGACTGGGAACAACCCAAAATAAAAGAAGGATAAATAAAATAATATAAGCTGTATGTCGCATTGAGTTCTCCTGTTCCTCGGAACGGTTGTCGGCCATCGGCAATCTGCCTTCAGTGGGAACGCTGACGGCTATTCTTACTGATTCCTGATCGTCGATGGCTGACGGCTATTCTATCGAATGATGGCAAATCTGCCGATTTTGTTACCGACGACTGTGTTACTTTCGTCTCGGGCTTCGACATGAAAAATATAAACGCCGCTTGCGAGTACCTGATTATAGCGATTAAGGAGTTCAAAGGATGCTGTTCCACCCTTGTCGCCTTGTGCCGAACGGACATCTGGATTGTACAGCGCAGTACTTTCGTGTTCGATTGTTCGGACTAATTCACCCACTAATGTGTAAATCCGAATGGTACAGCGCGGCGGCAGATGTGTGAAGAATATTTTGTCTGTTCCTTCCGATGTCACAGCCCTATTTGTGACGAAATACGGGTTTGGGACAACGCGGATTTTACCGAGATCAGCTGCAATATCTTCAGGAGAGAGGCTCTCTCCTTTTGTATTCAAGAGGAACTGATCGCCGTCCTGTGGTGCGCTGGTACCACCCATTTCGACAGTGAATACATCACCGCTGGAGATTTCGCCATTGGGATCTTTTATAAAGACATATCCGCCCCGAATATAAATCCGGAAGAAGCCAGGGGTCTCCGCTGGATTGTAGGTGTCACGCCAGCCTGTGCCTGTTAAAATGGCGTACCCAGCGGCACGCTGATCGCTGAATTGAATTTCTTCACCAGTATCTTCATCTACCACCTTGACGTGTGTATCGTCAGTAAACGTAATTGAATAGGTATGCGGACGGTAATACGTTGACCACCAGACGTTGGGCCATGTATTCTCACCAAAGCCGGGCGATTGGATGTTCACTTCCCATCCAGTCACTGTACCTGATGTCAGTTTAACATCGTTAATCGGGTTTTCCATGGGGTGCCCATAAGACACATCCACTCCAGTTATCTTCAAGACGACACCGTCAAACATCGGTGAGAGAGTTTCAATCGCTTCTTGATGCTCCGGGTCATACCAATCAAAAAATTGCTTCTCGACCACAGTCTCGTTTGTGGTCGTATCGACAATCTCATAGGTGGGTGGCTGATAACCGGGACCTGTAATATATGCCGCAGGACCTATCTGTTTCGCACCTTCCCAGACGATTTTATATTGATGTCCTGTCACTTTGTTTGGCGCAAGGACCATCGGTTCGATAGTAACGGTTCCCTGCCCTTGTTGCTCTATATCGGCAGAAGGTTCTCGGTATCCAGCAGGTTGTGCGCGCGGAACGACATTAACCATCGTCTCAATCTGACTGCTCTCCATTGAGATTAATCCTGTTTTCGGGTTACCTGTATCAAACGAGGTTACCGCATAAGTATATTCAAGTCCGTTGGTCAATCCGCCATCGGTATAAAAGTTCTTGATGCCTGCGTCCTCACCGAGTGCTTGCGACGGAGTGGAGACGACTTGGAAAATGTCACCAGCAACAGGAGGTCCTGAAGGTCCATCGCTAATTTGCACGTAGAGTCCACCAAAGTAGATTCGGGCACCGGAGCGATATGTCCCATCGGGGTGCGGTTCGCCTGTATTTGGATCTTTAATGACGACGTATCCACCACCGTTTGCTGGAAACGCTGGGTTATATGCCATAACTTCCCAGAGCGTGGTATTGACTACCTCAAAACTTGTGCTGGAGTTAAACTTGATTATATAGATGGCACTCTTGAAGAAGTCAGCAAAGAAAGGTTCATCGCCCAAATTTTCAATAGTGGCGTCTGACTGCTTACCGACGTGCGAAACTGTAAAGAAATTGCCCGTTGCACTCGGTTTGTCGAACTCTATCAGCATTGTCCAGTCTTCGACAGGATTACCAGTAGATTCATCGTATGAGACATCGCGCCTATAGACGCGATACCCTTCAAAAATTTTCTCTGGATCGGTTGCGTCAATATATTCTTCGATCGTTTTACCAACCCCTTTATCAACCCAGCGTCCCTCACTTTCCCAGACGAGGGTTACCTGTCCATCAGCGGGATAAGCACTTACCAGCGGTGAGGGCGGTGGTGCCGGGGCAATGTAGTCGTCGTCATATAACTTCTGTGCCCAGTCAGCAGATGCTTGTAGACCTGCGAGTCCTTCACCAATCGCTACAGCGATGATGATGTTAAACGAGTCCCCAGGAGCAAATGATTCAACAGGTCCCCAAGATTGGATGAAACGCTGGTCGTCGTAATTTGCCGGGAGTGGTTCAACACCGGGGGTGCTGATTAAAGCGTACATCTCGGCATCTGTCGATGGGTCTGTAGAGATCGTAATCCGTTTGTGTGCTGTAAAAGGGATTTTTGCTGTCGGATCCTCTGGGTTGTCCCCCCTATATGCATCCAGCACCCGTAAACCGATATAACCGGGTGCAGACGCATTGGAAAATCCGTAAGAGAGGTAGCGGTTGGGATGATCCACAGGGTTAAGGGCATCCGGGGTCTGATCCAATGCAACAAAGTCGTCAGCGGAGTAACTTGCTGTCCCCGTTTCATTACTGGAGATGTCCACATCGTAGCGGAACGCCATGAACAGATCTTCGAGTGTGTCGCCACCGACGTTTGTGACCTTATACTCAAGGATGAAGAAATCGTAGAGCGGGGCATAACTCCATTGGAATCCATTGACTTCAAGTTCCAAACCGAGAATCAACCCTTTGTTTGCCTCAGGGTTCATGTCAGAACATTTGAACATAATTGCTTGGTTTGTTGGTGTCCCTTTGCTCGTTTCACCTGGTTTATTTGAAATAACCTCCGGGACATCGTCGGTGGGCCAAATTTCGCTTTGCCTACCATCTGATTCAGAAACCGCGATCTCCCCACCTTTTTTCGCGCCAATCCAAATGTCGCCTTCGAAGATATAAGAGTCGTTTGTTCCGGCAGGCCACCATCCTGAAGGATTCGCTGTCGGGTTACTGGGAAACCCAACGACTGCGGTGTTATAAATGGCAGACGATAGATTCCCTACATCAAGTGCTTTCCAGTCCACATCTGCTCTTGCCGATAACGTCGCAAACGCGAGAATTGCGGGTAGAATTACTATATATCGTAATAATTTCATAGGTTACATTTTCCCTCGTATATTTATAAGAGTTTGGAATAATAAATCACTTTTGCTGAAAGATATAGTCAAAAAATGATTCCGATAAAAACTGCTTTCGGTTTACAAAGTTCTCCGTAACGTATAAGGCTGAACCAAGATATCTGCTGAAATTCCAAGTCCTTTGTGCAATTTCTGAATCATCTCCAAGGACAAGCTGCGCTGTCGATTCAAGACTTCCGTTACACAGGGGTGTGAACCAAGATAAGGCTCAAGATCATGTTCAGATAAATCTTGATTTTCCATGTAGTGGAAGATTGCTTCGATAGGATCTGGTGGCGGAATAGGATAATGTTCCTCTTCATAAGCCTCCACCAGCGTAACGAGTACATCAAGTTTATCTCCCTCTGGCGAACCGCAACTTGACCCCCACAGCTGTTCTATTTCATGTAGTGCAGCTTCATAATCTACTTCGGTTTTGATTGGTTTGATTTCCATAGTTGTCACCTTAGATTGTAGCAGCGTTAATTTTGCTATAGGCTTGGTGTGTTCCAACAAATCGGATGTAGACAATACGGTATTGATAATTAAGTGCCGCTACCAAACGGTAAGAGTTACCCTTAATGTTGAATACTACGCGGTTGTTTCCAATAAAACTGGCATTTCGATAAACGGATTTTACATCAGATGGTGTTTTCCAGTCGGCGTGTTTTACATTAGCATACCACGCTTGAAGAGGTTGCTCGGCATCAGAGTGCTTTACCCAAAATTCTCTTAAAGCTCTGCGTGATATAATTCTCATATAGGTATTATACTATAATTCGTGGCTTGTAATTCATCTAATTACTGGGTTTCTGTAATTTCAAAAACCCGATATCGCTGTATGTTTCCGTTCCCAATATCCACTTCACCTTCAGTGAATAATGGATAATCGTATGCTATCTCTTTGACGGAGAAGAGGTATGGAATTGCACCAGCTTCACGCGCTTTCTTGGCTTGGCTCTTGAAATCGCGAGGCTTTTTCATGTGCTTGTTGTAAATCTGGTACGTTGACCGATCAGCGTAGTACATCAAATCGAAATGCGCCCCAACACGTTCGTCATCAAGAAAAAAGCAAGCGTTTTCTGGCAACTCGTGTTGTAAATGTTGCCCGGTTGTTTCATATAGAGGCACCTGACTATTCCGTTCTGTAACCCTGTATGCAGCGTGTACATAACGTCCTGCATAGAACAACGCAATCACAAGTGCTACTGTGCGAAGCCCAACCCATATGTGCCTTTGTAGATTGTGCTGTCGAATTAACGTATACACACCCGCGAAAATTGCGAGCAGCACACCGAACCCAATAAGTTGCTCAATAATCCAAAAATTTGTCTGAATAAACGGAGCAATCATTTTGAGTCCATCGAACTGATCTCGACTCTTGACGAGAGTGCGTCCACCAGAGATAACAGTAATCGCAAGCATCCCCGCTGCCCAAATGGAGGTATAAATCCAGTCCCGTCGCTGCCATGCTCTGCTAATAACTGCTGCCAAACAGATTAGGAGCGGTGGAACAGCAATCATTGTCGCCGAGGGGGTTTTTGTCTGTGCAAGCGTGTGTGGAACAATCACACCAATACCCCACGCTAACACAAAAAGTTCCGCTAACTGCCAGCGTCTGAATAAAACCACAACAAGACACAGGACCGCCGCAACGAGTGCAGCATAGAACAGCGGATAAAACAATGGCATGTAGTCAAACAACGGTCGATCCCAACTTGCCCCCCAACTTTCGATATCGGTGTTCAAATGATCAAGGACGCGTTTGTGTTCCCATAAAAATCTTTGCGATAATAAATCAGACAGTAGATAACCCATGGTGCCACTGTCGCTATTGCCGCCAAGAGTTGCAAGCCGATGTCGCTGAGGCGAATCTTTGCTTCTACCGCCTCGCTTTGCGTGCTATCATCCGATAGGTATCTCTCGCAATAAATCTGTTTCCCTCGCGCAACGCACCAAACGGCAAGCGCAATGCCAAACGTAATCAGGGCGAGATAACTTTTGGACAAATAGGCGATTCCCATCGTAACGCCAGATAAAATATAATTCCTCCGTTTCCCACTTCGTATTGCCCTGAGTAGGAACCAACATGACACCTGCACCCAAAGTAGCAGGGCGATGTCAATATGATCCGAATAGCGATAGCCGTGAACGGATTCAAAGAGAAACGGATTGAAGGCATTTAGGAATGCAGCAATGAGTCCTGTCCGTTTGTCAAAAAGGTCCGCTGCTATTCGGAAAGTTAGCCACGTCGTTACAACAAGACTGATTGCGGATGGCAACCGAAGTGCGAACGTATTGATACCGAAAACGAGATGCGAGAGCCAGATTGTCCACATCGCAACAGGCGGTTTGTGCAGCCATATATGATTCTCGCCCCAACCCTTGTAGTTGTAAGGCAGCCACGGTTGATCGTAAAGCGTGAATTTGAGTGGATGTTTCGTCAAATTCCGTGCGACGACAGCGTGAAAACCTTCGTCCCAATAGGTGATTCCACTGTGTCCAACATGCCGTAATACTAATACACCCGAAGCAATTAGGATACAAAGTAGGATAACTTTTATAAATGTAGATTCGCTTTTGAAGCGGGCTTCCGCGAAATTCATCTGTTATGTCTTGAATCTACTTGAAATACCTCTATCTCCTCTACGAATTGAGATCGCACAAATACAGGGTCCGACAACTTGTAGGAGATACTTCAACCACGCCAATCTCCTTGACTTCCGTGGAAGTTGGTAAAACGATTTGTCGACAAATTTTCACTGCTTCCCTAATCTCCAATTCTGACAAACCAAAAGCGAGCGTACAGTGTGGCGTCCACTTTCCAATAGCGTAATATTCTCGTTGTTCCAGCACATATTTTCTGAAGATTTCGTGAAATCTGGCGTGTACGTTAAGCAGTTGCTTGGTAACAGTCACGCCTAAGAAAATAACTCCCTCTGATGTGGAAAATATACCTATGTTGGGGAATGACAATCGAAACGGAGCAACACTTGCCGCAAAGGTTGAAAGTTCTTGTGCAAGCGGGCTCGTCTCAAGATGGTCGCAAACCCCAAGCGATACATGTGGACGGTAACCACCTTTAGGCATGGAATCACTAATCCCTGCTGCGTCAATGGCTTTCCATGCATCACGAATACGTTCTTCAGTTGAGGTGTCAAAGTATAATTCAACAACAAACGGCATGCGTAATTTCGAAAACTTTGATGGCTCCACACTTCAAAAGTGTTACAAGTCAGATTCGTTAATTTTATTGTAGATTTTGGTACCCATATTGACCAATTTTTCTTGCATTTCGGACCAATGTTCTGGATCTTTCCTGCCCTTGTTAAGAACAGGAAATATCAACGTCGCGAACATCGTCGTGTCTTTATCTTTGTATTCGTAATTTGATTCTCGAAATAATTCCTTAACTTTGTCTCGGCGTTCCAATCTGTTTTCCCCTTGAATCCATAATCGAATATAGCATTGGTGGTTGGTAAGATGAAGGTATACATCTACACCACGGGTAGACTTTGAGATATAACCATCGTTCCGTATAAGTACAGGTTTTCCTGCAAATAGTCCATTCCCCTCACGGATTGGTGTCCAGAATTCACTATATCCAGCTTCAGCTTTCTTCTCAGTTTGGATATCTATTGCCGGACGCGCAATATGATGAAAGGATAGTTCGTTGTGTGCATTTGCTTGTACTTGAATGAGGTACCAACTTATCGCACTATCTTCATTACGGAGATTGCAAGTAACAATCATCAGTTCCTCAAATTCTTCGGCTACCAGCACAGCTACTGCAGCTTTTTTCAAGCGCGCGTAAGCCTCAAGTCTACCCCAGTGATCCCAATTTGCTTTACCAAACTGGTTTTCGACAACAAGAGTATCATCTCCTCCGACAGCGACAATATCTGCTCGGCGTGTGCCGACCTTGGATTCTGTCTCCGCGTCCTCGAACTCCCCAATATTAAGTACGTCAAGCGTATCGGCAAGATCTGCAGAGAAATCCTCTTCTCGATTATAGATAGATGAAAGCGGTATTGTTTTTTGAAGGTTCATTTAACTGCTGAGATTACCTCACTGCATTTGTAACTTGGCTTTTTTCTTGTCATAGTTGTCATAAACACTCATCTCAGAACTTTCCGAATCTTTGGCAAAGCATACCAAGTAAGTTCATAACTCTGCTCTTTGGACTTTATCAATGCCGTGTTCTCGTAAATTGATAGAACCCGGTGGAATAAAGGTTACAAGGACGCGTGCGCCTTCGCACATATCACTTGGTGTTTCCGAAAATTCAATTTTACCGTCGCGATAAACGCCTGTAATAGTTTCCTGCATAGTTATTGTTTCTTATCCCTCTCTTTCAATACGGACCGTAACGCTTCGTTAACAGCCTCTTCAGTGGGAAAAGCGACAGCGACATCTGGCGCAAGACGAACAGTGTTTGTCTCAACGGTATCTCGCTCTCCGCGGGCACCCCATTTCCAAATGAAACTGTCAACAGCCTGGACAGAAAGCCCTGCGCGTTGGGAGGCTGCTTCCAAGAGGAGAAGGGACTCAATGGCTGAGATCTTTCGATTTAAAATATTGGATAAGAACCTGATAATGTGCACATCAGGCTTTGCGGTATCTGCTCGAAAGAGCATTCGAAGATACTGGAAACCGGCAAGTTTGAAACCTTTTATGTTCAGTGTATAACATTCTTGAGGTTTTGCTTGGATTGCCCACTGTTTAAGAAACTCTTTTTCTTCCTCAATAGTTTGTGTTCCCTCAACAATTGTGCAAACGTACTTGACAACAGAATCAAGAATTCTTGCGCGATCTTCATGATTATAGTTAAGTTCCTGCCCCATGAACGCGTGGGGTGTCGGGTAACTGGCTATGAGATTTGCTAATTCGATAGTCTGTTGTATCTCTGGATTATTGCTCATGAAAGTTTCCAGACGAGGAACCACAAACGTGTCGTATTTTCTATTGAGCGAAAGAACACAGTCGATAATTTTGACAGCAGGAGGACGTGACCATTCAGGATCGGCGAATCCGAATCCAAGGATGTCAGGTGAGAGTTGTTCTATCCTAGCTGTTATGGCAGCTACATCAGCCTCGCTAATTTCCTTCATTCAGAATTTTCCTTCCTAAAAATCCAAACTCACACCCATCATAATCAACCGCGGCGAACTCCATGACAGTGGATGCGAATGTTTCTGGCTGTTGAGCGGAATGCCGTATCGGTCGTATGTCACCGCATCAAGGAGATCATACAAATTTTTCGTGTTGAAAATGTTCCGAATATCCGCAAAGAAGGTGTACGTCATTCCACCAATCCGACTCCGTTTGCTAAATAGCGCGTCAACATTATAGGTGGACGGGTAACGCTTTGAGTTGATATCGGGTTTAACAGGTGATCTCGGATTAGGCGTGTAGGGCAAGCCGCTGGCATATCGACCAATAAAATTAACAGCAGAATCGAAGGGCAGTTGGATGTCCAACAGTCCAGAGAAGATATGACGCTGATCCCATGCTAAAGGATGGCTTTCCGTCACATCAGGTTGTGAGCGATAGTAGGTGAGATAACCCAGATTTCGACTGGAGCCTTTCCCTTTCGCGACAGAATAGGTATAACTGAGCATGCCAGAAACCCGATTACGTTCCGTGCGCCACTTGCGGATCGTAAGTTCAAATCCTTGGACTCGACCGTAAATGCCATGAGGTCTACCGTCGAAGTCCTCGTTAAGGAAGTAGCTATAATCGTTGGTAATGTCAACGTGCACGCTATTAACAAGTTTGTCAATATCTTTAGTGAACCCTGTAATATCTATCGTTAAGTCATCGGTAAATTGACGTATGATCCCGACTTCGTAGGCGATAGTCTTTTCTGGATTTAGATCGGGATTGCCCCTTCTTCGGATTGCGCCTCGCATGTCGAAACTGAGATTTTCATAAAGGTCGTCACCGCGTGGAATCTGGTAATAATGCCCATACGTAAAGTGCAACTTCGACCGATCGGTAACTGGAAAGGAAATACCAAGACGTGGCGCGATCATGTGTTTCGGAGAAGCCTGAACTGGATTTTTAATAATCGGGAGCCCAACTTTATAAGTGCTTTTGTCCAGTTTGATTGTGCCATCGTCATTCAGTTCGAGTGGATCGAACGGATCCTCGGGTGAGACGCCATCTGGATTATACAGGTCATAGCGTACCCCAGCATTGACGATCATACCTTCATATTCCATCTTGTCTTGGAGGTACATACTCAGGGATTGCGGCTGAACATCATAAAACTCCATATAGAGGTTGGAACTTCCGTAATTTGTTGTGCTAAGATTATAAAGATCGTATGCCAAGAATTCAACACCTGTCTGGATCAGATGGTTCGCCGTAACTTGGCTGGCAAAATCCGCTCTCGCGACTGAGGTTGTCGCATGGCTGGAACCCCAAGAGTTGTTATCTCCGGCAACGAAGTAGGTTGTATCGTTGTATGCCTGTTGCGGCGGGTTTCTGATTCTACCTTCTTCTTGATTCTGCTCAAAGGATTTCTCAGGATCCCAAGCGTTTTCATCAAACGTCTTCTCCAACGGATCCCACACCTTACCGGGTTGATTCGCCTCACCGGCACGATGGTATTGCCCAAGCGTCAGCGTATAGAACGTACCAGAGTTGATATTATGTGAAAGGCGCACGGACGTACTCCGTGCGTTTGATTTTGACTCCGGAATGGCACTCGGCCAAAAACGTATAGCACCGCCATAGGAGTCGCTTTCTCGCTTATCAAAAAGCCCGCCTGCAGTGAGTTTAATACTGGGTGTTATTTCAAACTTCAGTTTCCCTTGTAAGACATATCCCGTTCCGCCACTATTGGGCAAGAAACTGTTGTCCTGTCGCAACTGGCTGGAGGCAGAGAACGTCAATCGATTTCCCCATATCGGTCCGCTCAGTGCGAATTCACCGATATGGCTCGGAGACAGATCATACTTTTTCGTGTCGTTGAATAATCCGCTATACTTTTCCAAATCCACAATGTAGCCGTCTATCAGCGTAACCTGTTGCTTCTCATAGTCGATAACCGTCCCATCGGCATCTTTGAAAGGTTGCCGCGACATGATTACTTCACCCGTATCCGAATTAACCTGAGGTTCGCCTGTTTCTGGATCTATAATGGGTTGCAGCGGGTTTTCTGTTCTGTCGGCATACACACCCGGGAAAATCTCTGTAAAAACTACCTGATCGTCGCCTTCTCGTTCCGCTAACTCCGCCACTGTAACGTCCTGTCCGCGATAGGGAGTTTGATAGTCGTAGGGTTGACCGATGAAAATCCCTCTGAAAGGTTCAAGTGCGACTGGACGGAATCCGTTGTCCGGATCAAGCCATGGACCGTATAACGGATCTCCGTGGTGCTCCATCCACTGTCCAACTCGATAGCGAACTCTACCAGAAAATTTGCTTGTTCCAACTTTCGTGATAAGATTAACAATACCGGATTGCGCGTCACCGTGTTCAGCGTTGAACCCACCCGTAATGAATTCTATTTGCTCAAGGGAATTAGTGCCGATACTCAAGCCCAGACTTCTGCCGATTGGATCATTAATTGGAATGCCGTCAATAAGGTATCTGACTTCCGTTGACCTGCCACCGCGAACATGGCTTGAACCGGTTGAGTTGAGCACTGAAACCCCAGGTAGAGTTTGTAGAATTCCATTCACCGTATCGCGAGGCATCGCCTCAATGTCTTCTGATTCAATGATTCTGGTAGTCTGTGTAACGTCCCGCTTGATGAGCGGCTTGACGGCTGTTACCGTGATCCCTTCGAGTGTGACAGCCTCGGCAGGCTTCAAGGCAAAGTTTAAAGTTGTAGTAAGTCCAGCGAGAACCTTCGCACCTTCGATGGTCTCGGGTCCGTAATCGGTCAATTCAGCTTTTACGTCATAATCGCCGGGTGGGATATTGGTCATAACGTAATAACCAGCATCATTTGTCGTTGCAGTGCTGCTTGTTCCGACGATCATTACCGTGACATTTGCCAGCGGTTCATTCGTGGCTTCAGCGGTAATTACACCTGAAATTTTTCCGGTGATAGCAGCGGAGACGTCGAAGTGAATGGCTATCCCGATATATACAGTAGCAAGTAGAAACAGTGCTATTTTGGTAAGACTTGCGAATTGCCTAAACTTGCTGCTCAGAGTTTTCAAGGTTTTATTTATCTTCAATTGCATGACTCCTTAATATGTTCCAATGTTTTAGGATACGTGTATAAATGTTAAATAGACATAAATTGTTTGGATACTTATAAAACACTCTCAATGAATTTGAGACTTTTTAAGTTCCGTTCTGTATGATATTCGATGAAACTGCCAAGCACACGTTTCAGTTCTTGATGATTGCGGGTGGAGGCACGGATTCTGTTAAACTGCTCCCACGCAGATTTCCGAAGCATTTTTAACAACTCGCAGCTACCGGGCGCGATTGTGTGGGCAGCACCGTCTCGATTTTTACAATCGCCGCAAAGCACACCACCGGAACGAACGCTAAATGCCACCTCAAGCCTATTTATCGCCTCGCTGTTTTCGTCAGAAAACGCAGCTTTTACAACTGAACCGCAATGAACACACCGCGAAAGTTCGGGGCCGTAGCCAGCACAGTCCAAAAACTTAATTTCAAACCCTCTCGCCAGCAGTGGGACATCATTAGCGGACACCAAAGATTGATAGGTGGTTCGGAGGAGATCGAAAATTTCGGGATTAGCGATGCCTTCTGATGCGACACTGTCTACGAGTTCGGCGAAATAACATCCGTAAGTGATACGTGTAAAGTCAGAGCGCATTGCGTCGAACCCATCAAGAAGATTGAAATCGGTGATGTTCTGCAATTCTCGATTTTCACGATGTTGGAAAAGGAGTGTTCCGTAGTTGAGGAGTTCTAAACTTCCACCCAGACGGCTTTTCGGGCTTTTTATCCCGTAAGCAACTGCTTTGACTTTCCCAAAGTCGGGCGTATAGAAGGTGATGATTTTATGGAATTCTTGAAGGGGAAAAGTGCGAATGACAATCGCTTGGGTTTTTTGGGCTGCCATGGTTTTGGGTATGAATGTGTCGTTGAAGGGATAAAATCGGGGCGAGAGGATTTGAACCTCCGACCTCCTGCTCCCGAAGCAGGCGCGCTAGCCGGGCTGCGCTACGCCCCGTTCTTATGTTTAATTATACCTTCCCTATTAAGTAATGTCAAATTAATTTCAGTCTCCCGGTGAGGGAACAAGTGCTATTCCATTTGTCAGACAGAAGGAGTTACAATGTGTATTTTGGAGCTTGTTCGCAATTCTTGAGATTTAAGATCCATTATTGTTGTCGGTATCCGGCATTTTGATATGGATCCGTTGGATGCGTCGTTCATCTGCCTCAAATATGGTAAAGCGAATACCACGATAAGTAAATACAGTCCCTTGCTCAGGTACACGTCCAAGATGATCCACAACAAACCCACCTATTGTATCAATATTTTCTGCTTCGAGTTCTGTGCCGAGTCTTTCGTTCAGCTCGATAAGATTTAGCCTGGCATCGACCGAATAGGTGTTGGAATCCATCTGGACATAAGCATCTTGTTCATCTATCTCATCTTCGTCGTGAATTTCACCAACAATTTCTTCGATAATGTTTTCTAATGTCACAATCCCCGCAGTCCCGCCGTATTCGTCTACAACGATGGCGATATGCTGTTTGTGGGCACGAAGTTCTCGGAAGAGTTCCGATATGTTCTTACTTTCCGGCGTGAAAAAAGGGGTTCGATCAACGATAAGTTCTTCTAAATTAATCGGTTTATCTGTTGCCCAGCAGTCCAACATATCTTTAACATGCAAAATCCCGATGATCTGATCGATGGTTTCTTCATAGATTGGAATACGAGTATGTCGGCATGTGATGGTTGTTTGCAAAACCTCGTCACTGGGCGTGGTGACTTCAAGACAGACCATATCGGTTCGCGCAACCATGATCTCTCGAGCGACCTTGTCTGGCAAGTCTAAAATTCGGGCGATCATTTCCATGTCGTCTGGTTCTAAGATTTCTTGGCTATCAACGACATTGTCGAGTATCTCTAACACTTCTGGGGATACCAGGCTGTCTTGTACCGAGGTAACCTTGCCGCCAAAGACACGGACAAGAAGGTTCGCGACGAAATTCAGTGGAATTAAAACTATAAATCCGCCCCAATAGATAGCGCGGAGGACGCTGAGTGCCCGAATTGTTCCTTCACCAGTGCTGCCCCTTACATAATTTTTAGGGAACAGTTCAGTAAAGATAACAAAACACACAACAGCAAGCGCAGCATTTGCCACTGGATATTTCCAAAATGTCATGAATACCATTACGCTTGCGACTATCAGAATAGTTTTTGCTGTGATGATGGTGAGCGAATAGCGGCGCGGATTGCGCAGTAGGGATGTTAGTACCTCATAACGTTTGCCACCTTCCTCGGCGAACTTAACGATATCGTCCCGCGTTAACCGAGCAAGCAACGCTTCGGCAGCTGAAAATAGCGCATTGAGGATTAAAAGTATGCCTAAGCTAACGAGTTTTATGACTAAGTCTAAGTCGTCCAAACGGAAGATCACACTCCTTAGTAACATGCCAATTTTGCGGTGTTCAGAAGGTGGCAAACGATCGCGTTACGAAACCTGTAGGAGGCTGAAGATAGTTTTCTGCTTCTCAAACATCGTTGCGGCTTCTTCTTGTGTTTGGTGATCGTACCCAAGTAGGTGTAACACGCCGTGTACTGCGAGCAGTGCGGTTTCAGTCTCAAGGCTTCCACGAATCCCGCTGAGTCCATCTTTTGTCGCTGCTTGTCGTGCTGCGGTTTCGAGAGATATAACCAGATCCCCGAGTAAATTCGGGGTTATATCGTTGTCTTCACCTTCGCGCATTGCGAACGCTAACACGTCCGTTGGTGCGTCAACACCCCGGTAGTCTCGATTGAGTTGCCTTATGTCGGCATCATCTGTCAAAAGAACGCTAACTTCGCAGTCTTCTGTGCCATGTGCCTTTAATGTTGTACTTACTGCGCTGTGGATTACTTCCACGTCAAAGGAGGAATTGCTACTCGTATTGGTAACGCGAATCAAAGCGGCTATCCTTCTCTGTCAGAGACACGTGCTGGATTTGAGCCGTTCCGTTTTGTATTGTGAGGGGATGCCTGTTCGTAAGCCTCAACGATGCGTTGGACCAACTCATGACGGACAACATCAACTTTTGAGAAATAGATGAACTCAATCCCCTTGATTCCAGAGAGCACTTCTTGCGAGTCTGCAAGTCCCGAGACCTTATGTGTTGGCAGGTCTGTCTGTGTAATGTCACCGGTGACCACAGCTTTTGAATCAAAGCCGAGACGCGTCAGAAACATCTTCATCTGTTCAATGGTAGCATTTTGTGCTTCATCTAAGACGACAAAGGAGTTGTTGAGTGTCCTACCTCGCATGAAAGCGATTGGCGCAACCTCAATAACATTTCGCTCAATATATTTGTCAAGTGTCTCTGGGGGCATCATATCGTAGAGGGCATCGTATAAAGGGCGTAGGTATGGATGCACCTTGTCTGCGATATCGCCGGGTAGAAACCCGAGTTTCTCGCCCGCTTCAACGGCAGGTCGCGTCAAGATGATGCGACTCACCTGTCCACTTTTGAGCGCAGAAACAGCCATTGCCATAGCAAGATAGGTTTTCCCTGTACCAGCCGGGCCAATACCAAAAACGAGGTCGTTGTGTTTGATGGCTTCAACGTACCTCTTTTGACCAACTGTTTTGGGACGAATGACCCCGCGTTTTGAGAATACCGGAATAGACTCGGCTCCGGTTTCGCCTAAGTTGGCTTGTTCACCAGCCTCCGATGCACGGATAACATAATTTACATCGGATGCCTGAATACGTTCTCCTTTCCGGATGCGGTGAAGCAGTGATTCCAGAACCGTCGTCACATGGTTAACCTCTGTGACGTTTTCACCAATGACAGCGATGCTGTCACTTTTCAAAACAACGCGGACATCAAAATCATCTTCAATGATTTTCAGGAACGCATCGCTTTGTCCGAAAAGGGCTTGCACTTCAGCGTTGCTCTGTATGGGAACGCCCTTTAATGCTTGTTTTTGCAATCGGATTCTAATCCTCCAAGGTTTTTGATTGGGACACCTATAGATTTAACCCTAACTGGACACTATGTTTAACTTACCACAAGTCTGTGGAAAAAGTCAAATTTCTGGCATTACACCAGTCTTACTTATTACTATGCACGGTTTTTAACTGTATGCTTTATGAGCGCGCACCTGCAGGAGTCGTTTTGTGTAAGCCATTAAGTTATTTCTATTCTACAGAATTTTGAGGCAAAAGTCAAGTGGATTTTCACTGCCGCGCGTAGAATTTAACTTCGCGTATCGCAGCACCCTTAAGTGGTATTCGCATCTCATACTCTTCATCGCCGGAGGACACGTTATCGCGATCTTCTAAAGCGTTAGCTGACAGTCGCAAATAGAGAATTTTCCGTCCAATTCGGAACCTCACAGGCTTTGTACCTTCTACTTTTGCCCCGCGTTTATCCTCTATAGCTTCAAACGAGGGTTTCCGCTTCGGTGGTTTTATTTCAGTGGCAGTGTCTAAGGCGAGATTGCGGATGATTGAGGCAGGATAGACTTCAACGTAGGCAATGTATGTGGGTACGTCCAGTTTAATCAGCGTTTCCGTTCTTAGGCTACCTTCCACTCGACGTTGATACATTCGCTGGTATTGTGGCTGCCTGAGTCCTCCAGATCGCTCAAACCCTTTTCGGATAGTCCCCTGCGGCGTAAAGGTGCCTACTGTTTGAAGGTCACCGTCCACCATTTCAGGGTTTTCATTGCAGGTGAGACGCGAAGCCGATATTTCCACTATGGGTGGCTCTTGAAGCATAGCACACCCGACAACACCGAATAGGAGAAATAATAGAATGCTGAATCCCCATCTATTCATTTTTTCCTCCTTTTTGGTTATGGTGCCTGACGGACGTAAAATTTGACTTCGCGGATGGAGGCTCCTATTAGCGGTATCTCGACACTTGCGTTTGCACCCCGAACAGAATTTTGTCTGTCTTCAATCCCATCTGCGCTTATCCGTAAATAAAGCAGTTCTCGTTCGATGCGAAAACGGACAGGGGTCAGCCCCTCTATATCCTGATGTTGCTTGTCTGACACCCGTTCAAAGGCGACGTCGAAGCGTGGTGGATCGTCCAGTGTCGTCACCATCGCGAAATTCGGAATCAGGCGTGATCCTGGATGTACCTCTACGTAGGAAACATAGGTGGGAGCGTTAAGTTTGATGATTGCTTCTGTGCGACGCTGTCCGTCAACCATCGTCAGATAACGCCGTTGTGCGTAAGCGAGCCGTCTACCCTCTCCCTCATGAAGGTGATACGCCTTTCGGACGACCCCTTTCACTGCAAATGTGCTTTCTGTCTCCAGATTACCATCTACAAATTCTGGGTTAGATTCACAAGTGAGGTGGGACGCTGTCATCTCACCGATGGGTTGATTCAGTGCAGCACACCCCGTAATGCCGATAAGCAAAACAAACAAAGTATAGATTCGCATTTTCTGCCTCCTGTTGTATGTTTATGGCACACGGCGTGTGCCTGCTATTATATGGGCACGGCGACATCAAAACGTTCTGCGGCTTCAACGAGGCGATTCCATGTCGGTTCCTCAATCGGTATCCCGTCCCGTAGACGTTTCTCGCGACTCCGTTCTTCGAATTCTCCAGGAACATAGATTTCATCAATACCCGGCAGCCGTGCAGATGACTTCACCCACTCCACAAGATACCCAATTTCTTGTTCATAATCTGCTAAGTCGATGAAATCCTCAATCTTAATCGCAAACATTACAATACCACTTGCGCCGCGTGTCGGCTGTTCACGGCTACATCCTGCCCAGGAGAGTCCGCCAGCGATAGCATCTATCATCACACCGAGTCCAAACCCTTTGTGTCCGAACTGAAAACCGCCGAGTGGCATAACGGCTGTATCCTCTGGACGTTCGCGGAATGCATTCGGGTCGGTAAGCGGTTTGCCTTCGGCATCTATCATCCATCCCTCTGGTATGGGTTCACCACGAGCTGTCTGGACAAGTAGTTTTCCCCCAGCAACCACGCTGAGTGTCATATCAAGAAGCAGCGGTTCACCACCTTGCCGTGGGACCGAAATCGCAATCGGATTCGGCGGCAGTCTCCGAGATGTACCACCATGCGGATGCATAAAACGTCCACCGCCATTGAGTAAGACAATGCCGATCATCCCCGCACGTGCTGCAATCGGTGGATATTCACCCATCCGTCCTGCGTGTCCACACCGATGTAGACCGACTGCGCCGATGGTGCAAGTTTGTGCTTTTTCAACAGCCATGTCCATGGCTTTACGCGCAGCAACCATACCAAGCGCACCGTTGGCATTTATAACCGTAGCCGCTCCACTTTCTCTGACGATCTCCATTTTATCTGTAGCGGGACCGTCTGCCATTCCACCGATATAGTTAGGTGCGTTGATCACACCGTGTGAATCGTGTCCAGCAAGATTAGAGTCAACTACATGGTCACTGACGATACGTGCATCTTCTTCTGTGCCACCAGCACCGCGATATATATCATATACAAACTTTCTCAACACATCGTGAGATACAACTGGCATAAATACCCTCCTTGAATTTGAAACTATAATACATCATAACAGAGTTTTCGATGGCGCGTAAAACCTTGTGAATTCGGAGATAAAAATTACTGTATGTTATTCTTCTGCTTCGCGAAACCCAATATCCGTGCGGTGCCAATTCTGCCCGTGATTGGGATCACGGAAAGGAATATCTCTACCCAACAACTGTTTTAGGGTATCGCTTTCACCAGTTAATTCAGCGTCGGTTAACTGCCTCGGCATATCTTCTTGCGGATAGATAACGGATCGGTTATACATACCGAGCAATCCAACACGCGGTGTATCCGTTAGATTGGGTCGAGACTGATGCCAGATTGCACCGTTTGTGAACATAATTGAGCCTTTCGGTGCCGCAGCAATACTCATTTCAAGCCCTTCTGCCTCGCCCAATTCGGGACGGCGAAGCGTCTTGTGTGAACCCGGAATACACGCTGTTGCTCCATTTTCGACGGTGAAATCGTCTAACATCCAAACAGTCTGTCCCGTTAGAGAACCTGATGGAAAGGGAGATTGCATCGCCCAATACGGGTAATCAATATGCCAACCACCTGATGGCGCACCGGGTCCAACAATATTCGCCGTAAATGTGGAAGCGATAACATCTTCGCCGAGCATCCGTTTCCATACTGCCACCACCGTCGGGTGCTGGATGAACCAGCGGAAGATAGGTGCTTTGCCGACGATTGCCCAGACGCGCCGAATTTTGCCTTCTCCGTAACTGTGGTCGTGTCCGTTTGCGATGTCCTCTTCGACCAATTTCCAGATTACTTCGCGCGCTTCATCTGCTTCTTCAGTACTAATCACATTTTCGATGATGTGGAAGCCGACTTCACTCAGATCTTGTTCGACAAGATCAAGCCTTTCAGAATCTAACGTTGTCCCTGGTATATTGCCCTGTATTTTTAACATGTTTTTACCTCTGCACTACCGAATACGAGGTAGATTGCGAACGGTCTCAATGATCTGATCCTCCAAATCGTCTGCATCGCTGTCAGGAACCAGATTGTGTTTGTCCATCCACGCAATATTTTCTGCTACACTCTCTGTAACCGGAATTTGTGGACTGAATTCAGGTAATACTGCTGCAAGTTTCTTGTGGCTAAAAATTTGGGTGTGCCCAAAGTTACCATGCAATCCGCTGAATCGTTCCGGTGCCATTGCGATGAGGGTTTCTTGCGAGACATGCACGATTTCTATGTCAACGCCAAGTGCCTCCGCCGCTGCACAATGCCATTCGTCCCATGTTCTCGCTTGAGGATGGACGATGTTGTATATTTCACCGAAGCACTCCGATTTGCCCAGTATATCTGTAAACGCAACTCCAGCGTCGCGAGATGACAGGAATTGGAAATAATTCAGTCCGTCGCCTGCCGAAAGAATCGGTTTTCCCTTACGCAGCCGATCAATCCAGCTGCCATCTCCACCTACCTGACGGTGCAGGTTCATGCCAGGTCCGTGGGTGTACGACGGTTTGAAAATAGTTACAGGAAATCCATCGCGTGCGTGAGCCTCTAACAAAAGATTATCCACAGCGATTTTGCCAAGACCATAGCCTGATGTGCCTTGCAAGGGGGCGGTCTCAGGCAGATTGATACCACTGAAGGGTGGTCCGTAAGTCATTACCGTTGAGCACTGGACGAAGTGTCCGACGCGTCCTTGGCATGCCCGAAGTGCGGATGCAGCATCTTCTGCGTTGAAACTAATCATATCAATCACAGCACCCCACTGTTCCGCGCCAACTTTCGCCTCAAAATCCTCACGATGCTGCCGATCGCCATGAATTACACGCACATCTGGCGGCGGTGGATCGGCATGTTGCCCGCGATTAAACAGGACAACTTCATGATTTCGGCTTTGCAACGCGGCGACAATCCCACGACTGATATTACCCGTCCCACCGATAACTAAAACTTTCACAATTAGGTTTCTCCTATATCAACACGACTTCTGTAGATGTTGATCCTGTTATTCTCTATACATTCAAGATTCCACCTCTAATGGCTCCTACTCAGAACTACTGCTGTGCTGCACTACAGTCTTCTTCCGTCTGCGTCGTGAAAAAGAAATCCCGCCGAAACCACTGATAATAGCGATATAAAACCCAAAATCATACCACCATCCTGTGTTTTGCGGTTCATAGATGCGGATTTCTGGGTTAAACAGTTGCCATATCAAGGAAATTGGCGCAATCCACCCGTGCCAAATTCCCCAGAAAAAGCCAGCGGGTTTCTCGGCAGTGTGTTTCCCGTCACCAGGGATGCACCCCGCAAACGTGATAAGTGTTATCAATAGAAGTAAACAGAGCAATTTTTGGATCTTCATTTTTGAATTTTCTACTCCATATTCATTGCGAGTTGCAAACGCTGTGTGTCAACAATTGCTCGCGTCAAAGCCCAATCTAATCGTCTTCGATACTGTCCATCGCGACGTAGACCTTTGAACGCCGTCAAAAAGACATCGTGAGTTTTTTCTCGGATTCTGGCTAATCGGGCATTGAGCATATCTATGTCTACACGCCACGGTACACCAATCTTTGTAATTGAACGGCAATGCACGCGGATAGGATAATCTTTCAGTTCCACTGGTGGACAGAACCGAATAGAGGCGGAAACAGTGTTATCTATAGCGATAAGTCCGAGGTTCCCGTTTGGATCATTGAATACAATGCTGCGATTGCGCGAAGGTTGCGGCAGATGTGTTCGTAATTCGCTAAGTCCACCGAGAAATTGATTGTTACGCCAGATCCTAACGTCCGGTGTCGCGTCTGGGGCAAACAAAGCTAAACCTACTGGGTGCTCAGTATCTTCAAACATATAGGAATTATCTCTTCTTCCATCTTCTTTTGTAGTCTTGTATTGTGTTTGTGGGACTAAAGAGATGAAGCTACGTAGCCGTTGTAGGAACAGACCGCTCCGAATGAACGCTTCTGGAATAATCGCTGCTACCCATTCACAGTGAGTTAGACATTGTTCAAGTGCGTATTTGTAGAGATCGTCGTAGCGAGTTGCTTTTGGAAAAGGCAAACCTCGACGTGTTGCGGAATTGCGTGCTAACCACGGTGGATTGGTAATGCAGACCTTGAACCCTTTAGGAAAGTCGGCGAGCGTGTCACGTTGCACAATCCCCTTTGCTCCCGGTTCGATGTCGTAAAATGTCCAATCTTGGCATCGCAGATGTGCTGCGTCAATCAGTTGTGGGATGTCTTTAGCACCCGCAAACGGCTCTAAAGCTATTTGTCGTTCTAAGTTAAGCTCTTTAGCCCACGTCTTGAAGGGTTCTAACTGAAACGGATTCCCGCGGGTGTAGTAGCGTCCACTTGCTCGTTTTTCGTCCATTTTCTTAGTGTTTTTCTGATAGGTAGGTCTCTGTAGATATGTTTGTTGTTTGGTTCAAAAGGGATGGACAACTCAAGTGTAAATACATTATCGGTTAATATAAACTTATTCACCCTAAATGTCAAATGGAATTTTCTGCGTTGACACCGACATCTAAATTTGGTATCATACCCACAATACAAACTTCTAACCTACTTGGAAAAAGAGGACGCTCGGATGCCAATTACCGATGCAATGCCGGAACTCAATCGAAAACTGCAGTTTTTTCCGGTTGAAAACGAAAGTCCATCGACGCTAACACCTGCCCAAATTGAACACTTCAATGAGAACGGATTTATTTCCCCATTGGATGTTTTTTCTGAGTCGGAAATGGCAAAACACCGCGCCTATTTCGATCAACTCATGGAGAAGGCATTAGCAGCCGGGATGAACAGTTACTCCATTAACGGATGGCATACCACTTGTCCGGGTATCCACGATCTGATTACAGACGACAGGATTCTGGATTATGTACAGGACCTGCTCGGTGAAACCCTAATCTGTTGGGGGACGCACTACTTCTGTAAGATGCCGGGTGATGTCAAACAGGTGAGTTGGCATCAAGATGCTTCCTATTGGCCCCTGTCTCCGAGCAAAACCGTCACGGTGTGGCTCGCTATTGACGATGCCTCAGTCGAGAACGGTGCGATGACCGTTATTCCAAAGTCGCATCTACACGGGCAAATCGCGTTTGAACCGAGCACCGCTGAGGAAAAAAATGTCCTGGGTCAGACGGTACATGGAGCTACGCAATACGGAGACCTTCCTTATCCGTTTGAAATGAAAGCCGGACAGATGTCTTTACATTCGGATCTCTTGTTGCATGGCTCTGAACCAAATACTTCAGACCGGCGGCGTTGTGGATTGACAATGCGATTCGTACCGCCCGAGGTCCATGCTGCAAACGATTGGAATCAGCGCGCGATTATCGCCAGAGGTATTGATCCGAATGGGCATTGGGTTCATAACCCTCGTCCAACTGAGGATAGAATTCCAGAACGGTAGTAAAATTTCTTGAGGGACAATCCAACCTATGTTTTCACGACGACTTATTTTTGCCGCAATCTCAATCAGTGCAGCTGCAAGTTTTGTGTTATTCGGTTATGAGTTTATCCGTTCCGTGTCGTCTTCCTTGTTTATTGAGGCGTATGGTGCAGAAAATCTCTCACGTGGCATGGTGGCGATTCCACCGAGTATGCTGGTGATGCTTTACGGCTACGGACGCTTACTTTCGTGGCAGGGAGCAACGCGTGCGTTGGCAATAACGTCGCTTTTTTCTGCCGTTTTAATGCTCGGATGCTATGCTGCGCTAATCCGTGGTATGCATTTCGCTGCGGCTGTTATCTATGTGTTCCGTGAAGCGTATATCGTGATAGTTATTGAGCAATTCTGGTCGTTTGTCAACAGCGTCCTGACAACTGAACAAGCGAAACGCATTAATGGACCCTTCTGTGCCGTTGCATCTATGGGTTCGTTTCTCGGCGGTATGTTCGTAAGTAAATGGGCGACCGTGTTAGGCTCTGAAGCGTTATTGCTGTTCACAGCTGCATCCCTCGTACCAACAGCAGTTTTCGGAGTAATTGCTTACAGATTTGGTGGTGAACCCAAGCCGAGTGTAGAAGAAGCCGGTGGTAGACTTGGGCACGTCGGTGTAAGAACACTTTTTCGTTCCAGATACCTGATATTTCTCGGTCTGTTGATTCTAAGTACGCAGGTTGTCTCTACTGTGTTGGATCTTCGGTTTAATGCATTGACTGAATTGGAGAGACCCGATAAGGATATACGGACGGCATTTTTCGGATCAGTGTATGGGAGTCTTGGACTAATCGCAGGTATTTTACAACTGGTGGTTGTGCCGCTTGCACTTCGGTTTATCGCGCTACGTTACATTCATCTCACTATTCCGATAGTTCATTTCGTCAGCAGTTTTATTTTGACACTGTCACCGTCGCTTCGGACTGGAACAGGGGCGTATGTGATTTTTAAAGCCTTAGATTACTCGATTTTTCGGGCAGGGAAAGAATTGTTCTATATGCCGCTCTCTTACGATTCGCGCTATCGAGCGAAGCAGATTATTGACTCGTTTGGATACCGTTTCTCGAAGGGTGGAAGTGCCGGTGTGATTGAATTGGTGAGGTTAGGTATAAAAACAATCCCCGGAGTAGCGTTTTCGATTACGGCTATGATAATGGCAGTGTTATGGGGACCCAATGCTTTCGGTTTGGCGCGGTCGTACCAGAAGTTGGAGAAAACGGAGAGGAACTAAATTTCGCTTAAATCCCGTTCCCTTGCTGGCACGCTTGCGACGCGTGCCAGTATTTTTGTCAGAAGCGATCTATTGTTTAAATTTCGTAACGAACAAGTTTCCGTGCTGCATCAGCGACTTGCTCTGCATTTGGAATTACAAAGTTTTCCATCACTGGTGCAAACGGAACAGGAACTGGTTCAGCCGCCACCCGCTCAATGGGGGCATCCAGATAATCAAAGGCTTCCCGGACGACAAGTGCAGCGATTTCTGCACCGAAACCGGCTCTGCCAACTGCCTCGTGCGCAATCAGTAAACGGTTCGTTTTCTTCACAGAGTCAAGGATACTCTCTTTGTCAAGAGGCATTAGCGTCCTCGGATCGACGACTTCAGCAGAGATGCCTTCAGCGGCGAGTGTATCTGCGGCTATAAGTGCGTTTAGAACCATTCGTGATGTCGCAAGAATTGTTACATCCTCTCCTTCACGTTTCACATCTGCTACACCTAAAGGAATTGTGTATTCTTCCTCAGGAATCTCTCCCTCTTCTGTATAAAGGAGTTTGTGCTCAATAAACATGATTGGATTGTCATCTCGGATCGCTGTTTTCAGTAGCCCTTTTGCATCATAGGGTGTAGAAGGCATCACGACGAGCAAACCCGGAATGTGCACAAACCATGCTTCAAGACTCTGTGCGTGCTGCGCAGCAGAGGACCGACCGGCACCGCCCTGCGTTCGGATCACGAGTGGCACATCTAACTGACCACCGACCATATACCGGATCTTGGCAACTTGGTTCACGATCTGATCCATTCCAACTGCTGTGAAGTCGATATACATCAGTTCCGCAACGGGACGCATCCCTGTTACCGCCGCACCAAGGGCGGTTCCGATAATAGCGGCTTCCGAGATTGGTGTGTTTCGGATACGGTCTTTCCCGAATTCTTCGTGGAGTCCATCTGTTACCTTATAGGCACCACCATACTCAGCGATATCCTCACCCATTAGAAAGACGGCATCATCGCGTTCCATCTCCTCTGCCAACGCTTCCTTGAGTGCGTCGCGGTACGTAATCGTTTTCATTCATTCTCCTTGTCTCTTGTAATGGCGTGCGTTGTAAGCACGGCTTTACAACGCTTTTTCTGCCTTCAACCATTCGAGTGTTTGCGCAAATGCTGCAACCGTTTTCGTAATATCTTCATCCGTATGCGCTGCGGTTGTCATACCACCGTTACCGGCAAGATCAATGCCGTTCAGCAATAGACCACATCGGAGGCGCATCAGCATATCTGCATCACTGCTCCCTTTCAGTTTCCGATAGTCCCAGGCATAGGGATCAAATTCCGAAGCACGCATGTCCTTCTCACCATGTCCGACGAGCAGCTTAAGTCCTGAAAATTCACCGTAAACCACCCAGTCCAGTTCATAGTCGTCAATAATGTTGTTCAGTTCAGTACGAAGTCGTGCAGCGGTGTTGTTCGCCTGCTTGTTCGGTTCACCTGTTTTGATTAAGTTGAGCATGGCAATGCCTGCAGAAGCAGAGAGCGGATTGGCATTAAAAGTGCCTGGATGTGGCATTTTCAGACCATCCCGTTCCGATTTCATAGAAATCAACTCAAGGATCTCTTTTTTTCCAGCAAGCGCGCCACCAGGGAGTCCACCTGCTAAAATTTTTGCGAGCGTTGTCATGTCCGGTGTGACATTGTAATACGCTTGTGCGCCACCGGGTGCGACGCGGAACCCAGTGATTACTTCATCAAAAATCAGGAGAACACCGTGTGCTTCTGTCAACTCACGCAGCTGCTTTAAAAATGTACCGTTAGTCGGAACAATACCGAAGGAAGCACCCGTCGGTTCGATGATGACACAAGCAATGTCTTTATCCGTTTTCAGCTGTTTCTCAACCGCATCGATATCGTTTGGTGGACATAATAGGGTCGTATTACGCACCTCTTGCGGGATACCTGGCACACTCATATCAAAAGGCGGGTATGCACCTAAAATGAGGCTGTCGTGCCAACCGTGGAAATGTCCCGCGAATTTCAACACCTTGTTCTTACTTGTATAGGTGCGTGCGAGGCGGATTGCCATCAGTGTCGCTTCTGTACCCGAGCTAACGAAACGAACGCGCTCTGCGGACGGAATCAGCTGTGTCACGAGTGAACCCCATTCCACTTCCAGCGGATGGCATGCACCGTAGTGTGTTCCTCGATGCATCTGAGTTGTCACCGCTTCCACGACTTCCGGCGGATTATGACCGAGTAATAGCGCGCCGTGACCTGCCCAATAGTCAATGAATTCTTTGTCGGCAAGTCCCCATTTTTTTGAACCTTGTGCCCGGGTGATATAGACGGGAAAAGGGGACATATGCCGTCCATCGTGTGTTACGCCATCGGGAAACAGTTGATTCGCAGCGTGCGACATTTCTCTGTCTTTTGCAAAAGTCTTTTGGTAACGTTCTAAAATGGTATGCATCGTTTTTCCCTCACTATAAATCCCGAAAAATGGAATGGTATCTAAGTTGTACATAATTATATCATATTTTCATTTTATTTGTGAAACGATTTTTCGATGCGTCTAGGGCATTCAGTAGCCGAAATTTGACAAAAAAGCCAAAGCCCTGTACAATAGGCAAAAAAATGAGCATTGGAGAAAAAATGAAACTCGCAATATGCAACGAAATGTTTGAAGATTGGAAAATAGAAGATGTTTTCACCTATACGGCTGAATTGGGCTACGAAGCTGTTGAAATCGCCCCGTTTACCTTATCAGATTCAGTATTAGACATCAGCGATGCTGAACGGACGCGAATCCGGAAGGCTGCGGATAACGCAAAGATAGAGATTGCTGGACTTCATTGGCTGCTTGTTTCACCACCCGGACTCTATATTAATCACCCAGATGCCAAGATCCGTGAGGAGACACGGGACTATTTCATCGCACTCATTAACTTATGCGCCGATTTAGGCGGTGAGGTGATGGTAATCGGTTCTCCACAGCAACGAAACGTAATGGAGCCACTCTCCTTTGAGGACGCATGGGGCTATGCGCGTGATACGTTCGCAGAGGGCGCAGCACTCGCTGGTGAAAGAGATGTAATGTTGTGTATGGAGCCGTTGTCGAGCGATCAGACGAACTTCATCACGAACCCTGACAAAGCCGTTGAGATGGTAAATGACGTAAATCATCCTAATTTTCAGATGATTTTGGATGTCTGTAGCACCGCGAAGGAAGGGCTGGATATGCCGACGCAGATCCGTAACTGCGGCCCGTATGTTGCACATTTTCATTCTAACGACGACAACGGCTATCTACCGGGTTCTGGCAATGTAGACTATCCGCCAATCATTGAAGCCTTGAAAGAGATTGATTATAGCGGTTATGTCTCGACGGAAGTTTTCGACTTCAAACCAGATCCGAAGACGATTGCAAAACAGAGTATTGAGTTTCTCAAGTCGCTATTGTAGGAGAAAGACGGTGAACACCCTTATCCACGAATGTTACGATGCTTATAGCACACTCAGATCTGAAATGAATCGCTGGCTCAAACAGAGTATCATGCTTGACCCACCAGGTCCCAACGATGGCGGTGAGGACGAGGCGAACTATGCGCTTGCGTGGTTTCCGCATTATCTAATCACCGGTAATGCAACCGTCTTACAGCTTTTCGATGCACTGAAAGTGGCGTTGCAGGGTTGGGTGAAGCGTGATTGTGTCCATGGATACGAACCGAAGGCGGAGGCACATCACGGACCGGAACCCTTTTTGCTTTTTCTGCCGCGCTATATTGGGTTGAAACCCGAAGATACGGAAGCTGTCAATCTGTTGACGGATGCTGCCGAACATATCGGGAATTGGGTGCCAGAAATCCCACCGTGGTATGATTATACACGAGATACGTTTATCGGCTACAATATCGGTAGCCACTTCGTAACAAACGAAGAAAAACACGCTTATGAACTGGCGGAGCATTTTCGATTTATCCATATCGCTATCGCAGCGTATCGTGTAACGGGTGAGGAACGCTATCTGACATGGGCGTTACGATACGGTAGAAAGCGTGCTGAACAGTTGATCTCCGCTCCGGACCCAATGCCGCTGCTCTGGACGCATGACGGAGAAGGTCTCGATGAAGCCTCGGTTGACGCAAAGAATTTACACGGTCTTGTAGCAAGTACTCACCATGTTCCCGGTGATCCACTCGCCGGGATTGAAGTCTTACTGGCTTCTGGTGCGATCTATGCATTGGGCGATCTCTATCTGTCGTCTGGAGAAGAGGTCTTCAAAACAGCAGCAAAGCGCATTGTGGAACCGTTAGTAACCTCACTCAACGATCCTTATAACGATCCGGCGGCAGCTGCACTGAGTTACTACCGTTGGACCTTTGAAGATACTGGGTATGATGATCAAATTTGTGCGGGATTAAAAGATTTGCCTGATGAGCCACCAGAATTACTGGCGTTGATTTTTCCGCAAGAGATACGCCGTAGAGAACCCGGTGTTGGTAAACGGGCGGATATGGCGTATTGGGGTGAATGGTCGGACGATGGATCTGTGCAACCTATTCAGGAGCCATCAGCGGCTACCATGACGCTTGCCTATCAAGTAACAGGTGATATTACCTACGCAATGCGGGCATTACGGAGTGCTGCGACGCGTCTGCAGATCGCAAGACGTGTCTTGCGTGGTGGACGGGAACACGCCGACATGGGTGGTGCGGTATGCTCGGTTGCAGCTGGACATGGACGGAATTGGGGACAAGGTGTCGTTACTGCGTGTTATGGTCCGCTGCTGCTCGGCACGCGTGAAGTCCATAGCGAAGTCACACAGCTTTTGGAAGTCCAACACGGGAACCAACAAAATCATCCACCTGCACTTCTTTCTTTGGTGCGCCCTATGCTTAACACGAAAAAGAGTGCGGAGGTAACTTTCTACAATGGTGGCAATTCACCACTTACGTTTTCGTGGCGATTAAAAACCGACGAAGCGGAAACGTGGAATACTACAACACTCAACGCAGGTGAAATGCACAGCGTTTGATTTAAGTTCTGTGGAGTCTTGATTTTATCTTTCTTTGATGGTTGCCCACGTTGTTGACAGTGAGTTTGCAGGCTGAACGGGCAAGGGTTTTACTTCAGACCAATCCGCTCCAAAATTAAGGGCACCCTGTGTGAGCCGTACGGATCTACGATTACCCAAATCAAATTTGAAAAGTTGAAGATCTGTCCCGTAAACCATCTCATCGCCGAGTGGAGACCATGCGGGTCGTCCCGCGTTTGGAATAAGGCGTTTCAAGCCTTTGCCACTCTTTCTTATAGTGTAAATTCCCTTTTTATACCACTGAAACGCTATGAGGGTGCCATCTGGAGACCAGACTGGATCTCTAAGAATCCGAGGCTCATTGTCCGGAAGCAGTACTCTCACTTTGCGTGTTTGAAGATTGACTACGTTCAGAAGATAACCTGGCGCGTTTGTCGATATAAAGGCTATCTCTGAGCCGTTGGGCGACCAAGCGGGATCGCCACCGAGAAAGTTGGCTGAAGCGACACGCTCCTCTTGACCACTATCTATTGTGCCGACATAGATTCCCCAGTCTTCAGCGTGCAAGTACGCCAATTTTTTCCCATCCGGAGACCAAGTAGGGTATTCCCTATATGCCAAACGCCGAAATACCTTCCGTACGTTTTTTCCATCTGCGTCCATTAGGTAGATGTCACGAGTTCCATCTCGGTCCGAGTTAAAAGCGATATGTTCGCCTGTTGGAGACCAAGCAGGGGCAAGATCCCTTGCCGAGTGCCAAGTTAAGTTCATCTGCTGACTCCCATCCGGATTCATAACATAGACTTCCGAATTTCCATCACGAGTGGAAGTGAACGCAATTTTTTCTGTTGCTGGACCTCTGGCAAAAACAGGACATACTTGTGTACTACTCACTATTAATGTCAACACATAGAGGAAAAGGCAAAATCGGCGTTTCATAGAAGTCTCCTTTTACATTTTATTTCCCAAAATTCTGTGCGACGAGTGTCAAATCCAGAATGTTAACGAAGCCATCGGTGTTCACATCAGCCTTCGGATCGGTCTGTCCGAAGCGGGAAGCTACAAAGGTGAGATCCAAGATATTCACAACACCATCGGCATTCACGTCGTAGGGCAGTGTAGTTGAAATCAGATTGAAACTGACTAATTCAAAGATGATATCCTGATCCGTTTCAAATTTAACGGGGCCGATGTCTGGTGCGAGCCATTGGTAAGAGGTGGAACGGCTTGTTCCTAATGCAGCAGTTGTTCTTGTACGTATCCGGATTTTCAAGCAGTTCTCGAATGTTCCCGCTGGTGTGTTTACATTCTCAATAGCGATAACCGTATTTTCACTGGAGACCGTAACAGGACCTATGAGGGCTACCTCTGTTTTCCCTTGCGTTACCCATACCTGTCCAAGTTGAAACGTTGGTGGGAAAAAGATAACGGGTACTGGGAATTCCACTCGCGCCACGCCAAAAATATCACCAAGTTCCGCGACAATACTATGAAGTCTCATTCCATTTTCGTCTACCTGAACGAGGAAGGTGTTTGTTTTAACTGTACTTGTACCTAAGACTTCTGTAATAATTTTAACGATACGGGTAGGTTCCCCGTTAACGTTTTCCTCAGACGCCTCGATTGTGTAAGTAGTCCGTTCGGCACCGTCTTCGCTCTCCATAACCCAGATATTCCCAATATCCGCGGGATAATAGTTTTGGGCATCGCTTTTATTTGTAAAAGCGCAAAGTGCTATAATGAGCAATATAGTGTATTTAATCATTTGATTCCCTTTACTAAACTAACGCGTTCGCAAAACACACCTAAAAAAATAGCTGGAGTGCCGAAAAAACGCCTTGATGATGACACCAAGGCGTTTAAACGGATCATGTTTGCTGCATTTCTTACTTCAAGATAACCATCCGTCGAGTTGCAGCAAAATCTGATGTTTGCAGCGTATAGAAGTAGATTCCACTCGCTACACGCTCGCCTACGGCATTACGACCATCCCAATACGCAGCACTCGACGGCGTCATATATGAACCTACTGGCTGCCAACCCAAATCCAAACTACGAACTAAACGACCTGATACATCATATATCTGGATCGATACTTCCGTCGATTCACTCAACTGATACGGAATCCACGTCTCTGGATTGAACGGATTCGGGAAGTTCTGTGCCAAGATCGTTTCTTGTGGACGCACATCACCGACCGTCAGATCCAGATTCAAGAACGCATTGCGGATATCAGTCGTTGTAACCGTGCGTTGGAAGGGACCGGAGACGACGCGACCGCGATCGTCGTAGAGTGCGATTTCGATTTTATCGCCTGCTTCAACGACGCTCTTGCGGTTGAGATCTGCCCAGACAGCGGAGGAACGTCTCACACCGGTTGTGATATTTTCGGATGCGATAATGCCAGTGCGAAGGTTTTCAGCAACGAGTGTGTAACTCGTGCCCATCTCCATACCTTGTATATCGCTTGTGACGATGAATGCCCATGCGGTCTTGAAAGTAGAGAGAGCAGGAGCGGCGGCTGCACCGTTGGCAGCTGCACCATTGGCGGCGGCGTCATCAGCGGCTGCGTCAGTCATATCTTCCGCCATTTCCTCTTCCATCTCTTCTGCCATTTCCATATCCTCAGGCATATCCTCTACCATATCTTCCGGCATATCCTCAGGCATATCTTCTACCGTCTCTTCTGGCATATCCTCAGGCATGTCCTCTACCATATCTTCCGGCATATCCTCAGGCATATCCTCTACCATATCTTCCGGCATATCCTCAGGCATCTCGGCAGGTGGTTCCGGTTCAGGTTGGTTGTCCCATGCTGAACCCGTGAACTTCACCGTTCCACCAGTAGGTGTGTTGACGATATACCCTTTGCCTCCGTCAATGCTAAAACCATCATTGTTATCAATCGCAGTGTAGCCCATAAAACTCTGCGTTGCGTCATCGAGTTGAATGATGACTGTTGCACCGAGCATCTCTGCTAACGACTTCGCAGTATAAGGCTCTGCTGGCATCAAGGGAACAGAAATCATATTCAAGCCGGGTTCGAGTGTGACATCAAAACCGGGACCTGTTGTTTCTGGCATCGGTTCTTCTGCGACCGGTTCAACTGGTGCTTCTTCAGTAGGAACTTCCTCAGTAGGCGGTGTCTCTTCGACTGCGGGAACATCCTCTGCGACAGGCGTTTCTTCAGCAGTGGGTGCCTCTTCGGTGGGTGCTTCCTCCACAGCCGGTGGTTCGACTAAATCGTAACTTTCCAATGCAAAAGCAATTTCATTCTGATCTTGGAACTTGATCGGACCAACGTCCGGAGCAAGCCAGATGTATTCTACTGGTCGTAGCGTTACAAGGGCAGTAACTACCCTGTAGGCTAATTCAATCTTGGCGCAGTTCTCGAATGTTCCGGCTGGGGTCACAACAGTTTCAATCGCTACCACCTCTGCACTCGTGGTGTTGGTTGCTGCTCCTACGAGTTTCAGTTCCGTTTCGCCAGAAATCTGCCATTGTTCCCCGAGTGTTGGCGATGACGGGAAAAAAAACGTAGGGGGTTCATAATTAATTTCAGCGAACCCGAACGTTCCTTCATCTGTAAGAGATTGATGCAACGTAAGTCCTATGTCGTCAACTGTAATAAAATATTGGTCCGGAATAATCACACCAGTGCCGAGTGCCTCAGTTTCAATTTTAAGGACGCGAACCTCCACACCATTGAAGTCTTCCGTACCTGTGATCATGTAACGGCGTTGTTCTGCGCCATCCGCAGTGTTTAAAGTCCATGTATTACCAATCTCCACAGGATAGTAATTTTGTGCCGTTGCTGTGAGAGCAAAACTACATATAAGGCTTAGCACCAAGAGTGGTATCAGCCAAGACACAAATCTCGTAGATTTCATATCTATCTCCTTTTTTCAAAAGGGTGCAAAATTAAATAATGGTGGCAAAAGTTAACATTATCTCTGCAGGATTCTCACGAGGGTTTGTGTGAGCACAAGTGATTTATCACGATACAAGTCCACGGTTTTAGAAGGTTCACGCCATCCCTCTGGGGAAATATCATCCTGTTCCGAGACATATTGATACCCAAACCACATTCCGATTGCCACGACAAAAATAGCGATGACAATCACTACTAATGCGATTTTCCAACTTACCATATTGGATTTTTCCAGACTTCGTATGATAATAACTAAATATTACTACATTTATCAAAGGTTTTCAAGAAAAAATAGCAGATTGACGATTCAATTATTAGAGGACTTTCGAGGTTACTGGTCGAAATTCTGTGCGATAGCAACTAAATCCAAGATGTTAACCTCACCATCGCCCGTAACATCCCCATCCGAATCGGATTCTCCAAAGCGGAAAGCCACAAAAGTAAGGTCCAAGATATTCACAACCCCATCCCCATTCACATCGTAAGGTTGTGGTTCGAGAACGTCTTCTTCAGGTGTTGGTTCGGGCGTAATATCTTCCGCTGTGGTATCAGGTTCCTCAGGTGTTGGTTCAGGCGTTACATCTTCCGTTGTAGTATCAGGTTCCTCAGGTGTTGGTTCAGGCGTTACATCTTCCGCTGTGGTATCAGGTTCCTCAGGAGCAGTTGACACGTTGGTGCTTGCCAACTTGAACATCAAGCCATCACTGTTTTCGTATTGGATAGGACCTATATCTGGGGCGAACCATTGGTAGGTAGTGGACTCAAGAGTGAAGAATCCTCCAGCGGTCAGATTCAAGGCGAACTCAATCTTGGCACAGTTCTGGAACGTTCCGGCTGGCGTGTCTACATCCTCAAATCCGACAACTTCCAGATCAGTAATGCTCTGCCCAGGTATTGATAGTCCAAAATCTTCTAATTTCGCTTCTGCCTTTGCTGCTATCTGCCACGTATCCCCCAGTTCTAACTGTAGTGGAAAGAAAACAACAGGTGTTGCAAAACTCGCAATCAAGGTGGCAACCTCGTCTTCTAAAATGATTCGGTGGAGGTTAATGGCTTCAGTGCCAACAGTTAAAAAATACTGGTCAGTCTCAATGTCACCAGTGCTGAACTCCTCGTTTCTAATTCTCAGGAGAATATGCTCTTTACCGCCAATAATTTCGGGACCCTCAAGGGTATAGGTGGTCTGTTCTTCACCATCAGTGCTGTCTAAGACCCACATATTACCAATATCTGCGGGATAGTAATTTTGTGCTGTTGCTGTAAGCGCGAAGGAACAAACAAGACTCAAAATCAAAACTGGCTTGATCCAACGCAAACGTAGTGTGTTATTCATATTTGAATTCTCCTTATGCCGATTGTCATGAATAAAGTAGTAGTAATAATGACAAGGGCACAGTTTTTCAAGTTTATTTACTGTATTGACTTTTTCCGAATTCCGTGTGATAATGGAAATATGCTATCATGATTTATTGTACTTTTTCAAGGAAAAAGCGTGTCGCGGATGTCTGTGTATGGCTTCGCTTCGCTAAATAAAAGTAGCCAAAGGAGAAATGTAAATGCGTTTAGAAGGGCAGGTTGCAATCGTTACAGGTGGTGGCGGTGGCATTGGAAAAGCGACATGCCTGGCATTCGCCAGAGAAGGTGCGAATATTGTAATCCCTGAAGTCAATATAGCGAATGCGGAAGCAGCGGCATCAGAAATCACAGGACTGGGTCGAAAATGCCGCGTAATCGAAACCGATGTTGCAGACGGTGATTCTGTGCGTAAAATGGTTCAAGAAACACTTGATACCTTCGGAAGGATTGATATTTTAGTCAACAATGCTGGTATTTTTAGTTATACACGCATAGAGGCATGCACGGAAGTCGAGTGGGATCGAATGATGGCGGTGAACCTAAAAGGTCCCTTTCTCTGTTCACAGGCAGTCATGGAGACAATGAAAACACAAAAGTCCGGACGGATTATCAACCTCGGTTCCTTAGCGGGGCAGGTTGGTGGCTTGGTCGCGTCTGCACCTTATTCTGCCTCCAAAGCTGGTGTGATGTGTTTGACAAAATCATTGGCACGTGTTCTTGGAGAATATGGTATTACGGTGAACTCTATCGCACCCGGCGTAGCAGCAACGGAGATGGCTAAAAACCACCCAGATATGACGGATCAGATTCCATTAGGACGTGTCGCTGATGCCTCGGAGATTGCAACTGCTATCCTTTTCCTTGCCTCGGAAGAGGGGCGTTATGTAACTGGAGCAACGCTTGATGTGAACGGCGGAATACGGATGGCATAAAATTATTTGGAAGGAGAAAGCACATGGAATATAGAACGCTTGGACGCGCAGGAGTACAGGTTTCACCGCTTTGCCTCGGGACGATGATGTTCGGTGAGCCAACGAATGAAAAGGATTCAATCCGGATTATCCACAGGGCACTGGATGCGGGGATTAATTTTTTGGACACCGCGAATGTCTATAACGCTGGTGAATCGGAGCGGATTATTGGGAAGGCGATTCGTTCTGACCGGGAAAAGTGGGTTATCGCGACGAAAGTAAACGGCTCTATGGGAGAGGATGTGAACTCAGCAGGTTCGCACCGATTTCATATTATGTCAGCGGTGGAAGCAAGTCTCGAACGTCTTGGAACAGATCATATTGATGTCTATTACTTGCACCGTTGGGACGCCTCGACCCGGATTCTGGAAACATTGCGCGCCTTAGATGATTGCGTGAGACAAGGCAAAGTACGTTACATCGCCTGTTCCAATTTTCAGGCGTGGCGCATCTGCGAAGCACTCTGGACAAGTGAGAAGTACGGATTAGAGGAATTCGTATGTGTCCAACCGCTCTATAACATTGTGAATCGAGATATTGAGGTGGAACTTCTCCCATTTTGTCAGAAATATGATATAGGTGTTGTCCCGTATAGTCCGTTGGCGCGTGGGGTGCTATCGGGTAAGTACCTATCCGGTAAAAAACCACCAAGAGGTTCCAGAGCGGCGCGACAAGATAGGCGTATTTTACAAACCGAGCTTCGCGAGGAAAGTTATGAAGTGGCGCAACAACTGAAACCGTTAGCAGACGCACACGGCAAGACTCTGACCCAATTCTCTTTGGCGTGGGTCTTGGCAAATCCAGTGATTACTTCTATTATTATTGGACCCCGGACTATGGAACAATTGGAGGATAACTTGGGGAGTTTAGATTGTACACTAACGGCAGACGATGAAGCGACCATCAACGGGTTAGTGCCACTTGGTGAGCACACCGGCAAAGGATATAATGACCCGGCGTATCCTGTATTAGGACGGCTGCCCTCGGATTAACTGAGCCACGGTGAGATTCTGGAAAAGGCACGAGAGTCCTCATTAGCTAAGAAGAAATTGCGACGTTTACTGTCAGAAATATGTGCGCACCGCTTAAGTGTGTGTTTCCCAATTTCATAAAGACTATATCCCAAATTCGCAATGTACTGTTCAATCTCACTGAAGTCGTCGCGATTGGTTTCGCCTACATCTTTGAGTTCCGCCATCAAGAGGGGGGCGTGCATTTTTAAGCAATGCTCACCACCACGTAATACCTCTAATTGATACCCTTCCACATCAATCTTAATGAAATTCGGAATTGGTAGTGCGCCGATGAGGTTGTCAATTGTGTTGAGTGTTACGTGTTCCGCTGCCGAGCGTCCGTTAGTATACTTTAACGAAGCAGTACCTTCGGCAAGTGCTGCTTCAGAATAGTAGAGGTGTCGCTGTTCTATTTTATCGCCGAGTCCCTTATTAACAACAGTGACGTTCGAAAACTGATTTAGAGAGACATTTTCGTAGAGATAACCGAAGGTGTGTACCGCAGGTTCAAACGCAACGACTGCTCCAGTGCCTTCAACCTGTGAGGCAAGGAGACACGTATAAAACCCTATGTTTGCTCCGATGTCCCAACAGATGTCTCTCGGTGTGATGATTTTGAGAAGTTTGGTAATGACATACCTCTCGTCATGGGTGCCGTAAAAATAGAGGTATTGATGTTCAGGATTTACTAAGTTGGCTTTCAACTGGAACGGATACTTAGTTTCAAAGACAACAATCGGATCTTTGGGAATAATCCAATCCCTCGTCAGATTTAAGAGTAGACTTTTCCCCTCAGTGATCGGACACCCGCGGAGGTAGCTACGGACGAGTTGATTGGAAACTCGGTTCGCAAATGTGCCTTTTCTTTCTATGCTGCGTTGCGGGTTTATCCCCACGTCTCCAGTCCTAACAGTTTCTTACCGAGTTCGGTCAGATAGGCAGTTTCGCCGGATTGATGTTCCTTTTCCGCACGCTCCCCACTAAAACCTGCCATTCGATCTTTCCATGCGTTGATACGGCGTTCACGTGCTTCTGGATTCCCTTCCCCCGTCGGAGACATAGTAATATATTGGGCAACGCGCGGAGCATCACCAGTGTTTATACCTGCACTATGAGGCAAAGCACTATGCCAAATTACGAGGTCTCCTGCTTTGCCGGGCACGGGAATCGGTCCCAATGCCTCTAAATCTTGTTGTCTCGGATCGGTATCCGAAGGGAGACTTTTTATCCACGCCTCAATTTTACGATGGAAACCTGGGACGCAAGTAAACGCGCCTTGATTGGCAGCAGTATCGGTGAGGTAAAGCACACCTTGGACATGAAAACGGAACGGGAGTTCTACAGATGTATCCCAATGAAGTCCTAAGTTTGTGCGTTCAAATTTTCCTGAAATATTAGGTGGACTCATGCTGGCGCGGTCGAAACTAACCCATAGTTTTTCAGTGCCCCAAATTTCGGAAAAAGCTTGATGCACGCGCGGGAATTGGCGAGTTGCCCACAGTGCTGGGTGTTGATAGATTTCCACCATAATGCCTTTGCGAGGAGGATCGGGGTACCAACTGTCAGGATTTTCGGCGTCCATCTCAAGAAAATCCCAAACTGCCTGCGCGACGTTCTGGATTAGTTCTGGAGGTGCTGCGTCGTGAATAACGACGTAACCGTTTTCTTCCCAAAAAGTGCGATCTTCGGAACTCAAAACTGCCATTTCTTCCTCCGAGTCTATACAAGAGTGTTCTATCCCAACCGGCGTAAGTACGCCGATAAAAAAATAACTATTAACCCTAAAATTACGGTGAGGTTAAGCCACGGTGCCGGTTTTTTTTGATATACCTCAAACACAGGGTATGGAAACGTTAGAAAAATTGCTAATGTAAATATTAGAAAAACGATAAAAAGCTTGATACCTAAGACGAAGATGTAGAGTGAATAATCCGAGGCAATAGGATTGACAGCAGAACCAGCGCGTGCAGCACGAAAAAAAGTTATAAAATTATACAGTCCCGATGTGAGGACTGTTAGCAATGCTGTCCAGACAATACCACTGAAACGCCGCAGTGCCGATGAAATCAACGCTGCAGGGTCAGAGGAACGATTGGCAATCGGAAGAAATACAACACGAAGGAAAAAGAACCCGCCTAACATCAAAACGACGGAGCCGACATGTATCCATTGCATCAACGCTTTCAGAAACATTTTTTCGATGGTTTAGTTTTCACGCCGATTTTCCCGTTGTCAAAATCGCGTTTTCGCTGCATTCAACGAGTTGTAGTGAAAGTCACAGAGACAGTGTACGGAAGGGTAGTCAGTCTGAGAACCGACTACCCTTCTTTCTTTTCCATTGTCTTGCGTTTTCTCGGTGTGAGGTTAGACAACCGGTTTCCCACCAACAGGTTTGAAACAGGGACGTGATTGTTTGCAAGCGTCTGGAGACACAAATTGGTCATCGGGTCCGACGACTTGCATTGTGCAATTGCACCAATAGTGTGAACCGGGGTTGTTTTCAACGAGGTTCTGCAAGTTGCCTCCCGGAATATAAATCGCCTTTGTCCGCAGATATTGGCATATCGGGCGATTAAAAATTGGAAGTGCTTTTCCTTGTAACATATCGATGCTCCTTTAGCTTGCAGCCATCATCGCTGCGCGACTGATGAGGTTCTGTGTTAAGGTTACCTTGTAAGCGTTGTCGTTCAAGGGTTGCGCGTCCTTGACGGCGTCGGCACCCGCCTTTTTGCTGACCGACTCGTCGATCATCATGCCAGTGAGTGCAGCTTCTGCTTCCTTAGAGCGCCACGGTGCAGGTGCTACGCCACCGAGTACAATACTGGCGGTTTTACAAGTTTTCCCGTCCATCTCAAAAACTCCCGCAACGCTTGATAATGCGAAATCGGGGGCACCTTTTTCACGCGCCTTCAGGTAGAAACTTTTCGTATTCGGTTTCGCAGCCGGCACTTCAACCTCAACAACGATTTCGTTGGGTTCAAGCACATTTTCGCGAAACGGATTGGTATCGGGCAAGGTAAAGAATTCCTCAAGGGACATTGTTTTCTCACCTTCAGGTCCAACGATTTTCACGGAGGCACCCAAGGCTATCAAGGCTGGCGCGAGGTCTGAAGGATGCACAATATAGACCGGATCGCCGCCGAGAATAGCATGGTATTTGCTCAAGCCATCGACCGCATAGCAGGTATCTCCACCTTTTTTCAGGCAGTTGATGGTTTCGTCGCGATAATACCAGCATCGGGGTCTTTGACAGAGGTTTCCGCCGAGTGTGCCAACGTTCCGTATCTGTGGTGTAGCAACCGAGACTGCTGCCTGCGCTAACACAGTATAATGATGTTGGATCGTCGGATGCCGTGCGATGTCATCGACGGTGGCTAACGCTCCGATTTTTAAGCCCGATGCGTCAGCTGTAATACCGTCCATTCCGGGCAAGGTCTTGAGGTTAACGAGCGTCTTCGGGGTCTCAATATACTCTTTGAGCTCCGCGAGAATATCTGTACCGCCGGCGATAAGCATAACTTCGCCCCATGCGCTTTCACTCAGGAGTGAAGTTACCTGCTCAAGACTGGTGGCGTTAATGTAACTAAATTTTTCCATTGCTTAGCTCCTTATGCCTTCTTCTCAGCAAGCGCAGTGAGAATCCTATCGGGCGTTATCGGCAATTCTCGAATTCGCACGCCAATTGCGTTGTAAACAGCGTTAGCGATAGCCCCCGGTGTTGGAATACATGGGGGTTCACCGACACCCGTAACCTTGCGATGCGTATCGAAAACGATGGATTTAATCTCAGGGATCTCAAAAGTTCCGGGAACTTTGTAATCCTCAAGATTCGCGTTAAGCATGCGTCCGGTGTATGGGTCCATGAACCGTTCTTCGAGTATGGATTGCCCTAATCCCATGATGACACCGCCATTAATCTGACTTTCTGTGGTCAGGCGGTTGATCGCCAGTCCACAATCTTGAACGGCAACGATTTTGATAACCCTGAGGGCACCCGTTTCGGTATCAATTTCAACTTCAGCGAACTGTGTGCCAGCAGCACCGTTTTGGCGGAGTTCTTCATCCCAATGTCCCCCTTCGCTGATGCTTTCCATACCGAGATGTCCTGTTGCCTGGTTCCACGTAATCGTCTTCGTTCTGTCAGAAACGACGTAAATTGTCCCGGTGCCAACGCGAAGATCATCAACGGGGGCATCAAGCATTGGAGCAATGCGTTCAAACAATTTCCGTTTTGCCGCTTCAGCAGCAGTTTTGATAACGGGTGCGACGGATGGTGTCGTTTGGCTACCACCACTACCACCAGAGGGTAACCCTGGTTGGCTATCACCAACTTTTACCATGATGTCGGTCGTGTCAAGTCCAAGTTCTTCAGCAACAATAATTGCGATGACAGTACGCACACCCGTACCGAGGTCCTGTGTTCCCGTGACTGCTTCAACGGTGCCATCGGAGTTGATAGTGACCCGCGCTTCTGTGCCGCGTCCACCGCCGCCTCCCCATAGACCGCTACCAAGACCCATACCCCGTTTTTTTACACCTGTACCGGAGCCCGGGACGCTGTTGCGACGATGCCATCCAATTTCTTGTGCACCGAGCGTGTATTGTGCTTGGCGTACCTCGTTTGCGTCGTTGATACGCCGGAACTCTAACGGATTCATCCCAAGTTTCTCGGCAAGTTCATCCATCAGAGAGTCCATCGCAAATGAGGCTTGTGGATGGCCTGGGGCACGCATGGCGCGTTGATTACCTGCGTTGACCGCGACATTCACTTTTTCGGTGCGTAGGTTTGGAACATGATAGACATAGGGTGCTTGAAAACCAGCACCACTGGAGATACCACCTGTACCGTGTCCTTTCATATCGTAAGCGATGAGTCGTCCGTCGCGCGTCGCACCTGCACGAACGTGCTGGGTCATTGACGGACGGTTGCCAGCGACGAGGTGCTCCGCTCTACGGGTTAGCATTAACTTCACGGCTTTGCCGGTGATACGTGCCAATTCCGCAGCAGCGTGTCCTTCTACGCCGGGACCGAATTTACTTCCAAATCCGCCACCCATGTGTTCTGTGATAACCCTGACTTGGTTTGCGGGTAGTTCAAAATGTTGTGCGAAGTCGTTGCGGGTACCGAAAACCGCTTGTGTAGATGCCCAAATGGTCAGGTTTTGTTCATCTTCCCATTCAGCGACGTGTCCATGTGTTTCCAAGCAGACGTGTGTTTGAACAGCTGTGCTATAGGTAGATTCTACTTCAACAGCGGCTTCGGCGAATCCTGCTTCGAGGTTGCCGTCTTCTCTGATGTTAGGTTCACTCTGGTTGCCTGCCCAATCTTCTCGGATTTCTGGCGCGCCATCTGCCATCGCGTCTGCTTCTGTGACGACGTGTGGTAACTCCTCAAGGTCGACATGAATGAGCCGAATTGCGTCTTTGGCGATGTCATCGGTTTCCGCTGCAACTGCGGCGATTTCTTGTCCTTGGTAACGGAGTTTGTTTCCGATTTCAATGAGTGGTATAACTGCTTTGACACCGGGTAGTGCTTCTGCCTCACTCGTATCAATTCCATTAACGGTTGCGTGTGCGACTTCAGAACGCAGAATGCGCCCATAAAGCATCCCCGGACGATTGATGTCAAAAGTATATTTCGCTTTTCCAGTGACTTTGTCTTTGCCAGACAAACGAGTTATCCGTTTGCCGATAAGACGTGATTCACTTGATTCTCCCCATGATGCCATGCTTTTTCCTCCTATAGGCGGCTGCTCCAATAAAACCGCAGCCCACTGTGTTTCACAAGCCGAAGCTTGCTTTCAAGTAAGGCAATAGGACTCACATCTTCCGTGATGCGGTTTTGACAGCATCAAAGATGAACGGATAGGTTCCGCAGCGACATGTGTTGCCAGACAAGCCCGTCTTGATTTCTTCAAGCGTTGGACTTTTGTTCTCGTTCAACAGTGCTGCAGATGAGACGACGAAACCGGGTGTGCAAAATCCACACATCAGCGCGTCGTGTTGCACGAATGCTTCCTGAACCGGGTGCAAGTCATCTCCGTTTGCTAATCCCTCAACAGTTGTTATTTTCTTGCCTTGTGCGTCCATTGCAAGCATCATGCAAGCGTAGACCGATTTTCCATCTACCATGACGGTACAGCCACCACATTCGCCTCGATCGCAAATGAGTTTAGCACCCGTCAGGTCAACATTGTTACCACTTGTATCCATTCCATCCCGTAAAACTGTCAAGAGCGTTGTGCGTGCTTCAACTTCGACTTCATACGTTTTCTCGTTGATGTTGAGTTGAATTGTTGCACTGGAGATAGCGTCACCCGCTTGGGCTTCAGCGGCTTCCTCGCTGCCGATTAGGACACTGGGTACGACAGTCGCGGCAACGGTACCGGTGCCTACGCCCTTCAAGAAGTTCCGGCGCGAGATGCTTGTACCCTGTTTTTTTTCTTTATCGGACATGCGTTGCCTCCTTCAGTTGTGCGTTCAAATCAAATTAACATTATATTCATAGCGTTGGTTAGACAATTCATTATTTCTCAATTTTCCTCAGTATATCAAAACCGACTTTTTTTATCAAGAAAAAAAACGTGAGAGGTGCAATGTAGTTTCAGTCTTTAGTTACCGTATTAAAAACTAATAGGTATAACTGTTAAATTGATTTTCCTATCAATAGCCTATCATCTCAGATCCAGTATGACTGCAAACCAGATCTATCACTTTTTTATGGAAGTTGGTCACCGTGAATCTAAAAAATTGATTGGCAATTTTTCTCAGAATGAGGTATCATATTAATATCTTGATGCACTCATAATAGGATAATTGCTCAAGGGGGAATTTATTAAAGAGGCAGTTCTGCCTACTAAACTCTAAACAAAAAGGAGCTATCATGGCTGTGAATACGTTTGAGGTTACTGACGATACGTTTGATGGAATGGTGATTAAATCAGATATACCGGTTGTTGTTGACTTTTGGGCGGCGTGGTGTGGTCCGTGCAAAATGATTGCGCCTCACTTGGAGGCACTCGCCGAAGAGAATTCGGATACCTTCAGAGTCGGAAAACTCAATGTTGATGATAACCGTCAGACGGCAATGCAATACGGGGTTCGGAGTATCCCGACGCTCCTCGTGTTCAAAGACGGTGAAGTTGCAGGGCAGATTGTCGGTGCGATGCCGAAAGACGCACTCAAGAAAAAAATCTTAGACACACTATAGGCACTAAGACCCCTTAAATTTATACTCTGGGAATGAAAGGTTGGAAGACTGGAAGAATTGAATTTTCTTTTCCATTCTTCCTATCTTTTTGTCTTTTTAAAGTTTGTTATGTTCTGGCAATTTTTCTACAACACGCTCGTTGTTCCTACGATGTTCCTTGGCTTTCACAGCGCGGGATGTTGCAATCCTAAAATTCAGGAAGGCATCAAAGGACGGAAGGGAGTATTTGCTGAACTAACGAACCAACTTCAGACTGCGCGAGATTTAGAAAAGACGGTTTGGTTTCACTTTACCTCCGTTGGCGAATTTGAACAGGCGAAACCGCTCATTGAAGCAATTTATGAAGATGCTCGGATTGTTCTGACCTTTTTCTCACCCTCCGTTGCACCGAATGCCCGATCCTACCCCTATGCCGATGCCGCTGTTTATCTTCCGCTTGATACACCGCGAAACGCAGAACGCTTGATACAGCTCATTGAACCTACGTTAATAGTTTTTTCAAAATTCGATATTTGGCCCAACCTCGTTTGGAAAGCCTCTAAACACAATATCCCTATCATCGTGGTTGCAGGGACATTGCACGCCGAATCGAAACGACTGTCCCGTTTTGCAAAGCCGTTTTTCCGAAGTGTCCATCAGCATATCCGAGTGCATTGTGCAATTTCAGATGGAGACGCTGCACGCTTCCAAAAGCTCTGTTCGCCAGCACATGAGATTGTCGTTACAGGTGATACTCGCTACGAGCAGGTTTACCGGCGCGCACTTGCAGTTGCGTCTGACACTGAGTTTTTTCACGGACAGGGGAGCCTAAAACGTCCGATTCTCATCGCTGGCAGTACGTATACCGAAGATGAGAGGGTATTATTGCCGGCTTACCAACTGCTGCGCCAAGATATACCTGAAGATTTTCCACACCTGATTTTGGTTCCACACGAACCGACGCCTGAACGGATAAAGGAAATTCGTGGGCATCTGGAGCGGGAGCAATTGACACACTGCTGCTTTTCTGACCTCACACCTGAAGTAGATTTATCGGCAATGGATGTCTTGATTGTTGACAAGATAGGGTTTCTTGCGAAGTTATATAGGGTAGCAGATGTAGCGTTTGTAGGTGGAAGTTTTCGCGGGAGTGTTCATAATGTAATGGAACCAGCTGCGATGGCGAAGCCTGTTATTTTCGGTCCAACCATCCTGAACGCCTATGAGGCATCTCTTCTTGTGGATCGAGGTGGAGCAAAACTGGTTCATACTGCCCAACAATTAGCGGACGCCATCACGGCGTGGCTGAAGAATGACGCAGCGCGGACAACAGCCGGGAGTATCGGGAAGCAATTAATTGAGGAAAATCTGGGTGCGGTAGATCGAACATTAGCGCATTTACGGAAGTTTGTGTAGGCGTCGTGAGTATAGTATACGCTTATGGAAGAGGCATCTCAATATTGCTTAGCGCGGCGTGGTTTCCTCTCCTGATTGTGTCTCATAGCGGATTGTTAAAACAGGACGCAGCTTTTCATCAGCTGCCTCTTTTGAGGAAAAAACAATCGGCACACTACCATCTTGCAAGGCGAAAAGATAACCATAATTATAATCGGGATTCGCTACCCAGAAGCCGACCGCCTCGGTAAGCAATTCACTTTTAAATGTATAATATTTCCCTGCGTCACTAATTTCGCACGTACCATCGATCCGATGCGCGACATCCTCAGAGCCGTTATAATCGCTCTCATTATCCCCATCTATCCCCGCTAACATCGCTTGCGCAGGTGCTTTATTCCACGGTAAGTTGCGATGCAACGCGCTGTTATAGGTGAGTTCGTTATCTTCTGCGCGATCCGATGTACCTCTGCCCTCTCGCCATGGGAGTAGAACACGACGAAAAAGCACAGTCTGCACAGCATCTGTCTCACACTCTTGTACATGTAGACGTATCGTTGCTTCTAAGACCTGTGTCGGTTCTCGGATACCCATATCCTCAAACGCATCAAACAGGTCAAAGGCGACAAAAAAGACGCTTCCTATCGAATCACATAAGAGAGTCGGTTCCGCACCAGCGTTGTTATTTCGAGTTTTTCGATCTTTATTGACCCGCAACGTTGTGTCCTGCAAACCGCCAGAGAAGGTAACAGAGTTGCCTGCACCGAAGGTTATCTCGTTTTCGGGTGGGAGTATTATTGTCGTTGCAGGTTGTGAATTTTGAAACGTAAGTTGGTAGGTTTCCCCTATTTCTAATGGTGTTGTAAGTATCAGTAAGACGAGGTTCATTCGTTGATCAAGTATTCCGTATTCAAGTTGGACATCCGGGGTAATTTGATAGTGTATGGGGTTTTCTGCTTCCTCTGGGAACAATTCTCCATCAAATTTTAACTGAATCGCTGTTTGAGAAAGTGGAACTGCTTGCAGCAGTTTAGGCGTATCTGCTGAATTAGCGATTGAAATGGGGCAGGATAGCAGTGATAGAGCTATTAGAAACCTGTACGCTACGCTAAAATCGATCTTCAAGATAAGCCTCCGAAATTGATTAATGTTCCTACGGCACATCTACGGTAATAAAAGCAGCGTTCAAAACATCTCGTTCCTGTTGTCCGGAGGGTTTATTGATAACGGCATCGTTGACAACAAAAGTACTGGAGGAGCCACCGTCAAGATTAATCGCTTCCGTTGCGCCAAGTTCAATAAGAATACTGGCGAGTTCGTAAAGAGTTAAACCCGTGCTATACTTCGGTTGCCTTCCATCTGCGACTACCAAAAAGAGTGTGTCCGCATTATAACCGAGTGCTGTTCGGGGTTCATGGCTGAGGTTTAGTACAGGTGTCCGTTTGCCCGGCGTATGCCGTTTTTCGGCATTGTGCATCTCTACGAGCGTCTCATTTATCTTTCCATTTTCGAGGAGTCGGAGCCGTCCACCTATAGCGTGCCGAACTTGATTCCATTCAGGTGGCGAAAGAGAAAGCGTCAGTGTACCATTTGCCCCAGTGTTGAATTGAGAAATGCTTTGATCTCTTAGTCTCGCATTAATCCAGAGGACTGCGCCATCTCTCGGAATTAAGCTGTTTCCATCTTGTGAAATGCCTTCTACACGGTAGGAGTGTTCGTAGTTTGGGGTTAAAGGGAGAGAAAACCCGCTAATTATCACCTCTCTGCCTCGGCGACGGTTAGTACGCGTCGATTCACCGAGACGCGGTGTATAGAGAGTCACTTGACACCCATCAAGCCTACGCTGGTTGATACATCCGAGAGATAGCGTATGCTCGCCTATGTGGACGTTGGCTGTCATTTGCACGGGCGAACTTAAAAATTCACCGGATTCGGTTACGCCGAAGCATGCATCGGTGTCAGTTGGCTGTGTAATCAATTCGCCATCTTGGATGTGCAGGTTCTCTAACACACCACCGTACCCACGCATGTCACCGAGCACCCCAAAACCACCGTTGACTGCAACGAGGACGCGCCGATCTCCGCGTTGTGTGCGACGGTTTGCCATAGAGCGGACAGTCTCTTTGCCGATAACTTGGGCGTTTGCAAGTGCCACCTCAAAGTGCAGTGTCGGCTCATGTCGAGACATCTCAGCGACGTAAAGGACACATGTTTCTACATCCCAGTTGTAACGATAGATTTGGATACCGGGTGCTACGTCGGGAAATAGCACCTCTTTTTTTCCACTGGCTTGTGTGATAGTGGTTGTCATCAAAAGAAGACAAATGACGATAAAAAATCTATACATTACGGCGAAAAATCTCAACGGCAAAATAGTTGATAGGTTGCTCTATAGGTGGGTGCAGCTTCTTAACGGTGAGATATACCTCTTCGACTGCGAATTCGGCTAAAATCACTGTTGCGATTTTTTCAGCGAGTGCCTCGATGAGTTGGAAGGATTGCTGAGTGCCGATCTCAACGATACGTGTGACAACTTCAGAATAGTCAATTGTGTCTGTGAGTGCGTCCGTACTGCCAGAAGGTGCAAGGTTACAGCTTAAGGTTGCATCAATTTCATAATGGCCACCAACTTGACGTTCCGCTTCCGGAACGCCGTGATGGCCATGAAATCGAATTCCATTGAGAATAATCTTATCCATGACTATTCTTCTTCGGCAATTTCTCCGAAGGTGTAGGCGGGATCAGCCATGTCTTTGATCTGTTTTCCAAACCTTCCGTCAGTATAATCAATCGCCCGAATTTTCCAATCACTTCCATCCTTCTTCAGTGCGGAAATCAAATCGCCCTGCTGATTACCCCAAGCATATTTGCCTCGCAAAACTGCTTCTTTGCCTCGACCATCAATGGCGATATAGGTGATGTCAACTTCCATTTTCCCACCGCGCAGTCGGAAAATTCCTGCCCATGCTTTCGATACTGCCTTTCCCCCTTCGTTTTTTTCAAAGGTGCCAGCCCAAAAAGTCCAAGCAGTGAAAATGTCTTTGCTTTCGCCTGAGAGCCAAACTTCTGTGAGCGTATCCTCGTCCTTATCGCCGTGAGCGGCAGCGTATACCGCATAGAGATCACGAATCGCTTGCTCCTCGGCAGCAAAGTCAATATCTCTTCCCAGAACTGGCGTTTCTTCCGCTGGCTGGGATGGTGTTGTAGCCGGTTGCTCTGCCTCAGATGATTCGGGCTCAGGATCATCTCCACCGCAGGCGATCATGCCGGTGATAAGCAGCATGATGATGAAATAACAAATCGCTTTCGGTCTCATAGTTTACCTCCTGCGTTCAGTCCAAAATAGGTGAATCACATTCACACCGTCTCTTTATTGTATCAGAATCTTGAATAAAAATCAACATAATTATGAATCTTGTTAGGTGATTTAAGTAAGAGGTTGCTTCATATCCTATTTTGTGCTATAATTTTTTAATGTAATTTATGCCTATTATCCTCTAAACCTCTGTTGAGAAGGAAGACCTATGAACGTTACAGTTAAGTACTTTGCCGTATGCCACGAAATGTTAGATAGATCTGAAGAAGAAATGGAGCTGCCAGAGGGAGCCACTGTCAGAACAATTTTGAAACGACTTGAGGAAGAGTGGCCCGAAATTGCTGAGTTTTATGAAGTGATGCAAATGTCCGTCAATTGGGAATACGCCACAGAAAATACCGAGCTTGCGGAGGGAGATGAGGTCGCCCTAATTCCGCCTGTGACGGGGGGATGCAATGTTTAAGATAACTACCGAAGTTATTACAGGCATAGAGGTAAGCGAAGCGGTAGAAGGACCGGATGCTGGCGCAGTGGTACTGTTCTATGGCACGGTTCGCAACAACACCCATGGCAGGGCAGTGAAATATCTTGAATATGAGGCATACCCGCCGATGGCAGAAAAAAAGATGGCAGAGATCGCACAAGAAGTCTCGGAGAAGTGGGGGCTTGATCGCGTTGCGATGATTCATCGCGTTGGGAAACTGGAGATCGGTGAGGTGAGTGTGGCAGTAGCGGTTGCTTCACCACATCGTAAAGACGCATTTGAGGCATGCAAGTATGCGATGGATCGTCTCAAACAGATTGTTCCTATCTGGAAGCGAGAAGTCTGGGCAGACGGTGAAGCGGAATGGGTGAAACCGGATGCTGTCTTTTTCGATGCACCCAATATGCGTAAAACCTCTTAATAGATTAGCTGACTCGTAATATAAGAAATTGCAAATGGCACTCTATATCAAACCTACATGTAGGGAGATAGTGAGTGCCATTTTCTTATCTGTTTTTTTAGAAGTGCCTACCCAACACAAAACCGTTTCGCGAATTGGTCAAAAATGGAAACACCTTTGGGAAACTGATCTAACGCCATCCACTCATCGACGGTATGTGCTTGTCGGATGCTACCCGGTCCAATGATAACCGTCTCCATGTGCTGAGCGAAAACAGTGGCATCCGTACTGTAGGCAACGGTTTGCGGTGTAGCTTCTCCCGTGATTTCAAGTGCCGCTTGGATAATCTCCGCATCTGGATCTGTACGAACAGGCGGCGCGTTGATATACAAATCAAATATCAACGCGTGTCTCTCTGCCGATTCACGTGCGCGGTCTATCCATATCTGTGCGTCATCACCGGGCATGGGACGGTAATTAATGCTACACACACTTAGCGGGGAAGTGATATTCGCTGCACACTCGCCATCGCTGATAGTGATATTCCAATCAGTAAAGGGTGGTGTGAATTCGTCGTTGAAATACTGCGTATCAGACGTCAATTCCTCATAAATATCCCGCATTTCTGCGAGGAAGGGAATCAACTTTAAATTCGCGTTGTCGCCTTCACCTGTACTGCTGTGTGCTGCGCGTCCGTGTGCTGTGACAGTAAAGCGGACAGCACCTTTGTGGGCATATACGGCGTGCAATTCTGTCGGTTCGCCGACAACGCCGTATTGCGGAAACCCGTGCTTTTTAAACATCTCTGATTTTTCGACAACAGCACTTGCCCCGAAGTACCCTACCTCTTCATCAGCTGTGATTACGACGTACAGCGGTGCCACTAAGTCAGAACCAGCATAACGCGATGCGACCTCAATCATACAGGCGACGCTGCCTTTCATATCACAACTGCCTCTGCCATACATTTTACCGTCAGCAATCCGTGCCTCAAACGGATCCATCGACCAGCCGATGGCAGGGACGGTATCTATGTGTCCAAGCAGTGCGAGCCCACGTGCACCGTTTTCTGGCCCTTTACGCCCAATCAGATTCACCTTTAGTACGCCCGCTGGATCTTTATACTCGACTCGCTCCACTTCGCAATCAATAGATTCCAATGTGTCGGCAAGAAAATCCGTGACTTCAACGTTGCTGAGGGGACTTACTGTATTATACCCGATAAGGGTTTTGGTCAATTCTTTTGCATCCATAGTTAGGGATTTTACAAAAAGTAGAGAAGTTTGTCAAGAATTTCTTAGCGCGCTCAAGGTCATTCAGTCCCTCTGTAGGAAGGATTTCCGAATCCCGACCTCTTCCTGTTAGTTTTTCTGTAGGAAGGATTTCCGAATCCCGACTCTTCCTGTAGGAGCGAGTTATACTCGCGACTGCTTCTTCCTGTAGGAGCGAGTTGTACTCGCGACTCCAACCAGAGAATGGGGAAAAAATAGAAAACTGAATATTCCTGATCTATAGACTGCTCCTACAACTGATATTCGTATGCAGTGACAGCAACAGCGACGATAGCTGCGGTCTCTGTTCGCAAGATATTGGTACCGAGCGTTACAGGAACACATCCGCCTTGAATCGCTGCGGCGATCTCTTGATCGGAAAACCCACCTTCAGGTCCTACAAAAAGGGCGATAGCAGTTGCGTGAGGTGTTGCTCGCAAAACGCTCTTGATATGCTGGACTTCTACATACGAGGAAGTGGATACCTGCTCAGTGTGTGGACTGAGGAGAAGACAAAGCGAGAACCTTTCGATCTGCGCAAGGGCATCTTCAAACTGCTGCGTGTCCCGTAACTCAGGTAACCAAGCGCGTTTACACTGTTTTGTAGCCGAGATAACCACGCGCTGCCAACGTTCATATCGGTTTTGGCTCGGTTTTTGTAAAGAGCGTTCTGAGTACAATGGAACAACTTGAGTAATGCCGAGTTCTGTTGTCTTTTGGAGAATCAACTCCATCTTATCGTTTTTAGGTAACCCTTGAAACAAGGTGAGTGTAGGGAAAGGCGTCTCGTGGAATTCGCGAGTGAGAATTTGGACTTCGCTTGAGGACCGGTTTGTGGATGTGTCAAGGATCTCTGCGGTGTAGACGTTGCCTTGTCCATCGATAATTCGGATAATCTCGCCGGGCGTTATGCGAAGCACGTTGCGGAGGTGATGCTGCTCTGAGCCAGTAATTGTAGCAGTATCAGCGTTAATCTGGGACGGAGGAACATAGAAGGTGTGCATCTGTTCGAGTTACCCTTGGCACTGTAGAGACTTGCTTACACGGAACCTTAGGTTGCGGCGGTCCGAAGTTTTTCGATGACTACTTCTGGTTGTTCGCTCCCGAAGATGGCACTGCCAGCCACGAGAATTGTAGCACCTTGGCGAATTGCGAGAGGCGCGATTTCTGTGGTTACACCACCATCAACGGAAATGTCAAGCGGTCGCTTCAATTTTGGGACTATCTGATGCAATGCTGCTATTTTTTCAAAGGTCCTGTGTTGAAAAGTTTGACCTCCGAACCCGGGTTCAACGCTCATGGGTAGAACTAAGTCAATATCTGAAAGATAAGGTGTGATAGCGGAGGTCGGTGTATTCGGTGAAAATGCCAGTCCACTTTTAAGTCCGTGTGCTTTGATTGCTGAAATGACCGCCTCTGGCTTATCTGCGCTTTCAATGTGAAAGGTGATTATATCGGCACCCCCCACAGCAAGTGCGTCGATATAGCGGAGCGGATGTGTCACCATAATGTGAACATCGAAAGGGATCTGCGTTATTTGGCGTACAGCGGCGATGAAAGGTGGGCTGATAGCAAAATTCGGAACAAATTCACCATCCATCACATCGAAATGCAGCATATCAGCACCAGCGGCAACTACGCGTTTAACCTCTTCACCGAGACGGCTGAAATCAGAAGCGAGTAGTGAGGGCGCAATCTTAGGGATAGAAATTTGCCTTCTCCTTAATTTTTCCTAATTATAAATCACCTCAGGTAATTTCTCTCCATTTTCGTAGATAATCACCCGTGTTTTCCCGAAAACCCGAACCCCTTTTCGTTCCAAATCGATCACTGTGCCAGGAGCGTAACGTTGATCTATTTCAGTGCGTTCACCGTAGTCGTCCATAATAACAATCTTCACTTGACGCGATAGGTTTCCTTCGGCACTGACAGTATGCGTGAACGGTAGTGATCTGCCAATGTCTGTGGTTGTCCCTTGTGCTCCACTGATTTCGAGGAGAATCAGATCGCCAGTTTGGACCATAGCTCCCGCTGCTGGCTTATGTGTTATAATCGCACCTTGTGGGATTGTCGGGTGAGAACTGTATTGGGTTTCAATTTTTAGTCCGACCCCTTCAAGTGTAGACACGACGTCGTTAGCGGGTTGACTTTGGAAATTCGGAAGCTGTATGGATTGCGGGGTCGGACCGCGGCTGATCAATAGATTGACCGGACTTCCGCGCCGTTGTCCTCCGCCTTCAGGAGGTGTTTGAGCAATAATAGTTCCTTGCACATAATTTTCAGAGTGGACGTAGGCGACCCGATTGGGACGAAATCCGGCGGATGTAAGCGTATCAAAAGCGAGGTCCTGCAATTTGCCAATGACAGACGGAACGGGTGTTAATTCCGCTCCGATACTAACCGTGATATGAACGGGCTGGTAGTACTTAATTCTAAAATTAGCTTGGGGATTCTGTGCGACGATTTCACCTTTGGGGGCATCACTGCTCGCTTCTTGAATATCTTTTGCAGGTTGAAGGCCAGCGTCATCAAGGATACGAATGGCTTCGTAATAGGTTTTGCCAACAATGTTCGGTACGAGTACTTCCTCAGTCCGAATCCATTTCGGGATAACAACGAAAGTAATTAGCAAGCCGACTATGCCGAGCAGAACCAGGAGATAAAGGAAGACTTTGAACATGGCAAATAAGGTGTTATTAAGGCTATTCATGATTGTTCTTGTTTCAGAAATCGCTCACCTGTTTGGGGTTGATAGCCATTGATAAAATCGTGTGCTTCCATTACTTTCTTAGTTGCTGGTTGAATTTGCAAAAGTTGGAGTGTTCCTTCTGCTGTCGCAACCAGTAGTTGTTTCTCAACTATTTCGAGAGTCCCGGGTGGCGCAACAAGTGCCTGCGAATGCGGCTGACAACTAATAATCTTGAGCCTGAGATCCTCTCGAAAGAGGGTATACGCACCTGGCCATATTGCTGTCCCTCTCACGAGATTGTGGATTGCGGTTGCAGATTGATTCCAGTCGATGTTTCCGCCCTCTTTTGTTAAGCGTGGAGCGTGTGTCGCTTCGGCGTCGTTCTGTGGAGTCGCTGGTGGTGGAACGTCCCCTTGCATATCCCGTAGCACTTGGACGAGTTGTTTTGCACCGAGGTCGGCTAACTGTTCTGACAAAGTTAAAACCGTGTCTGTATCTCCGATGGGGATACGTTCAGAACAGATGATGTCCCCTGTATCCTCGCCCGCATCCAATAACATAAGCGTCACACCAGTTTCCGTTTCTCCATTGATTAATGCCCACTGAATCGGCGCGGCACCCCTATACTTTGGCAGAAGAGATGGATGCAAATTGATAGTACCACACGGTGGGATGTCCAAAACTGTCTGTGGCAAAAGTTGACCGAAAGCAGCAACGACCACTACATCCGGGGCGAGATGTTTAAGGGTGCGCACGAAATTTGGCTTTCTTACCCGCTCAGGCTGATAAATTGGTAAGTTATGTTCTGTTGCAACTATTTTGACAGGCGGCGGGTTGAGTCGTCTACCGCGACCACTCGGTCGGTCGGGTTGTGTGACGACACCAATGAGTTCAAAGTTCTGGGAAATGAGCTCTCTGAGTACTGGAACAGCAAACTCGCTTGTCCCCATAAAGAGAATACGCATTTTGTAACTGTGCGATCTTTCGACAAATGAGCCTGATTCAGAAACGGATTTGAATAAGTGGTATAGCGAGACCCGCAGCAGGTTCCTTTGCCCACCTATTCAGTCCCTTGTTCATTGATTCTTGTAGAGACCTACTCCTATATCTTGCTATGTATGGAGCGGTGTTTGACAGACGAGCGACTGGTCCTTCTATAGGTTCTTCCTCTTCAGGGGGTGGCGGTGCTGTTCGTTCGGGAACACGTGGTGCTGAGTGGTCTACGTTGCGAGTGTGTAACCAATCCCACAGTCCGATGAATAGAGATAAGGAGGCTGCCCCGAGACCAATTATCCGATAATCCGCGGGGGACAATTCAGGTGCGAATTGATTCTCAGTATACATTTTTATTCCACGGACGATCGCGTAACTGTGAATAGCAGTGAATGGAAGCGAACTCAATGTAATAATCTCGAAGCGGCGCAATGCGCTTTCACTGTAGTGCTCTTCTTCTTCCGTTTGCTGTGCTGGTGGCGTCGTCTGAAATTGCGCTTTGGCATCGGGTAGGAAAGAAAGGACGACTAAACTCAGCGCGGCTAATTGAATGGTAAATTTATACATGCGTCACGTTCCTGAATCAGAAATTGTTTTGATGTCTTAATACAAAGAATCCATTTGGATTGTCAACATTTTTAATAGCTGGTATGACGGTTGCGGAAAAGGTAGACAATTAACATACCTGCTCCGATACAAACTGAAACGTCAGCGACATTAAAAGTTGGCCAGAACAGCCCTTTGCTGGCTATACCGAATTGGAGGAAGTCAACGACTTCACCCAAGCGAATCCGGTCAATGAAATTTCCAATAGCACCCCCCAGCAAAAAGCCGAGTGAGACTTGCATCCAGCGACTATCACGGAACCGAAGATAATATGCGAAGATGAAGGCTAAGGCGGCAATAGTAATCAAAATCAGTAAGACTCTGTGTCCAGCAAGCACGCCGAAAGCCGCTCCAGTATTTCTATCGTGCCGGAGATTGAAGAAACCCGGGATAATCGGAATTACTTCCGTAATCTGGGTTATATGGGTTTTCACAAGCCATTTGCTACCCCAATCAAGTATCAGCATTGGAATCGCTACACTGATTAATGGGATAGCAGTTTGCCATTCAAATTTTTTAGGTTTCTGCATTGTAGGTATTTTTGAGTGCCTCCCATTCCGCTTTTGCATTATTCTTTTTCGTCCGGGAAGCCCGCAGACTTTGCCTAATAGCAGGCGACACTGAATACCAGTTTTCTTGAAAAATGCTACGGTTATTGATGTCTTTGTCCGCCGAAATTAAACGATAGAAATGTTCAGCGAAAAAAGGTATCAATGGTGCGAATCGCTGAAGAAGCGCGGTGCTAATTTGTGTGAGCGTGTTTTGCGCTGCATGAAGATTTGTAGCATCGCGGGATTCTATCGAGCTTACATAGAACCTGAGGTCCTGCTCACAGAAATTGATTAACATTTTCCACATTTCGTGAAAATGTCCATTTTGGTAAGCCTCTTCTGCCTTTTGCAAAAGTTGAGCAGTAGCGGTTATCACAAGTGAATCGATCGTTAGGCTTTGGTCGCTAATTGGTTTGTCAGCCTTATCTACAGCCAGTGTTTCGGAACCGGATTCTGTAGTCGTTCGATCATCTGGATCGACTTCCTGTTTACCATCGGTAGTGATATGCTGATTGCCTTCGTCCATTTCCATGGAATCGGGTTGACAGTCAGTTTTTTCACTGTCTTGATTTTCGGCATCGGTTTGAACAGTCTGCTCTTTACCCAGACGAGATTCGTAGAGCAGAACACTGATGTGTTCTAATAGCGTTTGTAGTTGCTGATATTCGATTAGGAAGTTTTCTGCAATTTTCTCAAGACGTTGCTGTGTGATCTGTTGTGTGCCTAAATTGGGTGTTATGGCAACGAGGCGCGATACGTCCGAAGGATATTTGTTCAGGAAAGTATCTTTAATTTCAATATCGCTACCAATTTTTGGCATTACATTAAGTTTTAGTTGCTTAAAGGGTTGACTTTCTTTAATTGGGCGGCTTCTGGTAAGTGCGGCAGAGATGACACTGATTTCGGATAACCACTTTATCCATGTAGAATCACTGGGGCTGGGTTGTGGAACGAACATCACACTGCTGGAACCGCCGAGTGCTTTCTTGAAATCGGAGTTGTCGATAGTTTGCAGTAGGTTCGCAAAGTGTCCATCAATAAGAGTCGCTTCTTTGCGAAATTCGCTTGAATCACAGTTCGAGCAATGCGTATCTGTCGGTAAAAGTTCCTCAACGCTTAATCGGAACCAGGATTCAAACCCCCGCTGAATCGAATTCCGAATGGCACTAAGTGTATTTTTATCGGTGAGAGGTTCGTCGCACTGGTCACAGAGAAGAATTGGTAGCGGCATTCCCCATTGGCGTTGTGCGGAAACTTGCAAATCTCTGAAATTGAAAACAGCATCTCGAACATCGACAATATGTTTGTGCTTGGTGTCCCCATAATTGTCCCAATGATCTTGTGCGTTAAGCAGCTGGACAGTTGCATGATTTTTTGAGATGGAAAATACCCATTTTGAACACGGGCGAAAAACCGCTAATTCCTTACAACGAGGGCAGTGAGGTTCCTTCATCTCTTCTGTGTATGTTTTCAGAAGGTATTTGAATCTTTCTAATTGCGGGACAATAAACGTTTCCGCATCAAATAGATATAAGCCGCACAATTGGCCTGCTTCTTCTGTCAATCTTCCGGTTTCGTCGAAAATCGGTGTGAGGGCTATACCTAATTCTTGTGCGATGTCGTAACTAAGTTGATCGTGTGCTGGGTTTAGCGGTAAGACTCCAGATTTTAAAAGCAGGGACGATTGTGAGTTAGGAAACTTTTCGACGAAGGGTTCGGGGATCAGTGTAATCCGTAATTCTTTTGCTGGAAAGAGTGGATGTGCTACGGTGTATTGTGTGAGTTCAGTCGCTTTGATTTCTCTAATACGCTTAGGGCGTCGGTGTCCTTTGGCAAGACGCTGACTAAAACTTTTCAGTTGTGGTTCCGAGAAAAGGAGAAATTCACCCCTAAATTGCGTCAGCCAATAGGTAGTATTCTCATTAATCCCAATTTCAGTGGTGCCTGCTATGTCCCGAAGGTATGGCAGTCGCACAACGAAGAAGACGTTAGTGCCAAATTCCTCTAATCCGACATTGAACGGGAACTTTACATAGCTGTTCAATGTTTTTGTTGACATCTCAATGAGGTTTGTTTCGTTAAGCGGAGTTGTACATTTGGGACACCACGGACTGAGTTGAGGTAGGTCGTGGAGGTAGTCAGAATCTCGTAATCGACTGATAAGGGCAATGAGTCTTGCCTCTTGCCGCGATTCAAGCGTCTTCTGTGAAGTATCCCAATCGGCAAAGACACCAAGTTGATGAAATTTTTGTTTCTGGACTTCTAATTCCTGTTTGTGGCGGGCACGACACCGTTTCCGAAGTACGGATAGTTTAATTGGAGATTTGGATTTTGCAGCTTCGATAACTTGTTCTTCAATCCAGAGTGGGTAGGTTTCCCAAGCGGGGACGTATGTGACCTGATGTCCCTGCATTAACTCGGCTTTGAGGAAAATATCTTGGCAAATCTTTCTACAAAGCGTATCCAGCGTTAGTAAGTGAACAGGGGTGGGCATCTCGCGAAGGACGTAAGTTTGAGTTTGGGAAGATTGGTGGATCTGCTTCGCCTTAGCATTTGCTGTGTTAGCTTTTTTATTCACTATGGAGTAAATATTGGCATCTGCCCAGGTATCTAATATCTCTTTTTCTCGTGTTCTGTCGGTTAACTGCGGGTTCTCTGATACCTTGGCTGTTTTGCCTTTTTTACGTGTCCCGCTTTTTGCGGAGGAATTACTTTTTTTCATTTTTTTCGACTGCTATCACTGAGGTTTCACTTTATTTTTCGAGTTACCTGTCAGTTATTAACTATATCAAACCGATTGCGACTCTATTGATTTATGGCAAAAGCATCCGATTCACAATCATTAACAGGAGAATCAGCACAAAAGGCGAAATGTCAATACCAAGATTCCGGGACATCGGTCCAAGTGCTCTGCGGATCGGACTCAAAGCTGGATCCACGACGCGACTTGTCATCCAATAGATTTGCCTGATGGTTGAATTTTGCGTGCCATAAACAAACCAAGAAAGAATGGCGTTTGCTATAATGATGAACATATAAATTTCAATCAGTTGATGAAGAACCCAAGCCAGTAAATCCATAATTCTATTGTCTTTCAAGCTTATGTACTGCCAAGCTCTTTCGCACGTTCGGTTGCAGCGAGAATGGCTTCGGTAAGCGTTGCCCTCAAACCTCCCTTTTCCAGCGCGTGAAGTCCAGCAGCGGTCGTACCGCCCGGAGTCGTGACGCGATTCTTCAGTACTGCCGGATGTTCCTGCATTTCGGCTAACATTGTTGCTGCACCTAATACAGTATGCGTTGCGAGTTTTTGAGCATCCGTCCGAGGTAAGCCGACATGAACACCAGCATCCGCTAATGCTTCGATGAAGAGCGCGACATAGGCAGGACCACTTCCGCTTACACCAGTGACGGCATCAAGGTGACGTTCGTCCATCACCAAGGAGATGCCACAGGCGTTGAAAATTTTCTGCGCTGTTGCGAGGTGGATCTCGTTTGCTGTGCTACCTGTTGTTAACACTGATACTGCTGCCCCTACCGATGCTGCTATATTTGGCATCACCCGAACAACCGCTGGCGGAGTATCAAAATAGGATTCAAGTGTTTTTGTTGTCACACCGGCGGCGATACTAATGAGAGATTGTGAGGTTGATAGGTTGCGGGCAACTTGTGGCAGAACGTATGGAATAGCAGGAGGTGTTACCGCACAGAGAATTACGTCAGTCTTTTCTACCAACGTGTCGATATCTCCCGCAGCGTTGATTCTTTTTTCTTCACAAAGCTGCTCTACGAGGGTGGTTTCCAAATCAGTAACCCAAATTTGCCGGGCAGGAAATACCGTATCAGCAATACTTCGGACAATGATGCCTCCCATTTTTCCAATGCCTATTACACCTAATCGAAGGTCTTCTGCCACTTTTTTCTCCTCAAGAGATTTCCGGCGTCTGCTTATGTACGTCTGGAATCCGAAACTTACGCTGAAAGATTGAAAATCGCTCTGCCGATTCTAACAAGATTGGCACCCTCTTCAATAGCTATCTCAAAGTCGTCTGTCATTCCCATTGAGAGGTACCGCATGGTAACTCCAGGGAATTTTTGTGATTCTATTTTTTCTCCAAGTAATCTCAGTAGAGCAAATGCAGGACGATTGACATCTGGTGAAGGACTTAACTGTCCCATGGTCATCAATCCAACAATGTGTACTGTCGGATATGCTTGGGCATCTGCCATGAATCCGAGTAAATCATCTACATCTAAACCGTGTTTACTTGACTCGCGCGTTGTGTTTACTTGAATTAGAACATCCGTCTGTTGTGAACGTTCTTCAGATCTGCGTGCTATTTCTGCTAAGAGCCGTAGACTGTCAACTGAGTGAATCAGTGAAAACATCTCTAATGCCGTTTTGACTTTATTTCTTTGCAAATGTCCGATGAGATGCCACTGGCATGTTTGGTTGGTTGGCGCGATGGCTGCGGTATCAACGAATGAATTTACCGCCGCATACTTCTGTTGGGCTTCCTGTATTCGATTTTCGCCGATGTCTGTAATACCTGCAGCAAGAACAGCTTGCATCTCTGGAACTGAACGTCCTTTTGTAACCGCAACGAGCCTTATTGAGTCAGGGGTACGGTTACTTCGTGCTGCAGCGTTGACGATGCGTTGATTAATACTGGAAAGGTTGTCGGCAATCGAATTCAATTGGCATACCCTTCGCGTCTCTATTCAGTTCCAAAGTTAGTGCGGTTGAAAGGAAGAGTCAGTCTGCGGGGTTGTCTGTCAATTGCGTATCAGGATTGTCTTTTGGTTGCTTGTGTTCATCTAAGGGTTTCGTCGTGTGAAAGAGTATGCCTATAACTGCAACTAAGACGGCTATGCCAACAATGCCAGCACCTACCGCTATAGTATATGTTGCCTCCGTATAAACCTGCGTGACTTGGACTGCACTCACGTTCTCGGATAAGACCATTTGATACTTACGAGGATGGAAACCTCCCAGGATAATAAATACAACCCCAATGATACCTATAACGATTGATAACGCCGTAAAAAGGGTGCGCATTTTCAATTTCCTCCGGTGTATATCAGACTGCTGCTTAGCAGCAATCCTAAAAGGCTATATTATACCTAACACGTTGGAGCATATAGGAAAAATAACGTTCTAAATCGGCGTTAAGTTACGTCTACAGATGGTTCTGAAACGCCTTCCCTCCCTTCCATAGTATCTCTGTGTGTATATATTATTAATGATACTATATTTTCATACTGAATGCAAATTTTTAGTTGAAACCGCAGAGTCCTTAGTTCTCCATTAGAAGTAATCTCGAATCCACGTCTTTCTGTAGGAGCAAGTGTTTTTGCTTGGGTGTTTCCCCATGCTCGCGACTTTTCAACTTTTTGTATTGAGTCGGATGTATGATAACATCCTACCTGTTTGTCCTGCCTCGGCTCGATGTGAGTAAAAAAGATCCGTGCGACAAGCGGTGCATAATGGAGATACCGAAATTGAGGCACCAGGTAAACCCATTTCGATCAATTGATTGACGTTTGCAGTTTGCAAACTCAAGTTTGTGCCGTCGTGGACGCTACTACCGAAGTTTTCCGTGAATTGATCGATGAGTTCTGTGCTAACGGTATAGCAACATTTTTGAATAGAGGGTCCTAAATGAACCTGACAGTGTGTGGCAAGCGTTCCGAAGTTGTCTTGCATTCGCACGAATGTATTTACTGCGATTCGTGTGAGGGTGCCGCGCCATCCTGCATGCGCAATGCCAACTGCAGGCGTTGCGACATCTAAGATGAAGATTGGAACGCAATCTGCTGTGAATATACCTAAAGGAATCCCATGTCGAGCAGAGACAAGGGCGTCTGCTTCTGGATGTTTTTTAAGTACCCTGCTCGCAGTCCGATCAGCATCAATGACGCGATTGCTGTGGATTTGCCGACAATAGTGCAAATCTCCTAATCCACTTTGTTGAAAGAAAATTTTTCTGTTAGTTGCGACTGCGTCAGCATCGTCCCCGACATGTTCAGCAAGATTCAAGGATGTGTATGGGGTGCGACTGACCCCTCCCTGACGTAGGGTAATTCCGGCAGTAGCGATACCGGTTGCTTCAAGTTCTTGAATTGTCTGATACGTCTTCATCTTATATATAATCTTCTCGCGGTGGACTAAAGATGTCAAGGGCAACTGCTGGCTTGTCAAAAGCTTTCGCGCTGTGTTTCACGTTGGAAGGGATAAGATAGGCATCGCCTTTTTTGAGTATCCGAGTTTCTCCATCGATGGTTAATTCAAACGTTCCTTCCAGCACCATGCCCATCTGCTCGTGAGGATGGCTGTGTTCTGCGACAATGCTATGCGGCTGCAGATCAACAAAGGACATCATTATTTTTTCACCGTGAAGCGTCCGAATGTTAGCACTGTCAAAAATCCGTTTTTGTGGTTGTTCATTGATTACAAAAAATGGCATCGGTTGTGAGTGTCTCCTAATATACTGAATTATTGAAATATGTAAACCTGTGAGTTGACTGGACGACAAAAATGCACCTCACCCGGTAGGTGAAGCTTATTAACCGATCAGGTCCTCCTGCCACCGTACATCATGGTGCTTGCCTAATAGCGATTTGAAATATCTATCAATTCCTACTTCTACCTGTTCCTTCTCAAGAGGATTTATCTGAAAATGGTCTTTAAGAAAAGGGTGGTACTGAACTGCACTGGCAATGAAATAATCTTTGGACTCCTTAAATAGATCGTTGTCTATCATAACGTCACAGTTGCCAAAATAGAAGGGTATCCTATAGAGATTTCTTTTAAACACGTCTACATAAGCATAATAATCCAGTTTTCTTTTATCAACTACAATAGTGTTATTGCTATAGTTTTTGACAAAAGTCCGATTCCTCTTTAACGCGTTAATATCTCTCATTGTCCAAAAAAATAAGGAATTATCAGGGATCGGTTGATGCCTCTTACTGGGATATTTGCTCATATAATTTGTGATGTAATCAAAATCACTGAGACAAAAACTGCCACCTCCGTGTACATTGAAACGGAAAGAGCGAATAAAATCGTATTCCATACCTTTCCAATCTCGCTGGTACAAAGCGACGACAATCGGAAAGGGGGTCAGTTTCGCGGATTCCTTGAATGTTGAGCTGCTGATGAGTTGCCCCTCTTCCAATTTATAATTGGCAGCAAACCCCTTTAGCGACTTGAAATTAGTGGGTTTAATTAGGTATGAAAGCGGGTGTAAAACACATACCAGGTCAGCTTGAAGTTTATTGTAGGAGCGAAGGGACGATATTCCAAGATCTCGACTTGTAAGATCTTCATCAATGTCAAATGCCTCAGACTTTATTTTTTTGCGAATTAGAGAGGTTCTATCGTTGTAAGGTGGGTTGCCAACGACTATCAGTTTTGACTCTGGTGAGATGCCAAATTTGTCTCTTGAAACGTTGTGTAAAGCATTCGTTTGAAAAAACTGAACTTTATCGTTATTCCTTTTAGCAATAGAGATTGCAGTTCCGTCTATATCATATCCCATCGACTGACGACGGTTTTTCAGAAAATCTCCGTATCCACATGCTGTATCAATAAGAGTAGTCCGTGAATCAAGATAGGGGTCAATCATCTGCCATGCGAGATTCACGATTTCAGGGGGTGTATAGTAACTTCCTAAATTCACCCGATCTTGAAATTGCAGATGTCTTTGACTCATTTCCTGTCCTTTGCTGATGGAAACACTTCTGCAAAAATGTTAAAATCTACTGTAGAAATCTATATCTTTTTTATGGAAACGGTGTATCGGGTGTGGCAGGTTCGACGTAAAGAAGCCTTTTACAACTTGAACAGTAAACCGGCTTCTCATACTTTTGCGCCTCTTTAAGGGTCTGCGGTTGAATAGCGATGCGGCAGCTACTACAAATACCATTTTGACCTAAGGCGACAAAACCAGTTTTCGCGCGTGCTGCCTTAGAATCACTCGCAAGCCGTGACTGCATCCACCTATGGTATGCGTCCCTGAGTGGCTTGGCGATTTTCGGGAGAAACGCTTTTCGCTGGTTCAGTTTTTCATTACTCTCTGTCTTTAAAGTCTGCATTTCTTGTTGGAGTTGTTTGGTTTCAGTAGCGGTTTTTTCTTTTTCCCCGCTCACCTTGCTTTCTAATTCTGCCAACTCTTCACTCAACCGGTCGCTTTCTTCCATGAGAACTAAGATAGCGTCCTCAGCCTCTCCGTCTTTCGTATCGAGAAATTCAATCTGTCGTTCCAGCGCAGTATAGGCTTCATTTGATGTAACAATCCGCTGTTCAGCCTGGTGTTTTTCGCGTTGCACAGCGTTCATTTCAAGCTCAGCGTTCTTAGCGCGTTGGGTCTTCTCTGTCTCCGCGAGTTCCGCCGATTTCGCTGCAAAGTCTTCTTCATATTGTGTGACACCCGCCTCTAATTGCGCAATTTGGCGTGGGATAATTTGAAGTTTATCTTGGATTGACAGCAGTTCTAAGTCGCGTTCTTGCAATTGATAGAGCAGAGCGAGTTGTTGCTGCAAAGACTCATTAAGCATTAGATGTCTGCCTCCTTTTCGACGAGATAAGCGAAGAAGATGCCAAGTTGATACAAAACAAAGAGCGGTATTGCCATGAGTAACATTGAACCTGGGTCTGCAGGGGTCAGCAGAGCTGACATAACGCAAATACCCAGCAAAGCATAGTTCTGCTTTTCACGGAAACCCCGCGCGTCAATCACTCCGATGTAGGACAGGAAAGCCATTACTATTGGTAATTCAAAAGCAATACCGAATCCTAAAATTAACCGTGTTACAAAGTTAATATATTTTTCCAAATCCCAGATGTTGGGTAACTCTGGAAGGAGTTGTGCGGAGAATTGTAGAACTACGGGCGTGACAATAAAATAGGCGAAAGTGGCACCGAGAATGAAAAATGTAACGATGATTAAAAAGAGAGGAATAGCGAATCGCTGTTCTTCTCGATTCAACGCTGGAAAGATGAATGCCCAGATGTGGTAGATGATTATCGGCAGTGCGAGCAAAATACCAGTGGTTATACCCAGTTTCAGGTATGCCATGATACCTTCTAAGGGACCCACTTTCATAAGTGTGGCGTTGATGTTGGAACTCCCAGCGCGCAAAGTAAGTGCGAAAAATCCCAGTGTTGAGCCATCAGAACCGGGTGTGGCGTCAATAGCATTCGCAATCAAGGTATTCATAGAAGTTTCTAAGGGGAACTTAATTACCTTCTCAATAGGTTTACTGAAGGATAAGCTCAATACCGTAAAGACAGCGATTGCGATAGCAGAGATGATAATTCGCCTTCGGAGTTCCTCAAGATGCTCCCAGAAGGTCATTGCAACATCGTTAGATTCCATAGTGAGTATGGCTCGCGAAATGAGAGATTAGGACGATTTCGGAGGTTTGATATTTGGGTCTGTGTCCTTATCAATTTCATTTGCCGCTTTTGTCAATTCATCTTGGAGTTCGGTTCCGGCACTTTTGAATTCTCGGATGGCTTTTCCAAGTGAGCGTCCCATTTCGGGTAACTTCTTGGGTCCGAAAATAACGAGTGCTACCACAAGAATGACAAAAATTTCCATTCCGCCTATACCCATGTTCCTGATTCCCCCTTTGATGAGATATGACAGTCTATTCCTACCTATAGTATACCATAAAACCAACCTATCCGCAACTAATTTTTCGTGGATAATCGCTTGCGCGAATTGTATGTTTTTGAATGTTTGGGTCCTTATAGAAGGAGGGTCAAACTTCAACTAATTCGCTCTGCTGTTTAGCGAAAATGTTTGAATTCTTTCACCGAATATGCTATGATGTCAGGTGCGTAGGAAGAATGTATCTATTCCCGCTTCAACGTCTTCGATTGGATGTCCATACTGTTGTTGATAGTTTTCGTGGAATTCTTGTTCTGTTGCTGTCAACGTTGTTAAAGGGAATGTGAGCGTTTCTCGGCTGCGATTGCCTGATTCATTCATGGCAAGGTACATCTCTTGGTCCTGTCTGGCGAGTGCTGCACCGTATTCAGGTTCTGTATCGTTCAGAACAGCTGTCGCAATGCTGAGCAGTTCATCGGCGACCGCAACTTGCCTTTCCGAGATCGGATAGTTCTTAAGCGGATTTTCCCACGTAACAGTTTGGTCTGGAAGCTCCAGTTCAATCGTCTCGATTACAGTGATACCATCCACATCAATGGTAGTTTGCGTAGGACGATAGGCAACGCCTTGTGCTCCAGATTGTAGTTCATCTGCAGGTGTAACGTAGATATCCTCACCAACAATGGTGCCTTTACTACCATCAATCTGCGAAATGCCTGTCTGTCCGCGTCCTAAGGAGCGGGCATGAATAACATTGGAGTACACCATGATGGCGGTCGCGTTGTTGTCGAATTCGATGAAGCCGAGGCTCCACCTGTCGCTGGTGTGATGCCGTTTCATCCGGTCAATGATAGGAATTACAGGAGATGTTTGTGTGATACCAAGCACAGATTTCGGTTCGCCACCAGCGCGAAGACGGAGCATGCTCATTCCGTGATGACCACCCTCATGGAAGATACGGTAAATTCGAGCGACTTTTCCAATAATATCTGCTTCAATAACCTTCGACAGGAACCGTTCACGTGGCACGCGATAGTAGTTTTCAGCTATCTCAAGTTTGACATTATTCGCTTTAGCGCGTTCAATCATCAGGTCGGTTGTCGGGAGTGAGACGGTTATGGGTGTTTCACAGAGGATGTGGACACCCGCATCCGCCATGAAACAACCAATTGCGTGGTGCGCCGGAGCGGGGGCAGTAATATCAACGACGTCAAGTTCTTCGTGTGCAACGAGATCTCGGATGTTGGTGTATGGGGTTGCGTCGTATTCTTTGGCATAACGCGTTGCGACCTCCTCATCTATGTCGCAGATCGCAACGAGATTGTAGACGTCTTTGAGTTTAGCAATGACGGGCAGATGAGCACCCGAGCCGCGTCGTCCGGCACCAACTAAAGCGAGATTAAGTTTGGACATGGAAAACCTCCTGACCTATTAAACCTTTCGCCTCTCGTGAGATTTAGCATCTTGTGTATTATGGTGATACGAAGATAGCAGTTTTACAGAAATGTGTCAACGAAAATTGGCAGTCAGTGGTCGGATAAAATGTTGGTTTTACTGATTTTTTGAAGTTTTCAAGATTGTCGAATGTATTTGTGTTTTTCTGCGAACGCACATGCTCGCTGGCGAGGTATCCTTACCTCGCCAATGTAAAGGTAAGTGTGGGTTTTACTATAAAAAATTATGTTAGCCGTTATCCTTAAAGATCTTCGCTACTATGTCAATTTCCGCAAATATCGACGTATCCAGTTTATCGTTTTGTGCGCACTCACATTTGTACTTTTTATAGCGACAATTGAATTTTATACACATCGTCGGATGGTGGGGGCAATTGATGTCGGGAAACAGACATATATACTCTTCATTATTACCTTGTTCGTTAGCCAATTTCTGGTGCCGAGATATGCGGTTGAGGCATTGTACATGGAGCGCGGATATCTGAAAACCCACTCGGAGAATGGTGCCTTACTTGTATTAACACCACTGGCGAATTGGAGAATCTTGGCAGGCAAATGGATTGCTGTTGTGCTTTGGGCGATATGGGGTATTTTGTTAGCAGTTCCGTTGTTTGCACTCTCAAGTTACATAGGTGGTTTGACACTATCGCAATGGGTGAAATGTGGAATGGTGATATTGATGAGTTGCATTTTTTTCGCGCTCATCGGCATCGGTGTCGCGCTATGGACTTCCCCGATTCAGGGAAAAGCGATAAGCTACGGGGTTGTTTTGTTCATAACCTGTTTGCCGTTCATTCCATCCTCTCTATTTGAGACAATGCCGATGTTGGCAGCGATGAGTCCGTTATGTGCACTCTTGTCGATCCTTGGGACGGATTCAACGGACTTGTGGGTGTGGAACATCGGACTATTTTTTATCTTATCTGCTCTGATTTTTCCCATTTTAGTTAAACGGATACGTTTCTGATATGAATCAGTGAGGTCTGGGAAGTCATTTTATGGCAAGCATGCACAAATACACAACAAATCTTCAAGAAACACAGGAATCAGGACACCCGGGAGTGACGTTTCGCGCCATTCTGCTCGGCATTATACTCATTCCGCCGAACTCCTATTTTATCATGGCGAACCACCTCCGATATTGGAGTACGCTGCCTACTACGATGTCTTTGATTTACAATGTTGTGGTAACGTTGGTGGTGTTGACCTGCCTGAATTTCGCCCTCAAATTATTGCTGCCCCGTTTCGCACTCCGACAGGGAGAACTGCTCACGGTTTACGTCATCCTCTCAATCTCCTCGGCGATCGCAGGGCATGACATGATGCAGACTGTGGTGCCTGTCATTCCAAACGGATTTTGGTTCGCAACGGCTGAAAACGAATGGCAACAGATCTTCTGGCGGTACCTACCGGGTTGGATGACCCTCAGCGATCTGTCCGTGTTGCAGGATTTCTATGATGGCGATACAACCTTTTACACCCAAAGGTACCTGATGGCGTGGTGGGAACCGATTTTATGGTGGACGATCTTTTTGTCTGTGTTGATTTGGGTAATGATATGTATTGATCTGCTTCTCCGTAAGCAGTGGATCGAGCGGGAACGGCTTACCTACCCGATTGTCCGTCTACCCATAGAATTGAGCTACACGGACGGGAGGCTTTTTAAAAACAAGATGTTGTGGGCAGGCTTTGCGATTGCGGGTGGTATCGACCTGATTAACGGCATCCATGCATTCGTTCCGACTTTTCCTGAGATACCAGTGCGTAAGGCGGATCTTGGGATCTACTTTAATGAGAAACCGTGGAGTGCAATAGGGTGGACCCCTGTCTATATTCTCTCATTCGGCGTGGGACTTGCCTTCTTGATGCCGTTGGAGATGTCTTTTTCGCTCTGGTTTTTCTATCTCTTCTGGAAGGCGGAACGGGTCTTGGGTAGTGCAATGGGGCTGCAAGTATTACCCGAATTCCCCTATGATGGACCACAGGGAGTAGGCGCTTATTTGGCTATTGCCTGTTTTGGACTTTATGGCGGACGTAGGCATTTTTATGGAATGTTCAGAAACCTGATCGGAAAGAGGGATGAGAATCTTCCACCTGAGATGCAGGATGCTACGGATTATCGATGGCCCTTGGCAGGCTTAATAGGCGGCGTTCTTTTTCTTTTTATTTTTTCACACCGTGGTGGGATGGCAGTCTGGATGATAGCGTTGTATTTTGCTATCTATTATCTCCTCGCGCTGGGGATTACACGGGTACGTGCTGAGGTCGGTCCCCCGACACACGAGATGTTTGTGGCGAACCCACGCCAATTTATTATAGACTCGCTCGGTTCGCGGATGATTCCACCGCCGAGCCTGACAATGATGTCGCTTTATTTTGCCTTCAATCGTGGATATAGGGCACATCCAATGCCGCATACACTGGAGGCATTTAAGTTGGTGGAAGTCGCGGACATGCGAGCCGGACGAATGGTAGTGGCATTGATGTGTGGGGTCTTTTTTGGTATCCTTGCCTCGTTCTGGGCGTATCTGGTGGTCTCTTACAATATAGGAGCAAATCCAGGTTTAGGAAACGGTGGCTACAATCTGCTCCGATCGTGGCTGTACTATCCCACAGAGACGAACATCCCCGCGGTGTCATTCATGGGTGTTGGGTTTGCGTTTACAGGACTGTTGTGGTGGTTACGTACCCGATTTCCGATGTTCCCATTTCATCCTACCGGTTATGCAGTCGCAAGTAGTATGTGGACATTCGGCTGGCTCTGGTTTTCCGTGTTGATTAGTTGGGCGATCAAAAACCTTATTCTACGGTTCGGCGGCATCCGTCTCTATCACAAGGTACTACCCCTCTTTTTAGGGCTGATACTTGGACAATTCATCGTCGGTGGCACGTGGGTACTCATCCGACTCATTTGGCGAATCTCTGTTTATTCCTTTTATCGGTAGGTTGTCTGAACTCAGAGGTTGCTCTACAAGTACTCAGCAAATTGATCCCGTATTCGTACCTTATCCCCGTCATCCCCAAAACCAAGACTAAACCACCCGTCATAACCGTGCCCTTTCAATTGCGCAAATAAGTCCACAAAGTCAATTGTCCCTTCACCGGGAACGAGATGGATTTCGTACTCACCGGTATTATCGTTGAGGCGGACTTGCCCTATATTTTCTACACCGAACGTGTCCAAAAACCCTTGCCAGCCTTCAGGGACAAGGTGCCCATGTGCCACATTAAATGCCCACTTAAGATAGGGAGACTGCATTGCCTCGAAAAACCAACGTGTTTCCTCAACATTATGCGGGATGTAGTGTATTTCAGCGTGCTCTGGTTCTCGATTATGGTTTTCAAAGAAGATAACGATTTCTGCCTGTTCTGCCCGTGCTATCAATCGCTGGATACGTTCAATGGCAGCATCACGACGTTGGGCAACATCACCGAAATGGTACCCGCCGTGTCCGATGAGCCAGCCGCATCCGAGCCGTTGCGCCAGTTCTAAATTCGCAAAGAGGTAGTTATCGACGGCTTCAGACATAATTGGCGTATATTCAGCGTTGTTAATTGCTGAAGATGGGTGGATACCCATAGCAATGTCGTGTGTTTCACACAACTCTCGCACCGTGCGAACGCGTGCAGCGTCAAACGAAGCGATGTTATTCGGTGAAACATCGGCTTGAAAGTCGATATATCCGAATCCATTTTCAGCAGCCCATCGGATTGATTCTTCAATTGGTCGCTGCTTTGGCGCATCAAATCCAAAACGTTCTTTTGTATTATTCTGCAAATCCCCTGCCCTCCCGTTGGTGAGTTTCCCATTTTCGATGTGTTGCGAAGAGCTTAACTTCAAACGGACGCATCCGCGTCACGAATCTGCCTTCAGATAGAGTAGTTTCCTCATTGCCATAGAGTTCTACAAATTCAGTGCCGTTTAGGGCATCCAATCCGATGACTTCAACCCCCATGTGGGAATCGGGATCCTCATTGACGAGAATAATGAGCCAGTCTCGTCCGGTTCTACGAGCAGTGACACTCACACCGCGCATCGAAGCAGGGATAGGGATATCGGTGCGTCCGTCATCAGTCACTTGTACTGTGACATACCGCTCAATGGGTGCTGTGAGGAAGGGTTGGAGTGCCGCGAGTTCGCTTGTTAGCGCATAAAGTGATTTCCGAAATGCTTCGTATCCTGGAGATTTAAGATAACTGGATCCCCAATACAAGATCCCTCTCGCGCCGTGCGTAATGCAAACATACGCCATTAGACGAGACTCAGAGAAGGTTGGGAATGCAGCAATGTCACCGTGTTCATCATCCAAGTCGTTCCACGAAAATGCCTGAAGCACCATCCAGACCGGTCTATCCTTGCCGACTTGTCGCCATCTATCCGTTGCATCAGCGACCCGTATGGCGTGACGTGTATCTGCCCGAATAGGATAATCATCGCACCCAGTGATGTCCACATAGTCAATATATTGTCGGACGAATTTCAGATCACTGTCGCGTGCTTCGTTAATCCAGACTTGCCGATTGTGAGGATCGACACTGCGGATGAATTCAACGGCTTCCCGCATATTTGGCATAATCTCCGCCGCACGTTCTTCAGAATACGCTATAGCCAGCGGTGTTTGCATCCACCACTCATCCTTATTTGGAAACACACCTATCCTGTCCTGCCGCCAGAGACCGCTATATGCCGTGAAGTTCCACACCACCTCATCGGGACCTTCCCAAATAGCAAGCGCCGGATGTTCAGCAAGCGTACGGATGCGTTCCTGAAATTCGGGCGTCGCACCAGACTGAAGTGATAACGGCACCCACCCCATCATTCCGTGTGCTTGCACCCGATCAAGAGATTCCTCGTTACCACATCGGATTAGGTTAACGCCCGCTGCCGCCATATCTCTGAGTCCATCGTCTTCAGCCGGAAATTCGTAAAAACCGATCGGAAAGAGACGGCGTCCGTCCTGTGTTAAAAACCCATCGCCGTGTCCGTAGACAATATCCTTCATTGAGTGTCTCCGTTTTGCATAAGGTTGTGGACGTTTATGTTAGCAGATGGTTTTCCCACCATGCCACGTAATCCGCATTGCTTATATCGTGCGAGAGCCCTCGTTTTTCCATGTCCTGCTTGAATCTTTCCGCCATATTTTCATCCCAATAAGTGGTAACCTCTGACGATTCAGGAATATCGCCCATGTCCCCTGTTTCAGTCATCCATTCATCGAGTCCTGCAGCAAGTTCACTTCGGACGGAGTCATACGCTGGATCGGCAGCGAGGTTATTGATTTCGTACGGGTCTGCTTCCAAGTCATATAACTCTTCGGGAGGACGGGTCTGTTGCATGAAGTGCTGTTGCGCGGGGGTCAATTCGCCATTTGCCGAGAGCACGGGCATTAGGCTCCAGAGCGGATACTGTTGCTTCTTATACCCGTTGAATTGCATATACGGGAGTTCAGGATGATAATTGCGGATGAGTTTATAGCGATGTGTTCGGATGCACCGAATTCTGTCGTCCGTTCCATCACACCGGTCTCGTGCTGCAAAGATAGCATCGCGTGAGGATACATCTGAACCGAGGAAGATCTGTCCTTGCATAAAATCTGGAATCTCAATACCGGCAAGAAAGAGCGTCGTCGGCGCGAAATCGACACCGCTGATGAGTTCATCGCTAACAGCATTAGCTTCAACCTGTCCCGGCCATTGAACAATGAGCGGAATATGAGTGCCACCGTCATAAAGAAACTGCTTGCAACGGATATGGGCACGTCCATGGTCACTCATGAAAAAGATAATCGTGTTGTCCGTGAGCCCTTCAGCATCCAAGCGTTCAAGAATTTGTCCCACTTTTCTGTCTAAGATCTGAATGCTCTCAAGATAGAGTGCCCAGTCTTTTCGCGTGAGAGGGTGATCGGGGTAGTAAGGCGGTAATTCGACATCCTCTGGGGAAATCGGACGTTCTGAATCAGGCTTGAAGACGCGGTGGGTGTCTGGAATGTTGATTTGTGCGTAAAAGGGTTGTCCTTCTGCCCGTTCGCTCCAGTCAATACCATCAAAAGGTTGTTCTCGTTGGAAGTTAAAATCAGTCTTTCCGGGACGATCATACGGGGGACCTGGGCTATTGCAAGTAAAGTACCCCGCCTCCCGAAAGCAATCGGTAATGAGTTTCATATCTGCCCGAAGTGGCTTATCGCGATTGCTGCGGTGATTGTGCGCATCAAAGTGCGTCTGATATGTACCGGTAATTAGCGCAGAACGACTCGGTGAACAGACTGGACATGTCACGAAAGCATTGGTGTAACGGGTACCTTCCGATGCGATTCGGTCAACATTCGGCGTCTCCACAGCAGGCGTGCCGTAACAGCCGAGATCTGGAGAGAGGTCCTCGCCATAAATCCAAAGAACGTTTGGTTGTGTTGTGGGCATGATTACTTCCTTTCAGAAATTTCTACCGAAATGGACACATCAGAACATTTTTAAAACCGCCACGAAAACACCTATAGCGGCTATTCCAATGCCAATCATCCATTTAATCATTCCAATCCCACTTTCAATCCGATCAAGACGACTTTCGACGCTGCCGAGGCGTTGTTCAAGAGTTTGGATTTCACCCTTATCAACTTTCTCATCAATCTTTACCTCCAAACGATCCAAGCGGATGTGAATCTGTTTTAAGTTGTGGATGAGGAGTTCGCTGAAATTGTTATCATTCATTGATTTTTCCTTGGTGTTGCTATGGTGTGCCCTTGGTGTTACCGACGACATGTCGACTTCGGAACAAGGTTTGTCGCATCGGGGGCATTTCCGCGAGCAATTTCGGATGCGGTTCATAAACCTTCGCAAAACCGCTATCAACAGGGCTATACAGGTTGAAAATGGCAATTCTGTCATTTTCTGTGTTTGTCCATGTTGTCGCACTGTGGGTAAGTGCCTCTGTGAAAAAGAGGAGTGAACCTGGTGGACATCCGTAAGTCGACCAAATGTCAGAATCGGGATTCTGGATATCAGGTGGTGCCGTATAAACCGATTTGTGACTTCCAGTCACTAAGAGCGTTCCACCTTGTCCTTTTTTCACTTCGTTGAGTTCCCATACAACACGGGTGTGTGGGCTATAGCCTTTGCCTGGAAAAGCGTTATAGTAGTGGACATCGCCAGGAAAACGGAGTAATCCATTGCCGTTATGTGGGGCAAATCTTCCCATACCCGGAGTGCGGTAAAAAAGACTTGCGCTTTCAACAGCAAAGCCGTAACATTCTGGACTGGTCACAGCGGGGTGTGCAGTGAATTCGTTGAGAAGCGAAACAACGAGCGGATGGTCAATCAGTTTCTGGAGCGGTCCACCGAGGGGATTCCGTTCGTGTTCTGGAATAGATTCCGGGTCATGATGCAGACGGTATCCGAAATCTCGCATCTCTTTGAGTTCCGACCCTGTGAACACTTCCGGGACCAAAAACCAACCATGGGTGTCAAAGGCGTAACGCTGTTCTTCTGTGAGTTCAGGCACAGCTAAACCATCGGCGTTTTGGGTAGGTAGTTCACATGTATCCGAAGGCAATAATGCGCCGAGCCAAGGTTGCAAATTTCTGTTCGTCTGTCCTTCCATCTGACATTTCCTCCTTACGCTGTTTAAATTTCTGCGGGATAGGCGGATGTACGTTGGTTGAAATCACCATTGATGACATTGCCTCCTGCGTAAGTTCCTCGGAAAAGCGTCTGTCGTTTCGGTGGCATTGCTTCGAGAAGTTGTGGATGCGGTAGCCAATTCGACCAGCGACTCGCTACAGTGTTATATAGATTTGAAATACAAACCTGATTAATAGCATTAGCTTGAACTTGTGTTTGGGTCAGAGATTCTGTGAAGAAGATAACAGAACCTGGAGGACACTCGTAAGTTTCCCAAAGCGATGAATTCGGATTCTGAACCGGTTCTGGTATCGGATATGCAGCTTTGTGGCTTCCTGCGATGAAGCGGATGCTGTTTGTTTGAACGGAAACTTCAGATAGTTCCCAGAGCACGCGTGTTAATCCACTCCATCCACGTCCCGGCACGCATCGATAAAGATGGGAGTCGCCCGGTAGGCGGAATAAACCATTTCCCTTCTGAAAAACAGATTTAACATCAGAAGATGGTGGTGTGTCCCCGAAAAGTCCGGCTGTTTCCTCCAAGCGAAAGCCGTAGCAGTCCTCGCTCGCCGCAGGTGGATATGCCAAAAATTCGTTGAGGAATCCGACAACCACTGGATGGTCAGCGAGTTTCTGTAGCGGACCTCCGAGTGTACAGCGTTCTGGTTCGGGAATACGTTCTGGTGATTCCTGAAGGCGTTGACAGAATTCGCGCATCTCCGAGACATCAGTATCTGATAAAACGCTTGGAATCAGAAGCCAGCCGTTCCGATCGAAATCGTATTTCTGTTTCTGTGTTGGGGCACTGACAGGAACACCGTCGGCATTGGTCAGCGTCAATTCTTCGGGCTCTACATCAACGGCACTCCCCAAGTTCTTGTTAACGATAAAAGGTTTCTGCGTTGTGAGTTCTTTGTAAGCCATCAGAAGGTTCCTTATGTATGTGGATCGGCAACCGCTTACCACGTTTTTCTGATCCAAATGTTTAGGTATTTGGGATTATCACCCGCTGTAGGTTTTTAACACGCGGAGCATATGTCGGGCGTAACTCACTGTTGAGATAACGACAAATACCAGAGCAAGACAGAGACCATAAAATTCAATATCCTTCGGTAAGAGCGAGGTAATTGGGCGGAGGAGGTAAAGCATGACCGCGATTGACAAAAAGAAACTGGTGCATTTACCCCATAGATTCGAGCGAGTAATCATTTTTGCTTTGTACACTAAAATACCGTTGCCGATCACGATTGCGACATCACGGATGACAATCACAAGAAATGCCCAGACTGGGAAGGTAGATTTTGATAAAACAAGTGCTGAAACTGCAGCAAAGAGGGCAAGTTTGTCTGCCACAGGATCTAATATGTAACCGAGTTCGGTGTGCTGCTCTAAACGTCGAGCGCAAAAGCCGTCTAATAGGTCTGTGATAACAGCTATGGCACCAAAAACAATCGCATGTATCCACTGTTCACGGTAGATAAAGTAAAAGATAAAAGGCACCATAACGAGTCGAGACGCCGACAGGATATTGCTGATGTAGAAAAAATCCCGAGAGGCAATCTGGATTGACTGGGTTTCGGTGAATTGATGGATAGGAGCCTTTAGTGACATTATGTTATTGGGTCGCAAATGGGATCTTATGCAGTGGAGTGATTGTCTGAATATGAGAACCTACTGACTGCGTTTAACCCTGTCCTGACAAAGTTAATTATTTTTCGCTGCTAATTGAAAGGCGATCCGTCGGTTCTGATTTGTCAGAATTTCGATTTCGCGTGTAAGGAGCTTCTCTAACGGAATTGTCTCCAGTAAATTTTGCTTCTCTTCGAGCGAGATACGTAGTCGTATGCCCACTTGATAGGCGAGTTCCCTTGGATCGTCCGGTTGTTCCTCCGGCGGTTGCCATCCGAAAATTAATCGGCTAGATAATGCTTCGTACGCTTTGTACAACTCTTCGATTTCTGTCGTAAGCGATTTTGATACCGCTTCGATCTCGGTATCTGGATCGTCTAACATCCGTATGCGACCGGTAAGATAGGAGAGATGTTCTTGAACTTCTAAAATTTGGAACCTATATTCACCAGCAGTGATAATATTCATGCGACCGTCATCTAAGTGTTCAACGTGAAGGATACGAACGGCTGTGCCGACTTCATAAGGTATAGCAGCTTCGCCAACCTCTTCTCCTTCTTTGATGAGGACAATGCCGAATTCAGACTCATGCTCCAAGCAGAATTTGATCATAGTGCGATAACGTGGCTCGAAAATATGAAGGGGTAAAAGTCCACCGGGAAACAAGACTACCTGTAATGGAAAAAGCGGAATCTGGCGTTCGTCAGATGTCTGATTTTGCGATGAAACTGGGTCGCTCCGCATGTGAAAACTCCTCTTCGCAGGATGTTTAATATAGTAAGATGGTATCAATTTTAAGTGCTGGACGCGACTGTCAAAGCGCATCCTTATGTTCATAAGTACGTCCGATAATGATAGTTGATAGCCACAAATCTGTATATATTTTTGCACAAAATGCGTCATTCGTCAAGGATTTTTTATTTCAGTAGTAAAGACATTTATGATGAATTTTAAAAGTAAGCAGATGTTTCAAGAACTTGTGGGAGGGGTTTCTAACCCCGATCTTCCTCGGTGTTCTAACTGACAACTCATAACAGGCAGCTCACTTCATCGTAGGTTGGGTTGAAACGCAGTTGAAACCCAACTTTTACCAGAACCTTCCAAAATCCGCGTCATCTGCGAAGATCCTGGTAATCCGCGATATGCGGTAACTTTCCCAAATGCGACGTGCATTCAGGCAACCCATAACCCACGATCTACCACCTTCTTAACTGACCGCTGATAGCTGATAGCTGACTGCTATTAACACTGACCGCTGATAACTGATAGCCATCTTTGATTGAGATACCTTGACATTCAAACGAGTTTCCGATATAATTCATCAAAAGAAGATGTGAATAACAAATCAGAGCGTTTAACCGAAACCGCTATTCGCAGAATTTTTGCGGATGCTGTCAATATTATAACGATTGGAGAAAATCGTGAATTCAGAAAATTTAAGAAACGCTTTAGCAAAATCTAAAGACATCACCTTCAATCTTTTGCGAAGCGTGCTATTCCAAACGCGAGTGGAACCGATTCGCGACGCAGAGGGAATCAGAGGGCTAAAAGCCCACTGGGTCAGTGAGCACGGCGAAAACTTGATGCGGATTAATACACCTGAAGGCAGTGCCGATATCGCCGTAGATGGTAGTTCCGCACCATCTGTTGAGTATGTACAGGATGGCGAGAGACGAACAATCTCCCTCAAACATATCGAAAATATCTCGTGTGAACTTGACCGAGATACGTTGGATCGGATTGCCACACCCAGAGGGGCAGGAATCGCCATGGGTATCGGTGCAGGTGTTGGGTTGTTGGGCTGGTTTCTTATTTCAGCGATGCGTTCTCTGGCAGTCGCGCGAGGTAAGCAGATCGAAGATGCAAATCCTCAGGCTATTTCCGCAGAAGATGAAGGTCAATCGACAGATCCTACGAGTGAATAGATAGATATGAAAATTACAGCAGTCGATCCTTTTTATCTCCGAATGCCAGACATCACAACAGCCGCTGATGGAACGCAAGATACGCTCTTGGTGCGGATCCGCACGGATGTCGGGCTTGAAGGATGGGGAGAATGTGATGCTTCACCATTGGTAAGCCTTGCTGTCTATTGCTGCCCGATGTCCCACGGGAATATCATCAATATCCGTACTTCGTTAATTGGCGAGACGCTTGATCGTCCCCATGATGTCGTTCGGTTGAGCGAGAAAGCGTTACGGAACGGATTGGACATTCAACAGATAGAGCATGCCTATAGCGGTGCTGAGATCGCTTTGTGGGATCTCGTCGGACAGAAGTTGGAAAGACCCGTTTACCATCTGCTTGCTGAGATGTCACGGACATCTGACACAGCGCACCCTAAATTGCCGTATGCATCTGTGCTTTTTGCGGATACACCCGAAGAAACCTATCATATCGCGTCGGAGTTACGCCAGCAGGGGTATCGTGCTGCGAAGTTCGGATGGGGACCAATGGGCAAATTCGGCGAGGCAAACGACATCGCTCTTGTGCGTGCAGCACGCGAAGGTATGGGAACGGATGCCCAAATTATGATTGATGCCGGTGTGGTCTGGGGAACCGATCATGAAACGGCTTACCAGCGTGCTGAAGTGTTTGCCCAATTTTCTCCCACATGGCTGGAAGAACCGCTTGCTCCCGATGCGGTTGATGCTTATGGCGCACTCACGCAAAAGAATCCAAGTGTCCCGATTGCTGCAGGTGAAGGGTCAAACACCTACCGAATGGCAGAGGACATAGTTACCCATGGCGGTATCCAGTTTGTGCAGATTGACGCAGGACGCATCGGCGGGATTATGCCTTCTTTCGAGGTCCGTCAACTCGCAGAGCAGCACAATATTCAATACGTCAACCACACGTTTAAAAGCCACTTGAGCCTTGCCGCTGCACTTCACGTCTTTGCCACAAATCCTGATTTCAATCTATTAGAATATCCGGCAGCAGGATCGGAATTATCTCAACGGTTAATAGCCGAACCGTTCCCAGTTGAAGCCGACGGAATGGTTAGAGTAAAAGAGTTGCCCGGACTCGGCGTACGCGTAGATACAGAAGCAATTCAACGCTATTTAGCATCCGTGCAAATTCAGGTAGGAACAGATACAATTTTTGAACAGACAAGCCTATAGATACGTTCAAGAAACCAATAGACCTCTACTCTAAGTGAGTGTGTTTGTAGTAGTGCGATTCATCGCACGTTAAAGATTACTTCCGAATCAACATTTTCCGCGTTGCCGTGAAACCACCTGCTGTCAACGTATAAAAATAAACACCACTCGCTACAGACTCACTCAGTTCATTCCGACCATCCCAATACGCTGCACGACGCCGAGATTCGTAAATCCCGACCGGCTGATACCCTAATTCGAGCGTCCGAACCAACTTCCCATCCACAGCATAGATTGACACCCTTACCTCCGCAGGCTCTGCCAACTGATAGGGTATCCACGTTTCTGGGTTAAACGGATTCGGATAGTTTGGCAGTAGGGTAGTTTCCTGTGGTGTCAGTGAGGCAAGAAATTGTTCCAGCATTAAGATACCACGCTGAAAATCTGGATCTGTCAGGTTTACCTGTCGCGCTTGACTTAGCCACAGTTGGACTTGATCTTTTGTAGGAGGGATTTCCCAATCCCGACTCCAGATTGAAGGTGCAGCCACAGCGTTACCCAACGCGCCAGCAACTAAAACGAGATCGACAATATTCACGATACCATCGCTATTAACATCCGCGACATTTTCTCCGCGTTGTCCGAAGTTGGCAGCAACTAAAACGAGATCCAGAACGTTGACCGTCCCATCAGCGTTGATATCTACAGATGCTATCGCATCTGGCGGACGTTTATAACCAGTGGTAACCTCTGCATCAATGCCGACGAACATGCTCCAAGCTCCACCACGTTCACTAACTTTAACCAGCAAGAGATTATCGCCCTGTTTCAAATCAACATTGAATCTATCCTGAAAGTCGTTGGCACCGCGGTTGATAGGATTGTTATGGACCACTTCACCGTTAATCCATATCTTGATAGCGTCATCACTCCCGACGAGCATCGTCACACCGAACTGATCCGTAGCGGATTCAAGCGTAATCAAGGCATAGGACGAGTAATGATTAATGTCTATATCGTCAAACGGACTTGCCGGATTCCTCCCATCTACTAAGCCTATTTTATTAACGAGATCGTTGACGTTATTACGACCGGTTTCAGTGATTTCACCAAGCGTCCAAACGTAATCACCAACTGCATCTCCTGCTTTTGCGCTGTTTGCAGCAATGTTAGCCTCTGTCACAGTGCCTTCGCTGGCAAAAGCGAGTGAATCTACATCAATGGAATTTGCACCACCTTGACCGATTTCTGTTGGCGCAATTACCCAGAGCCATGGACCCGTGATTTTCTCAAGGGGATTGATAATGTGCCAGATGTCAAGATTAACATCAGGAATCTTTTCGAGTAGGGCATGGAGGGGGGACATATCTACAATCGGATTTCCAGCAAGCCTTAACTCATTCAGGTTCGTCAATTTTTCCAGCGATACAATATCCCTAATTTGGTTGTAAGATACGTTTAAGTGCATCAAATTTGTCAATGCTGCGATAGGTGTAATATCCCTAATCTGGTTTCCACGGAGATTTAAAGTGCTTAGATTCTTGGCATGTTCGAGTCCAGTGATATTTGTTATTTGCTGATCGCTTACATCAAGACGTGCGAAGTTCAGCATATTGAGTTGCGTGATAGCAGCCCCGGGTGTTAGATTAAGCATTTTACGTATCGCTGCTGCTAAATTCGGATCGGGTATTGACACAACTTCAGGACGCGGCAGCAGGGAGGTCGTATTAACCGGAAAGATCTGCCGAGTGATGTTCCCATACGCATCAATAACCTGAAGCGTTATTTCAGGTGTGGTGCTGCTTGTTAATTCGGTTGTCGTAAATTCAATCAGTTGGGTTTCACTGTCTAAGGATTTGCAGCTATGCAGCTTACCTCCAGTGGCAGGGTCCCCGACAGCTGTGGGAATAATCAACTGCGCCTGATTTGCGCCATCAGCATCGTCTACTTCAAAACGAAAACGAATTGCATTTGAACGTAGGGCAATGGGGATAGACATCTCAATCGTTGTGGGTTCGTTGAATGCAGTTTGGTTTGCGTTAAAGTAGCGATGCACATTTAGCCATTCGATAGCACAATGAGACAACTGGTCTGGATTTACCCCATAAGACATGAGATAAGCATCGCTTCGGAAATCGTGTTCTAATCCAAAAGCATGCCCTAATTCGTGAGCTGTAACGCTAATACTGAAACACTGACCAGAGGCAGGAATGATTGCGTGTCCTCCCAGAACGCGTCGCTGCATTCCTTCTTCAATACCCTCCCAACTTCCGCCGCCTACGCCGCATGTGTTTTCGCCTTCAATAACTTCGCTACTAACATCTACTGCAATGAGATAAATGTTCTTCGATAGGTCGAACTGTTTATCAACTTCTTCCATAACTTTAGCAATAGTTCCGGTGTGGTAATACTGATCGGCGAATCCCCCATTCAGGTGATGCACCAGTGCTTTACCGGTCCTATCTGTTTCAAAGGTAAAAGTTTTTCTACCGAACCCACGATTTTGCATCTGATCGGCATAAAACTCCTGTACATCCTTCATTAAGATATCCAAATTTGTATCAATATCTGTCGATGGTAGACGGTTTCTTGGAAGGAAATAGATAATCCGAACCGTCTCTGGTTGTTGCAGCGTCTGTAAGTAAATTTCTATGTTCTGTAGGCGTACCGTGCCATCATCACCGCCGCTGACAAGAGTTTTACCATCTGGAGAGAATGCAGTCCCGTGGACCCAACCGGAGTATCCTGTCAGTGAAGCAATCTCTTTACCACTATCAACAGACCAGAGATCTATCGTAGTATGACCGGTACTGGCGAGAACTTTTCCATCTGGAGAAAAATCAATTGTAAAGACTGTCCCATTACCCTCAAGGGTACCGAGAAGCACCCAATTTGATACATTCCACAGTTTGATTTTTCCATCGTACCCGGCACTCACAAACGTTCGGCTGTCTGGGGAAAATTCAGCAGAATAAACGGCAGTCGTATCTCCTGGCAGTTGAGCGATGATTTGTTGGGTCTGAATATTCCAAATCTTTACAACACCTGCCTGACCTCCAGTAGCGAGAAGTTGTCCATCGGGTGAAAATGCAACTGTAAATACCCAATCATCGTGTCGGAGTGTTGCTATCTCGGTTTGATTGCTAACATCCCATAATTTTACGTGTGAACCGGCGGTAGCGAGGAGTTGTCCATCGGGTGAAAATGCAACTCCTTTGACTTGTGATCGACTGCGATCTGTAACATGTTCCAGAGTCGCGATATTTCGTCGTTGTGGGATATTCCACAATCTGAAGGTCCAATCATCGCCACCGCTCGCAAGCAATCGTCCGTTGGGGGAAAACGCTACAGTGTTAACTTGTTCCGTGTGTCCACTGAACGTTGTTACGGTGTCGTCCTGTAAATTCCAAAGTTTAATGGTATTGTCTTCACCCCCACTCGCGAAGAGTGACGGACTTACGGGAGAGAAGTCGACCGTCCAGACAGCACCCCCGTGTTCAAGAACAATGGAGTCTTGGGCGAGAATGGAAGGTGCAAAATGCAATAAGGGAACTACCATGATAAATAAGCGTATAAGTCGCATACTGGTGTCCTTTTCGTTGAATTTTGATTTGCAACCTCAAAGCATTATACAATATGTAATGTTAAACCTCAATCTGGAAGTTGGAGAATCATGGTCATTTATGGTAAAACCAAAAAATAAATAGACACTCTTCCCTCACTGGTAGGCGAGGTTTGGAACCTCGCCGGTGCGGAATGTCCAATTAATTCTAAAATCTACTATAAATGACCTTATTGAGGAATCTTCAGAGGACTGAATAACTATGGAAAATTGTTGGGAAAGAAATGGTAAGAGTTTGATGTAAAGACACAGTAGATCTGTGCTGCGTCTTTACATTTATTCTGTGGTTTTCAGAGTTATTTCAGAATCAACATTTTCTGTGTAGCATTAAAATCGTCTGCCGTAAGCGTATAGAAATAAACACCACTGGCAACTGATTCACCCAGCATATTCCTACCATCCCAATATGCCGCACGACTCCGTGATTCATAAATACCAACGGGTTGATGCCCCAATTCAAGCGTCCGAACTAACTTCCCATCCACAGCATAGATAGATACCACGACTTCCGCAGGCTCCGATAATTGATATGGAATCCACGTTTCTGGGTTAAATGGATTCGGATAGTTAGGCAGTAGTACTGTTTTCTGTGGCGTCAACACTGCAAGAAGTTGTTCCAACATTAAGATACCACGCTGAAAAGTAGGATCTGTCAGGTTTACCAGTCGCGCTTCACGCAACCACTGACGTACTTCTGCACCTGTAAGTGTGAACTCCAGATCGCGATGCCATGTAGCAGGCGCAGCCGCACCTTTACCGAACGCGCCAGCAACCAGAACCAGATCTTGGATATTCACAACACCGTCCTCATTTACATCCGCAATGTTTTGACCCATCTGTCCGAAGTTAGAGGCAATTCGCACCAAATCTTGGATGTTAACGATACCATCCCCGTTCACGTCCTCCGCGTGTTCCGGTAGAGTGGTCGTATCAATTGAAAATCTTCCTTCCGTGAAGTTTCCATTCGTATCTATCACCCGAAGAACCACAGTGTCATTGGCCGATGTCAATTCCGTTGTGATGAATTCGGCAGTAGTGCTGCTACCACTTAAGGATTGACAATCAAGCATATATTCATCTAAGTGGTCTTTCTCCTCGAAGTAGTCTCTACCGGCAAAGTAGTCTACCTTTAAATTTGTAGCAAGTAGTCGTGCTTGATGAAGACCGTCAAGGTCGGTTATTGTAAAGCGGAGACGGATGCCGTCCGAGTCAGCTGCACGAGCTGGCCACATTTCAATTGTTGTCGGTTCATTGTAAAAGGTCGTTCTGCTGTTGAAATAGGGATGGGCATCTAACCATTTAGCTGAACAAGCAGAGGAGAGCATCAGATCTTCATCTTCACCTAAACCTAACGCGCCGTCCGAATTGTTGCGATAATCGTGTTGCAGTCCAAGAGCGTGCCCAAATTCATGAGCTGCCAGCCAACGACCGGAATCCCCGTCCAAACATTCGCTGGAGGCGATGAGGTTTACGACACCACCATGATCCCAATTACCGCCAGTGCCGCAGTGAAGACCATCAAGTATTTCGCTGAAATCCATAAAAGCCATGTAGATGTTTTTTGTCGGGTCAAGCCCTGCCTCTCTAATTTCGTCCCAAACTCTCCACTTATCATTGTTGTTGTAATGCGCATCTGTGAACTGACCTGTAATATGATGGACCACTGCTTTACCTTCAGCATCGGTTTCGTACGTAAAGGTTTTTCTACCGTATCCATGTTCTTCCATTATGTCGGCAAAATACGTTTGTGTGCCTTTGACCCACGTCTCTATTTTGGTATCTATATCTGCTTGAGGGGTCCGGTCACTTGGCACAAAGTAGATGAGACGCACTATGTCTCGCTGAGGTAGTGAGTCTAAAAGTCCCTCAATGTCCTGAAGGTGGAGTGTTCCCTCGTCAGATTCACTACTTGCGAGTGTATTTCCGTCGGACGAAAAGGCAACTTCCCTAACCCACTCGTCCTGCCCTGATAAAGAGATAAGTTTTCCACCAGTCTCAACCGACCAAAGATCTACGTTTCGTGCCCCACTCGCCAGTGTTTTACCATCTGGAGAAAAAGCAAGGTCAGTAACCGAACCATAAACGCTGATTCTACCGAAAACTGACCAATCCGACACAGATCGTAACGTGATTACACCATCCTGTCCAGCATCCACAAAGGTACTACTATCCGGTGGGAACGCTATAGCACCAATCCAATTGACATCGCCAGTGAGTTCGGCGGCAGATGTCTTTGTCGAAGCATCCCAAATCTTTATCTTCTTTCCATCTCCATGTATAACGGCGAGGTAACTTCCATTCGGCGAAAAAGTTACTGCGTACACCCAGCCTTCATGATCAAATGTGTGGCTAACGGTGTTGTCCGAGAGATCCCATAACTTTACAGTCTGATATCCGGCAGTCGCAAGGGTATTTCCGTCTGGATCAAATGCCACAGAAGTGACTGTCGATGCAGGTTGATCCTCAATAGGAATATGTTCGAGTGTGGCGGTGACTTGCTGACTCGAAACAGTCCACAATTTGCAGGTCTTATCATCACTACCACTGGCAAGGGTATTTCCGTTCGGTGAAAAAGCTACAGTGTTGACTTTGTCTGTGTGTCCACTGAAGGTTGTGGCGGTGTTGGTATCTAAATCCCAGAGTTTAATCGTGTTGTCATCACTGGCACTAACAACTTTAGAACTATCCGTTGGGTGAAATACCACATCTTGAATCTCGCCGCCATGTTCAAGGGTCGTAACATCCGCAAACGTGAAAGATACAAGATATAATAAAGCAATTATCATTACAAATAAACGCTTAAATCGCATGCTGAAACTCCTGGCAGAAAAATTTCCGATATTCCCCCTGATAAGGGGGTGAGGGGGTTGGGTACTATTTTAGGAGGTCCAAGTAATTCTAAAATCTACCTAAATAAAGACGGCAACTTGGGTTATGTTGTAGGAACCGAAGTTGCCGTCTAAGCAAAATGCGCGTACAATCGCGCAAATCTATGTAAGTGAGTACCGCAGGAAAATTACTTCCGAATTATCATTTTCCGCGTCGCAGCGAAATCACCTGCTGTCAAAACGTAGAAATAAACGCCACTTGCCACAGACTCACCAAGTTCGTTTTTCCCATCCCAATACGCCGCACGGCTGCGGGATTCATAGGCCCCCACGGATTGATGCCCTAATTCCAGCGTTCGAACCAGATGTCCACTAACAGAATAGATGGATATACTGGTATCCGCAGGCTTCGCTAACCGATAAGGTATCCATGTCTCGGGATTGAACGGATTTGGGTAGTTTGGCAATAGCATCGACTCTTTAGGGGTCAAGATGGCAAGCAGCTGCTCCAACACTAAGATACCACGCTGGGAAGCAGGATCTGTCAGGTTGGCTTGTCGTGCTTCATGCAACCACTGTTGCACATCTGTATGTGTAAAGATGGATTCCGGATCGCGATACCAGGCAAAAGATGCAGCCGCGTTTTGACCCAACGCGCCAGCACGTAAAACAAGATCTGCGATATCCACCGTTCCATCTCCATTGACATCCGCTCGATTCGGTCCTTGCTGTCCGAAGTTAGTGCTGACCGCTACCAAATCCCTGATATTACGGATGCCGTCGCCGTTGATATCTACTGAGTATCTCCTCAGAGAAGGCGCACTGTTGTTCGACAGACCGGAAAGATCAACCGTAAATTGTTGCTCTTTGGATCTTCCAGTTCCATCCAGAACCCGAAGGGATAAAGAAGTAGTCTGCGATGTCAATGAACTCGTAGTGAAGGTGGCAGTGTCACTGGTGCCATCTAAGGATTCACAACCAAGTAGACTGAGATCATCGAAACCATAGACCTCGTTAGTTGTCGTAAAGAAATGTGCCAGATGGAGATCATCAGCATCGGTTATCGTAAAGGTAACACTAACTTCGGAGTCAGATATAGTCGGGGTCGACATTGTAATCGTTGTAGATTCAGTGGACGAACCCAGACTGCTGTTGAAGTACGGATGACCATCTAACCACTTGGCAGCACAGGTAGATGTAACCATCGTATCTCCGTCCAAACCCAAATCGCGATAATCATGGCGCAAACCAAAAGCGTGCCCAAGTTCGTGGACCATTAAATCGACGTTTCTTAACTCTTGGCCGGTCTCATCATCCACAAAACAGGTTCCAGAGGCAACCATAGTGACGACCCCGCCATCCTTATCTGTCCAATCACCACCGGTCCCGCAGTAGGAACTATCAAGAAGTTCGCTCTTGAGGTCAACAAAAGTAACGTAGATCTTTTCTGCAGGGTCGTAACCTGCCGCTCTAACCTCGTCCCAAACTTTCCACTTGCTTTCAGCCTCATAATACGCATCCGTTTGTTCACCCGTTATGTGATGAACCTTTGCTGTTGTTCCATCAGATTTGGTTTCAAACTTAAAGGTTTTTCTGCCGTATCCATTATCTGCCATCGTGTCGGCGTAAGCCGTCTGGGCGCCTTTGATTAACGTATCTATTTTGCTATCTATATCCGACTGAGTTGTACGGTCGCTCGGGACGAAATAGACTAAACCTACCTTAAATTCGCCCTGTGATTCCAGAGTAAACTGCAGGGAGACTATTACCGTTAAAAGCAAACACATAAGTCTCATTTTGATACTCCTATTTTTCAATTTTAATTTGTGTTTTATAGCACTATGTTATGGTTAACCTGTATCGCTTCTTAAACAAAATCACCCATTCAAGTATGTGTTAGATCATGTATGATTAATTATTATAAATATAATAAAATATTAGATAATGCGCTACAGTGACTATATTATCATTAATTCTACCTGATAGTCAAGTTAAATCTGAAATTTTAAATCATAATTAGTCATTATATTATATATAATATTAATAATTTAAAAATAGCCTAAAAACGACTATGTTGTATAATTATACATTATTTTTATTTTATAGTCGAGTTAGATCTGCAGAGTGTATCCTATAGTATAGTAGGTTTTAGAATTGATCCGTGTTGCTACTAACAAATTTTGGACGTTTCAACGAGGTTTTTCGGTCATTTCTCCACTCGTTACAGGGAAGGGGCACCAGGTCTCCCACAAATCTCTCCTTAAAATAAGTAGGTGCGGTTTCCACCAATAACCCTCTTAACTGACAGCTGACAGCCGACAGCCGACGGCTAATTAAACTCCGCGTTCCTCCGCCCAATCAGCGATAATCCGTGATTTGTGGTGTACTCACCCCGCTGAATGCCACACGCGCATTCAGCGTTGATTCATGCAACGTGTATTACTAACCTCGCCCATTGGTGAAGTTAACTTGAGCATTGAATTAATGGGAGATTTACTCTACGAAAAAAGGAAGGACTATAGCGGTTAGCCTTAGAATTCTCCAGAGACGGAGATGCGTTGTGAACCACCAAGCGTGTGGGTATTGAAAGCATAATTGACAGAAAACGACATAGCGTTTATTCCCAGGCGAAGCCCGGCACCAGCCGAGAGTCCGTGTCCGTTCCAACCGCCGCGGAGTGCAACAGTATTAAAGAGCCAATATTCCGCACCTATACGTGGAACAAGCCCACCACCGCCACCGCCTACCTCAAGATCGCCTTGGTCGGTCTCAAAGTCTGCGCCGATCGCTCCTTTACCGAGACGTGGCACAGTAAAATGGTAAGCCGTGCCGAATCGGAATCGACGCGTCCGGGTGAACGTCGGTCTATCGGGGGTGTCCCAACGGATTTGAGTGCCTGTCGCATCTAATAACATTGCCCCAATTCGTAAGCCTTTATAGGGTTCTGCGATTAGACCGATGTCAATACCAAACCCGTTTCCGCTGTTTTGAAAAATGGATTGGTTGAGGAGTTTGAGATTTCCACCGACAGCCACCATAGGATGGACCTGGCGCGCATAGGAGATGAGCAGCGCATTATCGGTATTGCTGAAATACTCCGCGATTTCAGGTTTATCTATATAGGGTTCACCCTCTTCTTTGATACCGTTACCATTTTTGTCCTGAAAATCGCCGAGGAAGCCGTTATTGTTAATATCAATGAAGGTGGTCCGTGGTATATCATCGATACCGAGTCGAATCCAACTCAGACCAACACTGCCAATATCCTCAATTTGATAGACGTAATTGATAAAATTGTAGGTAACCAAGCCTCTACTCAGCCAACTACCATCTCCCGTGCTAAAAGTATCGGAATACATAGCGGAGAAGCTATGTTTTTTGACTTTGGTAAGTCCAGCAGGATTCCAGTAGGTAGCCGTGGCATCGTCAGCAATGGCAACGAATGCGCCGCCCATTCCCAAAGCACGAGCACCTACGCCGTGGCTGAGAAATTCAGCTGCGTGAGCGCCTTCATCCGCTGCAGTCCCAGTTGTTGCTGGAATGAGGCTTACTATCAAAATATAAAAATAAATAAATCGAATTTTTGTCATTATCCCAAAATAGCGCGCTTTAATGAAGATTAAGGATTTAGATCGGTAATTATTTCGGACGCCTCAATTTGTTGAGGACACATGTTAGCGAAACAGTCCTGAACAAGTTCAGACCTTTAGGTGTTAGGATATTACCGAAATATTCATTTAATCTTCATATAAGCGCGCCTATTTAGCAAAAAATCTTAAAACGTCACGCCTGAAGTGAAAAAATATTACGCAAAAAATGCGCTAACCTGGCGCGAAGTCATAAATGGGTTCACGAATAATAACGCTTAAAACACTCCAGAAGGCACCAACACAGTATTCACCGAGGATAACACCGAAAAAGAAGAAAACCATAGTCCGGTAGGTTCCCGGTCCCCCAAATCGAAGTGCCATCCACTTGAGAAAACTGCTAATAATCAGGCAACTCCAAAAATAGCCAACTCCGAATGTCATGGAAATAGGATAGCCTGCTGGATGGAGGGGCCACCAGATGAAACGCATCCGCATCACCATCAGGAAAAAGGTAAAACCCATACCACCTGCCATGAAGGCCATTGCCGGAATATCTGGATCACGCGGAAACGCAAACAAACCCGCAAGCCAACCGAATTGTCCGATATGTCCAACCGATGGTCCGATGCCACCACCTGCGCCTGTAATCGCACCACCGAGGCGATAAAGTTCGCTAAGTGTTGCCCAGAATGATGCAAGCGATCCCAAAATGACAGCGATAATCATCGCCAGCACCAGTCGTTTTGTGTTCATATTCGCCCGTTCCGCCATCTTAAAGGATTCAAGTTGGTGAGGCATGATATGTTCACGATAGCCGCGTCCACTAAAGAACCAAAAGTACGGAAAAACTGTCAAGTTGTTCGGTCCAATGCGACGCGTCCCCAAAATATTGACTAAAAACTGTTGGGCATTACACATCCCTGCCATCTCATGTGCAGGAGGACCGAGTTCCGCACGCACACGCGTAATCGCGACCGAAATGGCAAAGAAAAAGGCAAAGAAAGGGAGAATAATTGGAAGGGTCATTCCCGCCTTCAGGCAGAACCAGATGATATAGAGACCGGAGAGAGTGATCAACAAAATTGCTGTCCGGTAGCGGATGGGCTCTTGTGAATCGTCAATAGCACCTGGCATGCCCAAGACTGTGCGCACGACGTTTGCAATATGTCTACGCGTTACAATCAAAGCAATGACAAAGATCGCCATCCAACCGCCAATCGACTGTTCGCTACCATACGGGAAAGGGGCTGGGATTGCGAGCGCGCTACCGGCAACTCGCTGGAGTTTCTCAAATATGTAGAAAAACCAAAGGGAGAACGAGAGATCAAGCGGTAAAAGGAACCCTAAACCAATTACAAACGGATAGAGTGGGACAGGAATGTTGCCGACGGCATTCCACGGTTTTTCAGTAAAGGCGGCGCCCCAGTTCCGAGCGTTATGACGGACACTAAAATCTGGAAGTATTGGGAAGAAGTGTGCCAGACCGTGCCAGATATTCAATGCTGCAGCGATGATGAATCCATACCAGAGGACACGGTTTCGGAAGAGTTGCGCGGCACCACCTCTTTCTGTGATTGCCATCGGAAGTTGGATGATCGGGTACGCTAATTTCTCGTGCTCTGTCCACTGTTTCCGAATCAGCACATTTATGCAGATCATAATGGTGCCAAGGGCGAAAACGAGCGATGTCCACCACAAAGTCGGCATTATCCATGCCCCACCGATTTTGGCGTTATAAAAGGGCGTGTTGCCTTCGTAAAATCCACGAATAATCTCCTTGTCTGAAACAACGAGATGTTGTGGAATGTAGTTATGGAACATGTCCGCCCAGTCGTTTTCAATTGTTGCGAACCAGAATGCGTGCGGAAGTGCCGGAATCGTTAAAGCTAACGTATCGTGACCAGCCAAACCTGACGCGATAGAGAGCATCGCGTAGATCGTAATCATCTCGCCCTGCGTTAGTGCCGATCGTGGGGCGAATCGCTTTAAAACGAGATTTATCAAAATTAAAAAGAATATATTGAGGACGACATTCCAAAATAGGGAGATGGTCGTTGGATGTCCTGAATGCCAAACACACTCAACTTCGATGACCCAAAAGACGTTAGGTGGGATTAAAAAGATCGCAATGAGTATAGCACGCCATGTAACACCAGACGCACGGCGTTGGTCTTGTTGGTCTAAATTTTCCACAGGCTATTTTTCGCTTTCTGCCGATTATCGTAAAATCCGAAAATGCTTTTAGCAGTCATAGGATTTATATTATGTATGATTCGTTTGTTGGTGTGTTTCTTCATAAAATGCGCAGCTAAAACATTGCTTTCAGAGTTATTGTCATGAAGTCAAAAGTGTGTAGGAGGTTCAAGTTCTTTCAACTCCCACAGGATGTGCCCGAATTCAAATGCACCTGGTGCATTACCCCTAATCAATTCCGCGTCGATTCCCCAAGCGAGTTTGTAAGCCGCGAGAATTTGAGTCAACGAACTCTCCACGTTCCCGTGGCAGAGTAAAGCGACAGTGCCTCCTCCTCCGCCACCTGTGATTTTAGCACCATAGATGCCACCCTGTCTGCCAATTTTCCGAGCGATATTCACAAGTCCATCGACTTCAGGTGAACCGAGTCCTGCCAAGTCGCGATAACTGGCATTGGATTCGTACATGAGGTCACCCGCCTCTCTGAGATAGTCTGATGTGTGATCTGGATCGTTATCGGCATTTTTTATAGCGGTTATGAATTGCTTGACGCGGGCATTTTCATAAATGGCATGTTCCACTCGATCCTTCACGACATACAACTTTTCGGGTTCTACTTGCGTGACGGTATCAACGGTTTCACCGTACCTTTCGAGAAACTCGTCGCCCCGCATCTGTTCAGGCAGTAAGGGTACGCACTGTTCATGGAATTCTTGCACAGAAAGATTGCACAAGTAGTTATCCGCTAATGCTTCCGACATTTTTCGATCGCGATCGTTCTCTCCAGAATCGGACTTATCTGTGGTATCGGTCCCTGATGCAAAAGCCGCTTTAAGGATAGTGAGTCCCATAAAGGCCCCAGTCCGCGTATCAATGTAGGCGGTGCTGGTTGTACTTCTGCGTACTTTCGTGTACATACCCACAAAACTTACATTCGACGGGCATGAAACAAATTCCAAGATTTTGTCTGGTTGACAAAGAATTGAAACAATTTTAGTCGACATGCCTGCGACAGAAGTTACCTGATCCATAATCCCGCAAGGGGCACCAACAACCTGGTTTTCAACAGTTTGTGCAAGCCGCGCTATTTCTATCATGTCTAACTTTAAGTTGTAGAGTCGGTTGAGTGCTGTTAACGTCGCTACCTCAATGGCTGCAGAAGAGGAAATACCACCACCCATTGGGATATTACTGTTGATAACGATTGTGGCACCGTGGGGGAACTGCTCAATTTTTCCTTCCTTAAGAAGCACATAAAATGCACCGAGTATGTAACCCGCCCACGCGGTACTTTGTTCTTTGTTAAAGAGTTCTCGAATCTGAGAATATGTTTTAAGAGTGCCATCGGTATAAAAATTATCAAGCGAAAGATGAAAATTAGGGCGCAATTCAGTTCCGGCATTCAGCGTGACTGCACACAGGTGTCTGTCTTCTCTGGCTTGGCACGCGGCGATTGCGTTTCGGTTAAGGGGCATCTCAAAAACGTTCGATCCGCAGTAATCAGCGATGCCACCCATAATGTCGAGCCTTGCCGGCGCACAGGTCACGATCACCTGTCCTCTTTTTTGTAAGCCAAAGGAAAAGAAAAGGTCAGGAGAGTCATCTTGTAAAAGGTATTCCAACTCAGAGACCTGAAATGGTTTCACGTTGGTGCCGTGGAGTTGTTCAACTTTCATTGGTCTTCCCGGTTAGGATGTCTTTGTAATAATGGTGGTCGACAACGCCTTGATGTAAGTGCAGAACGGAAAATCCAGTTGAACGAATATGATTTCAATTGCTCTAACTATCGCTTTAAACACGTTCCGAGTGCCACTCAGAGAGTAAACATCTACTATATCATGTTATGCCAATTGCGTTAATTTATCAAGTCTATTTTATTGGATCATTTAGTTTTCCAATAATTTACATCCGGACGCCCGAACTTGTTCGGGGTAAGGCGCGTGAACCCTAACAAGGATGTAATTCAAAGAATGGATTTAGTCTATTAAGGGTTAACAACCCTAACGTCCTCTCCCTCTTTTAAAGAGTGTTGTCCAGCAGTGACGACGGCATCCCCTTCCATGAGTCCGCTGATAACTTCAGCCTGACTGCCTCGTAAAAGTCCTATCTCCACGACACGCCGTCTGCTCACATTATCTTCGATGACGAAGACGTTTTGTGTTTTTGTATTGACATTCTCAATGAGTGAAGCACGCGGAATCAGAAGTGCGTCTGTATGTACTTTGATAGGAACGGTAACTTTCGCAAACATTCCTGGCTTCAGAGTGCCTTCGGGATTGTCAATGCGAACCTCGACAGTTGCTATTCGCCGAGACGCTTGTAGCGTCGGGCTGATGAAAGTGATTGTGCCTGACATCGGTGTATCTATGCCATCAATTTCTATTGTTGCCTGTTGGTTGAGTGCCAATTGGCTCAACTGCGTCTCGATGACATCAACGGTAGCTATGACACTATCAATATTGACAATTTCAAAAAGTGGTGCTGCTGGAAGTGCCATTCCACCTAAATCTAAATAGCGTTTGGAGATAACACCCGAAATCGGAGCGTAAATCGTAGCATCTTTCAGACGTTTTTGGGCGAGTTTGAGAGCAACCTGCGCTTGTGTACGTGCTGTTTTTGCCGATGTGATCTCTGCTTCCCAACTTTTCGCAGTTTCTAAGGCTTCGGCGGCAGTGAGTCCTGCACGTGCTGTTTCGACTTGCGAACGGGCAAGTTCAATATCTTTTTCCCATGTTTTTGTAGCCGCTTGTGTCTCTGCCAATCGTAGAGACGCTTCTGCTTGTTCGACCTGTGCTTCCATCGCTTGAATGTCCTCGACGCGAGCACCATTATCAATAAGTTGCAGTTGCTCTGTAGCGATCTTATGCTGCGCTATTGCGATGTCTAACTGCGTCTTCGCACTTTCAAGGGATTGCTGGCTGATCGCACCGTTTTGGAAGAGTTCGGTCATTCGATCGTGATTGCTTTTAGCATTGGCGAGGTTCGCATCGGCTTGGTTTAGACCGGCTTCTGCTTGTCTCCGATCTTCAGCACGGGCACCACTTTTAATTTTCTGCAGATTTGCGACAAGCGATTCTAATGCTGCTTGTGCTTGTTCTATTTGCGTGACCGTTCGGATTTCAGAAAGGTCTACTACCTGTTGTAGTCCTATCTCTGCGGCGTGAAGTTGTGACTTCGCTTGCGCAATTTGTGTATGGACTCGGACTTCCGCAAGCTGCTTTGCCTGAGAATAGGCTGTTTCTGCTGATTCCAGGATGGCTTCTGATTGTTGCACTGCGAGTTGTAGTTCCTCATACTCCACAGTGGCAAGAGGGGCGTCTTTCTCAACACGGGCACCTTCATCTACATTTAAAGTGATAATACGTCCAGCGATCTTGGGGTAAACGCTAACTTGTGATTCTGCTTGAATGGTACCCGATAGTTGATGTTCTAAACGGATCTCACCCCGTTTTGCCTTTGTGACTTCTACCGGTTTAAGCACAATAGCTTCAGCTTGTTGGGGCGCGGGGCTTTCACGTTTCATAAATCTTGGCACGGCTAAAATCACTGCGATTATTAATAATATACCGATGCCAATCAGTACTTTCTTCAATTTGTCTCTCTCCTTTTATCGACGTTATGCGGAAATTATATCTGTTTTGTCCGAGGCAAGATTCCTGTATTCTATTTTCTATTGTAGACTTTGTCCTATCGCTTTTTCCAGTCTTACCAAACCGACGACGTAATCATGATGTGCTTGAAGGCGATTAACTTCTGCTTGTGCGAGGGCGAGTTGTGTGTCAGTCAACGCAACGGTGGTAATAATACCGTTTTGAAATTGTAGGTTAGCGATACGGACACTTTCTCGTGCTTGTGCGATAGCCTCGCGCTGAACATCGATAAGGGTTTGTGCGCCAAGAAGGTTGAGATAGGCGGAGCGGACCTCAAATTCGACACCTACTTTGACTTGGTCGCCACCTAACTGGATCTGTTTTAGAGCAGATTCGGTCTGTTGCACGGCTGCGCTCGTTGCGAATCCATCAAAAATCGGGATGTTAATTTGAAAACCGACACTCCAGATCCTGTTCATTTCCGTAAGTCGTTCATTCTGTGAAATCTGATAATTTGAGAACAGACCGAGGTCGGGAAGCCGTCGCGTTTTAGCAATGTCAATCTGTTTGTAAGCCGCTTGTTCACTAAATTGTGTGCGGCGTACCTCTGGGCGATTTTCGAGTGCTTGTTGTATTAATTTATCAAGATTTAACGCCGGCATTTGATGATTTTCTGGTATTGCGAGTGTGCCTTTTACTGTTACATCCTGTGCGAGTGGGACGTTAAGCACTGTTTTATAGGCGTTTTTAGCGGTACGAACGCCATTTTCGGAGCGAATTAGCGTTGATTTAGCGTTTGCGAGTTGAACCTTTGCACGAAGGACATCAAAGTTAGTCGCTGCACCTGCTTCAAGCGATACCTCCGCAATTGCAAGTTGTTCTTCAACGAGGGAAACGCTCTGCTGCGCTACTCTAACGAACTCTTGTGCGACCAAAGCACCGTAGAAGGCTTCGGATACGTCTAAGCGGAGTTGATTATAGGCAGCATCGACATCGCGTTGTGTAGCCTGATAGTTGAGTTGTGCGGCTTGGTAGCCATAATAATAACGTCCCCAGGCAAAGATCGGCTGTGTTAAATTAACTGTGCCTTGGGCGTTGTGATGTGCACCAAATTCCAATTCAATCAGGTCGGCTTCGTTATCCGCACTGGGCGGTTGCATCCCATTCATTGCTTCGCCCGGCATTGGAAATCCGAATCCGCCATCGGCTCGAATTACTGATTTTTGGATGTCCTTAAAATAGGTGTAATTGCCGCTTGCTGCAACCCGTGGTAAGAGTCCCCCGAGTGCTGCACGAACTTGTGCTTCGGCGGCTTTAAGGTTTTGTTCGGCGGTCTGAACGGTCAGATTGTTCTGTTTGGCAATTTCAATGCTCTCTTCTAACGTCAAAACCTTCGGTTCTTGCGCCATAGCAGAGAGGTGTATTAGGAGTAATAATAAGGTTCCACCAACACAGATGAAGTGGCGGAACCGTAGTGGGTGCATTGTCCTTGTGTCCTCCAAGGTTGGGTAAAGGCAGGTTTTTAGCAGGTTCACCTCTACAAATGAAATCGTGAAGGTAGGTGGGCAATGGGCTTTGCCCACCTAAGTTGGATAAGCAAGATTAATAGCGAATGATAGTCGTCGAATCGCCGATTGCCCAAAGTGTGCCACTTGGTGTTTGGACAAGATCCCACAGATCACTTGCAGTCGGTGATTCCTGCATCAACCAAGTGACACCACCATCGGTTGTGTGGAGGATTGTGCCATTTTCTCCAGCTGCCCAGCCTTCGTTGGCATCATGAAACAGAATAGCGTTGAGATTCGTTTGCGTTGGGACTGTCTGCTCGGTCCACTCTACACCACCATCCGTAGATTTCATAATGGTGCCTTGTTCTCCAGCAACCCAGACAGTCTGTGCGTCAAGAGCGAAAGCATCTTTTAAAGTTGCCCCTCTCTGCATAGGTGTCCAAGTCTGGCCCGCATCCATAGTCTTTGCGATAGTTCCAGCATCACCAACGACCCAACCGGTTTTGTCGTCTATAAAGTGGACCCCGTAGAGGTTATTAAAACCTGCGCCTGTCATCATTGGGTCTATATCTTGTCCGATCCATGTTTGTCCTGCATCGGTGGTATGCATAACTCTTCCGGTTTCCCCGACAGCCCATGCGTGTGTCGCTGTTCCGAAACTCATGGCGTAGGATCCCATTGCACTACGCCAACTCATCATGCCTTCAAATATAATGCGTTTGGCAGTACCGTGTCCTTCATCACCTGGGTCGCTAACCCCATGCCATGTTTTCCCGCCATCAAGTGTTTCTGCAAGTGCTGCATTGCTTCCAACGATGTAACCTCTGTTAGCATCCACGAATCCGACGCCGAAAAGTTCAAAGACGTTTCCACTAAGTTGCGGTTTCCACGTTTCACCGCCATCATTGGTATGCAGAACGCTCCCTGACAAGCCGACCGCCCAGCCGAGTTTGTCGTCATGAAAATAGACACTCCGTAAATGGCTTGAACTGGAGACGATGTCCCAGGTGTCTCCACCGTCAGTTGTATGTATGATAGTTGCATCATTTCCGACCATCCATGCTTCGGTTGGACTGAGCATGTGGATACCTTGTAAACGAGACGCAACGGGGCGCGGATCAAGGGGTGCCCAACTTATGCCACCGTCTGTTGTACGGAGGATTACACCGAATTCGGCGGCGGCAATACCAACCTTTTCATCAGCAAAGTGAACATCCCAAACAGGTTCAGGCATACCGTTAGAATTTGGGACTCTACTCTCTTGGACTTCCCAATTGGTACCATCAACTGTTGCAACAATAGCACCACCGGCACCGACTGCCCATCCGACTTTTTCACTTAGCATAGAGATTGCATCGAGTGTATTAACTGTCGCACTGGTCTGGAATTCCCATGTCTCTCCACCATCTTTGGTATGGAGAAGGGTGCCACCGCCGCCTGCTGCCCAACCGACCGTCGCACTCACAAAGTCGACCCCTTCAATTGTATTGTTGGTATCGATTTCCTGTTTTGCCCATGTCGTGCCACCATTTTTCGTGCTAATGATGAGACCCCCATCTCCACTCGCCCATCCGTGTTGTGCATCGGCGAAGGAAACACCTAAGAGGGCGGTGAGGGTGCCTGTGTTCTTTTTCATCCACGTCTGCCCGCCATCTGTGGTTTTCAGAACCATACCATCGTCCCCAACAACCCAACCGGTTTGCGGGTCTATAAAGCGGACTTTCTTTAGTACAAGGTCAAATGGCAGCGGTTGACTCGGCTGCCTGTTCCATGTTTTCCCACCATCTTTGGTATGTAGGATTGTTGAATTGCTACCTACGATCCAGCCATGTTGTGCATCTACAAAAAAGACATCGGAGAAGTGCGCCTGCCACTCGGATTCACTGACTTTCATCCACGCTTTTTGGGCAAGCGCTAACTGCACAGTGCAGAGCAAGAGCAGGGCTACCAAAATAGATAATATATGTTTTCTCGGTTTCATCAAGTTTCACAGCGTCAAAACACACGCCCATTAGGTGTGAAGTGAACGCTGACCTCCTTACTTCTTAGAATGGGCTTGCAAGCAACGCCCCTCGTTTTAGATAGTGCCTTTACTCCTCAAGGACTATGAACTGAAGTCTATATGCTTTGTTCTATTTTATATAATACTACTCTTGAAAGATTATGTCAACCGAAAAGTAAGGGCATTTAGATCGTTTAGCTTTCCTTTTTCCGCAGTAGGCGAGGTTTGTAACCTTGCCGATCTACCTTACCAATCCACTTCTTTCCTCTATCCTGCAAATCTTGGTTCAGACAACTCATAACCCACAACCTACTACCTTCTTAACTAACCGCTGATAGCTGATAGCTGAGAACTGGACACCCTATAAAAATTGGGTTGACGCTTGCCTTAGTCTTGTGGCATAATCATAATTGGATTAGGTTCAAAAAGATCTCGCTAATCTGTTAGATAAATTCGTTTTGTTGGGACAAAAATATCTCAACACATTTAGGAGGTTTTTATGAAATTTATGACCCAATTGATCTGTGTAGGATTTAGTCTCATTTTAAGCCTATGCCTATTTCTCACACCTGCCTTCGCCCAGCTTGGGATGGATACCTTAGTGGGGCTTTGGCTGTTTGATGAAGGTAGCGGCGACACCGCTATGGATTCTTCCGACAGTGGGCTTGATGCAACCTTGGTAGGGAATCCGAGCTGGGTAAGTGGCGTATTTGGTTCAGGACTGGAGCTTGACGGTTCAGGTGCCTACGTTGAGGTCCCCGCACACGTAAATCCGACTGATGCAATCACCGTCTCAATCTGGGTGAAAAGTATGACGGATGATTGGAATCAGCACGGTTGGATGGTTGAAAAGCGGAATGCATATATTATCCATCCAAACCAAGGGACCAAAAACGTTTCCTGGCCCATCTGTAACAACGGTTGTTGGAACAAACCCGGTGGCTGGCGCGATGGCGAAGTCGGACCCGATGACATCACCGAATGGCATCTTTACACCGCTACTTTTGACAGCGCAAGCGGTGAGTGGAACATCTATATCGACGGTGTAGCAGAAAGCACAATGGAAATCAATACCGATCCAATTGATGCTGACGATGGTCCGGTTTTTATCGGTCGGGATACCTGTTGTGATGGCAGATTTGGCGATGCAGTCATCGATGAAGTCGCTATCTTCAACGTTGCCTTGACCGAAAGTGAAATCCAGATGATGATGGATAAAGGGCTTTCAGCATTGCTCCTGACCCCTGTTGAACCCGAAGACAAGCTCTCTACGACTTGGGCAAATGTGAAACAACAGTATTAATCGCATTCAGTAGGCGAGCAACGTTTCTTCCCTGCTCGCCTACTGCACTATCAACTTTCCTGCCCTATAGGAACCTCTCCACACATCCACAATTTCCTTGACATCAATTCACCCCTATGCCATACTGAACAACGAAGTTCGGGCTTGATATCCGATTGTTGATATCAAGCCGTAGCTTGCGCATACTGCTTAGATTTCGTCTTGAGAAAGGAACATTTATTATTATGGAACCCGTAAAAGTGGGTGTGATTGGGTGTGGTGTCATCGGAAGCAGACATCTCAGTATTGCCTCGGATGCACCGCACATTGAGTTGGTCGCTGCGGCAGACCTGATTGAGGCGAACAGAACCACTGCTGCTGAACGCTTCAATCCACCCAAAATGTATACAAACGACATTGACCTGCTTGATGACGATGAAGTTGAAGCAGTTGTCTTGGCATTTCCAACGCAGTACCGGACTGAGGTAGCCTTACGGGCGTTTGAGAGAGGTAAGCATGTTCTGATTGAAAAACCGATCGCCATGAACGCTGCTGAAGTTGAGAAACTCATCGCTGCGCGAGGTGATTTAGTCTCAGGATGCTGCTCATCCCGAAAGCGTTTTACACCATCCGCGCAGCTCGCAACGCAACTGATTACCACTGGTGGTTTGGGCGAGCTGCGGACCGTCTACTGCCGCGCTATCATAGGAGCAAGGGAAAAACCGGATACACCGCGCCCTGCTTGGCGATTAATCAAGGCACTCAACGGAGGCGGCATCCTCGTTAACTGGGGATGTTACGATCTTGATTATCTACTCGGCATTACAGGCTGGAACCTCAAACCGCAAACTGTATTTGCCCAGACGTGGACCGTGCCTCAAGTCTTTAAATCGCACATCGCTCCCGGTTCCGATGCCGAAACGCACTACACCGCACTCATCCGATGCGAAGGCGATATTGTTCTAAGCGTGGAACGAGGCGAGTTTATGACAATGCATTCGCATGCAGATTGGGAAATTATCGGCACTGAAGGCTCTCTTAAACTAAATATGCAGGATGGAAAACCGGACAGCGTCATCCACAATCGCACGACTACAGAAGGCGGCGTAGAGTCTACATCCCTCTCTGACGCAGATGAAACGACTGAGGCACACCATAGCACGCCGTTGTCCGATTTCGCTGCCGCTATCCGAGAAAAACGACAACCCTCAACGAGTTTGGAAAAAGCCCTTGTTGTTCAGAAAATAACCGATGCTATTTACACTTCCGCAGAGACAGGAAAAGCTGTGGAGATAGGAGAATGAACATGAAATTCCGTATATTCGTAGGATTGTGCACTATTTGCCTTAGTCTCATTATCGTCTCACTCGGCAATGCTGAAATTAATCTTGACGATTTTGCTGGTATATGGCTCTTTGATGAAGGTAAAGGTCAGGTTGTTAAAGATTTTACTGAGAATGGGAATGATGGTGAATTTGACGGACCCAAATGGATAGATGGGCAGTTCGGCAAGGCACTGGAATTCGATGGAAGCCCTAAGTATGTCATTATTGAACATAACGACCTTTTCAACTTCGAGGATGATGACTTTACTGTCGGATGTTGGATGAACTCGGAGAATAAAGATGCTTACGTCGTCATTAAACGGAACGGTGGTGCCGGTTTTTGGGCGATGAGTTCAAGCATTGATAGAGACACCGGCTTTTTCATCTTTGAGGGTGGTGGACAACACATTGACGATGGTAAAACCGATATTGTTGGAGGAGGTTGGCATCACACTGTCGCTGTTCGTAAAGACGGTGTTATTTCCCTATATGTAGATGGCGAGCTGGAAACCGAGCGAAACGTCGGCGCGAATATGGATAATCCCGCTATTCTGAAATTCGGTGGTTGGGGAAGTGAGAACCTCATCGGCGGATTGGATGAAGTATTTATCACGAAAAAGGGCGTAGCGTTGGAAGAAGAGGATATCCAACTCCTTGCCGAGGAAGGTTGGGAAGTCGCCTTAGATGTTTCCGCAAAAGGAAAAATGGCAACCACGTGGGCAAGGCTAAAAGCCCAATAAACGACATCTATACCTTAAGGCGCGCCTTACACACGCCTATAAAAATCGGCAAATCTATACAAAAAATTTCTCAGCAACTTGGGTTATAAAATTTTTGCCCATAACGCGATAGCCCTCCGCATCGGGGTGTAGGTCATCCGGGAGCAGGTGGACGTAGTCCTCCCCAAATACACTTAACCCGTCAACGTAATGGACCTGATTATCGCCGTGTCCCTGAAGGGCTTCGGCGGCGGCTTGTACCTCTTCACGCATTCCTTTCAGATGGAACCCTACGGCGTTTGCAGTCTCCTCCCGCGGTGGTGAACAAATAGGCGACATCAACACGAGTGGGATGTCTGGATGCTTCTCACGAACAATCTGAACTGCACCGATAATCGCTGGACGGAACGCTCGCGGTCCTAAACTCGACGCACCTTGGATATTAATACCGACACACATTGAGATGTAATCAGCAGATAGGTCACGAATCATCCGTGCTACCATGGCATCGAGATGACACTGCCCACCGTAACCAAGACAAGTTAAATTCAACCCACGTTCACGTGCAACAATCGCTGGCCACGTCTGCGTCGCCGATGCTGCTGTTCGGCACTGCGTGATGGAGCTGCCGTAAGTCACCCACCGTTTTCGTGGGTCTGTAACCGAGTCCAAAGTTGCCCCGTCATCAATTTCTAAGCTGCGGAGTTGAAAACTTCCGAATTGCGGCAGCCACAACTCAATCAGTTTTTCCCCATCGGACAAATTGTCAAAAACAAAACTGTCTTTTTGAGTCAGGTCGAGCGATGCTACGACTTCACCATCACAACAAAGGTCAAGTATACCGCTTTCATTTTGTGGAACGATATTGCCTGAAACCTGTGTCGTATTGCTCCGAAAACTAATGCGAACCCCTGCAGGCATTGCCGAGCGTTCAAGTAACGGCTCAGGGAATAGGACATGCATCGGGTGCGGTGTGCGCCACGGCATCACCCAGTCTTCAGTTTTTTGTAAGGAGATGCTCCCCTGCCAAGTCAATTGGGGTGCATCCGGCTTCAATTGCATTATATTCTCCTCTACGCATAGGGGTTGTTACATCGCATCGACTATAGCGCGCAGTTGCCGTACGCCTCTCAACATATCTTCTGGTTGTCCCCAGTGTTCGATACTCGCCGAACCCGTGAACCCGTCAGCAGCCAGAGTTTCCAGCAGCTCCTCATAGTGCAATCCTGTATCACCAATAGGATTCAGATTTTTCTCACTGTTTGGTTTTACATGCACATGCCGCACCAATCCCTTAATATGTGCGTATCCTTCCGGTAATGGATTTTCTCCACAATGTAACCCGTTATTGACATCCCAACAGGAGGTAAGTGCTGGGCTATTTCCGAGCGCGTTGATGACAGCACGTGTCTCTTCACACGTTCCGGCAAGACATGCACTTTCGTTTTCAAAGCAGAGCGTAACATCCCCACTCTCTGCAACCGGGACGACAAGTGAGAGTTTTTCCACGATACGTTCCATGTAGTCATTAATGTCTGGGCGCGGCGCGCCTTTAATACGGCGATTCGGATTCCAAAATGTAAATCCACGAATAACTTGGGTATCAAACGCTTGTGCCAGTGTCACCATCCGATCAAAGTACTTTCGGTGTTGATCATATTCTTCGGGATCGTCAATTGAGCATTTCCCAAAAGGGGACCCAACACTCGCAACCCGGACGTTGTAAGTGCTGAGCACATCCTGAACGCGTTTGACATCGTCATCGTCAATTTCGGTTACGTGTTTGCCCCAAACACCGCCGCGTATTTCAACAGTGTTGGCACCGGCTTCAACGCCGAGTTTAATGGCTTCCTCAAAATCGGTTTTAGAAACTTCGTCAGCAAAATAGCAGACGTCAATCATATCAAATAGACTCCTTTGGCAATTTACAGTTCTTTTAGTTCTGCGAGAATATGATCAGGACCGGTGCGAGTTCCAAACGTATCCAGGAATTTTGATACGACACGCCCTTCCTGATTGATAATGTAGGTTGCTGGACGTGCTATATCCGTGTCGCTCGGGTCAACGACATTGTAGGCAGCGATTACCACCATGTCTGTATCTACGAGTAAGGGGTACGTAAGTTCAAGCGTCTTTTGTGTTGAGTCAACAACCGTCAGAGGATCGGCACTCATGGCGATCAGTGCAGCACCTTCCGCTTGAATGTCTGCATAACCAGTTTGCAACTCACCGAGTTGCAGACGACAGTTGCCTCACGTGCCTGTACGGTAGAAGACAATGACCAGTTTTTGTCCCTTGTACTGCGAAAGATTGTGGGTATTTCCCTTGCTATCTGGTAGGGAAAAATCAGGTGCAAGTGCCCCAATATCTAATCCCTCGCCCGGAGGGAGTTGTTCAGCTGCCTCCTCTGGTAATGTTATGAGATCTGTTGTTCGTTCGGCGTTGTCGCAAGCAAGACATAAGAAAATGAGAGCACTTAATAGAAATGAGAAGCCTATTAAATTAGCCTTGTGCGAAAACAGCGATTTCAAGTTTGCCAGGTAATCGTCCATCAGTTTGAGTTCCATGTTTCTGGTTCTCCTTTATCATTTTGTGAGTCCATCCAGTCGCGGACATCAGCGCGCATCTTTTCAAGGATCAGATGCATATCCGTCCTAAAGGCTAAATTGTTGAACTCATACGGATCCGTCGTTAGGTCATATAGTTCTTCCACTGGATGGTGTTGTGTAAGATAAACGAGTTGCGCCGTTTGAGGATCCACTTCCGCTTTTTCCACCCAACTTTTCCATACTTCAGCGTGACTCTCTGGAATATCTTCAACTTCAGTAAAGTGGGTTGTCCAACTATTTTGAGGCATCAGATTCAAAATGTATTTGTAACGACTGTCGCGGACACAACGCTGCGGGAAAATATTCATATTTCCATCGCGGGTGTGCGTACCGTAGATTTTATCTCGGAAGGTTTCCTGCTCTCCAAGTAAGACTTTCTTAAAACTTCTGCCATCTAAACTGTCAGGCGGGTCGCCGCCTCCAATATCAATGAGTGTTGGTAAAAAGTCAACGTGTGAAATCATCGCATCAGAAACAGTAGCGGTTGGAATTTCGCCGTGCCATTTCGCAAGGAACGGCAGACGAGTGCCGGTATCATACAGCGTCCATTTACAGTGGGGCCACTCTGCACCGTGGTCGGTCGTGTAGATAAAGAGCGTATTATCAGAATATCCGTGTGTCTCCAGCATTTTATTAACTTCACCGATGCGGGTGTCCATTGTGGTAATGTCTTGATAGTAGTTAGCAAGTGCCTTACGAGCGATGGGCGTGTCAGCGATATATGGCGGTAAAGGCAGAGACTCTGGATCATAAATCTTGTTCGGTTCCCATGTAACATGGGGGTTGCTATCGCCGAGGATAAGACAGATGGGCTGCCCCGAATTTTCTTGTCGGTGGCTTGAAAGAAAATCTTCGACAGGTGCTGTATCAAGTCCTTCCGCCCGATATTTCCGATTATTCTCGGCACGCTTTGGAAGGAATCCGCCAATGTATTCAAAGTCAAAGAGGGTTTCCGGTTTAACATGTGTTTTCCCAGCGATTGCTACGCGATAACCCAGTTCTCGGAGCAACTTAGGCAAAGCTTTGAGATGCGCGTGACACTCGGTATGATTTCCCATCGCTCCGTGCCGAGCCGGATAGAGTCCAGTGTAGAGGGTAGAGCGGGACGGAGCACAAGTCGGTGTCGGCGTGAAAGCGTGTGTAAAACGAATCCCTTCTTCTGCAATACTATCCAAGTGTGGTGTTTGAATATGTTCATTCCCGTAACAACCGAGGTATTCCCAGCCGTGGTCATCGGATAGATAGACGATGATGTTAGGTTTCTTCAATGACATAGATCAGTCCTTAGCGGGTGGAAACGGTTTCACAGGTTCATTAATTTGATTTCCTCTTGGGATAGGTTCCGGTGGAAATTGCGTGAAAATCTCACCATTCTTCATCGCCCATCGGGCGTTGGGGAAGAAGCGTTTGTTCCTCCCAGCAATCTCTGGATTTGTCCAAACGCCAGCAACGGCAACACGACTCTGCTCACTTTTGTTTGGTGGACTGTAGTGCCACATATTACTGTGCCAAAAGACAACGTCTCCAGTCCCTAATTCAATATGGCGTACACCGTGCTTTTCGATCATCTCCTGAACGGCTTTGCGTGGCAATTCACCGTGAATACTGTCTGGGTATAGGACGTGTTCGATAATCTCGGTTTTGTGACTGCTCGGTATAAACTGCATGCATCCGTTTTCGCGAGTTGCAGGTTCAAGTGCTACCCAGAAATTGAGAGGTTCAGTATCGCCATCTCGCCAGAGTCCGTTGTCTTGGTGCCACGGGGTTGCAGCACCTGTGCGCGCCGGTTTGAGGAAGCTACTATTGAATTTCACAATCACGTCGTCTCCCAAAAAATAGCGGGCAATGTTCAGCATGGCAGGACCGGTATGGATATTGTGCCATATCAGCGGAGATTGAACACAGAAATTAGCGAGTTTACGGTAGCGTGCGATGCGTCCTTGCGGTGAGTCCTCCATCGGGTTCATTGGATCGAAATCGGCAAACTCGCCAGGGTTGGGCAGCATAAGCACGTTGCGAATGACGCCGCGGAGTTGTGCTGCCAAATCTTCTGAGATAACATTGCGCTCAATAAAATAGCCTTCACTCTCATATCGCGCTTTTTGTGCAGCGGTTGGTTGCCAGTTTCGCATGAAAATGTTTCCAGTCATTTAGACAACAACGTCTCTTTTCTTCGATGATATAAGATTAGTAGCCCTTAGCGGATGGGAACGGCTTCGGTGCTTTAGCAGTTTGATGTTCCATCTGGACAGCTTCCGGTGGAAATTGTGTGCACACCTCACCGTTTTTCATCGCCCATCGGAAGTGTCCCCAGAAGCGTTTACTAATCTTGGTGATCTCTGGATTTGTCCAGACACCGGCAACGGCAACACGGCTCTTCTCACTCCGATTGGGTGGGCTATAATGCCACATATTACTGTGCCAAAAGACAACGTCTCCGGTACCTAACTCGATGTGATGTACACCGTGCTTTTCTATCATCTTCCGAACCTCCTCACGCGGAAGTTCGCCGTGGATGCTATCTGGGTATAACACGTGTTCAATAATCTCAGTTTTATGGCTGCCGGGTATAAACTGCATGCATCCATTTTCTCGGGTTGCTGGCTCAAGCGGCGTCCAAAAATTGAAAGGTTCAGTTTCACCATCTCGCCAGAGTCCGTTGTCTTGATGCCACGGGGTCGCGGCACCAGTACGCGCTGGTTTAAGGAAGCAACTATTAAACTTCATGATGATATCGTCGCCAAGGAAATAACGGGCGATGTTGAGAAGGGCAGGACCCGCAAAGGTGTTGTGCCATATCAATGGGGCTTGGACACAAAAGTTGTTAAGTTTACGGTAGCGTGCAATGCGTCCTTGTGGTGAGTCTTCCATTGGATCCATGGGATCGAAATCAACAAACTCACCCGGGTTGGGCAGCATAAGAACATTCCGAATGACACCACGGAGTTGTGCTGCCAAATCTTCTGAAATAACATTACGAAGGATAAAATAACCTTCGTCCTCATATTGTGCTTTTTGTGCAGGCGTTGGTTCCCATCGTTCCATTGTTAATTTCCTTTGCTTCTTTGTGGGGCTGATGCGCTTGCGATGCCTACCCATAAATTACGCAAAGATGCCTTGAACCTGACATTGGAACTCTTCAACAACATCACTATCATCAGAATGTTTAAGAAGTCACAGTTTCTTATATGATAACACTTGAGAAGATGTGTGTCAAGCCACTAACGATCCTTAAGTCGTCCCCACGTCGTCGTAAGTAAACCGTTTGGTGAAACAGGCAGAACCGCCTCTACACCTTCCATCAACGCTCCGATTTCTGCTTCTGTGATACCTCGATCAAAAAAGATAATCTCATCCAATCTACCAATGAATTTCTCACCACCAAATGTACCAAACAGCAATTCCGCTGACTGGTCTACATCGCCGCCTTGTTTGGTCGTGGCTTCGAGCGTGCCGTCTACATAAAGTTGCATCTCACTTCCATCGTAAAGTCCAACAATATGATACCACTTTTCGGGGTCAATGACGGTTTTTCCCCACACACCGCCGGTAAACCCACCACCCGACCAGATACCGAACACATAACCTCCGGGTACTCGCTCAGTTTGTGATTGGACCTCCAATAAATAAGAGCCGTTCCGTCGAATGGCGGTATCGGAAATCCCTTTATTCATATAGACCCAAGTTGCGATGGTCATCTGATCCTTAAAGTTGAGGCTATCGGAGGGTTCAACCCTCACAACATGCGGTGGTTCAAATTCCAATGCCCCGCCGAATTTGCCTTCTGCCCACTTTGCACCGGTAATCGCACCATCGTTCCCGTTGCCCGACGTATCCGCAGCAACTCCACCTTTACCTTCATCAAAAAGCCAAATACCAACGGCATCGTCTAACAGTTCTGCAGAGAGTGGACTATTTACTATGCACACACCAATAACGATAGCAAACCAATATATCTGTTTCATATCCCTTTCCTCCCTTAATAGTATATGAGTTTAGCATAAAGTAGGAAATATGTCAAGGATCGCGCCGCTACGGCTACGTCTTTTGCGTTGAATTATTTGGCGGAATGTGATAGATTAAAAAAAACATACATTATTCTGTGAATTGGAAAATGCTGACGCAAGAAATGGTAGCCGATGTTCCATCAGATCCAGGGGTTTACTTCTTTCGCGGAGTTACAGGGACAATCCTTTATATCGGCAAAGCGAAATGTTTGCGAAAACGGGTACGTTCCTATCTCCATAAGGTAAAAAAACGCCCAAGCAAAATCAAACGACTTATTCGGTGGACGACAGGTGTTCGATATCAGGTGTGTCGCTCCGAACAGGAAGCACTCTTCTTAGAGTCGAGGTTAATCCAAGAACATCAGCCGAGTTATAATACGGCTATGAAGTATGGGCGGCAGTCGTGGTATATTCGGATAGATGTTGGGGACGCATTTCCCCAGCTTGAGCGTGTATCAGAGACACAACCCGATGACGCGCGGTATTTCGGTCCCCTGTCGAGTCGGCGATGGACGGATGAGGCAATTGATGTTTTACAGCGGATTTTTCCGGTACGCACATGTGAGGGCGAAATTACACCTACGCCAGGGTTTCGTGCCTGTTTTCAGTATGATTTGAAACGTTGTAATGCACCGTGCGCAGCACTGATTACAAGCAAACTCTATAAAGAAACGATAACGGATATTGTTAATCTGTTGGATGGCGAGTACGAAGAAGTACAGACGAGTCTGGTTGCAAGACGGGATAATGCGGCGGAGGCACTGCAATTTGAGCGTGCCGCTGCGTTTCACAAACAACTCCAACGGATTCAGAAAGTGTTTACTTTCCTTGATGTGCATCGGAGGTAACCGAGTGACAACAGAGAAGACAACAAAAGAGATTCTTGGTGGACCCAATGGAACTGCACGTTGTCGTTGTGGTCGACTCCGCTATCCGCGTTATTCCTTGTGTCCCAAATGTTATTACGAACGATCTGAACCCTCTCCAAATCCCAAGAAATTGTCCCGTGCCGATCTCCTGAAGATGCAAGCTACAAAACCGATGCCGCTTTCTGATCGACAGGAGCGGATCCAATTCTTGGAAAAACGATATGGGGCACAATTGCGGGGACAGGACATCCGTTTTATCAAAACCTCCGAGTCTAAAACCCCCGCATTGATTCGGGGGATACAGACTCGCCCTTGTGAATTAGACCACAGTGTGATGTAAAAAAAGTTGTTGATTTTTTTTTGTAGGTTCTGCTATACTCTTTAGACCAGTTGGCAGACATATCGAGCGTTGTCGCAAGGCAACGTGTCTGCCTACCCACTCGATAGGGGTTAACGGCTGGTAACTGGTACATCTTGAGAACCTACACATACAAAGTTCAGCACCATAAACGCAACCGTCATTTGCGTTCGGATACGCGTATCATCTCGCAAGTGCATAATCACTTCATAGCGTTGACGCGTCGGCACTACCGGATTTACGGATGCTGCGCAGGCTATAAGCGTGCGACCTATAACCGATTGAGTCGGCACTTGACGAAGTTGAAGAAACTCGAAAGATATGCTCACTGGCGTATCCCATATGCTTGGGCGTTGCAAGAGTGCTTGAAACGTATTGAGTTGGGGTATCTCAACTTCTTTGAGAAGCGTGCCAAGCGTCCGCCGAAGTTCAAGTCGTGGCGAAACTACCGCTCTATGACCTTCAACGGCAATCAGGTCAAGGTTGAAACCGTATTTGAGAAGGAACGCCACAAGAGACGTGTGCCCGTTGCGAAAATACGCCTTGCTGGACGGTGGTATCGGTTCTGGTATTCTCGTGAGATAAAAGGTAATATCAAACGTATAACCGCCAAACGTGACGCACTCGGTGATTGGTATATCAGTATCACAACAGATTATGAAGGACTTACCCCCGAACCCAAGACGGGTGATGCTGCAGGGTTCGACTATGGCAACAAGACCTTTCTGACCTGTTCGGATGGCACGAAATACGAATCGCCTGAGTTCTATAAGCAGTCTGCCAAGAAGGTAAAACAAGCCAATCGGGAGTTGTCTCGTAAGGTTAGAGGTAGCAACAATCGCAAACGTGCGAACAAGCACTATGCCCGAACCCATCGCAAGATTCAGAGACAGCGCGAAGATCACCACTGGAAACTTGCTTTGGAACTTGTCGGCAAGTTTGACCTCTGTTTCTTTGAGGACTTGAACCTTGACGGCATGAAACGACTTTGGGGACGCAAGGTCTCTGACCTCGCCTTTGGTGAGTTCCTTGAGAAAATCCGATGGCAAGCGAAAAAACGGGGAAAGCGCGTTGAGACGATAGGACGTTGGGAGGCGACAACGCCAGTTTGCCACAACTGCGGGCAAAAGCACCTCTTCATAGATTTGAGTGTTCGCGATTGGTTCTGCCATAGTTGTAAAATCCATCATGACCGCGACATAAATGCGGCGATAAATATCCTCAAGGTTGGGGCATCAACCTTTGGAGGAGAGGGTATCAGACTTGCGATCGCAAGCAACCCTTGTTGATACCAGAATCCACCCGAAACGGGGGACACTTAGAATCCCCCGAATTCATTCGGGGGAGTATGTCAAGAAGAATTCGCAGCTGTATGCCCTATCAGAGCAGGCGGGCTATCGGCGTCGATGAATTTATATATCAGACGCGTAATTTGGCATTTGTGAAAAAAAATGTTGCGAAAAAAAAGCATATCCGTTAAAATATTATAGACAACTAATTATTCAAGGAGGTTACCCATGCATATCGCGAGATTATCGCTCATTTGCCTTGTTGCCCTTGTATTCATGGTAGGGTGTGGTATGCTCGGAGAGAAAGCAGAGATGTCCGAGACTGCAGCCACTTCTGATTCCGCGGGAAAAACCGTAATGGAATCTGAAGCCAAAGACATGGCGAAATCCATGGAAAAAGCCGCCGTTGAAGAGATTACACTGAATGTCACAGGCATGACATGAGGCGCGTGTACCAGTAAAGTGCAGGATGCACTTAGCAAGGTCACAGGCGTTTCCGAAGTGGTGAGCGTCTCTTCAGATACCAATACGGCTGTTGTGAAGGTTGAGAAGGGTAAAGTTACCACTGATGCCCTTACCGAAGCAGTTTCAGGTGCTGGTTTTAGTGCCGAAGCCGCTCAATAAGGCTTAATAGGAGGGTGGGTTTACCCACCCTTTCTTTCTATATAACAAGTTGCAAGCCCCAATATAAGAGTCCGCGATCTTCAGGTCGCTACTACAAATAAGAGGTATAAACGCATGCGTCACTTAAACGTGAGGGTAGTATTTGTCTGCCTTGCGGCACTTCTACTTGTGATTGCGTGTGCAGACACGCAAAAGAAGACAACTGAAGCACCAAGCCAAACGGCAGAAACACCAAGTCAAACGGCAGAGGTCGCCGTTGAGGAAGTGACACTCGCCGTGACTGGCATGACATGAGGTGCGTGTACCAGCAAAGTGCAGGATGCACTCACACAGGTTACCGGTGTCTCTGAGGTTGTCAGTGTTTCTATGGAAGAGAATAAGGCTGTCGTAAAGATTGAGAAGGGCAAGGTTGAAAAAGACGCGCTCGTGAAGGCGGTTACAGACGTCGGATTTAGCGCACAAGTTGCCAACTAAGCTTGAGTCCGCAGGGCGAGGTTGACTCGCCCTTTTTTCTATTATACAAACGAATTCATAATGATAATGCGAGGTCCCTGCACCTCGCATTTTTATTGTCTACAAGAATTTAGAGATTGTGGTGTTCAACCTACTGCTTCTTCGCGTAAAGCGGGTCGTCAAGCAGAGATTGCACTTCGTAGATTGAACCTTTTAGTTCTGCGTAAGGTTCCGGCATACGAACAGGTGCAGCGACCATACGTGGCTCATTCGTCGATTCGCCACGGATGATGCAGTTGTTGAAAGTCTCCCAATCTGGAATGCCTTTTAGGGGCCAGGCATCTACCGCACAGTACTGGGCAAGCATTAATCGGCGCGGTTTGCTGGAGGTGTTCGGGGCAGAACCGTGCAACGCTCGGACATGATGGATCGTGATCCCACCCGCCTTCAACTCAACAGGGACAGCACCTTCTGGTGTGAAATTGGGATCTGTTACTGCACCAATAAACGCTCCGTTCTGATGGTGATCTAAAGTCGGTCCCTTGTGGGAGCCAGGAAGTATCATCAATGCACCGTTTTCCACGGTCATATCATCAATCACCACACCGACTGCGAGTAAATCGTCGTTAGTGTGCGGGTAGAATGCCCAGTCCTGATGCCATTCAACAGGACTCCCAAACTCCGGATACTTCATGTTCAATTTATGTCCATTATACCGAACCCCCGGTCCAATGAGCTGCTCCACAATGTCCAAGATTCTGGGATGTCGTAAAGCGTAATCGTAAACGACGTGGTGTAGTCCCGGATTTTTGATGCGTCGGACGCGTGGATTAGCAGGAGAATGCCCTGGCTCGAGATCAAAGATGTCAGTATGTTCCGTAACTTCTCTCGATTTTTCGACAAATTCATTGGTGACGCGTTGGAGATCCGCGACCTCTTCTGCTGTTAGGACTGCCTCAACGCCGAGATAACCGTTTTCACCATAAAAGTCAAGTTGTTCTTGCGTGAGCATTGGTTCGTCAACTCCTCTTAGCGAAATGATACTGTTATTATACGTCAATCCGTTAAAAATTTCAACCTTTTAACAATTTCTTATAAATGTCCTCTACCTTTTGGACGTGTGTTTCAACACCGAACGCCTCTTCAGCACGTTTTCTCGCCCGTTGTCCCATGCGTCTGTTTTGTTTCGGATCCGAGGCAAGTTCCATAATCTTCTTTGCTATATCTTCCATACACTCTGACTGCATAATGTATCCCGTTACACCGTGAACAATCATTTCAGCGGTACTACCGACTGGGGTACCAATAACGGGTTTACCAGCCGCCATCGCCTCCGCAATGACACTCCCCGCTGAAAGCGTTACAAGCAAGTCGAGTTCTTGCATTGCTTTGGGCATATCGGTACGGTGTCCTGTGAAGTGGACGACCTCTTGTAACCGATGTTTCGCTATCAACTGATGTACTTCCCGCGCATAGGCACGATGTTCTGCCGTATCGAGTACGCCACCGATGATGTGAAATTTGACCTTCTTGTTCTGTGTTGCGACCTTAGCGGCTATCTCAACAAACACTTTTTGGCGTTTGAAGGGTTCAATTCTGCCTACGATACCGACAACATATTCCTTCGAGTCCGTTGGTCCAGGAACGGGTTGAAAAGCCGATAAGTCAACACAGTTTAAGACAACATCAATCTTTTCAGCATCAATCCCTGCTTGAATCAAAGGAGTTTTACTCTGTTCCGAGATAACAATAGTCCTGTCCATCTGGTCAAACCTATATTTTCGCACTTGGGAGAGCGTGAGCAGCGTCCGCACGTGTGAAATGACAGGAATTTTCAGCTGCTCTCTAATATGCCGTAAGTACGGGTTAAACCAAGAATCAGAAGTATGGATTAGCTGCGCGTTATGTGCCTTAGCGAGTGCAGTTAACTTTTTCGCAGCACTGTGCCTCGCTATCAACGATTTCACTTTTCGCCACGGAGGAAGATTGAGTATCGCTGTGGGAATAGCAGCACACCTTAAATGCTCAGCGAAAACGCCATCATCAGGGCAAACGACAAGCGGTTGATAATGCTTTTGATTGATATTGGTAACGAGATATGCGAGTTGCTTTTCACCCCCGCCGATGCTCGAACCGCAATGGCTGAGGTAGAGTATCGGAACCATCTATTTTTGTCAGTATGGGTGACTGTCCCGTAATTATACTGGAAAATTGAGCTGCTGATCCCGGAAAACTTGGCTGACTGATCGGTGCTGGTGGACTCTCAATATGGCTTCGGAAAGAAGTGGCGCGATAGAAAGCACCTTAATTTTTCCATCTAACTGCTTTTCCGCTGGCACAGGGATTGTGTTGGTGGTGACCACCTCGCGAATTGCTGGATGACTGAGGCGTTCCAACGCCGGCCCAACTAATATGGGATGCGCGATACTCACGTAAGCAGGTTCTGCACCAGCCTCCGCCAACGCTATGGCTTGTTGACGAATAGTGCCTCCTGTCTGTATTTCATCGTCAGTGATAATAGGGGTCTTACCCCTGACATCCCCAACAAGTTCGACGAATTTAATGCTCTGTCCATCAACGCCTGTTCGCCGCTTGTGCATAATGGCTAACGGAAGTCCGAGAATATCAGCATATTTTTCTGCTAATTTGGCGCGGCCTGCATCAGGGGCAACGATTACGCCATTTTCGACCTGCTTCTCGCGGAAGTAATTGGTCAAGGTCGTTAGGGCAGTCAAGTGATCCATAGGGATGTCGAAAAAGCCTTGTATCTGCGGAACGTGTAAATCGATAGCCATGACGCGACTTGCACCAGCCGTGGTCAAGAGGTTGGCTACAAGTTTCGCGCTAATCGGTTCTCGCCCTGTCGTTTTATGATCTTGACGCGAATACCCAAAATACGGAATGATGGCAGTAATCTGACGGGCTGATGCACGTTTCATCGCGTCAATCGTGATCAGCAGTTCCATCAGGTTTTCGTTGGCAGGTTGACTTGTTGGCTGCACGACATAAATGTCCGTGCCTCGGATACTTTCCTCAATCTGAATCCGAGTTTCATCGTTAGGAAATGGACCGATCGTAATTTTACCGAGTTCAACGCCTAAAATCGCACCGATTTCTTTCGCCAACGCCGGATTCGCGCTCCCAGCGAATAGCCTGAAATCCCTACGCACTTGCTGATCCATCGGTGTAGACATGCCAAATCCTCCTTATATGAAGTTAAATATATTTGTCACATACTACTTTACTAAAATAGGAAACTGTAAATCCTGCACCTGCTGCCGTACCTTATGTATTTTAAGAACTAAGAACCGTCCATAGGAAAATTAGAGCGAAAGCAAGTGCAAGGCCAATTACGGAATGACGTACCTGAACGCTTCGACTATGTGCTTTGTAATAATCTGTATAGAGGGCTGCATATTCCGGTGATTTCTCGAGTAACCGTGAAGCAGGCGGAGTCGGCTCATGGACAGAAGCGATAAGGATTCCGAGTATATTTCCAAAAAAACCGATAAGAACCCAGCGGATCTTTCTGGCATCGGATCCCGCATCTTCTTCAGCCATCGCGTTGATTTCCGCTGTAACAGGATGCTGTTGATAGTCATTCATTATAGAAATCTTTTTTCACACATTCTGATATTCTAAAAAATAAGCGATTCACCGGTTATCTCAGGCGGTTGTGCTAAACCGAGTAGGTGAAGTGCTGTCGGGGCAATATCGGCAAGTCTTCCGTCCGTACGGAGTTGTTGCCCTCTGAGTTGGTTATCGACAAGGATGAGATCCACATCGTACGTGGTATGTGCAGTGTGAATCCCACCGGTTTCAGGATCGATCATCTGCTCACAGTTACCGTGGTCGGCAGTGACAATGAGCGCACCGTCCTTTCTAAGCACGGCATCAACGATTTTTCCTACACCGGCATCAACCGCCTCAACTGCTTTAATAGCCGCTGGAAGCGAACCTGTATGACCCACCATGTCACCATTAGCATAATTGAGAACCATCAAGTCATATTTGTCGGAGCCGATCCGACGCAGCATCTCTGCTGTTACACCAGGTGCGGACATCTCCGGTTTCTGATCGTAGGTAGTCACGTCACGTGGAGAGGCGATAATTTGTCGATCTTCGCCTTCATAGGGTTCATCTCGGTAGTCGTTGAAAAAAAAGGTTACGTGTGGAAATTTTTCGGTCTCTGCACATCGGAATTGTGTTAAGCCTGACTGACTGACATAAGCACCAAGCGTGTTTTTCATTTTGGGAGGTTTTTTGACAGCCGCTTCAACGGGCATTCCTTGCTCGTACTCCGTCATTGTTACAAATTTAACGTCAAGTTTGCAATTCCGTTTAAAACCCATTTGTCGCACAACACCATCTTTTCCTTCTGCCTCAAACGGGAATTCATCCAAGCAAAAGGCTTTGGTAAGTTCACGCGGTCGGTCGCCTCGGAAATTATAGAAAACAACAGCATCTCCATCGGTAATGCGAGGAAGTGGTTTGCCGTCACTCCCAACAACGACACTTGGGCGCACAAACTCGTCACCCTTGCGGTTATCGTCATCGGGATTGTCGTAATAGGCACGATAGGCATCTGCAGCAGCGGAAACGTAGTTATCAACGCCTTCAGTTAAAAGGCGATATGCTACTTCAACGCGTTCCCAACGGTCGTCCCTGTCCATCGCATAGTAGCGACCGATAACAGATGCGATCTGTCCGATGCCGATCTCTTTCAACTTCGCTTCAATTTGTTCACAGAATTGAATTCCGAGGTCGGGCTGGCAATCACGTCCGTCGCTGAAATTGTGAATCAAAACTTGGTCAGGCTTTAGTCCATTCGCCTTGGCAAGTCTGAGGAGTCCATAGAGGTGCTCAAGTGAGCTATGAACACCAGCGTCACTTGCCAATCCCATGAGATGGAGATGTGTTCCATGCGTTTTAACGTGAGCAATCGCATTTAAAAGGACTTCGTTCTGGTCAAACTCGCCGGAGCGGATCATTGTGCTGATACGGAGGAGTTCTTGATTCACGATGCGCCCTGCACCGATGTTCTGATGACCGACTTCACTGTTGCCGATAACCCCAGCGGGTAAACCGACATCTTCGCCAGAGGTGTGGATTTGAACGTGTGGATAGTTCTGCAGAAGCCAATCATCTGCAGGAGTCTTTGCGAGATGAACGGCATTCGCATGCTGAAATTCGGGATACGGGTTATTGCCCCAGCCGTCTCGGATGATGAGAACGACGGGGCGTTTCTGTTCGGTTGTCATGCAAAATCCTTTTAACGGTCTTTTATTTTCCCCCACGTTGTGGTGAGTTTACCACCTGCTTCGACATCCTGTGGTGAGTCCATAACTATTTGAATATCCGCTTCGCTCAAGGTTTTTTCATAGAGGCGAACCTCATCAATTTTACCCGGGAAGTGGTCGGTGGCGTTGCCGAGATCATCGCCACCAATCCAGAGATCTAAGGGAGAGGGGGCGATCGGCACGTTGTTGGGGGCGTCGCCTTCGAGTTTACCGTTTATATAAACCTTCATGTCCTTTCCATCAAAGGTTCCTGCGAAGTGATACCATTCGCCGACTTTCCAATCGGTTGTTGTGGATTCAGCAAAGGTGTTGTTCGGTTTGACAAGAAAGTCGATACTGCTTGCGTTACCGAAATCAAAAATGACGAAGATGGAGTTATTTTTACTCATTAAGCGGTGACCGGTGAGAACATCGTTTGGACTGAACCACATCATAAGGGTAATATTTTCCTCGATTGCGAAGGCAGGATCATCTGCGACAATGACATGATCGTCCTCACCGTCGAATTCGAGTGCAGTGCCGTATTTTCCCTCAACCCACTCGGGATCATCGTTAAACTCTCCATCGTGTCCATTGCCTGTAACATCTATAGCTTCTTTACCCTTACCTTCGTCAAAGGGCCAATAAGCAACAAGTCCATCTTCCGCAACGTTGGCGATACTGAGGTTAGCGATAATGAGGAGGGAGCACAGCAAAAATACAGAGATAACTTTGGACATAGCAATTTCTCCTATGGAAGCGCAAAATCTTAGATTTTTACTTTAGAAGACTTGCAACTATTATAACATATTTTTGCAAATAAAGTGTAAAAAAATTACGATTCGGTGGAAAAATTCAGTTAGTGGAAAACGTATTGATTGTCCGAATCGCGAATGAGGCAAATTGCGCGAATGACGCTATTTTAAGAGAGAACCTCTTCTTTTCTCCGCGAAATCTGTATAAATCCGTGATAATCCGCGATTCAGACAGCAATTATGAGTTACCCACCCCTAATTGTACCTAAGTTGCTACCTGAAAAAAGCGGTGTTGTTTTCTGGATGTATTTAGCCCCAGCGGGACGATATATGTATAGAAGGGCGATCAACCACCCTCTAAAACCCCAGCGGGGCGACAGGTGTATTGTTGTGTTGGGGATTCGCAGTGATGGTATATTAAACAGCACGCTCAATCGACCAATGACGGTCAGTGCTCTGGACGACCTCTGCTCCCGGCATATCCATCTGCGTCAGCATCTCATTAACTTCAGTAATGGTAAACGCCGCAAGGAAAGAATCATAATACAACTTCTGTTGATAAGGAGTATCATCCGCAGCATACAGATCCACAAAGGCTTGGGCATCTGCTGGCGTTTCAGGACGGATAAGATCGCGGATAAGCACAACACCTTCGGAACGAGCAACTCTGCCCATCTCTTTGAGTGCGCTCATCGCATCGTGGATATGGTGGACGATGCTATTAGAAATGAGTCCGTCGAAGGTATTGTCGGGGTAGGGTAAAGTTTTGGCATCAACGAGTTCAAGAGTGATCCGATCAGTAAGACCGGCGTCTGCGACGTGACGTTTCGCTATTTTTAGCATTTCCTCGGACAGGTCGATGGCGGTAATGTGGATGTTCGGACAGCGTTGCGCGAGAAGAAGAGGGATTTGTGCGGGACCGGTGCCGACATCAAGAAAATGTCCAGTGTTCGCACCCAGTGCGACAACGCGATCGACAAAAGCGCGGTCAACCTCGCCATGCTCCATCGCATCGTAGGCTTCGGCGGCTTCCGCTGTATCCATAACTTCGGGTTCTACAATTCGATTCATGCTCTACTTTCCTAATAAGTTCAGAAACAGTTAGCGCGTTCTGACGGATCTGATCCGGTTGAAATCGTGTATACATGCCAACCGCCATAGCGTCCGTCGGTTTGATATTTTCAAGGGCGAGTTGAAAGGCTTCACGAGGCTCGTTTCTACCAGCCGCTAATACCTTTATAGCAATGATCGGCATCGGTATTGCTTGTATCGCTGCAAATGCTGCATAGCGATCGTTTGGCAGATACAACTCTCTATGTGTTGTGTGATTATACAACGCACAGACATAAAAGTCAACATCGTATCCTTCGGAATAACAGTACTTGAGGATCTGAGGATCGTGCGTGCCGAGTCCAACCGCACAGCCGAGATCGCGGATGTATTTCAGACTTTCGCGCAATGAATCGAGGCGTCCTTCGGCATACAATTTATCGGTCGTACCACCGTGATGGTAAATAGCAATCGGTTTATAGCGCGCAATAATCCCTAAATATTCATTGAGATCTGCGTATTCTGTATCTTTAGGGGTCTGCGCAATCCACTGAATTGTGCCGCCCGCGTTCCAGTATTCGTTGAGAGTTCGCATAATATGTCTATCGGCGCGAGCGAGGACAGTGTTAATTCCATTCTTCTCTGCCTGACGGAGATCCATCATAATTTGGATCGTCGTATAGTAATCTTCCATAGCTTTCGATGCTTCTGGAGAGCGATGCGAGATGCCACTATACGGATTACCGCCGATAATGAGTCGCGTGACACGATGTGATGCGATGGAAATTGTAGGTATTTTAATCATTTTATTTCGTGAAGTCCTGTCTTCTTAAGGCAACTCGCTCTACTTCCACTTGAATTCACTTGCCGAATCATAATTCTCTTTTATATCGGTTTTGTAAATTGTCCCGTTTGGACGCGCATAAAACGTGAGTTGGTAGGTGTAACCGGTTGATATGTATCTTCCACCTACTGCCCGCATGCCACCGGGACGACGTCGGGGATGAATCTCGTGGTCTTGTCGAAGCTGGAACCCCCGCGCCCGGCTTTCTTGCTTGGCTATAAAACCATGTACAGGTATTTCCCAAATATAAGTGTGCCAACCTGTTCCATTATCGCTAATTTCATCCGGTGATCCCCACTTCTGAATCGCCTTTGAAATGTGCGTGTCCTTCCATACGGATATAGTTTGCTGCATTTTCTCATCTTGTGTAGGTTCGGATTTGTTCACCAAATGTGCAGGTGCCGTACACCCTACCAGTAAAATGCTTGCGATAAACACAAGAGGCAAAAGTAATAAAAATCTGTTCATTTTCAAATCCCTTCCTTCTCTCCTATTGTACGCAATCAACCAGATTCGCATTGCTTTTCTGTTACTAAATAAGCAATTTCCATGCCAAATTTAAAATAGGGGACAGAACGGGAAATATAGTGGATTCAGTGGCGAAACGTAAGTTTCGACTGCACAAAATAGGGCAAATAAGGAGATAACTGCACGGATTTGGGCAGAGGCAGATAGGAAAAAACGTGAGTTCGAGAAAGAAAACTTGTACCGTAAACTGTTAGTTTGCAATACTTCTGGGTAGGTTCATTCAGTTTTCTAATAATTTATATCTGGACGCCCGAACTTGTTCGGGATAAATGAAAAAAGATGTCCCTGTCGCGGACGTCCAGATTTAGCCTGTGAATAGACTGGATTTAGTCTGGGATTAGACTAAATTTTGCCCACACGCGGCACAATTTGTCTTTGCTTTACATTAATTATCGAATGGCGATCGGATTGCCAGGAGAACCCGTCGCACCCTTAAGGCGAAGCGGCGCAAAACTGAAAGCAAATTCGTAAACCTTCGCCGCCGCTAACTCCTCCGTGATAATGTTCTCAAGATTGTAGATGCCGTGTTTGACAATAAACAATTGATGCACTGGAAACGCTAATGATTCGTCAGGGTTCGGAACGACTTCAATTCCCCAGTTATCGGAACATAACATCACAATCTTCTGGTCAACGAGGTATTGTCCCGCCTCCATTCCGATGCCGGGTTCTGTGGCTCCATAGCGATCATTATCCGTCATCCAGAACTTACCCCAACCAGTGTGAATGATGACGACATCGCCGGGTGTAATTTGGACCCCTTGCTTTTTCAGAGCACCCTCCAGATCGGCGCGCGTGATTTCGTAACTATCGCTGAGATGCTCAACGCCTTTATAACCAGCGACATCAATGAGGACACCGCGCGTCACAATCGGTCCTACATTCTCAACACCGAGTTCCGTGAGACCTTCGGCTTTGGCAAAATCGCGCTGGTTCAACCCGTTGTAGTAGAGGTCACCGATACCGATGTGACCGAGTCCATCAAATTGCGTGCCAATTTGACCGATCTCGCCACTGAAGATTTCTTCAAACCACGTTGTTTTATTTTCACCAAGCGGACCTGACATCGCCGGAATTCGCAAGCTATAATGCCGCGTTCCAAAGACGGGGATACCACTTTCATAGACTCTGCCGAGTTGATAGACCTCACCGGTTTTAATCAAACTCGCCGCTTCCAATACTTTCTCAGGCGTTAGTCGGTTGACAGCACCCCGCCGATCATCAGCACCCCATTCAGAAGGGAACCACGATTCTTGTGTGAGGGTAACAGTTGATGTGAGGGCAAGTATGCCAAAGACAAGCCCAAATAGAATAAAACGCTGGTGTTTTTTCGGTTTTTTGAACATAATTAACCTCCTGTGGGGTTAGAAAAAGAACGACACAAGATCGTTGGCTACAAATAACGAGGGGTATATGGCTCTTACTTCAATCGCTTTAGTTCTGCTGTCAGCATTTTGCCACGCCTTATGGAATTTCTACGGCAAATCCAGTAGAGATACACGAATTCTCTTTTTTTGGTGTGGATTTTACACGATAGCAATTGCCTGTGTGGCATTTAGTATCAAGGAACCGGGAATTCCAAAACCGGTATGGATCTATATTGCTGGCTCCGCCTTCATCCATGTGTTATACAAGCTATCTTTAACGCACGCCTATACCGTTGGCGAGATTTCATTTGTTTATCCTATTACGCGCGCCGCTCCAGCTTTCCTGCCACTCTTTGCCTTTCTTTTCCTAAAGGAACGAATTTCCGCGCAAGGCTTGATAGGTATCGTATGTGTAATGGTCTCCATACTATTTTATCAACAACGCGAAGAGCGCATCCAGTTCAAAGCGTTCTTTCGATTCCTTCGCGAACCCGATGCACTTTGGGCGTATGCCACACTGGCAAGCGTCATTGGATACTCATTGATAGACAAGCAAGGGATGTCTGAATTTCATCGCTATTCAACGGATGCACCCTTATGGCGAGCCGTGACCTACTATTTAATGGAGAACAGTATCTCGCAAGTTCTTTACGGATTGTCCTGCCTCGCTCGGTTTCCACATCAGCGGATTGCAGAGATTGGACGAATAGAATGGAAACGGGCACTTGCTATCGTTGTACTCTCGTTGGTATCCTATTCGCTTATTCTCTACGTCTTGATGACAGAAAAGGTTAGCTATGTGACCGCCGTTCGGCAGTGTTCTGTCATTTTCGTTGTTTTGCTCGGTGGATACGCCTTGAAAGAAACTTATACAAAACGCCGATTTATCGCCGCTGTTGTGATGGTAATCGGTATCTTTTTGATTGCCAATCAGTAGTCCACAGCAAACCGGCTGTTTCTGTATGACTGCCGTAGACTCTTCAACCAAAGGAAACACCCAATTTAACGCTCCGTTCAGGGTGATTGTCCATCTCTATATAGGCTTCAACTGAATCCTCAAACGGCACAACTGGGTCAACGACCTCTTCGCAGTCAAATCGACCATCTGCAAGCCATTTCCAGCAGGTATCAACAATACGTTTGAAATTCCAACGCGGATGATCGCGGTTCGGATCGCTGTTGGCGCGTGCAAAGATTATGTTCGGAATGTTGACGTGTGCGACAGCACCAAGGTCAAGTCCACCTGTACATGCTTTCGCCCGTCCAGCATAGACGATTGTCCCTTCAAAAGTGACGCTGCGAAGCGCATCATCAAGTGCTTCGTAGATCGCACTCGTTTCTACAGCCACATCAACGCCAAGCCCACCAGTCGCTTCTTTGAGCACTTCGCCAGTATTGCAGGCAAGTGGGTCGATGACAAGCTCCGCCCCGGTCTTTTCAGCGACTTTCCGCCGTCTTTCAAGCGGATCTACAGCTGCAACGAAGTCAGCCCCAGCGATCCGCGCCATCTGTACCGTCATCAATCCAATCGCACCAAGTCCAAACACAGCCACTCGTTCGCCAACACGTACCTTTCCATCACGAATAGCAGACATCGCGAAATGTGCTGGATCGTAACAGACCGCTTCCTTCCATGTCATCTGATCGTGCAGCTTAAGAAGTCGACTTGCATTCCACGTGTGTGTCTCTTTGAGATGCCCGTGACTCGTAACGCGTTCCCCAATCTCGAAACCTTCAACGTCGTCGCCGATTTCAATAATTTTCCCAACGCACATATTCCCAAGTCCCAGTGGAAAATTTGGGTTGTTGTATCCGTAGTACGCCGTCAGTTCCGTACCGCGTTTGGGGGCACCGAATTCGACTTGAACGCGGACACTGTCTGCTGGAACAGGTCCATCCTCGTATTCTCTCAAAACAGGTTGCCGAGGAGCAACCGCAACTAATTCTTTTGGCATGCTTGTCTCCTTTAGGATTTACGCATTCTTCTTAAAGTCCCCCTGATAAGGGGGATTTAGGGGGTTAAATAGAAGAAAATAAAGATTTCTCACAAAATACGACTAATGTGCGTAAGTCCTTTTTTAAAGTAATAGGCACACGCCGTGTACCGTAAACCGAAAACAGGCTATTAATGCGGAATCCCCAATTGGTGCATCCGACGGTGAATTGCTTCTCGTGCTTCTTGGAACGGACGAGAGAGGAATTCCAAGTGATCATCCTCACCGTGATGGTGCGTCACAGTCCCGTGTTCGTGGTGGCGTGCCGTTTGCTGGATATAGGACAGCCCACCCTCAATCAGAGTCAACATGTAGTTTGCCGTTTCTGGATCGAACATCCACCACTCACCGCCGACAGCAATATAGACGGGTGAGGTGTGGGCAATAATGCCCCGTCCCCAGCCATCGTGATGTGGAATGGCTTCCGCATAGTTAGGTCCGCCACATCGCGCAGCAATCCAAGAGTGCTTATCCACCTTCAGGTTGGCTTTCAGGCGTAAATGCGATTTACCCTCTTTGTCCTCAGTGGAAGCAACCACCTGTCCTGCCTGAATAATCTGCAGCGTATGGATCGGGAAAATGGAATCCGCAGAGGCTTCCACCTCGACAGTGCCGCCATTACCGGGAAGGTTGATCGTGCTACCAATCGGTTGCCCGTCAACGGTGAGACCGATCATGGGACCGCCACTCAGGAAAGTGTTACCAGCACTCATGTATTTACACCAGTTATCGTAATTGAATTCCTCATCATCGGGAATGTGGACGTATGTGCGATAAACGCCTACTGGTACATCACTACTCATCTTATCTGTCCCACCCACGAGAGGCAATTTATAGCCACAGTTAAGATAACGGTAATACTCAATATGTCCATACATGGCATTGGTAAGATACTCAACGGCATCTACCCGTCCAGTGGCAATCAGTGTCGCTGGTTCGCAGTTCGGATTCGGAATATGCGGTAAGACAACAGTCCCACCTTGTGCATGACAGGCATCTGCCCAGTGGGAGAGTGTGACCTCCATATTTCCACCGAGTTCGGCTTCTCCAGGTCCATCAGAACACCACGGCGCGACCTGTTCCTTTAAACCGAGAAGTGTAAGATGACCGAGGAGATGCTGACGGTTCTCTTGGGTCGCATAGACGATGCTTCGTCCGTCGGCGGATGTCGTGGGTCTACCGATGAACTCCTCTGTATTCGTGAAGAGATGCCCCCACTGTGAAAGAAGAAGATTCACGACGCCGAGGTCTTCACCTTGTGCTTCAGTGTGTGCACCTTGTGTAGACAAGAAATGGACGTGCGTATCGCCGCTGAAATAACGTTCAGCGTTCATATCACACCACCGTTTTATCCGCAGCGTCAACTCGCGTTGCCCGGGTTTTATATTCACGGTCGTCCGTAGTGGTGTGTATTCAAAGCCGCGGGCAACATCAACAATAACATCCCCGCGAGGCAGCCATCCTTGACACGTGCCGTCAATATAGGCATAACTAATCTGTCCGAGTCGTACATCACCACCGACATCTATGTGCCATGTGCCGTTGTTTGAGTTGACGTGAGCGTGATGTCCGTGTGGCGCGTACGGCACACCGTGCGGGGAACGGAAATGGATACGACACGGCACGGGTTTGCCTGTATCTTCATCAATCACTGTGGTATGCACCCAGTTCCTGCCAGAGTCGATGACCTCCACCTTGACGCGTTCGTTGGGTTGAACACTTCCCTTTTCTTGGACTTCACCCCAGTTGACGCTGCCGAGGGTTTCACCGTGGTTCTTGACTTCAACAGTAGCCGATGGAGTAGCAGATACCTCAGTGTACGCAGGGCTACTCTTGTCGTTTTGGGATTCACCCCAGCCTTTGAAATCGTCGTTAATAAAGGCATCGGGAGCATTTTCCGGCAACGGATAAGGGTAGGTTGCTGAGCCACGGTCAACGTTGACTTCTATGTCAAAAGGTTTATCAGCATCATCAGATTGAGGAAGCGTGATTTTGACTTCCCGACGAGGACGACGCGGTATCGGACTTTCGTCGAGGTAACCAAGCGTGATTGCTGCAACAATAAATCGTCGTTCCTGTGGTTGAATCTCAATTGATGCTATTTCAACGCCATCCCTCGGATTTTTCCACACCCACAAATAGTAGTCGCGCGGCGTCCCTTGGGTTGCCTCAGTTTGTCGGTTACCCGCTGAACCCCATGCCCCTTCATGCCGAGGTAATAAACCTTCTTGTCGGTCAGGTATGGCGAGGAATGTCTGTTGTCCCCATCCTTGCGGAACGCCGCCAATCTCAAAGCGTTCACGAATCGGCACACTGACCGTTTCACCGTCAGTGTAATGGAATACATAATTGGCGATTAATCTGGCTATCGGTTCGCCTTCAGGTATGCGCGACTCAAGCAAGCGATGTACAAAGATAACTCGCTTTGGGTCTTCGTTGACAGAAACTTGGATGGAATCGCTATTAACCCCTTCGCCGAAGCCCAAAAAACAGGATGCACCTTCAGCGATTTCAAAAGGAAGCCCGTGGAACGTCTGTGACCCAACACTCGGCGTTGCGTCCGCACCGATAACTTCTGGACCGACATTACACAAACCAGAAAGTGAAATAGGTTGGTAGTCTCGCATAATAAACCTCAATTATTGGCTGTCAGCTGTCGGCTATCAGTTTTCAGATTTCGGTAGATTATTGTGCGGATGCCACCATTGTCTTCAAATACAACGATCTCTGGAAACCGACTGCTGACTGCTGACTGCTACTTTAAAGCGGAAAATCAATTGACTTTCCCTGTTCAGAGGACATATAGAACGCTTGCATCAACTCTGTGAGGTTGCGTCCATCTTGGATAGTAATCGTCATCGGTTCATCGCGAAGAATAGCGTTAATCCACTGTTGTATCGGTTCAGGTGGTGCTTCCGGGGCATTGGCGATATATTCTGCTTTTTCTTCATCAGAAAGTTTGCGGGTCTCAAAATGCATCTCACCGTGTCCCGCAGCGAATGAACCCTCAGTCCCGAAAATCTCAAGCATGTTCGGACCCGAACGATGTGTCCATGCAACATCAATCACGCCGAGTGCCTTATTTGCGAATTCAACAACTGATACGCTGTTATCATCAATCGGGAAATTACCAGTGAAATTGTTAATTTTAGCGATAGCACTTTTAGGTTCACCCATCAACCACCGGATAACATCGACACGATGACATCCCAAGTCGAAAAGTGCACCGCCACCGGCGCGCTCAGGATCTGCGAACCATGCGCTTGTACCACTGAACCAACTGTCCAGCGCGGCAGAATGTGCAATCCGTCCCCTACCAAATGTAATGTCTCCAAGCAGTCCATCGTCAATCGCCTTTTTCGCAAATAGGATTTCGGGGTTAGCCCGCGAAGGCAGCGAAATCATGAACTTTACACCGGCTTTCTCAACGGCTTCGATGATTGGATCGCACTCCGCAACAGTAATGGCAAGGGCCTTCTCGGTAAAGATGTGTTTCCCAGCTTCAGCAGCGGCGATCATCACGCGCGGATGATCAGACGTGATCGCATCAACAGCGACTGCGTCTACGTCGTCACGACTAAGGACTTCATCCAGATCGGTATAAAATGGAACTTCATATTGTTCCGCTGCCTCTCTACCGCCCCCGCCATGGTCAAAGTCCTCTTCATCCCAGACAGCGACGAGTTCAGTTTCAGGGTTTTCGTTAATTTTTCGGGCGTAGCCACCAGCGTGGACGTGTGCCATGCTAATCTTTGCGACTCTAATCATTTAATTCTCCTTTTTGAAGGGTGTGCTGTATAAAATCATATAATCCTTCCCACAGAAGAGCGGGTTGCCAGATGATTCCAGCCACGAAGAACCAGTTTGACGTTGGTATGGCGGTTTTCGGCTTCGATCTCATCATCACCAGCATGCATCTGAACCAGAACACTTTTTCGGGTTTTGTTGGAATGGTTCGGCATCGAACCGTGTAGCGTGAAGTAGCTAAAGAAAAGGACATCTCCCGGTTCCGCTTCTAAAACGGTTGCCTTCTCAATCGGGTATCGCTCCGTAACCTCAGCGTTAGCACCACTTCCCATCATGCCGTCGGTGCGTCCCAGCTGCTTGTGAGAGCCGGGATAAACGCGAACACAACCCATCTCATCGGTAGCTTCTGAAACGTAGATCATAGCCGCTATCATTGTGTCTTTGACAGAGGGAAAATACTGCCAATCTTGGTGCATTGGGAAAGGAGAGCCTGTCTCCGGCGGCTTACAGAAAAGTTTGGAATGGTGAAGCATTATATCTGGTCCGAGAATGGCTTCAGTGACATCAAGAAACCTTTCCTGCATGAACGCTTGCATCCAAACGCCAGAGAAACTCTGAATATTATGGGTATGGATAATAACGGATTCACCACCATCAAGGGCATCCATCAATCTACCACCCCAACGGGCGTTCACGTTCTCGTCGCTTTTAAGAAGCTGATCCACCACGCGATCGAAGTCGTTTTCCATCGCCGTGATTTCTTCAACTGAATAGACACCCTTGGCGAAGTAATACCCGTTTTCGTGAAAAAATTTTCCTATATCTGACATTACGGTTTTGTAACCTCCAGAAAAAAATTATGGAACCAATCTAACGAGGATGTTTCTACGGTATCGACTTCGGTGATCTCCTCGCGCAGCTCACAAAACGTTTTGAACGCTGCGAACCGTCCATCACGCAGAATTCCAATGAATTTTCCATCTTGCGAATCTGTATTGCACAACCTATGGACATCCTCAAGGCGGTTGGTAGCAAGTACAATGGTTTTTCCCATCGCTCGAAGTTCTTCAAGCAATGCTACCATCTCGATCTGCCCACCCGAATCAAGCGGCGTGAGCGGTTCATCAAGCAACCATAACTGCGGTTCGTGCAGGAAGGTTTTAGCGAACAATAGTCGCTGCCGTTCTCCTGTTGATAGGATACCGATTTTGGTGTCGCGTAGATTTTCAATATCCATTAACTCAAGCGCTGCGTTGATTGCAGCATCACGTTCGCGTTTGTCCAATTTATATGCAGCGGCGAAAAACTTGAGGTAATCGGTAACGGATAACTCAGAATACCCTTCAAAAGCAACGGGGATATATCCGATAGATGAACGCACCTGTCTCAGGTTCGCAAATGCATCGATCCCGTTGATAGAGACGCTACCCGATGTTGGTTCCGCTAACGTTGCTAAAATGTTGAGCAGGAGTGTCTTACCTGCCCCATTTCTGCCAAGTAGCACGAGACACTCCCCAGCTGCCACCTGAAACGTAAGTTCCGTGAGGAACGGTTTCTGGTCAAAGGATTTGGACAGGTTTTGAACATCAAGCATTTTTAACAGTTCGCCATGTAAACCGTGGATTTTCTTGTAAGGCCTGCTTTTCGAGTCTGGAGAAGCTGTTGTATTAATTTAACGCAAGTCCACTTTAACAGGTCTGCCGAGTTCTGCGGACTGCCACGCAGCTTCAGTTAATTGAATAACACGTAATCCGTTCTCGACACCGATCGGATTATCTGTCCGTTCACCTCGGATAAGCTCAATAAAGGTGACATCCTTGTTACCTGATGCCGGCATTTCAGACGCGTCGACAAGTTCCGGATTACCTTCCCGTCCTTGGCGATAGAGTTGACCTGCGCGAAGATAAAGCGCGCCTTCCTCAAGCCAGATAGAAAAATCTTCTCGAACGCCTCCAAAAGCGTGTCCGACAATGCTAATATTACACAAGGCGCCCGTATCAAACTTGATTGACATCGCCGTGAGAACATCTACTTCAATGTCCAAGTTGTCTATCATCGCGAAAACGGTGTCAGGACTCGCTTCCAATACCCAAAGGAGAATGTCAATCAGATGGCTCCCTGAGTCGTTCAATTGTCCACCGCCGCCAAGAAATGGATCTTGTCGCCACTTCCCCTGCTGATTTCGATACCAGTTCTGCGATTGATGCGCCGACACAAAGTTCACGCGACCCAATTCACCACTCTGGACTATATTGCGGCAGTATTGATAGGTCGGACTCAGATGGCGTTGGTAGCCGATCATCAGGTGCAAGCCGGTCTCTTCCACTTTTGCGATCACCTGTTTAGCGTGATCCACGGTGCAGACCATCGGTTTTTCCGTGTGCACATGGCATCCTGCATCAAGTGCGTCCATGATGTGCTGGAAATGCAGACCGTGCGGTGAGCTAATGACAACAGCATCAGGCTTCGCAGCAGCCAGCATCTCAACGTGATCCGAATAGGTAGGCAGAGATGCGTCTAAACCAACGTTTTCCTTGAAGGCATCGAGTGAACTTCCACTCGGATCCGCAAGGGCAACAATCTCTACATCTTCAACACTTGATACGCTCCGTCCGTGTCCACGGGCGTTACCACCACATCCGATGAAGGCAAAATTTAGTTTCTGTTTTGACAATTGTATATCGCTCCCGTACTTAAATCTTGGTGCATAACCTATCACAACCTATAATAAAAGTGCAAGCGTTAATTTCTGATCCAAAATGCGAGATATATTGTGTAAAAATGCTTATTTAAACTTGAACTCGATAATAGAGATGCAAATGGACATCCTAAAGTCAAACCCACATTAGATAAGTAACATTTTAAATTTAACTTGACATAAGTTAATAAAAATAATATAATATATCATGACTCTTTTCACATGTAGAAAATCGGCAATTTGATAAAGAAATGTGAGTTCGAGAAAGAGCACTTGTACCGTAAACTTTTAGTTTGCGTGCCTCTGAGTAGAATAGTTCAGCTTTCTAATAATTTACATCCGGATGCCCGAATGGATGCCCGAACTTGTTCGGGATACCTTCATCAATCGACATCAGCATATAATTCTGCAAATCCTAAAAATCCTGTAAATCTTGGTTCAGACAAAATAAAAAATAAACAAGCGCACTTTCCAGACACTTTCACTGACACAGTGTGTCACTTTCAGTAGCACTTTGAGTGTCACTTTCAACAGCACTATGACAGTCATAGTGCTGTGCACTTTTACAATATACCCCACTTATAAGCACAAAAACCCCACAATTTGCGGCGTACTCGCTAAAATGCGACGTGCATTCAGCCCCTCCAGACCCAATCACCAACACCCATATTTTCAGAGTAACTTTCACAACAACTTTTCCCTAAAGCCAGAAAAACCCAGTCAGTGTATGGGTTCGTAGTCTCTTTCCCAATTTATCATTTTCCGATTTTACTCTGAACACTCTGAAATTAGGATGGATCCTCATGCCCAACTTCTTCCTGTAGGAGCGAGTGTTTTTGCTTGGGTATTTTCCCATGCTCGCGACTTCTATATCCTCCAATTTTGATATAACATAGCAATGGTAACTGCCACACCTAACTGCTAATTACTAATCGCTAATCACCAATTACCAACTTCACATTATTTGAAAATACCTCAGTGAGTGAGCGGAAGTGTCCAATAAATGAACAGCACTGAACAAATTATGAAAAAGATAAATCGAAATTCACCTGTTTTAAGCCGAATTACAGTTGGCACGCAATTTGCTACGGTTATGATAAAGCAGGGATCAGATATTGTAGGATGCCTACCAGACATCCAGAAAAGTGGATTTGAAGGAGAATGCGCAGTGCAAAAATTAAGTTATCTTTTTTTTCTCATAAGTTTAAGTCTATTAGTGGGTTGGGTGCCACAGATGGGCGCGGAAAGCGATAGAGAAAGTAGTGAGGAAGCTGTCACTCTTGAGGAAATAACGGTTACAGCCACACGTGCCGAGAAGGACCCTTTCAAAACGCCTAATACTATCACCGTCCTCAATTTAAAACAGTTGGAACAGACCAACGCGGACATCGCATCCAATCTACTGCGTGATGCAGTCGGCGTTGAGGCACAGCAGACGACGGTAGGGCAAGGTTCTCCATTACTCCGGGGCTTGACTGGCTACCAGACCGTAATACAAGTTGACTGGGTTCGCCTCAATAATTCAACATTTCGTTCAGGACCGAACCAATACGCCGCAACCCTGGCACCGGAAACCTTAGAGCGAGCAGAGGTGCTACTCGGCTCAAGTTCCATGCTATATGGAAGCGGCGCGATGGGTGGTGTTATCAGCATGTTTACCAAAGAGGTGCCGCTTGACCCATCACAAGAAACTTGGAATATCCATCCACGACTACTTGCCCGCTACGCGACGGCTACTCAGGAACGGCTTGGTAGGTTAGAGATGACGGGGAACAAAGGACGTTTTGGATTCATTGCTGGCGGTGGCATGCGATCCTACGGTAATATAACCTCTGGAAGTGGATACGACCTCCACTACAAAAATCGGAAGTTTGAAATAGTAAACGAGAAACCAAGTGGCGTGGAACTCTTTGATGAGATGCCAGCGACGCCGCCTGAGAGATGGCTCATTGACGAAGAAGGTCCGCTGGGTTGGAAAGCCTATGATGCCGACGCAAAAATTGCGTATCAGCTCAGCGATACGAGTACTGTCAACGTTGCCTACCAGATGTGGAGGCAACCGCAAACACCACGCTATGATAAAATCGCCCCACGGGAGTTTGACGAATTCTATTTTGAACCGCAAAATCGGGATCTCGTTTATGCCAATTATATAGTGAATCCAATAGCAAGTAGCATCGACACGGTACGCCTGACGGCGTCTTATCATCGCCAAAAAGAGGGACGAAACGAACTGAAGCTCAATTCAACATCTCGACGGCAGCGGTATGATACGGTTAACACCATCGGCTTGAGCGCGCAAGTAATCAGCACGATTCTTCCTCGGCAACGCTTGGTCGGTGGTGGAGAATTCTACTTTGATATGCTGCAGAGTCGGACCATCAAAACAGATATCAAGACGCGCAAGGAAGATGTTGATGAAAATCTTGGGCGTTTCATTAACGGTTCTCAATTCTGGGATGCAAGTTTGTTCCTCCAAGATGAAATCATGATCCACGAGCGGGTAGAACTGACCATCGGGGGTCGTGCAACCCTTTATCAAACAAATGCTGACCTCAGTTTGCGTGATCCCAGTTTCGATAAATTCAATGAATTCGATAGCAGTTTAACCGGTAGTGCTGGGATCGTTATCGGGCTTACAGATTCTCTAAACTTTGTCAGTAGTTTTGGAACCGCATTTCGCGCGCCCTCTCTAAATGATACAACCGCAGTAGAGGTTACCAATGAAGGCGTTACTGCGCCCAGTCCCGATTTGGGTCCTGAAACCTCATGGACGGTTGAGAGCGGACTCAGAGCGAGACATTCCTACTTCCGGGGTGCTCTAACGTTATTTCACAGTCGGGTCAACGGTTTAGTTGCACGCAGACCTGTCCAAGAAGCTTACACAGGTGAAACATTACCCCAACTCCATCAAGATCTGATTACTGAATATAAGGATATTGATGTACTCGTATTTGACAACGTTGATGAAGTGCAATTTCAAGGCATTGAATTAGCAGGGCTAATCCCAATGCATTCCGATTGGTCGGTCTATGGTAATGCAGCATTGATACGCGGGCAAGTCCTCAAGATTAACGGTGAGGCACCAGATCCTGCGAAGCCTTGGGAAGCACGTACGCGTAGAGAACCTCCATTGAACGGAATCTTTGGAATCCAGTGGGAACCGAGGCACACGCAGTTTTGGGCGACGTTCTTTGTGAGAGGTGCAGCAGAACAGAGGCGACTGAATCGGAGCGACATCCGCGACCCGCGGATACAGGGCTCAACGCGCGATCCGGCGGAAGTTAAATTTGACACCAATGGTGCCGCAATAGATGCTGGGACGCCAGCATGGTGGACCCTCAACATTCGTGGCGGTGTTAAGCTCTTTGATTACACACGTTTGACCCTGTCACTTGATAATCTACTTAATCGGCGGTATCGTCAGCACGGTTCCGGTATAAATTCTCCAGGTTTCAATGTAGGTTTAACTCTGGACAATCGATTTTAGAGGTTACTTACCAATGGTAGGCGCGGTTTCTAACCGCTCCCGTAACTTTTCTAACTCCACCCACAACTTACAGCACTTCAAATTTCTTCTTGATAAATTCGACCACGATTTCTGGCACCATCTCCTGTAACTTCTCCTCCTTTATCTTCCGCTGTGCCATCTGCACGACCTCCATCACCAGCGTTGAGCTAATATGTGCGTACTGAGTGTTAGCCATCATAAAGAGGGTATCAATATCCGGCGCAATCTGCTGGTTCATCCGTGCCATCTTGAATTCCCATTCAAAATCTGAGATTTCACGTAACCCGCGGATGATAGCGCACGCGCCGCGTCTCTGCGCGTAATGCACCGTTAATCCAGTGTATCCAGCAATGGACGCTTGCGGATACGGGCCAATGACAATTTCAAGCATCTCAGTACGTTCCTCAAGCGTGAAACGCGCCGGCTTAGCAGGGTTAACACCGATAGCCACTATGAGTTCGTCAAAAATACCGAGATTGCAAATTCGATCGATAAGATCAACATGCCCGTTCGTGACGGGATCAAAACTGGCAGGAAAGATGGCAATTTTTTTCGGCATGTAGATTCCTTTCTGGTGAGAATTAAGGCTTTTTTCGTAGTTGTGCGAACCCCTGATCTAATTGCTATATCATTATACCACAAGACCCTGTGTCACACAAATTCATCAAAAAAAATTGCCCTATTTCTGCACGTGTGATATAATAGCGGGTATTACATAACAAGGAGGCTTACTAATGGGAAAAATTAACACACTCGTTTTTGCAGGTGGCGCAATCCATGATTGGAAAGGATGTAGCGACGAAATCGTGAAAGTGCTTTCACAGGGAGATGAATTTGAGATTACCAGAGTAGAGGAAGACTTAGATGCTCTTGTCTCACCAAATTTGGATCCCTATGATCTCGTTGTCTTCTACTATACGATAGGAGAAATTTCGGACGCGCAGAAGAACGGTCTACTCAACCATGTCGCTTCGGGGAAAGGCTACGTCGGTGTTCACTCGGCGGCGGATTCGTTCCGTGGATGTCCGGAGTATCGTTCAATGGTAGGTGGCTATTTTGTTACACATCCGCGCTACCGCGACTACCAAGTCAGCATCGTCGATAGCGAACACGCGATCACCGAAGGACTTGATGAGTTTGTCGTGACAGATGAACAATACATCCTTGACTACGATCCTCGGAATCATGTGCTTGCATCAGCGTTGTGGCAAGGTGCTGCAGCACCCGTTGCATGGACAAAGAATTGGGGTGAAGGCAAAGTTTTCTACCTCGCACTCGGTCATGATGCAGCAGCCTGTCAGCACGAGATGTTTGGAACACTTCTGCAGCGCGGAGCACTCTGGGCAGGCAGGAGCAACGGTGAATAAATGCTATAACCTTTTGTTGTAGCGAATATACCCTCCCGTTGAAGCGCGAGGTCTTCATAATACAGACTTTCAAGCGATAACCTTTGAACCTCGCGCTCACTACCACTTCACATTCCTATGGACAGCGTTCTTCTTATAACAGCAGAAAGACATGAGACAGCAAATTACGGATATTCAGGCAGTTCCTGAATTACCCTCACATTGCCAACTCTTTCTGGATGGTGAACCGTTTGTTGTAATTCATGCTATTTTAGTTGAAAATTTTGGGTTACGCATCGGTTTACAGATTGAACCCGTAGTTATCGAGAAGTTGATCGCTGCAGATGAGGTGATGCGCGCGAAAAACTACGCGCTGGGGTTATTACGTGAAGAAAAGGCTGACGATGCAGAGGATGAAGTAGAGGATTCTCATCCTACGGTAAAGTCAAAAACCTATACCAAAAGTGGGATGGCGCAGCGGCTCGAACGAGAAGGTTTTTCGGAAGAAGCTGTTGAGACGGCTGTTGAGGAGTTGATTGATTCAGGACATATTCGGGACCGGAAGTACGCAGAGAATTGGGTGGCTCGCAGGCAAAAATCAAATCCGCGAGGCAAGACCTTACTAAAACATGAACTTTTTGACAGAGGAGTTGATCGCGAAACAGCAGAGCAAGTTGTGGCGCAGGTAGAGACCGAAGACGAAGCTGTTCTCGCATTTCAGATCGCACTGAAACGAATGAAGCAGTATCGACAGTTACCAACGCATGTCGCTAAACGTCGATTACACGGATTTCTGGCGCGGCGTGGATTTGAAGCGGAAGTTGTACGACAGGTACTTGAACAGATTTTTTAGTGCATCAGAGAAATTTAATGAAAATTGTCCAACCAGATTTTTGCCTTGACTTCTCTATTCAAGATAGACTATAATAAGGACAGAAAAAACAGGAGAAAGTCTAAACATGACATCAGATGAAATCAGAGCCAGTTTTCTTGAATACTTCCGTAAACACGGACACACAATTGTCCCGAGTGCGTCTTTGATACCCGCCGATGATCCGACGTTATTGTTTACCAATGCCGGTATGAACCAATTCAAAGATGTGTTTCTCGGTATCGGACAACGTGAGTATACGCGCGCCGTTGATACGCAAAAATGTCTGCGTGTTAGCGGCAAACACAATGACCTTGAAGAAGTCGGTTACTCACCAAGCCATCATACCTTCTTTGAGATGCTCGGAAACTGGTCGTTCGGCGATTATTACAAGCAGGAAGCTATCGCTTTTGCTTGGGAATTGGTGACCGAACTTTGGCAAATTCCCAAGGAACGCCTCTGGGCAACGGTATACCTTGAAGATGACGAAGCGGAAAAATTCTGGTTGCAAGAAACCGATCTGCCACTCTCACGTATCCGTCGCTGTGATAAGGATAACTTTTGGGAAATGGGAGAGACGGGTCCCTGTGGTCCCTGTAGCGAACTCTTCGTTGACATGGGTGTGGAAGCCTTCCCCGAAACCGCAAATGACCCCGATGCTGGTCCTAACACCAGTGATCGGTTCCTAGAATTCTGGAATCTTGTATTCATTCAGTACAATCGGAACGAAAGCGGCACGCTTGAACCCCTTCCTGCAACGCATGTGGATACAGGCATGGGCTTCGAGCGGATTACCTCCATATTGCAAGGTGTCGACTCAAACTACAAGACGGATCTGTTCACGCCACTCTTAGCAACAATTGCCGATATGACAGACACCGCTTATTTTGATGATGACCGTGGATTACCGCATCGGGTTATTGCTGACCATATTAGATGTTTGACCTTCGCAATCGGGGATGGTGTAATGCCATCTAACGAGGGACGCGGCTATGTCATCCGTCGAATTTTACGACGTGCTGTGCTTTACGGCAAGAAATTGAATATGAACGAAGCCTTCATTTATCGGCTCGTTGATAATGTCGTCGAATTGCTCGGTGATGTTTTCCCTGATGTTTTGCCGCGCCATGAATTTATTACCCGAACGATTCAAGGTGAGGAGCATCGCTTCCATCAAACGATTGAACGCGGTTTAGAACTCCTTGATTATTCATTTGATACCCTCACAGAGAAAAACGATACCCAACTCGATGGAAAGCGCGCCTTTGAGTTGTATGATACGTTCGGTTTCCCCCTTGATTTGACCCAGATGCTCGCACGTGAACGTGGATTTACTGTTGATGGTGCTGGCTTTGAGCACAGTATGGAAGAGCAACGGGCGCGTGGACGGGCCGCGTGGGAGGCAAAAGGCGGCGCAAAAGATGAAGAAATCGCTGTTTACGCCGAAATCCTTAAAGAACATGGAGAAACTGAATTTGTCGGTTACGCACAAGACAATGTTGAGTCTGAAATTGTCGCTTTAATTGCCGATTCTGAGTCAGTAGCCAGCGCGCAAGAGGGGGACGAGGTATTTGTCCTTCTAAATCGTACACCCTTTTATGGTGAGTCTGGTGGGCAGGTCGGCGATGTCGGCACAATTGAAAACCAAAGCGCAAAGTTAAGAGTACAAGACACGCTTAAACCTTCCGCCGATTTGGTTGTCCATAGGTGTAAAGTGCTTGAAGGTGAAATTACACCATACACCGCTGTGCATGCACAGATTGATACCGGGCACCGAAGTGCTGTTGCTGTCAGCCACACCGCGACGCATATCCTGCACAGTGGACTGCGACGTGTGCTCGGAACACATGTCGGTCAAGCCGGATCCCTTGTTGAAGCCGGTAGACTCAGATTTGACTTTTCACACTACGAATCTGTTTCGTCGGAACAACTGCGCGACATTGAGGGATTTATCAACGAGAAAATTCGTGGAAATGATTCTCTCGCTATAAGTGAAATGCCTTTAGATGAGGCAAAAGCGAAAGGGGCTTTAGCCTTCTTTGGCGACAAATACGGTGATATCGTGCGTGTTGTACAAACCGGAGAGTATAGTGTTGAATTGTGCGGTGGCACGCATGTTGATGCAACTGGTGAACTCGGTTTCGTGAAACTGATGGGTGAGAGCAGCATTGCTGCTGGGGTCAGACGTGTTGAAGCATTGACAGGTATAGCAGCAGTAGCAGATGTCCAAGGTGATACTGCTCTGCTTGCCGATGTAGCGAATTTGCTGAAGACGCCCAAGACCGATGTCTCTGAACGGATTCGACGGTTGTTACAAGAGCAACGGGAATTGGAACAGCAACTCCAACAACTGAAAGGACAGCAGGCACTTGCTAATGTCAGTACGTTAGTCGAAGGCGCAACGGTAATAGAAGATGTGCGGGTTGTCGCTTCTGTCGTGCCGGACACAGATAGAAATGGATTGCGGAAGCTCGTTGACGAACTCAAAAACCGCTTAGAGTCTGGCGTTGTCGCACTCGCCTCTGTTACAGGGGACGGGATAGCATTTGTAGTCGGCGTAACCTCCGACTTAGTGAAGAATCGCGGTTTGCACGCAGGTAAAATCATCTCTGAATTGACCCAATTGGCGGATGGTCGCGGTGGCGGGCGCCCTGAACTTGCACAAGGGGGCGGTAAGAATCCAAGCAAAGTGAATGCTGCGATTGACGCAGCGACTGAAATCGTCAAAAAACAAATTGAAGTTTGAGCTTGTAGGCACCACACCTCTTTAGCAGATATGAGAGGAAAATGTGGTCAATATACACGAAGGAGAAATTATGGATTGGAGTTTTATTGCTTCAATTTTCTGGAAATTTAGTCTTGGTATTTTGCTACTCGCACTTACGGCACTCGCTGGTTATTTATGTGCGGCAGTTGGAAGTCTTCGCAATTCGTTGAATAGCATCCGAAACACGTTAAATTCTACCGAAAGTATCGTCAATCAGGAACTTGGTGACTTGATAGGTGATGTGGATAAGACTGTGAAAGAGGTAAACAAAGAATTACCCGAATTGCTACAGAACCTAAACGGTTTGACGGCTTCCTTGCAGGGGATTAGCGAGGCTGAAATTCAACCCACTGTGCATAATATTCAAGAAATGAGCGGTGCCTTGAATCAAAGTATTCAAGAACTTGAGGGACTGGTTCAAAAGGTAACGAGTTTTTCTGGGCAGACGATTGAACAAGCAGCTTTTTTCCGTAATCAGTTGGCTGTTTCATTGGCGGATATTGTAAGCGTGTGGCAAGGTGTTAAGGCGGGATGGGACAGTTTTACTGCTACTCGATCGCCTGAACCAGAGGAACCGAAAGAAGAAACAGGGGCGTCTGAAGGATCAAGTGATGACTAATAGAATGAAGTTCGAGGGTCGCCATATTAAATCCACATGGTGTTTGCATTGTAATAGAAGTGTTATGAGAAAATAATTGCACTGAGAGAAGAAGAAATATCAAAATTGAAACCTTTTCTGTTGATTCTCGTAAACTTTAACGCCATGTTTTAGGTTATATATGGCACCAGAACAGAATTAATTATTTAATAGAAAGGATAGAAAAATGAGCAACGATGGACAGAACAACGGATTGGGAATGATTTTCGCCTTTTTCACGGGTTTTATGGCAGGCGCAGTTATCAGTCTGCTCTACGCACCGAGTTCCGGTAAGGAAACCCGACAGAAAATTCGCGATAAATCCATTGAGGCAAAAGACCGGACGGTTGAATTCGCACATCAGACCTCTGATAGCGCGCGGCGCAGTGCTCAACACCTTATGGAACAAGGTAGAGAGAGCGTCCAAGGCATCGTAGATAGTGGTAAAGGACATCTCCAAGAAGCAGGTGAACAGGTGAAGGGTGCTGTGGAAGCCGGACGTAAAGTTTCCGCAGATGTTCGCGCTAAGATCACTGGTTCCATTCCGGGTGTCGGCGACCCAGAGAGTGCCGATAATGAGGCTGCCGAAGAAGCCTAAGCGTTTTTTACACTATAGAGTGAGCGGGCGTCAAGCCCGCTCCTCTGGTTACAGGGGCACTTAGTTTTCCAGTAGGACGATCTCTGAATCCTGACTTCTTTCTGTAGGAGCGAGTGTTTTTGCTTGGGTGTTTCCCCATGCTCGCGACTTTTGGACCAGAATAGCGAAAAAAAACGAAAACTGAATAGCCCTACTCTGCTTACAGGCGCAGCGGATTTTGGATAGATTATAGGGAAACTTCTATTGTTAAATAAATGGAAATCGAAAAATTAAAAGTCCTACTTGAACAGGTTAAAAATGGGCAGGTTGATGTAGAAGACGCCCTACAGTCTCTCCGTACGCTTCCGTTTGAAGATTTAGGGTTTTCAAAAATTGATCACCATCGTCAACTTCGCACGGGATTTCCTGAAGTCATTTTCTGTGAAGGAAAGACGGTGGCACATATGAAGCAGATTAGCGAGCGTATCCTCGCGGCAGGACATCCACTTCTTGCAACTCGTGCTACCCCAGACATGTATGAAGCCGTAAAGGAAATTGAGCCTACTGCGCGCTATAACGCCCTTGGACGAACTATAACCGTCGCACAGTCTGAAGATGCAGGTGTTTCAGGGATCCTCGTTGTTTCTGCAGGGACATCCGACTTGCCCGTAGCAGAGGAAGCTGCTGAAACCGCGCAGATAATGGGAAACCAACCAGAACGCCTTTATGATGTCGGCGTTGCAGGGTTACATCGCTTAATAGGCAATCATGAAAAACTTCTGACTGCCCGCGTTATTATCGTCGTTGCGGGTATGGAGGGAGCACTGCCAAGCGTAGTCGGTGGATTGGTTAATTGCCCCGTCATTGCAGTGCCAACGAGCATTGGTTATGGCGCAAGTTTTGGTGGTCTTGCTGCACTATTAGGCATGCTAAATAGTTGTGCATCTGGCGTCACTGTTGTGAACATTGACAACGGTTTCGGTGCCGGTTATAGCGCGTCGCTCATCAATCAACTCACAACGTAACTTGAAGTTTCCGTATCAAATCCTATCCCGTTTCCTCACCTCTAATTTTCAGTACAGCAGTTGCACTTGCCCCTTTTGATCCACCCTGTGAACCGAAACCTGCTTTAGAGAAATAGTGATCAGCCTTTACTTGGACGGCACTGGCGTTGATACTGAGAGTGACAACATCGTTTCCAATTTTGCATCGGATTTGGTATGGGATTGATTTAGTTTTGATTTCTCCATAGGAACGCTGTCGCCATACTACACCGGAAATTTCGGCGTAAGTTGTGAGCGCGGTTACCACCGCTTCTTCGACATTGTTGCTGGTGTTGAGAACATGTTGAGCGGCTTGTGCAGCATTATTTGCAGCATGCTCCAAACGTTCCTGCACAGTTTTTGCTTCCATCTGTTCTGTTTTATCGTCGGTACTACTTTTTCGCAACGCAACATAGATTATTGCACCCACAACACCAACAAAAGCGATAGTGCTGAGGATAACGGTCCGTCTGAGTTCACGCCGACGCGTCATGTTTTCAAAGTCTTCACGATGGTGTGGATAAAAAGCGTCGTGTGCGGAGATCGGTGTGCTCCAATATAGTATACCAGTAAGTAACAGTAGTGCTGCAAAAAGGAGAAGGAATCGAAACATCGGTTTGTGCCTACCTTTCCAGCTATTGTAGCAGCAAGACCCTGAAGCGTCAATCCTATATAATCTGGATACAGTTCTGTGTCTAATTGAAAGATTTACGGTTGGAGTCTTCATCTCGAAAGAGGAACCTGGAAATGAGACACCTATGAGTTGCATGAATGAAAAATTTGACTTTAAATTGTAAATTTGGTACAATAGACAAGTAGATACAAATTAAGGAGGCAGAGAGTTGCAGCAGAGAACACCAATTGAAGAACAGATTGATCTCCCTTTTCTCGAATCGCTACGGATTAGTTTTCAAAGTTTGAAAATCCGTTTTGGACGTTCGATTATCACGACCGCTGGCATTACACTGGGCATTGCATTTTTAGTTTCAGTATGGACGAATAACGAAATCGGGCTTGCCTTACAGGAGAGTGGACGGCAATCGACAATTAACACTTTTGAAGAGACAACAGAAAAAGGCATTTCCACGAAAGATATTTGGCTGATTGTTATGTCCTTGATTGTCTGTGTGGTAGGAATTGCAAATTCGATGTTAATGGCGGTCACGGAACGCTTTCGCGAAATCGGTACAATGAAATGTCTCGGCGCGTTAGATGGATTCGTTGTTCGACTATTTCTCCTTGAATCTGGGTTCCAAGGGTTTTCCGGTGCCCTTATCGGCGCACTTATTGGAACATTGGGAGCAGTTCTCTTGGGGCTTAAGGACTATGGATTAGATCTGTTTTTCTATTTCCCTTTGCTACCAGCACAGCCTGAGGACGGACCTATGCAACTTGGTGTAATAGTTGTTATCTTGTTAGGATGTTTTCTCGGTATGGTTTTGGCTGTGATTGGCTCCTCGTTCCCGGCATGGCGCGCAGCAAAACTTCCACCTGCTGAGGCAATGCGGACAGAGGTATAGGTCAATTACTCGCTTCTTGTAAGCTGCATAAAGAAGACCGGGTCTCGAATCTACAATCCCACTGGAGAAGAAAAATTGGGAAAAAGGAATAGGTTATGGCTGATATCGTTGTGAAAACTGAGGATGTCGTGAAAGAATATCGGATGGGTTCAAACGTCCTCCGTGCCTTGGATGGCATCAATATTGAGATTGAACGCGGGGAGTACATCTCGTTGATGGGACCATCCGGTTCTGGCAAATCTACGCTCTTTAATATGATTGGCGCGCTCGATACCCCTACGGAAGGACAAGTTTATATTGACGGACAGAATATGTCTCAACTTTCCCAGAGACAGATTGCAGCGTTCCGGTGCCACCGGGTGGGTTATATTTTTCAGAGTTACAACCTATTACCTGTCCGAAGCGCACATGGAAATGTAACCCTACCGATGATTTTTGCCGGTCTCCCTGAAAAAGCACGCAATGAGAAAGCGGAACAGCTGCTGGATATGGTAGGCTTGGGGGATCGGATGTATCACCTTCCTGATGAACTGTCGGGTGGTCAACGACAACGCGTCGCTATCGCCAGAGCTCTCGCCAATGACCCAAGTATTGTCCTCGCCGATGAACCGACGGCGAATCTTGATACCGTTATAGGGCGTGAAATTATTGACTTGATTAAACAGTTAAATGAGGATCAGGGCGTTACTGTAATTTCTGCCACACACGACCTGAAGATGCTTGACGTCTCTGACAGGATTGTAGACATCCGAGATGGACTCGTTGAACGTATTAGAAGCCGAGACGAGATTGAAATCGAAGTCGGCGAAGTTGGTGGTCATTGATCGGCTCCACGATTCCTAAGACGAGATCTCAGATAGGCGGACTGGGCGGTTTTCACGAAGCGACTTTAGCGCAGCCAATCCCATCACAACAGGCACGCGTCCGTCCTCACCCGTAACTGACGGTGGTGTATCCTCTTGAATGCACGCAAAAAACGCTTGTAATTCCGAAAGATATGCTGGCTTATAGCGTTCCACAAAAAAGTACGGCGGTAATCCAGCGCGAGTCTCCTTACTACCGCTGAAGGTCACAGTATCCATCAATGGATTTGCTACCGTAACCATTCCCTTTGAGCCAAATACCTCAACACGCTGATCGTAACCGTAAATAGCCTCTCTACTGTTATCAATGGTTGCGATAACTCCATTTTTGAATCGTAAGGTGATAACGGCGGTATCAATGTCTCCTGCCTCGCCGATTTCTGGTTCTATCCGCACATCCCCGGTTGCATAAATCTCCACAACTTCATCCCCGATAAGATAGCGTGCCATATCAAAATCGTGAATAGTCATGTCAAGAAAAATGCCACCGGAGACCTTGATATATTCAATCGATGGTGGTGCTGGATCACGACTCGTAATTCGCAGGATGTGCGGTACACCAATCTCTCCAGAGGCAACTGCTTCGCGGACATGCATGAAACTGACATCAAACCTACGCTGAAAGCCTACCTGGAACTTAACCCCTGCCTTCTCCACAATAGCCAAAGTTTCATCAATCTGTTTCAAGTCTAACGCAATCGGTTTCTCACAAAAGATATGTTTACTGGCTTTCGCGGCCTCCTGGCTGATTTCCACATGCGTATCAGTAGCGGATGTAATTAGTACGGCGTCAATTTGCGGATCGGCTAGTAGTTCAGTATAATCATCAGTGGTCTGTGGGACATTAAACTGTTTCGCGAGGCTATCCATACTTGGACGGTCCAGACTACAAAGTGCCACGAGATCGGCTGCCGGTGTCCCCTGAGCGAGATGTTCAATGTGCATTCTGCCGATACGTCCAGTTCCAATGACGCCTACCCGAATTTTAGGGGTTTTGTTCATTTAGGAGCTACTCCTCAGTCGCGTGTATGGTGTTGATTTCGATTTATTTCTTTTGGGAGTTCTATGTAGGTAGGTGTTTTTCTTTTAAGCTGAATTCAGCAGTAATCTTGCCTAAAGTGTTTCCTCTGCTCTGAGCCAGAGCCATGAGTGCTTCAATACGCTTCAGATTCCGTGCTTCCAGTTGACTCAATAATGTCTGATACTCTATCAGTTCATCTTCGCTTAAGATTTGATCTTCACACTTGCGCCACAGCTGCTGGTATCGCTGCTGTTCTTTTTTTGGCAATTGCGAATCTTCTTGGATAATCGCCAGCAGAGAGATTTCCTTATCCGTGCTGTGTTTTTGCATCCCTGCATGGTTAGGATCTTGTGAGTTAGTTTGTGCCATGAATTTTCCCCTTGAGTATACCAAGCAGATGTGAGACAAGAATGTTTGTTAAATACCTAATATGTGTCTGAGTGACGGATTGTGTGCTTTGGTGTCTGCAATCATTAAATTCAGTATAGCGTAGCAAGCAGCCTGATGTCAAATTAAAAAGAAACCATATTGTTAATGTTTATGCCTATTGACCCAAATAAAGAATAGGATAAATTCTATTGTCTATGACCTATAACTTAAAATTTGGCACAAAACATCAACTGTGCTATGATGTCTCTAAATTATAGCACAATTGCCGAAGGAACGCAATAATGGATGAAACATCAATTGAACTACTTGAATCACTGACACAGGCAGATGGAATCCCGGGACATGAAGCTGAGGTGCGGGAGATCTTTCGTGATAGACTCTCAGGTGTTGGTACAATAGGAACCGACAGACTCGGTAGTATTTTCTGTACGCGTACTGGCAGTGCGGAACATCCGCGGATCTTACTCGATTCACATCTGGACGAAGTCGGTTTTATCGTGCAAAATGTGACCGATGATGGCTATGTCAAATTCCTACCTGTGGGTGGCTGGTGGGCACATACGCTGTTAGCACAACGTGTTACGATCACAACAAAGTTGGGAAAAGTTCCCGGAGTCATTGGCTCTACCCCACCGCATCTGCTTAGTGCTGGTGCCCGCGATAAAGTTGTGGACATGAAAGATCTCTTTATTGATGTAGGTGCGGAGAGTCAGGAACAAGCGATGGAAGAATTTGGTGTGCTCCCGGGGTGTCCAATCGCGCCGTATGGTCCGTTTCTGTCGTTGAAAAATAGTAAATTGTTTTCCGCGAAAGCGTTTGATAACCGTGTCGGTGTTGCGATTGTAATTGAGACACTCCTGGAGCTTAAAGAGCATCCGAATACCGTTATCAGTGCGGGCAGTGTTCAGGAAGAGGTCGGTTTGAGGGGTGCGAGAACAGTCGCAGCAAGCGTCCAACCCGACATCGCAATTGTGCTCGAAGGACCGCCTGCAGATGATACACCCGGATTAGGCGGCGGTGCGTCCCAAGGTAAACTCGGCGGTGGCGTACAGATTCGGTTATATGATCCCTCCATGATTGTCAATCCAAAATTAGGAGAATTTGTAATTGAAACCGCGAAGCGGCATCAGGTCCCATATCAAATTGCTGTTCGTCAGTCTGGCGGGACCGATGGTGGTTCGATTCATCAAGTTAACACCGGTGTGCCCTCAATCGTGCTCGGCGTGCCAGCGCGTTATGTTCATAGCCACGTTTCGATTATCAACACTGAGGACTACACGGCAACGTTGGAATTGGTTAAGCATCTCGTACTTGAGATTGACGCGTCTGTTTTGGAAGGATTTTTGTTCGGTTAGACACACAGTTCGTTTTGCTGTAGAACGCTTTGGAGTCATGTGTTTCACTTCATTGGAGGATAGGCAATGGCAACCTTATCGAAAATCTCGTTTTGTAATCATCAAATCAGTAAATTAGTAATTGGGGATAACCCGATTTACGGCTATTCTCACTTTAATCAGCTCCTTTCCCAACATCAGAAGGCGTATCACACGCCGGAACGGGTCGTGGCAACGCTCAAACGGGCAGAGGAGGCAGGGATTAACGGTTGGCAAAACAGTCTAACGGAGCGTTCTCTCTCTGACCTACAGCGTTACCGGAATGAGGGTGGCACGATAAACTGGTTCTGCCTCAGTCCAGGTGGACTTTGGTATGATGAGCCGGACGCTGTCTTTGAAGCAGCGAAGCACGATCCGTTCGGCATGGCACCACATGGTGGTGGAGTCGGACACAGGTGTTTGCGCGAAAATAGGCTCGATCACTTGCAAGACATCCTCAAACGGATTCGCGATACCGGAGTGTTGGTGGGTTTGTCTGTACATGATCCAAAGCTCCTACATATTGCTGAAGACGAGGCGTGGGATATAGATTACTACATGACTGGACTCTATAATCTCCACGGTGGTGCTGAGAAATTCAGGGAGAAGTTCGGCTATGCAGCCTTGGGTGAGATTTACGCGCGGGAAGACCGCGATGAAATGTGCAAGGCAATACAACGCACAGATAAGCCGTGCCTCATCTTCAAAGTGCTCGCGGCAGGCAGGACAATCGGGAGTCCACAGCAAATTCGGGAAGAAATCAAATTCGCATTAGAACACGCTAAACCGATTGATCCGTTATTATTGGGCATGTATCAGCAGTTCGGTGATCAGATTGGTGAAAATGCCCAATTGATTGGGGAACTCTGCGAGGAATTGGGGTAGTTTAACAGCAAGTCTTGGCTTGCAAACTGCACCGTAATTGTATCTAACGTCCTATCGTGCGAGGTATATTGCCTCGGTTAAACATCATGGAGGCTGAAAAATGGAAAGGCGTACATGTGGAAAATCTGGAATTGAGATTTCATCGATGGGAATAGGTTGCTGGTCGTACGGTGGTGGTGATTATTGGGGACCACAGGCGCAATCAGATGTCACCGATGTTGTGAATGCCGCATTGGATGCTGGCATCAATTTCTTCGATACGGCAGAAGGATACAACTCTGGACGGAGCGAAGAAGCGCTCGCTGTCGCACTGGAGGGCAGACGACACGAGGCAATCATCGGCACGAAGGTAAGCAGACCAGATCCTGCTACGATGCGGGAGCATTGCGAGGCAAGTCTCCAGCGATTACAGACGGATTATGTTGACATCTACATGATTCACTGGCCCCATGACGAGTTTGCTATCGAAGAGAGTATGGCTGAATTGATGCGTTTGCAGGAGGATGGACTCATCCGCGCCATCGGTGTGAGTAACTTTGGGGTAGATCAACTCACAGCCGCTCTTAATACAGGCGCAACTATTGCTGTAAATCAGGTCTGCTATAACCTCTTGTCGCGTGCAATAGAACCCAAGGTACTGCCGCTATGTAAAGAGCAAAATGTGGGCATTTTGGGATATATGCCACTGCTACAAGGAATTTTGACTGGACAGTATAAAAGCGCAGATGAGATACCTCCGGTACATGCTCGGTTTCGCCATTTTCGGGATGAGCGGCCCGAGGCTTCGCATGGTGAAGAAGGTGCTGAGGAAGAAATGTTTGAGACACTGGAGAGTATCCGGGAAATCGCAGACGCTGAGGGAATTCCGATGAGTCGGCTTGCTATTGCATGGGCAATGGCGAGACCCGGTATTACCTGTATGCTCGTTGGTACCCGGAATGTAGATGAATTGAAAATGAATCTGCAAGTTGTTGACTATTCTCCGTCTGCCGATGTGATTGAAAATCTCGATAATATAACCGCACCGCTGCTGGAGGCACTCGGAGAGGATCCAGACTATTTTGCAGGTGGACGTATCCGTTAGTTCCGCGTTAGGGCGGATCCCTTTTGCCCTACGTGAACTAAAAAGGAGTGGATTCATGAAATTCAACAAGGACTTAGGGCGTCCGTTGGCAACAACATCTGTTGATATTACACAGACAAACGCCGATGGGAAACCTGTTGTCCCGCTGACGCAGGAGCAGAAATACCTCTTCGACAAAAACGGTTGGCTCTTGGTTCCCGGTGTCCTTACGGAATCGGAAATTGAGGAGATGCGCGATTTCTGCCACCGCTTAAAGCACTCGCCTGAAACAATTCCACAACATCACCGCTCCACTTACGGCGGTCCTTTAGAGCAACTAACAGATCATCCGGTTGTGGTAGCATTTGGAAACGAATTTCTCGCATCAGCCTACCTTGCTTCGGATGTATGTTACGGCTTCCGTATGGAGATGAGTTTTTTGGCGTTGCGTTCTACCAAGGACGAGGTTCCTTTCTCGTTCCATGCACACAACGGCAACGGTATGCTGCGCATGCCCGGCGACTGCCATCAGTACTCATGTCTTCCCGGACAGGCGTATAGCGGCTTGACGCGCGTCGTTTGGGAACTTAACCCTGTGGAAAAAGGCGACGGTGGTACGATGTTCATTACAGGCAGCCACAAAGCCGCATATACTGCACCAGAGGGTGCTCACACACAAGGATGGGAGTTCTGGGATACCTATTCTTGCCCTGCTGGATCGGTTATTATTTTTACGGAGGCGATTACACATAGCGGACAACCGTGGCAAAATCCCGATACCGACCGCGTCGCGGTTTTCAATGCCTACAATTCTGTAGATAAACGGTGGAGTTTGTCGAAACCACCACAGGCGTTACTTGAAACAATGCCACCCAAGCGCCAGACGCTCTTCCGCGATGCTTATGTGAAAGGCAACGTAACCGGCACAGACTTTGACATGGCAATGTAATGTACTGATTCGCTTGTTGTAAGAACGATCTCCAATTGTAACGAGGAAAGACCGTAAATATGACACCAAAACAACGCTATCTGTTTGATGTAACCGGATATCTGCACTTGGAAAACGTCATCACCGATGATGCGTTAGCGAAGGCTTCTGAGGCGGTTGATAGGTATCTCACGTGTCCGCCTGATGAATTACCACCCGGTTTTGAAATCCAGGGGCTTCATCAGCATGGATTTGCTTTTGATAAATCCCTTGAATGCTTAACATCGCACGCTGCACTATGGCCCATGATCAAGGAGTTGACAGACGATCAACCGCGGTTTGGTAGAGGTTCACTGAAGCATGATAAACACGATTTGTGGGAAGCTGGCGAACGGGCAAAAGTGAACCCCGGGGGTCTCCACTGCGCACGTGATGACTACGGGTGGTATAGTACCCGTTATGAGGTTGACAACGGGCGTATTTACTGCGACAATTTTGTCTGTTTTCCCTATTTTACGGATGTCTATCCGGGTGATGGTGGACTCATCGTGATTCCGGGTTCGCATAAAAGCGAGTTTAATCGTCCGCAGGAACTGTTGACACTTGACGAAGCAGATGGCATTGATCCTCTTGAAGATCCGATTTTTGTCAATATTACCCCAAAAGCAGGTGATGTTGTTATTATCTCGGAATTACTAACGCACGGTGTACTGCGTTGGAAACCGAAGGATCGGGATCGACGGTTCCTTGTTTTGCGATATTTCCCACAATTCTCAGGGACACACAATTTTCCACAACCTATTCTGGATCGATTGTCGCCGGAGACGTTAGAATTGGTGGCATCTGCACCGTATGGACATATCAAGGAAATTGTGAAACAAGATGAGGTTACGTTGACAGTGTAGTTCCCCTCTCTTCTGATTTATGCAGTGTCTGTGTTCATAGATGTGTTCTCTAATTGAGGAAATATAAGAGTGCAAGCCATCATTCTATGCGGTGGTCTCGCGACGCGGCTCGGTGAGACAGCGAAAACGCTTCCAAAAATCTTGTTAGAAATCGGTGGGAAAACCGTCTTGGAGTGGCAAATCCACTTGTTGACAGATGTGGGGGTTACAGAGGTTGTCCTCGCGTCGGGACACCTACACGATGTGCTTTATGAACGTGTTGGTGAGGTATATGATGGAATGTATATCCGCTATGCAAAAGAGGAGAAGAGACTTGGGACTGGTGGTGCAATTCAGAACGCAATGAAGCAGATTGATACGTCTCCTTTTTTTGTCCTCAATGGAGATATCCTGCTTGCAAATTTTTCACTCCGAGAGATGTTGGTTCAATTTCATGAGGGGATGGCAGGTGTGCTTCTGAGTGTACATGTCCCCGATATCCGTCCTTACGGCGAAATTGTGTCCGACAACGATGGCAAAATTCAGGCATTTCGTGAAAAACAACCTACCTGTCGCGCCGGATATGTCAACGGTGCCATATATCTTTTCGATCAGAGTATTGCTAACGCTTTTCCGAAGGGGCAAGAGGTTTTTTCTCTGGAACGAGAGGTTTTTCCGTCCGTTTCTAATCTATATGCGTTACAAACGGATGCAGATTGGATTGATATCGGTGTGCCAGAGCGGTTAGTATACGCCCGTGAACATTTCTCATTACTTGAAAATTAAGATCAGATTTCTGCCGTATCTTCCGTGCGCAGCACAACGTAGCTTCGATAGCGTTCAGTGTGTATCTCGCCAGATTCAACCGCATCTTGGATCGCACAATCGGGTTCAGCGATGTGGGCACAATCGTTGTATTTGCAGTTACCAAGATGAGGTTCCATCTCTGGGAAGTAGTATTCTAAATTTTCAGTGTCAACACCCCACAATCCAACCTCTCGGATACCCGGAGTATCAGCAACTTCACCGCCAAATTCTAAGGTAAAGAGTTCCACAAGCGTAGTCGTATGCCGTCCCTTTTGAGTTTTGATACCAACTTCACCTATGCGTAACCCTAAGTTCGGTTGGATCGCGTTCAGCAGGCTGGACTTTCCGACACCAGACGCCCCTATGATAACACTGAATTTATCCTGTAGTGCGTGCCGAAATGCTTCAAGGCTCTCAGGAGCGTTAATGCTGGTATAGAGGACACTGTATCCCAGTTTCTCATAATTGGCAAAAGCAGCGAAAAGTCCTTCCTGCTGTGTTGTATCTACCAAATCCATCTTATTCAGACAGATCACAGCCTCCATATCACCTGCCTCAGCTAAAATTAGAAATCTGTCCAGCGTCCTGAAGTTGAGCGGTGGCATTAGTGTTGATGCGACGGCTACAATTTGATGGGCATTGGCAGCAATGACTTGTTCGATATCACCGTGCTTTCCAGCGTATTGCCGCGAGAACTTCGTCTCGCGAGGCAAAATATCTTCCACTACACCTTCCTCTTCATCGAGTTGCGTGAAGATAACCCAGTCCCCGACAGCAACCGGATCCGCGTATAATCTACGTCCAGTCTCAGAGCGGTGTTTCCGTTTGAGGGTGCCACGGAGTGTGCATCGCAGGGTTAGATCTCCATGCTGAACGTCATAAAATCCTGTTCGTGCACGGACGACTCTGCCTTGTTCGCGGGTCAAGATGGGGTCCACCTCCTAAAAGCGTCAAAATCTTCCTACTGGAAGGGGCTGATGCTATATTGAGAATCTCTTAGACGTAAGCCTTCATAGTTTTCAGAGCCGTTTCGACATCAGCATCAAAGTCGTCAAACTTGCACTCACACGAGACGCGACCGTCGTATCCGGCTTTTTGAAGCGCACTAAAAAAATCGGTAAAGTCGAAATCGTCATTTCCGGGATATGAGCGTTTGACAGGTTCTGCGATATGGACGTGTGTGAGCCACTCAGCGGCATCAATGGTATTTTGCATCGGTTCTTCTTCCTGCCAAATGTGATAGAGATCCGCCAATGCTTTTATACCTTTGCGATTCACCCGTTTCGCCATAGCGACGCCATCTGCAACCGTTTGAAGGATATTCCCTTCTCGCCAGCAAATGGGTTCGATGACGATAGTCATATCATGCGCTTCGGCGTGATCTGCCGCCATATCGAGAAATTCGGCGATTTGTGATAGTGCCCGTTCGCGTGAATAGCCTTCTTCTATGCTCCGTGAACCGCTGCTTCCATAGACGATAATCTCGCCGCCAATTTCATTAGCCCTGCGACAGGCTGTTTCTACATAGTGAGATAAACGTGGGAAGTCCACGGCATCACCTACCACGCGCAGATCCCTTGGGATAAACCCAGAGTACGATTCTGGCTTTAAAGGTGCTTTCGCCACCTGCTCGCGGATTTTCTGAAATTCGGTTTCGTCCGCTTCGGGCATTAACGCCGGTTGGACACCTAATTCGATATAGTCATATCCAACTTCTGCGAGCCGATTGACATTTTCTAAACTGGTGCAAATTCCAAATCGCATGCATTCATTCCTTTTTATTTGTATATAGGGATGGAAATATAGAATGTAACAACTTGTGCAATTCTGGGCAGAGAAACCATAATTGCATTTTATTTTCCAAATCGCCGCTTACGTTGGCTATAGGCACGCAAGGCACGGAGGAAGTCGATTTTTCGAAACGACGGCCAATACGTATCGCAGAAATAGAATTCTGAGTAAACGCTCTGCCACAGTAAAAATCCTGATAACCGGACCTCTCCACTGGTGCGGATGATGAGTTCGGGGTCTGGGAGATTTGAGGTATATAAGTAAGGTGCTATCTGGTCTACAGTGAGTTCGTCGGCAATTTGGCGGATCGTTTTACCGCTTTCGCTTTCGGCTTTTAGGTGTCCTCGAAAAGCTTCTATGATTTCCTCTCTCCCTCCGTAAGCGACAGCCACATTCAAGATGAATTTATCATAGTGCTGCGTCGCTTCCTCTGCTTGACGAATTGCCTCTTGAAGGCTGGGTGGTAGCAATTCTATTTGACCCATTGCGCGCACTTTAATCTGATTCGCATGAAGGCCCTCAATTGTAACGAGTTCGCGCATTTTTCCTTCGATAAGTCCGAGAATACCTTCTACTTCATCCGCTGCACGTTTAAAGTTATCGAGTGAAAAAATCCAGATCGAAAAAATCTCAACCCCCAGTTCGTCACACCAGTGGAGGACCTCTTCTAATTTGTTAGCACCTTCGTGATGTCCTTTGATAACATTATCAAGTCCGCTTGCTTTAGCGTAACGGCGGTTTCCATCAAGAATTACACCGATATGGCGTGGAATGTTCCACTCGCTCGCCGCAGATTCCAAACGCTTCTGATAAGCATTGTAAAAAAATCTCTCAATTCGATTTTTAATATAGCTGAATGGCTTCATGTTCGGGTCCTGATATGTTGTGGCAAGCTGCGAATTGGGGTGTCCCTTGCCAGCTTATGTTACACATTCTATTATAACATGGAGGCGTTATAAAAAAAAGCCTATTTTGCTGATTCGGCCTCTCCTCCAGATTGCTATTTCTTGGTGACTTCGCAGTTCGGTCTTAGCTAATGATTTTAAAATGTTGACATGTTGTGAGGCGTATGATAAATTTATTTAAAAATGCACGGCAGTGTGCCATAAAAAGTAATTATAAACCAAGCACGCCTACCGATTCCACCCATTGAATACGTCAAAATTACCTTGTTTTTGTTGGAGCCATATTTTATATGGAAGTTGAAACTTCCCCTTCGTTAGTAGCATCTAAAGTTCCTGCCCACGGTGTCACACTCAAATCTATACTTATCGCTGTTATCCTAATACCGATTAACTGCTATTGGGTTATTGAGATGGAGGTTATCCGGTATTCGGGTCATCCTGTGACAATTTCCCTGTTTTTCAATGTGATTTTTAGTCTGTTTGTCGTGATTGGTGTGAACCAACTGTTTCGACGTTTCCTACCGATCCTGACGTTGGCGCAGAGCGAATTGGTCGTTGTTTATCTGATGCTTTCCATCGCTTCGGGTATCACTGGGCACGATATGCTTGAGATATTGGTACCAATGCTTGGGCACGCCTTCCGCTTTGCAACGCCGGAAAATGAGTGGCAGCAGTTGTTTGTTCCTTTTCTTCCGAAATGGCTTACCGTCAGTGACACATCGCTTTTATACGGTTATTATGAAGGTGAACTACCGCTTTATACGAGTAGAACTTTGCTCGGATGGGCGACCCCTGTACTCTGGTGGACTGCCTTTATTACTGTGTTGATTTTCGGTATGCTTTGCATCAATATAATTATCCGAAAACAGTGGATCGAACACGAAAAACTAAGTTACCCTATAATTCAACTTCCCCTCCAGTTAACAGAAACACCACAGAACCGTCTTTTTCAGAACAAATTAATGTGGCTTGGCTTTGGGATTGCTGGCGCGCTTGCACTCTGGAATGGCATTAACTTTCTGTATCCGATTTTACCTGAACTACGGACGCGTGTGAGAAGTTTTCAAATCTTTACGGAAAGCCCATGGAACGCTATGGGTAGAATTCCGTTCTCACTCTATCCATTTGCTATCGGACTCGGCTTCTTTATTCCGTTGGATCTGTCGTTTTCATGTTGGTTTTTCTTCTGGTATTGGCGATTTATGCGCGTTCTCGGTGCTGCTCTTGGACTCCGCAGTCTACCTCGCTTTCCCTACATGAACGAGCAGGCGTCAGGTGGTTATCTGGCACTGTGCGTTTTAGCAATTTGGGCAAGTCGGAAACATCTGCTACATGTTGGGAAGACAATTTTCGGGCTAGATACCCCACGGGAGCATGGTCAAGCTATTGCCTCAGACCGTGACACATCTGAACCGATGTCCTATCGAGCGGCAACACTCTGTCTCATTGCGGTAATGGTATTTCTTGTAGTTTTCTGTTACTATGGTGGTGCTGAGTTGTGGGTGATGTTTGCATTTTTTGTAATCTATTATATGATTTCTATTGCCATTACTCGAATGCGTGCCGAGTTAGGCACTCCTGTACATGATTTGCACTATTCCGGTCCAGACGAAATATTGACTCGTACTGTCGGCACACGCCGGTTGGGGAGAGGCAATCTTGTTATGTTCTCCATGTTTTGGTTCATCAATCGGGCGCATCGGAGTCATCCAATGCCGCACCAGTTAGAAGGTTTCAAAATCATGGAGCGTACAAACATGACCATGCATCGCATCATCTTTGCCTTAACACTCGCCACTATTTTAGGTTCATTAGCAGGTTTTTGGGCGTTAATTGACCGTGGGTATCGACTGGGTATGGAGGTTCGTGCCTATTGGCCTTCTTTGAGTGCTTTTGGCATAGAACCTTATCGCCGACTTGCAGGATGGTTGCAAGCACCTGAAGAGACTCTCATTCCTGAAAGTGGGTTTATGGGGCTCGGTTTTTTGCTGACAACGGTGTTAATGTTTTTTCGGATGCGGTTTGTCTGGTGGCCATTTCACCCCGCTGGATTTGCTATCTCCACGAGTTGGGGAATGAACGTTACGTGGAGTTGCCTTTTCATGAGTTGGCTGATCAAATGGCTTATACTTCAATATGGTGGTGTGGTGAGGCATCGCACAATCGCCCCGTTCTTTTTAGGATTAATCCTGGGGGAATTTACTGTGGGCAGCCTCTGGACAGTCTTGGGAATTATTGTGGGTATCCCTACCTACGGATTTTGGGTCTAATAGGTTTATTCTATCCGGTAGTTTGTAAGACCTCTCTTTTCAATCCAAATCGGATTAGCACTCTAATAATCGTCGTCGGGGCGGGCATTTATTGCAAGGTTTAACGGTAAGAAGAACAGCGTTAAACTGAACAAAACTGCCCATTGCCATTCCCATTTGAGATGTGCCATTCCCAGAAATTCTCTAATCGGTTCAACATAAATGGCAATCAGATGTAGCCCAATTACAATGAGAAGGATGATGAAGAGTCGAGTGTTCGCAAACATCCTATGAAAAAGCGACTCCCATGGATACCGTAGCGTTTGCCAGCACGTGGTCAATTGCGTGAAAATAAGTGTGGTACATGCTACTGTTCGTGCTACCGAGATATTCAAGGCATTTTGATCCGTTGAATTTGAGGTAGAAAATACATCCCTTAGTAGGGTCGAGATGCCAAGTGAGTCGGATGAGGCAGGAGAATTCCAAAGAAGAAAGAGGAACGGAATAATTGTCATTAGACTGATAGTTACAGAACGGCAAATGATATCCACAGGTGTTGTTTTAGAGAGGAAGCGTGAAGCCGAGAATAGCGTCGGGCGATGATGCTTTTCATCGGCGAATATCTTTTCAGTACCAACGCCTAATGAAGGTAGTAACGTTAAAAGAAATTGCACCCAAATTACCTGTGTCAGTGTCAAAGGCATCGGCAGTTTATAGAGGTAGTGTAGGATTGTCCCAAAGGTAAGTGTCAATAGTAGCGAGAGCGTACAGGAGAAATTCCACCTTAAGAAACCCGCGATATTATGATATGCTTCGCGTGCGTAAAGCAATCCATCCCTTACAGCTTGGAAGCCCTTTTTATCAATGAGTCCATCCGCAATGGCTTGTACAACATGCGATGCCTTGTTATTGTCGGCGAGTGTGATATTAGCAACGTTCATCGCTCGCAGGTCTGCTCTATTTTCACCGAGGAATCCGACGGCATGTCCTTGGCGTTTCAAACTGAGAACTATATTCCGACGTTGTTCCCAAGTCGGTTGGGAATAGGCGAGCCATTTTGAGGTCTGTTCATCGAATTGTTCCCGCGGAACTGCATCCAGTTCTTCGCTTGATACGGCTGATTTCCGATTGTGAATCAACCCAAGATCTTTCGCGAAATCGATGGTCTGCTGTTTCTTATCTTCAGCCATAAGGATGACTCTAAGTCCCGTATCGAGGCTGGATTTCAGGATCTCTTTTGTCTGGGCACCATTGCTGACAGAGAGGGCAATGAACCCTAAAAAGATTGTATGGTCTTCCATTTCTTGTGGTTTCAAAATGACCTCGGAAGAGTGGAAGGCAACACCATAAATCTGGGATCTGGTTGTAAGTAGATAGTCAATTACCTCACAGTACCTTTCGTAGCGAGTATCTAACATAGGTTCAATTTCGCCGTCGATAAGCACATAAGCACAGGTATCAAGCACGGTTTGCCCTTCCCCAAAGATGACATTGAGATAGTTCTCTGGTGCTGTCTCGAACACTTGCATTTGGTATCCGTAATTGCGCGTAGAAGGGTATGAATTTACCAAGGGAAGGTTGGCTTTTAAGTCATCTGATTGATAGCCGAGTTGCTCCATCGCTTTTTGGATAGCAGCGTATAGTGAAGGTGTGCCATCGGGATGCTCCATTTCCAAGTTTCCGTCCATATTAAAGATCTCGGAATTATCTGTCTGCTGTATACCAGAAGTACCGAGACCAGCGGTGAACACCAAGTGAGAAGCACCTTGTGGAATCTTACCGCCAGATGGCATTGAAGCGACTGCTTCTTGCCGCTCGTTAGGGGGAAGTACTTGCAGGGAGTCTAACCACGTCTGCCATGTATTACCGTCGATGAGCTGTTCATCTACAAAGAGGTTGGAAATCGTTAGCGCGCGTGTGGTAGAGAGACCGTTTTCGTTTGCACAAAAAGCAGTGATTCGGCTCAATTTTTCAAGGCTACGTGAGTCTCGTAATATAATGCCTTTTTCCAGCAATTTTTGGGCGTGTTGGGAAAAAGACAGCTTAAGCAAGGAAATAACATCGTGTGGAGCGGATGCCAGGATAAATAGGACGCCGAGATGTGTCAGTGCATACCAGTCGGTTTCCTGATTCTGATATTCAAACCACCAGGCAATACCCATGGTTACACCAGCAAGTACCACACCTACCACTTTCATTATGGTCTGCAGGCTGTGTGTCTCATTTTCGGCTAAAGTGTTTGGAGTAGTAGGCGGACGGACATCGCGACGTTGCTTCCAGATTTCTAAGTCTTTTCCTGTCTGGACAACAATCGCGAAGCCGTGTCCTGCTGTAACATACGTTCCAGCAAATGCCATATTATTCTGTCTTTGCGGAGGGACAGCAGGATCTGAAATATCTATGCTTGTTTTCGTGACCGGTTCCTCAGTACCAAAGAGTGTTGATTCGTCAATCATTAGACCTTCGGATTCAATGATTCTGGCGTCAGCTGGAACATAGTCACCTGCCCCGAAAGAGAGTAAATCACCCGGCACGATATCTTGTGGTGCACATTTATCAATTTTTCCTTGTCGGATAACTTTGATACTATGCACCATGAGTTGCCGCATTTTGTCATCTCGGATGCGGCTGCGGTGGTTTGTCAGGTATGCCCATCCGATATGCATAATCAGAACAATGCCAACAACCGCTACTGTGTATATGCTAATTCCGATAGCACTATTAACGATGGAGATAACTAAGGTAAGTATGGTCAGTGCTAAAACGAGAATGCGCCATGTGAGGAATGGTTGCAAAAACGCCTTAAGGGAAAAGGGCTTTCCCGTTGGATCTAGCTCGTTTTTACCGTATTGTGCTTCTGCTCTTTTAACGGTGTCCGCACTCAACCCCTGATCCATGTTGGAATTGAATTTATTTAATATGGATGCAATGTTTTCCGCGTGAAAATTTGACATCGTTTTTTATCAACACGTAGGTTTAAAAATTCGGAAAACTCCAGTCATCTATGAGATGGTAAAATAGACAATTCTCGTGGTTAACACTAATTCCACTCATTTTCTCTCAACCTTTTGAACAAAAAAAAATCTATTTAAGAGAACTGTTTTAAACATAGATTGTCATTTATACACTGGGGCGTGAACGGGAAGTGTGCACCTCCGCGCCGTCTGCATCTGGCTTCAGAATCTTGATATCGCACACTGTTTGGTGCTTGTTGAATGCATTTTGCATCTGTTTAGCTACTTGTTCGGCATGTTCTAAACAATAAGCTGCTACAGTTGGTCCCGCACCACTCAGTGCTACACTGAGTGCTCCATTGGTAATAGCGGCTTCAGCGACGTCATTAAATCCGGGGATTAGGGACGTGCGGTACGGTTGATGCAGCTTGTCTTTCATAGCTATTTTTAACATTTCAAATTGCCCGGTGGCGATGCTGGCTATTAGTAAGGTGCTGCGGCTCGTATTGTAGACCGCATCAGCGAAGTCAACTGATTTTGGTAGTACCTCTCGTGCCTGTTTAGTTGAAAGCGGAAAATCCGGGATTGCGAGCACAATTGAGAGTTCAGCTGGACACGCCAACTGAACGGTATGCACTTGTCCCTTTTCCTGCGCTGAAACGACGATGCCGCCGTATAAAGAAGCTGCTACATTGTCCGGATGCCCTTCCATTTCTGTCGCGAAGTTGAGAAGTTCTGCATCAGAAAATGGCAGATCGCACAATACATTTGCTGTTAGCAATCCACCAAGAATCGCTGTGCCACTGCCGCCTAATCCACGGATTGCGGGTATTCCGTTGTCTATGTGTAATTTAAAGCCTTGAGGAGGTCTTGTACCGCTTCGTCTGAAAACTAATTCTACTGCTTGACATGCGATATGTTCCGGTGTATTCGGTATCTTATCAGCATCTATCCCGCTCACAACAACTTCAGTATCGGTTTCGGATGGTTCTAATGTAACAGTACTATAGAGTTGTAAGGCGAGTCCTAATACATCAAAGCCAGGACCCAGATTCGTCGTGCTTGCCGGAATACGTGCAATAACTTTTTCGCTTAGTTCACTCTTGAAAGTTTGAGGCATACAAGGAATCCCTATATTAATTGTCGGTGTTTGGTTATCAGTTAAAAGAGATTTTTCTCAACAAAAACATCTTAACTGAAGACTGACAACTGTAAAAACTGCTACAATTTCATGATTGCAGTTTCCATTCTGCCTAATGCCTCTTGGATATTTTCCAATGAATTGGCGTACGAAAGACGGAGATAGCCATCGCCATATTTGCCGAAAGCGGTGCCGGGCAGTAGCGCGACATCTGCTTCGTTCATCAGATAATCAGCAAGTGCTTCGCATGAAAGTGGGAGTTGTGTAACATTGGGAAACACGTAGAATGCGCCGAGCGGTTTAACGCAGCTCACTCCCTCAATAGCGTTCAGTCCGTCCACAATGGCATCACGTCGTTTCTGAAATTCGACTACCATCTCTGTAACTGACGTTTGTGGTCCCGTCAATGCTTCTATTCCAGCGATTTGCGTGAAAGTTGCAGTACAAGAATTGGAGTTAATCGTTAACTGTGTAATCTTATCTGCGATCTCTTGAGGAGCGATACCGTATCCAAGTCGCCATCCTGTCATCGCGTAGGTTTTGGAATGGCCTTCAATGAGAATTGTTCGTTCTTTCATACCGGGCAGGTCGATGACGCTGTGGTGTTTGCCTTCGTAGAGGATGCGGGAGTACACTTCGTCTGTAAGTACATAGAAGTTGTGTTTCTGTGCGAGTTCTGCGATTGCATTGAGGTCTTCTGGGGTTAGCGTGCCGCCTGTTGGATTCTGTGGTGAGTTGAGAATTAGCAGCTTCGTACGGTCGGAGATTGCATCCGCGAGGTCTTCGAGTCGGAATCGGAAATCTACTTCCTCGCGAAGGGGGAGTGGAACGGCTTTTCCACCGATAAAGTCGATGACTGATTCATATACTGGGAAGCCTGGTTCTGGGTAAATCACTTCATCGCCATCATCGATTAGAGCCAGAATGGTGAAGAAAATGATCGGCTTAGCTCCAGGAGTCACCGTAACCTCGTCTGGGTGTATGCTGACCCCACGCGTCTCCGTTATGTGTTGCGCGACAACTTCACGAAACTCTGGGACGCCAGCAGATGGGCAGTACCCGGTGTGTCCGTCCTTCATCGCTTTATAGGCTGCCTCAATGATATTAATCGGTGTCGGGAAATCCGGCTGTCCTATCTCTAAATGGATGATGTTTTTGCCTTGTGCTTCTAATTGTTTCGCTTTGGCAAGGACTTCGAATGCGGATTCTGTTCCCAATCGATCCATTCGACCCGCGAACGTGGATATTTCCAAAATTATACCTCCGATACCGCAAAAGACTATTAATATTAATTTAGTGTTGTATGGCTGGGATACTAACCCTTTGCCTTACAACTTGATATTGATGTAAGATATAGGTAGGCTTAGGGAGTAGCCTGGTTGAAAATTGCTTCTACTCCCATACGCCTCGTTTTATTCTGCCCGCATGATGGCTCCGGTGGAACTTGCTAACCACACATTTTTTCCATCAAGTACAAAAACTTTGACAAATTTTTCCGTGGAGTCTTCGAGTTCCCAGGTTTCACCACCATCAGTTGTGCGTAGAATTGCACCGACCCCAAAGTCCCCACCTGTAGCCCAGCCATTGTTCTCATCGGCGAACCCGACACTTCGTAACGTTTCTTCTGTGCCGCTGGTTTGTTCTGTCCAGCTTTCACCGCCGTTATCGGTGTGAAGGATTACGCCGTTTTCGCCAACTGCCCAACCCATTGAGCCATTAAGGAAAAAGATGTCTTCGAGAATATCTTCTTTACCAGTTTCTTGGGTGACCCAACTCTGTCCACCGTCTGTAGTCTTCTGAATTAAGGCACTCTGTCCCTGTGTGCTGGGACTGACACGGACGCCGGCAAGAAATCCAGTGTTTTCATCAAAGAACTGAACTGCGTTGTACATATTGGCATCGTCATCGCCAACGGCACCGAGTTGTCCACCTTGGACTACCTTCCAAGAACGCCCTCCGTTTTTTGTAGAGAGAATGGTATCACTTTCTCCTACGGCGTACCCTATATCTTTATCAACGAAGAAGATTCCCTTGAGTCCGTTGCCGACCTTGCTTGTTTGCATTTCCCAGTCTTGACCGTTATCGGTTGCTACAATTGTGCCGTTTGCTCCGACTGCCCAGCCGTGTTTATCGTCTAAGAAGTAGACCTCGGCTAAGTCAGCAGCAATTTTAACTTCTGATTTTTGCCATGATGCACCACCGTCTGTCGTATAACCGATGAAGCCAGGATTTTCAAAATCCTCGAACGATGCGGCACCAACTACCCACCCAGTGCTCTGACTTGTAAAAGTGATAGACATGTAATCCCGAACGTTTGGGTCACGTTCTTGTAAGATTGTCCACCCTTCCGCAGTTGGTAGAGAGATAAAAAGGGAGCAAGCAGTTGCCACGGTTGTGAGGATCGCTAAATGCCATGTGAGTTTTAAACTTTTCTGCCCGAACCAAATTTTGCCCACACGGGCAAAATTTGTCTTTGCTTTATATTGTCCGTGTGACTTCAATTTATTCATTGTCGTCGTTTCTCCTTTGTTCTAATTTCTATAGCAGTTTTCGGTCGTTAGGCACACCGAAAAATGTTGCCCTGCCGACGGTGCACCTTGAATATGAGGCGTGTGAGTCAAATGTGACTTTAATCTCTTTGGAAATCAGTGGCTGAACACCTATCCGAAAGGTATATTGCGTCGGCAAAAGTCATTTTTAAAGTATAACTTTGAATTAAAAATTAAGTCAACACATTTTTTCTTATAGAATCTATTGCGTTTATACTGTTCTAACCTTCTGAAGTAGACGCTGTAGTATGAAGGGATACCCCTAATACCTTAGTTGAAAGAACGACCTATTTGGCAACAATTAAAGTGCCGGTCTTAAAACTATCGCCTACCTGAAGTTGATAGACATAAACGCCACTTTCTACTACCTCACCAGTTTCGTCACGCCCATCCCAAGCCAACTCTGTTTCACCCGGCAATGCAGCTAAGGTTTTGACAAGCATTCCGTCAATGTCGTAGATGCGTACTGTAAATTCGCCTGAAGCGTCTTCGAGCGTGCGTGCGGGAAACACAACCTGATTAAAGTCTTCGTTTGGTGAGAGCGGCGTAAATGGGTTTGGATAGGGTTTATCAAATATCCGGAGTCTTTTCTCTATAGGCGCGGATGCGTTATCTACTTCGTCAAGAGCAATAACGGCATAGGTGAAACTACCTATCGACAAGGGGCGACTGTCAATAAATTTGTATTCCGTTTTTAACTCGCTTATTTCTCCAAGCAAAGTAGATCCCTCGAAAATTTGGTACATTATTACGTCCCGACTGACGCTCGGCTTCCAGAGAACCTCGACCCCATCACTTGAGGTAATGATACTGAGCATCATTGGAGGCTCTGGTGCAGCAGTATCAGGCGATACTTCCACAGTTTGAATTGGGGAGCGTTCCGATTGCAAGAAAAGTGTCTTGTAAGCAGTTATCTGATACGTGTGTTGCCCTGGAGGCACGTTTATCTCGCGAAACGTAGTTGATGAACGGTTTTCTACGTTGATAGGGAGTTCTTTGTTTCTGTAGATGAGATAGCCGTTAACATCCAGGTCTTCTGATTTTTGCCATCGGAGCGTGACATCATTTTCACCTGTGCTGTCAGCTTCAGCGATAAAACCTATGACTGGATCAGGTGGGACATTAGCGATTACCTCTAATGTAAAGTCATCGTTATTGAGTTTTCCATCAGCCTGTCCAGATCGGATAAATTCTCCAATGGGACCGTCTTGAAGATTGCGGAGACGCGCTCTAAACACTGCCGTCAGTATGACGGTATTTGGTGTTCGCGTATCAAAGGTAATTTCGTATATTGAATTCTGAAAATCGACGATGGCATCTGCTAACTCAACACGCAAGGTGGTGCCACCGGAGACTACTGCCCTGGCGACGATTGGGGTGCCATCCCGTTTGATACCTTTGAAAAAGGAGGATTGGGTCTGAAAGCCGGATGGCATTACGATTTCAATAATCTTAATTTCTTCGCCAGGTTCCGCCAAGGACCGATCAACAACAAGTGTCACAATCAGTGGCACTGTTGAACTGGCAGGAACAACGCCTTTGGTTTCACCTACAACGTTGATTTCTCCAACGGAGGTAACTGCACCATAACTGTTGCTGGCAACGAGCAGACTACCGATAAATATCAAAGCGATGAATGTATTTTTCATTGGTAAAAGGCCTTTTTTCTATAGTAGCAGATTGAGGGAGAATCGCTGTGTTATATTGTCTTGGAAGTCTCCAGTTAGTATTTGAAGTCCATAATCAAGTTGGAGGGTCGTGCTGCTGATTGGAAGTTTAGCACTTCCGCCGAAATTCAGTGTTGTTGCGGAGTTACCTCCGTTTTTTGCACTATATCCACCACGGACAGCAATCGCTCTGTTCAACCAGATTTCTACACCTGTGCGTACATAAATTTCACCGTTACGGGATGCAATCTCCACTGTTCCTAAACTTGATTTCAATAAGTTGCTGATTGCCTCACCTTGTGCACTCATTGCTGCTATAGATTCAAGTCTATATACTAAACCGGCTCGGATATTCAGGGGAACTGCGTCTGTCTGTGTGTCAGATATACTCATATTGGCGGGGAGTAAATTCTCTACGGATGCGCCAACACTCAAGCTCTGAAACGGCTTAGCAATCACACCGAGATCAAGTGAGATGGCTGAACTGGAGGTTTGGACAAAATATGGATTCTCGGCGATGAATTCGTTTGCTTCGTCAAAGGAAGTGCCGAAGAGTTTGAGATTTGCACCGATCGCCAATTGTTTGAAAAGTGCGTTCCCATAGGAGATGCGCACTACCTGTTCTTGGTAAATTTCGGAGTCCTCTGCCAAGATACCGAGGCTCGCACCGAGCGAGCCTATTCTCCCGAATGGAAGAATCCCGCTGACGTTATTGTAGGTGATGAGTCCATTGAAGCGCTGTGCCCTTGTAGCACCGACTTGGATTCCATCGATATAACCTAATCCTGCGGCGTTGTAGCTTGCTGCGTTGCTGTCATCGGCGAGTGCAACGAATGCACCACCTAAACCCAATGGTCTTGCCCCAACGCCGATGTCATTAAACGCAGCAGAAGCAGCAACGGGGAACAACAGGGTGATGAGCAGAATTATATGGATTTTGTGTTTCAATCTATTGTTTCCTTTTAGCAATATCTGTTTTTTTGGGTTTGTATATCTCAATTGCGGTAGGGGTACTGTGTAGTGAGTTGCCTGTGTTTTGGTAAATCTTCATAAAAAACTCAATTCGGTGCCCCGGTCATAGGCACGAAACTAACCCCGGTAACCTCTGTGGTTTCCAAAGTGGGTTCAAAGTTATCCTCAATTTGATCTTTTTTCTGAATTAAAAGGAGATTTTGTTCACTATCCCCCACTGGGATGACCATTCTTCCGCCTTCGTCCAGTTGTTGAACCAGCTGCTTTGGAACGATCTTAGGTGCGGCTGCTACAAGCACTGCGTCGTAAGGTGCGTGTTCTTGCCAACCGTAATGTCCATCGCCTTCTTTGAAATGAATATTATGATAATTGAGACGCTTTAATCGGGTTTTCGCACTTTTGGCAAGCACCGGTAAGATTTCAACTGAATAAACGGTTGCTGCCAATTCTGCTAATACCGCTGTTTGATAACCGCATCCGGTTCCGATCTCAAGTACTTTTGAAGTTGGCGTGAGTTTCAGTAGATCCGTCATTAACGCAACGATATAGGGTTGTGAAACGGTCTGCTGACAATTGATTGGGAGAGGACCATCTCGGTACGCCATATTAAGATGCTCTGGTCTTACAAACAGGTGTCGTTCTATCTTTCGCATGACAGCAAGTATCTGTGGCGTGCGGATGCCACGCGCTTCGATTTGATCTTGAACCATTTTCTTACGTAAGATTGCATAGTTTTTGGCGAATAACATTTTAATTTTCGCTCCAGAACATCATTTTTTATGGCATTGTAATCATTCAAAAATTTCCAACGGAGGTTTCTGAGGTGACCTGATTCTATTCACCTATGGCGATATGGTAGGGCATGAGAAGAAAAAGCCTATGTTGCCTAACAGTATTTATGAGTTTCATTATGTCTTTAAAACCTCCATACCGCGCAATAAGTGGCAGTTCTACAGATTTGTTCTTGCCACTGATGTCCACAGATGCAGCCTGATATAGCGATGTGGAGAAGAGTCGAAGATTGTTAAAGAGTTGAGATGTCCATGTCTGTTTAGGGAGATGGATTATTTCAACCGCTTTTTCTTGCAATCCAGCATGTTCTTGTGCAATGGCGAGTGCAAGGCTTAATCCACCGAGTTCATCTACCAATCCGTTTTCTTTTGCCTGTCTACCTGACCAGATCCGTCCACGTCCAAGTTCGTCTACCTCCGGTGTTGTTAATTTTTTTCGTCCCTGAGCTACCTTTGTAATGAAGTCATCATAAATTTCCTTAATCTGTTTCTGAACGATTTTTTGTTCTGAGGGAGGGTAGTCGCCATAATCTGAGTAAAAATCAGCGTGCTCACCCCGTTTGAGGATTTCCTTTTGGATGCCGAGTTTTTCGTAGAGTCCTTTCAAGCTAAACTTACCACCAATAACACCGATCGAACCTGTAATTGTTCCCGGTTCAGCAACGATGACATTTGCGGGTGCTGCAATGTAATAACCACCGGATGCTGCCACGTCCCCCATTGACACCACTAACGGTTTTTTTATTTTAAGATTAACCAGTGCCCGCCATATAATATCAGCAGCGACAACGAGCCCGCCACCGCTATCAATTCGCAGGACAACTGCCTTTACAGAATCGTCATCTTTTGCAGTCTCAATTGCTCTCACGATGGTATTGGCACCCATTGCTTGTGCGCCTGTAAGTGGATCAATAAAACTTTCACCGGTTACCATTAGCCCCTTTGCTTCAATAATTGCAATTTTTGGCTGTGAACTTCGCCAATTCTGCGTATATACTCTGCTTTCTGCGTATTCGCTTGGAGATACCAAGTCTGTGTGCTTATCAGTAAGTTCAGTTACGACGTTTGTCAATTGATCTGTGTAGACCAGCCGATCGACGAGTTCAGAGGAGAAGGCTTGCCGAGCTGTGTATGGTCCCCCGTTAATGCGTTGTTTGACCTCGCCATGCGTCCACCCGCGTCCATCTGCAATGATAGCTACGAGTTGTTCATAGAGATCATCCAAAATGATGTTTTGAATTTCACGTTGCGCTTCAGACATCTCCTTTCTTGTGAATGGCTCGGAAGCAGATTTATATTTGCCGATATGTTCAAGATCAGCTCTGATACCGAGCATGTCTAAAGCGCCTTTGTAGAAGGAGCGTTCTGCGCGCAATCCAATCAGCCGCACCTCGCCAGAGGGGTGTATCAGGATGCCGTCGCAGGTGGATGCGACAATATAGTCTCCAGTGGAGCAACTGGTAATGTAGCAGAGAACAACGCGGCCGGATTCTCTGAAATCCAAGATGGCATCTGCCATTTCTTGGAGTTGTGCCATACCGTAGCTATTTCCATTGATACGGACGAGAATACCAGCAATATCTTCATCAGATTTCGCGATGGACAGGATCTCTTTAAGAGAGTCCATCTGCAAGTCAAGAAAAATACGACGACGCGGAAATTGCTTAGCAGTAGGAATATTAGAGAAATGAAAATAACCAACTCCGGTTTCTGCTTCTTGGTCATCGTTGAAGCTATTTCCTGTTCCGAACCCCCAATTCCCGATGTTAATGCCAAAACGGACATCAAAACTCAAGTCGCTATTTAGTGTTCCACGAAGCATCAGTTCGCGAATCGGGCGCACCTCCAAAGCATAGCGGAGATCTATACCCTCTACACCTTGTGTTTTCTGCATATCAAGTGAAAGGGTTGTTCGCCAAGTTCCTGGACGAATCGCTAATCCCAGGTCGTAAGTGCGCCCAAGTTTTTCACCGAGCAGTTTAGGTTGATTGAGATCGCGCGCCATTGCACCAATTGATAGATAGCGCCGTCTATACATTAATCCAAGGGAAAAAGAGCGGAATGCATCGTAGGTTTTATTATCCGAATTTATCCAACTGTAACTTGATCCCAAGTAGAGGGAGTTCCCCAGATGCTGTCCACCGGCGAGTGTGTAGCGTGTAAAGGTAGTATCAGCGTTAGCTGTAGCGAATTCAACACCGAATCCACCATTTGGTACAGCAAGGAAGAAAGCATCATCGCCCGCCCAATCGCTCTGATATGTTCGGAGATAGTATAAGTCTAAACCGCGTCCTGTAGCGAGTCCAGATGGATTAAAAAAGGTGGCTAAAGCGTCATCGCTGACCGCTATGGAACTTGAAGGTAAGTGCGTGCGTGCCTTTGGCGAGGCAGCGGCGGAAAGCGTGCTCATCCCATAGATTAGTGCCGCCGAGATGATAGTTTTACCAATATATCGTAAGTAATGGTTGAATAATGAAGGAGGAACCATAAAATGAGCTTTAATATGAATTGATGCGCCGAAACTTGCGATGTATAATGTCCATACAATATATGCTATTAAAATACTACATAACAGCAAAGATTGCAACACAAATGCAATGATTCTAAGAGAATATATGACGAATTATCAAAATATGAGAATATCTCAGTAAACTGTAGGAGCAAAAATATGTCTGTCACCGGTAGAGACCTATCTCTTGTAAGGAGACGGAAATGGACTACTGCGAAGGAAGAAGAAACAGCTCAACCTCGCCGGTACACAGTATATCAATAATTGTATAGGTTGCTATATCCTAAGAACTTCGGGCGTATTGTGGAAACATTTCGTCGTGCATATCGCTGCATTGTTGTAGATGAATGTGCCGAGTAGCGTCTGCAGTGTCAACCATCGTTGGGAAGTACATACCCGCACCTGTCTCAATTTGGTATCCACCTGGCGAGTGGACGCTTAGATACTGATGCAGGGTCTCTAAATCCGGTTCGGTTGTGCAGTGTCGCGTGCAGTTCATTGTGAACATCCGCCGCCGCGTACCGCCCCCAAACGATGCATGGTAGGTATCGTGATTGAAAATCACCACGTTGCCGGGTGTATTTTCCAGCGCGATGTTTGTTGGAAAGTCGCGGGGTGGGATCCCATACAATGCCTCTGATTGATTCGGGTCAATCTTTCCTGCTCTAACAAAGTGTGTCGGATTTTGGCTGCCAGGAATAACGCGCAAGCATCCTGTGTCTTCCGTCAATGGGTCGAGATAAAATGCTACCTTACAGGCGAAAAGCTGCCCCCAGTTTCCGTCTGGGTGCCAGCCGGTATCACCTGCGTAATAATTCCCATCGCCGCCAGCGTAGTTAAAGTCCTCACCGATTACGCCTCCGATAAGACCTTTGATGCGTTCATCATCGAGAAGCGTGCAGAGCCGAGGACGGTGTTCAATCGGACCTCCGAACATTGTTCGACGTGTGCCATCATGGTCTTTACCACGCCCGAATTCTTGAATCGAAATTTCGAATTCTTCGATAATCCATTCTACCTCACTTGGCGAAAACAGGTTTGGTATTGCCAGATAGCCGAAAGTATTGAAAAAGTTCACCTGATGTTCTGTCAGTTTCATGATAGTTTCCTCACATACTAAAACCCAAAAATTCTGGTTTAGCAAAGACGTGCCTATTTGATCGTTGATTGTAGATTTATTTAAAAATATGTTGCCTTTATGTTACGTTAAGTCGATACAATTTGTCAAGACAATGCGGATTCGATAAAGAAATCTTGTACCGTAAACAAAGATTGGTGAAATGATTTCACTTAATGGTACAATTTCTGCAATTGACATATTAGCGATACTCAAAAACACTAATTTTCCCGTAAGGAATAAAACCATGAAAAACTACATCCTGACCTTATCAATACTACTTTTTGCTACCTTCTGCGTAAGTGCTGCAGATTATACTGATGACGCAATCCGAACTTTATTACCTTTTGATGCTATTCCCGCGATTACCGATCCGCAATTTGTGTCTGCCAACGAGGCTAAACTTGATGCAGACGCTCCTGTCATCGGTGTAACCCTCAATGATGACAGCCGTGCCTATTCACTCTATCTATTGAATGGACACGAGATCGTTAACGATGTTGTCGGTGGACAAAACATCGCTACTACTTGGTGACCGCTCTGCAAAACGGCTATCGTGTATAGTCGGGATCTTGACGGTAAGACCTATACTTTCGGCGTCAGTGGCAAGTTATGGAGGGACGCTCTGTTGATGTACGACCATCAGACGCGTTCTCTCTGGTCACATATAACAGGGGAAGCGATACAGGGACCGCTCAAGGGCAAGCGTTTGAAACCGTTGGTCTCCACACCACAGATTGCTTGGAAAACGTGGCAGCTGAATTATCCGGGAACACTCGTTCTATCGGTGCCTACCAGAGGCGGGATGCGTGAAAGCCGAAGCCAAGATGTCTACGCAGACTATCACGCCAGCCAGCGCACAGGTGTGAGCGGAATGGAATATACCGATGATAGGTTGCCCAATAAAGCCCTCGTGATTGGTGTTCAAGTTCCAGCAAAAGATGGCACATCTCAGTTCCGCGCTTACCCGTTGACGCACTTTACGAAAACGCCTGTCCTTAACGATACACTTGGCGAGGTTCCACTGCTTGTTTTTCACGATAAGACCTCATTTGCAACGGCGGTCTTTACGCGAAACGTGGCAGAGGATGTGCGGACCTTTCGTATAAAAGACAAGCATTTTGCAGAGGACAACACCGGCACACGCTGGAATCTCATTACGGGTGAGGCAACATCCGGTAAAGAAAAAGGGGTGCGTCTGGAACGGTTACCTGCTGTTAATATTTACTGGTTCGCGTGGGCGCGCTATTACCCTGAGACGTCTATCTATCGCTAACTGAGATTGCTAAGCGCGTGAGGCATTAATCGTCCAATTCAACAATTTCGCCCGTCATGTTGCGATGCATTGTCGGACGAATAACTAACTCTGGAATGTTGCTTCGCTGCGGTAGCGTTGCGATAAGCAGAATCGCTGCTGAGGTTTCGTCAACATCTACCATTGTGGCGCGAGCATCAGCATCTGGCGGAACCGGACGTTTGTCGAGAATCGGCGTTGCTACTTCGCCGGGGACCACCACGCTTGCACGGATGCCTGTGTTTCGCAAATCAGCGTTGAGAAATTCAGTAAAGTTGATGACACCAGCCTTCGCCGCGCCGTAAGCGAAACCACTAAATGGACCTGGGGTAACAGCCGCGAGCGATGAGATGTTGATAATCGTTCCCGATTTTGCCTTCAACATTGCCGGTACAACTGCCTTTGTACAATAGAACGTGCCGATCAAGTTTGAATCAATAACCGAGCGCATCTCTTCAGGGGGTGTGTTCAGAATCCGCCGGTGCTGCGAGCTGTGTCCAGCATTATTCACAAGCACATCAATCCGTCCAAATTTGTCAAGCACATCCGCAGCCATCTGTTCAACGGCGTCATAGTCAGCCACGTCAAAGGCGTAGCTTACTGCTGTCCCTCCGGCTGCCGTAACTTCAGCTTTAACGGCTTCTAATTTCGATTCCGTTCTACCGTTAAGAACAACCGTTGCCCCTTCTTCTGCCATTGCGAGGGCAGCACCGCGACCGATACCGCTTCCGCCCCCTGTGATAATACATACATGGTCCTTTAAACGCATTCTTCGCCTCCATTAATTAGGTAAAACGGGTTTCACTGCCGCTTTAATCTCTTTTGATAGTGACTCTAACTCGTACTGGGCATCCGAGATTTTATCGCGATGTTCATCAAGTGGATACCCACCCTTTCCAGTTTCGTTGAAATAGGCACTTAATTGGTAACGTTGAAAAATATTCATCCGCGGATAATCTTCTGTCCATGGACTTGCATCGTGAAGCAAGTGCGTCGAAAAAATTGCTACATCGCCTGCTGTCATTGGAAGGGTAATCGAAGTAGGGGGATCGTGTCTTACGGGTAAATTCTCTGGAGTTTGAAATAGGGATTTATGACTACCGGGTACGACACAAAAACCGGTGCCAGGTGGCACATCTACCAAAGCAACCCACGTTGCAATATGACTGCAATAGATATGACCCGCGGCGGCTTGATAATCGTTGTGTGGATTGCGAAACCCAGGCGGGAATTTAAATCCGCTATCGTCACGATGGAAGTGTTGTGGTGCATCATGCTTCGTCATCATCGTGAAATTACAGTGGAATAGGCGCGGGGCGTTCATTGTTAACCCTGCAACAACTCGCATGATGTCTGGATTCATCGAGAGGTCTTCAAAGAGACGATGTCCATATTGAATATGTCCGATGTGTGTTTTGCAAGGTTCCTGCCGTCCGCGGTCGAGGGGTGGCGGAATGTCCGCTTCGTCGATTGTCAACCAGTGTTGAAGCACCTTCAGCATTTTCTCAATCTCGTCTTTCGGAATGACGTTTCTTAAGACGAGAAACCCGTGTAAGTCAAAGTACCACTTCTCCTCTTCCGTCAAAGTGGATTGGATCGTAAACATTAATTCCGCTCCCCAACTTCTATGTGTGTTGCTATACAGATTACCAGAATTGCCTAAAATTATCAAGATTTCATATTTAGTCGTGGGGTATTTAGTGTTTGGTTTTTTCAGGGTTCTATGGAAAAAGTCGCGAGCGAAAGCTTGCTCCTACAGGAATGCGTCGGGAATCGGAGTTCTTTCCCATAGGAGAACTAAATGACCCTATAAAAATGATTTTGAAACGCTTGACAAAAATCTGCAAACACCTATAATAGACATCATAACCTGATTGAACACCGCGGAGGCTATAACAATGTCCTTAAAACAACGTATTCGTAATAAAGAATCGGTTAACATCGCATCTGGCGTCCCGTTCGGATGTACACGCGAGGAGATGGAAGCAGTTCTCGGTCAAGGCAACTACGATTTGGTCAGTGTTGATCATCAGCACGGTGCTGCCAATGAAGACAAACTCGTTGAATATTGTGCAATGGCGAGTGAATTTGATGTCGGTGTGCAGCTTCGCATCAAGCATACCCGTCATGCGTATCTCATAGGCAATCTGTTGGATCTCGGTCCACTTGCCATTGTTGTGCCACAGGTTGAGACGGTGGAAACGGTGGACGAGGCAAGCGATTTCTTCTACTACCCTCAGATGGGAAAACGGAGCTGGGGGCCCAGCAGCGGTTACGGCATAAAAGGCGGCATGGATCGCCTTGAATATGCCGAGTGGTGGAACAACACGGGTATTCTTATCTTGCAGATTGAGTCTGTTGATGCTGTGATTAACGTTAGCAAATTCGCGAAACCCGGCGTGGATATGGTAACCTTCGGCGAAAATGACCTGAATTTTAGCATAGAGTCATATCCGAGTTCGCCTTTCCAAAACCTCCAAGAGTGCATCGCGCACGTACAAGCGCAATTAGCAGATACACACGTCAAGGTAGGTGCGGGGCATACGCCGTCAGGTTTACTGTAGTGGCAATCTCCCGATTTCTGTTAATTCCTTATCTTGAAAGATGGTAGGTTTCGTACACGGAGGCACAGACCAGAGCTTGCTATTAGAAGAGTGCCGCAAAGGAGCACGAGAATGTCAAAACGGATTAAAATCGGACTTATCGGGTGTGGTATGGTATCAGGTTCACATGTCAACGGATACCTCGCACATCCGCAGCACGCCGAAATCGTTGCTATCTGCGATACAGTAGAAGCGAATGTAAAGCGGCGACATGCAGAAGTTCTTTCTGGCGCAGCGTCACGCGCGGAAACCGCAACCGCTGACGCAGAAAAGGCGGAAACCGCGGAGGCACGCGAACAACTGAAAGCGGATGCTTCGCTATGGACAGAATATAGCGACAATGGTGTCAAAATCTTTAGCGACTACAACGAAATGTTGAGCGAGTGTGATTTGGATGCTGTTAGCCTTGCCTTACCGCCGTTTGTCCACGAGCCTGCTACGGTCGCAGCGGCGAAAGCTGGAAAGCACGTCTTCTGCGAAAAACCGATGGCGCGCACGGCGACTGAAGCGAGAAGTATGCGTGATGCTTGTGCAGCGGCTGGCGTTAAACTCGCATACCAGAGCGGTGGCACATGCCTTGATCCAACGAGTTATGCTATTCGCGACTACGTCACTTCTGGAAAACTCGGCGACGTCTACTACGGCAGACTTACCAGTTACCGCGTTCGTGGCAGGCCCAATGTGGACATGTTCGGCTACGGTAGATGGTTCCTTGATTCCAAGTATAGCGGCGGCGGCACAATATATGACACTGGTGTTTACCTCATAAACCGGTCTCTCTACCTACTCGGTTCACCGCAACCTGCCACTATCAGCGGTATTGCCTATCGCGGGATGCTCCCTGAATACACGGGGGACGAGATTAACGACGTTGAAGAACATGCATCCGTCTTTGTTCGGTTTACAAACGGTATGTCCTTTACTTATGAAAACGGCTGGTCAAGCAATATGGCAGGACAACCACAAGGCATTTTCATTTTCGGTTCCCAAGGTTCGTTTAGCAATGATAAACTCTTTCTCGAAGAAGGAACGTGGGATACTGACGATCAGGGCAATCGCAGACGCTATCAAGGCGATCTCGTCGAAACCCCGTTGGAATTGCCAGATAGGTCCTTCCCCGATAAGTTCCGTGATTTTCTTGATGCCTGTAACAGCGATGCGCAGCCTGTCAGCAATGGTGATATAGGTTTAAATGTTACAGAGATTATGAGTGGCGCGCTCTTGTCTGCGAAACTTGGTCGCGAAGTCAGCGTCGAGGAACTTTATGAAATAGAGGCACTCCGCTCTGAACCGACACCGGGTTGGCCGATTTCGTAATGGACATAGAGTGAAATTTAAGATTGACGAATGTCTCCTAATGAGATATGCTTTATATGTCGTCGGATTTTGCAATCTAAAAAGATACAAACGGATGTATTCCCTTAAAAAAAGGAACATGAAACGGAGGATTAAATTTGAAAAATTTTGAGTTTTTTGAACCTACCACCCTCGCTGAAGCTTCTCGCCTATTTGCACAGGAGCACGCGCAACTTCTCGCAGGTGGGACGGATATTATTATCGGGATGAAGGCACTCACCGAAGCGCCGCAGTCCGTGATTAGTTTGCAGAAAATTCCGGGATTGGCAGGTATCACTGCAGAAGCCGATAACAGCATTAGCATCGGGGCAATGACGAAGGTGCGGGAAATTGAGTTATCATCGGACGTTCAGCAACACCACACCGCTCTGGCAGAGGGTGCTGCAGAGATCGGATCTATCCAGATTCGGAACCTCGCAACGATCGGTGGGAACATTGCACACGCCTCCCCAGCAGCAGATACAGTTGCAGGCTTACTTGTCGCTGACGCGCAGGTTGACATCGCAAGTGCCGATGGTGAACGGACAGTACCGATTGACGAACTCTTCACGGGACCCGGACAAACTGTCTTGGCTCCGGGTGAGATCATTACACGTTTTCGTCTGCCGAGTCCGGCATCCGGTTCCCACTATATCAAGCACAAAATTCGGGAAGTGATGGATTTAGCGTTTATCGGTGTTGCCTCCGCTGTCAATCTTGATAATGGTGTAATTACAGATGCCCGAATCGGGCTCGCAGCAGTTGCGCCTACACCCATTCGCGCAACTGAGGCGGAAAATCTGCTGAAAGGGAATGCGCTTACAGCGGAACTTCTGACACAAGCCGGTGAAGCGGCGGCAGCCGCAGCCAGCCCAATATCTGATTTACGGTGCTCTGCAGAACATCGTAGTGAGATGGTTAATGTACTTACAAGGCGAACCGTGCAAGAGGCTGTTGCAAGGGCGTAAGTCTTAGCATTTGTTTAAAAAAAGAGACGCTGAGGCACGAATGATATTTCGCCTCGCGTTGGGCTATGGAAATAGATATATGTAAAGGAGACGAGATATGGCAAAACTCCAAGTCAACCTGAAGGTTAACGGAGACGAACACGATTTACTTATTGAGCCGCGTAAAACCTTGCTGGCAGTACTTCGCGATACAATTGGTTTGACGGGAACTAAAGAGGGATGCAGCACAGGTGACTGCGGTGCTTGCACTGTCATCGTTGACGGCAAAGCTGTTACATCTTGTATGGTGCTGGGTGTCACTGCATCTGGGAAAGAGATTACCACTATTGAGGGGTTAGCCAGTAGTGGGGAACTCCATCCCGTTCAACAGGCGTTTATTAACACGGGTGGTTATCAGTGTGGTTTCTGCACTCCCGGATTTATTATGGCGTCTAAGGCACTCATAGATGAAAATCCGGACCGGAGCGAAGAGGAATTCAGACACGCTCTCGGTGGGAATATCTGCCGCTGCACCGGATATACAAAAATTCTTGAAGCAGTTTTGAACGCAGCTGAAGAGATTCGTACAACTGATTAAATTAAAATTTTTCCTATAGGCGCGCTTTGAAGCGAATCTAAACAATCGTTATAGAAAGGAGCATTAGATGTCAGAATATACTGTTGTCGGACAAAAAGTAGCACGGGTTGATGCTGTCGAGAAAGTGACCGGTGCTGCCCAATACGGCGCAGATGTACATCCGCCAGGGATGATTTACGGCAAAATCGTCCGTAGCAAGCATCCGCACGCTAACATACTTAGTATTGACACCAGCGAAGCCGAAAAACTCCCTGGAGTCAAGGCAATTATTACACAAGATGATGTGCCAAGCGGTCGTAGGGTCTTTGCGACTGACAAAGTTTTGTATTTGGGTGAACCGCTCGCCGCTGTTGCTGCAACCGATCCTGATGTTGCTGAAGAAGCCGCTGAGCTCATTAAAATTGAGTACGAAGTGCTGCCAGTTGTACAGGACGTTATGGAAGCGATTCAGCCATCGGCACCCCGACTGCACGGCGATGATACAAAGGATGGACCGAACCGACGGGGGATCACAACCCAAATTCGAAGACTCTCTCGCGATAAAGAGAACGATCACAGCGACGAAATCAGCAAACTTGAGGCGGAATTAGAAAATTATCCAGACGAAGTTTACTATAACATTTCTGCCGAAACTCACTCCGAAGCAGGCGATATTGACAAAGGGTTTGCCGAGTCTGATGTTGTTGTTGAAGATACCTATGTGATTCCGCGCGTACATCAAACCTACATGGAACCCCATGTTTCTGTGGCAAGTGCGGACTCATCTGGCAAAATCACCGTCTGGGCATCGACCCAAGGTCCTTTTGCGATCCGTTCGGGTATTGCTGGTACGTTGGGCATCCCATTGACGCAGATTAACGTCATCGCAACAACGATGGGTGGTGGTTTTGGTGGACGTTTTGGGGTCATCATTACACACGTTCCTGCTGTGCTACTTTCACAGAAATCAGGACGTCCCGTTCGCGTACAGATGACACGTGAAGAGGAATTCACAGATGGCAGACCGGCACCCGGATGCGTTATCAAAATAAAGACCGGTGCCACGAACGATGGACGCATCCTTGCACGGCAGGCACTCGCTTTTTGGGATTCTGGATCCATTTCCGGCGCATCTATCGGTAGCACAATCCGTGTCCGTGGGGTCTACAAGATTCCCAATCTCAAGGTAGACGCTTACGGCGTTCACACCAATAAATCTGGGACTGCCGCATACAGAGCACCCGGTACACCGCAAGCCGTTTTTGCAGGCGAATCTCAGCTTGATGAAATTGCTGAACGTATCGGCATGGATCCCGTTAAGTTCCGGCTCATGAACATGCGCGAAGAAGGTGATCCCGTTCCAGCAGGCGCAGCCGAACCAAAAGTGGGTTACAAAGAGACTTTGGAAGCGGTTGCTGATGCCGCCGGATGGTGGGATCGCAAAGCAGATGAAAACCAAGGTTGGGGTGTTGCTGTTGGCGACTGGACAAATGGATGTGGACCCGGTGGTGTTTACGTTGCTGTTCACGAAGACGGAAGTGTCCGTATCTTCCACGGTTCTATGGACATCACGGGAACAGATACCATGATTTCACAGATTGTCGCTGAAATCCTGACCGTGCCGTATGAAAGCGTCACAATTCGACGGGGTGATACAGATTCGGCACCGTATTCAACCGGTTCGGGTGGGAGCGTTGTTACCTTTACAATGGGTAACACTGCCAAATTAGCCGCTGAAGATACGCACCGGCGTATTCTCGAACTCGCCTCGGAACGGCTCAACACGAATGTTGACAACCTTGAACTTAGGGATGGCGAGGTGCATATTGTTAGCGCAGATCCGCCGAAGTCTATCTCGTTAGGTGAACTCGCTGCGTATAGTCTCTCCACGACCGGTGGCCCCATCGTTGGGAAAGGCTCCTTCGCACGGCAAGCCAGCACCCCGGCACTCGCTGCACAGATTGCCAAAGTTGAGGTAGATCCGGATACTGGTAGAACAAGGGTTCTCAAACTGGTCGCTTCCCAAGATGTCGGTTTTGCTATCAATCCGATGGCTGTTGAAGGACAGATTGAGGGTGGAACCGTCCAAGGCTATGCCTGGGCAATGATGGAAGAGATGCAGTACGGTGAAGACGGTAATATTAACCCGGGTTTCGTTGATTACCGCGTCCCGACCTCCGCAGACCTCCCAACGGTAGAATCTGTTATCGTTGAGGTGCCTGCACCTAATGGACCTTATGGTGCTAAAGGTGTCGGTGAACCACCGATTACACCAACGTTAGCAACCATGGCGAACGCCGTCAAAGATGCTGTCGGTGTACGGATTAACGAATTGCCGATCAAACCTGAGAAGGTTGTTGAGGCATTGAAAAGCAATGGACACTAAGTGTCTGTGAATAGGATAACTGATGGGGCGATTCCTGTGGTTTCGCCCCTATGATAGAGAGGAAGTTTGGGCGGAGGGAACTCCGCCCCTACAATTTTATGTTTGGTGAAATTAGAAACGAACACGGTGAGCGTCTTGATTATACCTTCCACAAGGGCGAAGGCAACAGAATTGTGGTGATCGGGCATGGGGTCACGGGTAATAAAGATCGTCCTGCCATTGTCGCTTTAGCGGAAGGTCTCGCTGCTGCGGGTATCTCTGCTCTGCGCTTCTCATTCTCTGGAAATGGCGAATCGGAAGGCGCGTTTACGGATTCCATTATCTCAAAAGAGGTAGCAGACCTCGGTAGCGTTATTAATGTGCTCGCTGAATATAACGTCTGTTATGTCGGACATAGTATGGGTGGTGCTGTCGGTGTACTACGTACCACTACCGATAAACGCATCCAAGTACTCGTCTCGCTCGCTGGGATGGTGCATACGAAAGCATTTGCGGAACGTGAATTCGGTGATGTCACACCCGACGAGGGCTTTATGTGGGATGAACCCGACTGCCCCCTGTCACAAGCCTATATGGATGACATGGCAACGATCAACAGCGTCGCACAGCACGCAAGTGAATTTGATGTGCCGTGGTTATTAGTTCACGGCACTGAGGACGACATCGTTCCACCTGAAGATAGTCACGACATCCTTCAGCACGCAAACGAGCGAACAGAGCTTCTTGAACTCCCTGGCGTAGACCACGTCTTTTCTGACGATTCCACCGCTGTCATGGTTGAAAAAGTCGTGGCGTGGATTAATCAAAAACTGTAATCGCATTATCTGGAGAATTGAAATTATGGCAACCCCTCGACTCTCAGTTTCAACATGGAGTTTACATCGACAACTCGGAAAGCCCGGATTTACAGGACCCGCGCACGATATGCAAATTCCTGTCGAAACCCACAACCAGGGACCTACTTCGCTTCTTGAACTCCCCGCACGTATCGCCGAATTCGGGATTCGTACCTTAGAGATCTGTCACTTCCATCTGCCTTCTATTGAGGAGTCTTACCTCTCTGAACTCCGTACTGCACTTGCAGATGCGGATGTAGAACTCTTTTCCCTACTGATTGATGATGGCGATATCACTCATCCCTCTGAGGCAGAACGCGATATAGCGTGGATTGAAAAATGGATTGACATTGCTGGCGAACTCGGCGCGAAATGCGCGCGTGTCATCGGTGGCAAGGCACAACCGTCTGAAGAAACCATAGCACAGAGCCGTCGTGTTCTGGCACAACTCACTGAAGGTGCTGACGCTGCAGGCATCCGCTTGATGAGCGAAAACTGGTTCTCTATCTTCTCCACGCCTGAAAACGTTAATGCCATTATGAGCGGGTTAGATGATAAAGTGGGGCTGTGTCTCGACTTCGGTAACTGGCGTGGCGATACAAAGTATGAGGACCTTGCAGCGATTGCATCGTGGGCAGAATCGTGTCACACCAAAGCACACTTCGCAGCGCCGCGAGAAATGGACAAAGAAGACTACGTACAGTGCCTTGAACTCGCTCAGGAAGCCGGTTTTGCTGGACCGCATACCCTCATCTACGACGGACCTGGCGATGACGAGTGGGAAGGTCTGGCTATTGAACGCGAAGTTGTGAATCCCTATCTCAACTGAGGTTGAACGAAAAAATATGTTTTCACTATCACAAACACAAAACAGTTTAACCGTCGCTTGGGATGGGCAACAGGTCCTCGGTTACCATTTTCCTGAAGATGGTAACCGTCCGTTTTGTCACCCATTGAATCTACCCGGTGCACCGCCACTCACGATGAACGAACCTGGCGATCATGTGCATCATCAAGGGCTATGGGTCGCGTGGAAAAAGGTCAATGAAGTCAATTTTTGGGAACAACCGGCACCCGGTAGTGATCCGACCGGATTCGGCAAGATTATCCATCAGCGGATTGTTGCCCAAAGTGCGGATGTCGACAGCGCGAGTTTAACAACAGAAAACGCGTGGATAGATTGGCAGGGTACGACGCATCTAACGGAACAACGGGAGATAACCGTTCATCCACCTACAGAGAATGCGATGCAGATTTCTGTGTCGTTGATGCTTCAGCCGAATGATCGCGAGGTCGTTTTAGATTTACGGCGCGGTGAACCGGGTGCAGACGGTAGATTCTATAGCGGTATGGCAATCCGCTTTGACAATATCATCACGCCGGGTAGTCTGTTGGATGCCGACGGACGCACCGAACCGATGGACATCTTCGGCAAACAGAGCCAATGGTGCAGTTTCACTTCGCAACATCCCACTGACAATGGAACCTACGGTGTGGCTATCGTCGATCATCCCGATAACCCCCGTTATCCGACAACCTGGTGGGTCCGCAATCGCGAAAACTACTGCCTAATCCATCCCTCGCTCGTTTACTACGAACCGCTCCGTCTTGCGTCTGATGAGACCTTGAAACTGCAGTATAGTGTCGTCCTTTACCGCGGTCAACCCAACGCTGCGTTATTTGGATAGCCCCATCTTTTTCTTTACATTTTTTCGTAGGTGGAGTATACTGTTGGCATATACACGCGAAACATTTGTTATTTAACAGTGAGAAATATATATCTTCAGTAGGAGGTTCATCATGCAAACGCCAACTTCTCCTCTTGAGGAAACCGGTATCGGTTCCATCCACGTTGAAGAACTACCACCCATAGAAATAGAAAAGTCCGAGCTGGTCTATCACCAACTCTGCCCCGCTGAGGATTTTGAGGAACTTGAAGGCAAACCCTTTCACGTCAACGGAACACATCTGGCTGTTTTCAAGACGAATGACAAATATTACGCCGTTGATAACCGTTGCCCACACATGGGTTATCCGATGTCCAAAGGGAGTGTCCGCGATGGTGTGCTTATCTGTCATTGGCATCACTGGGAATTTGATCTCAAGTCGGGTGCCTGCTTCTTGGCATTCGGTGATGACCTAAAAGCTTTTCCTGTTGAAGTCCGGGAAGACGGTTATTTATACGTCGGGTTAGGGAAAGGCGAACGCGAGGCGGCAAAACAACGTGTCATCGCAAACGGAAAGCGTGCCTTGGAGCGTGGTCTCAAAGACCGCAGTACCTTCTTTATCGCCAAAGCCGTTACAGCACTTCGTGATGCAGGCGCGGCACCCGCGGAGATTATTCAACAGGGACTCCACTACGGTGCACATAAAAGTAGTGATGGCTGGTCGTCAGGTGTTGCTATCCTTACACTCGCAGCGAACCTGTGGGATGACGTTGATCCGAAGGACCATAACCTGTTTCTTGTACACGGATTAAGCCAGATTAGCCGTAGAACAACGGGAAGTGCACGTCCTTATCGCGCACCGTTTCCGCGAATGAACGATGAACACGATCTGAAAACATTGAAACGATGGTTCCGTTATTTTATTGATAAACGCCATAGTGGCGCAGCGGAACGCATCTTATTGACACTTAACGATCGCGACTATGGGAAATCGGTCATCGCAGATTTCGTCTACACAGCAGCAACCGACTACTACTTTACTGGCGACGGACACGCGCTTGATTTTGCGAATAAAATGTTTGAGGCGTTGGATTACGTCAACTGGGAAGGATCACACGAGATTTTGCGTCCCATCGTCGTCGATCTGGTCAGTAGAACACGGCATGAGGAAACCTCTCGATGGGCTGACGCTGTACCTGTCTTAGAACCCGTCTTTGAGAGACTTGATGGTATATGGGAAGACAATCAAGCGAACAAGGCAGAACTCGATATTTCAGCGTTTACACAGACGTTGCTCGGTGACGACTTTGAACCTGTTGTTGCTGAGGTTGAGCAAAAACTTCGCGAAGGTGTCAAGCCGACCGACATCTGCCGCGCGATGACCTATGCCTCGGCGGTGCGCACTGCCCGGTTCCATCTCAAAAACGAAGGAGACTGGCACGATGTCGCGAACATTTACTCGTATGCGCACGCCCTTTATCACGCTTTCCAATATTCGCCGAGTGCTAATCTCCTGCGCGGAATTTTTCACGGGGTCGTTTTCTTGGCATACTTGCGCTGGTTGAACATGCCAGCTGCTCGCATTCCCAGACCCGGGCAACGGATACCTGATGAAACTTACGCCTCCACTGACAAAATGTTGGAGCGGCTTCAAGAGTTCGCTGACTTCCAAAAAGTCTACGAGGCGGAGATTCTGGTAAATCAGTACCTTGAAGAAGGACGTGACATCGACGCACTGAAGCAAACGCTCTCACATATCCTGCTACGTGAAGACGCGGAACTCCACATGTTCCAGGTCCTCGAAGTTGCCTTCCGTCATTACGACTTGACAGATGACTTTGAAGAGCAACGGATGCATATGTTGGCGGCGACGCGTTACATCACGGCACAAAAGTTGATGAAGAACATTTTATGGTCAACCGAGAATGCTGAACGTCTTGCGCGCGGTGAGTTGTTGAGCGAACGCGACGATGATTAGGTTTAAGGGTTTCTAATGTTTCGGGCTGGAATCCCATTGCTTTTGCAGTAGGAGGAAAGCCCGTCTCTTTTTTATCTTCATTCAAAAAGAGTATCAATTTGTGAAATAGAATTCCAATCATGAAAAAGATAGAGCGTAAACTCAGTTTTACAGATGGACCTGAAGTTGTTCCCAATTCAAGACGGGAGTTTCTTGCCAAAATGGGCAAAGGGGCGTTACTCGCGAGTTTGGGTATCTTTGGGGCAGGCTGCGAGGCTGCTGACCGAGGTCTGTTGGGTCGAGGACTCGCACCCGTTGTCTTGGAAGATGCACAGGCGGCAGGACTCCCGAAGCCTGACATGCTTGTCCATTCGGAGAATCCATTTAACGGCGAATTCGCACCGCATCTCCTCAATGACGATGTTACGCCTACTGAACGACATTTCGTCCGTAATAACAGTGGTGTTCCAGAGCGAGCGGTAAAACGAGAATTACGTGGGTGGAAACTGGTCATAGATGGTGAAGTCCATAAAGCACTTGCACTCTCAATGGATGATTTGATGCGTTTTCCGCAGGTCACCATGGAAGTGGTATTAGAATGTGCAGGGAATGGAAGGAGTTTGTTCGCGCCGAAGGTCAGTGGAACTCCGTGGCAACGCGGTGCTGTTGCTTGTAGTGAATGGACGGGTGTGCGATTGCGTGATGTCTTGCAAGCCGCTGGTTTAAAGTCGAGTGCTGTTTATACAGGAAACTACGGTGGAGATCTACCCAATGACGGAAGCGAAGCCTTTTCGCGAGGAATTCCAATTGAGAAAGCGATGGACGAACACACACTCATCGCGCTTAAGATGAATGGCGAGGTGTTGCCAGCAGCCCACGGATTTCCTGCCAGGTTAATTGTTCCCGGATGGATCGGCAGCGCAATGCAGAAGTGGCTCAACCGTATCTGGGTGAGGGATCGGGTTCACGACTCGGAAAAAATGAGTGGATATTCGTATCGCATTCCAGCGTATCCAATAGCACCGGGAGATAAACCGCCAGTCGAGGATATGCGTATTGCCACTGCATGGCAGGTTAAGTCGCTCATTACTCAACCCCAACCCCATCTGGAATTCGGAGCAGGAATCCCTATAAAAGTAAGAGGGCATGCCTGGGCAGGGGAAAATCAAATTGATAAGGTTCTTATTTCCACAGATTTTGGTGTCCAATGGCAAGAAGCACAATTGATTCCGCCATCGAATAGGTATGCTTGGTATCATTGGGAAGCCGAACTTGCCTTGGTAAACAGAGGTTATTATGAAATCTGGGCGCGTGCTTATGACGATATAGGTGCTGCACAGCCCTTCAATCAACCGTGGAATCCCAAAGGTTACCTTGGAAACGTCATTCATAGGGTGCCTATCTCTATAGCCGCATAAGCAGAAATACATGAAAATTGGTTCTCCATCTTTTCTGATTCGCGAGACCTAAGCCCGTAATGTAATGGAGGGCGACTCTACAGAAAAGACCTTCAATGCCCAAATTACGTTGCTTAACCGCAAGGAAAATTAAAAATATGAAACTTGGTGTTATGTCCGACAGCCACGACAATATCCCAAACGTCAAACGCGCTGTCGCACTTTTCAACGAAATCGGTGTGGATCTCGTCGTCCACGCTGGTGATTTTATTGCTCCATTTGCCGTTGCTCCGCTGGAGGACTTAAATTGTCGCGTTGTCGGCGTTTTTGGAAACAATGACGGTGAGCGCGTCGTCGTGGCACAACGGTTTGAAGCGATTGGTGAGATTCATCCCAACCTTGCAGACATATCTCTCGGCGACAGAAACATCGCCGTAATGCACTATCCTGAACTTGCTATCCCCATTGCCAAGAGTGGCGACTACGACATCGTGGTCTATGGACACACCCATCAGATAGACATCCAAAAGGAAAATGCTCTCCTGCTGAACCCTGGTGAAACAGGGGGTTGGACGACAGGGAAGGCAACGGTTGCTGTTGTAGATCTTGAGACGCTTGAGGCAACAATCCACGAATTGTAGGGATGGGTGATGAAGTACAGAGATTTATTCACGCTACCACGTGGAGAAACACAGAAACCCAAGCAGCAGTGCCTTATTTGGTCTGAAAACCACGAACACGCCGTTGCCTCCATAGATGACGAAATTCACCCGCAGGCAAAATTCGTTTGGCTGGAATTAAAAGGTCTTGATGTTATCTATGCTTACGGAAGGCATTGGAAAACAGCGGAATGGGAACTTGTTGAAGAGAAAAAAGGCAATATCCCCTTAGAAAACAACAACCCTTTCAAGCCCGACAGTGAGAGCGTCTTTCCTGTTAACAAACATTAATCGTCGGCAACGCCTGAATAGATACTGTAATGTCCTTTTTTTGCCAAAATACTTTCAATATAGAGTGTGAAAGTATACGTTTGCTGGTCATCGTATTTTGAAAGGTTTAGAGCAGAAAAGGGACCCATCTCATCTACAACCCAAAAGACCACATTGTTTTTATTCGTAGCAAGCGGCATTTGTCCTGATTTAATCATTGCCAAATGAGGATCTATACCGTCCCCATATCCCAGCAGCTCAACTATTCTATCGATTGAAACAGTCCCTTGGAAGCGCACTGTTTTTCCAACGTAGTTTTTACCGCCTACGGATACATCAACGACAATCTCTTCGAGTGTTGTGTTGACAATTTCAATATCAGCTTTTTCGGTGTGTTCAGGTGGATCAGCCCAGATGGTGAAGCTACGGTCTTCGCTTGGTACTGTACCTTTGGAAGCATCTATTGGGTTTTCGGAGATGCTTTTTATAAGAAGTGTGAAGATGTAAGTTGTATGACCTTGGATATGTCCCAGATTACTTTTTTGGTATGCTGAATAATAGTGCTCGTATCCAACAGGATTGCTATGGTCCGAGTCCACAATAAAAAAACGAACTTTATTATTATGGGTGAACAATTCTAACGTTGGAGCATGTGCGCCTTGAACAATTCTGCAGGCAGCTGTAATCGTAACCGTCTGCCCTTTGTATTTTGAGTGGATGCCGTGTTCTGCAACATCGTTGAGAATATCGCTAAAGCTGGGAGGTTCGACAGGTTCAGTTTCATGATCAGATTCTGCACATCCGCCAAAGATAAGAATAGCCAAGCAAGCACTTAAAGTTGTAAAAAGTTTCATTACACAATATCGCAAATCTATAAAATCCGCAGACGTATTAATTTCTACCTATAGAAGGGAACTCTGATTCCCGACCTCTGACTGCTGAAAGCCGATGGCTGAAAGCCAATTTACTCAACGTATCCGAGATCCCGCAACCTACCCTCCAAAATCTCAGTCTCCTCAGCTGTGGATTCTTGCGCTTGCAGATGTTGATAATTGGAATTCATTAAGATTTCGTCGTAAGCGTCCCGGAAGCCATCTGGGTCTTCGCAGGTAAGGTCTTCACCGCTTAGCACATGCCGATACACGAACTCACCCGTCTGCTCGTCTTCACGATAGAGATATTCCCCATCCGTTAGCGACCAGAGTCGAACGCCTTCTGCATACTTGTTAATCTCTATGTTATCAACCGTTGTGCGAGAAGTTACGCGATGGTGCGGCATCTCCAAGTTGTTTTTACTGAGAAACCCGATGCCATAAAGACTGTCCAACTCCGACAGGACCAATCGGTTTTCGTCAATTTCTGATGGGGATAGCAGGTCTTGTCCGTATCCGTAATAGTCCACATCAATACCCGCAAGGTTCGTAATGGTTGGAAACAGATCAATTGCTGAGATCGGTGGATTCGGAAATTCCAAGTTTGCCATATCAGGAATATGTGCCAGCAGCGGTACGTGTAGGACATTCTGATTGAGCGTGCCGCCGTGATCGGTAATCTCATCGCAGATGCCTTCCCCGTGGTCCCCAAAGATGAAGACTGCCCAATCCGAGAGTCGGAGTTGCTTTAGGATTTCGACCAGTTTGAATTCGAGTATATGTGTTGCAGCGGCGTAGTAGTAACGCAACGCCTCATCTGTTCTACCTTGATCAACGAGCCCCTTGAGGCTTGGCGCACCCGGGATCCCGCCCATGCCGTAGCCGCCGTGTGTATACCAGAAGTGCAGGAAACAGAATTGCGGCACGTCCGAAGGCTGTTTGAGTTGCTGTATCAAATCTTCAAGCGAACCGAGATGTTGTGCCTCTGCATTCGGGTCAATTGACGTAATAAACGGCTCAAAGTCGAGGAATCGGAACACCTCTGGACGTTCGGAGCGTCCGGTGATGTGATAACCTGCATCATTGAATAGCTGAAACAGGTTTGGGATACCCTCGAACATCTTGAGATACGTCTGACCGTAGACGCCGTGTTCAAACGGGTAGAGTCCTGTGAAATAGGAGGTGTGGGAAGGGCGAGTCGCGGGTGCTGGCACAAAGAACTTTTCAGCAAGCGAGTAATCCTGGGTTAGCAAATCGAACTTCGGCGTGTTGAAAAGTGGGTTGGTCCGGCTGAGTGCGTCATATCGCCAACAATCAATCGAGATGAGTAGGAATTTATTGACAGTGTTGGTTTGCATTCTTTAGTCCATGAGCCGTGTGTTATATTGTCGCTCGGTATGCCGATACCCATCAAACTGGTCAGGTTGGAAAGGCGTGGGGGTATAGATATAGACGGCATCGCTATAGGGATCGTAGAGGATAACCTCTTCGCGTGCATCGCCACAGACATCTGCAGGAAAGCAGTGATACCAGCCCATTTTACCGCCAGTAGGGGGTGGGAGATCGGGGAACGTCACCACCTTATGTCCAGCACTATCGTAGAGCGCAGCGGGACTATAAATCAATTCGGCGGTTTCCCCACCGCGCCAACGGATAATCTCCAAGCCTGTGTTGTTCGGTGTTTCATCAACGAGAAATCGGTTTCTAATTTCTCCATCGTTATCCACCACCATCAGGTCGGGGTAATGTCCGTTATAGCGGATAACCAAAGCGTTTTTGGATGTTCCAGACAGCAATTTGCCACATCTAATTTCTTGTCCATGTGGGACCACGTCGAAACCGAGTGAGAGAATTGGACTTCCTTCAGCATCAACCACCTGTCCACCACCGGAGAGGATGGCACGCTTATTACCGTCCCATTCGGAGACTAAAACTGAGTCCGTGTTGGCACCGAAATAGTGATTCCAAAGCTCCGTGCCATCGGCAGCGATCCCATAATTGCCTCCGTTAACTTCGTCAAGCCCATCACCATTAAAATCACCGACTGCCGGAATATACGCGGAATGGTTTGGGTAGCGGAACCACTTGTCGGTGTATTGCCAGAGCAATTCCAGTTTATGGTTAAATGCGAGTACGTTCACGCCTACCTTCACGACGAAATCTTGGGGTTGGTCATTTCCAGAGAAGTTGGCAATCATTAACCGTTGATGGACATAGTTTGGGATGTGGAGTTCACCTTCAGCGTACGCGTTACACTGACGCAAGGCATCAGGCGCGAGCGAATGTTTAACAGCACCTGTAGCACCATCTAAAATCATTAGGCGAATCGCGGACAAATCCCACTTGCTCACCTCTGAGACATCTGTATCTATCCAGAAACAGATAACTTCCGCTTGTCCATCAGCATCGATATCGTGAATAGCGACGGGACCGGGGCGATCAGGGGAGAGGGTCGTTAGCGGTGTGTCCTTTGCATCCGCATCTCTGATTTCAAGGTGCTTATCGCCAATTGACCAAATCGGTTCGCCTTCCAGCGTGAACGCGCCGAGGAAGCACGGATGAATACCACCAAGCGATTTGTACACCAAAAGATCGACGGTGCCGTCGCCGGTCAGATTACCGATACGGATATCACCACCCCATGCACTTCCGTCTGTCTCATTTAGAAACGCGTCTGGGATTGCGACCCGCTTATAAAGATGTGCTAATTGTGATGTGTCCATTTTTTTTACGTGAATGCTTTGAAAAGTCCAACATAGAGCGCAAGCACCTTCTCAGGGTCAGGTCCCGTATAAGCACATTCGTTGGAAATGTAGCCTGTGAAACCGATACGGTCGAGCCATTGGAACATTTGACGATAGAGGTCGAATGTCTCTGGTTCTTCTACTCGATGTGTATGCACCGCTGTGATATGTGAAGCTACACGTGAAAAGAGCGGTTCAATACTTCCCGCATCGCAACCGATGAACTGTGAATTGAAGACGAAACCGACGTTCGGAAGATTCACACTTTCAATCACTTCCATAGCCGAGTCTGGATCTGTAAAGGAACCGTGCATCTCAATGGAGACAGTAATATCCTTCTCACCGGCATAGGCACCGAGGGCTTTCAATCCGTCTGTGACGTAACTGACAATCGCATCGCGATTTTCCTCGGTATATCGGTCACCAAGCACGCGAACATGGTCGCAATCCATAAATTCTGCCATGTCAATCACGCGGGTAACACGTCGGACGGTTTCCTCTCGATCGGCGGCTTTTTCGGAGTGGAAATTCTGGCAGCTTGTGAGTGAAGAGATAACAACGCCGCTTGCATCCACCTCTGCTTTTAACCCATCCCAAGCCTCTCTTGGTGTATCCCATTCAAATCCGTGCTTTTGCTCGTAGTCCATTAACAATTCGACACCGTGATAGCCGGTAGCCTCGGCGGTGTCAAGTATCCGACCTAACTCCCACTCTTGGCAGGTTTGATAGGTGTTCAATGACCATTTCATACTTTTAATTTTCCTTGCAGTTCGTTGAGGGTGGTTAGAAGTTTGAGAGCCTTTCTGTAGATCCGCCCTCCACTTCGTTAGCAGCTGAGTTTTTGTTAAAAGTAAGCCCTTAACTGAAAACTGTTCTTCTGACCGCTGACTGCTAATTGCTGATCACCACTCCTGTATTGGTATCGGAAACCAGAGTCCCCCAGTTTTAGATGTTAACGCCCTATGGGTGGTGTGATTGATACCGATGACATCCACGATGATATTGTTCTGAAAGCACTGTCTCAACACTTCGGGCAGTGTATAAGAACCCTTGCTTGCTTCATCGGTAACGAGAACGAATCGACGGTTTGCATCTTCTCGAAAATCGACACGGCGAATTGTTTTTATGATGGCGTCATGTGCCCGCTCATCGCCTGCAGCCGCGACGACATGTGAGGTTAACAGCCTCTTATATCTCTCGCTGTCCCGTGTTTGTGGATGGATGATTGTATCCCTGTCGAGATACCTGAAAATAACGATACCGAGTGTAAAGTCGATTCCTTGTTCTTCAAATACTTCTACCATCCGATTGAGTTGCCTGCCGACTGCACGGATATTATCTATCATGCTTCCACTAATGTCAAGCAGAAAAACGATGTCAACTGCAGTCTCGTTTTTCCTGTCGGCGACGCTTTCTGCAATGCCTTCCAGTGCTTCCCCCATTCGTCCATCTCTGTCAATCGGTGGTGCTGGATTCTTACTATCCCCCGTCTCCAATTTTCTGTTCTCTCCTTGTGTGGTTTTAGGTTTAGGAGCAATTGTGGGTGCTTGTGCGTGTGCAGCTGTGATTGTCTTCCACGCTGGCTTTTCTGTTATCTGTTCGTGCAGTTGTGTTTCTGCCATCGGTAGTCGCGCTGTTGTCTGTAGCATTGGAATTGACACATTGGATGCGGCTGTGGGAGTTGTGCGCGCCAGTTTTGTAACCCTTTGATTGATAGAAGGCGAGGTTTTTGAGGGGGTTGAACGCCGAGTCGGCATTGCGCGTTTGCGCGTGCTATTTATGTGGAAGCGTTGGAGATCTGTCACTGTGATCGCTTCTGAAACGAGCGGTTCTGAAGGGAGTTTCGGGTGATACCACCGGATGTACCCGATACCCATAATTGTTGTCGCGATGGCGTGTAGGATTAGCGAGAGCAGAAATGCCCGACGAGTTTTCCTACGTTTTTGCTCGAGTCGGTATGAATAAGCGTCGAATAGCATGTTGGATTACTCCGCTACGGCGTTTCCGAGAAAGTTGAGACTGTTCCAGCGTTGCCATCAATTTGAAGCATCTGTCCATCAGCGATATGTCGTGTTGCATTCGGGATATTGGCGACAGCAGGGACACCATACTCTCTCGCGACAACTGCGCCGTGTGACAAAATTCCGCCGCGCTCCATCACTAGTCCCGCTGCGTGGAGAAAAAGCGGTGTCCATGCCGGATCCGTTGACGGACATACCAAAATGTAATCCCGGTCAGACAGGTGTGCGTCCGCCGGTGTCAAAAGCACGCGTGCTTTTCCGGTTGCGATACCCGCGGAAACGCCCACGCCGCTGTAAATTTCTGCTGCGTCGGTTGCCATTGGAGCACCAATCTGTTCCAGTGAATCGCTGAAGAGGACATCCGGCACATCAATCCGCAGCATCAGTTCACGTTCCATTTTGCGTGTGGCAATGATGTCACCGAAAGTTTTGCCATTAATTAGTTGTTGTAACTCATCTGGCACCAAGTAGAAGATACCACCATCAAGTGCATAACGGCGATCCAATTCAAGCAAGGCACGTCGCATCTGTTCGTAGCCGAGCATCAGGTAAAATTTCGCTGTTTCTCTAAAAGGCATATAACGTCTTGTGAAATCCAACTCAGTCTCAATCTGTTTTCGTAAACCCGTTTTATTTTTCACCAACTCAACCAGTTCCTCTTCTGCCGATTTCCGTTGTTCTATTTGTGGTTTAAGAGCGTCGGGATTACAAATCCCTCCTACCGAATCAAGGGATGCCACGATCTGTTCAAGATAAGTCGTATCTTCGCGCCAACGCGGCTGTGCCAATTCAAACTCATCAACTGCCCGATGCCCGTAATCTTTTAAGAAATTAGTAAGCGTCAAATCTCCAGTCGCCACTTGTTGTAGTTTCTCATTGGTTTCGACGGTGAGATTACCGGAGAGTCCGCTAATCAGCCGACTCGCGATGGATTTTGCTGCTGTTTCATCAACGCATTTCTGAAGTGCCGCCTCTAATCGTTGGAGTGAAAACCCAGCAAGAAGCGTGGCAGTGAGTGCTTTCGGCGCGAAATCGTCTAATGTTTTGGTGCACCATGTCAGGAACTTTCCTATTAATTCCGCATCCGATAACTCAGAATGTGAAATGTCCCATTCTGCCTCGACTTCTGACTGAAACGCTGGGAACGCTTGCGCTGACAACATTTGGTCAAAGTCGGAACGGTACTGTCTTAAGCGCATTTCTGCTCTACTCATACGGACAACATGGAGTGGTAGTTTCAACCAAAATGACGTGGTACTTCGGGTAATATCGGTAGCTGCTTGCGCATACATCGCCTGTTGTGGGTTTTGTTTTAAAGCATCAAAATCGTGGGCAAACGGGAAACCGTCAAAGTGCAGTTCCGCTTCACGGTTCAAATTAACGTAAATTCGTCCACAAATTAGGTCCAGAATGCCCTCGTCATCCACCCGCTTGCTCGGATGAAATCCAAGGCTACGGTACGCCGTGCCTAATCCACCTGTGCCTGACATAAATTTTTTCATAATCGACCAAGTCATCGGCAGCGGCGCAGGCAGGACCTCAGCGAGGTTGTGATGACACCAAACGGTACCGTGTTGGTCAGTATAAATTTTCAGTAGGTGAATCTCTCCTTGACGGAGGTTTTCAATGAATTCTTCGTCCACTTCTGCGGGCGAGTGGGTGTGTTCAAAAGGTGCTGTGAAACCGGAAGGTGTGGTAATATAGCGTGCCTGTAGTAGCACAAACTCTCCGCCTGCGAGTGCCCACTCAATATCCATTGGCTGTTCGTAGTGGCGTTCAACCCGAAGACCAAGCTGCGTAAGTTCTTTCAGTTGCGCATCCGTCAGACTCGGAACGTCCTGTTGTGCAGCTGGGACTTGGCTTACGCCAGTATCGGTGATCATCTCCCGCTTTGTGGCAACCGTCTTTTCCAATACCTCGCCAGTCTCTCGCGATACCTGGAAACTATCAGGTGTGATAGCACCAGACACAACGGATTCACCCAGTCCCCAATTTGATTCAACAATAGAGACCTCCTCACTAAAGGGACTAACGGTGAAAAGCACACCTGAAACCTCTGCCTCGCACATCTCTTGGATCACAACCGCCATTGCTAACCCTTCGTTGTCAATACCTCGCGTTTCTCGATAGGCGATAGCTCGTTCTGACCAGAGCGATGCCCAGCATGCTTTGACAGCGTCTAAAAGTTCTTCAGGTTTTACATTTAAAAAAGTATCCTGCTGTCCCGCAAAACTCGCTTCTGCCAAGTCCTCAGCGGTCGCACTCGAACGCACCGCTACCGTGGCTATATCCAACTTTTCGTATGCTGCGCGGATTTCTGTGGCAAGTTCTGGTGCCAACACAAGGCTTTTGATACTATTCGCGTTCAGTTCCGACGAGTCTTGAACCGACAAGAGATAAGCATCTGTGGTGACACAAAAACCTTGCGGCACTCGAAATCCAGCCTGTGTCAGTTTTCCGAGATTTAACCCTTTTCCACCGACACGCGAAAGATCTGCCGCATCAATTTCTGAGAAGTGTTTGATAAATTGCATACGCTTGGATTGGTTTGTGAAAGGTCGAAGGATTTGAAAATAGTATAGCAGCACCTATCTGCCAAATGCAAATAAGGTTGGCTTGCTTTCTATCGAATAGAAAAGGGTAGGATTAAACGTATAGGCTGGTATAAAACCAGCCTATAGGTGCTTCAAAGATAAAATAGTATTAGACTTAGATGTTAGTTGTCATCACCATGATCGTTATCACCATTGTCATCGGTGTGCCCGTTATCATCATCGTCGTGGTCACCATTCATATCGTCATGAGCGTCATGAGCATCATCCACTTCGCCATGGTCATCTTCCATATCCTCATCGTGAGCGTCATCCATTTCGGCGTGAGCGTCGTCCATATCAACATCATCATGTTCCTCGCCATGCTCGTGTTCGGTGACATGGTCTTGAGCTTCCTGTTGGTTAATCCACTCAACAAAGAGTTGAATTTCAGCAGCGGACAGTGGTGGACCACCCAGAGGCATGTGGCCTGAAACGATTTCTTCGATAATCTCACTCTCTTCGGCGTTCCCCGGAATAAATACCGGACCGTGCTCTCCTCCTGCTATAAAGGATTCGTAGGTCCTAAAATCTAAACCGTGAGGTCCATTGGCAACGTGACATCCAGCAAGTGCACATCTCGTCGTGAGAATTGGTGAAAGGTTATGTTCAAACGCAGCTTTAGCCACATCAACAGTTTCGTGAATTTCCATAGGTGGTGAAATATCGTCAGGCATTAGGACCTGCGCGCGATCGGGAGCACAACCAAGTAGGCAAAGCAGGAACCCAACACTCAGTAAGAACGATCTTTGTATGATCATAAGAATACCCCTTTAATCATCATTTTTCATCATTTTGAAAATTGCGAGTCCTCTTTACTAATAACGGTAGATACTATGGGAGACACATAGAAAACTCTCTACCGTGTGCCATTTTCACCTATCGGAGAAAGAATAACATGTTTTGGTAAAACAGTCAAGAAGGAGCCTGCTTTACCAAGGTTGTTCAGTTTTCTAATAATTTACATTTGGACGCCCGAACTTGTTCGGGACGGTGACTGTTCCCCCGAACAAGAATGTAATACAAGGAATGGAAATGTAAAGCAAAGACAAATTTGGTTTCCGCGTGTGGGCAAAATTTAGTCTATTCCCAGACTAAATCCGGGAATCCGTCAAGACTGAAGTCCTTTACATAAATCAGTCGTCAATTTCGCAGAAAAGGGATATAATGTTCATGGAGAACTTTCACTCCCGATACTAAAATTTGCGCGAAGTGGACAGAATCAGCACGAAGGAGGTAGCTGTAATGCAGACAACGAATCGAGATATTGCCCAATCGTTCCGATCAGACGCAACGCTTATCCCGGATGTTACGCCGGACAGGACCGTTATCTTTCGTGGCGATGGAGAACCGAAAACGCCTTCGATGATGCTACAGCAACTGGCTGAATTCGACCAAGAATTTTCACTTAAAGTTGATAGCTATTCCCTCGGCGGCAATGTTGAGCAGCTTGAAAAAAAATGTGCTGAAATGTTGGGCAAGGAGGCTGCAGTCTTTATGCCGACGGGTACACTCGCTAATCATCTTGCGATCCGGAAACTCTGCGGGGTCAAACCGCGTGCGATCGTTCAGGAGCAAAGTCATCTCTACAATGACAGTGGTGATTGTGCAACGCGGCTCAGTAACATAAACCTCGTGCCCTTAGCAAAGGAGCGTCCGTATTTTACACTTGAAGGATTGAAAACTGCAGTAGAGCAGTCAGAGAGCGGAAGGGTCATCAATCCGGTTGGGGCAGTGATGATCGAAAGTCCTGTGCGCCGTCAATTGGGCAGAATTATGCCGTTTGATGAAATGAAGGCGGTAACGGACTACTGCCGAGACAAACAGATTGGGACTCATCTTGATGGCGCCCGCCTCTACATGATGTCGGGCGCGACCGGCATTCCGCCTGCTGATTATGCAGCGTTGTTTGATACTGTGTATGTGTCGCTGTATAAATACTTTGGAGCACCCTTCGGGGCGATATTGGCGGGCACTGCTGAGTTCACAGACGGGTTGTATCATGATCGTCGTATGTTTGGAGGCGGTTTGGCATCTGCAAACTTTGCAGCAGCGTTAGCACTTCAGGGCATAGATGGGTTTGAGGAACGTTTCAATCGTGCTATGACACTGGCAACAGTGCTTTTTGATAAAATCAACGCGCTGGAAGGCATCAATGTTGAACGTTTTGCACACGGTTCTAATATCTTTCCCTTGGATTTAGAATCAAATGTTGATAGTACGTGTTTTGTCAAGACGCTTGAGCAGCATTCAGTGTCTGTATCCTCACCGGATGGCGACGATTCTCGACGTATCATGCTTACTGTGAATACAACCATATTACGTCAGGATATCCAAAATCTAAGCATCGCCTTTGAACGCGCTGTCGAAGCGAGCCGACAATGAACGCGTCCCCTTCCCCTTGACAAATCCTCACAACCCAAGTAAACTAAAAAAATGTTTCAAAACGCATCCGAGATCCTCACTCTAATTGCGTCTGCTGTTGTGCAATGGCTTTTTTATCGGAGACGCCTACCGAAAGACTTTACACCTAAACGCATTCTTATCGTGAAACTTGATCACCTCGGAGATGTCATATTAGCAACACCGGTATTCTCCAATCTACGTCAGGCATATCCGAGTGCCGAACTGCATGCACTCACTGGTACATGGAGTCGTGTAGTTCTGGAGAGACATCCTGATGTTAGTAAGGTCTTGGACTACGATTCTCCTGCCTTTTGTCGAACAGGACAATCTACTTCACTAAAGCAAACGCTCCAACTTTACCACCAGTTGCGTCGTCAAAAGTACGATTTGATGGTGGACCTCCGCGGAGATTGGCGGACTGTCTGGTTTTCTCTCCTACGACTCACACCGTGCCGCCTCAGCCGTGCTGCTTTGCAAATTGCAAGCAAATTGAGGTTTTCGCGGTTCAGTGGGACACATGAAACGACACGCAATCTTGATGTTTTAAAACGTACTGATATCCCGATACCGATCCAAACTGCTACTTTTTCAGTGACAACAGAAGATGAGGAATGGGTGTCTGATTTCTTAACAGCGCATGCGATTGACATGCAATATCCGCTGGTTGCCATCCATCCAGGATCCCCGATTCCATTAAAACGGTGGCTTCCTGAGCGATATGCGGAATTAGCGGATTGGCTAATCGCCCAAAAACGTGCACAGGTGCTGTTTGTCGGCGTGAAGGATGAAAAGCCAATAATTACCAAGATTCAGAGTTTTATGCAAGGGGCGTCGATTGATATCGCTGGTGAAACAATCTTGACGCAATTGGCATCAATCTTGCATAGTTGTAATGTGTTTATCGGAAACGATAGTGGTCCGATGCACCTCGCTGCAGCCGTTGGCACTCAGACAATCGGGCTGTATGGACCTGGAGATCCGACCCGTTTCGGTCCGATCGGTACACAGTGTCAGACCATTCGTCGGAAACTTGATTGTTCTTGTGTGGGAGCATCCTGTCGATTTGGAAAAGAGGGATGCATGTCCGAAATCCAAGTTACCGATGTAATAGAGGTGCTTGAGGCTGCTGGGTATCTATCTTCGGAAGATAGTGAGATACCTCTTAGATAAGAAGTGTTTGTCAACGCAGGAAAATTAACTTGACATATTTTTGAAAAATAGTTATAATGTCTTAAAATGGTATTGAAACGTGATTTTTGGATGTGAGTGACTTGCAACATTCGTTTGCAAGCGATGTGACGAATCTAAAGGAGGAATTTAGAAAAATGCAATCGAGATTAATGTGGCTTGTGTTTGCTCTTTTCGCAGTGAGCATCATAAGTATCGGCATTGTGGGATGCGGTGGTGACTCTGAAGAAGGATCTGCTGAAAAACCGGCAGAAAGTTCATCAAGCGCGTCCGAGTCTGGTGACCAACCGGCAGTTGCTGCAAGACCGCCTATCGACTTCGCAGCGGAGAAGGCAGAGATTCAAGCGGTGTACTCTGCTTTCTATAAAGCCTTTAACGACAATGATATTAAAGCCATTGCCGAAACCTTTGATACCAGTTCCATTAAATTCGGGACAGTCTTCGCAGGGAACGAACCTGTGCCTGTTGCCCTCGGTTGGAACAATGTTAAAGTCGGGATTAATGGCTTGTGGATCGGCATTGGTACAAAAGGTGCCAAATGGGGACCCAACGATCAACTATCAAAGGTTTGGATTCGCTATAAGGGGAGCAAACTTGAAGCCAGCGCGCTCGGAATCAATTGCTACAAAGGTGCGTTTCCGGGTGAGACACACCTTTATTTCCTGAAGGGCAAAGATGGTTGGAGAATCCAAGAACTGGATAGTATCACGCAGAACAATCTCCAAATCTTTGGCTTGGATGCGAAACCACGTCTTGCTGAACTGGGAGATTTCTTTGCCAAGTCTACTGACGACCAGGATGATTTGGCTCCATAAATTCCCATTATTGTTTCGCAAACTTTGGTGAAAACTGCCCGTTTTTGTGCAGCCTAAAAAGTAATTGCCCGTTTTTGTGCAGCATGACCCGTTTGATGCAGGGATTAACCGCAAATTCAGCGTTTTTCGTATTGGCACGGAAATTGCACGTATCTCTGCATCAGTAACTTTTGTTTTTTGGTTAGGATACAGAAATATCCCTTGGAGGTAATAACGAATGAGCGTAAAAAGAACTTCCGGTGCCTTTATGACTTCTTTGATACTGCACGGGGTCATCGCGTTCATTGCTGGCATTTATCTTGTCACGCAGACTGAACAGTTCAAGGACCTCGTCGGTGCCGAAGTGCTCCAGCCTAAGGAGCCACCGAAGCCTAAGGTACGGAAACCCGTCGTCAAGCCGGTTATTAAGCCGACTGTCCCGACACAGAACACCGTCGTTGTTGAACAGGTGCAAGTGCAACCTCGTGTAACGACCGCGTTCGTCGCCAAGTCGAATTTCCAACCGCAGACGGTACTCGAGTTTTCAAATCAGACTGTTAAAGTAGAAGCACCGATTAATCCGAACGTCCCACGGGTTGTTACACCTAACGCGCCAGTGCCAACAGTTGTAACACACGCGGATTTACCTGTTTCGGATGCGCCCGGCGCCTTGGCATTCTCAGCTCCTGTCGCAACTGCTCCCTCCGCCGGACCGGCTAACATCGGTCGTGGTGTCGCAGGCGGCGCAGTACAGGTGAAAGTTGCTTTTGAACGTCCACCCGGACTCGCAATGGTTGAGAACGTCGGTGCAGCACGTGATGCACTCGGTGATGTTGTTGAAAATATCACGCTTGGTAACGTTGAAGTACCACCCCTGCCCAGAGGCGAACCCGGTGGACGCGTTATCGGTAAAGGTCGGGACATCCGCGGCGTATTCCGTTTCACACGGATCCGTCACAGTCTCTCTGACTGGTGGGCTGATGCTTCTTCCCTCAACGCATTGACGAAGTGGCTCAACGAGCGTACAAAAATCAAAACCGATATGAACGTTGAAGGTGGCGCTCTGAAATTTACGGATGCCAACCTCTTCAAAACTCCGTTCGTCTTTATGACAGGACATGATCCGTCCCTCGTCCGTTCACGTAACCTGCTTGGACGCCAGTATGGTGGCGGTAAAATGGATAGCCGTCTCACCGAGACTGAAGCCGCTGGTATGCGTCGCTACCTCGTCGAAAAAGGTGGATTCCTCGTCTTTGACGACTGTGGTGTGAACGCTCCGGCACAGGCGATGATTCGTCTCTTCCTCGCACAGATGCGCTATGTCATGCCTGAATATCAGATTGAGCGGATTGCTAACGATCACTCGATTTACGATAACTTCTATGAAATGGGTGGTCCCCCTGTCGGATACGACATCTTCTGGTGGGGCACACGTCCACCGAAACGGAACTACCTCGAAGGTATCTCCGTCGGTGAAAAACTCTCCGTTATCGTTGTCCGTCGTGATTACATGTGCGCAATGGAGTCTGTCAGTCTCCCGACACGTAGTGTCCACTATTCACCCGGTGTATATCGTTTCATGACGAACGTTGTGGTGTATGCGTTGACGCACGGCTCAATTTCCGACTACTCCGGTTATGTGCCTGAAGACACGTTAGCCAAGAAAGAACTCCCGACAAGCGCACCTGAAGCTGCGAAAGTCGGCGGTTTTGAATAGAGTTTTTACAGCTTACTTACCGTAGGGCTATTCGGTTACCTCACAAGGGGACTGAATAGCCCTATTTTTTGTCTATCCTTGCGCATTTACCTTATACCAACCAAGTTAATTCAATCTATCTACTTTTCTGTTGCTTCGTTATAGATTCTCGCCAAGGGGATCATGCCTTTGATTTAAAACCTAACTATGGGCAATTTCTGCTGTCTCTAAAATTGCTAAAATTATCCAAATTTTAGTGGATTTTAAACTTGAATTTTTTAGGTTGTTATGTATAATGTTGAAGTTATGTTTGGGGCATGAAAACACGCTAAGATGTTGTTTTAGCGAGAATTGCCCAAACCCTAATAGGTGAAAGTAGGTCTCAGAACTAACCGATGTCCATTCTATGAGATTGGAAGCAATAGAAGGGTTTGCAGGGAAGAGAAGCCATGACCGCTGGAATCATGCTAACTTTAATGGGACTTGTATCATCCCAAATTATTAGTGCTAATGTAATAGGAAGCGTTGAAGTAACGCCGAGTATCGAAATTGTAGAGGTGCCGAGCGAATTTTCTGCTTTCAGACAAGTGGGCTGTGACAAATACGTCAACGTTTTCGGTATTCACATCTTTGCAAGCCCGACGACCTCTGAGAATAAACTCTCTCACGCTGCAGAAGTTTTGGCACAATATCTTGATAACGACGAAGACGGTGTTCCTGACAACACACTGGTTCTCAGTCATCTGGTGAGCCGGAATGTCTTCATCATTATGCCTGGAACACAAGCGGAGATGGAGCGGTTGGAGATGGAACTGATAGAAGAGGCGGGCTATCGATACGGTCAGGACCTGTATGGTGAAGAAACCAAACCAGATTTCCTTGTTGATGGCAAAATCAACGCTCCCGATAGCTGGTACTACGACGGCGCATTAGAGGAAATTCTGCATCCTATTACACAACATGGTTATGCCAACGCTTACCCCGAGGTGTTCGGGGAGGTACGGGGATCTACTTTAGCGAAGTGCATGGATGCCGCCCGTGGTGGATATTTCGAGCAAGTGCCACAAGATGGTCCTAAGAGCGGGTATCCCGCAGAAGCTTGGTATCACTATACGGATGAAACCTGTGACTATGGTTGCATGGTCACGGAGTATATCTATTGGGCTTTGACATCAATATTGGGAACGCAGGACTTTCCAGGGCGACACGAGGCACTTGAAGTCGAATGGGAATTGAATACCAGAGAACGGGTTAGAATTGGGGATGCTGCGGTATTTGAACTTCTAACAGACCCGCAGTACAAATTCCCGACCAAAGCACCAGATGGAAACTATAAGCCCTCAGCGTTTCCCGTTACAGTTGTTCCTATCATAGCGATCAAAGATGAAGATTAATGAGTAGTCGCGTCTTGTGAAATAACGAATCATAGTGTTACAGCAGAAAATGCAGGCATATCAGCAGGACCGCATTATCAACCCCTGTCTGTACATTTTTCAACTTCGGACCAGTGATAAATACTCCGCTTGAGGTGATGAATTGAAAATCGGTGTATCTACATATTCTTATTGGCATTTCAAACCAGAACGCGTGCCTATTGAACATGTCATTGAGGAAGCCGCACGGCTTGAACTTGATGGCATTGAAATATTACATCAACAGATGGCATCTGAAGCAAATCCCTATCTTCAAAAACTGAAACGGCACGCCTTCATCCACGGGTTGGATTTGTATGCCCTCTCTATCCATCAAGGTTTCGTTTCGCCAGACGAAGCGGCACGACAAAAAAATATCAATCACACCGTTCACTGCATCCGATTGGCACACGAACTCGGTATCCCTTCGATTCGTCTCAACTCTGGACGGTGGGGCACCGTTCCCTCTTTCGATGAATTAATGAAAACAGAAGGACAGGAACCGGCACTGCCCGGACACACAGAAGATGAGGCATTTGAGTGGGTTATCGATGCTATTGAAAAGTGTCTCCCTGACGCTGAAAAATATGGTGTTGTTCTCGGACTTGAAAACCATTGGGGGTTGACTTGCACGCCTAATGGCGTCAATCGCATTGTCTCTGCTATCGACTCAGAGTGGTTGAAAGTGACAATGGATTGCGGTAATTTCCTCTCAGATCCGTATGAAAAACTGACGCAGATTGCCGATGAGGCAGTGCTTGTTCATGCCAAAACTTATTACGGCGGTGGCGAATGGTATACACTGGATCTGGATTATGCTAAAATTGGTAATATCCTAAAAGATGCTGGGTTTCAAGGATATGTGTCCATTGAGTTTGAGGGGAAGGCGGATGCCCATGTCGGTGTGCCACAGAGCGTCGAAATGCTCCGCGACGCACTTTCTCAATAACTGATGGTTTCTTGTAGGAGAGATTTCCAATCTCGACTTTTTCAATAACCGATGGTTCCTTGTAGGAGGGATTTCCAATCCCAACCACTGACTGATTCTTGGAGGATGTAATGCTCAGAATTTTTAACAGCAAATTTCGGCTTGCGAGTTGCGTCAAAATCGTAACATCAATTTTGATTTTCGCACTGATCGGAACAATGGGAGGTAGTACGACAATGGCAGAAACCGGAGAAATGGCAGGGGCAACAAACGCTTCTGAAGTATGGCGTGCCTTGCAACGTCTGCAGACAACTGCTACTGTCCTGCACACTGTTGCGCATCCTGACGATGAAAACGGGGCATTATTAACATGGCTTAGCCGTGGACGCGGTGTCAGAACGGGATTATACTCAACGACACGGGGGGAAGGCGGGGCAAACCTTATCGGACCCGAATTATTTGACGGACTCGGTATCGTTCGTACCGAGGAACACCTTGCTGCCATCCGCTATTACGGTATAGACCTCTTTTTTAGTAGTGCCGTCGATTTCGGCTATTCCAAACGGCTCGATGAAACGTTAGAAAAATGGGATTACCAGATGCTTTTAGAGGATATGGTACACCTAATTCGACGTTATCGACCCGATGTCATTATCTCTCGATATCAGGGAAATCGCCAAGATGGACATGGACACCATCAAGCATCTGGGGTCGTAACTTTAGAGGCGTTCCGTGCTGCAGGTGATGCGAATCAATTTCCAGAACATCTGGAAGCAGGACTGCAGCCGTGGCAGCCCAAGAAACTCTATATCACGCGTTCCAGATGGCGACGTAGTAATACCGAAACAGACGATAGACCCATGTTAAAAATTGATACGGGTGAATACAACGCTCTGTTAGGACTCTCTTATTCGCAAATTGCACGTCAAGGTCTCAGCTATCAGCGTTCACAAGGTGCTGGACAGACACGCGCATCCAAAGGTTCTTCTGTTTCCGAACTGCGGTTGGTCGATACAGTCCTCCCCAAGCAAGTGGAACCCGAACAGAGCCTTTTTGATGGGCTTGATACCACAATCATGGGTATGGCAACACTCGCTAATACGCCTGCTTTGAATGAAGTATTTAGACAACTTCAGGACAGTATTGATGCTGCGTTAGCCGACTATGATGCGCGCCGTTCTTGGACCGTTGTGCCTCACCTTGCTGTCGGTTTAAAAACGACCCGCAGTTTAATCGAAAAAGTTCAGAGTACAGACCTTAATGATGCCACGCGCGCGCATCTCGTCTTTCTGCTTAAAAATAAAGAACAGGAATTGATGCGTGCCGCGAACGCCGCACTTGGATTATCTCTGGAGGTTCTTGTCCAACCCGCAGGCGCACAAGAAGGTTTTTTCCGTTCACCTGAAACCTTCGCTGTGGCAATTCCGGGACAAAAATTTTCGATTGGGATGCGGATGGTAAATCCGGCACCAGTTGCAGCTGAATTTGTTGGGGCATCGCTCCAGACGCCAGAAGGTTGGAATGTGCATCAGACGCAAACAGAGGCAGATGTGACAGAGGAAATGCCTATACAAACAAATCAACCCGTCTCTATTGGGTTTGAGGTGGAAGTGCCACAGAATGCGTCGTACACGCAACCCTATTGGACGCGCGCATCTGAATATCACGATGACGTCTATACGCTGGAGCGCCCAGAATTCCGATTTTTACCCTACACGCCACCAGATGTTCACGGTGTTGTGACCTATCGCGTGGATGGTGCGGACATCGCTCTGACTCGACCAGCACAGACAGTTTCAATCAATCGACCTTGGGGAGAGAGACGACGTTTGCTAACGGTTGCGCCTGCCATTAGTCTGTCTATGTCTCCGCGTATCGGCATTATTCCTATATCCGAATCCGCCACGGCAGATGGGGAAACGGAATTTACCGCCACGGTGGAGGTGCTAAATAATGTGAAAGGTGAGGCAGAAGGCACACTTACGCTCGAACTTCCAGAGGGATGGCGTATGTCGCCTGAAAACGCATCTTTCGCTTTCACACACGAAGGAGCAAGCAAGACGTTTACTTTTCAGGTGTCTGCTGAAGGTGTAGAAGCAGGCAGAGAGTACACAATTCAGGCAGTCGCTACGTCCAATGGTGAGGTATACACCACTGGTTATCAAGTGATTGACCATCCTGATCTTGAGCCGCGCCATCTGTATCGTCCTGCTACGATGACGCTTCACAGCATTTCGATTGAACTTCCAGCGGATATGGAAATTGGTTACATCATGGGTGTGGGGGATAGAGTGCCTGAGGCACTGCAACAGATAGGTATTGATGTTGAGATGCTTGATCGGGAAGAACTGCGCACCGGAGACCTGAGCCGGTATGATACAATTCTGATTGGCATTCGAGCATACGCTGTGCGACAAGATCTCATCGCCTATAACGGTCGACTCCTTGATTACGTCCATAACGGTGGTAATCTTATCGTCCAATATCAGACCCCGGAATTTGATGCAGCACCTTTTGGTCCGTATCCTTATACAATGGGCAGACGTCCAGAGGAGGTCTCCGAAGAGGATGCGCAGGTAACCATTCTGATGCCTGAGAATCCCATTTTCCAGCACCCCAATCAGATTACAGAAGCTGATTTCGATGGATGGGTTGAGGAACGCGGTTCAAAGTTCTTGACCGAATGGGACTCGAACTATCAGGCACTCCTCACATGCAACGACCGCGAGCAGGAGCCACAGCACGGTGGGTTCCTCTATGCCCAATACGGGGAAGGCACCTATACTTACGCTGCTTACGCGTTTTATAGGCAACTCCCGGCGGGTGTGGCGGGGGCATATCGTCTTTTCTTCAACATGCTCGCTCTTGGCAAGTAGTTTGTTTTATGCGTCCGTTTCCCACGGTGCCACATCCCCAACGGGTGGTGGTGCCGGGAAGCGGCTCACAACGTCAATAGGTCTGCCAGCATCGGATGATTCGATGATCCGTTCGCATACCTCTAAGGCATGCCTCGCTTGCGCGCCGTTACAACGTGGGTTTCGATCAGATCGGATTGCGTCCGCGAAGTCGGCGACACCTTTGCCCCAATCTAATCCTGTAAATGCTTTCGGCGGAGAGGATTCATCTTGCCACCCGTCTTGTGGGGTGAATTTTTGGATGCCGCGTCCGTCGTCGTGTGCTTGAAGAGAGAACCCGCCTGCCCTGCCGTGAATTTCATAAGGCGGAATTCCAGAAGCGACGGTAAAACTGTGATAGATAAGTCCATGTGCCCCGTTCTCGAATTCAAGTACACCAAATCCGTGATCCTTTTCATTCACCTCAAACTCGGTTCCCTTCCGCGGTCCTTGGGTTAACGTTCGTTTTGGAACGGCGAGCCTTGCAAAGCCGTGTACCGTTTTGACTGGCGCGATCATCGTTGTCATTGCCGTTAGCGGGTAAGGTGCGACATCGCGGAAAGGACCGGCATGCATCAGGAAGGCATCAGCGTTGGGGTGCCAGTGTTCCAATGGACCACCGAAGTTACCGATCGCAGAAATGACATCCCCGATCTCACCGTCACGTATCCGTTGCCAAACGTTCTGTTGAACGTATCCGAGAATCGCTGATGGCGCACACGCTAATTTTAAGCCCATCGCTTCGGCTGTTTCTACGAGTTCATTCGCCTCATCAGTTCGGATAGAAATCGGTTTTTCAGAATAGACGTGTTTTCCTGCTTTCAGTGCCGCCAACGAAACAGGATAGTGGGAGATGTGAATTGTCAGATTTACAATCGCCTCTACGTTTGGATCGTTCAGTACTTCGTCAAGCGACTTATAGACTTGTCCTCCGTTTTTTTCCGCCAATGCCGAGGCACGCGCTGCATCTTGATCGTAGTATCCAACCAGTTCAATGCGATGTGGATACGCTTGACAGCGCGGCTGATAGCCTCCCGCGGCTATCATACCACACCCGACAATCACTGTGCGGACTGGAGTTGTATTGGACATTCAGTGGCTCCTTTATACATATCAATTTTTTTCGGTGGTATGTGAGACTAAAAGTTTAACGAATTGGCACGTTGATTGCAAGTCTTTATTGTGGTGCCATTTGCCCCTTTTTCCCTTGACGCAAAAGGTGGATACAGTGTAATATATACGATATAGTTCGTCAACCAATATTGCGAAAATCTTGAGGTGATAAACGTGTTAAGGTCCAATCAACTTGTGTCTATCGCTATTCTTGCCTGTTTAATGCTGTCCGGATGTATTGGATTACGCGACGTTAATCAGATTGAGGCTTACAATGATTTCGCAATAAGAGCGGCACAAGCCCAGCTCTGGAACGAAGCGGTCTTCCGATGGAAGCAAGTTATTGATGTTGACCCAGATAACTCTAAGGCTTATAATAACCTCGGTGTCGCTTACGAAGCACTCGGAGATATAGATGAGGCTGTCGCCGCTTATCAGCGCGCAACGGAATTAGAACCCGGTAATAAATACTACCGTCTCAACTATCGGCGGTGCCGTATACACATTCGGCGGAGCGGGGTTGAGGATGAGAACACACCGGAGTCAGAAGAAGAGGAACCTACACCTTCGGAATAATGGGAACAAAGGTATGCAGATGGCGGAAAAGATCGGAATTCTCTTGGTAATCTTAACGTTTTATGGATGTAGCAATGCTGTCACGCGTGTCTCTATCCCGGTGAAGGTCCAATCTGAAATTGATATTACTCGGTATTCCAACTTCGCCGTTTTGCCGTTTGTCGGTGAAAAGCAGTCTGAGCGTATTGAGGAACTGCCTCCAGAGGTTGGTGAGGATATCGCGGGGATACTCCGCAGAAACTTGGCACGCCAAAAACGCTTCAAGGTTGTCGGCACGCAGGAAACGACAAGACTCCTTACCGGCGAAGACATCGGAGAGGAATGGCTCTCTGATACGAAGCATCTCAGCCGACTTGGCGAGTATTTTGAGGTGAAAGGGGTTATCGTCGGAAGTTTTCGGTTTTATTCAGATAGTCGTCCAAGACGGTATTATGGTGAGCGATACTCTATACAACGGCAACGTTACGTGATGGATTATCAGGATTATATGCAGAAGACCTATCTGCTCTCGCTTCGGGTCATGATTATTGATGTCGAAACCGAGCAGGTTATTTGGAATGAGGAATATCGACGGAGCACTGCCGAGGCACATACCATCGGCTCCTTTATTTTTTCTCAGGCGAGTCCGCAGGCGAACACTGTCAGAGAACTCGGCAAACGTGCTGTAGCAGAGTTTACACGTCAAATCTCTCCACACTATGAACAGGAAGATAGGTATTTGGTACAGTGAGTAAGACTTACGCGGGTATAATGGTAGGGCACTAAGTCGCTGCAACTGTGAAGTGCGTACTGGTTGATTCATAAGGTATCGGAAAAGTGTATATCCTCTTCGGTTTCAAAAGTGTTTGGCGGCACTAAGGGGAAAAGAAATGAGTGGTGTGAAAAAAAATCAAGATAGAATTATGACTGCACAGCGTAGGCGTAAAAGCTGCTCTTGCAATATAGGGGTAACTGTTCTCCAGGTTCTTTTTGCCCTCAGTTTGTTGCTACCCCATGTCGCGTTGGCACAGGGATTTGGGAAGAATAAAATTACGGCGCAGCGCTTCGAGTGGCACATCCATAAGACGGAGCATTTTGATATCCACTACTATCCCAGCGAAGCGAAACTTGTGCCTATTATGGCTGCTATTGCAGAAGAGGCTTATGAACAACACAGCGCGGATTTTGAACACGAACTGCGAGACAGAACCCCTCTTATCCTTTACAAATCCCATAAGGACTTTCAGGAAACCAATATCATCCTCCAAGAACTCCATGAAGGCATTGGTGGGTTCGCTGAGATCTTTAAACATCGCATCGTTATACCCTTCACAGGTTCGCTTGAAGCGTTTCGAGAAGTAATTTTCCACGAACTCATCCATATTTTCCAGTACGATATTATCTATCAGAAACCGCATGCGCGTATCTATAGCGGTGAGTTTCTCTATTCCGCACCTATCTGGTTCATAGAAGGAATGGCAGACTACTTCGCCGAAGATAACGACGCGATTGGTGAAATGGTGATTCGCGATGCGAGTATGAACAATCAAATTGTACCCCTACCACAACTCCACAATTTCAACCGACTCAGTTCGCCTTTCGTTGGATATAAGTTAGGTCAATTGGCGGTGGCATATCTCACAGAAACATACGGACGGGAAAAAATCGCTGAAATTTTGCAAGGGTTACGGCAGAGCCGGACAAAGGATATTAACCAAGTTTTCATAGAGGTGCTCGGGGTAGGGTTGGAGGAATTCGATAAGGCATGGAGACAGACGGTTCGGAAACGCTACTGGCCCCTTATTCAAGACAGGGAATTGCCTGATCTTGTTGCAAAGAACCTTACCGAGAAGTCGCGATACTCACATAACATTAAACCCATCTGGTCACCAAGCGGCGATATTATTGCTTATGTCACAGGAAATGAGGGATTTCTGGAAATTGTTCTCATGTCCGCGAAAACGGGTGAACGCATCAAACGGGTCACCAAGCGACTTTTCCGTGAAAAATATGAGGAGATCCGTACCGACTTCAGTGGGTTTGGCAGAAGCCTTGCATGGGCACCCGATGGCGACAGGATTGCCTTTGTCGCTAAGTATCACGACGCCAATTATCTCATCGAAGTCAACATTTTGACGGAGGAACTCACCCAGTATTTTGAACTCGATTTTGATAACGTCGCGTCCCCAGACTATGATGGCAGCGGCGAGCGAATTATCTTTTCTGCACTGAAAGAAGGGCAGACAGACCTCTATATTATTGAATTGCTGACGGGTGAGGTCGATAGATTGACTTTTGACCCGTTCAATGACACACATCCCTCTTGGCATCCAACAACTGGTAAAATCATCTACGCCTCTGAGCGGGGTACTAAAAACAGACTTGTCCTGATAGACCTCAATCTCGGTATTGAACGTGTACTAACTGATGGCACCTATAACGCTATTAGTCCAACTTGGACCCCTGGTGGTAAATCTATCCTTTTCTGTTCAGACGCACAGGGGATTTACGATGTTTATGAACTTGAGATCGTGGAGAAAACAAGTGACGAGGAAAACACAGATGCCGCAGCCGAGGGAAACACGGATGCTACAGAAAAAACGTCTTCTAACCAGCAAACTGATAGTATAGTACAAGCGGAATTACCCGCATCCGCTGAGGAGACGGAGAAACCATCGGATCCGTCTTTAGCAATTGAACTTACGCGTCTTACCAACATCATGACGGGCTGTTTTAATCCGAGTCTGTCCCCGGATAGAGATCGTCTGCTGTTTAGTGCATACCAGAACGGAAAATACGATGTATGTCTCATGGATACTTCCAAAACGATTGAAGAGAAAGTTGAAGTATCACAGGTGGAAGAACCCACCCCGATTTTAACTGCTGAAGAACCAGAAAATTATAGGATTGCTAAGCGGAAGTACAGTACGAGTTCCTCTTTCGCGTTAGATGCGATCTTTCCAGATTTCAGTTTCGGTGCTGATGGCCTCTTGAGAAGCACGGTGCAGATTGTGGGTAGTGATATGCTCGGGAACCATCGTATTGGGGTCAGCGTAATGAACCAGTCCAGCTATCTCGCCCCGGATTTTATTGCGCAATACGGATTTTTAACACACCGAGCCGATGTTGGCGCGATGGTTTATAACTATCATGAATACCATATTTTAGGTGGTATCCAGAGAAGACGCGGCATTTTGCAACGGATTACTGGGCTCGGTGCGTATCTCAATTATCCTTTTGACAGATACCACCGCCTTGACTTTGAACTCTCAATGTATTCAAAACCGTTTTCCTTTAACTATCAGACAAGCCAACCTTTGGACCCCTACGACGATAGAGGATTGCTTACTATTGGTTCTCTCGCGTTTGTTGGGGATACCACAATGTGGCGTGAGTGGGAGCCTTATACAGGCGCGCGATACCGTGTTGAACTTGAGCAGTCTTTCCCCGCACTTGGAAGTGAATTGGCAATAACAAACCTTATTTTTGACGCACGCCGTTACATCGGTCTTGGTCGACGCTCTACGATTGCAGCACGGTTATTGCTCGGTGGCAACTTCGGTGCTGATAAATCCTACTTCTATCTCGGTGGGATTGACACAATACGTGGCTATGATTATGAGGCATTGGTTGGTACGCGCATCGGGCTGCTTAATTTGGAAGTTCGCATTCCGTTTATAGATGTACTTCACTTTGGATGGCCGGTTCCGTGGACACTCGGCGGCATCCGCGGCATCCTCTTTGCAGATATGGGCGGTGCTTGGTCAGATTGGCAATACGGATCTGAGAATCCGTTTAGGATCTTTGTCTGGGAGAAAAATCGACTTCGTCTTCAGGATGCCAAAGCCGCAATCGGGATCGGGCTTCGACTACAACTCGGTGTGCTTTCGGTGGATTTCGCTGCTGCACGGCTTACTGACCTCACCAGATTGGAACCCGGTATAAAATTCCATCTTGGACTCGGACAAGCCTTTTAACGGGATACGGGTGAGGCTCGCCAACTACCGACTTTATTATAACATAAAATCCTCGGTCAAGAGGCCGAGGTTACCAGAAGGAGTAATATGGATCCACGAACCAAACGCTTGATTCCTACTGTGGTTGTTCTCGCGATTATTGGAGGACTGATAGCCACCTGGGTTAATCTTTACCCTGATTTTCTATGGTTTAAGATGGTGGACTATTGGAGCGTTTACATTAAAATTCTCACAACAAAAATCGGGATCGGTGCAGTTGTTGGGCTTTGCTATTTGGTGATCCTCCTGACAAATCTCGCTTTAATCTACCGGTTCACGCCAGCGTATCTCAGCCCAGCTTTTATGGGAGGGGCAGATTTCACCGGAGGTGCCACAGACGATCCGGGTGCTACACGAAAGTTGATTTACGGTGGATTGACGCTTCTCGCAGTGCTTTTTAGTATCTTAATGGGATACACATCCAGTGACCGGTGGGAAACTTACCTACGTTTCGCCAATGCCGATGAACTCGTTTTTCCCGCTGCTACACCGATTATTATGGAAAATGGGCTTGATTCTAATGAAATTCCAGTCTCACAATTGGAACTCCAAGCGAAAAATATAAGGGTTGGGGATCCGATAAACATTCAGGTCGATGATACGAGTCATGAGGCACGCGTTGAGGCTGTATTGGGTAGTGCTATTCGATTGAATACGTCCATTCAGATAGAACCCGGGCAAAAAGCGTTTTTCACCTCACCCGCCCGCGACCCGATTTTCAAAAACGATGTCACCTACTATGTTTTCAAAATGCCCATGTGGCGTTATATCTGTGGGACACTTTTCGGTATCTTCTTGTTAGTAACGATATTCGCGACCGTTATCTACTTTTTCCACGGATTAATCACAGGTGATACCAGCCAGTTTCGATTCCGTCCACCTTTCAATGTAAAAGCACATCTGTTCGCTCTTGTTGGGATAACGCTCCTCTTCCGAGCGTGGAACTACCAATTCGCTATGTACGACTTGTTGTATACTTCAAACGACGTTGTGCGTGGTGGTGGTGGATACGCCGCTATACAGGCGCGCCTCCCGGTATTGTGGATCATGCTCGGTCTCACGGTGCTGTGTGCGTTAGTTTTCATCATCAGCATCTTCCTACAGCGCAACACTTATGCTTTCGGTGGATTCGCTGTATTTGTAATTGCAGGGATCCTCGGACAAGTTTATCCGGTTGCTATACAACGGTGGCAAGTTGAACCCAGAAAACAGGTATTAGAGGCAGATTATATCAACTATAATATCAAAGCAACGCTCCAATCTTACGGCTTAGCTGAAAACACCGTGACGGAAGAAGAGTACCCGCTAACGGAACAACTCAATTATGAGGACATAAAGAGTTCTGAAAACGCACCCGTTTTTAATAGCATCCGTCTCTGGGATTGGCGTCCCTTACGTAGGACGTTCCGTCAACTCCAAGAATTAAGATCGCAATACGACTTCAACGATGTTGACATCGATCGTTATGTTGTTAATGGTGAGATTCGCCAGGTGATGCTCGCTGGACGGGAACTCAATATCAACGAACTCCCCGTAGAAATCAGAAACGATTGGTATAAGCAAACCTATACTTATACACACGGATACGGTGCGGTTGTTAGTCCTGTCAACGAAATTGAGAACGGCAAACCCAACATGTACATTCAGGGGTTACCGCCTATTGACTATGATGGACAGTGGCAGCATCGGTTTAGCGAAACACCGGGACCCCGTATCTACTACGGCGAGCGGACAAATCGCTACGTTATTGTACATCCAAATCGACCCCAGGGACTTGAATTCGATTATCCTCAGGAAGGACAACAGTACGCCGAGTATGCATATCAAGGAAAAGGCGGTGTACAACTAAACTCCTTCTGGCGTAAACTCGTTTATATGCTCAAGTTCGATAACGAGATTAACTTCGTCTTGCCGGGTGAAATTTCATCAACAAGCCGAATCCTCTATGAACGGAATATCAGAAGGCGGGTTCAAAAAATCGCACCCTTCTTGCGATATGACGGTGATCCGTACATTATTATCCATAATGGAAGGCTCATTTGGATGATTGATGCCTATACCATCACGCATCGGTATCCCTATTCCGTTTCTATGGAAGAGTTCGTTAGCGAAAGAAGACGGCAAATTGCGAGTACACAGCGCGACGCGGAACCGTGGGGCAACTATATCCGAAATTCTGTTAAAGTGGTTGTTGACGCGTACGATGGTAGCGTTGATTTTTATATTATGGAACGAGAACAAGATCCTATTGCGGAGTGCTATCGTAGGATTTTCCCAAATCTTTTCAAATCGTTTGAGGAGATGCCAGAAGAGCTCAAATCGCATGTCCGTTATCCGACGTCCATGTTCTTGATCCAAGCGCGCGTCTATCAAGATTATCACATGAAGGATCCGGTAACCTTTTATGCGGGTGAAGATAAGTGGGAGATTGGTAGAGAACTCTATGACAATACAGATGCCCAAACGCGGCAAGTTGCACCCCCACAGCAAAGGAACCCCTTCGTACCGCAACAAGTCCCCCAAAGTTCGAGCGTAAATGGACAACCCGTTGAGCCTTACTATGTTGTTATCAGACTACCGGGGCAAGAGAAAGCGGAATTCATGTTGATGTTGCCTTTCACACCGCTCAACAAACCAAATCTTACTGCATGGCTCGCTGCCCGATGTGATCTACCTCAATACGGACAACTCCTTGTTTACCGCTTTCCAAAAGGGAAACAGGTTGCTGGACCCATGCAGGTGGAAAACTTTATCAGTCAAGAACCGGAGATTTCCCAGCAGATCAGCCTCTGGAATACACAAGGATCCCGCGTCTTGCGGGGCAATCTGCTGATTCTCCCAATGAATAACTCCCTACTTTATGTTGAACCTATCTACATTCAGTCTGAAGATGAGAAAACCGCTATTCCTGAATTGCGGCGTGTTGTCATCGGCTATGGGAACCGAGTTGTCTGGGGAGAAAGTCTTGATGAGGCACTCGTGAAAATGTTCGGGCAAGGGATGCTGCAAACTACTGATATAGCTGCGACGGTTGAAGCGTCAGCTGACACCGGCACAGATCAACCGTCGTTACGTGGACTTATTAACCAAGCTAATCGTTATTTCAATCAAGCGCAAGATGCACGGCGCGCTGGAGACTGGGCAGGATATGGGCGATCCCTTCAGCTTTTAGAAGAGGCTTTGCGTCGACTGGAGGGAAGCACGGAATAAAACCAATACGCCACTAAAGGAGGTGAAACAGATGGCTCTCGATTGGAAACCACGGCATCGGGATATGATTATCGGAGATATTCGATGGTTAGCCAGAATCGCCGATAAAGCCAATGCGAAACTGCAGGGCATCATCGGTGAGTATATCTATCCGTGACCGCAAGATAAAGTGTTCCTGGAGGAGCACAAGATAAGTGCTGAGGAGTTCGTTGATATGGTAAAGAACAATCCCTCAGACGATGAAATGATTGCCGCTATGAAAGCGTTAGATCGTTAGCGGAGGAGTTGTCGGTTGTCGGTTAAAAGATGGCTTGAAGGTGTCTAAAATCTCTTTAACCGATGACTGATAGCCGATGACTGACTACTAATAACGCGGAGATTTATTTCTGTGGAGTTAACGAAGTACCGAGACCAGATTAACGAAATTGACGACCAAATTTTAGCACTGCTACAGAAACGGGCTGAGATTTCCAAGCAGGTCGGTGAGGTGAAAGCAAAGACAGGCGATGTGCAGGTCTACGTTCCGAATCGACAGAAGCAGATTATTGAGCGTTTGAAAGAGCGGAATCGCGGCGAATTTCCTGATGCCGCGCTTGAAGCGATCTGGACTGAGATCTTATCTGCATCTCGTTCTTTGCAGGAGCCGGAACGGGTAGCCTTCCTCGGACCGATTGGCAGTTTCGGACACTTGGCGAGTTTATGTCATTTCGGTGCGTCAACTGAACTAATCCCTGTCCGCCCACAGATTGACATTTTTACAGAGGTTGAAGCTGGTAGAGCGGACTACGGTGTGGTGGCTATTGAGAATTCGGTGCAAGGCACTGTTCGTGATGTTTTGGAGCGCTTTCAACGTACGCCGTTGTGGATTTGTGCAGAGACATTTCAACCGATACAACAGCACCTTTTGTCAAAGTCATCAATCTCGGAAATTCAGTGCGTCTACTCACATCCGCAGCCTTTCGCGCAGTGTAAGACATGGCTAAGGCGGTATCTTGGTGGTGCTGAACAGGTTGAAGTTGTTAGTACGTCTGAGGCGGCGGAACGCGCTGCCCAAGAGCCGTCAGCAGCTGCCATTGCAAGTGAGCTTGCAAGCGAAATTTATCAGGTTCCCATCGTCGCAAATTCTATTATGGATGAACCTAATAACACAACCCGCTTCTTCGTCATCGGAAAGAGTCTCCCGGAGCCAAGCGGGTATGATCGGACTTCGCTCTTTTTCGCTATTCCAGACAAGGTTGGAGCGCTACACCAAGCCCTCGGTATTATAGAGGAGTCCCAGTTGAACCTGAGTTATCTGGAATCTTTGCCGTCGCGAGCCAAACCGTGGGAGTATATCTTCTTTGCTGAAATGGAGGGCCATATTGCTGAGGAACGCGTCCTCGTGGCACTTGAGCAGCTTGAAGAATTGTGTCGGCATGTCAACGTTCTCGGATCTTATCCGCGCGGTACGCTTTAATGTTAACTCTAACGCAACAAATTCGGACGCGGGCAAACGAACTTGGGTTTGAACTCGTCGGAATTACACCCGCAGCGCACAGCGAAACCATCGCGCGATATCGGCAATGGGTGGAAAATGGATACGCTGGGGAAATGCACTATCTCGAAAAGCATCTTCCTCTAAAAGCAGATGTCCGTCAACTGCTCACAGAGGCAAAATCTGTTATTAGCCTCGCAATGAACTATTATACCCTCGACCCACCCAAGGCACTCGCAGAGGATTCGGGGCGCGGACAGATTTCTCGCTATGCTTGGGGTGATGACTACCACGAACTTATTCGTGGACGACTTTTAGAGCTTGTTGCGTTTATTAAACAGACTACTGAAAAGGAATTAAAAACCCGTGTCTGTGTCGATACCGCTCCCGTTATCGAAAGGGAGTATGCCCAAAAGGCTGGCATCGGTTGGATCGGCAAGAATACCAATTTGATTCATTGGCGTTCCGGTTCATGGTATTTTCTTTCTGAGATCCTTGTGAGTATCGCCTTGGAATCGGAGACACTACCCTTTCGAGGGAGTTGTGGGACTTGCACACGATGTATTGATGAATGTCCGACGGATGCTATTATTGAACCAAACCTCTTGGATTCTCGGCTCTGTATCTCTTATCTCACGATTGAACTGAAGGAGAGTGTTCCAAAGCAGCTGCGTCCTAAAATGGGGAACCTAATTTTTGGATGCGACATCTGTCAAGAGGTCTGTCCTTGGAATAGCAAAGCGGTACCGACAACCGAGTCAGGATTTCATCCACGCGACGGGAATCTTGCCCCGAAGTTGCTATCGCTTGTTAATATGACACAGCAAGAATTCAGCAGGCGATTCAAAGGGAGTCCTATCAAACGTGCGAAACGCCGTGGATTTTTGCGGAATGTTCTTGTTGCTATCGGTAATTGGGGAGAACAGCTTGCTGTTCCTCCACTTAAAGAAGCATTGGCAGATAACGAGCCCTTGGTCCGAAGCCACGCCGCGTGGGCATTGGGGAGAATCGGAGGCAAAACTGCCAAACGAACATTACAGACGCGATTAACTGTTGAAACTGAGCCAGAGGTTATTACTGAAATTCAGGACGCACTTTTAGAAGCAGATCAGTCATCAGGGAGAAACGAAAAAAATGCCTGAAATAACAGCTGAATATCCCAAAGAAGTATTACAAATACCAGCCCCCGGTACGGGTACAAATGGACTCGCGTGGCAAGGGGCATCGATCTGGAGTGTTGAAGGTCCCGGTCCTATCCACAAAATCGACCCTCAGACTGGGGCAGTTGAATTAACGCTCTCACCGCCTTTTCCGGGTTCGTCTGGTTTAGAATCAGATGGCGAGCATATCTGGTATAACAGTATCTGGCAACAAACCTTTTACAAACTTACAATTCCTGAATTGGAGATCGTTGCGACTTTCTCATCACCGGGTGAGGGACCGCACGGATTGGCGTGGGATGGTGAACACCTTTGGAGTGTTGACATGAACACCAGTCGTTTTGTGAAGCAGTGTCCCGAAACCGGCGAAATCCTTGCTGAATTTCCGACACCGGGCGGGCGCGCACACGGGCTCGCTTGGGATGGAGAGGCACTCTGGAACGCTGACACAAACGATCACATCATCTATCGAATCCATCCTGAAACTGGTGAGGTCCTTAGGAGTGTTGCATGTCCTGGTGAACCGCACGGGCTTACGTGGGATGGCACGGCATTGTGGTACGGCGATGACGCCGTAAAAACAATCTGTAGGCTCAGTGTGTCTGAATAAGGTTAATCGGAAAACATGGGAAAATTGAGAAAATTGTGCATAGTTGGGTGAATTTTTGCGCGCCGAAAAACTTTTGAAGTAACTGGTAGGATTCAGTAGACAAACAATGTAAGCAAACTGGTCTGGATGGAATCATTCTAATTTTAGGAATTGGTATTCAAGTTTTTCAGTTCTTCTAAAATAATGCACCCTTTTCGCTTATAAATTGTGTCATTAATAATTGAGAATTGTGCTGATAAATCACGGAGAAAGCGAAATAGAATCTCCAAAGCAAAATTAGCCGGTTCTTTCAGTCTGAGGGAACTAAGAGAACATTGAGTAGTGAGGGAGAGTGAAGTGAAAAAATTACAAGCAGTGATGCTCATCTTATTCTTCGGGATCGGATCGGTCATGCAAAGCAGTGCTGATCGCGTACAGCTTAGCACGACAGCTGCTGTCATCGATGATAATCTCGGAACGAGTGTTGGTATCAGTGGCGATTATATAATGGTAGGTGTGCCGCGAGATGACACCGATAACGGCAGAGATGCTGGCTCGCTCCAAGTCTTTTTCCGAACCGAAACTGGGTGGCTACAACATCAAAAACTAACTGCCAGTGACGCAGGAAGTGGGGACCGATTCGGAATTACGCTCGCGATGAGTGGCAATTACGCCATTGTTGGTGCCCCGAGGCATGACGGTGCCGGAAGGAATTCTGGTGCTGCATATATCTTTACGCGGCGCGGCACTGAGTGGATAGAACAAGCCAAACTCGAAGCATCCGACGCAACGCGAGGCGACTATTTCGGTATCTCGGTGGCGATTGATGGGGATACTGTTATTGTTGGTGCCCATCGTACGAATGAACCCTTTGCCGACGGTGGTTCAGCCTATATTTTTCAACGGACTGGAGAAAATTGGGATCAGACAGCCAAACTCATAGCCCCAGACGGTGATAACTTTGCATACTTCGGCTTTTCAGTGGGGATTGACGCGAATACCGCTATTGTTGGTGCAATTCGTGATGATAAAGCTGGTGATGATGCCGGTGCTGCCTATGTCTTTGTACGAGACCAATTTGGGTGGACACTCCAAGCAGAACTCATTGGAAACAACACTAAGGCGGGAGATCATTTCGGACACGCAGTTGATGTAGACGGTAATTACGCTATTGTAACATCACCTCGCAACAGAGGAACTGGTGCCGCTTACATCTATGAGCGCGAAGGGACTGTATGGGAGCAAAAAAGAAATCGCATCCGGCTCCGTATGATTCCGATTGATTCAGAAGGTGCGACCTCTTTCGGTGTTTCTGTTGATATCAATGGAGATACTGCTGTCATTGGCGCAACTGGGGCGGTCGTTAGTGGTGATTCGGTCGGTGCAGCGTATATCTTTACGCGAAATGAACCCCCGTTTTGGAACCAACATACGAAGTTAGTTGCTGGCGATAGAGCACCTGGTACTGAGCTCGGTTTCGCCGTTGCGATGAGTGGTAATGAAGTTATCACCGGTGCCCCGAAGCATAGTGTTGGTGGATTTGGTTCTGGTGCAGCCTATATCTTTGAACAAAGGGAAGATGCAGCATGGGTAGAGACCGTCAAGTTGAGTGATGGTGAGACCGCTTCTGAAGATCAGTTCGGAGTATCCGTTGCAATAAGCGGTAATTTTGCTGTTTCCGGCGCACAACAGGATGATGACATTGCCCCCAACGCTGGTGCAGCCTATATTTTTGAGCGAAGTGGCTCCCTTTGGCTACAACGTTCAAAACTTACCACTGAAGACGCACGGGCTGGTGATCTCTTCGGAAATGCGGTCGCTATGAGCGGTGAGACAGTCCTTATTGGTGCTCCCGGCGTTGATGACGCGGGACCAGAAGCAGGCGCAGTATACGTTTTTGTTCGAGATGCCGAAGAGTGGATTCAACAGGCGAAGTTAATCGGCGCGGATATCGGTATGTTTGACGGATTTGGAACAGCTGTCGCGATACACGAAAATACCGCTATTATCGGTGCCTATGGCAAGGATGAGGGTGGGATAGACACTGGTGCTGCGTATGTCTTCGTCCGGAACGGGACTTCTTGGATTCAACAGGCAAAACTGACAAATCAAAATGCTGTCCCCGGAGATCTGTTCGGATTTTCTGTGGCAGTCTATGGCGACAATGCTCTTATCGGAGCGCATTTGAGTGATACTGCTGGACCTGATTCAGGCGTGGCCTATCTCTTTACCCGCAGGGGTGCCACTTGGATACAAGATCTCCCCCTAATACCAAACGATATTGGTATTGGTGATCAATTCGGATACGCAGTCGATCTAACTGAAAGTGGTGCCATCGTCGGTGCCCCTATGGAGGACCGAGTGGTAGAAGATATGGGTGCTGCCTATATCTTTGTAAGAACACAAGATTCTTGGGTTCAGCAAGCGAAACTTGTTGCAAACGAGTCAGAAGGTGGAGACGAATTCGGGATTGCAGTTGCGATGCACGGAGATACCGCGATCGTCGGAGCATGGAAGGATGATCACCCTATCGTAGGTCTTGAAGACCAAACACAGCAAACCACCAATGCTGGCTCTGCTTACTCCTATCTACGCGACGGCTTGTCTTGGGTGCAGAAACGCCAAATTGTTGCGTCTGGTATTAGCCGCTCGGATCTATTCGGGGCATCGGTCGCAATCAAGGGCGCGTTTGCTGTTGTCGGTGCTGCGGGCAGTGATAGTGCTGGTGATAACTCCGGTTCGGCATTTGTCTATAATCCGATTGATCTCGGATTTCTCTCCGAAGATGTTCCTTTCTCTGTTGACCCAACATCGAAGACGCTCACTACATTCGGACATATTAAACAGACGACGATTTTCCAAAATTATCCCAATCCGTTTAATCCCGAAACTTGGTTCCCCTATAATTTAGCAGAGCAGTCAGAAGTCGTCCTGAAAATCTACGATGTTCATGGGAGACTGGTGCGTCAGTTGAATATCGGGCAACAGCAACCGGGTACCTATCGAAGCCGGGAGAAAGCAGCGTACTGGGATGGCAGAGACGGATCTGGAGAAAAGGTCGCAAGCGGCATCTATTTCTATACATTCACCGCAGATGATTTTCAACGTACCCGCCGTATGGTAATTTTGAAGTAGGAATAGTTTGCTCTATTACATCCGACGTATTCTTACGGTTAGGGCGCGCTTATTCTCATTCCCATCGCGCCCACACATTCGGTGTAACATATCCTTCGTCGGTATAAGGATCTTCGCCTGTTACGGTAATCACACCACGGTAATTCCGCTGTCCCTTCCAGCCTAACCACGATGCTGTTGAGCAGTAGTGACTTACGAGTATACGCCGGAATTTATCGCTGCGGTTCTTTTTTGAACGGTGTAAAAGGTAACCGTTGAAAAAGAGAGCACTGCCAGCTGACATCTCAATCGGGATTTCGCCAGTGTCATCAAAACCTGCAGCTTCGTGGCAGCTGTCAAATTCATCGCGTTTATCGTGGGGAAACCGATCGTAAATGATCCCGGAGCGATGACTATCCGGTAGGACCCAGAGGCATCCGTTTTTGATCGTTGCATCGTCTAATGTGATCCATACGCCGATGAGCGATCTATCCCGTGTCGGAATCGGGTGCTCATCTTGATGCCACGGGTTGCCCGTATGTCCCGGAACTTTGCTCAACATCATCGACTGCATGCACTTCACACCGCCATCCCAAAATGGAATGTGGGCACCTACAATCTCTCGAAGGACTTCACAGGTTTTTGGATGTTCGATGTAACGCCGCACCAACGGACTGAAAACGTGTGGTTCACCGACACACATAATTCTATCTAATACTTCCATTTCACTCGCCGTCTCAGGCATCGGTGGAATCGCTTCGCACGGGTAATCGCCACGAAAGATTTTCACCATTTCTGTTTTCAGCGCATCGCATTCTTCCGTTGTGATAACATCTGGAAGTAGTAAATACCCATCGTTGATATAGGATTTTGCCCAAAAATTAGACTGTTCTTGTACCATATTTAGATCCTTCATAAGCAGGATTCAAACCCCACATTCCCACACACTTATTCTGCCCTAATAATCCGCCACGTTTCCGCTTCATTCGCGAAAACCAATGTCAATTTGCCCGATGTTTGTTCGACTTTTCCATTCGCTTTCGGGCTGTATTGTAACGTATACCCACCTGTTACAATCGCCGTATCGTCAGCAATATTTGGGTGGATGTCAATGTCAGTTAGTGTCATATCAATCTGATGATAAGCTTCAAAAAACTGTGATGCCTTTGTCTTAACGTCTTGATATGTGCGTCCGTTAGATAAATATGTTTCTGAGAAACAGGACATAACCTGTGGCAGATTTGCCATGTCATATCCAAGTTCATATTGGTTTAGGACGCTCGCAATGATTTCCTTAATCGTCGGTTCAGCTTGTTCTTTGCCTTCCTGCGTCTCTGTCGGGACGGAATGCGCTATTGCTTCTGGTGGTATACCCTGTGCGATTTGTTTGAGGGTGTGCACCTCTGGTGCCGCATAGCCCCATACCTCTAATTCCATCACCCGCGCGATGCCTTCGACTTCATACACCGGACGGCTACCTGCCATGTGTTGATAGTTGCGCACAGTATCGTTTGAAGAAACCGGCACAAGTCGTATTTTGCTCGCAATTAGGCGATGATGGATTTCGTGAATCTGCTTGCCTTTGGTGTTATTTCGCGCTGAGTACTGCTTATCTTTTGTGTCACCTGATGGAATGAGTTCCCAACCGGTGCCGTGCCAGTACTCAATTCGATAGTCTTTCAATCCGAATTGCTGAGCTGGGTATTGTTCGGAATCAATCGTCCACATAACAATCTTGCGAATGTCAACCGATTTGGCAAGCGTCACGGATACATAAGGACGCTTATTCAGGTCTGAGGTGCGTAGATGTTCTAAACTGCTTCCCCAACCGCTCCCTTCGTCCCAAGTTTCGGAGGTTGTATCACCATCGATGATCTCCTCTGGACGGTGATTGGGGACAGACTGTGAAGCTTCTGCCGTTGCCCCGTTCCGAATCAGCGCGAAATTCGTAAGCGGCAATGGTGGTTCTAAAAGATGTTCCTGCAAAGTTTGCGATTTACAACTCATCATTGAAAGTACAAGCGTCAGGAATAGGATACATACACGCAGCATTGTTAACCTCCTTGGCACTTGATGTGTTCTAAGTTCAGAGAATTGGGAATGTTTTATTAACACAACTCTATTTGATAGTTACTCACAACGAAGTCGATGGTTACTATAAATCAGTCGAGTGGACAGTATCGAATTCGGGAGTATTCATACAGCGATTGCTTTCCGAATACAATCCTTTACCATTTGCCAGTCTGAAGATGATAGGTGTCCAATGACAGCCAGAACTTCACTCTGTGGTAGTGTCACAAGAAAAGTCCTGAATGCGCTTGGACGACGTAGACCAGCTTCTGTCCAATTAGCAATTAGATGATCTGTTGGAGTGGTTGCAATGGTTAAATTAGTTGTTACTGCTCCAAGGATCACATCTCTAACAGTGGTATGGTAATCAATGGTTGAGATAACCACCGCTGGTCGTCTTTTAACGCCTGTAACTCCTGGAAAATCGGCAATAATCACATCTGCAGATTTCAGGGTGTCCATTCATCCCACTCCTTATCACCTTCGGTATCCCACCAATCTGTTAATTCTATACTTGATTTAATAGATGCCAGTTTTTCTGCCTCAGTAAGAAAACCATCAGCCGAAAAACAGTGCGCGTTCAATATGTTAACAAGAACATTTTCTAACTGAACTCCTTGCTTTTTGGCAATTTGATAAGCGCGTTGGTACACAGCATCCGGGATATTGAGTGTGACTTGATGTTCCATTGTTTGACCTCCCTGTTTCTGATCAGTAAATTGTGTATATTTAATCCTATGGTGACTATCTTAACACTGCTAAGCGTCCAAGTGTTTGTGCTGTCTGTTCTCCAGCGACAGCCCGTATTTTGTAGAAGTAGACCCCGTTGGCAAGTAAAATGCCGTCAGCATCTCGTGCTTCCCACATAACCTCGTTGTATCCCTCGTTTCCAGAGACCTCTTTCAGGACGTTTACTACCCGTCCTGATGTAGTATAAATTGTGATAGAAGCCTCGTCTGCATCCAGCGATAGCAGATAGGTGAATGTTGTTTCTCGCTTCAACGGATTCGGATAGTTGTGAACATCCCAAATTTGAAAAGGAGTCTCTTCCGGTGAGAAGTCAGCGTCGTGTTTCTGAAGCGTTTGATAATCAAAGCTCGCTAACCAAGCGACTTCTGCGTTTAAGGTGCTTAACAACTCCGCTTCAATCGTCTGATGCGAATATCCGAACAGTGGGACAAACTCCTTAATCCCTTTTATGTGCGGTTGTATAGACTTTGAGAATTCTATGGCACTCGTGAGTTTCGCGCGGACTGTCTCTTCCGTTCCGAGTTCGTAACCGAGGGTGATTGCTTCTACTAATTTAGCACGACTTTCAAAAAGCAGTACCCACAATTCCATCAAATGGATGGCATCGCGCAAGTCTTCAGCGGCTTCTACATCAAAGGGTTTTGCGATTTCACTTGCTGCTCGTATTTCGTTTGCTGCTTGTTGTTGTGGTGCTAAAAGTGCAGTAAACCGGTTCACTGCGACTTTCGCTATCTCCAGTTCAGGAATGGCTAATGTATCCTTGACGGATCGTGGTCCAATCAGCGTCCAAAATCGCGTTGCGAGTCCCGCGGAACCGCTGCCGTACGTGCCACCTATAGTCAAAGATCCCGCATAATCTGAAAAATAACTTGCCATGTTCCATCCATTTACCCGTAGAGCATTTAGAATATTTGGTGCTGCTTCGCTGCCATATCGGGCTATTAATTCGTTTTGGAGGAGTTGGAAATGGTCGAGTTCAATATCCCAATTGATCCGAGCACTGACAAGACGGTCAAGGTATCCCAACCCTTGCGTTGCACCTTGAACGGTGAATCCGCTTAAACCGACAACTTCAGGGTTATTGACAAGCTGCCGAACACCTTGCACGAACAGATCGCTCTCCAGCATCCAGAGCGGCATCACCTCCTCCACTTCGTGTGAGAGAATTATGAAGCGATGCCCCATTTCACCAAGTGCTCTAATTTGCGGAATAGGCACACCCGCGTCTGCAATAGGTTCACCATCTGCACCCCACTTCCGCGAGAAAATGGTTCCTTGCGGCAATTGCTGGGCATACACACCTGCTGCGTCTTTGAGCCAACTGCTGTCATATCCAGAGATGTAGAATTTGAAATTCGGGCGTACCTCCCGTGCAGCGTTAATAATCGTAAAATAAACCTGCCACAATTTTGCTTGTCCTTGCTCTGTTCTGTCGCCACAGTCAGGGCAATTGCATGCGCGTGTCTCGTGTCCCCATGATCTGAGGTGGAAACCTGAAAGTCCAGGATAGGTGCGCACAATCGCCTGAATCAGTTCCCTTACAAGTGTATGAAATTCAGGTTTGGACCAGCAGAATGGACGGTAAGACACTTCATTCCGAGATGCACCGTAAAGCACCGCGGGTCCCAAAACATCAGGACGTTGTTGAATCAACGCCACTGTCGGTTCACCGGTCACGTACATAAAAAGGTAGGCGTCAATCCCGCGCCGTTTGAGCGCATTAAACCGATTTTGTAGCATTGCAATGCGTTCTCGCCGCTGTTCTATCGGTTCATCTTGCAGCACTTCAAATGCGGGTGTGTTAACATACTTGAACGCTGTTCCGAGTCCGTCTTCAATACCGGTGCCGGTCCATACACCTTCGCCACCACTCATGTTGACGCGGTGGCGTGCGAGCCAGTCCGGGTCCTCTATCTCCAATACGGCGCGCACGGGATAAAACGGTGCCGATGTTTCATCCATGAACGGTACAAGTAGTGCTTGCGCCTTGGGAACCGCTACCTCCGGATGAACAGGGGTTAAGCCGGTCAATGCTGTAATGCAGTTTTCTATAAAACCGTAGGCACCGTAGATAACTCCTCTGCCGGTGTGTGCAGTCACAACTATAACAATTTCGGTGCCTACCTCTATTGTTTTGATACGATAACCTTCATCTCCGAGTTCTCCACGTAATGAAAGCTCTGTGTTTGCTTGTAGTCCAGCAATTGTTGGATTCGATTTTGGGGTGCCCAACACAATCACTGCTGGGGTTTCTGTCTGTTGTCGGTTGGTAAGGATATCGAGTTTAGCACCTGTGAATTGCTGAATAAAGGTTTGGATTTCTTCGGCTGCGAACTCTTCCTGTGCTGAGGCGTTTGCTCCAATTTGAATTGTCGCCCTCGGTTTTCCAGATACCGCAATTGGAATTTCATTACTTCTTGCTGGTGCAGCGAACATCACAACGCAAAATGTGATGATGAATGTGAGAACACCACTTTGGTGTGCGGTTTGGTTTAGAGACATCAGGCATTATATCCTTAATCAGCGCGGTTTAATGAACATGTCCACCTTCAGATACTTGGAAAAAATAGATCGCGCAAAAGGTCAGGACGAAGCCGATGACAAATAGGGCTTTCGCGATGCGGCTCAAGCCAGCACTTTCGACAGTATACTTCCCTCGAAACCCATCCATTACAACGTGCAAGAGTGTCCCGACAGCGAATGCTGTTAGGTAGTAGGTCAATTCCTCAAAAGCCCCGCGGAGCAGTTGTTCCCCCAACAAGGCACCAACGAGCGGTCCAAATATAAGTGGCGTTAATCGCAATAACGCCTTGGCAAAAGTCTGGGTTCGGAGAAGCGCGACGGTGATAAGCGTCCCGACTGGCAAGCGGTGGATTAATATACCAAATGCGAGTGCGCCACCGAGTGCCTCTTCTTTTGCTGCGATACCCAAATTGATACCGTCTGCAAGCGAGTGGAGGGACAATCCAAGCACTGTTAAGTTGACGCCCCACCTGCTGTTGACATTCCTCTCGGTTTCATCGCTCCAATGGGTCGTGAGACGTTCTATCGCTGAAATTAGGAAAAATCCGCCCCACATCACAGCGATTGTGGCATATCCTACCTTGGTGTAAAGGTGCATCATCATGACTAAGACGACACCGAGAACCGCACCAGCGGTCAACCCAAAAATCGTTCCAAAGTGTTTTTGCTGTACCTGAGATACAAAAGCGATTCCTGCACCGAGTGGGACCGTTAACACCGCAATTGCCAGATAGAATATAAGCATAGTACAAATATAGCAGAATTCTGATTGGATTGCAATTGAATTTCCAATATCATTTTTTTCTTGACGGATTTGCGGGTTAATGTTAAAATTGGTATCCACAAAAATACAAATTCACATCAGCCGGGTCCCTAATAGGATGTTGTGTTTGTAAATTATTATTTGGTAAAGGACGAATAAAAACGAATGAAGATGGTAGACAAAGTTTTTGATGTAGTCATCGGGTTTATGCTTAATCGAGATCTGGAGAGAGAGATGGGGGTTGGGCATAAATTTTTGAACGGACGTCTTGCTGAAGTTCCTGCGAAGCTGCTTGACAGATTGATTGATTTTCTAATAGGGGCTCGCTACGCTTACTACTTGGAAATGCGGCGTAATATGCTTGAGGGTGGGGTGGTTGAAATGCCCTCAAATATTTTTGATTGGAAAGCACTTGAGCGTGCCAGTGCTTATCTACGCGTCTATATGGAAGATTTCCATGATCGGTTCAAAGAAGATTATGACGGCAATTTCCCGGCTGAGGATTTCAAAGATTGGTTTCGTTATGTTCATGTTGAACGTCCGGAGCGCGAGTCAACGAAAAAGTCTGTTTCTGAGGCATTGCTCTCTGACGATTTGCCGAGAGTCTAAAACTGGGTTAGCAACTGAAGTGCCGGATTTGGGGTAACTCAAACCGGCATTTCGTTATAAAACCGTCCATCCAATTCCCGCCCTTTTTTCGATTTGCGTCTGCCGCCCCACTGCTTAAAGAAAAACCGTACTTTAGCCTCCGTGCATTGGTCTCGAATGTCAATAACCCATTTTTTCTCCATTTCGCGTGCGCCAGGACCAGATTCGCCTCCCACGATAACCCAATCTATTCCATCCAACACTAAATTTGGAAGCGCACCAAGCAGCGGTTCAAGTGAAAGGAATTTAATCTGCGCGCCGGTTTGACGGAGTTCGTCAATCCGATATGTCACGCGACTATCTTCGACACTAACGCCCATCCAAACGTTAGGGGACCACGACAACTTTGGACTGAATTCAAGCAAACGTTCTGATCGCTTCGTCAAGACTTGGAATTGATGCCAATGTGCCTTTTCCATCACAGAAAAGACTTTTTGAATATAAGGCAATTCGATCTTCTCATGGAAGAGGTCGCTCATGGAGTTGACGAAAATTCGGCGAGGCTTTTTCCATTTCAACGGTTCGTTAAGCAGCTCTGGGACAGTGCGTATCTCTTTTGTCCATCGCGGTCCCGCTTTGGTGTTTTCCGCCAAGCCTGCGTAAGCCAAGCCTTTACCCGAAAATCGTGCTGCTATCCGTTCAGCATAGCAAAACCGACAGCCTTCTGATACACGGGTACAACCACGAACAGGATTCCACGTAGATTCTGTCCACTCAATTTTTGAAGCTTGGGTTGCCATACTTCACCTCTTATCCTAAGAGTGTTAGTTGTGATGGACTTTGCATCCTTTCTAAGATATCTTGAGCGATTTTGACTGCTGTTGGTGCCCCTTTTGGATTTCCTGCGGCGAAGCAGAAAAGATACAATGGGACATTTTTGGAGTTACAGAATCTGTGTGTAGGAGTGCAGATATTTAATTACACATTCCAGTTTTTGCTTTGTCCAGTCTCCACCGAATTTCTACCTACTGTTATTCATATTCACCTTCCTTTTTTTATCATGATAACTATTACTATATTAAATTATACCAGTTTTTGTTAAGTTATGTCAAGTTAATTTTGACGTTTTTTCGTTTTCCATTATTTTTCGTGAAAATGCATATAAAGCTAATAGATTGCTTTACAACTCTATAGCACGATGGGTCGTTATGAACCTATGCATTTTAGCGATTGCTTTACCAGTCAAATTCACATTAATGGACAGCAATTCCGATTTGTGATACGATATTCAGACATTCCTATCACTCCGATTTCTTAAAGCAAAAGGAGCATGCACATGAAATTCGTCCAGTTGACTGACGCACAACGTGAGGACTTTGAGGAGAACGGATACTTCATCGTGCGGTCGGTGCTTGACAGGGACATGATAGATCGCTTGACGGAAGCAGGCGATCGACTCATGGCATCGTTTGAATATAACGGCTACTACGCCCACAAACGAGACGGTTTGGTGCAGGAGCCTGTCTTCGCCGAGTTAACATCGCAGACGCAGGCGATTCCGTTGGTGATCCAATTGCTTGGCACGAATATCCATATCACGAACACCGCGCTCATTTATAAACACCCGCAAGCCCCTGAAGAACTGGAGAGTCGTGGATGGCATCGGGATGCTGGCTTGTTTTTAGACATTGGGTATAAGAATTGTCCGCGCGTTGGGTTGAAGGTAGGGTACTGCTTAACGGATTTCACTGTGCCGAATTCGGGTGGGACACTTTTTGTTCCGAAAAGCCATACGACGGGCGAACCGTTGGGTATCCCCAAAGGCGAAATTGATCCGATTGAACCGTACGATGAACCCATCCTACAGGCAGGTGATGCGTTTTTCTTTGAAAACCGTATCTATCATACTGCTGGGGTCAATTTCACGGATAAGGTCGCTAAAGTTGTTATTTACGGATACCACTATGCGTGGCTCAAACCGGAACCTTATCTGCTGTATTACAACGACAAACTGCAACCTGAAGAGCAGGTGATGGAGAACCTTGATGACTTAGGCAAGCAATTTCTCGGTGCTGGTGGAAATGCTGTCGCGGAATGGGCAGCAGCACACAATTTGCAGTTTGAAGAAGTCCCGCATGTCGTGACAATCTGATTACACACTATCTCTTAAAGTTGGTAGAAGGCACGCGCATTTTCCGCCATAATCTTCCGTTTGAGCGATGGCGCGAGGTTTTTCGGGAGTGCCTGCTCCGGCGAGTCGAAATCCCAGTGCGGATAGTCGGTCGCAAACATTAACTTATCGTCTAAGTCAAGCTGCGCGAGAAGTTGGTCAAAGTATTCTTGCTTGGGAGGTTCTTCGATCGGCTGTGTGGTAATCCAGAAATGCTCTCGGATATACTCAGAAGGTAACCGTTTGAGTTCAGGTACTTCATCGCGTAGTTTTTTCCATGAGCGGTCAAGCCGCCACATCAGGGGTGGTAGCCAAGCAAAACCGCCTTCAATTAGTGCTACCTTCAGCGTCGGAAATTCTTCAAAGACCCCTTCACAAACGAGGCTGGTTACCTGTGTTTGAAATGCCTGCGTCATTCCGGCGTGGTCTTCGATGTAGTGCGAAGGTCTACCGACGGCAGTAATTGGCCCTACGCCGACTCCCGTGAAGTGGATACCGATTGGAAGATCGTGCTCCACCGCCGCTTCGTACATCTTCCAGTACTTACGTCGTCCCAGTGGTTCCATTGTTCGGGCAAGCAGCAATATTTGAACGAAGCCTGAATGCTCTGCAAGTCGATTAATCTCGGTGGTCGTAAATTCTGCATCGTCACATGCGACGATCATTGAGGCACGGAGTCTCGGCTCTTTTTCAAGCCACTCTTCGATTTGCCAGTCGTTCACGGCGTGCGCCCATGCCGCTGCGAATGCGAGGTTGGGCATCTCACAGACCGGTGTCAGGCAGTTAAGAACGCCGTATTCGATGTTGAATGCGTCAAGGAGCTGCTCACGTAGGAAGTCGAGGTCGGATCCGGGACGGTGTCCAGAAGGGGTCCACGCGTCGTATCTTGCCCCGTAAAGATGTGCACGCGGAATATATGCTCCAACGCGGTCGGTTGTTCCTACCATGCTGTGATGCTTGCGCCAACGTTCGGAGAGATACGGATACAACACTGTCTCGGAAGCGAGGGTGTTATGAACATCACAGTCGATAACGGGTGGTTTCTGTTGTTGTTCAGGTTTTTCTATTTTCGCCATCTTTTCTCTCCTTTTTATGCCATCTGTTAATTAATTATACACCTTTCTCGGAAATATGTCAATTTTAGAGAATAAATAGGATCGGGTCATTTAGTTTAAAAAAATAGATTTACTTACGTAAGGAGTTCTGTTGATGGACGCCCGAACTTGTTCGGGGTCCTCTCACGAATTGTCAGAAAACTGAATAGCCCTTATAAATAGGACGGGGTCATTTAGTGCTCCTGTAGTAGGGATCTGCGCTCGCGACTGATGGACTCTTGCTGATTGTGATGCTTCTTTGATTACTGGGGGATATCCCTTAACGCGTCTTTTTCTCAAAATACAGATTTCTAACCCGGTTCCCTGTCAGTTTAAATCCTGTAACGCGTCCGGCGTCATCTCGCGTAAAGCGTACCTCTGGAAAAAACCACGCGTCCCCAAGGAAATAATCATTGGTGTAGGTTAGCAATATATCATTATGGCGTATGTGTTGTGCCACAAGTCCGTCCCCGCGCACACTAATGGTATAGGTCGTATCAAGTTCTTTGGTATAATAATCACCCTCGAATTCTGTTAACTGTTCAGATGTCAGCGATTCAGGTTTTACTTCGTCGGTAGATTCCGCTGTTTTATCTGTTTCGGATGCTTCTACCGGAGCAAGGACATTGGCGAGATAGATGTCTGCGACCTTTTCTGCCAAACTCAGTGGATTAAAGGTGTCCAGATTGCATAAGATGACAACGCCAAAGTTTTGATCTGGAAAACGCATCAAATGACTCCGAAATCCGCGCCATGATCCACTGTGTCCGACTGTTTTCACCCCTCTGTATTCACCTATGTTCAATCCAAAGGCATAGCTAATCTGTTCTCCATTGTTAAGCACACCACGCTGGTGCATCTGCTCAATCACTGTTTGTTCGCCAATACGTGTATTATCATAATTCAGTATCCATTTCGCCAAATCTTCCACCGTTGAGTAGAGGGAACTTGAACCGAGAGCGGTTGTGTTATTAATGGCATGCTTAAACCCGCCATTTTCAACAGCTTGATACGAATACGCTCGGTTCTTCAGAATCATTTCGTAGTCGTCGTGAAAATGGGAATCAGTCATAGCGAGGGGCTTGAAGATGTTGGTGTCCGTCCATTCACGAAATGAATTTCCTGTTACCCCTTCGACGATTTCTGCCAGCAGATTATAACCGGTATTGCTGTATAGATATGCTGCTCCAGGCTCAAAATTGAGTGCTTTCTGATGCCTTGCCATTTTCAAGATATGCTTAAACGAAATTACGTCATCCATGCCGACACCCGCAATGACAAGAGACTGTACCCAATCCCGTAGTCCGCTGGTATGATGCAGGAGATGTCGAATTGTGATGGTGTGTCCAAAGTCAGGGACATCCGACAGGTACACTCGGATGTCATCGTCTAACGAAAGCTTCCCTTCATGTGCCAACGTGGCAATGGCGAACGCCGCAAATTGCTTGGAAACTGAGGCGATATCAAAAATGGTTGTCGTTGTGATTGGAATATCATATTCCAGATTCGCCATCCCGTATCCCTTTTTATAGGTGACTTCGCCATCTCTGGTAATCGCCAAAGCAGCACCGGGAGAATCTGGCTGGTTCCATTCTGCAAACAGTTGATCGACTTGTGCTTCAAGGGTTTTATAAGTCATAGGTATCTCTTCTTGGTAAACGGTTTTGGAATTGTTATCGTAAGACTTCATGCGGATTCAGCCAGTAGTTGAGTTTGAGCATGACGACATTCTCTGCTGGTGCATCAAAGAGTGTACCGAAGTCGCTACCAAGATTGAACTCTCCGATCGGATCAACGTGTTGCCGTCCGTGCGACCAAACGACGAAAAGCGTTGAACCTGACCGATACTCCCACCGTAGTACCACATTTGACTTAAATTGCTTAAAGTTAAAATCTGGATTGCGGACAAATTCGGCGGTTTCGCCCCCGTCAAGGTCTATTTCATAACCACCACTGGCGATCTCGGTTTTGAGTGTGCTGAACCTGTCTGCGTAACGCTTTCCTTTCGGATCGGCAACCTGCTTGAACGCACTGTAGCGTCCAGAGGATACAAAGGGCTGTGTGTAGAGTTGTAGCGACAAGTTCGGTGTGAAGGCGAAGTCGAACCGTCCCGTTAAGCTGAAGGTTTGTCGTGCGATACGGCTGAAGATATAGTGATCAACAACTTTGTGAATTCGTGTTACCCACTGCTTATCACTTGCACTGTTGTTGTAGGATGTGCCGATGCTCGCTTGCACCCGATTTGCGGGTCTCCAACTGAGCATCGGCGATGCATTGAAAGACCAAGAATTACTTTCCGGTTGGAAGCGTGTCCTAAACCTGAGTTCAAGCTGCACTTTTTTCCGATTATCACTGGAGATCTCTAAGGTTCCCGCAATGGAATCTTCGGTTTGGAACGTCGGTCCACCACGAAGCATACTGGTGCTTAATGACCCCAACATATAACTCGCTGAAGTTGAAACTAACCAGTAGTTCAAGAACTCGACATTTACCGTGAGTCGGGTGCCGAAGCTTCCTGGCTCTCCGCCGAAGGTTTGCCACCGCCAATTGTGCCAGCGTGTATACCATTGGCGTAGATACCGGGTTGGTAAGGAGTGATTGTAGCCGATACCTGCCCAACTAACAAGAAAATCTGCGCGGCTCATAAAGCCGATGTCGTTGGTCTCAAATTCGGGGGTTCGGGTGCGAAATCCGGCATAGTAACGCCAGAAACTCCCACCAATCTTACTGAAGTTCGCCGACGCACTCAAGCCACTGAGAGATGTGCGTGTCGGGTCATAGGTGAGATGATCGGCATCTGGTCGATGCATGTATCGTCTTGGGGCGCGTTGTGTCTGTGCAATCGCATCTTCCGATCCAGCAACGTGCGAGGCGAGTGCGTAACCTGTGAACCGAAAATTATCATTCCAGAAACGGTGGTGAAAATCGAAGCCACCCGTGATCGCACTGGTGTGAGTATTCAACGCTTCGGCTTCGTCGACTGGTCGAAAGACCCCAGTGGCAATAACACCTACAGCACTATTTCCATCTCGAAAGTCCTTCTGGAATCTCGCCAAACTATACTGGGTCGCAGGCTCCACAATCTCATCTAAAGTATCACCACTACCCGTGATGATGTCTGCTGTCTCTGTCGCAGTTGAAGCGTGCAAGAGACCGACCGTCCACCCAGATGCGGTTTTGCCTGAAAGTTTCTCAGCAACTTGGATGGTTGTAACCTCTGGCATATCAAAGTATCCACCTTGTGGATCCGGTCGTCTGCGTGGTGCCCGACCGATACGGCGTGAATGGAAGAGTTCATCGTTGTCTCCGATATTGAGTCGAAAAATGTTGGAGCCTTCAACAAAGAACGGACGGCGTTCAGGGAAAAAGGTCTCAAATTCGGTGAGATTCACCTGTGCTGGATCTGCTTCAACTTGACCGAAGTCCGGGTTCATTGTGACATCTAAGGTGAAATTGCCGGTCAGTCCGTATTTGAGATCCATCCCAAGCGTTGCGAAAGGATCGTTTTCCTTGAAAAATGGGTTGTTAGGATCGCCAGTTGCTCGCTGAAGTCGTCCTAACGAATACGGTGCGACTTCAAGTCGCCAACGTGACCTGATACCTTTCAATCCTTGAAGCGTTCCGTACTTGGAGACAGTCCCGCTTTCTTGGCTGGAGAGTGGTGCCCAATAAGCCAGTTCCTTTTTGCGTGCGATGTCGCGGGTAAACTGGATACCCCAAGTCACCTCTTCAGCCTGCGCAAAGCGGAGTTGGGTATATGGAATGCGGAACTCCGCTATCCAACCGTGTTCATCGGTTGAGGTTGCCACGTCCCAGACAGCGTCCCAGTCAGGGTCTCGTCGGGTATCATTATAACGGTAGGTATCTTGCTTGACACCTTTGGGATTCACACCGAACTGAAAAGCGGTGCGCTTGTCATTGTATGAGTCAATCGCGACGTGAACCCAATCGGAGAAGGACTCTTGGTCTCGTCGAGTCAATTGTCCCTCGATTACGTTTGGATTTGCATCGAATGCGCGAAACGCGATGTAGAGTGCGTCGTCGCCATATAGGACGCGCACCTCAGAGCGTTCAGAGGCAGGTTCACCTTCATCTGGCAGCAATTGTATGAAACCTGTTGCTGCGGGTGCCTGTTTCCACACATCCTCGTTGAGGATGCCATCAATTTGGGGAGGCATACCTGTTAGTTTCGCAGCATTCAGCACTGGTGGGGAATTTTCAGAGGTGTCGTTTTGTGCAGTACTTGTGGGTTGAATACAAAATAGAATTAAAAAGACTGCGCCGATGAGTTTAAACAGTTTCCTTGTTAGGTGCTTTCTGTTCATAGATTTAATGAAGAAATTAAAACTATCTTGATTGTAACTAAAAAACTAACAGCACTCCATCTGATGACTGATTATATAGTATCTTATCCGAAAGTCAAGGGAAAAGCGGTTACAAAGGAAAGGCATTCAGCTTTCCAATAATTTACATCCGGACGCCCGAACTTGTTCGGGGGAACAATCACCGTCCCGAACAAGTCGGGCGTCCAAAAAAAGACTTTCACACCGAAGCCTCGTTCTTATACTAAATGACTCTAAAAACGGTTAGACGTGAGGATGTTGCGTTTTCGGTGTATTGATAACTACTGTGCCATATTGTATAATTTAAAAAAAACAATAACGAAGGCACGTATGCTAACCAAAACCTCAGAAATTGCGAGGATACCATGACACAACACACAGACCAAATAGACACACATTACTCACCTGCCACGCGTGAGGCAATCCTTAATCGTCTCTTGACTGCTCTACAAAGTGATAAACGCCTTGCCGGTCTCTTGGTCGTCGGATCAGCCGCAGAAGGTTTTGAGGATGACCACTCTGATATAGACCTGTGTGCGGTTACGTCCTCCGCTGACGATGTCCGACCTGCTTTCCAAGAATGGGGTGTAAAGATTCGCGAGATGCTACCCATCTTTCATTCGCTTGAGTCCCCCAGAGCACCTAATGTCTACCTTTGGGTATTTTTCCTTGAGAACTTTCTGGAGATTGATCTGTGCTTCCTCTGTTTGGACGATCTCCGTGCAACGAGAAAGCGTTGGAAAACTGTATTCGATCATTCAGGTAGGATTGAAAGTATTATGCAATCCAGTTGGGAGAATAGACCAAAGCCCGATCTGGAGGAAGCCTATCGTTCTCGGCTCAGTTCAATCTGGCACTGTATTAAACATGCTGTCATTGGGGTTCAACGACAACAACCTTGGCGAGCTGTATTTGAACTTGAACAGATTAGGAACAGGACAATTGAGTTGCGGGGGCTACGCGAGGAATTGGAAACGAAACGTTTTCGACACGTAGATCAGATGTCAGAAGATTTTTTGACGGATCTTGAGCGGACACTGGTATTGAGTTTGAAAGCGGTTGATCTTATGAATGCGCTGAAAGCGGCAACGGCGTGTTTTTTTCGCGAAGCGCAACACTATGATAAGATACTGGACCCGGAACTCGCAGAGCGTTTTGAAACAAAAATGAAAACGTATCTTGAACTCTTCGAGATAGATCCGTGAAACTGAGGAGCCTTCTGTTTATAGGGTAAGTAGCTGATGCCATCAGAGGCGATAGAATTCCCGGGCATTTTCGGACAAGATTTTGCGTGCCAGTGATTGGGGTAGCTGTGCAGGGAATGCCTCATCAGGTGAGTCAAAATGCCAATGCGGATAGTCACTTGAAAACATCAATATATCTTCTGAATCGAGCTGCCCGACAATCTGAAGCAGTTCTGCTGCGGTTGGCGGCGCATCAATCGGTTGAAGCGTCATGCGTATATGTTGCCGGATATACGCCGATGGTGGTTGTTTTACCCACGGAGTCAATCCCCGTAGCCCCCGCCATTCTTTATCGAATCGCCACATAAGCGAAGGCATCCATGTAACACCCGTTTCTATGAGTGCAACCCGTAAATCAGGGAACTTGTCGAAAGCACCCTCTGACACGAGACTGAGCACCTGTGCCTGAAACACCTGCGACATACCGACGTATTCTTCGAGATAAGTTGAGGGCCATCCTACAGATGTCGGTGCCAGTCCCGGCGCGCCACCGTAATGGATGCCGACGACAAGATCATGACGTACAGCGGCGGCGTAGATAGGGTGATAGCGTCTATTACCATAAGGTGCCTGTGATCGAGCGGGTAGCATTATCTGAACGAATCCCGGATGTCCACCTAAACGCTCAATTTCGCGGACAGCGAGTTCAGGGTTTTGGCTTGGAACAATCAGGGAGCCACGTAAGCGAGGTTCTGGGTCGAGCCAATGCTCAATCTGCCAATCGTTAACTGCCGAAGCGAGTGCTGCCGCAAGGTCTTCGTTGTGTACGCTCTGGACCCGGAACCCACAGGTAAGTATGCCGTATTCTGCCTCCCAGAAATTGAGTGCGTGCTTCTTTAGCAGTGCCAGGTCTGACGCTGGACGATCTTCTGTTGGATGTGTAATTTCTGGGCGGGTTGAGGTCGGAACACCATCCGGATAGTCGTTCGCGTCCGGTCCAGGGAAGCCGGATTCTTCGCAATAGTCGCACCAATAATCAGGTAGATACGGATAAAGCATTCGGAGTGAGGGTAGCCGGTTATGGAGATCACAGTCGATTATAGGTATGTCAGCCTGAACGAAACTCGGTTTGACCTTTTCGGCATCGCTTGCAAGCTGAGAATTTGCTTGACTAAAGTCAGTTCCCATATATTTTTCCTTTTGGATTTGTGTCTATTAATTTTTTTTATCTACCACCGTATGTGTGCCAGAATAGGATGTGTTCGCCTTCCCATCCGTGTTCCTTTATATAGTGAGCGAGCCCTGCTAACGTTTTGCCAGTGTAAGTATTTTCGAGTGTAATGCCTTCGTGTTCAGCCGTCAATGCCACAGCGCGCATGCTGGCTTCCGTTGGGACGGCATACCCTTTTCCGAAATCTTCGTGCCAAAGTTCAATGCGGCGTGGATTGAGATAATCAGCATCCACAGCACCGATGAGACGCAGGATACGCTTCACCATACGGGAAATTGCCCACGAATTGGCGACTACCCAATCGGCGACGCGAACGCCGATGATTTGGGTTCGTAGTCCTGCAAGCCTCGCACCGACTATTAAACCCGCAAATGTCCCACATGTCCCTACCGGCACAAAGATAAACCTTGGTTCTGGCATGACGCCGTCTTCAATCTGCGATTTCAACTCCAAAACTGCTTTCACGTAACCGACAGAACCGAGTGGAGAAGAGCCACCTGCTGGTATGAAATAGCGTTCCTCTCCAATTCCAAGAACTGTTTTCAGCTGCTCATACCCATAACGGGCAAACATAGTACTCATGCGCTGAACCTCGTGGACCCGATCTGCTTGTTCACAGATTGTGCGGTAGTTTCTTTCGGAATACTCGGTAGGTTTTTGTTTGAAGAGCAGACATTCCACACGAAAGTCAGATGCTTTGCCGTAAACAACTGTCGCCCGAACGTGGTTAGAACCTGTCGGACCGATTGTGAATAACGTTTGTCTTTCGTCTTCATTAGGGGACACTTGTGCTGCTGCAAACATATACTCCAGTTTTCGTACCTTGTTGCCGCCACCCAACGGACCGCTTAGGTCGTCCCGTTTTATCCAGAGCGATTTGAGTCCAATAGCACGCTCAAGGTTTGAGAGACGCTGTACCGGGGTTGGGAAATTTCCAAGCGAGAGGTATGGGATGGATTCAATCATTTTTTACTTAGTTGGATGTGCAGTAACGCGTTACGACTACACGAGGGCGCTCTCAATTATCTGACCTGCGATATGTTTACCGAGTGCGGCGATAGTCAACGTCGGCGGCACACCTATAGAAGTTGGGAAAAGGCTTGCATCTGCGACAAATAAGCCTTTCACTGCATGAGATTCCCCGGAAAGTTTGACGACCGCTTTGTGCCGATCCTCACCCATTTGGAGTGTACCTTGCGGATGACTCGAAGCCAACATAATGTCGTTTGGCACAATGCCGCGTTGACGAATAATCTCAAGGTCTGCCTCCGTTTTGATGCGAAAGTATTGTGTGTAAGGCATTACAATTTCTGTCGCACCTGCAGCGAGGAGCAGACGAGCGGCGTTGATTGCCCCTTCCACCAATACCTGTTTATCCGAACGCCGCAGACGGTATGAGATGTTCGGTGTTCCCTTGTGATTAATTGATACGCGTCCCGTTGTTCTATCGTGCAAAAGGACGAGAAGCGCGGCGATGTGTCGATAGCGTTCCATTAATTCTCGATGGCTTCTACCAAACCCTGGTAAGCTTGCTGCAACTATCATCTGTGAACCGAAAGCAGGCATGAGTAGATAGCCGCTGTCTGGTGAATGTTCCAAGTCGAGGAACTCGTCGATATAGTAACTTTGAGGAATACCGAGATGTCCGTTGATGGTTTCATTGAAAATTCCGCCGACAAAGACAGCGGGATGCAGATGAAGATTTTTTCCTACCCGTCGATTCGCATTCGGGAGTCGGCTTTTTAGCCAGAGTTGCGGCGAGTTGATAGCACCGGCTGCTAATACCACTGCCTTGCTTTCAACGTGCAATGTCCCTGATGGCAATCGCGCCGAAACACCCGCAGTTCTCTTCCGTTTGACATGGATTTTCTCTGCCATACAGTTGCTGTAGAGTCGTGCACCCGCTGCAAGTGCCAAAGGGATGTATGTAACCGCCATGCTCTGCTTGCCTGTCCTTGCAGCTTGGATGGATTTGGAATTAGGGCATCCGAAGAGACACCTCGCACCGCACGTAGGGCAGGCACCGCGATTGTGCCTTTGCAAGCCACCGCGCCACTCCATCACCTTACATCCGCGGCGGATAACAGCATTTAATCGATTGAGGTCTGTTTCCTGCATCTGTCTCACGCCGAGGGTCTGCTCCACCTGCTCAAAGTGGGACCCTATCTCTGGAATGCCCCACCTCTGTAATACTGTTTGTGGTGCGCGGACAGCATAACAGAGATTGTGCACTGTTGAACCGCCGACACCTCTGCCTTGCGAGATAACAATCGCTCCATCCCGTGTACTCCGTAAACCGCTATCCCAGAAAAGACGACGGAGCATTTCGGGTTCGTAAGTGCCAAAAGTGCTCGGATCATGGGGCTCTCCCGCCTCCAAGATAATTACTGAGAGTCCGGCTTCAGCGAGTTCCTTTGCGACCACCGCACCACCAGCACCCGAGCCGATAACACATACGTCAGTAACCTCTCTCTGCCGAGTCTTCTTTTTTCGTTGTGAGGCGCGAGTCGTGTTAATGGCTCTGGAAATCCGAGATTGAGAATTGTTCATATAACTGATAACTATATTAATAGACTTCCTTTTATATTCATGATAGCATATTTGCACACGTCTATCAACCTACTAACGTGAGTTTGATAATACTTAGGAGGGACACATTTTCTCTTAAAGTCCCCCTGATAAGGGGGATTTAGGGGGTTAAATCACTAAAATTGCCCCTTTTTTCACCAATTTGCACCTATCTTGACTTCTAATACTTTTTTTCAAACTCACGTTACTACATTTGAAGATGTAAAGGAGAAGGCTGATGGAATTTGTTCAGTTGACCGAGGCACAGCGTCAAGAATTTGAGGAAAACGGTTACCTCATCGTCCGTTCTGCAATTGATAGCGAGATGATCGGTCGCTTGACTGAAGAGGGTGATCGGCTCATGGAATCATTTGAATACCATAACTATTACGCACATCGGCGATATGGTTTGGTCCAGGAGCCAGCGTTTGCCGATCTTGCGACCCAGTCAAAGGCAGTACCGTTGATTCTTCAATTCCTCGGTACAAACATCCATATTACGAACACTGCGCTCATCTATAAACATCCACAGGCACCTGAGAAGCCCGACAACCGCAACTGGCATCGAGATGTCGGTGTGCATTTGGATGTTGGACACGAAGGGTGTCCGCGCGTCGGTTTAAAGGTAGGCTACTGCTTAACAGATTTCAGTGTGCCGGATTCAGGAGCGACGTGGTTTATCCGAAAAAGCCATAAATTGGAAGAACCGTTACGCATCCCTGAAGGAGATGTTGATCCGGTGGTGTATGATGAACCCTTGCTCAAGGCAGGCGATGCATTTCTGTTTGAGAGCCGTATCTACCATGCCGCAGGGCTGAATTTCAGAAAAAATATCTCTAAAGTGGTCATTTACGGATACCACTATCGCTGGATTAAGCCCGATTATTATCTCCGGTATTACAACGATACGCTGCAACCGGAAGCAGGACTTGTAGAAAGGCTGGACGACCTCGGTAGACAGTTTCTTGGGGCATCCACAGATACACAGGGCAGGCTTGATCCGAACGGTGTTCACTGGGCTGGCGAGGAATGGGCGAAATCGCACAATCTGGGTTTGGAACAAGCCCCTCAGGTTGTAACGGTTTAATTACAGTGAACCATAAGCATTAGTGAACTGCATGCGCGAAGACGGACCTCCCCTTGGTAGGCGAGGTTTCCTAACGTCGCTGGTTTGCAGTGTATAAGTGTTTGTATAATCTACTATATTGGGGGTTAGAGAGGGACGACGGACCTGCCCTTGGTAGGCGAGGTTTCCTAACGTCGCTGGTTTGCAGTGTATAAGTGTTTGTATAATCTATTATATTGGGAGTTAGAGAGGTACAAATGAAAGAGGTTAAAGTAGGTATTGTTGGGTGTGGCGGCATTGCCGGAGGCAAACACCTTCCGGGTCATCAGAAGGTCAAAGGTGTTTCGATTATCGCCGCGTGCGATATTGACGAAGCTCGCGCAAAAGCATTCGCAAAAGAGCACGACATTCCTTATGTTTTCAGTGATTATGAGGAATTGGCTGCAATGGATGAGATTGACGCTGTGAGTGTGTGTACGCCAAATAACTTCCATGCCGGACCCACCATCGCCGCGTTGAACGCTGGAAAACACGTTATTTGTGAAAAGCCGATTGCTGCGAATGCCGTTGATGGACAGGCAATGGTAGATGCGCAAAAAGCCAGTGGCAAAGTACTACAGATTGGCTTACAATCTCGGTTCCGCGCTGAAGCACGTACCTTGCGGAAACTCTACGATGAAGGGTTTTTTGGCGACATCTATTATGCCCGTGCAATGTCGGTGCGGCGGCGTGGTGTTCCTGCCTCACCATCGTTTCTCAGTAAAGCCATTGCAGGCGGTGGTCCGCTGATTGACATCGGTGTACATATCCTTGATGTGTTGCTTTGGATGATCGGATCTCCAAAACCTGTTGAGGCATTTGGAATGGCAACCAAAAAGTTTGGGCATAGAGAGAATGTCATCAATCCGTGGGGTAAATGGGATCCTGAAGACTTTGAAGTCGAGGATTTCGCGATGGGCACAGTCCGTTTTGAAGGCGGATTGACGGTGACTTTAGAAACGGCATGGGCATCGCATATTGAGAACATCGGTGGGACCTTCTTCATGGGGGATTTAGCCGGCGCGACTTATGAGCCGATCCAAATTTACCTCGATAAGAAGGATGAAATGGTGAACTACACACCGAAACTACTCACGGGTTTGCTGAGTGAATTTGAATCGTTCCACAAGGCTGTTCGAGAAGGATTACCGTCTCCGGTGCCGGCAGAAGAGGTGTTGAACGTGGCAAAAATCTTCGATGCAATCTATGAATCCGCACGGATAGGACGTTCGGTGCCTATTGTGTGAAGTTCATCTATTTTACCAAGCTTTTGTAGGCACGTTTTCCAAACGTGCCTATTGTTATTTAGGTTTCTGATAACTTGCCCGCACAACCGTTTTGATACCGCCACGGATATTAAAATCCCCAACCACCTCTGCCTGACGTGGGCGACACGCTTCAACAAAATCTTCAAGCACCTTATTCACCACATGTTCGTGAAAAATGCCGACATCCCGATAAAACAGAAAGTATTCCTTCAAAGATTTCAGTTCAACACAATCCTGATCTGGGACGTAGGTGATACAGAGCGTCGCGAAATCCGGCAATCCCGTTTTAGGGCATACCGCCGTGAACTCTAAGTTAGTAATCTCGATTGTGTAATCTCGGTGGCTATATTGGTTTTCCCATGTCTCGATTGATGGTGCTTTCAGTTGGCGAATATGGGTTTGTAAATCATCATAGCCGGTTGACTGGCTCATTCTTTAAATCTCCACGCTTTAACTGCGAATGTCAATTTTTAACAGAGGTGTGATCCGATGGCACACTGGCGAGGACAAGACGTTCTTTTTCGGCGTAGTCCTTGATCAGTTCGTATGTGCAATAGGTTGATTCGGCATCAATGAGAGCACGAACAGAATCGGCTTGCGTGTCCCCAATCTCAAAAAGTAATTTTCCATTCGGTGAGAGGTATTCGGGTGCTTCCGCAACTAACGGACGAATCACAGCAAGACCGTCGTCCCCTGCAAAAAGGGCAATCTCAGGTTCGTATTCGCGAACATCTGGACTTAGACTATCCCATTCCGCGTTCTTGACATAGGGAGGATTGCAAACAATCCAATCGAACTGTCTCTTTTCAGGAGCCTCTATCTTCTTAATCGGTTCAAACAGATCCCCCGACATAAATGTAATCTGTGCTGCACATGCATGTGTTTCGGCGTTTTTTTCTGCGACTTCAAGAGCTGGCTCAGATATATCGGTCGCAACAATATCCCATTCTGACTGATGTACTGCGAGGCTGGTGGCGATAACGCCGCTCCCCGTGCCGAGTTCAAGGAGTCGCTGTGGGGTATCCGTTTTTGTGGCGAGAATCGTTTCAACGAGTTGTTCCGTCTCCGGTCTGGGAATTAAGACCCGTTCATCAACGTAAAAATCTAAAGATAGGAACTCTTTTTGATTGGTTAGGTAGCTGACAGGGGTGCGTTCAATCCGCTTTTTGATCAGTTCCCGGAATGGCGTGAGATGTTCTTGGAAGACCGGCATTTCAAAGTGGAGGTAGAGTTGCAGACGGCTTTTGTTTAGCAGATGTCCGAGCAGGACCTCAGCATCTAATCTTGGATTTGGGATACTGTGTTGTTGAAAATATCCAGATGTCCAGTCGAGTAAGTCTGCGACACGCCACATCTTATTAGACATGATTTAAGATTCCTTAGTCGGCGTGTATTAGGTTTCTTTTAACTTCTCTGCTTGGTCAGCGGTTGTCAACCGATCAATAAATTCCTGTATGTCTCCATCTAAAACGGAATCTAATTGATAGGTGCTGAATTGGATCCGGTGATCTGTAACACGGGATTGGGGAAAATTGTAAGTGCGAATCTTCTCACTCCTGTCACCACTCCCAACCATTGAACGACGCGTTTCTGCTCTTTCACTGTTAAGTTCAGACTGTTTTTGCTCTTGGAGTCGAGCGCGGAGAATCTTCATCGCTTTGGAGCGATTCTTGTGTTGAGATTTCTCGTCTTGACACGTTACAATCAGCCCAGTTGGGATGTGTGTGATTCGGATAGCCGAGTCGGTTGTATTAACACTTTGTCCACCCGGACCTGAGGAACGGTAGGTATCGATTCGCAATTCGGTTGCTTCATCAATTGCTAAATCGAGTTCTTCTGCTTCAGGGAGAACGGCTACTGTCGCAGCAGAAGTGTGAATACGTCCGCTTGCTTCTGTTGCAGGAATCCTTTGAACGCGATGGATGCCACCCTCGAATTTCAGTTGGCTATACGTGCGCCCACCTTCAATTGAGAAAACGATCTCTTTGAATCCTTTTAACCCTGTTGCATTTGAATTGAGGATTTCAAGTTTCCAGTTTTGCCGCTCCGCGTATCGGGTATACATCCGGAATAACTCGGCTGCAAAGAGACTGGCTTCTTCGCCACCGGTGCCTGCACGAATTTCGATAATAACGTTCTTTTCATCGTTCGGGTCTTTCGGAATGAGGAGCAGCTTCAGTTCTTCTGTTAATTCTTCCTTTTGCGCAGTGAGGGCTTCCACTTCCTCTTGTGCTAACCCTACTATTTCCTCATCCGTTTCAGATTCTAACATGAGCAGTGTCTCTTCAAGTGCTGATTCTAACTGCTGGTACTTCTGATATGTGGCTACAATAGGAGAGAGTTCCGCGTGTGTTTTGGATAACTCCATTAACCGTTGTTGTTTTGAGATCTGCGCTGGATCTCCGAGTGATCTTTCAACTTCGGCGTATTTAGTTTCAATATCTTTAAGTTTTTCAAACATTTTTTGATACCGCTTGCAAGCTGAAACTTGCTATTAGCTGTTGAAAGTGAAGGCTGTTGATCGCACTTTTCGTAGAAGCCGCCCCGTGCCTACTGTTTGAGAACACGGGGACATTTCCTATAGGATAATGTTTCTACTGATCTTCATTATCTTCGCTCAGCCCGTAACGTCGGCGGAAACTTTCAACGCGTCCGGCAGTGTCAATAAAGCGGGCTTGCTGCCCGGTGTAGAATGGATGACATTTACCACAAATATCTACGCGCATTGTCGGTTGAATCGCGATCGTTTTGTGGCTTGCGCCACAGACGCATGTAATCACGCACTCTACCATTTCGGGGTGAATTTCGGGTTTCATAGTATCCTTCCTTAGATTCAAAATGTCCAAATTGCTAACCTGTTATTCGGTTAGGATCTTCTTAATATTCTTTCTGCACGCCTTTTAAGGCACGCGTCGGCAGGCGTGTAGACACGCTTACCGTTTCAGTCGAGCATTGTTTCTCGCAGATGCGTTGCTGTAGCCAGCATTATCGACCATCCCTTCGAGAAACTCCTCATTTGTGTTTGTCTTGCCAAATTGTTCAACAAGCATTTCGAGTGATTCCGCACTGTCCATCTGACTTGTAAATTTCCGCAGCACCCAGACTTTATTAAGCACATCCGGGGCTAACAGAAGTTCTTCACGGCGCGTCTTTGACTTTTCGAGGTTAATTGATGGGAAAATCCGTCGATCCAGTAGGGAACGTTCCAAGTGGATTTCCATGTTCGCGGTCCCTTTAAATTCCTCATAGATGGCTTCGTCTCCACGGCTTTCAGTACCTACGAGGACGGATGCTATGACCGTGAGGCTGCCACCTTCTTCGAACTTCCGCGCCGCACCGCAGAACTGACGTGGCTTCACAAGTGCCATCGCATCTAAGCCACCCGTCAACGTTTTACCGCTATGTGGTGCCGTTAAATTGTAGGCGCGAGCGAGTCGCGTCAGACTATCTAATAAGATGACGACATCTTTTCCATATTCAGCCCACCGCTTGGCTTTCTCGACAGCCATTTCGGCAACCTGAATGTGTCGTTCGGGGTACTCATCAAAGGTTGAACTGATTACCTCCCCTTTGACAGAGCGCGCAACGTCTGTGACTTCTTCTGGACGTTCGTCAATTAGGAGAAAGATGAGGGAGACTTCAGGATGATTCGATTCGATACCAGCAGCGATATTCTTCAGCAATGTAGTTTTGCCGCTGTAAGGCGGAGCAACAATCAATCCACGCTGTCCTTTACCAACTGGTGCCATCAAATCCACCATGCGGGTAGCGAATTCCGAGTGCTTGTGTTCCAGTTTCAGTTGCTGTTGCGGATAGATAGGAGTGAGGTTATCGAAAGGAATTTTCTGTTTTACGGCTTCTGGTTTCTCTCCGTTGACCTTCTCGATCTGCAGCATAGCAAAGTAACGTTCTGCTTTGTTCTCCGTCTTCTTTGGCGGACGAATCACACCTTCAACAACGTGACCCGTCTGCAAATCAAATCTTCGGATTTGCGACGAAGATACGTAGATATCCTCGTTACTCTGCAAATAATTAGAACGCGGTGAGCGGAGAAAACCATAGCGTTGATCCCGGTCATCTAAGATTTCCAGAACACCGCCACCGTAAAATTGGGTATCCCCCTCAGATTTAGACTCTATGATTTCGTTAATCAATTCCTCTTTCCGAGACCCGGTGTATTCACTCATCCCGAGTGTCAGTGCGAAGTCTTTGAGTTCTGTGAACTCCATTTCTTGGAGCTTGCCAATGTCCAAGCTCTCCATAATTTCTAATACTCCTCATTGTGCCCGGTTCCAAGGTAATCATGGCACCGTAGTGTTCATCTGACAACCTACTCGTTCTTTATTTCCACTTATGTACGCGATATTTACAAAATGTAATCGCAATTTGGAAACTATCGCAAAGCGGGATATAAAGAAGAGGTTAAAAATGGAATCGGGGCTGATTCTATAGAATAATTTACTGAAATTGGTTTCTATCGCTTTCGGTGCAACGTTGAAAACGCAGCTACCGAGTTTCCCTACACTGTTTTTGTTAGTAGAGCAGTATAGGACTGACGTACGAAGACCGGGGTCCCTACAGAGCAGGTAAGCTGGTATGACACCCCGACTTGATGCATGAGAAATTGCCGTTGAAATACGTAACAGAGCAAAACGCAGAATATAAGGGTATCGATGGAGTAGGTGCAGTGTTGCCCGCGGAAATGTTGTTTGTATGGCTGTTTCGCAATGTGTGCGAGAAGGTGGTTTCTACTAAAGTTGCCACTTATTGAGTCTTTAAAGCGTGCTTGCGCTGTAGGAAGTTAAGAACCTTAACTATTAATTATACCTAATTGAAAAAAAAAGTCAAGTTTTTTTTCAAAAAAACCGTTATTTCAGAATTATTAATGTGTGGGCGCCGTTGAAAAACCGCGCATTCAGCCTATTCTTCGTCCTCACCTTTCAACTGTTTAAGACGGCGTCGGACGCTTTGGTTATACTGGTTGTTTGTCAGATACACTTCCCAAAGTGTAATTGCATCATCGTTATAGCCTTGTGAAACATAGTAATCTCCAAGGGCTATCACGGCAATGTCAGAGATCGGGTTTTTCTCAATTGATGCTTTGAATTCGGCGACTGCAGCGTCTGAATCGCCGTTGAGAAGTGCCAATTCGCCTCTACCGTAAGGTATCAAGGCATGTTCGGGATATTCCGATGCCAATTCCTCAATCATCTGCTGCGCATCTTCTTCTCTATTCAAGTGATGTGTTGCGCGTGCAGCGAGGATAGTTGCATAAACTACCTGCTTGCTCAGTTCTCGCCTTTCAGCCTCATTTTCTGATTTGCCGAGCAACCGTTTAGCTGTCCGAGCAGCAGCTCTATACTTGGCACGGGCTTGGACGTAGTTTCCATACTTGTAGGTCAGATCGCCCATGGTTTTTGAACCAATGTACGAATCGCCTTTCTGATCAACGAGATCCTGAAATATAGCTGCAGCCTTCCGATCCTTTAACCGATAGTGCAGTACTTCAGCGAGGCTTTGCAACGCATCAATATTCTGCGTATTCACAGCAACGGAACGTTCAAGTGCTTCACGTTCCTTTTCAGGTTCACCTAATTTTTTGTGGACCAGCGAAATTAACCAGTAAATCTCGGAATCTTTGCCACGTGCCATTCCGATGACGGAATTGTAAGTGTCCAAAGCTTGTTCGTAGGATTCGGAGGTATAATGATTGCGTCCAGTGTTGATAACGGCATCAATAACGCCACCATCTCGACTCGCTGCTTTTTTGAGTACCTCTCGCGCCCGTTGGTGCATTCCGAGTTTTCGATAGCATATTGAGAGACGGAGATAGGAGTATGGATCAATTTTTACTTTTGCAGCTTCCGCCCGGGCGATCGCATCAAAGTATAACGCGCCTGCGTCACGATAGTTCTCATCGCCATAGAAAAAGCTGGCAATTGTAAGTTCTGCGTCAAAGTAACTGCCTTGCTCATCGCCTGCAATACCACCCTGTCCACCGAAGTTCCGCATAACTTCTGACGCACTAATCCCGAATCCGGAATCAGCCACTTGAACATTAACATTGCCCATCGCGCGGCTTCTTTCAACGCCGCCGCGTGGTCGGTCTCGTTCACGTGTCGCCTCTTGCTGTGCCAAGGCTCTACCGTATTGGGATGCCAGTGGGTCGTCTGGCTCCGGGATACTGGCTTTGAGGGCTGTTAGTTCTTCCTTTGCTTTCTGAATTTCTTCCTCAGTGCCTTCAACCTTTCCATATCTTTTAACGAGTGATTGATAGGTACGTTTCGCTTCTTCCTCGTTTTTAAGATGCTCTTTCTGGATTTGCCCTTTACGAGCGATGGCTATCGCCGCACGTTCGCTTCTCGGATTACGGTTCGCGAAATTATCGTAAATCTCTACTGCCTGTTCAAAATTCTTTGAATCCTCAAAACTTTTTGCTAACATTAGTTGTGCATTGTGGCTCAGTTCCAGATTCGGAAATTTATTCACAATTGTGTCGAATTGGGTTTGGGCAGTAGGATAATCCTTCTGTCGATAATAGTGCATGCCGAGGTTATAATATGCTTCAGCTGCTTCGTCACTTTCCGGTGCCGTAGCGATAACTACTTCATAGGCTTTGATACCTTCTGAGGGTTGGTTCATGTGCTCAACCAGCAGTTCGCCTATAGCGAGTTGTGCTTTAACGGCCTCCGGTGTGCCAGGTTTGGTGTTCACAATACTTTGATAAGCTTCAAGTGCTCCGCGGTAGTCTTTCTCCACAGCCAGTTTTTCTGCGGCGCGCAGTCCGCTACCAGATACACATCCGATATGCACTCCCGCTACCAAAATAACACCAATGAGTACGCAATATTTCATACTTCTAAAAGCAGATTTCTGGGAGTTTGCAAGTTGTGCCAAGAATTTCACGATTTTTCTCCTTTTTTCGTATTCGCTTAATTTGAGGGCATCTATATGAATTGGCGTCTGTATGATTTAGTAGCACGATTGGGAAGCGCATTCTTCAATGAATGCTAAAACGTCTTGTCGGGTATAACCCTCTTTTTGAATGAGTTCGTCGCAATTGACTCTGTTTTTCGCATCAGGTCCCCTGCCTGCTTCAAGGATTGCATTTGTCAACCAACTGGTACGGACACCGTTGATACCGGAGGTATAGTTCGCCTCGTATTCACCTTTTACCAAACCGACGAGTTGATCAACCTTGTTCAGGGGATATCCTGCTGGACGCGGATAAGAGAGCGGCTCCGCCTCGCCACCCTTCGGTGTGTAGTGGATGCCATTTTTGATTTCGATCGTGCCTTCATCGCCCTCTAAGATTATCTGTTCCTCAAATCCGACGCGCGTGTTACCGAGAATGGTAATTGTTCCTTCGGCACCGTTATCCAGTGTTACATCCGAGTAGGAATTAATTTCGACGAACTTCGGAACAAGGTTTCCATCATCGTCTTCAAACTTCATATCGGTTGTTCCGTAGACTTCAGCCGGCAAGGCACCCGTCATCCACAAGAATATGTCAATATAATGGCTTCCAGAGTCGTTAGGCTGTCCACCACCAGAGAAGCGTGGATTACCTCGCCATCCGTGCGCGCCCCACCGCTGTGCCATATAGACATCGAATTTCTGCAAATTTCCGATACGACCTTCGGCGATTGCGCGTCTACTTGCCATATAAGCGTCTTCGTAATGGCGTTGATACCCACCAACAAGGTGTAGTCCACTGCCCATCGCAATTTTAGTTATCGCGATTGCATCACCAACGATATTTGCCATCGGTTTTTCGACGATGACGTGACAGCCAGCACGGAGGGCGTATTTTACGTGAATATCATGTAGAGAGTGTGGTGAGAAGACCCCAACGATGTCTAAATCTTCGTGGTTGAGCATCTCAACGAATTCATACTCGCCGAGGTAGCGTTTGAAACTATTCGCTTTGTAGCCGTCAACGCGTTCCTTAAGGCCATCCTCCAAGGCATCCAGGCTTGCTTCGTGGGTATCCACAGCAGCAACGATCTCTGCATCAGGACGTGTCGCAAAAGCAAGTGTGTTGCCACGTCCGGCACCGCCTGGTCCGATTACACCGACTCTTAAAATATCGTTCTTGCTTGCCATGATTCTAACATCTCCGAGGAAAAGTCAAGAGAAATTTTTGGATGCTATTATGCCAATTTTGTGTATTCATACACGGGTAGCGTAATAGTCCGAACGGGTTGCTGATGCTTCCATACTGCTTGTTGTAAACGGTCAACGGTTTTTGGGGAAAAGTATTGTTCTCCTGTCTCAACGTTGACTCGGGCTCGCACATTTTCGATTAAGATAAATTCTCCATCCATTTCAAGGGTGTACGTAACCTTCTGCTCAATTAGGATTTCGTTCCAAGTCGCATTATCAGACATTTTTTTATGTTGAGGTCCATTAACTTAGGTCTTCCGAGCAGGATGCCTTAACGGCTAAAGACACGGAAAAGTTTTTTGATCGGATCGTAGAATTGATCGACCACGCGCTCTTTAAGCGGAATGATGGCGTTGTCTGTAATCGTGATATGTTCTGGACATACCTTCGTGCAGCATTTCGTAATATTACAATACCCGATCCCGTCTGAATCCTTCAATTCTTCCAATCGATTCTCGGTATCAATCGGGTGCATCTCCAAGGAAGCGGCGTAGACGAAGAATCGCGGTCCAATAAATTCGTCATGAAGATCGTGTTCTCGGAGGACATGGCAGACATCTTGACAAAGGAAACACTCGATGCACTTCCGAAACTCTTGGATGTGATCGATGTCTTCCTGCTCCATCCGCCATGTGCCGTCTTCAACGTCGGGAGGGCGTGGTGTAAAGGGTTTCATCTTCTCTTTAACCCTAAAGTTCCATGACACGTCTGTAACGAGATCTTTGATGAGCGGGAATGCCCGCATCGGTTCGACTGTGACGGGTTCGTCAAGGGGTAAATCATTGAGGCGCGTCATACACATCAATTTCGGCTGCCCATTGACTTCAGCGGAGCAAGAACCGCATTTTCCTGCCTTACAATTCCATCGGACAGCCATATCGTTTGCCTGTTCAGCTTGAATACGATGGACAGCATCTAAGACCACCATACCTTCGGAGACTTCGGTATCGTAATCTACAAATTGTGCACCATCTGCATTGCCACGCCAGATTCTAAAAGTTGCTTTCGCCATTATCTATTCCCTTTTTTCTTAGGTAATGTGCGTGCTTTTTGCGATTGGACAATATATTGTTAAAGCACATCAACCTTCTATCCCATCTCGTCTATGATTTCCTGCAGGTCAGACCGGAGTTCATCAATCGGATGTCGCCGGATTTCCATTGTGCCGTCGTCTGTCTTTTTGATGACGGTGTTGTATTTACCTGCGCCGGGTTCTTCTTTTTCAGGATGATCGTCCCGTGAGTGTGCACCGATACTTGCCCTACGCTCTAATGCCGCGAGGGCAATCGCTTCGGAGACTGTGAGTAGGCAGTCGAGATCAAGTGCTGTATGCCACCCAGAATTGTATTCGCGATTGCCGATGGAATGAACATTCTCCGCTTGCTCGCGCAGATTCTGGATTTCCGCTAAGGCTTGTGTCAGGCTCTCTTGACTTCGCGCAATTCCTACCAGTTCCTGCATTTTATCTTGGAGTTGTGCCTGAATATCGTAGGGGCCCAACTGCTCTCCACTGCCATTATCTGCTGGATTCTCAAACGGTTTGAGTGTATGCTCAGCAATTTCACCAATCTGTGCCTCTTCGAGTGGGACTGCTTCATTTTCCATCGCAAACTGCGCTGCGTATTCGCCAGCACGTTTACCGAAAACGAGTAGGTCGGATAGTGAATTACCACCGAGTCTATTAGCACCGTGTAGACCTGCAGCGCATTCGCCTGCAGCGAAAAGTCCGGGAACCGCCGTCATCTGCGAATCTGCATCGACCCGAATACCACCCATGATATAGTGTGTCGTCGGACCAACCTCCATCGGTTCTTGTGTGATGTCAATGTCAGCGAGTTCTCTGAACTGGTGGTACATGCTCGGTAGCTTCCTACGGATATGATCACCAGCATTCGGAATTTTTTCCTTAATCCAGGCTATGTCTAAGAACACACCACCATGTGGGCTACCGCGCCCTTCTTGGACTTCTCGGACGATGCACCGGGCGACGTGGTCGCGAGTTAAAAGTTCGGGTGGACGACGAGCATCACGGTCACCTTGTGTATATCGCCAGCCTTCTTCAGGGCTATCTGCTGTTTGGTTCACATAGAGTTCAGGGATATCGTCGAACATAAAACGTGTGCCTTCGCTGTTTGTAAGGATACCACCTTCACCACGCACCCCCTCTGTAACCAAAATGCCTCGGACACTGGGGGGCCAGACCATACCAGTTGGGTGAAATTGGACAAACTCCATGTCTATTAATTCTCCCCCAGCGTGGTATGCGAGAGAGTGTCCATCACCGGTATATTCCCAACTATTGCTCGTAATTTTGTATGCTTTTCCGACACCACCTGTTGCTAAAACGACAGCTTTCGCTGCAAAGACTTTGAATCGTCCCTTTTCACGTTCGTAACCAAAAGCACCCGAAACCCGGTCACCTGTTTTTAGGAGTGAAATGATGGTGTTTTCCATGTGCACTTCAATGCCTTGGTGAATACCGTGGTCTTGCAAGGCACGAATCATTTCCAATCCTGTCCGGTCCCCAACGTGTGCAAGGCGAGGGTATTGATGACCACCGAAGTTCCGCTGAAGGATACCACCGTCTTGGGTCCGGTCAAAGAGTGCTCCCCATGCTTCAAGTTCCCGCACGCGATCCGGTGATTCTTGGGCGTGGAGTTCCGCCATTCGTGCGTCGGATAGGTACTGTCCGCCGCGCATAGTATCAGCGAAGTGCACGCGCCAACTATCTCTTTCATCAACGTTTGCCAGAGCGGCGGCTACGCCACCTTCTGCCATAACGGTGTGTGCTTTACCCAGTAAGGATTTACACACGAGTCCAACCTTGAGATCGCCGGTAGCGGCTTCAATAGCAGCACGAAGTCCAGCACCACCGGCTCCGATTATTAATACATCATATTCATGAGTTTCGTAAGATGCCACGCTAAAATTTCCTCTCTATGAGCATTCCGTTCTTACATCGCATTTTTCTTAAAAGCATTTAAAATGTAATCCAGTCCGTACCCACCGCTGGTGCTATAAAGCGGACGTATACATCGGAAAAACCGACCCAACAGAGGCTCATCCATGCCCAGAGCATGTGTCGCTCGTTTAAGCAGGTGATACAATTATACGCTTGCCGACGGATTGGTGCTTTGGAGAGCAGATCGACTGCTCCACCAACCAAGTGGCGTAAAGAATGGCATCCAAAAGTGTAGCCCCCCAAAAGGACAACATTGCCCGCTAAAATGATGGTGCCTACGCCGATGCCAAAGGTTGTTCCGCCGTTTCCGTCGTTGAACCAGAGTGCTTTCCATACATCGTAGGCGAGAATGCCCAGGACAACGAGTGCTATGTAAAGGAAATATCTATGGATATTCTGTATAATGAGCGGGAAGGAATGTTCACCGCGATAACCCTTACGAGGCTCTGACACTGTGCAAGAGGGTGGATCTGCCCAGAACGCCTTATAATACGCCCCGCGGTAGTAATAGCATGTAAAGCGAAATCCGAGTGGCGCCCATAAAATAAGGACGGCTGGCGTAATAATGCTGTTTTTCATCCAGGATGGCATCTCGCCAAACCAACTGTGTTCAAGGCTGTGTGCAATATCTGTAGTTCCAAAGAGCAGTGGTGAGTAGAAAGGCGATAGATAGGGACCGTGGAGAAAATGGCTCCCTTCAAAAACCCGAAAGGTCGCGTAAATAATAAATAGCCCCAGCCCAGTGAATACAGCTAAAGGTTGCAACCACCACGTGTCTTTACGGCGGGTTTGGAACGCGCGACGTTCCGTCAACGCGAGTTCTGGGTGTGTCATGGACGATTTTTTCCTTACCTTAAATGATGAAAATTGAAAGCGAGATCGTGGTTAGGGCGGGGGTGAAGCAGCTAACCACTCTTATTATTTTTAAAGTAGTTTTTGGATTAGTTGCAGTATATTGTATCATACAATACGGTCTTTGTCAAATTAACAGGGCAACCAAAAATGAAAATAGATTACGATACTAACGTATGTGTCAGGGGTTCCCAACCCAACAGTCGTTTCGCTTTTGAGAGGTTAATTTCTTTCTGTTCATGGTCACCAGCAATGAAGAAGGCATCAAAGCCTTCGTGTTCGACGGAGATAGCAGCGAGATAAGCGCGGGCAAGGTCTTCCTCATCCGTCCACCAGATATGCACTGCCGGATTTTTCGGCTGGGGATAACGTTCAAGCCACTGCTCGCGTGTAGAAGGTCCTGTAATTCGTAATGCAATAAGCGACATACCGTGTTCACGCGAGAAATATTCGCATATCTGTTCCCCAAATCCCTTCGTGAGTCCATAGACACCGGGGTTATCACGCGGCACGACATCTTCGTACGGAAAGTTGTTTCGTGAGCGTTCGTGCACAGTAAAAGTGCTCGTGTAGACGGCGTGGCGAATGCCAGCCTCTTTCGCAGCGTGTAACACGATGTGCAGTCCCTTTGCGTTCACTTCATAGTTTGCAACGATGTCGTTGAAATCCGCCACAGATGACCGGTCACTCGTTGGGCGGAGCATCACCATATAGACAAACGTATCCATGCCTTCCAATGCTTTCTGAACGATCTCAGGATCGGTAACCGACCCTTGGATGTATTCGACAGATTCGTCTTTGGGCGGGTTGGGGTCAAGGACTCGAAAATTGTGATGACTCTTCATGTAAGGGAGCGTCATTGTTCCAACGTGACCGGAACCACCTATAAGTAGAACGTTCATTATTCAGTCTCCTGTTTTGACAACCTGACACAAATGTAGACAAACGCAGCGGAAACCACGCTTGCGGGCTGTCTATCCTATTCTTGGGGCGCATACGCACGGTGTTGAATCCGTAAATCAAAATTGTCTTTTGGGTTCCACGTCGGCATATCTGACGGCACCTCGTAAGCGAACTGATCAGTATCTGAAGAATAAGGATTCGTGCGGCGTTCATAGAGCGCGCGTTGATAGAGTTTGCATCGCTGCGTCAGGAACTCCGGTTGCCACCATTTGTACCGCGCGTTCCACTGTGGCGTCCGTTGATCAAAGTAAATAACCCGGCGCAGCGAATCACTCGTGTTGATTTTACTACCGTGCAAGACCTTGGTATGGTGGAGCAGAATATCTCCGGGTTCTACCTCTGCTGGGACGGCGTCTTCACGTTCAAAATTGACTTCACCTTTATCAATGACTTCCTGTGCCTCTTCAATCCCCCAGAGATGACTCTTTGGAATTACCCAAACGCATCCATTATCGACAGTGGAGTCATCTATGTATATGTCAATGTTGAAAATTGGATGATTCTCACGGATTGCATTGCCATCCCTATGCCACCGGACAGAGGAGCCGTGTTTTGGCAGTTTGAATACTAAGGATTCATAGCACGGTATAAAATCGGGTCCAACAATCCGATGGAGCAGATCCCCGATAGACGGGTGTGCTAACAGCCGCATGGAGAATTCATTCGGGTGGGAATGTAAGTAGGTCAAATAGTAAGGAATCCCTTCGGGTCCACGGTTGCACCATGGATCTGCTGGTCCACCCGCCAAAATCTCATCAATCAGCCGTTGACTTTCACGTTGTATAACGGCGAGTTCGTCCGGTTGGATGACATGTTTCAGAATGAGGTAGCCGTTTTCATTAAAAAATTGAATTTCGTTGTCAGTAATTTTGCGCATAAGTATTTTCCTATTCTTGCCCAAACAGCGTCAGGCGGTTGGAATTTCGCTTGTAACAATCGCAGTGTGCCACGCTGAGACGAACTCTTGGACAGATTGATATCTCAGCTGTTTGTCCGTGTTTGTTGCCTTTTTCGCAACTTGCCACATAGCCTCACTCCCTTTCCAATCATCTCGTGAATCACTGCTATTGGCAAGCAACACGAATGCTGTCCGTCCTAACATAAAAACATTCGTTCTTTCGTCGATTCGATCGCCTTTCTGAAATTCTTCCGGTGCCATAAAACGACTTGAGCCATACAATCGTCCTCGGTCGTTTATGAAAGGTGCTGGATGCTAGTGGTCGAAGTCGTATAGATGTATCTGCTTTTTCGCAAAGTCGTAGATAATGCAACCGTCGTAGAAGTCTTCAGCGATAAACCCTCGTTTTTCAATCAGCAGGTGAACATCATAGATGACATTGAGGGCATCAATAATTTCAACCGCTGGCAACGCACAAAACCTATCGCGTGGATGTATTTCACCGTCTCTAAGTTCTCTTTCAGGACGTAAACCTTCACCATTTATCCAGTTATAGACGAGTGTGAATCCATCGGGGGTGCTAAAGGCATTATGCAATTGAGGGAGTGCCTCGTGCTGTACAGAGGCGTGGAAATGGACAGCTTGCTTGAGCCATGTGATGGTTTGTGGTGTATTACCATATTTGACGAACCAGCGTTGGTCGTCCACCACTGCCTGGAACGATTGACATCTTGAGTCGTGCTCTGGAAACTGATATGTAATTTCGCCAATCTGCTTCAAATATGATTCGATATCTATATCAATTTCCTTAATGTCCAGAAGTGGGTGCCGAGTGGGCATTTCATTTTATCCTCAAACTCTTAAGTAATTGTAAAATCTACGATATAGCCTTGAACGTTCTTTACTGACTGCCGACTGCTGATAACTAACTGCTAATAATTATCTGCTTGCATGCTTTGGTGAAATAGTATATCATAATATGTATTAAAAATTTAACCATTTTTCAAGAAAACCCCAAATTTGTTTTATATGACATAGTGTAATATAGAAGATACAGGAAACCCTTTCATGCGACACAACCTCTTCGTCCCGAATAAAATGCCTTATGCCAAAGGAAAAAACCGCCCAGATGTCCCGTGTATTCTGTGTGCAATTGTTGAAAAAGATGAAAAAGTTCAACGGCTTGAGGTGCATCGAACTGAACGTTTTACGATTTCGCTTAATCTCTACCCCTACAGTCCAGGGCACCTCTTAATCTTTCCAAATCGGCATATCGTTGATGTCCGGGAGTTGCATCAGAAAGATGTCCAAGAACTTCATGAACTCCAATGTTTGTGTTTCGAGGTATTAACGTCTGCCTATCAGCCACGCGGCTACAATGTTGGCTATAATATGGGGGATGCCTCTGGTGCGAGTATCCCACATTTACACCTGCACGTCGTTCCTCGATATCCGCGTGAATTAGGGTTCATGGACGTTATTAGCGGGGCACGTATTATCATTGAAGACCCAAACGTAACGCAGGAGAAACTTGCACAGATATTTCAAGAACTGACAATATAGTTTTCGGTGGTCAGTCTTCAGCTTTCGGTTAAGAGGTTTTCTGTAACAATCCACACTGTATTGGAATATACCAGAAAGGATAGTTTGTTACAAACCGCTCTTTAACTGACAACTGACAACTGATAACTGACAACTACTCAAGAAAGGAATGAAGCAATATGAGCAATCTCGCATACGATCTCTTAGCCGAATCGCTGGAGAAACAAGGAATTCGGATTGAGGCAGTTAAAGCCCAACTCAAACAACAGCACATTGAAACCCCTTCATGGGGCTACGGTAACTCCGGCACTCGATTCGGTGTCTTTGAACAACCCGGCGCAGCGCGAAATGCTGCCGAACGCTTGGAAGATGCCGCCACTGTTCACCGTTTTACCGGTATTGCTCCTACCGTCGCACTCCACATTCCATGGGATAAGACTGACGATTGGGGAGCATTGAAACAGTATGCCGCGGAGGTAGGTATCGGCATCGGCGCGATTAACCCAAATGTCTTCCAAGATCAGGCGTACAAGCTTGGAAGCGTCTGCAACCCGGATCCTGATATCCGCAGGCTCGCGATTGACCACATGCTTGAGTGTGTTGACATCATGGAAAAGACGAGTTCTGATTTACTGAGTTTGTGGTTTGCAGATGGTACCAACTTTCCGGGGCAGTCAAACTTTAGAAAGCGCAAGGGGTGGATGGAAGAGGCATTATCCGAAGTCTACGATGCACTTCCAGATGCCACTCGGATGCTCATCGAATATAAATTCTTTGAACCCGCATTCTACCACACCGACCTCGCCGATTGGGGTACTGCTTACCTCTTGGCTACGAAACTCGGCGAGAAAGCGCAAGTCCTTATCGACTTAGGACATCACCCGCAAGGCACAAATATAGAGTTCATCGTTGCCTACCTAATTGACGAGGGTAAGCTCGGTGGGTTCCACTTCAACTGCCGGAAATATGCTGATGACGATCTGACCGTCGGTTCTATCAATCCACAGGAACTCTTCCTGATTTATACTGAACTGGTCGCTGCTGAACTCGATCCTGACACGGAAACCGACATCGCCTATATGATTGACCAGAGCCACAATTTGAAGCCGAAGGTGGAAGCGAGCATACAGTCTGTGTGTAATCTACAAAAGGCGTATGCGAAGGCACTGCTTGTTGACAGAGAAGCACTCGCAGCAGCGCAGGATGCCGCCGACTTAGTTGAAGCAGAGTCCATCCTCCAACGTGCTAATGAGACGGATGTAAACCCATTGGTGGAGCAGGTTCGCTTAGAGATGGGACGCGATCCACACCCGTTGACAGCGTATCGGAAAAGTGGTTATTATGAGAAGATTAGTACCGCTCGCGTCGGTGGTGAGAGCCAAGGCTGGGCATAGGCACGTTTAGAAATGATTCTTACTTGCAGGCGCGCTTCTCAGGCGCGCCTTTCTTATGGAAACCTAATAAAAAAATATGACGAAGATTAAAATCGGAATTATCGGTTCGGGCGGAATGGCACGCCATCATCTTTCACGATTTACCGCTATGGAAGCAGCAGAACTTGTAGCAATCGCTTCCAGAAACGAGCAAACAGGGACACAACTCGCCAAAGAACACAAGACAACCTTCGTGCCAGAATGGGATCGCCTTATTGAACGCGACGATATAGATGGAATCGTTATCTGCACACACAACGACAGCCACGGTGAGATTACAATCGCGGCGTTACAAGCGGATAAACACGTCTTTGTAGAATACCCACTTGCGAGCGATGTCGGTGAGGGAGAAGCAGCATTACAACTTGCTGAAGAGCGGGGTCGTGTCCTGCGCGTCTCACATCCAGAGGCCGTCTCCAATACCCACAAGGCACTCAAGCAGAAAATCAACGAACTTGGTAATTTACTCCTGACCTCCTTTGTACGTCTCACACCGGGTCGCGGTGCGCGTCCTGAGATTCTCTTCAATTTACCCATATCAGGAACACCCGCCCATTTCTTCATCTACCACATCTACCCCATAGTCGATTTTTTCGGCGGTGCTGCATCGATCAAGAAAAGTGCTGTCTACGAGGGGTTGAAGGAGAACGGACAGTATGACCGGTTTGTTAACACACTCACTGTCGATTTCAAACGTGGTGGCATCGGGCAATGGACGTGGGCAGGCGGTATTGCTATTAATGCCTCTGAGGAACATGAACGATACGTTCTCGCAGAAGGCACAATCAGCGATGCTGGTGGCGACTGGCACTGTACAACACCTGCTGGTGTGACACCGCTTTCTATACCCAATTCACTGCAACCGACACTACAAGAGTTGTGGCTCTCTGAAATCCGAGATGCTGCCGATCAACCTCCCAATTTGGAAGACGCAACAGTCGCACTGGAAGCAATCCGTATCAGCCTTGCATCTGGATAATCTATGCCAATGTCTGTTGAAACCACGCGACCGATTTGGCAATGACCGCTTGCTCCCATGCGACAGCGTTGAAGGTGTGGTCTGCCGTATAAATGATTTCAAGTTCTGTCGGAGCGTTGCGTTCGCGCATCAACTCATGGTACCGTTTGCCATGAGATACGGGGACCACATCATCACCACTACCGTGAATCACGAGAAGTGCGCCTGTGAACGCCTGAATGGTAGCAGAAGGAGATATTTTGGGAAGCTCTTCATAGAACGCCCTACCGACAATGTTCGGGTTTAGGAGTGCCATCTCTTCTGGCGTCGGTGTAGTTTTGACTCTCTCCAAAATCTCATTTTTTCGGTCTGGCGGATCGTCCGAGAGCGGTGCCCACATCACTGTTGATTTCACACGTGCATCTTGTCCTGAGACAAACGCTGCAACACACCCACCCATGCTCAATCCCAGAATACCGATGCGTTCAGAATCTACACCCGGCATAGCAGTGAGGACATCAATTGACTTGATAGCATCCGAAACCTCACCACCGATAGTCATCTCTGAGAAATCACCCTCACTGTCTCCACAGCCACGAAAATCAAAACGAAGCACGTGAAACCCAATAGCAGCGAGTTCTCGTGCCGTCTTGACGAATATCCGGTGTGGTTCCACCTTCGTTCCGGTGAATCCATGGAAAAAAGCAACTGCTGGACACGGAGCATCGTGACCTGTCGGTGAATGCAGTATCCCGTTTATCTGTTGTCCGTGATTGTAAAATACGACCGGTCTTTCTATCATATTTCCTGTTCTCCTTTGAAGAAGTATTAGGTTTCCAGTTAACTGTATTGATTGTGTGTTGGATTTCAAGCCCCAGCGGGGTGACATGTGTATAGCAGCACATTGCCCACCCATGACTAAGCCCCAGCGGGGCGACATGTGTATAATACCGTGTTTACACATCCGACCCGGAATTGACAGGAAAAAAAGGACAGATACATTCATAGACGACTGCTAAAACCATAGCGGTCTCTTTGTGTTGAAAGAATGGTTATCAGTTTTCAGGTAATGGTAGATGTCGGTTCTGCTAAATGGATTAGAAGATGATAGTCTCTTTTCCGCAAAATCTAAGGACTTATAACAAAGCCATGAAAGCATGTAAAAAGACCTGAAAGTGGAGAAATATCACTTTCAGGTCTTTTTGTTGACTATCAAGGCAATCTACGTTTAACACAGGTTGTTTTGATTTTACTTTCTTAGTTAGATATATTTATTTCAATACAAGGGGTAGTGAATCCCAGCAGCCCTTGTATTTTTGGGTGAGTTCAGGTGAGTTCAATATATCCTTTTGAAACGGAAATATTAATATCAAAATTCAGCAAAAAGTTTAAGCCTAATACACCTTCGACGTATGCTTCCAGGGGTAAGTCATGGCACATAACTTCAATATTTTCTATAGTTTGCCCTATGGCAGTTAGTGCTTTGATTTCAATAATTGGTACTTTTTCAACACGACTACCTGTTACGACCTCCACTATCCTATTTGGATTTGAGATATCGTATCCCAAAGCCGAAGCAACATATATTGGAATTGATGTAGTTGTTGCGCCAGTATCCAGTGCTACTTCAAAATCCCGGAAACTCTTGCCGTCAATACCTATTGTTTTAATGGGTATCAAAATAAAATTAGATACTGGTTGAAGGCGAATCCTTTGCATTACAGAAGGTATAATCTCCCTTCTGGTGGTTTACCTGTGTAGCGTATCGCCGCACCACCTTTATATTCCGATGATACTTTCTTAATATCATCACGCGAGGGACTGTGAGCGGCAACTATTCCTGATATAAGTTCGGTACTTGCGCTATGTTCGCAATCGACTATAAATAGCCATTGATCAGGGTACTGTTGCACCATCTCACCGATTGTCAAGCGCGCATGATTCATTGTTAATCCTCCCGCCCTGTTTGTTAAAATTCTACACAAATTGTAGAATCTGTGTATATTGTATTACAATTTAACAGAAAAAGGCAATAAAAATCGCGTCTATTGTGTGTTGTATGGAGATTACACCGTGCAAAGTTAGTTTTCCCTGCTTTTCTTAGAAAGGTCAAATATACGAAACGCTTGAGGTCAAAAAAGATACAACCTTCACTGGTGACACAGATGATGCCGACCTTAAGACTGGAAAAATCACTCCACCACCTCCAAATCAACAATCCGAATTTCATAGCGTTCCGTCAACCGTTTAACGTTAGGCTTAACAGAACTATAGTCAGCGTGCCCCATATTAGTTAGTAACAGGTCAGCTAAACCGAGTAAAAATGATTCAGTAGCGTTATCACTAATGTCAGTCTCATCATAAATGTTAATCTCATCATCGGTAGTAACTTTCCTAAGTAGTTGAATGAAGGAAGAGTCCACAAGATCAAGACGCGTCGTATCATAAGCACTCAGACGAATTACCATCTTAGTCGTATTGGCAGGTATTAGCCACGGAAAAACCACAATATCTCTCCAAATCACATCGCCCTCTTTGTCTTTGAAAATTACAAGGCAATGAACACTTTTTACACCCTTACTGGATCGGTTTTCCAATGGAAATATATAGGAAGCTGATCCGATCCATCTCAGTTTATCTATGAATGTTACTCGTTCTAATTTTGCTTCCCGCAAAGGAGTTACGCTGCCCCGTTGATCGCGCCGCCGAAGAAGTGCATTAAGAGAATTTGAAGGAATGGCGAAGTTGAGATTCTGAGCCACATTGATATACTGCGCATCTTGCGGATTCTGTGAAGAAATAGGTCTGAGTGAAGACATACCAGACACTGAGACACCGATAACCTTACCTTCAGTATTTAGGACAGGCCCTCCACTGCTTCCTGGGGAAATTGGAGCCGTAATCTGAATCCTTTTATAGAGCATGTCTTGTGATAGATCACGTGGTCTAATTCCGCTTATGATACCATCTGAGATCGTTCCTTCCAAGCCTTCTGGATTACCGACAGCATAAATCGGATCTCCAGTGTGAACACTTTCGCTATCGCCAAGGGGTAGTGCGAGCGTGTTAACAATGGTCTGATCTGGATCCTTAATCTTTAATATAATTAAATCGTTATCCACATTAACGGAGGTATAACCTTCAACTTCATACCATTCATCATGTCCAAACAACTTTGCTGAGCCTTCGTATGCCCCTTCAACAACATGAAAGTTAGTTACAATCTCGCCCTCTCGAACGAAAAATCCGCTACCGCCCCCATGCGGTTGACCGTTAGTATCTTTCATTTCCAGAAGCACTGTAGACGGCAAAGCCGCATCGGCAATCTCCTGTGGACTCTTCACATTTACCATAGTAATAATCTCCTAATACCTTATTCCCTTTGATAAGGAGTTAGGTGGGTTAGTGCTAATCCCTAAACCTCCAAATCCACTGAGGGGTAGCCCTGAAATAAATATGGATTTAAATGACACCGAAACTCCTACTCATCTACGAGATCCCATCCGCTTTTCATCACTTCATTTTCGAGGAATTTGAAGTCAAGATTTGAACAGTAAATATGTCTCGTTGCTACATCTATTGTTCTCTTATTCATATAAGAAGGACTCATTTGATATTCAGTGGGGAAAGTCGTTGCGTATATAGCCATACGAGGATTTAAGGGCATAGTCAATTCAAGACTCACCGTGATATTTCCAGTCGAATCAACCTCATTGGGTATTGGCAAAATCGTATTCACAATCCTAAATAAGACAGCCGGAAGATCAGAGCAGATGAAATCTGTTTCACCTTCTTCAGCAATTACTAAAGACCAATGCATAGTGAAAATGACTGGTAACACAGCTTTATAGAGACCATAAAACACAACCGATAAATAATAACCGAACGGATCTTCAATACCTATGGTGTATCTTCCGCTTTCGACAAATGCTTTCGCTGCCTCATATCCAATTCGATCTTCTATTCCGAGATCTGATAGGCGAGATTCATAGACTGCTCGGCTCGCAACGAGGGACTGTATTATTTGTCTTGAAGTTTCTCGATCTCTGTCGATAAGTCTGTTACGAATTTGCGGGTTGTTTGCAGCAAGGATAGCAACAAAATTGATTAGGTAGTGCATATCCGTATCTTCTTCTGGTAATGTTGCATTTTCTGCTATAGATCTTAGCACCATTGCTGCCCGACCTTCAATTTGAGCCAGCTGTTTTTCAATTTCATCCACTGGATAGTCTTGTATATTTATTCTGTTGAAGTCACGTTGCGATGCGATATTGCGAGGCGTAGTAACAAAATGTCGTCTATCCCCTTTATCAATGACATGAAGTTGTTCATTCTGTAGTTCAGGATCCGAGAATCCTCTAAGATAGAATTGTGGAACATAATGATGATTTCGTGCAGTATTTCTCATAGTGTAACGCCTCTCCTCAAGGGTTGCGAATCTACTTTTTGTCAATCTACATCGCGAGCGTCAACGAACTTCCTAAAAATCGGGATGTGGAAGAAGTCTTGCTTCTATATCGTCAATATAAGTTCTGAAATAAACAAGTGGATCCTGTAACGCAAACCATGTGGGTTTCATTAATGCCCATTTATCTCCATCTATTTCTTGAATTGCCTGAATCCAATACGTATGGAACCATGCTTGCGTTATGTAACCCTCGTCATCAATATCACTTTTAGGATTAATTTTGGCACTGAAAAGAAATTCTTCACGCCCAAATTCATGCTCAAATTCACCCCAATCGTTGCGCTCCCATTGAACAACTGTCACTTGCATCGTCTCATTGACAGTTTCTTTTAATTTGCGTCCGTTAGCAAGACATTGCTTAACAACATTATCAGGTAACGATATGTTTCTATATGTCAGGATTTCAATCTCCTTTCATCTTCTGTTCTATATTGTCTAACATTATCATGTATTCCTTTTGCTTTACAACAAGTCGATCCACTGTTTGAAGCTGATCGAGGTCTTTGTCTCTGTAGATGCTGTCCCAATAATGATTTATTATCTTTGGGACATCACTGAGTTTAATCCATCTCAGAGATCCTGTGTGTATCTGATACATCCTTCCGTCGCGACTGGATTTGACATGGCGCAATATTGTTGGTTCACCAAATTTGACGCAGAATTTCTCCTCATTTATGCCTCTACTAAAAACCCCAGGTGATAAATCCAGAGGGTGAATATAGCGTTTACCGTGATACTCGTCGTAGTGAATATCATAGGCAGTCAGAAAGTCTTGGAGTTGATTGGCTAAGCCTATTTCTGCACGTTTTAGTAAATTATAGTCTTCATCAGATAGTACATTAATATAATCCTGATTCCAATCAGCAAAATTAAGTTCTCTCATAATTTTCCTATTCCTCGTGTCGTTGGGAAATCGTGAATTAATTTCACGCCAGTTGTATTTCATTGCCCAATCATGGATCCGCCGTCTCGGTAACCCCACCCTTTCACCGGCAATGGTCGCGAGTTTGTGGTAGGGTTTTCCTGCGTTGAGTGCTTCTTGGTATGCTTGTTTTGCCATATCAAAGATCTCGCGATTTTCTCGTGCTGCGTCTCGTGTGGGCTGTGTATCGAATTGGCGATCACCTTTGTAAGCGAAAACATTAAGGGCTTCATGCCATTCGGATGTTTTCGCCCATTTGCGAACTGTCCATTCAGTGACATCAAACTCTTCGGCAATCTTACGGATATCGCGAGAGATACGAGCAAAATAGAACGCTGCAGCGGGTCTCTTCACAAGCGATTTTTTTCGTAATGTTTCGTTTTGCCAATAGTTATACGATGCCTGTTTCCTGAACCAATCATCTGGCAAGGTCTTCGCATATCTGTGATCTTCAAATATGTTTGATATTTGATATTTTGCCAGTTCCCAGTTAGATTCCTTACCGAGGTATTCCAGTTTTTCTCTCACTACATTTAATATATGCTCTGATTGACTCATGAGGTCAAAAATAAGCGACTGATAGAAATCGAATTCTTGATGATGTCCTAATGGATTGTCTTGTGTTAGCGTCTGTGGTGATTCGTTCAGGACTCGGACTCCAAACCCCTGTTCGGATATTTTCTTGGCGGTGTTGTAAAATTCAGATGTCGAGAGTGATGAACGTTCCTCATGTGTTCTGTCCACAAAAATGAGTTTCATAAATTTCATTGATATTTCTCCAATACTTGTAATATATCCTCGTGCTGTAGTTTGCTATTGTCAAATACTCCTTTCGGAGTTTTCTTTTTGACAAAAATCTGCTTGTATCGTATAATTAACAAATAGCCTTTTAAAAGCAAAACTCTGGTTGGCACTAGGTTTTGTAAAAAAGGTTTTGGCGGGTGTTGGCGCACTCGCCGTCTTCTTTTTATAATGATACCACAAAGACAAACGAAAGTCAAGAAAAAAATGTTGTTTTTTGTTTTTTTAGGTCACATTTTGCAGTTTTTGTCGATTTTTTAGATAATTTTTAGTAAAAGGACGCTTTTGTTTAAATAGCCCTTATTAAAAAGGTTGAGACCGGCATCGGGTCCCAAAGCGATACGTACAGCGTTTAATAGAACACTCGAAGCGGCACGCGCAATTTTAGGTGGTTCTCATCGCGCACACCGGTTCTGATAGCGCAGGCAGTAGTTCTCATCTGCCCACCCTACTTTTGAGCGGAACCCGAGGCCACACCACCACTGCGGTTGTGAAAAGCGCGGATCGCCTACCATCACTTTCAGTTCGGTACAAACAACCGATTCAGTTTTCCAGTTCGGATTGTTCCAGAGGGCGGTATTTGAGGAGAAATGCCGTCAGCAAGGAAAATAAAGTTGCATTTCTAAGTAAAATATGTTATCATATATAATGTAAACTTGAATTAGTATTCAAGAACACCAAAGTCAAATTAAGGCATTCACATCGGTAAAACCCATCACATTTTTACAAAAGATGCAGAGGAAACAGAGTCCCAAAATCCGTGCAATCTGTAAAATCCGCGATAATCCGTGATTCAGACAAACAAAATGTTACACTTTCCGCCATTTTTTTTTCACAACAGAAAATCGCACAAAAATCGCCAATAAACCCGCACAGTGATTGGGTTTTCAACCAGATTCATAAAGTTACCAAAAAACGAAAAATGTTACCATTTGGTAACATTTTAAGGTAAAACCTACAATGTATTTTATGTCAATATATAATCACTTTTTATTTTCGTAAGGTGGTCGCGTGAGATCAAAGTCGTTCGGCTGGCAAGTGCCGTATGTATTGCGGAACGTATTTGAAACCGCAGTAGTCTTCCTATATCCTGCAAAGTGCCGCGTCTGCAAAACGTCTCTTGAGGTCGCATCTATCCCTTATATCTGTGCTAACTGCTGGCGCGATATTCAATTCCTTGAACCGCCTTGGTGCGATATATGTGGCACGCCGAATGTTGATGGACTTTGCGATGAATGTGCTACCTCCCCGCCGCGCTACGGAAAACTAAGATCTATTGCATTGTATCAGACAACACTCCAACAGGCAATACATCTCTTTAAATTTGAAAAGAAAAAGGTATTTGCACAACCCCTTATTCGCCTAATAAACGCACACATTCCCACGGATTGTGCTGTTACAGAATACGACTTTATTCTGCCTGTACCAATTCATAAAAAACGGCTACGAGAACGTGGTTTCAATCAGGCGACACTGCTCGCCAAGGGCATTGCACAAGCAGAGGGTGTACCGGTTCTCACAGATGCCTTAGTTCGACACCGGCATACGGTGGCACAAAGCAGTTTGGATATGGAAGCCCGTCAACACAATATCGTCGGAGCTTTTGAGATTCGGAAACCTGAGGTCATCCATAACAAACGTCTCCTAATTATTGACGATGTTTTCACAACCGGTGCCACGGTTCGTGAGGCGGTTAACGAATTGTGGAAAGCCGATCCTGCCGAGATTGATGTGCTAACACTGGCAAGGACTTTAAGCGCATAGTTACAGTAAAGTCTGTTGGCTGAGGTTTAGTTGGCACTGCGGGTTTCAAGACAAAATCATGAAACTTTTTTCGTTGATATGCGTTTTATACGATGTTTGTGTTAAGGTTAGGTTTGTTTACAGGCACGCTATATCCTTACTGTTGTATTTGAAAGTTGTGCCGTAAAACTACTGATCGCTGACATACATTAATTAAACTATAGTGGAGGGTTAGACCTTTGCACTTAAATAGCATCAAAATTCGTGGTTTCAAAAGTTTCGCCGAAGAAGTTGAATTAATACTCGAACCCGGTATCACTACCATTGTCGGACCCAACGGTTGCGGGAAAAGCAACGTCTCCGATGCAATTCGGTGGGTACTTGGGGAACAGAGTGCCCGTTCTCTTCGGTGTGCTTCTATGCGTGATCTGCTTTTCAACGGAGGTGCCAATTTTGCTCCCGCACAGAGGACAGAGGTAGCACTCCGCTTTACAAATGGTTCGGAACACCCCGATACCTCGACGCAAGATGCTCCTGCTAAGCTTGCCTTCGCATCTCCAGAAATTGAAGTGTCTCGTCACCTTTCTCGTGATGGGGACAGCCGTTACCTTATCAATCAAAATCCGTGTCGTCTCCGCGACATCAGCGAACTTTTTATGGATACAGGCATCGGGGTCGATGCGTATTCTGTCATGGAACAGAGCAAGATTGACTTGATTCTGAACGTGCGACCCGAAGACCGCCGATTTCTATTTGATGAAGTTGCTGGCATTACAAAATATAAACACCGAAAGAAAACCGCACTCCGAAAACTTGAGCAGACTGAACAAAATCTCGTCCGTATCAACGATGTAATTCAGGAGCTGCAACGCGAGACTGAATCTCTCAAAGAACAGGCTGAGCAGGCGCGGCACTATAACGCACAGCAGGCACAGTTAAAGCAGTTTGAATTAGACCTCGCCCATAGAGAATACGATAAACTCCGTACTGATTATATCCAAGCCCAAACCGACTTAGACACGATTTTAAGCGATGTCTCAACTGCTTCTGAGCAGCTTAAAGCCGCTGAAGAACGTATTGAGAGTGCCACGGATCGACAGTCTGAATTAGATACTGCTATACGAGAAGGACAGACTGCACTTCGTGAGATTGAAACGAAAATTGAGCAGATTGAGCGTCAGATCGTGCTGCACAAAGAAAGACAACTCAACATCCAACAACAACGGCAGCGGGCACTCCAAGCACTTGAAGCTTTAAAGGCGCAGCACACGGGTGTCCTCACTCAGCAACGACTGCGAACGCAGGAGCATCAGAAACTTGAGGCGTCTTTTAAGATAGAGGAAAGCCGTTTGACAGCACGTCAGCAGCTTCTCACCCAGCTTTCTGAACGTATCAATGCCTCCAAAGAATCTGTGCGGGAAGCGCAGACTGTTTTGCAAGAGGCTACAACCGAATTAGCAGAACGCGAGCGCAAACGCTTAGCAATCGAACATGAGTTGACCAGTCGCGAAGGGAACCTCAATCGTCTCATGGAAAACACAGAGGCGTTGACAACCGAACTCAAAACCGCTACCGACACCCATGCTGAAGTTCAGCGCGCCGAGACACAATTAAAGGCAGAACTGGTTCAGATTGAAACCGAGAGAGATCAGGTAGAGATTGAGCTTGGCGAGAATCAGGATGCACTCCGTAAAATTGAAGCTGAAATCAACGGCTTACAAAATACATTGGGCAGTAGTGTCTCTCGATTGAGATCGCTACAGGAATTGCAATCCGCTTATGAAGGATATTACGCCGGCGTTCGCGCGATAATGCAGGTGAAAAGCCACTATCCCGATCAATTTCGCGGTGTGTGTGGTGTTATTGCCGAATTAATCGCTATGGATAATGAGTATGAGGTAGCCATAGAAGTGGCTTTGGGGAGTGCTGTCCAGAATGTTGTTACCGATACTGCTAAGGATGCCGAAAAGGGGATTGCTTTCCTGAAAAAGCATCGAGCCGGCAGAGTAACATTTCTCCCGCTTGATATTTTACGCAAACGCAGATTTAATGACGATGCCCTACTAAGACAACCCGGCGTTATCGGTATCGCTGAAGAATTAATAGATTACGACCTCAAATACGAGGTCGCTATGCAGCATTTATTGGGGAATACTGTCGTCATCCAAGATTTGGATGCTGCGATCGCACTTACCCGCCAATTCCGTCCGAATTCTCGGCTCGTCACATTAGATGGGGAACTCATTAATACATCAGGTGCTATCACCGGTGGTCAGACGAATCAGCAAAAGGGTGGACTACTCGGTCGCGCTCGTGAACTTGAGGAGCTTGAAGACAAGATCGGACAGTTGACTCGGAGCAACAATCGGAAAGATGAAGAGCGTAAATCCTACGCAGCGACGATCGCGAATTTGCAAAGAACGCGGCAGACACTCACTGCTAAATGGCAAGATAAGCGTGTTGAAAAAGCAACGTTGACCAAAGACATGGAGCAAGCAAATCTCCAGGTTACTCGACTTAAACAGCAACTCGAAGTGGTCGAGGCTGAAAACCGAGAATTGAACCAAGCAATGACGGTTTCGCGCCAAGAGCAAGGCACTCTTGAAACTGAAATCGCAGAACTGACGCAAAAGTCTACTCGAACCCAACGGTGGATTGAACGCATGTCCGAGCAGATTGAAAGTGAAGACCGAAAACGTTCTGAAGTCGCTGACACCTGCCAGAAAATGGAAGTTTTCTTAGCAGGTCAGCGTCAGCGGTTGGAGGGTTTAACATCCGAAATTCAGACGCTTGAGGAGACACAACATCGGACGACAAAGGAGATTGCCCAGCAGCAAGCGGATATCGATGCTGACGAACAGACCCGAGTTGACCTTGGTGAACAGGTTGCTGAAGCACAACGCGAGTTCCTCCGTTTGGAAGGTGATCGCGCCGAAGCTGAAGCGCACGTTGACGAATTGAATGAAGAACGCGAGAGCCTTCTCCAAGAAGTAACCGCCCTCCAGAAGGAAATGCGCTCAACCCGGAGAAAGTTTGAGCAACAGAACCGCGCACGTCATAAACTTGAGGTCACAACAACGCAGCTTGAGATGCGCATAAAATCGGTTTCAACTCGCATCCACGATAAATATCAGGTTTCGATTGATTCCCTGCCGCCGTTGATGAATAACAAAGAGGCGATAGATGAAATTGGGTTGCTGGATAACATTGAAAAGTTGAAGGCGGAACTTAACGCAATGGGTGCGGTAAACCTCAAAGCGATTGAGGCTTACGAAGAACACAAGAAACGTCAAGACTTTCTTGTTTCTCAGCGTGAAGATGTCCAGCAGTCTATTCAATCTACCTATCAGGCGATACAGAAGATTAACCAAACTTCAAGGGATGTCTTCCTTGCGACGTTTGAGCAGGTACAGAACAACTTCCAAGAGGTGTTTGCACAACTTTTCGGTGGTGGCGAAACGGAATTGTTGCTAACGGATCCGTCTAACGTGCTCGATTCAGGCATTGAAATTATCGCTCGACCGCCGGGTAAACGCCCGCAGAGTATCACGCAGCTTTCTGGCGGAGAACGTTCACTGGTAGCGATTGGACTGTTGTTTGCAGTCTTCAAAATCAAACCGAGTCCTTTCTGTGTACTTGACGAAGTTGATGCAGCACTTGACGAGGCGAATGTACTCCGCTTTGCCAATCTTATCCGAGCCTACACCGAGAATACGCAGTTTGTGATTATCACGCACAACCGTCGCACAATGGAAATCGCTGACGCAATGTACGGCGTGACGATGGAACAGGCGGGTATCTCAAAAATTGTCTCTGCCAGATTTGCTGAATAGCCGTGGGAACGGACCTTCGGGTATGGACAAACTGAATCGGAATCAACTCACAATTCTCCCGCTCTCTGAACGCCGACACAAGATGACGGTGGCGGATGTCTATGCGCTGGACGCAGAGATTCCACCCTACGAAAATCCGAAACTTCGTATCGTTGCAGATCGAATTGCGAAGGCGCACCGTGAAGGCAAGCAGGTCATCTGGATGATGGGCGCGCACGTCATGCGACGCGGTAACTCCCGCTTCATTATCGATTTGATGGAACGCGGTATCCTCACGCATATCGCCGCCAACGGCGCGTGCGCCATCCACGATTTTGAACTCGCACATATCGGCGCAACCCTTGAAGATGTAGAGGACTATATCTGGGATGGTAAGTTCGGGAATTGGGAAGAAACTGGACGCTACTTGAACGAGGCGATTGTTCGAGGGTATCAAGATAGAATCGGATTTGGGGAAGCAATCGGTAGGTTAATTCAAGAAGGCGAGATGGACATCGCTTTTCCACATCGTGATGTGAGTATGTTCGCCGCTGCGTATCGACTCGGTGTGCCATTCACGGTTCACAAAGGCATCGGTTTTGACATCATCGACCAGCATCCTGCTGCCGATTACGCCGCGATGGGGTGGACAACGGGTGAGGATTTTCTATGTTTTGCCCAGAGTGTGTCCCGATTGGAAGGTGGGGTTTTCCTGAATTTAGGCTCTGCAGTGATGGGACCCGAAGTCTACCTCAAAAGCCTTTCTATGGCACGAAACATCGCATCGCAGCGGGGTGAGGAGATTCGGCATTTCACGACCGCCAACTTCGATCTCATTGATTTCCCCGATTTCCAAGACGAAGGATCTCCTACCGACGCACACTACTACCATCGTCCCAAAAAGACCATTCTCATTCGCACAGTCAAAGATGGCGGTGAGGGCTACCACATCTCCGGCGACTTCTCGGTCACTGTCCTGCAGTTATATCGTCTAATAACTGCCCTTCTGTAAATGGTGTGTTTGTTCTGTTCCTGTTTTAGTCTAATAAACGCTACTCCGATGCCCCACTTCATGAACAACAATTTCTCTTGTGCGTCTATTGAAGGTATAAATGACTCGGTAATCGTTAGCAACACGTAGACGAAACTTTCCTCTATATGGTCCTCGGAGAGCTTCGTGGCGATGTGTATCACAGTTTTCGCATAAAGCCTTTAGTTTGAAAGAATTCGCTGTTCAATAGTGGCATCTAAACGGGCAAAGTCGGCTTCCGCCTTTGGCATAATTTCCAAACGGTACATTACCACTTCAGTCCTAATTTTTTCGCTACTTCCTCTATCGGGATCGCTTTGACGGTGCCAGACTCATAATCTTTAACGCTCTGTTCCAACCTTGCAGCTACCTCCGGACGTAATTCCAGTCCCTCATCTGGGTTATAGTCGTAATTTTCAAGAAACTGCTCTAACTCTAAGTAGCACACAAAAAATTCAAGAAATGCCGATTTTAATTGCTCTGTCCCGTCAACCGATGGGACCACCTCCTGTAGTTTGACGACCTGCGCACGCGCTGTAAAAAGTTCCCAATTTGCGAGTGTCTCCATCAACGCCCGGAACGCATCATCCGATAACGCTGACACCTTTATCTCTGGTTGGGGATCGGTGAGTAAGGGGTTGTCGGTCATCCGTCGCGCCTGACGTCCTAAAGGTGATGTCTTCCGCTCCGCTTCTACAACTGCAACGCGTTGTTGTAGCGGGGCAAATGTATCACACGTCCGCAATATTAAAAGCAGTGATTCCTCATGCACTTCTAACTCAAATGCCAAACCACAGTAGCCTTCATGAAGCTCGCGGAACTCCGATTCCAATGCTTCTCGGTCAGCGTTTTTGGCGAGCAATTCCACAAGTCGTTCGCGGGATTCAAAAAGTGATATATTCACAATTGGCATAAGCCAAGTGCTAAACTGTGCATACGTCATGTCTGTTATACTGCGTGCCATTGATTTTTCCTTTAGTTGATAGTTACCCAACCGAGGCGATCTCCAAATTGCTTTGCCAATGTTTCTGTAACATCTGCTTCAGCAATTGATGCATAGGCGCGTCCAGTCGAGGGTCGGCTTTGATTAATGACTCTGCCTCTTTTTTCGCTGCTTCCAAAAGTGATGCGTCATGGATGATATTCGCAATCTTGAAATTCGGGATACCGGATTGGCGGGTGCCGAAAAATTCACCCGGACCGCGGATGTTCAAATCTGCCTCTGCAATCTGGAAACCGTTGTTTGTCCGAATCATCGCCTGAATCCGTTGATAGGAATCGTCCCCTCTCGGTGAAGCGACAAGATAACACGCTGATTGATGCTCGCCACGTCCAACGCGTCCACGCAATTGATGCAACTGTGAGAGTCCAAACCGCTCTGCATTCTCGATTACCATCAGCGTCGCGTTCGGGACATCAATACCTACTTCAATTACTGTTGTTGAGACAAGAACATCGGTGTGTTGATCCTTGAAGTTTGCCATAACTTCTTGTTTCTCGATGGATTTCATCTGTCCGTGCAGTAATCCGACACGCAAATCAGGAAATACTTCGTCCTGAAGATGCGACGCCATTTCTGTAGCGGCTTTGAGCTCTTCCAATTTTTCAGACTCTTCAACAAGCGGATAAACGATATATGCTTGTCGACCGCGTTGGATCTCTTTCCGAACGGTAGTGTATAACTTCTCCCGGTCTTTCTCCCTTATCCAATGTGTCTTAATCACCTGTCTACCCGGTGGCAGCTCATCAATAACGGATACATTTAAGTCGCCGTACAGTGTCAAGGCGAGTGTCCTTGGAATGGGTGTTGCTGTCATAACGAGGACATCCGGCGACGGGGCAGCTGCGTCAAGATGCTTTTGCGCATCGGTTGCAGAATACGCTTTGTTGCGGAGTGTTGCGCGTTGCATCACACCGAATCGGTGCTGTTCGTCGACGATAACAAGTCCAAGTTTGTGAAAATCGACCCCTTCCTGTATCAGAGCTTGTGTCCCGACGATAAGATCTGCAGTGCCGTTGGCGATTGCTTCCAAAGTCTCTTCGCGCTCCGCTTTGGGGAGATCGCTTTTCAGAAGCACAACATTTATTTTTCCTTCGTCTTCTGGCACACCATCTCTGCGTAGATGCTGAAGCATCTCAGAGAGATTGTAATGGTGCTGCTCGGCAAGAATTTCAGTCGGCACCATTAGTGCGCCTTGATACCCATTTTCTATCGCACAGAGCAGTGCCATCGCCGCGACGACGGTCTTCCCGGAACCAACATCCCCTTGGATGAGTCGATTCATTATGCTATTTCGCTGCATATCGTCTTGAATTTCCCTAAAAACCCGTTTTTGGGCACGCGTTAGTTCGTAAGGCAGTGAAGCCAAGAAGTCTCGTAGCAGCGAAGAAGAGGTGCCTCCAGTATCCGAGCCAATTTGAAAAGCGATGCCCGCTTCTAAGGTCTTTCGCTCCTTTTTCATCTCCATTCCAGCACTGAGGAGGAAGAATTCTTCAAAAGCGAGCCGTTTCTGTGCAGCTTCTTGATGTGCCTCTGATGTTGGAAAGTGGATTTCATTAAGGGCGAGTTGTCTATCAATTAAGCCTTGCCGTTTGCGGAGTTCAAGCGGTAGAATTTCAGGGATCTGTTGTCCGTATTCGTCAAGCGCAGTCCGCATCCAAGTACGGAGCATTTTCGCTGTGAGTTTTGCCGTAAGCGGATATTTGGGGACTATCCGCTTTGTGTGGATTAGATTGTCTTCCTCAAATATTTCAAACTCATAGTCGGTCGCTTGGATTTCGTTGTAACGACGCAAGAACTTGCCGCTGACGACCACTTCGGTATCGACAGGAAGCAGGGACTTCATAATGCCGATGCGTCTCCCGAAATTAACAAGAAGTGCGACGCCGGTACCATCGTAAATTGAGATTTTACCAATGCGTTTACCCCTTGCTGTCGGAGAGGAAGTATGGTTAACGACCTTACCTTGAATTGTCTCTGGTTCGTCATCTTCAGTTCTCCCCACTCTGTAAATATCGACTGTCTTGGAACGATCGATGTAATCGCGCGGATAGTATGCCATCAATTCTCCGACCGTTCGGATGTTGAGTTCTGCCAAAAGCATTGCGGCGCGTCGGGGACCGATGCCTTTGAGATATTGGAGCGGTTCGGATAAAAAATCAAGCGAGGTGAGATCTGTCGAAACAGGAATATCTGAAATTGGTACAGTTGCTGCAGGCTTTTCTGTAGAGATATTTTCTTCTTGTGAGAGAGGTTCTTCTGTGCTTCCGAAAAGTGGTAACGTCCCTTTAGGCGTTTTCTGATCCGTGCGTTTTGTTGTCGCTGCCGGCTTTGGAGGCGCACTTTCCGGACGGTTTACTGGTTCCTGAAAGAGGGGTAGCGTCTCCATTTGTGCGTTCTTTTTCTGGCGTGTACGTTGTACGGGTGGCTGTTGATGAGACTGTCGATTCTCCACGCTTGTGGGAGTTGTATTCGTGAGATTTTGCTGCTTCTGTCCGAGTGCTGCATCAATATGTTTTGTTGCTTCTTCAAGCGTACGTTGCCGCTCAGCCGGTGACGCGCTTGCGTAATTTTCAAAGAGGTTTGCTAAACCGCTCAATACGTCTTTTTCAGCTGCCGCTAAAGTCAGCGCATCCCCATTTTTTACCCATAACCGAACATAATTCCCCAATCCATTGACGACGACATCGTCATGGCACCCTTTACGGATTTCTTGTTGGAACGGGCGGCGGATGGTGTTAAGAATTGTTGCGAAATTATTCATGTTTTATGTAAGTGATATAAGTGGATTTTGTTAGCAAATTAGACGCAAATTTAGTAAAAACGTTGAGTTTTCTTGGTAGAATACGATTGACACAATATCCTAAATCCTCTATAATCTTCCTAAATTGATGGGCTTGCAATATTTGGTGTGTAATCCTTCCCCCATTTCATTGATTAAGGAGTAAGACATGATATCTCCATACTTGACGGATGTCCAACAAAAAGAATGGCAGAAAGAGGGATTTCTACTTATTAAGAACGTCCTTTCGCCTGAAGAGGTTCAGGGGATTTTGACATCTGTAGATTCAGCGATTGAAACGTATGTTCAGGAAACCCCCAGCCTGCAAGGTACGCGGTTCGGGAAAGGGGCTTATACGATTATCCGTGCGATTGAGCGGACAGACGCTCTCGACCCGCTCACAGATCATCCGCGCCTTTTCGGCACGATTCTCACCATGATGGGTCCGTATCTCCAAATTATGGGGACGCAGATTTATGTTCGGCACCATGATGCCGAGGCGTTGATGGCGTTTCATACGGATGCTGGCCCATCGCTACAACGCATTCATCCACACGCCGACAGTTTGCCGCTACAGTTCAAAGTCCAATTTTTCTTAACGGATCTAACTGAGCCGAATCAGGGAAATTTCATGTGTGTGCCGGGAAGCCATAAGGTTTCATTCCCAGAAAACGGATTTAAAAAAGGAAAGTATCCCGAAGGCGCGATTCAAGTTCTTGCGGAAGCTGGAGACGCTGTCATCTTCCCTTGGGCGTTGTGGCACGGTGTCGGTCCAAATCGAACCGAGCGTATCCGCAAAAGCGTTACGTTCCGTTATGGGCAGATGTGGTCTCGTCCTTACGATTACGACAAACTTCCTGCTGACGTACTCGCGCGAATGACCCCTCGCCGTCGTCGATTGTTCGGTGACATGGGGGAGAATCATCATCCGACCGATTACTTCAAACCGCACGATCAGCTTGAAATGATTTGCGCCGACGAGTGGGATGTCCCACATTTGTAGGATTACCTGATCTCAATCAAGGTAGAATTTTTTCCAACCGTCCAGCTCACAACAGCACACCCCTACTTTACTGGCGAGGAATCTTAGGAGAACCCAACATGGTTCTTCCTAACCTCGCTCTATGCTAATCCATATACTTCGTTGGCGAGGTTTCCTAACCTCGCTCTATCTAACCCATATACTCCGTTGGCGAGGTTTCCTAACCTCGCCTTATTCTAATCAACTTAATCGGTGTGCTGCTGCAACTTCTCAAATAAATCTCTAAAAATCGCATCCCGATCCACGCTTGATGCGACACGCATAAGGTGTCGGCTGTTATCATGACTCCATGTCACTGCTTCCGTCAAAATAGGACTATGGACGATTTCTGTCGGCACCCATGCTGGATTGACAAGATATGCCGTCGCTGATATATCCCATATCACCTTTGACCAAGCGAAGTGATCACTGGAATAGTCTTTAAAGATCTCCACGAGATAATCTCCGACTCTGCCTCTACCCTGCACATAGCGTTCCATCTCAGCAACCGTTGTGTGCAGATGTGAGACGACACCGCGTGCTGGTAGCCAAACGAATGGCACGCCGCAATCCAAAACCACTTGCGCACTCAGAAGGTCTTGGGTAAGATTGAATTCTCGGGTGTGCGGCCAGTACAACGGATTCCCGCCAAGCCAAATAACGACGATCCGGTTGATAATTTCAGGTTCCATTAAAATGGCAGAAGCAACGTTTGTTATCGCGCCTACGGCGACGACATAGAGTGGATCTTCTGTACTCGCCATTGCCCGTTCGATCATGTCAGTTGCAGCATCGCTCGGTACAGGAGTCTCTCTGTCTGAGAGAAACGCGCTGGCGCCGCGATGAGCGAGTCCTTCGGCAGGAACATTCAGGAAGTCCAAAAGCCGCAGAATCTCGTCATAACTTTTCTCCATACCATCTTCAGCGTTATCCGAGCGATTGTTGTGGAAGGGGACAGCGTAGATTGCCTCAACATCGAGGTGTTCAGGTGAGAGCAGCGCGTGGACGACTGCAAACTGATCGTCAATTTCGTTATAGGTGTCAGTGTCAAGAACCATCCGCACCCGTCCCGTCGGCGGTTCGAGCATCTCCAGACGTTTTGACTCTGACAACGTTGGAAAATTCATAAGCGATTTTACCCTGTGAATTGAGAGTTTTCCTTAGTATATCACACCTCCAGAAAAATCGGAATTTATTTCTGTTCCGTGCTCCCAGTTAGGTTTCTGCTCCAACTAAGGTATATTGGATGCTTCTACTTGAGCTGCTGCGTTATGTGTTATTGTCTTTTTCTGCTCCAACCAAGGTATATTCAATGTGGTTTCAGATGTGTATAGGGAGGGATTCTTTAGCCTCGTAGAGGCGGTATCTGTGTAGAAATATGCGGAACATAACAATCAAGCCCCATAGGAGCGGCATCTGTATACCATTTTAAAAAGGAGATTCACGGAGGTGTCACGGAGAGATTTTACTATAGATACTACGTGGGTTCTGTAGGTTGGATATGAATTTTCTCCGTGAAAATGGGTGAGTAAATAAAATTAAGTTAACAATTCACATTATAAAACGGAATGCCTTGGCAAGCATGGATCTGATAACGAGCTCATTCGTCGTCCTTCTCACGAAAAAACACCGTGAGGGATTCAGGGAGTTCATCGAAATCTTTAGCTATCTTCACTTTTCCCTTCCACTGTCCACCACGGCGTGGTTTCTTGTTTCTTTGTTTTAAGGGTACTAACTTGGTAACGGATTTCCCGTTACGCTGCAAGATAATTTCTTCTCCTGCCACAGTGCACTTGGCTAACTGAGCCAAACGTCCTTCTACCAGTTCATCTATATCAATATGCATTTGTTTAATCTCAGTCAATTATACTTCAGTTCTACAAGAGCAGAATCTATATAAAAACGCATCCACCGCTATTCCTCAGCCCCAGCGGGGCGACATGTCTATAGCAACGCAATCACCACTACTTCTAAAGCCCCAGCGGGGCGGCATGTTAGCATTTCTAAATCCTATATTTTTCCTTTGTAACTGGAGACGTTCTTAATTACTAAGTTCTTGAAGCCATTCTATGACGAAGGCTTTAATATTATCATTTCCCTGTTGTTCTGCTAATTCCAAGGCAGTCTGAAAATCCTTTCTCGCTTCATCAATTTCCTTCAAGTTCGCCTTTACTACTCCCCGATGTGCATAAGCTTCGATATAGTTAGGTTTTAAACGAATTGCCTCAGTACAGTCAACAAGAGCGTCATGGTATTGGCCAAATCTGCCCTTTAAGTTACCTCTACTATTGTAGGCTTCAGCGTAATCAGGATTGATATGAATCGCTTTGGTGTAATCTGCGAGAGCATCATCATGATGCCCAAGTTCCTGCTTTGAATTACCTCTATAGTTGTAGGCTTTGACACGATCTGGTTTTAACTCAATTACCTTATCATAATCAAGTATAGCAGCAGCATCTTGACCAAGCAGGGTCTTCGCAAGGGCTCGATAGTAGTAAATGTTGACAGAATTGAATGCCAGTTCGACTGCTTTGTCAAAATCGGTAATCGCTGCTTGGTATTTACCGAGCTGATTTTTTGCAATTCCCCTGTAGTAGTAGGCTTTGGCGTTCTTTGGATCCAACTTGATTGCTTTGTCAAAGTCAGTGATTGCTTCTTCAGATTCACCAGAGTTCCCCTTCATACAGCCACGGTTGCAGTAAAGTGCCGAAAAATCTGGATCCAAACTGATTGCCTTTCCTAAGTCAACAATCGCCTCATCGTATTTGCCAAGTTTCTTAAATACACCACCTCTATTGTTATATGCGCCAACAAAGTCAGGTTTCAATGCGATTGCCTTGTCATAAGCAACGAGAGCTTTTTTTATCAGGTTGCCTTCCTCGAGGAGATAACCAATAGAGAAAAAAGCGTACGCAGCTAATTCGTTTTCATCCAGTTTCCGGGTATTCTCATCAGATTGCTTGTTTTTGCATGTAGTTTTTATCGTTGCTTTTTCTGCCAACTCTGGGAATAACTCTGTCAGTTCTGGAACGTACATATCCTCATAGTTCCCAATGAGTCGAATAATAAATTCCATCAGCGGTGCTAATGGATGGTTTTCATTCTTACCGACGGAACAGATTAACTCTTCTAATACGTCGTCCAGCCATTGATACTCTTCTTCGACCAATTTGATGGCACCATAGTGTCCATGTCGTTTACCAAAATCAATTAATCCGTCTAACACCTCTACTAACCATTGATAGGCACCCTCAGAATAGGTCATGGGCACAGCAGATACCGACAACTGAATGTGTATCGGCTCAGATCTCTCAAACAATTGAGATCCGCTTGGTGTCACATCAGAGAAAGCGGTGTCCAATTCCAAAGACCTGGGTATTGACGACCTATCGTATGCAGGTTGTGTTACCATTACCATGATTTACCTCTTCCATTTGTTACTCATATATTCGTTGTGCGTGAGGATGTGCCTAATAGAGATTCTCTGTTTTTTATAGTCCACAAAGGATATAAGGCGAAATTGCCTACTGATGTTGAAAACTGTTAAGGTTGTTCTTTCCCCTGCCTGAGAAAACTGTCCTGAACGTGCTGGTACCGGATCAGCGTGAGGAAACGTTTCTCGTAATTCGACGATTGGTTTGAAAGTTCCTTCCTTTATTAATTTGTACCATCGGTTAAGTGCGGGTCTGGCATTCGAATGTCTCTGTGCAAATTTGTTCAGTTTTTCGATGCCTATGATGTGCATTTGTGGACAGAATCCGCCTTTTGATCAGCCACGTCAGGTTATTCGCCTAAGTATTGTATCATATAGAAAATGAGTTGTCAAAAGGTGGTGTTGGGGATACAGGATCATTTATAGTAACGTCAGTTCGATAATAAAAATGCGAAGATAATGTAGGTTGGGTTGAGCCGTAAAGACCAAGAATCGCCATTTTATGGTAAACCAGAAAAATAGAGAGACATATTTGTAGCATAGACTGTGAGTCTGTGCAAGTTCCAAGGACCCTGATGGACATGAGGAATCATCTGAGAACGTCTAATGAATTCTAAAATCTACCATAGTTTTCCTTCTCAGCGGTAAGCGACGTTTTGCGGTGTTGATTCATGCGACGTGCATTCAGACAACCACCCATAACCTACAATCCTCTTACAATCCGCGAAAATCCGCCAAATCCGCGAAAATCCGTGATTCAGAAAAATGAACCTACATCCTCACTCTTATCCAGCCAATCCTCAAAATCCAGAAAATCCTGATTCAGAAAACAATCCAGCCAATCCTCAAAATCCAGAAAATCCTGATTCAGAAAACAATCCAGCCAATCCTCAAAATCCAGAAAATCCTGATTCAGAAAACAATCCAGCCAATCCTCAAAATCCAGAAAATCCTGATTCAGAAAATCCTGATTCAGAAAACCCCAATCCAAGCAACAGCACTTTCAGCAATTATTAAGAGCACTTTCAGTGTCACTTACAGCACTTTGACTGTCACTTTGACTGTCACTTTCAGTGTCACTTTCAACAGCACTATGACTGTCACAGTGCTGTGCATTTTCGCTCAAATTCGGGCGATCCCATTCACAAAATTTCACAGTAAATTTCACAGTACCCTCCACAGAAACTTTCCTCTAAACCCCCCAAAAACTCAGTCACCACGTGTGTTTATGACGCTATCTTGAAATTATATTTTTTCGCATTTACTGTGAAATTAATGCGTATAGTCGTCTCTAATTATCGCACAAATCCATTAACTGACAACTGATAACTGACAACTGACAACTCTTTCACTGTGAAAAACTCTGAAATTAATGCCTATAGTCGTCTGTAATTACCACACAAATCCATTAACTGACAACTGACAACTGATAACTGATAACTATTTTACTGTGAAAAACTCTGAAATTAATGCCTATAGTCGTCTGTAATTACCACACAAATCCACTAACTGACAACTGATAACTGATAACTGACAGCTATTTTACTGTGAGATGAGCTTCCCTTACAAGCCTTCTTTTTCGACAGATACCTTTGACAGAAAATCGTTTTTGTAGTATAATATACCCGAAACCACAAAAATGCGTCTGTTCCTATTGGCTTACAATGAATCCAGAACAATCGGGCAGATAGTTCAGGAGGCATCTGAGTTTATCAGTGAAATTGTTGCCATTGACAGCGGTTCATCAGATAAAAAAGGTTTGATGAAACAAGCACCTCTTTAACTAACAACTGATAACTGACAACTAATATATGAATTCACTCCGGCTCTTTATTAACGGGTTCTTGATAGGCATCGCCAATATCATTCCCGGCATGAGTGGTGGAACACTCGCACTCGTTTTAGGTATCTACGAACGTCTCATCGGAGCATTAAGGCGCATCGGGCTTTCAACAATAAAAAACTTGCTTGGAGTGGTGAGATTAAAAAAAGAAGCTTTCACGGCAGCAAAGACAGAACTCCGCCGTATTGACTTCGGTTTTCTCGCACTTTTAGGAATCGGGGCAATAGCGGCAGTTTTACTCAGCTCGAAACTGATAATATATCTGCTGAACGACCATCATGACGCAACTTATGGCTTCTTTAGTGGACTAATTCTGATATCCATTTTGATTCCAGCACGAATGCTAAAACGGTTTGGTATCAGAGAACTTCTTGTACTTCTGATTGCTGTTCTGCTCGTATTAAGCCTGTCTATCGGTATGAGTGAGAGGCAGTTAGAACGGGTTACGTATAAATCTGCAGGCGAGATCGCAGTAGATGGTGGTGTTGGGAAGGATGCTTTCCCAACGTATTGGGATTTCGGGCTCTTCTTTGGGAGCGGTGCACTGGCTATTTCGGCGATGATTCTGCCCGGCATTAGCGGTTCGTTTCTGATGCTTGCTCTTGGCGTCTACTTTCGTCTCTTAACGGCAATCAACACTGTGATAGAAGGCATTCCAGCACTGTTCAATGGTGTTTTCGATCGGTCGATGTTCGGGAGTTTATTGATAATTGGATTCACCGCGATAGGTTGTTTATTCGGTCTCCTCGCATTCACACGTTTACTCAACTACCTGCTGGCACGCTACCGTAACCTCACTATTGCTTTTCTTATTGGATTGATGGTAGGTTCGCTTTATGGACTATGGCCCTTTCGTGAGTTTGCAATGGTTGATGGAGAGCGAATAGATACCGCACATATCTTGCCGCAACTTGATATGAATCTGCTAATTACGACGGGTGCTTTTCTCATCGGTTGTGGTGTGATTTTTCTATTTGCCCGTTTGGAGAATTAGACGCGCCTGCCGCTATCAATTCGGGTTTGCAAGTGTGATAGAAAAAATGACAAGAGTGAAAGCCTGCCAATAATAGTGGTGGGCGGAATATGAGCAAAAAACATTTCAAATAAAATACCTGCATTCACACTTGGCGACCTATTAAAAGAATGAAAAAAATAAAAAGCGTCGGTTTTTTTGTTAATACGACCAAAGCGAATGCGGCAAATGTTGTCCACGGTGTATCCACCTGGTTAAAGAAGCGCTGTATCGTTCCACTTTTACCAGAGGAACAGGCAGATGCATTGGGGATGTCCTGTCAGACACCTATCTCCAAAACGGATGTGGTAGAGCAGGCAGATGTGATGCTCGTCCTTGGTGGAGATGGCACGTTGCTAAGCGCAGCACATACGCCGCAAATTGAGAATGTACCTATCTTGGCAATTAATATTGGAACGCTCGGGTTTTTGACGGATGCATCGCTTGATGAACTCTATCCGACTTTGGAAAGCCTGTTAACCGGTGATTATCGGATAGAACATCGGATGATGTTAGAGGTTGTTGTTGACAGACAGGGGTTTCCGCAACCATTTCGTGCTTTTGCGCTCAACGATGTTGTGATTCGGCACTATACGCATCTCATTGAATTGGACGCGTATGTTGATGGTGAGCTTTTTATACCTTATAATGCTGATGGGTTAATCATCGCAACGCCGAGCGGATCGACTGGATATTCGCTCTCTTGTGCAGGCACTATCGTAGCACCACAGTTAGAGGCGATTTTGTTGACTCCTATCGCACCGCACAGTTTAACAGTGCGGCCTTTCGTTGCCCATGGTGGGGCGGAGATAACAGTCAAAATGCGTGCTGCGTATCAGAGCGTAGATGTTTTTGTAGATGGACAGCGTGAGACACATAGCCTCACCGCAGGCGCGGTTATAGAAGTGAAAAAAGCAAAACGAACGATCCAGCTTATCCGTTCACAACACCATAGTTATTACAAAGCCTTACGTGAGAGACTAATGTTAGGTGAAAGTGTTAGACGTATGTAGGGAAATAGTTATCAGTAACAGGTGTCGATTTTCTGTAAGCAGTTTTCTCTTTTCTAACCACCGATAATCGAATATCTTAAAATGATAGAAACACTCTCTATCCACAACATCGCACTTATAGACGAACTCGACTTGGAACTCGCACCTGGATTGAATATCTTCACGGGTGAGACGGGTGCTGGCAAGTCCGTTATCCTCAGATCAATCGGATTGGTGTTGGGCGAGCGCGTCTCTGCCGATATTGTGCGTGAAAGTGCAGATTTCGCGAAAGTAGAGGCGGGCGTCGCCCCTCACGATCAGCATCCGATGTGGCATACAGATTTCGCTTTTAGCGATGTTTTAGACCCATCAGACGCAGTAATTCTTTCCAGACGGATTAGTGCCAGCGGTAGAAGTCGATGTCATATCAATGGACGTTTGGTGAATTTGGGTCAGCTGCAGGATCTTGGAACATTGCTTGTTGATATTCACGGTCAACATGAGCATCAATCCCTGTTTAGAACACAAACACATCTCAGACTCTTAGATGATTTCGGTGGGTGCAGTGATGCGAGACAGCATGTTAGCAAGGTATATGCACATCTACAAGCCTTACAACAGGAGGCGGCGGAGCTAACACAAACCTTAAAGGCATCTGAACGGGAAAAAGATCTCCTTGAGTTTGAGATTAAAGAACTCACTGCGGCAAATCTTGAGGAAGGTGAAGACGAAGCATTAGCTACTGAAGCCCGTTTATTGAACAATGCTGAAGAGTTGTTTCAATCCGCAAGACGCGTGTATTCCTTACTGGATGGCGACACATCTGCCAGCAGTGACTCGTCAGCACTGGAACGTCTCAAAGATGCCGCAAAGACGCTTGTTAAATTATCTGAGTTAGATGACAATATCTCAGAAGTCCATGACCGGTTGGAAACATCGCTCTACGAATTGGAAGATATCGCCTTACATATTCGTCAGTACGCCGACACGGTGGAATTTAACCCTATGCGTTTGGACGAGGTTACAGATCGGTTGGCACTGATCTCAAAACTGAAGCGGCGTTACGGTAATTCTATCTCCGAAATATTGGCTTACCACGCCGAAGCGGAGCAAAAATTACAGGCATTACAGTTTGGCTCCGAAAAACAAGAGTCACTTCAGGCAGAAATTCACAAGACAATTCAGGAGGCACAGCATCTGTGCCTCACACTCTCTGCAAAACGCTTACACGTTGCCAAGCAGCTTTCAAAGCAGATTGAGAAAGAGCTGCGTACACTCGGGATGGACAAAGCGGAATTTCAGGCATCTGTTCAGCATATAGTAGACGAACGCGGTCCGTTTCAGATAGATGGTGAGCGTTATGGGTTCCGCTCTCATGGGGTGGATGATGTTGAGTTCTTGATTGCACCGAATGTTGGTTCTGAAGCACGCCCAATTGCAAAAATTGCGTCAGGTGGCGAAATTTCGCGAATTATGCTCGCATTAAAAACCGTATTGGTACAAGTGGATGAGATTCCCACGCTGCTTTTCGACGAAATTGACAGTGGGATTGGTGGCAAGGTTGCAGATGTCGTCGGTAGGAAGTTGAAGGAACTTTCTGAGTTTGCGCAGGTAATCTGTATTACGCATCTCCCCCAAATCGCCCGTTTTGCAGACCGACATTTCCGAGTAGAAAAGAAGGTTGTCGGAGGAGAACGCACCCTCATTACCGCGAAACCGCTGACCCCCGAAGAGCAGGTTAACGAAATTGCTCGGATGCATGGAGGTGAGGAGACTGAGATTGGACTTGCACATGCGCGTGAATTGTTGTCTGAAAAATAGGTAGCGGCCCTTTCATTAATGGGCTTTGGATCCCCACAAGTACAACGTATTACTGGTATGGAAAATCTTGTTATGGTGTTCTTTCTCTCAAATCCGGGTGCTTAGTTAAGGACGGACCAAAAAATGGATGAAAGGTTTACACAGTCCAGCGGGACACAGGTCTATACTGGTTGCGAATTGTTGGTTAAAGGTGCTTTGGAAAGCGGAGTCAGCCTTCTTACGGGCTATCCGGGTTCTCCGATTGCTGAAGTGTTCGATATTATCGAACGTAATGCTGAGTTGTTGAAAACCAACGGCATTGTCGCGCAGATAGCCAACAATGAAGCATTGAGTATTGCACGATTAAACGGCTCGCAAATGGCAGATATCCGCGCCATTACGTTTATGAAAAGTGTGGGCTTTCATGTCGCTTCCGATGCACTCGCAATTAGCAATCTTGCTGGCACAACAGGTGGTGCTGTTGTTGTTGTTGGCGATGATACTTGGTCGCAAAGTACACAGGTCCCTGCAGATTCCCGATTTTTAGTCCGCCATGTCCATACACCACTTCTTGAACCGGGGACGTTTCAAGAACTCAAGGACTGGATTGATTGTGCCTTTCAGATTTCCGCCGCTGCAGATCTTTACGTCTGTTATCTAACAACCGAAAATCAGGCAAGTGGTGGTGGAAACGTCGAACTTCGTCCTAACGTTTATCCTGATGTTAATGATTTAGAGCAAATTAATCTTGATACCCAACTCATTGATGCTGATAGACGAATCATCTTGCCCCCACATACCGCTCAGATTGAGGTGGAAACGTTACGAAAACGACTCCCGACTGCCATCGAAACAGCGCGCACTTTGGAACTTAACAAGATCCAGTTTATGGAGAATGCTTCAACTGGAAAGAGGCGTCCACTCGGATTTGTCAGTGCGGGCTTGGCATATAGTTGCCTCCTCCACGCCCTTGAGGAGTTGAACCTATACGGAGACATCCCGGTCCTCAAGCTTGGTATGACCCATCCTATTGATTCGGACATCGTCCGAGAATTTGCTGAGCAGGTTGACGAAATTTATGTCGTTGAGGAAAAACGTCCACTTTTAGAAAACGAAATAAAAGCACTCCTGACACAAATGTACCAAAATGGCGACATCAAACGGTATGTAAACGTCTGGGGAAAGCAATTCCCTAATGGCCTGGCTGGTGTGCCGACAGTCTCTGGCTTAGATGCCTCTATTCTCATTCAGCAACTTATTCCTCTCCTCAAAGATCGTCTCAGCGCAGCAGACGCATCTGTTGACACTGAACACTTTGCCCGTGAAGAGGCACTCCAAAAACAGGTTGATGAACAACAGGTTGATATTCCCCAACGCACACCTACTTTCTGTCCGGGCTGTCCACACCGCGACTCGTCGAGTGTCTTCCTTGAAATCACACAGCAATTTATGGATCCGGACTATATGGAAAAGCATCACGATTCGGAACCGGTAGATCTCGTTTTTCACGGGGATATAGGGTGCTATTCCATGCTGAAATATGAGCCGTTTCCACGTCTGATGCACAACCTTTCTGCTATGGCATTAGGAGGTGGCGCAGGTGCGGGGATTGACCGGTTTATTAAAAATAAACAGATCGTTTTTATGGGTGACTCGACCTTCTTCCACGGCGGCATGGCAGCGATTTCAGATTCAATCAAAAACAACCAAGACATCGCCTACATCATTTTGGACAACCAGACGACAGGGATGACGGGGCATCAACCAACACCCGCTGATGAACGTGATGTCCTCGGTAATCCTACCTTTGCACAAGACATCGAGCAAGTAACGCAAGGACTCGCTGGCGACTCCGAAATTGAGATTGTACGCACCAATCCCGAAGACCGGGTGAACTACAAAAAATACCTTGAAAAGACGATTCTGAAACCGGGCGTCAAAATTGTTATTGCTGATAAAGAGTGCGCGATTACCTATCATCGTCGAGTTCGCCGTGAACAACGGAAGGTTATAGCTAAAGACGGTTTCCTTAAACACGAGAAACATATTAATATTACACCTGAAGTCTGCGAATTTTGTCTGGAATGCACTACCACTACAGGATGTCCTGCTTTAAAAATTATTGATACCGATTATGGCGAGAAGATTGCTATTGATCGCTCGAATTGCGTCTCTGATGGTGCCTGCGCGCGAATCAAATACGCCTGCCCGGCATTTGAGGAGGTTATTGTCACACGCAAACGACCGCCTCAAAAGGAGTTTATAGAATCTGACTATGGAGATCTTTTGAGTGATGACCCTTTACCGCCACCGCCACCGTCAGCCTTTGAACGAAGTTGGAATATGTATGCTGCTGGGGTCGGAGGTATGGGTATCGGGACTATTTCCAAAGTTCTTGTCGTGGCAGGGTATCTTCAAGGCTACGATGTGACGTTCTGCGATAGGAAAGGCTTAGCAATTCGCAACGGAGGAGTCTATGCCCACATCACGTATACACAACCTGATGTTCATGCTTCTCCGATCATCCCCTATGGAAAAGCGGATGTTCTGTTAGGACTTGATATCTTGGAAGCCGTACGTGGCATTACTGCACACTCGCATTTCCGTATCGCATCCCCTTCGCGGACCGCTGCCGTGGTGAATACGGCAAAGACCGAAACGATATCAATGCTCCTCGGTAAGGACCATTTTGACCTGGAGACACTTGAATCATCACTTCAGACGTATACCAACACCAATGCGTATTTCGGCACAGATCTATTTGCAGTCTCTGAACAGTTGTTCGGAAACAAGTTGTATGCGAACATGATGCTCCTCGGTGCTGCTTTTCAACGTCAGTTGATACCTCTTGAACTGGAGCCCCTGCAACTGGCACTCAAACAGATGGTGCCGCACGCTGATTTGGATACTAACATGAAAGCCTTCACCGTCGGACGACGCCTTGCACTGCGGTTATCCGAATCTTCTGTAATCGCACCTTCAGTACAGACGTTAATAACTTACATTGAGATGCGTGAATCAAAACGACAGATTTTGGAGCGGAAATGGGGCGGAAAGCGTTTAGCTCAAGAATATGTAACGCTCGTCGAGAGCGTTGTGGAAACACTGGACCTCGGTTCAGATGAGGTCAATCGGACGCTTGCACTCTATATCTACGATCTCGTTCAGTTTGAAGATATAGACTACGCCCGGGTGTATGTTGATAAGCTTAAACAGGTTTACGCCCACGATTCTGTCGATTACGGTTATCGTGCCACAAAAGCCGCGATTAGCTATCTTCATAAGGTGATGCTGATTAAAGACGAGGTTTACGTCGCACATCTGCTGACAAGCGAAGAGAAATTACAGCGGGACAAAGAACTGTATGGGGTTGATACAGCGAACGGTGATAAAATTCGATATGTCCATCTCAATCGCCCCCATTTTACTGTGATGGGACTTGAGCTTGAAGCGGATGTTGATACGCGGAATTGGCAACTGAACCTGATGAAGCGGATGAAGTTTCTGAGGCGATGGCTACCGCAGTGGCACGCAAAGGAAAAGGCGTTTCGGGAGTGGTACATTACCCGTGTAATTGACACCTTTGCCCCTACAGATGCAGAAACATACGAAAAGCATCTTCAGGCATTGGAATGTGTTGAGGAAGTCCGTGGTTATCGGGAGATCCGTTACCCGAAAATGGAAGCGGCAAAGCAGACAGTTGAAGACTTGCTTGTTCAGAAATAGTCTTCGGAGAAGTACACGACAAGGTAGACACGACCTATGCTGACAGGACATACTTGCATTGTTGGCATTATTGGTGACCCTATTGAACACAGCCGTTCACCACAAATGCACAATGCCGCCTTTGCCAAAGCAGGTCTTGACTATGTATATGTTCCTTTTCATGTCCGTCCTGATGATTTGACGAACGCAATTGCAGGGTTCAAGGCACTTAACGTCGTTGGCATTAACGTGACGCTCCCGCATAAACAGGCTGTCATCCCATATCTCACATCAATTTCACGGGAAGCGGAACTTATTGGTGCTGTGAACACACTTACTTTCGTTGATGGCGAAATACATGGTGATAATACAGATGCCCCGGGTGTCTTAAGGGCTTTAGAGGAAAAGAGTGACATGTCTGTACCGGTAGGTGAAGATGTCGTCGTCTTAGGAGCAGGTGGATCCGCAAGGGCAGTCGTTGTCGCGTTAGCGCTCGCGGGCGTAGCATCTATCACAATTGCCAATCGTACAGTGGAAAGAGCTATTTCATTGGCCGAAGAAATGCAGCGAAAGACAGATATTCCGATGAAAGGGATGGGGCTTACGGATACGCGCTTGCCCGATGCTGTTCGTCAGAGTGTACTTCTTATCAATACTGCAACAGCGAGCATGGACCCAACACAACCGCTCCTGATTTCTGCTGACTGGCTTCAACCGAATGCTATTGTTTACGACATTGTCTATACACCGCCGGTGACACCACTGATGAAAGCCGCCGCCGAGCGCGGCTGCAAAACTCTTGGTGGTATCGGGATGTTGGTCCATCAGGGGGCTATCGCTTTTGAGAAGTGGACGGGTGTTACGCCCTGTACCGAGACAATGCACCAGGTACTTTCAATATAGATACTGTAGAGCAATCTTAAATTTTTATATGGTTCACTAAAAATACGAAAGGGGTCGAAAACGACATAATGCAAGAGCATGCAAACGATTTTAAACCGATTCGATTCGTTATACTCGGAACGCCCTATACGATCAAACCGACTGAGGAGTTAACTGTCGACCATATCAACGAGCTCGTTGAGTATGTCAAAAATTTAGTTGAATCCTACCTCAGAAAGGGTTTTGACGAGCAGAGGGTCCCATTGCTCGTTGCGTTCCATATCGCGGATGAAAAGCGGCGCCTTCAAGAAGAATATGAATTGCCATTGTCCCGGATAGTAGAAAAGTTACAGTTCGCGATTGAGGACGACGCCCCCTTTAATTCCTCTGATTGATGTGTTATTCGGAAGGCACGCCCTTCTAATTTGTCGCTGCACTTTAGCGAAGCAGTAGCACCGCGAGGATACAAAATATTGGGAGCAGAGCAATCAGAATTTTGACTTCAAGTAGGTAGTTTTTATAACGTTGAATCGCAGGATTACGCGCTATCCACTGGTTAACGAACTCAATCCGTCGATCAATGGATGGATGTGTATTGAAGGTTTCAAAGAACCGTCGAATTGATTTCGGCACGGAATTCAGAACCGCAAGTTTCATCAATGCTGTTTTAAAAGCTTCTGGCTTTTCTGTGAGTGTAACGGCGTATAAATCCGCCTGATGTTCGCAACGTCTTGACAAATATCGAAATATAAGCACGAAATAGATAATTAGAAAAGCCAACGAGCATAACGCTGACAAAATTTGTGATTCGCCAAAGTGTGTTAACAGTGGTTCTTCAACAAGAACATAAAAGAACAGATAACTCAAAAGATAAAAAAACGAAAAGAGCATGTAAGTCTGAATGTGTTTGTAACGGATGTGTCCAAGTTCGTGTGCAACAACGGTCTCAATTTCTTCGTCCGTGAAGTATTCAAGAAGGGCGTCTGTTAGGAAAATACGGCGATTCCACGGAAGTGTCCCCGCAACAGCTGCATTCGCTATTAACAGTGAACCCGTCTGCCATACCACAATGTCTTGATGTTTTGCTCCACTTTGTTTTGTCAGCCGTTCTAATTTTTCTTTTAGTCCTGACCCTGCTGCCAGCGGTTCTGTTTTCCATAGAAACTGCATCAATAACGGAGCAAAAATAAATGCGGAGACAATTACAGGTAGGATGAGCCCTATTAGAATGTATGGATGTTCGACAATGAACACCTTCGCTGAGTAAGGCAGCCAATAAAGGGCATCCATGGTCATGAGATAAACGAATATTGGCAGCAGTGGAAAAATCAAAAACTTGAGTTGGAGACTAAAAACTTCTCGATAGTGTCCGGGTTGCAGCCGATTCACCTGATAAAATGCCAGCCGAATACAAATTATCCCAATCAAGAGGGGTAGTAACGCAAGTATCTGCCGCGAATTCTCCATCGGAAAGAATCCAAAGTATTTATTAATCAACACTGGCAAATTTAATAGATATAGGTTGCACAGGTAACCCGCCAAGCTGAGGCATTCAAAAGCAATCATGTAGCGTCGCAGGCGATAAAGTTTTGGTAGGTTTTCCTCTTTATGGGCAGAAAAGGCGCGCGCGACATACGCCGTTACATAATACGCGATGAGAATAGGATAGCCAGTCAACACAATTGTCCAAAGGACCACCTGCATGTCGCTAATGTTCATGCTTGTTTGGGGCGGCTCAAAGGAGAAGAGGAAGAGGATCCCGGCGATTAAAATGATACTTATCTGTCCCATCTTGTCAGCAACCTTCCTCACGTTATTGGGGTAGATAGGCTCGGCGTGTCCGAAGCGGAACTACTGGATAGGTCTTGCATACCGAGATTTCTCCTGCACATAGGTAACAGAATTTTATCCTATCTCAGGTGAAAAATCAAGTCTCTTTTTAGGTTGAACGTCTGGCTTTTTGTTAGACATGAAAAAACTTTTGACTTTTTTTGGAAAAAGATGGTATAATTTGTATAAAGTGCCTGTGAGAGAGAATTGCTTACGGGTTTCTCATGTTGCAAGTTCGTGAGGGAGTTTCGGGCATTGAAAACTTTTGTCTACGCAGGCAAAAAAATCATCCTGTCCATATATGCACACTCGGCGGAATTTGAGCAGAATTCCAAAAAAATAGAGTATATTGTATAGAAAATTGATTTTTGGGCTTAACTTGAGGGCCGACTTCTTAAATAATATCGGCTGGCAAACAACGCTCCAAATTGTTGTAAAAACTTAGGAGGAATCCATGATAAGTAGAATGGCTTTCACGATTATCACTCTTCTGGGGGTTGCACTTATTGTTAGTAGCTGCGGAAAATTGGACCAAGAAGAGTTTGAAATGTGGAAGAATGAACATGTCTCACAGATGAATCAAGCTGATGCTGATCTCTCAAGCAAAATCACAATGTTAGAGGGAAAAGTTGATCAGAATTCTAAAGATACAGCGGAAGCAATCTCTGCAGCAAAGGATGAAGCGATTGCCGCATCCCAGCAGGGAGATGCCGACACTATTACTGCTGCAAAGCAGAGCGCAATGGAAGGGGATGCCCTACTCCGTGCCGACCTAACGAAGTCTATTGATATGCAGGGTCAAAAAGCAATGGAGTTTGCCAAAGGCGAAGACGCGAAACTGCAAGAACAGTTGGATGCCCATGGAAAAGCCGGTAAAGCGCAAGGCGAAGTGATAAAAAATCTTGAGTCTAAAGTGATGGCTTTAGAAGAGGGATTATCCGCTGTAGAAGCGGAGGTTGCCGCACAACCGATGCTGGTAGTTACCGTCAATTTTGGCAGTGGTCAAACCCGCTTATCCAGTGAAGCGAAAGAGATGCTTGATGGCAGCCTTGAGCAACTCATGGCAGATACAGATGCTAAGGTCATAGTTGTTGGACATGCTGATGGCACGCCCGTGCTACGTGGAAGTTTTAGAAGCAATTGGGATCTTTCTCAGGCACGCGCGAACTCAGCTGCGAAGTACTTGGAATCACAAGGAATTGATGCCGGTAGAATTGAAGCAATTGGTAAGGCACACACCAGCCCTATTGCTCCACAGAACACCGCTGCAGGTAGATCCATGAATCGCCGAGTTGAAATCATTCTTGTTCCAGAGGATGTCTATAACCACCCACGTCCGTTCTAAACTATTCGTTGGGTTGCAGTTGTTCTGATTACTTTGGATTCAGATGTAGTTTAACTTTTTCACGTCAACATGGGCGGGATCTGTACCCGCCCATCGTTTTCATATCCCTATCCTGTATTATACCTTGAATAAGGGCTTTACCGTTTATGCGTTTGGTATTCGTCTGTTTCTTGCTCTTGCTTATGCTTCACTGCGTAACATTCGCGGATACTACCGATGCCCCATCGTTACGACCATCACCCGTCCGAGAATTTTTAGCCCAACATATTCATGCTCCATCGTTCCAACTTTCCTTATTTTCCTACAAGCCGAAATTAGGTGACCTAACCACTATTCTTCAGAGTGTCGGCGTCTCACAGGTTCCGGGTGCGTTGTTACCTATGCTTTCAGTTGTGTTTGAGCATACACCGGAGTTAAATTCGCGCTTTGAGTTTGGTTATTGGCAGATGCAACTTGACATTCCACCACCTACCTCAGTGGAACTCTCTACTACCCTTATTCCGGTTTCTTATCAGATGATCTATCGTCCGGTGCTTTTATCTGAGTTTATTCCGATCTATGTGGGAGGCGGTATCGGTTTTTTGGGTGCGAGTTTTAGCGGGAGCGCAGTAGATCTGATTGAACAACAAGGTATTAGTTTCGATGGTAGTTCTTCCGGTCCAACTGGGTATGTTCTCGTCGGAGCAGAGGTGCTTCAGTGGGCACAGAACTTTTCACTCAATTTTGAGTTGAAACGGATACTGAAAACAATAGAGACAACTGGCACTACACCGCTCAACCTGATTTTAGATGGTACTGCAATCGGATTCGGTGTTGAGATACAATTTTAATTGTTAAGGGCAGCCACTTCAAACTTCTTTCCAACGAAACTCTCTAACTGAGAATGGCTAACCATTCCATGGATCCTGTGAAGTATGGCAAACGGATTATCCCTCTTGTTGTCTGTCTTGTGTTCGGCAGTATTATCGGCGGATACTCGGAGACTCCGCTTCCACTCCTGATTTTGTTGGTCGCAACCGCTATTTTTGTTTTCCTCGGTATGGAAATTGCGGTCTACCTACTGCTAATTGCCCTACCCTTTTCGTTTCGTTATATTGTTCCGGGTAGTTTTGAGATTCAAACACCGACAGAGCCGCTATTGGGCATGCTTGTTGCCGTTTATGGCGTGCAAAAAATAATTAACCTTGCCCTCCGAAAGCCAAAATCGGAAGACAAATTTCCTTTTACCCTACCGCTCTGCTGCTATATCCTCGTTACATTCCTCTCTGCAATCAATACACCGAATCTTTTTGTTACACTCAAGGGGGCACTCCGTGCGACAGTTTATATACTATTTAGTGTCATAGTATATGCTGTTATCCAAAACAGAACTGCGCTAAAACGGCTTTTTATCGCTATTTTTCCCTCCGCAGCAGTTGCCGTTATCTGGACGGTTATTGTTCTCATCTACCACATTGATGCCTGGCAGTGGACGAGCGCGTATCGGAGCGCACCGTTTACGAACTACTCGGTTTACGGTTCCTTCACTGCGCTTTTCTTTCTCCTATGTCTCAGTCGATTTCTATTTGATGACAGTGGATATGATAGGGTCCTGTGGACGGCGTGGTTCGTCTGTTTTGGCGTGGGACTCCTCATGTGCTTTTCGCGAGGTGTTTGGCTCTCTGTTATCGTCGCAGTCGGGTTCATGCTGATGCAGCTTGGAAGAGGCGTTACGCATAAAAAGATTCTGTTTGTCGGTGCTGCGTGTCTTATTTTATTCGTATGTCTGAATCTACCGGGTGTCTATAATATTATTATTGAACGCGTTACATCTGCGGTCGATATTTCTTATGCCTCAAACCGAGCAAGGCTCTTGCGGTGGGGACAGGCAGTGACGATGTTCCTTGAAAGCCCGATTTTGGGTAAGGGCTACGGAGCGTTTGCGATGCTTTACGAGGAGGATGTAGCACTCGTTGGCAGTTATACGGCACAGTATCAGCTCGGGGCACACAGTGAATACCTTCAGGTTATGGCGGAATTGGGAATTGTCGGGTTGGGTGTGTGGATGTGGCTCAATATTGCATTCTTACGCTACGGTTTTCGGGCACTCGGAACCTTAGACGATGGCTTTTACCGCGCGATCGTCATTGGGTTGATGGCAGCGGAGCTTTCATTGATGGTGCATTTTACTGTAAACAATCTCTTGAACGGCGACGCCATTGGAGTGCCTTTTTGGGGGATTTACGGCCTGTTACCAGCGGTTGTCCAAATCGCTGCCCGCGAAAAAACGATTGATGTGGACTCGCAAGACACATCCTGAATTTGCAACATCGGAAACCGAAAACACGGTATAATACTAAAAGGATTAGTGACAACTACTGAGATTATAGAGCATGCACTTTGCGTCCCTTTACCGAAGGAGGAATTAATATGAACATTATCCACATTATTTCAGACACATTTCGGCGCGATAACCTCGCGATTTATGGCGGTAAAGGATACACGCCTTCGCTGAATGCCTTCGCCGAGAAATGTGTTGTTTTTGATAAAGCGTATGTCTGTGGTTTTCCGACTGTGCCGATCCGAGGCGAGCTTGTGACAGGGCAAGTCAGTATCTGTCGACGGGGGTGGGAACCTCTCAAACGGGATGTGCCCGTCATCGCAGATGATTTAACGAACGCCGGGGTTGTGAGTATGATGATCGCCGATACGCCGCATCATATCAACAATGGCTTCTTTTACAATCGTGGGTTCAGCGGATGGAAGTGGATTCGTGGTCAAGAAGGCGACCATTTAGAGACGCAGCCCTATGATTATGAATCGAAAAAATCGTTGCAGTATCGCAAGTATACTCGAACACATCCAAACAGGTTACCAGGTGGACTCGGCAACCACCTCAGAAATATCTCTTTTCGGCAGACGGAGGCGGATACTTTCGTTGCGCAGACGATGCAGACAGCTTGTGATTGGCTGGAGCGGAATCGCAAGCACGAAAACTTCTACCTCATGGTAGACACTTTTGATCCACACGAACCTTGGGATGCTCCTGAATGGTACCTAAAGCGTTTCGATTCGAGCGATTACGACGGACCGGAACCGATCTATCCACCTTATGGTCCCAATCCCATGAATGAACGCGAGACGGAACGCCTTAACGCCCTCTATCGCGCAGAGGCATCTTTGGTTGATAACTGGATTGGGCAGCTTTTGCGGAAAATTGACTACATGGGTTTGATGGAGAATACGATGATAATTTTCATGGCAGACCACGGCTTCCTATTGGGTGAACACGGACTGCTCGCAAAAAATCTGAGCATGTATGAAGAAGTCATCCATATCCCGCTGATGGTTTATCATCCGGATGCAGCACCACGTCATACGAATGCACTCACCAGTATTGCCGATATCCCCGCAACTGTCATTGATGTCTTCGGGGCAGAACGTGGAAAACAGGTGGAAGGGAACAGCATCCTCCCGGCTATCATGGGTGACACCGACACTGGACGTGAGTATGCAATTACACACGGTGCTTGGGTTGGCGGATGGAGTCCTGACGGTGGAAGTCCCCATGGAAGCATCACCGACGGGACTTGGTCTCTGTTGTTAGAGAATCAAGGTGGACCCAAACATTTGTTCCACTTGCCCTCTGATCCGGATCAGGACCAGAATCGGTTTGAATCGGATACAGCGGAAGCACGTCGGCTCTATCAAGCGTTTTTGGAGTTCTTGGCACAACACGGTGCACCTGAAGCGATGGTAGCGGAATTTCAGAATCGGTGGCCGATTTAATCGCTGTTTAATAGACAGGGCTTGCGTAAGCCCTGTCTAAGTTTTATATTTCTATTGTTTGAGTCATGGACCCGTTGGCATCTGATTCTAAATATATGCCGAACCTGAGCTATCAAAAACGCTCTATGCTTGTTCTATAAGCTTGGTTCTAAAGTCCATCCGTTTTTAGTAGCAAGTCCAGCAAGTGCGATTTGTAGCAATTTAAATGCATTTCTCTGCTTGTTCTTTGAATCAAATAATTCGGGTTTTACAATAATTATGGCATGGGCGGGATTATCGGGAGTTGGATCAGGGATAACATCTACAGCGTGATCAGCTATCACTTTATTTTCATGTTTTGTTTTTACAGATCCTATTGCGCGGACATCACTCGCTTTAATGCTAACAATACCATTCGTCTTACATAATAGAGCCGAATCAGGATCGAAATCTATTAACTTCGCTCTATCTACAGAGGGTTTTTTAGATCCATCCCAAAAGGCGTGATACTCAATTCTGAGTTTTCCATCCTGAATAGAATATTCTTTATCTTCCAATTTACCTCGCACGTTTCGATAGAGTTCCTCATTATCTTGCACGAGTTCTATGCTATTCATCAATTAACCATTTCCAAAGCGTTGAATAGTGTTCAGGTGTTAGAAATCTACGCCCATCTCTGTATTAATGTACGTGTCCCAAACTCTGAAGTACTCCGCCTCATGTTCTCCGATTTGAAAGTGTAATTGCCGTTCACCAATTAACCATTTCCAAAGCGGTAGATAATGTTCAGGTTTTAAAAAATCTACGTCCATCTCTGTATCAATATTCGTGCCCCAAACTCTGAAGTACTCCGCCTCATGTTCTCCGATTTGAAAGTGTAATTGCCGTTCGTCTTTGTACCATACTGCGGTTACATTGCCATCTCCATCGTTGGAGATAGATGGAGTGTCGCACTGATACCCGGCGGAAGTGACAGAATCTAACAATCCACCTGTAACCTTCTTCGCGTGAGCTAGGGTTAAATCGGTTGGTTTTTGTGAGCCTCGTCCATCCCAGTTGTCTTCGCGTTCTTCTATGACATCAAATTGCCCTGATATTTCACGCTGTTGCGTCCAGAGTTGAAACAACTTCTGAAATTGTGCAAAGTCCGTCTTCGCACTTCCTGTTTCTGCATGCGTGAGAACCACATCTGCATCCGATGGTGGAGGCACGGAAGTAGAAAGCAAAAATGCCGAAAGAACATCTTTAATCTCTACCATTCCTCCAAAAAGTTGAGGTGATTTAGGTTCTTGGAAGATAGCCTTGGCTTCTGCGGGACTTGGGTCCTCTATATGTCCTTGGAAGTTTTGCCAGTAGTTAGTTCCAGTTTCTGCATGTGCGATAACTACATCCGCATCCGATAGCCAAGTCATGTAAGGATAGAGTGGATATGGCGAGCGGGGAACTTCAGTCTCTGCCATTTCCTCAACAAGTTGTGGCGACTCATTTCCTTGGAAGATAACGCGGTTTTCTACATGGCTTAGGTCCTCTATATGTCCTTGGAAGTTTTGCCAGTAGTTAGTTCCAGTTTCTGCATGTGCGATAACTACATCCGCATCCGATAGCCAAGTTATGTAAGGATAGAGTGAATATGGCGAGCGGGGAACTTCAGTCTCTGCCATTTCCTCAACAAGTTGTGGCGACTCATTTCCTTGGAAGATAACGCGGTTTTCTACATGGCTTGGGTCCTCTACTCGTCTATAGAGATCTTCCCAGTAGTTAATTCTCGGAAATTCCGTCCCTTGTGTCGTTAGATCAACCAAGTGAGGGAATTTAAATGTTCCAGAGGGAGTATTAATCTCTTTATGACTCGGATTTCTCCATAGCTTCTCGTAGAGCCTCGGTGATGCTCCACTCGAAGATGTTCCGCTCAAGTCGCTTGAATGTGTCACACTTTGTGAGGATATCATCTATTACTACTCCTACATTACGTTCATAAAAGCAATCTATGTCAATTAAATACGATTTCTCATTGGTGACCCGTCTTTGCCCGAACACTCCAGATAGCTGAGATAAGGTATGGGTCACCCCCGCTTTTATTTTTTTGTCATCGAAGTGAGATACTGTTTGGAGATGCAAAACATGATCTGCCATACGGGTCGTTAATACCGGAAAGATATACTCAGGAATAAAGGACTCAATGTTCACTTGTTGTAGATGTGGAAGAAAGGTTCCATTCGCCATATTTCGGTACATGAGACCAATACGAGTAAAGTAGGAAGGTGTGTAGATTTCATGAAATATTCGCAAAACTTTTTTCAAATTCTCTCTAAAGTCGTTATAGCCTCTATAATTTCGGTGACAATTCAGCGAGATAAAATCCCTGCTTAAAATAATTTCCCAATCTTTTTTTTCAGGCAAGAAATGATATGTTTTACCTATATCTAACGCTTGATTAGGTATTATACCAGGCAGAGCAGATGGTAAACTGTGCGTAGTTTCCGTGTATCCTTCTGTTCTTATAGCGTCTTGAAAGGCAATAGGTGGCTCGTGCTGAATTCTCATAATTTCAGGAAAGCGAGCCTGAAAAACTACCTGAAATAGGATATTGTGTTTATATTCGACACGTTCATAATTCTCAAAGTGCATGTTACATATAAACCTCTTGTAGAGTTAGAAAATATTTTAATACATCAGAGTAAGGAAATCAAGAAATTCCTATAAATGTTTGCCTTCTGCGTGAAGAATTTGTTGAAATAACCGTTCGTCGGCATATCAAGTTGCGGTGAATTTCTTGGTTTCAAGTAGAGATTATATCCAAGAGTTCTCTTTTTTGTCAACACGTTAAATTCCTAATTTATAGTCTATAAGGCTATACTCGTCAAATCTAATCCAATGAAGGGCGTAGAGACTACTGGAAAGGGATGCGGATTCCAATGCCACTGGTAAACCATGTTGGGCGAGATCCGGGTCCCTCGTCCTTCTCTGTCATTTATCCCTTGGTCAGCGAGATTTCACTACCGTGACCCTGACTACTGATTACTTCTTACTACGTCCAATCCATGATTACACCCAAATATTCATCTTTCCGATCTGTCAAGCCATCATAAGCAGACTGTGCGTCTTCTGGGTTAATTACGTGTGTCAGCAACTCTTCTACCTTGAACTTACCTTCACACATCAGTGAATACACCAAGCGCGAATTGCGTTCAAGTGAATGCTTCGACTCGCCTGAGTGCATCGTCGGATAGACCCACTCATGTGCGCTCTTAAGTGTAATTGCGCCTAAGCCGACACTATGGCTGTAGTTCAGGATCGCTGTGGCATTCGTGACATATTCGCCGCGCGGTGAGCCGAGCAGTATGACTTCCCCTTTTCTACCGGTCAATTGATAAGCCGTTTCGACCAGTCGAGGGTTTCCGATCGCTTCAACGGTAACAGCCGCTTTTTCACCGTTTGTTAGTTCAGTAACACGTTCCAGTACATCTTCTTCGTCGGGGTTAATAAGATGTTGGATGCCGCATTGTCGAGCGATTTCAAGGCGGCGTGGCACACGTTCAATGCTAATGACTTTCATGCCTGCTAAATTGAAAAGTTGTGAGGCAGAGTTGCCTACCAATCCCAAGCCGATAATGGCTACAGTATCCCCAAATTCAGCGGATGAGACCCGTAAGGAGGTCATCGCCACCGATGCCATACGGACAAATGGAACCAATTTCTCGTCTATATCCAAAGGCGGTTTGAATGCCAAAAGCACTGACTCTGTTTTGGCAATAGAAGCGTGAGGACCATAACAGAAGGCGAGATCCCCTGGAACACATTTCGTTACGTTTTCACCAACTTTGAGAACTTCTCCTATTGATGTGTAACCGGAACCGTGCGGAAAACGTGTCCCCTCTTGAAGTCCGGTGTATCCTGCGCCTTCCGTGCCAGGACTAATCAGGCTATAGTGTGTTTTCAACAGGATTTGATTCGGTGTAAGCGTTTCATCAAGTTCAAAATCCTCCAGCGTTGCTGAACGTTTCGCTGGCATCACAATCTGTTTACCTTTCATTCTGTCGCGCTCCTTGTTGATTTTTCCTCATTATGCTATCATATATACACAACTTTTTATACCGGATACTGTAAAACAGAGGCAATTGAGCTTGAAAGTTTTACAAAAAGGGAGCGATTTTCCTTATGAGACTCACGCCAGAGCAGTGTGAAACCTTTTGGACGCAAGGTGTCCTCATAGTCAAAAATGCCTTGACTGATGAAGATCTACAACCAGTGATTGACGAGATTTCGGATTGGATTTCGGAATGTGCCCTCGCCTTGAAAGAGGAAGGTGAAATCGAAGATCTCTACGAAGACGAACCCTTCGACCGCCGATTTGCAAAATTGCTGGCACAATCCGGCGAGATGGTACGTGGGTTGGATATAATGCACTACCGTGGTAAAGCAATCTTTGAATTCTTGAAAAATGACAACCTTTTGGATGTTATTGAGGGGATTGTTGGACCTGAGATTACCTGTAATCCAATTCAGCACTTGCGGGCGAAACCGCCGGTGATAGATGGGAACGCGAGTTGGGCAGGTGGGGTGCCGTGGCATCAGGATGCTGGTGTTATGATGCCGGAAGCCGAAGGATCGAATATCATTACATGTTGGCTTCCATTAGGCGATAGTACGGTAGAGATGGGATGTCTTCAGGCGTTGCCCGGTGTTACTGAGGATGAGGGCTATCTCCGTCATCAGAAAGAGGGTGGGACGATGATTGTTCCAGAGATGATGCCGGATGTCGAACCCCTTATGCTGGAGGTTTACCGTGGCGACCTCGTCTTGTTGAGCCGTTTTACACCACATCGTTCACAACCGAACACGTCTGACCGATGCCGTTGGTCGTTGGATCTACGCTATCAACCCACCGGACAACATACCGGACGCACAGCGCATCCCGACTTTATCGTGCGAAGCCAAAAGAATCCTGGATCCGTGCTCTCCGAGCACCAAGAGTGGTGCGACCTGTGGATAGATGCCTTTGAAAACCCGCGCGGCTTCGCAGGACACCGATCAGAATAAGAGTTTTCTAAGTGTTGCTCGCGACTTTAATGCGATTTTTTGCGCGTGCAAGTGCCGCCTCTGCTTGCGGACGGTTTAGATCCGGTGCGTTTGAAGTCAGTCGTTCTTGAGCCCGATTGCGGGCATGCTCCGCGCGTTCCACATCAATCTCTGATGCCCATTCCGCTGTCTCGACCAATGCCGTAACACCAGTGCGGAGAACTTCAAAGACGCCACCGCTTATTGCCATTAACTGCGGTGTTTCCGATTCACGGAGACGGATCTCGCCGACGTCTAATGCTGTGAGAAGGGGAAGGTGTCCCGCGAGAACTTCGAAGTTACCTTCGACCCCCGGTGCGCGAATGCTCATCACATCCCCTTCATAAATCAGCTGCTCTGGTGTTCGTATTTCAACGTGAAAGTTTCTGTTTAGCATATCTACTCTATTATAGTTTTCAGTACGTAGTTTTCAGTTATCAGTTAGAAAGTTTCGTCTTTCAACCGATAACTGAGAACTGATAACCAATAACTGCTAATCCGCTGCTTCTTCTAAGTCTCCGCTTTTTGCTTGTTCAAATGCCTCGTCGATAGTGCCGATATAGCGCAAGGACTGCTCAGGCAGTTCGTCGCAATCGCCATTTAGAATCGCTTGGCAGCCTTGGACGGTATCCTCAATCTTGACATATTTGCCCGGTATTCCGGTGAAACGTTGGGCAACAAACATCGGTTGCGTCAGGAACATCTCTATTTTGCGCGCTCTGCTAACAACCAATTTCTGTTCATCCGACAATTCATCTACACCAAGAATAGCAATAATATCCTGAAGGCTCTGGTATTCCTGTAGGACTTGCTTGACATTAAAGGCTGTTTGATAATGTTCATCACCGATAATGTCTGCTGATAAGATACGCGAACTTGATGTCAGCGGATCAACGGCGGGATATCGTCCCTTCTGAACAATGTTCCGTTCCAGTCGTGTCACAGCGTCAAGGTGTGCAAATACTGAGACAACTGCGGGATCTGTATAGTCGTCAGCTGGAACATAGACCGCTTGGAATGAAGTAATCGAGCCGTGTTGTGTCGTAGTGATTCGTTCTTGCAGTTCACCCATTTCGGTTGCGAGGGTTGGTTGGTATCCCACAGCCGACGGCATACGTCCGAGCAGTGCTGATACCTCGCCGCCTGCGAGTGTGAAGCGGAAGACGTTGTCGATAAAGATAAGAACATCTTGCCCCTGCTGATCACGGAAATATTCTGCCATAGACAAGCCAGCAAGCCCAACGCGGAGACGCGCACCCGGTGGCTCGTTCATCTGCCCGAATACCATTGCCGTTTTGTCAATTACATCGTAATCCTCAAGTTCAATCCAGAACTGGTTCCCTTCGCGTGTCCGTTCACCGACACCGCAGAAGACGGAATAACCTCCGTGTTGTGTTGCGATGTTGTAAATCAACTCGGCAACAAGCACTGTCTTGCCGACACCAGCACCACCGAAGAATCCGACCTTTCCTCCCCGAACTACGGGTTGAATCAGATCGATAACTTTGATGCCGGTTTCTAACATTTCTGTAACTGTACTGAGTTCCGCTTGTGGCGGTGGAGGCCTGTGAATCGAGTATCGCTCGGATTCATTTGACGGACCTTTTTCGTCGATGGGTTGACCCGTCACATCAAAAACTCTACCGAGTACGGCATCGCCGACAGGGACAGTAATCGGACCACCGGTGTCAATCGCGGTTGTGCCGCGGACTAAGCCGTCTGTTGTATCCATTGCCACAGCGCGCACCCGATGTTCCCCTAAATGCTGTTGCACCTCAAGTATCAACTCGCTTCCGTCGTAACGTTGAACTTTAACAGCGTTTAGGATATCCGGTAGTGTGCCTCCCGAAAAATCCAAGTCAACTCGTGCACCGACAACTTCTAAGATTTTTCCTTCGTTCATGAGATGTTCCTTTTTTGATTCTAAAGAATTAACTTCTAATTATTTCCAAATATTGGATGCCTTTCCTTGAACAACTTTTGGTTGCGCAAGGGCATTTCCAAATTGTGAATATCTCTCTATTGAGTGCAGGTCTCGATTACTCATAGACTTGGACACGCCTTTTGGAAGCGAGTAAGTGCTGCTTCCTTATTAATTAAGGCATATTGTCGATTTCGAGTTGGCATGAGGAGATTTACGCGTTGAATTTTCTTATTCAGATTTTCAAGTTTCTCGCTGTATCGTGCAATACCGCGGGCAAGCTCATATTCAAAACTCCGACTGATCGCTTCATATCGGTGTGGATACTGCTGTATGAGAACAGCTAACCGCTCTCGACGGGCTTTCAGATTTATGAGAAGTCTCTCAAGTTGCCCTTTTTCTTGCTTAATTTCTTTCTTTAATTCAATCCATCGGGGCGCGAACCCATTCTCCTTTAAAAGCCGGTTCGCCATTCGGACTTGTGGCGTCAGGAAAGGGTTCGTGTCCAACTTGAGCGGTTTACCTTTACCGGGTAGATTCTTGAATTCACCACGTTCCATCGCCTCTTCAATCTGTTCACTGACGTTGATCGACATCTGGAATCTCCTTATTTATGGCAACGAGGTTTATCTGCTAACTGCCACGGTAGAACGGAGTCTGCCTACTGCTTTTAACCTTCCAGTGCAGCCGCACCACTGACAATTTCGGAAATTTCGGTGGTGATCTGAGTCTGACGCGCCCTGTTGCGCTGAAGAATTAACTCGTCAATAAGTTCTTTTGCCTTTTGCGTAGCGTTTTCCATCGCAGCCATTCGTGCTGCTTGTTCCGCCGCATTTGAATCTAAAAGCACCTTCCACATCTGCATGTTTAGGTGTTTGCCAAGTAGAATTTCAAAGAGTTCCAATTGTCCCGGTTCATAAATATAGTCTAAGAAAAGTGTATCACCTTCAGGAAGCTCAGGGACTAACGGAAGCAGTTGCTCAACAAGCACCGTCTGAAGAATAGCGGATTTGAAGTTGTTATAGATAACTTCGACCTTATCAATCTGTTTCTCAATATAGAGATGCTCAAACTCGTGAACAACATCAACAGCCGTTTGAAATTCGAGGTTACGAAAGATGTTGGTGTACGCATCGGTGATGTCGTAGCCGCGTCGCTCAAAATGCTCTTGGGTCCGTCTACCGATGCATATAAGCGTCACGTCTGCTCCACTGTCTTGGTAGTGTTGTACACGTTGTGTTGTTGTCCGGATGACGTTGCTATTGAAACTACCACACAATCCCCGATCACCAGAGACGGAAATAATACAAACATGCTTCACTTCCCGCTCCTCAAGCAATGGGTGTGTTAAGGGTTGGTTCTCGGTATTTATCTGGGAAATCAAGTGCCCCAGAATAGTGTTGAGCTTGTCTGCATAAGGACGCGTCGCGTTGATGTTTTCTTGGGCACGGCGCAGCCGCGCTGCAGCAACGACACGCATCGCATCGGTAACCTGTTGGATGTTTTGAACGCTGGCGATACGCCGCCGAATTTCTCGTAAGGTTGCCATTTTATCGTGTTAACTCCAAGCTTTACATTGTTGTGAGCGATTAGCGAACAATCTGTCTTAGTTTTACATTACAGAATGTGCGCCATGGGTTATGAGGTAGCCCAGTTCTCTTTGAATGCTTTCACGGCATTGTGTAAAGTTTCAAGCAGCTCATCGCTCAACTCACCTGTCTCTGCAATGCCTGCAAGGAGTTCCGCATGGTTCCGGTCGAGGTATTGCAGGAATTCTGATTCAAACCGCGCGACTTCCGTTTCCGGAACATCGTCCAAGTAGCCATTAGTGCCACAGAAGATAGAAGCGACTTCACGTTCTACAGACATCGGTTCATATTGCGGTTGCTTCAGCAATTCAACGAGGCGTGTGCCGCGTAGGAGCAGAGATTGCGTTGATTCATCCAAATCCGATCCAAATTGGGCAAAGGCTGCAACTTCTCGGAAGCTCGCTAAATCCAGTTTAAGAGTTCCGGCGACCTCATCCGATTTCATAGCTCTGACTTGTGCATCTCCACCGACACGAGAAACCGATGTCCCGACATCAATTGCGGGTCTCACACCTTGGTTAAACAGATCCGTTGTGAGATATATCTGTCCATCAGTAATAGAAATAACATTCGTTGGGATATAAGTCGTCAGATCGCCTTCAAAGATTTCAATGATTGGTAGTGCTGTGAGTGAACCACCACCCAATTCGTCGCTCAGTTTCGCTGCGCGTTCTAACAGACGTGAGTGTAAGTAGAATACATCACCCGGATAGGCTTCTCTGCCTGGCGGTCTTCGTGAAAGTAATGACATCTGGCGATATGCCCACGCGTGTTTTGTCAAGTCATCATATATAATGAGAGCGTGTTTGCCATTGTCCCTGAAGTATTCACCCATTGCGGTACCGGTGTAAGGCGCAATGTATTGAAGTGGAGACGGTTCACTCGCAGGTGCGGAAACGATGGTGGTATATTCCATCGCGTTGTGTTCGCGAAGCGTACTTGCAACCTGTGCTAAGGTTGACCCTTTTTGTCCGATAGCGACATAGATACAGTAGACGTCTGTGTCCCTCTGGCTCAGAATGGTGTCAAGTGCAATAGCAGTCTTGCCCGTTCGTCGGTCCCCGATGATGAGTTCACGCTGTCCGCGCCCGATCGGTGTCAAACTATCGACAGCTTTTAAGCCTGTATAGAGTGGCTCACTCACCGGTTGCCGTTGAACGATACCGAGTCCTTTCTGCTCAACCGGCAGTCGGTGTTCGGTTTCAATGACACCTAAGCCGTCAATGGGCTGACCGAGTGCATCGACGATCCGTCCGAGAAGTGCTTCACCGACAGGGACTTCAGGAAGTCTTCCTGTCCGTTTGGCAGTGTCGCCTTCGTGGATGAGTTGGTCTTCACCGAACAGAACGCAACCGACGTTGTCTTCTTCGAGGTTAAAAGCGATGCCATAAATGTCATTGGGAAATTCAATCATCTCACTTGCCATAGCATTGGCAAGTCCATGCACCCGCGCGATGCCATCGCCTACCTCCAGCACTGTGCCAGAATCATAGACATCCACGTCCTGTTCGAACTGTTGCAGTTGTTGTTTAAGGATATTTGATATTTCGTCCGGTCGGACTTCTCTTGCCATATTTTCAGTCCTCTGTGGGAGGCATAGCTGTCAGCCTTCAGTTATTGGTTTTCGGTTAAGAGGTTCCTTGTAACAATCTATCTTCTCTTTGGAATGTGTAAATTTTTACGAGCCAGCCTTTTAACTGATAACTAATAACTGACAACCGATAACTATGAACCTTGTGCGAGTTGTTGCCTCAAGCGTTGAAGTTGTGTGGCGACGCTGGCATCAAAAACAGTGTCGTCTAATTGCACAATAAATCCGCCTTGGATTTCTGGGTCGATTGTGGTTTCCAAGCGCACCTGTTTTCCTGAGTATGCACTTAAGTGCTGTGTGAATTGTTCCTCTTGCTCCGATGTCAGCGGTACGGCTGTCGTCACTTGTGCGACAAGCCTTCCAGCAGCTTCATCAACAATTGCTGAAAAGACATCCATCATTGCAGTGAGATAGCGTTCACGTTGCTTTAGGGCAAGTAACTTAAGGAAGTTAATTGTCAGTGGATGTGTCGCGTCGGCAAAAATCTGCTCAAATGTCTCGCTTTTAAATTGGGGAGACAGAACAGGGCTTGAAATTAATTGTGCGAACTCCTCAGACGCTTCAATCAATTCTCGTAGATGGTCTATATCTACGACAATATCTGCCAAGGCGTTTTGTTCCAACGCTGCATCGTATAGGGCGCGGGCATAAGGTTTTGCAACCCGAATATCTCTCATAGTTGGTTTTTACTTTAATAAAAATAACGTTTCAAAAAAGATCGCCTAAATTGGTACGTCCTACGAACTCGGATCCGTTGGCAACCTACTAATAGACGCGTCGATGATATGCTGATGCCGTTCTGTGTTGAGTTCCTCGCTTATGATTTTGCTGGCAGCATCAATCGCGAGTTCGGCAACGACGCCTCGCAATTCCGAGATAGCTTCATCTTTCTCGCGTTGGATTTCTGCTCTGGCTCTTTCGATTTCATCGTTCGCTTCTTGTTGTGCTTGTGTGAGGATTTGCTGACGCTCAGCATCTCCCTGTTCAATTGCGGCTTGGATTTTGGCTTGTGCCTCAGTCTCAATATCAGCTAAGCGTTGGCGTGTCTCTGCGGTGAGACTATCCAACTCTTCGCGATCAGTTCTCAGCTGTTCCAATTGTGAGGCAATTTCAGATCTGCGTTCGTCTAAGAGTCCGCCGACTTTGCCAAAAACAAATTTCCACAGCACAGCGAGCACAACTAAAAAACCGATAACTTGGATGATTATCGTCTTCGGGTCAATCCCAAGCACGCTTAATAGTCCACCTTCACCAGCGGGTGCCTCAGCAGCGAGCGCACTGTTGGTACAGATGCCCATTAAAATAACGTAGCATGCATATAGGGCACAGTTTGCAGTTCCATATTTGGTGTTTCGCATAAGTTTACTGTACTCTGTTTTTGAAACTGAAAACGTGTAAGCTTGCAAGCTTCAGTAGGACATCTCTGTCCCTACTTGCAAGCCTTGCTGTACGTCTTCAGTCGGGCATTATTTAATTTCCGCTTCTGACATCTGTTGTGGCTCGTCTCGCGTCTGCATCAATCATCTCTTTCAGCATTTCACCTTCGGGGAGTTTTGCCTGCAAGATAAAGAACATTAAAAGCGCGTAGATAACGAGCGATTCGATGAGTGCCAAACCGATAATCATTGCAGTTTGGATCTGCCCTGTGGCTTCGGGTTGACGTGCAATACCCTCAAGAGCTGTGCTGGTCGCACTGCCTTGTGCTCTTGAGGCGAAAATGACGGCGATCGGCAATCCTAAAGTTACACCGAACGCCAACACTGCTAAATAAATCATGAAATGTCCTCCTTGGACGGATGCGGACAAGTTACACTTGTCCCAGAAAATTAGTGATGCGCTTCATGCGCGTCTCCGTGTTCTATGAACAGCACGATGTAGATAGATGTTAAGATGGTAAAAACGAATGCCTGCAGGAAGCCAGCGAACAGCCCGAAGAATAGCATTGGCACTTGCACCGGAATAAACGGTATGGCATCTGCAATCAGCACGATAAGTCCGAGTTTTGTCAGTTCAATAACAACTGATTTTTCGCCAAAAATGTTTCCGAAAAGGCGCACAGCAAGTGAACCAGCACGCGATAACTGCGCAATAACTTCAAGTGGGAACATCAAAACCCCCAACCATGGGGGATTACCCATTAAATGTCTGAGATAACCGCCTATCCCGTTTTCTTTAATAGCAATAATTTGGACCCCTAACACAGCGGTTATACCCAAGGCAAGCGTTGTATTCAAATCTGCTGTTGGTGGTTGAAGACCCGGAATAACTCCGAGATAGTTCAGGAAGAGAATGAAAATGAAGAAGGAGCCAACGAATGGAACATACTTTTTGCCGTGGTCGCCTAAAATACCCCCGAAGAAATCCATGATACCACCGACAAACAACTCTAAGAGTGTTTGTCCTCTTCCTTCGGGAAGCCGTTTCAACTTTCGGGTTACAAAAATGAAAAACAGTACTAAGACGATAACACCAAAGTATGTGTTGGGAATTAGATCGGGCTGATGCCACCGAGTCGGTTCGGGGATGATTTCATCCGGTAAAATCTGTGAAAGCGGATAGAGTAAACTACGGTGACCGTTGTCGGCTGCGAAACTTCCGGCTGCTATTGCCAAACTGAGTCCCGCAACCAAGCAGATAAACGATAGTTTTTTCATGTTTTGTTGTTAGTATTTCTTAAATGTAGCGGTAGTTTTAGGCACTTTTCTGTTAAAAGTCAATTTGAAAACTTCGTCTCACGGCTGATTGGAATTCTTATTTGAAAGGATAGACATCAGCAAGCCGATCGCTTTGATAATAATAGCACCCTGTACTAAAACAATCCCTCCAGCGAACGCATAAATATTCATCCACTCCGTTTTGAACAGGAGATAAAGTAATACACCAAGTACTGTGTATTTACCGATTGCGATAAAACCGAGTAAATACTTTGTCCGCTTCGTTTTCCCGGGCTGGACAAGTCGCCGGACTACGAATTCAATTGACCAGAATAGACTGAGACTGATAGTACTGCCAATTAGGAAACTCGGGAGTGCAAGACGCTTGAATCCGTACAACACTGCCGCAACGACTACGGTAAGACAAATTGTCAAAACATAGACGTGACGGATAAATCGGTCACCAATTTCCAGAGCGGGACCCATCTAAATGGCTCCTTTATCAGAATAACGGCGAATCAGAGGTGCCGAAATCTCCGAATCTCGGATATTTTCAGGCATTATTCTTTTTTAGGGTCTTTTGCTTGTTGTAAAGCGGCACGACGCTGTTTTTCTAAGTTTTCAAGGCGTCGGTTCCAGCGCGCCACCGAGCGGAACATTTCCATGAATCCGGCAGCTACCCCCATTCCGAAACCGATGTAGGATCCAACCGCTGCGTTGCCTAATTTTCCACCGATCCACTTGCCTCCGAAGTAGCCGATACAAATCGCAAGCGCAAGCGTTATCCCGATAGAAGCGAGGTCGAACATTCCCACATTTTCATTTTTGAATTGGTTTAGCCGATGTTTAAACATGACGGTTGCTCCCATAAAATGAAACGGTGTTAGAAACAGATCGCCTCGTTAAGCAACGCTATATATTATACCACAGGATTGGAGGGAATGCAAAAAAAATGGAATATTCTCTGAATTGAGAGTTTGCGAGTTTTCTGAAGTTCATTAGGCATGCCACAAACTAAAAATTTTGTGGTACAAAACATGCGGACGCGGATTTATTGTAATTTCACAGTAAAATAGTTGTTAGTTGTCGGTTATCGGTTATCAGTTAATGGATTTGGGTGGTAATTACGGAGGACTATAGGCATTAATTTCACAGTTTTTCACAGTAAAATAGTTGTCAGTTAGTCAGTTGTCAGTTGTCAGTTAATGGATGCGAGTGGTAATTACAGAAGACTATAGGCATTAATTTCACAGTAAATGCGAAAAGAGATAATTTCAATATAGCGTCATAAACACACGTGGTGACTGGGTTTTTTTGGGGTTTAGGGGAAAGTTGCTGGGAAGGGTACTGTGAAATTGCTGTGAAAATTTGTGAATGGAATTCCCGACTTTTCGGTGAAAGTGCACCGCACTGTGACACTCAAAGTGCTGTTGAAAGTGTCAGTCAAAGTGACACTCAAAGTGTCAGTCAAAGTGCTGTAAGTGACACTTAAAGTGCTCTTATAATTGCTGAAAGTGCTGTTGTCTGTCTGAACCAGGATTTTCGGGATTGTTGTCTGAATCAGGATTTGCAGGATTTTTAGGATTTGCAGGATTTCTTTTTTTTGAATCGCGGATTGGGCGGATTGGGCGGATTTTCACGGATTTTAAGAAGATTATGAGTTACGGATTATATGGATTTAAAAGATGCATTGATTGAACGCAAGGATTCCGGTTGATGCGTGTGTTGACGCACGGGTAACGGGACGTGAAAAGATACGGAATGCAAAGCCCAGATAACGACTTTACGAGTTCCAGCTTTACGAACTGGCGGGTGCAGAACCTTGACGTGATTGTAGCTCGGGTTTCCCCTGTCCTGCGTAAGTTGGGAACCCCACGACTTCTTGAGATTTTAAACAGCCTTTTTTACGTGGGATGAAACCTGTTAGGGTTCGGAGGACTGTGATGCTGTTGCTGTCAGGCACTCCTGCCACGACTCATTGAGATTCTAACGGACCTTGTTTTCTACGGATTATAGTGAAATAACAGCCTATCGGATGTTCCGATGAACTGGTCATATTGCTTCAGATTTCACTATAAGAATAGGTTCGGTTTCTGATGTCCGTTTTTCGTCAGTCGAACCTTCCGCAACACATCGGATTTCTGACGACACATCGTATGGGATGGATGAACACTGGCGGGTTCCATTGGCGTCGTCTCCAATGACCTGCCCCCACGACTCTCTGAGAATTTACGCGATAGTTTCCGTGTTGGTATTCTTCTGTCTCTGTTTGGGATCGCGATTTCCAAAGAGACTGCCCACGGACTCGGATTACTGAGTGTTCGAGCGACGTGTTATGCGGTGTAAAGTGGGTTCTCGGTCGTCGCTTCACCGAGTACCTCCCGCACCTCTAAGAGTACTAACTCGTAGAGTCCGTTATTGGGCGTTGCATTCTACATGGCGTATTTTATGATACGCTGTGATTAATTATAGTGTGTATTTTGTATGGAATCAACTATGATTTGTGTGATGTGATGTCGATTTGATGTTGATGTGATGTCGATTTGATACAGGGGGATATTTTTTTCTTGTCTGAACCAGGATTTTCAGGATTTCAAGGATTTTCAGGATTATTATCTGAACCAGGATTTCAGGGTTTTGTGGATTTTCAGGATGATTGTTTGTCTGAATCGCGGATTTTCGCGGATTTAGTGGATGGCGCGGATTTTGGGATTATATAGTTATTAGCGATTGGTGGTTAGTAATCTCATGTGATTTAGAATGAGGTGAATTAAAATGATTCAGGGTTAGAAACCCCTCCTACAAGGAGAGAGAATTTCGATTCCATACTGGTTCGATTAAAAGGGTTTACACCGATCCAAGATAAGTTGATGTTGCCAAAGTTTCGATTCCATACTGGTTCGATTAAAAGACGCTGAGGCTGCGATAAAAGCCATAAACGGCTTACAAATGTTTCGATTCCATACTGGTTCGATTAAAAGCGCGGCATCGGCATAAATAATCTGATATTTCTTATCGTTTCGATTCCATACTGGTTCGATTAAAAGACAAAGCGTCTCAGAATTTATCTGAGCGCGAACAGCGTTTCGATTCCATACTGGTTCGATTAAAAGAACAAACGTGCGATTGAGGCGTTAGAGGCTCATATCAGTTTCGATTCCATACTGGTTCGATTAAAAGTCCCAAAGCGTGTCGCCTTGTATAACTCTAAACTGGGGTTTCGATTCCATACTGGTTCGATTAAAAGTTGTTTGGAATCAGGAGATGTGTTGGATATGATACGAGTTTCGATTCCATACTGGTTCGATTAAAAGCTCCCGGACGACTTCCAGCGCATCACTATCGATGGTTTCGATTCCATACTGGTTCGATTAAAAGGATTTAGGTTTCATGTGGGATGCAACCGATAGAGTAGTTTCGATTCCATACTGGTTCGATTAAAAGATCAGCACAATCAACATAGTCTATAATCCACGAATCAAGTTTCGATTCCATACTGGTTCGATTAAAAGGACCGTGCTTTTTCGCAAGCGCACGGTCATCGTAATCAGTTTCGATTCCATACTGGTTCGATTAAAAGTTCTAACAAGCGTGATGCTTATCCTTGCCTTTCACCGGTTTCGATTCCATACTGGTTCGATTAAAAGCCTCCTAAAGCAGAATCATACACGCCCACGCAAGAGGTTTCGATTCCATACTGGTTCGATTAAAAGTATGCGATGCTCCGAAAGATACAGACAGCCGATGCTGAGTTTCGATTCCATACTGGTTCGATTAAAAGACATTTCGTGCCGAAGGTTGAGGATCTGGATACCGTTTCGATTCCATACTGGTTCGATTAAAAGAATCTAAGTCAGTCCCTGATAAAGAAACGAGCGACAGTTTCGATTCCATACTGGTTCGATTAAAAGCACTGAAAGCACGTGCCGGTGTGACGCTCGGTAATGTTTCGATTCCATACTGGTTCGATTAAAAGTATGGTTATGCGATGTGCCATCTTGATGAACCGAGTTTCGATTCCATACTGGTTCGATTAAAAGTCGTGTGCTTTCGCCTCGTCGATATTACCGATACGGTTTCGATTCCATACTGGTTCGATTAAAAGTGCGATTTCGCAAGAGTCCGCAACCTTAAAAGCGAGTTTCGATTCCATACTGGTTCGATTAAAAGTATCCGTATACGACGAGATACGCGCCACGACACCCATACCGAGTTTCGATTCCATACTGGTTCGATTAAAAGAGTTTGCGCTGTTCCTTCAGCCCAAGAGTGATATAGAGTTTCGATTCCATACTGGTTCGATTAAAAGAATCCAAACGGCTACACGATCCCACCCGCTGTGTTTAAGTTTCGATTCCATACTGGTTCGATTAAAAGAAACGGTTGCGATTCTGCCAGCGAGGAGTCGTGAGTGTTTCGATTCCATACTGGTTCGATTAAAAGCATATTGGAACATTGCGAGTGTGCAGTATGGGTATTAGGTTTCGATTCCATACTGGTTCGATTAAAAGTTTATGCCGTCTACCCCGTTTCTGCCATTGCTGCCATGTTTCGATTCCATACTGGTTCGATTAAAAGAGGAAGATTTCAGAGACAGCCCGGAGCCGTGTTTACTCGTTTCGATTCCATACTGGTTCGATTAAAAGTTTTCCTTGAACCCCTATTCTTGCTCAGAAACTTCATCCACGTTTCGATTCCATACTGGTTCGATTAAAAGGTGGGTTATCAGGATCCACCGGTGGTGCAGGGTGTTCGTTTCGATTCCATACTGGTTCGATTAAAAGATGCGGTCTAACGATCGCTGACCCACCTATTTGTCCTAAGTTTCGATTCCATACTGGTTCGATTAAAAGAATTCGGATCTGCCGCATGTGTGCCGACGTGGTTGATGTTTCGATTCCATACTGGTTCGATTAAAAGCAGTTCTGCCACCGGCACATACGCATCATCCCACGTTTCCTGTTTCGATTCCATACTGGTTCGATTAAAAGTCGTCAAGCCCGAATTGATAGTCAATTCAAGATAACGCACGTTTCGATTCCATACTGGTTCGATTAAAAGACTTACCCGCGCGGTTACTCAATAAAGAGTTACTTGTCTGTTTCGATTCCATACTGGTTCGATTAAAAGTCTTTGATTTTCTGCCACGCCGATGCAAAGAAAGATGTTTCGATTCCATACTGGTTCGATTAAAAGAATCGGTCCCGGACGCACGCTTGACTTTGCGGGTACTGTTTCGATTCCATACTGGTTCGATTAAAAGGAGATGCCAGACATCTTCGCAAACGACGCGGAAGACGGTTTCGATTCCATACTGGTTCGATTAAAAGGCTTTACAAAAGCCATACATATATTATACGCGATCCTTGTGTAGCGCGTCAAGTCAATCTATTTTCTTGCGGATTTTAAGGTGGTTTTGCAGTCGACCTCCAGTAGCGTAAAATTGCTGGGAGGTTGACGGATCCTTACGGGACAAGGGACGAGTCGCCTTTTTCATTAGAAATGACGAGTGATCTGCCTCCTCAAAGTTGGTATTCGACGGAGGTCGACAGCAGATTTAAGGTTTATATTCCTGAGAGAGACTGGCTTAAAGCAAGTTGGTGCCTGGGTTTTTATCTACTCCCATGACTTCTTTATCAATCCAGCGTGCATCGCGTAGTTGATAGATGATAATGGAGTCCTTTTCAGGATCTGTAAGAGAAACGAGTCCAGATTTGACGCGTGTGAGCTGCGCTTTGGTTAACTGTCCTTCAAAGACGGAATTTTGTATCCAATTGAGGTGTTGCCTGAGATATTTACAGACCTTTGCGACGCGTTCTACTTGTATGTCGTAAACGAGAATGATGTACATTGTGGATAGTTCCTTGTGTGTAGCAGGCGAGAGACCTCGCTGTATAACGGGCGAGAGGACCTCGCCAGAGACACAAAGCCAATCGGTCCTGGCGATGGTGACTCGCTGTATAACGGGCGAGAGGACCTCGCCCCTACGTCTGTTTTGGTTTGTGGTCGAGGAGACCTCGCCCCTACGGTGTATTGGTAAAATTATCTGGAATGCGTTGGTGTATGTAGACACCCCAATCCATCTCTGTATCGTGAAGTACTTTACCGTGATAGTTGACTGGTTCTGTTATCAAACAATAGGCGCGAGTGCCGCAAGGTTTTCGCGGAATTTCTGCTGTGAAGTGGGTTGGAAGTGCTTGAATTTGTCCGTAAAGCTGCGCGTCAGGAAAAGGGAGTAGCGTATCTTGATAGGTTGTCTCTGAGACGTTTTCCAGTTTAATTTCCTCTATTGATTTGACTGTCGCCAGATCGGAGGAACGCCCAAGGAGTAAAGGGAATTTAGGACGTTCAAACACTTCACGTAGCCATATTTCAGGCGTATAGAGATAAAGTTCTGGTTGAACGAGGAATTCGCGTCTATTGATGTTAGATTTTGCATCCAACTTTCCAGCGAATTCATAGACAGTTTCTAAGTCAACAGCTTTCCCACTGCTTTGAAAGACAAAGCCAACAGCAGCATCATGGGGTGTTACCCAATCCCCTTTTGCAGCGGTCAGGAGACCGTAAAGTGCTGAAAGGGGGGGCAGCGGCAGTGTTGGTTGGAATCCGCTGATAAATAGCGGATTCCGAAAAGATGCAACCCAACCGGTGATGTGGACACGAATCACTTTCATGGTGCGTCTCCGATATGTTCTTCTAAACTTTGTGCGAGTCGGGTGATAACCTTATTTGGTGAATTATAAACAACTTTACACGGTAAAGATGCATCGCTTGCGAATTCAGCCAGTTCTGTGTGAAGTTCATCCATAAATCCTATGCGTCTGCCAATATAAATGGCATCACAGAAGCGATCAGCATAATCTTCTATAACTTCGCGTAGCGCATCAAGGCTGAGTTGTCCGACACCTTCTTCCTCAACCATAAGGTTCATGAAGGGGTGGTTTCCGCCGTCAAGGACAGATAAGACTATCAATTTCGGTGTGACATCGGTCAGATGTGACGTTAGTTTCGCGCCTCCACTGAGGAATGGTAATGCTTCAAGGGTTTGTTGGCATCGACGGAGTCGGATATCTTGTGGGAGGACCCACACAGGGTTTTCACCAATCTGTGTACCGCCTGCCTCCTGAATCTTGGAAATATAACTTGGCGCTACGTTCTTATAGCCGGTCTTGTTAACATCCGAGAAAGCACCTACTGCACTTAGGTCAAGCGAAAAGATACCTTGTAGAACACACGAATAAAATTGGTGTTCATAAGGCACTGGATCACCTTCTTGACGCGCCATGACTCCAAAATCGTTCGTTGGAATATGGGGTGCAATGGAGATAAGTGGTGAACATTTGAGAGGCGACAATCGGGTTACTGTCCCGTTAACTTTTTTCTTCCCTTGCATTTCGCTTTGTGCTCGCATATAGCCAAAGACATCGTCGTCGTCGTAAGCCACTGGATCTGCAGCAGTAAAAGCGATTTTTTTATCTCGCTCTATAGGTGAGTTTTTCCATTCGTCGAATTCTTGTTCGAGCGTGGTGCGCCACCAGTTTCGCCATGCCTGTCCAGAAACATAGGGGTAGGTGTTTCGTCCTTTTTGGAGTTTCTTGACAGCAACTATATTTTCCGTTGCTTGAGAGGCTTCCGACCCAGCGTTATTTAGCGCAGAATATGGGGCATCAATTAAAGCAAGTCCGATCAGGTGCTTAGACATAGTGTATTTCTCCTGTATGGTGGTTTAACTTTGAGATGTGTCGTCTTCATCCGATATGTTATCTTCGTCGAAATCTACAAAACCTTGTTCTTGCAGCCACTCGTGAAGCGTTTCGTAAATCCGAAAAAGTAGTAGATCTCGAGTCTCCCTCCAAGGTGTAGCATCAAAGTTGGGACTTGTAGGAAAAAGATGCTCCATATAATCGTCAATCGAAAATAGGGGTTCTGATGCTCCTTGCTGAATTCTGTCTCGGATGACATACCGTAAAATATTGCGACATTCTCCATAACTTTTTGCACGTTCCAATTGAGTAAGCCGTCTATCGCGTCCAGATTTCTTGATACTATCTGCAATCAAGTCCCCAACGTGCTTAATTTTATCAAGTTGCGTCTGCTCCATAGTTCTAACCTCCTTCAGATAGAGTGAAAGCAATTCCCAATTTCCTTGAATTCTCCGGCGGCTTCGATATAAAAAAGAGCCAAGAATTGAGCGATCTTGTAATAGGCTTTCATACACACGATTTGTGCGGTTTTTGTAATCACTCTCCGATTTAACCTTATCCCAGTTAACCACATAACCCCTGCGGACAATTTTCTGCCATTCCATTTTATACTCACCTTGATGGACGATGCGTAGAAATCGGAACACAGGTGCGGGTATATAAAAGACTTCAAGTTCAGGTCCCTGGTTGTAGTTTGTAAAGCAATAAACTTGCATGGTGATATTCTCATCGGTTCGCATCTCCTGAAATTGAACCATTTCTCGCGCCATGTAGAATAAACCGTTGCGTGGATTTGCATAACCGGGATTATGACACCCCGTTATTTCCCGCTGGAGCTGTTGTCGCCGAATATCTTCAATGCACACACGTGCCCAACTTCTCAGTGCCCTCCATGAATTGGAGTGAAGTGCGAGAAACTTTCCACCAGTTGCCATGAAGGTGAGTGGAGACAATTGAATAGCAAACGCACAAGCAGAGCAGTAACCAGCACCGTCAGCAAAAGTAGGAAAGAAGTTACGCAAAGTCCCAGATCCTGTCAAGGGAACGCTTGTTTTTGAAAGCGATATGTTAGCCTCACGTCTGCCGCATCCCATGCAATCTCCAGCTTCATTCAACTCATTTATCGTGTCCAAATACTGCTTACACTCTTGTTTGAGTAACTCTACTCGATTACGTTTATGGAAAGCGGGATTTGTTAACACACTATTAGGAAAAATACTGTGTAAATTTCCCCAACCAACTCTTGTTTGCATCATTGGCGCAATATCGTTAACGATCTGTTCAAGGTCTAAGGTGGTGATCTGTTCTGGGTGCACACTACGTCCCAACCACTCACATATCCCGGATACGCCAGCATCAACAAATGGATTTCCCATTAGTTTTTCATAGATTGGCATAAAATTTACCTCCTTTCAAAGACGTTTAAATATATTATACAAAAATCTATTAATTTAAGTCAACTTTATTTTTGTTTAGATTTCTACCATGCCGAAGCCGGCACTGTTTTTGTCGCCGAAGCCGCATTCGTAGCCGATCCGGATTAACTCTCTGCTTCCTGAGATGCTCAATGGACATAGGGTGCCGCGGACTTTGATGCCTTTGTAGTCTATCAAGCGGGTGACGCGTCCCTGCCTTCTGGTAATGTAGTTTTCATCGAACTGGAGGGTGAGTGTGTCGTCGGAAGGGAGACGTCCATGGATGACTTGGTGTTTGCGGATTAGGTTTTGACGGATCAGGTCAGAGAGGGAAGGATCGTCGGGGAGGCAGTAGTGCATGGATTGCTTTCCATTATGCTCGCGCACGGTTGACATTACAATGGGGGAGAGGCAACGGAATCGCATCTCTGACTGGAAACGGGGCGCGCGTGGGATTGTGACATCCTTTACGGGTAACTGATGTTGCCCAAGGGTTAATCTGCCTTCGGTTAGGAGTGTGTCGGCGAAATGGGATAGAAATGCCTCTACTGGAGAGGAGACGTACCATGTTAGGGTTGAACGGAAGTGGATCTGTGTGCCGGTTATACGTCGGCGTTCTGCCATGAGCTGCGAGAAGGTGAAAAGTTTGAAACGTTTCTCTGCAATTCGGTAGCCTTCGTTGTGTAGGAAAGAGGCGTATTCGGGGTTGGATTCTGCGAGGAAACGGTAGATGACGCCAGCGAGTAGGTGGTTGTAGTTAATCGGGAGGGTGATTCCGTCGCCAACATCGGTGAGGATTTTTATTCGCATTTTTTTCTCTCCATGGGTTGTGGGTTATAACGTGAGTTCGAGAAATAATTATTTCGCTGCTGGTTAGTCCTACGAACTGAACAAAAAAGGCAAGGACACATCGTCCTTGCCTTTGACAATTTCGTCTATGCGTAGATCCGCTATTCCTTTATGTTTGCCCATGTGGTGGTGAGTTTGTCGCTGGGAGAGACATCGAAAGCCTCTTCCAGTCCATTATCCATAATATTCGTAATCTCGTCCTCACTCAGAACCACATTAAAAATAGCGACATCATCAATGATGCCTCTGAATTTACCCGCATAACCAGATCCGATGAGCAAACTAAGGCCGCTGGGACTGGAATCTCCGCAGGGATGTGCCCCACATTTCACCCATTTATCTTGGCCAGTAACTTCACCGTCTTTGTACATCTTGTACTCGCGTTTTTTGACATTTCTCGTCTCAGCGACGTGAATCCACTCGTCATCTACGAAAGTACCAGGTGCCGGTCTTGCAACCTCTACATACGGCTGGCAATTGCCGCCACAATCACCCCAATAAAAACTTAAGCGACCATCTGGTTCCATCGTTAAGCAACCCTCGCCGCCATAAGATTTGCAAACTAAGTTTTGACGACCAGAACTTACACTTTCAGGTTTAACCCAGAAAACGATTGTCACATCTCCATCGAACTCAAGTGATTTGTCATTTCCCATATCCACAAAAGATGTGCCATCAAGCTCAAGAGCCTTGCCAAATTTGCCATCCACCCATTTGGGCTTGTTCATGAGGGTCCCATCATTTCCATTTTCTGAGGAATCTTTTGTAGTATCTCCCTTGCCTTCATCAAATTTCCATATACCGACGATGGTATCCGGGTCTAACACTGCATAACTTGAAATGGCTAACGTCCCTACGATAAATAGGACAATCGCGCTTATCCAAAACAATCTGACTTTCATTTCCTCCTCCTTCTCTAACTAACATGCTCCGAACACTTTAACCGTCACACATTATGGAAGAATGGTTTTGGTTAAATTATAGTGCCGGAACTGTCTCTCTGTCTCTTGATCGGATTATACTTAGTTGATTGTTAGGAAGATGATAGCAGATTTAACAAAAACAGTCAAGCAGGAGAGCAGGAGATGTCTCCAAGCAAGTCTATTCGGTTTTAAGAAACATGTTCCTTATGTATAGGGTCTCTGTTGCTGGACGCCCGAACTTGTTCGGGGTCGCGCCCTTATCCCGAACAAGAATGTAATACAAGGAATGGATTTAGTCTATTTCAGACTAAATCCGGGCATCCTGATGTAAATTATGGGAAAGCTGAATGCTCTATCTGCCAAATGTATTCAACAATGCAGGCACCTTAGCGGAATAGTCTCTAAATCTTCAATCCTGTTCCACACGACAAAATGATAGCGAAACCCAACTTTTGATCGAATCTGGATTGTTAGGTTTCGCTCTATCTGTCTGTGTCTATACTACTGTTAATTTCGTGCTGTGCTGGAATAAAATTCCGAGACATTTTCAACGCTGCGGACTAACATTTCGTCGCTGAGACGGAACGCATCGCGTACTTTCAGTTTCTGCTTCTGTTCTATCGAATCAAGCATCCGTTGATTTTGAACGACAAGGACGGAGTCAGCATTTTCTCGAAGTACCTGCAGGCTCTGTTCTGCTTGTGCAGCACGACGTTGACCTTCAAAATTGAACGGATGTGTTACAACGCCTACCGCTAAAGCTCCGTGTTCTCGAGCGAGAGAGGCAATCAGAGGCGCAGCACCTGCACCCGTTCCGCCACCCATACCGGCTATGATAAAAACGATGTCCGCATCCGAAACAATGGTGTGGAGTTTTTCTTGGTCCTCCTCGGCAGCCCTTTTACCTATCTCTGGGTTCGCTCCACACCCCTTTCCTTGTGTGGTGTTGACCCCGATCTGCACGGGTGTTGCCTCGTTGTGGTTGTTGAGGACTTGTTGGTCTGTGTTCACAGCGTAAAATTCAATATCTCTCAAACCGACTTCAAGCATCCGTTTGATGGCATTACCACCCGCGCCTCCGACACCGACTACCTTGATTTTGGGGTGGAGATACTTCGATTCTTCAGGTTTAGATGACATGATTCTCCCTCTTTCAGGTTTGACACCGAACGCCTTGCGTAGGAGTTCACGTGTCTGTCGCAATCTTGTTTTGATTGTACCTATCGCTAATCCGAGTTCAGCGTGGATCTCTTTGATACTCCACATTTCCAGATAGTATAGTACCGCAACACGGCGCACTTTATCAGGGAGGTGATACACTGCTTCTCTTACAGTCTCTCGGAATTCTGTTTCCCGAAAACGTGCAACTGCGTCCTGATCAATATAATCGGTTAAGTCGGTGTATGGAATTTCAGCTCTTGAGTGACGAGATGAAGTATAGTATCTGTTGCAGGCATTATAAGCAATACGCTGCAACCATCCACCAAAACTTTCGATACGCCGCAGCCCGCCGATGTTTTCCCAGACGGCTCTCCAGATGTCCATGAGAATTTCTTCAGCGTCGCGGCGTTGTCTCGAATTTGCGATAACTACTTTCCATATACGTGGACTATAACGCGACATCAGTTCTGTAAATGCTAACTCATCACCGGTTTGTACAAGCCGGACGAGTTCTTCATTTGTCAGATCGGTGTACGTTGATAGATCGTGTCGCATAAACATCTTCCAATTGGATTTTAACCTAAAGAGCAAGATTTTTCGGAGGGTGGTTTAAAAAAACGAAGACTCCCTGAAAAGTTGAATATTCACTGTTATAAACGTGGATTGTCTCATCAATGGGCGTCCTCTGTTTTTAAGTATTTTAACGGACTTTCGACGATATAATCCCCAGACTCCTCGAGAAACTGCTGAACCAGAAAGGTATGACCAGCACCGATAATCAACAGAATACGCTCATCAGCAGATTCGGTGATGCGCGTCAGATTAACATAAATTTTGAGATTTCTCTCGTACCAGTCTAACAGCGAATTCAAGCCAATATATTGATCTCCTGCGCCAATTTGAGCCACTATAAGCGTAGGAAAATGATTAATCTCGTGCATAGCGCGAATGGTATCTTCTTGATTAAGAAAACGAAGCATATCTATTACGCTTCCGCTCTCTTGAAGTTCTGTGAGAATCTGCGTGGGCTCTTGAGCTAAGCCTTGACCCATAGCGTACGCTTTTTCCAGTAGAGCACTTTGATTATGCCCCTTCGCAAAAGATTCAACATCGTCGACTTCAGGAGGATCTGGATTCATCTCAAACCAATCAACACAATAGATTTTCGGATGTTGCAGCTTTTTAGCCAATGGAAGACAAATCTGATCAAATTCACTCCTGTTCTGTTGATAGGTTCCATTCAAATAGTCTCGGTACAACGTCTCAATTTTAGCATCATGATTTGTGTCTACCTCAACGGCGATCTTGGTAGGGTTAAATCGCGCCAGTTTTTCGATGAGTTGGCGAAGCTCACGTTGACGTTTGGAGTTTGTTACATCATCTGCTTCAATGTCGAATGTATTCACGCCTGGATTTGCCATGTGATAAGTGCCAAGAATCATAACTATGGGTTTCGCCTGATGTTTCATCAACGAGTCTCCTTTAACGATTTTCCTTCTGCATCTGCCTTTAGGTATTGCAATGGGCTTTCTAAGTGATAAAATTCAGAGTCTTTGACAATCTGTTTAAGGAATCCCAAGTGTCCAGTGCCGATGATTAGCAAAATACGTTCATCTTCTGATTCTGTAATTCGGGTGAGATTGACGAAGGTTTTGAGGTTCCTGGGATACCATCTATGTGCAACCCAATTCGCACCCGGATACTGGTCTTGTGAACCAATCCTGGCAATCCGTAAGTAGCCGCGGAGATTTTTTCGGATCTTTTCATCTTGGTTCATTCTTATATACATGTCAATCAAGGGTTCGTATGTTTCAGGCACAATCCAGGTTCTACCCTCTTCATCCTGTACAATTTTCCCTTCAATCTTCTCATCGTCAGATAATAAGTGCTTTTGATTGTTTTTCTCCGCAAACGCCCCCCAATCTGTCAAATGATCATCCAGCTCATCCCGGACGATTGGATCATCGCGAAAATAATCTACGCAATATACCTTTGAGTGTCCCATCTCTTTCGCCAACTGGAACCCAATCTGATGGATTTCATGGCGTTCAAGTTGAAAATTACCCTTTAGGTACCCGTTATATTCTTCTTGGAGTTTAGCATCCCAACGTTCATCAACTTCAACAGCTACCTTCGTCGGTTTAAATCGGGCAAGTTGCTCAACAAGTTCCTGAAGTTCGGTTTGCCGTTTGGGAGCAAGCACATCGTCCATTTTGTAATTGATTCGATCTGCTCCCCAATTTGCCAAGTGCCCACTTCCAAGGATCATAATTGTCGGTTTTTGGGTAATCTGCATGGTTTCTCCTATAGGTGCGTGTATCTGACCGCTGCTTGTGGCTGCGCTGAGTATAAGTAACACAGCCGTGGATAACATCATCAAATGAAACTTGCGTTTTGCTAAGGCATTCATAAAATTTTCTCCTATCTATAGCGGCTTGACTCTGCCAAAAAGAGACGCGAAATTTTCAACAACTTGAACAAAAAGTTAAGGGATCTGGGTTTCCTCTGCATCTAAGTATTTCAACGGACTTTCGATGATGTAATTCCCAGATTCCTCGAGAAACTGCTGAATCAGATAGACATGCCCAGCGCCAATAATCAGCAGTATCCGGTCATCGGCGGATTCGGTGATGCGTGTCAGGTTAACATAAATCTTGAGATTCCGATCATACCAATAATGTGAAAGCCAATTGGCACCTGGGTATTGGTCACCTAATCCAATCCGCGCGATCCACTGCATATATTGTTGATGGTCTTCGCGTAAACCTTCGGGTTCGTTATCCTGTATGTACATGTCATAGATTGATATGTATTTTTCAGGTTCAATCCAAGTTCTGCCCTCTTCATCCTGCGTCCATTTCCCTTCATCAGAAGGAGAAGGTAGAAGGTGTTCCTGATTGTTTTCCTTTGCGAACCCGCGGTAGTCTACCAAAGCAAAATCGAATTCGTCGAAAGGGATGATGGGATCATCTTTTCGGTAATCAATTCGGTAATCAACACAATAGAGCTGGGAATGTTCCATCTGTTTTGCGAGTCGGAATCCAATTTGGTCATGCTCGTTTCGCTTGAGCTCGTATGTGCCTTTCAGGTAGCCTTGATACTCTGTTTGCGTTTCAGCACCCTGTGTTTTTTCATCTCGTTCAAGAGCTATCTTGGTAGGTTTAAATTCCTTGAGTTGTTCGACTACTTGATCAATCTCGCGTTGGCGTTTGGGAGCGCGAACATCATCCATTTTGGTATTGAATGCATCTAATCCATCGTTCGCCAAGTGCGTACTGCCGAGAATCATGATTGTGGGTTTTTTATTCATCTGTTTAATCTCTCCTGTAGATATATCTGTCTGATCATCACTTGTGGCTGCGCCTGCCATAAATAGGACGGCGGCGAGTAATGTTATCACGTAGAGTTTGCCTTTCATTAAAGCTTTCATCAAATTTTCTCCTATCTATAGTGGGCTTGATTCCGCCCAAGCTGGGATTAAAATTTTCAACAATTGAAACAACAGGTTAAGGCGTCTATTTCTCCTCCGCATCCAAGTACTTCAGCGGACTTTCAACGATATAATTTCCCGAATCTTCCAGAAACTGCTGAACAAGGAAAACATGTCCAGCACCAATAATCAGGAGGATGCGATCGTCGGCAGATTCGGTGATGCGTGTCAGGTTCACAAAAGTCTTGAGATTTCTCTCGTACCAATACCAGACCCAATTTGCGCCTGGATATTCCTTACCCAATCCAATCCGCGCAATTCGCAGATAACCTTGATGGTCAGCAAGTCTACCCTCAGGCTGGTTGAGCCGTTTGTATGTGTCGATTATCGATTCATATTCCTCAGGTTCGACCCAGATGGTTCCATCTTCATCTTGTGTTATTTTTCCTTCAGGCGAACGGGACTCCCGGTAATCCACATTGTGTTCCTTTGCGAAGGTATCGAAGTCTACCTTATCTCTGTCTACAGGAAACGCCTTGTACCAATCGTCCCAATAATCAACGCAGTACAACTTCGGGTGTCCCATCTGTTTTGCTAACCGAAAGCCGATTTGGTCGCTTTCATTGCGTTGGAGTTCGTAGGTTCCTTCCAGATAATCTCGATAGCTTGCGTTGACTTTAGCATCCCGTGAAGGATCTGCCTCAAGTGCTATCTTAGTGGGTTGAAACGCCTTAAGCTGAGCGACGAGTTGCTCAATCTCGCGTTGGCGTTTAGGGGCAAGGACATCATCCATTTTTCTATTGAAACTATCCATGCCCGGATTTGCCAAGTGTTCGCTGCCAAGAATCATAATTGTAGGTTGCATTTGCGTATTTCTCCCGTCTACACTGAAGTACTATAGTTTCAGAGTTTCTGTATCTCAGTGCGCTACTGTCTTTGCATAAACTTATGCTGTGGTGGACTTGGGACTTGATTAATCGGTTGCTGGATTTAGATATTTCAACGGACTTTCGATGTTGTAATTTCCCGAATCTTCAAGGAACTGCTGAACAAGGAAGACGTGTCCAGCACCAATAATCAGAAGGATTCGTTCGTCGGTAGATTCAGTGATGCGCGTCAGGTTCGCATAAATTTTGAGATTCCGGGCATACCAAAGATGACCGACCCAATTTGCCCCTGGATATTGAGTGTCTAACCCGATACGCGCGGTTTGTAAATAGGACTGATGATCAGCGAGCCTGCCTTCAGGTTGATTGAGCCGTATGTACATGTCAATTATCGGTTCGTATTTCTCAGGTTCAATCCAGGTTACTCCGTCTTCGTCTTGTGTAACTTTTCCTTCGCTGGTAGCTGGATGTGCCAAGAGGTCCTCCTGATTGTGAGATTTCGCGAACTGGTAGTAATCTACCAAGTCCCAATCGAAGTCCTCTGGAAAAAAACCATCGGGTTCCTTAGAATAGTTTCGGAAATAATCAACACCGTACAACTGGGAATGTCCCATCTGTTTTGCTAACCGAAAGCCGACCTGGTCGCTTTCATTGCGTTGGAGTTCGTAGGTTCCTTCCAGATAGTCTCGGTAGCTTGCGTTGACCTTAGCGTCCCATGAAGGGTTCGCTTCAATAGCTATCTTGGTAGGTTGGAATGCCTTAAGTTGTGTGACGAGCTGTTTGATCTCGCGTTGGCGTTTGGGTGCGAGGACATCATCCATTTTGAAATTGAAGACATCCGCTCCCGGATTCGCTAAGTGTCCGCTGCCGAGAATCATAATTGTGGGTTTTTTGTGCATCTGTTTAATCTCTCCAGTAGATACATCTGTCAGATCATTGCCTACGGCTGTGCTGACGATAAATAACACAGCGGCAAGTAGCGTTATTGGATAGAATTTACATTTCACTAAGATTTTCATAAAATTTCTCCTGTTTTTTACAGTGGATAGGTCCATCTAACCATCACTTGTGTTAGGATTGCTTTAGTTTGCCAAGTAACACCCAACACAAGCGAGGCAAGAATATATGAATCGGGTCCTTAATTGGTTTCCGGGGTTAGAGATATTTCTTCTAATTGATTTGCATTCAAGTATTGCAGTGGACTTTCAACGATGTAATCCCCCGAATCTTCAAGAAACTGCTGAATCAGATAGACATGCCCAGCACCGATGATTAGCAGAATGCGATCGTCGGTAGACTCCGTGATGCGCGTCAAATTCACAAAATTCTTGAGATTATGTGCATACCAAAAATGTGAAACCCAATTGGCACCAGGATATTGATCGTTTAGTCCAATGCGTGCCTTCCTCAGATAACCTTGATGATCAGTGCGTATGTTTTCAGGATCGTTCATCCGTATATACATGTCAATCAGAGGGACATATTCCTCATGTTCAATCCAGACTGTACCATCTGAGCTTTGCCGAATTTTTTGACCGCTTGAGGAGATGCTCGGTAGGAGGTGCTCCTGATTGTGTCCCTCTGCAAAAGTATCATAGTCCAGTAAACTCCGATCGATTCCATCAAAAATCGGCCGGTTCTTTGGCCAATCAGCAACACAGTAAACTTTCAAGTGTTCCATCTGTTTTGCTAACGGGAAGCCGATCTGGTCCTCCAGTCTTCGTGTGGGTTCGTAGGTGCCGTCCAAGTAGCCCTGATAGTTTGCGTTAATCTCAGCATCCATACTGTTGTCTGCATAAATGGCTATCTTGGTCGGCTGAAACTCTTTAATTTGAGATATCAGTTGTTCCATTTCGCGTTGACGTTTAGGCGCGAGGACATCATCCATTCTTGTATTGAATCTATTGATTCCCGGATTTGTAAAAAATGTGCTACCGAGAATCATGACTGTCGCCTTCTTTCGTGTGTCTTCACTTCTCCATTGTCCCTTCAATTTGCCGCTAAGATTAATGTCTGTCGCACCGAAATTGCTTAGATTTCCCAGCAATTCCTCAACGCGTTCTGGTGCGATCTTTCCAACGATGTTGACAAAGGTAACTTCTTGGGGCAGCTTAGGGGCGACAATGACGAAGATCCCGTAAACCGTGCTTTCATCGAACAGCAGATTGATTTCCACGGTTTCACCGTGTTCATTGATTTTGACGAGGATCTCCCACTGGTCTCTTTTGAGCCGCTCCTGAAAGTAGTCAACTAATTTCTGCTCATCAATGGTCGCCCTATCGTAGGTGCGGACATAGATGCCGTCTAACATTTGAATCAATTCGGCGACTTCTGGCGCATTGCTTACCGATTTGGTCACCAAATTGATAAGTTTTGCTGTTAAGTTAACCTCGACCTTTGCCTTGATGTCCTCAGAAAAATCAAAGAGAATTAGTCCTTTTCTATCGGTTTTGTCCGATTGTGCGACTGCTGGCTGAATCAAGGTCAATGATGACGCTAAAAACAGCAGTATGAACAGCAGTCTAAAGTGGCGTTGCAGTTTCATGTGTTCTACTCCTTATTATGTGAGCGTTGCTGATATTTTGTATCTGGAACATTCTGGGGTAACCGGTTGAGGCTACCGATACTCTGGTGAATTGCTGATGAAATGTTCGTTTTCTGTTTCGATACCCGGCGCGAGGCTTTTTCAATCTGAACGAAGGGATCACGTGAGACCCTGTTGACTTGGACATCTGAAAGTTTTTCGTTAACAACGGTACCCGTTCGCCCCACTGCGTAATTCAACTTACTGAGTGCATAAGTCAAGTCACGAGATGCTTGCTGAACTTTCAGGTACTGTTGGTACTGATAGGTACCGAACAGCACAACGCCGACGAGACATACCAGCGCACCCGCGCGAACAAATGGTGAGGTTAAATAACCCGGGAACGTGAATAGTTGGGATATCCTATTCGTCCATTTCTTGTTGCTGTCTGGGTGTGCCCGAACGTAATCCGAAATCTCGTTGAAGATTTTCGGTGATGGTTCTGGTCTCGGAAGTTCGTGTAATGCTTCACTGATTGCTTGCGTAAAGCGAACTTCATCTTGACACCTTGGACAGGATGCAACATGTGCCGCTACTCTCGCGTGTGTGTCTGTATCTAATTCATCGGCGAGGTATGCTTCTAAGGTATCCTGAATTTCCATGCAAGGTGAATCTTGATGAAGAGAAGATTGGTTCATCTGTTATTTCCCCCAGTAGGGACGCAATAGTTCCCGCAACTTCTTGCGGGCACGGAATACGGTTGATTTCACTGTACCTTCGGGTTGTTCTAATACCTCTGCAATCTCTTTGAAACTCATGCCTTCCAATTCCCGCATAATTATCATCGATCGCATTTCTGTCGGCAATTTATTGATGGCACAGTGCACTGATGCTTTAAGTTCCCGCTTGATGACAATTTCATCGGGCGTTGGATTTGACCAGTGCGTGTGCCTGTGCAGTAGCCTTTCGAGTTCTGTTTCATCACCTTCTATTAATGGCTCCTGAAATTTGCGCCGTTTTAGCAGATTGAAACAGAGATTTTGTGCGCATTTTAACAACCATGAACGGACAGTTTTCAGACGCAATTTGTTGCGATGTTCCCACGCCTTTATAAACGTCTCTTGTGTTATATCCTCTGCATCTTCTCGATTTCCGAGTAGATAAAAAGTATGTTGATAAATCTGGGCTTGGTGTTCTTGGACAAGCTCAAGGAATTTATCTTCTGTCATGTTTCAACTCCGCGCATTTTGAGGTTGACATTACTACAAACGACTCGAAAAAAAGTTGCACTTTTTTGCAAATCGTCTCCTAAACTCAGGTGTGACGGGGGTGTAACTTTTGTCCGCCAAAATCGTATTTATAAAAAGTCTCTCAATCACTTAGTTTTGGACAATTACTACTTAAAGAGACAAGCTTGAGGAAGGAAGGGTGCATAATTTCGGAAAGGCTGAGAAAAGACTGAATTTTCACCTGAAGGACAGTGAAGTCTCTTGAAGTTGTTAACCGAATTAAAAATAATAGGGATTAGGCGGGGCTATCGCGTTTTAAGCATTTTTCTCAATTGCGGATTGTCTTGAATGGCAAGGGTGGTGTGGATAGAGCGGTTTTTGTATGGCGATGTGGAGGTTCTGTAGGGATGGTAATCTCTTATGAAATCCCGTCCCTACCCTTGGTTAGTGATAAGTTGAACGGTAAAATCTAATCCTATTCCCACTGAAATACCGTACCCAACAAACGCATCGGTTCATCGCGGAGCAGTCGATATAATTGCGGTGCCTCATTAACGCTCACACGGTGTCGAATCAACGGAGCAATCTTCACAGAACCTTGGCGGAGCAATCGACAGAGATTTTCCAAATCATCACAAGTGAAGTGACTACACTGAAGGATGCTAATCTCTTTATGTTGTCCGACGTTAAAAGTGTAATTGACATCGAACCGTCCGGCAACTAAGAGTATGCGTCCTCGGACTTTGCAAGCGTGGATCATCGGTGTAACCATGTCAGGAACACCAGCAAAGTCCATGACAGCATCAAATTCTCCATCTTGGATTTGTGTCTCCCAACCGTCGCCACTTGTATTGAACACCTGTTCCGCTACACCGAGTTGACGCATCTGTTCTAAGCGGGATTCTTCGATGTCGCAGACTGTGACGCGGGCACCCATGGCGTTAATAATCTGTGCAGCGAACATACCAATGCATCCCTGTCCGACAATAAGCACTTTTTCGCCAATACGCGGATCAACTCGGCGGCAGCAGTGCATCGCTACACCAGAGATACCAAAAAGAGCTGCCTCGCCTGGGTCAACATCTTCTGGCAATTTTAGCAGGAGTCCATCTTCTGGAATGGTAAATCGCTCGGCATGGTTCACGCTGGCATAGATGAGATCGCCTACTTGAAGTTTCGTCACGTCCGGTCCGGTTTCGATAACTCTACCGACGTTCTGGTACCCATCGGTGGTCGGCAGCCGTTCATTGGAGGCTGAATAGTTACCGCCAATAAGTTGATTCCGTTCTGTTCCGTTGGTGAGTCCTGTAAAGACTGCTTGGCACAACACCTCGTTCCCGATGGGTGGCGCAGGCTCTTTCCAATCGGTAACAACTACTTTTTCACGTCGGTTATCTGGCAATAATTTGACGACAAGTGCTCTCACGGTATTGATGACTCCTTGAAGAAATTTAGTGTGTGATTTATTTTTAGATTATCCAAAACCCGCAGATTTGTCAAGAAATTTCAAAATCCTCTGTTTCTATAATGTTCTGTTTTCTTAAATAATTTCTTTGACAGATTATTATATCTTAGATACAATTCAAAATGTAGTTTTTGAAAAATGGCTTAGAAGTAATTGACCTCTTTTTGCATGTTACACGTTAGTTAGAAGGAGAATTGGAATGCCAAAACGCATTAATAAAGCGATCGAATTACTGGAAAACGATCTGCCTGTCTTCTACACTGGCAGTCACACAGGCGCGGATTTGAACTATGATGCAGGCCGCGCAATGTCAAAAACCTGGGCAGACTATATCAACGTCGGCATGGAGCACGGGAGTTTCGATCTTGCTGGATTGGATAGTTTCATGCGTGGACTCCTTGATGGAGGACCGACAAATAGTGGGCATGCAACCCCAGCTGTTGTTGTTGAGTTACCCGTAGATGGTATCAGCGCAGATGTGATTCGCGCCAACGGTTGGCAGATGCGGCAACTCCTTGCACGTGGCGTGCACGGTCTGCTGCTTTGCCACGCTGAATCTCCAGAGGCGGTCAAGGCGTTTGTTGAGGCATGCCGCTACCCGTTCCAGACAATTGGCGTTGGTACGCAATTAGATGTTGGAAGGCGTGGATCCGCAGGACAAGGCTCCGCTGCACCTATCTGGGGCATTTCCGCTAACGAATACCTTGAGGTTGCTGATCCTTGGCCCTTGAACCCCAAAGGCGAACTTTTCCTCGGACTCAAATTTGAAAATAAGCGCGCATTAGCGAACGTTGAAATTACGGCGCAGGTCCCCGGAATTGCCTTTGCCGAGTGGGGACCTGGCGATATGAGTATGTCGTTTGGTTACATGAACCCGCCGAGTCCACGTCCGCAGGAATTAGAAGATGCTCGGAATCGCGTCTATGCGGCTTGCAAATCCGCTGGTATTCAGTTTTTGGAAAGCACGTCACCTGATACAATTGAGGCGAGCATTGACGAGGGTGTACGGGTCACCGGTGGCGGCGAAGAAGCCGCACGCATCGGACGTGCATACGCCGGTAGAACAATGCCTGTCTAACGACCTATATCTTGCATCGCTGCAGTAGCTAAATACTGGGAAAAGGAAAAAATTCATTATGGCATTAACAGAACAGGAAATGTTGGCAGAACTCCGCAAGTATGATACACCCTCGATCACGAATGTCGTTGCTACCTATCCGGGGAATCCTCTCTGTCTTGGGCTTTACAATCCGTGGACAGAGAATTGGTATACAGATACAACTATCCGTTGTATGTACCCTGACCTCGGTGCTGTTGCTGGATATGCGGTGACATGTGTCTACGGTGTACCGGATCCGAACTATTCCGAGCTTTCCTTTATGGATGTCATTGATGCGTTAGGTGCCTCTGAGCAACCGACAATTCTGGCATTTCAGCAGAAGTTTCCACCTGAATTCGCGAATAAGGTCGGCTTAGCAGGTGGTAACATGACAGCGGCGATGAAGGCGATCGGTTGTCTCGGCGCGATCTCAAACGGACCCTCACGTGATATTGATGAAATTCGACCCATGGAATTTCAGTATCTGTTAAGCGGTATCAGTCCTGGGCACGGTGCAATGGCGGTTCAAGCTGTCAACGTTCCAGTCTCAATAGCGGGTATGGATGTCTCACCCGGTGAGATTATCCACATGGATGAGAATGGTGCGTGTAAGTTTCCGGGTGACAAACTCGAAGCAGTGCTGACGAATGTCAAGGCGCTGCTTGAGGAAGAAGGCGATCGGATTGGCAAGTTGCTCTCCGGTCCGAAAACAGCGAAACAGGTACGTGCAATCTTCAGTGGACATTCTTACGCCGAAGATGATGAGGAATAAGCACAGTTTTTTGTAACTGGGGTAATGCCGATTTCAATCTTGGAATCGGCATCTACCTGAAAGTGGCTTAAACCCTTTTGGCATCTGAAGCGCGGTTTATGGAGAGGTTCATATTTGTCTATTGCAACATAAGTTTATCTCTCCGCCAAGTTTGTTTCTGATTAATCTTGAATATTAAAAATAACGTCAAAAGTCTAAAAAAATACTTGTCAGTGTTATTAAAATTTTATATAATATTTTGGCAAGGATATTTCGTTGAAAAATAATTTTCCTAATTTTCCGCATTAGATTATAAGCATAAATTTGCTATCAAATTCCCGATTGTGTCCCTTGTATATTAGGTCTGCAAACGGCGCGTTATAGGGTAAAGTTTGTAGATTTTCAGTATCGCGATGTGAGTCACACCTACCGAATTCTTTATAGAGTAAAAATAAACAATAACTAAAACAGGATAAGAAATGCACAACGTCTTTGAAGCCCTGAACGAGCGCGGGTTTGTCAAACAGACTACGAATGCGGAACAGGTCGCCCACCTTCTATCGGAAGGACAGGTTACCTACTATGTCGGTTTTGATGCGACGGCGACGAGTCTGCATGTCGGGAGTCTCGTTCCTATAATGGCGATGGCACATCTGCAACGCGCTGGGCATAAACCAATCGCAATCATCGGCGGCGGCACGACAATGATTGGCGATCCTACCGATAAGACGGAGATGCGTCCGATGTTGTCGCAGGAGCAAATAGGAGCCAACGGTAAAGGGATCCTCGCGCAGCTACAACGTTACTTAAATCTGGATAATGGGGTAGCAGGTGTTGATAATCCGCAAACAGCCTCGGAAGCAGGCGGGTTTCTCAACAACGCTGATTGGCTACTTTCTATAAATTATATCGAATTTTTGCGCGACATTGGTCAACACTTCCGAGTTAATGAGATGATTCGTGCCGAAGGGTATCGGCAACGGCTCGAACGTGAACTCGGGCTTTCATTCCTCGAATTTAATTATCAATTACTTCAAGCTTACGATTATTTGTGTCTCTTTCAAAAATATGAGTGCCGTCTCCAACTCGGTGGGGACGACCAGTGGGGGAATATCCTTGCGGGTGTAGATCTCGTTCGCCGGGTCGAAGGCGGGCGGGTACACGCAATCACTTTTCCGCTGCTCACAACAGCGAGCGGTGCGAAGATGGGAAAAACCGCAGGTGGAGCAGTCTGGCTCGATGCTGAGCGGACATCACCGTACGAATTTTATCAATACTGGATTAACACCGACGATCGTGATGTTTCTCGATTCTTGGCGTATTTTACTTTTCTTCCGATGGACGAGGTTCGGCGACTCGGGAGTTTAAAAGATGAAGCGATTCGAGAAGCAAAAGAGGTTCTCGCATACGAAGTCACACAACTTGCACACGGGAAAACGGAAGCGGACAAAGCGCGAGCAGCGTCGCGTGCCGCATTTGGTGGCGGTAACCTTGATGAGGTCGCAATGCCTACTTCGGCTATCGCTTCTGAACGATTTGAGAGTGGTATTCCAATCATGGAGTTGTTCCATGAAGTCGGATTGGCGAATTCGCGTAGCGAAGCGCGGCGACTTGTTCAGCAGGGGGGTGCCTACATCAACGAGAAACAGTACCGTGCGATAGATACAGTGGTCAATACAAGTCTGCTTGAGGCGGATGCCCTACTTCTCCGCGCTGGCAAGAAACGTTATCACCGAATTATTCTTGAAGAAAATTAATCATAACTGGAAAGATTTTTATAATAATAGGCGTGCTGTTAGGCACTCATCATCATAAATTGGTTATCGCTTCTTTTTTATAGGGTCGATAACCAAAGAGAGGTAAATATGGCAGTCGATAATCCTAAAGAGGTAGAGGGAGAGACGGCAGTTCCGAAGCATTCTAACAAGGGTGATCGGACAGGACTCACCTTTACGCCCCATTTTACAACCCCTGGTGTTCATCCCTACGACTTTTTGGAGTGGGATCGTCGAGACGCAGTCATCTATAATGAAAAAGGCGATACCATCTTCAAACAAGAGCAGGTTGAAGTGCCAGCGAACTGGACGCAACTCGCAACGGATATCGCGGCGTCAAAATATTTCCGAAAAGCGGGTGTTGCTGGCACGGAAGCAGAATCCGAGGACAGCGTTCGTCAGTTGGTTACCCGTGTCGCGCGCACCCTGCGTCGCGCAGGAGAGGAATTCGGCAGTTATTTTGCAAGCCCAGAAGACGCTCAGACGTTTGAGATGGAATTGACGCATATCCTCGTCACACAACGCGGTGCCTTTAACTCACCTGTCTGGTTTAACTGTGGTTTGTGGCATGAATACGGTATTGAGGGCGGCGGTGGAAACTACTATTGGGACACGGACTCACAGGAAGTTAAAGCCACTACCAATGCGTATGAACACCCGCAAAATTCCGCCTGCTTTATTCAAAGTGTTGATGATTCTCTGGACTCCATGTTGGAGCTCCAGAGATCCGAAGTCCGGCTCTTTAAATACGGCAGCGGGACAGGGTCTAATTTTAGTCAGGTTCGTGCTAAAGGTGAACTCCTTTCTGGTGGTGGTGAGAGTTCCGGGGTTCTCTCTTTTCTTGAAGGCTTTGATCGATGGGCAGGCAGTATTAAGTCGGGGGGCACCACGAGACGCGCAGCCAAGATGGTTATCCTCGACATGGACCATCCCGAAATTGCTGACTACATTGACTGGAAGTTAAGGGAAGAAGATAAAGCAAAGGCACTCATCGCCGCAGGATACCCCGCTGACTTCAATGGTGAAGCGTATAGTACTGTAAGCGGACAAAATAGCAACAACTCTGTGCGGATCCCAGATGACTTCATGGACGCTTACCTGCAGGGAGATTCTTGGAAAACTACATATCGCACAAGCGGTGAGATCGCCGATGAGTATGATGCCAGAACGTTGATGGAGAAGATCGCCTATGCTGCATGGGCTTGCGCAGATCCTGGCGTTCAATTTGATAGTACAATTCAGAAGTGGCATACATGTAAAAATACGGGTAGGATTAATGCAAGTAACCCGTGTAGTGAATACCTTTTCTTAGACGATTCCGCCTGCAACCTCGCCAGCATTAACCTTGCTAAATTCTTGGCAGATGATGACAGTTTTGACGTTGAAGGTTTCCGCGCGACGGTTCGTGTGTTTATCACTGCGATGGAAATTATAGTGAGTCTTTCTTCCTATCCAACCGAAAGGATTGCACAACGTTCACACGAGTATCGTCCCCTGGGACTCGGTTATGCTAATTTGGGTGCCCTCTTGATGCGTTTAGGCATTCCTTACGACAGTGCACAGGCTTGTGCTTATGCGGGTGCTATTACTGCTATCCTGAGTGGGCGCGGGTATCAGACCAGCGCGGAGATCGCTAAAAGCGTCGGTGCTTTTGATGGCTATGCCGAAAATAGCGATTCGATGTTAGGTGTTATGCAGCTGCACCGTGATGCTGCCTACGATATTGATGCGTCTGCATGTCCACCAGATCTTTTGGACGCGGCGAAGGCTGATTGGGATGTCTGTCTTGAAAAAGGGGAGCAGTGGGGCTATCGAAACTCTCAAATCAGTGTTATCGCACCGACAGGGACTATCTCCTTCCTGATGGATTGTGATACAACCGGCGTTGAACCGGAGTTTGCCCTCGTCAAATTCAAGAAGCTTGCTGGCGGCGGATACATGAAGATCGTAAACCAGAGTGTCCGCGATGCCTTACATAACCTCGGTTATACACTCCAACAGACAGAGGCGATTATTACGTATCTGGTAGGAACAGGGACCTTTGAGGGAACTCCCCACATCAATCCTGAAACGCTGAAAGGCAAAGGTTTCACACAGAAAGAGATCGCTCGCGTTGCAGAGACACTACCGAGTTCATTCGACTTAAATCTCGCTTTTGCCCCTGGTTTTCTGGGCGACGAATGCTTGGAACGGTTAGGTATAACTGAAGAAGAAGCCGCGCATCCCAGTTTTAATCTCCTCTCTACACTCGGATTTACCGAGGATGAGATTAATACCGCTGAAGAAGTTATCTGCGGAACAGGCACGGTTGAAGGAGCACCGCATCTCTCACCAATTCACTATCCTGTTTTCGATTGTGCTGTCCAGTGTGGTAAACACGGAACGCGTTATATCAATCACATGGGACCGCTAAAATTGATGGCTGCTGTGCAACCCTTTATTTCTGGTGCTATCTCGAAAACTGTCAACGTCCCGCACGATGTGACGGTAGATGACATCAAGACTTTGTATGTTGAAGCGTGGCGGCGCGGGGTTAAATGTCTCGCCGTTTATCGCGACGGTAGCAAAGGCAGTCAACCCCTCTCGACCCGAAGCCAACAGGATTCGGAGGGCGAGGCTACCGATGTCGCGTTACAGGATACATCTGATATAGCAGCCGGGGGACCTGCAAGACGACGTTTACCGGACGAGCGGCAGGCTATAGCGCACAAATTTAGCATTGCCGGTCATGAGGGCTATATACACGTTGGACTTTATGAAGATGGTAGTCCTGGTGAGGTCTTTCTCCGAATGAGCAAAGAGGGGTCAGTCATCTCTGGATTAATGGATTCTGTTGCGATCCTTACCTCTATTGCATTGCAGTATGGTGTGCCGTTAGAATCGCTCGTTAATAAGTTCAGCCACGTCCGATTTGAACCCTATGGCTTCACAGCTAATTCGGATATTCCGATGGCAAAGTCGATTATGGACTATGTTTTCCGGTGGCTCGGTAGACAGTTTCTTGAGCAGGAACCACAGGAAGAATCCGACATGCTTGAAATGGAGGATCAGATGGTGCCGCCTGAAGAATTGCATCCCTTTGGACACGGAAGCAACGGTGACACGGATTCTTGGATGACTCGTGAAGCACGTGAGAAACAGGTTGTGCTTCAGCACGCAGATGCACCGCCGTGCCTTGAATGCGGTGCCCTTATGGTGAGAAGTGGTGTCTGCTATCGCTGTGCGAATTGTGGCGCGACGAGTGGTTGTTCCTAATTTTTTGTTTCAATTGATTAGAGGCGCGGTGAAAACCGCGCCTCTTTTTTTCAACTTTTATATATTTTCCATTCAACAGAATGGTAAACTTGCCGTTAAAGCCAGCCTTATACGAAAATTAACGTCTTTCCATCGCGACATGAACACGTCAGTTTGAGGCTTCGTCAATTTGCGAAGCCTCTTGTGGATAGGCTTACAACTTCTCAATGAAGGCGGCAAGGGTTTCCATTTCTGATGCCTCGTGATAGAGTTCTTTGAGCCGTTGTGTGTCATCAATGGCTTCAAGTGCGGACTTTACGGCAGCGGGTATTGCCTGAAAACGAGTCTCTAAGCGTTCGAGTATGCTCTCAATGGCAAACGCTTTGCGTCCGAGTTCGATGCCTTGCTCAATGCCTTCTGCTCTCGCTCTTTGTGTAATGTCTTGATAAACCGATGATTCTTGCATAATATCCTCCGGGAAAAGATGCGCAATGGCATCTGAGTCGTGTATCAACCCACTCATCACCCACATCTCTAAAAGCAAGTTATTGCGGGTCGGTGCGTCGATAGAGAGTGATTTGGTTGTTTCGACACATTGATTCAGCCACGTCAGGGCGTCAATGTTTTCAGGTGGCTTCATCAAGGGGCAAAACGGCATCAGACCCGGCTGTTGTGTCTCAAGCACCGATTGTCCATCGACTTCGATGAGACGAATCACCTTATACCTCACAATGAGTTGATATCCCGCTATATCTTGAACATAACCGCCCGGATCGTTTCTACCCGCATTCGGACGTAGGTAGATGACATGTGAAAAGATTGGAAGCCCATAACGTCCATAGCACCGACCCAGATAGTCAATGGTACGTTGTACCATGTCCGCATGCGTGCTGTCCGTCGTTTGGAACTCACAATGCACCAAGATCTCTTCACCATCAAGCAGCACTTTTATGAGGCTATCCATCTGTCGGGTTTCAACGGTCGTCAATTCACTATCGAGATGTTCGAGAAACTCAATATCCCACCCCTCCATGAGAAACCCAAGCATATCTTCTGGGAAGGTGTCAATGACATCTTTGGCAACTATATCAAATCTTTGATGTGGTAAGTCCGTTGTCTCGGCTGCCGGTTGTCTGAGCGTGTTGTTTTTCATAAAGATAGTATAGCGTATTCTCTGAAATTATACCACGTCTTTCACGACTCTGGATCAACATGTCCCGGTGAGGCTTCGCACATTTGCGAAGGGTCAGGATTCGGTTGCCTTTATTGCCTGAATACGATACAATTGATAAAAGAAGATTGTATCAATGAGGCACGAAATGGCGAAGTTACAGAGGTTTAGTGTCATCACGTCCGATGAGCATAAAGCAGCAGAACAGGGAGCTTTGGGATGAAGAATATTCCATCGTTCAGTCGGAGCCTTTTCAAGAATCCGCATCAAATCGTAGTTGCAAATGCGGGGCTGCGCTATCAGGAATTGCAGCTGCTGAAGGAAGCGGCGGTGAAGCGACGGCAGGAGCTTTCTTGCTTGCTCTGTGATGCCAACCTCTCGTTTTCCAATCCGCGGTGTGCAGCGTGTGGCGTTGTGACAGATTTCATCTGTTATACGAATCCCGATAGGACTTCTATGGTGGTGATGCCGTATTTGCTGGATGCTGATATGACCGATTCACTGCTTCAGAAGGCAATGAGCTTAGGAAAGGTGTATCGCTGTTTGTCGTGCAAGAGGTCCTTACGGCAGGACGGTTTGTGTCATTTTTGTGATTGCAAAACGTATTATTTGCGGATAGAGGAAAGCGTTTTGATACCGGCGTTAGATCTCAGAGAGAATTATATCCGTCCACCGAACGAGGTGGCTCTTCGGTTGATAGGCATTGATATTCAGGGCGAGACACCTCTGCCAGCTTCTGTGATCTTAGTGTCCTCAACACGGAGGTGATCTCTCACCTTCCTGTGTCTATTATAACCCAAGTTGCTACCTTTATCCAAAGAGTTGTTCCGATGCAGCCGCCGATTGAAGCGCGAGTGTCCCAACATATTTGGGATATATCCGAGCGTCTTCAAGGCAGCGCAAGCGGTTTGCTGATTCCCTGCGAAATATCTCGCAGCAACAAGTGCTGTGGTCATAACTTCAGCATCGGACATCTTTGCTTGTTGATGGTCTTGATGTCCCAGTGAGATTAAAAGATCGTCACAAATCGTATAAACTGCTACAATAGTCAAGTCCATGGGATGCTCCTTTTGTTTTTTTGCGATAAAAACACTATAAAGGATATCCCATGGATTTACAAGTAGCAACTTGGGTTACTTATAACTAATAACTATTCGATTTCATTGCCTTTAGTTAAAAAGTGGGGTATAATAAAAGGGCTTGAGTTGAGTAGATGGTCGCGTCCCGAATGTAGTTTTACAATCGGGATGAGGAAAGTCCGGACTCCGTAGGGCAGGATGCTGGGTAACCCCCAGGAGCGGCGACGCTATGGAAAGTGCAACAGAGAGTAGACTACAACGTCTGAAAGCGTTGTACAGGTGAAACGGTGCGGTAAAAGCGCACCAGTCCATAAGGTGACTTATGGAGCTTGGTAAACCCCATCTGGAGCAAGGTAAATGTGGGACACATACAGGTGTGCCCGTCTCGTCCCCAGGTAACCGCTTGAGGTGGATGGTAACATCCATCCCAGATGAATGATCATCACATACAGAATCCGGCTTATTCTCAACTCAAGTTTTTTATGCTGTTCCCTTGTTCCCGTATCCACCACCACCAGGGGTCTCTATCCGAATGATATTGCCTTTGCGGGTAGAAATAGACGCTTTACCCGCTAACGGGTGTTCTTCTCCGTCAGAGATGAGAACGTTGCTACCCGGCTCCCCAGATGCTCCACCTTGCAAACCGTAGGGACCTCGCGTTCTACGTTCTGAAAGGATTGTAACCTCGGCATCTGTCAGTATCTGCAGTGCTCGCACAACACCTGCCCCGCCGCTGAATTTTCCCTCACCGCCTGTTCCGTGTCGGATCGCGTATTGTACCACCTGCATGGGATAGTTCGTCTCAATTGCCTCTATGGGGGTGTTCATCGTGTTGGTCATGTGCGTATGAATTGCGTCGATTCCGTCTTGGTTCGGGCGCGCACCCATCCCACCCGCAATTGTTTCATAGTAGGTAAATTCCTTTCCGCGGGAAACATCATAGCCTCCGATTGTGAGATTGTTCATCGTTCCAGAACTCGCGGCAGGAATCTGATCCGGACAGGCTTGTGCCAAGGCACCGAGTAGGACATCAACAATGCGCTGCGATGTTTCGACATTTCCCCCAGCAACCGCTGCCGGAAACTTAGCGTTCACAACGCTTCCCTCTGGTGCGATGACCTGAATTGGTTCTAAACAACCGGCATTAGCGGGGACATCTGCACCTGCGATGCATCGGAAGGTGTAAAAGACTGCCGAAAGCGTGATGGCGTAAATTGCATTGATGGAACCTCGTGCTTGTGGGGCTGTTCCAGTAAAGTCAACGACTGCAGTGTCACCGTCAATTTCAATCGCGACGCGGATTTCAATCGGTTCATCAATTATGCCGTCGTTGTCGAGCACATCTGCGTATAGGTAGCGACCATCTGAAATTTCCCGTAAGCGTGCACGCACCATTCGGCTTGCGTAGGCGCGCAATTCTTCCATGTAGGCAGTCATCTCTGCCGTTCCATATTTGGTTACCATTTCCTGTAAGCGACGCTCGCCGACGCGATTGGCGGCGAGTTGTGCCTCTATATCGCCACGGCGTTCTTCAGGGGTGCGTACATTCGCGAGGATTAATTCCCAGAGATCGGTGTTCAGATCACCACCACGAATGAGTTTGACAGGTGGAATACGGATGCCTTCCTGAATTACGCTTGTTGCAATCGGCATTGAGCCTGGACTCATGCCGCCGACATCTGCGTGATGTGCGCGGTTCGCAACAAAGAAGATAGGTCGATTTTCTGTAGCTTTTTCGTTATCGTCCGAAAAGACAGGTGCGACAAGCGTAATATCTGGTAAATGGGTGCCACCACGATACGGATCATTGAGAGCGATCATATCACCGGGTGCCATCTCGGTGTGCGCAATCGCAGCGAGAACCGAGAGTGGCATAGAGCCGAGGTGCACTGGGATATGTGCAGCTTGCGCGACCATCTTGCCTGTGTCGTCAAATACCGCACATGAAAAATCGAGTCGTTCTTTGATGTTGGGTGAAAATGCCGTGCGTTGTAACGTTACACCCATCTCCTCCGCAACCGAGGTTAGCATATTTTTATAGAGTTCTAATTTGATAGGATCCATGGCATTGCTTGTGGTTATTGAGTCCTTTGATAGATATGGATGATGTTTAGAAGTTGATTGAATTTTAACACTTTTTCCTATAGGATACAAGCAAGAAATGACGATTTAGGAGGCTTCAAATGAGCAAAGTCAATATTGCGTTAGTCGGTGCGGGTGGGATGGCGAATGGTGTTCACTACCCATCGCTCAGGGAATGCCAAGATGTGAATCTTGTTGGATTGTGTGATTTAGTGCCCTCAAAACTTCAAGCAACAGCAGAACGCTTTGAAATTGAGCGGACGTTCACAGACTATAAGCAGATGCTTGAAAAGACGAGTCCGGATGCTGTGTATGTCCTCATGCCACCTCAACACTTGTTCCCACTTGTTATTCACTGTCTTTCACAGCAACACCATGTCTTTATAGAGAAACCGCCCGGTGTTACGCTCCATCAGACGAAGGAGATGGCACGCGCTGCAGAAAAAAACGGATGCAAAACAATGGTGGGCTTTAATCGTCGCTTTATTCCGCTCTTACGAAAGGTTAAGGCGATGGTTGAGGAACGCGGTCCGATTATCCAGTGTATGTCAACTTTTCATAAAAACACGCCGGGTGCCCTTTATTACGATGGTGTGATAGACGTTTTGACATGCGATGCGATCCATGCTGTGGATGCGCTTCGATGGCTCGGTGGCGGTGAAGTGAAAGCCGTGGCAAGCGACATCAATAGTTTCTATTCTGATCGAGAAAATAGTTTCAACGCGATCGTTAAATTTGCGAGTGGCGCTTCTGGGTACCTTTGCACCAACTGGGCAGTTGGTGGGCGCATTCATACGTTTGAGATGCACGCGCGTGAGATTTCCGCTTATGTAAATCCAGATGCTGGTGGACGTGCGGTCCTTCACACCCCCGAAGGCATAACCGAAATCACACCTGAGGAAGCAGCCGGTTCTGACGCGGCACATAGAAGATACGGATTTTATGGTGAGAGTCGGCATTTTGTGGATTCTATTCAGGAAGACAAGCAGCCAATCTCCTGTTTTGCTGATGCAGTTAAAACAATGGAACTTGTGTCGGCTATCTATCGAAATCGGATAGATGTCTAACATCAAGCAGGAGCAGAAAATAATTGGCATGTTTCTTGCTATAGTTTTTATAGACAATATCATATTGAGACATATTGTGGATATTGAGACACACTATGGATGAGCAGCATATACCTGTTTTATGTGATGAAGTACTTGATTATCTCAAACCTCAATCTGATGGTGTTTATGTAGATGGCACTGTCGGGTTAGGCGGGCATAGTTACGCTATCCTAAATACCTCTGCTCCCAATGGACGCGTTATCGGAATCGACTTGGATCTTGAAGCACTCACGATTGCCAAAGAGAGGTTACAGCCTTTTGAGGATCGAGGTCGTCTCATTAACGGCAATTTCGCAAAGATGCAGGTCTTGCTTGAGCACTACTCAATTGATGCCGTAGACGGTATCCTACTTGACTTAGGAGTATCATCATTACAACTTGATACGCCACACCGAGGATTTAGTTTTAACCATGCTGGTCCCTTGGATATGCGTATGGGGACCGAGCACAAGTTAGATGCTAATCAAGAAATCGCGCCTTCAGCTATGCAGGTAGTCAACAATAGTACGATAGACACCTTGGCTGATATTTTTAAGCGGTATGGCGAGGAGAGATTCGCGAGACGGATTGCTGCTCGAATTGTTGAGGCAAGGCAGCAGATGTCGATAACTACAACAACGCATCTCGCAGAAATTGTCAAAAATGTTGTTCCTCAGAAGAGATCCAAAATTCATCCAGCTACTCGTGTGTTTCAGGCACTTCGGATTCATGTTAATAGGGAGTTGGAAAATCTTGAAGCCGGTTTAGATGTTGCCATTTCGCTTTTGAAACCGGGTGGATGTCTCTGTGTTATTGCCTTTCATTCGCTTGAGGATAGGATAGTCAAACAGCGATTTCGGACCGGCGCGAGGGCGTGCATCTGTCCGCCCAAAACTCCGATCTGCATTTGTGAACATAAACCGTCTTTACAGATTCTTACGAAGCGTCCTGTTGTTCCAGATGCGTCTGCGATACGGCACAATCCACGGGCAAGAAGTGCTAAATTGCGTGTGGCGCGCAAATTGCAATCTGAAATGATAAAAACAAGTGCTACTGGTTGACATAATTGAAAAAATGTACCTTAATTATGGAATTCAACGTTAAAAAAATAGGGGATTCTCACCCAAGTAACTGTATATTAGATGCAGATGAGCAGTAATATTGTAGTGAAGCAAAAGATAGGAACAACGTCCACGCCTGTAATCTCGATTAAAAAGCGAAATAAATGCAGATATCAGATCAACATTCCGCACGTATTACAAAATCTGAGGAACCCAAACCGAAAAAAGGATTTCCATTAGTCTATACACTGTTGGTGCTGTCCTTTTGCACTTTTGCTGGAAGCATTTGGTTTTCGTCTTACGCCAAGAAGGTCGCTTTACAACGTCAGCCTGTCTATGAAAGACAGAAACATCGGATTCAGGATGAAATTTATCGACTTGAATTGGAACAATCGACGTTGACGTCTGTTCAGAGAATCAGGAAAATCGCAACCGAACTCGGAATGGTTGAACCTACTGAAACCTCACAGATAATTTGGGACCAATAATTTCGATTTTTTTTTCTATATGATATAAAATGCTCAAGAAGGTCTTGATTTAGTGTTTGATATGAGAAACAAAAAAAATAATTCGCATTTATCTATACGTCGCCTTGTTTTCACACTTATTCTGATGCAGGTCGGATTTCTACTATTAGTTGGCAAATTGTTTAGAATTCAGGTCGCTGATAATGATTCACATCGAGAAGCAGCTGAAAGGGACTGGCTTTCTCCACGCACTGCAGAGATAAAGCGTGGAAAAATTCTGGACAGGCACGGGAATGTCTTGGCACTGAGCCGCCATAGTTTATCCGTCTATGCCGATCCAAAGTATATGAAGACGGATCCGCTTGAAGCTGCGCAAAGGTTGGCACCGGTTTTAGGAGTCTCCGAGTCAGAACTGCTTTCCCAACTCCGTCGTAAGGATAAACGGTTTGTATGGCTGAAGAAGGACTTGGATTACGGGCTACTTGATGAGATTCGCGCAATTGAGAAAGATATTCGTGGTATAAAACACGAAGTCGAACAGAAGCGTGCCTATCCTAAGGGTTCACTTGCCTCCCAAGTTATTGGTCATATTAACGATCAGAATATGGGTGAGGGAATTGAATACCAGTATAACAATTATCTGTTAAACGCACAGGCACGACAAGCCGCTCATCGTGCAGCATTGGCTCGCAACGAGCCGATAAATTTACTTACAGATGGGGACTCTACCAGTGATTACGGATATAGTGTTGTTTTAACCCTTGACGAATACGTTCAGTATGTCGCCGAAAAGGAGTTGGCAGCAGCTTGTAAGAAGTGGAATGCGCCGCGCGGGACAGTCATCGTCTTAGCATCGAAAACCGCAGAGGTATTAGCACTTGCAAGTTACCCAACTTACGATTTAAACACCTACGCACAAGCAAGTGAAGAAGCCAAACGGAATATAGGCGTTTGGTTCGCGTATGAACCCGGATCGATTTTTAAAATTGTCGCATCCTCTGCTGTACTCAATGAAGGCATTATGGCCTCTGAGTCAACGGTTTTTTGTGAGCATGGACGGTATCGACTTTCAAACGGTAGGGTTATCCGTGATGTTTCGGCAAAAGGGTGGCTAACGCTGGAACAGGTGATCCAAAAGTCAAGTAATATCGGGATGATTAAAGTTGTGAAGCAGTTGGGACATGAAGGCTTTGGTGCTTACATTGAAAGATACGGCTTTGGGAAAACAACGGGTGTTGATCTGCCTTATGAGCATAGCGGTAGCCTTTATGCCGTCAAGTATTGGGATACCCATTCTCTGGGCGCAGTCCCTTTCGGGCAGGGGATTATGGTAACGCCCCTTCAAATGGTGAGCGCATTAAATGTCATCGCAAATGATGGTAAGCTGCTCCGTCCATATATCACGCGAGAAATTCAGGATAGTAAGGGAAAAGTAATTAAAAAAGTATACCCGATTGAAGTTCGACAAGTCCTGCAGCCAGCAATAGCACGACAAATGGCAGATATACTTGTTGGCGTTGTTGAAGGGGGAAGTGGGCGACGAGCGAGTGTTGAAGGGTATCGTGTGGCAGGAAAGACCGGTACAGCACAAAAAGCTGAACCAAACGGTAAAGGATACCTTGGCAAAGAAATTATGTCCTTTATGGGGTTCCTACCAGCCGAGAACCCTGTAATTTCAATAATAGTCATGCTTGATGAACCGACAGGCGCACGCTTCAGTGGACAGATCGCTGGACCGCTTTTTCAGGCAGTTGCGACGCAAACGGTGCAATACTTAAAGCAGACTGAGTTTTTCAATCCGCAAATTCAGAAAACTCCCAAATATACACCAGTTGCAACAAAGGAAAACACAACACAGGGTCTCACTGTGGAAGGAGGCGAACTGTGAATCTTCTCGAGCTGCTCCAAGGGATGAACATTACTGCCAGCACCAGATCGCTTGACACTGATGTCACTGGCATTGTCAGCGATAATCGAGAGGTCAAACTTGGTAATGTTTTTGTCTGTTACCAGGGTATCAACGTTGACAGCCATACCTTCATTCCAGATGCGATTCAAAGGGGAGCAGCGGTTGTTATCGGTGAAAAGCGAATCGAAGCGTTAACAACACCAGCGAAGCAAATTACATACGTCCAAGTTCCTAATGGACGACGTGCGATGTCCTTGCTTTCTGCTAATTGGCACGGAAACCCCGCGAAACAACTTAAACTCATTGGTATTACAGGCACAAACGGCAAGACATCAACAGCACATCTCATATATGCGATACTCAAGGCGAGTGGGGAAAAAGTGGCACTCATCGGAACAGTTGGACACCGATACACGAATGCCCACGGCGCGGAGAAAAAACTGCCAGCATTCCTCACAACCCCTGATGCTTTCGCCCTCCATTCCCTCTTCAAACAATTCGCTGAGGAAGGCGTAGAATACGTTACGATGGAGACCTCCTCACAAGGACTGGCACTCCAGAGGCTGGCTGGGCTTGCCTTTGATACGGCTGTCTTTACCAATTTTACGCAGGATCATCTTGATTACCATCGGACGATGGAAGACTATCTCAAAGCGAAACTCATGCTCTTTGAGCAGCTTGGAGAAGAAGGCGTTGCGGTTTTGAACAGCGATTTGCCTGTAACGGAGCGCGTCGCTCAAGTTTGTGCGGATTCAAGATGTTTGATGTATGGGCACGGAGACAGTGCCGATTTGCGCGCCGAAGATATTGAACTTTCTCGTAGCCAGCTAGCGTTTACAGCACTTACCCCGGATGGGCGTATCCCCGCAAAACTCCGATTGATCGGAGAATATAATCTTTACAATGCCCTCGCTGCTATTGCTGTCGGAGTCCGCTATAATTGTTCTATCTCTGCAATTCAAGAAGGACTTGCCGCTACTGTAGTCCCTGGACGGTTTGAGCTCATAGACCGCGGGCAGGATTTCGCTGTTATCGTTGATTATGCCCATACGCCTGATGGTTTAGAAAATATCCTGACTGCCGCGAAACACATCACGGAAGGCAAATTGATTTCTGTCTTTGGATGTGGAGGTGATCGCGATAACGGCAAACGCCCCAAAATGGGAAATATTTCCACCCAAATCGCAGATTATAGCGTAATTACTTCCGACAATCCGCGCACTGAAGACCCTGATGAAATTATCTCACAGATTGTGTCAAATTTGCCACATGATGCAAAATATATGTGTGTTTCGGAGAGGCGTGAAGCCATTCATCACGCTATCACTACAGCAAAATTGGGAGATGTCGTCGTAATTGCAGGCAAGGGACATGAAGATTATCAGGAGATTCACGGCAAAAGATTTCCTTTTGACGACAGAATTGTGGCTTCAGATATTTTGGAGTCTCTGTGATTCGCTTTGTTGCGGGATTGTCCAGTTTATATGAAGTCTATACCTCCACGATTTTAATGATAGGGCAGATTGTACAGAGAAATCGAACGTAGACGGAAAATGCAAAATACGGAGATTAACGGTCTTAAGATCTCATATCAGGTTGCTGGGGAAGGCGATATAGTTCTTCTCTTGCACGGTTGGGGTGGAGAAGCCGCAAGTTTCCAGCCGGTTTTTGAATGGCTTGCACAGTCTCACCAAGTCTACGCACTGGATTTGCCGGGATTTGGTATGAGCCAAATGCCTCCAACAGCGTGGAATACATCCGATTATGCGCGGTTTGTCACAGATTTTCTGGAGAAATTTTGCATCCCTAAGGCACACCTCATTGGACACTCCTTTGGCGGTAGAATTTCAATCATCCTTTCAGCGGAGCACCCTGAAAAAGTGGATAAACTCATCCTTGTTGATAGTGCGGGGATTAAGCCACCTCGAACCTCGAAATACTATTTTCGCGTAAGTATAGCAAAAATAGGCAAATTGCTTCGGCAATGCGGAAGGTATGGAAATCGCCTCGCGAACGCGGTGTCTCAACGCACTGGCTCCAAGGACTATCGAGAGGCTGGCGATATGCGTGCCACGCTTGTGAAGGTCGTAAACCAAGACCTTCGTGCGCTCTTGCCTCGCATCGCTGCATCTACCCTCTTAATCTGGGGTGAGGACGATAAAGATACACCGGTGTCGTTTGGGCAGATTATGGAAAAAGAAATACCCGATGCGGGATTGGTCGTACTAAAAGAGGCGGGACACTTTTCGTATCTTGACCAATTTCCACAATTTTGCCGAATTGTGGCGAGCTTCTTGAAAATCTCGAACGTATAGATAAGTTTGCTGTTGATAGAAGGAAACGGAAAATGACTTTGGAAACGCTAAACACCATGCTTTTCTACTTGGCGACATTAACTTGTGTAGCGAGGGCGGTCGTCAGAACAGCAGGTGGACTTCATATACTCCAACTGGATGGGTATAAGACAGGTCGATATCTGGGATGGATATGTCAACATCTGAGAAACTGCTTTGAGATTAAAGAGGTTCTCGTTGTTGGTGGTTTGTTGGTTTTCACTGTTTTTTATCCTCAATATCACGCCACTTGGCTTTTTTCTGTGTTGTGCGTCGCTTGGGGCGGATTCCAAGTTTATATGCTTACTCGGCGGAAAAAGGTTGAGGCGAAAAAGCCGCTCGTTTACACAGCACGGGCGAAACGGGTGTTCGGACTTTCAATCGGGCTGCTTATAGGTTTGGCAGTGGGGATTGTACTCGCAGCGAAGGAGAGCCCATGGCGCGTTGCCATCTTCTTGTTTAGTGAAGTAAGCGTTGTCAATTTAATCATCGCTAATCTTCTTATCTATCCGTTGGAACGGACCATAAATGAGGCGTATCTTCTTTCTGCCAGAAGACGAATCAAAACATTGGGTCCCAAGGTCATTGGAATTACAGGGAGTTATGGCAAGACGAGTACGAAATATATTTTGCATCGGATTTTGTCCGAAAAATTTAATACTTTGATGACACCCGATAGTTATAACACGCCGATGGGTATCTGCAAAGTCATTCGGGGTCAACTTGCCGCCGGGCACGAAATATTTATCGTCGAAATGGGTGCCTATAAACGTGGCGACATCCGGGAATTGTGCAATTTAGCCTCACCCCAAATTGGTATTCTCACAGCTGTGGGTCCCCAACACTTGGAGCGGTTTAAAAGCATAGAAAATATAAGAAAAACAAAGTATGAACTGATTGAGTCGCTGCCACCCGGTGGACTCGCAGTCTTCAATTGCGATAACGAGATATGTGCTGAACTTGCTGATAAAAGAGAAAATGGCGGTAATCCTGTTCGACGCTACGCAACAGAACCATCTTCTATCACCTCAACTTCTGAACCTGCCCAGTTAACTGCCACGGACATTCGGCACACCGATGAAGGACTCGCTTTCACGGTTCAGGTGCTTGCCGGTGTGCAGGATGCTGCCGAGGTAGAGATTCGGACACAACTTTTGGGTAGACATAATGTGTCCAATATTCTTGCCGCGATGGCAGTTGCGATAGAATGTGGGATGACCCTTGAGGAAATTCAGGCGGCAATTGCGAATGTTGAACCTGTGCCACATCGCTTGCAGTTGACAGCGGGTGTCGGTGGTGTAACCATCATTGATGATAGTTTCAACTCCAACCCCATCGGTGCAAAGGCAGCGCTTGAGGTGCTTACCGAAATTGGCGATGGGAAAAAAGTGTTGGTGACACCCGGTATGGTAGAACTCGGTGAAAAGGAATACGACGAAAATAAGAAACTTGGAGAACACGCTGCCGATGTTTGCGATCTGGTCATTTTAGTCGGACCTACAAGAACTATCCCAATTTTAGATGGCTTGAAAGCCGCCGCATATCCGAGCCAGCAGATTATTGTTGCGCTCAACTTAGAGGAAGTTAAACAGCATTTAGCAACACGGGTACAGTCAGGGGATGTTGTCCTTTTTGAGAACGACCTCCCGGACAACTATAATGAAGAAAGGGTCGCCTCCTAATATTGGCTTCCAAATTCCGTCTCACAAATATATTTCACAATCTTCCTGAAACGTTATTCAATCAGCCTAAAGGCACCAGATAAAAAATGTCAAAACACAATGTAGCCCTTATCTTTGGTGGATGTACACCTGAACATGAAGTTTCAATCGTAACTGCACATCAGGTTTTCCTCGCCTTACAAGAAAATCATCATGTCATTCCAATTTACATTACAAAGGACGGAGAATGGTTAACTGGCGATGCCATGCATGACTTATCCACTTTTACTAACGGAACGCTGCCCCATCCTTCCGATTTTGACAAAATTACCATCGAATTTCACCCTGAGCCGAGATTCGTTATTACCAGCAAGCACTGGCTTGGCAGAAACGTTCAAAAAAGGACAGCCCTTCCCATAGATGTCGTCTTTCCAGCAATACACGGCATGCATGGCGAGGATGGAACGCTCCAAGGATTATTAGAGCTTATGAACCTGCCTTACGTCGGCGCAGGTGTCGTTGGTTCTGCTGTCGGTATGGATAAAATCATGATGAAGGCAATTCTTAGTGAGAACGCCCTTCCTGTGCTTCCGTATTTGTATTGGACACATCACGATTGGGATACACGACAGGACGAGATTATTCAAGAGGTACATACAACGCTATCCTATCCCGTTTTTGCCAAACCTGCAATGAGTGGTTCAAGCATAGGTGTGAGTCATGTCAAAGATCAGACTGAACTTTGTGCCGCTGCTGAAGTTGCTGGACAGTACTCGCGTAGAGTTCTTGTCGAAAAAGCCGTTGAGAATCCGCTTGAGATCAATTGTGCTGTCATGGGGATGGATGCGCCGACTGCCTCTGTTTGTGAGCAACCTGTGACGCAAACTAATTTTCTCAGTTTTGATGATAAATATATCCATCAAGAGGAGGGAAATTCTGGTATGGCAGGTGCGGAGCGCAAAATTCCTGCACCCATTTCAGAAGAATTAACGTCACATATACAGGGTCTTGCTGTTCGTACATTTCAAGTTTTAGATTGCGCTGGTGTCGCTCGTATCGATTTTCTCGTAGATACAGAACATAACGTTTATGTTAATGAAATCAACACGATTCCCGGCTCGTATAGTTACTACCTCTGGACCCATCAAGACATTGAATTTCCACAACTTGTATCTGAGCTTATTGATTTAGCATTTAAGGCGCACGCTCAGAAAAATGCATTAACTTATTCTTACACGACGAACCTCCTAAGCCAAGCGGGCGCGAGTCTCACTAAATTAAAAAAGGGTGAAAAACTTGGAGGGTCAGCGTAATGCGCTGTTGAAAAATGCCATCGCTTTTTTGTAGGGAAATATGTTTTACCATCTCATATATGAAAACCTCGTTGAAGTCTTTTCACCATTCAATATATTTCGCTATATTAGTTTTCGCGCAATTTATGCGACAGCTACAGCACTTCTCATTTCGTGGGTTTTGGGTCCTTTCATGATACAGAAGTTAAAGCAGCTGCACATCGGGGAACATATTCAGGAGGAGGTAGCAGAAGCCCAACAAAATACCGAAAATCAGAACAAAGCGGGTATCCCAACAATGGGGGGAATTCTCATCATTGTGTCTGTTCTGATATCAGTAGTTTTCTGGTCACGTTTAGACCAGCCTTATATCTATTTGATGGTATTAACAACGCTTTGGTTTGGTGGGCTTGGCTTTTTAGATGATTATAACAAACTGGTCAAACAGCAATCGTTAGGACTTCGTGGATGGCATAAGATTGGACTTCAAGCTGTGGGAGCGTTAGCAATTGCGGTATATCTCTATCAATGGGGGGGCGCGCACGGCGGAGATGTCGTAACACGTGCGACGCTAAGTCTGCCATTTTTCAAAGAGGTACAGCCTAATTTAGGTATATTGTTTATTCCTTTCGCGACGCTGGTGATAGTTGGTGCATCAAATGCTGTCAATCTAACAGATGGAATGGATGGGTTGGCGATTGGATGTACGCTCTTTGTTGCGGGGACGTTGGGCATAGTAGGATATATGACAAGCCACAACGAAATCGCATCCTATCTAAACATTTTCCACTTGCCAATAAGCGGAGAAGTTACAGCGATTTTCTGTGCAGCGTTAGTAGGGGCAGGTATCGGATTCCTATGGTATAACGCGCATCCTGCTCAGGTCTTTATGGGAGATACTGGATCGTTAGCACTCGGAGCAACGCTCGGAACTGTCGCAGTCCTTATCAAACAGGAATTTTTGCTCCTAATCGTTGGTGCTATCTTCGTCGCTGAGACACTGTCGGTTATTATTCAGGTTTGGTCGTTCCGGACATTTGGCAAACGGGTGTTCAAGATGTCACCGATCCACTACCACTTCCTGCTGTCAGGGTGGAAAGAATCCAAAGTCGTTATCCGATTTTGGGTTGTCGGATTTATCTTAGTTTTGATAGCTTTGAGTACATTGAAACTTAGATAAAATAAACGGTTTTATAGGGAAATACAGTTCTTCTTGTTAAGTCTTGGGACAAGAGATGCAATTACAGGGAAAACATGTTACAGTTTTTGGCTTAAATCGAAGTGGTGTCGCCGTTGCAAAACTGTTACATGCACGAGGAGCATTTGTCACCCTTACAGATACACGCACGTCTGAAGCATTGTCGGCGGAAATTGCAGGACTCAACGAGTTCTCTGAACCCAACGAAATCCGAAAATATCTCGGAGGACATCCAAGCGAATGCATCGCTGGTGCTGATTTCATAGTTGTTTCCCCGGGCGTGCCACTGGATATTCCTATTTTGTGTGACGCGCGGACGCGGGAGATTCCAATTCTCGGAGAATTAGAAGTTGCTGCAAGGATGTGTCCCGCACCAATTGTCGCTATTACTGGAACAAAAGGCAAATCCACCACGACACTGCTCACGGCGGCTATGTTAAAAGAAGGGGGTAGGTTTCCCAAGGTCTGTGTCGCTGGAAACATAGGAGTACCGTTGGCAGCGGAGGTCGAGAACCTTACAGACCGGGACATTGTCGTTGTTGAGGCGAGCAGTTTTCAGTTAGAGAGTACAGTTACTTTTCATCCATTGGTGAGTGTCGTGCTCAACCTTTCACGCGATCATTTGGATAGACATGGAACGATGTCTGCTTATCATGAGGCGAAGCAAAAGATTTCCGCAAACCAGACTACAGCCGATTGGATGGTTCTCAACGGTTCGGATGCCTCCGTCAAGGATTTCGCTGCATCCACAGCAGCACAGGTCGTCTATTTTACGGACAAGGTTGTGCGTGAAGGAATGTCGTTTTCAGGCACGTTTAGGGACGGTTCGGAACTTTTCGTACAGCGTGATGGTGTGAGGCAGAGGATTTGCGATGTCGCGGAGATTCCTCTTCCGGGCGCGCATAATGTACAGAATGTCCTTGCTGCTGCGGCTGTAGGGCAAATTTTGGATGTTACAGGAATGCGAATTCGGTCGGCACTCCAAAATTTCGACAGATCGCATCCGGCTTTAGTTCACGCTTTTGAATCGGTAAAAACCGTCGATGGTATTGAATTTATAAACGATTCGAAGGCGACAAACGTCGCTGCAGTCAAAGCAGCGCTTGCGTCGATAGACGGGTGTCGGGTTATTCTGATAATGGGTGGTTATGATAAAGGGAACGACTATACACCGCTGTGTGAAATCGCTCGCAACCGCGTTAAAACAGCTGTGATGCTTGGAGAGTACACGCAACAGATTGAAAAGACACTCGCCAATACAACCGATATAGTGAAGGCAAAAACTATGGTAGAAGCGGTGCAAATTGCTTATCAGCATGCTTCAGAAGGTGATGTAGTTCTCTTGTCCCCTGCCAATGCAAGTTTTGATATGTACACTGACTATAAAGCACGAGGGGAAGCCTTTAAAGACGCAGTTCATGCGCTTCAACCTCTTAATTAAGGGAAATTAAAAACCTACAATGATACGTGACTTCCAAAGACTCGACCGTAACAAACAGAGTTCCACGTCTAACGTAAAGACCGGACGCACTTATTCGACAAACACGCGCTCCTATAGTGTTGTGGAAGAGAATCAGAGGCGGGTGGCGGAAGCAACACCTATATCAAGACCTGGACGGATGGATCGAAGCGTGATTGCACTAACCTTCGTTCTCATTGCTATAGGCATCTTAATGGTCTATAGTTCAAGCCATCTTCTCTCTTCAAGGCACTATGACGGTTACAGTTACCGTTATTTACAAATACACATGATTGCCTGTGGGATTGGCTTAACGGGTATGTTTGTAACTTCTTATTTCCCTTATAGATTTTACGCAAGGTTTTCAAATCTGCTTTTGATACTCTCCTTCGTAGGGTTACTGCTGGTTTTCGTGCCAAGTTTAAGCGTAAGCGTCCAGGGCGCAGATGGTGGAAGATTTAACCGCTGGATCCGTATCGGCAACTTTCCTGTCAACTTTCAACCAGTTGAATTTGCCAAGATAGCATTAGTCATTCATGTTGCTCAGTTCGTAAGCCGAGACCCAGAGCGCGTCAAAAGTTTGCTCAACGGTGTCCTTCCAAATATGTTGATTGTTGGTGCTGCATTCGGATTAGTCGCAAGCCAACCTGATTTCGGTTCCGCATTCTTATTGGCATTGACTGTGTGTGTCGTATTATTTGTTGGTGGCATTCGGATTCTACATACATTGGCACTGGTTGGTGTAGGTGGCGGACTCCTGAGTGTGCTCATAATTCGAGACCCGTATAGACTGAAGAGATTCTTGGACTATTTCGCTATGTTGAAATCGCCGGATGCAGCGAACTATCAATTAACTCGATCGCTGGACGCCCTTGAGGGCGGCGGACTCCTCGGCGCAGGGATTGACAGTAGCCTTCAAAAAATATCACGTCTCCCCTATCCGCACACAGATTTTATTTTCGCGGTGTTGGGAGAAGAATTCGGGTTTATTGGCGCGATAGCCGTAACGGCCCTTTTTATGTTATTTATATGGCGCGGGTTACACATTGCTCGAAATGCAAGTGACCTCTTCGCATCTCTACTCGCTACTGGTATTACAGTCCTAATCGGTTTACAAGCGTTCATCAATATTGGTGTTGTGACAGGTTTATTACCAACGAAAGGCATTACATTGCCATTTATTAGTTACGGTGGTTCATCGATTGTCCTCAGCTTAGTAAGTGTGGGCATACTATTGAATATTTCGCGGATGACTACGCCAGCAAGGGACTAATGTGATGCTATGGTTTCGGACACCATTCCTATACCGTACGATTGGGTAAATTCTGATTGAGTTAGTTATGATTGATTCTAAATTTCGCGATACACATTTATCAGAAGTAGATAGTCTTTATCAAATGACTGTTGAGGAGTGGAAAACTCATAAGAAAGTGGTTATCGCCGGTGGTGGAACAGGTGGGCATATCTATCCTGCCATCGGTATTGCCCAAGCCCTACAACGTTTGGATGCTACAGTGGATATCGTGTTCATCGGCGGTAAAGATCGTTTAGAATCAAAATTGGTTCCGCAACATAGCTTTCGTTTCAAGCCTATTTCTGTTGCCGGTTTTCCGCGCCGCTTAACTTTACAATGGATTCCGGTCCTCTGGAAAGCCTTTCGTGGGTTCACCCAGTCGTTGCGCTATATGAAGGAACTACAACCAGACATTGTTATCGGAACAGGTGGGTATGTCTCAGGTCCGGTGCTTTTAGCTGGTCTCCTACGCAGCATTCCGATAGCCATCCAAGAGCAGAATGCTTCTGTCGGTTTAACAAATGGAGTCTTGGCGCGCTGGGCAAAGATGGCTTATCTTGCCATGGAATCTGTTCGTGATAGTAGTTCTTTCCAACACACTGCGAGTGTGGAGGTAACAGGGAATCCTATCCGTCCTGCAATCTCTGCATTCCAGAAGTCTGAGGCAACTTATCAGAAATTTGGGTTGTGTCCAGATCGAAGAACAGTTTTTGTGATGGGCGGAAGTCAGGGAGCACACGCTATCAATGATGCTGTTGTGGCTGCGCTTCCGCATTTACTGGAATTTGCTGATCGACTTCAAATCGTACACCAGACAGGTGCAGCTGAGGCGCAGGCAGTTCAGGAAGCATATCACAACGAACTTGGATCGCGTCAAGAATTCAGATATCGTGTTCAACCTTTCTTTGATACTATTGAAGAGATTTATAGCATAGCAGATGTTATGGTATGCAGGGCAGGAGGGATGACTGTTGCTGAAGTTACAGCCTGTGGTATCCCCGCAATTTTTATACCCTTACCCTCACAAACAGGAAATGATCAAGTATTAAACGCGCATGCTGTCGCGGAAAAGGGTGGTGCTGTTGTGCTTGAGCAAGGCACATTTACGGTAGAGGAACTTGTTCAAAATCTTGTAAACATCGCACTGGATGAAAATATACACAAACGGATGATGGCTGCGAGTCAAGCATTGGGGAAACCGCATGCCAGTGATCACATTGCCAAGTCTATTCTTTCGTACACGTAGTGTTTTATTATATTATTTATGCAGTTTAGGTTGATTTTGAGCGTCGCGATAGGTTAAAAAATTAAGAGGTCCTGTAAGTATCAACTCAGAAATCGACTTCCGCACAAATTGTCGATTCAAGAGAAATTATTCTTTCACGTTTCGGGTAAAGGCAAAAACGGCAGCATGTTTGGAAAAACACGACATATCCATATCATCGGTATCGGTGGTGCCGGCTTAAGTGGCATTGCTGAGATCTTGTTAGACCTCGGGTTTCGCGTGACAGGTTCAGATATCAAAAAGTCTGATACAACAGAGCACCTACGAGATATTGGGGTAACCGTCTTCTATGGACATGCCGCGGCGCAAATACATGGTGCAGATGTTGTCGTTGTTTCTCCCGCTATTCCTGCTGACAATGCTGAACTCATTGCTGCACAGACGCAAAAAATCCCAATCGTTAGAGGTGCCGAGATGCTCAATGAGATTACTCGGATGCGCTATAGTGTCGCAGTCAGTGGAACACATGGGAAAACGACGACCACTGCTATGACCGCTACAGTCCTCGGCAGTCTTGATCCGACGGTCGTCGTTGGAGGCAAACTTGTGGATGGCAGCCATGCTCGAAGTGGTGAAGGCGATGTTATGGTAATCGAAGCAGATGAAGCCTATGGCTCTATTGAGATGTTCTACCCGACTGTTGCTGTTGTCACTTCGGTTGATGCTGACCATCTGGATTATTATAATAGTGTTGCTGAAATTGGCGAAACCTTTCTCAAATTCGTTAATAAAGTTCCTTTTTACGGTTCTGCTGTTCTTTGTTTAGATGCAGAAAATATTCAGAAATTCATCCCACGAATTGAGAAGCGGTATGTTACCTATGGTCTTGAAACTCAAGCAGATCTAATTGCTGAAGGAATCGTTGTTGAGGGACCCACGTCCCGTTACCGAGTTCGTAAAAATGGGCATCTCTACGGCGAAATCCATCTTAAAATGCCAGGTCGCCATAATATCTCGAATTCCTTAGCAGCCATAGCCGTTGGTCTTGAACTTGATATTCCATTTGATCAGATTCGGAAAAGTCTTGAATCGTTTTCTGGTGTACATCGTCGTTTTGAAATACTTGGCGAAGTCAATGATATTATCGTTGTTGATGATTACGCACATAATCCAGCGAAATTAAAAGCAGCACTCAGTGGTGCACGCGATGGCTATAAGCGACGTATTGTCGCAGTCTTTCAACCACATCGCTACCAGCGGGTTAGAGATTTGGCAGATGAATTTTCTCGCTCCTTTTATCAGGCGGATGTGCTCATTGTGACCTCAATCTATAGTGCTGGCGAAGTGCCTATTGAAAATGTCACTGCTGAAAAGTTGGCACAAGCAATACAGGCACACGGGCATCGGCAGGTCCTCTATGTACCGGATACGGATGAAATTACTAACGTTCTGATGGAGATAACCCGCCCAGAGGACCTTGTTATTACCTTAGGTGCTGGGGACATCAGTAAAGTGGGTCAAGAATTTTTGACCAGGCTTCAAACAGAAGATTAATCGTTTCCTTTCTTCTTGTATCTTCTTTGATAATAGTCTCGTTTTTACTATAAGTTTGATTGGATGTACGCAGGACAAATAAAGAAGTACGCAGATGCACATTCCGTTGACATTGCGCCGAGAACACACCGCTACGATGGATGACACACGGATGTTTGCTGTCTTCCAACGCAAAAAACGTAGCGCGTATGTGCGGGAAACTGCAATGCCCGCAAGGCGGCTTGGTAAACATCCTAATGCCAAGGTATATATGTACCGGCGTGTGATTTTTGTCGTCGCTATTGTGCTTACCTTAGCTTTTGTCGCGAAGGTGATACTCAGTTTTTTCGGTACTGAATATATTTCTTTTGAATTGTCCGGAAATGTGCACTATACAGAAGTGCAAATCTATGATATATTGGCTGAACAGTTAGACAATATCGTTACAGATTCTGAGGAACAAACAGCGGCTTACCTCAAAGAGAACCTGAGTTATATTCAAGAGGCCCACGTTTCGAAGCATATAATGAAACGTATACTTACTCTTGAAATTACGGAACGTGAACCTTTTGCGGTCCTCAAGTTTTATGAGGGTTTTAAAAAGCCACCGGTTCCGGGCACAACTGCTGATCGTGAGTGCTCGTTTTTCTTAGTGGATGTTGATGGACATATTTTGGAAAGTATAGATGTTGGAGAAGCTGGTGTACCGATAGATGAACGGTTCCGAGCGATGGTTATGCTTGTTGCAGCGGGTGATACACTGCCTAAAGTTGGTACTGCTGTTCAGACGTCTGGAGTACCCTTGGGAGTGGAAGTTTTGAACGTTGCCTTGCTTCAGCAGTCTGAGCTTGTGGCACAGATAGAAAGCATTGACGCAAGTAGTTCGCAGCGAATTAAAATGCGGATTGAGAAGCTGCCCCTACCAGTATGGATCGCTGGAGACGCGATTGCGTCTGGACTTCATCATATAAAGTTGCTTTTAAAACAGCACAGAGGTCGTATACTCGCACTGCTTGAGGCACATCCGGGTGCTACACAGCCGTACTTGGATGCCAGATTTGAAGATTCTCTCTACTTCGGCGGTTATGTTGAAACGGAATAGCATCTGTTTCAAAAATGCTGGGTCGTGGAGTATACAAATACGCCGTTTTTCGGCTATATAGGACTTTCGGAGATGACTCATAATTGAGCGTCCCATCTCGGATTATCGGAAACTGACAATACTTGCCCTGATTTCCTTCAGAGCAAGGAAAAAGGAGGTGAAAAACCTAAATGCCTAAACAGAATGTTATCGCGGGACTCGATATTGGATCGAGCAAAATTTCGGTAATAGTGGGGAATACACTGCACGGAAGCAGCGAGAAAATAGGAATTGTTGGTGTTGGTCACGCACCTTCTAAAGGGCTGCGGGGCGGGGTTGTCGTTGACATCAATCAAACAGCTGAGGCTATTCGCAAAGCCATCTCCAGCGCAGAATTGATGGCGGGTGTCAAAATAGATTCTGTCTGTGTTGGAATCTCCGGTGAGCATATCATAGGACAAACATCACACGGTGTCGTTTCTGTTGCCAATACTGAAATTACACACGAAGATGTTGAGCGAGCGATGGTCGCAGCAAAAGCAATCTCCCTGCCGTCGGATCGCGAGAATCTCCATGTTATTCAACAGAGTTTCGTCGTTGATGCACAGAGTCGTATCAGAGAACCAGTTGGTATGTCGGGAGCACGTCTTGAAGCTTATGCCTATATCATTACGGGTGGTACAACGGCTATTCAAAATTTACTCAATAGTATTGAAAAGGCAGGTGTACCTATTGTTGAAACGCTGGTTGCAGCACCTCTCGCTGCGTCTCAAGCAGTCATCTCAAGAGATGAACGTGAGGTTGGGATTGCACTCGTTGACATTGGTGATGGAACAACTGAAATCATCGTTTATAAAGAGGATTCCATCCAACATACAGCCGTAATTCCTGTCGGGGGGCAACATATCACAAACGACATCGCCCAATACCTTAAAGTTACCCTACCTGAAGCAGAGGAGTTGAAGATTCATCGAGGATGTGCTTGGACAGAATTGGTAACAGTGGATGATGTACAGCCCATTCCAGTGGCTACGGATGCGAAACCTCGTTTCATAGATCGCTATGAACTTGCCCAAATTATCGAATACCGGATGGCGGAAATTCTTGAGATCATTGGCTATGAATTAGGGGATACGCCACTTCCAGGTGGACTCGTGTTTACTGGTGGTACCGCACTCATCGATGGTCTCCAGGAACTTGCTGAGGCTATGCTCCAAGTCCGCGTTCAGATCGGGTATCCCAAGGGAATACAGGGCTTAACCGACCGCGTAAATCATCCGATGTACGCTGCTGGTATAGGGCTCGCGCTTTATGGTGAGAATTTACGACAGCAAGAGCAAGAAAATAATTTGCGCCAGCGCGGTAGTAGTTTCGGAGCATTCCTGCAACGCGTCAAAGAGTGGTTCGGGTATTAGATCCACTTCTTTATTCACAGATTTTTATACCCATTGAACATGCTGGAATACTTGACTTAAGGCGTCTAATAGCGTATAATTTAATATGAAAAAGCGGATCCAATGAAAGTTATTACGAAACCTCAGTCTGGGGATTGGGGCCACAATGATAGGAGGAATTAGGTTGCTGTGGCTTTCTAATGGTAACTGAAATCCAAAATGATAGAATTTGAACAAGAAGAATTTGAAAATTTGCGTGCCAAGATTAAAGTCATTGGTGTCGGTGGCGCGGGTGGAAACGCCGTCAAACGAATGATTGAAGCAGGGCTTACCGGTATAGAATTTTACGCCGTTAATACAGATCAGCAAGCTCTCCTGACCTGCCGCGGGGCTACCCAAATCCAGATAGGTGTTAACACTACTGAAGGTTTGGGGTCGGGTGCCAATCCTGATATTGGTAGAAAAGCCGCTGAAGAAGACAGGGAACATCTGGAAACTATCGTCGAAAACGCGAACATGGTTTTCATCACTGCAGGTATGGGTGGAGGCACAGGCACTGGGGCAGCACCTCTCATCGCTTCACTCGCACGAGAACGTGGGGCACTGACGATCGGTGTTGTAACCAGACCCTTTAACTTTGAAGGACAACGCCGCGCAGACCAAGCCGAAACGGGTCTTGACGAACTTCGTGCCGCGGCTGATTCTGTAATCGTTGTACCAAACCAACGTCTTATTGATACCATGGACAGGAAACTCCCAATTCGAGATGCCTTCCGTATCGGAGACCAAATTCTCCTCCACGGTGTTCAGAGTATCTCTGATATCATCACTGAGGCTGGCGAAATTAACGTTGACTTTGCTGATGTTGAATCCATTATGCGGGAAGCAGGCAGTGCTTTGATGGGAATGGGACGCGCGACAGGTGATAATCGCGCACAAATCGCTGCAGAGCAGGCTATCAGTTCCCCACTTCTTGAGCAAACTAACATCGCTGGGGCTATCGGGATGATCGTCAACATTACCGCACCGCCTGATTTCATGATGCACGAGCTTGATGAAGCGATGCAGGTTATTAAGGATACCGCCACCGATGCCCAAATTATTTTTGGGCTTGTTTACAAAGATGAATTGGAACTCGGAGATGAAGTCCTTGTAACTGTCATCGCAACAGGTTTCGATTCTGATGTATCTGATTTCTTGGATACTCAGGACAGAGAGTACGCCCCACGGTATGATGATGTAGATGCTTATCAAAGACAACCAACACCTGTACCTGAGCAACGTACACCAGCTCCCGCTAGGACTAGACCCAGTGCCGGTAGAAATCTACCAAGCAGGTCTGTTGCACCAGTTCGTGGGCGGAGGCCGAATGCTGAACCGCCTGTGGAGGAAGAGGAACATCCACCTCAGACCCGACAACCCAGATCCACACGCGGAAAAGGGAGCACACCGCAGCGGGAGCGGGGTGGTACAGATTGGGAAATCCCAGCATTCCTCCGTGTTCAAAAAAGAGGGCAGAATAACAAATAGAAATTACCTCTGTATTGTCTTCCTATCAGTACCGCTTTTTCAGAGTAGCCTCGATCTCCGTTCGAGGCTACTTAATACGTCAAAATCGTATCGTTTTTCCTTCGTCGGCGCGTTACCAAGCGTACCTTACCATGTCTGAGGATAACAGTGAATTTACGTCAGCACTACCAACATCTCCGCAGCAAAGAGCACGGCGGATATAATAATTTCAGGAAACCGAATAAATTCGCGCTCGTCTATCCGAGTACGTATGAACTTGGGATGTCAAGCCTTGGTGTTCAGGTCATCTATGCCACCCTCAACAGTCGGACAGATACTGCTTGCGAGCGCGTTTTCGTGCCTGAATCTAATTATCTACGTCAGCTTGTTGCCCAGAAAAGTCCGCTTTTCTCATTTGAGACACAGACAGCACTGAACCGGTTTGATATTGTTGGGTTCTCTGTCTCCTTTGAATCGGATTATGTTAATATTCCGCGTACATTAGAGTTGGCAAACATCCCGCCGCTCGCTGAAGAACGCACAGAGTGGGATCCACTCGTCATTGCTGGTGGTATCAATATCTCCTATAATCCTGAACCCATTGCTGATTTTGTTGATGTCTTCGTCGTCGGGGAAGCTGAGCTTATTATCCATCAACTTATGGCACATTTTAACGAATGGAAACAGAGTGGGACTCCCAAAAGTGAGTTACTTGAAACGCTTGCAACTGTTCCGGGTCTCTATGTGCCCAGTTTCTATGACGTAACTTACCAAGATGATGGCACTATTGACGCTGTCTCCCCGAAACCCGGTGTATTCCCCCAGATTCGCGCCGGTGCCGTTCCCCAGCTTGATGATGTTGAGACCTGCACGCATATCCATACCCCGAATACTGAATTCTCAAACGCGCATCTTATTGAGATCGTAAGAGGATGCGGAAGACAATGTCGTTTTTGTGTCGCCGACTATGCGCGTCGGTGGCCACGACGCCGTTCTGTGGAGAATACCCTCGCTTTGGCGGAAAGAGCGCGCGGCATTACTGACAGAATTGGACTCGTTGGTGCCTCTATTTCAGATCATCCCCAAATTGACGAAATCGCTACAGGCCTTGTTGAACGTGGGTTCCGTATTTCCTGCGCGTCTCTCCGCGCTGAAACCGTCCGTGCCCCTTTACTTAATGCCCTCGCGGACAGCGAACAAGGAACGATTACCATTGCGCCAGAGGTTGCAACTGAGGAACTCCAAAAGGTAGTTAATAAAGCAATTCCACGCGAACGCCTTTATCATGTCTTTGAGGAAGCCTTGAAGCGCGATATTCTCAACCTCCGACTGTACTTTCTCATTGGTGTCCCTCATGAAACCCCTGCGGATGTAGAGGCTATTGTTGATATGGCGAAAGAGATGCGTACGATTCTGATGCCCCACGCAAAGCGGACCGGCAAGATGGCACGTATTAGCTTTACCATTTCGCCTATGGTGCCTAAACCGCATACGCCTTTCCAATGGGTAGCGATGGAACCGCCCAAAACCATTTCCCGCAAGCTTGACTTTTTGAAGCGCGAAATTAACCGACTTGGCAGCATAAAAGTCGGCTCTGCCAGTGCCAGACTTGCACACCAAGAGGCAGTTTTTGCCCGTGGTGACCGACGGCTTGGAAAGGTTATATTGGAACTTGCACGCGGGACATCGTGGAACCAAGCCTTCCGTAAATACGATTTATTACCACATTTTTACGCCACACGCCAACGTCCGCTGCATGAGGTGAACCCATGGGATCATCTCGATCTCAATGTTAAGCCCCAATTTTTACAACTGGAATTCAACAAGCACGAAAAAGGTTTTATGACCAGCGAGTGTGATACGACTGTTTGTAAGAAGTGTGGTGCTTGCTAACTTTTCCTGCCTAACACCAACTGAATAATCACGCGGTCGTCCAAATTTCAATTAGATTCTCTTTTAGATATTCGATTTGCCGTTATGGCAAGTCTTATCGTATTTTGTATGGTTGAAGGAGGAAGGCACTATGCACAAATTCAGACAATTTATAGGTGCGTTTGTCGCAATATTTGTAGTATTGACCTTTACGGCACCCTTATATGCAGGGTTGGATGATAAATCCCTTGTGTTATACCTATCCTTTGATGAAGGCAAAGGAGGAGAGGCAGCAGATGGTTCTGTACATGGTCATGATGGTGAACTCATTGAAGGTCCGTCATGGGTAGATGGGCAGTTCGGCAAGGCATTAGAATTTGATGGTACCAAGGGACAACATGTCATGGTGCCTATTAATGATACTTTACAGTTACTGGAACAGTTCTCTATCGCTTTTTGGGTTAAGCGTGACAAAGCACAAATTCGGGAGTGGAATTACATGGTGACTGCGGGAACCTTGAAATGGGCATCAATTTTGAGAAATTCGGACAGTAAAACCTACTTCTGGTCAACGTCTGGCGGTACTTGGGCGCAAAAAGCTGTCACCGATGATGTCCAACCCGATGATTGGGTGCACTTAGCAGTGACACATGATACTAAATCAGAAATCGTCATCTATAACGATGGACAAAAGGCAGGTGGTGGGAATAAACCGCCACCCGTTGATGAAATTGATGGCTCTGTTATGGTGGGTGCCCGCCATCCGGGTCAAGAATTTTTCACGGGGATCATTGACGAGGTGTTTCTCTTTGATCGGATCATCACCGAGGCAGAAATCGATGAAATTATGAGTGGTGATTTTCTACCTGTGGAACCCGCAGAGAAACTCTCCACGACGTGGGGCAGTATTAAAGCTGATCGCGATTAGAGATACGCTTGATAAGGGCGGTCAAACGCCGCCCTTATACTGGAGGGAAGCGTATGTTAAAATATTTCTCCATATTCGTTCTCTTCAGTGCTTTCGGAATTCCTGCGTTATCCAATGTTTCACCTGCTGAAAAGCATTATAAGAACGCCTCTGTCTATCACACCATCGGAGAGTTTGAACAGGCTATCTCCGAATACAAAAAAGCCATCGCGCTTAATCCAAATTCACCCATCATCTACAACAGACTCGGTATCGCGTATTCTGAACTAAAGCAATACGACGCCGCGCTTAACGCTTATCAGATGGCGTTAACGTTGGCTCCTATGACGGCTGAGCCACACTATAATATCGGGCTGGTTCACCTTAAAAAGGGTGTCCTCTCTGACGCTACTGAAGCATTTAAACGTGCGATTGCTGTTGACCCAGAGTGGGGAGATGCCTATGCCGGACTCGGTGATATCTACTTGAAACAGGGCGATTTTGACGCGGCTGTGCGTGCTTATAAAAAAGCTGTCCTTCTCAAACCGGAAAATGCTGGGGCGGTTTTAGGATTGGGTAAGGTCTATGTTAAACAGGGACGCTTGGATGACGCAATTACTACCATTGAGAAGGTGATTGAAATTCAGGTTGATAATACAGAGGCACACTACCAACTCGCCCAAACCTATATCAAGCGCGGAGACAAGGAAAAGGCTTCCGCATTGATGGCGTTCTTCAAAGTTCTCCGTCAGACCGACCCGCTTCTTCAGGAAGCCGAGATGTGGGTGAAAAGGCATCCTAATGACGCGAGAGGCTATAACAATCTCGGTATTGTTTACCTCGCGCGCCATCGCTTTTCGGACGCAATTGCAAACTATAAACATGCTGTCTCCCTTGATCCAGCCTTGGCCACTGCGCATTACAACTTGGGGCACGCCTACCATAAACAGGAAAGAATTAATTTCGCTATAGCAGCATATCAGAAAGCACTCACCATTGATCCAACGCTCGCTATCGCGCATAATAACATAGCCTTCTGCTATATGGAATCGAGTTCCGACCTTGATAAAGCTTTATTCCATGCGCGAACCGCTGTCTGTCTTGCTCCGACTGATGCGAATTATTGGGATACACTTGCCCAAATTTGTACTGTCCTTGGGTTAGAGGATGAAGCGCGACGCGCTCGTGAAAAGCAGAAAACCAGTTCGGCAGAAGAATGAGATACCTCCCCTATATTCTCCTCTCTCTCATCCTTGGTGCTTACACTTCTGCCGAGGTCCGATTCGTTGATACAACGACCGCTGCAGGAATCACCTTTCGACATGTTGATGGTAGAACCGGTGAGAAATATCTCATTGAAACGCTCGGATCGGGTGTGCTCTTTTTTGACTATGATATTGATGGATATCTCGATCTTTATATAGTCAATGCTACGCCTATCCCGCTTCCGCTTGACGGCAAATCCACTTGGACAGAAGAACTCCCACAAAACAAACTCTATTGGAACAACGGCGATGGCACTTTTACCGACGTTACACACGAAGCAGGCGTTGGGGATACCGGCTACGGGGTTGGCTGCGCTGCTGCCAATATTAACAACGACGGCTATCCTGAAATCTATATAACCAACTATGAGCGTAACCGACTCTATTATAACAACGGCGACGGCACCTTTACGGATGTGACGCAAAAAGCTGGTGTTGGCGATGAACGTTGGGGGACAAGTTGCGCCTTTCTGGATTACGATTTAGATGGGGATGTTGATCTATACGTCGTCAACTATATGAAGTTTTCGATTGCCGAGAACCGATGGTGGGAGACTCGCGGGATCCGAACCTATTGTAGTCCGACGGATCAGATTGTTGGGAGCCATTTTGTAAGTGAATCTGACATTCTCTATCGCAATAACGGCGATGATACCTTCACGGATGTCACCAAAGACGCAGACATTTCACACCGGGCACTTGGTCTTGCTGTCGCAGTTGGAGACTATGACAATGATGGTTACCCTGATCTACACATCGCCAACGATATGGAAGCGGACCTATTTTATCATAACAACGGCGATGGAACTTTCACCGAAACTGCTGATCTGACCGGTACAGGGTATGATGGAAGCGGTTTCCCAGGAAGTGGTATGGGAAGTGCATTCGGTGATTACAATAACGATGGCTATCCTGATCTCGTCGTCAGTAATGCCTCTGCCTTGCCAGTGGTCCTCTATCAGAATGAGAGTGCCGCCTTTTTCACGGATGTCTCTTTTGTCTCAGGGATCGGGGCGATAACGCTCCCCTATTTTAAGTGGGCAGTCGAATTCTTTGACTACAACAACGACGGTTTCCTCGACCTATATGTTGCCAACGGACATCTTCAGGAGAACATCTCACTTTTCTCAGATAGCACTTATCCGCAGGCAGACCTACTTTTCCGCAATACACGCCAACAGGACGACACATATCGCTTTACCGATGCTTCTGCCGAAGTAGGACTGACACGACTTCCGAAAAAAGTTAGTCGCGGAGCAGCGTTTGGAGACTACGACAATGACGGAGATATCGATATTTTCCTCAATAACTCCAATCAACCCGCAACACTCCTCCGAAACGAGGGTGGGAATAGCAATCGCTGGCTCACGATCCAACTTATCGGTACGCAAAGCAATATGTCAGGTATCGGCACGAAAATAATTTTGAAGGCAGGAAATCTTTCTCTTTTCAGGGAGGTACGTAGTGGGGCGAGTTACCTCTCGCAAAGCGATCTACGTGTTCACTTTGGACTTGGGGAAAATTTACGAATTGACACCTTAGAAATCTACTGGCAAAGCGGACGCAAAGAACAATTTTCTAATCTAAAGTCAAATCAGATACTTCGCATTAAAGAGGGGCAAGGAATTATACTTCCATAATGTAGTTTATATTTCGCTATCAGGGATTTCTGGCCAATTGTGCTCCGGTGAATACCCTAATTCCTCTTTTCCGGGCTTCCACGCAAAACGAGAGTCTTCACGTCCTGCAACAGCATTATAGGCACCGTACTTTATCGTTTCTGTTTCAATCGCACGGGCAACGCACTGCGCAACATCTCTCGGATCTACGTAAACAAACCAAGGATCTGTCACAACATCGGGAGCTGACGGACCTGGATTTTGCCCGTCTCCTGCGATGACACCCGGGCGGACATGAATCACATTCAAGCCATGTGCTTGATGATACGCCGCACCGATCTGTTCACCGAGATACTTCGCCAACGAATAGTAGAGATCTCCCTGACCGAACACGAAATCATCGCCTACTTCGTATGGCAGTTTTGCACTCGGAGCAGGATGGCACGCTGAAATACTCGAAATGTTCACCAGTTTTTGCACGCCCTGCTGTACACAGGCTTCCGCGACATTCCATGTGCCTTTCACCATAACATCCGCAAATAACGAGGCAGGTTTGCCGGAGCGTCCCCGTACCAAAGCAACCAGATGTACAACAGCATCCTGGCCTGCACACGCTGCTTCGATTTCGTCAGGATTTGTTACATCTGCCTTGATAAAAGTTGTGCCTGCAAACGCTTGATCTGGTTCAACGATGTCCGTTAACGTCAGTTGATAGGCACCGCGCAACCGATCAATAATAAATTGCGCAAGGTAACCACTTGCGCCAGTAATCAGAATCTTTTCGATAGGCATCAATGTTTGTCCTTGCAGTTTTATACAAAGTAGGCATCCGTCTCATAGAGCGTAGTGTTGAAACCAACGAGGAAGACATCTCCAGTTTGCACTGTTGGTGACCGTAGGCTACCACTTCGACCCAGCACCGCTTTCAAGATTGATTCTTGCGCGGCTTCGGTTGGCACAAAGGTTTCGACGCGCCTCCCTTTGGCAACAACAATTTGCTTTGCATTACCCATTAAGTTCCATACCGCATCTGCCTCCATCTTCTCTTTTCGGGCATCCGTGCGATTTTCTGCTTGTAAGTTGTGTGTGTCAAGAAACTCTTGCACTTTTTTACATGAGTTTCAACTATTCCGAAAATAGATCCAATCTACCATTATAATTCCTCCACATGGATAAATCTGCCGGTCCCACGGCTCTGAACTGCTGCATCAATGAGGGCAAGTGTCTGAAGTCCATCGCTGAAAGGCGAGCGGATTAGGGTCCTATCGCCCGTTTCGATAGCACGGAGCCATGCTCCGATTTTGTCTAAATTTGAACTGTCTTCGGGGACTACCGCTTCGTTAATAGGTTCGCCATTCAAGTAGCCACGAATGGCATTCTCTGTCATAATCGCTTGTAATCGTAAATGCGGTCCGACAACCTCGACCTCGAAACTAAATCCTTCGGTGCCACAGTGATTCATGTGCGTTCCGAAAACTCCGTTATCTAATTGATAGGTCATCTGGATCGCATTTTCGGCATCGAATTCGGTGCGTTCCAGTGCCATATTCTTTATAGCCAACGCATGTGCCTGCACCGGTTTCGGGTTCCCCATAACGAACCGCGCACAGTCTAACACATGCACCGCCTGTTCAGGCAAAGGACCACCACTTATCGCATACTGCAGGAACCACGGCGACATCCTGAAACTAAGGTAATAATTGACGGTACACACTGTCCGCACCAGATGCACCGTTTCCGATGCAATTAACGTCTTCAACCGTTCATAAAGTGGATGATAACGAAGCTGAAATCCAACGGCGGCGATGACATCTGCTTTTTCAATGCATGCCAGGCATTTTCTGCCTTCAGCCATGTTCAAGGCAGGTGGCTTCTCAATCATTAGGGCGATACCGCGGTCGCATGCCATCTGAATAGGTTCAAGACGGATTGGAGGTGGTGTTGTGATGACCACCCCATCCATTTCTACATCAAAGAAAGCATCCAACGCAGTAGTAGCAAGTTGAGCATTGGCTTTTGAGGCGAGTTCACGCGCCGCCTCAAGCCGCATATCATGAACTGCAACAACACGCCCACCGTAGCCAGTTACCGCCCCGTGATGATGTCGCCCCATATTACCTGCACCGATGATGCCTATTGCTAACGGTTTCTGTGGGTTCATTGCGTTTTAATGCTTCCCCATGTCGTTGTGAGTTTCTCATGCGGTTCGACATCCATTGGATCTTTACCGCCATAAATCTCAATTTCATCGATACGAGCACCACCGTTCGCTCGTATATGGATGCGCAACCAGCGCGCTTCTACATCTTTAAAGGTGAACTCTGTGGTTTCACTAATTGGATCGCCTTTGTGAGTGTAGACTTTTGTCCATGTATTCGCATCCGAGTCAGGATCCGCTTTGCTGGTCGCTACAAGGATATCAAAGTCAGCCGTTGTCCGGTCAACAAAGCCTTGCGAATGATCGCTACCGAAATAGATGCGGTTCACATTGGCGACATCACCCATGTCGATCTGTGCCCAGCCAGGAAGCGCACCGATGATCCAACTCCGGCAGTTGTTATAAAAGCCGTCATTGAGGTATTCGATACAGTGTCTGCGGGGGCACCATCCTTCCAACTGTGAGGAAGCTTCTGGTATTGCATCTTTGAGCAATGCCAAATTAGGTTCTTTTTTATCTCGAACAGTCGGCACGAATTCGGGTCCCGGTTTACCACCAGCATCACACTCATCCGTTGCCGTTTTAATATCTTGTTCCTTAAATTCGTAACGTCCGAATTTTTCAGGTCCCTGCGCTTCGTCATGAATTGCGAAGATAGCGGGCGTACTTATTAGCACTGCCATTATCACAAGCCACCAATAATTTTTTCGTTTCATTACACACTCCTCCGGTTTGCCGAGGTAGTATTTATTATACATATTAGCACAGGCGTGTAATTATTTCAAGGAAACGGTTGATGGGTTTAGGAGCATTTATGTTATTATTGTCATTTTTTGGACGTTAACAACAGTTAATTGAATTATATATAATTGTCCCAATATGGTATACGACAGTTTTACTCGTGTTTTTTTGCTTAAGTGACAACCTGGACGTAGATTCACTAACCTAAAATTTCAAAAAAGGAGATAATCATAGTATGTTATCGCGCAAATTTATATTTTTTTTGGGAATCCTAATTCTATTATTTACAATTGTCCTCTATTTTCCTTGGGCAGCGATAGCGCAATTTTCAGATCAACGATTAATACCACTTTCAGACAAAGAGGAAGTACATTTTTCCCAAGATTTTTTAGTTTATGGACGGGCATGTAGAGGACACCTTAGGATAGTAAATAATATGTTCCCCGACGATCCTCAATGCGGCACTGCTGACTATACAGGGGATGGGGCATACGGTGCTGGTATCCACTCACATGTACACTACCGACATATACCAAACTCGCAGAATCCTGCCCGGCGAAGTGGAAACCGGATGCCAGATTTAGAAACGTTCTTCGAGTTTGGCGGGACGCTTGAGCTCCTCACAACAAATCTTTCACTCGTCAGGTATGATCTCGTCATGAGTGAGATTATGTGGGCGGTTGATAAAGGGCTTGAAGATACAGCAGGGAGTATAGAGATTCATAACCCGAATCACGATCCAGCGGATCCAGTGACTAATCCAGCGATCATAGAGATAACAATCCCCCATGTTCATAACCAAGAAGTCCAGTGGGTTGAGCTTTACAATACTACAGACGAAGAGATAACAGCGAAACTTTCTTTTTTGTTCACACCCTTTGAGAGTTATCCAGTGAGAGAGAACGATATAGTGGAGCTTGGTGGTACTACCTACAGAGTGCTTGACACAGTTGACACCTTGTTTACCGGTCTATGGAGATTGCCAGGGAAGAGTGGACGAAGACCTACCACTGCCTTCGTCTCCGCATATCGGAACATTGACTACGAAGTAGTTGAGGACACAAGTTTAGGAAGGGGCGCGCGATTATCTGGAATCCCATTCGGTTCAAATCCTAACAGTTGGGAAGAGACACCCCATAACGGTAGAAGAAACACGGAATTAAGAATTATTGTTTCCGAATCTGACACAATAGAATTCCCTTGTATCGCTACTCCAGGAGCAAAGCATGTCACTGGGAGTTTTGTTGGCAGATTGGACCGAATATCTGTCCGTTCTAATGTGGTTGTTATCAACGAGGTCCGCAATGATACGTCGGCTGACAACATCGACTGGGTGGAGTTGAAGAACGTTAGTGCAAGGGCAGTTCAAATTGAAGACTGGGAATTGAGCATTGTAACCGGTGTGGGAGAGGATAGTGATCTCGTTGATCTACCCAAATATGAACTGAATCCTGGTGAAATTTTGATTCTTCTCAACAAAGACCCTTGGCTTATTCCTATCATCGGTGGCGTCAATATTGACGAGGAGATCCACCGTCTCACAAGACCATCACGCATTTATTTCGTTGATACACGACTTAGTCTTCCTAATACTGGTAGGTTTCTCCTCCTTCTCAGGAGTGAATCCGATCAGAATGGGAAAGATAACGCAATTCAGGATTACGCCGGCAACGGTTTCTTCATTGATACCGCTTCTAACGTCAGCACGGGGTTCTGGCCCCGCGTCGGACAGCAGATGCCCACTAATGTTGCTAATTTCGGAGAAGACTCATTTACTTCTCGCAGTAGTGCTTGGGCACGAATTCGGTACCGAAGTGATGATGGACATCACAAAGATGCTTGGGAAGAAGTCGGCATCCAAGGTGGTCTCGGTTACGACCCAGGTGCGGATCTCTCAACTTCACCCGGCACGCCAGGGTATGAAAATGATGCGCTTAAAGTAGTACCTGACGATAGAAACTTCAGAACACCTGCTACCGAATATGAGTTGACTGATGGCGAGATTAGCATTAGCGAAATCATGTATGATCCCGGTCCCAAGCGCAACCACGTGCAGTGGATTGAACTCTATAATAGTTCCCTGACACAAGCAATCAACATTGAAGACTGGGTATTGGAGGTCCACAATATTCAAGATGACGCAGGATCGTATGTTAATGAAAGTCTAACGTTCAATGAGGCAGTAATTTTGCCGAATCAAACACTACTGATCGTCTCCAGGAGAGCGTCGAATAATGTCCCATCTAACAGTGTCTATGATCTCAACAGACAGCATCGAAATGAATTAAATCTGAGAGATCGAAAGCATTTACTCCTCAATCCGAATGGGTTTTATCTTAGACTAAGGACTAAGCCTCTACTACGATTTGCGAATCCAGTCGTCGTGGACGAAGTCGGCAACATCACTGGAAGACGCGGTAATCTGAGAAAATTATGGGAGTTACCAAAGCCACATGTTGGACAGCGACTATCCATTGTTCGTCAATATGGGACTCCTTACAGACCGGAACAGGGAGGATATGAGGCTAACCCGGGTGTTCCTGTTGATGGCACTCAAGCGCAAGGTTGGCGGCAAGCCAATGGAGATTCTCTTGGATGGACATACTACGGCGATGAAAAAGACCGAAGTACGCCCGGCTATCGGGGCAGTAGTCCTTTGCCCGTTCAACTCTCCAGTTTCCGACCTGAGCGAACGGAGACTGGTGCTGTCATGATCCGTTGGGGAACCGAATCGGAATTAAACAACGCTGGCTTCAATATCCTACGGAGCGAGAGCCGAGACGGTGATTTCGCTGTTATCAACGTTAAAGGTATCATTCCGGGGCATGGTACCAGCAGTGAGCAGCATATATATTCCTACACGGATACCACTGCAAAGCCGAACGTTATCTACTACTATCGTATTGAGGATGTCTCTTTCGATGGTGTCCGTCAAACAGTGATCACAGTTCGTTTGAAGGGAGATGTTTCGGCATCTGACAAACTCACCACAACGTGGAGCGATTTAAAAGCACGAGACTAATTAATATGGACCGCCTTAAAGTTGGTAGGCGAGGTTTCCTAACCTCGCCAACTCCTTAGTGTCAGTTTAATTGTAGGCTTTACTATAAAATGTGTCGGGGCAGTTTACAACCGCTCCAAACGTCTGTTCCACGTTCCGCATTTAAATTTTTTAATCTTCATCGAACTGTTCCATATTGCGTCAGATTATCTAAAAATTGAGTAAAGAATGGAAAACTAAATACCCTAATTTTTCGTGAAATTTGTTTGCATTCTTAACAGGTTTATAGTATAATTAATACAGAGAATTTCCTATTTTTTTAGAGCAAAATTTGGCTGCCAACTGCCCCAAAATAGGAGCATCCAATGCGATCCCAAGACGCTATTGATGAACAGTACCGCGAAGCTGTAGATGCACTCGTTGAAAAGGTTCAGAAGGATCCCTATATTCTCGCTGCGATTGTTGCTGGTAGTTTTTCTTATGCACAGGTGTGGGAAAAATCGGATCTTGATGTAGAACTCGTCGGCAGAGATGCAATCCGTCCAACGCAGTTTTTCTTCTCTCTCGTCGAAAACGGCGTAAACATCCACGCCAGTATAACGCCGCGGAGTGCTTTTAAACAGACAATAGAGAGTGCACAACAGGGGTCTTTCATGCACTCCTATTTCTCACACAGCACACTCGTCTTTTCACGCGATGCCTCTATTGAAGAGTGGTATGATAAGAACGCCAGCCGCGACAAAATCGGAGAACGCGATAAACAATTCCAAGTCCTTGACGTCGTCGCCAGCACATTGCCGAGTCTTCTATACGCCGAAAAGCAGTTTTACGTCAATAAGGATTATCTCACCACTTTTCTGACCCTGCTGGATACAGTCCAAGGGCTGGCACGGATAGAAGTCCTTTTGAACAATGAGATTCCGGCGCGAGAGGTGATCCAACCTGCGCTCCAATACAATCCCGATTTCTTTAACCAGGTCTATACAGATCTGATTAACTGCGAAAAGAATGAGACTGTTATTCAGGACGCGCTTGATGCGATTAATGCCTACCTTGATGAACGGCAATTTATCTTCCAACCGATTCTCGATTATCTCATTGAGCAGAAGACACCGCGCACGGGGACAGAATTAAACGCCGATTTGGGGCACAGACCGCACGGTAAAAGTGAAGAGGAGCCAAAATTTGAAGAGGAATCGCTGGATCTTGTGTGCCAATGGCTGACATGGAAAGGAATTATTAGACAGGTAGCGATGCCTCTGAAGCTCACGGTGAAAAGCCAAGTCGCTGTGGAAGAGCCTGCCTACTATTACGATGATGCTAAATCTCAACAAGTACAGGTCCGATTGAAGGGCGACATCCACGCACATATTCACGATGCATTAGACAGTTTGACGGACACGCTTGAGCAGGATCGCTACATTCTCGCTGCGATTCTCACGAACAACCTCGCCGAAGACAATGTCTGGGAAAAGACTGCTGTTCATATAACCTTGATTCTCCGGGATGGCACAAGGTTCAAGCAGAAAGAGTATCAGTTGATCGAAGAAGGGGTTCCATTCCGAATCCAGCTTTATACCCGCAGTGACTATCGAAAATTATTGGATAGGACGCTACAAGGCAGCTCACTCTATTCAATTCTCGCAGAGAGCCGCGTCCTCTTTTCCAAAGACAGCCTGTTTTCTGTGGATGGCGGTGCGAATTTCTCCGTAGGCGATTCTTCCTGTTTGCAGGTTGGTGAAAGGGATAAGCAGTCCCAACTTTTCAACACTGCTGCCAACGTGACAGCGATACTCGCGAAAGCCGAGAAATGGTTACATCTCAAACACGATATTGATTATACCTTTCTTTACCTAAAGTACGCTATCAGAGAGTTGGCGCGTATTGAAGTTTTCAAACACGGCGAAACCCCCAGACGCAAGGTTATCTATCAGGCACTCAAGCATAACCCGTCCTTTTTCAATGCTATTTTCATGGATTTGGTAGACAAACCCAAAGATGAAGCGATGCTTCGCGACGCACTCGAACAGGTTGACGGCTATTTAGAAGACAATCTACAGTTGTTGTTCAAACCGTTGCTCGATTTCTTAGAGGAATCAGGCGACGAGCGGACGATAACTGATCTTTATGCACATTTCGACAAACGGGAACTCGCTCTTGAGCTGGCATGTGAGTGGCTCACGCAGAAGGACATGATTGAACAGTTCTCCGCACCTATCCGCTTAACGATGGATAGCCAAGTCTCCGTAGAAGAACCTTCGTATTATTACGATGCAAATAACCCGTTTCTGTTTGATATGTAGTAGCGTTAAATTACTTGAGCAAAACTATATGAGTTCGTATCGGCTACAATTAAGTTTCATTGTAGGAGGGATAAATGAGACACACTGTCGCCGTTAAAGGCGCACGAGAAAACAATCTACAAAATATTGAAGTGGAGATCCCGCGGGACCAACTCGTCGTCGTCACGGGTATCAGCGGTTCTGGTAAATCTTCATTAGCATTTGATACCGTTTATGCTGAGGGACAACGCCGATTCCTTGAATCGATGTCCACGTACGCCAAACGCTTTATCACCCAACTTAAAAAACCCGATGTTGATTTTATTGACGGATTGTCGCCTGTCGTCTCTATTGAGCAAAAAACGATCACCATGAACCCGCGCTCCACCGTCGGCACAATGACCGATTTGCAAGACTACCTCCGTATGCTCTTCGCAACGATCGGTGTTGCACACTGTCCTTATTGTGAAGGCGAGATTCCGATCCGTTCACACCATCAAATTTTGGAACGCCTGCTCTCGCTGCCGGAGGATTCCGAAGTCGAGATCCACGCACCCGTCTTTAAAATCTACGGTGAAGATTATGACTACCTCTTTGACGACATCCGTACGAAAGGGTGCCGACACGTCAGAATCGACGGCATTGAGCACGACATCAGCGAAGAAATTGAACTTGACCCAGACTTAGAATATGATATCCAAGTTATTGTTGACAAATTCTTTATAAAAAAAGATATTGACAGGCAGGTACTCGCCTCTCTTGAACACGCCATGCTTGTAGGCGAAGGCTTCATGCGTTTTGATGTCAAATTCCCAGAGGATGTCGAGGCAGATGTTATAGAACTACTGGAAGGTTTCGGATGTCCGAAACACGGCGTACTCATGGCCGAACTGGGGGCGCATCACTTCACTTTTAACGAGCCAGTTGGGGCATGTGTAACTTGCTCTGGACTCGGTACTTACTTACAGGTGCATCCAAATTTGCTTGTTCCTGACAAGAGTCGAAGTATCGCTGAAGGAGCTTTCGTCCATCAGGCATTTAACTATGATCCGGATAGATGGGACGGTAGGACAATGTACAGTCTCGCTGCACACTACGGGTTTGATTTGAACATGCCTTTTGCCGATCTACCCGAAGAGGTTATTGATATTCTCTATTACGGCACACATGGTGAAGAATTTCCTATTCTACAACCCGAAGGCGCGCGACCTGTTGAGAGACGCCACCTCGGCAGAAAAATCCGTTTTGATGGAATTGCTACCCGTATTGACAGACACTATCGTCATTACCGAAAGCGTGGTGAAGCGCATTCCGGGATGGAAGAGTATCTCCGAAAAGTAATGGTAGAGCACACTTGTCCCGATTGTGGCGGTACGAAGCTCAAGCGACAGCGACTCCTCGTTACTATTAATGATCAGACCATCCATGATGTAGGTGAGCTGCACTTTGAAGAATTGCGGGATTTCTTATTGAGTATTATGGATATGCCAGAAAAGCAGCGAGAGGCTGGAGAACGTGTTATCAAGGAACTCGTCGCCCGGATTGTTCTCCTCCTCGGTATCGGACTTGATTATCTGAATCTCAACCGTCGTTCCGCAACCCTTTCCGGCGGTGAATCGCAGCGCATCCGTCTCTCTACGCAGATCGGTTCGGGATTGATGGGTATGCTCTATGTGCTTGATGAACCGAGCATCGGTTTACATCCGAAGGACAATGTTAAGATGATAGAGACGCTGCGCAAATTACGAGACATCGGCAACACTGTTATCGTCGTTGAACACGATGAAAGCACAATCCGCGCCGCAGATCACATTATTGAACTCGGACCCGGACCAGGTATCCACGGTGGACATATCGTTGTCCAAGGCGATTTTGAAACAATCCTTGACTGCACAGAATCTTGGACAGGTCTCTATATGAGCGGGAGACGAGAAATTTCACTACCACAGCAGCGTCGGGACTTGAATGGTAAATTCCTGAGCATCACCGGTGCCAAAGAGAACAATCTCAGAGATATTGATGTTGATATTCCGCTGGGTGTATTTATCTGTATTACTGGAGCCTCAGGTTCTGGCAAAAGCACGCTCGTCAATGAGATTCTCTACAAGAAACTTTATGCGCTCTATCACGACAGCCGGACACTTTATGGATCGCATGATGAATTGGAGGGACATGAACACGTAAGTGATGTTATCAGTATAGATCAGTCTCCCATTGGTCGTTCGCCCCGTTCTAATCCTGCTACCTATATCGGATTTTACGACAATATCCGAAAACTCTTCGCCAGCACACCGCTTTCGGCTGCGAGAGGCTACACCCCCTCCCGATTTAGTTTCAACGTCAAAGGTGGACGGTGCGAAGAATGCCACGGTGAAGGCACGATTACCACTCAGCTCCATTTTATGCCAGATGTTGAAGTTGTTTGTCCAACTTGTAAGGGGGCACGTTACAATGAGGATACACTGGATGTTACCTACAACGGCAGGAATATCTCCGAGATCCTTAATATGTCGATTGAGGAAGGGGTCGAATTCTTTGCCGATCAGCGGTTAATTCATCACAAACTAAACGTCCTCAATCAGCTCGGCATGGGGTATCTCCAGATAGGGCATCCTGCTACTATCCTCTCCGGTGGCGAAGCACAACGGATAAAGTTGGCAAGCGAGTTGGGTAAAATCAAGCGAGGCAAGCATAATCTTTATATTTTAGATGAGCCTACAACAGGGCTTCACATCGCGGATGTCCAGAAGTTGTTGGATAGCCTCAATGGTCTCGTTGATAGTGGGCACACGGTGCTTGTGATTGAGCATCATCTTGATGTCATCAAAACCGCCGATTATGTCATTGATCTCGGTCCAGAGGGTGGACATAAAGGTGGGGATGTTTTAGCGCAAGGCACCCCCGAAGAAGTCGCTAAAGTCAAATCCTCTTTTACTGGGCAATTTTTGAAGGAATATCTTGTTTAGGACGATAATTCCAATATGGTAGGCGAGGTTCTAACCTCGCCTCTAACAATTAACAGTTCGTTGTAGAAGCGATTTCCTGATCGTAACTCCTACTGACAACTGACAACTGATAACTGATAACTGATAAATTATTCCCCTTGCAAATTTAACTCCAAATCGTGTATACTTTATAGCATAAAGTTAGGGCACTGTACCGGCTATTCCCAAGTCTGTTACGGCACACCGGTATGTGCCTACTGCTTTAAATACTGTGAGACAAGAGGCAAGTTTTGACCGATAACCTGTTAAGATCTTTAAATGATGTCCAACGCGAAGCAGTCCAGCACGTTGAGGGACCAGCTCTTTGCCTCCTCTCTGGAGCAGGCAGTGGCAAAACGCGCGTCATCACACACCGCATCGCCTACTTACTCAAACACCACAATACTTCACCCTCTCGCATTCTTGCTGTAACCTTTACCAATAAAGCGGCGAATGAAATGAAGGAGCGGCTTGATGTCCTAATTGGTGAGAATGTTAGCAGGGATGTTTGGGTAGCCACCTTTCACGGGACCTGTGCTCGAATCCTGCGCCGAGAGATTGATAAATTAGAGGGTTATACCCGCTATTTCACGATTTTTGACACGATTGACCAGGCTGTTGTTGTCAAAGAAGCTCTTAGGAAGCTGGGATATGCAGACAAACGATATAACCCGCGTGCCATTCTGAGTCACATTAGTCGTGCTAAAAACGATTTCCTCAAACCTGCAGCATACGTCAATATTGCAGATGATCCTTTTACGGAGATTGTGGCGCAGGTATATCCCATATATCAAGATTTGCTTCGTCAAAATAACGCTGTTGATTTCGACGATTTGCTTCTCTTTACTTTGGAATTACTAGATGATCATCCAGATGTGCTTGAATACTATCGAGGCAAGTTTAGGTACATTCTTGTTGACGAATTTCAAGACACGAATCAGTGTCAGTATAGGATTGTGCGGCAATTAGCTGAGCCAGAAGGAAATCTCTGTGTCGTCGGGGATGATGACCAATCTATTTATGCCTTTCGCGGTGCCGATATCAGAAATATTCTTAACTTTGAAAAGGATTACGGGGATGATGCAAAGGTATTTCCTTTAGAGCAAAACTATCGTTCTACAAAAAATATCTTGGATGCGGCGTGGAGCGTTGTGCGTAACAATAAGGCCCGCAAAGCAAAGCGACTCTGGACTGAAAACGAAGAAGGAGATCCTGTCTTTTGCTATGAAGCAATTAACGAAAATGACGAAGCTAACTACGTGGTCACGCAGATTGAAAATTTGCACGCGGAAGGTGTTGATTATGCAGATTTTGCCATTTTTTATCGAACTACTGCACAATCGCGAGTTTTTGAAGAAGCACTTCGAAGAGGCAATATTCCTTATCAGATTATCGGTGGTTTAGGTTTTTATGACCGGATGGAAATCAAGGACCTTCTTGCCTACCTTCGCGTTATATGCAATCCTGACGATTCAATTAGTTTACGGCGTATTATCAATGTTCCAGGTCGCGGCATCGGCAAGAAAACTATCCAACGACTCATTGATTTTGCGGTAAACGAGGACATAACGCTTTTCGACGCCATTCAACAGGTTGATGGGATTTCTACAATTAACCGCGGCCTTCGGGCAAAAGTCCGAGGCTTTGTCAAAATTTTTGATGATTTAAGTGACGATATTCTGCCTTCCGATGCCCTATATCATGTCTTGCAGGCTACTAAATATTTTGAAGACCTTGAAAGCCAGAATACCTTTGAGGCACAGGGAAGAATTGAAAACATCGAACAGCTAATTAGTGCAATCGCTGAGTACGAAGCCCATTCTTCCACACCAACCCTCGCCGATTACCTAGAAAATGTTGCTCTCACAACAGATGTAGATGCTATGGAAACTGACAGCACCGATATGGTGCCGTTAATGACCCTGCACAGTGCTAAGGGTTTAGAATTCCCATTTGTTTTCATCGTTGGTGTGGAAGAAAGCTACCTCCCGCATCAACGCTCTGTTGATGAAGGAATGGAATCCGCGATAGAGGAGGAACGTCGCCTCTGTTACGTCGGTATCACACGGGCAAAAGAGCGGCTCTATCTTGTTTGGGCGAATTCAAGGCGAATGTATGGTGATTCAGAATACCGTATTCCGTCACGCTTTATCTCCGAAATTCCAGAGGATCTCATCAAACACGTTGATCGGTACCATTCTCCATTCCTTGAAGCAAAATCCACATACGAAGTAGTTTCCGATGATTCTTTGGATTACACTATCGATCAGATTGTTCATCATCCACAGTTTGGGAGAGGTAAGATAACGAAAATCAGAGGGATAGGTCAGGATGTTTATGTCACTGTTCGGTTTAGTCGTGCTGGCATGACAAAGCAATTCGCTGCTTCTCTTGCACCGCTGACAATATCTGATGATTGATAAGGAGTCAAAATAAAAAGAAATGGCAACGATTACTACAGAAGGCGTCCGTCATGTTGCGAATCTGGCGCGTCTTGAATTTAATGACGAAGAAACAGAGCACTTCACCGAACAACTCGCCCGAATTCTGGACTACATCGGGAAGTTGAATGAACTGGAGACAGATGATGTCCCGCCGACATCACACATCCATCCGAGCCAAGTGGTTGTTATGGGTTCGGAAGAGGGCGCGCGCCATGTCGCCAAACCGGATGTCGTCAAACCCTCCTATCCGCGCGAAGAGGTCCTCGCAAACGCACCTGAGACTGAAGAGGGATACTTCGGTGTACCCAGAGTGGTTGATCGCAGCCACTAACACGAAACTTCGCCATGAAGGAGAATGACGGAATGTCGCTTTATGAATTGACGGCACACGCACTACACGAGAAACTCAAAGCCAGAGAAATTACCGCTGTAGATCTGGCAGAATCTGTCTATTCCCGTATTGATGCTGTCGAACCTCTTGTCAAAGGCTATCTGACGCTTACGAAGGACATCGCCTTAGAACAAGCACAAGCTGCCGATGTTGGATTCCAAAAAGGGGATGATATGCCGCCTTTGGCTGGCATCCCGATTGCCATTAAAGACGTAATATGTACCAAAGGTGTCCGTACCACGTGTGCCTCTAAAATCCTTGAAACCTTCGTCCCGCCTTACGATGCAACCGTCATGACCAAACTCCACGAACAGGGGATCGTCATGGTCGGTAAAACAAACATGGACGAATTTGCGATGGGCTCATCTACCGAGAACTCGGCGTATCAGATTACACACAATCCGTGGGACCTTGACACTATCCCTGGCGGTTCAAGTGGTGGATCCGCTGCAGTTGTATCGGCGGATACGGCTATCTGCTCACTCGGTTCAGACACTGGCGGTTCGATTCGCCAGCCTGCGGCGCTCTGTGGGGTCGTCGGAATGAAGCCGACCTATGGACGCATTTCTCGTTATGGCTTGGTCGCATTTGCCACCTCACTTGATCAGATCGGTCCATTTTCCAAAGATGTCACCGATTGCGCGCTCCTACTCAACGCCATCTGTGGTAGTGATGCGATGGATGCTACCTCTGTTGATGTGCCTGTTCCTGATTTCACGCAGAGCCTTATCAACGATGTAGAGGGCATGAAAATCGGTATACCGAAAGAGTATTTCACGCCGGCGTTAGACACGGAAATCGCGGATCGGGTACATGCTGCGGTTGCTGTTCTTGAACAACTCGGGGCAACGGTTGAAGAAATATCTTTACCGCACACCGAATATGCGATCGCAACGTACTACATTATTGCTCCCGCGGAAGCGAGTGCAAATCTCGCCAGATACGATGGTGTTCGCTATGGGTATCGGAAAGAGAACCCAGAAGATCTGATTACAATGTATAAGAATACCCGCAGCGCAGCATTCGGCGAAGAGGTGAAACGTCGGATTATGATTGGGACCTTTGCACTGAGTGCAGGTTATCAAGATGCCTACTATAAAAAAGCACAAAAGGCACGAACGCTAATCAAATCTGACTTTGACGCAGCGTTTGAAAAGGTTGACGTTATCGCAACGCCTACCTCGCCTACACCTGCATTCAAGATAGGTGAGCGGACTGCGGATCCATTGCAAATGTATCTCTCTGATGTGATGACGACACCCGCAAGTCACGCCGGGTTGCCGGGTATCTCGATCCCCTGCGGTTTCGTGCAAAGTGGGTTACCTGTGGGATTACAACTTCTCGGTGCTCCTTTTGCAGAAGAGAAAGTTTTACGCGTTGCTTATACGTTCGAGCAGAATACCGAACATCACCTACAGAAACCTGAAATTGGAACGAATGGAGTTGTTTCTTAATGAACGCTTTGATGGCACCATTTGGCGGACTTTTTGGCGCAGTAATAGGCGGCGTGTTGTGGGCGAAGTATATCCAGTGGACAGGACGCACTGCTGGGTTTATCGCTATCGGTATCGGTGTGCTCACTGCGGTTGGTATACTTCTCACGGGCAGCCGAAGTCTATCGCGTGATGCAGAAACAATGTGGCGTGTTATCAGCGTTGTCGCTGCACTTTTTGCTGTCTTTGGTATCTTTGTTGGAAAATATCTGGATGTCCATTGGAATGCAGTCTCACAAATCGCGGAGCAGCTTCGTCAAGAGAATAATATATCATTAGAACAAGCAATGCCCATCGCCACGGTGGTGTTTAAGGGGCAGTCTGTCTGGGAGTTAATGCAATCACGGGTGAGTCGCATTGATCTGCTTTACTGTGCAGCTGCTGCGTTTATTGCTTTTCGTATTCCGAGTATCAAGAGACTGCGAAATCATTTTTATTAATCAGAGTTTACGCAAATTCCATTTCTTTGCAGGCGCGGTGCCATCTGCTTGATTTGTAAAGATATACACTTCTTAAGCGTGTTTACGGTCCCTGCTGGAGGAAATAAAAAAATGAAATATTTGGTATCAAGTTTTGGAGGCATGCAAGCTGCGTCAAAAAACTGTTTTCGTATCTTGTTATCTCTATGCCTTATTTGTATGCTTTTACCACTCGGTTGGAGTTCAAAAAAAGAAGATGATAAACTCATCGAAAATCTCGCGCTCTTCTCACAGATCTTGGCGTATATTGAACAGTCCCATCTCGACACGCCGGATACTAAGGAACTCATTGAAGGTGCCATCAACGGCATGCTTCGCAAATTGGACCCATACAGCCAATTCATTCCAGACTATACCGAATTTCAGACCCAGAACCGTGGCAATTACGGTGGGCTTGGGATGACAATCGGTATTCGAGAAGACATGCTCACTGTGATTACCCCTTTTAAAGATCGTCCCGCGGCGCTCGCTGGCGTACAAAATGGGGATGTTGTCAGCCACATTGAAGGTGAATCGACAGCCGTAATGACTGTGACTGAAGCAGTCGAGCTGCTGCGAGGTGAACCCGGAACGCAAGTGTCTATCACAATCGTTCGCGAGAACGAAAGCAGACCGATTGAGGTTACTATTACACGGGAAGTGATCCGCATTCCGAGTGTGGAAACGGAGATTATTGGGGATAAAATTGGCTACATCAAAATCAATCAGTTTCTTCAGACAACCGCTTATGATGTAGATAAAGCGTTGCTTGAGTTCAAGGAAGACAATATCCGCGGTATTATCCTTGATCTCCGCTTGAACCCGGGTGGATTGCTCTCTTCAGCCGTTGATATCGCAAGTGATTTCCTGACCCCCGGTCAACTCGTTGTTTACAGTAAGGGAATTGAGACGCGTGAGGATTTTGTGGCGAAAGGTGAGAAGAGGGAAGACTTTCCTCTCATTGTCCTTGTTAATGGTGGTAGCGCAAGTGCTTCTGAGATCGTCGCGGGTGCTATCAGAGACCACGGACGTGGGATTGTCATGGGGGATAAAACCTTCGGAAAGGCATCTGTCCAACGTGTGTTCCCAATCAGGGATACGAAATCCGCCGTGAAATTAACCGTCGCGCGTTACTATACACCTAACGGGGTTGATATTGACAAAATCGGCATCATTCCCGATGTTGAATCTCCATCGTTTAGTCGTTCTGAGCGGCAAATGCAGTTGAAACTTCGTAATCACGAGAAACTCAAAACTTTCATAGAGGAAAATGGAGATGACGTCCTAAATCAACTTGCCACTGCTTCTCACGCCTCTCGTGATGACAGGGAGGCAACGAAACTGCTAAGGGGTTTCCAACGTTTGGCAGATGCACTGGCTGATGATGAACAGATTGTCCTCAGCGATATTGGTATTAAATACGCACTCGCACAGATTACAGATACCTCCCAAGACGAACTGGAGCATGACCCGCAAATCGTCGCTGCTATGGAGCAATTGAAGGTGCTGGAACTCTTCGCGAAGCGGAACTAAAGGAGGAAATCCCATGGCTGATGCGAATCTTCTTAATAGTGGCTCGCAAGTAGTATCGGGAGTACAAACACCACTACTAAACTACATTGACAACACGTGGCAAAAATCTACGACAAATGAACTGCTTGATGTTACAAATCCGGCGACTGCAGAAGTCCTCACCCAAGTACCACTTTCGCCAGCTGAAGAGGTGCATCAAGCCACTACTGCCGCTGCCACCGCACTCCAAGAATGGCGACGGACACCCGCTGTCGATCGCATTCAATATCTGTTCAAGTTGAAAAACCTCTTAGAGGAGAACTTGGACGACATCGCAAGAACCATTACGCTGGAGTGTGGCAAAACGCTTGATGAGGCAAAGGGTGAAATGCGCCGCGCCATTGAGAACGTTGAGGTGGCATGTGGTATTCCTACACTCATGCAGGGCACAAATCTTGAGGACATCGCGACTGGTATTGATGAATTCATGATCCGCCAGCCGGTGGGTGTCTGTGCTGCCATCGCACCTTTCAACTTTCCGGGGATGATTACCTTCTGGTTTCTACCCTATGCCATTGCTTGTGGTAACACTTACATCGTTAAACCCTCCGAAAAAGTGCCAATCACAATGCAAAAGGTGTTCCAGCTGTTGGAGCAAACTGGACTCCCCAAAGGCGTTGTTAACCTCGTTAATGGCGGCAAGGAGACGGTGGATGCAATCTTAACGCATCCAGAGATTCGAGGGATTAGTTTTGTTGGTGCGACTGCAACTGCGAAAGCCATCTATGCGAAAGCCGCTGCAAACGGCAAACGCGTCCAGTGCCAAGGCGGTGCGAAAAATCCGTTGATAATTCTTCCTGATGCCGATCCGCAGTTTACTGTTAACGCTACAGCGGAAAGTGCGTTCGGGTGTGCCGGACAGCGCTGCCTTGCAGCATCGCTTGCATTCACTGTTGGGGATGCACAGGGTTGGTTTACAGAAGCTATCGCCGACACCGCTACCGACCGCGTCGTCGGAAACGGATTAGAGGAAGGCGTCGAAATGGGACCCGTCATCACTTCCGAAAGTAAAACCCGAATTGAAGGATTGATTCAAGCGGGTGCTGATGAAGGCGCGCAGATTCTTGTTGATGGTAGATATCCGAGCATCCCTGGTGGAGAAAATGGCAATTTCCTCCGTCCGACGGTTCTTGGTAATCTCAACCCCCAAGGCGATATTGCTGGCACGGAAATCTTCGGACCCGTCTTAGGGCTTATCCATGTTGAAACCATCGACGATGCAATCGCACTCGTCAATGGTGGACGTTACGGAAATATGGCATGTCTCTTTACGGGGAGTGGTGCATCAGCCCGCAAGTTCCGTTATGAAGCAGAAATCGGGAACATCGGTATTAACATCGGTGTAGCTGCCCCAATGGCATTCTTCCCTTTCAGTGGTTGGAAAGACAGTTTCTTCGGCGATCTACACGGTCAGAGTTGGGATGCTGTAGACTTCTTCACCCAGAAGAAAGTCGTCGTTGAACGCTGGGCATAACTTCCAATCGTAGCAGGTGCGGTTTTGCAGCGTACTCGCTCAAATGCGATCTGCATTCCTAACCGCACCGGTTCTCATAAGGCTGTACAAAAAAGAGTCGGGCATATTCGCCCGACTCGGTTTAACTTGACTGTAAATGGACCTTAGCGGTGTCTACGGTGTTCTCGCTGGCTACGACGGAATTCTCTGACGCGCTCCTTCGCGTCTGTGTACCGTTTCTTCGTCAATTCCGTCAGTTTCGTCATCTGTTCTTCTGTTAGCACCTCTTTGAGGCTGGCGTTGAATTTTGCTTTCGTCTCTTTGACAGCCTCGCCTACTTTTTTCGCAGCTTCCCGTTTCGTATCGGTAGTTTTGTATGCTTCTTTAATCTGCTTTTGGAGTGCCTCGCGGGTTTCCTGATAGATTGGGAGTGCCTTTGCCAACGTCTCTTGATCCGCTTTCACGCCAAATGTCAAGTCTATCCAAGACTGATTGAGAGCGGACACAGGGTTTATCATCCTTGCTATCCTGCCACGACCGACATTGCGGGACTCATTTTTGCTCCGATTTATTTCGTGTGCTGCGACTGTGTTTTCAAAAACAAACATACCGACCATTGCGATTACTGCTATTGCGCTGAGTACAAACCATTTCCGTTTCATTTTTCTATCTCCTATTAGCGTTTTAGTTTTATGAATGCCCGTTAATCTTTCAATCAAGGGCGTTTTCATTTTGCTTTTGCCTTTTTAGTCGGATGTGTTCAAAAAAGGTTCGCACTTTTTTCTTGAGGTAGTTTCCGCCCGTTAGATAATCGAGGTTTCTAACCTCGCCGGTCTTATCCTCACAGGGTGTTCTAGACATGTGCTGTATTGGGTTCTATCAGACCGATGTATTTATAAAATTGCGTATCAAAAAGTTTGATATTTGAATTTATGTTGTGATATAATTACCAATAAATAGTTATTTGTAGTGCCAAATCTTGCCCTTAATCACGCTGTATTTTATAAGAGGACATTCTAACTACACAACTAACACGGGGAGAACCAAAATGTCTCGCATTGCAAAAATTCAACAAGAAATTCTCGCTCTTCCTCAAGCCGACTACAAGCAATTGCGGCAGTGGTTCAGCGAATTGGATTGGGAAAAGTGGGATCGGCAGATTGAAGCAGATTCTAACGCAGGAAAATTGGATTTTTTAATTGCTGAGGCACTTGAAGAAAAAGAGAAAGGAACACTCGAGGATCTTTAGGTGCACAGAACAACATCGCGTTTCCGAAGGCGTCTTCAGCAGCTTCCTGAACCAGTACAAAAGATTGCGAGGCAAAATTTCGATCTGCTCAAAGCGAATCCACGACACCTATCTCTACATTTCAAGAAGGTTGGCAAGTATTGGTCTGCACGCGTAGGACAGAATTATAGGGTACTCGCCCTTAAAGATGGAAATGACTTCACTTGGGTGTGGATCGGTAAGCACGACGAATATGAAAGGTTGATTAGATCTTAATCCTTTAATGCCTATCACTGGGTAGAGACATACGGGCAATCAAATGGAGCAAATTTTTACGATGTTGGTTTAAAAATTACTTACCACGGATGCCGATATGACGGTGCATTGACGAAACGCTCCATCCCCAACTCCAAGTCAATTTGTGTGTAGGGCGGTAAATTAACGTGGAGATACATCCCGTTGACTGATACAGTGGTTTCGTACTGACCGCTGTTAACACGCACTAATGTAAAGTTGTGTTCACCCATCGTACCTGCTTGTACAACGATTTCTCGCGGTTCTGTGGTGTTAAGATTAACCAGCTGCAGTTCCGTTGTATCTGCTGTCATATTGGTAACCAACGCACCAACATCCGGTGGAAGTCCGGGACGTTTCCGTTTCGGATCGAAATGTCGCACCCGCGCCACAAGCAAACCGCCGTTATAATGGGGCAACGGACCGCCACAGGTGAGTTGAACCAGTCCTTCACAGGTAATTGGATTCCGCCTCTGAAAATACGCGTCTCCGTACGATGCTGGGTTTTCGTCGTCGTCAGTCATAAAGGCGAGCCGTGCCTCCACTTGAGACAGGTTGTGGTTGAGGATTGTTTCTGGATATTCTGGATATTCACCCCGCATATACGCAAGCCACGCGCCATCATGTCCTCCGCTGTCTTTGGTATGGTGCCACGCGTTGATATCGAATTTTGCCCCAGTCTTTTTAGCGATTGTCTTCGCACGCTCCTGATCCCCGACGTTCATTGACATTGCCCATAAATGTGCGACATCCGATGGATGCATCGGCATGAATTCAAACCAACCGTCTACTTGCAAAGCGGTGCCGTCCTCGTTTGTAATCGGGTATTGTAACCATGCCCCAGGAACATAGTTGACTCTACCCGGATCCCCATACTTCTGCGGAACGTAGAGTTGATCGTCCTGCTCAATCCCTCTTTCAATTAAGACGTCAATCTGTGAGCGCGGGAAGTCGAGATAGGTCAGATCCTTCCTGAGCAACGCTGCATTCTGTGCAGCGATACCTACCGCTTGTCCAACGCTATGCCACCCGTGGGGCCAACTCCAACCGTAGTACGAACCGTACCATTTACCGTCGATGTGTTCACCGATTTTTCCTGACAAGCCGACATTGTCCGGGACAATACCACCGTTTTCTGCTGTTCTCGCTATCCATGCTTCAACGTATTCCTTGACCCACTGGCTGTATTTCACCTCACCATTTATCAGATAAGCATTCGTAGCAAGGGTCGTCGCAGCAAGATTAACAACAGCATCCCCTACGCCTTGGCGTTCACGAATTACCTGTCCCATGCGCACACGCGCTGTTTCGCTTTCCCTAACGGCTTTATGACTTGTGCATCCCGGAATATCGTAGAATGGCATATTGTATCCATCCCAAGGCGAATATGGGTGTCCACTAAAACCCCAAAATGCCGGTCCCTTACTCCCGTTCATTGCACATTTGATAATTTTGTGCTGCGCGTCGTAATTCTGTGCATCTGGATCTTCGCCTATGAAAAACCCCGCAAACCGTTTTGCCCGTTCAACATGCTTTGGGTTTGACGGATCCGCCATGCAGAGCATATAAAAAAGATAGTTCCCCTCACCTTGATGAAACCAATCGTAGCCGGGTTGATATTCTTTCACCACCATAGGATAACCGTGACCCGTGCCGTATCGCTCCATATCTTTGGTGATAACATCGAATTCCGTATCAGCATCAGCCAAAAATCGAGCGTCTCCACCAAGCATATAAAAGAGGGACCAGTTATGGAAACTCTCGTAAGCATCGTCCAGTCCATCAATACTCTGAAAGTCTGGATGTGTCGGCCACAGCAGCGTTCCATCTGACCGCGTATATCTTTTCAGGATTTGCGGTCCAGCTGCATTCATTCTATCAATGAGCTGTCGTTCCAACACAGCCCATGTAGGTGGTGTTGGGATTTGTGTTTTTGCTTCAATCGCTGGGAACATAGTTTTTGCCCCTTACATAAGGTGTGGTATCCGTAGATTACAATAGTTGCATTATACCATGTTTTTGTTGTTCACAAAACTGATGTTCTAACGTAACATAAACAAGTTGCTATCCGAATATGAGTATGCTATAATTAGCCATAATAAATTAGGGTGATAAATGGTGAACGTGTTAGAAATGACAGATAGTGAACTTTATGAAATGGGGTTTAAAGCCCTCACCGATAAGCTCGGTGCCTCTGAAGTGCCACGGTTTATTCGGCAGTGCCAACCGGGCAAAGGAGATTATTCTGTTGACCGGCATAAATTGTTGGCAAATCAGCCCGATATTGACACTATCGTCAAGCGGATTCAAGATAGCCGCACTGCAAGAGCAGCGGAGGAACGCGCACGTACCGAAAGGTTCGCTGCGCCTCAAAGCGAAATCCAGAAAATGACGGATATTGAGGTTTGTGAAATTGGAAATCAAGTCCTTATTGATAGACTTGGTGGTTCTGGATTCATCAGGTTTATTCAACAGTGCCAAGAATTGAACGGTGGTCCCCCTCGAGGCGTAATTGAAAGTACGGAAGAAGCTAAAGAAAACATTAAACTTTACACAGCAGGTTTGACACTCAGTCCGAAGATGGTTGAAGGTTATATTAAACGCGGGAATGCCTACAGTTACATCCGTGAATACGATGAAGCCATAGCAGACTATAGTGAGGCGATAAAACTCAAACCTAATTATGCTAAAGCGTATTACTTGCGTGGTGTGGCTTACGGCAAAAAAGGCGAGTATGACAAAGCAACGCAAAACTATACCAAGGCGATAGAACTCAATCCTGATGATGCTGATGCTTATTACAATCGCGGGAAACTTTACGACGAGGCAGATGACGCTGACAAAGCTATAGCAGACTTTAGTATGACGATAAAACTTGAACCTAAGCATGCAGATGCGTATGGTTGTCGCGCTATCCTTTACCGTGATAGAGGCGAATATTCCAGAGCCATTGAAGACTATAGCATGGAGATAGAACTCAATCCTGATGATGCTGAGGCCTACTACGAGCGCGGTACTACTTATGGCGAAAAAGGTGAGTATGACGCAGCCATTAAGGACTACAGCAAAGCGATAGAACTGACTCCAAAATTTACAGAGGCTTATGCCAAACGTGGCTTGGCTTACTTCCACGCAGGCGAATTTGAGTGTGCTATTCAAGATTATGGCATGGTGTTGGAGCTCAAGCCGAAATTTATCGAAGTCTACGCTGTTCGTGGCATAATATCGTTGCACGTGGAAGAATGGGACAGTGCTAAGTTGGACTTAACTTTTGCCAAAAATTTAAGAGTGGATATCATCAAGGTATTTCATCGAATGTGCGACAGTGTTACTGACTTTGAGCAGAGGAATGATGTTCACTTACCAGAAGACCTCGCGGCGATGCTGACGCTGTAACGGTCTGATTTTTGACATGTATCCAGTTATCATGATATACTAACTTTATCAATATAAGAAAAGGATATATCCAAATTTATGTCACCAAATAAGATTTATGAATGGTTCAACCAGACACCAATTGACAAAGCGTGGTCGTTCGATAACTGCAAGCCGTCGGACACTGGGAAATGGACGCATGGTTACCATCGTTACCCCGCTAAGTTTATTCCACAACTTGTTGAGCGTTTGATGGACGAGTACTTAACTAATGGTGATGCTAGTGTGAACGATCCGTTTATGGGATGTGGAACGACCGTTGTTAGTGCAATATCACGCGGATTTCACGCAAGCGGAACAGACATTAATAAAGTCGCTCATTTGGTGACTAGCGCGAAAGCTACACCGATTCCACCTGATTGCCTTGAAGAAAAGGTTAAGCGATTTCTTTCGCAAGTTCGAGATCTCAGTGAAACGCATAGTTTTTTCCCCAATAATCAGGTCCAACCTTGCATTCCAGAAAAGCATTTGGAAAGAATTGATTACTGGTTTACAAAAGAGATACGGGACGAATTGGGGAGAATCCTTGCTTTAATTCATAGAGAGGATGATTTAATTGTTCGATCCTTTCTACTTGTTGCATTTAGTCACGTGCTTAAAACGTGTTCAATTTGGAGCCAGAGTAGTACTAAACCGATACGAGATTTGAAAAAGCGGCCCACGCTACCCTATGATGCTATTAGAAGACACCTTTTGAAAATGCTGAAGGGAAATGCGCAGTTTTATAAAAATGTCCCGTTGCAGGTTAAGAATAAACCTAATAAATATCTAAACATTGAGATAGGTACTGCGGAAGAGCAGCCTGACCAAGACAATAGTGTTGATTTGATTGTTAGTTCAAGTCCATATGTGACAAGTTATGAGTATGCCGACTTACATCAACTCTCAACGCTCTGGTTAGATTTAGCGGATGATCTTAAAGAGTACAAGAAGAAGTTTATTGGAACATCTTACAAGCAGTACGAAGACAAATCACTATCAAGTCAGATTGCTGTTGACATTGTGACTAAGATGGCATCCAAGAGCAGAAAAAAGGCGAAGGAAATTGAAGCCTTCTTTATTGACATGCAGGAGGTCTTTGACGAAAGTTTTAGAATATTGAAGCCGGGCGGTAGGTGCTGCTACGTCATCGGTAATACGAAGTTGAAAGGCGTTGATATACTTAATGCTGAAGTATTCGCTGAATCCTTGCAACACTCGCGTTTTAAACTTGATAAACTCATAAAGCGAGAAATTCCGTTAAAAATTCTTCCTCAGAAAAGGGACGAAAAAACAGGGCGATTTGCTAGCAAGGACAAGGCTGATTCCGAAGCGTATCCGACAGAATATATTGTTATCGGGTTGAAGGAGTAGATAGTTGTGAAATTTGAAGATTTGAGAGATATGTACAGTGAAACACAATTGGTAGACGGGGAAGCAGCCTACAAATCGGTTTCCCAACTTTTGAAGGAGGCAAAAGAACGTCATAGGCAGGATTTTTTGAGAGAAAAACCTACTGGAGATCATGAGCAGAGCTGGCGGGCTTTCAAGGGAAAGAATTTTGAAAAATTAATTCAACATATTATCACAGAGTCAATTGAAGCCCTTGGTATGAAGGTAATCAATGGTAATAGGTTAGAAAGAGGTAAAAATCTATCGTTGGAATTGAGCCGGGTTAAGCGAAATTTAGCCATTGATTATGGTGAATTTGGATTGCATTTACCCGATGTTGATATTGTAGTTTATAGTCCCAAAGATCAGAGAGTAGTTGCTGTGATATCGAGCAAAGTAACGTTGCGTGAGCGGATTGCTCAGACAGGTTATTGGAAACTCAAATTGCTGGCGGATCGAACCACAGAGCACATCAAGGTTTACTTTATCACGCCGGACGAGGATGGCACTTTAACGGACACATATATTCCAAAGAAAGGAAGAGCCATTGTAGAAATAGATCTTGATGGTACCTATGTACTAACGGAAGCAGATCTTGATCAAAGTGGCAAGGTTAAGCTTTTTGAGCATTTTATTGACGATTTCAAGCAACTGATTGAAGAAAACTAGTGCTTTTTGACTTTGAATGTGATGTAATTTTGTTCAGGACATATATCGCGTCGTATTAGTAGTTTGAAAGGAAGTATGATTTTGTATTGTGTTTACCTATTGCAGTAGGCCTTGAGGGTGTGAATTGTTATCGGATTATAAGGAGTGGAGTTATGAATGAGTATACCTTTGAAGATGTGGAGAGTGTATACAAAGAAGCGAAACGGACTAGAGGTAAGGAAGCTTACAGATGCATTCCCCAGATTCTTGAGAATGCTGAGGAACCCTACAAGAAATATATTTTGCAACAAAAGCCAAAGAAGAATGATGGAGCAAGTTGGAATAACTTTAAGGGGCGTTGTTTTGAAAAATTGCTACAACACGTTATTACAGAATTAGTTGAGCCATTTGGATTACAGGTGGTTAATGGCAATGACTTAGAACGAAAAGAACTAACGCCGCAATTAGATGCTGTTAAGCAAAAGGTAATAATTAGTTACGATGACTTTGGAAAGTACATGCCTGATGCTGACATTGTTGTTTACAAACCTGAAAATTCTGAAGTTATTGCTGTTATTTCGAGTAAGACTTCTTTAAGAGAACGGCTTACTCAGACGGGCTATTGGAAATTCAAACTTCAGGAGAGTGAAAACAGAAAACATATTAAGTTTTATCTAGTTACGTTAGATCATCAGACTTTAAAAAAGAAAAAGCCTACGCGGAAAGCAAGGGCAATTGCGGAGATAGATTTTAATGGTACTTATGTGCTATCTGAGGAGAATATTGAGGAGAGCGACAAAGTAAAATCATTCAAACATTTTATTGAGGATTTTAAACAGGTCATAGAAGAGAGTTAGGAGCATCATGAACATCGCAAATGCCCCATGCTCATGGGGTGTGCTTGAGTTTGAATTAGACGGTGAAGCACCCGATTACGTACAAGTATTAGACGAGATGAGCACCATCGGTTACACCGGAACCGAATTAGGTGATTGGGGGTTCATGCCGACGGATGGAGAGCACCTCAGTGCCGAACTTGCCAAACGTCAGTTGAAGATGTTAGGTGGATTCGTAGGCATCGCACTCGCCGATCCAGAAACACACGCAGCGGGTGAAGCAAAAGCATTGGACCACGCTCGCTTGATGGCAGCAGCTGCCGGTGAGACGCCATTCATCGTGCTTTCAGATGAGAACGGCATTGTAGAAGAACGCATCCAATACGCCGGTCGCATCCGTCCCGAACACGGCTTAACCTCAGAACAATGGGATACTTTTGTGGAGGGTGTGCATCGTATCGCGCAGGCAGTAAAAGATGAGACAGGACTCCGCACCGTTCTTCATCCGCACTGTGCAGGATATATAGAGACCCCAGAAGAGATTGACACATTGATAGAGCGCACCGACCCGAACCTCCTCGGATTGTGTTTCGATACAGGACATTACCGATTCGGGGGTGGTGAGCCGCTCGAAGCATTTACGCGGTACACCGACCGGATATGGCATGTCCATTTCAAGGATTGCCACCCTGATATCGCTGCCCGTTCTCGCGAAGAGGGATGGGATTATTTTGAATCGGTAGGCAAAGGTGTTTTTTGCGAATTAGGCAAAGGTGAGGTTGATTTCCCCGCGTTTATTGCGGAATTGCGCAAGCGGGACTACGACGGTTGGATCGTCGTTGAACAGGACGTCTTACCGGGTATGGGCAGCCCTTATGGGAGTGCCGATCGGAATCTACAGTATCTGAATTCAGTAATATAAGGTCATTCTACAACCGATCCACTGTATACGCCTCCAACAACGCTTCATCGAGATCTACACCGAAGCCGGGAGCATCACCAACCGTAAAAAACCCGTCCTGAGGCGCAGGTCGCAAAAGGCGATACAGTTCATTTTCAACCCCATCGCGGGACGGACCGAAAGTCTCCGCCATACACGGCATCGGAAGACACGCAGTCAGATGCAAACCCCACGGTGTCCCCGCCTGATGAAGCCACGTCGGAATGTCCTCCTCGGCTGCTTCACGTGCGATACGCAAGCATTCCGTAAAACCACCTGCCCAACTGATGTCCGGCTGAATCATATCCGCCGCCTTCCAACGTAGCAACTCGCGAAACCCGTATCGCGTAAATTCATGTTCACCAGAGACAATCCATGTCGGTTGAATCTCACGGACTAATTGCGCCATGCCTGCGTAGTCGTCAAGTGGGAGAGCTTCCTCAATCCATTTCAAATCCACATCAGCGGCAGCTTCAGCAAAACGGAGCGTGTAGTCCACATCCCAACGGAGATAGATGTCCGTCATCAAATCTGTTTCTGCTCCGACGGCATCACGGGCAGCGTGTATCATCTCCACGTTTTGCGCGAACCCATCTTGTCCTTCTGCAAGTCCATTCCGTAGCGGTAATTTACAAGCGGAGAACCCATTTTCTGCGTAGTAACCGACATCACCACCCGTCGCGTAAGCCGGAATCTTGAGGATCGGTGTATCTGTGATGAGGTTGTAGACAGGCGCGTCCACAATCTTCCCACACAAGTCAACGAGTGCGAGTTCTATCCCGCTCAGGGCATAAATAACAACGCCACGTCTCCCGTAAATCGAAGTGATGTGATACAGACGGTCCCAGATCTCTTCCACATCAAGCGGATCGCGTCCGTGGACAAATTGCTGGAGGTGCCTCTCAATAATCAGCGTACCAGCAAGTCCACCCCCGCCGAGTCCGTATCCTTTTAAGCCTTTATCCGTCGTTATTTCGACGATTAACGCCCCAGCTTGTGCGGCAAAAGGTCCTCGCCAATCGACGTGTCCTGTTCGAGTGGTCGGTTTTTGCCATTGTCCTTTGGCGAACCCTAAACTCGGCATTGCGCGAGGATTCAGATTAACGTGCCACGTCCGAATCCCAGCAACGGTATGTCGCGTTTTTGCCCGTTCTTTCCACACATTTGCAAAGTCGTATTCACTGGATTGCATGATTTCTCCTTTGGAAACTCAATTGATAAGTGCTGTTTTCAAACGTACCACGGGCTACGAAGGCAGCGCGAAATAGCCAATCTCTGTGAAAAATCCAACGATCATCCATAACCCCACCATTACGTATTCGCCGAAAATCAAGCCGAAGGCGATAGGACGAATTTTCCGATACGTCGTGGCACCGCCAAACTTGAGTGCCATGTATTTGATGAACCACCCTATTAGAATTGACGACCAGAGGTGGAACGGCGGATATGTTGCCCCCAACAAGTAGCCGATCGGATGCAGCGACCACCATACGAAGTTCTGGCGCATCCAGAGCATAAAGCCGGTAAATCCGGCACCAGCGATCATGCTATATACCTCATCCCACTTCGTCTCAATCGGGAATTGGATCAGGCTGCTCATCCGTTGGAAATAACCGCGAGGTGCTACGACGTAAGTCCAGCCTTGTAAGAATAGTGCACCTTTGTCGTAAATCAACGTTAGTGAGGCATAGACGGAAACAAGAGCTGCAACGACAATTGAGATACCTAAAATTGGGATAAGCCGTCGACGCGCTAATCGCACCTCATCTGCAGCTTTGAAACTGTGGAGAAAGTTCGGCATCATGAATTCCCCCCAATCCCGTAGGAACGTGCGTTGGAAGCTCAGGATTGCCAGACTCTTGTGTCCTAATGCGTTGGAACCCAAGGTAATATCAATGTATTCGGAAGGGAAAAACGGTGCCTGCACAAGCAACAATCCACCGTTAACGACCATCCAAGTTAGCACAACAGACGTGATAAAGATGGAGAGCAATGTGACCAGAGCGACCCATGTTGTTATGCCGGCAACGACTAAAAATACAATGAGGACGATGAATCCAATGAAAAATCCAAACAGTGCCACCCGATACGAGAGCGGTTCGTTTGAATCGTCTATCCTCTGCGCACCGGGAATCGTAGACCCTGTCCTCGTGCCTTCTAAGCCAAACGCCTTTTTGAAAACCGCAGCGATGTGTTCGCGCCCCATCCAGAAAACCGCAGGGACAAAGACGAGATACCCACCCATCACCTGACGGCTGCAGCTAATCCACGGACCGATACTGAGACCGATCGCATTCATGATAATATACTGGAGTTTGAAAAAGAGATAGAAAAACCAGAGACTGAACGAAACTTCGAGTGTTAGTAGCGTAGCGATTCCAATCACTGAAAAATAGATGACGAACCGCATCGCCGGCCACCAGCCAAGCGTATGCCACGGTTTTTCGGTGAAGACTGTGTAGATGTTGTAAATGAGCGGAATCTCTGGCACTCTGGGAAAATGCGCGTGCAATCCGTTGATGAGGTGCAACACTACCGGGAGTATCATTCCTGCCCAAAGGAGTCTGTTTTTGAAAAAGGAATTAAGAAGTTGTCCACGCTCAGGTTCCGCGGCGAGTTGTATCGGAATCTGGATTAAGGGAAACGAAAACCTTTCACGTTCTACCCACTGCTTTCGGAGAATGGTCGAAAGGCAGAGCGTCGTGAAATAGAAAACGATAACAAAAAGTCCCCAGACGAGCAACGGCTTCAGCCAAAACATCCACGGAACACCTTCTGCAGAACCGATGCCATCATAGAAGTCTGTGACAACCTGAGGTTCCGTAACAACAAGCCATTCTGGGATGTGTGGGTGGAGTGTTTCTGACCAATCGTTTTCAGTTGTCGCGAAGTACTGCACAGCAACAAGCGATGGGAGCAGGAACTGCAGCAATCCCATTGACGGAATGCCCACCGCAACAATTAGCATTATCCAGATGACGGTTAATTCGAGCCCAGAGAAGGTAAAACGCCTGCTCCGCATTAACTTACGCAACGGCACATTGACAAGGAATATCAGAAGGAGGACACCGAAGATTGAACCAACTGGGAGGTGATTGCCCGCAATCTTGGTATTTTGTAGGTAGTAATTATTGTAGGGCGTGACTGCACACATCGCGGCTATTAACAGCAGCCCTACAAGTATAGCAGGAAATCGGATTTTTTGCTGTGACTGACTGTTAAAACTGTTAGCAACCGAGCGCGTGTCTACCCTCCGTTCCGATGATTGTTGGTCCAAAGCCTTGCTCCTACGTGCAACGTCAGCCTTCTTCTCTTACTGAAGGACTATAGAGACAGGTTTCCGCATCAACGACCCGACCATCGGGCAATGTGTACTGATTCGGTGTCCCTCTACCCCACGGTTCCTTGAAATCTCGGCTTCGCACCTGATCAGTTTCTATCTGATCGGCAACGGATTCCCATGAGAACCCTCCCATGAGTTGTTCATGCAGGGATGCCTCTAATTCCTGATATGCAGCTTGTCCCGTAAGGTTCTCGAATTCATCCGGATCCGTCTCTAAGTCGAAGAGAATGGATTCATCTTCTGGAAAGGCAACATATTTATAGCGAGGTGTTCGGAGCATACGCATCGGTCCCGTGGTCTGATTTGACCAGTACTCGGTAATAGCGGTGTTACGCCAACCGTCTGCATTGCCTGACATAAGATTCGTCAGATCTGAACCGTCTAAACCCTCAGGAATGGGAATACCTGCCCTGGCACACAATGTCGGAAAGAGGTCATTTAGTTCGACAGGTGCTGTCACTCGTTCTCCGTGCGATTGTTGTAGACTTCTGTCGCACACGATTAGGGGCACCCGTGCCGCTGCTTCATAGTAACTCGACTTCCACCACTGTCCGTGTTCGCCTGCCATCTCACCGTGGTCTGTTGTGTAAACGATAATTGTGTTATCCAGTAAACCATCGTGTTCCAAAAGTGCGAGTAAGTCCCCGACGGACTCATCTAAGAATTCACAGCAAGCATAGTAAACCGCTCGCGCTTTGCGCGCTTCTTCCGATGGAATCTCCTCTGTTTTGAAGTTATCTCGTAAACCTTTCGCATAGCGATGTGTTTGCTCTAAGTGCCCGGGTGGGACGTTAGGCATGTCTACATTATCGGGCCAATACTTATCCACGAGTCGTTTCGGAGCAGTCAGTGGAAAGTGTGGACGGCTGTAACTCGCAAGCAAGAACCATGGCTGTTCCGATGGTTGTGATCTTAAGTATTCAAGCGTTTCTGTGTTAATAACCCGTTCTTGCAAAAGACTGGTCGGAATTTCGGTGATGCCCGCCAGTCGCGTCCGTTGCCGTGTTCCAGATGAGGTCAGCGGATCTGTTTGATGACCTGCATGTCCGCGCAGATCACCGTATGGGCGAGACTCGAAACCGTTCAGTTGTTCTTTTCCACCGAAGTGCATCTTGCCGACAAGTGCGGTTGCGTAACCATGCTGTGCGAAATGCGCCGGCATCGTGAGATGTTCAGGAAAAAGAATCGATCCATTATTCCATGCCGAACAGCGATGTGCGTGTTTTCCAGTTAGCATACACATCCGGGAAGGTGTACAAAGTGGGACTTGGCAGTAAGCACCCTCAAAATAGGTTCCAGATGCCGCAAGTTTGTCAAGATTCGGTGTTTGTACAATCGAATTACCTTCACACCCTATAGCGTGCGGACTATGTTCATCACTCATCAAAAATAGAATATTCGGTTTCTGCGCCATAAATCAAAAGACCTCCTTTAATTTTCTGTAGGAATCGGACTCCTCCAACCAGTGTTCAGAACGTTTTTTAAGTACGCGGGACAGCGTATGCATGAAAGTCCACACCGAAAGGCAGCGCGATATCTGAGTCCTTCTGGGCGAAATGCTCGGAAAAATCAATGAGCGTGAAACCCACTAACTGCTTCGTTTCTGGATGAAAACGCAGAATGACATCTTCGGTATATTCAACGTAGTCAGTGTGCTCTGGTGCGCCTTTTGTTACATAGAGCACGTCTGCCTCTCGGTCATAGACAATCTTAAGTCTGTCTTTATTGAGATCCATGGAATCTTCTTACTTATCAGTAATCTGCCACATAAATACGCCTTTGTCATTTCACGTGTGTGTACGCTTGGAAAGTGCGTTTACGAAAGATTCTGGCACTCAATTTAGTTTACACGATTAAGGAACAATATGCAAGTAGAATCTGGGATAAGATGCGGAAAAATTGGGTTGTTATTTCTCAGGTGTGGAGGGCAGATGTGGAGATATTTACAACTCTAATACAAAGGCAGAATCAAGGGTCCTCATTAATGCGTTGGTGTTGCTTTTCGCTTCCCAACACCCACTGCGAGTGCTGGTAACACCGTCTCAGAAATGTCGAGGGAATAGTCAAAAATCGTCCACCCCGAAGCTCCCAAGTAACGCGACAGATAAATCTGTTCGACAACATCGTCTGGTCTGAGCAACGAGTTAGAAGCAGTCGCACCAATGCCTGGATAAATAGCAACGTCTTTAGGCATCAAGGCAAGCTGATCGGTTAACAGTTCCGTGAAGTAATCCGTGTTTTCTGTATAGTTCATCGGGCACACGAAATTGATATAGCCAGCCTTTGCCCATGCAATCCAATCCTGTCCAATGGAAGTAACGCACGCAGGGTAACCGCCGAAAACTGCCGCAGAGAGTTTGATGTCGGGATCCGCCTCACGTGTTCGTTTGTGCAGTAAACGAACCAAGCGCGTTATCTGTTGGGTTCTCCACTCGATGTATTTATCGCGGTGCTGCCCTGTGTTTGGTAAGACTACGGCGGGCCATTCCTCAATCTTCAGTCGTGTTGCAAGCGTGAATCTCTTCCGACACTCTTCACAATAGCACGCATGGCTTCCGGGATAACGGATATAATCCAGATGGATACCGTCTACATCGTAATTCGCTATAATTTCAAGTATACTCTCTAATTCCAATGAGACATTCTTCGGATGCGATGGACAGAGCCAATTGAGTGCTTTTCCAGTTGAAGAGACTTGAGTTCGTCCCGCTTCTCGCATCTTTTCAATAAATTCTTTCGGTGCCCCTTCCAAATTCCATGTAATCTTCCACACATGGACCTCCAAATCGTGCTTACGTGCTGCTGCAACACATTGCGCAACTTGGTCTCCGTATTGCGAAAAGGTTTTGCTTTGGGGTAAGACCTCACTCGGATAGTGTGCGACCCCTGCCCATGCCATGTTGGGAAAAATCATGTTAATCCCTGCCGCCGCTAACTCTTTGGCAGATCGATCCCAGTCACCCGGATACGCACCGAGTCCAGAGTGATTCCATACCGCTCTCCCTTCCGTTTCGATGCTGGTATGCGATAGACAATAGGCTTTTGAGAACGCCTCACGGCTTGATCGGGCTGTAGTTATTGCAGCGTTATAGGTTTTAGTGTCGTATGCGGCGCGTGCCTGTTTCATCAGGTCTTTTCCTGTTTCTAAAGTCTGTATCGCTTCTGGCACGCCGCCTTGCTGAACAAACTGCTCCAGTTTCTCAAGGTTCTTTGTATGTCCGACGGTAGTTATTGCCTCTATTGCCCGTTTTGCAAATGTTTGCTGAAATTCCGGTACAAGGTGTCCTAAGAGTGCAGCAAGCAATCGCACTTTGGTTTGGATGTCGTCTGGAAGGAAAATGTGGCTAAAGAAAACACCCGTTTCGCTCGTGAACAAGGCGGGTAAACCGGTTGATTTCCCAGTTGCGTCGTGCCAGTAGCCGATGATTTTCGTCTGAGGAGTTGTTGGGGTTGCCACTGTAATGTTCCACGAGGCTTGCCTGACAGATGTCGGCAGGTCCGGTATTTCAGGGGCGTTCAGTTGGATGGTGGAAAAGCGTCCGGGAGGATCGTCTTTTAGCCAATCCGTTTGGCGCAAGCCGAGGAGTGGTGCCACCGTATCTGCTAAGTTATAAGTTGCGAATAGTTTACCACCGTCTGCCACGAAGTCTTTCAATAGCCTTGTCGTTTGTGTGTTTACTCTGGAATTTAGTGGAAGAACAATTAACCGACGAGATTGCAGTTGCGCTTTGGAGAGCGATGCCTCTTCAAGTGTATCGGCAGTAAATCCAATGCTATTGAGCATCCGATTAAACCGCTTGCTAACAGAACGGGCGTATTGAACATCGCCCGCTGATACCTGTGATGTTGCTGATGGTAGAAGGATCGCAATCTGTGCCTGCTGTGCGAACGCCGGGATATGTCCGTTGATAATCCAAAGCAGCGAGCATAGCAGAAAGATTCGCGGAATAATACTTTGACACTTGACCTTCGCAGAAAGTCGTAATCCCAAGATTCCGTTTACTACGTCCGATAAGTTTGGGCTGGCAAGCCGAATCGAAAGCATTATCTCTTCCTCTCAATACTTATAGCAGCGAGTTCTGGGCTTTGCGTTTCGACAAGAGGCGTTTCACTCTTCTTTTCCAAAAATTTATCAACACCGTCGGCGATAGCGGTGGCTATTTTAAGTTGATACGCTGATGTCGCAAGTTTTTTGCCCTCAGATGGATTCGTCAGAAATCCCGTCTCAATCAGGATTGAAGGCACTTTCGCTCCAATCAGGACGACAAATCGAGCATGTTTGACCCCGCGGTCTGCTCCGCCTGTAACTTGTACCAATCTTTTCTGGACGTGCTCTGCCAGGCGTTTGCTATCCTCACTTTTGCTTTCTTGTATTAATCCTTTTAGCAGAGATTCAAGTTCTTGAATGCTATAACCAGAGTTCGCATTTTCCCGCGCTGCGATCTGTTCCGAAGCCTTATCTGTGCTGTTAACATCCAAATAATAGGTTTCGATACCATTCGCTTGTGGACTTTTGCTGGCATTGGCATGGACACTCAGAAAAAGATCTGCCTTGTGTTGAGTTGCGAATTTAGTTCGTTCCCTGAGTGGAATGAAACGATTGGTATCCCGTGTCATCAGCACAGTGTAGCCCCTTGCGGTTAAAACTTCGCCAAGTTTTTTCGACATGCTGAGAACGATGTCTTTCTCGTGTACAGTGCCTCTTCCTAATGCTCCTGGATCTTTACCCCCGTGTCCAGGATCAATAACAATCGTCTTCGCAATTAATCCGAACTCACGCGTCAGTGATTCTGGGTCTAACCCTTTTGTATCCGATTTCGCTACTGGAGGTTTTGGCTTTGATTTCGACTGTGTATCTGTTTGCGTTTGCGGACGTGTTTTCACGCTGTTTGCGGGAGGAGACACCACCTGTTTTTGTTCGGGCTTGAGTGCTTGTAGTTCCGCAGAGGCATCGGCAACAATTTCTGGATCTGCTGAAGAATTGATAAGATCGCTATAGAAGGTCTCAGCGCGTGTCGTGTAACCTTGCCTTGCGTATAGGCGCGCTAATTCCAATTGCGCTGGCTCCAACAGCTCAGAATCGGCATAACGGTTTTCTATAATCTGGTACTGTGTGATGGCTTGGTAATCGTTGTTAACGTAGTCATAGCAACGACCTAACCAATAGTGTGCGTGTGGAATATGCTGCGAGTTTGGATACGTACGAACCAATTTTTCGAGGGCTTCAATCGCCTGCTGTGGTGCTTCAGGATCGCCGGTCTTAATGCTCCACACCCAACTGGAGGCAATCGCATATTGTGCATCATCCGCAAATGGGCCTTGTGGATCTGTATCAATAACGCTTTGGAACTCTGAAGTAAGGGCACGCCATTCCGCAGCAGTGGCATCTTCTTCACCGCTGGCATACGCGTGATGGCGCTGTGAAGCAGCTTTGTAACCTGATATTGACGTACTCACACACCCTGACAATGCTATAAGGAAGATTATCAGCAGACCAGAACGATATATTTTCATGATTTTTCTCCTCTCTTCTATATATATATTTTTATCACTCACTTTATGTGCCTTAAAATAAAACGGAATATTTTCGTGTTTCGTTACCAAATTGTACCATCCCAGAGCGATTTGTTGCTACTTAGTAGTGCAACTATACACTATAATTCTCAGTTGATTTCCCTTACAGTTCGTGCTAAACTAACAACTGATAATTTATCTTAAATATGAAGGAAGGGAACCGATGGAACTAACTCCGCAAGAAATTCAGCTGTTTCGGCACAACGGCTTTATCAAATTTCCGACGCGGCTTCCTATGGATCAGGTAGAGGCACTCAAAGAGGCGGCATTAAAGGACATGGCAGAAGCCGTGGAGCCTGTCGCAAGGCAAGATGGTAGAATCATCCGGATCTCCGCAATTTGGGAACGCGGTGGTATCTTCCGAGAGACGATCACGTGTGATGAAATCCTCACTCCACTGCAATCGCTGTTGGGGGAAAATATAGAGTATGTGTTGAATCGACACAATCACATCTATCTCCGAGACGCGGGTTCAAGCCATTCACTTGCATTGCATCGTGATGTACGCCACTGGTCTCGGACGATCGCGACTGTTTTGGTCTATCTGGAGGACACAAATTTGGAGAATGGCTGCACACGTGTTGTCCCTGGGTCCCATCATCTGCCTGACTTCGCTGATCTTAAAGACGACCCGCTTCAGGAGATCGCTGCGAGCCAAGCGATTCCGCTACCAATGCCGGCAGGCGGGCTGCTCGCTATTGATAGCATGATAGTTCATTCGGCTGGCGTCAATCATACCGATCGCACGCGGATGAGTATGACGCTCGGTTACCACACCGCGGATGAACTCATGTTTGAGGAAAGTCCAAGGAAGGTGCTTGTTTGTGGCACGCGTCCATATCGAGGAAACGACAAACCGCGGGAATAATTGCTATCGCTTAATGTGTGTTCTGCTATTAGACTAACTTGCAGGCATCGTTTGAAAACAGCTATTCTTTTTTTCAAAAAATAGCAACTTTTTCTTGACAAACGCCAATCTCTGTGGTATACTTAATAATGTCCTTGAGATGAGGTGATGCCGAATTGAGCTATTAAGGCACAATTCGTCTCTGTTCTACATTATCTCATTTTGGGCGGGTAGCTCAGGTGGCTAGAGCGACAGCCTTACAAGCTGTAGGTCACAGGTTCAAGTCCTGTCCCGCCTACCTGTTAGATATCTATTGTGGGCTCGTGGCGCAGTTGGTGTAGCGCGCCTGCCTGTCACGCAGGAGGTCGCGGGTTCAAGTCCCGTCGGGCCCGTTTCTATTATATGAATTAGCCACACGTTGTGTCTCACAATGCTGTGGCTTTTTTGTTTACGGCAGTTTACCGCATAATTCTTTAAATATCGGCTTGCAAGCAAAACCCTACAATAGAGGAGCAAAACCGTTGTGCTCGACCTTAAATTTATTCGCGAAAATATTGAAGCTGTCCGCCAGATGTTAGTTGATCGCCATACTGAAGCTGACTTGGACCGGTTAATGGAATTAGATACGCGCTGGCGTGAGAACTTGACACACACACAGTCCCTCAAAGCACACCAAAACAAAGTCTCTCAAGAAATTGGCCAGCTAAAGAAAGCAAAACAGGATGCAACAGAGACGATCGCGGAAATGCGGGAACTCTCCCAAAAGATCAAGGAACTCACTGCGGAAGCTAACAGTACGAAAGCCGAAGTAGATGCGATCCTATTGACAATTCCGAATATGCCGGAGGCGAGTACACCTGTCGGGGTCGGTGAAGAGGATAACATTGAAATCAAGACGTGGGGTGAATTGCCTAGTTACGATTTTGAACTGAAACCACACTGGGAAATCGCTGAACAGTTGGATATTGTCGATTTTCAACGCGGTGCCAAGGTTGCAGGGAGCAACTTTGTTCTTTTCAAAGGCTTAGGCGCACGGCTGGAGCGGGCATTGATTCAGTTTATGCTTGATTTGCACACAACCCAACACGGCTATACCGAGGTCTCTCCACCATTCCTCGCAAACCGACCAACGATGACTGGCACGGGTCAACTTCCCAAATTTGAGGCAGATATGTATCGGTGTGACAGGGATGAAGAGAACCCTGACAGTGATCTATTTCTGATCCCAACTGCCGAAGTGCCTGTAACGAATCTCTTCGCTGGTGAGATACTTTCTGCGGACGAATTGCCTATCTACTATACCGCTTATACGCCATGTTTCCGACGCGAAGCCGGAGCTTACGGTAAAGATACACGCGGCTTACAACGCATCCATCAATTTGACAAGGTAGAGATGGTGAAGTTCACTACACCTGAAACTTCCTACGCCGAACATGAATCGCTACTGGAGAATGCCGAGAGCGTTTTGCAGGCACTGGGTTTGGCGTATCGTGTCGTGCAACATTGCACGGTGGAACTCGGCTTTTCCGCCGCGAAATGCTACGATATTGAGGTTTGGTCCCCTGCTGGGCAACGATTTTTAGAAGTCTCTTCCTGTAGCAACTTCGAGGCGTTCCAAGCACGCCGGGCAAATATCCGATTCCGCCCTGAGCGGGGTGCAAAACCGGAATTTATTCACACACTCAATGCATCTGGTACGGCACTACCTCGCGTCGTCATCGCGCTCCTTGAATCGTATCAGAACCCTGATGGCACAATTCGTATACCCGCAGTCCTACAACCGTATATGGGCGGTCTGACGCAGATTGGGTGATGATCAAGGATTCAAAAATTGGAGTGAATCATGAAATCTAATTGGTTAAAGTATTTTCTGGTGTTAAGTTTACTATGTTGTTTTTCGCCTATAGTTGAAGCAGTTAATTATTATCCAGTAGAAATCGGTAATACTTGGATTCTTTTTAGTGCCGATGGCAGTGAAAAACGAATCTATACAATTGAACAACCAGAGAATACAGATATTGAAGGTCTCATCAAACTGAAAATCGATAATGAAGTGATTGGAACAGATACGACTTACACTGACATATATTACATAACTGCAGAAGATAATGGAAGCCTTATGCTGCACCAGAGTACAACAGACGAACTTGCTTTCGGTATTGCAGAGGCGACTTTTAATCCAGCAGTTGTTTTCTTTCCAAAAGAATTGCCACTTGGTCGTACATGGGAAATCACAGCGGAAGTAAATCTCACACTCGTAGGACCGGTAACAAGCATCAGCAATATCAAGGTTGTTGAGATTGAAGATGTTGAAACTCCTGCTGGTATATTCAAAGACTGCGTTAAGTTAGAAATTACGCAAAAGGATATTTTAGCACTTGCGGTTCTCCGAGAGACTTACTATCAGTGGTTAGCACCTAATGTTGGTCCCGTGAAGTATCTTAATGACCAGGAAATTCTCTACGAGATGCAGAGTTTCAACTTGGTTGAACCGATTTCTGAAGATATTAACGGCGATGGCATAGTAAACATCTTGGATTTAGTGCTGGTATCAGCAAATTTCGGAGAGACAGGGGCAAACATCGCAGATATTAACGCGGATGGTGTTGTAAACATCGCAGACTTGGTACAAGTCGCTGGAAAGATTAAGTAACTAATTTTTACTGGACCTTGATGCTATACACCAGCGAGGAATGTTGTTTGGTTAAGGGGTGAGTGCATAGGAATCTTTAGCAATATTTAAGGGAGTTTTACCGTGCCGAAACTTGATGCTGTCTGCATTTGGGATTAACCATTGGATTCCATACGGGGTCGGAGCACTTTGAGTTCCTTTAGCAGCACGTCTTCTTTCTTCTTCGTTCCTTGTTCCAGTTGTTCCATCCCTTCCACATTCGTCTTTATTGTGAATCCTGCATCCTCAATCATCTGAAGGGTGCGGGATGTTGTTGTACCTGTCGCATTCAGATATCCCTCTATAAACATTGAATTTGCTGGATAGAGTGCCATCACTTCCATGCTCCGTAGATGGTGTTCCCTACCTGCTGCTATTCGTATCTCTGCTCGTGGGTTCAAGAACCGATACAGACAAAGTACGCGGAGACAATAATCCGGGGTTAGAGTAGTAGGCACACTCTGCTGTGCCGTAACGGACTCTGCCAACGCTGTCCCGGATATTGGTAGGAAGAAATTGACCGGCAGCGAAGCCACCTCAAGTTGTCGCAGAGCTTTTGCTACCTGAATTAAATCACCGATCCCTTCACCCATTCCCACGATGACTCCTGAACAGCAAGCAAGTCCAGCCGTTTGAGCGGCTTGCAGGGTATCCATTCTGTCCTGATAACTGTGTGTACTACATATCATTGGATAATGGGCTTCGGAGGTATTCAGATTATGGTTCAATCTATCCAATCCAGCGGATTTCAAGGCGTGGGCAGATTCTACATCAATTAGTCCCGCGGAGAGGCATACCTCAATTGGATAGCGTGCTTTTACAGCACGGATGAGTTCAGCGAGATGGGCGACCCGCTTTGGGGAAGGCCCGCGTCCGCTCATTACAATACAATAGCGATATGCGCCTGATTTATAAGCGCGTTCGGCTTCCGCTAAAATCTCAGCGTCAGGTTTTAGAGGGTATGCCTCGATGTCTGCTGCAGCGGAACTTGCCTGCGCGCAGTAGTGGCAGTCCTCCGGACAGTAACCGTTCTGGGCATTGTTCAGAATGTGCAATTGAACCGTATTCTGAAAGTAGGTTTTACGCACCTGATATGCAGCATCCAAAAGCGGAAGTAAATCCACCTCCGATGCAGTTAAAATCTGCTCGCAGCAAGCATCAGAAAGCAGTTCGCCTTGACGGCTTTTGGTTGCCAATTCGTGATAAAATGTTGTTTTCATCTGTCGATTTTTTCTTGATTCTGGCGAAATTTAAGGGTTTTGGACATGTTTCCTTGAAGTATTCCCTAAACATCCCACGCAATATCGGTCGCATTAAAAACTGGACCTTCCGTGCAAACACGTTGATATTCAAAGCTATTCGTGCCTGTGCGGACTGGACAAACACAGCCGAGACACACACCCATTGCACATCCCATCCGATTTTCCATGGCGATTTGGGTAGGCACTTCAAAATCTGTAGCGATCTTTGTAACAGCAGCTAACATACCATGCGGTCCACACGCGTAAACCGTCGGACGGTGCAAGTCGGTTTGTTTAAGCAGATTAGCAAGGATGTCAGTGACATATCCATGATGTCCCACGCTGCCGTCGTCTGTCGCGATATGTACCGTGATGCCAATAGATTCTAAGTCCGCTACACTCAAAAGTCGGGCGTGGTGCTGTGCCCCTACTAATCCCATCGTCTCTATACCGTTTTTGCGTAATGCCACAGCCAATAACATAAGCGAGGCAATACCAGCACCTCCACCGACAAGAATTGCCGGTTCGGGTTGTATTGTGAAATTGAAAGTATTACCGAGCGGTCCTAAGACTTGCAATGGTGCGCCTTTCGGCATCTCCGACAACTGCTTTGTTCCCTCACCGATAATCTGGTAAAGCATCGTTATATCAGGTCCGTCCACTGTATAGATGGTGAAGGGACGACGGAGTAAAAGTCCAGGACCTTGTGAAATCATGACATGGATGAATTGTCCCGGACGCGCATATTGCGCAATCTCAGGACACTCACAACGCAGTAGATAATGCGCTTCTGCCACCTCCTCATTTGAGAGAATGGCAGTGTGAATGTCATAACTGTTTGACGAGTGGTCATTTCGCATAGCATATATGTTAACACGAAAATCGGGATATAGCAAGGCTATTCTGGAGGATGACTGACAACTGATAACTATTTTACTATCTTTTTCAGAGCAAGTGTCTCTATAAAAACGAGGCAATTGTGTTGTGTGAGGCGATCGTAGGAATGAAGAATTTACTTGCAATTTTTGGCAATTTTGTTACAATTAGGCGCGGAGGATAACAATAAATAGTGGAAAACATATTGAGGTTTCGCAGTGATCACTGTTTCAAAATCGTCCAATTTACCGATCTTCATTGGCAAAACGGTGAAGCATCTGATAAACAGTCGGCGGCGTTGATGACGCAAATAATGGCAGCCGAATCCCCAGACTTGGTTGTGTTGACGGGTGATATTTTATCTGGTGGGGGATGCGATGATGCTGCGGATTCTCTCCGACAGGTTATCAAAATTGTAGAGGCGGGTGGCGTTCCGTGGGCGGCGGTTTTGGGTAACCACGATGACGAAGGCACCGCCGATCGTCATGAATTAGTAGCGGTCATGCAGGAAAGCGCGCTGTCACTGACACAACCAGGGCCCGCAGAGGTGCCTGGGGTCGGGAATTATATTTTACCCATTCAGAGTTCTGAGGAGGGTATACTAACTGCGGTCTTATATTTCATTGATTCAGGCAGTTACGCGCAGACAGATATTGGCGGCTACGATTGGATCAAACGAGAGCAAATTGTATGGTATCTACAAGAATCAGCAAAGCTCACAGCTGAAGCGGGGCATCCACTTCCCGCACTCGCCTTTTTCCATATCCCAATTCCCGAATATGATGAGGTATGGGATTTTCATACCTGTTATGGTGTGAAATATGAGGATGTTTGCGCGCCACGGGTTAATACGGGTTTCTTCGCTGCGATGCATGAAGCAGGTGATGTGATGGGGACCTTTGTTGGGCATGAGCATGTCAACGACTTCTGGGGTGATTTACACGGGATTCGTCTCTGCTACGGTCGCGCCACTGGTTACAATACCTACGGCAGAGAGGGATTTCCACGCGGTGCGCGTGTGATTGTATTACGGGAAGGCGAACGGCAATTTGAAACATGGCTCCATCTTGACGACGGCACGAAAGTCCATGCACAACCAGAGCATACACCGCTCCAACGAATTTTTACTGAAGATTAAGGGATTGTAGGACATCTAAGAATTCAGTGTTTATCTTATAGGAGGAAATTGTGAGAGCAAGTTCCCAAATTTCTATTCGACACGAGGGAAAAGTCGCTATATTTGACATTACGGGGTATCTCACCGATGCTTCTGAACCTATATTGAGTAAGGCTTACGCCGATTCTGAGGTGCAGGACGCAGAAAAAGTCTTGCTTAATTTTGAGCGGCGCAGCTTTATTACAAGTAGTGGGTTTGGTGAGATTATCAGATTGCTCTGGAAAATGCGCGAAAAGGGACAAGTTTTACGCGTCGCTCACCCATCTAACCAAGTCCGCAATATTTTCAATACTATCGGGCTCACACAGAGCATCGGTGTTTTTGAATCTGAAGCGGCGGCATTAGAAGATTTCTAATCTGTTTTTCTGTTGTTTAGCGGTTTTGTGTTCAGTCTAAGGGAAGAGGGTATACATATTCATATTCAACACTATACCTAACAAACTCCAAAGGCTTCCTGCGAGAAATTGACCGAATACAAAGCCCAAAAACAGTGGTAACGCCTTACGATAGGCTCGCACCCCACCTGCTGTGAAAAGTACCTGTTTGAAAAGCCAACCTAAAAAGATTGAGAACCACATCCATCCAATAGCCCAACCGTTCCCAACAGCATAGCCAACAGGATAAAACGGCCACCACAGAAACTGACGTTTCAGAAAGGTTAGCACACCGGTGAAGAAAAAGCCAAAGGCTATATGTTGGATAGCGGGTATGTCTGGTGCCCGCGGGGCAATAATCCAACTTTGCAATTGGTTAAATTCACCAATCCCCCACCGTGCAAACCGGTACTCGTAATAGAGTGCCACATGTCCAACAATCGAAATGATTGTCCCCACGATTGATGCCACAATCAAGGCAACGACTAACCTATTCTCTGACAAACGGAAATTCCTACTGATTTTGAACGCCTCCAACTGATGCGGCATCGGATGGCACCGGTAACCGTACGCTAACCACGACAGAAGCGTTGTGTTCGTTAGGTTTTGTGCACCTAATGGTCGACTCCCCACAAACCGCAGCATAATCCTGTCTGGATGCATATTGTGTAGTTCATGTGTTGGTGGTCCGAGTTCGGCACGCATGCGTGTCATTGCCAGGCATAACACTAAATAGATGCTGAAATAACCGAGGGCAACCCACGGCGACAACCCTGCGAAATACCAAAACACCAACACAAGTGCCATGCCAATCACCAGTCCGAAAACAGCAAGTCGGTATAAACCATCTTTCGATCGAAAAGAAAAGACACCACTGATGACGCTCCAGATCTGTCGCCGACTTGTGACGAGGGCAAGTGTGCCTATGCCGAGCCAAGCACCGCAGCGTTGCTCCTGCTGTAAGCTAATAGCAGTTGTCCATCCTGTCGCACTAAAGAAGACGCGCTGGGCACCCCAATACAGATAGAAAAACCAAAACGATAGCGACAATTCCAAAGGCATAAGATACCCGAACCCTATTGCAAACGGATAGATGTAAACAGGCAAGCGTCCTACCGCGTTCCACGGACGTTCGGAAAAATAGAGTTGATACTTAATTTTGAGCGCGGGAATTGCTGGAAACAAATAGTTCAGTCCCGCCAGAATCTCTAATCCAAACGCGATGCCGAAGCCGAGCCAAATCAACTTATTGCGAAAAAGCGCAGACGTATTACCGAGTAGTTCGATAGGAAGTGTTGTCAAAGGATAGCTTAGTTTCTCGTGGTCAATCCACTGTCTTCTGATGATGATGTTGACACAAAGCATCATAAACAGAATAACAATCACCAATCCGCTCCACGCCACAATCGGCCACATCCACGCCTGCAAGTAGTGTTCCTGCCAAAACGTATCGTCACCCTCGAAGTAGCCCTGTAGAATTTTCCGATCGGTAATCGTTAGCCATGTCGGCATGAATCGGAAGAAAAGTTCTGCCCACTCATTTTCAGGCGTCGCGAACCATCCAGCGTTGGCAATCATGGGTACTAATTGCCGAATGATGTCGTGACCAGCAAGCGCAGTCGCCACTGAGACCATTGTATAGGTTAGCGCGAGTTCACGCGATGTTGGTGCAAAGCCTTTAAAAATCTTTTTAAAAAGTGGGTTTATGAGAGCTAACAGAAAGAATGTAAAGAGTACGGTCGGAAAGATAGAGAAGTCGGTCAGTTCCCATACGACGCGGTTTTCTGCGGAAATAATCCAATAGCAGGTGAGAATGATGAGAATCGAACCGAAAACGAGAGTGCCGACGATAAACCGGAGAGTGGAGGGTCTCTGAACGGCTTCGGTTGTGCGTGACGCTTTGTGGTTCATGGGTTACAGTATAGCACACCAATTACATTGAGCAAAGGATATATGCGCCTTTGCCATTCATCGCTCTTTATGTTATAATAGGGGACAATTGATATCGCAAGACGGAAAGAAACTATGTCATCTGGTGCTCTGAAAAACGGTAATGTCCTACCCCACATCGACAAAATACTCGTCATCCGCGTTGATGGCATCGGTGATCTGCTAAACTCGACACCGGCAATCTCGTTGTTACGGGAGAATTATCCATCGGCGGAGATCACAGTATTGGCGCGTCCACTTAATGCCCCCGTGCTAATTGCTAACCCCGATGTGGATAGAATCCTGACCTTTGCACGTGATGGAGAACACCATGGTCTCAAAGCACGACTCCAATTCTATCGTGAATTACGTCGTGAACGGTTTCAACTTGTCGTTGCGATGCAGACAGCAATGTGGTCCCATCTTGTCGCTTTTTTTTCCGGTGCTCCGTACCGCTTAGGTCGTTATCAAAAACGATTTAAGTCTACCCTTACGCACGCATGGCACGGCAAATACCCAAAAGGTGAAACCCATGAAGTTGACAGGAATTTGGAACTGGTGCGATTAATCTGTGAAGGTGAAGGCACACGGAAACTGAAATTCCATTTGTTGCCTAATGAGATTGCCGCTGCGAAGTCGCACCTTGCATCATGGCGGATCAGTGCGGATACTTTTCTCATCGGCATCCATCCGGGTGGAAGTTCGTTTGATAAACGTTGGCCCGAAAAGCGTTACGCTGAACTCGCTGACAGATTGGCGCAGCAGTATAACGCTACTGTCCTTCTCTTGCATGGTCCCGGAGAGGAAAGGTTGACACATAATATTCAGCAGGCAATGCAGTCTCGTGCTATTGTCCACGCGCCAGAAACAATTCGTGATTTAGGGGCGTTGTTGTCTTGTTGCGAATTGGTTTTCTGTAATGATTCTGGTCCGATGCATCTCGCTGCAGCATTAGACATCCCAATGGTAGCAATCTTCGGTCCCACCGACTATGTCGCGTGGCATCCGTTGAGTGAGAATGCATCTATCGTCCGACGGGATATGCCTTGCTGGCCCTGTAGTGCTCATAAATGCAAAATAGGATGGGAATGCACGAAAAAACTTCCTGTTGAACCCGTTTGGGATGCGACAACAATAACCATAGAAGCGAGAGAAAAATGAAGATCGTCGTAGTAGGGTGGGGTACAACAGGAGATGTCTATCCGGTCTTGGCACTCGCGGAACGTTTGCTTGAGAGAGGACATCAAGTACGTGTTTGTACCATTGATATGTATAGGGATAAAATTTCTGAGATCGGTGCGGAATTCTGTGAAATCGACGTCGATTTTGACATGGGAGAGTTTCACGCTACGATGGATGCCATTATACTAAAACGGGATCCGCTCGCGATGATGAAAGCTATTGTGGAGGAGGTAATTGTCCGTCGGGGTGAAAAATGGTATCGGGACTGCTTGGCTGCGATGAAGGGGGCAGATTTAGTAATTTGCCATTCGGTGGACATCCCAGCCCAAGAGGCTGCCATCCGAAATGAGATTCCGTGGTTTACTGTGACCTATTGCCCTGCCATCATAAAATCTCTTGATTTTGCTCCGTTTCCGTTTCCGAATTGGGGGCGCGCATTCAATGCAATCGTCTGGAAAATCGCGCAACTGTATCTTGGGTCGAGTATAGATGTCCTACTTAATCGGTTTATCGTCTCCGTTGGTGGGAAACCACGGAAGTCACTGATGTTAGAGGGCATGTATTCCCCACATCTCAACCTAATTGCGGCGTCTCCAATGCTCTGTCCACCAGCTAATTTTGCGCCGAATCACAAATACACTGGAGTGTGGCATTTGGCTTCCCCCAGCTATGTGCCACCACCTGAGCTGGTCGCTTTTTTAGCAGAAGGTCCGCCTCCTATTATCATTACGTTTGGTTCTATGGGCGGATCCAATGGGCGTGAGACAACAGACATCTTGATTGATGCCGTCAAGCGAACAAACCAACGCGCAATTATCCAATCAGGTTGGGGAAAACTCGGCACACATGACGCATTGCCGAATATCTTCTGCACGGAGTATGTGCCCCATCAGTGGTTGTTTCCACAAGGGCACTGCGTTGTACATCACGGTGGCGCAGGAACGACGGCTTCGGTGTGTCGCGCAAAAGTCCCGTCTATTGTTGTAGCACATAACGGAGATCAGCCCTATTGGGGAAAACGGCTTACAGATTTAGGAGTTGCCCCTAAACATCTGCACCGTCGGAATCTTACCGCCGAACGTCTGGCAAAGCGGATTCAAAAAGTATTGGATACGCCTACAATGAAAGAGCGAGCGCAGGTGCTGGGGACACAGATGGAATCAGAGGATGGATTGACCGCAGCCGTTGAGTTGGTCGAATCTTTTTCATAGTCCCATTCTATACACATCCGCAAATGCCGAAAAAAATTCTCGTCTTCAGTTTTAGTTTTATTGGCGATGCAGTGCTATCTACTGCTGTTATCCAACCCTTACGAACACACTTCCAAGATTCCCATATCACTTTCCTCATTGGACCACGTGCGTTTGATCTCTTCGCTACCGAACCAAACGTTGATGCTACCCTTGTTTATGATAACCGAGGCAAACACGCTGGCTGGAAGGGGCGACTACACCTCATAAAAACCTTGCGGGATGGCAGGTTTGACCTTGTTGTGAACCTACGAGATAGTCTTACGGCGCGATGCATCGGCGCAGAACATTGGGGTATGACACGCGGAGACAGCAACCGTCACGCCGTTACCCGATATCTGGAAGTACTTCAGACACATGGCGTTGACACAACAGACGCACATCCGTATTTACGATTAGCTGAGGAAGAACGAACTGATGCCCAGAGTTTTCTTGCAGGGTCGGGTTTTAAATCAGAACGGATGTTAATTGGCATTCATCCGGGTGGGAATTGGGAATATAAGTTGTGGGATGCCAAGAACTACGCACAGGTTGCAAGCACTTTGGCGAAGAAATTAGACGCAACAATTTTACTCTTCGCTGGTCCCGATGAACGAGAACTCCAGACGCAAGTCGCAGACATGATGGATGTCCCGCCAATTCTTGTCAAAACAGACGATCTCCGACAACTCTCGGCATTAATTTCTGCGTGTGATGTCTATATCGGCAATGACACGGGCCCGATGCATATCGCAGCAGCAGTAGATACACCTGTGGTTGCCCTTTTCGGTTCGACCAACCACATTCGGAGCGGTCCGTATGGTGATAAACATACCGTTGTACAGAGTGGGATAAATTTGGGTTGCAACCCTTGCCATCCGGGAGGGAATCCAGGAGGTTGTGGTGTTGGCAGTTGTGAAGTGATTGCGGGGATTACGGTAGGACAAGTGTTAGCAGCAGTAGAACATCATTCTCAAAACTTCTCTTTGAGATCTTCGTAAGCATCTTGTGAGATTTTATCATCAACGGCGTTTAATTAATTCTAAACGCTTTTAAAACCAACCAGCTGTAAGTTGAGATACGCTACCCCGATATCAGGTATCTTTTTCCTCTTCCAGACGTTTGAGAGCTGCTAAAGCCTTAGCAAGTTCGGCTTCAGCACGTTGTCGCGCTTCTGCCTCTTGTTCAGCGCGTGTGTCAGCGCGTTGCCGTGCTTCTGCCTCTTGTTCAGCGCGTGTGTCAGCGCGTTGCCGTGCCTCTGTTTCTTGTTTAACCTGTTTTTCCAGCGGTTGCAACCAGACCGAACGGCTTGGGTCATAAAGCCCGAAAACACCGTCATTTTCCCCTAACTCCAGACCCAGCACAAAAGAAGGTAGACGTTCATCCACAAATCCTATCTCTTCGTACACACCAGCCACAAGACGATACCCAAGAAAATAAGGATTGACTTCATGATATGGATCGTAGATATAATACTCGCGGACACCGAGAACCGACGCATAAAGGTCTTTTTTGCGCGTTAGATCGTGCCGGTATGTACTTGGACTCGCAACTTCCAATACAAAATCGGGGGCGTGTCCTTCTTCCCATATTTTATAAGTGCGTCGCTGTTTCTTACTAACCCCGAAGGCAACGAATACATCTGGAGAAACCGATTTCCTGGGGTTGCCTTCTTCATAATACATCAATAGATTTCCAGAGACATGCACATCGTTAACATTGCGAAAATAGTGTTTGAGCATCTGAATGAAATCTATCATGATGTCCCGATGATACTCGGTTTCTGCCATAGGTTTACCGTCCGATTCGGGATAGACAACTGTTGGTGCAGCCTTTATTTTTTCCGGCATCGTGCTACCTCCCGTCTCTGCAGTGGGGTCAATTTATGTAATAATTGTATCATAACACTTGCTGGATGTCAAGCGGTTTTTTTGGTATCCCTAACACATTTGATTAAAAATGAGAATTTTGCCGCCATTGCAATCGCAAGCTGTTTAGTACAACGGACACACTACTAAACAGTATCAAAAATTCCTCATGCAACACTTTTCGATTTTTTCGATTTTAATTCCGGTTTGAGAATCAACCCGCCTTTTTCGTCCTTTATGAAGTTCCCATTTTCGTCAGTTAAATAATCTTGTCGTTTTTGTTGTTCAATGTTCTCAAGTAATGCTTTTGTATCATAGTTGAACTTTGCAGCCCATTCTTCTCGTATTCGATGAATTTCTTCAACAAGCGGATCCTTCCACATGCTATAAATCCTCCGTTAGCAATTGTTGCGGTGTGCAAAGGATTGGTGATTGATAACCGGCTCTCCTACACACCTGTTGTATCAAGGGGATTTTGTTGATATTGGCAATATGCTTGAAATTCCATGTTGCCAAATATTCTACATTATTTATCGCTGCGATCGCTATATGAAATGAGTCAATCCGTGCTGTCAGGGGTAGTGCTCCAGTATTTATCAAATCATCGCTAAAAGAATCTAATGTCTCTTTTGGAGCATCTAACAAAGTTAGTTTTTCTAAAACATCAAGACGTTTTTGAGAAGCCTTCGGATCGCCTAAGCTTACTTCTTGTTGGACAATCGGTGAAGAAACAAGTTCAAATTGTTGTTCAGCGAAATTTTCCCACCAATAGCGAGTGAAATATTGGCACCCGCGAATCCCTTCGTTACTACTGGGTCTAGAAGTCAGATAGCTAATAACTGAAGTCTCAATATAGACGCGCGGTTTAGATCGCATACATATTTTCCTATTAACTAAACTGACAATCAAACGGAATATGACCGTTCCAACCCTTTTTTAGTAGGGCTCTAAAGCAGAATTTAAGCAGTATTATACCATGCAAAATTTAGGAGGTCAAAGCAAATTTCCCAAATGTTATAAGTTTTCGCAGCACTATTTACAATCCCATTAAGGGATTCCAAGTACTACAATCAGAAGTGAGAATCTCGCCGCCATTGCAATCGCAAACTATTTAGCACAACGGACACACTACTAAACGCCATTGCAAACGCTGCAAGCATCGGATGGAGTTCCCGAAACATCATTGGCACGAAAGATAGTGGGTAGAGCGCGCCTGCTGCAACGGGAATTAGAAGGACGTTGTAGAAAAACGCCCAGAAAAGGTTCTGTTTAATCGTACGCATAGTCGCGCGACTGAGCCGAATTGCATCGGGGAGTGAACGCAAATCGCTGTGCATGAGTGTCACGTGGGCTGTCTCTCTGGCAATATCGGTGCCTGTACCAAGCGAGATCCCGATATCGGCTTGTGCCAACGCGGGTGTATCATTAATACCATCGCCTACCATCGCGACAAGTCCACCATTTTCTGCCTGTAGTTTCTTAACAGCTGCTGCTTTATCTTCGGGTTTGAGTTCTGCCATGACATCACCAATCCGGGCAGCCTTGGCAATCGTATCAGCCGTAACGCGGTTATCCCCTGTCATCATTGTGACAGTACATCCAAGTTCATAGAGTTCCGCGACCGCTGTTTGTGCTTCCGGTTTCAATGTGTCTGCGACCGCCAGAAGCCCTTCAATGCACCCGTTAACAGCAACCCATAACACAGTTTTCGCCTCGGTTTGTAGCCGTTCCGCTTCTGTTTCAAACGCCTGAGTCGGAATGTCGTGTTGTTGAATTAAAGACAGGTTGCCAATCACGACACTACTTTCGCCGACTTGTGCGGTGATACCGTGTCCAGTGACTGCTTCAAATGCACTTGGTGTGGCGATGTCGAGGCCACGTTCCTCAGCTGCTTGGACAATTGCTTTGCCAATTGGATGTTCACTGCCACGCTCCGCAGCGGCAGATAGTTGTAGAAGTTCCGATTCATCTTTATCCGTGAGAATATCGGTAAGTGTGAGTTTCCCCTCTGTCAACGTCCCTGTTTTATCGAGGACAATCGTCGTTAAGTCTCCTGCGCGTTCAAGTGCTTCGCCGTTTCGGAAGAGGATGCCGCGCTCCGCACCGATACCAGTTCCCATCATAACTGCCGTTGGTGTGGCAAGTCCCAAGGCACAAGGACAGGCTGTGACGAGGATTGCAACTAAACGGAGCATTGCCGGGGTGAATCCTGCTCCGATGAAGAACCACCACACGAAAAACGTCACAACGGCAATCCCGGTGACGACAGGCACAAACACATTTGTGACTGCATCGGCGGCGCGTTGGATAGGAGGCTTGCTCTGTTGCGTTACTTGTACCAATTGAACAAGGCGTGCAAGGGCTGTTTCTGCACCGATATGTGTGGCTTCTATTGTGAGCATCCCACTGTGGTTCATCGTCGCCGCGGTCACAGAGTCTCCCGGTATTTTATCTACGGGTAGGCTTTCTCCGGTGAAGATGCTTTCATCGATAGCACTTTTACCACTGCGCACTACACCATCAACAGGAATACTTTCGCCGGGACGTACAAGCAGGACATCTCCTATGGCAACCTGTTCAATAGGGATGTGTTGCTCTTTGCCATTTTCTATGCGGCATGCTATTTTAGGGGAAAGTTGGGGGAGTTTTTTGAGAGCTGCGTTTATCTTACCTTTGGCACGTGCTTCAAGGAGTTTCCCTAATTTGATTAATGTAATGATAACCGCCGCTGTCTCAAAATAGACGTGGGTTCCAAAGCGCGTTCCTACGTCCATTCCTAAGGCAATCGTTACAGTGAGGCTATAGAAAAACGCCACCGATGTGCCCATCGCGACGAGCACATCCATATTGGCGGATCGGTTGCGCAAGGCTTTAATACTACCGATATAATAGTCCCAAGCGACGTAACTCTGCAGGGGTAATGCTAAACCAAACATTAGCCAGTTAACCCAGTGCGCGTGTGCCCAGTCGCCAACGGTACCTAAATCTCTACCCATGCTGAGGAGAAAAAGTGGGAGTGCGAAGATTACCCCGACAGTGAATTGCATTTTTTGCCGTCGGAGTGCCTCAGCGCGAGCTTCGGCTTCTTGGTCTTCATCGACAACGTCAAAACCGAGATCTCGGATCTTATCGACGATGGTTTCTTCGCTGAGCGTGGATGCATCAAAGATAACCGAGGCGTATTCGGTGGCGAGGCTGACTTCTGCAGCAAGGATACCATCCATCTTTTTTAGATGTCGTGTGATGGTGCTTGTGCAGTTTTCGCAGTGCATCCCGGTGATCGGCAAGCTAATCTGATGTTCCATTGTAGATACCTCTTCAGACGGAACTGAACTTTACCTCGTCCAACACTTGTGCACCGGCGAGGTTAGAATGCACGTCGCATGAATCAACGCCGGATTTAGTCTGGGAATAGACTAAATCCATTCCTTGTATTACATTTGCGCGTAAATCAACGTCAAGTGCGCGTGTGGCACTTGCGGGCACTCGAATCAACGCCGAATGCGCGTGTGGCATTCGTCGGGGTCTTGACGCCGCAAAACCTCGCCTACCGAGTGAAGGGGTGCTTCCATAGTTATCCTAAGTGGACAGGTTCACCGGTTTCCAGAGATTGGTTGGCAGCGATAGATAAAATAGCGGTTTTTGCAGCATCGGGATAAGGTGAGCGGATCGCGCTGCCGTCTCCTGTGCGGACTGCCTCAATGAAAGTACTATCCATCTCAATTGTGCAATTGTTTTCTGGGTTCCATGTGGTCGTCCCTTCAGCAGTAGATAGCACAAGCGCACGACGGAGATGATATTCGAGTGAGCCGTCCTCACAGAAGATGTCTAACCCAGAACGTCGCATCCCGTTTGTCGTGAAGCAAGCGGAGAACATAATGCCAAACACACCGCTTTCAAATTGTAAGGAGACCGCGGATGCCTCTTCAATGTCGTAATCGGTGTCGGGAATCAGGTCGTAGCGTGCGACAGCATAGACAGTTTTGACTTCACCGAAGAGATAGCGCGCCATATCAAATTCGTGTGTCGTCTGTTCCATGAGTTGTCCGCCAGATTTTGCCTTTTCGCGCCACCATCCGCCGGGCATTCCACCCATCCAGTAGCCCATGAAGAATCCCACACGTCGAGACGCAAGAAGCTCTTGTGCCTTGTCGATAATATCAAGATAGCGTTCCTGATACCCAGCAGCCGTAATGATGCCTTTTTCTTCTATCTCCGCTGCAATTTCCTTTGCTTCATCGGTGTCCATGTGTACTGGTTTCTCTACGAACATCGGTAATCCGGCATCAATAACAGCGCGTTCGGGTGCACCGTGGGCAAACGGTGGGATTGAGATGTAGACGGCATCTAATTCCTCGCGCGCGAGCATCTGGTTATAGTCGGCGTAGGCTTTACCGCCATATTGCGTCACAGCCTGCTCTGCTTTTTCGAGTACAATATCACAGAAGGCGACGAATTGTGATCCACCAATCTCGGTTAATTCGCGTAGATGGCGGTTCATATTGCCACCTGTGCCGATAAAACCTAATCTAACATTTGACATCTTTTAAGTTATTGTCCTTGTTGTAGTAGTCAGCAAGAGAATCTTGTGGCAGTTAATAACGTTTGACTACCACAAATGGATTACTGATAACTGATGGCTGATAGCAGATAGCCATTAAAAAACAGAATTCTGCGCTGGATTAAGCATAAGCGACGGTAGAATACCGATAAGCAACACGCCAATCGCTGCGATGATTAATCCGATGACTAAGGTTGAGGAATACGGACTGAATTCTAACTCCTCTTCGGGTTCGCGCATATACATTGTTACAACGACGCGCAGGTAGTAGAACGCCGATATCGCAGTGTTGACTGCACCGATAATAACGAGCCAGATGTGTCCTGCCTGAACCGCTGATTTGAAGATATAGAATTTACCGACAAATCCAGCAGTCGGTGGAAAGCCTGCGAGGGACAATAGCATGACTGTCATAAACATGGCAAGTAACGGCTTTCGCATGCCAAGTCCGGCATAATCCGAAATCATGAGACTCTCACCATCAGCAGTTTTTGCCAAGATGACCACACCGAATGCTCCAATATTCATGACACAGTAAACCAGCAAGTAGAGCATCGCACTGGAGACGCCATCATTGTTTGCCGCTGCTAAGCCTATCAACACGTAGCCGGCGTGAGCAATACTTGAATACGCCAGCATCCGTTTGATGTTGGTTTGCGCAATTGCAATGACGTTTCCAACCGTCATTGTCAACATCGCCAATAGGATGATAACGCCGCTCCACTCAACTTGCAGGTTCGGCAACGCTTCCATGAAAATTCTAAGAAACGCCGCAAACCCAGCAGCCTTAGGGCCTGCGGAGATAAACGCTGCAATCGTTGTTGGCGCGCCTTCGTAAACGTCAGGTGCCCACTGGTGGAACGGAACAATCGCGACCTTGAAGCCGAACCCGACGATAAGCATGAACATCCCGGCTAACAACAGTGGTGATTTATTGGGAGATGCAATTGCCTCAGCGATTGCTGGCACACTCGTCGTTCCAGCACCACCATAAATCAATGCGATTCCGTAGAGGAAAAACGCGCTCGCAAATGCACCAAGCAATAAGTATTTCATCCCCGCTTCGCTTGAAGCAGGACTCTCTCGGAAATAGCCTGCCAGCACATACAGCGATAACGACATCAATTCCAAGCCGAGGAAGACAATAATCAGTTCATTGCCCGCAGCCATCAGCATCATACCAAATGTGGCAAGCAGAATAAGTAGGTAGTAAGGTCCTTGCTTTCTGTCTTCACCTCCCAAGTAACTTATCGAAATCAAAGCAACTAAAATTGTTGAGACAAGGAAGATGATGTTGAAGAAAAGCGAAAAATTATCCACCTTGAACATTTCGTTGAATTGGGTGCCAACTGTGCCGGCTTGATGCATCTGGATGGAAACCCATAAAGCGATTCCAGCACCAATAATTGTCATCCAGCCGAGGACCTTTTTGGAGATCGAGTCAAACAGGTCGAAGACGAGGACAATAAGCAGCGTTAGAGCAATAACCAGTTCCGGCATCAGCAATTGCCAGTTAATCTCGATTGGCATTCAAAATCTCCATTCAATGGTTTTGACCATCAACTCGTGCCTTAGCAAAAGTATCTGTAGACGAGTTGATAGTCAAAGTTGTCAGTTGTCAGTTAAGAGAGTTTCCTGTAACAGTTGACCTCATCTTGGTGTGCCTCAGATGGAACTGGGTTGGTACAAGTTCACCTCTTAGCGATAATTGATACCTATAACCGAAGACTATTATAATGCGTTAGCGTAGGAACACAAACGTCACAACCACAAAAAGCGGGACCAAAATTACGATCGACCACAACATATACCCGAAGAAACTGGGCATACGAATGCCGCTTTGTTCCGCTATTGCTTTCACCATGAAATTCGGTGCATTGCCGATATAGGTATTCGCACCCATAAAAACGGCTCCGACAGAAATAGCCGTTAGCAATTTGACAAACTCTAAATGTTCGGGTCCTGTCAATTGTCCATACAGGATTTCTGGGACTACGGCTTCAGTGAGATGTAACTTTCCGAGTGCTGTGTTAAAGAACGTCAGATAGGTCGGCGCATTGTCCAAGAAACTGGATAGAACTCCGGTCACCCAGAAGTAGTGCATCGGTTCTTGTATTGCCACAATTAACCCGCTTAATACCCCGTTTTCACCTGCCTTTAGGATTGCTAACGCCGGAATGATTGTCATAAAGATACCGGCGAACACCTTTGCGACCTCTTCAATCGGTTCCCATGAGAACTCGTTTGCTTGACGCAATTCCCCACTGAAGGGGGTAAACCTAAGCGACAGTAATCCCATCACAACAATTAGGACATCGCGGGCGATGTTTTGCCAGTAGACATGGACTCCGAAGATGTTAACTTCTCCCCACTTGAAAGTTCCACTCATTAGCACTGCAGCAACAATACCGAGTAGGAAGGTTAGGTTGAAAAGTCCGTCCACACGAAGTGGTTCACTGGTTCCGTCATCTGGCACTACGCCGCCTTCCCGCTTAAACATAAATGTGTCAAACACAAAGAATAGCACAATTAAGATGATGCTAATGAATAGCATGTGTGGGAAGAGAGCCGTTGTCGTCCAGAAGAAGGGCACGCCGTGCAAGAATCCCAAAAAGAGGGGTGGATCACCCAACGGCGTTAAAGAGCCACCAATGTTGCTAACGAGAAAAATGAAGAAGATAATCAGGTGAACTTTGTTTTGCCGATACGCGTTCGCTCGGATTAGCGGACGAATAAGGAGCATTGAAGCACCAGTAGTACCCACCCACGAGGCGATAGCTGTGCCGATAAGCAGTAAAAGTGTGTTAACAATCGGTGTGCCACGCAACGTGCCGCGCACGAGAATCCCGCCTGCGACCGTGAACAGTCCCCATAACAAAATGATAAACGGGATGTAGTCTATTAGGTAAATGTGCAGGATGTCGTAAAAAGCGTCTCCTCTAAAAGCTATCAGATAGGGGATCGCGAAGACTAACGCCCATACCAATGACATCTTCCCACCGTGGTGAACAAGAAAGTGTGAATCTAACACAAGTGGGAAAATCGCAATTGAGAGTAGGATACCAACAAATGGGATAATACTCCAGATAGGTAATTTCGAGCCATCTACGCCGCCATGGTGTGCTCCATCACCGTGTGCATCATCTGCACCGAATGCCTCTATTGAAATTGATAGGGCAAGTCCAACAATTATACAAAGAATAAGACAAGATATGGGTTTAAATTTCACTTACTTCGTTTGTGCCTCCTTTTCAATCTTTTCATGCTGTACACGTTGTGTTCCTTGTAACGCAAGTTGGGTGTCTTGCGATTTCCGTTTTTCTATATGTCCCGTAGCAGATTGCGTCCGCACCTGTGTTACGACAACGCCTACTGATTTTTCCATCTTACTCAGGAAAGGCTTTGGATAGACACCAATCCAGAAGATGAACAGCAAGATTGGCAGCATCACGACGATTTCGCGAGCGTTAAGATCGGGTAATTCTGCGTTTGTCTTATCCAGTGTCCCGAACATCACCCGTTGGAACATCCACAGCATATACACAGCTGCAAGGATGACACCTACGGTTGCGAAAACTACGTGTATCTTAGAGAAAGCCCCCTCGACAAAACTGCCGAGCAGTATCATATATTCACCGACGAACCCATTCAAACCCGGTAGTCCGATTGACGACAAGGTCACAACCATAAAAATTGACGCAAAGATCGGCATTTGCTTTGACAAGCCACCGAAATCAACGATCATCCTGCTGTGACGCCGTTCATAAATCATCCCGACTAAGAGGAACAAAGCTCCCGTGCTTAACCCGTGATTAATCATCTGCAACATGCTTCCCTGAATACCTGCGGGATTTCTTGAGAACAGTCCCAATACAACAAAGCCGAGGTGACTGACACTGGAGTAGGCGACCAGTTTCTTGAGGTCTGGTTGCACCATAGCAACCAACGCGCCATAGATGATACCGATGACCGCAAGTGTAACGATGAGTGGTGTGAATTTAGCCGCTGCATCTGGAAAGAGTGGTAGGCAAAATCTGATGATCCCGTATGTTCCCATCTTTAGCAGAACACCAGCAAGGATAACACTGCCCACCGTAGGTGCTTCAACGTGCGCATCCGGGAGCCATGTGTGGAACGGGAAGAGTGGCACCTTAATAGCAAACGCGATGAAAAACCCGAGGAATAATAGGTCTGAGTGGCTAAATGGACCGCTAAGCGTTGTAAGGTCGAAACTATTGTTGTTTTGGAAATAGAGTGCTAAAATGCCAACGAGCATCAACGCACTGCCCGCCATTGTGTAGAGGACGAACTTCAGGGTAGCGTAAATCCGACGTTCTCCACCCCAGATACCGATGAGGAAGTACATCGGGATCAGCATCGACTCCCAAAACACGAAGAAGAGGAACAGATCCAAAGCACAAAAAACACCCAGCATCCCGGTCTCAAGCGCGAGGAGCGACATCATAAAGCCGCTCAATCCCTTCTCGACTGAATTCCATGCAGCGAGGATACACACTGGTGTTAGGAATGTCGTAAGTAGAACTAACCACAGCGAAATGCCGTCAATACCGATGTGGTAACTTGTACCTAAACCGGGGATCCACTCCTGCTGGGTGAGGTGTTGGAACGACGCCGTCGTCTCGTCAAATCCCGTATAAAGCCCCAACGAGATAACAAATGTCAGGAGCCCTATGGCGAGCGCGATGCCTTTGATAGCAGATGCACCCAGTCCTCTCAGCAACGCAATCGCTATCACGCCGAGCAGTGGTAAAAAAATGACTATTGAAAGTAACAAGGAACCCTCCTTTGGGATAACTTACGAATACCGCACTGGGTCGCAATATAGGCAATCTAACCAAAAAACAGATAGTACGCGAGGAATAACACAATTCCCAAAACCATTGAAACAATGTACACTTGGACGAGTCCTGTTTGGAGCCGCCGCAACATTCCGCCAATAAATCGGATAACGACAGCTACACCGTTGACTATTCCGTCGATGATACCGTTATCAACAAGTTGCCAGAGAAGGAGATGGGAACCGTTTTTAATCGGTTGCACAATGAGTGCGTTGTACACCTCATCAATGTAATACTTGTTCGCAAGGAGTCTATGTAATGTATTGGTCGGTTCATCAGATGGTGCTCTCTTGCTATAACGGGACCATGCAAACGCAATGCCCGCCAAACCGACAATTGATGAAATTGCCATGAATAAGATGACATTGCCCGATGCTTCATGGTGTGCCTCTGGAAAAACGTTCTTCGTGAAGTGGTGGAACCAACTGTCATGCCCACCCCAACCTAACAGTAAACCGATTAAGGCAGAGGGGATCGCTAAAATTGCTAACGGCACCCACATCACGGGTGGTGATTCGTGTACATGCGATTCAACATCGGGGTCGACCCGAGATTCACCATAAAACGTCACGAAGATTAGGCGGAACATATAAAATGCAGTCAAGAAAGCCGTGATTAACCCGATGATGTAAATAATCGGAGAACTTCCCCATGCACTGTGTAGGATTTCATCTTTACTCCAGAAACCGCTGAGAAACGGGAATCCTGCTATAGCAAGTGCGCCGATTAAGAAAGTCCAATGCGTAATCGGCATTTTCCCTTTTAAACCACCCATCTTCCGCATATCCAACTCATTCGCCATCGCGTGCATCACACTACCAGCGGTAAGGAACATCAGGCCTTTAAAGAAAGCGTGTGTTACCAAATGGAAAATACCAGAGGCGTAAGCACCGACACCGACGCCAAGGAACATATATCCGAGTTGACTTACCGTAGAATAGGCGAGGATGCGCTTGATGTCGTTCTGTGTCAAAGCGATCGTCGCCGCGAAGAACGCCGTCAAAACCCCAATCCATGCTACGACTTCGCCTGTATGCGCTATATTGTAGAGCACAGCGGAACGCGCTATCATATACACGCCTGCTGTTACCATTGTAGCGGCGTGGATTAGGGCACTGACAGGTGTCGGACCCTCCATCGCATCTGGTAGCCACACATAGAGCGGAATCTGTGCCGATTTACCTATTGCGCCAACGAAAAGCAGCAATGTTGCGATTACGAGGGTGCTACCTCCAAAGACTTTCTGAAAATTATCCGCTTCGGCGGCATCGAATACTGACGCGAAATCGAGAGTTCCGAACGCCGCAAATAGCGTGAACATACCTAACAGGAAACCAAAATCACCAATCCTGTTCACAATGAATGCTTTTTTGCCGGCGTCGGTAGCAGACTTCTTCTCGTACCAAAATCCGATCAGCAGGTAAGAGCATAATCCGACGCCTTCCCATCCAACGAACATCATCAAGTAGTTGTTGCCGAGTACAAGGATGAGCATTGCGAACACAAATAGATTTAGGTACGCAAAATAGCGAGTATACCCCGCATCGCCGTGCATGTAGCCGATCGAATAAACGTGGATAAGGAACCCTACGCCTGTGATTACCAGCAACATAACCGTTGTTAGCGCGTCCACTCGGAATCCAATATTGAAGGCGAACGACTCTCCAGTAATCCATTCATAAAGTGTTTCGTCAAAGGGAGTCGCACCGCTGTGAACGCTGGTAAAGGCGATAATTGAACAGATTAGGGAGATAAGCACCGCTACCGAGCCGATCCACCCACTCAGTTTCTCATTCCCTTTAAGCCATTTTCCAAGCAACCCGTTAATCAGGAACCCAACAAGCGGGGCAACTAACAGGACAACAATTAATTCAAGTGACATTTTTTATCCTTGTTCATAGGGTTAGTGGATTATGCTGCTTTGAATATCACGACTATGTTCAAGATCCCGGGCAAGTCCAGATTCTCTATGCAGCGATTAGAATCCTTTCTTCAGCCTTTTAACGAATTAACTTCATCCACATTAATCGTTTGACGATGTTTGAAAACGCTAACAATAATTGCAAGCCCAATCGCGACCTCTGCGGCAGCAACGGTCATCACGAAGAAGACAAACACCTGTCCAGTTGCTTCCCCAAGACTACGGCTAATTGCTACAAAAGCAAGATTCGCGGCGTTCAACATGAGTTCGATACACATGAAGATGATGATCGCGTTCCTACGGACGAGAACTCCGATCACCCCTGTTGTAAACAGAAGCGCGCTTAAGATGAGATAGTACTGTAATTCCATATAGCTCTCTTCTCCTAATAACTTGTGGACGCTATCGCCAAAACTGCTTTAATTTTCGCTCTCACTTTCACGCTTTACCAGAACGATGACCCCAATCAGTGCCGCTAATAGAATTAGCGAAGTAACCTCAAATGGTAAAAGATACTTGCTGAACAGGAGTTCGCCAATATCGTAAGTCGTTGTGTTAGGTGATTCCGTAGCCGGTTGTGCAGAGGCAATCGCTGTGTTGTTGAGTACATTCGTAGCAATATAGATGCCTTCGATAGCGAGGAGGATGCCTAAAACTATCGCAAAACCCTTCAGTTTCCCTCCTATGACTCCTTTTACAGAAAGTGTTCCAAGGTTCAGAAGCATAATCACAAAGAGGAACAACACCATAATAGCACCAGCGTAAACAATTACCTGTACAGCAGCAACGAAGTGCGCACCTAACAGTAGAAACAGACCTGCTTGTGCGAAAAAGGTTATGATCAACGAAAGCGCGCTATAAATTGGATGTCGAAATGAGATGACAGCAATTGCACCAATCAGCGAGACTGCCCCAAAGAGAATAAATAGAATCTGTTCTGCATTCATAAGCACGCCTCCTATTCTATTGCGTCCAGAGAACTCGGTGCGAGCCGACTGTCGCTGTCTTGTATTGCCGGTTTAGGTGTATTCATCACAAGTAATCCTGCTACAATAGAAACAACAATAAAAGCTGCAACTACGTTGCCAATGCCTACTACGAGGCGAGATTCCGTCGTTATCCACAGCGTACCGGTGACAACGATTGAGGTCAACGCGACGGGCAATAGGAATTTCCAACCGAAATTCATAAGTTGATCATAGCGGAACCGAGGAAGGGTCCAGCGTACCCAAATAAACACGAACAGGAAAATTGCCGTTTTGACGAAGAAGATACCGAACGAGATAAGTCCACTCCATACTGGACCACCCATATTCTCTAAGCCAAAGAAGTGCCATCCGCCGAGGAAAAGCGTCACTGTCACAGCAGAGCCTACGATCATGTTCATGTATTCTGCCATGAAAAACATCGCAAACTTCATACTACTGTATTCTGTGTGATATCCGGCGACGAGTTCCTGCTCCGCTTCAGCGAGATCAAACGGCAGGCGATTAGTCTCTGCATACATTGCTGTGGTGAATGCTAAAAACGCCGGGAAGTGAATCAAGAAATTCCAATGCCATGGGTATGCCCCTTGAGATGCCGCGATTTCTCGAAGGCTAAGCGAACTCGTCAGCATTAGCACTCCGATAATCGCCAGTCCAAGTGTCAGTTCGTAACTAATCATCTGTGCTGACGAACGTAAGCCACCTAAAAGCGAATACTTGTTATTGGATGCCCACGCACCGAGCACAACACCATAGACCCCAAGAGAGGTTATCGCTAAGACGTACAGAATACCGATGTTGACATCTGCAATCTGAAGGGGAATTTCGTATCCAAGTATCGTGATAGAACTCCCGAACGGCACAACTGCAACTGTAACGAGTGCTGGAACCAACAGCATTGCTGGCGCGAGAACGTAAAGCGGCTTATCTACATGGTTTGGGATGAGATCCTCCTTAAAGAGGAACTTTAGTCCGTCTGCAACCGGCTGCAGGATTCCTTGGAAGCCGACTCGGTTCGGTCCAAGCCGGTCCTGCATCCATCCGCTCACCCGACGTTCCGACCAGATCATTGCCATCACGCCGATAAGCAACATGTGTACGATGATGAGAATTTTTACGATTGAGCTGAGGATTAAAACGCTAAGTGGTAAATTTTCCATAGTTTCTCCTTCTTGACGACACTACTACTGCGTTAACAGTCTTAGGTTAGTTTAATCCCCGCATCTCCGATTTTTTGATGCGTTGCGTCACCGTAGCCCGGCACATTCTCTGCGATAGCGAGAGCAATCTCACCGGCGAAGTGATAGTTTATCTCACCGCCTAACTGCTTAGCAAGCTGCTGTGTAATTTCCCAATCCAGACGCGCTTCACCGGGCGGATCAATGGTTTTACGGATCCGTTGGACCCAACCCGTTGAATTGGTGAAGGTGCCATCTTTCTCAGCGAAGGTAGTTCCCGGCAACACTACATCAGCCAATTGTGTGACTTCTGATGGCAAAATGTCTTGCACAATAAGAAAATCGACGTTTTCTAATGCTGCTTTCTCGGCGTCTTCAAGAGGACGTTCCGGTGCACCACTAACGAGATAGACGACTTTTGCACCTGAAACTTTTTCCCAAAGTGTGTCACCTTCTAAAACGACATTGCCGTTTGCAGAACCGAGTATCGTTCTCGCACCTGCTGTGTTCGGATTCTTGTCCGCTTCGATGGTGAATTGTGGGAATTTGTGTTCTTCACCTTGCAGCTGTCCAAAAAGTCCCAACTGAGTCGTTTTCAGCACGTCGTGTGCAAACTGCTGTAAAACGTAGTTGTCTTCGTTCGTGCCTTGTGCAGAACCGATGACAACGATATCCTCAGCCTCTACTTCCGACAAATTTTCTGTAATTACTGACAGCGCATCTGCCCAATGCGTTGGCGAAAGTTCTCCATCAACCCGTTTCAGTGGGAGTTGGAGCCGATCGTCGCTATTCACATAGTGGTAACCGAGGCGACCATCATCACACATCCAATGTTGGTTGATATCCTCGTGAAAACGCGGCTTCAGTCGGTAAACGCCGTCGGCTTTATATTCTACGCTGATATTGCAACCGACGCTGCATCCTGAGCAGACGCTATCTGCCTTCTCCAGGAACCATGGACGCGATTTGAACAAGAAATCTTTACTAATCAGTGCACCGACGGGACAGATATCAACGACATTTCCCGCAAGTTTATTATCCAACAACTGCAAGGGAGCACCATCGTGGCTTCTTGGAATATCAATTTCGTCGTGAGAACCGCGATGAATTAAGCCTAACTCGCCACTGCCAGACACCTCTTCACCGAATCGGATACACCGGGTGCAGACAATACAGCGTGTTGAATAGAGCAGAACGTCCGGTCCCAAATCTTTCTTCGGTGGCACATTTTTGACTTCAAGGTAACGGCTCTTGTCGCTTCCATGTCGGTGGGAGAAGTCTTGCAGGTCGCACTCACCGGCTTGATCGCAGACCGGGCAATCGAGTGGGTGATGGACAAGCAGGAATTCCAAGATATCCTCGCGTGCTTTTTTGACGCGCGGGCTATCCGTTTGGACAATAAAGTCGTATTTTCCGTCCAGTTTTCTGTCTGGAGGCGCTGTTCGTACGGTCGTTGTGCACGCTGTTGCAAGCTGCCGATCGGGGACGATAGCACCAGCAGGTGGGAAGAAAACGTACGGTTCGACGAGGCACATTCGGCAATTCGCAGGACGGCTCAAACCGGGGTGATAACAGTAGTGAGGCACCTCAATGCCGTGTTGCCTTGCCGCCTCAACTATATTCGTTCCATCTTCAACCTCTACCTCGAGGTCATTGAGTTTAATAAATGCCATTTTTTAATTTTTCCTTGCGGTTCGGTTAGGTAGGCTTAATGTTTAGCATGCCTCTCCGTATATCCGCCTTCCACTTCGTTTCAGGCTTGCGATCTTGAGCCAAGAAGAGAGATGTTAGGATTATCAAAAATTTCTTGTGACTAAACATTGATAACTATTCTTCTGACTGCTGACAGAGGTCACTCCTATAGGTCAGCGAACTCTTTTGGAACAAACCGCTGTTGATACGCGTAATTTTCCTCCGGTGGAACGGTGGCTTCCGCAACAGGTAGTGTGACGAGTTTACCTTCTCGGATAGCGGCTTCAAATTCGGGACGGAATTTGCGCATGTAACTCACAGCTGGCCACGAGACAGCAATGCCAAAGACACAAATCGTATTCCATGTCATCGTATCCACATTCGCGATGTTGTTAGCAACACTCTCCAGCAGATCTAAGTCTTCGTAAATCTCCTCAGTTTCGCCTGTATCGCCCCATCTTCCGTTCTCAGCGATCCCGAATTTGGGTCGCGTCATGGTGCTTTTTCGACCCTCTCCATCCGCGATGCGTTGAACGATATCACGCACCCATGGTGTGCCCCAGCGGCACGGCGTGCACTGTCCACACGATTCATGCGCGTAGAACTTCATGATATTGAGCAGGCAATCGACGATATTCCGGGTCTCGTTCATGACGATGATGCCACCGGAACCGAGCATAGATTTGGCGAGTGTGAGTGAGGTAAAGTCAAGCCGCGTGTCCAACTCATAGTGGGTTAAAATCGGGGCAGAACTACCGCCGGGGATTACCGCTTTCACCTCTTCGCCACGCAAACCGCCTGCAACCTCAATGAGTTCTGTGCAGGTCAAGCCGAGATCCAGTTCGTAAACCCCTGGTTCGTTGACATCGCCACTAATGCAGTAGAGTTTCGTGCCCGTGTTGGGATCAGGTGTCGGCGGATTAGCCCGAGTATCAGCATACGTCGGTCCCATTTGGGTGTACCACTCAACGCCGTTGCCAACGATAAAAGGTAAATTACACAACGTCTCGACGTTCTGTACGACAGTCGGTTTCCCGAACACACCTTCAACAGCGGGGAATGGCGGTTTGTTACGAGGTTGTCCGCGTTTCCCCTCAAGTGATTCAATCAACCCTGTCTCTTCACCACAGATATAGGCACCGGCACCTGGGTGCGAATAAATGTCAATATTGAGTCCCGTGCCGCAAACATCCTTCCCGAGGTAACCTTTTTCGTAAGCCTCTTTAATAGCGGCATCCAACATCTTCTTTCCGAGGGTAAATTCACCGCGGATATAGACATAAGTCGTCTCAATACCCATCGCGTAGCAGCATATCAGGATACCTTCAATCAACAGGTGTGGATTTTTTTCCAAGACATAACGATTGCTGAACGTTCCTGGCTCGCTTTCATCAGCGTTGCAACACAGGTAACACGGCTTTATATCTCTTGGGACGAAACTCCATTTCAAACCCGTTGAGAATCCGGCACCGCCTCTCCCTTTCAACCCCGAATCCATCACCATTTTAGCGATGTCTTCTGGTTGATATTCTGCGATAGCCTTTTCAAAACGCGTATAGCCATCGTATTGGCGGAAGACATCGAATGTGTTAATATCAGGCACATCCAGATGTTCGTAGAGAATTCGTCTTTCTTGAACCATATTTTCTCCTCTACAGATTATCTACTTTTAATATAGCGAGTTTTAGTTTGCAAGTTTCGCTAAAAGTTCATCAACCTTTTCCGGGGTCAAATTCTTGTGTAGATCATCGTTCACCATGATAACCGGAGCAACATCACACGAGGCGAGGCATTCCGATTTCATGAGAGTGAACTTACCGTCAGCAGTTGTACCTTTCGCCAGATTGGTTTCAGAAGCGACATCCGTCCCCAATTTCTCCTTGAGGTGGTCCAAAACAACTTTGCAGTCCCGCAAGGCACAAGGCAATGTATAACACACTCGAATCACGTACTCGCCTACCGGTTCTTCAAAAAACATAGGATAGAAGGTAACAACATCTTTGACCTTCATCACGGAGACTTCGAGTTGTTCAGCGACGTACTTCATGACAGCGGGGGTAATATAACCTGCCTGTTTTTGTGCGATATGGAGGGTCGGAAGCATTGCTGCTTCTTTGACCGGATACCGCCCTATCAACTCGTCGAATTGACGTTGGTTTTCTTCGTTAAACGCGAAAGGCGTTTCAATTTGAATGAGTTCATCTGACATCTACGTTTTCCTTTATTGGTTATTCCGCCGCTATGAAGGCCTCTTGTGCTTTGCGAGGCAGTTCAACAAAAACGAAATAAGATTCAGGATACAAGTAGTCTTCTTGAGATTCGTCAACGGCTCGCAGATACCCTGCATGAGCCGCTTCTTCATCAGGTAAAATTTGGTAGAGTTTTCGCTTCTTTATGTCTTCACAACCGTCGTTTTCGATGCAAAGCATAAATTGGATTTCTAATTGTTTCTTTTCCATAGTTTTAGCCCAGAAATCGTTTAATTGTCATCTTTTTTTGTCAATTCCAGCAGTTTCGTGCCAATTTTTTCATCATAAATTTCCTTCTAATGTTACACCAGTGTAACATTTGGCGGATAGAAGTTGTCGGTATAAAACCCAGGAACTGTAAGGGTTCATGGATATATTTTTCTTCTAATTTTTCCGCTGTGAAAAAAGATAATTTGGCGAAAAGTGTAACATTTAACAGTTTATGAATTACCTCTTAAATTGACCCATATTGTATGTTTTAGTAGTTCCCCCAAAACTGAATGCGGTTGCCTTCTGGGTCACGGATATCGAAAATGGCATGTCCATCGTTGTTCTCCAGTTTCCGTAATCGCTTCCCTTTCGATCTTATGTGCTGATGAATGGCACTAACACTTTTAACGTGGAACATGAGTTTCTGTCTGCCTCCGTTTGGTTTGCTCGCGCTATGGAGGCATAGCGTGCAAGCACCCGCGTTAAATCGGAAAAAACGGTGTTCCGGGAACGGCTGATCTTCGTCAGGAGACAATCCGATGACATCTCTGTAAAACGCAATAACAGTCTTCATGTCTTTGACAAAGAGCATAATGCCGCCGAGATTCAATTCATTATCCTTCATTTCATTCTCTCCAGAACATGAACTGTGATTTATGAGATTATCAGGGTCCCATGATTGGGTGTTCTTGTAATCATGGAAAATCTTAAAATCTCGGTTTAGACTTTAAGCTTAGCGGTCTAACTCCCCAGCAATAACATTCAGGCTTCCTAAGACAGCTACAGTATCAGAAACCATTCCGCCTTCTAACATGTGCGGCAATGCTTGGAAATTCAAGAAACTGGGCGGACGAATACGGATGCGATAACCCGTGCCGCTCCCATCACTGACAATGTAGAATCCGAGTTCTCCGTTCGGTGATTCGGTTGCGCAATAGTGATCGCCTTTTGGAACCTCAACGCCGTGTCCATCCATAATAACCTTGAAATGATGGATTAAGCCCTCGATATGTCCGTAAGCATCCTCTTTGTTCGGGAGCATAATCTTGTTATTTTCGGAGTTAACCGGTCCATCAGGCATATTATTCAGGACTTGATCGATAATACCGCAACTCTGAATCATCTCCTCCATCCGAACAAGGTAGCGATCGTAAGCATCGCCGTTGGTTCCAACTGGGACATCAAATGTCACTTCATCGTAACTGGAATACGGTTCAGCCTTGCGGATGTCATGCGACACACCGGTTGCTCTGAGACAGGGACCTGTCAAACTGTAGTCAATAGCATAATCACCTGAAATAGAACCAACGCCTTTCGTACGATCCATCCAGATACGATTTCGGGTGAGCAGCGTGTGGGTCTCCTTCAGTGCCTTCGGGAAGTTGGTAATAAATTGTCGAATGTCTTCCTCGCACCCCTGATAGAGATCTCGAAGGACACCGCCTACACGTGTGTAACTGGTGGTTAACCGCGCCCCTGTTGTTTTTTCAAAGATGCTGTACAATTTTTCGCGTTCACGGAAGCTGTAGAGAAATACCGAAAATGCCCCTAAATCAAGTGCTGCAGTTCCCAACCAGAGCAGATGATCTGCCACTCTTGAGAGTTCTGCCATCAAAATACGGATGTATTGGCACCTTTTCGGCACTTCAATACCGAGTAATTGCTCGACTGCAAGCACGTACCCGAAGTTGTTCGACAACGGCGACAGATAGTTCATCCTGTCCGTTACAACGATGTATTGGTTGTAATCCAGGTGTTCACCAAGCTTCTCAAATCCTGTGTGCAGGTATCCGGCATGCGGCGTTGCTTTTAAGATAGATTCGCCGTCGAGTTCTAACACGATGCGAAGGGTGCCGTGCGTTGCAGGATGTTGCGGACCGAAGTTGAGAACCATCTTCTCGCCTGTCGCGCGTTCCAGCCCACCTTGCATAGTTTGCTCCTTTTCTTATTATAATATAGACGGGCGCGTTTCTGTGTCCTTTGGAATATGGGGAAACTGCAGGCTGCGCCTTGGAATGAGGATTTGCAAGCCACGCGCTACGATATTTTAGACATTCTGCTTGTCAAAATTAAACCGCTCGCGTTCGCCGCGTCCTTGAAGTGGGTAGTCCTTACGGAGTGGATGTCCCTCAAAATCGTCTGGCATTAAAATCCGACGTAGATCGGGGTGTCCCTCAAAATGGATACCAAACATGTCGTATGTCTCACGTTCCAACCAATTTGCCCCGCGCCACAGTCCTGTAGCAGATGAGATACTCAAGTCGTTTTCATGCACAGGTACTTTGACCCGAACACGGCACTGTCCTTGATAGGAATAGAGTTGATAAACAACCATGAATCTCGCATAGTCAAACTGCATTAACTCCGATTCCATCTGGGAGTTATCTACCGCTGTGACGTCAACAAGGTAGTTATAGGCAAGTTCAGGGTCTGTTTTCAGATATTCCAGAACGGCGTAAGCCTGTTCTTTACGGACAACAACGACAACAGTGCCGCGGTTTTCGTCCTGTGCTAAAAGCGCGTCTGCGTGATCTGCCTCTAATTTTTCAAGGACAAGAGGTTTTGAATGTTCTTCGACTTCTTTCTCTTCATTCATAAACTACCTCTACTCCTTTAGGTACGGCACCACTGGCGATTTTTTGCTGTACCTGTAGCACCGCATCAATGAGGTCTTCGGGGCGTGGTGGGCATCCGGGAATATAGACATCCACAGGGATGAATTGGTCGACACCTTGGATAAGTGTATAGGTGTCAAACACACCGCCGCAGGAAGCACAGGCTCCCATTGAAATCACCCACTTCGGATCGGGCATTTGGTCGTAGATACGTTTCAAGACCGGCATCATTTTGATGGAAATTCTGCCGGAGACGATAAGGAGATCAGATTGGCGCGGGGAAAAACGGATTGCCTCAGAACCGAATCGAGAGAGGTCAAACTTGGAAGCCAAGGTTGCCATCATCTCAATTGCACAGCAAGCGGTTCCGAACGGCATTGGCCACAGGGAGTTCTTACGCCCCCAGTTGACTACCTTGTCGATAGTCGTTGTGATGACGTTACCATCCTGCCCGGCACCTGCTCCAAAATCTAATCCCATGTTAAGCCTCCTTTCTTCCAAGCGTAAATGTAGCCCAGAAGAAGAATACCGATAAATACCAGCATTTCAATTAAAATAAACAAGCCACTTGTTTCAGAGAATTTCTTGAACACCACTGCCCATGGATAGAGGAACACCACTTCGATATCGAAAATGATGAAAAGCATCGCGATGAGGTCGAACCGGATGGTAAACCGTTGTCTCGCATCGCCGACCGGGCGGACACCGGATTCGTAAACGGAGAGTTTAACGTGGGTTGGGCGTTTGGGACCAAGAATATGCGTCAGGGCAAGATTAACCGCCGCAAAGCCAACTGCGAATAGCCCTAACAATAGAATCGGAAGATAATCTATTAGCATTGTTTCTAATCTATTTTGTCCTCACACATCTTAAAAACTTCGCTAAAGCGAAAACTTAATTCAGACTCGCAAACAGATTTTCCTAAATATGCTTAATAGTGTCTCATATTTTAAAAAGATTGTCAAGTTTTTTTGAAAAAAAACAGATGATTAGTTTTCAGTCGTCAATTTTCAGTTTTCGGTTTTGAATCATTGGTTCAATAAGTGCTTCTTTTACGGAGAAATCTTCTCACAAGACATCAACAGCCTAACAACTGAAAACCGATAACCATCCATATTGGATTAAACTCAAGGTGATAGCCGTGTCATCTCCCACGTGCCATTGGGTTGCAGCGTATAGCAAAGTCGATCGTGGAGACGATTTGGGCAGCCCTGCCAAAACTCAAACATGTTCGGCACAAGGCGGTACCCACCCCAATGCGTCGGACGTGGAATAGCATCCACAGAGTGCGTCTGTTCTGCGCGTTGGTAGCCTTCTATGAGGTGTTCTCGATTGCTAATCACAAGGCTTTGGCGTTCTGTCCACACCGCAAGTTGGCTGCTCACAGGACGGCTTGCGAAGTAGGCATCTGATTCCTCAGCCGTCATTTTTTCGATGGTGCCAGTACTGCGAACCTGTCGGTCGAGTTCACGCCAGTAGAATACCAGAGCAGCGTTTGGGTTCTCAGCGAGTTCCTTCCCTTTTTGACTCTCATAATCGGTGTAGAAACAGAAACCGTTGGTATCAAAGCCTCTGAGTACGACCATTCGGGCAGAGGGAACGCCTTGTGGTGTCGCGGTGGCTAATGTCATCGCATCAGGTAAATCAAGTTTAGCATCAACGGCGTCTGCGAACCATTTTTCAAACAGTTTAAATGGATCGGGAGATGCATTCTGTTCAAGCAAGTGTCCGTCAGGTGCTCTGTATTCTCTACGGAGTTTATTGTTGTCCATAATTAAGGTGTGATGTCCTATATTGGTGTTGAGGTTAGAAACCCCTCCCACGTTTATCGGTATTCATGATTGGATATAATATCTACCTTTTCCAGAAATTCGGTGAGAAGAGGATTAACACAGTGTAAAGTTCCAAGCGTCCCAGCAACATGCAGAAGGACAGAACATATTTTCCAGTTGTGTGGATATGTGCGTAATTATCGGTTGGTCCTACACTGCCTAAACCCGGACCGATGTTGCCCATTGTAGCGATTGTTGCCCCTGCAGCACTAACAAGGTCGAGTCCTAAGGTTGACATAATACAGGTTACGATCGCAAAGATTCCGATGAAAAAGAAGAAAAATCCGAGCACGTTCGTCATGACTTCGGGAGGGACAACCCGATCGTTAACGCGAATGGGAAGCACAGCATGCGGGAACATGAGACGTTTGATTTCAGCACCACTCTGTCTGATAAGAAGGAGAAATCGAACCTGTTTCATGCCGCCACCAGTGGAGCCAGCACACCCTCCGTAAAACATGAGCGTTACTAAAATGAACTGAGAAAGCGCGGGCCACTGTTCAAAATCAGCAGTCCCGTAACCTGTTGTTGTGATAATAGATATGACCTGAAATGTAGCGTAGCGTAACGATGTCCACGTTGAATCATAAGGAATATCTCCGTCTACCTGAAATCTGATCGTATTCCACGAGATTAAGGTAATGCTCACCGCGATAACCGTGCAGTAGAACTTAAATTCTGTGTCTCGGAAATAGGCTTTGAAATCACCGCGGAGGACACGATAGTGAAGCGCGAAATTCGTGCCCGCAAGGAACATAAAGAAACTGATAGTCATGTCGATATAGACGCTATTGTAATGACCGATGCTGGCGTTTTTTGTTGAGAACCCGCCGGTTGCCATGGTCCCGAAGGTATGGCAGAGCGCGTCGAACAGCGACATCCCTCCGAGCATCAATAGACAGGTTTCGAGAACAGAGAGTAGGAGATAGACGCCCCAAAGCAGTTTGGCGGTCTGCGCGATGCGAGGAGTGAGTCGGTCGGTTTCTGGTCCGGGTGCTTCGGCACGGAAAAGCTGCATACCACCGACGCCAAGCAGCGGAAGGATAGCCACAGCCAGAACAACGATTCCCATCCCACCGAGCCAGTGGGAGAAGCTGCGCCAGAAGAGCATAGCGTGGGAGAGGTGTTCAATCTCTGTGAGGACGGTTGCTCCGGTTGTTGTAAACCCCGCCATAGATTCAAAATAACAGAAGGAGAACGCTATCCAAGGTGAACGTCCATCGATATGAAACACACCTGCCAGCAGATAGGGGAGCGAGCCAAAAAGCGCAACCGTTACCCATCCGGTAGCGACGACGGCAAAGCCTTCACGTATGCCGAGTTCTTCTGATCGTGCCCGAAAGCTAAAACGGAGAATCAGACCCACAATCAAGGTGATTGTCAATGAGGTGATAAATGCCCCCAAATCGGTCCGTATGACTTCACCTACCCTCATGTGATAGTAGAAGCCCACTGCTAAGGGGAATAGCATCGTCCCCGCAAGGCAAATAAGCAAATTACCGAGGGTATAAAAGATTAATTTGAGGCTCATAACACAAGAGAAGTGGCAAGAGGTATGTGCTTTTAGTCTCTTCGCTCCGCGAATAGATCTTCGACAATAGGAATCGCACCGGGCAGACTAAAGACAATGACACGATCTGTGGGTTGGATAACGGACTGTCCCGTTGGAATAATGAGTCTATCCCGCCGAATAATGGCACCGATAAAGGCGTTTTCTGGGAATCTCGTTTTAAAAGAAACAAGTTCTTTATGGGCGATCTTTGAATTAACGCCTGCAACGATTTCAATGACTTCGGCATCTATGCCGTGAAGTGAGGCGACAGAGATAATTTGTCCACGACGAATCAGTCGCAGAATATTACTAACGACGGTCAGATGTCGGCTTACTGCGCCATCAAGCCTCGGAATGCGAGCTAACAAAGGTAGGTAACGTGGCTGCTGAACAAGTGCGAGCACACGCTGCGCGCCGTTTTCTTTGGCTGTCATACACGCCATAATATCGTCTTCATCATCTCCTGTAACCGAGATAAAGCCGTTGGCTTCTTCTACGCCCGCCTCTTCAAGGAGCCTGAATTGGAGATAGTTGCCATGTAAAACGGTTGTGCGTTTGAGCATTTGGGATGCTAATGCTGCCCTCGTTTGATCGGCTTCAATCAGTTTAACGTTGGTGTCTCTTTCTTCAAGAACGCGTGCGAGTTGGATACCGATAGGACTGGCACCCACAATAATAACGCGGTTAACCTGCTGGTTGAACGTGATACCACTGATGCGCAGCAATTGTTCAACTGCTATTGAACTGCCGATGACAAATACTTCGTCGCCTTGTTGCAGAACATCGGCGCCTCTTGGAATGATAATATGCCTGCTGCCGTTACTTATCGGATTTCCGTTGTTAGACGGACCGCGTCGGCTAATAGCGGCAAATCGGGTATCGGTAAGGAGCCCGTTGGCGTCTAATTCAGCAAGCGATTTGCCGATCAACGGGTTTGACTGTTTAACCCGAAAGGAGACGAGTTGTACTCTACCCTCCTCAAAATCGACGATCTCACGTGCTTCGGGTATCTGTAAAAGCCGGACGAATTCAGAGACACACAGCTGCTCTGGATTAACCAGAAGGTCGATGCCGAAGTCCTTGGGGGTCAAACCACTTTCTGTGGAGAAATAATCAGGATTTGAGACGCGCGCTATTTTTGTGCTGACCTTGTACCTGTCGGCTATCTGACAGGCGAGCATATTAATTTCATCGCTATTCGTAACGGCGATGATCAGATTTGCCTCGTCTATTCCAGCTGTTTTAAGAAGACGGGGTGAGGCACCCGATCCGCGTAGCGTCTGCAAATCTAATTGCTCACTCACTCGATTGCAAGCAGCTTCGGATTCATCAATGAGAACAACGTCGTTTTCTTGTGCGGTGAGAAGTTTGGCGATATGAAATCCAACTTCCCCTGCGCCTATAATTATGGCTTTCATATTTTTTCTATTTGTCAGTTGGGTCATTTCCGTATCAATAGTTTTCGTGTTGCTGTGAAATCTCCTGCAGACAACGTAAAGAAATAAATGCCACTCGCAACAGCCTCACCGACGGAATTCCGTCCATCCCAATACGCAGCACGGCTACGGGTCTGATACATTCCAGCGGGTTGATGCCCCAATGCAAGTGTCCGAATTAATTCTCCATTTATAGCATAGATGCGCAGTGTTACGTCCGCAGGTTTTTCCAACTGATAAGGTATCCATGTCTCTGGATTGAATGGATTTGGGTAGTTTGTCAATAGTGCCGTCTCTTTGGGGATCAAGGCAATGAGAAGTTGCTCCAGTATCATAATGCCGCGGAGATAGATAGGATCTGTGAGTGCTAACTGACGCGCCTCCGTTAGAAGGTCTTGTATCTCGCCTGCAGTGAACCCTTCAAACTCCAATGATTGCAAGGTAGGTGCAGCAGCTGCACCGTCTTCTAATGCACCTGCCACTAAGACGAGGTCTAAAAGGTTAACTATACCGTCCCCGTTAACATCCGCGCTGTTTGGTCCCGTCTGATCAAAATGGGAGACAATGGTTATTAAATCCAGAACGTTCACCACACCATCACCGTTGACATCTCCCACTATACGCGCGGTGGTGCCCTCTGTGGCAGGGATGTTAAACATGACAAATGATGCAATCCCTGTAGCAGTTGCGCGAACGGTGTTGGTGCCGGGGGTTTGACCGAGTGTGAGACGGGTCTGGGCTCTGCCAGCAGCATTGGTTGTAGTAGTTGTGGTGCTGAGTCTACCTCCGCCTGCAGTGATAGCAAACATTACAGATACGCCTTGCTTCGGCTTACCGTGTTGATCCTGAACCTCAACAACAAACGGTGTTGGCAACGCTTCGCCTGCCGTACCGCGTTGTGCATCGCCAGATATTTTCACGACTGCTGGATGGGCGCGATTGTCAAACACTATTTTCGTTCCTTTGGCTTGTATAGCAGGGATGTGTGTGTGAATAGAGGCATAGTTCAGCGGATTGCGCTCAAGATAGAGTCCTGGAAAACCTATTTGTTCGTAACCTGAGAGCTTTGGCAAATCGACAAGCGGTGAGACATCCGCGATGAGATTGCCGCCTAACCCCAACGCTCTGAGGTTTCTCAGTCCTGAGAGTGGCGTAATATCGCTCACTTGGTTGTTACCGAGTCCCAATTCACGTAAATGCGTGAGTTTCGCAAGTGGCGTAATGTCGCCAACTTTGTTGTTAAAAAGTCCTAAAATTGTCAAATCTGTTAACGCTGCAAGTGGGCGAACATCACTGATTTGATTATTCTCTAAGTGTAAGTCATACAGTCGCGTGAGTTTCGCAAGTGGCGTAATGTCGCGGATTCTACCGTTTGAAATACTTAATTCTCTCAAATTTATTAATCCACTGAGTGGTGTAATGTCAACAACACTGTCATTGTTTTGCTCAAACTTTATCCTTAAACGCCGCAGATAGGTCATATCCTGAAAAGGTGTCAGGGCAATGTCACTATCTTGCCCAAGGGATATCTCTGAATACAGAAGTTGTGTCATGTCCTTAAGAGGTGTGAGATCAGTAATCGTATATCCATTAATAGTGAGCACTAACATGTTTAAACCGGTCAGCGGTGTAATATCAAGCGGTATGGGGGCATTATCGTTAATACGATTTCTTGAGAGCTTTAAAACACGCAGTTTCGATAACCTCGCCAGCGGTGTAATATCGCGGATTAGATGGCCTATCAGGCTTAATTCATTTAAATTGCTTGCATATTCGAGTCCTGTGAGGTTTGTGACGTGTCCGTCAATGCGGTTATAAACGAGAACTTTTAACTTCAGCATATCTAATCGTGTGATAGCCTTCTGGGTTGGCACCTTAAGGTGTTTCCTGATCCCTGATGCCAATATTGGATCCGGTATTGAGACAATTGTATTGAGTTCTTGCGAGAGTAAATCGGTAATATCAGGCATAGAAAATGAACGCGTTAAAAAGTTTCCATGCGTGTCCATCACTCGCAATGTTATGTGATTAACGCCTAATAACTCATCGGTAAAAAAGTCAGCAGTCGCATTTTTACCGATGAGTCCCTGATAAGCAATTACGCTATCATCAGAAGGTGAAAATAACTGTGCTTGATGGAGACCATCAGGGTCGGATATTTTGAATCGTAGGCGTATCGTCTGTGGCGGATCAGAAAGTGTTGGTGGAAGCATTTCAACGCCTGTATCTGCATTGAAGTCCTTTTGAATTGCGTTAAAATATCGGTGTCCATTTAACCATTGTGCTGTGCCGAAAGAGTTCAACATCGTATCAACTGCTGTAGGTGAAGTTGAAGCGAAAATACTTTTGGCATTGCTGCGCATATCATGTTGCAATCCAAAAGCGTGTCCGAGTTCATGAGAAGTAACACTTAAAGCAGAGGCTGAAACAAGTACCTTTCCATTTAAGCTATTGCCAGAACCGCGACCTACTACACCATGCCACTCGTTACCACCGTCAATGGCACCACCGCTGATACCTAAAACAAGAACATAGATATTTTTTGATGTGTCAAAGTGTCCATCAATTTCGTCCCATACGATCCATGATCCTCTGGGTGTTAATGGATTTTTATAGTATTCATCATTGAATTTCCCGTTGACATGATGAACGGTCACCTTGCCAGTCATGTCGGTTTCAAGCCGAAAGGTTTTTCTACCGAACCCATGAGCCTCCATCTGGTCAGCGAAAAATTTTTGTGATTCTTTCAGTAAAGTATTCAGTTTTCTGTCTATATCCGGGTCAGACTCTCGGTCATTTGGCAGGAAATAGATTACTTTCACGACATACTCAGGACCTTGTGAAAAAACATTTGGCGTAAGGACCAATGTTACAAACATAAGTAAAATTATCATGTAATACATTTTCATTTTTTCTCTTCAAATGCTATAAACTTGCCTTCCATCAGGAATGGAGATCCCTAAACAAAGTATACTATGGTGAAGTATAAAAATAAGTTTACATGTAGAACTTCTGTTCGGCGAGGTCTCCGTGCCTCGCCCCCCGGAAACTGTCAACATAATTTAAAATCTACCATAAAAGGTATTCTAAGGGTCAATGCTTTTCAAATGTAAGCACTATCTAAGAGTTACCATAGAGTGCCCGGTCAATGCCACAAATTAACAGATTGTGCTACAAACTTCTTTTTTCAAACTCATGTTAGTTATCGGTCTCGTATTCCTCAAGCGGTGGACATGCACACATAAGATTTCTATCCCCGTAAACTTCGTTAATTCGTGCCACGGGGGGCCAGAATTTGGCATCACGCACCCATGCCTTTGGGAATGCCGCCTTTTCGCGCGAATACGGGTGATTCCATTCAGACTGGACGACCATTTCTGCTGTGTGCGGTGCGTTTTTCAGAACATTATCTGTTCGATCATCTGTGCCTGTTTCGATTTCTGCTATCTCTTCCCGTATTGAAATAAGGGCGTCACAGAACCGCTCTAATTCTGCTTTCGATTCACTTTCTGTCGGTTCAATCATCATCGTGCCGAGGACGGGCCAGGAGACAGTCGGCGCGTGGAATCCATAATCCATCAGACGCTTTGCGACGTCGGTTACATCTATATCGGCACTCTTTTTGAAGCCGCGCAAATCAATGATGCATTCGTGCGCGACTAAACCACACTTTCCAGTGTAAAGCACAGGATAATGTGGGGCAAGGCGTTTTGCGATGTAGTTGGCATTAAGGATTGCAACTTCTGTCGCTGATGTGAGCCCATCTGCTCCCATCATAGCAATATATGCCCAAGAGATGGGCAGAATGCCTGGGCTTCCCCACGGTGCTGCGGACACGGCTCCGATTCCTTCCTGACCACCGACAGCAACGAGTGGGTGTGTTGGTAGAAAATCTGTGAGATGTGCCTTGACACCAATCGGTCCCATTCCTGGTCCACCGCCACCGTGCGGTATACAGAAGGTTTTGTGAAGGTTCAGATGGCAAACATCGGCACCGATATCGGCTGGTCGCCCAATACCAACAAGCGCATTTAGGTTTGCCCCATCCATGTAAATCTGTCCGCCTGATTGATGGACAATGTCACAGATCTCACGAATCTTTTCTTCAAATACCCCGTGTGTTGACGGGTATGTAATCATAGCGGCGGCGAGATTGGCACGATGCGTTTCTGCTTTCGCTCGGAGATCCGAGAGGTCAATATTTCCCTCCGAATCGCATGCCACGACGACGACTTGCATCCCGGCCATTACTGCGCTTGCAGGGTTTGTACCGTGAGCAGAAGTCGGAATTAAGCAGACATTGCGATGTGCCTCATTTCGGTTGTGATGGTATTTGCGAATCACTAACAGTCCGGCATATTCACCTTGTGAACCCGCATTCGGTTGCAATGAGATGCCACTGTAACCTGTTATCTCACCTAACCATGTTTCCAATTGTGAAAAGAGATTCTTATATCCTTCTGCTTGTTCTCGCGGCGCGAAGGGGTGTAGCCCACCAAATTCGTCCCATGTCACCGGGACCATTTCCGCGGTAGCATTGAGTTTCATTGTACACGAACCGAGCGGTATCATAGCATTTACAAGGGAGAGGTCTTTGGTTTGAAGCTTATGGATATAGCGCAGCATCTCTGTTTCAGAATGGTAGCTATTAAAAACGGGATGTGTCAGATAGGGACTTTTTCGTTGTAAATCTACAGGAATACCGCTCACTGACGAAGTTTTCAAGCCTATCTTGACACCGAATACTTGAAGGAGTTCTTCAACATCCGTGGATGTCGTTGTTTCATCTAAAGAGATGCCGATATGCGTCGCGTCGATTGACCGAAGGTTTATCTGTTTGGCGCGAGCAGTCGTCAGGAGACCCTCTGCAGTTTCCGTAGGAACAGTAACAGAGACTGTATCAAAACAGACAGCGTCTCCAGTGGCATAACCGAGTTCTTCAAGTCCAGCACGTAAGGTCCTGGTGTGAGCGTGTACGCGTTCAGCAATTTGCCTAAGGCCTGTGGGTCCATGGTAGACTGCGTACATCCCTGCCATAACAGCGAGTAGCACTTGTGCGGTACAGATATTGCTTGTAGCCTTTTCACGGCGGATATGTTGTTCACGCGTCTGGAGCGCGAGTCGAATAGCAGGTTTACCATTTGCATCATGGGATACACCTGCAATCCGTCCAGGGATACTACGTTTGAGTTCTTCATGTGTAGAAAGAAAAGCTGCGTGGGGACCGCCATATCCGAGTGGCACACCGAACCGTTGCGCACTTCCAATCGCAATGTCTGCGCCGAATTCGCCAGGAGGTTTTAATAGCGTGAGTGCTAACAAATCTGTGGCGGCAACAAATAATCCACCAGCGGCATGCACTTGCTCAGCGAATTGATAGTAATCGTAAATCGCACCATCTGTGGCGGGATATTGCACGATGGCACCTAAGATCGGTGTGTCAAAATTGACATCACGATGGTCACCGATTTGTAATTCAATACCGAGCGATTCAGCGCGCGTTTGTAGCACAGCGATTGTTTGTGGATGACAGGTTTCTGAGACAAAAAAGTTTCGACTGATCTTCCGCGGTACATTTGCAACACACATTCCCATTGCTTCCGCAGCGGCTGTTGCCTCGTCCAAAAGAGAAGCATTCGCAACAGGCAAGCCTGTTAAGTCAATCACCATTGTTTGGAAGTTGAGCAATGCCTCCAAACGTCCCTGTGAAATCTCAGCTTGATAGGGGGTATATTGGGTATACCAACCTGGGTTTTCCAGAATGTTGCGTTGGATGACTGGCGGAACAAAGCAATTGTAGTAACCCATACCGATAAAGGAACGGCAAACTTGGTTCTGGGAGGCGAGTTCCTTTAAGGTCGCGAGTGTTTCTGATTCTGAAAGTCCGTGGGCAGCCCCATTTAAATTGAAAGCCGACGATAGACGAATGTCTGCTGGTACTACATCCTCAATGAAATCTTCCATCGAAGAGTAACCGAGCGTTGTCAACATTATCTCAATATCTTCTGGGCGGGGACCGATGTGTCGATCTGAAAAGTGATTTTTATTGTTTTCTTTATCAGTCATGCTCCGCCTCAATGTGTGCTTGATAGCTATCGGCATCAAGAAGTGCGTCAAGTTCACTTGGGTCTGTCATTCTGATCTTGAGAAACCAGCCGTCATCGTACGGAGATTCATTGACCTGTTCTGGAGCATTGAGAAGGGATTCATTGACCTCAATAACTTCACCACTAACAGGCGCATAGAGATCGAATGCTGCTTTAACAGATTCTATTACACCGAACTCAGTTTTCTGTGTAAGTTCAGTGCCGACTTCCGGTAATTCAACATAGACGATATCTTGAATTTCCGATTGTGCGTAGTCACTGATACCAATAGTGGCGATGTCGTTTTCTTGTCTCGCCCATTCATGGCTTTCCATATATTTTAGGTTTTTGGGAATCATTTTTGCTCTCTGTATTATGTATGAAAAAAATTAAGTCCCTGTTGAAATAAAAGGCACTTTTACAATTTTCGCGGGATGTAGCTTACCGCGAATTTCTATATCAATTTTTTCATCAGGCGTTGCTTGGGACGTGATAGAGGCAAAACCTATACTGGACTTGAGAATCGGCGAAGGGGCACCACTTGTCACCTGACCTATCTGTTCACCTGCTTGATAAACGGCATAACCAGCGCGCGCTACAGCCCGATCGAGCATCTGAAAGCCTACCATCTGTTTCGCGATACCTTTCTTTTTCTGCGCGAGGAGTGCTTTCTTGCCGATAAATTGTCGCTTCTTGGATTTGACAAACCTGCCAAGTCCAGCTTCAAAAGGATTTGTATTATCGTCCATATCCATACCGTAGAGGCGAAGACCGGCTTCAAGCCGTAACGTGTCCCGTGCCCCAAGTCCTACGGGTTGCCCATCCGCTGCTATTACCGCAGGATAAAGGGCGTTCCATAAACCTTCTCCATTTTTTGCGGAGACATATAGCTCAAATCCGATTTCACCGGTATAACCCGTTCGTGAGATGATAGTAGGAATGCCGGCAACCTCACCGAGGGCAAACCGAAAATACCCAATTTCAGAAATATCCTGTTCAGAAACCAACGGTTTCAGGGTGTCAATCGACTTTGGACCTTGGAGCGCGATGAGGGCTTTATCTTCACTCTCATCTGTTACTTCTGCACCGGTGTCGTTTTGGGTTTGTACCCACGCCAGATCTTTTTCGATGTTGGCAGCGTTGACGACCAGCATATAATGATTATCGGTATATCGATAAATTAGAATGTCATCAACGATTCCACCCGTTTCATTGCAAAGAAGTGTATACAACACACGACCATCGGTTAAACGACCGGCATCGTTTGTACTGAGTTTTTGCACCAGTTCGTTCGCTCCCAATCCACAAATATCGATTTCTCCCATGTGTGACAAATCGAATAACCCGACGGTGGTGCGGACGGCGAGGTGTTCCTTAACAATGCTGCTATATTGGAGCGGCATTTCCCAACCACCGAATTCTGTGAATTTGGCATTGAGGGTTTTGTGAACCTTGTGAAGAGGCGTTTGTTTCATATTTTTAAGTGCTCTTACGGGACCATGGCAAATCACCCAAACTGCACAAGAATCTGGGTAGACAGGATTAAAGCCCATAGATGCGGGCAAGATTATCACCGAAGATGAGTGCTTCTGCATCATCACCAAGTTCTAATCGCTTGAGGGCATTAATAACCTGAATTGGACGGTATTCTGGTAGATTAGAACCAAAAACGATCTGCTCAGGTCCGAGTTCGTCGACAGCTTTTTTTACCTCTGTGGGAACAACCGCGTCTGGATCCGTTCCCCAACGGCGGTGGAAACGTAGGATGGTTGTGCCGAGCGAAATATTTTTGTTATCTTTTGCTACCGAGATAGCGGCATCTAAGTCGTCTGGAAACCCCATGTGATCCATAATAACAGCCGTTTCTGGCACCCAACTTGCGACCGTGCCAATCCGATTCGGATGGCAGTTGTTGGGGCCAGAGTGGATTGAGACGATAAGTCCATGATCGCGGGCAGCTTCAACGACAGGACGTACATAGTCGTCATCTACATCGTAGTGATGAACAGCAGGCATGAGTTTAATCCCGCGCATTCCCCACTCCTCAGCAGCCAGCCTAACCTGTTCAACAGGATCTGGTTCTGTTGGGTGCACAAGTGCGCAACCGAGGGCACGTGGATTGCCATTGATGGCCTCAGCAAGTTCGTCGTTTTGCGGAAGCGGTTGGGTGTTCGGCATGATAACAGCGACATCCATGTCGGCTTCGTCCTCTAACGCCAACAGCGTGTCTAAATTAAGTTTGCCATTTTCATCACGAAAAGAATCGTTGAGATAAGCTTCAAAATCGCCTCGCATAAAAAACTCCTTCTTTTACGCTGTTAGGGAGCAGCATCTTCGTTGGTAAGAAGTGCTCCGCTGGTTCCGACTTCAAAGGGCACCGTGCCTTTCATTACGGAATCTCGGTAAAGTGTATAAGCGGATTCCGCAGTAGCGGTGTCGGCGAAACGGATGATGAAAACGATCTGAGCATCCGTCCAGTTTGTTGATTTCGTATTTTCCCGATAGCGCGCAGAGATTCCGAGTGATGTGTCGGTCAGTTGCGGGAGGTTGACAGGTAAGGTGCTGTAGATTTGACGCAATGCCCAATTTGAGCTGAATAGTTTGACACTGCCACTGACCTTATTGTTACTCGGTAGTAGTGCGAGTATCTGTGGCTCTGGTGGCGGGTCTTTAATCTCTGCAGCGATAATTTGAGCGAGTGTGACCATGCCTTCACGGATACCGGTTGCCAATTCGTAACTCTCAATCTGAATGAAGTACTTCCCTTTTGAAAACCGGAGATAGTTGCCGGAAAGCATTGCCTTACTCCCAACCCATTCAAATTTCATTTTCGGGTAGGTGTGGAAATTATAGATGCCAAAAGCGTTTTCTGGCGTACCCATATCGAAGATTTCGAGTAAAATCAGCGGTTTTGAACCGAATTGGGGCGTTTCGTATTCTACTTCTGCCTGTCGTTTAAAACCGTAAGTGTAGTACAGGTCTGGTGCTGTAGCTCTGTCACGGTAGAGGGTTTTACCTTCATAAGTAGACGGTGCGCGAGATTGTACCCAACCCGATAATTCTTCATCACTCGGTAAGAGTTGGTCTGGTGGAACAGTTGTTTGAGGGGGATCTTCTGTCGTTAACGATTGTGCTATCAATGTTGACGCGTTCTCGATGTTTTTTCCAACATCAAGTATCATCTGTTGTGTTTTTTTTCCTGTAGTACTATGCCAGACACCGTAGATATACTCGCTTTCTTGATGGACGGCTGTCCAATTTCCCTGTTCTTCACTACACGAAAGCAGCATCAAACTGAATAAGAGAAACATGCCAAGTGAGAAACAAGGGCGTCTAAGAAAAATGGATGTTGTCTTGCATTTCATCCGCTCGCAGGCTCCCGTGGTGCGTTCTGTTACCACTGTTCAGCAAGCTCGTTGTAAAGGTCCTCTATCAATTCTTCTACAATAAGAGCCTTGGCTTGTTCGGGGGTTTCCCTCGGTTCTGCCCGGTTTGGAACGATATAGAAATCGTGAACCTGGATATAGTTGTCGGCTCGACGGATCATATTGTTGCGAACTCGGTCAAGGAATTCATACTCAATCTGTAAAGTCATACGCAACATTTCGATCTCACCATTGGGACCATAACCGTGTTCTATTATATTATAATCCTGTATCCGCATCGTGAACTCGGAGTCGTTCCCGTCTCGCCATTTCCGATTAAAGCGTTGCGTCAGTTTCTCATGTATCACTTCATCGTATGGACGCTGAGAGGCATTGTCATAAGCAAAGTCGGCATCTAAAATCTCAACTGGCGTGATGCGGATGGTTTTGATATGCTCCAAGTATTCTGATTTGGAATAGTAGCCGCATCCAGAAATCAATAAAGTCCCCCATATCAATAGTGCTAAGATGAGCAGAGTCCTATACATATTTTTTTTCTCCCAGATTTTGTCAGAGAACACAGCCCTGCTTGTGGTGTACGGACAAGTTTTTGATTATGTGGTTCTGTGTTTGGATGTTAGATTCAGAATATCAAGCCTTTTAGCAATGCAGGATTTTGGAAGTTCACTGGTGCAGCCTTTGGACGCGGGACTTTCTGCTTCCGGCCATAGAACACAGATTTAGCGGTATCAATAATGTATCGTTTATAGGTCGGCGATAGTAAAACAACAAAGACAAGGATAAGCAGAATGAGAACAACGGCTAAGAAGTAAGTTACCCACTTCTGGTCGAGAAAATCTGGTTTCTCAAGCGTGTATTTAGTAGCAGTGCGTCTTGTTTTCATCGGTTTTACCTCTTGTTGTGCTGACAGGCATTACTTCGGGACAAATCGCCGTATGTTTGTTGTAAGAAGCGAGAATTAAAATCGTGTATTCAAATTATAGCAAAAAAATAAATGATATGCAAAACATTTAATTCTTTGCGGTATCTGCATAAATTAATGGTGGTAATTGTGGAGGCAGGCTTGTGTGGTCGGCGACCAGCCATCAGTAGGCGAGGTGCGGTGTATTTGTTAATAGAGACAGGCGAGGTTAGAAACCTCGCCTGCTAATGTTAGGGTTGCAATATGACTCAGACAGTTACCAACTATCGAGGGCGTCCTTTGGGGATACGCGGCGAGCGGCGCGTGCGGAAATCGCGGGAATTATCGCGCTGTTCATAACGATTGCTGCGGCGTTCACGTGAATCGTTGCTACGTCTGTCCCGAGAGTCTCGATTATCACGGTAGCCAGAGCGTCCGGAGTCGCGGAAGTCTCTTGGTCCATTCCGGTCATTTGAGAACTCGTCTTCATCACTGGATTCAATATTCAGTTCTTCAACCGGAACGCCACCTGCGGCGACGAGTGTCAAATCTACACGATCCTGCTCGTCGATGGTGAGGATACGGACAGTGACTTCATCACCAACCTGCATCACGTCCTCAGCACGGCGGACATAACCATCTCCCATTTGCGAAATGTGGACGAGTCCATCCTTTCCGGGCAAGATCTCCACGAATGCACCGAACGGTGCCGTTCGGACAACCTTTCCGGTGTACTCTTTTCCAATTTCAGGCATTGCTGTAATAGCGAGGACTTTCTCTTCAGCGCGTTTGACATCCTCAGCACTTGTTGCTGCAATTTCGACAGTTCCATCGTCTTCAATATTGATGGTTGTGTTCGTTTCTTCTTGGATGCCTTGTACAGTTTTGCCTCGTGGTCCGATGAGGTCTTTAATTTTCTGCTGCGCAATTTGGAGCGAGTGAATTCGCGGCGCGTAGGGAGAAAGTTCCGAACGAGGTTCAGCTATAACCGCATTCATCTGCTCAATGACCGCAAGGCGCGCATCTCTTGCTTGATGGATTGCCCGTCGCATCAACTCTGGGCTGACCCCTTCAATCTTAATGTCCATCTGTACAGCGGTGACCCCTTCGCTGGTTCCTGCCACCTTAAAGTCCATGTCACCAAGAAAATCTTCGGTACCGAGCATATCCGTGAGTATTGCTTCTTGCTCACCTTCCTTAATGAGGCCAACACCAATTCCAGCAACAGCTCTTTTGAGTGGAACGCCAGCATCTAAGAGTGCTAACGTTGCACCGCAAACGCTTGCCATTGACGATGATGCGTTAGATTCCAAAATCTCCGATACAATTCGGATAGTATAGTGGAAGTCATCTTTCTCTGGAATAACAGGCTCAAGTGCTTTTTGTGCCAGCGAACCGTGACCGATTTCTCGGCGACCAGGCCCCATCATTCGTTTGACTTCACCGGTGCTAAAGGGAGGGAAGTTATAGTGTAGGAAGAAAGAGTGCCTCGCTTCACCATCGAGTCCACGTTGCACATCTTCATCGCCGGATGTCCCAAGGGTCGTTACACAGAGAGCCTGTGTCTGTCCCCTGCTAAAAAGTGCGGATCCGTGAGTATGTGGAAGCAATGAAACTTCGCCAGAGATAGGGCGGATATCCGTTACACCGCGTCCATCAACACGTTTTCCTTGGGTCAGGATGGCTTCACGCATCTCTTCTTTTTCGATGTCACTCAGTATAGAAATCGCGTCTTTTGCTACATTCGGATCTGCTTCTTCAGGCGTGTCCTCAAGGATTTCTGATAGGACTTCTTCTTGAACCTGCTCAAGATAATCTTCACGCAACTTTTTATCTGCCATTCCAATGGATTCTCGGATTCGCGATGTAGCGAGATTCCGAACACGATTGCTGAGATCCGATTCGACATCTTTGGATGCGTAATCGCGTTTTGCGTTACTACATACCGCTGCTAAACCTTCTTGAAGTTTAATAATTTCTTTTATCTGTGCGTGAGCGGTGACAATTGTATCAATAACTTCGTCATCGGGAATTTCATGTCCACCGCCTTCAACAGACATTACAGCGTCTGCCTTACCGCTTACGAACATTTCCATCTCAGAGGCGTGTAATTCCTCATAAGTCGGGTTGATTATCAATTCGTTTTCGACTTTTCCCACTGTGACTGCGGCAACTGGACCGTTAAATGGGATATCGGAAATTGATAACGCAGCGGACGTACCGATAAGGGCGGGAACATCCGCAGGGTGAATACCATCCGATGAAAACACATTACATAAAACTTGTACCTCTGCCTTGAAGTCCTTCGGGAAGAGTGGACGGATGCAGTGGTCAATTAAACGAGCAGTAAGCTGTTCTGATGTTCCAGGACGCGGTTCGCGCCTGCCATAAACTGTAGGGATACGCCCTGTCGCGTAAGCCCTCTCACGATAATCTACTGTTAACGGGAAAAAATCCAAGTCATGATCACTATCATCTGCTACTACTGTGACTAAGACAACCGTTCCACCGTATTGGACCCAAACTGCCCCGTCTGCCTGTTTCGCAACTTTACCGGTTTCAATTGATAACTTTTCGCTCCCAAGTTGCATTTCAACTTTCATTCTATATACTACTCCTGTATTTCCATTTTTTTCGTCATGTCACGAAATATAAATAATAAAAATGCGGTTATAGAAAAATCTTTGCTTAAAGAAGAGGTATTACCAATATTAGCTACAATCTCTAAGCATATAACATACGGCTTTGGGCCCTTTAGAGGCTCTTCTGCCAGAATATAAAGTGTATTTCGTAACCGCTTGGCACCAGCGCAAAATCTAACTTACCTTGATCCGATAGTGTCCCGAATTCCAAGTTCATTAATTAAATTGTAATAGCGTGTAACGTCCTTTTTGTAAAGATACCTTAACAAACGGCGCTGCTTGCCAACGAGGCGAAAAAGTCCGTGGCGGGAATGATAATCCTTCCGATGCGTCTGAAAATGTTCAGTTAACTGTCGAATACGAGCAGTTAAAAGCGCCACTTGCGCCTCTGGGGAGCCAGTATCTTGTTCATGTATCTGATGCTTTTGCATTAATTCTTTTTTCTCTACTGCACTAATTGCCAATGTGTTCACCTGTTCCTTTGAACCTAAATATTTCTATACAAATCTATAGAAATTTCGGTTTGCAATCACCAACTGGGATTGGTGGAACCTACAAAGTTAGCACCGAAATGCTAACGCCTTATTTTTTACTTCCCAATCGTCGTAAGTTTCTATACCGCTTCGACGTTGCGGATGGTGCGGGTATAGTACAAGTTATGCGGAGGTTTATGGTTATGTGAATCCCTGCTGACTATACGCTTCGCCCAAAGACAAATCTGCTTTTTATGGGGAGTTCTACAGATGAGTCAGGAAAAATATAGAATTATCTACAATTTGATGAGTGTAGAAAATATTTCTTGTGGTTGAATAACTAATTTAAACAATACGTTTTGAAAATCTGTGAGTTGTGTCTTGTCAAAATCATCTCTTGAAATGCACCCTCATATAAAAACAATGATGCTTTACGATGCTATGTGAGATGCGAACTGAGTTATTTTAAACGAGTGCTCCAATTCTTATCTAAGTTTGATATATACATATATAATACCACAAGTCAACCTGAAATTCAAATTAAACTACTATACCTGGATAGTGCTGATAACGCCTATGGGTGCGCAGATTCAGCGAGAATCTCCGCTGCAGCCATGACATCGCGTTGTATTTGTTGAACAAGAGATTGAAGATTAGGGAACTTTCGTTCGCTTCTAATTTTTTCTACAAAAAAGATTTCTACCGATTTACCGTAGATAGTTTCATTGAAATCGAAAAAGTAACTTTCTACTTGGAAGTTCAATTCGTTAAATGTAGGACGTGTGCCAATGTTTAGGACCCCATCTAACCATCTGCCCTCCAGCTTAGCACGAATTGCGTATACACCATTAGGTGGACAAATTTGATTACGAGTGTCTATATTTGCCGTTGGGAAACCGAGATGCTTGCCTCTGCCATCACCGCGAATAACTTCTCCGACCAGTGAGTAAGGGCGCCCTAATAATTGTGAACTCCACCGAAGGTCTCCCCTCGCCAGTGCTTGGCGAATGCGGGTGCTGTGAACAGGGGCACCGTTTATTTCTGTCGGTGGAACAATCGTGACACCAAACGGATAATCCTCGCTGATTTCGGCTAATCGCTGCGCATTGCCAGCACGATTTTTTCCAAATTGACATGCATACCCAACGACGACATGTTTAGCGCGACATTTTTCTAAGAGAACCTTTTCAATAAAAGATTCGGGAGACATTGTCGCAATCTGTTCGTCAAAGCTGAGAATGACAATTTTATCAATGCCAAATTGTTGAAGAATTTCGACGCGCTTGGAAAGAGGAGTGAGGATCGGTGGGCATCGCTCTGGAGATAGAAACGCGAGCGGGTGTGGGTAGAATCCAACTAACACACTCATTAATTTATCTTGCGCAGCACGCTGCAGAAGTGCTTTGATGACCGCTTGGTGTCCAATATGGATCCCATCAAATACGCCGAAGGTAACTACAGTGTCTCTCTCGAATCCAGTGATATCATCTAAGGTGTTAGTTGTTGCGATTGGAGGATCGCTCTTACTACAATCGTTTTCCACGTTTTTCAATCCTTCAGAGAATCACCACAACCTGTGGAGGGCTGATCAATGTAACGTTGCGCGCTATGAACAAGGGCTGTAATCGCTGATAGATAAGGCATTACAACTCGACACCCAGCGGCGCGTGAGTGACCACCGCCCTCAAACTCCGAAGCCAGTTCACTAACATCTACCTGACCTTGACTCCGTAAACTGACCTTGGTGCTTCCATCTGACAGTTCGCACATACACAGTGCCACCTCAACACCTGCAATTGTTTGAATCTGGTTCACAACACCCTCTACGGCTTCAGGCGTTGTTCCAGTCTTATGAAACATCGCTTGTGTCGCATACACAGAGGCTATTTTGCCATCATCTGTTACTTGTAAAGTACGGAGAATTTCACTTAACAAACGAATTTTACTGACAGGGATATGTTCGTAAACATGTCGGTAAACTTCATCAGGCGCAAAGTCTCCTATATCAATCAATTCTGCCGCGATACGATGTGTCTCAGCTGTGGCATTACTATAGCGAAAACAGCCAGTGTCAAACATCAATCCTGTATATAAACAGAGCGCGCATGCTTGGCATATTGGTGTTTGGTGGTGTTTGATGAGTGTGTATACGATCTCTGATGTGGAGGAGACTGAAGGGTCAATGAGATTGATGTCCCCGAACGCTTCAGCTGTCGCGTGATGGTCGATGTTAACAAGCGTATCGGTAGGCAGCAACGTTTGTGATAGTGTTTTGCCAATTCGTTCGAGTGTGCTTGCGTCTAATACAACCAAAACTTCTGGGCGATAGGTGCCAACCGAATATGGTCCCTCAATAGTTTCCCAAGACGGCAGGAATCTATAATTAACCGGCACCGCATCAGTGTTAAATATTCTAACGGATTTTCCTAATCGCGTTAGAAAAAGATAGAGGCTCAATTCGGAACCGATCGCGTCACCATCTGGGTTAATGTGCGTTGAGAGCGCAAAATTATCGTACTGATCCAGTAACGCGAGGAGTGTACCATAGTTATGCATATCAGCCATGTATAGGGTGCTCATGAAAGATCCGTTGTGTGGTTTTCAGGCGTTTCGTCTTCGGATTCAACAGATTTGAGTAGCCCATCTATTTTGAAGAGGTAGTCGGCGGATTCATCTATGGTGAACCGCAGTTCTGGTACATACCGAAGTGTAAGGCGGTTCCCGATTTCTCGCCTAAGAAAACCAGCTGCACTTTTCAGACCTGCGAGCGTATTATCCTTCTGCGTCTGATCGCCGATGACACTCACTTTCACATCCGCATATTTCAGATCCGGTGAAATCTCTGCTTGTGTGATGGTACAAAGCGCGACGCGTGGGTCCTTAACAGAACGTTGAATAATCTCGCTGAGTTCCCGTTGGATTAGGGCACCAACCCGATCTTGTCTTCTATTGTTTACCATAATGTTCCTGTCTTTAAGCAATCTTTATCAAAAGAAAAATTCAGTTTTGTAATCCACCACCTCAGCGTCTACATTTGCCTCGATAAAGGTAATGACATGCGAGATGAGTTTGTTCAGGTGTGCTGCATCGTTAGAGACAGATACCGCAGCTAATACCGCAGCTTCATGTGCATTTAATGCTTCCACTTCTGCAATGGCAATATTGAACCGATTCTTGAGTCTCGCGATCAGACTTTTAATAACCCGGCGTTTTGTCTTCAGTGAGTGGCTCTGAGGGATGCGGAGCCAGATTTTACAAACACCGATATGCATGAAACTGTCAATCAATTAATTACAAGCGAGATTTATAACCACGCTTTTTATGAAAATGGGCGATTATGCAAATTAAACGCAATTAAGAAAGCGAACGCGCCACTTGTTCATGAACGTAACATTCAAGAACGTCGCCGACCTTCAAGTCGTCGAAGGTTTCGATACCTATACCGCATTCATAGTTTGCTTGTACTTCGTTCACACTATCTTTAAAACGTCGAAGTGAATTTACTTTTCCTTCGTGGATTAAACGATTGTCGCGAAGGACACGAAGCGGTTGGTTGTAGGAGATCCGTCCCCAGTTGACATAACTACCCGCAACTAAGCCGAGTCGTGGCACTCTAAACAATTCACGAACTTCCGCCCGCCCGATAACAACTTCGCGAACTTCCGGATCTAATAAGCCTTCCATGGCTGAGCGGATATAGGAGATGAGGTTATAGATGACGTTATACGTACGGACATCAATCCCTTCAGTTTCCTTTGCTTGTACGGCTTCTGTCGTTGGGTGTACGTTAAAGCCGACAACTATAGCATCAGATGCGGAGGCGAGCAAGATATCAGTTTCGGTAATACCACCGACTGCTTGGTGGATGATGTTAATTTTAACCTCCTCTGTACTCAAGTCGAGTAGAGAGGAGGCAACAGCTTGCACTGAACCCTGTACATCGCCTTTGAGGACAACGTTCAGTTCCTTAATCTCGCCTTCCTGAATCTGTTGGAACAGGTTTTCTAAACTGACGTGGCTGTTCGCGCCAAGCTTTTCAGACCGATATTGGTCTTGTCGAGTTTCACTAATGGTTCGGGCATCCCGATCGGATTCGACAGCGTAGAATCTGTCACCTGCTTCTGGAACACCCGTAAAGCCAAGGATTTCAACGGGACGTGAGGGACCTACTTCCTTCATGCGTTTGCTATGATCATCTATCATGGCTCTAACTTTACCAGAGTATCTCCCTGAAACAAAGGCATTGCCGACTCGTAGTGTTCCGGACTGAACAAGAACCGTCGCGATAGCCCCACGTTCTTTATCCACTTGCGCTTCAATTACGACACCGCGGGCGAACTTATTCGGATTCGCTTTCAGTTCAAGGAGTGCAGCTTCCAAGAGAAGCATTTCCAATAAGGTATCAATGCCGGTGCCTTCTGTAGCGGAGGTTTCGACACAAATTGTTTGTCCACCCCATTCCTCTGGAACAAGTTCTTGTTCTGCCAATTGTTGCCGGATGTAGTCTGGACGCGCCCCGGGAACATCTATTTTATTAATCGCTACCACAATAGGAACTTTGGCAGCTTTGGCATGGCTAATCGCTTCAATTGTTTGGGGCATAACGCCATCGTCGGCTGCAACAATCAAAACAACAATATCGGTTACCTGAGCACCTCGCGCCCGCATAGCGGTGAAAGCCGCGTGTCCGGGTGTATCCAAGAAGACAATGCTACCTGTCTCCAAAATCACGTGGTAAGCCCCGATATGTTGTGTGATATTCCCCGCCTCAGATTCACTGATGTTTGACTGACGGATAGAGTCTAAGAGAGAGGTTTTACCGTGGTCAACGTGTCCCATGATTGTGACCACTGGTGCGCGTGGTTGTAAAGATTCCGGTGGATCAGGCGGGTCTGTTAATAGATTTTCTTCAAGTGTCCGCTCTTTGATTGCCTCAAAATCTAAATGTTCCCCGAGCATCACAAGTGTATCATAATCAAGTCGCTGATTGATATTTGCCATCACTCTTAACTTCATGAGCCGCATAATCAGTGCTGAAGGTTGTAATTCCAGCGATGCCGCGAGGGCTGCGACTGTTGTACCTTCCGTGATTTGCAAACTATCTGTTGTACCAAGACTGGCGTCAGGACTGTTTTCCTCGGACGCCACAGTTGTAGATGTATTTTCCGCATTGATGTCGGCTGCCAATTCAGATTCTATGAGGGCAACAGTTTCTGAATCAAGGGAACTCTTTTCATTTTTAACGGAAATTCCGTGGTCTTCTAATATGACGATAAGTTCCTTGCTTGTTAGTTTATATTGCCTTGCCAATTTAGAAACGGGCGTACCTGAGTTTTGATTCATTTCACGATTGTTTCTTCTGGCGGACCTTCGACGTGATTGTGTGTCTTGTGCCATGATAGTTCCTCCTTTTTTCCTATTGGGCTCGTGGTTTTTTTATACATTCAAGAAGGATTTGTTCAAACTGTGCTATAATCTTGTTTGTAAGTTGCACACGTAATAAAGAATTAATCCGTTTTGGAGACTGAAATGCTTTCTGAATACAGAATTGAGAACGGCAGACATAAGCCCCGCGTCCTGCTAACTTTTTTGGTCCATCCATTTGCAGCGTTTCGTCTCTTTGACACACAAATCGGATTAACGTTTTCTGCGGAAATTTACCACGGCACCCGATACAAGTGCGAATAACGTTCCTCAAAAACCTCACCCACTTTTTTGTATTTCTCCTAATTATTGGATCGGTATACCTGTGGTTCTCATCTTGAAGATTTCCTCTAAAAAGACTCAAAAAACTATTCAGGTTCAGTGTCAAAATCATCATTCTCGACACTTGTGAGAGCTTCATTGGTTTCGGTACCTTCTTCAGAGTCTATCGTAGACTCATCTTGTGTAGTTCCCGTTTCAGCATCCGATTCCGGGTTCATTGATTGTTCAGGTGTTGCGTCAGTAGTTTCTTCTGTTTGTGTTTCTGTAGGATCGGTGTTTTCTTCAGAGCTCTCTTCGTCTGGAGATGGTTTAAAGAGTTCCTCAATTGAGACAGTTGCTTCGGATTCTCCTTTTATGTCGACTTTCCACCCAGTCAATCTTGCGGCGAGCCGGGCGTTCTGTCCGCGTTGACCGATAGCTAATGAGAGTTGGTTATCTGGAACAATTACGCGGGCACTCTTATTTTCTTCATCAAGTTCCACCCGTCGGACAACAGCAGGCGTTAGGGCATTGGCGATGAAAACCCGTGTATCCTCGCTCCATTCTAACAGATCGATTTTTTCGTCATCCAGTTCACCGACGATAGTTTGGACCCGAATTCCTTTCACTCCGACACACGTTCCAACAGCATCTATGCCTTCTTCAGTTGCTTGGACTGCAACTTTAGCCCGATTCCCGGGATCGCGAGCGATTGCCATGATGCGGACCTGACCTTCGTAGATTTCGGGGACTTCTTGTTCAAAAAGCATCGCGAGGAGATCTCGGTGTGTACGAGATACAATAACAGGGGCACCGCGTGCCTCGTTCTTGACTGACAAGATAAGGCATTGTAGACGTTTACCGCGTTCGTAAGTTTTTGAACGGGGCATCTCGCGCGGCGGCAAAAAAGCTTCTGTCTGTTCAAGGTCTAAGATAATCCCACCACGTTCAAAACGCTGAACGTAACCTGTCACGATTTCGCCTTCACGCCCTGCAAATTCGTTATAGATTTTTTCTCGTTCTGCTTGTTTTATTTTTTGAAAAAGAATCTGTTTTGCCAATTGTGCTGGAATGCGTCCAAACTCACTCGGATTGATTTCCACATTCAGCATGTCCCCAAGTTCGATGTCCTCTTGGAGTTTCACGGCTTCCTCAATCGGAATTTCCGTCGAAAAATCGCGCATGATATTAACGACTTTTTTCGGAACATAACACCGTATATCCCCTTTCTCGAGATCGATGTCCACAGAAACATCGGCTTCCGGTCCGTAAACACGTCGCGCAGCAGCACGTAAAGCAGCTTCGATCGCTTCAACGAAAACATGTTCGGGAAGTTCTGTTTGTGCTGTGTTTTGACGAATAGCGTTTTGGAGGCTTTCTAACATAAGTAATATCCGCGGTGCCTTTTTTGGCAGCGCGTACTCCTTTCCGAATTTCTATGTACAAGTCTGCTGAATATGGGTTTACCAACCACGCTTCCAAGTGTTGCCGACTACCATTTCAGGTGTATATGCGCATTGAGAATTTGTGAAATATTAATAGTGACGTGTTTTCCGTTATCTTGTGCTAAAACCACCTTCTCATCGTCAACTTCTATCACGTCACCTTGCACCTGATATTTTCTATCGTTTTTTAAATCGGCTTCTATCTGAACAGTACGTCCGCAATTTCGTCGGAAGTCTGCAGCGGTTCGCAGAGGTCTATCTAACCCCGGTGAGGCGATTTCTAATTGCGTATAATTCGCCAGGTGCTGATGCACTTCTAAAATCGGGCGGACCACACGATTTACTGCTTGGCAATCTGATACTGAAAGACCTCCAGGTTTATGAATGAGGAGCCGTAGGGTTTGTAACTGCGTTTCGACATCCACGAGTTCAATGCCGTCAATGTTAAGTGTTGGTGCTAATAATTCAAAAATAGAGTTCTTTTCGGTTCCTGTCATATAAATTTAAAAAAAAACGCGATATATCCCAGTAGTAGAGGTTCTTCGCGGTTCATTTCGGTTTCGTTGCATCCACACATGATAGCGGGAAGATTGAGATATGGAATTCCCACCTTTTTAGTCTTGACTATTGTGTGTTGCAACTTCTACCGATGTTTAAGCAACTGTGTGTTAATTCTCGCCGACCTGCCTCTATTGTTACATAATATCCTATTGCCCTTTTTTTATCAAGCCAATTTGCTTGTAGTCAATTTCTGGACCGAGAATTAATGCGTTTGAAAAAATTCGATCACCTCACCACTGGGTCCCTTAAAAAAAGCGATGGTTGCGTTAAGGGCACCAAGTGATACGTCCCTCGGTTCTAAGGTTACTTCTGCGCCAGCCTGACGAACGTGTTCTATAGCGGCGTGTATGTCTGTCGTTGCGAGAGCAAAGTGTGTTACCGGATCATTTGGGATAGCGTCTCCCGCTGCGGGAGATGACGCTGTAGGTTGGAACAGTTCCATGTGACTACCATCGCCCATATCTAACAGAACTATTTTCCGTTCTGGTGAGCCGAATTCTGCGATAACCTCCATCCCCAAAACATCTTTATAAAAGGTTAAGGAGGCATCCCAATCGCGTGTTTGTACGGCAATATGATGTGCGCCACATCCTTGAATTACTGAATTTTTTGTTCCAACTGCCATGTTAATCCTCTTTTTAGTCAGGTATAATCTTATTAATATATACCGATCACAAACCGAGACTTCTGGTGAGTTAAAGCTAAAATTTGCGATGATTATGACATAATTGTATCATAGATTGTATCGTAAAGCAAATTAAAATTGAGGAGGTTGATGCCTGAATCCTCTGATTGAGATTAGGGAAATCGGTTTCATTTTTCCATAAGACATGCTATACTATTTCCTATGAGCATGTTTCGTGAACACTGGATCGGTGGGTTGGTCGCTTATAGCACCTTCTTCATCGTTTCACTTATTGCAACTATCGCTGTTTCAATCCTTTATGCAGTCCCTGTGGCGTGGAATCCAACTATTTCCTTGAATCCCTTAAAGGTTATTGGTTGTTTTGCGATCGCGGTGTTGTTCGGATTGTGGCCCGATGTTGACATCAAGAGCAAGAGCCAAAAGATATTCTATACGATTCTGTTTGTGCTAAATGTGGTGCTGATTGTTTTTTGGCGAAAGTATCTGGAATCGGCGTTGCTGGGGCTATTCGCAATGCTCCCAATTATGAGCAGACATCGTGGCTGGACGCATGCCAGGGTTACAATGGTTCTACTTCCGGGACTATTTTTATTGGTGCCGATTTATGCTGCATATCCAGAATGGTACAGCGGAGGTTCATTCTTAGATGCCTCGAATGCGTTGCTTGAATGGGAAAAACTACCGGATGTTATCCTTACCGGCTTGCCGTTCTATGTAGCGAGTTTCATCGGTTATGCGACCCACCTCCACCTTGATGGTATTCTATTTCGCTCCCGTAAATCACAACGCCGGATGGCACGGGCAAGCCAGTGAAAATTAGCACCTCGACCCTCCAAGAACTATTTCATAACCACACCATACAGGCACTCAACGCTTTTGCAAAGGCGCAAGGCGTGCGTCTCTATCTCGTTGGCGGCAGTGTCCGAGATTTGCTTCTCAAGCGTCAAACGACAGATTTTGACTTCGCCTTGGATTCCGATGCAATTCACTTTGCGAAAACGTTTGCTACTCAAATCAAAGCGACCTGTGTTCCACTTGAAGAGAACCCATCTACTGCCCGTGTAATTGTTAAGCAAGATAATCTTCCGCATCCATCACAATTAAGCATGGATTTTGTGCAATTCCGAGCAGATTCGCTCACTGACGATTTGCGTATGCGAGACTTAACAATTAATGCAATGGCAATTGTGTTTGAGAATGTAAACGCCCTTACAGACCACGTCCACACGTCGGATTCCTATCCGATAATTGACCCGTGCGATGGTATGAAAGACTTGGAAACGGGGCTGCTGCGATTTCCAAGTGAACAGGTGGTTTTAGCAGATCCGATCCGCCTGCTACGAATTTACAGATTCGCCGCGCAGTTGGGATTTGAGATTTCCCAGAATGCGATTGCCTTGGTACAAAAACACAAAGGGTTGTTGCCGAACGTTGCGGGAGAAAGATGCCGTGACGAATTGATGAAGGTGCTTGACGTTGAGAAAGCACATCCATATTTACAGCAGATGGATGCGGTCGGGCTGTTGGCGCAAGTTTTGCCCGTTGTAAGCCAACGAGCAGGTGTTCCATGGCGACCTCTCGAAACGTTTGAAGAGACACCAATTCCGATCCCACTCCGCGCTTACGCCGAGGAAATCAATAACTATCTCCAAGAAGAATTAGGTGAAGGCGTTAGCCGATGTTCCTTAATTAAACTCAGTCTGCTTTTGGGCGATAACCTTGGTGATATTGGAGAATACCTTCGACTGAGTCACAAAGCGACGCAGTTTGTAGAAAACATTATTTCTAAATGCGAACTATTTTTTACAGGTCCGAGACAGCACTTGACCCGTGAAGGAGTAATTTGTTTCCTCAGAGCCGCTGCATCCGATTGGTGGGGTATGCTTCTCTATGCCGCAGCATCGCAGCTGATCAATTCAATGGTCATTGAGAAAATCGCTCATACCTATTATGAACATGTTCTACCAATCCACAAGCGGGGAAGACTCATTACGGGAGACGATCTGATTCAGATTTTTCACTTAAAAGAGGGGAAGCGGATCGGAGATTTGTTGGAACAGATCGAAAAACGCCAATTTAATGGTGAAATCCGGACGCGTGAAGAAGCCCTTGCTGCTGTAAAGGTATTAATTGGTCAGTCCCCTTAGGTTTGTTTACCTAATTGTTATTTTTGTCTTGATATTTTCGAAGCAAGTTGGGAACCAACGATAACACGAGCATAAACACACCAGCTATTCCAAGATAGAGCATCGTTTTCAGAACATTACCCTCACCGCTAACGAACGCACCACCCAACAGCACTAATGCGACTGTCCCCGGTAACATAAAAATAGCAGAAATAAATACGAATGTGGTAAACCGGATGCTGGTCAATCCATAAGCGTAATTTTGCAGATTAAACGGGAAAATCGGAACCAAGCGCGTAAACATCAAGATACGCCACCCTTGTTCTTCGACTTGTTCATCTATTTTGCGGAATTGCGAGTTGTCCTTGACCCACCCTTCAACGAGATCACGGGCAACATAGCGAGCTATTAAGAAAGCGAAAGCGACAGAAATTATAGACGAGATAGAAGCGTAAATAACACCCCATAGCGGTCCGAAAACGAAACCAGCTAACACGGTTACTGGGGAACCCGGGAGAAAGAAAATAGTGGATGTAAGATAAAGTCCGAGATATACCAGTGGGGCTATTACGCCAAAACTTTCTACCCACGTTTTGATTTTCGGGACGTTTTCTAATCGAATATGCTCTGTTATGCCATAGTACCTCAATACGAAATAAACTGCTGCAATGATGCCGACAGCAATCAGAATTTTAATTACGTTTTTTTTCATTGTTTTGTGGAAATTGCCTCCAAATAATCTTTAATTTGTCTTTGATATTTTATAGGAATACGGTTGTTGTTAATGGCTTCAGCATGTGCGCGCTCGGCGTTGAGGACGGCATCGCTGAAGGGTAGATACGACGGTGTATCAGTACGGATCTCACTCGTAAAAACACCAGAGAAACTGTCTGAATCGCCAGAGGGAGCGGTTGTAAGCGTCAGATGTTCTCCATTAATCTGTAAAGTTGATATTTCATCTCCTATCAGTGGTGCTTTGAGATTTCCTTCGTCTGCTGCATTTTGCCTCTCTTCATCATTAGCTAACTCTGGTGTTGATGGAGTTTCAGCATTAGATAAAGCTTCACGGGTGCCTTGTACCTCACGAGTTCCCTCATTTTGTCCGGGTGTGCCCTCCGCATTGGCAATTCTATCACCGGAAGTTGTCGTTTCAATATCTGCAAGTGCCAGTTCCTTCCGATTTGCTATCAATTCTGCCTCCAACTGCTCAAGATATGTTAATGTTTCTGCTTGCTGAAGCGCAGCAATAATATCCCGCATTTGTTCGTCTGTGAGATTTTTCATTTCTGCTGCCAGTTCGTCAGCATCCATATCGCGAAAACGTTGGCTCATTTCTGTTGATTCTGCAATAACGGCTTGTTCTGATTTTTGTTTACGCACTTCTCTATTTAAACTGCTCAAGTGTTCTTGCGCTGTATCAAGATCTGTTGCAGCTTTCAACTTATTCACCGTGTCCCGAATTTTCTCTTGTAGTATTGGGTTTTTAGCTTGTTGTCCTTCAAGGTTTTGGATAACGCTATCTAATGCCTGCTGCTGAGATTTCGTAAGTGGTTGTTGCACTTCATAAAGCGTTGGGATAGCGAAAGAGATGCCTATCAGCAAAAGTGGAATGGGAAACAGTCGCAATAAGTTTGGAACACGATAGGGACTTACTGTTCTGATGTCTAAGGTTGCCACCGTCTCTACAGCATCTCGAATTTGAAATTGAGCGAATTCACCTTGTGTAGCGTTCTGTATCAACCCGAATGCTGTTCCAAGACGCTCTCTGAGATCCATTTTTTCGTCAACGGTTTGTGCAACAGATAGTAGATCCTTCCGATGTTTAATACTGAGACAGATGCCCGTAATCACTGCCACACCCATGACGATCCAACTGATAATTGACATTGGCATTGGTAGTAGAATTAGCCGGTTCAGAAGAAAGAGAACGACAAGCAGAACGAGACCGCAGAAACCTGTCAATATAACCGTCCGCAAGAGTTCTTGTCGGTACATCCTTGAACGAATATCGGTTAGACAATTCCTGATGTTCTGTGCATCCAAAGTTTCGCTCTTATCACGTTCAGATGTTACCATGCCAGTTTCTCCACTGTTGCCATAACGGTATCTGGCGTAATTGCCTCAAAGTTCTCACGTGCGCGATCGGTATGTGTGTCCCACTCTTTAGATGACAATGTTTTCATAAACGGACACGCTTCGCGGGCGACCACTGCATGCTTATCCCACGGTGGAGCCCACTGGATGAGATTCGACGCACCAAACACGGCAATCGTTGGCGTTTTAACAGCCGTACTGAGATGCATCGGTCCCGTATCGTTGCTGATATACAGATTGCACCGCTGCAGGAGTGCCGCAAGTTGCATCGGTGTCGCTTGATTAACAATAACAGCAGGGCGCGACATCTGTGTTGCCACCTGATGTGCTAACTCACCTTCACGCGGTCCGGTTGTGATGACAATGTGTGCGCCGTACGTTTCGTGAAGTCGATCGCCGAGGACTGCAAAATTTGATGCGTGCCAACGGCGATAAGTGGTAGCAGCTCCCGGATTTAGACCAATGATAGGATTATTGTTATTAAGTTTCTGGTCTTCAAGAAAATTATTCGCCCACGCCGTGCTCGCACTATCAACAAATACTTCCGGTTCATCGTCTGTTACTTCGATGTCCAATGCCCGAATGACATCAAGATAACGTTGTGTTTCATGCTGCGCGGTATTATTCGGCACTGCCAGATTCAATAACTTCTTACTGCCAGCGTTCGTTTCAAATCCGATACGGAACGGGATTCGGGCGAGAAACGTGTGAAGGACCAAACGGAAGGTTGGTTGTAGGACAATCGCCATCTGGAATTTTCGTCGAGCAATTTGATAGATAAGTTTCGGCACCGAAGCCTGATAGGTAAGCACCTCATTCAGGTGTGGATTTGCGGATACTAAATCCTCTCGTGTTGGTGCTACCATGTAAGTGATGTAAGCATCTCGAAAGTGCTGGCGTAAAGCACGGATAACGGGTGTTGTCAAGACCGTCTCGCCCAACGGTGCAAGTCTAATGATTAAGATCCGTTCAATCTGCTCGGGTGCGAACATCCTATCCTTTATATTTTGCAATCAAGTCTTAGGGACTGATGCCCTTGAACCGGTCTATTGCCATTTTTCGCGGGTAACGGTATAATACCCTAAAACCGATGGGATGTCAAGATGCTTTTCCGGATCCAAACCTTAAAAGATAAATACCTACGTGGTTGGGAACGACAGGCAACGGTTATTTTACTTGCCTCAGCACTCTTATTAACGCTCCACAGATATTATAGCCGACGGAGTTTTTTCAACCGCCATTTCGCAGAATTCCTCGGAAGCGGACCCCTTTCAGAAAGTTATCCATATTATTACTGGTTTTTGACAACGGCGATTACGTTGCTACTTGTCCCCGCTATCGTTGCAAAATTCGGAACGAGCGAGCGATTAAGAGACTACGGTTTCCGACTTGGAAATCAGAAGCTCGGATGGAGCGTGACCGCGGTGGCGTGGGGGTTGATGATTCCAGTCGTTATCCTCGCGGTTATTGTATATCCACCTTTCGTAGCAAAGTATCCCCTCTGCAAAGTCGTCGCAGGCAGTTGGCAGACGTTTTTACCGTATCAACTTGCCTACGGTGTTTACATGTTTTCTTGGGAATTCTTCTTCCGTGGATTTATGCTTTTTGGATTGGAACAAAGATTCGGGAACTACTGCATCTTAATTCAGACAATTCCGTTTGCGGTAATGCACTATTCAAAGCCGTTACCGGAGGCACTCGGTTCAATCATTGCGGGGGTATTGCTCGGTATCCTCGCGTTAGAAACGCGCTCGTTTATTTATGGAGCAGCAATTCACTGGCTCGTCGCAATGACAATGGATATAGTGGCTGTTTATTTCTCACAATTTGTTGCGTAAGAATTTCATTGCACTCACTCAGGTATTACTGTAAAATATCCCATATAACAACTTGTAGGTGCGTTTTGAAGGCGTGCTCCAGATGATATGATTTATAGAGGAGATGAAAATATAAAATGGCTAACAACGTTTTTTCACCGGCAGAGACTGCCTATCCTATAGATAACGCTCACGTCAATAGTTTGGAGGCGTATCAAGCACAGTATGCCGAATCCGTCCAAGATCCCGAAGGATTTTGGGCGGCAGTCGCAGAACGATTGACGTGGTATCAGAAGTGGCATACCGTTCGCGATTATGACTTCGTCGAAGCAGAAATTAAATGGTTTGAAGGCGGCACCTTGAACGCTTGCTATAACTGCCTTGATCGACATGTAGAGGCTGGACACGGCGATGCAACCGCTATTATCTGGGAAGGAAATGATCCATCTGAGGATCAGACATTCAGTTATAATGAACTTCTTGCCGAGGTCAAAAAATTTGCCAATGTCCTGAAGGCACAAGGCGTTGAAAAAGGGGACCGTGTCTGTATCTATCTGCAGATGGTTCCAGAGTTAGCAATAGCGATGTTGGCGTGTGCGAGGATTGGTGCAGTTCATTCTATCGTCTTTGGCGCATTTTCGGCGGAATCCCTCCGAGACAGAATTAACGACTCTGCGTGTAAAATGCTGATAACGCAGGATACCGCAATGCGCGGTCCTCGTAGCGACATACCGATGAAGGCAAACGCCGATGCTGCAGTCGCCGAATGTCCATCTATTGAAAAGGTTATCGTTGTCGAACGCACTGGGGACGCAGTCGATTTTAATACTTCACGTGATATTTGGTGGCACGAAGCGATGGCAGATGCCGACTCGGAATGTGAACCAGCAGTGATGAATGCTGAAGACCCGCTTTTTATCCTCTACACTTCTGGTTCAACAGGGAAACCCAAAGGTGTTTTACATACGACAGGTGGTTACCTCGTCTACACGTCTTACACACACCAACAGGTCTTTGACTACCAAGAAGGTGATGTCTACTGGTGCACTGCTGACATAGGTTGGATTACCGGACATTCCTACATCATCTACGGTCCACTTGCAAATCGTGCTGTTACCGTTATGTTTGAGGGTGTGCCGAACTATCCGGACTTCGGGAGATTTTGGCAAGTTGTCGAAAAACATCGTATTGATATCTTCTACACCGCTCCAACCGCACTGCGCGCCCTGATGAAGGAAGGCGATACGTGGGTTGAAAAGTACGACCGGTCCACACTCAGGTTACTCGGTACCGTTGGTGAACCAATCAAAGAGCCTGAATGGTTGTGGTACTACAATGTCGTCGGCGACGGACGTTGTCCGATTGTAGATACATGGTGGCAGACGGAAACCGGTGGGATTCTAATGACGCCATTACCTGCAGCGACACCACTGAAACCCGGTTCAGCGACGTTCCCGTTCTTTGCAATTGAACCCGTGATACTTGATGAAGAAGGGAACGAAGTCGAGGGCAATCCTGCGACGGGTTACCTCTGCATTAAAACCGCATGGCCCGGTATCATGCGCACAGTCTATGGGGACCATGAACGGTTCTTGGATACCTATTTCCGTCGATTCCCTGGCTACTATATGACTGGTGACGGCGTGCTACGCGATGAAGATGGTTACTACTGGATTACAGGACGTGTTGACGATGTTCTAAATGTCTCTGGACATCGATTGGGAACCGCTGAGGTTGAGGGGGCAATTGGGCAACATGATGCTGTGGCAGAAGCAGCCGTGGTCGGCTACCCACATGACATCAAGGGACAAGGCATCTATGCGTATGTTACGCTGATGACAGGTGAATCCCCATCTGATACGGTAGAAACGGGTATCAAACAAGCCGTCCGGCAACATATCGGACCTATCGCTACGCCAGACAAGATTCAATTTACACCTGCGCTGCCAAAGACGAGATCTGGAAAGATTATGCGACGGATCCTCCGAAAAATAGCCGAAGGCGACATCACTGAACTCGGTGATACTTCAACCCTCGCCGATCCGACGGTGGTTGACGACTTGGTAGAAGGTAGGCAGTAGAGGTGAATATCGTAGGATGTGGTAAGGTGCTTGTCTATCACCTGTCTATTGCGATAGGAAGAAAGTCGCTTTGCCCGTCTGACTTTAAAGAACGAGGAGCGAAAATTGGCATCAGCGCAAAACATTGTAGATGAATTGAAAAAACAAGGGATCACCCATGCTATAGGGGTCCCGGATAACGGGAGCGCGCGGATTTATGAGATTTTGCGTGCGGAACCAGATATCGAGGTCATCACGGTAACTCGCGAAGGAGAGGCGTTTGCTGTAGCATCCGGGTTATACGTCGGTGGTAAAAAGCCTGTCATCATCATTCAGAACACCGGTTTTCTGGAGTCTGGTGATGCTATCCGCGGCACCGTTGTTAACATGCAGGTACCCGTAGTGATGTTTGTTGGGTATCGCGGGTATCACAACCGTGATGCTAATGGACGTTGGGTTGATTCTGTAGCGACTTTTCTTGAACCGACACTGAAAGCGTGGAATTTGCCTTACGAGATGCTGGAGACAGATGACGATATTTCGTGTATCAGTAGAGCGTTTGAAAAAGCTGCTACCACTTCATTACCAGCAGCAGTCTTACTGATTGGACATGCCACGTAGTTGCTTCATTTGTAATCTGATAATTCTATCTTGAAAAATTAATAATTTCTGATAATTTTCTGAAATCGCCGAGATTCTTTACTGGTAACGACAATCGTTGCATGCAATACCTTCAAAGACATAATGGCGCAATTGGGATTTTCTGTTGTTTTTTGCATAATTTTTTATTAAAATACTGCTTTATATGGCTTTTTTCACAGAATTCGCTTTTTTTTTTAAACATTTTACTTGACAAATCGTTTAAAGAGAATGTATCATTAATTTTTGTTTCTATTTATTAAGAACCAAATAAGGAGAGGAGAATAATGGAAGCCGAGTATTTCGGTGAAACGGCAAGTATCGGAAGTGTCGAATCTTATATAGATCCCGCATATCTGACGGACGAAACAGAATATTCTGAAAATTGTAAAGGGAGCGATCGCACAGCCTTAACAAGTTGGCTCCGGAGCGTAGCGGGTCATCGCCTATTATCTCGAGAAGAAGAAGTAGAATTGGCGAAGCGGATTGAAGAAGGAGATACACAAGCACGAGATGAGCTGGTTCAAGCTAACTTAAGGCTCGTTATTTCTATTGCCGTTAAATACCAAGGTCATAATGTCCCACTTGAGGATCTGATTCAGGAAGGAAATATCGGACTCATTAAGGCGGCAAGTAAATTTGATTATCGGAAGGGGTTTAAATTCAGTACATACGCTATCTGGTGGATTAAGCAAGCTATCATGCGCACGCTTGATAATTTTTCTCGCTCAATTCGATTACCTTCTTATATCGTCGCGAAGATGAATAAATTTGACTCTATCTACGCAACGTTGTGCCAAGAGTTACAACGTGAACCGAGACGTGAAGAGATAGCCGAAGCTTTGGATCTTACAGTCAATCAGGTTGAGGAGATCCTGACGTTTAACGCTGATACAATTTCAATGGATTTACCGCTTAGTGACGAGCGCTCTGCTTCAACATTAGGCGATTTAGTCGAAGACCCCACTACTGGCGGAGAAGACGGACCTATCGCAGAGTTAATTAACGAAGATCTGATTGCTCAATTTCTCAAAAAGTTACCCGAACGCGAACAGAAAGTCCTTAAAATGCGTTTTGGGCTTGAAGATGGAGAACGGAAAACACTCAGAGAAATCGGGGATGCTTTGGACGTTACGAGAGAACGCATTCGACAGTTGGAAATCTACGCAATCAAACAGTTGCGCACCCTCTATAACGAAATGGGTGAATTTCGATCCGAAGCGTCTTGGATAGGAAAAACTGCCGCATAAATATTAATCACGGAAGGCGATTATGAAGAATTTCTTGAAAAAGCTCACCGGAACCGAAACACCTTTGCTTGAAGTTACAGAAGCGGCACAAGAGAAGATTCATGCAGTTATACAGACCGAAGAGGTTGAAGTCGAAGGACTACGGATTGGTATTCAAGGTAAAACCGCCACCGCTTTCCAATACAGCCTCGGCTTGGCTACTGAAGTTCAAGACGATGATATTATTGTCGAATGTGAGAATTTCAAGGTGCTCGTTGATGCGGAAAGCGCACCCGATCTTAAGGGTGCCGTTATTGACTATGTTGAGGATCTGAATTCAAGTGGGTTTAACATTGAAAACCCCAACACGCCGGCATGGGATAATCCCAAGGCACAACAAATTCAGGAACTCATTGATGAACGCATTAACCCGGCTGTCGCTGCACACGGTGGACAGATTGAACTCCTGAATGTTGAGGAAGACTCCATCTATATTCACATGGGTGGTGGTTGTCAAGGTTGTGGCATGGCGAATGTCACTCTCAAGCACGGCATTGAAGCGATGATTCAGGAGGTATTCCCGGAAATTAAGCATGTAATTGATACGACAGACCATGCTGCCGGGGATAATCCGTACTATTCCCCAAGCAAAGGATAAGCAACGTACAAAAACAGATGGGCAGATTTCAGAATCTGCCCGTTTTTCTTTTAATCTGATACCACCTGTGCACCTAAATTATTCGCTTGTGTGATAAAACACGAACCGCCTTTCGGAAGTGTTTTCAGGAACGTTTCTGTTTCCCGCTTGAGTTCTCCAATATCCTCACCTAACACACAAATCGCTGGTCCCCAACTGCTAACACCCGCACCGAATGCCCCACTACTCCCTAAAAAATCAAGCGTTAGTTGTAATTCGTCGCCTTGTGCGTCAATTTCTACCTGCTTCCACCCAAACGTTTGGATACTGTTTAAGGCATCGCCGAAGTTGCGCATATCACCTTCAATGAGGGCGGGAAGTATTTGAAGTAAAAGTATATGCGATAGTTTCTGTGCAACCCATTCTGGTTGTGGACATAATGTCTGGAACAGTTCTATCTCGGCGTCACCGTAAATCCGAGAACAGTTCGGCATGACAATCAGCATCGGTGATTCTGGAAACGGGTGACGCAGTAAGATCGGTGGTGGCGGAATATCACCGAGCGCAGAAGAAGGGAGGAATGAAGTCTTCTGATCTGGGAAACGATGCCCACCATCTACGATAAATCCGCCTGTGTCAAATGCCGCTATGCCAATACCTGAAGTTCCTCCGCGTCCGACGACCTTTGCTAACTCTTGCACATCCAAGCCGAGTTCATAGAGTACGTTAACGGATTGAGCGACACTCAGTGCCAATTGTGTCCCAGACCCAAATCCACAATGCATCGGGATTTCGGATTCAAATGATATTTTGATACCGGGAAACGGATAGGTTTCTTGAAGCCGCTTAAGAACCGCGTGTGCTCGCTCGCGATATGAGGAGGAGGCAACATGAATACCAGCTGCCCGTTCAGCAAGGATTTGAAAATTCGGATCGGTAATTGCTAAACCGAAACCTCCATCAATTCGTCCGAGTGCTCCATTCAAATCAAGTAGAGAGAAGTGTAAGCGAGACGGAGTGGTAATTCTGACGTGGTGCATAGTTGGGTTGGGGTTGGGTGGGTGTATAGGCGCGCCTGACGAATAGCGTCTTTATAGAGTTAAAGGCACTTGAAAAGCGCACCTATCGAGATTCACTTCCATAGAGGTATGACTTCACAGCATCCTTTTAATCTGTGACAGAAAAGGTGCATCTTTTTGATCAAGGACTATCTCTAATTATTCGGCATCCGCGCCATTATGTCCATTTTGCCTGACATCTCGCTCGATGAGACCGTCTCGGATATGCAACACACGTTTGGCATGTTCTGCCACTTCAGGTTCGTGTGTTACCATGATGATCGTGTTTCCTTCGTCGTTGAGTCGGTCGAAAATTGCCATAATTTCATCACCTGAACGGGTATCTAAGTTACCTGTCGGTTCATCAGCAAAAATCATTGATGGCTTATTGACCAAGGCACGTGCAATCGCAACGCGCTGGATCTGTCCACCCGACAACTCCGTTGACTTGTGATCCACCCGATCCGCTAAACCGACTGCTTCTAAGGCTTCAAATGCGCGCCGTTTCCGTTCTTTTCTGCCTAATCCTGCGTAGATAAGCGGTAGTTCAACGTTGTTGAGCGCGCTCGTCCGTGGCAGCAAGTTAAACGATTGGAACACAAAGCCAATCTTCTTATTCCGAATGTCTGCCAGGCGATTGTCCGAAAGTTGGCCTACTTCTTCGCCTTCAAGGAAATACTCACCCGATGTCGGTGTCGCGAGACATCCGAGGATATCCATCATTGTCGATTTTCCAGAACCTGAGGGTCCCATAATCGCAATAAATTCACCTGCTGTTATCTCAAAGGACACGCCTCGTAAAGCATGCACCTGAACATCTCCCATTTGGTAAACTTTCGTTAGATCTTTCACATCTATTAACACAACGTTTCCTCCTTAGCATTGCTGACATGAAGCTAAAGATATATCTAAACCTATGACCCTTTTTTCAACCCTCTCTTCTGACACAATATCAAAAGCGAAAGGAAAATACGGTGTATCTATACTACGACCAAACACTTCTTACTCTTCCTTCTCGTCCTCGCTTTTTTCTCCCGCTGTTAATTCCTGCATAGACGGCACGAAGACGCGATCACCTTCCTTCAAACCTCCAGTGATTTGAAAGTGTGTGTTGTTGCGTTGTCCAATTGTAATGTGCGTTTTGACCCCTTTTTGTTCTTTTTTGTCTTTGTTCGGTTCACCAGTATCCAACATAACGAAGTACTGACGCTCGCTACTCACTTCGGCTTCTATATCAGAAAGCACATTTCCATCGGAGATGACAATGCTAATCTCTATTGGACCTGTCCGTAAACCTTTCTGATCACCTTCAAGCAAAATTTCAAGGTTACCCCGGCTCTTTTCCGATTCAATTTTACCGACACTTCCAGTGAACTCTTTTCCGACAAGATTCCGAATTTTGAGTTCTTGACCTTCCCGAAATTGTCCTAAATCTGCCGAATTGATATTCGCTTTAACGGTAAAAATCTCAGGACTCAGCACCGACGGTATTGGCAGTTGTAGGATATCAGGCTCTTCAAATACAATGATGTCTACATCAGCAGACATCCCGGGCAGTAACTCCGGCGGCGAACCGATAACTTCTACATCTACCTCAAAGGTAATGACGGAACTCTGGTTCTGGGGACCGCGTGGCGTTGCACTCGGTGAGATCTCACTCACTCTACCCGGAAAAACACGATTTGGGTAACTATCAACGCTGATTTCGGCGCGTTGTCCTTCTTCTATTTTTCCGATTTCTACTTGATTGATTTGTGTCCTCACAATCATCTGGTCGAGATCGGCGATCCGCATAATAGCTTCGCCGCGTGAGAAGGCAGAACGGCCTGAGGTGATAATCTCACCCTCTTCCACGATGAGACGTGTGATCGTCCCTGCCACGGGAGCTGTGACTGTCGTCCAGTTATACCGATCCTGTTGCGATTTGAGTCGGCTTTCCGCTTCAAGCCGACTTGCTGCTGCCCCTACTCTCGCATGTATTGCCAATTCTTTTTCTTCTTCTATTGTTTCTTGTATTTGGTCGAGACGGGTTTGCGCATCCTCAAGTTCTGCTGTGTACTGCTTACGCTGTGCTTCTAAAGATTCCTTGAGTGGCGCAACATTCTTTTTGTTCTGAGCGAGTGTTGATTTCCGACTCTCGATCGCTTGACCCATTGCTTTGATGTTTTCATCTTGAGATTTTATGGTTTCACGTTGGGATTCCACTTCCTTTATAGAAGTATCATAATTTGATTTAGCAATAATGAGTTGTCTTTGGGAATCCTCCAACGCCTGTTTGGAAATGAGCTGTTTCTCGAACAGTTCCTTGTTTCGCTCATGCTCCGATTCTGTTGTTTCATAAGAAATTTTCGCTGATTCAACTGTTGCTTGCGCGCGTTCAAGTGTTAATTTCGCCTGCCCTAATGCAATTTCTGCTTGTTTTAGTCCAATATTATCCTGATTTAGAGAGTTTTGGGTTGTCGCTACGAGCGTTTCGGCTTCCGTTATCCGTTGCTGCGTCGTTGCGACAAACGAATCTAAAGTCGCTTGTGCTTTAAGAACAGAATTTTGTGCTTGTGCCAAGTTACTGTCCTGCTGTTTTTCAGTAATTTGGATCTGGAGTTCTGCCCGTTTCAATTCGGCGTCACGCGCTTCGAGATTCGCTTCTGCCTGTTTTTTTTGTTCTAAAATTTGTTCGTCATCAATTCGGAGCAACGGGTCCCCTAACACAACCTTATCTCCCTCGTCAACTAAGATTTCAAGTATCTCACCCTCAACATTTGAGCGGACATCCACCTCAAGGAAGGATCGTAGGTTGCCTGACTCACGCACTCGGACACGAAACTCTCCACGCCGTACAATTTCTTGCTTAACTTCTCCGTCTTCTTTCTTTTGACCGAAACTGAGGGGACCAAGACTGAAGCTCATGCGGGTCACGCCGATTGCTCCACCGACGATAACAACAAGTGCAATTGCCCCGATAATAATCCACTTTTTCTGATTTTTCATGATTTACTGTAACACTCCCATTGCGTCTCGCAAGCGGGTTTGTGCAATTTTGTAATCGTAGAAAGCATTTACTTGATTTGTTAATGCTTGTGCATAACTTGTTTGTGCATCGAGCAACTCAAGCAGGATTGCCTTGTCCACATCGAAACGCCCTTGAATCACGTCCAGACTCAGTTGTGCATTGTTAACCTGTGCCTTTGAGATGTCAAGAGAGGTTTCACTCCGCTTGAGGTTTAGGTATGCTTGTCTGACAGCGAGTGCCACATTCCGCTCCAAGTCGCTCGCGTTTTCACGCGTCTGCTCTAACTGCATATTTAGTTCTTTGACCCGATTGCTTAAAATACCACCATCAAAGAAGGTAAAGTTCAAAGATACACCGGCACTCCAACTCCGAAAGTCAGAGAAGTTCTCGCGCTCGCGGAGATAGTCGTCGAGGTTAACGTCGTAACTGGCATCCGCATTCAGCCGGGGCCAGCGTTGTAATTTTGCTAAGGTTAAGCTCCATTCTTGCACCTTTAATTGCGCCTGAATTTCTTGGAATTCTGGACGATTATCAAGGGCTGTCTGGATAGCCTCTTCAACCGGCATTGCCACTCTTTCAATGGTACCGCGGTCTTGATACAACTGATAGGACTCGTCAACTGACACGGTAAGCAGCACGCCAGGATCTAAACCGAGAAGCCGTGGTAGGGTTGCCTGTGCTATTTGAAGTGAATTTTGGTTATTTAGTAGACTTAATTGATCGTTTGCTTCGCGAACTTCGGCAGTGGCAATATCCGCGGGGATCAGTGAACCTGCCTCTACGAAATCCCTTGTGCGCCGTGTGTTTTCTTGAGACCTTGCGAGAATCTGTTCACTGACATTGACGAGTTCCTGCGATTGCAGGACATCGTAGTAAGCCTGTGTAATATCAAGGATTAAACCTTGTTTAATGCTCTCATTACGGCTCGCTGTAGCATTCAGATTCTCTTTGGCTTGTGCAAAACCACCTTCACGTTGTCCATTATCCCAGATTGTATATTGTCCGCGTAGCCCTAAGTTGTAATTTTCAGGTTCAAACCCGAAGTCAATCTGGTCAGAAAAATCGTAGCTGCCGTTTGAAAAAATTTGTGGAAAATAATTAGCACGCGCGTTTTTTATTCGGAGTTCTTGTATTGCAAGGTTCAGGCGCGCATTTCGCATACTTGTTGCTTGTTCCAAACCTATTTGGATACACTGCTCAAGTGTCAAAGGTTGCGATAAGTCAACTTCGACTCCAGGTTCTTGAGCGCCTACACAAAGAACTACTGCGAATTGAACAATTAGGATAATTTTTAGCAGTGGGTTTTGCGGACCCGCGAGTTTTGACAAAACAGTGAACTTAGTTTTCCTGCGAATCATTAACATCTCCTTATCCATACCGGGGTTTGTTGACGTGCGTCCCAGGCATGTTCCTTGTCCTGGGTTCAACATTTTCTATTGGCGGGTTTTAGGAACCTGCGAGTTGCACCAAAAACGTATTATCATAAAATATAACGTTAATACGAGTCCTTTCAATTTCGCTCAGTGTCCGCTCTAATTTGTAAGCACAATTTCTGACTGCTTACCTTAATTCGATACAGACGTTTAACTTTAAAAAAAGCAAATTTTGGGAAATTGCAAGCTGCACCATAAAGACCTTAATCTATAATCTTTTGACGCAGTTTTTCTCTAAAAGTTTAGACATTTTAACATCTAAAATAGTTCTTTTTCCTTGCAATCGTTTGGGATTTTTGTTAAACTAATCCATTTAAAGAACGCCAAACACAATTTATGGATAAAGCTATGCTGAAGCACAGTTCTGTTTTTACACGCATTGTGATCTCTGCTGTATTCGTTATCCTTATAGCAGCACCGGGATTTTCGGTTGATTCTGGTACGCACTGGTTGATTGTCGATACAACACCGGAAGTACGCGCACATGAACCCCTGAATTCGCTTATAGAACTCCTAACAGCGCGCGGAATGGTGCCGAGTGAGCAAATTCATCGTCTTGAAGGTGAAAGTGCTACCGCCGAAGAGACCTATGCCGTGCTTCAAGAGGTCGGACGCCAAATGCAAGCGAACGACACCCTAATTTTTCTATATCACGGGATGGTTACCAAACCGAGGGGCATGAATACTATGCACCTGCTAATTCCGGGGAGTGGACAAGGAGTTCAGGATGTTACTCTCAATAAGTGGTTTAGGGAGTCTGAAAGGAGACGCACAGTTGTTATTGTTGATGGCTACACGGAGGATACGAACCTAAACGCTTACTATGCCAATCGTGAAACGCTTGGGGATGCTGCCTTGAACGTGATTCAGTCGGCGGAGGCCGCAGACGCTACGAAACTCCTACAAGGACTCCATGACGCGCTTGCTGCAGACACAACCGATACAAATGACAATAGACAGCTCAGTATTATTGAGGCGTACGAATTATTACGAGCAGATGCTGCATTTATGGAAGGGATCCTTGCCCCAACAGGTGATGTTGAAGAACCACTACTTAAACTCGGTCCCGCGCTTAAGATTGAGACTTTTCCCAGCGGTGCACAAATTTCTATCAACGATGTAGCAATCGGTAGCACACCGCAACTCGTCACGGAAGATTTGCAGCAAGGTACTTCTACTGTATCAGTTAAGAAAGCTGGCTACCATGTCCCACTGCCTAAGACCGCCGAATTGCAGTTAGTTCAGGGCGAATCGGTCCACATGGGTTGGGTGCTTCAACCTATTGCTGTTCACGGTACTGTCGAAGGCGTTGGTGGTGAGTCGGTTGCTGGCACAATCGTTTGGATCGGAGGGACGACCCACCAGCAAACTATAGAGGCGGATGGAACCTATCACTTTGATGATTGGAAGGATTCAGGGTTACTCACACTTGATGAAACTTACACGCTTCATGCGAAACAAGGGGATCTGAATTACGGGACTGCTACTTTTACATTTGGTGGCTATGACAATATAGAGCAATCTATCGAGCTTGTTAAACGGACGTGGTTTGAGTTAGCGCAAATCGCTTTCGATCAGAACGACCATCAAGGTGCAATTATCGCTTTCCAGAACGGGATTGAACGGACCACAGATTTCCCGCAGATGTCTCCAGAGTTGACAGTCTTACTTCTCAGTTCTTTTGCCGATGCTTTGGAGAAACAGGACGTGCAAGATATTAATACTCTGATTGTCACGGCGAAACTCGCAGAGCAGCGGGGTCAACCCGAACTCGCCAAAAGTTATTGGCAAGAGGTAAAAACGAAAGCACGAAAAGGCACTTCTGCTGAGAAATTGGCGAGTGAACGTCTCTGGGAACTCAATCGCGGTCGCTATCTCTTCAATATCGGTCTCATAGTGGTGGTAGTGATTTTACTCATATCTGGGGCGTGGACGTACTTCAGGTATCGAAAAACAAAACAAACGGCTTCATAGAAATACGTAGGGACAGACGTGAAGGCTGTCCCCTATACATCTAACTTACCAACCTTTTTAGTGCTTGTAGGTTTCCCCAATCAAATTATTAGCAGCGCGGACAGGACGGAAAAGCGTCTGTCGTTTTGTTGGCATCTCCGCTAACAATTTCGGATGCGGATCCCAGTCGTGCCACTTACTGTTCACCGTGTTGTAGCAACTGAAAATAGCCAGTCGGTCGTTATCTGCGTTTGTCCATTGATGGGTGCTATGTGTCAACGCTTCTGTAAAGAACAGCAGTGAACCAGCAGGGCACTCATACGTATCCCAAATTTCGGAGTCTGGAGTCTGAATTGTGTCGGGTGCTGTGTAGACGGCTTTATGGCTTGCCGTAATAAATAGCGTGCCGCCCTGCCGATATTTCACAGGATTGAGTTCCCAAACAATACGGGTTAACCCGCTGTGTGCCTTACCTGGGATGCACCGATAGAGATGGGAATCTCCGGGGAAACGTAGCATTCCGTTCCCGTTGTGTGGTCCGAAATTTCCGTCACCGACAGTCCGATAGAACAGACTACACGATTCCATCCGGAATCCGTAACATTCTTGGCTTGATAGCGCAGGATGCGCGACAAACTCATTCAGAAAGCCGACAACGTTTGGATGATCCGCTAAGCGTTGCAAGGGACCGCCAAGTGGTGTGCGTTCATGTTCTGGAATCGATTCCGGGTCATTGCGGAGTCTGTAGCCGAATTCCTGCATCTCAGCGAGTTCATCGCCGGACAGTACACCGGGAACTAAGAGCCAGCCGCGCATATCAAAAAGATATTTCTGTTCCTCTGTTGGTGCAACGACCGGTCTGCCATCAGAGGTTGTTTCTGTGAGTTGTGTATTATCAAGGTCGAGTGCCGACCCAAGGTTTTTATCGACAATGAAGGGTTTGGTGTGATTCGTAGTTTCTGCCATGAGAGAATCCTCTTAATTCCTTAGTAATTCTGTCGGATTGGGCATTGAAATACTGTCCAAAGTGGTATTACTATGCAGCCTTGGCACGTTTGAGGGCATCTTCAGAGACGGTAAGCGTCTTGGCAACATCTTCGTCCGTGTGCGACATCGACATGAACCAGATATGTCCTTCTGGTAGGTACAGCCCACCATCCAAGGTCGCTTCATAGAAAGTTTTGTGGAAACGTTGTTGACGTTCATCGTCGCTATCGGTGTTCAATCCGAAGTAAGGCATTGGACCAATACCACCAATCCGGGCATGCTCAATGCCAAGTCTCGTCGTCATCTCTCTGTAGCCGTCCAGCAGTTTCTGTCCCTGTTTCCACATGAACGCAACACCGTCCTTCGATTCAACCTCTTCTATTGTAGCCATTGCAGCGGCGACAAGTGATACCTCTCCGTGGAAGGTTGCGGCTACCCATACATCACTTACTTCGTCCATAATCTCTTTTTTACCGACGACCACAGCAGTCGCGAAACCGTTAGCGAGTGCTTTTCCGAAAACGGACATGTCCGGGGTGACCCCGAAGTATTCCTGCGCGCCACCGAGAGCATAGCGAAATCCCGTTTTGACCTCATCGAAAATCATCAACGCCCCATTTGCATTGACGAGACGCTTTGCCTCTTCGAGGTAACCCTCTTTGGGAAGATCCTGTCCAGAAGGCTCCATAATCAAGCACGCGATTTCATCTGGATGTGCTTTAAACAGGTCAGCGAGTCCTTCAAGATCGTTGAAATCTACACTGAGTGTAGAGGCAGCGGAACCCGACAGGTGTCCACGAGCGTGGCTACACCAATCGTGCCAACCGTGATAACCTGATCGAATCACCTTTTCTCTGCCGGTATATGCACGCGCAAACTTAATCGCGCCGGTTGTGGCATCCGATCCACCGACAAAGTAGGCAACTCTATCCGCTGATGGGATGATCTCAACCAGTTTTTCGGCGAGTTCTACCTCAAGGGTGTGCCCGAAATTGTAAACGTTACCCCGTTCAACAAGGTATTTAGTGACTGTCTCGATTACAGTAGGGTAGGCGTGCCCAAGTATCATGGGTCCAAATCCCATCAGATAATCGATATAGTCGTTTCCATCGGCATCCCAAAAATGTGCACCTTTCGCGCCTGCAATCATAACAGGTCTCGGTGGTTGGCTCTGTTTATGAGGCTGCCCGCCGCCGACCAATGCCGCTTTCGCGCGTTTCTGCCACGCCAATGATTTTTCAAAACTTCGTCCCATCCTAACACCTCCAAATTCGTGCTATATCATAAGGATTGACTCCAATTTCTTTCGGTATTTTATCACAATTTCAAATTTGGTGGGAGAATTTGTTGAAAATTGTGTGGTTCTATGGAATAATTATAATAATTCAGATGTATATAGATAGCTCTTATCGCAAGTCTCGGAAAAGAGGAAGGAACAAAAAATGGCAGCACACCTCTTGACAGATGCACAGATGCGGCATTTTGTCGTGAACGGTTACGTCACCGTTACAACCACCTTGCCTGCGCAATTTCATGATGCCGTCTATGAGAAGACGATGATTGTCTTTGATAAAGAAGGCAATCCGGGTAATAACCTTGTCCCGCGGATACCAGAAATTCAGAAAGTGCTTGACGATCCGAATGTCAATGGTGCCTTGACAAGCCTGCTTGGTGCCGATTACTATATGCAACCGCACCGGCACCCGCACTATAACCCACCCGGTAGCAAAGGACAAGGGCTGCACCAAGATGGCGGGAAACGCTGGTCCCATCATACGCGTCGGTTACTGGTCTTCTATTATCCGCAAGATACACCGCTCGAACTCGGTCCTACCGGGATCGTTCCAATGAGCCACTATTATAGCACCCGTGAAGGTTCAGAGGTTTCACCAGAACAGCCAATCGTTGGAAAAGCGGGGACGGTCGCTTTTGCAAACTATGACCTGTGGCACCGCGCCATGCCTAACAGTAGCGAAAAGAGACGCTACATGATGAAATTCCTCTATGCCCGAATGTCTGAACCCCAAGAACCCACTTGGGCGAATAAGGAGACAGACTGGGCAAACGGGGCACCAGTGGGACCTGCCGAACGTCAGGGAATGTTCCGACACCTCTGGAACTGGCATCGCGGAATTGAAGATGGAGACACCGCCGGAGCATCAAATGGCGAATCGTTGTCGGGTTTAATCAGTTCTCTCAACGGTACATCGGAATCAATAGGATTACAAGCGGCTTACGAGTTGCCTCGATTTGGAGAGAAGGCGGTGCCTGCGCTGGTGCAGTGTTTACAGGATGAATCAGAGATGACGCGCCGAAACGCCTGTTATGCCCTCAACGCAGTTGGGTCTGCAGCGGTTGAACCGCTTCGGGATGTATTGAAGGATTCCCGTGAATACGTCCGTGATAACGCAGCGGAGGCACTCGGTGATTTAGGAAATAAATCAGAGCCTGCTGTTCCTGCGTTGGTCGAAATGCTTGGTGATTCTTCAGGTTCTGTCCGTTCGCACACAATAGAGGCATTGGGAACGACGAGTCAATCGAGTTCAGTCGCTGTTCCGGGTCTGGTAAAGGCATTGGAAGATGAGAACGATGGGGTTCGCCGAAATGCAGTGTTCGCTTTGGCGCGGATTGGCGAGAATGCTGCTGATGCCGTTGAAGCGTTGCAAAATGTACTGTTTGATGTGAATCGCTATGTGCGTGGAGACGCTGTGCACGCCCTTTACCGCATCGGAACACCAGCAGCAAAGGCAGCCCTACTCCACCACCTCGAAACGACACGTTGGTGTCCGCTAACCTCAAGCGAAAGCACGTTTTAGGTTAGACTGAGATATATCTTGGCGCGCTTACAAGCGCGCCTCCCCTAATCCAATCGAAAACGCCTACGTGAAAAATTCCTCATTATACGGTCGGACATCCACTTCAAAAGTCCACGAACTCCGTTCCTGCTGTATCAAAGCCCAGTAAGTATCCGCGATTGCATCGGGTTCAAGGAGCGGCTCATTTTCTCTCATTTTATAGCGTTGCCTTACCCCCGGTGTATCAATAACACCATCAACAATAACATGTGAAACGTGAATGCCGTGTGGACCGACTTCACGAGCAAGTGCCGATGCTAAGCCGCGTGTCGCATACTTCGCACTACTAAATGCCAACGCTCCTGCTCTACCACGAACAGCAGAGGTTGCCCCTGTAAATAGTATATTCCCGCCGCCTTTCTGTAGCATCCCCGGCACGACCTGTTTTGAACAGAGAAACCCGCCCAGTGTGCAAACACGCCACGCACCCTCAAATGCTTCGGGTGTGAGATCAGCAAAACTTCCCCAAGCAGCATTTGCAGCGTGATTCACAAGGATATCGGGATCACCGAGTTCTTCTCGAATGCGATCGAAGCTTCTTGCTACCTCATCAGCTTCGGCAATGTCTGTTGGGATAGGTATGGCTTTACGTCCAGATTTTGCCAATCTTGTGGAAAGATTTTTGATGTAGGCGGATGAGCGAGACAGCAACGCCACGTCGCATCCTTCGTTGACAAACTTACGGGCGAGAGCAGCCCCTAAACCAGGTCCTACACCTGCTATAACTGCTATTTGTTCCATAGTAATTCCTTCTTATAGAAATTAACGTGAGTTGAAGAAGAATAATCCAAATGAATTTCCGAGGTAATCATTGCCCGACAAGTACCACACGCGCACTTGGTGTTGATTCTATGCGTGTAGCATTCAGCGGAGTTGAGCGGTCAAACACCAATAAACCTACGTCTATTTATACGGAATGCTAAAAGATTCGATACACTATTTGTGTAGAAACGTTAACGTAGCAACTTGAGTTATCATGAAAAAAAGAGGTGTGATTTTCTAATCACACCTCTTTCGTAATTTGTTTACTCGTGTCTGAGTGCATCAATCGGATGCATCTTTGATGCTTTCCACGCAGGATATGCGCCAAAGAAGACGCCTACCAAAGCACTGACAATAAAGGAAACCATTGCGTACATCAGTGAGATGACTGTCCGCCATCCCCAGAGCGATGGCACCATCTTCGCCCCGAATATCCCAACGCCGATCCCGACAAGTCCACCTACGAGCGCGAGCGTTGTAGATTCGACAAGGAACTGAACGAGAATATCGAAGCGTTGTGCACCAACAGCTTTCCTAAGCCCAATCTCTTTCGTCCGCTCCGTCACAGAGACAAGCATAATGTTCATAATCCCAATACCACCGACAATCAGAGAGACAACAGCAATCCCTAAAATCATGTTGGTAAAGGTTTGGCTTGACTCTTCGAGTGTTTCCATGAATTCTGCTTGATTGCGTATGTGAAAATCAAGTTCTTTGTTTATGGGAATTTTATGTTGTTTTCGGAGAAGCTCTGTTACCTCGGTTTCCGCTGCTGCAATGAGATTATCGTCGTTCGCTTGTATACTAATACTCGATAGGTACTCCTCTCCGAATACGCGTTTCATGGCAGTTGTATACGGAATGAAAACTTGGTCATCTGGATTTCGCCATCCGCTTGCCCCTTTCTCTTTCATAACGCCTACGACGTGGAAACCCACATTCTTAATTTTCACCGTCTTACCGACAGGGTCCACGTCTGCAAAGAGATTGTCAACAACGGTTTTACCAAGGGCACAGACACGTTCACGGTATCGGATTTCGCTGTCTGTAAAAAAGCGTCCCTTCTCAACAGTAAAATTTGCCGTGACGAGGTACGCAGGGGAGGTTCCTACGATGGTTGTGTTTGTATTGTTACTAAGGTATTTCACCTGTGCGCGGCTGCTAACCTCAGGGGTGACGTAACCAAAAGTCTGTCCGCGTTCCACTAATGCTTCCATATCTTTGACGGTAAGGCTTTTACGCGCATCAGCAGAAGCGCGTCCACGAGACATACTCTGTCCAGGTCGAACCGCCAGAATGTTCGCACCCAAGGTTTGAATCCGCTCCGTAATGTCGGCTTTTGCACCTTCACCAATTGAGGTCGTCGTTATAATCGCACCGACACCAATAATCACCCCCAACATCGTTAACATAGACCGGAGTTTGTTTGCCATTAAGGCACTTAATGCGTTTGTAAGACTTTCTAATATGCTCATAGTATTCTCTCCTGTATGCCTACAAGCGGTTGATAAGTCTATCGTCCGCCGCGACCGCCGCCACCTGTCATTCGGCGCATTGTGGAAGCAGGGTTCTGCATCATGCGTCGCCGCCAATCTTCACCGCCGCCACCGCCACGCTCAAAGCCTCCAAGTGCAACCTTATCGCCTTCGGTAAGTCCAGAAATGACTTCGATCTTATCAAAACTACTAACGCCTGTCACGATCGGCTGTGGGCGTCCAGGTTGCCCGTCTGCTCCAACAATTCTGACCATTTTCCTACCGCGCATGTCAAGAACTGCTTCGGGTGGCAAGGTGAGAATGTCTATTCTGTTGACAGCTGAGATCTGAACGCTGGCATTCATACCGGGCTTGAGAAAAGGTATCTTTGTGTCTTCAGTCTCCGCTTCGGGTTCGGGTTGAGCCGGTGCTTCTACAGCGGGTGCTTCATCGAAAAAACCACCGAAAAGTCCGCCCCAATCATCTGCTGCCTCAGTCTCTTCTGCCTTAGCAACGGATTGATCTTGGGTCGGTTGTGCCGGAGTTTCTTGGGGAGTAGGTCTTTGTCTTTCACCAGCACCGCCATTTTCTGCTTGGTTGGGTCTTTGTCTTTCACCAGTGCTGCCGCCTTCGGCTTGACGTTGTTGACGCATAGCCCGGAAACGTTCGCGCTGCTCCTCCGTCATGTTTGCAAAGTCTGGACGCGCACCACTGCCTTGCCGTCTCTCGCCACCTCTTGCCATGCCTTGAGGAGATGCGCTCGCTTCGACATTTTTCAACTCAGAAGTTACTTCAAAAGTTGTCACATTCTGCAGTGATATGCCTTGAGGGGCGATCTTCAAGACTTCGCCTTGAAATGGTGTATCAGGGTAAGCTTCGACTGTGATTGTCACAGGTTGTCCTATCTCGACTTTACCGATGTCGGTTTCATCAACCTCTGTTACGACATAGACGGTGTCAAGGTCTGCCATCGTAACAAGCGTCTGACCTTCTTCTGAAGCGAGTGAAGAGAGGCGTGAGGTAATCACCTGTCCTTCTTCAACCAGTTTTTCAAGGATTGTTCCTGAGATGGGTGCCTTGATGACGGTATCGTTATACTCAATTTGACGGAGTTCCAGCTGCGTTTCACTGCGTGTGACTGATGAACGCGCAGTCTCCAAATCACGTTCCTTACGCTCAATCTGTTTCTGATTGGCTTGCGCGAGTTTCAAAGCTTCTTCAGCTTGTACAATTCGTTGCTGTTGAAGTTCAATATCCATGTCTCGCGTGGCTTCAGCTTCTACCCGTTCTTCGGCGAGTTCGAGGTTAAATTCCGCCTTTCTAATATCGGCTTGTCCCAATTCAAGTTCTGCTTCAGTAGCGGGCTTCTCTACCAGTTTCAGGTTTTCTTCAGCAGATTGATGACGTGCTTGCGCTGATTTAAGTTGTGCTTGTGAAGATTCTAATGCCGCTTGTGAAATTAGTTCTTTTTCGTAAAGTTTCTTATTTCTTTCATGTTCTGCTACTACCAGCTCTAAGTTTGCTGTTTCCTGATCCAAGGAGGCTTTTGCCCGTCGTCTATTTTCTTCTCGGACCTCATCAGAGGTTAGCAATTTATACCGAATTTTTGCGATGTTGAGGCTGTTTTCAGCATCCATTACGCCGCGGGCATGTGCTATCTTTTCAAGGCGGATCTCTTCCTGCAGCTGTACGAGGCGTTGTTTAGCTTCAGCGAGAGATTCCTGTGCCTGACGAATCTGGATTGCCGACTGCTCTTTCTGAAGTTGAAGGTCAATCTCCGCCTGCTGCAAGCGCGCTTGGGCGGACCTCAAGTCCGCTTGCGCCTGCTCCAAACTAATTTGGACGTAGGTGGTTTCAATCACCGCAATAATCTCATCCTTTTCGACGTAATCGCCTGCATCAACCCTAAGTTCCAGAATCTTTCCACTCGCTTTGGAACTGACCTTAACTATATTCAATGGTTTGATAGTGCCTGTCGCATCAATTGTGACAGCGATGTCCCCGCGTTCAACCGTCGCTGTCTTGACGGCTGATGCATCAGCAGCCGTTTCATCTTTGGTCGCAAATACCATACGCCCCACGACAACCGCGACCGCTACAACCAGGACAGCTGCACCAACAATCGCAATCAGTTTCCATTTTCCTTGTAATATTCCCATCACGAATGCTCCCTTATGACTTAAAATGTGAAAACGTGTGATGTGCTTTTCCGTATTGACCGCATTCTCACTCAAAAAAGCGTTCACTGTTTAAGTTTAGTCAGATCTAAAAGAGAAAGGTTCGTTTTTAGGCAAAATGATTTCTACAAACTCGGCATATCAACGGCACTATCACGTCGTTCGTGCATGTTCTTTTCCATGGATTCAGGATAGCGATCGGGTAAATGTGAGACATCGTTGAGTTTTTGGAGCACGTCCCCTTCAAGTCGCCATCCAGCTGCGCCAACATTATCCCGTAAATGCCCGACATGCCTTGCACCAACTATCACCGAAGTCATTGCAGGTTGTTCAAGCACCCAACGGAGCGCGACTTGTGCCGGACTATGACCAAGCTCATCAGAAACATCAAAGAGTGTCTGCAACGTCTCATCGGCGTTATCTGCAAAGTAGCGTTCTGGGTATGCCCATCCTTCAGCGGATCGCGTTCCACCTTGTGTCCGTTCACCCGGTTTATATTTGCCAGAGAGAAATCCACCTGCTAACGGACTCCATACGACGACGCCTAACCCTTTAAGTTCACAGAGTGGAACGAGTTCTTGCTCTATATCCCGCACAACGAGGCTATATTGCGGTTGATAACAAGAAAACTGGGTCCAACCGTTTGTATCACTGAGCCATAACGCTTCGGATAATCGCCACGTTTGATAGTTGCTGCACGCAGTATAACGGACCTTCCCTTGTCGGACGAGATCGTCCATCGCTTGAAGCATTTCCTCTAATGGGGTTTGAATATCAACGTGATGGATATAGTAGATGTCTACATAGTCCATTTGTAGGCGTTTCAGACTATCCTCGATCGCCTGCATGATATGGACACGGGACATCCCTGAGTCGTTGGGACCGGGACCCATCGGATTGCTATACTTGGTTGCGACAACCGCATTACGTCGCCTTCCCTTGAGTGCTTTACCAAGCAGAACTTCAGATTCGCCGTCCGCATAAGAATTGGCGGTATCAAAAAAGTTAACACCCGCATCAAAAGCGAGGTTCACCATTTTGTTTGACTCTGTCTCATCAGCACCGTGCCCAAAGGTCATCGTGCCTAAACAGATTTCAGATACCTTGAGCCCACTTTTCCCTAACCTTCTATATTCCACGTTTCTCCTCCATTTTGTAGGTTATGTACTGTTCAGCGATACCGCTTTTTGGGCAACTTCTGAAATGATATCAAGTACTTTGGTAACTTCAGGGTCTATTTCCTCTGGTGGCAGATGTTGGACTAAAGTATGATAATTCGTTTTTCTCATGAGATTCGTCATTTTCAATTTTTCAAAGAACGTTTCAAAAAGCCCATCCAGAAAATCATCAGTCACTTTGATATCTGACGACCAAGGCGATTCTTGGCGAAGTATTGCTCGGGCATTTTCGATCTCCTTAATCCTTTCCTCCATTGTAGATACCCAGAGCGGTGAGAATAGTGGACCTCCAGTTTGTTCCTCTGCTTCAGCATGTACCCAGTTAATTAACACCTGTTTAGTAAATACAATGTAATTCTCAATCTCGCTTCGTTCCCATGCATATTCAATTAATTCGGGGCGCGTCTGAAGTTCGTCAGGAATTCGATCGAAAAGGCAGAATCCCACGAGATTAGGTTTTGCCTCACGCAAGCCATGGAAGTGTTCACGTGCTTTTCCTGGTTGGTTGCCGACATAGTGAACATAAGGACGCTCCAGTATGGGCACTGCGTTATGTGAGAGTTTCTCTGCAAATGCACGTAGGATCGCGAGATCGGTTGCGCCTTCAAGGTAGAGAACCCATCCTTGCTGTTCGGCCTGATAATATTCTTCGAAGCCAATCGTTCGAAGGGATTTGAGAAGTTGACTACCGCGGCCATCTATCCGGTGCGGCGTGCCCAGAAAAGCGATAACGACGTCACGATCTGCCGCCTCATTGAGGATTACTTCAGAATGACTGGCAGCAACAATTTGACTGTCATGTTCGATTGCTAATTCTGTAAGGACCTGATAAATCTGGCGTTGCCGTAGGATTTCAAGGTGTGCATCTGGCTCATCAAGCAGAAGAACAGATTTAGGATGTGCTGTGATATAGGCAAGCAGCAGTAGCGTTTGTTGCAAGCCTCGTCCCGATGAAGAAAGGTCTAAAGATATATCAAACTCATCGCGATAGTTCATCGCAATTTCCCCACGTTCCTGAATATAATTAGGTTCATCAAGGTGCACACCGAATAAGGAATGGATTTTCTCACAGAGTTTTTGCCATTTTTCGGTATCCTCTGAAACTTGATAGCAAAGATTACGTAACACTTCTGCTGTTCGTCCCTCTCCAATCCGGACATTGATTGCCCCTTCATCAAGTCGTGTTTCATTGGAGGCGAGCCCAGACATCGGTGGAAGGAAAGCAACAGAAAGTTTTTCTGCTTCTTCAGGAACAGGCATTCGCTCGGCACCTTTCTCATTTGTTTCTCGTGCTCTCAAAGGACGACAGTAAAAAGATTCCTGATTGGCATAATCGAACTCGAAACCACACTGCCAGCCTTTGCCATCAGTGACACCCTCCACAATAATATCTATACGGACATTTTGGGTGCGTTGTTTGCCCTCAACCCGTTTCACATCACGAACTTGCAAACCTCGCCAGAGTAATCGTGCGCTTGGGACTGGAACAGAGATGAGATCACGCCGGTTGATAGCGACACCTGGACGCTTTTCCGGATTTGTTCTTCCCTTGCGATTTTCGTTCCATCGCTTGAGTGCTATCTCCCACAAAGCGAGTGCTTGCAATGCAGTCGTCTTGCCAGAGTTATTTGGTCCGATGAAGACAACGGGATTTCCTAACTCGACTTCAACCTCGCCAAAATTTTTGAAATTACGGCAAATTAATTTTGTTAGCATCTTTGCCTCCTGCTGTAATTATCTTTACGAAACAGCGACAGTTTCACCTTCCGAACGGAGTCCTGCCTCATAAACTTTCATTACTTCCAATGCAAACTCAAGCGACCCTTGCTCTGCCGGTTTACCCTCCAGAATGCAATCGCAGAAATATCGCATCTCTTGGTAGAAACCCTGTATGAATAGTCCCTTGTTTTCAAGCGTTCCAAGGCTGTTTTGTGGCTCCCAAACGATGGCACCGCTATCAAAGCCTTCAGGCACATAACTGGTACTGCCACTATAATTAAAAGGCATACCGCGCTGAAGCAAGACTTTTGTGCTGTTCTGAATTTCGGCATGGCATCCGTTGCCAAAAAACTGATAGAGTTCCGAAGGTTGCCCGCTCCCCGTGCCATTAGCGAGATGAAAGTTTCCGAAGGTCCCGCTCTCGTATTCCAATAGGCACGCCCCACCACCCCATTGATTCCTGCGCACAGTCACAGTTGATACCTTCCCACCGACCGCTACAAGCAGCGACAGCGGATGACACCCGTTTTGGAGCCAGTTGGTATGTTCTTTCTCGCGTAGTACACGTTTACCCTCGCTTGGAATTGTCATTGGGTAGACGCCTAAAATGCTTCGCAAGGGACCGTATTCTTCTGTCCCAAAAATTTCGATGATTTTCTGGGTGGCGGGCATAAATGCTTTTTTGAATCCGACCACCACGACACGATCCTTCCGGTGGGCGATCATCTCCGAGACCTCGTCGGCAAACATCCCAGGGGGCTTTTCCATCCAGACATGCATCCCAGCGTCCAGTGCCTCACACGTCAATTCAGGATGCAAGCGCGGCGGTGCACACAGAAAAATTGCGTCCAGTTCTTCTTTCTCAAACATCTCTGCCATGTTTGGATAGAACGCATCAACACCGTACTGTTTAGCAGTGATGCGCGCACGCTCGACGTCAAGGTCGCACAATGCTTTCAACCGAATCGGAAGAAAAGTTAAGGTCGGTAGCACATTCCGATAGCCGTGTGAACCCACACCAACGACTGCAACATCTAACCGCTTCTCAAATTCTCTCTGGTAACTCATATCTACTCCCCGGAAAGCACATCGTCAAGGTACGCATCCAAGTCTCGTTTCATCTTCTGCAACTCTCCTTGGTCGATGTACATCATGTGGCCCGCCTGATAGTAAGCCATTGAGATGTTATCCTGTAAAGATTTATCGAGTCCAAGGTGGGTGAAGGTGTACTCTGATGCCAAAAATGGCGTTGCCAGATCGTAATAACCGTTAGCAACATAGATCTTTAGCGCGGGATTGGTAGTCATCGCCTTCCGAAGCGTATCCGCAACGTTGACGTATTCATTCTGATGATCGCCATAGTCCCACGGGTGCACGCGTCTACTCAGGATTTCATACGGAAGATCAGACGCAAATTCGAGTTCATCGCGGACATAATAGTTGAGCATTGCGGTGTATGCACCTTGGACAACTGCGGAACTCGGATCGTATTCAAACGTTTCGCCCGCGGCATCTCGATCGATCCCTTTGTATCGACTATCGAAACGTCCTACCGTGCGACCCTCATCTCGGAGGAGCTCCTTGCAAAAGCGCATAATGTTAACTCGCAAGTCGGTCTGCTCAATATATTCAGCGGACAGTCCCGTATATTTAGCGAGTTGTTGAACGATGTTAGCACGTTGGTCATCGGATAGCGCACTGCCTTGCATCAAGGCAGTCGTATAATCACCCATGGCGAATTCTCTGACCTCGTCTATGAACGCTTCAAATTCAGCATCCGTCTCCAATTTATTGTGATAACGTGCTGTCGCTGCATAAGTGGGCAGATAGAGGATATGTGGTAAATCGTTCCCCGGTGCGAACCGAATTGTCTGAAAATTCAGAACGACCGAGACCAGCATAATGCCGTTGAGATACGTGCCATGTCGTTCTTGAAGGTAGCCGGAAAGCCCTCCAGCACGCGTCGTTCCGTAACTTTCACCGATCAGGAACTTAGGCGAACCCCACCGTCTATAGCGTCCCAAATAAAGCAGGATAAAGTCTCCCACAGACTCAATATCCCTCTTGAACCCATGAAACTGCTTTGCCTCTTCTCCCGGCACCGCTCTGCTAAAGCCGGTACTCACTGGATCAATAAAGACCAGATCGGTTTTATCTAAAATAGAGCATTCGTTATTCTTGAGTTGATACGGCGGATGTGGCAATTCCCCATCTTCATCGGGTTTCACACATCGCGGTCCTAACACGCCCAAATGCAACCACACCGATGAAGAACCGGGACCGCCATTAAAGGAGAAAGTTATCGGACGTTCGGACATATCCTCTACATCATCGCGGGTATAGGCAATAAAAAACACCGTAGCTTTCGCCTTTTCGCCTTCCTTATCGATTTCCTCTTTCAGCACAAGCGTCCCCGTTGTTGCAGTATAGCGAATTTCTTCGCCGTTAATTGTGACGCTGTGATGTGTAACCGAGAGGTTATCTTCGGGCATAGATGGATTCTTCTCTGCATCCGTGCTTTCTTCAGACTCTTTTTTCTCTTTTTCACTCATATCACATTCTCTCCCTGCTTGCTTTTTGTAGGACTTAAGCACATTGCCTCATAAGCGCATTATAGCACATTTTGCAAACAGGTGTCACAAAAATCACTGGGGTGTTAATGACTAAAGGATGGCTTTTGGCTGCGTTGTAGGAGGGGTTTCTAACCCCGACACTTTTCTCGAATTCTGCTGGTAATTCACGGAAGTTTCACGGAGGATTTTTTCAAGTCAGGCGGTACGCGGGTTCCTGAGATGCAATATGTCCTTTCTCCGTGAAACACGAAATGATAAATTGTATTTAATATAGTGTTTTGCTTGAATTACACCCGTTCGCTCACCTTAAAACAGTAGGCGAGGTTTTGCGGCGTACTCGCTCAAATGCGATGTGCATTCCTAACCTCGCCGGTCGTCCAGAGGCATTCAATTCTCCAATAATTTCGATGTTCTGTTCAAGGACGCTTCGCTGTAGGAGCGAGTGTTTTTGCTTGGGTGTTTCCGCATGCTCGCGACACCTTCACGAAAATGCCCGAAAAACCGACAATTGAATGGCTCTGCCGGTCGTCTCGTAAAGATTGACTTTCAGAGTCAAATCTGCTATAATACCAATGTGACGACTTTGATTTTTTCTTTAAAATGTATAGGACTTGAACTGAGTAATAGGCAACCAGAAACGGTGAGAAGACGTGGGATTGGAATTTCAATGGGATACCCGAAAAGCGGAAGAAAATCTAAGGTAGCACAGTGTTTCGTTTCAAGAAGCGATCACCGTTTTTTCAGATTTTCTTTCTTTGACTATTCCCGATCCACTGCATTCGGAAGTGGAAGAAAGATTGGTAACTATTGGGCACTCTGAAAATCAGAGACTTTTAGTCATTGTTCACATAGAGAGAGGCGATGTCATTCGCATCATTTCTGCTCGAAAAGCGACATCTTATGAGAGGAAAACTTATGAGTCAAGCCACATCGAATCAACATGATCCAGATATGCTGGATGAATATGACTTCAGCGAAGGAGTTCGGGGAAAATATGCACAGCGATACTACGCAGACAAGAATGTGATTCGGCTCGATGATGATGTAGCCGAGATGTTTCCGGATGCTAAATCCGTTAATGAAGCCTTGAGAGCGTTAGGAAAAATTATCACCGAGCACCAGAAGAAAGTTCCATAACCCAAAACTATTTCGTTTGCTGCCGTAAGTAAGCACCGAAGTAGATACTATTGCCTAACTGTACAGGATTTCTTTCTAGTGGTCTGTCCAGTCTAAAATTAGAGTTTTGTTTTTTATGTTTTCTGTCCACTTGACATAGAAAAGTGTATCTCTTAGACTGTCTGAAACTCTTTGGGAGGGCTCCTAACTTGAAGAAGAAATATGTCGTGAATCTAAGTGATAGACAGCGGAAGGTGTTAAGAGACTGCGTGGAGCGAGGGAAAAATGCGGCGTATAGGATAAGACATGCTCATATTTTGCTGAAAGCGGATACCGAGGGTCCTGGGTGGACAGATGCTGAGATATCCAAGGCGTTTGGCTGCCACCCGCAGACGGTGTATAATGTGCGTCGGCGTTTTGTAGAGAAGGGTTTTTCGGATGCCTTAGGTCGGTCTGAGCGTCGCGACCCGCCTTGTCCTCGCAAACTTGATGGATCCGCGGAGGCACATCTGATAACCTTGAGTTGTGGTCAACCGCCGGAAGGTTTCCGAAGGTGGACGCTGCGGTTGCTGGCTTCAGAGTTGGTGAGACTTGAGATTGTAGAGAGCATTTCCCCTGAGACGGTGCGTCAGACGCTAAAAAAAATGCGCTGAAACCGCATCTTCGGGAGCAATGGGTGATCCCTCCGGGTGAGGATGCAGCGTTTGTCGCCTCTATGGAGCAGGTCCTGGATTGCTACCAACGGCCTTTAGATCCTGAGTTCCCCGTGGTGAACATGGATGAGCAGCCTGTGCAGTTGAAGGCAGACCTTCGGGATCGTCAAGTGATGCAGCCCGGTCAAGTGGAACGCGTGGATTCTGAGTATAAACGCAAGGGTGTCGTGTCGGTCTTCTTATTTACCGAGACACTCTCAGGATGGCGTAAAGTCTCAGTGCGAGAGCGACGAACAGCGGTGGACTGGGCAGAAGAAGTCAAGGCGGTTTTACAGGAAGTTTATCCGGCGGCAAAGCGAGTGATGTTAGTCTGTGATAATCTCAATACTCACACGTTTGCCTCACTCTATAAAGCCTTTCCAGCGGCAGAGGCGCGAGAGTTGTGTTCTCGTTTGGAGTTGGTATATACGCCCAAGCATGGGAGTTGGTTGAACATAGCAGAGATTGAGCTAAGTGTATTGACGCGTCAGTGTCTGTCTCGTCGGATCCCGGACTTAGAGACGCTGCATCGGGAGACCCAAGCTTGGCAGATGAAGCGAAATGCCGAGGCAAAGGGGGTTGACTGGCAGTTTACAACTCAAGACGCTCGCACTCGATTAAAACGACTTTACCCCAAATTTTAGACTGGACAGACCACTAGTTGCCGATGACCTACTGCTGACTGCTTACTTTAACAACAAAGCCGTTTTTACCCTCAAATCCTTGCCCTCCTTTCAAACTGTGACCAAAGTTTCCAGTATTCCCTGTATTTCCTTTGAAAAAAAATATCCTCTCTGGAAAATCGTCATTAGCAACTTGGACGTATACAGTAGAGAGAGATTTGCCACGGGCAAAACGACTTTTGTGTTCTGTCCCATCAATAGCTTTTAAAATTTCTACCACCGCGTTCCGATTATAAATAAGACCTATATTGTCAGTTGATTTTTTCATTCCCTCGTTATAACATTGAAGGGCTTCTTTTAAACGACCTAAGATTACTAAAGTGTTACCTTTATTCAAGTGGGCTAAATGACCTAGTCGTATAGCCCCGTTATAATCTTCTATAGCACTTTCAAATCTATGTAAAATTACTTTGATATTTGCACGATTAAAAAACTTTGCTTGATGTTCTGGACCTAATTGAAGTGCTTCATTATAATTAACCAATGCCCCTTCATAATCGCTCAGTTCAGCTCTAATGTTTCCTATGTTAAAATAAATCATTGAGAGAGTTGGGTTGCGGACTATTTTGGCATTTGGGGGTAGATTAAGGACAGGTCTATCCTTGAAACGTATTGCCAAATCATAATCTTTCATAGCTCCTTCGTAGTTTTCCATTTCTGCCTTAGCGTTTCCTCGGAAGAAGTATATCTGGCTAACCTGTGGTTCCAGATTAATACATTTGTCATAACTAGCGATTGCCTGTGGGTAATCACCTTGTTGATAGGATTGGTTTCCAAGAAAAAGGTAATAGTGCGGATCTTCTATCTGATGTACAGGTGACTCAGCTTTATTTGCTACGGAGAAACCATGTATATCCATAAATAAAGTCTGCTCACTAATATCAAATATATCTTCAAGTTCTTTTCTAATCTCAGCTTTGTCCGAGCTTTCAATCTCTATGTGTTGTACGACATCTTCTGGAATCAACGGACGACCGATAACGAATACACTGCGTTGTCGAAGAATTCTTGTAGCAGCCTCGCCATGAATCACTGCTTTCCAGTACAGTAGTTTTCCTGTGTTGCTATCGGGTAAAAAGATTGCTTCAACAGTTTGCTGTTCCTTTTCATTGGAGACTTGTTGAAACCTTAGTGGATCTCTCAAGTTGATAACGAAAACCTTTCCGTCACAATCTTCGTTTTTGCATGCAAACCATAGTGCGACCAAAGGATTCCATGTGAAGTCAAGCAAACCTGTTGCTGCTTCAAAGTGTTGTAGTTTGGCAAGAAGACGCAAGTCAGAGATTTGATAGCCGTCATCGATATCGAATCCATTTGTTTGGGCAGGTTTTATAAGCACATCACTGTGATAGTTCGCATAAATTCGTGAGAAGTCAGGAGCTTGTATAATGTTTTCATGGTAATTCTTAATCAGGCGACGAGTAGCACCAGAATGTAATTGCCAGTTGGTATCGGCTTGTCCACGAAACGCAGAGCCACTTGGAAACTCATTGATTTTGCTAAGAAATTTTTCGTCAATAACAGTCATAGTTTTGTTAATTCAATTAATCCTTCGTTTCTACTATACATAGTGCATTCTTCAAATACCCCGAGGGTCAAGGCTTGGGTTTGAGAAATCGCTACCGAACTCACTACACTCCCTTTTGGGAAAGACATTTTTTCACGTGTTCGTAGCTGTAACGAGCTTTGACATGATTTGGATTTCGTTCAAGGGTGCTACAATAGTCGTCTTTTGCTCCACTTAGATTACCAAGTGCTACTTTTATTTCTGCTCGTGTGTAGTAGAATTCAGCAGAACATGAACATTTTTCGATAGCAGAATTCATGTCCGATAATGCCGCCGTATATAGTTTCTGAGATTCCGTTTTATTTTTTTCATTTTCTTTATATTTGCCGAGGAGATGCCTTACATGTGCCCGGCGTTCGTAAGCTGGGGCATAATTTAAGCATAGTGTGATCGCATTTGTGTGGTCCTTAATAGCTTCTTGGCAGTATCGTTGTGCTTTCGTCACATTTCCTCGCGCATCTTCAGATTTACCCAAATAGTACTTCACTATCCCCAGATTGTTATAAGCTTCAACGGGTTTACTATCTAGCTGAAGGACATGTGTATAGTCCTTAATAGCTTCCTTGTAATAACTCTGTGCTTCCTCTATTGAATCTTTAGATTGCCCCAAGGAAAGTTTCGCTGCTCCTCGCTTGCTGTGAAATTCAGTATAATCTGGATAAAGTTGGATGGCTGCATCTAAGTAAGTAACCCGTTTCTCAGTAGAGTTCTTTCTTCCTTCAATTTCTTGTGCTTGAATATAGTAGCAATAGGCACTACTTACTTTTTCTTTATACCATTGTTCCAAATTTAATAGTTGAGTTGATTTCGATTGGTTAAGCAAATCCTTAAGGGCTTTTGATGGAATAGCGTAACCGTAAAAATCGCCCCCGCGGGTATGGATGCCTATGACTTGTCCTTTGCAATTTAGTACAGGACCTCCACTGTTTCCCTTAGCAGCCTTAACTTTCATCCGTAGCCATTTGTCACTATCTGAGATACTATGTATAGTAGTACCTTTAGTAACTTTGTATTTTTCATTGGGATAGCCTACTGTTTGAACAATATCTCCATTTTCAACCAAATCACTGTCACCTATAGGAATAGGGATCCCTTCACCTGTGATTTTTAGAATGACTAGATCATTTTTCGCATCAAATGCTGCAACTCCCTCAACCATAAAGGGAGTATTAGTGCCTATTAGTTCCGCAGAAATTGATGTAGCACCTGCGACGACGTGAATATTCGTTGCGATTAGATTTTCGCCAATGAAGAACCCGCTACCAAAACCAGCCCCTTTTGCTTTTATTAAAAGGGCTATAGGATCATTTAACTCTCTCTTTTCTTCCATAATACTTCCCTTTTTTGACTGCAATTCCGTTTAGTGCAGGAATGCGCTTATTTTTTATGAATCCGCTTATGACACCCACCGCACACCGCAGTCAGATCGCTGAGCCGTTCTCTACCGATGCGTTTATAAGTTTCGTGATGCACCTGCGTCGCGCGTCTCCCACATTTCCTACATTTATAGCCAGCACGCTTGAAAATTGTTCGGTGTTTGGTTTGCCATCGCCGTGATTTTTGGTATCTTCTATATGCATTCTTTTTCAATCACTTGTCCCCAAAATAGGGGGGTGTTAAAAAAATTGGTGCTTATTAAACAATAACACATTTTATCGAAACAATCAAGGTGAAGTTGCAAGATGGGTGAAACAATAAAAATTCAATTTACGAGAATGTCCTACTGATAGTCAGCTAAATCCGCGTCATCCCTGTAATCCGATAAATCCGTGATTCAGACAAACACACAACCCAAAGAATTTGACATAATCCGAAAATGTGCTAAACTCTACACAAAGGAGAAAAGCAATGGAAAAACCGATTCGCTTGGGACTTATTGGCTGTGGTGGGATCGTGCAAAACACGCATGCCCGCGCCTATAGTGCAGTTTCAGATACCGTTCAGGTAACCGCTCTCGCAGATGTCGTTCCTGAAAATCTGCAAAAGGTCGGGGAACGATTCAATGTACCTACAGAAAACCGATATGCGGATTATCGGGAGATGCTGGAACATGCAGCGATTGATGTCGTGACAGTTGCCACACCACACTCGCTGCATGCCGAGCAGGTGATTGCAGCCGCATCCGCAGGCGTGGCGATTATTTCGGAAAAGCCGATGGCAACCAACTTGGAAGAGGCAGATAGTATTATGGCAGCTGTTCGGTGCAACGGTGTGCCTTACACGGTAGTGCATAACTACATCTTCACTGCTGGCATGAGAGCAGCGATGACGGAACTGGAGGCACTCGGTGAATCCCATTTTGGAAGAAGCGTTGGCATGGGATTGAAGCCTACAGACTTCTCAGCGGATCATCCGACACCGGCATTTGCGTGGCGCGCCAGCAAGGCGAAAGGTGGCGGTTGTATCATTGATACCAGTTATCACGAAATCTATGCCGTTTGTACGTTAATGCAATCTCCCGTCCGCTATGTTGAAGCCCGCGTTCAAACCCTCCGCATTGATATTGATGTTGATGACATCGCCATGTTGCTCTGTGAGCATGAAAACGGTGGGATCACGACTGTCTCAGGGGCATGGTGCGTACCTTCTACGGATTCTGGGTGGTGCGAGATGCACGCTGAAAACGGTTCGCTGCGGGTTCGCCATCGCGTAAATGTGGAGGACGCACTCCGTCGTTTCACGAGAGCAGACGGATGGAAACAGTTAAAACTCTCAGAATTTAACGAAGCCGAGCAGCAGGACGCCAGTGGACATGTTCGCTATTTCACAGAGACCTTCAATGCACTTGCAGCGGACGCTCCACTACCTGTGCCAGCAGAAAAGGCATATCACAACCTCGCAATTATTGAGGCAGCGCGTAAAGCGACCACAGAACGCCGCGCCATTGAGATTACATCACCGTAGAACATTTGAAATCTGTTGGAAGGGATTGGTATGAAAAGGGGATTACTATTTCGTATTTTGGTCGTTTTTATGTCGGTGTTGATCTTCAATTTCCCTATGCTGACTATGGCGCAAGAGAGCGCGACATTCGCTGACGCAAGAACTGCCGCTGAATATGATGCCGAGGATGATATAAATACAACGGTGTGGATTGCTGCAGGTGGGATTTTGGGTATCGCTGGTAATCTTCCGCTCGGTGCTATCGCTATCGGTGGTGCTTATGTCTACCAACCTGTGCCCCCTGCTGAACGACTTCTCGGCAAACCGGCAGACTATGTCACTATTTACACAGATACCTACCAAGCGAGGGCACGCAGTCTGCGATTGAGTGCTGCCGTAAAAGGGGCACTCGGCGGATCGGCTGTGTTCTGTTTGTTAGGGGCGATTAAGATAAAACCGTGGACAGATTGGGTCTTCTGGTAGGGTATTGGCAAATATAATAATAGCCTCAACATGAGGCTTTAGAGATGTGTTTTAGAGAGGCGGGTACAAATCCCGCCTCTCCGTGTTAAAAATAAAGACGCTACGAACTCAATATATGCCGTATAGCGTTTGCGATGATATACTCCTCGCCTGCGTTGAGGGTATATGCATTAATCGCTATGGCTTCTTTGCCCTGTGCATTCACTTTAATTCTCGGTGTGCCAGCGTCGAGTTCCTCTGTGATCTGTGCAGCATCCTTCCCAGTAATAGCAGCATCAATCTTCACATGCAGGTTCGACAGCGTATGGCTCCTTTCAGGGTAGCTTACTTCGCATGATACGCCATCAACATTCTGCAGTTCATGTTCTAAAGCCTCATATCTCGCGTCCTGTTCCTTCAAGCGTTTGTCGTGGTCGGTTGACAGCCAGATATCAATCGCAGTTACCAACCCGATAATTTCCTGCCGGTCTACTTTCATACCACGTCCAACAGGTCTCGGTCCAATAAATCCGTGCTGCCGTACTGCTTCGATCATATCTTTTCTTCCACAGACGAAACCCGTCGAATGTGGTGCGTTAAAATACTTGCCACCAAAACAGACCAGATCGGCGGATTGGGCGTTACGTTGGAAATAATCGAGCGGATAGATTTGGGCGGCTGCATCAGCAATCACTGGGAGATTGTGTGAGCGAGCAATCTCTGTTGCATCCGCTAACGATACCCCGTTTTCATGTTCGGCTTGAATGAGATAAGCGACTGCCGCCGTATTTTCCCCGATAGCAGCCTCGAAAGCCTCAGTCGTGCAACCATTTTCATCGCCTACGTAAATGAGTTTACTCCCTGGGATAGTAAATGCCCGATCGTAGGTATAATGTTGCATCTTCTGAAAAACGATTTCATCTCTAAGCCCAGTCGTGTCTGGCAGTTGCGCCATTTTCTCAGGATCGTTTCCAGTCATCACTGTTGCTGATGACAAGACAAGTGCAGCGTAACAACCGGCGGTAATATAAGCGTCCTCAACGCCCAGCCGTTCCGCTATGAATTGTCCGGTCTTTTCCAGCAATTCTTCCATTTCGACGTAGCTGGCATCGGCTTCCTGCATCGCTTTGCGGGCCGCTGCTGAAGGTGTTGACCCGCCACGCACGGTCTGATTTCCTGTCGCGTTAATCAGCGGGCGCGCACCGAGTTTTTTATAGACATTTCCCCAATTTGTATTCGCCATGAGATGCCTCCTTGTGTAAGGTTTCTCTGTGACTCGAATGAGTAAGCGTTAACGGTTTTGGATGGAAAATCTGAGCACACTTTAACAGGAAACGTAGAATTTGTCAAGTCGGTTTAAAGATAGTATGTTAATACTGAAAGCGTTGTGAAATGGAACATCATTTGGTGTCTTCAAGGGCTAACAATACGCTGTTGCTTTAGTGCTTCTATTTCGCGGGTGAGTTCTTCAATCTTTCGTTCTTGTTCACGATCCCTTCGCCCGCGCCAAACCATTAGGACCTGTGGGATACCCACGGCTGCCACAATAAGGGCTATGAGTCCGTATACGAAATTCGTAGAGAGTGAGAGCTGTTTTTCAACACCGTCGATCCTGCCGCGTATCCATGCAACGTCAATTTTTACGGACGCGATCTCGGCTTTTACGGACGCGATCTCGGTTTTTATCGGCTCATTTTCCTCGTGGATTATCAAGCGGATCTTATCAAGGTCTTGCTGCGTTAACTCAGCGCAAACTGGTAACGCGATTGCAGAAAAAATTATTGAGAAAGAAAGGAACAGTCTCATTGTATTTTACATCTCCATTATGAAGTGTCAAAGCTACAAACCCCTCTCACAAAAGGTAGGCGGACCTACCCAATTTTATGTAGGTCCTGATGGGCTTAGAGAATCGTCAGTTCGTCTTCCTCACCGCTTTCTTCCAGAACCGTTACTAATTCGTTTGCAACCCCACCAAATGCTCCCGATTGTGGTGACTCCGGATTCCCCGCGACGATTGGCACCCCAATATCCCCTGCAGTACAAACTTCAGCATCAAGCGGAATCTGCCCTAAGAACGCAACACCGAATCGCTCGCTTGTATGTTTCCCACCGTCGGCACTAAAAATCTCAGTCTTTTCGTTGCAGTGCGGGCAGAGGAAGTAACTCATATTTTCTATAATGCCCAAAATCGGCACGCCAAGCCGTTCAAACATTGCGACACCGCGCCGCACGTCCGCAAGGGCAACATCTTGAGGGGTTGTAACAATAATCGCTCCAGTCAATGGAATCGCCTGTGTTAGAGAGAGAGCAACATCTCCTGTCCCGGGCGGTAGATCGATAATCAGATAGTCAAGTTCGCCCCACTCTACGTCGCTCAGAAATTGGCGGATCGCACTGTGTAACATCGGACCTCGCCAGATCATCGCCTGTTCTTCCGGCACCATGAACCCGATTGACATCAATTTAATGTTATGCCGAACCAATGGGATGAGTTTGCGCTCTGGACTTGTCCGTGGACGTTCTTGTATTCCCATCATCGTTGGAATACTCGGACCATAAGCATCAGCATCCATCAAACCGACTGCTGCGCCGGCGTTTGCGAGCGAAATTGCTATATTCGTGGCGACAGTTGATTTCCCAACGCCGCCCTTCCCACTCGCGACGGCAATTTTATGTTTTATATTTGGTAATGTAATATTCTGTTGCTGTGGTTGCTGCTGCGGGGCTTGTTGCTGTGGAGCTTGCTGTTGTGGGTTTGGTTGTTGTCCTTGCCGTCCTGAAATTTGTGAACCACTGACCACCTTCAACTCTGGATGATCCTTTGCTGTTGAAGCTGATGGCGGTTTCGGTTTTTTTTTGTCGCCTTTTTTTAAAAATCTCATGTGCGTCTCCTGACTGATTCAATTGTGTTCGTGAGGTTTCAAACCGCGTCGGTAGCTATTAACGCTAATTGTGGACTTATAATGTTACGAGGCACCACGAAATAGTTTAACATTTTTTCTTGTTATTTTGTATAATAATGTAAGGTGTTTAGTTGGCAGTTGCATATTTACCAGTTAAAAGATGGGTTAGGTTAGTCAAAGACCTCTTTAACTGAAAACTGACAACCGACTACCGACAACCATTAAAAGGAGTTTTTTTATGAACATTCTCATGTTGCGACATTCCGCTGGCTTTGAGCACACGTATCTACCGAATGCGGAAGTCACGCTGAAGCAGCTTGGCGCAGAAAACGGGTGGAACGTTGTCACAACACACCGTTGCGAACTCATTAACGCTGAAAATCTTGAAAAACAGGACATCGTCGCATTCGCAACGACTGGGAACTTATCGTTTGACGATGCACAAAAAGAGGCACTCCTGAGTTTCGTGCGAAACGGAAAAGCCTTCTTTGGCATCCATAACGCTACGGATACCTGCTACGATTGGCCCGAATACGGCGAGATGCTCGGCGGCTATTTCGCCGGACACCCGTGGCACCAAGAGGTGAATGTTATCATCGAGGATTCCAATCACCCGTCAACGCGCATGCTCGGCAGCAACTTCAAAGTCGTTGATGAAATTTATACCTTCAAAAACTGGGATCGCAACAAAACACGCGTGCTTATGCGCTTAGACAATGACTCCATTGATCTTTCACGTGGAAACCGTGAAGACCACGATTATGCCCTCGGATGGTGTCATACTTACGGTAAGGGGCGCGTGATGTATACAGCACTGGGTCACCCTGATGAGCTTTGGGACCAAAAATGGTTCCACGAACACATCGTAGGGTGTATCAGATGGGCTGCTGGATTAGAAGACTAACTACTATCCAATGTTCTCTACCGCAACCTCAAGGCGCGCTTTATTGGCGCGCCTTTTCCTTTCAATCCTCACAAACCCAGAGGCATTCAATTCTCCAATAATTTACATCCGGACGCCCGAACTTGTTCGGGAAAAGTGTGCTACCCCGAATAAATTCGGTCGTCCATTCACAGTTAACCTTCACATGGGTAAACTTATCTCTTAAAACTAAATGACCCTATCACAAACCCTCTTGTAGGAGGGCTTTGTAAGCCCGAATCTGCCTTCAGAAACGTAATTTAATCCGCTATAACACCTGTTGCTCGCAAAAGTGTTTCCTGCACCAGCAATTCATGAGATACGGGACGATCAGGAGCTTGTGTCCCTGCGATGGTCGCTAAAAACGCGTCGAGTTCCAGCTCATAGGTCCGTTGACGGCTTTCTCCATCTATCTCCACGATCTGTTCACCTTCCGCGTATCCATCTTTTGCTTCTTCCAGACAGAGGCGAATTTGCAGACCTGGCTCAAAGGGTTCAACAATGATAGCACTTCCCGCGCTCCCGTAGACCTCGAACCGACGTGCGACTGGACGGGGTTCCAAAGCAGATATGGATATAAATGCCATCGCCTTTTCAAATTCATACACCGTCAATGTATTATCTTTGAAAGGTTCAACTGAGTCGCCATCGTTTCGGAGGAAGGATGTCACTTTTTCTGGTCGTCCGAGAATCCACAACACTTGGTCGAGGACGTGTCCACCTAAGTCAAAAAAGATGCCGCCGATGTGCTGGCTGATACGCTTGCGTGATTCGTGGGGGATATTGGTTGACATGTGCGCACGGACAGAAAACACATTGCCTAAGAAGCCTGATTTCGCCCACTCAGCAACCTGTTTAAAGGAGGAGTGATACCGCAACATGTAACCCATCTGCACCAGCAAAGATTTTTCTTGAGCGGTGCTAATGACCCGTTGCCACTGTTCCCAGTTTTCACCCGCCGGTTTGTCGTACCAGACGTGCTTACCAGCGTTCACGATTGCCTCGGTCTGATCCAAGCTTTCTGCGTTGTTGCCTTCCGAAGCGATTGCGACGATGCTTTCATCACTCAGCATCTCCGCTGCGTCCGTATACCAATGAACACCAGCAAATCTGCCACCATCATTTTGAAGTTTTGCGCGTTGCTCCGTATCGGGTTCAAAAACCCCCGCGACTTCAACATCAGGGTTCACAAGCATCGCCTGCAGCTTCCCACTTGCATGTCCGTGTTTGGTCCCGTATTGTGCCATCCGTATTTTCGCCATATTTCATCTCCAAAGTCCAAAGTTCATAGATAAAAGTTTAAACCTATTATATTTACACCCAATCCAATGTCAAGGGAAATTCAACTTGACAATTCCTCCCTAATGTATTACAATTTCCCCTACATTTTACCCAAGGAGCGTCTTCATGAAACAGATAAATGGCGGAATCACCGCTGTCCACGGTGTCCGTGCAGCAGGTGTTCACGCAGGTATTAAAGCAACAGATGCGAAGGATGTAACACTCATCGTTACCGATACCCCTGCAGCTGCTGCCGGCGTCTTCACAAAAAATAGCGTCACCGCTGCCCCCGTTTTGGTATGCCGCGAACACATCAGCGGTGGACAGGCACAAGCCGTTATCGTCAATAGTGGGAACGCCAATGCCTGTACCGGCGAAGTTGGTATGACAAACGCACGGCGAATGGCAGCTGCAACAGCCGAGCAACTCGGTATAGACGCAGATCTCGTTCTCGTCTCCTCAACAGGTGTTATCGGGCAGCAGTTGCCGATGGACAAAATCGAAAATGGGATTAAAACTGCTGCAAGCGCACTCAGCACCGAAGGTGGAAGCGATGCCGCAGAAGGGATTATGACCACCGATACCCACCCGAAATCTGTGTCTGTAGAAATAGAGATCGACGGTACTCCTGTGAGGATCGGCGGAATCGCCAAGGGGTCTGGTATGATCGCACCCAACATGGCGACCATGCTTTCTTATCTCACAACAGATGCACGAATTAACGCTGAAACGCTCCAAACTGCTTTAAATCACGTTGTGGATGATACCTATAACCTCTTAACTGTTGACACAGACCGTAGCACAAATGACACCGTGCTAATCCTCGCAACCGGACGTGCTGACAACACTGACATCGTTGCAGCAGACGGGGGAAATTACCAGGCGTTTTGTGAAGGACTTCAGTTCGTTTGCACTGAATTGGTGAAGATGCTCGCTCGCGACGGTGAAGGCGCGACAAAACTTGTTGAGGTGGTCGTTACACACGCCAAAAACCGAGACGACGCAGAAAAAGCAGCGCGTGCTGTCGCCGAGTCTCCGCTCGTCAAAACCGCTGTTTTTGCCAATGATGCCAATTGGGGACGCATCATGATGGCGATCGGTAAGTCAGGAGCAGAATTCGATCCTTATCAAGTGGATGTCTGGCTCGCTGATTATAGACTCGTCAAGGACGGAATGGATGCTGGGTACGATGAGGACGAAGCCACTGCCTTGTTCGCACAGGATCCGGTGCGGATTACCATTGATCTCCGTGCTGGCGACACTGAAATAACGATGTGGACGTGTGATTACTCCTACGATTATATCCGAATCAACGCCGATTATCGGACGTAGGTTAAAGCGTACTAAGAATTTTCGACAAAAATTCAAGTTTCTGCTATCTTAATAAAAAATTAACTTGACATTCAATCGCGGGTATGTTAAACTATATACGCTTTAGATTCAGGGGAATTTTTTCTCTATGAATTTCAAAACGATGCGGGAGTAGCTCAGTGGTAGAGCTCCACCTTGCCAAGGTGGAGGTCGCGAGTTCAAATCTCGTCTCCCGCTCCATCATCTTTGGGTGGCGTAGCCAAGTGGTAAGGCCAGAGTCTGCAAAACTCTTATTCGTCGGTTCGATTCCGACCGCCACCTCCATTCTTTTTTCTCCAGATGGGCGGTTAGCTCAGGTGGCTAGAGCGTTTGCTTGACATGCAAGAGGTCACAGGTTCAAGTCCTGTACCGCCCATTTCTCTTTTTCCCTCTCCTCCATCTGTACAGCAATCTTCTGATTAAGATGTCAGTGCTTTCTTATCCATGCCTTCTCACCCTGGCAAATCTAACAGATCCTGTAAATCTTGGTTCAGACAACCGACAACTGATCACTGACAACTATCCACTATCAGACGATGAAAATAATTGGCATTTCGTCGTCGGATAGTATACAATAATTATACGTAAACTGGGTACGAAAAAAGACGTTAAGTCTATTGAGAACAATTTTTAAATCCATACGAATGGATATATGAGAGTAGATCGCAATGCGTGAATCTAATCAACCTGAAGACTATTTACAACGCATACGCCATTCAACCGCGCATATCATGGCGTATGCCGTCCAACAACTATTTCCAGATGGCGAACATACCGTGAAACTCGCAATCGGCCCCCCGGTTGAGAACGAGTTCTATTACGATATGGAGGTACCACGCCCCATTACGCCCGACGATTTTCCAGAGATCGAAAAGCACATGAAGGCAATGATTAAATCCAATGTGCCTTTCCTACACGAGACCTGGACCTACGACGCGGCGCGCGAATGGTTCGGCGAACGAGATCAGAAATTTAAACTTGAATTAATAGACGGAATCTCTGACCGAGAAGTCAGTGCAAGCGATGAAGGCGTTGCTGAAGAAGGCGTCTCTATCTATCACAATGGTGATTTCACTGACCTCTGCAAGGGACCGCACGTTGAAAAAACAGGCGAATGCCGATATTTCAAACTGCTCCGCGTTTCTGGAGCCTATTGGCGCGGTGATGGCAACCGCGAGCAGTTACAGCGAATTTACGGTACCGCATGGGAGACCAAAGCCGACCTTCAGGCATACTTAACACAACGCGAAGAAGCTGCCAAACGCGACCATCGCAGATTGGGACGTGAATTGGAACTTTTCCAGATGCATCCCGAATCTCCTGGCAGTGCTTTTTGGCTCCCAAAAGGCGCATTCATCTATAATCTCTTATCTGAAAAGGTACGCAAGCTCTATCTCAGTGAGGGGTATCAAGAAGTCAGGACACCACTCATCTACGACAGCAGTCTCTGGGAAACTTCCGGACATTGGGAACACTTCAAAGACGATATGTTCCTCGTTGAAAGCGAGGACGGTGGGTCAGTGAGTGCCCTCAAACCGATGAACTGTCCGGCGCACATGCTAATCTATAAAAGCACTCGCCATAGTTATCGGGATCTGCCCTATCGTCTGCACGACCAAGGTGTGTTGCATCGCAACGAAGCCACAGGGACACTGACCGGCTTGTCACGTGTCCGTCAGATGTGTCAAGATGACGCCCACAACTTCGTTACCGAGGACCAAATCGCTGATGAATATGAGCGCATTCTTGAGCTGTTCAGCCGTATCTACGGCACGTTTGATTTGCCGTTCCGATGCGATTTCAGCACACGCAATCCTGACAAGTTTATGGGTGATATTGATGTCTGGAACCGCGCGGAAGCAATGCTTGAGGATGTGTTGAAAAACAATCAGGTTGAGTACACGATTGATCCCGGTGAAGCCGCATTCTACGGTCCTAAACTCGATTTCCAAGTTCGTGATTCACTGAATCGGGATGTGCAGTGTGCGACTGTCCAACTCGATTTCCAGTTGCCCGAACGGTTTGGACTCACTTATGTCGCACCAGACGGTTCTGAAAAGCAACCTGTGGTTATCCATCGCGCCATTTGTGGCAGTTTCGAGCGATTCATTGCGATGCTCATTGAGCATTATGCCGGTGCTTTTCCGACGTGGCTTTCTCCTGTCCAATGTATTGTGATGACTATCAGTCAACGCTTCGTTGAATACGGAACAGAAGTCGAGCAGCTCCTGTCCCAAAAGGGATGCCGTGTTACATTAGATAACAGCGACGACAAGATTGGCGCGAAAATCCGCTTGGCCCGTTTGCAACGCGTCCCGTATATGCTGATTATCGGTGGACGTGAGCAGGAGAACCGCACCGTCAGTGTGCGTAGCCGAGAAGAAGGCGACATCGGTGCAATGGAACTTGATACCTTTGTTGACAAAATTGTTCAAGAGGCAGACTTAGATTTCTAACAAAGTAATAGGCACACGCCGTGTACCTATAATCATAAAACGTACACCACCGCTGGGCGAGGTATCCTAACCTCGCCCCTTCCCAGTAAGTCGGATCCCGGTTCGTAGTGTATAAGTAATTGTAAAATCTACTATAAAATTGATTTGTCCCAACAAGGAGCATTCCTGATGTATAAAATTTTGGCAGACAAGACTGTCGCATATAAATTTACAATCTACGCTGTACTCATTGGAATAATAGTTTTTAGCGGTTGTAGTTCCTCTAAGCAGGTCACCCGCGTTGAAGCCGACACCACGATTGATCTCTCTGGGCGTTGGAACGACACAGATTCACGTATGGTTGCTGATGAGATCATTGCTGACTGCTTGAACCACCCTTGGATTAACGATCACGGTATGAGTACCGGTGGCAAACCCGTTGTGATTGTTGGCGGTATCCGTAACAAGAGTATGGAACATATCCCTGTCGCTACATTTATAACCGATATTGAACGTGCCTTTATCAATACTGGAAAGGTTCGTACCGTCTCCAGTTCAAGTGAGCGCGGTGAAATTCGCGAAGAACGCGCCGATCAAGGGGAATTCGCCGCAATTGAAACTGTTAAACGGATGGGACGTGAACTCGGTGCCGATTACATGATGACCGGTGAAATTAACACCATTGAAGATCGTGAAGGCGGCGATCAGGTCGTCTTCTATCAGACGGATCTCACACTGACGAACATTGAGACGAACGAAAAAATCTGGATCGGTCAGAAGAAAATTAAAAAGTTTATCGGACGGGACAAGTTTAAAATGTAGGACGTTTGCAATCCCTCTGTTTGGGTGGGTCCCTGTGCCCACCTACCGCTATTCGTTTAAAAACTACGAGAACACATGATTAAAACACTCCCCTTCCTCCTTATTGTCTTTCTGATGATAGGGTGTGGCGGCTATAAATTTCAAGAAATCGGAATGGCGTTGGAAACCGGTAAACCAGAAGATGCCTATACCTACCTTCAGAAACACGCACCGAAAAAGCCAGATATTCCTTTCCAGTTTGAACTCGGACTGGTCGCCCATTATGCTAATCACTTTCCCGAAAGCAGCGCGGCGTTTGATCAAGCTGGAGATATAGCAGAGGATCGTTATACCAAAAGCGTTTCAAAAGAATTAGGTTCACTGGTTACCTCCGACAAATTGCGTCCATATTCTGGGACTCGATATGAGCGACTTTTGAGTCACTATTATCGAGCACTCAACTATATCTATCAGGGTCAGTTAGACGGGGCATTGGTAGAATGCCGCCGCGCCACAAATCTAATAAACTATTTCAAGGATGAAGAAAAATACGATTTCTTCAGTGCCGGTTTTCTCGCATACCTTTCTGGGACGATTTTTGAAGCTGCGGGTGAGTGGAATGATGCCCTTATCTCTTACAAACAGGCGGTGGGTTACTACCAAAACGCAGCGGAAAAAACTGGTGTAGGAGTGCCAGACGACGTCGGTTATGCGTTGGTGCGATTGACGCGTAGGCTTGGCTTTACCGATGATTTAGAACGTTACCGACAACAGTACGGTGAACCTCCTGCACATCCAAAGAACTCAGGTGAACTGGTTCTTTTTTATGAAAGTGGCTATGTTCCTTCCAAAAGTGAGGAGGCTTTGATGTTTCCGATCTTCAAAACGGACAAAGTGGACGAACCTGAAAAGTTTGTGCCGACGCTGATAAAACGCGAAGGAATAGCCTATGAAGAGGTGAAATTGGAGTATCTCCTGCGCATTGCGATGCCGACAATTGGCTCGCATCGTCCACACTTTGCAGGAATCAACGTTACTGTAGGAAGGAATCAAGAAACGGGTGTGCTTGTGGAGGACGTGGAAAATATCGCTATTGAAACCTTCAATGCGGAACGTCCTATCATCCTCTTCCGGACATTACTGCGTGGTGTGGGAAAGTACTTGTTATACCGACAAGCAAACAAGCAACATGAAGCTTTGGGACTCCTCACCAATCTCGCTGGCGTTGTGACGGAGCAGGCGGATACGCGTTCATGGAAAACACTTCCGAATCAGATTTTTATGGTACGAATGCCACTCCCCGCAGGCACCCATACACTCGACCTCTCATTTTTAAATGCCAATGGACGGGTCAGCCAACGAGAATCCGTTCCAGATGTTAAAATTAACCCAAATCGGATAACCTTTCTGAATTACCGAACATACGAATAAACCACACCTCTGTCCGCGTGATCTTCAGGTCGCGACATGGAGCAAGACATGGAACGCATCTATCTCGATTACAACGCCACCACTCCACTCCGTCCCGAAGTACGGGATGCAATGATGCCTTACCTTATGGAGGCATTCGGCAACGGCTCCAGCATTCATGCCTACGGACGCGAAGCACGTACTGCCATTGACACCGCACGCGAACAGGTCGCCGAACTCATCGGTGCCAAGAGTCCGAGTGAGATTGTCTTCACCGGAAGCGGCACCGAAGCAGATAACCACGCCATCAAAGGCTTAACCGAACTACAAAAGAGTCGAAGTAAAGGTGACCATATTATCACCTCGTCCGTGGAGCACCACGCCGTTTTGCACACCTGTCAGTATTTGGAACAGCGCGGTTTCGAGGTAACCTATCTCCCTGTAGATAGGCACGGACGCATTAATATTGAGCAGCTCCGCGAGGCAGTCCGTGACACGACAGTGCTCATCTCCATCATGCACGTCAACAACGAAAACGGCACCGTCCAACCGCTTGAAGTGATATGTGAGATTGCACAAGAACACGATATTCCTCTCCACACCGATGCCGTGCAATCAGTCGGCAAATTAGAGCTGAACGTTCAGGAGTTAGGCGTGAACCTCCTCGCGTTCTCAGGACACAAGATTTACGCACCCAAAGGCATTGGCGTCCTCTATATCCGCCGCGGTACCCGCCTCGCTAACCTCGTCCACGGCGGTTCGCATGAACGCAATCGACGTGCTGGGTCCGAGAACGTCCCCGCTATCGTTGGGCTTGGTGCTGCCGCCGATCTTGCCAAGCAGGAACAGGTTTCTTATGCCGAACATTTGGATGGATTAACACGCCGTCTGCGAGAAGGCTTAGATGCGTACATTGATCGAATCCACTACAATGGACATCCTGATTATTGTGCACCGGGTACTCTTAACGTCTCATTTGAATCTGTGGAAGGTGAGAGCCTCATCTTGCGCTTAGACATGGAGGGTATCTGCGTCTCGACCGGTTCTGCATGTACCTCTGGTTCTATGGAACCATCACATGTCCTTGCCGCACTCGGCTTACCACCAAGATTAGCGCAAGGCACCGTTCGCTTTTCACTCGGCAGAAACACAACCGAAGCAGAAATCGACACCGTTATTGCCAAATTACCAAAGGTCATCCAACAGATGCGCACGCTGTATAGAGGATAGGCGCGATTCCTGAAGAGGTTGGTGTTTGAACCCAACGCGAGAACGTCCACAGCAGGAGAATGAAAATGAGTAAGGAAAAAATTGAAGTTGAAAAAGGCAGTGGCAACGTTTTCAAGGATTTGGAAGTTTCCAATCCAAATGAAAAATTTATCAAAATTCGTTTTGCCACAATAATCCGAGACGTTATAGTCCAGCGTGGACTTAAAGAGGACGAGGCATCTGAGACCTTGGAAATTAGTACGTCTCAGGTCGCCTCACTACTAAAGAGCGAATTTTCTGGTTTTTCGCTTGATTGTCTGCTCTCGCTCCTTGGAAAGTTGGATCTTTATATTGAATTTGTTGCCCACGAAATACCCCCTGGTGAGTCTCCTAAAGGACTTCGCATCTCGACTAATTTCTAAGTAAATTTTGAAGACCTGAAAAATTTGTAAAATCTTCCCAGATTTGGTAAAATATTCTTATGCAAGAGGAACGGATGAGATCCGTTGTTTGGATTGGTAATTCCAAGAATCAGCTTTTAGACTTTCCCGAGGTAGTGCGAAAAAAAATTGGTAATACGTTGAGGATAGCACAGATGGGTGGGATTTCTAACAAAATCAAACGCTTACGTGGTTTTCCCGGTGTCTATGAAATTGTGAGCGATTACGCTCGTAATACTTATCGTACCGTTTATGTCATCAATCTTGGCGATCGAATTTATGTCTTACACTGTTTTCAAAAGAAATCAACCTTAGGCATAAAAACACCGAAAAAAGAGATTAATTTGATCAGTAGGCGTTTGAATATCGCGAAAGCACTCGCACAGAGGGAGAGTGATAATGAGTCACGAGAAGATTGAATATGAAGTCAGTAGTGGTAACATTTTCAAGGATTTGGATATTCCTAATCCAGAAGAATATCTTGCAAAATCATGTCTTGTTTTCATAATTGATGACATCATAACCGAACGCCGCCTTAGGCGAGGCAAGGCAGCCAAAATTTTGAACATCAGTAAATCTGAACTTTCAAATCTTTTGGATGGCCTGTTTGATGGCTTCTCTGTTGATCAGTTGCTTTCGCTACTTAGGAAGTTGGATCAGGACATTGAAATTGTGATCCACAAGAAATCTGCTGACGCGTCTACCGCAAGTGTGTCTGTCTCGACTGCTGCCTAACTGTTTCTGATGATTTTTTTGAAATCATCACCGTCAGTTGATGACGTTTCTAAATTTCTCCAAATCTATAACAGTTGAGGTCTTTCATCTGCTCCACTGATTTTCCAACGTGTAACGTCCTCGTTTCGATAAATAATAGACGTAGGTTGGGTTGAACGCAGTGAAACCCAACATCCTACTAAAGACTTTGCCCACACACATACCTCCAAATCTGCGTTATTTGCTAAATCCGCGAAAATCCGCGATTCGGACGATACCCACCATTTCCTGCCCACCCATAATAACAACATTTTCGTAAAACACCCAAAGCAGCCCCGATTCGTGCAACCTAACTGTCCTTTTTCGTGCAACTTAACCCGTTGAAGCCACGAATTCAGCGTTTTTAAGGTTGGCACAGAAATTGCTTTTACCTCTATATCAAGAGTTTTTATGCTTTGGAGGTAAAAACAAATGCGTGGAAAGGTAACCTCATCTTCTTTTTTAATTGCGTTGGTAATTCACGCGATTATCGTTTTTGTTGCAGGTATTTATCTCGTCACACAAACAGAGCGGGTCAAAGATATGATAGGTGTTGAAGTACTCCGACCCAAAGTGCCACCGAAGCCTATCGTAGGTAAAGCTATCCTCAAACCTGTTACTAAGCCAACTGTTCCGGTCCAAGCGACTGTTATCGGACAGATTCAAGTCCAATCCCGTGTAGCGACTGTGTCCGTCCGCAAGTCTGATTTCCAATCACAGACAGTCATCAGATTTTCGAAACCAGCCGTCAAAGTAAATCCGACAATTGATATGGATCTTCCAAGAGTGGTTCCGTTAAGCTCTGCAGTGCTGACAGATGTGATGCATGCTGATCCATTGCTTTCCGATGCCCCAGATGCTTTGGCATTTTCTGCACCCGTGGTAACCATGCCGTCCGTTCGGACGAAGCCTGTCTTCCGTGGTATCGCCGGACAATTAAAAATCGCTTTTGAGCGTCCACCAGGTCTCGCAATGGTTGAGAACGTCGGTGCAGCACGCGACGCACTCGACGACGTTGTTGAAAACATCATCCTTTCTAAACACTCAGTCCTACCGCTACCCAAGGGGGAACCGGGCGGACGGGTCATTGGTAAGGGTAAGGATGTTCGCGGTGTATTCCGCTTCGCACGGATCCGCCATAATCTTTCTGACTGGTGGGCTGATGCCTCTTCCCTCAACGCATTGACGAAGTGGCTCAACGAGCGTACGAAAATCAAAACCGATATGAACGTTGAAGGGGGTGGATTGAAACTCACCGATACGAATCTTTTCAAAACACCGCTTGCTTTTATGACAGGACATGATCCGTCCCTCGCGCTCTCTCGGGATCTCTTTGGGAATGGGCATAGGACTGGTAAAATGGCTGGTCGTTTCACTGAGGCTGAAGCCGCTGGTATGCGTCGCTATCTCGTCGAAAAAGGTGGATTCCTCGTCTTTGACGACTGCGGTGTGAACGCGCCCGCACAGGCGATGGTGCGTCTCTTCCTCGCACAGATGCGCTACGTCATGCCTGACTATCATATTGAGCGGATTTCCAACAATCACGAAATCTATAATAACTTCTATGAAATGGGTGGTCCCCCTATCGGATACGATGTCTTCTGGTGGGGCACACGTCCACCGAAACGGAACTATCTTGAAGGTATCTCCGTCGGTGAAAAACTCTCTGTTATCGTTGTCCGTCGTGACTACATGTGTGCAATGGAGACTATTAGTCTCGCGACCCGTAGCATCCACTATTCACCCGGTGTATACCGTTTCATGACGAACGTTGTGGTGTATGCGTTGACACATGGCGGAATCTCTGACTACTCCGGTTATGTGCCTGAGTCCGCGTTAACCGAGAAGGAACTCCCCACACGTCCACCTGCTGCTGCGAGAGGCAGCGGTTTTGAATAGGGTTTTTTAATTTGAGGACGGTAAAAAAAGGCTATTCGTTTATCCCCTGAGGATGACTGAATAGCCTTTTTTATTTTCACTTATTAGTCCCTTTTTCAAGTGGAATCCGCTGCTTTTCTGTTGACAAAAAAAACTTATCCCATAAAATAGGTGAATAGTTTTTGAGAATCTCCCGCACCCTTAACCGACTTTATTTTATCAAAGGACCCACAGATATGGAAAAGACACATCTATTTGATGCCCCGCATCTCCATGCAATTTCACGCGACATCTTTGTCGCTGCTGGGGTAACACAACACATCGCAGAGGATGTCTCTGAAATCCTCGTCAACGCCAACCTCGCAGGTCACGATTCCCACGGCGTTCTACGCATCCCCGCCTATTTGCGCAGCATTGATGGCGGATCCCTAAAACCGAACGCAGAACCCAAGGTTCTCGCAGAGACCTCTAACACTATGAGCGTTGATGGACAAGGCAGCTTCGGACACTACACCTCACGCTGGTCTATCAAAAAAGCCATTGAGAAGGCGAAAGCCGCTGCATCTTGCTCTGTCAGTATCCTCAACACCGGACATATCGGACGTTTAGGCGAGTATGCTGAAGAAGCTTCGAGAGCCGGATGTATCGCACTGATTAGTGTCGGTGGTGGTGGTAGAGGCAGGGGACCAACGGTGCCTTTTGGTGGTGCAGAAGGTGCTTTCGGGACAAATCCGATTGCCATCGGCGTGCCTACCGGGGATAACAGTCCGTTTATCGTTGATTACGCCACGAGTATGGTCGCCGAAGGGAAGATCCAAGTCGCCCGGAGCAAAGGCATTGATTTACCTGAGGGTTGTATTCTTGATAAAGACGGAAATCCGAGCGTCAAACCCGCCGATTTCTACGATGGCGGTTCGCTCCTCGCATTTGGGAAACATAAAGGCTACGCACTCGCTATGTTTACATGTCTCCTCGGTGGATTGGCAGGGACGTTTGACGTGGAGCAAGGTTCAATGAACGGCATTTTCATGCAGGCGATTGATGTCAGTGCCTTCACACCGGTTGATGAATACCAGAAAGGTGTCCGTTCCTTCTTAGATGGTATCAAATCTACACCACCCGCACCCGGCTTTGACGCAGTCCTGGTCCCGGGTGATTTTGAGCACCAATCCCGAACCCAAAGATTGGTTGATGGTGTTGAAATACCCGATACCATTCACAATCAACTCCAAGAGTGTGCAGACGAACTCAACATTTCTATCGGTGAGGAGATAACTCAGGCAGAAGACAAGGCTCGCTATGAGTAGTTTTGCAGGAGGCAATTCATCATGAAAAGGCATATATTTGAAGCCGCGGAGCTCCAGGCATTCACAAGAAACCTGTTTGTCGCAGCAGACACCCCACGGCGTATCGCTGATGATGTCGCCGAGATTTTGATAAAAGCCAATCTTGCTGGGCACGATTCACACGGTGTGCTCCGTATCCCATCTTACCTTGATGGGATTGAAAGCGGCGGTATCCGTCCAGCTGCTGAACCGGAAATCCTCCGTGAAACGGACAACACGCTGCATATTGATAGCGGAGGTGGTTTCGGACATTATGCAGCACGCTATGCGATCCGTCGCGCCATTGAGAAGGCAAAAAGCGGACGCACCTGCTTCGCGACGCTCATCCGAACCGGACATATCGGTAGGGTCGGCGAATATGCACAAGAAGCCGCTGAATCGGGTTGCATCGGAATGATTACTGTCGGTGGTGGAGCAAAAGGTGGCGGACGTATCCTTCCCTTTGGCGGTGCAGTCGGCGCACTCGGCACGAACCCTATCGCTATCGGTGTTCCGACAGGCGATGACAGACCGTTTTTGATTGATTACGCAACCAGCATGATAGCAAACGGCAAGACCTACGTCGCTGACAGCGAAGACCGTGATCTACCCGAAGGTTGTGTTGTTGACAAACACGGAAACCCCACCGTCAAAACTTCCGAATACCGCGATGGTGGACATCTCCTCGCTTTCGGTAGACACAAAGGCTATGCGCTTTCCCTCTTCGTCTGTCTGCTCGGTGGATTGGGAGGCACATTTAACGTTGAGGCTGGACAGATGGGCGGTCTCTATATGCAAGTGATTGATGTCAACGCTTTCATACAGCTTGAGGCGTACCAAAAAGGCGTCCGTGCCTTTTTAGACAGCATCAAGTCGATCCCACCCGCCCCCGGTTTCGATGAAGTGTTAGTTCCCGGTGATTTTGAGGTCAATACCCGTACCCGTCGCCTCGCAAACGGCATTGATGTTCCAGATGCCATCTATCAGCAGCTTCGCGAGTGTGCCGAAGAGTGGGGTGTTCCTATGCCTGAAGTTCGGTGAGTTGGTGTATGTAGCAGCCTTTTATGATACTGACCATCACATTGGTAGGCGAGGTCTCCTAACCTCGCCTTTTTCTAGGTCTGGCAACCGAAAACGGACATCTGATAACCGAAAGTAAAGTATCAATAAAACGCGTCCAGATTAACCTTGACAGTATCTACGAAAAGATGCTACACTTAACATTATATTTGACCTTGATATAAAGTCAACTCCGTTTTGAAAGGATGTAGGGCGTTGTGGGACGCAGCTTGCAAGCCCGTATTAAGATAACGTATGAATCTCGGACTCACGGATAAAATAGCGGTCGTAGGTGCTTCAAGCAAAGGGCTTGGACGCGCAATAACCCTCGGTTTGGCACACGAAGGCGCGAAAGTCACCATCTGTGCCAGAAATAAAGACGAACTGGAAGCAACAGCAGAGGAAATTCGCACCCAGACTGGTTCTGAAGTGTTGGCAGTCCCTACCGATGTTAGCCAGCCGGAACAGGTTGAAGCCCTTATTAGCACGGCGATTCAGCACTTCGGTGGTATTGATATTTTAGTCAACAACGCAGGCGGTCCCAGAGCTGGACGGTTTGACGACCTTGGTGCACAGGATTATCAAGACGCTGTCAATCTAAACCTAATGAGCACCATCAATCTCTGCCGTGCTGTTGTTCCAACAATGCAAGCACGCGGCGGTGGACGAATTATCAATCTCACCTCTGTTTCCGTTAAGCAACCTGTAGATAATCTCATGTTGTCAAACATGGCGCGGACAGGTGTGATCGGTTTTGCGAAAACCCTCGCAACGGAATTAGCACCAGACAAAATTCTCGTCAACAATGTCTGCCCAGGTATTATTTTCACTGATCGCATCCAGCAGCTTGCAACTGTCCGAGCAGAAGAAGCCGGAATCACATTCGATGAGGCACTCGAAAGGATGACAGCGGACATCCCGCTCGGCAGAATCGGCGATCCTGCTGAATTTGCAGCCTTAGTTGTTTTTCTCGCATCCGAACGTGCAAGCTACATAACCGGAACAACAATACAAGTAGATGGCGGCATGGTGAAATCACTGCTCTAACATGCTGGACGGAGGCGTGATGAACGATGTTAGTATCTGTAATCATTCCTGCGTTTAACGAAGAGCAGACCATTGATCAGGTTGTTGAAGCTGTGCATTCGCTACCCATTGAGAAACAGATTATAGTCGTCAACGACGGCTCCACCGATGGGACATATAGGGCACTTGAACGGCTACGTAAGTCGCATGAATTAACTGTTGTGCATAGCAAAGAGAATAGAGGTAAGGGATTTGCAATCCGGAGTGGGCTTCCCTATGTAAAAGGAGAAGCGGTCGTTATTCAAGATGCAGACATGGAGTTATCTCCGGCGGATCTCTCTGAACTCATGAAACCGCTTGAGAAAGAGGACGTTCAAGTTGTTTACGGTTCACGGTTCTTGAACGGGCGGGGGAACGCCAGTTTTCATAACTTCATTGCTAATCGTATTCTGGCGACTTATGCGAATCTTCTCTACGGGTGCCGGATTACCGATGAGTCTACCGGCTATAAAGCCTTTTCAACGGAATTGATAACGCGTTTAAATTTGACATGTGAGGGATTTGAATTCTGTCCCGAGGTTACGGCAAAAATTTTGCGCGCAGGATATCGTATTCACGAGGTGCCGGTCTCCTATTTCCCGCGCACAAAAAAGGAAGGTAAGAAACTCCGATTCTGGTCGGATGGACTCTTTGCCGCATGGACGCTCTTAAAATACCGATTTATTTCAAAAACTGAACTTTTCAAAAACGATACGCAAGATGAATTGCGTTAACAGCCAACAGTTAGGAGGTTAAATTGTTAATTATGTTTAAGAAAGTGATTTATTCTGCACTCATCTTCTTATTCGTGGGCATTTTCTCTTTTTCTGCGCTTGGGCACAGCGATCTTCCCACCCTTTTAGAGGATGTCAACAAGGATGGTGTGGTGAACGTCCAGGATTTGGTGCTTGTTGCTGGTTCCCTTGGACAAGCCAGGGATCGTACTGCCGAGAAGGATCCTGATGTCAATCGCGATGGAATCGTGGATATATTGGATCTCGTTCGCGTCAGCAACAGTTTAGGGCAAACCGCACCCGAGGAAAATTCAGCGTATCACAATATTCAGGAGTACGTCTTTGATAAGAGTTGTGCAAACAGTAGTTGTCACGCTGCCCCTGCCCGCGCTGGTAGTCTGGATCTCAGCTATGGTTTCTCTTATGAAGATTTGGTCGATGGTGTGCCACAGAACCCCGCAGCGGCAGCTGCTGGTATGAAACTGGTGGATCCGGGCAACCCAGATAACAGTTTTCTTTTGACGAAACTGATCGGACCCACAGCACCGGAGCAGGGAGCCAGAATGCCGTTTGGTGGTGGAGTGATCCACAATGGAAAAATAGATGCAATTCGCACATGGATTGAGGCGGGCGCGCCACAGACCGGTAAAGTCGCAGGTATTGGAGACCTCGGTGTCCTACGGGATCCCGACGAAGTCTTTGAACCTCCTGCGCCACCACCTCCCGGTGAAGGGTATCAGCTCTATCTGCCACCATTCAAAGTTGAACCCGGCACTGAACGAGAAATTTACTACGCTACCCAAATCAAAGATGAAAATGGGAATCCAGTAGAGGGAGACATCTTTATTAATCGGGTAGAGATCTTCTATCCCTCTGGAAGTCATCATTTCATCATCTATCGATTCACGGATGAAGGTATGGCGAAGGGGCTTCTAAATAATGGGATAGTACCCGATATTGCTGTTAATGCTGGGGATACTTTCCGCGAGCTTGACACAGATGACCCAGATCCAGTATTTGGCTATTTCGGTGTTGACAGGCTTTTTGTTGTTGGAACACAAACCGATGATACCCTATTCCAGTTTCCAGAAGGTGTAGGATTGCGGCTGCCCGGTGACACCGTTTACGACCTTAATTCACACTACATCAATCTGCTCGGTGATGAGACCTTGATTGGCGAAACTTACGTCAATATCTACACGATTCCAGAGGAAGAGGTCGAGTACGAGGCGGTTGAAATCTTCGTCTCTAACAGAGCGATTAATGTACCACCCGGAACAACACGTGTTGCCAAAATGACGTGGTATGTTGAAGATGAACTGCTGAAACGGGAGCACGATCCGGGAACTGAATTAAGCGTCTTTTTGCTGACGTCTCACATGCATCGGCACGGCGAACTGTTTGAAATCAATCAGGAGTCATCAGGGGATTTATTGCACCGGAGCATCGCTTATGATAATGCTCCCATTAACCTCTATGACCCTGTTCTCCGCCTAAGTCCAGACGATGGACTCAAGTTCCAATGTATCCACAACAACTACGATACAGATGAACCGCTCATATTTGGACTTACGTCTGAGGATGAGATGTGCATTATTTTTGGCTATTATTATATCCCGACTGAAAGTGCAGGAGATATAATTAAGTAGAACCTGTTTCATAAACAAGGAAGGCGCGCCACTGGCGAGGTTTCTTGGGGAAATCCCTATCAAAAAACCTTGCTACTCAAAGCGCGCTTTTCTCTTACATGACTATTACCTCAAGAAAAGATAACTTCATAGAAGCTCTCGCGCAGCGGATTCTGGTGTGTGACGGTGCTATCGGAACCGAAATCCGCAAACGGATTCCCTCACATCTGCAATGTGTTGATGCCTGCAATATCTCTACAGAGCATGCCGAGAAAGTTGTAGCGGTTCACCGCGCCTACGCTGACGCAGGTGCCGATGTTATCCAGACGAATACCTATCAAGCGAACACAGAATCTTTAGAAATCCACGGCTTGGCGGATCAGGTCAAAGAAATTAACAAAACCGGTGTGATGCTCGCTCGCGATGCGGTGCCAGAGACATGCTATGTAGCCGGTTCCGTAGGGCAGATTCCTTTCCAAACCTCAGATACCACGCTACCATCCACAAAGACGATCCGGCGACTCTTCAAGCAGCAGATGGACGCACTTGTTGATGCAGGTATAGATCTCCTCGTGCTTGAGACGTTCGTTTCTACTAAGCAGGCAGAAATCGCTACCAAGCAAGCACTTACTTATGGGGTTCCTGTTGTCGTTGAAATCAGTGGCGTTTCGGGTGGAACTGTAGGCACCGGGCTGGATGTCCGTGTCTTTGCTCAGGAGTTAGAGCAACTCGGCGCGCACGCAGTCGGCATCAATTGCAGGGGACCTCATGATCTTGTTGAAGCGATGGAACTCCTTGCACCTGTTATCAAAGCACCTATTGTAGTGCAGCCCAACGCCGGTAATCCGAGAGTAGAACAGGGTGAGATTGCACTCTCTTATACGGTCGAAGCTCAGGTTTTCAGTGACTACGTCGGAAAGTTGATTGAACTCGGTGCGAACATGATTGGCGGTTGTTGTGGAACGACCCCCACATATACGGCGAAAATCCGTCAGGCAGTTGAAGGACGTGAACCTGTAAAACGGGAATCGCGTATCTTCGTCCTTCCAAAGATTCGGTCAACATCCAAGGTGCGGATCGATAACCCTGTGCAACAGGTGTTTGAAACGCGTGAACGCATCGTTAGTGTAGAGACCCGCGCGAATACATTTCCCCAATTACGAGCGTTGTTACGGGAGGCAAAAAATCTCGCTGCAGTCGGTGTCGATTTGTTTGATGTGACCGACAATTCCGGTGCAGCAGTAAATATCGGGGCTGTCGGAACGGCATATCGGCTTCAACAAGCAACGCAAATTCCAACACTCATCCATTGGACAACCCGCTCACGTAATCTCATCAGTATGCAATCGCATCTGTTGGAGGCGGAAGCGTTGGGCATACGCGGTATTGTTGCTTTATCCGGTGACCATCCGAAAGCTGGTCCCTATGAGGCTGCAAGTCTCGTTCCCGATGTTCGCGGTGCGGTTCAGTTGATGAAACTCATTACTCGGTTAAATCAAGGTGAACTCGCTGACGGTTCATCTATCGGTGAACCGTGTGGATTCTATTACGGCGGCGGTTTCACGGTTGCTGAGAACCTTCGACCCCATGTCAAACATCTCACAAATAAAGTCGCGCAAGGTGCAAAGTTCGCCTATACACAACCTGTTTGGACTTATGAGGATATCGTTCGTACCCAACAGGCAACGGGACATCTCGGCATAAAGATGCTCTTCGGTATTCTACCGCTCACAAGTTTCCGCACCGCATCCTACCTACGCGACAATTTAGGGCTTTATATCCCTCAGTTTATTGTTGACAAATTCCGAGACCTTGGGGATACCGCTGCACACGAACTCGGTATCCAATTGTGTTTGGAGTTGATTCGGGACATCCGTAATCAAGATGAATGCAAAATTGACGGTATCTATCTTATCCCACCTGCTCGTATGAATTGGAAAAACAGAGCCAGTGTCATCTCAGAAATCGTTAAGACCTACCGTTAGCTATTTTTCCGATTCCCGTGATTCGCAAACTATGCACACTCGTGAAACTTCCATCTCATCCGCACGCGTCACAGGAAGATCGCTTCTCTTAGGGGTCTTCTTCATCCCGATCAATGTCTATTGGATGACGCTTGTTGAGGTGAAGTACTATTCACTTGACGGTTCCTGCCTACCCCTTTTTATCCAGCCAGTTTTCATTATGTTCGTCTGTGTGGTCGCTAATATGGTGTTGAAACGCCTTGCGCCGCGGCAGATGCTCCAGCAGGGGGAATTGCTCACTGTCTACATCATGGTGGCGATCTCATGTACGTTTGCCGGACACGACACGATGCAAAATATGTTCGGTAGTATCGCGCATCCCTTCCGATTCGCCACAGAAGAAAACGAATGGCAGGCTCTCTTTTTCCGGTATCTACCAGCATGGCTCACCGTCTCTGATACCCTCAGTCTTCAAGGATTTTACGAGGGCGAAGCCACCTTCTATACGGAACATAACTTTTGGGTTTGGCTAAAACCGTTGGCGTTTTGGGGACTCTTTTTCCTCATTATGATGTTTATGATGCTCTGCATCAACACGCTCGTCCGAAAGCAGTGGGCGGAACAAGAGAAGCTGGCGTATCCCATCATACAACTTCCGCTGCAGCTATCGGAAGATGGCGGCATTAGTCTCCTCAGAAACCGGATGATGTGGGTCGGATTCAGTATCGCAGTAGTTATTGGCGTTGTTAACGGCATTAACTATCTTTTTCCTCAATTTCCAGAGATCCCCTATATCAAACGGACAGCCGTATTCCAAAATATTTTCACCGACCGTCCGTGGAATGTCATTCGTGGTACCCGAATCTCCATTTATCCCTTCGCAGTGGGTTTGGCGTTTTTCTTGCCGCTGGACCTCTCATTTTCGTGCTGGTTTTTCTTTGTTGTCCGTTTAGCCGAATTTGTCATCGGGGCAGCACTCGGTACCCGTTACTTTCCCGCGTTGAATGAACAGGCGTACGGTGCATGGATTGCGCTTTTCCTAATTGCTATCTGGGTCACGCGTCGGCATCTGGGTGAGGTAATGAAAAAGGTGTTTGGGTTTAGATCCAGTATTGATGATTCCGACGAACCGATGCCGTATCGTGCTGCTTTCTTAGGGATTCTCGGATCGCTCGTTGCCCTTGGAATCTTTTCCTCTATTGCAGGGATGACGTTATGGGTTGCAGGTCTTTTCTTCGGTGTCTATTTTCTGCTCTCATTTGCAATTACCCGTGTCCGAGCGGAACTCGGCACGCCGCATGAAATTTACTATGTCAATCCACACGATATGCTCGCAACTGTCGGTGGAACACGTCGGTTTGACACGAGCAGTCTCACCATTATGTCGCTTTTCTACTGGTTCAACCGTGGTTACCGTAATCACCCGATGCCGAATCAGATTGAGGCGTTCAAGCTCGCTGAATCAACAGGAATGGGCAATAGGCGTTTATGGATGGCGATGTTAATAGCGATTATCGTCGGCATTTTAGTGACCTTTTGGGCGAATCTCGATATCACCTTCCGAAACGGGGCGGTTGCGAAGGCTGGTGGGTTTAAAGGATGGGTCGGTAGAGAGTCGTTCAATCGGCTTCAACGCTGGCTACATAACCCGACAGAACCCAATGTGGTTGGCATCGGTTTTATGAGCATCGGCGCGCTTCTGACGTTTGTGATGATGTATATGCGGATGCATTTCCTCTGGTGGCCCTTCCACCCAGCGGGTTATGCACTTGCGATCAGTTTTGCGATGGATTATTTCTGGTTCGCCTTTTTCGTGGCATGGTTTCTGAAGTTAATGATCCTACGGCACGGCGGTTTGAGACTCCATCGGCAACTCGCACCCCTCTTCTTGGGACTCATCTTAGGTGATTACGTCATCGGCAGTATTTGGGCAATTATCGGACCAGTATCCGGCTTGCGAACCTATAAGATTTTTATTTAATGCTACTTTTGAAGGTTGACAATTTGCTAAAAATGCTCTATACTTAAAATTATGCAAATTCGCCCCAGAGAGATACTCAACTATACTACGCCAAATGGACGCAGTCCATATCGGCAATGGTATACGCGGATTAAAGATCAAAGAGCACAGATAATTATCTCTAATAGAATTACACGTTTGCGAGCAGGTAACTTCGGTGATTTCAGGCGATTGGATGCGGGTTTATATGAATTGAGAATCCATTATGGTCCAGGATATCGAATCTATTTCGGGGTTTTTCAAGATGACATTGTTATTCTGCTTTGTGGTGGAGCTAAAAGAACACAACAACGGGATATTACCAGAGCGAAAAACTATTGGAACGACTTCTTGGAACGAGTGAAGGAATAATCATGATGAGTATAGATATTAAGCTTCAACAGTGCACGACCCGTTTCAAAGACTGTCTTCTTAAAGATCTTTCCCAACCAGAATTTGCAAAAGGCTATCTGGAAGCTGCGCTCCAAGATTTTGATAAGGACGGTGACATTGAGACGCTATTGCTCTCTATGAAAGATATCGCAGAAGCGCAGGGCGGAATTGAAAAACTCGTCGCATGGACCAATCTTAGTCCACAAGCTATCACGTATCTCCTTAATTTCAAGCATCCACTGCAATTGGATAAAGTACTTGACATTCTCTCTGAACTAAAAGACTCCTTCCACTCAAACCATACCGTTGTTGATAAGGATTCTGCGGGTATGGAAGAACACAATTAGAACTTTCCTGAACTGATACAGCATACGTTCCAATGTGAAAGCCATGAATCTGCCCGTTGGAAAACTGAAACACGATTTTTTAAAAGAACTCCTGCCCGCTCACAGGAGTGGCATAGGCGTGGTTGTTGGTCCACAACTTGGGGAAGATGCCGCAGTCATCGAGTTAGGAGATAACTATCTCGTTGCAACCAGTGATCCAATTACCTTTGCGACTGAAGATATTGGGTGGTACGTGGTATGCGTCAATAGTAATGACATTGCAGCGATGGGGGCTGTACCGAAATGGTTACTCGTAACCCTATTGTTGCCCGAAGACGCGACGACCCCTGAAATGGTACGCGACATCATGACACAACTCACGCAGTCATGTGCGGAGTTTGACATTGCGCTATGTGGTGGGCATACCGAGGTTACACCGGCCGTAACGCAACCCGTCGTCATAGGGCAAATGATGGGCGTTACTCATAAAGATGCCTTGTTCACTTCAGCGGATGCCTGTGTAGGGGACGTATTGATTCTCACGAAAGGAATTGGTGTCGAGGCAACCGCAATCATCGCGCGTGAGCGTGAAAAACAGTTACGTGAAAGATACGATGCCCCATTCTTAGAACAGGCGAGAAACTATCTCACCGATCCTGGGATTTCTGTGCTAAAGGATGCGCAAATCGCAATTAAGACAGGGGGCGTACACGCTATGCACGACGTCACAGAGGGTGGTGTCTCGACTGCTGTATTTGAGTTGGCAATCGCAGCCGAGTTAGGAGTAGTTGTATATTCGGATAATCTTCTCGGATCACCGGTATTGTATGGAGACATAACACGGTCTTTATGTAATATGTTTGGTCTCAATCCGCTCGGTGTCATTTCATCTGGTGCTATGTTAATTGCATCAGAACCCGAAAAAGGTGAGGCAATTTGCCAAGCCCTTGCCACTGCTGGTATTAATGCTGACATCATCGGAAAGTTTTTGCCGCCTGAGGACGGACTCTGGCTGAGAGATGCCACCGGTACGCAACAGCCGCTACCTATTTTTGAAACGGATGAAATCGCTAAACTTTTTAGTGGCAATACTCCCTAAATCCTACCTATTTTTGGGCTATCATAGATAAAATGAAGACCCGATTGCAAGACTACCCGCTAACAAGTACCATCATTAAGTTGAAAACCGGTCGGGTCCAACTCACACTCATAGAGGAACCCGACTGGTATCTTGAACAACTCAGCCGAGAGGACAACGAAGGCAAACTTTATCTTCCCTACTGGACCTATCTCTGGGAGTCTTCGATTGGTCTTGCGCGCCATGTTGAGAAAATTGGGACGCGCTTGAAAGATGCGTATATCTTGGAAATCGGGTGCGGATTTGGACTCACAGGGATCGTCGCATGTCGAATGGGTGCGCGAGTGATTTTCACAGATGCAGAACAGGGAGCATTAAGTTTCGCACATCACAATGCAGATCAGAACGATGTGAGCCAACGTGCCGATTTTGTTCAGATGGATTGGAATACTCCCTGCTTCAATCGCAAATTTCCGTACATTCTCGCTGCCGATGTCATTTATGAAGAACACCACTGGACACCTATTGTAGCTTTGCTTCAAGATTATCTCGCACCAAACGGTATTGCCCTCTTTTCGGAACCAAATCGAAACAACGCCGTCGGATTTTTCAAACTGATTCGCGACAATGGATTCCGCTATCAAAAGTCTACCTGTCCTGTCACATTGGATAGAACAACTTCCCAAGTTTCTATCTATACTGTGCAACGCGCTTAAACAGAAAACATCTTAATCCCCAAGACTTGCAACACCATAAACCGCTATTGCCCAAAAAATAGGAAAAAAAGCGTCCTTCCTGCTAAAAAAATAGGCAAAAATTCACGCCTCGTGGGCATTCCGTGAGGCTTTTGTTTCCCAGAACCCTTATGAGCATTAGGGAAATCAGTAATTCATACTTTTGGCAAGGTTTTTGCTAATGCTATATGTAAGGTTAACACTGCTTGTTCTTTCAGCACATTGACGCGGAATTGACTTGAGAAGGGTGGAGGATGGAAACAGACACCTCAATGCCAAGGGTCTTGATCATTGATAACAATCAGAAGCGGGCAACTTCGTTAGTCCAAATCCTGAAGGCAAACCGGTACAAGGTTGCTACACCTTTACGTCTGCAGGAGGGCTTGACGAATCAGGTCTCACGTGTGAGGCCCGATATCATACTGATTGGCGTTGATTTTCCAGGACAGGCAATACTCGGTTGGGTCGCGTCTCTCCATGAAAGTTATCCGTGCCCGACGGTTATGTTTTCACGTGATGAGCGGTCGAAGACAATTCAGGCGGCGACGCGGGCAGGTGTATCCGCTTATGCTGTCGGGGAACTCACCGGAGCACGGGTTAAAACGATCATTGAAGCAGCGGTCGCTCGATTTTATGAATTTCGGGCATTACAGGAGGAGCTTGAGAAAACCAAAACAAGCCTCGCTGAACGTAAAATCATTGAACGCGCAAAGGAACTCGTTGCCCAACAGCGCGGTTGTAACGAAGCACAGGCGTACCAAATTTTACGAAAGATGGCGATGAATCGTAGAAAACGACTTGCAGAAATATCGCAGGATGTGCTGTCGGTAGCGGAGGTATTGACAAATAAATTGTAGAAGGAATATCTGACTTATTCAATTTTAAGAATGTGCCCATTTGAATAGCCAGTTTTGCCTAATACAGACGAACACATTTTGAGACAATATACATAAGAAAAACAACCTAAACCAAAGGTGGTTTGGGATTAGACAGAGGTGTCTATTTGGCTGAGCTTTCGGTGAACTTGTAGGTTTCCGAAACTGTCCGCTCGCCGGTAGATGCCTTTTTTTATGTGTCCCTAATCTGGTAGGCGCGGTTCACAACCGCACGCTATCGGGACGTTAATCAGTTTCTTAAGGAGATTCAAAGGTGAACCAATCAAAGAAGAAAGTTGTTTCTGAAAGCAGAAAAGTGCGTTCAGCACCCAGTTTGAAAGCCGCAGCGACTGCTAAAAAACGAAAGTCGAAGATAAATGCTGCCGAAGCCCTCAAGCAGGAGAAAAACGGACTTGAAGTCATCAATGACATTCCGAACTACATTCGGAACGGATGGGAATCAATTCCGCCGAACGAACGCGATCGCCTCAAGTGGGTAGGGGTTTTTTATCGAAAGCAGACGCCTGGAGCATTTATGATGCGTCTCCGTATGTCCAGTGGTTTTAGTAATGCTGAGCAGTTCCGCGCTATTGCCGAAATCAGTGAATCGCATGGACCTGGATTTGTGGATCTTACCACGCGTCAGCAGATTCAGCTTCGCGGTTTCGCAATCGATAATGTCCAGCACATCTGGAATCGGCTTGAGGAGGTCGGCTTGGGTTCACTCCAAACCGGTTTTGACAACATCCGCGGTGTTATTGGATGTCCCGTTGCTGGATTGACGCCAGATGAATTATTTGATGCTTCGCCTGTCGCCAGAGAATACACGAAACTCTTCGTCGGCAATAAAGAGTTTACCGATATTCCCCGTAAGTTTAATGTCGGTATCACGGGGTGTTTAGATAATTGTACGCATACCTCCTCGCAGGATATTGCCCTTACGCCAGCAATAAAAGAAATCGATGGTCAAGAGACAAAAGGTTTTAATGTCGCTGTTGGTGGAAAAATGGGATCTGGTGGTTACACGCTCGCGAAGCCACTTGATGTGTTTGTTACTCCCAAAGAAGCCGCAATCTTGTGTGCTGACATTACACTGATTTTCCGAGACCACGGAGCCAGGACAGCTCGGAATAAATCGCGACTTGCTTTTCTGATTGAGGATTGGGGTGTAGAAAAATTCCGGGAAGAAGTAGAAAGACGACGGCACAGAAGACAGCCGCTCCTGACCGCTGGAAAAGATGCGCGCGGCAAGAAGAAAACCGACCATACCGGCATCTTCTCACAGAAAGATCCGCACCTCAACTACGTCGGACTCGTTGTGCCTGTCGGACGCATCACGACAACGCAACTTTTTGAGGTCGCACGACTCGCAGACGAATACGGGAACGGGGATATCCGCCTCACGCAAGGACAGAATCTGATTATCACCAATGTTCCTGACGAGAAAATCGGCGACTTAACGGCAGAACCGCTCCTACAGGAACTCCGCTATGATCCATCGGAAGTCATGCGCGGTATGGTAAGCTGCACAGGCATCGACTACTGCCATTTTTCACTTATTGAAACGAAAGAGCGCGCTATGGAAGCGATCCGGCATTTGGAAGCAAAACTCGGCAATACGAAGCCGCTTACGATACACTGGTCAGGATGTCCGAATGGGTGTGGCAATCACGCCGCTGCAGATATTGGACTCCTCGGTAAAAAAGTTAAGATTGATGGGGTTGTCACCGATGCGGTGGACGTGTTTTTCAAGGGAGATGCCAGTGCTAACCCTAAGGTTGCCCCCAAGTTATTGGAGAATGTACCTTGCGATGATTTACCGCAAGTGCTTGAAGGTCTCGTTCCTTACCTTTCACGGAGGTAAAAGGGACGGATAAACGTAAACCCGCACGTCTATGTGTGCACAACTAAAATGAACTATCATTAAAGAAAGGAAAATTTCGACTGGGAGAATAACTTCAAACTTATTATTCAAAAGTCGAAGAAACGTATGGATATAAAAAATAAAGCAACACATATAAAACTCTTTAGCTTAAAAACGATCCAGATGCGAACCTTTCATACCACATGGTTTGCGTTTTTCTTAGCCTTTTTCGGATGGTTCGGCATTGCACCACTTATGGCGATTGTCCGCGAAGACCTGATGCTAACAAAGGCAGAGATTGGTAATACAATTATTGCTTCCGTCGCGATTACGGTGTTGGTACGAGTCTTAATCGGACCACTCTGCGATAAGATTGGTGCTCGCAAAGCGTATACATGGCTCCTGATTCTGGGTTCACTACCGGTTATGGGTATTGGACTTGCCCAGAATTACGAGACCTTTCTCTTATTTCGGTTGGCAATCGGTGCAATCGGTGCTTCCTTTGTCATCACGCAGTATCATACCTCGGTGATGTTCGCCCCAAATTGTATTGGCACAGCGAATGCGACAACAGCAGGATGGGGAAATCTCGGTGGCGGTGTTACGCAGATGGTCATGCCGCTCATCTTTACGGCTATTCTTAGTTTTGGTATAGACAAATTCCTCGGATGGCGGCTCGCTATGATTATTCCCGGCATTGCCTTGTTTATCACAGGATTCGCCTATTACTTCCTTACCAAAGATGCGCCGGATGGCAACTATAAAGAACTCCGAGAACGCGGTGAACTTGAACCTGCTAAGGGCAAAGGCATGGAGTCTTTCATATTGGCGATTAAGGACTACCGCGTCTGGGCACTCTTCATTATTTATGCAGCATGTTTCGGCGTAGAGCTGACAATTAATAATGTCGCGGCACTCTACTATCACGACCATTTTCAGTTAGACGTCAAGACGGCAGGACTCATCGCCGGATTGTTCGGTTTGATGAATATCTTTGCGCGGACCGTTGGCGGCGTTTTCTCCGATTTCTTCGCGAAAAGGATGGGACTCCGTGGACGGGTCATGTTTCTGTTTTTCGTGCTGTTAGGTGAAGGTATCTTGTTGGTGATTTTCTCACAGATGGCGGTGCTTGTGCTTGCGGTTGGAACGATGATTGTCTTTAGTCTCTTTGTACAGATGTCCGAAGGAGCGACTTTTGGAATCGTTCCTTTCATCAATCGGAAAGCGTTAGGGGCTGTTGCGGGTATTGTTGGTGCGGGTGGAAATGCTGGTGCTGTTGCTGCAGGTTTCCTGTTCCGTGCTGAAAGTATAACGATGCAGCAAGGCTTGTTATATCTCGGTATAATGGTTGGAGTCGCCTCGCTTACTACAGTATTGGTGCGATTCTCACCCGCAGTCCAAGCAGCAGAGAAACGGGCATTTGATGCCGCTCTCGCCGAAAGACGGCGTCTGAAAGTCGAAGTCGGAGCAATGTCCTAATCCTATTTCGACTGAGTTCGTTTGGGAAGATCCCTGTGTCTGTCCGAACGAACTCTAAACATAATAAATTGTTTGATAAATACAATCTTAAAATAATCAAAAACCCGATTTTTATAACAGAAAATCATAACAGAAATCAGGTCATCAAAAATGCAGAATTCAACAGGGAAAGCAGTGTGTCCTTACTGTGGCGTCGGTTGCGTCATCCGCGCAGCCGTCAGTGATAATAAGATTACGAGAATTTCAGCAGACGACGATGTCGCCCCAAATTTCGGTATGCTCTGTCCAAAAGGTGCTCATCTCAAACAGGTTTTTCAAAATCATGACGGAAGACTCGCGTATCCTATGATTCGCGACCGTCGCGGTGAACCCCCGCGTGAGGTGTCGTGGGATGAAGCCATTACTTTCACAGCAAACCGGCTTCACGAAATTCAATTGGAGCACGGCAAAGATTCTATCGCGCTTTACGGCTCTGGACAATTGGACACAGAGGCATCCTACATTTTCAACAAATTGTTCAAAGGATTCCTCCGAACGAATAACGTAGATACCAATAGCCGACTCTGCATGTCTTCTGCTGTGGTAGGTTACATGCAAGCGTTCGGTTCAGATGGACCGCCGACCTGTTATGACGATATTCAGCATGCCGATGTTTTTCTGATTATCGGCGCAAATATGGCGGTCAATCACCCCGTGCTTTTCCAGATGATTCGGAAGCGGCGAGCACTTGAGCCAAATACGCGAATTATCACTGTAGATCCACGTCGAACAAAAACAGCGGATTTCTCGGATATCCATGTTCCTCTTGCGCCTGGAGGTGATGTCGCTTTTCTCCAACTCATTGCGAAACGTCTCCTCGCAATGGGACGCGTCAATGGGCGCTTCATCCGCAGGCGAACTGAAAATTTCAGTGCCTATGAGAACCATTTGAAAGGTCTTGACGAAGACGCTCTTTTTGCCGCTTGCGATATTCACCCAGCACGTATTGAGGAGATAGTCGAATATCTTTCTAAACCGAGTCGTCTGCTCAGTTTTTACTGCCAAGGCACCAATCAGAGCACAAGCGGTGTTGATAAAAATGTCGCCCTCATCAACCTGCATCTCCAGTTAGGTGAAGTCGGGATCAGAGGTGCCGGTCCATTTTCGTTGACGGGACAACCGAATGCAATGGGCGGGAGAGAGGTTGGTTATTTGTCTCACCAATTGCCCGGTTACCGCGTCGTTACCAACGATATGCACCGTGCATATTTGGAAGGGGCGTGGCGTGTCCCACCCGGAAGTATTGATCCAAGACCCGGATTAACAGCCGTGCCGATGTTTGAAGCAGCAGCTGAAGGTAAGGTACGGGCACTCTGGATTGCCTGCACGAATCCTGCGGTCAGTATGCCAGATACGAAGGTATCACAGGAGGGACTCCGGCGAGCGGATCTGGTTATTGTACAGGACTGTTATTATCCGACAGAAACAGCAGAGTATGCGGACGTCCTGCTTCCCGCTGCGCAGTGGGGTGAAAAGCAAGGCACCATGACAAACAGTGAACGGCTCGTCGTCCGAAGCGATCAATTCCTCACGCCACCGGGCGAAGCGATGCCGGATTGGTGGATATTCGCACAGGTCGCGAAAGCGATGGGATTCAAACGGAATTTCGACTTCTACAACACTGAAGAGGTGTGGGATGAATACCGACTGTTAACAGCAGGCACACCGTGCGATCAGATGGGCATGACAAATGAACGCCTCGCTAAAACATCACTTCGTTGGCCCTGTCCGCATCCAAGACATCCTGGTACGGCTCGCCGATACACCCGTACGAAGTTTTTCACCGAGTCTGGAAAGGCGCAATTCAAAACGCCTGTCTATCAACCACCTGATGAGAATGTAAACGAGGAATTTCCACTCGGATTGACGACAGGACGTGTTGAGAGTCAGTGGCATACCCGCACCCGGACCGGCAAAGTGCCGCAGCTTGTCCGTAAGGACCCGGAGCCTTTTGTCGAAATCCATCCGGACGATGCAGCTGAGAACGATATTCAAGACGGTGAGTGGGTATATCTCGTCGGGAGACGTGGAAGGTGCTATGCGCGTGCACGTGTCACGCAGGCGATTCGACGTGGATTGCTCTTTACCCCGTTCCATTGGGGCGATCTCTTCCACCCCGAAACCAATTCAAATTATGTAACAAATCCCGCTTTCGATCCAGTATCTAAACAACCCGAGTTAAAATTCTGTGCCGTTCGGATTGAGCCTGATATTTCCTAATGTTTTCAATGGTAACCGTACAACCCAACGGACTATATGATTCTTGAGACTGAACGCTATGTGTTGATGTTATCCCCATGCATTTAAGTGTTAGTTTTTGTGTGTCAGTGTTAAGATTCCAGAGAGAAATTGGGTTGTCATTTTTCTTCTTTCATTGTGTTTCAATCAAGCCTTCTATATCGGGCGACGGTTTATGAGGAGTTACTCAATAATCTCTGATAGATCAATCTCGCCTTGTTCAAGGGCGTTTTCTTCCCATAGAGGTCGAAGATTCCCAAAGGTGTCAACCTTGAAAACTCCCGTTCCCACGTTGTTAATAGCGACCTTGAGATTGCCTTTTCCGTCGGTTGTAATTAGAAGATTTCCAGTAGCCGACACAGGCATACCTGAAACTGAAATAGACTGGGTTCCTCTTGGACCCTTAATCTTGTATTTGTTATCAGATTTTGAAACACTATATCCATTTTCTACCAACCAGCTTTTTACTGCTATTGTTTGTCTTTTCTCTTCTTCAGACGGTGCCGGTAGTGTTGGTGGTTCAGAAGAGGTATCATCGTCTGATGATGTGATTATAATCCCGGACCGGCTCTGCCGTCCAACGGGTTTTGTGTCTTGTTCTCTATCTTGTAGGTAGTTATACACGACGAAGATAATCGCGATGAGTCCAATTATTAGTAAAAGTGTTTTTATACCTTTCATAATTTATTTCCTGTTGTGCCTTGAGATCCTCTTAAGTTCGAGAGAAGTCTCTATTTGTCCGACAGCCAAGAAAAGAAACCGGCTATGGCACCAAGAATCGCTCCGGCGACAGTACCGAGACCAAGTGTTATCCCTCCTGTTGCGGCATCGATTTGCGCACCTATTCCGGCTCCCATCATTGCTAACCCGAAAACGTCAGATGCATCAGCTGATTTTTCTTCCACACGAATAACGTGCTCTTCAGTCAACTTAATTCTTTTCTCAGTTTGTTCTGTAGTCTCTTGATTCGCCTCGGTTATAGATTTTTGTGTTTGAGGTATATCCAAATCCTTCGCAAAAGCTAATAGAAATGCAGGTAGACGTTCAGGATTAAGCCTCTCAAGAGAAGTCGTAAATAGTTCTCCTAACCAACCTTCTCCATCAGGTGTATACTCAGACTCATTGGTTACGGCGACAGCAGGTAACGCATGGATTTCTCCGTTCGTAATATCAGTTATCACTTCATTTACACTTTCAGTCCTACCACTAAAAAAGAATTTGAACTTCTCTGGTGCCGGGATTTTATCGGCATGCGTGAATACAATCATAGTGCGGTTCCATATTGTGTCTCCAAAGTTTTGACGAATTAATTGAAGGACCTTAGCGTCTCCTGCTCTTATACGATTATCATCGAGTGTAAGAACATACCATAAAACATCGGGGGAAGGGCACTGTTCTCTCATAAGTGAAAGATATTGTTCATCCAATTCCAGGTTTCCAGTGTCCCATTCTCCTAAACCTGGAGTATCATAGACTGTATATTTGACCTCGTTATACGTTCCCGCGAATGGAGTAATGACTTTCGTTTCTGCAGTGAATGGATTAGTTTTAGCAACTTTCTTACCGAATAGGGAGTTAATCGTTGAAGACTTGCCGACGCCTGTTTGTCCAACTAACAGAATTGTGAATCCTTTCTCTGCCTCCATTTGCAACTTCCTCTTTAATGTTTTAGGACTTGCTAATATTTTTTTCTGGGCAGCTCGTAATACTGACACTCGTCTTTTGTGTTGATATTCATATATCATAACGTCCAAAAGTGAGTCTAACTTCAGATCTCGTAATGATCGTACAACTGTCTTGGCGTTTAGTTCATCGTAAGATTGAATGGTTTGGTTGATTCTTTGGGGATCGACCTCTGGGATATCAATCCTATAGTCTTCTTTCTTCATTAGTGTCTCCTAATGTGTAAGAAAATATAAAATCCGCATCAATAGGGTTATCTACAATTACTATGGCTTTATAAGGATAACACGGTTTAAAGTTAGCAAATTTTGTGCCAATTTTCTTGAAAAGACGCAATATTTTCAGAAAAACCACTGAAATCTAACGCATATTTTTCGCTATAATGCCTCTATAGCACGACTCACATTGGCTTTGTTGGACTGAATGGAAATGTGTGATTTTTTTTAAACGCTGCTGCTACAGATAAAATGACATTCGCTTGCATTTCTTCTCTTGCTAAATACGCAAAACTTGCAGTGTGTCATGCAAAAATTGTGAGAATTGCGCAAAAATTGAAGGTGGTAGCGACTTCGTATATCTTAAAAAAAGAAAAGGGCAGGCATAAACGCCTGCCCATAACAATTGTTGAACGTGAAAAGCATGTTGCAGAGATTCAGAATCTACACCGTAGGCGGTGTAATTTCATAGTTCACACCTTCATGACAGATAATCATGGAAAGAGCAAGTTTGGCGTATCTTGCCAACTCAGGCATACGTTCCATCAGTGCTTGATAGTCGTTACTACCGTATTCAATCTTTTGTGTTTCTGATTGTCCGTCATATCTGCTATCTATCCAGATCCCGTCCTGATAGTGAAAAGCCTTACGCCCGATATATTTCGTATCGTCATACTGTTGCTTGTATCGAGCACGTTTCCGTTCTTCTAATTCTTTATGGTATCTGATCCTTTCAGGGATAGGTGTTGACAACGTATAGGCTTCTGAAATGCGAGAATCGTACCTTCTTCTTCGCGACCCATCATCTTCAGCAACGAATGATGTGTAAGGTGTTAGTACGCCATACTCTCTACTGAGACGTTCAATCTCTTCATAGAGTTCTCTACTTCCACCATTCAGGGCAGCCTCGTCTACGAGTTCCGCTATTCTGCTTTGTGCCCAGAGATGTGGTAAGAAATCATGCTCCGATTCAAGTTTGGAGAAATGCACATCTTTGGAGAATTCATGCTGTTCGTCACCGATGGCTCCTCGCAGTTTCAAGGTAGTGTCGCCGTGGCTCTCGTAGCGACCTAAGAGGGTCAATTGCTCCTCGCGAAACAGATCTGGGAGATTTCTCGGAGATAATTCTTTCGTAATAATTTGTCCGAAATTGATCCCTACATCTACCAACACAGGCTCATTCATTTTTCTAAAGAGAGAGGACACGGCGATTTCAATGTCTTCGTTTGGTTCCACATAGTTACGCGTTCCACCGTTGTCTGCTGCCATTTTATCAAGCAGACGGTCGTTCACATCATAACCTACGCCAAATACAAAAATACGAGATTGATTCCCATTCGCTTTCGCGACATTTTCGAGAATTCTCGCTCCGTTCGTTATACCGACAGTCGGTTGGCCGTCAGTAAGAAAGACAATAATCCGTGGACGATTTGGATCCGATTTTTCCGCTAATGCAGTGAGTAGGGCATCGTTGATATTTGTGCCACCACGCCCTTCGATACCATTAATGAACGTGAAGGCTTTTTCACGACCATCTTTCACGTCGATGAGTTTGTTGGACAAGACTGCGGGATTGTGCCAACGTTCACCACCAAACCATTCTTCATCTCTGTTCAATCTGTCAGCCAAGGAGGTGATATCTGTGTTGAACAGAATTAGGTTAAAACGATCTCCGTCGTTTAGATTCCCGACACAATAACGGAGTGCTTCTTTGGCTTGTTCAACTTTACGACCTGCCATGCTACCTGAATGATCTAACACGAAGATAAAGTCCTTTTCAACGATCTGTGTCTCCTTCACCTCGTACTTAGGCGAAACCAGCAGCATAAAGTACCCATCTTCATTCTCATCAGCACGGTGCGTGAGTAAAGTAATCCCAAAGTTTTCGTCCGAAACCGAGTAGTAGCAGAGCAAATCGTCGTCTGGGTCCACATCTACACTTTCGTAGCGGATGTGTACGTGATGATCGTCCTTGCGGTTAATGGCAACCTCGTGTGAAGGCGAGTGGATTGTCCTAAGTTCATCATCACTTTCAATCTCCATTTCGACAACAAGGTTTCCAACCGGTCCAGCCGCCGATTTCGCGAGCGATAACGGATGCGTATATTTAGCAAGATCGCTATCTACACGAACGATCTGAGAGTATTCAAACTGGACGTGTTGCTCACCGGACGCTGGAATTTCAGGCACCATTGCTACAAACGCACGGGTCCCACGATGTTCCAGAATTGCCCTATTATCTCCGTAGCGAGCACTCTTCATATAAATCCGGTGCGAATCTCCTTGAGAAAGCAATTCTCCCTTTATCGATTTTCCATTGATAGAAAGTGCGAAGTTTGAAAGTACTACATCGTCTGGGACGGGGAAAATATAGATACCGTCTACCTCATAAGCGTTCGGATTAACAAAGACTTGGTTAATTTTCGTTTTCGTCAGTTGGTTCTTAATTGCGACCTTGATGTGGTAACGGTCGATTTTTAACGGGATCGCGCGACCATTTCTTCCTTGAAGGCAAACTATCGTTAGCATTGTTAACTCCTTTGTTTATTGAAAATCTATACATCTGAAAACTAATATAGACATATAGGAATTTGTTGAGTATTAAACTTAACGAAAAAGCCCCACTAATGTGTATTAATAACACTATACCGAGGGTGGAAATTAACCTCTCCCTCATACAAGCGAAATATTCTGATGTTTTTCTGGGACTTGGAATGACAAGTTAATATTTTGCTGAGCCAGCACCTGCCTCCGAATAGCGGATCTTCCGCGGGACACGTCAGTGAGTTGATGTTAGTGAAGATAGGATACGTACAGGGTCGGACTAACATCCTTATTTACTGACATATATATTATACCACATTTTTGACCGAAAGTCAAGGTTTTCGGGACAAAAAAAGAGGCGCAAAGAATACCCTACAGTCAAGAGGCTTTAACTTGTAGAGAACTCTTTATGCCTCGCTTATATCACGTATGAAGATCTTCAGGTTTTACGTGCTTTGCACAATAGCAATCATGTTAAGACAGATTGCCAGGCGGTTGCAGCAATACCGCTCACTTCATTATCAACATCTTCCGAGTGGCAGTAAACTCTCCTGCAGTAAGCGTATAAAAATAGACGCCACTCGCCGCAGGTTCACCGAGTGCGTTCCTGCCATTCCAATGCGCCGCACGGTTCCGAGATTCATAGATCCCTACTGGCTGATGCCCTAAGTCCAGCGTCCGAACGAGTTTCCCATCGACAGCATAAATGGATATGCTAACATTCGCAGCCTCCGCTAATTGATAGGGTATCCACGTTTCAGGATTAAACGGATTCGGATAGTTCGGTAAAAGTATTGTCTCTTTGGGAGTCATAGCGGCAAGAAGTTGTTCCAGCACGAGAATTCCCCGTTGGAAAGTGGGGTCTGCCAAGTTCATCTGTTGTGCTTCACGTAACCATAATTCTAAATCTGCGCGTGTGGGAGTGACCTCAAGGTAGTGGCTCCATATTTCAGGCGCGGCGATAGTATTGCCAAATGCAGCAGCGACGAGCGTCAAGTCAATGATATTGACGGTGCCATCGGCATTGACATCCGCACTGTTTTGTCCGATTTTACCAAAGTTTGATGCGACGAGTGTCAAGTCAATGACGTTAACGATACCGTCCTTATTGACGTCCTCTGGTAGTTGTGTCGGTTCGGTTATCTCGGTGTTTTTTGTCTGTGGGGTTGAACTGCCACCTGTGTTGTCAGTAAGTAGTATGTCAGAGAGACGCACCGTGGAAGCTTTGGCTTCAACAACCTCAAAAGTGATTGTCGCAAGCGTACCATCCCCGTCGCTTTCGCTGTTGAGAGACGTTGCTGCGAGGGTGACAGTTTCTCCTTCAACAACCGGCTGCACAAAAAACGCTCCTGAAGGCAAATAGTCTCCGTTTGTACTTTCTACATATCGGAGTGTGGAGGTATTAAAATGCACGGTTGCTTGGTAACCCGCGACATTTTCACCGTCTGAGATTTTGAGAGAAAGCGTGAGTTGTTCACCGATAGCAGGCGACTGCACAGTGGAAGGTGAAAGACTCACTGTGGCGTCAGAGGGAACAGAAGGAGTAAGTTTCCATAGGAGTACTGTGCCGTCAAAACTCCCACTTGCGAGCGTCTGTTCATCGGGACTAAACACTACGCTCGATACAGTGAACGGATGACCAATGAATCTTTTCAGGTGTTCTCCAGTGTTTGTATCCCACAAGCTGATATTTGACGGTCCGGCACTTGCTAATATTCTACCATCGGAACTGAACGCTACAGTATAGACCTTTCCATTCTCAGTGAGTGTTAGAGAGTGCTGCCCTGTGTGAGTATCCCAGAGTCGGATGGTCTCATCAGAGCTTCCACTTGCGAGCGTCTGTCTATCGGGACTGAATGCGACACTCTCGACCACATCCGTATGCCCCATCAGCGTGTGAAGGTGTCCGCCTGTTCTGGCATCCCAGAGACGGATCGTATTGTCGTTACTTGCACTTGCCAGCATCCTTCCATCGGGACTGAATGCGACACTCTCGACAATACCCGTATGTCCTGTGAGGGTACGCAGGTGTCTACCGGTTCTGGCATCCCAGAGTCGGATGGTCTCGTCCGCACTCCCACTTGCGATAATGTGCCCATTGGGATTGAATGCTACACTCAAGACCCAATTCGTATGTCCCGCGAGTGAGCGCAGATGTCTACCGGTTCTGGCATCCCAGAATCGGATGGTATGATCAGAACTCCCACTTGCGATCGCCCTTCCATCGGGACTGAATGCTACGCTTGAGACAATACCCGTATGTCCTGTGAGAGTTTTCAAATGTTCTCCAGTGTTTGCATCCCACAAACGAATGGTGCTGTCCGTATTTCCACTTGCGAGCGTCGCTCCATTGATGCTGAACGATACAGCGCGAACAGGATTCGTATGCCCCGTGAGAGTCTGCAGGTGTTCTCCAGTATTTGTGTGCCACGAACGGATGGTGCCATCCAGACTCCCACTTACTATTGTTCTACCATTGGGACTGAATGCTACGCTCGAGACCCAATCCCTATGTCCCGTGAGTGTTCGGAGGTGAGTGCCTGTTCTGGCCTCCCAGAGGCGAATTTGCTGAAAACTCGCACTTGCGATCGCCCTTCCATCGGGACTGAATGCGACTCTCTCGACGTTACTAGTATGCCCCATGAGGGTATGCAGGTGTGTTTCGCTTCTGGCGTCCCAGAGACGAACGGTATCATCGTAACTCCCACTTGCTATTGTTCTACCATCGGGACTGAACGCTACGCTATAGACTCCATTCGTATGTCCCATGAGTATGCGAAGATGCCTACCGGTTCTGGCATCCCAGAGTCGGATGGTCTTGTCATTACTCGCACTTGCGAGCGTCTGTCCGTCCGGACTGAACACTACACTATAGACATCTCCCGTATGTCCTGTGAGGTTACGCAGGTGTTTGCCGGTTCTGGTATCCCAAAGTCGGATGGTCTCGTCTCTACTCCCACTTGCCAAGGTCTGACCATTCGGACTGAACGCTACACTCAAGACGCCATCCGTATGTCCCGCGAGTGTTCGCAGATGTCTACCGATTCTGGTATCCCAGAGTTGGATGGTCTCGTCTCTACTTCCACTTGCGAGCGTCTGTCCATCGGGACTGAACGCTACGCTCCTGACAGCGTCCGTATGTCCCTTGATCAAAGCGATCTCTTGAAAGGTCGCGGCATCATAAAGCCATATCCCAACGGAACTGGCAACCGCTAAATGCTTGCTGTCTGGTGAAAACTGTATCTCAAATATCACGCCTTTACCGACACCGAGGCGCGCGATGGCACCTTCGGGTAAGTCTTCTTGTAGCACATCTTGGGCGAAACTACTCGGTAGATATAGGATTGAACCAAGAAGTAGTGTGGAAAAAATCGAAAATACTGTGTTTTTCATCATAAATTCCTCTTTTTATTTTTTATTAACATCTGCCGTGTCGTAGTAAATTTTCCTGCCGTTAAGGTGTAGAAATAAACCCCACACCACTTCAAGTATTTTGCCATTGGGAGAGAACACTACAAAGTTCACATCATCTCCGTGTTTACCAAGGGTTTGTCACCTTTTTCCAGTGTTTGCACCCAATAGGTAAACACCGTTGTTGTTACTTCCTATTGCAAGTGTAACACCATCAGAGGAAAAAGCGATAGTGTTGATTCCAGAAGCATAGGTAAATTCAGATTCTCTCAAGAATTTTTCTGTAGCGACATCCATAAAATATATTTTTCCCAAATAATACCCAGCAGCAACCATTTTGCTATCGGCAGAGAAAGCTAAGCAATTGACCCTGCCGACTGAACCGAAGTATGAACGTCTGATCCCAAGATTGTACATATGTTGGACTGTATTGGCATTCCACACATGAAGATTTTCTTTACTATCAATACTCCCAAACCATTTGCCATCTGGAGAAAACGTCACAGAATTAACGGAACCTGTATGACCTGTGAACAGGGCAATTTCAGTAAAGGTGTTTGCATCGTATATCCAAATACGGATAGAGCTTGCAACCGCAAGCTAGGTACCATCTGGCGAGAAGGCAATATCTCCTGCTATCTGGCCTTTACCGAGGCGGGCTTTGGCGCCCTCAAGTAGACTCAATTGCATATAATCTTGATACTGAGCGAAGGTGTTAGGTAGGTAGAGCGTTGAAATTAAAAGTAACGTCAAAGATATGGAAAGTAATTTTTTTCATCACAAAGATTTCCTTTTTCGGTCAGAAGTTGTAGTTGATTGAGTTAATTCATTTTTATACTTGCCAAAAAGATTCTGTAATCTTTTCGGTGAGGAATTATAGGCTTTATGCGAATGGGTTACATTTGCTGACTTTAGGGTCCTTTTCCAAATCGCGGATTTTGGGTAAGTAATGGGATGTGAGCGATGGAAAACTTTCCTAATCGCTTTGTATCAGAATTGATTAGTGCAAATAGTTGTTAAACCTAAGTTATTATCTAAGAAAAGTGCTAATCCAATTGTAAAATTACTTAATTAGGACATAATTTAATTGTGTTATTATTTATAAAAAACGTCTTTATATAGCTAATTATACGCAAATTTGACCCTAAATACAAATTAAAAATTCTTCTCTGAAAAAATATCAAATTTGCTTGAAAAAGATATAGTTCATCTAAGTTGTCGTTCTATACCACTTTGCTAAAAAAAAATGGGTGGATGTATATGACATCCACCCGTGTAGACTTCGTAGAATGTTTGTAAATATGGATTATTAGAAACCAAGTTGCTTATTCACAACATTCCGCAGCTCTTCACCCTTAAGATACCGTTCCAAGTTATCCAAGAAAAACGAAGTGATACGGTGCATACGGTGCTGTGAACCACCGGCAGAATGTGGCGAAATGATAACGTTGTTGAAGTCCCACAACGGACTGTCTGCTGACAACGGTTCGACTTCAGTGACATCCAAGCCTGCAGCAGCAAATGTACCCGCTCGCAAAATCTCAATCAGATCAGGCTCGTTGACAATCGGACCACGGGCAACGTTGATAAAGAACGCCGTCGGCTGCATCACAGATAGGTTCTCCTTATTGATAAGACCGCGTGTCTCTTCAGTCAACGGACACGCAATCATAACAACATCGACTTGGCTCATCATATTTGAAAGCTGATCCATCGGCAGCAGTTCATCGACCGTATCCGGCTTATCCGTGCGGTAAGCATCAACAGCCATGACGTGCATATCAAAGCCTTTTGCGCGCTTCGCCATCTGCATCCCGATACCACCCATCCCAACGATGCCAATCTTGAACCCATCAATCTCAATCATCGGCATTGTTCTGGCACCACCCCATTGGTGTTTGTCCTGATTCCGAACGGATTCGTGGATACCACGTGCCAAACCGAGAAGGAGTGCGAATGCCTGATCCGCAACGTGTGTCGCGTACAATCCTGCAGCATTCGTCAAAATAACATCGCTCTCGCGGATCGCCGGATACATGTGCCGATCCATACCAGCACTGGAAGATTGGATCCATTTGATGTTGGGGAAATGTGGGAAGAGGTCCTCGCTGCAATAACCATAGAAGACTTCAGCATCTTTGCCTTCTTCGATAAGCTCCTCGTTTGAACTCGGAATAACATAGGTGTGTTCATCGCCAGTGATGCTTTCCAATCTCTCGAGGAGTTCACCTTCAACACGTCCTTGAAGTATAATCTTCATAAACCAAAGGTCCTTTCATCATAATGTCGGATTGATGTAAGAATAGCACAATGATGCGCGTGTAGCGTAAACTTTTAGTTTGCGCAGAATATGACACAAACTAAAAGTTTACGCTACATTTATTCTTTCTGTTTACAGCCATGGCGGGGTTGCTGGCAACAATTCCTGAAATTTGTCAATCAGGACAGATTCATAACTACCAACGTATTGTCCGTTGAAAAACTTTTCCATTGCCTCGTCAAGGAGCAGTTGCCATGAGGCGTCCTCAGAACCCGGGTTGACAGGGAAAAACAGTGCGCCGACATCTCGCGCCGCTTTCAGATCGCCGGGAGAATCACCGAGCATCAAAACACGGTTTTCGGAATACCTGTCTTTCGTCGTTATCGTGAGATGTTCTGTTTTTGTCCCCATCTCTTGTCCAGCAATCACGGCAACGTATGTATCGATTTCGTGTTCTGCCCATTCCCGTTGGAGTGCCTCGTCGGGTGTAGCAGAAACAACAATGACATCCGCTTTGCCCTGAAGCCGTTCCAGAGTCTCACGCACCCCCGGAAACGGTGGCAGGTTATAAACAATCTCTGCAACACTTTCGTTCACACCGAGGCTCCATTCCATAACCTGACTCAGTTCGTCATGTCGTTCCCCAGTTGCGTTATCAATTGCTGCTTGCAGTGCTGGATTCCCAAGTTTCGTTTCAGTTTCAGACCATTCTTTTAGATAAGGAAGTTCTGGCACTGCGACACCCATATTCTGAACGAGTGGCATCTCGCGTAAGAAATCGCACACCAACAGGATCGCCTTAAACCGATTCGTGCCGCGCGTTGTTGAATAGAGATTCACAAAATCCCACGCCTGGTGAACTTGCCGCGAGATGGATGCCAAACCGAAATGCTTAACGAGATTCACGCTGAAACAGTCGTTGTGCTTAACCTCCATGCTATTGAAAACGCAACCGTCCGAGTCAATTCCGACGAAAAACTCGTGCTGTGGTTCAAAATCGTATAATGCCTGTTGTGGTCCGTGTTCCATAAACGCTCCTTTTTGGGAATTATCAGTTATCGGTTTTCAGCTAAAGAGATTTCTGATAGTTCGTTCGTCCTTTTCTGACAACTGAAAGGTTTTTCGCAGACGGGGAATGCCATACGGCATTCATACCCCCGGTTCATGCCAATAAGGCATGAATACCGTTGATTTGAAGTCCATATGGGCTTCATACTCGGTTCATGCCCGCAAGTGCCACACGCGCACTTGACGTTGATTTACGGCATGAATACCGTTGATTCTGATTCACCGTACTGATAACTGACAACTATTCAACAGTGACTTCTGGGCGACCGTCCAGCATCCATTCCGTATGGAACACTGTCGGTTCCCCGTCTTTTCCGAGAATTGTGTTGCCGTCTGCGTCTAATTTATGGTAGGTGTGTGCACCGAAGTAGTCACGCATCGCCTGAATCAAATTCGCAGAGAGCCTGCCGCTACGGTAGCTATCGAAGTACGCTAAAGCAGAACTGAATGCTGGAATTGGGACTCCCAGCTGCGTGGCTGTACTGATAACACTTCGCCAGTTCGGTTGTGCCGCTTCAATTACACCTCGGAAGTACGAGTCAAGTAGTAGGTTCGGCAGCTCAGGATTCCGCTCAAATGCCTCTGCAATCCGATGTAGGAATTTAGCCCGAATGATGCACCCACCGCGCCAACCTAAGCTAATCTGACCGAGATCCAAATCCCATCTGAACTCCTCGCTTGCTTCCCGCATTAAGGCGAAACCTTGCGCGTAAGAGCAGATTTTTGCGGCGTAAAGTGCGTCATGAATTGCCTTCAATACTTCTTCTCGATCGCCCTGATATGTACCAGAAGGTCCTTGGATAACCTGTTCCGCTGCGACACGTTCACTTTTTATTGCAGAGATACAACGTGCAAAGACAGCCTCAGCAATAGTTGGTGCGGATATACCGAGATCGAGTGCTGAAATGCTCGTCCACTTGCCGGTGCCCTTTTGTCCTGCCTGGTCCAGAACGACATCAACAAAAGGCGTTCCACTCTGGTCATGTTGCGTGAAGATGTCAGCCGTAATCTCGATAAGGTAAGAATTCAGTTCGCCGCTATTCCATTCACTGAAGACTTCGTGCATCTCCTTAGCGTTCATCCCCAAGATGCCTTTCATCAGCGAGTAGGCTTCACAGATAAGCTGCATATCGCCATATTCAATGCCGTTATGCACCATCTTCACGTAATGTCCCGCGCCATCTGGTCCGATGTAGGAACAGCACGGTGTGCCTTCTACTTGTGCCGCGATCTTTGTAAAGATCGGCTCCACGAGTGCGTAAGCCTCAGCTGAACCGCCCGGCATCATCGCCGGTCCCTTTAACGCACCTTCTTCTCCCCCGGAAATGCCTGTCCCGATAAACAGAATATCCTGTTCGGCTAACTCAGCGTGCCGACGTACGGTGTCATTAAAGTTCGAGTTGCCACCATCAATAATAAGATCGCCTTTTGAGAGGTGCGGGGTTAATTGTGCGATGAATGCATCAACCGGTTCCCCTGCTTTCACCATTAGAATAATTTTACGTGGGCTTTCCAGTTTTTCAATCAGTTCTGGAATTGAATGTGCCCCAGTGATATTTTTACCGTTCGCAGCACCTTCTATAAAAGCATCAACACGTGAGACCGTCCGGTTGAAGACCGCTACTTCAAACCCTTTGCTTTCCATATTGAGTGCGAGGTTTTCGCCCATCACTGCTAATCCGATGAGTCCAATATCTGCCGCCAAATTTGTTTTCCTCCTATGATAGAGTCCATTTTGAATATCATAAACTGCACAACAAATGATGTCAAATATATTTTTTGTAGTTGTCGGCTATCGGCTATCGGTTGTCGGTTAAGAGCGTGGATTGTAACGATCAATTCCAACGTGAAATATTTCAGGATGTTGCGAATTATTACAGCATAACTTCTTAACTGACAACTGACAACCGACCACCTTGAAACTTGATTAAACAGATATCCAAGATTTACGTCAAAATATTAAATGTATACCCCGCCACAAGACACGCTTGCTGGAAAGGAGCACCACCATTCGCAGTCTACTCGGTCTCAAGAAGTATTTCATTCGGTATAGATACGCCATCGTAATCAGTTTCTTTCTTGTAATTCTGACGAATGGGATACTCCTCATCAGCCCCATAATCCTTGAGATGATTTTTAACGAGTTAGAACGCGCTTTCAAAGAGCCAGACTTTACGGTATCCCCTGGACGCATCCTCTTTTTCGCACTCCTCATTTTTGCGGTCGCGCTCTTTGCCGGAATCCTACGCTTCGTCCAACGACGCACTATCCATGGAGTCGCGCGACAAATGGAATTTCACCTCCGAGCCGACTTCTTTCTCCATCTCCAAAAACTTTCCGCTGCCTATTACGATGACGTTCGCACCGGTGATTTGATGACGCGCGCAACCAGCGATCTCAACTCCATTCGAATGGTGCTCAGCAGTGCTGTTATGTATACCGCCGATGCCATAGTGTTTTTCGGATTTGCGGTTGCTATTATGCTGCATATTGATGCTTCCCTGACCGTTGTCGCTTTGCTGCCCTATCCAATACTGGCCGTCTTGATTCGTTCCCTTGGAAAGCGATTACACGCCCGCTACGAAGCCATCCAAGAGGGGTTTTCAATTCTGAATACCAAGGTACAGGAAAATTTATCCGGCGTGCGCGTTGTTAAGGCATATACGCTTGAATCGAGTGAGATTGATCACTTTCAAGAGCTGAATCATGATTTTGTTGACCGCAACCACCGACAGATCCAACTAATGGCATTCTTTTTTCCACTTTTCCGATTTCTACCGGGGATCGGTGGGGTCGTGCTGCTCTGGATGGGTGGTCTCCATGTGATGGAAGGAAAAATTACGTTCGGTGATTTCGTGGCGTTCAGTGCTTATCTTATGATGCTTGTCCGCCCGATGATTACCCTCGGCTTCATTGTTAATACTTTTGAACGCGGCGCAGCTTCCATGGAGCGAATGAATGCTATCCTTGATGTTAAACCGGAAATCTTTGATGGTGAACAGGTAAATTGGGGGATTAAAAGTATTGAAGGCGATATTGAATTTCGAAACCTTAATTTTGCGTATCCCAATGGACCGCCTGTGCTAAAAGATATTAACCTCAAAATTGAACGCGGTATGACCCTTGCTATTGTCGGTGGGACGGGATCTGGGAAGTCCACCCTTGTCAATCTAATTCCGCGCATCCGGCAAGCAGAACGCGGCACTGTTTTTGTTGACGGCGTAGACATTCAGGATATACCGCTAAACGTCCTCCGTTCCAATATTGGATTTGTCGAACAGGAACCCTTTCTTTTCTCTGACTATTTGCGGAATAACATCACCTACGGTCTTGAGATAGCGAAGGATGAAGAAGTGAAAGAGGCAGCACGCACCGCAGATCTTCTTGACCAAATTGAGGAGTTTCCCGATGGATTGGAAACCTTTCTTGGGGAACGCGGGATAACAATCTCAGGTGGACAACGCCAACGGAGCGCACTCGCTCGCGCAATCATCATTAAACCGAAAATCCTTGTCCTTGATGATGCATTCGCAAATGTTGATACGCAGACCGAAGACACTATTCTCAGTCGGCTCGATGAAATTATGAAGGATCGCACAACTATTCTCATTTCGCATCGTATCTCTACCGTCAAAGATGCCGATCACATTATTGTGCTCAATGACGGTAGCATTGTTGAGACAGGCACGCACGAACAACTACTTGAACACAACGGGATTTACGCTGGTATCTACGAAACACAACTCTTGCAAGAGGAACTTGAGGAACTTTAAAGGAGGATCCGCCTGTGTTTGGCATGGGAGGCGACCTATACGAATATAGCGATGAGGAGCAAGACCTCGGAAAAGTCTATGACAGGGTGCTGATGAAACGCCTCGTGGCGTATCTCAAACCCTACAAATTCCAGTTAATCATCATCGGATTCCTCATGGTCGGAAATACGCTCGCGCGCTTGGTCGGACCCTACCTGATGCAAATCGCTATCGACCGACATATCGCTCCGGGTATCTCGGAGGGATTAAGTATGCTCGCGATTTTTGATAGCTTAAGCATGATCGCTTTTTTACTTGTATTGGGATTGATAGGCGAGTTCGTGTTTAGTTACTTTGAGGAATACCGAATGCAAATGATCGGACAGCACGTCATGCACGATATGCGGCAAACCCTCTTTTCGCATTTACAGCGTTTAGACGTGCAGTTTTTTGATCGAAATCCGGTCGGACGCTTGATGACCCGCGTCATGGGTGATGTCCAAGTGCTCAATGAACTCTTTTCCTCTGGTGTGATTACCGTTTTCGCCAATTTGCTGAATATCTTAGGGATTATGGTGGCAATGCTCCTCTATAACTGGAAGCTTGCGCTTGTTACATTCGCGGTGATTCCCATCATCTTTGCTGCAACGCTTGTCTACCAGATCTATTCACGTCGCGCGTTTCGAGAACAACGTAAGCAGCTTGCACGCATCAATGCTTTCTTGCAGGAAAACATCGTCGGTATGACGACAATGAAGCTTTTCGCACAAGAACGGCGAAGTCATCTCCGATTTAATGAACGCAATAGAAGGTACCTTGCTGCCAATCTTCGGAGCATCTTCTATTTTTCTATCTTCCACCCCCTGATTGAGGTAACCGCTTCCCTCGCAACAGCAGTAATTATCTGGTACGGCGGTGGACAAATTGTGCAGGGTGCACTAACGTTTGGCGTATTGGTCGCATTCATCCGCTATGCCGAGCGTTTCTTCTGGCCTGTCCGTGAACTGAGCGAAAAGTATACCATCTTCCAAAATGCGATGGCATCCTCCGAACGCATCTTCCAATTGCTTGATACGCAACCAACTGTTGTTTCTACTGCCCCTAAAAACGGTGCTGAAAGTCTGAAAGGCGAGATTGAATTCCGTAACGTCTGGTTCGCCTATAATGACGACGACTACGTCCTGCGGAATGTCTCATTCAGGGTGAAACCCGGTGAAAAAGTCGCACTCGTCGGACATACCGGGGCAGGAAAAACCTCTATTATCAATCTGCTCTGCCGATTCTATGACATTAATAAGGGACAAATTTTAGTTGACGGTGTTGACATTCGAGAGATGAACTTAGAGGAACTGCGGGAAGCAATCAGTATTGTGCAACAGAACATCTTCCTCTTTTCGGATTCGATTGAACGAAATATCAGTTTGGGGAATGCATCAATTTCATCAGAGCGGATAGAGCGTGCCGCTAAAGATGTGCATTTAGACAGGTTTGTACAGCGAATGCCAGAGGTATACGGCACCGAGATAAAGGAAGATGGTGCTGGATTGTCTGTTGGGCAGAAACAGTTAGTTGCCTTTGCGCGTGCGTTAGCCTCCGATCCGAGTATTCTTATCCTTGACGAAGCAACCTCAAGTGTTGATACGGAGACCGAAATCCTCATTGAAGATGCCCTCAGGCGTTTGATGGAAAATCGCACCTCGGTGGTTATTGCGCACCGGCTTTCAACTATCCAAAATGCCGATAAAATCATCGTCATGCATCGTGGCGAAATTCGGGAGACTGGTACACACAACGAGTTGTTGCAACAGGGTGGTATATATCATCGATTGTATCAATTACAGTACAAAGGTCAGGAGAGAAGTGGTGGTTAAAGCACCCCAGACAGGCATCAATGCCAAACAATATACGTCGGCATCTCCAATACCAATCCAATCAAACTCCACACACACCCAAGTGTATAATCTCCTAAAATCAGTCCTAAAAAGAACGGCACTGCTTGCCGATAAAGTTTCACACCGCCAAGTTTCAGCACAATCGCTTTCGCCAACCAACTAAGAAAGATCGGAAACCATAAGCCGCTCATACCTGTTCCACTCACAAGGACATAACCACCCGGATGCAGGGGCCACCACAGAAATCGGATCTTCATAATCATCAAGAATATCGTGAACATGAAACTGCTGCCGATGACGCTCAGTTCAGGAACACTCGTCTCCCGTGGACTGACAAGCCACGTTTGCAAGCGGTTAAACGTCTCCCATCCCATATACACAATCCAGCCGCGCGCTTTACTCCCCGCCCCCATATCGTAAAGGACGTGCAGATACGCCCAAAACGTTATCAAAATGCCGAATACAATCGCCAAAATCATCCCAATGAGCAATTGCCGATACCCGATACGACTCCGTTCTGCCAAGCGAAATGCCTCTAACTCGCTGGGGGTTGGATGTGCGCGGAAACAGCGGACAAACGGATAGAGAAACGTTAATCCCGTCAAATTGGCTGCGCCGAGACGGCGCGTGCCTAATGCCAAGACCATCGTTCGTCCCGGATCAACAAAAATGAGTTGATGCAACGGCGGTCCAATTTCCGCGCGTATACGTGTGATACCGATAACCAGTGGAAAGTAGAATACAAAAAATAGCCCGATTGCCCAGAAGGTCATCCCCATCTGATGACAAAAGAAGAAAAGAAACAACATACCGACGGTAAACAGACCCGCCGCTGTACGATAGCGCATCGGTTCACCCGAGTCATCAGGGGCAGATTCGCCACGGCGTTGTGCGATGCCGAAAACCTTCCGAAGAATACGTCCATAGTGCCGCCGACCTATCCACAACGGAATGCATCCAAACGCAATCCACGCGCCTGTCTGCTGTTCGAGATGATAAATATTCCGCGCCCCAAAGGCGTCTGTTACAATCAGTTGGATGCGACTGAAAAGCCAAAAAAACCAGCACGAAAACGATAGGTCCAGCGGCGTGAAAAACATTAAACCGATGCTGAACGGATAGAAGGAGATACGAATCGGTCCCATCGCACTCCACGGTTTTGAGCTGAATTGTCCGATGGTTGCCCCTTTGATGGGTAGCGAAGGTATATCGGGAAACAGATAGTTCAAGCCGTTAAGCAATTCCGCGCTCCCTGCAAGTGCGAAGCCGAGCCACATCCACGGTGAGGTAAAAAAGCGTTTCGGATCACTCGTCAATGCCAACGGGAGTTGAACGATCGGATAGTTCAGACGTTCGTTTTCGGTCCACTGTTTCCGAAGAAAGACCGTTACCGCCAACAGTGTCAACCAGAGCGCGATGACAAAGCTTGACCAAGCGAATGCAGGCGGTATCCATGCGTTTAAATTGGTGGAGGTGTAGAGTGTAGCGTCGCCGTTGTAGAACCCGTCCAGAACACGTGGGCTTTTGACAGCGATCCACGTCGGGATGTGGTGTCCAAAAAGCGGAATCCATTCATTTTCTGGCGATGCAAACTGAAAAGTGTGCGCGAGGACAGGGATGAGGTAGCCCATCATCGTGTGTCCACTGATAGTCGTTAGCATCACCACCATCACGTAGATGGTTTGCAAGTCCGCTTGCGACATTGCCAGACGCGGTACAAACTTTTGGAACAATAGGTTGACAAGCACGAAAACAAGGAGGGTGAAAACCGCGTTGAAGAACAGCGAGGCAATCGTTAACTGCGTAGAGTGCCACACCTCCGTTCCCATCAGACACCAGTAACTGTTGAAAGCGACGAGAACCAACCCAATCAGTAGGATATGCGGTTTGACGAGATTCTGTCTGCTATTACTATTAGCCATTCCCGCACCTACTGATGTGCTCTAACGCTTTCTTTAAGACCGTTTCATTACTATATCTGGCAACAATGTCTGCTGCTGTGGGATCGCTGAATTCTCGAATCTCTTCGCATAACAACGGTAGTGCCCGCACAACGTTATCTACGATTGTGATGCTCGCTTGCTGTGCTGTCCGGGACATCGGATTCAAGTCGACGGTCACAACGGCTTTGCCCATCTTTCGGAGTGCTTCGCATCGGTCTCCGTCCTCAAGCGGCACGAAAACAACGTCCGCTTTAAAAATGCCCTCTGGATGGACAAACTTCCGATTGGAATCGATATAGGAGAGTTGTGCCTCTGTTGTAGGCATCAGCACATCGGGTGCGCCTCCGACCCTTTCTTTTGCTGGTGACGTTTCTAACCTCGCTATGTGCTTGAGCAGATGCTCTCGGATTCTCTGTTCCCGTCCCGTTTCCGTATGAAAGATGTTCACCTCTAACGGTGCGTTCAGTGCTTGCCCCAGTTCGATGAGTGCTTCAGGTGCCAATGCTGCCACATTTCCATTGACAGAGATGACTGGATGTTCTGCCAGAAGGAGCATCGCCGCAGCTGTATGGATGGCCTCAACAGCGAACGGTTGTGTCGCTTCCCCGATGAGGTAGTCAAAAGCCTCTCCGCGTCCGTGCGCGATGAGTCCATGGATGGAAGTTATCCCTTGCTCTACGCCAGCAACGATGGTATCTCGGAGGCTCAATGAAAGGTATCGGGGATGTGTTTTCGGAACGTCGCTCAATTGAGTGCACCTCAGGACAAGTTTGCGTCTATTATACTGTGTTTTAGGGAAGTTTGCAAGGGGTGATCTGTCTCATTCAAAAGCAATATTCTGACAACCGACAACTGATAACTGACAACTATTAACTAACCACCTCAATGCCACACAATATAGGTCGGTATCTCCAGTACCAACCCGATGAGGCTCCAGATACACCCAAGTGTATAATCCCCTAAGATGAGTCCCAAAAAGAACGGTATCGCTTGTCGGTAGAGTTTCACACCGCCAACCTTTAACACGATTGCCTTGGCTAACCAACCCAGAAAAATTGTAAACCACAACCTTCCCATTCCAGTACCACTGACTAACACGTAACCGGCAGGATGTAACGGCCACCACAGAAACCGGATCTTCATAATCATTAGGAATATTGTGAACATGAAACTGCTGCCGATAACCCCGAGTTCAGGGACGCTGGTCTCTCTCGGACTCATAAGCCACGTTTGTAAGCGGTTGAATGTTTCCCACCCCATATAGATGATCCAGCCGCGTGCTTTGCTTCCCGCTCCCATATCATGGAGGACGTGCAGATATGCCCAAAACGTTATCAGGATACCGAACACAATCGCTAAAATCATCCCGATAAGAAGCTGCCGATACCCGATGCGGGTCCTTTCTGCCAGACGGAACGCTTCCAATTCACTCGGTGTTGGGTGTGCGCGGAAACAGCGGACAAACGGATAGAGAAACGTTAGTCCCAACAGATTACCTGTGCCTAAGCGACGTGTGCCTAACGCCAAGACCATCGTCCGCCCGGGATCGACATGGATGAGTTGATGAAGGGGTGGACCGATTTCGGCACGGATACGGGTGATACCGATAATCATCGGAAAGTAGAAGAGGAAAAAGAGTCCAATCGCCCAAAAGGTCATTCCCATTTGAAAACAAAAGAAGAAAAGGAACATTAATCCTACAGAGAACAGTACAGCAGCAGTACGGTAACGCATCGGTTCACCCGAATCGTCAGGCGCGGGATCGTCACGCCGTTGTGGGATCCCGAAAACTTTACGGATAATACGTCCATAGTGCCGTCGCCCCATCCACAATGGGATGCATCCGAAAGCAAGCCAAGCACCCGTCTGCTGTTCAAACCTATAGATATTGCGGGCACCGAACATATCCGTCACTACCATCTGGAGACGGGTCAGTAACCAGAAAAACCAACATGAAAAAGAGAGATCCAACGGCGTGAAGAACATCAACCCGATGCTGAATGGATACAAGGAGATGCGGATGGGCCCCATCGCGCTCCACGGCTTTGAACTGAATTGTCCAAGGACTCTGTTTCTAATAGGTAAGGAAGGAATTTCTGGATACAGGAAACTCAGTCCATTGAGCAGTTCGGCACTCCCCGCAATCGCGAAGCCGAGCCACATCCACGGCGAGGTAAAGAAGCGTTTCGGATTGCTTGTCAGCGCCAACGGAAGTTGAACGATCGGATAGTTCAGACGTTCGTTTTCCGTCCACTGCTTACGGAGAAAGACCGTTACCGCTAACAACGTCAGCCAGAGTGCGATAACAAAACTTGACCATGCCAGCACCGGTGATATCCATGCGTTTAGCGTAGCAGAATTATAGAGAGTAGAATCTCCGTTGTAAAATCCGTCTAAGATACGCGGACTTTTAACTGCAATCCAATTGGGGATACTATTTCCAAAAAGCGATAACCACTCATTTTCGGGAGTCGCGAACTGAAATGTATGCGTGAGGACAGGGATGAGGTAGCCCATCATGGTATGTCCGCTGATCGTTGATACCATCACTACCATGACATAGATGGTTTGTAGGTCTGCTTGCGACATCGCTAAACGCGGCACGAACCTTTGAAAAAATAGGTTGACAAGCACGAAAACAAGCAGAGTAAAAACCGCGTTAAAAAACAGCGAGGCAATCGTCAGTTGGGTAGAGTGCCACACCTCTGTTCCCATCAGGCACCAATAACTATTAAAGGCGACGAGTGCCAACCCAATCAGTAGAATATGCAGTTTAACAAAGTTCTGCTTTCCGTTTCCGTTAGTCATTCCTATTCCTGCTGATGTGCTGTAGTTAGTACTTTTCCCAGACCGTTTCGTTGCTATAGTCCTTGCCTGTTTGCGCTTCCATCGCTTCTTCACACAAGTTTGCGCTATTATACTGTGCTTTGAGTAAGTTTTCAAGCGGAGATGTATTGGACGAATGGAGGTATAGTTTTCCAATAATTTACATCTGGACACCCGGATTTAATCTGGGAATAGACTAAATTTTGCCCATACGCGGCAAAATTTGTCTTCGCTTTACATTTCCGTTCCTTGTATTACATTCTTGTTCGGGATAGGGAGCTCAAACGATCCGAAGAGTGTTCGTAGGTGCAGTTTTTCCCTTTATTACATTTAAAAAAATGTCCGTAGCCAAGGTCACAATTTATGCAAAATACGTACAGATTATGCAAATTATACTGCAATATTTGCATTTTTGCAGTAGCGAAAGGATTACAAACAGATTTCTCTGTCCGCAGTGAGATGTGTCTTTAAGATAATGTAAATATTAATGTACTCTTTGATGAACTGAGTGGGTTCCTATGTTTAATGGGGTTTTTGATGGTGAAATATATATGATATTCCAAAGTTTTAACAGAAATATTTTGATTTTTTACAAGGATCGGCACAAAACTTGCTATATCGTAGTAATTAAGGCAAGTTTTAACAGAATTTAATTATATTATTTAATAATTATAGGAATATATGACTTTCTGATACAGGACGTTCAAATCTTAACGAGAAGCTTTTATGTGCAGTGGTGATAAAAGATTTCCAGTGAGAAAGAGCTCTGTAATAAGATTTTCTAAAGTGTGGTGCTGGGTTGTAATAACGACGGTTGTCATGTTTGGGGCGGATGGGACAACTCTGTTAGCGCAAACGAATGATGTTTCCATATCTCAGGAAACCCATTCGTCTGATAGCACAGACGAGATTGTCACTCCTTCCAAGGTCGAATCACAACAGGGCACATCTACATCGCGTTCTCCCTCGGTGGACATTGATCCTACCGCGTTGTAACTTGCCAGACAGCGAAGCCAAGAGAATCTCGAAACTGAGATAGAGCGACGACTCCAAGAACTTAATGACATAAAATAAATATATTAAGAATAAAGAAGGTTAAACCTCGCTTTATCAATTTTCCCGCCAAGACCCCATGCTTTAGCTTGGGGATGTAGGCGGGGGTTAGGTTTGTAGTATCAAAAAGATTCGACAAATGCCAAAAAATATGATATGATTAATAGTATCAAGTTGGCAGACAAGCAAAGCGTAACCGCAAGGTTACGTGTCTGCCTACCTACTTTGCAGGGGTTAAAACTTGATACTTGATGTGCCATGAAAACCTATAAGTATAAGTTTAGCAGTCAATCGAATACAATACGTCTTGGCAACTTGCTTGACGATATGTGGCAAGTGCATAAGTATTTCCACGAGTGGCAACGCCAACGATATAAAGACGGACTGGCGTATGCGAACTATAATGCAATGTCCGCGCACCTTACAGAACTCAAGGGGACGACACATCCACATTGGAATGCGTTGCCGAGTCAAGCGATCCAAGAAGAACTCAAACGTATTGACGCGGCATATCAGCGTTTTTTCAATAAACTCGGTGGTAGACCGCATATCAAACCAAGACATAAGTTTAACGACTTGTGCTAATTAGTTTCGATGTTTGAATAAGTCCACCCTTATGTTATCCTTATGAGGTAAACACAGACTCTAAAGGAGGCATAAGGATGGAGTTACAGTCTACTTTAGAACACTATGCGTTGCAACTGAAAAATAAACCTCGCACGCTCCCCACCGTCGCAGGTGTGGTTCAGAAGATCATGCAAACAGTTTATGATGCCCATTTTCCAAATGCTGAAGATCACAGACCCGGGCGAAATCCCGATTGCCCAGATTCTGATATTCTCACGATCGCTTGGTTGCTTGAATATATCGGAGCGGACAGCGAACATTCGGGGTATCGACGTCTAAAAGTTGAACTACGAACGCTTTTCCCGTGCTTACCCGAAAGGTCTCGTTTTAATCGACGCAGGCGCAATCTTTCGACGGCGAGTGAAGTGCTGCGTCAGGCACTGACGGACTACTTTCCCAAGACGGATGTGTTTCTCGTGGATTCTTTCCCAATCCCGATCTGCGACTTCAAGCGTGCGAAGGCATCAAAGTCGGATCTGAAATGGGCGGATGCTTCAGGGACGCTTGCGACTTATGGACACTGTGCGACGAAAAGTCTCGGAACGTTCTTTGGATTTCGGGGGCATCTGATCACCACGGTTGACGGGGTGCCTGTTGATTTTGCGATTGCCTCGGCAGATATAGATGACCGAGAGGTGCTCGGTGTGCTTTCTCAAGGGGGTCGGTATCCGATAGTTCTCGGGGACAAAGGATACGTTTCGGAGTCCCTGCAGCGAGAACTCCTCGAAACCGAAAACACGTGTGTATTTGCGACACACCGAAGCAATCAGAAGCAGCAATATCCTGAGACATTTCGCAAACTTCAAGTGCGGTTGCGTAGACGCATTGAGACGACACTCAGTCAACTGACGCAACAGTTTTCTGTCGCTTGTCTGCGTGCGCGGACGCATTGGGGGGTTCAGACCCGCATGAGCAATAAGTTCGGTGCCTGTCTGCTCGGTGCTTTCTTGAATCAGTCGCTCGGACGACCTTTGATGAAACTCAAAGACCTCGTCCTCGCATAAACACAACTCTACAAAAAATCTAATTAGCACAAGGCGTAAGTTTAAGTCTATTACCTTTCCGAGTCATGCGGGTTGGCAGCTGAAAGATAATCGTATTACGATTACTTTTCGTAAATGGGATTCAGGTAAATGGAAACTGGATCGTGTTCCTTACACGTTCTTCAAACACCGTGAGTGTCATGGTTCTATCAGACGCGTAACGATAAAACGTGATAGCTGCGGTGACTATTGGCTTTGTATCACAACGCATTTCACGGATACCGAATCCCTACCGACAACAGGTCAGAGCGTTGGGGCAGACTTCGGTATGAAAGACGCTTACTTGACCCTGAGCACGGGTGAGAAAATACAACATCCGCAACCTTTGAAACAGTCCTTGACGAAACTCCGTAATCTCAACAAAGCATTGAGTCGCAAGCAAAAAGGTTCTAATGGTTGGTGGCGTGCGGTTAGACAAGTCGCACGCCTCTATAGGAAGATCTCGAATCAGCGCAAAGACTTTCATTGGAAACTTGCTACGTATCTTTGCGAGACCTTTGATACAATAGCCATTGAAACACTGAACCTTGACGGCATGAAGCGTCTGTGGGGACGCAAGGTCTCTGACCTCGCCTTCTACCAGTTTGTTGAGATATTGAAATATAAATGTAGCAAACATAATCGTTTGTTGAAACAAGTGGGTCAATGGACTGCGACATCAAAACCTTGCTCAGATTGTGGGTATCACAACGAAAATCTTTCTCTCTCTGATAGGCAATGGTCATGTCCAGAATGCAGCACACGCCACGATAGAGATGTCAACGCTGCGATAAATATATTGCGGGCAGGGATAGCAGTAGCCTAAATACCATAACCTTGTTTCTTACAAGCAAAATGCCCGCGGGTGGAGCGACACTAAGACGGCAGATCTTTGGGAAAACCGCAGTTGCTATGAAACCGAAGCCCCACGCTTTAGCGTGTGGGTGCTATCACAGAATCAGGAGTTTCCTATGTTTAGAAGATTGATGAGATCACTTTTGGGAGAATTTCCCCCTAAAAATGCGGCTCTATGTAATAAATGTCGCACTTCCTACTTTTTTGCTGGTATTATAGGTTCTTCACTAACGTTTGATGAACTGGTAAAGTTACTTTACCAGTATAATATGCTATGTTCTGAACCGTGTGGGGTTACGACGCCTCATTTATTATCTCAACAACATCCAGCCTCCGATGAATTGTCTGGTATGCTTCAGAAATCGGGTATTAGTTGCCAAAATTGCCTAACATCATTCGTAATTCTGTCGATTTTAGCACACAACGAAAGCGATATTAATCGAGCCGTTCTTGATTCACAACGTAAAAACCTAATTTGCAACCGTTGTTTATTAATCTTTGCTAACAAAATCGACAAGATTACTTGTGATATCCTTTCTACTGTGAAAGGAGTAAATAGCGTTCGTGATGTTATTCGCTGAAAAAGATCTTGGGTTTTTTTAGGAACGAGGGACCCTGAGAGTCTCATTATCAAACATGAATTAATTTAACAAATCCGCGGTTCAGACAATTACACCTTCCGTCAAAGCGGTTTCCCAAAACACAACACATACCCATCATAATCCTTGCAGGCGAGGTTTCCTTACCTCCTCATTTTCCCTTCCAAAAAATGCTAATATCCAATGACGCAATTTTTGTGTGATATATGCAATTTTTGCAATATATCATTCAATTTTTACGTGTTGGCAATAGGAAAAAGTTACAAACAGATCCTCATCCTCTCAACGAAGCGGTTTCTATAGAAAAATATGAACGCTGACACACTTTTTGATAAACTTAGTGAACACTTGTGTTTTAGAGGGTTAATGTACGTAGCCTACTCGAAATTTCAGAGATTTGACGCAAATATTGTGCTTCTTTACGAAAAATCGGCACAAAACTTGCTAAATAACCTTAAAGTGCTAACCCGTTTTATTTAAATTATGAAGGCGTATGTGATTTTTGGGTATGAAAAGATTATCATGTGCTGTGGAGAAAGAAGTCTGAAATGGAAACGGAACAGCCAATTAAGCGCGAGAAACAGGAAATACGAACGAAACAAAGTGTGGAATCTGATCAATCAGAGGAAGCTACTTTGGGCGAGAAAATTAACGCATCTGATGATACATCTGGTGAAAATGTTGCTGCTGTCATGCGAAGGATCTTTAAGCGTGTTTGGGCATATGTGCTTCAAAATCCAGGTGGCACGGGTACCTTGCTTCTTGGTATTGCCGCAGTCCTTACAGTAATTTTCAAAGTAATTCTCCCTAACACGATTCATCTAACGGGGACATTAACTGGTGAAGACATCAGCCTACTCGTCCAACCCGGAAAATCTGAAGAATCTTTGAAACTGAGAAAAACTTTACAAAAGATTGAAAAGGATCCTAAGGCATTTGCCATAGATCAAGCTATAGTTGATGCCTATAGATTACAACAGACAGGCAGAATTGATGCGGCTATCGAAAAATGGCGTTCTATCGCTAATGTTGTTGAAGAAACAATTAATGATATAGCTGCTGGAGCCTGGTTTGCCGTTGGATATCTCCATCAAAAGGAAGCGAGATGGAAGAAGACTCTCGCTGCTTACGATAAAGCCATTCATCTCGAACAGAATAATGCTAAGGCATATAACAATCGAGGTGTTGTTAAAACAGTATTTAACCGATTTGAGGAAGCTATCAAAGACTATGACAAAGCTATTGACTTAAGACCTGATTTTTTACACCAAGTCTATTATAATCGTGGCAATGCGAAGTATTCTCTGAAGCAGTATGAATCGGCACTTGAGGATTATAATGTGGCAATCGGGTTAAAACCAGATTATGCCGAAGCCTACAGCAGTCGCGGTCTGGCGAAGTTGTCTCTTGGTCAATATGAATCGGCACTTCAGGACTGTAACAAAGCAATTGATTTAATGTCGGATTATGCGGTTGCTTACACCAATCGAGGGCGTGTAAAGTCGGCTCTTGGACAGTATAAATCCGCTATTGCTGATTATAAAAAAGCAATCCATCTAATGCCTGATTATACAGAAGCCTATGCCGCTCGAGGTCTTGCGCATATAGAACTGGATAACCTTGATGGCGCGATCGCGGATTTCCTAACTGCAGTAAAGCTTGCAACACAGCAAAAGCAAGCGCGTCTCAAAGCTGAGGTAGAACGACAAATTCAAGGACTTAATGACATGAAATGAAGCAAATGAGAAATGGACCGAAGTCTATAACTTGAGGCAGGAAACCGTTGACTGTTCTTGGTGAGAAAGCTATTTATGCACGATAGAGAAGGAGGCATTGAGTGGAAACAAAACAATCAACGAAACATGAACAACAGAGGGTAGAATCTGAGCAATCAGAAGAAGTTGTCTTGGACAAGAGAAATAATGCATCCAATGACACGATTGGTGAAAATGATTCCACTGGCAAACGCGGAATTCTTAAACGTGTTTGGGTATTATTTCTTCAACGTCCTATAGATGTTATTATATCTGTAGGTGTAATTCTTGCGGCTATTGGTACACTTTTTATCGGTATCGCTACAAATCGTTCTAACATTATAGAATTGGAATTAAGCAGTGAAGATATCGTCAAGATCATTCAATCTACACAGTCTGAGTCTAATGGACTTTCACAAGTTGAAAAATCGCTACAAAAGGTTGAAAATGAGCCTAAGGCATCTATCATAAATAAGGCTGTAGCTGAGGCCTATAGGTTACAACAAGTAGAAAGAATTGAAGATGCTATTGAAAAGTGGCGTTCTATCGCTAATATTGCTGAAGGGGTTGATAACGATTTAGCGGCTGGGGCGTGGTTTGCTGTGGGAGGTCTCTGGATGCAGGAGGTTATAGAGGCGGAGGTCCATTCTGTTTACGCTTATGACACATCTCTTTCTCTAAGGTTACCTTGGTCAGCCAAAAAGTTATCTATAGCAGATTATACGAATCATTATATTATTCAAAGAAGTATATCCGCTTATGATGAAGCGATACGTCTCAAAAGGGATTATGCCGAAGCCTATACTAGCCGCGGTGTTGCAAGGTTATTTCTGGATCAACCTGAATTAGCACTGGTTGATTGTAATAAGGCAATTATTCTTAATCCATATTTTGCTGAAGCCTATAACAATCGAGGAGTTGTGAAGTGGTCTTTGAATCAGTATGAATCAGCGCTTGATGACTATAACACGGCAATTGGACTGAAGTGGGATCAAGCTGAAGCCCACAACAATCGAGGAGTCGTGAGGTGGTCTTTGGATCAACCTGAATTAGCACTTGATGACTATAATGAGGCGATTCGTCTTAATCCAAATTACGCCGAGGCCTACAACAATCGAGGTAATGTGATGTCAAAGCTTAACCAACATACAGCTGCAATCGGGGACTATAATGTAGCTATTGGGCTGAATCCAGATCATTTCAAGGCATATATCAATCGGGGCAATGCAAAGGTAGCCTTGGAGGACATTGAAGGTGCGAAAATGGATTTCCAAACTGCCTTACAAATTGTAGAACATCACGGGGAAGAAGAAATTAAAGTTTATATACAGAAACGGATTCAAGAACTGAATGGCACAGAATGAAGCGTATCAGAAATGGATCGAAACCTATGACTTGTAGCGGAGATTTAGCAATTTTTGATGGGCAGGTTATCTATGTACGGTAGAGAAGGAGATATCGGGTGGAAACGAAACAAGCTACAGAGTGTGAACAGCAGGTTACTGAGACGAAACAGGCAATAGAGTCTGGACAATCAGATAAGGTTGTTCTAGACGAGAAAAGCAATGTCTCTAATAGCACAGATAGAGGAAATGTTTCCACTGGCAAAGGTAAAATTCTTAGTCGTATTTGGACCTTTATTCTCCAAGATCATATTCTTGGCATTGTACGTATTGTATCAATTCTTGCTGGTATTTGCACATTGCTGGTGGGGACCACGCAGCTCTGGTTGATTAGCAGAAAAAATACTAAACCGGTACTGGGAAATCCTGAGATTATCGTTAGAGTGGCTAAAATTGCTCAAGGTGAAGAACCTGAAGAGTTCTTACAAATTAAAAAGTCTATAGAAAAGGTTGAAGAAGATGATAATGCATCTACTATAGATAGAGCTATAGCTGCTGCCTATAGGTTGCAATCTGCTGGGAAAATTAATGATGCCATTGAAAAGTGGGGTTCTATCGCTGAGGTATTTGAGGAAAGTAATAGAGACTTGGCAGCGGCGGCTTGGATTACAGTTGGATATCTCCATGTTCAGAAGGGCGAAGTGGAGAAAGCGTTATCTGTTTACGATAAGGTGATTGATCTGAAAGGTTATTAGGCATAGACCTATAGGGATCGGGAACGTGTGCGAGTCCATACAACCACGCAATCTTAAATACTATTGTAAAACAGGAAATTCAAAAAAGTGTGATTCAATTCAGCATTCCCTCTTATCCGCGTAAATCTGCATAATCCGTGTAATCCGCGATTCAGACAATTAGCATCTTAACTCCTCTCAAAGCGGCTTCCCAAAACACAACACATACCCATCATAATCCTTGAGTTCAAAGGCACGTAGACCATCATCGGTGTCCGCGAGCGTTTCGTGGAATTCCAACCCACGAGACTGATACTCAGCAAACAGCGCGTCTGGATCCGAAACCAGAATGAAAGCGTCCCATCTTGCCCACTCGTGCCGAGTATGATTTGGAACTGGATGAATATCCTCAGCGATATGTTTCAGAAGAATCCGCACGTTATCACGACACACAATCCCAAAAAACGGATCATCTTCTGGGATGAGTAGATCTGTCTCAAAACCGAGTTTTTGATTGTAGAAGTTGATTGATTCCACCAAGTTTTTGACAATGAAAAAAGGGTGGATTCTCTCAAGTGTTGTATTGTTTGCCATTGTCCATCCTCTTGTTTTTCTTTTTCCAATATCCTATCAGGTTTCTGTCCGTTATTCAATAGACAACCAAAATTGTTTGACGCACTCAGTTAGTATATGATAAACTATAATAACGACTCGTCAAGGAGAATGGAAAGGGCAGTACAGACATTGCCTTCGCAAGGATGCCGTGTCAAAGGCGGATTATCTCACGGATTTAGCGATCTTGAGCGGGTTAATATTTGACTATTCAACCATTAGTGAAACGATAATGGAGGCGATCATGCAAGAGTCATCGGTTGTTCAGCATTTCCTACAACAAGGGGCGCGAGAAAGCCTTATTGAGGGTATCCTTGAAAACTTAGAAGTGCGTTTCAACGCACGCGACTTGCAAACGGTGGCGACAACGCTTCAGCGTATCAACGCAGTTCAGCGTCTCAAGCAGTTGCGCCGAGAGGCAATGCAGACACCGAGTCTTGAAGCATTTGAGCAAAGTTTAGGTATAACCGAAGACGCTGATGACAACGGTTCTCCTTAGTGTTTTGTTCATCTAAGTTTTGTAGTTTGTGTGTCGCGACCAGGGGGTCGTTTCTACAGAAAGAAGGGTGCTTTTCATGGCAACACTCAGATGGGGAATACTCGGTTGTGGAAATGTCGCTGAATTTAAAGGCGGACCACCCCTCTATAGCGTTGATGATTCAGAACTTATTGCTGTGATGCGGCGAGACCGTGCCAAAGCAGAAGACTTTGCCGAGAGACACGGCGCGAAACGTGCCTACGCCGACATAGGCGATCTTCTATCAGACGACGAAGTCAATGCGATCTACATCGCAACCCACCCATATCTTCACTGTGAGCAAACGATCCGAACTGCGCAAGCCGGTAAGCACATCCTCTGTGAGAAACCGATGGCGATGACGGTGGATGAATGTCAACGCATGATAGATGCCTGCCACGATGCTGGTGTTACCTTGATGCTCGCCTATTACCGCAACTTCTATCCAAATATAGTGAAGATGAAAGCGTTAATGGATGAGGGTGCTATTGGTGAGGTAGTGCTTGCACGGGTCAATCATACCGGTTTTTATGACCCAACTCGATCCGACTTAAGCAGCTGGCGGGTGGACCCCAAAATAAGCGGCGGCGGTGTTTTGATGGATCTCGGCAGTCATCGTATCTCGCTACTTCAATATCTGATGGGAGACATAGCGTCTGTCCAAGGGTGTGCAGAAGCCGTACATCTGGATATTGAAACCGATGATTCCGCCGTGTTTACACTCCGTTTCGAGAGCGGTGCACATGCCGTTGCTAACATCAACTGGAATGTCGGTGTTTCGATTGACGATGTTGAGGTCTACGGCACGAAGGGTGCTTTACGATGTTCTCCGCTGAATTCGGGGAACCTGACACTTGAGACGGAATCAGAGGGATTGGTTGAGATGCATCAGACCCCTTTTCCACATACACATACGGGGCTGGTTCAAGATTTCCTTAATCATCTCAAAACGGGTGAACCGATCCGATGTACCGGTGAGGCAGGATTGCAAACAAACGCAGTTATGGCGCAAATAATGTAGGCATGTCCGCGTACATTGTAGGCGCGCTTTCATGAAGATTAAATAAATAATTCGGTAATATTCCAGCATCCGGACGCCCGAACTTGTTCGGGACTCTTTCGCTGACCCGCGTCCCCAACAAGTTGGGGCATCCAAAAAAAATTACCGATTTAAATTCTTAAACTTCATCCAAGCGCGCCGGGTTGTTTGGTTGGACTACCGCACACGGAGTGTGTCTACTACTTTTAAAGGCTAACTAATCCTATCGGATTCTAACGTCAGCCAGTCTCCGTACGCTCGTGGCATCTCTTCTGGTGCGTCTAACCCCGACTCCTCGCGCCACCGTAATAACGGATGTCGCCGATCGGCTTGTGGAAGATTAACGCGAGTGCCGTAAGCCGCCGACTCAAAGATACCCATCATCATCTCAATAATGTGTCGTCCCTCTGTCCCGCTGCACTCATGAGACCTGCTGTCGTCCAAGGCGTTGACATATTCCTCCACGAACCAATAATCCGCTTCCGATGCACTGCCTTTGGGATCGTAATGTTCAGGATAGATAAGTTCTAACGTTTCCCACTGGTCGTGTGTTCCATCAGGTAGGTAATGCGGTGTTGGTAGCCACCATGCGCCGCCGCTTTTCCAGAGGAGTCTCCCCTCGGTACCGTATAGTTCCATAGAGTATGCGTCTGTATCCATTTTGCCGAATCGGTGTTGGAGCAGCGTACCCGTAACATGACCTTCATACTGCAGTGTTGCGGTGATGTATTCACCCGCAATTGTCCCCATACCACTGGGAGATGGCACAACATCTGTAGGTGTGATCGATTTTCCACCTGTCGTCAGGTGTGCCACAATGCTTTCACAACGTTTCCCGAAATGCAACATGTTATTGAGCATGTGCGTGCCGATATTCATCAAGCCGTAGCCGCCATAGTAGCCTTTTCCACTGCCGTACATGTAGCGTAGTTCGCCGATTTGTCCCGCATTAAAAGCGCTCGCGATTGCCTGCATAGATGCACCGACTCTCCCTTGGTGATGCACCGCTATTTCCACGCCTTTTGCTTCTGCCTTAGCGATAACAGCATCCGCTTGCACGAGGTCTACACACATCGGTTTTTCGACCTCAATGTTGACGCCGTGTTCCAGCACACGCATACATAGATCATAATGAAATTCTGTACCGGTGGGAATCGCGACGATATCGGGTTGTGTCTGCTGAATCATCTCGTCTAAATCGCTAAATCTTGCTGTAACATTGACCTCGTCACCCAGAGTGTTGAGGCGTTCTTCGATCAAATCGCAAAGTCCGACAATTTCTGTACGTGGGTGGGCATGGTATGCCCGTGCTGCTGCCGTTCCACGTCCTCTGCATCCCAAAATTCCGACCCGATATGTTTTCATCTATTCTCTCCTTTGTCACGCTTATTGCCTTCAAGTCCGTTGTCTATGCTGTTGATGCTTCCATTGTATCATAATTTTTTTTAGAGGTCAATACGTCCGATTTTTCTTGACTTTACTTCTCAAATGTGTTATTTTTCTACAAAGCGAAAGTATTTTTTGATTTTTCTTACATATTTGGTCTAAATAATTCAATGGCTATATCTCTCGAATCCAGTTTATTTCATACAGACATACTAAGTTTTCTTTGAACTGTTAAAGGGAGTTTGTAGTGAATAGTTTGATAAAATTCGCATTTATATTAATACTTTGCTTCTCCATCGCTTTTATTCAATCCTCCGCAGCTCTCGAGCAGCTGGAAACCTATACTGTTGCTGATGGTCTTGTAGGACCTATAGTCCCGGTTGTTTTTCAGGACAGTCGAGGTGTGATTTGGTTAGGTTCCGATGGGGGTGGTGTAAGTCGTTATGACGATACGACTTTTGTGCCCTACACGGCTTCCCCGATCACTTCAGGGGAAATGCCATCAACAGGTGTTCAAGCGGGAGCACTGCTCGGACGGACGCGGCAAATCGTTGAAGACAAGTGGGGACATATCTGGTTTCTTACGCGCAATGATTCAGAAAAAACGGGTCATGTCAGTCGTTTTGATGGAACTTCGATAGAACTGATTGGAACTGGAAACTTCCTAATTGTTGACAGGAAGGGCGACGTATGGGTTAGTGAAAATCAGGGACTGACGAAATACGTTGCCCCAGATGTCCAACGACCGCCACAAGCACAACCAAATGAAATCGTAGGCGAGGACTTGCTCGGTTCAACGGATTTCACAATAAATGTCGTTTTTGAAAGTAAAGACGGAACACTCTGGTTAGGCGGTAGTGAAGGCACAAACGAAAAGAGTTGTGTAATTCTAAGTTTTCGTGAGACACGTCCGGAAAACGTACAACCCGACGGTAGTGATGGCGCAGGTGATACAACGAGGGCCGTAACAGCGCGTATTGGATTCACGCGTTACGATATGTCGGACCTTTATACAGTCGGTGCTATTGAGGCGGTGGCAGAAGATGCGTCCGGGAATCTTTTGTTTGGCGGCTATAACCTTCTCCTGCAGTATGATGGGGAAACCTTTAAACAGATTCTACCTTTGCGTTCAGAACAAGGCGACCTTGGACGATATAGATCCCCCAGACAAGCCTCATTCCAAAGTGACACGAGTGGACGACTCTGGTTTAACGATAGTCATATCACAAGATGGTGGAACGGTTATCGATTGCAAACATTCAGGAACAGACAGGAGGTTTTTCAAATTGAGGACGTATGGGGAAATCTGTGGTTTACTGACGAGAATGGTGAAGTCCATCAATATGATTCTACTCTTAAATTAATTCCTTATAGTGCCGAAGGTGAACTTGGGATTGACCGAATTCATGCGATTTTTGAAGCGATTAACGGCGATTTGTGGTTCGGGCATGATAACGGCGTGACAGTGTTTAATCCCAGACCTGCTATTCAGAATCATGGCACTGGAATTAGAAACGAATCGCGTTTTACATCTTGGACAGACATTATAAAAATATTCGAAATTGACGGATACATCTGGTTTGTCAACAAACCGATACTGGGAAGAAATGCTACGAAATATACGTTCTTCCGCTACAGAAACGAGCTCTTCGATCAGGTTTCTGTCTTTATAAAGCCAAAAGACGGACGCGTCGAGAGACTGTCTGATCAGAATCCGAATCTATTGGTCACCAAAGATGAACATCCATGGATTGCTTTCGGCGGACATATCTTCAAAGTAGATGCGACAGGTTTGTTATGGCTTACAAACCGATTCCAGAGAATTCCCTTTCAAACAGCCTTAGAGATAGAGCACGCTGACTCCCCTATAAATGGCTTGCACACAGATGCTAACGACAAATTGTGGGTGCTTTATGAGAATGGAAAGGTGGAGTCCTATCCAAAAACGATTGAACCCTCAACGTCTGTAGATATTAAGCCCGAGACCCTTCCGCATCTGATTAAAGTGACGAAGATGTTGGAAATCCCATCACGGGGCAAGTGGTTTTACAACGCCGTGACAGGAAAGTTGATACGCTGGAATGTCTCTGATCCGAACAAACCTGTCGTGCTGAAGCGGAATTCTAGTACCGCACCACTCGGAGTGTGGCAGCACCCGAGAGAAATGTATGGAAAAGTCACTTTCCTCTTTCCAGATGCGCTCAAGACATATCTTGACAAGGAGTTAATCACAACTAAGGACATTGAGCTTGCACCAGTGAACGCGTCCCTGATTTCTCATGAAGGTGATCTCTGGCTCGCAACATCTCGTGGGGCAATACGCTACGATGGGAAAGAACTCACGGCGTATACGACTAAAAATACATCTCGGGGTTCCAGAAAAGAGGGATTTCTCGTTGACAACGTCCGCGATGTAATTGAGGATAGTAGTGGGAGTATATGGTTCGCAACAAAGGGCGGTGGCACTGTCCGATACGATGGTGAAACCTTCATATCTCTCACTACAAAAAACGGTCTGGCGCATAATAACATCTCGAAAATTTATGAGTCTTCTAACAAAGATATTTGGTTTGCAACTGAAGGCGGCGTTACACAATATACACCGACGCGCGGTGGACTTCCATTTTATCGACTTACTGCTCTACAGGCTGATAAAACCTACACTGAACTCTCATCTCGTATTGCCCTACCCGCACGTGGAAATAAGCATATTTCCATCTATGTACGCGGTATCAGCCCGCTTCGCGAACGGCTCTCCTATGAATTTAAATTAATCGGATTGGATAGCACTGGATGGACAAAGATTTCAGCGGAGGAGTTCGCACTTTTGCCCGTCGGTTCCGGTCTTAGATCTGACAAATGGTTTCCCGCCTCTGGGTTGGCGACGCAACAGACAACGCACAATGATGATGTTCAACAGGAATTTAAAAACCAAAACGGCGTTCTATGCGTCCGGTATACCGGACTCAAAGCAGGTACCTACACCTTCATTGCCAAGGCTTTCCGCGAAGACTGGCCCTACACACAGCCACCTGCCATGGTTGATTTTGATATCCCATCGCCTTTTTGGACACAATGGCGAACGTATCTCCCTACACTCATGTTTGTGACTATTGTGTTTGCTCTTGTTGGTCGTTTGATTATCAATCGAAGGCACACCACGCAACTTCGCAACGAGATGTTGGAAAGAGAGGAGGCGGAAATAAAACGCATCCGCGCTGAGTTGGACGAAGCACAAAACATTCAAATGGGTCTCCTGCCCACAGAATCACCGGATACAGCAGGCTTTGATATTGCCGGAATGTCGGTCCCAGCAACGCAGGTAGGCGGAGATTTTTACGATTATGTGACCGTTGCTAATGGACAGACGGCTATTGCTGTGGCGGATGCTGCAGGCAAAGGATTACGCGGTGCCATGAATGCAGTGCTCACGAACGGCATGCTACATGAAGTCGCCAGATTCCGATCCGATGCAGATGTCATCCTCACCGACCTCAACGCAGGATTAGCACCCCGAATGTACGGTCCCAGTTTTATTGCGCTCAACTTAGCAATCCTTAATGAATCCGAGAAGCGTGTTGATTATGCCAACGGTGGACAACCTTATCCGATTCTTAAGAGAGGTACTGAAATCATTGAAATTGAAAGCAGTGACCTACCTCTCGGTAGTATGAAAAGCGTTCGGTATGAATCCGTCGCTTTTGATTTAGCAGAAGGCGATGTCCTTATCTTCCATTCGGATGGTCTAATTGAAGCCCTCAACGCTGAGGAAGAGATGTACGGAGCAGAACGTTTAAAAGAGGTGGCTTCCCAAGTACCCATCGAATGCACCGCTGAGGAAGTGATTCAACACCTTGTTGAAGACGTTAATAGGTTTGTTGAAGAGGCAGAACAGTATGATGATTTAACGCTTGTTGTTGTTAAACGTATGTCTGTATCTGCGTAGAATGTAATCGCCAGAGCCAAATATCTCGGACGATATCTACTTTCGGCGGGACAAATATTCAGACAACGCGTAGTCAAACGGTGTTGCTGTATCCATTTGAACATAGTCAATTTGACTTGCACCGCAACCACGACGATAACTCTGAATAAACTGGTTCAGCTTTTCAAGATAATCCGCTTTCAAGGTATCGGCTTGGGTGGAAAGCGTCTGTCCTGTTTCCATATCCCGAAAGACGACGGAACCGGTATAAGGGAAGGTAAGTTCGGCGGGATCGAGTAGGTGGAAAACAATTACTTCATGTTTCTGGTGGCGGAGGTGTTTCAGAGCAGAAATAACCTGTGAAGGTTCATCAAGTAGATCGGAAATAACGATGACTAAACCCCGTCTCACAATCCGTTTGGCGAGTTCGTGAAAAAGACCGCTCAACTCAGTTTCCTGGCCAGGGGTAGCGTTTTCCAAGGCTGTCATAATCGCACGCAGATGTGTTGCTGCACCCCTTGGTGGGATGTATTGCGTAATATCTGTGTCGAAAAGTGCCAATCCAACAGAATCCCGTTGTTTCAACATGAGATAGGTAAGTGTCGCCGCGAGATAACATCCGTATTCAAACTTCGTTAATCCCTCCTCTGTGTGCTTGTAGTTCATTGACGCACTTGTGTCGAGAAGGATATAGGCACGCAGGTTCGTCTCCTCTTCAAATTTTTTGACGTAATACCGATCGGATTTCCCATAGACTTTCCAATCGATATAGCGGATTTCATCGCCGGGCATATATTGCCGATGCTCTGCGAATTCGACGCTAAATCCTTGATACGGACTTTTGTGCAAACCCGTAACGAACCCCTCAACGACGAGGCGTGCAACAAGTTCCATACCCCCAATCCGAGAGAGCGCGACCGGATCTAAATATTTATGAGACGTTTGCATGGTGTTCCTTTACAAAAGGTGTAGCAATTTTTATTTAAACTGGGCAAAAAAGTCCGTCGGTTTTACAATTATAGATAGTCAAATTCATACTATTATTTCCTAATTTCTTGCTTGATTAAACTCAATTATAACAAAAATCTGCCTGAATATCAATTGAAATGCAAAACGTGAAAAGATTAATATGTTTTTTGCTACAGTTTTTGTGTATAATTTTAACCCAAGTTGCTACTGGTAAATCCATGGGATATCCTTTATAGTTTTTTATCCGAAAAAACAATCGAATACCTGAACTGTTTCAAGTGCTTTTTGAATACCGCGCGGCAGGTGCTAAAACCAATAATCCTAGCAGTCATACTTTTGTCGGTATACGGTGGATCCGATTGTCTGCGATGAGGATCTGCAGAGGGGCGGGGGTGAGAAGTCTCCATCGTGATAGGTAGAAAGCGGCGGAAGTAGAGGATACGCAGCGGGTGAGAGGGTTAGGGGTTCACAATGCGCTGTTGCTTGAGTGTTTCGATTTCCTGTCTGAGGTCTTGAATCTGTTTGTCAAGTGCTTGGTCTTTTCTGCTTTTCCACGCGATGACGATTTGACGGATACCGACAGCGATGATAATTAAGGCAATTAAAGCGATGACTAAGTTAGATATTAGGTTCAATCGCTTATCCATTTCCTCAATTTTGACGTTGATAGTTTTTATTTCTTGAGAAACGTGTTCTTTCATCCGTTTCTCGGATTCGGTGACTTCTTCTTTGATAATAAAACGGATTTTCTCAATATCCTGAGCTGTTAAGTCAGCGTGAATAGGTGCCGTTAGCGCAAGGAATGTAAAGCAAAGAAGTAAAGTCGTTTTCATTGGGGTATCCTCCTTGGAATATTAAGGCATACTTGGGAGGGAATGTCAAGGTGAATTAATGGGGATATCAAAGCCATTCAATTCTCCTGAAACTTCGCTAAATTACCAAGCCGTTGCTGCCTACCAAAAACCTCAAATCCGCGTCGTCCGCGATAATCCGTGATAATCCGCGATTCAGACAACTGAAAATTGAATGCCTCTGTTTAGGTAGCAACTTGGGTTATAGTTTTAATGTAAAATGTTTGAGATAAAGAAAGGATATGTTTCAATGGGAAATCCAGTCGTACACTTTGAAATATCAGGTAGGGATGGTAAAGCGTTAAGCGAGTTTTATAGTTCCCTGTTTGGTTGGAATATTAATTATAACACACATGGCATTTACAGCGTAGATCCAGAGGCGGAAAACGGCGTAGACGGACACATATTTTCGACATCTGATGACATGTGTTCTGATAACGGTGTTACCATTTATATTGAAGTTGATGACCTTCAGGCATCGCTTGAGAAGGCAGAGAGTTGTGGCGGTCAGACGCTTGTTCCACCGCGCCCTATTCCAAGTGGTATGGGTTCTTTTGCCCTGCTTCTCGACCCAAGTGGCAATTGCATCGGTTTATATCAACCTAAGGTGTAAGTGCTGGTAACGCTGCTTCTACACCGGTGTAACATCGTCGGATTAACAAAAAATAGGACGGTGAACGAGGCTTCACTGTCCTATTTCTTTAATTATTACCAATTTTAGGTAAGCAGCGGCTTCAACCAACGTCTTGCTGTTTCCATATCCATTCCCGTCCGTTCCGCATAATCTGCAACCTGATCTTCACCAATTCTGGCAATGCTGAAATACTTCGCCTCTGGATGCGGATAATACCATCCACTCACAGATGCCGCTGGAAACATCGCCAGACTCTCAGTGAGAGAGATGCCGGTGTTTTCCGTAGCCTTCAACAGGTCAAACAACACCGGCTTCTGATTGTGATCGGGACATGCTGGATAACCCGGTGCGGGTCGAATCCCACGGTATCTTTCCGCAATCAATGCTTCATTGTCTAAGGTCTCATCAGCAGCATAGCCCCAAAGTGCTGTGCGAACGTGCTGATGCATCCGTTCCGCGAAGGCTTCCGCGAATCGATCTGCCAACGCCTTCGCCATAATACTGTTGTAATCGTCCTGTTTCTGCTCAAACTCTGCACAAAGTTCCGGGACACCGATACCTGTTGTCACAGCAAAAGCCCCGATATAATCTTGAATCCCTGTCGTCTTCGGTGCGATGAAATCACCGAGACTTAGGTTCGGTCTCGTAAAGGGTTGTTCCGTCTGTTGGCGTAGATGAGGCAGTGTAGCAATCGTCTCCGTCCGCGTGTTGTCTGCGTAGATTTCAGTATCTTCACCGACGCCGTTGGCGGGAAAAATCCCTACCACAGCACGTGCCTGAAACCTCTTTTCTTCAACAATGGTATGGAGAAGACTTTCGGCATCTTTAAGAAGTTTGCGCGCTTCCTCGCCGACTTCTGGATTCTCCAATATATTCGGATATTTACCGCGAAGTCCCCAAGTCGTAAAGAACGGACTCCAGTCGATGTAGTCAATAAGTTGTGCTAACGGATAGTCGTCAAAGACCTGAGTACCTATCAGGTGAGGCGTAGGCGGTTGGTAATTACGCCAATCCAGTGTGAATTTCCGTTCTTGGGCGACAGCGAAGGGTAGCAAATTTGCCTGTTTCCGATTTTTAGCGCGGCGTTCTCGAATCCCTTCGTATTCTTCACGGGTCTGTTCAGCGAATGTTTGCTGTCTTTCACGACTCATCAGATTGCTGACAACGCCAACACTTCGGGATGCGTCTTTGACGTGAACCGTAAGTCCACTATAAGTGGGTTCAATCTGAACAGCAGTGTGTATTTTTGAGGTGGTCGCACCGCCAATGAGAAGCGGAATACGGAAGCCTTCACGCTCCATCTCTTCAGCGACATGTACCATCTCATCTAACGATGGCGTGATGAGACCGCTCAACCCGATAATATCAGCGTTCTCTTTCCGTGCCGTTTCCAAGATTTCTTCCGCAGGTGCCATCACCCCGAGATCGATGACTTCGTAGTTGTTGCACCCAAGAACGACGCCGACGATGTTTTTCCCGATGTCGTGTACGTCTCCCTTCACCGTTGCCATTACGATCTTGCCTCTTGATCGCACACCGCCTTCCGCTTGTTCCTTTTCGATATACGGGATAAGATGTGCAACGGCTCTTTTCATGACCCGCGCACTTTTAACGACTTGCGGCAAGAACATTTTGCCATCGCCGAAGAGTTCACCGACACGATTCATCCCGTCCATCAACGGTCCCTCGATTACCTGTATAGGACGTTCATAGTTTTGCCGTGCTCCCTCTGTATCGGCTTCAATGTATTCCAGAATTCCCTCGACGAGTGCGTGGCGAAGCCTCTCTTCAACCGGCAATTTTCGCCATTTACGACTCACACGCTTCTTTTTCCCTTTTCCTTGCAGTGTGTTGGCGAGATTAACGAGTTGATCTGTCGCATCACCTTTGCGATTAAATAAGACATCTTCTACTGTTTCCAAGAGTGTTTTTGGTAGGTCATCATAGACAGCGAGTTGTCCGGCGTTGACAATTCCCATGTCCATACCGGCATTGATAGCGTGATAGAGGAACGCTGCATGCATCGCCTCTCTGACCGGGTCATTCCCGCGGAAAGCGAATGAAATATTGCTTACTCCGCCGCTGACCAAAGCGTGTGAACAAGTGGCTTTGATCTCTTGGCACGCCTCAATGAACGCCTTCGCGTATTCGTTATGTTCTTCAATACCTGTCGCGACGGCAAAAATATTCGGATCGAAGATAATGTCTTCGGGTGGAAACTTGACCTCTTCCGTCAAGAGTTGATATGCCCTACGACAAATCTCCACCTTCCGTTCGTAAGTGTCGGCTTGGCCCTCTTCATCAAATGCCATCACAATAACAGCAGCACCGTATCGCCGGATCTGGCGCGCCTTTTCCAAGAAATCCGCTTCCCCCTCTTTCAGACTGATTGAATTGACAACGCCTTTCCCTTGAATACACGCCAGACCCGCCTCTATTACCTCCCATCGGCTGGAATCCAGCATGATAGGCACTCGACTAATATCGGGTTCCGCTGCGATGAGATTGAGGAACTTAACCATTGCTGCTTTGGCATCCAACATGCCTGCATCCATGTTGATGTCGATAAGTTGTGCCCCGTTTTCGACTTGGTCGCGGGCGACCTCTAAAGCGGTCTCGTAATCCTCATTTTTAATAAGCGTTGCAAATCGTCGGGATCCTGTTACGTTTGTCCGTTCACCAACGTTAACAAAGAGAGAATCGGCGGTGATGTTGAACGCCTCTAAACCACTGAGGCGGCAGGCACGTTCTTGGGCGACAGGCTCTCGCGGTGGATATTCAGCAGCAATCTTAGCAATCGTTTCGATGTGTTCAGGTTGACTGCCGCAGCAGCCACCAACAATGTTAACGAACCCGTTTTGCGCAAATTCGTGCATCCATTTTCCCATTTCTTCTGGCGTCTGTGTGTACTGACCGAGTTCGTTGGGAAGTCCAGCATTGGGATAGCAGATAACAGGGACGTCAGCCATTTTCGCCATCTCAGCAAGATATGGACGAATCTGTTGGGAACCGAAACCACAGTTCAACCCGACCGCAAGCAGGTTGGCATGCCGAACTGAGTTCCAAAATGCTTCAACTGTTTGTCCAGAGAGATTTCTGCCGCCTCCGCCGCTTCGGTCAGAAGAGACGATAAGCGGAATATCGACGCCTCGTGTTTCAGCGAGTGTTTGTATGGCGAAAAGAGCGGCTTTACAGTTAAGTGTATCCATGACGGTTTCGACGAGAAGAAAATCTGCACCGCCATCAATTAAGCCCTCCGCTTGTGTTGTGTAGGTAGAAACGAGTTGTGAGAAGGTGATATTCCGATAGCTTGGATCGTTCACGTTTGGAGAGATGGAGCAGCTGCGATTGGTAGGTCCCATGCTTCCAGCAACAAAGCGTGGTTTATCCGGTGATGTCCATTTGTCTGCTACCTCGCGAGCGATGCGTGCGGCTTCGTAGTTTACCTGATACGCGACGTCCTGCAGTTGGTAGTCCGCCATTGACACGGATGTGCTCGTAAAGGTATTTGTTTCTATGATGTCAGCACCGGCACTGCAATAGTTCGCGTGTATTTCTTGGACGATGTGTGGTTGGGTTATGGAGAGTAAGTCGTTGTAGCCTTTAAGTTCACACGGATGGTCGGCAAACTGTTTGCCCCGAAAATCTGCCTCTGTCAGTCGATAGGTTTGCAGCAGCGACCCCATTGCCCCATCAAGGATCAAAATCCGTTTCTTCAGTTCATTTTTAAGGTGTGTTATCCGTTCAGAATCTGCCATAGATATGTTGTATCCTTTACCAATTTGTCGTGCAGTATAGTATACCATGCACAAAATTGCTCTGTCCAATTAAAGTCTATAATACCACATGCGAAACCGAGACGAAACGCCTCAAAATTCACCGTATTCACATAAGTACGCTGTCCATTTCGATATACTGCCAGAGATAACCTATCTCAATCAAGAACTGGTGCTCTTAATTGCTGATTTTTTGCCAACTTTTCGCGGTTTTCCGCAAAATGTCCAGATTTCTGAAAAGTGGGTAGATGAAGGTCTTGATTTTTGTCGAGTTATTTTCTGGGTGTCTGCAGACTCTCCGGACGCAATCAAAACCTTTGCTAACTGGTTTCAGGCTATATTCCGGGAACAACCTATTGCCCAAGTTTTGGAGCGTCTCGTCGTTTGTGCGTTAGATGAACCCAACGATACTGAAGTTATCCTGACAGATTGGACGCGGTTAGCAAATTAAAGTCAGTTCAACCGAAATGTTGTACTAAGAACGTCGAGTGTACAGAGGACCTTAAAATCCGTGAAATCTGATAAATTCGCGATAATCTGTGATTCAGACAAGCCTCTGAAAACTGAAAACTGAAAACCAAATAGCCGACTCTTGAATCGTTTAAAAGATTGACATCTAAAAATAAACTATGCTATAATATTAGATGAAATTACTTTCCAAAACACAATCTGGTAAAGCAGGAGAGGGGAATGATCCGACGAACCTATTGGGGCACTATTTTAGAGAATTTTTCAGGTTTCCATAATTGGATGTTGGCAGTTGTAGTCCTTTCGGTGTTATTTGTTAATCACGCGCATCCGCAAACTGTTGATGAAATCTTTCAGAATTTCAAAACGGCATACGAAAAATCTGAGAATTTCAGTGCGAACTTTGAGGAAACGACGCTGTTCGCTGATAGGAAGAGCGTCGCTCGCGGGCGGTTTATATTTGGTAAGCCGAATCTGCTCCGTAAGGAATACGTTGACCGGAAAGACGCATCGAAGGTCGTTCAACTCACCGTTTTAGACGGTGAATACGGCTGGACGTATACACCGATACTCAATCAAGTTAATAAAATGAAGTGGAACAACCCTGAACGTCGCGAGTTGCTTCCCGGTATCGGAGCATCGCTTGAGGATGTACAGAAAAACTATGATATGGCACTTATCCCTGACGAATTTGCGAATCCAAAAGGGGTACATCAAATCGAATTGCAACCGAAACGTCATATGGTGAGTACGAACGCTAAGGAATTACTTCAGATCTGGGTGAAATCCGGTGAATGGCTCCCTGTGCAATTTGGCTACGAAACTGAATTTGAGGACGGGTCCCGTCAAAGCGTCATTGTTACGCTCACGCAGATTGAAAGAGATAAAGAATTAGCACCGGATCTTTTCAGGTTTGTGGTGCCTAAAGATGCTGAGGTAATTGATCTTTCCGAAAATTAGAATATCTCCAATTAAGAGATTATTTCTAACGTTTCGACAATATATTATGAATTTCCGTACCCTTTTACGGTTGGCAAACCTCCTGACGCTTTTACGATTGTTCTTGATACCTCCCTTCATATACTGTTTTCAAGCAGATATGATGGTTTCCGCGCTCATTATTTTTCTTCTCGCAGCAATCACAGATAATCTTGATGGTAGAATCGCACGAAGACAGGGTATAACCGGTTTCGGGACATTTATGGATCCCTTGGCGGATAAGTTGTTAATAGGTGCTGCTTTAATCTGTCTGGTTCTCTTTAAACCAGTTGATGGCGGACTCATTCCTATATGGATGCTTGTTATCATTATCGGTCGCGAAGTCCTTGTCACGGTCTTGCGAGTGGTTTTTGTCGCGAAGTATGGGCAAGTCGTTTCCGCAAGTCAATGGGGGAAATATAAGATGACTTCGCAACTCGTTGCTGTTGGTCTTGCTTTAGCTTTGCTCGCTTTTCGAAACGAGTTGAATCCGGCATTGATTTTGCGAAATCACGGTGCGATCTTTTTTATGATGCTTATACCGTTGATTCTCACGATCGCGTCTGGAGTGGAATTTCTCGTCAACAACCGTAAATTTTTATTCGCGCTGGTTCATTTAAGACGTTACGATCCAGAAGCAGGGGCGTGATGGAGACAACTAAAGGCGATACTATTCGCTGTTTCGTAGCAATTGAGATACCGCATCCGATACAAGGATTGTTGAAACCCGTGCAGACACGCCTTCAGTCCGAGATACGTAGGGCTTCATGGACAAAACTTGGGAATTTCCATCTTACCTTAAAATTTCTGGGCGATGTCGGTCCTGAAACAATTGATATCGTGAGTGAAGCAGTTCAGAACGTGGCAGATACACAGGTTCCGTTTTCTATTGAGTTTGGTGGTGTAGGAGCGTTCCCAAATTTTGCGCGTCCGCGTGTGCTTTGGGTGGGTATAAAACAAGGATCATCAACTGTCTCAGATATCGCGAGGTCTTTGAACTTTGAGTTGAAGCGTCTCGGTTTTCCGACAGACAATCGCTTTCATCCACACCTAACGCTTGCACGACTCAGAGCTCCGATGAATCTGGAGGCGTTACAAAACAGGCTGCGTCAGTATGATACAATCGATGGAGTGGTCGTGAATGTGAATGAAATCACGCTTATGCAGAGCCAGCTTCACCCAAACGGGGCGATCTATACACCTTTAAACGTATGTCATTTTTCTGCATGATGCAACAGGACATGCAACAGTACAGAAGTATTTATTTTTTTGGCAATAGATGCCATGAAGGAGAGACGTTAAAACATGCAAGATGAACAAAAACAGAAAGTCATTGATCAGGCGATCTCACAGGTAGAACGTGAATTCGGTAAGGGATCTATTATGCGTTTGGCTGGCGATGAAATTGTGCCTGTTGAAGCGATTCCAACTGGGGCACTTTCACTTGACCTCGCACTCGGGGTCGGCGGTGTGCCGCGCGGTAGAATCATCGAAATTTTTGGACATGAAGGCACCGGAAAAACTACCTTGGCGCTCCATATTGTTGCCGAAGCACAAAAATTGGGTGGCACTGCTGTCTTTATTGATGTTGAGCACGCACTTGACACTACGTATGCTCGGAGTATTGGGGTCAACATGGAGAACTTGTTGATCGCTCAACCTGATGCTGGGGAACAAGCATTAGAGATTGTGGAGACTCTCATTCGCAGTGGCGCAATTGATATCGTTGTTGTTGACTCTGTGGCAGCCTTGACCCCTCAAGCCGAAATTGAGGGAGAGATGAGTGACGCACACGTCGGTTTGCTGCCTCGCTTGATGTCTAAGGCACTGCGAAAATTATCCGGTGTTACCAATAAATCCCGGACGTGTGTTATCTTTACCAACCAAATTCGGCAAAAAATCGGAATCATGTTCGGTAATCCAGATACTACTCCAGGTGGACTCGCGCTTAAGTTCCATGCTTCCGTCCGGTTGGAACTCCGCCGTGGTAACCAAATCAAAGATGGTACTGACGTCCTTGGGAGTGGTGTACGGGTCAAGGTCGTGAAGAACAAAGTAGCACCTCCTTTCAAAGAGGCGGAATACGATGTTACCTTCGGCAAAGGTATCTCTAAAGAGGGAAATCTCTTAGATATTGCCGTTGATAAGGAATTTATTCAGAAAAGCGGTTCTTGGTTCGCCTACAACGATGAGCGAATTGGTCAAGGCAGAACGAATGCTAAGAAGTACTTAGAGGATAACCCTGAGATTGCGACGGAGATTGAAGCGAAGATACGAGAAGCACTGAATCTCGCATCAGGGTCAACTGCCGGCGCGATCCCGGAAGATGCGGAAGCGGATGATGACGACCTGTAGGATACAGAATCTGCTGAAAGTGCTGGCGAAACGAAAGTTGTAACTTTTTCTTGACATAATTTTTTTCGGTGTGCTATACTCTAATAAATAGAAGTATTGGGTCAAAACCTGAAGCCCAATCAAGTTTGGTTATTTGCGTACCCGACCCTCTCTTTACAAGTGAGGTCGAAAAATCGCTTCGGAAAGTGAGAACTTCACGTATGGCTATCAAAAGAGGAAATTCCACAGATTCCTTTGAGGAGCAAGAGACGTTTGATGACGTCTGGTATCAGCGGCAGATTCGCACACTCCAAGGAACGATTGATATGCTTCAAGGTGAACTCGAAAGCATGCGGCAACAGCAGCGTGCTATCTATGTCAAAGACCTTGAAAGTCGACTCTATGAAATGCAACGTGAGTTGATGACAGCACACCGTCGTAACAAGAAGTTGACCGGGACCCTGCAAGAGGCGAAAGAGAAACTTCAGATCCTCAAGGAAAAAGTTGACCAGCTCAGCGCACCACCGAATAACTATGGAGTTTTCCTCGGCGGAAACGAAGACGGGACCGTTGATATTGACATCAGTGGTAGAAAGTGGCGCGTCAATCTTGACCCCGGACTCAAAGAGCAGGATCTCTCGATTGGACAAGAAGTCATTGTCAATAGCGGCATGAATGTCGTTGGGATTAAACCCGCTGAAAGACACGGGGATGTCGTCAAAATTAAAGAGCGAATTGACGATGAACTTGCTGTCGTGAGTCTTCGTACCGATGAAGAGCGCGTCGTTAGAGTTGCTGCATCTCTCAAGGATGAATCCTTGAAAGCAGGAGATAACGTGCTCCTCAACCATACCACAAGTATGCTCATGAATAAACTTCCAAAGCGGGAAGTTGAGGATTTGCTGCTCGAAGAGGTGCCGGATATCGGATATGCAGACATCGGTGGACTTGATGTACAGATAGAGGCGATTCGTGATGCCATTGAAATGCCATATCTTTATCCGAAGGAATATCAGGAATTTAACCTCTCACCGCCTAAAGGCGTCCTTCTCTACGGACCTCCCGGTTGTGGTAAAACCTTGATAGCTCGTGCAGTTGCCAGCAGCATCGCTGAACGCGTTCGGAAGCAGACCGGTAGAAAAGAAGTCCGAGGCTATTTCATTAACATTAAGGGACCTGAACTCCTAAATAAGTACGTCGGCGAAACTGAACGTAAGATCCGAGAAATTTTCCAGAAGGCACGTGATAAATCCAGAGAAGGCTTTCCGGTTATCATTTTCTTTGATGAAATGGATTCGCTCTTCCGTTCCAGAGGCATGGGTATCTCATCGGATATGGAATCAACACTTGTGCCACAGTTTCTCGCCGAAATTGATGGCGTCGAAAACCTACGAGACGTGATTGTGATTGGGGCGAGCAACCGTCAAGATCTACTTGATCCTGCGGTTTTACGTCCGGGTAGGCTTGATATTAAAATCAAAATCGACCGACCCAACTTAGAGGGTGCCAAGGATATCTTTGGCATATACATGACGCCAGATTTGCCATTTGCTGAAAAAGTTCGTCAGCAGTTTGATGGAGATACAGAGGCAATCGCGCAACACTTTATTGATGAAGCCGCAAGTGAAATGTACGCAGCTACGGATGAGAATCGGTTCATCGAAGTAACTTACGCACGTGGTGAGCGAGAAACCCTCTTTTTCAAAGATTTCGTCAGTGGTGCGATGATTGAGAATATCGTTTCACGCGCGAAAAAGACGGCTATCAAGCGGTTTATCGGTTCCGATGGCGCGGAGAAGGGTATGCAACTGGACGATCTCAAGGCAGCTATTCGAGAAGAATATCATGAAAACGAGGATCTCCCGAACACGACGAACCCCGATGATTGGGCGAAAATTTCGGGACGTAAAGGCGAAAAAATTGTCAACATCCGGGCATTAATTAATGAACCTGCACAGGAGAAGAAACAGAATGTTCGCGTGACCCGTGGTGGTACTTTTCTTTAGATGTTTTTAAATATGAATCCTCCGTTCGGGTTTTAGTTTTGTAGGCAAAAATGGAAATACCTATAATAATGGGAACAGAGACTGAGTATGGTATCTCAGTCAAAAATGCACGTGAGCAAGATCCGGTCGCTGCCTCGACGTTGGTAGTTAACGCTTATAAAAGCTGCAGAGGCGATCTACCGAGCGGCGCTACTTCTGTCGCGTGGGACTATGAACAAGAAAGTCCCTTGATGGATGCCCGCGGATTTCAGGTAGAAGTGGAAAGTGCTGCTACCGAGGCGGATACAAACAGTGCTGTCAACGACATCTTGATAAACGGTGGGCGATATTATGTTGATCACGCACACCCTGAGTATTGCACGCCGGAATGCACCAATCCACGTGATCTACTCCTATACGAGAAAGCAGGAGAATTAATATTGGAGGTCAGTAGACTCGCTGCTGAACGCCTGCTACTTGACAACCAAGAGGTTATCATATATAAAAACAATACCGATTACAAGGGACATAGTTATGGTGCTCATGAAAACTATCTCATGTCCCGAAAAGTGCCGTTTGAGACTATCGTTGATGGGTTAATCCCCTTCCTCGTTACCCGGATTATTATCACAGGAAGCGGCAAGGTTGGGGCAGAAAACGCAACGGATCCAGCAGATTATCAGATCTCTCAGCGCGCTGATTTCTTTGAGCAAGAGGTCGGATTGAGCACTATGGTGAATCGCCCGTTGATTAACACGCGCGATGAGCCACATGCCGATGATAAAATCTATCGACGCTTACACGTCATCGTCGGTGACTCTAACATGTCTGAATTCAGCATCTATCTCAAAGCCGGTATTACCACTATCGTGCTCCAGTTAATCGAAAAAGGTGTTGTCGAAGATCAGTTTAGTTTAGAGGAGCCTGTCGCTGCTATAAAAAGTATCTCGCGCGATCTGTCCTGCAAAGATCCCATAGAACTTGCGGATGGAAGGCAGTGGACCCCTATAGAGGTGCAACGCGCATATCTTGAACTCGCACAAAAATACCTTACACCTGAGGAACGGACACCCGTAATTGAGGATATCCTTGAAAAATGGGAATACGTCCTTGATAACTTGGAAATTGATCCGAGGCGACTGAGCCAACATCTCGACTGGGTTATCAAAAAGAAATTATTGGATGCCTACAGGAGGCGGCACGGATATCAATGGGATGATTCACATGTCCAGATGCTTGACTTGCAGTACCATGATATTCGTCCAGACAAAGGACTTTACATCAGATTGCTGAAAAATGGACATGTTAAACGTTTACTGACCCATGAAGAGATTGTGCATGCGATGCATTATCCACCTGTAGATACGCGTGCGTATTTTCGTGGTACCTGTTTACGAAAGTTTCCAAAGCATATTTATAGCGCGAGTTGGAATTCAATGATTTTTATAAGTAAATCGGGGGGACTTGACAAAATTATGATGGATCGTCCCCACTTCGGTACACAACAGATCCTTGGCGAACTACTGAATAACTGTACAGCAGAGGAGCTTGTTAAGGAAATTCGAGGCGACGCTTCAAAACCGTATTAACCTGCGTTGTAGGGTGTGGACTTGTGCCTTAACCCTATCTCGCTTATCAGGAGAAAACAATGTCAACTGAAAAGCAACAGGAACACATCGACCATCCAGTTGAAGAGACTGAAGACATCCAACCTGACGTTGAACACGGTGAAATCGACGAGGAATTTGTCGAAGACTTAGACGCACTTCTTGATGAAATTGATGAAATCTTGGAAGAGGATTCACAGGAATTCGTCGAAAACTATATTCAGCGGGGAGGGCAGTAGGAGTGCTTGACCTCAGTGACTACGGCAACTCCAACTTCTTTCAAATTCTTAAGCGTCGCCACCCTGAGTTGTTAGCGACGCTTAATTCATCTAATGCCACCTCAAATTCCCCTGTGCCGGCGGCACCGATCCAGCATTACGAGGGTACAACAGTCCTTGCTGTTGTTTACGATGCTGGTGTTGTCATGGCTGGAGATCGTCAAGCAACAGAGGGCTATCAGGTTGGCGAACGGCGAATTCAGAAAGTCTATCCAGTTGATCGACATTCTGCAATCGCTGTTGCAGGTGCCGCTGGTCCCTGCATTGAAATGGCAAAACTCTTTCAAGTTGAAGTCGAATTTTATGAAAAGACTGAGGGGATGAGCCTCAGTTTGGAAGGACAGGCGAACTTCCTCTCTCATTTGGTGCGTTCCAACCTCGGTCTCGCCATGCAGGGATTAATCGTCCTGCCTCTCTTTGCCGGTTATGATTTAAGGCGACAACGCGGTAGGATTTTCAAATATGATGCTATCGGGGGTCGCTATGAAGAAGACGACTATTATGCCATCGGCTCCGGCGGTAAAGATGCACGCGCAACCCTTAAGAAACGGTATAATCCAGGGCTTACCCGTCAAGAGGCACTCGAAGTCGTCGCAGAAGCACTCTGGGATGCTGCTGATGAGGATATTGCAACAGGGGGGCCTGATCTCATCCGGAAAATCTTTCCAACGCTCTACACTATTACTAAAGAAGGGGTCTCCGATATTCCTGAGGCGGCCGTTGAAGAACTATATCAGGAGTTAATATCACGCCTATAACGGCATAGTTTTCAGTTATTAGATAGATTAATAAACTGATAACCGATAACTAAAAATACAGACATGTCCACACCCTATTATGTTTCACCGGAACAAATTCGTCAGGATAAAGAGGATTTTGTTCGTCGCGGCATCGCGCAGGCGAAAGAGGTAGTCGTCTTAGAATACCGAGATGGACTCCTAATGGTCGCTGAAAACCCACGCAAAACTATCTATAAAATATCTGAAATTTATGATCGGATTGCCCTTGCAGCAGCTGGCAGGATCGCTGAGTATGAGGCATTACGCGTCGCAGGGATCCGAGAATCTGAAATTAAAGGTTTTCGTTATTACCGTGAGGATGTCACCGCAAAATGGTTGACTAATCTTTACTCGCAACACATGGGGGCAGTTGCACAAGCATGGGACACCAAGCCCTTGGAGATTGAACTGCTTGTATGTGAAGTCGGTATGATGGGGGCTGAGACGGCATCTGGATTACAAAGCAACCAAATTTATCATATTGCGTTCGACGGTATCTACTCGGAAGAGGAAAAGTATGCCGTTATCGGCGGACGTGCTACGGAAATAACAGAAATTCTTGAGCAGCACTATACAGATGGATTAGAGATGTCAGCAGCACTCCGACTCGTAACAGAGACTTTTCAAACTGTTGAAAACGATACGGGTACTGATGATTATGAAGTCACACCACAGACGATAGAGGTGGCGTGTCTGGAGCAGACTGCTGAACGTCGGAAGTTCCGGCGACTCTCCACTGAAGAGATTACAGACCTTCTGTCGTGATTCCTAATCGGTTGACATTACATGGTGTTTTGTAGCATAAACTGTTAGTTTGTGCTTGCCGATTGAACTTCAGAAACCTCCCGAACTAACAGTTTGCGGTACAATTTCTTTTTATCAAACTCACGTTAAGTACAGATAAACTCGTAGCGAAAGAGATACTTATGAAGGGGTAACCAATGAATCGTAGGATTTATGGACTGGAAACTGAATTCGGAATCATCTGGACACCTGATGTTCCGCGTCGAAAGACACTTACTGTCCAGAACGTTGTGATGTACCTCTTCCGCGAGATCGTTGCGGGGAGAATGTATCCTGATGTCTTCCTCGAAAACGGCGCAAGGTTTTATCAAGACATAGGATGCCATCCAGAATATGCCACCCCCGAATGTGATGATGTCGCTGAACTCGTTGCCCACGATAAAGCTGGCGAACGCATCATTACCCGTCTCGCCGGTACAGCGGAACGCCGCATGCGCAATGATGGGTTCCACGGAAAGGTCTCTATTTTTAAGAACAATTTGGATACGCCAGGAAATACATACGGATGCCACGAGAACTATTTGATGGAACGTCATGTTGATTTCCGTCAATTAGCAGCGCAGCTGATCCCGTTCTTTGTGACGCGACAGGTCTTCGCAGGCGCAGGAAAAATCAAACCTAAACATCGCGGCTATTACGCAATCTCGCAACGTGCGGAACACATCCGAGAGGAAATTTCCATCGGGACAACGACCGCACGCGGGATTATCAACACGCGCGATGAACCTCACGCTGACCGAGAGAAATACAGGCGTTTGCATGTCATCGTTGGAGATTCCAATATGTCCGAATTTTCCACTTTTTTGAAGGTGGGGACAACCGGCATTATTCTCCGTATGATTGAAGACAATTTTATTGAACAGCGCTTCGCACTCCGAAATCCTGTCAAAGCGATACGTGATATTTCTGACGATATTACTTGCAAACACCTGATTGAACTTCAGAACGGGAAGCGACTCTCCGCAGTTCAACTGCAATGGGAATACTTGGAGTGTGCCAAGCGATACCTTGAACAAGCCGAGTCCAATTCGACAACCACACAAATTATGGCGCGTTGGGAATATGTTCTCACCTGCCTGGAAAGTGATCCGATGCAGTTGGATCGCGAATTGGATTGGGTAATTAAGTGGAAGTGGTTACAGGCGTATCTCTCAAGGCGCGGGTTTGATTGGGACGCTCCACAAGTGAAACACTTAGATTTAAAATACCACAATGTGCGTCAGGAGGAGAGTCTCTATTATACCCTCGAAAATCGCGGTGAGATTGAACGGATTGTCCGAAACGAACAAATTCGGCACGCTGAACAATTCCCACCTGAACGCACGCGCGCCAAGTTCCGAGGAAAATTCATCAAGAAAGTAAATGAAGGGAAAGTGCTCTGTGGTGTCAACTGGAGTTATATCCAACTTTATGAACCTTACCAGATCCTTTACCTCTCGACGGATCCGTTTAAACCCGAATTTGATGAAGCAAGCCGTACTATTTATTCAATTTAAATGGCTGTCAGCAGTCAGTGGTCAGCCATCAGGCTGTCAGTAAGGAGATGTCTGATTTAATCATAAAACTTTTAACCTCTGCTGACATCTGAAAACCGATAACTAATAACAGGAGGCTTTGAATGCCACAATCAAAGTATGTCTACTTCTTTGGAGGTAGTGAGAGCGAAGGGGACGCCACAATGCGACTCCTACTCGGCGGAAAAGGGGCGAATCTCGCAGAGATGAGCAATCTCGGTATACCTGTCCCACCCGGCTTCACTATCTCCACTGAGGTTTGTAAATTATACTACGAAAATGACAAACGGTACCCCGCTGGACTTGACCAACAGATTGACGAGAATTTAGCCAAATTAGAAGCCGCACTCGGTGCAAAATTCGGCGATACCGAAAACCCACTCCTCCTTTCTGTCCGTTCTGGTGCCGCGGTCTCGATGCCGGGTATGATGGACACGATTCTCAACCTCGGCTTAAATGATGACGCCATTCAGGGACTTATCGCGAAATCCAAAAACAAACGTTTCGCTTATGATGCATACCGACGTTTCGTCCAGATGTTCGGAAACGTTGTACTCGGCGTTGATCACGACGAATTTGAGCATTTACTTGAAGAAAAGAAAAACGCAAAAGGCGTTACATTAGATACTGAATTAGAAGCCCACGATTTAGCGGCACTCGTTCAGGAATTTAAGGATATTGTTAGACGGCACACAGGCAGTAATTTTCCTAATAATCCGCGGCAGCAATTAGATATGGCACGGGATGCCGTTTTTGAATCCTCTGGAAATCCGCGAGCTATTACCTATCGTCGGCTCAACGATATTTCCGAGGAACTCGGACGCACCGCTGTTAACGTCCAAGCGATGGTGTTCGGAAATATGGGCGGAAGTTCTGGAACAGGAGTCGCCTTCACCCGTAACCCATCGACCGGCGCAAACCAATTTTACGGCGAGTTCCTCATGAACGCACAGGGCGAAGACGTGGTGGCTGGTATCCGCACTCCCCTTCCCATTGCTGAGTTGAGAAACATCTTACCCGATGTGCATGATGAATTGGTCGAGATCGGCTTGAGTCTTGAGATGCACTATCGCGACATGCAAGACGTAGAGTTTACGATTCAGGATGGAAAACTCTACATGCTACAGACCCGTAACGGAAAGCGTACAGGTCAAGCTGCCGTACGCATCGCTGTTGAGATGGTTGAAGAACGTCTAATCGATAAGAAGACCGCTTTGACGCGCGTCCCCGCCAATGACTTGGATCAGTTGTTACATCCGAGCGTTGATCCAGATGCTAACGTTCAGGCGATCGCACAGGGCTTACCTGCTTCCCCGGGTGCAGCTGTTGGAAAAGTCGTCTTCACAGCACTTCACGCTGAAGAGATGGCAGCTAAGGGAGAAAAGGTCATTCTCGTCCGGACTGAAACTTCACCCGAAGATATCGGTGGTATGGATGCTGCAGAGGGAATACTCACCGCACGCGGGGGTATGACAAGCCATGCAGCGGTCGTCGCACGCGGTATGGGAAAATGCTGTGTTGCTGGCTGTTCATCCTTGTTTATCAATGAAGAGGCAGGGGAATTTTACGCAGAAGGAAGACGTTACGCTGAGGGAGACTACATCACACTCAATGGATCGACAGGTGATGTCCTTGATGGACAGGTTGCACTTATCCAACCTGAGTTGAGTGGTCAGTTCGGAACGCTCATGGAGTGGTCAGATGAAGTCCGATCCTTAGGTATTCGTACGAATGCGGATACACCCGAAGATGCAACAAATGCCAGACAATTTGGTGCAGAAGGCATCGGACTCTGTCGCACTGAGCACATGTTCTTTGGTGCAGGTATTGATGCCATCCGTGAAATGATTCTCGCCGATGACCCAGAGGAACGCCAAGCGGCATTGGTAAAACTATTGCCCCATCAGCGTTCAGACTTCATCGGTATCTTTGAAGCGATGGCAGACTATCCGGTCACGATCCGCACCCTTGATCCACCGCTCCATGAGTTCTTGCCGAAAAACGAAGCAGAGATCCTCGAGCTTGCAGGGCGAATTGGTATTGAACCACAGAAACTACGTGAGCGTGTTGAAGAACTACACGAATTCAATCCAATGCTTGGACATCGTGGATGTAGACTCGGTATCGTCTACCCAGAGATAACCGAGATGCAAGCACGCGCAATCTTTGAAGCCGCCGTTGATGTCTCACAACGCGGCATCGCAGTATTGCCAGAAATTATGATTCCGCTCGTTGGACATATCAACGAGTTATCTCTGCAACGCAAAGTTGTTGTTGACACGGCTGAAGCCGTCTTTGCAGAGACCGGTACTCGCGTTGAATACCTTATCGGTACAATGATCGAACTGCCACGTGCAGCCCTCACCGCTGACAAGATCGCCGCCGAAGCCGAGTTTTTCTCCTACGGCACCAACGATCTCACCCAGACAACATTCGGGATGAGCCGTGATGATGCGGCGAGATTCCTTGATGACTACGTCAGAAACGGTGTGCTTGAATACGATCCGTTCCAGGTTCTTGACCAAGAAGGGGTCGGGAGTCTCTTACAAATCGGCTCTGAAAAAGGACGCTTGACACGTCCCGACCTGAAGGTTGGTATCTGTGGTGAACACGGCGGAGAACCGAATTCCGTGAAATTCTGTCACGGCTTAGAATTCGATTACGTATCGTGTTCCCCGTTCCGTGTCCCGATTGCGAGGCTCGCCGCAGCACAAGCTGTCATTGAAGCCGAAGATTAGTAAGGAATAAAGTGTATTGTTATAATATAGGCGTGCCGCTTCTGCTGTGCACGCCTATATTATAAATACAACCTTCAGGATGGGGAAATAGCAAGTGGACTCCATACAAACGTTGTGATAAAATGTCAAAAAGTGTAGAAAAGGACGCTTGATGACGTACACAGGAGGATAAGATAATGGCTTCTCAGGATGTTCGCCAATTCTCCCAAGAAAACCTCCCACCTGAAACTACTACGATGACGGTGGAGGAATTCCTTGAAAGCGGTTTAGAGGGATATGAATACGTTAAAGGAGAATTAATACCAGTGCCACCAACCTCATTGGAACACGGTAATATTACTACAAACTTGTTTTTACCGTTGGGTTTGTACGTTCGCGAAAATCAGTTGGGAAGTGTCTATATGCCGGATACAGGTTTCCGGGTGGGCGAACGTGTGCTAATACCAGATATCGCGTTTCTTGCAAACGCACGGATACCTGATGACCTCAGCAAAGCATCTCCTATTCCCCCAGATCTTGCTGTTGAGGTCGTTTCTCCAACGGATGTGTCACGTCAGATTGAGGAAAAAGTCTTCGCCTACTTGGAAGCAGGCACACGACTGGTATGGGTGCTTAAACCGCTATCCAAAACAGTAACAGTCTATCGTTCAGAAACAGACATCACACTGCTTACTCGGAGTGATACCCTCACCGGTGAGAATGTTATTGAAGGATTCTCCTGTCAGGTGGCAGAACTTTTTAAATAATACAAAGTAGTAGGCACACGTATTGTGCCGTTACAAGGACAACAGATATGCTAATCGCAGATATAAACGAAATGGATGGGCGAACCTATCCCGCTCGTAGACTGACCAGAAATCTCGTCGGTGGCGCATCCCCAATCCAGATAGGTGAATTCTGTATGGGGTTCGTCGTCTTAGAACCGAACGGTGGACAAGTGCCGTGGCACAACCACGAGCAGGAAGAAATCTACTTCATCGTTGAAGGCGAAGGCGAAATGTGTCTCGGTGAGGAACGTCAAACCCTCTCCGCAGGGCAGACTGTATTTATCCCGTCATGGGTCTTCCACCAGTTGACGAACACTGGCGACACACCGATGCACATGGTCTACTGTTATGGCCCCGCAGGTGATGTAGCACATTGGAAGCAAGAACTCGCTGGCACACTCCCGAAAGCCGGTGTTGACGCACCACCTCTCCCAGAAGGTGCAGCCCCCCAATGCACTGACAAACCTTGAGGATGGCTATCAGCCGTCAGCTATCAGTTTTCAGTTAAGAGCAATTTGTAACAATCTTCGACTGCTTGGAGCATTCAGGAGATGGTAAATTGTTACGTGGAACCTCTTAACCGACAGCCGGCTACTGACATCTGACAACCAAAGGACTATACATGACTAATAATACCCAGAAAACACACCGTGTCGGTATCATTATGAATGGTGTTACCGGCAGGATGGGAACAAACCAACACCTTATTCGATCCATCTTGGCAATCGCAGAAGACGGCGGCATTCCAATCGGGGACGGCGAAGTTATTATGCCTGACCCATTTCTCGTTGGTAGGAATCCCGCGAAACTTGAGGCATTATCCGAAACCACGGGTGTCGAAAAATGGACGACAGACCTTGACGCTGCCCTTGCCGATGATGCTTACAGCGTCTACTTCGACGCACAGGTTACCTCACGTCGCGTCGAGGCAGTCCAAGCCGCAATATCGGCTGGCAAACACATCTATTGTGAAAAACCGACGGCTACCACCACTGCAGACGCTTATAGTCTCTATGAACAGGCAGCGAAAGCCGGACTCAAAAACGGAGTCGTTCAGGATAAACTCTGGTTACCCGGCATTCAGAAATTGAAACGCCTGATAGATGCTGATTTCTTCGGAAAGATTATCGCTGTCCGAGGCGAGTTTGGCTATTGGGTTTTCCAAGGCGATGCCATCCCGACGCAACGTCCCTCGTGGAACTACCGCACTGAAGACGGCGGTGGCATCATTCTCGACATGTTCAGCCATTGGCGATACGTCATTGACAACCTTTTTGGGGCAGTCAAAGGCGTTTCCTGTATCGCTGCCACGCATCTCCCGCAGCGGTGGGATGAGGAGAACAAACCTTACAAGTGTACGGCTGAAGACGCTGCCTATGCGACGTTTGAATTAGAGAACGGCATCATTGCTCATTTTAACTCATCTTGGGCTGTCAGAGTCCGGCGCGACGACTTGTTAACGATACACGTAGACGGTTTGAACGGATCCGCCATTGTAGGCTTGAGAGATTGCTGGATTCAACCACTCTCCGGCACTCCACGTCCCGTCTGGAATCCCGACATCGAGCAACCGATCAAATTCTTTGATGGATGGCTTAAGGTCCCAGAGCAGGAAGAGTATGAGAACGCATTTAGGGCACAGTGGGAACTTTTCCTCCGACACGTCGTTGCCGATGAGCCTTTCCCGTGGACGTTGCTTGCAGGTGCAAAGGGTGTGCAGTTAGCAGAAAAGGGCATGGAATCGTGGCAGACTCGGAAATGGGTAGAATTGCCAGAATTGTCAGCACTCTGAAGTATGTAAAGTTCCATTGGTTTTGGATCTACGCTGAACTTGATAAAACCAAGCGCGTCACACACTTGGCATCCAAGAACCGGATCCCCGTCCAGACCTGCTATGCCATCCTACATGAAATCGAGCAGCGCGGCGATTTCCGAATCACTTGAGGTGGATTAATGGTTCGCCATCCTGGACCAAAAATTCTGAGAACCCTTGTACAAAAGATTCCATCCAGTTACGTACCATGGATTAAGAATTGGGCAAAAATTTGAACATTATACGGAAGTTGGCGAACGTATGGGCTCCCAATCGGTTATATAAAATTCTGATGAATTTCCGCACAAGTGTGTTTCACTATTCAGATTCAGTTAAGAAAGGTGGTGAGGCTTATGGAGGCTAAAGATGTTATGCACAAGTATCGTATCAGGGACGAGGAGTTGCTACATCTCCGGGCAATGTTCAAAAGCACAACACTGCATCCTGATAGCAAGAATATCGAGCGGTTGCAGGGAGCAACGTACGGACCTGTTGTACATGTGGAATCATTTTCTGATAAAACGCATAACCGTGCCATGACATTATTTTTGATGCTTTTGGATGAAGAGTTGTCGGTGCTTGTAAATTAGAAAGCACACGGAACGAAAGAATGTAGGCGTGGTTGGTAATCGGGACCACACCTTTTTTGTTATCGACGGGGCGTTTTTTTCGTTGAATTCCGTTAGATTCCATTTACGGACAATAATGGAGGACACCGATTTCTTTTCATTTCTCCGAAAAGGTTGATGTTTTCCGGTGCATTGCTGCACGTCCCTTCACGTTCTATAACAGATTTTAAAATGCAGCACATTTTTCCAAAAACACACTTTAATTTGATTTTTTTGTGTAAATAGTGTATCATCATCTACCCTAAACAAGGAGGATGCCCATGAAACATGAAAAAGAACACCAAGAAGATGTTGATGAACTCTATCGCATCTTAGCAGAAGAGTCTAAGGAGTTTCAAGAATACTTAGATATTCTGGAGACTTTACCTCAAGAACCACTTTTCCCTCCAGTTTCCGTAGAATTAGGAAACACAACATCCCCCACTCCGGATGGAGAATCAGAACATGCCTAATTCGAATGAGATATTAAACGAAATTAGAGCCGCCGGAAGCACACACGATGTCATTCGGCGGTGCTATCTCCAAAAACTTCATCAGCTAACCGGTCGAAACATCATTGCCTATTATTCGGGATGGTTACAGAGGCAAGAAGTAAGAGGCACCTCTGTAACAATAACTGATTCTGATATGAACGGTTTTATGACTGTGTTGCATCAACTTGATCGAAGCATTGGGTTGGATCTGATACTGCATCCCCCCGGCGGTGAAATTAGTGCCACCGAATCTTTTGTAGGTTATCTTCGATCAATGTTCGGAACAAATATTCGCGCTTTTGTTCCCCAACTTGCTATGTCCGCAGGAACAATGATTGCCTGTGCGTGCAAAGAGATTTACATGGGAAAACACTCCTATCTCGGACCGATCGATCCGCAAATACGAGGAATACCGGCGCATGGAATCCTTGCGGATTTTGAACGCGCCCACAGTGAGGTCCTGCAGGATCGGAGCAAAATTCTCGTATGGCAACCTATTCTTACCAAGTACCAACCTGGTGACTTTGATCAATGCCATAACGCTATTGATTTAACTCAGCAAATAGTTGCTGAGTGGCTCAGTACAGGTATGTTTAAAAGTAGTAATGCGAACACAGCAAAGCAGAAAAGCAAAAATGTAGTGCGTCGACTCTCAAGTGCGGATTTTAAAACACATTCTCGGCACTTGTCAGTAGATAAATGTAAGCAGATCGGATTAAACATACGCTATTTGGAAGATGACAAAGATTTACAAGATGCTATACTTTCAGTTCATCACGCGTTCATTCAGACCTTTGGAGCAACGACCGCAGTAAAAATCATCGAAAATCACAACGCAAAGGCTCACATTGATTCAGTTGCGCGACGAGGCTAAGCACTGGTCTTCCTGCCACAACTCTACTAAAACACCTTATATGAAATAGCGGGAATGACTGGCACGATTTACAGAGATGTCAAGTCGGCAGAATACAACCATGCCTTGGGAGCGGACTTACTCGCAACACCCGAGGAATTACAAGACTTTCTTTATCATCACATCAGATACAACCTGAAACGATGATTGAAGACGATGGGTGGTATCTCGACCGAACTAAAGGCAGTCATAAGCAGTTTATACATCCAACAAAGCCTGGGGTCGTGACGATTGCTGGAAAACCGAATGAAGATGTCCCCAAAGGGACCCTGAATAACATTCTAAAGCAGGCCAATCTCAAGAATTGAGGGGAAAACCTTATGGAATACGTCGTTATTTTTGAAAAAGGCGAGAACAGTTATGGTGCTTATGCTCCTGATCTCCCCGGGTGCGCTGTTGTCGGTGAGACAATGGCAGAAGTTCGGAGGTTGATCGCCGAAGCCATTGAGTTTCATATCGAAGGGCTACGGGAAGCGGGCGAGATAGTTCCCCAACCATCAGCGAAATTACCGGTTCAGAATGCTTCAGGTATTTCTGCTGCATTCATTGAAGCACGCGTTTAGGGCAAAAGCAAACTATGGTAGTATTCCTTTACTTTCCAGGAATGCGTTGATAGCGTGTTATAGAAGCATTGTCAAGTCCCTGTGCAGTTGATTTTTCAACCTCGAATCTCAGTAGCGAATGCTACTGTAGTTCCATTCTATCGCATTGTAAGGGGCAGCCTTTTTCATATTAACTCGCTTTTTTTGTGTATTCGATCCAGCCAGTTTTAACATCCCTCACCTCATGCTACAATAGATACTGATACACAAGTGACCCTATAATTGAAACAGTGAGGGAGGGCTTTGCTCCATCCTTGCAGTCTCCCACTTTCCCTAACGTAAATCCGCGCTATCTGTGCAATCCGTATAATCCGCGATTTGCGGCGTAAAGCCTCACGGAATGCCACACGCGCATTCCGTGTTGATTCATGCGACGTGCATTCAGACAGAAGTGTTGCGTTCCCCTGAAAAATGCTGTATAATAGAATATAACCCAAACATTTCGTGATAGGTGGGATGGCATCGGTGTTGTAACACTTTCGACACCGGCAAAATTGTTACAAGGAGATTCTCTCACATGGCGTATAGCAACTTTACCTTAGAGGATGCACGCAAAACATTTCACCTCAAAACTGTCGAAGCTGCTGGCATCTTTGCGGATGTAGAGGTGGTAGCTCCAAGCACACTTCTTACCACAGTGTTGCAGCGAAACGTACCCTTAGCATTTGCTATAGGCACTGAGAAGGCAAAATCAGAACTGATTGTTGCTTCTGTTCTGGTTGAGCTCCGGGAACACTTTGAGCGACGCATCAGTTTTTTTTCAGGAATTGACTTTAATGTAAATGCTGAAGAGGGGCTCACTGGCGTTTGCGATTTTTTGGTAAGTTTATCGCCGGAACAATTTTATTTGGAAGCCCCTGCCCTAATTCTCGTTGAGGCAAAAAAGGACGATCTAACAGCAGGACTCGGACAGTGTGTTGCAGAAATGGTAGCTGCACAACGTTTTAACGCCGAAGAAGGGAATGACATCGCTTGCATTTATGGGACCATTACATCCGGAATAGATTGGCTCTTCCTCAAATTGGACGGAAAGAAACTCTACATTGACATGAGTGCCTACCAAATCTCGCAGTGCGATACAATCTTGGGCATCCTCGCAAGTATGGTGGCACAAAAGGCGTAAGAAGAGTGAAAAAATAAAGAAACACATCGGAAATTACCCTCATGGCACAACAAAACGTAACGCTCCAAAAACTTGATGAATACCGCTGGCGTATCCCTAAAAGTTACATGAAAGGAATGCGCGTTGACGGCATCGTCTATGCCAACGAGAAACTTCTCGATCAGACAAAAAGCGACGAAGCGTTACAACAGGTCGCAAACGTCGCACATCTCCCCGGCATCGTCAAGCACTCCCTCGCGATGCCCGATTTGCATTGGGGGTACGGCTTCGTTATCGGTGGGGTTGCTGCCACAGATCCACAAGCAGACGGCGTTGTCTCTCCCGGCGGCATCGGATACGACATCAATTGCGGTGTCCGTCTCATCCGAACGAACTTAGATGTGTCGCAGCTTGAAGGGAAGCGGAAGGCACTCGTCGCTAAGTTATTCGAGAACGTCCCTTGCGGTGTCGGTTCAAGTGGCAAAATTCGGCTCACTGTCCAAGAAGAGCGGCAGATGTTAGAAAAAGGCGCGCTTTGGTCGATTGAGCGTGAATATGGACATCCGGGTGATCTCAACTTTACCGAGGCAACGGGGTTTCTCCAGCACGCAAACGCCGATGCTGCGAGTCAACGTGCCTTAGAACGTGGTAAAAACCAACTCGGCACACTCGGATCCGGCAACCATTTCCTTGAAGTGCAGACGGTTGACCGTGTCTTTTACCGGGAAGCCGCTGACGCAATGGGACTAAGTGAAGGCAACATCTGTGTTATGATTCACACAGGTTCACGCGGTTTCGGCTATCAGATTTGCGATGAACACGTCAAAAGTTGGGTCAAAGTTGCTGAAAGATACGGCATAAACCTCCCTGACCGACAACTCGCCTCTGCACCGATTAACTCTCCAGAAGGACAGGATTATATCACCGCGATGGCGTGTAGTGCAAACTATGCGTGGAACAATCGGCAATGTATCATGCACCTCGTCCGACAAACCTTCATGCAGTTTTTTGAAACGACAGAAGATGAACTCGGTTTAGAGTTAGTCTACGATGTCGCACATAATATCGGAAAGTTTGAGAAACATACCGTTGATGGCAAAGAGCGTGAGTTGTTTATCCATCGTAAAGGCGCGACCCGCGCCTTCCCAGCGGGACATCCAGAGATTCCTGATAAATACCAGAAAGTCGGACAACCCGTACTAATCCCAGGCGATATGGGGACTGCCTCTTACGTGCTTGTTGGCAATCCAGGCGCAATGGCAGAAACGTGGGGTACAACCTGCCACGGTGCCGGTAGAGTACTTTCACGGCGGAAGGCAATCGCCTTGACAAAGGGACGTTCTATCCAAAAAGATTTAGAAGCACAGGGCATCTTCGTCCGTGCGGAAGGCAGACGCACCCTCCAAGAAGAGGTCTCCGAAGCTTACAAAGATGTTGATGAAGTCGTCCGTGTCGTTGACAAAGCAGGACTCTCTCGCCGAGTCGCGCGGCTCCGTCCGATCGGTGTTGTAAAAGGTTAGTAACTGTAGACAATTCTCTTCCCATAACCTGCTAAGGTTTACACCATTTTGCTAATTAAGCTTCTGCTGTGGAATTGGCTTAAAGAAGGAGCATTACGTGAAAAATTTAGCACCTGTTCTATTCGCGGTTGCGATTGTAATCGCAAGCCTGTCTTTTATGTTCACATCCTGCAATACTGCAATTGAGGCACAAAATGCTTTGGATCCTTCGGTTGTCACTGTGAATGACCTGTCGACTATCCTTGAAGGTATGCCTCTTGCGGATATTAAGGCTGCAGTATCACAGGTAAATCCTGATATTCAAGCGTTAATTGGAGTCCATGCTTTAAATAGTTTGCCCAATGAAGTTGCTTTTGATACAGGTAAGTTATTAGAGGGTGAAGTTCGTGATGGTGCTTCATCAGCTATGCTGGATGGCCTTATCAACGGATGCTTGACAGAAATTCCGATTCTGGTGTCAGGGAAACTTACTGGGGCACAGATACGGGAATTGGTTAAAACTCCCTGCTTTACAAGTGTGCGACTCAAATTCAGAGATTTAAACCAAGTCTATTCTGTTGTGTTAGAGGATGCCTTGGCTAAAGAGTATGATCTTCCGCCGCTTCAGTAGCGTTACTGTAATCGTAGTCTGAATGAAGGTATAAATCTGCCAGAGATTTTTGGATGTCAGTTTCCTACTGTTATTGGAGATAGTGTCTATTTTTTCATCAGTTTCTGTAGAACATGTTCAATAAGTGGGCAATTTCGCCTTTAAATTACCCGAAATTGCCCGTTTTCGATTGGCACGAAAATTGCTCATATCTATATAAGCCTCCTTGGGTAAGCCGGAACCATGATTCCTAAAAGGTGTAGTTTGCAAGTCTCTATTGCATGCATGAGTTAGGTTAGGATCCTGAGTGTCTCCAAACCAATTGGGAATGTAGCTTCCGGCTTCTCTTTTTGTCCTGTCATTTTCCCAACCTTCTTTTTCCCATACCAAGTAACTACATTCTTACCCTTTTCAGGAATATGTTGCGATCTCAATTTTAACCACACCGTTGGACAGCATATTTGTATAGCCTTTCCAGCACCATCTGATAACGCAATTTTTGTGGTGTCATGCAATTTTTGCATTGTCCAATGCAATTTTTGCGTGGTTGCAATAAGCAGTCGATTTCCTTGATTCGGTGGTGATAGGCTTTTTTATAAAAAATTGCCGCTTTCAATTATCTTCATAAACCCAGTGATCGTCTGTGTTTAAGGGGTGTTTCATTAGCAATTTCCTCGGACTTTCAAGAGTCATAAAATTAACATCACGTTTTCTACAGCAAGTTGGCACGAAAATTGCTCAAAAATAACGATGGGCTTCAGTTTTGTAAAAACTTCGTATGTTCTGATGGTATGGAGAATGCTGATGAGAGAAGACGATGTTCAATTAGTTCACAGTACTTTGTCAGGCGACGAGGCTGCATTTAACATGTTAGTTCGGAAATACCAAAAAGGCGTTCACGCGTTCGTGTGGCAGAAGATTGGTGATTTTCACTTCGCTGAGGAAATTACACAGGATACTTTCCTTCAGGCATACAGAAAACTTGCAACCTTAAGAAATCCTAATCTGTTTGCTTCGTGGCTCTATGTCATTGCCAATCGGTTTTGTATTAATTGGATCCGAAGGAAGAGACCTGCAATGCAGCCGCTGGAGATCACAGATGTGGATGTGGTAGAGAAGTACTCTTATGCGCATTACATATCGGAGCAGCAAGAGAGAGAAGTTTCCGAACATCGGCGTGAAATCGTCCAGACACTCCTACGAAGACTGCCAGAGAAGGAACGCAAGGTCGTGATGCTCTACTATTTCAGTGAAATGAAGATAAAGGAGATTGGCATATTCTTAGGTGTGTCGGTAAACACGATTAAGAGCCGACTTCGACGGGCACGACAGCGTTTGCAGAAGAAAGAGGAACAGTTAACCCTCGAACTGTTTGAAGATGTTCAGCCACAATCCCCACTTTCCGTTCCATTTCCCAATTACCACATTTCTCCCTAACCCCGCATGGTTTCTCCATATAGGTGATAGTTTATAGACGTTCGTATGAAAACGTTGACACCATCGCAAAAATATGCAATAATTATTGTGCTAAGATTTCCACGCCGTAACGGAGAAAACGATGAAAAAGCTTGCCGATATGTCCCGCGACAAAATCGCTGAATTGCTCCAGCGTGTTGTTGATGATGACATCTTTGAAGTGCGTGAACGTCTCATCACATTACTTAATGCACCCGATTCAGCAGAGAAAACAGAAAAACTGGAGACAGAGTTCCGCGAATTTTTCTGTGGCTACGAAAGTCTCGCCTTTTGGCTTGAGGTGTTCGAGGAAGATCCGCTTAATGGCTTAGATCCCGATACATCACTCGCCAAAAAACTAAGACGGCAGCGTGAGTATATACTCGCTGATCGGAAAACAACTCTTGAGGAGCGGAAACAGCGGCGACTAAATAGCCTCTACCTACCGAGTGATCCGATGCCTGACGAGAAGATTTCCGAGTTACCACCAGAGGAGTTTCGCGAGTTAATTCGTGCTCTTATCTCCGAAAACCTCTTTACTGTGCGTCCACGCGTTGCGATATTGCTCAAACAGCATTCTTCGCGCCAAGCGTTGGACGAAGGGTTTCGCGAGTTCTTCGTTGCTTACGAACTTTTAGAACTTGCATTAGAGGCTTATCATTATGATCCGGACGAAGGGTTAGAGTTAAGACCTGAAATCTCTGCAGAAATTGATCAGAGTATCGCGGATTACGAATCTGGTAGAGTTAAACCGATTCCGATGGAAAAAGTAGCAAAAAAGTTAGGGCTATAGTACTATTAATGTATAATTTGGAAATCACGCCAAAAGCTGAAGATGATTTGGCACGTTTAGATGCTTCGATAGCCCGTAGCCTTCGCACTAAATTGGACTGGTTATGTGAAAATTGCCAAACATTGCGACATGAGGCACTACAAGGTGCTGATAAACGAAAGTTCAGGTGGCGGGTACAAAATTACCGAATTATCTATTCCTTAAATCGGCGAAGGCAAGTACTTGTTGTTCACCGGATTGGACATCGTAGCAACGTCTATTAGTCGTAAAGCATAAATTGCCAATCGTGATATAAGGATTCTGAAAAAGTGTTAGCCTGACGGAATCAATTTCCGCAACGTCTGAATCAGTGTGCTTTCCGAAAACCATTTCCCTGCTACGCGCCATGTACTGCTCGAATACGTCGGATAGACGTGGATCATACCGCTCAATTTACGCAATGGGATCCCAGACTGCATCGCCAGAACGTACTCATGAATGACCTCCCCTGCATTGGCTCCCACAACGTGAACCCCTAATATTTTCCCGTTCCATCGGCTCGCGATGACTTTCGTGAAGCCTTGTGTTTCGCCTTCTGCAACGGCTCTATCAACGTCTTCTTGGTCAAGCGTGAATACGTCAACGTCTCCGTATCTCTCACGTGCCTCTGCTTCCGTCAATCCGCAGCGAGCAACCTCCGGATCACAGAAGGTCGTCCATGGCACGACGCCGTAATTAATCATTTTGGAGAAGGGAAAGAGGATATTTCGGATAAGGAGTTGTGCTTGAAATGCTGCGACGTGCGTGAACAGATAGTGTCCAATGACATCACCCGCGGCATAGATGTTTTTGATGCTCGTTTGAAGCTTGTTGTTAACTTCAATCCCACGCCTGCCTACCTGTACCCCGATTTTGTCAAGTGCTAACCCCTCAATGTTCGGCGCGCGTCCCGCAGCGATTAGAATTTTATCGAATATCTGTTCTTCGTTGCGGTCTTCACTACTGTTAAAAGTTACCTTTGTCTGTTCTCCATTTTGCACAATCTTTGCTATATTCGTATTGAGTCGGATCGTGAGACCGTCTGATCGGAGGTAGTTCAGCATCTGTTCAGAAACATCGGTATCTTCTTTTGTTAAGATGTGTCCGCTGCGTTGTGCTATCGTCACATCAGCACCGAGCCGATGAAACGCTTGTCCGAGTTCGATACCGATTGGACCGGCACCGACAACGAGCATCCGATTGGGAAATTCCTCCAGTTTCCAAATGTTCTCGCTATCAAGGTAGTCACAAGATTCCAATCCCGGTATAGGTGGAGCAGTAGGACGAGAACCTGTGCTGATTACAAATTTTTTACTTTTCAGGGTGCGTGTCTCTCCGCTTTCAACATCTTCCACTACGAAAGTGTCGGGCGATTCAAAATGTCCGTTTCCAAAGATGACATCAACCCCCATCTCACGAAACCGTTCAGGATTGTCGTGTTCCTCTTCTATGGCATGTTGAGTGCTTTGCACATATCCCATCACTTGTTGCCAGTCAGTCGTGGTATCTGGGGCGATAACGCCGTATTTCTCTGCATTCTGGATATAATTCGCGACCTTTGCCGCTTTCAGAAGTGCTTTGGATGGCACGCATCCTGTCCAGAGGCAGTCGCCACCGATGCGGTGCTTTTCCACAAGTGCCGTTTTTTTCCCTAACTTTGCCCCCGCCACGGCAAGCACGAGTCCCGCACTTCCGCCGCCAATGATTGTCAAATCGTATCTATCCACGGTTTTTCCCTCCACACTGTACTATCTATCTTTGTTGACGAAGTACTCTCCCGGGTAGTTGTCCCGTTACGTCTCCGTCTTCGACAACTGAAACGCCATTGACGAAGACCCAGTTTACACCGACAGGAGATTGCACCGGATCAAACCACGTAGAGCGGTCTGCAACGGTCTCAGGATCGAAGACAACAATGTCCGCCGCGAGTCCACGGTTTATTCTGCCTCGATCGGTCAGTCGGAAGCGTTCCGCTGGGAAACCGCTCATTTTGTAGATAGCTTCTTGCAAAGAGATTAACTGGCGTTCTCGCACAAATTTACCCAGGTACTGCACGAAACATCCATAACTCCGGGGGTGCGGATGTGGAATGTTGTAGACACCATCACTCGCAATCATCATGCGAGGGTGGCTTGCAGTGCGATTCAAAATGCGTTCGTTTTCTTCAGGAGGTGTAGCCCACGGCATGACAAAGGTTTCAATTGCCGCCTCTTCACGTATCAGGTCAAAGGCAAAGTCTTCATTCGATTTACCTTCACTCTTAGCAGCTTCAGCGAGCGTCATCCCAATAAACCTACCAGAGCGGTTGTATCCCACGATCTGATTGCCTTGGCGTAATTCTCCTTGCAGGTGGGCGATTGATTTTTCTCGGACTTCGAAGTTCTCCAGATTCGCTAACATATCAGCAGGCGCACCGGTCTGAAATTCCATCGGGAGCATCATGGCAAGGTGGGTCATACCCGCAGGATAAAGATAGGATTCAAACGTCAAATCTATCTGTTCCCGCTCTACGCGTTCCAGAATTTCAGCAGCTTCATCGTCAACACGCTCATGCGAGATATGGACAGGAATCTCGGCGCGTTGGGCAATTTCAATCGTCTCTTCCCATGCCTGTTTTCTGCCAAGGATTCGGTAGCGGATATGCGCTGCGTAGATTGCATCATAACTCGCAGCGATCTTTGAAAGATAGACGAGTTCATGCAAATCTGCATTCGCTGAGGGTTGGTAGTCAAGCCCTAAACAGAGGCAACACGCGCCTGCTTCTAACCACTCGCGTGTGGTTCGTTCCATCGCTTTCAATTCATCAGCAGTTGCCGGACGCGGGTCCCACCCCATAGCGTCGAGACGGACAGCACAGTGTGGTACCTGTGGATAGAGGTTCGCGGGAATTTTCCCTTCAAACATGCTCAGATACGCGTCTGGTGTCTTCCAGTTGAGTGGGAGTTCAGCGTCTCCATAAGCGAATCGCGTGTAGTGCCACAATTCCTGCGCTTGCGCTGGTGGTAACGGTGCCCATCCAAAGCCGTCTGGTGCCGCTAAATGCGTCGTCACGCCTTGACTAACAGCAGCGAACTGATCCCGTCCGCCGAGTAACGAAATCTCAGAATGGACGTGGACATCGACAAAACCGGGACAGACGACCTGTCCCGCTGCGGAAATCCGCCGTGGCGTCTCTGCCTGCCCAAGGTCACCGATAGCAGCGATACGATCGTCTTGGATACCTATATCCGCGATAAACGGTTCACGTTTACCTGTTCCATCAACGATATTCCCACCAGAAATAATTGTATCATATTTCATAAAATGCTCCTTGATTTGTTGGTTTAGTCTATCACCAGAGATGGTGTATGTCAACTGAAAATATGGGCAGAAACAATCTCTAAATCACGACTCTATTCATGATTTCCTTTGACAAAAAATCCGATGCCTGGTACAATAATAATTAGGATTTATGCTAAATTTTTAACTGGGATTCCATATCCCAAAACAAGAGAAGGACTCATGTATCAAACCTACGCTTTCATCAAGATATTACTCACAAGGCCATATTCCATATTGGGGATAATGCTGCTGCCCATGATGATTGCGTTGAGCGGTTGCAGTGATACTTCTTCTGGAGGCAGCGGTTTCACTGATGTAGGACGCGATGAACCTATCATAATTGATTCTGCTTTGGCGACGGATGTCTTTGATGACAGACCTGATGGCATCACCACAACTTTCGTTGTTGATGTTGACGAGCGGGTGTTCTTATGGATTCTATGGGCAAACGTCGAAGAACGACACACCGTTGAAGTCTCGTGGTTTTCACCGGATGACGACTTGGATGGTCCACCGTTCTGGAGCGAGGAAAAGCCCCTTACATCAACGACTGGTGATAAAATTACGTGGTTTTACATAGACCTACCCGATGATAGAGGCGACTGGTTCGTCCAAGTCTATCTGGATGATCTTTTCGAGCGGAGCTATTGGTTCCGAGTGGAATAGTGAAGGTAAACTCCAATCTTGCATAGCCGGAAGGAGAAAACCGTGGATAAACTCAAAATCGCTCATATCGGTACAGGCAGACGTGGGTCTGGAACCTACCTACCCATTATCTCGAAATTAACTAACGATCTTGAGTTAGTCGCTGTTTGCGATCAACAGGAAGAGAGCGTCACCGAGCAAGGCGAAAAATATACCGTCCCCGCTTACACAGACACTGAGCAGATGTTGGACAGTGTAAAGCCAGATATCTGTGCTATCGTAATTACCCCCAGCAACAATCACATTCCCGGACTTCTCTGTTCTGAACACGGGGTCAGTTATTGTACGGAAACACCGATTGACACCGACCTCGGATGGGCCGACAAGATGATTGCATCTGCACAAGAGAACGGCACGAAGTTGGAAGTCAACGAGAACTATTATCGGGTGCCTTCGGAACGGATAAAACGAGAAATGATTCTGGCAGGTGTCTTTGGCAAAGTCAACGCCGCTTACAATGATTTCCGGGGACACGGCTATCACGGTATCGGGCTTATCCGTAGTTACGTCGGTTTTGAGAATGAACCCGTGCAAGTTTACGGATTCCGAAAAGGGTATGATGTCCAAGACCACATCTGGCGGCAAGGGCAACCCAAGCGGGATACTGAGGATTGGCAGCATGCGGTGATTGAGTTTGAGGATGGTGCTGTCGGTATCTTTAATTTTAGTGGTCTCTCTTACGGCTCTCCGCTCCGGGGCTTTAATGGCTCAAAGTTCTACGCAGAACGCGGGATGTGTTTCCGAGATTCGGCGGTCATCTTGAACGAAACCGCTGATGCACAGCGTCCGATTAACATCTCACGTAAAACCAATACCATTAACGGTTATGAAACACTGGCTGCACTCGTTGCCGATACCGACCCTGAAGTGGTTTGGGAGAACCCGTTGCAAAATTACCCACTCAGTGATGGTGAAATTACTGTCGCGTCGGAATTGATGAGTCTTGTAAATGCTGTGCGTAACGATACAGAGCCTGAATACGGTGCATACAATGGTCGTAAAGATCGCGAGATTGATGTCGCTATGGCACGTTCGTGGTCTGATAACGGTGCACCTGTCTCCTTCCCTTTTGAATACGAGACGCGCTAACCCTATTTTCACCACCGCGCGATGCATCACATTTTCCTTGTTGTATCCAGTAAAATCCTGTATACTATTAGGTGGATAATTGGAAAAGTAAAAAATTTTGGAGGAATACATTGTGAAAAAGGTCCGGTCTGTTCTTGTCCTTTTGCTCGTTTTCAGTTGCAGCGCGACGTTGATGGGGAATGAATGGGCGAACTACTACTTTCCAGATGCACTTGGGAGTTACTGGGTTTACGAAGACCAGAATGGTGATGAATTAACGCGGTATGCGATAGAGCCAGAGGACATTGAAGGGGACACCTATCGTGCTTTCAGTTATGATCCCGGTTTGGAGAATTGGGCAGACTTTGAGCATTACATCCAACCCTATTATTATCAAGTTGGAGATGACTGGATAGCATACTTTGTTGGGACAGAAATCGAGAATGCTCTCAAGGCATCCACGATACAGCAGATGGATGAGGCAATTGTCTTAATGCGTCAGGCGATGCAGGAGCAGGTGCCAGACGGAATGGACATCACATTTGACATAGATTACACAGTTGATGTGGCATCCCAAGACTACTTCTATTTCCTACCGACGCCTGCCACTTTCGATGAAGAATGGACGGCGATTGAAGTAACCCTCACACTGACAATGACTATTGATATCAAAGGGATGCCTGTCCAGATACCGGGCGGTTCGACACAGACTGCCACAACCTACACGACTTTCGTGGAAGTGGGGAACGTTACAGGGACGGAAACAGTCGAGACGGATGCTGGTACTTTTGAAGACTGCTTGGTAATTGAGTATCGGACAGATGTATCAAGTGAAACAGCGTTGTCTATGGAAGTTCCGCAGCAACCCGATATGCAAGAACAAAAAGGCGCATCCCTCACAACAGTCTGGTTGGCTCCTAACGTCGGTATTGTCAAGCTTACACAGGAACATCAAGACAACGAAGCATCCGAGGCTCTTGGACTGGAACCTCCGGAAGACAAAACCTATGAACTAATACAGTACGAAGTCAAATCAGGTTCGGAGAGCGAATGAGCACCTTCCCTATCTATCGTCCAAGGCGACTTCGCGCAGATGAAAACCTACGACGGTTGATTCGCGAGACCACACTCTCCGTCAGCGACCTTATCTACCCGATGTTCGTCGTTCACGGACATGATACCGCAACTGAAATTTCCGCAATGCCAGGGTGTTATCAGTATTCGGTTGACACCCTCGTCATGGCTGCGAAAGAACTCGCTGCACTCGGCATCCCCGGAACGATTTTGTTCGGCATCCCCGCGATGAAAGATCCCCTCGGTTCAGAGGCTTATGCCGATGATGGTATTATTCAACAGGCAGTCCGAGCGATTAAAGATGCTGTGCCTGACCTGCTTGTTATGACTGACGTTTGCCTCTGTGAATACACCGATCACGGACACTGCGGGGTTATTGAAGCGGGTGAAGTGCAAAACGATCCCACCCTTGAACTTCTTGTGAAGGAAAGTATTTCACATGCGCGTGCAGGTGCTGATGTCATCGCACCGTCAGATATGATGGACGGCCGCGTCGGGGCAATTCGCACCGCATTGGATGAAAACGGATACCAAAACACCCCGATTATGGCGTATTCTGCCAAATACGCATCTGCCTTTTACGGACCTTTTCGTGAAGCAGCGGAATCTACACCGCAGTTTGGAGACCGGCGTGCTTATCAGATGGATCCCGCAAATGCTGAAGAAGCGTTGCGTGAGGTATCGCTCGATATTGAAGAGGGTGCTGACATTCTTATGGTCAAACCTGCGCTTGCCTATCTTGACGTAATCCATCGGGTCAAGACGGAATTTCAAGTTCCCGTTGCTGCCTATAATGTCAGTGGTGAATATGCTATGGTTAAGGCAGCCGCTGAAAACGGTTGGATTGATGAGGAGCGGGTTGCATTGGAATTGTTAACCAGTATCAAACGCGCTGGTGCCGATATGATTCTAACCTACTTTGCCAAATCCGTTGTGGAATGGCTATAACCTGGCTGTTAGCGATCAGCAGTCGGTTGTCAGTAAATAACTTGTGGCTATTGCTATATAGATTGCACCCACAAGGAATCTCTGGCTGAAAGCCGAAAACCGATAGCCGATAGCCATAGAAAATTGGAGGCAATGCTTTGGAGGACAGTAAATCCTTAGCCGCATGGCAAAAATCACAACAATTCATTCCGGGTGGTGTTAACAGCCCTGTCCGAAACTTCAGTAAAGTCGGCAAACACCCGCGTTTCATCGCCCGTGGTGCCGGCTCAAAAATCTATGATGTTGACGGAAACGAGTATATTGACTATGTCGCCTCTTGGGGTCCCTTGGTTTTGGGGCACGCACATCCGAGCGTTGTAGAGGCTATCAGTTCGGTGGCAGCGAACGGCACAAGTTTTGGTGCGCCGACGACATTGGAGACGGAACTGGCTGAAACCATTGTCAACGCTGTGCCGTCAATTGAGCGAGTCCGTCTCGTTAACTCTGGAACTGAAGCCACAATGACGGCAATTCGCGTCGCACGCGGATATACCGGACGCGATAAGATTATTAAAATTGATGGATGCTATCACGGTCATGTGGACTACCTATTGGCGAAAGCAGGCTCTGGTGTCGCAACATTTGGGCTGTCCGATAGCGGTGGTGTACCAGAGGATTTCGCACGCAATACACTCACTGTACCGTTTAACAATCCTGATGCTGTCCGCGAAGCAATAGAAGCCAATCCGGACGAGATTGCATGCCTCATTCTTGAACCCATTATGGGCAATATGGGCATTATTCCACCCCGAGACGGTTATCTTAATGAACTCCGTGAGATTACCGAAGCGCACGGTATTGTCCTCATTTTTGATGAAGTCATTACCGGGTTTCGAGTAGCCTATGGCGGCGCGCAATCCTACTATGGTGTTACGCCAGACATGACCTGTTTAGGAAAGATTATCGGTGGCGGTTTGCCCGTTGGAGCTTACGGCGGAAAACGGGACATCATGCGGTGTGTTGCCCCAGAAGGTGATGTCTATCAGGCAGGAACGCTGTCAGGTAACCCGTTAGCCGTTACCGCAGGCATAACAACACTGAAAAAACTTGCTGAACCGGGAGTTTATGAGCAGCTCGAAAACGCTGCTGCTGCCCTCGCAGATGGACTCGCTAAGGCAACCCAAAAGCACGGAATTGATGCGTGGCACAGCCGCGTCGGCTCAATGCTGATGCTCTACTTTACGCCCGAAACCGTCACAGATGCCGATGGAGCACGCACGGCGGATACTGAACGCTTTCAACAATACTTCTGGGGACTCGTAGAGCGAGGGGTCTATGTAGCACCTTCGCAATTTGAGGCAGGTTTTGTTTCCTTAGTCCACTCCGAAGACGATATCAACAAAACCGTTCAAGCCGCAACACAGGTATTAGCTGACCTCTAATAGTGAAATAGGGAAGGGCAGCCATAAGGGATGCCCCTACATTATGTCCAACTTTAATCAGATTCTTCAATTGATTACCGATGACCTCAGTGCTATTGAGGCGAAACTTACCGAACAGACCGCCAGTGAATACAGTTTCGTTGACATGGCAGTCCAGCACGTCGTGGAAGGCGGGGGCAAGCGTCTCCGACCAATTCTTGTTGTCCTTTCTGCTAAAGTCTGTGGATACCAAGGCAGTGAGGCGCATACGCTTGCTGCTGTTGTTGAACTCATTCATGTCGCATCGCTTGTTCACGACGATGTTCTTGACGAAGCTGCCATCCGTCGAGGGCGCGAAACTTTACACGCAAAGTGGGGCAATAAAGTCGCTGTCCTCGTTGGAGACTACTTACACGCGCGTGTCCTCTCTATGCTCGTGTCCCGTCGCTCCGATGATCCAGCCATGGCAATCCTCGCTGATACCACACAAGCGATGTGTGAAGGCGAAGTCATCCACGCGTACAAGAGCGGCGATTTTGACATCTCCGAAGCCGAATACCTCAAAATTATCAGTTTCAAAACCGGTAAACTGATTGCAGCTTCCTGTACCCTCGGTGCGCATCTCGGCACAACAGATCCGCAGCAGATTGAAGCACTTACCATCTATGGAAAAGAAATTGGAACCGCTTTCCAAATCGTTGATGACGTGCTTGATTTCACAGAAGATTCTGATAAATTGGGAAAAAACGCTTTCGGCGACCTCCGCGAAGGAAAACTCACCTTCCCTATCATCTATGCTCGAACCGTTTGTAATGACGATGAGAAGCAGATGCTTGAAAAAGTACTGAATCCGAACACAGATGAAACCGAGGCAATCACCTTTGTTGGTTCCCTATTCCAACGGTATGGTGTCGAAACCCACTGTCTGAAGGCCGCGCAGGATTACGCCGATCGCGCCAAAGCAGCGTTAACAATTTTACCTCAGACACCCGCTCGTACCGCACTCGAACAACTTGCAGATTACGTCGTCTCGCGCGATACATAAAAAGTAGTTGTCAATCATCGGTCGTCCGTTAAGAGATGCTTGGTTAATCAAAACCCTCTTTAACCGACAACTGACAACCGACAGCCGACAATAATAAATGTTCTACCCTGCGTACATAAACCTCCAAAACCGAAGATGCCTCGTTGTTGGCGGTGGCACTGTTGCAGAGCGAAAAGTCGTCGCTATGCTCCTCAGCGGTGGCGATGTCACCGTAATCAGTCCCGACGCAACGGAATTGCTAACGTTTCTCGCAAATATCGGCACAATCCGCTGGCACAAACGGCAGTTGAGGGCAGGCGATACAAACGGTTATTTTCTTGTTTGCGCTGCCACCGATTTTACAGATATTAATTCTGCTGTCTTCACAGAAGCGTACGAAAAAAACAAAATCCGTTTAGTCAACGTTGTTGATGTTATCCCGCAATGCACCTTCGCCGCTGCCTCCGTCGTAACCGATGGTGAGGTAATGTTGAGCATCTCAACGAGTGGTAAAAGTCCCGCAACAAGCCGCCGTATTCGTGAGTATTTTGAGAAACTACTAAATGCTACTTCGTTATACACACTCGGCTATGAAGCTGGAAAACCAGTGCCGATAGGGAATCAAGGGTTGCCCTATCCGGTCTATCTCCTGTTAGAGAATAGGAAATGCGTTGCCTTATGTGAGGGAAAAACACCAGAAATTGAACGTCGCGTTTCACTGTTACGTCAGTGTGGTGCTTCCGTATTATGTATGGAATCCGACTCCGTGAAGCCACATCATCTTGAAGATGCGTTCCTTGTGATTGTCGATAAGTTCTCTGCTGCGGATATGCCTTATGAAGGTAATGAGACGTTCATTCGGGAATATCTTGACCGACCCGATGCTGGAACCCATTTCACGCCACATCTCATAGTGGATAATAATCTGATAATTAGCATCGCTGCCCGCAGCAACACTGGGACCGAAAAGGCAGAGCAGCTCCGTAAAAAACTCGCAAATCAGTTTGAAAACAACGGTTATGGTGCTTTTATCGAATTCCTCGGCGCGCGCCGTTCGGAGATCCTCAAGTCTTTTCCAACGCCTAAAAAACGCGCCGACTTTTTTGAGGTGCTCATTGACAACGTTGAAATCAACAATTCACAACCACAAACGTGCTGTCTTGGACTCACAAATCCTGAATGTTCTGCTGAATGCCTTTTCAACTGGGTTCGGCATAGTAAATTGGAGCGCGCTAACACCTTTACTTCAAACCTGTTAGCGGCACATGCCGTAGATAGCATTGGATGATTATTTTTGTGTCTCCAGTATATGATGCTGGTTAGTTTTATGATAAATTTTCTGTTTCTCATCACCCTTTTGATATACTTAGCAGCAGGTATTTTTCACACGCTTTCGTTGGCTCTTGGAAATCGGACTGAAGGGTCGGTAATTCGTCCAACGATTGAGCGTATCGCTTTTTGGTGTACTATCATCGGTTTTGCTTTTCTCTCCCTGTTTATCGCGCTTTGGTGGCTACAGCAGGGGCATTTTCCGATGACACACTGGACTGACTCCACGGCTTTTTTTGCGTGGGCGATTACGTTGATTTATCTGCTCATTGTCCGTTTGACACATCTCCGTACACTCGGCAGTTTCGTCATGCCCCTTGCGTTCATTGCAATACTTATTTCATATAGTTTCGCAACGCACACTGCTGCGCTCCCAGAACCCTTACAAAACTATTGGCTTCTGGCACATACTACGCTCATTTTTCTCGCCTATGCCGCATTTATCGCCGCGTTTGGGTTTGGGCTGATGTACCTAATAGAGGAACGGAAAATTCGCAGAAAGGCGGACACACTCTTCAACAATCTCCTCCCATCCCTCGGCATTTCTGATGAACTTGGGTATCGTTGCACGATCTTAGGTGTAATTCTGCTCACAATGGGAGTTATCATTGGTGCTCTCTGGACTCAGTATATCCGAGATGTACCTTGGAGATGGCTTGACGCGAAGGTAATCTCTACCTTAGTGACATGGCTCATCTATGTCGTCCAAGTCGGTTTCCGTCAATTGTGGGGATGGCACGGACGCAGAGCAGCGTATGCTGCAATCCTTGGTTTCGTTGCTGTTCTCTGTACTTATGTCGGCGTAGACCTCTTTTTAGACAGCATGCATACATACCGCTGATAATGTTGATGAACCGACTAACTTCTAAATTTGACATGACCACTAATATGTGATATAATTTACCCAATGCACGTGTGTTTCACCTTCTTTAAGTTTTTATTCAGAAGCAATGAATCAGATTGTCTCCGTCGGAACCAGCCATCATGTTGCCCCGATTGAGTTCAGGGAAAAATTGGCGTTTTCCGAAGAACAACTTATTGAATTCCTCCAGAATTTGCATGAATCTGATCAGATTCAAGAGGCAGTAATTCTTTCTACCTGTAACCGGGTAGAAGTTTATGCGATTGCGAATGCAGTGCGCAGTGCCGACGCAGCTGCCAAAATGCTGGTCGAATTTCTCGCTCGCTATCATCAGATTAGCATGGAGTCGCTCAAGAAATGGTGTTACCTCCACCGTAACTTGGAGACGATCCAGCATCTCTTCAGGGTAACGTCGAGCCTTGATTCTATGGTAGTCGGTGAGTCTCAAATACTCGGTCAGGTCAAAACCGCTTATGATCTTTCACGTTCAGCGGGCGGTGCAGGTGCTATTCTCAATCGGCTTTTCACCAAGGCTTTCAGTGTCGGTAAACGCGTCCGTACCGAGACGACAATCACTTCAGGTGCTGTCTCTATTAGTTACGCCGCCGTTGAACTCGCTAAAAAGATTTTCAATACACTTGAAGGCAAGACTGTCGCGATTATCGGGGCAGGTGAAATGAGCGAGCTTACCGCAAAACATCTCGTCGCAAATGGTGCCTCTAACGTCCTCGTCGCAAACCGCACTTACGAACGTGCCGTCAAGGTCGCCGAGAAATTTAACGGGACACCCCTCCCTTATGACAGCGATCTCAGTTTCCTCATTGATGCCGACATCGTCATCAGTTCTACCGATGCTCCCGATTACCTCATCAAACGACAGCCCCTTGCTAACATTATGCGAAAACGCAAGCGCCGATATATGTTCCTCATTGACATCGCAGTTCCACGGGACATTGACCCCGACGTGAGTAAAGTTGACCACGCCTTCCTCTACAATATTGATGATCTTGAAGCCGTTGTTGCCTCGAATCTCAAAGACAGACAACAAGAAGCAGTCCAGGCGGAACAAATTGTCTCTGAAGAAGCCAAAAGATTCTATAACCAATTACAAACCTTTCAGGTTAACCCTACAATTAAGGCACTCCACCAGCAGTTTCGACAGGTAGCTGACACCGAATTGCAAGCGTGCTTCTACAAAGCAACACTCTCCGATCAGCAGGAGGAGGCTGTCACTTCCATGGCACAGGCGATTGTCAAAAAACTGCTTCATCATCCCATGCATAATCTCCGCTGCGCCGTCAACGATGGTAGTGTTGACCATGCGCAATATGTCCAAGCGTTACAGGAATTGTTCGCGTTGGATATTAATGATGATAATTCAGAATTGTAGAAATAACCTATCTTCAACGCTATATCTCCCTCTAAAATACAAGGAATTTCATGCACAACTCGCTTACAATCGGTACACGCGGTAGTCAACTTGCGCTCTGGCAGGCACACTTCGTTAAGAATCAATTAGAATGCCATTTCCCGGATCTTCAGATTCACTTAAAGATCATCAAAACCACCGGGGATACCATTCAAGACCGTTCACTCGTTGGACTCGGTAAGGGTGTTTTTACCAAGGAGATAGAAAACGCGCTCTTAACAGGTGAAATCGACCTCGCTGTCCACAGTTTGAAGGATCTACCAACAGAATTGCCGCAAGGGCTATGTATTTCCGCTATTCCAAAGCGAGAAGACCCACGTGATGTGCTTATCACCGCTACAGGATTCCCGTTGGAGGACCTGCTTGGTGGTGCAAAGATTGGGACCACAAGTCCGCGTCGAAAAGCGCAACTTCTTTGTATGCGTCCGAATCTACGTGTCGTTGATGTCCGAGGAAACATTGATACACGGCTACGTAAACTTCGCGAAACCGACTTAGATGGAATCATACTTGCTGCAGCCGGTATTAAACGCATCCTTGAACCAGAGATTATCACACAATATTTTGATACAGAACGCATGGTGCCTGCTGTCGGACAAGGTGCTCTTGCGATTGAAACGCGTGAAGAGGATAGGACTGTCGAAAATCTACTCACACCTCTAAATGACCCTGAGACAGTCGCCGAGGTTACTGCTGAAAGAACTGTATTGGAAAGTCTCGGTGGTGGATGTCAAGTGCCGATCGGCGCGCACGCTTGGCATGCTGATGGTGAACTTTCACTTATTGCTGCCGTGTGCCATCCTGAAGGGATTCATCGTATTGTGGAGACCGCTACCGGAACGCCAGACGCAGCGCAACACTTAGGCAAAATTGTAGCCGAAAAGCTTCAAGGTGGTGGGGCAACTGAACTGTTGAGGTTATGAAGTATTACCGATGAACACATCTCCAGACAAATCGAACACTGGTATTGTTTACATTGTAGGCGCAGGTCCCGGCGATCGAAAGCTTATTACACTCAAAGGTGTAGAATGCCTTCAACGCGCCGATGTGGTCATCTACGATCTGCTCCTGAACGAGACACTGCTTGAACACTGTCCCGCCCACACCGAGAAAATCCAAGCACCCGACCCAAGAATCCGAACCACCCGCCAGACCGAACTCAATCAGTTGCTTGTTGAGTATGCCAAAGCCGGCAAAGTCGTCGTACGCCTCAAAGGTGGCGACCCTTACATCTTTGGACGCGGTGGAGAAGAGGCGGTGGCACTTACCGAAGCAGGTATTCCCTTTGAGGTCGTTCCCGGTATCACTTCTGCGATTGCCGCATCCGCTTATGCAGGCATCCCAGTCACCCATCGCGACTACGCCTCGTCAGTCGCTTTTGTTACCGGACATTCTGCCGCATTGCGTCCTGATTCAAACATCAATTGGGAGCATCTCGCCACAGCGGTAGATACGCTCGTCATCTACATGGGAGTCGCGCATCTCCATCAGATTACCGAACGCTTAATAACACACGGCAGAAACCCACAAACCCCCGTTAGTTTAGTCCGCGTCGGAACCACTCCACAGCAACAGGTTGTCCAGGGCACCCTTGAAGATATTGTCCAAAAAGTCGAGGCAGTCCAACTGAAAAGTCCAGCGGTTATCGTCATTGGCGAAGTCAACCGCCTACGCCAACAACTCCGATGGTTTGACACCAAACCGCTTTTTGGAAAACGGATCCTTGTCACGCGCGCCCGCGCCCAAGCAAGCGAATTCGCAAACCTTTTGGAAGCAAACGGTGCCGAAGTTATCCAGTTTCCTACCATAAAAATTCAACCTATTGAGAATGTAGATGTCCCGGCTCCCAACGCATACGATTGGATTATCTTCACGAGTGTCAACGCCGTAGAAATCTTCTATGAACGCTTATGGGAAAACGGGAAGGACACGCGCACGTTCGGCACGAGTAAAATCTGTGCAGTCGGACCTAAAACAGTTGAGGCACTCAACCGCATCGGTATCCAACCAGATTTTGTGCCATCGCATTCCCGCGGAAGTGCTATCGCTGCTGAAATGACGGACGTGAACGGTAAGAAAATCCTGCTTCCGCGCGCCAAAATTGCCACTGCCGATCTGCCAAACGGTTTGCGCCAGAAAGGTGCACTGGTCGATGATATTTCCCTCTACGATACTGTCAAAGTGGCAAGTGATAGCGATAAAAGGCAAGATGAAATTGAAGCAGACCTCTTGAACGGCAGTATAGACATTGTTACATTCACCAGTTCTTCAACGGTTACGAACTTCCTTGAAATGTTCCCTACCCAATCCCCCGCAGAGTTACTTGCTGATGTCAAAGTCGCCGTCATCGGTCCCACCACCCAAAAAACAGCAGTGGAGTATGGTCTGCAAGTTGATGTTGTTGCAAAGGCAGCCTCGGTAGAGAGCCTTGTGGAGGCAATTATTGAGGCATATCACAATCTTTCCACGTAGAATATGGGTTCCGTACTTATCCGAAAATTGGGAAAACATAAGGGACAAGCACCTTCTGATAAACAGTGATCGTCCCGAAGATTGAATAATACCCCGCACACAATACCAATCCGATCTGTTTCCACATCGGTGCTTGTATCTCTGGCGGCAAGAATTTCCTGTTCACGTAGAGCGTATGTATCGCTGAAAACACAAGTAGGTACCCGCCAATCGTTGCCGATACCAAGATCATAAAGAAGGGTTTAGCGAGATACATCGCAATAATGCCCCAGACGATATAAACAGCGAGAATAGGATAATAAATCCATTTTGCGCTGTTTTCACCGAGATGCCGGGCACGCCTCACACCGGTCCAAATAATATCAGTAAAACCGCGCGGAACACCGTCCACTCCACCGAGTTGTGTCGAAAATAGTACCCAGAATCCGCAGAGCAGTGTGAGATACCAAAGAGTTCTACCGCCTTTTGCCTCAAGTCCATCCGCTTGCATTGCCGCTGCCGACCACTGTTCCATTTCCTGTCCTATAGGCACATACTGCAGGGTTAACATTGCGGGCAACGCAATACCGACAAAACACCCAATCATCCAAATATAATACTGTTCAAATCGGACATATTTCCACCACTCCTTGAACTTTTGGAGGTTCTCTGGTGTGATACGAAACACTTTGCCCCAATGCGAGAGCGTCACGTGTTGTCCACCGATCATTGATGGGATTGCGCCGACTAAGCTGCTCATACCCCATCCTTTATCACGAACGTAATGGGTAATTCCGACATTGCCTAAACCACCACTCCCTGCATACGCTGCGAACGCACCAACCAACAGCCAATTGACCTGTCCGTCTGCTCCCGCAGTAGGGAGTGAACCGAAACTCAGGAACCCTTTGATCACACTCCACCACACTTTTGGCGACACCATAAACAGATCAATGATGACGAGGTAGCCGATAATCCAAACCACCATAAAGAGTTGGACTTTCTCAAGGGAGTTGTAAATCTTTCCTCCGAAGAACACGATCCCTAAACAGGTAAAAAAGATCAGATAGGCAAACACGCGGACTGTTCCACCATCCGCGTCCTGTGGCATATAGCCGAGCCATGCCGCAGCGAGTGCCGTTGCAGCCGTCATCGCCCAGCCGGGCCAAATCCCGAAAAAATTAATACCCGAATAGAAAGTCATCCAGAAAGGCGCGCCCGGTTTACACCGCATATAACCGCTCATCATCGGTTCGCCAGTGTAAAGCGTATAGCGGATCGCCTCTGTGTTCAGGATTACCTGAAGCAGGATAGCGATTGTCGCAATCCAAAGCAGTCTACCCCCGTATTGTGCGGTAATCGCAGGACCCAATAGCCACTCACCGCTCCCAATCGAACCACCTAACGCGATAATGCCGGGTCCCAAGATGTTTCGGAACGCTTTTCCAAATTGATACGGAGGCGGCGCAGGTAAATCATCGACTTCCCAGTCAGGGAGGGCACCACCATCTACACGTTCTTTAGTTTCTGCCATATTGTTACCGCTTCCCTCCTCTAATTTTGATTACGGATTCAGGTAATGACTCGTTTTGCCCTTCTCCTACCACTCCCAAAAGATGGGGACATCTAACTTCTCAGCGATACCAGCGAGGCCCCGTAAATGATCCACGTGGATAGGGATTCCATTTTCAAGATAATTATCGTAGTTGTTCCACTCAATTTCGCCGGGAAGATAAGCCTGTTCTATGCCTTCTGCTGTCTTTGAGGCGTGGATCTTGTCGATACCCTTCTGAATTTCTTCGGCATAACCGTCGTAATCTGTGAAACTCGCAATATTCATCGCGAAAAAGAAATGTTCTGATGGATCGCCACTCTTATTACAAGCCATCAAACCGCCGCACAGAGGACCGGCAAGGATACCCATGATGAGTGCCAATCCGTAACCCCGCGGTCCCGCTGCAGGTGCAAGGAAACGTCCCTTATCCGGATCGCTGGTCGGTTGACCTGTCTCGTCTATGAGCCAGCCTTCTGGGATTGGTTTGCCATACATCCGTAGTGTGCCGATTTTCCCCCATGCCGAGACGCCACACGCCATGTCCAGCACAATCGGATGTCCATCACCAGTAGGCAAGGCGTAACTCATCGCGTTGTTTGCTACCACAGCCTCCGCACCACCCGGTGCTACAATGGAGGCACCCCCTGTATTCGTTGTTGAGAATCCGATCATCTGGTTTGATGCCGCCATAATCGAATAGCACGCAGCCGCACCGAAATGTCCAGCATTACGGACCCCCGCTGCAGCGATGCCGGTCGTCTTGGCTTTCTCTATCGCCGTTTCCATCGCCAATGTGCTTGCCAGATGCCCCATCCCGTTATCTCCCTCAACAACAGCGAAACTCGGTCCCTCTGTCGCAAGGTGGAGTTCAGGTTGCGGGTTCATCTTTCCCTCAAGAACGAGATTCAGGTAGCCGGGCAAAGCGCGTGTGCCGTGTGAATGCACACCGCGTAAATCGGTTAGCACCTGATGTTTTGCTATCGTCTCTCCATCTTCCGAACGCAGTCCAGCCTTTTCACAAAGCGTTCGAGCGAAATCGTGTAACTTCGTTGAATCTATCACAATTTCCATAACGTTCTCTCCAATCGTGAATTATCTGCCTATTCTAACAGAGAAGAGGTTATGAATCAAGCATAATCTAATTTTCAGCATATCCGTCGCCCACTTTCTTTTGAAGGTTAGGCACGTTTAACGCTACAATTTAGTTTAAAAAACGAAACGGGAGAAAATAAACATGTACAAACGCAACTGTTTCGACCGGCTAATCGCCCTAAAACCAAACACAACAGACCTAAAAATATACCTTATGCCTTTCAGTTTTATCTTTATGTGCCTGATCTTCTTTTCATGCATGAACCCATTGCAACCAGTGAGTAGTGACGAAGAAGAACGAGTAAAAGCAGAACTGGAAAATCGTTCATTTCGCCAATTTGATCCTTCCAGAGACGCCGATAAGAGGAAAGGCGTTATTCTTGACTTTTTTAACGGAGTTGAACTCTGGGCACAATATGCCGAAGGCTCAACTGCCCTAAGTGAGTGGTCAATCTCAGCAGCAGATTACCGCGTTGAAAAAAGCGGTTCAGAATACAGAATCTATTTTGAGAACCCTCGTTCGGAGCAGATACTCCCAACACAATGCGACAATTGCATCGAAACTGTGGGTATCTCCATTTCGGTTCGGAATCTTTTCGATGGTGAAAAGATAAGATTCAAATTGAATATTGACAATGACAATTTTCCCCGTCCATTCCCTATCTTTGAATCGTGGACGAAGTTTAAAGAAGACGAGTATTTTGATTGAGGAATTGTAGGAGCGATCTCCCAATCGCGACTTATCCTGTCTTCCTTTATAATCGGTAGATGTGATTTTCAACCGCATCGGATCACGATTTTGAGTGCATTTTCTATTCAGCCCTATACATTGCAAAAGATGTGGTAGGCATTCTGAAAAATATGATATAATAATGAATAAAAAATGCTGCTTAAATAGGAGATTGACTTATGAATAAAACGATTTCATTAGACCAACTTCCACGTCAAATTGGAAACTTACTGCGGGCAAGTTGGGAGGGACACGAAAGTCTTGTTCTTGAATACAATGGAAAACCTGTAGCAGCGATTGTCCCTATGGATGAGTATCGCAAATGGCATCCGGACGAAAATAAAAACGCTTATGACTACGAACTGCCTATGGATTTGCTTGAGGCGTATCATAAGTTGTTAGATAAGAAGTTCGCCACCGGTTTAACGCCTGAGGAAGAAGTTGAGTTAACTCAGTTGAATCACCAACTTGATGACGCAGAAGCCTCACAACCGCTTATACAATCCATGCAGAAGCGAACCACCACGCGAGATGAAAATTGGAGGCAAAGATTTGAGGAAGTGGCAACCAAATTGCGAGAATTAAAGGCATTGATGTGAATCAAATGACTTCGCCCCACTGATCCGCAATAATCCTGCAAATCCTCAAGATCCTGAAAATCTTGGTTCAGACAACCAGCCATCAATAACACATCACTGATTACTAACCTCTAACCACCAAGAACTCCTACACGCCACAATAAACCCTTGACGCGATGTGCTATCTCCGCTAAAATTAACAGCGGAGGATAAACAGTCATGTCGCAAAAAGGCGTATCGTTCCTTGCCTTTTTCCTAATCGTTTTTGCCAGTGTTGCATGGAGTGCTGTCGCGCAGACACCCCAAGATTTCTATGCGCGCGGTATGCAAGCCGCACGGCGAGGAGAATATCCGCAGGCACTTCAAGATCTCCACCGTGCAATTGAACTACATCCAGAATTTGCCAAAGCACACGCCGCTATAGGGACAGTCCATCTCCAACTCGGTGACTTTCTCGCCTCTGAAGCAGCACTCACACGCGCGTTAAGTATAAACCCTGACCTCATGCAGGCCGAGTCAAACCTCGCCCTGCTCTACGCAAAAACCGAACGCTTTGACGACGCTATCCGGGTATATCAAAACCTCACCCAAAAACATCCAGAATCACTACAGGCGTGGCTCGGTCTTGCTTCTGCTTATCAGCAATCAGAGCGTTATGAAGAAGCGATCGAAGCGTATCTTGAAAGTCTCAAGCGTTCCCCGAACCTGCCAGCCGCGCTTGCCAATCTCGCTTCCTGCTATGAAGCCGTAGAACAAGAGACACAAGCAATTCACTATTACAAAACCGCGTTAGTCCAAGAGCCCAACCTCCCGATGGCGAACGGCAACTTGGGTGCTATCTACCAAAAACAGGGTGAATTGGATAAGGCGTTCCCCCTTTTAGAAAAGGCTGTCCGTTACGATCCACAGTTTACTGCTGCACGCTATTACCTCGGTTTAGTTCTCACAAAAAAGCGGGAATTTCAACGCGCCGCTGTGGAGTACCAACGCGTTATCGCACAACAGAATGATCACGTCGGTGCCTACTACAATCTCGCACAAGCGCTCTTTCGACTCAAACGATCAGAAGAAGGGAAACGCGCCATGGAAATCTACCGTCGCCTCAATGCCATCGCGCAGGAGATAGATGACCGTGAGCGCGCAATTCTCATTGAACCTAACAATCCGCTAAAGCAACATCAACTCGGTCTTGTTTACGCAAAATATGGAAAGATTCCCGATGCAATCGCAGCGTTTCAAGCATCCGTAAATTTGGATGCCAACGCCCACTATGCCCTAAACGCCTTAGCACGGCTTTACATTCTGCAAAACGTCCAGTTGCAGGATGCCATCGCACACGCCGAAAAAGCGTTTCATTTAACACAGTCGCCACAGTACCAGCAGACCCTCGCTTTGGCTTATTTTCAAGCAGACAAACGTGAAAAAGCGTTAAAAGCAATTCGGATCGCAATCGAAATGGAACCCGAAAACGAGTCTTTTCGACAGACATTGACAAAGATGAAGGAGGCAGATGAAAAGACAAAATAACGGTATATGTCTCTACCTTCTTATCCTCGTCGTAGTTTTTGCACCGAGTGTCCCTGCTGCGCCTGCAGGGTCGGATATCGGTATTCAGTTCGTTGATGTAACACAAGCGGCGGGTATCCATTGGAAGCATACGGACGGACGCAGCGGACAGAAGTATTTTATGGAGACGCTCGGTTCTGGTGCAGCTTTTTTTGACTACGACGCTGATGGTGATGCTGATTTGTATTTCGTTAACGGCGCACCGCTTCCCGGCTACGTCCCTGAAGAAATCCCCACCAATCGTTTCTACAGAAATAACGGCGACAGCACTTTTACTGATGTCACCGAAATAGCGGGAGTTGGTGATACTGGTTACGGACACGGATGCACCGTCGGCGACTACAATAACGACGGTCAACTGGATCTCTATGTCACAAACTACGGCATCAATCGTCTCTATCGCAATAACGGCGACGGGACCTTCACTGATGTCGCCGAAGCCGCAGGCGTGACAGAACCACGTTGGAGTACCAGTTGTGCTTTCGCTGACTACGACCGCGACGGCAATCTTGATCTCTACGTCGTCAACTACATCGTCTTCGATATTGCTGAAAATCCGTGGTGTGGACTTAAAGAGAAGGGGATCCGTGCCTATTGTGAACCAGATAATTTCCCTGCCCAATCGGATACGCTGTTTCGCAATAACGGCGATGGCACGTTTACCGACGTTACGAAGTCGGCAGGTATTTATAATACAACTGGCAAAGGTTTAGGAGTCGTTTGGGGCGACTATGATAACGATGGCATACTTGACATCTACGTCGCCAATGATTCCACGGAAAACCTGTTTTACCGGAATAACGGTGATGGCACTTTTGAGGAGGTCGGTTTCATGGTCGGCGTAGCACTCAGTGAAGACGGTGCACCTGAGAACGGTATGGGGACAGCGTTTGGCGATTGGAATAACGACGGATGGTTCGATCTCACCGTCACCAATTATGCGCAGCAAACCAATACCCTCTATCATAACGATACAGACGGTTTTTTCACAGACGCAACTGCCACAACAAAAACAGCACAGGTTACCTATCCTTATCTCGGTTGGGCTACTGCCTTTATTGATTACGACCACGATGGGTATCAAGACCTCTTCGTTGCCAACGGACATTTGCACGATAACCTCTTTGAACTCGGACAGGAAGGCACTTACGGGCAACGCAATCTCCTCTTTAAAAATAATCACGATGGCACCTTTACTGAGTCTTCTGAAACCCTTGGTCCCGGTATGAAGCTTGAAGACGTGAGCCGTGGTGCGACCTTTGCAGACTATGATTTAGATGGCGACATTGATATTGTGGTAACCAATTCAAACGCTCCGCCTCGGCTTCTACGCAACGATGGGGGAAACCGAAATAACTGGCTACAAATTCGATTGCTTGCTACAAACGGCTCCACGGATGCAATAGGGACGCGTGTCGCAATAACGACCAGCGGACTCACACAAACGCGTGAGGTGAGGAGTGGGGATGGCTATCTTTCACAGTGTGATCTCACTCTCCATTTCGGAATCGGGGATTATGAAAGTGTAGATAGTATCACAGTCCGTTGGCAAAGCGGGATGGAACAACAGATCAAAGATGTAGCAGCAAACCAGCTGCTTATGCTTGAGGAAATCAAAAATGAATGACATGGAGGATGGTGTTGAGCGTCATTATTGGAAAGCGGTAACTTTTCTTGTTATCCTAATTTTACTTGGCACCGGATTTTGGGGTGTACGGCGATTCGCGCCTACGATATTTCTCGGTGAACCCGATCTGATTGCTGTCCCGAACAAACCTGCGCTCCTAAATATCAATACCGCCTCTACAGAAGAACTCCAGACACTTCCCAACATCGGCGAGCGGATGGCGAAAAGAATTATTGACTATCGCATACAGCACGGCGATTTTGTCAGTGTGAATTCCCTCCAAAACGTCAAAGGTATCGGTCCCAAAACCTTAGAAAAGCTGAAACCTTTCATTGATGCTAAATAGTTGACGACTGATTACTGACAACTATTTTCCCATTCTCTGTGAAAATGTGATGTACCGGAACGTCCCATGCGTGCGGGGATGTATTTTCGACAATTTGTATCTGATACGCCAGTCCAACGTGAACAGCATGTGGACACTTCGCGAGAAATCTATCGTAGAAACCCTTGCCGTATCCAAGGCGATAGCCGTTAGGATCGAAGGCAATACCGGGAACAATGATAAGTTGGAGTTGGTCGATAGGAAAGATTGGGCATGTCGCATTCGGCTCTAACATACCGTAACGGTGCCGAACGAGTTCTGTTTTAGCATCACGAATCCGACGAGGGGTAAGTTCTAATTGGTGGGTATTTACTACAGGCGCACAGACTATCTTCTCTCGGTGAAGCAGGAGATCGAGCAGATCGAAGGTTTCAACCTCACTTTTCATACTCAGATAGAGCATTACAGCATCGAAACCTTCACTTTGGATCCAATTAGCAACGAAATTGACGATCCTTCGATTGAGTGTGGTTCGGACTTCTTCTGAGAGTTCATCGCGACGGTGGAGCGTTTCAGCGCGGACGCGTTCCCGTTCCATCTTTTATTCCTTAGTTCCGGTCGATTCACTACTTGTGATACAGCACTTTCCCGCCAACTTCTACGGTATCAACAATTGCCATGATTACAGCATCAACCGGTTTATTGCTTGTCACATCGGTTTGCCGCGCCGAGCTGCCCGTCGCAACAAGGACAATCTCACCGATGCCAGCACCGACTGCATCCACAGCAACCGTATATTTTCGGTCTACTTCACCATTCAGATCTACATCTTGGACAACCATCAGCTTGCTTCCGACCAGTTTTTCATCTTTCTGTGTTGCGACGACTGTCCCTGTAACTTTTCCAAGGATCATTTAGTTAAAACCTTTCATAATTTAGATAGTTCGCTTTAGCCTGTCTATGGTAATTATACACGAATTTTGCCGAAATTTCAAGCGATAATCTATGTCTATCTCACAAACACTGTTTGTTAGATGTATTCCCGATGCCCAGTAAAGTGCATCCGAAAAAATATATAGTAAACTGAATAATCTTGGGCATTAACCAGAACCGTTCAGTTTTTTTAATTCTTGTTGTTCCTATATTTTTTCTAAAGTTGTGCATCCTTTTTATTCTAAAATTGCATCTTAATATGTAGGTATTGGTATTTTGCAGGGGCGTTTCTCCTTAGAGAAGATTGTATTGTCCAACTACTTAAGATTCAGAACTGAGAACTATTGGAAAATGCGGATATAATATGTTAAACTATCAAAATTGTAGTTTTTACCTTCTTCATTTCCAACGCAATTTTTACCTAAATCGGAGGGCAACTTGAGCCGAAATCACGCGGATATCATCATTATCGGTGGGGGTATTATTGGATGTGCGATTGCTTACAACCTCGCTAAACGAAATATCCAACCGCTTCTCATCGACAAAGCCACTACCGTCGGCACAGAAGCTTCATGGGCAGGTGCAGGAATTCTTACCTCTCATGCCTCTACGCATGAACCTTATCCAGAATTGTGTCGCGCGAGTCTTGCCATCTATCCGTCGTTGGCAGAGGAACTCCGGACAGAGACACAGATAGATGTTGAATTTATCCGATCAGGTACATTGTCGGTATTCTTCAATCCAGCTGAAGCCGCAGGACTCATCGGTCTCGCAGACCGACGTGTAAAGAACGGTTTTTCAACCGAAGTCTTAACAGCCAAGCAAGCGTGGGAATTAGAGCCCGCACTTTCGAGAGATATTGTCGGGGCAGTTCTGTTTCCTGAAGATGCACAGGTGCGCAACCCAAAGATGGTAACCGCACTTGCAAAAGGTGCAGCGAAACTCGGTACGAAATTCCAATTGGGCAATCCTGTGACCAGTTTCGTCCGGGAAGACGGTCGCGTTGTTGGGGTCGTTGTGAACGGTGAAACCTTATACGCTGACGCTTTTGTGATTGCCAACGGATGTTGGGCAGGCGAACTCACTGCGCAGCTTGGGGTCCCAATGCAGATTGGACCTGCGAAAGGACAGATAGTTCTCGTTGAAACGATGCCGCCACCTTTCCAGCATGTTGTTGATGGACTCGGCATCTACATCGTCCCCAGAGTGGACGGCAAAGTCCTACTCGGTGCCACGGTCGAATTTGTCGGTTATGACAAGAGCACAACAGTCGATGGAACCAAACAGATGATTGATGCAGGTATCGCCATCGCGCCCCAACTCGCGCAGAGCACCTTCGTACAAACGTGGGCAGGCTTGCGTCCGTATGCCAGAAAGGGGCCGCTTCTTGGCTATTTGCCTGGGTATGAAAATGTTGTTTTAGCGTCTGGGCATTTCAAAAACGGAATTCTCCTTGCACCAATCACAGGGCAGCTGATAGCCGAGCTGCTTACGACTGGAGAAACTTCGTTGTCATTGGAACCTTTTCACCCAACCGGAGTGTAAGTGAGATATTATTAAAGGCGTGAATATGTTTTTTGAATTTTAAATGAATTGTTTCAAGATATACGGGTTAAACAATTAGCATATCTTTTTAATTGATAGAAAAGGGGCATTAAACATCACCCCTATCTGATGAATAACCTAAAAGGGAGACTATAAAATGCGTCAATACGTGTGTTTGACAGAGGCAATGCCTCACGATTGGATGATTGGGAAGAGTGTACGAAATAGCGGGACCGGAGGAAAGGTACGAGATTGTACCTTAGAACACACCTCCGTGGAGACACAGGCATCTAAAACTGCCAGAACGTTCCGTTGTTGGATTAGGACTCGATTATGGAGAAGGCACAGACCGAGGAGTGAACAAGCAGGCATCCTCCGCTATGGAAGACAAGGAGGGTCGTACGCCTTCGCTTGAGAAACTCCTCTTTGAGGAGACAAGCATGTTACAGACTGATGAGCAGTTGATGCTCTCTGTGAAGGACGGAAACAGAGACGCATTCCGAATTTTAACCGAACGTCATTATGCAGGTACTTTGAACTTTATCTATCGGTTTGTCAAAAATCGACCACTTGCAGAAGATCTTTGTCAGGAGACGTTCCTACGACTGTGGCGCAGCGTACCAACGTATCGCCCAATCGCAAAATTCAGAACATTCCTTTATCATATCGCCAAAAATCTGTGTTTGAAACAGCTGGCGAAAGAACAAAGAACTCCCCAGATTGAATCACTGGATGTACACTATGGAGATGAAGATGAAAACTATAACCCAATCGTTGTCGCTATTGCAGATACACACTGTTCACCAGAGGCACTGCTCATTGCCAAAGAGACTTACGAGGCAGTTCAGGCTGCAATCAATAAACTCTCGAAAGAACACCAAGTGGTCTTTCAACTAACTGAACTTCAGGGGTTGTCTTATCAAGAGGTCGCTGAAATTGTCCAATGTCCGATTGGCACCGTTGCCTCCCGAAAGAACGCTGCAATTCGGCAGCTCCGAAAGTTTTTGGAACCCTACCGCGCAAATCTCTAATATCACGCGGTATTCATTCACTAAATTAACGGATGGCGGATGTTCTATCCGCCATTCTAAATTGCAATTCACTGGCGAGGTTTTAACCTCGCCTATTTTCTTCAGATGTTCACTCAAATTAGAAGTGTGGAACTTTCCTGCTAACATTCACGGAGACCAGAATGAAGCCACATATTACTATCATCACACTCGGTGTTGCTAACCTCCAACGCTCCATTGATTTTTACGAGAAGGGATTAGGCTTGCCCCGAAAGGATGAATCCGAGGGTATCGCATTTTTTGAGATGGGCGGAACGATACTCGCACTTTATCCGAGAGACGATTTGGCTGAAGATATTACAATTTCACCTGAAGGCAGCGGCTTTCAGGGGTTCACATTAGCACATAACGTCGCATCCCCTGAAGAAGTAGATTTGACTTTAGCAGAGGCAGTTGCTGCAGGAGCCGAGCTTGTGAAGCCCGGACAGGACGCATTCTGGGGTGGCTATTCAGGTTACTTCAAGGATCCTGACGGTTTCTATTGGGAAGTTGCACACAACCCATTTTTATAGGTGACACGAATCGTGTCGGGGATGTATTAACTAAACATCCAATGCTCGCTCCCGTAAAGAATACCTGCTCTTCTGAAAACCGACAACTGACGACTGACGACTGATAACTGACAACTCTTAAAACATTTCAATGGACAATTGCAGTCAATTCGTGTATGATGTGGGGTAGATTAAGAAGGAAAACCAGCCACTTTACTTTCAGATCTTCAGACAACACATAAGGACATAGCACAATGCAAAACACTTCCGCTGAAGTCAAGGCACTCACCTTTGATGTCTTCGGCACAGTTGTAGACTGGTATGGTTCAATTGTTGCCGAAGGTGAGGAGTTTGGGGATACCCACGACATCGATATTGATTGGACACAATTCGCCTTGAAATGGCGCGCTGGGTATGGACCCGCAATGAATAAGGTGCGACATGGCGAATTGCCGTGGCAGAACATTGACGCATTGCATCGACTAATTTTGGATAGCCTCCTTGACGAATATAATATTACTGACCTGAGTGAAACCGATAAGGATCATCTAAATCGGGTCTGGCATCGGCTCAAGCCGTGGCCCGATGCTGTCAGTGGCTTAACGCGGCTCCGCGAAAAATACATTATCGCTACACTTTCTAACGGCAACGTCGCGCTGCTGACGAACATGGCAAAATTCGGTGGACTTCCGTGGGACTGTATCCTCTCTGCCGAATTAACAGGTCACTATAAGCCGGATCCCGAAGTCTACAAGACCGCTGCCGCACTACTCGGTTTGTCTCCCAATGAAGTAATGATGGTAGCTGCACATCCCGGCGACCTTCGAGCTTCGCAGGCTGTCGGTTTTCAAACGGCACTCGTGCCACGTCCTTTAGAGCATGGACCCGGCAAAGTTCAAGAAGTAACGGCGCACCCGTCTGACTTAGTCGCTAACGATTTTAATGAATTGGCAGATCTGTTAGGCGTGGAATAAGCAGTAAAGCAATCTCTAAAGCGCAATCCTCTAAATTTGAATTGGAGAATACAATATGGACAAAGTCCGAATCGCTTTTATCGGTTGTGGTGGAATGTCATCACAATTACAACAGTGCATACCGATGGTGCCAGAGTTTGAATTCGTCGCCACCTGTGATCTTGTTGAAGAGAAGGCAGAATCGAATGCCCGAAGGTTCGGCGCACTTCGCCACTATACCGATTACAATGAGATGTTCGCAAATGAAGATCTCTACGCAGTGGCTGTTGTCGGCAGACCCGAAGATAAGCTGCATCGAGACATCGGTATTGAGTGTCTCCAACGCGGGTATCACATCTACACCGAAAAACCACCCGCCACCACCGCTGAAGGCGCGAAAATGCTCGTTGACGCGTCAATTGAAGCTGGCAAGACAGGTATGGTCGGCACAATGTGGCGACATGCGCCTGCACACCAGATTGCAAAGCGGTTGATGGATGATGCGGAATTCGGTGAAACTTGCCAATATCATACGCGATATCTCGCACCAGGTCCGCGTCTTCAAGAGGCAGGATCTCCATTTGCGTGGCCCTTCATGCTCGATCAAGTGATTCATCCTACTGATTGCATGCGGTTCTTTATGGGACAGGTTACCGAAGTGTTCGCTATGGGAACGGTTGATGCAGCATCCAGCTCCGTTACAATATCTGTGAGCCTGCGTTACGAAAACGGCGGGGTCGGCACAATGACCCTCGGCACCGGTCCTATCTTGGAAGCGATGGTTTTCATCAAGGGCACGAACCATCAGGCAATTCAGGTATTGGAGACCCGTAAATTGCGTCGTTACCGTGTCCCGACGTGGCTTGGTGAAGGTGGGGGCTATGCCGATACACCTACTGAGGAATGGGACCTCAACACCGCACTCCACAGCATCGGCAGGCCCGGCTATCTTGAAGAGATGCAACATTGGGCAAAATCGTTGCAAGAAGGAACACAACCCCACTCAAGTCTCGAGGATTCCTATCAGAACATGCGCGTTCTGGAGGCAATCAGCCATAGCGTTGAAACGGGAGAGATCGTTTCAATTCCTGCCTAACCTATAAAAAGGACAAATTGGTAGGCGCGGTTTCCTAACTTCGCCGGTCTATAATGTCTAAAATCTATCTCATAAATCGCTGTAGAGGACCTTATAATCCCGGTTTACAGTGCCTTTCCAACGTATATGAGTGATAAGAGAGCCTATATTGCGACGTTTTCAACCCCGTAGGGGTGGTATCTTTATAGAAACACATCCGTGAAAAAGTTCAAGCCTCGTAGGGGCGGCATCTATATTGATTAAACTATCTACTACTTATGAGATACACTCTAAGTAAGTCTAAAATCTATCATAGTAGTTTTGTGTCCTTAATCCTAAATCAAGTTTTTATTCAATGGAAGTAAACAATGAGACAAGTAGTTATTTATCCAGGCGAAGATGGTTATTGGATTGCTGAGTGTCCCAGTTTACCCGGCTGTATCAGTCAGGCTGAAACCAAACAGGAAGTGGTCAGAAATATCAGAGAAGCAATTGAAGACTACATTGCTGTCCTTAAAGAGGATGGGCTACCAGTTCCTGAAGAACATTTTGAAGCATTGGTATTAGCCGTATGAACGGTCTACCACAAATTTCAGGGCGGGAGTGTATGAGAACGCTTGCTAAAGTTGGATTTTATCTAAGGCGGCAGCGTGGCAGTCATTTGATTTTGCGTCGCGATAATCCGTTCGCTCAAGTTGTTGTTCCTAACCACAGAGAACTGGATAGAGGAACCTTACGTAGTATTATCAGACAAGCACAACTGGGAGTTAATGAGTTCATGAAGTTGCATACATCTAAATAACTTGTATTCATTTCAGGGAAATACGTCGTAAAAAGGAAACCGCTATGAACTGGGCACCCCGTGTAAAACCCATTAAAATCCGTCAACTTTACCGATATGCACGACTCGGTATCTACGACGATACGTTGCTCCACGATGTCGGTTGGGAACTCTACGCTCGCTGCTCAGATATCGCTACAGTCGCAGACGTTTTCCGCCAAGGACGTGTGCCTTGTCCGAAGTGCAGCACAAAGATCACACGCAGAATTGACCCGCTCTTTAGTACCGGCGAAGGTGGAACCCACGAAAACTGGTTTCGCTGTCAGCACTGTGCCGAACGGCTCCTCTGGCGCGACTGTCGTCAGGCACTCCGAGACACCCCGCGCTGTTTTGACTGCCGCGCCGTTCTGCAGAAAGAAGTAGTGTTGCGATGTGCCTGCGGTAAAACGTGGTCTCAGGAAGCTTACAAGCAATCCATAAGGGCCCGTGTCCTTTTACCGTGTCCACATTGTCTTGAACTCGTCCGCAGACCGGATCCACCGCCCAAGAATCGAACTACTAAAGGTCGGAGATCCGATCCTGATCTACAATGTCCCAAGTGTCAAGGTGCGGCACTGCATCAACACGGCAATATCGAGTGTACAGTCTGCGGTTACAAACGTCGATGGCGAGATTACCGCAAAAGTTTAAAAAAGAAGGATGAGAAACTCGAATGTCCGACTTGTGAACATACCTTCAGATGGCAGGTATGGCGTAAAAGTGTCCGTTCCCTGAGAACCGGTAACCCACAGCCAGCGCGTGAATTCCTTGAAAGGTGGCGCAAGTGCCGTACACCGCAACAGCGTATGATACAAATTGATACCCTACTGCAAACCTTACACGGTAGAGGTCCCTTAGCACCGCTATTTATTGATAGTGGTGAACACAACATCCGTCAAATGCTTGACGATTTGGCATCATAAATTTAAATGCTTTTTTCAGATACATACATGCAAGATTCTATTACGAAACCGCAATGGGGCGAGGAGAATTCCCAAGACTTTATCGACTACGGAAAATACTTCGTCCCTGATCGAGAGATCCAAATCGACTGCATCTGCGAAGTGATTCCCCAACCTTCCGAACCTGCCTATATTCTGGATCTCTGTTGTGGCGCAGGACTCCTCACGCGAGCGCTGTTGGATAAATTCCCTGAATGCCACGTTTACGGTTTAGACGGTTCTCCGACAATGCTTACACATACCGAAGAGGCACTCGCTGCTTATGGGACGCGTTTTAAGACACGCCAATTCGATTTGGCTGCAAGCGATTGGCGCGAGTTACCTTTCCCTGTTCACGCTGTCGTGTCTTCTCTCGCTATTCACCACTTAGATGGTACTGAAAAACAGGTGTTGTTCAGAGATATGGTATCTCTCCTTATGCCGGGTGGAAGTTTCGTTATCGCCGATCTGACTGAACCGGTGGATCAGTTTGGGAAAAAGTTTGCGGAGAAAGTATGGGACGCAGCCGTGCGTCAACGTTCACTTGATCTGGATGGCGACCTAACGGGCTATGAGCGTTTCTGTGAGTTTGGCTGGAATCATTACGCACAATCCGAACCCGATCCCGATTCAATTGATAAACCCTCCTCCCTATTTGATCAACTTAAATGGCTTGATGAAGTCGGATTTGTTGATGTCGATGTGTTCTGGATGAAGGCTGGACACGCTATCTTTGGGGGTCGTAAGCCGAATCCAGAAGCGAAGTAAACCATTTGTAATTGCTAATGAAATTGACGACTCAGGAGGAAAACTATGAAAATTCTATTTTTTATCGTCCTCGTTATCGGTCTGATGATACCCAGCGCACTCTGGGCACAAAATCTGGCACTGGAATTAGATGGTGAAACGGCTATTGAAGTTCCAAACAGTGACAGTTTAAATCCCAAAACTGCTATAACGATAGAAGCATGGATGAACATGAGCCAGCCTGTCGGAGAGTGCCTTGCAAAGGACTGGGCAAACAGTCGAGATTACATCTTTCCAGAAATTGTCCAAGGTGGAAATGGGTTGCGATTCGTCCTCTGGCCCGGTGCTAAAATCCTTGATGTTCCCGGATTAAAACCGAATGAGTGGCAGCATGTCGCGGGGGTCTGGGACGGCAAAGAGATGCGGTCATATATTGATGGGAAGGAGATGGGAAAATTGGACTTCGGAGTAAAGGAATTAGCGGCAACCGATGCCTCACTGTATATCGGTGTCGGTGATAGCAAAGCTTGGTTCTGTACAGGGTTCATTGACGAAATCCGCATCTGGAGTGTCGCTCGAACCGAAGCAGAGATTAACGAGTTCATGATGAAGATTCTCAACGGTGATGAACCCGACCTAAACGCGCACTACACTTTTGATGAAGGCAACGCCAACGATAATACCAAAAACGGAAACGATGGCGATGGTGGATTTGGAAAGCCGAACTATATTGATGTCAGCAAAGACCTCGACCTTGAACCGCTTTCTGTTGAACCCGGGGATAAATTGACGACAACGTGGGCATGGATAAAACAGACCCGGTGATTAGTTTCAGAAGGAATAAGAAATTGTATCAACTCTCAGATGAGATTCTTTCGTTCTATAGGCAAACGCAAGAATCAGAAAGACTTACAAATAACGCCAGAGGTCAGTTAGAATTTGTACGGACCCAAGGGATTATCACACGCTATTTACCCGAACCACCTGCTGTCGTTATAGATGTCGGTGGCGGTTCGGGTCCCTACGCTTGTTGGTTAGCAAAAGCAGGCTATGAAGTCCATCTCGTGGATCCAGTGGATGTACACATCGAACAAGCGAAAGAAGCCTCAAATCGACAACCAGAATACCCAATTGCCAGCATATCAATTGGCGACGCACGCGCACTCCGTTTTTCGTCCATGTTTGCCGATGCTGTTCTGTTATTAGGGCCGCTCTATCATCTCATTGATAAAAATGATCGACTGCAGGCATTGGCAGAAGCACATCGCGTCCTACGAAACGGTGGGGTTATGGTTGCCTCTGGTATTTCCCGCTTTGCGTCCATGCTCGACTCTTTTTTTGAAGGCAGGTACGAGAATCCTGTTCACAGAAACATCGTCCAAGAAGACCTTGAGACGGGCTACCATCGCAATCTGACTGATAGCCTTAAGTATTTTACAGATGCCTATCTTCACCGTCCCGAAGCACTCAATTCTGAAGTAATTGAAGCCGGTTTTCAGCATCAAGCAACGCTTGCTGTGGAGGGACCCGCATGGCTTTTTGAGTCGTTTGAAGGTTATTGGACAGATCCGAATTTACGTTCTGTGGTTTTGGATTTAATTCGCAAAGTCGAAGCAGAGCCATCGATACTCGGCATGAGCGCGCATATCCTCGCAATAGGCATGAAATAAAACGGTTATAGTAGAGTCCATAGTTATTTTTACCCCGTTGGTAGGCGAGGTTTCCTAACCTCGCCGGTCCCAGTAATTATTTTTTACCTGTGGTAGACGAGGTTTTGTGGCGTAAAGTTCCGCCGAGTGCTACACATGCACTCGGCGTTGATTCATGCGACGTGCTTTCCTAACCTCGCCGGTCTGAACTGTATCAGTGGTTGTAAATATCTGTATATTCCAAGTTGCCACTGAAAAGACGACCAGTGTTCAGATCAAAATTTTCCCTGAATATCATCCAGATTTCTCCTCATTTTGAAATCGGCCACGAATTTAATTTGACTAATGCGTCGAATTGTGTAAAATTACTATATTAAGACAAATATATAAATAAAAATAATTTATATATATTTTGTCCTAATATCTGTTTTTTCGATTGGGTCCGCATTCTTGTTTAAGTGACAGCTTGGGTTATGTAACGTGAGTTGACTTAAACACATAAGCTGGATTGAACGGAACCTATCTAACAATCACATAGAAAAAAGGTTTTTGGACTTCATTAAAAAACCAGAAATCTTCAAATCTGGATATTTCCAGTGACTCACCTCCACTGTAAAGGAGACGACGCTTTATGAAAACAACATTGTGTTGCGTGATTACACTTCTCACCCTCATGGGACAGATCACTTTACCCCATAGTTTTGCGCAAATCGTGGATGAGCCACATCTCAGTGTCCGTGTCATTTACTTTCTCCCGAAAGACCGCCAATCCCAACCAGACATTGATACAACACTCGATACCTTAGTAAAAAAGGTCCAGAAGTTTTATGCCGACGAGATGGAACGCCACGGCTTCGGCAGAAAAACGTTTAGACTTGAAACAGGTGAGAACGGACAGGCGGTGGTGCACCGTGTCAAGGGGAAGTTCCGCAGTTCACATTATGATAATACTATAGTCACTGTTTATCAACGAGTTCTGCCAGAAATAAGACAACGATTTGATACGTCAAGTAACACCTATTTGGTTGTGGCAGATCTCAATCAATCAAGGGGTGGATACGCGTTTGAGGGAACCGCATTCACAACGACGGAGGATTTTAATAAGCTTGATTGGCAGCAGGCTAACGACTACTTCGTTATGACGGCACACGAACTCGGACATTGCTTTGGATTGCATCACGATTTTCGCAGCGATGCCTATATCATGTCTTACGGACCGAGACCCGACAGACTCTCTAAATGTGCTGCAGGGGTGTTGGATGTCAATTCTTACTTCAACGTCCCCAGCTCCAGAGTCCAAATCAATACAGACCCAACAATGCAGATGTTGCCCCCAATCTTAGCATCACCCAACGCAATCCGTCTGCGTTTTGAAGCCAATGATCCAAAGAGTTTGCTCCAAGTACAGCTGTCTATCCCAGTAACGCCCGGAGACCCCGCTCCAGGTTTTAAGTTAGAAGGGTGTCACTTATTTGAGAACGACAGCAACACGATTGAATTTGTCAGTACTGACTTAATACATAGCCCTCAGAATGAAGTCAAGTTACGTGTGATTGATAGAAGCGGTCGCGTCACGTCGCAGACATTTCCGATTGATATTTCCAATATACTACCGCCCTCTAAAATTATGTCAATACCCGATCCGAATTTGGCGGCATCTATACGAGAAGCGTTGGGACTCGGTAAAGATGATCCTATCTTCCAACGCGCGTTGCTAAGCTTCAAAGGCTTTAATGCCCGGGATAGACAAATAAAAAACCTCTCTGGGTTAGAACATATGACGCAATTGAGGTATCTATATTTGGGGAGGGGTGATGCCATCCATGATAACGATAACAATGTCAGTGATCTCACGCCGCTGAAAAATCTGAGATTAAATCAGTTGTGGCTCGGTGGGAACAATGTCAGCGATATCACGCCGCTGAAAAATCTGACAGAGTTAGTGGATTTGGATCTTTTTGATAACAATGTCAGCGATATCACGCCGCTGAAAAATCTGCCACAATTAGAAAAATTGCGTCTCGGTAGAAATCCATTTTCAGATCTTACGCCGCTGAAAAATCTGACAGAGTTAGTGAGTTTGCGTCTTTATGTAACCAATGTGAGCGATATTACACCGCTGAGCAATATGACAAAGTTGAAGGTTTTAAGCGTCTCTAGGAGCAATGTGAGCGACGTCACATCCCTGAAAAATCTCACGGAGTTAGAACATTTATCCCTTGATGATAACAATGTGAGTGACATCGCAGTGCTTGCAAATCTGCCACAATTAAAAAGGTTGTATCTTGATAGCAATAAAGTTTCTGACCTAACGCCCTTGAAAAATCTGACAGAATTACGGTATTTATACCTCCGTTCCAACAATGTGAGCGATATCACGCCCCTAATCAATCTCTCAAAGTTAGAGGTATTGCACCTCGAAGGCAACCCAATTAAGAACCATTCACGACTCCTTACAATGCTGCATCGGAATCCAGATATAAAAATCTACCTCACAGAAGGGGGCGATCCCTTGCCGGTAACATTGTCCCATTTCCGAGCAGAACTGACACCCGCAGGCGTTATTCTTAAGTGGGCCACCGAATCGGAGGTTGACAACGCGGGATTCCACATCTATCGCAGTGAAACAAAAGAAGGTACATTCAAAGTCGTCAACCCAACCATGATTCAAGGGGCTGGCACAACCAGTGAAAAACACACCTACACATGGACAGATACCACTGCTAAACCGAATGTTGCTTACTATTATCGAATAGAAGACATCTCTCATGCCGGTGTTCGCAAGCAGTTAGCCACAGTTCGCATGCGAGGATTAGTATCCGCGAGTGGAAAACTTACAATAATATGGGGTGATTTGAAAACGCTGAAGTAAAAATCCGCTTTTCAACGCTTTGACTTCTCAGAGTTTTTCGGATTTGGGTTAAAAACTCTATTTCTTATATCGAACTTATGATAAGATAAAGATATTGAATCTACAGAAAGTTAAGGTAATTAACAATGCCTGAAGGTCAAGTAGTCCAGAAAACGAAAACACTTGCTACAGTTGAATCCCTGCAAACTGATTTGAAAGCACTCGGTGTCAAAAAGGGAATGGTTTTGTTAGTCCATTCTTCCTTAAGTGCGATTGGATGGGTCAGCGGCGGTGCTGTCGCTGTCATCATCGCCCTTCAGGAGGCTTTGGGCGACACTGGCACACTGTTAATGCCAACCCACTCAACCGATCTCAGCGACCCAAGTCAGTGGGAAAATCCACCTGTCCCTGAGTCGTGGTGGCAAACAATACGGGACACAATGCCTGCCTACGATCCTGATTTAACGCCTACCCGTTCGATGGGCAAAATTGCCGAAACCTTCCGAAAACAAAAAGGCGTTCTCCGCAGTACCCACCCACAGAGGTCGTTTTGTGCCAGCGGTCCGCAGGCATCATATATCATTGATAATCATTCCTTGGCGTATGGCATGGGCGAGAATTCACCACTCGCCAGAATCTACGGTTTGGGCGGTTATGTTCTACTGCTGGGGGTTGGGCATTCAAACAATACCTCCATACATCTTTCAGAATACCGAGCGGATTTTCCAACCAAGCGCGTAATCCAAGAAGGCGCGCCAATCTCACAAACAGGTTCAAGGACATGGGCTATCTTTGAAGATGTTGATGTAGATCCTTCAGATTTTGATCGCATCGGAGCAGACTTTCTGTGTTCTGATGACGGAAAGTTAGTGCAGCGCGGCAAGGTCGGCATCGCAGATTGCCAACTCATGCCACAACGAACCATCGTAGACTTCGCCGTCAATTGGCTTGAAAAAAATAGAGCGTAGAAACGATCTTCCAGTAGCGACGCTTGGGTAAAATCAGTCTCCTTAATTACAACTTGCTGAACCGAAAAAAATTGGATTTTTCATTATGTGTATGTTATACTATAAATGACTAAGGTTTGGAAAGTTTTGCACGCAGATGACACCGGTGACGTAAGCATTCATGAGATTACCCCACTACACTGACAATGTTTTTATTAATTGCCCATTTGACTTGGCTTACAAACCTTTGTTTGATGCGATGGTGTTTGCTGTTCATGATTGCGGTTTCATTGCGAGGTGCGCACTTGAAGAGGAAGACGCAAGTCAGGTAAGGATTGATAAGATTTACAACATCATCGCCTCTTGTCGTTATGGGATCCATGATATATCCCGAACGGAGTTAGATGAGGCTTCAGGTTTTCCCCGATTTAATATGCCATTGGAATTCGGTGTTTTTCTTGGAGCAAAGAAGTTTGGCGTAGACATACAAAAACGGAAAAAATGTCTCGTATTGGATAAAGAGCCGTATCGATATCAGCAGTTTATCTCGGATATCGCTGGCCAAGACATTCAAGCACATCACAACATGCCTGAAGAGTTAATCAGAACCGTTCGGAATTGGCTCCGCACTGCATCGGGCCGTCGGACAATTCCAAGCGGCAGTATCATTTGGGAACGTTACAAGGAGTTTATGAGGGATTTGCCTCGAACGGTTCAAAGGTTTCAATTAACAGTTGAAGAGATGATTTTTAATGATTATACTTTGATGATTGAAGAATGGTTGGAGACTGAGAGCGAATAGTCTATTAAACCATGATTCAAGGAGATAATTAGAATGGGAAGAAAACGAATCGTCAAAAGCACTCCCAAGCGAGGGAAACTCCCAAGAATGGAGGTTAGACGGGCAGTAGAGGCTGTCGTTTACGGGCGGACCGCCAAAGAGCATTATGTCGTTTCTAATCGTGAAGGGGGTTGGGATGTTATACGCGGCAGTGCTTTGAGAGCGTCAAGACATTTTGATACCAAAAAGGACGCTGTGGCGTATGGACAACAGGTTAGTCGAAATCAGAAAACTGAATTGATTATCCATCACAAAAATGGCAAAATTCAGTGCTCTAATAGGGATAGCCCCAAGGAGAATGTCAGATGGCGGGATTATTAAGAGAACTTCGCGTATCCAACGATGCGATGAATGATCCGGAAGAATTGCGTCACCGGATCTCAGAAGAAGGATACCTCTTCTTCAAAAGGCTGCAAGATCCCGACAAACTCTGGGCGTTGCGGCGAGAGATGCTAACGACTATGCAGGAAGGCGGTTGGCTCGTCGCAGGAACCGATCCGATGGACGGCATCGCCGATATTTCCACGCAGTGTACCGAAGGCGATCCCGAGTACACGGATGTATACCATCAAGTATATAAGTTAGAGGCGTTCCACCGTTCCGGACACTGGACCGAGGTCGTCGATATGGTGGAGAAAATTATCGGTAGAGAGGTACTGCCCCATCCACAGAAGATTGCACGTCTCTGGTTCCCGAAGTACACGGCGCATACCACACCGATACACCAAGACTTCGTCCACTTCCAAGGCAATTTCCAAACCTATACCTGTTGGGCACCCATTGGAAATTGCCCGATTGAGTTGGGTGGCTTAGCAGTCCTCCCGGGTTCGCATAAAATCAATAAGGTCATGGAACACCATTTTTCGCTTGGTGCTGGCAGTCTATGCGTTAATGAGGACGAGTTGGCCGGCGAATGGCATTCCACAAACTATGAGATTGGCGATACACTCATCTTTCCTGCTTTGACGATCCATAAAGCACTACCGAATTTGACCGAAGATCGGCTTCGCGTCTCACTCGACAACCGCTATCAGGCGGCCGATGATCCAATTGCTGAGCACATGCTTGAACCGCACCTGAATCTCTTCAACTCCCTCAAGTGGGAACATGTCTACGAAAATTGGGAGTCTGATGAACTGCAGTATTATTGGAAGAACCGGGACCTGACTGTTATACCAAGAGATTTCAGTTATGGGAACAAGGGGTTTGAGGAAGCTTTAGAGTTGGCGAGAGATGGAGATGAACGCGCCATCCTACACTTGAACCGAGCAATCAAGCGTGATGACACGACCGAATTAGCACAACGAGCAGTGGCTGTTCTGCAAGAAGTCAATGCAGGAGCTGCGCAATAGTGGATTTCCATTACAAAGACATCGTGCCTTGGGGCAGGTCGTTTGACGAATACCTTGATATGTTTGACCTCTCCGAGGAAGATTTAGCGCGGGACATCGTGGGTATAGGCGATGGTCCCGCTTCTTTTAATGTCCGGATGTACCAGCGCGGCACCCCAGTCATCTCCGTGGATCCAATCTACCGGTATTCAGAGGCGGAATTGCGCCAAAGAATTCGGGAAACCTATGACGATGTCATCGCGCAAGCCCACCAAAATCAGGACAAATTCGTCTGGACAAAATTCTCGTCCGTTGATGAGTTAGCGAAAGTCAGAATGCAGGCAATGGATGAGTTTTGCCGAGATTGCGAGAGCGGCAAACAACAAGGACGCTATATTGACGCTTCACTCCCGAACTTACCCTTTCCTGACCGTCGTTTTGATCTCGTGCTCTCCGCACATTTCCTCTTTTTCTACTCAGCCAACAGAGATTTGGCATTTCATCTCGATGCAGTCCGAGAACTACTCCGTGTCGGACGTGAGGTGAGAATCTTTCCCATCGTCGATGTCAATAGCAACCCTTCCCCTTTCTTATCACGTGTTATTGATGCCCTTGAAAAAGACGGGATCGCTTGTTCAGTAGAGCGCGTTCCGTATCATTTCCAGAAAACAGGAAATGAGATGCTGCGGTTAAAGTAGTGCTAATTATCTGAATCTTGGATTTAACAACTTTAAGTTGATTCTGTTAGGATCGAGCACCGCTCGCTCATTTTTACTTGATTTAGGACTTACACATTTCCTCTTAAAGTCCCCCTGATCGAGCACCGCTCGCTCATTTTTGCTTGATTTAGGACTTACACATTTCCTCTTAAAGTCCCCCTGATAAGGGGGATTTAGGGGGTTGGATACGGCCAAATAACAACTTCTCAGCAAAATATGCCGGTTCTCTGTTAATTTGCGTAAGTCCTATTGACTGACAGAATCGCTCAACGTTTATCAACTTGGAAACCCGCATCCAATGCTTTCTCAATTCTGACCTTTGACTCTTCAAGATGCGCCAAGCTGTAATCATCAAGTCTCCCTCTGGCATTCTGAAGCGCGCTTTGTATCAGCCTGTTGATTTCACCAAGATGGTGACGTGCGAGCGATCTCGCATCCTCAGGAGTACCACTGTCTGCATCCAACACCAACTTAATAAGCTGCTTCAGGTGTTCACGTTGCAAACCGCGACGGAAACTGGAGATGAACGCATCGGAATTCGACCACTGCTTTGCTGCAGGATTCCCTTTGAGTTCTACCCAAACCGCATCCGTAATGCCTGAAAAGAGTTCTGGCATTGTGAACGCGTCCTCGCCCTTAGCAAACTTAAGTTCGGCATCCTGAACGCGCGACAAGATCGTCGGGTAAAGCAGCCGTTCCAAGATGACGGTTTGATTACTGAGAATGATGTCATGCACCGGATAATCGAAGCGAGAGGAAGTCCAACTGTCTCCTCCCCAGTCGCTCCAACGCGTGATTGCCAGACTGTTAAGTAGGTCAGGCGGAAAATCAAAGGCTTGGTCCGAGAGGGCGTGTTCTTTAATGAATTGGAGTGCCTCACGTTGTTTCGTCGCTGGCACGGGAACGAAGGGTAAACGTCCGTTTTCATCACCGCGGTGATCGCGATGGTGATACTGTCCACCGATATATCGGCTTGCGATGTACATGGTAGAGCCGTGTGCATACAACAGACTTCCGAATGCCCGCCTGACACGCTGATAGCCCATCCCCTCTTTTGTAACCTTGTCAGCAATCTTATCCCAGAGACTGACCACTACCTCGCGCCGTTGCTTAGCAAACGCAAGAGGGTCATCACCCAGATCCCAGCGATTCACCAGTGGATCGAGGTCTCTGAAACGATATCCATAAGCGTCCTCATCTGTCCCGTAAGTGAGATCTGCTGCTGCCACACGGGAGGCGATTTTGCCTAATTCCTCCAATTCCCCTTCGGGTTTGCTGGCATCGATCGGTTTATAGGCGTACTCAGTCACCCAGTAGTCCCAAGGTCCGATTGTCTTCGTGTAGTAATCTCCCTGTTCTTGACCCTCGGGAGCGATGTTCACAGCGTCGTATTCCATGACAGAGCCTATAAGTGCTTCGCCGTTTTTGTTATTTATCTCATCAAGTGAGAATATCGTACTCGCTTTAAAGTTGTGGCGAAATCCCAATGTGTGTCCGACTTCGTGCATAGTCAAGGTTTTGAGTGCTTCCCCAATAAATTCTTCTGGTAACTCACCCTTTTCATTCATCAGATCACGCGCCTGCAAGACGCTTGCCATGAACCCCATCTGTCGCGCCAATCCAGAGGCAATATCACAATGGAACCGTGAAGAATGATCCATCGGATGTTCCAGTTCATGCTTCACTTCATCAAAGAATGTCATGTGCTCTCGCTGCCAATATCTGATCCAACTCTCACCGATAAGGATATCCGCATCCAAAATCTGACCCGTCAACGGATTCACGCGAGATGGACCGATAGCAAAACCTGCACCGACAACCCAGCGAATCGTGTTATAACGAGCATCTTCCGGGTCCCAGTCCTCGTGATCTTGTTGAATCCGCGCTTCAATCGCATCGGCAAATCCAACCTTTTCAAACGCTTTGTTCCATTCCAGAATTCCCTGTCGGACATAAGGACGGTAGCGATGCGGCACCGTTTTCTCGATGTAGAAAATAATCGGTTCTTTCGGGGGTGAAAGCTTGGCATCTTTGTCTGCTTTCTCCAAGTGCCAGCGATTGACATAACGGATAAAGGGAGCATCGCTGGTTTTAACCGAATAGTCTTTGACTGCTGTCATAAAATGTCCAACACGGTCATCAGCCAGCCGCGGACGGTAGTTATTTTCTGGAAGTTTAGCAAGGCTATAGTGCAGGGTCATCTGGATACCACGACTGTCCGGAATAGTGTCCATAGATCTTTCTGACGCATACACCGCTTGAACTTTCAATTCGATATTCTTTGGGAACGCCTTGATTGCTCCCCAAGTGCTGCGTGTTTTATCAAAGCGGGCATCAGAGGCAATGCGACGTGCCAAAGGCGGCAGATCGGATATGAAAACCGGAGAGATGTTCACTAATATGCTCTTCCGTTGTGGATGGATGCTTTCAATCTTGAGGGAGAACAGCACGGAGTCGTTGTGACCCAAATCGACCGCCTCTGCAATCGGGGTCCCTTCCTTAGCACGAAAGCGCACATTTTTTCGAACCAGATGCACGTTGTCCCCAACGCGCTTCCAAACGAGCATCCACTCTTCCAGCGTCATTCCTGAGAGCAGGAATCCTCTACCCAAACCGCGCGCAACACTAATCATACATAAAAAGGGCTTGTCCAGTTGTGAAGGTTGTATTTCGCAATAGAGGTTTGCTTTTTTCTCGTAAAGTTTGAAGAAGCCTTCGTAACTCTTGCTGTCTTCAATGACCTTATCAAAATCCTCAAATTCTTTTTTCTTTTTTGTGGATGTTGCCTGTGCTGCCGGTTTTTCGGATTGTGCCGTTTCCTGTGCGAATAGTGGAAGACTAAAAACGCTTATTAGAATTAAGCAAATCCAAAAAGTCAATTGACATCGCATTGTATTTTCTCCTCAATCTATCTATGGTGAATTGTAAAAATAAGTAATGTCTCAGCTCTGCTAGCGAGGTTTCCTAACCTCGCCTTTATTATATCGTTGGTTGTAAAATCTGATATATCGGGATTTAACTTAAAATACCCCCTTCCGTTGTTAAAGACGCGGTTTAAGGATAAGAAGGTTGCATAATTTCAAAAAATAAAATATCCGTTTGACTTAAACACGGCGGTATTTGTGTAGAACCCGTCACCTTACTGATAATGAATCCGCCGACTACCATCAAATGAGATCCGCGGCCAATCGCGCTCCCAATTTTCAGAGGCGTAAGGAATATAATGACACGCCAGCGCATGTCTACGTGTGCCAGGCTTCAAAATCTCAGCACCACCGTGGATTAACTTTCCATCAAATAGGATGACATCTCCAGCGTTTACCTTCACCTGAACTGCGTCTCTACCATTTTCTTGAAAAACCTGTTTGACTGTGGGAAAATAACGGTTGTGCTGTTGGAGTTCGTACGTTTCCCCGGGTAGCAACTGCATAGGCACGTCCTTTTTCGTAACCAATCGACCATTATGTGAACCCGGTTGTACGATAAGAGGGCCATTATCCTCATCAACATTAACCATCGCCATCCATGCAGACATGCAATCTGGTAAGTAGTACTGATCTTGATGCAACGGATGCTCCGACCCTTCATAGAAGTGCATCGTTTGAATCCCCTCCGGTTCGCCACCAAAACAGTCTGCGAGCGGTTTATGCAAGCGCGAATCGATAAGCAAATCCAATACACGCTGATCGTATAAGTGCTGATTAAAGGTTCGAGTACCGTATTTGTCCTGTTGAAAAAATCCTTCAAGATGTTTATCTCCTGTGTGAAGGTCTTCCATGTGTGTCACAAAACTTTTGCATTCTTTTTCCGAAAGAACGCTTTCAAGGACGAGATACCCGTTTTCCCTAAAAAATGCTTTTTGCGTTGCTGTTAAACCTGTCTGTTCAGATGCCATTTTATCTCCTTCATCAATGTCCAACCTTTTCTCCTGACTAAACCTGAACAATTTTATCACGATTGCGAATCAGTTGTCAAATTCTCAACAACTAAACATCTTGACCGATTGCTCCACCTATGCTATTCTATCCTTATCAATATCTTAGAAGGAGGAAGCCTTTTCTCTCCACAATAGAGACACCAGTTTTGGGCAGGTGTGGGGAGGTTTGGTCATAGTTTTTATGCAGGTTGCAGCAATGTTTGGTGAAGGAAAAGGGGGCGTCGTTGAAAAACCAAACCCTCGTGCAGCAGGGGATGTCGTCGTCGTCAAAATTCACGCCGTTCCGATGTGTACAGAATATAAAGGATTCATAGGTGGAGGCACCGGCGAACACTTTGGACACGAAGCCGCTGGTGAAGTCGTTGAAGTCGCACAACCCGGTCGCGTCAAGGTTGGAGATCGCGTCGTAGTGCAACCTCAGAGCGGTTGTGGCAAGTGTTCACTGTGTGCCGTTGGTGAACATATTCACTGCCAAAGTCCACGTCGTATTGGGGAGATCATCGGCGGAGAACCGGCTTCGGCAACTTATGCCCAATATTTGCACAAGATGGATGAATTGTTATCCCCAATCCCAGATGATGTAAGCTATGAACACGCTGGAATGGCGTGCTGTGGACTCGGACCAACGTTCGGCGCAATGGAGCAGATGCAAGTCAATGCGTTGGATACAGTCATGGTTACCGGCTTAGGTCCCGTCGGATTGGGCGGTATTATCAATGCGCACTATCGCGGAGCACGGGTTATCGGCGTAGAGAGCCATCCGTATCGTGCTGAACTCGCTAAGAAATTAGGTGCAGAGGTCGTATTTGACCCGACTGACTCGGATGTTCTTGAACAGATTCTCGACTTCACAGACGGTGTCGGTGTTGATAAAGCCTTGGACTGCTCAGGCGCATCTGCTGCGCACCGGTTGATGGTAGACGCAGCCCGCAGAAAGGGACAGGTGACATTCGTAGGAGAAGGCGGAGATTTCCCACTCGGTGCGAGCCGAGATATGATTCGGAAGGGACTCGTCCTGCGCGGGAATTGGCACTACAACCTCGGTAGTTATCCAAAGTTAATGCAAGTGATTCAATCTGTTTCCGATCAGATAGACACCTTTATCACACACACTTTCCCGATGCGCGACGTGCAACAGGCGTGGGAACTCCAAGCGACAGGCGAATGCGGTAAAGTCATCCTGCATCCGTGGCAATAACGGGTGGAAACTACCACGAACAACAGTCTATCTCTTGAATCGTGGGAGGGCTTTGTAAGCCCGATGGTTTGAGACACGTACCTTTGACTTTTCAGATGGTAGCGTCTTGGAGACGACGAAGTTTAAGAACGAAGGAATCCTCGTTGAGTTCTACCATATCGTAAGAAATCGCTTCCCCTTGGGGGACATCGTGTTTGAGTTTAACGCCGTCCGACAAACCGAGGGGAAGTAGATTCTCAGCACGCGCAATCTCCGCCTTTTCGATTAAGCCGTTGACCGTATACCCACCACTTCCATCGAGAATCTCTCCCGCTTTTAGGTTGCGTTTGGCAACGGTAATGACATCGGCGACCGGTGTTGGCAGTGGTGTACCTGTCGGTTCTCCGTAAAGTGCAGCTTTCGCAATCGAAATTGGGGCTTCAACGGCTACAAGGTGATATGGACGGTAAAGAAGGAAGTTCTTGCCATCGCCACCCGGATGCAGATTGTAGCCAGCGAGATCTTCTTGCGTGAACGGGTGATCCGTCCGAATAACAACGAATACCCCCATCCGAAGTGGATCGTCTAACATCGTCTTTCCGTCGGTCGCAATGCTATTTGCGAGTTCGACGACACCGTGGCGGCTCAAAATGCCGCCCTCTTCTTTTAAGCTGCAGACTTGGGCAATGTCCGAAATATTGACTGACGGCTCGTGCATACCGCGAACGTCCGGCGGTAATCCTGCCATGTTTGCCAAGGAGGTCATCTCGATCTGTGCTTTTGAACCGTCTCGGAATGAGTTGAACATTTTAAAGTTAATCGTGCGGCGTTCAATCAACTCTTCACTGAACCCGAATCGTTGTGGGACGGTGTCTGGTATCCCGATACGGTCGTCATCGTAAAATATCGTGCCTCTCCCCGCAGCAACGATCTCGAAACCGAGTGTTTTTGCCCACTCAACGATGTTCATTGTCACACCCGGTTGGTCGCCATCAACGAGTGTGTAGACCACACCTGCGTTATCCGCTAAGCGTCTCAGGGAAGAACCAATGGTAACATCTGTCTCAACGTTAACCATCACGAGATGTTTTTTGTGCATCAAAGTGTGGTAAGCCATACGCGCACCGACTTCAGGAATACCTGTTGCTTCCACAACCACGTCGATGAGATCTGACTGGATGATGTGTAGTCCGTCCTCAGTGATTGCCCGTTTCCCGCTACAGATGGTATCGTTCAAACTGCTAACATTCCGGACGTGCGATATTGCGTCAAGTGGGACGTTGCTGACGGTATATGCGTTTGTAGCATGTGCCAAGTCAATGTCGGCAATCACACTCGCGACCATACCTTGCATCTGTGAAAGTTGCGCCACCAACCCCGCACCAAATTTTCCTGCACCGATGATACCGACACGAATTGGATTATTTGCTGCAGCACGTTGAGCAAGTTGTGTACTGAACATACAAAAACCTCTATAATTTAAAGTTCTACTCAAGTGTTCCTTGGGTGAACCGCCTCACCACTGCTGGCGAGGTTTCTAACCTCGCTAATTCATAGTGCCTGAGTAATTCTAAAATCTACCATAAAGCACGATTCACGTATTTCTTGGGTGGATTCTCTCATATTCTTCCCGTGTAATTTCAAAGTCCAACATCTTCCCACCATCCGCTTCTCGTGCGACAGTTAATCCAAGTGATCGCCATAACGCTTGTGAACGGACGTTGTCGGCGGAAACATCCACCGGGCAGAATCGGTCAATACCCAATTTTTCAAACGCATGCGCCATCAAACATTGCACAACCTCTTTTCCATAGCCTTTACCCCACAGCGTTTTATCCCAAATCGCAATAGGTAGACGCATTATTTTTCGCAATAAGTCGTTTTGGGATTGAAAAATAATTTTAAAAATCCGCTTTAAACCCACGTATTTAGTGGGTTTTTTCTTGATTTAGCACCCTAAAAAATGGTATAATATAGGTGAGTTAATAGGGAGGTGGCAGCCTCCCTATATCAATACAGAAAATTGAGTTGCTTTTTTCTGTAGTAGGTATTCTGTATTATATCAGATTTTAGAAGAAGAAGGCAACTCTTTTTTACATAGAGGTGTCTTTTTTTATGAATCTCATAGAAGTCATGGAACGCTTCCCGGATCAAGAGGCGTGCATAGAACATTTGGAACGTATTAGGTGGAAAGGTAAGCCTGTGTGTCCACATTGTGAGAGTAAAGACGTGGTTGAGAAAAAGGAAGAAGGTGTAGGGCGTGTGGGACGCTATAATTGCCATGATTGTAACGCTTCATTCAAAGTGACATGTGGCACAGTCTTTCATGGTGCGAAAATCCCACTTCAAAAGTGGTTTCTCGCTATATCGCTCATTGTTAATGCGAAGAAAAGCCTATCCAGTTATCAGCTTGCCCGCGACCTTGATTTAAAGCAGAAGGCTGCGTGGTACTTACAAACACGCATACGGGCTGAAATGGCGAATAAAACTAATCCTATCGTGCTACAAGGCATAATAGAGGCGGACGAAACCTACATAGGCGGTAAACCCCGCAAAGAGAACAAGAAGGAAGATAGAGAACCAGCCAAAAGGGGACGTGGCACGAGCAAAACCGCTGTGATTGGTGCTGTAGAGCGAGGCGGTCAAGTTGTCGCCGAAGTCGCGAAAGGATTAACTGGGCGTGATATACTTGAATTTATACGTAGAGTTGTAAATGTCAAGGAATCCGAACTTATGACAGACGAATACCACGCTTACAATGCTTTGGGTAGTCAACTCAAGCACCATGTTATCAACCACCAAGAGCAGTATGTGGACGGTGATAAGCACACCAATACCATTGAAGGCTTTTGGTCGCTAATCAAGAGGGCTTGGTATGGACAGCACCACCACTATAGTGTTGAATACACACCGCTTTATGTGGCTGAACGGTGTTACGTCTATAACAACCGAAACCTTGATTGTATTTGGACAAAGTTTGTCAATGGCAGTATGAGAGTTTAAAAAACACGAAAGCCACCGACTGAAAAAGTCAATGGCTTTCGTATATGGCTATTTCGTTGCGAAAAACTATGAAGGATACACGGGTTTTTCAATCCAATGTGTTTCATCTACAGAATCAGCGAGAGCATGTCTTAAATATCGCCTTGCTCTGTCTTTTTGGCTACAACTGAGTTTTATTTCATTTTCAACTATAATGATTTCCGAATGAGCCCAATTATCGCTTTCTGGTTTATGCTCTACATCTATGCTGATATTGTTATAGTCTATATCCAATCCCCTGATAGCCTCAACAGCGAATTTAAGAACACCATTGTCTCTACAAAGTTGTGTTTTTGCTGGATTATAGTTTGTTAAACTTTCAAGATCAACAGATGGACGTGTGCCACTAAACGCAGGAGATTGTATTTCTATATTGTTTTTAGAGTAATAGATATATCTTTTCTCTGTATCAGTAAGTTTAGGTGTGTTTTTTTCCACTCTACGATAAACCCATTCAACACCCTCTATATATTCTATTGTGTTCCCCGTTTCCATTAACTAATCCACCACTTCCAAAAAGCGAAACAATTATCTATTGTCAGAGGAAAAGGTTTTAATCTCTGTTTTGAGTTTTCTTTCCATGACTTTACTGCTTCCATATCGTCTTCGCAGATGTCAAAATGTAAAGCCTTACGATTGACACGCCAAACTATCAGGACATATCTAAGCTCGTCTCCATGAATCAGAGGGGGGATCCACTCAAGCCCTTCATCGTCAATTTTGTCATAAAGGGCATAGAGTATTTCTCTTGCGTTGGCAAGAGTTGTTTTACTGGGGGCTTTAACCTCTGAGTTACCTAACACATTTGATAATTCTTCAAGTTGTTTGTCCACGTCTCCCAATTGCAGATGGCGAAGTATTTTTTTTGTAATTTCTAAGAATTTGTCGGGGATGATTTTGCTACTTGTCGTAGTAAAATCTGAAGCATGCTGTGTTGATACAGGACTCTTACTTTGGAGATAATACTCCAGAATCAGATCAATTATATCTAAATCTATGTAACTTCTATTCCCAGTATCAAAATTTGTTCTGTCTGTGCCAGATTCAGATTTTGTTAAGTTCCAACTATCTGGTTGGGAAGATTTTAAAATCCCTGAAAAAGGATTAATAGCCTGAAATGTATTCAGCATATCCGTCATTGCATTCGTCATTTTTTTTATTCCTCTGCATTTATATTATACATATCAGATAGAAGCCTAATTGTTTTTGCTTTAAGGCTCTCAATAGAATGTTTCTGTATAAGAGATTTAAACTGCCCTAAACTATCTATATCAAAATGAAAGTTAAATCTCACCCCCGACACATTTTCTTCATTATTTATATCTAATCCTATATGTACGGGTATTTTATCAGAGGTCGTATGATAATTATACTGCTCAAAAAACAAAGGTTCAGAAGAATACTCTCTAATACTGCTTAATAGTTCATACAGCACAGGGTTTATTCCAGTTTCCTTAAAGTGAATATTAACTCCGCATGCTTTAACAGGTGTTGCTGGTAGGTAATCACAGATAATAAAAGCATACGTCTGAAGCAAGGAAAAATCTTTACTTTCTCTCAACCGAAATTCTATTCTATTGGGTTGTAGAATAAAATCAACATTGTTGAGTGAAACCCCTATACCCGGATTAGAGACTCGTTTAGGTTCTTCTATTTCTATACCTAATTCTCTCAAAGGATTAACGAAGTAACTATTAATCCATTCCATGCTTAGAATATGTGGATTCCAACCACCTACAATAACAAGTGGGCTTTCATAGTAATCTAATTCCATAAAATTGTTCCTAACCAGTATTTTTGCCTATAATTGTATACTAAATTGATTATACTGACCACAATTATACATTATTCTGAAAAAAATATCAAATAAAACAACGCAAGAAGTTGTTTTGAGCTCTGATTATTGTGCGGACTTTTCCCGGTTACATTTTTTACAAAGCATCTGGCAATTATCCTCGTTGGTTTTACCGCCTTCAGACCAAGGTGTAATATGGTCAGCTTCCATCTCTGCGATTGTGAATTCGTCTTTACATATAACACAAATGCCTGATTGTTTTTCATAAGCCTTTTGCTTCATGCTGTCTGAAAAGGCACGTATGTTCAGGTGCTTCTCCTCGTCAGTCAGAATGTACGGGTATATTCCCCCTTTCCGTGTTACATCATCATCAAATATAAGGCGGGCGGTTTCAACCTCAATCTCATCAGGATCAAAATAAGCGTCTTTATATTCGTTATACAGCAATCCCCAATCTACACCTTTCATAAATTTTGATCTTGTATTCCTAAAAGTTGATTCAACCCATTCTATTACTGATTGAAAATACTCCCATAGGGGCAATGCGTTTTCATCGTGCTGGTGTTGCCCCATATAATCTTCAATAGAGTCTTTACTTATCCACTTAATCGCTGTTTCTAAGTAATCTTGTCGGATTGGTGAGCCATTGACATAGGCATTGCCGATTCGGAATGCAACGCAACCTGTCCTGCTAAAATATCGCTTGGCGTCTGACAACCAAGTTCCGGCGTAAACAGCATTACGCAGTTCTTGGGGGGTTAACACCTTGCCCGCAATGTTGATAGTCTTAAACCACTCCAACTTCTCGCTGTCTGTTCCACTACAGACGTAGACGGTCAACTCGTAATCCATTATCAATTTTTGTTTGTCTGATGGGAGATTGTCAAAGTATAGATCATTGAACGAAAAATCGCCTTCTACATACTGTGCAATAGAGATTGTACGCTGTTGTCCGTCAATAATTTCAAACGTACCGTCTTCCCTGTCTGCCCAATACATCACGTTCAACGGGAATTCTTTTAGGATGGAATCAATGACGGCATTGCGCTCCTTGGGATTGTAGACAAACTCCCGCTGAAATGGTGGTCGTATATCCAATTTGCTGTCGTACCCAGTCACACCGCCTTCGTCATCGTCGTAGTAATCCTCGACAAGCTCTCGTACTGTAAGGTCTAACAACTCTATTTTCATTGCTATATCCTTTTGTTGCGGATAATAATTCGTGCGTATATTCTTTTGCCGTTTATATAGCCCCTATCAAGCTTACCTTGTACTGCCCCCCTAAATTCGGGCCACTCCCTAAACCAAGATTGTGGTATAATATCCACGACTTGAAAGGAGGCCCCAATGGCGAAACGAAAACGAAGAACCTTTACCCCTGAGTTTAAAGGCCAAGTTGTTCTTGAGGCACTTAGCGGTGAAAGTTCGCAAGCAGAACTGTGTCGTCGACATAACCTAAGTGAAGATCAACTCTCGAAGTGGAAGCAGCAAGTCGTTGAAAACGTAGGATCTCTGTTTGTCTCCACAGATCAGCAGTCCAGCGAGGCAGCTGAGCGTATCGCCCACCTTGAACAGCTCGTTGGGCGGTTGACTGTGGCATTAGATATTCAAAAAAAAGCAGCGACTTGGTTAGACCAAAACTGACGGAGCAGCGAGAAATAGTTGAGGCACTCCGGAGGGATTATTCCGTTCGACAGATATGTGAGGTGCTCGGTTTCACCCGGAGCAATCTCTATTATCACCCCAAACAGGACCCGTCTGAAGCGGTTCTCCGGGATGAAATAGAGACGTTGGCACTGCGGTATCCGACATACGGATACAGGCGTATCACAAAGCTCTTGGTACGTATGGGATACAGCGTTGGATCTAAGCGTGTCGCCCGATTGATGAAAGCAACAAACTTATCGGTGTCCGTCAAACGCGTCTGTCAAACCACGATCTCGCTTGACAGTGTGCGTCCGTGGGTCAATCGCCTCAAAGACCTTGAAGTCTCCCGATGCGATCAGGTCTGGGTCGGTGATATAACCTACGTCCGTCTGAAAAGATGCTTCGTCTATGTTTGTTTGCTCATGGATGTCTTCACGCGTATGATCAGAGGCTGGCAGGTGAGTCGCCACTTGACGCAACCCCTGACCTTGAAACCTTTAGAGGCAGCCTTACGTCAAAGTATCCCGGAGATCCATCATTCGGATCAAGGCGTTCAATATCTTTCAGATGCCTATGTTTCGATGCTCAGGCATCATGGCATTGAGATTTCGGTGGCACGTCGTGGGTGTCCTTGGGAGAACGGATATGCTGAAAGACTTATCCGCACCCTCAAAGAAGAAGAAGTTCACCTCAACGACTATGAAAACATCCATGAAGCGAGAAATCGTATTGGACATTTTATCGAACACGTGTATCACCAAAAACGCCCTCACTCGGCGTTAGACTATTTGACGCCTATGGAATTTCAGAAACAAAACTTGGATTAAATTTGCGAAATTGTGGTCTGAATAAACGGTGGCACTTCACCTGCCCAATTTTTATTCGCTAATTCTGGTAATAACCCTTGTTTTATTTCATAGTCAAAACCAACTATATCAAACTGATCAGGATTGTGCTTGTCCAAAAAAGTAATCGGCACGCCCATTTCTCCAGCATAGTCTACTGGAATATCAGTCACTTTATTTACATTGATGGCATCGTAATTATCGTACTTAGGGTATTCATCAGGAGAGTATCTCTTGTAAAGGATTAGGTCTTCGTGTCGTTTCCTGTGGTCAAGGTTGGTGAACCAAATACTTTGTGTTCTACCTTTTACAATCCCATCCACTATCCTATAAGCACTTCCCTCTTTCCTACTTTCAACCAATTCTCGTCTATAATCTTCCGGTACATCAAAAAGCATATCTTTGCCACATGACTTATGACCAAGCCACAACTTGCCACCCTTGATTAGGGGGAATACTTCTTTGTAAGATATTGCGTTAGTGTTGCCGATCACGAGAAATTTTTTGTCGTATTCAATTAGTTGTGTGACATACTCTCTGAACAATGAGAACGGTGGATTTGTAACCACAATATCTGATTGTTTAAGCAACTCAATAGATTCAGAGCTTCTAAAATCGCCATCTTCCTTGAGTTGAAATTCAATTGGTTCTGTTCCATTGCCGACATACTCAATTCCGACAGCGGTTTCCATGTCGTGTTTACTGAACATCTTTATCTGCTGATTTTTGTAGCAGGTTGTGATCAATCTTTTTAGTCCAAGTCTATCAAATTTCAGGTGAAAGTATCGAAAAAAATTACTGATAGCGGGATCATCGCAATTACAATAAACAGTCTTACCACGAAAATGTTTCCTGTAATGCTTTAGTTCGTTCTCTATGTCTGGCAGTTGCGTGTAAAATTCATCGTACTTAGCTTTATTCGCAGCTTGCAAAGCCTTATTTCTCCCCATAATGTGTCTCCCTATAATTCCCTGTTGTAATTTGATTTCGGAATTAGCCTTTTTTTCAGCATATAGATTGTTGCTTAAGAATAGTATACAATACTTGACTTTTTGGATCAAATGAATTATAATTCCTTGAACCCCAAGAGCACTTATTCCGAAAAACTAATAAAGCGAACAACAATAAATATAAGCGAAATATCGTGAACTTCAATTTAACCAATCCCAAAACGACTTATTGCGTTATTTTTTCACCTTCAATTTTTGCCCGATCCAAATTCATCCACTGCAAACATACCTCACCAATCGGTCTGCCACTCGTCTTTTCTACGATTGCAAACAGAAATCCCCCTTTTCGCATGTATTCGCCAGCACTTCTGAGATATTCCTTTGTCACGGGTTCGTCAGGCGGAGTTTCTTCAATCAAGTTCAGGAACTCTGGGTCTCTATAAAAGGGCACAGCAATGTCAAAATCAGAATCTGCAAATGGTCGAAGTTTCAGACGTTCAGTTTTCAAGTGGATGTTATGGCAGGCAAAGTTATCTGGATGTATCATATTGAGAATTGCCCTCTGAGTTTTGTGGGATGTGATGTATGTTGATACCCAACATTATAGCCAGTATACTGAAGAATATCAAGATAGAACCTACTTTTCTCCGCGGTAGGCGAGGTTTTGCGGCGTCAAGACCCGCCGAGTGCCCGCAAGTGCCACACGCGCACTTGACGTTGATTTACGCGCACTCGGCGTTGATTCATGCGACGTGCTTCCTAACCTCGCTGGTTTCCCTTTAAAATGTGTTTCACCCCACCGGAAACTGAGAACTGAATACTCATATACTTTCATACCTACAAATCCTACAAAGTAAATAAATAGGTAAATTTGCTCAAAACCGTCCAGTCGTGGGCTTGGAAACCATCCGATGTATCCCATGCCTGATCATATACCAGATAGAAATCACTACCCGGACGATAGATGTAATTAATCAAGAAATTCGCACTTGCGCGTTCAGCACTATCGTTCCATTGCGTATACAATTTGGTGAAGAAACGGGTGTTCAGCGCGTAACTAATCCGCGCGCCAACGACATTTGTTATTAACAGATCAGTTTCAGGCAGCTTAATCCAGTTGCGCTGGTATCGCGCCTCAATCGCCAGTTGATAGGTCATCCGCCACTGACTATCGATGTCTATACCCAGACGATTGCCGTTAAAGTAGTCCCCTAAATCCACACTACCGAATACAGAGAATGGACGACTGGTTTCCGAGAAAAACATTAGGGAGATTTGATTCATTTCATAATCGCCAGCAGGAATCTCAACATCACTGATACTGAAAGCTTCCTCAACCCGGTCAAAAGTCCGTCGGAAATCAAGATTAAAACCATCGTCAGATTCCGAAGTCATATCTGTACCGATCGTCAGGTCCCAACCGATGAGTCTGTTGTCGTGATCCAGCAGATAGCTTCCAGAGAAGGTGGCACCAGCATCTCGTATGCCATACTGTCTTATTTGGCGTTCATAATCCGCATTTAGCATCAATGAGCGGATATCCCGACGTTGCATGAATCCCATCTTACTCGTGAATTGTGGACCGATGTCCAAATAAGAAGCGTTAATGCGGAAATTATCGTTGCGCCAGTCGTTTGAAAGATACCATGCTATATCACGTTCATCTGGATCTGGAGACCAACTGCCAACGGTCATCGCACGCATCCGCCACTGATCATGCGGTCTAAAAAACAAATCTACTCCACCATTGCGGTGATAATCACCGGAATCACTTTGCCTATTGGTGAGAATAAAACCCATGGTTGAGTCGCTGAGAATATCTCGTTGCATTCTCAGGACAGAAAAGTTCGTCAGGGGTGATGCTGCTGAAGCATCAGTTGTCATGTTGAGGGCACCTACACTATAGGGGCCAACCTTCCCTGTCAGTTTACCACCGCCGAGCAACCGTACTTCCTTTTCGTCTTCAATACCGATGCGACGACTATAGAAAACCGACAACGGCGGAGGACCGAAGTCTCCAATGCCAGCACCAAAGGCGAATAGACCACTACCTTCAAGAAAAAATTCGCGCCGTTCGGGGAAGAAAAGACTGAAGCGTGTGAGATTGACCTCCTCTTGGTCTGCTTCTACCTGCGCAAAGTCAGTATTCAGCGTTAAGTCTAACGTCAAGTTCGATGTTACACCGTATTTCATGTCGAGTCCGAGGTCGCGTTCGGTGGTGCGTTGCCATACTGTATCATCATCAAGGTTCCTCGCCAGTCCGCCGAGTAGATACGGTTTGATATCAAAATACGATGGCGATGCAATACCTTGTAATCCGACCACTTTGCCTTGATACGTAGGGTGATAGGTGCCGGGCCAACTCTCGCTTCGAGGCACCTGAATCCATTGTGAAGATTGGTTAAGTCGCGCGATATTACGTCCAAAATTTATGCCCCATACCATTGAATCGCTCTTTTTGAATCGCAATTGATTGAAAGGGATCGCGATTTCGACCGTCCATCCTTTGTCGTGTCGTCGTCCGCCAGCTTCCCAAATACAATCCCAACTTCCATTCAGGTTTTCGCCACCGTCAGTAACAGCGGTATCTGACAGCGCACCGAGCGCATTCGTTCGGAAGAAGAAGCACTGCCGTTTATCACCGTAGGTGTCAAGCATCACATAAACGTTATCGTTTTGCCAAAGTTGCCCGTCCCGCCGCATCTCATTCGCAACGACTTTTTCCGGTTCAGAATCGTAGCACTCAAACCCGATGTAAAGTTTTTCTGCGTCATACAGCATACGCACCTCAGTACGTTCAGTAATCGGTTGCCCTTCATCGGGTGATTGTTGCGTAAAGTCGTCAATAACTTGTGCTCGCGCCCAATCTTCCTCGTTGAGATGTCCATCAAGTTCGATTGTCTCTTGCGTCAACAATGGTCTGATTTCTTTGCTGGCTTCGGCATTTAAGTGGATCGCAGCAATCACTACGAAGGCGAAAAGAACGATTCTATAAGGCATCTCTTTTCCTTTTTAAGATTTTTCTTACCTGCAAACGTGATACTGATTTATTTTATTAAAAAAGAAAAACCCTCACCGAAACTTCGCTTTTATGACCTTCAGTGATGGGCGTTATGTTGTGTAACTTGGAAACGTATATCTGCTACCTATAACCCTACCTCTGTGCCATACATGGAAATAGCGAGCAGTGTGACACCATAGTTGATGCGTGTGCCAAGGCAGTTTTCATGCATAAATGTGGTGAGAGACAGATAAAACATTGATAGTCCTACTTGGAATTTATATATGTTAAGTATCATAACATACACTGTGTAAATGTCAAATCTTGTCTGTTAGCCGTTATAGCACCCTTTTGAAAACATTTAACCTTACGTCTCATAAATAATTCACATTTTTTCAAGAAAATCAAAGCAGCCATAACTAAAAAATTAAAATGAACAATTGCGTCTCAATTTTACAACTTTGATGCGTATAGCCCCAGAGGGGCGGTATGTTTATAGCAGCAGACACATCCACGCATCTCTTAGCCCCAGAGGGGCGGTATGTTTATAGCAACAGATGCACCCACGCATTTCTTAGCCCTAGCGAGGCGGATTTCGCGGATTGTGTGGCTGTGTATAGCCCAGCGGGGCGGCATGTTTATAGCAACAGATGCACCCCACGCATCTCTTAGCCCCAGCGGGGCGGCATGTTTATAGCTTTGATCACAAAATCACAGTCAGGCGTTCACACCAACTCGAAAGGCATAAAGCTGCGCGCGGTTCAGCACAAAACGAAGCCGCAGGGGTTGTTTCGCATTCGCTAATGTAGCCGACTTCCATTGCACCGAGTGCCGTATACTATCTTCTGTCAATGGAACGCAATCATCAATCGAAAATCCGGGTTGAACCTGTCCGTCAGCCGTCAACACTTCAACGCCGATCTGCCCTCCACTCGCATCTGCATTAATTTCAAGTCCGCTGTTCGGAATCAGCAACGGCACGGTTTCAACCACACCACCCTCTGCATCGGCATCAAGAGAGACAAAACCATCTAATCGCCATTTCGCAAGCCCGATCTCTTTATGCCTATCCTTCATCTGAGCACCGTGGGTGTGAACCGTCCCAGTATAGTACCAGTGGATTTCATCGTCGGTGATAATCGGCTCTATCGCAGTTCCCATAATCATACCGCAGTCGAATGTACCGCTTTCACCGCGCGGAATAAGTGGTGTCCGATCCGAATCGATATAATCCCAATTAAACCCATCTCGACTACAAACCAGTTGGGCATCAATCGGTCCATCAACAGGAATCTCATGCTCCGCCGCACCCGGTCCTGTCACATACAGTACTCCGGCGAGTCCGATGTAAATGTTGTGATACAGAAAGCCTGACATGTTGTGGATTTCGGCACGATCCGCACCGTATCTCTGTACACCAACTTCATCGTCCACATCAGTCGCACCGAACATCGGTACAGGAGGTGTCCACGGTCCTTCCAAACTTGGGCTTTCAGTATATGCGATCATGCGTCGGGCATCTTTGTCGTCCCCACGGATCAGCGCATAAGCACGGAACATATTTATTCTGTTATCCCAGATTACATTGAATGCACCTTCATTATTCCGTTCTGCGACCGGTTCCAAGTAGTCTGAATCGTCCCATCGGATGCCATCTGGGGATGTGAGTAGAAAAATATTACGATACCTTCTACAAAAACCGATCATTTTGTACCGTTTTTGCGGATCTGCCTCGTCGTCATCACGGAATACACACGCACCGTGTAGGTCCCACACGATATTGTTGTTTGGGTTTTCGTTGAATTCAAAGAGTCCGAGATTCGGTTTCGTCCATGTCAATCCATCGTCACTCTCTGCGTAACACGTGAGATCACCCCGATCGTTTTCGACAAACTTTCGTCCGTATGCGTCATGTGTCTGTCCTTGAAATGTTGACGGATTTCGATCTGTCCGTGGAACGTAAAGACCCGGAATCACATTCGCTTTAAACCGCCAATGCGGTCCCATACGACACATGTACCACATACGATATTTTCCATACGCATCATCATATATCGTAGTACCGTAAAGGTGCACACGTCTTGACTGATCTGGACCGCCGTGTTCCCACGGATTGTTGGGGTCAGGTTTAAGTACAGAGACCTCATGCTTTACGCATTGATGCAATGTACGTTTCACGCCCTGCTTGGAAGCAATCAGCGCGTCATCAATGAACAATTCTGTGCCAGTATTAAGTCTATGGACGGTGCTTGAATTCACGTTGTATCCTCAGTTAGGGGGTAGGTAGTTTGCGGGTCTAATGTTGCCAGATTACGTGTGCGTCGTAAAAAGATATTTCTCATCTGGTACATTGTTATTGACTATGCAGAGCGAATCGCGGGTGGGTAGTGGGAGCGTGAGAATCCCACACTCCCACTGTCTCTACTTTGTCGAAATTAAGCAAGATCGAAGCGGTCAAGATTCATGACCTTGTTCCACGCAGCCACGAAGTCACGCACAAATGTTTCTTGAGCGTCATCACAGGCGTAGACTTCTGCAATGGCTCGGAGTTGGGAGTTTGAACCGAATACCAGATCAACGCGAGTGCCCGTCCACTTGAGTTCGCCTGTCAAGCGATTGCGTCCTTCAAACACATTCTCAGTTGTAGAGAATGCCAGCCACTCGATGTTCATGTTAAGCAGATTCACGAAGAAATCAGTAGTCAATGTCTCGGGACGCTCAGTGAGGACGCCAAGTTCTGACTGACCGACGTTTGCATTCAGGACACGCAAGCCGCCGACGAGAGCCGTCATCTCAGGAGCGCTTAGCGTCAACATTTGTGCGCGATCCACCAGCAGCTCTTCGGCTGTTCTCTGGTGTCCGTTTCCGAGGTAGTTGCGAAATCCGTCAGCGGTAGGTTCGAGTACAGCAAATGATTCCACGTCGGTTAGTTCCTGCAACGCGTCCGTGCGTCCTGGAGCGAACGGAACCTGTACGTCGATACCAGCATCCTTCGCAGCTGCCTCGACCGCGGCACATCCAGCCAGAACAATCAGGTCAGCAAGTGAAACCCTCTTCCCATCGGATTGCGATTCGTTAAATTCCTTCTGAATCTCTTCCAGAGTCTGAAGTGCCTTCTCCAGTTCAGGCGGATTGTTGACTGCCCAATCCTTCTGTGGTGCAAGGCGAATGCGTGCCCCGTTAGCGCCACCGCGCTTGTCGGTGCCACGGAATGTTGCCGCAGATGCCCAAGCGGTTGAGACCAGTTGGGAAATGGACAGCCCTGATGCGAGGCACTTACCCTTGAGGGCAGCGATGTCTTGCTCACCAATCAATTCATGATCAACATCAGGAACGGGGTCTTGCCACAACTGCGGTTCTTCAGGAACCCAAGGACCGAGACATCGTGTGCGAGGTCCCATGTCGCGATGCGTCAGTTTGTACCACGCCTTAGCAAAGGCATCTGCGAACGCATCCGGGTTCTCGTAGAAGCGTTTGGAAATCTTCTCATAGATTGGATCCGCTTTCAGAGACAGGTCGGTCGTGAGCATCATGGGAGCGTGCTTTTTCGAGGGATCGTGAGCATCCGGCACGGTGTCTTGTGCAGATTCATCTTTAGGAGTCCACTGCCACGCACCGCCAGGACCTTTTATCAGTTCCCACTCGTAGTTGAACAGGTTTTCAAAGAAATTGTTGTCCCACTTGGTCGGTTCGGTGGTCCAGGCACCCTCCAACCCACTGGTGATCGTGTCGCCGCCCTTACCGCTACCATACTTGTTCTGCCAACCAAGTCCTTGCTCCTCAAGGGATGCACCTTCGGGTTCGGGACCGACATACTCGTCCGCATCCGCCGCACCATGGGTTTTACCGAATGTATGTCCGCCAGCGATGAGCGCAACCGTCTCTTCGTCGTTCATTGCCATGCGACGGAACGTCTCTCTAATATCTATCGCTGCAGCAACCGGATCCGGATTACCGTTTGGTCCCTGCGGATTCACATAGATTAAGCCCATTTGAACAGCACCGAGAGGTTTCTCCAGTTCCCTGTCGCCGGTGTAGCGTTCATCGCCCAACCACGTGGTCTCGGATCCCCAATAGATATCTTCTTCTGGCTCCCAAACATCCTCTCGCCCGCCGGCGAATCCGAGCATCTTGAGACCCATCGACTCAAGCGCACAGTTTCCGGTGAAGATCATCAAGTCTGCCCACGAGAGAGCACAACCGTACTTCTGCTTGATTGGCCAGAGCAACCGGCGCGCCTTATCAAGACTCGCGTTATCGGGCCAACTGTTCAGGGGGGCAAAGCGCATCGTGCCTGAGGCACCGCCACCGCGTCCATCGTGGATGCGGTACGTGCCTGCACTGTGCCACGCCATCCGAATGAAGAGAGGGCCATAGTGACCGTAGTCAGCCGGCCACCATTCCTGCGACGTCGTCATCACCTTATAAACGTCCTGTTTCAGTTCCTCCAGGTCGAGTGTATTGAATGCCTCGGCATAGTTGAAATCCTCACCCATAGGATTGGACTGAGGTGTGTTCTGGTGGAGCATCTTCAGGTTCAGCTGATTCGGCCACCACTGTTGGTTCGCTATGGTGCCCCGTGCGTGAGCGTGACCCATCACAGGGCATTTGCTTTCGTTACTCATATTTCCTCCAATAGTGTTCTACGTTTTTCCAACTTATTCTTTGTTGTACGCCCCAAAGCATTTGTTTGAAAATCCAAACGGATCTCTGAAAGCTATCGTTTTACGAGGAGTACTCTAAAATCGGTTGGTTTTGCATCTAAAATGAAAAAGATGATAATTTCACCTGCTTCTAAAATAAGCGCTCAGTGTCATAAAATGGAGTTGTACATACTATTCCGCTAATATATTATACATCAACCGTTAGATTCGCACGATATCTAAAAGTTTGTTTCAAGATATATTACACACCAAACCTTTAAAACCTTAATAGATAGAGAAGCAAACGTATAACCTTGCGGTTACGTTACTATGGCTGCCAGTGTGATGAATTAATTATGCCATAATTTCTAACCAAATTCAAATTTTTCTCTAACGTTTTGGTCTTTCCAAAAGGGCGAATTTTCCTACCCTATTTGTACCATAAACTGTTAGTTTGTAGCATGCGAAGTGAGCATGAGAAAACCCGAAAACTCTCACTACGAGGCAAGTTTTAAGTCAAACTAATAAAAAATCTCATCTCTAACCGCTAATTGCTAATTGCTGATTGGTATAGATAAGACGTGCAGAATTTCAATAAATGTGGTATAATTAAGATAAAGATTAAAATAATCACGGAGGTTGCGTTTCTAATTTTCTATACCATGGATTATCTATGTAGATGGCTATCAATTTTACTCCTCCTTTACATCTCTGTGGGTGTTGGGCATGCCGAAACGAAGGAGTTTCGGGCAGAGGCGTATCGCACGTACGAGAGCGTTGAGATCGATGGTGAACTCTCAGAGGCTGATTGGCAGAAAGCGACCCCTATCCGTCAATTTGTTCAATATGAACCCGATGAGGGGGCACCACCAACAGAGCCGACAGAGGTTCGGATTCTTTATGATGACAGACAAATCTATTTCGGTTTTGTCTGCAGCGAATCTGAGCCTTCTAAGATTATTGCCAATAAGATGCGGCGCGATACGATGCTGTATGATAACGATACTGTTTTTGTTTTGTTGGATACTTATAATGACCGCCGCAGTGGGTTCTTTTTTCGGGTCAATCCATTGGGTGCGCGCGAAGATGTGGCAATCATGGATAGCGGCGACAGTCGAAATGAGAACTGGAATGCAGTTTGGGACAGTCGAGCGAAAATTAATGGCGATAATTGGACAACAGAGATAGCAATTCCCTTCAGTCAACTTAGGTTTAAGGACGAAACAGCGTTAGAATGGGGCTTGAACCTTGGACGCAGTATCCAGAAAAATCAGGAAGAGGCGACATGGGCACCCGTGCCAGCAGCATATACCTATCTGGCACGTTACCGCACAACACAGTTAGGAACCCTAACAGGTTTATCAGGAATCTCACAACGCCGGAATATCGAATTTCTGCCCTATGTCCTCCCGGGTGTCGCTCGGACAGAAGAGGAAGGGACATTTGGGGTGTTTGACTTAGGAGCAGATATGAAGGTGAGTGTGACCTCAAATCTGACTGCCGATTTAACCGTCAACACAGACTTCGCACAGGTTGAAGCCGACCGAGAGGAAACAAATTTAACCCGGTTTAGCCTCTTTTTCCCAGAAAAACGTCAATTTTTCTTGGAGGGCGCAGGCTTATTCGATTTTGGTATCCCCCGCACGAGTTATAATGCGCCACCACCGCTCTTGCTTTTCTATAGTCGTCAGATCGGTCTTGAAGATGGACACGCTATTCCGATTATGGCGGGCGGCAAAGTTACCGGCAAAGTGGGCGGCTTCGGCGTCGGGTTGCTTAATGTTCTTACAGATAATTATTCGGCTGACGCTACGGACACCTTGGATGCTGTTGACCTTGATAGGACGAACTATTCAGTGTTGCGTATCAAACGCGATCTTTTCACTGGGTCGAGTCTCGGTGTGATTGCAATTAATAAGCAAGGTCTCGATGCATACAACCGCGCAACAGGTGTTGATTTTATCTATCGTCCGACCGATAGCATAAATCTTCGAGGACTCTGGGCACGCACCTTTGAAACGAATGAGACTCAGAATAACCTGCTCAACGGGCAAGTCTCCCCCGGAAATAGCACTTTGCCAAGTGGGAATCCGGACGCTTTGTACTTCGGCGGAAATTGGCAGAGCAGCATAGCGCGATTGAACGCCTCTTATACAGACATCGGTGATGATTTCAACCCCGAAGTCGGCTATGTCTACCGCACAGGAAGTCGATGGTTACGCGTCGAAACACGCGCCACCCCTTACCTGAATTGGCATGGGCTCCGTCGCTTGTGGACTGGGCCGGAACTCGATGTCATTCTCAACTCAAACAATGAATTGGAGACCCGCGCTTTTATGTGGAGCACGTGGCTTGAATTGGACACACATGGTTTTGGTGGTCTCCGAGTCTCCCGAAATTTTGAGAACCTCACCGATGACTTTGAAATTCGAGACGGAATCATCATTCCGCGTGGCAGGTACAGTTACAATAACTATAATCTCATGTTCAATGCGCAAGGCAAGGTTTTCAACGGGCGTTTTGGATTCAACATTGGGGATTTCTACAACGGCACCCGCCGTGGGTTCGACCTCCGTTTTGACATTCGGTTCGCTGGACGTCTTAGTTTGGAACCGCGATATGAGTTTAACCGCGTCACGCTGCCAGAAGGGTCGTTTGACACTAACGTTTTTGGCGGGCGTGTTATTTATTCTTTCTCCACAGACCTATTTACCAAACTTTTCGTCCAATGGAACAGTGACCGGAATTTGGTTACCACAAACTTCTTAGTTAACTATATCTACAGTCCGGGTAGTGATTTCTATTTCGTTTTCAATCAGACGTATGGGACAGACAGTATATCAACAGGGTTGCTGGATACAACTGTGGTTGGTAAAGTAACCTACTGGTGGAATCCGTGATCCTGCCCGATTGTGGTAAGCACGGACCAGAAAAGGGGGAATTTGATGAAAATTGTTGATGTGAAAACTTATCTTGTTGATGTACCGCCACCGCATTGGGGTGGAAGGCGTTGGATTTTCGTCAAATTGATAACTGACGACGGGATTGAGGGTGTAGGCGAATGTACCTATCACACGCAATTGAACCATGTCGTTATTGAACTCATCAAGGATTGGGGAGAACGCTACCTAATTGGTGTGGACCCGTTTCGCATTGAAAGAATTTGGTCAACGCTCTATGAAGGTCCCTGCGTGCGACACTCCGGTCCACTGACGAGTCCAGCGATGAGCGCGATTGAGATGGCGTGCTGGGACATTGTAGGAAAAGCATTGAACCAACCCATCTATAATCTGTTAGGCGGTATGTTTCATGAGAAGCTACGCGCCTATTCTTACCTTTTGCAATGGCGACGCGGCGATTCCCCAGAAAAAACCGGAGAACTCGCCCTCTCTTACGTCGAAAAAGGATTCACTGCCGTCAAGTTTGATCCTGTTGATCCGAGCACCGCTGATAGACTTGAAACGCTTGATTACGCAGAGAGTGTCATCCGAGGCATTCGGGATGCTGTTGGCGATAGGTGTGATATTCTCATTGGAACGCATGGACAGTTCAACACAAACAGTGCGATCCGTTTCGCGAAACGCGTCGAGCCATACGACCCGCTCTGGTTCGAGGAACCGCTACCACCGGAAAATATCAAGGAGATGGCACGCGTCGCACAATCCACGAGTATCCCAATCGCCACAGGGGAACGGTTATTAACGAAATATGAGTTCGTAGATCTGCTCGAACAACAGGCAGCTTCTATTCTGCAGATGGATTTGACAATCACAGGCGGTATCCTTGAAGCTAAGAAAATTGCGTCTATGGGCGAGGCACACTACGCCCAGATCGCACCCCATCTATATGGCGGTCCCATTGGCGGCGCGGCGAATATCCAGTTGGATGTCTGTAGCCCCAATTTCCTGATTCAGGAAGGTATCCACATGTGGGATGGCTTCCATACTGACATTCTCAAGGAGCCGATACAGTGGGAAGATGGATACATCATTCCATCAACAAAGCCCGGACTTGGTGTTGAATTGAACGACGCCGTTTTGGAAAAACATTCCATCACCGTTTAAAGTATCGCACAACAGAAATCGAATTATCTGAATTGTATTCCTAACAATGGGTTAAAAGAAATCAGTGAACAAAATCCCATTCATGAGGGTTGCTTCTTGTCGTGTGAAACAGCCGAACGAACAGATGTTTGGAAACATAGTAGATAGAGGCATGTAATGTATTTAGTCTGTTATTCATGCAAACACGGTTATCGCGTGCATCAAGAGAGTATTGACTTTGTGAAGGAAAAGACATGCTCAAGTGGGCATGTCCACGATTTGCAGTGCAGGTGTGGCAGGAAAATATATGCCGTCCAACGTGTCGATGCAACGCGTTGGAAGTCCATTGATCGCAAAGTCCCTTGGAAATATCCAGACGAACGCACGCTTGGGAAGTAAGAACGGAGGTGTAAACGAGGAATGGCAATTTCAGAGACGCCAACGGGTACGCTTGACCCGATACCCAATTTAGTTGAAGAAACACTAAAAAAATTAAATATCCGTCGAGAACAGATCCGGTTTGCCGTCCAAAGTGATGTGAGTTCAACAGGCAGCTATGGTGAAGAGTGGTTCGTACTAACGGATGCTGCGATCTTTACCGTAACAGGTGAAGGTGAAGTCCCTCACTACATTCCCTATAAGAATGTACTTGGCATCCGTGCTGAAGTCGTGGTGGATGCCGGGATCTTAGTCTTGGAAACACAGGAAGGCACTGTTGACCTTATCCGTTATTCAAATGGGTGCGCGGCGAAGTTCGGGTTCGTTGCCCGATTTATCGGCGACGAAATTGAGTTCCGAGATGGAAAACGGGATGAGGCACCAATATGGGACTATAAACCCGAAGAACAATTCTGTCAGTCTTGTAATCTACCCTTACCAGATGAATTTACACCGTGTCCAGCATGCACCAAAAAACATAAAGTAATGCTACGGATTCTGTCCTACATACGTCCTTATCGCGGTAGGGCAATCCTCTTCATGGTATTCGTGATTGCTGGCACGCTTATTTCGCTTGTGCCGCCGTACTTCTCTCGTATCTTGATTGATGATATCTTGCAGCTGAACGACGCGGCAGTTGCTGCACAAGGGGCAGATGGAACGTGGTTAGGAAATGTCTTCCGCGCCATCCAACCCGCAGCATTAGCTTTGTCCTTCGCTGTAGGTGCGCTATTAACCATACAGATCATCCGTGAAATTTTCACGGTTTTTCGGTTGCGTTTGGGTGCTTGGTTGACGTTTCGCGTCGCTGCGAACATTCGATCGCACGTCTATCAACATTTGCACAACCTGTCCATCCGGTTTTTCGATAAACGAAAAACAGGGACGGTTATCTCGCACATCACAGAAGATAGTGAACGGCTCCAACACTTCATGTTAGATGGGCTCTCGTTTCTCGCTGTAGAAATTTTGCTCTTCTTCGGGATTGGGGGTATGCTTTTCTGGATGAACTGGCGATTGGCATGCTTCATTTTAATCCCGATTCCGATAATCGTTTTTGGAGCACGTTGGTTTTGGAAGAAAGTGCGAAGCCTTTGGCACCGAGCATGGCGCCGTCGCTCAAAGTTGTTCGATGTCGTCAACGATTCGGTATCCGGTATTCGGGTCGTCCGTGCCTTTGGACAACAACGGAATGAAGTCAATCGGTTCGGCGATGCGAATGTAGATGCACGGGACTATGAAACCCATGCTGAGATGATCTGGGCAACCTATTATCCGCCCCTGATGTTTGCTGTCCAGTTAGGTTCACTCATCGTTTGGTACGTCGGGGGTTTGAACATCATCGCCGGGACAATGACCCTCGGTACCTTGATGGCTTTCCACTCATACCTCTGGATGTTCTATGAGCCGTTGCGTTATATTAGCCCACTGATTAACTGGGCTTCTCGTTCGCTGACGGCAGCAGAGCGACTCTTTGAGGTAATAGATTCGCAACCTGAGCAGCTGGACGATGGCACGCTTAAGAAAATGCCTAACATCACTGGAGAAGTCAAATTTCACAACATGACTTTCGGTTATGATTCGCATAAACCGGTGCTCCGGGATATCAATCTCCACGTAAAACCGGGAGAGATGATCGGACTCGTTGGACATTCAGGCGCAGGGAAATCAACCCTTATCAATCTGATCTGTCGATTCTATACACCCGATTCTGGGCGTTTAGAAGTCGATGGTGAAGACATCAAGCAGATTGACCTTAAAGATTTACGCCGGCAAATTGGTGTTGTGCTGCAAGAGCCGTATCTGTTCAGCGGCACTATTGCTGAGAATATCGCCTACGCGCATCCCGATGCCACTATGGAGGATATTATCACGGCAGCAAAGGCAGCAAACGCTCACGAATTTATCGTCAAGTTCCCCGACGGTTATGATACAGAAGTCGGTGAACGCGGTGGACGACTGTCCGGTGGTGAGCGGCAACGTATCTCCATCGCACGGGCGATTTTACACAACCCGCGGATTCTGATTCTCGATGAAGCCACCTCATCTGTGGATGTGGAGACCGAGAAGAAAATCCAACAAGCAATTGACAGGTTGGTGCAAAACCGGACGACCTTCGCTATTGCCCACCGACTTTCAACGCTCCGAAATGCTGACCGGCTTTTCGTGATTGAAAAGGGCAAAGGCGTCGAGTGTGGTTCCCACGCGGAATTGATGGAGAAAAAAGGTATCTACTACAAACTTGTGGAAACCCAACGCGAAGCCGCCAACATCCGCGCAGACGCGCAAGTAGTGGAGAGATAATATGCAAAATGAGAACACAGAGAAACAAACCACGCTTGCAGCAGCACCAACAGTGAAGGCTGTACAATCCGAATCAGAAAACTTCACGCCGCGTTACTTGGACGCATCCGAACTTACGCTCATGCGTTCTGAGGTAGGAACGGCGCGCCTTGAAATTCAGGATGAAGCCTGTTATCTGCGGGTCGTAGTCCGGCGACTTATGCCTCTCAGCAAGCCTGACGGTTATATTTCTTTTGCTGCCGATGAGGATACTGAGATCGGAATTCTTGTGGACCCGTCAGAACTCGCGCCGGAGAGCCTGAAAATCCTGCAGGAAGAGCTGGATAAGCGATACTTCACGCCGACAATTGAAAAGATTTATCGGGTGAAGGAGCAATTCGGTATCCATGAGTGGGAGGTAGAAACGGAGCGGGGTCGTATAACGTTCTCAGTCCGTGGGCTGAATCAGAACATTAAGCAGGTGCCGCCCGCCCGGCTTTTTATAACGGATGTCCGTGGAAATCGATACGATATTCCGGATTATAGGGAATTAGATGCCGAAAGTTATCTACACATCCAGCGGCATCTATAGAGATTGCCATGAAACAGAGACATTTTTTGGTGCAGCTTGCAAGCCAAAACTTGCAATACAAACACCTCGCAGCTATCACCTCGATCGGATTGCATCTGCTCTTTGTGATAGTTGCGGCGTTTCTGTTTTCACGGCAGAGAGAACTGAACAAGGATACGTTTGAGGCGACGTTCGTCACGCTTACTCCCGCAAGAACAGACACACCTATCCGTCCAACCCGCCGAAATGTGACGGTTAATACACCCCAAGTAACAACCGCCACGACGGTTCATGCCCCGAAGCAGCTGTCGGATCTAACGCAACTCCCAACCGAGCAAACAACGGTTGTGCGGCAAACCCCACAACTGGAGATTGACACCGATGTTCTCAACCTCGCGCAGATCGCCGTGTCGCCTACGCTGCCCAACCTTGAAAAATCCAGCACCTCCTCTGCGCATACAGATGGTATATCTGTACCTGAAGTGCGGGGAATTCAAAGAAGTTCATTGCCTACGGTGCAGAGAGGTACTACAGGTGTGGGCAATGATGGGCTATCGGAATTTCTTGACGGATCCTTGCCGACTGCCAGTTTAGGAGATGGGTTTGATACTGCTTTTCGGGATTTTGTGAGGATGCCTAAAGGACAATTAGGTGGCATCCTTGAAGGCACTGGAAACGAAATTCGTGGGCATATCCGGTTGATTCGGCTTAAACACTCACTCTCAGATTGGTGGCAAGATCCGACTGCAATCCCCGCACTCATCAAGTGGTTGGAAGAACACACCTCGATCCGAGCAGATTTGAATTTTAAAGGCGGTGCCTTACCGCTCACCGATCCGCACATCATGGATGCCCCTCTCATCATTATGACAGGACACGATAAAGACATTACTGTCGGACGTGGACTTGCAAAGGACGGTCCCTTACAAGTAGGCTTCACACCGCAAGAGCGTGCCGCACTTCGGAAATACATCGTTGAAAAGGGAGGGATGCTCTTTTTCGACGATTGTGGTTTTAACGGCTTGTTTGCACACATCGTCGCTGATGAACTCAAAACTATTTTCCCAGAGTATCCGCTCGAAATTCTACTACACGATCACGAACTCTATAACATCCACTACCAATTACCAAAACCTCCGACGGGTGGCGATGTGTTCTGGGGGAATGAGAACAACGCACAGCCGACCCAGTTCCGTTTTCAGAAAGGTATCACCATTGATGATCGACTGGCAGTAGTCTACAACCGCAAGGACTATATGTGCGCCATGGAGACTGCAGAAATTGAAAGTCGCACGATGTTGCGACTCCGACGTTCTACGGATGTCTACCGGTTTATGTCAAACTTATTGATTTATGCGCTGAAGTACGGTGGGAATACGGATCGGACGGGATACAAGGAATAGGGATTACTACATTAGGATGCGCTGGTTATCGCTTCCTCAAGGTTCTTGGGAAAATCGAAAAGAGATGTCAGGTTCGTCCGGATTAACATACGTCTGATGCTCCTATTGACGTTAAGTAGGACGACGCGTCCATTCATTTGACGGATCTGCGTGCTCGTTGTGATAAGCACACCTAAACCCGCACTATCCATTGTTTTGACGTTCGCCATATTGAAAACGAGCATCGGTGTTACGCCTTGTTTCCCAAGTTCTTGGATATGTTCATCGAGCATCGTTTTCAGAACAATCGCATCATCTCCGATGACGTTTCCTTGAATTTCGAGGAGTGTAAAATTTTTGGTTTGGACGTTGATTTGCATATGTTCTTTGTTGCTGTCGCTTGTATTTGCCTGAATCGCGGATTATCTCAGATGACACAGATGACGCGGATTGAAAATCTGGAGCATTAGTTAACCCGCTAAGGAGGCAGTTTTTTGCTTTACTGCTGCACCTATGAAGGGGTTAGCATTGCCGCGATATCTTCTGGCAGCTTAATATTGTTTTTTTCTTCAAAATCTGCAACGCTTTCGTAGTCTTTGTGAAATGAAGCGATGATATTCTCATCCATCTTTTTGGCATTTGTTAAGTCAGACCTAGCTTTATCCCACTCCCTACAATGTAGCCAAGCTTCTCCTCGATTGCAATAGGCTTTAGCAAACGCCGGTTTCAGTTCTATCGCTTTGGAATAGTCTTTAATAGCCAGATCGTACGCACCTTTTTTGCTGTAAGCCACACCGCGATTACTATAGGTATCAGCCTCGTCGCCTTTGAGTTCTATTGCTGTGCCAAAATCTTCAATAGCGCGATCATACTCCGCCTTTTTGCTGTAAGTTACCCCACGGTTGACATAAGCATCGGTGTTATCGGGATTAAGTTCTATTGCTACATTATAGTCTTCAATAGCAAGATCGAATTTGCCCTTTTCCACATAAGCTACACCGCGATTATTGTATGCCAAGGAGTCATCGGGTTTTAATGCTATCGTAATATTATATTCTTTGATGGCAAGATCGGCGTCGCCTTTTTTCCTATAAGCAATCCCGCGATCATTATATGCTTGAAAAAAGTCTGGCTTTAACTCTATTGCCTTAGTATAGTCTTTAACTGCGCGATCATACTCTTTTTGGTCAGCGTAAGTTACACCGCGATTGTAATAAGCATACGCATAATTTGGATTAAGCTTTATGGCAGTATTGTAGTCCTCAATAGCACTATCGATCTCATTTTTCAGGCGGTAAACTATCCCGCGGTTATTATATGCCTCTGGCAAATCAGGGTCAAGTCTTATAGCAGCATTACAATCTTTGATGGCGCGATCATAGTCCCCTTTAATACGGTATACGCTACCACGATTGCTATAGGCTTTGGCATAGTTTTCCTTGAGTCTTATTGCTTTGTTAAAGTCTTCAATAGCGCGATCAATTTCGCCTATATTACCATAAGCGACTCCACGATAGTTATAGGCTTGGGCAAAAGTGGGTAACTCTTTGATTGCTTTGTTATAACGCTGAATAGCGTTTTTGTAAGATGCCATATCTGTTTGACTCAGCATGTTTTACGTCCCCGTTATGTTATCAACTCCGGACTGACTAACCTCTAAACTATCTTCCCTCGGCTGCGTTTCGCCTATGTAAGTCTCCATGTAAGTTCTTTGATGGATGTGCTGGTTTCTAATAAACCCATGCAGATCGTTGTAAACGGTTTGCGTTGAGATGCCGTGCTGTCTTTGCAGATGGACTAACATCGGCTCCTTGAGCGATTTGGGAATGTCAATTACTTCGTATTGTTTTGGTTCAAGAAAACCCTTAGGCGGTTGAACGAATACACTTTTCTGTGCTATGATACGGTTTTGAGGATTCCGAGGTGGTTTGATCTGATCTTTTATCTCTTCGTTTATTTTCAACAAAATAATTCTACCATCTTTGTTATGAGAGCCATCGCACGCAAAGAAGAGGGCAATGTGATTATCGGTTGTAAAGTCAATAAGATTGGTGTGACCACCGTAGTGTTGGAGTGCGGTCAAAATTTCAAATGGGTCCGTTTCGTGGGTATAGTCTTTAGCGGCTTCCAGCATCCGCTCTTGGGTGGCTTTTATATTAAATTCCTCTGTCCCAATTTCTTTCCGACATTCACGCCACAGGCTTGAAGATACTCTCTCATAGTGTTGAGGTTCTCCGCGATAGATATAATTTCCATCGGCAGTCGTTTCCGATATCCGGCTAATTATCTCCAAAATCCTGTTTAGTTCGGTATTCTGCGTGTTCAAACTTTGTTCTCCACAATACGAGTTTCCTCCAATATTAAATCATACCATGTATGCTCCTGTTTATCAATTTCGATTTTCACGAACAAGAATTTGTTAACCGCTCAACTTTTGCAAGATGGAGCAGTTCGGCGATGTCTTTTGGCGGCTTAACACCAGCGGTTTGTACAGAATTTACAATGTTTCTGTTGATGTGGTGGAGTGAGCTGATGCCATCTTTTCCTATGATTTTAGCAACAGTTAAGTCTAACCTCGCATTTTCCCACTTTTGCATATGCGACCATACCATACCACGGTTATAATATGCCTCAGCGTAATCGGGGTTGAGTTCTATCGCTGTGTCCAAGTCTTTGATGGCAAGTTCCATCTCACCTTTAGCGCAATAAGCAAGACCTCGTTTACTATACGCTTCGGCAAGGTTGGGGTTCAGTTCTATAGCCGTGTTATAATCTACAATAGCACGCTCAAATTCACCTTTAACCCAATACGCGTACCCGCGACCACCATAAGCGTGAGCAAGTTCCGGCTTAAGTTCAATTGCTTTGCTAAAGTTTTTTATAGCACGTTCCACCTCGCCTTTTTTATTATAAACCACACCCAGATTGTTATACGCCTCAGCATAATCCGGTTTGAGTTCTATTGCTTTTGTATAGTCTTCAATAGCACGCGCAAATTCACCCCTGTTTTCGTAAGCGACCCCTCTATTGCAGTATCCCTCTGCCAACTCAGGGATTAGGTGTATTGCCTTGTTAAAGTCTTTGATGGCGAGACTTGTTATTCCTTTCCTGACATAAGCGTTTCCACGATTATTATAGGCATACGCGAGGTTAGGTTGAAATTCTATTGCCTTAGTTGTATCTTCGAGTGTTTTATCAGTATCACCTTTATCTCGGTAAGCCATGCCGCGATTGTTATACGCCTTGGCAAAATCGGGTCTGAGTTCTATTGCTTTGTTAAAGTCTTGAATAGCTAAGTTCACTTCATTCTTCTGATGATACGTCAAGCCACGACCATTATATGCATCGGCGAGATTTGGTTTAAGTTCTATTGCTTTGTTGAAATCTTGAATAGCGCGCGCGAAATCGCCATTTTTGCTGTAAGCGATTCCCCGTTCACAATAAGCATCAGCATTATCAGGTCTGAGTTCAATCAGTTTATTATAGTCTTCAATGGCAGATTCAAACTCGCCTTTGATGCGATAAACATATCCGCGTATACTGTAGATAGGCGCGTAATCGGGTTTCAACTCAATCGCCTGGTCGTAGTCTTCAATGGCTTCATCGTATTTTTTCGCGAACAGCCTCTGGTCCCCGCGTCTCGAATGTTTGGAGAAAAGTTCGTCTCTGTCGGTTGATTTGTTGTTCATAATGGTATCCCTCAGGAGCTAAGTGCGTCAACTGTCAGGTTATAACGCTGCGTAACACTATTCCTCTCAAAGAAACCGAGCAGATCAGAAAATAAGGTTCTTTCCGAGATTCCCATCTTTTCTAACGCTGTTTTGATATTCTCTTTGTCACCATTGTGGATTATGATTTCTTGTGTGATCATTTCCGGGTCTATTTCCGGTAAGCCAAATAAGAATGCCGATTGTTGTATAATCATCCGTTGGGGGTAGGAGACCATAGATACCAATTTTCTTGATCAACTGAAAAGAATGCTTCCAGCTCTTGCTGAAGTTGTTCAATAGTTGTTATCTCTTCAATTTTCTCACTATCGTTTTCTAACACAATAACCTTACCATTTATATTTTCATCAGTGCATGCAAACCAAAGAGCAACCAAGGGGCTAAAAGTAAAATCAATTAAGCCTGTGGCAACGCGATTATGCTGTAAATGTGCCATGCACTCCAAAGCAGACAGGTCTCTGTACGTGGATGGATACCTTAGTTTAATCTTACCAACAATTTCAAGGAGATAGTTATGATACAAATGGCGCAACGGATAAGGAGGAAGATCTACTTCTCGTCCCAAATCTTCAGAACTGCTAACCAAGCGACGATACGCGCTACTGGTCACTTGCCACGTTTCGTCTTCCTGACCGCGATAAAGGTAATTCTGTTCAGGATGGGTTATTTCATCTATTCGGTTGATATATTCTGCTAAACTGGATATCTCAATCGGTGTATTCATGTAGTGCTGTTTTTAAATTATATTTCTCCTGCTAATCTAATCTCAATTATACAATCCAGAGATGCGCTTGTCAATCTCAATTTTTACATGGAATCTGGATCGCAGATAGTCGCAAAAATACAAATGGCGCGGATCCAAAAAATCCGCGCCATTCATAATAAGTAAACTATAAATGTCTCTATATGATCCGGTGCGGCTTAATGAAACCACACCAGATTATGATAACTTGACGAGCTGCCTAATCTTACTTATAGGTGGACTTCAGCGTACCCCAGGTTGTGGTAGCTTTGTCAGCGGGGTCAACACTGGTCGTTGCAGCAAATGGATCTTCAGGTCCAGTAGCGAGGTGTGCAATCTCGTCGTCACTGAGGGCTCGGTGGAACAACAAGAACTCGTCCAGAAGCCCGTCGAACGCCCACGTGGGTCCTACATTAGCATCAAAAGCACCTGCCTCTGAACCGATTCCGATGAACCCAAACCGTGCGGCCCCAGCGCCAATCTCATCTACGGGGGCATCTCTTTGGGCATCTAACTCCCCATCAACATAGATACGTTGGTCGCCGGCATCAAACGTTGCTACAATATGGTGCCACTGATCATCAGCAACATCTGTTTCCCCAAACCAATCATGGCAACATGGGCAACAAATGTCGAACGCAACAAAGGTGGTTCCGTTATTTCCACCGACATCATCGCCTACGGCGAAACGGAAGAATTCACTCCGATCCCACGAAGCAACCATCCCTCTTACGCTCGTCTTAACCCAAGCAGCAACAGTCATTGCACTATACGGATCCGAGTACATGTGTTCACGCACCGAAATGTATTGGGCAGCGTCGCCGGGGAGTGACATAGCCCCTCCCACTTTGCCTGCCACAATTTCCAAATCACTGCCGTGAAGGAAACCGTCGTTCCCATTGCCAGACACATCCACAACATCATCATCTTTCTGGGTGTCCTCGTTGAAGCTATAGTAGATAACAAGGTCTGCGTCACTGACGCTCTGGGCGTGACTAGTCATCACTGCTCCGATTAGTATTAGACCTAACATCAAAAATCCGAAGATAAAAGAAGTTTTCATGGCGAATCTCCTTACTGTGTTAGTACGTGTCGTAAACCTGTACCTTCAAAAACGCTAATGTTCAAAACCTCGGAACTTACGCGTTCCATTCTACTTAAGTTCTGTGTAAGTCCCTAAAATTTGCTAAATTGTACAATTTATGGGTGAATTTGTCAATATGATTATTAACGGAAATAGAGGATTGATCCTAAATAGACAAGGCACAAAGGTCATCACTATGCCAACTAACGGTGCGGTCATCAATCTTCACTGCACCCTGTTTCAAGTATTGATCAATTGATTTACCTTCAAGGACTCGGACTTCAAACGTATAAGGTGGATTAATTTTCAGCGGGGCAATCTCAGTAATATTTTGGCAAGCAATCACAGCAGTCTCTCGAATCAGATCTCGCGATCGCTCCGGTGAGAGATGCAACGCCAGTTCCTGTCCAAGTCCCTGTTTGGTTTCAACACCATAAATGTTGGGTATAAGTTGCTTCGCTTCTGCAACCGCTTTATCATCACCAGAGATGAAAACCGTTGGGACATTGAAGGTGCCTGCCAGTGCTGCACGGCATCCGAATTCCCCGATCATTTCACCGTTGAGTTTGTAGTGCTCAATTGACAAAGAAGAATACGTATGACTCAACGGAGCGTTTGGCGTGCCTGCCATCGCGTGTTGTCCTAAGAAAAAGAGCGCGTCATAGGTAGCATCAAGATAGTAAGGCGGACGAATAGGACCCCGCGCAATTAACTTCGCCTTCGGATGAAACTCAAGCACATTGATCCCACCAGTCCCATGTCCATCCCAGACCACAATTTCTGCGTCCGCATCCACATCAAGAATGCCATCAACCGCAGCATTTAACTCTTGCGTCAATAAACGCATGGCTGTCTGTTTTTGGGGACCTTCTTCACGGGTTTGACTGAAGCGGGATACCATCGCAACCCCTTCCAAGTCAGTTAAAATGTAAATCTTCATTGTCGGGATCCTACCAAATTTAACAGCGATTACCTGTGTAAAGTTGAGACTTTAGACTAACGCTTGAATCATTGAACGAACCGAAATAGGATATTCACGTATTGAGGGGACCAAACACTATAGTGTTATCTATTCCACACATGTCAAGGTGTGATGCCTTCCTATTCAACAACCCATGTTTCGCCAGCGTTCAGGAGTGCCTCAATGTCACCTTCACCCATCCGTTCTTTTGCACTGCGGATCTGATTGGTCATGGCATCTTCGTAGCACGGATGCCTGACACTGCGAAAAATACCGATGGGATGTGGCATGTCAGGTGTGTCACTCATGCCAGCGAGGAAGTTTGCCAAGGTGGTGTCCTCGGTGTATTGATCGTGGACGATGAGATCGTCGGTGGTATAGTCGCCATTTGAGGTTTCGACGACTTCGGGTTGGAACCCGTTCAGCCGGATGCCCTTGTTTCGTTCCGCACCGAAAACGAGCGGTTCACCGTGCTCCAAAAACACCGTATTATCAGCCTTTGTATCCTTTTCCGTGTATTGAAAGAAAGTGCCGTCGTTAAAGATGTTGCAGTTCTGATAGATTTCGATGAAGGAGGTGCCTTTATGTTCAAATGCTGACTTGATAATCATCCGCAAGTGATCTGGATCTCGATCAAGCGAGCGCGCCACAAAAGTAGCCCCTGAAGCCAAGGCGAGACTAATCGGATTAAAGGGAGCCTCCAGAGAACCGAGCGGTGTTGAGTACGTTTGTTTCCCTTGTTCTGAAGTGGGTGAGTATTGACCTTTGGTAAGTCCGTAGATGCGGTTGTTGAAGAGCAAAACATTGAGGTCGAAATTTCGGCGCATCAAATGGATAAAATGGTTGCCACCAATTGAGAGTGCATCGCCATCCCCTGTGATAACCCAGACAGAAAGGTCAGGGTTCGCCATTTTTACACCGGAGGCAATCGTTGGGGCTCTACCGTGGATCGTATGGAAGCCGTAGGTATTCATGTAGTACGGGAATCGGCTTGAACATCCGATGCCGGAGATAAAGACAATGTTCTCGCGAGGAACGCCGAGTTCAGGCATAATGCGTTGCGTTTGGGCAAGAATGGAGTAGTCACCGCAACCCGGACACCAGCGTGTGTCTTGATCGGATTCAAAATCCTTTTTAGAGAGGGTAGGTACGCCAGCGGGAATGCGTGAAGTTCTTTCCTGTTTGGTACGTGAAGTTCTTTTTCTTCTTTCTCTTTTCATAATGTTTACCGCCTTTTACAGTAAAGCCGATAACTAAAGGTATATTGTTGCTGACGGGACTGGAGATTTCTCTGGGATCTCGGATGTGTATTTCTCCTTTGCCAGCAAAAAGTATTTCAGATATATCAGGCTAAAAGTGCCCTAATTCTTTAAATATCTCGTCAATTTTAGTCTGCAACTCAAAAACGTGGAAGGGTTGTCCCTGTACTTTGTTAAGCCCAATTGCCTCGATAAAATAGATGCTACGGATGAGTTGGAGGAGTTGACCACTGTTGAGTTCAGGGATTAAAACTTTTTTAAAGCTGTTTAGAATACCAGCTAAGTCTTTGGGGAAAGGATTAAGGTGTCGGAGATGTACGTGTGCTATTGAGAGTCCATCTTCAACACAGTGCTCCACTGCGGTTCGGATTGCACCGTAAGTGCCTCCCCATCCAAGAACGAGGACATCGCCTTCTTGTGTTCCAAAGACCTCTGTCGGAGGAAGATCATCAGCGATACGAGCGACCTTTTCCGCCCGGATTTCCACCATCCTCTGATGATTCTCAGCATCATAACTGACATGCCCAGTTATATCGGATTTTTCTAAGCCGCCGATCCGGTGTTCCAAGCCGGGAGTACCCGGTTTCGCCCACGGGCGCGCTAAGGTCTCTGGGTCACGCTGATAAGGTTCAAATCCATTTCCATGAGCATATTCACGTCCCGCAAAATCCGCTTTAATTTCTGGCAATTCAGAAAGTTTGGGAATCCGCCAAGGCTCAGCTCCCATACCGATATAAAGGTCTGAGAGGAAAATTACCGGGGTTCTATACTTCACGGCAATACGGCAGGCTTCATAAACTGCCTCAAAACAGTCGAACGGACGTGAGGGAGCAACGATGGGAATTGGGGATTCACCATTCCTGCCGTAAAACATTTGCAGCAGGTCTGACTGCTCCGTCTTTGTGGGCATTCCGGTTGAAGGACCTGCACGTTGGATATTACACACGACAAGCGGAAGTTCAGCGATCATTGCGAGGTTAATCGCTTCCGACTTAAGGGCGAGTCCGGGTCCGCTACTACCAGTGACACCAAGTGCACCACTAAACGCAGCACCGATTGCGACGCCAACGGCTGCAATCTCGTCTTCCATCTGCATCGTGACAACCCCGAAATTCCGATATTGGGCGAGACCGTGTAGAATGTCACTTGCGGGTGTTATCGGATAACTGCCGTAAACGAGGGGGAGACCAGATTGATGTGAAGCTGTGATGAGTCCAAGCACCGTTGCCATGTTCCCTTCGATGTTGCGGTATGTTCCCGGTTCAAAGGACGCCGGTTTCACGTCGTAGGAGACAGCAAACTGTTCGGTAGCTTCACAGTAAGTATTGCCAGCACGGAGCGCGAGAATATTTGCTTCGATATACTGCGGCTTTCTGGCGAACTTTGTCTTCACCCACTTTATTGTATATTCCATGGAGCGGTTGTAGAGCCACAAGATCATACCGAGTGCGAAAAAGTTTTTACACCGATCAACTTCCCGGGTCGTTAAATCTGTTGTTTCGAGTGCTTTTCGGGTGAGCCGTGTTAATTCGACTGGAAAAACCTGATATTTTGCGAGAGTGCCATCTTCAAGTGGATTGTCCTCGTATCCAGCGAGACGTAGCGAACGACGTGCGAAATTATCAAGATTAACAATAAGAATGCCGTTGGGTTTGAGTTTATGAAGGTGGACTTTTAAAGCGGCGGGATTCATCGCTACGAGTACATCGCAAAGATCGCCTGGTGTATGAATTTGTTCGCTTGAGAAGTGGAGTTGGAACCCGGAGACGCCTGCTAATGACCCTGCGGGTGCGCGAATCTCAGCAGGATAATCAGGTAGCGTAGCGACATCATTACCAATGAGGGCAGTGGTTTCCGTCATTTGTGTGCCAATGGTCTGCGACCCGTCACCCGAGTCGCCAGCAAACAGGATAGTCGCCTCCTCAATTTGCTCTACTGGCTTGCGCATCACAATCGCTTCCTTTTTCTGATAGGTGCGCGCTTGGAAAGTGCACCTACACAATATAAAAAATCTAAAACAATTACGCACCTTCCCGGGCTTTCATGGCATCTCGAACCGGCCTCGGAGGTAGCGATAAAACTTCTTGGGAAAATTCTCCAACAAGATAAGAGATTACGTCACGAATCGAAACCATGCCAATCGGGCGATTCTCCGCATCAATAATAGGGACATGGCGGTAGTTGCCGTGTGCCATATAGAGAACAGCGGAGGTCAAGGAATCTTCTGGCTTTGCTGTCTGCGGATCAGCGATCATAAATTGTTTAACACTGACCCGGTCAAGATCTCCAACCTGCTTGTTAAGAACTTTGTTTAGGACGTCTCTTTCACTAAAAATCCCGCGGAGGTAACCGTTTTCAACGACGGGTGCTGCACCAATGTTATTTGCCAAAAGCAGGTCAATCGCTTCGTTCGTGCTACTGTTGATGTCAATGGTGACAACAGGTCGCATCAACTCTTTTAGAGAAACCTGAATTTCCTGTGTACTCCATGCCTTTAACGCAGCATCTTCGTCCATCTGTTCTAATTCTTCATCGATTGCTAAGTCATAAAGCATGGTTACGCCTCCTACGCTTGATTTTCTATAAATATAGCGATATGGTCGAGGATATCGCGGGTTGATATTATTCCGATAGGATATGCCTCCCCTTGGTCGTCCCAAACACAGAGAGGCAGGTGCCGGAAGTGTCCGAGGTGCATCAAGTTTAAGGCGAAGGCAATCGGGTCACTGGCGCGAAGTGTTTCTGGATCCGCTGTCATTACCTGTTGAACTTTAAATTCGGTAGTTGCAGCGCGTTGTCCACTGACGTGTCGTATTAGGTCGCGTTCAGTGATAATTCCAACCAATTGTTCATCGTCATCAACAACAAGTACACACCCTATCCCCTCATTTTGCATTATATCAATGGCAAGAGAAACTGGAGAGCCAACTGGCACGGTGGCAGGTTGCTTGTAATCAAGTGTGCTGATTGGTAAGGACAGGGTTCTCGTATCCATCGCGTATATTCCCTTAGTGTAACGTCAGAAAACAGATTTTAGTTTCTTATCCTCTGTATTATCTGTATTAAAGGATACCACATTTCTTGCCAACTTGCAAGTATATATTCGGCGGAGTTAGGGGTGTTTAGTTTAGGGTTATTGGCTATTGACTATCAGAGAGCAGCGGCGAGGTTAGGAAACCTCGCCTACTGGAGTAGTATCTTCGCGTCTACGGTTATCAGTCTTTGGTTGTTGGTAAGGTTTAGGCAGGAACAACCAGAGATCGCTTCACACCGAAAAAACTCTCAGAAGAGATTTGGATTTATACCGCCATCGTGATAGCGCGAGAGGTTGGTGAACCCCATCCGGGAACAGCAATTGTCCACCTGCCTGCGGGTCCACCTGCCACCATGAGTAGTAAATCTTCTACCGAGTATTGTCCCGTGGCATCAGCGATATACTGTCGTATGTCTGCCCTACTGAATCCGTCCTCTGAGATGGTTTTTGCATGTTCAACCCCTATGACAAGAAGGGTCTCACCACCGGTATTGCCGGGAGCAGCGATGTTGTCGGCAATCGTGCTCAGGATACCTTCTGCGGTGTTGTTGCCGTGATCGTTTACGGGTTGCGGAGCGGCACCCGCAAAAATGGTAACAGTGCTACTATCGGCTTGAAATCCACGTGCGACATGCAGTGACTCCCAAGGACTTTCCTCCTCTTTTTCGGCGATACAACAGGTATACTTTCCTGCGTGTCCGAACGCCGAGCGATCGAGTTCACCGGGTAAACCACCACCGATATTTGTACAGACGAGTCGCAGTGTGCGTCCGATAGTCGCATTCGCCCGCCATCCTTGCCCAAAGAGGTTAAACCCATCGTTAATTTCTAACTGCTTCCGAATGGGTCCATTCACAATGAGCATCGGGCCAACATGAGAGGTAGTGACTTGAACCCCGTGAAGGTTGAACCTCTCGTCCGTCATCGCCTCGACTGCGGTGAGGATGAGCGGTAGATATGCCGGCTTGCACCCCGCCATAACGGCATTAATGGCGACCTTTTCGACAGTGGCTCTGCCCCATTTCGGGGGGACAGCGGCGATGAGTTCGTCTGGATCCCTATCTGTGCCACTCAGCATACGTTCAACGCGTTCAGGTGTCGGTGGAACCACTGGAAGTCCATCGGTCCATCCGTTCTCATAGCAGACCTCAACGAGATCCTCAGCTTCATCAATTTCTAATTCTGTGGAGTGCCACGCTTGTGCCATAGATATTTCCTTCCTATGCGATTAACTTTGATATGCCCGTTTAAGGTATGTTATCATATTAGCATAGATTATTAAGGTTTACAAGACACCATTTCAGAACCATTGGTTTTTCGGTGTCATTCATTTATTGATAGGGAGAAAACGTGAAAACTTTAACATTTCAAGACATCATCGCTGCGAGAGCTGTCGTAGCACGGTTTTTAAAACAGACGCCTTTAATTCATTACCCAGAATTGTCCGAACGCCTCGGATTCCAAGCATACATCAAACACGAAAACCATCATCCAACAGGTAGTTTTAAAGTGCGCGGTGGACTCAATTTCATGCATCATCTACCACAAGCACAACGCAAAAAAGGTGTGATTACAGCAACCCGTGGGAATCATGGTCAATCTATTGCTTACGCAGCGACACAGTTTGGAGTCAAGGCAACCGTTGTTGTGCCATACGGAAATAACCCGGAAAAAAACAGCGCGATGCGAGCATTTGGAGCTGAACTGATAGAGCACGGTGCGGATTTTGATGATGCACTCGAATTGTGTGAAAAGCTTCAAAAAGAACGCGGGCTTTACTACGTTCATCCCTGTATGGAACTTCCACTCTTTCATGGGGTCGGCACCTATTCAGTTGAGATTTTTGAAAGCCTTCCCAATGTCGATGCGATTGTTGTGCCTATCGGCGGCGGAAGCGGGTGTTGTGGGGCGATTACTGTCTCCAAGGCGATTAACCCAAACGTCAAGGTCATCGGTGTGCAAGCAGAAAACGCCCCGGCAATCTATCGCTCGTGGAAAGCCGGACAGCGTGTAGAAACCGACTCCTGTGACACAATCGCAGACGGACTTGCGACGCGTACCCCATTTCCCACACCGCTCTCTATCATCAAAAAAGGCATTCACGACATCGTCCTGCTTAGCGAGGTAGAACTACAGGAAGGCATCCGTTTGGCATTGCGCTGGACGCACAATTTAGCAGAGGGTGCAGGCGCAGCACCACTCGCAGCAGCGCATAAACTCACAGAAACACTCGCAGGCAAAAACGTGGTGATGGTGATGAGTGGTGGGAATTTGGACACAGAAACGCTTAAGTCTGTTTTAAACTACCAATTGTGAATCACGTAAACCGGGGCAGAGCCTTTAACCAACTGAAGGCTCGCCCATCTTGCCCCGTCTGTGAATTCGTTGCGAAGGGCATTTGTTAAGTCTGGGTGGATGTGTAGCGATGCCAAATCCCAACGCAAATTTTCGCTCTTTTCTACAACGACATTCGGTGCCTCCGCAATAAGTGAAACACGTTGCAATCCACTGCTTTTTCGGGATAACCGGACTGTTGATAAGACATAGTGGATTGTTTGTTTCGGATCCCGTATCTCGGCACTATAGGATTCGTCTGCAGAGACACGATAATGTCCGAAACGCATGAGTTTTAGGTTTCCAAGAAACTGATCGGTCTCATATTCATTCGGACGCGGTAATCCGCCGTAGACGATAATATGTCGGCATCCGCATTCTTCCAACGCATAATCCACAGCGAGTTGTCCATCTGTCCAGTCTTTATCTGTTTGTCCAACCCACTCCTGAACAATGTGTTTTGCTTTCGTTGCGTCTTCTGACACCGAGTCCATGTCGCCTATCAGGACATCTGGAACAAAAGCGGTATCGCTATAGAGATTTAATTCGTCGAATATGTGGATTCCTCCATCGGCACAGATAAGCGGAAAATGATTTTCCACTCCACTTTCAATCTCGGAACGGTAAAAATTGAGATAACGTAAGTCGTAATAGCCGTTGAGAAAAATAAGTGCTGTTTTCATACGTCTGCTCTCGGTTTAGGACGAGCTGCCAATTTTCACATTATATGATGGCATCAGTCGAATAGGATGATAGGAGCGTTTGACGCGCTTTAGGTTTTCTAATCCTGAATCGCTCATAGCGTTAATCCACTTGTATGTACCCACCAACTCACGACAGAATTCGCGATAGATAAACTGGGCAAGTCCTTTTATGCGTAGGTCTGCGACTTCAAGCAACACACAGAATGTATCGGCGTTTAGTGGATAGCCGAAGGTGTAACCCTTAATCTCACCTTTGATACGGACGATTCTACCGAGCAGTCCGAGTGCCTCTCTATGTATAATCGCAATTCGGTGTGCCGCCCGAGAATCGTCAAGCATCGCACAATAGACCTCATCGTTGCACTGTGCCTCACGTTCGGCTCGCCATGCGTCATAGCGTGCGAAACACGCCTCTTGATCGGTGGAGCAATAGGGGCTGAGTGTCGCAGAGGGATAACGTTTGGCAAAAGCGTTGTAGACGCTCCGTTTACTCTTGTAGCGGTTGCCACTTAACCTGATTAGTGCTTCTGTTTCATAGAGATATTCGGTTTCCTTTAAGGTAGCATAAAACCCGTTCTTTTCAAAGAAAGGGAGCATCTCCTGCGGTACATTCTCGATTCGGGCGATGTGTGGATTTCGGTTCGACGCCAACATAAATTGAAACGTCTCGCGAACCACGTTTAAATAACTGCAACTATCAACTCCATCATACGGCATTGGTAAAATCGGCATGAAATAGTCATCGTTCTGTTTTGCGAAAACGCACAGGTGTTCCTTCAGTTCTCCCCAATAAAACGTGAAATGGTCCTGCCAGATATAAAGCGGCGCGAAGGCATAACTGGATAAACGGAGACACGTTCGATGCACATACGCATCAAAAATTGGTTTCTCATTGAGGGTCAGCGGTTGCAGTTGCATCTCTCAACTTTTCTGGAGTGCCCGAATCAGAAGATCGCTCCTACCAAGCGTGTGAACAATCCGCACAGTGTCTTGATAATAGCCAATGATGCTCCAGTTCGCGGCGATCTGTGCCGTAACCATTTCGGATTCAATGTAATCAATTACATCGCGGATGTGCTGCTGAAAGGGTTCTGTTTCGAGATGTTCCTCTCCAAACGGGCAGAGGGTATCTACACCGAGCACAACCTCGCTTCCGTCCTCACTGAGCATCAGGGCAAAGGGATAGAGTTGGCAGTCAAGCGGACGGATCGGATAGATGGTGCAGTGGCTCGTTTCTGCATCAAAGAAGGGGCAGATGTAGAAATCTTTGTGTGGCTTTAGTTGGATTTGCGTGCTATTTCCGTCCGCCTGTGGCTGGAACAGTGAAGGATCGACACCTTGTGTTACAACCTTCTCTGTCTCAGTTTCTGTGAAGATGGGTGCAAGCGGACTGTCTGCCTCTAAAAATCGACAACAGACGTCACACGAGAAACAGACTTCGCTGGGAATGATTTGATAGAGTGTAGCATTCGCGGGGTTAGTTGTTTCCATCTTTCAAGAAACGATTTCTGTAACGGGTTGTTATCCCACAATTTTTCCTATCTCATCAATCACGATATGAATCTCTTCTTCGGTTAATGCCGGATGAAGCGGAAGACTCACAACGCGTTCAAATGCTTCTTCAGCACACGGGAAATCACCGACGCTGTAGCCATATTGCTCCTGATAAAACTCGAAGAGGTGCAGCGGAATATAGTGGACACTGCATTCAATGTTTGCATCTCGCAAGGCACCGATAAATTCTCCGCGATCCGCAGTATGGAGTTGCATAATATAGAGATGCCACGAATGCTCGTTCGGGTTATCTGGTACCACTGGGGTACTTATTTGCGGAAAGTTCGCCAGTTCCGTTTGGTAAATCTGTGCAAGATTTCGGCGGCGTTCATGCTGCTTGTTGAGTTTCATGAGTTGGCACAATCCCATCGCTGCTTGAATATCGGTCATGTTATATTTATAACCTTCAGTAGCGATGTCATACCGCCAGATGTCGCGCTGCGATTGCCGTGCCCAAGCGTCTTTATCGATACCGTGGAGTCGCATCGTCCGGAGCGGTTTAGCAAAGGCATCGCTATTAGTAGTGACCATTCCGCCTTCTCCTGTCGTCATATTTTTGTTCGCATAAAAACTAAAAGCAGACAGATCACCGATACTCCCTATATATTGCCCTTTGTATTCAGTTGGAATCGCGTGGGCTGCGTCGTCAATCAGAGCAAGGTTGTGGTTTCGACAGATGTCCTGAAGGCTATCCATATCACACGGAAGTCCGGCGAAATGTACGGGCATTATTGCCTTCGTCCGCGGTGTGATTGCCTCTTCAATCTTGGTTACGTCGATGTTCAAGGTATCTGGTTGGATGTCTACAAAAACAGGCTTTGCACCAACGTAGCGGATCGCCTCTGCAGTGGCAGTAAAGGTGTAAGGGGTCGTAATTACTTCGTCACCACTACTTACATTGGCAACAATGAGACTCAGATGCAACGCAGCAGTACATGAACTCACAGCAATAGCATGCTTGACACCCAGGTATTCGGCGAAGGCGCGTTCAAACTCACGTACTCTGGTGCCTGTACTAATCCATTTTGAGGCGAGCACTTGGCTAACAGCTTCGATTTCGGTGTCATCAATCCAAGGACGACTAAATGGTATAAATGGGTTCTGTGCCATAGAGAGATTCCTTCTTTCCAGACGATATTTATTACCCCAACGCTGTCTAATATTTCATATAGGTGTATTTACAAACAATTCCTAATGCCTAAAATTCTTAGACCGGTGGTTCCGACTTTTCTTGCAAAATCTGGATCATAGCCTCAAGGGCAAGCGTGTAACTATGTGTTCCGAAGCCACCGATAACCCCAACAGCAACCGCTGAGATATAAGAATGATGCCGAAATTCTTCGCGAGCATAAATGTTGGAGAGATGAATCTCAATCACCGGTAACGCGACGGTGGAGAGTGCATCCCGAATGGCAACACTGGTATGGGTATAGGCCGCTGGGTTAAGCAGAATGCCATCTGCCCAATCGATGTGATCCCCAATAATGGAGACGAGTTCACCTTCATGATTTGACTGAAATATTTTAAGGACAATCGGGTGAGGCGATGCTGCGGCGTGTCGGTCAAGCGTAGTGTTGATATCTGCTAATGTTTGGTGTCCATAAATCTCCGGTTGGCGTTTCCCCAAGAGATGTAGATTCGGCCCATGAAGGACGAGGATGTTCATGTATGCGTTTCCTTTTCCGTGAAGTATTCCCCTTGCCATAAAGAGTATACAGTGCCTTAGAAAAATTCGCAAGGGTTTTGTCTTGCTATCGGAGTCTCTTATTTTATGTTTGTAATGTGATCCACCTCATCTAATCTCAATCTATTTGCGGGTCAAGGGCGTCTCGGAGAGCATCGCCGAGGAGATTGAAACCTAAAACAATCAGGAAAATAGCGCACCCCGGAGCAATAACAGTCAAAGGCTCACGGCGGATAAACTTTCTGTTTTCGTTAAGCATTGCTCCCCACTCCGGTTCCCCGACCTCCGCACCGAGCCCTAAAAAACTGAGTCCCGCCGCATCCAAAATCGCTGCCCCAATCCCCAAAGTGGCTTGGACAATCAGCGGCGCAATACAGTTCGGGAGCACAGTTGTCAGAAGGATACGATTGTTGCTTGCACCAATCACCCTCGCGGAGAGAACGTAGTCTAACTCGCGAACTTTGAGGACAGCAGCACGCAGAATCCGGGCATATTGAGGGATATAGACGATGGAAACAGCAATAATCGCATTCGTGAGACTCTGCCCCAAAATAGTCACAATAACCATCGCGAGGAGGATACTTGGCATGGCGAGCATCATGTCCATTACGCGCATAATCAGGTTGTCAAGTCTACCCCCGTAATAACCAGCAATCGCTCCAAACAACGTACCAAACCCGATCGAAAAGGTCATGGCGATAAGACCAATCTTCAGAGAGATGCGGGTGCCGTAGACGATCCTGCTGAAGATGTCTCGTCCAACACCATCGGTGCCGAGATAATGGGTATCCGACCAACCTTTGAGACGTTCAACGACGTTCGCCTGTCTCGGATCGTGAGTCGCAATGAGTGGGGCAAAGATGGCAACAACAACAAAAAACAGAATAATCGACGCACCGATGGTGGCAGAACGGTGTCGCAGCAGCTTCCGAAAGACCTGTCCTTGAGTGGTAGCGGTTACAGAGGTATTCATCTCGCAACACCCTCTACTCGGATACGCGGGTCGAAATACGCATACAACATATCTACGATAAGGTTAACGAGCATAAAGACCGTCGCCACAAAAAGAACCCCACCTTGTACGGCGCGAACATCGCGCGCCTCAACAGCAGCGCGCAACCACGAACCGAGTCCGGGCCATGAGAAAATATGCTCGGTTAAGATAGCACCTCCCATGAGATAGCCGAATTCCAGCCCGATAATTGTCAAGACAGGCACCATACTATTTTTCATCGCGTGTTTGCTGATAACTTTCCACCGCGGTAAACCTTTCGCATACGCCGTCATAATATAAGGCTGGTTCAGCACTTCAAGTAGACTGGAGCGGGTCATCCGGGCAATAATCGCTAATGGAATCGTGCCTAATGTAATTGCTGGAAGAATCAGATGCGCAATCGCATTCCGAAAGGCGGTAAAGTTGCCTGCAAGAAGCGTATCGAGAAGATAGAAACCCGTACGTGTCTGAATATCTAAGTCTAAGACAACGTCTAAGCGTCCAGTGCTTGGTAAAATTGGGAAAAAGTAGGAGAAAAGCAGGATAAGCATCAACCCCAGCCAGAATATAGGCATAGAAATCCCAGCGAGGGAGATGGACATGGAAAAATAGTCCCAAAACGTGCCACGAGAAACCGCAGCAATAACCCCTGCAGCGATGCCGAATAGAATCGAAAAAGCCATCGCTGCAAGGGTTAGTTCAACTGTTGCGGGGAAATAGCGTCTGATTTCGTCGATTACGGGTTGTTTCGTTTTAAACGAGCGTCCAAAATCAAGGTGTGCGATATCCCACAAGAATTTGGCGTATTGGTAATACAGAGGTTTGTCAAGTCCCATTTCCATTCGGAGTTCAGTGAGTGCTTTTTCAGTAGCACGTTCCCCCAAAATAGCAACAGCGGCATCGCCCGGGATGAGATGCACCATCAGAAAAACAAGGAACGATACCGCTAAAAGGGACAAACCGATCGAAAGAAAACGTTGGATCAGATACGAGAACAAAAGTTAAACCTTCCGTATCTTTTAACTAAAAAATTAGAAAAACGGGTTGTGTAATTTTTCCTCACCGACAGTGGTGGAGGGACCGTGTCCCGGAAAGAGTCTAACCGAATCAGGAAGCGACAGTAGATTGTCACGGACGCTGTCAATCTCATCCTGTAAAGAGATGTTGGGACCTCCGACAGAACCAGCGAAAATTGCATCACCAACGAACGCTGCGTGCTGCGTAAGGAAACTACACCCACCGGTTGTATGCCCAGGTGTGTTGACAACGGTTACCATGAGTTCGCCGACGGAGAGAACATCCCCGTGTGAGACTTCACGTAATTTTTTGTTACTCCGCGGGTTTGGTTCATTCTTATGGATGTAAGTTTCACATCCAGTAGCAGTTTGGAGTTGTGTTAATCCGTCGGTATGGTCGCTGTGGGCGTGCGTCAAAAGGATCGCCGTTGGGTTCACGTTACGGGCATCTAATTGTTCCAAAATGAGGTCTGGATGTGCAGCAGTGTCGATAATCGCGGTGTCTTCGGTGGCTTGGCATATCAAGAGATAGGCATTGACCGGCCATCCACCGACGGGCGCGCTAATCGTGACCACCTCAAGATTTGCATCGCTCGTCTGTTGAGGAGGTTCTGGTTCCCACTGCTCTGTCGCAATATCGAGCAACTTAGTGCCGTCTAAATTGAGTATTTCCGCAAGACGAAAGACTTGCGCTTCTGTCGGTTTTAAGGTATACTGTTCCATACGAGCAAGTTCTGTCTCTGTGATACCGGCAGCGGTGGCGGTTTGGTTCTGAGACATGTTCAGCCCGCGTCGGGCTTTGCCGATGATGTCACCAAATTCATCTTCAAGTGCGTATGCCATAGTGATGTTCTCCTTACTTTTTAAGTTTAAGGGACATTATAGCAAAAAACAGGGCATAATGCAATTGAAAACAGCGAGCATTGAAGAAGGAGGCGTTCTGATGGACATTCCGAAAAATGGCCACGAACAAGCGACAATATCCCTCGCTCCTATAGAAACGGATATGACACTGGAAGAATTTCTTCAAAGCGATATAGAAGGATATGAATATGTGAAAGGAGCATTAATTCCGATGCCACCGACCTCAGGAGAACACGGTGATATTAGTTCTAACATAAATTGGTATTTAGATTCACACGTCCGTACCAATCAATTGGGTCGCGTCTACACATCAGACACGGGTTTCCAGATTGGTGACAGGGTGTTGGTACCAGATATTGCGTTTGTTTCATCGACACGGCTGCCTGAGGATAGGCATCGGGCATTTGCAATCCCACCAGATCTCGCTGTTGAAGTGGTTTCTCGGACAGACGTTCAGTATAACGTTACCGAGAAAGCACTCGTCTATCTGAGCGCAGGGGTGCGGCTTGTCTGGGTCATTGAACCTGTGGGCAAGACGGTAACAGTGTATCGTTCAGAAACAGACATCGAATTGCTCACGAGCGACGACACCCTCAGCGGTGAAGAGGTCGTTGAAGGATTTTCATGTCAGGTCGCACAACTATTTGAATGAGGAGATTCTATGAAACTTGGTTTAGTCACTTATAATATGGCAAAAGATTGGGACGTCCCTACAATTATTGAGAAATGTGTAGAGACAGGATTTAAAGGCGTGGAATTGCGAACGACGCATGCACACGGCGTTGAAGTTGAACTCTCGGCAAGTGAACGGGCAGCAGTAAAGCAACAATTCGATGATTCCCCGATTGAGATTGCGGGTTTAGGGTCTGCATTTGATTATCACGCTGTCGATCAAGCAACGGTTCGTGAGAATATAGAAGGGACAAAGTTATATTCCCAGTTAGCAGCGGATGTTGGTGCACCGGGTGTTAAGGTGCGTCCAAACGGTCTTCCCGATGAAGTTCCTGTTGAAAAGACCCTGGAGCAAATTGGATTCTCCTTGCGAGAGTGTGGCGAATTCGCTGCTAACCTCGGTGTGCAGATTCGACTGGAAGTACACGGCGGTGGCACTTCCGAACTCCGACATATCCGAACCATCATTGACATCGCTGATCATGACAACGTCTATGTCTGCTGGAATTCCAACTTCGGTGAAGTGGAAAACGGTTCCATTCAAAACAATTTCAACCTCGTGAAAGGCAGAATCGGTTTGGTGCATATCACGGAACTCCACCGACGCGAGTATCCGTGGCGTGAGCTTTTTACATCGTTGAAGGCATCTGGATACACAGGGTACACACTTGCAGAAATAGCGGGAAGTTCTGATCCAGAGCGCGTAATGAATTTTTATCGGGCGTTGTGGGAAGAATTGTCAAGGTAAGCCTCTCGACATGCGACACCACGAGCATCCTAAACAGGGTGGGTACCACAGAATAAACGGAGATAGCTTCCATTGTTCAAATTGCGATTTCACATCTTATCTATAGGAGTATTTCTGTTGGCTGCAATTGGCATGAGTGCCACACCAGAAACGGTTCGTCTCAGCAACGCTATGTGGACAATTGACATTGTTCCGCAGTCGCTTGCCGTGAATGCCTATCCTGTAGGCACAAAAGCAGCAGTACCGATTTCATCGGGGCAGGCTGGATTTGGTGACGCGACGAAATTCTCTCAAACAGACAACATTGTTAGTTGGAAACTACCAGAACGTTCCCTTGCTGTTCGCGTTGAACTGGTAACAGACTCACTAACGATTGAATTCACGCAAGAATCGCTCACAACCGACCCACAAAGTCTAACATGGCCCCTTATCAAAGACACCAAATCCCTCAAGGGTTACATTTTCCCCTTCTTTGAGGGGAGTTACGTGCCGAAAGATGATGAAACGTGGCAGGACTTTTTATATCAACGGGGACCGATAAGCACAACAGCAGGTCTCTCGATGCCGTTCTGGGGACTGGATCTTGGAGAGAAAACGCTTACCTATATTTTGACAAATCCCTTCAATAATAGAATTCTGTTCAATAAGTCTGACGCATCTGACTTAGGTATGCAGGTATCTCACACCTTCACACCAAATTGGGAACAGAAAGTGTATGGATTGCGTATTTCTCTCGGCGAAGGATCACCCGTTGCGCCAGCCAAACAATACCGACTTTGGTTGCAGCAGAACGCTGAATTTGTCTCCTTCACTGAAAAGATTGAACAGACGCCTGAAGCAGAGAAATTACTCGGTGCTGCCCATGTCTATCTCTGGGGAGACAAACTCCTGAGTCGATACGATGTAATGGATTGGAAAACGTTCGCCACAAAACTGAGTCGTGGCGGCGATGAGTGGAAGGCAGAAGCTGTTGAGGCACATATTTTTTCACGACTGAACCAGGAAGCGAGGAAAGCCGTCCGAAACATCGCTCGGTCAGACCGTCCTCCCAGTTACATCCAAAGGCTTGTATGCCGTGCGATAAGCGAACAACTTGAGAAACCGAATTTTTACAATCCATCCGCTTGGATAGGAATCTCGCTGACCTCCGAAACAGAGAAGTATCTATCGCGAGACCCGTCCAAACTATCGCTCACAGAACTTTATCGGCGTAATTGTCTTCTACTTTACGCTGCGTTCCCGAATGCCCTGCGACATCCGAATGAGTGGGGTGACGGGCTGTCTGTAAAACTGATGGAACGATTTGCGAAAAATGGATTGGATAGGCTCTGGCTCGGTGTTTCGTCATGGCAGGATGGGTTTCGACATCCGTTCGCCGTTGCGAAGGCGAAAGAACTCGGTTATCTGGTTGGAACCTATGATTCCTACCATAGCATCCATCATCCGAGCGAAAAGAATACATGGGAAACCGCACAGTTTAACCTGCTGCTTTATAAAAGGGGCGCAATTGTCAACGCAGATGGCACAAAGAACAAAGGGTTTAAACAGAAAGGGTATCACTTAAGTCCGCTTGTCGCTCAGCCTTATGTCGAAATGCGTGTCAATAATATCATCGCACAGATGCCTTCGGACTTCAATTCGTGGTTTATTGATTGCGATGCTTATGGTGAACTCTTCGACGATTATTCATCGTCGCATCCTGCAACGCAGTTGGATGATATGAACGCACGACTTACCCGTATGGCGTGGATCCGGGATGAACACAACATGGTCGTCGGTTCAGAAGGTGGAGCTGCCTATGCATCGGCAACGCTCCATTTCGCACACGGAATGATGAGTCCTGTCATTGGGTGGGGCGATCCAGAAATGAAGGATAAAGACTCGCCGTACTATATAGGTGGATACTGGCCCCCCGAAGCCCCTGCGATTCATGTAAAGCAGGTGCCTCTCAAGCCGCGCTATCTATATCTGTATTTCGAGCCGTACTTCCGGCTACCACTCTACCAGATTGTGTTTCACGATTCGGTGGTGACGACGAACCACTGGCACTCTGGAAGCCTCAAATTTGAAAATACAGTAGAGACATTAGCACTATTAGAGTTGCTCTATAATGTGCCGCCACTGTATCATCTGAATATAGCAAGATTTGCAAAGCATAAAGAGTGGATTGTCCGGCACTTCGGATTCTTCTCACCCTTGCATCGGCAGATCGGTGGACGAGCGATGACAGATTTCGAGTGGTTGAGTGATGACAGACAAGTCCAACGCACCGAGTTTGGCGATACGGTCGAAATATTCGCAAACTTCGGAACAGAGCCGTTTGAATATAAAAATATCCTCATTCCAGAACGAAGTGTGGTGGCAAAGTGGATTGACACGCGTAAAACAAAAGTATTTTCTGCGCATTAATTTAATCCTGATTTGTAGTTGACATAAGCGGGAAAGTGTGATATATTTTAGAAAATTTATCTACATGGAGGTTTATAGTTAAAGATGAAGAAATTTCCCAACCAAGAAGGACTCAATAGAGCATTTAACGCATACAGATCCGCTATGCGTTCATTCATTATCTCGCATTTGAGGCAGATACCAGGCACAAATGTTGAATCCGTAGTTGTTAATTCCTTGAATGATAGACGGGCTAACGAAGTTAAACGTGCCTTGACCCAGTCTAATCGAAACATTGAATCTGCAATTGACATTAATGATTTCCCACACCTTGTTAACAAAAACTGGTATGATGCCTTTGAATTACAACTCAATGATGATAGCACTTTTCGGAATCATCTATGGCTGATAACGGAATGCAGAAATGAGGATTGGGCGCACCCACCTGAAGGTGATGCTGAAGACGAAGGGACGCGGGCACACCTGTTCCTTATCGCCAATGTGCTTGGAAAAATTAATATAGACGCGAGGCGTGAAGTCGAGGGCATCCGAAACCAACTCTTTGTTGATAATGCTGTGGAACGCCTAGAGACAGTTGAACAAGAGAATACTGAATTGCAGAAACGTCTTAGGACTATGTTGGACCCTCTAGAAGTAAAGAAGGCAGAGAAAGTAGCATACGAGAAGGGCTTTAAGACTGCATCACAGAAACTGGCAGGGGTCGAAACAGAGAGAACTGAGTTGGAAGAACGCCTCAAAACCAGATTAAGTCAACTAGAAGCAGAGAAGTCTGGATTGAATAAACAAGTTAATAAATCGCAGGAAAATCTCAAGAGAACGTTGACTTGGCTAACAGAAGATGCAGCAGAGGCAGAAAAAACCAAGAACCAACTTGATACTGTATCCGAGCAATTGACGACTACCAAAACAATGAAGACTGAATTGGAAGAGTGTCTTAAGGCGAAGTCAATTCGGTTGGGAGAAGTGGAAGCGAAATTGGCTGCCTGTGATGAACGTCTTACGCGTACATTGAAGAAATTAGAAGCAGTACAAGCAGAAAAAACTAAGCTGCAGGAGTATCTCGTTGAAATAGAGGAGTATCTCCAGAAAGCGGAAGTAGAAACTACTGAATACGAAGGGCATCTCCCTGAAATAGAAGGACACCTGCCACATACTAACATACCTGATTGTATTACTTTTCAGGGAACTGTCTTTACGAAGCATTTGAACAAGTATTATGTTGTGGGAGATGATATTACGCGAACTTTCTGGCATTATTGGCATGCACAAGGGCGTGATGGTAAGGAAAAAATGCGAGATGCCGGATGGAGTGTTGAGAGAATAGATGGAGATTGGAAAATAACAATTTCTCCAGAAGATTTGCAAGCGTGGATAGCAGATGAAGTAACGGAATTGAACAACTTGCTTAATTCTTCGCGGAGTGAAGAGTTGCCTACGCAAGTTCCTCGCTCTTTTTCTGAAAGAACCGCACTTCCGACAGGGAAAGAAATGGAGCGTCCTGCACTTGAATATCTCGCGGACCGAAGGGAGCATCGTCGAGTGAAAATTATCAATAGACTTACCGAACATTTCTCGTTAACTGACGGTGAAAGGAGTTCCTTGAGTAGAACCGGACAGGCAGAAAAACATCTGATGAACAAAGGATTGGTAGAAAGAACGAGAACAGGCTTTTACCGAATAACCGCTCATGGTCTTAAGGTATTGCAGCAAAATCCGGATGAAACTGATTTTTAGGTTGCAACCGATGGCACGGACGAGTGTAATATAATCGTAGTACTATACCAGTATAAAATTGCATTCCCAGCATTTCGTAGAAGGTGGAAACTATGTTCATGCAAAAGTGCAAAACCAGTCTTCGTTTTCTTGGAATACTGTCAATGCGGATTCTGCTGGGGATCGTAGCGGGCTTCTTATGGCTTGTTTTCGTCGCTTTTATCTCTCGCAACATAGTCAGTTGGATAGTAGAAAAGATCGCTTATCGAGATCTGGATGGTAGTTACAATAGTATAGCAGAAGCCTCACAACGGTATGATAGTATGGTCGCATCAGCCTCTAATATTGTTACAGATATTGGATGGATAGGGGTCTGGATCTGTCTTGCTGTTGGCATGCTGTGGGGTTTTTCCCAAGGCAGGCTCAACCTAAGAAGATGGCTAAGGAGGAAACACGCTTAAAGAGTTATGAATCAAGCTGAATTTTATCAAGCAAAACTCAATTATGAGACGGATTCTTGGGATCTCTTTGAAGCCCTCAATAACGGTGAGCCTATCGTTGTAATAGATGCTCGCTCCCCAGAGGCTTACGAACTTGAACACATACCAACGTCAATAAATATCCCACATAGATTAATGTCTGAGACGACTACAAGGACACTCGATAAATCAAAATTGTATGTGACTTACTGTGATGGTATCGGTTGCAACGCCTCTACCAAAGGTGCTTTGAATATGTCGAAGTTAGGGTTTCAGGTCAAGGAGTTAATGGGCGGTTTGGATTGGTGGAAACGCGATGGTTATGAAACGAAAGGCAAGCAAGGCGTTTCGGGTTCGCAAGTCGTATGTGGGTGTTAAATACGGTAGCAGAAATTTAATTTGCAACTGCGGATACGAGTAAGTATAATTAACATCAGTCTGTTTCGTCTGTAGCAAAAAAGTGTGATTTAATTTGCAATTGCTGGCGAGATAGGTTATAATTAACACTAACATTCCCCCATAGCTCAGTCGGTAGAGCAGATGGCTGTTAACCATCGTGTCGGCGGTTCGAGTCCGTCTGGGGGAGTTCTCAATTTTGCTGACGGGCTTTGCCACTCATTTTGGCTGTCAAGGTTCGTCAGCAAAAATTTTTAACCTGTTCTTGTTCAAACCTACTCCACTCCTCGAACGGAGGTCTCACATGCCTAAGAAATTTACCGATGCACAACTTGATGAACTTTTAGAGAAAGGCTACCTAATTGTTCCAGACTACTATTCGGGAGAGCAGCTTGCCGAGATGCAAGCCGCCCAGCGACGCGTGCTTCCGACATGGGAAGAGGTAAAAGACGACCCGCCACCAGGTGGAGCGATTTTGACGGAGTTTCCGCCGGCTGAAATGGCTTTATTGCAGGGGATCGTGGATCACTATGCGTGGGAATTCGCTCGTAAATTTCTGAAAACGGAACATATTCACTTCCGCGCGGGGTGTATGATTGCACGCTACCCGGGATTCAAAGGTCCCGGTGTCGATAGCGATCCAAGCAATTTACACATTGATAACGGCAACAACTCCCTGCTACCACAATCCGAGAGTGCGCCTGAGTTCGGGCAGATCGGCTTTTGGGTACACCTTGAGGATGTTAACGAAGACCAAGCACCACTTAGACTACTTGCTAAGGAGCATGGACGGGATACTTCTAAATATGAACCGCTGGTTTGTAAGGCTGGAACCGTCTGTATCTTCAACAATTACACGTTGCACTCGGCAAGCGACTATCTGCGTGAAGATGGACAACGTTTTACATGGGGATTTGGTTTAGGACGTGCAGACCACTATTGGGAAGGCTTTCGACACTATACGGACAAGGGTAGGAACCCGACATTCTCAAAATTCATCGGTACGCTAACAGCAGCGGAGCGCGAAGTTTTCCGTTTCCCACCTGCTGGACACCCATACTACACACCACAAACGCTTGAAGCATTGGAAGAACAGTATCCGGGTTGGAACGCACGCGATGAGTATTGAAAGGATTTATGAATGCGTCGAAATTTGCAAATTAAGCAGGAATTTTTCCACGCACTAACCCGATTCGTTGCATCACTCGACGAACATGTTAGTACAGACAATGGGCAATGGAGCATCAAGGGATTTATTGATGTATGTCGGAATATATATACAATTTCTTCGGATACGAAAATAATATCGAAGATTCTTGAAATACATCTTTTCCCTCGTATTCTCAGTTTCGCGGAAGATATGGGATATCGAGTGGTTTTGGCTGAACATCAGAATTACTATCCAGACATCTCGTTCGTGAGTGCGGATAACGAATACATTAAATTCGCCGTTGATTTCAAGACAACATATCGCTTGCCGGATTATCCAGAGTTTTGCAACGGATTTACGCTGGGTTCCCACGGAAAATACTTTGTAAATCGAGAAAGTTCTAAGAATATCCAGTTTCCTTATAGTCAATACCATGGCCATTTCTGTTTGGGAATAATATACAGCAGACATACGGAAGAGGAAGTAGATGAAACACGTACTTATAGGCTTGAAGAACTACATTCAATATCTTCTGTTATAAAGGATTTCAGATTCTTCGTCGCAGAAAAATGGAGAATCGCGAGCGACAAAAGTGGTAGTGGTAATACCGCGAACATTGGAAGTATTAATAGAATTGCTGACATAGTTTCGGGACGTGGCATGTTCTCAGACTTGGGTGAGGAATGGTTTGATGATTATTGGATGAACTACGATAAGATAACTATCAGGGATGATAGTGGTAAGACAAAGCAGATTAGGAACTTGGAAGATTTTGTTGCATATAGGGGCGGGGATGTTAGGCTGATTGTACCCAAAGCGAGAAAAATAGGCATGAGGAACAGGAACCAATGATGAGAGTTATGATTCCACCGATTAAGTGTCAAGGGATTAAAAGCAAACTTGTGCCTTTTATAAAACGAGCCGTGGACTGGTCTTTTGAAGGCACATGGATTGAACCTTTCATGGGCTCAGGAGCTGTTGGTTTCAATATCATACCGCGCAACGCGATTTTTGCAGATAGCAATCCACATTTGATTAACTTCTACAATGCCATCGCGAGTGGAGAAGTTAATGGTTTGAAGGTGAGAAACTTCCTTGAGCAACAAGGCGAAATATTATCAAGGCATGGGCAAGATTATTATTATGAAGTTCGAGAGCGGTTTAACAAAACACATGCACCCTTAGATTTTCTTTTTTTGAATCGCTGCTGCTTCAACGGGATGATTCGGTTTAATCGCAAAGGGAACTTTAATACACCTTTCGGGCATAAGCCACAGAGGTTTTCCAAAGGATATATCACAAAAATTGTGAACCAAGTTGACTACGTTCACGTCATGTCAAAACATTCTAACTGGTCATTTATCTGTCAAGATTTTAGAGAGACACTCAAAGTGATTTCTGAAGATGATTTTGTTTATTGTGATCCGCCTTATGTTGGACGACATGTTGACTATTTCGATAGTTGGGACGAAGAAAACGAACAATATTTGTTTGAAATCCTGAGTCAATCTCCTTGCAAATTTATCTTATCCACTTGGCACAGTAATCAGCATAGGGAAAATACTTTTCTTAAGGCTCTGTGGTCAGAATTTCATGTGTTAACCAAGGAGCATTTCTATCACATCGGTGCGAAAGAAGAAAATAGAAAACCGATGCTTGAGGCATTGGTAATGAATTTTACACCTCAAAACCTACATGAAGAACCACTTGAACGGGCTGAGCAGCTTATGCTCCTTGAAAAACTAACAGATTATCAAAAAAGTGAGAGTTTGGGGCTGTGAAATTGAATGAAAAACGTTAAAAACCGGTCTTTCGGAGCGGCTCAGATTGCAACCAACTGATTATGTTGATAACCTCGTCCTGCCGTTCCTGCAGCATCACTTCAATGAGCGCAGGTTTTTCAGCAGCGAGCGCGTCTCGTAAAGTGTTCTTGAAGTCCGCCAAATTCTCAACCCGCTCAGCATACGCACCGAAGGAGCGTGCGAACTCAACAAAATCGGGATTAAGCAGATCTGTATCAATCGTCCGCCCTTCACACCCTTGCAATTGGGATCCTTTAATCGCTGACAAAGCACCGTCATTTATGACAATCGCCACGACATTGATACCATATTTCATAGCAGTTGCCATCTCTACAGCTCCCATCAAAAACCCGCCATCACCACTAAAACAGATAACAGGACGGTCAGGATACGCAACCTTTGCACCAATAGCAGCGGGATAGGCATGTCCTAATGCCACGCCGATGTTTGGGTAGAGGAAGGTCCTCGGATCGTAGATAGGAAATTCGGCGAAGGAGGCGTAACCGAGTGCGTGGACATCAATCGCATAGATGGTATCCCGTGGGAGAACATCTTGTAATTCGTGAATAACAGGCAGCGACGGTTGTGCGTCAGATTTCGCTCGAAGTTCCGCCAGTATGTCATCCCACTCGTTTTGTCCAGGAGCCGCATCCTCAATAAGTGCTTGCAGCGTCAATCTTAAATCACCCACAACACCTACATCACACGGGTATTCAAGCCCAATCTCGTTCGCGTCTTCATCGATTTGAATGAACGGTTGAGGCAGTTCCAAACTCCAATTTCGGGTATCAATAGAGGTAAAGCGTGGTCCGATGCCTATCAAGCAGTCGGCACGTTCAAGTGCTTCGCGTCCGAGGTAACCGTAGCAAATTTGGAGTGCCAACGGATGATCTTCCGACAAAACGCCTTTGGCATTGCGGGTTACGATGACAGGTGCGTTCAACTTCTCAGCGAGGAGACGTAACTCGTTTCGGGCATTTGAGTGAAAGACAGCAGAACCAGCGAAGATTAGGGGCATCTTGGCGTTGCGGATTGTCTCAACGGCAGTACTAAGGTCTGTATCGTTAGGTGGAGATAATTCAGTGCGTTCCACACGTGGTGGAATCCGAACTTCGCCTTCGCCTGTGACGACATCCATCGGGAATTCCAACATTGTGGGTCCCGGTCTCCCAGTGCGCATCGCTTTAAAGGCATTTTCAACGACGACAGGAATTTCAGCAACAGTGTGAGCGATGGCACAGTATTTAGTAATCGACTCAAAAAAGTGCATCTGATCCAAGCCGTGGAACATCTTACTCGGATGTTTGCTATAGAGACTGGAATCACTCTGCCCGGTAATCAGCAAGACAGGGGCACAGTCGGTGAACGCCTCTAAAATTCCGGTTGATGCGTTGCTGGCTCCCGGTCCTGGCACCGTGATCGCAACACCGGGTTCCCCTGTTGCACGTGCAAAACCGTCTGCCATTTGTGTTGCGGCATACTCATGCCGAACAAGATAGTGGTCAATCGTGCCACCACCGCGTCGTAGCAAAGCATCGTAGATCTGGATGTTCTGCGTACCGGGCATTCCAAAAACCGCTGAGACCCCTTGTGCCTTCAAGCATTCAATGAGAATATCTCCACCTTTCACGTATTACTCTCCTTTGTGTTCTCTGAGAAAATTTTCCAACCACGCATCAGGATCATACCCCAATCGGCGTAGTAGTTGACACCCAATGCGTTTTAGAAACTTTGGGATGAGGTTAAAGAGTTTGAGTCGCCAATTCATACTTCGCCCAGACGCTATCTAATAAAACAGTAGAGATTGAGGAACAGTATCTATCTGCCAATTACAGTTGCAATGCCTTACCAGTCCTCTCATCGAAAAAATGCATCCGTTCTGCGACGAATGTGACATACAGGCATTCTCCAATTTCGGCTTCAAAATTGGGTGCCGTGCATGCCTTAAGAATCGTATGGTATCCTGCTGCATCCGTGCCAAGTGTCAACTCGACGATTGTTTCCGCGCCAAGCGGTTCAACACTATAGACTTCAGCTTGAAATGCGTTTGAAATGGATTGATGGCTGACAATAACGTCTTCAGGATGTACGCCAAAAACAACGTCTTGATCTGGATCACTATCATTTAGAACTGCTGCAATCTTTGTGTCCTGAATTATGACTGAATTCTCGCTGTCTATATCGCTTGCTATAATCAAACAGAGTTCACCGTTGGCTCTGGAGATGTCGGACGAAATGCAGTTCATGCTTGGGTTGCCGACAAAGCCAGCGACAAAGAGGTTTGCAGGATGGTTGTAGATATCAGAAGGTGTTCCCAATTGCTGGATTTTACCGGTCTCAAGAACAGCGATCCGATCTGCCATTGACATTGCTTCCACCTGATCATGCGTCACGTAGAACGTGGTTGTACCGAGGTCGCGTTGCCTCCAACGGATTTCGGCGCGCATCTCAGCTCGGAGTTTTGCATCAAGGTTGGAGATAGGCTCATCCATCAGAAACACTTGCGGACGGCGAACCATCGCCCTCCCAAGACCGACACGTTGTGTTTCGCCGCCACTCAGCTGATTGGGTGTGCGCATAAGCAGATGTTCAATATGAAGCATCTGTGCGATGTCCCTGACGCGTCGATCAATCTCCTCAGCCGGGAGTCGTCTTGGGTGCAGCGGGAACGCCATATTCTCATAAACACTCAGGTGTGGATAAAGGATATGCGATTGGAAAACGAAAGCCACATCGCGTTCCGCTGGGGTTTTGTCATTGACACTGACACCATCCAAGTAGATCGTCCCTTCTTCGGGTTTGTCTAAGCCAGCAATACAGCGAAGCGTCGTTGTTTTTCCCGCCCCGGTCTGTCCAAGGAGCACAAAAAATTCTTCGTCTTGGATATCAAGGGTGATGTCGTCAAGAGCAGTAAGGTCGCCGAACCGTTTTGTAATATTTTCGAGTTTTACTGTTGCCATAAAAGATTCTACGATTCTGTATTGTAGATATTATTATAATATAGCATGAATTGCGTTTGGGGGCAAAAAGAATTGGTTTTTGGTTGCCAGAATCAGAATTGGCATGATGAAAGGATTCTCAGAATTATAGAGAAAAGCGGGTAGGCGTCGGGATTTGGAGACCCGCCTATAGAAAAAATATATGCAATTCAACACCGTATAGGGTATAATTAATGAAGTAACCTGCAGGTTCCACGTTTTACAAGCGCGAAAGCAAGTGTAAAACAAAAAGTCGGAGAAAAAAATGCTGAACAGCCAAGAGGCAGAGCAGAGTCCCCCAAAAAAACTGTCTTTAATAGACAGACTCAAACGACAATACGATTTAACCCCCTCAATTACGCTGGTCTTGGGACTAACAACTCTGTTTTTCGTCGTCTTCCTCATATACCCACTCCTCTATGTTTTCAAGGAAGCATTCTGGATTGAAAACAAATTCAACCTCACGTATTTCAAACTGATGGTAACCGATCCGAATATCCGAGAACTGGTTATCAACAGCTTCAAAATCGGTGTGATGGTTACGGTGGTAACCAGTTTCCTAAGCCTACCGTTGGCATATTTCTTGACGCGATACCGATACCCAGGGCGCGACACATTACGCGCTGTCATCCTGATTCCCATGATTATGCCTCCCTTCGTCGGTGCGATCGGGATGAAGCAGTTCTTCGGTTTATACGGAAGCGTCAATATGCTCCTCATGAAGCTCAATCTGATCGATATAACCGAGACCATCGACTGGTTTCATGGTGGTTTCTGGGGTGTGGTAATGCTATCAACACTACACCTCTACCCGATAATGTACCTCAACATTGTCGCAGCACTCGCAAACGTAGATCCGAGTCTGGAGGAAGCCGCAGAAAATATGGGAGCATCGCGATTCCAAGTCTTCCGTCAGATAACACTCCCGTTGATGATGCCCGGTTATTTCGCTGGTGCAATTCTCGTCTTCATCTGGGCATTTACCGATCTCGGCACTCCTCTGATTTTTGAGTACCGTAACGTAGTTTCGGTGCGAATTTTCAACCAAGTGACTGAGGCGAATACAAATCCAATGGGGTACGCCCTTGTTGTTCTTATTATTGTGTTAACAGCACTCGCCTTTTATATTTCCAAGCGGTGGACAGGAAGAAGACACTACGAGATGCTCGGCAGGGGACATGTGACTTCTCGTGAAGTCGATGCGAACTGGATCATGCGCTCGGTCATCTATCTATTCATCGGTGGATTGACACTTATGGCGTTACTACCCCACATCAGTGTCATCTTGGTTTCCCTAACGCCGGACGTAAGCCAGTGGAGGCTAACCGTGCTACCACAATCGTGGACGTTGGCACACTATGTGGAGACCTTCACGCACTCCGACACACTACCGAGTATTCTTAACAGCCTGAAATACAGCATTTTTAGTACGTTGTTGGCACTTATTGTCGGAATTGTGGTGGCATATCTATTAACGCGCAAACGTCTTCCATTCCAAAATCTGCTGGACGCTGTTGCGATGTTGCCATTGGCGTTACCCGGAGTTGCGATCGCATTTGGCTACCTTGGCAGCTTCTCCGATACAACGCTTCTCCTGAAGCATCTACCAGATGGACTTATTTCTGTAATTGATCCGAGACGGAATCCAACCTTCCTTTTGATTATTAGTTATGCTGTGCGCAGATTGCCCTATATGCTGCGTTCCATCTACGCTGGACTTCAGCAGACGAGTGTGACATACGAAGAAGCGTCACAAAACATGGGTGCGACTCCGATTCGGACTTTGTATAAAATCACCTTGCCCCTTGTTATTGCGAACATCCTTGCCGGTGCGATTCTTGTATTCTCATTCTCTATGCTTGAAGTAAGTGACAGTTTGATTTTGGCGATGAAGGACCAACACTATCCGATTACAAAAGCGATTTGGTCACTCTCCCAACGTCCCGATCAAGGTCCCTACACAGCCAGTGCCCTCGGTGTGGTAGGTATGTTTATTCTAATTGCGTGTCTGCTCGGGGCAGGACGTGCACTTGGCGGAAAATTAGGCGAAATTTTCCGGATTTAGAACAGCAGCCGTGAGTGCTGCTCAACCCATTGGAAGCAGGAAATATCATGGATATTTTGCATACCATTCGCGATGCGTTGTTAGAGGCACAAGATGTGCTTAATCGGTTTACGCAAAATCCTGAGAATATCGCAACCATCGCGAAAACAGCAGAAATAATGCGAGACGTGTTTGAACGGGAGGGGCGCATCTTCACGTGCGGGAATGGCGGAAGTTTGTGTGATGCCATTCATTTTGCTGAAGAATGCGTTGGGAAGTTCCGGGATGAACGACGACCGCTTCCAGCAATTGCACTCAGTGATGCTGGTGCTATCACCTGTACGGCAAACGATTTCGATTTTACAGAGATATTCGCACGTCCTTTATCGGCACTCGGACACCCTGGAGACCTACTGGTAGCACTCTCAACAAGCGGAAATTCAGCGAATGTTATCCGAGCAGCCGAAACAGCAAAATCTCACGGCATACAGGTGTTCGGTTTACTCGGCAGAGATGGTGGAAAACTCAAACACCACTGTGACATCTACCTCATTGCTCCCGGTAACACCGCGGATCGCATCCAAGAAATCCATATCAAGGTATTGCATATCCTGATAGAACATGTCGAACGATTAATGTTTCCTGAGAATTATTGACCAGATTCCATTCCGAAACGTAGACGCACTATTCAGTATCAGAGTTTCACCGACACCGCAGTGTCAGTTTAATTGTAGGCTTTACTATAAAAGCGATGACTCCGAAAGATTTGGAGTTTTGGGCAGAGGGATTAGCGGAACAACAGCGTCAAGCCGATGCGCGTCGTGAAAGGGAAGGTACGCGGAGAAGGTAAGATAGGGATAGGGACTTTACGGGTTGCCGACTCGTTGTTGCTTGAGTGTTTCGATTTCTTTTTTCAGGGAGTCAATCCGTTGCTGGGTTTCTCGGTTACGCCAAGCCATAAGAGCTTGAGGTAAACCCACAGCGACTATTATCAACGCTACAAGTGCAATCACTATGTTAGATAATAGCGTCAACCGCTTTTCTACACTCTCAAACTTGATGTCAACATGCTCCTTTATCCGAGACTCAGACGACTGAATCATTTTATCAATCTTCTCAAGATCGTCAGCCGATAACTCGGCGTGCAAAGGCAACGCGATCGCACAGAATAGTATTGAGCAAAGCAAAACAGTTTTCATGATGTGACTCCCTTGTGCCTATCAAATCATGTCTGTTTTGGGGTGTCAATAGAAATATGTCACTTCCCTATCAATCTGCAAAAAAAAACGTTCGGTTATCAAAGTTCATTGTGACCGCGTTATCGTAGTTTGCCATAATCTAATACAACATACCACAATCTGTCAAGACGTTTAGCACCAATTTGGAGAGGATTAGACACTTGATGGTAAATTAGGATCTGCAAAATTGAGATGATAATCTTCCCAATGTTTCTTTCCTTTTGAATCTTCCCAAGTCCCTGTAATCGTAACCTGAAACTTATTTAGATCGCTGGAGGGAAATCCAAGAAGATTGTCATCTGATCTTAGTTCCTCCCCCGGAAGAAGGCAGTCAATACCATCATCAAGGAAATAAACGCGCTTAAGTAGCGGTACACCTATTTTCTCTGGGATAGGATTAAAAGAACGATGCCCTTCAAACTTAACATTACGGGCAACTCCTGGACCCACATTTTTTGCAATGAGGGCAAGTCTGGGGTATTTCCGCGTTTCCGCTCCGTCTTCATAGATGTATGTTTTGCCAGTAGATAATAGACGAACTAGAACTTCTGGTTTGTAGGAGTTTTCTAACATCTCCCGCGTCAGTCGGACATATCGCCGTGTAATGACAGCAAGAACAATCGTAGCCCCTGCTGTTGCCAACGCGGAAAACGCCATGACTATGGTACTGATGTTTTCGATCATAAGTATCCTTTTCTGGGTGCTATTTGCTTGTCTGCCGACAGGTAGAACCCCATTTATCCGATGATTTTTCCTTGAGCATGCTCATTCATCTGAAAAAACACCAGTGTCTCCACGGTTCCCACATCTTGAAGCCACTGTAAGACCTCGCTTTCCCTCATCTCCCAGTGTTTGTCCCACTATGATACATAATCCAACTTGAACAACCCGACGCGTTATCCACTCTGACTTTGAGTTCCGAATCTGACAATTGGAGTATGATTGGTATAGACATTCGTTCTTCAGACAAGTGTTGTTCCTCAAAAGTCTCGGATAATCTATCTAATCTGATGACTTAGGCGGTATATCCCACTCATCGGCATACCCCATAAATTCTACGATGAGTGGAGGTCTAAGCAAAATACTGTTATCGTCTATCAGAAACTCGGTTGAAAGAACAATATCTACTCCTGGTATGTATCCATGTTCAAGAAGATGGTCAATATCTTCTTCTGTGAGTAGACAGAGAGAAGGTGGACGCGGAGGCCTATCATCACGGAATTGATTAAAGCACTCAGTCCGCTCATCATAATTTTTAGATTCAAACTCAATAAGGCTATCAAGTTGCGCCCGCATTTCTTCTTTAGATCCGGGCATAATTGTTATTACATCACCTCTTTCCATTGCTCTTAACTGATGTTCTCGTCTTTCCAAAGCCCTCTCATCCGCTGACATTTCCGGTTCATTCCACCATTCTGCGTGCATTGATAAATCTCCTTTCTGAAAAAATATAGTAAGGTTTAGAATTAATTGGACACTCCGCTATAAATCAATCTTAAGGTAACCTCTCATTGTATCCATTCGGGTGTCGGGTATTATAGAAACTAATGTAATAGGCTTCGTGGTTGTTTAAATCAGTAGTCCTCACATTATTTCCCAAAACTCGCTTTGTAAAAGACTGTGCACCGTATGTCCGAATCGCATTTGCAATCTGTGTCGTTTCACCCGCGTAAGCTGCCGTAACATGTTTGTTCCACCGAGCGTTGAAACTCTGAATGATGTAGACGACTGATTGCACAGAGACTTAGATCACACCAGAACTGTGAATAGTGTTAGCTAATTTCTCGTCTTATTTGCCCACTATTTGAAAATTGCACACAGAATCCAAAAGTGGGCAACCTTATTTCAAATCAGAAAAGGAGCCGGACAAAGCCAGCCTGCTCAAAGTGATGATCCGTCGTTAACGCATCCGTCAAACCCCGCTGTTCCATGACAACAAAACTCGCACAGTCAACCAGACTCCATGTCTTATCCAATCTGTTTTCCAGTAACTCCCACGCTCGGACATCAAGTCGCTCGTCTATATGTACAATTTCGATCCACGTCTCGGCGCGAATGCTGTGGATATAAGAGACACCCCTCGAACGTGGCACACGCAAACGCTCACAAAGGGCAATGAGCTCACCCAGCACATAATTTGTCGTGACAACCTGCCGACTTTCTTCCTGCCACTGTGTCATTAACGCGACAGCCCTCGCGTGATGGCGTTCCTGCTCTCGAAAAAAAGAAGCCCATCCAGCGGTATCCGCAAAGACCTCATTCATCCGCACGCCCCCATAGCTCTGCCAGTAACCCATCACCGATCAACTCATCATGGCGATCACTGATGTTCTCCTCGTCACATTCCAATGTCCCTGCCAATGCAAGGAGTGGAGCCGCCTTATCCGAACTTTTTCGTTTTTCCGACTCCCCTTCAGCTGCCCAAAGATCAGAATTCCGAAGGGCAGCGAGGTAGTTAAGGGCGGTCTCGAGCTTTTCAGTCGAAAGTTGCTCAATATAAGCAATCGCTTGTTGTTTAAGTTCAACGTTTTTCATGATGCCTCCTTGGCGTCGGACAGGCGAGACGAGTTGGGAGATTTCAGACAGCCTATAAACTGTTGATGTGAATTTCATCTGATGCTATACGTATTGATTTAACACTACCAAATGGGGTCAAAAAGCAAACTCCAACTCCGCCAGTTGAAACGCAGTTACATTAATCCAGCACACGTTAACAGTGCTCAGCGATAAAATATAAAAAATTAATGCTTAACAAGGTTTCTCTTGACAACTGGCATTCAACCCATATCACGGAGTTGGATAGGACTCGACGCTGAGGCGCGCCGAGGTGATACTCCTATCCGCCAAGTCATATAGAGTATATCACATAAGGAAGGAGAATTGCAAATTCTCTGGTCTACGTTCCGTAAGAATTCATTCGCGAAGAACACCTTGCTCACCCAGCCTCTGAATCAGTTCCTTGCCTGTCTATCGTGTCTCGTCAAGTTACACGTCCCGCTGTATCAATTTTGAGATTGACTTATTTTTTGTGGTTGCAGATCCAACCGCTATGCTCAAAGCGTAAGGAGTTTTTAGGTGTTCTCGCGATGGCAACGCGAAAAAGATGGGTTGGACAGATGTTAACATTTTCCGGTGTATTCAAATCAAATTAACTTGCTCCAAACCCTAAAGATACGATATACTATACCGACTGCTTCAGAGCAAACTGATAAGCGTGTATTAGAGGATCGTAAGTACTTCTGCATCCCGCGTGAACGGCTACACCTCTTGGGATATTGCTGGTAAAAAGGGGTAATTGAATGAGGATGAGGAAATGAGAAGTTTTGGAACCCAAGGTAGAGTGTACCCGGATCGGCACTATGTTGTCCCACGTACAGAAGAGATCTCGAACTTCATTAGCCGTGTCAAAGATGGTAAGTACATTGTCCTTTTTGCCCCCCGCCAGACTGGCAAAACCACTTTCTTCCGATTAGCACTTGATGCACTCACAAAGGCAGACCCAACCTATTTCCCGATCCAATTGGATTTCCAAACGATGCGCAATGCCACGCCTCCCGTCTTTTACGAGCACCTCTACTACCTGATTTGCATGCAAATTCAAAGCGTTTTCCAAAGGCGTGGCAGCGTGCCTTCTGAAAAGTTAACACAATTTCTGGCAAACACAACACTAACCGATCACCTTTCGATGATAAGGTTCTTTGAACACCTTGGAAGTTTGCTGGATAGTGATTCTCACGAGCGAGTATCTGTTTTCCAGAGAGTTGTCCTCCTAATTGACGAGTTTGATGGTATCCCGCAAACCGTCGTGAGCGATTTTCTGTATTCACTCCGTCAAATTTACCTCTCTGATGAGATACCATGTCCTCATAGTGTGGGCATCGTCGGTGTCAAGAGCATTGCGCAGCTTGACTATGATCGATCTGTCTCACCATTCAATATCCAAGACGAATTCCGTTTGCCAAACTTCACCCTTGAACAAGTACAGGAATTGTTTTCGCAGTATACCGATGAAGTCGGTCAAGCCTTCGCATCGGAAGTCATCTCTGCTATTCATAAACAAACTGCTGGTCAACCGGTGCTTGTTAACCGACTCGCGCAAATTCTCACTGAGGAACTGGATATTCCAAAAACTGAAACGATTACTATGGAGCACTTTTCAAAAGCATATAAGCAACTTCTCCGTGGACGCAATACCAATATTGATCATTTGATCACCAATATCCGCAGAGATCCACACTTTGAAAGAATCTTGACGAGAATTACGGCTTACGAAGAGGGTGTGGATTTCAACCTGCGTGATGCGCTCATTGATGAACTTGCTACTTATGGGGTCATTTCCGAAGGTGCTGATGGTATGTGTGAAATTGCCAATCCAATTTATCTATATTCTATTTTGCAAGCGTTCAAGCCAGCAGTGAATGGATTAGAGGATGCGTACTTTTCTGAAGACACCGGTGAGAGTTTTTTGGATTACCTCACCCCCACGGGACAGATGGACATGGACCGACTTCTCAATAATTTCCGTGACTTCATTGCCCGCGCAGGTTTCAAGATACTTCAGGTTCCTGATACGCCTCTGGAGTCTGTAGGTCGTTATCTTCTCCTCACCTATCTTGACCAATTTGTTAAGTTGGTGGGTGGTTTTATGTATATTGAAGTACAAACCGGACGAGGCAGGATAGATCTCCTCATCACACACAAAGATCGAAAATATATCGTTGAGACAAAGATTTGGCGCGGTGAAACTCACTATCAGGTCGGCAAAAAGCAGCTTGTCGCATATCTCAAATTGGAGGGTGCCGGGCAGGGGTATTATGTTGTTTTCGATCATCGGAGGAACCCAGAACCGCGAGTAGAGACAGAAGAATTGGATGGGATAATCCTTCGGAGTTATGTGATACCAGTAATGCAAGAACCGCCCACATCACATAAAAGCACGAATTAGGAACATTCACCTCAAAATATGAAACAACTTGTGGAAGCAGTCTGTGATTGTGACGCATCCAAGGAGGACAACTTATGGAAACATCAGAAAAAAACAAGGCGTATTGGCGGAAAAATTTACAATATCTCGCGACTTTATTGGGAATTTGGTTCATCACCTCATATCTCTGCTCAGTTGTGTTCGTGGAACAACTGGATAAGATTCGGATCGGAGGATGTCCGCTTGGGTTCTATTTCGCTCAACAAGCATCGATTTGGATTTTCGTTGTCCTCATCTTCGTCTATGCTTGGTTGATGAACCGCTTGGAGGAAAGATTTCGCACAAACGATGATACGGAGGTCACAAAGTAATCATGGGTGTACAAGCATGGACCTTCGTAATGGTGGCACTCTCCTTCGCACTATATATTGGCGTGGCACTCTGGTCGAAAGCGCGTTCGACTGGCGATTTTTACGTCGCTGGAAGTAACGTGCACCCCGTTGTAAACGGTATGGCAACCGCAGCAGATTGGATGAGTGCGGCTTCTTTCATCTCAATGGCAGGACTTATCTCCTTTATGGGGCGCGACGGTTCTGTCTATCTACTCGGATGGACAGGCGGCTACGTCCTCTTGGCGTTGCTATTAGCACCGTATCTCCGTAAATTCGGAAAATATACAGTTCCCGATTTCGTTGGCGACCGATATTACTCCCAATTGGCACGGATTGTCGCTGTTGTATGCGCTGTTTTCGTCTCGTTTACCTACGTTGCCGGACAGATGCGCGGTGTCGGTATTGTTTTCTCTCGGTTTCTGAGCGTTAACGTTGAAATCGGTGTTTTTATCGGCATGGGGATTGTGTTCTTTTATGCTGTACTCGGTGGGATGAAAGGCATTACTTACACACAGGTCGCGCAATATTGTGTCCTGATTTTCGCATTTCTTGTACCTGCAATTTTCATTTCTATGTTGATCACAGGGAACGTTATCCCGCAGTTCGGGTTGATCGGAAAAGTAGCGGACGGCTCAGGGCTCTATCTCCTTGATAGACTCAACGGTTTGAACGAAGAATTGGGATTTAATCTCTATACAGACGGAAATAAAAGCACCATTGATGTGTTTTTTATTACTGCCGCTTTGATGTTGGGGACGGCCGGACTCCCACATGTGATTATCCGATTCTATACCGTCCGAAAAGCTTCTGAGGCACGGATTTCTGCCGGTTGGGCTTTACTCTTCATTGCAATTCTCTATACAACAGCACCCGCCGTGGCGGCATTTGCGCGAACGAACCTACTCAAAACCGTTAGATTCGAACAGAACGGTGAACGAACGGATGTCAAATATGAAGATGTCCCGACGTGGTTTAAGAATTGGGAAGCGACAGGTCTTATTAAATTCGAGGACAAAAACGAAGATGGTGCGGTTCAATATCGCGGTCCTAAATCAGATGTACAGAATGAATTGACGATTGACCGAGACATCATGGTATTGGCGAACCCTGAGATTGCGAAACTCCCAAACTGGATTGTAGGATTGGTTGCCGCTGGTGGTTTAGCTGCCGCACTCTCAACCGCAGCGGGCTTATTATTAGTAATCTCAACTGCGGTCGCACACGATCTCCTTAAGGGTGCGATTATGCCGACCCTACAGGAAAGGGATGAATTGAATGCGGCACGCATTGCAGCTGGGGTTGCAGTCTGTATCGCTGGCTATTTCGGGATGAATCCGCCTGGATTTGTAGGACAAGTCGTCGCTTTCGCCTTCGGGCTCGCAGCGAGTTCATTCTTCCCCGCAATTGTCATGGGAATTTTCTCTAAGCGTATGAACAAGGAAGGCGCGATTAGTGGTATGATCGTCGGTATTACCTTCACAGCAGCCTACATCATCTATTTCAAATTTATCAGCCCGGAACTCAATACATCAGATCACTGGTTATGGGGTATTTCACCGGAAGGTATCGGCACCGTCGGTATGGTCTTAAACTTTATTGTTTCCCTCAGCGTGTCCGCTTTGACCGCACCGCCTCCGGACGAGGTACAAGCACTCGTTGATGATATTCGAGTTCCTTAAAGAAAAAGCGGAGGTCCCCAATGAAGGCAAAATTTCTACGGAAAAGGGAACAATTTGCCATTCAATGCAGAGAAAAATCATTTCGGGGCAGCTTGTCAATGATTTTTCGGACGTGTTGTGTCACCCTACTACTGCTAACCGTCTCTTTTGCGTACGCTGCGCAGGTGGAAGATTTTATGCCCCAGGAGAGTGTCTTCTATCTGAAATTCCAGGATATAGACGCAATCTACGGTGAAATTGAGACTTCGGAAAATTGGGAGAAAGTACTTGCGTTACTAACCGACACACCTAATTGGCAGGAGATACAGCAAAGCATCACGATGTTCCAAGGAATTCTTGGAACAGATCCCTTAGGCATATTTGAGACGATAGGATACCGAACAGCACTCGCTGCATGGCGGGATGAAGCGGACAGCTTGCAAGTTGGTGTCGTGATACATTCAGGTGGGAATCTCGCCAGGCTCCAGCAGCTTACGAAAATCGTAGAGGGTCTCATAGGCATGAGCGAAGAAAACACCTTACGCGTGGATGCGGGGGTCTACCAACGAGTTCGCTACAATGCCATAGAAAGGTTCGACACTATTATCAAGTACGGGTTTGTGGGTGATTTCCTTGTTATCGGGGCAAACGAAGGATGTTTTGAGAAAATGCTGGACATCTACCAAACGGACATACCGTCTATTGAGGAGAACCCAAATTTTGCGAATGCCTTAGAAGAAATAGGTTCAGGAGAAATCGTCATATTTGCCGATGTTCTACATGCTTTGTCTTTACCGATAGGTTTAGATGAGTCGTTGCAAAGGCAGATTGGTATGTTCCAATCTCTTTTCGGACGACTGAATTTGCTGGATACGGGTCCCCTCCTTCGAGTTGCTACGGTATTTGATCCGAATAATGACATAGAAAACGAAATAAATCTATTTTTAAAGCAAGGACAACAACTCAAAACGCTAAACGCATTATCCAGCGAAGACGATCTATTTGTTACCGTAGCACCCAAAATTGCAGAAAGTGTATGGGAATTTGTTCCGACTGATGAAAATCCCGGAGCGGTCTCTTTTCTCGAAGGTGTTCTGAATCTCAATCTGGAAAACGATATTATGACTGGACTGACAGGTGAATACGCCTTGTCGGTCCCCGACCTATCACATTTTGATCCAGAAGCCTTGAGTGGCATAAGTCTCGAATTGGATGGGGTAGTTGAACTTGATACCGGTGATGTGGAGACAGGTAGTTCCCTTATTTTCAATCCCAGTAACAGGTCAAAGTGGAATCAGCTTGTCAATAGTCTTTCTAACCTACACAATGCTTCTGTTTCGCAAACGGAATACAAGGGAGCGACGGTTTCAGAGGTCGCTTCCAATATTTACCACACCGAAATAGATGGACTGTTTCTTATAGGTTTCTCGGAAGAGCATGTCCATGCCCTCATTGATGAAATCAAAAAAAAGAAGAAACCGTCCTACTTAAAACAACTCCCGAAAACACCCACGGCGTTTGCGCAGTTAAATTTAGCGCGGGTACTGGAGATTGAAAACGGATCGCCGCCCGCTGACAAATTGATTGTTGATGCTAAAGAGATAACACCGTTAATCGCATGGATTGCAATTAGCGATAACAAAGCGTTGTTAGAAGCAACACTCGCGGAAAAAGAAACGGGACTTGAACTGCTCGCGAAACTGGCTCCATTTTTCATTTGGAATATGAAGGCGGAAGCGGAATAGTATAAGTTAAACGATCAAGGAGGCACACAGTGATACAAAAACGAATTAGAGCAAATACAAACACTAAACGATGGTTCTGGGTAACAGCAACCTTCATCGGTGTATTGATAGGTTTGGGAATTGGTCAGACAGTTCGCTTTCAAGAAGCAACAGCGGAATCACATGATGATGGCTTGTCCCAACTTAGGGAGGAACTCAACTTACTGAAAGCGAAACAGCGTGCCATACAAGCGGAATGGCAATCCGAATTACTTGCACAAGTCGCCCCGACTTTGATTGACGAATCTGAGCGGATAAAGCGTCAATTTGTGGATTTCCTTGAAGACATTGGGAATCCAGGTAGTGCTGCACTCATCGCTATGCTGCGAGATCCAGATGAAGATGTCCGCCAAAAGGTAATCGATACATTAGGCGGAATCGGTGAACGTGAAAGGAAAGCGAATCGCAATGTTGACGCTATCGCTATCGCACTTTCGACGGCTCTCAACGATCCTTCTGACGACGTTTTCCGTGAAGCACTTGAGGAATTAGAGGACGTTCGTCCAACATCTCCAGAATCGACCGCTGTCGTCATTCCCGCCCTTATTGCAGTGCGGACGAAAGGTTCATCGCGAGCACGCGACGAGGTTGTGGAAGTATTAGGACAGATTGGCGAAATCCTTGCAGAAAAAGGAGAACCTGTTGACACAATCCGCGACGCATTAATCGCAAGCCTTGCCGATGATTCTTCAAGAGTCCGAACCAATGCTATAGAGGAGTTGTCTGATATACGAGCAACATCCACGGAAACCTTCAGCGGTATGATAGGTGCTTTAGCAGACAAGTCCGAATCTGTCCGAAATCGCGCGGAAGACGAGTTGATTCAACTTGGCAAAGGTGCTGCTGCAACCGTGATTCCGATGTTGGCGGATGCGCTCGGAAACAGCACATCAGCTACAACCCGTGGGCACATTGTCGATGTCTTAGGGGCAATTGGCGAAAAGGGCAAAACAACCGAAGATTCCCGTGAAATGATTGTTCAAACGCTCCTTGCAGTGCTGCAAGACCCACACGAGAACGTCCGTCGGAACGCTGCTGATGAACTCGGTGAGATGCGGGCAACTTCGCCTGATGTCCTCCCCGCATTGACAAACGCGCTCAAAGATAGTTCCAAAAAGGTTCGCAATGCTGCACAAAAAGCAATCCAACGGATTGAAAAAGCACAATAGCAATTTCCCTGATACAGTGGAATCCGGATCTGAAAGCATGCACCTTTTCTGCCTCAAATCGCATCTTTAATATAGAGGATCAATTAATGACCCTTCGCGAACCGACGAGGGCAGGGAACTTTCTGCCCTCCTTAAACTTATTTACGATTGCTACGTCTTAAAACACAGAAAGCAGAACCCTTCATATAAATTAACAACAAAAAGTAACATAGGGAGACCGCTCTCACCAAATCCAAAGTCGCCACCGACTCCAGAGCGTTCACACCATGCAACAGACACTGAATACATCTTCACTTGTTGAGGTCGTACGACAGGCATCTGCTATCTCTGAGCAAGACTATAAAGACATTATCGCAGAAATTAAACAGACCGGTGCCTCCGAAGCCGCTGTACTTTCCAACTATGGTGTACCGTCTGACATTCTCACGCTCGCCACAAAAAGTGTGGAATACGGAACACCCTTCATTCAATTGGAAGGCATCTCCCCGGAATCTGCTGTGCTTGAGAAGGTATCACCCGGGTTCGCGTACCGCAATAAAATTGTGCCTACCGAATTAGTGGACGATGAACTCACCGTCGCTATGGCAGATGTCTTGGATGTCGTTCTCGTCGACGAACTCCAACTCATCACAAGCTGCCGGATTACCCCTATCCTCGCCGATGAAACAGATATTGATGAAGCAATCGTCCGTCTCTATGGACGAACAGCCGAAAGTCTTCTTAGTGCAGGCATTAAGGGACCCGTTGGGGCAACTGCCACGCTTGAACGTGAAACCATTGACGACTTCGGGATTGACGAAAAAGACCTCAGCCAAGACCCAACCGTCATACACGCAGTTGACCAGATGATTATTGATGCCGTTCGGATGGGTGCAAGCGATATCCACATCGAACCCTATCCAGCGCAATTAAAGATTCGGTTCCGCGTTGACGGTGTGTTAGAAGATCAACCGCAACCCCCTGCTTATTTACAATCCGCAATCACCTCCCGTATCAAAATTATGGCTGGTATGGATGTCGCAGAACGCAGACGTCCCCAAGACGGGAAAATCAGTCGGCAGATCGGCAGTGTCGGTAATCGACAGATAGATCTCCGTGTCTCTACTGTTCCAACCGTTGCAACCCTACACGGCGAAAGCGTTGTCCTCCGTATTCTTGACCGACAGTCCATTGAATTTGGGCTTGAAGAACTCGGATTGAGTGCGGATAACCTCGAACTCTTCCACCGCATGATTCGCAAACCCCACGGCATTATCCTTGCTACAGGTCCCACGGGTAGTGGAAAAACGACCTCACTTTACGCCTGTCTAAAAGAGATTAACTCCCCCGATGTAAAAATTATCACGCTTGAAGACCCTGTAGAGTATGAGTTAGAGGGTATCAACCAAATTCAGGTCAACCCAGATATCCATTTTACTTTCGCTGATGGACTTCGTCATATCTTACGCCAGGATCCTGACAAGGTATTAGTCGGTGAGATTCGCGACTATGAAACGGCAGAGATGGCGATTCACACATCGCTTACAGGACACCTCGTCTTTAGCACACTCCACACAAACGATGCACCTGGAGCTATCACGAGGCTCATTGACATGAATGTTGAAGCGTATCTCGTTGCCTCCACGGTAGAAGGTATCATCGCCCAGAGGCTTGCTCGGCGCGTTTGCAAAGCATGTTGTGAAATGTACCTTCCCGAAATGCGCGAACTGGAAGGACTTATGGGGAATGGCAATGGTAGCGGCTCTCCTATCCCTTACGATCTACAGATTCCACGAGCCGTCGGCTGCAAAGAATGCCGAGGGAGAGGTTACAAAGGCAGAATCGGTATCTTTGAAGTTCTGCTCATGAATGAAGAAGTCCGAGCAATGGCTCTTAAACAGGCATCAACGAGTGAGATTCGTCGTCTCGCAATCCAATTGGGTATGAAAAGTTTACGTGAAGACGGTTGGCGCAAAGTCGCTGCTGGCTTAACAACAGTCGAAGAAGTTATCCGCTTGACACAGGAAGACGAATTCGATTTCGGAGAAGTCGTGTAGATCACTTTAAATCCTTTTCTGCCAAAGGAGTGTTACAATGAAATTGACCGTGATTGGAAGTGCGATTTTACTTCTCATCTTCCCGGCATGGGCTGGAACATTTCTGGAGAATTTCGATAATGGAAACTTGAACGAATGGCAAGAATTTAACATGCGTAATGCGCCCGACGGGACTTGGAAAATCATTAACGATGAATTACATGGGATAAGCCCAGATGCAGCAATACGTCTACTGACAATTGGTGATAAAACATGGCGCGATTACACTATTGAATTTGATGTCAAACTTCTCAGGAAACGAGGTCGCGGAAATATTACTATTGCTGCTCGGATTACTGGAGATTGGGCAGCGTGGTGTATGATGGGTGATGATCCATTTGGCGGGAACATCTCAATGGTTGCGTATTCAGCAGGTAATTTTCGAGATCCTTCACCGTTTATTATTTTCGATTCCAAACCGCATCAACCTTTGAATATGAAGGAATGGTCGAAACTGAAGTTAGAGGTTGAGGGAAATATGCTGAATTTTTGGATTAACGGAAATCACGTTCTTGGACCTGTACGACTTCCGAACCGTCAAACTTTCATAAACTTTGACGCTGCCAGAAAGCGGCATCTGGAACAGCATGCGGCTGAAAACAACGCGGAGAATCCCCCGAGATTTCGACCGATGGAATTAGGTAGGTTCCAAGACCTTCTAACAGGCGGAGTGGGGATAGGCCTCTCCAATCACACGGCGAGATTCGACAATATTGTAATTACGGGTGAGAGCATCCCGGGCACACATGGATTGTCGGTAGATCCCAAAGCGAAACTCGCGACGTTGTGGGGAAATCTGAAGCGTCTTTAAGATATTCCTTGAGGAAGTATAAATTTAGTTTCGGGAAAATTGTATAACGGATTCTAAACCCTCCTCTTCAAAGGAGAATTCCGATGAAATTAATCGTGATTGGCAGTGCGATTTTTCTCCTCACGTTCCCGGTATGGGCAGGGACATTGCTGATGGATTTTGACAGAGGAAACTTAGGTGGATGGCAGGAATATTTGATGGTCGGAGTATCCCCCGGTTCTTGGGAAATCATTAACCGTCAACTGCATGCAGTCTCTAATGGTCAGTCGACACGTTTACTGACAGTTGGTGATGAAACATGGGGCGATTACACCGTTGAATTTGATGTCAAGCCGCTGAAAAAACGAGATCGTGGTAATATCGCGATTACGGCTCGGATCAAAGGAGACTGGGTAGTGTGGTGCGTGATCGGAGATCTCCCACCATTTCCCGACAAACTCTCCAGGGTTTTGTGTCTGGCAGGTAATTTTCGGAGTACTGATCCGCTTTACTCGTTCGGTTCTAAACTGCATCCACCATTGATTTTAAAGGAATGGTCAAAACTGAAGTTGGAAGTTGAGGAAAATACGCTAAATTTTTGGATTAACGGAGAGCATGCGCTGGGTCCCGTGAAACTCCCAAGTCTCCGAACTTTTCAACAACTTGACGCTCACAGAAAACAGCATCTGGTGGAGGGACACGGGTTGGATCCGAAAAACTTTGAAGCAATGAACTTAGACGGGTTCCAGGACTTCCTGACAGGTGGTGCGGGTTTGGGTCTCTCCAATCAGACAGCAAGATTCGACAACTTTGTAATTACGGGTGAGAGTATACCGAACAGACATGGATTGTCGGTGACACCCAAAGCAAAACTCGCGACGTTGTGGGGAAATCTGAAGCGTCTTTAGGATATTCCTTTAGTCCGAAAGGATAACGGAGAGGTGGATCGTGCCGATATTCCGATATGAAGCCCTCACCCACAGCGGCGGAACCGTTAATAACACATTGGAAGCCGAGTCCAAAGCCGAACTTATCTCCCGATTGCGGCAGATGGGCTATTGGCCCACGAATATTGTTGAGGAAACAGAGGACGCTGTCCCCACAGACATACGACGGTGGCTCCAGATCGGGCGTCGCGGAGTCAAACCAGCGGACGTTGAGTTCTTCACCTATCAGTTGGCAACACTGGTAAACGCACACGTTCCGTTGCCACGCGCATTAGATGTTACCCTTGGACAAATCGAGAGTCCCGCGCTTCACCGAATTGTATCACAAGTCAAATACGATGTCGAACACGGGGCAACCTTCCATGACGCACTCACCCAACACCCAAAGGCATTTTCAAATCTCTATGTCAATATGGTAAGAGCCGGAGAGAGCGGCGGCGTACTCGGCTTGGTTTTAGAACGCCTCGCAGAATTCGCTGAACGCCAGCGACTCCTGAAAAACGACGTCGTCTCAGCACTCTTCTATCCCATTATTTTATTGACGCTGAGTATCACCGCCGTCACAGTCCTAATGATTCTCGTTATACCAAAATTCACCGCAATGTTCAATGATTTGGGAGTCGCGTTACCACTTCCAACCCAGATCCTGATTAACATAACGGCTGCCTTTCAGACCTATTGGTGGGTGGGACTTCTCATCGTTGTTATAGGTGGGGCAGGGATAAGACAATATCTCCAGCATGAAACCGGTCAAGTCTGGTTTGATAGATTAAAACTCAAATTGCCACTTATTGGTCCCATATTTAGCACTTTTGCTATTGTCCGTTTCACGCGGACGATGGCAACCCTTTTAGAAAACGGCGTACGCATGCTACCCGCACTCCAAGTCGTCAAAGACACTATCGGAAACAAGGTATACAGCAACGTCATCGCAGCAGCAGAAGTAGAGGTAGAACAGGGCTCCACTCTCTCTCGTGAACTCGGTAGAAGCAAGGACTTTCCTGAATTTGTTACGCACATGGTCGCTGTCGGTGAGGAGTCCGGTGAACCTGTACACATGCTGGGCAAACTCTCTGAATACTATGATTTAGAAATAAAGAAGAGTCTTGAACGTTTAACCAGTTCCATCGGTCCCCTTGTTATCTTACTGATGGGAATTATTATCGGATTCATCGCTGTCGCGATGATCCTCCCAATCTTTGAGGCAAACCAACTCTTAAGCAATTAATGTGCTTATAGGCACTGGCGTGCCACTTTATAGGAGAAAATAATGTTCATGCAAATTAAATCAGACCAATCTGGATTAACCCTAATCGAGTTGACGATTGTCATCGTCATCTTAGGTATTCTGGCAGCCTTCATCGCGCCGCGGGTCATAAACGCACCACAGCAGGCGAAGGTCGCAAAGGCACAAACAGAAATTAACAGTATTAAAACCGCATTGGAACAGTATGCAATAGCCACGGGAGAATATCCCACAACTGAACAAGGACTCAGTGCCTTGTGGCGTGCCCCAAGTCCCGCACCACCAAACTGGAACGGCCCCTACGTGGATAGCCCGAGTTTCATGGATCCATGGAGTAACGCATACGTCTACCGCCAACCCAGCACCCATTACGGCTATGACTACGATCTCTATTCGATGGGAAAAGATGGGAAGGTAGGTGGCGAGGATTTGGACGCTGACATTACCAATTGGGTTGACGAGACAACCGGAGTCTATTAAAACAGTGCTGCAAACTACAAATAAGCGCGATCCTCAGGTCGCCGCTGCATGTTCTCAATCTCAGAGCGGTTTTACGGTCACTGAATTACTGCTCGTTTTGGTGCTCATCGGCGTACTTTCGGCAATTTCGATGCCCACGCTGAAGGGGTTTGCAGCATCGCGACGCTTAAAAGCATCCGCTCAGACGCTTCGCAGCCTACTCACATTCGCGCGAGACATGGCGATAACGGATCGGACAGCATATCTCGTGGTCTTTGATCTCGACAGTGAACAGTACTGGCTTGCTTCCAGCGAAACATTTAATCCGAGTAATCCGCTCAGCTCAGCACTGACTGCGCGAAATTCTACAGCATTAGCCGCCATTCAGAACAATATGAACGGAACCAATCTTACAACTGGCAATCCTGTTCAACAGAATCTTGTGTCCCGTACCAGTGGTATCCTTGGTGTGCCACACGCAATGGAACAGAACGTAACCTTAGACTTAATAATAACCAATCACAACGGTAGAACTGCGCAAATTGATTCAGGTGTAACATACATCCCTTTTTCGCCCAACGCGACGTCCGAGGAGGCACTTGTGTACCTTCGGAACACCCGAAATCAGATAATGTCTGTCACTGTTGAGGCGGCAAGTGGACGCGTCCGCGTCCGACAACTTCTCCCTGCAGAAATTGAAATGTTGGGGTTTGAAACGGAAGGTTAATGGTAAATTATAAAAATTAAGTAAACTTCACAATAACTTGTGGGAGGGGTTTTGCGGCGTACTCGCCCAAATGCAACGTGCATTCTAACCCCGATTTTCCTTGGTAACATCGGATGGAAGGTGCCAGAAACATGAACCCTTCAATACACACAAAACCAACAGAAAAAAACGGTTTTACGCTCATTGAAATACTCATAACGCTGACGATTTTGGCGGCTGCGCTTCCCGCACTTTTGCAGGCATTCACCACCGCTACACGTAGTCAAGGGCTTTCAGATAATAGTACAACCGCCCTCTACCTTCTCAAATTTCGGATGGCGGAGATTGAGATGGAAGGCTATCCAGATGTAGGTCAGGAGACAGGTGAATTTGGTGAAAATACGCGTTACCTTTGGAGTTCCGTTGTTGAAGAAATCGAATCTGAAGAGGTAGAAAATATCCGACGGGTCACCGTAACGGTCACGTGGCAATATAAAAGCAGAGAACGCTCAATGTCTATGACGACCTTTATAGCCGATAGACAAATGCCACAGGCACAACAGGGACAACAAAGTGGTAGTCGATAGCGGTCTCCAATCATTTCAATGGAGTTCTCAAGGACTGTGAAAACGCAAGAAAAGCAAACCTTCGTTACCACTGATAGCGGCCTGACGCTCATCGAAATGCTCATGGCAGTCAGCATTCTCGTTATTATTGGCGGCTCAGCATATTTTGCCTTCAAGACAGCGGTAGATGCTTACCATCAGACGGAGGCAAGGATATTGGCGGCACAAAGATGCCGGATCGCTATGGATCGGCTTGTGACGGATCTGCATAACATATACATCTCACTTGAAGCACCAGAACTCGCCCTGTACACACAAGACGGACCGAGTCAACTCGGGGACAGGGATATGCTCAGTTTCGTTACACTGGTAAAAACAGACCCCGATCCTTTTCTGGGGCAGCTTGCGAGTTTTCAAGCGCAGAGCGCATCACAAGTTCCAGCACCGCTTTTAAGCGACGTGCAGCGTGTAGCTTACTTCGTTGGACCTGAGCTGCCACCGGGCGAATCCGTATTGGGTTCGGGGAACTTTCAGGGTGGAATAACAAGCGACACAAGTACCGAAGAGACTGGCGAATACGCCCTCTTTCGCGTTGCTACGACAACCCTTGACCCTGAAGCCGTTATCGGCACCTTTATGGAAACAGGTCAGGTTCCCCAAACAGACGAAGAAGGCAATCCCATTTATGTCGATATCGCGACCCTCGTCGCCGGACTTGCCAGTTTCGATTTGACGTATTTTGACGGACAAGCGGAGACCTGGCGTACCTCATGGGACGATACCGAAAGCATTCCCAGTGCCGTTCAAATTCTCATCACTGTTCAAGGCGAGCCACAGCAGACAATAAATGTTGATACAACACAACTTGCGGTCCAGAATCAGCCTGTATCGCAACCGAATAGTATGACCCAATCAACGATGGTGTACCTGCCCGCAAGTGCTACCGCAGGTGGTGCACCATAGGAAAAATTACAGATGACGCAACTTGTAAGACGGATTTCCTACACCTTCCCTAAGGAGGAGCAGAGCGGGTTATCCCTTGTCTCAACCCTCTGGATACTGACGATTCTCTCAATTCTGGCGACGCAGCTGCTCTATTCAATCCACATAGAACAGCGCACACAACGGAATTTCTTGGACAGAGCGAAATTTCACTACGCCGCCAGAGCCGGGTTTGAATGGACGCTTGCGCGTATGCGTGGTGATCAAACGCCTTTCGATTCACTCGGCGAAAGTTGGGCTGAACCTATTGACGGACAGGTTGAAGACGGTATCCAAGTCGGTAATTTCTTAAATTATCGTGTGACAATCATCGACGAAGCGTCAAAGGTTAACCTGAACGCTGCAGATGTAGGACTTATCAGTAATTTGCTTGCACAGGTAGGGGTTTCACCAGATGAGGCACTAACCGAGGAACTTGCCACCAAAATTGTGGAAGGGCAACCATATCGCACTGTTCGAGACCTCGCCCGGGTCGAAGGAATGACATCCGAAGTCCTTTATGGCGTGCAACAGACAGGAGGGTTTGTACAAGCCAGTCCCACTGCACAAAACACAACCACTGAACTCTCAATAGCAAATTCTGGAAACGGCCAACAAGCTTCAGTGGATGCGCATCCAGGACTCGTCGATTTAGCAACCATCTATTCAATCGACGCGAGCACCGACCCAAATGGGGAGCAGCTGGTCAATATCAACACCGCTGAAGCAGATGAACTCACTCAAATTAATGGGCAGCAAAACCAACCCATTTTTTCACAAGGTGAGGCGGAATCACTTATCCAGCAACGCGATTTTGATAGGTTTGCTGCACTCATAGACGTACAAGCGGTCTCCGACGAAATTTTTAATAATATCCAAGACCGACTGACGACAGAAGAAAATCGCGAAGATGAACAGGAAGAAGAAAACGACGATTCACAGGAACAAAACTCACAACAGCAAGACGAAAATGGGCGAATCAATATTAATACTGCCGATGTTGAAACCTTTGAATCGCTTGAAGGTATTGACCAAGGAATAGCCGAACGGATCGTCAATCACCGTGATACACAAGGACTTTTTCAGAACATTGATGCCATCAAAGATGTCAAAATGTTAACACAGCAAGAATTCATCGGCATTGTCGATAAAATAACATTAAAAGATGGAAATACCCGCAGCGGGCTCATTAACGTAAATACAGCATCAGCGGAGATCCTCGCACTACTACCCGGGATGGATCCAGAAAGGGCAAGGGCAATCGTTACACGCCGCGAAGAAGATCCACCCGATACTGCACAGATACAGAGTTTTACTGAAGAGGAAATAAAGGGAAATCCGTTTACCAACATCTCACAAATTTCCGAGTTACCGGAAATTGACTTTGCAACGTTCCGTGAAGTTGTGGATTGGGTAACCTATCGTTCACATGGATACCGAATTGAAGCAAATGGCGTTGACAGGGCAGATAATATTATCGCATCCTGTATCGGTATCATTGATCGCACAGGCAACGAGGTACGCGTTCAGTACTGGCAACAAGATTAGGTAAATACTGTCTCTTATAGATGCTACAGTGTAAAGCAAAGACAAATTTTGCCGCGTATGGGCAAAATTTGGTGCTCGCAAAAGGATAAAAATGGCAAAAAATCGAGTTGTGGCGATAGATATCGGCACAAACACAGCGAAAATGGTTCAACTTGAACTGTCATCTACAGCCCTGCATCTCATCAATGCAAACGTCGTGACCTATCCAAACGGAGCTGAACGGCAGCAAATCGTCGAATCAATAGCGCGTCTCTGGTCACCGTTAGGTAACCCGCCAACACAACGTGACCTTCGTTCGTTCTTTAACAGGGATAAGACGGAGATCGCTGTCGCCCTCCCACGATTCTTAGTGAGCACAAAACGCTTAGGGAACCTACCCGCTGCAACAGACGATCAACTCTCCAATATTGTTGCAATCTCGGCAGAAACAGAACTACCCTTTCGGATTGATGAAGCCATCTTTACCTATCACGATGTACAACGGACACCAGAAGCAGTGTCCGTAGAGTTAATATCCACGCGACGCTCCACAGTTACAGATTATCTTACTCTTCTTGAACAAATTGGGGTGTCCGCTTCCGCTGTTGTCCCCTCAACGATAGCAATTGCTGAAGTGGCTGCAAAGAGCGGATGTTCACAGCCTACATTCATCGTTGACATCGGTGCCGAACAAACGGACTTCTGTTTCATGCAAGACGGTGTGCTGCGGTTTTCACGGAGTTTTCGACTCGGTGAAAACCATCTATCTGAACATGTGAGTCGCGCATTGAATGTTGATATTGAAACAGCAGCGGAAGAAAAACAGCATATTTCAGCAAGCGAAGCTCCTATATCTACGTGGACGACCCAATTCGTTGGTGAACTTCGGCGTTCTATTGCTGCTGCCAGAACATACCACGGGACTACTGATTCTGAAGATCTCACCCCATCGAACACGGAAACCGAACTCTGGTTGTGTGGCAGCGGTGCCCGCGTTCCAGAACTGACAACAGCATGTGAAACAGAGCTCAACATTGCAACACGGCTATGGAATCCGTCCCATGCTCTTGAACAACACGTAGGTATTGACACACGTTTCTCAAGTGCGGAAGCGAAATCCGCGTTTGACGAATGGGGGGATACGCTCGCTGTGCCGTTAGGTGTTGCTCTAAATACGTTGAATCCTAAAACAAAGGTGTCTCTGCTCCCAAAAGAAGCCGTCGAGACGTTAACCCAAGCAACACGGCAACGCCAGATTTTCGCTTCCGCTGGATTGGGTGTGTTAGTAATCGGCGCACTTCTTTTTGGCGGCTACACGCTTCAACGCGCACAACAATACAGGTCTCAGACTCTCGACACGCAGCTCGCGCATTATGCGCAGCCGCTGGCATTAGCCAAAGCACAGCTCGGACGGGAATTAGCAATAACTGAGATGCTAACGCATCACATCTCGCCACTCGATATTCTACACTCGCTCAGCGCGATGTTTAGCGATAGAACACAAGTCGCTTGGACAAATTTCAATATTACAAATCTCAATACACCTGAGACCGCTCGCATTATGTTCAATTTAGAAAGTTCCTCTCATAACGCAATCAACTCTCTCTTGAGTGCACTTAATCGGTCTAATGTCTTTACCAACGTGCAAGCTGGTGAAGTTACAACAACCACGCAGAATAAAAAACAGATTTTCCAAGTCCAGGTACGATGTAACCTTACGTCATCTGCCGTTCGGGCATTTGCAAAAAAACGTTACCCAATGCCCGAACCGACAATCGGTGAAACAGCGATAGGTGCTGAATTCAATATTAACCGCCCTACACCGGAGACCCTTGAGAACGAAAAGACTGTGGAAGACAACTAAAACATATATTTTCGCTTCTTCTGATAAACGTTCACGTTTATAGAGTACTAACTTATGGAACTAAATCTCGAATTAACACCTCGAAGTAAAATTTTACTCGGCATTTTAGGCGTGGTCCTTCTGATTGTGATCATATTACAAGGTGCCCCAGCCTTCTATCGCTTATTTGCAAATCAAGATACAAAAGCGAAACAGGAAGAGTTACTAAAAACCGAAGATTTGGTCCATGCAGCAGCAATCTTAAAACCCGTAGAATTTGAAATTTACAAAGCGACAGGATTGGCACTTGCAGTAACGCCGCAAGTGAACACTCGCACACAAGGTGCCGCTACACTCTTTGATACAGAATCTCCAGAAACTGTCATTCGCACCCGCATCGATGCGCTCGTCAGACGGGCTGGTATTCAACAAAATTATCAGCTCCTGACGAAGCCGGGAACCGCTAAACAGACACAAAAACTAACAATGCAAACACGTGAAAACCTTGTCCGCTATTTCTACTTCAAACAGATAGAAACGGAAGAAAAAGAACTCACGGAAATTGTTGAACGGGAGATTGAGGCGGACTCCTTCAACATGCTAATGGATGCTTGGCTCTCTGAAACCAAAACTAAAACCAGTGAAAACGCAGAGGAAGCGGATGGTGCGTTTTCCAAAACGGAACCTTCTAAAAATTATCCCGAAGTTGAGGATAGGGAGCGTCCGATCAATCCGATAGACGCTGTAGGACAGTGGAAATTTGCCCCGCTGCCAGAGGTGATCCCTATCCAACTTCGTATTAAACTCGCCGCATTCATCAAAACGATGACCCTACAGCAGCTACGCGGTGCTACAGACTTCAGGCAAGGCTTCTTTGAAGCACAGATTCACAAAGCCACAACCCCCGCTACTCCGGGGATCTTCGGCATCGGTGCCAAACCTGCTACCATCGAAATCCAATTGCGTAGGGACAGTGGGCTTTTGAATTTTCTTACACGAGCGTTAGACGAAATGTACGCCGAGAAGCCATTAGATATAGGTGAGATTCAATCTGCGCTCGTCAAATACATTGAAGGGATTCAAGAACAACAAGCGACACTTCTGGATCAGCTCGCGTTGGCACCGCCAACTTATCAGACGGAACTGTACACCGTCGAAATGAAATTCAAAACAAACCTTGAAAAACTCGTTAATTTAAACCATCTAATTGAGACAAGTGCTAAATGGCTGACAGTGCGCGATTTACGGATTTCTGCTGATAAACAAGGCGCATCACGTCCCCAGGCATCACGCGGACGGAATTCTGAGAATACTGATGCAAATTTGAATGTGGATATATTCCTCATCGCCCGAATATTTTAATACCTATTGGCTATCAGTAATCGGCTATCGGTAACCCGTTTGGGGCGGTAAAACGTTCACTCCCACTACAGGACTTAGCTGACTGCTGAGAGTGGAGCACAGCGGAACGCCCTAACTGCTGATAGCCATAAAAAGGATTGTATGTTATGCAAGGACGAAAACTCTTATTTATTTCATTACTCTGTTTGGGATTACTCATCACAGGACTTGCTGAGTTGCCCGCTCAGGAAGAACCAACCATGCGTGTTGCCCAAACAGACGAAGAAGGGCGTGCAATCCGCTTCGACTTTAACTTTACAAGTCAAGAACTCAAAGGTCTCTTTGAATGGCTCTCACGCGAAACAGATCTCACTATTATCGCCAGCGAAGAAGACATTAAAGATAAAAGATTCTCGCTCATCAATCTCAAAAACGTAACAATTGAAGAAGTAATTGAAAAAATCAAAACCGTTCTGACGCAATACGACCTCACACTCATCCAAACCGATAGTACGCTCTTAATCACCACTTTCGAGCGCGCGATGGTAACAAAGGGAACTGTTAAAAATATCACACCAGATCCTGAACTCGTCGAGATGACCGACGAAATCCAAACCTATATCATCCAATTAAATACCGTCGTTGCCGCCGAACAGGTGGAGCGTCTCAAACCATTACTGAACAAACAAGCAAACATTTTCGCAGACACCGCAACAAACACACTCATCATAACCGATGTCGCCTCCAATATACGCCGAATTGTCGCAATTCTCCAAGTCGCAGATGAAGGCGAACGCTTTCCCTTAAAGATTCTCATTATCCCTCTCGCTTATGCTGAAGCCAGTTCTTTGGCACAAACGCTGAGCAATATCTTTCAGGAGACAGATGATGATGACAGACAGCAAAGAGGTACTGGTCCAGGTATGAGTGCAGACGAGGCAAAAACAGCAGCTGCCGAAATGAAAGCCGAAGGTGTTGGTTACGAAGTTCTCGATGGTACAATCAAAATTGTTGCTGAAACCAGTTCCAATTCACTCGTTCTCAAAGCCTCTGAGGCAAATCTGATTTTCCTCCAAGAGATCGTCAAGGAGCTTGATGTCGCACCCAGTTTACAAACCCAGATACGGACCTTTCGACTCAACTATGCAGTCGCCCAGGATGTCGCAGAAACCCTTCAAGAAGTCCTTACCGGTGAGGATAGCCGAAACCGCGGCAGACTAGACGCTTGGGACCGTGCGAAATTAAGAAACTGGAAACGTGAACAAGGACTCGAAGATTCACAAGGCATCGTTGGCACTGTCAACGTCTCCCACAATGATAGGCTCAATATCATCGTCGTTTCCTCAGATCCTCGTAATTTTTCCATCATCGAAAAGGTTATTAACGAACTTGATCAAGAGCAAACACAAGAAGAAATCAGACTCTACTTTCTTAAGTACGCTGATGCCGAAACCCTCGTCCAGAGCTTACAGGACCTGTTTGAAGGCGGCAGTGCCGGGCGCGACAGAGACCTTCCTTGGTGGGAGCGAGAGCGCAGAGCACGACAACGACAACTCTCCGAAGGTAGCACCGGATTTGGTGTCCAAGGTGAAGTTCACATTGTTTCCGATATACGGCTCAACGCAATTCTCATTTCTACGAGTGCGCAGAACTTCGAGACGATAGATGGACTGATGAAAAAACTTGATGTTAACATGCCGGATCAGGAATGGGGAACCCGCATGTATAGACTCAAATACGCCGATGCAGAGAATGTTGCAGCTATTATCAATAACGTCTATCAAGGCAGCTCTGGAAACAGTGGAAATTTCTTCTTTTTCCTAATGGAACGCCAGCGCAATCAGACGCAAGGTTCATTAGCAGGGAACGTTACTGCCGAACCTTATCCTACGCTCAATGCGGTTATCGTCTCGACCGCTACACAACGCAACTTTGACCTCATCACAGAGTTTATCGACTCCATGGACACACCTACACCTGAAGGACAAAAAGAGATTACCGAGACAATTCGGCTTGAGTATGGCAATGCGGATCATCTCCAGGAAGTCCTTCAACAGGTCTGGGAAAGTGAGGAAGGTGACGGTGGCTTTAGTTTTAGCCGTTTCTTCGCTTCTGGTGGAAGGCAGGAGCAGCAAGACATCAACTCGCTACGTGGAAAAGTCACCGTCTATGCCGATGCAGACACCAATTCTCTGATTGTCACAACGCGGCAACGATACATGTCCGCAGTTAGAGCACTCATTCAGAAATTAGACTTCGTCCGAGGACAGGTCTGGGTAGACATTCAGATTCTGGAAGTTACTCTCGACGAAACCACCAAACTCGGTATCGAACTCACAGCGCAAGAAAACAAAATCTTCGGTGTCACCGCAGGTCCCGGCAACCCGCTTATAGGCAATTTTGACAGCCAACTCGGACTCGAACAAGAAATCTCCGGTTTTAACCTTGGCTTAGCGACCAAAGAATATATGTCTCTGCTTCACGCCCTTATGCGTGAGAACAAGGTTCAAACCCTTTCAACACCTTCACTTTTAACACGAGACTCATGGAATGCTACGTGGAGCAGTGGTCGTCGCATTCCCTACCTTCAGAGTGTTGACACAACCAGTATCTTGGGTGAGAGTGTTTCACAGCCGCTTTTCAACTACGACTTCATTGATCCGCCCGTCGGTATTAACATCTCTCTTACGCCTTACATTGCCAAGTCGCAAGTAGGAGAAGACGGCAAGCGAACCATTGGCTTGGACATCGAAAACATCAGTGCAAGTAACTTCATTGAGTTTACTGATTTCAATGCCCCCATCACCGATGACAATTCCATTAGCGTTTATATCGACGTTGAAGACGGTCAACAGATTGTTGTCGGCGGTATCATCCGCAAGAAACAAAAACAGGTAGAAAACAAACTCCCGATTTTAGGGGACATTCCGTTCATCGGTAGGCTCTTCAAAAACACAGAAACCGCTGTTGAAGATGCAGAGATTGTAATCATCATTACCCCGCACATCGTTGACATCAAAAATCCCGAAGACCTTGAGAAACTCAAAGAAAAAGCACAAGATTGGCAGAATAACGGGACTTCTGGTAAAGAAACAGAACCTGTAGAGGAATAGATGTACCAAAGTTATTGGACAAGCGCACGGAATGCCGGGGTAAAACGGATAGCATCAAATTCGCTTTGGGTCTCTACCCGCTGGACAATACGCCTATTGAGTGCAATAGCTTGGCTTAAGTATTCCAATGCCTGAGAAGATTGACCGGTTTTCATAGCAGCCAAACTGCCGTGATATAGATATTCAGAGTTATTTGGTGCACGCGCCAGTACTTGTTCAAATGCTTTAAGGGCTTCACCATAACGTTCCTGCTTATACAATATCCATCCCAATGTATCATAAATATGCGTTGCATCCGGGTCAAGTTCGTATGCGCGTCTTGCCAATCTTTCTGCCTCCGCTAAGTTCGTTCCCAACTTATCGGCGTAGAGCCATGCCAGCGTATTATATGCCGCTGCGAATTCTGGGCCTGTCGCAATTGCTTCCGAGAGCAACGCAACCGCATCCTCAAGATTCCCCGCTGCACTGGCACGCCGTCCCTGTTCCCACAGCTGATAGGTTCTAAACGGATATTTTTCCGCCTTCAGTTCACTGGCGAATGCGACCAACTGTACAACCTGCGAGTTGGGACGAATGGTTTGAACGGTTTTTCCTGCTTGGATCGCAGCGTCAAATTGTTGTAGATTGAAGTATACCCACACCAAGTTTTCGTGTGCTGTCGCGTAACGTGGACTCAACGCAACTGCCTGTTCCCATAACTTAAGCGCAGTCGGTGTATCCCCTCGATTTGCCGCAGACATCCCTTGCCTCCATAAGCGATAAGCCCGCATCGTGTATTCGCCTGATTTTATATCTTGTGCGGTCTTAAGCGTGAATCCGATGATGTTCAATTCCGATGGTGTAACACGCGGATTCTTACCTAAAGAAAGCGCGGTTGTGTGTGCCTTTAATGCAGACTGGCATGCCGAAATCGCTACATCAAGCCGCTCCATTTCAAGGAGTGCGGTACCCATGTTTGCCCAAGCGTTTGCCATTTCTGGATTTATATTCACTGCTTGTTGGTAAGCAGAGACCGCTGATTCCAATTGCTGCGCGGACAGATAGCAGTTACCGAGGTTATAGAAAATGTCTGCCATGCCGGTAGGTTGGGCGAGTTCACCATCGGATATCAACCCAATCGCTGAAAGGTACGTGCGAATTGCGGATTCATACTCATTTCTCTTAAAGTAGAGGTCAGCCAACTGCAGATACGCCTGTAGATACTTCGGACTTTCGGCAGCGGCTTGCTTCCAAGCACCGATCGCCGCTTCCATTCTTCCATCGCGCTGAGCACGTACGCCTACCTGATAGTGTCGATGTGCAGCAAGTGAATAAATTCCAGCCTGCAGGTCGCGAGCAGTTGCGAGATTGGCATGCAACTGAGGCAGATTTGGATTGAGTGTCAATCCCTCCTCGTATGCTGCAATAGCGTCGTCAAACTGGCCTAATTCTTGATAGGCAAGCCCTAAATTGTTGAGTGCTTCTACGTTATGTGGTCGGATTTCAAGGGCAGTCTGATAAACCTCAACTGCCTTTTCATAGAAAGCGCGCTTCGCGGGGGTATTAGCGGTGTCCAAACCTCCTGCCCTATGTGAAGCCAATCCTAATTTTACAAGGGCATCTACATCGCGGGGGAGGAGTTCTAAAGTTCGGGTAAATGCTTCAATCGCTTTTGGATATTCTGCTTTCTGATAATGAGCCAATCCAAGGTGGTAATGTGCATCGGCGAAGTCAGGTAGGATTATCGTAACCTGCTCAAATGTCTCAAGTGCGGCGTCCAACTGTCCAGCGTTTAATTCCGCGATGCCTTGTACAAACAGAGACATAGCCTCTTCATTTGCTAATAAAGTCGCATTTCCGACAGTGACAAGAAAAACACATATCCAGATTAGGCGTAAATAGCGGCACATCAATTTCTCTCCCAAGCAGATTAAATCTCCTAATATTGTAGCGATTTTACCATTTTATTGCAACTTGACAGTGGCAGTGAATAGGATCATTCCGTTTTCCAACAATGTACATTTGGACGCCCGAACTTGTTCGGGATATCCATTTTATCATAGGTTGGGTTTCAGCTGCGTTTCAACCCAATTTCTTACCAAAAACCTCCAATGGAAAAAAAACACTAAAATCCGCGAGAATCCGTGATTTGCGGCGTACTCGCCCAAATGCAACGTGCATTCAGACAACTTATAACCAACAACTTATAACTTATAACCCAACTGAAAGATACTGGATTTCTACACATAGACGCGGTATAATACCCAAAAAACACTAACGAGAGGTTGCATTTACAGGGATTTATATGAAAATTGCATTCCTACTTCTCCTGAGCCTTATCATTATCTCCAATGGGAGTGGACAACCAAGTGTTACGTTTACAGATGTAACACAGGAGAGTGGGGTTACATTCCAGCATGAGGATGGTCGTAGTTACAAGAAATATTTTGTTGAGACACTCGGCTCTGGCGTTGCACTGTTCGATTATGACAACGACAACGATATAGATATGTATCTCGTCAACGGGACCAATTTAGATTCACCCGACGCTGCGCCAGAGGCAATGAACCGCCTCTACCGCAATGATGGAACTGGACATTTTGTTGATGTAACCGAAGCAAGCGGAGTTGGAGATCGAGGCTACGGAGCAGGAGTTTGTGTCGGCGACTACGATAATGACGGTTGGTTGGATCTGTACGTAACTAATTTTCACTCAAACGTACTTTATCGAAATAATGGCGATAGCACCTTCACAGACCGAACAGCAGAAGCGGGAGTCCAAGTCCTTGACTGGAGTGCGGGGTGCGCCTTTGCGGATGTGGATGCGGATGGCGATTTGGACCTTTACGTTGCTAACTACGTTGATTTCTCTGTGGAGACACATACACCGTGTCGGGTCAACGGGATATTAGTCTACTGCAGCCCTCGCGTCTACGATGGAGTAAAAGACACTTTTTTTCGTAACAACGGTGACGGCACATTTACCGAGGATACGGAGAACACTGGTTTTGACAATCTCGCATCGCGCGGACTCGGTGTCACCTTTGCTGACTATGACGCCGATGGCGACACCGATCTCTACGTCGCAAACGATGCAGATGCCAATTTCCTCTATAACAACGATGGAAACGGACGATTTCAAGAACAGAGTCAATTCTCTGGGGTAGCACTTAGCGAGCACGGATTGGTCGAAAACGGCATGGGCGTTGCTTTTGGTGATTATGATAACGATACGTGGTTAGATCTCGTAGTCACTAACTTCCAACACCAAACGAATACGCTCTATCATAGCGATACTGGCGAGTTCTTTACGGATCAAACCTATGCCTCCGGTACCGGAGATGTTAGTCTACCCTATCTGGCATGGGGCGTGAATTTCTTTGATTTCGACCACGATGGATTCCAAGACATCTTCATTGCGAACGGGCATATCCACAACAACGTAACGCTCATTGATAACGCAACCACTTATGCCCAACTGAATCACCTGTTCTGGAATAATAGGAATAGCACCTTTACTGATGTCACGGCAGAAAGCGGTTCAGGGCTCGCGTTGCAACGTTCCAGTCGTGGGAGCGCGGTCGGTGACATAGATAACGACGGAGATTTAGATCTGGTGGTGTCAAACGTCGGGACAGGTGTGGATGTCTTGCGAAATGACGGTGGCAATCAGTCGGGGAACTGGATAAATCTTAAACTGGTAGGTACCGTTTCAAATCGATCTGCTATTGGGACACGGGTACTTCTCAAAGCAGGTGAGACCCACCAAATCCGAGAGGTGCAGAGTGGTTCAAGCTACCTCTCACAAAACGATCTGCGTTTACATTTCGGAATCGGAACACAAAAGAAAGTCGAATTGGAAATTCGCTGGCAAAATGGAACCGTTCAGCGTTTTGGAGATATCCCTATTAATCGGTTCCTAAAAATTGTGGAGGGTACTAATCAAATCGAGTTGTATTAATGTTCTGTCCACATTAAAATGATAGGTAAAAAGTCATAGGGGTCTCTGGATTCGGAAATGCGCACACCTCTTCTTGTAGGAGCGAGCTGTGCTCGCGACTTCTATAAATTCAACTTGCCGTGCCAAAACACTAAGGAGATGGCGTCGCCGCGCATCGAAAACCGATCGTCAGATTACGGGTCTCTGGACGTGCATGAAAGCGATACGCACACCGCATCTGATAAATCCCAAAAACATTGTTACTCCACGAACCCCCGCGCAGGATTCGGGTCTGTCCTACCTTAGGTCCCTGTGGATTCTCGTCCTGACCGTGCTGGTAATAATCTGACGCATACCAGTCGGCACACCACTCAAACACGTTGCCAGCCATATCGTGTAATCCGTATCCGTTAGGTGGGAAACTGCCAATCGGGGAAGTCCAGAGCCACTTATCTTTTCCCCAAGCTCCTACAGTGTTTGCATTGTTTCGAGAAGACTCGTTGCCCCACGGATAGTTTTGATTGACAAGTCCACCCCGTGCTGCCTTTTCCCATTCGGCTTCTGTAGGCAGCCGTTTCCCTGCCCACTCACAATACGCCACAGCATCGGTATAAGAGACACCGACAACTGGATGTGCGCCGTGTTTGGCACCGACGGGGAAGGATTCTTCCACTCCCATGTGTGGCGCGTATGTCCAATATTTTGGTGTCGGATGCCCCGTTGCTGCAATGAAAGCCGCGTATTGGGCGTTCGTCACAGGGTGTCGGTCAATATAGAACGCCGAAACTGAAACAGAACGTTGCGGATGTTCAGCGTAAAAAAAATCTGTGGACAGCCGATCGTCCTTGTCAATCAGCGCGTCGGTCTGTGCCGGGGTGCTTCCCATCAGGTAGGTTCCCGATGGAATCAGCATCATCTCACTACCGTCAATTTCATTGACAATAACAGGTGGCAGTTCAGTGAACCCTATGTTCGTAGGAGTAAAAAAAGAGACACTCAACAGAACAAAAATGAGTCTGTTTCTGATCCATTGGCGAATTGTTATGTGTTTTAAATCCATTTTTCTTCAGCCTTTTTGGGATATACAGAGTGTAGCAGAGAATATGCGGCGTGTCAAATTCTGCATTCTAAAGATGGTAACTTATCCAATGACTTCCAATGCAGAACGTCCCGTAGCCCACCAGCACATCAAAAGACAAAGACGCCTGACAAAAGATGTCGATTGACAGGTGAACACTGTTGGGATAAAATGCATTTAATAAATCATACGCCACACACCGAAAGGAAAATCAATGAATTGCCTTGATTATGGACTCTCTTTTATCAACTCTGTTGGCAATGGAAATGCCCCCCGCTTTTGGGTCGAATCTCGATGCCGCATCATAGATGACACAGATGGAAGTTTCAGCGATTATTACCAATGTGGTTCGTGTAAGAGTGAACACACCTTTGCGGAGAAAAATCTCTTCATAAATCCAAACTATGACTTCCTTCCTGTTTTTGGCGAAGAACATATAGCCGTATTCAGAAGACACGCATACTGCAACGATAACTACGTCGAGTACAGACCGGCGCGGGAGTATTGGGGAGGCCCGGTGTTTGATGTTCAAGAGGCATCGCGGGTCGAGGTCCTTGATAGCAACGCAGCTATTTTTGAGGCAACACGAAAATGTCTACCCATCGTAACGCAGACAGAAATATGGGATACCCATACACATCAGCGGGCAATTATCGAGTGTCCGGTTAAAACGATGAACATGGATGAAAACGCAGACATCTACCAAGTTGATACAGGTATTGTTCTACTTCCAGATCTGTCAAAGCGATATGATCGGCAGATTGAGACGTTCAGCCTCGCTTACGTTGCTTTCAACGCCTCGCACTTTGCTGACTTCGTTATCGAACGCCCCACTGCCATCGTTAAAAATGGAGTGGAAGTTGCCCAAGTTTACCACTATTCCGAAATTCGGAGTTTAGAAGCAAAGAATACTGTGTTCTGCATCGGTGAATTTTGACAAGCACTCCCTTTTATTCGGGAAAATAGACAAGAAGAGGGGACATGGCGGCATCTATGAAAATACGAGTTGGGGGGCTCTGGAGGCATTCAAATTTTTTGAAGCTGTGGACGGCTGAATCTATCTCCGTCTTTGGTAGCACAATATCTACCGTCGCTCTCCCTTTGGTTGCCATTCTCACGCTCAATGCGACTGCAGGTCAGATGGGGATTCTTAAAGCCCTCAGTAGTACGCCGGTGCTTTTATTCGGATTGTTTATGGGAGTCTGGATTGATCGGAGCAAACGACAGTTATTGATGATAGCCACCCAGTTTGGATACGGCATTCTCTTAGCACTTATTCCGATAGCAGCGGTATTCGGAGTGCTTCGCATTGAATTGCTCTACTGCGTCAATTTCTTCAGCGGCACGCTCTTAGCGATCTATATTCTCGCCAGTGCCTCTTTCCTCCCATCGATTGTTAATCGGGACACTCTGGTTGAGGCGAATTCAAAGCTGTCAGCAGGTCGATCTGTATCAAAAATCGCGGGACCTGGGCTCGGCGGTGTTTTGATTGAAAGTCTGACTGCCCCGATTACCATTCTACTTGATGTCTTTTCATCACTAATATCTGCTGTCAATTTGTTATTTATCCGATCGCCAGAATCAGTTGAAGTGGACAAACAGAAGCATGGCGGCATGTGGCGCGACATCGGGAATGGTCTTCGCACAATTTTCTTTCACCCAATTTTGAGGGCCGTGACGGTTGGCCCAGCGATTGGGAGCTTTGGCGGCGCGATACATTCGACGGTCTATCTACTTTACTTGACGCGTGAGTTGCGGATTGGACCTACTTGGCTCGGAATTATCCTGGGCTGTGAAGGAATCGCGGCACTTGTTGGCGCGACCATGATTGGGTCGGCTGCGCGTCGTTACCGTCCAGGTTTACTGCTGACCAGTGCTCCATTGTTTCAGAGTGTTGGCTTGGGACTTGTTCCGTTTGCCGGGATGTTAGGCATCTGGGTCATTCCGATATTGATTGTAGCAACGGCATTTTCGAGTGGGGCATTTACCGTCTATAACATCACCCAATTGAGTCTCAGGCAAGCCGTTACACCTGACGAATTGTTGGGACGCGTCAATGCCAGTTGGCGAGTACTGGTGGGAGGCGTTATTCCATTAGGAGCCATGATTGGCGGTCTAATGGGCGAGAGAATCGGATTGCAACGGACACTTGTTGTAGGTGCCTTCGTCACATTTATCTACTTTGTTTTTCATTTGTGTTCGCCGTTACGGCATATCTCCGACTTTGATAAAATGTCCAAATCGACAGATTTTAAGGCGTGACACGTCAAGTATCCCACCCTCTCTTCAGTAGCCTTCTCTCAACACACTCCATATCTTTGCCTTATCAATTCATTTTTCCCTTCCCTAACCCACTCGCATCTACTGTAGGATGGATCTCTGTTCAAGTGGATATAATCTTTTCCACATGCTAAAATATGAAATGCGAAACATATACAACGGTTTTCCGAGTATTTTGACGACGAGGTCGTTATTGTGGACGACCCCAACCGATTATGGCGCAACTGGGTAAAAGTATTCCCGATACACAAATGGGGATGGATGTCCTCAAACAAGCGTCGGAAAAGGTGATGAGTGATATTGAGGAAAAATACGGGTACGACCTCCAGGAAGAACTCAGAAAAGAATTTCCAACGAGAACCGAGAACTGAATACATCTAAAATCTTTAAACTATCCTTGACAACCATTAACAAAATAGATTATAATTAAACAAGACTTTTATGCAGACGGAGGTAACCGCCGTGCGAAAAATAGTTATTTTTTCTTACCTGATAATGTCGGTTCTGCTATTGTGCCAAGTGAGCGATGCGAAACTCCTCGTAGCAGACGAATTTAAGGGTAAGCTCAATAATAAATACTGGAAGGGCCAAGACGAGTCTTGGGAGGTGAAAAACGGTAGACTGGAAATCCACAGAGTGGGTGGAGATGGCAATGGAGCCGTTGACTTTGGATATGGGTTGATAGAATTTGCAGATTTTGGATTGCGCCTTGATTTTCATTTGCTCGTTGATCCTTTTGCGAGTAAGATGGAACTCCTGTTTCGTGCTAACGTAGACTATCATTTCTATCAATTAATTATCACACCTGCTGATGGTGCCGGTCGTCCGAATTCCGCACGCTGGTACAAGCGCGAAGGAAACGATCGCGGTACATGGAAAGAGTATCGTGAATTGAGAGCGGAATTCCCTTTTGAGGTGCTATCGAAACAGTGGTACACGATCGCATTACTTGGGCAAGGTAATACTTTCCAGCTCTATATCAAAGAACAGGGTGGCCTTACCTATGAAAAGGTCATTGAGTGGTCGGATCCGAAAAACCTCCATCCCAAAGGAGTCCTCGGCATCCATACCAATCAGCTCCAACACTACTACATCGACAACCTTTTTCTTTACGATAACCCGCGCGAGGTTAACCTCGCCGTTGAACCTGAAGGCAAACTTGCCTTAACATGGGCAAGTCTCAAACAGTAAGGACGCCAACTTCAAGGAACCTTACTGTTTCGCAGAATCGATTTTGGCGCGAAAAAGCGTTGTCGCTGATCTACACATCGTTAAATCACGCTATAAGGTTTCCCAGATTTAGTTGGAGGAAACCTTATAGCCTCCCTTGTGTCTCTGGCTATAAGTTAGGGCACTGTTTAAACTTTCCAAACGCAAAAGCGTCTAATTTTAAGCCGCTTTTTACGTGTGATGCGCTTCAGTCCAGTTTACAAAACATAACAGATACGTTCAGTTACCCCAAAAAGGAGATTCAATTCACGTGAAAAATCTTTTCCTAATTTCAGCACTCACTTTATCGCTTCTTGCTCTCGCTTTGACAGGTGCGTTTGCAGCAGACTTGGCAATTTACTCGGGACCGACGAATTCGGGGTGGATTTCACAAGGAGCTGCCATCGCGAACGCTGAAGAGATCATGAATGACGACCGGATGAAAGCCATTTTCGCGACTATTAACAACTACGGGGATGGCGACGAAGTCGGTTATGATTCCCCGTTAGGCATGTGGATGCAAGAACATACTGGGAACGGGCAGCAGGATGTTTTCATTGCTGCATCGGGGACCGCACCAAGTGCTGTCTATCAATTTCCGAACGTAGATCCGGACGGCTCTAATATCGAAAATTTCATTGAAGATGGGAACGTTTTCATCAACGTTGCAGATTGGCTCCTGTATATGAGCTATGAAGGCGGCTCACGGAGTGCTGATAACGGTGCTGCCGGAGCTGCGAATGTTTTTGACATTCCCGGACTTAACTTCGGAAACCGCGGCGGACCTTCGGTACCCACAGCTGATGGGACGAAATACATTCCATCGTTAGAAGAGTTTGATTCTGACAGACCATGGCATGTTGAGCAGTTCGACGGCACAGATTGGGAAATCACCGCCTTTGCTGTCTCAAACGATGATCCAAACACCGCTGATCCAGCAGTTGCTGTGAATACAACATACGGTGGTATTATCGCCGCAATGTGGCAGAAAGCGCAACCTGAATGGGACGGACCCGATCCACGCGCGAGTGGTGTTATTGAGTTCATTGCCAACTGGCTGATGGAACATGGGGATATTGCAACCCCGGTAGAACCTCAAGATAAAGCAGCGACAACTTGGGGCAGAATTAAAGCCGGGCAATAGTTGTTTTTCAACTAAACTGGGGTGGTACTAATGTGCCATCCCAACAATTAACACACTGATGGCAACCCAAAAGGAGGTATTGCACATCATGAAAGTCTATGTAAGTATAGCCATCTTCGCTCTCCTGAGTTGTGTGGCTACAGTTTCAGCAAACGATTTGGCATTTTACTCAGGACCCACCAATCCAGGTTGGATCTCTGATGGCGCAGTTGCCGAAAATGTCAAAGCGATCAAGGACGACGCAGGTATCAAAGCACTGTTTAATAGTATTGAAGACTTTGGCGATGGTGATGAAGAAGGCGACGGTTCGCCACTTGCCAAATGGTGTGTGGAACACACAGGCAATGGTCAACAAGACGTTATTATCCTCGCTTGTGGCACCTCACCAAGTGCTCTTTATCCATTTCCAAACAAAAAGCCAGATGGTTCCAATGTAGAAAACTTCGTTGAGGAAGGCAACGTCGTCATTAACGTGGCAGACTGGATTTTCTACATGAGCTATGAAGGTGGCGTTCGGAGTCCAGACAACGGTGCAGCAGGTGCAGCAAATGTCTTTGACATCCCCGGGCTTACCTTCGGTAACCGAGGTGGACCGCAACAGCCGACGGCTGCAGGGAAAAAATACATCCCTTCAATGAAAGAATTTCAGTCATCTCGTCCGTGGCATCTCGAACAGTTTGATGGCTCAGATTGGGATGTAGTTACCTTTGCTGAAGCCGATAAAAACACCGCAGATCCAGCAGTCGCAATCAGCAAATCACCCGGCAAAGATGGTACCGGTATGATTGCAGCAATGTGGCAAAAAGCCGCACCGGTTTGGGAAGCCAAACCTGACATCCGCGGCGTTGGAGTTACTGAATTTATTAACAATTGGCTGACAGAGAACGGCACCTTTGATGTTGAAGCCAAGAACAAGTTGGCGACAACCTGGGGTTCACTCAAGCAGGGTCGCTAATTTCGTACATCTTATCGTTGAGGCAACATTGAGCTGTCTTGACATCCTTCTATAAGAAAATGCTTCTGTGTCGCTTGACGGTGTAGAGGCATTTTCTTTTTTCTACGCAACTGACACGTCGAATTCCTATATCCCGATTCCACTCACATCCGCCCATGGAGGAATTTACGATGAAATACCTTCCCATAAAACTCGTTTGCATTATCGCTCTTGCGCTGTTGTGCCAGCATCTTTGCTCAACTTTAGTAAATGCCGCTACTACTGGAGAAATAGCCTTTACGTCCACCCGTGATGGTAATTCGGAAATTTACGTCATGAATTCCGATGGCAGTAGAGCAATGAATTTAACGCGACACCGTGCTGAGGATATGGATCCTACTTGGTCGCCGAATGGAGAGCAGATACTATTTGTCTCAGATCGCGATGGTGTGCGAGATCTTTACCTAATGGATGCGGATGGAAAAAATGTTCGGCGTGTTTTCCGCAAAAAAGCACATAGAGAACAGCCAGCCTGGTCCCCCGATGAGAAACTGATTGTGTATATAGAGCCTGAAGAGCACGCCCTAATGACCTACTCGATAAGAAAACGCTCTGAGAAGCGCTTGGGATGGATAGACAGAAAGCGTGGGCATCCAGCTTGGTCTCCTGATGGAACAGAGATAGCCTACGATTGGATGGGGAGTGCCAGCATTCGTCTCATTAACTTAAGGACTGACACCATAACAGTGCTCCTTCCAGAAAGAAAATTCGCGATGTGGCATCCAGCTTGGGCACCTACTGAGAACAAAATCGCTTTCGCGGGTCTCAAGTGGCCCAAAAATCATGTAGGTCCGCTGAGAATAGACGATAAAATGACGCTTTACGTTGCGGACCGAGGTGGGGCTTGGGTAAAGGAGATTGTCAAAGAGCCAATTGTTAGCCATCCAACTTGGTCTCCAGACGGTAGTGAGATCCTTTATGAAAAACGCGTTGACAACCGAAGACAACTCTTTAAGGTCGATTCGGAACGCGGAAAACCGCAACAACTCACTCGCAGTGGGGCAAATTACATGGCGGATTGGATCAATAGTCCAGGGTTATCTGTTGAGCCAACAAGCTCCTCACTGACAACAGTATGGGGAGAAATGAAGCGAAAATAGTATCACCCAAACCTGTTAGATAAAACATACGAGTTGGATGCTATTTGGACGACTTGGCTTTCATCTTGCTCCAAGTCGTTGTTAACAAATGCGGTTGAGGTGAAACAGGTAAGGCAAACGCTGGATCAAACCAATCCCCTACATAATGCCAGAATCCCGGAGGCGTGAGTTGTACGGGGATTCCATTCGCTAAAGAGACTTTGAACATCTGCAAGTCCCGGTTCTTATCAAATGCATGGAAAAGAAGCGTGTCCCCAGACGGGGACCAACTCGGTTCCACGGCGCGACTGACCGTTTCATCAATGACCTGCCGAACGCCTGTCCCATCCCGATTAACAATGTAAATGGTTTCCGCGTCCATATTTCCAGGATTTTTAGTCCAGGAAAACGCGAGTTTGTCTCCAGTTGGAGCCCACGCTACATGTCGCACCCAGTCAGGGGCTTGGGGCGGAAAGAAAAACCTGTGTTTACGCGTCTGCACATTGAGAATGCTAATACGCTTTGGATCTCGCGGTCCGCCTTCAATAAAGGCTATCTCCTTGCCATCCGGCGACCACGAAGGTTGACTTCCAATTATCACGCGCTCTTCCTTCTTCCCATTTATTGGAGCGATATAGATGTAATTTATCCCCCGCTCCCAGCGCGTGTAAGCAATCTGTTTCCCATCGGGCGACCAGACAGCGGATCTTCTGTCCTTCGATTTTGCGAAAATTCTCCGCACATTCGAGCCATCAGCATCCATCAGATATAGATCCCAGCTGAGCGGGGACCGATCACGATCTGAGTTAAAAAGAATCTGTTCACCGGTGGGTGACCATCTGGGACCGACATCCATTGCAGGATGATGAGTTATCCTCTCCATCCCGGAGCCATCGGGGTTTATCAAATAGATGTCCCGATTCTTATTGCGAGCCGTCATGAACGCTATTTTAGCGGTCGCGGGTGTTTGTGCCAAAATAGGACAAACATTCGCGCTGAACAATATTAGGCTGAGAATACAAAGAATGTATACACGTCTCATCATAATTTCCTCAAGGTTCAAAATCTGAATGCGGATGCGCAAGATCTCTACTGTTTAACCATATATGTCATTGTTTACATCTACTGCTACCGAATATGGCTATAGAGCCTCGCAAGTCTCTCTGTAGAAATGCCAAGAAAATAGAGCAAAGTAATAAACCAGTTGTTCAGTGTTGTTCGGACAATCCCCCTCGCTTCCCACCGCCGTGCGGAGATATGAATACACGGCGTAAGCAGTATCGTCTTACCCAGTCGTCGCAACCCTTTTGAAAATTCCATCTCTTCCAGAATCGGGACATCCGGGAAACCCCCAATTTTCTCAAAATCCATCCGAGCGAGGAAAATACCGCTATCGCCATAAAATACCTTTAGGTATCTACCCCGAATGTCCCCTGCTAACTCAATCAGACGATATAGGACATTCTTTCCATCAATCTTCTGACGGAACCCACCACCGACGTAACCTGAAGATATTGCGGTCGCTACCGCTGCAAATGCCCCCGATTCAAGCCAGATATCTGCGTGTAGGAAGATTAGGATGTCGCCAGTCGCTACTGCCGCGCCGGTATTTAACTGTTTTGCTCTGCCACGCTCCGACGGAACCACTTTCCCATATTTTTCTGCAATCTGAACTGAGGGGTCAGTACTTCCACCATCTACAACGATAAGTTCATGATGTTCCAACTCAGGTTGAAGCTGAGAGAGCGTTTCCTCCAAAATCTTCGCCTCGTTCAGAATCGGAATGATAACTGAGATCCTTGGTAATGTCTCCATAGGCGAACTAAATCGGTGTTTGCAAAAACTGATTCAGAGCAAGTATCGGAAAAACAGATGCATAAATCGGATCCGCGTATCCACCGATGATTTCCCAATAAATGCCGACACACTGCTCATGCCATGAACCGTCGTCTCGCTGATGCTTGAGTAGAAAGGTTATCCCATCTTGAACTGCACGTTTTTCCGGGGCAGCAAGCAAAATCGCATAGGTACTCCACGCTGTCTGCTCCACTGTGCTTTCAGTCGGATTCCCGAACATGTCCTCTCCCCAACCGCCATCGGTGTTTTGGCTACGTTCCAACCATTCAACACCACGTCCGACCTCAGGTGTGTCTTTCAACCCAACTTTGACAAGCGCAATAATAGCGCATGCCGTCCCATACGTGTCTTTCGCCAACCAGAGATCTCGCCAGTATCCGTCTCGATTGATTTGTTTGCGGAGCCAATCAATTCCACGATTCATTTCGCGCTGCATATCAGGTTTATCAGCCACATCACTCCGATCCAATTCAAGCAATGCTTCAATCGCATGTGCTGTGATGCTGACGCATCCGACATCTCCCTCTCCTGGTTGATATGTGCTCCAACCCCCATCGCGAGTTTGCTGTATCTTTAGCCACGCGGTCCCGCGGCGAATTGCATCATCTACAGCGTCTCGGTCAGTTGGTTCGCTCACACGAAGCGAGCGGATGAGTGCTAAAGTACCGAGTGCCGTATCGTCCGCATCGCTCGGCAGTGTACTGTCGTCCAGTCCTGAAAATGCCCAACCTCCATCACTGTTTTGGTGTTTCACGAGCCATTCCGCTGCACGTTTCACGCTATCAGTTAGCTCAGCATCCAACGGCACATCACCGTCGCTGATCGAATGTACCTCTGTTAAAGCCATGATACTCAAAGCGGTATCCCAAACGTTCAGGTTCAACGCCTCTCTGCATCCGCCATCAGGGTTCCTTGTGGTGCGGAGCCAATCAAGACCCCTCGCAATAAATGCAGCGGTGTCTTCATTTGGTTCCCATTTTTTCTGCAATTCGATGAGTGCCAAAACAGAGAGTGCTGTAATATAGTTCACCCGAAACCAACTTCCATCGCTAAGGACACGCGATTTCAACCAAGTAACGAGCGAATCAATCATTTCAGGACGCCTGGCTGTGTTCAGCTCAATCATAATGAAAACAGGGACGAGCGTATGCTGCTCAGCAATGAAGAGCGCATCGAACATCGGAGTATTAAACATCGCCACAGGGGGCAAGCGATGCCGCGGTGGTTTCAACCGACTCCCAAGCAGAGGAATCTTTGTCAATTGCCTCGCAAGTTTCATAAGTGGCAGTGCTTTTTCTGAAAATGTAAGTTCATTCCAATCGAACTGATTAAAAGCGGCGTAAGCCAACTTAACCAAAGCAAGGTGCGGAGGAAATTCTGGGATAGATGCCAATAGGTTTTGGAGCGACTCGTCTGATGAACATTGATGCGTCTGTTCCAGAATTAAGCGGACGAATCGGGTTGCTTCTGCGTTCGATATGTTTGCAATATCTAATCCCCATCCGCCATCTTTGTTCTGATTTGCAACAGACCATTCAATTAGATCAGGATCTGGCGTTTCATCTCGCGCCAGCTGAATCCAAGCGTAGGCACAAGTCGGGAACGTACTTGAAGAGAGCTGTCCTTCAAAAACACCATCCTCGCGCTGTTGCGTGAACAAAGCGGTAATGCCGCGTGTTAAAGCAGATTTAACTTGTTCTGTCATACTTTTCACCAAACAACAAGGTTTTTCCACTATTGTTTAAGAGATCCCCATAAAAGGGGCAAAGTCAATTCGGTGTATTCGACCGCCTGTGGTGCCTCCAAGTTTGGACTCAGCACATCGGCTTCCCTGGCGATCTCGCTAATTCGGACTTCGTCTATTAATCCCTTCCACTTAAACTGCCGTGTGTTCTTGCTGCCGATGATCACATCGTATCCGCCACTCACCAGTTTGCCGCCATGATTCGTTGAACTAACCTCTTTTCCATCAATATAGAGTTTTATCTGATTGGAGTCGTAGGTGCCGGCGATGTGTTGCCACTCCTCCAGTTCTAACGGTTTTGGAGCACCAGCGAAGGCAACACCTTTGTCGGTATTAATGTGAAATTTGGTGATGCCATCCTGAACGCCTAAGTGATAGGCACCCGGAGGACCATCCCAGTTCGTAAAGATGAGTCGCCAACTACTCAGGTCTTCGGGATAAACCCAAGCTTCGATTGTAATCTCAGTTTTCGGTATAAGGACTTTTGCTTCACCGAGAGAGATTACCGTATTGCCATCAAAAACGAACGATTTACCTGGTTTGTTCTCTTTGTTCCAATCTTGGTTCGCGTCCCAGACGGCTTTCCCTTCCACATCACCTTTGACACCATTATCGGATGTGTCATCTACACTGTCCCCATCAAAATGCCATAAGCCGAGTGTCGCCTCATCGGGAAGATATTCAAACCCATCAGCAGCAAAACTCAGTCCGACGATCGAAAAGGAGAGAAACCCACACGATAAAATTGTGAATCGCCATTTAATTAAATTCATATCCTATTCCTGCCATAGCACTAAGTGTTGATGTATAGTTTAGCACGTAAATCCTATAGTCGTCAAGGTGCCGCCAACAAATTCCGATTCAGATAATTTATCCACCGAATTCCAACTGCTAATTACTAATTGCTAACTGCTACAACTAACGACTTATAACTTATAACCAAAAACCAAGGACCCCTAATTGATGCATGTTCACCATTGACTGCAACCACCCAAATATGTTATAATTGCTCCAATGAAAGCAAATGAACCACAATAAGATCCACAATTAATAACACACTCCGAACATGAATCCTTGCCAGCAATAGAGCGGTGTTTACGACACTGCAATTCAGGATAATAAAGATGCTGAGAGGCGATAGAATATTCAACACTCGTTTTCCACGCATAATCTACTTTTTTGTTTACGTCCTTTTTTTTGGATTGTTAAGCCAGTTCACGGTTTTCGCTGAAGAGGATACTGAACCTGTACAATTAGAAAAAATCATTGTAACACCGGGACGGTTCACGATTTATGACGGCACCTCGGCAAGAATTGCCTTATCTAAACAAGAAATTGAACGTTTCCCTTTGATAGACAATGATGTGATGCGGGCAGGTCATATCTTTCCGGGGGTCGTTTCAAGCGATTACAGCGCACGATTCAGCGTACGCGGTGGTGAAAAGGACGACATCTCGGTCAGATTAGATGGAATGGAACTCTATAATCCGTACCATCTTCAGGACTTCGGCGGTGCAGTTTCACTCATAGGTATCGATCTTATTCAGAACACCGAACTACTCATAGGTGGGTTCCCTGCAGCATACGGCGAGAAGATGTCGGGCGTCTTTGACATCACTACAAAAACACCAAATACCGAAAAATTCGCCGCTAATTTTGGGGTAGACCTGATTAACGCAACGGCTATGTTGGAAGGTCCGCTCACTGAAAAAAGTAGTTGGCTCCTGTCAGCCCGACGTGGGTATATTGATCTGATTCTCATGTTGATGGATATCGACGAAAACTATAAACCGCAATATGCCGATGTTTACAGCAAACTAACATATCAAGTAACACCAACAGATACACTTACCTTCAACGGACTTTACGGTTGGGACAAGAATCGGATTCGTGTAGACGATGTAGACAATAATTTGGATTCCCGATATGATAACACGACTGCTTGGGCGAAATGGCGACATACATTTGGCGATTCGCACTGGACAGATGTGTTTGTATTCACTGGTATGTCCAGTCAAGATAGAACCACAGGGAAGGCGGATTTCGACGATCGAGACTTTCGATTTTTGGGAACAAAAGCGGAGCTCACAGCAAACCTTTTTGAAAAACATACGTTTCATAGTGGTATAACGTGGCGATGGTTAGCTGCGCAATATCAGTACGACGTCCAAGAACGGCAGGCAGGCATAAACGTCTATAAGCCAATTCTCGCAAATGTTGATGATAGCGGAAACGAATTCAATGCCTTTCTCCAAGACGAGTGGCAGCTGCATCCAAAACTTGCACTCAATGTCGGTGCGCGTTACCTTTACCAGCTGTATCGCCAACAAGGCATTCAGCGTTATGAAATTGGACCGCGAGTTGCGCTTGCGGTAAAGCCAACGGATGATCTCGTCTTGCGGGGTGCGTGGGGAATTTACCACCAACCAGTTCACCTGATGGGAGTCCCTGTAGAGGATGGAATTGAGACGGTAGGACGTGCCGAGCGAGCCGTGCACTACATCATCGGGGCTGAGTATACCCCTGCGAACAATTTCTTGTTGAGCGTTGAAGGATACTATATCACGTTTGATAATCTTGTCGGGCGGCTTCGCGAGTTCGGGCGACAGAATCAGATTTTCGTCTCACCTGAATCTGGAGATGCAAAAGGTGTTGATGTATTCATGACGCACACGGTGTCCAATCGTTTGGCATGGACACTCGGCTATGCGTACGGCATCGCAGAAGAGATCGCAGGCGGAACGACAATTTTTCGCCAATATGATCGGCGACATTCCTTCGCTGTCAGTAGTAATTATCAGTTCGCACCGACTTGGCATCTCTATCTCAGTTGGCGCTTTCATACGGGTGAACCGAGAACACCGCTTATTCACAAAGAGATCCGTTTACCAAATGGTAATATCGCCTGTGACCGGCGATTTGGCGACACGCACTCACGAAGGATGCCAGCATACCACAGTCTTGATTTTCGCATTACCAAACGGAGTCCTTATCGGCGGTGGGAGTTATCTTGGTATTTCCAGATTTTGAACTTATATAACCATACAAATGTAGATCAATACGCGTTTAGCGAAGTCCGCGATGAAAAGACAAATGCTGTCATTGGTTGTGAAATTGAGGAAGAGCCACTCTTCCCAATTGTTCCAACATTAGGAATGACGATAAACTTCTAACAACGTGCGTTCGACATGAGGACTTAGAAGTTATCGGAACCGCAAAACACGATCTATGTTGTTGATTATCAAGGGAATTGGTTTTGGAGGGCGTATTGTACCACAAACTTTTAGTTTGTCGGTGTGAAATAGCCTTAGTAATAGTGCAAACTGACGGTTCGCTTTCAAGCAAGGAAAAATGTTCAAGTATATCACAAAAGCATTCAGAAAGATCTGGTGGCGTTTTACCGCAAAGGCACGGCAACGGGAACTACCGAAGGCTGCGCCAAGTGTGGTGGAGGCGATTCTACCCGTGGATACCGATACGTACACCATTACGCCAAGGTATCTTAAAGAGATGATGGATAGAGGGGAACCGTTTATTTTATTGGATGTGCGGGAAGAATGGGAATATCAGATGGTTCACCTTGAAGGCGCCATCTCAATCCCATTTGGTGAGTTACTGAAACGGTTTAGAGAAATTAAACCGGGAAGTGAAGTAATAGTTTATTGCCACCGAGGTATGCGCAGCCTCGATGCAGCATTTCTTTTACAACAACTCGGTTTTAAATCGGTCAAACGTCTACTCGGCGGTATGGATCGATGGGCACAAGAAATTGATACGCGAATCATACGATATTAGCACATATCATCAATATCGAATTGACACATCCCACCTAAAATCAATATCTTAAGAAAAACGAACCCCTACCTACCCATCTGTTTTAAAATCCTGACTTTGAAGCCCATATTTCTGCATCCGGTGCTGAAGTTTCCGACGCGAAATACCGAGCAATTTTGCAGCTTGAATTTGTGTGCCGTTACTTTTTGCTAATGCGCTACACACATATTCCTTTATAATTTCATCAAGGGAAACCCCTTCTTCAGGAATATCAAACTCAACATCCGTGGTCGGCAGCGAGGTGTCCAAAATCTCCGGCGGCAATTCGTCCATGTCGATGACCTCATTTTCTGAGAGCACAAAAATACGACGGAGATAATTTTCCAGCTGCCGAATATTGCCGGGCCACTGATACCGCCTGAGTGCCGACATCGCTTGCGGTGTGACCTGTTTAGGTGAAGCTTCGGCGTACTCGTTGCTAAACTTCTGAATGAGAAAATTCACGAGCAACGGAATATCCTCCGGGTGTTCGCGAAGTGCTGGAACGTGAATCGGAATAACATTCAGACGAAAATAGAGGTCGTCTCGAAAATCATTTTCCCGAACTGCTTGAATGAGATCCTTATTTGTTGCGGCAATTACGCAGACATCCACTTTGATGTTTTTAGTTCCCCCGATGCGACGTATCTCACGTTCCTCAAGTACCTGTAGGAGTTTGCTCTGCGTTTGAACAGGAAGATCCCCAATTTCATCAAGAAAAATCACACCCTCGTTTGCTACTTCAAAAAGTCCCTTTTTCTGCTGCGCAGCATCTGTAAACGCCCCCTTTTCGTGCCCAAAGAGCTCGCTCTCAATGAGCGTATCAGGAATCGCACCACAGTTAATCGCTATGAAAGGCATGTCTTTTCGGTTTCCGTGTTTATGGAGTGCCCGGGCAATCAGACTTTTTCCCGAACCCGTCTCTCCTGTAATAAGCACTTGCGTGACGCCACGGTGAAGGATCCGTGCCATATTCTTGAAAAGATCCTGCATTTGCTCACTTTCACCCACAATTTCATCAATCTGAATTTCAGGTGTTGAGGCGTCGCTTTCCTCTTCAGGACCGCCAAGCGCACCGCGAGTCTGCAAAGCGTGTTTTACTTCTCGTTTCAGAACATCAATCTGGATAGGTTTCTCAAGGTAGTAGAACGCCCCCTCGTGGGCGACGAGATTGACTGCGTCGTTAAGCTCTGCGTACGCCGTCATAATAAGGACTGGCAGGTCAGGGTCTGTCCGCTTTATTTCCCGAAGAAGATCGCGCCCCTCAAACCGTGAGGACATCCACATATCGCTGATAACGAGATCGAACATCTGCTTATCTAAGGTCTCAAGTGCAGCTTTGCTGTCGCCAACGATTTCAACCGTATAGCCTTCGCGTTTCAAGATACGCTGTAGAATTGTCAGTTGCGCCCGGTCGTCATCTACAATCAGTATTGATGCCATCACCGGATCCTCCTCATTTTAACAGATGATTTTAGGCGGATTTATCTGGATTGAGTGTAAAACGGATCGTAAAAGCCGTTCCCATCCCCATCTTACTTCGGACTTCGATTTTACCTTTATGGGCAGTTATAATCTGGTGAGAGATTGCGAGCCCCAGACCGATACCACCAGTAGCATCTTTCGTTGTAAAATACGCATCGTAAATCTGTTCCTGAATATCTTCAGGAATGCCGATACCTGTATCCCGAATTTCAAGAACTATCTGTCGAATGGGCTTATCTGTCTCGTCAACCATAGTAGTGATATAGATACTGCCACCCTTCGGCATCGCTTGGATGCTGTTCTGCACAAGATTGAAAAGCGTCTGCCGCATCAGGCTTGGATCCAAGGGAATATCAGGCAAGATTTCATCATAGTTCCTGATTACCTGCACTTTTGCCTCTTCTGCAACGAGCGCAAACTCGGATAACACCCCATCGACGAGTGTATTGAGATTTACAGGTTCTATATTTAATCTTCTTGGTCGATTCAGTGTGAGGAACTGTTCTGAAGTCTGCTTCAGTTCAATTATCTTTTGGTCAACAATCTCTAAAAGTTCTTTCGCTTCCTCAATATCCTCAGGTTTAATCTTAGGTTGTGAAAAAACAGATTTCAGATGTTGTGCTGTCATACCAATCGAATTCAAGGGGTTCCGAATTTCGTGAGCCACACCCGCAGCGAATTGCCCTAAAGCAGCTATCCGTTTTGAATGGGAATCGCGAAGTTGCCAAAGCATCCTTGCGAGGTTATAGGTTGCCCTCCCAATTTCGTCTGACGAATAGTTCTCTTGGGGTGATAAATCACCCCTTTCCGCACTCTGAACAATACCAGTCATCCGCTCTAACGGCTTCATAATCAGATGATTCGTTGTCAAATCAATCAGAATCACGAGGAGTGCCCCAACAATTACGATCAGTATCGCGTGCATCAGCAGTGAATATCGAATTGACCTACCGATATAAGGAACATCGAAAAGTACTTGGATATAACCGGTTAGTGCTTTCTGGATCCACAAGGTTTCACCTTGCTTCCATAAATTATAGAGATCGCCTTTTGCCAGATCCCTCATTCGCCAGCGTCTACTTTTTTCCTCAGTTATCACTGGATCGTCTGGCACATAGACATCTTTACCAAAGACTCTCTCCCAGACCTCATAGGGCAGCGTCCCGTCATCGAGTATCGGTTCGTATTTGAAATCGCGCGGTTCCAACTCAACCGGCTTTGGTCCGATCAAGACGACCATGTATTTAATAACAATAGCCGTTGCGTTCTGTCCCTCAATAGTATGTATCGTCGCGCCTTTTGTCTCAATTTGATTAAGATCCTCGGAATCAAGGTTTATATCAACGGCAGCTTCACCGACAAGTAGACTGGAACGAACACGAGTATCATTTAAAGAGACGTGGATATTCAGTACATCTCGCATATCTGGATGTTCCCATTTCAGTCTATTCAGCACTCGATCCAGTCCTTGGGCATCAAATACTCCTGCAGTTTCGATTTCTCTCTCAACGGCGTTAAGAATCGTGTTTTCAGCGATTTTCCTCAGCTCAGCACCGCGCTCTGCCCCCAAGGCGTGAAGGGCATTCATCTCATTTCGGACACGGATACTATCAAAAAAGTAAAACGCCACGAGGATTGCTATTACACAAAGATTGATAACAAGTGAATATTTCCATTGGAGTCGCATGTTAACTCATCACTCGTTGGACTGCCCTTTTCCATTCCGCGAGTTTCTGATTGCGTTGGTTCGCGTCAATCTGTGGTGAAAAAACCTTGGCTTCCAGTGTATCGGTTGCTGGCTGAGTGTGCTCAGCTCGATGTGTCTCCAATGCTTCAATATTGTCCCATACACCCGTTGTAATACCAGCAAGATATGCCGCACCCAGTCCTGTCGATTCTATTTGTGCTGGTCGTTCTACATCTATTCCCAGAATATCCGCTTGAAACTGCATAAGAAAGTCGTTGGCAGCAGCACCGCCATCTACCCGTAATCGGTCAATCGGCACCGCTGTTTCGCTTAACATCTCAGTAACAACATCCGCGGATTGATATGCAATCGACTCTAAGGTCGCGCGGACAATATGGTCACGCGTACTCCCTCGCGTTAAACCGAAGATGGCACCCCGCGCTTCAGGATCCCAATACGGTGCCCCAAGTCCAGTAAAAGCAGGCACCACGAAAACGCCGTCTGAATCGGAGACACGCGTTGCGATCTCTTCCGTCTCTTGGGCACTACTAATAATCTCAATGCCATCTCGGAGCCACTGGACAGCAGCACCTGCGACAAACACACTTCCTTCCAAGGCGTAAACAGGGGTTTCATCTAAACTACAGGCGAGTGTTGTCAGCAATCCTGTCTTTGTCTCAACCTTTTCAGCACCCGTATTCAGCATGAGAAAACATCCAGTTCCGTAGGTGTTTTTCGCCATACCGGGATTTGTACACAATTGGCCGAAAAGAGCCGCCTGTTGATCCCCCGCGATTCCTGTGATTGGAATGCCATCTAAGGATATATTTTTACCAAAAGTTTCAAGCCAAAAATTGCGATAGAAACTGGTTGTGCCGAAATTGCTTGCAGAGGGATCGACTTCGGGTAATATGGCTTTTGGAACGTTGAATATTTCTAAAAGGGTTTCGTCCCATGAAAGGGTGTCTATATTAAAGAGTAGCGTCCGCGATGCGTTTGTATAGTCGGTTTTATGGACTACTTTATCTGTTAATTTCCACAGAAGCCAAGTGTCTACAGTTCCGAATGCGAGTTCGCCTTGTTCTGCCCGTTCTCGAGCCCCGCTAACATGATCCAGAATCCATGCTACCTTTGTTCCAGAAAAGTAGGGGTCCAACACAAGACCCGTCTTTGCTTTTACCGCTTCACCGACGCCCTGTTTCTCAAGGGAAGCGCACATATCTGCAGTGCGTCGGCACTGCCATACAATTGCGGGATGGATCGGTTTTCCTGTTTGCCTGTCCCAAACGACGGTCGTTTCGCGTTGGTTTGTGATTCCGATCGCAACAATATTCAGCGGATCATCTTTAAAAAGTTTATCTATTGCTTGTAGGGTAGCATCCCAGATTTCCTCTGGATCGTGTTCTACCCAACCGGGGTGTGGATAATATTGTGTGAATTCTTGGTATCCTTGGGCGATGATGTTGCCCTCTACATCAACGAGAAGGGCAGTCGTCCCTGTTGTCCCTTGGTCGATTGAAAGAATGCAAGCCGTATTCGACATCTATGGTTGCAACTCCTAAATGTTTTCTTTAAAGGATAGCACGACAAAAGAAAAACATCAAGTGAAAACAGGGAAAACATGACTATAGTAAATGTGAGTTTGATAAGAAATTTGAAGTTGACACACTATCGATGGGAAAACCAAAAAAGCGTTTTTAAACTCCCATCCTTTTCCTGCTAATTCCCGATTGCACCTGCAACTTTCACCAAATCCAGGACATTAAAAACGCCATCACCGTTGACATCTGCGGGATCCCCATCTGCCGGCACATTCTGTCCTATCCGGGATGCGACGCTCACGAGATCTAGTACGTTGACGACTCCATCGCCATTGACATCGTGCATATCCGCAGGTTTAAATGTTTCCATCAACTCGGAAGAACTATCGGCTTCATTGCTACCATCGTCATCTTGGGTTACGCTAAACACAGCCCAAACTGGACGGTGGTCACTCACGGCAAGATTCGCAGCTTCATCGTCGTTTCCGAAGTCCGTTTCATCAAACCTGTCGATCCCCGATCTATTGAGGTATTCTGTAACATAATTCTTCTGGAAAAAGATATTGTCGTAAAGACTGGAGTCTCTGATATGGGATTTTTGTGGGAATTGAAACAGGTGAGTCATCGAGGGGATCGCCATAATTTGGCTGTAAGATTCCGTGTCCGTCGGGTTGCGGTTGAAATCACCAACAAGGAGAACATCGTCCTCATCTCCGTTGGATTCCTGGACGTACTGATAAACGTTCGCCAACGCTTTAACCTCGGCTTTTCGTTCGCCAACCGTTTTACCCCAGACGACATGGACAGCTATCACTGAAAAATTGAACGCACCCGCACGAAAGGTCGCCCAGTATGGATCACGCATGAAGTCGTCCGTACCATCCGCTGCATCTGGATACAATTCCCCTGGTCTGATAACACTGACAAGCTCTGGTTTGTAGAGGAAAGCATACCGCTCTTTCACACCGCGCCCAACCGCAGGACTAAACTGGTAATCATACGCCGCGCCCATCTGTGAGAGGATTCTCTGTGTCCGTTCTAAAACCGCTTCATCGCGCAGCTCCACAATCGCGATGAAATCATAGTCAACGAGGATTTCTGCGATTGCCATTAATTCGGCATCAGTTCGACTGTTATTACTCATAATCCGGATGTTCCAAGCTGCTAACTTCAATTCAGACTGTTCAGAATCGCTGGCGGTGGTATTCTGACTTACTACTAAATCAGCATCAATTTCAGCTGGTTGCGAATCTTTTACACCATGCTTATGATATTCACCCGTCTCGCGATTATAATGTCCACCATTTGCGTCTGTTCGCCCAGGATGAGCGTCCCCAAAATCATAGGGTATAGCGAAAAAAATCAATAAAAAGGATGCTAATATCCTGAAATTAACCTTTCTATACATCAAAAAGTTGCCTTCCACAAAAAATATAAAAAAATTGCTTACATACAAAAATTGTTGTCTTAAATACTCACCGTAATTAGGACATCACGACTGAACAGTGTTTGGTGTGATGTCTTGACAGATTCCGTTCTCTTGTGAGGTCTTCTTACTGTGATTTTATCAGAAATATGCCGTTGTGTCAAAAGTGTGGTATTACAATCCAAGTTGCCACAACGAAAAAAAATCTGCCAGCTGGAGCAACAGCGCAACTCGGTAAAGGCAATATTTATGCTGTAGCGTATTCTCCAGATGGCATGCATATAGCGGCTGCCAGTGCTGTTGATACTTGGCTATACCATGTAGAACATGAAGAGGTACGAATGTTTCCCGCCATTAACACGGACGCTGTTGGGAGTCTAAGTTTTTCCCCTGATCGCAAGACGCTGGCAACAGAGAATTGGTATGGCACAGTTCTCCTATGGGACATGTCCTTGCTTGACTGACATATCTGAAGTGGGCATATAACCGTAAAATCCCGCAACCATCGGACAGGTCGTCGCCACAGTCAAGTTGCAGCTCGAACACCTATCACAAGAATCCGTCAACTTCCCAATTGCACAGGCAACCTTGGCAGGTATCCGCAAGGAAGGTAACCACCCGAATTGGTTCGACAACATCGAAACATTACACCCATTGGACGATGCCCACATTGCAGAAAGCAATCCTGCAAAGCGCAAAGCAATGACGCTATGGTGGGCAGAATTAACAGCAAAGTAGACCATCCGTAAGATTAGGTGGGCACGGTTTGGCAGCGTACTCACCAAATGTAATCTGCATTCCAAACCGTGCCGATCCACCTTATTTAATCTCTGTTCCCCTCTTTTCCAACTCAGCTAACCTACCTTGCAACAGAAACACTTGTGAAAAATAATATTTATTTCCCTCTGAGTGAAATAATTTAGATTATTCTATCTTTTCGCCCACAATTGTATCTATAACAATAAGAAGGATTCCCTTTTTTACGGTAAACTTATATTTCTGCATCGAACTTCCAATGGATATACTGTAGAGGAAAAAAATGCGAAAAATATTGAGTATCTCACTTCTATTATGTACAACATTATTGATTTCTGGTTGTGCTGCTTCATTTTTGTCAGGAAACCACCAAAAAATTCGACTCATGTTAAACCGACCCGAACAGATTCAGGTCCAAGCATCTATCGCTCCAATTACATATTCTAGTGGAGATTTCCATCTGAAATGGGAGTCACTCACAAACCTGAGTGAGGTAGAACAACAACGAGATTATCCAATGTCAGTATTTCAGGGTTTTCTCCCTAAAAGATCCGTCTCTATCGGCAAGGCATGGGAAATTGATCGTGAAGCTGCACTTCAATTGCTCAAGCAACTTGCAGAGAAGCCGCAATTTAAAATGCACATCAGTCCTGGCACTACAAAAATCAGTATCGGTAGTATCAAAACTTTCGAGATAGGTGGTGACGCAGATGGACGTTGGGCATTGCTTCGTGCATTTAACGACGATTATGCTGAAATTCTGTTCCGGATTCATGCCGAGTTCGTCTTAGAAGATGGCTATTTTACACCCTCACAATTCGCAGGACGTTTCATTCTTGACAGACACGCACAAGAATTAGTTTACTTTAAGATGCATGTCCCTCAAAGCACGCTTAACTTCGATGTCAATAGAAAACACCCAAATGGGAGTGTCACAACTGCTACCGGGGTTTGTCAAATTGAAATGACCGCTGGGGGAGACGTCGCCACGGATATTACTTTCTTGGAAAAGATCTCTATGGATCAGGCGGAACTCGTACTCGCCAGACAGTTTTACAAAGCACAAGAAATTGAATGGGTACCTTTAGATAAGGCAGTAGAGAAAGCAAAATCACTTGACCGTCCCATCCACGTCGTTTCGGCGGACGGTACCTTTATGGATGAGTCGTGCTGAGGGAGTGGGAAAACCCTGAGGGCAGTTGTCCTCTCTGATAAGAAAACAATTAAGTATTTGAATGCTAACTTTGTTAACGTCTGGGTACTCAATCGCGATCTCAAACTACATCGTGACGCTAAAGGCATTGACAGTATTTCACCCTTGGAACGGGCGATCATTAGCGGATGGAATAAGGGATCACCTGTAGATTGCCAAGTGATTTCAAAAGACTTAAAGCTGCTTATGAGCCTACCCCTTAACGATTTTATGAAAAAATCTGGTTTTTCGTTTTTTTATAAAGGTGGAAGTCTCTATCGGGATGCTATGAACGAGGCATTAACTGGAGCAAACCGAGAATAAATGATTCCGATCAGTGTTCACAAGATAGCATAACCTCGGTTATCCCATTGATGAACCCATCACCGACAAAAGGAGTCTCAAATGACAAAGTCTAAGCGGTTAGTCGCTTTTCTGATCTTTTCTCTCCTATTTCTATCAGTAGCGACCCTTGTTCTATTCGTAGGAGAGGCCGGAAACTCTCACCGGAATAGATCCGGTTTATCCGTTAATCCAACTGGGCATTTAACAGTTGATTTGGAGTTTGGTACGATCAATATAGAAACCACGGATCAGGATCATATCAATATTGCATACACACAGGAATGGAAAGCAAAGTTCCGGGAACTACGACCGAAGTCTTTCGTATGGATTACTAAATTACCCTATGATTTTGAAATCACAACTGAACATGAAGAGGCAGATACCGAATCAGATGTTCGAATTGAAGGAAAGTTCAAGCGTGGACGAGAACATTGGCAAGAGGGATTGAAGTGGTACACTGTCGACGTTCGTGTGACAGTGCCGCGCCAGTATAATGTCACGCTCAAAACTGCATCTTCTGGAGATATTCATGTTGACAACTTAATGGGGGCGGTAAGCGTAGAAGTGTTGGACGGCAACCTGCACCTTGGCGAAATCCAGGGTGAAGTGTGGGGAAAAACCTATGGGAGTGGAGATATTACACTCAACGGGTGCAAAAATCGCCTCAACCTGACAGCTGCTATGGGGAATATCCGAGCGGAAATGACAACACAACCAGAACATCCATGGGTGCTGAGCACATCCGAGAGCGGAGAGATAGATGTCACGGTCCATCCCAATATCGCAGTTGACGTAGATGCCCAAACGCAAGGGAACATCTCAAGCGATTTTCCCATTCAACCTAACAGAAACATCGAAAATAGAATAAAGGGAATGGTTAACAGCGGTGGACCACTACTGAAATTGCGCGCTGCTGCCGGCGAAATCCGCTTGAGGAAGAAGTAGCTTGTTTTTCACAGAAAGTTGAAGACTACAAATTGCCTTTAGAGACACCCGGTGAGAAAAGTTTGAAATAATACAATATAGCAGTACCTGCCGAACCCTGCGCAATCACTCGATTCATAGACGGAAAGCGATAACCAACCTTACCTTTCGCACGAGATCAGTTTAACACAGCAATTTTTGCGCTTTATACCACACTTCTTGCATACTGCTGATAGCAGAGAGACCGCCAATAAATTCCCCTTCTTCAATGCAAGAGTTCCTAAAAAAATGATGAATACGCTAACACCTCTACACAAACCTAATGTTTTCCTATGTTTTAGAGTCACTACAGTGAAACGCCGTTGGAATTTCACTGGTAGTTCGGTGCAACGACTCCATGTTATTTAGAACATTGGCATAGAACTTGCTTAACAATAACGAGATTCAGTTTCTGTTTCATCAACGCTTGTGTGATAAACCCTTAAGTCAAACACACGTCAAAATATTAATGATACGTAAGGACAGGTGAAAAGAAAACCTTCTTGTTCCTCTACTGAAGGTTTCGCATCCGCGGTTTATGAGAAGGCTAAGTATTTGACAATGTGTTATAAGTGTCAACTAACTTTTGTCAGGGGTGTTTAGTTCTCCAGTAGGAAGAGTCTCTAAATCCCAATTTCTTTCTGTAGGAGCGAGCTGTGCTCGCGACTTTTGGACATAATGGCAAATAAACCGAAAACTAAATAGCCCTAAATTATTGTTAATTCAAGTTGACACCGTAGCCGTTCTTAGGTATAATAGGTATTACGTCTTTAGTAATTGACTTGTAAGGCTCGTAATAATTTCAATATTACACAGAACCGCCCTTTTTGCCTTCAGTATAAAAGGATCCACAAACTTTCCCACCACAAGACTTTGATTGGGAGATTAAATAGCGAAAAGGCGAATTAGATAACTTTAACGATTCAATTAATTTGCACGTGAGATTTTGTCAGAATATAAACAGATCTCTAATAGTTCAGAGAGGAGTAAATGTTGTGAAAAAGGTTTTGCTTTGCGCGCTTGTGGTATTCTGCTTAGCTGCACCTCATAGTTATTCGCAGATCGAGTGGGACGCTGAAAAGTTTATGCCGTTGTCTGAAGTAAAGAAGGGCATGAAAGGGAAAGGCTATACAGTATTTTCCGGAACAACGGTTGAAGAATTTGAATTTGAAGTTGTAAGTGTTGAATACAACTTTATTCCGGGTTGGCACGTTGTGTGGGTTGAAGGACTGAGCGATAACTTTAAGTACACTGGGGTCGCAGGCGGTATGAGTGGCAGTCCAATGTATATTGATGGACGGCTCATGGGAGCAATCTCGCTTGGGGGCTTTAATCAGAGAGAACGCTCCAATCTTTGTGGTGTTACGCCGTTTGAATTGATGGTCAAAGTCGCAAAGCGCGGGATGAAACCCAACCTAAGTTACGAAGGTGCACAACTCTTTAACCTCGGTTCAGCTGCTGCGACGCAAGACTACGGCTTGGACATCGGACAGTCTCTCTTGGGTGATGGTAAAATTCCACATGCCCCACCTACCTTCAATGAAATATCGTTTGACGATATCTCCGGTGCCCCTTCCCAAATGAGATCAGCACAGTTGCCAATACCCGTCACACTTCCAACGCTTAACTCGGACGTAATACGGATGGTCAAACCGCTCTTTGACCGGTTCAATTTTATGCCTGTACAGGCAGCAGGGGGTGGAAGTCCAGTTAAGGAATCACCCGTTGAAGAAGGTCAGATAATTGGGACAGAGTATGTGCGTGGTGATGTTTCGCTCTTTGGCTATGGAACCATTACATACGTAGATGGAAACGAGTTACTTGCCTATGGACACTCTGGCTCCGGAGAAGGCAATGTCAACCTACCTCTGTCGGGTGGGTATGTGCACTTCATTTTTCCCAGCCGATCCCGCTCCTCCAAAATAGCATCTGCTACACAGCCCATTGGCACGTTAGTGCAAGATCGAGACCCTGCTATTGCTGGAATTATCGGTAGACATCCAAGCTATATTCCTGTGAATGTCAATGTGCAAACAACCGACGGAAAACAGCACGAGAAATACTATGAAGTGATACGGCACCGCAGTTTCTCTCCTATTTACACTGCAATACCGGCTTGGATGCTCTTGGATACGCTTGATTTCTATTTCAATGACCACACGCTCAGTATGGGAGCGACTATCACTTTAAAAGAAAACGCTGACCTCAAAACGCGTGAATTAGTTTATAAAAACATCTTTTCTTCCAGTGGCTCACCAGGGTTTGGGGTTATGCAGACGCTCATGTTGCCGCTATTCCAACTCAGTATCAACCCGTATACGACGGTTCATGTTGAGAACGTCACCCTTGATCTGAAGATAGACGATAAACGACGGACGGCGAGAATTCAGAGCCTCCGCGTGGATAAACTCCGCTATCGTCCTGGAGACACTGTTGAGGTAGAAATGACTTTGCAGCCCTACCTCGAAACACCTATAGTGCAGACCGGAACGATTACAATTCCGAAGGATGCTCCAGACGGGCTTGTTATGCTCCTTGCCGGAAATGGGAACTTTCACGAGTCGTGGCAACGTTCGCGGGCTCCCCTGAATTTCCGCCATAAGAACATCAACCAGCTCATCAAGCTGTTGCAACGCGGCGAGCGTAACACCGATATTATTATGGAACTGTTTGTTCCCGAACCGGGACTCACTGTCCAAGGTGAAGAATTCGAGAATTTGCCGCCTTCAGTTATGTCTGTGATGAATACCGCGAAGCAGGTTGGCGATAGTGGGTACACTGCAGGAACAACGTTACATATTGACAGACATTCCACCGACTACGTTGTCTATGGCAGCGGCATCATTCGATTTGTTGTTGACAGGAACGCTGAATAGTGAAAAGCACAATAGGGCGGAAACATCTAACTTCTGCTTACACTTGCGGTAGGATGGACATACGGAAATGTATCTCTACGTGCCAGTGAAAACTATGGTGAATTATATAAATAAATGAACATTTCAGTAAATGGTCGCAGCGAAACTACACAACCGCTGCTGGTGAGGTTTCTTAACCTCGCCGCCCTAAAGGTAATTCTATAGTTCACTATAAATCATACAAAAACTTAAATTTGGCAACTTGCAACGTGACCTTTCAAGTTTCGCCTAAATAACCCTATAGGAGGGTATTTCCAATGCGCCGTGTCATCTCCTTTTGGAGTCTTATTTTAACTGTTTTTATTTTCGCGAATGCCGCACTTGCAGTCAAAACTTCCCTGTGGCAACAGCAACATCACTCGGACTTTGAAGAAGGCAAACCGAAAAACCTGTCAATGACCAGCAACGGCGACGTTATGTTGTCTCCCAAAATTGATGCCTTCACAAAGCTGAAGGAGACCCAAGTCTGGGCGCTCGTTGAGGATTCAGCTGGAAATCTCTATGCCGGAACCGGGAACGAAGGAAAAATCTACAAAATTAACGCAGATGGCGACACTGCCGAACTCTACTATAACTCACCCGAAGTTACAATTTACAGTCTCGCTATTGGACCCGACGATGCCCTCTACGCCGGTACAGGACCCGATGGATTGATATACAAAATCACTGACGCTACAACACCTCCAACAACCATCCTCAATGAAGGCGATAAATATGTATGGGCGTTGCAATTTGATGATGAAGGTAATCTCTACGCCGCAACAGGCACTGATGGTAAAATTTACAAAATCACACCCGAAGGTGAATCCAGTGTCCTCTTTGATGCCGAAGAGAAAAACATTATGACATTGTTGGCACAAGAAAACGGTTTCTATGCAGGCAGTAGCGAAAACGGGATTATCTACCACGTTATGGCGGATGGCACAGCGAAGGTAATCTATCAAGCCAAAGAGAAAGAGGTGCGTGCGCTTGAAATGGATAGCCAAGGAAACCTCTATGCCGCAGTTGTTACATCAGCACCCGCTGAATCCCCAAGAGGTCGGCGCGGTCAAAATGGACCACCGACACCCAGCGGACCACCACCGCCTGGGGGCGGCGCGCCCGAAGAAAATAAATCTAACATTTACAAAATTCGATCGGACGGGACTGTTGTACCAATTTGGAATTCGCCAGAGCCGCTTATCTTGGCGATTGTTATCGAAAGCGATACCCAAATCCTTGTAGGTACCGGAGATGACGGGAAACTTTACCGCGTCAACCCGATGAGTGGAGACTCTGTTGAAGTCGGAAAATGTTCTGCGAACCAAATCATCGCGATACACCAAAAAGAGGTAGACGGAAACACGCGAACACTCCTTGCTACCGGAAATCCGGGTAAACTCTTTACACTCACAGCGACTTACGTTGAAGAAGGTACACTTGAGTCAACAGTTCACGATGCACAGAGTCTATCCCGTTGGGGCAAACTCTCATGGGAAGGCGAAATGGCAGAAGGAACCGCTATCACCTTCTCAACCCGCACTGGCAATACCAAAAAACCGGATGACACATGGAACGACTGGTCAGACGAACTCACAACCGCTGCAGGATCTCAGGTCCCGAACGCAGACGCGCAATATATCCAATGGCGCGCCAAGTTCACCACCAGCGATACCGCGCAAACGCCTGTCTTGAAGAAAGTAACGCTTGCCTCCGTTCAGACCAATGTTGAACCGCGGTTTACCAGCATTGAAGTAGATGACGGCAGTGGCAGTGGCAACAGGGATCAAGGACGCCGTTCCTCTGGAGGTGGATTACCTCCGCCCGGTGCGCGCGGTGGTGATAGTGGTCGATCCAGTAGTGGAAATAGCACGCCTTCTAAAAACTGGAAAGTTACTTGGAAAGTGGAAGATGCAAATGATGATACATTGCAATACAACATCTACTACAAAGCGGTTACTGAGAGCAACTGGCGGCTCCTAAAAAAAGAATTGTCCAAAGCGGAATATGAGTGGGATATTACCACTGTTCCAGATGGACGATATACCGTGAAAGTTGCCGCAACTGACAAACTCAGCAATCCTGTTGGCTGGGCGAAATCTGTTGAAAAGGTGAGTATGCCGTTTGATATAGATAACACCCAACCCTCTATCGGAGAAATTCAGGTCAATGCAAACGGCAATGGTACCTACAAAATTGCCTGTGACGTTATGGATGTGAGCACACCAATTCAAAAAGCCGTCTATAAAATTGACAGTGATGAACACTGGAAAGCAATCTTTCCTGAAGATGGCATCTTCGATTCCAAGCAGGAAAACCTTTTACTGGAAACCGGTGAACTCCCCGAAGGTGCACACACTATTATCATTCAGGTAACAGACAGAGCACAAAACACGGCAGTGAGTCGAGCAGGTTTCTAACAGGCTTGGCAATCGTGGGCGGGTTTCAAACCCGCCCTATTTTTTTTAACGGATCCCTTCGTCTTGAATGGTTGAAATTTACCAACCATCAACCGAAAAGAGGACTATGCGTTTCTGCTGTGTCAAGACACGATCAGAATTTCCGACATGTTATGCCCTATAGCATAAAGCCCATCTGTGCTCCTACTGTGTCACTGCCTCAATTGACGCATAAACGGTGTCCAGAAGCGTGTCTAACTCTGAAATCGGGATTTGCAATGGTGGCATCAGGACGATAGTATTGACAAGTGGTCGGAGTATCGCGCCACGGGTGAGTGCTTCTTTACAGACCCGGATACCTACCTTCTCCTCAAACGGATAAGGCGTATTGGTGTCTGGGTTTTTCATTAACTCTACGCCTGCGGCAAGTCCACATACACGTACATCACCGACATACGGGAGTTTGTGGAATGCTTGGAGTCGGTTTTTGAAGTGTTCAATGGTAGGTTGGAGTCGGGAAAGAAGATTCTCACGCTCGAAAATGGCGATGTTTTCTAATGCGACAGCACACGCTAACGGGTTACCAGTAAAGGTGTGTCCATGGAAAAAGGTCTTGAGGTCCTTATATTCGCCGAGGAAAGCATCGTAGATTTCGTCCGTAGTTAGCGTTGCGGCGAGGGGAAGGTAGCCTGCGGCGAGTCCTTTTGCTGTGCATAAGAGATCGGGTGTGACCCCTTCATGTTCACATGCCCACATTTTGCCGGTACGCCCAAAACCGGTCATCACTTCATCAACGATGAGAAGTGTATTCCACCGTTTCGCTAATACAACAAGTTCCTTCAGGAACCCTTGAGGCGAAATAAGCATGCCACCCGCGCCCTGAATTAGCGGCTCTAAAATGATTCCGGCAATCTGCTCTGTGTGCTCAGAGAGGGCATTTTCTACTGCATTTATCCATCGAGTTTTAACCGCAGCGTCATCAGCACAGGTAGAATGATAGGTTTCGGGAGCAGACACGCGGATCCCTTTGAAAAGGAGGGAATCAAAGGTTGTGTGGAAACTATCAATACCTCCGACACTCATAGCACCTATCGTGTCTCCGTGATACGCCTTATCAAAATGGATAAATAGTTTCCGTTGCGGTTTTCCCTTGTGTTGCCAGTACTGATACGCCATCTTTAAGGCAATTTCGACAGCGGTTGAACCGTTATCGGAATAGAACACCTTATTAAGCCCTACCGGCGTAATCTCTACCAATTTTTTTGCCAGTTCAATCGCGGGAATGTTGCTGTAGCCAAGTAGCGTGGTATGTGCAATCTTATCCAGTTGTGTTTTGAGCGCGGTGTTCAACTCAGGACAATTGTGACCATGGACATTCGTCCACATAGATGCAACGCCATCAATATACCGATTTCCGGCGGTATCAATGAGGTAACATCCTTCGCCGCGTTCAATAATCACTGGCACCTCTGTCAGCCAATCTTGCATCTGAGTAAATGGATGCCAGAGGTAACGCTTATCCCAAGCGACAAGCGTCTCATTGTCAACCATATCTTGTATTTACAGGTTCACTACCCCTTCAGTTTCGCGTAATGGATGGTCGGCTCAATTCCAAGTGCTTCGCAGCTTCCATTTTTGGCAACGACGATTGTCAGTACTTTATTTCGATAAATCGCTTGAAAATCTTCCGGCTGCCCTGAAAGTGGTAGGGTGTTTGTGAAGCCATTGGGGAATGAACTCGCGCGTCCCAAGACAGGAGCGAATCTCGGATCGTCCAACTGCGTTTGAACAGTTAAAACACTTTCAGGGGACGGGGTTTCATCAGGCATATAGGGTGAACTGAGGTTAATCTCATAGGCGTAATCCGGCATTAGATCTGGAAGGTCATACTCTTTTTTCCCAGCGAAATTGGGCACCCATCTTGGGAATTCAATCTCAACTTCATAATGGTTTGCCATTTCTGTAACGCGATTTACCATGCCGTAGCGTCTGTAACGTTCGCGCACGTCATCCGAATAAACAGCACCAGCGGTATCTACCGATCCAGGCATTGTTGTACGCTCACCGCCCGGTGTGACAGTTATAGCAGAACGTAAGCCGAGTAGTATCGGGTAAGCGATCAATGAGGGAACCCAACCATAGAACGCCGCACCATAACGCGGTTGTTCCGCTTCTGAACTGAGTTCATCTTTAAACCGGTAAATCCCTTCTACAATCGCGATAACTATCCCTAAGAAGATCATCAAATTGCCTTGACTGGCGAAGAGACCGGCGTCTTGCCCGCGTATACTGATTAAAAACAGAATAAGCGGATAGAGTGTTATGTTGATTAGACAGTTAATGCCTGTTGATACAGCTGAACTAAAGACAATCGGATTTCCTGCCATCTCCTCAAGTCGTGCTTTAAATTTCGCTGAAAAGGCACCGAGAAAAGGCTGAGAGAGCATCGTAAAAACATTATGCGGTGCTCGAAGTCTGGATTCTGGGACCTCTGGTATTTGTGCGAATTCTTCGGGAATGCCCTGTTCTTTTCCTCTCCCAGTTGTTCCCGTCTCGCCGTCTGCGCTATCCGATGTTTCGGGTTTAACGAAAGTCTCAAAAAATTTACGGTTTATCTCAATAAATGGTTGCCACTCAGCAGGCACATCGCTTTCCATTGAGATGGCGTCAACAGGACATGCCGGTTCACAGGCAGCGCAGTCGATACATTCATCAGGATTGATATAAAGTTGATTTTCGCCTTCCGTGGTGTGTATACAGTCAACTGGGCATACATCAACGCATGCGGTATCCATTACGTCAACGCACGGTTCACAAATTATGTAAGCCATTTTTCCCTCCTTTTTATAGATACCTTAGTATATTAAGTATACCATAATTAATGGGATATAGCAAACAAATATTCCCACCACTCACGATTTGACAAACAGGACAACAGCGTCTATAATGGAATAGAAATTACGCGTTTTTCGTAAATGAAATAACCGTTCGTGAACGAATAAAATTTCGCAATTATGGTGAATCATAAAAATAAGTAAACATTCCCGAACCTGCTGTCCTACAAACTTTTAGTTTGTGCCGCTGGCGAGGTTTCCTAACCTCGCCGATCTATAATGTCTAAATCATCCTAAAATCTCCATAAAAGCAAACAAAAAATGTTAAAAATAGCACCAGAAGATTTCATCGTTGAAGAACTTTCGCTCTATGAACCTTCACGTGCTGGAACACATACCTTTTTTGCCATTCGGAAACAAAACCTGAGTACATTAGAGGCGATTAACCGAATTGCGCGAGAACTACAAGTGCCTTCCAGAAACATCGGCTATGCTGGACTGAAAGATAAAAACGCAGTCTCAACACAGGTATTGTCTGTCGAAGGTGTTCCACCAGAACGGATTTTGAGGGTTGAACACTCCCGTATTGAAATCTTATGGGCAGAACGGCATGCCCATAAATTGAGAGTAGGGCATCTCCGCGGCAACCGCTTTCAAATTACAATCCGAGATTTCGCTCAAGACCGCCTCACAATAGTCAAAACAAACATGAAGCGATTGGCAACCGAAGGTGTCCCGAACCGGTTTGGCGTACAAAGATTCGGAAACAGAAACGACTCGCATCTGATTGGTAAGGCATTAATGAAATCAGAATGGGAAACGGTTGTCCGCTATATGCTTGCAGATGACACACCGCAATCCAACGATGTGACACGCCGCATACAACGGGAAGTAGAGCGGAAATCCGCCGAGAAAGCCGTAAAGTGTATTCCTCACCGGCTCCGCAAACTATTTCTGTCGGCGTATCAGGCATATCTGTTCAATTGTATATTGGAGAAACGCTCACCTCATTTAGGAAAACTTCTTGAAGGCGACCTTGCGGTAAAGCATAGCAATGGTGCTCCCTTTCTCGTTACAGACGCAAGCATTGAACAACATCGAGCAGATGCCCTTGAAATTAGTCCATCAGGACCAATTTTCGGATATAAAATGCGTCTACCAGCTAACGACGTGCTAACCTTGGAGACATCCCTTCTCGCAGACGAGGGAGTTCGGCCTGAAAAGTTTCGTAAAGTTGTGGGTATCCGATTACCCGGGACGCGCAGACCACTGCGAATGCCTATGACCTGCCCTGAAGTCTCCGCGGTTAACAACGAAGGCATCCGTCTCAGTTTCACACTACCTGCAGGTGGTTATGCTACAGTAGTGTTGGAAGAAGTGCTATCTGACATGGAATTTTTGAGATGTTAGCACACTTGGCACAGAAATTTCGCATAAAAGCATCAAAAATCAACCGAAGTCATACATAACGTGTTTTTTTCTTGACACATTATGTAAAAATAAGGTAAAATTATGATAACTTTTTTCTTAAGATGTTTATAGATGTTTATGCGCGTTAATCCTCCAAGGCGTGCCATTTTTCTTTCATAATTTTTTTACATATTTTGAAACGCAATTGAATATATCTACGTTATATCATTTAGCCTGCTATATGGATATTATAGGTAAAGGAGCAGATAGTAATGGCGCGCCAAATATCTAACGACTTATCTGCTGTCGAAGATACCTATCTCGCGACGCAAGCGAAAGCGGGTAATGATGCTGCGTTTAGGCAATTGTTCGACAAGCATTATAAGTGGGTGTATAACAAAGCCCATCGAATGCTTGGGAACTACCAAGATGCGGAAGAAGTAGCCTCGGATGTGTTTATCAAGGTCTGGCAAAAGCTGGGCAAATGGGACACAGAACAGGGCAGTTTTCAAGCATGGCTAAATACAGTGGCTCGAAATACGATCATCGATGCAATACGCAAACGGGATCGAATTCGAGAACGCCCGCTCAGTGGCTTGCCCGATGAGGATGAACAGCCGTTGAGTCAATATGAGGATTTACGTCCTGGCCCCGAACAAGAATACGAAGCTGCGGAAGCACAAAGGATCTTGGAGGGGGCACTTGAACAGGTGACGAAACCCAATCATCGTATTGCTTGGATGCTGCGGCACTTGGAAGGCTACAGTATTGCTGAGATTGCCCGAATTCTGAATCGGAAAGATGGCACTGTAAAGATTTGGATCTTTCGGTGCACCGAAGAATTGCGGAAAATCTTGGTTGCTAAAGGTATCCAGTGGATATATTAATTTTATTGATTGGAGGATTAACCCTTATGCGTTTTTGGAAGAGATCGCGGAAGCTTAATATCTCTGCGGATGATTTGAAAAAAGCAGAGATGTTAGAAGTTTATACGCGATGGCTTAAAAACGAAAAATTATCACGTAAACAAAAACGTCTTCTGAAGGATATTAATAGTTTGACGGAGCTTCAACCCCTAAAACAGTTGGTTGAATTCGCACACTACCGCTTCGAGGAGCGGGAAAATATTATGCCGCGACCTGGGGCGGAAGAACGGGCGAAAGCACGCGTGATGGCGGAAATTCGGGGCGAAGCACCGGAGACAGTTTCCATCGACGGGCTGCAAGCGCAACCCGTTTATGAGGAGCAAGGTATGGGTAGCGAGACTACTGAAATCATGCAAGTTGACGCATCCTTACCCGACCCAGACGCAGTAGAGAATTGGGATGAGGGGCAGTCGACTACTGCATCCCCGGAAGAGTTGAAACGTTACGACACACTCCAGACGCTTTCCCGTCTGCACGTCCGGTTTGAACAGAAAGATGACGATGTATATGTCACAGATTTAGGCGGTTCCGATGCAACTTATGTTGATGGCATCCACGCTAAAAATCAGACTCGCGTTCAATCGGGTTCTACGCTAAAATGCGGTAAAGTTAGTTTTAAAGTCGTCAACATTAAACGTTAATTGTCACGTAGGAGAAGGATTGTGCTGTGCATTGGGGATGCACACTTCAATGCACTTCCATTCCTTATAGAGGCAGTGTACTTAAATCATACCAGTTCGCTGGCTTTGTCACATTTTCAACAGGCAACGCTCAGCTATGGGCAAGCGTGCTACGTTGAAGCCATCCAACACTACCTCGCCGGCTTGAGATTAGGTGCAGCACAGCATCACTATATCTATGCGGACCTCGCGAAAGCATACGAAATGGTTGGGCAGTGGGATAAGGCGTTAGCATGCCTTGATGTCGCACTGCAATTATGTCCGGATTCACCCACAGCACTTAGACGTAAAGCACGTATCCTTGATGAGAAAGCATGTTACGATGCATTGATTTGTCTGGACGATTTTCGTGAACCGCCTCCCCACGAATTCCTCGAACGGTTGCTCGAACGGTTGCAAGACGAACCCACAACACCACCTAAACAGATCGTAAATTCCGAATTTTTCAACCTCACTTGTCATTCCGTGATGGAACCACAGACGGTCTGGAATATCTATCGGCTTGTTCATCAAGCCCACGCTGAACTTGGTGAAATGTTTGGGTGTTATCCCATCGTCCCAGTACCGATCTCGATTATCAATACAAATGGTATTGCTGCGTCCCAAAGTGCTCTCCCGAAGTGGGCGGGTGGATGTTACGACGGAAGCATTCACTTGGTATATTGTGCTGCTGGTGAGCCAGTTTTGAATATTCTCTATTCCCTGCTACGGCACGAGTGGGTACATTTATTAATCCATTACTTAGCACACGGGCATTGCCCTATATGGCTCAATGAAGGACTCGCACGAAGCATAGCACGTCCGATGTTCCAATCCGAACGGTTTGAGTTGGAACACGCGATTAAGAAAAAATCCCTGTTTTCCTTTGCGGAATTGAGCGAACCCTTTAGCCAACTTCCAGCAAAATCTCGGAAATTAGCTTATATCCAATCTGCAGCGATAGCAGAATTTCTCATCCAACATTTCGGTTTCCCGAAGATTCGTGAGCTACTTCACGAACTAAGCGACGGCACCCCAATAGAGAACGCAATTGAAGAGGTATGTGAGCAAACTTTGACGGAAATACCGTTAGCAGGTGCGTTCTAGACATAGATCCCAATCTCCCCATACTGCAGAATACCAACGATGACAAAATTAGATATCGGTATCCTTATTCTTGTCGCATTAGCCGGACTGAGTTGTTACCGAGCGGGTTTTACTCGGAGTGCTTGGGGTATATTCGCGTTGGGTGCCGGTTTTGCGACCGCTTGTCAATTTTGGCATTCCCTTGCAACATACCTCCAAAAATTCATAGAAAATCCGACCTTCGCAAAATGGGTGAGTATTGTCGTCCTAATTGTCGTTACCTCTATTATAGTTGATACCCTCTTTGAACGCATCCAACGAATTATTGAAAAAGGAGTTTTGGGCTGGCTAAATCGCCTCCTTGGACTTTGCTTTGGCGTCGCGTCAGGCGGGCTTTTAATCGCCTTCGCCCTCATCTTCCTTAACAGTTATGCTGGTGACGGCTTTAAAAACGAAATTGCGAACTCCCGTTTTGCCCCACAACTCCTCGATATTGGTAATCGCGTTTGGGCAGTTACTAAACAACACGTGGAAAAACAATTGGATACCGAATGAAAAACCTTCTCGTAGCCTCGGCTTTGATTTTCTTATGTGTGCTCCCGATACCTGTGTCAGCACAGGTATCTGATTTTGCGGACTCACTCTTTCAGGAAGGCGATTACCTCAATGCTGCTCACGAATACAAACGGATCCTCTTTCTACATCCTAATCTCCCACGTATCGATTTCGTAGCTTTTCGTGTTGCCGCATCATACCAGAACGCTGGACAATTGGAAAAAGCAATCTCTGCCTATAAGTTTCTGATTGATACCTATCCAAATAGCTCGCTTGTTGAACGTGCTACAAACAACATTGCCCAGTGTCACATCTTGTTAGGGGATAGAGAGCAAGGGATTGCCGCACTCGAAAACTTCCTCACCAAGCATAAGAGGAGCGACCTATCACCACTCGCGCATTTTACAATTGGGATGCTTCATATAGATAAAAGCGAATGGACAGAAGCAGGGAGGGTATGGAATGAGGTCTTTTCAGCCTATCCAGATAGTCCTTTTGCTAAAATCAGTGCGAGATTAGCACGAATGGTAAATAACGTTGATACGCTACCTCGCCGTTCACCAACGGTTGCTGGTGTGCTTTCAGCGTTGATGCCGGGGAGCGGACAAATTTACAGCGGAAAAACTGTGGATGGACTTTATGCCTTTATGAGCGTGGCAGTGTTAGGTAGCGCCAGTGTTTATTATATCAGCGAAGAACGCTATGAAGTTGCTGTCCCTGTGGCAGTTCTTGGGGCGGTCTTTTATGGTAATAGCATCTATCGGGGGATCCGAGCCGCGGAAACATTCAATCTGCAGCACGAACAGCGTTTTCGGAATCAAATTCAACAGGAAATTAGGGATTCAGGATTATTCGGGGCAACATCGACACTGAAAGACAGCCCGAGATTGGTCCTGTGGCGGTCCAGATTTTGAGCATGACAGTATTGCCTTTGTATCTCTCTATCATAGCTTTCGCAATTAGCAGCGTCCCTGAGGACGGAAGTCAACAGCACCGTTACGCAGAACAACTTTTCGCGTCGGGCAATTATCAAGCAGCGAGACGTGCCTATAAACGGATCCTGTTTTATCAACCCGATACCCAACTCAAAGATGTAGCCGACTACCGAATTGCCCAAACCTATTATCATCAGAACCTTACCCAAAAGGCGGAGCGGCTATTTCAAGAATTTCCAGCTACACATCCCAATTCAACGCTACGGTTTCAGAGCCAATTGATGCTTGGACAGATCCAGTTTGATACTGGACAATATTCACTCGCACGGACAACACTCTTTGAACTCCTACACACAAACCAGGATGCGGACGTTACAGCAGCAGCACACTATTTGCGTGGTTGGTGCTTCGTTTACACCTACGATTGGAACAAGGCTATCGCAGAATTTCGGCAGACGAACAAGCTTGGGACCAATGCCCTCCGAAAAAAAAATGCGAGTCAATTGGCAGACATCCTCTTCAATGAAACACCCCTATCCTTCAAGTCTCCCGAAGTGGCAGGACTGCTCTCTACAATTATTCCAGGGACAGGTCAACTTTATGTTGGAAAAGTGAAGGAGGGGCTTCTTGCAGCTGCACTGAGCGGAACATTCATCTATCTCGCTGCGGATGCTGTTCATGAACGCCGATACGTAGACTGTGCTGGCATTTCTTTAGTCGGATTATCCTTCTACTGGGGGAATCGAGCGGACGCTCGGAGGGTTGCCAATCAATATAATGCCCAACGCCAACAGGAATTCATTGACACCCTAAAACGTCAGGCTGAAGCAGTTCTGCTAAAACAATAAATTCCATTCTTTTCCGAAACTTTATTAAAAACTCCTCGCGATGGGGGATTACCACGCTACCTGTTTGAGGAACTCTAACGCCATCAAGGTATGCCCCTCCGCGTTCGGATGAACACCGTCTTGGGTGGTCCAAAGTGCACCCGGACGAGCAGCAACAGCGAGGTCAAAAGCCGTATTTGTCGGGATTAACCGGGCATCGAATTCTTCTGCGAGCTTGTGAATGCTCTCGTTGTAAGCATCTACAGCCAATGGACGTGGCATATCAACGTCTTCTTCGATATAGAAAATTTCAAACAAAAAAAGTGATGCGTCTAATTCGGTTTTTGCGCGTGTGAGTATCCGTCGATAGCACGCCTCCCAAACGGGTAGATACGCTTCTGTAACGACCCCCTCGCCATACTGCCGACTCGCATTGTTAATGCCGATTTTCACCGAAAGCCATTTCGGTTTTTCAGCGATCACATCAATGTCCCACCGACTTTCTAAACCTTCAACGATGTCTCCGCTGATACCTTTGTTGACATAGGTGATATCCCGTTCGGGATATTTTGCTGTGATAAGTTCCGTTATCTTGCGGACGTAACCATGGCCTAACGGTGCGTGTGCATCCCGGCGACCACAATCCGTTATACTATCCCCAATAAAAAGCACCTTGTCCCCAGATTGAAATAACAAATTATTCACAAAGTGTCTCCTGAATGTGATATACTAAATTGTACATTAAATGAGTTAACTATAATCTATCACATTTTGGGTAGCATGCCAACATGAAAAACATTGGCGTCCTTCACGTCATTACAGATACGACTCTACAATCCCGATTCACACACATGGAACTGGCGGAGCTGGCAATCCAAGGCGGTGCCGATACAGTGCAATTTCGGCAAAAGCACGGAACCACCCGCGAATTGGTAGCGATAGCACAAACGATGCAGTCAATATGTGAGCAGCACAAAGTGCCATTAATTGTAAATGATAGAGCGGACATTGCCTTAGCTGTCGGTTCAACAGGTGTGCATTTTGGGCAAGACGACATGCCTGTCTCCATTGGGAGACGAATGCTGCCTACCGAAACTATCATCGGGGCATCTGCCAGAACCGAGGAAAAAATACTCGAAGCGATCACAGAAGGTGCCGATTACATCGGATTTGGTCCTATCTACGGCACCACTTCAAAACCCGATGCAGAAATGGCTAAGGGATTGGAGCGACTTCGTAGGATGTGCGACATCGCAGCGTGTCCTGTTATCGCTATCGGTGGTATTAGTATCGAAACCGCAGGTGACGTAATTCGGGCAGGAGCTCATGGTATCGCTGTGATCTCTGCTGTTAGTTCGCATCCTGAACCGCACATCGCAACACAAAGACTACTGAACGAAATTCAGGGGGCAAAATAAGTCGACTCAGACGAAAATATATATGAATGATATAGCCAAAGTTGAATATCTCCTTAAACAGTTCAGAGAAATTGATGAGATTTACAGACCTGATCTACTAAATAAAATAGACGAAGCGTTTGTCCAGAAATTGTGGCATGAGCAACGGTTCTTCGACACCAATATGGAGGCAATTGATAGGCGTCCAATCCGTGTGCTAAAACCTGGCATCTGGAATCATAACGAAGGTCCCGATTTCATGCACGCTGAAATTGAGATTGACGGCAAACTCCATGTCGGCGATGTAGAAATCCATACCTTATCTTCGGAGTGGTATGCACATAAACATCATCTCAATTCGAGATATAATCGCGTTATTCTGCATGCCGTGTTCTTTAACGACGATTTTAATCTACGGACGCGACTTCAAAACGGCAAACGTATCCCGACTTTAGAACTACTAAGTTGGATTGCTACAGATATCGGAGATCTGTATGACCAGACGCAAGGGACAGCAACAGAAGATGGGACCTGTCGGGTTACTGGGAAGCTGTTGAACATGGAGGTGCTGAAGAGTGTTTTTGAATCGTTAGGTCGTGAACGCTTTTTAGAAAAGGCAGAGTCGATGCGTCTGCTAAGAACGCGGCTCGATTTCGAGCAACTCCTCTATGAAGGAATCATGGAGGCACTGGGATATGCTCGCAACAGCAAGCCGTTTCGCGAATTGGCACAACACGTCCCTTTCATAGAATTCGATGAGAAATCGGAGTTGGAGATTCAGGCGATTCTTTTCGGAGTCGCTGGACTTTTGCCTTCACAACGGGAAAAACCGCTACCAACTGAGGTGACAAACGATCCAAGCATCGTGACATTGGAAAAATTGTGGAGCACTTCAGAATATGCTGAACTCCCTACACGTATGACGGAGGCACATTGGAGTTCTACAGGTAGACCCGTTAATCATCCCGCCCGACGCATTGCCGCAATAGGCAAATTAATTCATAACTGTCAGGGCAGCCTAATGATGCACTTTCTGCCGACCTGTGAAAAGGCAGCAGCTGCAGAAACGCTAAGGTCATTACAAACTATCATTAAGGAGCTCCGTACACTGTTGATGCTTGAACCGACAGGCTATTGGGAGATGCACTTTAATTTTGGGACAGGTGGTACCCGAAAAGCAGTCCTGATTGGGAAGGATAGGGCTACGGATATTATCGTCAATAAAATTTTACCGGTTGCTTATATGTGGGCAGTTGAGTCAGGTAGTCAAAAACTACAAGAGGCTATCCTGAAACTTTACAGTGCTGCTCCGAAGTCGACCGGAAATAATATTATTGAGAAAATTGATAAGCAGATTTTCACTGAAACACAGCAGATGCGACACCTAAAACCGACAGCCAAAATCGAACAAGGGATTATCCGTCTATATAAAAACTACTGCGCTGACAAACTCTGTGATCTCTGTCCTATTTTGGAACACGGCGCGGTGCTCTTGGAGGAAAGTTAGATGGATTCGCAAGTTACACCCTTGACGGATGAATCCTATTGGACGACGCTCTGGGATGGACAACAGCATAAAGTTCGGCACCTACGTTGGGCTTATGTCGCGAACCGCCAACTTGCTAAACTTTTTCACCGCGCCCTGGCAGATATCAAACAACCAACACTAATTGAATTGGGATGTGCCGATTCGTTGTGGCTTCCCTATCTCGCCCGAAACTATGAGAGCGACTGCTATGGCGTCGATTTTTCAGAATTGGGCTGTCAACTCGCCCAACGTAATCTTGCGCTTGCAGGCGTAAACGGCACAATTGTATGTGAAGACCTGTTTACTTTTGCCAAGAATCAGCAGGCAGCGTATGATTTTGTTTATTCGATGGGGTTAATAGAACATTTCAGGACACCACAGGCGATTTTGGAAGAGATGTACAACCTACTCAAGCCGGGTGGAACAATGCTCACAACAACCCCAAACCTGCGAGGTATGTACACGCCGATAGCCCGCGTCGCGAGTCCTAAACTCCTCGCGACACATAAAGTGATTCCTCCAGCAGATCTCGCTGCGGCATTGCGTGACGCTGGGTTTCAGGTTACAGAATTCGGATATACAGGTGGTCCTTTAAAATTGAGTGTCGTTGACTATTCGCCGTGGCGGGCAGTCATTGGCGGATGGGGACATGAAGTGCTTTGCAAGTGTGTTAATCTGACAGATATAATCGTTGGCAACCTACTGGCAGCACTTCGCGTGCCAAACCAGCAGTTGACCTCACCTTATGTATATGCACTCTGCACAAAGCCAAATAGTGTGTAATTCAAGAACATGTTTTGTTTTTTGAGGGTGTTGCCTAACTAAAGGAGACTAACTTATGTTTCTCCGTTTGTTTGCATGGCTCTGTATTTTGAACCTCGTTTTGAGTGTAATGGCTGTAAAAGCTGCTCAAATTGCCCTTGTTGATTTTGCTGACCAGTGGACAAAGGTTGACGCGTTGCGTCAGACACTGGATGAATTCAAAGTTGAGTACGATGATTTGACCAAGTCGATTGAAGGTGGGAAGTTACCTTTCAAAGCGGAAAATAGAACTTTCTTAATTGGTAGCATGGTGACCAACAATGCTGAACTTCACCAAAACCTCGACAAGAATGCAAAAGCGATTCAGGATTTCGTCGAAAATGGTGGTGTCGTCTGGGAACCGACCCAAGCTGATCAGAACGAAGCAAATGTGGATTGGTTGCCACCTGGACTGAGTTGTGTTCGGACTGACGCGGATCTTCCAGATGTTAAAATATTGGCAGCAGACCATCCGCTTTTTAACGCACCAAACCGTATAACTGAGAAAACGTTTAAAGGCTGGGGACATCAAGGCTGGCCTACTGTTTGGGAAGTCATCGGTTCTCAAAAGGGATTTGACGTGTTGATGGAAAGTGGGGGGCGACCTGCCATTATGGAAGCGGAATTCGGACAAGGTAAGTTCTTAATGATGGCAATTGCACCTGATAAATACCATATCGCCGGTAACGATGGCAACACGAAAGACATGGCAAAGTTGTTCATGGAAAATTTACTGTTCCATGTTGAAGAATTTGCCGCTGTCAAAGCAGGTGGTAAGGTCACAACGACGTGGGCGAAACTAAAAATGTGACTGGAGATAAAGTATGTTGTTCAATATGCCGATGCTTTTGTGTGTGATTGGGGCACCGCCGGAACCAGCGGCGAACGAGTCGAACGCGGATCCAATCTTGCTCGCGCACCGCGGTTTGGTACGACACGCGCCTGAGAACACTTTGCCCGGTTTTGCGGCGGCAATTGAGCTGGGTCTGTCGCTCGAGTTGGACGTCTACCAGACACGCGACGAACACCTTGTGGTCATCCACGACCGGACTGTGGATCGTACGACCAACGGCACCGGCGAAGTGATTAATATGACGTTGGCAGAAATCCGCAAATTGGATGCTGGAAGTTGGTTCGATCCACGTTTCGCTGACGAGAAGGTACCGACATTGGAAGAAGTGTTCCAACTCATTCGTGAACGTCAACGAACACCGGTGAGCATCGGACTAAATATGAAAGTTATCTCGCCGAGGATTGAGCAGAACATCGTGCACCTCGTCGAAAAATACGACCTGCTCGATCAGCTCTTTGCCTTCGGTCAGCCCATCGATTCGACCCGCCGCTTCAAAGAAGCCAACCCAAAGCTGCGGACGACAACGCAACATATTCGTAATACCGAGCAGTTCGACGCAGACCTGAAGGATCCACTGGCTGACGACCTGTGGGTGGTATTCGTTCCGGATGCGAAAGCGGTTGAGCAGGCTCGTCAACTCGGTAAGCGCGTCTGGATCAGCTTACACATCGCCGAGAATCGACCCGACACCTGGGACAAAGCCCGCGCCAGCAAAGTGGACGGCATTTGTACCGATTGGCCGCTGGAGTGCTGTCTACATTGGCGTTTTGCTGAGAAATCCAAAGGCAACGAATAATAGTGCAGTAAAGCATCAACCAAAGGAGGCAAAAATATTTTCATCTGTTATAAACGCAACAAAAAAAGTGGTTCTGAGTTTAGCCGCTGTTTTAATCGCTGGATTGGAAATCGGAATTCCTATCGCTGCCCAGACAGGCATCATCGAAGATGGGTTAGATGTACGGTTCGGCGCGGTTAAGAGGGATCCGCTAATTCCCGTATCATTATTTAGCCAAAATCCTCAACCTAAATAGGAGAACGTCTCATGAAAACATTGTGTCTTTTGACGATTACACTGCTTTGTGTCTCTGTTGCTATGGCGGAAGAGACCTTCTTTTCTGCGTTAGAGAGCAAGGCGGAAGTTGAAAAAGAGGGCGGCACCGTTGATGGTGGCACTTTCAAGCCCGGTAAATTTGGCAACGGTTTTGTCAGCGAACAAGTTGGCGATGTTATCCACTTCCCTGTAGAAGACCGCTTCGTTAACCTTGACGAAGGCACCGTTGAGTTGTGGGTAACGATGGGATTGGATACCAGCGATGTCAAGGGTGAACTTTTTACGTTCATGACTTATAAACGCGGAACCGACGCTATATTTCTGCAGTTTAATACCGGCGGGATTGCACAGATGCGAATTAAAAGCGCAGGGTCATGGCATAACGCCAACAGTGCTGCACTCGACTGGAAAACAGGAGAGCATCACCACATGGCAGGAACGTGGGGACCCGACGGTTTGAAACTCTACTTAGACGGTAAACTTGAAGGTGAAGCCCCCTTCAAAAAGGGACCTACCGTCTTCGCGGAGACTTTTGAAGTTAACAACGCTTCTCCGCCCGATCCAAAATTCCCAACGAATTGCGTCGTTGATGGGTTGCGAATTTCCGACCATCAGAAAGAAGTTGATGAATTGGTAATGGATGATCCGGCAGATGTCCAACCGACTGGAAAACTCGCAACGACGTGGGCACGGATTAAGCGCGCCAAGTAAAAATGCGTTTTGATGCCCATATTCAATATTCGTAGGGGCGAGGTCGCCTCGCCCGACATACCTCAACTCACAAGACCAATGGGTTGGGAGACCCAACCCCTATGGCATCATTACCTATTTTGATTGTCAAATCTCATTAGGAGGTCGCAAATATGCACATAACAGAGAACCCACTCTTCACAGCGGGGACAGAAGGATACCACACATTTCGGATCCCCGCGCTTGTCCGATCAAATAAGGGAACACTGTTAGCATTCTGTGAGGGTCGGCGAACAGGTGGTGGGGATTCAGGAGACATTGATATTGTCCTGAAACGAAGTTTCGATAACGGCGAGAGTTGGCAACCAATGCAAATTGCTGTCTCCACAGGTCCCAATACGGACGGCAACCCTGCACCTGTCGTTGATCGCAATTCAGGCACAATTTGGCTCCTTTTCTGCAAGAATCTTGCTGATGGCGCGGAGGGGAAAATTGTAGCAGGTGAAGCACCTCGCACCGTCTGGGTAACCGCCAGCACTGACGACGGGGAAACTTGGTCGGAACCGAGAGAAATCACACCCACGACGAAAAATGAAGATTGGACATGGTATGCAACCGGTCCCTGTCACGGGATTCAACTCGCAAACGGTAGACTCGTAATTCCGTGTGACCATGTGCTCGGCAACAACCGGAACTACGCTGAATACGGCTATTCACACCTAATTGTTAGTGACGATGGCGGCGAAACGTGGAAGATCGGCGGTAAAGCACAACCTGGGACCAATGAATCCGTTGTTGTTGAAACAGTGGATGGTGGACTCTATTTTAACTGTAGGAACTACGTCGCACCAAAACGGCGTGCTTATGCGCGGAGCAATGATAGCGGTAATACATTCACGGAATTCGGTTATGAAGAAGATATGATTGAGCCGATTTGTCAAGCGAGTATGGTGCGTTATACGGACGCAAATCAGCACGACAAAAACCGCATCTTGTTTTCCAATCCTGCCAGCGAGAACCGTGAACGGATGACAATTCGCATCAGTTATGACGAGTGTCAAAGTTGGAGCAGTGGCAAAGTCCTGCACGCCGGTCCCGCTGCCTATTCGGATCTCTGTATCTCCTCGGACATGGAGATATGCTGTCTCTATGAGCGTGGTGAAGATAGGGCATACGAGACGCTATCGTTTGCGAAGTTTGACTTGGCATGGCTGACCGACGGTGAGGATTTGATTTGAAAGAAGCCGTTTTTTCATCCTAAAATATATAACAATAAAGCCAAGAGTCTATATTGAACCAACGGTTATTAGCCACTTGGTGGCGCGACCCAGCGATGATCCAATCTTAGCTTCTTGGCAAGGAGCAAGTCAGCGGTTATGGGAGGACTATGCGGATAGATTTGAGTTCGTTATTTCAGACATAGTTACCAATGAGGTACAACTTGGCGATGCCAACGCAGCACAACGACGACTTGAAGTCATATCCTCTCTAACAGTATTAGAGATATTACCAGAGGCGGATGTGCTTACACATAGACTATTAGACGCTGGTGCAGTGCCACGAAATTCTGTGACTGACGCACAACATATCGCTATTGCAACAGTACACGGAGTTGAATATTTAGTGTCGTGGAATCATAAGCATATTGTCAATGAACACAAGCGTGAGCATATTAGTCAAGTTTGCCAAGAAGTAGGATTTCAACCGATAACTATCTGCACACCCATAGAACTGATGGAGGACATTCAAATGAAAGAAACCCCGAAAAAGCCCCCAGATTTTGACCACGAAACTTACACGAATCCTATCCTTGAAGAATGTTATCGAATTAAAGCGGAAATTAGCGCGCAATTCGAATCCTTAGACGAATACTTTGCGTACCTGAAAGCAAGGCAGGAAGAGAACAAGCAGAACGGGAAGAAATATGTCTCGTATTTTGATTCATCCAAACACACTCCCCCAGAAAAATCTGATGACGATGACTAACCATAGTGGAAACCGAAGTTCCCGCTGTTTAGGTATAGTTTGACTTAATCATGAAAAGCCAATTTCGGCTGCATCCCCCGAGATACATCCATAGAGAGGTGGACTCAGTAATTCAAACCTCTACCGCAAATATTCCTCACCACGATGCTCCGCAATCCATGTCTTCAGCGGTACATCCGCATCCGTAGGTTGCCACCATCCTTTAATATCCACGCCATCCCCCAGTAGCTGCCGTCGAATCGGGTCGCACTTCTCAAGGATCTCCGGTGGCATGAGGTTATAATCCAAACCGCGCAACCAACGATAACTATACCCCATAAACAAAACCTTCCGAGTAGCATCGGAAAAGTTCCAGCCCCGTGAATGCCACATCCGTCGATCAAAAAGAACGGCTGTCCCTCGCTTGACAAGCAGATCTATAGCACCCTCTGGATCACCGTCAGGATCGTTATCGCTGTTGGGCGGACGGGTATCCAACTTATGGCTACGCGGCACAATGCGCATAGCACCATTGTCGCGGTCGGTGACATCACTCAACCAGTAGCTGACTTTTAACGAGAGTCGCGGGTGCGGACGTTCCATCTCCGGCACAGGTCTGCCACCATCTTGATGCCAATGTGCGCCTTTGCGAATCCGTGGCTTATCTGGAGGCTCTGGGGGGTACATGATGAGATGTGAAATGTAAAGTTGGATATTCCAACCTAAAATATCCCAGAGTAGAGGGAAAACCTTCTTGTTATCGAGTAGCTCCAATAAAACATCATCTTCAATGACCGTGCGGAACTTTGACATCAATGCGTGCGGTGCCAATCCTGTTTTGGCGCGCTCTTCTGCATCAAGCCGATCCGCAACTTCCACTAATGCGTCAACCATCTCAGAACTTATAGCGTCCTCAACAATAAGATATCCGGTGTCGTTGAATGCTTTAAGTTGTTCTTCCGTAGCACAATGCTCCAGCCAACTTGTATCCATTGTTATCCTCTCCAGTTGCTAACGGTGGACGTCAGTCTTAATCCGTCCCCACGTCGTTGTGAGTTTGCCAGTAACTTCAATCGCAAACGCGATGCCCTCCATATCTTCCTGAATCTGCTCTTCTGTGATTGCGATATTGAGAATACGAATTTCATCAAGTATTCCATCGATCCAGATATTCTCATTCGCTTTTTTGCCGATCCAGACGGAGGCATCGTTTTCGTTGATGTCTCCTTTTCGTGCAACCTCGCCATCCAATTCCCCATCCAGATAGATACGAACTTCTTCCCCATCGTAGACCATGGCGACATGATGCCATGTATCCTCTTTCATCGTTGTCGTCCCTTGTGCAACAGCCGCAGCTCCAGGAGCAGTGTAGACAAATCCACGGATTTTGCCGCCGGGGGTGTCAAATCCCCAACCGCTCTCAGCAACAGAGCCTTTTCTGGCAATCGGTGGGTGTCCAGCCGGGAATGAAGAGGGTTTAAACCACGCCTCGACTGTCAGTTCATCGCCGCCAGGACTGAGACTGTCGTGATGTGGCACTTCAATGAGAGTACTCGCACCATCAAAGACCAAGGCACCACCAAGTTTCCCGTCCTTCGTCCATTCAGCATCAGTGATTTCTCCATGATTCTCAAATTCAGATAGATCGGTCGCTTCATCGCCGGTCTCTTCATCGAAGAGGTATAACAACACCGTCTCCTCTTCAAACGCAGCGAAACAATTCAGGGCAAGGCAGACCGAGAGCGCAATAACCGTTAGTATTCGAGCCATTTCGGATCCCTCCATTATTATCAAACGTGAGTTTGACGCGTAGGTCGGGTTAAGTGAAACATGAGAACCAAATGTATTTGACGCAGGAAGCTTCGCATTTTCAGGATACTTGAACATTCCAAAATGCCAATGAAACCCAACATTTCACTTATATCCAAGTGTTATCCGTGTGTCAACTCGCACTTATCGTTACTTTGTATTTAATCTTCTACCCGTTCAATAATCTCTCCAGTTTCCCGGTCCCTGAAGATGCGTTTCATTCTGCCATCAGGCATCCGTTCATCTTTGAGGTGTGCATACCGTTCATCGGTATCCGACTGACTCGCTTGCGCGTCAGTAGTTTCAGATGTCCCACGCCAATCCTGAATTTCAACCGATTCCCACGCTTTTGATTTAGCTGATTTATAGCAGGCATCAATAATAGCGTTGACAACATAACCGTCATAGAAGGTTTCCAACGGTTCTCGCCCTTCGTCGATTGCGTTGAACATATCAAGGAACATATCCCGATAGCCAAGTTCAGCCACCTCATCGCCGACAGGGAAAAGCCAACCCGTATCACTCTCCGCTTTTTCAGCGACATAACCGTCCTGTCCCACAGCCGTAAACATCTCATACCCCGTACGAAGCCAGTGGTTGAGCCAGATAGTACCCTCACTCCCAGAGACCTCATCGCGTAAGTCCATACCGCCACGGAATGCCCACCCTACTTCAAACTGTCCCATCGCACCGCTTTCAAATCGGATAAGCGCGATACCGTGATCCTCTGCATCAATCGGGTGAACGAGCGTGTCTGCCCAGCACATTACCTCAAGTGGTCTGTTGTTTTTCCCAACGAAGTTTCGGATGATCTCAATGCAGTGGCATCCCATATCAACGATGGCACCACCACCGGCTTGTTCCAGATCCCAGAACCAGTCGCTATGCGGACCAGGATGGGTCTCGCGAGAACGCACCCACAGAATCTTACCGAGTGCACCGTTTTGGACAGACTCTAACGCTTTGAGGGTTTTGGGAGGATAAACGAGGTCCTCAAGATAACCACCGAACACACCTGAGTCTTCAACGATGTCCAGCATCGCTTTCGCCTCGTCAGCAGTACGTCCAAGCGGTTTCGTACAGAGAATACCTTTACCAGCTGCAGCGGCGAGTTTGACCGCTTTTAGATGCAAATTATTAGGCAACCCGATGACAACGACATCCGTTTCTGGGTGGTTGATGGCTTCTTCTAAGTCGGTTGTTGCGTGTGGAATGTTCCACTCTTCGGCAAACGCAGTTGCGCGTTCTTCGCGCCGAGAATAGACACTCTGGACGCGGTCTGCACCGCGCTGATTGTGGAGCGTCATCGTATAAAACATTCCGATGAGTCCAGTGCCGAGCATCGTGACTTTATGGCTTTTCACTTCTGACATTACGGTTCCTTTCACTTCGTACGGCTATCGGCAATCGGCTATCAGTATGGATTGCGGCAGGCAAACCAAACCCTGTATCTACCACAACATCTCCTTTGCTGACCTCCGACTGCCGATTGCTGACTGCTGACAGCCATTAACTATTGCGCTTTGTATCCTGCGATTACACCCCAATCGTTGATTGTCCAACAGTGATTTTGATCCGTTGCATGGACACCCTTGAGATTTGCGGCTCCGGGTATGTTCGATATTGTCCAAGTCTTACCACCATCAGTGGTGTGCAAAACGGAATTGAAACCGCCAACCGCCCAACCGACCATATTATCAACAAAGGTAATATCGTGGAGATCGTCATAGGATTCGGTTTCTTGCTGATTCCACGTAGCACCGCCATCGGCGGTATGTAGAATTAAGCCTTCTTGACCACTAATCCAACCTGTGTTTTCGTCAATGAAATAGATACCAAACAGGTTATTATCAAACCCAGGATTCTGTTTCTCCCATGTTTCACCACCGTCAGTCGTCTGCATGAGCGTCCCGAATGAACCGATAACCCAACCCGTTGTAGGTGAAACAAACCAAATACCCTCAAGATTGTTTCGGGTTTCACCGACGCGTGCGCGCTCGGAACTACCGATCCACGTTTCGCCGCCATCGGTTGTTTTAAGAATGGTATTCTCGCTTCCAGCGATGAAACCGGTTGTTTCACTAATCATCTGGATACCCATCAAATTGGCGCGAATGCCACCTCCCCTTCTACCGCGTCCTGCGTTAGGGTTATCGCTTTTGGCTGTTTTTCGTGCCCATGTTTTGCCGCCGTCCTCGGTTTTCATGATAGTACCCCTACCGCCTAAGATATATCCAACGCTTTCATCTATAAAGTGGATATGATAGAGCGGAACAGGTCCACCACCACCGAACATACCTGCTGGGGGGCCACCACCCTCACCCGGAGGACCACCACCGGCACCCGGAGGACCGCCGCCACCACCGGGACGTCCATCCCCTCCAGCACCGGGGCGTCTACCCTGTCTTTGCCCAGCACCAGGGGGACGCATAGTTGTATCAATTCTACCCCACGTTGTGCCGCCATCCGTCGTCACCAGTATTAAACCGTTATCTCCAACGACTAAACCGTTTTGGTTGTCCCTGAAATAGACATCGTGTAACATGCCCTCAATACCGTCGCCACGGAGGATATCGTCTTCGCGTAGGACGGTCCAATCCGCATCGGCAACCGTCGCGAAAGAAAAAAGAAACGCGATACTGATAAACGCTCCAAAGAAGGCGATAATTGTTCTAATCATGATAATCTCCTTTTTTATTAGCTTTCAGCTGTCGGCTTTTAGCCTTCAGCAAAGAGGTTTCTGGCGAATTTACATTCTCTTATTGACTGTTGATTGCTATTCATGCTGATTGCTGACTGCTAACGGTTGTCTTTCTGACTGCTGATTGCTGACAGCCGACTACTATTAACTCGACTGAAAAGCATCATAAATCTGTCGGGCTCTGTTTTCAACATCCCTTAAGTAATTTTGACCTATTTGTTCGGCATAAAGTTCGGTTAATTCACCGTTCGCCTCACCGAAGACCTTAGCGAATTTCCTACATTCTTCCTTATCGCCACCAGAGGCGTATGCTTTGGTCTTCGCGTCTGTCCCGGACTTTCGGACTTCAACAAACTTATCACGAAACTTGAGATAACTCCCATCCCCAACAAATCGAACATCCTCAAGTGCTGCAAAATCGAGGCTCGGTAGAGCATCGGCAAGGATAGCGCGTGCTTGCTCTACGTCTATCTTTCCATCTCGTAGGGCAATGGCGATCCCAAGAAAAAACAGATCGTTTTTGTCGCGTTTTGCTTCCCCTTCCAGCTTTGCTGCACGGAGTTTCTCAGGGTTCGGTTCAGACTCGTTGTAGTAGGTAATATCCTCCCTGACATCGCATGTTGCAGTGATTTGACTCTCTGTAAAGACCGTAGCAAGGTAATCAGAGAGGGATATATTCGCCTGTTTACAGTGTGCCGCGAGGGCAGTAACCAACACCATAGATTCACCTGCCGATTTCTCACGCATTGCAATGGCAGTGCGTCCGCTTTGGCTACGGATGAGTTCCTCAGGACCGGTAATCATTCCGCCACTCTCTTCCCCAGCGAAAATCAGTCTCGGTTGTACACCCAGTGAAATTGTCTTGCCATAGACATCTTGGATAACCACCGGTGCGTCTGGGGCATCAGCAATCTGTTGCTCAATCTTTTTCATAATCGCTGCAATTTCCTTGAAGCCGACCGGCACGTTAATAACATTGACACCGTTTGCTTCACCCCATTGGTCCCAAGCGAGTGCAGAGGGGGTCGTCTTAATCATAAACCGCGGATGGTTCTCCCAGAGTCCAGCTGTTTTGAGTTGCTTGGCATAAAAGTCCATTAACATGAGAAACGCTTGATTCGGCGTGTAAATCGTTAACAGCCTATCATCACCGAGATCAAGAAAGTCAATACCGAGGTGTTCTAATGTTTCTCCCTGCGATACTTCCTCTATCTCACAGACAACCAGTCGATCGCCATCCGGGTCAGTTGCTTCAATGATAGTACCAATGGGTTGCGATTTGAGTTTCGTCGCATAATCTGTAGATTTTACGACATCAAGGATACTAAAATCGCATCCGAGATCATAGAATTCAGCCTCGCCAGTTTTCGGATTCTGATCAAGTTTCCCGATGTTGTGGTAGAGTGGGTCTGCTTCAATGTGTAGCCAACGGACAGAGTCAGCGATGCCTAACCGCTCAAAGATGGCACGCATCGGACGATACATACACCCACCGACACAATCGACAACAATTGGAGGTCTCACTTTACGAATAAGGTTGAGGTTCGCATCTGCAGCAACGCCTCCCTTGAGATAGCCTACATAAAGCTGCACGCCGTCGTGGAGTTCATCCAGCCTCTCAAAATCAATATGCGCATCGGTGACCGCACTGAACTGAATAGGATAGCCGTCTGTTTCAGCAGTTTTGAGAATTTCTTCAATCTTGTTGACAAACCGCATGGATTCTTCGGGCAAATATTGGCTGCCTTGATTGTTAAGGTCTTTGGTTGCATTTTTAGTGCTGACGGAGTGGCTCGATGTAACGTGCTCACCACCGTCTAAGTCAAGCATGAAGATCAGGAAAGATGCCATCCATATAGGTAACGTACCAAACCCTTTTGGCACGTATGTGCGAATTCCTTGTGCGGCTTGGATGCGAGCGATGTATTCAACATACTTCTGTGAGTTGTAACGCACCTCACATCCTGCAATTTTCTCAACCAGCCTTCCATCTGCAGTTTCGTTCGCGACGAGGCTTTTTCCAAGCGTCGCCAAAATAATCCCAACCTGATTAATCGGGAAACGGGTATCCCATGGGTACAAAATATTCTGTGGACCGCGAATGCCAGCGGTCGAAACTTGCGCCTCTTTCGCATAGTTACGAAACCAGTCCCAAAGGTTCAAACGCTCGATTAACTCACTATTAAGACAAAATGTGAATGCCTCTGATTTATCTTGTGGAAAAAGGGGTGCCTTAATAGAATCTGGTGTATTTTCTTCAACGACTGCGAAAAGTTTCTGTTCGGTGTGATCCCTCTTATGACGATAACTTTCGTCAACTTTGATAATCATTAATGCCCTCCTTGCAGGATGAATAGTTTTATAAACATTCTATCACATCTCCGTGTTTTTTTGGAAAAAAAGAACATCCAGAATCCTCTGATCGTGATCGGTTTCCGCTAAGTCAAGATCTGTACCTCATGGATCCTGATGGTAGGAACGTGCGACGGGTGTTTGGTAAGTCGGAGGATAGATCGAGCGCGACGTGGTCACGGGATGGAAAACAAATTGCCTATAGAAGACGAGAACCCATCGGAACGTATATCTACATCGGAACAATAGAAGGTAAAAAAGAGGAACACTTAGCAATTGGAGATAGTCCTACATGGTCACCGGATGGCACTGAAGTCACCTTTCTGTCTGGTTATGAAAGTGGTAACGTGCGAATCAATATTATTAACGTGCGTACGAGGCGCGTCCCAAAAATTACCGCTCCCGTCCTGAAATGAGTAAATCAAACGAATTGCTCTGCCATCCACCGTCATTAACGATGTTGTCTCTCGTCTCCTGCAAACGGTTAACCATACGCGCTTTCATACGACGGAGTACGTGTTTGTAGCCCAAGTGTCCTGCTAAATTATGGAGTTCGTGTGGGTCGCTCTTCATGTCGTAAAGCTCATCTTCACTGTACGGATTATAGACGTATTTCCACGAATCCGTCCGTACCATCCTGACAGAAGCAAGGGTCGGCTCGTAACCGTGAAATTCAGCGAATACATCATCTGGCCAATCCTCTACATTTTCCCCTCGTAACAGCGGCCCAATGGATCTACCGTCAAGACCTTCAGGCATAGTTGCCCCACCCAATTCCAAAAAAGTCGGCATCAAATCCACAAGGTTCACAAATTCATCACACGTCGTTCCGGGAGACGTAATTCCTGGTCCTCGAATGACGAGAGGAATGTGGTGTGTCTCCTCATACATGTGGAAACCCTTGTTGAAAAGTCGATGGCTCCCAAGCATATCACCATGGTCGGTCGAAAAGACGATGAAGGTGTTTTCTGCCAAATCGTTCGCTTCAAGGCAATCGAAAATTCGTCGGACTTGATCGTCAATGAACGTGCAAAATCCCCAGTAGGCGGCAATAGCTTTCTGCCAATCAGGCCACGTTAGATGGCTGGCATTCCATCGAAGCATCTCCTTCTGTTGGATGAGAGGTTTGTTAATGAACTGCTCATCAAAGTTGCCCCATCGTTCAGCGGTATCTGGATCGTACATCGTGTCATAAGGGGCTGGCACGGCGTACGGAAAATGTGGTCCGAAGAAATTCGCGGCAATCATAAACGGTTGCTCAGAATCTGAATAGCCGTTGATTAATTCAATCGTTTTATCCGCAGTCCACGCTTCCATCGTTCGTTCGGCGGGGAGTGGGTGTCTGCCATAGAAAGGTGCCTCACCACCCCACTCAAATGGCTGGACAGCGTCCCTATCAATGCGGAAGTCAATCCCATCATCGCGGAGCCACTGATGCCATTCACTATATGGGTGCCACTTGTCGTAACCCCAGAATTCTGTATCTCCTTCCTTGGCAAGATGCCACTTACCGACGCAACTTACCTGATAGCCTTCCTCTCGTAGGAGTTTAGGGTATGCTGGTTTGTCGAGAATCTGGTTGGCAAACACCCCATTGAAATTCCCCATGTTTGATAGCTGCCCGTGATTGTGCGGATAAAGTCCCGTGAGCAGAGAACCCCGTGCCGGTGAACAGAGCGCGATAGGGGTGTAGGCATTCGTGAACCGCATGCCTGTTGCAGCAATTTCGTCAATAGCAGGTGTTTTGCAAATCGGTGCACCGTTGCAACCAAGTGAATCGAAGCGTTGCTGGTCGGTGAGAAGAAAAAGAATATTGGGTTGTTGTGCCATATTATCCCTTTTTGATTGTCTGAATTAGGATTGCGTTAATAGCAAAAAGCCGAACCTATATGTAATTTAGATCTTATATCAAACTCGCGTTAAGTATAACCTGCCTCCGAGAAAACGACAATAAGGAAATCACGATCATTAAAGGTCTTTTGTTTCTTCCTTTTCCACGGTAGGCGAGGTTTTGTAGCGTACTCGCACAAATGCGACGTGTATTCCAACCTCGCCGTTCTTCCGTCTTCCTTGTGCCATTGTTTCTCTCATGTTTTCCTGCTTTTGACTGATGTGTGGTGCTTGATTGACATCCCAATTATTGGAGCAACCAGCAAGAGAATGAGAAGGATAATCAGGTAGAGCATTGGGATCTGAAATTGCTTTCCGATTGAGGCGATGAGGTAGTAGCGCGGGAATCGTCCGAGGAAAACTGATAGCAGATACAGACGCAGATCATAGCGTATCAGAATCGCGGCAAGTCGAAAAGGTTCAAACGGAATCGGCGTGAAACCCGTAAAAACTAAGCACGGGAATGCCGCCCGATGAAAATAGGAGGAAAATCGTTGAAAGATACGGTTAGTCTCAACGCGCTGCTCGAGTTTAGTTTTTGAGAAAATCCAAAGCAGAAAATGGTATTCCACGAACGCAGAAACACAATTCCCAACCGCTCCAGTAAGGGCAACGATGCTTGGGTCAATGACCTTTCCGAGCGCAATAACAAACGGTGGGGTCGGCAATGGAATCACTGTGCAGGCAACACTCATATACCCGAAAAAACCGATCAACTGACCGTAGCTGCTTCCTTCGAGAAAAAGGTATCCCAATGCCAACGAAAGGCTGATTCCAATTACTGTGAGAATCCATTTTGTCATAAATTGGAAGCCCCACTTAACCTGCTACTCAGGGTTCTGATACAATCGCAATATTCTTCGGTCCCTTGAAGTCAAGTTCAATTCGCTCAAACCTGACTGAATGTTGCCGATAGAAATCCTCAATTGCCATTAACAATTCGTCCTGTCCACGGCGTTGTTCATCCCAAAAGTTACAACACGGAACTATCACAGCCGGTCGAATGAGTGCTGCTTCCCCCAATTGACGCAATGCACCATCTGGATGTAGCCCGACTAACAAATCGTAGTAATCTGCCATCTCAGGTTCAAATTGCTCAGGACGATGTTCAATCCCTTTAAGCACCGTGAGACGCGGATCAATGAGGTCACAGGTGAAATTTTTCTTTTTCGTAAGAAGCCGCGTTAATATCCCTTTTCCACCAGCAACATCGGCAATACAATCAATTGTGTTGCCATATCGCGAAGCAATGAAATCTGCGATAACTTCAAATCGTCGCGGATCACCGTATACAGGATGTTGTTTTCTGCTCATGTCAAATTCTCCGGATTTAACGCATCCAATGCCGAGTGAACAAACCGTCCATCCTTCCGAATAAGGTTTCCGTCGAAATACATTTCTCCACCACCGTGCTCCGGCGTTTGGATCATTACCATATCCCAATGAACCGCGGAGCGAACTCCGTTATCGGCTTCCTCATAAGCCTGACCGGGTGTGAAGTGGAACGAGCCAGCGATCTTTTCATCAAACAGGATATCAAGCATTGGATCTGTGATGTACGGGTTGAACGCAATGGAAAACTCGCCGATATAACGTGCGCCTTCATCTGTGTCAAGAATGTCGTTTAACCTTTCGCTGTTATTCGCCGACGCATCAACGATTTTGCCATTTTCAAAACGGAGTCGGATGTCAGTAAACGTTGTCCCCTGATAGATTGTGGGTGTATTAAAATGGATAGTACCGTTGACGGAGTCTCGGACAGGTGAAGTGAAGCATTCACCGTCAGGGATATTCTTCTCACCAGCACAGGGGATCACAGGAATGTCCTTGATACTGAACCGTAAATCAGTATCCTCACCGACGATGTGGACTTCATCCGTCTCCTCCATCAGGGACTTGAGCGGTTCCATGGCGCGTTCCATCTTACTGTAGTCAAGTGTGCATACATCGAAATAGTAATCCTCGAACGCCTCTGTACTCATTTGTGCCTGCTGTGCCATCGCCGGATGCGGCCACCGTAGGACAACCCATTTTGTATGTGGCACGCGGATAGCGTTGAGCGGCTGCACCCAAAGTTTCTGATACCGCTGCAGTGCCTCTGACGGGACGTCAGACATCTCTGTGATATTGTGACTGCCACGGATGCCGATATACGCCTGTACCTTTTTTATCCGATATGTTTCGTATTCACCAATCAGTTTTATGCCAGCATCGTCGCCATCGAGAATGATTTCACGTTGGATACGGGTTTGCTTAATTTCAACGAGCGGAATCCCACCCGCTTTACGAACTGATCGGATGAGAGCAATAACCATTTCCTGCGGAATGTCAATGCCTTCTATAAGCACAAATTCGCCGGGTTGAATTTTGGTGGAATGGGTCGTGAGAACATCTGCGAGTTTATCAAGTCGTGGATCGTGCATATTCACCTCAGAAATAATTATAGTTGGATATATAAAAATTCATAATAACTTTTCGTAAGCGATTTCAACCTTCAATATCGTTTGTCTGATTTAAGCAGTTTCCTCCAGAAGGGTTATCGTTTTGTCAGCGAGCGATGCCCACCACCTACAATCCGCCCGGACGCGTAACAGATGCGTGCTGCCCGGTACATCATTCGCGCCTAAACCTCGTTCGATAATCTCTGTCTGCGGATTGCCTTCAAGTCGTTTGGCAAGGATATTTTCCAAACGTTCAGGGAAACGGATAACGAAGATACTCAGTATTTCCGCCGATTGCAGATCCAATAGAAAATCGATGTTCCAATGTAAAGTTTTCCCGTGTTTTGGCAATAGATTGCCCGATCCCAAACCACACCCAATGAATCTGTTCATCATTTCTTCTCGGATTGCGTGTGGCGGTTTATCACCACTGCGTGTCGCATGTCGAATAAGCCGCCGCGCCAGTGAAGTTGCGCCTTTTTCCGAAAGCGCAGACCCAACATAAACATAATCACCGGCAGGCAGCGAAATAAGTTTCCCTTTCTTAAAACGTCCGAATTGTAGTGTGGTGTCTTGTTTAAGATGAATCCGCAAGATGTATGTTCCCGCTTGCGAATCATCACCGATAATATAGATGTTCGGAATCTTCACGCAATCCTCATAAATGTAGTCGAATACAAATTTGACGTTAAGCCTTCATTCCTTCCTGTACACTATCACAATTCGTATTAGCTATCAAGTCCGATATTTAGGACGTTAAGTTTTCCATAATTTACATCTGGACGCCCGAACTTGTTCGGGATCGCATTCTAACCTCGCTTAACTTATAACCAATAACAGACAACTTATAACTTACAACTTATAACCCACCACCCGATCCGAATTTACGTATTGAAACAAAAACGAAAATCATTTAGAATAAGCCTTAGGCAGAATTGAAAAGATAAACATACTCATGAGGTAAAAGGGATATGAAAATTGGTCGATTATCTATCGGATATATTACGATCATTGTTATGCTGGTGCTCCATCTTTTACCGGTTTGGGGTTTCAAGTACTTCCCGACGCAGGATGGGCTAAGCCATATCTACAACTCCTATGTCGTGAAGGAATACCATAATCACGAAAACTACAGATTACGCGAAGTCTACGAACTCAACGCCACTATCTTCCCAAACTGGACATCCCATGCGCTCCTTGTAGTTTTATTGTACATTTTTCCACCACTTATTTGCGAAAAGATAGTGCTTACTCTCACCATCGGTCTCCTACCGCTCTCCTTCTTTTATTTTCTCAATCGCGTTGCAAAAAGAAATGCGGTTTTTGGACTGCTTGGATTTATGTTTGCCTACAACTACCTGCTTCACATGGGGTTCTATAACTTTGTGCTCAGCATGTCCATGTTTTTCTTCACTATGGGGTACTGGTGGAGAGTTAAGGATAAACTCCGATTAACGAACATCATAGTTATATACATATTGCTGTTGGTAACCTATCTCACGCACTATCACTCCTATGCTTTGCTTGTCATGTCCTTGACGTTCTTTCCTCTCTTCTCATCAGGTTACGAAGTCCTGCAAGGCGTGTGGGGTCATAGGGAGACATCACAGCCGCTCATGCAGCGATTTAAGGATGGTCTGCCAAAACTCAAACCTACGCTAACCTTCGTAGGTAGTCTGATACCCGCATATTTTATCCTGTTCTCCTATTATTTCTACCTTGCCAATGAGCACGGAGGGAATAGCAACCACAAGGGTCTTGAATGGCTAAACGACTATTTCTTCTCCATGAAATCCTTGGTCGCTTTTCGCGATGATCACATACTGATTGGACGTGTGTTGTTGGTTTTTCTTGCTATCGTCTTTCTATTCACGGTAATCAATAGAATTCGGCAGTGCTACCAATTCCATAAATCAGAGGAATGGAAAGAAACTGGCGAACGGCTCTGGACACGTATCGTAACGCCGATGGACGCGTTCCTAATCATGGCAATCTTCATCACCGTGATGTTTTACATAACCCCTTGGTCAGGCTACAGCGGCGGTTGGATAAATGACCGATTCCATCTGTACATATTCCTCATCCTAATTCCGTTCTTCGTCATCAATCCGCATCGGTATGTAAACTACGGAGTAGCCGGAATCATTATAATTCTATCCTTATGGCATCTCGGTTACAATGTCCACACCTATACCCTGTTGAATCGGGATATCACCAACACCCTCTCATCGATGGGTATGTATGAGAAAGATACGATTCTTACGAGCACACCAGGGGAATGGAACGGCTTATCCGATTCGCTCGGTTTTGAATCTAAATATGTTGAACCCTTTGGACATAACGAGTGTCTGCTGGCAGTGGATATGGGGATCGCCTATCTTGACAACTACGAGGCGAATACCGATCACTTCCCGCTACGTTACAAGAAGGATAAAGAATTCACTGCTGACTATGCTATTATATGGCGGACAGAGTATGACGACGTTGCCGGTTTGGAAGAAGAATATGACCTCATCCATTCCAACAACTACCACCGGGTCTATCGCCGCAAACGCGTAGCACCCGACCCGCAAATGTGGGGTGGCGGAAGTGTCCTTGCTTTTGACATGCAGCCCGAAGATGGACAGACAGCACCAGGGCATATCCCCGTGTATACGGATACGGTTTACACTGATGGGCAATACGGTTGGCTGACGGTCTCAGAACGGGAAGACTTCGAAGGCGAGTCCGAAGTCCCACAACCGTATGCAGATAGCATAATAGGAAAAGAGGATGCGGTTTTCCGAGTAGCACTTCCCAACGGAACGTATGAAGTAACATGCTATTTCAGAGGCGATGAACCTGAATCGGATGACCCGTTAGAGATAGAAATATATCTTATTGCAAATGGTGAAAAGCAGATTCAGCGATTGCGAATTCCTGTGGGAACTGGGGCAATTGATAAACAGTACAACATCACGATTACTGATGAGCATCTAACCCAAGTGATATATCACGCGGAAAAAACCAGATTCGTAAAATGGGGTTGGAGCGGCTTTACTATTCGATCGACCGACGGCGGACCAAACTTCCCTCTTCCTGAGGAAAATGGCGAATAGTGATTCGGTGTAATGTTTACTTCTTATTTTCTTAGGGGCATTCAGTTTTTCCAAAGAGAGTGCCCAAGTCCCCCTGATAAGGGGGATTTAGGGGGTTAATACCAGTCATAAACCGAAACTGAATAGCCCTACTTATCTTCTATTTCAACGGTTTTCCCCAAGTAACTCTCGCTTCTAATTTGAAACTGAGAAACCCTTCATCATCAACGAATTCGGACAAGACGCGCGACAGTTCAGCATCAAAAGCCATGACGTTCTCCGCTCCCATGTGTTCCTTAGACATGCTTTCTCTTGAATGAAAGGATTGTACATAGTCTGTAAGTGATTGCGAGAAACGAATCGGTGCTGTCCATCTATCTCCAATCAAGTCCAGATGTCCCCTATCTACCAGTTCTTGAATCAGGTCAATTCGTTCATGGTGTCTATTAGTAGAATACTTGTGGATCAGCGAAAGTTCGGCATCATGCCAAGGCGGTCCAACCGGACGATCTCCATCAATGATTACGAGGGACCCGTCAGTCGTTAACACATCCTTGAATCTCGGAAAAACCACATTCCATTCCATCCAATGAATACTCGCTCCAGCCGTCACCATATTGTAGGGCGGGTACAGCTGCACCTCCTCAACAGGTCCATTAATCCATCGAAGATTCGGATGGTCGCCATTAACAAGCGACTTCCCCACTCGAATCATTTCATCTGAGAAGTCAACGGCGTCAACGCTATCTACACAATTGACAAGGGCGCGTGCTATCTTTCCGGGACCGCATCCAACATCTAAAACGCTTCCCCGCGATCCTCCCAGCAAATTTAGTAGTATCCTATACGTCTCGTCTGGATAGGGAGGTCGTAACGCATACAGTTCTACCAAGCTCCGGTTCTTGAATCGGGATGCATAATCGTCCCAGTATTGTCGTGGTCTTGTAGTTCTCATGATTTATTCGATGGGCAAAAAATCAATTTCTAACGCATTCCCTATAGGGACATAACCTATTTTCATGTATATGCTATTGGAGGTTGGATTTGATAAATCGGTGTATAGGCTGCAAAATGAATAGCCATCCGAAAGGAGTTTCTTTGTTAGCAACAAAACACATGAAGTCGCATATCCCTTACCGCGGTGTTCAGATGGTGTGTATACCGGACCAATTGTCGCGCCATTTCTCATCGCACGGGACACACCAGCAATAGATACTGGACCACCGTGATCCCAAATGTATAAACTCTGGTTCTTGATGCGTTTTTCAGTGCCGCTTTTGGCATCCTCAAGATTGACAGGTTCACCCATTACCTCCGAAAAGGCGGCAATCCACTTCGTCATGAGCGAGTGGTCATCCATGCCAGCTAAACGCATTTTACCCGGTGAAAGTGGAAGATTCGCGACACTTCTTACTTCAAACACACGCATTTGCCTGCTTACTTTGGCTGATACGTCAAGCATGCCTTCAACCCAACAATCAGAAAAAGCTTCGGCTTCTACTGCCGGTCCAACAACTCCCGGTATTTGAACACCAATTCCACGTAGATAATCCGCAAGATAAACGACAGCGGTTTGGATATCCGTGTCAATCCTGCTCAAGATGATTCTCTTAGGTGGTGTCATTACGACGACACCGACGACTCTCCCTTGTTCCAAAATACTCAACAAGAGAGGCAATTCAGATCCGTAATAGTATGGATCTTCCGCCAGCCTATACGCTAAACCGATCGGTAAATTGTTTTCACACTCGTTCCGTTCCAAATAGGCACCCGAAAGTGAAATAAGTTCGCTTGCATGGTTATGAGATCTTATTTCGATCATTTGATACTTCATTACTCCAATACATCAAGACAAGATTTCAAGCGATGGTCATGATCTGCATATTGTTTTAGCCATTCAACGACCGTTTTGCCATCCCCAAGTTTGGTCTGCAAATCTGCGCCGTGTTCTACAAGATACCGCGTCGTTTCTACATGTCCATGACCGGCTGCGCAGTACAGGGGAAAATGCGCGTGATCTGATGTTGCATTGACATCTGCCCCACTGCCGACCAATTGCTCAACAATTTCCTGGTCACCGTTTCGAGCTGCGTGGTGCAAGGCGGTATCGCCACGGGCGTAACGTTCATGTACTAACTGTGAGTTGTCACGGAGCATTGCGTTGACTCGTTGTACATTAGCTAAGAAAACGGCGTATATAAACTGGCGCGCCGCTTCGCTCGATGGTCTGGCATGTGCGTCCAAGCCACCATACGCAATGAGTAGTGATACGACTTCCTTATTGTCGGGCACTTCTCCAGCATAGTGAATCGCATAACCATCATGAGCTGCCAAATCAGCACCGCAGTCTATTAGATACTTAACAACATCATAATGGCGTCTTAATCCAGCATGAAATATAGGACGCCATTCGTATCTGTCGTCTTGATTGACCAGATGAGGGTCCTGTTCAACGATTTTCTTTACCGTGTCGAGGTCACCGTTTGCTGCCGCGTCGTGAATTGAACCGAGTTTCATATTTATCCTCCGTATGTTAGGTTAATTATATTTCCAAAAATAAATGTGGGGTTCCATCTTCCGCCCTGCCTATCGAAATCATGTGGGTTGACTCATGGTGTCCATAATGCATCAATTTTGCCCATGATTGATGCCACTTTTTCATGTTGGTTGTGTTCGAGAACATAGAGTAAATCCGGAAACGGGGCGGTACGACGGTAAAAAGCGCAGCGAGCATGCCAGTTATCGTCAATAACGCCCTCGTAGTAAGCAACCAAATTGCCAACATCTTCCGCTGGATCACCAACCGTGCAACTTCCCCAATCAATAATTCCAGTGACGGTTTCCGTATCGACATCGACCAAAATGTTATGTGAATAGAAGTCTTGGTGAATAAACACAGGGGTAAAAGAAAAGATAGACGGATTGGCTATCACCTGCTCGAAATAGATGCTAAGTTCTTCTTGCTGGCGGTGAGTAAGCCGCGGAAAGATGTAGGTTCGTATTTTTCCGAACATCTTGGCTATCCCGTCCTGCCATGCTTGTGGTGTTGTATAAGCATCGGTCTCAAATAAGTGTTGCACGCGGTCTATGGGGAAGCGATGCAGTGCGGTGAGAAAAGCCCCCAACGGCGGTTGCCACCACGATGCCGATTGTACTTCGGGTGAACACTGATTCAGCGGCGTTCCCTCAATGAAAGCATATCCGCCAAACACGAATGGGTACTGTTGTGTGGGTTGCCCGTGATAGAGATACTGCGGAATAGACAACGGAACGGTAAGGCCAAGTTCGGTCAGTAAACGTATCTCACGTACCAAGTCGTGCGCTGCGACCTGATGTTTAGGGAAGCGAAAAACTATCTCCTGGTTGACCAGAAACGTCCGATTTGCCCAACCTTCGTAGAGCGGTTCCCATGCTTCAATCGGCAACTGCGGGAAGTTTTCGATAATCGCCGCGTGATAGTTCTTCTCAGTCAGTTTGAGCATACTCCTCCATCACCTCAAATATACGCATTCGCATGGTGCCTCTATCCGAATGTTCAACGGATCACGTTTCGCATCCCGGAACCCGCCGTTAAAGGACGTGAGAAAATTCGGTTCGTGATTTCAATTACCACACATACAAATGGGGCTCTTCTTCCCGAATCAATTCTTTCACCTGAGTCGATTCGATTTGCAGAGCGACTTCTTGACTACTCATGAAATTGCGCCATTCGGTATCGGGAAGTAAATCCATTTTGTAAAGGATTTCACGAATTGATTGACATATGGTGTAGATGATCTCGCCGCGCGTTTCATGATTGTTTGCTGATTCGAGATTCTTAAGGAGTGGTCCTATAATGTCTATCCATTTCGGGAGGCTTTGTGCCTGCCAGTGGAGCCATTTCCAGTATACGGGAAAACGCTTATTAAGCAAACACAGAAGTCTCAGAGTGCATTCGACAAAAGCACCCTGGCCGATGAGCAAACCTATACCGTCCCCGCGTTTAGCTAAACGATAGCTTGAATTGTAGTCGCCACTGTGCCAAATTCCCCATAGATCACTCGCGATTTTCCACCTCCAGATGTCTAACGGATAGTATGCATTTTGGAAAGCGGATATACGTTCGCTAAGGGCATTCGATGGATCGTAGAGAACAAATCCAGACGACGCATAAAAGAGATGATTATCATCAGCGGCGGCCCATTCCGCAATCGTCACCGGTGGATAGGCAGATGCGTGAAAATCACGATAGACTTCGTCGATGGTGTTTATTCGTATTGTCTTAGGTTGCAATTTGGTCGTGTCAATTCCTAAAAACACATCTGGAATAGCCATCTCCAGAGCCTGAGAAATAGCAGCTCCATACACTGCAATATCCTGTTCCGACAGCAGTAGTTGGCACTTGCTTGGTCCCCAGTCATGATCACGGGACAGTTCGTCATCGGCACCAAGAACGTCTGATCCTAATCCGATGACTCCAGCACTGAGACGGGGAAGAACATCAGGAAAGCGTTCTTTTAAGACAGGTAGAAAGACTTCATCAAATAAAACTTTACAGTATACGTGTCCCTTCAGCGGTAACGCATAGTCTGCAGAATTGGATTGCGAAGAGCCTTGTTCCTTCATCAGTCGCCTCAACCGAGCGCATTCACCACAGCCTCGCCGACCTGTGAGGTTGTGGCTTGACCGCCTAAGTCCGGTGGGAGGGTTTTGCCTCCCTCAACGACCTGTAGTACAGCTGCATCTATCGTTTCCGCCGCTTTTACCTCACCCATGAACCGCAACATCATCGAACCAGAGATGATTGCCGCTAATGGATTAGCGATGCCCATCCCCATGATGTCTGGGGCACTCCCGTGAACCGGCTCGAACATCGACGGAAATCGACGTTGCGGATCAATATTGCCACTCGGAGCCAGACCCATGCTTCCAGTGATAATCGCACCGATGTCTGTGAGGATATCCCCAAACAAATTGCTTGCGACAACGACGTCAAAATCCTCTGGTCTCCGTACGAAATCCATACATGCCGCGTCCACAAGCAACGATTCCGTCTCTATGTCGGGATACGCTGCAGCGATCCGCTCGAAGGCTGTATCCCATACAATCATGCCATAGCCTTGCGCGTTCGATTTGGTAACTGAAGTGACTTTGCGTTTCTTATCTCGTGCACGTGCTTGCTCGAAAGCATAAGTGATAATACGCTCACAGCCGTGGCGAGTAAACACGCCAACCTGCACACCGATTTCTTCGGGAAACCCTTGATACTGAAAGCCACCAACGTTAGCATATTCCCCTTCTGTATTCTCTCTAATCACCACTAAATCAATATCCCAAGCTTCTTTATCCTTGAGTGGTGTGTTAATGCCCGGATAGAGGACACTGGGTCTCTCACAAACGTACTGATCGAATCTACGTCGGATTGGAAGCAGAAGTCCATTGAGCGTAACGTGGTCTTGGATATCCGGGTGTCCGACTGCGCCAAGATAAATCTGGTCGAACTCCGCAAGAATATCAAGCGCATCTGCTGGCATCATGTGCCCATGCTTGAAATAGTAGTCTGAACCCCACGGAAATTCCACAAAATCCCATTTAATGTTATACTTATCAGCGACAGCGTTAAGGACCTTAATGCTTTCCTCCATTACTTCAATCCCAATACCATCTCCCCGAATTACCGCAATCTTGTATTCAGCCATATTTTCCTTTCTAAAACTCCTAATTATGTCCATCTGAAGATACAAAATCATAAGATAACGCATCCCCTATAGGCACATAACCGATTTTGGTGTAGATATTGTTGGAAGCGGGATTTGATAAATCGGTATAGAGGCTACAAAATGCGTAGCGTTCCGAGAGCAGTTTCTTTGTCAAGGACAACACACATGAGGTTGCGTATCCCTTATTGCGCTGCTCAGGTGGTGTGTACACCCAGTTGATTGTTGTACCATTTCTCGTCGGACGCGTCGCAGCGGCGATAGAAACCGGTGCACCGCGATCCCAAATGTATAATCGTCGAGCCTTGATGTGCTGTTCGGCGCGTTTTTTGGCACTCTCAAGATTAGCAGGCTCACCTGTTTCCTCCGAAAAGGCGACAAACCACTGTGCCATGAGTAGATGGTCGTCCATATATGCCAAGCGTAATTTTCCCTGTGAAAGTGGTAGCTCCGCGACCTGTCTTGCTTCAAATACACGCAGCCGCATAGCTATCCTGAATGATACACTCTGTTGGTCTTCAATCCAACAATCAGAAAAGGCTTGGGCTTCGGCTGCCGGCCCAACGACCCCCGGTATTCGCGTATTAATTCCACGTAGGTAACGGATAAGATGAACTATAGCAACTTGGATATTCGCGTCAATTCTGCTCAAGATGATTCGGTGAGGTGGGGTCCTTACTGCGACACCGACGACTTTCCCTTGTTCCAAAAGACTCAACAGAAGCGGCGACTCGGCTCCGTAGTAGTGTGGATCTTCAGCGAGTCTATAAGCCAAACCGATAGGCAGATTATTTTCGCTTTCATTCTGTTCTAAGTAAGCACCAGAAAGTGAGATAAGTTCGCTTGCGTGGTTGTGAGATATTATTTCAATCATTGTTTTTCTATTTCCGCTAACGTTTTCTAATTATCAATAATATTTTAGCCGAATTCCGTTCATTATTCAAGTAATAGGTGCTCGACTGTGATTTTAGGCGTTGCATAAGATGAGATTCTATGCTATGCTCTAATGCCAAGAATGAAACTTGGAAAATCAGGATAACTTTCGATGACAGAGGAAGGAAAAACCGATGCCAAACACTCAAGAAATAGGTTGGAAAGCCGTTAGTAAAACTGGCGTTGTTGCTGCGGGTGGTGCGAAAGCCGTCGCAGCGGGAATAGAGATTCTGGAGGCAGGCGGAAATGCAGCAGATGCAGCGGCGGGAACGATTCTCGCCCTTAATGTCACAGACCACGGTGCCTGTTCTATTGGGGGTGAAGTGCCACTTCTCATCTTTAACGCGGAAAATCAGGAAGTGAAATCGCTCTCTGGACAGGGACGCGCGCCGCTTTCACAGGCTGCGACCGATTGGTATATGGAAAACGGTATCCCGAACGGCGATATTAAGATGGCACCTGTGCCATCGGTTGTGGACCTCTGCACAACAACACTCAAACTGTACGGCACAAAAACATTTGCGGACATCGTCGCACCCACATTGGCACTGCTTGATGCTGGCGAAGCGGATTGGCATGCTGATTTGGCGGTCACGCTACGTCGGATGGTTGCATCTGAACAGCAGACATCTGGAAGCCGCGAGGAAAAAATCCAAGCTGCAAGTGATCGGTTTTACGGACGGAACGGTGCTGATACCGATATCGCTGATGCCTTAGAAGGTTTTTACATTGACAAGGGTGGATTTCTTCGTAAGGCAGACCTCGCTGCGCATGTCACGCTTGTTGAAGACCCTGTAACGGTGGACTACCGCGGATATACGGTACACAAGTGCGGTACGTGGACACAAGGTCCTTACCTCTGTCAGGCGTTGCGTTTATTGGAAGGCTTCGATCTCAAAGCCATGGGTAATGCATCAGCAGACTACGTGCATGCGGTTACTGAAGCACTCAAACTGGCAATGGCTGATCGGGACGCGTATTACGGCGATCCAGAATTCGTGGATGTCCCGTTATCCGAACTGCTATCTGATGTTTATACTGAAATCCGCCGACCCTTAATTGATATGGAGAAGGCATCACACGAAGCGAGACCGGGTGATGTGGACAACATGCAGCCGCTAAAAGGGGACGGTGTTTTCAGACCCGGTGTCGGTGGAACAACGACCTGCGCAGTTGCTGACCGTTGGGGAAACGTCGTCGCTGCGACACCGAGTGCGAACGTCTATCATGCAGGAGGTATGGTCGGTCCCACAGGCGTCAGTTATGGTAACCGCTTACGGAGTCTCAACACAACTCCAGGACATCCCAACTGTATCCAGCCCGGAAAGCGTCCGAGAATTACGCTTACCCCCACACTGGTTCTTAAAGACGGATCCCCGATTTTGGCAATCAGTGTTGCGGGTGGAGATTTACAGGATCAAGCAACAATGAATTTGCTGCTTGATTTTGTTGAGTTTGACATGCTACCGAAAGACGCTATCACAGCACCACGTTTTGCCACCGCGCACCACGAAGATTCATTTGATCCGAACCCTAACCGTGAGCAGACATTCGGACAGGCAGGCTCGTTGACTATCAACGACAGCGTGGACGAAAGCGTTCGGGAAGAACTTGCCAAGCGAGGTCATCAAATCAGAGCACACGGAGGTGCCATTGCCGCGCCTTCCATGATCCATATCAACAAAGATAGTGGAACCTTCTACGCTGCCGGAGATCCAGCTGCCGGAAGACACGCAGCGGGATTGGCATAAAAAGAAAAGTGCACTGTCAAAAGGGTACAATGAACACCCCAAGTGCAACCTTAACTGTCTGCTTGCTGCCAAATTCTAAACCGGCTTTGCAACGCTCTTAACAACCTACTCATAGAGCCGTCAGCTTGCCCTATACGTTGAAGATTCATTGCCCTGACGAGGTCTGCTGTATATTCAACGTCAGTTGAAGATGGATCTATGCCTGCCTCATAAATTGCGTTTAGCAGTAGACGCTTGTAACGATCTCGTTCACATTTTTGATCGGGAGTCGGGCAGCCTTTGCCAAAAACTGTTCTGAATGCCGCCGAATCCAAAAGCAGCCATCGTTCAATATGCGGATCAGGAATTGCGCTAATAACGAAGTGTGCAAAGTCGTCAGAGATTACCAGATTGATTTCTCTTTCTCGTTCAGGAGGCTTCTTGCAATTCCCATCTGTTCCAACGATGATGAGGTCGGGTAAATTCTCACGGTTGCGTTGCAAATTCCGTTGGTACTGTCTTAGTTCTTTGATAACCCTTCCATGTCCACCACGTACACTATAGGCCTTGATATTAATTTCGACGTTATACGCCTCAGCAAGCCGTTGTGTTAAAGCCGTTAGAAAGTCTTGGTGGGCCTGATCTTCAACAAACAAGCTAATATTACGCATCAAAATCCCCTCGTAAGATGAATTCGGAAACAGATAATTCATCTTCGTCTTGCAAGGCTTCCTTAATATCTAACTTTGGCCATATCGAGGCCATGAGTGTTGCAAAGGGTTCAATTTCAGTATTTCCTTTTATTTTTCGGCAAACGTGCAGAAATTCAACAGGAATGAAGTCAGGTAAAATTGGTGAATGCGTTGTTACAATATACTGGGTGCGCTCAAGAAGTCTACGAGCTTCCAAAAATTTGGCGATGCGCCGAATCTGACGCGGTGGAACGCCGTTTTCCGGTTCTTCGAATCCGATTAAAGCAGGTGTCTCTTTGCTGCCGACGAGTGCCAAGAGTCCTAAAATCCTGAGCGTACCATCCGACAAAATCCGGGCAGAAACATTTTTTTCACCTTCCCGAAGATCCAATTCAACCTCACCCAATTCGTTAACACTGACATCTATTCCAGTTATAGATGGAATTATGGTATGGAGTGATTTCTCAATGGATTCAAATTGCCGTTTATTAAGAGTCTGCAAGGTATTAAGAAAAGATGCAAGATCCTCGCCCATTAATCCAATATCGTCAACTGCTCTGACCGGATTTGGGAGTCGCATTTGTTCTCTTGGCTCAAGGTAGAAGGTAAGCCAGTTCGCCAACTCTCGCTGCATCGCAGTCAAATGGGGATAATGGGGTGGATAGTGCGACCTTGAGAGAATACTATAGTCAAGATAACGCTTGTAGTAGAGTGGGTGCGCCTGTCCCTCCATCCGCAGGTGCAACAGATCCCCAACTCGTTCTAAGAAAGGCTTCCGTCGCTTATTCAGCTCCCCCTTAACATTGAGAGCCGCAAGATATTCGTCCGCCACACGTAAAATGCCTTGCTTTGGGAGCATTTCAATTTCAATACGATACCGCAGATTTTCTTCCGACACGAACAGGACACGTTTTGAAACAGGTTTATCTGCACTCTGGGCACGTTTAGCCGCTGTTTCCTTTATTTCCTGAATATGCTGATTGACACTTTCGATAACAGTAGGAGACAGTTGAACATCTACCTCTATACTGAACGCCACTTTTTCTTTCTCAAGGAGGCTCTTGATACCTTCTTCTCCAAAAGTGAACGACTCCAACGGGTGCCCTCGATATGGAGGATCAAATGCTTCATCCAAGGCCTGGCAGGTCGCTATTCGGGACAGAAGTTGTAAAGCATCAAGAAAATTGCTCTTTCCCGAAGCGTTGGGACCAATAAGTACAGCAAGGTGCTCAAGATGCACCTCAACATCCACAAGAGATTTATACCCCTGAATTTTGATTCGCTTCAGCATAGTAGCGTGCCTCCGTTTAATACCCCAAACTCCGAAGGTATTCCCGATTGACCACCGCGGCTTCGGCTGGCGGGCGTGGCGGATAGGGACGGTCAAGTTCGACAGAGACCCATCCGTCATAACCGACGGATTCGAGTCCTTCAAGCGCAGCTTTGACATCAAGACCCAGATTTCCTGCACCCAGTTCAGCGAAACGCGCCTGATCGCCAAAACGCTGCGTTCTATAATCCCAGGTTTCTGGGTCGTCGGCATGGCAGTCCTTGAGATGGACATGTCCAATCCGATTCCGTAAATTATCGCTCTCAAAAACCTGCATAGGATCGCTGCCAGCGGCAAGCATGTGTCCCGTATCAAACAACAACCAGAGACTCGGTGCCGCTGCCAAGAGGCGTTCAGCATCATAAACCGTTTCAAGCAGTGTGCCGAGATGAGCATGGTGAAAGCCTTTGATATCATGTGCATCACAGAACGCAAGTACATCGTCTAACGTTCGAGCGGCATTCTCGAAATCAGCATCGCTTGGATCGGGTCCGCCCCAATCTGAACGCCTTAACGACGGCACCTCTGCAGCATCATTACCGAGAGCGATGTTGAACCTGACCCTGTCAAGTCCTGCCCCACCGGCATTGACAATATGGAGTCCGAGACTCCGTGCAAGCGTCGCCATTTCAACAAGTTCATCGGAAGTCTCAATTCCTAAACCTTCCACACCGTCCCAACCCGCATCGGCAACTTCACGTAATACTTTTTCTGGATTATCCCGCTGCTCACCACCAAACTGGATGAGGTGACAGGCAAGTCTGAATTTACCCATGAATATACTCCTTATTTATTATTCAGTGCTGTTAATGACAACTTTCGGTCAGGATTCTGATACAACCACATCTCCATATTCTTCTTAATAGCAGCCCACTCGCTGTCCAACATTGAATACCAAGCAGTATCCCTGTTCCGACCTTTTACGATTATATGCTGTCTAAAAATACCCTCAAACTTAAAGCCGAGGCGTAGTGCCGCGGATCGAGAACGCTCATTTAGAGAATCGCATTTCCATTCAACTCGGCGGTATTTCAGTCTGTCAAAAGCCTCACAGAGCATTAGATACATGGCTTCCGTGTTCACGTTTGACCGCTGAGAACTCGGGGAATACCATATATGTCCGAGTTCCAGTCGTCGCATATCGGAAACGATATTTAAGAAACTCGCCATTCCCACGCGTTGCTTCGATTCAAGATGATGAACGGTGAAAAAAAGTGGATCGTCCGATCCTGAGCCTTCCTCAAGCCACGTTCGCATGCTATGTTTATTATCAAAAGGACCGTAGCTCATGTAGGTCCATATCTGCTCCTGTGTCCGTGAACCGTGAGAGCATTCGTAAAGTTCTGCAACATCGGCTTTTGGGTTGATTGGGGACAGCGTAATGAATTTACCCGCGTATTCTGTTTTTTGAGGCAAATCAATATCAACAACAGGTTGGACAATATTTCCAACTGAAAGAGACGATTGAGTCATAGTAATTTCTATGCGTGTCTGTTTATATGTGATTAGTGTTTGGTAAAATAAAAAAACAAATAGGACTTACGCATTTCCTCTTAAAGTCCCCCTGATAAGGGGGATTTAGGGGGTTTAAAAAACGAAAATTATCACTTTTTGCGTCTAAATTTCTGATATTTGCTCAATTTGCGTAAGTCCTGAACAAATTAAGTTCTTACGAGAGTGCCTGTTGTTACCAGCGCATTACATCAATGTACAGATTTTCTTCTTTCGTTACACAAGACCTTATTTCGATCTGCCTCACTCGAATGCGTATTGCCACCGATGATATTGCCCAAAATCAGTGGCAGAAATTAATAAATCAGGCGCAATATTCTGTATGTGACTTTCTGGGATAAACATGCCCGTGTTTAAACGGTTCTCATAAAAAATACGATTTTGGGCTGTACGAATCACATCGTGCTGCACCTTTGAGGGTAGCTGCAACTCAATGAAACCTTCAATCCACAATCCGCGATAGGTTAATGTATTGACAGGTGTAAGGCGAACAGTCTCAGGCACATCAGGAGTGGACTCGCAGACCGAAGGACCCCAAAGAAAGAGGCTACGCACTTGACTGTCTGTCGTAAAACCTACCTTAGAAAATGCCCCTTGACTTGCATAGTTATCAACGCGGATTGATGCCTTAGCCCAAGACACTCCTAATTTAGAGCCATAAGCCAACGCTTCCTGAATGAGAGCAGTCCCAATACCTTTTCCCTGACTTGTAGAGCGAACAATAATAAGGTCGATTTCCCATTGAGACGTTGCAACGCACACCAGAAACGCGGAAAGAAAACCTGCCACTTCGCCACCATCAACCGCCACGAAAACTTGATGATCAGGCGACGAAATGTGATCCATGAACACATCAAAGAGCAGCGATTCACCCCATGTTTCCTGTAATATTAGGTGAATTGCCTGTGCATCATCTGGATGCGCCAATCTAATACTTGACATATCTTTTTAAAGTACCATTGCGTCATCTTCAATCGCCTCGCTCACAAGGGCAAATGCGAAAATGAATGCCGCGCTCAGAATATAGACAACTATCTGTCTCATTCTAAACCTCCGTTGATGTTTAGTGGTCAAGTTGGTGTTTACGCACGATAAGAGAATTGAAGACTCTATCCGCGCGAGGCTTTATTCGTCGGTAGTACTCCAATCTAAATAATTGTTGTAGCACTTCCAAGAGTGCCTCTGTCTTCCAAAAAGAGAAAAACCGCTTCGGCTCATATATATCTTTTTCCCAAATACCCTCAAAGTCTTCGTCTCCCCAAATGCCAAGATACATTAAGCCGTTTTCATTGAGTCGCCCCGAAATTAAACGCAAAACCCGATCAAAATCCTGTTTTGGTATGTGTAAGAGACAATTCATGGTATAGACTGCATCAAAAGTCTCGCCAATTTCATCGAGGTCGTAGCAATCCAAGACTTGAGCGGGAACACCCTTTTCCGCAGTGAGTTCCACCATCGTTGGTGTATTGTCAACAGCCAAAACTCGGAACCCTTGAGATTGAAAAAATTGGGCATCCTGACCGTGTCCACACCCAATTTCAAGGAGCGTCTCTCGATCTTCATCCTTCAAGAATTTGAGAAACTCCGATCGCTCTTGCACCTTAAATTCGTCAGGAGAGTTAGATGCTCTCTCATGCGCGTACTTTTCGTAGGACTTAACGAGTGTGTCCCTGAATCGCATCATGGTGATAACTCTCCTATGGTATTCCAATAATTTTCATTTGGACGCCCGAACTTGTTCGGGATAGAGTCCCCGGATCCAAAGCAGTTTGGTCATCCATTGATGGATACACTTCACTAAAGTATCTTATTTTTTCATCTAAATAACCGTATTTCAATTGGTGCTTCGACGATCATATCAATGTCAACGACCAATAGGTAAGCGAGCGTCAATGTCGATTTTATAAATCTTCCGTCGTGCGACACAGGGAATAGGCGGGACTATAGGGCGTACATTTGAGAGTTCCCAACAGACATAGTTAGGACTCCAATCTACCCCTTGTGATTCCGCTGCTTCACGCGTCCATTCGTGAATGCCTGTAATATCAACGATTGCGCGTGCCAATCCATTTGGATCTTCCTGTCCTTCTTCGGTCAAGAAAATCTCATTCTCCACAAACACGAGATCGAAAAATGGGATCTTCGGCGGAAGCCAACGTCGAATTTCAACGATCTTTTTTCCTGCAACAATCTTCTGCACAGAAGGTGAAACCACAGACAAGGCATTAACTATCAAAATCGACCTATTTCCAGTCATCATCCGGGGGATAAATCATGGAACTTCCGCTGCCAGCTCCTTTAAAGTCGCTCTCATCAAACCAGTCTTTGACAGTATCCCGCCACTTAATAAAGTGTGGGGCTTTCAGATGCTCTTGGAACGCCGCCTCATCTACATAAACCTCATAGAGCCAGATCCGATTCGGATCGGCACCGTCTTGTATCACATCAAACCTCAAGCAACCCGGCTCATTCGCAACAGAGCCTTTCGCGTCATCTATCATGGATTCGATGAACGCTTCTCTGTGGCCATCTTTAATCTGAATTGGTGCGATAATAACAAACATGTTCTTTTCTCCTATAAAAGATTTTCAAGTCTGATTTCTTTCCAGTTTCGGTGTAATAGTACCGAACTTACATTTAGCCTATCACACTTGGAAATAGATGTCAATTGAATGCCTCCGCTTGACAACCTATTTTAACTTGACATCAGTTGGTATAAATAATATTGTTAAACTCACGTTATAAGAACAAAATGAATGAGCGCGAGTTCGACTTAAACGTGTATGAATCAACCAGCATACTGACGAAAGGATGCCTTCATGGGGTTCCATATCAAATTACAATTCACTGTAGTCTGTGTCTTGTGCCTTTTGCTGTTGTCAGTTTCCCATGCAACCGTTCCTTCCCGATACGCGGAGCAATCCACCGAATGGTTCCAGAGCGAGGAAGGTCGCCGCATTGCCGACAATGTCCTCACATGGCAGACACCGCACGGCAGTTGGCCCAAGAATCGAGACACGGCATCTGAGCCGTTTGGTGGCAAAAGGGACGACCTGCACGGAACGTTTGACAACGGTGCCACCACTGGTGAACTACGGTTCCTTGCCCATGCGTTTCGTGCGACAAACGAGCCGCGCTACCAACAGGCATTTCTCAAAGGTCTTTCCCATATCCTTGAAGCGCAATACCCTACAGGCGGATGGCCTCAGTTTTATCCACTAAGCAAAGGCTACCATCGCCACATCACGTTTAATGACGGGGTTATGGCGCGAATTCTCGAACTGCTCCGAGATGTCTCTGAATCTTCAGACTATGGGTTCTTGGAAACGGAGTACCGCACTAAGGCTAAAGCTGCTGTAACCAAGGGCATTGACTGTATCTTACGCACGCAGATTAAACAGGATGGTAAACTCACTGCGTGGTGTGCGCAGCATGACGAAAAAACATTTGAACCTGCGTGGGCGCGTGCCTATGAACCACCATCAATCTCAGGTGCTGAAAGCGTCGGTGTCGTACGCTTCCTGATGTCAGTCGAAGAACCAACGCCAGCGATCATCGCCGCTGTTGAGGGGGCCGTTGGGTGGTTCAGGAGTACCGCAATCCACGGCATCCGTTTAGAGAAGTTCACTGACGCAGCAGGGCAAAACGATAGGCGGGTCGTAGCGGATCCCGACGCGGGACCGCTCTGGGCACGTTTCTATGAACTCGGCAGCAACCGTCCAATCTTTCTCGATCGCGACTCGGTAGTCCGTTACGCGTACGCCGAGATCGGACAAGAACGCCGCACCGGCTATGCCTACTACGGTAGCTGGGCCGCCAGATTACTCACAGATGAGTACCCACAATGGAAAGAAAAACACAAGCTCCCGAAGGAATAACGGAATGTTATGCCTGCTGAATTTGCCGTGCATTCAGACAGAAGCAACCGTCAATGTCTTCAGTTTGTCGTCGTCCAATTCGACACCGAGTCCCGGTCCCTCTGGTGGATAGAGATAACTACCTTCTGCTCGGATGCGTTCTTTCGCTGGTGATGCCATATAAAGCACCGGTCCCATCGGATCGCATGGCAGCGTAAGGTTAGGCATTGAAACGCCGACGTGGATTTGTGCCGCTGTTCCAAGCGTCGATTCCTGATCCGTACCGATGAGACATCTAAGTCCAGCAGCTTCTGCCAACGCAAACAGGCGACGAATATGGGTCGGACCTCCCGCTACACACGCCACATTGAAGACAGTACAGGCACCGCGTTCAGCTGCCTCGTACCCGTATTCTAAATTACCGACGTGCAGACTCACGGGCAAATCCATGCGTTTGGTGAACTGCGCGCACACTCGCAGATTCCGTGAAGGCTGTTCAAAATGGTAAGGCGCGTGATGCCGAAGGACATCCGCGTAACGAAGGGCAGTTTCCCAGTCGTTGAACCGACCGGAGAAATCGATTTGTTTAAGTTTGATTTGCTCACCAAACTTCGACTTCATCTCAGTCAAGAACCGATCATCTAAGGCACTATCACCCGAAACGTAGTAACGGAAGAGATGATGTCCTAAATCAACCAATCGTTGCAAATAGCTTGCTGTTTTTTCAAAATCTTCCAAGACTTGCCATCCGAAAATTGGATAGCAACAATAGACGCTGTCTCGCATCCTGCCGCCGAGCATTTGGTAAGCCGGTACACCCTGAATCTTACCGTTCAGGTCATAAAGCGCGAGATCAATAGCGGAAGCAAGGTGTAGATTGCTAACCGTACTGCCGAAATGCTGTGTCCGCAGGAACTCGTTGATTTCCGTGATACGAGTGGCATCCCGTCCAACGAGTAAATCGTTGTAGCGTTTGGCAACCAAACCTAAATCGTCAGCTCTGCTATCGGAGGCTTCACCCAACCCCACGGGACCATCATCTACATGAACTTTGACGATAACATGTCCTGATATGTGACCATAGTAACGTGGTGTCTCAATCTGATATGTCTCAATCTTTGTAATTTTCACCGCTGTCCCCTTTTATACTATTTTCCGAAACTCAAGAACGGCTTGATAATGTTTGGTGACCTGACCGTTGTACTGCGTTTCGATGAGATTGGTAATCCCTTCAAATAGAAGTCTTTTATTCTCATGAGGCAACGCGATGTGATCCGAATAGGTGCCAAGAAGCTTGATATATTGCTCGGATGAATACGTTTCCGTCCATGGATACACGCGTCGAATCGAGGAATGAAATGCCTCTACACCGGGAAAATTCGTAGCAGGAGTGGGACGGTCCGATGTCTGCCGAAGATAGTATTTGTCATACAAACTCTGGACTTCAGCGAAGAATCCTTCTTCTTTCTTTATATGCTGGTTGGAGAAGACGGCAAGAGCACCGTTAGATTTGAGCACCTCACACGCCTTTAAATATCTAACTTTCGGGTCTACCCAATGAAAGGCTGTTGCAGAAATAATCAAATCAAATTTGGCTTCTGATTTCCACGTCTCAAACGCTTCTGACACAAATGAAACATTCGGAAATTCCTTTAACCTCTCCTTCGCAACAGCTATCAGATCAGTCCCAATGTCGAGACAGACCAATTCGTATCCACGTTCTGCAAAAGGTTGAGTCGCTTTTCCAGTGCCGCAGCCTACCTCAAGGATTCTGCTATGATCGTTAAGTCCAGAAAGGTTTACGACATCCCGAATCAACGCTTCAGGGTATCCGGGTCGGACCTCTTCATAGAGCGTTGCAGCAGTATTAAACGTGGTCTTGAGGTTGGGATTCGGCATTAGATCTCTGCTGTAAAAAGCCGTAGGTGCTGTAGCAATCTGCTCTACGCCAACTTACCGCGTAGCAGCGGCTTATCCTTCATCACTTCACCATCACGATTCCGCGTCCCAGATTGCATGTAATGGAGAACCATCGCCCGACGATCTCTGGGTGAACGATTCGGATTCGTTTGGTGAAGCGTCATACAGTGATGAACCATCCCGTACCCTGCCCGGACAGGCACTGGCACAGCACGATCCGCGTCAGCATCGACTTCTAACAACGCAGGCAATTTACCTTTCGCTGACTTGGCACGTCCATGCGCCGCCAACCCTTCTAAATAACTACCCGGAATAACGTTCATACAACCGTTTTCCTCGTCAGCATCATCAAGTGCTATCCAGATGCTCACAAGATTCGGAGGATCGCACTGCCAATATGCATTGTCCTGATGCCAATACACTTCACCGCCGTGATAGGCGGGTTTGTAGAGTGCCTGATCATGAAATAACTGGATATCGCCTCCAATTAAACTCTCGGCGATGTCTAACAGTGGTTCGTGGTAGAGCAGTTTTTGAAATTCCGTATCTAAACTCCACATCTCCATGATCTGCAACATCTCTTCTTCACGATCAGCGTCTTCATCGCTTTCCGAGTCACCAACGACCGCAAGGTTACGCAACCCCTCACCGATTGTACCGCGTCTCTCTGCAAACAACGCGTCGTAATGTTCGCGTAGCACGGCAAGGTGTTCGTCGTCAATGAGTTGTTTATCAATGTTGAGATACCCCACGCGCCTGAATTGTTCAACCTCTTCGGAAGTAAGTTTCATGATCCTGCTCCTTAAAAAATTTATCAATCTACATCGGATTCTTCAAGAATCTTTTGATATGTCTGCGACGCTACATTATACGCATCGCGAGCCGCACTGCGTTCCTCTTCTCGAATACGGTCAACCTTTGCGTTCCAGCAGACCTCCACAGCGTCCAAGCACCACTGTGCACTCCTACGACTTGCTCGAATCGGTTTCCCATCCACAATGACAAAAACAGGATTCGTATGAGATGATGGGAAAATCCGTAGCGCAACCCAACTTGATTTGTCAATAGATGCCTCAAACTGCACCGGAACGATTTCACCATTAGCCACAATTTCTTGCCTTTCAACCGCTTGGCCGTTAACGATGAGTTCAAGTGGTACCTTTCGGTCTTCTGCAATACGAGCACGTTCAATATCCCAATAGGGTTGCTGATCCAAAGGGCGATTCTTTATCTCAAGGTTAGGCGTTTCGTTAAGCCGGGCAGCCACACGAGCAGTGATACTCACTGTCCCGGGGCTTTCCATGTCTAATTGGCTAATTTTTCCTTCTATCTTTTCCCCAACCGGCACACCACCCACCGTGAAATCCATAAGGTGACTTTTACCATCTCCGACATAAGAGCGACCATCTTTCAATCCTGCTACCCACGCATTGAAGTCGAGAGCACCAGGAGGCATTTTCACATATATACGACCTAACCCCACCCGCTCACCGTAAATACAAGGGAAATCCGTCTCACCACTGATGCGAGTACGGAAACCACAATTGAGCGTATGATACCAGATACTCAATTCCCAGATGGAAGGTGTGTCTACCGTAGATATGAAATCAACGGCATCGTGAACGACATCCACGATATACTCGTTAGCACCGATACCATCAAAAGGCGGCATGTTGTAATTAGGGAGTTCATCTCCATCAACTTTCAAACCCCAACCGCTGTGGCTGAAACCCGTCACCGCGCCCTGTTCCTTTGCCCACTGAAGCACCGGTAAATCCCAACTCGGCCACTCCTCAATGCGTTCAACACCGTTGTAGTCGTCCTCAGTAAGTCGCAGTATGGAAAGATGTCCAGCATGCGAAGAAGGGAAACCCGATACCTCCACATCGTAGCGCATGACATAATCGTCGGTCGAGAGTTCGTGAACCTTGCCCTCGAAAAACTGTTTCTGGTAATACCAACAGGGTCCCCACGAGAGTACACAGCCTACATTAAGGTCTTCTCCCAGAATGTGACGCATCATATCCTCAGGCGTAACCCCTTCCGTCGGACTTTCGTAGTGTGCACAACCCGCGGCGTGGATGTGATGATCACCGGAACGCCAACCTTCCGCTGCGAGATGAATCCACCTTTCCAGACGAAATGTCTCGTGATGCGTCTCAGCACTCGGAACTGTAATAGTTTCTGTCTTTACTTGATACTCCGGTCCCCGTGTGTATTCAACACTATAGTTGCCTGGCGGTAAGAGCACAGATTCGCCGCTGTGCCGATAAATTTGGTTGTGAAAGAAAAAATCCGGTGCGAGTCGCCGTCCGCGCGACGGGTACACGCGATTCAATTCGTCACGAATGATGAAAGCAGCAGTCGTAGGCTTGCCATCGAAGTCTAACACTTCTAAAGTTACCTCCACCGCTGGCACACAATCGAACAGAATAGGCACTTGGCTGCGAAAGCCGATATCCTGCGTCCCCTGACCGACGTTAAAACCGAGCGTCGCCTCTCGCTTCCCCGTATCACGGCTGTAGAGTTGAACAATACGATACTCCAGTTCTAATCCCGATAGATTCGCTTTCAAGGGTGGATTGGAATAGACTTCAATATCGAGAAACCGATGCGGAATATCGCTTTTAGGCACGGTCATCTCCGGATCAGGGCTTCCAGTGGAACGTTTATAGAGTGGCGCAGCGTTTTCACTCTCTGCAGCCAAAGGTGCCGTCACGCCAGCCTCATTGTGAACCTTTACCAAGAAGGTGCGCCAACCTTGCTGCATCAGTTCCTTATTGACTGGACCCTCTTTAACCTTCACACGACTCTCAGGATTAATATTGACACCCGCCAAACAGTAGGCATCAAGCAATTTCTGAATGTCAGCAACCCCCTGCTCGTGATCATCGGAGACCAACGCTTTCTGAATTGCTGAAAGATCATCTTCAGACAAGGGTGAACCAAGATAATCCAACGCCTCAATAAGTCGTTGGGTCGCCGATGCTAAAGGTTGAAATTCCACCTCAGTGACGAGTTCCAGTTCATCAGTGGAACCTACAGAAATAAAAACTGAGAGCAACATCCAACCGATAAGCAGAAAACGAAGTCGGATGCTAACTCCCTTTCTCATAATAGTGTGGTATTGACGATTTATCAAATGTCGCACGGCTATCCCTCCTAACGGTTTGAAAACACATAACAACTTGGAGACATTAGTATCAATCAGCAATTGTATCACACATTTAGAGCGTGTCAATCCGAAAAGATTCATAGACAGGTTCATTCAGTTGAATAAATAAGTGTACCTATGTAAGAATGCCCTTTTATGGACGCCCGAACTTGTTCGGGTAGGAGATCTCAGAGCTTGCAAGCCTGTTTCTACAAAAAGACGAAATACCCGGTCAAAGGTCAGCTATTTCTGAAGAAAGCACATTAGCGTCTCCACGTACGCAGTCGTGGATTTGCGCAAGCGTTCAACCCTCTTCTCAGGAATCGGTCCGCTATCCTCCTCAATACACAAATCAGATATGGCACGAATACCGACATATTTAACGTTATTAATCGCACAGACATCCACAATCGCCGATGATTCCCAGTTCACTGCCACAGCCCCACTTTCCGCGGCGATTCTGTCCCTAACCTCACGATTGTATATGTCCATATCACCACAAATTACAGGAGATTTCGTGACAGTAACACCGGAATTCGCCGATAGCGTTGATGCGAACCTATGTATTGAAGAGGCAGAAGCCTGAAAAAGGTGCTCCCGCCATGCCTCTTGTTCACGTTGAATCTCTGATCGATTTGGCACGTCGTGTTCAGAGACACCGGTAACCACGACAATATCTCCAACAGCCAAAGTATCGACCAATCCGCCAGCAAATCCGAACTCAAAAAAGGTATCCACCTGATGCTTATCTATTATCATTTGACACATCGATGCGGCACGCACCTTGCCCATACCGGATTGCATGACAACCCACTTTCTATTTCCATCGAACCATTGGAACTGTAGTCTACTGTTCCAATCAACCGAATCACCTACCTTCTGACCCAAGACATCCAAGAGAATCTTAGTTTCATCGGCATAAGCCGTCATAACACAAAGTTTTTTACTCACAAATTTCACTCCATAATTATCATTGGAATTCACTAACTAATCCAGCAAATCCTCAAAATCCAGCAAATCCTGATTCAGACAACTAACAACTTATAACTTATAACCTTATTAACTGATAACTGATAACTGAATACCGCTATATCACCCCGATTTCTCTTGACGCATTTCACGAAATTGGTTATTCTTTTCTTCAATAAGCGTAGTGCCATGAGTTCTATTTCCATTCATTGAGGACAAGGAGAATACCATGAAAACGTATCGTGCCGCTGTTATTGGTTGTAGCCGGATGGGTGCATTTATTGATAACGAAGTCCCCGATTACGAAGCGATTAAGTTACCTTATTCCCATGCTGCAGGCTTTTTTGCCGAAGAACGAACTGACCTTATCGCATGTGCTGACCTGCGTCCAGAAGTAATGGAACATTTTGGAAACCGATACAATGTCCCAAAAGCGAATCAATACACCGATTATCGGGACATGCTTGAAAAAGAACAACCTGATATCATCAGTGTTGCCACACAACCAGAGCATCGCGCAGAGATCGTTATTTACGCAGCAGAACACGGCGTGAAAGCCATCTATGCAGAAAAGGCGATGGCAGCTTCCATGGACGAAGCAGCAGCAATGGTATCCGCTGTAGAACAAAACAATGTCGCCTTTAACCTCGGCACAAATCGCCGATGGCATACGGGTTTTGACAAAATGAAAGAGATCATTGACAGTGGTGATATTGGTAAACTACGAACCTTAATTATCTATTCGAACGGTACACTTTTCAACACAGCCAGCCATAACTTCGACCTAATTTTACGTTTGAATAGCGACGCACCTGCGAGTTGGATCACAGGTTATCTTCCACAAGGTGATTCTATTTTTGATGGCAACGAGATGCGAGAAGATCCCAGTGGCGGAGGAACAATCCAGTTTGAAAATGGTGTGACAGTACATGCACTCCTAACGCCACGTGGTAGTGAATGGGAAGCAATTTGTGATGGCGGAACCATTACATGCTGGAACAACGGTTGGCAGTGGCATCTCCGTAAAAAGCAAGATATACCCGGATGGCGGACATGTCAGGTCCCTGATACCTTTCCTGAATTTGAACGCACCAGTAGCACAGCGAATTTGATTAAAGATCTTGTTCAGTCATTAGATACAGGACAACCTACCAGAGGCGGCGTCCGGTGCGCCTATGCCAGCACTGAGCTGATCTTTGGCGTAATCGAATCACATCTACGCAACGGCGCACGTGTTGAATTTCCGTTGGAAGACTCAAAAGTCCGTTTGCAAAGAAACCCAACAGCGAGACAACCACGTGTCGAGTAATCATCACACTCTCAGTAATAAGCGAGGTTTTGCGGCTACTTGTTCAAATGCGATGTACGTTCCTAACCTCGCTTAACTTATAACCAACAACAATTCAGACACTACCCAGCGACGCGCACCGAATATCGTCCAACGTTTCCGCACTAAAAACACCCGCTTGATAAAGATTCCGATATTCCTCAGAAACACTCTGACCGAATATCATCAGATCATCCGTATTAATCGTCACCGGCACGCCATTGTCAAACAAGATACGAATAGGATGAGAGGCGAGATCCGGCACAGCATCTAACATTACGTTACTCGTCGGACACACGTTTAACTGTATCTGATTCTTTGAAAGCCACCGCATCACCTCAACAGATTCTGCAGCACCGATGCCGTGTTGCACCTCATCCAAATCAAGCACTTCGACAGTTCGCCGCACCTCTTCCGCACCGCCAAATTCCCCAACGTGCGCCTTGAGTTTCATCCCCGCAGCACGCGCTTCTTTATATAAAGGTTGGACGGATTCAGGAGGGCACGCCTCTTCGTGACTATACAAATCGATTGACCGATACACATCTAACTCTATTGCCTCGTGTGCCAAGTTCATCAGTTTTGGATCAGCAGCACACTCCCGGGCAAAGCCGAGTTCAGGACGCAAATCAATCTGCACTTGATACCGATTAACTAACCCCAAAATAAATGACCGAAGTTCCGCTAACCCATCTGGATAGAATTTAGCCAACCGAATGTCGAAACTCATCTCAAGCATAACAACACCATCTTGGACCGCATCCTCCATTGCTGACACAGCAACAAGCTCAAAACCTTGGCGGTGTTCTAAGTGAGGTGCTAAGGCTTCATCTATGTAGACATGCATCCCGTCAAGCCCTTTCATTTTCAGAGGAGGCGAGGTTAGGGAGTGTCCCAACCAACGTTCCATATTCTCTCGTCGTGTACTTAAGAAAGCATGAGAGTGAACATCCGTCTTAGGGGCTGCCTTTATAGCAGACAAGTCATCTGTAGATAATGCTTCAACGAAATCCATTTTATTCATTAAGGTTTCAATACACGCGCTTCATCAAATTTATTAACCAAGTAAGCAACACCGTCACCTTCAGATATACCTAAGACGATCTTAGCTTTCCCATCGGGTGCAAAAAGTGATAACACCCCGCCTCCCTCATTAACCATCAGAGAAGCACCAGTTTTCTCCTTTGACCCCTGAGTCGTCACAACGCCATTACCCTCAGCAACCAGAATAGAAGCAGCACCCTTCCCCTGTGGACCGTAAGTTATCACACGTCCACCATCTCTATCCCAAGAGATATGAACGCGAGGATTCGTATCATCACTCATGACCCTTATATCCTTACGCACAATTAGCTCTTGGACGGTCAGTTTATCAATCGTTTCATATCCAAATTGTGCCGTAGTCTCAGAGTTCATGCTACCAAACATAAAGCCAGCAAGGGTCAGCAATCCACCTAAAAACATATACTTCAACTTTTCACGTAATCTAAACTTCATTGAATTCTCCTTTAGGTACAGCCAACTATCTGTTATGCGATGGGCTTATTCAGACGTTTTCATCAGAAAGTGCGTCGTAGTCTCACCAACAATTATGAATCCCAGTCTCTGATAGAAGACGACCCCGCGAGTGTTGACTTTTAGCACTTGAAGCACCACGGGCATCTGCCGAAGACTGGCATCATCAAGCACACGTGTCATACACGCCGAACCGATGCCTCTTCCTTGGTATTTAGGCAGAATATAGAGTTGATTAACCTTGAGTGTCTCGGACGTACGAGACGTTGCCAAGAAACCGACATCCGTCCCGCAAAATTGGATAATCCGCAGATCCTGTGCAGCAAACCGTCTATCGTGTAGTTCTCGTTGATAACCATCATCCCAACCCCAGACCTGTTCCACATATTCCTGAAATGCCGCCTTCTTTACGATAAATACGAATTCACTGTCGCTTGCAGATGCCTTGCGAATATTCAACCCCTCCACAGCAAAATCTCCCTTTCCGAGCAGGATGTGCCCTACATCTCTTTCTTAGCGACAATGGCAAAACTCACATGGTAAGCCATCTTGTGCGCCCAACTTCCCGGTGTGGCTTCAAGGTCTGGCTGTGTCCAAGGACGCTCCTCAACATGCACAATCCGAAAGTGGTTGTCTATAAGCCCGTTGAATATATCACTCAAGTAGTGCCGAAAATCGAACGCACCATCTGAATACCTATATAACCGCTCAGAGTACGGATGAGTGAGGTAATAAGATTCACCATCCCATTCCAAAAAATGGCAAGCAGGATTGCCAAAATCTACACGATACAGACAACCCGGACGGATAATCCTTGATACACCGCTATAGATTTCATGAACGGATGGCACCCAACTCATAGAAGGTCCTTGATAAACAAAGTCAAACGACGCGTCTTCAATGGCGGACAAATCGCGGATGTTCATGCAAAGTGTTTTGACCGCATAGCCGTAATGCTTCGCAGCGGTAACATCTCCGTCGAGCTGACCTTGTGTAAAGTCAATCACAGTCACACGGGCACCAAGCAGACCAAACACCGCCGACTGCTGCCCACCACCCGATGCGAGGCACAACACCTCTTTATCAGCAACATCCCTAAGCACATGGGCAGGATAGATTTGATAAAGATGGTGCGGAACCGGATCAAGCCGACCTTCGGCATATTTCAGAATATCATCTCTATCAAGATCAAGCCAAGGGACGGTAAAGCCGCCTTTCTTTCGTACTTCTGCTTCCCAACGCGCTCGATTGGCAATAGTAATTTCATCATTCATTATTTAAACCATCACGCTCTCTATCCACGCCTCATCAATTTCAAGACCGAAACCGGGCGCATCCGAAGGAGCAACATACCCGTCTTTGATGACCGACGTTCCGGGCAACTTAACCATCTCTTCGAGAGGCACACCCGGAGCAGAAACACCCTCAGAGCGTTCTCCCCATGAGATAGCGGGCATCGCAAATGCCAGATGCTGACCGTACGGATAATTCATTCCACCGTGTGTAATCACATTAATCCCATTCGCCTCTGCAATGTGACAAATCTTCGCCGCAGCAGTAATACCACCACACCATAAAATATCAGGTTGGAAGATGTCAACCAGTCGTCGACCTGCAGCTGCGGCAAAAACGGTGGGTAGATACCAATGTTCCCCAGTCGCAAGCGTCTGCCAAGGGAGACGCTGTCTTACCGTCTCATAGCCAACGAAATCATCGGGAGGAATATAGTCCTCCATCCATTTCAAACCGTAAGGCTTCATGGTTTCGCAGACGCGCACGGTATGTTCTACATCGAACCCAGTCCAAGCGTCCAACATTAAGTCAACGTTATCGCCAATCGCTTCCCGTGTCGTTGCGACCAGTTCTTCGAGTTTGCCTAAACCTTCTTTTCCCTGCTCCGGCCCCCACGGTGTGAAGAGTTTTGTAGCTTTGAATCCGAGTTCCATATACCATTCCTGATCGAAACCCGATGCATAGCAGAAAATCTTTTCCTTTTGCGGTCCACCGAGCAGTTCATAAACTGGTCGCTTCAGGATTTTGCCTTTGAGATCCCAAAGCGCACAATCAACAGCACTGATAGCGTAACTCGTCAAACCGGTGCCGCCGAAGGCAGCAGATGATCGCACCATCAGGTCCCACAATTTCTCAGTCGCCATACAATTCTCACCAACGAGACGCGGGGCAAAGTGATCGCTAATGATTCGGGACACAGGACCCCCATAAAGCGAGAGACCGAACCCCCAAGTGCCGTCTTCCGCTGTGACAATGCATGCAGGTCGGCTCCATCCCGAACCAGAGATATGTGTACCTCTTCTCTCGGATGCAGCATAACGCAAGACGGGACGGGCCATTGGAAACATTCCAGCTCGGCTCGGTGTGCGCGGCGTTGTCGTCGGTTTTGGATTTACCTCAATTTCTACGACGCGAATTTCTTTAATGTTCATAAAGTTTCCTTTCTACATGGATGGAATTATAAACTTAACAACTCCGTTACTTATGGCAATTTTGGACTTCAAAAGGGTATGATTCTGAAATATCCAAGTTTAATATACACCATCATCGGAGAAATCGCAACGGGGAAATTTGCGAGCAAATAGTTTCACTTGTATCATGATCCGCAAATAGATTGGGACGGTGAGATCTATGGTGTTTAGGCTAATCAGGTCAATTAGGATTGATCTACCGAGTTCTTTATCCATTGGTACGCGCGCCCAATTTGAAAAACGAGAAGTCCAAACTCAATCTTCTCTGTAATCGCAGCATCGTCTGTTTGATAGTACTTCAGAACCGCATCAATAACCCTTTTGGCAACAATACCATCGGGAGGTAAATCTGAGTACATCTCTATAGCGAACTCAGATAAATCTACCGCTGGATCGTGCAGCAAGGCATCAGCGAAATCAATAATAGCGAGTTGTTCAAGATCTTCTTGGACAAAAAACAGGTGGTTTATTTGGAGATCTGTGTGAACGACAGCCCATCTCTGGTCTAAGCATTCCTGTAGCTTTTCGAGCTTTTCACTCCATCTGTTTGTATAGATTTCCGTGGTATTTTCCGCAATAAACGCGAGTTTTTGCCTCGTATCACGAATCGCCTCTGCGAAAGGATCGTCAGCGCGCGGAATCTGTTCTAAAACCTCATCTGGAAATTTGTGCTTGTGCAGAAAGGTGAGAAAGGTACCGAGAGATTTGCCAAAAGATTCTAATTCTCTGGCGGTAAATTTCTCAAGTGCTTCTATGGGTAGTGAAGAACCATTGATTCTTGAAAACATCGCATAGAACCCCTTGTCGTGTACCATGATCGGTTTAGCCACAGTGAAAGGCATCGATAATGTGTGTAGGTATTCTGTGAGTTTAGCTTCTTTTAGAAGCCTGGTTCGGTAGGCGTTGCGCGCAATCTTGAGGATAGCATCGTCGCGGTAGTAGAAGGTAAAACTATCACCACCACGGTGGCGGTTGGATATAGGTTTTAGGTATTCAATAGATATACCTGTAGCGAATTTTTTAAGAAAATCGCATACGTTCTCTGCTGTAATCTTAGTTGTTTGATTCATTGGAGTATGCGCACATCGAGTGGGTTGAGAACAATCGTTGACATCAGGGCTGAATAGAGTTTGACCATTTGTATCCATCAATTAGAGTTGCGCAAGTTTGATGTTCCCAAAGATTCGCTCTAACATCACTTGGACTTCCTGATGTTTATCGTCTGTGTGCGAGACAGCAGGCGTTCTGAGCCGATGGTTCGGATAAAGCCCGTGAAGATGCAGTGCTGATTTGATGCTTGGTAACCACTCCAACCGCGTTGCCACCTTGAGCCAAGGTTCCTCATAGCGAAACACAATCTCCCGTGCCTCACCGTCGCGACCTGTGATTAAGGCATTGTAAAATTCCAACGCAATGTCCGGACGAAACGGGGCAATAGTGCAGAGATATGCCGTTGAGCCTATCGGGTAGCCAAACATGAAATTACGCATCTGTCCACCACTGATCACGGCAAAATTTTCATCAGCAGTCGCGCGAATGATGTCATAGTAGGCGTAGAAGGGATGACCATCATTTTTGATGCCGACCACCTCTGGACGCTTCGCTAACTCGGTAACAATGTCCACAGGATAGGGATCTTGCCATGCTCCCCAAACCAACAAAGGAATCGGCGCGGCATCCCGAATGCTATCAAAATAACCAACAGTGACATCGCGTTTCATCCCTAAACCCGGATGAATCTGCACCTTCACAGCATCCACACCGACGCTATCGCAGTGTGTCAAAAACGCTCGGCACTGTCCAGGATGCCACCAACCCGTTGAAGCAATAAATAGGGAACGCCCCGATACTTCTTCCGCAAGTTCCGCAGTCAATTGCCAGATTTCTTCATCTGTTAGACTACAAAATTCGCTACTACCATAAGTGAGGAGTATCACTGGAATGTTCTGCTCACACAGCCAGTTGACATATCTTCGCATCACCGGAATGTTTAGCGAATCGTCATCACCGAAGCAAATATTCACCGGCACAACAGGCCCTTTCAGCTGTTCCACTACGCAAGTTGCCCACTCCATAAAGCCTTCCTCTCATTTAAATGCTAATACAAATTAAGCAGGAACCCTTTCAACCTTGGTGGGGAGTTTACTGAGAATCAGTTTTTCCATTTCCACTTTGTGGCTGGCATTATCAATGTCAATGCCGACCAGTTTACCGTCAGCATCATAATCAAGAATAACACCTTCCGAGATTTCGCGACTCTCTACGCTCGGCATCTCGGACAAGTCAATATACAGTGAGTCAGTTTCTGGATAATAATTGAGTTTCATGGCTTAAACCCTCGATCTGGAAAAGCGTTATGGATTGTAATTTTATCTGAAAGAGTAATAACCCTTAAATAGCGATCACCAATTTCTGGAATTGCAGCCCAAAAACGGAATCTGTTGTGTTCCTGTGGTTCTGAACGAACAGCGTTCTCAATTACATAGATGCACCACTCTTTTTTCAAATAGGGACGTTTGCGTAGGACTTGCTGTTCAAAATACTCTGTGAACTTATATTTTATCATTTACAATGACTTCCATTACAATACAAGTAGGAAACCGTTGAGTCACTGGTTACGATGCCTTTTCGGTTAGCAACAAATCTCCTTAGAGAATTCAGGAATTGTTAACAAGCCAGCAGTCCATAGAAACACTCTGTCTCGTTCTGTGAGTTCGTTTAGGCAAATCCACGCAATGTCCACCAGAATCTGATTTTCTTTTAGTTCAGGATCACTTCCTAAGGACACTGCCTGTGTACCTATTTCTATCAAATAGGTGTAATATAGATCATCAGGTGAAAAAGTAGTGATGGATGTCGGACGGATCACTGTGCCATGTACACGGCACTCCTCCCAAAGTTCTCTCAGTGCGGCTTGTTCCGGCGTTTCATCTACCTCAATGCGACCACCGGGGAGACACCACCACTCTTCTCCCTCGTGACGGTGCTTGACCATTAGAATTCTTTTCTGCCTATGAACGAGGCACTGCGCACGTGACATTCACAACTCCTTGATCAGGTCAAAATTTTAGGGGTCTGTTAATACTTCCAGTTCACGACAGACTTTTAGAAATGCCTCTTGAACATTTAAAAACTCAAGATACCCGGGCGGTAGCGGATACTTTGCAACGTCAAACGGCTCAGACGAACCATTAATCTTTTGCCTTGCGAAAGCATAAAGTGCTTTCTGTTCAGGTGTTGCCTCAGGCACCTGCTCAAACGGAATCCCACAATCATTTCGCCACAACCGAGGCTCAACCACATCCACCATCTCCTGAATGCGTGAACATCGCCCGCCAAACCTTACGTCAAGAAAAGCAGCCAGTTTCTCAGCCTGCACACATGGATTCTGTATAATATCCTCGTAACCAAGAAAGAGCCGATGTCGGGCATCTTCTGTGTGTTGTAGGATTAGCGTCATCATGTGCTGCCAACGCAACATATTCGTCGCGACAAATGAGACGTGCATCTCCACATCGGATGGCATAATAAATTTCTGCCATGAAACCGCTGTATCATACGGATTGCGGACCGTGATTATATAAACCGCATCGCTCCATATCTGTTTCCAAAACGGCAAAAAATGGCTGAGTGCAGGATCCTTCCAAAACCAAGGACCTCCATTATGCATTTCAACCATTAATTCAGTAGCTTTCTGCTTATACACAGGATTAGCAGCTTTTCCCGCCATCCGCTGTTGAAAGTCCCGATCCCACCAGGTCTCCTCAGCGTCAAAGCCCCCTAACTCAGCAAGTAAATCCCACAAAGGCTCATATTCCCAATAACCTCTCGGAGCATGTGCATCAGCCTTATGTAACTTTTCGGAAAGACCCGCGTATGCACCCCATCTGTGCACTATCTCAGCGACAACCGATGTCCCACTACGTTCTACACCCAGCACAATAATAGGATGACTTTCGGGATCAACCATTCAAGAGCCTCCAAGTGTTACCCAATGAAACGCATCTCAGAGTCGTAGGTTGGGTTGAAACGCAGTTGAAACCCAACTCTTTTCCAAAAATCTTCAACGGAGAAAAAACACCAAAATCCGCGAAAATCCGTGATTTGCGGCGTACTTGCTCAAATGCGACGTGCATTCAGACAATCCTGCAAATCCTCTGAATCCTGCAAATCCTGATTCAGACAACAAAAAGTATAACATCGTTCGCCGTTTTCCTGTATAAAAATCAAGTCTCCCCTCAATAAATACTAATCATGCAACGCAAACACCTATCACCCACCACCTTCTTAACTGACCGCTGATAGCTGACTGCTATTAACACTGACCGCTGATGGCTGACAGCCATTTTACTAACAACTTATAACTCATAACTTATAACCATTCTTGACTTTTTCCACAAATCTGTTATCATTGCCTTATGAAAGACGATAAAAGGACAATCTTCGGTTGGTGCATGTACGACTGGGCGAATTCGGCTTATATTACAACCGCCGCTGTCGCCTTGTTACCCGATTATTTCGCGAGAGCCGTTGTTGGCGAAGGCGGTATCAACCTCTTCGGGATGAATGTTACCGCCACGACGTTATGGGGCTATATGTTAGGAACAGCCGCATTCCTCGTATTTCTGTTCGCTCCCGTCCTTGGTGCAATAGCCGATTTTTCTTCAGCGAAAAAGAGATTTCTCATAGGCTTTGCCTATATCGGAAGCCTCTTCGCAACAAACCTCTTTTTTTGTAAATCGGGTGATGTTGGACTGACAGTTGCGTTATTTATCGGAACCCAAGTCTGCTTTGTTGGAGCAAATGTCTTCTACGACGCCTTTTTACCACAGATCGCCTCCGAAGACAAACTCGATTCCGTCTCTGCCAGAGGGTATGCCTTCGGATATGTCGGCGGTTCACTACAATTTGGGGTTTCACTTGCACTCGTTGCTATGCACGAGGTAGTAGGCATTAGCATAACAATGGCAGCGCGCATCGGAATGGCAATGACAGGAATTTGGTGGGCAGGCTGGACACTCTTGACACTGAAATACCTCAAAGAAGAAAAAACACCACACGAACTTCCAGAGGCATACCGCAATCGACCAAAAGCCATAGCATATCTTGCACTCGGCATCAGTCGCACAATTGCAACCGCGAAAAAGGTAGGACGCTTTAAGCATCTTACCCTCTTTCTCATCGCCTATATGATCTACAACGACGGAATCCACACCGTCACGAGCATGGCGACAATCTACGGCACTGAAGAGTTAAAACTGACGACAACAGCACTGATGGTAACGCTCCTACTCGTGCAAGTCGTTGCAATAGGGGGTGCCTTGATATTCAGTCAGTTGGCAAACCGTATAGGCGCAAAACGCTCCGTGATGTGTGCCTTGGTTCTGTGGAGTGGTGTCGTCACCTACGGATATTTTATTCACACCGCAACAGAATTCTTCGTTTTAGGCATGGTTGTCGGGATTGTACTCGGTGGAACACAAGCCTTGAGTCGTTCCTTGTATGGTGCAATGATACCAGAAAGCGCAAGTGCCGAGTTTTATGGATTCTATTCCGTTTTCAGTAAGTTCTCATCCATCTGGGGTCCAGTAACTTTCGGCGTGATCAAACAGATAACTGGCAGCGCACGTCTCGCCATCATTTCACTGATGATTTTCTTCATCACCGGGTTAATCCTATTAGCATTCGTGAACGAGGAAAAAGCAAAAGCAGACAAACTCGCCTTCTCACTTGACGAAACCGAGTAATCCCGAACCTCAAAATAGGTAGGCGAGGTTTCCCAACCTCGCCGATGCTGATCCTTCTCTAAATCCCTCTGTACGCTGATAACTGAAAGCTAACAGTCGACTGCTACTAATCCTGCAAATCCTTCTAAATCCTGCAAATCTTGGTAAAAAAAAGGGACGACCCTGGAGTCCAAAGCCGTCCCTCACTTACATCAAATGTTATTCTTAATTCGTCAACTCAAAAACAATCGGAATTTCAAGCCTTAAACTGTTAGCCTCTTGCCCTTCAGGGAAAGGCGGATACGGCACAGCGTTTCGGACAGCCGCAAGTGCCGCATTGTCGAGCACCGTTGAACCTGAAGATGTAGTAACTTCGGGATTCTGAACAGTTCCGTTGTTGAAAAGCGTGAACCGAACCGTTGCCGAGGCACCATCATCCAAGTTGCGTACGCGTGGCGGAAAACGCTGAACCTGTTTAATCCGCTCTCGTACCGCTCTTAGGAATTCATTAAATGACTGTTTCGCATCTCCTAAGTTGACTGAGGCGAGTTCAAGATTTCCCGTGTCGTTAAATTCAGTCTGCGCCAGATTCGTTCCCATATCCAGTTTTGCGACCAAGCTTGTGCTTTCAAACTTCGGCACCTCAAACTTCGGCATCGTGGCAACAATCGTTGCCTGTTGTCGAGATGAGGAAAAGAGGTTTTTGCCGATGCCAGCTGTGTTCAGTGCCATCACAGGACGCGTAGCAACATCATCACTTGCTGGCAATGTAAAGCGGGCATTGCCCATTGGAACTTTAGCACTCGTTGTGACGGGTTGTCCTTTAGGAGCACGAACCTTGGAAAACTTCGGCTTACTCGGTTTTCGGGTCGTTCGGGGCGGTGTGCGACGTTTCGGCTGCGGTTTCGTCGCCTCAAGGACAACGCTCTCTACTTTATCCTTGTTCACATCCAACACCGTTTTCTGAATAAAGTAAATCCCCCCAGCGATAATCCCAATTACGTGAAGGCCGATTGCGAAGGTACTCGCAATCCGGATCGCTTTAGCTTTCCGTTTTTGGGCGGCTTCTCGATTTTGTCGCTGGACCTCAGCCATAGTCATTGGGGTGGGAGAGGTCTGCGTTGATTGTATCTTATTTTCAGTGTTTACTGAAGTAGAGGACTGCGCCTCTGCTGCCTTCGTCGCCATTTTTTTCTTCTCCGATTTTCCTTCTTGTCTACCTGTACCATAATTGGAAAAAGCATTACGCATAAAAATTTAACCCTCCGCTTGACAATTGACTTCATCGTAGGTTGAGTTGAAATGCAGTTAAAACCCAACGCTTTACTAACAACTTATAACTTATAACCCAAAACCGAAAACTGAATAGCCCTAATCTTTATAACTCAGCAGCTTATATCTGTCATCCTTAACAACCACCGAGCCGAGTATTTTCAATTCCCGTTTTTCCCCGGAGTCATTCTGTAACGTCAAAACGGCTCCACGCAAAAGATGGAATCCGTCATAAGTTTCCTGTGGTTGATCGAAGCGGATACCCACGAACTTCAGGTTATGCCCACCATAACGCGCAATCCACTTTTTCATACCCGTGTTACATTTCCTATTTAGGTTTGACCAAGCAAAATCACCTGGAAAATTGTTCGGTGGACGGCTTGCTGGAAACGCCGGCCAAATCCAATCAAGATACTCCTTACGTTGAACACGCAAACGGTCTAACTGCGCAATATCTTCCTGATTAAGTGCGTCAACGACTGCCAGACCAAGTTGATCTGGCGAGTCGAGACTATTTTGCCATACACGTTTCTCACAACCCACCAAGCTGCTGTAAACAAGCAAACCAGTTAGGAGTATGTGAGATATGTAAACAGTGCGTTTACTAATTCTGTGCACTCGTCGTCCATCCGGTTGTCCAGTTATTGGACGGGCTTACACCACCGATGAAGTTAACATTCTCAAAGAAACCGTCAGCAGGTGGAGCCGCAGGAGACACCACATCAGCACCAGCACCAGGTGTGAAGTCGGGTGCGCTCTTGTTGAATGGATCTGCTAAACCTGGATCTGTTTCTTTATTATCATTGGAGGCTGCAAAATCGGCTTCATCAAAACCGTCGTCATCTTTTTCATCACCAAAATTGCCTTTTCCATTTTCAAAGAAAATACTATTTTTGACAACCAGTTTACCACTATCTGCCTGGGCATGCGTCGCTTCATTATTAATATCAAGTCCGACCTTATTAAACCCAGTGACAATGAAATTGGCGAATGTGCCAGCAGCACCTTCACGAATCAGCATACCGTTATCGCTTTCTGGACCCGATGGGTCGCCAACGAGTGTGGCATTATAGATAGTCGCAGCGGAACGCGGTAACGCTTCGTTGTCTTTACTGCTGTTATCAACTTCAAAGCCGTTATCGGCATCATCACCATACTGCTGGACGACGAGGAATTGCGCTTTACCCGTCCAGCCATCTGTCCAGTCGAAGGAATCATCGCGTGCGCCAGTAACCATGACGTATTTCAGGTTGACGGTACCGCCGAACATCTCAACACCGTCGTCTTGATTCATGTGAACTTGGACATATTCAACGACAGTACCCGATCCAACACCTTGGAAAGCAATGCCGTTCAACTCATTGTCTGGACTAAATTCGATCCCTGCGTATTCAACACGGACGTAGCGAAGCACACCGCTGCTATCAGCAGGATTGTTTCCACCGAAAGCACCTGTGTCACCTTCACCGAAAGTTACGCCTTGGTTCGTGGGCGCGTTTCCGTTGACAATCAAACCACCCCACTGGCCACGGGCACGCGTGCCTTCAAAAGCATCACTGGACATAACGATGGGATCACTCGCTGTGCCGTTTGCCATAATTTTAGAACCTTGGGCGATAATAAGTGTGCCATTACTTGCCTGTTCGCCGAAAATTTTAACACCAGGTTCAATGGTTAGTGTCGCGCCACCTTCAACAAACACAGCACCTCGTAAGAGGTAATCATAAGCCGCTGTGAGCGTTTTATCTGTATTCAATCTACCTTCAAGCACGACCACTTGGCGACCGTCAACATCAATAATGGTTTCTTCCGGTGCCAGTGTCTCTTCTTCGGTCCCTTCGGTTTCTTCTTCATCGCTACCACAGCCGACAAAAGCCAATGCTAACCCAACTGCGAATACGGCTATTAACTGAAACAGCCAATTTTTATATACACCCTTCGTCCCTGTAAACGCAGGGACTGACCCAATATTTAACATTAGTAACTAAGCTCCTTTTTATTTTTTTTCTACCCGACCCATTAGATGGGCAGGCATTGATGGTTACGATCCAATTGTACGTATTGCGCTAACTATGAATCGCTGTTATTGATTTGTGCTTATATTAAAGATACCGCTAAATTGTTGCGAAAAAATGACAATGTTATGATTTTTTTTCTATTATCCTGTAGGAGCGATCTCCCGGTCGCGACCCTTCACTGACCACTGATAGCTGACTGCCATTTTACTGACAACTACAAATCATAACTTACCCCAAACGAGAACCCTCTGCCCAGTTTATACCGCACATACGTCGCCTCGCCCTGTTTGAAATCAACGTACGGATTGAGTAGATTTTTCGCAGAAAAGCTGATCTTGAAGTAATCCGCAACGACCCGACTAAAACTCACATCAAGCTGACCACGCGGCTGTTCATATACATCTGGCACACCGTGGTTCCCTACCTCAGAGAGCCTACGTCCAAAAATGTTGTATGCAATCGCACTTGAAACACCCCAGTTAGGAGCTTCGTAACCGATAGATACATTAACAATATATGGACACTGTCCCTGCAGTGGACGCTCAGAAGAAGTCTGAATACCTACGTCGGGCAGGACCACCTGCGAAGAGATTAACGCCGCGTTCGTGTTAATCGAGAAATTACGCAAGACGGGTGTAAGCACACTCAAATTTTGACGCGCTTCTAACTCCAAACCGTAGTTGTTCGCTGCCTCAGCGTTTTCATAGGTAATCCGGACTTCCGCCTGCGGTTGGACAATCTGCTCAATCGGTTTTTGGAACCGCTTATAGAATGCGCTAACCGCTAAAATGCCACCGATCTGTGGAAAAGCCTCCCAACGAAAATCGAAATTATTGATCTGCGTGCGTTCCAACTCTGGATTACCAAGAATCGTTCTGCCACCGACGAAGTCTGTAAACTCAAACGGAGCAAGTTCTCGAAAATCAGGTCTTATGATAGTTCGAGATGCCGCAAGCCGCAAGTTCATCCGTCCCGTTAAGCGATACGTCAAGTTCGCGCCGGGCAGCAAGTCAAGCGTTTCCAAATTCGCTACAATCGGTTTTGCCGAAACAGAAAACGGATCGTAGGTTGTAACCTTTTGCGATGAGGATTCCAACCTGACGCCAGTCATAATCTGCCATTTCGGACTAACAGGCATATCCAGCATAAGATAGCCAGAGTAAATAGAGTGATCTGCCAAGTAGTTATCCGTGGCACGTGTGGATTCTCGCAATTCAAAGACACGAGGTGCAATATTTTTGGTTTGGAAAAGTATCTCAGGTGGGGAAGATAAATCAACGGTAGTGTCTACTTGGTCTGAAGGCAAAAATCTAAATCGACGCGCATCAAATGTACGGGACCTGTCTCGTAATAGCCCGCCAAATTTAAAGAGACCTTCTGCACCAATCGGAATTTTCCAGTCAGCGCGTGCATTATATTCATCGTCCTCAAGATCAAAGAAAAATCTGCTACCGCTGTGTGTGACATCTCGGAACGTGTATGTGCCATCGCCTCTATCTTCGTAGATATTCTCGCGTGTGTCCGGTTCATCTCGGGATGCACGGGAGTAGGTGAACCGCCATTCCATAGAAACATCGGGCTGCTGTGGACCCTCCAATTCCGGTTCACCGAAATTGAAGTCGTGAGTGCCCGCGACCTGTCCAGAGAAGAGTTCACGTTCAACGTAGCGAAGCCGGAAGCTGCGCATGTCGGTATTTCTGTCGGCGTTGAATCCTTCCCATGTTCGAGTTTCGTCTTCCGCCGTATGTGTGAAAAGGCTTCGGACACTGAGTTGATGTTCCGGTGAGAAGCGAAGACTCGCGTTCATCACGCCACCCCAATCCACCTCATTGCCGCTCCGTTCAACGTTATACGAGGTTACAGGTGAGAGCGTCTCGTTTAAGCCAATGCGGAAAGCATTACGAACCTGTGTGCCATAACTATGGCTATTACCATAAGAGACAACGCCTAAATAACCAAACTCTTTACCGAAAACCGTATTGCTATTGCCGAGGCTGAATTTGTAACTTTGATTCACCGGGATTACTTGTCGTTCAGGCGACCAGACATTGGCAAACGATTGCCCAAACTCTTGAATCTGTTGGGGTGTGAATCCCAAAGGTGTAAAACGTCCACGTTCCCGAATCGGTAAATCTGCCGCCCGATTTTGAACAATCCCCGGAAGATCGCGCGAACCATCGTCAAAACCTAAAAAGTCGAGATTACCACCCGGATACGTCAAACCATCTGTCCCTGTTGCTTGTGTGTTGAAACCGCTTGACATAGATAGCGACATCGTCAACTCTTCGGGAAAGTCTTTGGTAAACACTTGAACCGAGCCGCCAGCGAAACCGCCAGGCTGATCGGGAGAGAATGTTTTCACCGTCTGTAAGCTCGCCAGAAGACTCGCCGGAAAAATATCCATCGGCACAACCCGTCGATTCGGTTCAGGACTCGGAATCTCAACATTGTTGAGAAGTGTGTTGCTGTAGCGTTCACCCAAGCCACGAACGAACACATAACGACCCCCGACAATGCTAACGCCTGTTACCCGTTTAATTGCCTCACCTGCAGAAGACGCCGGAAGTCGACTGATTTCTTCGGTACTGATGCTATCCTCAATTCGGGAGCTACGCATCCGTTGTTCAAGAAGTCCTCGTTCGCTCGACTGGCTTAACTGCACCGGCAACTTGATCGCATCAAGTTTAACCACTTGCGGAACCAAGGATATTTGTAGCCGTTCCGGTACTTCTGCTACGTTGACTTGAACATCGGGTAGCACATACGTGTTGTAAAACGGCGCATTTGCCTGTATTCTATAGGTGCCACTCGGCAATTCCAGTGAAAACGTTCCAGTTTCATCTGTTGTTACCTGGATTTGCGTATCAATAACCCGAACTGTTACACCCGCCAGCGGCTCCTCAGTTTCACTATCGACAACATTACCTGTTATCTTGACGAGATGTTGCGTTTGTTCGTCAGCAGCACTTGTTTCTTCAAGTACAACCCCCATCCCAAGAAGCAAAACCAACAAGCCGATGCAGAAACGTTTCCAGAAGGTTCGGATTTGGCGACCCATATTTTTTAGTAGTCCTCTCATTTTCTCATGTTATCCTTGTGGTGTATATTAAAGTCCTTTCTCAGCATTGGAAACCTGTTTATCCATCGCGCGGGGACGGATTTGGAAATCCGTCCTCTTCTACTTTATATATAAAACGCGCGGATGGTGCTTCACCAACATTTCTATTCTCAACGCATTTCCAATGGTGAAAAAATTATAATCTGTGAATGATACAAAAATGTGTAATTTTTTTGTCAAAAAATAAAATCTGATTTTCGCCAAGAAAATTAACAAATAAATTCCCCAACCCAATCCGTTTCCTAATCCTGCAAATCCTCAAAATCCTACAAATCCTGATTTGGACAACCCACAACCACAACCCTCTTAACTTATAACTTATAACTTATAACCCACCACCAAAAACTCTTGCTATTTTCGACAATAAGCCCTATAATAATTAAGAACACGTTATATGGAAGGCAGATTCATGTTAGGCGAGCTGCTTCGCAAAAGCATTCATTTAGCAGGACTTATCCTGCCAGTTATCTATCTCTTTTTCGATAAGCCGACGATGTTAATTTTCGTTGGGGTATTGACCGGCGTTGCAGTCGCCATAGAATTAGGGAAATGGCTTTCCCCACGTTTTGGTGATTTCTTTTTCCGAATTTTTGCACTCATGCTTCGGAGCCATGAACGCAGGGGCGCGATGACAGGCGCAACATATTACGTAATCAGTACGTTTTTGTGCATTCTTTTTTTCGGTAAGACACTCGCCATTGTTTGTATCTTTTTCATGGTGCTTGGAGATCTCGCAGCTGCGTTGGTAGGAAAAAAGTGGGGAAGAATAAAACTCATCGGCACGAAAAGTTTAGAAGGAAGTACCGCTTGCTTCGTCGTTTGTGCAGTAATTGCGTTAGTGAAATTGCATCCTGTTATAGCGATTATCGGGGCATTAGTCGCCACAATCGTAGAGATGCTGCCAGTTCCGATCGACGATAACCTCACCGTTCCGTTGGTATCAGGAGCGGTAATGCACTTTCTAATGCAGGGTCCATTCAATTTTTAGCCTATAAAAATAGGTAGGCGATGCTTCATGAAGATAAAAATATAATTTGGTAATATCCCAAAGTCAGGACGCCCGAACTTGTTCGGGACAAGTCGCAGAGATCCGCCTCCCCAACAAGTGGAGCGTCCAAAAAAACACCGATTTAAGTGCTTAAGCTTCATTTGACCTGTCCGATTCAGAGTGTCCAAAAATGGCAAACATCAAACTTGAAAATATTGAAAAACGCTTCGGCGACGTTATCGCTGTCAAGGATTTTAACCTTGAAATCCAAGACAAAGAATTCGTTGTCTTTCTCGGCCCCTCAGGCTGCGGCAAAACCACTACACTCCGTCTTATCGCTGGCTTAGAGTACCCCGAAGAAGGCGATATTTTCATTGACGATCTGCGGGTCAACGACCTCTCCCCAGCCGACCGAGACATAGCCTTTGTTTTCCAATTCTACGCACTCTATCCCCATCTCAGCGTCTACGACAACATTGCTTTCCCACTCAAAGCCGTGAAGGTCTCAAAATCAGAAATTGACACTCGCGTCAAACGGGTTGCCGAAATTTTACAAATATCCAATATGCTGAACCGGAAACCGAGTGTGCTCAGTGGTGGAGAGATGCAACGCGTCGCCCTCGGACGCGCAATGGTCCGCCAGCCGAAAGTCTATCTCCTTGATGAACCCATGGCGAATTTAGATGCCAAGATCCGTGTTGATACCCGTGCCGAAATTAAAAGGCTCCAACACGAGATCGGTGCGACAACTATTTTTGTGACACACGATCAGGTTGAAGCCATGTCTTTGGCAGACAGAATAGCCGTTATCCATCAAGGCGTCCTACAGCAAATCGGAACGCCTTATGAGGTCTATAACAGACCGGAAAGCCTCTTCGTTGCAGGCTTTATGGGGATGCCCACGATGAACCTTCTTGACGCAGAACTCACAGCACGAGAGGATGAATCCGTCCTGCGGCTCAGCCATACCGATGTTTACCTACCGCTATCGCCAAAGAGACAGGCAGCGATTAGCACCACTGCCCAGGAAAACGGCTTAGTCTTCGGGATCCGTCCCGAGCACATCACTGCTACGAATCAACCCGGCGAGGAAAAAATTGCCGCCGAAGTACATCTTGTTGAACCGCTTGGCGCAGTGAACATTCTTGACATGCGTCTCGGTACACACATGGGGACACAAGAACCGATTCTGCTGCGGGTGAGAACCCATCCAACCTTTCGCGTTGATGTCGGGGATACGATCTGGTTAGATTTCAATGAGACAGAAATGCATCTCTTCGATCAAGTAACAGAGCAAGTCCTCTAATTTACATCTGGACGCCCGATCTGGGTATCCATCAACAAGGATTTTTTTGGACGCCCGAACTTGTTCGGGACACGACCGTGATGTAAAGAGAGATCCGCCCAAAAACCTAAAACTAATAACCAATAACCAATTACGAACCACTAATAACGAATCGGAGGAAAAAACAAATGGAAGGAGAAGGCACAAAAATACCGTGTCGCTTAGCAGCTTTTGATTTAGATGGGACGCTACTGAATAGCGAACACACCGTATCACCCGAAAACTGCGAGGCACTTCGCGGGCTTGCAGCAAACGATATTATGGTCGTCTTAATATCAGGGAGGATGCACCGTTCTATCCAACCCATTAGCGACGAAATCGGCTTGGAGAATCCTATTATTTCGTATAACGGAGGGATGGTTCGGCATGCCACAACAGGTGAAGTCTATCATCACACACCCGTTCCAGCAGATTACGCCATGGCAGTCGTTGACGCATGTAACGAACAGGGATTGCATCTCAACTTCTGTCTGAGCGATGAACTCTATGTGGCTGAACAAAACGCTTGGAGCGATCTTTACGAAGAACGGACCGGCGTTCCAGCGACACCGGTTGGAAACTTACGCGAATTGGCAGGTGAAACACCAACGAAACTGCTTATCATTCACACGCCCGAAGGATTACCGTCTCTTTTAGAAAATTTCCAATCCGATTATGCAGGGAAACTTTACGTCACACAGACCCAACCAGAATATATAGAATTTATGAATCCAGAAGTTACTAAGGGACGCGCTTTGTCAGCCCTTGCTGATCGTTTGGACATTCCGATGAATACGGTTGTTGCTTTTGGGGATAGTTACAATGACGAGAGTTTAATCAAGACTGCCGGTTTTGGCATAGCGATGGCAAACGGAGTCCCACCGATTCGTGCTTGCGCAGATTATATCACAGCAACGAATGACGATAACGGAGTCGCAAAGGCCATTTGGGAATTGATTCTCTAATACAGTAAAACGATCGCAATTTCCTGCAGACGCGCTTCTCTAATGCGCGAATCTTCTAAACAGTTCGTTATTGATTGGCACTCACATCGTGTGCATTCTTGTAAGGGAAATCGGCGACGAGTACGTAAGAGTTACCTTCCTGCTTCAGGGACATCTGGACAGAATTCATCGAAAACTCAAAGTATTTTGCTAAGACTTCTGTCAATTCATGAAGTAACCTTGTGTTGACGCGGTCATCCACATCGAATCTATCTTGTGTAATGACAAGCTGCAGGCGCTGTTTCGCTATACTACTTGATTTCGGTTTGCGCCCGAAGAGTTGTCGGATGCTTATACTCATATGCTGACTCCTAACTATTTCTGGTGAACCAGTTCATGATACTGGTAAGCAGGCCTTTCTGTTCAAAGTCTGGTATTGGGATTTGTTGTCCGGTAAGCCGCCGCGCTATACGCATATACGCTTGGGCACCAGCAGAGGTTTCATCATAAACGAGGGGTATTCCCCGATTTGTGGAAGTTATCACGCCGGTATCTTCAGGAACAATGCCCAAGAGGTCGATGTTGAGGATGTCTATAACATCTTCTTGGTCCATCATACTGCCGTTCCCGACAAGCTCTGGCGAAAATCGATTTAAAACAAGGTTGATCGGTTCGATTCTTGCATGTTGCAGCAAACCGATAATTCGGTCAGCATCCCGAATAGCGGAGACATCTGGCGTTGTGACAACAAGGGCTTCATCCGCACCAGCAGACGCATTACTGAAACCACGCTCAATACCAGCAGGCGAATCAACCAAGACGAAATCGTGGGTAGAGCGCAGCTTATCACAGATCGCTTTCATCTGTGCTGGCTGAATATCGTCTTTGTTGTTTTTCTGCGACGCCGCTAAAAGCGTCAGCCCGTCAACTCGCCGATCTCTAACGAGGGCTTTAGAAAGTTCGCACTGTTTTTCAATAACATCCATTGAGGTGTAAACGATCCGGCTCTCAAGCCCCAGGACAATGTCGAGATTTCGAAGACCAACATCTGCATCAACAAGTACAACCGTTTTACCGAGGAGGGCAAGTGCTGTCCCTAAATTGGCTGCAGAGGTCGTTTTTCCGACACCTCCCTTCCCTGATGTTACGACGATCACTTTTCCCATAACCGGAACCTCCTTTGTTAAAACTTAACAAACTTTTCAACAATAATTACATCTTCCGCCCCGATGCGCGCAATTTCTGGATAACCTCGGGGTTTTTGGTCAATGGGTAGACGATTCACATAATTACCAATCTGAAGCTGCAACGGCACCAAGTCCATAGCAATGATGACGGATGAAAGCCTGCCGTTCATGCCAGCGTGGGCATTACCACGTAACGCACCCAAGATAACAATATCACCCCCGGATCTCACTTCAGCACCTGAATTGACATCCCCATAGATAATCAGGCTGCCTTGCGGGAAATCTTCCGTTTGTCCAGATCGAATTGTGTAAGGAACAATCCGAGAGGGTTCGCTATCGCGGGTGTCCGGCTGAGTATTCACGGCTTGCGATATAATATGTGTCGTTGGTGCAGCAGCAATAGGCTGTGGAGCTGGTTCCTCAGGTGCTCCGATGCCTCGCACTGTTAGATTGTAAGACTCTTGGAGTTTTGAACGCAAATACGCTATCTCCTCGTCTTTCAAGTCTGGACCCTTGAGATCAATCTGCACAGATGCCCCAGTTAAAGGGCGGTTCATCCGAGATATCTCTTCTTGAATAGCCTCTTCTATTTCCGTTATAGATAGATGGGGTTTGATAATTAAATGCAAACCATCTCTATATGCTCTGAGTGCTACAGTTGAATTTGCCATTTCGCTGCTTGACTCTCAATTCAACATTATTGAGGATATACCTCGGTAAACGTGACTTTTCAATCGTGAGTTCTATTTTAATTGTGCTAAGACATAGGGACCCTCAGGAATCACTGCGATTTGTGCATCTTCACCGTATCGGTTTAAGATTTTATCAATGCCTTCCTGCGCCTCTTTCAACGGATGTACGAACAATTTTACCCGCTGATGATAGGGAATTCCGTCGGTATAAAAATAAATATCTGCTTTCCGAGCAACCTTTGCCAATTCTTCAAGTTGCCACTGATCAATGACGAAGTTCGCCGGGTTGTAAAGTCCTTGCACGAAGGCAGTTAAATCGTCAGTTTTGAAAATTAAATCTGTGAAGGGTTTACTACCGATCCCCTCGCTGCACGCTGCGACCAACAAAATACTACCACCAGGCCTCACAATTTCAACTGCAGTGAGCAAGCCTTTGATTGCTTGGTAAAATGTTGAATCCAAAGGGTAGCCAGCACTCGAGACAACCACAGCGTCTGCCGGTTCAGGTAACGTGACCTTTGCTTGTTTTTCTACAAACGCTGCGCCTACACGATGCGATTCGACCATATCACCTGCGAACACCCCAGTAATCCGACGTTCCTTGTCAATCGCAACGTTCAGATTAAAATCAACCCCCGCCATCAGTGCGATTTCCGTCGCCTCTGCGTGAAATGGATTGCCTTCTAAAATGCCGACAGCCGACTTAGGGTGTTCCATCAGTTCGGGACCATGCATCACCTTCATCGTTTCAACGGAGGCGATCCCTGGGCAGATTGCTTTTCTACCGCCAGAGTAACCCGCCATTAAATGGGGTTCAATCAACCCAGTGATAACTTTCAGGTCCGATTCAAGATAGGTTTTATCGATGTAAATAGGTGTGCCGTTCTGTGTTTTGCCTAAATATGTGTGTGTCTCTGGCTTCTGCGAAAAATGGTTGACAATCCGATACGTCTCCATAATATCGCGTCCAACCATAATTTCGAGTTCTTCGGCATTGTTAGGACGGTGGATGCCGGTCGCAATGAGGATAGTAATTTTTTCGCGTGGGATGCCGGTTGCTTCAAGCGTTTCCAACAGGGGTGGGAGGATAACTTTATTTGGCACGGGGCGGGTTATATCAGAGATTACGATACACGCCGACTCACGTCCCTTGGCAAGTTCAGCCAAAGATTGTGAGGCGATAGGCTGCGCAATTGCCTCCCGAACCGCGCCATCTTCATCCGACAGTGGAATGCTATCCGAGATTTCAAGGACCCCAGTCACATTCTTGTCCGGAATCTCAATGGGTAGTGTTCCGGTACCATATCTCATTTCCACTCGCATATTGAAATTTTCCCTTCAGGTTGGATAAGCAAAGGACTGATGCTGGCGCATCACGGCAGAAAAATACAATCCCCTACAAGTATTATACCGTTTTCTACAAAAAAATGCAAATTATTTATATAATTATCTTTTTATTATAAATTTTTTGCCTGAAATGGCGTGGATTGGCGCGTAAAAATCGTATTGGGACAACAATTGGCGATCTTATTTTTCTTAAATTCACACATCAATATATTCATTGTACCACGCCTATCCTACATTAATCAAGTAAATCGACAAAAAATGCTCAATTTTTTCCAAAAATTGTATCATTTTGTGAATATTGTCAACAAATTAAGCAATTTTTATTACCAGAGATCTCCGCCTCCAAACTTTCCCACATTCCTCTCTTCCTAATCACAACCGCTAATTGCTAATTACCAACAACTAACGGCTAACCACTAACCACCAACCACTAACAAAAAATCCCACCCTTGATTTTTTAAACACGATATGCTAAAATTCCTTCATAGAATATATTACCCAATCGATAGAATTTAGGGTTGTTCAGTTTTTCAGTAATTAACATCTGGACGCCCGAACTTGTTCGGGAGAATTCCAAAAGCGAGTTGCAGACAAAAATCTATGACCAGAACGGAGAAAAGTTCACATGCAACGCATTGAAGTTACCACCAAACCTAACGGGGCTGGGCGCAATTGGTTAGAAGTCGGCCATTTTGAAACAGATACCCTCGGTCGCAAACAGTGGATTAAAGAGAACGTTCCCCATCAGGACTCGAAACTGACTGTGGATAGACAATACTCCGCCCGTGGTGAAACTATCGACTGGATCGTCATCATTCCTGAAAACTATCCTTTTGCACTCGCTAAAGTTACCTACGACCGGCTAAACCCAAAAGAAATTGAGCTACTCTGGGATCCAGACGGCGCATCACAACCTGATGCTTCCCGTGAAGACAAAATCAAACGCGCCCTTGAACTCGCTGATGGTAACGATGAACTCACAAACCTACTCAAGGAACTCCTCACACCCTAACTTTATTCAGTTTTCCAGTAATTTACATCCGGACGCCCGAACTTGTTCGGGATAAGGATGCTACCTCAAAGGAATCCGGGCATCCCTTGGAATTCTAAGAACAAAATCTACACATTACACCTACCATCCGTAACGCTCAGGTCCCCACGGCTTAGTAACCAATTCCTGCTTCGCCATCACCATAGTTTTGCTCGGAACATCGTCGTATAAGATAACCCCCGGTCCCACAACACTATAAGAACCGATACGTCTACCCGGCATAAGTATCGCGTTCACACCAGTTCGGCAATAGTCCCCCATATAAGTCGAGTTTGACCCGTAAGATGGCACCTCGTAACGACCCTCCACCTTCATTGCGGTATCTCCATCGTCGAATCGGAGCGTTCCGCAGACCGTCGCTGCACCAATATCAGTAGCGCATCCAAAAACACCCGACATCTCGCAGTAGTGATAGAGATAAACCTTATCAAACAGGACACCAGCCATCTCCGCACCGTGCCCAATAATACACCTGTTCCCAATGGCACTACTACTGACATCACAATAGTCGCTAATCCTGCACTGGTCTCCGACGAGAATATTCCCGTGTAGAATAGCACCGTTCGTAATGTTGTTATTCGCGCCTGCAATGAGTGTGCCGTTGACAACGACGCGCGGACCGATAACAGAGTTCTTTCCCAAAACCACGTGTCCATTAATTTCAGCAGCATCAGAAATCGACGCTCCAGGTGCAATCTGATTCTCCGTGACCCGTTGCGCAAGGTAGCCGACCAATCGATCGTTTGCCTCCAGCACATGCCACGGCTTATCAACATCGACGAGGAACTCCGTTGTCTGTACCGCCAGCACAGTTCTTCCATCGTCGATCATCAGTTGCAAAGATTGCGCAATTTCAGATTCAGGGGGTGGCATCCCACCGACAGGCACTCGCGTAACAATCCCCGGATTCCTATGGAGATAAGGAGTCGCGCTACTCCGAAAGGCGTACACACCGCAGAGCCGATGCGAACCACCCCGTGGGTGTCCTTCAATGCCAGTGAGAGTCGAGACACTTTTCCCATCTGCTTCTGCTGTGCCAATACCCGCACAAAGCCAGTTGCTCGCGTCCTCGTCTCCAAGCGATTGCACGAGTGCTGCTGCTTCTGCATTAGATAAACGGAATTCTGTAATAAAGTTGTGTAGATTTTCAGGGGTAGTTACGATGTCGCCGTAAACGACGAGGTAAGGTTCGTCTTCGAGGTGTTCTGATGCGGTCAAGACCGCGCTTGCCGTTCCGTCGGGGGAGTGTTGTGTAACAAAAACGACGTTGGGTAGATCAGCAAGGGCACCACGCACCTGTTGCGCGTGATGCCCCACTACAACGACAATGCGTTGACATCCCGCTTCAATCAAATCCTCTACGAGCCGGCGTACGATCGGTGTATTGGCAACAGGGATCGTGCATTTCTGCCGAAATTCCCCGTATGGCCACACCTTACGTCCTAATCCTGCGGCGAGAACAATCGCTGTATCCATTTTAAAGTATTTCCAATTTTCTCCACGCTATGTGTTGATTCATAAAGTCCGCCAAAAACGTTACGTCGGGATGATCGGTATCCAATCGTTTCTCATAAGGCACAACCCCAATCACAGGCACACCCGTCAGTTTCTCAATTTCAACTGGGTTAGTTGCTTCAGCAATCCCTGCCGTCTCCGAATTGAGTCCATTCAGGACAATACCGACGATCTGAAGATTAAACTGCCGAGCGAACGCCACAGTCAATAACGTATGATTCAGCGTTCCCAATCCAACCTGTGCAACAATGAGTATCGGCAATTGCAACCTGTCAATGAGATGCACCACAAGAAAATCGTCTCGGATTGGGACCGCAATACCACCGACCCCCTCCACGATCACAAAGTCATATTTCCCCTGGAGTTCAGCAAAAGCATCATCAATTTCTGACGGGTCGATTTCTCTATTTTCTATCCGTGCCGCCACGGAAGGAGCCAACGGATGTTGGAGGTAGATAGGGTTGATCACGGAAAGTTCATCATCAACCTGAGCAGCGTGCTTAAGGAATTGCGCATCAGCAGTATCGCCAGTACTGATTGGCTTCATCACCCCCACGTGTATCCCAGATGCTTTAAGGGATGCCGCAAGCCCACCAGCGATAACCGTTTTCCCAATTTCCGTCCCTGTACCTGTAACAAAGATACCTTGTGCCATACTATTTCCAGTATACAAAAAGTCACATATTAAGTCAACAAATTAAAGCAAATTTCTGTACACCACCCGTAACCGCACCTGTCTTTCTTAAAACCTTCAATATTCAGAACTCACCTCGGAATAATTTGTTTAAATTTTCTTGACACGTTATACTATTTTTTATGAATGACACGGATCAAGAGAACCGGCAATCGTTATTTACGGTTCGCAACGCTGAGAATGCGATGATAGCGTTCACAGTTTTTGCGATTGCTGTTGCCGTTGGAATTTTCTTGCACAGACTACTCATTGACCGCAGTGGCATTGTGAATTCACTCTATGCTATAGCGGAAAACGTTTCAAACATTCTGTCAGCAGCAACGCTGTTGACGATTTTTGAAGAAGGATTGGATCTTATGCTTTTCCGTCGTACCCGTGAAGAACGCGCCAAACTGAAAGAAGAAAAACGTCAGTTAGAAGAATTGAAAAAATCAATAAAAGTCCCTCAAAATCAGAAAACGGGATCACCCGAAGCGAATAACAAACCATCGAAACAATCCGCTAAACCTGCAAACTCGAAATAGGTTGATTGCCGTTTCCTCAGTTGCTTGCTTTATTTTCATGCTTCCATTTCCCGTGTTGTTCTTTTTCATATTCATTGCCTAAGTGTAGGATAAAGGTATTCAAAGCGGACCGAAAACTCGGACATTGTTCTTAGGGAACAGGTCATCAGCAGGGTGACTGCTGTATGTCTCACACATAAAATGTGCGTTAAAGGCTATTGTCTTATCCGTTTCTGTTGTCTCTTTCAAATTATGAGATTTTCGATTCCGAGATTGAAACCACGGCAATTCAAAATGTTCAAAAGGATCACGGAACTCTTGAAATTATAGGATTCTCGATTACGAGATGGAAGGTGGGAATCAACACCATCACAGGCACGCTCAAGAAAACGGAGGTAATAATGAAAGTTAATTTTGAGGAAAAATTTAAAGAAATTTTAGAAGAGGAATCAAAAGGCTTTGATATAGATTGGCAATTAGTAGACATTAAACCCATACACTATCATTCTACACTACTGACCTCCCTCCCTGTGACTCTTGATAAATACATGGTGAGAATGAGAGTGGTAGAAACTGAAATTCCTGATATGGATAATATAGATGACTGGTTCAGATCTCATAAATTCATCTATGCAATGATGTCAAAAAGTGTTAGGACTGACTCGGAAGAGACTGATATGCTAACGCTTGATCTCGGAACTATTGAATCTATAGCTATGAAAACACGTAAGGCATTTAGAGGTTTTAGGGACAGTGAAGCGTAAATCATCTGTCGGAACGTTGAAAGCCGATGGCATTCTTCGTCAACAACTTTATATTGCAAAGATTGCAAAGGACACCAAACTGGCACATTCACTTTGAAAGAAGAATTTTATGTCTAAAGTGCTGAAGGGCATCATACAACCGAAAGATAAAGATACTATGTGGCGGTATATGAGTTTTGAGAAGTTTGCCAATGTTTTAGCAACAGAATCTTTATTTTTTTCAAGAGCCGATAAGTTTGATGACAAGTTTGAAGGATATATCCCCGAATCAATAAAAGTGTCTTACGAATCCGCTGGCATCCATATTGATCCAAATATTTTTCGTCCATACATCATGTGTAACTGTTGGCATCACGGTAATAAAGAATCAATGGGAATGTGGGACAAATATCACCTCCGCAATAGTGGTATAGCAATTAAAACAACTCTGGAGAATTTGAAAAGTAGTTTGCCGGATAAACCTAATATATTTATTGGTCAAATAGAGTACATTGAGAATCACAATCAAATTGAGATGCCTGAAGATCCATCAATAGCCGGTTTGGTGTATTCCCCTTATTTCTATAAGAGAACGCCTTTTGCGTATGAACACGAAGTGCGTGCGATTATTGATGTTGAACAATTTCTACATGATGAACCTTATAAATTTGGTATACCCCTTGAAATCGATGTTCAAACGCTGATAGATGAAAATAGCGAAGTAATTGTATCACCACACGCTGACGAATGGATTGCAGGAACGCTTGAATTAATAGTCGATCGGTGTGGGTTCCAATTTACCGTCAACCCATCAAAAATTTTAGATCCCCCATCCTGAAAAGCGCAGCAACAGACGCACGGAGTTGCCCACTGTCTCCTCCGATGCCAACCCTTTCACCCTTCCATCCACTTATCTCTAAATCCGCGTCATCCTCAAAATCCGAGAAAATCAGCGATTCAGACAACTTACAACTTACAACTTACAACTTATAACCCTATAAAATCCGCGTCCTCAGCCAAATCCGCGTCATCTGCGATTTGCGGCGTACTCGACCAAATGCGACGTGCATTCAGACGATACCCAATCCTGCAAATCCTCAAAATCCTGCAAATCCTGATTCAGACAATCCCCTTGATTTTTTTCCCAAACCTGTTATCATTTTAACCCGTCCAAAAATACTATCAAAAAGAAAAGGAAACGCATGGCAAATTACCAAGAACTCGCAACTCTCGTTTGGAATGTAGCAGACGACGTTCTCAGAGGACTCTTCAAACCCCACGAATACGGCGACATCACCCTCCCATTTCTCGTGCTACGCCGATTAGACTGCATCTTAGACGAGGACGGGCGAAAAGAAAAAGCCATCAATGCTTACAATCAATTCAAAGACAAAGTATCCGAAGACGCACTACCGCAGATTATTGAGAACGCGACAGGCACCAGCTTCTACAACACCTCCCAATACGATCTCTCTCGACTGAAAGCCGACCCGAACAATATCCATCTCAACTTTGCAAACTACATCAATGGGTTCAGCGAAGATGTCCGCGACATCATCGAAAACTTCAATCTCGATCGGTTTATCGAGCGACTCCACAACAACAACCGGCTCTTCATCTTCTGCGATAAGTTCACCGAAGTCGATCTGCATCCCAATAAGGTAGATAACCACACGATGGGACAGGTCTTTGAGGAACTACTCCGCAAATTCTCGGAGATGTCCAACGAAACCAGTGGAGAACACTACACGCCACGGGATGTCGTACGGTTATTGGTATCGCTGCTATTTGCGGAACACGGTGAAGATTTGCGCGGGCAAGGCGTTATCCGCAGTATCTTCGACCCATGCTGTGGGACAGGTGGCATGTTGACGGTTGGGAAGAAATACTTCCATGAACAGATTAACCCCGATGCCGATATTCGGCTGTTAGGTCAGGAACTCAATCCGCAAACCTACGCAATCTGCAAGTCGGATATGCTCATCACGGGAGAGGACCCCGACAGTATCCAACTCGGTTCAAGCCTCTCCGAGGACCAATTCCAAGGGCAACGCTTCGATTATATGATTACAAATCCGCCCTTCGGCGTCAGTTGGAAATCTGATGAAAGAGCAGTGAAAGCCGAAGCGCAGACCGCTAACGGCAGATTCTCAGCGGGTACGCCTCGTATTTCCGACGGCGCGTTGTTGTTCCTACAAAATATGCTCTCCAAGATGGAAGACAACGGAAGTCGCGTTGGCATCGTCTTTAACGGTTCGCCGCTCTTTACAGGGGATGCCGGTAGCGGTGAGAGCGAAATCCGACGTTGGATCATAGAAAACGACCGGTTGGAATGTATTATCGCGCTCCCTGACAAGTTGTTCTTCAACACGGGTATCTCCACCTATATCTGGATATTAACAAATCGAAAATCAGAAGTGCGACAGGGTAAGGTCCAACTCATCAATGCCGTTGACTTCTTCGATGAGATGAAAAGGAATCTCGGGGACAAGAATGCTTTCATCTCTGACAGCCATATCCGTCAACTGGTAGAATTGTACACCAACTTTGAAGAGACCGAACACTCTAAAATCTATTCAAACGACTTTTTCGGCTACACGAAAGTAACGATTGAGAGACCGCTCATCGAAATGCAGGAGGTTTTTGGTGAAGAGAAGGAGATCGTTGTTCGAGATAGGAAAGGGAATCCGAAACCCGATACCAAGCTCCGAGACTATGAGCGCGTGCCTCTTACAGAGAACGTTGATGATTACTACCAACGAGAAGTGAAACCGCATTTACCTGATAGTTGGATGGATAGAAAGAAAGATAAGGTGGGCTACGAAATCAACTTCAACAAGTATTTCTACCAGTACACGCCACTGCGGTCACTGAAGGAGATTGCCGATGAGATGCTGGCTCTTGAGCGAAAAAGTGAAGGCTTGTTGAGTGAGGTATTGGGGTTATAATTTACTTACGTAATATGAAATAATATGTTATTATGAAGACATATTAAAGATTAGTATGGTAAAATGGGTGCAGTTTATTCAAACTCACCTACTTAACGCGAAACTCACGTAAAAGTGAGATTCATTTCTATAGGAGATTGAACAGTATGAAAATTATGTTAGTATTGGCAGGATTTGTGTTGATGATAGCCTTTTGTGTTATCGGCACGAGTGACATGGCACAGGCGGAGGAAGTCTTAGGAACAGGAACGGAATCACTGCTCGGAGGAGACCTAACCGACCCAGAAGATGATGGCGAGCCTGAAGCAGATGAGGGTTACAACGCCACTTTCTCAGCCAACGATGAACCCGGATTCGCGGGCGGGGAATTTGCGTTTAACGTCTTCGATAACCGCCTTGGCCCCAGCAATGACAAATGGTGCTGCGGAGTTGGGGGCGGCATTCCGACTGAAGGTCTACACGTGACAGCTGAGTTTGAGGAGGCGTACGGATTAACACACTTCACCGTATCTTCAGCGAACGATGTTCCTGCGAGGGACCCGACAGTCTGGGAGGTTCAGGGGTCGAACGACGGCGAGGATTTTACGACCATCTTTTCTCACGATGGGGAGAGCTTTTGGGATCAGCGACTGCAAGTCGTCCTTTTTGAGGCAGGAGAGGATTTCGAGGTTCAAACCACCGGGTATCGGTTTTTTCGACATGTTACTTTTGACACCGCATCGAACCCGGCTGGGGCGTACTTTCAAATTGGCGAAATTGAGTACTTCGGCGATGCTAATCTGACCCCCGTAGACCCTAAAGCCAAGGTCACAACCACATGGGGACGCATCAAAAACGCCCGATAAGCGAAATATCGGACATTTTCTAAATCGGAAACCCGAATCCAGTAATAACTTGGTTTGGGTTTCCGTTTTTCATAGTCATCCGCGTCATCCGTCTAATCCGCGATTCAGATAAGGAGGTGTTAGAATTATGAGACGTTACCCCGAATATAAAGAGAGTGGCGTGGATTGGATTGGGAAGATCCCACGATATTGGAATTTGGTTATGTTGAAGTACAAAGCTCGTTTGGTTTACGGAAATACTTTAATTTCCGAAAATAGGGAAAACGGTGTCGTGCCTGTATATGGATCTAATGGCATTATTGACACTCATTCTTCAGCAAACACCTTATCCCCCGCTATTATTGTTGGACGTAAAGGTTCTTTAGGTAAAATACAATATTCTGATGTTCCCTGTTTTGTTATTGATACGGCATACTATATTGACAGACGTACTTCTCAGGCAAACCTCCGTTGGCTACACTATGTCCTACAATCCCTTAAACTGAAAAGGTTTCGGAATAGTGTGCTTCCGGGTCTGAATCGTATATCTGCAGAAAGCCAATATATTCCTTTAATCACGGAGGAAGAGCAAACCCAAATTGTCGACTTCCTTGACCGCAAAACCGAACAGATTGACGAACTCATCCGCATCAAAGAACGACGGATAGAACTGCTCCAAGAACAACGCACCGAACTGATAAATCAGGCAGTGACGAAGGGACTTAACCCCAATGTGGAGATGAAACCATCGAGGGTGGAGTGGATTGGAGAAATACCGAAGCATTGGACGATCAGTAAGGTGAAACATGTATTTGATTCTTTGGACAATCTACGGATCCCATTGAATGCAGAAACACGTGGCAACATGGAATTAAAAGTCTATGATTACTACGGTGCCTCCGGTGTTATTGATAAGGTTGAAAACTATATTTTTGATGAACCTCTTATTTTGCTTGGTGAAGATGGTGCCAATCTTTACTTACGTTCAACTCCGCTTGCATTTAAGGCAACAGGCAAATATTGGGTTAATAATCATGCTCATGTCCTCAGACCAAAGTGTGGCAATATAGACTATCTTACAAATATGCTTGAATCGTTAGACTACACCCACTATATTACAGGGGCAGCACAGCCGAAATTAACGAGTGAGCACCTTATGAACATCACCGTTATCAATCCACCTCCTCTTGAACAAGCGCAAATCGCTAACTTCCTTAACCACAAGACGCAACAAATTGACGAACTGATAGCCACAGAGCAGCGAAAAATTGAACTCCTCAAAGAGTACCGTCAATCCCTTATCTCAGAAGCGGTGACCGGCAAGATAGATGTCCGAAACGAGGTATAGACTATGCCGACCTATACAGAAGAAAATTTTGAAGAGCACATCGAAGGACACCTGAATCAGGCACGCTACCGGTCGTTACAACCTACAGACTACAATAGAAGCCTCTGCCTAATATCCGATGAAATGCTCCAATTCATCAGGGGCACACAACCCGATGAGTATCAGAAACTGGAACGCCAGTACGGCGCGGATACACCCACTAAACTCCTCGACCGTGTGAGTAAACAGATTGAGCGTCGTGGCGTGTTGGACGTGCTTCGGAAAGGGGTTAGGGATAGAGGGTGTCATTTTAATCTAACCTACTTCCAACCCTCAAGCGGCATGAACCCCGAGCATCAACGGCTCTACAAGCAGAACCGATTCTCCCTAATTCGACAACTACATTACGCGCAGAAGAACGAAAAATCGCTCGATATGGTATTGTTCCTCAACGGTCTCCCGTTAGTAACAATGGAACTGAAAAACAGCCTCACCGGTCAAGTCGTGACAGATGCGGAAAAGCAGTATCGGAAGGATCGGGATCCCAGAGAACCCTTGTTCAAATTCAAGCGATGTCTGGTGCACTTTGCCGTGGGCAACGAGAAAGTCTCAATGACAACTCACTTGCAAGGCAATGCGACACGCTTCTTTCCGTTTAACAAGGGAGTCGAAAACCCAGTGAACCCGGACGGGCACAAGACCGCCTACCTGTGGGAGGACATCCTACACCCCGATAACCTGATTGAACTCATCAACAACTTTATCCACGAACAGGAGACCACAGAGAAGGTCTACGATCACCGGATTGGCGAAGTGAAAGATGAGAAACGGACAGTACTCGTTTTCCCGCGATACCATCAATTGGACGTGATTCGCCAGTTAAAAGACGCTATTATCAAGGAGGGTGTCGGAAACAACTATCTCATCCAACACACCACTGGAAGCGGCAAATCGAACTCCATCGCATGGTTGGCGCACCTACTAACGCATCTATACCGTTCTCCAAACGATACAAATAGGATCTTCGACTCCATCATCGTCGTGACCGATCGGCGCGTGCTTGACAGGCAGCTTCAGAACACAATCAGACAGGTAGCACAGGTCGATGGCGTGGTGCATCCCGTTAATGAGACTTCGGCACAACTCAGGAGTTACCTTGAATCCGGCAAGGACATTATCATCTCAACGATTCAGAAGTTCAGTGTGATTGCCGAGGAAATCGGTAAGCTCAAAAGTAAGACCTTTGCCGTAATTGTTGACGAAGCACACTCCTCGCAGAGCGGTGAATCTGCAAGGAATCTCAGGCTTTCGCTCTCGCAAGGGATTGAGTTAGATGTAACCGAAGATTATGCCGACGAAGTATCAGATCTGGACGCTCGGATTCTTGAGCAGATGGAACTGCGCAGGATGCAGGATCATATCTCTTATTTCGGTTTCAGCGGCACGCCGAAGAACAAGACCTTAGAGTTGTTCGGGCGAAAGGACGAGGAAGGAAAGTTTATCCCGTTCCACGTCTATTCCATGCACCAGAGTATCAGCGAAGGCTTCACACTCGACGTCCTACAGAACTACACCACCTTTAAGCGGTATTTTGAACTCGTCAAAAGTGTGGCGGAGGATAGAGAGTATGAGAAGGCACGGACGCTACGGACATTGACCAATTACGTTGACTTGCAACGCCACAGCATTGAAACCAAGACCCGAATTATGTTGGAACACTTCACCGAATACACCGCAAAGACAATCGAAGGGAAGGGGCGGGCGATGTTAGTCACGCCGTCCCGACTGCACTGCGTCAGATACAAGCAAGAGTTTGATAAACAGATGAAGGAAATGGGGCTTGCCTACGGGTGTCTGGTCGCATTTAGCGACACGGTACACGACACCGACAACGAGCAAAACTACACTGAGAATAGCATGAACAACCTGCCGCCAAGCATCTCAATTGAGGATAGTTTCAAGGGTCCTGAATATCGAATTCTGATTGTATCCAATAAGTTCCAGACCGGTTTCGATGAACCGATGCTACAGACGATGTACGTCGATAAGCGGTTAGACGGGCTGCAATGTGTCCAAACCTTGAGCCGATTGAACCGCGTCGCTAAGGGTAAGACGGACACACTGGTACTCGACTTTGTGAACGAACCCGATCAGATACAAGAAGCGTTTCAGCAATACTATCAGACCACGATACTCGCTGAGGAGACCGACCAGAATCGGCTGTACGACCTACAGACCCAGTTGGAGGATTTCGATCTCTACGATGAGGATACCATCGACCAATTCTGTCATATCTTCTATGATCCTGATAAACCCAACGAATCACTGCAGGGGGTTCTTGATGGCGTTGTTGAGAGGTGGATGGAGCGTGAAAGGGATGACAGGGAGGAATTTCGTTCTACTTTACAAAGTTATATTCGTCTCTACGGATACATCTCGCAGCTGATTACTTTCACCGATGTGGCGTTGGAGAAGTTGTATATCTTCGGTCACAGTCTCAACAAGAAGCTACCGAGACGGGAACAACCCGATCTACAAGATGTTCTCGACGCTGTGGATTTGGATTCGTTTCGTGTGCAGAGAATACATGACCGTCTACAACTCTCCCTTGAAGAGGAAGATAGCGAGGTCGAAGGGATTGGCAGCGATGTCGCTACCCGCAGAGACCCTGAGCAGGATTTCCTCTCCAATATCATTGATGCCTTGAACACTGCCCATCAGACAGATTTTACAGAAGAGGATAAGGTTGACATTGCAACCATTCGCCGAAAAGTGCACGAAAACGAGGAACTTCGGCAGGTGATTGAAGGAGATAATACCGACAGTAATAAATGGTATAAGTTTGAGCAGGTGTTTAATGACATTTTATTGAGTTTCGTCAACGACAAACTTGATCTCTATAATAAATTAACACAACGCGAGGTCAATGCCGACCTCAAGCGTCAACTCTATCAAGCCTATCGCAACCAACCTCTTTAAAATCCGCAAACGACCAATCAAAATTGTGGGAGGGGTTTCTAACCCCGATCTTCCGACATCCTTTCCCCATCCCCATCCACCAAACACCCACTGCTCAACAATCCTGCAAATCCCTAAAATCCTGCAAATCCTGGTTCAGACGATACCCAATCCTGCAAATCCTCAAAATCCTGCAAATCCTGATTCAGACAATTCCCCATCATCCACACCCCTCTTAAAATCCGCGAAAATCCGTCAAATCCGCGTCATCCGTGATTTGCGGCGTACTCGCCTAAATGCAACGTGCATTCAGACAAAAAGCAAATCCGTGCATTCAGACAATTATAAAATCTACCAACCAACAACTTATAACTTATAACCAACAACCCTCTTAACTGACAACTGATAACTGATCCAATTCTTTCCCTTGACCACTTTACCGACATGCGTTATCATTGCAAACATTGATTACGATGTCCCTCATTAAAACATGCATAAAAAACAAAAAAGGAGAACTCCCGTGCAAGAATTCCGTGAATTGATTGCACAGCAACCCTACACCCGTCTCGTCACCCCTAAGCGAATTTTCTACGCCATTCTGGGGCTGATAATCTTAGCATGCTTAGCAACCAGTTTTTACATCGTTGAAGCAGACGAGATAGCAGTTGTGCTGATGTTTGGCAAATCCGTCCGGCAAGCCGAACCCGGACTCCACTTCAAATTACCACTCGGCATTGAAAGAGCCATCAACGTTCCTGTCCGAAAGGTCTTCAAAGAAGAATTCGGTTTTCGGACACTGAGAGCAGGCGTGCGGACACAGTATGACACCCGCGACTACTCAGATGAATCCCTACTCCTGACGGGCGACCTGAATATAGCCGATGTCGAATGGGTCGTTCAGTATAAAATCAAAGACCCAAAAAGTTTTCTGTTTTTCGTCCGGAATCCCCAACGCGCTTTACGCGATCTCTCGGAATCCGTAATGAGCCGCATAATTGGAGATCGTACCGTCACAGAAGTATTGACCGTCGGGCGGATCGAAATCGCCGGAGAAGTTGAAGAACACCTGCAAAAACTTCTCGATCTCTATCAGACAGGCTTAGATGTCGCCACTGTAACCCTACAGGACGTAAATCCACCCGAAGAAGTAAAAGCCGCCTTCAACGCCGTTAACGAGGCGAAGCAGGAGAAGGAACGGTTAATCAACGAAGCGTGGCGCGATTACAACCAATCCGTACCGAAATCAACAGGGTTAGCAGCACAACGGATTTCCGAGGCACAAGGCTACGCACTCAAACGCGTCAACGAGGCGCAAGGCGATGCCGATCGGTTCAAGGCGATTCGCTCAGAATATCAGAAAGCCAAAGAGGTTACACGCCGCCGACTCTACCTTGAAGCGATGCAAGAAATTTTGCCACAGGTCAAGGAGATTTACGTTATTGACGGGAACGCCAACGCACCCATCCCAATCCTGCAACTCAAGGAATAGCGGATTATAAAAGGAGTCCTCTGATGATTTCAAAAAATGTTCTTATAACCGTGATTATCATTGTCATTTTAGCACTGCCAGTTGCTGCCGGGATGTTCTATATCGTTTATGAAGGTGAACAGGTAGTGATTACCGAATTCGGTCGACCCGTCGGACAACCCATCGTTACCGCCGGATTAAAAATAAAAACGCCTTTTATTCAGCAAGTCCATCGCTTTGAGAAACGTGTCCTTGAGTGGGATGGATCGCCAAACCAGATTCCGACGAAGGACAAAAGATTCATCTGGCTGGATACCACAGCACGGTGGCGTATTAAAGATGCTCTCAAATTCTATCAAGCACTTGGGACAGAGCAGTTCGCACAATCCCGTTTGGATGACATCATTGATTCCGCAGCGCGAGATTTAGTAACAGCACAACTCTTGATTGAAGTCGTGCGAGATTCAAATCGCGTCTTAACCCTTGATATGGAAGTCCTTGAAGAAGAGAGTGGACAATCTGGTGAGCCGTTGGAAGAGATTCAGATTGGCAGGGAGCGCATTACACGCATGATCCTTGAGAAAGTCCAAGAGACCGTTCCACAATACGGCATTGAACTCGTCGATGTTCAGGTGAAACGGATTAACTACGTAGACGAAGTCCGTAAAAAGGTCTTTGATCGCATGATATCAGAACGGCAACGGATCTCCGAGAAATACAAGTCCGAAGGCGAAGGCGAGGCAGCCGACATCATGGGTCAGAAACAAAAAGAGTTAGAGCGGATCCAATCTGAAGCCTATAAGGAAGCCGAACAAATTAAAGGCGACGCAGATGCACAAGCCATCCAAATCTACGCCGAAGCACACGGTCAAGACCCTGAGTTTTTCTCCTTTATCCAAACCTTAGAAACTTACCGAAAAACAACAGGCGAGAGCACAAAACTCTTTTTAACAACAGATAGCGACCTTTATAGCTATCTCAAAAGCAGTAAATTACTCGGACGCTAATAAAGTCCCCCTGATAAGGGGCGGGGAAGCCCATACGGGCTTCATACCGTTGATTCTGATTTTGATTAGGGTCATTTAGTTTTAAGAAACAGATTAACCTATGTGAAGGATTTCTGTAATGGACGCCCGAACTTGTTCGGGATAGCACACTTGTCCCGAAGAAGTTCGGGCGTCCGGATGTAAATTATTGGAAAACTAAATGCCCCTGGATTCTGATTCTTAGCGGGTTGTATTTTTTCTCTCGCGTCATCCGCCAAATCTGTGATTTGCGGCGTACTCGTCTAAATGCGAAGTGCATTCGGACAATTATAAAATCCACCAACTTATAACTTATAACTTATAACTTATAACCCAATTGCGTCAACGTCAACTCTCACCCCTTAGTCTAAAAGCCGTATGCATCGGACTCGTGCTGATTCCAGCCAATGCCATGTGGCAAATGATGGGACTACGCTGGGACATCGCACACATGTCGATGATCTCCCTGCTCTATAACACCATCACACTCCTGTTCGCGCTGACGCTCCTAAACCGATTCACGAAAAAGTACACACCGCAACTCTCGCTCTCCTCTGCTGAACTCCTAACAATATATGTAATGCTCTGCCTTTCGACCGCGATTGGTGGGCACATGTGCGTGCAGATTCTCCTACCAATTATCAGTTACGCCTTCGCCTATGCAACCCCAGAGAACGATTGGCAATCCCTGTTTTGGCACTACATTCCATCGTGGACATCCGTTACCGATAAACGCGGTCTCGCAAACTTCTTTGATGGCGGTTCCACGTTCTATCCACATTTGGGGGCATGGGGAACACCCTTATTATGGTGGGGACTCTTTCTGGCTGCGTTGTTCTCGGTGATGCTGAGTATCAACTTTATTTTCCGAAGGCAGTGGACCGAAAATGAGAAGTTAAGCTATCCGTTAATCCAATTGCCACTTGCGATGGCGAATCCAAGAAGCGGGTTTTTCCGCAGCAAAGCGATGTGGATCGGGTTCGGTGTCGCCGCGGCAATTGATCTCCTCAACGGACTCAACTACCTATTTCCACATATACCGCGTCTCAGCGGTATCCGAGCGTATGACCTCGCCGATTTCTTTACTGTCCGTCCGTGGAATGCGATTACGTGGTTTCCTGTCGGCATTTATCCATTTGCCGTAGGATTAGCATTTTTCATGCCCTTGGAGTTATCGTTCTCCTGTTGGTTCTTTTACTTGTATTGGCAGGTACTCCGCGTGTTAGGCAGCACAGTCGGTTTGACGTCCCCCTTCCCGTATGCGGCGGAGCAATCTTTCGGAGCATATATCGGTATCGGTGTGATTGCGGTGTGGAGTGGACGGCGATACCTGATGCAAGTCTTCCGTAGGCTCTTCGGCATGAGAGATGCTCCGACAGATCGGGACGAACCAATCTCTTATCGCGCAGCAGTGATCTGGCTGGTGTTGAGTGCTGCGTTCCTAATTGGGTTCTGCTACAAGATGGGAATGTCGTTGTGGGTGATTGCCACTTTCTTTGCGCTTTTCTTCGGATTGGCGACAGGGATTTCACGGATGCGCGCAGAACTCGGATCACCGGTTCACGATCAGCATTATGCCGGTCCAGACAGGATGATGTATTCGGTATTCGGAGCAAAACGTCTCGGCGCAAGCAATTTGACAGGGTTAGCGTATCTCTACTTTTTCAATCGCGCCTACGATTGCCTGTTGATGCCCCACCATCTTGAAGGCTTAAAAATAGCAGAGCGCGCCAATATCGAAAACAAAACGTTTGCGAGGGCGGTGATTATCGCCATCGGTGTCAGTATCGTCGCGACAATCTGGGCATATCTACACGTCTCGTATCAGGACGGCGTCTATACCGCATGGGCGGGCAGAGAGACTTTTAGTCGGCTTGGCAGAAGGCTCGTTCAACCCGCCGGTCCCGATACCGCAGTACTGAGCGCAGTCAGCATCGGAACAGTTGTCGCAATTCTCTTAGCATTTCTACGGGGAAGGTGGATGTGGATGCCGTTCCATCCAGCGGGTTATGCCGTTACCAGCACCTTCACAATGAATTTCTTCTGGTTTTCACTGCTTGTCAGTTTCATTCTGAAATGGATTATAACAAAACACGGTGGTATCGGCGGTTTCCGGAGAGCAGCCCCCTTCTTCCTCGGTCTCGTGTTAGGTGAGTTCGTCGTAACAACCTTCTGGGGCACAGTAGCAATTCTATTCCGCGTCGAAACCTACATTACAATTAATCTGTAGAGCCTTAAAATCCGCACCATTCGCACCATCGGCGAAAATCTGCGATTTGTGGCGTACTCGCCTAAATGCGAAGTGCATTCAGACAATCCTGCAAATCCTGGTTTAGACAACCAACAACTTATAACTTATAACCAACAACCCTCTTAACTGACAACCAACAACTTATAACTTATAACCAACAACTCTCTTAACTAACAACCAACAACTTATAACTTATAACCAACAACCCTCTTAACTAACAACCATTCAATCCACTTCCCACTCCTCCAAACCAACCGGCAGCGGATCAGGGCGTTCCGTCGTACTCTCTATCTCAATATGTTTACCAGTTTCCGAGGATTTATCGAAAGCACACATCACTTCAAGCACATGATACGCCAAATCTCCATTCGCACGATGCGTCCGTCCCGATTGGATCGCCGATGCCATATCAATAGCACCAATCATCCGAGCGTTGTTCGGAAAAGCGAGTGCCTCCTCTTCCCAATTACCACCAGCGGGACAGACAGCCACAGGACCCCCAAACCCGTTCGGATCCGGTACCGTCAGCGACCCCGTTTCGCCATAAATTTCAATGCACGGAAGACTGTGCCGCCACATATCGAAGCTCATAATCATCGTAATGAGTGCGCCGTTCTCGAATTCAAGCGTGCCAGTAAGGTGTGTCGTGACTTCGACGGGGATACGTAAGCCGTTTAGTGCTTCACTCGTTGCGATACGTTCTTCAAACGCCTTAGTGGTAATCGCTGCGACCCGTTTAATAGGACCGAGGATATTGACAAGTGCGGTTACATAGTAAGGTCCCATGTCCAGCATCGGACCGCCACCGATGTCGTAATAGAAGGCAGGATTTGGGTGCCAACTTTCCGGTCCATGTCCACACATGAATGCAGTGCCTGCGATCGGTCTACCGATTTTTCCAGCGTCCAGTGCTTGCCGCGAGGTCTGAATTCCTGCCCCAAGAAAGGTGTCAGGTGCACAACCGACCTGAAGTCCTTTTTCAGCAGCAGTCTCAATAAGTTTCCGTCCACTTTCAGTGTCCACACCGAGCGGTTTCTCACTATAGACGTGTTTCCCCGCATCCAAGACCTGAAGCCCAACGTCCACATGCGCTCTCGGAATAGTAAGATTCACCACGAGTTCAATCTCATCATCTGCGAGCAAGTGATTAATGGTATTTACCTGACAGTTATATTTTTCCGCTTGCGCCTCTGCCGCTTCCATTCGGATATCAGCACACGCTTTGATTTCCAAGATGTCAGTTTTTCGCGCCCCTTCAAAATAGACGCTGCTAATAGTTCCACAGCCAATAATCCCAATTTTCATATTTTAAATATACCTTTAAAATCCGCGGAAATCCGCAAAATCCTGCAAATCCTGGTTCAGACAACCAACAACTTATAACTTATAACCAACAACCCTCTTAACTAACAACCACTCAATCCACCTCCCACTCCTTCAAACCAACCGGTAGCGGATCAGGACGTTCCGTTGTGCTCTCTATCTCAATATGTTCACCCGTTTCAGAGGATTTATCGAAAGCGCACATCACCTCAAGCACATGATATGCCAACGCGCCATTTGCACGGTGCATGCGTCCCGATTGGATCGCCGAGACCATATCAATGACCCCGATCATTCGTGCGTTGTTTGGGAAAGGAATTTCCTCTTCTTCCCAATCACTACCAGGAGGACAGACAGTCACGGGTCCGCCAAATCCATTTGGATCGGGAACCGTCATTGATCCTGTTTCGCCATAAATTTCAATACACGGGAGACTGTGCCGCCACATATCGAAGCTCATAATCATCGTAATGAGTGCACCGTTCTGAAATTCGATTGTACCGGTGAGGTGGGTCGTGATTTTAACGGGGATACGCAAGCCTCGCACGGCTTGACTCGTCGCGACGCGTTCTTCAAATGCCTTCGTAGTAATCGCTGCAACGCGTTTGACGGGACCGAGGATATTGACGAGAGCAGTCACGTAGTAGGGTCCCATATCCAGCATCGGTCCACCGCCGATGTCATAGTAGAAGGCGGGATTCGGATGCCAACTTTCGTGACCATGACCACACATAAAGGCTGTCCCAGCAATCGGCCTACCGATTTTTCCAGCGTCCAATGTTTGCCGAGAGGTTTGGATTCCCGCACCGAGGAAGGTGTCGGGTGCCGATCCGACGCGGAGACCTTTTTCCGATGCACTTTCAATAAGCTGCTTTCCGCTTTCGACATCCACACCGAGTGGCTTCTCGCTATAGACGTGTTTACCCGCTTCTAATACTTGCAAACCAACTTCGACGTGTGCTCTCGGAATCGTTAAGTTGACAACCAGTTCGATCTCTGGATCAGCAAGCAATTCATCGACGCTACATGCGTGGGAGTTGTATCTTTCAGCTTGTGCCTGCGCCGCTTCCAGCCGAAGGTCAGCACAGGCTTTGATTTCTAAAATTTCAGTCTTTCGTGCCCCCTCAAAATAGGCACTACTAATCGTGCCACAACCAATGATCCCAATTTTCATATTTTAAACATACCTATAAAATCCGCGTCCTCTGCTAAATCCGCGAAAATCAGCGATTCAGACAACTTATAACCCTATAAAATCCGCGTCATCCGCAAAATCCGCGAAAATCCGTGATTCAGACAATTATAAATTCCAACAACCAACAACTTATAACTTATAACCCTATAAAATCAGACAACATCCTATCTCACCCTATTAGTCAGCCGCTTCAGTATCTGCGTTCTTGGCATCGGATGCGATATTAAGTTCGTGTCCCTGTTCCTTGAACTCCTCACTCTTCTCCGCCATACCCTCTGCCAATGCTTCCTCAGCGGTGATGCCCTTCTCCTCTGCATATTTACGGATGTCTTCCGTGATCTTCATTGAGCAGAAATGCGGACCACACATGGAACAAAAGTGAACAGTTTTCGCCGACTGACTCGGAAGGGTTTCGTCGTGATACTCACGGGCAGTCTCCGGATCAAGACTCAAATTAAATTGGTCTTCCCAGCGGAACTCAAAACGCGCTTTAGATAAGACATTGTCGCGCTCCTGTGCGCCTGGATGTCCTTTTGCAAGATCCGCCGCATGTGCAGCGATTTTATAGGCGATGACACCTTCCTTCACGTCATCTCTGTTCGGTAAACCGAGATGTTCCTTCGGCGTCACATAACAGAGCATCGCACAGCCAAACCACCCAATCATCGCTGCACCTATACCACTTGTGATGTGATCATAGCCGGGCGCGATGTCAGTTGTCAACGGACCCAGCGTGTAAAACGGTGCTTCGTCGCAATGCTTCAGCTGCAGGTCCATGTTCTCCTTGATGAGATGCATCGGGATATGTCCAGGTCCCTCAATCATAACTTGGCAATCGTGTTCCCAAGCGATCTTGGTAAGTTCACCGAGCGTCTCCAATTCCGCAAACTGTGCTTCATCGTTTGCATCAGGGATAGCACCGGGACGTAGTCCATCGCCAAGGGAGAAGGATACATCGTAGGCACGCATAATCTCGCAAATTTCCGAGAAGTGCGTGTAGAGGAAACTCTCTTGATGATGTGATAGACACCATTTTGCCATGATACTGCCACCACGCGATACAATACCGCAGGAGCGATTCGCTGTCAGCGGAATATAAGCGAGACGCACACCCGCATGGATGGTAAAGTAATCAACACCTTGTTCGGCTTGCTCGATGAGTGTATCCCGGTATACCTCCCAACTCAGTTCTTCTGCTTTGCCATTGACCTTTTCCAGGGCTTGATAGATTGGAACTGTACCTATAGGGACAGGTGAGTTGCGGAGAATCCATTCGCGGGTCTCGTGAATGTTTTTACCAGTGGAGAGGTCCATCACCGTATCAGTTCCCCATTTCGTTGCCCACCGCATCTTTTCGACTTCTTCCTCAATGGAAGATGCGACTGCAGAATTACCGATATTCGCGTTAATTTTCACAAGGAAATTTCTACCGATGATCATCGGTTCACTTTCCGGATGATTGATATTTGCTGGAATAATCGCCCGACCACGAGCAACTTCGTCACGGACAAACTCTGGCGTGATATATTCAGGGATAAACGCGCCGAATGCTTCGCCTGGGTGTTGATGGTTCAATCTGTTTCGCGTTCGGTAATCACCCTGAATCGCTTCGTATGCCTGCGCTCTACCAAGGTTCTCACGAATCGCAATATATTCCATCTCAGGTGTTACGATCCCACGCTTGGCATACGCCATTTGTGTAACAGCCTCGCCATTTTTAGCGCGCAGCGGTTTTCGTTTCAACCCTGGGAAGCTTTTTAATCCACCCTTTGCGTCAGTGCGCATACGGGCGTACTGTTCGTGCCCTTTGGTAAGATAACCGTTATCCTGCGGTTGAATCTCACGTCCATCGTATGCCTCAACGTCACCGCGCCCCAAAATCCAATCTTGCCGTATCGCTGGAAGTCCTGATTCAACATCACAAGATTGCGAGTCGTCACCCCACGGACCGCTTGTATCGTAAACGCGCAACGGCTGATTCTCCTCAACCGTTCCATCCGCAACATGCGTCGGGGTGAGTTCGATTTCACGGAAAGGGACGCGAAGATCGGAATGTCCGTTACCAGAGACGTACACTTTTTTGCTATTCGGAAAGAAGCCTTCAGTTTTGGAACCCATAAAATTAACCTCCAATTACAACCTCGTCAATCGATTTGCATTTATATTAATCTGTATCTACATCTATTCAAGCTATGATACATGTGACTTCTCACACCACATATAATGTATTGATTTCTTATCCCTTTAACATATTAACACAACTCCTATATTTTCGCAAATATCATGACAACAACATCGGCATCACTAATCTTGCCCACTCTCTTATTCTGAAAATCCTCCTAATCCTGAAAATCCTGGTTCAGAAAACAAAAAACAAACAACTGGCAACCAAAAAATTAATTGACAGATTACATGTCTATTGCTACGATAATTGGAAATAAAGACATTGTTTGTTGTCGGTGCAACGACGCATCGGTTAACAGAAATCTGCCCTTTGCAACATGGGAAACTGCAAGTGACACCCACAACACTCGGAATGGAGAAAAAACATGGGAAACCGGATTGAAGTAGGTAGCCTCAGAATAGATGAAGATTTGTACGCATTGGTGAGAGATGAAATCGCGCCTGGAACTGGAGTAGAAGCGGATGCCTTCTGGAAAGCACTCAGCGATATCGTTACGGAGTTCGCACCAGAAAACAAAGCACTCTTGGAAAGACGCGACGCACTCCAGCAACAGATTGACGATTGGCACTTGGCGCGTAAAGGTGAGTCAATCGACAGTGAGGCGTATAAGGCATTTCTTACCGAGATAGGTTATCTGCTCCCAGAAGGACGAGATTTTACTGTCATTACCGAGGACGTTGACACAGAGATTTCGCTCATCTCAGGTCCCCAATTGGTTGTGCCGACCGATAACGCCCGTTATGCCCTAAATGCCGCAAACGCACGCTGGGGAAGCCTCTACGACGCACTCTACGGCACCGATGTTATTGACGAATCCGACGGGGCAACACGAAGTGCTACCTATAATCCAGCCCGCGGTCAGAAAGTCATCAAATACACTGAGCAGTTTTTAGATGAAATGACAGGACTTGAAACGGGGAGTTACGCTGACGTTACACAATTTTCCCTCCAATCCGTTCGGGACCAGCAACAGTTACGTGCGACACTCGCTGATGGTAGTCAGGTCGGCTTAGCAGATCCAACAAAATTCGTAGGTTTTTTGCAAGACAACGATGAACTCAGTGCTATTGTGCTACGAAACCATGGGCTCCACATCGAGATCCGTATTGACCGTGAACATCCCGTTGGAAAAGAACATCCCGCTGGCGTCTACGATGTTATTCTTGAATCGGCAATCACGACGATCCAAGATTGTGAGGATTCCGTCGCCGCAGTGGATGCAGCCGATAAAATTCGCGTCTACAGCAACTGGAACGGTATCATGAAAGGGACGCTGGAGACAACCTTTGAGAAAAGTGGCGAAATGCTGACACGCCGTCTCGCACCCGATAAAACGTTCACCGCACCCGACGGTAGCACATTGACACTACCGGGGAGAAGTCTCCTCTTGATTCGGAATGTTGGACCCCACATGTACACCGATGCCGTCACAACAGCAGACGGTGAGGAAATTCCCGAAGGCATTCTTGACGCTATGGTAACGTCCTTCGCCGCAATGCATGACTTGCAAGGCAAGGGACTCTACGCCAATAGCAGAACAGGCAGTATCTACATCGTCAAACCCAAGTTTCACGGACCCGAAGAAGTAGACATGACGATTCGGTTGTTTGAATGGATAGAATCCGCACTTGGACTCCCAACGAATACCATTAAAATTGGGATTATGGATGAAGAACGTCGGACGACCGTCAATCTTAAAGAGGCGATTCGGATGGCACAGGAACGACTCGTCTTTATTAACACTGGCTTCTTGGATAGAACCGGCGATGAAATCCATACAAGCATGGAAGCCGGAGCCGTGATTCCCAAAATGGAAATTCGCGACGAACCGTGGATGCTCGCTTATGAAGATTGGAACGTTGATATCGGAATCGAAACCGCATTGCTCGGCACCGCACAGATTGGGAAGGGGATGTGGACGAAACCCGACCAGATGGCGGAGATGGTCGAAACGAAGGTGAATCATCCATTGGCGGGAGCAACAACAGCGTGGGTGCCGTCGCCGACAGCCGCAACGCTTCATGCGATGCACTACCACCGGGTTGACGTAGGGAACTGGATAAAACAGTTAGCCGCAAGGCAGCGCGCCAGCTTAGAGGATCTGTTGACACCACCGCTATTAGAAGAACGCGTTTTGCGATCCGATGAGGTTCAGAGCGAATTGGACAACAATGCCCAAGGCATCTTGGGATACGTCGTCCGGTGGGTGGATCAGGGCATAGGCTGTTCAAAGGTACCCGATATTAACAACGTCGGCTTGATGGAGGATCGAGCGACCCTCCGGATTTCAAGTCAGCATATCGCAAATTGGCTACATCACGGGATCGTTACGGAAGAGCAGGTAACCGAGACATTCCAACGCATGGCGAAGATCGTTGATGAGCAGAACGCCGGTGATCCTAATTATCGGGACATGTCCCCAAATTACGACCAGAGCGTCGCATTCCAAGCAGCTTTAGATCTCGTCTTTAAAGGCTGTGAGCTTCCCAACGGATATACAGAGTTTGTCCTACATCCGCGCCGACGGGAAGTCAAAGCAGGCGGTTAATAACTACAGTAGGCAGGATTCTAAACTTATACTCCCGGTTGGGCGAGGTCTCAGTGCCTCGCCCTTTCCCTTTCTCTTCTTGTAGGAGCGATCTCCCGGTCGCGACTCACATTGACCACTAATTGCTAACCACTAACCGCTTTAATCCAACCTATAAAACCTAATCGCATTGTCACGAAATAGATTTCCCACCTCTTCAGACGAACAACCTGAGACTGCCTCTCTTAAAGTCTGCACCCACCGCGGATAATCGGTCGCCTGAGTAGAGACTGGCCAATCGCTTCCGTATATGACGCGATTGAAGCCAAAACAGGTGATGACATGCGCAATATACGGCTGTAGATCAGTAGGTGTCCACGCCTCGAAATCAGCTTCCGTTACCAAGCCTGATATTTTACAATGAACGTTCGGAAATCCCGCAAGCGTCTCAATTTCCTGTTTCCATGGATCGAAAAGTTGACTCTTGATGTCGGGTTTGCCGATATGGTCCAAAATGAATTGGACATGCGGACACTGTTCCACAAGTCGAATAGCGTTAGCGAGTTGTGGATGGAAGATGCAGATGTCAAAACTTAATCCGTAGCGAGCGAGCGTTTGGACGCCACTTACGAAGTCGGGTTGAACGCAGAAATCAACGCTTTCAGATTGGATGAGTCGGCGGATACCTTTAACGAGTGGATTCTCTGCCAATTTTTCGACGAACGGAGCGACCTGTTTGCCTTCTTCAAGCGGTGCCCATGCCACAATACCCCGAATCCGAGGATCTACTGTTGTCGCAAGAGAGGTAACCCACGCTGTCTCTTTCAAGCCGTCATCAGGGTGTGTATCGCATTGCACAAAGACGATAGATTCGATTTCTAATTCACCGGTCGCAGCGTTATAATCTTTTAGGAGATAGGGTCTGTTTAGGGTCGGGACTTCTGTTAGCCACGGGTATCTCAACTGTTCCGGGTGCCATAGATGAACATGTGTGTCAACAATCGAAAACTTCTCCATTGCACTGCTCCTGTTTTTTTATTGAATTTGCGTCTATTTTAATTTTTCTCTTTTGAATTGTCAATACTTTAACTATTTATTCTCTTCTGAAACCTTGTCCACACACCACTGACTGCTGACCCCCGACTGCCGACAGCCAATAGCCATTTCTCAAAAAGTTTGGCAAAAAGACACAGGATATGATAAACTGATAGATATTCCAAACGGAGGCTTAAATATATGTCAGAAAAATCTCGAATTGTTTTGGTGGCAGGAAGCGGAAGTAGTCACGGCAGTGGAGCGCATGAACATCCCGCTGGGTGCGCCTTTCTCGCCGATCAGTTAAACAAAAATGTGGACGGTGTAGAGGCAATCGTATCTCAGGGTTGGCCCACTGACTCGGCTATTTTCGCCGATACAGATGCCATTATTGTTTATTCAGGCGGTGGTGAAAGACATCTTAGCATTCCGCATCTTGATGAAATCAATGCGTTGATGGCACAAGGCATAGGACTTGCGATGTTACACTTTGCAGTCGAGGTGCCGAAGGGTAAACCGGGTAATTGTTTCTTAGACTGGATCGGTGGTTACTTTGAACCGGGCCTTTCGGTAAATCCGTATTGGACAGCAACGTTTACCGAATTTCCTGAGCACCCGATAACACGCGGGATGGAACCGTTTTCACTGGAAGACGAGTGGTATTATCACATGCGGTTTCGTGAAAATATGCAGGGCGTAACACCCGTGTTGAGCACGATCGCACCTGCATCAACGCTCGAAAGACCCGATGGACCCCACAGCGGCAATCCACATGTCCGCGCATCCGTTGCAAAGGGTGAACCACAGCACTTGGGATGGTGCGTCGAACGTCCAGACGGCGGTCGTGGGTTTGGGTTTACCGGAGGGCACTACCATCAGAATTGGCGGAATGACCAATTCCGTAAGTTCGTTCTCAACGGGATTCTCTGGACTGCAAAGATGGAAGTCCCAGAAGGCGGTATCGCTACACCGACACCAACAGAAGCAGGATTGGACGCGTATCTGTAGTTGAGGCGTATGCTATGGGTGCGATGGAAAATCGTACTTGCCGGTTAAGGAGACAGAACATGGATCAAGAGTTCCAAGATTATCTATTTGACTTGCAAGGTTATCTGATTTTAGAGAACGCGATCTCCGATGAAGATCTGGAGAAAATGAACGCGTGGATCGATAACCATTGGCATTACGTTGAGGAGCCGTGGGCAGAAAATACCGAGGACAAACGGATTCCACGCTGGATCGGGAATATTGAGACACACACCTATAACATCGAAAACGGTGTGAATTTCCAGAATATCATTGAGGGTGGAAAGGTCTTCGAGAAGTTAATCGACCATCCTTCATGGATCAACAACGTGCGGAAATACATTCATGAAGTCAATGGACTCTCTATCCACGAGAATTTCCTTAACGTCCGCGGTCCTGGTGGTTTTATTCATATTCACTGTGGCGGACATGTCCCCCTGAGTTATCTGACCTTTCGGCAGGAAAACACAGGCGAATGGATGGTCGGACAAATTAACGTCCTGATGGCACTGAACGATATTGGACCCGGAGATGGTGCACCCGTATTGGTTCCGGGAAGTCATAAATGCACAGAAGTTCACCCGCGTTTAAAGGTTGATGGAAAGGGCTTGGTCTATGACGGCGTGAGCGGTAAACCCGCAGGCACAGCCTTCGGAACGCAAGAAATCTATCTCAAGGCGGGGGATGTGGTAATGTTCACAGACGCGATTACACACGGATCGGCAGAGCGGACGAATGATGGGTATCGCCGGTCGATTGTCTATCGCTATTCACCCAGATACGTCCGTGAGCGTTTTGACTATCCGCATTCGGATGAGTTATTAGCACGTTTAACACCAGATCAACGCAAAATTATCCAACCGACATCAATGCGTCGTCCACCACAGATGATGTAGGGTGATCTGATTTTTCAATGATTTACATTGGACGCCCGAACTTGTTCGGGATACGCGTGCCAAACTTGAAGAGGAATGTAGTATGATGAATGGATTTCGTCTATTTCCAGACCAAATTTTGCCCACACGCGGAACCAAATTTGTCTTGCCTTACATTCAAAAAGATATTTCACTTTTTATGCTGTGATCTGACAGAATATGGAAACACCACAAAAAACACTCTGGGGTGGACGCTTTAGCACAAGCCTCACCACAGAGACAATAGCCTTCACACACTCCATCGAAGCCGACACCCGTCTCATCGGATACGATATCTGGGGAAGCCAAGCACATGCGATTATGCTTGCCCGACAGGCGATTATCTCCGATACTGACCTGCGCGAGATTTTGCGTTGGCTCCGAAAAGCGGAGGAGGATTTTCAAAGCGGCGACTTTACGCTCGATCCGAATAAAGAGGACGTTCACATGAACGTCGAATCGTATCTGATTGAAAACGCAGGACGTGAATTCGGTGGGAAACTTCACACAGCCCGTTCTCGCAACGATCAGGTACTCGTCGATGCCCATCTCTACATTCGGGATGAAATTCTCAATGTCCAACGCGGTCTTTCTGCACTGTGCGATGCCTTTCTTCAAATTGCGAAAGAACACGCAGATACCGTGATGCCTGGCTATACACATACACAGCACGCACAACCGATTAGCCTCGGCTTCTGGGCAACGGCTTATGTCAGCATGTTCTTACGGGATCAGAAACGCTTGCAATCTGCGTATACGCTTGCCAATATGAACCCTCTTGGAGCGTGTGCGTTGGCTGGCACGACATTCCCGATTGATCGCGAGTTGACAACAAAACTCCTCGGTTTCGATGCCCCACACGAACATGCACTTGATGTCATCAGCAGCCGGGATTTTATCGCTGAGACACTTTTTGCCCTGTCGCTTGTGATGGCGAATCTCTCACGGATTAGCGAGGAAATTGTCTATTGGACCACCTATGAATTCGGGATGGCGGTGCTTGACGACACTTATAGTTTCGGAAGTTCCATCATGCCCCAGAAGAAGAATCCCGACATCGCCGAACTCACGCGGGGTCGGACAGGGCGCGTCTACGGTGCGTTACTGGACTTGCTGACCAATCTCAAAGGTTTACCGATGGGCTATAACCGTGATTTTCAGGAGGATAAACCGCCGTTGTGGGAAGCGTTTGATGTTGTGAAGGCATGCCTCGGTCTGCTCCCAGAACTCCTCAAAACGACAGATTTCAAAACAGAGCGGATGGCAGAATTGGCAAATGCCAACTTCGCAACCGCGACAGAGTTAGCGAATTATCTCGTTAAAGAACATCAGATCAGTTTCCGGGAGAGTCATGAGATTGTCGGATGGCTTGTTGGGGAACTGGTGCAGCAAGAAAAGACATTCGCCGACTGGGAACTCACACGAGAACTCTTAAAACAGAAGGCAGTTGATATCTCCCTCGAAGAACTCAAGAGGGTTCTGGATGCAACGTTGGCGATTCAGAACAACCAAAGCTTTGGTGGCACATCGCCTAACGAGGTTCGTCGAATGATCGACAACTTTGAAGCACAATTGAATGAGATTGCATTATGTATCTACACTTTCCAAACGCAAATTGACGACGCACATCGCGAAACCCAGCGGATTGTTGATAAAGTTCTGAAAGGAGAGTCTTGTGAGACCAAACATCGCAAAAGGACCTCTTAAAGATATGACACCTGAGCAGTTTCGTAATTGGCTACTTCCAATTGCAAAACACGCACTGTTTGTTGACCGGGAACAACTGCTGGCATTGCTTATGGCGGATACTGATAGAGATACATTAACAGAAGCCTTTCGTAGGTTTTTTGAGGGGTACTACTATGATGTAGCATCTGAATTGGATTATTATGAAAAGCACCTGCTTTCGATTTTGAATTCCTATGATACCTATGTCTCTTTAAAACACCGAGTGGCTATTATTGAAAGCGAACGAAAAGCGACGCCTATGGGGCGAGAAGTGCGGCGGATGGGTGCGTACCTCTCTACTGATTCAGTGCCTCGGATAAAGGTGTCTGAATTATCGGATCAGGTCTTCCGCGAATTTCTGCACACATTGGTGATGTCCAAATTTTTTGAGGCACATGAGCGAGTTGCTAAGTTGCTGGGTATAACGTGGACGGGTACCGCAAAACCACTTGTACATGAAACAACAGATGCTAAAGATAGGCACTTACGTGAGGTGTTTTACGAATTTTTTGTGTGCCATTTGGAATTAGAACAGTTTCTTGAGAATTATGAGTACGATCCCGATGGAGAATTAGAAGTATGCTCAGAGGTTGCTGAAGAGTTGGAACAAAGTATCACTGATCATGAATCTGGGAAAGTTAAAGGCAGACCCCTCCAAGAGGTGGCGAAAGAGTTTGGGGTCACGCTGAAATGTACACATTGACAATAAAGCCCCGGGCCGAATCGGATTTGCAACGTTTGAATGCGCCAATTTACGCACTAATATTCAATAAACTACAGCGGTTATGCGAGATTTGCGACGACTATCCACATAAGGCACTTAAAGGTGAACATAGAGGAAGGTTTAGTTTATCAGTTGCTAAGGATTATCGAATTCTTTATACCTTTGATAAGCGTATCCGAGAGATTGTTGTTCACCGAGTTGGGCACCGTAGTCGCATCTATTAAACGTGTATGAAAGCCAAGTGTTTCTCCGCCTACAGAAAAACATAGGGACGCGCAGATGATAAATAACAATCTATCCTAAAGGAGAATGAGAAGTTGAGAGACAGATTAATCGTTGCTTTGGATATGGACGACGGTGAAGATATTGATTGGCTATCTGGAACGCTTATGGATGTAGTCCGTTGGTTTAAGATCGGCTTTCAGGCGTTTAGTGCTCTTGGTATGGAAGCTTTTCCATGGTTCGAGCAGAACGGATATAGAGCCTTTGTTGACCTGAAATTCCACGACATCCCAAACACCGTCGCGCGCGATGTCGGCATGATGACGAAACATGGCGCAAATATGATTAATATGCACGCCTCCGGTGGACTGGATATGATGAAAGCCGCGAAAGCGAGCGCAGACAAAGTCTCTGTCGAACGCGATATACTGTCGCCAGTACTACTCGGCGTGACCATTCTAACGAGCATTGAAGAAACTAACTTTCGGTTGAGTTTTGCCTCAGCACGGACGCTCACAGACCAAGTAGTCTATCTCGCACAGTTAGCGCAGGAAGCAGGTCTGGATGGTGTTGTCGCATCACCGTTAGAAATTGAACCAATCCGAAGAGCATGCGGCGACAAGTTTTTGATTGTGACACCGGGCATTCGTCCGAAATGGGCGGAAACTGGCGACCAACGCCGTATCACTACACCAGCGGAGGCGATTAACCGAGGTGCGGATTACATTGTTGTCGGTAGACCGATTATTGAGGCGGGGGATCCCTTAGAGGCTGCCGAAATGATCCTTGAAGAGATGAGAGAGGGATAACGCTATGAATATTGTCTGTATCTGTTTGGACACCTTTCGCGCGGACATCATCGGGGAAGGCAAAAAGTATAGCCACGTCCAAACCCCGAATCTCGATGCGCTCGCATCGGAGAGTGTTCGTTTCACACGCGCATTTGGCGAGGGACAACCGACGCTGCAAGTGCGACGCGCAAACTTCACTGGGATGCGCAGCTTTCCGTGGAGATATAACTTTGATCGGCGTGGGCATTGGCATCACGCTCCCGGTTGGCATAAGATTCCACCGGAACAGGATACGATCGCCGAAGTCCTACTGGAACGCGGTTACCTAACAGCAATCATTGCCGATACGTATCACATGTTCAAGCCGACGATGAACTTCTCGCGTGGGTTTGCACACTTCGATTTCATTCGCGGACAGGAGTCAGATAACTGGCACAGCGGCGATCCGAGGTTGATTGAAGAACAACTCCGCAAACATGTCCGTGAACCGCTCAACTGGCAACGGCATGCCGGGCTTGTCAACTACCTGTTGTCGCAACGCCACCGTCAATCAGAGGATGATTATAGTTGTGCCCGCGTCTTCCGTGCTGCATCTGATTGGCTTGAGGATAACCATACCGTCGGTCCGTTCTTCTTGTGGATTGATAGTTTCGATCCCCATGAGCCGTGGGATCCACCGAAATCCTACGCCGATCACTATTTCTCGGACTATTCAGGGAAGGACTTCATCACACCTGGCAGCGCGAACGAAGGTGACGGTCCTACGGAGGACGAACTCCGCCGAATTGAGGCACTCTATCTCGGTGAAGTAACATTTGTTGATAAGTGGGTCGGTGTGCTACTCGACAAGATAGAGCAATTGAACATCCGAGACGAAACGCTGGTCGTTTTGATGTCTGACCATGGGACGCAACTCCGCGATCACGGGAGTTTCGGAAAAGGACCGAACAAGTTACATCCGTTTAATACACAACTGAATTTAATGATTCGCCATCCAGAGGGACCGCATGACCATGATATTTCTGCGTTTGTACAGAATCACGATCTAATGCCGACCCTCCTAAACCTCCTTGACATTCCGTGTGGTTGGACGGACGGTGAGGATATGTGGCAACTCGTTAGGCAGGAGAAGGCATCCCTCCGTGAACGGATCATCACAGGTTGGGCAGGATTTATTACAGGGAATGCAAGAGGGCGCGTGAGTGTGCGAGATAACCATTGGAACTTCTGTACGTCGGTAGGTTATGCTGATGAGAATGGTGATGAACTCTTTGATGTGCGAAACGATCCAGAAGAGAAGGTGAACGTTGCGAGCGCGCATCCGGCGGTAGTTGCGGAACGGCGACGGGACGTTGAAGCCTTAATCGGACAGCCGTTGCCCGGACATTTCATTGAGGTCTGCGATCCGGGAAATCCACCGATGACGCAGTGGCTTCAGAAGAAATTGGCAGAGATGTAAAAAACTTGATTTCATTTTCCGTTTTGGTATAATGTATTTAATCGGTGATTAAAAATCTATTTATAATAAATTTGAAGGGAAAAATTATGGGAAGAAGACGCTCCAGAGTGCAATATTGTAAAGGTGAATTGATTGAACGTGAGGACTTTTCCGAAGATTTAGCCGCGTTCAAATTCCGTGTTGATAAACAGTTGCCATTCATACCCGGGCAATACGCTACAATCGGTTTTCAGGTTGGCGAAAAGATTGCCCAACGTCCGTATTCGATCGTCTCCTCACCGCACGAGCCGTTTATGGAAGTTTTCGTGGAATTAGTGCCGGAGGGTGAAACTACGCCACTGTTTTGGGAACTGAAATTGGGAGACAGCGTCTTTTTCAGGGAACGTCTCGTCGGGAGATTCGTACTGGAGACGGAGAGTGGAATGACGCGTCATGTCATGGCCGGAACTGTCACGGGAGCTGCCCCGTATATTAGCATTGCCCGAACGCAAAAAATTGAGCAAGAGCAGGGCAAAGCAAGTCCACATCAGATCTTGGCGATCGTTGGTGCGAGCCGTTCGTGGGAACTTGGGTATTACATGGATGAACTCAACGAATTGGCGGCACAGGAAGAGTGGTTCACATTTGTCCCAACTGTAAGTCGTCCGTGGGAGGATCCTGAGTGGGAAGGCGAAAGCGGACGTGCCGAAGATGTGGTTCGGAAATACGGCGATCAACTCGGCTATGACCACACGAACGCCGTCGTCTATGCGTGCGGACATCCACAGATGATTGAGAATGCGAAAGCAATCTGGGCGCGTGCGCGTTTCCCTGAAGAACGGATTAAAGAAGAAAAATTCTTTGTAATGAAGGAAGAGTAGTGGGATAGCAATCCACGCTTATAGAAAGACTTACTTGAACAGCGGCACTGCGCGGATGATTTCGCGTAATGCCGCTGTTTTGTGTGCGCTATGCAGGTTCAATAGCAGTTTGCTATTAGTCCTCTTGTGAAACCATTTCATTTATATCCCACAGAAGGACGGTGCCATCTTCACTGCCGCTAACGAGCGTGTCACCATATTTGGAAAAAATAAGAGCTGTTATCTTACGCGTGTGCCGTGTGAATATAGGGGTTTCACGATTTTCGCCTTCCGCATCGAAATCAAAAAACCGAATTTTCCCCACTTTATCTCCAATGGCAAGAAAGCGTCCGGTCGGAGAATATGCCAATGCAGTAATTGCGCTGAATGAACCTTGGTAATGCCGCACCTCTTGACCAGTGAGTGCATCCCATCGCCGGATAATTCCATTTTCTTCCCCGCTGAAAAGGTGAGTGCCATCACCGTAGAATGTCAGGGCAGTGATAGTGCTTTGAGCACCTCTAATAATCTGTGGCTCGCCGCTCTGCTTAACATTTAACAGATAAATTCTGCCATCTGCGCCGCCACTGGCAAGTGTGGCTTTAGCCGGTGAGAGTGCCAACGCAGTGATACCGTGTGTGTTTCCTGTTAGTGTTGCTATCAGACTGTCTTCGCCGAAAGGTGCGTCCGATACGAAAATAGTACCGTTTCCGTTTCCACCACTGGCAAGGCTTTCTCCGTTCTCTGAGAGAGCAACTGCCTGTGTTAGCCCTCTATGATCGCGAAGTTTGTGAAGCTGCATACCTGTGCTTGCGTCCCACAAGCGGAGTTTGTTATCTAATCCAGTACCGCAGGCAAGAATGCGATTATCTTCTGTATAGCTCAGTGCTTTAACACCACCGGTATGTCCCGTGAGTGTTAATCTGGCACGGGCGAGTTGAGTGTCCCATAAACGGATTGTCCCATCTAAACTGCCACTCGCAAGAGTCCTCCCATCTGGTGATAATTCAACAGTCGGAACTATATCATTATGTCCTGCGAGGGTGGAGGTAAGTGTTCCGGTACTGGTGTTCCATACCCGTATTTCCTTATCTGCTCCACTGGTGGCAAAATTATATCCATCCTGTGAGAAATTTACTGCATAGACGGGCATGTTATGTTGTTTCGGTTCCGAGAGTCTACCACCGGGTGCCACAAGGTTCCATAATTGAACTGTACCGTCCAAACTCGCACTAATCAGGATTTTACCACTCGGTGAGAAATCTATCTCCCAGACTGAATCCTTATGTCCCTTAAACTCGTAAATTCGATCGCCGGTACCGGCATCCCAGACCTGAATTGTGCCGTCCTCACTTCCACCCGCTATCATCTGGCTATCTTGAGAAAAATCTACGGTGTTAATGGGGGCATTATATGGCAGAATTGCCGTAAGTTCTTCAGTACGAACATCCCAGACTCGAATCGTATTATCGGCACTTCCACTGGCGAGCATGCTGCCATCCGGTGAAAACGCGACAGTATGAATTTCACCTGTGTGTCCTGTGAAGGTCGATAAAGGTCGGCGGTTATCGGTGTTAGTATCCCATAATCTAACTGTCTGATCCCAATGTGCTGCCGCAAGTATGAGACCGCCTTTGGAATATGCTATCGCATTGGCACCGCCCATAAGCCCAGAGAACAAGGCTTGCTCGTTCCCTGTCCGGACGTCATAAATCCAGATACCGATGGTGGTTGCAACTGCCAATTGGTCACTGTAGAGAGAAAATTTTATATCTTTTGCCCAGCCTTTGCCGAAGCGGGCTTTTGCATATTTGGGTAAATCCCATTGTGTGGAGTTTTGTGCGAAAATGTTTGGTAGACATAGACTCGTGGTTAGTAGGCATGCTACAAGTAATCGGTAGGCTTTTTTCATTTTGTATCGCTCCTATTGTCTGATTAATTTTTTAAGGTGGGACTCGTATTTTGTATTTATTGTACCACATGAGTAACCTGATATGAATCTTTGCGGATATTTCGAGATTGTCTGTTACCTTGTACAAGGGGTTAGTTGGCTATGAACTCTATAAGCATGCGTGCGGGTTCATAATTGGAATCGATTCTTAAAGCTGTGTTGGCAGCGTCTATCGCTGCTTCAAATTCACCGAGTTCTAAGTGAGCCAACGCAAGGTTAAAGTGTGCCTCCTTAAATTCCTGGTCAATGTTTATCGCCTTTATAAGGGCTTTTATCGCTTCGGTGTACATTTCCTTCTCAATGTAAATTACGCCAAGATGACAGTGTGCCTCTTTAAAGTTAGGGTCGATATTAATAGCACTAATAAATTCCGAAATCGCCTTTGTGTAATTTCCTTCGTCAAAAAACGTCCAACCGCGTCCGTAATGTTTCTCCTTTATTTTCAATAAAAGTTCTTGAGCGGGTGGATAATTGGGATCAAGATCTAAGGCTTGTCTTGCCTTTTGTGTGGCTGCATCAAGTTCAACTCGTCTAAAGTGCACTAAACCTTCATTAACGAGAACGACTGACGATGGTCTGGGTGGTTCAGGTGGTATAGGCGGTTCAGGTTCTGAACTGTCATCTAATTTTATATAGGCTACCTCTTTGAGTTCCTGCATGCGACTCAACCATCCTTGAACTGTGGGGTCATCGTTATCCCCATATCTCGTATTAGCTGCGTCAATCCTGTTAATTACTAACTGCCATTTGGATTGGTCCCCAGATGCTTTTGCCCATTCTGTGTATGTCACGGCTAAGTGGTAATATGCTTTAATGGTATCTGAGCTGCTATCATAATCTACGATAAGCTTTTTAAAAGCATCGACTGATTTACTAAATAAGGTAGGGTCCGTAAGAGCCGCTTCAGAATAGCAGCGTCCTGCCCAGTAGAGCGCATAAACCCTATCTTCGGGAGGGAGTGTACTATTGGCCAGCTGGTGATATATTTCAGCTGCATCCGAAAACCGACCTTCCTTTCGAAGGAGTCTCGCATCTATAAAGAGTTCATCACTGAGATTGGCTCGTGGATTACGATTTGGAGGGTCAGGAACGAGGTAGGTGCGATGGTATGCCTCATAAAGTTCTTTTTTTCTCTCTAAGTCAGCCGTGCTGTACATGGCTTCTTCGTAGTTCGCGCGGGCATTTATATGATCCTTCGCATCAAGATGGATTTCTGCTATCAGTTCATAAGCATAGGTAACATATTCACTATCTGGGTATTGTGTAATGAGGTCTGTGCAGAGTTGGTAGGCATCATGGACTTTCCCTTCCTGCTTTAAGTCGGAGGCGGTCCTGTACGTCGCGCTATCCATGGAATCAGGATTGGGATTTGGTTTTTCGCTATTAGCAGTTGAAGGTGTCAGTTCTGCAATACGTTGTTCTGCCTTCGCCTTGAATTCGGAATGTGAAAATTCGCTAACGAGTTTTTGAAAGGTGTTCAGAGCCGCATCGCGGTTTCCTTGTTTAAGATTAATCTCTCCAATAGTGTAAAGTGCTTTCGGTACCCATCGGCTGTTAGGAAAGTTTTCTATCAACCGCGAAAATTTGGATTCTGATTGATCGAGATCGTCGATTTTGTACAGATTCTCTGCCCAGAGATAAGAGAGTTCCTCCTTGTGTTTGATAATCTGTGTATCTAATGCGACCTTTTTGATATGTGTAAGGGCGTTTTGGTAATGCCTGACATCGCTTGTTTTCTCTCCGAGATCATAGTAGCATTGCGCGATTTTAAGGTTAGCAAGTGTTGTGAATTCTTTATCAATATGCTCTGTGTTCACAGCTATTTTATTTGATTCTTTGAGTGCCTTTTTGTATTTTGTGATTGCGTCTTCGTAATCTGAACGTTCATACGACATTTCGGCATCTTCAAAAAGTCGCTCTACCTTCTTTGAGTTCCCTAATATGAGTGGTGATAGAAGAGCAAGTGCCAAGGCAACGCCACCGATAATACCCCACATTCTGGCGCTCATTGTTACCTCCTTGAAGGTCTCTCTGGCTTTGGTGTGCTTGGTATGATTTTGAAGGAGAAGTTTTTATACGCAAGAGGTGTTGTTTTATTTTCTCCAAATAACTGGATTTGCAAGGACTGGTTTCTGCCTTTTATGTTTTTTGCTGCTGTTATAGGGATTCTAATAGTCTGTATGCTATCTTTCAATTCCGGAATCCGTCTGGTATTTGAAAAAGTTAGCCCAGCTGTAGAAGGTGGTTCGAGCGGTTCAACTCTTAACTCCACATTATACACTGCGGAACCCTTGTTGGTGATGGTTAGCAAGAGACGAGCTCTTTCCCCAGCATCAAGAGAACCGTTTCTTGAGGACAAAGAAGGTTCCTCTAAATAGACGCCTACTTCTATTGGGTCTGGAGTGGTCTCTTGAGATTTTTTGGTAGTCTGTTGGTTCACTTGAGAAGCCTGGGAATTTGGATTCAATTGTTCGTCTACCCACGGCCATACCTTGTAATAACCAACCACGCCTGCCACAGCAAGAACGCCTAAAATAGCGGTATAAGCCATCACTTTTTTCCAAGTTTTCCGCCTGCGAAGTCTTGCTTCGGTGCGCTTTATTGTTGTGAGAAGTTCGTGTACGAGTTGGCGGTTGGCTTTGAGCCTCGACGCCTCTTCCACTGCTTTTGTTGCGTCATCAAGTACTCCCAGTTCCAGATAAGCGATGCCTAAACCGCAGTGTGCATCTGCAAAATTTGGATCTGCTTTTATCGCTTTTGTGAATGCGGAAGCGGCTTCATTATATTGTTTATTTTTTAAGAACGCTTCTCCCCGATCATAGTGCTTTTTTGCATCGGAGGTATGTAGAACCATGTCGGTGGATTCTGTGCGTTCAGGAGCAGGAGGACGTGCCTCTTTTATAGCGTCTAACAGTTGCCGGGCAGGATGGGAAAGAGCGTCAATCCTGAGTGCTGCTTTCGCTGCTTGTTCTGCGTCATCGAGTCGTTCCATCTCAAGATAAATTCCGCCCAAATTCGTGTGTGCTGCTACAAAGTTCGGATCTAAATCTATCGCCTTTTGGAATTCTGCAACTGCTTCTTTGTGCATTTTCGCGTTTCGGTAAACAATACCGAGCTCGCAGTGTGTTTGTGGTCTTGATTTTATGCCTGGTTGTGAAGTTGGGGATTTATTTGGCTCTGGTGGTGTAGGTGTATGTGTTTCCGGCGGTGTGAAACTGGGATCGATCGCTTCCAAAAGAGAAAGTGAAGGTCGATAGTTAGGGTCCAGTTTCAACGCCTCATTCGCAGCATTTCTCGCCTTTCGGAGTTTTTGTTGTCCTAAGTAAGCAACGGCAAGCGCGTGATGTGCAGCTTTATGAGTGGGGTCCAGTTCTATCGTTTTTTGAAGCGCATCTATTGCATGGCGATAGGATTCCGTCTTTAGATAGGTTAACCCGAGGTTGTGGTGTGCAGCCACAAAATTGGGGTCAAGTGTTATAACGTTTTGGAAGGCTGTAGCGGCTTCACTATAGTTTTCATCGTTAAGGTAGGTGATACCCTTGTTGTAATGTTCGTGTTTTATTGTGTCTGCGAGTTCATGTGCGGGTTTATATTTTGGATCGAGTCTCAGAGTTTCCGTAAGGGCGTGTGTTGCTGCTTCCGAATTGCTCGATTCTCGGTGGGCGCGCGCGAGGTTGTAATGTGCACGCTTGAAGTTTGGGGCAATCGCTATAGCACGTTCAAAGTGTGATATGGCTTTATCGGCGTGCCCCTGTTCGACGTAGGCAATGCCGAGGTTATAGTGCGCATCGACGAGATCGGAATCAAGTTTTACCGCTTTTTCTAACGCTTCAATCGCATTCTGATACGCCTGCATACCGATGTAGGCAGCACCAAGATGGGCGTGAATATGTGTATTCTCAAGAGGAGAGGGTTGCGAATTATCCCCTATATCTGCATCGAGGTTTATGGCTTTCTGGAATACTTCAATCGCTTCAGTGTAGCGTTTGTCGTCTAAGTAAGCTTTGCCCTTGTCGTGATATGCGTCTGTTATGGTGCCATGCAGTAGTAACGCCGGTTGGTGAGCCGCATCAAGTTTTAATGCCGTTGTAACCGCCATGACTGCTTTCTCAAGGTCATTCTGCTCGAGATAGGCGCGACAGAGCGCGCAGTGTGCACCTATAAAATCCGCATCCAGTTGTATGGCAGCTTCAAATTCAGGGATAGCTCTGTCGTATTGTCCTGCTTCCAGATAAGCGATACCGAGGTTGTAATGTGCCTCTTTTATAGCGTTCATTGTAATGAGGAGGTGTGAAAACTGGTTGCTTCGGACTTAATTCGTTGAGTCTTATTATAGCAGATTCATTTTAATTTTACAAGAAAAAAACTTGTTGAATTAGGTTCAATTCTCTGGTATTATAGCGTCGCGGGTTTGGACTTAAAACTTCACGCATCTGACTGGTGCCATCAATGCTGCAACGCTCCCATCCCTCTTCTACGTCTGTATCTCACCGGAGAATCCGTTGGCGGATTATTTGGCTTGGACTTGCGCTGATTCCCTTCAATAACTATTGGGTCTTCGCGTCGTTACGTTGGGATCAAGGTTTCCCAACAACGATGTCTCTCTTTTTCAATACCATTTTTGCACTTGCCATCTTGGTTCCTCTTAATACAGTTCTGCGTCGATTCGCGCCCCGCGCTGCACTCACCCAAGGCGAATTGCTGACGCTCTACGCTATGCTATCAGTTGCTTCGGCGATCTGTGGACACGACCTATTTGAGGTAATCATCACCAATATCGCTACAGTCGGATGGTTGGCAACCGAGGAGAATGAATGGGGCACGCTCTTTCACCGCTATCTCCCCGACTGGCTTGCCTTGACCGATAAAAACAAGTTGACTGTCTATTTTACAGGGGACTCAAGTCTCTACCTACAGCCACATCTTCAAATGTGGTGGAGACCTGTGCTGGCGTGGAGCGGGTTTATCATTGTTCTCCTATCCACGACGTTTTGCATCAACGTTATCCTGCGAAGACAGTGGATTGAAATCGAACGGCTCAGTTATCCGATTATCGAGTTACCGTATCGGATGACAACGGCACATTTCTTCCGTTCAAAACCGCTGTGGGTAGGAATCATTCTTGCAGGTGGGATAGATGTGGTTAACGGACTCCATTTTTTATTTCCAAACTTTCCCGGACTCGGTGGTGAATTCTATGATTTACGTCCACTGTTTACGACCAAGCCGTGGAATGCGATTGGCTGGACCCCTATCGTTTTTTTCCCCTTCGTTATCGGGATGGCGTATTTCATCCCTCTTGACCTTTCATTTACATTCTGGTTTTTCTACATTTTTTGGAAATTCGAAATGATTTTTGGCAGTATCGCCGGTTTGCAACGGATTCCGGGATTTCCGTTCATCTTTGACCAGTCGTTTGGCGTCTGTGTCGGTGTGTTGTGTATGACGTTATGGAGCGCGCGACACCATCTACGGAACGTTCTCAGACAAGCATGGTCTCCGAACAGAAAAACGGTATCGAACGAACCGATCTCCTACCGCGTCGCCGTGTTAGGGCTGATAGGTGGGTTTTTGCTATTGGCAGGTTTTTGGTGGATGGCGGGAATGTCTTTTTGGGTAGCCATGCTTGTCTTTGCTATCCACCTAACGACGGTGACCGTAATTACCCGTGTCCGTGCCGAGTTAGGTCCACCGATTCACGATCTGCGTTCCATGGGACCTGATGTCCTACTTCCCAAAATATTTGGGATGCGTCGGCTTGGCGGGCAGAATCTGTCACTCTTTTCGCTTGTGTTTTGTTTCAATCGTGCCTATCGGGGCAATACGATGCCACATCAATTAGAGGGTTTGAAATTGGCGGAACGGTCTCGGACTTCTTCACGACGGATTGCTATCGCGATGTTCCTTGCGATGATACTTAGTCCTTTCGCTGCATTTTGGGGAGCACTTCATATCGGTTATGAAAGTGGTGCGATTGAAGTCTGGTCGGGTTCTGTGTTTAACCGCACGCAGAGCTGGCTAACAAACCCGATGCCTGTGGACGTTCCGGCGTTAATTGCCATGATTTGTGGTGTGTTATTCGCGTTTGGTCTGACCTTGGTTCGGCTCCGATTTTTCTGGTGGCCCCTATATCCGATTGGGTATGCGATTTCTGGAACGTGGGCGGTGAACTTCTTCTGGTTTTCCGTTTTTATCAGTTACTTCATCAAATTAGCAATTCTGCGTTTTGGCGGCATACAGACCTATCGCCGGGTCGCGCCGTTCTTTTTGGGATTGATTCTTGGAGAATTTTTGGTCGGTAGTGTTTGGGGACTTCTCGGTATCTTCTTGGAGAAACCGATGTATCGATTTATTTGGTGAAAAACCTGCGAAATTCCAAATTATATATATCCGTCGATCTTCAGTTTTTTCGCTTGACAAAGGCACTTCATTTCCTTTAAAATGTAATATACTTCTATCTATGAAGTACACGGCGATACGTTCGCAGGTTGAAGGTTTCCGGGACTTCTATGACACAGATACAACAGCTACATCGAATTACAATATGGGGTGTCGGTTTAATCGGAGGTTCGCTTGGGCTTGCACTCAAGAAGAATGGATTTCTCGGACAACGCGTCGGATTGGGACGGAACATCAGTAGGCTTGAAAATGCGCTGGCACGTGATGCTGTTGATGTGGTGACAACAGAAATAGAGGAAGGAATTCACGAGAGCGATCTCGTTGTGATCTGTACACCTGTTGAATTAGTCCCGATGTTGGTGCAACGCATCACTGAGTCCGTTGATCCACAGCAACAACGCATTGTGTTGACGGATGCGGGAAGCACGAAATCTGTGTTGGTGAAGTCAATTGAGGAATACCTGCAGACACACAGTTCAGATGCCTTCTCTTTTATAGGTGGACACCCAATGGCGGGGTCACACGAAACCGGTGTAGATGCCGCACGCGCAACACTTTTTGAAAATGCAAAGTGTATTTTAACCCCGACAGAAAATAGCGATCCAGATGCCCTGGCATTAGTCAAAAATCTGTGGGAATTCGTCGGTTCAATTCCCTATCTCCTTTCACCTGAAACGCATGATTGGCTCGTCGGTGCCGCAAGCCACTTACCCCACCTCATGGCGAGTATACTCACGAATACTGTTGCGAACATAGAAATGGAAGAGAGTAAGGCATTGGACTTTACGGCGACCGGTTTCCGGGATTCCACTCGTATCGCTGCGGGTTCACCAGACTTATGGACTGGTATTTTTACACAGAACAGCGATGCGCTTTTATCGTTAATTGATGATCTCGTTACCAATTTGATGGAATTTAAAACGCTACTTCAAACAGATAACCTTGTTGAGATTGAACGTGTGCTTGTGGAGGCACAGGCGATAATTAAAAAGCGCAATGAAAGTTTAGGAGGCTCATGAAGAAAACTGGATCTCAGGTGACGATTGCGATGGATGGACCCGCCGGGTCTGGAAAAAGCACGGTGGCTCGCCGCGTCGCAGAACGGCTCGGACTGCTTTATCTCGATTCGGGCGCGATGTACCGAGCAGTAACGTTATTGGCAATAGCAGATGGGCTTGCAGCGGATAGCTCAAAGCTCATTGAGCAAGTAAAGGCGTGCCATATTGAATTCAGAGATAACGGCAGAACGATTTTACTCAATGCCGAAGATGTATCTGTCCAAATCCGAACCCCAGCGGTCAATAGACGTGTTGCGGATGTTGCAAAAATACCGGAGATTCGTCATGAGATCGTAAAACATCAACAACGGATTGGTGCAGAAGGAAGTATCATCGCGGAAGGAAGGGATTTGACCACGATTGTTTTTCCCAACGCTGATTTTAAATTTTACCTTGATGCCTCTGTAACAGAGCGGGCAAAGCGTAGATTGGCTGAGCTGCAAGAACAAAATGTGGATACAACGTTAGCAGCGGTTGAAGCAGGGATTACGACTCGCGATGAAAAAGATACGACACGGGAACACAGCCCACTTCGTGCTGCTGACGATGCGATTATTGTCGATACAACCGATAAAACGATTGACGAAGTAGTTGATTTAATTGTGGCACAGGTGTGTGAAAGCGAGCAGTAAGGTAGGAGGGGTGTGTAACCCCGATGTTTTTATGTGGTATACTAATAATCAATTCTGGACATCACGTCCAATCTACCGATGGGGACATCGGCTCACGAACCTTTTCTGCAAAACTGTGGGACGCCTTAAGGTACAAGGCGTTGATCACATTCCAAGAGAAGGCGGCGTGTTGTTTGTTTCAAATCACGTCAGTTTCCTTGACCCTGTGATCGTTGGTTCCGCTGCGAGCCGTGAAATTCATTACATGGCACGGAGCAACGCTTTTGACATTCCTGGCTTGGGAAAACTTATTTCAGTTTATAACGCATATCCTGTAAATAGGGGTGCCCCAGATTTAGGAGCATTGCGAAAGACGATCTCACTTCTGCAATCCGGTAACGCCGTACTCATATTTCCAGAAGGCACCCGTAGCGTTGATGGAACGTTGGGCAAAGCGCGCGATGGTGCTTGTTTTATTGCACACCGAGCCGGCGTGCCAACTATTCCAGTTTTTCACAGCGGTGCAGAACGGGTGTTGCCCCGCAATAGTAAACGGTTGCGCCGCGCACAATTAACTGTCACTTTTGGTGAACCTCTTGAACTGACTACCGAGGAATTTGAGACGAGACGCGAAATGTATCAGTATATGGGCAATCAGATGATGGAAGCGATTGCGGATTTGCGAGATCAGACGCTTAGTTCGTAGGATTCGCCAGAATTAGTAAAACATCCCCCTCTTGGACCTGATAGGTTTTCCCTTCTGCTCTCAGCAAACCTTTGTTTCGCGCTTCAGGGAAGCTGCCACATGCTACCAAATCTGCCCAATTAATCGTTTCTGAACGAATGAAAGCCTTTGCAAAATCGGTATGAACAAGTCCGGCTGCATCAACAGCGGTCTGTCCCTCACGTAGCGTCCATCCCCTCGCCTCTGTTGGGTTGATTGTGAAGAATGTGATTAATCCTAATAGTTGATATGAAGTTTGAATAAATCGCTCTAAGGCGGACTCGTTCAACCCCATTTCTTCCATAAAAATCTCTGCATCGGATGCATCAAGTTGTGAAAGCTCCATCTCTAACTGCGCAGCGAGGGCGATGGCGGCTGTTTGCTGTACCGCTTCGTATTTCCTGAAGCTTTTAAGAATATCATCAGCCGTTTCGAGTTGTGTTTCACTGATATTACATACCAGCAATAACGGTTTCTGCGTCAAAAATCCGTAACCTCGTATCAATTTTTCCTCATTCGCAGATAGGTCCAAAACACGGAGCGGTTTTCCGTCTTCCAAGGTCTGTTGACACACTTCTAAAAGCCGGATCTCGGTTTGGAGTTCTGGTAGTTTCTGGCTTTGAAATTGCTTACGGAGTCGGGTCAGTCTACCTTCAACAATCTGCAAATCTGCCAATGCAAACTCAAGGGAGACGCTCTCAATATCACGTTCCGCATCAACGCTTCCATCGACATGTGGTACCGTCTCATCTTCAAAAAGCCTGACGACATGAGCAAGGGCATCAACGGTGCGGAGTGCTCCAAGCGTTCCCGAATCTAATTCTGCTTGTTCTACATCCGATTTAGTTACCCCAGCGACATCTACGTAATCAATTGTAACAGGTGTTGTTTTTTGACTTTCAAATATCGCTGCTAACTGTTCCAGGCGTTCGTCTGGGATATTGGCTGTGCTGAGGTTTATCTGCCCGCGATTCGTGTAGCCTCCAATCTCTGCGTTAGATTGGGCTAAGGTGTTAAAAACTGTTGTCTTTCCAACCTGCGGTCTGCCCACAATACCTATTTTCATTTTTTTCTAAACCTGCCTTATTTAGAGGCTGTATAGGATTCGGAGATTACTCCTACTGCATGTAATCTATGGAAAAAACCGTTGACGATATCTGTATAACGTGCTAATATGAGCCTTAGATATTGAATCCAACTCGGAGGTGAAATGATCATGGCTGCTCAGAACGAAGGTTGGAGAAGACACATCGTCAAAATTTTAACTATTCTTTTAATCATTACCCTATGCGTTGCGGTTTTGCAATGGTTTATCATCAAGGAATTATTCAGTTTCGGCACAGACATGGTAAAAGACGCATTGATTCGACAGGCTCCAGAAGGCGTGGATCGGTATGACATTGAGGTTACGTTTGATCGAGTCAAAACCGCTGGTAAGCAGTTGCCATTTAGTTTCCTCACTGGGAAAATTAGCCTCCGCAAAATTAGAGCCGTTGGTAGGTATGCTATAGAAGCCAACGAAGACGAATTTTGGGACGCTGATGAAATTAATACGCTCCTACGGATGATGGATGCCTCTGTCGGATTCAAAGGAGGATTCGAGTGACTTGCAATATCATTTTGCAAACGCTACTTAGACAATGCAAACACACCTAACGCCCCCTTATGAAAAATTCGCCTACGCCTATGACCGCATGATGACGAATGTAAACTATACACGCTGGACACATTACATTGAGTCGCTTTTTGATAGATATGATTGTAAACCGCGCCGTGTCCTCGATCTGGCTTGTGGGACTTGTGCTTTAACTATGCAGCTCGCACAGAAAGGTTATCAGATGATCGGGGTAGACCGGGCAGTCGGTATGTTAGACATCGCCAAGGAGAAGGTGGCAGCACACGATCTGAACATTGAACTACATTACGCGGATATGCGCGATTTCCAATTGAACCAACGGTTTGACGCGATCCTCTGCACCTACGATAGCATCAATTATGCCTACGATGAAGACGAATTAAGCAACGTCTTTCAATGTGTTGCGGAGCATCTCGAACCGGACGGCTTGTTTATTTTTGACGTGACCACAGAACGCAACATCGTTGAGCATTTTCATAACAAAACCTTTGCCGCAAATCATGAGGATTATACCTACATTTGGAAAAATAACTACCTCTATCACAGCAAAATGTGCCGAACAGTCCTAACCTTTTTTATCCGTGAAGGTGAGTTATTTCGTCGTTACGAGGAGGTGCATCAACAGCGGATCTTTGAAGTCCCTGTTGTCAACGATCTCCTCAAAAAGGCAGGGTACAAATCCTTGAGTGCCTATGATATGTACACCTTCAGTCGTTGGAACCGCTATTCCGATCGAGTTAATTTTACGGCGCGCTTGATGTGACGGAAGCGCGCTTGACGCGCGCTTATAGACCCTCAGCAATGAGATCGCCGACCTCTTCTGTAGTATAGCCCATTCGTCCTGCACCAAGGTCTTTGATTTTACCACTGGCGAGTAGATCGCTGATGGATTTATCTACTTTTGCCGCTGCATCGGCATGTCCGAGGTGATCTAACATCATTCCAGCTGCGCCTATCGCCGCAATCGGGTTAATCTGGTTTTTGCCGGTGTAGCGCGGCGCAGAGCCGTGAATCGGTTCAAACATGGCGACGCTTTCTGGATTCAGATTGCCAGATGCTGCGATCCCCATGCCACCTTGAATCATCGCACCGAGATCGGTAATGATGTCACCAAACATATTACAGGTCACAATGACATCGAACCACTCTGGGTTTTTCACCATCCACATCGTCGTTGCATCAACGAAAGCGTATTCCTTTTTGATATTGGGATAATCTTCACCAACTTCGTCAAACACGCGGCGCCATAGGTCATGTGCGTAAGTAAGAACGTTTGCCTTATCGCAGAGCGTTAGTGTATTGTTTTTGTTGCGCTTTTGGGTGAATTCATAAGCGTAACGCACGCAGCGTTCTACACCTTTGTAGGTGTTAATCATTTCCTGAATGGCGACTTCATCACGAGTGCCGCGTTTCAGAAATCCACCTATGCCAGCGTATAAACCTTCAGTGTTTTCGCGGACGATGATAAATTCAATATCTTCAGGTCCTTTATCCTGCAGTGGCGTAGGAACGCCCGGATAAAGTTTAACGGGGCGGAGGTTGATATAGAGATCGAGTTCAAACCGGACCTTTAGTAGGATACCTTTCTCTAAAATACCCGGTTTGACGTCGGGATGCCCGATAGCACCGAGGTAAATAGCATCGAGTCCTCGAAGTTCTTCTAAAACCGAGTCGGGTAACACTTCACCGGTATTCAGGTAGCGGTCGCCACCGACATCGTATTCAACTGTTTCATACTGAAGTCCTGCTTGTGCGGCTGCTGCCCCGAAGACCTTCATTGCTTCACGTGTCACTTCGGGGCCGATTCCATCGCCAGGGATGAGACCGATTTTATACATAAATTTTCTCCAAACGTTAGGGTCATAGATTTCGGCGTAGTTTGCAAGCCGAAGTTTGCTTTGGAATAGTAGATTCTTTAAAATATTACCACATCTACGTCGATATTGCAAATTGAGTGTTTCTACAAAAAGCAGAGACGTGCTATAATGATTGCTACATTATGAGGTATTATGAGACCTCGGAGGAACACTTTGATTACTGAAGCGCACCTGAAGGTGATTCTTGATAAATTTCGTGAGCAGCGTATCCTCGTCATTGGGGATTTTTATCTTGACGCCTACTGGTACATAGACAAAACGTTATCTGCGCTATCGCTGGAAACACCTTGGCATACCAACCCTGTCGTTGAACAACGCTATAGTCCCGGCGCGGCAGGAACAGTCACGAATAATCTAAGGGCGTTGGGTGTAGGGAACGTCTACACGCTCGGTGTGATAGGGAGAGATGGATTTGGGGGAACGCTGCTGGACCGTCTTCAGGCAAACGGATGCCTTACCGATTTTATGGTACAGGCGCAGGATTGGGTGACGCCTACTTATCTCAAACCGATCCATCGTGGTTATGAAGGCATGGAAACAGAGGGACCGCGTTTTGATATTGAAAACCAATCGCCAATGGTAGAAGATGTTGAAACCGCTGTTATCGATGCTTTGCAAGCCTGTATTCCCCTTGTTGATGGCGTAATTGTTGGGGATCAGATGCCGATTGAGAACTTAGGTGTTATCACTAACCATGTGAGAGAGAAATTATGTGAATTAGCGTTGATGTTCCCTGACAAGATTTTTTTTGCCGATTCCCGCATGCGGATTGGGGCGTACCGGAATGTGATCATTAAACCGAACCGATTTGAAGCAAAACGGGCTGTTCAGCCAGAATGGAATGGGCAGGAAATTGACATCAAGTCGGCGAAGCAGTGTGCTGTTACCCTCGCGGAACAAACGCAAAACACGGTATACGTTACGCTCGGAGAAAATGGCATCCTCGTCTACGCTGAAGGACGGTTTACGCATATCCCAGGCATTCGTGTTAATAGTGAGATTGATCCAGTTGGTGCTGGAGACAGCGTTTCAGCTGGGCTTGTTGCAACCCTCTGTAGCCTTCACGCTTCACAAGAGGGAGCACCTGTTGAAGCGGCTTATGTCGGAAATCTGGTAGCTTCAATCACAGTCACTAAAATCGGCACTACTGGCACAGCGTCACCAGCGGAAATCTTAGAACGCCATCGGGACTATATTAACCTATGAATGTTTTTGATGCAATAACCCAGCGCCGTAGTCATCGCGGCACATTTCAGAAACGCGTGATTGAGGCTGACGACCTTGAGAAACTTATTGAGGCTGCACGATGGACACCTTCACCTTTTAATGTCCAGCCTTGGGAACTCGTGTTCATTCAGGAGGCGGAAGGTAAAGCGGCACTCGCGGATCTGACGGAATGTGCCGTGATTGAACAGTTCAAAGATGCCAAGTTCCTTGATGACAACAGTCGTTGGATGCGTCTCTCGGAGACAGAATGGCAAGAACAAGGCGATGGTGTGCTACTCGCCGAACATATCACGCTACCAAAGCCGCTTCAGGAAGCACCAGAAAAACTGTTGCAGGGGCTGTTAAATAACGCAAAGTCGTTCACGCTTCTGGGGAATTTAGGGGCAGGCAAGATACCCGCTAAGGAGATTGCGCTACAGGTGCGCGAAGTCCCGTTGCTTGTGCTGATTACAATGAATTGCAAGCGGTTTCCGCCCGGTGAAGGTGGGACTCGGTGGATGTGGTTGAGTATGGGTATGTTAATTCAAAACGTCCTTCTCGCTGCGACTGCTCTGAACATCGGTGTGCAGTTTGTCAGTGCGCCTTTAGAACGTTCTGCAGACCGCGAGAAAATTCGCCAACTTTTCAATATCCCTATTTTCCATGAAGTAATTACGCTTCTCAGGCTGGGATATGTTGAGAACGGAACTGGGAACTCTGTCCGATTACCGACGTCAAAAATTGTGCACTTTGAGAAGGCAGAATAGGCATGATATCTTGATGATGTGGGCGGGCAGGAATACCCGCCTCGACGGCGAACGGATATATTATGCTGTACGATTTAGTACTTCTTTCAATGTCGCTTTCTTTTTTTTCACGCGTCGTTGTTGGCGTTGGCGGATCTGCGTCCGACGCCGGACCTGCCCGCTTTTACTCCGTGGCATAATTTTACCCCCTTTCTTCGATCGTTTTGGCGAGGTACATGAGTGCTGATGTGCATTGTGCCTCTACCTCTGCCATTGCAATGCTGAGTTCTGCCTCTGAGCGCGCATGTAGCTGCAGCCGTTCTTCGGTGATTTTGACATAGCGTTCATTTTCTTCATCAACAAATTCGACCTGCTCCTCGCTCTCATTTACCACAGCGTAATTTAGAAGCCCATTTTGTGAGGTGACTTCATCTGTATGTTCTTTAAAACTCTTTTTTATCGCTAAGCCGTTGAAATTTTTGTAGAGTGCTCTAGCTGGGAGTTCGTCAGGTGAAAAGGATGGCGGTTGTGGCACTACCTCTGTGACGGATATTTCGGCATTTGTAACGATCTCTGGATTCATTAATACTTCCGTTGTCTCAGGATCTTGTGGTTCGGGTAAAGCCTGCTCAACACGGGTTTCTATTGCCGTTTCTGTCGCGTCTGGATGCAGAATCGCCGATTTAGTATCTTTATTTTTCTTGGGGTTGCGATCTACATTGGCGTCTGAGAAAACAGAAATTTCTTGAGACGTATCTGCTTCTAAATCTTCGTGTTCCAATACATCCGTAAGAATCTCTTTGACCCCATCCCTCCACTCAATAATTAAATCTTGTTCTTCCACAAGCACACGTAACGTTTCGATCCCGATGCTTTGAATCATTGGGTGAAATGCTAATATTTCGGACGGTGCTGCCTCAAAAAGGGAACGGGTAACAAAAGCGACTTCTGCGAATTTCTGGTTGCCTGTCAACCTGAGACGGGTTTCACATGCTGTGAGCGCCTGTCCGAGTTGCTGCATGAATTCCGGTGTGACCAGATGTGGTAAGACCTCTAACCGAAAACTTTCACATGCCTGTTCTGCTTCGGGTGTTGAAGCAGATTGCTCCTTAATTGCTGCTTCATCCAATACATTTGTTGCGGAAATCGGACTGTCTTCGACTAATTTATTTGTATCTGGACTGTCTGCTCCATAGTCGTTGAGCAATTCCATTACCCGTGTATACATCAGTTCTGGGTCGAAAAGGATGCCCTCGAATTCAGGTTCAAGGAGCAATTTACGGCTCTCTGAGATGCAAGTATGTAAATGCTCTTCTTCTGATTTTTCGTAACGGAGCCTACGTTGCTTTTCGATAGCAAGCTGCTTATGTCTGGATTTCTGGTCGCGCTTTCGCTTTTCACGTTTCCGCGCCACGTTTGCGGAGCGGCGTCCCTTTTTCTTAGCCATGGTAATATCTTTGTGCTATTACTAATGTAGTTTTTGATGAATGCTTCAACGACTGTTTCGTATTCCAAACAGTGTATACACTAAAGTTAGCATGTTGCTTTAAGTATATACCATCATTTTTTCATTGTCAAGTGTAAATTTCTAACATGAGTTTGGTGTAAGATCTTCTATCTAATAAAAAAATGACAATGCTTAAAATCGTTTAATGCGACAATTCTTGTGTTAGATATTACAATTATTGTTACCAATTTGCTTAATCGCATAATATTGAGTATAATATAGTAACACTTTGTGAATGAGGCGTAGGTTATTTGCTGCGTTTTCTAACTTTAGTAGTTAATTTGTAAACAGTTATGTTAGTTTATCACTGGTTTTGAAATCGGTAGGAAATCTGGCGTTTACGCCAAAATCATAAGGAAAATCTATGTTTTACAAAAATCATATTAAGCCGATCACTCTCGTGCTTAGCGTTATTATAGGCATTTTGGTGTGCGTCTTTGGAACAGTTATGGCAGACGATCACTCCGAAACAGCAGAGGAAACAGAGGCCACAAGCGAGGCTGAAGTAAGTGAGACTGAAGGAACTGAAGAAGCGTCCGAGGCAGAGGATCCTGTGAGACTGGAAAGCCTTGTTGTTGTCGGTACGCGTGCACAACCGCGCTCCGTCTTGGATTCGGCAGTACCGATTGATATTGTGTCAAACGAATCCTTTGAGAAACAGGGTGGTGCAGATCTACCGGATTTGTTGAGAACTTTGGTTCCATCTTATAACGTCAATACACAACCGATTAGCGATGCGTCAACAGTGGTGCGTCCGGCGAATTTACGGGGACTTGCCCCAGACCATACGTTGGTGTTGGTCAATAACAAGCGGCGACACCGTGCCGCAGTGATTCACTGGCTCGGAAATGGTCTGTCTGATGGCTCACAGGGACCTGACCTGGCACCTATTCCCGCAATTGCCCTGCAACAGGTAGAGGTCCTCCGTGATGGCGCATCCGCACAATATGGGTCGGACGCTATTGCTGGTGTGATGAATTTTCGATTGAAAGACAACTATGAAGGCGGTTCGTTTGAATTTAAACCCGGTATCTACCAGTTCGGCGACGGTAGGCAATTTGCGCTCGCTGGCAATATCGGTTTAGGGAATCCAGACGCTTGGACTAGCCTCAGTTTTGAATACGGTGGTGCAGATCCAACCATCCGGTCTGTCCAACGTAATGATGCTATAGCCTTGATTAATGCAGGCAATTTTAGTGTGAAAGATCCCGCGCAAATTTGGGGACAGCCGATTATAGAGAATGATGTCAAATTGTTTGCCAACTACGGTGCCACCCTCACAGATAACATCGAATTCTATGGGCATGCCAACTACGCCCGCAAACGAGTTGAAGGTGGGTTCTATTTCCGAAACCCAAATACTCGTGGTGGTGTGTTTACTTCGTCGGGTGGCGATACGTTGCTCGTCGGGGATATGCGGGGTTTGACAGCCGATATGACAGAGTGGGAAGCTCGAAAGCAGGCAGCCGAGGCTGCTGGACAGGAGTTTACCGAACTGTCGCCTCACGATGCTGATGATATTCCGATAACCAACCATGTTCCTGATCCTGAACGGTTGCAAGCGGTCAAGAATGACCCGAATCTATTCACGTTCCAAGAGATGTTCCCAGGCGGATTCACACCCAGATTTGGTGCATTCATGTGGGATAGTTCCGTCGTCGTTGGTGTTAAGGGGGACGCCTTAAGGGAGACATTGGGCAAACCTTTGACCTGGGATCTGAGTGGCTCTTTTGGACGGAACCATGCTGATTTCTTTATTTTCAACACTGTTAATGCTTCCCTCGGCCCAGATACACCGACATATTTTGATCCGGGCGACTATATCCAAACGGATTATAACCTCAACTTTGATGTAACCTATCCGTTGCACGACATGGTGTTCCTCGCTTCCGGTTTGGAATATCGCAACGAAGGATTTGAAATCATAGAGGGTGAACGCGAGTCGCATCAAATCGGGCCCCTCGCAGCGCAAGGCTTTACTGCTGCATCCAACGGATTTTCAGGATTTAGTCCAGTTGCGGCAGGCAAGTGGCACCGTTACAACGTTGCCGCCTATCTGGAAACTGAAATCAGACCGATTGATCCGCTCCTGATCGCGCTGGCTGTGCGCGGTGAGCAATTTGAGATTTTCGGTAGCACTCTGAACTATAAAGCCGCTGCGAACTACAAGATTACGGAAACGATGCGGTTGCGGGGAAGTTATAGTACCGGATTCCGCGCACCGACACCCGGGCAGCAAAATACGTTCAACATTACCACTGAATACGATTTTGAGAAGGGTGAATCTCGTCAATAAAGGAACAATTCCTTCCACCAACCCTGCTGTTGGCGTTGTAACAGGTAAGGAAGATAATTCGCTTGACCCCGAAACATCAAATAACTTCACAGGTGGATTTACCGTTGATATTTTAGGTGTAAACTTCACGATGGACTTTTTTGATATTCGGCTGAAAAACCGGTTATCGGTGTCACAACACTTTACATTGACTGACGCGCAGAAGGCGGATCTCATCGCTGGTGGTGTAACCAGTGCAGCGAATCTGCAAACATTCCAGTTCTTTATCAATGACTTCTCTACTACAACCAACGGTATTGATGCCGTCGTTACGGTCCCTATACCGAACGGAAGTGTTATCGCTGTGTATAACTTCACGAACACCACAGTTACCGATCACAATCCGGCCACGCTGGACGATCATCGAATCAGGGAATTGCAAGAGAATTTACCCGCACACCGTGCCAGCCTGACTGGCGTTTACTCCATAATGGATGCCTGGGGAGTGCTCGGGCGCGCCAGTTATTTCAGCGGTTGGTTTGATTCTGAAGATTACTTACAGAATCCAAATGTGCCAGGCACTGGAGAATACACTGGAAGGGTTATTTTCGACTTGGAAACCACTTACACCGTGGGGGACGGATTGGCTCTCACGCTCGGTGGAAGAAATATCCTGAATACCTTTCCCGATGAAAATCCGAATGGTGCTGATTCTGTCGGCAACAAATATGGGCAATTCAGTCCGTTTGGGTTCGATGGCGCGTACTGGTACGCCAAAGTCGGATACGGTTGGTAAAACCCATTTCATGAAGGCACGGTTCTCAACCGTGCCTTCTCAATTTGCATCAACCCTCCTATAAACAGTCATATTTATCATAGCGAAAATAAGGAGTTTCATTTATGAAAGTCGCACTTAACTTTCAAATGATGCTGCTTCTGATGCACGTTGTTATCGTGGTCTTTATAGGTTTAGTACCAGTAGCAGTAGCACAGGAAGTGGCACAGGAGAGTAGTCAAGAAGAATCAGAGGCGCAAACGGAATCAAGTGGTGAAGAGATTATAACGCTTGAAGGTCTGGTAGTAGTTGGGACGCGTGCAAAGCCGCGTTCTGTTCTTGAATCTGCGGTACCGATTGATGTTTTACCGAGTGCAGATTTCGTCAAGCAGGGCGGCACGGATTTGCCTGATCTCTTGAGAAATCTGGTTCCATCATACAATGTCAATGCACAACCTATCGCTGATGCAGCGACTGTCGTCCGTCCGGCGAATCTGCGTGGATTAGCACCCGATCACACGTTACTGCTTGTTGACGGCAAACGTCGTCACAGGGCTTCTGTGATAGCTTGGCTCGGAAATGGATTGTCTGATGGTGCCCAAGGTGCTGATCTTTCTCCCATCCCTTCTATCGCACTGAAGCAGGTGGAAGTCCTACGAGACGGGGCATCGGCGCAATACGGTTCCGATGCGATCGCGGGGGTCATGAACCTGCAATTAAAAGACAATTACAAAGGTGGATCTTTTGAAATCAAACCAGGTATTTTCCAAGCCGGGGACGGTCTTACGTACTCTTTTGCTGGGAATATCGGTTTGGGACGGGAAGATCTCTGGACGAACCTCAGTTTAGAATATGGTGGCATGAATGAGACAGATCGCTCCATACAACGAGATGATGCCTCTGCACTCATTGGTGCTGGAAACACAGATGTCGCAGACCCCGCTCAGCCTTGGGGACACCCTATAATTAGAAACGACATCAAACTTTTCGCGAACTATGGAGCAAGCATTGCTGAAGGTATTAACTTCTATGGTCATGCAAACTATGCCCAGAAAGAGGTTGAAGGCGGTTTCTACTTCCGAAATCCCAATACCCGCGGAGCAGTCTTTAGTAATGATGGTGGAGAAACCTTGCTCGTTGGGCGTTTGTCGGGTACAGGCGAGATTCCAGTCGTCAAGATAACCAACAACGTACCGGATCCAGTTGCCTTAAAGCAGGTCTTTGATGACCCGAATCTTTTCACCTTCCAAGAGATGTTTCCCGGTGGATTTACCCCTCGCTTCGGAGCAGACACACAAGATGCATCCCTCCTCGTTGGATTCAAAGGCACAGTCGTAGAGAATGTGGGATGGGATTTGAGTGCCTCTTATGGTCGACACGCTTCTGATTTCTTTATCAGAAATACGGTCAATGCCTCGCTTGGACCAGACACTCCAACCGAATTTGACCCTGGCAATTATATCCAAGCCGATACTAACATTAATCTTGACTTAACCTATCCACTGCACGACTTGGTATTCCTCGCCTCTGGCTTAGAATACCGAACAGAGACCTTTGAGATTATACACGGACAGATTGAGTCTTGGGAAATCGGTCCGTTGGCAAGTCAAGGGTTTAGTTCAGGTTCTAACGGTTTTCCTGGCTTCAGCGATATTGCTGAAGGAAGTTGGACACGATCTAACTTTGCTGGATATTTGGAAAGTCAATTAAATCCTTTAGACTTTTGGACGATTAATGCTGCAGTCCGTGGTGAATATTTCGATGATTTTGGTAGCACAATCAACTACAAAATTGCGACGAACTATGGTATTGCTGACACACTTAAAGAATTTCTTTCGGTTGATCCGATTATTGATTTGAGAGTGCGCGGCGGTTACAGTACCGGTTTCCGGGCACCGACACCGGGACAGCAGAACGCCTTTAACGTCACAACAGAATTCGGCGAAAACAATACATTAGTCAATAAGGGGACGATTCCTTCTACACATGCCGCCGCAAGTCTGGTGGGCGGTAAGCAACTTGAACCCGAAAAGTCAAAGAACTTCACGGTTGGAACGGTTGTTGATCACACTATTGCCAGTATCACTGTTGACTATTTTAACATTAAGGTAGAGGATCGGTTGGCACCGTCAAAGGATTTCAATCGCGGTACAGACATTACGGAAGTTCAGATCCAGCAGCTTGTCGCTGAAGGTATCACAAGTGCTGAGAACTTACAGGAATTTCGTTTCTTCACCAATGAATTTGAAACAAGTACCCAAGGAATCGATGTGATTCTCACTGCACCAGTGCTCAGCGGGGCACTGAGTGTTGCTTACAACTGGACAGCTACGGAGGTGATCAAATACAATCCGCAGATTCTCAATGAAGTCCGGGTCAGACTCTTAGAGGAAGGCGTTCCACGCCATCGCGGAAATGTTACACTCACGCAAGCCATCGGTGATAGTTTGGGTGTATTGGGCAGAGTCAATTATTACGGTCCTTGGTACGAGAACGCTGTTGGTGAGCAAACCTATGATGGCGCATTTTTGGTGGACCTTGAAGTCAGTTACACTGTCATCGAAAACTTAGGAATCACAGTTGGTGTTAATAATGTGCTCAATGTTGAGCCGGACAATATCACTTGGTCAGATCCTGATATTGAGAACTTTACTGGAGCAATTGTTGGTAGACCCTTCGGTGAATATAGCCCTTATGGGTTTGGTGGCGCGTTCTGGTATACCAAAGTTGGTTATAATTTTTAGGGATCATACGTTTATTGTTTTACGTTAGGAAGCGGTTTCCAGCCGCTTCCTATCATGAAAGGAATTTCATGCTATTTCAACAAAAGAAAACAACGCTCAGACATATAGCTATTTTCGGAGCGCTCGCTTCATTCTTTTTCATGAGCGTTTTCTTTTTCAGTTGTGATCGTATTCAACAAATCGTTGCGCCTGAGGGATCGGAGATCCTGGATGATAAGGAAACATTCAAAATTGGTTTCATTTATAGTCCGCCTGACCCCGGAACAACTCGGAATGGTGCTGAACTGGCAGTTGCCCTCGCGAATGAGGCAGGAGGAATCAATGGTCTGCCGATAGAACTTCTCATTAGAGACGACAAGGGAGATTCGTTACTCAGTGTTCAACACGCCGAGGCACTGATTGCCGCCGGGGTGTCAGCAATTGTAGGTCCTGACTACAGTAGAGTGGCTGTAGAGGTCGGAGCGGTTGTCCAGCAACACGGTGTGCCTATGGTAACAACCTATTCAACGAACCCTGAGGTTACTCGAAATGGGAACTTTACGTTTATGGGTGCCTTCATTGATCCGTATCAGGCGAGTGTAATGGTAGATTTTGCCGTGCAAGAATTGGGGGCGATGACAGCCGCGGTCCTCACGGAAATGGGTAATGCATACTCGGAAGGACTGTCGAGTGTATTCGTTGACGACTTTGCCGCGCAGGGAGGCAAGGTTGCTGTCCATCAATTTTACGAGTCAGGCACCACGGATTTTACTGAGCAGTTAATGGCAATTGCTGCGGTTGAATCTGTTATTGATGTTGTTTTTTTACCGGGTTTAGGTTCCGAGTTCCCGATGGCAGTTAAGCAGGCAAGGAGCTCCGATATCGGTATTTCTGCTACTTTTTTGGGTGGAGATGGATGGGATCGACCAGACTTAATTGAAATTGGTGGAATGGCAGTTGAAGGCAGCTTCTTTGCGAATCACTTTTCACCCGGTGGTCAATTAACTGAAGCAGCGCATCGATTTGTTCAGGCTTATACTGCCCAATTTGGTATCGCACCCGACGGACCCGCAGCACTCGGTTATGATTCCACTACCATTGTGATTGAGGCAGCGCGTCGTTCTGTTGACGCAACTCCCCCAGCAATTCGAGATCGAATTGAAGCAACTCAAAATTACAGCGGCGCAACAGCCCTATCGCATTTCGATGAAAATCGACATGCAGTCAAAAGCCTTGTTATCAATACTGTCAAGGACGGAAAGATACAGTTCCATCAATTTATTGCACCATAATACTCGCAATTATATGACACGAAGTTACTATACTTCGCATATTTCTTGAAAGTGAGGAATTGAAATGAGCAATCAGAGCAGAGATGCAGAATATACAATGGGTCGAAGTGAAGGGGAAACTGAGCGTTTAATCGAACAGTCACAACTCTATGACAATGTGACACGGCGTTTCTTTCTCAGAAGTGGCATCGCAAATGGCATGAAAGTCCTTGATGTCGGAAGTGGTGCTGGTGATGTATCACTTACTCTCGCTGAATTTGTTGGACCCGATGGAAGTGTGGTTGGTGTAGATGTCAACCCTGATATTCTCAAAACGGCGCAATCTCGAGCGGATGCTGCAGGCTTTACGAATGTTGAATTCATTGCTGGTGATATCCGAACGCTTGACCTTCCAAACGATTTTGATGCCGTTGTAGGGAGACTCGTACTAATGTATATGGCGGATCCAGCGGATGCACTTCGACATTTGGCAACACGCCTGCGTCCGGGTGGGATCGTCGCCTTTCAAGAGGCAGATTTTACGCCTTATACTGCTGCTTGGCATCCAGATACCCCCTTAGCAAACCAATTGATTGAGTGGGGACGCACTGTGTTTGAGCGTTCAGGAGCACATCTTGAGATGGGGATGGAACTTTACAAAGCCTTTGTTGATGCTGGTTTGCCTGAGCCTGCCTTGCATTTTGAGGCACCCATGGGTGGTCCTGAGGACTGGCCCGGGTTTGAGTATCTCGCTAATAGTTTTAGGAGTCTCGTTCCGTTGATGGAGGCTTACGGCATTGCCACAGCCGATGAATTAGATGTGGACACGCTGGCGTCGCGTATACAGGCAGAAGTTGCTGCAGCAAAACGACCGATTATGTTGCCGCCGCATATCACAGGGCATGCATCCCTCTAATCGTAAAAGGTTCCGGGCATGGCGAAAAATCAATCGGAGAACTCGCATACATCAAATCGCGATGCCACCTATACTTTAGGACGCACCTCACACGAGACGACACGCCTCATTGAGCAATCAAGAATTTATGGGGCGTCAACGACACGCCTCTGCAAACGCGCCGGTATCGCAGAAGGAATGCAGGTACTTGAAATTGGTAGTGGAGCAGGTGATGTCGCTCTTACACTTGCTGAACTTGTCGGACCGACCGGAAGCGTCGTTGGTGTGGATGTTAACGCAGCTATTCTCGACACAGCGCGTCAACGTGCAGTTGATGCTGGCATGAACAATCTTAAATTTATCCCTGGCGATGCTCGAACGCTTGACTTCTCGGATAAATTTGATGCGATCGTTGGACGGTTTGTCCTGATGTATATGGCTGATCCAGACATAGCATTTGCGAGACTTATATCACATTTAAAACCGGGAGGCATCGCCGCGTTCCAAGAGCCAGAATATACCCTCTATCCAGCGTTCTTACATCCAGATACCCCTCTCATGAACCGGCTCATTGGATGGATTCTGGAGGTCTTTGAACACTCAAGCGCACACCTTGACATGGGAATTGGGCTTTATCGCGCTTTTGTGGACGCGGGTTTGCCACCACCAGAGATGCACCTTGAGTCCCCGATGGGTGCCGCGGAAACTTGGGCGGGGTATCGCTATATGGCGACTATCTTTCAAAGCCTCCTTCCCCTTCTACTAAAATACGGACTTGCGACAGCCGATCAAGTTGGTATAGACACATTAGCTGAACGAATCCGTCAAGAGGTGCTCGTATCAAAACGCCCGTTCTTCTTACCGCTACATGTAACGGCGTATGCAACACTTTCAACCTAAATTACCTGTCTTATCAGATACCCTTCCTGTGGAATGAAAACCTATAATAAGCGTCCCTCTAATCTCCCTCATTCTCTAATCCCGTGAATCTTGATTCAGGCAACAAAAATCGGCTACTTACCAGTGATGGCTCACAACTGAAAACTGTGAACCGAAAACTGAAAACTGAACATAATAAATTGGCTTTTTTGTTGATATAGGAATCTAAATGTGGTATAATTATATTAACTAACAATTGGTAAATAGGATTCCATCTTAAGGTGTGATTGCGTTTGCAGCGCATGTTTATTAGATGGAATTTACACAATTAATCTCTGCTCCCTACTTCTGTTATAATAGTAGTGGAGCCAACAGTCCAAAGAGAGGCATGAAAATTTGAATCCTTACGAACTCTTACTTATCATCACCCCTGATTATGATGAGAGCGAAGCAGAAGCTCTTACTGATCAGGTAAAGGGCATTATTGAAGGTGGCGGAACTCTCCTGAAAGTTGACCCTTGGGGAAGAAAAAGGCTCGCCTATCCGATCCGGAAACGTAATGAAGGTTATTATGTGCTCTATATCTTTGAGAGCGCACCGAGTTTTGTCGCTGAATTAAACCAATCGCTACGTGTCATTGAAACGATTCTGCGTTACATGATTGTTCAATACGAAGACGATATCAATAAATTGAAAGCCGATCTCGCTGCTGAGACGGGACAATCGGGGTCCGGTGATGAAGCGAAAACAGCTCCCGATGATGCAGAGCAGGCCACACCCGGTGATGGTGAAGAATCTGAAAACACAGCAATATCTGATTAAAGTGAGCATCATCCAGATTATAAAAAACCAGTTTTTGGCTTTTATAGTAAACGCTAAAAATATGTGGACATGATAGGGGTTGATACTTCACCGTCGCTGGCGAGGTATCCTTACCTCGCCAATGTAAAGGTAATTCTGGGTTTTACTATAAGTGATGTTAAAAAGTTATATGAACGTATGAAGAGGAGAAACCATGGCAAGTTACAACAAGGTCATCCTGATGGGGAATCTTACTCGCGACCCCGAAATGAGATATATTCCAAGTGGGACTGCTGTTACGAATTTTGGACTCGCTATGAACGAGCGGTATACTGATCGGCAGACAGGTGAGCAAAAAGAGTCTCCTTGTTTTGTTGAGATAACTGCTTGGGGTAGACAAGCGGAAATTGTAAACGAGTACCTCACTAAAGGCAGCCCCGTTTTCTTGGAAGGGGCTCTCAAGTTTGATTCTTGGGAGGCAGAGGATGGGTCCAAGCGTAACAGGCTATCTGTTACGGCATTTCGGATTCAATTGATTGGTGGACGACGCGATGGTGATGAGATGGGCGGCGGTTACGCCGATGCAGAACCCGCGGCAGCACCTACACAATCTGCCCCATATCAAGACGCACCCGCTCCCGAGGCAAGTGGGGCAGCTTCCTCAACAGATGATGACATACCGTTTTAAGTAGGATGATATTCATGGGAGAGTTGTTATTATGAAAGGGCTCTTCCTCGTATCCTTTTAGCATTTCCTCCGTTATGGAGGGCATACGAACGTCCAGCGCGTCAAGGTACATTGGCGCGCAACAGAATTAAAAAGAAGGAACAGAATTATATGGCATTCCGTCGGAGGCAGCGCTTTCACAAAATTGAATCTTTTGACTACAAAGATGTAGATACGCTGCAAAAGTTTATTAACGAACGTGGAAAGATTGTGAGTCGTCGAGTCACTGGACTATCAGCGAAGCAACAGCGAATGGTAACACGCGCTGTGAAACGCGCACGTAATATGGCATTATTGCCGTTTACACAATAGCAGTAAATTTCAGACGTAAGACTTGGGCTTCCTATAGAAATGACATAGGATTGAATTATAGAATAAATCTCGACTCTCGGTAGGTGAGGTTTCTAACCTCGCTGGATATTGAACTCATGTTATACGAGATGATATAGGATTTCAATTATGGAAGTGATTTTAAAGGAAAATGTTGAAGGACTTGGTGTGCCAGGCGATGTGCTGAGTGTTGCTGATGGCTACGCACGGAATTACCTCTTGCCGATGCAATTAGCGGTACATGCAACAGAGCGAAACCGTCGCCATTTTGAGCACCAAAAACGAGTGATTGATCATCAAGAATCGAAGAATAGAGAATGGGCACGTGAAATCGCAGCACAGATTGCTGGTGTTACATGCACACTGAGTCGGCGCGCTGGTGAAAATGATCGACTTTTCGGCTCTGTCACCTCTACAGATGTTGCTGAGGCTTTAAGGGCTGAAGGTCTTGAGTTGGAAAGACGTTTCTTTGAACTCGCAGAGCCAATTCGTGAACTCGGTGTGTTCATGGTGCCGATTAAATTGCATACTGATGTCCATGCTGAACTGCGGGTAGTTGTTGAACGTGAAGAATAACCATGCAGACACAGGCGGTTGAATCTCTTTCTGACAAGGAGGCTGAACAAGCTGTACTCGGTGCAATGATGACCGAGAAATCGGTCATTCCTCGTGTAATCGCCTTACTTGGACATACCTCTGAGGCGTTCTTCACGACCGACCATCAGTTGATTTATACAGCAATCCTTGCCGTATATGAGCGCGTTAGCAACGCCGACCCGCTCCTTGTCGCCGATGAGCTGAAACGGACAAATCAGATTAATCGGACAGGTGGTGCAAGTTATCTATACGAACTGCAGGCACCGATTGTAGAGACGGAGAGTACGGAGTTCTATGCGGATATACTTTATGAGAAGGCGACGCGCCGACAGTTGATTCAAGCGGGTTCTGAAATCCGTGATATCGCCAAGGATGAAAGCATAGAGCTCTCAGAAATCCTCAATCAGGCGCAGGAAGCCGTCTTTGAGCTCGGTCAAGACAAAGCGCAACGTGGATTTCACCCTATCCAGCCGCTGGTCTCAGATAGTATAGATGCTATAGAAAAACTCTACCACAAATCCGACCGGTTTTTAGGTGTGCCGACCGGTTTTATGGATTTTGATCACATGACATCGGGGCTGCAACCCGGCAACTTTATCATCATCGCCGCGCGACCGAGTATGGGAAAAACGACCTTGGTGTTGAATATGGCACAGAACATCGCACTTGAGCAAGAACGACCAGTTGCCATTTTTAGCCTTGAGATGCCAGCACAGGATATCGTCATGCGGATGTTATCCGCGGAATCCCACATCGATTTTGGACGACTCCGAACTGGTAATTTCAGCGAGGACTATTGGCGACCATTAACCGAGGCAGCTGGCAGGCTCGCTGAAGCACCTATCCTCATTAACGACAACCGCGGTCTTACTGTTCAGAGTCTGCGCGCCGAAGGACGCCGGCTAAAAGGCGAACACAGCAACCTCGCACTTATTATTGTTGATTACCTGCAACTTCTCAGGGGTACTGGTAGATACAACGCTCGCGAACAAGAAATTTCTGAAATCTCGCGTGCCTTGAAAATCCTTGCTTGGGAACTTGATGTGCCAATTATTGCCTGTTCCCAATTGAGTCGTGAAGTAGAGCGCCGTCCCGACAAACAACCGCAGCTTTCCGATTTACGCGAGTCCGGGGCAATTGAACAGGATGCTGACCTCGTTGCCTTTTTATACCGAGAAGATTATTATCAAGATGAAGAAGAGCCTGATGATCGGGTTGAAGCACATCTGCTGATTAAGAAACAACGTAACGGGGCGACCGGACCAGTTATGCTCTATTTTACCAAAAAACAGATGCGATTTGAAAATCTAAGTTAGACAAAAGATATGAATCAACAATCCACTATACATGAATCCTCCAGTGGATTTTATCATTTAATTAAAATTCGGTTGCACCATGTGCTTTCCGAGGTGGGGAAAGCCTTTACCTTATTTTTTCAAACGCTTGTTCAAATTTTTCGTCCTCCATTTCAATTCGATCTCCTCGTTAAGCAGCTATTGTTAATAGGCTTCAATTCTTTGGCTGTGGTTATCGTCTCTGGTTTTTTCACTGGAATGGTCTTGGGTGTTCAAGGCTATATTCAGCTTAAGCCGTATGCTGTAGAAGGCTCAGTTGCACGGTTCGTCTGTGTTTCAGTGGTAAAAGAGCTTGGTCCGATGATTACAGCGTTTGTGCTTGCAGGGCGAATCGGTGCATCAATTACCGCTGAGCTTTCAACCATGAAAGTTACAGAGCAAATTGACGCACTTGAGGTGATGGGGACGAATCCGATCAAATATTTGGTTGTGCCTCGATTTCTTGCTTGTTCCTTTATGCTACCAACGCTCACTATCTTTTCAACGTTTGCGGGTATCGCAGGTGGGTTTATTGCCGTTGTGACGTTGTTTGATGTAAATGGCTCCTTTTTTCTTTTGGAGGTTCAGAAAAATCTTTTTGTCGGAAGTGTACTGATTAGTTTAATTAAAGCAACTTCCTTTGGGATGGCGATCGCAGCGGTCGGATGTTACAAAGGCTTTAGTATCTCTTCAGCTGGCGGGGCAGAGGGCGTTGGTATCGCTACAACTGGCTCTGCTGTAATCTCGCTCATCGCTATTCTCGTTTTAGATTTTGTCTTGAATCATGTCCTCTTTAATATTTTGGGTTTGATGTAGCCTCAGCGGATTCAGAACCTGGTTTGTATGACTGTGTGTATGCCCGAAAAAATAATACTTACTGGTACTTATTTGTCCTCATCCTATTCTTAAAGCAGGTCCAGCGGTATGATTTCAGTTAAGAATATCACTAAAAACTTTGGGGGAAAAAACGTTTTAGACGGGTTGAGCCTTGAGATACCGCGTGGTGAAACACTCGTAATTATGGGACAAAGTGGTTCTGGAAAAAGTGTCTTGCTCAAGATCATTACTGGACTACTTCCCGCCGATTCGGGCGAAATTTGGTTTGATGGGACAGAAATCTCGCACCTTGGAACCAAAGAAATGAACCGCATCCGTCGGAAGATTGGGATGCTTTTCCAATCCGCTGCACTGTTTGATTCAATGACTGTTGCGGAGAATGTCGCTTTTATGCTTGATCAGCATACGAACCTTAGTAAACGAGAAATGAGTGAGATCGTTAATGAGAAGTTGAGTCTTGTTGATTTAGATGGAGTCCAAGAACTTCGCCCTGCTGAATTGAGTGGTGGTATGCGAAAACGCGTCGGACTCGCACGTGCATTGGCGTTCAATCCAGAAGTTATTTTCTACGATGAACCGACAACCGGGCTTGATCCAGTTACATGCACTGAGATCAATCAACTCATCATAGATCTGCACGAGAAATTGAGTGTCACTTCTGTTGTAGTGACGCATGATATGCATAGTGCCTTTAGTGTAGCGACTCGCATGGCTATGATTCATGAGGGTAAACAGATCGCATACGGAACCCCGGAGGATATTATCAACATTGACAATCCAATTCTGCAGCAATTCGTGCTATTCGGAGCACCAGATCAGATTCTTAACATGGAAAATCCGATTTTAAGAGAGTACTTGGGGAGATAACATGAATTTTTGGACAGCGTCTGTGAAAGTCGGCGTGATGATTCTAATCGCGATTGTATTTCTCACCATCCTCCTCACAAATGCTGAGAATTGGCCATGGTCAACTGCTGGTGATGAGTTGACATTCCAATTCCGCTCTGTTAATGGACTCTATGTAGGGGCAGGTGTTTATTTGTCTGGTGTGCCAATCGGCAAAGTAACCAGCATTGAGCTCCAACCCGAGACGAATGACGTCCGTATCCAAGCGAAAGTCAAGAATGCCTTTAAATGGTTAAGAGAAGGTTGTGGTGCGAGCATTTCTATGAACGGGTTCGTCGGTGAAATTTACATCGCTCTTGATAATGGTCCGATAGGGAATCCAGTTCTAAAACCAGCCGACCTGCCTATTGTCGGGAGAGATCCCGTTAACGCATTGGAACTCCTCGAACAGACGAGTGATGGTATGACCCAAGCCATTGAACTTACAACTGCTGCCAATGAGGTGCTACAGGCTAATCAAGAAGCTATCCAACTTGCTATCAAAGAAATTCGGGAAGTTGTTTCATTGACTGGCAAAACTATTGAAAAATTAAGCATTGATTCTGAGGAAACAGTTAAGACGTTGACGAATCTTGCGCTTGAAAATGACAAACGTTTTCAGCAAACACTCATTAAAGTAAATAACCTTATCGCGCAGTTGGAAGGCGATTCTCTCATGGTAAGTAGCCAAGTGAGTGATATTACCAGCGAGCTCTTAAGACTAATTAACCACAACTCTCCGAAACTAAACACCATTTTGACGGATGTGAGGGTAAGCACATCACAATTCCGACAGATCACAGAGGATTTTCGCACAGACTTTAATATCCTGACTTCTGAGGTTTCCGCTCTCGTTTCGCAAGGTAGTGAGGCTATAAAAACGGGGGAGTCCAGCGTTACGCCAATCTTGGAAGACCTACGATTGGCAACTGATGCCTTCTCAAGGCTTGAGGAAAACATCAATCGCCTCTTTGCGACTGTTAACGAAGGAGATGGCACGATTGCGCAATTGCTCAACACACCAGAGCCGCTTGAGGACGCCCGACGGACCTTGAGAAATGTTGATGAGACAATGGCAACTGTGACGAGACTTTCCCAACAAACTGAAGAGGGCTTGAAGCGTTTTGACTTACCACAGGTTGGTTGGGATTATGAACTTCGTTATTTAAGTCTTGAAGAACGTCTCCATAATGAATTGGCATTTTTGCTGTCCCCGGATCCGAAGTCTCATTACAGATTGGGTATAGGTGTTCGAGATGAAAACATTCGGTTTGAATTTCAGTATGGATACAATGTGACAGACTTTTTCCGAGCACGCGCCGGTTTCATGCGCTCCAAAGTTGGTGTAGGATTAGATCTCTGGCTATTTTCCCAACGCTTAGGTATTGGCTTAGAAGGAGTTGGATTAACGAGTGGGCAGCCGGAGTTGAACACAGAATTGGCACTGCGCTTTTTTCAGTATGGACAGTTCCTACTTGGTGTAGAAAACGTAACAGGCGAACGACGTTGGACCACGGGATTTCGCTTTTTCGCCAGTGGGTGGTAGTGTAATAGTGGATAACTTTTGTAGCTGAAAGTTCTATCTATAAATGATGATTGGTAACATTAGAAATGGCACGAGAGAAGCGCAGATTTGTCTGTCAAGAGTGTGGATATACAACGCCAAGGGCACTCGGACGGTGCCCAACATGTCAAAGTTGGCAGAGTTTCGCCGAAGAGATAGAGGAACTTACTACATCCGCGAAACACCGTGGTATGGGACAAGTATCTCGTGAACCTGAGCCAATTTCGCAGATTACGGCAAGCGAGGTAGAACGTCACTTAACGGGAATGGCGGAGTTCGACAGGGTCCTCGGTGGCGGAATTGTACCGGGTTCTGTGGTTCTTATCGGAGGCGATCCGGGAATAGGTAAGTCCACGCTCCTGTTACAAGCAAGCGATGCGTTAAGTCGAAACTATGGAGACATCCTTTATGTTTCTGGTGAGGAATCCGTTAGTCAGACAAAACTACGAGCAACTCGTCTTGGTGTTACCTCAGATACGCTTTATGTGCTGTGTGAAAATAACTTGGAGCAGATTGAAAAGCGTATTGAGGCACTTAAACCGAAGGTCGTCATTGTTGATTCTATCCAAGCCGTCTATTTGTCGAGTATTCAATCTGCACCTGGAAGTGTCACTCAAATTCGGGAGTGTACGGGACGCCTCTTAATTTTTGCGAAGAATCGGAATGTGCCAGTATTTCTCGTCGGGCATGTCACAAAGGATGGCACACTCGCAGGACCTCGTGTTTTAGAACATATGGTGGATACAGTCCTCTACTTTGAAGGAGAACAGCACCATATCTACCGTGTCCTACGAGCAATTAAAAATCGGTTTGGTTCAACAAACGAAATCGGAATCTTTGAAATGCAAAACAGAGGGCTTGTGGATGTAATGAACCCTTCTGAGCTCTTTTTGAGCAACAGAGGAGAAGAGGTTGCAGGATCTATTGTCGTTTCAAGCATGGAAGGCACCCGCCCGTTGCTCATGGAGGTCCAGGCACTCGTTGTACCCACCAATTACGGGAATCCGCGTAACACAGCAACTGGTGTTGATCGGCATCGTATCGCACTGCTCATTGCTGTCCTCAATAAGCGAGTAGGTATTGATGTTGGCGGAGCTGATGTTTTTGTTAACATTACTGGTGGATTGCGTATTGCCGAACCCGGCATTGATCTCGGGGTGTTAATGGCAATAGCCTCAAGTTATCGCGAGATTCCTGTGGATCGGCAGACCGTTATGATTGGAGAGGTTGGGCTCGGCGGCGAGATTAGACCTGTGACGCATGTCGAGAGACGGATTCGAGAGGCAGCAAAGTTAGGTTTCCAGCGCGCAATTTTCCCTGAATATAATCGTAAAGGTTTGAACATTGATGAGAACATTACGTTAGTGGGGGTTAAGGACGTATATGATAGCCTAAATGCTTTGCTGTGATACTATTAAATAACCCAAGTTGTTGTCTTGTGTACTGTTTCCACTTGACTTATTTTTTGTACTACGCTATTTTAACCATGTTAGGACATCATAACGTTAATTAATCATATTATACATACAATTATCCTAACAGGGTTTTAGCGATTCAATTCGCAATTTTTGCTTAGTTGCAATTTAAGCTGTAAATCAAGCTTATAATCGTAATATCTGAACATAGTCGTTTAGAGTTGGTATACTTACAAAGTGTGTTCGTATAACAGGAGCAGATGCGTGGAACCGAGGAATCTTGTAGGCGCGCCTGAAGACCGCATTTACAAGGGGCTGGATTCTTTTTCCCTTTATCAAAACACGCACAGTACAAAAAATGAAAATTTGGAGCATACGTCTTGCTTTTATAGTAGCAAGTACAGTGGCTTGCTATGTTGTTTATGATGGCAACTGGTTCGCTGTGCTTACTGCGCTTGTCGTAGCACTGCTGTTGGTAGGCGCAGAGTACTGCTTCCACTTACCCAACATCCGTGGCATTGTAGCAAGTTTAATAGGGGTATCTGTCGGTTTGTTAGTTTCCTTTGGGGTCTTGGCGCTTTTTTCACAACCTCACCGTGGCTTGTCTATAGTACTTGTCCTCGGCTTCGGTTATCTCGGTATGATGAGCGGCTACTATCTCTCTACAACGTTGAGTTTAACGGGGTTGATGAGGTCTGATACGGCTGTTCGATCTGGCGAATCGCGCACAGTTCAATCTACAAGTAACTTCAAAATTTTAGACACAAGTGTTATCATTGATGGCAGAATTCTTGAAATCTGTCAGACTAAATTTATCGAAGGAACACTCGTTATTCCAAGATTTGTTCTGAATGAGCTGCAACGTATTGCGGATTCAACAGATTCGCTTCGTCGAAATAAAGGACGACGCGGTTTTGATATCCTCCGGGCACTTCAAAATAATCCTGCAATTGTTGTTGACATTACAGAAGAGGATGTACCACATCTTACGGAAGTTGATGCAAAGTTAGTGCATCTTGCGCAAGAGCGAGACGCTACAATTGTAACCAACGATTTAAACCTGAACAAAGTCGCAGAATTACAAAGTGTAAAAGTTCTCAATATCAATGAATTGTCAAATGCAGTCCGTCCCGTGGTTATTGCTGGTGAGGTGATTCAGGTATTTCTCCTTAAAGAAGGTAAGGAACCGAATCAAGGAGTTGGCTATCTTGATGACGGCACTATGGTGATCGTTGAAGATGGGAAACCATATATCGGTAAGGCACTTAACGTTGAGGTTACACAGATGCTAAGGACAAGTGCGGGTCAGATGATTTTTACCCGTATAAAAGCAGATGAAATGGACGTTGATGAAGAGCCAGGTTTGCACCCTTATGCCCGCAGCTGGTAAGGGATGCCGCATGAGGCATTCGGTGAAAAAACCGTACTTAAAATTGGGACAGAAACCAATTTTAGCCCATACGATTCAACGGTTTGAGCAAAACAGTGCTGTAGACGCAATTTTTGTGATCGTTGATGAAGCAGATTTTGCCGAATGCCATGCCACAGTGTTGGACCCATATTCTTTTCGGAAGGTGCAGGCACTTGTAGCAGGTGGGGAGACCCGTCAAGCGTCTGTTCAAAATGGCATACGCGCACTCTCAGCAGATGTGGATTTTGTGATTGTCCACGATGGAGTGCGTCCTTTTGTGACGGATGAGACGATTTTCGCCTGTCTTACAGCAGCAGATGCGTACGGTGCTGCTGTCGCAGCCGTGCCTGTGAAAGATACAATCAAAGTGGCGAATGAGGACTGCTTCGTTCTTGAGACACCGATGCGAGAACGACTCTGGACAGTGCAGACTCCCCAGGTTTTTCGCAAGTCGCTGTTGGAAGAAGCACATCAGATAGCACAGCAGCGTCAACTTACTGCGACAGATGATGCTGCACTCGTTGAACAACTCGGTTTTCCTGTCAAGTTAGTGCCAGGAAGTTATGCGAATTTGAAAATAACGACGCAAGTGGATTTACAAATCGCGGAGGCACTTCTTGAAAATCGAGCTTTTGAATAGCCACTTTTCTTAAATGTTCGTCGGCTGACTATGATTGGGAGATGGCGTCTACTCTCTAAAACCGTAGATCCAACCGACAGAAGTTTGCGTTAGAACACTGAATATAGACATAAATGCGAGTTGGTATTGGTTACGATGTTCATCGATTGGTCTCGAATCGGAAACTGATTTTAGGCGGCGTTGAGATTTCATATCATTTAGGGCTGTTTGGGCATTCGGACGCGGATGTCTTGACACATGCAATCATAGATGCTATTTTAGGTGCAGCTGCCCTTGGTGATATCGGTACACATTTTCCTGATACGGATGCTCGTTATGAGGGTATGGACAGCCTTATTTTCCTACGTGATATTGTGGCAAAGGTGAGGCTGCGTGGCTACCAAATCGAAAACATAGACAGCACGGTTATCGCACAACGTCCGAAATTAGCACCTTACATTTCGGGAATCCGCACACGACTTGCCGAAACGCTTGATGTCGCCGTGGAACAGGTAAACGTTAAGGCAACTACGACCGAAGAATTGGGCGTTGTTGGCAAAGGCAAGGCAATTGTCGCGCATGCTATTGCTTGTCTTTCTCGGTTATAGCTGTTTTTCTGTTAATTAACGTCAGGAGGAGTCAAAATCTAACATATGGGTATGCAAATCTATAACTCGCTGAGCCGACAATTGGAGGACTTTGTACCACTAAGCCCTGAACAGGTGTCGATTTACAGTTGCGGTCCGACGGTTTACGATTACATCCACATGGGCAATGCACGCACCGCTTTGGTTACAGATATTATTCGACGCTATTTGGCGTATAGAGGGTATACCGTCAAACTGGTTCAGAATTTGACAGATATTGATGACAAGATTATCAATCGTGCGGCAGAACTTGGTGTTAGCGCGAAACAACTGGCGCATCAGAACGGTGAAGCGTTCTTTGAAGATTCACAACGTCTCGGTATTCATCCAGCGGACGTCCATCCGAAAGCAACTGAACACATTCCAGAAATGATAAGTTTAATTCAGACCCTGCTTGAAAAAGATGCAGCTTATATTATTGATGGTAGTGTCTATTATCGGGTGAATCGGTTTGCTGAGTATGGAAAGCTTTCCAATCGGAAGCCGGAGGACTTGCTCGCCGGTGCTCGGGTCGAAATTGACGAACGGAAAGAGGATCCCCGCGATTTTGATATGTGGAAAGCCGCGAAACCCGGTGAACCATCTTGGGAGAGCCCTTGGGGGAAAGGTAGACCCGGGTGGCATATAGAATGTTCCGCTATGGCGATGAAGCATCTCGGAACGACGCTTGACATCCATGTTGGCGGTGAAGATCTGCAGTTCCCACACCATGAAAACGAGATTGCACAGAGTGAGATGGCAACCGGATGCACCTTCGCGCGTTACTGGGTACACATCGCTTTTCTGAACATTGACGGCAGGCGTATGGGTAAATCCGAACAGAACTTTATCCTGCTACGAGACGCACTTGACAATTATCCTACCGAGGTGATTCGGCACTTCCTGATTTCGGCGCATTATCGGCACCCGTTGGATTATAATCGGGAGAGTTTGATGAAATCTGAAGGCGCGTTCAGACGTTTACGTAATTGTTTGGATACCCTGCAAAAATATGATGGGCAATTTGAGACAGACGAAATAACGAATTCATCCCTTCAACACGCAGTCCATAAAATGAAGGCACAATTTACCACTGCGATGGATACAGATTTCAACACCGCACAGGCACTTGGTGCTATTTTTACCCTGGTCAGTGAAGTGAACAGATGCCTCAGGGACGCTAATGAGACTCCTCCATCTGTTTTCGCAGAAGCATATCACGCGTTAATTGAGACCTGTCAAGTCCTCGGTGTTTATGATACGGAGGAACAGAGTAGCAATGAGGACAACGTAGAACAGCGCGATCATCTCATTGATCTCCTTTTAGAGATAAGACAGGACGCTCGAAGTCGCAAGGATTGGGACACGTCCGATAAAATTCGGGATCGACTTAAAGAACTCAATATTGAAATTCAGGACACCCGTGAGGGTGCTACTTGGAAAGTTGTATCATAACTAAGGCATTAGAAATTGATGGCTCTTTCAAAGAAGACCACGTTCTGTGATGCCTATCTGATTTAAATCTGAAATTATTTATTAGTGAACAACAAGACCCGTAGCGCGAGGGCTTCTGCCTAAGTGCTGTATCAAAGGAGTAAAAGTGATGTATCGGTTCATTACATTCTTTTCACTGCTCTGTTTTGTTGCTGTTCTCAGCGGATGTGCCGCGCTCTTCTCGGAGCAAGAATGGAGCGAGAATTATTCCCTACTGGAAGGGACACAAGCAACAAGCCCACAGATGATTGATGGCAAACTCAATACTATCGGTGAAACGACCTTCCCTGCAGGTTCACAAGGTTTTATTGGTGCTAATCCGGCATCTCAGGTAGTGATTACTTTACCCGAGAAAAAGATTATCCGTCGAATTGTGGTGCATTCCGATAATTTGACGGAGTTTGATATTTTCGCGGATAAAGGGAGCATCGCGGTTGAATCGGACTGGCAGCTAATCAAAGATGTAAAAAGTGTTAAAAGCAATCCGATTAAAATTTCATTGCTAATTCCGTTCCCAACGGATCGGATTCGGCTGCGAGTCTTGGGAACGAAAGATGATGCGTTGTTGAGCCGTCAGGAACGGGCACGCTCTGGTGGTAGAGGATGGAATATCAGTAGTCGCCGTGCTGTTGGTAAAATCCGAGAAATTGAACTCTACGGCTATAAGACCTCTGAGCAAGTGGCAGTCGAAGAAGCCACCGATAAGCGTGAAAAAGAACTTGATGATTTATTGGAATTGGAGTAATATAGGGGTATATCCCACTATGGCTGTTTATACAGTCCCGTTTCAACTTTAGACTGTCCGGATGGAACCTATGCTATTCCGGACAACAAGGAGGCAACACATGCGTTTTGGATTATTAGCCATAATTCTCTGTGGGTTGGTCGTGTTATCAGGATGTATTCTCTCTTCTAATCCGAATTTAAATTGGAGCAAAAACATCGCACTTGATGCAACGAGTGAGGATGCGAGATACCACGACGACAATATGCACACACGCGGAGAGACCGGTCCCATTCTTGAAGATGAGAAGGACGAGGCATCCCAGATGGAATCTGATAAGTTCACGGAAGCTGTTCTCAGGTGGCGGCAGCCCCAAACAATACAGCAAGTTGTCGTTAAAGCCGAAGAAGGTCAACTTGAGTTCTTTGCCGTTCAGTATATGAATGAGGCGGAAGAATGGGTCACAGTTAAAGAAGTGAGAGACAACCTGCGTACGGTTTACAGGTTCACTTTGAAAGATCCGATTGTCACGACAAAGTTTCGCTTGAAAGTACCGCGGCGTTGGGATTCACGTCGTATAACTGGGGGGAAACGGTCAACACGCGGTGAAACTGGGGCACCCACTGCACAAGAGTACAAAAAGATTCAAGAGATTGAAATCTATTACGCACTCCCACCAGATCCAGTAGAAACCGCAACAGCGGAAGCCTCAACGGCGGAACAGTAGCGTCCTAATAGTAGACGCGCTTACAATGTGAGCCAGCGAATTCTATCTGAACATCGCGCAAGGCGGGAAAATGCTTTCTAACGAGACAATCAGTCTGATTCATTTAAACCTCATTCAAGGTGTTGGACTCAAAACCGTTCAAGTCTTGCGTGATGTTTTTGGTAGTGCGGAACGAGCTCTTCGGGCGACGGAAGACGAACTCAAAAAGATAGATGGACTTTCGCCGTCTATCTGTGATTTGTTGATACGCAAGCCCGTCTTGTATCCGGTAGAACGTGAACTGGAATTAATAAACGAGTATGGTTGTCAGGTGCTAACGCTTTATGATGACGCATACCCGCCTCATTTGAAGGGGATTGATTCGCCACCACTTGTATTGTATATCAGGGGTGAATTGGTACCCGAAGACTCGCTAAGTATCTCACTCGTCGGTTCTCGGAATGCAAAGGATTACGGGAGAAAGGTGAGTTATCGGCTGAGTTATCAACTTGCTCAAAGTGGACTGACAGTTGTTAGTGGGTTCGCGAAGGGTATTGACACTTCAGCGCACCGCGGGGCACTTGATGCAGGTGGTAGAACAATCGCAGTGATGGGGAACGGATTGAGCGTTATCTATCCGGCAGCAAATCGGGACCTTGTTAAGAAAATTGAGGCATCCGGTGCGTTGATTTCCGAATTCCCAATCGGGGTCAAACCGAAACCGAGCAATTTCCCACGCCGTAACCGCATCATTAGTGGATTGACGCTTGGAACCGTTGTGGTGGAAGCGTCAAATCGCAGCGGTGCGCTCATTACTGCCCGTCTCGCTGGTGAACAAGGTCGGGAAGTCTTTGCTGTACCAGGAGAGATTTTTTCTGAACTTTCAGCTGGTACCCACAGGTTGATTAATAATGGCGCGAAGCTTATTAACACTGTGGACGATCTCCTCAACGAGCTCCCTCGGTACGCGTTGAACCAAATTCAATCCTCAACATCCACATCGCCTGTACCGAATATAGAAACTGAATCTTCACAAGACCTACCTGTTGAGAAACGTGGCTCTCTACACGCTTCCACGCAACCTCCCTCCGAAGTACAGCAATCTGTTTCCAGCGTTCCTCCACCCGATTTGACACCGGATGAAAAGTTAGTTTTCAATGCTATTGAAGTCCCGTCATCGCATATCGATACCATTGTTCGGACGACACAACTCTCAATTGCTCAAGTTTCAAGTGTGCTTTTGATGCTGGAACTTAAAGGTATCATTCAACAATTGCCGGGCAAACAATTTGCCAAATCTAACTAAGAACTCAACTATTGACAAATGTGAGAAATATGAAAATACTCGGCATTGATACCTCATGTGATGAAACCGCTGCTGCGGTTGTTGCTAATGGCAAGGAAGTGATTTCTAATGTTGTTGCTTCACAAATTGAAGTACATCAAGAATACGGCGGTGTTGTCCCTGAACTCGCATCACGCAAACACATTGAGGCAATTAACTACATTGTAAGCCGGTCATTAGCAGAGGCAGGTGTCACGTTTAAAGACTTAGCAGCGATAGCAGTTACGAATCGTCCCGGCTTAATTGGAGCACTGTTAGTCGGTGTTGCGGCAGCGAAGAGCCTCGCCTATTGCCATAATCTACCTTTGCTTGGTATTAATCATATTGAAGGGCATATCTACGCTAATTTTATGGTACATGATGCCTTACCGTTTCCGCATATCTGCCTTACGGTTTCTGGGGGACATACCTTGCTCGTGGAGGTTCACGAAGGATGGCAGTATAAGGTATTGGGGAGCACACAAGACGACGCTGCCGGTGAAGTCTACGATAAAGTTGCGAAGTACCTTGGACTCGGTTTTCCGGGTGGTAAGGTCATTGATGATCTCGCACAGAAAGGCGATCCATTGAGGATAAAATTTCCCAGACCGATGCGAGATAGCGGGGATTACCAATTTAGTTTTAGCGGTATCAAAACCTCGGTCCGTTATTTTGTCGAGAAGGCACGGCGCGGAGGCGTGCTTGTGGAAGATGAAGGAGAGGACACTCAGGGCTCAAACCCTGATATGGTAACCATCGAAGATATTGCTGCCAGTTTTCAAGCTGCTGTTGTTGATATCTTGGTTTACAAATCGATGCGTGCTGTGAAATCCACGGATGCCAGAGCAATAACACTAACGGGTGGAGTTGCTGCGAACAGTCAGCTACGTGCTTCACTGAAGACCGCTGCTACAGAAATCGGTGCTGAAGTCTACTATCCGCCGATGAGTTTGTGTACAGATAACGGTGCGATGATTGCGGGGATTGCTTACCAGAAGTATCAACAGGGGATGCGAGCTGGACTTTCTCTGAATGCCGCTGCAAATGGTTCTATCGTGGATGTCTAACGGAGGAGACCGATTTTGGAATCTGATATATGCCTTGAAGCAGTAAAACACCTGAAATCAGGTGGTATTATCGCTATACCCACCGACACGGTCTATGGGTTGGCGGCGGACCCATTTAATGCGGATGCTGTGCAAAGGCTATATACAATAAAAGGGCGTCCGGACGGTAAACCGATTCCGCTTGTGCTTAGTTCGGTTGCGGATGTCCACCGGGTTTCTCAAAACCTACCAAATTTCTTCTTTCATCTCACAGATCGCTTTTGGCCTGGTGGTTTGACTATTGTCATTGAGGCAAGGAATCTGCTTCCTGTATTAACAGCTGGTGGTAACACCGTCGGTGTACGCATCCCGGACAATCCACTACTCCTACAAATTCTCCAAGCATTTGGTGGTCCAGCAGCAATAACAAGTGCAAATCTCTCAGGGGAGCCACCAGCCACTTCTATTGAAGAAATTGGTGAAGAACTCGCATCACGAATTGATATGATAGTCGATGGAGGCAAAACGCCAGGACCTATTCCTTCAACAGTGTACGATATTTCTGTTTCACCACCACTTGTTCGACGACATGGTGTGATATCGGAAGAAACACTCGCCGAGGAGCTCGCGTGCTACAACAAGCGTTAAAACAACTGCTTCAATTCTTAGCCACTCCTACTGGAAATTGGGTGCTAATCGGTGTAGTCAGTTTTGTAACATTGGCGATTGTCTATCATAAAATAAAACAGATTCCGGGTTTGAGAGTGGAGGTGATTCCAGAAGATACATGGTTCATCAACCGGGACGATAACCATCGCCTCGCCATCGTTGTATCACTGCATCTGATTAACAAGTCCGCCGCACCTATACGGATTCGACGATGTAAACTGAGTGGATATTCACCCAAGCCCCCACCTGAAAAAATACTTTTGCAAGGACATGATACGACTGTTGAACTCGCCTTTCCGAAGTATGATCTTTTTGTTGACGAAGGTAGCCATCCAGCCGAGCACACTGCCGAGTATGTTCTCAATCCTTACACAGAGCAGCGCATGTGGGTATTCTACCGATCTGGCATTGTGACAATGACAAATATGTTGCGCGCACCTATCGTCATTAGAGATGTCAATCGAAAGCGGAAGTCTATCCAGATCGCAGTGCCTCGCAATATGGAGCAAATTCAGCTTTATCGCGAGGCAGCAATGCGCTGGTGATTTAGGCGAGTTCACTCATCTTGACGGATCTACCACTTGCTTCTGCGGACATATCCGCTGCGAAAACTACACGATGTGATTCAAACGCCGTGTCAAAGTCAGTCAACGGCATTGGTTCGTTTCGCCCAATACTATCTATGAACGCTTGGAACTGTGGTTCGTACGGGTGGTCGCTGACATCACCTGAATCAATGAGTGAAGTCTCAAGCGTGCTCCACTTGCTTTTATCCATTCCTTTGAGTTTCGCTGAATAGATGCGGTTATCGAGTAGACTTCCTTCACTGCCGACGAGGTGGATATGGAAGTAGTAAGGCTGCAAGCAATCAACGCAGGAGGTGACTTTCCCAATTTTTCCGCCACCTTCAAACTTAAGAAGACTCACACTTGTTGTTTTATATTCGTAAGGTTGAAAAATATCACCTGAGGATTGTGTGTGATAACTTGTTACCTCTTCAACCGTTCCATCCATAAAGAAGAGCAGCGCGTCGAGGGCATGGCAACCTGCGGTGAGTAGCGTGCTACCACCAAAGTCTTTTTTGATATTCCATTCGTATTGCCCATACCACGGTCCAATGCCGTGATAATAGTCGACTTCTGCATAGTGAAGTTCACCGAGCAAGCCGTTGTCAATGACGGAACGGATCATCGTAAAATGGGCACTATATCGACACTCGAAACAGACACAAACATTGACACCGGCACTTTTGACGGCATCGCGAATCGCTTTCGCATCTTCGTAAGTAAGGCAGATCGGTTTTTCTATAATGAGATGTTTTCCTGCTTCCGCAGCAGCAATAGCTTGTTCAGCATGAAATGGATGTGGCGTGCAAATATCAATGATATGTATATCTGGATCAGCGATCATTTTATCGTAATCTGTATAAGCTTTAAGCGGTGTACCATAGGTTTCTGCTAATACAGATTCATCGTGTTCTCGGCGTGAACAGATGGCGGTGACGTTTCCACCTGTAACATTTTTGAAAGTTTCGATATGGGCCCCAGCGACCCAACCGAGTCCAACGATTCCAACATTTAGATTACTCATTTTATACTCCTTTAAATCTTGTAAGTGCTGGTGGACGTGGCATGTCAAGCCTGTATTGAAAAGTCCAAACGGTCACGTGTATTGGGGGCATTGTATCATGGATTGAGATTTTAAGGGAAAAATGGTTGATATAATTTTCGTTTTTGTGTATAATTAAATATGGAAAAGTGTTGTTTCATTTTCCAAAACCGGTTGTGGAATGCCTACGTTTTGTTGAGGAGTATAAGACCAAAGATAAGCCGGAACCCGTTTCCCTATTGTCTCGGCATATTTATTGACATGAAAGGGAAAAAAAACTATAATATGCGGAAACTGGAAGGCAATGCTTTTTTGGCGTAAGTGTGTAACGTGAAATCCCCGCGATAACACCCTTAGACACCATTTCTAAGCCTATCTTATCCATTTCTACTCGCAATGAAGGAGACGATTCCGATGGAGACCAAAATTTCCGATGTCTTCCCCCAAAAATTTTCAAAAGAAGGGTTAACTTTTGACGATGTTTTGTTAATTCCGTCTGAATCGGATATACTACCGGATCAGGTGGATACGAGTACGCAACTTACACGTAATCTCCGACTAAACATTCCTATCTGTAGTGCACCTATGGATACCGTCACCGAGTCTACCCTTGCCATTGCGATTGCACGGGAGGGAGGCATCGGGATAATTCATTATAACTGCCCTATTGATGAGCAGGTGTCTGAAGTCGATCGGGTAAAACGTTCGGAAAGTGGTATGATTACCGCACCGATTACGCTAACTGAGGATAAGACAATTCGCGATGCGCTGGAAGTAACAGCGCGCTACCGTATCGGCGGTGTTCCAATCGTTACTGAGGATGGTTTCCTCGTCGGATTAATTACGAACCGAGATCTCAAGTATGAAGACAATCTCGCGCTTTCCGTAACTGCTCGGATGACCCCCGGAGATCAGTTGATTACTGCATCCCCTGGCATTACGCTTGATAAAGCGAAAGAGGTCCTTCACAAATCTCGGAAAGAGAAACTCCCGATTGTAGATCAAGATTTTCGGCTCTGTGGGTTGATTACTATTAAGGATATTGATAAAGTCCAAATGTTTCCGCAAGCCTGTAAGGACAGTGCTGGACGGTTGCGTGTCGGTGCAGCCGTCGTACCCGCAACCCCGCTGGAAGATATTGATCGGTTGGTAGAGGCAGGTGTGGATGTGCTCGTATTGGATACAGCGCATGGTCACTCCAAGAACGTGATCCGCTCGACAGAGTACATTAAGTCGCATTTCCCGAATGTCGAACTCGTTTCTGGAAATGTTGTTACACCTGAGGGTACGCGAAGCCTCATTGATGCTGGTGCCGACGCAGTCAGGGTGGGTGTCGGTCCCGGTTCTATTTGTACAACCCGTGTAGTAGCAGGGGTCAGTATTCCACAGATTACTGCGATTTACGACTGCGCACAGGAAGCTGATAAAGCGGGTGTACCAATCATCGCCGATGGTGGCATCCGTTATTCTGGAGACATTGCAAAAGCCATCGGAGCAGGCGCGAGTTCCGTCATGATTGGCAGTTTACTCGCTGGAACCGACGAAAGCCCTGGCGACACGGTCATCTATCAAGGTAGAACGTATAAGATGCACCGCGGCATGGGATCAATCGGGGCACTACGGAAGCGGATAACCCGTGCACCAGAGGAGACTGCAGAGGATATCTCCAAACTTGTCCCTCGTGGTATCGAAGGACGTGTGCCTCACAAAGGGAAATTGAGTAATTTTGTCTATCAATTAGTTGGTGGCATTCGTTCTGCGATGGGGTATTGTGGCACTGCTGATATTGAGGCGTTACGCAGAGATAGCCAGTTTGTGCGGATGTCGAGCAGTGGTTACCGCGAAAGCCATCCCCACGATATTGATATTACTGAGGAAGCACCAAATTATACAGTAGCGAATCTTACCCCATAATTATTCTTGCGACGTACCTGTCGCTTGTTTCTGGTTGGTGGTTCGTCCGAACACAGGAAGGAAGGAATTTGATGAAAGTTAGCGAAGAAATGTCTTTTTGGGATAGACTCTATATTCCAGCGTTGATTAAGGGAATGTTGACCACACTAAAGCATATCCCTAAAAAGAAATTAACCTACCAGTATCCCGAAGATCCGAGGAGTGTAGATGAACGCAACGATCGGTATCGTGGGGTTCATAAGCTGACGACGACCGAGAAGGATGAGATCAAGTGTGTCGCATGTTTCTTGTGCGCGACCGCTTGCCCTGCCGACTGCATCACTATCCAAGCAGCACCAGCACCGGATGGTTGGACGACCAGAGAGGGCTATCAGCGTGAAAAATACCCAGACGTCTTTGAAATCAACATGCTCCGCTGTATCTTTTGTGGATATTGCGTTGAGGCATGCCCTGAGGACGCTATTCGCATGACAGGTTTGACGCTCCCTCAATACTTCCGTGAACGCCAAAAAGAGGGTGAAAGTCTTGGTAGTTCCCGCAGCGACTTCATTTTTGATCGCGATATGCTCGTTGCGAACAACGACATCCCGCAAGAGGGACTTAGTGTTGAGGCACAATAGGCACATCGTTCGAGATAATTGATGACATCATATGCTCCCTTTCCTAATAAGAAGTACGGCATTATTTATGCAGATCCGCCGTGGGACTACAAGGGGCAACTCCAACATACAGGGAGTGGTGGCAAAGATAGTGGCGGTGCAGTTCGACATTATCCAACCGTGCCGGTGTCAGAGATGGAGACGTGGGATGTTGCTGGTATCAGTGAAAAGAATTGTTTGCTTTTTATGTGGAGCTCGTCTCCACATCTGGATCAGGCGATTCGACTCGGTAAGGCATGGGGATTTCGATGGGCTACAGTTGCTTTTGTGTGGGATAAGAAACGTGTGAACCCGGGCTTCTACACAATGAGCCAATGTGAGTTGTGTCTCGTTTTCAAACGCGGTAAAATTCCACAACCCCGAGGCTCAAGAAATGTCAGGCAACTTGTTCAAGCGAAGCGAACTCGCCATTCTGAGAAACCAGATATCGTGCGTCAACGAATTGAGGAAATGTTTCCCCATCAGTTTAAAATTGAGTTGTTTGCCCGGAGGCATCACCAAGGCTGGGATGCTTGGGGACTTGAGATTTCCTAAATTTCATGTGTGTCTGTTGTACCACTGGTGTATCAGATGAGCTAATAAGGACGGAGTAGAACTATTTTTTTCTTTTATCATTTTGGTTGATATAAGCATGGGACCGAGTTATCAAGATTGACCATCAGTTAAAGCTGTAGGTAATATCATTTCATCATATTTTCGTAATTCCTTAATCTTTTTAGATAACACCCGTAGAGAATATACGGCGTCCCTCGTGTTCTATATGCTCTAACCTAAGAATTTATAACTAACTGGGCATAGCGGTTTTAGCAAAAAGACAGGCTTTGTATATGTCCTAGTCATTACAAATTTATTGCCTAAATTTATTGAAAGGCAGACGATTAAATCGACCCAATGCAAGGATTATCGCTTAATTTTCGTTCAGACGCGCTTTTGGCGCTAACTGATAAAATCAAATCCAGTATTGAGGGACGGATGAGTTGGGGAGACACCTTTGGCTTGGGGCTCGGTGTGAAAGCGGATAAACATCTTATCGTTTGGACCCCTAAGGAGACTTCAGAAGGTGACATTCTACCCGGTTTCGACTCAGAAGATGGTGAACTTACAGTAAAGATGCGACCCCGTCCGGGGGCATGGGTCTCCTGGATTGATGAGGCAAAAGTCTCTGCTGATGCCCGCGACGACTATGACCGGGTACACAGAAGCATACAGGAACTGGAACGCAACGCACGGCAAATCACGGATTTTGCCGATGGTGTTGTTACTGACATCACTATTCAGAACTTGGGTAAATCCCTAACACTCTCCGAACTTACGCAAGAAGTTTTGAAGGCGCGCTTGACAATACCGAGCACCGTCAAAACCGGTGGTTATGTGCTGGCACAAATTGATGACACCAATACCGAGGGTACCTCCGCGGCTACTGTTATCATTCCAGAGCAGACCCATATTCATCGCGTCCACCTCAATGAGGATGCCCTTTTTGAGCAGCTATTGAAAGCGGACTACAACGTGCTCCTTGTAGTCCTCCGAACTCATATTAAACAGTATCCTGACTTGACCGATTTAGGGCACAGTTTGGCACTTCATACACGCCTTTCCAAGATCTCTTCTGATGGAGACGAAGAGACCACAGAGGCAGAGGAAGTCCCTACTCCTGTTCAAGTCCTCGCTACAGCAGCGGTTTACAATCCACTCGAACCAGAAACACTTCAGTTTGTTCCTATCGCATTCAATGCATCCGCAGAGGAAATTGAAACGGCAATCACCGAAGGCTCCAAGAAAATGGAGGCGTATACGGTAAAAGCCAATCAGCATGCTTATCAGTTGATGGCACAATTTCAACAGGGCGTGGAGACGCGTTTGAGAGCGCTTGTTCTGGGACCTGGTCAACGCGTCCACAATAAGGTATGGGACGATCTGGTGATTCGAGAGCTACGGAATACGATACTTGATTTTGTGGAATTCTATGCAACGTGTCTTGCTGAAGATTTTGATGAGGACATCGCAGCCGAGAAGAAAGAGGTTCTCGTCCAAAACATTGATCCGATGATAGAATTTTGGCAATTACAGGATAACCCACAGCTGACACTCAATCATCTTATCCAATCCTGTTACAAACTCGCAAATCAGGTGCTGGATCGAGCGACTGGACTATTTCACGACTTGGTGTTTGAACGTGATTTTATTGAAACGGGACTGGTCAAGCAGGTTGAACTCTTATCTTTTGAGAATAATGAACTTTTAAACGAAATTTATCTGCCGAAATGGACACGCGGGACTGTACGTGAAAAGATGGCTGGTATCGCGCTCCGTTCAACTTTACATCCTGTCCAAGTTGAACGTCTTGGGACCATCTGGTTAGAATTGCTGGGACTTGCGAATTTTGCAAGTCAACACAAGCAAGATTTTGAAGTTATTATCCAGCCGTTTGTCGATCTCCTATTGGCAGCAAAAACGGGAGGGCAAATACAGCGTCGAAGTCAGCAAACGCAACAGCGTCGACGTGCTGCCAATTTTGCCGGTTTTGAAATTCCAGATGATGATTTTGAGCAGCTCCTCAATCATGTGAAGCTGCACTTGCCAACCATAAAGCAGTGGTTGGAGAACCCACCGCCGAAAGTAGATCAGCAACAACATTACGCAACCTTGTGGACGTTGCTGCTTGATGGTAAACTGCGTGAGCGACTCCTTGCTGATATCCAACCTACTTGTGATATTAATCTCAGTGTCCCTGACCAGACGAAAAGGTTAATCAACCTCATGTTGGAAAGTACACTGATTATACAAGCGGAAAAGGACCGTAAGTTAATAGAACGCAATGTGAATCGGGCAATTATCTCGAAAACCGGGCGTGAATTAACGAATATTACTACACCGGCGATGCTTGCTATACATGGCGATACGCTACTTGCAATCCTCTATGAGGAATTATTGGGTTATCATGGCACTTTGGCGAAACGAGTGAACCGGCTCTCGAATGCACCGCAAAAACGGAAAAAACGGAAGCAGCAGCGGTCGCAGAATGGTAGTGATGGGGATGTTAAAGCTGTTGAAGCAGAACAGGAAAAAGTCGAAGAACTCATGACTTTCCTGAGACCTTATCGACAGGAAGAGGTAATCGGCACTTTGGCAACGGCCGGGCTTGACCCGGTTGCCTCCAATCTTGAGGAAATCCGGAAGCAACAGGTCCTCAGTTTCGATGTAAGTGATTTGCCTGCAATTGGTGAAACATGGCTTAGCGAAAGCAAGAGTGTTGAGGATTATCCGAATCTGCGGATGTTCCTCCTGCAAAACCAACTCCCTATTTCCACAACGGGTAGGCTGCTGATGGAATTGCGACAGCAGTTTCCTGATGAACTCTTCAATCACGTGTTAGGGCTTATCCAAGAGGTGAAAGAACTTCAAAGCGATGATTATAAGGGTGAATCGCTTAACCAGTTTGTCTCCTATATCTCTGAAAAGGTTTGGCGATGGGAATTGACCCAAATCACGGAAGCTGAACTCCCACTTTTGCTCAAGGAGAAAGTTCTCGCATCAGCTATCTGCTATGAAAAAGAGGTCGAGACCTTGATGGAATATGTTGAGCGTTACGATGAACTGATAGCCACGAAACTGACAGCAAATTCAGAACTTGATAACCATCGTCAACATCTTGAGGAACAGTTCCAAGCGATTGTTGAAACGCTTTTGGTGTAGTTTTGAAATTTCCAACGTCCGTCGGTATTGTTAGTGCCCTTTGAAGTTGTACTACGAAAACGTAATTTGTTTTTACATTATATTGAGTCTGCCGTTAGAAAAGACGCGATTCACAAACGCGCCTGCAAATGAGTGGACTTTGCGAAGGTGATAGATGAAAATAGTTTTGTTGGGCAACAATCAGTTTGCTGTCTCGGTTGCCTGGAGTTTGTGTCAATTAGAGTCAGTACGTGAGGTCGCCTTTCTGTCAGATACAACGTTGAGTAAAAACAGGGCAGTTTATTCAAAAAAAAACATCCCTACAGGTCTCCGAGATCTTGTGGAGGCGAATGCATTAAGGGCGAGTGATACCGAAGTTTCCGCTTACAATTCATTGGAGGGATTGTCCGGGACAGATTTAATTGTTTTGCTACCACCTATGGGGCAATCGGGTTTCCGGTCGCCACAAGCGTCCAAGACAACAGGCATTGCACTCACGCGAGGCTATGTTCTTGGAATTCAGCAGTATGCCTCAAATGCCAAGATTTTAGTGGCTACCTCACCTGCAAATTACATCGCTGCGTGGATGCATCAAGCACTCGGTACTGGACAGATTATTGGTCTTGGAAATGGAGCCACCACGGCACACTTAACGGCTGAAATTGCGAATCGTGTTAAAGTTTCAGTGAAAGACATATCTGCTTTGACTATCGGCAGTGATCAGGAGGCGTACCCACTCCCACAATACTGTCGGGTCAATGGTATTCCACTTGCACAACTAATGTCTGAGACGGATGTCGAAAGTCTTTGTGAAGCAGTGGCACAGCGTTGTCCTTATACGGCGGACAGCGGATATACGCTAATAAGTCATATTTTGCAAATAGTTTCAACCATTGCACTTGATAGAAATCGGGTTATGAGTGTCGGGACCCCTGTCTCGGCTGGATCAACATCGGTTTACCTGAACGTTCCAGCGAAAATTGGGGCTGATGGTGTTACTGAAATTGTCCCGCTTGCATTGACTGAACAACAACGCGAGCAGTTTAAAAAATTAGTCGCCCAAAGTGCTGCGGATCAATCTTCATAGAACTTTGGTCCACCAATCGGTAAAATTACAAGATGAGAGAAATATATCAAAAAATTCCAGAGTTAATTGAATCCTCTCAAGTTGGTGCCTATTGTACCGTTGTGGAGACAAAGGGTTCAACACCACAAAAGCCCGGTTCAAAACTATTGATCCTCCCTGATTTGCGGAACGTAGGGACGCTCGGTGGTGGATGCGTTGAAGCCGAAGCGCGGCGGCAAGCGATTGGGTTGATGCAAGGGGGAATGCCGCGCCTGCTTGAATTTCAATTAGACAGCGATTACGGTTGGGACGATGGACTTATTTGCGGCGGGAATATGAAAATCTTCATTGATCTGCCCAAAACGACCGCTGAAGCCGATATGTTTGAGCGTCTCCAAGCACTGAATCAAGAACAAATACCTCTCGTCTGTGCCACTGTTGTCACCAGTGAAAAGCAAAGCGTAGAGGTCGGTATGAAAATGATCTTTGCTACCAATGGTGAACGCATCGGGACATTGGGCGATTTGGCTTTAGAAACAGCAGTGGAAGAGAAGATGCCTGAAGTTCTTGAGGACAACAGCGCGGTTCTGTTTCGAGAGAATGAGACAACTGGCGTCTTCTTAGAACCGTTACAGCCACGTCCTACATTGCTCATAGCAGGAGCAGGACATGTCGGTCAGGCACTGTGCCAGCTCGGTAGTTGGTTAGATTTTGACATTGTTATTGTTGACGATCGTGCGGATTTTGCCTCCGCTGAGCGGTTGCCAGAAGCGGACAAAATTATCATCGGTGATATCGCAACAGAACTCCGAAACTACCCTATCACCCCACTCACTTATGTCGTGATTGTTACCCGTGGGCATCAACACGATGAGTCGGCGTTGCACAGTGTTGTTGAATCGAATGCCCGTTACATCGGTTTAATAGGCAGCCGCCGCAAAATTAAACTGATATTTGACGATCTGCTCGAGATTGGAATCCCGAAAGAAAAACTCCAGCGAGTTTACGCACCCGTCGGGCTGAATATTAACTCAAAGACCGTGCCGGAAATTGCTGTGAGCATCGCATCGCAGCTAATCCAGATCCGTAACGCCGCTGAAAATGTCCACACTTTCGACGCACAACCCGAGCGGATGCCCACAGTTAAAGTGACAGGAGGATAAAAATGAGTGATGCTGATATACAGAATGTTGCTGATATCGATCAGCCAGCTGAATTAGAAGGCGTCCGGCTCAATTGGGGCCCACCAGAATTTGTTGAAACTCGCAACTGTTCCTACTACCTCCGCACTGCCATTGCCACCTCGGAATTTTGGGAGGTTTGGAAACAGAATAAGGCGGCTCTTAAAGCCGCTGGTATCTCCTGTGACCGTCAACCGGAAGGCCAATGGGAGGTGAAATGGTGGATCGATGTTTCTGGGCTTACTTCTATAACACCAGGGAATGATATTTGTATACCTGAAGATAAATCTTATACGCTCGGCGAAGTCATTGATCTTGTCCAGCAGACATTGGATAAAGTTAAGGAACAGCCCCAGCATAGCGAACTTCAATATTCGTCCGTGGATGTCTATTGGCTCCTGTATGATATGCTCCGGTATGTGAATCAGAATGTCTCGGGTCTGTTTGTGCTTGGGCAAATCAAAAAAGACACATACCGGGTAAAACACATGTCCGAAGATTTTGCGAAACAAAGGTCAAGCAGAAAACTCAAAGCAGAAGTAAACCGCACAGCACGTTATCTCGAAGAATTAACAGGCAGGCGCCCACCATGGGGGGACAAAAAGTAAAAGTAGCAGGCACACGCCGCTGTGCCGTAACCAACCCGCCAAAACCGGTAGGTACGGTTTCCAACCGCACCGAATTTTCCCAATTATCTCATTTATTATCCTATTGCGTTTTCTCCCTTTAGTTCCATAGGGACAGCATGTTTATATCATTTTGATTTCCGTTGACGCTTGCTGCCAAATATGCTATTATTTTAACGAGTAATTACGGTAACACAAGGTTCAAAAATCTCTTAGGCGTTCCATTAAGGAGAAATCCATGGATGTCATAAATTGGCTGAATGCAAATGATGGTGCTATAATAGGAATTGCCATTGTTGTGCTCGTGGTTATCACGGGATATTATGCCTATCTGACCCGGAAGCAGCTAAAAGCCAGTGACACTCCCGAAATTACAATTTCCCTACGTCCTCATGAAGTACATGTTAACCTCGTTATGCTCTGGTTAGAGAACATAGGAACTGGAGCAGCGCGTAATCTACAGTTTGTAACCAGTCCTTCTGTTGTCTCCAGTCTTGACATCCCATTTGAGAAGATTAGTTTCCTCAAGAATGGAATTGCTTACTTTGCACCTGGAAGGAAGATTGAGCAGTTTCTGGTGAATGTAACAGGTAAGTTTGATGAACTAAAACGAATACCAATAGAGATCACTGTTACATATAGCGACTCTGTGAATCACTCTCATGAACGTACCTTTCATCTTGATTTTGGTGAGAACGAAGGTTTCTCACAAGTTGACAGACCACCGCTTTATGAGATAGCCAAAGCTACGAAAGAGATCCAAAAGGACTTACGCAATATTGCCACTGGCGTTCGTAAACCTGTAATTCTCACAGAGCCATTTTCTGAGCATCAACTGCGCAGGTATGCGAATATTTTGGAGGTCCGAATAGATCAGTTTCCAGACGAAATTCAACAAGAGATTTTGCAGGAATTAAACACTATTGTCAGCGAACGAGAACAGCAAGTGCGGGATAAAAATGAGAGTGGGACAATGGAAGAGAACCCAAATTCATTATGAAGAGGAAGCGAAGCAGATGACAGTTATAGTTCATATCTACCCGAATAAGCGTTTGTTTTTAGAAATTCCTGAAGATACAAGGGAAACCTTGGCAGATGACAACTCACAGTTGTCGCTTGAAGAATTTAGAGTTCTATTAGATGAATTGGCAGGCAAATTTATGGAATTCGCCGGTCCTGATGTCCAACCTTTATCCGATTATGCGGTCAGTCGAGAAGGCATATACGAAGATCATTTATAAACATGATTTATCTGACCGATACCAACGTTTTATTACGAGTTGTACACCCTACCAATCCAAGTTATCAAATGGTTCAAGCTGCTGTGGATCAATTAAAGGCAAATGGACACCAACTACATGCCACATCTCAAAATTTCGCGGAATTCTGGCGTGTATCAACTCGACCTCCTGATAAAAACGGTTTTGGGTTCACACCATCGTACACTGATGTGCTTTTGTCGCACGTAGAGCAACTGTTCCCTTTGCTGCCAGATTCGCCTGATGTGTATCTTGAATGGAGAAGACTTGTCGTAGATTATAGTGTATCAGGTGTTCAAGTTCACGATGCTCGGTTGATTGCCACGATGATTTTCCATGGCGTAACACACATTCTGACTTTTAATACGCAGGACTTTACTCGCTACACACCGGAGGGAATTATTGCTATTGATCCAGCAACAGTTTAAATATATTCTTCTGCGGTATTATAGACAAACTCCATAAGGAATTAAAGGAGACTATTGTATGACCCAAAAACCCAAAGTAACAGTTGAAGATATTGAGATGTCCGTGGATGCGTTAGATGTCAAGAAAGCCGCGGATATCTTTGAAGAACAAGGATGTCTCGTCGTTCGCGGTCTGATGGCACCCTACATTAAGGCAATCCATCAGGATATTGAGACTGCCGCTACCGAATCCCTATCGTTCCTTGATGAGGCAGAGCAGATTGTTGAGGGGTGGCGTACACCCAACGGCACACTCTTCATTCCAGCACCGTCAGGCTACACGCGCGACAAACAGATTATGGTACTGGCGGTGAATTATCAGACGAGTGCGGCATTCTTCCAATCCGCTTTCGACGACACCGCCGCCGATATTGTAGAGGCAATCTTGGGACCGAATATAGAGATCTATGGCAACGGACAATGCCTCTATAAGGAACCGGTCGGTGGACATCCGAAGCACCTACATCAAGATTCTGCCTATTTTGAACACCGCTATCAGGGACCCGTCGGTATTCTGAACTACGTAGTGGACACCGATCTGGTAAATGGAGCATTACACGTTGTCCCGGGATCGCATCAATTGGGTCAACTCAAACATATTGACACATTCTCGCACCTCGGTCTGGAGGAAGATGAATGGCCATGGGAGAGCGCACTCCCGATTACTGGCAAAGCTGGTGATTCCATCTTCTTTAATGTCAAGACTGTACACGGTTCCAAACAGAATATGTCTGACAAACCGCGTCCAGTTTTCATCAACCGCTACCGTCGAACAGATGATTATGTCGTCATTGGCGGAACAACGACTGCGAATCGTGCAGAGTCGGAAAAGCGTGCAGCGGAAGCCGAAGAAGCGAAGAAAGCAGCAAATGATAGGGGTTTGATGTTACGCGGATTCCGTCCCTTTGCTGCATAATAGAGCCAGCAAAAGTAAATGGGCAGATATCCCTCTGCCCTACAGCTGATACAGCATCAGATAAATAAGCACCCCTGTTACCGAGACATACAACCAGATCGGAAAGGTTATCTTCGCAATACGACGGTGTGCCTCAAACCGCTCACGCCACGCCAAATAGAGCGTACGCAATGCCAAAGGTACTATCACGAACGCCAAAATAATATGCGAAATCAGGATGGTAAAGTAGACCGGACGAATCCACCCCTCCTTTGTAAACGGCTTCGATCCAGCGTTATAGTGATAGATAACATAGCAGATCAAAAAAAGCACGGACACACCAAAAGCGGCGAGCATGCAGTTTTTATGTGCTGTAATCTTTCGTTGGCGGATTTGCACATACCCAGTTGTCAGTAGAATTCCGCTGATGGTGTTTAACGTCGCATTAACCGTCGGCAGATCTGAGATATCAAGCACTTTTTCTCCTTCTGCTACCGGGGCCACCGATACGCTTGCGCACCCTTAGAGTTTTCTAACGCAAATTCCCACCGTTGACACCACGTCTCGTATTTCGTATTACCCGCTTCTGGTCGCAAACGACTCCGCATGAGGAACGCAGGAAAGTAGGGTCTCCCTGTCGGTTGATAGACATCGTGATACCGCAGATCGAAACTCCATCGGACGCTGTTCGATTCGTTCGGTATCGCGCTGTGGAGCGTGTAATTGTGGAACAGAATAATGCCACCCGCTCGAATTGGCAACTGTTTCGGTGTAAGGTCAGACGGCTGATTTTCCGGCAGAACTGCTAATCCACCCGCTGTCCAATCATGTGTGAACAGTCCCATCTTATGACTGCCCGGCATTACCTGTAAACATCCGTTTTCCAATGTCGCATCCACGATGGGCACCCAGACCGTTAGCATAAAATAAGGATCGGTATCGGGCCAGCACACGCCTGCGTCCTGATGCCAAGGAGTGGGTTCGCGTTTTGAACTCTGTTTCGGTAAGACAGCACGGATATGTTGAATCGGATTGCAGAGAATCTCGGAACCGACCAAAGATTCTGCAACGTCGAGGATTTTAGGGTTCTTGAGAAAATTAAAGGTTGCTTCGCCGCGTGCTTGCATAATATCCAAAAACGCCGTTACTTCCTGTGCCTCATTCGCGAGATGGAGCAACCGTTCCGTGAACGATTTATCAGCATGCGTATCGCTAACTTTCTCTTCAGCGTACAATTTCTCGGCACGTTCTGCGATAATCCCGCTGTATTCGTCAATGACGGGACCAAGGTCGTTTTCATCAAGCACATCTTCAAGCAGTAGATATCCATTGTCGTGAAAGAAGGAAACTTGAGATTCAGTTAAACGCATAATTGCGTCCTCCTTGTGTATGTGTTATCCCCATCGCTGTTCTGGTGGGTCAAAGACAAATCCGTGAAAAAACTTCCGCTGTTCAGGTGAGAGTTGCTTGTTATAAAAATATTTCGGATACCCCCAATGTTCTTGCGAGGCGATCATCCATGGATGTTCGTAGGCGTAGTAGAGCATTTCCCGACACCCCTCCGATTTGGTGAAAATTCCAGCGGAATGCCAGACGGCGTTATGGAACAGAATCGCACTTCCCGGTGGAGCGCAGACCTCAAGTGCGCCCGGATATTCATAAGGATGCCGCAGATCTTCGTGGTTCGGGTCATACATCGACGTGTGGCTTCCCGGTAAAAGCCACAAGTTACCCTGTCCACCCTTTGTCATGTCTGTCAGATAATAACCGATTTTGAGTTGCAGAAATGGGATTGGGCGGAGGTTACGATAGCCTTCGTCGTGTCCATCGATGTGCCATCCCATTGAGCGTTCCATCAAATCCGAAGCGTGTTCAACGATGGCATCGGAGGCGTGGTGGTGGGGCATTTTGTTGAGCAGCCCCGTGACATACGGCAGAATCGGTTGCCAATCCAAGAGTTCCAAGAACGCCGGATGATCACCGAGAATATAGAAAATACGGGTGCTTTTTTCGCCGTGGATGTGCGTCATACCGGTTTCAGTTACCCCTTTTTCCTCACATTCCCGTCGCTTCTCCATAACTTCAGCGAGCGCACTTCTGAGCGTTGCAACGTGTGAAGGGGTAAAAAAATCTTCCAAGACGAGATAGCCGTTGTTTTCAAAGAAGAACCGTTGGGCATCAGTCAATTCGTGTGACATACAGTAATCCTCTTTTTCGCTGGTCGTGTTGCCTCATGTAGGAGGGGTTTGTAACCCCGACTTTCTATAGAATAGTTTGAAACCTATTTCCATGAATTGCATACATTCTGTTTACGCTAAATCGAATAATTTTATGGCATTTTCACTAAAAATTCGTGCTTTATCTACTTCAGGAATAGGCATGTCTTCAATCAGACGGACAAATCGCGGCATATCCACCCACGGATGGTCTGTTCCAAACAGCAGTCGATCCGCGCCGGAATACTCATAGGCATATTGTAGTGATTCCACCGATGGCGACACGGTGTCCAAATAGATCCGTCGCAGATACACACTCGGTGGTTGTGTAATGTTCTCTCTGGCTCTGCCGAGTACCTCAGTCTGGTGATCAATCCTACCACTCATATAGGGTAAGATACCACCAACATGCGGCATCACGATGTGTAGGTGTGGGTGGCGTTCGAGAATCCCACTCAGAATCAATCGCAGTAGTGCAAAACTGTTATCTACCTGTAACCCCATCATACCGATCATCCAGTGGTCCTTGATTGCCTCACCCCATGTTGGCACAGTAGGATGCATTACGATCGGCATCTGTAGCTTTTCGGCGTATGTATAGACCGGTTCAAAGTGTGGTGTATCGACCGCTTTACCACCGATATGGGAATAAAGCATTATCCCTCGGAACCCGAGTCCTTTCACTCGCTCCATTTCTGTAATAGCTTCATCTGGATTTTGCCACGGCAGGCATGCCAATCCCGCGAATCGGTGTGGATGTGCGTTCACAAGTTCGGTGATGGCATCGTTGATTGCTTGTGCACCTTTGTTTCCTAATTCAGGCGCGAGCATACACGGTGGTGGTATATTCGTGCTGAGCAGTGCCATATCAACACCGGCTGCGTCCATGTCTTTGAGTTTGCGTTTAGGATCGTAGGCTTCGTCCTGTAGACGAAAGGTCTGGACATCGCCATACGTAACAACAGCTTCACTGCCGCTGCGGATAACTTGAGGCGGGTGTGGATTCTGCGCCAAGATTTCGATATAAGCGTCTGGAAATATATGGCTCTGGCAATCAATTCGCATTTTTCTAATCGAAAGGATCTTGTTTTCGTGTGTCTTTTAGTATGCCATATCTAACATGTTTTTTCAAGGTGTCTTTTTTAAATGGAGACACGATTCACTTAAATGGTAGTGTGATTTCTTACCGCACCGTTTCAGGACAGTCACTTTGATAAATACGATTTGTGGGATGAGGTTCTGGGTCTCAGTTGTGTACTCAATTTAGGGATAACTTGTGGTTGAATATCCAAAAAATCATATCAGACCAGATTGGTCGGGCATTCCAACTCGAAAACTCTTTGTGTTTCAAAATAGTTTGTGTTATTATATAAAATATGACAACTAATTCCCAAGAAGAGAAGTACCGGGTTTACATTGACGCAACGATTCCGAGTTATCTGGTTTCTAAACCCAGTTCAGTCCCACGGATAGCGGAATGGCAAGAGATTACCCGTGAGTTTTGGTATAATAAGCGTTTTGAATTCATCTTATCAGATCTTGTTATTGCTGAAATATCAATTGGTAATAGAAGTCAAGCCGTAGATAGGTTGAGAGTTGTTGAAGGTTTGGCTATTGTAGATGCTTTAGATTTGGAACGGACACTTGCTCGGAGACTGATTGCTGGAAAAGCAATACCGGAAATAGCACTTCCTGATGCTATCCACGTAGCGATTGCAGCAATCCATGATATACCCTATTTGGCGACATGGAACTTTGCCCATCTTGCGAACCCGCGTACTATACCGAAAATTGAACAAATCTGCAGCGATGCGGGGTATTCACCGCCCCGTATTCAATCTCCAGAGGCGATCTTGGAGGAACTCTCATGAGTGACAAAATTTTGAAAGAATGTCGGCAGGCGAAAGAACGGCTTGCAGTTTTGTTTGGAGACGTGGATGCCCTTATGGATTTTATGATGAAACGTCGAGAACAGCGAATAAAACAAGGGGTGAAATACGTAGACTTCTCGCCACGTCGAAAAAAGAAACAGGAAAATTCCGGTTCTTCAACTCGTTCAGATATCCAATCGTAAGCATACGGACAGCTGTCAAACCGCTGCTGACACTGTACTACGGCCTACCTCGTGGACTCCATTTAACAACATAATCGGACGGAATCTCTCGGACAAACATTGACGATGCACGGTCCCTGTCCCCGAAACGATAAGTAACAGAACTCAGATAAAGCTGCTCTTCCGCGCGCGTCATACCGACATAAAAGAGACGGCGCTCCTCTTCAAGTTCTGTCTCCGTGAGGTTTTGCCGCCACATCGGAAAACTTCCCTCTTCCATACCGATGATGAAAACGACCGGAAATTCTGTTCCCTTCGCTGCATGCAACGTCATTAGGGTCAGTTGTTCTGTCTCGTTGTCAATTTCATCGACATTCGTGAGTAACTTCTGATAATCCAAGAAGTCAGTAAGTTTCTGTCCATAACCTATTGATTCAAAATGGAAAACAGCATTCATGAACTGAATACGACGTTGTCGCCAATCAATATCTTCTGGAAATTCTGGAGGGGACGAATCCTTTAATTCTTCCATGTAGGCTGTTGCCTGTTCCGCATCTGCTGCTTCAATCGGCGGATGGTCAGGTAGTTCAGCATCGTGCGTCTGGACGAAACGCTTCGCGGCGTTGAGAAATACCCCAATCTCAGTTAGCGTCTCCTCTTTAGCGGCAGCTTCTAATTCGGAAGCCTCGGTTTTAGCGAGGATACCAACTCCAACAAGTGGTAGAAGATCAGTCAGAGATTTCACCTCGCGTTTGTAGGCATCAATTTTGATGAGTTCCGTAAAGATTTTTCGATTGACCTCAACATCTACCTTGGCACCATGTAGGCGACCGTGTTCGATTCCAAATTTTTCAGCAAGTGCCCCTAAGCTACAGCGTTGACGAGGAAAAAGCCGCCGTGCCGTGGTAAGTGTATCGTAATGCGGTGCCGATAAACTCCTATCCAAATACCTTCTCAGATCCCGCGCAAGGATTAAATTGTCATATTCTGCTACGTTATGCCCAATCAAAATCCGATCTTGGATAAATCCATAGAGTTCAGGCAAAACCATTTCAATACTGGGTGCGTTTTTAACATCTGCCTCCGTAATTCTGTGAACGCGCGTAGCTGACCACGGAATGCGTCCACCAGGTGGTTTTACGTAGGAATCGCGCTGTTCGACCACATCTCCAATCGCATTGAGTCGGCATGCAGCAATCTCAACAATTTCTGCCCTTTTCGGGTTGATACCGGTTGTCTCAAGGTCATAAACAATCATATCTGCCATATTCGGACTTTCAAAGCGATTAATAAGCCGTTGGCAAAGCTTAAGTGCCGCAACGCTCCGAACGACTTCGGATCCGAGATGAATCACATCTGTATTGACTACATCTGCTGTACCGATGAGAATTGTCCTCACATTTCGTTCTTTTTCCTCAACTTCCCCAAAATCACCGATAAGCAGATGGACGCCACTGCTTCCCGTAATTGTAGTGCGCGGTACCTCTGCCCCACCACTGGACTCATAACTTAGGATTTGAAGTTGAGCGGTGTGGTCGAGATAGGTTTCAAGCGTTTGATGAATAATATGTGCCGCGCAATACTCGTCAATCCCGTGGCTGGCAGTAATCTGAATTGGTTCCTCGAGGTCAAGCGCACTGTAGAGGATGTCCTGTGCGGTTGCGAGATTCGGCAGTTCAGGTTGTCTTTCGATAACTTCCAGTTCTTCAGGACGATAGGGAGAACGAGAGCGTTCCAGAGTGTCAAAGAGATTCAGAATGATTTTATCAATCTTTTCGCCTTCAATGTCGGCTGATAAATTTTCAAGTTGCGTCCAGAATTGGCGAACGTTTCGACGCGTCAAGGGGCCGATGTCTTCTGGATATGCCTCAATATTTTTCAGGAGTTCTATAAAATCAATATGTTCTCGTTGTGCGAGCCACTTAAGGCGCACCCACGTTAAGTCGTCAATGTAGGCCTCAGGAAAACGGATCGCACGTTCCAAATCATACGGGAGTTTCGATTGGATGAAACGTAGGTAAGCGAGGATGCTCTTACTATTTCCTTCTCCAAAGGAGTTCATCGGTTGAACCCGCTGAAAATTGATTTCTTCTCGTAGCAACTGCTCAGCTAAAGCGTCTGCGAGTCTATGTGTTCGGTAAAAGATCGCTATATCACGATAGGAGAGGTTGCGTTGTCCAACCAATTTCTTGATAATTTTGATAATATTGAGTGCCTCAGATACGGGTGTATCAAAGGTATAGTGAAAGATATTCCGTCCCGCGTCTTTGTGAGTTCTGAGGGTGTGCTGTTTTGGTCGCTCCGCATTTCTGGAGATGACCTTTTCTGCTGCACGCAAAATATTCGCGCTACATCGGTAGTGATTGTCCAATTCAAGTTCGCGTGGGTTGTAGTCTGATTTGAAATCGTCTATATACTGTGGATTTGAGCCGCGCCAACTATAGATAGCCTGATCTCCATCAGCAACTACCATGAGGTTCCCTTCTGGTGGAGGACAGAGCAATTCGAGTAGTCGATACTGCACGTTGTTCACATCGTGATATTCGTCAACAAGGACGTAGGTGATTTCTTTGTGATACGCTTCTCGCACTTCTTCTACGCTATCAAGCAATTCGACGGTTTTCACAAGCAAGTCGTCAAAATCAAGGGCGTCGTATTCGTCGAGTTTGTTCTGATAAATCTGCAGCACACCACGAGTATTTTCAATCGTTCCGGCCTCATAAACGTCCATGGTATCCATTGTATCAACAGGATTCTGTAGTTTGCATTTGGCATCGCTGATGATGTTTCTCAGGTGCCATAGCGGATAGTCGTCAGGTTCAAGGCTCAATTCACGGACACTCTCTGTTAAAATCTCGTCTTGGAACTCTTGATCAAAAATGATGAAGTTTTCGCTCAACCCGATTTGCGTCGCGTGCTTTCGGAGTACATTGACGCAAAAGGTATGGAAGGTAGAAGCCTTAACGCTGGATCCGTGCGGTTCGCCAATTTCCCTATTGATCCGTTCCTGCATCTCTTCCGCGGCTTTATTAGTAAAGGTAACCGCGAGTATATTCTCTGGCTTGATACCGTGTTCACGAATTAAGTAGGCGATACGGTGTGTAATGACTCTGGTCTTTCCTGTACCAGGACCCGCGATGACAAGAAGAGGACCATCTTTATATGTCACCGCTTCTTGCTGTTTGTCGTTTAATTCATGAAGGATGTTCATCGGATTTCCTCCGGTGTATACTATCGGAAGAGATTCGTATCACGTTCTGTATTTTGCAAAACATAATGCTCAGATCGTGGTTCATGGTGCTGATATAGCTGTTTATCACTGTGAACTTGCCTGTGCTATTATACCATGTTTGACCCAAAAAATCAATACATTTTTGAGAAAAATTGGAGTTATGTAGTCCGCATGCTCTGTGCCTTCTCTATGATTTGGTCTAACCCATTTTGGGAAATAGAATCTATTTTTGACTTAACTTTAAGGAGAAAAATGAAATATTTAAACGTCTCGAAAAACACAGTCCTTTTAGGTATATTAATCATTTTAATAAGTGTTTCCGGTTGTGATCGGGTTCATAAGGTGGTGCTTCCTGATCAAGCGACGGAGATGGTAGCTGGTCCGGTTCGGGTAAGCTTCGTCTATCCAGGCAATTGCCTTGATGATTCTTCCTACTGTGACGTACTTTACAACGGTGCCCAGAAGAGTAAATTGATATCTGGCGTTGAGGTAACCGAAATGGAGAGCGACTTTGAGACATGGGACATGCAGCTGACTGCCGCTGCTGAGAATTCAGACTTGGTTATCACTTCCGGTTATCAAATGGGAGATCCAGTTTCACGCGTAGCACCGGAATTTCCAGAGGTTATGTTTGTTATTTTTGATGCCGCGGTGGATCTTCCCAACGTGGTCTCTTTCACGCACAGGGTATACGAAGGTACTTTTCTCTTGGGCGCGATCGCTGGGTTGAAAACGCAAACTGGAAAAGTTGGCTACCTTGGTGCGGCTAATGTGCCGTTATTACAAGAATTTGAAGCTGGCTATGTTGCCGGTGTCAAAGCTGTCAATCCGGATGCAGAAATTATCAGAGGGTATGTCGCTGATGATCAACAAGGATTCTATCAACCCGAAGTCGGGGAAACACTTGCCTTAACCCAATATGGACTCGGCGTTGATGTGATTTACACCATGGCAGACCAATCCGGATTTGGTGCTGTTGAAGCTGCGAAACTGGCGGAAGGTAGGTATGTGATATGGAACTATATTGACATCACCGATGCCGCACCCGGAATTATCTTGACAGGACTGCGTGTAGGGATTGACGAATCCGCGTATAATGTTATCAAGCAATTCATAACTGGGAACCTTGTGGCGGGTGTTCATTCCGTTGGTCTTGCTGAAGACAATGTTGGCTATATGCTTTCTGCTGGAAATAGAGATCTTCTTTCTGACGAACTCCTTGAAAAAGTTGATGCACTCAAGGCAGACATCATTGCTGGCAAGATTCCTATGCCGTTGATGTTAGAACCAAGCAGACCAGTTATGCTGCCGTAACCTTGGTCTTTGCTTTCTTTTTCACTTCTCAGTGGATGTTTTGAGAAATTAACAAAGGACGGGGTTTTCCCCGTCCTTGCTAACATGACTATGATCGCTGGCGAGGTTTGCTAACCTCGCCTTTTTTCCTTTAAGGCACATCAGGTAACGATTTTACTACGGCTTGTTGTCGGTATTGACAGGAGGTTCATCGTTGTCTAAAAACCGTTCGATCGTGTTAATCGTTGCTGGACGCGTACGAAAATCTGCAACCCACGGTTCACGAAAATATGCCTGCTTTTCACGTGGTAATGCCGAAAGCACTTCGGGTGGAACCTTTAGGCGATGCCAATGGGTAGCAAGATGGGCATAGGCGTTTAGCACTGCTATACGCGGTGTCTCCCGTTGCCACACGGGACCTGCGTGACATAGGTTTTCTGTAAAGAAGATTGCACTTCCTGCTGGGCATTCGTACGTCATCAGGAACGGACTTCGTTTTCCTTCCTCTAATGACATGTGATCCGGATGCATCGGAAAGTTGGACTTGTGACTGCCCGCTATAAAATGCGTCGCCCCATCCTTCTTACTGATGTCTGTGAACTCAAAAACGACGCGGATCATCCCCGCATGGATCCGTCCGTTATTGACACGATAGCCAAAGATCGGATCACCTTGTTGCGGTCCGCCACCGTGAAGTCCACCATGTTCCTGTCCCTTTTCACGCCAGACAGAGGAGGAGTTTTCTAACCGTACATCAGGTCCGATGATTTCGTGTAAGACATCGAGTACTTTGGGATGATCAATAAGGACACTCGACGGACCACCCGGTACGGCGCGGTGTTCTGGGGGTAAAGATTCTGGATTGTGGTGTATCCGTTCAATCTGATCGACAATGGCGTCCACCTCATCGCGATCGAGAATTGCGGGACGAACAAGGAATCCGGTTAAGTCGAATCGAAATTTTTCTTCATCGGTCATAAGTTTTACATCTCCTTTAGTGCTATGGCTTTGATTATCCCACTATTTCTCAGCATGCACCTTCTGAACGACATCAACCAGTTTATCAGCACCGAATCGCACGACATCCGTTGCGGGAAGTCCCGTTTCTGCTTCTGCTTGACGAACCGCCTCATGTGCCTCGGTTTCGGACAAATCAAAGCAATTCAACGCCAATCCAATCACTTTAGCGGGTTTTATCGGTGCAGCCATCGCTTCATACTGTGCGATCATTTCGGGCAATGACGGCAACGGTACGGTATACCGAGCAACTGTATCCCTCGAAGGCTGATGACAAAATATCATCGCATCGGGCAGACTGCCGTGGAGTAGACTGAGCGTTACACCGGAATACCCGGGATGCACCAACGAACCTTGTCCCTCAACGATAAGCAGTTCATGATTTTTCGCACCTTCAAGTACGATTTCCTCTGCTGCACCTGCGGTGAAGTCAGAGACGACAGCATCTATGGCGATGCCCCAACCCCATACCATGATCCCGTTTTGACCTGTCGGACAGAATTCTATGTTCACACCTTGTGCCTGGGCAGCACGCGTGATCTCTATACCTGATAGCATTTTACCGACGCGACAATCTGAACCTACGGTTAGAATAACAGTCGCATCAACATCAGCGGCTTTACACGTCGCAACGGGTAGATTAGCAGGCGGTTTGCGCGCATCCCATAGGGTAACATCGTGTGCCGCGGCCATTTCGGACAATTCTGCATCTTCACTCAGAAATTGGTGCAAGCCGCTCATGATGTGCAAACGGTTTTGTATGGCTTCGTGAAGCGTCGCACGCCAAGCGGAGGGTAACTCTCCACCGGGTGGCGCAATGCCAATGGCGAGCATCGTCGGGTTAAACCGCATCGCCTCGGCAAGATTGCTGACAATTGGAATACCCTCACCAATCTCAATGACTTCGCTGACATCCCGTCCGACATTATCGCTATCGATGACTGCGACCACGTTTTCAGGGAGATAACGTACGAGAACTGTGGCGGTTTTCGATTCAAGTATACCAAACGAGCCTTCAGCAAGAATCGCTATTCTGTGTGATTTTGGTTGTAATTGCTTGACCATTTTTTACCCGTCATTTCGCACAGATTGAAATATACCTGTAGGTTAGCATAAATCGTAATCAATTTCAAGAAATAGGTATACAGAGATGCCGAGTGCTGCAGGATCGTTCAGTTTTCCAATAATTTACATTTGGACGCCCGAACTTGTTCGGGTCCACGCGCCCTATCCCGAACAAGTCGGGCGTCCGTCAACGGGAACTCTTCACATAAGCAAACTGATTTCTTAAAACTGGATGACCTTAGACTGCTAACTGCCGACTATAGGAACTGCCGGAGGTACCTACCGCCAAGAGCGAAACCGTCTAACCCAGGTGCACCACGATCCTCGTTTTCAACACAGAGTACATAGTCATAGCCGGATTCCTGCAACGCACCTGTGATCGTACCCCAATTCAACTGACCACGTCCCGGCACGCGATATTGCCACCACCAATTCCCAATGATACCTTGTCGAAACTTCATTTGTGGACTGATTTCACAATCTTTCACATCGGCGTAATACCACTTGCCATTGAACATGCGAATAGCATCCTCAGCGGGTAGAATTCCCATCCATAGCCAATGCGATGGATCGCAGGACAACCCCAGTGAATCCGACGGGATCGCATCGAGAATCCGCTCCCACATTTCGGGGTTACAAGCAATATTGCCCATACGCACGGCACAGTCTAAGGCGACTTGGACGCCTTTCTCTTCGGCGAAACGGATGACTGGGGTCCACATCTCCTTAAATCGACCAACGAGTTCAACCGATCTATCACCGGGGTTACCGGGTTCAGAGGAGAACTGCCCGTAAAAATGCCAACTGACGGGGCTGCCCGCATAGGTCACCAACACGGGAGCACCGAGGAGGTGAGTCGCTTCAATTGCCTGCATGAGCGTGTCACGTGCGTTTTCTCGTGTTTCTACATCATCGTCGAGCAGGTTGCAGTGTGATGTTAAGGCGGCGAGATAGATGTCGTTGGCATTCAAAATTTCCTTGACTTCTTCTACACCCGGCTGTATAATGGCACTCGGTTCAAAAACGCCAGTGGCGTTGGGACGGATTGCGTCAAACCCGTTGGCTTTTGCCCACGCTGCACATTCCGCCAAGCTCCACGCGCCGTTGCCTACGCTTGTGCTGAAACTTAAATCCATAATTTTCCCTCTTTTACACGTTTTGGGATTACTTAGGAATGCAAATACTATATACAGAGAATCTTACTGACAAACTGTTTTCACTTTATAATCAGCTTCTCGCGCAACACGGACACCGTAAGTGGTGGCCTGCGGATACGCCATTTGAGGTGGCACTCGGTGCGATTCTAACACAAGCGACGTCTTGGCGCAATGTAGAAAAAGCAATGGATAATCTTAGAGCGGCTGGTGCTTTTACACCCGAAGAGATAGATTCTGTCAGCCAGTCTGTGCTGGAACGTCTCCTCCGACCATCGCGTTACTTCCGTATGAAAGCACAGAAGGTGCGTGCATTTGTGGAACATATTAAGGAACGTCCGATGCCCGTAATGTTTACGCAGGATGTCCCCGAATTACGTGAAGAATTGCTCACCATCTACGGCGTCGGTCCCGAGACAGCGGATACGATTATCCTCTATGCTGCTGGAAAACCGAGTTTTGTCGTTGATTCATATACCTATAGACTTTTCTCGCGTCTGGGATGGCTGGAAGGGAGATACGATTATGACAAACTCCGCGCCCTGTTTATGGACAACCTCCCCCACGATGTTGATCTCTTCAACGAATACCATGCGTTAATCGTTGGACACGGTGCAAGAGTCTGTCATAAGAAAACGCCGAACTGTCAAGAGTGCCGTTTGAAAACGTCTTGTGCCTATTACAAGTCGTCTGAGTGAAACAGAAAGACACCGCTAAAGTTTCTCAGAAAAGTCCGACGCTGTTAGAATTGGGATCCCTAATTCTTCTGCTTTCGCGTATTTACTCCCTGCGCCTTCCCCTGCGATGAGATAATCCGTTTTGCTTGTCACGCTTGATGTAACCTTGCCACCCCGACTTTTAATCTCATTAGACGCTTCGGAGCGTGTCATACCCTTAAGACTTCCCGTGACAACGAATGTTTTTCCACTAAAAAAGCCATCTGTTTTTTGGTTTGCTTGTGTGTGAATCGGTTCTACTTCTATCGTGAAACAGTGTAACCCAGCTTCCCGTAATTTTTCAAGCAGCGGCTGGTTTTGTGAAAAGAAAGTGGATACGCTTTCGGCTATTTGTGGACCGATACCGTTCACCGATTCGATGTCTTCGGGTGTTGCTTTACTGAGTCTATCTAAAGATAGGAAGTTTTCGATTAACAACTCCGCGACGTTCTCACCGACATGAAAGATACCGAGTCCGAAAAGGACTTTCTCTGTAGGTGCCAGTTTGCTTTGTTCAATTTGGTGGAGAAGGTTGCGCGCAGACGGCTCACCCATTCGATCCAATTTGCTTAATTCTTCAACCTCTAATGCGTAGAGATCCGCTACATCACGGACTAATTCGTTATCCACCAGTTGGGTGATCGTGGCAGGACCGAGACCCTCAATCTGAAGGGCATCGCGCGAAGCGTAATGTGCAATTCGACGTTTCAGTTGTGCGACACACGCCACGTTAGCGCACCGGACGGCAACTTCCTTTTCTGTCCGTTGAACGGGAGTATCGCATGCTGGACACCGTTCTGGGAATTTAAAAATGACTTCATCGCCTGTTCGGTCTGCTGTTAGCACTTCAATAATTTTGGGAATAACATCTCCAGCGCGTTCTAACACAATCTTGTCGCCAATGCGGATGTCTTTCGTCTGAATTTCTTGCTCGTTATGGAGGGTGGCGTTCGTGATTGTTGCCCCGGCAATCGATACAGGTTTCAAAATCGCAACCGGCGTCAGTGTACCGGTGCGTCCTACTTGTACTTCGATTTTTTCGATAGTTGTGATGGCTTGTTGTGCGTCGAATTTGTAGGCAACTGCCCAGCGTGGATATTTAGAAGTGCTTCCAAGTTCGCGTTGTTGGGAGAAGTGATTCACTTTTACGACGACACCGTCTACCTCATACGGAAGTTCATGCCGCCTTTCCACCCAGTGTTGATAATAGGTCTGAACATCTTTGATTGATTTATGGCAGTCGGTATCCGGATTACACTTGAGTCCCCAACGCTTCATGTGTTCTAAAGATTCTGTATGCGTTGCGCATTCAAGTCCTTCGGCGTAGTTGAGGGTGTAGACGAAAATATCTAACGGACGGGAGGCGGTAATGGAGGCATCTAACAATCTTAGCGAACCGGCAGCTGCGTTTCGTGGGTTAGCAAAAGGTGTTTCGCCTTCCGCCTCGCGCTGGACGTTAATTTCATCAAGGCGATGCTTTGGAATAAAGACCTCGCCGCGCACTTCCAGCACGGACGGCACTGCTGTTTCGGTTTCAGCAAGTCGCAACGGCACAGAACGGATTGTTCGTAAATTATCGGTTACGTCTTCGCCGTATTCACCATCTCCGCGCGTGAGACCTTGCGTGAATACCCCATTTTCGTAGGTTAACGAAACCCCTAACCCGTCGATTTTTAGTTCGGTGACGTATTCGACGGGCGCGTCTTCTAACAACCGCTGGACGCGTTCCCCAAATTCCTGAAGGTCATTTTCGTCATAACTGTTGTTCAGGCTGAGCATCGGATTGCGATGCTGTATGCGGGTGCCTAATTCTGCCCCGCCACCAACCCGTTGCGTCGGCGAATCTGGTGGAATGGGTGCTGGATCCGACGCTTCGAGTTCCTCAAGTTTCTTCATGAGCACATCGAAATCTGCATCAGAGATTTCTGGCGAGTTTTCGATGTAGTATTTGTGCTCATGATAGCGTATTAGCTCTCTGAGTTTCTCGATTTCTGTTCGCATAACCCTATTCCATTGTAGAAGAGACTGTCCAAAAGAATAAGCGGTAAGACCTACCGCAAGTCAATCTATTTGCGTCACAGGGTATGTGCTGATAAATCGTTAGCGATTGTTAACCTTCTCTGGCGAGTGAATGTACGTGGGCGGGTGAATCCTTCGCCTGTCGGACCCGCGATTGTCATTGCTAAATATCCTTCACCTTCCAATCCACAGGATGCGTAAGACGGGGCATTAATAACCGTAACAGAGCAATCCATCGCTTTCGAGAATTGCGTGATGCGTTTAGTATTGTTCGTATGGAGCACTGCCGTGTGTCCGCGTCCACCTTCTGCTCTGACCGCACCTGCCAATGCTTCATCAAAATCTCGGCACCGAACGACAGGAAGGATCGGCATCAGATATTCGTTGATAACAAATCCGTGGTCTGCTGGGACTTCTACGACAATCGCTACTGTTCCTGATGGCGCAGTGATACCCGCAGCGTTTAAAATAGTCGTCGCATCTTTACCGATATACTCTTTGTTCGATTCGCCGTTTTCGGTGACGACTGCCTCTAATGCTTCGCGTTGGCTTGCCCCCAATAGGTGTCCGCCGTTTTGCGTGAGTTCCCGGATCGTTTCATTTGCAACGGAATCAATAACAAAAAGTGCCTTTTCGCCAATACAGAGAAGGTTGTTGTCGAAACTGGTACCAGCGATAACGTGCTTCGCTGCTTCCTGAATCTCAGCCGTCTCGTCGATAATCGCCGGTGGATTTCCGGGACCTGCAGCGATGGTCTTTTTCCCGCTTGATAGTGCCGCTCTCACGACAGAGGCACCACCAGTTGCGACGACCATGGCGATATCGGAATGATCCATGATCTCTTTTGCTGTTCGCAGGCTGGCATTTGCAACAGAGGTGAGTATATTCGCCGGACCCCCTACTTTTACAATTGCCTCATTGATAACATGCATCGTCTCTTCGGTGCAGTCGCGGGCGTTTGGATGCGGACTGAAGACGACACCGTTTCCAGCGGCTACCATTATGATTGCGTGATTAATCACTGTCGATGTCGGATTGGTGGTAGGGGTAATTGAGTTGATGACGCCGAAGGGGACGTATTCAATGAGAAGCGTCCCTGCATCGCCTGAGTTTGCCTCTGACAGCAGGTCGTCTACGCCGGGTGAGAGCGTTACGGCACCTTCGTTTTTCATTACTTTATGTGCCGCATTGCCCATATTTGTATCTTGAACAGCGAGATCAGCGAGACGCTTGGCGTTAGCAAGCGATACCTCTTTAATCGCGTCGATAATCTCTCGTCTTTTAGCGAACCCAAGTTTGACGAGTGCTGCCTGTGCCGTTTGTGCTGCAGCAATAGCTTCCGAAGCCGTGCCAAAAACGCCAGCACGCGAAGAACTTGTCACCGTGGACACTGCCGGTTGTGCTGTTACGGGTCCATTCTGTTGTAAAGTTCTCAAGACTTGAGAAACAATTTCTTCAATTTGTTTTTCGTCAATTTGTGCCATTCAGCCCTCCAGTACCTCATCGCGTATGGCGCGCGAACGAGAACACATGCTAAAACCACCCGCGGGTCCGAGTTATGGACCCCGTGGCAATGTGAACGTGTGCTCTGCTAAGCGGTGTAGGGCTGAGGCACGAGAGCCATCTGTCACCCTACAAAGCCGATTTATTTGCTGTTGCCTTTGCTCGGACTCCCGCCGAGAATGGTTTCCACATCTGAATGTGGGCGAGGGATGACATGTACCGACACTAATTCGCCGACTGCTTTCGCCGCTTCTGCTCCAGCGTCTGTCGCAGCTTGCACCGCACCGACATCTCCACGAACCATGACCGTGACGAAACCGCCACCGACCTGCTCTTTTCCGATCAACTTGACGTTTGCGGCTTTTACCATAGTGTCGGCAGCTTCAACCGCGCCAATGAGTCCACGTGTTTCAACCATTCCTAATGCTTCATTGCTCATGTACTTAAGCTCCTTATCTGAAAAAAAATAAAATGTGAGGCACTGTGCAGCGCACCATTGATATCTATTTGTGATTCTGTTAAAGCGTCGATACGTGCATAGTCCTCTTGATCATATATGCTTCTTAATAATGATACTACAAAATCCGTATTTCTGCAAGTCAAATTTTTGATGCTTTCAGGGATGTTTTGTTAATGATTAGATTAATGTGAATTGAATAAAGTGGACTTGTCCGCAAACTTATCTTGCGGGGAGGGTTTGCGAGTCTTCTAAGGTTCGCTTGGTATGTCACAAACCATATATAGAAGTTTCGTGAGGTGCTACCTGTGCTGTGGAAGTTTCCTACAATCAAAACTTTAATCTTGACTTTAAGAAGAAATTCTGCTAAAATATTGTAAGGTTTTGAAAATAGCCAGTCAGAAACTTTTTTAATGGAATCTAAGCACCTCACCGCCCGCGCAAAGGTGATTGTACGGATCCAGACGGGTTAGAATTTCAGCGAACTTGCCAGACTAAATTTATCTCTTAAAATATAAGCCAACGAAGGAGAACTCATTTTGAATAAGAATTTGGAGGCGAATCAGGGCGCCGCGGTTGATAAAATCCTGTCTGATATGCCTGAAGCCTCAGCGTATTCCCCAGTAACAGATGCCATAGACAGAGCGACTGAGTTAGGCGAAGATGCCATTGTAGCGGTGCTGAATGGTGTTAGTTCGATGCCCCAGTCAACAACTGTTTTCGCGAATCCGGCACTACACAAAACTGCGGTTGACTGCGCTGGCACTCAGATGACATTGAACATCCGTAGTTTTGCCATTCGCGGTATTGTGACCGAGAGTGAAATTATCGCAGACCGGCTCAGTCCTGCGTATGTTATTTTTGTCGGACTTTTTGGTCGAAGACCTGAAACTGATACGGATGGAGGCGGTGAAGAGGCGGCACTAACTGAAATAATAGATAGAAAATTTTATGAAATTACGACTGCTCGCAGAGAGAGTTTAGCAGGAAACCAACGCCTCATCAATCAGGTCGCAGAATTTGTTAAAGCCTTCCCTGAAGCCGGTCCCGAAGCTGTCATTCAACACTTCTCAACACTCCGTAAACTTGCGAATCCAGACCAGAAAGGTATTACCGGCACAAGAGACTCCGGTGAACTCCTCGCCGAACTCATCGATACACACATGGAGAATGTTGCCGTAGGGACGGTTTCTACCTATATGCGACATCAACTCCGCGAAAACAACGCACTACATCCGCAAGTCCTCGCAATGCGTGCATCCGATCTCATCACCGAACACGAGAAAAACGGTAAGACCGCCTTTCAAACCTCCTATAGTCTCCTTTTAGGACGCGAGGCAACTCCGGTTGAGGCGCATATTCTCGAACGGATGGGGATCATACAGACCCATCACGGTTCTGCGGGTTCCAATGTCGTCGCACGTTATCTCGCCACTTTGCATACTGGTGCTGTTTCTGACTTCTTCGTCGCTTCGCAGATGACGTTGGATGGGAACCGACATTTCGGTGCGATTCACGATATGACGGCGTTTATTAACCAAATTGAATCCCTTGATGACGCTGCCCTTGAAGCGGCAATCCAAGAACGGATGCTGACTGCCCTCCCGACTTTTGGACACCCAGAAATCGCTGCTGCTGGACGCTCCGATGAAATCCAGCAGGATCCCAGACCTGCCATCTATTTCAATCCTTTCTTAGAAGCTGTTGACAACGGCGATATTCAACTCAACGATACGCAGAAAAAGCGTTTGCGTATTGCGCAGCGTATTTACCAACTCGCTTTCATTGAAGGGTTTATTCGTCCCGGACGTGAAGATCAACCGCCACTTCGTCTAACCCCGAACACCGACTTTGGCGGATGGTCGGTACAAGAAGGATTGGACATCCACGAAACCGATAGAACGCTGTTGACATACATCTTCCGAGGCTTCGGTTGGATGATGGATGCCCGCGAACAACTCCAGTTGAAAATTATTCGACCTGTTATCCCACCAGATCCTGATGTTATTCCAAAACCGACCGACGATATGACGATTCCTGACGAAGTGGTTGCATTGCACAATCGGATGGCGGACAATAATACCTTCGATGGATAGATACTGTATGCTTGTCAGGGGCAGATTGGATGTTGGTAGGTGTTGGTGGATACACATTTCCTTTAAAAATAAGCATGTTTGCTAAGTACTGAAAGCCGACTGCTGATGGCTATTAACGAATTAGAGAGGAATAACGAGTGATTGAATTCGAGCAATTATCAATTCCAACAGAGGGTGAAAGAATTGGACTCGTTGACGGGCGGCTCTCCGTACCGAATAACCCGATTATCCCTGTGATTGAAGGCGACGGTATCGGACGAGACATTATGAAGGTAACCCGACGCGTTGTTGATGAAGCCGTCCAGACCGCCTACAACGGTGAAAAGCAGATTGTGTGGTTTGATGTCTACGCTGGCGAAAATGCCATGGCAAAATACAACGAGTGGATGCCGCAGGATACTTTCGACGCAATCGAATACTTCCGTGTCGCCCTCAAGGGACCGCTGACAACCCCTGTCGGCGGTGGGTTTCGTAGTCTAAACGTGACCTTGCGCCAGGTCCTTGAGCTCTACGCATGCGTCCGTCCCGTTCGGTACTTCCAAGGCGTACCTGCCCCTGTTACACATCCTGAAAAGATGGACGTCGTTATCTTCCGTGAGAATACTGAAGATGTTTATGCCGGTATTGAGTGGGAGCAAGGCACAGCGGATGCGGAAAAAGTTATCAAACTCCTACGTACTGAAATGGGTGTGGATATTCGTGAAGATTCCGGTATCGGCGTGAAACCGATTAGCATTTTCGGCACGAAACGCTTAGCACGAATGGCGATCCAATATGCGATTGATCACGGCAGAAGCACTGTTACCTTTGTGCACAAGGGCAATATCATGAAGTTCACCGAGGGTGCGTTTTGTGCTTGGGGATATGAACTCGCCAAAGAGGAGTTCGCCGAGCAGACAATTACGGAAGACGAACTCTATGACGATTACGGTGGCGAGCGTCCAGAGGGGAAAATCGTCGTCAACGACCGGATTGCGGACAGCATGTTGCAGCAGATTCTAACGCGAACCGATGAATACGATGTGATTGTTACCCCAAATTTGAATGGCGACTATCTTTCTGACGCGGCGGCAGCACAAGTTGGTGGCATCGGTATGGCACCCGGCGGTAATCTCAGCGATGAAGTCGCACTTTTTGAGGCGACGCACGGCACCGCACCGAAATACACCGACCAAGACGTTGTCAATCCCGGTTCACTTATCCTCTCTGCAGTAATGATGTTAGAGCATCTCGGTTGGCAAGAATCCGCTGACTTGATTATTGCTGGTCTTGAGAAAACCATCCTTCAAAAACGGGTAACCTACGATCTGGAGCGTCTCATGGAAGGCGCGACGAAGGTCCGTACCTCCGAATTCGGCGCAGGGATTATCGAAAACTTCTAACCGAAATCCCATCATCACGTCTAACAGAGGAACAGCACATGTCCTTGAAAACGAAACTGATTCTGGGAGCAGGTGTATTAGCTGCCATCGGCATCGGAATTGGTCTTGAATTACATCGTCTTCACCGTCGCATTCTGGAAGAGTTGGTTGAAATTCGGAAACAAGGCGAGCGGTAGGGACGTTTTATAAGCGTGTAGTCCGTTTCGTAGAGAGGTGCATCGTGATTACCGAACTCAGGGCGCAAAATTTTAAGTCATGGAAAGATACGGGTGAATTGCAGATAGCACCCTTAACCGGGTTTTTCGGTGCGAATAGTTCTGGTAAAACGAGTCTCCTGCAAACACTTCTCATGTTGAAACAGACCGTGGAGCGTTCATCGAATTGGAACGGAGTGATTGACTTCGGGGACGATAATTCTCTCGTCAACTTGGGGAGTTTTGACGACCTAATCCATGGGCATAATCGTGACCATCCACTCCAAATCTTAGTATCGTGGAATTTTTCCGAAAAATTAAGCATGGCGAATGTGGGCGAAGTGGGTAATCTTTCCTTTGATCTCAGCATTAATAACGTGGAGAATTCAATCTCTGAGGTGAATTTTAATTACAAAGTAGGCGAGCAACACTTTGGAATAGACTGGGATGGTAGGGGGCGCGGTTCGGTTCGTGGTCCGGGGACGGCACCCCTCATTGAACCTCTATTCCGATGTTATGGGATTAACGCGAGACACATGGGTAATCAACGACTCTTTTTTCCTCTTCAGAGACGTTTCATAAACCTATTTCATAGCATCCGCTATCTTGGTCCTCTCCGTGAATATCCTCATCGTCATTATGCATGGCAGGGAGAGTATTCACCAGGTGTAGGGAAGTATGGCGAGGAGATGGTTGCCGCGATCTTTTCTGGTCGGCTCCAACTCCGATCCACTGAGGAGCAGATTCCCAGATGGTTAGAACGGTTGGATTTGATTGATTCCTATCGCCTTAATCCTATCTCCAGCACAGGGAAAGATTATGAATTTCTCGTAACGAAGTACAAGGGAGGACCCGAAGTCCGACTTACCGAGGTCGGTTTTGGTGTTTCACAAGTTCTGCCGGTATTGGTTCTCTGCTATTATGTGCCTGAAGGAAGTATCCTTATCCTTGAACAGCCTGAGGCACATCTCCATCCCAAAGTCCAATCGGAATTGGCTGACTTACTCATTGAAGTTGTAAAAAATCGAAAATTGCAAATTATCCTTGAAAGCCACAGCGAACATCTGATTCTGCGTTTAATGCGACGTATCGCTGAGGAACAACTTTCGGCAGATGATACTGCCTTCTATTTTTGCGAAATGAATGAAGGCACATCCCAAATTGATAGACTCAACGTGGATGATTATGGAAATATCACGAATTGGCCGGAAAACTTCTTCGGAGATGCAACGGGCGATTTAGTTGAAAAGACCAAAGCCGAGATGAAGCGCAAGAAGGAGCAAGGTTTGTGACCCTTGTCGTAGATACGAATGTTGCTGTAGTCGCCAACGGTAAATCTCAGCAGGCTTGCGCGACTTGTGTACTCACGTGTACGGAAAAACTCCAACAGGTCATGAGCGGCGAGACAAAATTGGTTCTTGATGACGATTGGAGAATTCTTGATGAGTATATGCGGAATCTTCGTTCCCGTGGTACGGATGTCGGTGATAGATTTCTTCAGTGGATATTAACAAACAAAAATAGTCAGTGCGAATTTGTTTCTATTACGCCTGTTGGCGGTTCGGAAAGTGATTTCCAAGAGTTCCCAACGGATTCGGCGTTGGATGACTTCGATCCAGCAGATCGCAAATTTATCGCTGTCTCACTTGCACACTCAGACAAACCTCCCATCCTACAAGCGGTAGATAGTAAGTGGTGGAACTACCGCGACGTACTTCATCAAAACGGCGTAACAGTTGACTTCATCTGTGAGGATGACATCCGCGCAATCCTGAGTCTGTGACCCTATTCCCCACCGAAAAAATAACTTGACGCCAACCCCAATTTTAAGATATTATCTCCGATAACAATAGAGGAGGTTATCCATGTAGCATGCTATAGACCTATCTCTCCAACCAAAAAAATCCAAATCAGGTTACTTGTAATATAAAATATACCATAATGGCGAATCCCACCTTAAAAAACCAAAGACCTCATCCCGGTGTAACGTTCCGTGCCATCATAATCGGTTTGCTACTGATTCCACCGAATACCTACTTTATCATGGCAAACCACCTCAAGTTTTGGAGCACCCTCCCGACGACGATGTCGCTCATCTACAACGTAGTTATTACGTTGATGGTGCTTATCCCGTTTAATCTTCTACTCAATCGATTTCTGCCACGGTTTGCCCTGAGGCAAGGCGAACTTTTGACGGTTTTTGTGATGCTCTCGCTCTCTTCAGCAATCGCGGGACACGATATGATGCAAACGGTCATTCCGACCATCACAGACGCTTTCTGGTTTGCGACACCTGAAAACGAGTGGAAGCAGCTTTTCTGGCGGCACCTCCCACCGTGGCTTACCTCCAACGATGAGGCAAGTCTAACCCCGTTTTATGACGGAGAGAGTACTATCTACACGATGGGGCATCTGAAGGGATGGTTGCGTCCAATTCTCTGGTGGACAATCTTTCTCACCGTCCTTATTTGGGTAATGATCTGCCTTGACGTTTTTCTCCGTCGGCAGTGGATTGAGCGAGAGCGGTTGACGTACCCCATCGTGCAATTGCCGTTGGAAATGACAAGACTTGATGGACGACTATTTAAGTCAAGGATGATGTGGCTTGGATTTGCAATCGCCGGAGGTATCAATCTAATCAATGGGTTCCATGTCCTTTTTCCAGAAATCCCCGAAGTCCCTGTTCGACATGCCGAGCTCGGTCAATACTTCACCCAAAAGCCGTGGAAATCGATCGGCTGGACCCCGGTTTATATCCGTTCATTTGCCGTTGGACTCGCCTATCTGATGCCGTTGGAAATGTCTTTTTCTATCTGGTTTTTCTACTGGTTCTGGAAAGCGCAGCGGGTATTGGGTAGCGCGCTTGGACTCGATGTTATGCCCGGATTTCCGTACGATTGGCAACAGGTGATGGGTGGTTATCTCGTGCTTGCCTGTTTTGCGCTCTGGGGCGGACGACGTTATTTTTTCGCTGTTTTCAAACACGTCTTTCGGGGTTACCATTCGCCGGGTGAAATTGATGACAGTCGAGAGCCGATGCGCTACCGTTGGGCAGCAATCGGGTTAGTCTGCGGGTTGTTCTTTTTATTTGCCTTTTCGCGACAAGGTGGGATGGAACTCTGGACAATCGCGCTCTACTTTCTAATTTACTACCTCTTGGCGATGAGTCTAACACGTATTCGTGCTGAAGTTGGACCGCCGACGATTCGGACTTACGCCACGCCTCACGATATCCTAACTGACATCTTCGGGACCCGATTGATTTCGCACGGTAGTTTAACGATGATGCGTCTCTATCTGACCTTCAATAGAGGATCTCGCGCCCATCCAATGCCGCACACGCTTGAAGGCTTCAAACTCGCTGAAGAGGTGGGTATGCGATCGGGTAGGCTCATTGTGGCGATGATGTTCGCTGCGGTGATTGGGATTCTCGCCTCGTTTTGGGCATACCTCGTCGTCGGCTACCAGATCGGGGTCGTCAGCGACCTCGGAACGGGTGGTTACAATCTGTTGCAAAGTTGGATCTATCATCCTGTTGATACCGATGTTCCTGCGGTAATTTTTATCGGTATCGGTGCCCTTTTTACCGGCTTCTTCTGGTGGCTACGGACGCTGTTTCCGTTCTGGCCCTTCCATCCCGCCGCTTATATGGTTGCTGGCGAGAAGTCAACAATCGGTAGACTCTGGTTTTCGATATTTATCAGTTGGGGCGTTAAAACGATACTGCTGAAAGTCGGTGGTATTCGTCTGTATCGCAAGGCTTACCCACTCTTCCTCGGATTGATTCTCGGAGAATTCATAGTAGGTGGGGTATGGGTGCTCATTCGACTCTTTACCGGGGTGTTAATGTATTCATTTTATAGATAGTTGTCAGTTATCAGTTAAAGAGTTCGGTTAGAAACCGGATTTAGAAAGAAGGAGGCGAATATGAAGGTGGTTGTTCTTTCCTATAGTCATCACGGGCGGAGTATGGCACGCACCGCACAGGGGCTGGGACACGAGATTGTCGGGGTTATGGACAGTGAACCCGCACCTCGACAACAGTTAATGGATGATTTTCAGTGTCCCGGATATGAGATGGCAGCAGCGTGTCTTGAGGCAAGTAAACCCGATGCCGCACTCGTCGCGGGCAAACATATTGAGATGCCAGCACACGTCCAAGCATGTGTGGATCGGCGTATCCCCTATCTCTTGGACAAACCCTTTGCTGATTGTGCTGATCGGCTGCGTCCTGCTGCTGAGGCATCCGTAAAACACGGGGTGTTTAGTGCACTTACATTACCAAATCGGGCAAGCAGAATCGTCAGTGTTGTTAATGAGATGGTCGCTGATGGGAGTCTGGGAGATCTGGTGTTGTATAGCAGCAGACTGAATAACGGCCCTCCATCTCGCTATGACCCGACGCCGTCTGCTTGGCACAACGATCCGAGTATATCCGGTGGCGGATGCTGGGCAGTCGAAGCGGCGCACGGTATTGATACGTTCCTCCAGTTTGTGGGTGATCAGCAAATTACGGTTGTCGGTGCTGTCATGTCGAACGCCATGTATAGTCGGCGTGTAGAGGATAGCGGTATGGGTGTCCTTCGAACAGAAGACGGTATCACTGGAATTATTGAATCTGGTTATACCTACCCATCTGGTACACGGAGTGGCGATCATTTCTTCCGATTCATCGGAACGAAAGCGTCAGTGTTTGAGCAATACGGTCGCAACGGTGAACCTCTGATTGAAGTTCATACAACCGATGGTGTTCAGTTTAGCGAAGACATCTCACACGGCGCGCGGATGCAGGGAATCATGGAGAGGGCATTTGATGCTATCCGGGACGGAAGCACCTTTGAACCGACGGTTGTTGATGCGGTGCGTATCCTTGAGATTCAAGATGCTGTCTACGCTCATGCCCGTCAAGGGACAACAACTCACGGTCCTCACCCGATGGGTTGACAGTGTTCAGAATGTGTGATAGGATTTTTCCATTCAAGAAATGGAATTGGAAGGAGCGAAATATGTTTGTATCACAAACCCTCACATGTGCCGTCGCTGCAGGCCTTGCATTAGCACCTGCGTTGATTGGAAACGCTGCAAGCCACGATGCCATCTTTGCACCCGATGCCGAGCTTAAAGAACTGTTCAACGGTGCGCATTTCACGGAAGGGGTCAGCGTCGCACCAGATGGGACGGTCTATTTCAGCGACATCACCTTCACGGATCAGACGGATATGAAGGCGGGAAATATCTGGAAACACAATCCAGAAACTGGCGAAACGACTGTTTTCCGTTCTCCCAGTGGGATGTCAAATGGAACGAAGTTTGATGCCCAGGGTCGTTTGGTTGTCGCAGAAGGTGCGGATTTTGGAGGACGCAGGATTACTCGGACGGACATGAAAACGGGTAAGAGCGAAATTATTGCCGGTCTGTATAACGGGAAACCCTTCAATTCACCGAACGATTTGTCTATTGATGAACAGGGACGCGTCTATTTTACCGACCCTCGGTACGCCGGACATGAACCCGTTGAGCAACCCATCTTTGGCGTCTATCGGATTGATCCAGACGGTTCTGTTCATCTCGTTGTTACGGATGCAGGGTAAACCGAATGGTGTGGCGGTTTCGCCAGATCAAAAGACCCTTTATGTCATCAGTCATGACAACGGTGCGATGGGAAGCTACCCGGATGATGTACCACTGCGTAAGGGAAATATGGCACTGCTTGCATACGATCTCTCACCGGAAGGTGCTGCGACTTTCCGAGAAACGCTCGTTGATTATGCTCCACATGACGGTCCAGATGGTATGGTTGTTGACGCTGAGGGGAATCTCTACTTGGCGGTGCGTGATGAAAACCAAATGGGAGTCCATGTCTACACGCCTGAAGGTGAGGAACTGGCGTACGTCAAAACGCCGAATAAACCTACCAACGTCGCGTTTGGACGTGGCAAAACGAGCAAGACGCTCTATATCACGGCAGAAAATTGCCTCTACAGCATTGAGACCCTGAAAGAGGGGTATCACCTACCACAGAAGTAGCCTCAAACGCCGGGATGGAGATTGTGCCATGGCGTGGCACTTTCATAAGCGTGTCCGACCTGACACAACAGCGGCTCTGTCAAGTGTTTTCCGACAAATTGAATGCTCAACGGCAGCCCTTCGCTATTCATGCCACACGGCACAGATAGCGTTGGCGCGCCGTTGTAGTCAAACGGCACGGTAAACCGCTGGAACTTCGTATCTCTTGCTCCATAGCCTCCATACAATATCTTTTCCGTGACAACGTGCGGCGGTGCGGACATAGATGGACAGACCAGCACGTCAATCTCCTCAAATACCCGTCTGAGATGCCCCGTGCAAGCGGCTCTCAAATTGTTCGCTTTTGCATAGTCGGCACCTGTCACTGCTGCCCCCATATCAAGCCATCCTCGGAACCAACGACCGTAATCGTTTCGTCGGGACGGATAGGTGGCTGCGTGCGCCAATACTGCCTCAGCAGAACACAGCGTGGGCCACGCTTCGACGTATTCATCCACATCCGGCAATTGTACTTCAACAATCTCAGCACCATGATCGGCGAGGACTTCCACACCGGCGCGCACGGCTTCGGCGAGTTCAACGTCAATATCGTTCGTCGCGTAGTGTTCGTCGAACCCGATACGGATACCTTGGAGATCCTGTCCAATTCCCTCAAGCATGTTAGGAACCGGGTTTGGTAGAGAAGTTGGATCGTTCGGGTCAGAGCCTGCGATTGCCTCAAGCATAATTCCGGCATCAGCGACACTGCGTGTCATCGGACCGACATGATCCATCGATTCAGCAAGTGCGAGCACACCGTAACGACTCACTCTACCCCACGTCGGTTTTATCCCGACGATCCCGCACGATGCCGATGGAAAGCGGATTGAACCACCCGTATCGCTGCCGAGCGAACCAGAACACAAACCTGCTGCCGTAGCAACGCCCGATCCACTTGATGACGAACCCGTCCACCTGTCGGGATTCCACGGATTTTTGGGAATGTCAAATTCAGGGTTATAGCCCCCCATCGCACCTTCGGTCAGATTGAGTTTGCCAAGCAGGACGGCACCTGCTGATTCAAGTTTTGTGACAACTGTGCTATTAAATGTAGGCACATGATCGGCGAGTACTTTTGCTGCACCCATCGTGCGAACACTCTTCGTGAAACAGAGATCCTTCACTGCAATAGGGACGCCGTGGAGTGGACCGCGATACGATCCCGCTACAATCTCCCGTTCCGCCTTCTGCGCCGCAGCCATGGCATGATCTGCCATCACTGTGGCGTAACTTCTCAGTTGACCGTCGAGTTCTTCTATCCTCTCCAACATCGCAGTCGTAACATCTACGGGTGATAGCTGCTTGGAAGCAATCCCTTCCGCAATCTCGGTAATCGTTTTGAAGTGCAATGGTGTTTCTGACATGTTCTTTTTCCTCAATTCATTTCACTCGGACGCGGGCGGCCCAACAGGTTCAGCAACTGGTCGCTTGCACCTTCGAGCGCATCTTCAGGCACAGGTACACCGTTACAAAGATTAAACCGCCAGTATGCCCAATACGCCGCATACTGTGATTGTATAATATAACGCGTCTTATTGGAAAGGTTCGGCGCACCGCGATGCCAACATTGTGGATCCTGCAAGTAGATGTCTCCCGCTTTACAGAGAATAGAGACCGGCTTATTCCCCTCAAATTCAGGATTTTCCTGATCGTTTGGATTACGACCAGAGTAATGACTACCGGGAACGTATTGCGTCGGTCCTTCCTCAATTGTGTCAATATCGTTCAACGCCATCTGGACGGTAAACCACATCACAGGCATCCGTAGCCGTGGATCGTGGCGCGGCATCTCTTTGGTGACAGGGAAGTGCACCGAACCATCTACATGCCATCGGTCAATTGAGAGTCCAGGAAGGTTGCGTAGGACGTTCTGACCGCAAAACTTGCAGTTCTCACCGACGATTGCTTCTGCCAAACTCAGGATCGGCTCTCGGAGGAGCATATCCCGGAAGATTGGGTCGAGTTCAATCGTGTTTCGTAAGATAAAGGGCATTGACTCCTGAGAATCAGCGTGTGCTCCCATCTGGATGTATCTGACATCCGCAAGGTGAGGATTTGTCCGGTCAGCGAGTTGCGGATCTGCGAAGAATTCATCGGTTTTCTCTCGGAGTGCGATGACCTCTCCTTCGGTCAGCACACCGGGAATGTAAACGAACCCATCACGAAAGAATTGTTCGGCAATCTCTTTTGTCTTTTCTTCACTAAAACGTTCACCTTTGAGTATTGGACTGTTCGCCATTTTGTCCCTCCTCTTGCATGAAAATTATTCAAGACTATGTCCTTGTCAACTCAATCCAAATAATCCATCTCTGGCAACAGATTCCAACGATACTGATCTGCTGGTTGTGTATTGCGTCCCCATCTACCGAGAAGCTGCGTGTCTGCCCGTTTCGCTGCTATCTGTGTTGCGACCCAATCTGGATCCCAACCGTCTAAAACCTTTTCTGTTAAGTCTCGCAGAACGTCTCGGCATGTAGGATCGTTTGCGCGGTCGTGCAACTCGTTAGGATCTTCTTTCAGGTTGAAAAGCTGCGACGGTTGTCCGTGATAGTAGTTTAGTTTCCAATCCCCCTCTCGAACCATTCGATGATAGCAGCCATCGTCGGTACAGTATTCAGAGAAAGCGATGTCTTCCCATTGTGTGTCTTCGTTTCTGAGAAGCGGTAAGGTGCTCCGTCCACGTGAATGCGGCAGAGTGGGTGCACCGAGGGCATCAAGCATCGTTGCGTTTAAATCCAGCGCACTGATAACGCGATCGCATCGGACGCCTTCCGGTAGAGTGCCACGCCACGATAGGATTGCTGGGACTTTTGCTGAGTGTTCATAAAAGGTCTGTTTCCACCAAAGCCCGTGTTCGCCGACCTGTTCGCCGTGATCCGAACTGTAGAGAATCAATGTGTTCTCGTCTAACCCGTTTTCTCGGAGCGCATCCAAAATCTGTCCAATCATCACGTCCATACGTGTTACCAACGCCCAATATGCTGTCCGTGCTCGGATAATCTCGGCATCGGATACCTCAACAATCCCGCACTTTTCACGCCACGATCTGAAGTGTGGATGCAACGCCTCTGAAAAAGGTTCAGGGTTTTGAGGCATCGTCATCTGTCCTTCGTAAAGTTGATAGTCTTCTTGACGCGCAACAAAAGGTTGGTGTGGCAGCATGAACCCTACAGAAATCGAAAACGGCGTGTCTAAAAGTCCTGCCCGTTTCTGGACACCGAGGCGATTGAGGTAATCGACCGTCGCAGCAGTTACATCTTCATCGTGAACTTGATACGCGCTCTGACCTGCCCCAGATTTTTCGAGACTCACACGCGCAGGTCCTGCTGTCCCTGAGAGTTCGCCGTGATCGACACCACTTCCACCGTGATAGTTCGGACCGTGGTCACCGACGAGGCGTTCAGCATACCCGTGAAGCTGATCCGGTCCGAGTGAGTGCATCCGTCCGATGAGCACAGGTTGGTACCCCGCTGCACCCATCGCATGTGCGAAAGTGGGAATCCCAGAATCGAGGATATGGCTATTCGTCCACACGGCGTTTTCGTGAGGGTAGCGTCCGCTTAGCATCGACATCCGAGACGGCACACAGATCGGAGACGGGCAATAGACGTTTTCTAATACTACACCTTCGGCGGCAAGTTTGTCGAGGTTAGGCGTCTGTACTAACGGATCGCCGTAGCAGCCCGTTACGTACGGGTCTTGCTGATCGGAATGGATATATAGCAGATTGGGACCTGGATTTGGCATCTGAATTCCTTCTGAAAACCGTGCTAAATTTTACTTTCATTATACACAGATAGCACCTGTCGTCAAGGAAAACTTGACACCTGTCACATTTTAGGGTATCATCACAATTATCTTGAATTGACATTAGACTCAACCGACCAACGCGGGAGGGATAGCATGATCCACGAAATAAGAACCTACAATCTGAAACTCGGTCAACTTAACGAATACTGGGACCGCTTTGGCGAAAAATTACCGGCACGCCAAGAATTATCACAACTCGGTGCGCACTGGTATACCGAGGTTGGCCCCTTGAATCAGATGGTCGCCGTATGGCCCTACGAAAGCTTGGAGCAGCGGGCAGAAATCCGACGCGCAGCGGAAGCCGGACCTAACCCGATATGGCCCCCCGATACAAGTGATCTCATCGTGTCTATGGTATCTGAGATTTTTTTACCTGCTCCGTTTATGGAACCTTTGGGTGAAAAAGACATCGGACCGATATATGAAATGCGTGTATACACCTATCCGCCCGAAGGCATGCCGCAGGTTTTAGAGGCGTGGAGCGCGGCTATCCCTGATCGCTTGGAGTTCTCGCCACTGGCGGGTTGCTGGTACTCGGAATACGGTGGCACTAACAACTTTATCCATGTCTGGGCATATAAGAGTTTTGAGGAACGCTCTCGGATCCGAGCAGAAACGCGGGAGCAGGGAGTTTGGCCCCCTAAAGGCTCGGTCAGACCCATCACACAAGAGAGCAAACTCCTGCTGCCCGCACCGTTTTCACCGATGCAGTAGTTTGTTCTTCCAACTATAAATCTTTTTGCACCGCTGGCGAGGTTTCCCAACCTCGCCAATTTTCCCTTACCATTCCTTTCCTCACTCTTAGCCCCAGCGGGGCGGCATGTCTATAGTTACGTGGTGCTCTACCACTCTTTAGCCCCAGCGGGGCGGCATGTGTCTAGAACGTTTTGCAACGCGAAATACGCTTGATTTCTGTCAGGTAATCAATTAAAATTATAGTATGAACCGGAGAGACACCTTGTAATTGGAAGCAAGCAGATGAAAAAGAATAACCACGACGATTTTGATGGTTTCATAGTTAATGTGTTTTTCGATGAAGACGGCGATTATTTAGCCCATTTTGTTGAGATGCCCAATGTGTCTGCATTTTCAGATACTCCAGAGGTCGCTTTAAGGGAACTTGCAGTCGCTTGGAAAGGTGTTAAAGAAAGTTATCAAAAGCATGATGAACCTATTCCGAAAGCACCCTCGCGGCAAGGATATAATGGACCGTTCAATGTTCCAGTTGATGAACAACTTTATCACGCCCTGACGGAGGAAGCTAAAAAAGCAGGAATGAGCCTTCACACACTCGTGACGCAGAAATTGAAGTCAACTGAACCTTTCGTCTAAAAAATTGAGAAAGTAAAATCATTGCCGCTTTCCACAAAGATGTTCCTTCCTACTCCGAAATTTTCATAGTACTCTTCACAGAAACTCGTTACAAATGCCGCCCTTACAGGGCTGGATTCTTTTTTCCAACATTTTTTCTATAAACATGCCGTTCCTACGGAACTCATTGGAAATTTCTTGTAGAACCGATCTCCTAATAGCGACCGCTTATCACTGGTTTCTCATCCTGCAAATCCTCTAAATCCTGAAAATCCTGATTCAGACAACCATCCGCCGACAACTAATCACCGACAACTGAAAACTGACATCTATTTGACATAAAATCCAGGATATGGTATGGTATTAAGAATTACCTTTCGCATAATAGACAAACACACACCATACCAAGGAAAACTACATGGCACGTTCGAGACAGTCCGATCTGTCGTTAATGGAACTCTATAAACAGGTAAAAAAACAACACGGAGATGCGATTCTCCTTTGCCGAGTCGGCGATTTCTATGAAGCCTTTTTTGAAGATGCAGAACTTATTGCTCGTGTGCTTGAGATCGCACTAACAGCAAGAAGCCATAAAAATCAGCAATCCCCTCCACCGCCGATGGCGGGTATCCCACACCACGCACTTGACTCCTACCTCTACAAACTCGTTAAAGCAGGACATAAAATTGCCATTTTGGAGCAGACCGAGGACGCAAAACTCGCAAGAGATGAAAACCGACTTGTCAAACGCGACGTCGTCCGAATCGTTACACCCGGCACGGTTACCGATCCGAAAGTCCTTGAACATAAACTGAACAACTACATCGTCTCCATCTATCTCAATAAAGACACTTACGGCGTTGCTGTTGCCGATCTCTCTACAGGCGAGTTTCAGGTGACCGAACTTGCGGATCCCTCACGTCTCTGGGCAGAGATTCACCGATTTTCTCCGAAAGAGTGTCTGTTTTCTGACACTTTCGAGGATGAAGAGATGTTTGATCGCCTCAAAACTGAACTCAAAGCGACGCTTAATTTTTTACCCGATTGGCGTTTTGAATCGGATACCGCTCGATCGGAGCTCCTTGAACATTTCCAGACGATTTCGCTTGATGGATTCGGATGCGAACACCTTCCAACTGCTATTTCTGCTGCGGGTGCGCTCATCTATTATCTGAACGAGACGCAGAAACAGGAAGTTGAACACATCGTCTCTCTCCAGACTTACACACTTTCGGATTTCATGGTGTTGGATGCTGATACACAGCGCAACCTCGAACTTACTGCCTCCATTCGCGACGGTTCCACAAAGGGCACACTCCTTGAAGTCCTCGATCAGACGGTGACAGCGATGGGGGGTAGGAAGATGCGTCAGTGCCTCTTACAACCTCTGCTTGACGACAAAGGGATTGAGGAGCGCCTCGGCGCAGTTGATGAACTGAAAATCCAGATTAACTTACAGGAGGAATTGCGTGAGGCACTCGGACAGATGTACGATATTGAGCGGCTCATTTCACGTATCAGTCTCGGATCTGTGAATGGACGCGACCTGCATGCACTCAAGGATTCCCTTCACCTGATTCCTGATGTCAAGGTGCAGCTGCAGAACTGCAGTAGTTCGCTGTTGGTATCCCTCAATAACACATTAGATACGCTGCCAGAGTTGGTCGAGTTGATTGAACGTGGTATCCATCCAGACCCACCGGCGACAATTCGCGAGGGTGGTGTGATATGCGACGGTTATAGCGAGGAACTTGATGAACTTCGGCAGATTGTGGGGCAAGGAAAAGAGTGGATAGCTGCTATGCAAGAAGAGGAACGCAAACAGAGCGGTATTCAGTCCTTGAAGATCGGGTTCAATCAGGTTTTCGGTTATTATATTGATGTGACGAAACCGAATCTACACATGGTGCCTGATCACTATATCCGCAAGCAGACACTTCGGAATTCCGAACGGTTCATCACACCTGAACTCAAGGAGCAGGAGGCGAAGGTCCTGAACGCAGAAGATCGGATACAGACGTTGGAGTATGAACTCTTTTGTCAGATTCGTGATGAAGTATCGAAGTTTACAGAAGCCATTCAGAATATCGCAGCAGCAGTCGCAATGACCGATGTGCTTGCCAATTTCGCCTATATCGCATCGAGATATAACTATGTTAAGCCGACCGTGGCAGCAGTAGACGAAATCGTTATCCGTGATGGCAGACATCCGGTGGTTGAGCAGCTGTTCACGCAAGAGGGTTTTGTGCCTAATGATACAATGCTCAACTGCGATGACGAGCAATTGCACATCATCACGGGACCGAATATGAGCGGCAAGAGCACCTATCTCCGTCAAACGGCACTTATCGTTTTAATGGCGCAAATCGGGTGTTTCGTGCCTGCGTCCGCGGCGAAAATTGGTCTGGTAGACCGAATTTTCACACGGGTCGGTGCGTCGGACAACCTCGTGATGGGGCAGAGTACCTTCCTCGTTGAAATGAACGAGACGGCGAATATCCTCAATAATGCGACCCGCAATAGCCTTGTCATCTTTGACGAAGTCGGTCGCGGCACCAGCACATTCGACGGACTCAGCATCGCATGGGCGGTTTCGGAGTATCTCTTAGATGAAAAGCGGATGGGAGCGAAAACCCTTTTCGCGACGCACTATCATGAGTTGGTAGAACTTGCCAGCAAATATAAACGTGCAAAGAATTACAACGTCGCTGTCCATGAAGATGGGCAGAAGGTAACATTTCTCCGAAAAGTCGTTCCGGGTGGAGCAGATCAGAGTTATGGAATCCACGTCGCACGGCTCGCTGGGTTGCCCCAAGCCGTGATTGCACGCGCACAGCAGATACTTGAGGTGCTTGAACAACATAACCTCAGCGTTGAAGCAGACGGTGCGACTGGACAATCGCCAAAAGCACACCCAACAATGCCGAAACCGCGCCGCCGCGTCTCACGAAAAACAATGCAAAGCGATTCGCTGCAACTGGCACTCTTTACACCCAAAACGCATCCACTCGTCGAAGAGATTCAACGGTTGGAACTCACGCAGATAACACCCTTGGATGCGGTGAATATTCTCTATGACTTAAAGGCAAAAGCGGAGGAGTCTTGAAGGTTAGGCGGCAGTGATGCAGTCCCCTTCTAACGAACCCAGCGTGACGCGCTGAATCTGGTTAATCGCACTCTCTGGCGCATCTACAAGGACCCGTAGATAGTTATCTGTAAAACCGGCGAGATGGTTATCTTTCCCTTCTCTGCTCGCTTCGATGAGCACCTCTTTCTCTTTCCCAAGCATCCGTTGTCGAAATGCTATGTTGAGGCGTTCACCGAGTGCTATCATTGCCTTGCTGCGGGCAGCGGAAACGTGCGGTGATACCTGATCGGGGTAAGTCGCTGCGGGGGTGCCTTTTCGGGGGGAGTAACGGAACACATGGAGTTGGCTGAATCCGATCTCTTCAACAAATTGACATGATTCCTCAAAGTGTGCGTCCGTTTCACCCGGGAATCCGACCATAATATCGGTGGTAATCCCTACATCGTCGCCAAAGACGCGTCGTAAGTTCTCAACGAGATGTGCGAATTGTGCCGTTGTGTAACGCCTACGCATCTGACGTAAGATGGCATCTGAACCGGCTTGGAGTGGTAGGTGGAAGTGGGGCATACATTTGGGAAGTGCCGCCATCCGTTCACCAAGGGTATCTGGGAAATACATCGGTTCGATTGAGCTAAATCGAATCCGTTCAATGCCATCAATGTCGTGGATGTATTCTAAGATGTCGGCGATATCTTTGTCTCTGTTGGTGTCTGCACCGTAAGCACCCAGATGCACGCCAGTGATGACGACCTCTTTGATACCGCTGTCGGCGATGCGGTGTGCTTCATCGGCGATGTCGTTGAGTGAACGGCTTGTCATTCGACCGCGTACGTAGGGGATGATGCAATAGGTGCAAAATGCACTGCACCCGTCTTGTACCTTGATGAGAGCACGTGTCCGTTTACCAGCCTCGCTCACGCCACTGCTAAAGCGTGCGTGTTCGCGGATAGCGTCGTGCTGTACGGGTTCTATGGAGAGGAGTGGGTTCGGCGTGTCAACCGCCTCTGTAGTTGGAGATGGTGTTTCGGTGTGTAATAAATCGAGATAGTCCTGAAAATCAGCCTTTTCTCGATTGCCGAAAACAAATGTTACACCCGGTATCTCTTCGATCGCTTCTCGGTCGCTTTCAGCATAACATCCCGTGACAAGCACTTTCGCGTTCGGATGCTGTCGGATCGCTCTCCGAATGACTTGCCGTGCCTTCTGATCGGCGGTGTTTGTTACGGTGCATGTATTGATGAGATAAAGGTCAGCCTGTTGACGCGAAGTCTCGTCGTCGAGAACGGTATATCCGTTGCGGGAAAGGGTCTCGCGCATGGATTGCGTATCGTATTGATTGACCTTACAGCCCATCGTAATCAGTTTTGCGGTTTTCATGGGTTTTTGCCGGTTGTGTGTCAGTTGATTTCTTTATGTGTTTCAACTAAATATTATACTGAATTTTTGACCGAATTGCAAATGGGATGTGGGTTGGAGGATTGAAACAAGGTGGGAAAATAGGCGGGTACAGCGACCCGCCTCACAGAAAGATCTATGACAATTCAACTGATTTGCCGGTGCGTGCGCATTCGTAGATTGCCATATTGAGCGCGACGGAACGTCTTCCTTCATAGCCGTCAACTGCCGGTGAACCCCCGTCGTTGATGACTTGGATGGCATCCTCAATCACGTTGCTTGGATAAGGCGAGAGTTCAATATTCGGTTCGTCATCATCGGCGAATTCCCATATATCCGGTCCGAGTCCGACGATGCCTTTTTCGCCGTGGACGTGAATCATTGAGACGCTGCTACCGGGGAATGTTGTTGTTGTCAGGACGTGACCGAGCGCACCGCTTTCAAATTCGAGAATCGCTGAAGTCATGTCCTCAGTTTCACAATTTTCGTGATCGTAGACGTCGAAATGTGCGCCGATAACCCGTTTGACGGGACCCATGAACCAGAGCATCAGATCGACATAATGCACACCTTGGTTCATGATGGAACCACCACCGTCGAGTTTCCACGTGCCGTGCCAACCGACGTAGTAGCTATCGGGACGTTTCCACTTCATACGGAGTTCGCACAGGAGTGGTCTACCAAGCCCACCTGTTTCGAGGACTTGTTGGATTTGACGATTGTGCGTACCGTAGCGTTCGCCGAAATCGACGAGCAGTTTGACATCGTTGTCTTCGCAGGTTTTGATAAGGGAGTTGCAATTTTCAACGCTGACATCCATCGGTTTGGTGGTGATGACGTGTTTACCGCGGCGTGCTGCTTCTTCTCCGAATTTTCCGTGGAGTCCGCTTGGGGTCATAATCATTCCCACGTCAATATCGTCGCGATCGAACATCTCAAGCGCATCGTCGTGGCTTTCACATCCGAAGCGTTCTTCAGCCGTCTTGCGTCGTTCTTCGACGAGGTCTGCCACAGCGACAAGCTCCGCACCGTCTGTCTCGTGAATCATATTGGATCGGTTCATACCCATACCTAAACCGACAACGCCAAAACGTAGCGTATTAGCCATTAGAAGTTCTGTTCTTAAAAACCTATGTTTTTCTGGAGAAATCCATAGAATTCTTAAAGGGTCCTTAATCCCCTGTTGTGACACTCGCCAGTGTCTAAGCCTGAGTATTAGCAGGGTAGTCTGATACGTCGTCAGAAATAAGACTCGGCTTGCACGTCACAAGGAACGTGTGATGTGGTGGAACCCACAAAGTTAGTGCCGAAACACTAACGCCTCTTCTCTCTTTTGCCAAGCGTCGTAGTTTTCTATACCGCTTCGACGTCGCGGGTGGTGCGGGTCATGCGGTTTTGTAGAAGGTATCATGGTTTTTAGAGATACCGCCTCACATGACGCTTCGCCCAAGGATATATTTACTTTTTATGGCGTTTCCGTAGATATATCAAGAAATATATAGAGTTATCTATATTTTGATGGGTTTAGGAACGACTCCTTTTGTAGTTGTCAGTTGTTAGTTATCAGTCAAGGAGTTTCCGTGTAAGGAAACCTCTGAACTGACAACCGATAACCGTTAACTGATGACCATTATAGCATATACACAGACTATGCGTTACAAAAAACTGACGATATCCACAGTAGGGCTGCTCTTAATTGTTGTTATCCTTCACGCTGTGCCACAGTCCCTGAAGGCGCAACAAGCTGGTGGCGTCCGTTTCACCGATATAACAACGGAACTCGGTATTGATTTTCTTCATGCTAACGGTGAGAGCGGACAGAAGTACTTCATTGAGCCGATCGGCAGTGGGGTTGCCCTTTTCGATTTTGACAATGACAACGATTTGGATCTCTATCTGGTCAACGGCAGCGATTTGCCTGGGATGATTTCTCCTGCCTTGCCAACGAACCGTCTCTATCGCAACGATGGTAGCAGCTTCACCGATGTAACAACACAGGCATCCGTTGGCGATACCGGTTATGGGTTAGGATGCTGCGTCGGCGACTATAACAACGACGGTTTCACTGATCTTTATGTGACGAACTACGGCACTAATATCCTCTATCGCAACAACGGCGACGGCACTTTTACCGATGTTTCCGAGCAGGCTGGCGTGACTGGCAACCAATTCAGTAGCGGATGTGCTTTTGTAGATGTTGATACTGACGGTGATTTGGATCTCTATATCGTTAACTATGTGCAGTTTGATCCAGAGACAAATCCAGAATGCACTCGACAAGGAATTCGGACGTATTGCACGCCGGAAGCATTGCTCGGTGTTTCAGATGTGCTATACCTGAACAACGGCGATGGCACCTTCACGGATGTGTCGGAAAAGGTAGGTCTAAACGAAGCGACTGGCAAGGGATTAGGTGTTGTCTGTGGTGATATGGATAACGATGGAGATGTTGATATTTTTGTTGCGAACGATACCACACCGAATCTTCTCTATCGCAACAATCCAGACGCTGTTAAAATGACGGAAGACGCACTTTTTTCAGGCGTTGCCTTGAGTGAAGAGGGACGTGCCTATAGCGGAATGGGCGCGAATCTTGGCGATTTTGACAATGACGGTTATCTTGATATTGTAATTACAAACTTTCAAGACCAGACGAACAGCCTCTATCACAACGCACAGAGCGGTTTTTTCACTGAAGTCAGTTTTGCTAAGGGTATCGGTGAGAAGAGTCTCCCCTATTTGGCATGGGGTGTAGATTTCGTCGATTTCGATAATGACGGGTGGTTGGATCTGTTTATTGCCAATGGACACCTTGATGACAATATTGCCGAGATTGATCCGATTGGTACCTATGCACAACCGAATCAACTTTTTCTGAGTAACCGAGGTGTCAATTTTTCGGAAGTCGCTGACCCGGCAATGGCGATGCGGAAGGTCAGTCGAGGCGCGGCGTTTGGCGACATTGATAACGATGGAGATATAGATGTCGTTGTCTCTAACCTAAAAGATTTACCGACGGTTTTGCGAAACGACAGCAGCAACACAGCACAATGGTTAGGTGTCAAGTTAATCGGTACGCATTGCAACCGAGATGGAATTGGAGCACGGGTAACGGTTGTTTCTGGAGGCTTAACTCAGATCCGTGAGGTGAAAAGCGGTTCAGGTTACCTCAGTCAAAATGATCTCCGTCTGCATATCGGGTTGGAGAATGCGACATCGGTTGATACACTGACGGTACGATGGCTTTGTGGTAAAGTCCAAACCTTACGGAACGTTGAAACGAATCAGATGCTTGTTATTTCGGAAAAATAGTGTCTACCTCTGTTTACGAATTTTATTTTCTGTGGGGTTAGATATTGAATAATTTAGTCGTAATGGTGTATTATAATTTACAGATTGTTATGTCTGAAAGATTGATATGAAATGATGAATAACAGTTGCTTTTACACATATAAACATGAGGAAGGACTATTGAAACTTGTAGCTTTGTATTTACTTATAGCCCTGTGCATCAGTGCGGTAACGTTCATCATCGGTTGCGACGAAACGCAAACCATGGTAAAACCTGTGATGGGAGACCTCACGGCAGAACCCGATAAAATGCCGGAGATAACAAAGGTTGCTGACATGAAAACGGAGGCAGCTACAGAAGAAACTCCTGCGGAATCCACGGACCCTGCAGAAGTTACCGAAACACCCGAAACGCAGGTAGGCGAGACACCAGAAGGCACAGAAGTCGCTGAAACTGTGGAAGCTACCACAATCGAGATGCCCGTAGAATCGCCTGTTGAACCCGAAGAGATGCTACCGCCCGTTGTGACGGAAATGAGCTATTACAGCGACTCGGACCTCATCCAATCACTTGACGAAGGAACAGTTTTCGCCGGTGAAGCGGTCTTTACAAAGGTTGTATTTTCCGATGACGTGACCTTCGAGCCTGGAAACCATTCGTCCGCACTGCCGAACATTCGCTATATCATAGACAGCAGACATAGACAGTTTGATATTTTTCGCCGTGGTTCTACCATCAGAGATGGCGACTGCCAACCTATTGAAGGTACAAAGGTGTTCAGATGTCAGGTGGATATCCCATCGGGTGCCAGTGGTGAGTTTTCGGTATATGTCCGTCGGGACCCATTTGTGAGTGATCTGCTGACGATAGAGGCACCGCCCGACGACAGAACGCCTCTGCAGCGTGAGGTAGAGGCAGTAGAAGCGGCAGGACTTTTCGGCAACAGCCCATTGGTCCGAGCCGTACGGGCTACTAACAGAATCAGCGATCGGGTCAACGTTCTGTTGACAACTGGTTGGCGTACATCATTTAACTGGCGTACCCGAAATGTAGAACTCCTTCTCACGCCGGAACAAATTGATAGTCTTAAAGATGATCTGACAACAATCTTTTCAGAAGAAGCCGGGCTGGAAAAAGAGAAAGCGTGGATTGAAATTTTTTACCTACCCACTATATATAACGAATCACGACCTCCTGGGAGTGAAACCCATGTATTGGGGGCGTCTTCCATATATTGGATAGTTGTAGAGTACCTCCGCCTCAAGTATGAAAACCCGGGAATAGACTTGGAATCAGTCCGGGCGCTCTTCAGAACTTCTGTAGAACAGGGACGTATTAGCTTGGAATTTACAACCGAAACAAGTTTATATTTTTAGAGTTAACCCCGATATCGACCTGTGCATCATCGCGCAGGTCGTTTCAATTTTCACTCCCTACTCGTACACAACATCCCGCCATTGCATCACACAGACTATCGTCATAGCCACTGATCCGCAGACTTGTCGGGTGCGCGTCCCCTGTCTCGAACAAGAATGTAATACAAGGAATGGATTTCGTCTATTCCCAGACTAAATTTTGCCCACACGCGGCAAAATTTGTCTTTGCTTTACATTTCCGGACGTCCATCAACAGAATACCTTCACATAGATAAATCTATTTCTTATAGTCAAACCCGAAAATATGTGGACATGGTAGGTTTTGATACTTCACCGTCGCTGGCGAGGTATTCTTACCTCGCCAATGTAAAGGTAATTGTGGGTTTTACTATAAAACTGCATAGTTCTGTGCGATTATAATATAAGGAACACAAAAATTGTCGTTTTTATATACTGTTTATGTTGTATTTAATTATTAAATGACAAAATATGTTGTTTTTGTAGTAGAATTGGATGAAAAAATGAAGTGATGGGAGTGCAAGATGGTTGTCAGTGAAATTCGTTCCCTTTACCGAGACGAAAACGATCTACTCCGCACCGTTACCAAACGTATCTACGAGGCGTGGGATTCAGAATACAGGCAGTGGCATCTGAAAAAGATTGAGTATGTCTTTGCTGACCCAGAGTTTCCCGTGCCTTCAGATAGTATTGAGGTGAGTGTCGAAACGCGACACGGTTGGCTGATCCCGCCGGAGTGGGAGTTTATCACGGAGGAATGGATTTGCACGCGACAAGATGTCAATAGCGAACGACGCGGGCATACCTACGATCATGACAGCGAAGTGGAAATAATCCGGTGAAATACAGGTATGAATTGCTCCATCTACGGCACTGCGTAATCGTCTGGATTGTCTTTCCGCCAGTTGGGTAGATATCCGTCTTTGTGCCCGAAGCCGTAGGAGGGGCCGATTTGATTCACACTCGACCATGGCCACGCTTGCCCACCGATAAGACGGAATTCATCTCCCTTACCGCATAACCAATAGAACATGTGTGCCACATATCTCGCAACGCCGTGTCCACCATACTCTGCCATTTGGAGATCGAAATCGGGTTCTTCCTTCCAATCCCGTGTCGGTGGTACTGTCCGCCAATAACTATATTTCAGCATGTGGCGTAATCCTTCCGCAGTTGACTCTCCCCGACGGTGTAGGATACTCTGCGAGTGAATAACGAAAGAACCAGCGGGTCCTTCGCTTGAAATGCCTTTTTCGGATATGTCTCGACTTGTGGAACGGATATGCGAACCGGGTAGAATTTCCGTCGGTCCCAGCTCTATAGGCGTATCTTGTGGGAAGTAGAAAACCTCAACGAAATTAGTTTCAGGTCCAAAGACGTGATCGGCATCGTGATGCCACCCTTGCGCAGGCATCGGACACTCAACACGATGGTTACTGACCAACACCGGTAATCCAACATTCTTACCGAGTAGCGATCGCAATGCTCCAGCGAGTTCGCGATTCATCAGTACATGCTCAATGTACCAATCTTCCAGCAGAATGGGGCTTGGTTCGTGTGTGTCCCGCATTCGTTCTAAATCTGCATGTGTGAGTCCTTCTGGCATAAAGCATGGATTTATCGGCAGGTCGCCGTTTAGATAATCGCACGTGCGCTGGTTAATTTCATCAGGGACAACCCCTTGGAGTTGCAGGTAGCCCTCCCTACAATACTGTAGCACCTGTGTATCGGTCAGTGTCGGTTCACAATCAAAGGTGCGATTCGTTTCATCGTATTTCATTGTTGGTTTCCTCACGATTTCTATTTTTCCATTCTAAAAACGCCGATTTTAAAGCCGTATCGTTTGTAAAAGGCAACGGCATCTTCGTTGTGGGCGAGTACATCCAATCTGACTTTTTTATCCGTCCATACGTTTTCATACAGCCAATCAAGTAATCGCGTAGCGATGCCTTTACGTCGGTGTGCTCTGTCTACGTACAACTGTCGCATGTAGTAGTAGTCACCGTCGTCTCTGTATAAACAGTAAGCGATAATGTGTCCGTTCTCCTTTGCGATATAGCAGATGTATTCAGTTGCCAACCATTCTCGCATCCGATGTGTGAGTTGGTCTATGTCCATCGGCTCAGGGTGCTGTTCGTCCTCAATAAGATGCTTGTTCAGTTCAGCGAGGACATCGGCATTGGTGAGTTCTGCTCTAACGATTTCCATTTTCGTAGTTTTCTATGATGGCAAAAACCGTGTCAATCAGAGCGTGTTCTCCGTCTAATCTTCGTTTCTGCTTTTCGGTATCGCTCAAGAGAATATGTTCGCCTTGACCCGGATTATCAAAAACAAACAACAACGACAGACGTTGCATCCCAAAGGACTCCGCGACCGCAAAAGTGCTCGCCGTTTCCATGTCTACGGCAATGTAACCCTGATGTGACCAGTCTTGGATCTCCGCTGTTCCCTCTGCAAGTAGTGCCGATGTCGTCCAGATTCGACCTTTGTGTATAGGGACAGAAGCGGTGTATGAAGAGAACGTCCTTTCAATGAGTTCAGGTGAAGCATGGATTTCCTGTTTATTTGGTAAATAATACTGCGCTGCCCCTTCACCGCAATATGCGGATGTTACACAAACGAGGTCGCCTGCTTGAATGCTATCGGTTAGCGCGCCACAACAGCCCGTTTGGATTACTAAAGAGGTTCCCAACACACCGAAAAGATGTGTGACCTCAGATGCCATCGCATCTCCATACACTGAAGCGTAACCTATATCTATATTTTTATAGGTGCCGATTAGCACATCCTCGAAAATACCGTTGGGTGAACCGACTTCAAAAACGTCTGTGAAAAAAGTGCTGTGTTTAGTGTAATTAACCTTTAGGTTCCGTGTTCCTCGCAGGATTAAAACGGTCGGTATTCTATTCTCAGGGATATTTAAGAGAGACAACCATTCCTTTTTCGTTAACTCTTTGAGCATTGTGTATTTTTTGAAATCCTGTCTATACGGTTAACGTCACGTTCTCCTGTTTGACAAGATCCTTTATTTCCCATTCTGAACCGTGGGCTGCTAACGCTTTTGTCTCTGGAGAGAGTCTGTCCATTACTTCTGGTGGGAAGGGATCGCGGAGACCACGTTCATCTTGGAAAAACTGGGTTTTATATCGTAGAATTAGGAATCGCCGATCTCTATCTTTCGGTTTCCACACCAGCACACCGTGTGTCAACATCTCAGTAATCATAACAACGTCTCCTGCTTTTGGTGTCACATTAACGATGGCAGGATGGAGTGGGGCATCTGGATTGTCGGGTTCAGGAAAAAAAAGATTCTCTGGACGTTCAAACTCGCTTTTATGGGAACCCGGTAGGACGATCAAACCACCGTCTCCCGGATGGACATCTGTGAAATAGAAGAAACAAACAATGTCGTTCGTAAAGATTTGATCGTGTTTGACGCCGTAGCGTCGCGTCCAGCGGAAACCTTCGCGGGCACAGTGGAGTGGGGTCATCTCCTGCCGCTCATGTGTATTCACAACAAGTGAACCACGGTTGAAGCGAGGTTTATTCCAAGTCAGTTCTTTGATGATGGGCCATGTGGTGGGATGTAGTGTCAATGCCTCAAGCGATTTATCGGCAGAGAACCCGTTTGAGAATCCCTCGCCACCGCGACTGATTCCGGGTGGTAATTCATCTGGTGATGCTTGGACGAGCTTTTCAATGGCTGCTTGTGCGTTGCTAAGTTCTTGCGGTGTTAGGACGTTCTCTAAATGCAGATAACCACGTAGGTCAAAAAGATATTTCTGTTTCGGTGTCATTTTTATCCTCAAGCGAGATAAAGTTATCTTTTTCTTGTCACACATGATATAAAGCATTGCTTTAAATTTCAAGGTAATTTACAATGTTAGCAGAAGGAGTTTATACTACTCCCTGTCTAATCTTGCCTTACTGATTTGAAGAGAGCTATCAAACACTTCACAACCATTTTTTCTAATGTATTAGAATGTTTAACAATAATGTCAGACACACATGCGTTAATAAGGAGGATGCCATGTTTAAGGGAACTATCCAGTCTATCTATAAACCACTCGTATTTGGTTTGATGTTTATGTTTGGTTTGATGCTGCTTGCACATGTTGGTCATACTGCAGACCCTGAAGTTTGGTTTTCTTTCAGGGGAAATAAGGCGAATGTTGTTGAAGATGCCAGCGGAAATGGAAATGATGGCAGGATTGTGGGCGGTGCAAAGCGTGTCCCAAGTAAAGAAGGTCCGTATGGCATGGGCATAGAACTCAGCAAAGACTTGGACCAGTACATTGAATTTGATTACTTAATGACAGATCCTGGCACGGTTGAGTTCTGGTTTAAGCCTTACTGGAATGGTGATGAGGCTGGGACCTTTAGATTATTCGATGCCAATAATGCGGTCGTCTTCTTCTCCATTGGAAAAGGTGCCGTAATCGGAGAACGGGAAAATGAGTTCCACTTCGCGGTAGAGGACGCACCGGATACGGACTATTATTTGGCCGCTCAGGCTGCAGACGTTGTGGTAAAAGATGAGTGGATGCACGTAGCAGCGACTTGGGATTTCGGTGGGAGTGCTTACTTCTACCTTAACGGAGAGGAAATCGCTACAGCGAAAGGGTTCGCGGGATTTCCAGCATTTCATGAATCCCCAAGAATCGGAGGAAATAACAAGTTTAAGTACAGAGCCACCACGTCAGGAGCTCACGGTGTTATTGACGAATTCGCTATTTACAGCGAAGTTTTATCGCAAAAGGACATCCAGAAAGACATGGAAGTACTCGTCTCTGATGTTGAACCTCATGGTAAGATTGCTGTTACTTGGGGAGAAATTAAAGACAATAGGTAAAGAAGAAATAATACTTTTAGGGGTAGTAGCCATCCAGTTGTGCTACTACCCCATTTTTTTTTCTACTCGTAATCCTCCAATTCGTCCCGCAGTTGTTGCAATTCCGCTTTTAATTCCTCAACAACTCCCGCATACGCTGGATCTGCGTAAACGTTGTGCATCTCATGCGGATCTATCTCTAAATCAAAGAGTTCCCACTCCGGCGGCGTAGAACGGTCAATCGCGCCACCCGATCCCAAAGCCTCACCATAATAATAGATAAGTTTATAGCGTTCCGTCCGCACGCCGTAATGCGCCGGGATATTGAAATGGGCGAGGTGCATCCAATACCGATAGTACATGGATGTCCGCCAATCCGAAGGCGTTTCACCACTCAACGATGTTCGGAGGCTGTGTCCTTGTATATCTTCTGGAATTGATATGCCGGCGTAGTCGAGCAACGTCGGTGCGAAGTCAACGTTTAGCGCAATCTGTTCACTTACACCTGCCACTTGAATTTCGCGTGGATACCGAACAAGCAATGGAATCCGCATTGATTCCTCGTACATGAACCGTTTATCATACCAGCCGTGATCGCCTAAGAAGAAGCCGTGATCTGCTGAATAGATGACGATTGTATCTTCTGCCAAACTTTCTGCGTCCAGATAATCAAGCAGGCGTCCGACGTTCTCATCAATGGCGTGGGCACAACGCAAGTAGTTTTGCATGTAACACTGGTAGTTCCACCGCTTTAAATCATCGCCTTCCAGACCTTCAGGCGTCGGCTCAGGCAGATGATTTTTCTGCTGCATAATGTCTACCTTCGCTGTGTTCATTGCGGCAGCGGCTGCTCGGTTTTCATAGTCATCGTTGAGGGTGGGTGGTTCAGGGATTTCGTCCGTATAGAGGTCCAAGTGCTTCGGATTTGGGAAAAACGGGTCGTGCGTTGCTTTGTAAGTCGTCATCAGGAAAAACGGCTGATTCGACTCCCTATTTTGTAGCCAGTTCAGTGAACTATCCGTCACAAGGTCTGCGGAGTAACCTTTGAATTTTTTCCGTTCTCCCATCTCAATCATCTCAGGATCAATGTGTGCACCTTGGACAGGGAAAACATTCCAGTAATCGAATCCATGCGGATCGCTGACACCACCGTGTCCGAGATGCCATTTTCCAGCAATCGCTGTCTGGTATCCGTCGGCATGTAGCATTTGTGCGAGTGTTCGTTCTTGTGTGTGATCGATTGTATCCGAGAGGGTTTTGATACCGGTTTTATGGCTATATTTTCCAGTCAGGATAGAACCGCGCGCCGGTGTGCAGATGGCATTTGTGCAGAAGCAGTTATTGAATCGCATCCCGCCATTGCCAATCCGATCAATATTCGGGGTCCGATTCATTTCACTTCCGTAGCAGCTAATTGCTGGTGCGGCGTGATCATCAGATACGATGAGGAGAATATTGGGTCTTTGGGTCGTTGACATGGCTTATTCCCAAGGTTTGAGGATAATTTTAGAACTTGCGTGAGATGTGGAGGTTTCAAACGCTTGTTGAATCTCGCTCATGGGGTAGATATTACTAATGAGTAGATTAAGGAGCGTTGAACCTTCAATGACTTTCATCAGTCCTGGGAACTGATTCAGATTATAGTGCCATGCCCCTACAAGCTTCAACCCTTTGCCGATGAGATCCGGGCTGACGTGGAGAACGGTATCGTTTCTACCGCTTTGCCCGACGAACGCAATAGTTCCACGTCGACGTGTGGCATCAATGCAGAGCCGATGTGCTTGGACGTTCCCAGAGCAATCGAGAGCGAAATCAACACCGCGTCTATCTGTTGTGAGATCTCGAATCTGGTCAACAGCATCTTCGTCCGTTGGATTGATGACCGCTTCGACCCCCATCTGTTTTGCACGTTCAACGCGCCACGGGATCAGTTCGGCTGCAATGACTTTCGCACCACGAAAACGGGCGTTGGTGATTGCGCCGAAACCGACAGGACCTATGCCGGTAATTAACACGGTGTGTGTCGCATTGACACCCATCTCGTCGAAGGCACGGTAAGACGGACCGAGCGCACAACACGCAAGTGAGGCATGTTCATAAGAGACGTTATCTGGAATCTTCGGGAGCAACCAAGACGGCTTGAGAATATACTGTGCCATGGTCGCACTCCCGTAACGGGAACCGGTGAATTCCTCAAAATTGTAGTTGTTTTCGCAGTGGATGTAATCGCCGTCGGTACAGAGCACACACTTTCCACACGGATATTGCGGCATAACTACCACTCGATCGCCGACTTCCACTTTTCCCGGTTGTGCGACGTCTACGACCTCACCGGCCGCTTCATGCCCCATCCCATCGGTTTGGTGTCCATGTTCAAAAGCGTGGTATTCCGTACACATCGGTGATGCGTGGATTTTTACGACCACCCAATCCTCTTTCGGAGTCGGATCTGGAACGTCAACGAGTCCTGCTTGTCGTTCACCTAAAACTGCTGCTACTTTCATAGTTGCTCCATGTTTTTTATGGTAAAGATATAGGAATATTTCGGTCAAACTTCCGCACATTTTAGCATAATTCGATCTACAAAGCAAGTGAAGATGTTCCTCCCTGGATAGGCGATCTATCCTAACCTCGCCTGTCTTCTATCTCAATCCCATTTTCCACCTGCTGTAGGGATAGTTTCTTGATCGTTGTTTTTACTGACAGCTGGTAGCTGATAGCCGACAGCTATTCCTAAAAAGTTTACTTGACAAAATCGGCGAAAATCTGTTTAATAGTAGAGGCAGATACGAACAATCCGAGTAAGCTTCTGCTTGTAAGTTACGCGAAAACTGCCGTGTTTGCGGCATCTTAGAATTTTATTTTTTGCAAAAGGACAAATCAGATGAAAATAGAACAACGACTTGAAGAATTAGGTGTGGAGCTACCGGAACCCGCGGTGCCCGTAGCGAATTACGTCACAACCGTACAGACCGGCAATATTATATTTACGTCGGGGCATGGACCCGGAACAGGCGAAGGTAAAATCTATAAAAGCCAACTCGGCACCGATGCTACGATTGAAGAAGGCTACGCATCGGCACGTCAGGTGGCAATTGGCTTGTTAAGTACCCTTAAACACGCGCTCGGCGATCTTGACCGAATCAAGCGTGTTGTTAAAGTGGTTGGGTTCGTCAATTCAGCACCCGACTTCATCGACCAACCTGCGGTTGTCAATGGCGCATCCGATTTCTTCGTCGAGGTGTTCGGCGATAAAGGTAGACATGCCCGTTCAGCAGTCGGTATGGTGCAACTGCCCGGTGGGATTCCGGTTGAAGTTGAAATGGTTGTCGAAATTGAAGACTAATCGCTTGAGGAAAAAAGAAGGATACAATGGCAGTTCAAATTGTTAAGCCTCGGATACGCGGGTTTATCTGTACCAACGCCCATCCGGCTGGGTGTCAGACGAATGTACGAAACCAGATAAGTGAGATTAAACAAGGTATTCCGTACAAAGATACAAATATGAATGCCCTTGTCATTGGCGCATCGACGGGGTATGGACTCGCCTCTCGTATCGCTTTGACCTGGGCTTACGGTGCCAAAACGCTTGGGCTTCTCTATGAACGTCCGGCTGATGCCAGACGCACTGCAACAGCAGGCTACTATAACACGGCTGCTTTGCATCAACAAGCAGCAGCGGATGGTTTTTTTGCTGATAGTCTCAATGGAGACGCATTTTCCGATGAGATGAAAGCAGAAGCTATTGACCGACTTAAAACTGATTTCGGCAAAATAGATATCCTCGTCTATAGCATCGCTGCACCACGCCGAATACACCCGCACACGGGTGCCTCACATCAATCCGTTCTCAAACCGATCGGTGCGCCCTATACAGGGAAAACGATTGATTTGAATCGTGAAGTCATCACATCTGTGACGATTGAACCTGCAAGTGAGGAAGAGATCACAGATACTGTCGCCGTGATGGGTGGTGAGGATTTAGAGATGTGGGTTGATGCATTAGCAGACGCTGAACTGCTTGCGCCAGAGGTGACGGTTGTTGCCTACACCTATATCGGGAGTCCTTTGACTTGGTCGATTTACCGAGACGGGACTATCGGCAGGGCAAAAGATGATTTGAAGGTGCGTGTGGACGCACTTGATGAACGACTCGCAAACCAACTCGGCGGCAGTGCCTATATTTCAGTGAACAAAGCCGTCGTTACGCAAGCCTCTGCAGCGATTCCTGTTGTTCCGCTTTATGTCAGCATCCTTTATGACATTATGAATGCTAAGGGTATCAATGAAGCACCCATTGGGCAGATGCAACGGCTTTTTTCGGAGCATCTCGGACCGGATTTACAACCGCAGCTTGATAGTGATCGTTATATCCGTCTTGATGATCGCGAGTTACAGGCTGAGGTGACCGACGCAGTGACTGAACGGTGGGAACAGATTGATTCAGATAACTTCCATGAACTCTCCGATTACGCAGGCTTCAGACGACGCTTCCGAAACCTCTTTGGGTTTGAAGTTGAAGGGGTGGACTACGATGAAGCAGTCGAGACGGAATTAGTGTTCTAAGTATAGCAACCTGCGGTGGTCGAAATCTTAATGCGTTATGTTCATCCAAGGGAAATCCAATTCTACAAGGTTCCAAACGAGCGGGAGCCCTTCACTGAATGGTTTGAATCAATTCGAGATCAAACGACACGAACCAGAATTCAAAAACGGCTCGTGCGGCTTGAAAGCGGTAACTTTGGTGATTGTCACTCTGTGGGTGAAGGTGTGTTTGAGTTACGAGTCCATTTTGGTCCAGGCTATCGTATCTATTTCAGTGAAGTGGATAGCACAAACATCCTTGTACTCTGTGGAGGTGACAAGTCATCGCAGGCGCGGGACATTGAACGTGCGAAAGTTTATTGGTTAGAATATAAGGAGGCGCACCGATGGAGAAACTGAGAACCTTGCGGGAATTCCTAATGGAAGAACTTGCTGATCCGGCAGCGGCGATTAACTATTTGCAAGTGACGTTGCAAGAGTACCAAATTGATGAAGACACATCTTTTTTTCTCCGCGAAATCTGGACTGTTATAGAAGCACAGGGCGGAGTCTCCGAATTTGCCAAGAAAACTAACATTGAGCCTCAAGTTCTCTCGGACGCGTTCACTAGCGAGAAGGCATTGCGACTTGATGTGTTCAGTGCCATTCTGCGTGCGCTTGGGTGTCAACTGTCGATTGAATCTCTAAAGGATGCCAGTTCTCGTCTGGATTGTGCGGATGAGAATTATCCGACCGCGCCAAAAAAAGTCGCAGATCCGAACCTTGAAGTTACTACTGAGAGCGGTAATCCGCAGTAGACAAATGCTTGTTGTTGAGTGAGAATTATTTTTTGTATTATTATTAAAAACAGAAATCTATTTCGATTAAGGAGAAACTTATGACGCAACCAATTCAGGTTACAGTCTGGAATGAATTTAGGCACGAGAAAACGAACGATTTCATTCGCGGTATCTATCCGAATGGCATTCACGCCGCGATTGCTGATGGTCTTGACAAAGCAGGCGGATTTAAAATCCGAAGCGCAACTTTAGATGAACCCGAACACGGCTTAACCGACGATGTCCTTTCAAACACCGATGTTTTAATCTGGTGGGGACATGCTGCACACAATGCCGTTGAGGATGATGTTGCTGCCAAGGTTCGCGCACGCGTGTTAGATGGCATGGGACTTATTGTCCTCCACTCTGCACACTATTCTAAACCTTTCACGGGTTTGATGGGAACCTCGTGTAGCCTCAAATGGCGTGAAGCCGGTGAAAAAGAACGCCTCTGGGTGATTGAGCATGGACATCCAATCGTTGAAGGCTTGGGCGAATACTTTGAACTTGAGCACGCCGAAATGTATGGCGAACCCTTTGATATCCCCGAACCCGACACACTGATTTTTGTCAGCTGGTTCCCCGGTGGTGAAGTCTTCCGAAGTGGGTGCTGTTATTATCGCGGGCGGGGTAAAATCTTCTATTTCCGTCCGGGTCACGAAACCTATCCAATCTATTACGACGAGAACGTTCGACATGTAATCGCGAACGCTGCACGGTGGGCGGCTCCGGGTGACGCGCCGACTCCAGTCTTTGGGAACGCGCAGCCGTTAGAACCCATAGAGGTAGAATAGAGCGTATGTAAGTGGGCGGGTTTTTCTAAACCCGCTCATTTCATTAGGAATCCGCTATGCAGTCAGAAGAAAATCGAAATACTGAGCCTATTGAGATTCCACCCGTTACCGGTCCTTATGCCGAACCGTGGTCGCTAAAAAAGATAATTGCGCTTGCTGCTGTGTTTGGACCTGCGGCAATTGTTGCTTCGGTAAGCATTGGCGCGGGTGAAACGATCGTCGTTGTCCGTGCAGGAGCGTGGGCGGAATATAACCTACTCTGGCTTGTACTGCTAAGCTGCGTCGTGAAAGGCATTTTTGTAACTTACCTGCTTGGACGCTACACGGCAGTCAGCGGCGAATATATCGGAAATCGACTTGCGAAACTACCTGGACCGCGAGGTTGGCTCCTCATCGCAATTGTCATACTTGAAATGGTAGGCGCACCTTTAGCGTGGGTGCCGATTGGTAAACCGTGTGGTGCACTGCTCCATTTTTTATTCAAAGAAGCCCTGCCGACGGGTGTTGCACAACCTGTTTGGGAAAACCTAATCACATCCTGTTTCATTACACTCGCGCTCCTTTTCGGTTTACGTATCTCCTTTGAAAGACTCGAAAAACAGCAGCTTATTATCTGTGGTATTCTCGTTGTTGGAACAATTATTGGTACACTGATGGTGCGACCCGACTTTGGCAAGGCACTGGTTGGGAGCATCCGTTTTGGGTATCTACCGGAATTTCCGGCGTGGGCACCGCAGGATGCAGTCGAAAATCCGCTGTTGACGATGGCGACGGCGTTCGGTTATGTCGGCGGTTCTGTGATGGGGTACGTCGTCTACGCAAATTGGGTGAGCATTCACCGTTGGGGAATGACGTCACATCAGAACATTGATGCTATCCGCCAACGCGCCGCGAACCGCGATAGAATTGATTATCTTCCAGAAGGACCTGAACAGGTAAGCCAACTCCGTCAGATTCTTGCACCGCTACGATGGGATATTGGCATGGGTGCGATCGTCTTGTTTATCGTGACAGGGGCGTTCATGATCTCTGGTGCTGCCGTGTTGTATGGCATGCAAAGCACCTTTGAAGGTTGGAGTCTACTGACGGATCAGGCGAACGTCTGGCAAAATATTCACAGTTCACTTGTCTGGGTATATTATATCTGTATCATTGTCGCATTGTGGGGAACACTGCAAGCACTGCCAGAGATTTACGCACGAGTGATGCAGGAGTTCTTTCAAGCCGTCTGGCCACAACGCCAATGGAGCTACGATACACTTCGCAGATGGATCTGTCTCTATATCTTTGTCACGACGATAGTGCTGATCTGGTTGAACATTCCGTTTGACATCTTGACCCAGATCGCTGGTTTTATCTTGGCGAATTTTTCGATTGCCTTAATGATGCTTGCTGCGTTGTATCTAAACGCTAAACTGCCTGCCGCGTATCGGACACGTCCATTCATGTTCGTCGGCGCGCTTATATCCGCAGGGGTGCTTATCGCGTTTGCTGGAATTAGTGGTTGGGGTTTGTGCATCAAACTCGCCAAAATTTTCGCTGGTAATTGAGGGCAGGGGCATTTAGTTTTCCAATAATTTACATCCGGACGCCCGAACTTGTTCGGGAAAAGTGTGCTACCCCGAATAAATTCGGGCGTCCATTCACAGTTAACCTTCACATGAGTAAACTTATCTCTTAAAACTAAATGACCCTATAATTGAGGGCAATTAAGATTGACGCTTGGCTCATAAATGTATAGAATATCGTTAACAATCTGAATCTTCGGAAGGAGATGGAACAATGGCTGACATGAAAGATAAACTTGATCAACTGCAGCAGGACGGTTTCGTTTTAATCAAGGGCGCGTTATCTCCAGAGGAGACGGAACAGATCCGTCAGCGCATTAATTATGCACGCGAGAAGGGTTGGGAGGAAGGCTTAAACGCTGTAGGTAACATGTGGTTTGATACCCTCCTTGATCGGGAACCCGATACCTATCAACCGCTTGTCGGGCATCCCAGTGTCCGTCCTTACTTGGAAGGGTTAATGGGCAAGCAGTGCCAACTTCGGAGCCTACGTGCACATATCAATCCCGGTCCCTATCTCCAAGAGTGGCACATGGATTTTTACGGCTATTGGCAGGAAAAACGGTACGTCCAAGAACATCCGTTTGCCATGGCACCCGTCGGGATTAACACAACGTACTATTTTCAGGACAACGATCCGGGTGAAGGACACCTTAAGTTCATCAAAGGCGGACATCTCTCAGAGCCACCCCACCTCTATCCGTTGGATCGTCCCAAGTTTGAAGCGTGGTGTGATGCACAAGAGCATGTTATCCTGCACCCGAAAGCAGGTGATTGTGTCGTGTTTATCAATCACATTCCACACCAGGGCGCCAAAGAACGCGACGATATGGAACGAAGCAACGTTGTGTGCCATTATCAAGTAACACCGATGTATGAAGGCGTTTGGCACGTCTCCCGACCGCGCGGGTATCAAGGCACATTCCCATTTGCTTAGGGCTATCCACTTCTGATGTGTTCTTGATTTTGATCCAGCTGCTCTACACTTTATTGATGGTGCCAATAGAGACTTTCTTCCCGCGGCGGTGTTTGACTCACCAGCTCTAACCTCCCCGAGCGCTGTCTTTCTCACCGCGATTTCTCTGACAGGCGCCTCCACACTGGAAAACGGTACGCTTGCAACGGTGAAGTTTGAGATAGTGGATGAACAGTTTTTTGCCATTGAATTGATGAAATGGCACTGCGTGGGCACAAGTCTCCGTTTCTTAACCCTATCTTTTTGTGAGGAACTCTAAAATGAGGACACTTATCCACCGCTCTATAATTTTATTGTGTGCTATTTGGTTGGCAGGTAGTATTCAAGTTGACAGTACAGCCGCAGAATTGGAAGGTTTGGTCGTCTATTTCGCTTTTGAAGAAGGGGCTGGTAAGACCGTCAAGGATCTCTCTGGAAATGGTCAGGACGGGAAATTGGAAGGGGATACGACATGGACCGACGGTAAATTCGGTAAATCGGTCAATTTCGGTGGAAAGAATGGAATCGTTCGGGTAGAACATTCTGATGCGTTTGAATTTACAGACGGCATCACGATTGCTGCTTGGATTCAACCGACGCTGAAGGCAGGTCCCGGTACATGGCAGCTTATAGCAGCTAAGGGACCCGATGTTCAAGAGTTTTTTGAGGTGTTACTCCATCCAGACGGTTTTATATGGATGGGGTGGAAGTTGACGGGTGGACGTGCTGTACCAGCGCAAAGTCCTCGCGATGTTGTCAAAGACAAATGGCAACATGTTGCCGTTTCGTTTCAGACCGGGAAGTGGTGGACGGTCTATCTTGATGGCGAAGTTTTGATAGATTACCCTAAAACTGGCGACAAGTTGGTGCCACTTGATGCACCACTTATGCTTGGCACTGAGGAACCTGCCGCGCTAAACCGTTACTACAATGGAGATATTGATGAGTTCGCGCTCTTTAATCGCGGGCTTTCCCAAGATGAGATTAAAGAAATTCAAGGCGGCATTGCAGAAATTTTGGCAGTTAACCCTGATGCGAAACTGCCGACAACATGGGGTAATCTCAAGAAAAGGTATGGTGATCGGTAAGTCAAATTGACTTGTAAAGTCGTAGGTCATTTTAGTTTGTGCCAATTTGGCAGACATTCATTAGGAATTTAGCTATTTCAGGCCAATTAATATTGGCATAAATATTGCACACTATTTGTTAAAATGGTGAGGTGTCGTCAGCGGGCTTTTTGCTGTAGATGTGTGATAGCAGTGAAATGCGAAAAGAAATACCTTAAAACTACTTGCAAAGGAGCATTTGAAGATGAGTAAAGTGATCGGAATTGATTTAGGTACAACAAATTCATGTGTCGCTGTCTTAGAAAGTGGTGATGCTAAAGTAATCGAAAACACGGAAGGAAATCGGACAACCCCGTCGGTCGTTGGTTTCACCAAAGAAGGAGAGCGCCCCGTCGGATTGGTTGCTAAAAGACAAGCTATCACGAACCCTCAAAATACAATTTTCTCGATTAAAAGGTTCATGGGGCGGAAGTATAACGAAATAGGTAATGACGCTTCTCGCGTTCCTTATGAATTGAAAGCCGATAGAGAGGGTGATGTTGCTGTAAATATTGATGGCAAAGATTATTCGCCCCCCGAAATCTCGGCTATGGTTTTGCGGAAAATGAAGGAAACTGCTGAGGCATATCTCGGAGAAGAAGTCTCGAAGGCGGTTGTCACTGTTCCGGCTTACTTTAATGATGCCCAACGTCAGGCGACAGCAGATGCTGGTAAGATTGCTGGATTAGAAGTTGAACGAATTATCAACGAACCTACTGCCGCATCGCTTGCTTACGGGCTCCAAAGTGAAGGCGATAAAAAAATTGCTGTCTATGACCTCGGTGGTGGAACGTTTGACATCTCTATTCTCGAAATCGGTGACGGTGTTTTCGAGGTGAAAAGCACAAACGGCGATACCCATCTTGGTGGTGACGATTTTGACCAGACGATTATTGACTGGATGGCTCAAGAATTTCTCAGTAGTCAGGGGATTGATCTGCGTAATGATCAAATGGCGCTACAACGCTTAAAAGAAGCAGCAGAAACCGCAAAATGTGAACTCTCCAGTACGCTGCAGACAGACATAAATCTACCCTTTATTACCGTTGATGCCAGTGGTCCGAAGCACCTTAACTTGACACTCACCCGTGCGAAACTGGAACAGATTACAGATACTCTCGTCCAACGTTCACTTGAACCATGCCGACAAGCGCTGGCCGATGCAGAGATGCAGCCTACCGACATTGACGAAGTCATCCTCGTGGGTGGACAAACGCGTATGCCCAAAGTCCAAGAGGCTGTGCAGGAACTCTTCGGCAAAGAACCGCACAAAGGTGTCAATCCTGATGAGGTCGTCGCAATCGGTGCTGCAATTCAGGGCGGTGTCCTCGCAGGTGATGAAGAAGTCAAAGACATTCTCTTGTTAGATGTTACGCCGCTCTCACTCGGTATTGAAACACTCGGTGGGATGTTCACACGGTTGATTGACAGGAACACGACAATTCCTACCAAGAAGTCTAATGTATTTACAACAGCTGAAAATAATCAGACAGCGGTTGATGTACATGTTCTCCAAGGTGAACGGGAGCAGGCGGTTTATAACAAGACTATCGGGCGTTTCCGTTTAGGTGAATTGCCACCTGCCCCAAGAGGCGTTCCACAGATTGAGGTAACCTTTGATATTGATGCGAACGGCATACTCAACGTATCCGCTAAAGATACCGCAACTGGCAAGGAGCAGAAAATTACTATTACTGCATCCTCTGGACTAAGTGATGCTGAGATTGATCAGATGGTGAAAGATGCCGAAGCGCACGCTGAGGAGGATAAGCAGAAACGCGAAGAAGTCGAGACTCGCAACCGTGCGGATTCTCTGGTTTACGAGACAGAGAAAAATATAAACGAATTTGGCGATAAGATAGACGATGCGTCCAAGGAAAAGGTGAACGCTGCTGTTGCACGTGTTAAGAAAGCGTTGGAGGCAGAAAGTCATGCTGAGATCCAATCTTCAACGGACGAATTGACCCAAATTTGGCACGAGGTATCTGCACAGATATATCAACAAGCATCGGAGGCAGGTGCTGCTTCCGCAGATGCCCCTTCTGATGATCCCAATGCTGCATCGGCAGATAGTGACGTCGTTGACGCTGAATACGAAGTTGTTAACGAGGATGAAAAGAAGGCTAATAGTTAGGAAGGCTTGATGGTGGTTCAGGGCTCCAGACACGGTGCCTTGAAGTGTTCAGTCAACGCTAACAGCAAAAGCACTCATTGCGCTATTCTAAGGTGTAGTGGGTGCTTTCTTTTTCCAATACCTTATGAATTTCAACCATAGCAAGTGTATCCATCTTACAGTATGCCAGCAGATGATCATACCACATTTGCTTCTCGGATTCGTTATCGGTATTGAGCATTAAATTCCACGCCGCTGGCGCGTCAGCACCGGCTTGGATGTTTAAATGCCCATAGGAAAGATGAGGCACCAAAACAGGGAGCACCACCTTCAGAGATCTGGAACCACAAAAATCGGGATGTTCATAATGCTTTCTGAGTACCAACATCTGATCCCAGAGTCTATGAACAATTGAGTGTAGTGCGGAAGCATGTTCAGGAAAAGATTCAGATAGTCCTTTAAGGATTCCACGTTCAAAAGTGGCGTTGTAAACGACAACGGAACCGTGGTCAGAGATGTGTCCGAGCAGAGATCTCGTAAGTGGTAGGCTTGGATCGGTTGGATCGGTATGCAAATATTCGTGATGTGTAATCCCGCCATCTGATTGAAGCACGTGACAACTGTACTGGAATGGAAATTCTTGATACGGTGTAAAGCCGTTGAATCTTGGAATAGGTGGTCTATCGGCTTCAAAGTCGAGAAAGTGAATTGGGTATTGTAGATTTGCTAATTCTTGTCCGATTGCTGTTTTGTCAATTATTGGTTTATTGTTGAGGACGCTCCTAACGTAAGTGTTTTGCCGCGGTGTTAGGAAGAAATCAGTCGGGAGATGTGAAAGCCGGAAAATACCGTTTTCTGCCAATGAAATCGCTTCTGGATCTTTAATCCTTGGAATGGTGAAAACTGAATTTTTAGGGATTCCTGACCAACAACGCGTTTTAAAGGGACACACATGAGGTAGATTACATAGTTTTTTTCCGATCATGACATTCGGAGCAACTTCTCTATCAAGAATCATTTTAAATGTTCGCAAATCGTATGAGACATTGTTCTGTATCTGATTTACCTTATCTGTTACATCTTCAAATATAAATAAGTTAGATAAATCTGGATAGACAGACGCGTCGTTTAAAAGCATCAATTGGGTAGCAGAGATAGGTATTTCTTGTTTGGTTAATACATGTTTTTGTAATGCCAAGCTAAGAAGGTGACCTTTCTTCACTCTTTTTGAGGCATGGACCTCAATGATCCGCCAGCCGTTTTCGTCTTTTTGGAGAATACCACATCGGACAAAGGTCCCGTTCAGGCGGAAGGCGGCTTCAAAAAGACACGGTTCATTAAAGTTTATGGCGGTTTCCGTTTGTTGTACAGCAAGATCAGGATTTTGGGTGTTGATATGTAGACCTTCTGGAAACTGCTGGTAGGCACGAGTTTTTACTGCTTCAAGTCGATCAAAGATTTGTTGTTGGAACAAAGAGGCTGGGACTACTGGTTCTTGAATGTTTTTTTCGTACCAGAGTCGTTTGAAACAGCGAATCCCGTTTAGATACTGTCCGGTTGTCAGATAGTTTGGCATTAGATGCCTTGCGAGGGCGGAGGGGTAGGCATAGAAACCCACCCCTACTATAATTAGAGCAGCTTAGAGAATATGATCTACGGCACGAAGACAAGTTTGTGAAGCTGCCTAATACCCTAACAGTGCAATGCCTTCCCGGTAGGTTTGTGCCGAGTGCTGTAAGGAGCCGAGTTCGTCGTTAGTGAGTTCGATTTCTATAATCTCTTCTACACCGTCTCCACCAAGCTTGATGGGAACTCCGATATAGAGATCATCAATACCGTATTGCCCGGTAAGGTGTGCGGAACAAGGCAGCAGTCGTTTTTTGTCCAGAATGATAGCTTCGGCCATCTGTGCCAACGAAGCACCAGCAGCATAGTAGCCACTTGTTTTGAGGAGATTCACGATTTCAGCACCGCCGTCACGAGTGCGCTGTGCCATTGATTCAATACGATCTTCCGGTATAAGCTGTGGGATGGGGATGCCGTTGACAGTAGTATAGCGCGGAAGCGGAACCATTGTATCGCCGTGTCCACCGAGGACGAGCGCATGGATGTCTTCTACAGATACACCAAGTTCAAGAGAGATGAAATAGCGAAATCTCGCCGAGTCTAATACGCCTGCCTGACCGACGACGCGGTGTGAAGGGAATCCTGAAACCTTCCACGCATGGTAGGTCATGATGTCCAACGGATTGGTGAGCATCATAATAATGCAGTCTGGCGACTGTTTCACGACGTTTTCTGTGACACTACCGACGATATTGGCATTTGTCTGCAACAGGTCTTCACGCGTCATTCCCGGTTTGCGTGGGGAACCTGACGTGATAATTACTAAATCGGAGCCTGCGGTTGCACTGTAATCAAGGTCTCCATCGACTGCGGCATCAAACAGTTCTACGGGCCCCATTTGTGCCATGTCTAATGCCTTTCCTTGCGGAACTCCGTCAACGATGTCTATCATGACGACATCGCCAAGTTGTTTCTGTGCGATCAGAAACGCCGCTGTTGCGCCGACGTTTCCCGCACCAATAACACTGATTTTTTTTCTAGCCACTTCTTCCTCCGTTGTGAAAGTGTATGGTTATTTATCCTTAAAATGATGTACTAATTATACCCAGAAATTTGGAAATAATCAAGGGCGAGCGTTATAAGTCGTGTTTTGAAAAGAAAAAGGCGAGGCACTAAACCTCGCCTTGATAGCTGTAAAATTAAGCGTGCCGGGGTCCCATTGCATAAGCGGGGTTGTCCCCGAGGTTTTCAATGAGCCATCCACGGAGCGGCACATCGTCTTCGGAGGGAACGTAGCGTCCATTATTTCTGGTGGCGGCACCGAGAAGCTGCCGACGAACCGGATCGCATTTTTCATAAAGGGGTTCAACCGTCATTTCGTCTTTGGGACGAATCCAGCGGTAACCATAGCCGTAGAAGAGTGCTTTCCGGGTCATGTCGGAGTGATTCGGACTGCGCGAGTGCCAGAGTCTTCTATCGAACAGAACAGCGGTGCCAGGCTCTACGCAAACCGGCATTGCATCATCAGGCACATCGTCTGCGGTTGCTTCGCGTGGATCGCGGGCGATTTCGGACAGTGGAACAGACATATCTGATTTTATGTGGCTGCCTGGGCGGATGTAGAAGTTACCGCGTCCGGGTTCAGAGACATCTGTGAGGAAGTATGCTACTTTCAGTGACAAACGCGGACGTGGATCGGTTTCCAGTTCGATGTTGACGCGTCCACTGTCTTGGTGCCATTCTAACCATCCTTCACCTTCTTCGGCGTCTGGAGGTGCTGGTGGTTTAACGTGCATGTGGGCGTGATATAGGTAGATGTTCCATCCCAAGATACCCCACACTTTGGGTAACGTCGTCGGTAGATCGACGAGATTCAGGAGCGCATCATCTGCCCCAAGGAAATCCGACCATCCCCATTGTGAATCGGGCTTTGCTCTGCCACTCGCAAGTGATTTGTTGTGCAAGGTGTCTACGGCATTGGTCAACTGTTCGCGCATCTCTGTAGAGAGCGCGTTTGGAACGTACAGATAACCATTTTCTTCAAAAAAAGTACGTTCGTCTTCTGTGATAAGGTGAGCAAGGTACTTCTCAGGTGAAGCTGCCATGCCCATATTAAGAAGTTCTTTCATGGCAATTCTCCTTAGTTACGCGGTTGTCTGTTTTCGATAATCGGATGCGCCAACACAAACGCTCGGATCGTTACCTTACAAACTGGGCAAGATATTCGCGTGAACGGCGCAAACCGTCAGATTCTGCTTCCCATGTTCGCCAATAGCGGTAATCTTCAAGTTCCACACTGACGATACCTTCAAAGTCTTCGTCCTCTAAACGTTGAACTACTTTTAGCCAATCCACAATACCATCGCCAGGGATGGTGTAACGCCACCAATCTTCGCCGAAACCGCGAGCATCACCGAAGCTGGGTCCTAAATTGCCGTGCAGATACATTGCCTCTTCGTCGAAGTCGGTGTCTTTGCCGTGGACGTGTTTGACATACGATGCGAATTCATTAAGAACCCGTAGATAGTCGATACCAATTCTTACGAGATGGGACGGATCATAGTTGAGTGCTAAGCCGGGAGATGGACATGCCTCGAACATCGCACGCCACATTTCTGGCGTACAGCCGAGCGCAGGATAAGCGGGTCCAGGACCAGGCCAACCTTCAATTACAATCGTCACGCCTTTAGACGCTGCAAACTCAGCAATCGGTGGGATAGTATCTTTCCAAATCTCAAAGTTTTTTGCCCTACCAAGGCTCGCATCTTCTGGTACAAAGACGCAGAACATGAGGTGAACGTCGTTGTCAGCGGCGGCTTCGATAGCGGCTTTTGCTGCTGCAGCACCGGATTTCTGTTTGGATCTTTTAGTGCTGAGTAAGTCACTGACGCCTGGGAGATCCGCAGTGCCGATAACAAGACCGGCATCTCTCGCGGTTCGGACAATTTCGGGGGTGGTTTCTCCAATATCAACAGCCTCAAACCCATTATCTGCACACCACTGGCAGAAGTCTGCGAAGGGCAGTTGTCGGGCTGTGCCGGGAATACGTAATCCTATTTTCATAGTTTCTCCTTCTAATAAAACTGTGATTATAAGTGCTCAAAAATCACACCAGCAAGGAATATCTGTAAAACAACGGATTAAAATCCCATCAAGCCACAGCATCGGCGGCATACAGGCATAGGTCCATCATCACTCACGGACTGCCGGAACTTCATCGCCTTTTGGTTATTCCACATATCGACGACCTTATCAGTTTTTATGTTGCCGATAATGTAGTCGTGATAATCACGGCAGAGGCTAACGTCGCCGTTGCTATCAACCTCCATGGTCATGTAGATACTGACGCACTGATTGTACCCGAAGGTCTGCTCATGATCGGTATAATAACGTTGAATTTCGCCCCGCGTGTTTAGTCTCGGCATCATAATAGGGGGACAGCGGCGCTGTTTGTCAGAGAGGTTCTCCATCTCTTCAAAGCGATCCAAAATTACGCCGTGGTCAAAATCCTTCCATGTCCCTATCCAACCGTAGTGCGTTTGTGGCTTGAAACCGAAACGGTTCTCAAAGTCTTCCGTGTGCGCCTGCGCCGATTCGGAATCTATCCACCATGTCAAATAAAATATCTGAGCATCGGCGTATTGGCTCGTGAATTTATAGAGATCTACAACAACATCAATGTTATACATTGTAACGCAGCTCAGCGGAATGATATACGGGAACTTGATGTTCCGCTTCTCTTTTTCTGCGTTGAGTATTTCTAACGCAGCCTTAACGTCCTTGAAATTGTCATAATTTTCGGTTAGACCGGGGCGTTGTGTGTTATGAATTTCCTCGTTCGGTCCATCAACGCTCAGGTAGACAATTTTGCAAGTTTCCAGAATATCTTCGGCGCGTCTGGCGACGTTCGTTGCATTACTAACCAACGATATAGGCATTCCTCGTTCTTTGATGTAATGCATCAATTCTATAATCCCAGGATAAAGCATCGGTTCGCCACCCCAGATGTACCACACTGGAGACCAACCCGCATCCACAACCTGATCGACGAGATCCTTGTAAACTTCAACGGGAACCTCACGTTGTTTGAGTTCCTTGAGGGACTTCCCAAGAAGATAACCATTATCGCCCCATTGTCCACAAGAGTGGCAGCGCAGGTTGCACATGTCGGTAATACGGAGGCTAACCAATTGGATGGCGTCCCCTTTACCGTGTTTCGCTCCGAGCGGATGGCGCCAATTGAAGCTTTCCTTAGCGAGTTGATAACGCATGAACTTGCGGGAAGTATCCCAGTCTTCCGATATAGCGGTAGCGAGTTCGTTGATAAAAAATCGTGGTGAGATTCGACTACGTAGTGCCATCAATTCTCCTTTAATTTTTAAACTGTCCTATTTAGGATTCATCTTCTGGCTTTACCAGCGTGAGTGCAGCAGAATTCATACAATAGCGCTTGCCTGTCGGCGCGGGTCCGTCGTTGAAAACGTGCCCAAGGTGCGCGTCGCATTGGCTGCAGACGACTTCGGTGCGCGGCATGAAAAATATACTGAAATCCGATTTTGTTTCAATAGATTCAGGTGTAACGGCTTCCCAAAAACTGGGCCACCCTGTTCCGGAATCGTATTTGGTATCAGAACTAAAGAGCGGACTTCCACAACAGATACAGTGATAGGTTCCTTGCTCTTTGCAATCGTGGTATTGCCCCGTAAAGGCGCGTTCTGTCCCTTTCTTCCGGGTCACCTGGTATTCTTCTGGTGTGAGTTGTTCTTTCCATTCGCTTTCTGATTTAACAACTTTTTCTGCTCCCATTTTCCGCTCCTTGTATAAGTGTGACGGGTTTTCCTAAAAAAGTACTATGCCACATTTTGAAAAAAAAAGCAAGTGTTTTCACAGCGTCTATGTAATATCAACAGGGTCAGATCTCCGAATTATGGGACTTATCTGCAGTTATCTTTTCAAGTGCTCTTTTTCCGTTTTGGCTTAACCCTGCCTAAAACCCTGCATTTTGTCGCAGACAAAATCTCATATCGCACATCACCCCAAGTGATTTTGCGTTGGAATACAGCATAGACGGCGTTGATACCCGCGAGAAATATCCCAACTGATGCAACATAGGAGGATACACCAATTGTCTGCCGGACTTTAGGCATCTCCTGCAGCCAGCGGGGTAAGTTTTTCGAGTAGAGGCGATAGCTAAGTGCCTCCAGAAACGGGATAAAAACGATTGGGAGCAGCTCTCTCCTGTGAAATAGAAATGGAATAGATCCAAAGACGAAGAGACCTTTCGGTAAGCATACTATGAGACTTGCTAACCATTGCACCCAAAGCCCCATGTGAAACGTCATAATCATTTGGCGGTTTGTAAATTCGACGATCTGATGCCATGTGCGGTTAGCGGTGCGCGTGACAGCGACACAGTCTGGAACAAAATGAATCTTCTGATTAACATCTCGCATTGCTAACGTCGTATTGAGGTCTTCGATTGTCGCCTGCTCCCAGCGTTGAAGGATATGTGCTTTTTCGAGCATCTCGCGACGAAAGGCATTAGAGCCGCCCCAAACCATTGTATGCGGATGGTCGCCCTGTACGCCCATCTGGAAGTTGACCCAAATTGATTCTGCAAAAGATGCGATATTCCATGTTTGTGGAAAATAGAACCTACCACCGACAGTCGTTCCTATGTCTTGTTCTTGGAGTGGGTTGACAAGCAGTGTTAACCAATTTTCTCGGATAGCGACATCAGCATCCACAAAAGCGATAACTTCGATATCGTCTGGAAGATTTTCTATTACTGTCAGAAGGTTCTGCACCTTTTGTGAACGCTGAAGTTTGTTGTCAATGATATTGGGTGCTAATAAGACGTGGACATTCTGATGCGGTTCTGCAATTTCACACAGGTGTGGATAGGAAACATCGTGCCCTGTATCTGATTTTTCGTGTGTTACGAAGAAGACTTCGTATGCACCCGCATAGTCTTGATGTAAAAGTCCTTTGACGTGTTCCGCTGTCTCAGCATCCCAGCCATAGTGAGGTGCGATTACTCCCACCTTTGGTGTGTAAGCCGGCCGGTTCGCGTTGCGTTCACGCCGCGCGTACAAGAAAGATCGGCTAATAACGAGAATTTCAAGAATAAAGAAGAAATATGCGGTTGCGATGATGTAGTTCTGCATAACTTTTAATCATCTACTGTTCCGGCACCCGGAGCAGTGTAAGTGTTGTTTTCAATTTTGGAACGAGTTCCGCATTAAGCAGAAAAATTAAATCAGGTTCATGTTGAAATCGTGCATAAAAACGTCCAGACGCGTCTGTATTGCCGATTTCCAGCGTATATACTTTCTGATCCCGCAGTTCAACGGTCAGTTGTAGGTACGGATTGCTGAAACCTGTAGTGCTATCCATCAGGACAGCGTTGTTTCCAGCAAAAGCATTTGCCATTAAGTTATCGAGTTCATAGATGATGGCGTTTATTTCTGCATTATTCGCTGCCTCTTTCACCGGTGCGGTGAGCCGCCAGTTTGTTCCAAGACGTTGGCATGTAAAGGACTCTACGTCCTCACCTCGTAAAGTGAGTCGAATTGCGTCGTCGATATGGAAGTTGAGCACCTGTTTGTCTCGTAGCCACGCTGCGCCTAATGCAATCTTATCGATGAGATCACTTTTGACACGGACGATTTGGTCCGAGTGTTTCGCTTTTACATAAACAGTTCCATCTTCTGCCGAACCTCCGATGAGTAGGATTGCTGGGTTTTCTTCGCCTTGTTGTGTGAACGCAACCCTGATTGACGGTGCTGCTAATCCATACAATTCGAGGTTTCTAACAGGAGATTCAACGAATGCGACGGCTTCAAGTGCGTCTACGCCGAAAAGCAAGTCGTCCACTGCTTTCGCATCTGCTTTTATTTTTCCAGTCGGCGTTTGTAATGTCCATGTATTATCAAAACCCTTTCTGCAAACTACGTCTTGTTGCCCTTTCATTGCCACGACAAAGCGGTTTGTAGCAGTGCGTTGAAAATCTATGACCCGTTTATTGCGTAGATCAAAGAGAGATCTATTGAGAAGGCGATAGATATCATCAGGAACAGTATAAACGGATTCATGGTGAATGGCAACCTTAACATAGACGTGTTCCCGTTTTCCATGTTCTGGGGGGACTGTCGAGCCGATGGCAATCGCATAAGTGAGATCTCTGTCTGTGAGTTCCACTTGGATACGCGGGGCATCTAATCCATACTTTTCTAATTCAACTGATGTGATCGCATCCGCACTATCTACTTCAAAGGTAGACACTTGCAATAAAGGCAGTTCCGAGAGAATCTTCTCAATTTCTTGGACATCCGCTTTTGCTTCTATGGGGTGTGTAATGTGCCACGTATCACCTTGCTTTTTGCAATTCACGGTCTCTGATTGAGAAGTTGAACCTACATTTCCATACTTAAATCGGATATTAGACACAGTTTCTGCATTGAAATTAGCAACCAACCGGTCGCGAAGATCGGTCGGGGATTTCGTCAGGTCGTCAAGCGCACTGGATTCAATTAGAAAGATATGTCGTTCCGACTTCTCATTGATATAAACGGAGTAGTTAATTGCTTTCTTACCGATATAGAAGGTTGCTGTCGGTGAGGTGCTGTCGGTCCAAAGTGCCAATGTTATATTTGGTCTATCCAATCCGTATTGCATTAAATCTGTCACTTCAAGGGTCTGCTTGACGCGTTTGTTGAGGATGTCATCTAACATTTGGTTCACTTTTTCGTCGTCTGCGTCTGCCTGAAACGGAGTTTTTAGTTCCCAGTTCCCAATTGTATTTCTTATCAATTTTAGATTTTGATATGCTGCGTCTGCATACGAGAGTTCCACCTGTTGTAGGTCATCGCGTTCAATACGATAAACCTCGTGAATTGGCGGCTGCTCACGCGTTGATACTTCGTCGGCTGATTCCTGAAAAAACAGGAAATACGCACCAGCAATGCCGGCGAGAAGAACAATAATGACAAGGGTTGTCCGAAAGTTCACGCACTCTCTCCTTTACGACGTTGCCACCAGACGATTAACCCAGCAACAAAAACGATTGAGGGTATCAGAAAAACGGATGTTATCTGCACTAAGCGAATATCTTGTACGCGCATCTGACGCAAGGCTTGTTTTTCTAAATCGATAGGTCGAATCGCTATAAGATCGTCCTCTAATGTGAGCCAATTGATTGTGGCTAAAAAGAGGTCACGGTTTGCCTCTCGGAGGGCAGCATTCGCTGCGAAATCTGAATCTCCAAAAACCACAATCCGGGTTGGAGAATGGGAGGCGTCATCTTCGTTGTCATTGCTGGTTTTTTGCTCAATCGCAACGGCAACGGATACAGGTGGTGGGGTATCGACACCGGCAGTGTAGACGAAATCTGTGGTGAAACTGCCGTCGGAGGTGCGCTCGGTTTCTCCCCAACTGTCTTGAATACCGCCGATAGTCTTTGCGAGGGACTTAACACTGAGGTTCGTCGCAGTCTGTTGGGGGCTGGGAGTAACAGAACGGGTTCTGAGAAATGCTACCAAATCCCGCATGGCGCGTGTAATTTCATGTAATTCTAATCCCGGCACTGGAGCACTGGGTCCAAACAGAGGGACGAATTGTATTTCGTCGATGACCAGATCGTTTCCTATGGTGACGCCCCATCTCTTCATGAGTCGTACGAGCCCACTATTTGCATCCGCCGCAGAAGTCAGCGATGGGTCTAACATGAGGAGCAGTTTTCCATTACGTGCTAAGTATTTCGTCACTATGTTAATTTCATGGGGTGTCAAACCGGCTTTTGGACCGGCAATCACAAGCACTTCACAATCGACTGGAATGTCCGGTTCCGTCAATAGTGAGAGAGACAATGCCGCATAATTTTGATTTTCCAGTTCCGCGCGAACGCCGCTATATCCCTCGTTGTTAAAATCCTCGATTTCATGTTCTTCGTGACCAACGAGGAAATAGATTTTTTTCGTTTCATCTCTGATGAGTTTAAGGATTGCACTCGTGAATTTCTGTTCTTCAATCGTTGTTACTTTTTCATGGCGTGCATCACTTTCAAAGACAATCGTTCCGTCTACTCGAATATTATACTTGTTGGCGAGAAGTTGGTCAACATACGGATCGGCATAAGAGATGGACACAAATTCAGTTTCACGTTGATACAATTCTAACATTTCTCTGGCGCGTTGCTGGTTTTGGGCAGAAACATTTTGTCCGAAAAATGCGGTAACGCGGATGTTTTTATCTACAGACGCAAGAATCTTCTGGCTTTGTTCCGATAGGGTGTACAGTTGATTAATCGTAATATCTGTTCTTTTATCAAAACGCTGGGAAACAATGGCGTTTACGAAGACCGCAATGCCGATAACACCTATGATACTCAGTACGACGTTCGCACCGTAACGTGCTTGACGACTGACGAAGAAATCTATCACCTCTGAAAATCGTAAGCGTACGAAGATAGCAAGCGATACAAGGGCAAGGAGCAAACAAATCCAAAAAGCGAGTCGCACTTGAAAGATCCAGTTGGCGATAGCGGCAAAGGTAAAAATTAATGTCAGAAATCCAAAGAGTGGACCTGTAATGTTTTTCTTACCCATGCCCTACCTCCATTTCGATGACTCGATAGACTTGAACGTCGCAAACAGACACACGCATGTGAAACTGACATAGTAGACGACATCTTTCAGAAGAATCACACCGCGCGCAAAGTCGTAATAGTGTTCAGGTAGGGAGAGATAGCCAAGAAACTTACCAATTGGACCCCCGCGGGCTGACAGCGCACCGATCACCCATAGTGTGAGCAGAATACCAAAGCTTGTCAGTGCCGCAACGAGTTGGTTTCTACACATAGATGACATTAACAAACCCAGGGCAAGGAACGACGAACTAATCAGAATGATACCAAAGTAACCGCTTAACAAAGGACCCGCGTCCAAGTACCCAAAGCGTTGTGTGAGTAACGGGAACAGAAGCGTCAAAGCAAGCATGATAAGCACAAGTACACAACTTGCGAAAAACTTGCCGAGAACTACTTGTCCATCTGTGATTGGGGAAGTAAGCAGTAATTCAATCGTCCCTGATTTCCGTTCCTCCGCGAAAAGTTTCATCGTCAAGACGGGGGTAAAGAAGAGAAGAATGACTGCCATATTGCCGAAGAGGGTCTGCATTACGTCCGCACCAGTTCCACCAATGTTACTTGTGCTGATGAGCAGGATGGAGAAAAGGAAGCCTGAAATCGCTATGAAAACAAAACAGACGAAATAGGCAATCGGTGAGACGAAATAGGTATAGAGTTCTTTTGTGCAAACAGCAAGGATGTTTCTCATTTTTCTCTTTGTTATTGGGGCGACTTTCCCACTGTCCTATAGATGCCCACCAAATTGCTTCCGCACCTTTCCGACAAAGAAGGGACCGAGTGATTCGATGTATTTGGTGGTCTGCTCTGTTTGGCGCATATCTTGTATGAGTCGTGATAACGGATACAATTCGGGACCGACTAACCCAATAACGAATTCATTGTCGTTTGTATCTAATCCGAAGCAGGCGAGCCGGATGTCACTGGCATACCCACCGGCGGCGTAACTGCGTCCGAGCATGGCGTGTTCTCCCAAAATTCTGCCGCGTTCTCGGTGTTCAAGACGATAGAATTCCGGTTTTCGGCGCAGCGGATACCAAATCGCCCACGGAAAATCCGGGTTAAGGACGTTTTGGAGCGGTTTATTGATAAGCCATTCTTCTAAATTCGGTTCTCTGCCGCTTGAATAGGTGCGACCTATCATTGTCATTTCTGGACGATATGAGAGATCGGGTGCGTCTTGTATTTTTAGCAGTAAGGTTCGCGATTCCGTCAGCAGTACCGTTGGATTCTCTGCAACCAATAGTACACCAATCCTTGTTGGGTGATTCCAATCGTCATACAGGACTGCATTTAGTTGACTTTTTTCGAGCGATTCAGTGATAAATTTAGAATCCGAGCACCCCTCAAACACATGAAGTTGAAAAAACAAACGCCGGTCGCTAACCTGCGGTTTTCCATCAATTGGTGCGCCGATTTCCCTGATATCTATCGGTTCGGGTCGTGAAGGTCTCTTTTGTTCAGTGTTCATAATCTGAGTAATCAGTTTTAAGAGGTGTCAGTCGGCAGTCGACATCGCTGTGAGGTTTGTCAGTAAAGAAGTTTTCGTCTAACAAAAATCTCTTGTGACTGACAACTGATAACTGACAACTATTCAACGTTTTGTGGTATACGATTCGCGAATCCACTCTTCAAGGAGTTGATCGGGATTTTCCACGATTGCTTTTGGGAAGGTAAATGTGAATTGACCGGTGTTTTGCTTGATAAGGTTCAGACCGTGCTGGTAGCTTTCAAGGAGGTTATCGCATACCTGCTGGACCGATTTTTCATCTGTGATTGCACATTTGCTGATGAGAGCAGTCGCCTCATCGTCAAACCGAATTTGCAAATGATGTTCTGTATAAAATTCTGCTTCATACCGACGAATCTGCTCGTGCATTACTGTGTCCCGATTGTAGATGGCATCCTCGATTATGTGCTTCAGTTCGGCATTGGGATCATCAACGACCTCTGCAGTGATAACAAATTCGCTAACACCTGTGGAAGGGAGTTCAAACTTATAGTCGCGCAAAACTTTCTCACAAACCGTCATTAAAGCACGCGCACCTGTTTTTTGTTCAATTGCTTTTTCAGCAATTCGGCGTAGACCGCTGTCTGCAAACAGAGTTGTGATGCCGTAAGCACGAAAGGCGTTTTCATATTGCCGGATGATGGAGCCTTCAGAGTGTTTCAGAATGTAGAAAAGATCGTCCACACCGAGTTCTGTACAGATTACATGCACTGGCAGGCGTCCGATGAATTCAGGTTCAAAACCGAAGTCGATAAAGTCCCGCGGTGTAACGTCCTCAAAATAGTGTGTTGCGTCGTCATTTTGACTTACTACATCAGCGTTGAATCCGATTCTGCTTTGATGCAACCTTTTCTTGATAATCTTCTCCATGCCGGTAAATGCTCCGCTGATGATAAAAAGGATATGACGAGTGTTGATAACCTCTTTATCAACCTTGCCACTTTTTTGAAATTCCATTGCGGCACGCATCTGCGAAGCGACATCGTTTCCGCCGCGCAGGTCGACTTCGGTCTCTTCCATCAATTTCAGGAGTCCAATCTGCACACCGCGACCGCTGACATCACGTCCGATGATATTCGGTGGTGTCGCAATTTTGTCCCCCTCGTCGAGATAAATAATACCGTATTGTGCTAATTCAAGGTTATCCTCGGCTTGTGCCACTAATTCACGAATTAAGTCGTCTACATTCGCACCGACGTAGCCGGTTTCGCTGAATCGGGTGGCATCGGCTTTGACAAATGGCACACCGATGAGTTTAGCAATGTGTCGGATGAGATAGGTCTTACCGACACCTGTTGGACCGAGCATGACGATGTTCTGTTTTGAATAATCGGTATCGGCAGCACTCGGATTTTCGTGACATTCCCGGACGTGGTTATAGTGGTCACAGACAGCGATAGCGAGCGCCTTCTTTGCTTCGTCCTGCTGGATAATGTACCGATCAAGGTATTTTTTAATTTCCTTCGGTTTGAGATCAAACTTCAAATCGAAAGTCTTTTGCGGTTCAGGGGCTTCGGCTTGCGCGTCCGGTGTCGGTTCGCTCGCAGTCGCGTTAACCACACGAACGTTGCCGCCATATTTCCGTTGGACGAATTCTTGGAATTCTTGTTCAATCTCTTCTGGAGTGGGTATTTTCTTATTTGTATTCATAGTTTTGTGTAATTTTTCAGGATGTTGTGCCTGTTAATTCATGCCGAACGATCTCAGTGCCAGCTACCATCGCTTCAAGCTTAGCAGCAGCAGCCCATCGCGCCGTTTGGCTAAAACCACAATCTGGTGTGATAGCGAGTTTTTCTGGACGTACGTGCTTAAGTGCCTCACGCAATAGCGCGGCGACGTCCTCAGGTGTTTCCACATAGTAGTTTTTAACATCGATCAATCCGGCGGCGAGTTCTTTGTCGTTTGGGAAATCGCTCCATAGGGCAATTTCTGCCATTTCTCGGTTAGCAAATTCGAGTGCAAGTTGGTCGAAATCTGCTTCAAGGATATGTGGGAAAAGTGGACGATATGAACGTTTGCCGACTGCCCGACCACGGTAGTTGCCGAAACAGATATGCAGTCCGATCTTCGCCGAAACGCCTTCAACAGTGTGGTTGAACAACTTCACGAATTCCTGTGGACGATCAGGATATACGGCATAGGAAGGTTCGTCAAGTTGGATGAATTCCGCACCCGCTGCGACAAGCTGTCGAAGTTCTGTATTGATAATCTCGGCACAGGCGTAGGCAACTTCAAGCCGCTCTTTGTAAATCCCTCCTGTCTGAATCCGTCCAGAAAGCGTGAAGGGACCAGGACATGTCACCTTGAGCGGTTTCGTTGTTTCGTTTTTCGCAAATTCAAATTCTGAAAGGATACCGAGTCCATCGGGCGCAGCAAGTGGGACAGATGGTACCCATTTACCACGCTGATCGTGTCCATCTGGACCCTGGGTTCTCGGTGCTGGCAGTTCTTCTAATCCGGTGAGCCGTTCATAGAAACCGAGAACGAAATCCTGTCGGCGCATCTCACCCTCTGTGACGATGTCAACGCCTGCACGCTCTTGATCGGCAATGGCGGTGCGAACTGCATCGTCAAAGGTTTCGTTGATGTCGGTTTCGCCGAGTTCTCCGCGCCCGATTGCTTCTAACGTCACGCACAACCAACTCGGTGGTGCATAACTTCCGATAGTACTGGTAGGTATTAAAATTTCCTGTTCTTTCATAGATTTCTGGTGTTATTTTAAGGGATTGTTCCTTTGCTTAGAAGTGTTTAGCTTTAGTTCACATTATCGAACTAACTCCCAACATTCGCGTAAAAAAACGGCGGCATTGTCAAAGCGACGACATCATCTTCTCCTGAGATTTCGCGTGCCATTGCGAGCGCATCGTCTAAGTTTTTCGCCCAATCAACGCCTAAGCGTTCCGCTACCCTTGGCTCCTTTGGACCAACGAGAATTACCTTCGATAAATATTTCAACGGATATGTCGCCCAATACCAGACAGTGAATGGGTGGAAACCGTGATGCGCAAACTTGTTTCGATAGCAATCGATTAAATACGGATCCTTGGCATATTTCTCCTGAAACTTCTGTTGCATTTCAAACGGTTCTGTGGTATCAGCAAGCACTTCATCGTAAAACATCTTATAGGCGACGTGATACTCATCATGGAAGATTTCGTACGTCGGATTCATGATGATAACAACGCCGTTCTTTTTAATGATGGGTTTGTTGTAGAACCAGTTGAAGACGTATCCCAAGATATCACTGACCACCAACACGGGATTGATACGCGCGTCAACAGCATAGGGACTCATATCCGGCAGTCCGAACACCAAGGTACTGAACTGGCGTGGAATATCGATTGCCAATTGTTCCTTCATTGATGTCAACGTTCTCTCGTGGACGGCATCAATATCGCCTGCGTTAATCTGTATCGGCTCGTAGTCAGTCCGCACACTCTTGAGAATATTATAGCGTAGCGATTCGGGCAAAAGCGATAGGGTTGCTGGTGTGAAGGTTTTAATGACTTTCTCAGCGATGTTGCAGTCCCGATTCGGTTTCCCGACGTAGCGGAGATGAAATGGATAAATTGCACCGTTCATCGCCGCTTCGAGGACCAAGATCGGTGTCTCTTTCTGAATGAGACGACTCATCCGCTCAATACAGGCGTGCATATGTGAGCCTTCGGGTTGCATCACATGTGGACTCTCCGATGTCATGTGCGGCGAATGGTGCGGCGCAATGGAGTTATAAGTGCCGAGTCCCACTGCTACGGACTTATGCCCACCGTTAAGCGGAATCTGTATCATATCAACATAAATTACCAGATCGGCTTCAAGGGCTGCCTTATCGGTTTCAACTGTTTCGTCATGTTCAGTTTTCCCTACGTAGGCAATCTGGTCGGCATCTTCCGCGTCAAAGTTTCTGAGTTGATCTGGATAGAACTCGTCCATAATATTTTTCCCGAGCATATAGGCGAGTTCGTGTTCTTTCATTTTTCGGTGTAGCGCGACAGCACATATCAGTTGAATGTTCTTTTTTTCTACGCCGTACCCGTACAGCATCTTCAGCAGCGTTTCAATCATAATTTGCCGCATATCAGGTTTTTTGGTAAGTGGAAAAGGTTGACAGTTGTCGTCAAACAGGATAAGCACCTTGGAGTTGCCATCAACGAGTTCACGCAGTGGTGGCATCTCGAGTGGGTTTTCAAAGGCGTGTTGCGTATGTTCACTGAGTGCGTCGCGTTTAATGCCCGGAAGTGGCGGTTTGGCGTAATAAACCTCCGAGTTGTCCGGTAATTTTGCGTTGATTAAATGGTTCCCAAAGTATGTGAAGTATTTCATTAAATAAAGTTAACTTATTTCACAGAATGGTTTTAATTAGGTTGGTATGATTTACCGACTGGCATTTATTTTAGCATAGTTTGTTGGGCTAATGCAAATCTTTTTGTGGAATTATCGGGGACATTCAATTTGCAAGGTAGGTTGCTTAGGCATTAAGGGGGATACCGTACGAGGGTTAGTTATTAGTGGAAGGAAGTGTATTGTGGGTACGGAAGAATCGGCGATGTTATAGTAAAGCCCGAAAACATGTGAATACAATTGAATTCGGTGTTTCACCACCGCTGGCGAAGTATCCTTACCTCGCCAATTCCTTGGTGTCCATTTAATTATAGGCTTTACTATAAGAAATCTCTTCTACAGTTTTTTCGTAAAAGCAGGTTGTTTGTGTTTTTTTTAAGGCATACTACTTCAAAATCAACATCTTCCGAGTGGCAGTGAAATCTCCTGCGGTTAGGGTATAGAAATAGATGCCACTCGCAACAGACTCACCCACGTCATTTTTGCCATCCCAATATGCTGAACGGGTTCGACTTTGATAGATACCTGCTGGCATCTGTCCTAACGCTAAGGTCCGAACTAATTTTCCATTCACAGAATAGATAACTACAGTAACCTCGGTAGGTTCGGAGAGTTGATAGGGTATCCACGTCTCTGGATTGAACGGATTCGGATAGTTCGGTAGCAGTGCTGTTTCCTTTGGAATTAGCAAGGCTAAGAGGCGTTGAAGGTTCTCAATGCCTTGTTGGAAGGCAACGGAGCCGTCATTTTCGAGTTGAGCACGTTCTATCCACATCTGTATCATCGCAGGATCCAGTCCTTCCAGACTTTCTATTCCTACAATGGAAGGTGCGGCTGCTATTGATTCACCAAAATGCTGTGCTACAAGGATGAGGTCCAGGATGTTAATAGTCCCGTCTCGGTTTATATCAGTTCGCGAATAAAGGGATGCTGTCTTTCCGAAATCTTGGGCGATGAGAATCAGATCTAAAATATTTACCAGTCCATCACCATTGACATCCCAGATTAGCCTGTCCTTCACCACAAGAGCAACCTCATGGAGTCGGGCAGGGATCGCTTGACCCCTGCCAGAAGTGAGTTGGAAGTTATTGAGCCTCAATTGCGTCTCGCCACCCGCTTTTGCCGAAAAGGTTACCGACAGCAGCAAGCCTGTACCGCTGACACTGTTTCCATTGCGTTTCGCTTCACTGAAACCTGTAATTTTACCTGACTGATTATCAATAATGCCTTTCTGGAAAGAGGTTACGCCACCCACTGACTCCAGAAGATAACCTTTGTTGACCTCAATCGCTTCGAGACGTGCGGGATCAAACGCGA
>CBDHGE010000002.1:0-159273 GCA_965262955.1 Candidatus Poribacteria bacterium
GCACGCGCAGGCGGCGCGTTTCTCGACAGTGAAGCACCACTCCAGTGGCGACAGGATTTTGACCTCAGTGGACTGAACATCATGAGCATGGGAATCTGGTACGAGGCATTGATACGTTGGGTCGGAGAAGCAACACGGATTATGGCGATGGGCAAGACTTACGTCAAAATGCGTCCGGACGCTGATGGAATCATGCGTTCCGTGCGGATTCCTGAGCATATCGACGTTGTCGGCGATCTCGCCTGTGGTGCCCAACTCCACATACAAGTTTCTAATGTTGCCGGATTAGCAGGTGCACCGGAGGTATTTGTTTTCGGTAGCAACGGTACCTTACGTTTTTCAGGGAACAACCTCTACGGCGGACAGAAAGGCGACACTGAACTCAGCGAAATTGATATCCCCGATTCAGAAGCCGGAGCATGGCGAGTCGAGGAGGAATTTGTGAACGCTATCCGTGGCGAAGAGATTATCACGCACACCGACTTTGAGACGGGTGTGAAATACATGGAGTTTACGGAAGCAGTCACACGGAGTATGCAGTCCGGGACAGCGATTACTTTGCCGCTTCAGATATAAAACGCGATGGACGGTACAACACATTTGTCTATTACTCGCATTTATCTATTATAAAGGAGAGACTCTTGACACTCGGAGAGCTTTTTAATCTTTGTCAAGAAATTGAACTGCGACAAGCGAAACTCTACGCCTCGCTCTCGTTGCGTTTAGGGAGTGTTGATGAACGGATCGCACGATTCTGGGAACAGATGAGCACGGAGGAATGGCAGCACTACATTCTTGTCGATTTCGGTAGGTCTTTGTGTGTTGATACATTCGGAATAGATTCGCCTGTGACGGAATTGTCGGATGTCCCAGTTCAGCAAATTACAGACGCACTGGATGCACACGAACAGAAAGTCAGCGGTGGGGATATTTCACTCGATGAAGCCTTTGAGATTGCGATCGCAATTGAGGGAAGCGAGGCGGATGCCATCTATATGTATCTCCTCTCTATCATGAGAAAGGCGATTGAGCAGAGCAATCAGCCGTATCTAATCGATCGGATTGTGCAAGTGGAGAAAGATATGGTGTCGCACGTAGATGGGTTGGTTAAGGCGACACAACGATTCGCGAAGGATCCTGATCTGATTCGGACAGCACACCGTCTAAAGGCAGAACACGGTTAAGAATCCGCACAAGACTACGAGTGTTGCGCATTACACAGAAGATTTCCTGCCTGTGAACACGCGACCTGTTCGAGTTGAAGCGTGGTATGATTAATGCCGAAATGTGTTTGCAATTCGGCATTGATCTGTTCAAGGATTCGGTCGGGAGCTAAAGTGGTGTTTTCGTTAACCACAACATGCGCACTTAGTGCGCTATAGTTGGAACACAACGACCAGATGTGCAGGTCATGAATATCTTCGACAGCGTCCAAACTACGAAGATGGGTAGCAACAGTGTTGGCATCAGCATTCTTCGGCGAATTCTCTAATAAAATATGTACCGCTTCTCTGGTTACATTCACCGCACCGATAAGAATAATCCCACCGATAAGGAAACTCAGTAAAGCGTCAATCGGATACCAGCCTGTCCAATAGATAATCGCGCCTCCAACGACTACAGCAACCGACGAGAGCGTATCCCCGATCACATGAAGCATCGCGCTCCGGACGTTGAGATTTCCGTGACTCGCACCATGCAGCTTCCATAAGATGAGTAGATTTCCCGCGAAACCGAGACATGCCACAATGAACATTCCTGTCACTTTTATTTCTGTCGGCGACATGTATCGCTGGTAGGCTGCGTAGAAGATCCAACCAGAGATCCCGATAAGCGTTATGCCATTGATAAAAGCGGCAAAAACCTCTGCGCGATGATACCCGTATGTCCGAGAAGCAGTGGCAGGACGGGTCGATAGGTAAATCGCCAACCAACTAATTACGAGCGAGAAAACGTCCGACATCACGTGAGCCGCATCGCTTAGCAGTGCTAAACTGCCTGACCAGATACCCCCGATGAGTTCACCGAGGAAGACACAGAACGTGATAAGCACAGCAAACTTGAATTTCTTCTGGAGATGTGTCTGGTGGCTATGCGCGTGTCCATCGTCGTGATGATGGTGGTCGTGACTGTGATTGTGCACAGCGTCTCCCAAAGGGTAATGGGACTGAGGTGTGAGAACCGCGCCCTATTATAATGTGGGTCGTTTAATCTGAGTTAGTAGATTTGCTCTTCGATTCGCTACTCGTATCGGCTTTCTTTTCTTTTTTCTCCCCTTTGTCCGATGAAGTGCTTTTGTCTGAGGAATCGCTTTTATCCTTTTTCGCTGATTCTTTGTATCCTTCACTTCGGTAGTCTGTGATGTAAAATCCAGAACCTTTAAAAATCAACCCCGCACCTGCACTAATGAGCTTTTTCACCTTGCCGTGACACTCTGGACATTCCTCAATGGGTGGAGCAGTAATGCCCTGAAACCGCTCGAATTGATTATCGCAGGCGAGACATTTATACTCGTAGGTGGGCATATAAAATCATCCTCCATTTCTTTCGTTTTCCAACAGACGTTTCAGTAGGAGTGGTTTTCACCCCTGACGGCTGACAATCGACAACCGACAACTATTAAAAAAGTTTGTTGATAAAAAGAAGGTATTCTGGTAAATTTTAATCGTTACACTCGCAAAAGTCAAGCAAATTTGTTGTAATCGGAGTTTTTATGTTTCGCCTTCCTATTGATGCCGAAAGCTTTCCACTCGGTAAGGGACCGATGGTAATGCTCGTCCTCTTTCTCATATCTACCCTTTTTATATTCGGACGTACTGAGGAAGAGGGAGAGAATCTGGAGTTTTGGATTTTCGCGAACACCCACTACGAGGAATACCAAGCACGCGTGCCAATTTTTGAGGCACAGAACCCAGGCGTCAACGTGCAACTTATCAATTTCGGCGGCACGATGCACGACAAACTCCTCGCCGCCATGTTGTCCAATTTCGGTGCCCCCGATCTCGTTGAAGTAGAAATTACATCCATCGGTCGGTTTCTCAAAGGCGCAATTGACGAAGTCGGTTTTGTCGATCTCCGTCCCCGTTTAGAAAGCGAAGGCTGGATGGAGAAGTTGGTCGTCAGCCGATTCACACCGTGGTCCTACCGCGGACGGATTTTCGGAATCCCCCACGATTTGCACCCTGTTGTACTCCTTTATCGCGACGACCTCTTTAAAGCCGCAGGCGTTGAAATGACAGAAGTCGAAACATGGGACGATTTCATCGTCGCAGGAAAAAAGGCGACCCGCGATCTTGATGGCGATGGTGAGATTGATCAGTACGCCATTGTCCTGGATCGTCGGACAGAGAGCGACTACTTCAGTCTGCTCCTTCAACAAGGCGGCGGTTTTTTTGACGAGGGAGGCAACGTCATTATCGACAGTGAACTCGCCATTGAGACCTTAGAGTTTTTTACGTCCCTGTTCAACGAACATAACATTGCCACTCCGGTATATGGCACATGGCACGGCGATCCAAGCAATTTTGCCGCTATGCAGGATGGTAAGATCCTCTCTATTCTCTCACCAGATTGGTATGTCGGGATTCTCAAAAGTCAGGTGCCTCAGATGTCCGGTAAATGGAAGGCGATACCGATGCCGTCGTGGCATCCAGGTGGTAGGCGGACCACAACCCGCGGTGGCACAATGATTGGGATGACGAAACAGTGTACAAACCCCGACCTCGCTTGGGAGCTGCTCAAGTTCACATATTTTGATCGAGCTGGACTCGTGAACCGATACGAAACGACGCGCATTATTCCACCACTCAAATCCGCATGGGACGCACCTATCTTCAAGGAACCGGATGTCTATCTGGGCGGACAACCACTTGGAGATATGTTTATCCAACTCGCACCTGATATGCCGCCGCGTTACCAGAATCCCTATTGGTCAGAAGGGGCTGACCTATTGAACGACGCTATTTTCGCCGCTGTAACAGAAAAGCAGACCCCAAGAGAAGCACTCACAGACCTCGCCGAGAAAGTGCGCGCACTAATCGCAAAAGACCGAGGACGTTGGGGAGAACTATAGTTTTCTCAAAAGTACTAAGCTTCTCCCCCTATATCTTCTGACAGTCCGCTTGCGCCAGTTTAAAAATATGAGAACAAAACAGACTACCTACCGCTTTTGGAACCAACAACAGAAAATCGCGCCTTATCTTTTTATTGCACCCTTCTACATCCTCTTCGTCGTTTTTATGGGGTATCCACTCATTTCATCGCTCGTTATGAGTCTGTATGAGATGCGTGGCTTTCAAAGTCGGATATTTGTTGGAATCGGGAACTTCACAGATCTCTTCCGCGACCCAATCTTCTGGAAATCCCTCCGAAACACCTCTTATTTTGCCGTAGGCACCCTGACCCTCCAATTGCCGATTGCGCTGCTATTAGCAATCCTGCTCAACTCCAAATACGTCAAAGGGAAAAATTTCTTGAGGCTTGCCTTCTTCGCACCTGTGTTGGTCGCTGGCGTTTTCGTGGCTATCATCTTTAACCTCGTCTATGACCAACGTGCAGGTTTAGTAAACCAAGAATTCGTCCTCTTTGGCAAAGAGATTGGATGGTTAAACGAAGAAAATTATGTAATGCCAGCAGTCATCTTGACGGGGGTTTGGCAGTGGGCAGGATTCAACATGATCTATTTTTTAGCGGGTTTGCAAGGCATCCGACAGGAGTTATACGAAGCAGCAGCGGTTGACGGAGCGAATTGGTGGCAGGCATTCATACACGTCACACTCCCCTCGTTGCGCCCTGTGATCGCTTTCGTTTTCGTGGTGTCGATGATAGGTTCGCTCCAACTCTTTGATCTCCCTTTTATTTTGACAAACGGCGGAGAACCCGCTGACGCTGGCTCAACTATCGTCATGTATCTCTACAAAAACGGGTTTCAGTTCATGCGGCTCGGCTATGCAGCAACGATTGGCTGGGTACTCTTCTTCATCATTGCTGTCATTTCAATCGTCCAACTAAGATTGCTCGGTATCTTCCGAGATGAATAACGGAAAGGAAAGACTTTGCAAATACTACCGGCAATTGACCTTCGCGGTGGAAAGTGCGTAAATCTGGTTCAGGGCATTGCAACACAAGAGACCGTCTTTTCGGACGCGCCTGTGGAAATGGCATTACGGTGGCAAGCGGAAGGCGCGGAATATCTCCACCTTGTAGATCTTGATGGTGCGTTTCAAAACGAATCCGAGAACCTCCATATCGTTGGCGAGATGATTGATGCGCTTGAAATCCCAGTCCAACTTGGCGGGGGTATCCGCAGTCTGGAACGCTTGGACGCTGTCCTGGCGTTGGGAGTGGATCGTGCCATTTTAGGCACGGTTGCCCTCAAACAACCCGATTTTGTGAAGCAAGCGTGTGCCAAATATGGAGGGCGCGTCGCTGTCGGCATTGATGCAAGCGATGGAATGGTTGCAACTGAGGGATGGTTGGAGGTTTCTCAAAAATCCGCCATTGAATTCGCTCAGGAAATGGCGGAAGTCCAGACGCTTATTTACACCGACATCAAAAGCGATGGCATGCTCAAGGGGCCCAATGTCGATGCAACAGCCGATGTTATCAAAGCAGTATCCGCGAACGTGATTGCTTCTGGAGGTGTAACATCCCTGGCAGACATAGCAGCTTTAAAGCAGATCGGTGCCAGCGGTGCGATTATCGGGCGTGCTTTATACACCGGTGACCTTTCACTCCACGATGCCATTGCTGCTGCACTCTAAAGGGCACATTTTCTGCGAAAATTCTTTAGGTCCTCCTTGACATAACCGCTGTGTGAAAGGTATAATAATTTAAGGTTGATGGCCAACCGAGGAACCCTATGCCACAGAAGTGTAAAGTCCCTATTAAACTCTTCCTTTTTTCCATTAAACTCAGACGAGAATTACGATGTCGAAACATTTAGTTGGATTAAATCCTGCGCAACGAGAAGCTGTTACGCATAAAGATGGACCTCTTCTAATTATCGCAGGTCCTGGATCAGGTAAAACACGAACAGTCGTTCATTCTATTGCTTATGCTATAGAAAATCTTGGAGTATTACCAGATAGAATATTGGCATTCAGTTTCACAGTGAAAGCCAGTGAGGACTTGCAGGATCAAGTCACAAAAATTGTAGAAGAGGAAAAAGATTATCTCATTAATATTTCTACATTCCATCGTTTTTGCCGTTGGGTTTTGAGGGAGGATATTGGGAAACTACGCAGAGACTATACCCTAGACTTTAAAGACTTGGAAGAAGATGAGCAGGTAAAAGCAGACGAGAAAATAGTGGCTCAGGCAATCAATCATCTCCAGTACCACAGATTCATCAAACCCGAGGATGTTCTCAATTTTATCATAAAGTGTAAAGCGAGAGATATCAGTCCTTCCGAAGCTAGGAACTACACATCCCACTCTGATAAATCAAAAGTTTATGCGAAAATCTATGAGGAATACGAGCATCGTCTTAAGACCTGTGGTTGGATTGATTACGAGAATCAACAGCTTTTTACCGATCAACTCTTTAGGGAAGACGCTGAGGTTAGAACTAAATGGCAAAGTAAATTCGATCTCATTTTTGTCGATGAGTACCAAGACACAGATCCGGTTCAGTATCGAATTATCAAATGCCTCGCAGAAAGACATCAAAATTTACGTGTCGTCGGTGATGATGATCAAGGAATTTACGGGTTTCGGGGAGCTGATATCCAGAATATATTGAATTTTGAACGGGATTATTATCCTAATTTCACAGAAGTAAAACTTGAACAAAATTATCGTTCAACAAAAAGAATAGTTGCAGTATCCAATGCTTTAGCTCAATTTAACCCGAATCGGCGAGGGAAAGAACTGTTTACGAGAAACTTTAAGGGCGAAAAAGTAAAACACCTTCATTGTAACAACGATGAAGAAGAGGCATTGACAATCTGCAATTTTATTAACCGCGCTGTTCAAGAAGGCCGTAATCCTAGTGACTTTGCAGTGTTATACCGAACCAATAAACAAGCCCAAGTCTTTGAAGAAACTTTTGCTAATTTGGAGATTCTGTGCCACAACTTTAATAAACCAGAAGAACACTTTTCGGAACGTCCCACAGACGCGGTTTCCCTTATGACAATCCATAAATCCAAAGGTTTAGAATATCCTAATGTGTTTGTTGTAGGTGTATGCCAAGAATTATTACCACATTTTTACAACCAGAATGAAAAAAATTGGGATGAGGAAATTCGACTATTGTACGTAGCAATAACCCGCGCAAAAAACTGGTTGTGTTTATCATCTTATGAAAAGCAAGGTCATCATTCACGGGGGCAATCTCCATTTTTGACCCGCGGGTATATTCCATCTGATCTCCTTAAATCTATAGAAACGCTAAGGGGCATTCCTATACCACCAGCACCTGAAGAGATGAAAGTTTCTGAGGAATCAACTGACTATGTTGAACCATTGCCAAAGAAATTACTAAGTTCTAGTGTGACTGTCCTCGGTATAGATCCTGGAGTTAAAAATGTAGGATGGTCAATTACCCAAAAGACACCTATGGGTTATACTGTTTGTGATAATGGCACGCAGAGCACTTCGGGTTGGATAGAAACCCTTCAGCGGACAAGAAATAAAATCCACGAACTGATTGCATCATATTCAATTGATGCAATCGCGGTTGAGCAACTTGAGGGGGCAAAAGAAGACTGGTTTCTTTATGTCGCGGGGTGTGTTGCAGAGATACAACGTGTAGCCAGACTGCACAAAGTAGAAGAATGCTATCTGTATACACCACAGCAGGTGAAATATGCTGCTACGGGGAAGAGATACGCAAATAAGGAACAAGTCAAACAGGGAGTCAAAGAACGGTGCAACCTAACAACTGTTCCAAAAACGGATCATTCCGCGGATGCGATTGCTGTAAGTCTCTGTTACCTGAGAAGTTACCTGAACTCTTCTCGCTTTGAAGGAAATAAGCGAAAACAAGAACGCTATAACATGGGTCGTGATTACTGGGACAAGGGGAAATATGAAGCAGCGGTTTCTGAATTCAAGGAAGCGATAAACATAGATCCTATTTATGCAGATGCGCACTGTGGGTTAGGGCGTGTGTACCTTGGACAGGGAAAACTAATAGAGGCAAAAAATTCAGTCAAGGAATCTTTAAGGCTTAAAAACAATAACTATTCGGATGCTCGGAAACTTTCAAATGCTTTAGAGAATTACCGCTTAGGTCTCAATTTCCTGAATAATAGGCAATGGGACAAGGCGATCACGGAATTCCAAGCAGCTATCAACCTGGAACCCATTTTTACAGATGCACACTATAAGCTAAGCAGAGCATACCTTGCGACGGATAACCTAGAAGCAGCTAAAAATGCAGCCGAAGGAGCTTTAAGACTCACAGATAATTATCTACACGCTCGGAAACTCCTAGAAGCTATAAGTTTTTACCATGTAGGTCTCAGTTTCTTGGACGATTGGCTATATGATGAAGCAATTGACAAATTCAAAGCTGCTATAGACAGAGAACCCATTTTTACCGGGGCACATTGTAAGCTTGGGCAGACTTACCTTGGACGAGGAGACTTGATAGCCGCAAAACATTCCGCTAACGAAGCACTAAGGCTTGACCCTAATTGTCAACTAACACATGCGCTTTTGGATGATATAAAGCTGGCATATTACAATCGAAGTCGCGAACACTTAGACAATCAGCGATATGACGAAGCAATTGATGCGTTCACAGAAACCATAAATAAATATCCAGACTTCATAGACGCACATTGTGGACTTGCTCAGGCTTATCTTGGACAAGGAGACTTGATAGCCGCAGAACGCGCTGCTAACAAAGTGCGTAGACTTGCTTCTGACTATCAACCTACTAATGCACTTTTGGAGGATATTGGAAAGGCATACTACAATAGAGGAATCGCTCTCCTAAGTAATAATGACTTGATAGCCGCAGAACGCGCTGCTAACGAAGTGCGTAGACTTGCCCGTGGCTATCAACCTACTAATGCACTTTTGGAGGATATTGGAAAGGCATACTACAATAGAGGAATCACTCTCCTAAGTAATAATGACTTGATAGCCGCAGAACATTCCGCTAATCAAGCACTAAGGCTTGCCCGTGGCTATCAACCTATCAATACACTTTTCAACAATATAGAGCAAGCATATTTCAACCGAAGTCGTGATCTTTTAGACAACCGGCGATATATGAGAGCAATCGCGGCATTCACAGTAACTACCAATAAATATCCAAACTTCATAGACGCACATTGTGGACTTGCTCAGGCTTATCTTGGACAAGGAGACTTAGCAAGAGCAGAAAAATCAGCTAAAAAGGCATTAAGGCTTAAACCGAATTATCCATCTGCCCTTGAACTTCGTGAGATTGTAAAGCAAACACACATAAACAGAGGTAATGATTATCTCAGACAAGGCAATCTCGTAGCAGCAGAAAAATCAGCTAAAGAGGCACTAAGGCTTGACCCTAATTGTCAACTAACACATGCGCTTTTGGATGATATAAAGCTGGCATATTACAATCGAAGTCGCGAACACTTAGACAATCAGCGATATGACGAAGCAATTGATGCGTTCACAGAAACCATAAATAAATACCCAGACTTTATAGAAGCATACTGTGGACTTGCTCAGGCTTATCTTGGACAAGGAAACTTAGCAAATGCAGAAAAATCAGCTAAAGAGGCACGAAGACTTAAACCTAATCATCCGCTTGTGCTTGAACTTCGCGATACCCTAAAGCAAACACACGTCAACAATGCTAAGGATTATCTCAAGCAAGACAATCTCGCAGCAGCAGAAAAATCAGCTAAAGAGGCACGAAGACTTGACCCTAACTATAAGCCAGCATGCGATCTTTTGGATGATATAATACAAGAATATTACAACCGAGGCATTGCTTGCTCAGAAGTTGGAGAGTATAGTAAGGCTATAGATTATCTTATGAAGGTAGACAGTTTGAATCCGAATAATAAGGAAGTATATACTTGTCTCGCTGATGTTTATTGTTTAATGGGTGATGATGCCAATGCTGCAAATTGGTACCAGAAGGTTACTGATATAGACCCGAATGATAAAATTGCCTACATTGAACTTGGTAACGCTCATTATAATATGGGCAAATATGAAAAATCTGTGGATTCATTTCAGAAAGCGAGTGAATTAGACCCGAATTGTGAAATGATTTACGGATATTGGAAGAGCGCTGACCTCAAACTACAGAATGATAAAAAAATGAAAGCTGATCGAATGATCAGCTTTCCCGCAGGCAACTTCCAAATGGGAAGTAACAACAGCAAGTTCAAGGATTGTGAAAATTTGGCACATACTATCTACGTTGACGAGTTCTACATAGACATTTATCTAGTAACAAATGCACAATATAAGCTGTTTGTAGATAAAAATCCAGAGTGGCAGAAGAACTGTATTTCTAGTTGGTATCGCCGTATGGATTATTTGATGGACTGGAATGGAAACAATTATCCTTACGGTAAAGACAACTATCCTGTTACGTATGTAGATTGGTATGCGGCAATGGCGTACGCGCTATGGATAGGGAAACGCTTACCAACAGAGGCGGAATGGGAGAAAGCAGTGCGCGGATATGGTGACACCAAACTTGTTGGAAATTATCTGCCTGATAATGCAGGGGACGTGTGGGAATGGTGTCTTGATGAATATAATCCAAATTCCTATGGATGTTTTCCGGGTCCGAATCCTATTGTAGGTGCTAACAATACTGATGAAATCGTAAATAATTTCAAAAATGTTACAACTCGGCGCGTGTTGCGTAGAATAGGGGGCATTAATCCCCGTGGGAATGCCCCTTCATTTACGGACTACCACTACGGTTTTCGTTGTGTAAGTTCAGGCACTGATTAAATCTGCACCAATTCACCACCCTATTAACTCAACCAAAATCGGTTTGAAGCGATAATAATTAAATGAACACGCTCCACAACTACGACCTCATTGTTATCGGCGGTGGACCCGCTGGAAGCACTGTTGCAACACTCGTTGCTGAACAGGGACATCGTGTGCTGCTTCTTGAACGGGAAGCCGAACCGAAATTCAAAATCGGTGAGTCGCTGATTCCTGCCACCTACTGGACCTTCAAACGACTCGGCATGCTCGCAAAACTACGGACAAGCCACTTCCCGCAGAAATATAGCGTCCAGTTCTATTCGCGCACTGGCAAAGCCTCCAGTCCGTTCTACTTCTTTCAAACCAATCCACATGAGAGTGCTGTCACATGGCAGGTCCTACGGAGTGAGTTCGACGAGATGCTCTTGGATAACGCGAAGGAAAAAGGGGTAGAAATTCAGCGCGGCGTTAGCGTGCGAGAGGTGGTTTTTAACGGAGACACAGCCACCGGTGTTGTGATCCAAACCGCAAACGGTACTCGTGAGACGCTCAACGCAACCGTTATCGCAGATTCTACTGGGCAGCGGTCACTCATTGGAAAGCAGCTGAATCTGAATACGACAGAGCAGAACCTTAAAATGGCATCGCTCTTCACGCACTACGAAGGTGGACACAGAGACGAAGGCATTGACGAAGGCGCAACGCTCATCCTACACACGGAAGAGAAAGACTCTTGGTTCTGGTCAATCCCGCTTCCGTATGATCGCACGAGTATCGGGGTCGTCGGTGAAATTGATTATCTACTTCAGAACCGAAGGGACGCCAACGGTAGGCTTGATGCTCAGAGGATCTTTACGGAAGAACTTGAGAAATGTCCCGCGTTGAAGATGCGGCTTGAAGGTGCGACGCAGTTGTTTCCTATCCAAACCACTAAAGATTTTTCTTACCGTGCGAGCCGTATCGCAGGCAACAATTGGGTATTGGTAGGTGATGCGTTTGGGTTCTTGGATCCCGTCTACTCGACGGGACTATTTCTGGCCCTCAAGTCCGGTGAGATGGCAGCGGACGCAATCATCGACGCCTTCCAAAAAGACGACTTTTCTGAAACACAACTTGGAAGTTTCGGACGGGCATTTGTAGATGGAATGGAGGCATTTCGGAAACTCGTCTACGCTTTTTACACAAAAGAATTTAGTTTTGCCCGGTTTCTATCGCAGTACCCAGAACATCAAGGCGGTATCGTTGACATTTTGAGTGGAGATGTGTTTAGAAAAGATGTAACGCATATTTTCCCCGCGATGTCAGAGATGTGTCCATTTCCACCAGAAGTGCCACTCGATTGATACGAAGTGGAAGTGCTTTATAACCCAAAATAGCTCATAGGAGATTGGAGAACTTCATGAAATCAATTCTGTCCTATTTATCGATTATCTGTGTTATCTTTGTTCTGGGATGTGATAATGCTTCAAAACAAGATCCCGCTCAGCGTCAAAAAACCGATACACCTACCGAGTTAGTGAACGATAGCTCCTCAAAACGCCGTTACATTAGCGTCGGTACAGCTCCTGCTGGCGGTGCATTTTTCGTCGTCGGTTCCGCAATTGCCGAAGTAGTCGGTGGTAACGCACCAAGCGCAGGTTGGGAAGTTACAGCCGAAGCCACTAAAGGCACACAAGAAAACATTCGTCGTATCGTAAGTGGTGAACTGGAATTCGCCCTTGCTAATGCTGCTATCTCTTATTTTGCAGTGCGCGGAGAAGGCGCGTGGGAAACTGAACACGCTATCCATAGTGTCATGACGCTTGCTCCGAACGTCGGTTTGTTTCTCGCACCACAATCATCTGGTGTCCGTTCTATTCAGGACTTCTCAGGGAAACGGATTGTCGTTGGGCCAGCAGGTGCAGGATTTGAGTATTTCCTGAGACCCATATTAGCAGCACACGGTATCACCTACGAAGACTTTACGCCGCTCAACAGCACTTACATTGGTGCTGTAGATTTGTTAGCGGACGGCTCCGCTGCCGCTGCGTTCATCGGTGGTGCTATTCCTACACCCGCTGCCACGCAAGCCAGCACATCTCAAGACATCTTCTTCATTCCGTTCGATGAAGCCGCGAAACAGACCCTCTTTGCAGATTATCCCTTCTTTAACGCCATAACCATTCCTGCCAACACCTACAAAGGGCAGACAGAACCGTTCGCCAGCATGAACGTAGGTGCGATGCATTTAATTACCGGTGAAAACGCCGATGAGAATATGGTCTACGAGTTCACAAAGACCTTGTATACACATCGCGCGGAAGTGGTCAAACGGCACGGTGCGGGGAAAGCCATCAACCCGAAAAATGTCGTTAAAGACACAGGGACCACTTTTCATCTGGGTGCTATCCGATTCTATCGCGAAATTGGCATCTGGAACGAGTAAAATCCTACCTCCTATTTTTCATAACTCCACACAAAGTTATGCACCCTTTTTGCGCCTATATCGCGTTATCTACAATCGAGGAACATATTTCCAAACGCGTTGGCATAGATGCAGAATTTTCACTATCCATTTTAGCCTTAGAGTCTCTGTTTAAGTAACATAGACAAATCGGTTATCCGATTGGACTATGCAGTAAAACGTGCAACTATTTAACGGCTCGTTTGTAGTTACAATACGCGCAAAGAGGGACCGGAAGTAGGGGTTTCTCGGTCAAGAATTGTGTTTGACTGAAACGCCTCTATTTTCGGTCGATTTCGGTCTGTGGGAGACTCTTCTTCTTTCAGACCGAAGTCTCATTCGCGTCATAAAAACATGAAAATTATGGAGGCTAAGATGAATTCAGAACAGAATAACGAACACAACGTATCCGCACACGACCCACATCATCCACTCGTTAATCTTTACCCAGGACAATATCTTTACGACTTTGAAGTGAAAGCTGTCACACCCATTGACGAATTGCGAGCAGTGGCAATAGAACTCTCACATCCTCACAGCGGCGCACGACTGCTGCATCTCTATAGGGACGACCCCAGAAACTGGTTTTCGATCAGTCCGATAACCCCAACACCCGACGATACAGGGTTACAGCATATCCTGGAACACTCGGTGATGTCAGGATCTCAGAACTATCCGTTAAAAGAAGTGTTCATTGAGATGATGAAGATGACTCTCGCCACCTTTGATAGTACGAATGCCATGAACTACATCGATCATGCTTTTTACTATGCATCAAGCAATGTCAGGAAAGATCTATTCAATCTTGCAGAAGTCTACTTTGATGCTGTGTTTCATCCGCTACTAACAAAGGAAACCTTCAAGCGTGAAGGGCACCATCTTGAACCTGTGGATCCCAATCAACCTATAGGGGATTTAAAAATAAACGGGATTGTCTACAATGAAGTGAAAAGCGGCGGACCAGACTTGGATTTGGTTGTAAGTAGGGGCCTTCTACCTGATACCTGCTATGCCAACGATGGGGCGGGAAACCCATGGGTTATGCCCGATCTGACCTATGAACAATTCAAAACTTATTACAAAACTTATTATCATCCGAGGAACTGTTACTTCTTTTTTTATGGCAATATCCCAACAAGTGATTATCTTGAATTTCTCACCGATAAACTGGCAGCACTACCAAGAACTGAAATAGCAGGAGCCCTGCATCCGCTCCGACCTGAAGTGACACACCCATCCAGATGGGACTCCTCGCGGATTGTGAAGGATGTCTATCCCATTGGACTCGATGAACCCCTCACCGAAAAGACATACCTTATGCTTAGTTGGTGCCTTGGAGACGCGACAGATCCTGAGGATGTCGCCTTATATCGCATCTTAAATCTTATTCTGCTCGGGAACGAGGGCACCCCACTCCGAAAGGCAATTATTAATTCAAAACTCGGCACTGGCATATATAATGATGGGTTTCTTACGTCTACTGGTGTTAATACTTATGGTCCCCATATAACTTTTCACATCGGCCTGACTGGCAGTGAACCCGATCGCGTTGATGCTTTCACAGAATTGGTTATCAATACATTAGCACACATTGCAGACGCGGAAATTGACAGGGAAAAGGTGGAAGCAGCGTTCCAACAAATCACTTATGACTATCAGGAAATTACCCCAGAATTCCCATTTCAGATGATGTTGCGTGTCGTAAACACTTGGATACATCAAAAGGATCCGACCCTCTTTTTAAAGATGGACGCGGTTCTATCTGCCGTTCGTCAACGTTGGGAGCGAAATCCGCACATCTTCAATGAACTGATTCGTGAAAGACTCCTTGATAACCCACATCAATTGACAACTATTCTCTCTCCTGATCCGGGGATGCAGGCTCGCCTGGAGGGGAATGAGGACGCACGCCTGAAAGAGATCCGCGCACAACTTACCGATGAACAGATGGAACAGATCGCCGCCGATGCCACTGAACTTGAACGTCTTAATGGCGAACCCAACTCACCGGAGAATTTAGCGAAGTTGCCACAACTTCAGGTCTCTGACCTGCCGGAAAAACCGCTGCATATTCCAACAACCGTTGAAACTGTTAGTGGACGTCCGCTACTCAGGAACGATGTCTTTTCCAACGGTGTGAATTATCTCACACTCAATTTTGATTTACAAGGGTTACCACAACACTTGTGGCAACATCTACCGAGATATACGGATGCTATTGGTAAACTTGGTGCCGGTAAGATGAATTACGAACAGATGGCGCGCCGTACCGCAGCGGCTACCGGTGGATTGAACTGCTCTCCGAATTTTGGCACCCACACACTTAACCCTAAGCGTCCGGTGTGGAATATGCAGTTTAAACTCAAAGCACTTGACGGTAAAATAGAAGAAGCATTAGACGTCTTGCAGGATCTGATTTTTGCCGTGAATCCACGTGATACTGAACGACTTCGCGATGTCTTCATTCAGTCAGTAGCAGAATATCGAACCCATATCTACGGTTACCGGTGTTTAGGTATCACGAATCATCGTGCTGCTCGCGGGCTTTCACCACATGGATATTTGTCAGAAAGCGTCTACGGAGCAACACAGTTCCGCACGAGTGAGATGTTACTCAAATGTTTTGATGAATCTTATGAGGAACTCAGCGATAGCATTGAACAAATTCGCGACTGCTTGTTAGTGCGTAGTCGCGTGAGTGCCAGTTTTACCGGTTCTGATGAGGCATTTGAGATGCTCAATCGAAAGTTTACCGGATGGATTGATAGCATGCGCGATGAACCAATAAACCCACAACCCATAGGGTTTAGACCTTTTGAAATATATCCGCGTGAGGGATTGGCAGTTCCCATTCAAATAGCAAACTGCACGCACATGATACCAGCACCACACTATTCACACCCTGATTCCGTTCTCCTGAGCATTGGAGCATATATCATAGATCTTGATTACATTATGACCGAGGTCAGGCTTAAAGGCAATGCTTACTTGGGCGTATTTAAGTATAACCCATTTGATGCTACTATCTGTCAAGGTTCGTATTTTGGTCCACATGTCGCCCGTTCGCTCAATGTCTTTGAACAAACTGCTGATTACATCAAACAAGTAGAATGGACGCAGACAGATATAGATCGAGCCATTATTGGGACAGCATCAGATTACCATCAGACAGTCCGACCCAGTGAAGCCTCAACGGATGCGCTCGCACACTACCTCACTGGACAGACCCACGAAATGATTGAAGAAAGATATGCCCAATTCCGATGCGCAACTCCCAAGGAAGTAAAACGCGCGCTCCTTCAAGTGCTCGAGGAAAATAGGGACAAAGCTTCGATCTGTGTTGTCGCGAGTCGAGAGAAATTAGAAGCAGAAAACCAGAAGATGGCTCAACCGCTTGAGGTTGAGGATATTATCAAATAGAGGTGTTCAGTTCATGGGAATACAAGAGCCCAAAGTCGTTGTCTTTATTAAGATTGCTTAACAGAAGTTAAAAAACACTTGACTTTAAGATGTTTTTTCGGTATAATAAATTGTAGGTAATACTTAATAAGGAGAACAGGAAATGGAATTAACTTTTGAAAGAGATAACCTCTTGTATTCCCTACAGGTGCTACAAGGTGTAGCAAGTGGACGTAGCACTTTGCCAATACTATCTAATGTTCTTATCCAAGCCGAAGATGGAAAAATTGAATGTGTCGCCACGGATTTAGAAGTCGGTATTAAAATCAAAGTAGAAGGTGTTATCCAAGAAGAGGGAGCAATCACCGTCTCTGCCAGAAAATTAGCAGACATCGTTAAAGAATTGCCCGATGATCAAACAATACACTTTGCAACGACTGCAAATGACCGCGTTGAAATTACTTGCGGCGACGGCGTTTACAAAATTATTGGACTTCCCGATGAAGAGTTTCCACAATTGCCTTCTGTTGACGGAGAATCCCTCACGATTGAGGGAGATCTCCTACGCGCTGTGCTTCGTAGAACGGAATTCGCTGCATCCACAGAGGATGTCCGCTACTTTCTAAACGGTCTCTACTTTAACTTTCTTACAGACAAAACCGAAGTGGTTGCCACCGATTCGAGATGGCTTGCACTCGCATACTGTGACTCACTCAAGGCATTAGGCAATGTTGATGGATTTATCCTACCCCTTAAAGCCGTTAAAGAGATCGCCCGAACGTTTGCAGATTCCGCTACAGTGACCCTCTCACTTTTTGAGAATCAGATTCTTTTTGCTGATGAAAACGCTACCTTGACGACGCGGCTCGTGGAGGGAGATTATCCGAAGTATGAGAAACTCATTCCAGATTCCACAACAGGTAGAGCGGTTATCTCTAAGGAGGAAATTCTACCTGCGGTTCGACGTGTCGCCTTGCTGTCGAATCCAAAGAACTATTCTATCTCTTTGGACATAGAGACAGAGGGGATTACAATTTTTGCGAAAACCCCGGAATTAGGAGAGGCACTTGAGACGGTTCCGGTACAGTCTTGTAATGCGAATGCCCGAATTGCGATTGATGCGCGTCTTCTCATAGATATTTTAGCGCATATTGAAACGGAATCCCTTGCTATAGAATTCACAGGGGAATTTTCACCTGTCCTAATTAGACCGATCGGTGACGACTCGCATATCTGCCTGGTAATGCCGATGCGTTTGGAATCCTAACTAAATATTTATCTATTGGGACGAGAATCTTCTTTGCTGGCGAGGTTAGACAACCTCGCCGGTTTTTTCTTAAAAATGGACGTCCGAACTTGGTCGGGGTCGCGCATACTATCCCGAACAAGTTCGGACGTCCAGATATAAATTACAGGAAAACTGAATACCCCAAAAAAACTTGACATTCCAAGTCATTTTATGGTATTATTATATAGCCCAATGCCGAGATAGCTCAGTAGGTAGAGCAGAGGACTGAAAATCCTTGTGTCGGCAGTTCGATTCTGCCTCTCGGCATCCTTTCTTTTTCAATCGTAATAGTTTGCTAAGCCGGTGTAGCTCAGTGGAAGAGCAACTGATTCGTAATCAGTAGGTCGGAGGTTCAAATCCTCTCATCGGCCTTTTGTTATTTTTATACCCACCCAATCTTTCAAACCCTACTTTCGTCTCATTCCATCTCAGCAGCGACATCTTCCTCGAGCGATTTGACATTCGCTAAGACAGTCGGGTGCGGCTCAATCTCATACACCTTTCGGTACATCTCCAGCGCAGCTGCCTTATCACCAAGGAAACTTGCATAAATTTCACCCATCCGTTCCAAGGCGCGAACTTCCTGCGGATCCAGTTCTACAATACGTTCGTAGACGCGAAGAGCCTCTGCGTACTGACGAGTTTCAAAATCCTCGCGCTCACGTGCAGTCGCACGGGCAAAGAGCAGACGAACGAGATCGTTGACCACTTCGTCCATATCTGGCTGTTTTTCATGTGCCTCTTCCAACAAACGAATAGCCTCCGATTCAAGACGGGTAATTTCAGCCATGTCTTCATCAGTAAATTCCCGATCAAGGAATTGATAATCCTGAAGCATTTTAGCGTATGTTCTCGAAAGCTGCAGGCGTGCAAGGATACCGATAGGTGCTTTTTCAGAGGAAACAGCTCTTAAATCTGGATCGTTTTTGATTGCGCTGCTGTAATATTTAGCCGCTGATTTAAGTTGTTTACTTCCCTGATAGAGAACACCGAGCAGGTAGTGTGCTTCGGCGTGATGAGGGTCCCGTTCGAGGACCGCGAGGAATTCTTGTGTCGCTTCGCTGAGTAAACCTTCATCGCGAAACAGTTTACCACGGAGGAGACGAACGCCAGTATCCTCTGGTTGAATGCGTGCAGCATGCCCAAGACGTGCCTTAGCGTCTTTCAACCAACCGCTGTGTGAATAAATTTCCGAGACCCTGAGGTTGGCATGTAGACGGACTTCTGCACTCGACTGCGATGTGCCGTTTATTGAGATGTTCTGCTCTTCTCCAGTCGTTTCTAACGCCTGCAACGCTTGCCAATAAAAGAGCGCAGCATCAGCGAGATCTTGTTTCTCAAAGAGCGCGTCTGCCTTCTCAATAAAGGGACCTACCTGCGACAGGGATGATGGTTCAGGGTCAGCACTACCACGCCGGATATAAAGTGCCGCAAGTACAACAAATACGATTACCGCAAGCACTTCTGCATAAAAAAGCCAACTCCGTAAGGAGAATAGGGATTTTGCGTTGAAAGCCATGTTAATTCCTTTACCTTGGGAATGTCTTATACTATCGGATACACTTTACTGCGTGCTATTCTCGATTTCGTTGAGGACACTAAGCATCTTCTCTGGTTCAACAAAGCCTGTGAATCTCTTGAGAACTGTTCCTTCGGCATCCATGAAAATAACGACCGGTAATCCTGGGATTTGATATTTTTCCGTCAGTGCCTCAGTGGTTTCAGAACTGCGCGTGAAATCGAGTTTAATGTTAACGTAATCATCGAGTTTCGCGGCTACTGCAGGATCAGCGTACGTCTTGTGATCAAGTTCCTTGCAGGCGGCACACCAAGACGCATAAAAATCAAGCATCACGAGTTTGTCTTCGCGTTTAGCGATTTCAAGACCTTCGGTTTCGTCATAAACCCAATTCAGGTGTGGTCCAGCGGGTTGTTGGATACCAGCAACGAACATATAGGTGCCGAGAACAGCTAACAAGAGACCACACGCTTTTCGGATTTTCATACCCGCAGAGATACCACTAAAACGCTCCGTCAACTTACCGAGCCACAACCCAATAAGCACGAAACCACCAGCAATAGCGAAAAATGGTAGCGAATTCTCAAGGAAGTTCTGTAACACCGGAAATACATCTTTGAGAAAGTAGAGTGCCATCGTAATAATGGCAATACCAAAGATGTTCTCCAGAACATACATCCATCCGCCTGACCGTGGCAGGGCAGAGAGAAGACCTGAGAAAGTGCCAATGCCGATAAAGAGTAGCCCCATTCCGAGAGCATAAGTGAACATGAGCCAGAAACCGAGGAATAGGCTCCCCGTCGTTGCGATATAAGTTAGCACGACCGCCAACGCCGGTCCTGTACAAGGGGCAGCAATCACACCGGCAACGGTTCCCATAGCGAACGCCCCAGCAAATCCGGTTCCACCAACGGTGTTAAGTCGATTCTGAATCGCATACGGCAACCGAATCTCAAAAACACCGAACATGGACAGTCCCAGAGAAACCAGAATCAGACTAATGAATCCAACAACCCAAGGGTTTGACATTATTTGACCGAACACTGCGCCTGTTGATGCGACTGCAACCCCTAAAATTGAATAGGTAACAACGATTCCGAGGACATATACAATAGAGAGCAGAAAAGATTTGAAAAGTCCTGACGATTCATTAGCACCGAAGACTGAAACAGTAATCGGTATGAGCGGATAGACGCAGGGCGTTAGACTCGTCAGGATACCGCCAGCGAACACAAGCAGAAAAGCGAGCCATACCTGTCCTCCAGAGAGCGCACGGGTAAGGGTCCCTTCACCGCTCCCTGAACTCGGTGGTGCCCCAAATTCAATATTGGCGAAAACTGCTTCATTTGTCCGTTGAATCGTCTCTTTTATACCGACAATTTCAACAGGCACGGTAAAAGCAAGCGTTTCAGGGAGTAGACACTGGTCGTCATTACAAGCTTGATAACGGAGCTGCAAATCCAGTGCTATCGGTTCAATCGAGGCATTTTGGCTTGCTTCAACTTGGACGCCGATCATGATAGTACCATGATAGACTGGCGCCTCTCCAATTGAGTCGATTTTCAGCACTTCACCTGTCGGATATACGACTTCCCCGAAAGTAAGACCTGATGTATTGGGAAAGATTATCTCAGTCGCAATAAGCCCTTCACCCGCGGGGTTAGCGTTGACATGCCACCCGTCAGCGATTTCTACGACTACGGCAATTTGGAATTGACTTCCGGGTTGTACTTTGTCGACCGAGAGGTATCCTTTTGCAGTCAGCTTCTCAGCAGGAGACTTTTCAACAAATCCAAAATCTGCAAGTTGCGCCTGTACGTAGATCGGAAAAGTTAATGTGCCAAGTATTAACAGTATCCAAAGTAGGAATTTATGAAGTTTAAAAATTTTCAGCATACGTTAGTTTCCTTAATCACTTTGGTTCAAGCACAATGCAAGGGAGAACCATTTCTTCAAGTGAAATGCCTCCGTGTTGGAAACTGCCGTGGAACAGTTCTTTATAAACATTGAATTGTTTTTCGTAAACGAAATAATAGTCCTCTTTAGCGAGGATGTAACTTTTCTCTTCGGCACTTCCGGGCAAGCGGTATGTCTCTGGATCTGTTATGAGGTATCCAGCATCAGGATCACAGGTAATATGTTTTCCTTCTTTAAACCGCAGTCCAGTGGTAAGTGTCGTTTGGCTTGATATCTTCGCTGCATTTTGACAGAGTAGTGAACCGTGGTCTGATGTCAACACAATAGTTATACCGCGATCGGCAGCCATTCTGAATATCTTGTAGAGCCATGAATGCTCAAACCATGCCTGTACGAGTGCCCGAAATGCTGCTTCATCTGGAATAAGCTGCCGGAGTAAATCCGACTCATACCGTGTGTGCGTTAGGATATCAAGGAAATCGACAACGATCGCTTCCAAACTGATTCGGTCAGCGACGCTTAGCCACTGTTGATATTGTGCCTCACCTTGCGTATCAAAAATCTTGAAATAATGCAACGGCGGTTTGAGAACGATACCGTGTCGTTGAAGTTGTAAGCGCATCAAATCTTTTTCGTGGCGATTAATACTCGTGTGCGCATTATCAGGTTCAGCATATAAGTGCGGATGTCGTTCAGCCAATTCAAGTGGGAACAGTCCACTGAAAATAGCGTTTCTTGCATAACGAGTGGCAGTTGGCAAGATAGAACAGTAATAGTGCGTTGTTATGTCGAACATTGGGTGGAGCAGCGGCTCAATTCTCAGCCAATGGTCCAACCGCATGCAATCCATAACGACAAATAGCACCTGTTTCCCTGCCTGAATTTCAGGAAGGACATATTTGTAGACGACATCCACGGATAAGGTAGGCGATTCTTCATTCACAAGCCAATTGCTGTAGTTATCTTGAATATAATTGGCGAATACAGCATTTGCTTCCCGCTTTTCTATCGCATGGATAGCCTTGAGTTCGTCTACGTTATGGAGCGTGTCAAGCTGTAGATCCCACCTGAGGAGGTTAAGATAAGTATCAACCCAAGCTTGCCAGCCGTTAGTGAAATTGTGTTCGTGGGTTACGCCGTCGGAAATGTACCCGCTATTGAAGTTTTGGACGTAAGCTTGTGGTATGTACGCCTCACGCACTGCTTGCTTTTCCGTCAGAAAAGCGAGTGATGCCGTCAGTTGTTTGCACAATATCGTCTTACAAGCCTCGTCTGGTGGGTTTGTCGGCATTATGAAAATGTTGGCAACATCATAAAGGCTTGCTTCCTGTCTTATTTCTTCCCCATCTTTACGTGTTAAGAGTAGAATAGGAATATGTGCATTCAAATTCCGAATATGCGAAAGTAGATTCTCTTTTCGCGCCGGTCCATCATAATTCAATAAAATAGCATCATACGTCCGGTCTTTGAGCGCGATAATTCCATCCGTAGCACTGTCTGCTACAGAAACATCGTATCCTTGATGTTCCAAAAAGGCAACGTAAGATTGCGGCGTTATATATGTTTGCTTTTCAGAATATCGCTCTTCCATTTGGACACTTGATTGCCGTACATCAGATACTTCGTTGTCAATCCACAAAATCCTCCTTCTTTTTTCTTCCATTTATATCCCCTCCCTTTGCGTCTATGCAATATAGGCGTGCAAGTTACGCCGTCGCCGTTGACGGAGTGTGTCCATTGCTCGCCTGATCTTTCGGGGTGAGCAGTTGTGAATCTTCTGACGAAAAGCAGAAAAGTCTGTCACGGTATTCTATTGAGCAAAATAAGAATTAAATACTGGCAACAAACCTCCCAGGATTCAACAAACCGCCCGCATCGAATTTGGCTTTAACCTGTTTCATTAAATTGAGTGTGTCTCCGACCGGTCCCCAAACGTCAATATGTCGTTTGAGTTCAGGAGGTGCGGCTTCTATGATGAGATTTCCGCGTGCCTCCTGGGCAGATTGACGTAACTGCGATAGGACATCTGCGAGGTGTTGGAAATCTGTTTCCAGTGCTACAGGAATAGTGATATATAACACTCCACTTCCAAGTAACACCATCATTTGAACATCACAAGCCCAATTTGCATCTACAATTTGTCCAGCAAACTCTGCGATATCGGTGCGTTTCAGATTTACTTTGGCTATGACTCTCTCGTTTTCTCCGTTATCCGCTGAGAACTCCTGAACGGTCTTTTGAAGACGTTGTTGCGGTTCGCCTTCTATAGTTGTCACACCGACAGCACCGTTTTGTTCCACAATGTGTTGACCTTGTGCCAGCTGCCACGCCACAGTTTCAGAATCCCCGCCGAATCCGGTTAGTAATATAGGTCTTTTGCTGTCCGCCTTATCGGATCCTTGTGCGTAGGTTTCTGACCTCAACGGATCAGAATTGATAAACAGATTTACAAACATCGGTAGTGTTTGTGAACGCACAATGCTTAGACCTGTGTTGATGGCATTTTGGATGCCCTGAAATTGTGTCGCGAGTATCGCTTGCCGTGTCGGGATCGGAGACAACTTGAGTGCTACTTCAGTGATGATACCGAGCGTTCCAAAGGCACCAATATAAAGTTTGTTGAGATCATATCCCGCAACATTTTTCACGACTTTCCCACCGCTTTTGACAACAGTGCCATTTGCATGCACGACCCGCAGCCCCAACACTTGATTGCGAGCAGTTCCATGCCGAAGACGGAACGGTCCACTTATATTTGTCGCAACAATTCCCCCAATAGTGCATCGTTCCGCATAAGGGGGATTCAGTGCTAAAAACTGCCGATGTTTCGCCAACTCCGTTTGGAGATCCGACAAGCGAATACCTGCCTCTACAGTTACGGTCAGATCCGCCGGTTCATATTCAATAACGCTATTCAGGTGCGTTGTCGCCAGAACTATATCTACTTTCGGTGGAAGATTTCCGATGCCAAGTTTTGTACCCGCACCAGCCGGCACAACCGATAAATCCTGCTTTGCCGCAAATTGGAGAACATCCTGCATTTCTTGGACGGACGCTGGCAAAACAACCGCCTTCGGGGAACATCCATCAAAAGCATAAGATGCGAATTCCGCCTCTGGCAGAACACCTGATTCCGCAACAATGTGCCTAAGTTCATTGTGCAAGGCACGTGATTTTTCCATCTGTTTTTCTTTCTCTGTTGTTATCGTATAATAATTCTCTCAGAGTTCAGCTCAGAATCACATCTAAAAACAGATGTAATACTAAGAGCTAATCCATATTGTGTCGGACTGCATCCCGAGTTTCTCATAAGATTCGGCTGTCGGGAAAATCTTTCCCGGATTGCAGAGTCCTGTCGGGTTAAAGATGCTTTTAACCGTTGCCATCACCTGCAAGTCAGCAGGACTGAAGATCAGCGGCATGTAGTCCATCTTTTCAACACCGATGCCGTGTTCTCCGGTGATTGTGCCACCGACTTCAGCGCATACCGTCAGGATTTCCTTGTTGACGTGTTCTACGCGTTCACACTGATCAGCATCGCGTTCGTTAAAGAGAACAATAGGGTGGACGTTCCCGTCTCCCGCATGGAACACATTTGCAATCGGGATCTGATATTTTTCGGAGATCTCAGAGATACGCCGTAGAACCTTCGGCAGTGTCGTTCTTGGAACAACACCGTCTTGGGTGATGTAGTTTGGTGCGAGTCGTCCGAACGAACCGAACGCACTTTTCCGCGCCTTCCAAAGTTGCTGTCGTTCGCCCTCATTTTTGGCGTAACTCACATCCCGCGCATTGTGCTGATTGAAAATCTCTAAAATCTGATCTGTCTGATTCTGCATGCCTGCCTTAACGCCGTCGAGTTCCACAATCAAAATTGCCTCAGCGTCAAGCGGGAAACCAAAATGGAAAGCCTCTTCCAAAGCGCGAATGACGAGAGTATCCATCATTTCGAGTGCAGCTGGAATAATGCCTTCACCGATGATTGTTGAGACTGCATTCGAGGCGTCGTCCATCGTTTCAAAGACTGCGAGTGCTGTCTGGTACGCTTCTGGATTGCGAGTGAGTCGGACGACAGCTTTAGTAACTATTCCGAATGTACCTTCGGAACCAATCATCACACCGCGGAGATCGTAGCCGAGCGCTTCTTCAATATCACCACCAAGTTCAATAATCTCGCCGTCGGGCAAAACGACTTCCAATCCGAGTACGTGGTCAGACGTGACACCGTATTTCAAGGTATGTGGACCGCCAGAATTTTCGGCGATATTTCCGCCTATTGTGCATGCCTTTTGGCTTGACGGGTCTGGTGCGTAATGGTAACCCTTGTTTTCCACCGCCTGCGTCAGCAAGAGATTAACGACGCCGGGTTCGATCACTGCACGTTCGTTTTCAAGGTCTATCTCTAAGATACGATCCATGCGATTGAGAGCAATGATGATCCCGCCTTGAACAGAGAGCATACCACCACTCAAACCAGTGCCTCCACCCCGAGCGATAAACGGAACATTGTATTTGTTCGCCAACTTTACAATGTCTGATACCTGCTGTGCTGTGTCTGCAAAGACTACGATATCGGGCATCGCCTTGAAAGATGGGGCAGCATCACATTCGTAGACCGACAAGGCAGTTGCATCCGTTAGAACATTTTTAGGACCTAAGAGCGTAGAGAGCTCAGCAACAAGTTGTTCTTTCTGGTCCATAGTCTATATCCTTCTATAGGGTAATATGTTATTATTATTGTACTTAGTGTACCACAATTTCAGCTGAATGTCCAATTAGAAATATAGCGAATGCCCACCGAAATTTTTCTTTAATTGTTAGAGTCTTTAATCATGTGTTATAATTATAAAATCTGATGTAGCCTATTAAAATTTTATTATCTTAGGAAACCTTTCTTAGGTGAAAGTAAATGGAGGAAACAAACATGCGAAAATCGATATTGGTTTTAGGAATTGCTTGTGCAATCTTTTGGATGCTGCCTGGTATAGGCTCAACCAAAATTGATCCGGAAACAGCGGTCGGTGTATGGCTTCTTGATGAAGGCGCAGGTAAGACAACCAAAGATTCTTCAGAATTCGGACACGACGGCACAATCAATGGTGCCAAATGGAAAGACGGAAAAATCGGTAAAGGGCTTGAGTTTGATGGCGCGCAGTGGGTATCCATCGACTCGACGCCTGAACTACAACTCGGCGATGAACTCACCATGATGGCGTGGTTTTATGCCACAGATATATCTACTTGGAGACAACTCATTGCTAAGAGCAACGAATACCTCTTACGCATTGATCCACCGCAGGAAGGTAATAAAATGTCAGCCTTCGTAAAACCCGGTGGAAGCTGGGAACCGAGAGCCTCCGCACACGTTCCTGATGAAAAAAAATGGATCCACTTCGCGGCGACTTACGACATCAATAAGAAAAGTGAGCAACTCGTTGTGTACGTAAATGGTAAACAAGCAGGTGTGAGCACACGTCCTGGAAAAACCGCTGTCACAGGAAACCCCGTTGAACTTGGTAAATGGGGTGGTGGTTCATATTTCGTCGGTATTATCGACGAAGCTGCCATTTTCAACGTCGTCCTCAGTGAAGATGATCTGGCGACTATTGTGGAACACGGGTTAGCAAAAGCCCTTGGTGGGTTGGATGTTGAACCATTAGATAAACTGGCGGTGACATGGGGAACTATCAAAGTGAATCGATAGGGATTTTCCTTGTGATAACACTTCCCGCATGCTATAATTGTTATACTTTCTATAAGGAGGGTTGGCTATGAAAACGCTTATAATTTTGGTTTGCGGAGCACTAATGTTCGGATTTATCGTAGCGGGGTCTGCTGATGTATGGACAGACCCGTTTGATGGCGACGAACCCGTTGAAGAGTGGGAATTCCGCGACTACCGCGACGAAGTTACAACTTTTGAGGTCAAAGATGGCTTCTTACAGATGACGAATCCAAACGGCGGATGGGGACACACAACCCCTGACAAACCCATGCTTGAGCGAGAAATCCCAAAGAGTGCTGCTAAAAACATAACGGTGAGTGGAATTTTCTCCTCCGAACCCGATACACCCGCAGATTCTTGGATTGGCATTTTCCTTTACAGTGATGACGACATGAACTACGCATGCCTACTGTTCGGTGGAGAAGCCAATCAACCCCAAAAAACGCTCATTGGGAGTATGGTCCAAGGCGGTTGGCAAGACAAAGGGCACTTCCAAACTGGTTTCGATGTTCCTCTTCATCTCAAGATTGTCAAAGAAGACGACCTATTCTCAGGTTATTATCGAGAGAATGAGAAAGATGAATGGACGCTCTCTGGAGATAAAACGTGGAACCATAAGTTTGACGTTGAACGCGTCGGTATCGGTTTCATGAACAGTTGGGGCGGTAAGACGGTTACATTTCTCGTTGATGAAATCTCTATTGAGGGCGAAGGGATTGAACCTATGTCGGTATCCCCGCAAGAAAAGTTGGCAACAACCTGGGGAACTCTCAAATCGAACCGATAATCACCAGTCTCTGGAATGAATTCTCCTGTTCCCTCGATTTCCTTGAAAGGAGAGGCATTCCGCCTGACACACCAGTAGATTTAAAAAGGGGTGGTGAAATCACTACCCCTTCAATACGTCTCAGAATGCAACTGCATAAAAAAACGATCTTTTTCAGCATTTTTAATTTAGTATAAAAAAAGGAGAAATTCTACCCCATGTCCATCCCCAAGGTATCCGTGAACAATCCGGTATTGGCGAATATGCTAATGATTATAATCATTGCCTTCGGGTTGTATGCATGGATAAACCTTCCACGAGAACTCACGCCTGAAATTGACTTACAGAGTGCAACTGTAACAACACTTTATCCAGGTGCCTCCCCAGAAGAAGTCGAAAAACTCGTCACTGCTCCCATTGAAGACGCGATTGAAGAAAACGTTAGCAAAATCAATCTATTATTTTCCAATTCATCGGAAGGTAGGTCTGTTGTTTCTGTTGACTTTGAAGAGATGAGCGACCGAGACTTCGACAAGGAACTTGAAAATCTCCGGACTGCTGTAGAACAGGTAAATGAGCTGCCCGAGGAGATTCTGGACGATCCAAAGATTGAAGAACTTGATGTCTCCTCCGGTTTCCCTATGTTGACGATTGTTGTGGGCGGAACTATATCGGAAACGCAGATGCGGGACATCGCCGAAAATCTCAAAGACGAAATCTTGGACATCAAAAATATCGCCTCTGTCCAAATCGCAGGTCTCCGTGAGAGGGAAATATGGGTTGAAGTAGACCCAGATCGATTGAAGGCGTATCAACTTCCAATTGCGTCAGTTATCATGGCACTTGGGGCAAGCAACTTGAACCTCCCTGCTGGTACAATGGAACTCGGCAACACAGAGTTCATGGTCCGCACAATGGGCGAATTCACCAATCCAGACACAATCGGCGAAACCATCATTGCTGTCCAACCGACAGGGACCCCACTACGTTTGAAGGATGTCGCAACCGTTTCAGACACCTATGAGGAGGCACGAACACTGTCCCGGATTAGTGGTAGTGCTTCTATCAGTCTAAGTGCACAAAAAAAGACTGAAGGAAACACAATCGCATTAGTTGCTGAACTCCGAGAATTGGTTGAAAGACGAAAAACAGACCTTCCCGAAGGTGCCGAATTGACAGCGGTGAACGACTACTCAGTTATCCTCAAAGAACGGTTGGGTATCCTTGAGACAAATGCGTTCTTCGGTTTGATCCTTGTCGTGTTGATGCTCCTGCTCTTTATCGGATGGCGGAATGCGCTGTTCGCGGCACTCGGTATACCGGTTGCGTTCATGGCAACTTTCTGGTTCATGTCTATGACAGATTATACACTCAGTGGTGTTTCTCTGTTCGGGCTTATTTTAGTCGTTGGAATCGTTGTAGACGATGCTATTGTCGTGATAGAAAACATTTATCGACACATTGAGAGAGGCGAATCTCCGAAAGTTGCTGCGATTCGCGGCGCGGAAGAGGTAGGTTGGCCAGTCTTGGCAGCCAGTTTGACAACGATCTGTGCGTTCGGTCCGTTGATGTTTATGTCCGGGACCGCCGGACAGTTTATGCGGGTCGTGCCAATTATGGCGATTCTCGTTTTGTTGGCTTCTCTCTTTGAAGTTTTCGTAATTTTACCAGCACACGTCGCCGAGTGGGGGAAACCGAAAACCCGGACGGGACGCAGCAAGCTTGACCTTCTCCGCACCCGATCTCGAGGTGCTTTCATTGCGAGTGTCCGTGCCATCGGTTTTTTGTTATGGTTCAGCACGCTTTTCGACCTTATCCGAGACCGATATGTTAGAATCCTGAAATCGACGATCCGATACCGATATGCTTTCGTAGGATGTGTCCTTTTCATCGGCTTGATTGCGTGTGTTAGTGCGTTTGTGGTGCTCGACAAGGAACTTTTTCCAGGAGAAGATTTCCCGCAATTTTATGTCCAAGCCGAAATGCCACCTTCCTATGGTATACAAGAAACAACGGGCACAATTGCCTTGATTGAAAATGCAGCCAAAACACTTCCGTCAAATGACATCGCTGCGATCGTCAGTAACGTCGGCATACACACTCCCACTTCAGGTATGATGGAAGGCGTTACTTACGGATCAAATTTCGGGGAGGTTATCATTGAACTCACACCTAAGCAGCAACGGATTCGAGGTGTAGATGATATCATCACAGAACTGCGGACGAAAACGGCAACCATTAGTGGAATTGAACAACTGAATTTCATAGCACCGGAAGGTGGTCCGCCCGCAGGTGCGGATGTTGAAGTCAAGGTAAAAGGACAACAATTTGAGCAACTCACAAAACTCTCTGATGTCCTTAAAGCGTCCCTCAGAGAAATGGATGGTGTCTACGACATTCGAGATGACTTTCGCACGGGTAAATCCGAACTGCGTATCTATCTGAAACCGGAAAAGGCACATCAATATGGATTAAGCACACTTCAAATTGCACAAACCGTTCGAACTGCTATTGAAGGGGCTAAAGCAACAACTTATCGAGAAGCAGACGAGGCGATTGATGTCATCGTCAAATATGAGGAAGACACCCTTACGAACCTTGTAGAGCTCAATAATCTGTTAATCGCAACCCCCACTGGTGCGATTGTTCCGCTCAAGGATGTCGCGGATATCACAGAGGAGAAAGGGTATTCGGATATCCGTCGATTCGATGGTGAGCGAGCGATTACGGTTTCTGCATCCGTAGATTCTGAAAAAACGACAGCCTTTGAAGTAAATCAAGCACTTACCAGCAGTTTTGCTGACGTGGAATCTTTGTATCCGGGATACACACTCGACTTTCGAGGGATTTTTGATGAGATTATAGAATCCTTTTCCGAGTTGTGGAAATTGTTCATCGTTGGGTTGTTGTTAATCTACGTCGTATTAGGGGCGCAATTTAAATCATTTATTCAACCGATTATCATTATGTTTGCCGTTCCCTTCGGTATGATAGGTGCCATGGTTGGGCTTCTCCTTGCGAATGCGACGCTCAGTATAGTAGCGATGTTTGGTATCGTCGCGCTTTCTGGGATTGTGGTGAACGATTCGATTGTCCTTATCGACTTCATTAACACATATCGAGAACGCGGCTACAATAAATGGTACGCAATCCTGAAAGGTGGAAGCGTCCGATTACGTCCGATTGTTCTCACCACATTGACCACAATTATCGGACTTATTCCGATGGCAGTCGGTCTCGGTGGCAAATCACCGATCTGGATGCCGATGGCGTATACAATCATTTTCGGACTCGCTTTCGCAACCACAATGACGCTATTTGTGATGCCTGCACTTTATGCCATCACAACAGACCTACGTGGACTTGTCTTGAGAAACCCAGAGGAACGTTTCCGCCCCGTTTCAGACGAAGAACTGTTGGGAGTTGCAGTCCCAGCGGATGATTAAATCAAATGATAGGGTGAGGGATCCAAACCTCGCCCTATACACTTTTTTCCCCAAAAAACGAAAGACCTGCAGTATAAACACCAAGCATCCAGCATCCTCACACAATAAAATTCTATCCCCATGTCCATTCCCAAAATATCTGTAAACAACCCGGTCTTAGCGAACCTACTGATGATTATAATCATCGTTTTTGGGTTGTACGCATGGATAAACCTACCACGAGAACTCACACCAGAAATCGCATTACAGAGCGCGTTTGTGACAACTATCTACCCGGGAGCATCTCCAGAAGAGGTAGAAAAACTTGTCACTGCCCCTATTGAAGATGCTATTGAAGAAAACGTCAATAAAATCGACCTAATGCTATCCACCGCTTCTGAGGGACGATCTGTTACCTTTGTCGATTTTGAAGAGATGAGTGATCGGGATTTCGACAAGGAACTTGAAAATCTCCGGACTGCTGTCGAACAGGTAAATGAGTTACCAGAGGAGATTTTAGACGATCCGAAGGTTGAAGAACTCGATATCTCGTTTGGTTTTCCCATGTTAACGATTGTTGTCGGGGGAACCATCTCAGAAACGCAGATGCGGGATATTGCTGAAAATCTCAAAGACGGAATCTTAGACATCAAAAACATCGCCTCTGTCCAAATCGCAGGTCTACGTGAAAGGGAAATATGGATTGAGGTCGCCCCGGATCGGTTAAAAGCCTATCAACTCCCGATTTCAGCAGTCGTAACCGCACTCAACACCAGCAACTTGAACCTTCCCGCTGGCACAATGGAACTTGGAAACACGGAGTTCATGGTGCGGACGATGGGGGAATTCGCGAATCCAGACACCATTGGGGAAACCATCATCGCCGTTCAACCGACAGGGACACCGCTACGCCTGAAGGACATCGCAACCGTTTCGGACACCTACGAAGAGGAGAGAACTCTCTCACGGATCAATGGGCAACCCTCTATAAACTTGAGCGTACAAAAAAAGACCGAAGGAAATACAATCGCATTAGTTGCCATACTTCGGGAGTTAGTCGAAGAATGGAGGGCTAACCTTCCTGAGGGAGCTGAGTTGACGGTTGTTAACGACTACTCGGTTATCTTAAAGGAAAGGTTGGGTATTCTTGAAACGAATGCATTTCTTGGTTTGGTACTTGTTGTGCTAATGCTTTTTCTCTTTATCGGATGGCGGAATGCCATGTTTGCTGCTCTTGGTATACCCGTTGCGTTCATGGCGACTTTCTGGTTTATGTCTATCGCCGGTTATACGTTGAGCGGCGTTTCTCTATTTGGGCTTATTTTAGTAGTAGGGATTGTTGTAGATGATGCGATTGTTGTCATAGAAAACACCTACCGACATATTGAGGCAGGCAAATCTCCGAAAGTTGCCGCGATCCGTGGCGCAGAAGAGGTAGGTTGGCCAGTCTTAGCAGCAAGTTTGACGACAATTTGCGCATTTGGTCCCCTGATGTTCATGTCCGATGTCACAGGACAATTTATGCGGATTGTACCGATTATGGCGATCCTCGTCCTATTGGCTTCTCTCTTTGAGGTATTTGTGATTTTACCAGCACATGTCTCTGAGTGGGGAAAAACGAGAATACAGACAGGACGCAGCAGACTCGACAACCTACGGACACGATATCGAGGTGCCTTTGCCCTAAGTATCTATATCTTTGGCTTTTTTACGTGGTTTGGGATGTTCTTTGACTTTATCCGAAACCGATATGTTAGAATCTTGAAAGTAACCATCAAGCATCGATATGCCTTTGTAGGGAGTGTTCTTTTTATCGGTTTGATTGCCTGCGTCGGTGCGTTTATGGTGCTTGATAGGGAACTCTTCCCCGGAGAGGACTTTCCGCAATTCTATGTCAGAGCGGAGATGCCTCTCACATACGGTATCCAGGAGACTGCAGTCGTAATTGATCAACTTGAAAAGGTCGCTCAAGAACTCCGATCAACTGAAGTAGCTGCGGTCGCCAGCAATATTGGTTTACACACACTCACTACGGGTTTGGTCCGAGGTGTTGCCTACGGTTCAAATTATGGTGAGGTAATCGTTGAACTTACACCCAAGCAGGAACGAACCCGAGGGGTTGATGAAATTATCACAGCACTACGGACGAAAACGGCGACAATCAGCGGAATAGAGCAACTCAGTTTCATTACTCAGGAAGGCGGTCCACCACAAGGTGAGGATGTGGAAGTCAAAGTAAAGGGGCCGAGATTTGAGAAACTGATTGAACTCGTTGGCGTTCTTAAGACGGCATTGGCGCAAATGGACGGCGTTTATGACATTCACGATGACTTTCGTACCGGTAAATCTGAACTGCGTATCTATTTGAAGCCTGAGAAAGCACATCAATATGGATTAACCACATTTCAGGTCGCCCAAACCGTCCGCACTGCTATTGAAGGTGCTAAAGCGACAACCTATCGTGAAGCAGACGAGGCGATTGATGTCATTGTCAAATACGAGGAAGACACCCTTACAAATCTCGCTGAACTGAATAATCTCTTGATTGCAACCCCTACTGGTGTTATTGTTCCACTTAAGGATGTCGCGAACATCGTGGCTGAAAAGGGATACGCCGATATCCGGCGGTTCGATGGTGAACGGGCAATCTCGGTTTACGCATCAGTAGATAGAGAAAAAAACACACCCGTTAAAGTGAATCAGGCACTCATTGGGGCATTTGCTGACATTGGATCTCTATATCCAGGGTATCAGCTTGATTTTCGAGGAATTTTCGATCAGGTTAGAGAATCCTTTGCAGAATTGTGGAAATTGTTCATCGTTGGGTTGTTGCTCATCTATGTTGTACTGGGTGCGCAATTCAAATCCTTTATACAACCGATTATCATTATGTTTGCTGTTCCCTTCGGTATGATAGGCGCGATGGTCGGGCTCCTTCTTGCCAATGCGACCCTTAGTCTGGTAGCAATGTTTGGTATCGTCGCACTCGCAGGTATCGTTGTCAACGATTCGATTGTGCTCATCGACTTCATTAACAAGTACCGAGAAAATGGTTCTAACAAGTGGTATGCGATTCTGAAAGGCGGGAGTGTCCGACTACGTCCGATCATTCTTACCTCACTAACCACGATTATCGGACTCATCCCAATGGCAGTCGGTCTTGGTGGGAAATCTCCTATCTGGATGCCGATGGCAAATACGATTATTTTTGGACTTGCCTTCGCAACCCTAATGACGTTGTTTGTAATGCCTGCCTTGTATGCCATCACGACAGATCTGCGAGGATTCCTTTTGAAAGACCCAGAGGAACGTTTCCGAATCGTTTCAGACGAAGATTTGCTGGGTGCTGCAACCCCAGCTGATGATTAACCAGAAATATAGGGCGAAATTTCCAAACTCCGCCCTATCTGACTTATGTATTTTAGAATACAGGTAGGAAAATGACATGAAAATTACCTTTATCGGTGTTGGAGGCATCACCGGAAGTTATCGTCAAAGCCTCAAGCAACTCGAACGTCCCATTGCAGCTATCTGTGATATAAACGCAGAACGCTTGGCAACCATCGCCGCTGAAGAAAACGCTACTCCCTACACCGACCACAGCGAGATGTTACAGAAAGAGAAACCTGATGTCGTATTTATATGCATCCCACCCGGGGCACACACGACACAGGTTGCTGATGCTGCAGCGTCTGGCGCAGCACTCTTCGTCGCTAAACCTGTCGCACAAGACTTGGAAACCGCACAACGCACTCTCGACGCAATTGATACCGCTGGGGTCCTTAGCCAAGTCGGCTATATGGCACGATACAGCGACATTACCGCAAAAGCGAAGGAATTAGTCGGCGATCGGAAACTCTCAATGGGAATTGGCAGGTTTCTCACGAGGATGGGTATTAACCACCCGTGGTGGGGAAAGTACGAGGTATCACGCGGGCAGATGGTAGAGCAGACGACTCACGTCTTCGACCTCATCCGCTACTTCCTTGGTGATGTTGCAAGTGTTCAGGCCTACGGTATTAAAGGCGTTTCCGAAGGGATTGCAGACTTTGAAGAGTGTACCGTCTGCAACCTGCAGTTTGAAAGCGGTGCTGTCGGGAGTATCACCAGTACCTGTGTCGCCCGTGCCCACGACCATTTCGCGACTGAATTAGTGGGTGACGACTTCTATCTTAAACTCACGCTTGATCTTGGTCTACGTGGTCAGATTAGTGGTGATGCAATTGACTATACTGGTGAGGAAGCTGGGTATTTCAGACAAGTTGAGCAATTCACCAAAGCAGTCGAAGCAAACGATCAAGGATTGGTGCTTTCATCCTACGCGGATGCCGTCAAATCCCTTGCTGCCACCCTCGCTGCGAACCGTTCATTGGAATCTGGACAAGTTGAGCAAGTTATCACTTAAGGTTCACTCTATCCAAACAACACACCTACTAAATTCTGTGGTCTGCCACAACGACCTATCAGAATTTGCAACCGCTTGCCGTGGACGAATACTTTCAGCTGCCTTGTCCCTTTAGGATTCGTCCACTTAACGCCTCGACCTTCAAATAGAACTGGTGTATAGATAATTTGTGCACGGATTGAAACTGGCGCAATTTGAGCAATAAATTTCAGGCTGTTCTCTGTCTTTTCAATTACGTCTGATTCAACTGCTCTCCCACGCTTGAGTTCGATTGAAGCTGCGACCAGATTATTTTCAGCAGGATGGATGAAGAAAAGAAGTCGGTCACACCGTTTTTCAGTTATTTTGCGCACATCAAACTCGTGTTCCAGATTTACGACTACTCGTTCGGACGGCATCTCTGCCATATCAACGTTGCACCCTTCTCCACCACATGAATTAATTAGGCTACTCGCATCAAAAATCGCCCGGAGTTCATTAAGAACTCTATTCTCATTCACGTTCACTGTCACCTTTCATTTCTTCAAGTCGATTCTGGAGACGTGCGGAACGATTGTAGAGATCTTCAGCCACATCCAAGTATTCCATAGGTTCTACGCCGTCAATACGATTGTAAGGAATTTCTTCCACCTTCCCGCTCTTTTGAAAATGCCAAACGCCAACCTGTTCTTTCTGCAGAGAAGCCGGCAGATCACTAACCTTCTCCCCGACTTCCTCAAGTTCTCCCTCGCGTATTAGATTCCCGATTTCCTGAAGCATCCAATCGCTATGTGTCGTTATAATCACCCTCACTCCCGCGCGAACTAAACGCGCAAGAATAACTGCCATATCCGCTTGTGCGCCGGGATGTAGGTGTGCTTCAGGTTCTTCAATGATGAGCGTATCACCAGGTTGGACGAGACCGCGAAGATAGAGAACTAAGGGCGCAAGCTCAGACACCATCGATGAGGTTTGGCTTAAACGCATCTCTTCTTCTATTTCCTGTGGGAAGTAGCGGAAGTCTGGATATCCACTTGATGACGGTTTAAGACGTATCTGTCCTGCCAGCACCTCGGTTTCCAACGTTTCAGCAAGGTGCTCCATTTCAGCGCGCGATCTTTTCTTTTCTTCGTAAAGGATAATTTTTTGCATAAAATCAGCTATTACGCCTGATAAAGTTGGGATTTCAAACTGTTCTAATCCCACTCGGGTGGCACGAGTTACTAGTGAACTTGCTATGACGCGGTGGCTTTGCATGATACCGCTCCGAGCGGCTGGTAAGTAATATCTACTCTCTCTCTTAGGACTACTTAGGCTTATTATGGAAATTCTATTACCAACGCGTAATTCCCCGTAAGCCGACCATTCCTTAGGAAGAAGAACTATATCGTCATAAACTGAACTATCTAGAGAAGTTAAATTCTCTAAGTTAATTTTCGACTCAGAAACCCTCATCCTAACGTTCCAACACTCTTGTTGTTTTGCACCGAATTTCAGTAAAACTTTTATCTCATTACGCTGTTCTCCAGTCAATCGCATGAGTTCTGAAACAGAATTTAGATCAAAGCAATTCTTGAGTTCATCCTGCAATTCTTCTCTAAAAAAATCTGTGTTCTTAGTAATAGTGCCTAATTTTCTGCGAATTCCTATGGACAAATCCGACATTTTAAAAGACCTGTCACTTATATACAACTTGCTAAGTATCTCCTGAATTTCTCTTTTCGGCGTGGTGAAACCAGTTAAAAGTTCGTTTAGTATTTTCATAACTGTTCCACCCATAAAAGGAGAAAGAAGGCTTGTATGAAATAAACCATTAAAGGCACCATGCAAAGCATACATCAGCGTGGCTAAGTAGGTTTTTCCAGTGTTACTGGGACCAACAAACACCGTCAGCGGACGCAAATCAATGTTCGCTTCCGAAATAGGACCAAAATTCTTGACAGCGATCTCAACATTTGGATGATGGGCATCTTTGGTTTCGCTCATTGTTATTTCTCCTAATCTGATTTGCCTCCACAAACGTCTTACAAAAAGTAGTTTAGAAAAACGTCAAATACGGTTTCCCGTTTATCTCCCGCCATAACATCACAGCGAGTTCGCGGGCGTGGTAATCGCCCCACATAGACGCCTCGCCACATGGAATCTTCCTACCTTCTGGCACATAATCCCATCCATTGGGACGGTGATACACCGAGTGCAATAGCAACCCCTGATGTGAATCGGATTCAGACAGATACGGTTCGGCGAAAAGCGTCTGGGCAACCGTCAAACCCGCCTGGTAATAGGAATCGCCTGCCTCCGATTCATCGTGCTTTCTGAGGTAGTTGCCGAGTCGAATTAACCCTTGTGCTGCAATCGCCGCTGCCGAGCTATCCACCGGTTCAAGATCGTTATAAGGGTCCGCAGGAACCGACAAATAATCACCGAGTTCTGCCAGACCGGGAGCACCCGTATCCCAATACGGAATTCCATCTTGTGCAGTGTTCTCAATGTAGAAGTCAGCGGTGGCTTCAGCGGCTTTGCGCATGTGTGCCGTTGCCAATGCGTACCCACCGTAAGGTTCAAGATCATCTTCAGATAATGTGTCAAAAAACTCAAGCTGCTCGGCATAGCCTGTAATAATCCATGCCAACCCGCGCGTCCACGTCGTAAACGGTGAATATCCCTGCTGTGTACTCGGACAGCGGTAGTTTCCATCATTCGTATTGAAGATAGACTCATGCACAACCCGTCCACGCAGGTCAAAGGCATCACGTCCTTCGCCGTAGTAGACGTTATAGGATGCTGTTGTCTGTGAATGTTGGAGCAAACGTTCCAATAGACTGATAGCAGCATCACCTTCACCCATCAGAACTGCCCCAAGGGTATGCCCAAGCCCTAATGCCCGCAGAGAACGAATGGTGTCTGAAAAGAGCGAATGCGGTCCATTGAAAGAGGCGATATACCCAGTTCCATCTTGAATCTGAGTCCAGCGACTCGCTTGCACGGCAGCGGAGGCTTTCAACGCGAGTTCGTAAAAATCCATCTCGCTATCGTTCCACGGAATCACACCTTCACGCATCAGACGACGGAGGTTGCCGTAAGTGGAGACGTTGTTAAACCCGTGATCATGCACACCGATGTGCGTAACGTGTGGTGCCATTTTTTCAATCGTGTTCCGTCTCCCAACCTCAAGAAACTGTTCATCACCTGTGGCATCGAATTGAAGAATGGAAGAACCGAATTGGAAGCCTTGTGTCCATTCTGTCCAGCCTCGTGTCGTATAGGTGCCAGCGACGGTGAAGACCGGTGTGCCTTTTTCGGGTGGCCAGGTGTCCTCAATCGCTAAAATCTTTTGACCTGAACATTCAAGAAGCCTCTCAATTTGAGGTTTTAGATCGTCAATACGTAATGAATTATTTATATGCATTTTACTATAATTGCCTCCTCAGTATACTAAAACTGCTTCACGATGCGTCTGCGGAATACGTATCTGTTGTATACCGTTCACATATCACTTGGATGAGATTGGTTGTCGATTTACCCGGGACGTTCAGACCGACGATAACCTTACCGCCGTTTGCCTCAACGACTTCCCTTTCAATAAGCTGCTCCAACTTATAGTCGCCACCTTTAACGTGGACGTTCGGCTTGAGCTCAGAAAGCAAATCAATAGGCGTAAGTTCTGGGAAAATAACGACGTAATCCACACATTCTAAACCAGCGAGCATCTCTGCACGTTCTCCTTCTGGAACAAGGGGGCGGTTTTCACCTTTGAGTTCCCGGACTGACGTGTCACTATTGACCGCCACTACCAGCAGATCGCCGAGTCGACGTGCCGCTTGCAGGTATCGTAGATGTCCTAAGTGCAGGACATCAAAACAACCGTTGGTGGTGACAACAACGGCACCCTCTGCTTTCGCTTGCTGAAGAATGGTCGCGAGCTTCCTGAGATCATGGATTTTTTTATGTGACATTTGTATTAAATAGCGTCGTCTCGTGCTCCCAATCGTGGATTTTAAAACGTTAATAGTGTAGCACGCCTCCAAGCGTTTGGCAAGTATTTCCTCGTTGCACGATTGCCAACTTTTTGCTATAATGAAAAAGATTCGCAGCTGAAAGATTACAGCACAGGAGAGAAAAGATGACAGAGAAAAAAGGAAATACACATAACAGACTGGCTATCTGTACCCTCGGCGCAGATGGACACGGTAAAACGACGTTGACCGCGGCAATGGCGAAAGTCATCTCAAGAATCGGGGCAATTCACACAGATGGAGACAGCGATTTTGAGGCACAATTCCCGATTACTCACCCAATCCGAGAAGGCGTTGGCATTATCTACCGTGCGATTGATTATGAAACCAGCGGCAAATTTTATACACAAATTGACTGCGAGACGTCCGTTGATGCTATCAAAATGTTAATCAGCGGTTCACCCAGAATTCAAGGTGCAATTTGGATTGTGAACGCTATCGAAGGTGTCACACCCGACTCCGAAACACACCTCCGCCTTGCAAGCGATATGCATCTGCCAGCAGTACTTGCTTTTCTCAATACAGGCGGTGTTTCAGAAGACGATGAAATCTTAGACATCTGTCAACAAGAAATGCAAGAACTGCTAAGTGAATATGGAAATGGAGAAGAGACATCACAGATAATCGTCGGAGACGCACTTAAAGCCTTAGACTACAAAGGAGACAGGATTACCTCTGCCCAGTGGCAACCGATTGTTGACCTGATCGTTGTGATGAACAGCGCGATGCCAGCACCAGTGGACACCGAACATTTACCGCTTGTTATGCCAATTTATGAGATTACAGGAGAGACAAAAGAGAGTGTATCCGTGCGTGGTGAAATTGTGCAGGGGCAACTCGCTGTTGGACAGGCGGTAGATATTGTTGGTAAGGGTGATAGAATCAAGACGCGGGTGATTGGCATAGATGGGAATGAAGTGCGTGTCGAATCTGAACCCGACTGGTTGTCCGTTGGACAGGTGCTTTGCACTCCGAAAACGGTCAAATCGCATTCTGAGTTTACTGCCCTCATCTATCTACTGACCTTTGAAGAGAGCGGTACACACATCCCACTCATTGAAAACGACAGACCCGATATCTACCTATGGGGTGTTGATGTACCAGCGCACCTGCACTTGCCACCGGAACTTTCACTTGTTACGTCGGGCACTCACGCACATGTCACCGTCGCACTCGATCTTCCTTTGGTGATGGAGATCGGCATCCGATTTGAGGTGAAAAAGATGGGTGTGCGAATCGGATTCGGTGTTGTGACAGGTATGCTGTAATTCTGGGATAGAGTTTATATGTAAGGTTTAGTCTGCTTTTCGCTGATCCATAAATCGTTTTGACTTGAGTTCATATCTCGGTAGTGTTTCAAGTGGCACCGATTTGACGTCCGCGCGCAACCCTAAATCATCTCGGATAGCAGCAGTTACAGCAGTTACAGTATCAGTAGGACGCGGATTTGTAGATTCAATCTGAATTTCGAGTTCATCGAATGTGTCTGTACTGTAAGCACGGACTGTGAACTCGCGAACCTCTGGGAACTTGAGGATAATGTTTTCGATCGTGGCAGGGTACACATTCAGACCGCGAATGATCAATGCGTCATCAACTCTGCCTATAACGCCACCGTCAAGAACGCGACTTTTTCTTCCACATTCGCACAGTCCTGATTTGAGTTTAACATAGTCGCCTGTCCTGTAACGGATAACTGGCATGCCGACGCGTCCTAAATTGGTGATGACTAATTCTCCTGCTTCTGCTGGATGACCGGTTTCTGGGTCAAGAACCTCACAGATAAACTCGTCTTCGTTGAGGTGGACACCTGCCTGTGGTTCACACATTACACCCCACGCGCCGACCTCCGTTGCCCCAGCGTGATCGTAAGCACGCGCTCCCCATGAGTTTTCAATCCGTTCTCTTGTCGAAGGTAGACTGGCACCGGGTTCACCGGCATGGATGGTCACCCGAACCGAAGACTCCTCGCGCAGATTAATACCCTCCTGCTCAGCAACTTCGGCGAGGCGTAATGCGTAAGTCGGCGTACAAATAAGAACAGTCACAGCGTTGCTGAGGATAGCACGAATACGCTGTCCAGAGGTGAAACCGCCATTTGCGATCATGAGGGCACCCAGCTGTTGTGCACCATGATAGGCACTCCAAAAACCAATAAATGGACCGAACGAAAAGGCAGGCATAAGCCGATCAGCCGACGTTACACCTGCGGCGTCGTAGATTTCTCGCCAGCACTTACCCCACCAGTCCCATGATTCTGCTGTATCTAACCATCGTAAAGGGGAACCCGTTGTCCCTGATGTGCGGTGGAGGCAGGTATATTGCTCCAGTGGAAAGGTGAGATTTGTGCCATACGGGGGATGCGACACCTGATCTGCACTCAGTTCTTCCTTTGTGGTAAAGGGCAGCTGACGATAATCATCTAACGTTTGTACATCGTCTGGATGTGTAATCCCGGCTTCAGTGAGTTTATGACGGTAAAAGGCATTTGTCTCTAACACTGGCGCAAGCATCTCACGCAGGCGATGTAGTTGTGTCTTTGTATCCATGTCTTAGGTATATCGTGTGTTCTGGTATTCTGGGGCATAGAACGCAGGAAGCAGGCTATCGACTCGGAGTAGTCCGCGTTGCGTCAATTGAATCTCATCGGATTCTGCATTGACGTAGAGCATACCGTCATTCTGGAGTTTCTCATAGGCTTCGGCGTAAAGTGTAAGAATATCGGCATCGAACTTCGCTTTGAAATAGGAGGGTCTAATTTTTCCGAGTTTGAGTTGCAGGATCATTTCTCGCGTTAACCGTTCTGGTGCCGTGGGTTTCAGTGCGCGATAAACAGGGAGTCTGTCTTCTTCAAGGTGGCTGAGATAATCACCCCATGATGGCGCATTTTGAAAGTGAATTCCGCTGAGGTGTGAAAAAGATGCCACACCTGTACCTATCATATCGCTTCCCTGCCATACTGCATCGCGATAGACGAATTCACACGGTCTGTTTTTCTTAATTACCGTGTATGCGCTGGACTGTGCGTAACCCGCTTGCACAAACTGCTCAAAAGCGTATTGTTGCCATTCGCGTTTGAGTTTCCAATCTGCTACTGGAAGTGCGTCGCCACCGAGGATGTCCTTGGAGTAGACTGTGTTGAACGGCAATTCCAGCTGATAGATCGTGACACTATCCGGTTCAAGTTCAATTGTCTTGCTAACGGTTTCTCGCCAACTCTCCCACGTCTCGCCTATCATGCCTGAGATAAGATCAATGTTAACCTGATCAAACGCCAACGATTTTATCCATGGCACAATACGATAGACCTCTTTGGATAGATGCGCTCTCCCATTTTCGGCGAGGATTTCGTCGTTCAGATTTTCAACACCGAGACTCAGCCGAGTCACACCGATCCCTTTGATGGCTTCTACTTTCTTTTCTGTCAGGGTTCCGGGTTCGCATTCAAACGCTACCTCTTCAGCAGCATCCCACGGCATCACCCGCTTCACTCTGTCAACAAGAGTCGTGAGGTGCCTGACACTGATATAGGAAGGGGTACCACCTCCAAAGTAGACGAATCTCAGAGGTCTACCTGCGATCGCAGGTTGTTTACCGTAGAGTTCAACCTCCTTGGCGAGCGCATTCAGGTAGGTGTCAATCTCTGAACTATTTTTATCGGTATAGACACGGAAATAACAGAACTTACACCGTTTGCGACAAAATGGGATGTGGAGGTAAAGTCCCAGTGTAGCGTCAGGTCGCGGCTGTTCACTGAGTACTCGTTCCACTTCTGGCACATCTGATTCGCCCCAAGTGGAATACGGCGGATAGTTTGAGACGAAAACACTCCCAACAGTCGTCTGTTTTGAATCTATTCCTGCTGTCGCCGGTTCCGGTTTTGTTTCTTCAGACATTATTTTCCTCCTTCTCCTTTAATAAATATCCTATGACTTCTTCCCAATCCTGAGGTATCGCGTGTGATGCCTAAAGTTGGTGTAAACTCCTATCTCCCATAACTATAACATAAAATGAATTCGTCCTTGAAAACTAATCTCCAAAACAGTAGAGAATCCCGTCCTCAGTCCCGATGTAAAGCCTGCCATCAGCGACACTCGGTGAAGCGACAATTGATGAACCCGTTGCAAATTCCCAGACCGATTCTCCTGTGGATATATTTAAAGCAATGAGCACACCACGTGTCGTTCCAACAAAGACCCGCCTGCCAACAACAACAGCAGAAGACTCAATACGGGATTTGGCTGTGTAGTTCCATAACGGTTCTCCGGTTTCAGGTGAGAGCGCGTGTACCATCTTATCCCGTCCTCCAATGATAACAGCGTCTTCGGTAAGGGCAGCTGAGGCAAAAAATGGAAATCTCCGTTTCGGATGCCGATACCGCCAGGCGATCTCTCCAGTTTCTAAGTTAACTCCCAATATTTCTGAGCCATACGTTCCACAATAAACGTGATTTTCTGAAATCGCTGGGCTTGCCCCCACATACGCGCCGAGATTCACTTGTTGTGTTTGCGTACCATCTTCAATGTTGAGAACACGTAGGTAACTGTCACATCCAGTGACGATAGCGAAATCCTGCGCGTCCCCAGATTCATCTGCAGATTGCGTCCAAATGCCAGGGGTGCCGTGGACATAACCCTCGGTCTCAAATTTCCAGACAAGCTCTCCATTTTTTCGGTCGAGACAATAGAGTAATCCATCATACGAACCGAATAACACGTGGTCACCAGCAAAATTTGCCGATGATATGATTTCGCCCTGTGTACGAAACTGCCATTTCATTTGTTGGCTACTAATATCGACCGCATGAAAGACGCCTTCACCGTCACCGAAGTAGACTACGCCGTTGTCAACAGAAGGTGATGCTTTAATACCCCCATCCGTCTGATACGTCCATCTTTTTTCTCCTGTCTGTGCATTGATTGCGTAGAGGAGTCCATCTAATGCTCCAACATAGACGGTGCCGTCAACGACTGCGGCGGTGGATTCAATCATATCTCCCACCTGAAAAGTCCAAAGCAGTTGAGGGTTTTCGGGAAGATCGGAATCAGCAACACCTGTGAGTTGTGGGTTCCCGCGAAAACTTTCCCAATGAGCAAAACTCGCGTGTCCAATGACGGGCAACAAGAATAACACGACTATTGTAATACATTTGAATAAGGAATGATTTATATTAGTAGGCTGCTTCATAAAGTTTTGTAAAATCTTGTATGTTCAGAGAACGTGGATTAAATTGTGCCGTCCATTGTATTGATGCTTCTTTTGCTAATGTCGGTATATCTACTGTGCCTATAGTATATTGGACACTGCACTCCCGTAGTGTGTTCGGCAAATTACCCATACCTTTTAATCGGACAATCCTATCTGCCAAATCTCCGTCTGGGCGAAACTGATGATAGGATTCTTCTGCAACGGCACTATTGAAGCGAATGACATGAGGTAACATCAATGCCACGGCAACACCATGTGTAATACCATATCGTGCGGTCAACGGATTTGCACAAGCGTGTGCGGCTCCCAACATTGAGTTTTCAATAGCGAGTCCAGCGAAGTAGGCACCAAGTAACATATTGCTTCGTGATGCAGTGCTTTTGGATTCAAGAGCATCCTCAAAATTTGCGTCCAGCAACTGCCATGCTTGTTGAGAAAACATTTGTGACATTGGATTCCGTCTGGTTGAGACGAAACTTTCGATCGCATGGGCAATTGCGTCTATACCTGTTACTGCTGCTACGGATCTGGGCAAGGTTTCAGTGAGTGTGGCATCCAGAATGACTGTTCCGAATTTTGCCTTCTTATCTCCACACGCCATCTTAATATGTGTCTCTCGCTGTGCGATGAGCGCAAAGGACTGTGCCTCGCTGCCGGTACCGATTGTTGTTGGAATACCGATAGAGGGAAGCATCGGTTGCGATGCCTTGTTGGTTCCCCAGTAATCCTCCATTTTTCCGCCGTTTGTCAGTAGAAAGTTTGCACCTTTCGCACAATCCATTGCACTACCACCACCGAGTCCAATAATTAAATCTATCGGTGTATTGGATTGCGCGACTGCCACAGCCGCTTCGACATCTTCTGTTGTCGGATTAGAGGAAACATCGGCAAAAACGTAAGCAGCAATCCGCTCACCTTGCAACGCCGAAAGTGATCTTGCGAGAATGCCAGCCTTTTCGATGCCGCGGTCCGTCACAATGAAGACACGGCTGCCTCCGAGCGTCCGAGTCACTTCGCCTAATTTCTCAATACAATTTTCACCGAAAATAACCCGCTGTGTCAATTCAGCATCGAAAGTTTGCATGTTTATGCCTTACAATTCGGTCAATGTTCGTAGATTATCATCAGGTATTGTATAACCCACTCTTAACATGATACCAGAAATCAAGCAGCAAAGTCAATCAGAAGCAATTATTATACCATATCTAATTGAATATTTCTCATAGATGTGTTATTTTATGCTGCATCATTTCCAAAGGAGTGAAGCAGCCATGAATAAGAAAGTGCCAGAAATTACCGAAAGTGTTGAAGACTTGAAAGTCCTCTTACGTAAAGCCAAAAAGAAGCATGAAGTCCAACGCCTTACTGCCCTGTATCTCTTGAAAAGTCGACAGGCGAAAAACCGCATTCAGGTCGCTGAGCATCTCGGTGTCGATCGCATGAGTGTCGGACATTGGCTGAAGGCCTATGAAACTGGCGGACTTCGCAAACTCTTAGAACGTGGGTATGCTCCGGGACGTGTTGCGTTATTGACGCAACAACAGCAAGCCATTTTACGCCAAGCACTTGAGAAACCTGAAGGTTTTTCGAGTTATGTTCAGATTCAGCAATATATCACTGACACCTTTGGCATCCAGATGAAATACAAGACCGTTTATGCCATGGTTCATGATAAGTGGGGTGCCAAACTCAAAGTGCCCCGTCAGAGTCATGTCAAAAAAACACAGTAGCATCAGAAACGTTCCGTGCTAACTTTAGTCAACATGTTGTTGAAGCAGTTGCTCAGAAACGTTCTGATTTTCAAAGCATCCGTGTTTTCAGTGAAGATGAAACGCGCTACGGTCTTTTATCCACTACGCGTAGACGCATCACCCAACGCGGTATCAAACCTATTACGAAGATAAATCCGTGTTATGAGTCGGTTTATCTTTATGGTGCGGTTGAACCGTTGACAGGTGAAAGATTTTTCTTGGAGTTTTCACACCTGACTTCAGACTGTTTTCAATGTTTCCTTGAAAAGTTCTCCGAAGCCTTCTCAGAGAGCCTAAACCTTCTCGTGCTTGACAATGGTCGTTTTCATCAGGCAAAGTCATTGAAGATTCCTGAGAATGTTGTTTTACTTTTTTTACCCCCTTATTCTCCGGAGTTGAACCCGATTGAGCGACTCTGGCAGGACATCAAAGCTAAGTTATTTACACAGACGTATAACGCCTTAGAAGATATGCAAGCGAAAGTCACAGAGATACTTCAAAACTACTGCGATGCGGCAATCGTCAAACTTACTCGATTCTCACACTTCATGGACGCTACTAATGCAATATAAACTTTTAGAAATGGTATTAGACCCCATTTCATAAATGGTAAACCTTAGAGTTAATTAGACATTTTCATATTCTTGAATAATATCCTCAAGCGTCGCGTCAGGGTTATATTCACGTTTTCGTTTGATATTTGCGAAATCGTGTTCAATCGGATTATAATCCGGGGAATAAGGGGGTAGAAATAGCAGACTCGCCCCTGTCTCCTCTATGAGTTGGCGCGTCTCAGACGTCTTGTGGAGCATCGCATTATCCAAGATCAGAACGTGATTTGCCGTCAAACGCGGACATAACATTTCAGCTAACCAAGCGTTGAAATCTGCGGATTTACACCCGCCTTGAAGCAGACGCACAGCCGTGAACGTCCCTTGAAAACGGGCAGCAAGGAGCGTCCGGGTCCGAGTGCGCTGGCTTGAGATAAGCCCATAGACGGCTGCTCCCTTCGGGGCATATCCATAGCGTCTATGACTTTCGTCTCTGAACCCGCTTTCATCGGCATAAATCACGGATTTGCCAGCTTCCTGGAGTTTGGCAAGTTTTTGCCGGTAGACGGAGCGTTTCTTCGGACATCGCTCCTTATAGCCGAGTGTTTTTTTTTCGCGTGATACCCAGCGTTTTCAAGCCGTAGTAAACGCAAAACTCCGAGACGCCAAAATGAGCGGCACGCTCCATCTGGGTTTCATCCGGGAAGTCAGCGACATGTCTTTCAAGTGCCTTGAGGTCAAGGGTTCTCGGACCCCGGGGACCCGGTTTCTGACGCGCCAATGGATCCTCGGCGTTCAACCACGTATAGAGGGTTGAACGTGCGATAGAAAACTGCTGGCAGGCTTGGGTCTTTTTACCGCCAGCTGCGATAAAATCTAAGACGCGTTTGCGTAAATCTGAGGAATAAGCCATAATACGAAAAGTCTAATATAAATCTCATAATATGTCTATTTATTTCTCTGGGTTACCAAATAGTTGATTAGAGAAAAAGACGCAGAGAATAATCCCTACGTCTTTGCATTTGTTCTGTGATTTTAGCACTACTTCAGAATCAGCATACGACGGGTTGCTGTGAATTCGCCTGCCTGGATTTGATAGAAATAGATACCAGAAGCAACATTCTCACTGAGATTGTTCTTGCCATCCTAATACGCAGCCTGTGAGCGACTCCGATTATTTTCCACATAGTGTATATGCTCCTTAGGTTGATTCAAATTTTGAAACATATACATTATATAAAAATGTTGTTACGCACGATGATACTCGTGTGATTTTTTTCAAAGAATATGCGTTAATTTTGTAAAGAACGCGGACTAATGTAATTAGGATCATTTAGTTTTACATATTCACTTTGTATATGTGTATATTTTCTTCTGTAGGAGCGAGCTGTGCTCGCGATATTACGGAAAAAAATGTTAACATCTGTAAACGAAAACCTTAAAACATGAAGAGTTTGACAACTCGACGGAATCATAGTAAAATAATTCGTGTTATACTTTTCGTCTAAGTCAGTTATAATACTTTACTTCTTAGCGTATTATCAGCGGATCTTGGAGATAGAACAGATGATGTTAACAAGGGAAAAAATCAAAAACATCCTTTCCGAAAAATTTGAATACCTTGCAGAGGTGTATGGCGTTAAGAAGATTGGTTTATTTGGCTCTTATGCGAATAGCACCTACACTGAAGCCAGCGATATTGATATCATCGTCGAATTTGAAACACCGTTGGGTTTTAAATTCATGGAGTTTGCCGACTACCTTGAAGAACTTCTTGGGAAACCGGTGGATGTGCTTACTGTTGGTGGTCTTCAAGGGATCCGGGTTCCATATATTGCCCAATCCATTAGGGAAAGTATCGTCTATGTCTAATAGAGCAGATAAGGATTTTCTATATGATATTCAGGAAGCTGTGCGCCGTATCAAAATTTATACGCATGAGATGACGTATGAAGAATTTCTTGCGGATACGCGAACACAGGATGCTGTTATCCGTAATATAGAAATTATTGGCGAGGCAACTAAGAAATTATCTGTTGAACTCCGAATTCAGTATCCAGATGTACCTTGGAAAGAGATGACTGGGACAAGGGATAGGCTCATTCATAACTATTTTGGTGTGGACATTGAGGTTGTGTGGAAAATCTCTATTGATGAATTGTCCAATCTTACCTTACAAATCACTAAAATATTAGATGGCTTCACCAAAAACGAAGAGGATTCTGCTTCATGAGACATGGACTCACGTTTACCGGCTCTTCATAATTGTGTCTAAGTTCCAAATCAAAATCGTCCCGTCTTGACTTCCACTTGCAAGGATTTTGCTATCACTGGAAAATGCTAATGTTTTAACTGAATATTCCTGTCCATGTTTAAAGGTTTTTATAAGATTTCCGCTCCCTACTCCAATTAGATGGATATCCAAAGAGTCTCCGATTGCAAGGATTTTGCTATCGCTGGAAAATGCTAATGCGGAGCAACCAACCGATCCAAACCCAGGAGGATAGGACAAAGTAAATTCGTCGGTAGCAAACTTCCAAAGGAAAACTTTATTCCTTAGAACAGTCGCAAGAAATGTGCTATCTGGCGAAGCGGCTAAAGCAGTAATGCCATCAAAAAATCTGCTCCGCTTTCTATTTAGATTTTCATCAGGATCGAACTGAAATTTAACGGAGTGAAACCATGAATCCCAAAATTCCAATACTTCTCCATCAATTCCTTGTTTGTTTCTTAGTTCGTTCACAACAATTATTGTCTCTCCATCGTGCGAAAACGCTAGTGGTGAAGTACCTGCAATGAGTGGTAAAGAATACTGATAGTCCATTGAAGCGTGGGGTTCACCGGTATCAATATCGCGAATATGAATTTTATAAGAAGATTGCTCACGACTTATACTAGCAAATAAACCTCGCTTTGTATTAAAAGCGAAAATTGAATCGTCAGAAGACAGTGTTAAGGTAGACGTAAGTAGCCCTGTAGATAGATCCCATTCATGAATTCTGGGCTTTTCAAGACCACCGCTTAGGATTTTATTGTTGCCCGAAAATGTCAACGCCGCTATACTACTGTAGTGACCAGAAACACTAAAACGCTGTTTTTTTGTCGGTGTATCCCAAAATTGAATTGCCCCATCTCCACAATTCACAAGAGTTTTACCATCAGGAGAAAACGATAACCACCCGTTATATCCTCTAAATGTATGGATATGGTGCCCAGTCTCTGGATCCCAAAGGCGAGTTGTACCATCCCATCCAGAACTGGCTAATGTTTTGCCATCAGGCGAAAAGGCTAAACTTATGACTTTATAGTGCTGTCCGGGCAACATTCTTAATACTTCGCCATTAACACCATCCAATAGATAGATTATTGGATCACCTATCCCTCCGACAGCCAGTATTTTTCCATTAGGCGAAAAGGCTAAGGCAGTAGGCGCATCAGTCATGCCCGTTGCAAACAGCATTCTTCCAGTTTCGGTATCCCACCAACGTAGTGTTTTACTTTGTGGTGACTCGCCAGTAACAGAGGATCCACTAACTAAAATTTTTCCGTTTGGTGAAACAGCGATCGATAAAGTGTGGTTTGTATGTCCTGCAAGTTTTTTAGAAATATTTCGGGTGCCCACATCCCAGATTTCAATTATCCTACTATTGATACTTGCTAACCTTTGTCCATCACGGAAAAACGCGAGCTCTGCGTGAAGTCCTTTTAATTTTGGAGTAAGAACAAATAAGTAGTGCCCGGTGTGTGGCTCCCAAAAATGAATACCATCTGAACTATCACTAGCAAGTATTCTACCATTCGGAGAGAATGCTAATGAGCCAACCTTAGAACTATGCTGGAGCAACCTAATTTCTTTGCAGAATGAGCATCATATATCCAGACTCCGATAGAGCTCGCCACAGCTATTAGATCATCATTTGGTGAATGCTTTAGATCATACGTGCTCCCTTTCCCAAGGCGAAGTGTAGCGTGTTCAGGCAGTCCCCACTTCATGTAGTCTTGAGCAAATCCCTTTAGAATGAGTAGGATTGATAGCAAAAAAACAATGATTAGAATATTTTTCATAGTTTCTTCCTGAAAAAATCATGCGCTCTTTACTCTGATTAACCTATGGTGGTCGCGCTAAATTTGAAAAACATAGAAATCGCGAACAGAACTCGTTCCTACAACAATCTTTTCGCTGTGACTTGATCCGACAACTTCAAATTCAATAACAACTTTCCGATCATCTCTAATTTTTCCAATAAATTCACATCTGTTTCTACAAATTTCCCTATTCCCACCCATCATGCAAGAACCGCAGCCAGTTGCCGTGCATGATCGCGGCAATGTCATCATCGCTATAACCACGCGCCTCTAACAAATCCACCAACTTCTGTAGGTCAGCGATAGTGTCTAAATCACTGGGGGATTGCTCACGTCCATAACCACCATCTAAATCTGTGCCGATAGCTGCATGTCGGCTATTACCTGCCAGTTGACAGATATAGTCAATGTGATCAACCACGTTGCTTAAAGTAACCGCATCATGGGGAGTCTCCCCAGTAACCCAACCTTCATGAAGCATCCACGCATCAAAGGCAGCCCCAACAACTCCATCTCGCTCAAAAATCGCGCGTAATTGCGCATCGCTGAACTGGCGTTGATGCGGAACCAGTGCGCGGCAGTTATTATGACTCGCGAGAACTAAACCACTGTAGTGTTCTAACGACTGCCAGAATGCTTGATCAGAGCTGTGGGTGAGGTCGAGAATTACACCCAAACGTTCCATTTCAGCCAGCAAGGGTGGACCGAGTTCTGTCAATCCGATTTCTGTACCTGTCCCACCAGCGTAACGACCAGGACCGTAGTGCGTCAATCCAATCAGACGCAACCCACCGTTAACCCACACCTCCAATTGATCCGGAGAAAGAATCGGGTCGGCACCTTCCATACTAATCACGAACCCTAAAGGAGGGGTATCATCGGAGTTGCCTGTATCAGATGTCGCCTGACTCTCCCAAGTCCGCCAGTCCGCAATGTGGTTATCCAAGTTCTCCTGATTTGTGATGATACGGACGTGTCCAGTTTCCTCCAAAGCGTGGTAGTAAGCCAATTGTCCATGAGCGATGCCGTAGGATTGGACAGGCGAAGCAAAATCTGAGTGCGGGGAAGGCCTACCAGTGGAGCGGGCGAATAGCGTAACGAAACTCAAGGCGATTCGTCCCTGACGCATCTCTGGAAAAGCGACAGTGCCTTGTCCCTTACCTGGCATCCGCACTTCTTGGGTGCGAATCGTATAGGCGGAACTTAACAGGTCTCGATTGCCTTGTAAGGCATTCATCGACAGATCAAGGTGTGCATCAATAATGAGCATAAAACATCCTTCTTTGGTATGTAGAAATCTGAGAAATCAAGTCAATTGCTATCGGGATATGCAGCGAAATGTGCTTGCGGTGTACCGTTTCCATAATCGCCATCGCAGGCATTAAGCATCCATCCACTGAGCTGAGCAACGAGGTCAGGGTGATCCGTTGAAAGATCATTTTCTTCGCGGTAGTCAGCGGGGAGATGATATAATTGAAAACTGTCAGTGCTGTTGATATATCGTAATTTCCAGCCATCTGCTGTTACCAACGCTGGACCGAGTCGAGAAGCGTATATAATCCACTCATGGTGTTGCTGAACATCAGGCTCTTCAAGTAAAGTCGGTAAGAACGATACACCATCTTTATCTTGTGGCAGTTTCACACCAATGAGGTCGGCGAGAGTTGGCATCAGATCGTAGTTCGTAAGGATATGGTTGGACACACTACCGGGAGTAATCCTTCCGGGACAGCGAACGATATAAGGAATTCGCGTTCCGCCTTCCCAACTTGACCACTTCAAACCACCCATGCCGTCGTTCCCGTTGAATACATCGCCACCCGTCTCTGAATAGAATTTCGTTGTGATCTCGTCAAAGGATTCCCCGTCCAAATTTTGTCTCCGACCGGAAGTTCGTCCTTCTTGCAAATAATACACCTCATGTCCATTATCCGAGCAGAACAAAATCATCGTGCGATCGTCTATTCCGAGTCGTTCGAGTTCATCTAAGATAATCCCAACGGTTTCATCCAACTTTAGAATCATGGAAGCGTATTCTTTCTCATAAGTTGTTAATTCCGATACGTTCTTCACCGATGGATGGATTTCGGGAATGGCAATCGGTCCGTGTGGCAACTGAGAAGGATGGTAGAGGAAAAAAGGTTCGTCTTGATGAGTGCGAAGGAACTCGACAATTTTTTCGTTGAAAAGGTCCTGAGAATATACCGCTTTTCCCTGCCGATTCCGACGGCGCGCCATATTTTGCTCAGATTCCCCATCCAAGTTCACCCCGCAGTCGGCGTGTGTATTTCCTTGAATATGTGTCGGTTGACCGTTTTCAAAGAGGAAAGGCGGATAAAAGCCGTGGCAGCGCGCATGATCATAGTAGCCGTAGTGGTACTGCCACCCGTGTTGACGGATACGCGTCCCTGTTGTAGCAAAACCCCATTCGAGTTTCCCAATCTGTCCCGTGGTGTAACCCGCGTGTTCCGCAATTTGTGGCAAAAAGACATCGTCAGGACCCGCTTGAAGACCGGTGGTATGAATCAGTTCCGTCAACTGATTCAATGTCATCTCACCAGCACTTAGCTTGTCATACAATCCACCTTGGGTATATGTCCATGTTCCCTGATGGCAATCGTGAAGACCTGTCATCATACTCGCCCGGGAGGGAGCACAAAACGCGCAACCGTAGGCGTGATTGAATCTCATACCCTCATTTGCAAGGCGGTCGATGTTAGGTGTCTCGAAATGTTGCTGTCCATAGCAACTCAGCATACCACGTCCGAGATCGTCGCCATAGATGAGAATAACATTCGGGTTATCGGTCATATTACAAGCGGCATATTAAACAGAGAATTCCGTTTTTTCATGCAAAAGTTGTGGGGATTCTGGTCCCCCTATCTGCTCATAAAACAAATTGGGTAGATTCGCGTTTAAGTCGGCATGTTCAATGGTTATCGCAACCAGATTTCCAGCATCATCCAAATCTATGTAGATATTCTCATTGATTTCCTTTGTTTCAACAACAGCATGTGTTGAAAGCTCAATCAATGCCGTAGCGGTGTCATGAAAATACTTTACTTTCATGGTGAAACTTCTGCAAGAAATCCACTCTTTTCGGGATACTATCCACGCTGAAATGCGCGCTGTCTATAAAGATGCTCAAACAGATTCCCCTCATGCGGACTATCCCACGAGATCTGATTCGTTGAGATTGCCCCCAGATTGAGTCGATCAATAAGCGGTGTTGCTATGAGATCCTGCGTGAGCGAGGCATCTTCTGTAATCGCCGTGGCAACCAGTGTTGCCCCCATAGATTCAACTAAATTCGTCGGCGACACTTCTACCACACTCACGAACGGAAATGGAAATTCTGTGTTTGCCAACGGATGTTCGGGATCTTCGCACCAAATAACAGTAGGTCTGAGAAAAGTGCAGCCATCTAATTCAACAACTCGGTCTCCAGTTGTAAGTTCTGTTGCGCCAGGCTCTTTGAGATGTCTGTCAATCAACGACGAGATACCGTGTGCAGCTTTTGGATTTGCCCAGGCTGCGATTCCTGCCTCTGGATGATCAAGAGGTCTGGGTTCAATGCGTGCCAAGCGTTTCGTCAACGCTTCAGCAATCTCACGTCCGTGTGCTGTTACCCACACCCCAGAGGCGTTAATGCAGGATCTACCACCGTTCTTGGCGACCGATTCTACGATGAGGTCAAGATACTGCTCCCAATTGCGCTGCTCTCCTTCGTGGATAATGATCTTACTGCGTCCAGGTCCGTGGATTTCGACATGCGGCGTGTTCACCCACGGAGCAACAGTTGAACCACCACCGAAAAGCATGGAGCGTCCACATCGGGACAGAATCTCGTTAGCACCGCTGTAATCCGTTGGATAGAAACTGAAGCCTTCTGCCGGAGCACCCGCAGCGATAAACGCTTGTGCTATGCGGTAGGGTGTCCACGGCTCCTCGCGTCCTGGTTTTAGGACGAGTGGAACTTTCAGGGGAATGGCAGGCACCCACAGCGAATGCACACCCGGCGAATTGCTGGGTAACACAGCACCTAAGGAGTCTGTCTCACAAACATAACTCAACGTACGTCCGTTTTGCAATCCCCATCCGGTGTCAAGGACTTGCAAATCAAGCCCGCGGGTGAGTCCATCTAAAACCGTATCAATATTCTCCAAGACTCCTTGAATCTTGAACAGATTCTGGTGACAAAGGGTTTCAGGCATACCTGTTGTTCCAGAAACCTGCTGGATATAGTCTGTTGGTGACTGGACGGTTCCATCAAGGGGCAGCGTCGCCGTTGTGAAAAGACGCGCTGCCTCCTTGCAGATAGAGATTAATTCTGCGACAGAACGTTGTCCAAGTGCCTCTTTTTGGAGACCGATGTCAACGAGATCCTTCGCTATCAACCCACGGTTCGCTTGGCTCACCTCAACTAAGGGTTCACCCGTTTTGATATGAGATACGCTGACGGTGTTCAGACTTCTGTAAGAACGACCAGCGCGTAGAATTGGGATGTGTATCATCTTAATAGTTGTAGGTTATTAGGATTAGTCTAACAGTTGTCAGTAGTCAGCTAAAGAGAGTAGTTCGTGGTGGGGAGCATGCTTTTCCTCCCACAAGTGTCTTAACTAAAAACTGATTACTGACAACCGATAACCATGTTACCATGTAATCTTCGCTACCCATCCAGAAGAGGCATCGCAATAGAGGAAATCGTCCTCATAGAGGGACAAACCGTGCGGTTCAGGGCAATCCTCTGGGACCTCAATATAATCAAGTGGCTTGCCGTCTTCCAGATCAAGTTTGACGATAAGCCTATCAGAGGTATGCGTTGACCAAAGTCCATCTTCAACCCGAATCATGCCGTGTCCGCGTCCATAAGGCAAGGGAAGTGTCTTTTGTATAGACCAATCCGAGATTCTAACCTTATGTGTGACCTGATCCTTAAGCGTTTGGACCCACAGATGTCCTTCATCGTAGTGGTCATATTCGATACCGTGTGTGCCACCGCCATTGGGTATCGGATAGCGTCCAAGGGTTTCGCCGGTAGCTGGATCGACCTTAAAAACTTCACCTGTCTGGGCATCTGTATCGCGAACCGGACGCCAGCGTTCCCCAGATCCGTTCGCAGCTAACCAGAGCGCGCCGTCCCCATACGTCATTCCGCTCGTGTTGGAGGATTCACTCGGAATATCTCGGATAAGTTTCGGAACGGTATAGTCCTCGTCTGACGTGATTTCAACCAAGGCAACTCTGTCGGTTATCTGATCGACGATCCACAAGCCGTCATCCGTAACCTGTAAACCGTTCGGCACCGAATAGGGTGACCGGAAGACTTTCTCAATTTTCGTTATCATATTCATACTCCTTTTTAGTGGGAATTCACTTGTGCTAAAGATAGCTTTAGCCACTTAAAATATTCGGATTTTCGTTCACTATGGGGAAAAGAACTGTGAAATTCATTTGCTGGCAAGTGTTGAATAAATTCCAATTCCGGAGTCAGAATCAGAGAATCAACCGGATAAACGAAATGTTCTTGGAGTTTTGTAGCCAACGCAGCTGCAGCACTCCCTTTGGCTCCTTCTTGAAGTTCAGGTAACTCTCTTAGCAAAACCCAAGTGTTCACAAAGTGTGCGTTGAGCAGCTTGATAACTTTAGACGAAGAGAGCGGACCCGCCCTCAAACCTTTGCCCGTCCCTCAGCAGGATTCGTCGTCAAGCACTCCAAATAAGACTAACGCATGGATTGGACGATTCGTTTCTTTCGCTAGTTTAACCGTATCTTCAATAGGTGTCCACTTAATTCCTGCGAACTTGTAGAATGCAGACTTTAGCTTTCCGAATGCTTCTTCCTCAGCGATAGCTGTTTCCCATACTATTTCATGTACAGGATCTTCTGATAGAGCAGAGAGTTCCATACGGGGAACAAAGACGATGTCTGCTGCTCCAAACGCGTTAATATCCACATTACTATTACGTGAAGGAAGGGACAGAGCAAAAGCGATAACACTTCCCTCGCTGCGATTAATTACCAATCGTCCAGCAAATTGCGCCGGCGTGAAACGGACATCGGGACCGTTCAGTATGAACAGGGCATGGATTCGGAAAATGACCTCAGCATATTTCGGCGAGAGTGCCCGTAAGCACGCTTTTGCGCCTTTCTTGCCTTTTGAGCCATAGTTTCCATGCTTTGTGCTGTAGACTCTGAAATCAGTTCTCGCGCCTGAGTGGAACTGCTGAAGAAAAGGAAGAACACCTTCTGGGTCCAAGTCCCATACATCTCCCACGTTAGCACTTGAAGACGGAAGAAACACTTGGAAATCTGCTGCGTTGTAGTCCTTCAGTGGACACGCAGGTTTGGGATTGAACAACGCTAAAGCCTGTTTCCACTCCATATCCAAAGGCTCTGGCCACTTGGACTTGGCTCGATTAAACTGTTCTTCTGTTGGTCGATGCAGATTATAGGTAGAATCCGCGATCGGTTCCCAATGTGCTTGCACTTGCACACTCGCTGTATCGCTAAGAGCGTTGCTGAAGTCAGTCATCACTTTCCTTTTCTGTTAAGACAATTGTGTTCGCACTCATCCAGAATGATTAATAAACCCCGACAACGACACTTTCTTGGAGTTCTGTGAGCAGGCGGAGATTTTCAACACCGTCCCAAGGGTATTCTGGAATCGGTTTGGCACGCTCGGCTTCGTCGCGTTCCAGAAAACGGGGCATGAAAAATTCTTTAGTCAGTGTTGTGAGCATAACGCGTCCAGTTTCCCCGTAATCGACAAGTTCCTCCGGATCATCTGGGTTAACCAGTTCGATGACAGCACGCGGTTGCGGTGGATAGTAGATAATAGCGTAGTTATCCACTGGATCAAAAGGTTTACAAGCAGCTAATCCCATGAGCGTATTGCCGTAGGTCGGAATAAAATCGATGCCGGGAACGAGTTCTTCGCGGGCAAAGCGGTGGAATTGTGCATCCATCTCGGTGCCACCACAAAAGATACCTTTAATACCGACTTTTGGCAAGGATATTCTCTCACACAATGCCTCCAGTAGCTTCGGCGTGGTGAAGAGACATTGGACGTTTTCATGGGCACGCAGCACATTAAGTGCCTGTCCAATGACGTGATTTTTATACGCGTCCAATTCTTCATTTTTCCCGTATCGCACGAGTTGGTTCACCCAACGTGGATCCAGGTCAACATGAAAACAGATACCACCGCGATGTTGCGCGAGATGTTCAACGGCAAGCCGTAAGCGGCGTGGTCCTGTTGGACCTAACATGAGCCAATCGCTACCCAGTGGGAAACCTTCATCTGAAAGCGTTTTACTGAAAATTTCATAATCAATGTGAAAATCACGAACACTAATTCGCGACTTAGGCACACCCGTCGAACCACCTGTTTCAAAAACATAAATCGGTTCATTGGCGTAAGCTTTGGGAACCCAACGTCTTACCGGTCCCCCGCGGAGCCATTCATCTTCAAAATGTCCAAGACACTTGAGATCGGCGTAACCACCGATTTCTTTTCTGGGATCGAAATCGAGGTTTTCAGCGAATTCTAACCAAAACGGACAGCCAGTCTCTGGATTAAAATGCCATTCGACCATTTCCCGCACATGTGCATCGAGTGCCGTTCGGGTATCAGCAATTTTTTTGGAAAATTTCATTTGTATAAAGATTTTTTACAAAGCACCATTTGCTTGGCACTTTTAAATTTAACCAATTAGTTCGTTGTAACTGATTCCCTGATGTGATCAATCAAAAGCACATTCACTAAGGTTTCAATTGTTACACCTTGAGCTTGTGCTTTCTTCGTGAGCTCTTCAGCGATTTCTGGAAGAATTGCAACGCGAATTGCTTGATTGGTATCAAAACGAAACCACTCTCCATCATCTTCCATAAAATCGGCGGTGTCAAGATTATCCCAAAAAGCGGCCTCTTCTTCGTAAGTCGAGAATTCTGGTACTTGCAACGCTTTCATTTTCGGAGTCTCCTAAAATTTAGGGTTTAGGCTTTTTGAGCAACCATCCTTGCAAGAATACCGAGAATTTTGTCGCAGCGTTCAATTTGATAAGGAAGCATATCAATATAGAGTCTCTTCCCCTCCAGTTTGAGAAACCGCCACTCTGTGCCTGAAGTCGTTGCACCGTAGATGCATGGAATGTCATTATCTTCTTCTGCATTAAAGTGCTGGGCAGCAACCATTTCTGCCACACATTGCCCAAGACCGATTTCAAGATTATCGTTCTTTGCTTCAACAAGGACGATGACTGGTGCTTCCAAACCAAATTGGACTGGTGAGAGGCTTACCAAAAAATCACAAACACCCGTCAGGCCTTTCTCCTCATCAACGTTGAAATCAACTCCTGAAAAGAGACTGATGCGACGATTTAATTGCTCACGGAGTTCAACAAGAACATTGGCAACAATTAGTTCTGACTTTGCTTTCTCAGTACCAATAGCGGTGGCCAATGGGACGTTTCTCGCCAACAAGGTTGTGAGGAGTTCACTGGGACCCATTGACTCTATACCAGAAAAGAGTCCAGCGGTATCTATTTCTTCAAGGTCAAATTGGGCGCGCACTGTTCTTAAAGTAAAGTTGCTATACGCCATGTGATGTACCTCTCAAGATATAAAATAGATTCTAAATGATTTTGGTGTTCAGCAGTCTCCTATTCTGAAATCGCAATCAGCGTATTACGGGTTACAATGTAAAGCACCCCATCTTTTGCCACAGGTGTGGTATAAACAGCACTGCCCATGTTGGTTTCAAATAACACCTGCTTAGTTTTTCCTGTTTTTAGGATGACGACATCACCGTCTTCGTCGCCGAGGTAAACCTTACCGTCAACAACATAAGGCGAACCCCAGATTGCAGCAAAGGTGTCGTGTTTCCAATAGACATCTCCTGTGTTCACATCCAAACAGTAAAGGTATCCACTCAAATCTGAAATGTAGAGGAGCCCATCAGCAATAGCTACGGTGGACATCGTACGATTGAACTGTTCATCACCGAAATGCCATATACCTGCAGTCTCAGTAACATCACCGGTTTGAGATGCATCAATACACCAGAGGTGTCCGACCCCTTCTCCATGTTCTGGATCTTGACCGACAGCAATAAAGACCTTACCGTCATAAACGACAGGTGTTGAAATGATGTTATTACGAGTACCACGTCCACCGAGTTCCCAAACAGAATCTTTCGGGTTACAGTCAAATTTCCAGATAATATCACCAGTTTCCGGGGCAAAGGCATAGACCCAGCCGTCCCCACCCGGAATGATAACTTGCGGCACACCGTTGATAACGCCGTAAGCCGGGTTTGACCACTGTCCGTGCAGTATATCTTCACCGGGGGAAGCATCTTCCCAAACAAGTTCTCCAGTGTTTTTATTTAAAGCAATGAAAGATGGAGCATCGGGTGAAGGGATGTGGATATGCCCCTCATCAACACCGTTACTTGTTTCTAAGAAGAGGAGATCCCCAACCGCGAGTGGTGAACAAGTGGCGAGATTATGTGGAAAGACATCCAATTCATCCATCATATCATAACTCCAGATGATATCACCATCAATCTCACTGGTCTCGGTTTCCTCAGTAAAAGGACCGTCATTTTCACCATCAAGGAAACCTTCTGTGTCAACACAGACAACTTCACAGCGGTTAGAGATGTAATACAACCTATCACCCTCAATAAACGGGGTGGAGCAAATTCCCTGCAGGGGCCAGTCGTTCACTCTGCCTGAGGTGAGTTTCGTATGGGTGGATTGCCACAGGAATTTACCATCGGATTCGCGAAATGCCATGAGATTCCCGCGGTCGCTGGTTAGTTTAGGGTTGCGGAGTGCTTTGTTATTCGTTCCAACGAAAACTTTTCCACCGATAACGAGCGGTCCCGCGTAACTTTGCGAACCGAGTTCTGCTATCCATTTGATATTTTCGCCACTTTCCAGATCCCAACTCGCGGGGATATCTTTTTCATTGGAGACCATGTTGCGGCTCAATGTACCGCCCCACAACGCAATCTCTTTCTCAGCGGAGGCAGTAGATACTGCAAAAGTGAGCAGTACTGCAAATTTTATGATGTAAGTAAATTGTAATTTCCAGAAAGGTTTCAATTGAACGACTCCTTATGATTTGATATTACGCGCGGTGTGACTACCATACTTTTAGATTATCATAGTAGATATCAGTTGCAGAGTAACCGTAGATACCAGGACTACCTTCGCTGTTTGGCAGCGGATCTTCAGCAGTGATTGTCCACTCTGCCGGTTCCGATTCACCAGTTAGCCATACTTTTCCGCGAATTACTGCTTTATTATCTATCACCTCTACCATCATCTTCATGGTGTACCAGACCTCCGTCTCCCACGAGAAGTCAATTGTCTTCGCCATACGTAAATCTGATGCCCACGAGCGGATTTGTAGGCGTTGATGTCTACCCTGCATATCCAACGTATATCGGTTGGCAATAAGTCCCATATCCGGCAGTCTGCGTTTACTTTTCGTGCCCATCAAGTCAACTTGAATTTGATAGTTCTTCATTGTTGAGGGACCGAGATAGACATTGGATCGGTTTAAACCGCGTTGGACAGGCGTTTTGACCAAAACCTTGCCTCCATCTTTCTCACGCACAAAGAATTTGCCAGTCGCGCCAATCCAGTGGGTGGGTATTTTTTCGAGTTCAATGGCCTCAAAATCCTCTGTCCACGGAAGTGGCGGAACGACACGAACGCGAGCCGTTGCTTTCATATCGCCTGATTGTGCGGTAACTGTGCCAGCATGTGCGCCTGCGCCTTTATCGGGTGTGAATGCGCTGCCTTGGAGTGTGCCAACCAAACCGTTGGATATCCATTCTATAGTATCAGCTGCGCGTGTCTGCTTTCCATCCGCATCGTAAGCTATAACGCGGAACTCAACAGGTTCACCTGACGTGAGGGTCTCAGCAGGTGTAATTAGGAGCGAGACAGCTGGGGCAGTCGATACCTTCTCAGGTTCTGGTACCATCTCTTTACTGGCACAACCAACGACGAAGAGACAGACAATCAGGATAGCGGAAACTGGAATAAAATTTCTCATTATTTTTTCTCCCCGATACAGTAAAGGCGTTCTTCCGTAGTGAAATAGATGCGTCCATCAGCAATCGCAGGACAACCGTAAATTTCGACGTAGTGATCTTCTTCTGCTCGACTGATCTCTTGGGCACTTAGCGTCTCGCACCCGCTCTCACTCGGTTGAAGAATGATAAATCCGCCGTTGACTTCGGTTGCGTAGAGTTTGCCATCTGCCCAGATTGGTGAGCCTTTACCGACTTTTCCAATGTTGTGCTGCCAGAGCAGTTCACCAGTATCCGCATTAACGGCGTGAAGGTTAGCAGAATTGTCCACGACATAGAGCTGTCCGGCGTTAATTGTAGGGGATGCATATCCAACGTTAACTGCATCATATCGCCAGAGTTCATGGGTGTTGGTGACGTCACCAGAGCCGGCTGCATCGATACAGACAACGCGTCCCATCTCTGTGCTATCTATATTCTCTTCGCTATGCGATGCGTAAACTTTCGCGCCAGAAACGATGACGGACGTATTAATACCGCGCTGGCTGAGTTTAAATCCCCAGACCATCTCTCCGGTGTTCTGTTTCATAGCGTAGATACCACCATCAGCATTGCCGCCGATGATGAGTTGTTGTCCGTTGATATTGGTAACAACAGGGGTGGAGTAAGTGGTATCTAAAGGTCTACCGCCGGGAGTCGAGATCCAAATCAGTTCGCCCGTGCGTTTGTCGAAAGCGAAATAGCGGTGGCGTGTCGCGGCATGATCTCCCCAGCCTGCATTGAGGAAACTAATTACGACGAGGTCACCAGCAATAATAGGGGTGTGAACGCGTCCACCGTAACCAGATATCCGTCCATATTCTTCCGTGAGGGAGCGGGACCAGATGATGTTCCCATCTTTGTCGAAACAGAAGAAGAGTCCTTGGACACCATGCGCATAGATATTCCCAGTTTCGGGATCACCAGCAAGACTTGTCCATCCGACCCGATTGAAAGAGATGGTAGTGTGAAAAACGTTGAATTGATAATTCCAAATCAGTTCGCCGGTTTCTGCGTCGAAGCAGGCGATGCGTTCCTGTTCGGTGATGTCTTTGCCGACACGTCCAATAACGTAGACCCTATCGTTGAGAACAATAGGTGTGGAGCGTCCTATAAATTCTGCCTGCCAGAGAAGATTTTCACCCTCAACCGACCATGTTGAGATTAACCCTGTTTCAGCAGAAGTCCCATCTTGATTAGGACCGCGCCATGTCGGCCAATCACCAGCAACGGCGTACATGGGAACGGCAACCAGAACAAGGCAAATAAATAGCCGACTTTTGTAAAGCAAGTTTTGGCTTGCAAGCTGCGCCAAAAAAATCGGTTTTCGGTAGTACAAATTCTGTTCCTCCGTGTGTATCTTGAGTATATCTGTAATTTTAAGACGATGGAAAAATATGAATGTTTAAGTCGGCGTGTCTGATGGAACTACCATTGTGCTCTACTGACAGCTGGGACGCGCCGAATCAATTTTATTCTCAACACTCTCTGGTGTATTATCATATCACATTTGGAATTTTTTAGTCAGATTAATTGAGAAGTAAACCGAGTAAAGGTTAGGGGAAAATCGCTGATCCAAAGGATCTTTCATTTTATTTTTTGTTTAAGACTGCCTCTATTTTGGCTTCAACCTTTCGGGCAACGTCCCGGGCAACCTTGAGTTCATTTGGCGGATGTATACTTGCCCTGACGTGGACCAAGACATTGTTTTTCACAAACCAGAGGTCTGTCATATCGTGTTCCCTCGGTCGGCTAAGGATGACACGCCATGTCGCATCTCCAATGATATGCTTGGGATTTAGCTCGGGGTGAAAGTTCACATACGCAGCAAAAGTCCATGGATGCCCATTCTCCCCTCCTTTTTTAGCAGTATACCCAGAGTCATATAACCAATATCGGACAGTCAGTCGATATTTATCCCACTGCTGCTCGAATCCTACGATAACATTTGGGGGACCACCGATGCGGTGAGATTCCATTCGGGTTCTACCGATGTCATTAACCTCCGTTAGTGACATTGTCAGGAGATCATCATACGTGAGGATAACGGCGTCGAGTTTTCTAACCAACCTGTTCTCTCCTTTATTAATAACATAACACCCAATGAGAGTTGTTGTCGCTAACAGAAGAAAACCGATGGTGCTTACCAGTGCATCTCGTCTTGAGAGAATCTGTGTTTTCATTTCTTCTCCAATACTATAGATGTGAGGAACTATCATTTAACCAAGGACGTGTCCCATACGAGAATAGTTCCGTCCAGACCACCACTGACGAGAATCTTACCGTCCGAGGAGAAACTTATACTCGCAACCCTATCTGTATGTCCCGTGAGGGTATTCAAAAGGTTGCCCGTCTCAGCATCCCATATAAGAACCGAACCGAACCCGCTTCCACTGGCGAGCGTCGTGCCGTCGGGCGAAAAGTCCACACTCTCAACACTACTCGAATGCTCTGTGAGGGTATTCAACAGGTCGCCGGTGTCGGCATCCCAGAGCCGAACCGTTGCATCCCTCGCCCCACTGGCGAGCGTCGTGCCGTCTGGAGAGAAACTCACACTCACTACCTCAGCCGTATGCCCATTGAGTATTGTCAAGTGCTCTCCCTTGATGACATCCCATAAACGCCGCTTGCTGGCGATGGCATCCCATAAACGAATTGTTCCATCCATACCTCCACTGACCAGCGTCCTACCGTCAGGGGAAAAACGCACACTCAAAATACCACCCCTATGTCCTGTGAGCGTATTCGATAAGTTGCCCGTCTCAACATCCCATAAACGAATCGTCTCATCCGTGCCTCCACTGACCAGCATTTTACCGTCAGGGGAGAAACTCACACTCGCAATCCAATCTTTATGCCCCGTGAGGGTTTTCAAGAGATTTCCCGTCTCGGCTTCCCATAAACGAACCGAACCGTCCGTGCCTCCACTCACCAGCGTCTTGCCGTCAGGGGAGAAACTCACACTCGCAACATCACACGTATGCCCTACGAAAGTATTTAATAGAATTCCCGTCTCGACCTCCCATAAACGAACCAAAGCGTCATCACTTGCACTGACGAGCATCTTACCGTCAGGAGAAAAACTGGCACTTCTAACCGTATCCTTATAGCCGGTGAACGTATTCAAGAGATTGCCCATCTCGACTTCCCATAAACGAACCGAACCGTCTGTACTTGCAAGAGCGATCACCTTACCATCAGCAGAAAAACTGGTGCTCCTAACACTACCCTTATACCTTGTGAGGGTTTTCAATAGTCTGCCTTTGGAGGCATCCCATACCCGAATCGTCTTATCTCTACTCGCAATAGCCAACATCTTGCCGTCTGGAGAGAAACCTACATTCCTAACCCAATCCTTATCTCCATTTAGTGTCTTTAGGTGCTTGCCTTTAGTGGCATCCCATAACAGAATCTCCCTGTCTCCACTTGCACTCACCAGCGTCTTACCATCAGGAGAAAAACTCACACTCCTAATATTATTCGTATCCGCTGTGATGAGTTTTCTGCGATTCCCGGTATTGACATCCCATAGCTGAATCGCCTTGTCCCCATCTCCACTCACCAGCGTCTTGCCGTCAGGAGAAAAACTCACACTCACAACACTACGCGTACGCCCCGTGAGGGTTTTCAAGAGATTCCCGGTGTTGACGTCCCACAACCGAATCGCCTTGTCCACACTTCCACTCACCAGCGTCTTACCATCAGGGGAGAAACTCACACTCGAAACACTACTCTTATCTCCCGTGAGAGTTTTCAAGAGATTCCCAGTGTTAACATCCCATAAACGAACCGACCCATCCCAACTTCCACTCACCAGCGTCTTGCCATCAGGGGAGAAACTCACACTCCTAACACTACGCGTATGCCCTGTGAGGGTTTTCAAGAGGTTGCCCGTCTCAACATCCCATAAACGAATCGTCTTGTCACCACTCCCACTCACCAGCGTCTTGCCATCAGGGGAGAAACTCACACTCCTAATATCATCCGTATGCCCTGTGAGGGTTTTCAAGAGGTTGCCCGTCTCAACATCCCATAAACGAATCGTCTTGTCACCACTCCCACTCACCAGCGTCTTGCCATCAGGAGAAAAACTCACATTCACAACCCAACCCTTATGCCCTGTGAGCGTATTCAAGAGGTTGCCCGTTTTAACATCCCATAAACGAATCGACCTGTCACCACCCCCGCTCACCAGCGTCTTGCCATCAGGAGAAAAACTCACACTCCTAATATCATCCGCCGCATACTCCGCGAGAGTTCCCAAGAGATCGCCCGTCTCGACATCCCATACACGAACCCATTTGTTCACACAAGCAACGACAATCGTCTTACCATCAGGCGAAAAACTCACACTCGCAATCCTAAACCGATGCCCTGAGAAGGTTTTCAAGAGACTCCCGGTGTTGACATCCCATAAACATACCGTACTCTTCCAATCGCTACTTCCACTGACGATCATCTTACCGTCTGGAGAGAAACTCGCACCCACAACCGACCAATTATGTTCTATGAGCGTATTCAAGAGATTCCCCGTCTCGACGTCCCATACACGAACCGTAGCATCTTCACTCGCACTGACGATCATCTTGCCGTCTGGAGAGAAACTCGCACTCGCGACACTATCCGTATGCCCTGTGAGCGTATTTAAGAGATTGCCCGTCTCAATGTCCCATAATTGAATCGTAGCGTCCCTATTCGCACTGACCAGTGTCTTGTTATCGGATGAAAAATTCACACTCGCAATACCATAAGTATGCGCTGCGAGCAAATCCATTTCTTTTCCTGTCTGTACATCGCAGAGCCAAATGCCGACAGAAGTCGTTACGGCAAGACGAGTGCCATCCGGTGAAAATTTTAGGTCATTTACTTTACCTTTTCCGATACGAAGCTTCGCACCTGCTGGTAAACGCCATTTGGTATAGTCTTGGGCAGATGCGCTTAGGACAAAGATAACTAAAACCAGAATCGGCATCAGAAAAATGGAAAAACGTTTGATAGACATTTGTAGCCCCTTTTCAAAACACGGAACATACTTTTTGCTATTAAGACGCAATTTTGCGTAGAAAACGTGCATTCCGGGGGAAATTAAGTAAATTTGTTTTTTTGAGGGGTTGTTCAGTGAGTGTGGATTTCAAAAGTACGATAAGTCGCCGATTTGCTGAATCAACTAAAATTGAGGAAACCAATAGGTTAGATGTGCGTATCGGGAACAGTGATGGTTTTCCACGCGACCGCTGTCCGACCTGCCATGTCAACAGTTGCAGCGCGAAGACGGTAATCACCAAGATGTTCGAGACTAAAGCGAATCTCTACCTCAACTTCCGACCCTGTATGATTTATACAGATTTCGGATCGGTCTCTGTTCAGGAACCGATAATCTTCTTCCGCCGGACCGAACAACTCCCACAACACCATTTCGTTATTGTAAACACCACTTTCGTCAGCACCTCGCGTGTAATAAACAGATGCAGATCCTTGGACCACAGTAGCAGACGCGTGGACTTCAAGAGGCGTATTGGTTCGCGGGATAGAGACACTGACACTCAGTGTTGGTGGTGTGCCGGTTGGGCGAGTTGGAGTTCTCGCACCTTCGTACATAACAGTCGTGCCATCTGCCTTTACTTCTACCTTACCATCTTCTTGAATGCGGACGAGTTCGCGATAACCCGACAGCTTAAGTTCTGATAAATCCCATAAGAGATCAAAGGCAACACCTAATCGCATCGCTCTCTCAATTTCGGTAAAAAAGTTACACATCACAGTGCGATATTTAACACCTTCCCTATTCCGTCTTTCCAAATTGAGTTCACCTAAACCCCAGAGATTTCCTCTACCCATCTCGACATGCCCCAGATTATAGCCAGATGGCAAGAGAACAACGATTTCAGCCGCTGTACGCAGTTGGTCAATATTTCTCTGGGGATGGCTTTCGACGTGTGCACTTAGATTTCGTGAGAGTGCGAGGATTTCACTGTATGGAACACAGGCGAGTTGATGGTTATCCCAATAGTGGAAGTGCCGCGCGCCTAAGTCATAAGCGTGGGTCTGCAGCCAGAACGCGTCGGCACGGTGTACTTGTCCGTAGATACTCATACCCCAGTTTTTATCGGTTTGCCTTGCAGCACCTCGTAGGAATCCATAGAGGATACTCGCTAGACTTTTTGGGTTATCTATCGGGATTTGGCAACCATAGGTCATATTCATTTCAGGCAATGTTCGCATCGTACCCACTCTACCTGGAGGTTCAAAGACGATAGCATCCGGAAAGTTGGTGTTCCCCTCTGACAACTGGTATAACGCTGAACTAATCATGGTCTCCCATGTATATAGATTCTCCTGAAGGAACTTCATGTCTCCCACATCTATGTCTGGATCTGATTCCAGTCCCTTATACAACCGAGTGGGGGCACCGTCGTATTTGGCGGTGTGGAAGTAGTCTTGAAACGCTTCAAAAGCGATCTGCGGTGTTAACGCTTTCCGAAATGCAGGATCTGCTGCCAGTTTGGGTCGAAGCACGTGGTCCCGCGTACAAACAGCGGGTTCGTCCATAAAAATAGCAGGAGCAAGGTAGTTACTGCGGTATAAACACTCAGGATATCCAAGCGTAGCCGCGTCAATTCCCCAATAAAAGATGTTCCGATTTTTAACCCATTCAACCTGTTCTGCATCAACACGGACACAGTTTATACCTGCCGCAATCATTTCTTCATAATCAGTTTCCGTCAGCGGTATAAGCTCATAATCAGACATATCATAGCGGCGCGTTTCGTCCTTCTGCCTCGTATTGCTGGGCGGTCCGATAAGGACATCGGAACGGAGAGAAATAAGATGCGTATCTGGTGGTTCGGCAGATTCACCTGAACCAGAGACATGTGTAAGTCGGTAAGTATGCCCAAGATATTGTGATTCTTGTGGAAAAATCTCATTTTCTGTTGTTGGATTAGTGAGTTTCGGAAAAAGATATTGCCACGTCCCAAGTAGAGGTAAGACCGGTTTATCGGTAAATTTATCACGGAACTCTAAAGGCGTTCCGTTTCCAATCTGCAGGATGTAACGAGAGATCGTAGCACGGGCTTCTGCAACATCTGCAGGTGGGACACTTTTACTCAGCAGCCAAACTGCGAATTTTTCACCAGATACTTTCGTTGCCTGTAGACACACCCACTGATACGATACACCAGCCTTTTCCTCAACCAAACCAATTGTCATAGTTAATGATTTAATAACGGTTTTGGCGAGTAAATCTTCACTTTCATGTAGGTAGATCGCCACTCGTCCTGGTTTTCCAAGTGGGTATGGTTTGGCATCGGTAGTTTTGGAGGTCTGCATTGTTGCCTCTCAACGTGACTCTAATTCACTTATAATTCTTTCCACTACCCGTTTGCGTTGTCCCTGAATTGCGGGTTGCTCCAATTCATAAACTTCGTCCGAAATCAGGTGTTTATGACTCTCAATGGGAAGGGATTTGTGTGAACCATTATCAATATACCGATTGAAAATAGTAAAGCGTGGGTATGTTTCTGTCCAGCGTCTTCCGCCGTGATAGAGTGCCTCTGTAAAGACGACACAATCGCCAGCACCGACAGGAACGTTGATAACCGTTGGCGGTCCATCGTAAATCGAGAGATTATCGGGTGGCTCAAAGTTACGCTTATGACTACCCGGGAGACAAACGAAACCTGTACCCTGCGGCACGTCAACCAAGGAAATAGCAGTGTTGAGGAAACCTGCCCGAGGTCCCGATGCGTCAACACTGTAATCTTGACCCGCTGCATGAAATGTGATGTCGTCGGAGGTTTCGTAATTCTTGGTTAGCGCACAATCAACGAGACAAGGTGCTCCGCGTGTTAAGGCGATAATCACCCGCATAATCTCTAAGTTGAGGATAAGCCGTTGGAACACCGGATCACCGTATTGAATGTGGTTGATCCAATGGGCGATTGTGGGTGGATAGGTACCGGTACGGGACGTAGATGTAAGTGGGGATGGAAGTTCATCAATGGTTATGCTGTGCCAGTAGTCACCCAGTTCAATCATTCGTTCAATATCCTTGGGTGGAACGACTTTACGGAGAATAATGAAGCCGTGGTGATCAAAGAACCATTTTTCATCAAGTGTTAGCATATAAATTCCCTATGATTCTACCGTGCTGCCTTGAGAGTTCCCCACACGACAGTCAGTTTCTCGGTTGCATGAACGGATAGTCCAATTTTCGATTCAAAATTCCGGGTTACTTCGCCATCAGTAAGAGGTCGGTCATAAATACGGACTTCATCAATAAGACCGGGAAAATGCCGCTCAACCGTTCCTCGGTTATTTGCCGCGCCGATGTAGACTGGTTCTACAAACGGGATGAAAGTATCAAGATCTTTTACGGCACCTTCAATAACCTCCTGTGCTTCACCGTCCATATAGATGCTGACCTCGGCTTTACCAGCGTCTTCAATTGCGAAAACGATGTGATGCCATTTACCATCCGATAGGGGAAACTCAATCTCAATGGCGATCGCATTGCATCCCGCTGCCGATTTCTGACGGACGTAGTAGTGGACAATGTCCTCAGCAAACGGAAACCCTGCTTTCGCACTGCGGTTGACATCAATTGCCCATGCCATGTTACATCCCTGATCAAGCACTTTGAAGAGCGTCGTCCAGTCCTTTTTGAAACTCGTTTTAACCCAAGCCTCAAACGTAGATGTAGCGACCTGTTCCCCAAAATTGCCGAGATTTGTCAAGTTAACATAGTCATCGCTCCCATCAAATTCAAGAGCTTCTCCGACGTGCCCACCGACAATTTTCGGAGCTCCGACGATTTTACCGTCATTTTCACCCCAGACATCTTTGACTGTCCCGCCAGCAATATCTTTCTGGTCAAATGTCCAATAACTCACAAGTCCGTCTGTGACAACGGGTTCCGTATATCCATTCTGCGAAAGGGTTACCATAGTCAAGGTGAGTGTAAAGAGATAGCATAACCTTTTCATAGAGCTTTCCTCCTTGCGGAAGTAGGTGTATTTCCGCATCTATGGAAGATTTCTGGTGTGATTTTAGGCTTTTCAGGATCAGTTAAGCAATTATAGCACTTTTGGTGACTTCTTACCAAATTTATTTCGCTCCAAGTTCAGACTTGCAAGTTATACCGAAAACTGATAAAATGCATCTCATCACATCGTATTGCAAGCTACACCACTTTTGTAGAGCAAGTTTTGGCTTGACAAGCAGTGCCAAAAAGAGGAGAAAGAATTATGCCGAAAATGACAGGTGCTAAATTTATTGCTGACACCGTCCATGGATATGGGATTACCCACGCTTTTTTTATGCCGTATATCGGACCACGGGCTTTAATGGAGATGGAAAACCTTGGGATCAAACGTGTGCAGACACACGGTGAGAAAGCGGCAGCATATATGGCTGATGCCTACGCCCGCGTGAAACGTGGTCCCAGTCTCTGTATGGCGCAGTCGGTTGGAGCAGTCAACCTCGCTGCCGGGTTACAAGACGCCTATCTCGCCTGTTCACCAGTAATTGCACTAACTGGTAAGGAAAATCAAATTAATCAACAACGGCATGCCTACCAAGAGGTAGACCATGTTAATCCATTTTCTGCGGTTACCAAATACAGTGCGTATGTCGCGACACCCGAGCAGCTTCCCTTCTATTTACGTCAAGCCTTCCGTTCGGCAACAACAGGAACGCCTGGACCCGCGCATCTTGATCTGGAAGGTATCGCAGGATCGTCGGTTATCGATCGAGAGGGCGAAATGGAGGTAATTATCGAAGATGCGTTCACTGAATTACCGCCATTTCGACCAGAGGCAGAAGCTGAAAAGGTAGCAGAAGCTATCAAACTGCTCGCCGATGCGAAACGACCTGTCATTGTAGCAGGTGGAGGTGTAACGGCATCGGACGCTCGGGCGGAACTTATCGCGTTAGCTGAGAAACTTTCGATACCAGTGGCAACATCTTTAAATGCGAAGGCGATGTTCCCCAGCAATCACCCGCTGGCAGTGGGAACACCCGGCTCATACTCGCGAGCGTGTGCCAACCAGACCTTGTGCGAAGCAGACCTCGTTTTCTTTATCGGGAGTCATACCGGCGGACAGGTAACCAACGGATACAAAATTCCGCCACAAGGCACCCCGATTATCCAACTCGATATTAATCCAGATGAGTTGGGACGGAACTATCCGATCCAATTAGGGATGCAAGGGGATGTCAGGAACACGCTGCGTCGAATGCTCGAAGCAGCAGATAATGGCTCACCACGCACTGAATGGGTTAACCGCGTTCAGGAATTAGTGGCTAATTGGAAAGAAGATGTCAGCCAGAAAGTGAACTCGGAGCGATTGCCGATGCTGCCAGAACGTCTGTGCAGCGAATTAACCGACTACCTACCATCAGATGCGATCCTTGTATCCGACACAGGGCATTCGGGCATCTGGACAGGGACTATGATTGATTTCAAACATCCCGATCAATCTTTCATTCGTTGCTCAGGTTCGTTGGGATGGGGAGTTCCCGCAGCGATGGGCGCGAAGTGCGCACAACCCGATAGACCTGTCCTCTGCTTCACGGGCGATGGCGGTATCTGGTACCACATGACAGAACTCGATACAGCAATGAAATCCGGGATTAACGCCGTTATCGTTGTGAACAATAACCACTCGCTGAACCAAGAACAGGGAGGCGTCGAGTCAGTTTATGGTGGACGGACGTCGGGTTCTGACGAATTGTGGCTGTTCCCAGATGCGGATTTCGCTAAAATGGCTGAGTCGATGGGATGCTTAGGGATTACAGTTAATAAACCGAGTGAACTCGCGGGTGCTCTGGATCAGGCATTTGATTCGGGGAGACCGGCGGTCGTGGATGTGAAAACGCATGTAGAAGGAATCGCGCCGCGAACGTGGATGCCTTCCTAAAGAGGAAGTGTCATTGTGCGAGGTCTCTGTGCCTCGCACAATCAATCTTAGGGTTATGGACAAGTGTCTTTAGTTAGCATACGTCTCGCATGCGCTTTTCGTGTATACACTTTACCACCAACTAAATTCCTATCCTTAAAATCGTCAAACAAATCGCTGTCGCCTTTTTGTCCGCTTTCGTATTCGGCGTAAGAAATCAATATTTTTACCCCGGTTACCAGAGCCAATGCAATGATATGCTCATCGTCAGATCTTATTTTATCTTTTAATTCATTTTCTTTTTTTTCCACACCTTCAGATACAAGCTTAAATTGAGCAGCTTGGTTTTGTGCTCGTGCTTTTATCCAGTGTTCCATTCCGCCCTTTTTCCATTCTTTCTTATATTTTTCTGTATTAGAATATACGATTTTACCATTTTTTTTCTGTAACCACTTCCTCACAGGTTCTAGATTTTCATCCTTTTCGTTCCTGAACCTACCAAAAGTATTCGTATCTAAGATAGCACACATTACTTAATCCTCAAATCCCATAAGCCGATCAGTCTCTTTTAGGAAAAATTCTCTATAATGAGGTGGGACACCCTCCATATTACCCATTTTATCAAAATGGATGTTATGTATTCTGACAATATTTCCTTTTGGTTCAAAATATATTAAAGATACATCTTCTGGACGGATGGTTCCTTTCCTAATTTCAATTCGTGCTCGGTCAACCATATAGTCGCTGTGCGTCTCAACAACGAACGACCTATCACCTTTATCCGCCAACCTTGCCAATAAAGAAGAAAATTCCGCCTGAGCCCTTGGATGCAAATGGACTTCAGGCTGTTGTAATAAGGAGAATCCTAACCTCCTAGGAGTACTCCGAGTCCTTTGAGAGATATCGGGATTCAAAATTCGCACTAAAATTGGCAGAATTTGACTGACCCCGTAACCGACATCAATGATATTGACCTTAGGACCCCGTACTTTGAATTGTAACTGGAACGGAGCACCCAAGGAACGCCCAAGTTTTTTAATCTCTATGTTCTGAAACAATCCAGAAGTCTTACCAAACGCAATTAATTGTTGTTTCAGTGCCTCCCAATCTTTTGTGCGGGTCGCTTCAATCCGCATTAAATACATAGGTACATCACTGCCCTCTGGGTCATCAAATTCTCTCGTCGGATCATAGGTTCGTTCAGGACGTGAGCGAACCGGTGATGTACTAAACACAGACATGACATCCCAGATATCCCAAGGTTGATATCTTCCACTTCCAGATTTCTCACTCTTCTTCTCCAAATATTTTGATAAAGGAGTATCCACCTCAGACTGTCCTCTGAAAGCAGATAACACAAAGTAAAAGGGAACACTGTTCAAAATATCATTATCACAAGATACTTGGTATATGTTCTTTTCCGCATCAAAGGATTCTAAACCCATCGCCATGTCCATATCATCCTTAGTTTTGATAATGATTTCACCATCAGCAAATCTCATTATTATCGATCTAACAGCAGGCTCAATTCCTTCCTTTTTTTCAACAAATTCAACCGTCCATTCTACCTCTTCATTGGCATATTTAGAAACAAACCCAAGCCTAAAAACTTTCTCTTTTTTTCGACTGTTTCTGACAATATCTTTAAAGGTTCCCATTGAATAAGGGAAGGTTCCCATTGTATAAGAGTGTGAATTAAAATTTACTCCTCTCCCCTGAAAATAATTTGCTAATACATGAAAACTTGCGAGGGTTGTGGTTTTGCCTGTACTGTTTTCGCCAATTAAAAAAGTTAAGGGCCGAATTTCAAGCGTCTGGCGTTCGCCGAAACAACGGACTTCCTCAATTGTGAATTGTGTAATGCTCATATTGCCATCTCCGCAACACATTGTGTTTTTAAAACTCTGGTTAGATTCGATTGTTGGATGTATTGGCCTTAGCGTTTCCAATACATTTTATCTGTTATGATAGCATATCCAATCAGAATCCGTCAAAACAATTCACTAAAATCTACTTATCCTTCAGTATCGCTTTCCAGATCTTCTTCCGACGTTATTCCCAAGTATTCTTGCAAAACAGGAGCTATCTCTACTTCCGCACAATTGCGTTGCTGACGGAAGCAGTCGGCTAAATCTCTACAGAAATCGGATAGCCCATCTGGGTCGTCGGTGTGCATCTTGTCAAATAGAAGTTTGTATCCGGCAACAAGTGTGTGTGGTAAGTTTTTAGTTTTTACGACCTGCTGCCAGTCCTTCCGTCCTTGAACCAATAAATTTTCGCTGCACCACTCCAAACGGACGAGCATCCAATCCGTCATATACTGGGTAATCGCTTCAACAATCGGTTCATAAAGGTTTGGTACTACCCCGCCGACCCAGCAGTGAAAAAGTTCGTGTACAAAAAAATGATACGCGAGATCCTGCTCTTGCTGGGCATAACCGTAATTCAGCGGAAGTTCGCAAATAATTTTGGCTTCTATAGTGAACTGTTGTTCGGACTCTTGTTTGGATTCTTGATCGGTCTCTTGTTCGGAATGAACCTTTACGTTTATCTCAGTTCGCGCACCGAGGTTATTAGGTTCGCAGACGCGATCCTTGACTTCAATAATAGTATCCAAGCCCGGTCCCATAAGTTTTTCAAATTCTTGATAGGCTTGTTCTAATAGTTCAAGAATCGTTTTAGGACTCCAGGGACGCTTTGCCTCTGTTTTATAAGTAAAGTGCTCTGAAGATGCAACCGCAACACACGCTATAGAGTTCATTTGCAAATCCTCGTCAATTGTGAAACATATTTCTCGTTAGGCACTGCACCGGACGCATTGCAGTCAATTGGTGCGATTTTTCTTTAACAATATGACTGCCTATCCTAACAACCAACGCGCGTTTAAAAGAAACGGGCACTTGGCAACTAAAGCGCGGGTTCCAATCCCTAAAAGGAATAAAGCCTGAATAAAAAAGTGAGGGTAAGATATTCAATCATAATTTTATTCCTTGAAAATCTTGTTCAATTAAGAATTTGACGTCTTAGAGTGACAAATCCTGAAACTGCTTTTCTTGCCATTTGTTGTTTTTATGAGCAAGTTTTATGCCAATCACGGAGATAAGGCACAATATTTCGGGGTAGGGCGATGAAACGAGACGGGTATCTTCACTATAATGCCTCTAAGCATAGGCATACACTAAGTTTATCAAAGTAGAAAGGAAGCACTCACCCTCTCTCAAAAACTATTCTGCAGAAAAAACTGGGGGAAATTTGTAGGATCCCCCAACATTGCATGCACGCAAAAATTGCGAAATTAGACGCAATAATTGTGTGTTATTTCACAGTAAATGCACTATTGAATGGTTCTGAGTGTTAACGGTCTTTAATAGAATGGTGAAGAAGGAGAGAACACAACATGCGGACTCTCTCCAAATCGGGTGGACAACTTCCGCATCTTGAGATGAAAGGAGGTAAGGAGTTGCTTCCAGACAATTGAGGAAGTTTTATATGATTATAAATTGGGATATTGGCTATGAGTTAAGCGAGGTTAGAAATGCACATCGCATGAATCAACGCCAAGTGCGCGTATGGCACTTGTCGGAGCGAGTACGCCGCAAAACCTCGCTACTGCGAAAAAGGGAAACTAAATGACCGTGGGATTGACGGATCTGATCTTTAGAAGTCAGATTTCAACGATCTTGGTCCGTCTGGCTAAAAACTTCCATTCCGGCGGAACCCCGTGCTATCTGCCGGATCTGCTTCTCAAAACCTGGCGGTGAGAGCGTCCATGTAATCCAGAGCGGTTCATCACCTGTATTAACAAAACGGTGTTCAACATTGGGTGGAATATAGATTACCGTGCCGGGTTTCAGGTCAGCGACCTCATCGGCAACATAACCTTTGCCTTGCCCACCATAAACAAAAATGATCTCTTCGGCTTCATTGTGCGAATGGAGTGGGATCTCACTATTTGGATCAACCTCTTCCAGCCCCATTGCAAAATGGGAGGTTCCGACAGTATTCGGTTCAACGAGTGTATACAATGTCCGCGGAGCTTCACCTTCGATCCGAACAACTTCGGCATCCTCTTTATGATAAATATGTTTCATCTTTGCCTCCAGAATTAAGCCAGCCAGTAGGAATATAGACTCGCGTTTCTAATTTGGAACCGTAGTCGGACCTCTCTCCCTTTGAGCGCCTCTAACGAACCCTTAAACCTAACAGATGCCTCTAATTGATCATTAATAATCTGTTGAGAAGTGTAATCTTCTAAGGGGACACCTATATCATCAGTAATCGTGACAACAACATAACCTTGTCTCGCATCAACGTTGAGATGTAGTTCGTCGCTATTGAGCGTCAACGGTTTTGTTAGCATAGAACCTTCCGTGTCACCCGCGTCAAGCGAGACGAACCCATCCCGCCGTAACGTCGCCAGACCGAGCATAGACGCTGACTTACGTTCGACCTCTTTGAACTTCCTACCGGTGTGTGGTCCGTTCACACCGCCATAATAGAAGTAAATCTGATCGTTGTGGACGATGAAATTTTGGCTGACGCGCGTCATTCCATCTTCCCAACTCCCCAGTTCCCCAAGGGTGAGAAAAGTCTGACGGTCCAAAACGCGTTGCCAATTGATGCCATCACGGCTCATTGCGAGTGATGTGTCAATAGTGCCGTCAACGCCTTCGCGATAAACCCAGATCATACCCAAATATATGCCTTCATAGATGTTGATTGGCATGCCATAAATTTGTGTGCCTTCTTCATCAACTTCATCGCACTCAAAAACGCGCTGTGGTTCGCTGAAGTGAATAGCGTCGGAACTCTCAGCACGGGCAGTTTTGCGTCCACCTGCTCCGAACCGTCCAAAGACAACGTACTTCTGTATTCTGGGATCCCACACTAAGGATTGGGTTGTATCGCTATTGAGCGGAATAACGGGATTGGCTTCGCAGTTTGTCCAATGCACTCCATCTGGTGAAAAAGACATCCACATACCATCGCCATCTCCCTGTCCCCAGATCGTACGTCCTTCGTGCTGAATGAAGGTGTCGATTCCACCGTGTTCCCAATAAAATCCTTTGTAACGCCGACTGGAATCGGTTTCGTGTTCGTCGTAGATGACAGCGATTCCCTCACAGTTAGTTCGCCCGATGTCAACAAGATTATTAGCAGTACTTCCCTCAAAATCGACTTGATTAAGGATAGGTTTCTCCCAATGCACTCCATCGGTTGAAGTGGCATAAGCAAGCAGCGTCACGTTGCCGAGTGCATTCCGTTGACGGATCTGCACCATTCCGTTCACATAAGGTCCGGTGAGATACCACATCTTGAAAAGGGAGTCTTGTGGATCGTAGAGGACTGTGCCATAAAGGGACGCAACGCTCTCCCATGGGTTTTCCCCGCGCAAAATAGGGTTTTCGGGATGCCGTTTCGGTTGGTGCATTCGGCGATACAACCCTTCGATTTGCGTAATGTGATGTAGATCAAGGAAAAGATAACGGTGTTCCATCTGGCAGTTCTGTAAGTATCCAATGTCTTATGGGCAGATATATTATCAGAAACGTGAACGCAAGTCAATCACAACAGGTGTATTCCCAAAGTCATTTAGTTTCCCCAATACACGGTAGGCGAGGTTTCCAACCTCGCTAATCTATAACCAACAACGTACAACCAAATAGATTTACCCGTAAGTTACAGCCTGCGTAACTCTTCAAACAAAGCCAACTGTTGACGGTAATCTTTCGGCAATGGTCGGATTTCTTGATAACCCGCAAAGAAAATAGCCTGTTCATCCTCACTGAAATGGCGTGAAATAGTCAGAATATCCCAGAGATAGTAACCAAACCCGAAGCCGTTCACGTCAATTGGGCAAGGCTGTCCCTCCGAAACAATGATATTATGTGGTTCCAGATCTGAGTGGATCAGTCCAAAAACGTCTCGTTTTTCACCGTGTTCTGTAACGAACTGTGAGAAGCGCAAAGGAAGAGAGGAAATTTTCGCAAACTCCTCCGCTGAATAACCTGTGTCCCCACTTCCAAGTACCTTTTCAACTCGCGATGTAACCCAATCCATGTCGTATTGAGGATGGGTAAACCAGTGCGGTAATTCTAAGGTTTGCGACACAGAGTGCATGCGCCCCACCATGATACCCAGGTGCTGAATCAGTCTTGGTGTTTTTTCCGTCCCGGGGAGTGCGTTAAGGGTCTCACCAGGAATCCAATCGTATACGGTCGCATAGCGCGAGGGTAGGCCGTTTGGAGATAGGAATTGAATCATTTCCCCATCACGTCCAGACACAGGCGAAAGGGTCTTGATTCGTCCCTTGTTCCAAAGAGCCTGTAACCAATAGATTTCAGATTGAATTTTATGGATCGAGGTACCAGCCTTATGGAGTCTCAATGTGAACCGAGCGTTCTCACTATCCACGAAAAACAACATATTAGCAACATCAAATCCAGCACCACTGATTCGGAATGAAGCGTTATTCAATCTATACAACATAACAGCCACTTTTGCATAGTGCCAATCGGTGACGAGATACTGTAAAATCTTGTCGTTATAAACTATCAAAATGCCATTATCACAAGCATGCTGTGTTGATTCGGATATAAACGCTCGTTGTTCATCATTGAGTGAATCCAAGAAGGTAGAGATATTCGGATCAATACGTGGACACGGGTCAGAAATTGCTTCAAGCCAATACCGTCTACATCTATCATAACAATCAATGCGATAGACGGGTAGGGACGGATCTCGGTACCACTCAGGCGAATTTTCGATAGTGTATCCAACTTGAGCACCACAAAATGGACACGAAATTTTCTCTACCATCGTGGTGTTTCTCCTGTGTTGACTTATATCAATTCTCAGGATCCTTGGTTAAACCTCGGTTCATCCAGTCTGAAAGTCAGCAAAAAGCCAAGTGAAACGAGAGTAGCACAGCTGATGAAGACCGGTTCAAAGGCGAATTCTTCGATTAATGCGCCAATCATGGGTGAAACAAACAACGGAATCGTTTGAAAAAGACTCATCACACCGAGATATTGTGGGTGCTTTTCTTGTGGTGCAATTTCAAGAGTGTAGTTTGTGACAATACGGGCTGATACCGGTGTGAATCCCATAAGGGCATAAACAATCCAGTAATACTGGGCACCGGAAGGGATTCGGCTAATGCCAATTGCCAATAACGGCATACACGCACTGATTAATATCAGGAGACGTAGGACGAACCGATTTCCCGAACGATCTGCGATGTTGCCCATAATACCGGCACCAACAGCATTCGAGGCATTTTGGGCAACTATCAACGTGACGAAACCGGAGGGTACTAATCCTAATGTGCGCTGCCCGAAAACCGTGTAGTGTGGGAACAGAGGCCACATAGAATAAAAGAGTAAAATAACGATTGCAAATCGTCGAAAATTTCTATCATACCTCAGCAAAAGAAGGGCATCACCGAGAAATCTGAAAAAAGGTGCAGTACGTTGTGGAGGTGAAGGGAATTCTTTAAACCAGAAACAGACGAAAGCTGCAACACCGAAGGAGACAGCCGTTGCACCAAAGATCACAGCATAACGTGCCGTGCTTCCAGAAAGCCAACGTGGTAGAAGAGAAACTGCAAGTCCGATCGCAAGCGTACAACCGATGATATTGGAATAGGCAAGTAACCTACCCCGTTTTTCGGGGCTGACGAGTTTTCCTTGAAGCGTTCCGTTAGCCAGATGATTACAACCCACCATGAGCCAGTGCGCGGTAGATAACAGGAGAAAAACAGCCACCATGACAGTCGCAGACCAGTTGGTTAAGTGTAAAATCAGCGACAATACGACCCACGGAATGGTAAAACCGAGTCCTGAAAAAATATAGAACCCCTGTTTTTTAGGCATTCGCGCGACCCGTTGTGCAACCAAAAATTGGGGCAAGCTCTGTCCGATTCGCAAAATGAGTGGTAGCAACCCACGGATCGTCCCAGACGAGGTATAAACCTCAACAAACGCTGGAATAACTACAGATTCGGATTTGAACATCCAACCGAAACGCATCAGAATCTGGTTTAGAGCAAAGACAACTAAATTGCGTTTTTCATTCGGATAGGGTTCGTTTAAATGTTCGCTCGTCTGATCTGATGCGCTTTTATCCATTGAAATTCCATTCGTTTGCTAACAAATTTACTTGTTCACTCATTTTATAATAAAATGTACAATTACTTATCCATCAGAAGATTTATGGGGTCAGCGCGCCTTCTTCAAGCCGCTGTGCCCCATATCTTTCTAAATCCGTCCGTGCATCTGAAGTTAAGGTCTCCTGCTCCGAGAGTGCCTTTGCCACCCGATGGAAGCGTTCAACGTCTCTTAAACCCATAATCGTAAGGTTTACACTCTTATGACTGAGAACATAGCGGTAGAACTGTTCTGGAGATGGCGCGTCTGCATCCCCAAAAAGTCTATCATTACGCGAGGCATTCATAATGACGACTCCGGTATTGTGTTTGTCGGCAGCAGGAAAAACCGTCTCTTCTGGCGTTTTCATCGCACAATTATACCAACAGAGGACGGTATCAAAGCATCCTGTGTCAACGGCATGTTGTATCTGGACCCAATCATGACCGGTAACACCGATAAAACGGATAAGTCCTTCATCTCGTGCTTTTCGCACCTCCTCCAGAGCACCACCGGGTGCTAACGCTTGTTCGCGCTCCTCTTGCGTGTTCAGATGATGCAGTTGGTAGATGTCGATGTGATCAACATTCAGCATCCGTAGCGATGTTTCAAGATCTGCCCTTGCGTTTTTGGCATCGCGCTTATTGGTTTTCGTGGCAAGAATCAGCCTATCGCGCTGTCCTTTTATAGCGGTTCCAATAACTTTTTCGTCCTCTCCATCTCTATATGCCCGTGCCGTATCAATATAATTAACACCGGCATCAATCGCCTTGCGGTAAACGTCAGCAGATTCACAATACGCCCCACCGATACCGAGTCGGGTAACCGTTAAACCTGTGCGACCTAAAACTGTTCTCGGAATCTCATAAGCCATTGTATTCACCTCGAAAAGTGCAGAGTAACATTTTAAAACGCTGGCGCCATTTCCCACGCCTGAACGGATTGGAAGTGCGCCTGTCCACCACGGCTCACTAACCTAACACCGATACTGTCAGCACGCGTCGGATAAACCCGCTGTGTAATACACTGCCTACAGTTAGCGAATACCTCAACCACGGACTTATCAACATAAATGCGGAGTTGAAGCGTTTCGTTGTTTTTCAACATGAATGGTGCACACTGTGCGTCAACATATCGCTCCGATTCCGGCAATCTCGCCGTGCCGCCTGCGTCTCGGTAGTGTGGATACTGAATAGCTGCGTTTAAAGTAGAACGACTGACGTCCACTTTTAAAGCCCCTTCATCTGGAACATATAGAACCCCAGTTTGTTCAGACTGGTCCGGCGAGCAGAGCACTTGAACGCCTACCTCGGTCGCATCCCCAGGATCAATTTCGACCGATAATTCAAGACAGTTTCCCGTTACCTCTTCTAAGTTCAACTCGTTATCAGCGTTCAGATTGATATTTTTACGTTCTTTCGGATTTATCCGTAAACATTCCAACTCTGGCACGGGCGCAATCTGTAAACTACCATCTGTTGCGAGGGAAAGAATTCGTGGTACCGTCATAACTCCTGACCAACCGGCAGCACGTTCTTGTTCGACACCTTGAATTTCGCGAACCCAATCGAAAAAGATGCGCCGTCCTTGTGCATCTAACAGCGAGCGAGGTCCACCGAGCATACCACCTGCCCAACTCATCCGCTCATACCTTTCGACATAATACCGCTCGTTTTCAAATCTACCGAGGTAATATTGTGTACCTTGCCAGTGGCTACAAAACAGCAACATGTGTTTGTCGCCCAACGGATAGAAATCCGGAACAGCACAATCCTCTTCCGCGTCTGTCCATTCGCGCCTTGATTCATAAAAGGAACGCACAAATTCCCACTCCTCAAGGTTAGACGACTTAAACAGGGCAGTCCCATCACCAATCTCTCCGGGTATCCTGTTACCGATGAGTGCGTAATATGTATCGTCTTCCAACCAAGCACACGGGTCAAATACAATATACTCGCCGTGTCCTTTCTCCCCAGGTGCTGGAACTGGAATCACTGGATTCGCTGGATGCTTGTCCCACTTAATAAGCAAATCATCATCGCTCGTTGCGATACACGTTCCATCAGGGACCCCATGATAGATGAAAGTCGGAATACCCTCTCGACTCACCAAAGCACCGCCACTGAAACACCCATCGCGGTCTGGTCCGTCAAGGTCAGGTGTCAAAGCAATCGGGTGATACACCCAATGCACCAAATCAACACTTGATACGTGTCCCCACTGCATCCATTTCCAATAGCCACCTTCAGGGTTGTGCTGATAGAAGATATGGTAGCGTCCTTTCCAGAAAATTGAACCGTTAATATCATTCATCCAACCGAACGGCGGGGTAAAGTGATAGCATGGTCGATAGGGGTCGTCCTTATACATCGAATCAAGCACTCGTCTGGCGTGGATAAGTGCTTCCGTTTTTTCAATGGCTGTGTTCATAGTTCTTTTGTCCCTTGCAAATCAGTCAGTAAACCAAAAGGCATAAATTTCTGAACCAAGCAAGGAAAAGCGAAGGCGTACAGTTCTACCACGAAGTTCAGAAATGTCATCCTTCTCCTTCCAACGCATCGGTTCGTCAATACTATCAACCATCGCCGCAATACTTTCGTCCAAGGTGTATCCCGGTAAGGGACGTCCATCATCGGCATTGAGAATCTCTACCTTAACCCGACCCCGCCAAGAGTCTACGTTAGCGTGCAGTTCTCTGCCTTCCACAACCATCGGCTTCGTAAGCACCGAACCCCACTCAATACCACCTTTGAGAGACACAAAACCGTCAACGCGGAGTTTCGCGAGTGCCATGGCGAAGTTATTGAGGTATTTTCTGTTCATCACGTCCGCCAGAGGTTGGCTGCGATGTCGAACACCGAGATAGTAGAACCATAACTCATTGTTGCGTCTGATCGGACCATTAACGACTGAAATCTGTCCTGTATCGTAAGCACTGCTGTCCCCTACAGGTGATAGTTCGATAAACGGCGTACGGTTCGCAACCCGCTCCCACTGCCGTAGATCTCGACTCGAAGCCAGTTCCACCGACTTGCGACTGTCCACATTTTCATACAGCGGCGGATGTTTCCCTATCCAGTGGTGCATCACAGGTAGCCCCAGGTACAACCCCTCGTAGCGAAATACTGGAAAATTATATACGTCGGTACGCCATTCCTCAGGTCGGTTGTAGATCGGGGTAAGATAATCGGGATCATCAATGAATTTTTGTATCCGAGCCTCTCCGTTCTCCTGATCACTCTGGTCAGCGTGAAAAATTAGTTCCAACTCGCTCCAATTTTCAAAGTCTTCACTGGTACTCAAACAGAAACTCCGTCCGTAAGGCGACCTGCCATCGGGTCCGGCATGCTTGACGGTAGCAATAAACAATCCTGCCTCTCGGTCATAACCAAAGTGTGCCTCGTCCGAGCTTGGAACGACCGGAGTATCAAGATATGTCCAATGTAGGCAATCAGAGGAGATTGCTGGTGTCAGCCCGCCGCCCCCTTGCCCCCATCCCATTCCTTTGTAACGGCGTTGTTCATCAGGGTCATGGGGGTCGTAGATCGGTCCCAACGGGACTCCTGTCGGTAGGATGTTGTTCTCTGTGCCAATCGCTGTTCCGCGCCACGTGAGAGCATCATAGTCGTGGAGTCCCAAAGCCGGTTTCTCCCAGTTTACACCGTCTTCTGAGGTAGCGTAGCAGATAAAACTCTGCCCGCCAATTGGAGCACCGGTCACATCAAGCTTGACATCCGGGCTATCCGATTCCGAACTGGCATAGTAGAGCGTCTTGAAAACCGATTCATCTGGAATCCAAGCAGGAGTTGTCCACATCATAATGCCGCAGTTTTCCCAACGATGCTCAGGTCGAAGTACAACATTCTTATCAAACTTTTGAAGTGGGTGTAGCTTCCGGGCGAGATTGTCAATCTCCTCAACAATATAATCATCAATGAATAACGCTTTCATTGGGACTCCCTGTATCAGATGCTATATCCACCCGTCTTCAATCATCAATGTTAATGGAGATTCCATTTCGTCAAGGGGCAGATGAATTCGCCGTCGCTTCCGGGACGATTCATAAATCGCCATCAGCAGTTCGTGCGTGGCGTATCCCTGATAACCACTTGAGCGATGCTCTCGATCCTCTTCAATCGCTGCAATCATGTCTTGTATGGGGTTAATTTCTGAAGGGAGTTCAGGTGCCACCCAAGCACCACCCGATTCTGCGTTGCGGAGACGTAGAGATGGACCACCCGGCGCAGCCAACTCCATTTCACCATCCGTTCCGTAGCAATAGATGTGATGATAACCCGGCGCGGTATCGCTACCCGATTCAATGACTGCCCGAACGTTGTCTTCAAACTTGAAGTAACCGATCGAGAAATCTTCGGAATGCAGGTCGTATTTGGTCGGTGTGCCGATGCGTTCGATTTGACCCATCACCCAAGTGACGGGACGATCTCCATAGAGAAATCGCATAATGTCAACGGTATGTGTGGCATTATCCTTCAGATCACCTCCGCCACAGACGCCATGAATCCGAAAGATGTCGCCGATAACACCGTCGGCAATCATCTGTGCCCCGCGCACATAAGGAGGGTTAAATCGGGTCTGATGATCAATCGCCAATTTTACACCGTGCTGTGAACACGTTTCAAGCATCTCCCGTGCCTGTCCGAGATTTTCTGCCATCGGCTTTTCAGAGAGAATTCCTTTCACACCCCGTTTTGCGGTTTCAATCACGACCGGCGCATGCAGTTTTGGGCGCGTGCAAACGGAGACCAGATCAATCTTTTCGGTTTCAAGCATTTCAATGTAATCGGTATACTGTTTTTCGACGCCGTACTTTTCACCGTATGCTTTCAACCCCTCTGCATTAATATCGGCAATCGCAGTCAGAGAAGCCCTCGGTTCATTCACATACCATCCAGCGTGCATGTGAGAAATCCCACCGCACCCAATTATTGCAACGTTGTAGTTTTTGTCCATTACGGACTCCTCTTGTTCCTTTAATTAGGGATCGGCTAACATGAAAAGGAAAAACGTGTAGCGCATGCCTCATTCGGGTCAATCATAGCGATTCTATTCTTGTTCGCGTGCCAAACAGGACAAAACATCGTGCAGATTTGTGACTGAGTAGTCTGGTTGTTCGTCCGCTGTTTTAGGTGTCAATGCATCTGATTCCCGATTGATGAGGACGCTTGTCATACCCGCACGGTTAGCACCAACGATGTCATTTTGAACGGAATTGCCGACGAACATAGCCTCCTTCGGCAAAACACCGGCACGCTCACAAGCCACTTGGAAAACTTTGATGTGAGGTTTTCTGACACCGACTTCATCTGAAATTGTAAGCGACTGAATACGTTTGTTGAGTCCAAGGTGTCGGACTTTAGAAAATTGGCTATCAGTATGGTTATCGTATGCTCCATTTGTAACGATACCGACGTGGTATGCGTCCAACGCTCCAATGACCGAAACATCTTCATAAAGGCTTAAACTCGTGAGGTAGCGTGAACTTAAAAAATCGTTGAGTTCTTCTGTAATTTTACCTATGGGCAAACCGAGTTCTTGGAATAAATGATGGAAACGTGAGTCTCTCAGTTCTGCCATAGAGCCTTTCCCTGCACTAAGTTGCTGAAAAAGTTCCTGATGAACTGTTCTCCATGCCTCTGTAATAGTCTCTTCCGAGATACTTGGTTCATGCTTGCGTAAAAGTTGAAATGTTTCTCTTGTCGCAATGTCCCACGCTGCATCAGAGTTGCAGAGTGTATCATCAAGGTCAAAAAATACCGCCTTAATCATTCTTACCCCAATTTAGTCCATTTATATTCCCAAAATTGCCAAAACAGATATCCAACAAGCAGACGCCTACCAAAATACCCAAAATATGTAAACCAACCCAAATCCTATTGAAGCACCCGCAACCGTTTTCATCACACGGCTTTTCCACCCGGTTTTTGTAAATCTAAAGGCAATATGATTAAATAGCAGCATCAACGTAACCACCAGATTAACGTTGATATACTTGTTAGCCCCAAAATTTTTCCACTGGAGAAATTGATACACATTGTAGGCAAGCAGGCAAAGAATAACCGCAAGGAAACCGTATTTCCAGGCAGAACTTCGCGAGAACCTACGTATAAGCCCCGCGTTTGCCGATGCCTCCTCAAAGGTCTTTGGTAGGTCTGGATTCGTTTCGCGAAGTGTCCGCTGGCGTTCTCGCAGCCTTTCAATTTTTCCCTCAAGCTGCTTTTTCTCAGCGTCGGTTAACTGTTTCATAAGAAATTATATCTCTCGCGTCGATTTAAGAGGCATTACAAAAGCCAAACATTGTTCATCACGTTCCATCGGCTCCACAGCAAAGCCCATAGAGAGTTTGAGTAGATGGTTTTCTGGGTGATTTTCACCGCTGACAGATCGCACTTGATAGCAGTCAAACAACTTCGCTTGTTTGATGGTATATTCTTGAAGCGCAGTGCCGATACCTTGTCGCCGGTATCCTTCTTTCACGCCAAATGCAAGAATCTTTGCCTCTTTCAGTGTTCTTCCGTGTATCTGGATAGGAGGGTGATCGCGATCGTGGGGACCGATGTCCCACACGACAAACATGAGAAATCCGACTATAACCCCATCCTGTTTTGCTGTCAGAAAATAGCGTGAAAACTGCTCAAAATACGGATTAAACGCCCAACCTTCTTGGTTTAAATCATTGACAAGCGCAACAAATTTCTGCCAATCCAGATGATCGGGTGTGACTTCTTTGATAGAAAAGCGTTGTTGCTTGCTCATTCACCGACTCGTTTTCAAATCGCTTACGTTCAATACCTTCCTACAAACGCAGTTTTACCTTGACAGTTTTATGCTTCCCCAAGTGAGTGTCAATTTTCGGGTCGGTTCAACAGCAAGACCTACAGCGTCAAGGTTCTGTTCAATTTCCGCTTGACTTAGACCGCGGTTGTAGAGGCGAAGTTCGTCAAGAAGACCGTTGTAAGGAAGCCCATCCGATTTTCTGGCACCCATCCAAAAATTCTCTCCATTATGTTTGAGAGCACCCTCGAATTTTTTATTGCTATCCTCTTCACCATTGATATAAATTATGGCTTTGGAACCGTCGTAAACGCCAGCAACGTGATGCCATTTATTTACGTCCGGCTGAGCCAAGCTGTGAAAGGGCCAGGTCTCTAAGGCACCGTTCCAGATATTAAAATCAATACGCGTTTGGTCTGACCACGCAACCACATAAGAATTATTTCCAGATCTTGATATGCCTGCAAGAATCGCCCAACCGGGTTTTTCAGGCTTTATCCACATCTCCAATGTCATCTGATCGCCAATGTCGGTTACGCTCTTATCTGCCCCACAATCAACGTGACCACCACTAAACTTGAGTGCCTCACCGACTTTACCGTTAACAACCTCAACGTTTCCATCCATCGTCCCATCGTTGGCACCAAAAATATCTTTAACCGTTTTACCTGCAACCGTATCTTTATTGAACGACCAGTAGCTTACCAGTCCATCGGTAACCGCCTGACGGGCTTCTGCTAAATTTGTAGTCATTATAAGAATTGCTATAACGACTATAATGAACGTTGGTCTCGGAGTTCTGCTAATCATTTTGTTCTCCCTTGCGGTTTTGTACCGCAAACCGTTAGTTTGCGGGAGGATACACATAATCTAACAAACTCGACTCCGCGATAGACAAAAACACTGCCAACGCCGAACCTTATGGACGCTGACACTGACCACTAATATTGAAACACAATAATTTACAAATTACGCCAATCACCTTAACCGTCGTATTCTACAATGACATCATCACCTTCAACCTTAACAGAGTAAGTCGCCACACGCAATGTTTCTTTGACCAGGCACTGACCGGTAGCAATGTCAAATGTCCATTGATGCCAAGGGCAGCGGAGGATCTCACCTAAGTCATCAACTGAGAGCGTCGCGCCTTCAATAGAAGGCGGCGCGTTGGCGGCGAACCTACCAGTGAGTTCACCTGTACAGAGAGGTCCGCGCTTGTGTGGACAGATATTACGAATGGCATAAAACTTACCATCAACGTTAAAGACTCCGATACCCGCTTTGCCACGGAACGGGACGATAATCTTACGTTTTCCCGGTGGAATCTCTGACACCTTGCCGACGACAACACGTGCCATAACTAATTATCCTCCAACCGAAGGATATCGAGCGCGTTTTGTGCGAAAATTCGATGCTTCAAATCGTCAGAAAGCTCGGGGAAGACGGTAACAGGATCGTTCCAATCAAAGTGCGGAAAATCCGAGCAGAAGATCAGGGTTTCGTCCGCATGCAACATCTCTAACATCTGATACATCTGTTCGGGCTTTTCAGGTTCGTGCATCGGCTGTGAACCGATTCGGATGTGTTCACGGAAGTATTCACTCGGCAGGCGTTTAAGCCATGGGGTTTGGTCGCGCAACGCTTTCCAATCTGTATCGAGATGCCACATCACCGGTACTGCCCACATCTGTTGGGCTTCAATAAGTGCGAACTTGAGGTTGGGAAACTTTTCAAAGACCCCTTCGCAGATGAGGGATGTCGCGTGTGTGCTAGCGACATAAGGTCGGCTCATCCGGGATTCCATGTAGTAGGTAGGATGTCCAACTGGGGTCGGTGTGTTTCGGGTAGCACCGCCACCACCGCCGATATGGGATATGACAGGGAGTCCGTGCGCTTCACACGCTTCCCAGATAGGATGATAGAAACGATTACCGAATGGACGACTTGTTCCCATCGGCACCATGACAGCGACAGTGTCTTTGCGGTGCGCGAGTCTGTTAATCTCTTCAACGGCTTGGGGTGGATCTGATGGTGAGACGAGTATGGCGTTGACGACGCGTGCGTCGCGATCAAGCCAATGCTCGATTGTCCAGTCATTAAAAGCCCGGCAGAGCGCAGCCCCCCAATCGGGATCAGGGAGACCAGAATACCCGTAAAATGGAGGCGGTCCGGTGAGCACAGCAACGTCAATATTCCAGACATCAAGATGTTCTTCTTGGAGGAATTCTAATGTGAAGTTGAAATCTCTGGGGTCACCGCCAGAATTCTTAGGTGTCGATTCGATGGCTTCTTCAACTCTGCCTTTAAGATCTACGCGGTTGCTTCGAATCGGGATATTCGGATACCCGCCGAGATGCAGCCCTTGGTCCAGAAGGTGTTCCTGATAGAATTTTGAGAGGTGAGGCAACAATTGCGTAGGATGGCGGAAATTGTGGTGAACATCACAATCAACAATAGTGATACCGTTCTTCGGTTTAGCGGTCCAACCCGGTGCTGTAACAGGTCTTGCTCCAACTTGACTCATTTTCAACGTCTCCTTGTTATTACAGAATAGGCATCCAGTTTTAAGCAATTATACGGATTTGGGTTATTTTGTCAATTGAAAAGGGTAGAGGTGGCGGGTAATCAACTGCGCGCTTTCGCGGATTTTTCCTTCATACGTTGGACGGCATCCAGTTTTGTCTGCTGCCAATCTGTCCAATCTTTTTTTCCTTCATACCGAACAACATCATGAATAGTTGCGCGCGGTTGATAGGTTATGTAGTTCCCAGTGTGCCATGCGAGGTTCCGGTAGACCATAAAATCTCCCGGTCCCAGATGCACCTGAACGGCACCGGGAAACTGTCTGCAGTGTTCTAAACAGTATCGTTCAGCTTCAGCGTTGGACTGCCCTTCCGCAGGTTTCCGTAGCTTCGGATCCTTTGTAGACTGCACTTCACCGGGCATGTCCCACTGACGTAGGTGACTGCCGGGAACGAACCACGTACAAGAATCAGCATAAATCGCACAGTTGACCTGATTGAAGTGCCGAAGATCGTACCACACTTCCGCCAGCTTTGCATTGACAATCTCATCACGCGCTTCAGGTGGGACTTCCACAACCCCATCGCGGTGCCATCCGATATGCCACGGATACTCAAGTGGTTCAACGAGTAAACCCATGATGTCAACGTGACCATGCGTGTAGTTGGAACCGAGCAATTTCTCGATGGCGTCTCGAAGTTCTGGTAACTCGGTATAGTCGTAAAAAGGCTTGAGGTCTAATTCATCGCCATAATTGGATAGCGGTTGGATCCGTTGCGTCTGGGGTCCATTGAACTTGTGCGCCAGATCACGTGCTTTCTCTGCCTCGCGACGTAAATCGCCGAGTAAAGATGGTGGGACAATACCTCGAAAAATCAGATAGCCTTCCGAGAGATACTGATTGACCATGGAATCTTGAAATTGAAATGCCATTGTCCTTTCCAATACAAATAGGAATGATGTATCTGCGGTCGTCTACTGCGTTTTGAAGTTCGGTTTCACAATAGCAGCGATTTCTTCTGCTCGTTCCCAAGATACAGTTACTTTCCGCTTAATCTCTCGGTTTTCGGGTTGAAGTGCCGTTATATGTGGCGGTCCGCTACCCCAATCGCTGGACTTCCGAAGAGGGACAACATGAATGTGAAAGTGAGGAACTTCCTGCAAACTCGTCACACCGTTATTCTGATAAACGGTGATACCATCTGGGTTAAAAGTCTCAGTCAGAGCGTCGGCAGCTACTCGGAGTTTATTTATAATTTCAATAGCCTCATCATCGGCTAAATCCAGTATTGTTGGTGCATGTCGGCGGGGAATGACGAGCAGCTGCCCTATTTCAAATTGCCTTATATTGATGAACGTGAGTGTCTTCTCGGTCGCATCAATGATATGACCGGTCTCGCCGCGCCCAGCAGCTAACTCGCAAAACGCACAAGGAGTTTGGATCGGCATCTCGAATGGCGCAACGGTGTGAAGCATCTTTAGAGTCTCCTCCTATACTAAAGGGCTGGTGGTAGAGACGCTAACGTAAGTGAGTCGTGGAACCAATGTGTACAATTACTATGGACATAGATGACATCGTTAATCACAATACGACGATTGTTAGGAAACTTCTCTATCAAATCGTGTCCTCGGAGGTATCGACCATCATAACGCCTGAAGAAGACAGTGCGTCCTCCACTCTCAATAAACACTTCTGCAAGTTCCCCACCATAAGGTTCCGAAATATCAGCATCTAAGACGCGGAGACAGTGGAACGTATTTTCACCGATCGTTACATCATAGGTCCCTGCGCCGAATCCCTGACCGTCTGTAATTCTGTACGATCCATCAAATTGTAATTCATACCGTCCATCGTCAACAATTCGTCGTTTTGATGTGCCACCCCATTGATCTTCAAACCATTCGTCACCGACTGTGAAAAAGACTTTTTTACCTTCTACTATATTGACGACAGATATCCATCTTGAATAAGTTTCGTCCAGCGCAGCGTACATCAGAACCGGCGGATCTGGCCAGTCGTGCACCAACCATTCTCTCAACTGAAGCTCTACGCACTCAATGCCTTGAATCGCTGCCGGTGCAGTAGGTGTAATCTCAGTCACTGCTTCAAGCTCCATGGTCTCACCATTGTAGTCTGCCCAGAGATAAGGATCACTACCCATTTGGGGCACAGCAAACCACCATTGGAGTTCTGGACAATCCACTTCAGTAATTTTTTTGGAGCTTTCAACTATCTTAATGTCAGGTCTCATCGGCGGAAATGGGTGATTTATTATCTCATCTGTTTCCGTATTAACTGGAGGCGACTCATTCGTACGCAGGTTTTGTGCAGCATAATCCAGTGCAGCAAAAATGCCTGCTTCTGTCAAACCAGGATATGCCTTGAGCAGTTGCGCCGTTGTTTCACCTGCAGCGAACTTTTCTAAGATGAGTTCAACAGGGAGACGTGTTCCTGCAATAATAGGTTTGCCGCCGTTGATAGCGGGATTGGATTGTATAAGTTTAATGCTCATGATTATATCTGAAGTCAGCGCGGAAGGAACGTTGATCTTCTCTCCTATTATCAATTGATTTGTTAGAATCTCAAAAGGGATTTTAGATATTGGAAACCCTGATAAGCCAAATCAATTCAGATTTTTCATGAAGTCGCTTACCGAGATCAACACAGAGTCCCGCGAATTTTCAGATTTTATGAATTGCGAAACTGATTAAATCGATACACCGCGCCACTCATCGGTCGCGCAGGTAATATCCACAACATTCCCATCTGGATCCGCAACCTTGAAAGAGCGGTCAGGCGGCTTACTATCATCAATTTCATCGCCCTTCTTCACGTTATCCATAATCAATTCAAAACCACCATCACGAAGGGTGTTATAGATACTCGCTAAATCCTCAACAATGATACCGAAATGGATGAACTCCATCCCTTCTTCAAAAGGTGGACGTTCTTCACCGTTATATTGGAGAATTGTCATGTTCAGTGTGCCGTCCGAGAGATCAAGTCCGCCGCGTCCTCGATACCCGACAAACTGAAAACCGATCGTTTCATAAAAACTGCGAGAAGCTTCCATATCTTTTGTGCGGAGTGCAATGTGTCTCAAAAATGCCATCTGTCTCTCTCCTTACTTGATGAAATGAACTACATCTGTCAGAAACCTGTTGAGTTTACCCTTTATTTTACAACAAACTGCATTCACATGTCAATAGGCGTACAAAGCGAAAATTTTACAGGAAAACTCTTATTTTTTATTTCCTACCTTTTCCAATTTCCTTCTCGCCCACCAATACCCAAACTGTCGGGAGTAATAACCGACACCTTTGGGAATCTTCTCGAACTCTGGCACGAACGGACATCTACCACCGAGAATAACTAATTCCGTCTTAGCACGCGTCATCGCGACATAGAAAACACGCCGCTCCTCCGTTGTGTCGCTGTCGCGACGAGGGAAACGGCGATCCAATGTGTTATGAACGAGAATAACCTTTTCCCATTCTCTACCCTTCGCTTTATGGATCGTGGTTACCTCAACGGAAATTGCATGCTTAGCGAGTATCTCTTGAATTTGTCCCGTCTCATAGTTCGTTCGCGCCAAGATAGCAGTCTCTTGTGATGATCTCAACTCATGCAGTAAAATCGCTTCTATGGTTTCAGGAGTCGTCTCGACAATTTTTATCGCCTGCTGGATTGGATTCTGAGCGCGAAGATTTTTGCGAATTCTTGGGGCATTTCTCTCAATTACGGCTCGTGCGTGTTCAACGATCGTTGATGTAGAGCGATAGTTCCGCGTGATTTCGTATTTTCTTACATTTCGCCGATCGGTAAACGCCTGCATAATCGTTGAATCTCCTCCGCGGAAGCCGTAGATTGCTTGATCGTCATCCCCAACGGCAAAAAGATTCTCTGATAAGAGCGAAATGAGTCGAAAGTCGGCTGGCGAGATGTCCTGAAATTCATCAACAAGTAGATACGGATACCTATCGCGATAGGTCCGACGGAGATCAGGATAAGTCTCAAGTAGGTTTGCTGCGTGGATAATCATATCTTCAAAATCGACAGCGTTTGCTTCAGTTTTAAGCCTCTCGTATTTTACAGCAAATGCCTGTACCAAGCGGTCATTAATCGTAGTCGGATCAAACACTCCACTGACAACCTGTCGTTTTGCTCGCATAACAGTCTCTTTTATGTCGTTAAAACGATCGCGGAGATTCTCAAAATCGGGATCTCTATCGAGGTGTTCTTTATATGGGATATTGAAGTGCTGACAGAACATCTCAAGGATTAGTTGGTTGCTATACTGCACTCGCAAGGGATCCGCCCGATTAAATACATTCGCGCGGTCTCTATAGAACGCAATCCAGTGTGCTTCGCGATAGTTTGCCTCTTGTCCAGAGACCCATTCCAACACCTCGAAATTGAACTGTGATTCGCCTTCGGATCGAATTGCTTGCCGGAGTCTATCGTTTGATGAATGACTGAAGTGTTCCTTTCTACGTCGATCAGGATTCGTGGTTTGCCCGATATAACACCTACCAGTTCTTTGACTCTCGATTTTATAGATAGCGACTTTAGCAGTAGAGGCACTCTGTTCAATCTGCTTTTTTTCTTGTGAAATAATCCACTCAATTTGCCCCGTCCAAATTTCAGGAGATTCACTAAATCCAGCACGTTTATAGTTTTCAGTGATAATATCTTTGCCAAAGGCGTGGAGTGTCCGAATTTCAGGTTTCTTGTATGTTCCGGTCTTGTTAATAGGTTTTGATGACGCGAGACCGCGTAAGACGCGCGTCTCCATTTCTTCAACTGCTTTTCGGTTAAAAGCGATGGCGAGGATATGCAAAGGAAAAATGTTATGTATCTGGATTAGGTTCAGAATCCGTGCTGTTACGACTGTAGTTTTCCCACTACCCGGTCCCGCAATGACGACTGCCGGTCCCGTAACGTGATTAGCGGCTCTTTGTTGGTTCCTATCAAGTTTCATATTTTTTCGATTAAGTACAAAAACCTCCGAAGGGATCGGAGGCTTTCAAAAAATCGCACTAATTAGTTGACCCTATTTCTCAAGTGGTACAATATGATCTACTTCAAGCGGAGTAGGAGATAATTCCTCTGGATACCGGCAGTATTCGCACCGTTCATTTGCCCGACTTAACCACATCAGCACGCAATGGATCACTTACACGCATGTATCACGCCCTGTTATGATAAAAGCCGTTTCTCCAACGTTTCGAGATTGAGGATCTGGAGTTCTTGTTCTTCAGCAAGGAGTGCTTCCATTTCTTGTTTTTCTTCCAATTCTAAAGTTTTTTCGTTATTTAATGCCAAGAGTTCTGCCAGGCGTTCTTGTTTATCAGCAGCAAAAGTCTCAAACCCGAAGCTAACGTGTCCCCTCTTAATCATTCCAGCCACGTCTTGCTCTGTGCTTAAAACTTCTCCAGTGTCAGTATCGACAAGTATCTCTCCAACTTCGACTGGAGGCGCAACGTTAGTGAAGATAGGAACAGCCCAGATAGATGACGTCGATTCTTTAAGAACAGGTTCTCTTACCATCAAACATCTGCCAGCGCGCTTTCTTAAGAACACAGACGCAGCATCCCGTGCTTCATCACGTTTGAGTTGGAACAACACTAACTCTTCAAGAGATGTCTCAAATGCTTTTGCTTGTTGTGCCAATTTTTTATATAGATAATCTGGCAATGAAATTGTCAGGGTCGCATGGCAAATTCTCCAATAACTGAATGCCACTATATTTGGAGGAGCACTCCAATCAGATCCAAGACATCATCTACTGTCTCGTCAGGGAGTGCACACAAAAACTCAGCATTTCTCTGACGCCAATCCATACTTTTGATTTGGTCGGCGAGAATCACACCTGTTACCGGCAAATTATCAGGGATGATCACCTCAAAAGGATTGTTTTGCCCTTTTGTAGTGACTGGACAGAAAATCGCCAATCCCTGTCTGTGCTGGTTATACGCCCATGGCGAAAGGACAACTGCTGGACGACGGCCTGCCTGTTCGTGACCTGCTTGGGGGTTAAAATCGATCCAAACGACATCACCTGGGACCGGAATGTACTCAGTTAATCCGATCATGCTTCACTGCCCACTGCTGGTCCTGTATCCACCTCTGCATGAGAATTGTCGTCAGTCGTTTGGGCTAAAAGTTCCTCCAGTGTACACTGAGGTTTTTTCCGCCGCCGAACGGGTTCTGGACGATGCGGTTTGAGTTTACCCTTTTTGACATCCCTATAGTGTGCCTTATAGTCGGGCGTTTGAGAAAGGACCTCCCGCAGCGTCTGCCCGGATTTCTTGCCACGCTGGCGGACTGGTTCCGGACGATGCGCTCCTTCAGGATGAGCGGATGGGTTTTCTGTCGTCTTGATAACTCCGCTTACCGGAGTTCGTTTTTTATCCTCACCGTTGAGAGACTCCAAAAAACCGAGATACGCTATAAGCATCAGGCATTCTTGCGAAGACATCACTTCTAAGGACATGGTACTTTCCTCCGTAGATTATTATGCTAACACGCTTTACAGAACAAAGTCAAGCGATTATGTTGGGTCATTTAGTTTTCCATTCATCCCCGTAGGCGAAGTTTTGCGACGTAAAGACCCGCTGAATGCCACACGCGCATTCAGCGTTGATTCATGCGACGTGCATTCCAACCTCGACAGTCTTCCCTAATATAACATGTAATCAGCGTCTCTCTACCGCTGGATGCCTACGTAAGAATCCATCCGCTTTCTGAAACCGACAACCGATAACCGATAACCGACAACCAATTCATTTCGGCATACGCCGCACCCATAGCCACAATGCCACATTCATCGCACCGATAAAACCAAAAACATACGATTGAATGCCTGCTAACGTATCAAGTGAACGGATGAGGAAGGGACAAAGAATAGGTAAACCGAGCGCAATGCAGGTGTAAGCAGTTAAAAGTTTCGCGCCTTTCGCGTCCCAGAAGGTTATCTGCCTCCGTAAAACTTGTAAATACGACTGTTGCCATAACCGAGACGTCCACTTTCCCTGCATAAACCCCAAGCCGATTCCCAACCCGTAGCCGTAACTTGACCAACGGAGATCAATACGTACGTCATGAGAGAGGGCAACCACCCAAAGCAGCTGCCCTAACACTGAAAGTACGATAAAAGCCCAGAAAACTGGTAACTTCATGTAGAACGGAAGTAAGCGTCGGTATAATTTATTTGCCATGCGATTTGACGTAGTTAACTGCGTTTTTGAAGACAGCGAGTCCATCACCCTCCTCGGAACCGTTTCTTTCTATCTCCGCGAGTCGTGTCCAGCGCGGGTGATTCCATTTCATCAGAAACCGTTCCGGGTGAGGCATTAATCCAAAAACTCTACCAGTTGGGTCACAGATACCAGCGATATCGACATCAGAACCGTTCGGATTGTGTGGATATTCACTATTGGCATACCGAAACACAACCTGCTTGTTTGATTCTAATTCTTCCAGTACATCTGAAGGCGCAGTAAACCGTCCCTCGGCATGCGCGACAGGAAGATAGATCTGCGCTTTGATGCCTTTTGTAAAGACACATACACTCTCTTCTGTTTCCAAGTCTACCCACCGACACTCAAATTTTGCCGAGGTATTCATTGCTAACGTCGTTCGCTGCTGCATTTCTGGGGTGCAACTGTCAGACAAATCCATCCCAGGTAACAGACCTGTTCGCACAAGCACTTGAAATCCGTTGCATATACCGAGTATTAACTTTCCATCTGCAACGAACTTATTGAGCGCGTCTGTCAGTTTGTGTTTCATCTCAACTGCCAGTAGGATTCCGGCTGAAATATCATCGCCGTAGGAGAAGCCACCAGGAATAGCGAGGATCTGATAGTCGGTTAGGTTAACCTTTCCAGATATGAGGTTTTGAATGTGTATTAACGAGGTCTCCGCACCAGCGAGTTGGAACGCCGCATTTGTTTCTGCATCGCAGTTGGTTCCCGCAGTCCGTAAGATGAGTACTTTAGGTTTGACACTCCCACGCCTAAAGCCGTGGGATTCTATTTGCTTTTGCATTTTGAATCCTTTTATTAGGTGTAGTGTTCTTGCTTCTACACCTATTGCCCCACAAGTAAGGTCTTATACAGGTTCCACAAGCGTTTTACATTTCCGCCTGTCCAACGGCAATGGATCTAAGGTTTATTGCCGCGTTGCGGTCTCTGTCTACCGACTCACCACATTCGTAGCAATGATATATTCTCTCTGACAACGAGAGTGTTTCTTTTTTATGCCCACAGAAACTACAAGTCTGACTTGAGGCAAAAAACTGCGGTGCTTGGATAATAGGTATGCCAAGCACTTCTGCTTTGGACTTGAGTTTGGATAAGAACCCGCCCAACGCAGAATCCGATAATGCTTTAGCAAGGTTTTTATTCTTAAGCATGTTTGTAATCTTGAGCGTCTCAATACCGATAGCAGACGCACTATTGACAATCTCTGTCGTCGCTTTCTGCTGGGCGTCTTGCCTGATACAAGCTATACGATAATGTAGTTTTGACACCCTATCCTTTTGCTTGTACCAGTTGTTAGACAGAAACACCTTACGACTTAACTTCCGTTGCTCACGCTTAAGTTTTCGCTCATAACGTTTCAGCGGTCTTGGATTTGGATACTGTTTACCACTGTCCAATGTAGCAAGTGAGTTTATACCTACGTCTATACCGACGACAGGGAGTCCGCGTGTGTCACGCGGCGTATTAGGTGTGCCTGTGTCAACTATGATAGATACAAACCAATGCTTTGCCGTCAATGATATTGTAACCCCAGTTATCTGTACTGCCATCGGTTTTTTAGACCACTCTCTAAACCAAGATTGTGATATAATCCAATCTCACTGAAAGGAGAATCCGATGGCGAAACGAAAACGAAGAAGATTCACGCCTGAGTTTAAAGCGGAGGTCGTTCTGGAGGCCCTCCGCGGTGAAAGTTCGCAAGCAGAACTGTGTCGTCGCCATAACCTCAGCGAAGACCAGCTCTCGAAGTGGAAGCAGCAAGTCGTTGAAAATGTAGCTTCTCTGTTTGCCTCGACGGATAAACACTCTAACGAGGCGACCGAGCGCATCGCACAACTCGAACAGCTTGTTGGACGGTTAACGCTGGCGTTGGAAATCCAAAAAAAAGCATCGACATTGTTGAGTTAACGCCGTCTAAACAACGATACATTGTTGAGACGTTGCGGACGGATTTTTCGGTGCGACAGATTTGTGAGACGCTGGGTTTCAACAAGAGCAGTCTCTATTATCAATCGAAAAGTGACCCGTCTGAAGAAGTCCTGCGAGCGGAAATAGAGCGGTTAGCTGTGCGATATCCGACGTATGGGTACCGGCGTATCACAAAGATGTTGGTGCGTCTGGGATACCCCGTTGGGTATAGACGCGTCGCCCGCTTGATGAAAGCTGCGAATCTCTTGGTGTCCGTCAAACGTATCTGTCAAACGACGACCTCTATTGAGGGCATGCACCCGTGGGTGAATCGCCTCAAAGACCTTGAGGTCTGTCGATGCGATCAGGTCTGGGTAGGCGATATTACCTACGTCCGACTCAAGGCGCACTTCGTCTATGTGAGTCTGCTCATGGATGTCTTCACTCGCAGGATCAGAGGATGGCAGGTGAGTCAACACCTGACCCAACCGTTGACCTTGAGACCCTTAGAGCAAGCATTACGCCAAAGTGTTCCAGAGATCCATCACTCTGATCAAGGCGTTCAGTATCTTTCAAATGTCTATCTCTCGACGCTCGCACAGTATGGCGTTGAGATTTCCGTCACCCGTCGCGGATGTCCTTGGGAGAACGGGTATGCTGAGAGGCTCATCCGCACCCTCAAGGAGGAAGAAGTTTACCTAAATGACTATGAGGACATTCACGATGTCAGAGTCCGCATTGGGCATTTTATCACACAGGTGTATCATCAGAAACGCCCACATTCGGCGTTAGGGTATTTGACACCTATAGAATTCGAGCAACAAAACTTGTCTTAACTTTGCTAAATTGTGGTCTAAATAAACGTTGGCACTTCAATCTTACCCTCAAATCGTAGTTCTTGAAACATACCCACCCAACCAATCTTGGGCAACTTGATACGCTTACCTTCTACCTTAACGGATTGTTCGTCTGTCGTATATGACAGCTTATGACCACGTTTCTTGAACTTTGGAAACCTTGAACGCTTTTCTCTCCAGTTCTTTATCGCTTTTCCAAGATTGTCTATGGCATATAAACCAGCACGTTGGTCTTGCTCTTTAGACCACTCATAAGACTTCTTACGCTTATTCCAGCGATTGTTTAAATCAATCTTGGAACGAAACACGTCTGCTGATAAACCTTCTTTGAAGTCCGCTAAACCCGCATTATACGCAAAGCGAGCGTAGCCACATTGACTGCGAAACCATTTCTCATGTTTATCATTCGTTCGTAAGGCTATCTTATGCGATTTATGTGCCATAGTTAATCTTAACTGGGTTGGACCCAAGCCTAAAGGCTTGGGATTGTTAAGTATTATCCTTCAGCATTTTTTAACAGTGAAATCTCTTTGAAGTCGACCTAACAGATTCGTCTAATCTACAGAACTGTTGATAGTAGGGCGATTCTGCGGCGGACTCATTCAAATGCGACGTGCATTACCGTCCCTAATTGCCTTATTTATTGCTTTATTTGCGTCAGATTAATCTTAGGACAAATGCTATCGCCATAAAGATGCTCTCAAATAGCGGATGCAAACCACTAAAATTTACGATTGCAACGGTGCCTGCCATGCAGACTTGAGCCTGTCAATTGAAGTTTCGACAATTGAATGTCCACCAGTTCCGGCAATGATAAAGTCTGATGTATCTGTAACCCTGCCGAGGCAGCCTATCGGGACACCTATCATGCAGGTTTCAAAAGCCTGCTGATGTTGGGGTTCAATTTCTACAAGAAAACGGCTATTTGACTCCGAGAACAAGAGAAAGTCGTCGCCAGTAATATCGTCTCCCGTTGGAATGCCACTGAGATTCAAGGACATCCCGTACCCACCAGCAAATGCCATTTCCGCTGCTGCCACACCGATACCGCCTTCGGAACAGTCATGACAAGAACGGACCAATCCATTGCTGATGGCACCACTGAGTTTTTCCATCGTCTGCTTACCTTCATCGGGACGGACGATGGGTGCTTTATTTCCAATGAATCCATGGATACCAAAGTAATGCGATCCACCCAACTCAGCGTATGTGTTACCAACAACGTAAATATAATTACCAGGAACTTTCACATCCATCGTAACAGCGCGCTGAATGTCGGACATCACGCAGATAGCGGATATGAGCAGCGTCGCCGGGATTGCGCGTTGTTCGCCAGTTGTTGTGTCGCGGTATTCGTTATAGAGGCTATCCTTGCCAGAAATGAAAGGAGTGCCATAAGCAGTCGCAATGTCATAACACGCCCGCGCTGCACGTACCAACTCCCCAAGTCGATCAGGCTTGTCAGGATTTCCCCAGCAGAAATTATCCAACAACGCCGTTTTCTCAAGCGTACCACCGACAGCGACGATGTTTCGCAAAGCTTCATCAATCGCCCCGGCTGCACTGTTATAGGGATCTACGTCGCTATATTTCGGATTAATCCCATTAGCGACAATCACTCCCGCGCGACTGCCAATTACGGGTGTAACGACGCACGCGTCGCTTGGTCCATCGTTTTCTGCTCCGACGAGTGGATTGATAACCATACCGCCTTGCACACCGTGGTCGTATTGTCGGATAACGGACTCTTTACTTGCTATGTTTGGGCTCGCGAGGAGTTGGCAGAGATCATTTGTATAGCCGTTAGTTTCTTTGTCTCGGGATGCCATTTCTGGATGCTGTGGTAGGGACCAGACTGCTTCTTTGATGGGCTGTGGTAAGCCGTTGTGCAGGAATTCCATCTCCAAATCCGCAACGAGCGTGCCTTCATAAAAGACTTGTAGCCGGTGTGTGTCTGTGAAAGTGCCGAGTACTGTCGCCTCAACGAGTTCTGACTCGCATATCTCTATCAATTCGTCTAAATTTTCAGGTGGCACGGCGATTACCATGCGTTCTTGTGCTTCGGAGAGCCAAATCTCCCACGGGGCAAGTCCTTCGTATTTCAGAGAAACGCGTTCCAGGTGCACTTCCGCACCTACGTGTTCTCCCATTTCACCGACTGCAGAAGAGAACCCACCAGCACCGCAATCCGTTATGGAGCGATAGAGATTTCGGTCACGTGCCTGTAACAATGCATCAACGATCTTCTTTTCCATAATCGGATTGCCGATCTGCACCACACTACCGAGATTTTCTGAAGTGTCGTCCAATTCAGCAGAGGAAAAAGTGGCACCATGAATGCCGTCACGACCGGTCTGCCCACCGATAGAAACAACCAGATCTCCGGGTTCAACGGATTTATCGCACCTATTTCTCGGTATTAAACCGACATTTCCACAAAAAACGAGGGGATTTGCGGTATAACGGGGGTCAAATAGAATTGCACCGTTCGCAGTAGGAATACCCATCCGATTGCCGTAGTCACGCACGCCTGCAACGACTCCTTTAAATACACGTTTTGGGTGGAGTGTACCTCTGGGCAGCTCCGAATAAGGTGTATCGGGCATTCCGAAGCAGAAGACATCCGTATTAAGAATAGGCTTTGCGCCGAGTCCAGTGCCAAGCGAATCGCGAATGACCCCGCCGATGCCTGTGCCTGCCCCGCCGTAAGGTTCAATCGCTGACGGATGGTTGTGCGTTTCTACCTTGAAAACAAGATTGTAGGTATCGTCGAATTCGATGATACCGGCGTTATCTGAGAAGACGGAGACACACCACGGTTTTGCTATTTCCTCTGTTGCGCGTTGAATAAAGGTCGGAAACAATCCATCGATTTGCTCAGGTTCTTTTCCATTTTCAGAATAAAGGATGATGCTCTTAAACGTCTTATGGACGCAGTGCTCCGACCAAGTTTGCGCGATAGTCTCAATTTCTACATCGGTTGGGTTGCGTCCTAACCCATCGAAATGGCTCTGAATTGTCTGCATCTCGTTCAGGTTCAGGGACAGCGTTCCTTCTCGGCTGATACGCATGAGTTCCGTATCATCCGCATTTAGGATCTCTATTTCTTTAACCTTACTCGACATCACTTTCTCCGCTATTTACAACGTTAAACCGCAGCTAAACTGTGGGGTTTACACGTCTATTATAATCCGAGTCATCACCTTTGTATGGACCTAATAACACTCTACGACTAGGGGCAGATTATCTAAAACCTTTCCGCTTAACTGGCAATAAAGCTTTAAAAACTTTAGTGGATTTCTTAGCAAGTCTCCTTGTTTGTCGTTCTATGCTTCTTCTGGTTTCTTTATCGCCCCCTATTAACATTAAAAGTAATAGCGTCCTTGCTTGTTCCATATCATCTTGTAGACTAATTGATTTTGCTAAAATCTTATCTATATTTTCTTTTTCATCTTCCGGATCCAGAAAACGCCTTACTGACCACAATAAAGCAACTGCTTTGTAGATGTCATCTTTAGATTCTGAATTTACCAAATTTTTCAATACATCCTTTACATGGTTTGCCAAAAAGGCACTATTAAAAGAAAAATTCGTTAGACTGAAAGTTACGAAGTCTGACACAATACCAGGAACATTAGAATCAGAAGAAGTTATGAGCTCATGGAAATGTTTATGAACTTGTGGCACGTAATTAATAGCTTCTTTTATACAATAAGCATACTGTTGTGCTGTTGAGTACCATCCAGCTTGCATTAAGCGTCCACCAAGTAGTTTATAGAGGGGAACTCTTGGATTGTCGCTAGAGTAAGAATAGATTTTTTCCAATAAATCTTGAGTAATCTCTCTTCGTAAACCAATATAAAAAAATGCTACCTCACCCCAGATGTCATCAAAATATGTGTTTACCACTAAGTTATTCAAGTCTGCAATGTCCCCTCTTATTTCATGAACGTGGTATGCTGCAAAATAGTCTAAAAATGATCTATGCTTGAATATAATTTCCTCTCGTAGATTTAGTACGCCAGCTCTTTCTAATTCTTTTACAAAGCCGTTAAAATCGCCAGATATCAATGGATATTTTTCTGAGTAGGAATCAAGAAATGTTTGGAAATCCGCTTCCGGGATTTCTAATCTATTTTTCCCCCAAAACTCCTGATACGCAAGTTCTCCGAGAAATTTCTTTTTGATGTGATATTCAAATAAAATTTCGATACCTTTTTTTCTATCCTCTCTGCCGAGTACCATGTCAAAAAAACGATCATATAATTCTGTGACTGAAGCAGGTATTTCCTCATGTTCTTTCACTTCTTCAACTAATTCTAATGAGCAACATCAGGGAAAGTGGGGCCAGAAGGACTTGGGCTTGGATCTTTTCAAGACTCTCTTGCATAACCGCCAAAACTTTTTTGTCCTTTATTAATTTATTAACAAGTTTCAAGGCTTGGTTAAACTCAAACGGAAGTAATTCATATTTCGCATATTTCTCAGGCAGTGTGTTGACAAGATCGATCTTTCGAGTTGTAAGGATGTAAACGCAACCTATTTCTTCTGAAAATTCGTCCAATTTATCAATTACATTAGAGCGGCTGTTAGATTGAATTTCATCTAACCCATCAATGATCAGCAAATCAACTTTAAAACGACCTTTGGATTCCTCTGACTCAAAATATGTCGTCAACAAACCGTCCACCGATTGTGATTTTAGGAATTCCCTAGCATGCATAAAAAGTGGGATAGTTACTTTTTCGTCAGATACCCCCGGTTTCTTTATTAATTCCTTATATGCATCTTGATATCTATCAATTGTTAGTTTAGCCATTGCACCCGTTTTGCCTGTCCCTGGGTCCCCTGATAAAATTAATTTTCTGTGCTTTTTGGAAATTACTAAAAGTTTAGAAAAAGGATACCTCCCTGTTTTAATAACTGTTTTTAATCTTTCCTCATCAAATTCCATAGTAGAACCAAGAGGTTGAATTAGGGGGTTTACAAAATATTCTGACAAATTCTTTCCTGATTTTGCCCAATGGTGGTTTTCTTCTAACTCATTGATTTTCTTTTCTAAAAAATTGATGACTCGTCCATGAAAAAAAATATGAGGATAATGTTCGGTAAATTTGCCAATAAGCCAATTGACATCGAAAATTTCGACCTTATTTGCTAATTCATTTAACAATCTTTTTCGCGCGTTGTTACTAAATTCACCAGCCAAGACTACATAGACCTTAGAAACTGGTAAATCTTTAAGATATGATTTCATTTCAGCGGGATGTGCTAAGGCTTGTTGGATCTGGCTTTTAATCTCATCCAATCTTTTCTCTTCTGCTTTAGAAAAAACATTATCAATATGTTCTTTTAAGATGTCAACATCTCCGACTGTATTACCCCTTATATGACCGCATTTTACCACTATTCCAAAGACTTCGTTGCCGAACTCATCGGATTTGATGATTACGAGATCTTTACCCAATTCTTGAGGCCCATGGGTTATTTCTACTGTGTAATTCGGGTGCATCTTTTGAAACAATTCTTTTAGTGCCTTGTGTAAATTAGTTTCCTTGTAATCCATGATGATTTGACGACGCGAATCTTTTGTAAGTAATTCAGCTTGTGTTTTTAGGTCCATTTTGGCTCTCCTTGATTTGAAATTCTATAGTAGGTAGTTTGAGTTCTTAATGACAAAACTATGCATTAACCACGAACTTATCCATCAGTTACCTCAGCAGGCAAGTTATCAATAACCCGCTGTGTATCTTCTGGGACACCTCAATTTGAAGATGTCTTTATATCTCGTTCCGATAGGTCATTTGCTCTTTCAGATGCATTAGGAGAGCACTTGCTCCATCAACAGTGGTTTCGGCTTCCATAAGATTGGGCAGGTTGTTTACTGTGCACTCTGGGTCATCCATTGGTGCAGTGATGTAGTGCATCACTTGAATGGGGGACCAACGTGAGAAATCATCGTAAATCTTGTATTCAATACTATCAGAGATCCTGTAACTATTGCGCATATCTATCATCTCAGGAAGTCTGCTTTGTAAACCAAAGTCCATCAGCGAAACAACATGTAAACGTTGATTACCTTCAAGTGTTCTGTTGTAATGTTCTTCGTATTCGTATACTTGATCAAGTAGTTCTTTTGCTTTCTTGTTGCAAGGGTGATTGTTGAGTAATAAATACACCGGTTTACAAGAATACCATAGACCTTCCATTCTCAGCTTTTCATTGACGTGCTCGGGTGGTTGGGCTAGAAAAAGAGTTAAATGTTCAATACCCCACTCGTTTTGCTCCATTCCTAACAACTCTTGCCAATGTTCACAATTAGTTGCAATGTTCCACAAGACTTCATCTTTTTCTGATTCTTCCATCTCATGTATGCCATAATAATTTCCCCAACTACTGCAAAAATCAATGAATTCCATCAATGCAAAATGCTGAATTTCAGACACCTCATATTGTTTTTTTAGCCATTCCAAGTGTGAGTGGGCTTTGGGTAAGAATTTGAGTAATTGATAGAGTGTTTCTAACAAGTCAGTATCAATGCGATAGAATCTCTCATTATCTTGTTCATTTGCGAGTGCTGCAAACGATTCTTTTATCGCACTATTGCGCGATAGTTTGTAGGGATAGAGTTTGAGGAGCGCATTAAGGCGTTCTATTGGTTCGCGAAGCGTGTCAAGTTCTTTTCTAAATTCTTGTTTCCATTGCTCTGGGGTCATGTCTGATTGCTCCAGTTGTATGAGTTTATTTGTGATGATTGTGGATTCCCTATATTGTTACAGTTGTTACTACTTGTGCCAATTAACTCATTGTTTTTGTTGTCTTCACGAATAGTTAGTTTTGTGAAATAAAGATAGCGTCCCTACGGGACTAAAAGAGCGGACATGCCCTTTTTCTATAAAGATATCGTCCCTACGGGACTGAAGAGGGTCACAACCTGTGAAAAATACGTGTAAAAAGTGGTGCTTCTGTGAAACTATGCTTTGCAAATAGTTATTTAGCACAAGTCGTAGTTGTTATGTTATACTAAACTTTGGACAATTTGTCGCATTTAGTTTGAGAAAATTCATCTTGGTAGGTTGGGTTTTACTGTGTTCAACCCAGCCTATAGACTGTAATTTGCGCGCTCCGACTCATTCCTTAAACGAAGCAGTAACCCGGGGGATACTCTCCTCACAAGCGAACCGTTCAATGCTGGATGCTCCCACGAAACCGACGGTGTCCGTTTTCTCATTGATAAACGCTGCCTCCGGTGCCTTTGAGATGGGACCACCGTGGGCAAGACAGATGACCTCTGGATTCACCGATTGTGCAGCGTCGCAGATTTCTTGGACACGTATGGCCGCATCTTCCAGTGTGAAAGCGGTTTCCGCACCGATTGTGCCACCTATTGTAGTACCCATGTGTGCAATGATAACGTCCGCACCGACCTTCGCCATGTTCTCGGACTCTTCAGGGTTGAAAACATAGACGATCGTGAAAAGGTCCATTTCGTGTGCGATACCTATCGTCTCTACCTCTTTATAGAACCCCATCCCTGTTTCTTCAAGTGTCACTCGGAAAGTGCCATCAATTACACCAACAGTAGGGAAGTTATTAACGCCGTCGAAACCGACATCGCGTACCTGTTTGAGGAAATTGCTCATCCGTCGCGTCGGGTCTGTACCGTTGACCCCAGCAATAACAGGGGTCTCTTTGACAACAGGTAGCACCTCACGTTCGCCCATTTCCATAACGATAGCGTTCGCATCACCGTAAGCCAAAAGTCCGGCACAAGAACCAAATCCAGACATCCGGTAGCGACCTGAGTTATAAATTACAATCAGATCCGCGCCGCCTTGTTCAGCAAATTTCGCCGTAATACCTGTTCCCGCGCCAACTGCAAGCAGGTGTTTGCCTCTATCTAATTCTGTTCTGAGTCGTCCTAAAACTTCATCTCGTCTATAATCTGGCATTCATTTTTCCTTTACTTAATGGCAGTCAGTCATCAGCAGTCAGTTAAGAGCAGTTTTTAACAATGCACCTTTCTTGAAGCACTCCAAAAGTGGGTCAATTGTTACACGAAACCCTCTTCAACGATAACCGATAACTGACAACTGATAACTATTTTGCTATTCATCGCGAGATTTCGCTTGTAAACGTGCTGCTTGACCCGGATTACCGATGTGCATCGTGTTATATGCCTGCTCAGAGGTCTTAAATGGACCGACGCCTTTGTGTCCATGCCAATCTCCTTGCGTCATAATCGGATTCGTCAGTCCAGTTTCCTGTTCTCGCTGACGGATCCAACTTTTCATCCGTGTTTCAAGGACATTCACGATGTCAGGATATGTCTCGGCGAGGTTATTATTCTCATCTGGATCTTGGATGAGATTATAAAGCTCGACGGGAGGTTTGAAATGAAAGTCGGGTTCAAGCGCGACGATAAGTTTCCATTCCGGAGTACGCCAACCGTGTTTGCGCATCCACGTGCATTCTGTGATGTAGAACTCGCTATCAAAAGAGGTAACCTCGCCACTGATCAAGGAGGTCAGGCTTTTTCCATCAAATTCGATATCGGTTTCAATGTCTGCCAGTTCAAGAAGCGTCGGCACGAGATCTTTGTGTTGGTTATATCCCGCAACCCGTTTTCCAGCGGGGACACGTCCCGGATAGCGGATAATCAGCGGCACATGTAAAGTGACATCGTAGATTCCATGGTGGTCGAACCAGCACTCGTGATCGTAGAGGGTTTCACCGTGGTCACCGTTGATAACAACTATTGTTTCATCCAGTACGCCGCGCGTTTCGAGCGCATTAAAAAGCGTCTGAATACAAGCGTCCATGTAGGCGATTGCGCCATCGTATTGCGCGATGACGTAATCTTTATCGGTAATGCCCTCTGGCATCCACGAAGCGAAATAATCGCAAAACGGTTTGAATGCCATCACCGGTTCCATGGATTTATTGCTCGGATCGCACTCGTCGCCGTGGTAGAACACCCGTTCATAAGGGGCGGGTGGTAGATAAGGAGAATGCGGATCCATGTGGCGCAAGAATAGAAAAAACGGTTTTTCGTCGCTCTGATCAATCAAGCGATTCAGTTCTGGGAGGGTCGTTTTGTTGAGGTTCTCTGCTTTAGGGCTGCGTCCGCTTTCGTCGGGACCCCATCCAGAAAACTCAAGATAGGTATCAAACCCACGAGCACTCGGCCCACCGAATCCAACACAGGTTGTATCGTAGCCTTCTTCCCGTAGAATTTCCGCCAACGTTTTCACCTCTTCGCGAAGCGGCCCCTGATGACGCAAAGCAACGACTTGTGTACTGAAAGTATCTAAACCGGTAAGCATAGAAGCGTAGGCACTCGTTGTCGGAATGTGTGCACTATAGGTTTTCTCAAAAAGGGTGCCTCCCTCCGCAAACCGATCAATGTGTGGGGTGGTGAGTCGATGGTACCCGTAACAACTCATGTGCGTTGCGAGTAGTGAATCAACGCCCATTAATACGATATTAGGCTGTTTCGCCATATTCCGATTCTCCTTTTTAATGGTTATCAGTTATCAGTTATCAGTTAAGAGAGATTTAGGTCCACACGCATTTATCAGTGAATCAAATCCCTTTTTCTGAGAACTGACGGCTGACAACTACTTTATTCAGTCGTTATTTATCTTGGTGGATGCTACAGGACCTACCTTTATGTTTCCCAATCCTTATGCCAAATAAGCGTATTTTGTTTGTCGTTATTGAGCATATCCCCGATTTCCAGTGAGTTAAAATAGTCTTCCGGCAGTATATTCCGCTTCCCGTTGAATGTACATCCATCGGGCATAAAACCACAGGTCATCGCTCTGCGGTGGTGGATGGTCATATTCGCACCAGCACCGTGAGCAACAAGCCCATTATGCCATACAATAGAACCTGCGGGACACGGGGCGCACTGCGGTTCGATATTCTTCCATTCTGGGTACACATTGAACAATTCACCGATATTTATGCCAATCCCGACATTATCAAAGCGTGCCGTCTTATGTGTGCCGGGTAGGTACCACATACAACCATTTGCGAGTGTGGCATCGTCCAACGCAACCCAAAAGGATACTGCGTCCCGTGAATCGAACGACCAATAGGGAACATCAAGATGCCATGCGGTCGGATTGCCGTGTGGGGGTTTAATCAACGCTTGATCATGCCAAATTCGCATGCCGTCAGTGCCTGCGAGTTCTGTTGCCATCTTGCCAAGCCTCGGATCGTGGACGAGTTTCCGCATCCCAGCGTGTGTGTCGGTTAAGCGAAGACACTGCGTAAAAACGCGAGCGTAAAACTGTTTAGCGTCCATTTGGTTCGTCATAAACTCGACTGAATTTCCAAGGCGTTCCTTAACAGATTCATCCGTGCAACGTCGCCACTCTTCTAATTCGTCGGCATCAAGGAAGTTCTCAATAGCGAGATAACCATTTTCACGATAAAAATTAATTTGCGATTCGGTGAGTTCGTTCTGCATTCTCCACTTTCCCTTTCCTATTCTTTTGATTATGGGCTTGCGAGCGAGCCTTTGCAAAATTGTATCACATAAGCGATAAATAGACAAAAGAAAATTACCTGAAGCATTCAGTTGTCGGTTATCAGTGTTAATAGCCATCAGCTGTCAGTCAGAATCAAGATTTGAGGATGCGTTGGGTTTCGCAGGCGTTACCCAACCTACAATTTTAGTGGGGCTAATGGTTTGTCCGTTCCGATAAGGTGTCGCGAGCATGGGGAAACACCCAAGCAAAAACACTCGCTCCTACAGCGAAGAGTCCTTGAACAGAACATCAAAATTATAGGAAAATTGAATGCCTCTGAACCACCAACTAAATTATCTTGAATTGTAATATTCAATTATGATACAATGATTATAGAAAGTTGTAAAAGCGTGTAGAGTCTTGTTAGTTCATATTGAGTCCATCCCATATTACGAGGAAATCACGTGAATTGCGAAATGAGCGAAACCCGAATGCGAATCCTGCAGCTGCTCAAGATGCGTGCCGGTATGACGGTCAGTCAATTGACAGATGCGCTGCCTATCAGTCAGATGGGAATTCGACAACACCTCGCTATACTCGAATCAGAAGATTTGGTTGAATACTATCGAGAGAAGCAGAAACGCGGCCGTCCGCTTCACATTTATCGCTTAACCGATCAAGCGAACAGCCTTTTCCCGACAACCTATGCTAACTTTGCAGTCGGTCTAATGCATGAAGTCGCAAAATTCAACGGCCCCGGTTTTATCACTAAAGTTTTTCAAGAACGGATGAAATCACAGCTGCAAGCATATCAGCAGCGACTTCAAGGGAAAAATTTGCCCGAACGCGTCAAAGAACTTACACGTATCCGAGACGAAGAAGGATACATGGCATGTTTTGACGAGAACGAAGATGATTACGTCTTAATTGAACATAATTGTCCAATTTCCGTGATTGCTGAGGAGTATCCCTATGTCTGCGAAATTGAGTTGGGGCTCTTTCGACAATCCTTGGGGACGAAGGTCGTTCGGGAAGAACATCTTATGCAAGGTAGCCATAGATGTTGTTATCGGATTTCTAAAGCCAGAAAAGAGTAGCACTCGGCACAAGCGCAGCTCACACCGCTTAGGGATACAATATAAGAATGTCTGACGAAACAGGGAGACGCGGCTTTTTCAAGGAAGCTTTGAACCAGCTTATCCAACCCGTCGCCGAATTTCTTGATGACACTGTAGGCGATCATTTGCTTGCTGAAAATTCGGAGTCGCGTGTCATCTTTCGACCGCCAGGCGCGTTGCCCGAAGCAGAATTCTTGGAAAAGTGTCATCGGTGTGGTAACTGCGTCAAGAATTGCCCAGCAAACGCCATTCAACCCTTGCAGAGCACCGATGCCAGTATTGCAAATACGCCCTACATAGATCCCGATGAGCAACCGTGCGTCATCTGTGATTCGTTGGCATGCATGTATGTCTGTCCAAGTGGTGCATTGCAACCCGTTTATGCAGAAGACATCCGAATTGGGTTGGCAGTTTTTACCGCAGAAACCTGTCTCCGAACAAAAGAAGTGGATTGTACCTACTGTGTTGATACCTGTCCCATTGGCGATGATGCAATTCACCTCACATCAGATGGTGTTGTAGAGGTGCTCGATCCAGGCTGTACAGGTTGCGGGGTCTGCCAATACGCGTGCCCAACCTCACCGAAATCGATCGTCATTAAACCGATTGTAGCGTAAAGTATTGTCTCGGTTTTTCCCTATCCGTTGTTTTTTTCCACCTGTTCAAGAAGTATGTCTCTACTTACACAAATCCTTACGCAGGGGACTGTAGATATTCAGAGTCTGCGTGACATCAAACCACCATTGGAGGTAACGCAAAATCTATTGCCTTATTTATTTGGAGGCATGACACTCGGCTTTATAGCCATTTCGGCATGGTTCTATGTCCGAAGACGTCCTCAACCCTTACCAGTGCCTCCAACCGAAGCGGATGATGCGCCGCTGCCACACGAGACCGCATACGAACAATTAGCAGCGATTGAAACCTCGGATTGGCTCAAGCGAGGCGATATGGAGACGTATCATACCCAAATTGCGTATGTCCTCCGCGAATACATCCGAGGACGCTATCAAATTCCGGCGTTAGAGTTGACAACAACCGCGTTGCTGGACGCAATGCGACACGCACAGATAGATGTCTCTTATCTTGAACGCGTTCAACAATTACTTTCCAATTGCGATAAAGTCAAGTTTGCAAGCCACCAACCAGAACGATCAGAGGCAATAGCGCGGATAGCAGACGCGCGATGGATTGTTGACAAGACAAAACCACCCACACCGTGAGCTACCATTCGTGATTTGGCACAAGGGATCCTGTTTCCTGTTGCGTTATAACTCAGTCTTCAACAAGCCGTATGTCCAGTCTGTAACTCGGTAGCCGCAGTTGTTGTAGAAGAGTGCTGCTCGGTAGTTTTCCCAACTGGTGCTAATCAGGGCGTTACGGTATCCAATGTTATGCATCTCATGAAGTGTATATTGAAGCAGGTAGCGACCTAAACCTTGCCCTTGGAATTCATCCTCTATGCCGAGCCACATGGTGTGAAGCCAATCTTGGACATCGGGATGATCTGAAAACTCACCGCCAGATACTGTGTAACAGGTACCAGCCTTTGTTCCATCGTGAAATGCCAGCACGGTGCAGTTTGGACGTTCGCCTCTGCCGGGTTCCCACTCTACAGAAAGTTCAATTGGGATCGGTGATTCAGTCGGTGTAACACTGTAATTTTCCCATGCTAAAAACACTTCACCGAATCGGCGTTGATAACCGTTATATCCGAGGAGTGCCTGAACTTGTCCCAAGCCATCAGATAAGTAAGCATGCCCAAAATGGTAGAACCGGTATCGATAGTCTTGTGGAAAAGCAACGATTAGTTCCGGATTATAGGTGCTTAGATAACTTTCTGCTTTTTCAAGGAGTGCTTGTCCCGCCCGGCGTTCACCGGGTTGGTAGCCGAAAAATCGGATGATGCCGATATTGTTTTTGTTCAGTTCTTCATCTGGTCCGATACCAACTTGTATAAACCCAAGGACGGTACTCCGCTCTCTGGCGACAAAGGTGGTTTGAGAGTGGAGTACCTTCTTATCCTCTGTTTCGTATGTAGTCTCCAGTAATACTTCACCTAATTCGTCTTCACTTACAGGATAACAGTGTGGGACATTTGCCGTGAGGTTATTATAAAACTCAGTTGTATACCTTCGCATCTCTGGTGTGTATTCAAGTATTTCCATCGTATTTCCTTTCTTGAGAGGGAGTATTGAAAAGATAACTTTCAATTCTTCTTATATAGTGGGTTTGAATGGATAGTTGAGTAGATTTAATGATACCATGAGACCCTTGTGAGATCAATTGGTTAAAAGACTTGACTTAATTTAAAAAAATATGATATGATTTAACTAAGTCTTCATAAGCTCGCATCTAAATCGTCGGTGGAAGCAATCTAATTTTTATTATACCTTATTTGCCGCCGATTGAAACGGAAGACCCAAATGATAAGCAATTTTGTGGGTTCCTATATAAATATAAACACGAGCCATAGCAAGGAGGGGAACACAACGTGTCAGATACAGCTAAACACGTAATCCTCACTATACCGATGCAACCTGATATGGAACTTGCTGCAGCTAAGACGGCCTCTGTTCTCGCTGAATTGATGAATTTCGGGGAAGGGGAAGTTGAGGAAATCCAACTCGCAATTATCGAAACCTGTATCAACGCATTTGAGCACAGCCAAAGCGACGATCAGGAGGTCCATATCGACTTTTTACTTAAGGATGATGAGCTGCAGTTTAAAGTCACAGATCGGGGGGTTGGTATCTCTCCAGATACACTTGATGGCACCCGTTTACTCGGAAGCCCAGGTGTACATACCGACCTACGTAAGCGCGGAAGGGGATTGCAAATTATCAGATCCCTAATGGATGAAGTGGATATAGAAAGCAGCCCTAATGGAACAACTGTGAGCGTCATAAAAAGAAAGAAGGGGTAAGTAGTTGTACCGTTTCGCTACATGAATAACACAATTTGGGGTCAGTGCGGACAAATCCCAAAACCTGTTATTAAGCGATAGGATTTTGCTACATAGCACCTTTATATTCAGGGAACTTTTATATCCACGTTAGGTAGTTAAGGAGGTAAGGATTTTGAACAAGTTTGATATTCAAATCCGTGAAGACGGAACACACGCGGTGATTGAGACAGCAGGCTATTTGAATGATGCACTTGGAGAACAACTTGCCGAAAAAGCACGAGAACTTATTCAGAACGGTTATACGCAGCTCGTAATCAATCTTGAGAAAACAACCCTCATTAATAGCATCGGTATATCCATACTTATTGAAATCATAGAGGCACTTCATGAACGCGAAGGTGCTTTGAATTTCTGTGGATTGTCAGCTACGCAGGAGCGGACTTTTCGCATGATGGCACTCGCGAAATACGCTGGTATTTTTCCAGATGAAGAATCCGCTATCGCGAATCTATAGTCCTTTCCTTATTTCAAATTTTGTCTCAAAAGAGATTATAAAAATTTGTCTCTGTTTTATGTTCACAGGTGTATTTCGGGAATCTTGTATTCCCGTGTCTTAGGGACATCCTTGTAGTAATAGATATAATAAAAACGATACATCATTATCTGGATGCAACATATGAAAGATTCAAGCGAGCCTATTTTAGAGAACGGTTTGCAGCAAGCCCATGAGACACAAAACACTGCGGAGCAGACTATGGAGCGGCTCATATTTAGTCTGTCCGAGTTGGAGCATTTGGGGCAAACGCTAATCTCTGGATACGGCAACTTTAACCATTCGAGCAAAACGTATCTTCGTATCACCCTCGGGACCTTGCAAGTCACACGAGGTGTGATATTACGTTACCATCCTACCGGGCAAAATCTTGATGCCGTGGCGTCAACCCCTGAACAAGTATTCCCGCCAATTTCTATTAAAACTGAGGAAGTTGCTAACTTGCTGCAACATTCATTCATTGAGAACAGCGCGCCTCCGGTAGGTCTTGAGGAATTCTTTATCCGAAGTGCCAAACTCACCGAGACGGTTGACATCCGCCTTTGGGTTCCATTAAAGATTCAAGACGAATTCTTGGGCATGATTGGTTTAGGGCGATTTCTCGGAAGAGAGACGTTAGAAGACTGGGAAAAGGAATTGTTAACAACGCTTGCTCACCAAATCTCAATCGCCATCGCATATTCACAGATGGTCGAGGGTATCCAGAGCGAAAAATTTCGGTTATTCATGCTCGCAGAAAGCGCACCACAAATCTGCCAACTTTTGCAACCTGAAGATGCCGCAGAGCAGGTAGTCCTCCAAGCTGTCTCGTTCTTGGATGCAAATGCCGGAGCACTCATGCTCACGCGCCCCGAACAGCAGGAACTTGAACTAAGTTATGCCTTTCCAGAAGCTGTAGTTGAAGGTGATACAGCACAGTCCAATGGCAACGAACTTGTTATCTCTTGTGGTGAAGATGCGCCAGCGTCTCAAGAAGCGACATCGGTAGATATGTTGAAGTCTGTCGTCAATGACGGACTACCCGGACACTGCCTACCCGAATCCGACACACTTTTCGGAGGCAAAAATTTGATGGCAGTCCCAATCCCTGGACGAGATGGCGATATTTTGGGAGTTCTCGTCGTGGGAGACAAAGAGGAACGTGGTGGTAGAATTGCCCCCTTTACCGACGAAGATGTGGTACTACTCGACTCTTTTGCTAAGCAAGCAGGTGTGGCAATTGAGAACGCACACCTTCATCAGGAGGCACTTGAAGCGCGCCAACTACAAGCAGAAATGGAAGAAGCGCGTAAAATCCAAGAGAACCTCATCCCAGATAATCTGCCTGACATCCCCGGTTATGAAGTCGCAGGTCATTACGAACCCCGTGGAGCAGTCGGTGGTGATTATTATGATTGTATCTCCTTACCTACTGGACATTGGGGACTCTCAATAGCGGATGTTTCTGGAAAGGGAATGCAAGCAGCACTGCTCATGGCAACCCTGCGCGCGGGTCTTATCTCTGAATTATCACGCGTCGAAACCCCTGCATCAGGAGATAGTGGAAACGGGGTATGTCCGTCAGCCATGTACGTTGAACTCACCGAGATGGCTATGACGCTCAATTCACTTCTTTACGCCAGCGGCACGGAAGAAAAATATGCGACTTTCTTCTATAGCCATCTTAATCCCGAAACGGATGTCCTAACAACACTCAATGCCGGTCATAATCCACCACTCCTCCTAAGAAAAGATGGAACCTGTAAGTGGCTGGGTGAAGATATCGGAGGTATCCCACTCGGAATGTTCCCAAATGATATGGTTTCAAGTATCGCTGAATATGAAGCAGAACATATCGAACTCATTAGCGGCGATGTCGTTGTATACTACACAGACGGTGTTACAGAAACCGTTAATGTCGAGGATGAGTATTACGATGAAGAACGACTACTTGAGGCATCTAAAGCGTGTAAGGATGATAGTGCTGAAGATATCCGAGAGCATCTTCACGACGCAGTGATGAAATTTCAGGGCGAGGCGGATCAGTTCGACGACCTCACCCTGCTCATCTTAAAAAAGAAATAAGAAGCGGTTATCTAAGGACATGAAGGGCATAATTAAGAAATGCAGAGCCAGTCAGAAGGGCGCAGATTTCTAAATCCAGCAATTCTTGCTCGAATCGGGAATCTTGAGTTGATCGCCAAATTTGTCGTTGAGGGCTTTATTTCGGGTCTTCATAAAAGTCCATATCACGGATTTAGTGTCGAATTTTCGCAATATCGGCAATATATGCCCGGGGACGATACAAAACATATAGATTGGAAAGCGTATGCCCGGACCGACAGGTATTACATCAAGCAGTTCGAGGAGGAAACCAACCTCAACTGCTACTTGCTTTTGGATACAAGCGAGTCCATGACGCACCCGATAGATGATGCGCAAGAAGAGAGCGATGCGGAACGGAGCGAAACCGAACAAAGACTGACAAAACTGCAATATTCCAGTTTTCTAATAGGGTCCCTCGCCTATTTTATGGCGAAGCAGCGAGATGCTGTCGGATTTGCGTATTTTGATGACACACTTCACCAATACCTTCCTGCTCGGAGTAGTACGTCACACTTGCATTCTATCTTGCTTACACTGGAAACGCTGCAAACCGCGAAAAGCACACGAATGGGAGCACCATTACACCAAATCGCAGAACGCTTAACCAAGCGCGGTTTAGTGCTTTTTATCTCAGATCTCTATGATGAAAATCAGGATGAGGTCATCGCTGGCTTGGAACATCTGCGATATGAGGGACATGAAGTGATCGTCTTTCACGTCCTCGCGCAACAGGAAGTTGAATTTGCCAACTTTGAGACAGGGCGAAGTTCGGAAGCACTTATCCGTTTTATTGATTCAGAGAACGACGAAGAGATTATCACAACGCCACAAGCAATTCAGGAGAGTTATCTGAATAATTTCAGCACGTTTCTTGATACTTATAAGCTCGCACTTCGGCAAGCAGATATTGACTATAATATGATAACGACAGCGACCCCGATTGACTTCGCGCTCGCTTCTTATCTTGCCAAACGGCAAGGGATTATTTGACTTGCGATCAGTGGTCGGCTGTTGGAAAATAGGTTTTGGTTTAGCAAAAACTTCTTACTGACCACTGACTGCCGATAGCCAAAAGCCAATAACACATGTTTGGATTAGGATTTTTAGCACCCCTATTTGTAGCAGCCGGTATCGTAGGCGCATCAATCCCGATTATCTTACATTTGTTGAATCGGGAACGCGCGAGACGATTGGTATTTAGTACAATTCGCTTCATTCAAATGTCGCATCAGACTAACGTGCGTCGACATAGATTGAAACGCCTGCTACTCCTACTGATGCGTATATTGATGTTGGCACTGCTTGGTGTTGCATTCGCGCGTCCTTTCTTCGCCGCAGCACCGGTTATTACACAGAAAATTGGTGGGAAACGAAACGCTATTGTTATTTTAGATACTTCCTATAGCATGCAATATGAAGGCGTTTTCCGGAGTGCTCAGGAAGCAGCAATCGAAATTCTGGACGGGCTTGATACAACCGATGCTGCTTGCCTTATTTTTTCATCAGACAATGCGCGGGTCGCTGCTCCACTTGGTTCAGAATTTTCGCATCTTAGAACCGCAGCGAACACCGCAGAAGCCACCTATAAGCCTACAGATTACTTAGATGCGTTGCAAACCGCGGATGAGATTCTTCAATCTATTCCTATTGGACAAAAGCAGATATATCTCATTGGCGATATGCAGAAAAGAGGTTGGGAAAATTTTATTGAGACCGATAAACTCAGTCCCGACATCCAAATAGAGTTTATTGATGTTGGTGTTAAGCAACCCCAGAATCTTGCGATTACGGGTATCAGTGTGCCACCGGTTGTTCTGAATGAGCAGCAAGCATCATACCTTGTCGCTCGCGTCCACAACTTCAGTGATGAACCCGTTGAAAATCTGCCAGTTCGCCTTTTCATAGACGGAAATGTAATTCACACCGTCCAACTTGATATTGAACCAGACGACTTGGCGGATGCTGTCTTCAGAGTTGACTTCCAAGACGAAGCAACACATACCGGTTGGGTTGAACTCCCAGAAGATGCCCTGACAGTCGACAACAAACGCTATTTCACCTTGCAGAGCCTACAATCTATCAAGGTTCATGCAATTAGGAACAACTCTCAGACGCGGAGCACCTATCAACAAGCGGAAACCTTCTTCATGAAAAGGGCGTTTGCAGCCGGTAGCGATGCTGTTCCGATTGATTTCAGTGAATCTACGACCGTTCCCAACGCTCAGGCACTCACACGCGCCGACGTTCTAATTCTTGCTGATGTAGCGAGGCTCTCTCCCGCAGAAGCAGAACGCGTAAAGGCTTACGTTGCTGCGGGCGGAGGCTTGATCGTAACAGTAGGTGATAATCTGGATGCTACTGCATATAAACAACACCTCGGTGGCGAGACAGGATTGATGCCGTGCAACTTTGTTCAAGCGGTCGGAGATGCCTTTGATCGCCAGCAATTTCGGGTTCTTGCGACGGTCCAGTATGAACATCCGATATTTGCACCGTTCAAAGAACCGAACCACGGTGATTTTGGTAAGGCGCGGTTTTACAGATATTTTCAGGCAGTCCCGACAGCAGACGCGACTGTCATTGCTGCCTATGATGATGGGAGTCCATCACTTTTCGAGAAGCCCTATGGAGATTTAGGGCGTGTTCTCTGTTTTACCTCAACAATAGACAGGGATTGGAACGATTTGCCAATACGCGCCGTTTATCTGCCCCTTTTGCATGAGTCTATTAAGTATCTTGCACTCAAGGACGTAGATACAATTCCGGATTATCGTATCGGTGATAGCATTGAACTTAGCACCGAAACAAGAACTGGGAGGACGCAGAGAAACCGAGTTATAGCGGTTTTCAATCCAAACAACATCGAAATGCGTTTGGAGCCCAGTGAAGATAACACAACAACGAGTGTTTTTTATACAGACACAGTGGTCCCTGGAATCTATTCCGCCCATGCATCTGGTGAGGAACCTCGTTATTTTGTAGTTAACGTTGATGCAACGGAATCTGATCTTGCCTCACGTGATATTGAAGAACTTACAAGTATGCTGAAAGGTGCTTCGGATGAATCAGGTGAGGATAAACCTACAGCAGAACTCATTGCACAGTACCACGAGGATGTTGAAAAAAGACAGGACGTATGGATGTATCTCATGTTAGCAGTCTTTGCGCTGGCAGTAACGGAGATGTTCCTTGCCAACCGTGTTTAACTATTGATAGCCTAAATCAGGTTTTTACCAATTTTAGATCAATGCCCACAATGGAGGGTCTTAGAAAGCCCATACGTGGCTTTCTCCGATCAGACATAATAAAAAATGAACTTTGAACCAAGTGCCCCAATTGATGTGCCAAAAATCGTATCCGACGAGCAGATTCAGTCTTTTATCCAAGACGGTTATCTCGTTGTTCCAGATCTGTTGTCCCTCGACGAGGTAGAGGAGCTGCGACAGGACACCGTCACGCTTGCTAAAGGCGGGTATCGGTGTGAGAGTCTGAAGCCACTCCCTGACGGTATTAGTGATGACGAAGCTATCAGCCGTATCCTCTGCATTCATCAGCCACATTTTGTCAGTCCAATTATTGAGGCGTACGTCAAGCATCCGAAAATATGCGGTATCCTGAGCCAGATAACTGCTGCACATCTACCGTACTGGGACGGAAGTGTTAAGTGTATGCAGTCAATGCTCTTTGTAAAACCACCTGATTTTCAAGGACAGGCATGGCATCAGGATGAATTTTTTATTCCGACTCGCGATCGCTCCTTAATTGGCGCATGGACCGCAATGGACGATGCAACCATAGAAAATGGATGTCTATGGGTCCTTCCGGGTTCACATCGTCCAGGATATCTCTATCCACAGAGATACCACGAGAACCCAGATGAGTTCGATTTTGCCTGGGAAAGTCACGGTTTTGATGACACAGGTGAGGTACCCGTTGAAGTTACAACCGGCACGTTAGTGTTTTTTAATGGTTATCTACTCCACCGTTCCCGCAAAAACCGCGGAGATACATATCGACGCGTTTTGGTAAACCATTACTGCAATTCATGGTCGTTGTTGCCGTGGTCGATTAATGAGGGGGAACGCGCTGCAAATGCTGACCGCAGGTGTATCATTCCGGTCTCTGGAGTCGATCCGTATGCGTGGAAGGGCTATGATGATCCGCCTCAAGATGTCCATCTGCGAACCTGCAAAGCCGTAGATGAGCTGGAGGAATTAGATGCAAGTTGAAAATCTTTCTGAGTTGAGATACGCATTGGAAACCATGATGCAACGGATTGAAACAGGCGAGGACATAATGGAACAATTGGAACGGATTGACGTTCTGTCCCAGAACCTCGCTCCGACGGCTCCTAAAATGCTTCAGCATTATCTTGAGCGAAAAAGTTATACCAAAGCATTAGCGTTACTCCAAACTCTATAGCTCCACGCTGTCCCGTTTGGGGATTGCAGGACCTAATGCTTATACGGAGAATGAGAATGGAAAGAGAAGACGGGCGTCAACTGGATGAAATGCGTCCGGTCAGAATAAAACGACACTATACCAAACATGCAGAGGGTTCAGTCCTCGTTGCAACAGGGGACACTCATGTCATCTGTACTGCTTCCGTTATAGACCAGCAACCGCGTTTCATGCGAGACCAACGTATCAAGAAGAAGGGATGGGTGACCGCGGAATATTCGATGTTGCCACGTTCCACCTCTGAGCGAATGCAGCGCGAGGTGACCCGCGGGGGTATCGGCGGAAGGACCCAGGAAATCCAACGACTCATAGGTCGTTCCTTACGCGCTGCCGTCGACTTGTACGCTTTAGAGGAACACACCATCTGGATAGATTGTGACGTCATTCAGGCTGATGGTGGAACACGCACTGCTGCGATTACAGGTGCTTTTATTGCTTTGTGGGACGCCTGTCGATGGCTCGTTAACCGCAAAAAAATTAAAAACTTTCCTATCACCGACAATGTTGCCGCGACCAGTGTCGGGCTGATTAAAGGCAAACCGATGTTGGATCTCTGTTATACTGAAGATTCGACTGCAGATGTTGATATGAACATTGTTATGACCGGAAGTGGGAAGTTTATAGAAATACAGGGAACGGCAGAAGAGACCCCATTTTCGCGTGAGGATTACGACCAGATGTTGGATCTCGCTGTCGGCGGTATCAAAGAACTCATTCGATTGCAAAATCGCATGATGCTGGAGAGTTTAGATGAAGCTGGTATTGGCAACGCATAATCAAGGCAAAGTCGCAGAACTTTCTGAGATGCTCCGTAATGGTTATCAGTCATCTGCCGACAACCATTACATCGAAGTCATCTCGCTGAAATCTTATCCCGATGCTCCGGAAGTTGTTGAAGATGGAGCAACATACGCTGAGAATGCTGCCAAAAAGGCATCAGTAATTGCCCAATATACCGGACACCTCGCCCTTGCTGACGATGCGGGGTTGGAGGTAAATGCTCTTAATGGGGCACCAGGGGTTAACTCCAAACGTTGGATAGGTGAAGATGCAACCGATGCCCAGCGGATTTCGAGCCTCCTTGAAGCACTTGAAGGTGCTACGGATCGGCGCGCCCGGTTTGTGGCGGCGATCGCAGTCGTACATCCTAATACTGCTCCTGAAGTCGTTATCGATGTTTGCGAAGGACGGATCACTCATAGCCCCTCTGGACAAAGTGGGTTTGGGTATGATCCAATATTTGTCCCGGACGGTTACGAACAGACCTTCGCAGGGCTGGGAGAAAAAATTAAAAATCAAATTAGTCACAGAGCCAAGGCATTACAACAGGCTCTTACATTGCTTCAATAGTTATCAGAGAAATAGCAGTCAGCCATCAGCTATCAGCAAGAGAAATTTGTGGTCATTACATATAGTGAACAGCCACAACTTCTACTGAAAGCTGACAGTGGATGACTAATAAACGAGGAGAACATGGCGGCACTTAACGATTTACGTAACGGATTGGTTATCCGACTTAACGATACTATTTACACTATAGTTGATTGTCAGCACGTCAAGCCTGGAAAAGGTAGTGCCTTTGCTCGAACTAAAATCAAACGCGTTAGCGATGGAGCAGTCTTGGATCGGACCTTCCGCTCCAACGAAAACATCGAAACCGTAAGAGTTATGGATCACCAGATGCAGTATATGTATCGGGATGGCGATAGTTTGTGGTTTATGGACAATGAAACCTTTGAGCAACATTCACTTCCTGTGGATTTTATTGGCGACCACTTAAAGTTCCTAAAAGAGGGAGAGACTGTCACCATTAAAATGGATGGTGTAATTCCACTCGCTCTTGAACTCCCGAACTTCGTTGAACTCCAAATCGTTGAGACCGATCCAGGATTACGCGGTGATACCGTAAGCGGTGGTTCAAAACGTGCTACACTTGAGACCGGCGCAGTTGTTAACGTTCCGCTATTTGTTCAAAATGAAACGCGCATCAAAGTTGATACGCGCACCGGAAAATATGTAGAAAGGATATGATAGTTATCGGTCCGCGGTTTTCAGTTAAGAACTTTTTGTAGCAGTTAGAAATTCTGTAAACATACAAATATCTCTGGATTGACAACCAACAACCGACAACTATGTAAAGAAATGCGTCAAAACAAAGCTAAGGACAAGCCCCAATCTACTGAACAAGACCACAGCCGGGTTCTACAACTTGTTGAACAACTGGCAGAGATTCTCGAACGCACCGATCTTACTGAGGTACGTATCCGAGAGGATGAACTTGAGGTCCAAGTTTCCAGGCAGCCCCGAAGTCCAGGTAGATATGATAGCATCCCACTACAGCCGCCGGAAACGGGCATTGCGGTGAGCACCCAAAGTCTACCTGTAGAAGCTACCGATGTTGAAGACAGTGAGCAATCACATAATAACTTCATCAATGCTCCTATGCCTTCGCGTTTTTATCGGGCACCATCGCCTGAAGAACCGCCTTTTGTTGAAGTTGGAGATATTGTCAGTGTGGGTGAACCCGTGGCGGTCCTTGAAGTTATGAAAACTTATAATCCAGTTGAAGCACCTTTTAACTGCGAGATTTTAGAAATCCTCGCTGAAGATGGTGAGGCAGTTGAGTACGCCCAACCGTTGTTCCGAGTGAAGCAACAATAGGCTAATTTTAGCATAGTGGACCCTGCAAGTTTCATCGTAAATTTTGTAGGTGCCATACTCAAATCTCGTTCTTCTTAAAACATAAATATGATAAAAAAAATACTTATAGCAAACCGCGGTGAAATCGCTGTCCGCATCATCCGCGCATGTAAAGACATGGGTATTAAGACGGTAGCTATTTTCTCCACCGCTGATGAAGAGGCACTGCACGTTGAATATGCTGACGAGGCATACTGCATCGGACCTCCACCATCAACAGAGAGCTATCTAAAATATGCCAATATTATCGCAGTCGCAGATTTTGCGAATGTCAACGCTATTCATCCAGGCGCAGGCTTTCTCGCAGAGGATGCGCAGTTCGCCGAGATTTGCGAGGCACACGAAATACAATTCATCGGTCCCTCAATTGAAGATCTACGGACAATGGGGGATAAAGTAAAAGCACGAGAAACCGCAGCAAAGGCTGGCTTGAAGCTTGTCCCCGGCAGCCAAGGTGGTAGACGGAAAAAAGACAAAAAAGGCACCGTTGACACTGCAGAAGATGCCGCACAACTCGCAGAAAAAATTGGTTATCCCGTTGGGATCAAAGCTGTCGCAGGCGGTGGCGGTCGTGGTATCCGTATCGCTGAAAATCTACCCAGTTTAATGAACCTCTTTCACACCGCAAAAGCGGAAGGCGAAGCTGCTTTTGGAAATGGTGATGTTTATATTGAAAAATGGATTGAAGAAGCCCGACATATCGAGGTTCAGATTTTAGGTGATACGCACGGCAATGTCATCCATTTCGGTGAACGGGAATGCTCTATTCAACGGAAGCAGCAGAAACTCCTTGAGGAAGCCCCCGCTGCCTCTATTCCGTCTAAACTGCGTTCCGAGATCTGTAAAGCCGCCGCGAAAGCAGCGAAGTCCATCGGTTACAGAAACGCAGGTACCATTGAGTTTGTTGTTGACAAGGATGACAACTACTATTTCCTTGAAATGAACACGCGCATTCAGGTGGAACACACGATCACCGAGAGTATTACCGGTATCGATCTGATTAAAGAACAGATTCGACTCGCAATGGGAGAAGAACTCGGATATAACCAATCTGATGTCGAGATCCGTGGACATGCTATTGAATGCAGAATTAACGCCGAGGACCCAGCAAATAAATTCATGCCTTCGCCAGGGCTCGTCACTGCCTACCATCCGCCCGGTGGCATCGGTATCCGAGTAGATGGTTATCTCTACACAGGGTATACTGTCCCCCCTCACTACGATTCACTTGTCGCAAAACTTATTGCGCACGGTAGGGATAGAGAGGAGGCAATTGCTCGATTACAGCGGGCACTGTCCGAATTTAAAATTGAAGGCATAAAAACTACTATTCCGCTCTTCCAGCAAATTCTCAACGATGAACGCTTTTGCAACCGAACCATTTTTACAAATTTCTTAGAGACATGATGTTTTGGGTTAACGGCTTTCAGCACCTTCGCTATACTCACCTTCGGCAATCAGTTATCAGGAATTTGTTGTGTCGGTTGCAAACGCACGCAACTATCACATACCACCCTTTACTGATGGCTGCCCGTCGACAACTGACTGCCATTATTGCATTCCTAATTACCGCTCTAATGCCTATGATGGTCGTTGGGGCGGTTAACTATGTCGATGTTACAGATGAAGTTGGTATCCAATTTAAACATTCAAGTGGCATCCGATCCAGTCTGCTCCCAGAAGACATGGGATCTGGCGCAGGTTTCGCCGATATAGACAACGACGGGGACATTGACCTCTACATTGTTAATTTCCCTGGTCCCTTTAAACACAATCAGAATCCTGTTAGTTCGGGAGCTGCTAACGTCCTCTATCGTAACAATGGTGATAGCACCTTTACAGACATCACTAAAACCGCTGGCGTTGGACACCAAGGCTACGGTATGGGGTGTGTTTTTGCTGATTACGACGGTGATGGCAATATTGACCTGTATGTTACTAATTATGGAAAGAATGTGCTTTATCGCAATAACGGTGATGGAACCTTCCGTGATGTGACAGAGACTGCGGGGGTCGGTTGTGAATTGTGGAGCACAGGAGCTGCCTTCGCAGATGTAGATGGCGACGACGACCTCGATTTATACGTTTGCAACTACGTCATCTACGATTTAGAAGCATTAGAACAAATGAAAGAAGAGTCTCTACAATCCGGCAAACCGGTGCCGAGTGCTCTCAATCCCCACGTCTTTGAACCACAAGATAATGTCTTTTACCGCAACAATGGTGATGGCACATTTACTGATGTAACTGCTGAAACGGGAGTTGCCGCACCGGGCGGGAGAAGTATGCAAGCCATCTTTAGCGACTTTGATGCGGACAACGATCTCGACCTCTACGTTGCAAACGACACCTCAGTCAATTACACCTATCGCAACGATAGCGGGGGTGTATTTACCGATGTCAGTGCAGAATCGTGGGCAGCAGATTTTCGTGGTTCTATGGGACTTGCTGCGGGTGATTACGATGGCGATGGTGATGTTGATCTATTTATGAGTCACTGGGTCGATGAAGAAAATGCGCTCTATAGGAATTTATTGAAGGAAGATGGGGCTACCGAGCACATCAGGTTCGTTGATGAATCCTATTCAGCTCTGCTCGCTGAAGCAAGTATCAAGGAGATTGGATGGGGGACTGCGCTCTTTGACTACGACAACGACGGAGATTTGGATATCTTTGTGACGAATGGTAGCACCTTCCAGGAGCTTAAGCATCCACAGATACTGATTCCCCAACGCGACGCCTTGTTCCGTAATAATGGTGATGGCACGTTCACGGATGTGAGCGGAATCACTGGGATTGCGGCACTTCCTGTTCGAGTTGGTCGTGGAGCGACGTTTGGCGATTATGACAACGACGGTGACGTCGATATTTTCATCGTCAATAACCATGCTAAACCAACTTTATTACGTAATGACGGTGGAAATCGTAACAACTGGCTGCACGTCGAATTGATTGGTACAAACGCAAACCGGAACGCAGTCGGTGCGAAAATTCAATTAAAAACGGCAGATCAGACCCAAATACGGGAAATTTACGCAGGTGATAGTTACATGTCCTTCAATAGTTTTATCGCTGAATTCGGCGTGGGGAGTGCTACACAGGTTGAGAGTTTGCAGGTTATCTGGCCGAACGGTGATACACAAGCACTTCACAACGTGCCGACAAACCAACGGCTCCGCATAACGCAAAAATAGGACATCAAAATGATATTTCGTTTTTACCTATTCATTTTTGTATGCTTAATCCTGTTAGCTTGTGGTGAGGATCCAATAATCAAGCGCGGCAAGGAGTTAGCCAGAACAGGAGACACCACAGCAGCAATACAGGAGTTCAAATCGGTAATCAAAAAAAAACCTTCTGATGCCGAAGCCTACTATCAGCTCGGTTTGGCGTATGAGAGCCTGAAAGATACCGACCAAGCAACCGACGCTTTTAAAAACGCACAGCGATTAGCACCACAACGCGCAGAAATCACACTTGCCCTCGGACGCCTCCATTGGCACAACAGTAACCGTGACCTCGCCATCTCCCAATTTCAAAATATATTGAAGACTCCTCCGAAGAAAGAGATCCGCCTTCAGTTGGCTGCACTCACGGGTGATGCCTACCACGTCCAACGTATACGCACAGAAGGCAGCGACGATTACGAGCAAACCTTTACTGAAAAAGGGAATATAATGACATTTACAGCGAAGTATACGGACGATTATAGCCCTGCAATCTCGCCCGATGGAAAATGGCTCGTATTCGCATCAAATCGGCTCCAGAACGCTGAATTGTATTTGATGGATCTCCAGACTCGCGCACTCCGCCAACTAACGCATACCGACGAACTTGACGAATACATGCCTGCGTTTTCACCCGATGGAAAATCGCTTGCATTTGTAACCGAGCGTACCCGTGGTGGTATGATGCTGCCACCTGTCCAAGCAAGCGGATCTGATCCGAGCAGTGCCGCAATTTATCTCATGGATATTGACGGAAGAAACCAACGCCCGTTAATTGATATAGACGGTGCCCAACGCGCCCCCGTCTTTTCGCCTGATGGACAGAGAGTCGCTTTTGAATCCAAAGCACCAACAGATGGAAACGAGAGTACTCCCGGAGATGTTGATAATAACGACACTTTGGAAATTTATATCATTCGGACGGACGGCACGAATAAGACCCAGCTCACACACAATGATGTCGATGATGGGCACCCAACGTGGGCACCAGACGGAAAGCGAATTGCCTTTACCTCAATGGTGGAGGATGTCTATCAGATTTTCGTCGTTAGTGCAGCGGGTGGTGAAGCAAAGCAGTTGACGTTCTCCAGTGCAAGCCATTATCAACCGACTTTCAGTCCGGACGGCAAACGGATTATCTATGTTTCAAATGCTCATAACCATTATACACTTTGGATGATGGACACCGATGGCACCAACAAAACCCAGCTCACGAACCATGTCGGTGCCCATTTTGAACCGAGTCTCTCGCGAGACGGAAAGACACTCGTGTTCAGTTCCGATCGCTCAGATCACATGCGCATTTATCTCATGGATTTGGCTAAACCTGTTCAAGAAGAAGAATTGAAGGCAAGATTGGCAGGTCTGTAACTCCGAATTTCCGCAGATTCCTCCTGTAGGAGCAACCTCCCGGTCGCGACGCTCTACATCTAAAAAACATCTAATCCCAGAGGCGGTTGATGGCACTTGCTTTGATAATGCAGTAAACCGTTAATCCTTCTCTTAATTGCAGTTGCTCTCGCGCTTCATGCGTGATTTTCACGGCGAGGTGATGCCATTCAACGAGAATAGACACCCATGTTCGTTCACTCTTGGTATCCAAATACTGAATTGTTCCTCGCAATACATTGCGTGCACTAATTTGTGTCCCTCGTTCAAGCGAAATCATAATATCCTGAGCACGGATAGCGATGGGAACTACCTCGCCAATCTCAATATCAGCATAAGGAATAACAATGGACTGGTTCCCGATTTGCAGCGAAGTTACACCACGGGTCTCATTAGCAAACATCACCGGAAGGAACAGTATGTTTTCGACGCCAGTCATTTGTGCGATGGGCATCGCTGAAGGAGCAGTTAGTATTTGGTGTGGTTCACCACTCGTCATAATAGCACCATCAGCGATCAGGAAAGCTTCGTCGGCGAGTGCCATGGCTTCGGTAAAGGCGTGGGTAACATAGAGGATCGGTATCTCAAAAGTGTCTTTAACGTGATGCAGATAGGGTATAATTCGGTCTTTTAGGGCACTATCAAGCGAAGCAAGCGGCTCGTCCATGAGAAGCATCCGCGGTTCCATAGCGAGTGCCCGCGCAATCGCAACCCGTTGACGTTGACCACCAGAGAGTTGTTTCGGATACCGCTGGAGAAGTTCGGAAATTTCAAGAACATCTATCGCAACAGAATATTTTCGTGAATTTGATTGTCCATATCGGATATTCTGGGCAACGGTGAGATGTGGAAATAGATAGCCTTCTTGAAAAACGTATCCGAATCGGCGTTTTTCAGGAGGTAGATTAATTTTTGACGTAGATTCGTAAAGGATCTCGTCACCAAATGCAATCTCACCTTCATCAGGTGTCAGCGTGCCGCTGATGCAATTGAGAAGCGTGCTTTTACCACTTCCAGACACCCCTAAAATAGCCGAAACTTTCTTTTCCAGCGTGCAATCAACGCTTAAAGTGAAACTACCAAGACTTTTGCGAAAATTGAGTCTGATTTTGGTATTATCTCCCATAGCGATACCTCTCACTCAAACCCACTACTATCATCATACCCTCCATCATCCATGAGGGATTGGTCCTCAGCATCCATATCGTCAGATGAATCGTGATCCTCTTCATCATATATCTCACCGAGCATTAGACCCGTCAAGAGTAGATCCTCATAACCGTCATCATCCTTAACATCCTCAGCTTGACTGGTGTCTTCAGCCCCATTGTTTTTTGAACGGTGATAGAGATACCAACCGAACAGCGCGCACGCTATGACACCAATGAAAATCCAACCCATTAATCAATCTCCTTTTCCCGTAGGTAAGACTCCTATCGAAGGGTAAAGCGTTCCGTTAACCAGAGTGCTACAAAGGCAACAACAGTTGAAATCAACACCAATCGATAGACGGAGGCATCTTCTCCGAGATGGACGGCACTAAAAATCGCTAACGCCATTGTCTGGGTTTTACCCGGAATGTTTCCTGCCACCATGATAGTGGCACCGAACTCGCCAAGACTTTTAGAGAAACCGAGAATCGTTCCACCGATTATTCCGCGATAAGCAAGCGGACAGGTTATCGTAAAAAACACCTTGATTGGGGATGCGCCAAGCGTCCGCGCCGCATTTTCAAGTTCAGGCGGCACAGACTCCATCCCTGTCACGATACCACGCACCAACAGTGGAAACGAGATAATCGAGACAGCAATGACAACAGCTACTTGCGAAAAAACGATCTCTATACCGAAAGTTTGATAGATAAATCCGCCAATAAAACCATGTTTTCCGAATAAAATTAGGAGTAAATATCCACTCACAATTGGCGGTAGCACTAACGGACACATCACGAGCGTATTCAGCAGTGCTTTTCCGCGAAATGTCCGTTTTGCAAACAGCCACCCTATCAATAGTCCCGGTGGAAACATTATAACAAGACTGAGTAGGGCAACTTTTATTGATAAAGAGAAAGCAGCAACTTCGGCGGGGGTTATTCTCATTTTAGAGCCAAGACGGTAAATCCATGCTTTTCAAAAATTTTACTTTTGTCGGCAGAATGGAGATAGGTAATAAATCTACGCGCTAACTGCTTTTGCGAACTATTTTTCATAATAACAGCGGGGTAGATGATCCGTGTATACGCTTCAGGCGGCATCTGATAGAGCACTTTTATATAGTGGCTTACGACTGTATCGGTTTTGTAAACAATGGCTACGTCCACGTTCCCAGATGCCACATAAGCCAGTGTGGCACGCACATCCGCGCCGAAGATAAGCTTCGGGTGTATAGTTTCCCACAATCCAAAGTGTGTCAAAGCTTCTTTTGCGTAAGCACCAGCAGGTACTATACTTGGATGCCCAATCGCGATCCTTGAAATCTCAGAGGTAGTGAGGTCAGCAAGCGTCTCCACAGAGATCTCTGTGTCTTCATCAGAGACAAGTACTAATCGATTGGTTAGCAAATTCTGTCGACTTTCGGCTTCAACCATCCCTCCAGCTTCCAAGGCAATAACTTGGCGGGGACTTGCCGAAATGAAGACGTCCGCTGGCGCGCCCTTTTCAAGTTGGCGTTGTAACGTCGTAGACGCGGCGAAATTGTAAAAGACCTTAACACCACTTTCCGCTGTAAATGCTGTCCCGATTTCAGCGAGCGCGTCCGTCAAACTGATTGCAGCGAAGACGCTTAATTCGATCGGCTTCTGCTTATCTGTCGCACATCCCAAAAGCCCTGTGAACACTAACACTAAACCGATTACGGTGAGAAATTTAAACCGCCGCTGCATCATTCCCTCCTATCCGAAAAAACACTTGACAATAATAGCATATTTGCTAAATTGTGTCAAACGGTCTCAGTTTTCAGTTGGCGGTTGTTGGCTATCTGGATACAGAGATTGCCCCTGCAGAATCAGAAAGTTTGCTTGCAATCGGCCCGGACCTGTGGTATCCTATTTAAAGAAATAGACGATAGGGGAACAAAGAATGAAATTAGGTTTATGCACCATCGCTTTCCAAGAAAAACCGTTGGAAGAGGTTATTGATATCGCAGCGGATTATGGCTTTGATGGCATCGAACTTTGGGGAAAGCCATCACACTTGCCAGCGGAATACGACGAAAGTTATGTCAAAAATATTCGGGACATGGCACTGCGTAAAGGATTAGAGATCTCGGCGTTCGGTTCGTATGTGGACCCACTGATGGATCTCCATCAGAAGCATTTCGAGGATGCCTTTAAAGTCGCACACGCGTTAGGTACCGATCTCGTGAGAATCTGGTCGGGTGGTGGTGCCTCGAAATCCATTGCGCCTGCGGATAGACGTCTGATTCTTTTCCGATTGGTAAGCATTGCCCAATGGGCAAATTTTCGCAATATTCGGCTCGGTTTGGAAATGCATAACAATAATTTCACTGATAGTGTTGCAACGATTTTAGAGATAATCGAAGGAATTGGACTGCCAGCCCTGCAAACGTATTACCAACCGCTGGCGCGCGCAGATGCCGATGAACCACATGCTGCCGCTGAAAAACTCGTTGAGCACATCGTAAATGTCCATGCCCAAAACTTCGATGAGACCGGCAAAGGATGCCCTATTGCAGACGGCGTCGTAAACTATGCCCGAATTGTCGAAATTTTGAGTGGTGCCGGCTACAACGGCTACTTAGAGGTAGAGTTCGTGCATGGCGATAATAAATTGGAGGGGTTACAACGCGATCGGGACTATCTGGCGAGCTTAATCAATACGGTAAATGGGGATACGCTGAAAGATTTAGATATCGCACCCGTATAAAATAGACGTAGATTGATCAGAAAAAGCGTCTCCCATAAGTTACTTGGAAAACGTTATGCGCCTTGAAATAGGTATCATCAAATTGGTGGAGGAAGTCCTCGGCGCACCAGCAGAACGCCGTGCCCAATTTGATTGGCTCCGTAATAAACCGCGGCGTGAAGATTTCGGCGATCACTACGATACTGTGATGGCACTATACACTGAATTAGAAGGAGATTGGGAAGGCACAACAGCAAAAGCCGATGGATATCTGACTCCGGATGCTTATTTTCCAGAGCCTTATCATTTCATCTTTGAATTTGATGAGCTGCAGCACTTCACGCAATTTCGGGAGCGAACATTCCAGTTTTACCCAGCAAATATCGAGATCGCTTATGTCCCACAGAAATACTGCCAGTTTTGCCAGCAATACCACACCGCAGCCCTCGCAAAAGGACCAGACCGATTTCGTAGACGGACTGCAGATTTCCCCTATACAAATGGACGCGCAGCACAACGGGCTTTTTTCGATACTTTTCGAGATTGGCTGCCGCCGCTGCACGGGCTCAATCCGACATTGCGGTTAGCAGAATTTGAGGTAGCACCTATTCTCAACGGCGAATTAACAGACACCGCAGCGAAGACTTATATGCAACGATTACTTCGCCAACGACTCACAAACTTCCAACGATTAAGACACAATACAAAAGGTAGGGTAATTAACGCTCCATGAGCCAGCGAAAGCCTGAAAAGGTGAATCTTTCAGAATATCCACTCCTCCAAATAATTGGACAGACCCCACTCGCTAAAATAGATCTCTTTGCCGATGAGCTGCCGAACGTTAATATCTACGCAAAGATAGAAACCTATAATCCAGGTGGCTCAATCAAGGACAGACCCGTCTTAAGAATGCTCACAGAAGCGATCGCCTCTGGAGAACTCACACGGGATAAGGTCATCCTCGACTCAAGTTCCGGCAACGCCGGGATCGCATACGCCATGATAGGTGCAGCACTCGGCTATAGGGTTGAACTCGTCATTCCAGATAACGCCAGCGAAGAACGGAAGAAACGCATCCATTCACACGGCGCAAAAATTATCTATACCGACCCTATCCTCGGTTATGATGAGGCGTTACGAGAGGTCGATCGACGATACGAAGCACACCCAGATAAGTATTTCTTCAAATCTCAATACGAAAACGATAACAATTGGCGCGCACATTACGACACTACAGGCGTCGAGGTCTGGGAACAGACAGGCGGTAAGATCACACACTTTGTCGCAGGTGTCGGAACAGGTGGGACTATCACAGGGGTAGGCAGACGACTGAAAAACTATAATCCTGACATCCAAGTTTGCTCTATTGCCCCCGAAGTGTTTCCGGGCATTGAAGGTCTCAAACCGCTGGGGCATCCAGACGATATTGTTCCAGAAATCCTTGACGAATCCGTAATTGATTGCCGCATCCCAGCTACGATTGAAAATGCCCATGAAATGTGCAGCCGACTTGCTCGACGCGGTTGGTTCGTCGGACAATCCTCCGGCGGCTATCTCTATGGAGCATATAAAGTCGCCCAAGAGATTCAGGAAGGCATTATCGTCACAGTCTTTAACGACCTCGGTGAACGTTACTTTAGCACACGACTATGGGATTAGCACAAGGAGTTTTATGGGAGCAACAGTTATTCCGTTTTGCGGGTTACGCTACAATGCCTCAAAAGTAGACGGGATTGAGAATGTCATCGCACCACCTTATGACGTCATTAAAACCGAAGAACGACTTGCTTTAGAGGCACGCCATCCTGCCAATATCATCCGCCTAATTTTGAGCCAACCCCACGACAATGACACTGCGGAAACGAATCAGTATACACGAGCCGCAGCACTAATGAATCAGTGGGTTTCAGACAATATTCTTGTCCGAGACTCAACTCCGCACTATTACATCTATGACCAATCATTTAATGCACCAGATGGGAAAAACTACACACGTCGTGCCTTAATTGCCATTGTTAAACTTGAACCCTTTAAAAATAAAATCATCCTACCACACGAGAAAACACACGCCGGTCCCAAGATTGACCGCCTCAATCTCATGCGCGAATGCCACGCGAATCTTAGCCCGATCTTCCTCCTCTACGCTGATCCAGATGGAGACGTTGAACAAATAATGCAAGGTTTCACTGACGTCCACGCACCTGAGATTGATTGCGCGGAGACCTTTGGAAGCACACACCAATTGTGGTGCTTAGACGACGCAGAACGCAACCGTGAAATTCAAAATCTTTTCGCATCAAAACCGCTCCTGATTGCCGACGGACATCATCGTTATGAAACAGCATTGGCTTTCCAAAACGAAATCGCTCAGCAAACATCAAATGGAAAATCGACCGGTTACGACTATATGATGATGAACCTTGTTAGGATGGAATCGCCGGGTCTGGCTGTTTTAGCGATCCACCGACTATTGGACAATCTTGGTATCCAGCAGATCTCACATGCCATTGCTAAACTGCCAGAAGTGTTTGAGGTGCACGAAATTGACACACAAACTAACCTTATGGCAAAATTGGACGCACTGAAAGGGAAATCCCCTGCAATCGGCATGTATACAGCAGATGATACGCATCGGCTACTGATACCGCGTTCAACAACTGTTGGACAACTGGATGTAACGCTTGTTGAAGAAAAAATTATTAGAGATCTATTTCAGATCGAAACAGTGTCGGAACACATCAGCTATACGGCTTACACGGACGATGCCATTGCACATGTGAAAAGTGGACCAGACCGCGTTGCGATCCTCATGAACCCAACACCGGTTGAGCAGGTATTAGATGTCGCTATGGCGGGTTCAACAATGCCACAAAAATCCACCTATTTCTATCCGAAAATGGCAACTGGGTTCGTTTTAAACTTGTTGAACAGGGTAACGACGTAAACGATGCTTAAACGCTCTCATTTTGGAGGCACACAATGCATCTTGAACATGAAAGAGACACCTTAGCATTCTCGCATCAGTTATACAGCAATACTCCTCGCCAACTGGCGTTTAACGCAACGACTGTGGCTGAGGTGGAAGCGTGGCAGCGTGAACTTCGAGCGAAACTCATCGAACTGGTCGGTGGGTTTCCACCAGAGGCATGCGACTTAGAACCAGAAGTCTTGGAAACGCACGAGTTTCCTACCTACTTCCGAGAAACTATGCATTTTAAGAGTCGTCCACACATGTCAGTCTTCGGCTATCTTCTTTCTCCAAAGCATCTCAACGGTTCTGCACCGAATCCAGTGATTCTTTGTCTGGCAGGTCACGGGCGCGGCGTCGATGATATTGTTGGGATTGAGGAAGATGGCACCATGCGATCAGAATATGGTGGCTATCAGAACGATTTCGCGCTTCAATGCGTTGCACACGGCTATAGTGTGCTTGCTATTGAACAATTCGGGTTCGGGCACCGACGAGATCCGATTGCTCGCGAACGCGGTGGCGGCAACTCCTCATGCCAACCGAGTGCAGGTGCTGCACTTCTACTGGGACAAACGATGGTAGGTTGGCGGGTTTATGATGCCATGCGGGCATTTGATTATTTGGAAACCCGTCCTGAGATTAACATAAACCGTCTCGGTGTAATGGGAATCTCCGGCGGCGGCACAACAACCTTTTTCACTGCCGCGATTGATACGCGTGTTAAGGCAGCGGTCGTGAGCGGATACTTCAACACATTTCGGGATAGCATTCTGAGTCTAAGCCATTGTATAGACAACTACATACCGAATGTGCTACAATATGCAGAGATGTATGATATAGCGGGGTTAATCGCACCGCGCGCCCTATTCGTAGAATCCGGCACCGAAGATTCGATTTTTCCGATTGATGCCACTCGCTTTGCGGTTAACGAAGCAAAAGCGATCTACGAATACCTTGATGCCGAAGATAAATTAGGGCTGGAAGTGTTTGAAGCGGGACATAGTTTCCACGGCGTCGGTGCATTCGAGTTCCTCAAAGAGGTGCTGTAAAAAGGAGGATCGTGTGGCAATTGAACTGTTTTCGATCGGTACAGAGTTAGTCCTTGGGCAGATTCAGGATACCAATGCCCACTGGATTGCACAGCAAATTCTTCAGATTGGGGGCGAATTACAGCGTGTCACAATGCTACGCGACAACCGTGAGGAGATGTCCGAAGCACTCAATTCAGCAGTAGAACGGGAAACATCACTTATTCTTACGACTGGCGGTCTTGGTCCTACACCCGACGATATGACAGTCGAGGTTATCGCCTCACTAATCGGCATCAAAACCGTGGTGAGCGAAGAGACTGTCGCTGAATTTCGGAAACGCCGTGAGATGTCAGAAAACGACCCAGTTAGCGAAGCACTGATGACGATGGCAACTGTTCCGGAAAACGCTGTCGTCTTGCAGAACCCAGCAGGATGGGCACCGTGCATTAGCGTCGCTCACAAAGCCTCCACGTTTATGATGATGCCGGGGCCACCCCGCGAGATGAAAGCAGTCTTTGAATCACATATTCAACCGTTAATTGCCGAACGCTACCGCTCAGAAATTACCACAGCACGGGTTTATGTGAACATGTTTGAAGCAGAAGTTTCACCGCTGATGCAGAAAGTGATGGAACGTCACGCAGATGTTTACCTAAAGGCTTATGTATCCCTTCGCAAAGTAGATGGCGATACTATGCCTGTCGATTTGGTTTCGACAAGCACAGACAAAGCGGATGCCGAAACGGAGCTGCAATCCGCTATGGATTATTTCCAAGAACTCGTTGTTGAAGCCGGGAAACGTTTTAGTTTAGAAGATAAATAATAGGCGTAACTTGTAATACGCCATCCGTCTCACCGAACTGATAAAAAGGAGATTTTTACCGTGAACCGAAGACCTTCAGGAAATAAACGAAAGCCGCAGACGCGGTACACGAACCCGAAGCGCCCGAAACCGAAGTCTAAATATAAAAAACAACGCGATGAAAAGCAACGCGATGTTGAAACTGACGTTGTCGTTGAAGGTGAAGGTGAAGAACAAGCCTCTCCTAAAAACGATAAAATAGAAGTTGAAGGCACTGTTATTGAACCTTTACCAAACGCAATGTTTCGTGTGGAATTGGACAATAAACACCAAATTCTCGCACACATCTCCGGCAGAATGCGGAAATTCTTTATCAAAATTTTGCCCGGTGATAAGGTAACCGTGGAACTATCTCCTTACGATCTCACACGAGGACGGATAACTTATCGGAAAAAGTAACTTCCGAATAAGTTTCAAGACATAGTATGCCTGCGCATAAGCTACAATTCTGTAGGCGCGCTTTCTGAGCGCGCGTCCATTTAATCATACAATCTTTTACCGTCTCATTAGGATATTCCTATGAAACCTGATGCTTTAGTTTATGTCGATAACATCGATGAAAAGCAGATAGCTCAACTCCTGGACGCTATTGAAACGAAACAGGCACAGGTAGAGGAATTCACTGTAGCAGTCGAGAAACTCAAGTCAGAAGTGGATCTGTTTCAGCGACGCTACAACGCCCACATCAGTCGCTACTACCTCGAACTCGATAAGGTTGAACTCGAAACGAAAGAGTACCGACTCCGGCTGCAACTGCGCCGAGAGAATGTGAGCGAGGAAGAGATCGAAGCGCGTGTGGAGTCCTGTTTTAGAGCCAGCCGCGCACGTATAGATGCATACGAGGAAGTGGAGGCATCAGAACCAACACCTCAAAAAGAAAAACCCGCTGACACCAAACCCCAGCACTTGCAAACCCTTTATCGAAAACTCGCCAAGCGATACCACCCAGACAAGGCAATAGATTCCGAAGAACAACAACGACGGGAACTGTTGATGCCACTTATCAACCGGGCATATCATGAACAAGACGTCCAAACTTTAGAGCGGTTAAGCCTTGGTGAAACTGAGCCACATGTTATCAAAAAAACAGGCACTGAAAAACGGGCAGCTTTACAAGTAGAACTTCGACAGCTCAATCGTGCAGCGAGTGACCTGCGCTTAGAGATAAATCGACTCAAGACCGGACGCACCTATCAACTCAAACAACAGATAGAAAAGGCCAAAGAAACTGGAAGCGATCTACTGACTGGCCTCGCAAAAGATTTAGAACGGAGAGTTAAATCAAGCCGTTCGCATTTGGCAAGATTAGTTAATATGTGGCACCAAGCAGAATAAGCGAGAAAGGAATCAATCATGCAACTTAAAGACAAAGTCGCCATTATTACAGGTGGTGGACGTGGCATCGGTAGAGCCATCGCCATTGCCTATGCCGCTGAAGGTGCGCAGGTCGTTATCGCATCGCGAAGCAGTACACAACTTGATGAAGTTGCTGGAATAATAGCAGCGCAAGGTGGCGAAGTTCTCACTGTCCTAACCGACATGCAAATTCGGACAGAAGTGGAAAACCTTATTCAACAAACAGTGGATAGGTTTGAACGCATAGATATTCTCGTCAACAATGCCGGTGTCAATCCGAGAGGTCTGTTCTTAGATTCCACAGATGAAGAGTGGGAGCAGGGGTGGCAGATTAATGTGATGGGCGTTGTGTACAGTTGTCGTGCAGCGTTGCCGATCATGCAGCAACAAGGCAGCGGAAATATTATCAACGTCGGTTCTGGCATGGGACAGGTCGGGCATGCGAACCTAAGCGTCTATTGTGCTTCTAAAGCAGCACTGCACGGGTTGACACAAGCGATTGCCGAAGAGGTGTGGCAAGACGGCATCATAGCGAACGTGCTTATTCCCGGTCCAGTGAGAACGGAACTCTCAAAACCTGCTTGGGAGAATGCGGAAAGTTTCAGAGCAGAGAGCGACCCGTGGAAGGATCCAGAACAGGTGGTCGCATCGGCACTTTTCCTCGCGACACAACCACCTGCCAGTGGTATGACGGGACAGATTCTGAGCATCATGCGCCGCAACAGCCCGTAATTTAGAGTGGAAATGTAACACGCCTTCCCTCTTGCGCCGAACAATATGCTCCCAAAATCATCTCCACCGCAACTCGTCCATCCTCCACTGTCACATCGGATTCTGTATCGTCCTTCAGACAATCAATAAATGGGCGCGGGACGCCGCTAATGCGTTCCCCGTGTCCATCTGGAATTGGGATACCCAAGTCTTTCCATGAAGGTTCATCTCGTGTATACAACTTAAGCGCGACCGCATCTGCTGGACGCGGTATATTACACGACGGAGCATCACCGTAGTTCTGAATAGCAACACCTTGATCGCCGTAGATTTCAGTCGTATTCTCACCCGCGAGCGTCACAGACGTATTCAGTAAGATTGCCATCTCTCCACCCGCGAAGCGATATACAGCCAATCCTGTATCGTCTGGAGCAACGTCGGTTAAAATGTTATCGATTTCGGCGATAACACTCGTCGGCTTACCGAGCATCCAGTGAATAAAATCTGTCGCATGAGAGGCATCGTCCATGAACATCCCCATGTTCTTCTCTGGATCAATGTGCCAACGGCTGGGTCCGGTAACGAAGCCTTCGTTAAACAAGGCATTGATACAGTGTCGGCGGCGTAGCACACCGATTTTACCCAACACACCACTGTCAATCAACCCTTTCATAGTGATGTTCGCTGGATCGCGCCGCATCTGATGACCCATCATAAACTTGACACCCGTCTTTTCGACTACTGCTGCAATCCGATCACAATCTTCCAACGTGAGTGCCATCGGTTTTTGGCAGAGAATGTGTTTTCCTTCTGAAGCTGCTGCTTCCACCATCTCTGCGTGCCGATTCGTTTCACATGTTACAACAACTGCCTGAATGTCGGGATGGTTGATAACATCTTCGAGATACGGTGCGTAATTCATACCGTACTGAGTTGCTGCGGCTTCACCACGTTCAGCGTTATCATCCCAACACGCAATAAGTTGGACATCCTCAAACCCTTGCATTTGGTTGCAGTAGGCGTTGGCGTGTCCATGTGCAAAACTGATTATGCCAATACCAATCTTTGTTTCCATATATTAACTTATCCAATCTTTGAGTGTTTATTGTAAGATGTCACGTCAATACGAATCAAGTGTATGGGTCATGGGTTTTGTCTCCGCTGTATTTCGGCGTTGACGGCGCGAATACCAGTCACCGTCTCGTTAATCTGATTGTTTTTCAGGTCGCGAAATCCGCACATGCGTGCGTTGTTTTTAATGTAGGCTCCACATAGGTGGTATCCAACGCACTGCGCGATGTCCCACAGAGAATCCATCACCTGACGATAGTGGTCTGCATCGTGCAGGCGGTCAGCCGTCGGGGGCCAACTGGTGTCGCTGTGGGCACGTATATGTCCCGCCGCGTCTGCCAACAGAACCGGTCGGTCTGCGAAACCAGCCCAGCGCTGCATCTTCGTGGCAATATTCTCGACTGTCCCAAAACATTGAAAACTGAGCACATCAATGTAGGGCAGTGCCGCTTGGACAACCTCTTCGGGCAGCACTGCGTTTGCCTCCCATCGGTCGCCCAGAATCAGATGGTTCGGGTCGTAGCGGCGGATAGCGTCATGGGTGACCCTGTAGTAGCGTTCAGCAATGGCAGATAGCTCTCGTCGTCCCGCATCCGATTCGAGCAGGTCTGGATCGACTAACGACCCACGCCACTTCGTGGCAGGCGAAGTGTGCACCCACTGAGGACAATCGCAGTAGAAGTAGCCGATAAGCTTGGGATCGTCGCGCAAGCGAACGCACTCATCGCGGGCTACGTAGTCGCACCACTCCTCAAAGTCGGCACTCATCAGGTCGGGCATACGGACCTCAACCTGCCATTGATGGGCTTCGGTGAAAGGCAGCAAATGGCAGTAAGGCATATCCGCCCATTGGTATTCCTCATAGGTGAAGGCACGCGAATGACGATGGTAACCTTCGGTGATAATTACGACTTCCTGAGTCCAGCCAATCGTGTTAAAGCCCCAGTCACGCAGATCATCGGCAACTGCGCGTAACCACTGTTCATGGCTGTTGCTGAATTCGCGCTCCCACACGCCATCCGACTCTGCAAACCGCAATGCAGCCGAGTCAATATGGTTCATACCGATTGACCAGAACAGCGCGCCATCGGGTGTGATGAACCACCAACGCCCATCTCGCTTCTCAGTTGTATAAAAGCCTGTCATTGTGGCTGGTGTTCCTTTCTATACTTCTTCACTTAACGCTTGGTGTGAATTTTAAACACCAATGTACTTCAACCTAAAGAATCACTGCTCTAAAACGATCCGAGCTTCCGCCTCTACGCTGCCCTCATTTATATTCATCTCAGCAGAAATCGGACCGAGTGATCCCAAAGGAAAGAGATTCTCAGTGAGACGCCGCGTTACCGATGTATCCAATTTCTGTCCTGAAAGAGAGAGAAGCGTTGTTACTACCGGAAGAAAGCGTTTCAACTCCGGCACAAATAGATCTGGTTGAATGAACACCTGCACATCATTCGCATCTGCAGAGAAAGGAATACCCGTCAAGATAGGCGAGTTACCCGTCGTCGTATCAACAACAGATTTCAATCCTGTCAGTGTTGTGCTTAAGACAAAGTAGTCGTCAACGATTGCATATCCGCCTGTAAGTGCCATCAGAAAATTGAGGCGAAGTTGGATAGGTTGGACTGTGACACCTTCATAATCCTGTGGTTCAAGGAATTCAAGTGATTTGCCTGCAACCGAGATTTTCCCCTGTTTCACGACTTCCAAAACCGCTTTTAATACGTCGGGAGCCTTAGCGTGTGCAAGCAGAACTAACGATGGTACCACTGATACTTCATCAGGTTCAGGGGCAACTAACAGGGCTGTTAGGTCTGTTCCCAATATCTGAGAGAGGTCAACATCGCCGAAGAGTTCCGCCATCTGATTCGGAACAGGCAGCGAAGTAACGAAAGCGGTTCGCTCAGGAAAAGCGAGAAACGGTTCCGCATTATCTGCGGCGGGAAGAATAGATTGATGTGCCTCGGCACGTCTATGGAAATGATGCCGAGAAATAATTACACCGTCTTCATATCGATTGCTGAATGCCCAAAATTCTGCGTTCCCAAAAAGCCCCTTAATTTGTTTGACAAGTGCGTGCGAATTCACTCTTTCCAAGGCAGATGCAAGTTGCTTCACATCCACATATCCCGTGCTTTTGTCTTGACGGTAGTGCTGTTGGATGTCGTCCGACATTGGGTGTTCGGTGATAAATCCTTGACTGTCCTGCGTTACTTCTGCGGTAGAGGCATCAGCATAGATGTCAATCGTCTCTGCTAACAACAGCGGATCAAGGGTTAAAATACCGATTTTTCCGATGAAGGTATAACTGAAATCACGCGGATACCCTGTAATGGTATTAATTTTAAATTCGCGGTAGTCGGTTTGGATACGCTTGTATGTTGGGTTAATTGGATCGGTTGCCGTAATCGCTTCAATGCTCAGTTTCTCCTGTGCTCCCACTGCGGTGATGAGCAGAAATGTAAATTCTCCTTCACGTTGATAGATAGCGAGGACGGCTTCCTCTCCGAAATAGCCGGTGATCATTTTAAGGTCAAGCTTGCCCCCCATCTCGTATTCCCATACCTGCTTCTGATAAACGAGTTGCTTCCACCACCGTTGTCTTTCTATCTCTGCAAGGAGAGGCATTTGAGCTACCTGTTCTCCGAACTCACTACGATTAAAGGTTTGCACCAAGCCTTTCAACTCTTTGAGCGTAAGATAGCAGATAGGAGCCTTCGGTAGCAAAGCGATAAGACGCTGTTCCGGTTCCCACAAAGCGGTATGGCGATAGATAATGGATAGCAAAATGATAACTCCAATAAGGATAATTAGACTGATGATAATGACTTTTTTAGACTTGCTCAGGTTCATTCGTTTTGAGACCTTTGTCATGACAGATAGGTTTTCGTTGACTCTTTCTGCTGTAACTTTATCTTTATTTTTTTATATGATTATAGCACGACTCTTTTGAGTAAACAATCTAATAGTTGTGGATCATCGGTTGCCGATTGTCAGCCGTTAGCAAAATTTGTTGCCAACGGACGAAAAACGATGTAAAATATTAATGTTACATATCGAAAGAAGGTGAACAACGTTCCAACCCAAAATCTCAGAATTCGGCCATTCACAATTTTCCTTATCTGCGTGTTAGTCCCTGCCAACTGTTGGTGGGTGTCTGCCTCGATTATCCGCGGCGGTGGAAGTCCAACGCAGGTTTCTCTTTTCTATAACGCCGTCATCACCATTTTAATCCTGTTGGGCATAGGGGTTTTTCTGCGCCGATTGCATCATGCACTTGTGCTCAACCGCGCTGAATTGCTGGTCATCTATACCTGTATTTCAGTGGGAGCAGGACTTGCAGGCGTTGACAGATTCCTCGTTCTCATGCCTATTATCGGGCACGCCCACTGGTTTGCGACGCCAGAGAACGATTGGGCAAATTTGTTCCATTTGCATATCCCGCAATGGCTGGCTGTCAGCGATAAACGCGTGCTGGATGGCTATTACCACGGATTCGCGAGTATCTACGAATCACGTTACTTAACCGCTTGGTTGCCTGCGATTTTCTGGTGGACGCTCTTCTTGGTCGCTGTTCACCTCGTGATGCTCTGTCTGAGTTTGCTCTTTCGGAAGCAGTGGGTGGAATCGGAACGCCTGAGTTATCCAATTATTCAGTTGCCATTTGAGATGACGACGCGTAGTCGTAGATTCTTCCGATCTCCGTGGATGTGGCTTGGACTCTCGATCGGTGTTGGTATTGATATTATCAACGGGTTAAACTTCCTGTTTCCTGCCGTTCCGAGTCTTGGTGGAAAACTGTATGATCTGCGGAAGATTTTTACAGAACGTCCATGGAACGGGATTGGCTGGAGTCCGCTCGGCGTTTTTCCCTTCGGTGTCGGGCTTTCGTTCTTCATACCGCTGGACCTCTCCTTCTCCTGTTGGGCATTCTGGTTAATCTGGCGAGCGGAGCGTCTATTAGGCGTCATTGCAGGGTGGCGTGGACTACCGCGTTTTCCTTATGAAGCGGAGCAGTCACACGGCGCGTATTTAGGTTTGTGTGTCGTCGCTATCTGGATGAGCAGACGCTATCTGCTGGGAGTTGCGCGCCAACTCATATCCCCGAAAACAGACGAACCAATTTCATACCGCTTGATTATTCTCGGATTTCTTGTCGGATCGGCATTCATCGTCGGATTCTGCCTGAAGATGGGTATGAGTTTTTGGATAATCATCGTCTATTTTTCGATCTGGTTTGCAATAGCGATAGCGATTACACGTCTGCGAGCGGAACTCGGCTCGCCAGTCCACGACTTGCACTTCATCGGACCTGATGAAATGTTGCCTCGGTTGTTAGGTATCCGAAGACTGGGAGCAGTGAATTTAACGGGATTCGCTTATCTTTATTGCCTGAATCGTGCACACCGTTCACACGCCATGCCGCATCAATTGGAAGGCTTTAAATTGGCTGAAGGAGCCAACATCCCGCTGCGACGGTTTGCGGTTCTCATGATGCTGGCTTCTGGTTTGGGAGCACTTGGTTCATTCTGGGCATACCTATCCATGTACTACTCGGAAGGCGGTTTCTCCAGTTTCGGACGTGAATCTTTTAATCGATTAGAAACGTGGCTGACTTACACAGCCCCACCAGATGTGCCTGCTATTAGCTTCGCGACGTTCGGATTCGGACTGACGCTACTCCTCGCTGCAATGCGAATGCGATTCCTCTGGTGGAACCTACACCCAGTTGGTTATGCTATTTCTGGTAGCTGGGCAATCAACCCCATGGTAGGTTCGATCTTCGTTGGATGGTTGCTTAAATGGTTGGTCCTAAAATACGGCGGTCTCCACTTACACCGGAAAGCGGTTCCGTTTTTCCTCGGCATTGTGCTGGGTGAGTTCGTGATTGGATCTTTCTGGAGTCTCTTGGCTGTTATCCTTGATCAACCGATGTATCGGTTTCTGTTTTAATGGCTATCAGCTATCAGCGGTCAGTGGATATACACCCCAATCAGATTTTCAGGATTAATTTCATCGAGAACTCTATGCCTCAACGGTAAAAAAAAAGTTCATTTATGGTGAATATATGAATAAGCAGGACTTACGCAAATTTAGTACATCGGTCAAGAATTCTCTATTTTAACCCCCTAAATCCCCCTTATCAGGGGGACTTTAAGAGGAAGGACGTAAGTCCTAAATAAGTTGACATTTGCGGCGGACACGGATTTATTTTAATTTCACAGTAAAATAGTTGTCAGTTGTCAGTTATCAGTTAATGGATTTGTGTGGTAATTACAGACGACTATACGCATTAATTTCACAGTTTTTCACAGTAAATGCGAAAAAAGATAATTTCAAGATAGCGTCATAAACACACGTGGCAACTGGGTTTTGGGAGGTTTAGGGAAGAGTTACTGTGAAATTACTGTGAAATTACTGTGAAAATTTTTGGATGGAATTCCCGACTTTTTGGTGAAAGTGCACCGCACTGTGACACTCAAAGTGCTGTTGAAAGTGACACTTAAAGTGTCAGTCAAAGTGTCAGTCAAAGTGCTGTAAGTGACACTCAAAGTGCTGTTGTAATTGCTGAAAGTGCTGTTGTCTGTCTGAACTAGGATTTGCAGGATGGTTGTCTGAATCAGGATTTTCTGGATTTTTAGGATTTGCAGGATTTCTTTTGTCTGAATGCACATCGCATGAATCAACGCCGAGTGCGCGTGTGGCACTCGGCGGGTCTTTACGCCGCAAATCGCGGATTTGGCGGATGAACGCGGGTTTTAATTAGCTGTCGGCGGTCGGCTGTCAGCGGTCAGAAAGAAAGATTGAATGATACGCTGTGATTAATTATAGTGTGTATTTTGGACGAAATCAACTGTGATTTGCGCAATGTGATGTCGATTTGATGCGGATATGATGTCGATTTGATGCAGGGGGATATTTATTGTGGGTTATAACCTATACCCCTCTTAACTGGAAACTGAGAACTGAATACCCCTATGGTAAAAGGCGTTGTTATTTTTTCTGTTTGTGGTATAATATTTAAAACATAATGTTTCGGAAGAAAAGAATTGGAACTCAAAGAGAAAGCAGAACTCATATCAGATACGTTAGAAGGTTTGCTTGGTGTGCCGAGTCGTGATGGTGCCGGAGATGTCTTAGAATGCCTTATCCTAACAATCCTGTCCCAAAATACGACAGATGTTAACCGGGATAAAGGATACGCCGAACTGAAAGAACGTTATCCAACATGGGAAGATGTCTGGCGAGCGGATGTCAAGGAGATAGCGTCAGCAATAAGGCTTGCCGGATTGGGAAACCAGAAAAGTCAGACTATCAAGAACTTCCTCTCATGGCTTAAAGCGGAACACGGTGGGCTTTCATTGGAATTCATCCACGCCATGGAGACCGATGCAGCATTAGAACTTCTGTGCCAACACAAAGGTATCGGTATCAAAACCGCCTGCGTTACGCTCTCTTTTGCGTGTGGCAGAGAGGTCTTCCCTGTTGATACACACATCCTGCGAATTTCCAAACGTCTCGGACTGATCCCGTCGAATTGCAGTGCAGAAAAAGCACATGTGATGTTACCGCCAATAGTTCCAGCCGGAAAGGCGTATCCATTCCACATGAATTTGATTTACTTCGGCAGACAGATCTGTGACGCTCGAAAACCCCTATGTGAACGGTGTCCGCTGACACATCACTGCCTCTATTATAAAGATAACCTGCAAACTTAGGTAGTGCTTCCCTATATTGGAGGGGAAATATGTTTAGTTGGAGAAATTTGTCCTGGAAACATATATTTGTGGTATTGTTGGTATTGCACATCCTACCGCTCTGGATCTTTCCCTATTTCCCCTCTCAAGATGGTGCCAGTCATATTTACAACGGTTTAGTGTTGAAGGAATATGGAAAACATGAAAACTACCAGATGCGAAATGCGTGGGAACTGAACATCACGGTCTTCCCCAATTGGCTGTCTCACATTATGCTGGCAGCCTTCCTTTATGTGTTCCCACCTGTTATGTCGGAGAAGGTCTTTTTGACGATTGCGATAGGACTGGTACCGTTTGCTTTTTTTTATTTTCTCAACGCTGTTAATAGAGGTAGAGAAGGGCAGTATATGTACGCTTGGCTTGGGTTCCCTTTTACTTACAACTACCTCCTCTACATGGGATTTTACAACTTCCAACTGAGTATTTCATTTTTCTTTTTCAGTTTCGGTTTCTGGTGGAAGCATAAAGATGATATGCAGGCAAGGCATCTGGCTTGCCTATATGTGTTGTTGCTGCTGACCTATCTGTCGCATATCGCTTCTTACGGTCTCGTCGTGCTGGGTATCACTGTGGCAGGATGCTGTCTGTCGGGTGTACCCGCGATAACTGCAGCGTGGCGAACGCGTGCGGAAGGTTTTAGTGCCCTGTTGCAAAGGTTTGCCGTTTATCTCAAGCCTGTTTTTCGCTTTCTTCTCTATATGGTACCAATGTATTTTGTACTAATAGACTACTACCTACAGAGCGTGAAACAACATACACAAGGGAAGCATCGCGGAGCAGAATGGGTCTGGGAGTATTTTTGGGGTGTTAAATCAATCGTCTATTTTACCGACTGGCATGTTAAAGCAAACTATTTTCTGCTTGCTGTGTTAGGAATAGCAGCGATTATCTCTATCGGTTACAGGATTCAGCGAAAAGAATGGGTAAAACCGACCGATGCTTTTTTGTTAATTGCGATCTTGTTTACCTACATGTTCGTTAGGGCACCGTGGAGCTACGGACCCGGCGGTTGGATTAATGATCGGATTCATATCTACGTCCTGTTGCTGTTGGCAGCGTGGTTAATTTCGGATATGAGCAAACTCCCTCGCTACGCTATTGCTGCCTGTCTTATCTTTTTCAGTTTACTTCACTTCGGCAGGACTGCCTACGACCATGCGCGTATTGCCCCAGAGATAGCCGAACTGGTATCGGGAACACATCTTATCGAACCACATACAACGTATCAGATCCGGTCAGAAGAAAACGGTTGGCACAAATCTGAGGCGTTAGGAAGGGTTGAATACGTTACACCCTTCGTCCACCACATGGCGCTCTATGGCGTATATGCAGATGACGTGGCACATTTGTCAAACTACGAAGCCGAATTTAACTACTTTCCCGTAAATCGCAACGCTGAGAATGCACCAGAGAATTATCTCGATTTGTGGTATCACAAAGCACCTGTAGATTACGTTATTGCATGGTATCCACCTGATACCCCTGAATTTCGGGCATATACCGCCGATCACGAAATTATCCACCAAACAAAACACCTCCAACTCTATAGAAAGAAGCGGGCACCGGGACCAACACTTGAACTGTGGGATAAAACGGAAACCGGCAGTTTGATAATTCGTTTTGATATGCAACCGTCCGGAGGCAAAACAGCATCAGACTATCACGCCATTGGACCCAATACTGAGTATGTGAGCGGTAAATTCGGGTGGCATACGCGGGCACCCTATGAAGCGTATGAAAATAATAACGGCAAGTCAGCACTGGCTCAGGATGGCGTTTGGCATCAGAGAGATGCTGCATTTAAACTTGATTTGCCTAACGGGAACTATCGCGTAACCAATACTTTCTGTGCAGCAACAGATAGAACGCATACACTTAGCCTGTTAGCAAATGGAGAGCCAATTCTTGAAGATTTTATCGTAGAAGATAACAAAGTACTTGAGCATTCTTATACAATCGAAGTCACAGAGGGTTACCTCACCCAAGTTATTTTCACACCCAAAGACCGGGTGCGTCCTGAAGGGGACTGGGAGAAGAAAAATCACTTCTGGATTTGGAACGGCTGTACGGTTGAACAGATACAACCACAATAAGGCATAATTCCGCAAATCTGTGTATTTGCTGGTGAGGTTTACAACCTTGCCAACAGAAAAAGGAGAAATTAAGTTAATGATTAAACCACATGGAGCCGAAACCTTAAAACCGCTTTACGTTTCGGATGATGCACAACGCGCTGAACTGACCAAAGAGGCGGAGCAACTCCCGTCTGTTCTGATCTCTTCAGGTGCTGCTGCATCAGCCGTTATGCTCGCATCAGGTTACTTCACTCCGCTGACGGGCTACATGAATATCACTGAAGCGACAAGTGTCGCTTCAGATATGAAACTCTCGAACGGACTCTTCTGGCCCGTCCCTATTATGAATATTGTTCCATCGGAACAACTTACTGATGCGGTGAAGAACGCCGATCGAATTGCTTTACGCGATCCGAACGTTGACGGTAATCCGCCGCTCGCTGTTATGAAGGTTTCGGCAATTGAGACGCTCTCAAGAGAAAAAAAACAACTGCTCATTGAAAAGACCTTTGGAACCACCGATCCAGAACACCCGGGGGTCCCTGCTTTCTCCGATGTCGGAGACAACGTTCTCTCCGGTCCGATCGACGTGCTGAACTACTCCTACTTCCCTGAGGACTTCCCAGATACATTCCGCACAGCAGTTGAGATTCGCGAAGACATTACAGCCCGTGGATGGAATACAGTCGTCGCTTTCCAGACGCGGAACCCGATGCACCGTGCCCATGAAGGACTCTGCAAAATCGCACAAGAGGCAGTCAATGCCGATGGTATTCTAATTCATATGCTTCTCGGTAAGCTAAAGCCTGGGGACATTCCCGCTGCTGTTCGTGATGCTTGCATCCGTACGATGGTGGAACACTATTTCCCCGAAAACACTGTCTCTATTACGGGTTACGGGTTCGATATGCTCTACGCAGGACCGCGTGAAGCCCTCCTCCACGCCGTTTTCCGTCAGAACTGTGGTGCCTCGCACTTCATCGTCGGACGGGACCACGCAGGCGCAGGCGACTATTACGGACCATTTGAGGCACAGGAAATCTTCGATGAAATTCCTGAAGGTGCTTTAGAAATCGGCATCTTCCGAGGCGACTTCACAGTCTGGAGCAAAAAGCGCAATGAAATCATCATGATGCGCGACTACCCGGACGATGCAGACGATTATTTCGAGATCTCTGGAACAAAATTGCGTGAGATGCTCGCCGCTGGCGAACCACTTCCACCAGAAATTTCACGACCCGAAGTCGCAGAAATCCTGACGGAGTATTATCAGACTGAAGGAAGCGCGTAGATAATCATTCGTAGGCGGGATGCCAAAATCCCGCTTACTGAGGACATCTGAGTAAACTAAGTTCCTGCGTTCATTAAAACTGCGTGGCCAGTCATAAATTCTAAGAGGAAAAACAATGATTGCACTTACCAAAGAGCTCCAACAGGTAGTTCAGGACGCTAACGGGCAACCTATACGCCTTATTGATCCAGAGACGAATTTGGAGTACGTTGTGTTACCTGCCAAGATATTCGATCGGATACAAGATGTATTCTACAATGCAAATCCACTCACTATTGAAGAACAGCGTGCCTTGCTTGTTACAGTCGGGCTTAGCGTTGGATGGGACGATCCAGAAATGGATGCTTACAACGAACTCGATCCACGGCGAGATAGTGAAAGGGCTGTTGTAGAGAAATCATGAATGTTCGCCGCGGTGAGATAGTCATTGTCGATTTTCCTTACAGTGATCAAACTGGAAGCAAGATACGTCCAGCACTTATTGTGCAAGCAAATCCATGGAATCAACGGCTTGATGACACAATTCTTGCTCCGATTACCAGTAGTAACAACCTCAGAGATATAACACCGACGCAGTACTTCATAGATATTTCGATCCCTGAAGGACAACAAACAGGTCTTATCTTTAATTCTGTTGTACGATGTGGTAACCTAATCACGTACAATCAAAGCCTGATTCTGCGCATTATTGGCAGACTTCCACCTCATGCTATGCAACAGATAGATGGGTGCTTAAAAGCCACATTAGGCATTTCGTAGGGACTCTGTGAAGACGTTTCTGATTAAATCTCGGTCACTTTGGAAATAACATAGTGGAAGCCGTCCAATATACCAAAAGCATCCCACGTTATCTCGCGATGCGCTACCTTGGAACACGGTGGCAAAGCCTCTATACGTCCCCATTCTCCTGCACGCGCCTCGTTGATATTCCAGAGCCACAATTGCCAACGCCTGCATGGGTTAAAGTCAAGCCCCGACTCAGTGGTATCTGTGGCTCCGATTTAGCAACAATCACTGCGAAAGGGAGTCCCTATTTTTCGCCGTTTACGTCAACACCTTTCGTGCTGGGACATGAAATTGTCGGAGATATTGCAGAAATTGGTGATGCAGTGGATGGCTTTTCTGCTGGGACACGTGTGGTCATTGAACCCGCACTTTCGTGCAAGGTGCGAGGAATTTCACCAGAGTGCTATCAGTGCCGAAACTTGCGCTTTGCCAACTGTGAAAATATCACAAAAGGCGATATTTCCGCAGGTGTTCAGACGGGTTATTGTCGTGATACAGGCGGCGGATGGAGCCGATACGTTCTCGCACATCAAACACAACTGCATCTCGTTCCCGATGATATGTCGGACGAAGCTGCTGTCTTGCTCGAACCATTCGCTTGTGCCCTACATGGCGTTCTAAAAATGCCAACCAACAGAACGGCAACTATCTGCGTGATCGGGGGCGGCACAATTGGGCTGCTCACCGTCGCTGCCCTGCGGGTACTCGGTCACCGGAACCGAATCATCATTTTCGCTAAATACCCGCATCAACAGGAATTGGCACGTGCCCTCGGTGCGGATGACGTACTATCACCTAACAAAGAACGGTATGCAGATTTCTGTGAACTCACACGCGCAGAATCACACCAACCAGAACTCGGACAACAGGTGTTGGTTGGCGGAGTGGATGTCACCTTCGATTGCATCGGCTCCAGCGTTACAATAGACGATGCTCTCCGATTTACTCGTGCTGGGGGTGAAGTCATCTTAGTCGGTATGCCGGGGATTCCCAAAAATGTTGACTGGACATCAATCTGGTACAAGCAGCTGAGAGTTGCAGGTGCCTATACCTACGGACTCGAAACGCATAACGGCGAACAGGTTCACACCTTCACGCTCGGCATACGTCTCCTTCAAAAAATGGAATCCCATTTGCGTCCATTGGTGAGTGCACTTTTCCCACTGAAGGATTACAAACGTGCCATTCAGACAGCCTTGAATACTGGGAAAACTCGGACAGTGAAAACTGCATTTGACTTGCGAACCGATTCCACTCGCTAATCGAACGGATCAGAGAAAGGACACTGCCTTTACAAACTTGCTCATTCAGCAACTAATTGATACACACTTTCTATGACACCTCCCGCCACTTCGCAGATTCCCTTACAAACTCCCCTTTCCACTTATACTGGTATCACAGCACGGAGTGTGCTGATCGGCATGGTAGGAGTGATATGCCAATGCCTTGCCACCCCCTACAACGATTTTCACGTCGGCAGCACCTACCTCGCGGGGAACCACTTGCCAATCGCTGTTGTCTTCGTAATGCTGGTTTTCATCTTTACCATCAATCTTCTTCTCAGGCGACTGAAACCCGGCGCAGAATTGCAAGGCACCGAACTTCTTGTTATCTGGGGAATGATGGTGGTTGCCTCCGGTATCCCATCCTCAGGGCTAATGCGATACCTCGTCCCACTTTCTGTGAGTCCGTTCTACTTCGCAACACCTGAAAACGAGTGGGTTACACTTTTTCATCAGTATCTTCCAGACTGGATGGTCGTGAAAGACCCCAAAGCGGTCTTCTATTTTTATGAAAAATTACCGGATGGCGATTCGATTCCGTGGCGGGCATGGTTGAAACCGATTGTTGGGTGGAGTGCTTTCGTTTTAATCTTCTATTTCGTCACGATCTGTTGGACAGTACTTCTCCGAAAACAGTGGGTAGAACATGAGAGATTTACCTTTCCGATTGTTCAATTACCGATGGAAATGTTTCAATCACCCTCAGGTAGCAGTCTTCTGAACCGATTCTTTAAATCGCCATTGATGTGGTGCGGTTTTGCGATACCTGTCATACTGCACGGTTTGAAAGGATTGAACCATTACCTTCCAGCTATACCGGACCCGCCTCTCGATTTTGACATCTCTGCCTACTTCACTGAAAAGCCGTTTTCCGCTTTGCATTGGTGGCCCTCGGTGAGGTTGTATATCTATCCATCAATCATTGCGATCGTCTATCTCCTGACTCTCGAAATTTCGTTTAGTTTCTGGTTCTTCTTCCTGCTCGGAAAGATGGAGACAATCCTTATCTACGCGACGGGTTCAAAAGTGAATCAGTGGGACTTCCACCAAAATCAACAGATGGGGGCACTATTAGTCTTTATTGGTTTTATCCTTTTTATTGGTAAACGGCATTTCGGTCGGGCATTTGCTACTATTTTTGGGAAACATGCAGGCGACGATAGCAACGAACCGCTGCCCTACGTCTGGGCAGTTGGAGGATTGATTGTAGGGACGCTATTGCTTACGCTGATATGTCGTCTGGCGGGGATGAGTGTGTGGGTAGCACTTGTTATGCTCGGTATTTTCCTCGCTATAACTACAGTAGGTACATGGATGGTTGCGAACGGTGGCTTGCTGTTTATTATTTATTCCTTCTTGCCGGGTGAATTCTTGATTACGTTGTTTGGGAGTGCGCGTGTGAATGCTCCGAGTTGGACCTTGGTCGCGTACGAACGGGTTTTGATGTTCGATATGCGGGAGATCCTGATGCCGGGGGTGATGAACAATTTCAAACTCGCTGAACCGCTGCGTCTCAGACAACGTCCGTTTCTGCTGGCGATGGGTATCGCTATCGTCTTGGCAATGGGGGTCTCTTACTATTCCTCTTTAGACCTTGCCTATAGACACGGTGCTGTGAACTTGCAGTACTGGACCTATTTTATTTCCACAACGGTTCCATTTAACCGACTCACAAGTATTCTTCAAAACCCATCTGGTATTGAATTGGAGCGAATTGGCTCGTTTATCTTCGGTAGTCTCTCAATGTTCGGGATGCTCTGGATGCGGCATCACTACCTCTGGTGGAAGCTTCATCCGATCGGTTATTTACTGATGACGAGTTATGCGAGTTTCTGTTTTTGGGGTTCATTTTTCCTCGGTTGGTTCCTCAAATACACTGTTCTGAAGTTTGGTGGGGTTGCCCAGTATCGTAAACTCCGCCCGCTTGTCTTAGGTGTTATATTAGGGGAGTGCTTTATTGGCGGTATCTGGATTGTTGTTGGACTTATGACGGGTATTGGGTATCGTCTACTGCCGGGTTGATTCGTCCGTCATCTCTCTACGTATCTGGAAGCGCGTACACGCCTCTACGGACTTTTATAATCTCACCAATCTTGGCAAGCCTTGTGAGTTCATGATGTACCGCTACAGGGTGTCCCTCAATCGCCGCAATCAGGTGAGCTGCCTTTTTCTCACCGTCAACAAGGATATCGAGAATTTGCTCACGGAAAGTTACACGTGGGATATTTCCGCCTCTCAGTTTGTTCAACACACGGTTCGCCTGCCTTGAAGAACATCCGAGAACACGCTCTATCTCTTCTCTACTGGATTCGGGGGTTAGACCGTCGCGTTCTGCTTCAAAACGCTGGCGTATGGCTATTGTCTCAGCCAGTTTGTCAAGTCCACCAGCAACTTCAAAATCTTCCCAATCAAAAAGGAGCGTTTCCGGTCTATCAGTGATACCCAAGATTTCAAGGCTACTGACCAACACAACTTTTTTACCACCCCAACGGTTCAACCCCGCACGCCCGACAATCTCTGTGATTAGTTCTGTAACAGTCTGTGTATAAATTCTCTGGACGCGTTCATCTTTATAGTGTTGGAATTCTGTCTCTGCTTCATAACATAGCGGTTCTTTATCGTTCCCAAATAAGAGTTGTGCCCGCCTCCATACGATCCCAGGCTCCCAGTAAGGGGTGCCGACAATCCAAATAACTTCTGCTGCCTCAAAATCGGATTCCAAATTGCGTAGAGATTTGAATTCTGTTAGCAAACACACGTTCTCCTTTTCCGCGACATCTCTCAATTGTGCAATAATTGGGTCATAGGTTAAAATCGCGTGCTTAACATTCGGATCTCTCTCAATTTCAGCGCAGATACCGAGAAAAAGGCGTTCTCCCATCTTAGATAATCCAATATCATCCCAGTTGCTGTCGTAGTCTAACATTGTCTTTAGTGTATGGACACCCGTCCGAGTCTGGAAGACCTGATTTCCCGATACCCAAGGTGTCGGTTTAATGTGAATAGCTTCGATTTCTTCATTTGGAAACATTCTGCGGAAATCTCGCTCAGACAGCGTCGGTGACATTAACAAAAGCCGTCGGACACTCGGATGCAGCACTGATGGTACCCAGAATTGCAAGGCGTTGTCATACCATATCATCGGTGCATCGGCATCCCGCGTATAGTGTGCGAAGAACCGCTTGAGTTGATGCCAAAACGTCCAGTCTGGATTCCGATAGACGAACGGAAATTCCTGAATCTTCTCGACTGTCCCTGCATCCAAGATACCGAATCGGATCGCTTGTTCAATCGACATTGGCACTCTTGTGTCTTCATCAGGCACGAAAGATTCGAGCCAGAAAAAGGGTAAACCCTTCGTCGCAAGTCTATCCTCGGTATTACTGTCAAGCGGAATGTAGGCAGAAACACCGTTCTCAAACTCAATCGTCCAACGTGCCAACTCCTCTTGAGAATCATCATCAGTAATGCCTCCCTCGACGACTTTGCCTCTCACATTGACCTGACACATCTGTCTAACGATTGCTGCTTCGTATTGTTGAAACGCCTGCATTACGATGCGGAGCCGTTTGATGGCAATATTATCAGGTTCACTTTCAATTTCTAATACGTTCAGTAAAGCTTCTGCAAAGTTCCCTAATACCCGCCCTTGCCAGTTGACGCCCCACATCTCTATTCTATCCTTGGATATACCACATCCGAGAAACATTTCAGTTATTTCTACTTCATCAATGATACAAAGACGTTCCGTGTCACTAATTGGTTGGAGAATTTCTTCTACTAATGATGCGTATTCGGGATCCACAAGCAGTTGCGAAAACCCAAATATTTGTGCCTTAGCACGTTGTAAGGCTGCGGATTGCGATAAATAACCTCGCTCCTGACACGCTGTATACACGGGACATTTAGGACAGATGCTTTCACTCGGATCTACCCCCTTTTTTACAAGAGCGAGGCACCGCTCAGCATCTTCACAGATATTGCCGTGTTGGAAAGGCGTTTCCATTCGCACTTCAACGGGTATATGTTTCACTTGATCCCATCGGAATCCGTAATTTCTTCGACGGACAAGCAATGGTAAGTTTTGTCTCTGGAAGCATTGGGAGGCTTCTTCCACCAATGGAAATTCTCCGTTGAAGTTGACAGCACCACTTTTGAGAAGATGCGACTCCACTTCATAGTTGCTTCTTGCCCCTGTCTCGACAGTCAGTCCGATGACACGTGCATCCGTGTCAAAAATGCCCTGTATCTCATTAATATTCTCTTCAAATCTCTCATAAACCTTCTGGGAGTTTTCCGGTTTCTGCAACACCGGAGAAGGACGTTTTATTGACAACGGACTGAGCTTCCCTTCCCGCACTGCCAACACCTGCTCAGACACAGGCAGTCCCGTCTTGGGGATCGGTGGCAAAATACCGGTATCGTCCCAAATGTCTGTAATAGGTGTGTTTTCCGTAGGCAACCCAACATTCGGTGTAGATGCCCGTATCCACACAACGCAGTCTTGCTCCCATATTAATACATCCGTGTCATCGCGTTTGTCGGCATGTTGGGTCCAGTGGTGCAAATCGTTCTCCTCTTGGAGATAAGAAAAGCCCTGCTTCAAAAGTGCCTCTTTTGCGAGATCCAACCTATATGAACCCAAGGACGGTGGTGAAACACTAACGGCTTGTGAAATCGGCTTCAGTTTCTCCGTTCCAAGTGGTTCGGGTTCGTGAAGTACCTCCCGGAGGGTATTAATAGGGGCAAAGAGTACTTCTTTGGTAATAATAGGCGGATTTAAGAGATCTCCAATCAGAATCTCATAGCGTGTATCCCAAGGGCTGTGTCCCTTTTCTCCAAGGATTTCAAGATATACGTCTCGCTGATGTGGGTTTTCCGGTATAGGAACGTGTTTATAGATATACGGTTCCGCCTCTTCGGTATTCGGATGGAGATAATGTGGAACTCTGCAAGAAAAACGCAATCCTCCGGACTTCGTCAGTGTTAGAAGTGGATTCGCAACAACATCAACAAGTGTCTCAATACAAGCAAGGACTGCATCCGGGGCAGCACAGATCGCTTCATATTTAAACTCAAGGTCATGCCATCGCGCGCCATTGCCCTGGGAGGGAACACCCGTATACACTCGAATTCCCCACGATGTATGCCACTGGCTCATCTCCCAGTCTACCATCCTTTGTCGTCTAAAAAATCGTTCACCCCCAAAAGACTCTGGAACGCGGTCAGACTCACCGGTTCGTCCTACTGGCATAAAGGAGATATTCGCCTGCTCCAGGTCGTAGAGCCTAACAGGATATCTACGTGCACAGTAGACCGTGAAGTGGTGAACAAGTCCCTTGTAGATCGAAGGTGTTACAACTGTTTTCCGATGTCGAAGTGGCTTTTCGTGCCGTTGGTGGCAGCGTTGAACGATAGCTCTCAAAG
>CBDHGE010000003.1:0-910071 GCA_965262955.1 Candidatus Poribacteria bacterium
CCCCTTGATGCGACGCGGGCTGCCGCTGCGGTTGGATGGGAGACGGATGCGTTTCTGCGCGAGATTGGTGAGAAATCCAGTTTACAAAACTTAGGTTTAGCGGGATTGCTAAGAGGGGGTAACGTTCAGCGTGATGCGTGGACATCTAACTTTGACGCGGTAGTTTCTGCGTTGTATAGGGATACGCCGGGTCCTACACCCCCTGATGAAGAACGAATCCGACCGCCGACCCCTATAGGTGGTGTTTACATCCCTGATCCCAATCTCAGATCTGTCATTGAGGAGATACTGGGCAAGGCTTCAGGAGCTACGATTACGACGGCAGACATGGCGAGATTGACGCGTATTGACGCCGATGAAAAGGGTATAAGCGATTTGACGGGTCTTGAGCATGCGACAAGGTTAGAGCGGATAGAATTTCGTCACAATTCAATATCTGACTTGTCGCCCTTGGCTGGATTAGTCCGTATGGATAACATCAAGCTGCGAGGAAATAAAATAACCGATGTGTCCCCGCTTGCACGATTAATCAACGTCGATTGGCTCGGTCTTGAGGAAAACACAATCACCGATTTATCCCCGCTAACTGGTTTGGTAAAACTGAACGGAATAGGAATTTTAGGTAATCCTGTAACCGACATATCGCCCCTCGCAGAAATGAGAAGTTTAGAGGGTATAAACGCGCGACGCACTGCCATCTCGGACTTCTCCCCCTTGGCGAAGTTACCCAGATTCCGATGGTTGGAAATTGATGGTTCCAATATCTCGAATCTCCCTGGACTGGCGAATTTGACGCAATTGACCCGACTGCAACTAAACGATAACTCGATAAAAGATATATCGTCCCTCGCGAAGTTAACTCGTTTGAAATCGTTGGAGCTGAATAACAATATCATATCGGATATATCTCCGCTCGCGGGGTTAACTAATTTAGAACACCTTCACCTCAGGAACAATATCATATCGGATGTATCTCCTCTCGCGGGGTTAACTAATTTAGAACGCCTCTCCCTTAACAACAATGCTATATCTGACTTTTCACCTTTGCGTGGGTTAGCTGAGAAAATAATTATCGATGTGAGTGGGAACCCAGGGAAGTTCCCGCAAGGCGGTCCGAAAATAACGGGACCGTGGTTATGGGTGCTGTTCCCCGGAGCACGATTTGAGAGTTTCAGGGATATAGACTTACTTGCACAAGCGAGTGGGCGGGAAGTGACGGAGTTGCAGGTCGCTACTGATGGAGCAACAGAAGGCGATCCTGTTGGGACCAGCGTCTGGACTTCCCACAAAATTTCACCTACGGGTGGGAATAACATCAATCAAATGCTGAACGCTCTCGGAATAAAGAAAGGCAGTGATGGACCAAATTTAGTCTATGGTTCGATCACTTTAAATTCACCTCATGAGCAGGACACAAAGATGTTTGCTGGCAGTGACAATAGTCACAAGATTTGGCTCAACGGCAAATTAGTTCACGAGAAACACTGGGAGTGGAGGACAGATTACCAGGTATCTTTCCCCGTCACGTTGAAACAAGGGAGAAACGTCCTGTTAGTGGCTATTCACGATGGTGGTGGCGGGTGGTGCGGGCATTTTGGGTTCGCTCCTGGTGCCGAATATACCGTGTTACCTCCAGGTACCAGTTTCTCCTTTTCCACAAATACGACACAGTTCGGAGCCGGAGATACCTTCACACTCCACCTAAGAGCACAGAATGTTTCCGATTTGGCAGGATGGCAAACTGATATTGCGTTCGATCCGAATGTGCTAACAGCAGATAGAGTCAATGAAGGCATCTTTCTAAAACAGGATGGTGGACAAGTCCGTTTTCAGAAAGGTGAGATCAATAATACAACAGGTAGAATCAACGGTTTAAGTGCTGTGCGATTCTCTGAAGGTGGAGTAAGCGGAACTGGAACGCTGTTATCAGCTACGTTCACAGCGAAGGCAGATGGAGAAACTCGCGTATTGCTACGGAACTTTCAGGCGGGTTCCAGCGAGGGTAAGACCATTCTCGCTACACTGCCTGAGGTTATGATTCTCGTCGGTGATCGAAGGACTTTCAGATCGCCATGGGATGTCAATGAAGATGGACAAGTCAATGTCATGGATCTGATATTAGTAGCCGATGCATTGGTTACCGGTCTGCAAGAAAACCCACGCGTTGATGTCAACGGAGATGGCGATGTCAATGTCCTGGATCTCATAACCATTACCAAGCACTTTGACGGTGGAGCAGCACCTGCTGTGTCATCAAATGTCGCCTTGCCTCCCGGTCTCACCCTTGAAATGGTTGAACAAGCACTCGATATTTTACGTGTGACGGATGATGGATCTCTTACGTTCCGACGTACTATCGCTACTCTGGAGCAGCTCTTGGCATTATTTGTTCCAGAGAAAACGATGTTGCTTCACAACTATCCGAATCCATTCAATCCGGAGACGTGGATACCCTATCAACTTGCTGAAGCTTCTAACGTGACGTTGCATATCTACGCCGCAAACGGCGTCTTAGTTCGGACGTTGGATGTGGGGCATCAGTCTGCTGGTATCTATCGGTACAGGAGTCGTGCGGCATATTGGGATGGCAAAAATGAAGTAGGTGAACCTGTTGCAAGCGGTGTCTATTTCTATACACTCACCGCAGGCGACTTCACCAATACCAGAAAAATGTTAATAAGAAAATAAATGGTTATCAGTTGTCAGTACGCTCACTTCGTTCGCTTTCAGTTATCAGTTACTAAAAACTGATAACTGATAACTAAAAAAGGAACATAACTATGAATGAAAACGGAAGTAAGCCAAAGGTCAGTCTCGGACTGCTCTACGGTATTGTAATCGCAATTGTTGCTGGGGCAATTATTGGCGGGTTCGTGCCGGGCTTCGCAATCCACACAACAATACTTGGTGAGATATTCCTAAACCTACTGAAGATGATAGTTGTACCACTTGTCATCTTGTCAATGATAGTTGGGATAACAAATTTAGGCGATATCCGAAATCTCGGGTCCATCGGTGGACGGACAGTCCTGTACTACATGGCAACGACTGGCATCTCTGTTATCATTGGGATGATTCTCGTCAACATCATTTCACCGGGAAAAGGACTATCACAAGGCGAAGAGCGTCTCGATCTTAGTTACACACTCTCTGGTCCTGAGATGCACACTGTTGAGTTGAGCGGGGAATTTAATCGGACCTATAACAATAAATATGTCATCACCCTTGTTGACCAGAACGTGCGTGGCGAAGTCGAATCAATTTCTGGGACAACAGCCACAGTGAAAGCGTGGCAACCACTATCCGAAGATGCCAGTTACGTCCCAACAGAAAGTGGTGAACGACTCTTATTCATTGATGGTCGTCTTGAAACGATAGAACCCCTAAATACCGGTACAGGCGTTGACATCAGTTTGCCAATCGCTACAAGAATGTCCGACAAAACGGAGCGGACTATGGCTGGCACCATCAAAGAGGTGTTCCTCGGTAATGAGGAGACCGGCAAAGAGGGTATGATTCCCTCAAACGTCTTCAAAGCGATGGTGCGAACTGACATTTTGCCTCTAATCTTTTTCTCACTTATCATCGGTGCTGCCTTGTCTACGCTCGGTGAGATTGGTAGACCTGTCATTGCCGTGATTTCAGGGTTGAATGAAGCTGTGATGAAACTCGTCCACTGGATAATGTATGTTGCACCAGTCGGTATCTTCGGTTTAATCGCAGGCAGGATCGGTGAGGCAAAAGGGTTCGCAGGTTTCTGGCCCGAACTCGTTGCAGTAGGCAAATACAGTGCCACGGTGTTATTGGGACTCGGTTTCCATGGTGCCGTTGCTTTGCCGATACTCCTGCTGCTCCTTGGGCGTAGAAATCCGTTAACCTATTTTAGAGGTATGGCAACCGCATTATTGAACGCCTTCTCGACAGCGAGTTCAAGCGCATCCCTACCCTTAACCATGGAAGGTGTTGAGAACCAGAACGGCGTTTCCAGACGCACCTCCAGTTTCGTTTTACCTTTGGGGGCAACCGTTAACATGGATGGCACCGCGCTCTATGAGGCAGTCGCTGTTATGTTCATCGCACAGGTCTATGCGATTTCCATGGATCCCGCCCAGCAAATCGTTATCGTGCTTACCGCAACCTTAGCAGCCATCGGTGCAGCAGGGATTCCAGAAGCAGGGCTCGTTACAATGGTTATTGTGCTCAGAGCCGTTGACCTACCCGTTGAAGGAATAACGCTCATTCTCTCTATTGACTGGCTACTTGATCGGTTCAGAACTACAGTCAACGTCTGGGGTGACAGCATCGGAGCAGGCGTAATTGAGAGATATGAATCTGCAGACGCAACCGAAGCACCAGCGACAGCATAAGACCTAAAAGGTTTTGGTTGTCGGTTAAGAGGTGACTTGGATAAATCAATCACCTCTTAACCGATAACTGACAACTGACGACCAATAAAACATGAAATCCCAAGGCGATGTCAATCCACAACAACCCGCACTTACCGGGGCAACTATTCTTGCAATCATCAGTGTCGTGCTCGCCGCAGGGTGGATAGCGTTCGCTTACTACAAAGGCAACGCCAGCGATAGCAATCGAATCCTGTTATTACACCCTATAGTATCGATACTCCTGATTGTACTGCTGACACGAATTTATCGCTGGATTGAGATAAAAAGCATTGTCATCTTAGAGATCGTAGCGATAGGTGTATGGCTTTTTGTTCGCCTGTTGGGAGCATTGACCCCCTTCATTTTAGGGTTCGTTTTCGCCTATGTTTTCAGATTTCTTTGGAATGCACTCCCCTTTAAAAAGGAGTATCAACGCGGCATCGCTACCGTGTTGATTCTGGTGGTCTGCGGCGGCGCGCTTTTCTACACTGGAAGACAAGTAAGTAGACAAGCAAGGCAAATGGGCAGCGGGTTAATGAAGTTTTATTACGAAACAGTTCTGCCTTATGTCACCGGAGAGACATTTACGGCTATTGCTATCAGTGTTAATCCAGTCGAAGACGAAGCAGAAACTTCTCCCAATGCAGGAAAACAGCAAGCGGAAACCTTCTATATCGCCACAAACCACGGGGTCTACGAAATTCAAACGGACACGCCGGGCACACGCTCTCGTATCGGTATCACAAACGGTGGGCTCCTCGGCAAACGAATACAGACACTTACAACAAGTGAAAACGTTATCTATGCTGGCACCCAGAGAGGGTTGTACAGATACTATAAGACCCTTTCTGACAACAGTATTGAGGTAATCAGGGCTGATGGAAACGTTCAATTAATCCAACCACAAAGTTGGCACAAGGTAGAAGGTGCTCCTTTTGACACAGCCTCCGTTCAGGCTGTTAACACGCCACATTGGGATAGCACGCGAATCTACGTCGGAACACAAAAGGGACTCTACACAAGCAGAGACGCAGGACGAACGTGGAGTGAAGTCGCCCCAACTATTTATGGAGAAAAATCCATCGTCAGTGTCACCTCTATTGAGGATACCAATGGCAACAGGATAACTTATGTCGCCAGTACAGCACATAATGGTTCGGGATCGGAGACTACAGTGTATTGGTACCTTGAAGAATCTTCTCTTGGATGGGATCCGCTTCCCCCAATAACACATACGGTTTACACACTTGCAGGTGCCGAAGCAAAGGTCGGAGATGTTGGTGGTCCCCAAGTTTCTGATATTGAATTATACGCAGGGACGTCCGATGGACTCTATGCATGGAATCGTCTCGACAATTGGCACAAAACGGAAGGGACAACGGAAGTTACTCTGTTAGCGACTACTCCTTCAGGGCTATATGCTGGAGATCGGGTTGTTCTCCGACATCGTGTTGAGCTAACATCCGGATGGAGACAGTTTGCTATCAGTCAGACAGGTATAACGGATACTTATAGAGATGAGCCAATTGTTGAGCAGATTAGTGCATATCTCACCGAACGGATACCCGCAATTGCCCAAACCGGTGGTGAAGCTGTGAAATGGGTGTCAGGGTTCGTGGGATCTATCGCTTTTGGATTCGGCGGATTTCTGGCAACACTCTTGCTCTCATTCATTGTGTTCGTCTATGCAAATCAATCCTTTGATAACTATATCCGCAGTTTTATCTCACTGCTGCCCGACGGTCGTCGTGATGCCGTCAAAAGCTATCTGCGCGAAATTGATAAAAATCTCCAACAGTTCCTGAAAGGACAAGTCACAGTTATCGCTATTATTTCTGCAATCTCCTGCATTGCCTACAGCATCATCGGTGTGCCGTTTGCCTTGGTTGTCGGTTTACTCGCTGGTATCTGTAATGTTATACCTACCTTTGGTCCCTTTATTGGTGGCGGTATCGCCTTTCTGGCAATGCTAATGGGACTCGCAGCCGGAGATTTTGGGGTCGTCGATTTTCTTGTGCGTTCTGCTATTATGATTGGTGTCGCCTTTGGGGTCCAGACCATTGATAACTCGCTGGTTTCACCTAAAGTCATGAGCGATGCTGTTGATGTAGATCCATTACTTATTATGTTCGGTGTGATTGTCGGGGCAACTGTTCTCGGTTTTTGGGGCGTATTACTTGCAATTCCTATCATTGTTGTGATAAAATCCATTATCGCCGTTTCGCGAGCATTAACGATGGATCAACACGTGAAAAACGCACCTGCTGAGACCAATGCGTTGGAGGAAAACTAATGGAAACCGGACGTCCGATTGTTGCAATTGTCGGTAGACCTAATGTCGGAAAGTCATCGCTCTTCAATCGAATTGCAGCATCTGCCCGCGTACGCCCACAACAGGCAAACACCGATTTTGAAATCAATGGGGATGAGACTTCACAGGGCAAAAGCGCGCAGCGTCCCAAAAAATCACGTGCTTCACGTAAAGTCGCTGTCGTCCACGATTTACCCGGTGTAACGCGCGATAGAAACTACGCCGACGTTGAATGGGATGACCGTCCTTTTACCATTGTTGATACCGGTGGCTTAGACATTGATCCAGATGATCGGCTTATTGATAACGTCCAGTTGCAGGTGGATGCCGCTTTAACTGAGGCGACGCTCGTCTTGTTTGTCGTCGATGCTCGAACAGGTATTATGCCTCACGATATGATTGTCGCTGATAAACTTAGGGCTGCTGGCAAACCCATCTTCCTTGTCGTCAATAAAGTAGATAGCGAACGGTTTCGCAATGAAGCTGCGGAGTTTTACACGCTCGGGTTCTCAGAGCCAGCGTGGATATCGTGTGTCCAAAACGATGGAATTAAAGAACTCCTTGACCGAGTCGTGGAGGTTCTACCGGATACGGATGAAACACCCGATAACGCCTCTACCGCAATGAAAATCGCAATTGTCGGTAGACCTAATGTCGGAAAATCATCGCTTATCAACAACCTGTTGGGCGAAGAACGGATGATTGTTGATGACCGACCCGGAACAACGCGCGATGCCGTAAATATCCGCATCGTTCACGACAACATCCCGTTTGAGGTGGTTGACACAGCAGGGATGCGGCGTAAATCGGCTATTGACGACGAACTCGAATCGGTAACCGTCCAGCGTGCGATCCATAGCATCCGCCAAAGCGATATTGCTGTCCTTGTACTTGACGTGACACAGGAAATAGCACAACAAGATAAGACAATCGCTAACTTCATTGAGCGACAGGGAAAAGCCTCAGTTTTAGTTCTGAATAAATGGGACCTGATTGAAAAGGATAACACAACACACCCAGTGTTTATGGATAGAATAGATGCCCAACTCCCACAGCTCGGCTATGTTCCTCGGGTTTTCGTCTCTGCTGTTACGGGACAACGCGTTACGCATATATTGGAGATTGCCCTTGAGGTATATCGCGAGTATTGCACCCGTATCCCGACGCCAGACCTCAATCAGCTGCTCCTTGAATTGCGGAATATGCATCCACCGCCGCGGGTCAAGGGGGTGCGCCCAGCACTCAAATATATTACACAGATAGAGGCAAAGCCTCCCACTTTTCTCATCTTCGGACGAAACCTGCATCGGATACGTCAACCGTATGAGGCGTACCTTGTCAACAATATTAGAGAAGAATTCGGATTCAACGGCACACCGATACGCATCTTTTACCGCCAGTCGTAAGGAGATAAATCTTGGCACAATTCAAAGTTTTTATTACACGTCCTATTCGAGATGAAATCCTCGCTAAGATAACCGCAGAATGTGAAGTCGACATGTGGCATACAAGCGCAATCCTACCGCCTATCGCCGAAAAGATTCCACCACTTGACGGTCTAATGACCTATGGACACGAACTTGTAACACCTGAGATGATTGCTACCTCCCCCAACCTCAAAGTTGTTTCCGTCGTTGGGGTCGGCTATGATCATGTCCATGTTGAGGCTTGTAGAGAAAGGGGGATTGGGATCGGGCATACACCGGGTGTCCTCACTGATACAACCGCAGATATGACCATGGCACTTCTGCTCGGCGCATCACGAAAAATTGTGCCTGCCGACCAACACGTTCAAGCGAAACAGTGGCTCTATTACGATCCAAACATCCTCTGGGGATACGATGTACATCATGCGACGCTCGGTATTGTCGGTATGGGACGCATCGGTCATGCGGTCGCAAAACGCGCTTTGGCTTTTGACATGCGGGTGCTCTATTACAAACGCGAACGCAGACTTGATTGGGAAGAAGAACTCGGCGTTGAATACGCTGACATGGAACAACTCCTTCGAGAATCCGATTACGTCTCGCTCCACGTCCCTCTGACAGAAGACACGACCCACATGATTGGCAAAGCCGAACTCGAATTGATGAAAAACACCGCAATCTTGGTGAACATCGCCAGAGGACCTGTTGTTGACCACTACGCGTTGTACGATGCACTTACAGAGGGACAGATTGCCGGTGCCGCACTTGACGTAACGGAACCCGAACCACTCAACACCGACCATCCGCTACTCGGTTTAGATAACCTTATTGTTGCACCGCATCTCGGTAGTGCGACTTTCCAAACGCGGATGAAAATGATGACGATGGCGGCAGAGAATCTACTCGCTGGATTGAAAGGTGAACAGTTGCCTTATGGCGCACTACAGCCGAATTTTTCTTCATAGGAAGGATCTCCGAATCGCTGTTATAGAGGAGGCAATTGTTGACACAAATTATCCAAAGATAAGGAGGAGAGATGTTACTCGAAGAATTATTTGAGTTAAAAAAGGCCGGCACTTCCGTGAGGCGTGAACTGGTTGCAGGTTTAACGAACTTTATGACCATTTCATATATAATTTTCGTTCAGCCCTCGCTGCTTTCATTAGCCGGTATGAATTATGATGCCGTCTTGGTTGCGACCTGTGTCTCCAGTGCAATCGCAACATTTTCTATGGCGTTTCTAACCAATTATCCTGTCGTGTTAGCACCCGGTATGGGTCTTAACGCCTATTTTGTGTTTGACGTCTGTCAAGGTTTAAACTTACCTTGGCAAGAGGCATTAGGTATCGTTTTCATATCAGGTTTGTTGTTCTTTATCCTTTCATTCGTTGGGATCCGTGAAGCGATTATGAATGCCCTCCCGTCCTCACTTCAGAACGCAATTGCTATCGGAATTGGACTCTTCATCGCCTTCATCGGTTTGCAGATGAGTGGAATCATTACAAGACATTCCGCAACGTATGTAACCCGTGGTGATCTTTTATCAACCCCAGTTTTGCTTTCTCTGTTCGGTATCGCTGTAACGCTCGCACTCATGGCACGCCGGATTCGAGGGGCAATCCTCATCGGTATCTTAGTTTCTGCTGTTGCCAATCTCATCTTTGGAATCGCCAAGTTTGAGGGTGTTGCTGCACTCCCACCCTCTATCGCACCGACATTCTTCAAACTGCAACTGCCGAATATCTTCGCTAAACTGGAATTGATTTCTGTTGTTTTTGTATTCTTTGCTATTGATATGTTCGACAGCATCGGTACGCTCACGGCTATCGGCTATAGAGCGGAATTGCTTGAGCAGGGAAAACTTGCAAAAGCAAGGAAAGCATTGATAACGGATGCGGGAAGTACTGTCGGCGGTGCGCTCCTCGGCACCTCGACCGTTACATGTTACATCGAAAGCGCAACAGGTATCGCAGTAGGTGGACGGACAGGTCTCACCGCTGTCTTTACAGGGCTTTTTATGTTGCTTGCTCTCTTCTTCATCCCCCTCATTAAGATTATAGGTGGTGGATATGCGATCACCCAAACCACGATACTTTATCCAATTATCGCACCAGCCCTCATTGTTGTCGGCGGATTGATGCTCAGGAACGTCAGCCTAATTGATTGGGAAGACATCACAGAATCGATCCCTGCGTTCCTTACAATGCTAATGATGCCACTCTCCTTCAGCATCACAGACGGCATCGGCTTCGGGCTTATCTCCTTGGCATTTCTCAAGTTAGTAACCGGACGTGGAAGAGAAATAAATCCAGTCGTCTACTACTTTGCCCTCTTCTTCGTCGCCTGCTACATCGGAGACCTATAGAGAAAACGCTCTCCCGAATCTAATAGGTGCAGTTGTGAAACTGCACTTATATAAGTAGGACTTACGCATTTCCTCTTAAAGTCCCCCTGATAAGGGGGATTTAGGGGGTTAAAAATACCCAAATTACTGCTTTCTGCGTAAGTCCTAATAAGTTAAGTTAGAGTTAGAGGGCGGAAAAACCCTTTCTTGTGAAAATTTTTGGGAAGAAGAGTAGGTGTCGAGAGTTATTAAAAGCTATGAAAACCGCAGATCTCAAACAACGCATTGCACAAGGCGAAAACGCCACAACCGAATTCAAAGAGAGCTTTGATCGGGAAACCATTGAGACCGCTGCTGCCTTTGCTAATACCGAAGGCGGTACTATTCTTATAGGTGTTTCTGATAGGCAGGAAATCAATGGAATCACGATTGGCAAAGAGACACTAAGAGACATCTCAAACCGAATTTCCCAAGCGACTGAGCCGCACACCACCCCGGAAATTCAATCGGTTGAAGTAGACGGCAAATCAGTTTTGTCAATACACATTACCGAACCTTCCATAAAACCTGTGTCCGTTAGAGGAAGATGCTACAAAAGAATTGGGAATAGCAATCGCGTCATGTCCCCACAAGAGATTGCCCAGATGCACCTTAACACCACTGGACAAACCTGGGATGGTCTCTTAATCGCGAACGCCGGAATTGATGATATAGATGAGGAAAAGGTTCGATGGTATTTAACCCGTAGAGAAGAGATCCGAAACGTTAGTAAACCGCACGACATGAGTTTGACCGATCTGTTAAGAAACATTGATGGTAGCAGGGCAGACGGAACACCTACGAACGCCGGTATTCTCTTTTTTGGCAAGTATCCACAGCGATTCTTTTACAATGCCCAATTGCGGGTTGTCAGATTCAAAGGAACATCGGTTACCCATCCTGTCATTGATCGACTGGATTGCTCTGGGGCACTCTGGGAGTTGGTTGATGCTGCCGAGGAATTTATAAGGAAAAATATCAGACTCCTCAGTTTTCGGACCTCAAGGAGTTTCCAACGAGACGATAAATTTGAATATCCGCTTAAGGCATTAAGGGAAGCGATTATCAATGCCCTGATTCATCGCAACTATCAGAAACCCGCGGATGTCCGAGTTTTCATATTTGATAACCGCGTTGAGATTATTAATCCCGGCACTTTTCCAGAAGGTGTGAGTCCAGAGGAACCCGTTCATGAACCGGTAAATCCTATTTTGAGCCAATTGATGTACGATGTTGGGTTCATTGAACGATACGGTGCTGGTATCCGGATGATGCGAAGGTTATCTGAGGAGTGGGGAAACAAAGTACCGCGTTATAAGTTTCACCCACTTGAGACCAAAATCATCTTTGCTTCCCCAATTCAAGAGACAACTTATATTGAAATTGACGACATTTCAGAGCAATTAAATGAACGTCAAAAAAATGCTTTTTCCTATGTCCAAAAGAACGGACAAATTGCGACAAAGAAATACGTAGAGATTAACAATGTCTCGCGCCAGACTGCCTATACAGAACTGGCAGATTTGACCAACAAAGGTTTATTCACTGCGGTAGGAAAGGGAAGAGGAACTAAGTACGTCCGAAAAGTAACTGATTAATTAGGCGATTAATTAGGCGATTAATTAGGCGATTAATACACCAAATGTGTCTGAAAGAAATCCCGCACTTAGCAGTATCGTCTGTAGTCAGAAGGTTGAAAAGTAACTGATTAAGTGAATGATTAGCACAAGGAGCAAGTTCCACATGTCGGAAGAAAAGCTCAAAAGCATTACCAAGATAGCTGTCAAGGGTTTCAAATCCATAGCAGAGGAGTGTGCAATTGACATCCGCCCGCTGACGATCCTTGCTGGCGCGAACAGTTCCGGGAAATCCAGCATCATGCAGCCCTTCTTGATGCTAAAGCAGACACTGGAGGCACCCTATGATCCGGGACCTTTGTTACTTGATGGACCCAATGTTCAGTTTACATTGGCGGAACAATTTTTGTCCAAGTTAGTTGGCGAAGAGGATACTGATCGTTTTCAGGTTCGGATTGAGATTCAGGGGCATGATTTTTCTCACTCAGTGGCGACGACTTACAGAAAAGGGAAAAATAGAATAGAACTTATTAAAATGACAGCAGAGGAGCGGAAAAAAAACAACCATACCCCATCTCCTGAACGTTTAACTTTGTATCCTGAGATGTCGTCCGCAGAAATCAAATCAGCGATTGAACGACTCGCAATTCCCAAGGATGTTGAGACAGTGAAGCGTTTCCGGTGTTTTTTAGTCCTTGGATTCAAAGAACGTTATATGTTTTTCACTGTTACCCCTGACTTTGAATCCAGTATTCTCAACAGCATCCATCTCCCCGGTTTACGCGGCAACCCAGAACGCATCTACAAACTTACTAGCACCGGTCCCCAGTATCCCGGCACATTTGAACATTACGCAGCAAGTATCATTCACGAGTGGCAAGAGACAAAAGATGAACGCCTGAAAACGATTGCTGATGCCCTTCATACCCTTGGTTTAACAGGACAAATAGGCACACAAAAAATCGGAGACGTCGGCATTGAACTTCAGGTTGGGCGTCTTCTGCATGACAGGACTGACCAGGTAGACATGGTCAGCATAGCTGATGTCGGAATAGGAGTGTCTCAAGTCCTACCTGTTTTAGTCGCTGTGATTGTTGCTGAACCCGGACAGTTAGTCTATCTCGAACAACCCGAGTTACACCTCCACCCTCGCGCACAAGTCGCGCTTGCGCAAGTGCTGGCAGACGCGGCAAAACGAGGCGTTCGCGTCGTAGCAGAGACACACAGTTCGCTACTACTTTTAGGAATTCAAACGCTTGTTGCTGAAGGAGATCTCTCGCCGGAGTTAGTCAAATTGCACTGGTTCTCACGGAACAAAGATGGTGTCACCGAAGTTAACAGTGCCGACTTAGACGAAGCAGGAGCTTACGGAGATTGGCCCGAAGATTTTGACGATGTTGATCTCAAAACACAGAGTCGTTACATAAAAGCAGCGCAGTCGCGTTTCGTTGAAGGGACATAGTATGCGCTCAAGAGGTTTAAAACGACTCGTTGTGAATGCCTCGGTTGCCCGTGCTGCCGGTGGCAAAGGAGCAACTGCGTCAGTATCAATTAACTGCACCGAATTTCTTGAAACCTTTCGAGATGAATCTCCTCATCACATTGTAATGACTTATGAACTGTCCGAGGAATGGGACAAACATCAATCGAATTTTGCAGCTGCCTGGCTAAAATCAATGATTGCCAGAAAGAGATTTGTTTATATCAATCCTCCGCAAAACACGGTATTGTCTGACGAAATTGAGTCAACAGCAACTCGTGAAAGAGAGGTTGAAGCCTTGCAAAAAGACTCGCATCTCCTCCAAGCAGCATTAGCAACCGATCAGACCGTCATTTCACTTGATGAAACCGTCCGAGGTCTTTTCGCACAAGCATCCTTACAAGTCGGCGAAATCAGAAACATCATCTGGGTGAATCCAGACCGGACAGAGGAACACCCCATCACTTGGCTCCAAAACGGCGCACTACCTGAAACACATCGCCGACTTTCTGCCTATCCTACATAATAGAAAGTCTATTCCCGCCAACCTATATCAATACTCGTATACCCATGCGTGTACTGATGCAGATGTGGCGGTAGATCCGCTAAGAACTGCTTACCTTCCTCAGGAATCTCCCACGGAATATCAATATGATGGTCTCGACTCCGAAAACCCACACCGCACGACAACCGAATCTCGTCAATCTGGTTCGGAAACGCGCCGTGATACGTCCGGTGCGCAAACACAATCATATCCCCAGGATTCGTGAAGAGCGGCACTAACCCCGGAATGTCAAAACCCACATAGGCCTTCTCTTCTTCACCCTCCTTGTAAAAGGAGCGCTTGTCTGCCGTCAAGTTGAAACCTTCAGGTCCCTCCCAATCCTCCACGTGAGAGCCTTCAATCACACATAAACCACCGTGTTCCGGACGAGAACCCGTCAAATAGAACCATTTGCCTGAGGGCCAGAGTCCACGGTTCAGCACGTCCCCCGAATTTTTCGGCGTATCCGTAGAAAACCCGCACCAGTCAGTATGCCAAGCAACAGGCTGAGACCCAGGCATCCGAATAATAGCAGCAGACCGGTGGAGCGTCAATTCCTCTGCGCCAATCAGATGGTGATGGATTTTCATAAACGGCTCGTATTCTAAAACCTTCCAAGTTCCCGGTCCAGACTCAATCCAAGCGTGTCGGGTACTGCTCTCTCCAGGCTTTAATTCACTTTTCGGATCCGTCCCATCAAAAACCGCCTGTTTTAGAATATCCACTAACGCTGGTGGCAAAACATCTTTGATAATCGCAAAGCCGTGCGCCTCCAGACATTCGGACATGAGAGAAAGTTGATCGACTCCAAACTCGTAAGTATAATCAAGTTCAGGCTTCTGAATCTCCAAATATTCTTTCATAAGTCAGACCCCACATATTTCGTCGGAAATGCTTCACTCTTCAGTTCAGGGAGTATCAGTAATTGTAAAATCTGCTGTAATTGCTTAGTGCGAACGCTGAATGACATGATTCTATCAGTTACTTGCCCTTGGGTCAACGACATTATATTAAAGAATCCTGTTCTATAAAAGCCAAACGCCAATACGAACGAAACTATAATCCCGAAAATCCTACAAATCCTGTGAATCTTGGTTCAGACAATATCTTATCACACGGTACAGTCATAGAGAGAAGTTCATGGGATTGAGAACTGAATGCTCTTGCCAATGAGTTATATCCTTGGAGCATTTATGGTGAATTATAAAAATCTGTTGACATTCCAGCGGAAAATACCTCTCCTCTCGGTAGGCGAGGTTTCCTAACCTTGCCGGTTTTCCCTTAAAATGTATTTCACCCCACCTAAAACTGAAAACTGACAACCGAGAACTGAGAACTGAATACCAAGTTATATCCTTGCACTAATTGCCAACTTTTGTTAAAATATTGCAACTATGATTTGAACAATCACACAGGACATAGATAGTATTTAAACCTTATTGACGGTACGTTAAATATTATACAAAGGTGGCACAATTCGGAGGAAAATAATGGCAGAAACCGTTTTTTTAGGAGACCATGAACTCACCTTCCCCGGTCCACATCTCGGTGTACTGCGGGACTGCAACGCCGTCCTCGACTCAGCAGAGGGCTTACACCAACAAATAGCGGAAGACGGGTATCTACTCGTTCGCGGTTTAATAGACAGAGAAAAGGTGATTGCGGGACGACGTGCGATCCTTGAATACGCCAATTGGAACGGGAAAGACGACGTCTTCAAACCCGACACGGATATCATGGAAGCATTCGCTGGTGAAGGAAGTCCCGGACGGACGATGGGGACGCGCGAAGTTACGCACCATCCGGATGTACAAGCAGTCTTGGAAGGCGATGAACTCTTCAAATTCTTCCGAACCTTCTTTGGTGGCGATACCAGAACGTTTGATTACAAATGGCTCCGGTTTATCCGACCCACCGTCTGGTCAGGACCACATTTCGATTTCGTCTATATGGGAAGAGGGTCAAGGCAGCTGCATACCTGTTGGGTACCGTTCGGTGATGTGCCTGCAACAATGGGAACGTTAACTGTATTAGTCGGTTCCCACAACCTACCCAGTTTCGCACCTGTTCGGGGTACCTACGGTGAAACGGATGTAGATAAAGACGGCACACCCGGACATTTCGGGCGCGACCCGATGGAGATTAGCGATCAGTATGGGGGTGAGTGGAAGACTGCCGATTTCCAGATGGGCGATGTCATTATCTTCACAATGCACACGATGCACACCTCTACGAAAAACCTCTCCGACCGGTGGCGTATCAGTTGTGACATCCGATTCCAACCCGCAGAAGATCCCATTGATGAACGATGGATCGGCAAAAACCCGATTTCTCACACAGGCAGCCAAAAAATTTCCTTTGAAGAAGCGAAAAAGGAGTGGGGACTGGAGTAATGTAACCAACGCTCGCATGGTACATCTTGTATATGACGTACCGTGTGACGTATTCTATCTTGTTAGAGCCTCCTCTGTAGTATCAATCGACAACAAGTTGATAAGAGGCTTGTTAATAGCTTCCTGAAGCGGTAATGTATTTACCAAAACTTCTTCGTTTGGCAGCCTTTTCACCAAGGCATTTGCCCTCGAAAGCTCAGTCATCGCCGATATGCATGCTTTGAGAATGTTACGCGATTCAAGATCCACAGCGGGCGGAAGTTCAGGAATATCGTTCCATGGAAGATTTGGATTGAATTGAGGCATTGTCGTCGCCAGTCTTAACAACCGGGCATGTATAATTTTCGGCGATTTTTATACATATTGGCGTTGATATGTATAATTTTTATGCGTATCCATCTGGACATGTATAATTTTCGGCGATTTTTATACATATTGGCGTTGATATGTATAATTTTTATACATATCTATCCAGTATTTGGTATTTGGCACTTTCTTACAATTAACCGAACAATGCCCGACGAATCTGACGCACCGCCTGACGTATCCGATCCTCGTTCTCCACGAGCGCAATTCGGATATACCCCTCACCGTTATGCCCAAATCCCGCACCCGGAGAGACACAGACTTCCGCCTCATTAAGGAGTTTCATTGAGAAATCCATAGAAGAGAGGTGTTGCCACGCTTCAGGAATCGGTGCCCAAACAAACATAGAAGCCTGAGGTTTTGGGACCTGCCATCCAATTCGATTTAATCCCTCAACCAACACATCGCGACGTTTTTGATAGACCGCAGCGTTTTCCATCACCGTATCTTCTGGTGTGCGTAGTGCCATAATCGCAGCAACCTGAATCGGCGCGAAAATCCCGTAATCGTAGTACCCTTTAATCCGGGCAAGTGCTTCAATAATCTCACGATTTCCAGCCGCAAACCCACATCGCCAGCCTGCCATATTGTAGGATTTCGACAAAGAGAAAAATTCAATACCGACATCTTTCGCACCTTTTGCTTGTAGGAAACTTGGTGCCTTGTAATCATCAAAAACGATGTCCGCATAAGCCAAGTCGTGGATTACTATGATCTCTTGACGTTTCGCGAACGCGACAACCTCCTCGAAGAATCCAAGGTCAACGACAGCACCCGTCGGGTTATGTGGGAAACTTAGAATTAGCACCTTAGGTCTCGGCCAAATATCGCGTGTGATTTCAGTAAGCGACGGAATGAAGTCATTCTCTTCCGTAAGTGGTATACTCACAACGCTTCCACCGGCAAGCACAATGCTGTAGGTGTGAATTGGAAACGTCGGATTCGGTACCATCGCCAAGTCGCCGTTGTCAATCAAGGCTAACGCCAAGTGTCCTAACCCCTCTTTAGTTCCGATAACAGAAATGACTTCTTCATCCGGGTCAATATGAACATCGAATCTGCGTTCATAATGCCAACTAACTTCCCTGCGGAGATTGAAGATACCGCGTGAAGCAGAATAACGATGGTTGCGAAGCTCCTGCGCCGCTTCACTCAACTTATCAATGATAGGTTGAGGCGTCGGCTGATTGGGATTTCCCATCCCCAAATCGATAATATCTATCCCCAACTGTCGGCGTTCGTGTGTTAATTGTTTAAGTTTGCCAAACATGTAGGGCGGGAGTCGATTTAAGCGTTTTGAGAAGATATTCATTTTTCCAAAGTCCTGAGTTTTTTAAGTCTATACTAATAAATTTATTTTTTTATATCCTATCTACCATGCTCCCAGTATGCCCTTAAACGTTCACCCCAATTCGATATTACGCTTTTCGGGCTTGGATGCACGATCTGTTGCCGATGAAGTTTAGCTTCTTGAGCAAGTAGATTATCTTCGCATATCTTAACGACTTCATTGTCCGCTGCGTTTCCTATTAAGTTTTTTGTCTCTCCCGGATCATTCTGTCGGTCAAATAGCTGCGCGAGTCCGAGTCGTTCGGCATCAGGGCCAGGCGGTGAGAAATCCTCCACCGCTTGTGGTTTATATTCTGTAACGTATTTGTACTGCTCGGTGACAACAGCGCGTCCCCAATAATTGCTTTCTATGTAGGCATAATCACGCCAAGGAACCTCTCTCCCCTCTACAAGAGGGCGGACGCTCATTCCCTGTACCCGTTCAGGCACATCGATACCGGCATAATCACAGACAGTCGGCAGTAAGTCTACACCCGAAATAAAGTGCGTCTCATCAAACTGATCTTTCTCTACAGCAATACCATCGCCCAAACACGCCACAATGAACGGAACCCGGACACTTTCCTCGTAGAGCGTGAATTTCTGGAACATTTGATGGCTCCCACACGCCTCACCGTGGTCCGCGCTGAAAATGATGAGTGTGTTTTCATGCAGACCCGTCGTTCGTAGCAGTCTGAGCACCCTTCCAATCTCAGCATCAACTTTTTCAATGAATCTGTAGTAGTTCCATCTTAAGTAACGCCAATGGAACTCATCCCAGTTACGGACCCCTTTAAGAATAGCTGCGTGAATAAGCGCGTCATCAACCCTCCGACAAACCTTGTGTAACACCGTTTCCCGTTCATCATAGTCGAAGTTCTCTGGAAGCGGTGGTAAGACATCTTCCGAAACAATCCCCTGTTCCAGCGGATTTGGGATACGCTTTTCCTCATGGTTGTGCAAATACTCGCACACGTCGTGAGGATCGACATAACCAATCTGGAGATAAAACGGTTCATTGCCGTCATAGTTCGTCAAGAAATCAGCCACTGCGTGGGTAGACGCTGAGTCGTAGTACGCAGCACCGCCTGCCCCAATATCCTGCTTCCCGTAATAGAGTGTCTGAAAACTCTCACGGACATCTCTCCCAGGAACGTGCCACTTGCCACAGTGGAATGCCTTGTAGCCACTTGTGTTGAGCAATTGACCTAAATCAGGAATTTCTGGATGTAGGTGTCCACCGTTAAACGGCACCCCTGTTTCCGAGGTATATAAACCTGTTGCCCAACTGGAACGAGCGGCAGCACACACAGGATCCGTACAGAACGACCGGCTGAAGGAGGTCCCATTCCGGTAAAGTTCATCAATATTCGGTGTGTGAAGATACGGATTACCATGAGCCGAGAGAGCGTCCCATGAATGCTGATCGGTGTTAATAAAGAGGATATTAGGACGTTGAGGCATACGACTTACTCCACGCTCCCTTTGAGTACCAGCGTCTCGAAAAAAGTTGAAGCAATCGCGACGTTCCCGTAGCCATCAAGCCACCAGTATGAAGGCAGAAGTCCAGCACCGTAAACGTAGTATCCATCAAGCGGAATTGGTGCCTGTATCGACGCAAGAAACCCGAGCTTGCTTTTCAGTCTAAGTTGCTCCAAGTCCTCCAACAGGGCAATGTCTACCCTATCTTCTGATGCTTGAATTGTCTGCACAAGCGCAGGAATTACGTCAAAAAGTGCCCAATTGCACGTCAGTTTGGCGGATCCGTCCACAGTTCCAGCACCTATTTCAGTATCGTTGATGCGAAGCTTCACCTCTCTATCTGAAGTAAGATGACCTTCACAAGTTAATCGGGAATATGCATCGACCCCATTGTTTCGAGCATCAACACGCCAACTGTCCCTGAGAGGACGATAAGGTTCATCACTACAACAGAATTGCATCTGTAGATTTTCACCACTCGTCGTATTCTCATATTGGACAGAATAGTGCCACAGATCAGCATCTTTATACCGTTCAATGATAGCTGTTCCAATGCTCAGCTGCCCATCGGTATTGCTTCTGTTATAGCCACGCCAATAATTCGGTAGCACATTGTAGACGTGCGCCATCCTCTGAACCCTCTGCCTGCTATGTGCGTTAGCTTCTGGGTCGTATCCACGGAGCGTCTCGATTAATTCTTGTGTAAAATGGGGATTTTGTGCACCGTAATTGTAGTCAAATGACCAGTGCAGCGGATTACTATCATTCATTGTGTTGGAAACAGTAGCATATTTTGGGGAGTTTGACCAGATGCAGCCTTATGCGCATGACGGGTCGTCTCAGGCAGGCGATAACCTCGGCAACACCTCAAAGTCAATGTGCGTGCTGAATCCAAGGAGATCCGGTGTCCTATAGATACATAAACCACGCTAACGTTTGTGCGGGTTCGGACAGCGGCACCAATCACTTCGCCTTTATCAATTAAGTCTGTGTAGGATCCCTGTTCCTGCTTGGGTTCTGTGTATTGTCCACAGAGCCGAGATTTCGCACACCCTATCGCCGGTTTATCCAAAATCAGTCCTAAGTGTGATGCGAGTCCAAATCGCCTCGGATGCGCAATGCCTTGTCCGTCCACTATCACCAAGTCTGGTTCCGTTTGCAACTGTGAAAATACCTTCAGTAGTGGCGGAATTTCTCGGAAGGATAACAACCCCGGTACATAAGGAAAACGAACAGGACACTCTGCAACTTCGCTATCCACCACCTGCAATTCGGGAAAACTGAGGACTACCACGGATGCGCGCGCAATGTCCTTTTTCAGCCCTATGTCTACCCCAGCAACGGTGTTAATTGTCCCAAACTGATCTGTCTTAATCACCTGCGTGCGAAGCCGGTTTTGAAGTTCCCGCGCTTCCATAGGCGTAACATTCCATGAATGGAGCGAGCGATACTGCATGTCTGCCGCTGTTCGTTTTAATGTAAACTTCGTCCTGTCTTACAATATCTTGAGCGTTGGGAGCAAATCGTAGGCTTCCTATCAGATACTCAATGAAATTATAACACAAAAACCTTCAAATGTCAAACCGTTTCGGCGTAACCTGTACGCCGAAGAATTATTTTTTCGGAACTGTCTCCTCAACTTCAACGGTATTGGGTTTCGCGATATGTCGGATGCCTGCAAAAAATGCAGAAAGTACCAGATAGCCTCCGCCAATCCCGATGAGGGCTCCCAAACCACCTATGATGATTTCTACACCGTTAAACATGATAAGCTCTCCTCATTATAATAAAATTTCTATAATTACCCTCTATCAACCCCCGATATGCTCAAATCGAGCCTGTCACCGAAAGTATTGATAAAATAAACGAAAGTATATGAAAATCGGTTTCGGATTTATTTATGAATCCTTAATAAACTAACGTTGCAAGAACCGTGCCATAACAAAAACACCAAAATAACCGAAAAATTCAGCGGTAGTGTATATTATTTGACACAATGAGACGGTAATTACAAAAAAATGTGGTAAAACATAAACATATTGATATGATTTCAATTAAAGGCGGGTCCTATATGAACCGCAACCTTATCTTATTTTTAACGTTTAAATAAAAAAACGTTTAATTAAAAATGAGTTTTCTCATAAGCATAAGGTAAAATTATGTTATATTTACAAAAAACTGGCGATAACGTTGAAGAGAAAAATACACAAGACCGAAAGATGGCACACGTCATCAGCAAATCTGTTAATAGCGGACTTTCCAAAGTCCATCAAGAGGCAATGGAAAAAAATGCTGACACGTGTCAATATTTCCGACAATCCGCCCAAAATGGTTCACGTAAATCCTGTCTTTATTGCGCGCATTTAGATGCGCAAGTCTATAGCTGCGGGAAATTGAGCAAGCCTGTTATTCCGTATGAGTGGGTTTAGAGAGGCTTCGGTTAAGCATGGCAAGGATACTGGTGGGCACAAGATGTTCAATGGCCTTGCCCTGCTCCAACAGTTCACGGACCTCTGTTGAGGACATGTAGGCATAAACATCGGGTAAGAAGAGGGAGGAAACGTAAGGGGTATACTGGCGAATCTCCGGTTGCACCATGAATGTCTCTATTGTTTTGGTATCTGCTTCTGCTCGATTTGCTACAATAAAGCGAGCATCAACAAACAACTCCTGTAATTCCGCGTGAAAATCTGTATAGTATTTAGGGTCGAAGATTCTTACCAAAGTATCATATCCAACGATGAAGTGGAATTTAGTTTCAGGCGAGAAGACGGCTTTTAGAGCGGTAACTTTGTCGATATATCTGCCGTGACTTGATACACCAACCGAAAATCTTGGTAGGTTCTCCGCATACCTCTTTACCGTTATGAGCCTCGCTGCAAGTGGCAAACCGTATACATCTTTATCCACATTCGCCTTTGCAAGAAGTAGAAGGATCTCATCAAGTTTATACGCAGTGAGGGTGTCCTTCACCATTTTCGCATGTGCGAGCGTCAAAGGGTTAAAGGACCCTGAAAAAATTCCCAGTTTTCTAACATTCTGCAGTGATGGCTCAGCGCGCTGGATAAGCTCTATCCGCGGTGGTCCTGACGGATCTAACCCGTTAAAGAGTTCGGTGAACCGCTCATAATCAGGGTGACGCTCGCATTCTTGGGCTAATAGATTCAGTAGTGTGTCTGCCATCTTGTTTTGCAGTCTCGCTTACCCATCAAAGGCTTTCTGTGAAATGAAAAAATCAGTATTAATCCGCATCGATTTCCGCTTTCTTCGCTTCTTCCCAAATAGCGTCTAAACTTTCCAAGTCTTGTGATTCAAAATTCAACCCGCGGCGTTCTAATTCTGCCTCCATCCATTTAAATCGCGTTATAAACTTACGGTTCGCCTGCCGTAATGTCTCTTCGGCTTGAATTTCCATAAAACGGCACAGATTAACGATAGCGAACAACAGATCGCCAAGTTCCATCGCAACTGCTTCGGGTTCATCTGCCCTAATACTGGCTTTAACCTCTTCCAGTTCTTCTTCAACCTTAGCAATCACGTCCGTGAGTTCTTCCCAATCGAAGCCGACACGCGCCGCTCGATTCTGTATTTTTTGCGCTCGGAGCAACATAGGCATCGCATTCGGGATCCCATCAAGCACCGATTTCCGATCTGAGTAGCCTGCTTCTTGGCGTTTGATTGCCTCCCAGTTTTTTATCACTTCATCTGAATCCTCTACCTCAACATCACCAAAGACATGCGGATGACGTCGAATGAGTTTTTCTGTGATGGTTTCAATTACGCCGTAAATATCAAAATTCTTGTGTTCGGCTGCGATCTGTGCCTGAAGCATGACGTTCATCAGAAGATCACCGAGTTCATCTTTCAGTTTGCTCGGATCACCCGTATCAATCGCCTCAAGTGTTTCGTAGGTTTCCTCAATGAGCGTCGATTTCAGGGATTCATGCGTCTGCTCCCGATCCCACGGACATCCATTCTCGCTTCTTAAAGTCGCTATAACATCAACAAGTTCTTTAAACAACTCTTTTGACATAAAATCTCCTTTACTTCATTCCTATTCTGTTTTTCAGTTGCTTTACGTGCTTTTGGACCTCTGGATAGCGTTCTGCATCCTTGAAATAGTTAAGATAGAGTTTATACAGCTGCATCGCGCGAGCATAATTTTTCTCTGTTTCTGCCTCGCGGGCGCGTTTCTCTAACGCATCTGCTTTCGCATTCATCAATTCACGGCGAATCTCCACCGCACGTTCTGCGAAAATGCTACCCCTGTATCTATCGCGAAGGGTCTCTAATACCTTCACCGATTCAGCGTAAGGTTTCTCGTCTGCCATCTTTTTAATCCGCGCAAGCTGCGTTTCTGCTTGTGTAGCAAGACGTGTCGTCGATTTCTTAGCATCCCGACACAATTCTGTATCGGACAAAATCCCCTCAATCTGCGAATATAGCGTGAAGGCTTCACCTAACCTATTTTCTTTTTCAGCAATCTGTGCAGCCTTAAAACCTGATTCGACCTGCTTTGCCGGTCCATAAGCGATGAGCCATTCCCGCATCTTTGTCTTCGTCAACCACTTTGGGGAGAGCTGATGTGCTTCATCTGGCCAGCCCTCAAATGTCACGTCGGCACCCCACTCTCTGTAAAATTGTGCTGCACCTTTTGCTCGTGGGTAATGCGGATCGTCAAGTTCACCCGCTCCCAAAAAAATAGGATGTCCACGAATCAATTCATCCGGTGGTGGGTTCCTATCCATATCCCGTCTGCCCGCACCGAGGATAATGTTCCCTGCTAACCGATCTAACAACTGTTCACCTAAAACAGTTGTCGAGTATCCGCCTTGGCTATAGCCTCCCATGAAGATGTAGTCTGTTGCGATGTTTAACTGTGATGAGAGCAACGACAACACTTCTTCGATGAAGCGTTTTTCAGCCTCCGTTTCGGTAGGGCGAAGCGTCTCCCAGTAGATCTCAGTCGCCTTGTTCATACCGATAACGATAAACCCGAGTCCCTTTGTCACCTGTTTGAAGGGCGATGTTGTTGCTGTCCCGCGCCTGCCATGATAACAAAAGATGATAGGAAATGGGCGTTTGTCTGTGTAATCAATGGGAACATAAACCAGAAAGGTCTTTCCTATCTTTGGAGCTGTAATGCGCACTTCTCTACCGGGCAGCATTTCAGGCATATCGGCAGAGAGAGTCCCGCAGAGCAGAAGCAGCAAGAGTGTGCTAAAACAAACGGTCTTCACGTTACAGCACGGATTGTTATTGGAATAGAGAAAAAGGTGTGTCTTCATGCGTCCGCGGTGTGTTCCTGCAGCGTTTCTAATTGAATAATCAGTTGACCCAGTTGCAATCGCAACAATAGCGTATAGATTTCCATCAGGAGCGTAACCTGTGCCTCAGTTGGCATATCACTGGCATGAATCAAAGTCAGTAATTCGTCTGTACGCTCACGTACCTGTATTGCTTTATCAGAGTCGTCTTCTGCCGTTTCTGGTGTGCTCTCTTTGATAAACTGCCAAATGCGATCTTGAATTTCGAGCATATAATTTTTTGCCATCGCAGTCCGCGCCCGTTTAGCAGAATCCACCCAGATTGTATTCGCCTTCCAATTCAGCATAAATGCCGCACTGTTGATAAGAACATCCCGGAAACTGTCTTCACCAGAAAGAAGCTCCTCAATGTTAGTAATTCCTTCCGCTTCCGCAGAGAAAGTTCGCACACGCGTGTACTCTTTCAAGTTTTTTAACATCAACTCATTTTCAGCGATGAGATGCCAAAAATCCGCACTCGTTGAAAGCATAACCTCTACGCGATCACAAACCGCATTCGGAATTTGCCCACGGATGCACGAATAGTGGAGACTGTGAAGTTGACTCCGAAAGCTTTGCAAGCGCTCAGTCGTTTGCATCGTTGACGAACGGACGATATGTGGAAGGAGTTCCGTCCGAATCTGGTTCAAAAGCGAAGGAATAGTACGTTCAGCGTTCATATAGCAAGCCTTGTCAATACAGAATTAGGGTCATTCGGTTTTCCAATAATCTGCATCCGGACGCCCGAACTTGTTCGGGATAAGGTATGCAAACCCTAACAAATAGACATCTATTAACAGAAATCCTTCATATAAATAAATTGCTTTCTTAAAACTTGAATGATCCTGATACAAAATGTTTAGTTGTGCTATTTTCTCTAATAGCATAGCAGGTTTCTCGTAGAAAGTCAACTTGACAATTAGGCAGAGAAGCGTTAAAATATGGGTAAGAAACACAAGGAACTGTGAACGATTATGAAACCGCTTATCGCTATGGTCATCAGCGTCGCTCTCTTTGGAATCTGCGTGGGTTTTGCTAACGAAAAGACCGAAACAGGACCGCCAAAGGTCGGCGATACGGCACCAGATTTTCTGCTCCAGGATGCTGAAGAGAAAGAACACAGCCTGAAAAAACTTCAAGGCAAGATTGTTTTCCTTATTATGGGCAACCGGAAGATTAGGGAGGAAGATGGCGAATGGGCGGAAGCGTTCCAGAAGGATTACCGGGAAAACACAGAAGTAGTTGCTTATATTATCGGTGACCTACGAAGTGTACCGGGGTTTATACCAAAAGGTTTTGTCAGAGGTCAACTGAAGAAAAACCCGCCTCCTGTGACATTCCTATTGGATTGGAAGGGCGAAGTGCATAAACGGTATCAAACGGGGAAAGAGAAACCAAATCTCTATCTAATCTCGCAGGAAGGCACTATTGTGTTCCATCAAAAAGTAAATTTTAATCCAGAAATTTACAACGAACTTAAAAATGAAATCGATAATCTTTTGGCAATAGCTCGGAATAAAAACGAAAGGAAATAACCATGAAATATCTCGTTACCGGTTGTGCGGGGTTCATCGGATGGAGAGTAACAGAATTCTTGCTTGAAGCAGGGCATACCGTTGTTGGGATCGATAATGTAAATGCTGCTTACGATACACGAGTCAAACAGTGGAGACTCGAACAACTCGAAGGCACCCCAAACTTCCACTTTCACCGGGCAGACATTTGTGACCGGGACGCGCTCCGAACAATATTCAATACCCCTTATGACGCTGTAATTAATCTCGCTGCACGTGCAGGTGTACGAGACTCTGTCGAAGATCCGTGGGCATATATTGACACGAACGTGACAGGCACGTTGAATCTACTGGAGTTGTGCCGCGAATTTGAGATCAAAAAATTTATCTTGGCATCGACATCAAGCCTCTACGGTTCGGGTAACACCCTTCCGTTCAGTGAGGAAACGAATACAGATAAATTATTGTCCCCTTATGCTTCCTCAAAAAAGGGTGCCGAAGCCATCTGTCATAGTTATCACCATCTCTACGACATTGACATAACAGTTTTCCGTTTTTTCACCGTCTATGGACCCGCTGGTAGACCCGATATGAGCGCATTTCGCTTTGTACATTGGATTAGCGAGGGAAAACCCGTAATTGTTTACGGCGACGGTAAAGAGTCATCACGAGACTATACCTATCTGGACGACATCGCAAGAGGCGTGATTGCAGGACTGAAACCACTCAAATACGAGGTGATTAACCTCGGTTCAGATAGTCCAATCGTGCTTATTGATACAATCCGATTGATAGAGGAACTCGTTGGTAAGAAAGCTAAGCTCTCGCATCAACCTTTTCACCCAGCAGATGCCCGCGCCACATGGGCAAATATTCAAAAGGCTGAAGAACTCTTAGGATGGCGACCACAGGTCACTTTTCGGGAAGGGATAACCGCACTCGTCGAATGGTATCAGGCGAATCGTGAATGGGCAAAGCACATCCAAACCGACTAAACCACATCTATAGTTTGTCAGTCTTTGTTTTACGTCAATAGAGCAACTGCCTTTTCCAAAGCACCAGCCTCTACTTTTATCTTCGCTATCTGTGCCTCGCGCTGTACGTAATCCAATGTGTGTTCGCGACTCATCGGAGTGGCAATGTCCTGAACAATCTTATGGAGGCGTTTCACATCGGCTTTCTTGATACCGGTCTGTGCTTCTACGCGGGTGTGTAGTGCGGCAGGAGTCTCTGGTTTTTCAGCAGGTGTTTCGCTTTTGGAACGGCTTCGTTTAGGTTTGGGTTTTGAAACCTCCGATGAAGCGGATACCGTTTTCGAGCGAGAGGTACGTTTGCGAGTTGTCTTCTGTTTGGAAGACTGAATCTTCCCTGCTTCAAGTGATTTAATACCACACTCCTTACACAACCTCGCCGTTGCATCCGCCAAACTCATCGTTACAATCAATTCACTGATAGCACCGCACGCATCACATTCAGCAAGATTTTCGATACTCGTCAGGATCTCCCCATTTATTACCAACATCTTCTGCTTGTCGGTCTTCGTCTGTTTCTCCTTCTGACAGAGTGCAATCAGTCTTTGCGCTGCTTTTTCAATTGTGTCTAAATGTCCCATCTTTCCCCCAAAAATATGAAGTGTGGTGATCTTGGGTTTACAGAACGTTTAAAGCCTACTTGTGGTGAGATTGCAGAACATCATAGCGCGTATACCAGCCCAATTACTTAGCCTACTCGGTAGCAACGACCCCTTTATCCTTGTAGAGTTTATATGCAAAACTATCTATCAGGGCCTCACAACTTGCAGAGATGATATTTTCTGAGACACCAACAGTTCTCCAGTGCCGCTCGCCATCACTCGCTTCAATAAGTACCCTAACCTTTGAACCAGTCCCGGCTTTAGTATCCAGCACCCGAACCTTGTAATCTATCAACCTGACCGTCTGCAAAGCCGGATAGAACTGTTCAAGTGCTTTTCGGAGCGCGGTGTCCAGAGCATTAACAGGACCATCACCATCAGCCGCGGTATGGGCAGTGAGACCATCTGGTGTCGTAACCTTTACGGTCGCTTCAGAACGCATAGCGAAATCGCTGAACTGCTCGATAATCACGCGAAAACCGACGGGATCAAAAAAGGATTCATGTCCGTTAAAAACCTTATATGTTAGAAGTTCAAACGATGCTTCGGCGGCTTCGTATTGGTAGCCTTCCTGTTCTGCTTCTTTGAGCCGCTTAAAGAGTTCCAGCACTTCTGGTGAATTCTTGTCGTAATCCGGGTACGCCTTCTCGATTTTCTTCATGATTGTGCCGCGGCCTGCCTGATCAGATACCAGAATGCGTTGTGTGTTGCCCACCTTCTCCGGTTCAATATGTTCGTATGTAAGTCGATTTTTACGGATCGCATCTGTGTGCAAACCACCTTTGTGTGCAAAGGCAGACCGTCCCACATAAGGCTGGCGTTCATCGTGCGGGAGATTTGCCAATTCACTGATGAGCCGTGAAACGTCTGTTATTCCCTGAAGTTGTGTATCACTTAGGCACTTTATTCCCAGTTTAAGCTGAACTGTTGGGATAATAGAGGCAAGATTCGCGTTGCCACACCGTTCGCCATAGCCGTTAAACGTTCCTTGCACGTGGGTTGCCCCTGCTTGCACCGCCAAGACAGAGTTTGCCGCACCCATGCCAGCATCGTTATGTGTGTGGATACCTACTGGCAATGATAATTCAGAGATTACGACTTTGACACCTTCCTGAATTTCTAATGGGAGTCTACCACCGTTCGTATCACACAACACCAAACAACTCGCACCACCTGTGGCAGCTGCATGCAGCGTCTCCATGGCATAAGTAGGGTCATCGGCGTAGCCGTCAAAAAAGTGTTCCGCATCGTAAATCACCTCGCGACCGTTCTCCACAAGATAACTGACCGAATTCTCAATTAATTCCAAGTTCTCCTCAGGTGTCACCCGCAGAACATCAGTCGCATGAAGTCGCCAACTTTTCCCAAAAATTGTGACAGTCCTTGCACCTGTATCCAGTAAAGCAGCCAGATTCGGATCGGTATCAGGGGTATAAATTGGATAGCACGTACTACCGAACGGCACAACTGTCGACGTTTCCAATGCCATACCTTTCGCACGCTTGAAGAATTCTATATCTTTCGGATTGGAACCCGGGTAACCACCCTCAATATAGCGGATACCTAACTTATCCAGTACTTCTATGATAATGAGTTTATCTTCAACCGAAAATGCTACGCCTTCTGCTTGACTGCCGTCCCTGAGTGTTGTATCGTAAAATTCGACCATGGTGCTTTTCACAGTCCGTTTTGGCTTACAAACTACGCCAAAATTTGGTGTCTCCTTTTGTCCTTTATACGTCGTAATTCCCCTCTAATTTGCTACTAATATTCTATCATATTTCAGGCAAAAAGTCAAATTTTACTTGCGTTTTGCGTAGTATCAACAACAGAATTAAACACCTGTACTACGCCTCAGAAACACACTCTGATTTTGAAGACTGACAACTGACAACTGACAGCTGAGAACCGTCCCCATCGGTTTATATTTTCATAATTCATTTAATTATGATATTATTAATAACCATGAAAAACTACGCTATTTTACTCGTCTGCCTCGCGTTATTGCTTTCGGGGTGTGGGTTGTTCACTACCAAACCCATTCAAACCGAATCGCCAATGCCTTTGGTAGATCCGCTCGAGAAATTACAAACCGATATTGATGCTGTATTGCAGGATACGTTATTCACAACAGCGAGTATCGGTATCAAGGTTGTTTCCATTGAAACAGGGCAGGTGATTTACCAAAAGAACCCCCAGAAACTACACCATCCCGCCTCCACAACCAAGCTATTCACAGCAGCAACTGCTTTGGCGAAATTAGGCGCAGACTATCGATTTGAAACAACACTTTATGTTGATACCGCTGCAGACGCGGAAGACATCGGGAACGTCTATCTCAAAGGTAGAGGAGATCCGATACTTCAGCGTGATGACCTAATGAAATTGGGGGATACGCTTCTACAAACCGGTGCGAAATCCATACAAGGCAACATCGTCATTGACGAAACATATTTAGACCGTGTGCCAGAAGGTCCAGGATGGATGTGGGACGACAGACCTCTTATAGTTAGTGCGTTAAGCATCCGAGAAATTAAACCTGATACAAATACGTGGAGCAGAGGCTTGGCGTGTGGACATCTTCTAAAAACCATGCTCATGGAAGAAGGTGTTAATGTAGCGGGCGAGGTGGTCTCTGGAACAGTTCCGCCCGACGCACAAGTTATCGCTAAACATCTATCGCCACCACTCTCCGATATTCTCAAATTAATGAACAAACCCAGTGACAATTGGATCGCTGAATTGCTCTTCAAAACAATAGGGGCTGAAGTGATAGGTGAACCCGGAACTTGGAAAAAGGGAAGGCAGGTTGTCACTGAATTCTTAAAGGAAATCATAAATAAACCGCCGGTCCATCGGTTCGTTGACGGTTCTGGTCTCTCCCGTTACAATCTCCTCAACGCTGAATTGCTCACAGATCTCCTCATCTATATGTATCAGAATTTTGAGTTGATGCCGGAGTATCTTGCCTCATTGCCGATTGCTGGTGTTGATGGGACACTAAAAAACCGCATGCAAGGCGTGTCTGCCGAAAAGACGTTGCGTGCGAAAACTGGCACACTCAGCGGTGTTTCAGCACTCGCAGGTTACACCATCACCGCAGACGATGAAGTGTTAGCATTCGGCATCCTCATCAGCCATTATATCGGTCTACCAGCACTTGGACGGGATATCCAAGATAAGATAGGAAATTATCTGACCAGTTTCAGTCGTCATTCTTTCATAGCACGTTAGAAATTGGTTCCTCTAAGGCAAGTAGAAACAGTTGACATATCGCTTTATCAGTATAATTTCCTTGACATCTGGGCTTTGCCCTGTTATAATATCTAAAGTTTTCCGACTGGACGAGCCAATTAATTCAAACACATCGATATTTATGATTTTTTCTTGACACCGATATTTTTGCAAGGTATATTGAATATAGTTGGCAGATCAGACAAACGCGAAAGAAAGTAGACATTAACAAAATATTCTTGCTTATTCCAACATAATGGAAAGAAAACTTGTATTCGTACTAGGCTAACATTTAAATTACGATAGAGGTAATGAGAAAAACAAATTATGTTAAAAGCAGACTTTGGAGAGTTTATTCCTTCACCTGAAATTGAGGATGCTGATGAGGCAGATGTGTTTAGATATGATATGTGGTCCAAGGTACAACCTTTGCCACATGCTCCGTCAGTAACAGACATTGATGAATTCGGTCGTGCCCTTGGAGTCCAAAAGCAGGCTCCCGTTAAATTTGGTTCATCACCGATGCAACAGAGTTCTGAAACTACGTCATCTATAGTAAGACTTAGTAGGTATATGATCAAAGAAGACAGTAGGATTCAATTGCTTGTTGCTGTTGCGGACGCGTTTGCTAATGTAACTGAAAATCAACTCTTAACTGCATTAACAGAAAATGATTATCAGAGACTTGTTGAGGCGTTGGACAAGTTAATCGATGCTATTGGTGAAAGTGAAAATCATCTTTTAACTCTATTGATGAGCTTCATTGGTAAGCTCATTGAAAAGTATGAAGAGAAATTTGACCTCGCCAATTGGGATGACTCATTAGAAGGGACCGAGGTTGAAGCCGAATACGAGTCTGGATTACCTTTATCTGCTCAGGGTCTTGAGGCGGCGTACAGCGATGACGAACCAGCATATACAACGGACATGCTCATTGAGGTGAATCCTGACTATGAAAAAGAGTAGACCTAAGGAGCGTGATGTAATTCTTGTCCAAGTGGGATCGTCTCAAGAGCAGTGCGTAAAGACAAGACCTGCAATTTGCCTGAGAAAGATGCCACCGACCTATAGAGAATTTCTTGTATGTGGTTTAAGCTCGAATTTGGACCGATATGTTGAGAATTTTGACGAAAAGGTCACCCCGCGAGATGACAATTTAGAAGAACTTCGGTGCGAATCTGTGATTCGCCTCGGCTTTTTAGATCGGGTCCGGACAGAGATTGTCCCCGGTTCTATTGGATCTATATCAGTTGAGCGACACAGACGCTTATTAAAAAAATTGAGTGACTATTTACTCAAAAAACCGTAAAGCTTTCTACACTACATCCCTAGTAGTGTTCAGTTCAGGTCTTATGTATAAAGGTAGCGATTACATCTGTTTTGTCCGTCAGTATCCCGCCATCAAGTAAACCCTATTCTGTAAGAGCAATATAACGTACCCTGTTCTCTTTAGACACAGCATCAAAGGTAACCGTGAACACAAGAACACTCATTGAAATTATAGAGAATATCGGTAACTCGGACAAATCTGGCACAATGGCTAAAGTTGTGCTAGAAGAGTTGCAGAATATGGAGTTGTCGCTCGTAGATAATGCGATAATTGATGCCTATTTGCTGCAACAGGATAGGAGAATTGCGGATGCTATAGAAAAGTGGCGTTCTGTCGCAAATATTGCGGAAGGAATGAATAATGAACTTGCTGCCCATGCTTGGTTTTCCATCGGTGGTCTCCTATCGGGTGACAGCCATGAGGATGCCCTTATCGCTTACGATAAGGCGATTAGTCTTAAGCCAGATAATGCCGTCTACTACAACAATCGAGGAGCTACAAAATCCCTTTTGGAGCAATATGGAGCGGCTATTTCTGATTATGATGAGGCAATACGTTTGAATCCGAACTATACTGATGCCTATTATAACCGGGGATGGGCTTGGAGTGAACTTAGGGAACATGAATTTGCTATTTCTGACTATGATGAGACAATACGCTTGGATCCCCAGTATACTGATGCCTACTATAATCGGGCAAGAGCAAAAAATAGGCTTAAACACCATGAGGCTGCGATTGCTGATTATGACGAGGCGATCTGTCTAAAACGAGATTATGCGGAAGCTTACAACAATCGAGGGATAGCAAAAGGGGCACTGGGGTACCATGAGGCTGCGATTGCTGATTTTGACGAAAGTATCCGACTTAAACCGGATGATGCGTATGCATATCTTAGACGGGGGCATGCGAATGACATGCTAGAACGCTATGAGGCTGCGATTGCTGATTTTGACGAAAGTATCCGACTTAAACCGGATGATGCGTATGTATATCTTAGACGAGGTTGTGCGAAGGTTGAATTAGAACGCTATGAGGCTGCGATTGCTGATTTTGATAAAAGTATCCGACTTAAACCGGATGATGCTTATGCATATTTCGTGCGTGGACATGCGAATGATATGCTAGAACGCTATGAGGCTGTGATTGCTGATTTTGACAAAGGTCTTGAATTCAAACCGGACGATGCGTATGCCTATTTCAGACGAGGTTCCGCCAAAGGCAAATTGGAACGCTATGAGTCTGCGATTGCTGATTTTGACAAAGGTCTTGAATTCAAACCGGACGATGCGTATGCCTATTTCAGACGAGGTTCCGCCAAGGTTGAGTTAGAACGCTATGAGTCTGCGATTGCTGATTTTGGTGAAAGTATAAAACTTGATCCGGACAATGCGTATGCCTATTTCAGACGAGGTTTCGCCAAGGTTGAGTTAGAACGCTATGAGTCTGCGATTGCTGATTTTGGTGAAAGTATAAAACTTGATCCGGACAATGCGTATGCCTACTTCATGCGAGGTTTCGCCAAGGTTGAGTTAGAATGGTATGAGTCTGCGATTGCTGATTTTAGTGAAAATATAAAACTTGATCCGGATTTTGCAGGAGTCTATTTCTTGCGGGGTTATGTAAAATACGAATTGGAATGGTATGAGTCTGCGATTGCTGATTTTGATGAAACTATCCGGCTTGAACCAGACAACGCTGAAGCCTATAACAACCGGGCACATTTGAAAAATAAACTTGAGCAATACGAATCTGCCCTGGCTGACTGCAATGAGTCCATCCGTCTAAATTTTGATGATGCTTGGCCGTATGCTAATAGAGCATTTGCGAAAATTAAATTGGGGCAAATTGAATCTGCTCTTGCTGACTGTGACGAAGCGGTTCGGAGAAATCCCTCTTTGGCTGAAGCCTACGATACCCGGGGTAAAGCAAATGCTCTTTTGGGTGAAACTCAGAAAGCAAAAGCCGATTACCAAAAAGCATTGGAATTGGCAGAGCAAACCGATAATCAAGACCTCAAAACTGAGATTGAGCAATCCCTTCGAGAACTTAATAATATGGAATAGAGAACAATATAGATACGCGCGACGGATCGCTCCGTCGCACAACATATTCTAATCAAACCGAGACGCAATCTCTGGCGGCGGTTCTCCCACAACAGATTGTCCATCCTTCAACAACGGTTCCGCATTCCCCCACAAACGACTCCCATCATGCGACAGAAGCGGTTCGGCGGAATACTGCGCAAGATACGCACGCCGCAAGTTATGCGTGTAATTCGTGCCACTGCAGTGGAAATTGATGCTCGTAAACGCCACGATACTTCCCGCAGGCACAACAGCAGGTACACCCTTCTCCGGTCCGAAATAGCCCACCATATCGTTGCTGCCCTCTTCGCGGACATGCTTCACCCACGAGCGAATCCCAATGCGTGAAAACGGCATCACATAAACCGTCCCATTCTCTTCGGACATATCGTCAAGCGCACACCAACAGGTAAGATACGGCTTGTGATCAGGATAACCAACATATCCAGAATCCTGATGCCAACTGAACTTCATACCCGCTTCTGCCCCTTTGACAACGTACTGTTCCCAGAAGAGATACGCCGTATCACCCAAAGTCGCACGGCAGACTTCTGCCATCAGATCGCTGAATAGAAATTCGCGAAGTTTCGGCTGTTTCCTAAAGCAGTTTGAGACGAAATACCGTTTGTTGCGATGGTTGATACCAAGGACATCCGTATCCTGCCGATCCATTTCGGCATCCATCTGGTTGATAAACGTCCCACATTCACCACGGAGCAGTTCCAAAAGCGGCTCCGGGATAACATTCTCTAAAATGAAATAGCCTTCCTCTTGGAATTGCTGTTTCTGTTCATCGGTTATGTGCATACAATCTCCACAAGGGCTTGCAAGCGCAACTGCCCTATCAAAATCTCCTATTCAATATTGACTTGACGGACGACCTGACCGTTGCTCTCCCAATAGGTGTGTTTTCCAGTGATGTAGTCAGAGTCTCCTGCAGGTTGGATATTCCCCATCGTATCAATGGCTCTGGAGACAACCGTATGTTCACCTTTCGACGGGCTATCCCAGTTGAGATGCCAGATTTTCCACGCGAATTCCGCGTCTTCTTCAGGATCTGTTGTCGCCGCTTGCCATGCACCACCATCAATACTCACTTCAACCTTTTCGATGGGAGCACCCCACGCCGCACCGTAGATACGATATTTATCATCAATACGCGTCACCTTCGCAGCCAACGATTTCAACTTTGTTCTACCAACCGAGGTCTCCATCCAGACCGATTCACCATCAGGACGTTTCTCCTCACGCATCGTGACATAATCTCGTCCCATGAACCGACCCATAAACCGGGTATCACGGATCTCAATACGTTTGAGCCACTTGACGCAGGCAATGCCGTACCAACCTGGGGCAATTAATCGGAGCGGTGCGCCGTTCGCGTGCGGTAAAGATTCACCATTCATCTCATAGCAGAGGAGGTTAGTATCCTGCATTGCGTCCACAACAGACATACTCCGAGCAAAGTTTTGACGCATCTTCACATCCCGCCGTTCCTCTTCACCGACATCGTGTCCAAAGAAGATGACTTCAATGCCATTTTCTCGAATGCCTGCTTCCTTGAGGATCGGCGCAAGCGGTGTCCCTGCCCATTTCGCGTTGCCAATGCCACCCGTGAACGTCGGAAATCCGTGGTTACCCGAACATTCCAATGTAAAGGTTACCTCTTGCCGAGGACGCGCTTTGATGTCATCAATCGTGAGCATCAGGGGATTCTCAACCAGACCGCTGACCTCAAGTTTCCACGTTTCAAGATCAACTTCAGGCTTACCATAGTGTGAAACATTGAAGAATTCATCGTTTGGCGTGATAAAGGAATCAAGTTCGTTCCAATCCAACAAACCGCGCGCTGAAGGCGGTTCCGGTGGCTGATCAGCAAACGGAATAAGCACTTCACCCTCACGGCTTGGAAAAGCGTATACTGCCCAAGGACTCAGCAGCAACCCTGTGAGCGTTAGACCGCTCTGACGCAAAAAATCTCTACGCTCCATAGTGCCTCCTCTTTACTCTTCTCGGTCGGCGCGGCATGTAACCAAGGTTAAGCTTACATTGCCGCAAGGTAGTTGGTATTAACCTGTTCCCAATTGATAAGATTCATCCAAGCGTCAACATAATCGGCGCGTCGATTCTGGTAATTGAGGTAATAGGCGTGTTCCCAGACATCAAGACCCAGAATAGGAGTATGTCCCTTCATAAGTGGACTATCCTGATTCGATGTTGAGTAGATTTGCAACTTCTTGTTTTCATCAACAACAAGCCATGCCCAACCTGAGCCGAAATGTGTTTTCGCCGCCTTGACAAACATCTCGTTTCCCGCGTCCAGCGAGCCAAATGTGGATTTAACGGCTTCAGCAACTTTTCCTGCTGGTTCTTTACCACCCGGAATCATAATGTTCCAGAAAAGCGTATGATTCGCGTGTCCACCACCGCTGTTAATGACAGATTGACGGAGGTGTTGTGGCACCCTATTGATATTACGAAGCATCTGCTCGAGAGACATGTGCATCAAGCCGTGACTGCGTGCGATTGCCGCATTAAGTTTATTGATATAGCCTTGGTGATGTTTGCCGTGATGGATCTCCATTGTGCGTTTGTCAATATGGGGTTCAAGCGCATCATACGCATAAGGAAGTGGTGGTAGGTTCTGACCCACGTGATGATCGGCATATACACGCAGAGGACTATTAGTGAGAAGCAGCCCTGCCAATGCGGTGCTTCCCTGAATTAAAAAATTTCTACGATTCATAAGTGCTCCTTGTCCTACTGTTTTGCGTAGCATTTTACCAGAAATCGCAGGTTTCTGTCAAAATAAATTTCGGTTGATTTCAGCAGTGGAATGTGATATTTTGATTGTGGCATAAACATGAACTCAGTTTATAGTAGGGCAATTCATTGCCCGTTCCTCAAAGAAAGCAATCAATGGAGAACACAGACACCTTCCACATCCTCGCGTTAGACGGCGGGGGCACCCGCGGCATATACACCGCACACCTCCTTGCCAAAATTGAACAGACGTTTCAAGTCCCCATCAAAACCCGTTTCGACCTCATCGCTGGAACAAGCACAGGTTCAATCATCGCCGGTGCCGCTGTCTCCGATATCCCTATGCCAGATATTGTCGAGTTATTTGAGACCGAAACACCTCATATCTTCCGAAGAAGGTGGTATCGGATCCCGTTATTCCTCAGTAAATACCCAAGCAAAAAACTCGCGCAGATCATCGCGGCACATATTCCCGCAACACCTCTCGGCAAGATAGCAACCCCCTTAATGATAACCAGTTCGGAGATTTCCAAAAGTGAAGTCCAGATTTTCAGATCTAATTATACTCACAAACTCAGTGAACCTACTCCAGCAGATAAAGGCATAAACCTAAGAGACGCCATCCTTGCCTCCTGTGCCGCTCCCACATTTTTCGCCCCGAAATCCCTTCATAACTCACTGTTAGCAGACGGCGGACTCTGGGCAAACAACCCCTCCACAATCGCCTACACAGAGGCACTCTCAGCTTTTGGAAAAGACGCACGAGAAATCCGAATGCTATCCATCGGCACTGGACACTCCGTGAACATGTATCGCAATAGGCGCGGATGGGGATTTATCACAGGGTGGGGTGGCGCGAAGTTAACCTCCTACGTGATGACCTTGCAGTCTCAGGCATCTGCAAATATGGCGAAACTTCTGCTAAAGGAGAATTACCTACGCATCAATCCAGAAATCGATTTCTGGGAGTTAGATACTCTTACACAGTTAGACAACCTCAAGTCTCTCGCCGAGCGCGATTTTGAGAAGCACGCCGAAGAAATTGAGGCATTCCTTCGGCGCGAGTAGTGACGAAATTCGATGCCGATTATTACATGGCATTGGCTTCTTGAACTAACCAAACCGAAATAGAATGGATAATAATTTGATGCGCCCGTTCAACAACTGGATTTAGCGATGGGATATGGGTGAACATTTTTTGTGCTTTGTGTTTCAAATCCGCAGGTGCTGGTAACTCAGGTATTTTCAATTCTCTGAGAAATTTTTCGACCTCTGCCTGACCGACGCGAGCACGTTTCCGCAATTCTTCCAACTTTGGCGTATGCGACCACGCTTTCAACAGTGCTTTGCAGGTCTGTTCAGTCGAAAAACTTGCAGCCAGCTGCTGTGCAGCTTTCTCGACAACGGCGAAGGATAGTTTACGTTTACCCTTAACCACATGTGCCGGAGGCATGCGAAGATCCCAAACGATCCTGAAAATCGACAATACCTTCAAAATGTAATATGTAATGTCAATTTGCCACCAATGAAAACCTTGGGGTGTAGCACTTGGGAAGTGGTGGTGGTTGTTATGCCATCCTTCACCTAATGTAATGATAGCCAGAAAGATGTTGTTCCGAGAGTTATCTCCGGTAACGTATGGCTGTTTGCCAAAAACGTGGGAAAGAGAGTTAATCGTGAAAGTCCCATGAAAAAGCAATACCGTACTTACAAAGAACCCTACGATAAGTCCTGACCATCCCGCAATCGCCCAAACGAAAACTGCTAACAAGAATGGTGGGAGTCTGTCCCATTTATTGAGCCAGACGAGTTCAGGATATTTCTGAAAATCCTTAATCAAGTTATAGTCCGCGGTGCGTCCGGATTTGTCGAAAAGCCAAAGCACATGGGAGTACCAAAAGCCATGTTTAACTGGTGAATGTACGTCTTGATCTGTGTCGGAGTACTTATGATGTTGGCGATGTTTCGCTGCCCACCAGAGTGCCCCGCGTTGTGCTGAAGTCTGACCCAAAAACGCCAGAAAAAATTGAAATGCGCGACCTGTTTTAAATGAACGGTGGGAAAAATACCGATGAAACCCCGCTGTGATTCCGAACATACGGATAACATACAAGGCACCACAGATAATCCAATCTATCGGTTGAACGTCTACCCAGATAATTCCCAAACACGCCAGGTGAACCATTATGAAGGGCAAGGCGCGAGGGTGAACAATGTCCTCCTTATCGGCAGGACACGAAATATTTGGTTTTTTCGATGACACTATCGTTGTGTTCCTTTTGCTTATCGCTTTCTACGCATAACGATGACGCTATTGCGTAATTAAGTTATTCCTTGAAGGCATCAAAAGCCTGTCAGAGCAGATACATAGTTGTTGATGAAATGTGGAATTAAGAAATCTACATTTCACTAAAAGGTTGATTTATCTATGCTTACTACGTACAATACAAATCGCTCGCGGTGGTGAGGAGGACATTTCGTCCAAAGGGTAAAGTTAGTAGTTGTGGAGATTAGGTTGGATATAGGGCGAGGTACGGATATCTCGCCCTATAATATTAGAGGGGTCGGTCTTATTGATTCTCACGCAAGCGATCCTCTAATGCCGCTAATTCATCAGATAATGCCTCAGGCAATTTATCGCCAAAACGTTCGTAGTGCTCTCGAATTGATTCAATTTCCTTGAGCCACTCTTTGACATCAACGTTCAGGAGTTCGTCCATTTCTGCTGCTGTTACATCCAGTCCAGTGGTGTCGATTGCGTCAGGTGCGGGCAGGTAACCAATCGGTGTTTCAACTGCTTCGCCTTTACCAGAAACACGTTCCACAATCCACTTCAAGACACGACTGTTTTCACCGAAGCCAGGCCATAACCAGCCACCGTCAGCATCTTTACGGAACCAATTGACATAGAAAATCTTCGGCAGTTTACTGGCGTCCTTATTCTTACCCATTTCCAACCAGTGTGCAAAGTAATCTCCCATGTTATAGCCGCAAAACGGGAGCATCGCCATCGGGTCGCGTCTGAGTTCACCAACTGTGCCAGCAGCAGCAGCAGTACGTTCCGAAGAGGCAATAGAACCAATAAACGTGCCGTGCTGCCAATCGAAGGTCTCAAACACAAGTGGTACTGTTGAGGCACGTCGTCCACCGAAAAGAATAGCCGAAATCGGGACACCGTTCGGATTTTCCCAGTTCGGGTCGATAATTGGACATTGAGAGGCAGGGGTTGTGTAGCGTGCATTCGGATGTGCTGCTGTTTTTTCATCACCGGGATGCCACTCTTCACCAAGCCAGCTTGTGAGTGTTTCAGGCGGCTCTTCACTCATCTCTTCCCACCAAACATCCGTATCCTCTGTGAGAGCGGCGTTCGTGAAGATTGAGTTTGATCCCAGTGTGTGCATAGCGTTCGGGTTGGTGTACATTGACGTGCCTGGGGCGACCCCGAAAAAGCCTGCTTCAGGGTTAATAGCGTAGAGCCGACCATCTTCACCAAATTTCATCCAAGCAATGTCATCGCCAATCGTCTCAGCTTTCCAACCGGGTATAGTAGGCGTGAGCATCGCGAGGTTCGTCTTGCCACACGCACTCGGAAACGCTGCCGCAATGTAAGTCTTCTCGCCTTCGGGGCTTGTTAAACCCAGGATAAGCATGTGTTCTGCCATCCATCCGTCATTCTTTGCCATTATAGAGGCGATGCGGAGCGCATAGCATTTTTTACCCAGCAGCGCGTTCCCACCATAGCCGCTACCGTAAGACCAGATGGAACGTTCTTCAGGAAAGTGTACAATATATTTATTATCGGAATCACACGGCCAGACCACGTCAGACTGTCCCGGTTCAAGCGGCATGCCGACAGAATGTAGACACGGCACAAAATCGCCATCTTCGCCAAGCACATCAAGCACAGCATTCCCCATACGGGTCATAATCCGCATATTGACGACGACATAGGGTGAGTCGCTGATTTCAACGCCGATATGTGAGATAGGTGAACCGAGTGGTCCCATACTGAACGGCACGACATACATCGTTCTGCCTCTCATACAACCCTTGAAGAGCCCTTTGAGAGTAGTTTTCATATCATCTGGATCGTGCCAATTGTTGGTCGGACCCGCTTCAATCGGATTTTTCGCACAGATAAATGTTCTGTCTTCAACGCGGGCAACATCGGCGGGATCAGAACGTGCAAGATAACTTCCAGGACGTTTGTTGGGATCTAAACGGACAAAAGTGCCTTTTTGGACTAATTCTTCACATAGCCTGTCATTTTCTTCCTGAGATCCATCACACCAATAAATCGAGTCGGGTTGGCAGAGTTCAGCTGCTTCTTCAACCCAACGCTGTAACTTCTTGTTTTTCGTCATCTAAACCTCCAATTGTTGAATATGCATATTATTGCTCCTATATATTTTATAACATATTTTCCGACTTAGCAAATTAAATGCCAAAACTGCCCATAGGTTTAGGGTGGATGCCTACAAAATCGGTCAATCAGTTGAAGACAAGCTATCGTATGTCAATTGAGGTTGTAAAACCCCACCAGATAAGGTTAAGAGGACGTCAGAACGACGCTCCTAAACTGACATGAATTTTTCCTCTTAACAGGGAATCTCCAGCAGCAAGTCCGTAATTCAATCGTAAGATGCCACCTTTCGATTCAAGCCGCGCACCGAATCCGTAACCAACCCTAAGCCTGTCGAAAACCGAAGGTGTCTCGATCAAAGTTACAGTCCCTAAATCAGTGAAAACGAAAATCTGGGAGTCGGGTCCAACGAGATACCGATATTCGATGTTTGCATATATGCGACGCGGTCCAGAAAACCAATCTTCATCGTACCCGCGTAACGTAGTCGCGCCACCAAGATAAAAAAGTTCGGTTGGCGGAATAGCTATATCGGATTCGCTTGCAAGCTGCGATTCAAAACCCCATGCCGCGGCACCGTGCAATTCTACAGCAATCGTCTGTTTTCGCCATGTCGGGAAGTATTGTTGGAGAGAAAGCCACACCTTCCGGAGCCGAAAATCACTCCGAGATACCTCAAAGGCGATACTATCACGCCGACCACGCGTCGGGTTAAGAAAATAGTCACGGGTATCCCGCGTTAACCGAAGTGTAAGGCTATATTTTGTCCCACTGTATGATTGAGAATCTCTTGATGAAGCAGCGATCGGAGATTGGGTCTCAAACGGAGTTGCTATTGTTGGAGGTAGACCCGCATTCGGTACGTTAATCTGTTTATATCCTAACGTCATAGTACCCTCAAAGACCCTACCAAAATTAGTAGTGGCACTCACGCTGCTTGAGCGCTCTTCCGAGACAGTTTCACTATTGTTAGATGGAAAGCCGACTAACTGATTCTGGTCGACGTTCCGCTGTTTAATTTGTCCGTACGCCACACCGATGGTTACGGGTTTTCTAAATATCCACGGCTCCGCATAGCTGAGTTGGAAGATCCTGAGCAGACCAGCTTTCCAATAGAAGTTGAACTCCCTACCTGTTCCTAACAGATTGGTTTCGCTGGCTTCAAATACCCCCGTGAGTTGTGGCGCTGCGTCAACTTCGGAATCTGGTGGCGCATATCCGACAACGCCACTGAGTCGCCCCGTTTTTGCTTCCGTTACCTGCGCGTGAAAATTAATCCTATCTGCTGTTTTGCCGGCTTCCAATACATTTGGATTGATTCGATAAAAGTATCCTAAGTTGCGCAGTCGGCGATAACTCGTGTCGATGTCGCGTTGATCGAAACGTTGGTCAGGTTTCACCGGAATTTCCCGTAGGACTACCTCTGTTTTCGTTTTCTGGAGACCACTCACCTTGACATCGCCAATCCGAATTTGTGAACCTTCGCGGATATACAACTGAAAATCGATGGTAGCTGTTTCTGGTGAAAGTTGAATGTCTTTCGTTTCTATCTCAACCTTTGGATAACCGTGTTCGCTGTATAGCGTCTGGACACGCTCTATGCCGCGTGCTAACGCTGTTTCTGTAAATAGCTGCCTCCGCTTTAAACCGAGTTCATCACGAATCTCATCTTCAGAAAAGCGTCCATTCCCTGTAAGCGTCAGTGTTCCAATGCGAAGTTGTTTGCCCTCAACGATTTTAACCCTAATAGACACATGTGTTTCGTTTCCTGAAATCGGTGAAACAACCGGGGTCATCTCTACGAATACATACCCATCCTTCCGATACGCCTCAAGGATGCGTTCAAAACCTTCTCTAATTTCCACCTCGGAGTAGGCTTTTTCCGACCTCCACTCAAATAGATTCAACAATCTTCTCTGATTAAAATGCCCGTTGCCATCAAAACGCAGTTGGCGGATGTAGTACTGGATCGTTGTCGCCTGTTCCCCTGTTTCGTTGTTAGCAGTTACTTCTTCCGACCTACCATCCTGTCCGGTATCCTCAGCACCATATAACGATTCGGGTGTACTAACAGTATACAGCAGTAAGCAGTTGAGAAATATGAAGAGTTGTGGAAGTAGAGGGCTGCGCATCTATCGTCTCCATTAAACCTATATCTGTACGGTCATATTTTAGCATGTGAGATAAGGTGAAAGCAAATCACACCTTCGTGTAGGACCGGCAGGTCTATAATTGTATATCAAGATGCTTTCGCTCCAAATGCTTGTGAAAATCACGAAAAATGCTTGTGAAAATCACGAAATTTGTCGAAAACCGAACGTTAAGGGCTAATAAACAAGAAAAATTTGAAAAAATTCGGTAAATATGGTATAATTCTACTTGGAGCACTTAAATTAATAAATTATTCAGAAAAAATTGGCAATATGGGTATGATGATTACACCCACAAGGAGTAGGTATAGACTATGCCAAATGCATTATTTGTTTATCCGAAGTTCCCTCCCTCTTATTGGGGATTTAAGTACGCCTTAGATTTTCTTGGAAAAAGATCCTCAATGCCTCCGCTCGGCTTGTTGACTATTGCTGGAATGTTCCCAAAGAACTATAACTTAAAAGTCGTTGATCTTAATATCGAGCCACTTACCAATGAACATATCCAGTGGGCGGATGTTGCTTTGACATCGACAATGATTGTCCAAAAAGCCTCACTTTACGAGGTTGCTGAACGTTGCAACCGAGCAGGAGTCCCCATTATCGCGGGCGGACCGCACCCGACATCCTACTACGACAATATCAAAGAAGAGACTGACGCTAAGATTAACCATTTTCTCTTCGGTGAAGTTGAAGAAGTCTTTGAAGAGTTCTTGACCGATTTTGAAAGTGGTGCCGCGCAAGAGGTTTATCGCGAAACCCGAAAACCAGATATCACCAAAACGCCTCCACCTCGCTACGATCTTATTGATATTAACGCGTACGGATCAATGGCACTCCAATTCTCGCGTGGGTGTCCCTTTAATTGCGAATTCTGCGATATTACGAAGCTGTTCGGACGCGTGCCGCGCACCAAAACCAATGAACAGATGCTCGCTGAGTTCGAGATGCTCTATAAACTCGGTTGGCAAGGCGCGATGTTTGTCGTTGATGACAACTTTATCGGCAATAAACGCGACGCAATGCGCTTGCTCCCTGCAGTCAAAGAATGGCAGGAAGAACGGCAATTCCCCTTCTCACTTTATACTGAAGCCAGTGTAAACCTTGTTGAAATCCCTGAGATGCTTGACGCCATGAGCGACGCCGGTTTTAATATGGTCTTCCTCGGCATTGAGAGCCCTAATGATGATGCACTGATTAGCACCTCTAAAGGGCAGAACACGAGCAAACAGGAAGATGCAGGCAGCTACCTCTTGCGCGCCGTTAGAGAAATACAGAGCAAAGGCATAGAGGTTACAGGTGGGTTTATCATCGGACTTGATGGCGATACCGAGTTTGATTCGCATATCAACTTTATTCAGGAAGCCGGTATTCCGATGGCGATGGCGGGGCTACTTACTGCTCTGAAGGAGACTGACCTCTGGCACCGATTGAAAACCGAAGACCGGTTGCTTGGGGAGTCCAGTGGAAATCAGACCGACATGACCCTTAATTTTGTGCCAGAAATGCCGCGTCAGCAGCTCATGCAAGAGTATCGGCGGGTCGTATCAACACTCTACGATCCGACCTTGAAGCACTATTTTGCTCGATGTCTGAAGCTGCTTGAACACATGCCGAAAACCAACACCAATGTCAGAGCAATCGATAATATGCCGGAAATTCTTGCATTTCTCCGGTCAATCCAGAAGCAATTCTTCTCGAAGCAAGGCGTAGAGTACGCACGGTTTTTAATGAAGGTGTTGAAGGATTATCGTTCGATGTTCCCGGAAGCCGTCCGATTAGCGATCATGGGCTATCATCTTGAGAAGATAACCCGTCATACCGTTGCGGTTGAAGACTTCAGAAACTTCTTGGCGCATGAAATGGAAACCTTTAAAGAGAATGTGTCGCAGTTTACACAAGTACAAGGCGACCGCATGAATGAGTTACAGAACTATTCGCGGCAACTTTTTTCTCGTGTTAAGACGGAGTATAATACCATTCACGAGGATTTTCGGTACGCCGCACACGCTGCGCTCACCGGTTTTCAAGAGTCGATGTTCAAAGAGTACTTACAGGCAGAACTCAGGGCTTTCAAAGATGCTGCAGGTGCTTTCGCAAAAGCACAGAGCGAACGTCTCGGTGAATTACAAGCCTATGTCCATAAACTTTTTGTCCGTGTTCGCGCACAACACGCAGAACTCTACGATAGTTTCAGACATCACACCGACGATTTGAGCCACCATACCCAAGAAGCCTTTGATGCTTTCCGTGAATCCATCGCCCGGCATTTGGAACAACTCTTCGGTTCTGTCCCTGTGCAAATCGAAGGTCTGACCTAACCAGACCATGGCATCTATCGATATAGAAAACCTCGGTTTCACGTATCCGAGTCGTCAGAACCCAACACTGCAAGGTATCACGACTCGTGTGCCTTCCGGGGCGTTTGTGCTGTTGACAGGTCCAACAGGGTGTGGTAAATCCACATTACTACGGACACTCAACGGCTTAATCCCCCACGCTTCGGTTGGAACGCTCACTGGAACAGTCTGTCTCGACGGAAACAACCTTGCCACGCAGCCACTTGCTACGACATGCCAACAAGCCGCTCTCCTCTTCCAAAACCCCGATGATCAGCTCTTTTGCACTTTAGTCGAAGATGAAATCGCCTTTGGACTCGAAAATCTCGGTTTCCCTTCTCAAGAAATTAAGGAACGGATCGCTGTCGCCTTGGAACAAGTAGGGCTGTCTCGGTTCGAGAATCGAGAGATCTCATCGCTTTCTGGCGGTCAAAAACAACGCATTGCCCTTGCTGCGATCTGTGCGATGCAACCGCAAATTCTACTCCTTGATGAACCTACCAGCCACCTTGATCCGCAAGGAACACGGGACATTCTCAATATTGTCGCGAAACTCAATAAAGAGATAGGAATAACGGTCATCTTGGCAACCCATCGAACCAAAGAAGTTGCTCCGCTGTGCGACCATGTATGGCTAATGGACGAAGGACAGCTCTGTCTCGATCAGCCGAAGGTAGCAGCCTTTCAAGATTTCGGTCCATATCAACGTTTGGGTGTACAGGTCCCTGTTGGTGAGACGGCACTATCTACAACGCGATTGCCTTCTCAAATAACTTCTGCCACAGTACCCTCAGAAAATCCTAATCTGAGTATCAATGAACTCCGTTTTCGTTACCCAAACACCGACAAGGAGGCAGTGCGCGGTATCTCCTGTGAGGTGCAACGAGGAGAGGTTCTCGCAATCATGGGAGCGAACGGGTCTGGCAAAACGACATTGATTCACCTGATAGCAGGCTTGCTGCGTTCCTCAGCAGGGGAAGTAACAATTGCCGGAAAAGCGCGCCATCGGGTGAAACTCCATCAATTAGCAGGCGAAGTCGGCATCGTTTTCCAGAATCCAGACCTACTTCTACAAGCGAAGACCGTCCGAGACGAAGTCGCATTCGGTCCAAAAAACCTCAGATTTCCAACAAAGACCCTTGAAGAACGGGTTAGCAAGACGCTCTCACGATTTGAAGTAAGTAATCTGGCAGCAGATGCCCCCTATGCCCTATCCCGTGGACAACGCCAGCGCACCGCCGTTGCAGCAACCTTTTCGCTACATCCCGATCTCTTTCTACTTGATGAACCCACCACCGGTCAGGATGCCCAGAACCTTTATCGGTTAATGGACGAACTCTGCGATGAAATCCGGCGCGAAAATAAAACCCTCATTTTCGCAACCCACGATACCGATCTCACCTTGAAATACGCCGACCGCGTTCTCTTACTATGCGAAGGACAGGTGATTTTCGATGGCACCCCTGACACCGCATTTGCGGACCAAGAACTCCTAAAACAAGCATCGTTGTAATAATTCCTAAAAATCCGCGTCATCAGCAAAATCCGAGTAAATCCGAGATTTGCGGCGTATTCGTCAAAATGCGACGGGCATTCAGACAGGCCCGACCAAATGCGATGTCCATTCAGACAACTTATAACTTATACCCTCTTAACTGAGAACTGAATAGTCCTAAACTACACTTGATAGCCCTTGCAAAATATGTTATACTCCAATTACTAAGGAGGGTTCGTATGGTTACTCGGCAAGAAATTCAAACCACATGTGACGACATCGTCCGCGAATTCGCACCGCTACAAGTGTTTCTCTTCGGCTCCTATGCGTATGGTATACCTACGGAAAGCTCAGATGTAGACTTGCTCGTTGTGATGGATATTCCGAAGTCGGAGTTTCACACCAAGGCTGTTGAGATTCAGCAACATATTCCGCGCCGCTTCAGTATGGACCTCTTGGTACGCTCTCCAAAAGAAATTGCGTATCGCCTCTCATATAATGATTGGTTTCTTCGTGAGATCACCGAAAAGGGTGAGTTGCTCCACGGATCCAATACACACTGCAGTATCAAAAACCTACACGACACACATGACGGAGTGAATGTTATTAAAATGGAGAAGGACGGCATGAATCCATTGACACTGGAGTGGATACAGCGGGGTGAAGCCGATTATGTCGCGGTACAGCAACTTTTACGAACAGCGGATCCACTACTACATAATATTATCTGCTTCCATGCACAACAGTGTATCGAAAAATATCTCAAAGCATGGTTACAACAGGCGAACATTCCCATTCCAAGAACGCATAACCTTGAAGAATTGCTGGACCTGATTGTACATACACTACCCGATTGGGCCGACTGGCAACCTGAATTTAGAATAATAACGAAGTATGCAGTCGAGCCTCGTTATCCTGGAGATTTAAGAACAGCTGAGAATACCCAACACGCCAATCGTATCTGTGAAGAAGTGCGTCAAGCTGTTCGTACACATCTGAAACTCCCAATGCCTGTCCACGAATAGATAAATTGACCCAAGAAGTTAACACCGTTGAGATTTGTACATACGTGCGTGTCTTACAGTAAACAAATTGTCATTCAGATTCGATTTCTATTGAGAAAACACTCTTACCCATAGGAGAAATTAAAGTGAAAACAAGATTAACTTTTCGTGTTTTAGCTTATTTCATGGCGGTGCTGATGTTCAGTACCCCTTTTGCTGTTCTTGCCCAAGAATCTGCAGAGCAGACAGATGTGGAAATCGCCGAAGCAGATGCTATACAAGACGCCAACACCGATGTGAATAAACCCTTGTGGATTGGGGTAGGTGGTCTTCTCGCAGGACTCGCATTGATACACGATTATAGTTGTCTTTTATCTGTAGGCGGTCTCGCTGGAACCCATTTCTATCGACCAAATCCTCCCGCTGAACGCCTTATTGGGAAATCATCGGAATATGTCAATGTTTACTCCGAAGCTTATAAGAATGAGGTAGCTAAACAGCAAACCCTCTGGTCAGCAGCAGGTTGTGTTGGTGGAGGTGCGATCATTACAGGTTTTGCCCTTGTAGGTTTCGTTCGTCTTGGCATCGCTGCAGGTTTAGGTGAGAATGGTGAGTAAAATTAAGCATGCTACAGTTACTTAAACGTCTCCTATTCTCTATCGTGTTTTTGTTCGCGTTTCTCCTGTGTCATACGCTCCAAGCCTCGCCGTTAAAAACGCTCTCTTTGGATTTTACGCGCGAATTAACCGAAAACAAAAAAACAGAGCATATCGCAGGTAGACTCCACTACGATGTAAAATCAGCGCGGGTCGTCGTTCAAGTCACGCAGCCACTCAAGCAGATAATGATTGCGAAAAATAACGTATTGGAGATTTACTATCCAGTAGAAAAACAGGCGTTTCGTTTTACCTCCGAAGGGCGAATTCCACTTCCGTTTGTCGAATCCATCATCCAATCTACTCAAGCCGAGTATGGGTTGACGGCAATCGGTTATACCTTAGACAAACACGACGTCGTGGACGAGATGCTCTATACCTATTGGGCACCACCTGAGAAAGCAAAGGATACACTCGGTCCCGTCGTCTTGGGAATGCGCGATGACCGACTCATCTCGACAGAGGTTAAAAACCCAAAGGGACATATCATCGCCAGATCCCTTTATCAAGACCACAGTAAGATTGGTACCAACTATATTCCGATGACCGTTACTTCCACTATGTATGGTGAAAAATCTGAAGTGCATCAGCATGAGCAAATTATTTATAATAACCCACAGGTGAATATGAACCCACCCGACGCAATGCTAAATTTTGCCGTGCCTAAGTCTGTAGAGGTGAAAGAAATCAAATGGTAAATCATCCAAAATCCCTATGGTGTGTTAGACGAGGTCCCCGTGCCTTATTCCACTTTATTCTCTTTGTTTTTTTCTGCTCCTTCTGCTTATCTACTACTATTCCTGCTTTTGCTAACGAAGCCACGGATCTAACATTTATCCGCAAATACAACCCAATTACAGTCCCGAAACAACGAGCGGTTGTCCGATTTAATCCACAGGAGTCCTCAGAACTGAAGCTCGCTGCAACAGGATTGATCCGTCTCTACCAGAAATTCATCTCTACCCAAGACGGTCCCTCATGCAACTTCGTGCCTACCTGTTCACACTTCGGCATGGCGTGCGTACAGGAATACGGTGTGATACGTGGCATATTCCTCACCGCAGACAGGCTACTTCGGTGCAACGGTTCGCAGTCAAGACATTACCATAAAGATGAGACGACAGGAAAATACATTGACCCAGTTTCAGATTATGCAACGCAGAAGTAGTTTGTCCCCTATCAATATGAATCTTCTTTCCAAGGTTCAATAATCTTGTAAATCCTATCTATAGTCCTGTAAATCTTGGTTCAGACAATGAATATTAAACATATCCATAAATTCTCGCTTATAATTCTCCTTACTATTACACTCCTATCCTTTGCATCCGCCGAAGAACCTATTAAATACTATACCCCCGAAAACGTCCGCAAATTCGCCGATTTCCTATATGAACAGGGCGACTTCCGCCGTGCTGCAGATGAATATCAACGTTATCTTTTTTACATTTCTGAAGAAGTGGAAGAAAGCGAGCAGATTCGCTATAAAATCGCACTCTGTTATCGCTTTGCCGGTGACAGTGAGAAGGCAATCCAGAATTTTGAAACGCTCTTGCGTTTGCATCCTCACAGCCAGTTTACAAGCCGTACCTACTACCAAATCGGTGCTACCTATTTTCTGGTGGATCAATTTGAGCAGTCCGCCCAATTTTTACGTGAAGCACTGCCGAACATAACAGATACACAACAACACGCCGAAGCGCAGCAGCTTATTGGACTCTCTTATTTAATGCGGAAACAGTGGTCTAAAGCAGACGGGGTATTCAAAACATTACAGGGGTCAGGTATAATCGATGTCAGAGAAAAAGCATCAGCATACCACGATTATGCCAAGAAGGGAGCGCAGCTACCTACCCGTAGCCCGATTTTAGCTGCAGTTTTCTCTGCAATCGTACCCGGAGCAGGAAGACTCTATACGGGTGGTATAGGCAATGCCATAACCTCTTTTGTGACTATAGGTGTAGCAGGTTGGCAGACTTACGATGGCTTCAGAAGAGATGGAATTTCATCGGTGAAAGGGTGGACGTTTGCTACAATCGGTGGTATTTTCTATGTCGGCAACATCTACGGTTCTGTAATCGCTGCGCGTGTTTACAATCGCCATTTAGAAGACGAATTTTTGGCAACACTGTCCGTGGAATTGCCGTATTAACGAATCCCCATGTTTCTTTCAATACCTGTTAAGCAAGGTCTCCGTGCCACACCTCTTTCTATTTAGGACTTACGCATTTCCTCTTAAAGTCCCCCTGATAAGGGGGATTTAGGGGGTTTAAAGAACGAAAATTATTACTTTTTGCGTCTAAATTTCTGATATTTGCTCAATTTGCGTAAGTCCTGCTATTTAAACGGGCAAAATTTCCAACCCCATCACAGCTTAACGCCGAACTATAAACTCCGGTTGTGCAACTTGCATCCGTATCGGCGGTAATCCCCCCGCAATCGCTTCGACGTCATCCGTGACCATATTCCCAATGTTGTAAAGCGCATGATCAATAGCACCCGCCATGTGACACGTCAACACCGTATTTTCTGTTGTTCGGACAGGATGATCAAGAGGTGTCGGTTCTTCAGGATAAACGTCAATCGTTGCTCGGAACTTGCCAGCGTTTGCCAATTCAATGAGGGCATCAAAATCAACAAGATGCGAACGACTCGCTAAGACCAGCACCGCTCCCGGTTTAATCTGTTCCAGCGTTTCGCGCGTAAGCAATTCCCTGTTCTCCTGCGTCGGAATCGCTAAAACAAAACTGACATCGCACGTTTGTAGCAACGCCTCCAGCGTCATCGGTTTTACGCCCTGTTGCTCTAAATATGTGTCAGAAGCCACGGATCGTAGGCGTGTAGTTTGCAGTTGAAAGGTTCCAGCAAAAGTCGCAGCTCCCGCGCCAGATTTCCGTAGCCGATGATGCCCACCGGAGCATCATAGAGCGTGCATATATCCGACTGTCCACGCCATCCCCATTTCTCTTCACCTCGCCGCATACGTCGGTCTGCCTCGGCAATGTTCCGTAAAGCAGTAAGCGCATGTCCTAATGCCATTTCAGCCACCATTTTAGCGAAAGCAGGCGCACAACTCAGCACCCGAATACTGCGTCTGAAGCAGGTTTCATAATCAACGGTTCCTCGTCTTGGGTGTCCGCCACCAACCTCCATAATCGCTTTCAGATGCGGCGCAGCGTCTTCGTCAACATCACCAACCCCGTAACTCGGAACACCTATCAAAATGGCTGCCTCTTTTTTCGCTTGAGTCCATGCGTCTTGAGACATCTCTTCGTCTTTACCCCAGATGACTTCCACCGTCCCGCCGAGGCGACGCAAATCTTCTTCTGTGAAAATCGTGTCGAGTTGTCGCGCTGGACGCGTATGTAAAATCGCCTTTAACATATCAATCCTTTCTTTTTACTCAATATCAGTTTTCAGGAAAATTTCACCATCAAAATCTGGAACCCGATGACGCTGCCCACTTTCGTTAGTAGTGATACCGATAACCGGCACATCAAAAGTAACAGTTTCTTCACTGCCGCTACGATTGTAAACCGCCCAACCATTTTCATATTCACGAATAAAGAGTCCTGCTCTCTCTCGATACTGAACCCCTTTCTCTTGAATCGGTTGTCCGAGATCCGCGTCCCAGAAACCATACCAATTGTGCAGATGGTCCCAGACCGGTATAGCGTTATCATCACCAAAAAGCACATACCCGTCAGAATGCGTCAAACTCAGTGTCGTGATCATACGCATCCACTGACGGTTTTCTTCGCTGTTTCGTTCTGCGACCCGTATATTGAGATCACCCATATAATCCGTTACCACACGCCAACCTTCTAAACAGTTAATTCGCGGTTCTCTCAGGTGCTGTTCCGCCCACAGCAGCGTCTCTTCTATCCGAAGAATCTGATTAAGACTGTATCCTTTGTCGTGTTCTTGTTTATAGCATTCCATGAAGATGCCATTCACATACGGGGCAGATTTCGGAATCTGACGCATATTCGCGTTGACAATAATTAAAAAATCGTCTCCTACCTTTGCCCGTATTTTACGCAAGATGGACAACCGCGCTTCTAACTCAGCCTCGCGTGTGAGAATAGTAGCAGACCAGTCATCAACACCGATTGGGCTGGTCGCATAATCCTCGTTCCACCAATCAAGCATAATACCATCAAAGAGTCCAGATTTATCCAATGTAACTGCTTGATTAACAATCAAATCCTGAACTTCTGGATGCGTAAAGTCTATGAGATAATTAAGCACTCTATCGTTTTCGTCAATTTTTCGATCGCCGTTGGTGTCCTCACCCCAACCGATAACAGGTGTGCCAGAGTTATCCTTGAGCCAGTAAGGTGAATCTGGAGGATAGAATCCTACTTCCCACCAATTTTCCACGTGCTTTTCATTTTGCCGAGAGAGGTATTTCGCGTCTCTATATCGGAGTTCGACGAGCAATAAAATATGAGGATTTAAAAATAAAAGATCCCGTTTTCTTTCATGGGCTATATCTAACTGGTTAGAAAGTAAATCTGTCGCCAGTCCTGAATAGGGCTGCGCTTCTGAGATATTCCAAGCAATTCTTAGCAGTGTGTAAGGATGGGCAAAAGCAAGATCATGTCGTGCAAGGCGGTGGAGTTCGTCTTCATCAGGTCTATTTTCGATGCCGCTCCACGCCTGAAAGATTGAAGGATAATTTCTTTGACCATCTTCCGCGTATACCAATGCCGTTATTGCCACCAAAATGAAAATCAAGATTGGCCATTGAGTCCCTAATATTTTCAACACTGTTAAATATACCTCTTATCGCGCAGAATCTAATTTAAGTTTACCCCACGTGGTCGCCAACTTATCCTGCGGATTAACAGCAAGTACACCCTCAATGCCTTTGTCCATGAGTTCCTGAATTTCTTGTTGCGAGCGTGCAATGTTAGAAATCCGAACCTCGTCCATACGTCCATTCAAAAAGGGACCTGCCCCGCGTCCGAGCCACAAAACATCATCATTTGGCACGATTTCTCCACCGATTTTGCCTTCACCGTCCAAAACACCGTCAATATAACAAAATTCTCTCCTCTCATCTATATTACTAAATTCTTGAATCTGTTTGACATTCTATCACGGGTTAACCTAACTCACAATATAAAAAGCCTATCCATAAGGAGGCACAGTTTTCTAATAATTTATATCTGGACGCCCGAACTTGTTCGGGAAAGGCATACGAGTGTGTTGAATTTCGTTGTGATTATTGCATTTCCAATTTTTTGAAAATCTGATTTCTCTTGAGTCCACAGCGCAGGATTTGTTTTTTTTCTTCAACCCAATCTACGGTCAGGAGTTAAACGCACCTTATATTATCGACTCATGTTAAAATAATTACAGGTATCCAAACTTAAGATCAGAATAAAATGGGAATTGACATGCACTACACATCACAACAAAACGATTGGTTGGTTCAGCCCTTTCGTCAGCCTGCTTCAGTAGAGGAAAGGGGCAACCAACTCATTCTCGATAATGGACTTATTCGGCGAACCTTCGCCACCACGCCTAATTTCGCAACAGTTGATTACACCAATCAAATTACCAATAGCACTCTTCTGCGTGGCATAAAACCAGAGACAGTACTTACAATTAACGGACAGCAATTTGAGGTGGGTGGCTTGAAAGGACAGCCCGACTACGCCTACCTTGATTTCGATTGGATTGCGGACCTGACGAGTGATCCAAACGCATTTCAATTTCGCGAATATCGAGTCGGTGAACCTGAAGTCCGTTATCCGTGGGTGCACAGGCGTTCTACGACACCATCAGTATATCCGCCAGAGGGTGTGACACTGACGGTTGTGTTCTCACCGCCACCATCCCTTGATTCCATTCGGGTGTGTGTGCATTATGAACTATACCGAGGCATTCCAGTCCTGTCCAAGTGGGTTACTATTCACAATGAGAGTCAAAAACCGATTCAACTTGATGCCTTAAGCCCCGAAATTCTTGCAGTCAACGAACAGGAAAAGCATCGGCTACATGTCGAGAGCGATTATGCCTTCAGTGGAATCGAAACCACACAGTGGGGTCCAGATGTAGATTACAAGACCCAAGTCGATTATCACTATCAGATGCCACTGTTGATGACAAGCAGCTACCCACTCGGTCCGGGGATACTGCTTCAACCCGCGGAGACGTTCAAGAGTTTTCGCACCTTCGAGATTCTGCATGATAGTGATGACCGTGAGCGAAAAGGACTCGCACGCCGAAAAATGTATCGGGCACTCGCACCACAGGTCACAGAGAATCCAATTCTAATGCACGTTCGGAGTGCCGAACCGGACGCAGTCCGTTTAGCGATTGATCAATGTGCCGAAGTCGGATTTGAGATGGTGATTATGACCTTTGGAAGTGGATTCAATGTTGAGAGCGAAGACCCGGAATATATCGCCACAATGAAAGAATTGACCGATTATGCCCATCACAAAGGTATTCAACTCGGTGGCTATACACTAATGTGTGCTTCGCGGAATGTGAGTGAGGACTTCAACTGTGTTGACCCAGACACAGGACAACCCGGAAGTAGGTTTGGACAGAGTGCTTGTCTTGCGAGCAAATGGGCAGACGGCTATTTCCAACGAGTGCTGAATTTCATGGATGCAACCGGAATGGATGTCATAGAGACAGATGGTCCTTATCATGGTGATGTCTGTGCTGCAACGACGCACGAACACCATAACGGCTTGGCGGATTCACAGTTGCGTCAGTGGGAAGCCTGCGTTCATTTTTACCACGAATGCCGAAAACGCGGTATCTATATCAATTCGCCTGATTGGTATTACCTCAACGGTTCAAACAAATGCGGTATGGGCTATCGCGAAACGAATTTCAGCTTACCCCGCGAGCGGCAAATTCTTATTGCCCGTCAAAATATCTACGATGGGACGTATGAAAAAACACCAAGTATGGGTTGGATGTTCGTTCCGTTAGTGGAGTACCACGGTGGCGGAGAAGCCGCAACATTTGAGCCACTTCGCGAACACCTTGATGACTATGAATCACATCTGGCACAGAACTTCGGCAGTGGTGTGATTGCCTGCTATCGCGGTCCCCGGCTTTTTGATACTGAACAGACGAAAACGGTTGTTAAAAAATGGGTTGACTTCTACAAAAAGTATCGCCAAATATTGGATTCTGACCTGATTCACGTACGCCGTCCAGATGGCCACTCCATTGATTGTGTCCTCCATGCCAATGCACAAACGAATCCGTGTGGATTAGCAATGCTCTATAATCCTACACATACAGTGCAACAGACCACTTTGAAATTGCCACTCTATTATACTGGATTGTCTGAAATCGCCAAAATTCGTGAAGAAGAAGGTGAACCCGAACTGTACAAAATCGACCGGAATTACAACACTGAGATTCCAATTAAAATGAAAGCAAAGAGCGTCACTTATCTCGTTATCGAACCTGAAATTTAAGTCTGCCCTAATTTTTTCTACCACTCTTTTCTCTATCCTGAAAATCCTGAAAATCCTGAAAATCCTGATTCAGACAACTTAATAACTTATAACCTCTAACCCACCATCTTCTTAACTGACTGCTGATAGCTAACCGCTGACCGCTATTAACACTGACAACCGAGGACCGAAAACTGAATTCCCCTCAAGCATTTTGACCCCTTCCTTTACATTTTCTGTCTTTCCATTTATAGTAGTAATATCGCTATCCCGTTTTGCTTTGTCGGGTAATCGGTAATGGAATTAAAATAATTAAACCCTTCCTTCACAAATGGAGACAAAAATGAGAGTAATCCAATTACAGAAAGCAATTTCGGTATGGGGAGTCCTAATCTGCATAAGTGTCATGAGTCCAAATATAAGTTTTGCCAAGCTTGATGTAGAAACAGTTTTGGGAATATGGTTCTTTGATGAAGGTAAAGGCGGGATAGCGAAAGATTCTTCCGAAAACGGCAATGACGGAGAGATTGTTGACGCCCAATGGGACGATGGCGAGTTCGGCAAAGCCCTAAAGTTTGAGGGGGGTGGTCATGTTGCTGTCGGCGATTTTGCTGACTATGAGGATGAAGTATCGATCGTCGCTTTCATTAAAACGCCAGCAGCACCCGCATGGTCTGATATCATCGTAGGTCCCTGCGGCGACGTTATCTTGACCTTAAGAGACCACAAATTAAATTTCGCCGGACAATGTGCCCAACCGATCCCACATAATACGTGGTCAGAAACCTTGTTGAACGATGATAAATGGCATCAAATTGCAGGTACTTATGACGGGAAAAAAGTGAATGTCTACGTCGATGGTGAATTAGAAGCGTCTAACGCTGCCGCCGGTCCATTTATAGCCGGACCTAAGTATATCGGTTCAAGAGACGACAAGCAGGAGGCGTTCACAGGTCTCATTGATGAGATCGCGTTTTTCAATGTCGCACTCTCTGAAAATGATGTGAAAACGATCGCAGACACTGGATTGTCTGTCGCACTCGGTTTTGCAGCCGTTTCTCCGCAAGCGAAACTGACCACAGCTTGGGCAAAATTGAAATCGAATTTAAAATGAGGGTTATCAGTCTCGAGCCTTTTTCGGAGTTTCGTTAAAATGAGAGGAAGGACCCGTAAAAGCGTCCTTCCTCACTAAGGGTCTCCAAGTGCTCGGCGGGAGCAATTATACTTTATATATCGGTATGATGGGGTATGATAAATATGATATAAGGATATAAAGTATGACGAAGACTTATATGTAAGACTGAATTATCATAAAAACGCATTAAGTAAATACAATATTTGCAGTCATTTTTTATAATTATACACAAAATAACATAATTTTGCAAGAAAAAATGCAATTTTCTTATTAATATTGCAAAATTTGTTTGGAATTATACAAAAAATGCTAATTTTCCGTTACACCAAATCATATACGCCTTGTCGAACTCGAACAATTTCACCTTGTCTCACAAGTTTCGTCAACTCGTTTTTCACCGCTCCAGGATTTCCCCGGACAGCATCTATTATCTCAGATGTCGTCTTTTCGCCCTCGGAAAGCAGATTAAGTATCTGAACTTCTAACGGCACACGTGCTCGGAGACCGCCGCGTAACCTCCTCAAAATACGGTTCGCTTGGCTCGCAGAAACACCTAACAGAAACTCAATGCGTTCACGGTCCCAAGACGCATCCATTTCTGTATATTCAACTTCGTACGCCTCACGCTGCGCAATCGTCTCCGAAAGCCGATCCAATCCACCAACGATCTCAAAGTCTTCCCAATCGAATAATACCGTCTCCGGGGCATCCGTGATATAGGGTATCCACAAAGGCGCATTGAGTATCAGGGTCGTATCCGAGGCATCATTAAATCCAATGTTACCAATCATCTGCGTTAGCATGCCCACAGCGTTGTGTTCATAGAGTGTTTGAATACGTTTATCTTCAAAACGATAAGGGTTCAAGGTCAGGTCGTAACTCAGGGGTTCCGCTTGATGTCCATACAAGATTTTTGCGTGTCTCCAGATAAAGTTTGGTGGACTGTAAGGCGTTCCAGCGATCCATACAACATCTGCATCTTCAAAAACCGACCGACGGCTCTCAATATCTTCTGAAACTTCATTGATCAAGTCGTGGTAACTGACGATCTCTCCAATCAGCACATCCTTTAACAGCGAAGGCGTACCTCCACTTGAAATCACAACATGGTTGCGATCCAGGTGGTTTTCCATCTCTCGTTGGATACCGGTAAAGTAACGCATTCCGATTTCAGAGAGACTAAACACATCCCATTTTACCTCATAATTCATGATCGCATACGATATGTGCGGGGCACTCCTCAACTGGAAAATCTGATTCCCTCTCGGTGATGCCTCCGAAGAGTCAACGCTTTTCACCGAGACGGACACATCTGGAAACACCTGCTTTAACTGTGCTTCTGAAATTGCAGGCGACATGAATATAAGTTTTTTGACGCGTTGATGTAGCGTTGGCGGTAACCAGAACTCTAACATATCGCCCCTTGTGAACATAGGGGCATCCGCATCACGAGAATAGCGCGAAAGAAAGGATTTCAACTGATGCCACAAGGTCCAATTCGGACTGCTATAAACCGTCGGAAACTTCTCAATACTCTCGGTGCTGGAGACATCTAAAACCCCTGACGCGATCGCCTCGTTCATTGACATTTCAACCGTGCTATCGTCTCTACTGGGCGGACAATTCACCTGACACATCTGCCTAATAAGAGTGTCTTCCAAACTTTCAAAGGCATGCATAATTGTACGCACACGTTTGACAATATCACCATGCTGATCCCCAGCAATTAGCATCGCATTCAGCAATGCCTTCGCAAATTGACCTAAAGCAGATTGGTGCCAATGAATAATCCAGCCCTCTAAAACTTCTTTCGAGAGTTCATACATCGGAAAGAGGCCTGACATCTGAGATTCGAGGTTGTTCACAATACAAAGCCGATCTTCTTCAATCATTTCGTCAACCAACGCCTCATATCGACGATCCAAAAATAGGTTCGGAATCTCGGATACGATTACCTGCTTTTCCTGTAGCAGCGTCGATTGAGACAGATACCCACGCGCCTGACATGCTTCATAGACAGGACACTCTGGGCAAATGCTTTCTGTCGGATTACCACCTTTGCTCTCCAGCGCATCACACCTGTCCGCATCTTCGCAAACATTCCCATGTGCGAAAGGGTTCCGCATCCGTTCCCTAACCGGTATCTCCTTCGCTTCCTTCCAACGATAGTTTCTCGGTTTCCATCGACCTACTGAAACTCCCTGTTCTTCATAATACCGTTCTGCGTTTTCAGCATCATACGACAACACAGAATTCAAGCAGAGGGTGGAAGTCCGCAAAAATGTAGATTCAATTTCACGTTTCTTATCCCGACTAATACCGCCCGTGATAAGCCCTTGGATGCGAGTGCTCGCGTCAAACATATCTTCATTTTCATCTGTATCTTCGGATTTCCGTAGAAGCGTTCTCGGGCGTTTGATACTCAACGGGCTTAATTCACCGCGCCGCACAGCAAGGATCTGATCATCTACAGCTGCTTGCGTCTCAAGGGATTCTATTACATCAAAATTATCCCACGCCTCCGTTTGTGCTGTAAACGTATCTATCACGCCTAATTCCGAGGTCGGGGACGGATCATGTAACAACTCTCGTAAGACATCCAGAAATGCAAAAAGCACGTCCTTAGAAATCACCGGAGGATCCAAAAATGACCCCATCAGAATCTCGTAACGTGCGTCCCAGCAACTGTACCCTTTATCGCCAATAATCTCAACATACACATCGCTATCGCAAGAAGGATCTCTGTCAGGTAGATGCTTATAAACATACTGCCTTGCGTCTTTTGTATTCGGGTGTAGGTAGTCGATAACCCGGCACGAAAACCGCAAACCTCCGTCCTTTGTTAACGTCACTAACGGATTCACGACCGCAGAGATCAACGCCTCCCAACACGCCGATACCTCACCCGGAGCACTCAAAATTCCCTGATGCGTGAACTCGATGTCGTGCCAATGCTTACTTTCCTCCCCAGATGTTTTTCCCGTATAGATCCCGATTCCCCATGACGCGAACCACCGAGATGCTTCCCAGTCCTGCGTGCTCTGCCGATTCGTTAGCCTATCTCGGTCGTTATCGCTCCGATTCCAATTCGCTGGCGGACGATCAAACGGATCTTCCCCTATCGGCATAAACGAGATATTCGCTCTCTCCAGCTCATAAAGCATCGCCGCTTTCCGATGCGCATAATGCACTCGGTAGTGGTGAAGAGATTCGTTATACCCCGCAGGCAAGACAACCGTCTGACGCTGGGACAACGTCCGTTTCTTCCATTCATGACGCCGCTGGATAATCTGCTTTAGTATATCCATATAGGGGAATCTCCTGTTGCTGGCTAACTGCTATTATCCCAATCTAAGAAAAACGACTATCTATTATGCTATTGGAGGTTTCTCGTTCAATGTGCACAACAGATTAAATGCCTTGGTCATCGACTTATGTTTCGGCTCTTGAGTTCAACTATTCATTTAAAACGCTGGTTTGAAATAGACCTTTCCACATGAATTTTCCACGGCGGTGTGGAGATACTGCTGTACCTATGAAATGGCCCATCTCGGTTTGTGTGTTCCGTAAAAGAACCCTTGTGCTTTCGTGCGGAGAGTGATCAGTATAGATTATGCACGAATATGTACGAATTATACATCTCTTCCATTTTAATGTCAACTTAAACCTGAGAACATCCCAGAATTGTGTATTATGTTCAGACATTCTCAATCGGGTTCCCGTAGGTTGGGTTGAACGGATACCTATGAAAAATTCCACGTACAAGACGAGGATGATAACCAACGAGTCCCTGAAATTACTATAATACCAGTGAAACCCAACGTATTGGCTGCCATTTTTTCTGAACAAATTCAGCCCTCATCTGCCTAATATAGTAAGAGGCATACGCTTTCATGAGCGTTTCCTACGCAAACCTTCAACACGTAGAGAGGAAAATCCCATGAGATGGAAACAGATTGTCACTGTTCTTATCCCTTTTACTCTGATATTTTCGGTAGTCGTCGTCCTAAACACTTGGACACAAGATACGCTTTCAAAAGACGAGGTCCGTTTCGATCTCAACAACGATGGCGAACTCAGCACTTCTGAAAAAGAACTCATGGCGAGAGTCATGAGAATCGAAGATGCCAGAGGCACGCAATTCAGCCAGAGCCAAATACGCGAGTTACAAAGCGGACAACGAGATCGTGGGTCTCGCCGAAGAGGTGGATTCGGTGGACGACGCGGTTCCAGAGAGCCTTCAGGACCACGCTTGGATCCAGAACAGGTTCAATTCAGAGATGGTACAGCAACGATTCCTGACCGTGAAACCTTCAAAAAGCTTTCCTATCAGGGGACAGATGTACGGATCGACACGCAGCTTATCGGGATTGAGTTCGTAAAATTCCAGATTGAGAGGACGAATACCCAAAATCCGCAGCTCTATTACATGAATACCAAAACGCATCGCTCTCATGGGAGTTTCATGGATGCTGCCGGTTTGAGAAGAGGTCAAGGACAGATGCGCGGTGTGCTCAGTTACCGTCCGCTTTCAATAGCGCCGAACGGTGAACCCGGTGTTTATACTTTTGAATTTAATCCAAACGATGCATTCCCGTATGAAGAAATTAAACTCGCACACGACCTGCTCGTAGCGAACATGCCATCACTGAAAAATCGACTCGGCTATTGCCCATTATGGGGAGCAATCGGCATCTATAATCGCGAGAAGGCACGCTACGACGCAGCAGAATTCCCCGTCTACTTTGAAGACGATCTCTATGCCAATATCGGCTACCTTCCCCTAAACCAAGCCGAGTCATTCGGGCGTCTGCGGGTGTTAGAGATAGATGAACGTCCGGCGGTTCGCGACATCGTCATCTGCAAAACCTTGCCAAACGAGATGCCACGGGTCGCAGGAATGATTACCGGGGTTCGACAGACGCCACTTTCACACGTCAATCTCCGTGCTATTCAGGATAAGGTGCCAAACGCCTTCATTGCCAACGCGTGGGAAAACAGTTCTATTGAACCCCTTATAGGCAGGTATGTCTACTATAGGGTAAACGCAGACGGTTTTGAGATTAGGGAGGCAACCCTTAAAGAGGTGGAGACCCACTTCGCCGATTTACGTCCCTCGAAGACACAGAAACCTGAACGCAACCTCTCTAATACAAAGATTTTACCACTTGATGACATCAAGTTTCAGGACGCTCCAAGTTTCGGTGTGAAGACAGCGAACCTCGCCACGCTCCGTACGTTCGGTTTTCCAGAAGGGACTGTGCCAAACGGTTATGGAGTCCCGTTCTATTTCTACGACGAATTCATGAAGCACAATGGCTTCTATGCCAAAATCGAAGCAATGCTCAACGATTCGACATTTCAGAATTCACATGACACAAAGGAAGCTGAACTAAAAAAATTGAGAGATGAAATCGAGGGAGGCGAAATGCCGAATTGGATGATGGATGCCCTTTCAGAATTGTACAAAGCATTTCCAGAAGGGACTTCTCTCCGATGCCGCTCCAGCACGAACAACGAAGACCTACCCGGTTTCAGCGGTGCGGGTCTGTATGACTCTTACACACATCACACCGACGAGGGACACCTATCAAAGTCAATTAAGCAGGTGTTTGCAAGCCTCTGGAATTTTCGAGCGTTTGAGGCACGCGACTTCTATCGCATCGACCATCTCACTACTGCTATGGGAGTGCTCGTACATCCCAATTTTGCAGACGAATTGGCAAACGGCGTCGCTGTCAGTGATGATGTCGTCTATCAAACGATGGGAAATTACTACCTCAACACCCAGGTTGGTGAAGATCTCGTGACCAATCCCGAAGAACAGTCGGTTCCAGAAGAGATTTTGCTGGATTGGTGGGACACCAATAAGTATAGAGTTGTGACAACGTCCAACCGGATACCTGACGGCGTACAAATTCTGAAAGATGAATACCTACGAGAACTGAATTACTATCTCGGCACGGTCCATAATAAATTCAGTCGTCTTTACGCATCTACTTCACGGACAAACGAGTTTGCCATGGAGATTGAGTTCAAGATTACCAGCGAAGGCAAACTCTCAATCAAACAGGCGAGACCATGGGCAAAATAAATAAGTCGGCGCAGCGTCCCAACTGCCCCGACCTATTTCCCTACTTCATCGTAGGTCATTCAGTTTTCCGCTAATTTACATTCCGGACGCCCGAACTTGTTCGGGACAAGGCCCCTCATCCGCTAATTTACATTCCGGACGCCCGAACTTGTTCGGGACAAGGCCCCTTATCCGCTAATTTATATTCCGGACGCCCGAACTTGTTCGGGATAATGCCCCTCATCCGCTAATTTATATTCCGGACGCCCGAACTTGTTCGGGATAAGACCCCTCATCCGAGATGCGCGATCACCTGCGAATCAGACAACCCACAACCCACAACCCTCTTAACTTATAACCTATAACTTATAACCTACAACCCTCTTAACTAACCTATAACCCTTACAGATTCCACCAATACGTCAATTTCCCAACAACAGTCCAACCCAAAAGTTCAAATCCGCCATCACGGGTGTCATAACTTTGGTCAAAGACAAGGTAGAAATCACTCCCCGGACGGTAGATATAGTTAACCAAGAAGTTCGCAGAGAACACATCTCTATCGGTACTCCATTGCGTAAACAACTTTGTGAAGAGTGTCGTCGAGAAGGAGTAACTAACACGTCCACCAAAAGCGTTGGCGTCGAATTCCTCCTCTGGTAGTGTAATGCGATTAAATTCGATGAAGGGTTCTATACTAAGTTTGGCAGTCGGCCTCGCAGTGGCATCTATTAAGAAACCACGTCTGGTACCATGAAAAAACTCACCGAATTCCACTTGCACTTGCCCACCAATCATACGGCTACTGCTGCTACGGGCTGAGATTTGAAAAGAAGTAAAATTGTAATCGTCGACCGGAATACTAACCCCTTGAATCCGGAAGTCCCGCTCAAGATTCTCTATCGTGTTCTTGACTTCAAAGCCAATGTCATCTCCCGTTTCAAACTCAAAGTCCGTTTGAAAGGTTATCTCTTGGGTTTCCAATTCGTTTTCTTGAGTCAGAACAAGATCGATTTCCGGTCCAATCTGAATCTCGCGAATACCAAACACACCCGGCCACGGCGTATAACTTGCATCACCCCGAAAACGGCGTACGTCACTACGTTGAATATAACCAACTTCAGGATTAAAATCCTCGCCGATGTCTGTATATGATATGTCTGCCCGGAACAAATTCGTTCGCCAATCACCACCGATAAAGAAAGCATTGCTATTTCCAGTGATAGCCTCTTCAAAGGTGCGCGACCACAATCCTTGGATATTAATCTCTCGCGTCGGACGATACGAAAAGTCGAGTCCTGCCGTGCGATTATATGCATCAGCATCTTGCTTATTGATGAAAATTCCACCAACAGTCGATCCTGCTAAAATGTCTCGGTTGACTCGCATCACTGAGTAATTCGTACGCGGTTCACTGAATGGGTCATCTTCAGGTACGCCTGCCTCACCTTCCTCGAATGTGTTCGTCATCACGTTCAGAACCCCTATACCGTAGGGTCCAATCTTTCCGGTCATCTTACCGCCACCAAGGATCGGAATCGCGCGTCCTCCCGCCAGCCCAATACGACGACTATAGAAGAGCAACAGCGGCGGTGGTCTGCGAAAACTCGGACGTGGAATCCCCACGTCAAAGATACTCGCACCTTCCAAGAAAAACGGACGCTGCTCTGGGAAAAAGAGACTAAAACGCGTGAGGTTTACCTGTTCCTGATCCGCCTCCACTTGGGCGAAATCGGTATTAAATGTCAAATCGGCGGTCAGATTTGGGGTGACGCCGTATTTCAAGTCCAAACCCACATCAAATACACCCTCTGTTGATGATGCTTTACTTGCCCCCGGTAATACATAAGGTAGCAATTCCAGATTCCTTGAGGGTGTAATCCCCTCTATCCCTTCAAGCGTGCCAAAATACGCAGGACGGTACTTCGCCAGACCGCCGTACGTCTTCGGAGCCTCATTCCAGGCATCAAGTTCTTGCTTTCGCGCGATTTCTCGTCCGAAATTTACCCCCCAGTTCATCACCTCGCTACGTTCAAAGCGGAGTTGACTAAACGGAATCGCAATTTCTACTGCCCAATGGTCTTCATTCATTACGCAACGACACTCCCAAACAATGTCCCAACTTTGGTTAAGGCTTGAACCACTATTGGATACCGCCGTGTCTTCCATGCCACCCACTGGAGTGAACCGAAAGAATACAGCATTTCGTCGGTCATTGTAAGTATCTAACAATAAAAACCCATAGTCGTTGGAACGCAAACCCGGAGAATCGCGACGCATGTCATTAGCAACTACCTTGTCCATCTCTGAATCGTAGAATATGAATCCGAAATACATCTTTTTATCATCATAAAGGATGCGTACTTCAGACTGTTCTGTTGCAGGCTCCCCTTGATTGGGTGTGATCTGATATAATTGACGGATCGGTTCTACACTTTGCCAAACAGCTTCGTCCAGCACCCCATCGACTTTGATTTCCTCAGCAGTGCGATGTGCTGACATGCGTGGTAATTCCTTTTCAGTTTGTGCTTCGGCACCGATAGGAACGAATAGCATGCACATCCACAGCATCGCCAAAAATTGTACCCCTCGCCAATATAGTCCAAATTGAAAAATGATAGTGGAATGTCTCATTATAGGTTGGTGCCTCCTTTTTAGACGTTTCTATGTAAAAAGCGAGGCTATAAACCCCGCCGTACCCTTCTTACGTCAGCGACGATAGATGCTGACTTCCATACCGTCCCGTCTGCCAGGACGCCGCCGACTCTCAAACCAGTGTGTTTCAGAATCGTAGTGCGAACGAACGTGTTCCAGGTAATCAGCCATCTGATCTGCCCTACTCACGTTGTCGGCCACAATCGTTGCTGGATTGGTTAGGCGAGATTCGATCGCTTGGAAACAGGAGTAGTAGCCATCCTTATTGTTATCAAGAAACAAAAAATCGACAGGCTCTTGGATGGTTTTCAGGACTTCAGCAGCATCACCGATACGTGAATCTACAAGATCTGCCACGCCTGCCTTTTCAAAATGCACACGTGCGCGCTGAGCGTTATCCGGCTCTATTTCTACCGTTATCAAACGTCCCGTACCTAAAGTTTTCAGCACGCGCAATATCCATAAGCCAGAATAGCCGATAGCCGTCCCGCACTCCACAATCAGCGACGGTTTGGCGTTTTCAACACAACTCGCCAACAATTTCGCTTTATCAGGTCCCAGCATCGGTACGCGTTCTGCTCGGCACTGCTCCTCAACTTCTTCTAATACCTGATCCAACATAAGTGTCCCTCCATGATTCAAAAGCAACAAAGATTCTACCACAGACAAGTAAGAGAGTAAAGGTCGAATAAACAAGTACAGAAAATTCAGTTCTACTACAATCCCTCTTCTTGTAGGAGCAAGCTCCCGTTCGCGACTTTCAAATTACTTCTCTTCTTGTAGGAGCAAGCTCCTGCTCGCGACTTTCAAATTACTTCTCTTTTTGTAGGAGCAAGCTCCCGTTCGCGACTTTCAAATTACTTCTCTTTTTGTAGGAGCAAGCTCCTGCTCGCGACGCTCAGGTCTTTTTTCAATTCTCTTTTTGTAGGAGCAAGCTCCCGTTCGCGACTTTCAAATTACTTCTCTTTTTGTAGGAGCGATCTCCTGCTCGCGACGCTCAAATTAAAATGGGCAAAAATCATCGCCGTGCAAAAACTATGGTGAATTAACGTGAGTTTGATAATACTTAGGAGGGACACATTTTTTCTTAAAGTCCCCCTGATAAGGGGCGGGGAATACCATACGGACTTCATACCCGGTTCATGCCCGCAAGTGCCACACGCGCACGTGACGTTGATTTACGCACATTCAGCGTTGATTCATGCGATGTGCATCCACCCTCGCCGGCGTTCTGTAAAATCCAACCAGCATAACAAATCTCTTAAAATCCGCCTCATTCAGTAAATCTGCGAAAATCCGCGATTCAGACCACTTATAACTTATAACCTACAACTTATGACCCTATAATAATCCTGCAAATCCGAAAAATCCTGAAAATCCTGATTCAGACAACCCTTTAGAGCGGAAACTTCTCATTAATCAACATGAGCGGTTCTTGGTTAGCGAGTACCCGATAAGCACGACTGATAAACGTCTCACCTGCAAGGTGTGCAACAGCAGAGGGTAAATCTGTTAAGGTTTCAATACCGCACCAGAGCAGCTCACGCCGAGTCTCTAAACCACTGCGCAACAAAAGTCCCCCTAATCCCCGTTTATCTGAGTCTAACCTATCCAAAAGGGACTTCGGCAGACGTTGTGGCGCAATGAGGGAATCTGCATAGCAATGTATAATCGGAGATAATTTTTCTTGCGCGTGGCTTTGGAGTGACACTTGCCGGGAGATGACTTGTTCTCCAGCCGAGAGCTTAAGCCAAATATGTTCTGTAGATAATGTCTGTTGAGTTTGTTGTAGCGGCACTACTTCTACTGATGAGAGTGTATACGCTTCGATAAAGCGTGTAACCATCCCGTCATTAACGAGCAACCCGCGTTGGAATGGTGTGAGTTGTGCGAGGTTAATTTCTTTTAATTTATCAGGTTTATTCGCTTGGGCAACAAAAAGTGACTTCATACCTGTGTTAGCGAGATCCTTGGATTGTTTATTGATTTTGCCTTTTTTCATAATAGTAATTCCCTTTCTTATGGGAAGAAACGTGTTTAATTATAAGTTACTACAATGTTAATGTATTACATAATTTTAGACACACCAACTTGAAAAAAGTTCGTTTCTGCAAACATGAAAAACTAATTCCGACTTGACCCAGTGATGAAGGTAACGTATACTTGTTTCCAATAACACTGATTGAAACACTGCCTTCTATCAAACCGCGGAGAAACATTCCGAGTGTCCAAATTAAAAAACTATCCTCTATCTCTTTTCTTCATTGCCTTATTCCTATTCTTCTGCAATTTCACCGCAACAGCAGAAGAACTTCCCCTATCCCTCGGCAAACACCTCTTCGAGCAAGGCAATTACGATGCTGCAATCACTGAATACAAACGTTTTCTCTTTTTCCATCCAGATGATACCCGTATTAGCGAAGTATATCGTAATATCGGACTCGCCTATAGGGCACAGAGCTTATGGACGGAAGCAACCACCGCACTATGGACCGCAGCACATTACGCCCCAGATGATGAATCAAAATCGGAGTATCAGTTGGAACTCGCTGTGACGTTAATCGCCTCACAGAATTACGATCTCGCCCAATTGGAATTGATTAAAGTAACAATGCGAGCTCCCTCTGCCGCACTTTACCGCCGAGCACTCTTTTTGAGAGGGATCGCGTATATCTATCAATTGCGATGGAACGAAGCGCGTGAAGTACTAAAAAACTGGAGTTCTGATGAGAGGCTTAATGTGCTTTTTGATGAGGCTGTAAATACCCCGAAAAAGACTGTCAACACCGCAAGGATATTATCAACAATCCTCCCAGGTGCTGGACAGATCTACGCTGGCGATTGGCAAGGTGGGATAAATGCCCTCCTGCTAAACAGCGCACTCGGATTTCTTACCATTGATGCAGCGTTGGATAGACATTATACAGATGCCTTGTTGTGGGGAGTACTCGTTTTCCGGCGTTACTATCAGGGGAACACCTTCCGCGCTGGACAGGCAGCCGAACAGTTCAATGAACAACAGACGCAACAAGCAGCTGAAGCAATCTTACAGCGTCTTCAAGAAATTGCTGACCACCCCTGAAAATACCTGCTACTGTACTGAGCGTTTCTGGAGAATGTACACGATGACAACCAGTACAATCGCAATGATAAACGTCCAAATATTGTAAATGTACGCAAGAAACGTCGCAAGCGCAAGAGCTATCCATTCATACCAATGCGTCTTTCGGACAAAGTACCCCATTGTAACCATCGAAAAGAGGATCGTGCCGACGACAGCGCTTGCTATAGACAGCATATATTCAACGTGTGTGCCATCTGTAAACAGAATGTGCGTATACGCAAATAACAGAGGCATCACGTAAAGCAGTTTGGAAAACTTGAAACACGTCCAACCCGTCTTCCACGGATCCGCACGCGCTATTGCAGCCGCTGCGTAGGCACCTAAGGCAACCGGTGGCGTGATGTTTGAATCTTGGCTCAACCAGAAGATGATTAGGTGTGCAGCAATGACTGATATGCCCATTTCAGGGGTCGTCAGAATCGGCACTGCGAGTTCAGAGGTAAGCAGGTAAGCAGCGGTGACAGGGATCCCCATACCAAGGACTAAAGACGCAGCGGCAAGGAACAATATAGCGACAGCCTTGTTATCATCCGCGACCTCCAGCACTAATTCCGGGAATATCCGTCCTAAACCCGTCAAGTCTATAACAGCGACGATAATGCCAATCGTTCCGACCGCTCCGCCAATTGCAAGCGAGTTCTTCGCACCACCCACCATCGCTTCCCAGATCCGTTTTGGCGTTAACCGAGTCTCTGGACGGAAATAACTCACCCCAATAGTAACCAGAATCGCGAAGAATGCCGCTTTGTAAGCAGTATATCCAGCGATGAGCATCCCAATCAGCATCAGCAACGGTAGCAAGTAGAACCAGCTGCTTTTAAGCAGAGGTAGAAATTTCGGTGTTTCAGCTTCTGGAATCCGTTCAAGTCCATGCTTTTTCGCTTCACAATGAACCATCACCCAGACGGACAAAAAATAGAGGATTGCTGGCACAATAGATAAGAGCGCAATTTGACTATATGGCAAACCTGTCCGTTCTGCCATCAGAAACGCTCCCGCACCCATCACTGGCGGTAAGAATTGCCCACCTACAGAGGCAGAAGCCTCGACTGCGCCAGCGACATGCGGACGAAATCCAGTCCGTTTCATTAATGGAATCGTGAACGTTCCAGTGGCAACCGTATTTGCAATGGCACTTCCCGCAACAGACCCGAAAAAACCAGAAGTCATAACCGATACTTTCGCCGCACCGCCTACTGAACGTCCTGCTATGGACATCGGTAGATTGATAAAGAATTGTCCAACCCCAGATTTCTCCAGAAACGCACCGAAGAAGATAAAGAGAATGACGTATGTCGCCATCACGTTTGCCATGATACCGAACACACCCGCCTGATTGAAAAAACAGTGTTCAACGATCCGCCGTAGTGGAAAGCCTTTGTGTGCGATGGCATCCGGCATAGAACGACCCACAAGCGCGTATAGGATACCGATCATAGCGATGATAGGCAATGCCCATCCTACCGTTCTGCGGCTCACTTCAAAACTAATCACTATCGCGATAGCACCCACAAGAATATCGAGTCTATTATAATTGCCGGCACGGGTTGCCAGATCTGGGTACTCCACCATCCAGTATCCGATAGTGAAAATACTACATACGATCAGTCCCATATCTAAAACGGAAGGTCGATCTACAGGGGAGGTACGTCGGCATCGATAGAATAACCCAATGAGGGCATAGGTGAGAAGAAGATAGAAGCCAAGATGATACTGCTCACTGGCACTTCCAAAACCAGCACTATAAAGATAAAAAAGGACAAGACAAACCGCACCAAACTCAAAGATCCACTTGTAGACATTTTTCAGTTCAGTCCGTTGCGTCTCAAAACCGGTAACGCCTTTCGTTTCTGACTGTGACATTGTGCCTCCAACGCAGGTATTCCCTTTAATTTTACCTAAAAAGCGTAGCAAAAGCAACCAGTTTTCCCGCAAACCTTAGGATCATTCAGTTCCCATTCATCCGGACGCCCGGATTTGGTCTGTGAATAGACTAATCTGTGCCTTATATTACATTCTCGGTCGACAACAATAACAAGACCGCTCTCATTCATCCGGACGCCCGAACTTGTTCGGGATTGAGCGCGAATCGCTGCTTACTAATCGCTAACCACTACCGCTAATTACGAATCATCCTGCCAATCCTGGTTCAGACAACCAAAAACCTATAACTTAACGTGAGTTCGATAAATGTTTTTAGCATTTATTGTGAGTCAGTGTGTCGTTGATTTCATCAAGTTCTCTGAGATTCACTGAAGGTTTCTTCTGCTGATATGTATAAGCAATCAATGCGCAGAAAACATTCACCCGGAAGTTCTGAAAACTTCGGTGGCGGGTATGTTCAAGTTGACTCTGATGCTTCAACTGTTCAATGACCGACTCAATGCACATCCGCTTTTTCAGCAGCATCGCATCGACATCAGACAAGGCTTCGGGTGCCATGTTCTTATTGACCTTTGAAATCAAGCAGATGCCTTTAACTTTGAGTGCCTCAGTTAGCGGTTCAGAGACATAACCTTTATCGCCATAGAGTTTGCCAAAAAGACCTTGCGTCAACTCCCGAACAGGTTTACGATCATTTGTGTTGCCGGGTGTGATCCGCGCCGCAAGCAGTTCACCGTCTGTATTGACGATCAGATGGAGTTTGAAACCATAGAACCAGCCGAGACTGTTTACGCCGCGTCCGGCTTCTTTAGCGAAAACACGATGCTGATGAATCCGTTGATTCCGACAGACGACGATTGATGTTGCGTCAATAAATGAGATGCCATTACACTTGCCATATCGCATCTGAAGATACGCAGATACAAACCCAAACGCCTCTGACGTGAGTTCAACGAACCGATTGTAGCTAACGAGTTTCGGGAATGCCCAACGTAGATACCGACAGACGTGCTTTTGGTAATAGTGTTTGAAACTCCTATACCCACTGTGATGAAAGCTCACCAAGATCGTCATGACTTCGCTGGTATGTAGGTTTCGAGGACGGCCGCGTCTCTCAGGTTTATCCGATTCGGTATCTTCGGATGCTATCTGTTTCATATAATGAAGATAAAAGTCGTCAATCTCGCAGAAAAGTGATATAATAGGCATTGGAGAACTCCTTTTGGTTGGGTTTGCTTACCTCATTATACCAAAGGAGTTCTCTATAACACACTCCTATTTTATTATCGAACTCACGTTAACTTATAACCTATAACTTATAACCCTTTGTCAATAACTCCAAGTCATGATAGAATACCAACACGTCAACTAATTGAGAAGGGGAGAGAAAAATGGCAATAGGATTAGGCGTTATCGGCATGAACCCCACGAATATGGGTTCAACCGCTACGCTATTAAAAGATATACCAGACCTGAAGTATGAACTCCGTGGTATGTGTGCGAGACGAGCAGACGTACTGGAGAACTACGCAAAGCAAACCGGTGTCGACTTTTGGACGACAGATTATCGCGAACTCGTACAGCGTGACGATATTTCTGTTATCGCAGTCTATTCTCCAGACCATTTGCACGCTGAACACTGTGTAGCGGCGATTGAAGCCGGTAAACACGTCATCTGCACAAAGCCAATGGTGACCTCATTACCGGATGCCCAACAGTTAGTGGATTTGGTGCGCCAGCACAAGGTTAAATTCCTCGTCGGGCAGACGATGCGGTTCGATCTTCAGTTTCTAACGATGAAACGTTTCTTCGATGATGGCGATTTGGGTGAACTCATGATGGCAGACGCTTATTATGTCCACGACATGCGCGAGGTTTACGAGTTCACACCGTGGCGACTTCATGAACCACAGGACCTAATGTTCGGTGGGGTTGTGCATCCTGTTGACATATTACGCTGCTTGCTCGGTGATGCAGAGGAAGTACACGCTTACGGTACCAAAGGCTTGCTCACACCGGAATACCCAATAAAGAACAATTTCTTTCTCAACATCAAGTTTAAAAGTGGACAAATTGCGAGAGCCATGGGGCTTTACGATATCGTTCACCCCCCAATGCCGATGATGCAGCTTTCTGTGTATGGAAGTAAAGGTACAATAATTGGGGACTTTACGGACAACAAAGAAGGACACGTCAAGTTAATGCTTGATAAAATGACGACGAGTGGGGAACCCTTTGAAGTGACATGTCCTCCTGAAATAGACACGAGTGTGTACGGGCACGGGCAAACAGTTATCCGATATATGCGGCATTTTCAGCAGTGTCTTGAAGAAGATTTAGAGCCGTCTCCGAATGTGATTGACGGGGCGAAATCTGTTGCTGTTGGCGTGGCAGCGTGGGAATCTATTGAGACAGGACAACCGGTGAAAGTCTTCAACGATTTCTAAGGTAATACGACTTACGCATTTCCTCTTAAAGTCCCCCTGATAAGGGGCGGGGAATGCCATACGGCATTCATACCGTTGATTCTTTAGGGGGTTTAAAGAACGAAAATTATCACTTTTTGCGTCCAAATTTCCGATATTTGCTCAATTTGCGTAAGTCCTGAGTAAATGAAAACAAGAATGGGCGGATTCACAAATCCGCCCATATATTTTAAACTATTTAAACCCGAATTTGGGTAAGCCCATCGAATCCCATAAACACTCAAAAGTGTGAACGAAACCCAACTTTCTTTCTGATAGCTGACAGCCGACAGCCGACAGCTAATTGCTAACAACATAAACTATTTAACAATCAGCATCTTCCGTAAAGCCGAAGCCTCGTTTGTCCGTAGTTGATAAAAATACATACCACTCGCAACCCGCTCACCCACAGCATTCCGACCATCCCAATACGCCGCACGATTCCGATCCGTATAGTAGCCTTCAGGCTGATACCCAAGTTCCAGTTCTCGGATCAGTGCCCCTTTTGCATCGTAAATACGAATCTGTACTTCAGTGCCAGTTGCTAACTCGTAGGGAATCCATGTCTCTGGATTAAACGGATTCGGATAGTTTGCGAGAAGACGCGTCGCCTGAGGTGTTGCCGACGCTAATAGACTTTGCAGAAACGCCAGCGTCCGCTGATGCTTAAGTGAACCGTCGTTTTCTAACCGCAAATTGTTAATTTCCGCTTGAATCAGTGCTCGGTCTATCACTGTTAACTTAGTACCGATCTCACTGGGTGCCGCGGGGATTACCGGGGCATCCAAATTCGATATTACTACGATCAGGTCTGCAGCATTGACCGTTCCATCTCCATTGACATCAACGCGTGGGTTGGCAGGGGCATTTTGCCCCAAGGATCCTGCCACTAACATCAAATCTGTGTTGTCAACCTTGCCGTCTGCATTTACGTCAGAAGCCGGACGGGTTACTGAAATCTCAGGGGTCGCTGTTTGAGAGATACCGAAGGCAATATCAGCAGCTTCGCCGAATCCTGTGAGAATGTCTTGGACATCCGATCCGTCAAAGTTAGCACTTTGAATTGTACTTGCACTAATACTTCCCGTAACAGGGTTCCAAGTCTGATCCGTCCAGTAAACTTTCCGTCTTTTGGTGTCTAAAACTATGTTCGACGGTCCTTCCAATCCTGTGACAATGGACTCAACATCTGATCCATTGAGGTTTGCCCGCGAGATTTGCATACCTTCGTAGTCGGCCCAGTACATTTTACTGCCAGAAGCGTCTAAAGCGATATCCTTGGGCATACGTATGCCCGTAACAAGGTCTTCAACGTTTGAACCGTTAAGGTTTGCCCGTTGAATCTTACCCATATCTGAATCTGTCCAGTACACCTTGCCCCGCGAAACATCTACAGCAATACCTTCTGCAATACCCAATCCAGTGACCACATCTTGAACACTTGATCCGTTGAAGTCTGCCCGCTGTATTTTACTCGTCGAAACCGCACCTATGGAAGAGTCCCATCTCTGATCTGTCCAGTAAATTTTTCCGCTAACCATGTCCAAAGTGATTGCTGATGGACCACCCAATCCTGTGATCAGATCCTCAACGTTTGTCCCATCAAGATTGGCGCGCCGGATTTTACCTGTGTCGGTTTCTGTCCAATAGATGTGTCCACTTGCTAAATCCAGAGCAATCGCAGATGAATTAGGAACGCCAGTGACAGTGTCTTCGACGCTCAAGTTATTGAGGTTAACGTTTTGGATTTTAGATGCTTGCTTATCTACCCAATATATTGCTGGGTTCCCTACAATAGTACCAGTCGGCGTCTGTATCAACTGGAGCGATGATCCAGTGCTAAAGCCTGCGAGTTTGCCTAATCCGGTGACGACATCTTCTACATTTGAACCGTTAAGGTCGGCACGCTGGATCTTACCATTAAAGCTTGCCCAGTAAAATTTACGACCTACGAAGTCAACCGAAATGCCAAACGGTGTTGAACCGCTTGACATGTTTATTGTAACAAGGGTCTCAACATTTGTACCATTAGGGTCAGCGCGTTTAATTTGCCCGCCATTTACACGCCGCCTCGGAGCCTCTGTCCAGTAGACCTTGCCACCAGCAACCGCTATACCGGTCAGTGAACTCGATCCTGTAGTGACATGTTGAGCGTTTGAACCATTAAGGTTCGCACTTTTTAGCTCTGTCCCTTCCGACCAATAAATTTTACCGTTTTCTGCATCTACAGTGATGTTCTCTGGGGACTTTAAACCTTTGATGAAATTGCCTTGAAGGTTTGAACCGTCTAAGTCCAGACGCTGAATGTCACCCCAGATGTTTATCACATAAATCTTGCCATTTATAGTGTCAACAGCAATGCTTTGAGGGCCTGCCAATCGCTTAATGACTTCAAGATTTGAACCATCCATGTTGGAACGTAGGATTTTTCCACTTGACTTGCTCAGCTGCTCTATCCAATAGAGTTTACCACTGGCTGCATCTACAGTAATGCTTGTTGCATTCTGGAGGTTTGGAAGAAGAGATGCTACTTTATTCGCCGTTAGGCGATAGAGCTTGCCAGTGCTTGATTCTGACCAAAACATTGGTGGACGATCTGACACATCGACCAGAACCGTTGGGGACGGAGGAAGGTGTTCCGCACCAGGAGTGCCATAACTCGGCGGACTCAAGTTTACGCGTCCACTTGATGCGCGCCAACCGTTTGACTGTGCGCCGCCACGGACACCTCCAGTTGTGTAATCAATCACTCGGTACATAGATACAAGCGGACGGTTCTCTGAGGTATAACCACTTCGCCCAGGGACATTCCAGTTTTTGCTATTTGTGCTGTCTCTTATATTGCTCACCCGATCAATAATCTTTACCTGTGTGTCCTCATTGTGAGAGGGAGTAAAGACTGCGTCAGGTAATGGATTGGCAGAGGTGTCAGAAAAACGTAGGTGTAAGCTGCCGTCGGCGAAAGTGTAGGTGCGTGATGAAGCATTATATAGTTCAATCCACTGTTTGTTGGAAGAGGATCCATCAAGTCCCCACATGATTTCACTGATAACCAAGTCCCCAAATTCTGGTTGACGACCGCGAGAAGATAACGGGTTTTGGTTCATATCTGCAATTAACTCGATCCGTCCACCATTTCCAAACAGGTGCGCTAAATTGGGAAAGTCGGTATTTGTAGTACCTTGCCCGATTGAATAATACGAACGGTAGGTTCTGAAGTCGCCGCCTGTAGTCACATCTGTCTGGCCTGTGTGTACTAAGAGGACAAATTCACCCGGACGGATAGTGAAACGATCACGACTTAAACCAGATGGCTTCTCAATAGCAAGTGTGGTACCCGTTGCCGAAACGAGTTGATAGAGTTCGATATCCAATTTCAAATCTGGATTCTCTTCGAGGAGTTTACGAAGCGGCGTTAAATCGTTAATCGAGTTTCCTGATATCCATAATACCTCTAAGTTTTCCAAGTCCTCAAGCGCGGAAGCATCCGTAATTTCATTGGTATTGAGGTATAACCTTCTCAGGCGGCTAAATTCTTCCAACACGGAAATGTCACTAATTTGATTGCCGCTGAGATTTAAGTTCGTTGTTAGGGTTAAATCCTCCAGAGGCGTCACATCTTGAATCTGATTTCCTGCGATCTCTAAGTTCGTAATGTCTTCCAAGTACCTAAGTGCAGCGATGTCGCTAATTTGATTTTCCGAAAGATTGAGAGAAGTTAATTCCGTCAAATTCCTGAGAGGCGTTACGTCTTGGATCTGATTCCCAAAGATGTCTAATCTCCTGATTTCTTCCAAGTTTTTGAGGGCTGCAATGTCGCTAATTTGATTGTCCGAGAGATTTAGGGCACTAATTTGTGTTAAACCCTTGAGGTGTGTTATATCCTGAATCTGATTTCTCGATAGGTCTAATCTTGTAATGTTAGTCAATTCTGTGATGGCAGGTGGGTTACTAACTTGATTGTCAGATTCATCGCTAATATAACTAACGGATAAGTCACTAATCTGATTGTCGGATAGATTTAACTCTATTAATTCTGTCAATTGCGCAAGCGGACCGATATCGCTGATATTATTGGAACCGAGGCTTAAGCTGTTTAAGTTCGTCAGTCCTTCAAGTGGCGTAAGCGTCTGGATATTATTATAATTGAGGTTTAACTCTATTATATTCGTTAATTCTTTGAGGGCGGTAATAATTGTAATCTGGTTATCACTGAGGTCTAATACTTCCAAGTGCGTCGCGTGTCTTAAGCCAGTGAGGTCTGTTATTTCACTGTTTCCAGCATTCAATATGGTGAGTTCTTCCAAGTCCTGTCGCGCGAACGAACTATCTGAACCGATGTTAAGAGCTTGACGGACCGCTATTCGTAAATTCTCATCTGGCATCCAGTCTGCTTCATTTTCTGCCAAACCGAGGTTAAGGCAACAACTGAGAGCAATAAGTACAACAAAGAGTCTATAAAAACCTTTCATGGAATCCTGTTCCTTTCAATTAATCGAGGTAGAGTCAGTGATAACTATCCGTTATCCAGAACGGACGACGGCGTAGGTTTCGCAAATAATTTTCAAATTGTTATAAGTAGATATGGCGAGAACCTCGCCCACGTCTGCACAGATCTGATGTTCGGACCACACTCAGCATACGCCTGAACTTCATTAATAAGTCGGTCTCTCCGCATCCCCATTTCTAATTTAAGACGTTTCCAAAGTGGAAAAGTTTAAACAGCCTAAAACCTCCATCTTCCCTACACCCTCCCACATCCGCTGGCGAGGTTTTGCGGCGTACTCGCCTAAATGCAACGTGCATTCCTAACCTCGCCTACAACATTATACCAATAATCATAAAATCCACTACAAAAAAACAGAATCATTAAAAAAATAATTTAACCTATGCGAATATTTTGTACCATAAACTTTTAGTTTGTGGCGCAGCAAGGTCCCCTAACCTTTACGTCTTTGTACCATAAACTTTTAGTTTGTGGCGCAGCAAGGTTCCCTAACCTTACCACGAATCCCCAATCATCCTGCGAATCCTAAAAATCCTGAAAATCCTGATTCAGACAACTTATAACCCACAACCAAAAAAATCCTTGACTTTTATTACCAACTAATGTATAATTTAGGCATACCTAAATTAATTTCTCACTACTTCTAACATTTTTGGCACATAGTGCCTAAAATCAGGTAAGTTTCAAACTTACTATACACCGCAAGATAAGGGTTACACGCATTGCGTGTTTACTCCGCGGATTGGAAGAACGATGCTTACACATGCAGCTGAGGACTATCTCAAGTCAATCTATAAGTTGCAAGAAAAGGGCGGTAAGGTTTCAACCGGTATTTTAGCAGCATATCTCAACGTGAAACCAGCATCCGCCACTGGGATGATTAAAAAACTGAAGACAATGAAGCTTGTCAGCCACGAGCGATATCAAGGCGTTACCCTAACGGATGCCGGAAGATTGATCGCACTTGAGATCATAAGACACCATCGCTTGTTGGAGCTTTACTTGTTCAAGGCGCTCGGTGTTCCATGGGACAGTGTTCATGATGAAGCCGAGAAGCTCGAACACGTTATCTCGGAAGACATGGAGGCACGGATGGACGAATTTCTCGGCTATCCAACTGCCGACCCACATGGCGCACCGATACCCGATAAAAACGGCGTCGTGGCACAAACCGAACATGTTCCAATGACGACGCTACAGGCAGGACAATCCTGTGTTGTTGCTGAAGTGAGTGATACCGATTCAGCACTGCTACGGCATCTCGGTAGTTTCAATCTTTACCCGGGCACAGCGTTTCAGGTAAAAGAGGTTGCTCCATTTGAAGGTCCTTTTACTATTGACGTCGCGGGCGAACGGGTGGTTATTGGACGTGAGGTAGCAAAACATGTTTTCGTTGATAACGTCCAAGATACAGATACCGCGTAGGCGCGCTTTCAAAGCAAGTCATTTCCCACCGAAAGGAAGCTGAAAATGGAACAAGAGAAACAAACACAACCTGATGCGCAAACGATCAAGGTATGGAAGCAACATTTACAAGATGAAGTGGATGCCCGTTACCTCTATGGTGTTTTCGCCAGCCTTGAACCCGATGCCAAGCGAAAAGAGATATTAACCGAACTTGCTGAAGTAGAAGGCCGGCATGTAGACCGTTGGTATGAAATGCTCATGACGTATAGTATAACGTTTAGGATGGGGCGTCCAACCTTAAAAGCGCGTTTGATGGCGTGGTATGCGCGCCGATTTGGGAACGAGTTCCCCTTGGCAAGAATGCTGAATGAGGAAGCCAGTGAGGTCAAGGATTACCTCGCACTTCATAGAAATAGCACATTGGCGGATGCAAAAGAGACTGCTCTGGATTTAGCCAAAGAATCCGCAACGCATACAGGGAGTTTACAAGAACTTACCGGCACGACTGACGAGCCTTGGCATAAAACCGAATCCGGCGGTATGGTCGGGAACATCGTTTACGGATTTAACGACGGGTTAACCGCAAACTTCGGCTTGGTTGCTGGAGTGATCGCTGCTACATCCGATCTCACTACGATTCTTGTAACTGGCATTGTTGGAACAGTTGCTGACGCTTTATCTATGGGGGCTTCAGGGTACCTTGCCGCAAAAAGTGAGCAAGAAGTCTATGAACACGAAATTGAGGTCGAGAAAGAGGAAATCCGCCTAATGCCAGATATTGAGGCAGATGAACTCGCACTCATCTACGAGGCTCGCGGGATCCCAAAAGATCAGGCACGGGCTTTCGCACAAGAAATAATGAGGGACCCCGAACGGGCATTAGCGGAGAAAGTCCAATCCGAACTTGGAATAGGTGAGATGCATACAACACCTTTCAAGGAAGGCTGGATTACTGGACTCGCCACGGCTGTCGGTGCTTTTATTCCTGTCGCGCCATTCCTCTTTGCAGAGGGAATGCTTGCTATCTGGATCTCTTTCGGGCTTGCCATGTTTTCCCACTTTGCTGTTGGTGCAGCGAGATGCCTCTTCACGGGACGTGGCTTAATTCGAAGTGGATTTGACATGTTCGTGGTAGGGCTCGGGGTCGCTGGAGTCGGATACCTCGTCGGTGAATTATTAGAACGCTTTTTCTTTGGGAATTAAAATTATGCAGAAGTTATACATTTCATTGTGCCTATTGATTCTGCTTGTAGGAGTTGGCTGTGATTCAAAGGATCAACCAGATGCCTCGGTTGCTGGAAAATACCGCGTCGTCACGACAATAGGAATGATTACCGATATTGTCAAGAACGTCGGCGGCAATCGCGTTGAGGTAATAGGCTTGATGGGACCTGGTGTAGACCCGCATCTCTACAAGGCGAGTGCCGGGGACGTCCAAAAGCTCAGTTCAGCAAGTCTTATTTTCTATAACGGGTTGCACCTTGAATCAAAAATGGGTGATGTCCTTGCTAAAATGTCAGGCAATACCAAGACTATTGCTGTGACAGATGCCGTTGACCGAAGTCTGCTGCTAACACCACCCGAATTTGATGGACAATACGATCCACACTTGTGGTTTGATGTGACGCTTTGGATGAAAGCAGTGGGAAAGGTTCGTGATGTGCTGAGTGAATATGATCCCGATAGCACGCTAATGTATTGGAGCAATGCTGAACGCTACTTCGCTAAACTCTCGGAGCTGCACGAGTATGTGAAGGCACAGGCAGAACGCGTACCTTCCGAACAACGAGTACTTGTCACGGCACACGACGCTTTCAACTACTTCGGGAAAGCTTATGGATTTGAGGTGCGCGGACTGCAAGGGATTAGTACCGCTACAGAAGCAGGCATCGCTGATGTCCAAGACTTGTCAACCTTTATCGCCGAACGACGCATCCCCGCGATCTTTGTGGAGTCATCTGTCTCGCCAAGGAGTCTTGAAGCAGTAAAAGCCGCCGTAAAATCAAAAGGATTTAATGTGGAAATTGGCGGTGAGCTTTTCTCCGACGCTATGGGAAACCAAGGGACACCTGAAGGCACTTATATCGGGATGGTGCGCCACAATGTCGATACAATTGTGAAGGCATTGATAGGGGAACCGAGTACACACAGCTCTTCTACAACGGAATACTAAATTGCAAGCACTGGAAACGAAAGCCATTGAGGTAACCGATCTAACGGTTGCCTATCAGGACAAACCTGTTTTATGGGATATTGATCTTGATGTCCCACCGGGTGTGCTTTTAGCGATCGTTGGGCCCAACGGCGCAGGTAAAACTACCTTGATTAAAGCCATCTTAGGATTGGTGCGTCCTGCTGCAGGAAACGTCCTGATTTACGATAAACCCTATGAAGTCCAGCGAAGAATCGTCGGTTACGTTCCACAACGAGGCACCGTTGACTGGGACTTTCCGACAAACGTTTTAGATGTCGTAATGATGGGACGTTACGGAGCACTCGGATGGATGCGGAGACCTCAGAAACAAGAACGCGAACTTGCTATGCAAGCATTGGAAAAGGTCGGCATGGAGGAATATACGAGTCGGCAAATCAGTCAACTGTCCGGTGGCCAGCAACAACGTGTGTTTCTCGCACGAGCACTCGTTCAAGATGCCACAGTTTACTTGATGGACGAACCCTTTCAAGGCGTTGATGCCACCACGGAACGCGCAATTGTAACCCTGCTTCAGGAACTCCGAAGAAGCGGTAAAACCGTCGTTGTCGTCCATCACGATTTACAAACTGTAGAAGACTATTTCGACTGGGTAATGCTATTGAATATTCGTCGCATTGCCAGCGGTCCCGTTGCCGAAACTTTCACACCAGACAACTTACGTCAAACCTACGGCGGTCGCGTCGCATTCATGACAAAGGAGTAATTCATTGTACCGTAGCCTATCAGTCTCCGGTTTGTACCGTAAACTTTTAGTTTGCGTCTTTTGTACCGTAAACTATGAGTTTGTGTCTTTTGTACCGTAAACTTTTAGTTTGCGGTTATAACCAACCATGGAAACCCTAAATATCCTCAACCTTGACTATACACTCATGATTGTTTCCATCGGTGCTGCCCTACTCGGCATCGTAAGCGGTGCACTCGGCACCTATGCCGTTTTGCGCCGACAAAGTCTCCTCGGCGATGCCATCTCACACGCCTCCCTCCCCGGTATAGCTATCGCGTTCCTACTTACAGGAAGCAAAGCCCCCTTGATTCTGGTGCTCGGTGCAGCAATTGCTGGCTGGTTAGGCACACTCCTCATTATGAGTATTGTGAGAATGACCCGTATCAAGTACGATAGTGCCCTCGGTATCGTGCTTTCTACCTTTTTCGGATTCGGTTTAGTCCTCCACACGCTGATCCAACGAACTGGCAACGCGAATCAAGCAGGGTTAGATACATTCCTCTTTGGACAAGCCGCCACAATCTTGGAGCGCGATATCCTAACAATAGGAATCCTTGGCGGCATCGCAATCATCATCACGCTTATCTTTTGGAAAGAGTTGAAATTGCTCGTTTTCGATGAAGGTTTTGCTGCATCGCTCGGATTCCCCATCCGTGCACTCGATATCCTACTAACCAGTCTTCTCGTTATAGCAATCGTTCTCGGTTTGCAAGCCGTTGGTGCCGTGTTGATGAGTGCCATGTTAGTCGCGCCAGCAGTCGCCGCACGACAGTGGACAGATAGGATCAGTGTGATGATGCTACTCGCTGCATTTTTTGGAGCACTCGCAGGCGTGAGCGGAACCATTATTAGCAGCACTGCTTCCCGCATCCCAACCGGTCCAACAATCGTCTTATGTGCAACGGTTGTAGTAGGTTTCTCTATCTTTTTTGCCTCAAATCGCGGACTATTGTGGGATTGGATACGCCAGCAGCGAAACAAGCGAGACTTGGAAGCAGCAGCAGACGGATTGTTTAAACAATCACAGCAAGGGAGTGACTAAAAGCAAATGCTACAGAGTCAAATCGAAATCCAACTCATCGCGATTGTCACAGCAGTAGCATGCGCATTACCCGGTGTCTACTTAGTCCTACGCCGGATGACCCTAATGAGCGACGCCATTAGTCACGCCATTCTCCCCGGTATCGTCCTCGCCTTTTTTCTTACAGAAAGCTTGTCGTCACCGCTCCTCATCCTCGCTGCTGCAGGGACAGGTGTCCTAACCGTAGTATTCGTTGAGCTGCTGCAACGGACAAAACTCGTGAAAGAGGACGCAGCCATTGGGTTAACGTTCCCAGCCCTTTTCAGTGTCGGTGTGATCCTGATTTCTCGGTTCGCAGGCAATGTCCACTTGGATATGGATGCTGTCCTCCTCGGTGAACTCGCTTATGCCCCACTTAATAGGTTAGAAGTTTTCGGATACAACATAGGTCCCGTCTCCTTGTATGTGATGGGAACAATTCTTCTACTAAACCTCATCTTTATTCTACTGTTTTACAAAGAATTGAAGTTAGCGACCTTTGACGCGAGTTTAGCAGCTGCGTTAGGATTCACTCCGACCCTTATTCACTACGGGCTGATGACACTTGTATCCGTGACGACAGTCGGAGCATTTGACGCTGTCGGTTCAATATTAGTCGTCGCACTCATTGCCGGACCGCCTGCCACCGCGTACCTTATGACAGACAAACTCTCGCGCATGCTCATATTGAGTGCTGTAGTCGGGGGCGTGAACGCCGTCAGTGGCTATTGGCTCGCTTACCTCTTCGATGTCGCAATCGCAGGGGCAATCGCCACAATGACGCTTCTCGTATTCGGGATCATTTTTCTCGTTGTCCCAAACCGCGGACTTATCGCTATTGCCCGCAGACAGGCGCGCCAAAAGTGGGAATTTGCCCAGACAATGCTCGTTATCCATCTCCTTAATCACGAAGGTCTTCCCGAAGCAGAGGAGGAGTCCGCGATAGCAAATCTTCATGAGCATCTCCGCTGGGAACCTACTTTCGCAAATCAGGTCGTCAGGTACGCGCTGAACAACCAGTGTGTCTCACAACAGGAAACACAGTTGGTTCTAACCGAACAAGGGCGTTCTATCGCACGCCAAGCACTTGTGCAATAGCCATAACCCTACCCTAAAGTCGAACTTACATAAAATAAATAAACATTTCAATTTTAACTTGACATCAGTTAATAAAAATAGTATAATATATCATAACTCTTTTCATCGTAGAAAATTGGCAATTTTATAGAGGATTTGTACCGTAAACTTTTAGTTTGCGAGACTTCTGAGTTCGATTTAGCTGTAGGTTCGGTAATTTTATAGAGGATTTGTACCGTAAACTTTTAGTTTGCGAGACTTCTGAGTTCGATTTAGCCGTAGGTTGGGTTGAATGGTGTATGAAAAATCCAACGTATTTGGTGAATAAAAAAACCTCGTTTGGACGCCCGGATTTAGTCTGTATAGACGAAATCCATTCCTTGTATTACATTCTTGTTCGGGATGTCTTATCAATCAACATCAGCATATAATCCTGCAAATCCTAAAAATCCAGTAAATCTTGGTTCAGACAACATATCATTTAAAATGAACAAAATAGCAAAAAACAAACATACTTTCTGTACGTTTCCTGTCCGCTTTTTGTACGTCTCCTGTACACTTTCTCTACAGTTCCCGGACAAGTTTCCCCCGCACTTTCATCCTTATTAACAACACTTTGAGTGTCACTTACAGCACTATGACTGACACTTTGAGTGTCACTTTGAGTGTCACTTTCAACAGCACTATGACTGTCACAGTGCTGTGCACTTTCCACCGTAAAGTCGAGAATCCCATTCACAAAATTTCACAGCAACTTTTCCCTAAACCCCCAAAAAACCCAGTCACCACCTAACTTTATAGTCTTCCCAAGAACTGCCAAATTTTCAATTGTACCGTGAAAAACTGTGAAATTAATGCGTATAGAGTCGTCCGTAATTACCACCCAAATCCATTAACTGACAACTGACAACTGATAACTGACAACCATTTTACTGTGAAATTAGCCATACCCAAAAAACGTGCGGGTGTTTTGTACCATAAACTTTTAGTTTGTGGCAAACTTTCACCATGAAGCACGTATTAGGTCGCCTAATGAAAAATCTCCCACCAACCGCTAATCGCTAATTGCCAACCGCTAACTGCCAATTACTATATCCCATTGGAAAATAAATCTGACAAACACCGTTTTTTATGGTATCCTATATGTGATAGTGGTGTCGGATTTGAGATTTCGGACGAACCCACCTCATGAAAAAGTTTAATAGCTCCCAAGGATTGGGTTATTCTGTGAACAAACGGCATCAAAGAACATTGCAAGCCATTTTCAGTACACCAGTGCCTACCAATTTAGAATGGAGACGTGTTGAAACTCTATTCATTGCACTTGGTGCTAAAGTCAGTGAGAGAGGCGGCTCGCGAGTACGGTTTCAACTGGAAGAGGTAGTTGCTACTTTCCACAGACCTCATCCTCAAAAAGAAGCAAAACCATATCAAATACGGCGGGCACGGCGTTTTCTACAAGAAGCAGGAGTAACACCATGATTACAATGACATATAAAGAATATACTGCTCATATCGTCTATAGTGAAGAAGACGGTTGCTTCATCGGAGATCTCGTGGGAATTCGTGATATAGTCAGTTTTCATGGTGATTCTCTTGAAGAGATTCGCACCGCCTTTGAAGAATCCGTTGACGATTACCTTCTAACGTGTCAGGAATTTAACCGCTCACCTCAGAAACCTGTTTATACAAAAGAAACGGCAGCAGACTGATAAAACAATTCGAGTGTCTTTCCGTATATCAGACATGAAAATAAACGAGTAGAACCATGAAACAAATCATCTGGAAATGGTTTTTAGGGTGTATCACCCTTTTCTTTTTTACATCGATGGCAAATGCCGATGAAGCTGCACTCAAGAACCCAGACGGTTCATGGAAGTGGACCAATCGGCTCGTTAATGAAACCAGTCCCTACCTACTCCTACACGCACGTAATCCTGTAGACTGGTATCCATGGGGTGATGAGGCATTAGAGCGAGCAAAGAAAGAAAACAAATTAATTTTTCTCTCTGTCGGATATTCCACATGCTACTGGTGCCACGTCATGGAGCGGAAGGTCTTCGCGAACCCCGAAATCGCCGAGATGATGAATAAAGACTTCATCAACATCAAGATTGACCGAGAAGAGCGTCCAGACCTCGATGAAATCTATATGACCGCAACGCAGCTCCTAACCCAGCGCGGCGGGTGGCCCAACTCTGTCTTCCTTACCCCTGATTTGAAACCCTTTTATGCAGGCACCTATTTCCCACCGACAGATATGCCCGGCAGACCGGGATTCCCAACGATTCTTGACGCTGTACACGAAGCCTGGGTCACGCGAGAAGCAGAAGTCATAGAATCCGCTAACCAGATTTCAGAAACCATTGAAATGGTGATAAGTAAGAGTTTTAATGCCCTTACTGCGACACCCCTTAACAGATCCCTCATCACGCCAGCACTGGATTACCTCCAGACAAGCTATAGCCACGCCTACGGTGGATTTGGCAATGCCCCGAAATTCCCAAGTCCAGCCAATCTTGAATTCCTGCTAAGTGAGTATGAACGATCCCCCGACCCGTCCCTGTTGAAAATGGTGACACATACACTGGATATGATGGCTTACGGCGGAATGTATGACCAGATCGGCGGCGGTTTTCACCGATATTCTGTTGACGCAAAATGGCTTGTTCCTCATTTTGAGAAAATGCTTTACGACAACGCACAGTTGGCGAAGGTGTATCTCCAAGCGTATCAATTAACCCAAGAACCCCGCTACCAACGCATTACTGAAGAAATCTTCAGTTTCGTTTTCCGAGAGATGACAGCACCTGAAGGCGGGTTCTATTCAGCATTAGACGCTGAAACGGATGCTGAGGAAGGAAAGTATTACGTCTGGACTGCCGATGAAATTCAGGAAGTCCTCAATAAAAAGGAGACAGAAAGTTTTACCGAGGTTTACGGTGTAGATAAGGGACCTAATTTTGAAGGGAAGAATGTCCTCTACGTTCCTAAAGGACCAGCCAATGAGGAAACTCTCAGGTCGGTAGAAGCTGCACGAGACAAACTCTTAACGGCACGCACCAAACGGGAATACCCCTTGTTGGATACAAAAATCATCGTCAACTGGAACGGTTTAATGATAGACGCTCTCGCCTATGGCTACCATGTACTAAACGATGAACGCTATCTCGCCGCCGCATCGAAAGCTGCCCAGTTTATTCTGCACACCCTAAGAAAACCTGACGGGGAATTATTACATACCTATACAGCCGGTGTTGTAAAGCAAGATGTCTATCTTGATGACTACGCCTTTTTGGTCAAGGGTTTACTTGGATTATATCAGGCTACAGGTGAAGAACAGTGGTTAAGCCAAGCCAAAACACTAAACGACACAATGATTCAGCTTTTTTGGGATAGCAAAAATGGGGGTTTCTATTACACGAAAGCAGATGCGAAACACCTTATTGTCCGAACCAAAAAACCTTACGACTCCGCAATTCCCTCTGGCAATTCTGTCGCCGTCGAAAACCTGTTAAGACTTGGGGAGAACTATCAGGATTATGCTGAGAGGACGCTGCGCAGCTTTGCTCAATCCATGTCGCAGGCACCTTCGTCTTTCATGTATATGCTCTTCGCGCTCAACCATTACTTAACCTTAGAAGAAGAACTCAGTTCTGAAACGTCAGCTTTGGTAACCACAGCTGCTGAAGTTAAAGCCGAAAGAGACAGCATATTCAGCGTAAAACTTCACCTCAAAATCGCATCAGGTTGGCATATTAACGCCAACCCACCAGGACAAGCGAATTTAATTCCAACAACCCTTACAATCGATACAGATACACCTATGGAGATTGTTGATATAGCATATCCTAAAGGTAGATCTGCCCACTTTGAATTTAGCGATGAATCCGTGAACGTTTATGAAGGAAGTCTAATAATCCCAATAAAACTAAAGCAGAAACCGAATCACAAGAAGAGCACCCAAGTCACTCTAAAACTCACCTACCAGCCCTGTAATGAGACGGAGTGTCTATTACCCCAAACATTGGATATTCCGTTAGACTTACCCTAATTTTCCACCTATCCCTGGTAGGCGAGGTTTCCTAACCTCGCGGGTCTTCCCTAACAGTTCCTTCTGATACTTTTCCAACCGCATTGCTAACTGAGAACTGAAAGCTAAACAGCCCACAATTTCTTTGACAATTGCCCCTTTGCTCTGATATACTAATATTTAATCACCTATTTTTACAAACCCTATCCGAATCGCTAATGCGACCTAACTTTAGGAGGTACGTAAATGAAAACAGTTATTTCGATCTACACTATAGTCTTTTTCTTCGCGATGACTTATGCTATCGCGTATGCCGATGTTGTTCCAGATCCTGTACTCTATCTCAATGCCGCCGACAATCCTGCCCATCCGGATGCGTGGGAAAATCTCGGCACCGAGGGTGGTGAATTGCTTGCCGCAGACGAGGCACCGAAACTCGAAGAAGGAACAATTAAGATTCCAGCACTCGGTATTACCCAAGAGAATGTGAAGTATTACACAACCGAGGAATCCCTTCAAACCTTTGGAGGTCCGCCGCAAAAAAACACACCAATATTTTTTCAGGACTGGACCTTGGAGTTCCTTTGTAGGCGTAACGGCGATTTCTTTGTTGAAGAGCATCACTTCGCCGGTTTCCAGAACAGTCCAAGAGAAGGCAAGCAGGGAGTTCGACTTTGGATAGTGGGAGGTCAGAATCTGGATGCCTCTATCCATGCTAAGGGGAGTAAGCAAGCCGTTCAACCCCTTAACCTCGTACTGAACGAAGGTGAGTGGACTTGGATAGCAGTCGTCGGTACGAGCGGTAAGTCGGTTGTAGCTTATCAAGACGGTAAAGAGGTCAGCAAACAACCCGGTTTTGAGTTCGACAAGAAATTACCGATAGACGACATCTCAATTGGTGCTAACTCTTTTGATGAGCGCCGTCGAACTTTTAACGGTTCATTCGCGATCGTCCGGGCTTATGATAAAGCACTGACTGAAGAGGAAATCAACCAGAATATCGCTGGCACTTTTGATGTAGATCCAGCAGACAAACTCTCGACGACTTGGGCAAACGTAAAGCGCGGCTATGAATAATAATACCGCGCATACATCTTCTTGTAGGAGCGACCTCCGGTCGCGACTCCCTTCTTTAGTAGGTGTGGTTTCATGAAGTTTAAGAATTTAAATCGGTAATTTTTTTGGACGCCCCAACTTGTTGGGGACGCGGGGCAAGCGAAACAATCCCAAACAAGTTAGGGTGTCCAGATGTTGGGATATTGCCGAATTATTTTTTTGTTTTCATCTAACTGCCCCAAAGTCCCCTTCTGGTGTGATTTTTACAAAAACAAAAATGTCTCAACCCCACCCCATTCGTCCCTCCCAATACCTTCTCTTAGATGATCGCATAATTGAAAAGGCAGTCGGAGCAAAACTCACCCTTGGAGAGATCACCAAACACCCCCAGAACCCGCTTTTTGGTGAAGACAAACCGTGGGAACCGCGGTTCGACAATGTTTACGCCAACGTCATCTACGACACAGAGGACCGGCTCTATAAATGTTGGTACAACCCGTTCATCATAGACGAACGGGTAACGCACACACCACCCGAAAAGCGGCATCCAGATTGGTGTAATTACATGGATGTAAAGCCGAGTGGGCGAGAAATGGGAGTCTGTTATGCTTATTCAACAGACGGTCTACACTGGGAGAAACCCGATCTCGGACTCGTTGAATTGGATGGGAGCAAACAAAACAATATTGTGATGCGCCGCGCAAACGGCGTAGGTGTTTTCAAGGACGCACGTGAAACCGATCCAGAAAGACGCTATAAGATGTTCTTCTGTGGAGAACCGCAAATGAGCGTCGCGTTCTCTTCAGACGGATTGCGTTGGAGCCAGCCCATCCCAATTCCACAGGTCGAGGCGCACGGCACGCATCCTAACGCTTTTTGGGCAGAGACGTTAGGCAAATACGTCGGTTTTACTCGTCAGCATGCTCGTAATATTCGCCTCGTAACGCGAACCGAGTCCCCTGATTTTCTGCACTGGACACCGGACGAATCTATCCTTGAAGGTAGGAGTCCACGCCTACAGACACATGATATGATCGTGTTCCCGACGTGTGGAATCTACATCGGACTGCTGGGTATAATGGTTTATCCAGAGGATTCTGATGCTGGGGTCAAACAGCATGTCGAGTTGGCTTGGAGTCCAGATACGATCCAATGGCATCGCGTCCAAGAAGGCACGCCGTTTATGGGACATACTCCGTCCGAAACCGAACGATATGGAGAGACACCCTACGACTGGGGAACAATCTTCCCCTCTGCCCCAATTTTCTTTGACGATGAAATTCGCATCTACTACGGTGCTGGAGACGGCTACTTTTTCAACTGGCGCAAGGGGTACCTCGCACTCGCAACACTTCGACCACACGGCTGGGCAGGCTATGAACCCATTAGCGCGGATACCCCAGCCGTCATAACAACCTGTCTCTTACACTTTGATGATCCATCGGTAAATATAACTGCAGATGTGTATGATGGTGGTTCAGTACGCGTGGCGATTCTGGATAAAGATGGGAACCAACGTGCTATGAGCAAACCGATTCGCACGACCGTAACAGATGCTCAAGTAGAGTGGGAAACGAATCAGGATTTAGCCAATTTGCGTGGAGACGCAATTCAACTCAGGTTCCAGCTTCGCAATTCCAAATTATATGCCTTCCAAACCCGGACTGCGAACGGTTAGTGTTTGGGTTAACATATCGGTGGGCGAGGTTTCCTAACCTCGCCTCTTTCATACACAAAAACCCAACTGCTAATCAAAATCCTTACCGACACAAAGACCCCAAAATCCGCAGCATCCGTGAAATCCGAGAAAATCCGAGATTTGCGGCGTACTCGCCAAAATGCAACGGGTATTCAGACAACTTATAACCTGTAACCTATAACCTATAACCTATTCTGCTACAGCTCATCCACATTCGCTCGAATCTTCTGGAACGCATCTAAAATCAACTGCATATCATCTGTCCCACCCAAAAACATGGAATGCGTGAAACTGCAGACTTCTTCCCGATAGACCCGTTCTGCGTTTGGGCAATTGAGCGTACTATAATCAATCGCTTGGTCTCCGAGATATTTGCGCGGCAATCCGAGTTGATCAAACAGTTCAGGGTTACCGAAGGGACCTTCATTGTAAATAGGTTCACCGTGAGCACCAACCCCACCCGACACACCTTCCGCTCGGAGTGCCTCTAAAAACCGATCGCGTGAAATACCACTGAATTCTTCAGATACAAAACGGAAATCCCAATAGTAGAAACACCATCTTGTGGCACGTTCATCGCGCGGGATCGGATGAAGTCCCTCTATCGCCGCCATACCTTTGGCAAGATAGGCAATGTTGCGTTCGCGCGTCTCTATCTGTTCCTCAAATCGTTCCAGCTGACTCAACAAAAGCGTTGCTTGGAAATTATTCATCCGCATGTTCAGCTGCGCGAAACTACCTGCTTTTTCCGCAAGTGCTTCATCGTTCGTTAGCACCATTCCACCTTCGCCACAGGTAAGCGTTTTTCCCATCTGGAAGCTAAATGCACCGAGGTGTCCAATTGAGCCTAACCCTTTTCCTTTCCACTGTGAACCGTGGGCATGCGCGCAATCCTCAATCACCTTGAGATTGTGCTTCTCGGCAATATCCATAATGGCATCCATATCTGCCGGATAGCCACCGTTGTGCACCGGAATAATCGCCCGTGTTCTTGATGTAATGGCTTTCTCGATGGCATCGGGTGCGATATTATAAGTGAGCGGATCGATGTCAACAATAACCGGCACAGCGTTTACGCAAACAGCCGATGTCCCTGTCGCCACGAATGTAAGTGCCGGAACGATAACTTCATCACCCGCACTGACCCCCGCTGCCTTCAGCGCACATTGCAACGCCACAGTCCCATTGGCAAGTGGGATACCGTATTTTGCATCCTGAAATGCCGCAAACTTTTCACCGACTTCATCGACTTTTTCGCGTCTATTCCACGCTCCACTTCGCAAGGTTTCTAAAAGCGCATTCTCTTCGGTTTCATCAAAGATGGGCCAACTTTTACCCAAACTTCCTTTAACAACAGGTTCACCACCATTAAGTGCCAACTGTGCCATGTCCACATCCCCCTATACTACATGCTTCAATATAAAAACAGTCTTGATTTTAGCAGTTCATTCCATTTTTGTCCATTCTTTCTTAAGATTGGTAGGCGAGGTTTTGCGGCGTAAAGCCCCACGGAATGCCCGCAAGTGCCACACGCGCACTTGACGTTGATTTACGCGCATTCTGTGTTGATTCATGCGACGTGCATTCTAACCTCGCCGATTTCTTGCCGCATTCGGCGTTGATTCTGGCAACGTGCATTCAGACAATTACCGCTAACCGCCAATCATCCTGCAAATCCTAAAAATCCTGAAAATCTTGGTTCAGACAACCCACAACTTATTACCCATAACCCACCACCTTCTTAACTGACCGCTGATAGCCGACCGCTGACCGCTAACTGCTATAAATAACCTGTTTCCTCTTGCAGATATAGCCAGAATCCGCTATAGTAATCTTCAGAAACCTAAGATACTTTGTAATCCATGCAATCCACAAATCAAACCCTCACCGCAATTGAAGGCATTAAAGTAGGGCACGCCACCGATGCAACTGCCCGAACAGGTTGCACCGTTATCTTGTGTCCAGCAGGGGCAACAGCAGGCGTCGATGTACGCGGTGCCGCACCCGGCACACGCGAAACGGAGGCACTCCGGCCCGGACGCTTAGTTCAAAAAGCACACGCAGTCCTACTCACAGGCGGAAGTGCCTTCGGATTAGATGCTGCAGGCGGTGTCGTCCAATATCTTGAAGAACAAAACGTCGGTTTTCCCGCAGGTCCCGTGCGTGTCCCGATTGTTCCAGCTGCTGTTATTTTCGATCTGGGAGTCGGAGATGCAAAGGTTCGTCCCGATCGAGAGATGGGATATCAGGCGTGCCTGAACGCTACCAACGAACCCGTCACAATGGGCACTATTGGAGCAGGCACAGGGGCAACGGTAGGCAAAGCTCCGGGCGTTACGCCTTCTCCGGGTGGTGTCGGTTCGGCATGTATCTGTCTCGATTCTGGTTTGATTGTCGCTGCGATTGCGGTTGTAAATGCATTGGGAAACATAGTACACCCGACTACAGGAGAGATTCTCGCAGGTGGGAAGGTGAACGGTAATTTCGTGGACATTACGGAGCGACTTTTACATGCCAATATAGTTCAGGGGACAAACACGACTATTGGTGTGGTAGCAACAAACGCCACACTTACCCCCGCAGAAACCAACCGAGTCGCAGAAATGGCACATGACGGGATGGCGCGTGCGATTCGTCCCTCACATACCATGTCTGATGGCGACACACTTTTTGCCCTTGCCACTGGGACACATACAGGAAGCAGCGTAAACACTGTCGGCATCCTCGCTGCAGAAGTCGTCGCGGAGGCGATAGTGAATGCAGTAACCGCCTAAATCGGTTTCCCTTGCATTTGTTCTGGAATATCAATACCAAATTCATCCAACACTGTCGGCGCAATATCGTACAAGCTCTTCAGAGAAACATATCCGCGTGCTTCCCCTCTATTCTTCATAATGAACATACCCATCTCGGCGTGGTTACAATCGTCAGGACCCGTGTCGTTCTCGTAAGTATAGATGCTATTGTATCCGACACTTCCCACCGAACGCCAAAAAAGATTGCCAAAATAGACGATGAGGTCCGGTGGAATATTTCGGCATTCCCGATAAACCGCTTCTGGTTTGAAAATACGCGTGTTGATATTCTCTCCATTTTCATCCACGATTGCTTCCAATTGCCCCTTCAATTCGTCACGGACGCTCTCATAATCTTGAGCACTGACAATTCCGTTAGGTTCTCTGCCCTCAACGTTTATGAAGATCCGGGCATAATATCCGCCTTCTCCCCACGCCTTCGTTTTATTCCAGTCCACTAAGTCTGCCGTCCATCGTGTGATGCCTTGTGGTTCGGTTTTAAGCGTCAGATAACCGTGTTGCTGTAGCCATTCGTTAACACAGATACCCCCGTCCATCCGTTTCGCGCCGTGGTCTGAGACAACCATGATGGTGGTGTCACCATCCACACACGCTAACGTTTCTCCGAGTTCAGCGTCGAGCGCGCGGTAGTAGTTCCGCATCGTCTCTGAGAAGGGAGAATGCGGGTCATATTCCCGATGCGTTTTATCCCAAAACCGCCAGAAAGCGTGGTGAAGCCGATCCGATCCCATTTCAACCATCGTAAAGAAGTCCCAATCCTTCGTTTCCAGCAGATAGCGTGCGAGTTTGAAACGTTCGGAAGTCATTTTTAGGAGTTGTTGCTCCAATTCCGCGCGGCGATCCGTTCGGAAATCAGGAATATCAATCATATAATCGCTTGCGACCTGATCAATCTCCCGTGTAAGACGCCTCGGAAATGTCCATTGAGAATTACGGTTAGGAGTGAGAAAACTCGTAGCCATCCAACCTTGAAACGGCTTCGCAGGATAAGTGAGTGGGACTCCCAGAACGACAGATTTCTTTTTTTCTTTTCCTAACAGATCCCAGAGGGTAGGCACTTTCACGGTGTGTGAGTTGGCGATGGTCATCGCGTCGTAGGAATAATCTTTGCGATTGCGAAAGCCGTAGACACCGAGTTCGCCGGGGTCGCGACTCGTCATCATACACATCCACGCAGGCACAGTGATAGGTGGGATAGTGCTCTCCAATTCGCCATACGTGCCTTCTTCCATCAAACGGCGCGTATTCGGCATATCGTCTTTGAAAGCCTCAAAGACAAGCTCAGGTGCTGCGCAATCCCAACCGATAATAAGGACCCGTTTTTTCATGTTTTTAACGCTTTCCTGTCAAATCTACATGCTTTAGCGTGTGGGTGTATCAAATCACGGCTTGGTATCGGTATTAACAGGCGGTTCGTCGTTGTCAAGGAACCGGTCAATCGAGTTTCTCGTTGCCGGGCGCGTACGAAAGTCCGCAGCCCACGGTTCACGGAAATACGCCTGCTTTTCACGCGGTAGAGCGGACATCACTGCAGGCGGAATGTTTAGACGGTGCCAATGTGTTGCGAGATGCGCGTATGCGTTTAGGACTGCCACACGCGGTGTCTCCCGTTGCCACACGGGACCGGCATGACACAGGTTTTCCGTGAAGAAGATTGCACTACCAGCCGGGCATTCGTAGCTCATCAGAAACGGGCTCCGCTTCCCCTCCTCTAATGACATGTGGTCAGGATGCATCGGGAAGTTGGATTTGTGACTGCCAACTATAAAGTGCGTCGCGCCATCCTTTTTGGAAACATCTGTCAGTTCAAAGACGACGCGCACCATTCCAGCGTGGATCTGTTCATTGTTGACGCGATACCCGAAAATAGGATCTGCCTGTCTCGGTCCACCCCCATGAAGTTCACCGTGTCTACTACCTTTTTCGCGCCAGACAGAGTAGCTGTGTTCTAACCGGACATCGGGTCCGATGATTTCGTGTAGAACCTCGAGAACTTTGGGGTGATCAATCAGAACGCTCGCGGGACCACCCGGCACAGCACGGTGTTCCGGTGGTAAGGATTCTTTGTCATGGTGTATCCGATTGATCTGATCAACGATCGCATCTACTTCGTCGCGTTCAAGGATCGCGGGACGAACGAGGAATCCGGTTAAATCAAATCGAAATTTTTCTTCATCAGTCATGATCAGTATCTCCTAAAATTCTATAAGTGTATCTCCTGATAAGGTCCAATAATTAGCAAATTATGCCCAGCGCGGATTTCTCCCGCCAAACCGCTGCTCACTAATGTTCCACAACTCCGATAAACCGAGTTGCCGGATATGATCCAATCCGGATATACACGGATCGTTTACGCGGGTTAGCCATCGCTGTAGTTCTGCTTCCAGTTCTGCCCGGAGATCCTGTGAATCCGCATCGTCAATGAGGTTGTTCAACTGATACGGGTCATTGTCGTTGTCGTAAAGGAGCCATCCTGTTCCATCATAGTGACGTGCGTAAGTATGGCGATGCGTACGAATACCGCGCCATTCCCGAATACCGAAATTAAAACCTTCGCTGCCATGCAACGGAACTTCAAGCAGGACAGACTGTGGTTCATCAATCGTCTTACCGAGCATGGCATCTGAAAGGTCAATACCTTCAACCCCATCAGGAATCGGCAAACCGCACAAGGATAACATTGACGGCATAAAATCGACAAGACTCAGCAAGGTATCGCGGCTAACACCTGACGGAATATTACCCGGCCAGCGAATCATGAAAGGAATACGGGCTGATTCTTCCCATGGACGTTCTTTCCTAACATGTCCGTGGCTACCGAGCATATCGCCGTGGTCAGACGTGTAAACGAGGATTGTGTCGTCAGCAATACCCATTTCGTCGAGTGCAGCCATCAAACGTCCAAGGTGTTCATCAAGGGCAGTAATGTGGGCATAGTAGCCGGAAAGATCTTCCCGTGTAGCAGGTGTATCTATCGCGTTCGGACGTAACAGAATTTCGTCTGGCGGATACATCGCTTTGTAGCGTTCCGGGACGTGCTCATAAGGGTTATGCGGCGGTCCCCAACTCATATAGAGACAGAAAGGTTCATCAACGTGGTCTCGGCAGTATTCAATCGCTTTGTCAGTCTGGAACTCGGGTTCGTAGCCATCAATTTGCATCCGATTGCCATCGGAGTCGTGGTATGGCGCATTGAAATAGTCGTGATGACAATTCCAGCCAATCCAATGATCAAATCCAAAACGCATCTCAGGCGTGATAAACTTGTCTCTCGGCATACCACCGAGGTGCCATTTACCGATGTAACCTGTGGCATAACCCGCTTCTTTGAAGACCTCGGCGATACCCGTCTCGCTCAGAGGAAGCGGCAGATCATTGGAGACCGCTTTGTGGTTCAAAGGGTATTTGCCTGTCATCAGGCATCCACGCGCAGGCACACATATCGGGACGTTAGTGAAGGTGTTTGGAAAGAACATGCCTTCTTGTGCCAGTTTATCCATTTCCGGGGTCTGCACTTGCGGGTTACCTGCGCATCCAACATCGCATTGCCGATGCTGGTCACCGAAAACAAAAATTAGATTGGGTTTACGAGTAGTTTCCATTAATTTTCCTATTTATTTTGGTTGTCAGTGAATGAGGCGTTTGGTTTAATTAAACCACCTCTTAACCGACAACCGAAAGTGAGCGCAGCGAACGTACTGACAACTGACAACTTTTCTTACCCCTGTATCCACGTGTAAACTTGACGAAGCGCACCCTCACTCCGAGTCCACAACGCTCTTTTCAGCGGCGAAATTACCTTTGTGTAACTGGCGAAATCTGTCCGAACAGCGCGATATTGTTCTTTGTGGGCAATTAACCCCGTGTTTTCAGGTGGTGATGCCCCAAAATCGACCCGTTCATATTTTTCACGACACGCTTGTGTAATAATATAGTGGAAAATTGCATTGTTAGGTCGGTATTTCAAAAATGCTGGCACAGATGCCTCACACCACAACGTCACAGTCCGATTGAAGCGCAGATAAAGCAGTCCAGCAATCATTGTCTCACGATACGTGGCGATAGCAAGTTTCGCAATTTTTTGCTGTAAGAGTGTTTGCATGAGCGAGCGCGGCTTCGGCGTACCACCCAACCGTTTTACGGTCATGAGATACATATCGTAAAAAGTAGATAACGCCTCTTCACTATCCGTATCCGTGACTTCCACGCCTGATTTTTCTGCTTTCCGAACTGCCCCTCGTACCCGTTTATTGTAGGCGTGCCAGAGACTATCAACATCTTCGTCCGTTTTCAAGAGATGCGTGAAGTGATTTGTACGTTCGTAGCCTATTTGGGTGAAAAAATCGCCGTAGGTTGCGGTATGCTCTGGGGTGAGTGTCCAGTGTATCTCACACCATCCGTTCTCCACCGCTGCATCCTCAATCGACGTTACCAAGGTCTCAGGATTCACGTCCACCGGATTCACAAAATGAATACCACCGAACAAATTCCACGGCATTGACTGCCATAGGCGAATACCTGGTATCGGTTGGAATACAAACGCTGGTAATCCACCTATCACCGAATCCTTTTGTTTGATGAGCAGATAAGTTGGTCGTAGGGGTTGGGTAACCCAACCCTTACCAAATGCACCCACTAAGGCATCCCGCCACGCAAGGCTCTGAAAGGCAGTCGTATGTGGACATTCCTGAATAATAGCATCCCACTCGTCCTGATTCTGAGGGGTAAGAGATTCTATAGTGTACACAAGTACATTCAGGTTACGCCACTAATGCCGCGAAGAGTGCCTTGATGTAACCGACGGAGTAGGCTAATCCAACATCACCTTCTAATTTCGGGATGTGATCGGCGTTGATGCATCCATCAAAACCAACCTTTTGGAGTTCTTGAATGATCTTGAATACATTCATATCGCCATCGTCAAGGAGGACTTCCTCAAATGCCCCGGCTGTTGCAAGGCTACCACGCACATTCCGTAGGTGAACCATGAAAATGCGTCCTTTACGTCCATAGTTGTTGAGTTCGTCGAGGACGATAGCACTACCCCCAGCTTCAGCACGGGTGCCGCAGCAATAAAGGTAGCCGACATTTCTGCTTGGGAAGGCGTCAATAACACGGTGAAAACCGAGACCACCCAATGGAGTGTCCGGATTCGGAACGTCTGATGGATGGATAGCGAGTTTGATGTCGCATTCATCGGCAATAGGAACAAGCGCACCGTAGATTTCACTGAACCGTTTCCACCATTCGTCGAGTGCTTCCATCGTAGGAGTAGGCGGTGGGTTTTTGGTTGCGGCACGACTTTCACCACGGGAGGTATAGCCGCCTCTATGAACGGAGGAGTAGCGGGTCATTAGATAATCAAACGTATCTCCCCAGAACCTCTGGCGTGCGATGGGCACACCTGCTTCAGCGAAGACCCGAAGTGCGTTACACGTGTTCTCCAGTTCTTTTTCGCCATCCGGCTGTCCCTGCATGAATTTCTCTGTAATATTCGGAAGCGTCACTCGATTGATGTCAAGTCCCCACGAGCGTATCCGTTTTTTTATTTTCAGAACCTCGTCTAAATCCGGATATCCTTGTTCATCGACGCCTGGAAAAGAATTGCCGCCTCCAAAATCAATACAGTCTGCACCGAGTTGTGTAACCTGTTTGAGGTAGCTATCAGAGAGTCCACCATCCCAAACTGAAATTTTCATTTTTTCTCCTTACATTGCCATTCATAAAGTGCGCAACAACTCAGGGCATTCAGTTTTCCAATAATTTACATCCGGACGCCCGAACTTGTTCGGGGTAGAGCGCGTGGATCCAAATAAGTTCGGGTATCCATCCAATTGTTCCCATCACATAGGTGAACTTATTTTTTACAACTAAATGACCCTAACAATAACAACTATAGCGGTAGTGGAACAGGTTGTCCGCTTTCAGCAGATTGGTACGCAGCCAATGCGATTTCGACTGCAGCGCGACCGTCTAATCCTGTGACCTGTGGTGGTGTATCGTTACGAATCGCGTCCACGAAGACACGAATTTCCTCCTGAACCGGTGGCGGCACCGTAATATCCGCAATTTTAATCTGCCGACCTTCACCTTCAAAGGGCTTAATTTGGATAGTCGCATCGCCACCCCAGATTTGTGGGAAATAGATAGAACCACCTTCACAATCGACGCGCCCACCGTATCCACCGACAGCAGAAACATGACTGGAGTGAAGCAATCCGACCGCACCGTTCTGGAACTGCAACGAGGCAAGTACGACATCAGGATAATCGCTTTTGTCTGGTCCATACTGCCCACCGGCAGCATAAACAGAGGCGACATCCCCACACGTCCAGCGCATAAAGTCGATTTCGTGGGCATTGATTTCCATGAGAGTCCCACCGGATTTCGCACGCTCTAATCGCCACGGCGTGTGGCTGTAGCCACTGCTCCACGGTCCGCCGATGCGATGCACCATCATACAGGCAGGCGCGCCGAGTTCACCGCTCTGCACGATCTCGCGAACTTTGGAATGCGTCGCATGGTAACGACATACCAAGCCAATAGTGAGTTTGACCCCGTTCTCTTCAGCGGCAGCAATCATCGCATCGCAAGCCTCTAACGTCGGTGCCATCGGTTTCTCAGAAAAAACGTGTTTGCCTGCATTTGCTGTATCAACTGCCATCGGCGAGTGCATAAACGGTGGGGACGCTATCAGCACCGCACGAATCCGATCATCTGCGAGTAACGCATGGTAATCCGGTGTGTAGGATGTCTCAAGTTCAGAGGCGAGTTTTTCAGCCAATGCTTCTTGTAAATCACTGACACAAATTACCTCTATGCCTTCAACGGCGTGTGCACTCGTGGCAAGGCTCCTACCCATACCACCACACCCGATAACGCCAACTCCAATCGTTTCCATAAATCCTCCCTATAAATATACTCGGCTTTTGGCATACTCCCACAGCTAAAGCAGTAGGATTCTTAGAGAATGCCCGTCAGAGCAAGTGTTCAATGAGCATACGTTGAATTTCTTCTGATGAGAGACTTTGATCAATATTGAAGAAATTGTACTTACCCGCGTCTGAGGCTTCCGCTGCGACCTCCTGTGGGGATGATAACGTAGCAATTAACACCGCGTGGATGCGATCATCAGCGAGCAAGTCGAGGTAATCGGACGTGTATGCAGTGTTGAGGTCTGAAGCAAGTTCTTTCGCCAGCGCATCATGTGCATCACTAACACAAATTACCTCTATGCCTTCAACAGCATGCGCGCTGATAGCAAGTCTTCTACCCATATCATCGCATCCGATAACGCCAACCCCTATCGTTTCCATAATTTCCATATTTACTGGTGCTACTGAAACACCATAAATGCCTCTTTCTGTTACCTACGTCTTGCCTTGATATGTCCCCATGTAACGCTTAGGTGATCTGCAGAAGGACTCACGTCAAGCCCAGTAGCTTTCATGTTATTCTGTACTTCTGCTGCGCTCAGGACTCGGTCATAGATACGGAATTCATCGATATACCCTTGAATCGTATCGCAATCGCATCCATCTGATCGATCGCCGATACCCAGAAGCAGTCCACCCTTAGGAAGTTTCCCGCCCTTCATGGCGTACTTTTTCTCTAATTTCCCATTTACATAGTAATGAACCGTACTACCATCGTAGGTGCCGGTGAGGTGCAACCACTCCTCAAGCGCAATGTCCTCTAACACGTTATCTTTTGCCGCTTGTGTTGATTGCCCACCAGCCCGAACAAAAAAGCCGTTTTGGTTATCGTCGTCATCGTAGTACAGACTCGCGACTGCGGTGTTCGCGGGCATATCGTCAAGTGAAATAATCCGATTCCAACTATCGTCCAAGGCATTAATATAGACCCAGCATTCAAGCGTAATCTCTTCCCAATCGCGATCAATTGTCGGTGGGGTTGAATCTTCAACCAAAAATCGGTCAACACTCCCATCGAAAAGAACGCACTCGCCAACTTTACAATCGCCAGCAGGTGCGAGTTCTGGGTCACCGTGAACCTCGGCAGCTAATCCTGATAGGAGATCCACCGCCTCTGTTTTAATCTTTACTGTGTCCTTGTCAAAGGTCCAGTAAGCAATTAATCCGTCCTCCACCGCGCCGATAATCGCATCAACAGGTTGCACGCACCACACGAGGAGGGTGAGTAGGAGGAAGGTTATTGTGAGAAATGGCAGGTTGTTCGCAAAATATCTTTGCTGATAACGGACGCTATCTTTTTCAAACATGGGGTCCTCCTTAGATCTGGTAAAATGGTAAGGTGAGGCGCGAACGCCTCAATTTGGAAGTTTTATGGTGGAATCTACAAATGTGTGAACATTTCGGTTAACTACAAACGTGAAAACGTCTTCACTCTCGGTAGGCGAGGCTTTGCGGCGTACTCGTCCAATACGACGTACATTCAGCAACTTATAACCCTCTTAACTGACAGCCGAAAGGTTTTTCGTAGACGGGGAATGCCACACGGCATTCATACCGTTGATTCACCGTACTGACAACTGACAACTATTCTTCTGACCGCTGACTGCCGAAGGCTGAAAGCCATTCTTAAAACATGTCACGCATCGCCCGTTCCCGTCGATTCGCCCTTCGACGCTGACGCTCATCATCAGAAATTTGACCCGACCCTTCGGTACTTATAGGACGATATTCAGAAACCTCACTCCGCCGTTTGAACAGTCGGAAAAAGTCGAATCGGGTGAGCGTTGGTGGAATATTTCCCGGACATAGCGCGTGTAGTCCAACGTTCACCGAATTTCCCATACCCACATTCGTTTGTCCGCAACTTTTCCACTGAATACCATCACTACTCGCAAAGGCAGAAAATTGATTACCTCTACGCTCTACACGTAAGAAGAGTTCTCGGACGTTCCTAAGTCCACTACTCCGCCCACGCAGATGGAAAGCGCGGTTAACGTGACGCTCAAATCGAACATCGCCTCTGAAAGCGTGCGGTCCAGAGGTTTTCTCCAAGCGGAGGAACCTATTTGGGTTCTTCCATATCAGTATACCGCCGTGTTCTTTCAGTTGTGGAGTGATACGCATGCGGGTTTCGACAGCGAAGTCTCCACGTACTTCCATGATAAGCCGCGGCGCACTCATATCGCCACTGTTGCCGTCTCCACCGTGCCAGAGGTCTTGCCCAGGTTCAGTTCGCATTTCCAAGTAACCTTGGCGTTCTGCCCATGAGCCACCACCTTTTGGATCGTCCCATCGCCATTCTGGACGCATGCGATTTCCAATGAACTCATCGTCAAACACCATTTCTGTGAATTCTCCCGAGGATGCCCATCCCTCAATCTTCACAGCTGAGATAGAATCTCCGAAGTTCTGGGGTAGCAGATGCAGGTTCGGTAACTCCTTTTTATATTCCATCGGTTCCATTCGGATGGGTAGGCCCGCTCCTTCAAATTCGGGGTGTTCGTAAAAGACGATTTCTGCGCCTTCCGGCGGGAAATCCGGTCCTTTAAAAATGCGAATCGACGAAATACGATCTTCAAACCAGCTTCCACCTTGGGCATCCCGCAGATTAGCGATATCGCGTAGGATAGTGATTTTTCTGCCACGAAAGTTGGTGTGTTCATAGCAGTCCACTATCACAGGAACCGTGCCCCATTCCGGTCCGACGACCTCTAATGTGGAGCCGAAGTTAATTGATGAAATCCTGTCCGCAAAGTTATAAGCGACATCGTGCAAGTTCGGATAAAACCCAGGACCAAGTGCTAATTTTTGACCGCGGAAGTGACGATGCTGGTAAAAAATAACCTTATAGTTCGGGTTTGACGAAAAGTTTGGACCCTTATACACTCGAACGGAGGATATGTTGTCCTGAAATCCGATGTCTCTTGTAAACTGAACAGGCTCTACAACATATCCCATTCTACCCCGAAAATTTGTATGTTGGAATACCTCAACGACGAGGCGGGGGATGACAACTGGCATTTCTTTTCTCCTTTTATGGTATTACAAGCGTCCTCATGAATTTTTAGTATATTTTATGGAGCAGTAAAGAAAATGTAAAAACGCTGCCCTACATCTATGTGGTCTCAATAATCGCCTCGTAGATTTGTGCATATCCACTTCGATCCGATGTATATACGACATACTGTCCGTCAGGACTAAAAGACGGATGCGGATGTGTATGCTGAGGGGCGTAAACCTGAATTGGACCCGCTGCGTAAGGAAAAGGTCCGTTCCAGTGCTCACCGATAGATGAAGCATCGGGATAGCATAACGTTTCTGGTTCACCAATCCCGTCACGTGAATCGAAAATTTGGATACCAATATCTGGAAAGTTTGTATCCGCTACCATGCATGTTCCAGTCCGATTGCTAATAGCGTGCCATGCATTGACTGTCGTTACCTGTCGTTCTATACCTGTATCGACGTTGACGCATCGCACTCCGTGGGGCCAGTCAACAAAAGCAAGTTCGCGTGTCCCCGGAATCCATGTTTCGTGCGTAATCCATTCCTTCTTTTCTACGTTTTGCGCATATAGGCGGCGATTTCCACTACCATCGCGATGAATGACCCACACCTGATCATTGAGCGGACCTGCGTAATAGAGTAGGTTGGAGTCATCGGGACAGAATTGGAGATGTCCGATGCTGTCTCTGTGTAAGATGATATCGTGTTTACCGGTATCTGTGTCTACAATAGCGAGGGCGGATTCCTTACCGATATTGAATCTAATTGCCCACCACCGGTCGTCGTGGCTCAAGGCGGTCGTACCCATAGCGGCGTAGACCATACCTTCTCCCTGCATCGTCGTCACAGCAAAATCAACAAGCTCCCGCTCTTCGAGGGTTTCCAGATCAAGTTTCCAGCCGCTTGTCCCCGCAGTGAAGAACACCGCTTTTCCATTACGTCCCGGATGGACTGACCATTCACTGATATCCGGTCTGTCTGTTAATTGACGAAGTTCACCTGTGGCACGTTCTTCTGCAAATATCTGTGCTGTTCCAGTTCGGTACGAGATAAAAATCACCCGTTGCATCGCATTGTCATAAGCGGGTATAATAAAGAACGGATGGTGGTGCAGCGCAGACGCAGTCGTCACCTGTCGAATGTGCGTTCCTGTGCGTCGATCATAAAAACTCCGAGATTCAGAAGGATGAACAGTACCTTTCGCCATGGAGATATTCCTGTTAGGTATTAGTTTTCAGTTGTCGGTTACCTGTTTTTGGTTTTTTGGCTGTCGGAAGCCAGAAAGTTTCGAGACAGTTACATAAAACTTTATGCAACAGAAAAACTGCTGACTGCCGACAGCCGATAGCTAAGTACTAATTTACTCTTCAAATGCAGCGTCAAACGCCACAGCAGAAGGTTCAAAATCGTAACCTTTAACAGCAGCGCAGGATTCACGTGCACCGTGTTCTCGATCCATACCACTGTCTTCCCATTCAATCGACAGCGGACCATCGTATTCCATGTGATTCAAGGCCCGAATAATCTCTTCAAAATTGATGTTCCCACGCCCAATAGAGCGGAAATCCCAATTTCTCAAAGCATCACCGAAGTTCAGGTGTCCACCAAATACGCCCGACAACCTTGGTGTGTCTGCCCACCAGACGTCCTTCATGTGGACGTGGTAGATGCGATGACTCAACCGTTCAAGGAAAGCAACATAGTCAACACCTTGATAGCCGAGGTGGCTTGGATCGTAATTGAATCCGAAGGCTTCCCTACCATCGACCGCCTCAATTGCACGTTCCGCAGTGACGATGTCAAAGGCAATTTCAGTTGGATGGACTTCAAGCCCAAACTTGACGCCGACTTCATCGAAGACATCAAAAATCGGATTCCAACGGTTCGCGAAATCTTCAAAACCAGCATCTATTTGCGCTGGGTCATTCGGTGGGAACGAGTAAAGAAGATGCCATATAGAACTACCCGTGAAACCATTGACAACACCCACGCCGAGTTTCGCAGCAGCGCGCGCCGTGTTCTTCATCTCTTCAGCAGCGCGTTCTTGAACGCCTGCAGGGTCACCATCACCCCAAATCGCTTCTGACAAAATGCCCTGATGTCGGCTGTCAATATTATCACAAACCGCTTGTCCTACAAGGTGATTGCTGATCGACCAAACTTTCAGCCCGTACTTCGCAAGTAGATCGTGCCTGCCCTGACAATAGCTGTCGTCTGCGAGTGCTTTATCAACCTCAAAGTGGTCGCCCCAGCAGGCGAGTTCTAAACCATCGTAGCCAAACCCACTCGCTTTTTCTGCTAATTCTTCTAATGTTAAATCTGCCCATTGGCCTGTAAAGAGTGTTACAGGTCTTGCCATAGTATGTCTCCTTTTTTGTAGGCTGTCGGCAGTCAGCTGTCGGCGATCAGAAAAAGGTGGTGTAGCTATGAAACGTTATGTATGGTTTCAACAAGTATTTACCGATAGCCGATACCCGACAGCTGATAGCCAGTACAAAATTATGCTGGCGGTGTATAACTCGCGTCAATCCATGCTCGCTGTTTGCCGCTCTCTACAGCAGCATTGATAAAATACACCCCACGTGCACCGTCTTGGACGGTTGGGAAATCTGTGTCAAATTCGTCGGGGGCTTCGCCCGCGATTTTCGCCGCTATTGTCCGGGCAGCGTTCACATAAATATTGGCGAATGCCTCGATAAACGCTTCTGGATGTCCGAAGGGAATCCGTGAATTGTGCTGGACTACTTCTGACAAATAGTCGTTACCGCGTTTGTAAACCTGTTCTGGACCATCCGGGAAACGGACAGAGAGGTAGTTCGGATTCTCCTGATGCCACTCTAAAGAAGCGTCGGTACCGTAGACACGGATGCGTAGGTTATTCTCTTCGCCTACCGAGATTTGTGAGGCATAAAGCACGCCGCGAACGCCGTTTTCGTAATGCACCAATAGATTGCCATCATCTTCTAACAGACGTCCTTCTACAAAAGTGGTCATATCGGCACATATCTCTTCGATTTCCAGTCCTGTGATATAGTGTGCCAAGTTCTCCGCATGAGAACCAATGTCGCCGATACAAGAAGACGCACCCGCTTGATTTGGATCCGTGCGCCAAACCGCTTGCTTCGCACCTTCATCTTCCAAAAATGTGGCAAGCCAGCCTTGCGGATATTCTACGACAATTTTGCGAAGTGTTCCAAGTTTCCCCTCTTTCACAAGTTCGCGTGCCTGCTTCACCATCGGGTAGCCTGTGTAATTATGTGTGAGGGCAAAGACAACATCGTGATCTTTTACGAGTCCGCAGAGCGTTTCTGCATCGGCAACCGTTGTTGTCATCGGCTTATCGCAGACAACGTGAAATCCGGCTTCAATAAAGGTTTTGGCAACATCGAAATGAACATGATTCGGTGTTACAATTGAGACGAAATCAATACGTTCGCCTTCTGGGAGTTGACTCTCTTTTTCCGCCATTTCCGTATAAGAGCCGTATACCCGATCTGCATCAAGGAAAAGCTCAGCACCTTGTTGTCGAGATTTTTCGGGTGATGATGAGAACGCACCAGCGACGAGGTCTATTTCCCCGTCAAGTGCCGCTGCTTTGCGATGGACAGCACCGATGAACGCATCTGGTCCACCACCCACCATGCCGTAACGTATTTTCCTACCAAGTGGCATATTGCGTATTTTCTCCTTTGTTGTTTAATGTGGGCTTACAAGTTCCGCCCTACGAGGATATTTTAATTCCACTATCCATTATTTCATATTTCATCCTTTTTTTCAAGATTTTCGTTTTAGTTGGGTGAGTAAAATTTTTGACAAGAGATGGGACAGTGGAAAGTTGAAAAAATAAAAGAGGAGTTAGCTTTCTAATGTGATCGGAATATCTGCAATTAAAATTTCTTACTGAAATTGAGTAATACGCCTATTTCAAACCTACATAGTATTCACTTTCATCTCGGTAATGTAGTTACCATTTACCCATTTTTTCTCCATCATGTGGCTGATGTCATGAATTGCGGGTTGAGGGACTATAGGTTCTACTTCTCGAATGGCATTCCAATCAATCACCGCGGTCCATAACTTTTCTTCTTCCGAGTAATGAACAACGCCCTCAACCTCCAACTCTTCGCTATAGATGATAAGGGATTGTCCATCTCGCAGCACAATCCCCTGGCGTTCAATATCCACTATGGTACCGGTGCAGTTCAACCGAACTCTGCCTTTTGCGTCTGCGTTGTGGAAGTCTGCGAAAACTCTAAGTTGGTTCATTGATTGTGCTTCTCTTTGTATTCTATCCAATAGTTTTTTGCTCGTTCAATATCCCGCGGCTGCAAAGACTTGTCACCACCACAAAGTAAGACAACGATTGTAAGGTTCGGGACCGTTTGGAATCTGGTAAAAATTTATTGTTCGCGGACGTGCGTTACGCATTGACGACATTCGTCTACCTATAAGTGATAAGTGCTACGCAAAGTTGAACTTATCAACATTTGCAATATAATACCATGCACCGGTAAAAAAATCAAGATTGTAGTGTTGTTATACAGGGTCATTCAGTTCTCTCCTTCGTCGCTGATTAGGTTTCACCTTAAAATGGTAGTCAAGGTTTCCTCATCTCGCCTACCATAATCCGAGTCATCTGCAAAATCTGCGAGAATCCGCGATTCAGAGGATACTCGCAGACTTCTAACAATCCTGCAAATCCTCAAAATCCCGCAAATCCTGATTCAGACAACCAACAACTAATAACCCAAATATTTACTACATTCAACTTCCCGATATATGATATACTATTTCAGAAACTGAAAATGTTCTGCTGTTGGCAGTGCTATTTAAAGGAGATTTGCATGAGTACAGAAAGAAAGTGGAACGGATCGGTTGTCCGCTATCCCGATCCGGCAATTGAGGCAGTGGACCCCCGTTTTGGGAAATATACTATCGGTAATTCCGTCGTTGAACGGTTATGGACAGGGTCGCGCTGGGCAGAAGGCCCCGCTTGGTTCGGAGATGGCGGATACCTGCTCTGGAGCGATATCCCAAACAATCGGATCCTCAAATGGGAGGAATCCACCGGGGACGTGAGTGTCTATCGCAAACCCTCAAACTATAGCAACGGACACACCCGCGATCGGCAAGGAAGGCTCGTCAGTTGTGAGCATGGCGCACGACGTGTCACACGAACTGAATATGACGGAACCATTACCGTCCTGATGGACCACTTTGACGGCAAACCGCTCAATGCTCCCAACGATGTAGCGGTCCACCCCGATGGACACATCTGGTTTACTGATCCCGGATACGGTATTATGCTCAACTACGAAGGACATAAAGCCGAATTTGAATTGCCAACCTGTGTGTATCGTCTCAACCCGGATACAGGCGAAGCAACCGTTGTAACCGATGAACTTGAAAAGCCAAACGGCATCTGTTTTTCACCCGACTACGAGAGACTATATCTCGTTGATACCGGCGTTACGCATACAGAGGGAATGCCGCGACACCTCTTCGTCTACGATGTGATAGATGGCGAGCGGTTGGGCAAACAAGAAGTGTTCTGTGATACGTCCCCAGGCATTGCTGATGGGATTCGGTGTGATATTGATGGAAACCTGTGGGCAAGTGCCGGTTGGGCTGGCGACGGATACGATGGTGTACATGTCTACGCACCCGACGGAACACGAATTGGGCAAATCCATCTTCCAGAAATCTGTGCGAATCTCTGCTTTGGCGGCGTGAAACGGAATCGACTGTTTATGATGGGTAGCCAGTCTCTCTACGCGCTTTATGTAGAAGCACAAGGAGTCCCCTACTTTTAATCGTCTGTGGAACAATGGATACCTTAGAACATATCGACTGTCCTATATGTGAACAAGATCAGACGCAGTTGCTCTATGATAAAGACGCCTTGTCCGTGGTTACCTGCAAGCAGTGTCGACTACGATATGTGAACCCACGAGTTAGCCAACAGATGCTTGAAAAAGGCTACGTTGAAACCTACTATCCCCCCGAAAAAGTCGAGCGTATCCATACAGATAGCATGGAATGGTTGCAGATGACAGAACGTCTCACGGAGTTGGAGAAACAACGGCGGGATAAGGGAAGGTTGTTAGATGTTGGATGCGGCATCGGCACGTTCCTCCATCTTGCGCGTGAACGAGGGTGGGAACCGCATGGCGTTGATCCATCTGAAAGTGGTATTGCTTTCGCACAAGAAGTCCACAAATTGAATGTGCAGTGCGGGACTGTCTTTGATGCCGATTTTCCCGATTCACATTTTGACGCCATTACACTCTATCATGTATTAGAGCATATTCCAGAATTAAATCCGTTCCTTAGTGAATTACGCCGAGTTCTGAGACCGAATACAGGAACGCTTGTCATTGAAGTGCCGAACGGTGAAAGCCTGCAAAGCCGTTTCCAAAAAGCAGACTGGCCATACGTACATCCGCGTGACCATCTCTACTACTTCTCTGCGCGTTCCTTGCCACCACTGCTCAGGAAACACGGTTTTCGTGACATTACATTGGGTAAACCAAAGCGCGTGAGTCCGGCAGCAGGAGTTCGATTCAGACTCCGTCAAGCTGCAACTGCTACTTTAGTCCAGTTCCACTTAGGCACAGTAATTCGAGTCTATGCGAATTAGCAAGTGAGCGTTACAATTCCGGTTCTTGGTAAGAAAACGTTTGGATGACATCATTCATAAGCAGCCGTCTCGCAATCGTTTCAAGTGATTCAGCATCGAGGTTACCCGTGAGCCAATACTTATGTCCAGTACGGACACCTGTGACACCAGCAATGCCTAAATCATTGATGCCCTTGACCGCACTATCACCGACTGCATCCGTGACACCGGGCTTGAATTGCACTTCGAGTGTCCAGTCTGTCGTGGCGTCGTTTTGAGTTCTGAAAGTATAAACTTGGGTAATCGGATCAGCGAGAAGTTCCGAACCAATTCGATCAATAGCCTCTGCATCAAGCGTGCCTTCAATCCAGTAAACTGTAGCTGTGCGGACAGAATCAACACCGTTGATGCCGAGGTCAGTTATATCTTCAAGAATGCCTTGTCCAATTGTATCGGGGACTTCAGGCTTATAGTAAACTTCAACTTTCCAGTTATTCATAGTATCAGTTTCACAATTGCTGTTCCCACAGAAGGAGAGCATAATGCGTCCACGGCGCATCTGTTAGGGACAAAACCCACATAAATCTTATGTTAGGATAATAAAAAATGTCAAATGATTCGCAAGCAACACGATTAAATATTCTTGTTTTCGGGGCACATCCCGATGATTGTGATATCAAAGCCGGTGGTGTCGCCGCGCTGTATGTACAACAGGGACATCGTGTCAAATTCGTCTCTGTTACAAATGGCGATGCTGGACACCACGAAATGGGTGGCGGTCCCTTGGCACAGCGGAGATACACCGAGGCACAAGCCGCTGCCAAAGTCGTCGGAATTGAATACGAACTGCTGGACAATCACGATGGCGAACTTATGCCGACGTTAGAAAATCGTTACAAGATTATCCGTACCATTCGTGAATTCCAACCAGATTTAATAATGACCCACCGCCCTAACGATTACCATCCCGATCACCGCTACACCTCCACGCTGGTACAAGATGCCGCGTATATGGTTACCGTCCCAAATATTTGTGCCCTTACACCCGATCTGAGGAAAAACCCTGTTATAGCCTATTTGAGCGATGGTTTCATGAAGCCCTACCCGTTCACGCCAGATGTCGTTGTCGGGATTGATGCTGTAATTGAGCAAAAAATTGATATGCTTCACTGCCATGTATCGCAGTTCTATGAGTGGCTCCCCTACAACGGTGGCACCTTAGAGGGTGTCCCTACTCGGGATTCAACACGCCGAGAATGGCTCGCTGAACGCCTCAAGGGTCGTTTTAGCGCGACAGCCGAAACATACCGCGATCTGCTCATAACGCTGTATGGCGAAGAATCGGGGACACAAATCCAATATGCTGAGGCTTTTGAAGGGTGCGAGTACGGTTCACCGCTAACGGCAGATAATATCCCCACCCTCTTTCCATTTTTTCAATAAGGAGTCTTGTCTTAACCACATGCCAACAGAACAAGCCAGTGCCAGAACGCTTATGGTGATCGTCAGCGTTATCGGTCTAATCTTTGCGATTGTTATGGTCATTCTCTTTTTTAATGCTGCACCTGCACGTTCCAACATTGAAGAGCATCGCGCTTCAGAGGAAGACGTTGAATGTCTGAAATGCCATCTCAGGGGCGATGAGAAATCCCCAACAATGCCACATCTAAACCTCGGTCGGTGCAACCTGTGTCATGGACTATCGAAGGAGGAACCGCGCTAAATACTAAGCGAATGTTATCGCGCAGCTATAGATTCGCAAACTGCTTTGATGCCTACCCAAGTGATGTTATCTTCTTTTTCACGTATAACTTGAAGACACCGAAACCCATTCTCTTCTAAAACCGATTCAATCTGCGCGAGTTCTGTGTCAAGTATCCCTGAGAAGATAACGATTCCGTTGCCGTGCAGTCGTGGAGCACAGTATGGGACAATCGGAAGGATCACCTTCGTTAAGATATTACCGATAATGAGATGGTATCTGCCCTCCACACTTTTGAGACCATCACCCTGAAATAAGTTAACCCGCCGTGCAACACCATTAGTTTCAAAATTCGCTGCTGCAACAGGAATTGCCGTCGGATCCAATTCAATCGCGTCGACCTTTTGCGCTCCCAACTTCACAGCGGCAATAGTTAAGATACCAGACCCACTTCCGATATCCGCGACGTGGTAATGTGGTTCAATCGAATCTTCCAATAATTCAAGGGAAAGCCGCGTGGTCGGATGATGACCCGTTCCAAATGCCATACCCGGGTCGAGTTGAATCAGAATATCCATCTCGTTGTGAGCAACATCACTCCACGTTGGCGTGATGACCGTCCGTTTTCCAACGCGACGCGGCGGAAAAGCTGCTTTCCACGCTTCTTCCCAGTTCTCAGATTTAACAGGTTCTAAGTCGATGGTGGCGGGGTCTGATTGAATTCCCCAGGTCGGAAGTTCAGCAAGGAAGTCCCGGAGCCTCTGCATTCGGGAACCAACCCGATCGTCTAAAGGGTAATAGGCGATGAGGTATGTCGTAGACGCATCTCTATCCTTGATTTCAACGCCTGTCGCGTTCAACTCAAAAAGACAGTTCGCAACTGCCTCAGATGCTTCTTGGGAAGTGATTACCGTAATTCTCGCCCAATTCATTTGCAATGCTCATATACCATGTAGCGCACTGCCCGAAAACTGAATAATTCTACCTATACCGACTATTCGTCTTCATCGTGGCGACCGAGCAGCTTATCCCAAAATCCACTGTGTTCGTTATGATGCTCACCACGTAATTTTGCGAATTCCGCTAATTTTTCGCGTTCTGTTGCATTGAGATCTTTTGGCGTTTCGATCTCCATAGCAACAACCAGATCACCTGAATAGGAACGTCTGTAATGCGGAACGCCTTTATTTGGAATACGCAATCGAGTACCGTACTGCGTACCGGGTGGAATTTGCAACTCCTCGGTCCCATCAATACCGTTAACTATAATTTTCCCACCGAGTGCTGCCTGAACAAACGAAATTTTAGCTGATGTAATGAGATCATTTTCATCGCGTTGGAAGCGTTTATGCGGAGCAACATTGATTACAACAAATAGATCCCCCGGAGGAGCACCATTAGCACCCGCTTCACCTTCGCCACGCAACTGGTACTTAAAACCCGAGTCAACACCTTTTTCAATATTCAGTTTAATCTCAGCAGTATTTCGGACAAGTCCTTGGCCAGCACAAGATGAACATGGATCTTGAATAATTTCACCCTCACCGCGGCAGTTCGAACAGGTCCGGGACATTGTGAAGAACCCTTGTGATTGGCTAATTTGACCTCTACCGTGACATTGAGGACATGTTATAACTCGCGTTCCCTGCTTTGCACCACTGCCGTCACACGTCGGACAGGATTCAACCCGTGGCACCTGAATCGTGACCTCTTTGCCGTGAATGACATCCTCAAGTGAGACATTGAGATTGTATTGTAAACTCCGCCCGCGCTTCGGTGTGCGTTGAGTAGCACCAAATCCGCCCAAGAGATCGCCAAAGACATCCCCAAAAATCTCGTCGAGATTCACACCAAATCCGCCGAAATCAACGCCGCTATTTTCTAATCCTGCGTGACCGTACCTATCATAAATTTGGCGTTTTTCAGGCGTGCGCAGGACCTCGTAAGCCTCTGTTGCTTCCTTGAATTTGTTTTCGGCTTCTTGGTCCCCAGGGTTTTTATCCGGATGGAATTTAATGGCAAGTTTGCGATAAGCCTTCTTTATCTCGTCTTCATCGGCATCACGGTTCACGTTCAGAATGTCATAATAGTCGCGTTTTTGCGTCATGGACCGTCCCTTCCTGTTATACTACTCAGCATCGTCGGCAGTGTCATTGTCGTTTGAAACCTCGTTCCCTTCTTCCTTTTTTGCTGCGGGTCCCTGCGAAACAACTACTTGTGATGCACGCAGAACGCGGGTGTGCAACATATACCCGCACCGGAACTCTTCAATCACTTTACCTTCTGGTATATCATCGGAAGCCACAGCCATCAACGCCTCATGCCGGTATGGATCAAACTCTTCGCCAACGGCTTCGATTGGTATAAGCCCCTGACTTTTGAGCGAATCTAACAATTGTTTGTGCACAAGATGCACACCTTCACCGAAGGTAGCGAGATCAGGTGAGGCATCCTCAGTATCAACTTTCTCAGTCACGCTTTTAATCGCTGCTTCAAAACTATCCAGCACCGGCACCATTCCTTCTAAGATTTCTTCATTAGCGAATTTGAGTTTCCGTTGATAATCGGTTTCCATGCGTTTTTTAGTGTTTTCAGCTTCAGCGGCTGTCCGGAGCAAGAGGTCACGTTCCGATTTATATTCTTCATGGACGTGTTGTACGGCGGCTTCTACCTCTTTTTCGAGTTCTGTACGAAATAGCTCCTCGCGCTCTGCTTCATATTGATCATGGACGCGTTGAACAATCGACTCTACCTTTTTTTTCACTTTTGAAGTAAGATTGGCAGTCGTTTCTTCAACCGAGGCAATGCCCTCTTCTATCTCTTTTTCTACTTCTGATTTGACGGTATTAAGTGCTGTCTCTGCGATTTCTCGCATACGTGTGACAAACTTTTTCTCTTCGGGTTTATCAGAGTCTTCATCTGAAGACGGTTCTGTTTCTACTTCTTCTATTTTTGTTTTTATGTGTATCTCTTTAACATCAGCCATAGTTAAGTCCTTTACTTTTTCCTACAATCCAGTTTCTAAAATTGTCTGTTATAGTTAGGAACAGCGTCAGCAAATTCTTACATCAGTTCAAAGGATCCATTTTCCCCAAGAACATCACTTGTAAGAATTTTACCATATTTGTGGTGGTTTGTCAAATTCTGTGCCTTCGTGCCAACTCGTAGAGGAGAACACCCGCTGCGACCCCTACATTAAGCGATGATTGTCCCGATGCCATCGGAATGCGAACGAGTTCTGTGCAGGACTCCCGCGCTTCTATAGAGAGCCCTGTATTTTCGTTGCCTACAACGATAGCAGTAGGCGGTGAAAATTTCGCAGTGTATAACTCTTTTTCGGCACTGGAAGTTCCTCCTAATACATTCCAACCTAATGACCGTAGTGCTTCTATTACAGAACTAATATCTGTCGTATGGTATAACGGTATACGTCCAACTGCCCCTCGCGACGCACGGACACAGTTTTTATGTAACGGACTTGCTCCCTCATCACTCAGTAAAACAGCAGACACCCCTGCTGCATCTGCTGTCCGCAAGGTCATACCTAAATTGTCTGGATTCGCTATGTTCTCCGTGATAAGTATTGTACATGTCGGACTAAAGTGGAAATTGAGTTCGCCTGATACCGACAAAAAGTGCTGGTACTTAAAGTGCACCGACGCCATAACGGATGGGACTGGACGCGTTGTTGTAACTGAACCCATCACACCATCGCTAACTTGGTAACAGGAAAGATTATCTAAAAACGCCTGTTTTAGGAGGCTTTTTCCCTTTGGTGTCGCAAGTAGAGCCGTGGTATAAAGGATTCCATCAATCGGCAGTCCGTCTTTAACCGCCCGTTCTACCATGAGATCGCCTTCAACAACAAATTGTGAATGGTCAAGTTTACCCTTCAATGTCCCTAATTTACGCATGTATGCAGCAATCGCGTCTTTACGTTTAGAAACAGTTCGTTGTTCCGCTACCGCTCCACTACCACGTTTGATACCCCTATAAAATCTTCCAGCATCCGTCTGAACGACTTCACCTTCTAAGACATCCTGAATTCCATTATCCATCCACTTTTCTGTTCGGTGAAACATTCCGCTATATCGCCTCGGAAAAGCGAGAAGTAGTTCTCGCAAACTGCGTTCGGTTGTAGCCGTGAGATAGACTCGATAGTCGGCAGCAAACACATCTTGTGGGGTCATCAGTAGGACCCCGTTGAGTTTCTGCCAACCAGTAGTAATCACCCGGTAGTTGGGATGCCAGTTTCCAGTTTTAGAGAAGGTTTGATACGCTTCCTTAAAACGCGAGACTACCTCAGTATCCGAGTTTTCTCTTTCCAAAAAGGCAATAATTTTATCGTAGTTTGTCATAAAATATTCCGAACACGACAGGTAGAGTAAAAAAATACCGGGGCACAACGCTAATGTTAGGATACCGTACACGTTGGTTATATGATGTTTTGCGTCGGGTGGATGTCACGTAAATTAAAATGGGTAGGCAGACGGTGCGGATTCAACCAGCGATCCGATCCTCACAAGGGACAACGGAGGTAGAGAGCCGATGATGGTCTCCCTAAAGGACGAGCGTCCAAACCGAAAAAGAAGGGTCGGGCGCGAAACTGCTACTTAGTCCGAGAGTCGAAACATCTTCTCGACGGTGATGTTTCTACGATGCATCCTCTAACTCTTGGATTTTTTCTTCCAGTTCAGCAACCCGCTTTTGGAGTTTGGTGAATTCAGGGAGCATCTCTGGCAATTTGCGGGTCGCAGCGTGAATGCGCAGTTCCTGTTTATGCGGACGTGCCGGAAACCCGGACAGGTGACTTCCAGGGGGCATATCCTTTGTGACTGCGGATTTCGCGTAAACGACACTGTCCTCACCGAGCGTCAAGTGCCCCGCTGCACCGCCATGACCCGCGATGTTTACCCGGTCACCAAGGATGGTACTCCCCGCAATACCAACTTGAGCCGCGAGGCAGCAATCCTCCCCAATAACGACGTTGTGCGCGATTTGAACGAGATTATCCAGTTTGGTCCCGCGTTTAATAAGTGTTTCAGAGAGTGTCGCTCTATCGATAGTAGTATTCGCACCAATTTCAACATCATCCTCAATGACAACTGTGCCAATCTGAGGGATTTTATGGTGTCGGTTGCTAACAGGGGCAAATCCAAAGCCATCACTGCCGATAACAGCACCGCAGTGAATAATGACCCGGTCACCAATGCTTACCTCTTCACGGATACTGACATGTGGATAGATAAGCCCATCAGCACCGATTTTACTACCTTCGCCGATGTAAACAAAGGGCTGAATGACAGTATCATTACCGATTTCAACGTTGTCCGCTATGTAGGCGAATGCTTGAATTGAGACCCGCTCGCCAAGTTTGACGTTCTTGCCTATAATTGCTGTCTCGTCAACACCCGGAAGTGCACGAGGATTTTTGTCCCATGAGAACATTTCTATGACTTTTACAAAAGCCCAATACGGATTTTCAACACGAATTGTGGGTTTGCCATTACCATTAACCCCTTGGCCAATAATAATAGCACCGGCTTGTGTTGTTGCTATAGCAGCGAGGTACTTCGGGTTAGCAACAAAAGTAATCTGAGTCGGAAGTGCTTCGTTGATTCCGGAGACTCCTGTAATTTCAATATCACCATCCCCAGAGAGATCGCCGTTGAGGCGTTCACATATTTCTTTGAGTTTCATACGCGTTCAGCCGTAATCCTTTCTCCGTAGATTTCAATCCTTTCGACGGAGTTTAGGCAGTGTAGCGTTATTCAGGGGTTTCCTTGGTTTCTTCGTTCATCAAGCCGATTAACCGCTGTGTCAAATCGTATTTTTCACTCACATAGAGTGTGATGAGCCGCTTTTCGAGAATAATGTCAAAGTTTTCGGATTCACCAACTTTGACAATCAGTTCTTGGAGACCATTGTAAATGGGCTCCATCAACTCTTGCTCTTTTTCAAGTAGCGCTTGTTGACCAATTTCGACTTCGCGCTGGTATTCTTGTTGTTTGAGACGAATTTCGTTATTCAAATCCGTAGTCTGTGCCTGTTCGACAAAGAGTTCGGCTTTTGCCTTTTTCTCTTGTAGTGTCCGAATGTCGTCCCCTAATCCTTGCAGCTTTGTTTTTAGACGATCGCTTGCTGATTGGAGAATTTCTGTCGCCTCAGTTGCTTTTTTTGAACTTTCTAAGACTTCTTGGGTATTCACCACTCCGAATTTGAAAGATTCTTGGCCAATACTACCTGTACTGAAACTGAAAGCAATGAGAACAGCTAATAACATAGTTAGGCGTGCTTCGCAAGCACCCAACTGAAGTGATTTCATAGGTATAATCCTTTCTCTTAAGAAAGAGATTGGTAATCTTGTCATCTTAAAATTAACGAGGACACCTCAAAAGAGGTGTCCATAATTCTGTTAGAAACCGGGGCCAACTGTAAAGTGGAACTTACCAGCCGGTTGACCAGTAATCCGATCCAAGCCGTAACCCCAACCCAATCTAACCAACATACCTAACATAGTGAAGCGAGCTTCTACACCGACGCCTCGTTTCATGTTGATTTGACTCAGAGGGTTTCTGACGCTCTCGTCCCATACCTGTCCGATATCCAAAAACGCCGCAGCGGTAAGCTGCTGGGAAATCGGAACACGATATTCAAAGTTCGCGAAGAATACTTTATCTCCGCCATACGGATTGATAATGCCCGATTCGTCTGGATCAGGATAAATTTCCCAGTCCTCGTAACCCCGAACGGAGTCTACACCGCCGAGGAAAAAGCGTTCATAAAATAGGAAGTAGGAATCCGTGCTTTTACTGCGCATGTAACCAGCACGTCCATGCACGGCAACGACATGGTTCCACCACGGATTGTAGAAGAAACTCGAATCTGCATAGTATTTCTGGAATTGGTTGTCCGCACCCAAAATACCACCAGAGTATTCATAAGAGAGCGTATGAAATGAACCGCCTGCTGGGTCGAACAACGAAGTTCGGTAGTCGCGTGTATCCCTTCCCAAGGCGAACCGAATACTGCGAGTCGAACGGCTGTACTGCTGGAATTCTTCATTATTCAACTTCTGGGTACTCGTCTCAACATGTTCGTTACGAAAACTCACCGATGCATCAATGTCATGTCCAAGCGGGTGTCCGAGCGTCAAAGAAGCACCTCTACGACTCCACATATACCGATCGTAGTTGTAGAAACCGTAGGGACTGCGGCTCCGAAGAGCAGAACCTACCGTTCCATAGTATCGCCGGAAACGGCGATTATTGTAAAGGCGGGCATTCAACCGGGTCGGCGTTCCCAAAATCCATGGCGTTCCAAAACTCAGCTCAGCGGTATGGTGATCTCGGGTGCCTAATTCTCCTTTTAGATGGACGCGATAGGCGCGCCCGCGAAAATTATTTTGACCTACTTCTGCGACACCGAAGACACCACCTTCGCTACCGTAACCGCCACCAAGGCTTAACATCCCTGTCCGAGGCGTTTCTGCAATGTTGACCTTTAATTCCTGTCGATTCTCTTCGCCAGTCGGGCTTGGCACAAAATCGACTGCACGAATAAAAGATCCCATTTGGAATAACCGCTGCCGCGCCTTACGTAAGGACTTCACATCCAGCAATTCATCCGATTTAATGCCCAACCAGTCCAGTTCGCGTTTGACAACATATTCTTTCGTTTTTTCTAACCCAGTAATCGTTACCTTATCAATGACTGTAACATCGCCTTCGTTGATTCTCAAGGTGATGTTAACCACGCCCTCTGCTTCATCAAAAATCGGCGTTGGGACAATATCTGAAAGCAGATAGCCTTTGTCAAGATATGACTGCTGCAATTTTCCAATGGATTCATCGAAGGTCGCACGGTTAAAGATCTCACCTTCTGCTGGATCCAGCATGCCGCGTATCTTCTTTTCTGAGAAGAGGGCTTTCGCGCCAGCTTCCACTTCAAGCGTGTAAGTTCCAACAATGAACTCAGGACCTTCATCAACCGTAATATCAAGCATCAAACCTGTTTTGTCTTCTGTAAACCGTTTTTCATAACCTTGGATTTTTACTTGCGCAAAGCCAAGGTCTTGATAATAATTGCGGAGGTTCAGTGTTAAGTCTTCTTCCTCAAACAGCGCTTGGTCGAAGGGTTTACCAATACGAGTCTTGAGTTTCTTCTGTAGTTTATTACTGGAGACCAGATCGTTTCCGATAAAGTTGATTTCCTCGATTCGCACTCTCGGTCCTTCGTTTATCTCAAACGTAACCTGAACAGTGTTTTCCTCATCTTCCTCAGCCTCTATGTCTTTCAGATGCGTTTGGATGCCAACGAGGTAATACCCCTTTTCGTGGTAAATTTGTCTAAGTGCGCGTTCGCTTTCCCACCGGCGTCGATCGCTATAAATTTCTGAGGGACGGAGTGTAAGGTCATCCTTGAGTTTGCCGGTTCCTAAGTTCTCATTCCCGGTAATGTTGATACCAGAGATCTTTGGACTTTCCACGACTTTATACACGACTTCCAGACCACCACCTTCACCTTCAAATGGTCGTACATCTACCTCAAGTTCAGAAAAGAAACCGGTGTCTTTGTAAAGGCTCTTTAAGTCCTCAGTGAGCAGTTCTTCTGAAACTTCATCCCCGGCTTGCGTCTGAATGAGAGTGCGGAGCATATCTTCGGAAGCGGTTTCCACACCTTCAAACGAGATTTTCCTCACGAGGAACATGGCTTCGACAGGAAGTGGCTTGGTTGCGCTTGCTGAAGTGTCTGTACCTGTCTCAGTCTCTCCTGACTGTTCGACCGTGCTGGCGGCTTTGGGACCGAGTACTGTATCCGTCTCTTCTTCTGCAAAGGCAGAGATTGCTGAGAGTCCAATGATTACGCTTATCAGAATAAAAATGTTTTTTAGCGCATCCATGATGTAATATTCCTCCTGTGTTGCTGTGATCTTCCGCGTACCCATACGTGCGACATTTGAAATTGAGATGTGGTCGTATGGTTTTTCCAAAATACCTCATACTTCAGCCGGATAAATTAAAGTTCCATAACTATTTGCAAACTGCCTGAAGGCATCGATGAGTTTTTGTGTTACCTTTCCGGGTTGCCCGTCACCAATGGCACGTTGGTCGATTTTCACCACAGGAATAACCTCGGCTGCAGTACCGGTCAAGAAGCATTCATCAGCGATATAAAGATCATGCCGTGTAAAGACGCGCTCTTCCACTCGCATCCCCGCCTCACGCGCAAGATCAATCACACTGTTTCGAGTAACACCCTCTAAGATCCCCATGTGGACCGGCGGCGTAACCAAGACTTCATTTTTTACCCAGAAAATATTATCCCCACTACATTCAACAACATAGCCTTCCGCATTCAGCATCAATACTTCCTCGGCACCGGCTTGTTTTCCTTCGATTTTCGCTAAGATGTTATTTAGATAGTTCAATGACTTGATGCGTGGGTTGATAGCTTCCGCATAATTCCGTCGAACCGAGACGGTTACAATCTCAAGACCGTCTTCATAGAATTTTGGTGGATACAAAGTAATCTTATCTGCAATAATAATGATGCTCGGATTAGGGCATTTATCTGGATCTAATCCCAAATCCCCTACGCCCCGGGTGACGACCAATCGAATATAAGCTTCTCTGAGGTGGTTTAGACGGAGTGTTTCCAGTACCTTTTCCTTCATCGTTTCGATGGGAATCGGGATTTCTAACATAATCGATTTAGCGGAGTCGTAAAGCCTTTCGAGGTGTTCATCAAGTTTAAAGACTCTACCATTGTAGGAGCGGATGCCCTCAAAAACACCGTCACCGTAGAGCAAACCGTGATCGAACACTGAGACTTTCGCCTCTGCTTTCGGTAAAAATTCTCCGTCGATATAAATCAACATATACGCTTCCTTTTTTAAACAATCATATCTGGCCATTGTCTCCGTTGTTGCCAACGACCTTTCCATCAACAAGTTGGACAACCCTGTCCACTTGCTCGGCAAGTTCCTGATTATGGGTTACGATAACAAATGCCTGCCCAGATTTAGCGTTCAAATCCCATAGAAGTTCCAGCACTGTCTCGCTGCTCCGCCGATCAAGGTTCCCAGTGGGTTCATCAGCAAGCACAACGCTCGGTTTGTTAATCAGTGCACGGGCAATCGCAACGCGTTGCCTTTCACCACCCGACAACTGACTCGGATAGTGCGTACATCTGTCAGCAAGCCCCACATAGTCCAACAGTGCCTCCGCCTCTTTATAAACTGTTTTAGAATTCTGTGTTGCGATTAATGCCCCCATTGCGACATTTTCAAGAGCGTTAAATTCTGGCAGCAAGTGATGAAATTGAAACACAAAACCGATTTCCTGATTCCGAAACTCAGCGATGTCTTTATCTGGTAAAGTAAAAACATCATTTTCGTCGTATAAAACGCTTCCTTCGGTTGGTTGATCCAGGGTGCCGATGATATGAAGCAGTGTGCTTTTCCCTACGCCCGATGCGCCCACAACCGCAAGTAATTCTGATTTGTATACATCAAGATTTATGCCTTGAAGTACTTGAAGTTCTGCTTCCCCATCATAATAGGATTTGTGCAAATCTACAACGCGGATGAGTACTTCTGCCGAATTTTTCACAACGCTCTCTTTTCTGAATTATTCATGTTGCAAAGCTTCAACTGGTTTCAGATTCGCCGCTTGCCATGCCGGATAGAGCGTCGCAAGCCAGCAGATTAAGAGTGAAAGTACATTGATAAAGACAACAAAAAACCAATTCACCTTTATCGGCATTTGATTCATCTGGTAGATATGGCTAAGCCCCAATTCTGCAAACGAAATCGGCCTAACAGCGCAGTAAAGCGCGAAACCTATTCCAATGATCCATAAAGCCCCGGTTGCGAGTTTCCACCCTCCTCTATGCGGTAGCACACGCCACAATGCCATAATCACCTGTAAAGAAATGGGTGCAGCGAGGACAAAAATATACCAATAGGAAGGACGCACAGCATTGAAACTTAACAGCCAACAGAGAACAAGTCCCAAGGCAGTCCCCAGCATCGTCCCAAGTGTCCCGATCACACTCCCTTGAATCATGAAGATTTTCGTGATGTTACCACGGGATGTCCCAAGCGTTCTCAGTGTTCCGATATCCTTTGTCTTTTCCATCACTGTCATAATCAATGTGCTTGCGATGTTAAACGAAGCCACCAAGATGATAAGTGCCTCAATGATGGTAGTCGCTATTTTTTCCAACCGAAGTGCTGAGAAGAGCGGTGCCTGTATCTCCATCCATGTTCTTGCGTCGGGCATTCCCTCCAAGACCGAAAACCGTACACTGTCTTCAATCTTTCTCGCGATCTGTGGTGCTAATTCCGCATCATCTAATCGGACAAAAATGGTGTTTATCCTGTTCGCTTTATTATACAACTTTTGAGCATCATTTATATGAATAAATCCAAAGTTGTTATCATAAACCGCCATTTCGGATTCATAAAATCCAATTACGACGAAGTTCGCCAAGTCCGGCAGGAGCATTGATTCGTTCACAGGGCTCTTCACCAGTTTAACGACGAGCCGCAAAACATCGCCTTTGATGATACCCAAACGCGCTCCCAGACGTCCGCCGAGAACAATACCGCCAGTGATGGTTTCATCTCTGATGAAACGGGCTTTTTCAAGAAACTCTGAGTTATGAAAATCAGTTGATCCCGATACCAATTCTGAGAAACCTGTGACTTTGTCTTCCTGAACTGGATCAATGCCTTTAATATAAATTACATCCTGAATGGTATCGCTATATTCAGGAAAAACCCCGATCTGGGACAAAATGACGGGCGATGTCGCTATAACCTCATCAAGTGATTCAATCTGTGCGATCCGTTTCTCGTAATTTCCAAAGAAACTGTGATCGTGCAGGCGAAAAACGACGTGTGCTTCATTTGCGAGAAATCGATCTCGTAACCCATGCTCAACGCCATCTAACACGGCAATGACGAGAATCACCGTTGCTACACCCAGCGCAACACCACCAATAGAAATAAAACTGATGATTGAGATAAAAGACTGTTTTCTCCGAGATCGTAGATAACGAGAGGCTACGAACCATTCAAAACTCATTTATGTACCTTAGACGAGGTAGGGACTAACGGGTCGAAGTCTGCTTTTAAGATCTCGTATACCAGTGAATCCTCAAAAGTATCCGATTTTTTTACATATTCTCGGAGACACCTTTCATAGCGCATCCCAATTTTTTCCATAACACGTCCGGACGCCGGATTTCGTTTGAAGTGTTTAGCATGAAGTCGTTTCAACTTCAACACTTGAAAACTATACGCAACAACAGCCCGCGCTGCCTCGGTGACATAGCCACAGTTCCAGTAGGGTTTGCCTATCCAATAACCCAGTTCACCACTCTTAGCCTCTTGATTGAGCCTAAGTCCTATCCCGCCAATGAAATCCTTGTCTGTGTTGAGTGTAATTGCGAAATTTAAAGCTTCGTCTTTTTCAAACCTTTCGTGACAGGAACGAATCCACACTTCAGCCATACCATCTTCGTAGGGATGTGGCATATTGGGCAATGTTGATGCGACATCGTATTCACCGGCAAGCCGTTGCACATCAGCTGCGTCTTCAAGGGTAAATGAACGAAGGAGCAATCTTTCAGTGAGAAGGGGCGGCGCGGATCTCATTTTTCTACGAACTCACATTGTTAGTATACGATATTGAATTGTATCTTCAAATTTTCAAACGCTTCCTGACACCATTTAATCCACTTCTCCGCTGTTCCGTCCTCATACGGATGCTCTATCGCATCGGTTGTTGATGCCACGTCAGGATCACCAGCAAGCCGTTGCACATCGGCAGCATCTTCAAGGGTAAACGAACGGAGTATCAACCTTTCCGTGGACAGCGTGGGAGCAGTTTTCACCTTAATTCTCCGGACGCATCTGTGGAAATAAGATGACATCACGAATGGAGTATTGGTTCGTTAGTAACATCGTCAGCCGGTCAATTCCAATACCGAGTCCACCGGTCGGTGGCATACCATACTCCAATGCCCGTAGATAATCTTCATCTACCATGAACGCTTCGCTGTCACCAGCCTTTAGATTGTTCGCCTGCTCCAAAAAGCGTTGACGTTGGTCGATCGGGTCGTTGAGTTCACTAAAGGCGTTTCCTACCTCCATACCACAAATAAAGAATTCAAAACGCTCAACAAACTCTGGATCTTCAGGTTTCTTTTTCGCAAACGGTGAAACCTCGATTGGGTGATCCGTTATGAATGTTGGCTGAATCAGCTTTGATTCCACGAATGTGTCAAACAACTCAGCGATAATCTTCCCCTTCGTCTCGTCCCCAACCAAGTTAACTCCGGCGTTAACGGCTTCTTTGTACAATTCATCGGCAGATAACGAGACCGGATCAATACCGCTATGCTCTCGAACTGAATCAACCATGCTCATTCTACGCCAAGGTGGCGTGAAATCGAGGTCATGTTCTTGATAGCAAATCTTTGTTGTACCGTGAATTATTTTTGCCGTCTCTGCAATTAGCGTTTCCGTCAATTCCATTATCTGGTGATAGTCGGCATAAGCTTGGTAAAGTTCAAGCATTGTAAATTCAGGATTGTGATCCCGATCCATGCCTTCGTTACGGAAGTCTCGCGAAAATTCATAAACCCTTTCAAACCCTCCGACTATCAAGCGCTTAAGATAGAGTTCGTTTGCGATCCGTAAGTAGAGCGATTGTTCCAAAGTGTTATGGTACGTCGTGAACGGACGAGCATTTGCGCCACCATAAATCGGCTGCAGGACCGGTGTTTCTACTTCAATGAAACTTTGGGCGTTAAGCATATCACGAATCGCTTGGACAATTTGAGTCCTCTTCAGGAAAACGTCTTTTACATCAGGATTCATGATGAGGTCAGCGTAGCGTTGTCTATAGCGCGTCTGCTTATCTTGTAAACCGTGCCATTTTTCCGGTAGCGGGCGGATGGATTTGGAGAGAAGTTGTATGGAATCAGCAAGGACAGTTAATTCGCCAGTCCGCGTTCGGAAAACCGTTCCTTCAGCACCGATAATGTCGCCACTATCGAAGCGTCGGTAGATTTTGTAAGGTTCCGCACCAACTTGGTCTCGGCGGACGTAAATCTGGATCTTACCTTCACCATCTTGGAGATGCGCGAAACTACTCTTCCCGTGGTCCCGCTTCGTCATGATCCTGCCGGCAACCCGAACTGTCTGGGTCTCATCGGGTTGTTCTTGGATGTCGGCAAAGTCTCTCTGGATTTCGACTGTTGAGTGTGTCGGTGCGTACTTACGCGGATACGGTTCTACCCCGAATTCTCGGATTTCGTCCAGTTTCTCGCGACGTTGCTGAATTAAGTCCTTTGTTTCTTCCACGTCTATCCCTCCTTTAGAGGGTATTGCCGAAATAATGATATTCCAAATAGATAAGAAGCTTTGAAACTCTCTCGGTTCTACACGGATATTGTGATAAATTCTGAAAACGCCCAACCTATTATTCCTGTTGGGCTTCACGCGTTCGACTCGACCTACTGGACTCTAATTTTTCTTGGAATTTTTCCTTAAAAAGTTACCATTTGGTAACTTTTTTCGTTTTTTGATAATCTTTTAGATTTTATTAGAAACCCAGTCTCAGTAAGACTTCAGAAGCGTTTTTTGTGTTATTTTCTGCTTTAAAAAAAATGAACGGAAAGCGCAACAGTTCTGATAAGTGGATGTATATTTTCAGAGTTAACTATCAACTGCTACCATATCATTATTTAGGTAAACCCCATGTTTTTTCTATTGTTTACGTAATTCATCTTACCGATATTTTGCTATTAGTAATTATACCCCAGTTTTATTCGTAAAGCAACAAAAATCGGTTCTGAGTGAACGGATTTAGCTTCTTGTTAGTATTGAGGAATTCACAATGTCTTCGTGCGTTATTTCTGTTGTGCTTTCATTTTCAGATAGCCTTCAATGAATGGATCTAACGCACCATCTAATACTGCGTTAACATTGCCAGTTTCGACGTTCGTACGTAAATCCTTGACGCGTTGATAGGGATGTAGCACATAAGAACGGATTTGGCTTCCAAAGTCGATGTTGAGGCGTTCGCTCCGCTGTTTTAAAAGCTCCGCTTCACGTTCTGCCCGATATTTCTCATGCAGACGCGAACGGAGCAGTTTCATAGCGATCTCTCGATTCTTGTGCTGAGAACGTTCGTTTTGACACTGTACAATAATCCCGGTAGGTTTATGTGTAATTCGGACGGCAGAGTCTGTGACGTTGACATGCTGTCCACCTGCACCGCTTGCGCGATAAAAGTCTATCCGGAGGTCTTCGGTGTGAATATCGACTTCAACAGAGTCATCAATTTCAGGTGTGACAGCGATAGCCGCGAAGGAAGTATGTCTGCGTTTGTTGAAATCATAGGGGGACAATCGTACGAGCCTATGCACACCCGCTTCAGCCTGTAGATAGCCGTAAGCTGATGCGCCCTTAACGAGGATTGTTGCACCTTTGATACCGGCTTCATCTCCCGCAGTGAGATCAACGATTTCAGTCTGATAGCTACGTTGATCACACCAACGGAGATACATCCGCATCAGCATCCCCGCCCAGTCTTGAGCATCAACACCGCCAGCACCAGAATGGACGTTGAGAATTGCGTTATTCTCATCAAACTCACCAGTCAACATTAACTGGAGTTCCATCTGATCAAGGCGACTTGCGACACTATCTAAGCCGTCTGCAATTTCGCTCTGTAGGCTCGCGTCGTTTTCTTCACTTGCGAGTTCAAGGAGGATCTGGAGGTCTTCGATTTTGAGGTTCAGTGCTTCATACGCACCGAGTTCATCTCGGAGGACAGCGATACGCTGGTTGACTTTTTGCACCCGTTGTGTGTTGTTCCAAAAATCTGGATCAATAGTTGATTCTTCCAGTTCAGTTAATTCTTTTCGTTTTTCAGCCAGGTCAAAGATAACCTCCGAGTTCTAAGAATCGGGTATGCGTTTCTTCGACCTGAGCCTTTAAATCTACAAGCATGTGGTTCCTCATGAATAATTAAGCATCTCTACGACGAAATCGGAGGACGCTCTGACTGCCAAACCATCCAACACAGATGATAGCACAGAGAATCGGAAACCAATCGCCGTAGCGAGTATAGAGTGTATGTTTATGCTCAGAAGACGAAAGAAGTGGAACGGGGGCAATAAGCACCTGTTGAGTGGTGTCCGGTGTTATCAACGGAGTCATTATCCTACCGAACCGATCGACGACGCATGTAAATCCACCGTTCGCACAGCGAAAAACCGCAATTCGATTCTCAACGGCGCGGAAAGGTGCCATAGACAGGTGCAGTTCTGGGAAGGCGGTTCCTTTGAACCATGCGTCGTTCGTGAAAATTCCCATCACCTTCGCACCTTTTTTTACAGGTTGACGAAATTCGTCAGGAAATACTGACTCAAAACAGATCGAAGCACCTACTTCTATCTTCTGAGATCCTGTTTTATCTTTAACGTTGAACACCTCTAAAAGGTTTACTGATTTTCCAGGGGTAAAAGGTTTGAATTGAATGAAATTCGGGATAAAGTCTGGAAGGATATTTACCAAAGGCACATACTCACCAAATATTACAAGATGTTTCTTGGCATACTCGCCATGTATCTTTCCGTCTGGAGATATTGACAAAACCTTATTATATATCTCGGCATCTTTCCGCCGCTCTGCAGCATCTTTGGAAAATTCGCCTATCGCTTTGTCTATTTCTTCCTCTTCAATGGCTGAACCGATGAGCATAGGAGTTGCTACAGCCCGAAGCATTTGGGAGAACCTTCTGTAGTAGGTGGGCCATGCGCCTGTCAGTGCTTCGCTTCTAATTGCTGTTTCGGGCCACAGAATGAGATCCGGATTCTCTTGACTCGCTTTATACGTTAAATTGATATAGCGTTGCAAAATAGTCGGAAATTGACGGACATCCCATTTTTCAAGTTGTGGGATATTGCCGGGGACGAGAGCGACGTTTAAGGTTTCGATGCCTTCGTTAGAAGCTGATTCAGAGGTTTTATCTATAGGTGATGCGTCTTGGAGTTGGAAAGCACCGTACCCAAAACAGAAAAGCACCAAAATCAGCGACAAAGCTAAAGTGGGAATCTCCTGTCGCCACCGATGGCGGTTACACAGCACAGTAGCAATACCAGCGTTGAAAAGCACAATGACGAAACTGATGCCATGTACACCAACGAGCGATGCTACCTGTATCCCCAGTACATTATTCCATTGCGAGTAACCCATACTTCCCCACGGAAACCCTGTTACCATCCAACTCCGCACCCATTCCAATGCTGTCCAAATGCAGGCAGCTGCAACTGGAAACAATATACCGGAGCGCCACGGAACGGCTCTCATCAGGACGAGAAAAATAGCGAAATAGAGTGCGGTATAACCCACAAGGACCAAATATCCCAGCATCGTCGCGAAAATGTTCGCGTATGGATAAAGGAGGGCGATGGCGGGAAGCAAGCCTGCAAAAAATAGAAAACCCGTTAGGTAACCGATCCAGAAAGAGGGTTTCCGATCCTTTGCACGCATAAGTGCAATGAAAAATGGCACCAAGGCAATCCAAGCCAACGGAAAAAGATTGACAGTAGGGAAACTGAGGAACAGCAGGATTGCTGAAAGCACCGCAAGCATCCAGTGATGATAGCGTTTCAGAACGTTCTCCGTAAGAATATCCTCCATCTTTTCATCTTAAGACTTGCTTTAACCCAAGTTGCTACTAATGGATTTTGAATGTTTCAACAAGGTTTTTCAGGTTTTTCCCCACCCTGTAGGGGTGCTATGTCTATAGAAGGCGGTTTATTTTAACAACTCTACCCCGTAGGGGTGCTATGTATGTAATAGGTGGCAACTTTAATGCAATACTGCGATATAGATGTCCGTCAAAAGAATTAGATGCGATCCGTTTTCAGCAGGTGAGCGATTTTGATGAAGATGATTCGCTCGGTGTCTCCATCGACATCACGGTTGTCATTGTAGACGATAAAGAAATTGCTTTCAGGACGATACTCATAAGCGAAAAGCGCGAAGACCCTGCGCTCTCTTTCAATGGTAAATTCTGCGCTTGCTCTCGCATACATACGTTGGGCAAATTGATAGTTTATCACAAAACGTCGCGTCCATTCTGAAAGCTGCCACCCTGATGCATCTAATTCCTTTTCATGAAGTCGCTGTAGAATAAACTCGAAACTGAGTTTGGCAGTAGGACGAATCGTAATTTCCGGGCGGATAAAGAAAATGTTTCTGTCGTTACGGACACCAAAATTACCCGTGTTTCGGATCTGCACATATTTCGGTGGGAACCATCCAAAAAAGAAGCGGGCTGTTCTGTCGGTAAGAGGCTTGTTGTCGTCATCAACGTGATAATACCATTCGGGTCCAAGAAGGAAAAAGAAATCGTAAACCCCGAAGAGTCCGCTAAAACCTGCCCTATGATTCCTCAACGCACCTGTATGATCCGTGAGTCGTTCATATTGGACTTCGCCGCGAAGCCTTTCAACCGCACCTTTGTACTGCTTATTATACCGGCTTCTGATAACCACACCCCGTCTATCTATACGCGGGACAAATCCTGTTTCAGGATAAAAATACTCACCAATATCCGCATAAATAGCATCTATTGAGAACACATTCGTCCGTCGCGCAAGCTGCACAAAAACCAGGTCGTCTGCAGTACTCTCTGGCCTTTCTAATCCACCCGCTTTCCACTCTCTCGCATATTCCAGATTAAGACTCGTGGCAGCCGGGAGTTGAATACGGGCATCAAGTCCTCCTGCACGGTCATACATGGCACCGCGTTGTTTATTAACACCTAAAAAACCTACAGATGACGTTTTGCCGACCTCCCGTTGCAATCGAAGCACGGAGTAGTTGTAGTCCCCGACAGGCAGTTCGCCTGATTCTGCTTTTTTATCTGGATCCTCCGGTCCCGCAACCGCACCCATAAAGGCAATGTTATATCTGTTGTATTTTCCTATAACCTTTCCACCACCGGCTAAGTTTTCAACACGGCGACTGTAGAACAGATCCAGGGGCATCTGGAAGAGTTCGTTGCCTTCAAGGAAAAACGGACGTTTTTCGGGAAAACGGAGCGGAATATCGGTCAGATTCACCAGATCAGGATCCGCCTCAATTTGCGCAAAGTCTGGGTTTAGCGTCAGATCGACGGTGAAGTCTCCAATCGGATACCGGAAGTCTAACCCAGCGTCTGCTTTCATAGCGACTTCGGTCTCACCGCCTCCCGGCTGTAATGCTTGGGGCTTTAGCGTGGCATAGGGTTTAATCTTTGTTGGTCGCTTTGTAACAAGACCTGCAATAGGTAGGTCTGTTAGACGTCCGAATTCTGACACGGCGTACTGCCGTTCTCCCAGATCTGCCCACATCTGTTCTTCTGCAGGGGCTTCATCATTGCGCCAAAAATTGATACCCCAGGTCGCTATCTCTGTCTTTTTTGAAAATCGGAGTGAGGCAAACGGAATAGCGAACTCTGCTGTCCATTTGTCTGTTCCCTTGCTCGCTTGACCTTGCCAGTCGCCATCCCACGAGATAGCAGTGCCAATCATAGACTGTCCCGTGCGCCTGTTAGAACCTTCATTAATGAGTCTTCGATCGGTTTGCGTGCCGAGTGGGTTTAAGGCAAAAGCATAGCAGTTTCTGCCGTCAAGGAAGGTATCGATTAAAATCTCAACGTGATCATCAGAGAAGAAAAAGGAATCTCGCCGCGTCAAATTCGCCGCGAGTTTGTCCATATTGGTTTTAAAACATTCAAATGCTACATAGAGGTTATTGGCATCGTAACCAAGGTAGATGATGGTCGGCTGTGTTGCTGGTTCGCCGTTCTGCGGTTCAAATTGAATTAATTCACCGGTTTTGGCACTATTTTGCCAACATACGTCGTCCAATTTTCCATCAATTATGGGGGGAGTTTCGATGCGTACTGCTTTAATTTCTCGATGCGTGGGGATTTCGGGAATATCCTCATGCGTGTTTGCGGGCAGTCCCCTGAAGCTCCACAAACAGAGAATGAGGTAGACTGCTAATGTCAAATATGGGCTTAGTTGTGCCCTAAATGTTCGCATTATTTTATATCTTCTGTCCTCCTTTTCGTATCAATCTTCCTATCATTTTAGCAAGGTTTCTTTTTTCTGTCAATCGCTAATCACCAATACCAACTTCACATTGTTTATCGAACTCACATTATAACCGAAAATAACCCAAATCTGCTATATTAACCCAAGTTGCTACTAACAGATTTTGGACGGTTCAACAAGGTTTTTCAGGCATTTTCCTCACCCCATAGGGGGGACATGTCTATAGAAAACGGCGTATTCAAACAATCCCACTCCGTAGGAGTGCTATGTCTATAACACGTGGCAACTTAGGTTATATTAATCCAAGTTGCCACCTTGTAAAAAAATTGCTTTATTCTACCTTTATTTTATGGATTGTGCTATTATTCTATGTTAGGAATTAGGATTTCTAACTTTAATTTTTGTAAATTACCGTCCTAATATGGTTTTAAAGGTTGAATCCTCGTTGTTTTGCTAAGGTAGCAACTTAGGTTATATTATCTAAATATCTCGAATTGAGTTTTTTTGCATATTTGGTATTTCAAGGATATAATAATTAAGTAGCAGTGAGATCTTCTATCCGTTGCTTCAGTATGACTTTTATTTTTTTTTCAATTTTAATTGCTCATTGTTCCTTATCGGCTTAATGCTAACTTAACATAATCATGATAGAAAAAGAATTTAGAAATGAAGATCCCTCCGGTAAAATTACTGTCCTCATGTTATTTATCGCTTCTCTTTTGGGCGGAGGAGCATTGGCAGTTAAAATCGGTCTGCAAGGCTTCCCACCGCTGAAAATGGCACTTTTTCGTTGCATATTAGGCGTTATCGCTGTCGGAGGGATCGGATTCTACTATGGGATGTCAATGCGATTGCGCTTTGAGGAATTACGTCGATTACTCCTAATTGCAGTGCTTTACACATTGCATACGATTACGCTAAACTTTGGCACCCAGCTCACGACTGCCGCGCGTTCAACCATTTTTTTCACCCTTTACCCAGTTTTTACGGTAATATTCGGGCATTTCTGGCTTCCCAGTGATCGACTTTCACCTACAAAGGTGTTAGGAATTCTCTCCGCGTTCGGTGGTGTTTTTGTAGCACTCGCACCGAATCTACAAAGCGTGAGTGCTATGGAGCACCTCATCGGCGATTTGATTGTAACCCTGTCCGCTTGTTTCCTTGCACTCCGCGTTACGTTGACAAAAGTTTTCGTTCAAGAGATTTATCCGTATCGGCTCCTCATCTGGTTGTTAGGTTTAAACATTCCTATTTTTCTGGTCTTAAGTTACCTCTTTGAGTGGGAGAGTCCGATTCAGTGGACATTGGCAAGCAGTGCAGGCTTGCTCTACCAAGGATGGATTGTCACAGGCTTCTGCTTTTTAGTATTGACATGGGTGTTAAGAAAATACAAGGCGAGTAAACTGGTGGTCTGTTCTTTTCTCATGCCGGTGTCGGGTGTGTTATTTAGCAATCTATTTTTAGGCGATGAACTGACTGTCAGCGTGTTGGGGGGTACTGGATTGGTGGCAGCAGGAATTTATCTGGTCAACCTACGGCGTTAAAACGTGTATCGGGGACCAGCAGAAAATAAGAAAGATGATTTTTGATGACTCGAAAAGATATAATTTTTATCCTTGTTTTCACGGTACTCGGCTGTTATAGCACACAAGATACTTCTTCGGAGGACAAGGTCATTGATGGCATGGTATTGATTCCCGCTGGCGAATTTGAAATGGGGCGTCAGGATGGTGCTTCCGATGAACGTCCAGTCCATACCGTTTACATAAGTGATTTCTACATGGACATATACGAAGTAACCAACAGGCATTATAAGGCATTCGTTGACGCAAATCCGAAGTGGCAAAAAGATCGAATTGAGCGGCGATTGCATGACGGCACCTACCTAAGACCTTGGAACGGAAATGACTATCCGCCGGGCAAAGGCGACCATCCAGTTAATTACGTCAGTTGGTATGCAGCAATGGCTTACGCTAAGTGGGCCGGGAAGCGTTTGCCGACAGAAGCAGAGTGGGAAAAAGCTGCACGGGGCGGTTTGATCGGTAAAGCATATCCTTGGGAAGGGGCAATTGATGCCACAAAGGCAAATCATGCAAGATATATCAATGATACTCTTCCTGTTGGGCAGTATCTTCCAAACAAATACGGTTTATACGATATGGTAGGAAATGTGTGGGAGTGGTGTTTGGATAAATATGATTCGGATTTCTACGTAGAATCTCCCAAGATAAACCCGTTTTCAGGTGGCACGCCTAAGAATGTAATGGATAATTTCATAGATATTGATACGCCTCGCGTGTTTCGGGGCGGTTGTTGGACCGACAACGGTCTATTCGTCCGAGTGGATAACCGTGATGGTGGAATTCCAATGTATGCGAGCGTTTTCGGCGGATTTCGTTGTGTGAAAACTGTTCCCCATAAATAGGAATGCCCTTATTGCGCGGTTTTTTAACGTCTTATTATTCTTCCCGCCCAGCCTATTCTTTAGCTTGCGGGGTACGTCAAAACAGGAGCCACTGGACATGAACATAAGGGGAATCACAATATTGGCATTTGTATTGACAATTGTTGCTTTGGCTGTAGGGTTTTACGGTTGTCAAAGGATAACATCAATAATGTCCGATGAGGCAATACCTTCAGGGTCTCCTGGTGAGGAAATTCCCATCGGTGTTGTCGTAGCACTGACAGGGCGACATGCCGAGCCGTATGGACTTCCAATGCTACGTGGCTTTGAAATGGCACGAGAAGAGATTAACAACCTCAGTGATATAAATCTCACGTTTATCACTGTGGACGATCAGAGCACTGTAGACGGAGCGAAGGAAGCTGTACAGTCCTTGGTGGATCAAGGTGTCCCTGCTATCGTTGGACTTGCTATCTCGACACACCTTAAAGAGGCTGCTCCAATTGCCCAGGAGAATAAGGTCATAGCTTTCAGTTCGGTCTCCTCCGCTGCCGGTTTGAGCGGGATTGGGAATTTTATCTTTCGCACCAGTCTCGCCACAAATATAAGTATTCCCAGTGGTTTGATGGCGATTCAGGAGAAACTCGGTTATGAAAAAGTGGCACTGATATATGATGAGATTGATAGCTATTCCACAAATAGCAACGAAGTGCTGAGAACAGCACTTGGGGTAAACGAGGTCAAGATTTTGACTGAAGAAACCTTCCAAACCGGCGATACCGATTTTTCTCAGCAATTAACCAATATAATGGCGGTGAAGCCTGACGCACTCTTTATCTCCGCACTCTCACAAGAAATAGCGGGAATTATCGCACAAACATCCGATATAGATTTTCCCGACACTATTCACGTTATTGTTCCAGATCTAACCACCCATGAAGTCCAAAAGGCAGGCGATGCCGCCGAGGGAGCAATAGCTTTTATTGGATGGTCTAGTATATCTCATGCACCCGGAAACCAAACCTTCGTTCGCAATTATCGGGCAAAATATGGTATTGAACCTAAACCGTGGGCGGCACAGTCGTACACAACTCTTTATGTTCTCGCCAATGCAATTAAGATGACGCAATCGACAGATTCGACCGTCATTCGCGACGCACTTGCACAAACGAAGGATTTTCCCACAATTTTAGGCAAATTAGGTAATTTCTCTTTCGATCCGAGCGGAGACGCACTATACGACCAAATTATAATGGTCGTCAAGGGCGGAAAACTTCAGTTTTTTGAGTGATCCCAATAAATATCTCTAAGCAACTGTGTAAACAAAATTAGGCGATTTGCGTTTTATAGCCAATTGCGTTATCATATTAAGTGTCAAACGCATTAAATAAAAAAAATAAAATCACAAAGAGGAGTTACAATTCAGTGGGCTGTTTTATACGCAAAACCTTCATACTACTCTTATCAATTACCATCTTTCTACCGGGTACAGCTTTTGCTGGACCGGGACGGACAGGAGCACAAATCTTAAACCTCGGCGGTGGCGCACGGGCAAGAGCACTCGGAGACGCGTTTTCTGCTATGTCTGGTGATGTGACCACGTCACTCTGGAACCCAAGCGGACTTGCAGAGATGCCTGAAAGCAAACTCCGTTCTGGCAAAGAAGCAGCGCAAGCGTCAATGTTTTATACAGATTACAGCGCACCTTTTGGGGAAGCCGGTGAGGGGTTATACTACACGTTCGTCTCCGGCGCAATGCCCCTTGGAGATATCGGCACTGTTGGCGCGACACTCCAGATGCAAGGACAAGGGACGATTGCCGTAACAACCGACTCCCCTGACGTGCTTCGTGAGGAGAGCCTTGGTACTAACTTCGCTTTGACTTTCTCTTATGCAGACCGAATTACCGATTCCCTGTCGGCTGGTATCAATGGTAAAATGATTCGGATGGTACTCGGACGTGAAAGCGGAAGTTCTTATGCCGTTGATTTGGGCATGCAGTATCTCCTCCCCTTCGACCTTATACCAACAACAGTCGGTGCTTCAATTCAGAACGTCGGACCCGGTATCTCTTTCATTGATGAAAACCAAGCAGATCCGCTGCCTCGATTCTTGCGGCTTGGCACTTCGATGCGTCTTTACCAAGATAGATATAATAATCAGGTCCGTATTGTTAGTGGTATCACAGCCTATATCGATAAATTAGCTGAAAATGAGGACGAACTGATTGTAGATTTGGAACGACTTAACGCCGAAAGAGAAGAAAAACTAACACGGGAGCAGTTGCTTTCCGACCGTGGGGTCGGTATCCGCGCATTTGAGTGGCGGCACCTTCAAAAGAATCTCGGTTTAGAAGCTTGGATTGGCGGCATACTTGCGCTACGAGTCGGTTACAAGTCTGAACCCGGTATTAACTTACCAGAATTAACAGATTACTTTACCTATGGGATCGGAGTCAAAGTCTATCTATTTAACGTAGACTTGACGTACGGACCGCGCTTCGGTCCAAGCCGCGAGCGACTCATTGAAGCCACAGGGATGATTATCTTTTAAAAGGAAAAAACAAACAGTGAAATTTAATACCCAAATTTTAATAATCCTGCTGATATTCTGTTTAGCATCTGGTATCTGCTTAGCATCCGAAAGTCCGCAAGCGCAACTATTTACTGCTTTTTATCTCGATTCTGCTCTCGGAAATCGCTCACTTGCAAACCAATCTGCCGTTACGATGGAGACAAACCAAAGTCTCCCAGCGCGAAAGTCCCCCAATGAAGCGTTTCTCTATTCGCTCGTTGTTCCCGGCATGGGACAACTCTATACAGGTGCCAAGCACGGGTATTTTTATACTGCTGCAGAGGTAGGATTGCTCGCAACTTATTTTATTCTCCGAAATGTCGCTTCAAACACCCGCGAGGACTATCGCGATATCGTCAGGAAGCATGTTAACTTTATCGGTTCAGGCTCCTTTGAAGACTGGGATCCCATAGAGGATTTTGAACACGCCACGCAATATGAGACTTGGAACCATGTCTACGATTCCGAGGAGACACGGAAGCGGACTGGCAAATGGTACTGGGTAGATCTCGATCCAGGACTAAAAAACGAACCCGATTTAGACATCGATTTCGATTCGCACCACCGTTTGGAAGCTTTTGAATTACGCCAAAAGGCGAACGATACCTTTGAACGCGCAAAATTATTTTTAGGCATGGCAATTTTAAATCACGTCGTTAGTGCTGTAGAAGCAAGAATCACAACCAAACGTCTCAACACACGCCAGCTAAATTCCCAAACACAGGCAAAAACAGATTCATTTAAGGTAGATGTACAAACTGATATGTCGGCAGGAGCACTCACAGGGGTACTGGTCCTGCGAAAAAAATTTTAAAAGGAGAAATCTATGCCATTAGGGATACCACAACTTTTAGATGCGCTCAATTCGGTTACTGCGATTCCTATTATCCCTTTCAAGAACGACAAAATTGATTACACTGGGCATGCCAAAAACGTTGATTATTTGATGCAGAATAATTATCTTGACCAAGGGAGACCGCGCGTCATCGCTATTGCTGGAACCAGTCTAATTCACCACATCAGTGAAACAGAGCAGCTCCGCATTATCGACAAAACTGGACAGCAAATGGGTGGCGACGGTATCCTCATGTCTGGCGTCGTACCGAATCCCATCCGCCAAGCCGGCCAACTCATCGAAGCACAAAGCGAACTCCAAAGACCACCGGATGTGTATCTACTCATGCCGCTAACTGGGATCTCTAACCCAGACGGTATTTACGAGGAATACATGAAATTCGGTGAGACTTATGGCACTGCTTGTGGCGCACGTTTTCTCTATTATTTTCGCCAGAAACGCGATATGTCCGCTGTCATCCGTCTACTAAACGACTCCCCACATTTCGTTGGTGTGAAGGTTGGGACGGGAGAAGAGGATGTTAAACCGCTCGTAGAGGGAGTTGGTAACAGCGGAATTGTGATGTGGGGTATCGGAGACAGGTGCACGCGCCCGGCGCAACTGGGAACCAAGGGACATACCTCTGGTATTGCCGTCGCCTTCGCCCGCGCCTCGGACGAGATTAACAACGCCCAACGTCGTGGTGATTATGAAACCTCAGCACGCATTGAAGCCGATATCGCACCGCTTGAGGAAATCCGTTTCATGAACGAACGCGTCTATAATTATTCCGCTGTTGTTGAAGCAATGATTCTAAGTGGTTTCGACGATATTGCTGCCGGTGCCGGTGGTCCGTTTAATCCGCGTGTTCCTTCTGAAATTCAGGAGCAACTCCGTCAAGCGATGCCAAACTTAAAGCCATATCATTAGGACCCCGTTTTCCACCGCAAGAGCGAAAATAAAATGGTAAGTGCGGTTTATTATAACCGCACCGAACTTCTGCCGATGATGTGCATATTTTTCAAGGCAAGTTAAAATAAGGAAAATTCTGCTATGTCTTACGATAGTTTAGCCCTCCGCCTTGTTGTCCATGAACTGCGCGATACCCTTTTAGACGGGACAATTCGACACATTGAACAGGCGAATGCACACACCTTTTCATTCAAGGTCGGTCGTCGTGCCGAAACGCATTGGCTTACCTTATCAGCGCATCCACAGCACGCCCGGGCGCATCTTATCGAAAGACCATCACCCGGACAGAAACAGTCTTATCTTGCCGATTTCCTCACAACGCATCTCAGACGTGGCACAATCACCGCAATTGAACAAATCGGTTGGGATCGAATACTCAAGATAACCGTCCAACCCGTTACCGATGATCCCATACAACCCTCGCCGAAAGTCCTTGTAGCGGAGTTCATGGGTAAGTATAGCAATATCATTCTCATCGACGCAACAGATGATAGAATCTTGGAAAGCTTAAAACGTATTGATGAGACTATGAGCCGCCACCGCGAGATTATGCCCGGTGAAACTTACACCTTACCACCACAGCAAGAGAAGGCAGATCCGTTGACATTAGACAAAGCAGCGTTTACCGAACTATTTGGCGAACAGACAAACGTGAGTTGGCGGCAGCTATTTAATAAAATCGACGGTTTCGGTCCCACACTCGCTAAAGAGGTAGTCGCACGCGCAGCGGACACAGAACTCTGGGATGCCTATCAGCAGGTTATTACCTATTTCGATCCGACAAATACCGCTCCTCAACTCCTCATGGATGATGATGAACCGGTTGCAGCATCTCCCTTGCCGTTGCATCAGTTTCCCCAAGTCTCCTCTCAAACACTCGCGACGATGAGCGAAGCACTCGGCGCATATTACAATGCAATCACACTAAAAGAGCAGATTGCCTCAGAACGTCGCACCCTTACACAGGCATTGAAGAAACAAGAGAATCTACTCCAGCGTAGAGCAGATGGGCTGTGTGGTGACTTAGAACGAGCAGAAAAATCCGAGGATTATCGTATTCAGGGTGAATTGCTTCTTGCCAATTTACACAATATTACCCGCGGACAAAAACAGGTGGAGTTGCAAAACTACTACAGTCCTGAACTCGAAATGTTGTCAATCTCACTTGACCCTGAACGGACGCCCTCCGATAACGCGCAAACCTATTTCAAGAAATACACGAAGGCGAAGCGCGGACGGTCGCGGATCCTCCAGTTAATCTCAGACTTAGAAGCAGAGCAAGAAATGCTCCGACTTTGTGTCTCCAAATTGGATACCGCTGACACTTTAAAAGCATTACAACATCTCCGCGCTGAATTTGTTACCAACGGCTATATCAAAGCACCTCGGCATGCAAAACAGAAACAGGAAGTAAGCGACGGTCCTTTCCGAAGATATACCTCTGCCAACGGATTTCAGATGTATGTAGGGCGGAACAGCCAATCTAACGATCTCCTCTTACGTCAAATTGCCAAACCGCGTGATATGTGGCTGCATGCAAAGCAGATCCACGGTTCGCATGTTATCGTCCGTAACCCAGAAAACCGACAAGACATCCCAATGCCTACCTTATTACAAGCCGCCCAACTCGCCGCCTATTACAGCAAAGCGCATCATGCCAGCAATGTCCCCGTTGACTACACTTGGGCGCGATATGTCGTCAAGCGCAAGGGCAACGTCGCCGGCTACGTGCACTACACCCGCGAAAAGACGCTATATGTAGAACCTGCCGTACCAAAATCGAAAGAATAAAAATAGTTGCTTTCTGTCAGAATTATGCTATGATTGAACAGTGGGCTATTTAGTCTTCTGTTTGTGATCATTATACGGACGACAAGCTGTTTATAGAAATACTTTATTGACCTGCTATTTAGCCCCAGCGGGGCGATATGTCTATAGCAACGGATATTCGTCCACATCTTCAGCCCCAGCGGGTGCCTGTTTATGGTGCTTGATCACAAAATCCTGCAAATCCTAAAAATCCTGCAAATCCTGATTCAGACAATAAACAACCCACAATCCCCATAAAATCCGCGTCATCAGCCAAATCCGTGAGAATCCGCGATTCAGATAAAAAATTGACTTTACGCATCCTATATGCTATAATTATAGCAGCGATTTTTAAGCGCAATACCTTTTATATTTAACACAATACTGAAACAGATACAGGAGGAATTCGATGCCAGCAAAACAAATTATCTTCGATGAAAAAGCAAGGGTGGCACTCAAACGCGGGGCAGACACCCTCGCCGATGCCGTGAAGGTCACTCTTGGTCCCCGCGGAAGAAATGTCGTTATTCAAAGATCTTTCGGGGCACCGCTGGTAACATGCGATGGTGTCACCGTCGCAAAGGAAATTGAACTCCCGGACCCGTACGAAAATATGGGTGCCCAACTGCTCGAATCGATCGCAACGAAAACCAACGATATCGCTGGTGATGGAACGACGACCGCTACCCTGTTAGGACAGGAAATTCTTCATGAGGGTCTCAAGAACGTCACAGCGGGAGCCGACCCGATGCAGCTAAAGATTGGTATAGACAAGGCTGTAACCGCCGCAGTTGACGCAATCACCGCACAAAGCCGTGCAGTTAATACCCATGAGGAAATCCTACAGGTAGCCTCAATCGCCGCTAACGATCCTGCAAACGATAGCAATATCGGTACCATCGTCGCTGAATCGATTGATAAGGTTGGAAAAGACGGTGCTATCACAATTGAGGAAGGAAGAACCTCAGAAACAACGGTTGACGTTGTCGAGGGAATGCAGTTTGATCGCGGTTTCCTATCACCGAACTTTGTAACGGATCCCCAAGATCAGATCGTTGAGTTTGAAAACCCTTATATTCTCATTAACACCGAGAAAATTAGCGCAGTCGCCAACCTTGTGCCCATCATGGAAAAGGCGATGCAACTCGGAAGACCCTTGTTCATTATCGCTGAGGATGTTGAAGGTGAAGCACTCTCGGCGTTGGTAGTGAATAAGCTGCGTGGAACCCTTCAGGTTGCCGCAGTGAAAGCCCCTGGTTTTGGAGATCGACGGAAAGAGATGTTAGAAGACATCGCAATCCTCACGGGTGGTCAAGTCATCGCCGAGGAGACCGGTATCCGCTTGGAAAATATAGTCGTCGGTATGCTCGGAACAGCACGGCGGGTTGTTGTTGATAAGGACAACACGACGATAGTCGGTGGCAGCGGGGCAAAAGAAGCAGTTGACGGAAGAGTCGCACAGATCCGTACCCAAATTGAAGAGACGACCTCCGACTATGACCGTGAGAAATTAGAAGAACGCCTCGCCAAACTCGCAGGCGGTGTCGCTGTTGTTAACGTCGGGGCTGCTACCGAAGTCGAGATGAAAGAGAAAAAGGCGCGCTTTGAAGATGCACTCGCTGCAACACGCGCCGCCGTTGAAGAAGGAATAGTTCCCGGTGGCGGCACTGCACTCTTACGCGCATCGGCATCTCTCAGTGGACTGGAATTGGATGGAGACCAAGATACTGGACTCGATATTGTGCGTCGAAGTTTGCTCTCACCTGTGCGTGCTATCGCAGAGAACGCTGGATTGGAAGGTTCGGTTGTGCTTGCAAAAGTACAAGAAGGGGAAGGCAGCTACGGTTTCGACGCCGCCGCAGCTGAATACGCGGACATGCTCGAAGCGGGGATAGTCGATCCGACCAAAGTTGTCCGCTCCGCGTTACAGAACGCTTCCAGTATTGCTGGCTTGCTGCTAACGACAGAGACACTCATTACAGAGATTGAAGAGCCACCGGATCCCGCTGCCGCCGCAGTTGATCCACATGCTGGACACTTCCATTAGACGTATTTACCGATAGGTGCGCTCACAAGCGCACCTATTGTATTTGATAGCGCGGCTCCATCCCACTGTCCCAATCACAATCAAGGCAGAACATCACCTTTGGTGCCAGATACTGAATGTTTTTGCTACCACACTCTGGACACACCTTTACTGGCTTTTCCACTTCAACATCATCTTCTTCAAAAATGTTCAGGTAGTACACCTTCAATTCGCCTCGGTAACGGTGTCCCATCGGGCAACGTATCGAATGCGAAACGTCGTTCTCAAAACGTTCGATCGTCTCCCGCAAAAACGTCAATCGATGGTGACAAATTGGACACGGATTCGGGATCAACTCCTTTAGGATGACCAAGTCCGTATTTTCCTGTTGGATAGAGACTGCTAAGGCGAGGTGATGCGCCAGTTGCAAATGCGATATCCCCGGAGAACTAAGTTTCTCTGAGAGTTCCGAAACAATTTGGGTGTAGCTACCCGAACTCAATACAATCTCCATCGGGATCATCGTCCCACCCTTTAAACTCGAAAGAAGCCGATAGACGCGTTCTAAAATGGACACCGTCGCTATGCCTTTCTAAGAAAATAATTAGACCGTTCTGCCTTCGGTCGGTTCAGAAGCAAGCGTCTGACCGCTACTTCGGGCAAGTGGTGATACGCTACGCTGCGAGCGATACGCATCTGTCGGTTGATTGCGAAGCAAAATTAAGTCATTCCCATCGCGTTCAATAACGTCATTTTCCAGCAAGGAAGTTTCAAATTTCCGCATACTCGTCGTGAAAGTAATAATGACACGTGCGGGTGCCTCTAATTTGATCTTCCAGCCCGTCTCTGTTTTCCTACGAGTAAAACGCTCGCTGATATCAAGCGACTGCATCTGTACAGCATTGATAATAACACCGCTCTCTGACTGTATTGAGTCCTGAGTTTCAACGACACTTTCGTTATTGTTTTGCTCTGCCATGTTCTGCTCCATGCCTATAAGATTTGGATTGAGCATATTCTATCATACATATTTCAGATTGTCAACTCAGTTTTCATTTTAGCGCAACGTGCCTCCAGACAACCCACAACCCATAACGCACCACCTTCAACTGACCGCTGACAGCTGACCGCCAATGGCTGACTGCCATTTTACTGACAACTGATAACTGACAACCGACAACTAATATTCCATTTGACATCAGCCCCATAATTACAATATAATATGTCGTGAAAGGAAATAACAGAGATATGCGATTCACCTATTTTTTGCCCGGGTGGGCAGTTGTGCTCGGTATAGGTATTACTGTTGGTATAACCTTGTTCATCTATTTCCGGGTAGCACGTCCTATACCTCCGAGATATAGGGTTTTGCTCGTTATCCTGCGAGTCGTTGCAGTGGCAATCTTACTGGGTTGTCTTTTAGCTCCCATCGTTATTGAAAAAAAGAACATCACACCACCGACACACCTCTCTGTTCTGGTAGACACATCGCGAAGTATGGAACTTGTGGATGAACCCACTGCTGAAATACCTAAGTCGAGACTACGTCAGGTGAATCAACTCCTATTTGATGTTCCGGGGAAATTCCTTCAAGCTTTGCGAGATAGATTTGAGGTACATCTCTATCCTTTCGATACAGGACTCCATCAAAGCGTCTCCTTGGTACAGGATGTTGATTCCGAGATGCCGCAGTTTCAACCCGCGGGAGCACTCACGAATATTGGAGGTGCTATTCAGGAAGCAGCATCGACATGGAAAGGTCAGCAAACTGCAGGTATTGTCCTTGTTACGGATGGCGGACACAATTCTGGACAGTTCCCTTTGGCAGCGATTACTGCCCTGGAGGTACCCGTCTACGCAATCGGTGTGGGTGATGTAGAACCGCCAAAAGACATACAAATTCAACATATTAATTATGCACCGATCGCTTACACAGGTCATGAAAGCATCATCCGAGTGAATGTTACGCAAACCGGCTACACCGGTAAGACCGCACGATTGTCTTTGCGTGAAGTGAAAGAAAATACCCGCATAGATGCTGCGAACCTAACCTTTGGAACTGATGTCCAGAGTTCTACCGAGTCACTATCGAATACTACCACAAAACAGGTGATTGAACTGAAGTTAACACCTCAGACTGAGGGAAACTTCCAATATGCCGTCACACTTCCAGCACTTGATGGTGAACTAACTGAGGCAAACAATCAAAAGACGTTTTCTGTGAAGGTTGTAAAAGCAAAACTCAACGTTTTTTATCTCGAAGGCAAACCTCGCTGGGACTATACGTTCTTAAAACGGACACTGGAGCGAGATCCAGATATTGAGGCAACCTGTGCGATCTTATCGCGTAGTGAATCAAGGCCGATGCCTGCTGATACAACGGTCAACCGCTTAGATGGGTATTACCCACAAGCCTCACCAGCATCCGAAACACCACGGTTTCCTAAAACATCCGCTGAACTCTCTAAATACGATGTGCTCATTTTGGGAGATATAGGTGAGGCACATCTTACCAAAGCACAGCAACTCGCAATTGTCGATTTCGTTGAGACGCAAGGGAAACCTATTATTTTTCTCCCTTCCCAGCGTATGCTCGGCGTAGACGGACTTAGAAACACGGAATTGGCGCATCTGCTGCCGATTGATGTCCCAGCAAGGGGATGCCGTGTACAGGACACAGAATTTACCGTCCAATTAACACAATCTGGTGCGTTTCATCCGATGCTACAGATTGGTGAAAGACAGAACATACAAAGGAATGAGACCGAAGTTCCATTCGGAAGGAACACTACCTTGTGGCAAAACATCCCGGTCTCTTTATCGCGGTTTTTCAGTGGGTTTCGTCTCAAAGGTGGCGCAACGGTCCTCATGGAAAGTGGAAAAGGATCACCAATTTTGATTCTTCAGAGGTCAGGTTTAGGTAAAAGCCTCCTTATTGCGGCAGAAGGTTTCTGGCGTTGGGATTTTGGGGTCAAGGCCTTTAAAGACAATCGCTATCGAACAATTTATCCACGTTTCTGGGCACAAGTTCTCCGATGGATGGCAACCAACACCGATGACGAAAAACTCTACCTCTCCACAGATGCCGTAGCCTATACGATAGGGGATACAGCTAAAGTGACGGTGTATCTGTATTCTGAAACCTATCAGAGGCAAACGGACGCGACCGTTCAGATTGAGGTAGTTCCACCTGAAGGAACACCCTTCCGACTCCAAATTCGCAGCGCAGCTGAGGACACAAGCGGGATAGCGTCACAACAGAATAATGCCACCGCTGACATCGGAAACTTATATACCGCCCAATTCGAGTTACTACAGAAAGGTCCTTACCGTATTCAGGCGATTGGCAGAAGTGGAACTCTCATATTAGGTGAAGATCAGATTGACATTTATGCCCATCCGCAGCTTGCCGAATTGGAGGTGCCGCAACTCAATGAGACCTTGCTGAAGCAGCTCACAGAACAGACCGGAGGAGTCTATATTACAATCGCAGACGCCGAATCACTACCTGAAAACATTGCCAAGATTCAAAACCCCGTGTTCGTCGATGCCGAACGCGAACTCTGGGCACATCCTCTGGTTCTCATCGCTGTAGTTGGACTGTTAGGCACGGAATGGTTCTTGCGTAAGCGAATTGGGCTAATTTGAATGTTGATGAGATGCAGGGTAATTTAGTTAGTTTAAGAACTGTGCTTACGGTTGTGAAAGCATCTTTTTCCGGATGCCCGAACTTGTTCGGGTGTCCTCTCACGAATTATTGGAAAACTGAATAGCCCCAGATGAGACGGAAAAAATGAGAAATTCATGATACAATTAACAAAATGGCGACTTCCCTTTTTTGCGTGTTGCCTGCTATTTTGGACAACAATTGCGATCCCAAATACAGGTGAAAAATTCACCATCGCCCAAGTCCACTATGGAGGCGGCGGAGATTGGTATGGTGACGCAACGACAATTAAAAACTGGCTTCATCTCCTTCGCACACGAACAGACATTGAAACAGCCGAAGATAGAGTGATCCTTAAATTGACAGATCACACGCTTTACCAATACCCAATGCTCTACCTTGTCGGACACGGAAATATCCGTTTGACTGAAAGCGAAGTTGAGGTATTACGCGACTATCTCATGAACGGTGGCTTTCTATTCGCCAATGATGATTACGGACTTGACGAGAGTTTCCGGCGTGAAATGCGAAGGGTGTTCCCGAATCAAGAATTGCAGCCTATACCGAACACACATCTGATTTACCGGTGCTTCTACGAACTGAAAGGGCTACCTAAGATTCATGAGCACGACGCCGAACCCGCACAAGGATTCGGACTCTTTCACGATGGAAGAATGGTCGTTTACTACGTTTACAGTGCCGACATTGGAGATGGTCTTGAGGATGCCGATGTACATCCAGAGGATACCCCTCAAATCCGCGAACTCGCAGCAAAAATGGCGGTTAATATTGCTGTCTATGTCCTAACTCACTAATGGGAGTTATTAACTTTGGTTATTGGTCGTCAGTTAGATATGGCTTGGTTACCTCAAATATCTCTTTAACTGACAACTGATGACTGATAACTGACAACTGAGTAATGCTATGAATACACAAGATGTGAACCGTGCCTATGAAAACCTAATTGCGCAGCTACGTGATATTCGACGACAGTGGCGATGGCTCATTTTCTCGGAAGGCTTGCTAAAATGTGTCGGCGTTCTTACCCTTCTTCTAACTGGGGTCCTCATCATTTTAGCGTTTAGTTTGCAGGTATGGCAGCTCCCTTTCGCACACTGGATACGCATCGGTATTCTGCTGCTATCATTAGGTATTGCTGTCTACGCGATAATTCGAACGCTTGTACTGCCGCTCCGTCGCAGATTGACGGATGCAGCGGTCGCAACACGCCTTGAATTGACACAGACCGAAAGCGAATTCGCATCCGAAAATCGGATTCTCAGTGCTGTACAACTCCAGAAAGCGTTAACAGACAATCCGCTTGGATATGCACCGGAATTTATTGAGCACCTCATTGTTCAAACCAGCAGAGATGTGGAACATGTACAACACAAACAGGTGTTTCAGTCCGAATTTCGGAAAATCAGGCGAAATGCCGGTATCGCTGTTGCTGGTATCGGACTTCTACTCATCACGCATTTTCTCTTACCCTCTGCTTTCGTTAACTTTGCCCAGTCCTTTCAGGCTTTACCCGCAACGTTGCAAGTGGATGGCGATTTAGAAAAGTCCATTCACATTACAGAGGTCCAACCCGGCAATGTCCAGATTGAACGGGGCACTGATGTTAGAATCACAGCCGAAGTAAACGGACATTTCGGTGCCCCTGTCGAACTCTATTATCGCGTCGGAAATATGGATGAAGCTGCGTCAGCAACAAAGTGGCAAATGCTCTCTATGCAGACAACACCTACCGATGTAGAAAATAATTTACAGTCTTCTAATGCTGCCGCGCACTACCACGTGACACTTGAAAAAGTAAGTCGTCCACTCCAATACTATATCTCTGTCAAAGAGGTAGTATCTGCACAATATCAGTTGACAATCAGTGACGAACCTGTTGTGACACGGTTTCAGTATCGGCTGATCTATCCATCCTACACGCAACTACAGCCCCAAACGCTTTCGGCTAACACTGGTGATATTCAGACCCTTTTTGGGACAGAAGTTGTGTTTACTGGTGAAAGCAACAAACCTCTTGAGAAGGCGTCTCTTGTGTTTGAGGAATCTGGCGAGATCCCATTAGGGATTAAAGGTCAGATTGAACAACTGTCTGGCACACAACCGATGGAAGCAGTTCAGCTACAAGGATCTTTTATCGCACAACAGAGTGGAAGATACCATATCAGCATCACCGATGTGGAGGGTTTCGCGAATCGGGATCCGGTTAACTATACGCTCACTGTTTTTGAAGACGCTGTTCCCGATGTCTCTATCGTTGCGCCTGCGCGGGATACAGTTTTGGACAATAGTATGCTGGTGGAACTAAAGGCAGAGGCTGCAGATGACTACGGTATACAGGAACTCCAGTTAGTATATCGCATTGAGGTCGAGGATGCTGAAGAGGTGAATGTGACGTTGAAACGCTGGAGTGTCGAAGATACCGATGTCCGCAGATCGGTTTTTCTGACGTATACATGGGACGTAGATCGGATCGGTATTTTTCCGGGTGAAACGCTCGCTTATTACGTCCAAGCCTTGGACAACGATAACGTCTCTGGACCGAATATCGGCAAGTCTCCGACATATACGCTGCGTTTCCCGTCGCTTTCTGAATTGTACGATGCGGTTGCTGCAGAACAAGAAGCTGAACAGCGCGGACTTGACGAACTTGTGGACGAGCAAGCTGATGCAACTGGGTTAGTTGACGATCTTCTTGATACTATGAAGAGATTGAATAGAAAAAATCAACAACTTACGCTCAATGATGAAAACCTCATGCAACAGGTGCTTGAAAACCAGAAACAGATTGAGGAGTCGGTACAGCAATTGGTCGAGGATATGGCAGAAACAGTGAAGGAAATGGAGCAGAATCAACTCTTTGATGCTGAGACTATCGAAAAATATCAAGAACTGCAAGATTTGATGGAGAGAGCACTTTCTGAGGAACATAAAGAGATTTTGAGAAAGTTATCTGAAGCACTCGCGGAACAGCAGTTGGATGAGCAACAGGAATCAATGAGAGAAGCGAATCTCAGCCAAGAGCAATTTTTACAGCAATTAGAACGTGCCAAATCGCTCTACGAACAGATCCTTCTTGAGCAGGAATTGGAAGCCGCTGCGAAACAGGCGGCTGCACTTGCTGAACAACAAAAGGAATTAATGGATACGTTGGAGGCATCTACTGAATCTGCTCCTTTGAATGACCTCGCGCAAAAAGAGGATAAAATCGGTGAAGAATTTGGGCAACTCAGCGAAAAATTAGAAGAACTCGGCACTGAAATGAAGGAACTCGCTAAAAAAAGTGAGAACGCCCCACCACAAGTAGAGCGAATCGCAGACGAAATCCTGCGTCTCAACCAATTTACTCGCGAATACAAACTGCCTGAGATGCTTGACGCTACCAGTGCCAGTCTCCGAGACGGACAGAACAGCGAGGCACTCGAATCTGGACGAGAAGCACAACAGACGTTGATGGAACTTGCCCAAGGCTTAGATAACGCTTTGGCATTCATGGAAGGTGCCAACGCAAACGAAACCTTGACTGTCATGCAAGAAGCCGTTGAAAGCGGGCTCCATCTCTCACGTCTTCATGAAGAGGTAATCGACCATACGAGCGATGTCCTCACTGCGGGGCAAGCGAATGCTTATATCCAGAGTGAGATCGTGAAATTACAAAATCTTGCCGCAGATGAACTAACCACGGCTGAAGGGATTACCCAACTTTCGAGCAAACTATGGGAGTTGGGGGAGCGACAGATAGAGGTGCCACCTGAAGTTGTTTGGCATCTCAATGCCTCAAACGACGCACTCTCTCGTGCTGCGCGCGCTTTAGAGGATAGGCAGCCGAGTCTCGCTCTTCCCATTCAAAAAGCTGCACTCGCTGATCTTAATCAAGCGATCTTTGAGTTGCTTGAGGCAATGGCACAGATGAATCAGCAGATGGGTGCCAGTGGGTTAGAAAACATGATGGAGCAGCTACAGCAACTCGCCGAGAGTCAGGAACAGTTGAACCAGATGGCACAGCAACTAAGCCAACAGATGCGCGAGCAAGGGCAAACGCCAGGACTTCAACAGATGCTACAGCAACTCGCCGCCCAACAGCAGCTTATCCGAGAAGCTACCGAGCGTCTCTCAGAGCGCGCAGAGCAGATGGCGCAAATGCTTGGCAGCCTTGAAGAGGTCGCTGAAGAAATGGCAGAGGTTGAGAAGGAACTCCAACAAGGCAGACTTGATGAGGAGGTGCTCGATAGGCAGGCACAAATTTTGACTCGGATGCTTGATAGTTTAAAATCGTTGCAGAAACGAGATGTCGGAAAGCAACGCAAAGCGGAGGTCGCAAAAAAAACTTCAACACCCGCAGAGGAGATACCGCCCTTGCATCCTGAATTGCTTGAGATCGTTCGGAAGTTAGAAACCGCACCACACGCAAAGGAATTTGAGAGTATACCATTTCAGTATCGGGAGCAATTAAGGCGATACTTTAAAGCACTCTCGCAAAAGAGACAATAATCTCACTCCGCTGCAGGTAAAATGCCTTTGGGGTCCAAACGATCCGTGCTGGTACCCAAGTAAGCTAAGCGTTCAATTCAATACTAAGTAGGACTTACGCATTTCTTCTTAAAGTCCCCCTGATAAGGGGGATTTAGGGGGTTAAAAATACCCAAATTACTGCTTTCTGCGTAAGTCCTAACTAAGGAGAAAAACATGAAAACATCGGTCAGCATCGTTGATGATGCGTTTTACATTAACGGTGAAATTACCTATCCGGGACGTTTCTACCAAGATAATAAAATCGAAGGGTTGCTTATCAACACACGTATGGTACAGGGCATCTTCGACGATCGGAACCCAGAAACCATTCATCTCTGGGAATATCCTGATACAGGCGAATGGAACGCTGAGCGCAATACGCGTGAATTTTTAGCCGCAATGCCGACATGGCGTGCTCACGGCATCTTAGCGTTTACCATTAACCTCCAAGGCGGCAGTCCCGAAGGTTACTCTAAAGCACAACCGTGGCATAACTCCGGTATAGAATCGAATGGATCCCTCAACCCGGATTATCTATCACGACTTGAACGCATTATCGACTTTGCTGATCAGCTTGGTATGGTGGTCATTCTTGGTTATTTCTATTTTGGGCAAGATCATCGATTGACGGATGAGAATGCCGTCAAACGGGCTGTGGACAACGCAACCGGATGGCTCTTTGACAAGGGATACACCAATGTTATTGTTGAGGTTAACAACGAATGCAATGTGAGATATACCCATGAAATTCTACAACCCGAAAGGGTCCATGAATTGATCGAACAGGTGAAAGAGACAACGCGCAATGGTGATAGATTCCTCGTCGGGACCAGTTACGGCGGAGGCAGGGTGCCTCTTGAGAACGTCGTCCGTTCCTCCGATTTCTTACTTGTCCATGGAAACGGTGTGAGAGACCCGAACCGCATTATCTCTATGGTACAGGAAACACGCCAAGTGCCGGGTTACCGTCCGATGCCGATTCTATTTAACGAAGACGATCATTTCGATTTTCATAAACCACTAAACAACTTCGTCGCCGCTGTGAGTCAATACGCCTCATGGGGCTATTTCGATCCGGGTGAAAATGACTATTGTAACGGTTATCAATCTGTGCCAGTGCAATGGCAAATCAACACGCCGCGCAAACGTGCCTTTTTTGAGAAGGTTCGCGACATCACCGGATTTGACGGTTAGACCCGTCCACGTGTACATATAAGAGGAAGGAACACCGAAAATGCCACAAATTGATCCAACCTATTTTGCCATTGTTGTTGCTGTCGTAATTATGTTAGGGACAAGCGTCCGGATTCTCAAAGAATATGAGCGTGCCGTTATCTTCCGTCTCGGACGATTAGTTTCTACCCGTGGTCCCGGACTCGTACTTATGATTCCATTCTGGATTGAACGGATGCAAAAAATCAGCCTACGCGTTATCGTTAACGATGTTACCCCACAAGACGTTATTACAAAGGACAACGTCTCCGTGAGCGTTAACGCTGTGCTTACTTTCAGGGTAACTGAGCCGGATAGAGCAGTAATCGAGGTTGAGGACTTCGGTTTCGCCATCTCTCAAACTGCCCAAACGACACTGCGTAGCGTGCTGGGGCGAGCGGAACTGGATGATCTACTCTCGGAACGTGAGAAGTTAAATCAGGACTTGGAAGAGATTATCAAAAAACATTGTGAACCGTGGGGGGTTGAGGTATTGGCGATGGAAATTAAACACGTCGATCTCCCCGTTGAGATGCAACGCGCAATGGCAAAGCAAGCGGAAGCCGAGCGGGAACGTCGTGCCAAAGTCACACACGCCGAGGGTGAATTTGAGTCTGCCGAGGTTCTAACCAACGCAGCGGAAATTCTCAGTAGGATCCCGACCGCCGTCCAACTTCGATTCCTTCAAGCACTGGTGGAAGTCAGTGCGGAGAAGAACTCGACCATGGTTTTCCCAATTCCCATAGATCTGCTCAGTCCATTCCTCGACAAGATGAATCCAGAGGAGAAGTAGTACAATTTGTAGGAGAGGTTTCTAACCTCGACTTCCTCGGTAAACATACCCACTCCACTGGCGAGGGAAGGAATCCTCGCCAGTCTCCAAAGGAAGGGATATCCAAATCCCAACGCCTTTCTGTAGGAGCAAGTGTTTTTGCTTGGGTGTTTCCCCATGCTCGCGACTATCGTAGGTTGGGTAGAGCAAAGCGAAACGTATCCTGCAAATCCGTGATTCAGACTTCAAAAAGAATAAAGAAGGGGCGGGCACCGGAACCCACCCCTACAACGGACAATATGTTTTCCTGAACCTACCAATCCTCATCAAAGAACGGCGTACTCGGGTAACTATAAACGTTGCCTTCATAATTCTGAAGTTGGATTTCATCGTCATCGAAAGTTACAATCGGATCCGGAATCAACGCTATTTTCCCACCACCACCCGGAGCATCCACAACATAATGCGGAACGCCAAGCCCAGAAATATGTCCACGCAACGCCGCGACAATATCTAAACCCGTTTGCACCGCTGTGCGGAAATGGTCGGTTCCAACGATAAGGTCTGCTTGATAGATATAGTAAGGCTTGACTCGGATACGCAATAACCCTTTCATGAGTTCAACCATCACGGCAGGATCGTCGTTCACGCCTTTAAGAAGGACAGCCTGATTACCAAGTGGGATCCCAGCGTCAGCTAACATACCGCATGCCTTTTCCGTTTCAGGTGTGATTTCTCGTGGATGGTTGAAGTGCGTGTTAATGTAAAAAGGGTGATACTGCTTCAGAATCGCACACAGCTCCGGAGTAATCCGTTGCGGTAATGTCACCGGAACGCGCGAACCAATCCGAATGATCTCCAAGTGTTCAATCGCCCGCAGTCCACCGACAATCATATCAATTTTCTTATCTGTCAGCATCAACGGATCACCACCAGAGATGATGACATCGCGGATCTCAGGATGCGCCTGAATGTAAGCGAGTCCTCTCTCAATATTATCTTCAGAGATTGAGTGGGGATCCCCAACTTTCCGTTTGCGGGTGCAGAAGCGGCAGTAAATCGGGCACATGTAGTTAACATAAAAAAGTGCCCGATCTGGATAGCGGTGCGTAACGTTTGGAACTTCGCTGTCGTCCTCCTCGTGGAGCGGATCCTCTACACCAGTACTGATCAACTCCTTTGGATCGGGAACGACCTGTTTCCAAATCGGGTCTCCAGGCTTTTCTATGAGGCTAAGATAATACGGATTAATGCGAATCGGGAATTCTTCATGAATACGCCGCATCTCATCGACATCAACATCGAATACGGCGGCAAGTTTTTCGGGTGTGTTGACTGTGTCTCTAACGAGACGTTTCCATTCATCCATCTGTTTATGTCCGTCCTTTTCAAATTTCCATTGTGTCTGACTTTCTCCGGGGTGCACGCGTCAGTTACATACAAAATAAAACGTGGAACCAGCACCTATATTGAGGCTACAAGATGCGGAATGATTAGGGGTTCTCCTGCGCTTCTGTGTAATTTTCGATTGTTACGCTCTTCATAACATCGCGTTCGCGGAGTGTGTCTACTACGTCTATGCCTTCGATGACCTTCCCAAACGTAGTGTAGCTGCCGTTTAGGTGCGCGTAATTTGTCGGATCCGAACCGACGCAGATATAGAACTGACTTCCGGCTGAATCGGGGTTCTGCGTCCGTGCCATCGCAACAACACCTTTTTCATGAGGCGGCATCTTCTCGCGAAGATCAGGGTCTTGAAATTCCCCTGGGATCGTCCATCCGGGTCCACCTCTACCTGTTCCTTGCGGATCGCCTCCCTGTATAACAAAACCCGGAACAAACCGGTGAAAACTCACGCCGTCATAAAAACCGGATTCAATAAGTCGCGCAAAATTTGCGACCGTAGCGGGCGCAGCTTCGGGATAAAGTTCAATAATGATGTTGCCTTTTTCGGTTTCAATCGTTACATACGGTAATTGTTCGCCGTTACATGAGATAACTGTTGCTAAGAACGCACTGAATAAGCTATATCGCATAATTTTAGTGTGAAAATTCGGAAATTTCCACACATTCCTTTACTGTCATTTTATATACGAAGTTTACACGAAACCTCATTTAAAAAGGTAGTAGGCGTAAATCCTATTTGAATTTTATAAGAAATCTCCAGTTTATAGGAGCAAAGATCTGCTCTCAATGAAAATAGGAGACTGTATACATTATACATACATTCGCGCTTGGTGTCAAACAAAAATTTTTAAAACTGTTCAGTTTTCAGGTCTCTATCTATATTGCAGCTAATAGCTGAAGTTGACAAATTATTCCTATTATTCTAAGTGGTTTTCCCAATTGGAAAACTGACAACTGAAAACTAAAAAATCAGTGAGAAGACGACCTTGACACCGCGCGATTAGACATGATATTCTATATAAGTAGGGGGTGGTTACAGTGCGGCACATATTAATAGAGAATCAGAAGACGCGAGAACTCGTCGCGACGCTGAAGTTACTCTCGCCAGGAACTCCTCTCAGAGAAGGCATTGATTATATCATTCAAGGTAAAACAGGTGGACTTATCGTCGTTGGCGACACTCCGGAAATCTTAGAATTGACGGAAGGCGGTTTCCGAATTAATTGCCAATACACACCCACACGTCTGTTTGAATTGTCAAAAATGGATGGTGCCATTATTCTGTCTGAAGATGCCAAAAGGATAGTGCGCGCCAATGTAACCCTGAGAACCAATCCTTCTGTGCCTTCTCGCGAAACCGGACTCCGTCACCGTTCGGCGGATAAATTTGCTAAGCAGACAGAACACATAGTCTTGGCTGTGTCGCAGAGCAGGAACAGTCTCACCTTGTATCTCAAGAATCAACGTTATATTTTCCGGGAGCGTCCGCTTCTGCTTTCCGGTGCCAACCAGACGATGCTTGCCCTGACGCAGTACGTCAAAGCGATGCAGAATGCTGTCTCTATTTTGAATTGGGCAGAGTTGAGTGGGAATGTTACCTTAGCAAACGTCGTCACGGCTATTCAGTTGTGTGAACGCGTCCGCCGCGCTGATCAGGAATTGGATCGATACAGGATCGAATTAGGCACCGAGTCAGAATCGATGCAATACACACCAGAACTCACAACTGAAATTGAAAGAGGGCTTCTGATAACAAAAGATTACTATCACGAAAGCCTAAGAAATGAGTGTCAAGCCTTTGAAAGAATTCTTCGGCTTGACGCGAACAGCCTCGCAGACCGAGACAATATCAGTGAGGCTTTGGGGTACCCTCACGATGTTCAGGAGACTTTCGATATTCTTAAGCCGCGTGGATACCGGATGCTGAGCCAGGTGCCTCGGATTCCATTCAGTATCATTGAAAACATTGTTCGCGAATTTAAATCATTGGATAGAATTTGCACTGCTGCTGTTGATGAACTTAAGGCGGTTGATGGTGTTGGAAGAACGAGGGCTACAACAATTAAGGATACACTCGCGCAGATGAAAACCACTACTGTTCAGCCTCACGCTTTTGCTTTATCTGCGTTTGAATAGTAAAGTAAGAAAAAACCGATCTCAAAAGTCTAATTTGCTTGGGATTATACTTAGCCGCAGGTTCCGCACCCATCCCAGTTTTGTGTGCTGCGGTGCCTGCCCGAAGAGGAGCAGTCGCGACGCTCTTCTACCTTGTGTTATAGCGATATTATGCGGAGAAAAAACTAACAATTCGGACCCAATGGACAAAACATCTAAAAGGAGTCACAAAATGAAACAATTCGTCGCTTTATCACGGAGGGGTAACGCAATATGGCACAGAAATTTGCTTATCGGTTTACTCCTCGCTTCGTTTAGTTTAGTAGGATGTGGTGGACAACTTGGAAAAATTGAACCCTTAGCAGTTGATACAGCAATAGCGGATGCAGAGGCCGCCATCGCAGCAGCACGAGAAGTAGATGCACCATCGCTCGCAGCGGAGGCGTTTGAAGCCGCCGAATCTAATCTTGAGGGAGCAAAAGCAGCACTCGCGGAGAAAAATGGGGACGAAGCACTTCGTCTCGCATATCAAGCGATTGCTGACGCAAGAATCGCAGAGAGAAATGCTGTTAACATTGCTAAAAGTTCGGAGTTGAATGCCGCTTTACTTCAGAAAGAGTCAGACGTAGGTGAACTCCGTCATACTCTCGGTACCAAAGAACGTCAACTCGCGAGAGTCCAAACAGAAATTCAGGATCTGCGTCACGACGACCAACAGATGAAGCATACCGTCAGTGAACTTCAGAAAAAGAACCGTGAATTAAGTAATAAACGGGCAACCTACAGCGCACAAGTTGCTGAACTCTCCAAAACTTTAGAAGAAATTCAGGCACGCGCCCGACGAGCAGAATCAGAAATCCGTAACTACGGCAAAGACGTTTCGGCACTACGTCGGAAACTGGAAGTTGCTGAAAGAATGGCGAAAGAGGAAGGGCATCAGAAGCGAGCAGTTGTTGCTGAAATCAATTCACTCAAAAAACAGCTCCGTGAACAAGCAGCAATATACACCGATAAACTCGCACAGGCAAACCAGCAGAAGGCTAATAAACAGCACGATGAGTACCTGAAACAGAAAGCACAAGAAGCACGTGCTTATGTTGACAGCCAACCTGCACTTCATCCGCCCAAAACAGGACGGACATCTCTCTCCACAGCGCAGATTCAAACAGGTAAGGCAGCACTCAGTAATTGGGAGCAGGCATGGTACAGTAAAAACCTTAACGCGCATCTTTCGTACTATACACCCAATATTGTTGCCGACAAAGTGGTGATTCATGAGAGCAAAGAACACCGAAACAAAATCGATCTACAGCAATTACAGTCCGACCTTCGTGAGATGAACACCCACGCTTGGAGTAAAGTCAAAATCGACACTCAAGTTGAAGGCGAGAGTGTTATCGGTATAAACCGACTCACCCGATTGGTCACCCCAGCAGCGGACGAGAACGCCACGGCTCTCTACAATATTTGGATTCGCGAAGTCTGGATGCATCAGGTTGGGAACTCTTGGAGAATTCATCACGAAATCTGGCAAATCTATGAGAACGTGCCGAACTTCTAAGCACATATCTCGATAAGCACGGAGGTTAAATTGTGAACGACACACAAAATCGGCAAAACCAATCAAAAAAAACCATACCTCGGAGCCTGATATGGGGCGGCGGTGTTGCAGCCATTGTTATCGCTTTCGTTGTTCTCTTAGTGATATTGATGAGTTCCAGTGAAACCCCTACCGCCTTTCTGGCAAAATGGAAGAACGCTCTCGAAACTGGCAGCGTCAAACGGTATGAAGCACTTTGGGTAAAGAACGCGCGTCAGCGTCCTGATGCAGGGTATCAGGAGACTGTAAAACTCCTCACAGGTGGTGCAAACCTTGAAGTTAACCTTGGCGGTGCCACCCAAACATTCCGGGTGCCTCGATACCCCAATCGCTATCGCATTGAAGGGATCCCACTGACCGCGCATTTCCCGGGTGAATCACAAGATCAGTTGCGAAATCTTGTAATTGAGAAACAGGGATTTGTTCAGCAACGCTGGAAAATTATCAAGGATGAAATAGTCGGTGGTGAATTCCTTGCGACGCTACCGGACACTAATCCTGTACAGCCAATTACCAGCCAGCCGAGCAGCCCGGTAGCTCCTGTAGTGCTGAGTTGGAAAGGTGCTTTGGAGTCCCAAAATGTGAAGATGTACACTGACCTATGGGACAAATCTTCCCGAAAAAAGAGAGCATCGAGTTTCCGACGGGCAGTGGAGCTTCTGTCGCAGAACCACAGCGTTGATCTCGTAGGAGCGACATATACACCCGTACCGCGCCAGAAGAACCGGCATATCGTTGATAACATCAATGTGACTTTACAGAACGGCGATAGTATCATTGAAACGCACATCCGAACCCTCACTATTGAGAAGAAAGGATTTTTCAGACGCAGGTGGAAAATCGTTAACGATCAAATTGGTCAAGTGGCTTCCGATGCCATCGCACTCGCACCAGATGTGCCAGCCGGTGCCGACACAGTTTCAGGTGAAGAGTCCGGTGGAGCATTTGAGGGGAATGCTCCCCTTGATACCCATCTCAAGGTGAGACAGGTGTTGGGGAAATGGCAGAAGGCTTGGGAAGATAAAGACCTGAGAACCTATATGGGCATCTACTCGGATAGAGCCCAGATTACGCGTGTCACTGTACGTGGCGGCAGAGAAACCTCAGTCTACCTCACAAAAGGGCAACTCCGAACGAAGATGCAGCAGATCAACAACATATACGCTGAAATTCAAGTCTCTATCTCGAATCTACAAGTTAATGGTGATCGAGCCGTCGCAGATGTCCAATTCTTGCAGAAATTCACTGGCACCCGCGCAAGCGGCAGTCGACCCGCTTACTCTGATTACGGAACCAAACGGTTGAATCTCATGGTCGATCCAACCGACGGACATTGGCGAATCTACTCCGAAACATGGAGTCGTTACGAAGATGTCCCAGATTTTCCGAAAATGTAGTTGATAGGTTACTGAACTAATAGACGCGCCAGTGGTGGGGTTTCAACTTCACTTCTTAGGCGCGTCTGTCATGAAAACTGATAACAAAGCAATGCCCACTGAATACCGAACCAAGCGGAAAATTGAGTTTGCTGACACTGATATGGCGGGGATCGTCCATTTTACACGATTTTTCGTCTTCATGGAATCCACAGAACACGAATTCCTACGCAGTTTGGGAACAAGCGTCGCAACGGAATGGAATGGCGACAAAATCGGATGGCCACGACTCGCAGCTTCCTGCGAATATCTCAGTCCCCTCCGGTTTGAAGATGAGGTTGACATTCACCTCTGGGTTTCAAAAAAAGGAACAAAATCCCTTACCTATCAATTTCACTTTACACATCAAGGAAGAGACATCGCGCGAGGCGAGATTACCGCTGTTTGCTGTGTAACAAATCCGGGTGAAAAACTACAAGCTATCCCTATCCCTGATTTCATTGCCAATCAGATCTCTTGTCCGTCATAGTGGTTGGTAGATGCCGATTAGTGGTTAGAATGTTCCAATTGCTAATTGCTAACGACCAGATACCAAGGAGAAACTGATGCTTAAAGTATCCAATCTATCTAAAGACTTCGGATCCGTCCAAGTCTTACGCAACATTTCATTCAGTTTCACCGACGGTGCTTCTGTCGCTATTACGGGGCCCTCTGGCTCCGGCAAAAGCACACTTTTACATGTTATCGGAACATTGGAACAACCCAGTAGTGGACGGGTTGAAATTAACAACACAGATCCATTTGCACTCTCTGAACCTGAACTCGCACAATATCGAAATTCTGTGATCGGATTTGTTTTTCAGGATCATTGCCTACTCCCGCAGTATTCCGTACTTGAAAACGTTCTTGTTCCCACATTCGCCTTCAAGCAGCAGTCTGACGCAACACAGCGCGCACACGAACTCATCAAACGGGTCGGACTCACACACCGCATATCACATAGACCTCCCGAACTTTCCGGTGGGGAACGGCAGCGCGTCGCTATTGCACGTGCCTTAATCAATCAACCCGATATACTCCTCTGTGATGAACCAACTGGTAACTTGGATACCACAACATCTCGGACTATTGCGGATTTGCTCTTTGAACTGCACCGTGTAGAACGAAACATGTTAATCGTTGTCACACACAACCTTGAACTCGCCTCGCGCTTTCAGCAAGGTCTGCAGCTTGCAGACGGCACTTGCAGCATCAATCAGAACTCCTAACCCAGCAGATTATGCGTAGATTTTCTTGGAATTCCCTTAAACATTTTTGGCAGGTACATCTCACTGTTGCGCTCTGTACAGCAGTAGCGACAGGGGTCTTAGCAGGAGCATTGATTGTAGGGGATTCCGTCCGCGGAAGCCTCCGTAGCCTCACAACGGAGCGGCTTGGGACAATTCAGCACACCCTCCTTGCCGACCACTTTTTCCAGCCCACTATTTTGGATCGTCAAGACACCGTGCCAGCGATTCTGTTGAATGGAACGGTCGTTGCCCCGCAAACCCAGACCCGTGCATCAAAGGTTAATATCGTTGGCATAACGGAAGACTTCTTCACCTTTTGGGAAGGACATCCCGTCCCGAATCTGAACAAGACCGCCAATCAACCTTTCAATGCCATCGTCATCAATGAGGCACTCCAAAGCGAGTTGGATGTCCAAGTCGGCGATGCGCTTCTGGTAAATATACCGCAAGTTGCTGACATCCATCCCGAATTTTTCTTGGGTGAACGCGACGCTGCCGAGGCGATTCAGAGCCTCCGCTTGATTGTGACCGACATTGTCCCGACAAAGAACGCCGGTAGGTTCAATCTACGCGCCCATCAAAGTCTCCCTTTCAATGCTTTCATCGATCTACCGGTTTTGCAAAAAGCTCTTGGACAGAGGGATAATGTAAATGCCCTATTCACAGCAGAAACGAACCCGATCACGCCTGACCAACTTGCGCTAACGTTTGACGCACTCGACTTAAACATTCAGGTTCATGAAAACCACTTTGATCTCCAAAGTCGGCAATACCTCCTCAAGCCCGTGCTATCAGAGACGGCATTGACGGTTGCAGCTGAAAACAGCATTCCAACACTTCCGACCCTCACCTACCTCGCGAATACCATATCTGCTAACGACAAAACCGTTCCATATTCCACAATTGTGGCACTCCCGACTGGTGAAGGGGAATTTCCCATTTTGCTTGCTGAAAATGAAATTGTCCTCAATACTTGGGCAGCGAATGACCTCGGTGTGAAAGTGAGCGATGAAATCACTATTACATACTATAGCGTCGGAGCAAATGAGGAATATATCACCGAAACGAAGTCTTTGATTCTAAAAGGAATTCTTCCGATTAAGGGGATCGCCGCCGATAGAGGCATCATCCCCGAATTTCCGGGCATTCACGACACCGCTGATATGTCCGAGTGGGAGTCTCCTTTTCCAATTGATTACTCCCTCATTCGTAGTCAGGACGAAACCTATTGGGATGAATACGGTCCGACGCCAAAAGCATTTATCTCGCTGGAGACAGGCAAGCAGCTCTGGAAAAATCGATTCGGTGATCTCACTACTATTCGGATGACAGTTCCTCCGGACGTAGACATTCACGCAACGCGAGCACTTTTTGAAACCGAATTCCTCAAAAAGATTCAACCCCAACAGATAGGTTTCCAATTCCTTGACCTCCGAGCAGATGGACTTCAAGCCTCTAAGGGTGCCACGGATTTTGGGATGTTGTTTAGCAGTCTAAGCATATTTATTATCCTCGCAGTTGCCTGGCTCGTTGAGATGTTCTTTCGTATAGGTGTTGAGCAACGGGCGCGTGAAATCGGTATTCTACAAGCCGTCGGCTATTCACTCGCCAAAATCCGCCGCCGTTTCTTTTTTGAGGGCGGAATTATCGCTGGGATTGGTAGCCTATTGGGGTGTCTACTCGCGATTGGGTACGCACAACTGATGATATTCGGACTGCATACGTGGTGGTTGCCTGCTATTGGGACGACGTTTATAGAATTTCATGCAAGTTTGTGGAGTCTACTCATAGGTATAGCCGTAACATTGGTCGTTATTATGAATTCTATTCGTGTTGCTGTTGTCAGAGTAGGACGGACTTCGACTGCCTCGCTTCTCGCTGGTGGTACTGTTTTTGATGATGCCAATCTCAAATCGAAAACTCAAAATTCTCCTGAATCAATGCGTCGCGCAATGAAAATTACACTTTTTGCCATTGGTATTTCTATTGGTATCATGTTGGGACGTAGAGTCTTTACCGATGGATGGGCGGGTCTTATTGGTCTTATTATAGTAGTTGTTCTTATGTACGTTTCTCTCCGCTTGGCATTCCGTAAAGCAGATGAAAACATTGCTAAGTTGTCTCCCGAAGATGTCAATTCAGCTTACCCTCTCTTTTGTATAAGTCTCATTATAGGCACAGTAATAGCATATTTCTCTTTTGGTGCTTGGATTCATGATCAGGTCCTTTCATTCTTTGAGCATCCTGTCTTCAAATTTCTAATGTCCACGCTCTCTATTCTGGGTGTGGGATGGTTGGCATTTAATAAATGGCTGACTTCACAAAATGTGCCAAAACGGTTGAGTAGATTGCGCTTTGCCCTCAAAAACGCTGCACGCCAACCCGGACGAAGTACGACCTGTGTCACAACAATCAGTCTGGCATGTTGTATTATCGTCGCAGTCGGCGCAAATCGGCACGATGCACCACCAGAGACAGAATACGCCTTTGTTGCTGAGTCTGCCCTCCCATTACACCATAGCCTAAATACATCTGACGGCAGATTTGAACTCGGATTCTCTGAGAAAGATTCTGAAATTCTCAACGCCTCGGAGATCATTCCATTTCGCGTACTTCCCGGCGAAGATGTCAGTTGCCTGAATCTCTACCAGCCCCAAAAACCACAAGTTTTGGGTGCCTCCGGTACTCTGTTGATAAGACCGCCTTGGAACAGATTGGAACTCGTCAGTTTCGAAGAAGGAAAAATTCCCGCTATCGGTGATGACAACTCGCTCCGTTGGATCTTACACCACAATCCTGATGATGATTTTCTGATAGAAGACGAATTTGGAAAAACACTGCGTTTAGATCTTGAGACGATTGAAAATAGCCTCTTCCAAAGCCAACTGATTATCTCAGAGTCCGATTTCACGAAGTATTTCCCAAGCCAGAGCGGCTACCAATTTTTCCTCATCAAAACGCCTCCAGAGATGCGAGAGGCAACCGCGCAGGTCTTAGAAAAAACATTGGGCGACTATGGATTTGATATTACATCGGCGTCTGCGAGATTAGCAAGTTACCGATCGGTTGAAAACACCTATATTTCCACTTTTCAGAGTCTTGGTGGTTTAGGTGTACTACTCGGCACTTTCGGATTAGCATTGGTGTTTTTTAGAAACATTATTGAACGTCGTGGTGAACTCGCCACCCTACGCGCCTTTGGGTTCCGCCGACAACTCCTCTCTCGAATGCTGTTCCTCGAAAGCTGCTTCTTGCTTACTGTCGGTATGCTAATCGGAATTGTTGCTGGGCTTGCAGCAGTGCTTGCTGCACAAGGACACTTTCCCTCCTTCCCGTGGCTTTCACTCACAATTACCTTGCTTTTTATCTTCGGTTTTGGTATAATTGCAAATGCTATCGCTGTTGCTATAGCACTCCGAAGTCCACTTTTGGCAACGCTTAAATCTGAATAAGCTGTAGACTCGGTTTAACCTCGTCTCGTATTGGAATGCCCACTATGCCTTCTATTGCGTTGAAAACCACGCTTCACATAATATATACGGGGATGATCGCCTGCTGTCTTTTGATGCAGAGTGGCTGCTCCAGAGATTCCGAGACAGACACCCCAAGTGCGGTAAATCATGCGGAATCGGGCTGGCGTTTCTACGGGTCAAGTAACTATGCACAGGCACTACTCAGTTTTGAGCGCGCACTCAATTTCGATGAAGGGTTTGCTGATGCACACAACGGCGTAGGGTGGAGTCATCTTAGTCTATCGCTAAACCCAACGCTCGCCCAGGAGGCGTTCCAGAACGCTGTTCAACTTGATGCGTCAAATGCTGATGCATGGGTCGGTCTCGCGAACGTGCTATATCTACGGAATAAAGACGCTACCGATTTCAGAGCGGCTATCCGTGCGCTTGATAACGCACTACAAGGCGATGCCCAATACCTCTTTCGGCACGACTATCGTTCCAAAGCCGACCTCTATGCGCTGAAGGCATCGTGTTACTACTACCTCGGCGAGATTCAGGCTGCAACACAGGAGACCAACAAGGCACTCCAAATTGATACAGCTAACAGGACAGCCTTAGTGCTACAAAATCTGCTGAAACAATAGGACACTGTTTTACTGTCCTGTTTAAAATCTTTTGGATAAAATGATTTGTGGCAATGCAAAAGTGTGCCTCTACCACAGTAACCGACAACTGACAACTGATAACTGATAACCATAGCTTAGGAGAAAAATATGTCTCAAAACGTTATCACTTCTACACAATTAACCAACATATCACCTGCCCACAGCGGCAAGGTGAGAGACCTCTATGACCTCGGAGATGAACTCCTGATTGTATCCACTGATCGCATCTCCGCTTTTGATGTCGTTTTACCGAACGGAATCCCTGATAAAGGAAAAGTCTTAACCGGTTTGTCCAAATTCTGGTTCGACTATACCGAATCTGTTGCCGACAATCATCTCATCACGACAGAAGTTGAAAATTATCCCGACCTCTTACAGCCTGATGCCGATCTCTTAAAGGGACGCTCCATGCTTGTTCGTAAAGCAGAACGTGTTGATGTTGAGTGTGTCGTGCGCGGGTATCTCGCCGGGTCTGGCTGGTCATCATATCAGGAGACCGGTGAAATCTGTGGACAAAAACTCCCCGCCGGGTTACAAGAGTCGGATCGGCTGCCAGAACTCCTGTTCACGCCAACGACCAAAGCAGAACAAGGCGAACACGACGAACCCATTTCCATTGAAGAGATGCGGAATGAGGTAGGCAGCGAACTGACAGATCGGTTAATCGATGCCAGCTTCGAGCTTTTCAGAGCCGCCAGCCAACACGCCGAAAGTGCTGGAATTATCCTCTGTGATACCAAATTTGAATTCGGACAGCGCGACGGGAAATTGATCGTCATTGACGAGGTATTCACACCCGATTCTTCCCGTTTCTGGCCCGCCGACCTCTACGAACCCGGTAAGCCACAACAAAGCTTTGATAAGCAGTTCGTCAGAGATTACCTCTCCGAAATCGGTTGGAACAAACAACCACCCGCACCCGAATTACCGGAGACTGTTATCTCCAAAACAAGTGAGAAATACCGCGAAGCGTACCGTCTCATTGTTGGCGAGGAACTGTAAATTCGCTTTCACAGAATCCATCGGGAGAGATGAGAAATGGCAAGTCCCCTTGACGGTATGAAGGTCTTGGATCTGACACGAGTTCTCGCCGGTCCTTATGCGACGATGCTTCTCGGCGATCTCGGCGCAGAAGTAATCAAGATTGAGCAACCCGGCACAGGGGACGAATCTCGCAATTTCGGTCCCTTCAAAAACGGTTTTAGCCTCTATTTCATGAGCGTAAATCGCGGAAAGCGGAGTCTGACGCTCAACCTTAAATCCGAGCGTGGGCAAGCAATATTCAAGCAATTGTTGAAGCGGACGGACATTCTCGTGGAGAATTTTCGACCCGGAACGATGGAAAAATTGGGCTTGGATTATGACACGCTCAAATCTGAGCATCCGTCGCTCATCTATGCTGCATGTTCAGGTTTCGGACAGACCGGTCCCTATGCCCAGCAAGGCGCGTATGACATGATTATCCAAGGCATGGGCGGCATTATCAGTATCACTGGTGAACCCGACGGACCACCCGTCCGAGTCGGTACTTCTATCAGCGACATCACTGCCGCCCTCTTTACGACGATCGGTATACTATCCGCGCTTCACCACCGCAACCAAACCGGCAGAGGACAGTTCGTTGATGTAGCAATGTTAGATAGCCTTGTTGCTGTTTTAGAAAATGCAGTCGTTCGCTACTTCGCGACGGGTGAAGCACCAAAACCACTCGGTGCCAGACACCCCGCGATTACCCCGTTTGAAGCATTCGCATCTGCAGACGGACACGTTATCATCGCTCTCGGAAACGATACACTCTGGGCAAAGTTCTGTGAACACGTTGATCGGCAAGAACTCATCTCGGACAAACGGTTCCAGACGAATGCCGACCGGACAGAAAATCACAGTCAACTGTTTCCAATTCTCTCGGATATTATGTCCCAACGCACAACGGACGACTGGATCGATACGCTCGGTAAAATCGGTGTCCCGTGCGGTCCCATCAATGCGATGGACAAGGTCGTCACCCACCCCCAAGTACAAGCGCGGGAAATGATTACACGCATCGCACACCAAATCACGGGTGAGGTAGAGGTGCCAGGAGTGCCCATTAAACTATCAGAAACCCCTGGAAGTGTTGACGCTCCCGCACCAAATCTCGGTGAACATACAACCGACATCTTAACGGGTTTGTTAAAAATGCATCCAGATGAGGTTGAAAAGCTAAAACAAGACGGAATCATTTAAAATGGATCCTATCAAACCCCAACCGCTGACAGCTGACAGCTGACAACCGACAACTACCCGAAAGGACCCCACATGTCAAACGAAGCTGCGCAAACACTACATGGAACAACCCCTTTGACGTTACAAGGAGATCTTGCCGCACAGATGGTTGAAGTGCTTGATGGGTATGTTAGCGATGCCGTGGCGCGCGCCTCTGAAAAACGGGAAACGTTATGGAATCGAGATTACAGTTCTCACGATGCGTATGCTGAATCTGTCGAACCGAATCGAGAACGGTTTAGGAAACAGATTGGGTGCCTCGATGCGCGTCTGCCAATCGAAGAACTGAACTACATAGCCACCACACGTTCCTCCGCGCAGATTACAGAGGGTGAGAATTACACTATATCCCGTGTCCGGTGGCAGGTTTTTGATGAGGTTGACGGTGAAGGGCTTTTATTAGAACCAAAGCACAATGTGCCGATTTCTGCCCAAATCATTGCCCTCCCCGATGCAGACTGGACGCCTGAGATGATCGCTGGAGTGACAGAGGATCTTCCCTTGAACGCTCGGTTTGCACAGCATTTAGCAAAAGCAGGATGCCGTGTTGTTGTCCCGCTCCTCATTAACCGCGACGATACCTATTCCGGCAATCCAATCCTCGGGGCTATGACGAATCAACCCCATCGCGAATTCATCTATCGGATGGCGTATCAACTCGGAAGGCATATCATCGGCTACGAGGTACAGAAGGTGCTATCGTTAGTGGACTGGATGTCGCATGCCGATGTCCCAATCGGTGTCATCGGCTACGGCGAAGGTGGACTGGTTGCGCTCTATAGTGCCGCTGCGGATACACGAATTCAGGTGACCGCTGTTAGCGGCTATTTTCAAGCGCGAGAAGAGGTCTGGCGGGAACCAATCTACCGGAACGTATGGGGGCTAACACACGAATTTGGCGACGCCGATATCGCGAGCCTCATCGCACCCCGTCCGTTAATTATCGAAGCGAGTCGCGGACCTGAAGTTGCAGGTCCACCAGCATCTCGCGCTGGACGTGGTGGTGGAGCACCCGGACAATTGGTGTCACCACCGATCAATTCCGTAAGAGCAGAATTTGACCGCGCACGTGCCTTCTATCAACAACTTGATTGTGAAAGCGTTTTACATCTTATTTCTTCTGAGGATGGGTTACCGGGAACACAAGAAACCCTAACCACACTGCTTACCCAGCTTGGTGTTGAAGACGCCCGTATTGAGAGACACCAGTCGCTTTCTCCATCAACTGTTGACGATTTCGATTACGAAGCCCGACAAAAACGGCAATTCATGCAATTCGTTGACCTGACGCAGCGTTTCCTACGAGAAGCAGCAACACGACGGCAAGAGTTCTTCTGGGAAAAGACCGATACCACTTCTCTGGCACGATGGGAGGAGACATGCGCCGATCCCAAAACCTATTTCTGGGACGAAGTTATCGGGAGATGTCCACCACCCGATGCACCCGCCAATCCGAGAACGCGGCTCATCTATGATGAACCCAATTGGAAGGGATATGAGGTAGTCCTTGATGTCTGGAAAGACGTTTTCGCCTACGGCATCTTACTGCTCCCGAACGATCTTCAACCCGGAGAACAGCGTCCCGTTGTCGTCTGTCAGCACGGTTTAGAGGGGAGACCCCAGGATACAGCCGATCCGAAGATAGAATCCGTCTATTACTCCTACGCCGCGCATTTGGCAGACCGAGGATTCATCGCCTACGCGCCACAGAATCCCTACATCGGTCAAGATGCCTTCCGTGTCATCCAACGCAAGGCGAACCCGATAAAATGGTCGCTCTTCTCGCTGATCATTCGTCAGCATGAACGGACGCTTGACTGGCTCGCCGAGCAACCTTTCGTTGATGCAGAGCGAATGGGATTTTACGGTCTATCTTACGGCGGAAAGACAGCGATGCGGGTTCCAGCAGTGCTTGATCGATATGCCTGCTCAATCTGTTCCGCTGATTTCAACGAATGGATCGTCAAGAACGCAACGTTTGATTCTCGCTATAGTTATATGTTCGGTGGGGAATATGAGATGCCGGAGTTCGATTTAGGAAACACATTCAACTATGGCGAGATGGCGGGATTAATTGCCCCGCGTCCGTTCATGGTTGAACGCGGACACGAGGACGGCGTCGCCCCCGATGAATGGGTCGCCCACGAATTCGCTGTTGTCCGAAGGCTTTATGTGCAACTGGGTATCGCAGATAGAACAGAAATCGAATTCTTTGACGGCGGACATCAAATTAACGCCGACGCCACATTCCGTTTCCTCCACCGCTACCTCAATTGGCCCGAAAAGTAGTAGACACACTCCGTGTGCCGTAACAGTACCAACTGGCTTCCACGCTGCCGGCGCATCTTCTTGTAGGAGCGAGCTGTGCTCGCGACTTGTATACTTTGACTTGAAAAATAGTAGACACACTCCGTGTGCCGTAATCAAACATGCTCTATTCAATCATCGTAAACCCAGGACTCGAAACAATCGCACGCGAAGAACTAACCGAACGCTTTAGCGACACAGGACACCTAAAAATCCTTGAGCGCAAACCGCAACGGCTCCTCTTCCAATATACAGGCAACCCACGCGACCTGTTATCCCTACGAACAGCAGAGCACCTTTTTCTCGTCCTAAAGCAGACGCCAAAAATGACCCGCTCGCGGAGCTCCTTGGCGATATTAAGCGGATCCCTCGCCCGCTTCAATTTCAAGCAGACCTCTGCATGTTGTCGACAGATCGGCATCAACATGCGGAGGCGGATGCCGTTTCGCGTAACAAGTCGGTTGTCTGGAAAACGCAACTTCCGACGGCTTGATCTGCAACAGGTGGTAGAAAGGGTGTTTTTAGAACGCGGTTGGTATTTGGCTAAATCGAACGCAGCGTTGGACGTTTGGGCAGAGGTACATGGGGACGACGGTTACATCAGCATCAAGCTTTCTAAGAACGATATGGCGCAGCGACCCTATAAACAGGCGCATATCCCCGCATCCCTTAAACCAACCATAGCATATAGCATGGTGAGACTTTCACAGCCACATCCGAACGATGTTTTTTTAGATGCCATGTGTGGTGCTGGCACGATTCTATTGGAGCGCGCACTTATCGGTCGCTACCGTTACCTGATTGGTGGCGATGTTTCTACAGAGGCGTTAGACGCTACTGGAACAAACTTTGGTAGACAACATCAACCCCGTCAATTCTTCCATTGGGACGCACGCTCCTTACCGCTACATCCAAACACAGTCGATAAAATCGTCTGTAACCTGCCGTTCGGCGAGACAATCGGGAATGTTCCACAGCTCACAAATTTATATCGCCGATGTCTCAGAGAATATGAACGCGTCCTGAAACCGAGAGGAAGAATGGTACTCCTTACCTCACAACGCGAGTTGTTTAACAATGAACTGAAACAACGGCGTGCTCTCAAAGTTAATCAGCAATTGACAGTAGATGTCCGCGGAATGCGCGCATGGATATACGTTATCCGTTTCGCCTAAATCTCAGGTACCCGAACCGCAACCTCTTTTCCCGATTCATGCGATCGGAAGATCCCATCCATAATCACATTCGTAAGAAGCACACCCTCCGGTGGTATCGGCGACGGCGCATCTGCTTTGACCGCTTCTCGGAACGCTGTCATCTGCGCTTCCCAAACATCAACCTCCGGGAATCCAGACAATCGGATAGTCGTCATCCCTTCTGGCGGGTTCGGCTCAGCAGTCAAGCCTTCTGATTCAACCAGTTTCTTGAGTTCACCGCTATATTCATCCGCATAAATAACCGGTCCGTCCAGAGAAATACCCATCTCTTTGCCGAGACAAAAACTCGGACCCAGTGAATCCTGATGAATTGCCCAGGAGATCTTAAACACCAGCACGCTGCCATCTTCAAACCGTACCCACGCCACACCGAACTCTTCAACATCCATGATACCGCGGAACTGCGGATCTTGCTGAGAGATATAATCCTCCGTAATAGCGGAAACACGGACCGGTTTCGGATAGCCCATCGCATATAGCGAGTTGTGTAGGTTGTAGACACCAATATCGACAATCGCACCAGCACCCGCAGTCTTTTTATAGATGAACGTCCGTCCCGGATTCCCACGCCGTCTACCCCCTGAAGATTCAGAGTAGTAAATATCGCCGAGGAACCCTTCATCGATTACCTTCTTAGCGAACTGAAGTCTCGGATTAAACGTACTATGGAGACCGATTTGTAGGATTTTACCTGACGCCTTTGCTGCCCGAGTCATAGCGGTCGCATCTGGAAGTTTAGCTGCCATCGGCTTTTCACAGAAGACGTGTTTACCGGCGTTCAGTGCTGCAACAGTCGGTCGGCGATGCCCTTGATTATAAGTACAAACGCTGACTGTATCAATCTCGTCCATCTCAAGCATTTTGTTGTAGCTTGTAAAGACGTTCTTTTTCGGGACACCCCACTGTTCAGCAGCTGCATTTGCCTTACTTTTGATAATGTCACAGACAGCGACAATCTCAAAACCGCCTACTTTCATGTAGGTCCGCTGGTGTGCACGTGAAATACCACCTGTACCAACAATACCAACTCGGATAGTCATACTCTTCTCTCCTTTTACTAAATTTCAGGCACCCTTACCGCAACCTCTTTTCCCGCGGCATGCGAACGGAAGATACCATCCATAATCACGTTCGTGAGCAGGACACCCTCTGGCGGTATCGGGGATGGTGCGTCCGCTTTGACGGCTTCACCGAATGCGATCATCTGTGCTGCCCAGTTATCAGATTGAGGAAATCCAGAGAACTGGATCGTCGTCATTCCTTCTGGCGGGTTCGGTTCGGCTGTTAATCCCTCCGATTCGACAAACTTCTGGAGCTCACCGTCATACGCATCAGCATAAATAACCGGTCCATTCAACGAGAACCCCGCTTTCGTTCCAAGATGGAAGTTGCCACCGAGTGAGTCCTGATGCACTGCCCAAGAGATTTTGAACACCATTACACCACCATTTTCAAACCGCACCCACGCCGCACCGAACTCTTCAACATCCATGATACCCTTAAATCTTGGATCTTGCTGAGAGATGTAATCTTCGGTAATCGCGGAGACACGCACAGGTTTCGGGTACCCCATCGCAAATAGCGAAGCGTGCATGTTGTAGACACCAATATCGACGGTAGCACCGGCACCTGCGGTCTTTTTATAGATGAATGTATGTCCAGGGTTCCCACGGCGTCGGCACCCTGCAGATTCAGAGTAGTAGATATCGCCGAACAATCCCGCGTCGTACGCCTTTCTTATGAATTGAATCCTCGGATCAAATGTCGGATTGAGGCCGATTTGCAGAATTTTGCCCGAAGCCTTTGCTGCCCGGACCATAGCAGTCGCATCTGGGAGCGTCGCCGCCATCGGTTTCTCACAAAGGACGTGCTTACCCGTATTCAATGCCGCTACAGTCGGTCGGCGATGTCCTTGATTATAAGTGCAGACACTCACAGCATCGATCTCATCCATTTCAAGCATTTTATTATAGCTTGAAAAGGCGTTCTTTCTTGGGACACCCCACTGATCCGCAGCTTCGTTTGCCTTACTTTTAATAATGTCGCACACCGCGACGATTTCAAAACCACCCACTTTTTCATAAGTCGCCTGATGTGCGCGTGAAATACCACCCGTACCAATAATACCCACTCGGACAGTCATGTTATTATCCCCCATAAGCATAATTGCTATATGAGTGTAGACGAAACCTGTTTGCAATACAAGCGAAAAATGTGATATACTTCAAGTACATATTCTGTGCGATAACAGAAAGGAGGGCAGGATGAATATTAAAAAACGTTATCATGATTTACAAAAAGCGAGTCAAACACACTTGGGTTGGCAGTGGTTACTGCCGTTGTGTCCTACCGACACACATCACTTACAATCGTTAAATATTCCTGAGACCGATGAACAATGTGATTTTGATAGTTTGGTGTTAAGTCTTGCCAAGATACTCATTGATTCCCTGAATGAAGAATCACTAAAAAAATTGATTCCTTATGAGAAGCGGGAAGCGTTAAAAAATAAAAGTGATATTGACCGCCTTGAAGCTGCCTTGCATTTGAACAACTTTGAAGGTGCTGAAGTACACATTGCTTTTCTACGGAAGCTTCAAAACCTTCGTTTAAGTGGAAGTACCTATCGGAAAGGGGAAAACTATTTAAAAATAGCAAAACATTTTGATGTGGAAAGTCAGAAGCCATGGCATATTTTTGCCAATATCTTAAACAGTGCCTCAGATACACTTGCATACTTCATTGTTCTTGTAAAGAGTGGACGCATCCCTGAAATCATCAAGCAGAATCAAAGAGCAGCAGCTGACGCTATTTTTAGGGAAATGATTGGAATGGCAGAATCTGACCGGACTGATGCTTCGGTCAATCATGATGATGTTATCTATGAATTGGAAACGAAACTATGATTTTTGTTGATACTGGTGCATGGATTGCTATCTCTAACCCCAGGGATCAACACCATCGTGAAGCCATGGCGATCTACAACGACCTAAGATACCGAGAAATCCAACTCTTAACCACTGACTACGTGATTGATGAAACCGTAACTCGCCTCAGATATGACGAAAGTCACCGCATGGCAGTTCTGTTCTTGAGGTATATTGAACACTTAGAAAGCGCGACGGATGTTATTCTTGTAACAATTGATAGCGACCTGTTTTTGAAAGCAAAAGCACTTTTTAGTCAGTATGATTCGGCGCGATTGTCCTTCACCGACTGCACAAGTTTTGTCGTGTGCAGAGAGAATCGCGTCGTTGAGGCATTTGCTTTTGACCAACATTTTCCAGTAATGGGAATTGATTTGCGACGATAAGTCGTTTACCCCTCACTATCACTTCACCGATCATTCTATTTTTCCCTCAATTGAACGACCATAATTCTCTCAAGGCAATTTTCCTTGATTCTTTTATACTTTACATATTATAATATTGGTATGTAAATTCATATAAAGGAGGTAATCAACATGGCACGCAAAACACATCATGTCGTCCCTAACTCGGACAAAGGCGGATGGGATGTCAAAAGAGGTGGATCATCAAGAGCTTCAAGGCATTTTGATACGAAAAAAGATGCTGAGCAGTACGGACGGGAAGTGAGTCGAAATCAGAAAACTGAGTTTCTCATCCACGGCAAGGATGGCAAAATTCAACGATCTGATAGCCACGGAAATGATCCCCATCCGCCGAAAGGATAAGAAAACTATCCCTTCGCTAGCGAGGTTTCCTAACCTTGCCGATTTTCTTTTAGAAATTGGGAGGTGAGGTTTGCAACCTCGCCGGTTCACAATCTATCAGCAATTGAAAATTTACTATAGATACTAAAGTTTGGACAATTCGTATTGCGTGCGTATTGAGTTTTCAAAGCGTTCTCTATTTTTCTGTGAGTTTTCCACAAAGCGGTAACTCATAAAAAAAGGATTTCAATCAGACAGAAGCGCAGCCCCAGCGGGGCGGCATGTCTATAGAAACACAAGTGCTCCTACCTCCATAGCCCCAGCGGGGCGGCATTTGTAGAGCAAATCTTATAGGAGCCCTTAGGTATTTCTACCGGTCTCAACCTACCGCACGAGAATCCTTAAAATTGTCCAAAGTTTAGTATAGATAGCAAGGAAAAGTTTCCCTTAAGAAAACTTCATCTAATCTTCGGACTGGAGACCCTACCTGAATCAACGGTATTCAGGTTCCTTATGGCATGAACCGAGGTAGGGGAGGAAAGTCCGTCTCCATTGTGTGTTTATGACTTGCTATCGCGTCAATAATATGATATACTTATAGTATGCGAACCTATAAATACAAGATACGCAACCATCGGAAAAATAAACGATTGGGAAATCTTCTTGATGACCTTGCTGACGTCCATAACCACTTCCTGCGGTTGGAAAAACGCTATTACCGTATCTATGGTAAATATGCCGGACGTTATCGACTGCAACCGCATCTGACAAAACTTCTCAAACGCACCAAGAAGCACTGGGTGTGGATACCCCGTGATACACTCGATGCGGTGATCATCCGTATCCATATCGCCTACCAAAGATTCTTCACTTGGCTTGAAAACGGTAAGCGTGGCAGACGTGTAGGACCCCCGAAGTTCAAGAAAAAGCAGAGATACCGTTCTGCGAAGTTCCAGACGGGATACACACTGGAAAAGGGGTATGTCCGCTTGTCTTTCAAAGAATGGGACATAACGAAACAGAAGTTCGTCTTCAAGCGTCGCAATATCCTCTATCACCGCCATCGCGATTGGCATGGGAATGTGAGTTATATCCAAATCCTTCGGGATGCTTGCGGTGAATACTATTTGTATGTCATCACAGATAACATCTCTAAAGAAGTGCTGCCCACTACAGGTGAAAGTGTAGGTGCAGACTTCGGCATGGATACCTATCTGACCTTGAACACGGGTGAGAAGATACAACACCCGCAATTTCTGAAACAGTCCTTGAGGCAACTCCGACACCTCAACAAAAGCGTCAGTCGCAAGGTCAAAGGTTCTAAGAACTGGTGGCGTGCGATAAGAGAACTCACCCGTCTTTACCAAAAAGTTGCCAACCAGCGTAAAGATTGGCATTGGAAGCTGGTCCATGATCTGTGTCAACGCTTTGACCTTATCGCCACTGAGACGCTGAACCTTGAAGCAATGAAACGTCTGTGGGGACGCAAAGTCTCTGATCTTGCTTTTGGTCAATGTGTTGAGGTGTTGAACTTCAAGTGTTTCAAACATAATCGTGAGTTCTCTCAAGTCGGACAGTGGACTGCCACGACCAAGCCTTGCTCGGATTGTGGACACCACAACGAAAATCTAACGCTAAGTGATAGACACTGGACGTGTCCTGAATGTGGTTCTCACCACGATCGGGATATAAATGCCGCTATCAATATCCTTAGGGGCTGCTTGGGTCCCCTTGTGGAGCAGACGTAAGCCCTTCTCAGGAAGGCTGACTGCTACGAAGCAGAAGCCCCACCCTTTAGGGTGTGGGTGCCTTGACTTAAAAGGAACAAGTTCACATGCCAAAAGTATCTACTACATTACCACCTGGGAACTATATCATCGGGGATCCCGACTATTTTAGGGAACACGAACCTTATGTGTTTTTTTGGACTAACGGCGATGGTGAATTCTTCGACAACTTCGACAATAGTTACTTTGTCGATTCTGCCCGAATAGCAGTTTTTGCAGTTGATAAAAAACCTCAATCACTGCCCGAAGGGACACACCACTTCGTTTTCAAAGGTGCTTGGACAATTGATTTTGACGCAAATGCCATTTTTGAGCAAATTAGGATTACAACATCCCGACTCAGTGAAATTAGCCAAGAGCGTTTATAGTAAAATCCAAAAATATGTAAACATTGCGCTAACAACAACACCACAAAAACCCTCTCCGCTGGCGAGGTTTCCTAACCTCGCCAGTCTTCCGTAAAAGGATATTTGTGCCTAAACTAACCCTGTAAGGGCACCATGTTTATATCGGAGCGTTCCTTTCGCACTCCTTAGCCTGATAAGAACGGCATCCATATATGCTTCGCAGTGGACCGAGGCTACGGAGATAGTTACAGGCTCTTCCCTTTTAGCAATCTCCATTTTTTAAATTTATCTGTTCAGAAAAAATGTGCAAAAAGAAATTAAATCGTGGTATACTTTATGTACCAACCTGTAAAATCAAGCGTTATATTTTCTACACACTTTTTGCCGGAAGGTACAAGATTTATGGCAGAGACCCCCTACAGCATCTTCAATTCACGGACTCCAGACGATATCCATCGCGAAATTCAAGATGTATATCTTGAAAACGCGCGCCCTTGGGTCATTGGATATAGCGGTGGCAAAGATTCAACTACTGCACTTCAACTGATCTGGTATGCTCTTGCTGAGCTTCCGCCAGAACGACGGAAGTATCCTGTTTATGTGATTTCATCTGATACATTGGTCGAGACTCCGGTGATTGTGAGTTACATTACTGGGACTTTGGAGCGAATCGAAACGACCGCACGCGAACAAGAAATGCCGTTTCAAACAGCTCTCGTCCGCCCAAAGACTGAGGATACCTTCTGGGTCAATCTTATCGGTAAAGGTTACCCCGCTCCGTACAGTCGCTTCCGGTGGTGTACCGATCGAATGAAAATCCGACCAGCAAATCAATTTGTCTTAGACAGGGTTGCTGAACACGGTGAAGTTATTATGGTTCTTGGGGTTCGCAAGGGTGAAAGTACAACACGCGATCAAGTTTTAAGTTTGCACCGCATAAAAGACTCACTCCTCTCTCGACACACAACGCTGCCCAACGCCTTTGTTTATACACCTGTGGTCGATTTTACAATGGAAGATGTCTGGATGTACCTGTTATCCAATCCATCCCCATGGGGTGGTGATAATAGACAGTTAGTAACACTCTATAGGAACACAAGTGCCCAAGGCGAATGCCCTCTTGTTGTTGATGAAACGACTCCATCTTGTGGAAACAGCCGTTTTGGGTGCTGGACATGTACTGTTGTAACAAAGGACAAAGCAATGGAAGGGCTTATTGATAACGGTGAGGAATGGATGCTGCCTTTGCTGGAGTTCCGAGATTTTCTTGCTGACACCCAGGATCCTGAAAAGAAGCCCGAAATCCGAGAATATCGACGACGGAATGGACAAATCACGATTCTCAACAATAAACTCGTCCATGGTCCCTACACACTAGAATTTTGCAAGGAACTCTTGAGAAAGCTTCTCACAACCCAACAGCGAGTTCGTAAAAAAGAGGGGGCTGACCCGGATATCAAACTTATCACAGATAGTGAACTTGAGGAGATACGTAAAATTTGGCGTACCGAACGCCAAGATTGGCAAGATACTGTACCACAAATTTACGCAGAGATTGTTGGAGACCGTGCTTGGGTCGTTGATGACACGACCTTCTTTACGAAGAAAGATAAAGAAATCTTGGAATTGGTCTGTGCTGAAAAAGGAATTCCTGTTACTCTTGTTGCAAAGTTACTTGACACAGAAAGACAAATGGATGGAATGAGTCGGCGCGCCAAGATACAATCCCGAATTGACGAAATTTTCCACGAGGATTGGCGTTCAGAAGAAGAAGCGCGCAACGAATTGAATAAACTGATGAACAATGATCCTCCATAAACTGACCCTCAACAATGTAGGCTTGTTCCGTGGTCGGCAAACTATTACCCTCACTCCAAATACTAACAAACCCATAATCCTTATTGGTGGGATGAACGGTGCTGGCAAAACGACCCTGTTAGACGCAGTCCGCCTCTGTCTATATGGCAAACGTTCACTCGGTAATCGAATTAGCCATAATGAATATCACGATTACCTCTCCGAGATAGTGCATCGAAGTCCGACTGCGAATTCATTCATTGACCATGCCTCTGTGTCCGTTGAATTTGAATATGCCCGTGACGGTGAAAAAAGAAGGCACACGGTTGAACGCTCATGGAAACGCCAAAGAGGTGGCGAAACTGTTAAAGAAGTTCTTACTATTTACGAAAATGATAGGTTAAACACTGAGATTGAAAAAGAACACTGGCAAGATTATATTAATGAATTAGTTCCTGTCGGTGTTTCCCAGTTTTTCTTTTTTGATGGTGAGAACGTTCGGAAGTTAGTAGATGATTCTGGCGATGATGTTTTTCTTAGAGAGTCAATTAAAGCGTTGTTTGGGCTAAATTTAGTAGATCGATTGCAATCTGATCTGCATATCTACGCAAACCGTTTGGTTAAGCGTGACAGCCCAGAATCGGTCCAGGAGGAAATTGCTGAGGTTGAATCGGAAATCAAAAACCTTCAAAGCGAACTAGCAGATGTTGAAACTGAATTCGAAAACATCACAATACAAATTGACGCATTAAAAAATGAAATTGAACAACAAGAACATAGGCTGGCAGTCGAAGGTGGAAATTATGCCCAGCAACGCGGAAATCTGACGCAGCAGCGAGAACAATACCAAACTGATGTTGAAAACTTGGAGAACAAAATTCGTGTTCAGTGTGGAGAACTGTTTCCATTCGCCTTAGTTCCAGAAAACCTGAAACGGTTGAAAGCACAGTTTTTTAAGGAGCTACAATTAGATGAATGGGAAGCAAAAAATCGCGCTTTAAAAGCACACAATGATCTCTTACTTGAGCACCTTCCATCTGAGGCATTTTGGGCAGACACCTCTTTGGAACCTTCGCAAATTTCAGAAGTTCAGAATAAGTTTACCTCGTTGTTAACAGAACCACTTAAATGCCCAGAGGAATTGCGCTGCTTCAAAAAAATTAGGGAACGTTCACCTGCTGAGTATGATTCTATATTAGAGTGGATTGGCGCTTGCCTAAATAAGGTGCCGCAAGAATTTAGGGAATTGAACGATACCCTGAAGATTGCCCAATCGAAATTGGAAAAGGTAGAAAACGCTCTTCAGAAAGTTCCTCCTGAAGATGTGTTAAAACCAATAATTGAGGATCTATCAGACTTGAATAAAAAATTGGGACAACTACAAATACAAGACCGAAGTGCAAATGAAACGATTCGTTCATTGAAAGATCAGATAGAGAAATCTGAGCAGAGACGCGAAATCTTATATCGCACCCAGCAGCAAAGACAAGCACACATTAAACGTCCAAAACAGGTAGAGGGTGTACAGATAGTACTTGCCGAATATAGTGCACAACTCACACAGGCAAAGATAGTTACACTGAGCAATGCCATTGTTGAAGGTTTCAATCAACTCTCACACAAGCCGGATCGAATCAAACGTGTTGAACTCGATCCGCAAACTTTTGCTGTGACCTTATATGATACGTACAATCGTTTCATTTCAAAGGATGAATTGTCGGCAGGGGAACAACAAATTTACACGACTGCCCTCCTATGGGGATTAGCGAAAACCTCTGGTAAACCGCTACCGATGATTCTCGACACGCCGCTTGGTCGTTTAGACACCATTCACCGCCGACTCCTCGTTGAACACTATTTCCCTTATGTCAGTCATCAAGTCATTTTACTCTCGACTGATACTGAAATTATAGGCCATCTCCTGTCTCTATTGAAACCTCATATCTCGCATACATTCCATTTGAGATATCAGCAGGCTGAGGGACACACGACAATAGAGGAAGGCTATTTCAAGCAGTAAACTATGCAGTTAAATCGAATTCACATCTCTGAGGATTCTCGCAATAAACTCAGTATCCTGAAAGGACGGACAGGATTACTACCCAATGTTCTTAGCAGAATTGGATTAATGCTCTCGCTTGCTGAAGCCAGTGAACCGGAACTTGAAGCCGATACAACAGATGGATCTGAATTTAACCGGTTTACACTGATGGGAGAATGGGATCCGCTGATTGTGGCACTTTTGGAGGAACGTGGTGCAGCGAATGGATTTGGAGAAGACAACGAAGTGCTTATTAAGTACTTCCGGGCGCATCTGAATCGTGGAGTGCGCTTGCTTTATGGTCGAGTGAAAAGATTAGGGGATTTGGCGAACCTTCTTTCATGTTAGGGATAATGTTTTGTTCTTCAATACTGATCTCTCAATTTGATAATTTGATTCAAATCTTCTTCTAATTCTCGCTCTATATCAGGCTCTCTAATAATCTCATCAATCCATTTAATCTGATCACTGATCAGTTGAGTGACAGATTGAGTGTATTGATTTGTATGCGGGGTATCAAGGCTTTTTCCAAATCCAGGAATACGTTCATAAACTGAGACTGTATGCATAATTTGATACTGCCTATTTTTTTCTCTTCTGTAATCACGATTATACAAATATGTCGGACCACAGGTGACTTTCCATCCAAAACGAAATAGTGCTTCATGTATGATAAATTTAGGAAGGGCGATGGAAAAAAATTCCGCGAAACTGTTGTAGGCAAGTTTCTTAACTTGATTATGTCCATAGTGCCTAACAAAAGCAGATCGGAAATCACTGTTGGTATTGATATTTTGAATGACTCGATTTTTAAGTTGTTCAATCGCGTTTTGGTTGGTGTCATTTGGATCAATGTGAGATGTAAGAAACAATGTGAATCGTTTGCACTCGCGTTCATTAATCAAAAATTTTGATTCCGTTTGCCACGCTAAAATCTGAATAAGTGATTCCAGAAGTGGTGCCATTATATCCTTTCTGGGGGGAAACATGACTCCACACACATCAAGGTTGATGATATCGAATGGAAAGGCTTTACGTAGACGATGATGTTTATCCTTGTATCTCAGCTTTTCACGCATTTTAGACGTGTAGGGATCTTGGTCTTCCTGTTCGTCTTCTAATGTTTTTCCCAATGTTTCTTCGTCGTCCTTAAATAGGACGATCTTTTCAAATTCACCCTGGAATCCGTTTTCTGGTGAACCTATTAAGTCAGCTATTATTCCGAATTTACGAAGATCCGCTTCACAGAAATAAACCCCTTCTAGACGTCCTGTTTCCTCGGATCTTTTGAGAATGCCTTCCCGCTCTAACATAAAGACATCGATTGCTTCTGCTGCGCAAAAAGTAAAATAGCGTAAGGGTATCTGTTTCGATCTATTTCTAATCACATGTTTTTGTCGTTTAGCCGCTGTTAACCAGCCATACTTCCTGACATAATGCTTGAGTGGATCTGTTTCATAATTAATAGGCATTATTATATTCTCTCCAATCGAAAACTAAATTTACCTGATCTTAAGTTATTACGGATATTTACAGTAAACCTAACTTTGCAAAATCTGATAATAATTGGTAAAATTTCTCCCTACGTTCTTCTTCTGGGACTAACATAGAGATTTCATATGCATGAGCGATACGTTGTAGAAGATCTCGTTTGCTTTTGGATTTAGGTAATAATATACTTTGATCGTTTTCAAATATCATTTTTGTCTCAGTATCAATTGTCAGAGGAAGTGGCTTTTCATTTGTTGAAGTCAATGTGTAATTGTTCCCCAACTCTTGACGAATTAAAGATTGAATACTTGCTTGTTTTTTATTTTCCCTATCTGCTTGGGTTCTCTGAGATCTACTTCTTTGAGCCCAACTGGCTTTAGGGAACGCTTCTTTCTTCAGTAAACTGTGAATAATCTCTTTGAGTTTTACGAAGTGAGGATCCATCTCGTTGAAGCTGTCCCGGTCGATATTTAGCGCAGATTCTAATCCTGCATTAACATAAATTTCACCAGATAGCCAATTGAAGCGTGGTGTTGGGACACTTGGATAGGCGAAAAGAGTAGGATCATAGGTTCCAATAGCAACGTTACGTATTCTCACTAGTAAACCACGGAGCTCCATCGGTTCTACTGCTCGACTATATTGCAAGTATATGTATCCTGATAATTTGAGAGATCTTCCGTATACCTTTACATCTTCACTTACTGGCAATAACAATCCTGTTGTTTGTTCTCGCTTTTCCGTTTGAAACGAGGCAAGGGGGTATTGGTTTGGTTTACGTAGTGATAAACCATCAATAACCACTTCAAATTGATTTCTATTTAATGATTGTTGCAAGTCATTTAGCTGCTTTTTAAGTTCGGGATCTACCTCAATTTTATTCCAATCAAAAGGACCATTATCTTTATAAGGGATTGGACATGCAACAGTTAGTTCCCAAACCATCTGCCAGTAGTCACTAAGAGTATACACGGATCTAGCGAGATGAATCTTTTTCAAAAATTCTGAAAATCTTAATGGTAATGGATCCTTGTTTGAGTCTGAGGTCTCTCGGAATTTCTTGACAAAAGCTGAACGCATATCCGATGCAATCACGTAAGTCCCTGTGCTATTTGGGTCGTAATCAATGGGATCAATACTAAATTCTCCGACATCAATTGATCGGCCGGCAGTATCATCTGGAGAAATCTCATTTACTTTTTCGCGCGGAAAATCCGTTAAACGTATACTTGCACTGAAAGCGGTTTGAGTTTCATTGTGATGTGATATGACTTTAAACTCATGACAAATTTGTGCAACTCCTAACATTCCTATTCCTAACCACCCAATTATAGGTCTGCCTTGATTAGTCAAGTCTCCAGGGTCATTATCAGAGATGACCCGTTTAGCACTATCGCCGATCTCCTTATTCATTATCCGTTCAAACTTCTCTTGAGTCATTCCATTACCATTATCACGGCATGTAATAATGTCAAAACTTGGCCAATTTGTGGTAATTACGACCCGACTTGCATCAGCATCAAACGCATTGTTGACTAATTCTTTTAATGCACCACCAGGACTACGGTATATTCCCGCGCTAATGTGTCCCAATATTTTTGAACTGACCTTAATCTCTTGCCAGTTAGCCATAGGTTACCTCATCTATCTTATAATTAAAACGATTGAGTGTTTTACAGTATTTCTCAGATACCGAGTGTAAAAATCTTTGAAACGGTTCACTCTATCGGAGCGATGTTTGGACTAGAACCGAAGTTATCTAGGTAACAGAGATTTTCTTGTTGAATTATTCCTCTAACAAATTGATTGAACATATCTAACGTGAACTGGGCTTAGGAATTTAGCATATAAAAGCAATGTATTCAAGATTTGATTTTTTACAGAGCTATATGCAATCAACAGGAAAAATGTTTAGGAGGACAGTACACACGTTCTTGTGACCTCTTATTAAATAAAACTGAATCATGTCAGGATTATACAACAAGATAGAGCAAATTTCGTGCCAATTTTCTTTAGAGAATGCGATATTTGGGTCATAACCTTAAATTTTTAATCATGTTTTGTGTTGTTGACTGTCTAAAATACAGATTTCCACTGGCTTTATCAAAAATGAATCAGCATTCGCGTTTTTCTAAAAAGGCTGTTACTATGGAAATAAGGGACTGTATATTTTCTTTTCTTTCTGTAAATACGCAAAAATAGTAGTATAATTTGCAATTTTTGCTTATATCATGCAAAAATTGCCTTGATGGATATGAATTTATTGGGACATGTCATTTGGTGGCAGGATTTCCAGATGGATACTATACATGTCGTATGAAATAGGATCCACATATTAGGAACGCATGGGTGTTATGGTATGTTCTTACATCATTTCTTCCTCAAACCTATATCATGAAGTGCCAACGTTTATTTAGACCACAATTTAGCAAAGTTAAGACAAGTTTTGTTGCTCGAATTCTATAGGTGTCAAATACCCTAACGCCGAATGTGGGCGTTTCTGATGATACACCTGTGTGATAAAATGCCCAATGCGGACTCTGACATCGTGAATGTCCTCATAGTCATTTAGGTAAACTTCTTCCTCCTTGAGGGTGCGGATGAGCCTCTCAGCATACCCGTTCTCCCAAGGACATCCGCGACGGGTGACGGAAATCTCAACGCCATACTGTGCGAGCGTCGAGAGATAGACATTTGAAAGATACTGAACGCCTTGATCAGAGTGATGGATCTCTGGAACACTTTGGCGTAATGCTTGCTCTAAGGGTCTCAAGGTCAACGGTTGGGTCAGGTGTTGACTCACCTGCCATCCTCTGATCCTGCGAGTGAAGACATCCATGAGCAGACTCACATAGACGAAGTGCGCCTTGAGTCGGACGTAGGTAATATCGCCTACCCAGACCTGATCGCATCGACAGACCTCAAGGTCTTTGAGGCGATTCACCCACGGGTGCATGCCCTCAATAGAGGTCGTCGTTTGACAGATACGTTTGACGGACACCAAGAGATTCGCAGCTTTCATCAAGCGGGCGACGCGTCTATACCCAACGGGGTATCCCAGACGCACCAACATCTTTGTGATACGCCGGTACCCATACGTCGGATATCGCACAGCTAACCGCTCTATTTCCGCTCGCAGGACTTCTTCAGACGGGTCACTTTTCGATTGATAATAGAGACTGCTCTTGTTGAAACCCAGCGTCTCACAAATCTGTCGCACCGAAAAATCCGTCCGCAACGTCTCAACAATGTATCGTTGTTTAGACGGCGTTAACTCAACAATGTCGATGCTTTTTTTTGGATTTCCAACGCCAGCGTTAACCGTCCAACAAGCTGTTCGAGTTGTGCGATGCGCTCGGTCGCCTCGTTAGAGTGTTTATCCGTCGAGGCAAACAGAGAAGCTACATTTTCAACGACTTGCTGCTTCCACTTCGAGAGCTGGTCTTCGCTGAGGTTATGGCGACGACACAGTTCTGCTTGCGAACTTTCACCGCGGAGGGCCTCCAGAACGACCTCCGCTTTAAACTCAGGCGTGAATCTTCTTCGTTTTCGTTTCGCCATCGGATTCTCCTTTCAGTGAGATTGGATTATATCACAATCTTGGTTTAGAGAGTGGTCTAAAAAACCGATGGCAGTACATCAAAGCGAGCATGACACGGTGGAATCACAAGTAAGTATCGCTATTTTCATAGTATCAAAGCACGTTAATGTCCCTGAGATCGAACATATCGTTGACGCAATTTTAACACCAGCTGGATTCAGTAATGTGCAAAGGTTGTGGTCTTTTGCTTCAATCTGTCCTTGGATTCTGTTATCTATGCTGATAAAGCGTTTTGAGATTATGCTATCGAGGGCGCGCTCCAAACGACAGCGCACTCTTAAACCTTTACGGAAAGAAACTACAAGTGTCAATATCCATCATGGGAACTTTACCTTCGACAGGAACAAACGTGTTGAGATCCCGAATAGTTTCGTTGAACAGTTGTTACTCCAGTTGGTTTATATGGAGAGGGCTGCAAGTTTCTAGTTGAAGGTCTTTTTATATCTTTCGCAATCACCATTAAACAACTTTTACATAGGCAGCAACTTGGGGTAAATAAATTGTTCTTACCAAATCTCCGATATTACTTCTTTGTATGGATCCCATCCCAAAAGTAAATCCACTAAGTTAGTAATTCTATCACCGGGCATATCTTCAACCTGTTTCCGAATTTCTGCAATTCCACCGTTGGCATATTCTTCAGCAATCGTTAGAATTCGGTCTTGATCCGTTAGCACTTCAACATCTTCTGATTCTGCAAGTGCTAAAGCTCGAAGTAATGGAACATCTTCCTCAGGTGAAAAACGAGCCCATGCGAAAATCATCTCCTTGTCTTTTCCAAGTGGAATCCGTTTTTCCTCGTTGTAACCTATAAAGGTGGCTAACATGAAAATATTTTTCATGGACTCGAAGGGTGGTAAATCTTGACGGTTTTCGTTCCCTCTGGGTTTAGTTAATGCTATGTAGATAGGATGATGAATCTTATCAATACGGATACGATCTCGTGGTCTGCTGGGTTGCTGATTTCTATCTCCCTCAATGTTTGAGAACATTATATTTTCTCCTACCAAATTTCTTTGATTTTGGAGGTTTTCGCTTCCCGATCAAATTCTAATTCATATTCCGCACCAATTCGGGAGGCAAGATTTACTTTCGCTTGTCCCTGTAATTCCTCATCAGTTACAAATAGCACCAACTGGTTAGCAATGGTAGGTATTATTCGCGTTATATTTTCTCTGTGTTTTCTGGAAAGTCTGCCAAAAGCTGTATCCATTACAATTGGGAAAGGTTCTTCCGTAAGTTGAGGGATTGTTTTCTGAACTGCTACTTTCGCCATTGCAGCAATAAAAGAAAGACTGAGAACTTGACGCTGTCCAGCAGAAAGTTCAGGAAGTACATCTTCTCCAGACTCGTCAATTACCTGGAGTTCATAATCTTTATTGAGCAATACTTCTCGAAAATGATCGCCATTCCATACTAAATCTTTAAAAATTTTCTCAGTTTCTAATTGCACGTGTCCTCTCATATTTTCTGCAAATAATTCAAATATTGTACCCATTGCTTTTGCAGAATCGTCGGCAAGTTTCCAATACCGTTTTAACTCTTCTGCTTTAGCGTTTGAATCCTTTTCAGTATTAATTTTTTGACTTAGTTTGGTTATTTCCATATCAATTTCTTGAATTCGGCCCTTAATTTGATTTATCTCACCTTCTAATTTCGGGATAATCTGTTCATACTCTTTGCGTTGTTTTTCCAAGTTATTGGCTTCATCATGATCAAAATTTTCTAATGCGCGTTGAATCTCTTCCAAGCGTCTTTTTTTCGCCTTAACGTTCTGATCTAATTCTTCCTCATCATTTAGGACTGATTTTAGATCATTCGGAATTTTTTCACCATGAGTTCGCACTAAATGTTTCAAATCACCATGAGTTTCTTGGGCAATATAACCCAAATTTGTCGAAATGGATTGATTGAGCAAGTTCTTGATAGTTTCAATTTCTGGACTCTGGTCGTGAATAGGTCTACCACAAAGACATTGTCTCTTATCAAGCAATTCATTCAAAAGTGTATCTGGAAGTCCGGGGCGGATTTCTCGAAGAATTTCCAATCCTTTATCAAGGACTGGTTTTGCTAAAGGGATAAAACCCTGATTCGCCAAACTACGAGTTTGCTCTTGGTACTCTACTTTTTTCTCTTTAAGCCGCTTCAGTTCTGATTCGATCGCTTTTCGCTCATCAATCAGTTTGCGCAAACCCTTAATATCTTCCAATCGAGCGTCAATATCCTGTTTTTGTTTTTTAGCAAGTCTGACTTCTTTTTGTAGTAGTTCTATATCTTTAGATAATTTGTTGCGGAGGGATTTTTTACTTTCTCTTACTTCAAGCAATGGTTTTAACTTGCCTGAGGCATGTTTGCTTACTTGTCGTTGGTACTCATTAGCGACTTCTTCTAAATGCCTCATACCTCGCTCAATTTCTTCGACCTTTAGGACATTGCGAACGGCACTTTCAACTTCCGTTTTGCGGTTTGGCCTAGTAAAGTTGTCAATTTTTTCTCCGTCAAAAAAGAAGTGTACGCTCACATTTTCAGGAATTATTGCCTGAATCCAGTTTGATGCTTCGGTACCGTCAAATTCCCTCCAATTGGTAATTTCTAAGGAAAGTTGCGTCGTAGTACGTTCTGTTCTCTCGAATCGTAAATCCGTTTGTATTTCTCGCTTGGCACAGAATTCAACTTCCTGATCAGAGAAAATTCCTTGATAAGTAAAACGAAGTTCCACTGAAGTGTGAACCGTTCCGCCATCCGCTAATGCACGTCTATTTACCAATTCACCGATATGACCCATGTTTTTCTTAACAAAATCATCACCATATAAACACCAGTTAAGGGCTGTGAACAGAGAAGTTTTTCCGGCACCATTGACACCTTGAATTACAGTTACGTGGCGTTCGTCATCGGTGGCGAAATTTATAGTATGCTTTCCATAATAGGGTCTAAAATTTTTCAATGTTATACTGTTAATCTTCACTAAGGCTAACCTCTTCTTGAATAATTTTGCGGATTTCGCGCTTGATACCTTGAGGTCGTTTCATATCCAATTTCTCGAGTTCTACCTTAAGAACTCTATCAATAACTTTATTTACGTCAGACGGTAAGGTTTGCCTAAATTTTTCTACTTTGTTTTCCATGTTTTCCATCAAGATACTCCTAATACGCCTAACAGATCGTAATTTTTAGCAAGTCCCCATATTTTATCACGTGCCTCAAATTTATTTAAGGCCATTCCAGCGAATTCATTAAATCTCTCTAATTCCCGCCCGACAATTTTCCGCTCTGTGGGGAAGGTTGTGGTCGGATATTGCCGGTAATCTATAGGAGGGACAGCGATTAGATCATGGATCTCTGCATATTCTTTGCCAGGGGACTGTCGGAGAATTCGGCCACGCCGCTGGATAAATTCCTTCGGATTACTGCTACTCGCAAGGATGTAAGCAGTTCGAGTACTTGGCACATCAACGCCTTCATCCAGACACCTCATTGCTACAAGGGCTTGAAGATGTCCAGATGCGAACATCTTTAACAGTTCTTGTCTTTCAGCAGCTGATTCCTCCGCTGTGAATTTTGCAACTCTTAACCCTAAATTAGTTAATAATTCAAGAACTGGATTGATTCTCCCCAGGGCACAGTAGAACAATGTATGATGAAGTGAATCAGTCTTGTCGGTCAATAATTCTGCTAACTTTGTCAGTTTGTTTTCTGCTCGGTTAAGAAGAGTTGCTCGTTTTATCAGTAAGCGTTCAAGGACTTCATTTATCTCACCAGATTCTACCTGATGATAAAGTTTTGCAATTCTTTCCGTAAGACGTTCGTACTCTTCAAATTCCTTATCAGTCAATTCGACGAGATATGGATAATAATAGTAAGGGCAGAGATACCCCATTTTAATCGCTTGATTGAGAGTAAATTCGTAAACTGTATCGCCAAAGTAGGTCCTGAGTGCAGTCGTGCCTGATGCGTCAAACCAGCGATTGGGTGTTGCTGACAAGCCAAGACGGTAATTGAATATACCGGTTAGTTTTTGGCGGCTCCGTTCTGCCCCAAGATGGTGTACCTCATCTGCTACTAAAACAGCACCACGCTTCAATTTGGATAGCAGTTTCTGCATAGTTTCAGAAATAAAAGTAGGTTGCGTTGTAATAGTACAAACACTATCGCGAACACCGTAATTATATCGCACCAAGGCGGTATTAAGACGATTCACCCAAGTTGTAGAGTTTTTGTATGCCAAGATTGGTTCAAATCCGAACCTGACAGCCTCCTCATACCACTGATCGACGAGGTGCTGATATGGACATGCAATAAGTACAAACAAGTGTTTCTTTTCCTCCCTCAGTTTTGCCAGGGCAGAAAGGGCGGTAATCGTTTTGCCTGTCCCTGTTGCCATTTCCCATAAACCATGGCATCCATTCTCAAACCAAGCATCAATCGCTTCAGATTGATACTTTCTTAATGCTATGTCTGTTGGTAAAAATGGAGCAGTCTGTTCAATTATTTCTGGCTTATCTATTGTTTCTGGTTGTTCTGTTTCATAAACTGTCTGATGAATTAACAGTTTTTCCGCAACGGCATAAAGAAAATCTATTACCTCCAATTTATCTGTCTTGTTATTCCACAACCTCTGAAAATTATCTACCTTTTGTTGAACGCGTTCTTGAGTATCATCCCATGACCAATGAACATCAATAGATTCAAAATTGTTTAATAGACCTCCGACGGTTTCATTCGATGAACCCGAAAATGCTACAGCGTTGTTATTATCGTCTAAAAAAACGCCGGTTTTTTCATGGTAAATTGCATGTGAATAGGTTGTATTTGAATCGAAGGGACATGCGATTTTAATGTCTAAATGACTATGGGCAATTAGCCATGTCAGTAACATTAATCTATCATGGGAAACTTGCTCAAAATCGCAATCAAGGAAGGAATCTAAATTTTGCTCTTTTGCGTCGTAGCCTCGTTGAATCGCCTCAATGTCATCTGACATTAATTTAATGCCTGTTACTACACTCATCTGTCCACCGTGTCGGATAAAGGTGGACAGTCCTTTCACATTCAGTGCTAAACCATTGCTGGTGAAATAGGCAACTGCGCGATAATAACGTGTGGCATTTCTTAGGCACGGTGTATAGAAATCTTTGACAAGGTTTGCTACATCGGAGCGATATTCGCACTTTAATGGGATTTCTCTGAGTGACATGGAAGTTTTCCGAAGGCTGATTGTTCTTTAAACCAGGGGCATTTAGTTCTCCAGTGGGAGGGATATCCAAATCCTGACTTCTTTCTGTAGGAGCGAGTGTTTTTGCTTGGGTGTTTCCCCATACTCGCGACTTTTGGATCAAAATAGCCAAAAAGCCGAAAACTAAATAGCCCTATTCTCTAACAAAGCAATTTTAACATATTTTGCGCAAAGAAGTCAAATTTTCGATTAACTTTTCCCGAAACGAAGACTAAAGAGTCTGGCTTAAGTCATTTTTCGATAAAGACTAAACTGTTCCCAACCATACCTGTCTGTTGCTGCATAACTATCCTCATCAGTTTAATCCCATCCGATAAAAAAGTCAATTTTCGTTTAACATAACGCAGGGTCATTTATGGTAGATTATATAAGTAAGTTTACATTTACCAATAACTCTGTTTCTTAGGAAGCCTCAAAGTCCCCCTGATAAGGGGCGGGAAATGCCATACGGCATTTATACCGTTGATTCTTTAGGGGGTTAGTCACTCGTTCAGATGTAAAGATAATTCTAAAATCTACCATAGTTTTCCTTTTCAGCGGTAAGCGACGTTTTGCGGCGTTGATTCATGGGACGTGCATTCAGACAACCACCCATAACCCACAACCCTCTTAAAATCCGCTCCATCCGCTAAATCTGCGAAAATCTGCGATTCAGACAATAAAAAAATATCCCCCTGCATCAAATCGACATCACATCCGCATCAAATCGACATCACATCACACAGATCATAGTTGATTTCATACAAAATACACACTATAATTAATCACAGCGTATCATTCAATACGCCATGTAGAATGCAACGCCCAATAACGGACTCTACGAGTTAGTACTCTTAGAGGTGCGGGAGGTACCCGGTGAAGCGACGACCGGGAACCCACTTTACACCGCATAACACGTCGCTCGAAACTCAAGAATCCGAGTCCGTGGGCAGTCTCTTTGGCAGTCGCGATCCCAAACAGAGACGGAAGAATACCAACACGGAAACTATCGCGTAAATTCTCAGAGAGTCGTGGGGGCAGGTCATTGGAGACGACGCCAATGGAACCCGCCAGCGTTCATTCATCCCACATGATGTGTCGTCAGAAATCCGATGTGTTGCGGAAGGTTCGACTGACGAAGAACGGACATCAGAAACCGAACCTATTCTTATAGAGAAATCCGAAGCAGTATGACCAGCTCAGTGAAGTGTGCCCGTAATACGCCACTTCTGCAATCTATCATCAATGTGTTGGTGAGATATGCAAACTTGCCATTTCAGAGCATCCGATAGACTGTTATTTCGCTATAATCCGTAGAAAACAAGGTCCGTTAGAATCTCACTGAGTCGTGGCAGGAGTGCCTGACAGCAACAGCATCACAGTCCTCCGGACCGAAACCGGTTCATCCCACGTAAAAAAGGCTGTTTAAAATCTCAAGAAGTCGTGGGGTTTCCAACTTACGCAGGACAGCGGAAACCCGAGCTACAATCACGTCAAGGTTCTGCACCCGCCAGTTCGTAAAGCTGGAAACTCGTAAAGTCGTTATCTGGGCTTTGCATTCCGTATCTTTTCACGTCCCGTTACCCGTGCGCCAACACAACACGTCAACAGGAACCCTTACGTCCAATCAATGCATCTTTTAAATCCATATAATCCGTAACTCATAATCCTCTTAAAATCCGTGAAAATCCGCTAAATCCGCCCAATCCGCGATTCAAAAAAAAGAAATCCTGCAAATCCTAAAAATCCCGAAAATCCTGATTTGCGGCGTACTCGACCAAATGCGACGTGCATTCAGACAGACGACAGCACTTTCAGCAATTATAAGAGCACTTTAAGTGTCACTTACAGCACTTTGACTGACACTTTGACTGACACTTTGACTGACACTTTCAACAGCACTTTGACTGTCACAGTGCGGTGCACTTTCACCAAAAAGTCGGGAATCCCATCCACAAATTTTCACAGTACCCTTCACAGAAACTTTTCCATAAACCCCCAAAAACCCAGTCACCACGTGTGTTTATGACGCTCTCTTGAAATTATCTTTTTTCGCGTTTACTGTGAAAAGCTGTGAAATTAGATAACTACTGAGTCATCTGCAATCACCCACCCGCATCCATTAACTGATAACTGACAGCTGACAGCCGACCGCTGACAGCTAATTAAAATCCGCGTTCATCCGCCAAATCCGCGAAAATCCGTGATTCAGACAAATGAACCTACATCCTCACTCTTATCCTGCAAATCCTCAAAATCCTGCAAATCCTGGTTCAGACAAATACCAACCGACCGCTGACAGTTAACCCCTATCTCATAAAAAAATATTTTTTCAGTTGACAAATTTCTGTGAAAAACGTAAAATATACCCAATAATTAGTGCAACCATGAAAATGATGGCAACTTTGCAACAATAATGTGTTGACATCGTTTTGTATAATAGGCAGTCGCGAAAGCAAACAGATCCCTTCTACTCCGAAAGATCTCAGTCGCGAATCGCGATAGATTCTCGCTTTAAACCTATAGGAGGTTTCCACGTGAAACTATTTATGACCGTTGCTAGCGTACTATGTGCCGTATCCCTCGCGCTCTTAGCACCCACAGCCTATGCTGCGAATAAAGTAGATATTTTTATCTACACCGATACAGTGCAATGGATTGGCCAAGCACAAGCAGTTGAAGAAGCCGAAATACTTGCTGAAGAACTTGATGGACAAGACGGAATCGGTGAACTCATTCTCCACGGTCCAGCGAAAACTGTCGAAGCTTGGACCAAAAAACACACAGTAGACAACGGACACCATATGATCGTCATGTTCGGTGACGTTCCGCCCGAAATTTATGATGTCGGTATAGACGCTAAGAAAGAGACAGTCGCCGAAAGGTTCCTTGATGCAGGTAATACCTTCGCAAACTGTGCCGACTACTTTTTCTGGGGCAAAGGTGGCAGAAATAAAGAAGGCGGTATCCAGAACATGATGGATATCCCAGGCATGGTTCAATGGGATGACAACACTGCCATGAAGGTCACGAAAGAAGGCAAGAAAATTACGCCGACGCTTGATGATTATGCCACAGACCGTCCGTTCCACGTTGATCAGCTTGAAAATGATTGGGTTCTGGAAGTCGCATTCGCTACAGATACGGGAACCCAAAAAGCCGATCGCTGTGACCCCTGTATCGTCCACAATACAAAGACCAATGGAAGGCTCATCCAGTTTTACCAAACCGCTAACCAAGATGATCCCAAAGGTGAGGTCATTGCCGAAATTATTCTCAACTACTACCTTGAGACTGTCGGCGCACTTGACGTTGATCCTCAAGAGAAACTTCCCGCTTTATGGGGAGATCTGAAAAGAAGGAGATAAAATTTAATGCGAAATATGTTTTTTTCATTAACGCTTATTGCGTTAATGGCACTGCCTTTAGCACCCGTTCTTGCTGCCGGTGAGGTCGTTATCTACACCGGAATAACGCAGTGGATTGGTAAGGCTGAAGCCGATGCACAGGCAGAAATTTGCGTCGGTATGCTCAATGATGCTGGTATCAATAACATTTGGTATGACAGCGATGGCGATGTAGATACGTTAGCAGCTTGGATGGATGAAGTCACTGACGACGGCGGCTTGGATATCTGTGTCCTCTATGGTGATTTTCCACCAGCTATCTATCCTGAAGGCAACGCACAAACCGACGGCTCTCTCGCCGAAACCTTCATTGAGACAACCGATGGTGATACTTTCATCAACCACGCCGATTATATGTTCTGGGGCTTGGCTGGTAGAAACAGGGAAGGCGGACTCCAGAATATGATGGACATCCCAGATATTGTGATGTGGGATGATAATACCGACATGAAAGTCACCAGCGAAGGTGCAGCTATTTCTCCCTCGCTTACCGATTACCAATCTGACCGGCCGTTCCACGTCGATCAACTTGATGGTAATTGGGAAGTCGAAGTCTCCCTCGCACAAAACGATGACGGCACGCGTGCCGATCCGATTATCGTTCGCGATGGAAACCTCGGTAGACTGATTCCGATGATACAGACTAATGGTGGCGACGAACCGAAAGGTGCAATTGCCGCTGAGATTATCACCTGGCTCATGACTACAACGCCTGTTGAACCTGCCGACAAGCTCTCCACAACATGGGGTGCCTTAAAAGCAGCTCGGTAAGAGAGATTTTCAATCTCGATATTCTGTTTATAGGCGCGCTCACAAAACGCGTCTATAAACAGAACTCTCCAGTCATATAATACCCGTCTATAAAATTAGAAATGAGATTTAGCCCATCCAGTATCCTGTTTACGCTCTTGATGCTTTTCTTGTTCGTGTTTGCCTGCCACGATCCCATAGATCCCGTTCTCGTCGGATCCCTTCCTATTAAAACTATCATGACCCCTAAAGATAACGCCGTCATGGTGTATGTTCCCGCTGGTGAGTTTCTCATGGGGACAAGTGATGAAGATATTGAACATTTTAAAAAAGAACTCTTTCCGCTCCGTGACAGTGCCCGATATGATAATGAGCGTCCGCAGCGCACCGTTTACGTTGATGCCTTCTATATCGACAAGTTTGAGGTGACAAACCAGCAATACAAGCAATTTCTCACCGAAACCGGGTACGAACCTAAAAATTATTTAGACTATCCACCCCATAATACTCCTGACTTTCCTGCAGTTGTCTTGGACTGGGAGGACGCTGTCGCTTATACTGTGTGGGCAGGCAAAAGGTTGCCGACAGAGGCAGAATGGGAAAAAGCCGCACGCGGCACAGATGGACGTAACTGGCCCTGGGGAGACGAGTGGGACGATACGAAACTCAGCGGGAACGATGGCAGGGGACACAGAGATGGGTATAAAGAAACCGCACCCGTTGGACAGTTTCCACAAGGGGCAAGCCCTTACGGCGCACACGATATGGCAGGTAATCTTTGGGAGTGGGTATCGGATTGGTACGATCCAAACTATTACCGCACCTCACCTCCGAACGTCAATCCCAAGGGACCCGAGACCGGTGACGGACACGTTTTGAAAGGTGGTGGTTGGGCTGAGAATCATGATTTTACCCGATGTGCCAGCCGACTCGGTGGAGAACCCGGGTCCCTCTTACGCGGACTCCGATGTGTAATAGATTCCCCCTTTGAAGAATAGCATTTTTAAACAACCACCCAAATCCATCAACTCACAACTCATAATCCACAACCAACAACCTCGCTTGACAATTCATCCGTAAATTCGTATAATAAATAAGCGGGGAGGACTCTGATTTGAAACGGATTGTCACGCATGCAGACCCAGACCTTGACGCTATCGTCAGTGCTTGGATCGCCCAAGATTTTCTCTTTCGAGACCACGAATCAGAAGTTTTGTTTGTAAGTCGCAAGGTGCCAGAAGAACTCGTGTTACATGCCGACTGTTTGGTGGATGTTGGGAACACGTATTGCCCTGAAAACTATCGGTTCGATCACAAACCACCCGCCTTTGAAAACAGAAATAGCACGTGTGCAACGCAACTCATCTGGGAATACCTGTTAGACATCGGGACCGCAGTGGCGTCCCTCGAACCTCTGATACAGATAACATATCAAGGCGATACACACCGAAGTTCAGAAGCACTCAAACAGAGCCGAATCGACGGACCGCATGCTAAATTGAAGCAGCTAAAAACTGAACACAAGGACACAACAGAGGTCTATCGACAGATGGTTCTCTGGCTGAGGAGTTATACAAAAAACCTATGAAGCAGTTTATATGTTTACTTATTGTTCTGTTTGCCATTTTACCCATGCAGGCGCACTTCGCTGGTGCCGATGAGTGGCATCAGTGGCGTGGCGAAGACCGCGAAGGTATATGGAACGAAACAGACATCATTGAAGAATTTGAAGGCGCAGAGATTCCGCTCCGTTGGCGGGTCCCTATTGGAAGCGGCTACAGTGGACCGAGCGTCGCTGATGGACGCGTCTATGTCACCGATCGTCTTACCAAGCCGAAGCAGGTCGAACGTGTTCACTGCTTTGACTGGGAGACAGGTGAATCCCTTTGGTCTTACACTTACGATAGTGTTTACACAATTGACTACACAGCAGGCCCCCGTGCGACTGTGACCGTGCATGACGGACTTGCTTACGCACTCGGGGCAATGGGGCATCTCCACTGTTTTGATGCTGCCACGGGTGACATCGTATGGAAAAGGGATCTCAATGCCGAATATAACATTAATATGCCAATTTGGGGTATCGCCAGCGCACCGATAGTCGAGGCAGAAAACCTGATCGTTCAAATCGGAGGGAAGCCGAACGCCTGCATAGTCGCATTTGATCGGAAAACAGGTGAAGAAAAATGGAAAGCATTAGACGACAACGCCTCTTATTCCGCACCGATTGTCATTACACAAGCAGGCAAACGCGTTCTTGTCTGTTGGACGGGCGCAAATATAGTGGGACTCAACCCACAAACCGGTGAATCGTATTGGCTTTATCCGTTTCCACCAGAAGGCTTTGAGATAGGTATTGCTACGCCTATTTTCTATCAAAACGAGTTATTCATCACTGATTTCCGTCAGGGGTCTCTTCTCCTGAAGGTACAGCAAGATAAATTGGCAGTAGAACTCGGTTGGCATCGTAAAGGCAAGGATGAGCAGCATACCGAGGCACTTCAAACCACAATGTCGACGCCTGTACGTTTTGGAGATTACATTTACGGTGTGGACAGTTACGGCGAACTCCGTTGTTTAGATGCGCAAAACGGCGACCGAATTTGGGAAGACCTTTCCGCTGTCCCGAAGGCGCGTTGGAGCAATATCCATCTGATTAAACACCCACCATCATCGGAAAACAGCGTCTGGATGTTCAACGAACGCGGTGAACTCCTCATCACAAAGCTCTCTCCTGAAGGGCTGAATATTATCAGCCGTGCGAAATTAATCGAACCAACGCGTGATCAATTGAATCGCAGAGACGGCGTTACGTGGGCACATCCGGCATTTGCCTATAAACACGTCTTTGTCCGAAACGACAACGAACTTGTTTGTGCAAACTTAGCAAAAACCAAAAAATAGAATGAAAACCTCGGAGGCAAAGTATTGGAAACCACTCGAATACCAGAAGTAGATTTACATCCCGGCGAACAACTGCACGGCTTTGAGGTAAAAGCCGTCACCCCAATCGACGAGTTGCGAGCGGTAAAGATTGAATTGGCGCATCAACATAGTGGGGCACGTCTGTTACACCTCTATACAAACGACACTGAGAATCTTTTCTCCATAAATTTTCCAACCCCACCGTCAGACGACACCGGTGTTCCGCATATTCTTGAGCATGCAGTCTTAGCAGGCTCCCAAAAATATCCCGTCAAAGAGCCTTTTTTTGAGATGATCAAAATGAGCATGGCAACATTTATCAATGCCATGACCGCTTCAGACCACACGTATTATCCAGTCGCCAGCAATGTTAAAAAAGATCTTTTCAACTTGGCAGAGGTCTATTTTGATGCAGTCTTCCATCCGCTCCTCACGGAAGAGACGTTTAAACGCGAAGGACATCATCTCGCACCCGTCAATCCAGAGGATCCTACAGGCGACCTGAAGGTAACAGGTATTGTATATAACGAGATGAAAGGCGTCTTTTCAGACCCTGAGTCCCGACTCTATCGGTCTATGACGAGCAGACTCCTCCCAAATACACTGTATGCGCGTGAGTCTGGCGGTGATCCCGATGCCATTCCAGACCTGACATACGAGTATCTCAAACAATTCCACGCCACCTATTATCATCCCAGTAACGGCTATTTCTTCCTTTATGGCGATATTCCAACGAGTGACTATCTGGCGTTCCTCGCTGACAAATTGGGCGCTATTCCCAAGAACGAGGAGAGTGCTGCTTTGCGACCGCTCCGTCCGGAAGTTACGCACCAACCGAAGTGGAAAGCCCCACAAAGCGTGGAGGACACCTATCCTGTTGGGACAGATGAACCGCTTGACGAAAAGACCTACCTCATGCTGAGTTGGCTCATCGGGGACGCGACCGATCCCGAAGACGTCATTTTGTGTCGCATTTTAAGTCTCATTTTGCTCGGCAATGAAGCTGCACCGCTCCGAAAAGCTGTTATCGATTCTAAACTCGGAGCCGACTTGATTTACTCCGGTGCCAGTTCTATCGGACCCACAGGTGCCTTTTATGTTGGACTCAAAGGCAGTGAAGCCGACCGCGCTGAAGCGTTCACCCAACTGGTTATTGACACACTAACGCAGGTCGCAGATTCAGAGATTGACAGCGAGAAAGTCGAAGCCGCGTTCCAGCAAGCCACCTATTACTTCCAAGAAGTCGCACCGATGTTCCCACTTCGGATGCTCTATCGCGTCATCGAAGCATGGATATACGAGAAAGATTCCGATACCTTCTTAAAGCTCGGTGAGAGCCTCGCTACCGTTCGTCAGCAGTGGCAGGATAATCCGGCGATTTTCAATGAACTAATTCGCGAGCGCCTTATTGATAACCCGCATCGCCTACTGAGTGTCCTGTCTCCTGATCAAGATATGCAGGCGAAAATGGATGCTGAACTTGTTGAGCGTATGAAAATGACGCGGGCACAATTCACGGATGAGCAGGTTCAACAGATTGCTGCGGATGCTGCTGAATTGGAACTTCTCAACGGACAACCCAATCCACCGGAAGCGTTGGCGAAACTGCCGCAGCTCCAAGTCAGTGATCTGCCTGAAAAACCGAGACATATCCCGACAACTGTTGAAAAGGTAGCCGGACGCGACCTACTCAAGAATAATGTCTTTGCCAACGGCGTTAACTACTTCATGCTGAATTTTGACTTGCAAGGGTTACCCGAACATCTTTGGACATATTTACCAAGATACGCCGATGCTATTGGCAAACTCGGTGCTGCTGGAATGAACTATACAGAGATCGCACAACGGACGTCGGCTGTGACTGGTGGCATCGGATGTTCACCCGGATTTACAACCCACGCGTTGGACTCAAATCGATCCTTGCAGTCCCTGAATTTTCAACTCAAGGCACTTGATAGCAAGATAGATGCCGCACTGGACGTTCTGCACGATCTCGTTTTCGCAGTCGATCCGCGGGATACAGAACGTCTTCGCGATGTCTTGGTCCAAGCCGTTGCAGAGTATCGCACGGAGATGATCCACGACGGCTCAGGTACAGCAATTCATCACGCTTCACGTGGGCTTTCACCGCAAGCGTATCTTGCTGAGTTAGTCAATGGACTTCCGCAACTCCACAGCAGCGAAACGTTACTCAACGGTTTTGACGAACTTAATGCCGATCTAATGGGTCATATAGAAGAGATTCGAGATTTCTTGCTAAGCCGTGGACGGGTAACCGCAAGTTTCACCGGTTCCGACAATGCTTTTGAGCAAACGCGCGCAAGACTCGATGAATGGCTCGGTAAGATGCGAGATGAACCCGTAGCTGCGGAGCAGATTGCGTTTCAGCCGTTTGATACGCCACCGAGAGAGGGATTGGCGGGTCCGATTCAGATTGCGCACTGCGCACACGTAATGCCAGCACCGCACTATTCGCACCCAGATTCAACGCTACTCAGCATCGGCGCGCATATCCTACGACTGGATTACATCATGAGTGAGATCCGTTTTAAAGGCAATGCTTACGGCGCGTGGTTCACCTATAGTCCGCTTGATGCTACTCTGTATCAAGCTTCGTACCGTGATCCGCATGTCGCACGCACTCTTAATGTCTTCGCGCAGACTGTTGATTACGTCAAACAAGTGGAATGGACACAGACAGACATTGACCGTGCGATTATCGCGACTGCGAAAACGGCTGAAAAACCGATTCGTCCGAGTCAAGCCGTTAGCGAAGCACTCAGTCAATATCTCACTGGACAGACCCGCGAGATGCGAGAAGAACGCTACGCGCAACTCCGCCGGGCAACGCCTGCTGGGGTAAAACGCGCACTGCTCGAACTCTTGGAGGAAAACCGAGACAAAGCCGCTGTCTGTGTGGTTTCAAGTCGTGAAAAACTCGAAGCCGCAAACAACGAACTGGCACAACCCCTTGTCATTGAAGACATTTTAGCCTGAACCGAAAACTGACTACTGAAAACCAATAACCAAACAGAAAGGAATTAAAATGGTAAAGAGAATCGCAATTTTGACCCTATGCTTATGTGCTTTGGTAGCAATTGCGGCAAGCGCAGCACAGCCAGTCGATTTTGAGAAAAACTGGCACCACTGGCGTGGTCCCTATGCTACCGGTGTCGCTCCTGATGCGAACCCGCCAATCACGTGGAGTGAAACCGAAAATGTTCGCTGGAAAGTCGCTATTCCCGGCATAGGACATGCCACACCAATCATCTGGGGCGACAAAATCTTTATTCAGACTGCCATTGAGGGTAAAAAAGCGGAATCTGAGGAGGACAACAATCCGTTTGGTGGCTTCTTTGGAGGAAATGACGGTCCAATGTATAAATTCGACCTCATTGCCCTCAATCGTAGTGATGGAAGTATTCTCTGGCAGAAGACGCTCCGGGAATTAGCACCGCATGAAGGAACACACCGAGATGCAACCTACGCTTCAAATTCGCCAGTCACCGACGGTGAATTCGTCTATGCCTATTTCGGTTCACGCGGACTCTATTGTGTAGATATGGACGGGAATGTCAAGTGGGAAAAAGATGTCGGCACGATGTATAAACGCAACACCTTCGGTGAGGGCAGTTCCCCCGTTCTTTACGATAATACACTCGTTATCGTTCAGGACCACGAAGGGGATTCTTTTATCACCGCCCTTGACAAGCGGACAGGTGATGTCTTGTGGAAAACCGATCGCAATGAAAGAACGACTTGGTTCTCCCCTATTGTTGTTGAAAATGATGGAAAGCCACAAGTGGTTACTGCTGGAACAAATCGCGTTCGTAGTTATGATCTGGCAACCGGCAAACTGTTGTGGGATGGCGATGGTCTAACTGCTAATTCCATCCCGTCACCTGTTGCTGCAAGCGGGTTTGTTTACCTCATGAGTGGTTTTCGTGGCAATGCATTGCAGGCAATTTCTCTCGCATCGGCAACGGGCGATATTAGTGACTCAGATGCCATCGCTTGGGAATTCAATCGAGATACACCCTATGTGCCGTCGCCGCTCCTCTATGACGGAACGATCTATTTCCTAAAAAGCAACAATGGTGTCATTTCCGCATTCAATACCGAAACCGGTGAGGCATATTACGGACCAGAACGCCTAAAGGGTATTTCTGGTGTTTATGCTTCCATTGTTGGTACGGCTGATCGACTTTACATCGCCGGACGGCAAGGGACAGTGAACGTTGTCCAAACGGGTCCCGAATTTAAAATCTTAGCGGAAAACAAACTGGATGAGGACTTCAATGCCTCACCTGCGATTGTAGGTTCCGAGTTATACCTCCGTGGTGCTAACTATCTCTACTGCATCGCAGAGTAAACCAGCAATATTTTCAAACAGGGCAGGATTTATCCTGCCCTTTTCTCTTCCTGTAGGAGCGAGCTGTGCTCGCGACATTTTCAGGGCATCTCTTTTTGTAGGAGCGAGCTGTGCTCGCGACATTTTCAAGGCATCTCTTCTTGTAGGAGCGAGCTGTGCTCGCGACATCTTCATAGTGTGCCTCTTTCTGTAGGAGCGAGCTGTGCTCGCGACATTTTCAAGGCATCTCTTCTTGTAGGAGCGAGCTGTGCTCGCGACATTTTCAGGGCATCTCTTTTTGTAGGAGCGAGCTGTGCTCGCGACATTTTCAAGGCATCTCTTCTTGTAGGAGCGAGCTGTGCTCGCGACATCTTCATAGTGTGCCTCTTTCTGTAGGAGCGAGCTGTGCTCGCGACATCTTTGTGTTAGTATTATCCATATTGGATTTGCAATTGTTTTTCGTCCTATTAATCAAGAAAGAAACATTAAAAACGGAAAAAGTCGCGAGCACAGCTCGCTCCTACAAGATAAGGCTTGCACAAAAGATTGGAATTATAAGAAAACTAAATGACTTCAAACCGAGGACACCAGCAGCTCCGAAAAGGCAGGCATTCAATACCAGGGGTTTACTATTTCCTTACGCTCACAGTACTAGACAGAAGCCCGCTTCTTGCAACTAACAAAATTGCCAACATTATCTTTGAATCCTTTGACTGGCTTGAAACGAAAGAACGACTCAGATGGTTTTGTATCGTCGTTATGCCGGATCATATCCATGCAGTCATCCAATTGCGGAGTCAACAAACCTTATCCAGACTGATGCAATCCTTCAAAAGTTTCACAGCAAAGGAGATTAACACACAATTGGGACGGAGCGGTTCCTTTTGGCAGAAGACTTATTATGAGCACGGCATTCGGCAGGATGAGTCGTTGAATGCAATTATCCAGTATTGTTACGAAAACCCAGTCAGACGCGGATTAGTAAGCTCTGCACGAGATTATCCCTATTGGCGATGCAAGTATCAGATGGAATAACAGACACTCTTCCTGATGGAATAACAGACACTCTTCCCGTAGGAGCGAGCTGTGCTCGCGACGTCTTCATGACATCCATCTTCCTGTAGGAGCGAGCTGTGCTCGCGACGTCTTCATGACATCCATCTTCCTGTAGGAGCGAGCTGTGCTCGCGACGTCTTCATGACATCCATCTTCCCGTAGGAGCGAGCTGTGCTCGCGACATCTTCATGACATCCATCTCCCTGTAGGAGCGAGCTGTGCTCGCGACTACGTACTTAACTGACTACCGACAACTGACAACCAAATTAATACGTCGCTCTCCCACCACTCACATCATAACACTGTCCCGTCACAAAACTCGCCTCATCCGATGCCAAGAAATTCACGACAGCCGCAACCTCTTCCGGTTTCCCGACGCGTCCCAACGGAATCTTACTGATCATATAGTCGATGGTTGATTGCGCCATGCCCTCCAAAATCGGCGTTTCGATGACCGCAGGAGACACGGCATTCACACGGATGTTATAGTCAGTCACCTCTTTAGCGAGTGCCTTTGTTAGTGTAATGACACCTCCCTTAGACACCGAATAAGGGATGAGCGTCGGATTCCCCTCTTTTCCAGCAATGGAGGCGATGTTCACAATCCTGCCGTAATCCTGTGCAATCATCGGACCAATAACCGCTTTACAACACAGAAAAACACCCGTTAGGTTTACGCCGATCACGGCATCCCAGTCTGCTTCTTCTAAATCGGTGAGTGGAAGCGTTCGTCCCGCGATTCCCGCATTGTTAACGAGGATATCAACACGACCTAAGGTCGAAATAACTTTCTCAACCGCAGCATTGACATCGGCAGACTGTGAAACGTCTGCTTGAACGGGCAACGCATTGCGTCCAATCCCTTCAATTTCCTGTGCCACCGCTGCTGCTGAGTCCATGTTCAAATCAAAGATAGCAACATCTGCTCCGGCGTTGGCAAGTCTGATGGCAATCGCTTTACCAATACCTTGTCCAGCACCCGTCACAATCGCAATTTTATTATCTAAGTTCATATTTTAATTCTCGCTTGCCAAGTGCAAGCTTTCTCTCCTTTCTTCCAAAAACGCGTCTAATTCAATGCCAAATGCGTCTGCTATCCGATTGACATAACAGAAAAACCCGACAACCTCCACAATAGCGAAAAGTGCCTCGTCAGTCAACCCGTAACTGCGAAGATGTTCCAGATCTGCCGGTGTAACAGTAGATGCCGACTGCGTCACCTTGACTGCAAACTCAAGCATGGCTTTTGTAGTTTCGTCAATATCAGCACTTCGGAAATCCTTTGTAAATGTTGCAATTTGTTTATCTGTGAGTTGAACCCGCAACTCATCCGCATGTGCAACTATTCAGTAGTGGCATTCATTCACTTTCGAGACAACAGTCGCAATCATTTCCCGTTGCATCCGAGTCAACGGGGAGTCCTCGTCGAACATCACCAACAAGTAGAGTTCAACAAATGCTCGCATGCTTTTCGGACGCACACTGAAAAGCTTAACAATGTTGTAGAGTTCACCTGCCCGCGCAAGCGCAGCGTCGTATTCCTCTTTCACGACGCCAGTTGCCTCTGTTTCATCTACAGTCTGAATCCATGCCATCTTCTATTCTCCAATTACAACCCCATATTCTCCAACAACAGCACCTTTATGTCCAGTCTGGTAGTGGAGGTGTCGCTCGCCAACAATAGGCTGTGTACTCTGTACTTCAACCGTGCCACGCGCTTTCCCCATCGCGCCTTCGTCTATATCCAGACAACAGAGCGGTTTAATTTGTCGGTGCACCTGCCGAGAAATATCTCCCTGCTTATTGCGAACAATAATGTTTACGAAGGCATCTGCCTCTCCAACGTTAAGAAATCTGAACCAGTCCCAAGCACCCGCCGCAACTTCAGGAAAAAAGAGTCGAATCCCAACTTGCCCTCCCTCTGCTGATGCACCCGGCAGATCGATAATGGCAGTTCCACTTTGCATGTGTCGTTCCGCAACAACCGGCTGATCGCTACGGACCTCTACAGAGGATTTTATTTTAATGTCCTCCATGTCTGGCGTCCAACACTCAAAAGGTCTCAGTGGGCTATGTCGTTTTGTCCATGTTGACTGAGCGTCGTCATCTTTACGTGCAATCATCGTTACTTCCGCAGGTTCACGTCCGACATTCACAATCACAACCCAATCTTCCCATGCGGGTCCCACCTCTGGGAAAAAGAGCGTACGCGGCGCATCGGAGATCATTTGCCCAAATTGTCCAACGGATGTCTTCCCACCTTGGTAGTGGAGATGGCGTTCTGCCACAATGGGTTGTGAGCTTTGCATCTCAACTGTCCCCGTAACGTTCCCCATAACGCCTTCGTTGAGATCCCAACAACAGAGAGGGTTAATAACATGGTGCCGTTGCCGCAGCACATTGCCATTCCTATTTCGGACGGTAATGTTAACGTGCGCATCCGCCTCTCCAACGTTTAAGACCCGGAACCAATCGTGGGCACCCGAGACCAATTCTGGGAAAAAAAGTCGCTGTCCAACCGTTCCGTACTCTGGTGCAGCACCAACAAAGTCAAGCACATTCGTGTCCTTGTGCATGTGTCGTTCTGCCACGATCGGTTGATCGGCACTGAACTGCATCGAGGAGTTCTCTTTAATCGCCTCAACGTTCGGGGTCCAGCACTCAAAGGGACCTATCGTTTTCTCTTCTGACCAAGTCGGTTGACCGTTGCGAGCATGTCTCGCTACCGCCGTCACACGCGTCGATTCTGTCCCCACATTCGTAACTTGAACCCAGTCTTGCCACTCTGGACCTACTTCTGGGAAATAAAGCGTTGTTGCACCTGCCATTGGTTTCTCCTTTAATGGTTGTCGGTGGTCGGTCTTCGGTTTTCAGTTCCTATCTTGTAGCAATAACAGCGTGCTTAACCGCGACAAAATTCTCTTGCTGACCGCTAATTGCTGACCACCGATCGCCATTAAGCGTCTTATGCATCGTTATGCCGAACTCACGTTCTATTACTATTTTAACTTGCATATATTTATATTTTCCACTACAATTTCGGTCAACGCCATTTGGTTTATGCTATGTAAAGAAATTTGCCACTTTAAAAGGCTTACGATTTTGAAGAACTGAATGCGTTCACAATTCCCACACACATCTTGAGGAGAAGTTTCAATGGCAGCGAAAAAACTCTCAGACGCTGAAATTCAGAAAAACCTCGATCAACTCAACGGTTGGACTGTTGAGGACGGTAAACTCCACAAAGAATTCCAGTTTGATACCTTTGTGACGGCGTTCGGCTTTATGGCACAACTCGCTTTGGTTGCCGAATCCATGAACCATCATCCAGAGTGGTTTAACGTCTATAACCGAGTGACGATTGACCTAATGACCCACGATGCAGGTGGCATCAGCGAATTAGACTTTCAGTGGGCAAAGCAAGCAGATTCGATCAGCGGTTAAGCGCATCTATCTCGCACAGTCCAGATAGGAGAAACGCATGGCTATAATAAAAGTCTTAATTGGCAGTCGGCAGGAACCAGAAATTGAGGCAATGTTATCGGATGTTCCATCAGGTGTGGAAGTTGACTTCCTCCCACATGGTGATCCTTTGCGCGCACACGTCGCCGATGTCGAAATCTTATTTGGACATATTGGTGAAGATGCTATATCTGAAGCAAACGCACTGCGTTGGGCACACCAGCCACATGCCGGCGTTGAGGGATTCATGTATCCCGCTTTCAAAGCGAGCGATGTTACACTCACCAATTGTCGAGGCTTATACGGCACACAGATCGCAGAACACGCCTTCGCCCTACTTTTAGCCCTTACCCGACAGATTCCCGGACAATTGGAGTTTATGAAGACAAAACATTGGGAACGTATCCCGTGTATTGAACTTGCGGGTATGACGATGGGGATCCTTGGACTCGGTGGTATCGGCAGAGCAATCGCAACGCGCGCACGCGCATTTCAGTTTGAAGTTATTGCTGCTGATGTCGAGCCTATTGACAAGCCTGACACTGTCTCGGAACTCTTCGGTTTAGACGAATTGCTAACATTCCTCGCACAGTCAGATATCCTCATGGTCTGTTGCCCAAGCACGCCTGAAACACATAAACTCCTATCGCATGCACAGTTCAACCAAATGCCAGACAGGGGTTACATCGTAAATGTGAGCCGTGGCAAAGTTGTTGATGAAGAAGCTTTGTTAGCAGCCCTTCAAAGCGGGAAATTGGCGGGGGCAGGTCTGGACGTAACCTATACGGAGCCGTGTCCGCCTGAGAATCCATTGTGGGAGCAGGAGAACGTGATTTTAACCTCACACAGTGCGGGATCCTCACAGCATATTCGCAGACGCGCCATGCAACTCTTTATCGACAATCTGCATCGCTACGTAGCAGATGAACCCTTAGTCAACGTTGTTGATAAACAGAAGGGTTACTAAATCGTAACACAGAAATGGAGAAAAAATGAATCAGAATACATATCGCGCCGCTGCAATCGGGCATACCGGTGCCGGCAACTTTGGACATGGACTCCATACCCCATATAAAAATATAGAAAACGTTGAATTTATCGCTGTCTCTGATCCGGACGAGGATGGCAGAGAAAAGGCGGCAGCAGAGGCGGGTGCCTTGCGCAGTTACGCCGATTATCGGGATATGCTTGAAAAAGAGGATCTCGACATTGTGAGTGTCTGTCCGCGCTGGACGGTAGAACACGTTGACATGGTAACCGCTTCTATTGAGGCAGGATGCCACGTCTACTCCGAGAAACCGATGACCGCTACGCTTGCCGATGGTGATATAATTGTTGAAACCGCGAAGGCACACGGAAAAAAGGTTGCCGTGGCACACCAAGCAGTCTATCTTCCCGCAACCCATGCGATCAGGAAGATGCTCAAAGATGGAAAAATCGGCACGATCCAAGCAATCTATGCAAGCGGTAAGCAGGATCATCGCGGTGGCGGTGAGGATATGATTGTCCTCGGGACCCACATCTTCAATATGATGCGTTTCTTCGTCGGTGATGTCGCATGGATGCAGTCCCATGTCACCAATAACAGCAAAGAGGTCGCGTATGGCGACGACCACAAAGCGACAGAACCTGTTGGCCCCGTCGCTGGCGATTCCATCAACAGCTACTTCGCTTTCCAGAGCGGTGTCTCTGGCTTTTTCGAGTCTCGAAGAGATCAGGCTGGCTCAGGTAGATACGGAATGGAAATCGTCGGCAGCGAAGGTCTTTTCTCACTCCGTGGTGATGTCGCAAACCGACTCATGGTCTACCCCTATCCGGTTCTCGTCCCTGCAAGCCCAGACCAAACGTGGGAAGCAATCGACTTAGACGATACACCTTTCTCCAGTGGCAATGAGTTGGCTATTCGCGATCTAATTGATGCGGTTGAAAATGACCGGAAACCGATTTCCGCCGCCGAAGATGCCGTTGCTGCACTGGAGATGATTCTCGGCGCTTATGAGTCTCAACTGTCTGGTGGACGCGTCTCCTTCCCAATCGCAAACCGCGAACACCCGCTGAGCAGATAAACAGGACATGTGAGGCGAGGTCTCCGCACCTCGCCACCCTCTTATGCCATGTTTGGCAAGGTCCCCATGCCTTGCTACCTTACCCTATACCGGTATCGTCTTCCGAACACCATTTTCATAACGAACCTCATAATCCGTATCAGGCACATCCATCGCTCGGACAGCCAGTTCACCAAACGTGACAAGCGGTTCGGAGAGCAGAAGCAGTTCATCAAGCGATTCAGTTGGAGTTTTGTCCGTTGTATCCAACACAATCTTACGTCCTTTATGCGTGAATAGAGATCTGTCAATCTCCTCCTGAAAAAGACGTTTGAGTTCTGGAATATCGGCTTTCTTGATGATCTGATAATCGTGTGGGTCTGTCTCCATCCGTTCCGCAATCGCCTCGTCACTGGCTGTGACGTGAATCATAACCACATCCGGCAATCTTGCCTCCATAACCTGTGTTTCATACCCGCGCTGCGCATTGATATGATAATTCGAGTAATATGTGCTATCCGGGTCATCTCCATAGAAAGATGAGTAAATCAATTCCTCAATATGCCAACCCGCAATCATAGTGTTCGGATAGTTTCTGATAACTTCAATGTGATATTGGAGCTGCATCCGTTGCATCCGTTCCTTCACATCATCAGGAAAAGTCACGTACGCCGCTCTCGATTCCTCACTTAGTGATGAATCAGGAATAGTAAAGTGATCATCGACATGAACCATCAATTTCCGGTGCCGATAATAGTTCGTCAACAGATCCACTAATGTCGATTTCCCAGCATACTCAACACCCACAAAAATACATCTCATAAGAAAATACCTCTCTCTCAAACTGATGAATGGACAACTTACTATAATTTGTCCTTATATCTATCACGAAATCAGAAAAAAGTCAAACACCGATTCCCATTTTGATCCGCTTGACAAGGAAGGCTTTACGAGGTATAATACTTTAACTCGTGAACTTTAACGCTGGAGGCAATCATGGAAAAAATTCAGACCGTCAAAATCCAAAATCCAGAATACGGAGACATCTATACTGCCCACATCGAAAAAAATGGTGCAGGGTGGATAGGACAGATACAAGAGGTCCCCGAGGTGCAGTGTGAAGAATACACAAAAGAAGCCCTACTGAAGACTTTGGAAAATGAGCTGCACGTAGTCTTAGAGGCTCAGGCAGATGCTTGGGATAAACAGATTGAAGAAGATATTGAAGCTGGAAGACTAGATCGTCTTGGTGATAAAGCCCTTGAGGACTTGCGAGCAGGTAGGTGCAAGGATCTATAAAACTAGCCCTGAGTTTTGGATGCATTATCACAATTTGCCACGACAGGTTCAACGACTTGCGGACGAAAAATTTGAACTTCTGAAGCAAGACCCAAGGCATCCATCCCTAAATCTCAAAAAAATTGGCACATATTGGGTAGCGAGAGTCGGTATTAGTTACCGAACACTAGCACGTGAAGAAGATGGAGACCTCGTTTGGTTTTGGATTGGAAAGCACGACGCATACATGCAGCAGATCCGATCCGCCTTTTAATAAGTCGTGAGATTGAGATTTTATTCAACCCAAGGAGGCACAGATGGAAAAAATTCAGACCGTCAAAATCTACGATGCGGAATACGAAACAACCTATACTGCCCAGATTCAAAAAAATGGCAGTAGTTGGATAGGATGGATACAGGAACACCCCAAGGTGAAATGTGAAGAAGGCACACAAGAAGCATTACTGAAGACCCTTGAAAACACGCTTTACGAAACTTTAGAAGCTGACTGGGAAGCGTGGGATAAGCAGATCGAGGAAGACATAAAAGCCGGAAGGTTTGACAGACTTCGCAAGGAAACGCTTGAGGATTTGCGAGCAGGTAGGTGCAAAGATTTATAAAACGCGCAAAGAATTCTGGGACCACTACCAAAACCTACCCCAAGAGATCCAACGACAAGCCGACAAGTGTTTTCAATTACTGCAGCAAGACCCAAAACACCCGTCTTTAAATTTCAAGCAAGTAGGAAAAACGGATTGGTCGGTAAAAATTAACAGGGGTTATCGCGCTTTGGCATTTGAAGATAATGGAACCTTCGTCTGGTTTTGGATCGGAAAACACGACGAGTACATGAGGCGAATCCAATAATCAAGTCTCCGATGAAATTATCCCGTAAGAGATATCATGTTAACAATAGGCAACCTCAATATCCCAAATTTCCCACTTCTACTCGCTCCGATGGAAGATGTCAGTGATCCACCGTTTCGCGCAGTCTGCAAAGACAACGGTGCCGATCTCATGTACACCGAATTCATATCTTCCGAAGCACTCATCCGCGATGCCGCCCCAAGTGTTGCCAAGTTAGACATCTTTGAAGCAGAAAGACCCATCGGTATCCAAATTTTCGGACACGACATCGATAACATGCGCGCTTCTGTCGAAATCACGGAACGCGTCCAGCCCGACATCATAGACATCAACTACGGGTGTCCCGTCAAAAAAGTCACCTGTAAAGGCGCAGGTGCCGGCATCCTACAAGACATACCCAAGATGGTGAAGATGACCGCCGAAATGGTGAAAACCACGAAGCTCCCTGTTACCGTCAAGACACGTCTGGGTTGGGATGATAGAACGAAATACATCGTTGAAGTCGCAGAACGCTTACAGGATGTCGGTATCCAAGCCATCGCAATTCACGGCAGAACCCGTCGACAGATGTATAAAGGCAGCGCAGATTGGACACTCATCGGTCAAATCAAAGATAACCCCCGTATGCACATCCCTGTCTTTGGCAACGGCGATGTCGATAGTCCGCAGAAAGCAGCGCAGATGCGTCAGCAATACGGTGTTGACGGTATTATGATTGGACGTGCTTCCATCGGCTACCCTTGGATCTTCAATGAAATAAAACACTATTTCGCAACCGGCGAATTGCTCCCACTACCTTCAATAGACGAGCGGATTGCCGTCTTCAGAAAACATCTCGATTTTTCAATTAAATGGAAGGGCTTAAAACTCGGTCTTATTGAGATGCGTCGGCACTATAGCAATTATTTTAAAGGCATCCCACACGTCAAACCTTTTCGCAATCGCCTCGTCACATCCGATAGCTACGACGATGTTTTAGGAATTGTTGACGAGCTTCGGACCCATGCTTTAACGACTGTCCCATTTCTGGTTGGAAACTATTCAAGCATCACCGATATGCCAAAAAGTGCTTGACTTGAAAGCCATATAATTTTATCATACATCTAAAGAAATCACATCTCTGCAATAAAGGACATAAAATGGATAAAATACCCTTTATGAAACTCAGTGGTGCGGGCAACGACTTCGTTATTATCAATAATTTTGCGGGGATCGTGGATAGCACCGATACAAATTTTGTGACAAAGCTCTGCCAACGTCGTATGTCAGTAGGTGCTGACGGTGTACTTCTCGTCGAAAAGGCAGACGATGTTGACTTTCGTATGCGCTACTTCAACGCTGACGGTGGCGAAGTGGAAACCTGTGGTAACGGCGCACGATGCATCTCCAAATTCGCTTATCTGAACGGGATCGCGCCCGAACAGATGCGGTTTCTGACAAACGCTGGGATTTATGAATCCGAAATAGTGGGTGAGAGCGTTAAAGTGCGTATGAGCGATCCCACGGACATTCGGCTCAATGTCCCGCTCCAATTGGATGACGGAATGCACACTGTCGGTTTCGCGAATAGTGGTGTGCCGCACGTTGTTTTCTTTATAGAGGACTTGGAAAATACGGATGTCTTTGATCTCGGACAGCAGACGCGTTATCACGACGATTTCCAGCCTGCTGGCACGAACGCCAACTTTATCCGTGTCCAGTCCCCAGGGTTAATTGACATTCGGACGTATGAACGCGGCGTTGAAGATGAAACACTCGCCTGTGGCACCGGATCGATTGCCTCTGCCATTGTTGCTGCGACTTTGGGTAAGGTGGTATCCCCAGTTGATGTAAAGACAGCGAGTGGCGTGGTTTTGAAAATCCATTTTGATGTAGAAAACGGAGAAGCTCGGAACGTCTATCTTGAGGGTGATGCCCGCGTTATCTACGTGGGTGAACTCACAACAGACGCTTGGAATTATTAGAAGTAGCAGGCCCCGCGGCGCAGCTTGCAAGCGCGTATTGCAAGTCCGTTGTGTCGTAGCCAGCAAGGAGGGTTTACATGTTTCAAGGCTCGTATGTGGCACTGGTCACACCATTTAAGGACGATGAATCGCTTGACGAGGCGAAACTCAAGGAACTGATTCAATTTCAGCTTGACGGCGGCACACACGGCATCGTCCCGTGTGGCACAACGGGTGAATCCCCCGCGCTTGATGAGGCTGAACACGATAGGGTCATAGAAATCACTGTTGAGACCGTGAATGGTCGGGTGCCTATTATTGCTGGTACCGGTTCTAACTCAACGACGCGGACCTTACGCGCCACGGAACACGCCAAAGCCGCCGGTGCGGATGCTGCGCTGATTGTCACGCCCTACTACAATAAACCGACCCAAGAGGGGTTGTATGCCCACTACATGAAAATCGCCGATACAGTAGACATCCCGATCGTTATCTACAATGTTCCGGGGCGCTGTGGCACGGACATCCTCTCACCAACGATTGCTCGGCTTGCTGAACATCCAAACATCGTTGCACTCAAGGAGGCGACAGGTGAACTTAAGCGCGCCAGCGAAGTCGTCAACTTATGTCCCGAAGATTTCGTCGTGCTTTCCGGTGATGATGTGAACACGCTGCCGATCATGGCTGTCGGAGGTAAAGGCGTTATCTCGGTTGTGGCGAACGTCTCACCCGCGGATGTTGCGGAGATGTGCAACGCTTTCCACGCTGGAAATCTTGAACTCGCCCGCAAACTCCATTACAAAACATTAGCGTTGGCGGTTGACCTCTTTATTGAGACGAATCCAATTCCCGCGAAAACAGCACTCCAACTGATGGGCAAACTCAACGGGAAATTGCGGTTGCCGCTCGCACCGATGGTCCCAGAAAATCTCGAAGCTTTGCGTAACACGCTGAAGGAATCTGGGTTAATTTAACCCAAGTCAAATCGAAAAAACATAGATGCCTGAACTCGATCGGGATACTGTATAGTCCCTGAGCAAGTTCAGGCATTTATCGTTACATAGTGCTTAGAATATGACCTACTTAAATCCATCCGGTACCAACCGATGCACCGTATCAATCACCAACTGCTCGACCCCCGGAGCAAATCGGGTCGGCGGACCGAAATAGAGCATCGCGCCACCTCCCTCATAGCCGCCCTCGGCTAACACTCGCTCCGACGGAATATAACACGGGAAAGCGTTTGCATACGCACCGACCCATAGCCGTTCCACATCCAATTCACGCTTCAGACGCAGCGAATAGTCAACAACCACCTCACTCGCAAGGAAAACGACAGCCAGTTCATCACCAAATCTCCACGCTTGTACTGGATAGGAGAGTTCTGATTGTATAGCCTCCCCTCTCTGCAAGATTTCAAGGTGTTTTTGGGCATGATATGCATCGTTACCACCCGCCGCCACGCGTGCCTCCCACTCCTCACGGGTCGGCAATGTATCATACGGCAGATTAACCCGCTCAAACGCACCCGTTGGGACTTTAGAGAGCGTTTTCGCATCTCGCGCCAACATCTGTTGGACCTCTTGTGAAAGTGCCTCTCCGTGTGCTTTCGCGCATGCGAGACGGGTGCTAAAGACCTCCTCCTCCCCATCTGGCATCGGCATCATTCGTGATTCAGGATTCGCATCCGCACCACATCCGATTGAGATTAAAGCGGTCACACCGGGAAGTGCGTTTTGAAGGTCTTCTTGGGCAAACCCCGTCCAGTCGCCACAGATATGATTATCTGTGCCAGCTAACGTCGTGCAATGACACGCATAACTTGCCCACACAGCACGTAGGGTGCCATCTGTCCTTCTGATTTGTAGACAGGGCAAGGAGTGGTCTACCGGTCCACCCTCAGTCCGCCGATTTTTTGTGAAGCCGACTTCGCCAATGCTCCACGTCAACTGTGATGGTTCTCGATTCGCGAGTGCCTCCAGCGTGACGCTTTCCATCCAATCGGTGAGTTGGCGGGTATACCGATCAATCTTCTCCTGATGTTCTGGGGGTATATCTGTACTAAATATAAATGGTGCCGCATTTGTCAGACAAGGCGCGCTGTGTGTATGCGAGAAGCATGCGACAAAATGCGCGCGAGAGATCCCTGTTTTCTCTTTGATCCGACGAGACACTTCTTCGGTAAGTTCATCCGGTAAACCACAGTTTTCGACTGTTACTAAGACAACTGGGTTATCCGCATCACTGCCAATAGCGAGTGCCTTCGCCCATATCTGCTGGATGATACCGTCAGATTCTTCGCGACGACTTCCATAACCACTGAGCCGAACCGGATAATCCGGCGTGATATCTACTTCAGCGACGCCAGCCTGAATAACACTATTTTTATTTGCCATGCCTTGTTAACTCCTTAAATTAGAATCGTAGGGTGAATGCAAATAGGTGTCTATATGAATCGTAAGTGAAACTTCCAAACCCGACAGTATATTCCAAATATGTGGTGCCAAGCCTCAACCCCGCACCGGCTGAAAGGTGCTGAACCGAGTGTGCACGCCCCGCGCCGAGTCGGAGTGCAACTGTTATTGGGTACGCGCGTTTCCACGTTTTGTGTAATTCAGTCCCGATAGCATAACCGAGTTCGCCTTGTCCTACGTTCCTCCAGAGATCTGCCCCTACTACAATCCATTCCAACGGTTCATAAGCCATACCAATGCCGAGTCGAAACGGGAGAGATTCTACTAAATCTGCGCGTAGGAGATTTTCAAAGAGAACCCCTATTTGTAGTGGTGGGTTTGAACGATGGGCATCGAACCATATCTCGCGTTGAAACCCAATATCTAACTCCAATCGGTTGGCTGCCCTATCGAATGTCGGTTTCTGCTCGTGGACAATCTCCCGAACCCGATCTCCGAACTGTGCCTCTTCAACAATCGCTTCAATCAGTTGTCGCGGAACGTTCGCATCTACATCGGAGCCATGTCGTGCAGCAACGTTCAAAGTGGACACAACCGCACCAGTTTTCACATCTTGCGCTACCCATTTTAATCGAGTTCCCACTACAGATCCAGCAATCTTACGACTGAGTCCAAACACCCAATTCTCTTCACGGAACAGTGAATAATTGGTGATTAGGTCGGTTTCCGAGGAAAACCGACGGGCATTGATGTCGTATTCAGCACGGGTAGCGGAGAGAGTGAAATCCGCGAAGTTCATTGATGTAGCAGTATATCCAGCACTGACACCCCATTCGCCATACGTTTGTGAATAGTAGACTGACGGGTATAAGTCTATATTGGCTTCAGCGACGAACTGTTCTCTCCCGTGTTTCGGCAGTTCTGTCCAGTGGAGATTTTCAGTAGCAATGCCGAGCGCGAGATTGTGATGTCTAACGGACACAAGCGACGCAGGATTCCCAAATATACCAGCGTCATCTGCTGACGTTGCGATGCGGGTGCCACCCATGCCAGCAATACGGAGCATCTCATTCGCTGTGCTGGATGATGGTCCAACAGCGGCTAAGATGCCAAGCGTTAAGATGGTCGTAAAATATCGGACGTTAGAAGACTTCCATAACACCATATCGCTGTTTTAAAAAACATCTGCAAGGACAACGTCCGCAGCAGCTCAGATTTAATCGTTAAAAAGTTGTGAATCCACACTCATCACTTCAGCGAAGACATCCTCTAATGAATGTTTCACCTCACGTAACTGACGGAGTTGTACACCGGTCTCGTAAGCGAGTTTAAAGAAAAATTTTGTATCCGTCTGTCCTCCATTTACGGATGTAACTCGAAGCTGCTTGTCTGGACGCAGTTCAACCTGATAATTATGGCGTTCCAGCGAGTCAATATAAGCATCGGCGTCCCCTACGATCCTCAAATCGTAAGCCTGTCCTTTATTCTTTTTCAGGGCTTCTATCTGTCCATGCGCAACAACGCTTCCATGGGAAAGGGCGATAATTTCCTCACACGCAAACTCTACATCGGGAAGTAGATGCGAGGACAAAATCACATTGATACCTTTGTCCAGTGCGATGTCTTTAACAAGTTCAAGCATCTCCTCTCTACCATTCGTGTCCATTCCATTTGTTGGTTCGTCGAGCAGTAGCAACTTAGGATCGTGTATGAGTGCCTGTGCTAACTTGACACGCTGTTTCATGCCAGCTGAGTATTCATCCACAGTTCGGTAGCGTTCTTCATCTAACCCTACATAATAGAGCACTTCGTGTGCGCGTTGAAGAGCATCACGTTTCGGCATCCCACAGAGTTCGCCCGCATAAGAGACAAGTTGAACGGCGTTCATTCCCAGAATCAGACATTCGTCTTCGGGCATATACCCAACCTGTCTGCGTATCGACAAGGGTTGTTTTTCCACATCCATCCCAAATACTGTAGCGCTGCCCTGATTCGGCTTGACGAAGCCGAGCAAAGTCTTAATCAAAGTGCTTTTCCCAGCACCATTAGGTCCAAGCAAACCGACTGCCCCGCCTTGCACCTCTAACGAGAGGTTGTCCAGCGCAACAGTCGTGCCAAAGATGAGTGATATATTTTTTATTTCAATTAGCATATTATGTTTTATATACGGTGTTCAGAAAAATAAAAATTTAGCAAAAACAGTTTTCGGACAACGGACGAAAACGAGCGATGTTAATAATTAAATGTCCGTTTTACACGTGTCCCTATCTGCGTCAAAATCTCATAAGAAATCGTTCCGGCACGGTGTGCAACCTCATCAACCGTGATTTCTTCATTCCCCTGCTTACCAATCAACACCACTTCATCACCGACCGATACGTCTGCCGCGTCGTTTAGCTGCACCACACTCACATCCATACAAACCCTTCCGATAATCGGACACCGCACGCCACCAATGAGGACCTCACCGACACCAGAAAGCGCACGCGGATAACCATCGCCATAACCTATCTGTACCATTGTGACACGTGTCTGACGCGAGGCTTTGTGAGTCAATCCGTAGCTGACGCCTTCGCCTTCTGCAATAGAGCCTACCCATCCAATTCTTGCTTTCCATGTAAGTGCCGGTTCTAACACGATCGGTTTTTCGGATGCCGGGTAGACCCCATACAGACTCAAACCCGGACGGACTGCATCATAATACGACTCCGAAACTGCCAATGTTGCCGCACTGTTCGCCGCATGAAGCATTTTTCCACTGCTGCGCGTAACCAGAGATGAGAAACGTTTTAATTGAACATGAACGAAACTTTTGTCCGCTTCGTCCGCGGTTGCAAGGTGTGTAAATAGCCCTTCAACTTCAAGTTGATCCAACGTTTTGAGGCTATTCAGAAAACGCTCTGCTTCTGTCCAACGAACACCACTCCGGTTCATTCCTGTATTGATATTGACATGGATACTTACAGTTCTTGATGCAACAGTATTCAATCCACTCGCGAATTCCCAATCGCTTACCGTTGGTGTCAAGTGGTATTCAACAATTGGTGAGACTTCCTTAGGTAGAGAGCTAAAGAGAATAAGAATAGGTTTCTGAACACCCGCCTGACGGAGCGTAACACCTTCTTCAACCGTCGCTACTGCGAACATATCAGCAACCACATGCAGTGCTTCTGCGACAGGGATCATTCCGTGTCCATAAGCGTCTGCTTTCACAACAGCAATTAATTGTTTGTTGGTATATCCCTTTATCGCTTCAGCGTTCCGCCGAATTGCCTCCAGATTGATTTCTGTGTGTGTTCGGAAATGGTGCATGTTGTCTTTCAGTCCTGTTGTGTCAACAGAGCAATTATACCACAGCGTGTGCAAATTTCATAATTGTTTCACTATCACGCATTCTGGTTGTCAGAGGAAGTAGTATTCCCCTGAAACCACAGAAAGAGCAGGATAAACACAATCGAATTCGCCAACAGCATCGTCGAAATGGCGTTAATCTCTGGAGTGATGCCAAACTTCAACAGCGAATAGATATGGACAGACAGCGTTGTGTAACCAACACCAGCCGTGAAGAAGGTGATTACAAAATCATCTATAGAAAGCGTGAAAGCGAGCAACGCACCACCGATAATTCCCGGAGCGATCAGCGGAAGTGTTATCCGCCAAAACGTCTGCCACTCGTTCGCACCAAGATCGCGTGCTGCCTCCTCTAATGTGTGATCGTAACCTTGCAAACGTGCCCTGACAACAATGGTAACATACGCGATATTAAAAACGCCGTGTGCGATAATCACAGTAATTAAACCGAGTGGGATACTGACTTGCACATAGAGGGTCAATAGTGCAATCGCCAATACGATGTCTGGAATGATGATAGGGAGATAGAGGGATCGGACGAGAGCAGTTCGGAAACGGAACCGGTGTCGCTCAATAGCGAGTGCTGCTGTTGTTCCAATAACAGTTGCGATGCAGGTTGCGATACCTGCGACCATCAGACTGTTGCGACAAGCCCGCCATAACGCCGCATTTTCAAACAACTTCGCATACCAACCCAAGGTAAATCCCTGCCAGACAGAAATTTGCTCACCGCTGTTGAACGAGAACACAACAACTGCCAAGATTGGAAGGTACAGGAACATATAAACCAGACCGATGTTAACTTCAAGAACCCTTTTCATGATAGTCTCTTCTTGTAGGAGCGATCTCCCGGTCGCGACTCCTCTATGATGCCTGCGATTCCTCACTTCCTTGCAAAGCCCGAAAATACAACACAGTCCCAACAAGCACAATACCCATCAGCATAAACGAAAGCGCAGACCCAAAGGGCCAATCCCGTGCTGTCTTGAATTGACGCTCAATCACATTACCAATATAACTCACCTTCCCACCACCGAGTAGATCCGGCGTTAGGAACGCCCCCACCGTCGGAATAAACACCAACATTGATCCCGCAAGAATACCGGGTAGACTGAGTGGAACAGTCACATGCCAGAACGCACGGCGTGGCGACGCACCTAAATCTTGTGCCGCTTCCAACAGCGACATATCTAACTGTTCCAAAGCCGCATACAACGGGAGTATCATAAAGGGTAGGTAACCGTAAACGAGTCCGATCTGCACCGCTAACGGTGTATTCAGCAGTTCCAATGGACTCAAATCAGGGAAGACAGATCCCAAGAGGCTATTCAAAAGCCCTTCCGTGCGTAAGATTAGGATCCATGCGTAGGTGCGGATGAGGAAGTTCGTCCAGAAGGGGACAACAACGAGGAGTAGTAAGATACTTCGGTGTTTCGGTCTATAGCGTGCCAAGTAGTAAGCGAACGGATACCCAAGCAGCAAACATACCGAAGTACAAACCAACGCCGTCGATACCGAACGCCAGAGGATGCCGAGATACAATCCATCAAAGAGGCGTTGATAGTTTTCGAGAGTAAAAATCCATCGCACACCACCATACGTCCCACGTTCAATAAAACTATAAACGAGTACAGAAACAAGTGGAAGCAAAAAGAAACAGAAAAGCCAAAAAACAACAGGAAAGAGGAGAATAAGGAGATGATAGTTACGACGCATATTCTTTTTGGAAAGCTAACTACTGTCATCACAGATAGAGTCAACACGGACCCCATGGGCTGCCAGTGCTGTTTTGAATTCCTCCCAACCGCTGTCCTCTGCCTTTAGAATTGGGGTTGCTTGCTCGTGGGTACTTTGGTAGGCAAGGGCAACAGCAACAAATTTTCTATCTTTTTTGTGAAAATCCTTTAAAGCCGGATCATCGTTGGGAAACTCTTCAAAATCTGTACCATTTCCAACCAAGGAGGTAATACTGACCATAATAAACTTATTTTGTTCTCGCCACATCCTTCTCACTAACTCAAGCCAGAACCGATCCCCGAATCCACGTCCCTTTTCATTCAGGTTATTTTTGTACTCTTGGATTATTCGTTTTTTATCATCGAGTAAGACGCTTTCAGGACCTCTGAGAATCTCAGCAAGGCGTGCTTGACAGAGAATGACACATTCTTTGCTTGCCTGTGGAGCCGCGTCCCTACCATTCGCGACGACCAAGACGTTTGTATCAATTATAACTGACCCCATTAATCCTCCGAACCCTTTTCTGCTATTCGTTCCACTTGGACATCAGTCATCGCAAACATATCACCCATTACGTCGCCAAAGAAATTTTCTGGCCAATTCTTAATCTCGCCTGATTCGCTAACCTCTAATTGCTCAATAGTAGAAGCACCATCCTTATTACGGCAAAAATAGAGATTCATTTTATTTCGATCGATCTCTTTTTCTCCAACTCGCCGTTGGAGTCGTGTCAATAAATGTTCACTGTGGCTTTCTACTAAAATCTGAAGGTTTCGTTCGGTGATAACTTCTATTAGGAGATCCGCGAGTTGAGCTTGCACCTTTGGATGCAGGTGTATGCCGGGTTGTTCCAAAATAAGGGTTGAACCTTCTGGGGCATAATAGCAGAGCACGAGGACTGGTAAAAACTGACTTAATCCGTAGCCCATGTCAACGAGAGTGACAGCCGCACTTGAAGGACTCTTTTGGATGCGAACTTCATAATCTTTTGCACCTTGACTTACCCAGTCGAGGGAAAAAGAATGAGCGAGTTCCATTTCTTGAAGCCAATATGAGATCCTTTCCTCAATAGGAATATCTTCCTTTTCATGATGGGTTTTTAGATTGCGCACGCGGGCAGAGAGGAGAGCGTTAATTGTGTAGTTACCCCACTGTCTGATATGTCTAGGGTGATCGCCGCTCCAATTATAGCGTCGTTGTGGATCCACACGCTTCGGACCGAGATAATAAACATGGGAAAATAACTTCTCGAATGCTACGGAGAGCGGTCTCAACAATGGGTTTGGTTGATTCGACGGTCCACCATAGCAATTCAATCCGCCTATTTGATTAACCTGTTCCCTTCCTAACAAATCTGTGTGTAACAAAGTCCCTCTTTTCCATTTTACTTCTGGGATCTCACAAGGTTTGAAACTATAACGAAACTCTGCAACGATGAGATTCACCCCTACTTCGTGGATAGCCGTGGTAAAAGTAAAATTATCAGTGGAGATCGAGACATTTCCTACTTGGCCGTCGGGCTTTTTGCCGTAAGTTCCTATCTTAAAAGGTTCTTTGAGTTGGCATCCAAATTCCAACTCAAGCAGTTCCTCGTCATTATGCCCATGGATCACTTCGTGGAAATTGCCAAGATTAACAAGTGAATTTTCGTCACCGAAGAAGATAACTTCATTGAGATTTGGATGCTCCGCTGTTTGCTTAAGAAACAGTAGCATCTGCAACAGACTGCTTTTGCCAGAACTGTTTGTCCCGAAAAAGCCCGTCAACGGTGCAAGTTCCACCTTCGGACTATCAGCCCACGACTTGAAGTTTTTCATCCGTATATGCGTAATCATCTTTTAGGTCCTCTTTCCACTTTGGCGAGGCTGCTGCATGTCTTCTTCACAGATAAGATCGACGCTGACTCCATGGCTTTCAAGCGCATCCATAAATTGTAACCAACCCCTATCTATTGCCAATAAGATAGTTGGCGTTTGTCCAGTGTCTCGCTGGTGTACAAGGGCAACAGCAATGAATTTCTTATCGTCGGGATCAAACCCGATTAAAGCACTATCAGTGGGAAACTCTTCAAAATCTGTTCCGTTTCCGGTTAATGATGTGATGTGCACCATTGTGCAAATTTCTGGATTCTTCAGATTCTGCAGCAACGTTTTCACGAAGATAGCACCAATTCCTTTTCGAGTATTTGGATCTACGTATCGCTCATACTCTCCAAAAATTCTCCACTCGTCATCAACAACCACCTTTTCACGCTGCTCAAGAATCTGATGAAGGCGATCTTGACAGTGTTCTCTACAGTCCGTACGGTCATCGTCATCCTCATCATTCGCGATCACGATGACGTTCGTATCCACGATAACAGCGTTCATTAACCTTCCGCTCTCTTTTGGCGTTCCCTTTGTGCCTTTGTCATGGCAAATAGATCTCCCATCTCGTCCCCGAAAAAGTTTTTGGGCCAGTTTGTTATATTACCGAATTCATCCATTTCTAATCTGTCAATATTGGATTCGCCAGTATCATTGTGACAGAAATAGAGAGCGGTTTTATCAACGCTTATCTTTTCCTCAGCAATACGTCGCTGCAACCGGTTTAGCAGGTGTTCACTATGGCTCTCTATAAGAATCTGGAGTTTCCGTTCGGTAACTACCTCTATGAGCAGATCCGCGAGTTGGGATTGAACCTTCGGATGGAGGTGCATACCAGGCTGTTCCAAAATCAGGGTTGAACCCTCTGGGGCATAGTAACAAAGAATCAGGATCGGTAAAAACTGGGTTAATCCGTATCCCATATCTGGCAATGCTACTTTTGTGCCATATTCTCTTTTTTGAATACGAATATCATAATTTTTTTCATCTCGTGGTCCAGTACGTTCGAGCAGAAAAGAATGGGCGAGATTCATCTCTCGGAGCCACTCTGATATGCAGTCCTCAATTGTAACCTCTTTTTCACCACGCTGGATTATAAGCTTATCTACACGCGCCGAGAGAAGCACGTCAATTGTTTTATCGCCCCATTTGCCGATGTCTTCAGGGTGATCCCCTTCCCAATGATAGAGGCGTTTAGGATGAACGCGGGTAGGACCAAGATAGTAGACGTGCGAAAATAGTTCTTCAAACGCTGATGAAAATTGCCTTAAAAACTTTTCAGCTTCAGTCGTTCCCGATGATAATATACCATAGCAGTTTTCCAGTTCTAACTTGTTTTGGTGTCCATGTCGTCCTCGGAAAGATGCGTTGCCTTTCTCACAGACTATTTCTGCAGAACGTCCGAGGGCATAGCCGTATAAGAGTCTCTCAACAACTAATTCTCCATTTTCAAATCGAATTGTACAATCAATAGCAAATTGATCTGTTTTCTGTTGCCGTGGAGAGCCGTCTTCAGACGTATTGAAAATGGACCGCGGATGGGTAAGTTTGCATGCAAGTTCAAACCCAAGGGGTGATTGTGGTTGGTGTCGGTGAACGACTTCGCGGAAACTACCGAGGTTAACAAGTGAGTTTTCGTTGCCAAAGGAGAGGACTTCGTTGCCCCCGATAGTTTGTTTGAGTAACAGCAGCATCTGCAACAAACTACTTTTTCCAGAGTTGTTTGTTCCAAAGAAACCAGTCAGAGGTGCAAGTCTGATATTACCACTGTCTTCCCACGATTTAAAGTTTTTTACCCGTATATGTGCAATCATTTCTCCGCCTCCATATTACCTATATTATACGCATTTTCACACGAAAGCGCAACGGAAACTTGAATTGCGGAATGACACCAATTCCACCCAATTTTTGTTTGATTACAAAGATAAAATAAGATAAACTATTTTCCATAGCTCGCCTTGATAGAATACATATCAAAAGACAGCATTCATAAAGGAGATATACATTGGAAAAAATTCGTGAACTGATTTCCCTCTTGGAATCTGGGATTGAGGACTACGACGCGCAGATGAAAGTGCTACAAACGGAGCGGTTAAAATATATTCGACTCTCTATAACCGATGCGTTCGGCACCGAGGAAGGCGACTCTCAGCAGTCGTGGCTTCTGCACCTCAAGCAGCTTGAGGATTCCCTCAACCTCCGCCGGAGCAGCTTACGACAGGCAATTCGGGAAGCTGCAGATGCGATCCAGAAGGAGGAGAGCGCATGATTACAAGACTTGTATCTTCTAATAGAAAAAAACGCTTCCAGTATGTGCTGTTACTGGCGTTGCTTTTTACTGTTTGGACGGCAGGTGCGCAGGAGATGGACCCCACCCAGATTATTGAAGAAGCGATCCGGTATCAGAATCTGGGGTTGGCATATCTTGAAGAATCTCAGCCTTCAAAGGCAGTCGAGGCGTTCACAAATCTCATCGAACTACTCCCTGATGAAGCGATTGGCTACGGGAACCTTGCAGTCGCACACCTACGGCTACAGCAAGCGGATACCGCCGAAGAATGGGTGAAACGTGGGATTACCGTTGCCCCCACGGACAGTCAATTACACTTTATCTTATCCGAGGTCTACCAGTTACAAGGACAGAGCGAATTAGCCGTAGAGGCGATGAAGGAAGCCGTCAGATTAGCACCCGACGAATTAGAATTCCGCTACAAGTTGGTCCGCCACTATCTCGGACAGCGCAACAACCCAGAGGCGCAGCAAGAAGCAGTTCGGCATCTCCAAGAACTTCACACCCGATCACCTGTGAACATTGTGGTGCTATTAAAACTAACACAAGGATTGTTGGCGCAAGAGCAACTGGAGGCTGCAGAGGAACTCAGTCAGGAATTGATGCGCCTTTTAGGCGACACAGATGCAGAAAAACTCGCATATCTTACACAAGGAATAGACGCAATACAACAGGGAGACTTAAAACTCGCTACGCGAAATGTCCGAATTTTCGAGAACTTGCATCGCGCAAGCCCGCGCTATCAGCAAGGCATCGGTGAATTAGTAACCGACATCCTTGGGCATCCGATAGAGACATTCAGCCAAGACTTTAGAGAGCGAATAACCACTGAACAGACCGTACCAATTGACGTAGAATTTGTGGATGTTACCGAGCAACTCGGACTTGTGTATGTGACTGGCGCACCTACCGACTCCATCGACATTTCACTAATTGACTACAATGGAGATGGAAACCTCGATTTGTATATAACACCAGCAGGGATACTCTTCCCAAATATCAGTGGTCAATTTCCATCTGCCCAACAGTTTCAGGCTGGAAAGCAAGGTTCTTTAGATCCTCACACCGTAGCGTTTGCAGATCTGAATAAAGATGGGACACAGGAGTTTCTACTGCATACCCTCAAGGAGATACTGCTTTTTCAAACAGATGCAGCTGGGGAATGGAAGGTATCGTCTCTGGTTGAATACGAGCAGCCTATAACTGAAATTGGTGTCCTCCACCCTATTGATTATGACCATGATGGCGATCTGGATCTCTTTACAGCGGGTGCCACGATGTATCGGAACAATGGGGATGGAACTTTCACAGACGTTGGAGAGCAGACTTTTGTAACGACTGACGTAGGCAACACATCAGCTGGACAGGGGATCCCTACTGAAGCACTCTCCGCTGATTTTGATGACGATGGCGATATAGACCTCTTTGTTACACATAGCGAAATGGGATGCACCCTTTACGACAATCTCCGACAAGGACGACTCAGTGCCTTTTCAGCTGAGACTGGGATTCCACAGGATCTCCATTATACCGCAGCTGCTGCTGGTGACTACGACAACGATGGCGATTTTGACCTCTTCTTAGCTACAGCAGATTACACCTACCTCTATCGTAATAATGGAGATGGAACTTTCGTAGATGCCCCGAATTCCCAAGCAGGTGTCCAAGGTCTTCCACCTACGCTATTAAGCAATATAGATTACGACAACGACGGGTTTGTTGATGTCTGGGTCGGTGGAAAGGACGGCATGTTCCTGTTTCGGAACGACGGCACTGGTGAGTTTACCGAACCCTACCCCTTCATGGAATCGGGAACCCCAACAGGTGAGGTGCTTCTCAAGAATGCAATCGCTGGGGCAGTCGGCGATTACGACAACGATGGCGACCTTGACCTCTTTTTCATCAACAGTGATGGACAATTGCGGGCACTACAAAACAACGGTGGGAATCAAAACAACTGGATACAGGTCCGATTGGAGGGGATTACTACCGGAAATAACAAAGTCAATAGAGACGGTATCGACTCAAAGTTGGAAGTAAAGGTCGGTAATCTGTATCAATTGCGCTATGTATCCGAACAGGTATCGCATTTCGGATTGGGAGCGTTTGACACTGCGGATGTCGTCCGTGTCGTTTGGACGAATGGTGTTCCCCAGAACGTCATCACACCGAAGGCGAGACAGCAGATTCTGGAGAAACAGGTCCTGAAAGGCTCCTGTCCGTTTCTCTACGTCTACAATGGCGAACAGTATCAATTCGTTACCGATCTACTCTGGCGTGCTCCTTTAGGGCTTGTCACCTCAATGGGATTCGTCGCACCCGATGAAACAAGGGACTTCGTGAAAATATCAGCGAATCAGATGCAACCTAAGTCTGGCAAGTATTCTATCCAGATTACAGAGGAATTGTGGGAAACCGCCTATTTTGATGAAGTGAAGCTGATCGCAGTCGATCATCCCGCAGAGACCGACATCTTTGTGGATGAACAGTATATTCCACCACCTTTTGCGGAATTCAAGGTTTACGGTGTCGCGGAGAAACTACATCCGAAATCAGCAGTTGATCATCACGGCACAGATGTATCCGATGCCTTAAAAGCGTTTGATTACCGTTACGCCGTTGAACACGAACCCGGTCCCTATCAAGGTGTTGTCGAGCCTCATGCTATTGTTCTTGACCTTGGTAAGTTTCCTGACGATGCGCCAGTGACGTTGTTCCTTACCGGATGGATTTTTCCGACCGATACGAGTATCAATATTGCGCTATCTCAAAACCCCACGATTAATCCCAGTTTCCCTTCAGTTGCTGTGAAGGACGAGACTGGCGAATGGAAGACCATGATTGATATGATTGGGATACCCGCGGGAAAAAACAAGACGATAACCGTCGATCTAACAGGCAAATTCCTGACGGATGATCGGCGCGTTCGGATTCAAACCGATATGCAGATTTACTGGGATATGGCGTTTTTCACGGTTGGAGAGCAGTCGGTGCCAATGGAGATGACAACCTTGAATCCGGATAGTGCGGATCTACACTACCGGGGTTTCTCTGAGATGTACCGACCCAACCCACATGCCCCGCATCTATTTGAGTATCAAAAGGTAACAACAGAGGCACAGTGGCGCGATCTTGCAGGATATTACACCCGCTTTGGTGATGTCAACGCTTTATTACAGGAAGTTGACGATATGTATGTTATCCTCAATGCAGGGGACGAAATTACAGTTGAATTTGATGCTGCCCGGCTTCCGGCTTTAAAACCTGGTTGGGTGCGGGATTTTATCCTTTATAGCGACGGATGGGATAAAGATGGGGACATCAATACCCTAACGTCACAGACAGTCGAACCTCTGCCCTTTCACGGGATGTCAGCTTACCCCTATCCAGAAACTGAACATTATCCTGATGACGCGGCGCATCGCCAGTATCAGCGTGAATACAACACGCGGCGCGTAGAACACAAACTACCGCCATTGAGGAATAAATAACGGGTATTGAATAAAGAGGATTTGTGCGGCAAACTAAAAGTTTACGGTACAACAGTCCAGATGTGGTGATCACGAAACGCTCGCTATCTCGCTCCTAATTCGGCGTAAAGGGATATACAGACATACCGTTGCAATTACTAAAATGCCTGCCAGTGCCACGTAAGGGTGTGCTTCTTTCTCGTAAAGCCAGCCACCGAGTAGCGGCCCCAAGATACGTCCTAAACTTAAAAAGGCGTCCATAATACCGATAGCCGTGCCTTGACCGATCTGGGTCTGCTTGGAAATCCATGACGAATTTGTTGGACGGATGAGTTGATTGCCGATGCCGGTGATAGTGAGACACACCGTGAGCGTTACAAAAGAGAAGGCGTTCGGCAGAAGTGCCAAACCGAGCGCGTTGAAGAACAGTCCGACGAGGATGAGCCGTCGCTCTCCAAATCTATTGATTAATCTGCCAAGTAAAACCCCTTGCATTGGCACAACAACCGCACCCATAATCATGAACATCCACCCCATTTCCCTTTCTCCGTAGTCCCAACCCTTTTCTATGAAAAGTGGAAGCGTTACCTCCAATCCAGCAATAGTGATGGCTGAGAAAAATCCGACGAGAAATAGGGAGTTAAAAGGCGATTTCAGAGTTGTCCAGCGGAATATCTGGCGTGGGGAGACCCATTCGTGCTGTTCTTCGCGCCGTTCACTATCGTCAACTGTGCGTAGCGATTCTGGTAGGAGTAGAAGCACAAAGAGAAAGTTTAAAAAGGAAACCGCACCTGCGACCAGGAAGGGAATATTGTGGCTACCCATAATACCACCGATCGCCGGACCAAAAATAAAACCGAGTCCCAGCGCAGCACCCATCAATCCCATACCTTTACCGCGTTCTTCAGCTGTAGTTACATCAGCAACATAAGCCATGATGCTTGGCATAACTGCTGCCGAGGCGATACCGGCACCACCGCGCGCAATAAGAAGCCATACGTAATCCTTTGCTAACCCAAACCAGATTAAGGCGATGGCGTTTCCGAACAATCCAAGCAGAATCGCGGGTTTCCGACCGTACCTGTCAGATAACCGACCCCAGATCGGTGCAAATAGCAGCTGCATCCCAGAGTAGATGGACATTAATATGGCAATTTGGGTGGGAGTCGCTCCGACATCTTTGGCGTAATAGGCGAGATTTGGAATGATGATGCCAAACCCAAGCATCACGAGAAATTGGGTGAAAAATAGGAGAAGAAGTCTTGATTTTTTCATTTAAGTGTGCATGAGAATCCACTACAAAGCGTTTGCTCCTATTAACGCTCGGGGATTGTATTTATGAGTGCGATCCAAAAGCAATTGTATGAATATAATATCCTCTATTATAGCAGGTCTGAGAGCGTATGTCAACTAAAAAGAAGAACGTTTCGTGCCCAAGGTTGTCGGATTATTCGATAAACAAGAACCACTTTTTGGAAAATTTATTATGGAAATTTTGGCGTATTTCTGGTACAATAGAAACGTCATAATTAACAATACTATACTTAACAATTGCACTCATTATACATTGGAGGAAGAATGGCAACCGAATTCGTTCATCTACATAATCATAGCGAGTATAGCATGCTTGATGGTGCGTGCCGTATCGTCGATATGGTAGATTGGGCAGTCGAAAATAGTGCCCCAGCTGTTGCGCTCACTGACCATGGAAACATGTTCGGCGCATGGGAATTATACGACAAAGCGAAAAAAGCTGGTGTCAACCCAATCATCGGCTGTGAGGTATATGTCGCACCCGGAGACCGAAGAACGCGCGGGAAGGAACAGGGCGGTCCCTACCATCTCACGCTCCTTGCAGAAGACGCTACCGGTTACCGGAACCTCCTAAAATTGGTATCACTTGGATACACAGAAGGGTTCTATAGCAGGCCGCGTATTGACATGGAAATCCTGCGTGAATATCATCATGGGATTATCGCACTGACAGGGTGCATTCAAGGGCAAGTACCACAACTCCTCTGTTCCAATAGGCGAGAAGAAGGTATTCAAAACTTCAAAACCCTGGCAGAGATAATGGGGAAACGCAATCTGTACGTTGAAGTCCAAAATCATTATATTGATAAGGAACTTGAGGCGTATCCAATAATGGTGCAGCTGGCGAAAGAGTTTAATCTTCCGCTTGTCGGTACAAATGATTGCCACTATCTTCGCAAATCCGACCACAATATGCACGACGTCCTTCTCTGTATCCAGACGAAGAAAACCATAAACGATCAAGGTCGGCTTCGATTTGATAACCACTTCTACTTTAAGAACGTTGACGAAATGCGGGAAGCATTGAAGGATTACCCGCCGGAAGCTATCACCAATACACTTGAAATAGCCAATCGGTGCAACCTTAAACTTGATTATGGCAAAAGCGTGATGCCGGAATATGAGGTCCCCGAAGGACACACGAACGACAGTTACCTCAAAGAACTCTGCTATGAAGGCTTGCGCGAAAAATATGGAGGGCAGCTCTCTGAACCCATTCGACAAAGGTTAGATTACGAGCTGGATATTATTAGCAAGACCGACTACTCCGGTTATTTCCTCATTGTCTGGGATTACGTCAAATACGCCCACAAACAGGGCTATCCGCTCTCTGCTCGGGGTTCTGCTGCAAGTAGTCTCGTGCTTTATGCGCTCGACGTAATTACTTTTAATCCGATGGATTACGACTGTCTTTTTGAACGGTTTCTAAACCTTGAACGGATCAGTCCACCCGACATTGATATCGACTTCGCTGATCGTGCCCGTGAACACGTCATTGAGTATCTTGTGAAAAAATACGGGGCGGATTCCGTCGGTAAAGTCGCCACCTTTGCAACACTCGGCGCAAAAGCTGCTATCACGGATGTCGGACGTGCACTTGAGATGCCTCTTGAAAATGTCAGGGAGCTGACACAACGGATCCCGACTATCCCCGGGATCACAATTGATGACGCTTTGGAGCAGGTTCCCGAATTTCAAGCACTCGCTGAGCGTTCTGAAAATAAGGAATTAATGGATCTCAGCAAAGCTGTTGAAGGTATGAAACGACATGTTTCCTGTCACGCTTCCGCGATTGTCGTCTCAAATGGTCCACTAACCAATTACGTCCCGCTTTTCAAGGATAGGCACGACCAAGTCGCAACACAGTTTGAAGGTAAAATCGTTGAAGATGTTGGTATCGTCAAGTTTGACTCTCTCGGTTTGCGAAGCCTTAGCGAGACGTATGATTGCCTTCAAATGATTAAAGCGAATCACGGCAAGGACATCAAGTTAGAGGATATTCCCTTTGACGATAAGCAGACTTACAAGCTTCTCAGCAAGGGGTTGATCGCTGGCTTATTCCAATTAGAAGCCTCTCCAGGTATGTATCGGGTTGTTACCCAACTCAGACCGGATAATTTTGAAGAATTCTCTGCGATTCCCGCCCTCTATCGTCCTGGTCCGATAGAAAGCGGTTTTATGCAACAGTTTATAGACCGAAAGAACAAGTTGCAAAAGGTTGAATATATACATAAGTCCCTTGAAGGTATACTCAAAAACACTTACGGGGTGTGCCTCTATCAAGAACAGGTCATGCAGATCGCACGCGATATGGCAGGTTTTACCCTCGGTGAAGCGGATATACTCCGCGCTGCTATGGGAAAGAAAGATGAGGAACTCCTCAGAGCACAACGTGACAAGTTCATTGAAGGTGCCACGAAAAACGACATCACCAGGAGAGAGGCAGAAGAAATCTTTGAGCTTCTTGAACCTTTTGCACGTTACGCCTTCAACAAGTCGCATACTGTTGCCTACTCAATGTTAGCCTACCGTATGGCGTATCTGAAAACGCACTATCCGCATGAATTCATGGCAGCAATGATGACAGGGGAAGCAGGCGATTCGGCAAAAATTACGCGCTACCGCGCCGAATGTAAGAAACTCGCTGATTTTCTGGATGTAGAAATTAATCTCTTACCACCAGATGTCAACAGTAGTAGAAGGGAATTCACGGTAGATGGAAACGATATCTGCTTTGGGCTTGTTGCCGTAAAAGGTGTCGGCGACGGAGCGATAGATTCAATCGTAGAGGCGCGAGACCAGGGGGGTTCATTCACGTCATTGGAGGATTTCTGCGAAAGCGTGGATACCAAACAGGTCAATAAGCGGGCTGTTGAAAGCTTAATTTTGAGCGGTGCGTTTGATTCACTTGAGGGGCATCGCGCACAACACATGGTGAACTTAGAGAATATCTTGAAAGCAGCACAAAGTGCACAGGCAGAACGTGATCGTGGACAGATGAGCCTCTTCGGTGAGGCTGTGGAAGTGCCGCCGTTAACTGTGACCCTTACCGATGCCCCAAAATATGATCCCTTAGAACGACTCAAACAGGAAAAAGAACAGCTCGGCTTCTATGTTTCTGGACACCCACTTGAAGAGTATAGCGACATTATTGATTATTACACAAGCGCGAGCACTCAGACCCTTGTTGCACACCCCGTTGATTCTGAGGTCTTCGTGGCAGGTATGATAACGGATGTTAAAAACCTTACCACCAAGAAGGGGGACCCTATGGCAGTGATTACGTTCGAGGATCTTGAAGGCGCGATAGAAATCGTCATTTTTCCTGAAGCGTATAAAACTGCTGGCGATCTCGTTGAAGGGCGAGTGGTGTGGATTCGTGGAAAAGTCAATCAGAATGGCAGGAGCCGGAGGGGTGAGGACGAGATCCAGAGGGAGCAACGTCAAATACAAGCGGACGCCATCGTAGACATTGAGACTGTCAGGGAAAAGCAGACTTCTGCGCTTGAGGTGACGATTCCTGAATCGGACCTTGAGAACACTGAAAAATTGGCGGCACTCCAGAAGATTGCCAGTGCCAATAGAGGTCAGAACGATCTAATTTTACGCCTCATGAGTCCCCGCTACGGTGAAGTTATCGCGCGATGTGGTAGGAAATACAATGTAGCGTATATACCGCAAGTTATTGAAGAGGTAGAGAAATTATTCGGGGCAAATTGTATCAAACCCAGCAATCGCACGATACGCGGGAATAAAGGCCGCACCTCATACACGGATTTTGTGTAATTCGATGAATGGTAGTCTTAATCCTGTAAGAACAGCATGTTTATAGAAAAACATCTTGTTTACGTTTTGAGTCCCGTAGGGTTTGTTTACTTGGGTATTTCTTCAGCATGTTTATAGCATTGAGATTTCCCTTTCTTCAGCCCTGTAAGGGCGATATGTCTATAGCACTAATTGTCGTAGGAGGAGATTCGTTCACTATGCAATATCGCACACTCGGTAAAACAGAACTCAGCGTATCAGAGATCGGCTATGGCGGAGGTAGAGTCCGCCCGGAACACGATGAAACGACACTCGTCAAAATGCTCCATTATGCCATGGACTGCGGTCTCAATTATTTCGACACTGCTCCTGATTATGCTGGTGGTTATAGCGAAACAATTATCGGTAAAGCAATCGCTGGACGGCGGGAATCGTGCATCATTGCAACCAAAACGGAAGAATACGACCCAGAGGGTATCGCGACTGATGTAGAAGGAAGCTTGCAACGTCTTGGCACCGACTACATTGATGTCCTACAATTCCACGGTGGCTGGTTTTATGCTGAAGATACTGACATAATTCTGAACAAAGGTGGGTTAGAAGCGTACCTAAAACTAAAATCCGATGGGAAGGTGCGTTTCATCGGGTTTTCTGCGGATGGACCCTCTGGTGGCACGGAGCAACTAATTGCCACCGGCGATTTTGACATGATGCAGACCCACTACAACCTGATGTATCAGAGCACATGTGATGCCTTCGGCAGACGCGGCATCATCCCTGATGCGGTCGCACAGGATATGGGGATTGTGCTGATGCGTTCTACCACAAGCAACGCCTACCAGAATCTCATGAAACACTGCTTTCCCAATGAGATGGCAAACGTTGATGTAGACAGTTTTCTGCTCAACTATTCCCTCTCAAACCCGCTCGTAAACGTTGCGCTAATGAGTTTACAGAGCGTTAATGATGTAGATTGGACAAGTGCCGTATCAGACAACGTTGATGCCCGATTAGACCTGCAAGCGATATATGGAAGGTAGTTAAGGGAGGTTTACAAGCCTTCTTATGATTAATAGCAGAAAAAGGAACCAAGAACCCCAATTCGGATTATGTCTGAATAATGATGGATGTGCTGCTTCTCTTGAAACTGGAAAATTGTATCGCGTGATTCCTGATAACGAAGTTATATCTCAAGGCTATTTGCGAGTTATAGATGAAAGTGGAGAAGAATACGCTTATGCAGCTAACCGTTTTTACTTAGTTCATTTACCTGCTGCAGTTGAAGAGGCATTGCTGGCTGCCTCACAAGGATAAGAATTCTATTTTTGCCAGTATGCTTCTGGAATCCTTGGCGGTTTTTCATCCACCGATGCCTCTTCCTTACCCAACACCTCTACAAGTCTATATTCGTAGATGCCCGCATCCGCCCACTCTTGACTGTATTCGTGACGAGTGACTTTCAGCGTCCAGATATACCCAGTCTTATAGTCAAACCCACGTATGCCCTCATAAGTATATAACCACCGTTGGCGTTCCTCGTTGAATTTAATATAGCAATCGGCCCCAGAAAAACTTGGGCACTCTGTTTTATAAGGTCCGATTATCCAAATCTCAGTATTCGCAGCGCACCGTGAAATCCATGAACCCGCACAGGGATTCTTATATTCGGCGTCAGGACCACATCCGATGGTGAACGCGAGAAGGGTTAATGTGATGGGGAGTAATTGTTTTATTGGGTATGGCATGTCTATTCTTTGATAATGTTTGAGTGGATGTTTTATCAGTTACTATAAGGTCTTTGATCGTGTATGTTGTGTATTTGTCTACCAATTTCGCTGTTATTTTTTTATCATGTATCGAGCCACGCCTCTATCATTTCCCTTGGGTCAATTTCTGGATTGAAGACTAATAGTTCTTCATTACGAGCAGCTCGCAGCAAGCGTCGGTCGGATGCAACTAAAACCAGTGTATCATCGGTGCTGCGCAGTTTTGTGGCTACGTCTATGGCAGAACATAACACCATTGCATCGACGCTATTAAGGGAATAGATTTCAATCAAACTCAGGGATGTCCAAACGAGTGGATCTGGGACAGGCAATGTTTGAAAATCGGACTCCTCAGATGTTACTTCACGAGTTAAGTTTACGACCGCATGCGTGAATGCGGGCAGTGTAATACGTCCATCGTTTTTCTTACGGACGCATATCCAAAAGACTTCCGCTACGCCGATAGTCAAACATTTTATCTGGTTTAAAGGGACGTTGGTAAAAAGAAAATCAACTTTATCGCTACTAAGCTCTTGGGTATACCATTTGACAAGTGCGCTGGCATCAAAGTAGAAATGATACACACTTATTTCTCTCGTTCTTTAATAATCGCTCGGCTAAACTCATTATCTTCAGCGCGTATGCGACTTGCCATACTTTTGCGAACTTCTTCAATCGGAATCGGTTCTACATCGGCAATCCCCATCCTTTCAAGAAGTTCATTGATGATTCTTGTAGCCTCCTCCTTATCTGCTACCGGATAAGACTGAGGATTTACTTCCGCCGTACATTCCTGCTTCTGGTTTGCCCCTAATTCATTGACAAGCCAAGAGAGTTGTACTGTTATCTTTCCTACCAATTTTTCTAATTGGTCTACGCGTTTGGTTAAGGTTTCGACTGTTTCCGTCATAATCGAATCCTCCTTTCAGTATTACCAACTTCTTACCACAGTTGCACATTGATACGGTGCCCCACTCGTTACGGAGAAGAGGCACCTACTTTGGACGAGAAAACCAGCTAAGCAGATAGGAAATTCCGAATGACGTAGTCCAGAATCCCACCGTGTTTGTAGTATTCTACCTCCACCGGTGAGTCAATTCTGATTAACAACTCCGTTGTCTGCGTTTCACCGTTGGCTCGGACAATTTTCATCGTTGCCATCTGTCCGGGTTCAAGATTATCCGCAAATCCAGTGATGCTTATAATCTCGCTGCCGTCAAGGTTGAGCGTTTGAACATTTTCACCGTCTTTGAACTGCAGTGGCAAAACACCCATACCGATGAGGTTGCTTCGGTGGATACGCTCATAGCTCTCTACGACAACAGCTTTGACTCCTAAAAGTTTAGGTCCTTTCGCTGCCCAGTCGCGGGAACTACCCATACCGTAGTCCTGTCCGGCGAAAAGAACAGTCGAGATTCCTTTTTCACTATACGCAAGTGCCGCTTCGTAGATCGTCGTTTGTGTCCCCTCTGGATACTGAAGTGTGAACCCACCTTCAACATCTGGGGTCATCAAGTTCCGAACGCGACGGTTAGCGAACGTGCCTCGACTCATGATGCGGTCATTACCACGTCTGGAACCGTAGGTGTTGAAATCGCGGGTCTCAACGCCACGCTCCAGTAGATATTCTCCTGCCGGACTCGCTGCAGCAATCGCACCTGCTGGAGAGATATGGTCGGTTGTAACGGAGTCTCCGAAGATACCGAGAACGCGGGCATCCACGATATCAGAGATAGGTGCAGGCTCTCGGGCAAAACCTTCAAAGAACGGCGGATGCTGGACGTAAGTACTCCGCTCGTTCCACGGATAAAGAACCCCTGTTGCACCTGCGAGATCTTCCCATTCCGGTGCCTGATTTCCAATAGATTCGTACATCTCACGGAACGTCTTTCGATCGACTGCTGCGCCGATCATTTCAGCAATCTCCTGTCGGGTGGGCCAGATGTCTTTCAGGTAAACCGCTTTGCCTGCATCGTTGTGTCCGATGGGTTCCGTAGCAAAGTCAATATCAATCCGCCCTGCAAGTCCATAAGCGACAACGAGCGGTGGCGACATGAGGAAGTTCGCTTTGATCTCAGGATGTACGCGCGCCTCGAAATTCCGATTCCCACTTAAAACGCTGGCAGCAACGAGGTTTCCTGCCTCGATTGCCTCTTGAACCACGTCATCAAGCGGACCGCTGTTCCCAATACAGGTTGTGCAACCGTAGCCTACGACGTTGTAGCCGAGGTCTTCGAGGTAAGGTAGCAGCCCAGTGTTCTGTAGATATTCAGTTACAACACGTGAACCGGGGGCAAGACTGGTTTTGACGTGGTCTTTGACAGAAAGTCCTTTTTCAACCGCTTTCTTAGCGAGTAACCCCGCACCAATCATAACGGATGGATTACTCGTGTTCGTGCAACTTGTAATCGCCGAGATCACAATTGATCCGTGTGTAATACTATCGCTGTCGCTGTCCACTTCTGTCACACCGAACCCGTCTTCCGCTACAGGGCGCGCGAGCAGGTCAGTAAAGGTCTCTTTGACATCCGGCAGGGCGATTCGATCTTGTGGACGTTTCGGTCCAGAGATACTCGGTTCGATGTCGGCGAGATTGATTTCGATAACATCGGAATACTCGACTTCACCGAGACGTGGAATGCCGAACATACCTTGGGTCTTAAGATAGGACTCTACCAAATCAACGTGTGCTTCGTCGCGTCCAGTGAGACGGAGATACCGCATTGTTTCTGCATCCGGCGGGAAGAACCCGATGGTCGCACCGTATTCAGGACACATATTGGAAAGCGTCGCTCGGTCGGGGAGAGAGAGTGCTTCCACACCTTCACCAAAGAACTCGACGAATTTATCGACCACTGCGGCAGCTCTGAGGGTTTGTGTCACGGTCAGTACAAGGTCTGTTGCGGTTACACCTTCTTGGAGTTTGCCAGTGAGGTGGACACCGAGGACTTCAGGCGTCAGGATGTAAACAGGTTGCCCTAACATCGCGGCTTCTGCTTCAATACCACCGACACCCCAACCGACGATACCTAAGCCGTTAATCATCGTGGTATGTGAGTCTGTGCCGACGACGGTATCAGGATAGGCGAGGGAATCTTCGTTCATAACGACTTTCGCAAGGTATTCCAGATTCACCTGATGTACGATGCCAATTGAGGGTGGGATAATGTTGAACTTTTCAAAGGCCTGTTGTCCCCATTTCAGGAATTCATAGCGTTCCTTATTGCGTTCAAATTCCCGTTCGGTGTTGAACTGGAACGCGTTTTCTGAGCCATAAGCATCGACTTGGATGGAGTGGTCAATGACTAAATCGACAGGGACAAGCGGTTCTATCATACGGGCATCGCCGCCGAGTGCTGCAACAGCGGAACGCATTGCTGCAATGTCGACAACCAGTGGAACACCTGTGAAATCTTGTGCTACGACGCGTGCTGGTTTAAACGGAATTTCCTCCGCTTTTGGGGAACGTGCATTCCAGTTCGCCAGATTCGTAACATCTTCTTCTGTGATTTGGTGTCCGTCGTAATTTCGCAGTAACGACTCAAGTAGGATGCGAAGGCTGACGGGCAATTTTGCGATTGACCCGATGCCGGCTTCTGCTAAAGCAGGAAGCGAGTAATAGGTGCATTCAAGTCCTCCGCTTTCAAGCGTTCGGCGTGTATTAAACAGATTGTGAGCAGGGTGGGGCATCTGCTAACTCCTTTATTTTATACAAACTTTTATAGTATATATTTTACCACATATCAGTGATGCATTTCAATTTATCATTTTATGTTTCACGGAGAAAGAACATATTGGATCTCAGGAACCCGCGTACCGCCTGACCTGAAAAAGTCCTCCGTGAAACTTCCGTGAATCGAGAAATAATCAGGGTTACAAACCTACCCCACAAACTAAAAGTTTATGGTACAACACACTTCGGATGACACAAACTAAAATTTGTGGTACAAAACACTATGCTAATTTCACAGTTTTCACAGTTAAATGGGGAAAAGTGTGAAATTAGAGAGAGGGTATGAACTTATATGCTGCCTGGGTTTGTGGGGCTTTAGGGAAAAGTTGTTGTGAAGGGTGCTGTGAAATTTACAGTGAAAATTTGTGAATGGGATTACCCAAATTTTGGATGAAAATGCACCGCACTGTGACAGTCAAAGTGCTGTTGAAAGTGACACTAAAAGTGACACTCAAGGTGACAGTCAAAGTGCTGTAAGTGACACTCAAAATGTCGTTGATAAGGGTGAAAGTGTTGTTGTCTGGATCGAGATTTTCTGTTGGTCTGAACCAGGATTTGCGGGATTTTGAGGATTCTCAGGATTGGATGCTGATGTTGATTGATAACGGTTCTTTATCATATTGCTGATTTCTGCTGTGATGAATGTTGTGGAACATGTAATATATTACTGTAGGTAAATATAAATTTACTGATTCATTGAATTTTCGTAGATTGGTGAGTCTTTACCTCTTGAAAAAGTTATAGTGTATTATACTATTTTTATTAACTGATGTCAAGTTAAAATTGAAAAATGGATGGACTTTATCATTAGATGATTGGTGTGGGTAGGATTCTCTTGGAGTTTGCATCTTCACGGAAATCTAAAGCTGTTCTCCACCTTTGCTGTCGAAGTTTCCAATCTTGCGAGTCTTCACTCTCCCTTAAAATGGTAAGTGTGTACTGCCCCCCTAAATTCGGGCCACTCCCTAAACCAAGATTGTGGTATAATATCCACGACTTGAAAGGAGGCCCCAATGGCGAAACGAAAACGAAGAACCTTTACCCCTGAGTTTAAAGGCCAAGTTGTTCTTGAGGCACTTAGCGGTGAAAGTTCGCAAGCAGAACTGTGTCGTCGACATAACCTAAGTGAAGATCAACTCTCGAAGTGGAAGCAGCAAGTCGTTGAAAACGTAGGATCTCTGTTTGTCTCCACAGATCAGCAGTCCAGCGAGGCAGCTGAGCGTATCGCCCACCTTGAACAGCTCGTTGGGCGGTTGACTGTGGCATTAGATATTCAAAAAAAAGCAGCGACTTGGTTAGACCAAAACTGACGGAGCAGCGAGAAATAGTTGAGGCACTCCGGAGGGATTATTCCGTTCGACAGATATGTGAGGTGCTCGGTTTCACCCGGAGCAATCTCTATTATCACCCCAAACAGGACCCGTCTGAAGCGGTTCTCCGGGATGAAATAGAGACGTTGGCACTGCGGTATCCGACATACGGATACAGGCGTATCACAAAGCTCTTGGTACGTATGGGATACAGCGTTGGATCTAAGCGTGTCGCCCGATTGATGAAAGCAACAAACTTATCGGTGTCCGTCAAACGCGTCTGTCAAACCACGATCTCGCTTGACAGTGTGCGTCCGTGGGTCAATCGCCTCAAAGACCTTGAAGTCTCCCGATGCGATCAGGTCTGGGTCGGTGATATAACCTACGTCCGTCTGAAAAGATGCTTCGTCTATGTTTGTTTGCTCATGGATGTCTTCACGCGTATGATCAGAGGCTGGCAGGTGAGTCGCCACTTGACGCAACCCCTGACCTTGAAACCTTTAGAGGCAGCCTTACGTCAAAGTATCCCGGAGATCCATCATTCGGATCAAGGCGTTCAATATCTTTCAGATGCCTATGTTTCGATGCTCAGGCATCATGGCATTGAGATTTCGGTGGCACGTCGTGGGTGTCCTTGGGAGAACGGATATGCTGAAAGACTTATCCGCACCCTCAAAGAAGAAGAAGTTCACCTCAACGACTATGAAAACATCCATGAAGCGAGAAATCGTATTGGACATTTTATCGAACACGTGTATCACCAAAAACGCCCTCACTCGGCGTTAGACTATTTGACGCCTATGGAATTTCAGAAACAAAACTTGGATTAAATTTGCGAAATTGTGGTCTGAATAAACGGTGGCACTTCAGTGCGCTTTCAACCGCACCGTTCCTCTCCATCCAAACACATTAGTCTATCCACACCTATTTTAATCGATCTCTGTTGCTTGGATTTCAAGATTTTGGATAAGACGATAAACCCGACCATGTTCGTGACGAAGTTCTGAAAAAGAATTATAAGTTCGATACGCATCTTCAATAAGTTCATTGTAGAGTACAACTCGGACATTTTGTTGTTCCATTGTTTTTTTAGAGCGTTCTCTTTGTTCGGCATCTGACCATTGCTCAAGTTGTCTCCCTACAAGACAAATGATTTCAACAGGTTCATTCTTACCAGTCGCTCGAATTAACTTCCTCAGTGCCTCTCCGTATTTTTCAACCTGTCTGAGCAAATCATACTGATCCAATTTCCTATTAGCACGTTTAAGTTCAATGATGACGTGTTTTCCTGCTGTCATTTTATATTTGATATCATAGCGTCCGTTTAGTTCTGGATCAGTAAGTATTTCTTTAGCATCAAGTTCTTTAAACTCTTTTTGGACGGTTTGCTCCATATATGATGTTTCCGTCGCCCTGTCCCATGAAGGGTCCAACAACCAGAGGTGTTCATAAAGAATCTCCTGAATGGTTCTTTCCACGATGTTATCTTCTACTGCCTCATGCAGCTTAGAAATGATCCGTAACCTCTCTTGGATAATTTGATAATATAATGTGGCTTCAAAATCGTCAAAATTACCTATAATCTCCAGAAAAGTTGGAAGTGTTTCTGTTGATATTTTATCCAGTTTATCCAGCGACTGTTTGTATAGTAGATTCTCAAAGGCTAAAACCGTATGTTTATAGAACAGATTTCTATCTTTGTGTTCGTCTATATCCAGTTCGGCTATTTTATCAATGAACACCTTTGCTTGTTGACGTTTTGGAGGTGGTAATTCATGGAGCCATTCCTTAATTGCAGGTATCTGTTGTGCCTCTTCATTTATTTGCAGAGTGCGTAAATCATCCCATGTAACCCGTATGTAACTCAACTCGCTTTTTATCCAATCTCTAAGGGAAGTATATCTCGGATCATCCTTAATTATTTCCTGTCTATTGCTGGTTGCAATATCAAATAATTCATTATCATCCAGAAAATCTGCATGTATTTCACCTATAAGGTATTTGTTGTAAAAACCTGCTTCTCTAATATCCTCAAGAATGTCTTCCTGTGCAAGTTTACCACGAACCATGATTACAATCTTGTTAAGGTTTTCCTTCACATCTTTATCTGTAAGAACTGACGGTGTTGTAACAGTTCCAATCCAGCCTCTCACATGATAAGTTTCATCCTGTGATTTACGTTCATACTGTATTGAACCTTTTCTCTTTTCCTCATGTTCAAACTTATCCGATTTGTTGCATAATTCTACATATTGTTCACTTTTATCTCCATAGTGCCAGAGATGCTGAAGTTTATCAAAATAATCGCGATCTGTAATACTAATGGGAGATCCATCAACACGAACTGTGAAGTTGTTTTCAACCCCAATGATGCTGAACCGGCGCGCGAGCCTCTTCTTTACGTAGTCTGGAGTAGCTATGGTAACACGCTTTTTTAGCTCCGTAAGGACAATTCGCGTTCCGTTGCAATTAAGCACCATTTCAGAGTCAGGTATAGGTGTAGGTTCATAAGGTTCGTGCTTATTCTGTTTAATATGTTTCTCAATTTCATCTGTTGACATCATAAACCCATTTTGTGAACCGTCTTTAAAAGTTTCAACCTTAATAATTTTAGCGATTGAAAAAAGTGAAAGTTTACCAATACCTTTCCTACCCATAACTTCGCGTTTATAATGAGTCGTTACAACTGCGCCCTCTTCTTTAGACTCTCGTCGCTCATATCCAATCTCAAGGTACTTGCCATTGATATCGTCGAATGTCATACCGTGTCCATCATCGGTGATGGTAATTTTTTCTTTCTCTATTTTAATATCAACATTTGTTGCGTCAGCATCCCAAGAATTTGCTACAACTTCAGACAATACAGCCGGAATATTACTATAAAGATTTATACCCAGATGATTTAGGACGTTAAGGTTGATAGTCATTTGATACTTTTTGGGAGTATCCATTTGCATTCTCCTTTACATGTTTCTGTATACTCTTCCCTATGACCTTCGCAAGTTGAACAGGAACAGCATTTCCGATGTAGGCTGCTATGCGACTAACTGTGATTGGTGAATCAGGTTCAATAAATTTATAACCTTCTGGGAACGTTTGCAGAAGGGCACCCTCTCGAAGTGAAAGAGCTCTATGCTGTTCAGGATGTCCGAATCGTCCACTGCCTAAATTGATAAATTGTGTTGTTATTGTTGGAGCCAGATCATCCGATTTCATACGACCATAAACTGTTGTATACCCTTTCCCCGACGATTTTTTGTGACACAGTAGACGCAGCTCTTCATCCCAATCTTTCCATGTTCCACCTTGCTTTGACTGCTTAATTCGTTTTTTATTCATATCTGAAAGTTTTCTTGATCGATGAAGTCGGTCTTGTTCATATTCCTCGCCATCATCAATCTCAGGAAGATCACCGATAGCATCTTCAACAGTGCTGAAGGGAAATAATTCATCCTCTGGAGAACTGGAGTGCGTTTTGGGAATAAGTTCAACTTCGCCCCAAATTGAGGCAATTAGTACAAGACGGCGTCGCTTCTGGGGAATACCATAGTCGGGACAGTAGACTACTAATTCTGGATCGAAATGATAATCGAGTGAACGAAGTTTTTCAGTAAAGTCCGTAAAAATAGTTTCTTTTGTGATGAGAGGTACATTCTCAAATGCTATGAGTTCAGGTTTTACCTCTTCGATCAGGTTTCCGAAGTCATTGAGTAAACTCCATCGATCATCTGAACTTCGATTCCTATTCTTTCGTGTATGAGCAGAAAAAGGTTGACATGGAGCACACCCAACGAGCAGCTTGATACTATTATCTGGATATAATTCAGAAAGTTCTGCACTTGTAAATTCGCCAATATCCTTTGAAATAAACTCTGCATCATTGTTTTCCTCAAAAGGGTACTTACACGTTTCGTCAATATCAAGTCCGGCAACAACATTTATATCTGCTTGTTGAAGACCATACGTCAGGCCGCCAACACCACAGAATATATCCACGGCTGATATGGATCGGGAAGAACTTTCTGCTTTTAATACATCCATAACCCACTCCCAGTTTATATTATATATCTACGTTGACAATAAGGTTCATGGTTTCATTTGCTTTTTCTAAGTAGTTAATATATGATTTATAATCTGGTAAATTTTCCTAATTTGGAGTAAATTCACTACCTATCTTCTTGAATAAGATACTCTATTATATTCTTTTCTCTGTAAGAAATCAAGCAAAAGTCAATGTCCATAAAGTTTGAAGGAGCTTAATCGCGTCAGTATTTTTTGAAAAACTTACAGGTCTGAAACTACTATTGCGTAGAAATATGTAGACATTTACGAGTGAATACGCTGTTAACTAGACCTTGGGATTCCTTCTGATAAGAGGTTTAGAGATGAAGAGCATTGTAGGAGCCAAATAATTCCAAAATCCGATTCATCTGCTAAATCCGAGAGAATCTGTGATTCAGACAATCTTGGTGTAGACCTCATGAAGTTTCTCGCCGATACGCCGCCAATCGTAATCTTGTTCTACGCGGGTGCGACCGTTTTCGCCAATCCTACGACGGAGGGACGGGTCTGTGAGGAGGTGGGTGACCGCATCGGCAAAGGTTGTCGGTGCGTCGGCGATAAAGATTTCCTCGCCATCTTTGAGATCTAATCCCTCTGCGCCGACAGTCGTGGAGACGATCGCTTTCCCCATCGCCATCGCTTCAAGGATTTTCAAGCGGGTTCCGCTCCCGATACGCAACGGTACAACGAAGACCGTCGCTTCAGCGAAGTAGGGTTTGATTTCTGGTACACGTCCAGTGACGATCACGCCGTCTCGTTCTGCCAGTTTTTGCACGCGCGCTGATGGATTCCCACCGACAATTAAGAACGCAACATCAGGGACGTTTTTCTGAATCCGAGGCAAGACCGCATCGGCAAAGAAGGCGACGGCATCCTCGTTCGGATACCAGTCCATACTCCCGATATATATGAGATGTGCTGGTGCTTCGGTAGTATAATCTGGTTGGTAATGCGTAATATCCACACCGTTTGGAATGATCTTGATGGCGTCTTCGGCGCAGTGCTCTTGAAAAACTGCGGCATCAATATCAGAGGTACACGTAACCGCAGCGAACTTCGGGCTGAGCACACGTTCATAGCGTTGAAATGCGAGTTGCTGCGTCCAATACACAAATTTATAGAACGGATTAACAGTTTCACTGGAGAGTCTACGCCAGATGGCGGAGTCAACATTTTGCTGGGAGAGCACACCGGGTAGGTCTGTCTCCGTGTGGAACTGCGCTATATGGAACATCTCATAATGGACGAGATCATAGGATTCGTTTGCGATTAGTTCCCTGAATTTTTGTCGGTAGGCAGGGACATCGTAGCGCGCGACAGTGATGGGTTGTCGTTTGAGAAACGCCTTAACAAGCGTCCCAAATGATACTCGCGGGAGTGTCGGTGCGTTTGGAACGAGGTGAACCTGAATGCCTAATTGCTGGAGTTCCGCAACGCCTTCTGCGTCTGTCGTTTGCGTCTCCAAGGCAAGTAGCGTTACCTCGCTTTTCTTCGCAATCTGTTTGAGGAGGTTAAAAACTCGAATCCGCCCGCCATCGGTGAGTGGAAACGGCACGGTAGGGGATAGGAAAAGGATTTTCATATTTTAAATTGGTGCTAAGCATTTTTTAATTTAGTGCCAAGCATGCAATCAGAATCTCTTGGCAGAGGTGTGGGTCTTGTGGGTTCCGCAATGCGCCGTTGTTGCATTGCTATATGTTTTGGCTAATTTTTTGGATCAGTTTTTAATAACCGCTGCATCGTGAATGGCGATTTCTTGTTTGTCGGAGTCGATACGAACCTTCATCCCAATCGGAATCACAAATATCGGATCAGTATGACCGAAGTCCATATTGGTGACAATCGGCATATCTTTAAGTCCATGTTCCTCGCGGATTGCTTTACAGAGCGCATCGTCGTATTCGTGGAAAGTGTTTGGATCAACGCCTCCACCGGGTCGTCCGAGCAGAACACCACCCAGTCCTTCAAGGATACCCATTGCGGCAAGGCATCTCACAAACCGCGTTAAAAACAAGGGCGGTAATCCCTCTTCAGAAGTTTCTAAAAAGAGCACCGCACCTTGAAGATCTCCAGCAGAAGGAAAGTAGTCTGTACCACGAAGCCAGTCCAAAACGTCGACGCAGCCGCCAAAGAGTTGTCCTTCAATTGCGCCTTCCTGCTGATGGAATCTCCAACCCGTACATGGCTCCCGTTTTCGGCGAATTGACTGGTTTTCAGGGTTCTCCCATGGTAAATATTCGACCGTCCATTCCGTTTGGTTCGGTTCAATAATACCAATGGGGTCGGCAGAGAAGAGGGTGCGCCGGACGGAATCCACCATATAGGGAAACATCCCACAGTTTTCGGCAAATCCAGCCATAAACGCGGGACCGTAGAACGATACGATCCCTGCTTTAAAACAGGCTGCGTGCGATATAGTGGTATCTGAATAGCCCATGAAGACTTTGGGGTTATTCCGAATCAGATCCAAGTCGAGATATGGGAGCGTGCGGATCGAATCTTCGCCGCCAATTGTTGTGATGATGCCGTCGATTGTGTCATCGGCAAAGGCTGCCATCATATCGTCGGCACGTGCTTTCGGATTTTTGGAAAGCCAGTCTGCATCTCGTAAGGCGTGTGCTGTTTCGATAACCGTTACGTCGAATTCTTCTTCTAATTGCTTTTTACCGATCTCGTAACGGTAGGGAGCGGTGCCGGGACCACCCCAAGAGAGCGAAATTGCTGCGACACGGCTACCGGGACGTAGCATCTTGGGTTTAATCTTAGTCATTGAAAATCCCGACTTTATTTTTCGCTTTGTCGATAAGGACGAGCAGTTGTTCTTTTGCTTGTTGACGTGAACTAACGGTCGGTGGCGGTGGCGTGAAAACGGTGCCGCGTTCACTTTGCACCCAGCCTTTTGTGTCATCATTAACCTTAACGCGGAGCCATTTGCTATCAAGATTAAGATAGACCCTCAGCCGATTATTCTCATTGCGGATGTTATATTTTATGGGAGAACTGTTTATCTGCCAACTCGCACCATCCGTCCCGATTGATACTGGTGCTTGACGTGATACAGGTAGGTTTTCCTTCACAAACTCTTGGATCAGTGCCGCAGACAACTGACCTTTCGTGAGGGAGGACTGGAATGCTGAATCGGTCTCAAACAGGAAAGTCAGAATCTCAAACTTCGATTGCTGGTAAACGTGCAGTTTTCCGTCGCCGATTTCAATGCTGTAAGCCTGCTTGTTTTTTTCATCTTTAATGAGCCAACGCTTGTTTGTTTTTTGGGTGGAGATTGTTAGATCTGTAGAGAGGGCAACTTTATTCGCCTCAAACGCTTCTCTAAGATTGGGGAGATAGACCTCAACATTATCGTTGGTTCTGATGACTGTATAGGCAGCACCTGAGACATCTCTAAGCCGCCACTCCTCACCACTTAGTAAGACTTCAATAGGGGCAACACTCGGACGGTATCGAACATCTTCCGTTAAATCGGCAAACATTTTTTTCCAATCTGTCGCCGTTTTCAAAGATTCGTCCAGACGTTGAGCATTCAACCGTGCGCGATGTGCCAATGCGGCGTTAAACAGAAGTTCAGGCTTCAATTTACCGGTGTTCAAATTACTTATGTATTGTGTGTCGAGGCTAAACCGATAAACATCTTTGGTATACACAATCGGTTTTGAGTTAACTGTAGGTCTTCCACGCAGTGCTGTCCGGGAGTGAATTTGTAGTTTCGGGACTCCAGTTTGCTCAACCGGCGGTGCTTGGAGAAGATAGACACCGATGCCGAAACCGACCGCGAGGATAAAGATAATCAGGAATATCAGGCTTTTCAGAAGTGCTTTCATGTTTTTATCCTATTCTTAGGGAGGGTGTATTATTAATTAACAGGTATTGCGGAAATTGGTTGACATTAAGCCCATAGCAGTCCACAATAACAGTGAGGTTGATAACGGATTGTGCTGTGGCTTTGAACTGCCCGGAATTGTTGTACAACTGCGAACGCGATGCTGATATTCCCGGTGCGTATCACGCGCTCGCATTTAATCAATTAGATGCTTAAACTGCGTCAAATCTTCAGTAATTATGTTACCTGTTTTTTTCTAACTATGCAAGACTTAAATCCTATAGCAATTGAATTAAACACACAGATTCGTGCTACCGATCCGACGGTTTACGCGCTACTCTCCGAGTTAGGAAAGCGCATCTATCTACCGAAAGGGATCCTAAGTCAGACGGCGGAGGCGAATACCAAAGCACACCGTTTCAATGCTACGCGGGCAATTGCCACAGAAGATGGCGATCTGATGCACCTCGCTGTTTCACGAGAGCTTGCACCAGAGTTGCCGCTGGATGGGGTCTACGGGTACGCTCCCGTACTTGGTCAGCCTGAATTGCGGGAGGCTTGGAAAACACATCTTTTAAAGGAAAATCCTTCGCTCACGGAGGCAACGCTGAGTCTACCAATTGTGACGAGTGGTATGACACACGGGTTTAATCTACTCTCTGAACTCTTCGTGGATAGCGGAAACACTCTTGTTCTCTCAGATAAAATTTGGGGCAATTACCGCCTTATCTTTGAGACGAAGGCTGGGGCAAATATTCAGACCTACCCGTTTTTTAATACTGCAACGGGTTTTAACACACACGGTTTTCACGAGACACTCACCAATATCACCGGTGAAAAGATATTGGTTCTTCTGAATTTTCCCCACAATCCCACTGGGTATGCTATTACTCGAACAGAAGCGCAGCGGATTGTTAATGCTATTGTGGCACGTGCCGATACTGGATGTCGCATCCTTGTTATGATTGACGATGCGTATACAGGTTTGTGGTATGATGAATCAGTGATGCACGAATCGCTCTTTGGACTGCTGGTTGGATGCCACCCGAATGTGGTGCCTGTGAAAATAGACGGCGCAACGAAAGAGGAGTATGCGTGGGGTTTACGCGTCGCATTTCTTAGTTTCGGACTTGGAGAGGAAGCGATGCAACCCATCGAACAGAAACTCAGTGGACTCATCCGAGCGGATACTTCCGGCGCATCACAAGTCTCACAAACGCTCATTCTTAAGGCGATGAACGCCCCTGGCTATTCTGAACAGAAACAGCGCAACTATGAGATTCTCAAAAAACGCGCCTTGAAGGTAAAAAGAGTTGCGTCTGATTCGCAGTATGCGAGACTCTGGGAGGTCTATCCGAGTCATGCTGGTTATTTTACGTGTCTTAGTCTGAAAACAGGGAACGCCGAGGTAGTCCGACAGCTGCTGCTTGACGAACACGGCATCGGTACAATCGCGCTTGGCGAGACGGAGTTGCGGGTTGCCTATTCGTGTCTTGAGGAATCTGATATTGAGACGGTTTTCGCAGTGATTGCACAGGTGATTGAAGAGGTAGATGACGCGTAGGTTAGGTTAGACGCAGAGAGACCCAACATCGTAGAAAATGTTGGGTCTCTTTTTATTGGCGTGATGAGGAAACCGTGCTTACCGGATGTGCTAAATTGATTCTATCGGTTTGCTTTCAAAGCACCCCAGGTCGTAGTGGCTTTTCCACCCGGTTCTACAGGGGTGGTCGGTGGGGAACCAACGGTTTTTCGGAAGTAGACATCGTCCTCAACATCGTTTGGGCCTGCCCAGACCCAATATGCCGTTGAGTCAGGATCTTTCAAGATTTCACGCATCTTATCTGCGCCGAATCCCCAGATACCGCCTCCGAACTGATCGAGTTGTGTTGCGAAGTCCCAACCACTATCGTCAAAGTCGGGTTGTTCCCAGCCGTCATTCCGCTCGGCGAGAGGTGCACCGGCATCTGCCTTCCAAGTATCATCGGAGGGGATGTAGGTGTCGTCGTCAAGGATGACATCAAACAAGGCACCGCCACGTCCAGCAGCACCCGGTTCGGCATCGTGAACGTAGATAGCGATAACGGCATATCCATCTGGCATATCAAATTCGGTGATGGTGGCTTCCTGCCAATTATTGCCGTCTGCTACCTCTTCGCCGTTAACGAAACCCACCCATGAGTTATCTCCGTTAATGCGGAGTGTTGCCGCCCAGAGATTTGAGGCGACTAAGGTTAAAACTAAAGCCAAAATTGTTGGAACGATAAACTTTTTCATTGGATTCTCCTTAGCGGTAAAACCGCGACTCTGTTCAAGAAAGCTACTTAGTTTCTCTCTTAATACGTGCCCACGTCGTGGTGAGTTTGTCTTCAGGCTCGACGGCAAGTGTTCCGATGGTGTATCGGAAGTAGATGTCGTCTTCAACGTCGTTGGGACCGCACCATACCCAGTGCGCTTCACAATCCGGGTCATTAAGGATGGCGCGCATCTGTGCTGCACCGAACCCCCAGATACCGCCCCCGAACTGTTCGTAGAGTTGGAGATCTTCCCATTTGCTGTCGTCGAAGTCGATCTCTTCCCAGCCGTCCTTCCGATCACCGATAGGCTTACCGGTATCACATCGCCAGCCGTCTTCACCTGTTCCTATATAATCCGGCTTGTCGTTGAGGATAATATCAGCGAGAAAACCGCCTCTACCCGCCGCACCGGGTTCGGCATCGTGGACGTAGACAGCAATCTGTGCGAAACCTTTATCCAGTTCAAATTCGGTGACAGTCGGCTGTTGCCAATTTCCGTGCGCAGCGACCTCCTCACCGTCGATAAACGCAACCCAAGTGTTGTCCCCACTAATGCGTAACGTGCCTTTTGTTGGTGCAGCATCGACTGCCTGCATCAGTAGCATACCGCTTAGGAGAAGCGTGAGTGTAAAATAGAACATTAACCGAGTTTTCATGAAAACCTCCGTAAAGGCACGATCGAAAACCGTGCCGAGAGTTTATTGCACACGCCGTGTGCATTTTATTTTTCGTGTATGTTTGACTCAAGTGCTAACCGTCCAGTGAGGTCTGCAATGAACTGATAAGCGACTCTACCTGAACGTCCACTTGAGGATGCCTCCCACTCCAATGCCGCACGGTGTAACGTCTCTGTCGAAACAGAGAGCCCGCGTTTCTCCGCATAATGGGAGACGATCTGTAAATAGGTGTCTTGTGAAATCCGTTGAAAGGCGAGACGCAACCCAAATCGGTCGCTTAATGAGACCTTTTCTTCGGTCGCTTCACGTGGATACAATTCATCTTCATCGTTCTGTGGGAATCGGTTGTCCCGTACTTGCCGGGGCATTAAATGTCGGCGGTTTGAGGTGGCATAGATGATAACATTGTCTGGGCACGCGGAGATGCCGCCTTCTAACATCGCTTTCAGCTCGCGATATTCGGGTTCATCTTCGTTAAAGGCGAGGTCGTCGCAGAAAAGGATGTAGTGTTCGGGACGTTCCCACAGGACCTCGGCAATCTCCTGTAGATGGACAAGTCCCTCTTTGCTGATCCCAATTAACCGGAGTCCATCATTCGCATAGCGCACCAGCATGCCCTTTACAAGTGAAGACTTACCAGTGCCACGGTCGCCCCATAACAGGACATGGTTAGCAGGCAAGCCTTGCAGAAACTGCCGTGTATTCCGATCGAGTTCCGTAGATTGCCGCTCTATCCCAATTAAGTCCGATAAACCTACGAGGTTCGGGTGTTTGACCGGAATTAGGTATCCTGACCCGTTCTGTGCTCGCCACCGGAAAGCAATGTAGTCGTCAAGCATTGCATTTGGCGATTGTCCATCGGATCCGCCCAAGCGGCTTAACAAGGTATCTGCTTTTTCCAGCAGCTGTATAAGGAGTTCTTCTTGATTTCGTATTTTTTCAGACATAACAGAAAGAAAAATGGGGCTCAAACTTTTTCGGACACCCGTTCTGCCAACCGAGCAAGAGCTGGCGACGAGTCTAATTTTTCAAGTTCTGCCTCAATTATGACAAATTGTTGCGTCTCGACAAGTGCTGCCTTCATAGCGGTGTCGAATTCACCCTCGGTCCGGACAGCAAATGCGCGTCCTGTACCCAAGAGTTCCGGCACACGGGTATAGTTCCAATTCTCTATATCGTTAAATGTCCCATCAACAAGGGGGCGGATGGTGCCATATCCACTGTTGTTCAAAATCAGAATAATCGGATTGAGTCCGTAGCGGATGGTTGTTGACAGTTCAGTGCCGGTCATTTGGAATGCTCCGTCTCCGACGATCACGATTGGACGAGCATCCGGTTTGCTGAGTTGTGCTCCAATTGAGGCTGGGATCGCAAACCCCATTGAAGTATAGTAGGCGAGAGCAATAAAATCGGTATGCGTTGGTAATCGCAACTCTGCAGCACCCCAGAGACTGTCACCGACATCAGCGATAACCGTCATGTCATCGCTCAAAAATTGATTGAGCTGCTGGAATAGGCGGTGGACTGTTAAAGGTTGGTCGGCTACCCTCTCAAAGGGTTCAGGCACTGTCAGCACCCATTCCAAGTCTATGTCCCCTCGTTCTTGGAGTTTCGGAGAACCCAAGCCATCAACAAAATCCTCAAACATAACATCTTCATAAGTGGAGTATCGGATGGTGATTCTATCCGAGGTAGCATAGACACAGCGACTTCGCTCAAGCTTTGCGGTGTAAATTCCAAGGTTGACATCCGTCATGAAGGCGCCCAGAATAATAACACAATCGGAAGTTTCAACGAGTGTTGTGATTTCTGCTCTACCCATAACGCCACTATAAATACCCAAATAAAGCGGATGTGCCTCCGGCATCACAGATTTGCCGAGCAGCGTTACCGCTACCGGAATCTGTTTCTCTTCGGCAAGACCGAGTAGTTTGTCTTGGTAGCCGAATCTGTGGAGTTCGGCACCCGCCAAAATGATCGGATTTTCGCTCTGATTTATGAAATCAATTGCCTCGGTTAAGGCGGCATTCAACGTTTCAGGGTCACTTTCGTGTTTGCCCGTTGACGGACGTTGGTAAAGTACCCCTTGCATACCTACCATATCCCGTGGCAATTCAATGTAGCCCGGACGCTTATGCCAATAGACGGTATCCAGCACTCTGTCTATCTCATTGAAGGCGTTAAGGGGTTCGTCAATGAGTGTTGATGCAACGGTAATCTCCTCATAGATACGTTGCTGCGTGTAGAAATCTCTGCCTTTATGGTGCAGAAGTGCATCTTTACTGCGCTCATTTATCCCTGGGCTACCGCTAATGACAACAAGTGGTGATTTTTCAGCATAGGCACCTGTGACAGCGTTAACCATAGATAACCCACCGACGCAGTAGGTGACACACGCAACACCCATGCCGTTTATGCGTGCATAGGCGTCTGCCGCAAATCCAGCAGTCTCTTCTCGCGTTGTCCCGATGTGTTGAATCGAACTCTGCTCAATCAAATCGAAAAACTGAACTACATAGTCCCCAGGGATGCCGAAGATGTGGTCAATACCGTAACTTTCTAATTTTTTTAGAAGGTACTCGCCGATAGTGAGTTGACTATTTTGCATTGAGGGTCCTTAGATAAAATCATTATACATGAGGTTTTGTCAAAAACTCTAAACCCAATAACTCAGATACATCTTCAAACACCGCATAAACATCATAGTTCTCGAAAGCTGCTCGTGGTGTGACACCTGACAGCACGGCGATGAACGCAATATCAGCACGCCGGGCAGTTTCGGCATCAGTCTTGCTGTCTCCGACGTAGACGCAATTTTGGCGAACGCTATTTGTGCGTGCTACCGCCTGTAGTAGACCTTTAGGATTCGGTTTAAAGGGTGCGTCTCCTCCACCAACAATGGTGTCAAACGCTTCTAATAGATTCCCTTTTTCAAGGATCCCCTGAATGTAGTCGCGACGTTTCTGAGAAACGATAGCGAGTTGAATATCAAGTCGCTGCAATGCATTAATCGTCTCTGGCACACCCGGGTAGAACTCCGCCAACGCAACCATTGTTTCGTCAGCACGTTGGAAAAACAACCGCGTGAATTCATCGACGTCTTTGGCGGACGCTTCCCCTGCTAACGCTGTCAATATATCGGGTAGCGATAAACCGATTGTCTTCCGAATTGCCGTATCGGATGCGGTTGGCAAACCCATTTTCTCAAAGGCGAAGTTGACGCCATCAATCGTACCTCGCGAAGATTCTACCAGTGTATAGTCAAAATCGAATATGATGGTTTGGACGGGCAGCTGCAATTGGCTCAAAACTCAAGTTCGGGTATCCCGACCTCCGCTGCCGTCTCTTGAATCTGCCGCCATGTTTCGTCGTCAATGGGGATGCCTTCGTCCAACCGACGCTCGGCTTGGCGTGCCTCAATTTCTCCGGGGGTCAAAACTTCATCAAATCCAGGTGCTGTTGGCGAGGCTTTCACGTGCGCAACGAGTCCATCGACGTGTTCATAAAAATCGTCGAGCGGTGTAAAATTAGCAATGTCCAGTGCCATCATCAAGACACCGTTCTGAAGGCGAGTGTTTCCAGAACCGCTACAGCCTGCACCCGACAACGCACCACCCAAAATATCAATCATTAGACCGAGTGCGTATCCCTTGTGTCCAACAATCCCACCAAGCGGCAGCAACGCACCCGGCGGAGATTCCATCAGGTCCTGTGGATTCGTCGTGGGTTCGCCTTCATTGTTGATGAGCCAACCGAGTGGCACGGAATCCCCGCGATTAAGGGCAACGCGGATTTTGCCTTGTGCCACGACACTGCTTGTGATGTCGAGTAGGATTGGATGTCCCTCACGTGTGGGTGTGGCAATTGCAATAGGATTCGTGGCGAGCCGTCCATCGCTTCCACCAAACGGGGCGACGTAAAGGGCAGTCCCACCCGCATTCACCATTGTGATGCCGACCATATCGGCTTCAGCTGCCATTAATGGGTAGCTACCGATACGTCCGATGTGGTTGCAATTGTAGACACTGATTGCGCTGATCGTGCTTGACTTTGCCTTCTCGATTGCGAGCGACATCGCCTTCTGTGCGACAACATGCCCAAATCCCCAATTACCGTTGATGAGGGCATGTGAAGACGATTCACGTTCAATCTCCAGCGGCGCACCGGGTTGGATTAATCCAGATTCGATAAGCCCGATATATTGTGGGATACGGATGACACCGTGTGAATCGTGTCCTGCGAGGTTTGAGGCGACGAGCAGTTCCCCAATGATCGCTGCTTCGTCGCTTGGCACACCTCCGGCTTCAAAGATGTCGGTTGTGATTTTCTGTAATTGGTTCTGCGTGAAATTTGGCATATAGGATCCGACTTTCTATGCACTGTATAGGAAGGTTGTTTCCATTCCATCTGCTATGCTGCATCAAACAGCGATGGGAAGTGGCGATACGGGTCGCCGGGTTCACGGAAAAGAATCTTTTGACGCTCAGTTAATTCTATGCCTTCCGGGTATGCAACACGGTTCGATTTCCACGCGATGTGCGAGACACAATACTTATACAACAGAGACCGGCGTTCGTGCTTTCCGTTCCACGCTGCTGTGCCGTGTGTCAATGCCTCGGTAAACAGGATCGCTGAACCTGCTGGCGCGTTCGGAATGATAACACAGGGAGCCTCTTCAGGGGCATTATCAATCTGGCGTGGCAGCTTATAATTGGTCTTATGGCTACCTGGAATACAGCAAAATCCACCGTGTTCAGGTCCAGTATCAGCGAGATTGTATGTCACAACCACGAAACCGTTGTAGATGGCGTTATCTCGGAAAGGGTAGTACTCCCCGGCAGTTGCTCTTGCCGTCGGCGAGGTGGCACCATAATCGGCATGTAAGCGTCCTCTCGGCATTCCTTCCCGCATGTACATCCCATAGATTCGATCAAGCCGGAAGCAATCGCCTAACCGGAATTGAAGTATCGGCATAATCTTGGGATGGTCGAGTAGATCACAAAACGTTTGTCCCCACTGTAGAAAACCGGGACCGTCGGGTGCGCTTCCAAATCTTTGGACCTTTCCGGGTGTGGGAAGTTGTTGATCATCAATGTGTTGATTGAGTGTTGCAACCTGTTCTGGACTCAAGGCATTTTCAATGACAAGGTAGCCTTGCACGTCAAAAAGGTATTGTTGCAACTGTAAATCGCTCATACGCCTACCCTCCTGTTGTCTACAAAACTTGTGAGATTGTTCGATAAGAGTTGGTACTCAATTTATCATATATGATTGGGCACTGTCAAATATATTTTATTTTAGTTATAAGTTATTGGTTATAAGTTATTGGTTAAGAGGGGAGTGGATTGTGTGAATGCACGTCGCATTTGGGTGAGTACACCGCAAATCAGGATTTTTGCGGATTTGCGGGAATTGTGTGAATCAGGATTTTCAGGATTTTTGGGATTTTCAGGATTGGAGAATTCAAAAATGGCTGCCCTGTATCGTGCAGTGTGGGCATAGGTTTGTCCATTTCTGTGCAAATTGCTGCTTTGCGCGGAAAAACAGCGAAATATCAATTTCGCAAATACTTCTTGATGAAGAGAAGAAAATAATTCGGTAATATCCCAACATCCGGACGCCCGGATTTAGTCTGGGGATAGACTAAATCCATTCCTTGTATTACATTCTTGTTCGGGACTGTTTTGCTGACCCGCTCCCCAACAAGTTGGGGCGTCCAAAAAAACACCGAATATGCGTCGGACTTGTCCAAATGCGATGTGCATTCAGACAATTAACATCCCACATCATCATCTAAATTTCCCAATTATTGGCATATAACTTGCTAAAGTTACGACAAGAGTTCATTGTCTAAAACGGAGGCATGCCACTCATGAAAGAAAGAACCTTTTTTACTTTGACTTTGCTACTGGTTTTCCTGATGTTCTCAACGAGCGGTTTTGCACAGGATTATGCGCGAATGGGGCTGCCAGAAGGTGCAATTGCTCGCTTGGGGAAAGGATCTCTGAAAGATATAGAATATTCTCCTGATGGCACTCGGCTTGCCGTGGCGACTTCTATAGGGGTGTGGCTTTACGATACCTCTACCGATACCGAACTTAATCTCCTCTCTAACGCTCCAGATTACGTTCAAGCGATTGCATTCTCACCCGATGGCAGAATCTTAGCGAGTAGTGGCTATTCACAAAACCGTGTTATTCGGTTATGGGATACAGATACCGGGGAACTCCGTGGTACGCTTGACGGGTACGAGGATATTATGGCTCTCACGTTTTCGCCGGATGGCACAATACTTGCCAGCAGTGGGGAATGGCCGGACTATCGGATTCGATTGTGGGACGTAGCCACGCGTCATCTTCGAGATACGCACTTTGACAACACGGGTTCACCCTATGCTCTTTCGTTCTCACCCGATGGGAAGTTCCTTGTGAGTGGAGGACGGGATAACACGGTTCGGTTGTGGGATGTACAGACTGGAGAACTTAAGAATCGCTTTAAAGGACACCGAGATGATGTTAATGCTGTGATATTTTCACCGGATGGAGAAATGTTGGCGAGTGGTAGTGATGACGGAGCGATTCGGTTATGGGATGTGGATACTGGTGAGACGTTTGCTGTTCTTAAAGGAGATGCTAAATTCCCAGAGGGTATCAACGCTATAGCGTTTTCACCGGATGGGAGAACCTTGGCATGCGCGACAACTGATCAGGTATGGCTGTGGGATATCGACACGAAACAGATCGGACGAATACTTGAAGGGCATACATGGGAGGTCACAAAGGTAGCGTTTTCACCGGACGGAAGCACTATTGCCAGTATAGGTTGGGATTGGACACTTCGGTTGTGGGATGCCGCCACCGGAGAACTTCGCAAAACGTTCGGAGAGTATACAAGTTCAGCGAATACCGTTGCGTTTGCGCCGGATGGGAGAACCATCGCCAGTGCCAGTAAGGGATTAATTCATCTGTGGCGTCCAGATGGCGTTCTACTCCGATTATGGTATGCCCGTACGGGACAGCATATCGAAGATTTCATAGACCACATTGATTACGTTCGCACTGTTGTATTTTCACCGGATGGAAAACTAATCGCAAGCGGTGGTTTTGACAGTCGTCTCCGATTGTGGGATGCTGACACTGGAAATCATATCATAACTCTGAGAGGTGGCGGTCCTGCTGTTGCTTTTTCTCCCAATGGGAAACTGATTGCTAATCAGTATAGAGGAAGTCGGAACAATGTAACGATCGGATTGTGGGATGTCCACGCCGGTGAACTCCGACATGTCCTCAGCAAACATCATAGTCCGCTGACTTGCATAGCATTTTCTCCGGACGGTAAAACGCTGGCAAGCGGTAGTCAAGATTCAGAGATTATTCTGTGGGATATTCCTACGCTCCAACGCCGTCTGAGTATTACAACGCAACACACAGAAGATGTCTATTCTATGGCATTTTCTCCCGATGGTGAAACACTCGCAAGTGCTGGTCTGGATCGGACCCTGCGGTTGTGGAACCCACATACAGGAGAACACACGGCAACATTGCAGAATACAGATGCCGCCTCTGCTGTCGCCTTTTCACCAGATGGTAGAATCCTTGCTATCGGATGGGGCGACTGGAAAAACATTCGAATACAATTGTTAGACGCTGTGACACTCGAACTTCTTGGGACACGCATAGGGCACTCAGAGTTTATCACGGCATTGGCTTTCTCACCAGATAGTGCAACCCTTGCCAGTGCCAGTGCCGATGGCACGATTCTTTTGTGGAAAATGGACAGTGAAAAAATTCTTGTTGATGTGCCGGAAGATGTCAACGGTGATGGATATGTAAATATTGATGATCTAACGTTCGTTGCTGACCATCTTGGGCACGTTGGGAAAGGAAATGCAGCGGATGTTAACGGTGATGGTGTTATCGATATCCTTGACTTGGTTGCTGTGGCAAGGAAGATGGAGCTTTCCACAGATGGCGCGTTCACCCGTTGATAACTTATAACTGCGGGTATTTGCCCTTGACGTGAGGCAGAATCTATTGTAAACTCCGTTCTATCGGATATACAACTTTGCAGAATAACATGAGGGAGTGTCATGGAAAAGCGAATTCTTGGTCGAACAGGACTTGAAGTGAGTGTTTTGGGGATGGGTGGACTCTTTGTTTCAACAGCTGCGGGCAGGAACCCTGCTGATGGACGCAACGCTATCCGACGGGCACTGGAACTCGGTGTCAATTATGTCGATACCGCACCAAGTTATGGCAATAGCGAAGAGGTCGTTGGAGAGGCATTGGACGGGGTGCTCCAACCGCATTATCTGTCTACGAAAATCGGTGGTAGACCGCAGCCCTTTGATCCAAAAGATAAACAGATCTTACGGCAGTCGGTTGAAGAGAGCCTGCGTTTGCTGAAAAGGGATACTATCGACATTTTGATGGTGCATGAACCCGATCGTCCCGGACAGTACGATTGGTGGACGAGCCACGAGACGTTTGATGGACCCGTCTGTGAGTTGTTGGCGGAACTCAAAGAGGAAGGGATTGTCCGTTTCACTGGATTGGGTGGCACAACCGCACATCAACTACCGGCAATTATGGCTACAGGCGTCTACGATGTGGTACTGGCAGCGCAAAACTATAGTTTACTGTGGCGTGAAGCGGCAATTTCAATTTTTCCAGAGGCGAAACGGCAGAATATGGGGATTGTCATCGGGGCACCCTTACAACAGGGAGCGTTATCACGCCGCCACCCTGAAGTCGAGACAGGTGCGTGGTGGCTGAGTCGTCCGCGTCAAGAGCAGTTCAAAGCACTCTACGGGTTTTTGGATGAAATCGGACTCTCGCTGCCAGAGGCGGGGATTCGCACAGTTATAGCCAATCCCGATATTTCTACCGTGTTGGTTGGGGCAAGATCAGTGGAAGAGGTTGAACAGAATGTTCGTTCTGTTGAAGCGGGTCCGTTGCCATCGGAAGTGTTAGCGCGGCTTCAGGAGATAGCGGATATGGTGCCGTTCCGACCCTTTGAAGAACCGCACAGTTTATCATTCGGCAGGGAATGGAGCGGTCCAGGGTACGCTCGGTAAAGAGCAAAAAAAGAGGCGCGCTCGAAAAGCGCGCCTACAACAGCTAACACAAACTACAAAGTGTTATTATTTGGTGTAATCAGAGCGTAACTCAAATCTACGCTGGAACCAACTGCCGGCTTGCATGTTAAGTTCCTCTTCAACAGCCATGATACCTTCCAATAGCGCATAAGCGTCGGCATCTTCTTGACTGGCAAACTCCAACTCAACGAACCGGTGTGGCGTTGCACCGTAATAGTCGTCATAAGAGGCTACCGCTTTCAGTTGAGGCGGACCGACGAGTGCTGAAGAAATGGAAGCAACCCACTCAAGATATGCTGCTTTGCCACCCAAGGGATATTCAACAAAAATAACACCTTTAATTGGCCAATCATCTCCCTCGGTTTTCGCATAGTCAGAACGCTCAATAAGTATGTGTGAGGTCACTTTAGTTGCGCGGTTAGGAAGTTCGCTGAAAACGGCAGCTATCTCTGGATGATTCATGTATGTCATGGCATCAATAAAACTGTCGAATTCAAACTCAACAAATCGATGTGGCGTCACATCCGGCTCAGTATTGTCGTAAGATCTTATCCGATTAACCTCCTCAGGGGCTTGCAGCGTTGGTGCGATGGCTGCAATCCACGCAATATAAGCATCTTTCCCGCCCTCCGGATAGTCGACTAACCAGACTAACTTCACTGGCGTCGTTACCATATCCATGTCGGTCATCGTCTCATCCATGGGTGTGTCTGTTGTCATATCGTCCATTACCGTTTGTTGCCTACCACAGCCCATCAGGGCAACAAGCGCGATGAGAATTATTAATGACAGGTTTCTGAATCTCGAAATCATTGTTTTATCTCCTTTCAAGTAAATAATTTATAGTGAAATATAGGAATAAATGAGCATATCAGTAGACAGTGAAAGCGAAAACGCTAACTTCAACGTGAGTTCGACAGCAGTTCTATGTCTATAAACGCTAACAACTGGGATTCGGTTTAAGGGCATTTCTAACAGGAATATGCTTATGATTCCCAAATCGGTTCTGGAGCGTTTGCGCGGTAGTTTACCGTGCGAGCGAGAACAAACAGTAGGTCTGAAAGCCTGTTTAAACTTCGGAGTATTTCTGTGTTGACATCTGTTGTTTCGCCCGCGAGGCGCACGACGCATCGTTCACTCCGACGGCATACGACGCGTGCGATGTGTAAAATGGCACCGGCGGGACACCCACCCGGGAGAATAAAATTCTTGAGAGGTGGAAGTTCTGCAGAAAGCGTGTCTATTGCCGCTTCCATCTCTGTCGTAAAATCCCCTGATATTCGCATTTCAGAGGCTTTTGAATGTGTTGCTGGTGTTGCTAAATCCGCCCCAACCGCAAAGAGATGATTCTGGACGCGTGCCAGTAATTTCGATAGGTTAGGGTCATCAATCAACGTCTGGGCATAACCGATATAGGCGTTCAGTTCGTCAACAGTGCCAATCGCCTCAAATACAGGGGCGTCTTTTCCTAACCTTGTTCCGCCGTACAGTGCGGTCTCTCCAGCGTCACCAAATTTGGTGTAAATTTTCATATCTATCTATTATACCATGTAATCTGCAAAAAACGAATTGTTTTCTTGAATAATGCGTCGTTCTATGAATTAGACTAACAAATTCAGCAATTTTTGTATATGCTACAATTTTTGCACTGACAAAAATTGCGCATGCCTGTTTCTCCTATAGGAAACACACGAGCAGGGGCATTTAGTTTTCCAATAATTTAATTTGGACGCCCGGATTTAGTCTCTATAGACTAAATCCATTCCTTGTATTACATTCTTGTTCGGGACAAGTGTGCTACCCCGAATAAATTCGGGCATCCATTCACAGTTAACCTTCACATAAGTAAACTTATCTCTTAAAACTAAATGACCCTAACACACGAGGAGGGTAGTTGACAATAATAACAAATACCGCCATAATACAGGCAACAAAACACCTGTTGGAGCAGAGATTATACCATAGATAAGGAATCAACTTAAGCATGAAAATTTCAGGTAAAATTGAGAAAGTTAGTGTTGTCGATTTGCGTGTGCCTACATCGGATACACTCCTCGGTTCTGATCCATTCCATAAAAAGCCAAACTATTCCGCAGTGTTGACGACTTTGGAGACGGACACAGGACACACTGGTATCTCAGTTGCATTTACTGCTGGGGCAGGAAACGACTGGATCGCTTACGGGGTCAAGGACCTTGCGCAACTCGTTGTGGGGATGGACGTAGAGACCTTTGCCGATGATCCAGGAGAATTTTTCAGACTTCTCGTTGATCACCACCAGTTACGCTGGCTTGCGGACGGTGTCAATCGGATGGCAATTGGGAGTATCGTTAATGCTATGTGGGATGTCTGGGCAAAACTTGTTGATAAACCGCTCTGGAAACTCCTCGTCGATTTGCCCCCCGATAAGATTGTGCAGTCTATCGATTGGCGATACTTGCGCGACGCACTAACACCCGATGAAGCAAAGGATATTCTTGCCACACATTGGGACACTCGCGAAGCCCGTGAACAGACGCTTCGTCAGCAGGGACCGAAGGCGTATTCCACGGCGGGATGGCTCGGTTTAACGGACGAACAAATTATTGAGACGGTGAATCAGGTAAAGGCAGCGGGACTTGACTGCTTCAAAATGAAGGTCGGACAGGATCTCGACTTTGACAAGAAACGACTCGCCTTCATTCGCGAGGCGATCGGTCCAGAAGCACTCCTAATGTTAGACGCAAACCAAATCTGGGGTGTCGATGAAGCGATCGCCTATATGGAAGAGCTTGCAGTGTTCAAGCCGACGTGGATTGAGGAACCGACAGCACGCGACGATGTCCTCGGCTTCGTGAAAATCTCACGTGCCTTAGAGAAACATGGCATCGGTGTTGCCACGGGAGAGCAGGTGCCGTCCCTTGTTATCTTCAAGCAGTTAATCACGAGTGGTGCTATCCAATATTGTCAGATTGATGCAACGCGGTTAGGAGGCGTCAATGACGTCTTGGCGGTTATCCTGATGGCAGCGAAATATGATGTTCCTGTTTGTCCGCACGGTGGGGGTATCGGTTTGTGCAATATGATTCAACATTACGCTCTTTGGGATCAAATCTCTGTCGCGGCGCACTCGGATACACAGGTGGTTGAATACCTGAATTTTCTCCAAGATGAGGTTTTCTTGCATCCGATTCGGGTGAACAATGGTGCGTACGTTACCCCAACGGTTCCCGGGTGGGGACTTGAGATGTATCCCGATTTCGTTGAGAGGCATACCTATCCAACGGGTGCGATCTGGCAGGGCAGAGAGGCATCGGGTAGTGTAACGTTCTTGGCGTGATTACCTAAGCAATGCTGCCTATAGATGTCCCTTTCAATTGTCGTCCGTCTTTTCCTGCAGGCGTTTCAGAGCAGCCAAAGCCTTGGCGAGTTCCGCTTCGGCATTTTCAGCGCGGGTTTCTGCTTGCTGTCGTGCCTGTTCTTGTTGTGCAACGCGGATTTCTGCTTGTTCCGCCCGTGCTTTAGGTGGTGAAATCCACTCTGAGCGACTTGCATCGTAGAGACTCAGATTCCCATCACGCTCACCTAATTCCAAACCTAATACCGTCGATGGCAAGCGTTCATCTACAAATTCTATTGGTTCATAGATGCCATCTATCAGACGATACCCTTGGAAATGTGGGGTGATCTCAGCATACGGATCATAGATGTAATACTCACGAACACCAAGGATAGACGCGTAAAGTTCTTTCTTGTCGGTTATATCTTTACGATATGTGCTTGGACTCGCGGCTTCTAACACGAAGTCGGGAGTGCGTCCCTCCTCCCAAGTCCGGTAAGTCCGGCGTTCTTTCTTACTAACGCCGAAGACGACAAACACATCTGGTGCCACAGATTTGTAAATGTTTCCTTCTTCATAATACATCAGCAGATCGCCAGAGACATATACGTCGTTGACATCCTTGAAATGGTCTTCAAGCATGAGAATAAAATCCATGATGAGTCTTCGATGTCGGTCGGTTTCTGCCATAGGTTTACCATCTGATTCGGGATAGACGACTGTTGGTGCTGCTTTTACCTGTTTTTGCATTGTGCTGCCTCCCGTTTTTAGGTAATGTAGTTTAAGTATATTATACCACAAAAATTATTGGATATAACAATTATAGGATCGTTCAGTTTCCAATAATTTATATCTGGACGCCCGAACTTGTTCGGGACAATGCGCGACCCCGAACAAGAATGTAATACAAGGAATGGATTTCGTCTATAGAGACTAAATCCGGGCGTCCATTTTGAACGACTTCAAGACTTCGCGCCTTCCGCAGTTTCTTTAAATGCCGCCGCACCCGATGTAATCCATCCACCGACACCTGTCATTAAAAACCGTACGCCTGCATTTACATACTTTTCGACAGTCGCATCGGTCGTTAAGGTGCCAGCAACCCGTCCAGCCTCTTGGATGCGAGCGAGTCCTGTATCTATGGTGTTCTGGACGTCTGGGTGGGTAAGATTCCCGATAAGCCCCATAGAGGTCGCTAAATCTGACGGGGCAATGAAAAACACGTCGATATGATCAACGGTAAGAATCTCGTCCAGATTGTTAATGGCAACGATGTCTTCAATGAGAACGATGACAAGTGTCTGTGAGTTCGCAACATCAAAATAGTCGTCTACACCATATCCTTGGCGGCTGGTATACATGCCGCGGTGTCCAATCGGTGCAAACTTCGTACCATCTACGACGTTTTGTGCTTCTGCCTTCGTGTTGACGTGCGGGACACAGATGCCCATTGAACCACAATCCAGTGTGCGGTAGATAAGCCCTTGATCGTTGCGGTTGACGCGTGTGATAGAGGTCATATCCCAAAGATCGCATGCGCGCGTCAAGTCACCAAGTCGTGAGGCATCAACGGCACCGTGTTCGCCTTCCAGCCACACGCCATCGAATCCGTTCGGGCCAAAAAGATCTATATCGTCGGCGTTCGTTAGTCCTGAAATAACATACGCCAGATCTCCGGCTGCTAACTTTTCTTTTACTCGATTTGGTCTTATTTCCATAATTTTCTCCTATTTCAATTGGTAATTTTGGCCATTGTCTGAATCAGGATTTACAGGATATCAAGGATTCCCAGGATAAGAGAACCTTTTTGATTGACAGGGGCATTTAGTTTTCCAATAATTTACATCCGGACGCCCGGATTTAGTCTCTATAGACTAAATCCATTCCTTGTATTACATTCTTGTTCGGGAAAAGTGTGCTACCCCGAATAAATTCGGGCGTCCATTCACAGTTAACCTTCACATGGGTAAACTTATCTCTTAAAACTAAATGACCCTATTTGATTGACAACAGGTCTTGATAGAATTACCAAAATATTTTATTAAACTTCATTCAACTGCATCAATTTTCCTCTAAAATGTGATTTACATCACTAACTGCTGACAGGCGACCACTGATAGCCGACAGCTGACCGCCGATGGCTATCTTATATCAAGAATCCTGAAAATTGTCTATAGAAAAGAAAAGTGCGCGCTTGGAAAGCACGCACTTTAGATTCAGGTTCGTAATGGCATTGTCATTCGATAAACCGCACGATTCCGCAATCGGATATTGACGCTAAAGGTGCGGAACAACTTGTGCTCTTATTCTGTGGTCTAACTGGAACGTAGCAGATGCATACCCATCGCACCGTTCAGCAATGGAATCGTCGCATCAAAGAGAATCCATATTATTGATCGAGTGTTATGCCCAACGGCAGTAAAGCCTTCCCCGATTCCGCTGATGCCAAACCAGTTCCAGAAGAATATTATGGCTACGAACAGGAATCCGTAGAATAGCGTGTTCCCGGCGATGAACTCTTGGACGCTTGCGTCCTCGCCAGCACTGCTCATGCGAATGTAACCAAATATTATCCCCAGAATTATTGAGATAGCAGAGAGCCAATTGATATAGTCCCAAGCGGAACTGTACGGGCTGTCTTCGGTAGAAGTGTGGTAAATCGGCTCAAGTACGGTCTGTATGGCGATTATCGCCGCAATGACGATAAGCACAACGCCTATAATTCGCTTCAGGGTTTCCATGAGAATTCCTCCTCTTCCCTTACATTGACCAATTAAAAAAAATAACCCGATGCCGATCAAGAACTCTTAATCTGACACCGAGTGATTCTTTTAGATTTTACGCCGACCTCAACTTTTTGAGGTTTACCATTTATTTTCGGGAAGGGCACTGTATTCGCTCGCAATTGGTAGTGATTGACACCCGCTGTATCACGTCTCCCGATACCGTTGCGGTCATCCCGATGCACCGCGTACCCTTTTCCTGTGTAATCATCTGGCAGATGGTGTCGCAGCACTAACCAGCAAATAACAGCAATACAGATTGCCAGTCGATGGTAGCTGCTGGTGCTCGTCAATTCGTTGTTGCGTAGGCAGGAAAATCGTAACGAATTCGAGCTAATAGCACCTTGCGATACGAAACTAACACAGTGTCGGGTATTCATTGTTGGGACCTCCATAATAAGGGTGTGCCCCAAAAAGAAAAATATCACGTGTTACAGGAAAGTTCGCCAGATGTCTCGCATTATACACCTTTTAACATTTTAAGTCAAAGCTTTTTACAGAGATATAAGGTATGTGTGGTGGATTGTCAAAATATGTATAGATACTCATCCTCTCTCTACCGCTGGTGAGGTTCCTGACTTCATTGATCCTCCCATTCACGGTATGCGATATTTTCTGCCCGCGCCCGTACATGGTGGATATGTAATTCTGAAATCTACTATAAATAGCCTACCTTAGTGAGTGATGGCAATTTCCTAAAGTTGTGAAACTCACTCTGATAATCTCGTGAAGGGAAGTAGAGTCTCTTTTTTAGGAGTTGATTTTTTAATATTTCTAAGGAGGCAGAGAGAATGAGATATGATAATTAATCTGCTATGTGCTTGGTTGTGTGTGATGCCTAAGGACTGGAAAGCATTTCTGTCAAACAAGATTATCCTTCTATCGTGTGGATAATGGTCTTTCTTTTCATAGTTGACGTGTATCATGTTTTTTCTATCTTTGAGTTTATTACAGGACTTCATATTGAAGATTCAATCAATTTTAAATCTTATTTGTTCCTCTGAGAAGTGCCGCTCCGATTTCCGAGTTGGACGGATCCTCCATTCAGAAGGTAGTCGGAGGAGCGTATTTATTATCTCTGGATTCTCAAAATACTCATCCGTTATTTGCCAAAACTGAAGACGGGCATAAGTCTGTTTATTGTGTTGAAATCGTCCCATTGCCTCAGCCTGTTGGCGCATACCAGAACTGATAGGCTCAATAGTGATAAAGATGCCGACTTCAGCTTTGTTGTCCTGTATGGATTTTCGAAAAGCGCGTATCTGCGTTATTGTAGGCTTGCCAGTTTTGACTTCAGCAAGGATCCGTGCTTGAGTTTCTTCCATACCCTGTGGTGTCCATAAAGTAAAGTGCCCTATGCCATCATGTCCACCATCGCCGACATCTTTTGTAGGCTTCAACCCTAATCGCGTCACTGCCCAGTTAGAGAAGTCGTGATATTTCTTTTCATTGCGAACCAATTTTTTAACTTCCTGCATGTTGGTCGGATAACCCTCAATGTCATAGTCTATTGATTGCTTCAAACCGTGTCGGTCTTCAAGTCGTTGACTCATCGGATCTAAGGCAAGGATTGTTAAATCAATTCCCATCCATCGCCGGTCAAGGGTGTGGGCTGCATCAATCGTAGTTCCACACCCACAGAACGGATCTAGAACTAAGTCATCCTTATTGCTGGACGCTTCTATAAAGCGCTCGTAAAGATTACGAGGTTTTTGGGTTGGATAGTCGAGGTCTTCTTCGTAGGTGACGCTCATATCTGTAACAAGATCCGTCACTCTACTTCCTTTTGACGTTGACAAATACCTTTTGAATCTTGGTATTTTTCCCTTGGGGGGCCAGTGAATTAACCCTTTAGCATCCAACACATCCAATTTCTCGTGGACAGAAAGTGATTCATAATTCTCAGGAGGCTGAATTTGTTCGGGCCAAGATTGTTTGCGTGGCGTACTCCAGTGCCTACCTCGGTCGCTCGGATCAACATCTCGCCATGACTGCCCTGATTCACCGTGCCGGATGCCTTGCGCGGTAAGTTCTTGTAGGCGAAAACGACCGATTTCGTCATCGTAACTATAAGAACTTTTTACATACTCTGGGTTGAGACCCGTATAGACTGGATTCCATACAGCTTGGGGATTTTTGCTGTAGAATAGAACTGTATCGTGAACCCTTCCATATTGATTGCCATGCTTATGCGATTTAGTTCGTTGCCAGACGACCTCATTCCTGAAATTCCTTATTCCAAAGATAGCATCCATCACACATTTCAGGTAGTGGCTTGCCGTCGGGTCACAGTGTAGGTAAATACTGCCCCTTTCAGTGAGTACGCGGTGCATTTCTGCGAGGCGAGGTCCCATGAAAGCAAGGTAAGCACGCATCGCTCCTTTATCACCGGATACAGGATATTGCAGCATCAAATCATAGGCTTTTAGGCAATCATCAAGTGCTTTATAGGTATTGCTGTCATAGGCGCGTTTTTCAATATCTTCACGAGTTTCCTCTGCAGACCTATCCCACGTCCAAGTATCCGTAAACGCCTTGTCCTGTGCAAGCGAATCACCAAGAAAAACATTATAGTCGCGCCCGCTATTGAATGGTGGATCGGTGCAAATGAGATGGACGCGAGAATCCTCCAACTCACGCAAGATTTCTAAGTTATCTCCAAAATAGAGTTTATTCATCTTGAGATCCCCTTGAGATGTGGAAATTGATTTCATCAAGCATTTGGTTAATATCTTTTAAAAGTCTTTCATCGCCAGTACTCACAGCCAATGGCATTGCTGTTAAGAGATCTTCCTTCGCCGATTCTAAGAGATCAAGGCGAAGCTTGGATCCTGCTCGATGGTAGTACGCATCTGCATTGTTAGCATCTAGGCGAATTACCTCATCAAAATCAAGGATAGCTGGTCTATGTTGAAAAGTGCGGCTTTTCAGAAGTCCCCTATTGAAATAGGCTACCACATTATTGGGCTCTAAGTGGGTAGCTTTATCAAAATCTTCAAGAGCGTCCTTAATTCGCCTCAATTGGACTTTCACGATTCCTCTATAGTTGTAGTTATCTGAACTATTGGGATCTAAGTCAATCGCCTCATTAAAATCTTCGAGGGCTTCATCATACAATCCCATCTGATACTTCGTAAGCCCACTTCCGCTGTAAGCTCCGGCATCATAAGAATCTAAGTCAATCGCCATGTTAAAATCTTCGAGAGCTTCATCATATTGTTGCAGTTGGTAATTCAGAGATCCGCGATCGCGATAGGCATCTACATAATCAGAATCTAAGTCAATCGCCGTGTCATAATCAGCGCGGGCCTCATCATATTGTTCCAATTTGCGATTCGCAGATCCGCGTAGATAGTGGGTTATTGCATCACTGGGTTGTAAGTCAATCGCCATGTCAAAATCAGAAATAGCATCCTCATAGTCTCGACGATTAGATGCCCTATCGTATGCCCAAAAACCCCGCTCTTTATATTCAGAGGCAGTGAGTTCCGTGTATGGTGTTTCCTCTCTACGTACATGTGCAAAACCTTCAAAGTCTGGAAACAGGCTATCTTCAGTGATCCCTGATGCTTGCTGCAGCGTGTTCCGAATATCTTCTTTGTTCTTTCCATCGATAACACACGAATCACTTTCACAAAATTCGTAACGCCCAAATAAAAAGATAGACTGCTGCGCAATAATACGGTTGTTCTGCTGCCGAGGTTGCCAACAATACAGTTGAGGGCTCTTACCACCTTGAAGAAAAAAGTCAATTTTTTCTTTTAACAAGTCTGGCGTAATCTCTTTAAATGCAGGCGGTTTATTACGAACAGCAAAGACTTTGCCATTTCGAGGTGTTTTGAGATTCTTCTGATTCTTCTGATCCTTTGACGCATTACAGTCTTGCGCCTGCTTAGCATCTTCTTCACAGGTAAACCGAAGGGCAACTTGGGCATTGTAGGTAAAGTCTATCAGGCAGGTAGCTGCTCCAAAGTGTTGGAGTTCGGCAAGTATTTCTAATTCCTTCAATTCCCGTCCATCTTTCTGGTCGTAACCTCGAAGACGCGCGTCTCTGATTAAATCCCTATTGACTTGGAGGAATTTCTCAAAATCTCTGTCCTTTTTCGGACGGCGAAAAGCGGATGCTTGTATCCCGTATTTTTCACTTGAAACACCCCGAAATACATACTCCCCGCGATCAAATTTCTGCGCCCATTTAAGAAAATCTTCAAGCGTTCTGATCCGAGTCTGTCCTTCTGCTGCTTCGGTCTCGGAAGATTCTGTGGAAAAAATAGACCAGACCCTATGCTCTGGATTCTCTGCCAGCCCTAATCGTTTCATTTTTGACAGGGCATCTGAGACGGGATGGCTCCTTTTATAATTTGATAGCAGTCCACCACGTCCTATATGCCGGGCATCTACTTGCGTTCTGATTTCCTGTAGTGCAACAGTTTGTCCGGCAAATAGTTCTTGTATCAGTTCTTGCGCCATACTTTGTGTAAGACGTTTTTCAGAATATTGATATGTGTCATTCATAATTTAGTAAGGGATCAAACTAAGCCTAGGCTCTGTTTAAATTCATAAGCATTCCAAGGTGATTGATCTTCCTTGTGTGCTTCACTAAGAGATTCATAGGCTTTCTCAGCAATCTCGCGCGTAGGGTATGTGCCTATGACATCCACCTCGGTTTGATCTACTGCATCGAAGACAACGAGTTGCGCATATGGTGATTTTGGGTGCGTCCTTATTGCCAAGCGTTTGCCGTCACGTATCCTCGCGCTTACCATTCTGTGGTCTTCAGTTATAATGTCCATTGTTGTTTACCTCAAAATAATCAAGATTCAGTTGCCTTGGAAATCATGTTGAGTAACTCACTGATCGGATGGAGTAGGTCAAGTTTTCTTGCGAAAGCAGCGAGGCTGCCCAACCGAAAGTGGCTCAGAGGGTTCTTTCCTGTAGTACTTCCACTTGATGTTATTTCCGACCTGAGTTGTCTTAAACGCTCTTGCCATTCATTTCTATAGTTGATCTCATAGATACCATTTTGTGAATCCGAAATACTACGCCTAAACCTTCTTTCACTGTTTATGAGATAGCTTTTATTATATTAAATTTCCTCTTCTCAGTCAAGATTTTAGTGCCATAGAAGTCAATAGTAGCAAAGGTTTATCGCGTTAATCATTATGGTGTGTAAATTTTGATAAATATAGGAATATATTAAATTGATTCAGTATGATTTTCGTCATTGAACTACAAACCCTTAATAAATAACTCGTATTTTATTATGCCATTTTGTTATATTTTTCAAGTCAAGGTTGGGGTTTGAATGTAGATGTTCACAGTTCCAGCAGGCACAGGTAAGAATCGCACTGACCATATTGGAGGGATCGGTGCATCTGCCAAATGTCTCAATAACTATCAATGTAGATTGCAAGATATGCACGCATTCTAACATTTTTTGGCATATAAGTCAAAATATTTTACATAAGTTGAGGAAAAATAATATTAAGACAACATAGTATGTATATAGATAGCCAAAATATGTGGGAATCTTAGGAACGACTTGTTGTTTTAACGCAGAGAATGTGGGAATCTCAGCATCTTACCATAGACGTAAGAAGAACAAATCCGAGTCATCTGCAAAATCTGTGTAAATCCGTGATTTGTGGCGTACTCGACCCGACAAGTGCCACACGCGCACTTGGCGTTGATTCATGCGACGTGCATTCTGACAGTGAAATGCGTCGTCAATCAAGGAAGGAACCCTGACTCTGCAAATCCTCAAAATCTTGCCAATCCTGATTCTGACAATATTACAACGAACCGTTAACCCCAATCGCCAACTTCTAACAACTTACAACCAAACAAGAAATACTTGATTCTACTAAGGCAATGTGGTATCCTTATTCTAATATTTAATATTTAATTTTCGTTTAGTCTGCTTATGGAAGACTCCTATGCCGGTACAGACCTATCCTGTCATTGAGAAAATGATGAAAATTTCCAGATTTGCTTTAATTTTAGTTGTTTTTATTCTGGGAGGGATTTGTAATCCCGACTCGCAGGGTGCTCCTTTTACCTATCAATGGGAAATAGATGAGACTCCTGAAGGCAGTGAGAGCGCGACTGTTATTGAACCTGTAGAGGTTACACTACTTGATGAACCGATACAGGTCGTATCCCATAGTGCCTCTTTAGCCTTAATGCGGAAGTATTCCGTGCATCTGGGGCTTGAATGGAGTCCAGGGCATGCCTATAGATTGCTCCAAATTTTTGATGCGATACCACAGGAAACAAATAGTCCTTATGAGGCAAGTCCAGTAGTGGATGCTTCCTTATGGCGGTTAAGTAACCGTCATATTCAAGATGACATTTCAATCGAATACCGAAGCGGACAAAAAGTTGTTACCGTTGCTGAAGCAGCATTTATCCATGCGACGCCGTTGTTAGCGGAGATTGAAGGGGTCCGCGGTAGATATTTTTCAAAACGACTTCATCATGCCGTGGTTCGGTTTGTAACCGATAATGGTGCTGATAGATACGCACTTGAAAGGATATTGCGAGAACGCTATGGGGTAAGCATAAACGTGCCAGATTATAGCGAACTCACACGGCACACAACAGGTGAACATGCTGGACGTTTTTCTGAATTCAAGAATGAAGAACTGATGGCGTTAATCTCCATGCTTGAAGAATACCCGTCAGGTATGATTAAAACGCCAGGACTGAAATACTTAGTTCGGCGTTTGGACGGTACTCCACATCCCCTTTATCCAACTGCACCCGCAGTCGCATGGCCTGAATCAGGCTATATAGAATTCATGGAGTCTGCTTTTAAGGGGCAAGGTCCCGACTATATCCATCGCCTGATTCTCCATGAGAAAGCACACTTCCTATGGGCACACCTTTTTGATGCGCAATTGAAGCAGGATTGGATTGAACTCGGTGGCTGGTTTGAAAACCCCGATGATAAAGATGGCTGGTCAACAACCAAACAGGTCGAGTTTGTCTCTGCTTACGCTCACGGCGTAAATCCGAATGAGGATATGGCAGAGAGCATAAGTTACTACATCGTAAATCCTGACAAACTTCGTTCGCGTTCGCCTGCTAAATACGAGTTTATCCAGAACAGAGTTATGCACGGCACCCGCTATATTTCAAAAATACGAGAGGATTTAACGTTTGAAGTCTATAACCTCTATCCCGATTACGTGTACCTGGGGCGGATTACACGGGTAGACATACAGGTTGAAGGGGAACCTGAAGAAGATAAACAGATAACAGTAGAGATCGAAATTCACGGAGAGAGTGGCCTGGATGCTGCACAATCAGCGTATATCAGAGTATTTAGTGAAAAAGGCACTTTCTTTGACCTTGCGTGGATGAGTCCGGTTGATGCTAATGGAATGCATATTGCTTCCGGACACATTTTGCGGGGACAGGCAACATTATCACGTTACGCAGCGAATGGCTATTGGGGACCTGATGCCATTAGTATCTGGGATGCCCATGGCAATGAACGCCATGAATCCCAAACTGATTTTGGGTGGAAACTCTATATTGACAACCCGCTTGCGGATTGTGAACCGCCAGTCTATGTGCCAAACTCAATGACTCTATCATTGTCTAGATCTACTACACCTGACGGTAAATCTTATCAAATTGTTACAGCAAGTTGGGAAGTAATAGAAAAATCAGGTATAGAATTTGTTTATGCCGTTTTAAATGACGATGCCCGGGAAACTTATTCAATATATAGACAAACTGAATATGGTGGATATGATAGTGGATCAGATAGAGTAGTTGTAAACTTTAATCTCCCTGAATATATGCCAAGCAGTATTTATAGTCTTAACAGTATTACCATGTCGGATGTTGCTTTGAATGAGTCAAGTGTTTATTTTACAGATGGTAGCATAGACGAGGCACCAAAAACTATTGAGGTAAAAACAAAGACACCGGATCTTGAACCACCCGTTTTGGATGTTAACCGTATCACTATAAAAGCCGAACCCACGATACCAGAAGCACCTAATGGTGAAACAATAGTTGATATTTCTTTTAGAATTAAAGATAACATTAGTGGTTATGAAATAAGCAGTATGAATTTAAGAGATCCTCAAGGTGTTATGCACCATTTTTACCACTATCCCGATGGATATGGAGGACTGTATTTTAGTGGCGACCCCACATTTTTTAAGGGATACCACAAGAGGATAGTTTTACCTGTAGGTAGCGCACCTGGCACATGGGGATTAGCTGAAATGACTGTGTTTGATAAAGCAGGCAATATCCTTCGAACAGACTTCACCGAAATCGTTCGCTTTGAAGTGGGAGATACTCCTCTCTACGTCCAATCTGATGTTAACCAAGACGGCAGTGTTAACGTTCAAGACCTCGTAATTGTCGCTCAGGCGATCGGAAATCCTGGCGCACCGAATGAGGGAACAAACGTTGACGTCAACGCCGATGGTGCTATAAATGTATTGGATTTGGTGCAAATCGTCAACAATTTCGGAGAAGAATCACCCGCTGCTCCTGTTATTGATGCCCCAACTACCGAGCAGATACAGAGTTGGTTGACACAGGTGAGACAAGCCGACGATGGTAGCCAAGCCTTTCGTCGGACTATCGCTGTGCTAAAAGAACTCTTGCGTGCAGTTCGTCCAGAGACAACAGTCTTACTGCCTAACTATCCCAATCCATTCAACCCAGAAACATGGATCCCCTACCAGTTGGCAAGTGCCAGCGATGTCCAAATTACCATCTACAATATGAAAGGTGTGTTAGTCCGTACCTTGCCACTTGGACATCAGGCAGCAGGCTACTATACTGATAGAAATCGTGCAGCGTATTGGGACGGTCGCAACGGTTTAGGGGAACGGGTTGCAAGTGGGGTCTATTTCTATCGGCTGCAAGCAGATGATATTTCACCCGTGCGAAAGATGGTTATTCTGAAGTAGAACATGAGATCAGCAAGTCTGCACCATTTTGTACCATTATATGTAAGACTTGCCCTGTTTTGTGCAGAGTTTCTACATATTTCGCAAAGAATCCCGCCAGTGCCGTAGTATCTTGACTGGCACGGAATTTGCTTAATTTCAAACGAAAGGAGTTATTAATGGAAACCGAACAAAAATATCGTGTTGCACCTCCCGGATTCACAATGGAACAGTGGGAGACCTTTAACAAAGAAGGCATTATCTTCATTGAAGACGCCATTTCCGATGAAGACGTCCAAACTTACATTGACGCAATAGATCGTGTCGCCGCTAACAATCCGAAGTATACCCCAGGCGGCTATCTCGGCATGCAGAACATTGTCGAAAAAGATCCTGTTTTTGCTGGATTAATCGATCATGAACGCCATGTCGGCTTCGCTTATGACCTTTTCGGTGAACTCCTCAAACTCCATATAAGCCAGTTCTTCCTGAGACCGCCGGGTGGCAAACAGTACAATCAGTGGCACCCAGACGGGGCGCGTGCGCTGCCCTACGGTGTGTTTTCCCCCGAACTGCCGTTGCAAATCAAAGTCGGTTATTGGTTGACCGATCTGCCACGACCGAAAATGGGGAACCTCGTTGTGTTACCCGGCAGCCATCGTCATCAGTACATGGAAGGCTACGATACACACGAAAGCATTCCGGGTGAGATGGTCGTCTGTCCGCGTAAAGGGACAATGACCGTGATGCATTCCAGCATCTGGCATCGCGTAGAACCGAACGAAAGTGATGTCGTCCGCTACAATATTTTTGTCGCCTATTGCCCGTCATGGGTGACACCGGCAGACCGGTTTCACTCTTCGCCAGAGTGGTTAGAGACGCTTAACCGTGAACAGCGGATCATCATGCGCAGCTACAGCAGCGCGTATCACAACGCCAAGCCACCAGCGTCCGAATTTCCTTTATTCCTTGAACGCGATACAGGTGATGAGACGGATGTAGGTGCGTATCACGACCACGTCAAATTGGAGCGCCGTAAACGGCTAACAATGTCTGAAAGGCTTGCCGCCTCGTGAAAGCATTTTTAACCCTTAATTGGTAAAGGAACATCTATAGGGGTATCGAAAACCGGTTTTGGACAACGGACAAAACCGATCAGAAACCTAATTGTTAAAAATATGAAGACTCTTTTTCTCAAGGACATGCGGTATCGTCAAGCGAGAGTTGTGCTAACAGCACTCGGTATTACCGTGCTGATTTCACTCATCTTGCTGTTGGGCGGTATTATGAACGGTATGCGCATCCAAGCGCGGCAATACGTTGAATCAACCGGGGCAGATCTGTGGATTTCCGCTGAGGGTTCCGGTGGTGCCTTCATCGGGTTCTCACTCGTTGTTGAGGAATACATGGCGTTTCTGAATGCGGGACAGGGGTTAGTCCCGAATTCTGCCTCTCCATTGGTGTTTGCGCAAGCCCGTCCGATTGTCCGCGGAAAATCTTCCAAAGCGATTGTTGTCGGATACAAACTGGGGAAACTCGGCGGACCCAAGCGAGCCATTGAGGGCAGAATGTTTACCCCCAGTAATTTTGAGGACTATAGACCCGAAGATCCAGTCCCTTATGAGGTGGTTGTCGATGAGAAAATGGGTTTGGAAATCGGGGAGCAGATAACCCTCGCTGATGAGAAGGTGCGAGTCGTCGGAAAAACGAGTAGTCTCATGTTTGTTTTGGACACGCCACTCCTCTTTATGGATCTTCGCATTGCCCAAAAACTTATACTGGGCAACACGCCACATGTAAACATGATGATTGCCGAAGTCAATGAGAACTTTCCAGTCCCGGAGGTCACAAGTCAGTACGACGAGTTTGATACGATAGAAGCAACCTCCTTAACACAGACGGTCGGAAATATCATTGAATACTATGTTGATGAGCCGATGAAAGCGGTACAGTTCTTAAGGGTGATGCTCTGGTTGGCGGCAGGCATTCTCGTCGGGATGATTACTTATGTAACGATGCTCGAAAAGACGCAGGAAGTCGGGGTTTTAAAAGCAATTGGGGCGGCAAACCGCTATGTGATGGCGCTCCTGCTAAAACAGGTTGCGTTGATGTCCGCTGTCGGTGTGATACTTGGGCTTGCCCTATCTTATATCTTTGCTGCGGCAGCACCGATTTTCGTTGCGATTCATTTTGTCGAATCAATCATTGTAGCGTGTATCAGTTTTATTGTGTGTTGCGGCAGCGGTTATCTTGCAGCACGCAAAGCTATCACGGTAGATCCAATGATTGCCTTCCGCGGTGAAATCTAAGGGGTATGTGAGTTGTTTTATGTGTCTAACCCCTAACCCGCTAATCCCCTAAAGAATCAACGGTATAAATGCCGTATGGCATTTCCCGCCCCTTATCAGGGGGACTTTAAGACATTCTCCTCTTATCAAAGACATTCTCCTCTTATCAGGGGGACTTTGAGATATTCTACCTCTTATCAGGGACTTTGAGACTTTCATCCTGTAAATCTTAAAAATCCAGAAAACCCAACTTCTGACCGCTGACAGCCGACGGCTGACAGCAACTAACAACTATCTCCAAAAGGTAAATACAACATGGCACCAATAGTAGAAGGGAACGGCTTAACGAAACGCTTCGGCACAGGCGATGCAACAGTCGTCGCGATTGATTCCGTTGACATTGCGATTGAAGAGAGCGAACTCGTGATGATTATGGGAGACAGCGGTTGCGGGAAGACAACGCTGATTAGTCTGCTCGGCTGCATTTTAACGCCTGATGCCGGTCAGATTCGCATTGATGGTGAACCGATTGATCCAGAGAGCCAAGATATGAGTGTAATCCGTCGTGAGAAGATCGGATTCGTGTTTCAGCTGTTCCACCTGCTCCCTTACCTCACCGCACTTGAAAACGTCATGATAGCAATGGATCTCGCACGGACGAAGTCTGACGCGGCAGAAAGTCGGGCAGCAGAACTCCTCACACAGGTCGGTTTAAGTGATCGGCTGCACCACCGTCCCGCCCAACTCTCTGGTGGTGAAAAACAGCGTGTCTCTTTCGCCCGCGCACTCGCTAACCGACCGAAGGTTATCTTTGCCGATGAACCAACTGCCAATTTAGACAGTCGCCAAAGCGATAATTTGATGAGTCTAATCCAAGAACTCCGTCAAGAGCACCAAACAACTGTCGCGATTGTGACGCATCACGAAGGATTAAAAGAAAACGCTGATCGTATTATCCAGATGAAAGATGGAAGGATTATTGCTGTATGAATGTGAACAATATTTTTTCGACACGGATGCTCAGGAAATATCTCTCGGTATTCTCAACAATTGCAGTTTCAATTCTTTTGCTTATCCTACCCGTTTCTGCCGAAGATGGAGAAGAATCGGGTCTCATGTCAGGGGACATGAACTTTCTGGGAGAAAAATTACATGGTGCCGGTTTAACCTTTATTGACGGTGATACCTATCTTCAGCTGCAACTCCAGCCGGATATACCGCTCGGTAAGATCGGTGTCGGGTTAGATTTGGTTTTGCTCTATAACCCTTTCTCATCAGACCCGGAAGCCAAATTCCTCGCTGAAGATGGCGAATCGTGGGACAATCCGAGTACGTGGTTAAGACTCATCCGCTACATCCGCTACGGACATCCTTATGATCCATTCCACTTTCGCTTCGGGGAGTTAGACTATTTGACAATTGGACATGGTTCAATCATGTCTGGCTATTCTAACTATGATCGCCGTGGGCTGCGTCTGAATTTCAGAAATCCTGAAAATCGTTGGGGTGTTGAAACGATGCTCAATGACTTCGGCGATCCTACAATTTTCGGTGGACGCGCATTCTTGCGTCCGTTCCTGCGGGAAGAAAATAACAACATGATCACTCGGTTTGAACTCGGTGCTACCTATCTCACAGACATCAATCCAAATTTACAGGCAGAGGGAGAGGATCCGTTGATTGCATTGGGTATGGATGTGGGGTTTCCAATTATTGAGAGAAGTACATTCAGACTTGATTTGTATAACGACTTTGTTCTCCTCAACACTGCACCCGAGACACCGGAGGGAGTGTCTGAAGAACCGTTGGAAGGAGCAATAGAAGAGGCGGTGGAGGAAGCGGTAGAAGCTGAGTTGACTGAACCGGAACCCACGCGGCGATTGGAAAGTGAGCCGATAGGTGGAGAAGATGTCGCATCAACACCAACAAGCCTTGCTTGGGGCAATGCCGTCGGGATTGGATTTACTTGGCCCAAAACGCTCTTCAAAGTTGAATACCGCATCTTTGAAGAAGGCTACATCCCTTCCGTGTTTGATTATACGTATGAATCAGCGAAATCGTTATCGCCAGATTCCTACCAGTCGCAATTTTTAGGTTTGGAGACGACTACGAATATGGAAAGGAGACGCGGTTTTTTCGCACAACTTATCTGGCGTCCGATACCTCAAATTAATTTGTTTACCACGCTTGAAGACTATGATAATAGCAGCCCTAAACTTTATCTTGGAATTACGGAAACAGGGTTAGTCTCACGTCTTTCGCTACGCGCATTCTACGCGAAACGGGACATAGGCGAGGAAGAGGAGACGGGTTTCGTCGCCGATCTTTTCGATTTGGACGAGAAGTCAGCACTTAATTTAGAGGTCCGCTATGTAATCATTCCACCCGTTGAAACGATTATTCTCCGTGAGTACCGGTTCAAACGTGTTGAGACCGAGGAGGGGATAGCCCAATTTGAACCGATACATAAAACTTCAATTATGGTAGGGATTAAGACGGATTTTTAGGACTCAGGAATCGGATTTTCCCTGAAGGCGTTCCAAGGCTGCCAAAGCCTCGGCGAGTTTTTCTTCTGCCTGTTGCCGTGCCTGCACTTCTTGTTTTACCTGTTCTTCTACCTGTTTTACCTGTTTTTCCAGTGGTTGCAGCCACACTGAACGCTCTGGATCGTAGAGTCCAAAAACACCATCGCGTTCTCCTAACTCCAAACCCAGGACGAGGGAGGGTAAACGCTCATTCACAAACGCTATCTCTTCATAAGTGCCATCTACAAGACGGAATCCGAGAAAATAGGGGTTGACCTCGTGATATGGATCGTAGATGTAATACTCGCTGACACCGAGAACCGACGCATACAGGTCTTTTTTGCGCGTTAGATCGTGCCTATATGTGCTTGGACTTGCAACTTCCAATACAAAATCGGGGGTGTGTCCTTCTTCCCATGTTTTATAGGTGCGTCGCTGTTTCTTACTGACACCGAAGGCGACGAACACGTCAGGGGAAACCGATTTCCGAGTATTGCCCTCTTCATAATACATTAATAGATTTCCAGAGACATACGCATCGTTAGTATCGCGGAAGTGGTGTCTGAGCATCTGAATGAAATCGATCATAATATCGCGATGGTAGTCGGTTTCTGCGAAAGGTTTACCGTCCGATTCGGGGTAGACAACCGTCGGAGCAGCTTTTATTTTGTCCTGCATCGTACTATCTTCCGTCTCTGTAGTGATAATGTTAGTTTATAAAACTATTATATCACAAACCTTATCATATATCAACATTTTTCAACCTGCCCAGGGGCATTTAGTTTTCCAATAATTTAATTTGGACGCCCGGATTTAGTCTCTATAGACTAAATCCATTCCTTGTATTACATTCTTGTTCGGGGCAAGTGTGCTACCCCGAATAAATTCGGGCATCCATTCACAGTTAACCTTCACATAGGTAAACTTATCTCTTAAAACTAAATGACCCTACAACCTGTCCAAGATCTCTTCACGGTTCTACCGCTACCTTGATTTCCTCATCTTCCACAACTACCGGATATGTTCTGATGCGGAGGCGGGGATCGGTTTGGCATTCACCCGTTTTCGTGTCGTAGGCGTAACCGTGGACAGGACACACAGCAATACCGTTCCGAATTCTGCCTCTACCCAGAGAACCCATCGCATGCGGACAGGTATTGTCCACAGCACAGAATTCACCGTTTTCGTTGAAAATAGCGACCCGCCTTCCGTTGACAGTGAATGCTTTTCCACGTCCTTCTCGGATGGCGGATGTTTTTGTAACTTTAGTATAATCCGACATTTTTTACTCCTTGACGCCTCCCAAAGTAATTCCTTGCACAAATTCACGCTGCATCGCTAAAAACAGAATAACAATCGGCGTTAGTGAAAGCAGTGTGCCTGCCATCAGCATGCCGTAGTCTTGGCGATAAGTGCCGACAAGATTCGCTAAACCAATAGGTAATGTGTATTTCACATCATCGCGTAAAATGATCAGGGGCCAGAGATAGCCGTTCCACGAACCCAAAAAAGAATAGATCGTCAACGCGCCCAACGCCGGTTTGATGATTGGTAGGACAACCCGGTAATAGATACCGAACTCAGAACATCCATCAATGCGTGCCGCATCAAGTAATTCCGATGGGATCGTGACAATAAATTGGCGCATCAGAAACACCCCGAACGCTCCCACCGAAAACGGAATGATAATCGCTTTGTAACTATTGAGCCAGCCAATATCGTACATCAGTCCAAATAACGGAACAAGCAGCACCTGAAATGGCACCATCATCGAGGCGAGAAGAATGCCGAACAGGATCTTCTGACCGCGGAATTGGTATTTTGCAAACGCATAACCGCCGAGGGAGCAGAAAAACAACGTCAATAGCGTTGAGGCGGTCGCAATGAAAACGCTATTAATAAAATACCGATTATACGGGACGGTCTTCCAGAGATTCCGATAGTTTGAGGTAAACTTGTCCCATACAATGGAGAGATAACCGGGTTGATGAATTGTCAATTGCAGGAACAATTGTCTCCCTACGCTTGGTTCTACAGCAGGCAGTATTGTGGTGTCTGTTGCTACTTGCTGCATCGTGATATGTGATGATTCCAACTCGCCGGGAGTCCCATGCAGTCGCCAGACCGCATCTTTCCACAATGCACTCTCCAGAATAAAGGAACGCATCGGTTGATACGTAATGCTGTCGGGGGCACCGGTAGATGGTAGCACGGAAACATTTAAATCAAGGTGATGATACGAGGCATCACCGCGAACAGGCAAGATAACACGCCGAATCTGTTCGACTGGAATCGGTGAGGTAACAGTAGCCGTCATACGGACGGTTTTGTCGTCTCGAAATTCGTAAGATATACCCGCTGCTGTCTGAGCGTCGGCAGATGTGCGAACGTTGGTGCCTGATTCTGCTTCCCACTTTACTGCTTCAACGGGTGGACGGTTGAAATCGAGGTCTTCTATCTGGAGAACGCCAACAGCTACTTCGCGATAGACCGAACTCCAGATTGTGTCAACCGTTTCAGGAATAATGGCTGCCCGCACCGCCTCAACGATTGATATTGTTGTTCCGCGCCAGACTTCATCTGGCAGGTTTGCCACCAGTTGTTGCCATAGACCCTCTGTGAGTTCCGCCTGTAATTCATCGGACGGGACGTAATTGGAAAGATTCGCATTTGCAGAAATGTGTGCTTGCGCTTGCGTCCAAATGACTTGTGCGAGTTTGGGTGCTAATGTCTCCCACGTCGTTTCGTCCACTGCTTCTGGTTTTTCGATGTCCCTATAAACGTTTTCGACAATATAGGGTGATGCTGCGATGCGGGGCGGAAGACTCGGAAACAGCTGAATCGGGACCGCGAAAATCTCGTTTGCCGTTTTGAACGAGGAAGTCAACAACCATATCATAGGTATCATCGTGCAGAAGGCTGCACCTACCAAAAGGAGATAGCCAATACCTCTGAAAATTTTTATTTGAACATATCGGTTTTTTTTGTCTTGATTCATCTAAAATCCCAATTCAGATAGTTCCACGGTACGCGCCCGTTGAATGTCATCCTGATATTTGAAGACACACCCCAGCGTTTCCGCCACGACGTCTGCATCCAATTGTGACTTACCGAGTGCGATAAGTGCCAACGCCCAATCCAGTGTTTCCGCTACTCCTGGCTTCTTATAGTAATCCCCTTGCCGCCACATCTGCATAATCCGGCACAACTGCTCTGCGAGGTGTTCGTCGATCTCCGGCAGCTTCGTCTGAACGATCGCCAATTCTTTTTCGATGGTTGGGTAGTCGATCCACTGATAAAGGCAACGGCGTTTGAGTGCTTCGTGGACTTCTCGTGTTCGGTTTGAGGTTAGCACAACGTGTGGAATATGCTTCGCTCGGATTGTGCCAATTTCCGGGATTGTAATCTGGAAATCCGACAAAATTTCAAGTAGGAACGCCTCAAACTCACTGTCGCTCCGGTCTACCTCGTCAATGAGTAAAACCGGTGGCGCATCATCGTCGCTCTGAATAGCCTCCAGCAATGGACGTTTCAGCAGAAACGCCTCACTGAACAGATCCGTGCCGATGTCTTCTTTATCGCGTCCTTGTGCTTCATCAATGCGGAGTTGCAAAATTTGCCGTGTATAGTTCCACTCGTACAATGCGCTGTTTGCGTCCAAGCCTTCATAACACTGCAATCGAATGAGTTTAGCGTTTGTTGAATCCGCAAGTACCTTAGCGACTTCTGTCTTGCCGACACCCGGTTCGCCTTCCAGAAAGATGGGCTTTTTGAGGTGGTGTGCGAGATAGAGGGTCGTCGCCAGACCCTTATCAGCGATATACGCATGTTTCGCACATACGGCTTGGACATCTTCGATGGATTTAAACATAATTGATTCTAAGCACAGAGGCAAACTCGGAAATACTCCCTCGGTAGGCGAGGTATTCCAACCTCGCCGGTGTAAAATATCTCAGTAATTCTAAAACCTACTTCAGTTTTCCCTGAGTGCGCGTTCATAATCTTCTCGGTAATCAATATCCCGCAACACCCGATCCGTATCTACCGTGACATAGTGAATATCGTCGCCATACTTCTTGAAGAGCGTGCGCACCCCACCACTTTCGGCACCTAACGCAAGGATTTCACCGGCATACCGCTGATGGAAGATGACAGGATGACCACGCTTGTAATTGTAACTCGGAACCGCAATGCTTTTGTCTGTTTGTGTGTAAGCATCAACAACCCGATCAATCAGTTCAGAAGTGATGAAGGGCTGGTCTACCAACATCAGCGCGAATGCATCGCTTTCTTCCAGTGCGCGAATACCCGCCTGTGCCGAGGTTAGCATGCCTTCGCGATAGTCAGGGTTAAAAACGGTTCTAACACCACGCGTCCCCAACTGCTCTTGAATCTGCGATGCGCAGTGTCCAACCACAACGATAACCTCATCGAATTTAGCACCAAGCATACTGTCTACTACTGTCTCAACGATAGTGCTACCTCCAAAGGGGAGCAGCTGCTTCGGTTCTCCCATCCGAGAGGAAAGCCCTGCGGCGAGAAGAATGCCAGATATGAAAGGAGACGAGGTCTGCGTCATATTTAATACCGAATCCCGAAGTTCTTATATTCCCCAGTGAAGGCGCGTTCATCGATTTCAAGAGAATCAACCCTTGCATAACGCGGACCCTTCCGTAGTAAGGCGACCAACGCATCCAACTGCGCCTTGTCCCCCTCGGCGACGACCTCAACTTTACCGTTTGCTAAGTTCTTGGCGTAACCATTAACACCAAGTTGCTTAGCGTTGAGTTGCGTGAAATTACGAAATCCTACACCTTGCACCCTGCCACTGATTAGCACGTACAGTTGCATCTTCTGGTTGACCTCAATCGTAAGCGTGACCGGTGTGCCAAGTTCTGGCAACAAAGCATCGTTCTTTTTATAGATATTTTCCTCTGAAGATTCAGGCAGTGGGTTTTGGAAGAGTGCACTTGCATCGAACAATCGCAAGGCAACAAGGTCATTACTCATAAACGCCTGCGGCATCATGGCATCTTCATCTTCACTGTCTAAGTCTGGCACGATACGTGAACCGGTATAAATCCAAGCGACCTGTTGCAGCGGCTTTTGAGTTTTGACATTGAGGACGAGTTCTTCGGCGCGAACCTTTTTCGTTTTATCGCCATCTTTCCACTCGACAGAAATAATGCACGCAGTCCCTTCTGGTGGTGTCGGTACATCTTTTTCCATGTCGTAGCCGGGCGGTTTGCCTACTTCAACACCGAGTTTGTTGAGCGAATCGTGAACCTCTTTTGCTGTCGCATCGACAACGATAATACTCTCATATTCCTTGCCGTCGCGTCCACAGACAAGGTATTCAACCGCTCCCCTTAAATGCGAATCGTATTCACCGAGTGCTTTAGAGATTTCCCCAGTTAAGACAAGCTTCTTCTCTGCTTCCATAACTTGGAGATGCCCGTCTCCCCACCCAATATTCGACAGCGCAATAAGACATACCATCAGACAAATTTTGATTCCCACTCCCCAAATCCAAATATGAGATTTAACCTTTTTCATAAAATTGCTCCTGTATTTATTGTAGATTATATTGTCCACACTTTAGTAATTACTAACTGATAACCATTAAAAAGTATACCGCAAACCGTTAAAAATTTCTACATCATGTTTTCGGACATTTGTTGGTGGTTCACTATCGTATCGGAAATTAACACGCAACGGGAACGCCAACCTTGTTGTCAAAAGGAATGTAACACTTCCCTCAAAAAGAATGCGATAATCTTGAAGACGCCGGACATGGAATTGATAGTAACCCGTTGCGCTCGTCGTGATGCCTTCACCTAACCGCCACGTCCAGTTGATATAGTTGGTTGAGCGAACAATACGAGTTGTCAGGTCTCCCAGTTCTTTGTCATTAATGTGTTCGTGTTCCCACATTGCCCCTATGCCGAGATAGACGTTAAATCTGGAACTTGATGGACGTAAGGCAAGCCGGACACCGCCGCCTACCAAATTCCGGTCATTCAGTAAAATAGATTCATTAAATTGTTTTTGAATGAAGGACTCATAAAGGAAGTGCTCCGTCAAACGTCGGACAATTCGAGCGTGTACCATACCCTTATTTATAAAAAAAGCACCACTTTTCCTGCCTTGTTGGAGACTTCCAAAGACGAAACCGTGATAGGTTTTTGACAGATAGTCTGAGCGAAATCGGGTCCGCGCTGTGAACAAATCCGTGTTTCCCGTGCGATAGGTTAAATCCAAAGCGATACTGTTGTACCACCCCGGTTCCAGTTGCATCTGCCGAATCGTTTCAGCGTTGAAAATATTCACTTGGGCAACAAGAGGGGAACAGAAGGCAAGGCATGAAACACAACAGATACCGAGAATCCGCTTGTAGCGATCTTGGAAGGTAAATCCACGGAAAAATGCATTGAATAAAGTCATTGTGTAATGCTAAAATCGTAAGAGATAATAATAAAACAAGAATCACACACCACCAAAACATACCAATATAAGAAGGCTAACAATGCAACGAATCCTCATAGATACCGATCCAGGCGTAGACGACGCTTATGCAATCCTCCTTGCCATGCGTTCACCTGAATTAGAAGTTCCAGCAATCACAACTGTTTGCGGAAACGTCCCGGTCGAGCAAGGGACACAAAATCTGCTAACTATCCTCGGATTGCTTGACTTAGATGAATTTCCGGCTGTTGCTCAAGGCGAGGCAGCACCGCTCAAAAAACCGCTCGTAAACGCAGCACACGTCCACGGTGATGATGGATTAGGCAATACCAGCCATCTACGCAATGCTGATGGCAGCCCCCTGTACCCTCCTGCCGACACAAACCGCTCAGCAATGTCGGGTGTTGACCTCATTCTTGAGACGGTGTCACGGTATCCCGATGAACTGATTATCGTAGCACTCGGTCCACTGACGAATCTCGCAAAAGCAATCCGTAAAGACGCTGCCAAGATGCGGCGGCTGCGAAAGATTATTCTGATGGGTGGCGTCTTTGAAGAATACGGCAATGTCACAACGACGGCAGAATTCAACATCTTCGTTGATCCACATGCAGCCCACGAAGTTTTCCAATTCGGAGTGCCAGTTCAGATAGCACCGCTTGATGCAACACACCAGGTCGTCTTAACCGGTGAGAGGTTACGCGCCGAAATTGAGAATCGAGCAGATAAAGTTTCTCGTTTCCTCTGGGACGCGACCCAATCCTGCATGGAATTCTATCGTCAACACGTCGGGTTCTGGGGATTTCATATCCACGATGCGCTACCCATTGCGATGTTAACCCATCCAGACTATTTTGAATACGTAGATGCTTACGTACAGGTCGAAACCAAGGGAGATTTGACAAACGGTATGACAATTGCCGATCTGCGGCGTGAACGCCAACGTTCTGATCCGAATGCGCAAGTCTGCATGAAGGTGGCTGCTGAGGTTTTTCTGGATACCTTTTTTCAACAGCTACGGTGAAACGTACTTACGTTTAGGATAGTTCAGTTTACCAACATTAACATCTGGACGCCCGGATTTAGTCTGGGAATAGACTAAATTTTGCCCACACGCGGCAAAATTTGTCTTTGTTTTACATTTCCATTCCTTGTATTACATTCTTGTTCGGGACTCTTTCGCTGACACGCGCCCCCAACAAGTTGGGGCGTCCAAAAAAAATTACCGATTTAAATTCTTAAACTTCATAGGTGTTGCCTTCAAACACTACCCCCTGATTTGTTTCTCCACGAACTAACACCGTATTTCCATCCGTTTGAAAGCGGTTGTTGTGGAAACGGATGTTATGAACCCCATCGCTCGCACAATCAACTACAGCAGGATTTCCATCAGCGGATTGTCCCATATAGATTCTATTCGCATAGAAAGTTGTGTCTGTGATACCGCCGTTCGCACCCGTAGACCAGAGATGGATACCGCCGTAACTGTTTCTCCTACCGTCGTTCACACTCAGGTTATAGCGGACAACGTTGCCGTGAAAAGGACGCGCACCACCGAATTGTGCCAGTAGATACCCCGCCCCATCGTTGTCGTGGGAATGGTTATACTGAACGACTGAATTCGTTACACCGCCATCCAGATCGAATCCACCGCCGTCTTTACTGCTGCCAGTGCGATTGTGATGCGACTCGTTGAACTGAATCACAACACGGTTAGCGTCCCAAGCCCATATCCCGACAGGTCCGCCACCTTCATAATCGTTCAACTTACCGTTTTCATAAGCACAACAGTACTCGATGGTAGCACCATCTACCTGTGCGAGGACAATACCGTTCCCCGAATGACTCCCCTTGCCGGGGATCCCCGCGTTTCTATAGGCACTACAATTACCGATGTAAAAATCAGCGTGTGCGTAGCCAGACGCTTCAGGATTCCAAGCACCGATGCAGCTAATACCGGCGTCGCCGTTGTCGTGGCTCGTGGTATGTGTAATTCTGACATCACGAAACCCACTCCAACTTCCATCTATCGGTTCCGCTGCGAAAGAGATTCCAGAGTCTCTGAAACCGCTAACATCTACCCTCTGAATCCGAATGTTAGCGAACTTGATATTTTCAGGTAAGGTGTTAATGAACAGAATGCCAGAACGGGTGTTCTGCGATGCGCCAGCACCCATAAAATTCAGATCTTGTAGATGGACACCGCCCCTATTATGTGCGACGAAACCAGCACCAGCACCCGCGTCGATCGTTGCGCTACCTTCTCCATAAGAACCGATTGTTACAACCCGCGGCGTCCGTTCATAATGCTGCTTAACGTCAGCAAGACGGATGTTACCAACAAAGGTCTGGTTCGCTTGAAACCAGACCGAATCCCCCGGCAGCAATTGCGTAGCGTTTACCCGTTCAATACTCCGCCACGGCTCTGTTTCGGACGAACCAGCGTACGCATCGTCACCGAGTAAGCTGACATAGTAATCCACCAATCACAACCCTCTTAACTGACAACTGACAACTGATAACTGATAACTAACGCTAAAACGTATTTATGCCGCCGAGCGGGTGATTCGGGATATAGCGGAGATCGTTGTACGGATCGCGCTGGAGCATTAGAGGCACATCCAATTTGGGGAATTTTAGTTCAGCGAATTTAACCCGTTGTGCATCTGTGAGTTCTAAAGCGATCTCCTCAACCAATTTCTGAATTTCATTCTGAAAGATCTGGCGCTGCTTCAGGAATTTTCGTGCTTCATCTCGGAATGCGTTCAGTTCCCGTCGTGCCCGCATGTCCATAAATCCGCTTTCGTAGCGATCGTAATACTGATTGGATATGCCTGACCGAAATATCTGATAATCCGCCTCTAACTGTTTCTTCTCGAAGTCGTAATCATCAACAAGGTCGCGGATAAGATTTATTTTCGGATGAATAGTTTTCTGTTGCGTTGTTGAGAGTTGCAACACAGACGAGTTTTTCGAGACATCAAGTAGTTTAGGTCCTCCACATGCTTGCAGAAAACCACAGAGGAGCAGAATGAGGAACAACCGTCCGTTTCTCATAATTTTGCCTCCTTATAATGAGATATACTTTCCAAGCATTTAAGTTCCTAAGTCGTACAATTCACCGTACTTCGTCCGCAGATACTTTATATAGGGTTCAATGGTCAAAGGCGTTTCAGTTGCGCGTTCAATAATTTCTGGTGCCGTATATTTCGATCCATACTGGTAAAGATTATCCTTCAACCAATTGTGGAGCGTTTGGAATTTACCATTTTCAATTTCATTGGGAATTTCGGGATGTGCCTTGGTCGCAGTCGAGAAGAATTGTGCCCCCAAGATATTGCCTAACGTATACCCTTGAAACGACCCACCGATCAATCCATAATACCAGTGTACATCTTGTAGGACACCGTCCTTATCGTCGGGTGGTACGATACCAAAATCTGCTTCAAACCGTTCGCGCCATGCATCGGGCAGGTCTCGAATCTCAAGTTTACCTTCTAACAGTGCTAACTCAAAATCGAAACGCAACATCACGTGTAGGTTGTATGTTACTTCGTCAGCATTGGTGCGGATGAGGGAGCGTTCAACCTTATTAATCGCCCGATAAAATGTATCTAAGGGGACATCACCAAATTGCTCAGGAAAAACGCTTTGAAGTTGCGGATAGTAGTGCTCCCAAAACCCTTTACTTCTTCCAACGATGTTTTCCCAGAGCCGCGACTGGCTTTCGTGTACCCCAGAAGAAGTTCCACCAGCAAGCGGCGTTCCTTCCCAGTCCATACGGATACCTTGCTCATAAAGCGCATGACCCGTCTCGTGCAGCGTGCTGAACAACGCATCACCGAGGAAATCTTCCTTTGTTCGGGTCGTAATCCTCACATCACCGAGTGAGAACTTCGTCATGAAAGGATGATGTGTCTTATCCTGTCGCCCACGATTCATATCATAACCGAACTGTCTCGCAACTTCTAAGCCAAATTCAAGTTGTTGTGCTTCAGGAAAATGTTGGTGCAAACACGAATCGTCGGCGGGTTCCTGTGATGTGATAGCAGAAACAATCGGAACGAGTGCTTCACGGAGTTCAGCAAAGACACGGCTGACCTCTGTTGCCTTCATCCCGTAATCGCTCAATTCAATGGACGGATCTGCAATATGTTCGTAACCCGGAAAAAAGTCTGCTGCCTGTTTGCTGTAATCCAGTGTTTTCTCCAGATACGGACGTACCCGTTCAAAATCGTTTGCCGGACGCGCCTCAGTCCATACCTGATACGATTCAGAAGTATGACTTGTTACTTCTGCAAGGAATTCGGACGGTATTTTAGTGGCGCGTTCATATTCTCGCCGCGTTACGCGGAGTATACTCGCTTCGTCAGAATCATAATCGAGGCTTTCTTCGTAGGGCACGAGATCGTCTAACAATTTTCCGACAGCCGGATCTACAAATTTTTCGTGTGCCAAGCGGCTCAGCGTTGCCATTTGGCGACCTCTCGCTGCCGCACCACCGGGTGGCATATACGTAGATTGATCCCAATAGAGCAGTCCAGCAGCCGATGATATATCATTTACCTCAAGCAATCGGGTTTTAAGTTCCTCAAATTTGGCTTCCACAATATCACTCCTATTTTATGAATCTTATATTACGTGAGTTCAGATAATTCAATTCTAACATACACAAGCATTAAAATCAATCAAACCCAAACGCTTTTTGGTTGGCTTACGCATCCGAATCGTGCTATATTATATACACATCACATCAGAGGAGGGCTATGACAATAAAAGAAACAGAAATTGGGAGTTTCTTTGAAATCCCCATTGAACACTTCCCGGACAGGAGCGCGCGATGGTTGCTCCAAGACAAAGAGAACGTCCGGGGATTGGTAGAGATCGTCGCCAGCGAACTCGTGGCATTGCTTGACTTTAGTCGACTCTCTCACCTAAATAGAAGTTTCATTTCTGATACCCTCCGAGAACAAGAGTCAGACATCCTTTTCAGCGTGCCATTTCAGAGCGACTCAGCGACGGATGAATTGCTCATCTATATTTTGATTGAACACCAATCCACAGTTGATGTCTCAATGGGATTTCGAGTGCTGTTTTACATGATGCAGATATGGGATTTGCAACGTCGGGAGTGGGAGTCAGCGAATATTCCGAAGAGTCAATGGCGTTTGCGTCCGATTCTGCCGATTGTATTTTACACGGGTTCGCAACGTTGGAACACACCGCTAACGCTGACGGCACTCATGGATATCCCAGAGGTATTGACGCGTTTTGTTCCAACGTTTGAGACGTTGTTTCTGAGTGTAAAGGAGACGGCTGCGTCGAGGTTGACGCAGAGCGATCATCCGTTGGGATGGCTGCTGACAGTTCTTCAAAAAGAGGATGCGGACAAGGGTGGGATAAGCGATGCATTACTTGATGCGTTATCGCACCTGAATAGTCTTGACCCGGAGCAAGTGGATCAACGGCGTCGAGCGATTGTGTATCTGCTCTTGTTAATCCTACATCGTCGTCCTGTTGAGAAGCACGAAGAGTTGATAACACTCGTTGATCGTTATACACAAGGCATGGAGGTAGAAACAATGGCACAATCTATGGCTGAAGTTCTCATCGAACGAGGCATCGAGCAAGGTATCGAACGAGGCATCGAACAAGGTATCGAACAAGGTGAAACACGCGCCAAACATGAGGCGATCCTAAAATTGATACAGTTCCGATTTGATAGCGTCCCAGAATCGGTTGCCACAAGGATTACCTCAATCCAGAACCGTTCTCGACTTGATTCGCTCTTCGAGCAGGTCATGACGGCAGACAGCCTTGATGAAATCGACTGGTAGCCTATGGTGGTATTCGTTCAACACAGACGCGTAGATAGGATGAATTGCACACGGAAGTCTCAAATTTCCAACTCCACCCTCCTCAAATAGGAATCAGCGATTTATACCCGCATCATAGGGGTCAATTTAGGCAGAATAGGGGACACACCTCTCACCCCTCCGGGATTTAGTTTTCTCTGCATCTATGTTTCTATACACCTGCCGTCCTTCTGGGACTAATACCCTGTGTGCTCTAAGTTGACTTCAAATCTGCGTTATCTGCGTTATCTGCGCCAATCTGTGATTTAGACGCACACCACCCACCAACCCACAACCCTCTACCACTATAAACACAAAATTACAAAAAATCTGAATTTTGTCTCATTTTCGTAACAATTGAATGTTATAATTATAGTAAAATCCAGCAAGAAAGGGAAATCCATGCAAAAAAATGGTCGGGTGTGTTATGCGATCCTAAGAATCTTTGTCATTTTGGCATGTGGTTTTATGATCAGCGGTTGTTCACCCAAGGATAGCGAAGGTGTTACAAGAAAAGAAGATGTACAAGTCATCAAAAATAAAGGCTCAGACACAATAGTGAATTTGGCACAGGCGTGGGCAGAAATGTACGCTGGTGTCACCAGTAAAGCATCAGTGGAAGTATCAGGCGGCGGTTCTGGTACTGGCGTTGCTGCGCTCATCAATGGCACCGTAGATATTGCGAACTGTAGTCGCAAGATTAAACCCAAAGAGTTAGAACTCGCAACACAAAATACAGGCAAAGTCCCCCATGAATTCATCGTTGGATACGATGCACTCGCAGTTTATGTCCATCGCGAGACACCGCTTGATAAAATCACGATCCCACAACTCGCGAAAATTTATGGTCAGAGCGGTGAAATAACTAAGTGGAGCCAACTCGGAATTACACATAGCGACTGTCCAAGCGACAAGATTATTCGTATCAGTCGGCAATCTAATTCTGGAACGTACTTCTATTTCCGTGAGGCACTTCTTGGCAAAAACGGTGACTTTCGCATCGGATCGTTGGATTTACACGGTTCTAAAGATGTCGTAGAAGTCATCGGGAGAACACCATGCGCGATCGGCTACAGCGGAATGGGATATGCCACATCGCACGTCAAAATGTTAGCAATTGCGACTGACGCCGATTCGTCTTATTACGCGCCGACGCTGGAAAATGTCATCGAGAAAACGTATCCTATTGCCCGCCCACTCTACATGTACTCACTCGGTGAACCTACAGGAGAGGTTAAAGCGTATCTCTATTGGATTTTGTCTACCGAAGGTCAAAACATTGTTAAAAAACTCGGTTTCGTGCCCATAGAAGGCAGCTAAAAGATACGAACACCGTATGCCCGGTAGTGCGGTTTCCTAACCGCGCCGATGCTGATGTATCAGTACCTGTAAAGTCTCCTAAAAAAATATGAACATTTTACGCAGAAAAAGCACAGCGAATCTGCCATTTTCTGAAACAGCCATTGAACTGTTTATCCGTCTATGTGGCATTAGTTCTGTTATCTTTGTGTTTGGTATCTTTTTCTTTGTATTTCGGGAAGGCGCGAGTTTCCTCTTCAATGGTTTAGATTTAAAGGAGTTTCTGACAAGTGTAGAGTGGCAACCCACTTCGTTGAATAACAAAAAATACGGTGCTTTCGCATTGATTGTAGGCACTTTCAGTGTTACCGTCTTAGCGATGTGTATTGCTGTTCCCTTTGGACTTGGGGCAGCGATTTTTGTTTCGGAATTCTGTAGCCCGAAACTCAGGGAAACATTTAAAATTGTCATTGAACTGCTTGCCGCGATCCCTTCTGTCGTGTGGGGTTTTATCGGATTGACATTGATGAACCAGTTGATAATCGCTGTGTTCAAAGTACCCATCGGTTTAACGATGCTAAACGGCGGTATTATGCTGGCGTTAATGAGTGTACCTATCATTGTTTCTATAGCGGAGGATTCTCTAAAAGCCGTGCCAGATTCCTATCGCGAAGCAGCAGAGGCACTTGGGGCAACTCGATGGCAGGTCGTCTATCGCGTGCTTTTGCCAGCAGCGAAAAACGGATTATTGGCAGCTGTCTTACTCGGTGCAGCACGCTCCATCGGTGAAACAATGGCAGTCTTGATGGCAACCGGACACTCTGTTAACATTCCAACAAGTCCACTCTCTTGGATCCGGACACTGACAGCAACAATCGCCGCAGAATTGGGTGAAGTCGCCAGAGGCGATGAACACTACCAAGTACTCTTTATTATCGGCATTTTACTCTTTACCATTACATTTGTAGTCAACCTCATCGCTGATTTAGTCATCAAAGGGATCCGTGAGCAATGAACACTGACGCGCAAGCAATGTTTACAGAAACGACAATAGGTCGCCAAAAACGACAGACAGAAAATGTGATGCGGATTTTCCTTCTTGTAATAACATGCTTGATGATTATCCCGCTGCTTCTCATTATCGGCTACCTCTTCTATAAGGCACTACCCGTCCTCTCCTTAGAGTTTCTATTTACGAATCCGAAAGACAACATGCGTGCAGGAGGGCTCTGGGCACCCTTCCTTGGTACAATCTATTTGGTCGTGGTTTCTCTATTAGTTTCTGCTCCCATCGGTGTGTTCGCTGCTGTCTATCTCAATGAGTATGCCCGGGACAATTGGTTTACACGTATCACGAATTTGGCTGTCGTTAACCTTGCTGGTGTGCCAAGTATTGTCCATGCGCTATTTGGTGTTGGAGCGTTTGTGCTCTTTGCGGGTTTAGGTGAGTCAATACTTGCCGCTTCACTTACCCTTGCAATTATGACGCTGCCGGTTATCATTGCCAGCACAACAGAAGCACTCAAAGCCGTGCCGATGTCTTTTAGAGAAGCCTGCTGGAACCTCGGTGCGACGCGATGGCAGACGATTCGTCGTATTGTCCTTCCAAACTCAATTAGCGGCATTTTGACAGGAGTGATTTTACAAGTATCCCGCGCTGCCGGTGAAACAGCACCCATCATGTTCACGGGTGCCGTCTTTTATAAACAAATTGCAGAAGGAAACCTGTTCGCATATAATATAACCGAGCAGTGCATGGCACTATCCCTACATCTTTTTACAATTTCGACACAGGTGCCAGATGTTGCAGAGGGTATTCCCTATGGGACTGCAATAGTACTGGTAGCGAGTGTCCTGCTCGTCAACGCAGCATCGATTGTGCTTAGGGTTTATCTCCGAACTCGAAAGAAATGGTAGAGGCAGTCTCGTGAAAGCGATTCCCGATTGGAAGAGGCGTTCACAATGAATAAAGAGAAATTGCGAGATGTTATTGAAGGGGGCATACTTAGCGCGGTAATCCAGTTCCTCATTCTTGCTTCCGCCGTCGTCTTTGTGTTTGAATCCGATAAAGACGTGTGGGGGTTAGAGAAGTACGCAACACATTTTATTGTTCTCGATTGGGTGTTTTTCATTCTATTTTCGGCTGAGTATATTCTACGGGTCTACATTGAACCCAGAAAACGGGATTTCATTTTCAGTTTCTACGGTATAATTGACCTGCTTGCTATTTTACCTTCGCTGTTCCTTTTACCAGGATTTCGTGTGCTCCGAATACTTCGGTTCTTACGGGTTTTCAGAATCTTCAAGGCGACCCGTTTTATTCTCGCAGTTGATCGACTCGCATCGGCACTCCGTGAAATCCAGCAGGAGCTTTTAGCACTCGTTATCTTATCGTTAATGTTAGTCTACCTCGCTGCATGTGGGATTCACTACTTTGAAAGAGACGTGCAGCCTGAAGCGTTTGGCTCTATCATTGATTCGATGTGGTGGGCGGTCGTGACATTGACAACAGTCGGTTACGGAGATGTCTATCCTGAGACAGGCGGAGGAAAGATTTTCACTGCCCTCGTTACTCTTGTGGGAGTAGGACTTATCGCAATCCCGTCTGGGTTGTTAGCATCAGTCCTGACAGAAGCACGGGTAGAACGGGAAAAAGAAGAGGAAACTAAAGAGAAAGAATAAAATCAGCCTACAGAACCCATCAACACATAAAGTGAAAAAATAATATGAACACCAATGGCAATAACGGTTCACAAACCACACCCGTAATTGAAGTCAACGACCTGAAAGTGCGTTACGGAGATAAATCCGCTCTCAACGGGATCTCTTTTGATGTTTATAAAAACGAGATTCTTGGCATCATCGGTCCCGCACAATCGGGTAAAACCACGCTCTTGAAGGTTATCAATAGAACGCTGGAATTCACGCCTGGGACAACGGTTGAAGGTTCTGTAAAACTTGATGGCGAGGACATCAACACAATTGGTGATGTCTACGGATTACGCAGACGCATTGGGATGGTGTTGCCTTTGCCAGTAGGGCTACCACTTTCAATATATGATAACGTCGCTTTCGCACCCCGAACGTCAGGGGTTCGTGCAAAATCGGAATTGGATGAAATCGTCGAGCGGTGTTTGCAGCAAGCCGCACTCTGGGATGAGGTGAAAGATAGGCTGGATTCGCTTGGAACTCGGCTGTCAGGTGGGCAACAACAGCGTCTCACAATCGCCCGAGCACTCTCACATCAGCCAGAGATTCTCTGTCTTGACGAATTTTCTATTGCTGTTGATCCCATTACAACCATGCGTATTGAAGATGTTTTGAGCACTTTATGTACAGAAATGACGATTCTCCTTGTCACTAATCTCGTTCAACAGGCAAAACGATTAGCAGACCGAACCGCTTTCATGCTCAACGGAGACCTCATTGAGATTGATAATACTGATGTAATCTTTTCCGATAACCCGTCGAATCAAGCCACTTACGACTACGTCAACGGGACTTTCGGATAACTTGTTAAAAGTGGTAGGCACTGTCCGTGTGCCGTAAGAAAATAAATAAATGGATTCACAAACTACACCTTTGAATTACAGCATTGAAACCGAAAATCTCAGTCTCTGGTACGGAGATTTTCAAGCACTCATTGATGTCAACGTCAAAATACATGACGGGCAGATTACCTCATTAATTGGTCCTTCGGGGTGTGGAAAAACAACACTCCTGCGCTGTTTTAATCGGGTCAACGAGCGGTATGGTAATGTAACCACAAAGGGAAAGATTGAAATTCTCGGGAAAAATATCTACGATCCAGACGTCTCCTTACCCGAACTCCGAAAAGCAGTCGGTATGGTGTTTCAGCGACCGAATCCCTTGCCGATCTCGGTTTACGAGAATATATTATTCGGGCTGCGTATTCATTCGCCGATGCGGAGTTTCACAAGAACAGAAGCAGACCAGATTGTTGAAGAGGCACTGACTTCTGTTTTCCTCTGGGACGATCTAAAGGATAGATTGAAGGTGCGGGCGACCTCACTTCAGCTTGAACAGCAGCAGAAACTCTGTATCGCACGGTTACTACCACTTAAACCGAAAATTATTCTGATGGATGAGCCGTGTTCCGCACTGGATGCAAAAGGGACACTCGCTGTTGAAGAACTCATGGAAGTGCTTGCCGGGACATACACATTCTTGATTGTAACGCATAACATGGCGCAAGCACGACGCGTGAGTAAAGAGTGTATCTTCATGTTCCTCGGTGAACTTATTGAACATAGAGAGACACAAGCCCTTTTCCAAACACCAGAGCACCCAAAAACCGCCGATTATGTACAGATGCGGTACGCATAAAAAAACCTTAAAGTCCCTTTGATAAGAGGGTTTCTTCCAAGACACTATAAGTCCCCTTGATAAGGGGGATTTAGGGGGTTTCTTCCAAGACACTATAAGTCCCCTTGATAAGGGGGATTTAGGGGATTTCTTCCAAGATACTATAAGTCCCCTTGATAAGGGGGATTTAGGGGGTTTCTTCCAAGATACTATAAGTCCCCTTGATAAGGGGGATGTAGGAGGTTTCTTCCAAAGCGGAGCGATTATGTGAACAGGCACTTCCATTAAAAAGTTGTCACCTTATGAATTTCTCAATGACACAGCCGAATCCAAGACAGAAATATGTTTTGCAGAGTATCGCGCTTGTTACCCTCGCAGCGGTATTGGTTCCCGTATGGAATGTGCTGAAAAAAACGCACGTATCTGATGTGCCGATATCATCAGTAGCGCGCACGTCAGATCCCTTATTGAGTCCGCTCAGCGATCTCTATCTTTTCCTATCCGTTAGTTTCTTGGCAATTTTGCTTGGAGTGGCATGTGCTTTTTACTTGGAGGAATGGCTTCGAGAAACAAATTGGATTCGGCGTCTGATTGAGGTGCAGGTCAGCATTTTAAGTGGTGTTCCTTCGCTATTGTATGGCCTGTTGGCGGTTGCAATTTTCTTGCCTTATAACAATTTTTTCAAAACAATTTGGACTTCTCAACCAGTTACAGGTCTGGAAACAACTTCAATGGAGACGACAGCTTTTCAAGGTGATATAGCTTTATTTTATGCCACGGCGTTAACTTTCGTTTTGTTAGTAATGCCCAGGGTTATTAAGACAACCCAAGAGGCACTCCGATCGGTACCGATACCCATTCGAGAAGCGGCTTACGCATTGGGTGCTGACCGATGGGAAGTATTGATGAAACATGTTGTGCCGTTTGCGTTTCCACGGGTACTCGCTGGAGGATGCCGTGCGATGTCTTCTGTGCTTGCCACAGCAGCTTTGCTCATCGGTGTTTATGTCTGGGCGCGTCCAATCCAATCCGAACAGATGCCCGACATATTTCCTCTGTTTTTTGGCGGAGCATTGTTATTAAGTATTTTCGCCAGTTTCCTTATTGAGAAATATCCTCCTGTTTCGACATAACACACTTAGTTTGCTCAAATTTTGAGTTGAGAGTTCCATTGGGTTCTTAAGCAATATACCGGTCCGATACACGGGATGCCGATCATGCAGACTACAGAAGAGCAACCCATTCTGAGCGTTCGTAATCTAAATATATGGTATGGCGACAAGCAGGTTCTGAGTTCACTCTGTTTTGAGGTGCAACAGAAACAGGTCACTGCGCTCATCGGACCCGCTAACTCTGGTAAAACCGCCCTTATCCGGTGCCTCAATCGATTAAATGACTTTACGCCGAACTTCAGGTTCACCGGTGAAATACTTTTTAAAGGAAATCGGCTCGGCACGATCAAAGATGCAACCGCTATTCGGAAACAAATTGGGATGGTCTTCCGAAGACCAACGCTCTTCAGGGGTTCTATCAGCGAAAATGTAGCGTACGGGGCTAAGATTTCAGGGGCAGACAGCGATTCAGAGTTGGATGCCATCGTTGAGACGAATCTACGAAGAACTGGGCTTTGGACTGAAGTTGAGAATATCTTGAATGAAACGCCGGAACAATTATCTACTGGACAACAACAACTACTCTGTGTTGCACGTGCCTTGGCAGTTGACCCAGATGTTTTAATATTCGATGAACCCTGTGGTGAACTCGATCCGATAGAGACTGTTAAAATTGAAACTCTTGTACGGGAGCTGACAGACACCTGTACTGTCATTTTCGCCACTAACAAAAGAAGACAAGCCGCCCGCGTCTCGGAGGTCGCAGGATTCCTCTACGACGGCGAATTAATCGAGTTTGGAGCAACGGAAAAGATTTTTACAAACCCCCAGGACAACAGAACAGAACAGTACGTAACAGGCAGGTTAGGTTAGAATCACACGAGGAGCAGCTATGTTAGCGAACGAGATCAAAGACCTTCAGCACGAACTCTTGGAAATGGCGGGACTTGCCGAGCAGATGCTACGCCAAGCCATCGAATCCGTTTTAACCCGAGACGAAACATTAGCTCAGATTGTGATTGATACGGATGATAAAATAGACCAATATGAAAACGAAATCGAGTCATTGTGCATCCAACTGATTGCTCTCCATCAACCCGTAGCGTCTGAACTCCGTTTTCTGACAATGGTGATGAAAATCAGCCATAACATCGAAAGGCTTGCCGATAAAAGCGTTGGCATTGCGAGACGAAGCATTGAACTGTTAGAATACCCACCAATCAAACCTTTTGTCGATCTGCCGTACGTAGCAAATCTCATTCAGACAATGGTGAAGGATGTATTGGACGCTTTCGTCAATCGTAACGCCGAACTCGCTTTAGAAATCCGAGAGCGGGACGACGAGGTTAATGAAATCTATGAGAAAATGCTCCGTGAACTTCTCACCATTCTCAGCGAGCATCCGAAACTCATCTCACCCGGTATTAGCATCTTACTCCTTTTCCGGCATCTCGAACGGATAGGGGACCTCGCAGCAAGCATCGGTGAAGAGGTCTACTATCTCGTAAAAGGCGACATCATCCGCCACTCTTAGATCCCTCTATACCTGACCCTAAATGATAGATGCGGTTTGATGAAGTTTAAGAATTTGATCTGTAACAAAACCATCCCGAACTGACAACTGATAACTGACAACTGACAACTACTGGTCTTCCGTTGGATCAAAATGGACATCCATTTGTGGGAATGCGATTGTAATGTTGTGTTCTTTAAATTTGTGCCAGATGATGAAATGCAGATCACTCGCAACATCGAAACGCTGAAAAGAGTCAGGGATCCATGCTAACAATTCAAAATCTAAGGATGAATTCCCAAAATTAGTAAAGCGAACGAAAGGAGCGGTAACGTTGCTGATGTTCGGAATTGGTTCTTTGATCACGCCAAAATGTTCATCTGCAGCATCAAGTAGCACTTTCTTGACAAGATCCACGTCTGAACTGTAGGACACCCCTACCTGTATACGGAGACGGAACAGATTGTTCGCGTGTGTGAGGTTATGAACGGATTCGCTAATCAATTGGGAATTCGGGACAATAATTTCCTTCTCGTCAAGTGAAACGATGACCGTTGACCGAAGATTGATGCTGTTCACTCTTCCAAATAAATTAACATCCATGATCTCCACAAGATCCCCAATTTTGATAGGGCGTTCAAAGATGAGAATAAACCCCGATATCACGTTTGAGGCAATGTTTTGTAAACCGAAACCGATACCAATACTCAAACCACCGAAAATTAACGCTAAGCTCGTCAAACTGATGCCGACAGTGCTAAGGCTGATAAGGATCCCGATAATGATAATAGTGAAATGGAAAAAACGTAGTAAGAGAAACTGCGTATGATCGGCTATTTGAAAGGCCTGTAGGACTTCGCGCCTCAGCACCCATTGCAAATATTTAGACAGTATGAACATCCCGAAGACAATTACGAACGCATAAAACAGACGTGCTAAGGTTAAATTGTGTTCACCCGCACTTTCCCCTTCTACCTCAGACGCTTGGAAGAGGTTCGAGAGTGGATAGTGGAAAAGTTTACCAAGAATTCCTGTGCTAATTTCTGCGAGATTGAGTGCTAAAGTTCCACCTACAACGATAATAATGAGGAATAAGAGTGCCAGCAGTCGGTTCGCGAGGTTCTGTGGCAATTTGAGCCGAGTAAACAAATGACGGAACCACCGACGTAAAAAACCTGCGAGTAGCAGTGAGGTTGCTAAAATTACTACTAATTTTACAACCTGGATGACTGTTACAGGTTCGTCGAGCGTGACTATAGGCATTTCAAGGAAATTAAGCAGCTGTTGAATCAATTCATCCATCTTCGCTATCCTGTCTATGTTGAATGTTCCCGATATTGCCCGGTACGTAGATATTGTGGGGGTGGCGGTGATTGTTCATCTTCAGGCACTAACAGGACTTCCCTTTTTATGTAGGCGAACGTTATTCCATCTTCACGCGTGAGTGCTTCGGAAATCCGTTCTACTATTAAGGTTGAGATTTCTTGGCGTCTCACAGCAAAAACGCGATACCTCAACTTCGCAACTACACCGGAGGCAATGAACTCGAACCGTACGTATGGCGATTCACCCGTCTCAGCGCGTATATCCGCTGTGACTTCTGCTGCCTGTTCACACATAATCTGCTCAGCACGCCTTATATTTGAATGATATGTCAACCGAATTATGACCTCATCAAGGATGTATTTCTCGTCGAGGGTGTAATTAATCACAGTCCATCTAAAAAGATGCTGGTTGGGAATCATAACGCTGCGTCCCGATTTCTCTTCCCCGCCGATAGTGCCGCCGACCTGATCCAACTGTGTATGCATAATCGTAATGTTCTCTACATCGCCGATAGTGCCGCCCAAGATAACCCGATCCCCAATGCGGTAAGGTCTCTTTAGGATAATCAATAGCCATGCTGCTAAGTTCATAATTGGGTTTCGGATGCCCCATCCCATGAGGGTCATGATAAAAGTCAGCGACAGTCCTAACAAACCAAGGACATCTGAAAATAGAAAGAGTATAAGCACACCTATCGAGAACATGAACGCATAGCGCCACGTAAAAAAGAATCGGTCTGCATTTTCTGGTTTATAGGCGTGTGCTTCTGTAAATTTCCGCATCTGCGATGTCAAACCGAAATAGATACTAATGGCACCAATAACAGCCAAGACCATCCAGACCACAGAAATATATTTGAAATTCAGAATCGTGTTCCAGGCTTCCAAAAACATAACTATTCCTCAGGGGAACCCGTTTGCAGGGAGGGTTGGTCTTTCCAAGAATAGATAACTTCCGAATGGGCATAACAGAATTCGACGGTATCACTCTTGGCGAATTCGTGGAAGATGATTTTAACAATATCACTCAGGCTTTTCGCACGATCTACGGGGCGCGTTTTGTAGCGCAGTCGCATCATTACACCAGCATCAAACAACTCCGCACGTATAAACGGCTCTTCTCCGGTTTCTTGAACAATATCGGCTGTAACCTCTGCTGCTGCACTCACAAGGATCTGCTCTGCTTCCGCCCAATCCGATTGAAAAGTAATCCGAACGGGCACTTCAACTAAAATGTGCTCCTCTTCTAAAGTATAGTTGGTAATGGTCTGTCCGAAAAGAATCGCGTTTGGGATAAGTATGCCGCGCCCAGAACGCTCCTCACTCGACACTGTTCCCCCAACCTGATTGAGAATGACGTGCGTTAGGGTAATGTCCATAACGTCGCCTGTGATGCCAGCGATGATAACGCGGTCCCCAATTTTGAATGGACGCTTTAGAATTAACATCAACCAAGCCGCAATGCCCGTCACAGGTGCTTGCAAAGACCAACCCAAGACCATACCAAGAAATCCCGCTGAAATACCGAGCGTTTTGAGAGAACCGCTGAGACTAATAATGCCGAAAATAGCAATAATGGCTGTCCAGATGTAGCCCCACACTGCCATAAAGTTTTGCGCATTTGTCTCCACCTGGGCATGTTGGTAAACATATTTTTTGACAAAATACCCTGAGATTGACTTGACGATCAGTAAAGTCGCAATCGTGACAATGCTTAAGAGAATTCCTCTAAATGGCGAATTAATAACTGCCGTTAGGAATTCTGCTACGCGCGCTACGGCTTCCATAAACATGTCTGCGCTCCTTTTTCTACAATGGTAGATGTGTGCTACTTATTCACTATTATGGTGAATTATAGAAATGAGTAGACCTTGCAGGAACTGTGGGAAGGATTTCTAACCTCAATTTTCTTGGGTAGCGTAATTCTAAAATCTACTATGATAATACTCGTATGTGGGACTTGCTGTCATTAAAAATCTATAACGTAATGCGCAAGGTAGACAGATACGTATAATGCCACTTTTCTGTTAGGGGTTCACTATTATACGTTACCGAGCCGCTCAAACGTAGACTCAACTGATTGGATAGGCTAAATGTAATAGCGGGTTCTGCGGAAAACTTATAGTTTTTGAAGCCGACTTCTGGCGTGAATTTCAAAACGGTATTGAGTTTCTGCCACCCGATGGACGAAAATGCCAACCACCGAAACGTCGTCGTATCAAAATTCCTTAACACGAAGTCCACAAGGTCTTCATGGGGTTGGATATTCTCAAGGAAAGCACCGATACCACCAGACACCCGAAACGTCCCGTTCTTGTAAATCGCTGGGCGAATGTAGCTGCCGATTTGTGAGGTCAGAGCACTGCCTTTGGTAATGTTACGCTCAAAATCGGTAAACGCTTCAATACCGAATGTGCCTATGCGAAAACCACCTTGCGCGCGTGCCTTGACCATTTCGGATAGGACATCCCCATCACCCGAAGCACGTGAACCGAAAATACCCGCCCAACCATTAATCCTGCTGACAGGGACTACAGCGGTTAGGCTGAGGGTCTGTGAACCACCATCTCCATTCACGCCGATGTCTACTGTCTTGGCATCCTGTGGTAAATCTGCAAACTGGCTATACACCGGCACTGCATAAAAAATAGCGAAAAGCACTGCAATTAGGAGGGTATGCCCCCTATGCAGTGCCAGTACGGATCTCAGGCTTTTCATCTAACTCCTTAACTTAGTGAGGACGCATTCATAAATTCAAAGCCATTTTTTAAGCTTAAAATAGGTAAACATAGAGATTCCAATGACTACCATAACCAACAAAACAGCCGGGTACCCCCAGCGTGAATCAAGTTCCGGCATAAATTTGAAATTCATGCCATAAATACCGGCGAGAAAGGTCATCGGAATGAAGAATGTAGCAACAATTGTTAGCACTTTCATCACTTCATTCATCCTATGGCTAACCGCCGAGGTATAGGTGTCAAACAAATCAGAAGCCGCACTCCGAAGCGTCTCTAATGTGTGGATTACCTGATTGAGATGGTCATAAACATCGCGAAAGTACAGATGTGTCTCTTGCGGAAGTAATGGGATTTCGTCAGCTAACACCTCATCGACAACATCGCGTAACGGATGGATGGGTCTGCGCAGAACAAGGAGTTCCCTTCTCAAATTGTTGATTTTCCCTAAAACTTCTGATGTAGGATTCGTAATGGTCTCTTCTTCTACCGATTCAATTGCGTCGTTGAGTTGTTCCAAGACGATAAAATAATGGTCAACTATAACGTCTATCAGTGCATACGCAAGGTAGTTAGCGCGCATCTGCCTAATACGCCCTTGGGCATTTCGGAGTCTGTTTTGAACCGATGTGAAGAGTTCACCAGAATTTTCCTGAAGAGAAACGACGAAATTCTCGCCGATAATAAGTCCGATTTGCTCTCTGAAGACACTGGAGGTTTCGGCATCATGGTTAAGGCTCTTGAGAATAATAAAGACATAATCTTCGTATGACTCTATTTTAGGGAGTTGGGTTGGACTCATTAAGTCTTCAAGTACAAGGGAATTGACCCCGAAATGCTCGCCGATCTCTTCAATAATCTCAGGATTATGAATTCCTGCGATGTGAATCCATGTGACGGTATCGGCAGACTTGAAATGCATGCACTCCTGAATCGTTTGTACCTCATCTTCATGAAAGTATGTTTCATCATAATCAATGACGGTAATACGTACAGGATCTGTGCGTTCTTCACCAATATAAACAAGCGTTCCAGGGGGCATCCCAATCTTTTGGGTGTACGCTTTGAAGAGTCTCGCTTTAAACAGTTTTGATCCAGGAATTCTCAATATAGCACCTTTGTAACGAGGCAGAGAAGTAAAACCAGCGTCCTTAATCAGGAAGCCTCTTTAAACCGATATCCGACGCCATGTACCGTCTCAATGTGCTCCCCGAACTCCCCGAGTTTACGACGAAGCCGACTCACATGTGTATCTACTGTCCTATCGACGCCGTAATACTCCTGTCCCCAGATGACATCCATCAGAATATCGCGAGTAAAGACCCGCCCCGGTGAACGTGCAAATAACGTGATGAGCTTAAACTCAGTAGCAGTCAGATCGATGGGACCGCTTTCGGTAAGAACTTGGTGTTTATCGAGATCAATGGTTAACCCGTGCCTCTCGATCTGCTTGGTTTCTTCCTCTGCTTGTTTGCCGGCTTGGATACGGCGCAACACAGCGGAGACCCGCAACACAACTTCTTTTGGACTAAACGGCTTGGTGATATAATCATCTACGCCAAGTTCCAATCCCGCGATGCGGTCGCGCTCTTCGGTCTTTGCAGTCACCATGACGATGGGGATATTTTTAGTCCTTGGATCGTTCTTCAATAAACGGCAAACGATAAGTCCATCCACCTCTGGAAGCATCAAGTCCAACAAGATAAGATCTGGGGACTTTTCAACAGCGCGATGGAGGGCATCCGCGCCGTTCCGGACGTAATCAGTCTCAAAGCCCGCTTCCTCTAAATTATAGCGTAGTAAATCTACGATATCCCGTTCATCTTCCACAATTAAGATGTTAGCGTTCATTTAAATCTCCTTGCGTGAACTTTTGGCACCCGATTTCATTTTAACAAATAATGCGGTATAAAGTCAATTTTTCCATTAATCTTTTACAAAAGTATCATTATTTTATTACAAAATTTTTGCTTTCCATAATCGCGAGTTTAAAGTGATAAATTTGACCTATGATTACCGCAAACTACATCCATTCCAACTACTGACAATCAAAAAAGTAATGAATACACACGGAAAATATGTTATGATGTCTAAAACGAGAAGAGGGGGACTAACCAATTACAATTCTAAAAGATATTTTACGTTGGCAAGGACAGGCTTGGCGGCTTATTTTATGTTTAACCTGTGTCCTTGTCGTGTTTACACTTTTTTCCAATGATGTGTCCGCTATGCGCGGCTTCACAGCAGAAAATGCCATTACACAGAAACAATACGAAACCGCGTTCCGGGCACAGGTATCAGCCGAGAGGAGTCAGCATAAACTCCGATACCTGACCGAAGAACCGCACCTCGCCGGAACCGAGAATAGCCGAAAGATCGCAGAATACCTTCGGGACGCATTTGAAGAATATGGCTTGAAGGTCAAGATATATGAATACAAAGTCTATCTTCCATACCCCTTGGAGATCCGGGTAGAACTCGTCTCACCCACCAATTATGTCGCCATCGGCAAAGAGGCGAGCTGGGAATGGGACAAAGACTCTTTTGAAACCGAGATTGTTGCAGGCTATAACGCCTATTCGCCTGATGGAGATGTAACCGCTGATCTCGTCTACGTCAACAAAGGATTGCCTGAGGATTACCATATCCTCAGTGAACAAGGCATTTCGGTAAATGGCAAGATCTGTATCGCCCGATATGGTGGCAGTTACCGGGGTGTAAAAGCCAAAGTAGCCGGTGATAACGGGGCAGTCGGCTTGATTCTTTACTCAGACCCCGCCGATGATGGCTACATGCGTGGTGATGTCTATCCGCGAGGTCCATGGCGTTCTGACGATGCAATCCAACGCGGCACAGTGAAATATATCTTCCAGCACGCCAGTGATCCGCTCACACCGGGTTGGGCAGCGACGGCGGATGCCGAAAGAATCCCAATCTCAGAAGCCACCGATCTCCCCGATATTCCCGTCGCCCCACTCGCTTATAGGGATGCAGAACCGCTTCTCAAAGCACTCGCTGGGCCCAATGTTCCAACAGCATGGCAAGGTGGTTTACCTTTCGCCTATCATATCGGGCCCGGACCAGCAAAGGTGCGTCTCAAAGTCCGTTCCGATCACAGCACTCGCCCCATCTACAACGTCATCGCCACCTTAGAGGGAACGGAATATCCAGACCAATGGATAATATTAGGAAACCATCACGATGCATGGGTTTACGGTGCTGCGGATCCCGGAAGTGGCACAACGGCACTCTTAGAAGTCGCGGAATCCTTGGGACAACTTGCTAAAGAAGGCATGCGTCCAAAGCGATCGATCGTCTTTGCGGCGTGGGATGCTGAAGAATTCGGTATCTTAGGATCAACCGAATGGGTCGAGGAGTTGAGAGAGACACTGCAACAGAAGGCAATCGCATACCTGAATGTAGACATCGCCGCAACTGGTAAACGCTTCTATGTCAGTGCGATTCCATCGCTGCGGGAACTCATTCGCGAAGTAACCCAAAACGTCATTGACCCAGAGACACTGAAACCCGTTTACGACAGTTGGAAAATGAGACAGGGGAAAGAGGTGCCACAAGTTGGTAACTTGGGAAGTGGTTCGGATCATTCGCCGTTCATTGGGCATGCAGGTATCCCCGCGATAAGTATGGGATTTAGTGGTCCTTATGGCGTCTACCACGCTATGCAGGATAATTTTTACTGGATGGAACACTTCGGAGATCCAACGTTTCAGTATCAAGCAGCGATGGCGAGAATCTGGGGGACGCTTGCCCTGCAGCTTGCCAACGCCGATATTTTGCCCCTGGACTATGAGACTTACGCCACGGACCTGATGACGCCGTTGAAACTCTTGCAAAACTCAGGCTCAAAAAGTAAGATAGCCGAAGAAGTAGGGGAGTTAGACGGCTTACTGACAGAATGGCAACAGGTAGCAGGTTCGTTACACCAAGAACTTGCCAAATATCTCGCCGCTGGAGACTTATCTGTAGTCGCCGAAATCAATCAGCGGTTGTATCAGTTAGAGCGGAAGTTAACAACTGAGGCGGGGTTACCGTTGCGTCCGTGGTTTAAACATCTAATTTACGCTCCAGGACTCAATACGGGCTATGCCGCAGTCGTTTTCCCGGGTGTTTTAGACGCCTTAGAGCACGGAGACGACGCAGCAGTGCATGCCGAAATCGACAAATTGGTTACGGCATTCACACAAATGATTCAAGGCATCAACGAAATCCGAAGCATCCTCTGACTTCACACCGAGGGGTTGTAGGGGTTGGGTAACCCAACCCCTACGAGCTAACCGCCACCGCCGAAACCGCTTTCAACCGTACAGCATCATCAACCTGAAACGGACAACGATAATCTGTCTGGACAAGGTAAAAATTCCCATCCACCTCAACGCGATACGTAAAGTCGTGTCCCTTAAACGCCTGTCCGACGATACGACCCTCTTTTGTTCCAGTAGTTCCAGCATCGGGTGCCATCATTGTTAAGCATTCAGGGCGAATAGACAGCAACATCTCCCCTGTAGCAGTGCCGTCTATCTCCACGCGTCCAAACGGGGTTTCAGCGACCCCGTCTTTCACAGAGGCGTTGACGAAATTCGTCTGCCCCAGAAAGTCTGCGACATAAGCCGTTTTCGGATGGCGATATACGGTTTCAGGTGTGCCAATCTGTTCGACAGTGCCGTCTTTCATCACCGCCAGTCGTTCAGCGAAACTTAACGCTTCTTCTTGGTCGTGGGTAACCAACACTGCGCTAATGCCTTCTGTTTTCAGGAGTGCGCGCACTTCATCTCTGGTAGTTTGGCGTAACCCGGGATCAAGGCTCGAAAAAGGTTCATCTAAAAGCAGTAATTTCGGGCGTGCGATAATAGAGCGCGCCAGCGCAACCCGCTGCTGCTCACCACCTGAGAGATGATGTGGTAAACGCGTATGTAGATCCCTCAAGCCAACCATCTCCAACACTTCCAGTGCTCTCTCACGTCTCGTTTTTTTTCGCACTTTTCGGAGTCCAAAGGCAACGTTATCGAGGACGTTCTTGTGCGGGAATAGGGCGTAATCTTGAAATACAAAACCGATACCGCGAGACTCAGGTGGAACGTGAACACTACTGCTTGCAAGGGAACGTTCTGCCATAGAGATTGTCCCTGTATCAGCCATTTCAAAACCTGCTATTATGCGTAAGGTAGTCGTCTTTCCACAGCCACTCGGTCCCAAAAGTGCAAAGATCTCCCCAGGATGAACCGTAAAACTAACATCCTGCACAACAGGCGTTGTCCCAAAATGTTTTGTAATTGATTCAACCGTAAGCAGTGGTGTCATCCCCTAACCTCCAGCAAATCCACACTATAAAAACATAATCCCGATAATTCCATAATTACACCCATCTTCACTAATGGATACTTGTTCGTAGTAGGACAATTCATTGCCCGTTAACTGACAACTGATAACTGATAACTGACAACTATTAAAGCGTATGCCCCGCGCCAGACGAAGGCATCCACAGATTCAATGCAAAACTAATTAGGCTCAAAATACTCCGTGGAATGTAGTCCCCTAAAACCAATCCGAGGAAGAAAGGAATCGCTTTCCGATACATCTGCCATCCCCAGAAACGGAGGATTAGGAACTTAAGGAGCCAACTTACCATGACCGGGAACCAGAAATAGATAAGTCCACCCCACGAAGCACCTGAAAGCACATAACCTGACGGATGAAGCGTCCACCACAACAGTCGCGTCCGTAGGAAATTTAGGAGAAATACAAACGCAAACCCACCACACATAAACGTAATCGCACTAACATCCGGTTCTTTTGGGTGCTGTAACCAACTCTGAAGCGGATTGAAACTCTCCCATCCGAAGCGACCCACAACCCCTTGGCACCGTGCGAGGACGCCATAGTGATACGCCACCTGTAAATACGTCCAGAACGTCGCTAATGCCCCGACGCCAATGGCGAGTGCCATCCCTAAAATCAAAGTCTTTCCCGGCATGCCTGCGCGGTCGCCGATACGGAGTGATTCAATCTGGTTCGGCATTGCATGCGAACGATTGCACCGATTGAAAGCATAAAGGAACGTCATTATGGTTAGGTTTGGAGCACCTAATTGCCGGGTCCCAAATATACTGACCATCATCTGCCGTGGATTAATACCGATAACTTCATGGTACGGTGGACCGAGTTCGGCGCGCACGCGTCCTATCGCTATGGCGAAGGCAATAAATAGCGTGTAAAATACACCTATTGCCCACAATGACATACCTGCGACGTAGCAAAACGCAAAGACAAGTCCCACACTCAACACCGTCAGAATTGCCACTGTCCGATAAGAAAAGGGTTCATTGCTATCGTCACCCCGTTCACGTCCTATAACGTGTCGAAAGAAGCGTGCGAAATGCCGACGACTCATCCACAGCGTCAGCACAGCAATGCCCACCCAAGCACCAGAAGCACGATCATTAAGATGCAGGACACTGATGTTTGTAACACCGACTGCACTCGCAATCACCCGTTCCGCTCGTGTAAGCCAGAAGAAAAACCACGTTGAAAACGCTAAGTCTAACGGCATAAAATACGTGAGCCCGACAATAGCGAGATTGAAGGACATTGAGGCATACCCGATCGCGTTCCAAGGGCGTTCCGTAAAGTGCTGGTCAAGCCGGTAGTTCGGTGGTAATGCTGGGATAACAGGAAAAATATCGTGCAATCCTGCCATCACACGAAGGAACGCAGCGATTCCAAATCCTACCCAGAGGGCGCGGGACCGAAAAAAATTGCGATTCGTCGTCATTTGCAACGGCAACTGTGTTAGTGGAAAACTCAGTTTTTCCCGTTCCATCCATTGCTTGCGGAGTAGCATCCCTAAACAGAGCAGAGAACCGTAGAGTAAAAATATAAAACCCGACCAGATGAGTGCAGGTCTGACCCAGATACGGAGATGCTCTGCCCAGTAGATGCTCGATTCGCCTTCGTAATATCCTGCTAACCACTGGAAGTCGTGTACAGTCAGCCATGGTGGAATATAATGCAAAAAAAGCTGCGCCCATTCGTTTTCAGGGGTTGCGAACCAGAATGGATGCGCAAGCGTGCCCATCAGAATCGCCATCATCGCATGTCCAGAGATGGTGGAGACCATCGTCACCATAATATAGATGAGAAGCAATTCTGCAGGCGTAAAGGCGATACGTGGTGTAAACTTACGAAGCAGGAGATTGAGGGCGAGGAGGACAACTAATGTGAAGACGGCGTTGGAAAAAGGCGATACGAGCGTATAAACCGCATACCAGAGTTCGCTGGCGATACCTACCCAATAGGCGTTAACAACAACTAAAATGACTCCGACAATGAGTGCTTTTTTGGTGATGACATCGGGTCGGTTCGCGGTTCTGGCATTCATATTTTGCATTCAGACAATCGCGGTAGGGGTAGGCATCTGACAATTAAGTATAGTGTAGGTTGGGCAGAACGAATACTACCAGTTTAATAATCTGAAATAGACTATTCTTCAGCAGTCGGTTCGTGTTCTACAGACACGGGCGTATCGGCTTGTGTTGTTGACGGCAGCTCTGTCTCTTCTTCTACTATTGGATCTAAGTATTTATCGACTTCACCGGCTTTAAGGATCCGAATCGCTTCCTGTAACTGCCGGTCATACTCTAAATTGACGACAGGGTCAATCCCAACGTGTAGGTTGAAAAGATCCTCTGCACGCTGCTTCAACCACCGTAGGCTCACAAGGATCCGTTCTTCTTCAAGCTTTTCTTGTAACTTCGGAAGTTCAGGTTCAAGCAGGGTAAAATCTTTGGGCATTTCACCCGGATTTTTGTAATTGTCATCAATCCATTTAGCGACAAAGTTTCCAAGAGTATCACCTGTATCCACCTTTCTCAGCATAAGCTGTTCTATCTCATCGGGTTCCTCAAGTTCAATATCAACTTGTGGGTTAATTCCCACGTCGTTGATTGAGGTGCCGTTGGGTGTATAATAGGTGGAGATCGTGAGAGACATTGACCCGCCTTCTGAGAGTGGATAACGTTTCTGGACGACACCTTTACCGTAAGTTTTCTGCCCAACGAGGATGCCGCGACGCGTATCTTTAATCGCGCCAGCCACGATTTCGGAAGCACTCGCGCTGTATTCATTCACAAGAACAATGAGCGGAATGTCCGGTGGACACAACACTTCAGATGTTGCGGGATATTCTTCATTAAACTCACGTCGCTTCCCTTTTGTTGAGACGATATTCCCTTCGGCAATAAAAGCGTCTGCGATGTGGTATGCGGCATTTAGCAAGCCACCCTGATTATCTCGTAAGTCCAAAATAAGGGCTTTTATACCCGCAGCTTTATGCGTTTCGAGGGCTTCAATGAATTCGCTTTCTGTTCCATCTTCGCGTCTGCTCCCGATAAACCCCGTAATTCGAATATAGCCAATGTCCCCCGCGAACATTGTTGACTTGACACTGTTAACCGGAATTTTGCCACGCGTCAGGGTTACATCGAAAGGTTCGAGAAACTTCCGTTGAACTGTAATCGTCACATCCGTCCCAAGTTTACCTCTGAGTAAGTCGATCACATCTGCGAATTGCATACCTGTTTTTTCACTCAAATGGATGCGTTCACCGTTGACTTTGGTAATGTAATCCCCCGCTTGAAGGTTAGCAAGTGCAGCGGGTGTGTTCGGAAATGGCTTAGAAATCTTGATAAACCCGCGGTGGTCATAGTAGAGACTGATACCGAGTCCTCCAAAGGTCGCATTGTATAGGTTTTCAACAGCGCGCTGATGTTCCCGTGGAGAGACGTAATATGAGTACGGATCGTTCAGAGATGCAAGTGCGCCTTTGATAGAGCCGCGGAACATTTTATTCCTATCCTCAATCGGTTTGTAGTAGTTTCTTTCAGCGGTGTGGATAGCATCTACAAGGGCATCGCTTAGCATCTGTCGCGTAACACGTCCATCACCACTCAACGCACCTCTTTGATGCGGATTAATAAGAAGGAATGGGACGCCGATAGCGACAATTAAAACGATGAAGGACAAAACATATCTTTTCATGGAAACTTTCCTCTACAATTTAAAGTCAGACGCGTAGGTGTTTTAATCTTCAGGGTTCAACTCTATTTTAACATGTATCCAACACAGATGCAATACAATTTTCATAACCGCTATAAATCAGAATATCTACTACTAACCGCTAATTACTAACCGCTAACTACTATTTGGAGGCTGGGTCTTCCATCGATTGTGCAGCCATAGCCATTGTTCCGGGTACTTATAGATATATGCCTCCAACTGTTTCAACATCTGTGTTGTGTAGACTTCAACATCCCGTTCAGGATCGTCCGAGGGTTCAACATAAATGGGATCAGAAATATAGATATGGTGTCGATCGTCGGGTTGGCGAATACTCAATGAAAAGATGAGCGGTGCTTCCGTCTTGAGAGCCAATACAGCCGGTGCACGCGCTGCTGAGGCAGGTTTCCCCAAGAAATCGACAAATACACCTTCTGGACCCGCATTCTGATCAGCAAAAAAACCAACAGCCTCATTGTTTTGTAAGGCTCGCAGTGTCTCTCGGATGGCTCGGTTTCGTGGAATCAACTTTAAGCTCATCTGCTCGCGGTGTCGCCAAACATAGGCGTTGAGCAAGTCATTTTTCAACGGAAAAGCGATGGCTTTCGCACGATCAGGGATTAGGACGCCATATACCAGTGAAAGGAGTTCCCAATTCCCGAAATGCGGTAGAAACACAATCGCGCCTTTTCCTTTCTTCAAAGCAGTCTGTAAGTTATCTGCACCTTCCACAGTGACCTCTCGCCAAATATTTTCAGTATTGAATTTAGGGAACCGGAGGAACTCAACACAAGTTTTCCCGACATTGATGAAACTCGCCTTACAAATCTCCGCACACTGTGATCTCGTAAAGTGTTGGTTGAATGCCATCTGTAAATTGTCCATGGCAATCTCCCGTCGCTTTTTCACAAGATGATAGTATAAGATGCCGATCCAGCGTCCCAGTTGGCTTGCCCATCCTTTAGGGATGCGACGACACCACCAACCGAACGTAGACACGATCCAATATATCCATTTATCTTTCCAAATGCCACGAGTGCTCTGCATTCCTGTGCTCCTCCACCTAAATCACACAATATTTAGAGTATACCACACCCATCCACCCAACGCAATGCAATAGGGGCATCCAGCATCTACGACAATTTGTGTAAAACAAAATGCAATTTTAGTAGAAATAAAGCAATTTTTGCGTCCTAACAATAGGAGTTAAATTGCCAACAATTCCCATTTCATCAGCGAGATATTGTTCGTAAAACAGAAAGTAGATACTGCAACAAACCCAGTGTGCCTGTGTGTTGCGAGCGTCGCATCGGAAAATATTTTGTCAATAGCAGTGGGGATGACACAGATATTGAAATCTATCAAGAACATTGGCATGAAACTTGCCTATATAAAATTACCCAAACTGCTACCTACTATGTTCTAACCTTCAACTTTCTGTAGGAGCGAACTGTGCTTGCGACTTTGGACTCATAATCAGGGGCATTTAGTTTTCCAATAATTTACATCCGGACGCCCGGATTTAGTCTGAAATAGACTAAATCCATTCCTTGTATTACATTCTTGTTCGGGAAAAGTGTGCTACCCCGAATAAATTCGGGCGTCCATTCACAGTTAACCTTCACATGGGTAAACTTATCTCTTAAAACTAAATGCCCCTGGACTCATAATACCTTGATGACAAACACAAGATGCGATAGAATAACATTTATCAACAACCTACCTCAAAGGAGAGGACACTATGCAAGAACACAATGAATTAGCACATACCGATGATAGCCAAACCGATACCACATCTTTGCAACCCATGAGCTTCACGGATATCCTTGACGGGATGTTTAGTTTCTATCGGAGTCACTTCCGATTGTTTTTTGCAATCGCAGCCGTTTATCTCGTCTTGGGATTTGCTATAGATATAATTACTGTGTATCTTATTCAGACGACTCCAAGTGCAGGGATACGTATAATGGTAATGGGACTCTCTCTCCTTTGCACTTCTCTGGTGTCTATTTTTCTTGCTGCAGGAATGTCTTACGCAAGCGCGCTGGTCTATTTGAATAGAGAGATTGTGCCAGGTGCTGCCTTGCAACATTCGTGGCGACGCTTTTGGACCTACCTCGGTAGTGGTATACTTTGGGCCTTAGTTGTGGGTGGCTTGTTTATTACGATTATCGGTATCCCATTTGCAATCTATTTTTCCATTCGGTGGGGATTCTATCTTCTGCCAGTCTTGTTTGAGGGATCTACAGCGAGGAATGCATTACGCCGCAGTACCGAATTGGTAAAGAACTCATGGTGGCGGGTATTTGGAATCATGTTGTCGATTTCTTTGATCACTTTCATGATCCTGTTTATACTTGAGACGTCTGCTGGATTTCTCCTCTCTTTGGTAGGTATTGCTGAAACCGAGGCGTCTGAGGATCCATTAGACATGATCCGCCGTCTATTTTTTCCAACCGCGAGTGAGATTGGATGGTTCTCTTATGCGATTCGTAGGTTCGTTGCCATGATAATTGCTACACTCATAATGCCGCTCAGTCCTATCGGTTCCACACTCCTCTACTTTGACCTTCGCATCCGAAAAGAAGCTTATGACATTGAGATGCAGGCGAGTGAATAAGAACTGGCTTCCACACTTTGCAAGCCAACGTCAAGGAAATCAGAATGCCTGATAATCGACCCACCAAGTTGGCAGCGACTATTGTTGTTCTGTATCGTACCCATTGGCACTTGTTCTGGCGTATCATGCTCCCAGTGGCTATCGTCGCAATCTCATTGGATGTAGTACAGTTTTTCCAGATTCGTACACAATCTGAAGATTATGTTGGTAATACGCCAAGCAGGCGTGTTTATACATTTACCAGCAATGTCAACACTCTTAGTGGAGTTGAACCGACTGTAGTCGATACTACGGAAGATAGCACGATGAGCACAGCGTCCTCATCAAGCATGGATTGGCAACTCTATCCCTATCCCTCTTTCAGGTCAACCAACAGCGATGGAATTACATGGAAATGGGATCTTAAATTTCGAGAATTTGAATACACGCCGCTCATCCTTATGATGCTAACGCTCTGTCCACTTTCCCTTGCCGTTGCCCGCATATCAGGCGTGTCGCAGATTTCCGATAAGGCAGAAACGTTGCTTCCTCCAATCGCTCGTGAAATGTGGCGGGGTACAGGACATAAGGCACTTGCGGTTTTCGTCACTACACTAATTTTCATTCTAATTAGGGATGTCGGTGGTTATCTCCATATCTTGATTTCCTGGTTGATACCTTCACATGTTTGGAGGTTCCCATTTGAATTAATACCTATTCTGGTTCTTGTTCCCTATATCTATTTTATGGTGACGTTAAGCCTCTACAATCAGTGTCTCATCCTTGAAAACAAACCCATCATCGGCATTTTCCGCCGGAGCCATGCCCTCGTTAGCGAAGCAAGATGGCGGTTTCTCGGAATTTATCTTTTGACGGGCTGGATAGCCGCAGTTATCTCTTCTGTCCTACTCGGTGCTGCGTTATTACTTGTCTCTGTATTCGTCCCGGATCTCGCACAGGTTCGTGATGCTCTGTTTTCACCAAAATTTCTGACGCTCTTCATCGGTGCTGATATTGAAGTAGCATTGCCTGAGTTATTGAGCGTCCCAGCCACCGTTGCCATTCTGATCGTCAGGGGTCTCATTGCCACCTTTTTTGTCCCGGTCTGGGCAATTTTAACGACCTTGCTCTATCTGGAACGCGTCGGTGTAGAACCAGATGGGGTGATAGAGGCGGTGTAACCGTGAGAAAAAGGATTTGTGTTACTATTATCATTTTTTCTCTCGTGCTTTCTCAGTTTTTTGCAATGGCTGCGGAAGAACGGGCATTTCGGGAAGAAGTCAATGCGGACAGCACAGAGATGGAAGTCACCTACAGCAAATACCGAGAAGCTTTACTAAAAATCCTTGAACCAAGGGGTACGTGGGATGCGGATCTCAGGTATGTTCTGTTTCCTCTTGGCGCGATCGTACTGGTGGTTGTGATTGTCTTTTTCATTCGACAGATACGGGTGAATCTAATTGCTGAAGCCTCCGATGACCTATCAGACACACCACTGGAACGTGTAGAAACAGAAAAAGCTGCGCTTGCTCGTGCCGAGACAGCAGAGGCGTCAAGTGATTTTCGCAATGCGCTCCGTTTCCTATATCTTTCCGCTATTCTACACCTCCAAGAGAGTGGCGTGCTGCCTTATGATAAGAGTCTGACGAATCGCGAGTACCTTCGTCACGAACAGGTGGGTATTGATCTGCAAGCGACGCTTGGACCCGCCATTACGCTTTTTGATGAGGTGTGGTACGGACACAAACCGTGTGATGCTAAAACCGTCTCCAGTTACCGAGAGTTATTACAAAAAGTCTATGCAATGACCTAATTAGGACTTACGCATTTCTTCTTAAAGTCCCCCTGATAAGGGGGATTTAGGGGGTTAGTCACTCGTTCAGATGTATAAGTAATTCTAAAATCTACCATAAAAGTTTGCGGTACAGGTTGCCTTTATCGAACTCACGTTATAGATTAACGCAAAAAATGCAAGTTATCCGAACACCTATTATCTTTTTCATCTTAATTACGCTAATGTGTTCACTACTTTCGTGCGATTCATTTGAGTTCGGCAGTGAACTTTATCGTATCTTACGCAAACTGAAGTTTCGGGTCACAGAAATATCAGAAGTGTATCCTGCACATCTCAATAGGTACGATGTTCTGTTCCTAATGGATCTTAACAAAGCACCCACTGAAGCGGAGATTCATGAGATTCAAGATTTTGTTAGAACTGGCGGCACCTTAATCGTGGCAGGGGATAGTTTGGTACTGAATGGGCTGCTCCATGCGTACGGCTTAAAACTGCACGGGTTATCGAAAAGATTGGAGTTCGCACGGAGGATTCCAGATGAGCCGTTTTTTTCAGAGCATCCGGTTAACGAAATGCGCACCCGTACAAATTTCGCTATTGAGACTGTGGCACGCGATGTTGTCCGACTTTACGGATCAGACAGTGATGCGGTAGTTGTCACACTCCGTGACGGACAGGGACGTGTGTTTTTTATAACCTCTTCTTACCTGTTCCAAAGAGATGGGCTGCGGTATGATGGGAACAGTACTTTTCTCTACAATCTCATGTCCCTGCTTCCGCGTAGGGCACGGATTGGACTTGCTGAGAAGAGATACTATACGATGGACACTAAACCCTTAAATCCATTTACTGCCCTCATGTTCGGGACGACGTTCGGTTTGGGTGCCATGTATATTGGTCTCACACTCTTCATTTTCTTAGTGCTGCGCGGACGACGGTTCGGGAAGCCGTTGGATGTGTACCAGAGAAATAGACGTTTGAGTTCTGAATATGTCCACGCCATGACCGCTCTATATCAAAAGGGCAACACGCGGGCAGAAATTTTAATGCACGTTCGCGACAAATTCAAAGCAGATCTTAGTAGCCGTTGGCGCGTGAATCCCACTTTAGAGACATCGACTTTTTATGAGGAGTTGGTCCAGCGTGGTGTTCCTGATGAGGATGGGCAACTTGCCAATCTCTTGACAGATTTAGAACCCGGCTCCAATATATCAGAGAAACAGTTGCTTGACATAGCAAAGCGTGTAGAAGCATACCGTGAAGCTGTCAACATTGGGAAAGGAAAATTAACCACTCATCAGAATTTCTAACAACAGAAAGGTGGGCGAGGTTTTAGTAGGCGGAACATAAAATCCCTAAATTGACTGACTGCTGATCGCTGATTGCTGACAGTTTCAAAAAGGAGAATCACATGAAAAAGATCGATTGTATCATCCATCCCGACAAGTTAGAGAAGGTAAAAGCAGCACTCCATGACGCCGGTGTTTCCGTCATGACCGTCAGCGAAAACCGTGCGGTTGATCGTGACAGTGTGTTTTCCGAGCTATATCGCGATGGCAAATACACAATTGAGTTTACCGCTAAAGTAAAAATCGCATTCGCTGTTCCAGAAGATAATGTTGATAAAGTCGTCAAGGCTATTCAACAGGCTGCCACCACATCAGCTCCATAGGAATGATATGTTTATAGCATATTGTTTGTAGTAGGGGCAATTCATTGCCCGTTCATCAAGTCTATAGAAACCTGCCTCCACCGCCCGCGAGGTTCCTAACTGTATCCGGACGTTCGTAACTCCTATACCATTAACTGACAACTGACAACTGACAACTGATAACTGACAACTCTTAATAAAAGGCACACAATATGACAAATCTCGTTCAAACGATTTATGAAAAAATGAAGCAAGAAGCACAAAAAGTTGTCGTCGGACAGACAGAACTCTTTGAGCTTCTTGTTGTCAGTCTGTTTTCAGGCGGACACGTTCTCTTAGAAGGAGTTCCCGGTACAGCGAAAACACTCATCGCGAAAACCTTAGCGATGATAGTTTCTGGGAAATTCAGCAGGGTACAGTTTACACCTGACCTCATGCCGTCAGATATCGTCGGCACCAGTGTCTACGATTTGACAACCAACCAATTTAACCTCAAACGCGGTCCCGTTTTCACCAACGTTCTACTCGCCGATGAAATCAACCGCGCACCCGCGAAAACGCAATCCGCACTCTTAGAGTGTATGGAGGAGAAACAGGTCAGCATTGACGGGGTCCGACATGAGCTGCCCCCGCCGTTTATGGTATTGGCGACGCAGAACCCGATTGAATATGAAGGCACCTATCCGCTGCCAGAGGCGCAATTGGATAGGTTTCTGTTCAAATTACGCGTAGATTATCCCGTCCCAGAGGTAGAAACACAAATCTTGATGAACTATCACCGCGGTTTTAACGCCACCCGTTTGGAAGTAGTCGGGATCGAAAGCGTGATTGACAGCACCGCACTTCAAGAGTGTCAGGAGACAATCCAAACCGTCACAGTGGAGGAATCTATCTTCAACTACATCGTTGGGTTGGCGGAGGCATCGCGTCAGTCCAATGAATTGATCTTAGGTGGAAGTCCTCGCGCCTCAATTGCACTTTTATTAGCCAGCAAAACCTATGCCGCACTTCAAGGGCGGGATTACATTCTCCCTGACGATGTAAAGTTCTTGGCACCGCATGTTTATCGGCATCGGATTCTCTTGAAACCGGACGCTGAAATTGAAGGGTTGACCCCGGATGATGTCATTGATCGGCTCCTCGCCGAGGCAGAAATTCCTCGATAACTAAAAAGATGCATTTAACAAACCGACTCCTCATCTTCCTACTTCCAGTCGCCATTCCGATTATGCTTAGCAGCCTTTCAATGGGTCTGTTGTTTGTTGGCGGAGTATATCTGGTGCTGCTTGTCGTCGTTAGTGCCGTAGACTACGTTACGAACCCAATTCTTAGCATTGAGGCACACCGCGAGATGAACTCCAAATTTTCGTTGGGTGTTGAGAACGTTGTAACCCTGAGGGTTATCAACCGCTCGCGGCATGAATTAAGGATACGGCTCAAAGACGATTTCCCCGATGCGTTTCTGTTCGAGGAGGTTATCCACGACTGCCATATTTTACCGAGGAACAACATAGGTATATCCTATCGTCTCACGCCGTTAAGACGCGGACGTTATCAATTTGCCAATATTCATCTGCGGTGTTGGGGTATCTTGGGTCTGGTTGTCCGCCAACGTCGTGTTCCGGCAGCGGCGGACGTAAAAGTTTATCCAAACCTACAGGCAGTTCGGCAATATGAACTCTTAGTAAAACGTGGAATGCTCCACCGGATCGGACTCAAAAATTCTCGGCAATTCGGGGAAGGCACAGAGATGGAACGGTTGCGCGAGTATTTACCAGACGACGATTTTCGCCGCATTGACTGGAAAGCTACTGCTCGACATCGGAAACCCATCGTCCGAGAATTTGAAACTGAACGCAGTCAAGATGTCGTCATTATGTTGGATACTGGAAGACTCATGGCATCGCCAATCCTAATGGATGCCGCTGCGCTACCCGCTACAGCGTCAACCGAACAGAAGGCGATGCTTAAGTTGGACTATGCTATCAATACAACTTTGATGACTGCTTATGTTTCAACCCTCAAAGGGGATAAGGTAGGATTAATCGCTTTTGCGGATATTGTTCATCAATACCTCGCACCGAAGCCTGGCAAACGACAGTTTCTTACGATGCTCGAAACGATCTACGCACTCCCTGTTCACTCGGTGGAACCCGATTTTGAAACGGCATTCAAGTATCTCGCGACAAAGCAGCGCAAACGTGCGCTCGTCATCCTTTTTACTGACATCCTTGACAGCGATTCCGCGTCGGGGATAGCCTCCTATGTCCAGCAGCTTTCCAAGCATCATCTCGTCGTCTGTGTAACGTTGACCGATTCCGGCATTGTGGAACTGGCTGACCAGAATTTCACAGACTCCAAATCGGTCTATCAGAAGGCGATCGCTGAGCGGTTATTACAGGAAAAGCACGCAACATTAGAGATCCTGCGCCGTCAAGGAGTTATCACGATCGACGTGCCAGCGCATCAATTGACGATGGCAGTCGTGAATAAGTATTTGGAACTTAAAGCAAAATCTAAGATATGAATCAATTTCTCTGACGGGCTTATTAGGCGTCCACATTACGGGATTTCATCCCAAAGAGGTAGGCAAACAATAAAATCCCCGTCACGGCACCAAATCCGATTTTAAAGGCAGGGGACAAATTTGAAGGTGAAACGAAACCTTCAATAACGCCAGCGATGACAAGTAGGGCGACACATCCACCGAGGAGCTGAATGGCAGTTCTCGCGGCATCCGTCAAAGCACGTTTCCGTGTAAAATGTGATGGCGCAATGAGTGAATACCCCAACCGCAGTCCAGCACCACCGGCAATAAAAATTGTTGTCAGTTCGATATAACCGTGCGGAGACGCAAAAGACCAGAGTGATAATGCGACTCCATTAACATGACATAACCCAGCAACCACGCCAATATAAATACCGTTGATGACTAAAATATAGACGGTGCCTATCATGAATAAGATACCGGCAGCAAAGGCAAAAAACGCGACCCGAATGTTGTTCGTCATCACGAAAGATGCAAATAGATTCCGATGCTCCGCTGACGTACTGTACCAACTATCTTCGTCCAGCTCTTTGATATGCGATACCGTGTTTTCAGGAACGATACGTTCAGCAAGTACGGGAACATTCATGCCGATCCAATATGCCGATGCAAACGCGATAGTGAACAGTAGAAACGACGTTCCGATGAAATTAAGATTTTCGCGAAATACTGTTGGAAATCCGAAGTGAAGAAACTCCCACAGGGAGCCACGCTTGAAAGGGGAGGTCTGATAGACAGCAGTGTGTGCACGAGACGCGAGCGCATTGAGATATGACACACATCGGTCCTTCGGAAAATCCCGGCGTGCCACCGCTAAATCAGACGTGACACGCCGATACAAATATCCAAGCCGATTGAGTTGGCTCGCATTCGCACGGCGTGAATCCTTTAGTAATGATTCAAGTTCATCCCAAGTTTGCTGTTTTTTCGCAATGAATTCTATAGGCGTCATGTTTGCGTCTCTTAAATCGTGCTGTGATATACATAATTAAACACCGTTTTCTGTCAAAAATCAAGCCTTTTATGCTGGGAAGAGATGAGGATTTCCAACAAATGAACGAACAATTATCAATAGAAACCCCAGAACAAATCGACATCAGCTATCAACAAGCAGGCATCGGATCGCGGTTCTATGCAGCACTCATTGATACCTTATTACTCACGTTGATTGCCTTGGTTGGGTTGTATGTCAATAGGCAGTTTATATCCGAGCTTGGAGACGTACTCGGCAATTGGCTGGGTGCTGTGGGAGGCGTTATCGTCTTCGCACTCTTCTGGGGTTACTACATGGTGTTTGAGATTACAACAAATGGACAGTCCCCCGGAAAACGAGCACTCGGATTACGTGTGATTAAAGAGGGAGGCTATCCCGTGAGTTTCGCAGATTCGGCAATCCGTAATCTGGTGCGCATCGCGGATTTTCTGCCCTTTTTCTATGGCGTCGGTATGTGTGTCATGTTGGTAAACAGAAACTGGCAACGCTTAGGAGACCTCGCTGCTGGGACACTGGTCGTTAAAACAGCACGGGAAAGCCTAACACATAAAGATGCGCGTCTACAGTCGGATACACAGTCCATCAACATTTCACCGCAAGCGTTTGTTTATGCAGCGTGGATCCAACCGGCGTTGGTGACGGAAGCTGAGTTGGATGTGATACGCGAATATCTTGCCCGACGGTCAAAGCTTCAGGTCTCACGCCGATCAGAATTAGCACGCACGATCGCTAGTCCGATAGTCGAAAAGATGGGAGGTACGGGTTCCATCAGTTACGATAAGTTTTTAGAGGAAGTCTACGTCCTTAAGACATCAGAACCGACCTAAATTTTTATGTTGAAATGCAGATAACATATTCAGGATAAAAAATGACTGACATTACACAAAACACAGACACAACCAACACCCCGCAACAGCCAAGACTCATTTCAACGGTATTCAAGACCTACCGGACAAACTTTGTGCTGTTTTGGCGCATCATGATGCCGATGATCATTTTCGGTTTCCTATTTAATCTTGTAATGAATTTACTCACAACTTTAGATCCTGAAAATCCGTGGCATTTTGATACGACCCGCAGTTTTTTTGTAAGCGAAACCCCCAAATCCACAGGTGTCCAGTGGGGAATGGTTTTCGGTGTGTATTCCTTCACTATCGGTTGGCTATGGTTAACGATGTGTCCGCTAATTCTTGCCATAGTAGCGCACCATCGCGGTATAGAGACCACTTCGCGAAGGGTTAGACAACAGGCTCGCGACGCATTCGGCACCATATTAGCAGGCGCATTTCTCTTATGGTTGCTTGCAATACCGGGTATGATTGCTTTCTTAGGGCTTACATGGAAGGGGCTTGATAGACCTAATTCTCCTTATTTCTCAAGTCTCTCCTTAGGACTTTTTCTGGTTGTGGTTGTAGTGTTTTATTTCGCCGTAAAATATTGCCTTTACAATCAGGTTATTATCATTGAGAATCAGAAGTCCTCAACTGCATCACTACGCCGCAGCAGTGAACTCGTTCGAGGCGTATGGGGACGGGCATTCGGAATGTGTCTGTCGCTTCTCTTGGCAACTTGGGTGCTCACTTCTACGATTCTCGGTTTGACCTTGCTAATATTTTCTCTGACTGTTCCTGAATTTGCGCCGCTTCGTGAAATATTGCTATCAGTGAAGTTCTTAACGCTCTTTGTTGGCGGTTATGCCCGAATAAGTTTCGAGAATGCCCCGAATTTTTGGACGGTAGGGATAACAATTATGGTGAAGCTACTCATCCAAGCATGCATAGCACCCATCTGGGCAATCCTAACAACACGTCTCTATTTAGAACGATTGCGCGTGCAAAGTGAACACAACGCCTCATCAGCTGATCCTACAAATCTCCAAAATCCTGTAAATCTTGGTTCAGACAATCTTTCACTGACCACTGACTGCTGACCGCTGATAGCCAATTAATATTGCAATTAATTCGTTATTATTATAAAATGACATTGTTTGATAAAGCAGACTGTGTCTTATAGCATTCGTATAAAAATCGCATACGACAACATCGGGAGGTACATTTCGATGAAGATTTTGACGATAAGTCTATTATCAATCAGTTTAATCGTGATATTAGGAACTATTGGAGAAGCCGTCCGAGAGGACGATTTGGCACTCTATCTTTCCTTCGATGAAGCGAAAGGTGATACTGCCAAAGATAAGTCCAAGCATGGGAATGATGGAACAATCCACAAAGGAAAGCGGGTAAAAGGAAAACATGGCCAAGCAATCGAGTTGACTGGTGAATCAGGCGGTTGGGTTGAGGTGCCGGATTCCAAGTCTTTGGATATCACCGATGAAATCACTCTGATGTGTTGGGTGTATCCAACCGAGTTCACAGCCGAGTGGTTCCGGATTATTGTGAAGACTTGGGCAGGCGATACCGCTCCGTGGATGGTCTATGGATACTATGAGCAAGGTGGCTCTAATGGAAAGACGGGTTTTATTATCTCTGTTAATAAGGGGACGGAAAAACGGTGTGGCAATGGTCCCAGTCCACAGTTACCCCCCAAGGAGTGGACGCATCTTACAGCCACTTACGATGGAAGCGAGATGTTACTTTACTATGATGGTGAAGTGAAAGTGGAACAGGATGCCAAAGGTAAGATTGATACCAATGATGTTCCCGTGTCGGTTGGCCGCAACAGCGAAGGGAATCGGGAACACTACATTGGGCTCATTGATGAGGTAGCAATTTGGAGCGTCGCACTTGATGAGGGTGAAATCAACGAAGCAATGGATAGAGTGTATGCCGTCGAGCCAGAAAACAAGTTGCCTACCAGATGGGGGAAGATGAAAGAGAGGTATCATAGAACGCCTAAATCGTTTACCCCACGAGATAGATGGTAGTGGCATCGCCCCACAACCGAAAGAACGACGCATGGGCATCACGAATGTGGTGCCCTTAGCAGGAGATAGATTTATGAAGATATTAGCAATACTTCTTTTGATACTTGGTTGTGTCGTCTTCCATGCAACGATGAGTGAAGCCGTCCGTGGTGACGATATGGCACTTTATCTTTCCTTTGATGAAGGAACAAGTGATACAGCCATAGATACGTCCGGACAAGGGAATGATGGGACAATCCACAAAGGAACGCGCGTAGCGGGTAAAATTGGCCAGGCAGTCGAGCTGAGTGGCGAAAATGGCAGTTGGGTTGAAGTGCCAGATTCTGCCTCATTGGATATCACAGGTGAAATCACCTTGATGTGTTGGGTGTATCCAACCGAGTTCACAGATGAGTGGTTCCGTATTATTGTCAAAACATGGGCAGGCGATACCGCACCATGGATGGTCTATGGATTCTATGAACAGGGCGGATCTAATGGAAAGACGGGTTTTATTATTTCTGTTGATAACGGAACAGAAAAGCGGTGTGGCAATGGTCCCAGTCCACAGTTACCCCTAAATGAGTGGACGCATCTTGCAGCCACTTACGATGGGAGCAAGATGAAACTTTACTATGATGGTGAAGTAAAAGTAGAAGCGGATGCCAGCGGTACGATTGATACAAACGATGTTCCTGTGTCGATTGGGCGCAACAGCGAAGGGGATCGTGAACATTACATTGGAAGCATTGATGAGGTTGGCATCTGGAGCGTTGCTCTTAGTGCAGAAGAAATCCAACAGGTAATGGAGGGCGTTACGCCGGTCGAGCCAGAAAACAAGTTGCCTACAAGATGGGGTGCGATAAAAGATAGGTATCGCTAAACGCCTAAATCGTTTATCTTAGGAACGTTCAGTTTTCCATAATTTACATTGGACGCCCGAACTTGTTCGGGGGGACGCGCTCTGTCCTGAACAAGTTCAGGCGTCCATTAAAGCTAATGATCCTGCTATTAGCAGACAACCGACATCCCTGTAGGTCAACGCAGAAGCCGATCCAACATTTCGCGAGCATTTTGATTTCGCGGATCCAACCGTAGCACCTCTTGAAATTCTTGAATAGCGAGACCTTCCTCTCCCATCCGATAATAGGCGGCTCCTAAAGCCCCATGCGTGAGCGCATTATCCGGATTGATTACCAGCACTTCTTGAAAGCAAGAAACCGCTTCATCGTATTCCTCTTTTGAGAGCAAAATCAAGCCGAGGTGGTGCAGCGCACGTTGATCTGAGGGGTTCAGTTCAAGGATAATCTGGTACCCTACTGCGGCTGCATCGTACACCCCTTTCTGCCAGTAAATCTGCGTCAAGTTTTGGTGAAATTCAATGTTTTTCGGGGCAATCTTAACCGCTTTTTGGCAGTGTCGAATTGCTGCATTAAGGTCTCCCATTCGCCAGTATATGACACCAAGCCCGCCGTAAGCATCAGCGAAATTCGGATCAAGTTCAAGTGCTTTTTCATAAGCGGCGATCGCTTTCTCGATTTGACCGTTATGATAGTAAGCGAGTCCCAAATTGTAGTGGCTTTGGACCTTTAAATCCGCTATTTCTGATGTATTCCGCGTCGTGTTCTCATTGTCTCGGATAATAACCAATGTATTCTCTAAAACAGGGACGGCTTCACGATACTGCTTGTTAAGCAACAGCGCGATTCCATAGTTGAGCCAGAGGTGTGAGTCCTTACTACGTTCTGTGATTGCTGTTTTCAACTCACTGACGGCGCGTTTGAAGTCCCCTTGTTCTAAGTATCGGTTTCCACGCTCAGCATACCGCTCCGCAGTTACGCCAAGCTTTAGCACATCCCACCATAGCGGATCCTGCATCTGTGTGTATTTTGTCTGTTTTCGCGATGCTTGTGCGTGCTGAGTGGCAACGTCCGTTTCTCCGAGTACCATCGCAACTTGTGCCATTGCTGCGTGTGCCTCACTCTGATCCGGATTCAGTTCTAAGGCATGCTGTAGGTAGTTTCGTGCCGTTTCAAATTGCTCAGCAGCGAATGCGAGTTCACCCAACCATAAAGAGGCATACGGATTCCTTGAATCCAATTCATTCGCAGTTTCAAGGTGCAGTTTCGCTTCTTCAAGATGTCCGAGGGTTCGGAGTGCCGCGGCACGGTAAATGTGGGCAGGAGGGTATTGCGCGTCAAGTTTTATGGCTTCGGCTAAAGTTTCGGCGGCGGTTTCTGGGTCGGACATATAAGTCGTCATGCCGAGATAGTATAACCAGCGGAATTTATTGGGATCAATCTCAACCGCACGTTGGTAACACTCGGCTGCCGCTCCCTGCCATCCGTGAACAAAATAGACATTGCCCAACTGCCCCCAAGCACTTGCATCCTTAGGTGCGTCAACCAATGTTTTCTGTGCTGCATCAACAGCAGCTAAAAGTCGTTGTTCTTTGACGAGTTCAAGGTCACTCGGCTGTGGCACCCAATCGGGAATGCGCGTGTTCTTCTTGATTCCTTCCGATTCACCCGTTGTCTCAACCCGCTGATCAGAATCGTCTGCAAGCGCAATCGCTCCCATTTTAGTACAGAGAAACAATATGCAGAAAATCAAAAGCAGCACACAACGGATACCCTTCATCAGACACCCCTTAGAATTGCAAAAACGCTTCCCCACCAGTCATTGACAACTGACAACTGATAACTGACAACTCATATCACATACGGGTCAGGATTCCACTCTACCTCTTCCAAAAGCGTATCTACATAATCCTTAATCTCAAACAACCGGCAAACCGCATCTCCCACCGTCCCTTCTCTCAATCTCCCCTCTTCATCCCAGAACGCTCCGAGTTCAGAACGCTTCAGTCGTATATATTCCGCATCTGGGTCTTTCGTGAGCTGGTTATTCCAATGAATCACCTCAACAAGATGCGCATAGGTCGACGATTCATAATCAACTCCCAGCATGAGAAGTTTAGCACCCGTCATGTATGCACGGAACATCGGCGAGTGTGTGCCGTAAGTTTTGCCCCAAGGGTATTGATCCCACGGGGATTCATACCCATCACGTCGCAGGTGATCCGCTACAAATGCTCGGGCACCTTTCCCACGAGCCGCAATAGCATGGGAATAGTGGTTGGAGCGATAAGTATCGGACATCTGCCGAAAAAACTCCGTTAGCCATCCCACTGTGGACGGCGTCCTCTCAACATCCCACGCCTCCACCCGTTCTTCCCGACTCGGTAAAAGACTGAATGACGGCATCAGAATCAACCCTTCCCGACCAACAACCGATTCTAATGCCGAGATGACCGCACCAGCCCCACCTTCAACAGGTCCCAGACTCTTGAAGGATGAATGGATGAAAAGTGTGTCTCCCTTTTCGATACCAAGATTGATAAAATCTTGAATGAGTGTCTCACGTGTATAAGTATTTTTCATGTTTTTCTTTCTATTTTTTTTAGGTAGAAAAGGCTCGCTACTGTGCCAGCCTACTTTATCAATCTATTTCTTTTTTTATCCTGCAAATCCTCTAAATCCTGCTAATCCTGATTCTGACAACCAACTGCTGACCGCCAATAGCTAATTACCAACCGCTAACTACTATCCGCTTTCTTTTCAATCCACGTCTTAAACGCCTCCACAGATTCAACTTTATCCTCAAGAACAGCCTGATAGACTGCCATGCTGTTATAGACATTACCTCGATAATCCGGATGTTGACAGATGACATATTTAATGCGTAAAATCGCGTCGCGATCCGCCTGTTGGAGTTGACAGCGCAACGCGTCAGCATCAGCGATATGTGCTTGATAATCTGTATCGTTGTACCCCCACAGATCTACCTTCCATTCCCGACCCGCGTAGCGAAGTTGAATCCCCCAATAAAGTCCGTGGTCAAACCCCGGGAAGTCCCGAATGTAGTGGTTAGAATATGACATCTTCGTTACCTGAAACTTTGTTCCGATTCTTTTACCAAGTTCAAGAAACAGTTCTACATTCTGTTCGTCTGGTAGGTTCATACTAATGTCAATATCGGGCCATGTCATCGTATCCAAGGCATAGCTTCCGATAACTTGCGTAGAACCGAAAGTCCTGAGCATCGACAACAAACCCTCTCTATGAAGCAATTCAGTCGCTTCCTGACGGAGCATCCTTGAATATTTGAGTATCTCTTTATCACCCATCGCAATTCTCCTGTAGTCCTGAAACCTCGAAACAAGAGGATAGGCGGATGCTATCCAGCAGTGTATATACAATTAAAATCTACGACTTGTGCTAATTAGTTTCGATGTTTGAATAAGTCCACCCTTATGTTATCCTTATGAGGTAAACACAGACTCTAAAGGAGGCATAAGGATGGAGTTACAGTCTACTTTAGAACACTATGCGTTGCAACTGAAAAATAAACCTCGCACGCTCCCCACCGTCGCAGGTGTGGTTCAGAAGATCATGCAAACAGTTTATGATGCCCATTTTCCAAATGCTGAAGATCACAGACCCGGGCGAAATCCCGATTGCCCAGATTCTGATATTCTCACGATCGCTTGGTTGCTTGAATATATCGGAGCGGACAGCGAACATTCGGGGTATCGACGTCTAAAAGTTGAACTACGAACGCTTTTCCCGTGCTTACCCGAAAGGTCTCGTTTTAATCGACGCAGGCGCAATCTTTCGACGGCGAGTGAAGTGCTGCGTCAGGCACTGACGGACTACTTTCCCAAGACGGATGTGTTTCTCGTGGATTCTTTCCCAATCCCGATCTGCGACTTCAAGCGTGCGAAGGCATCAAAGTCGGATCTGAAATGGGCGGATGCTTCAGGGACGCTTGCGACTTATGGACACTGTGCGACGAAAAGTCTCGGAACGTTCTTTGGATTTCGGGGGCATCTGATCACCACGGTTGACGGGGTGCCTGTTGATTTTGCGATTGCCTCGGCAGATATAGATGACCGAGAGGTGCTCGGTGTGCTTTCTCAAGGGGGTCGGTATCCGATAGTTCTCGGGGACAAAGGATACGTTTCGGAGTCCCTGCAGCGAGAACTCCTCGAAACCGAAAACACGTGTGTATTTGCGACACACCGAAGCAATCAGAAGCAGCAATATCCTGAGACATTTCGCAAACTTCAAGTGCGGTTGCGTAGACGCATTGAGACGACACTCAGTCAACTGACGCAACAGTTTTCTGTCGCTTGTCTGCGTGCGCGGACGCATTGGGGGGTTCAGACCCGCATGAGCAATAAGTTCGGTGCCTGTCTGCTCGGTGCTTTCTTGAATCAGTCGCTCGGACGACCTTTGATGAAACTCAAAGACCTCGTCCTCGCATAAACACAACTCTACAAAAAATCTAATTAGCACAAGGCGTAAAATCTACTATATTTGATAAAAAGTAAATTGAGCTTCACGGTGTAGGTTGGATTGAGCACCGTGTTGGACACTGAAAATACCTATCTTCCACGAAGTTTCCATCGGTTCTGGCTATCTGTATATTGAAGCGAAACCCAACACGTTCTTTTTTATATTAACCCCGATGAGAATAATTTCTTCAACCCTGTGTAAAAAATTAAGAATTCAATCAGATTTATTTTTTAATCGTCATTAAGGACAGCCTGTTTATAGAATGACGCTCGTCAATCACCCACCATCATCCTGCAAATCCTAAAAATCCTGCAAATCCTGGTTCAGACAACCAACAACTTATAACTTATAACCTATAACCAAAAACTAATACGCTCCATACTCTCGCAACAATTCAACAACTTTCCCCGCATGTGCTCTCCGCATCCGTTTCGCCACTTCCAGTGGGGTTAACCCCTTCTGATTCCTAAAATTCGGACTCGCACCTTTGACAAGTAATGCCTCCACTGCTGCCAACTGTTTCTCACTATCTTTTATCGTCGAGCGGATCGCATCAAACAACGGCGTTTCGCCGCTATCATCAGTGGCATCAACAGTCGCATTTTTTTCAATGAGCACGTTGATGACTTTGAGGAACCCCGCCTTCGCCGCATAATGCAGCCCCGTTTTCCCCTTGTAGTTCCGAACATCAATATCAGCACCGAGTTCCAAAAGCCTCTCGATTTCTTCAGGGTGTTCCCGATTATCACCGCGACATGCGTAAACAAGTTGGGGCCAACCCATGGGACCCATTGCGTTTATGTCTTCAGGTGGAACACCGTAACGTTTAAACAGTGCGCTTATTTCCGAACCATCGTCCAAGATACGCGGTGCTTTGCTTGGATCCGCGCCGTTTTTTAATAACAACTCGGCAATCTCCACTCGATCATCCGAGGCGGCGTAATCCAGAAAGCGTTCGCTGTGGGGCTTGACTGCTGCACCTCGTGAGATGAGGAGTTCAACAACCGCGACCGCGATGGTCCTGCTCACGATAGCATAACAGAGAGGGGTTGCCCACGCTGCTTCTCGATGCTCAAAAGTAACAGGGCCTCCCGACGGCAGCATTACTGCCTGTAGGTATCCGCTGTTGACCAGATCTGGATCGTTGTTGAGATGTGAGCGGACAGTATCGTAATCTCCGAGATAGGCAGCGGTATGAATATCATTCGTCGCACCGTGCTGGAGCAGATAGTCCGCCACGTCGTCGCGTCCTTCGTACCGTGCGACACAGTAGGGTGTTAGTTCAAGACGGTGCTGAATGTGATAGCAGCCCGGCAGATTGATATTCGCACCCCGTTCCAGTAGAAATCCAACCATCTCTAACCTGCCACGGTATGCCGCTTCCCACAACATCGTCCGACCGTGCGAACCGACAGTGTGAATCCAAGCCGGTTTATCGTCAAGCAATTCGCGAACCGTCTCAAGATCACCGCGCCCCGCAGCCGCAACAACAATCTTAAGGAAGTCGCTCTGATTTCCAGTGAGTTGAACCTTCGCCATGATATCCTCACTCGGTAGGCGAGGTTTGCAACCTCGCCGGTCTTCCCTAACCAAAAACATTGAACACCCATAATCCGCGCAATCTATGAAATCCGCGAGAATCCGCGATTCAGACAGACAACTACCCCGCTTCCACAACATACGGACGACGCCCCACAGACGGTGGCAACAACATCCGTTTCTGTTGTTCTGTCAATTCGCCGTATTTGCTGAGATCGTGATACTCTCCCGACCACGCCGAGTGTCCGGGACTGTATTTATAGAGCAGCGAGCGTCGTTGATGTTTTGCCCGCCAAGTCATCGTTCCATGAACAAGAGCTTCAGTGAAGAACAACACATCTCCTGCCTCGACAGGCGGTTGCACAACGTAGTGCGCGGGACGCTCGAAATGTTGGACATCTGATGGTAATTCTCGCAAAAAATTGCTCTTGTGGCTTCCTGGGATACAAGCAAATCCACCCGCACCTTCTGGTGCATCCGCTAAATTGTACGTCATCACAGATAATCCGTTTCGCATGATACCATCGCGGTATTTATACCAATGATCCGCCTCAGGACCGCCGGGACCACCACCATCTTCACCGCCGTGCAATCTACCGCCTGTTTGTCCTTCATCCATAAAAATGGCGTAGTCGTGATCTAAGCGGACGTGCGGACCCAATAACTCGAGGAGATAAGGGAGAATTTTCGGATGGTCAATCAGGCTCTTAAAGGGATCACCCCAAAGACTCGACACTCTATCGCCGTGTCCTCTCAGGTTATCGGCGGATTCTCTATCAATAATCTCATTCATCTCAGCGACTTCATCGTCAGTCAAAACGTTCTTGATAACGAGGTACCCCTCAAGGTCTACCTTGAATCTTTCTTCGCCTGTCATGGATAAAACTCCTTTTCCGATAATTAGCGGTCAGCGGTCAGCGGTCAGCCTTCCTCAATAACATAAGGACGCCTGCCGACCGATGGTGGCAACAACAACCGCTTCTGTTGTTCCGTCAATCCTTCATATTTACTGATGTCATAATAGTTATCCGACCACGCCGAATGCCCAGGACTGTATTTATAGAGCAATGCACGCCGTTCGTGATCCGCCGTCCACGGCATCGTCCCGTGAATCAGTGCTTCCGTGAAAAAGAGCACATCCCCCGCTTCAACAGGTGGTTGCGCGACATAGTGTGCAGGACGCTCAAACCGTCGTACCTCCTGCGGAATCTCAGTCGGAAAATTGGTCTTATGACTCCCCGGAATACAGGAGAACCCACCCGCGCCTTTCGGTGCATCCGCCAGATTATACGTCATCACAGACAAACCGTTCCGCATGTGTCCATCTCGGTATTTGTACCAATGGTCGCCGACGCGTCCACCCGCACGTCCACCGTCCTCACCACCGTGTAATCCACCGCGTCCTTGTCCCTTTTCCATGAAAAGAGAATAATCGTGATCCAAACGCACGTTCGGACCCAGCAGTTCAACAAGATACGGCAGAATCTTCGGATGATCAATGAGCCTCTGAAACGGCTTACCCCAAAGACTCGGCGGTCCTTGACGATCCCCACTATCAATAATAGCGTTCATCTCAGCAACTTCATCTTGCGTGAGAACATTCTTGATAACAAGATACCCTTCAAGATCGACCTGAAATTTTTCTTCACCAGTCATGGATAAAAACTCCTTCAATAGATTCACTACCGGCTACTAATTACTAAACGCTATTACGAATCATCCTGAGAATCCAAAAAATCCTGAGAATCCTGGTTCAGACAATCAACAGCCGACAGCTAACTTCCGAGAATGTCAAAATGATAATCGAGTTTATCGGCAATTTTTCTCCTATGGAAGGTTGAGTTGCCATGAGACACCAAAGCGATCGTTTACCCAACCAAACCGCTGACTAAACCCCCAGTTGTCCAGTGGCATAAGTATTTTCCCATCAGCAGCAAGTGCTGAGTACAGCCGCTCAAGTTCTTCTTCTGATTCACAATCAACAAAGATTGAGATAGCCGGTGTGAAGCCCCAATCATGCTTTATCGGGGTGTCAATGCAGATAAATTCCCGACCCCCCAGCGTAAAAAAGGCTTGATGAATTTTACCTTTACTTTCTCCTTCGTCGTAGTGGAACACCTTGATAACTTCAGACCCAGGGAATAGATCGACGTAGAAGTTCATTGCCGCCTCAGCAGTGCCATCAAAGGTCAGGTGGGTTCGAATATTTGTTGCCATTAGTCATTTCCCTCTCTATAATACTATTTTTTTGATTTTAAAATGTGATAATAATACACTTTATGAAATTTCGTCAATCAAAAATGGTATTAGTTGTCGGTTGTTGATTGTCAGATGACGAAAAGTGAGATGGCATATTCTATCTCGTCAGGTGAGAGCTGGATGGGTGGCAAGGCTGCGATTTCTCGGACCTCTTCAACCTGACGCCACCGCTCCAACGTGGCATATCCTGCGTCGGGGTAATCCTTAACAATATCGCGCGTATCCGTAGCGACCTGTTCCGGAACCCGCACATCTGGGTCGTCTTTCAGGACTTCCAAAAGGTCCAAAATCGGTTGCGGATCTTCAAATAAAGGATCGTAGCCATTTCTGCCATGTTCCACGTGTACAGAGCGACGCGCACACAAACAGACGTAGATTCGCGTTTTCATCCTTGATCCACGTACTAAACCGTTCAAAACACCGATTCGGATCTTTGATAATAAACTCACGCATCTCCCCACCACGGGTACACCGATGTTTCGCGAGCACTTCAAAAGCGTCCAGAGAAGCCTCAAAATCCGCCAATCCGTAGAGGCTAACAAAATGTGAAATCGGTTTCAGAGCCGTCTCAACCTCTGCTGTAGAGTGCCGTCCCGGATTCGATGGAGCCTCGATATCAACATACTTCATCAAGATAACCAGCGCATCCGAATAGTCCTCTGGCAAATGATCTCGTAACACGCGTCCAATAGCGTTTGTCACATTATGAATCGTCTGCCCTTCCATCTCCATCTGCACGTCCGTAACAAAAGCAGACACATCAAATTCAGGGAAAATCCGCTGAATTTTATTCCCAATGACAAGACCATCTTGCGTTAAATCAAAAAGCGTACGCTGATCTCTCATTTCCAAAAAATGCCCTTCATCCAGAGGTCAGTGATCTCTGCGAGTGTACAAATAATACTATATCTGTTAGGATATGTCAATTGGGAATTGTGAGATTCAGTTTCCCCTTAAAAAGTTAGGCGAGGTTCCTAACCTCGCCGTTCTCTACGACTGCTAACAATACTTCCCACTGTCCATCATACCATATCAACCCATCTCATCTTCCTGTAGGAGCGATCTTTGGTTGGGACAAAAGTTTCACCCGCGCACTGTAGGCGAGGTTTCCTAACCTCGCCGATCATCCCTTAAAATCATAGATCTCTAATTCGTTATTGTGTGAGGGGTTCTAACTCCGAATTTCTCAACGCTCGATTCCCATCAATAACTCACCATCTCCACACTTCAGTGGAGTGCCATGTCTATAGAACACTATTTTTTACTTAGTCTACTGTCTGTGTTGGTCGGAGAAGTCTTTTATTTTCTTAGGCGCTTGGGAAGTGATGGTTTGGGTTTCGTCTTGATTTGTGAGTCGATCTAATGTTTCTTTTAACTCTGACCTATTAAATCCTTTTCTTTTAAACACCCAATTGATAATTTTTTCCCTACAGGAATTGATGATGTTTATCTTATCTGGAATAAATCCCACAAATAAAATAAATAAGATTCCTATTAGAGAAAAGAGAAGTTGAATACCTGCTATAATTGGTTCGGCATCATTCCAGTTTCTGACAATTAAGGGGAATAACCAGTAAGATATAGGAATCAGAATGAGGACACTAACTATCCTTATAGTGAGTATCACGCGACGTTCGGTTTTCACGGCGATTTGAGTAAGAGAATCTCTCAAATAAATGATGTCATTTGTTCGATGGACAATCGGATTATCATCCATTGCTTGTAAGTATCCTTGTTCTATAATATAGAAATCTGTCAGATCTGGGTTTTCGTACACCGCAGTGAGTAAAAGCTGTTTCCACCCATCTTGTGGAAAATTGCTTTCAGAAAGATGCAATGCAATTTGATCAATAGCTCCTCGTGGTTGTGGAGGGTTAGAGAAAGTGTCTGGAAATAGTTTGTTGAGAATAAAAAAATCCCGTGTTGAACACTTTTCGCTATATGATATTAGATTCTTTCGTTCTAATTCAATATCGTCTATTGCCATCGCGGACAGTTCAATTAAGTTCTTCGTGTAATGCATCCTACCTATTGGTTGTGTGTTTCTTTGTACAGATATTAATTTCTGTTTTGATGAAAGATCACCACCGAAAACTGAAAGACAAATTTGTTCAATTTCAGTTAGGTTCCCTTTCACAGGATAGCTTAAAGGTTCATCCAGTAAGAATTGATAGAAAGCTTGTTCCTTTAAGCTGGAATTATTCAGAAGAATCTGTTTTAGTTTTTTTACTTCATCAATTATTAGCATTTATATAAACCAAAGGGTGTCCTTTAATTTGTCCAGCATTGAGTAATCCCAATTGGGTACTTTCTTAAGTTCGCTAACTTTCTTCGCCATTAAGTTGGGGTATTTAATAGTAACAGGTTGAGCCGTAGGAATAAATGTACTGCCATCGGTTTTTTAGACCACTCTCTAAACCAAGATTGTGATATAATCCAATCTCACTGAAAGGAGAATCCGATGGCGAAACGAAAACGAAGAAGATTCACGCCTGAGTTTAAAGCGGAGGTCGTTCTGGAGGCCCTCCGCGGTGAAAGTTCGCAAGCAGAACTGTGTCGTCGCCATAACCTCAGCGAAGACCAGCTCTCGAAGTGGAAGCAGCAAGTCGTTGAAAATGTAGCTTCTCTGTTTGCCTCGACGGATAAACACTCTAACGAGGCGACCGAGCGCATCGCACAACTCGAACAGCTTGTTGGACGGTTAACGCTGGCGTTGGAAATCCAAAAAAAAGCATCGACATTGTTGAGTTAACGCCGTCTAAACAACGATACATTGTTGAGACGTTGCGGACGGATTTTTCGGTGCGACAGATTTGTGAGACGCTGGGTTTCAACAAGAGCAGTCTCTATTATCAATCGAAAAGTGACCCGTCTGAAGAAGTCCTGCGAGCGGAAATAGAGCGGTTAGCTGTGCGATATCCGACGTATGGGTACCGGCGTATCACAAAGATGTTGGTGCGTCTGGGATACCCCGTTGGGTATAGACGCGTCGCCCGCTTGATGAAAGCTGCGAATCTCTTGGTGTCCGTCAAACGTATCTGTCAAACGACGACCTCTATTGAGGGCATGCACCCGTGGGTGAATCGCCTCAAAGACCTTGAGGTCTGTCGATGCGATCAGGTCTGGGTAGGCGATATTACCTACGTCCGACTCAAGGCGCACTTCGTCTATGTGAGTCTGCTCATGGATGTCTTCACTCGCAGGATCAGAGGATGGCAGGTGAGTCAACACCTGACCCAACCGTTGACCTTGAGACCCTTAGAGCAAGCATTACGCCAAAGTGTTCCAGAGATCCATCACTCTGATCAAGGCGTTCAGTATCTTTCAAATGTCTATCTCTCGACGCTCGCACAGTATGGCGTTGAGATTTCCGTCACCCGTCGCGGATGTCCTTGGGAGAACGGGTATGCTGAGAGGCTCATCCGCACCCTCAAGGAGGAAGAAGTTTACCTAAATGACTATGAGGACATTCACGATGTCAGAGTCCGCATTGGGCATTTTATCACACAGGTGTATCATCAGAAACGCCCACATTCGGCGTTAGGGTATTTGACACCTATAGAATTCGAGCAACAAAACTTGTCTTAACTTTGCTAAATTGTGGTCTAAATAAACGTTGGCACTTCAGTATTTCGGAAATCACTTTGGAGAAGTAGAAGAATAGATAAGCTGGTATTTCTCAAAAGCACTCAGAAGTCATTATTTATCAACGGTCTCTCAATATGAGGTTATGAAAATGCTAAAAAACGCTAATTGATAGGTCCCTATTATGTGAAAAAAACACCTTATTTTCAATACAAAATAGAATGAAATCGTCCATTAAATGGGTTTTTCATAGATATTTCGCATTGATGTTATTAGGTTTAGAAGAATTAGAAAAGACCCGCTCATGTAAAATGTGTGTGCGTTTGTTTTCACGAAGTCAATGTCCATAGGGGTAAAAAGTTTCATTTGCACTTATTTTTCACATGAGCCGAATAATTGTGAGAAATGTCAGATAAGGAGAATTTGAAATTGAAATTAGATAACCATAGTACAACAATTGAAGATTTGTTCAAAGGACATGAAGTGCCACCGTTTATTCAGACCACAATTTCGCAAATTTAATCCAAGTTTTGTTTCTGAAATTCCATAGGCGTCAAATAGTCTAACGCCGAGTGAGGGCGTTTTTGGTGATACACGTGTTCGATAAAATGTCCAATACGATTTCTCGCTTCATGGATGTTTTCATAGTCGTTGAGGTGAACTTCTTCTTCTTTGAGGGTGCGGATAAGTCTTTCAGCATATCCGTTCTCCCAAGGACACCCACGACGTGCCACCGAAATCTCAATGCCATGATGCCTGAGCATCGAAACATAGGCATCTGAAAGATATTGAACGCCTTGATCCGAATGATGGATCTCCGGGATACTTTGACGTAAGGCTGCCTCTAAAGGTTTCAAGGTCAGGGGTTGCGTCAAGTGGCGACTCACCTGCCAGCCTCTGATCATACGCGTGAAGACATCCATGAGCAAACAAACATAGACGAAGCATCTTTTCAGACGGACGTAGGTTATATCACCGACCCAGACCTGATCGCATCGGGAGACTTCAAGGTCTTTGAGGCGATTGACCCACGGACGCACACTGTCAAGCGAGATCGTGGTTTGACAGACGCGTTTGACGGACACCGATAAGTTTGTTGCTTTCATCAATCGGGCGACACGCTTAGATCCAACGCTGTATCCCATACGTACCAAGAGCTTTGTGATACGCCTGTATCCGTATGTCGGATACCGCAGTGCCAACGTCTCTATTTCATCCCGGAGAACCGCTTCAGACGGGTCCTGTTTGGGGTGATAATAGAGATTGCTCCGGGTGAAACCGAGCACCTCACATATCTGTCGAACGGAATAATCCCTCCGGAGTGCCTCAACTATTTCTCGCTGCTCCGTCAGTTTTGGTCTAACCAAGTCGCTGCTTTTTTTTGAATATCTAATGCCACAGTCAACCGCCCAACGAGCTGTTCAAGGTGGGCGATACGCTCAGCTGCCTCGCTGGACTGCTGATCTGTGGAGACAAACAGAGATCCTACGTTTTCAACGACTTGCTGCTTCCACTTCGAGAGTTGATCTTCACTTAGGTTATGTCGACGACACAGTTCTGCTTGCGAACTTTCACCGCTAAGTGCCTCAAGAACAACTTGGCCTTTAAACTCAGGGGTAAAGGTTCTTCGTTTTCGTTTCGCCATTGGGGCCTCCTTTCAAGTCGTGGATATTATACCACAATCTTGGTTTAGGGAGTGGCCCGAATTTAGGGGGGCAGTACACATCGGTTTCATACGCCTTCTGAGAGTTAAAGCGATAACCTGCTGTCCATTCAGTTTAGAATAGAGGTTTCTTAAACAGAACACTAAAGTTGGCATCAAAGATAAAGCACCAAAATTCCTTTGTTTTTCTTTTGGTAGTTCAACTTCCCAACTTGAATCATAGCGGTTAAGGAAAATTTGCCGATTATAGTTTCTGAAAAATTGGACAATAGATTGCTCTATGATTTTTACAAAAATCGGAGCATGTTCTTCAATAGTTACTTCTGTTTCCTTAAAAGATTTGGGTAAAAGCTCATCAGTTGGACAAAGTTTCCAAATATATAAATCATCATCAAACCTGTAAATGTAGAAATTCGGATTAAGTTTGTACTTAGAGTACAGGTCATATGAGTACGTTGTCTTTAGCAAAGAAAGTTTATCTTTATTGAGGAGTACCTCTAAGGAATTGAGGGTTAATCCTTGTTCTGTTAATATAGATTCATTATTTCTCATATTTTTGCTCCTCATATCTGTATAAATTTATGGTTTTCTATCATCATGAAGATAGTCCGTTTTTCGCTTCAGTTGGCTACACTTCCCGATAATCCCCTTTAAACACCTCTTTCACATGCCATTGAATACACTCTTCATTTGGATAATAGGATCGCCTTTGCGGAAAATTGATTTTTTTTCCGTGAAACCGCATCAACCATTCTTGAAAACCGACGGATCCACGGGCGTCATCTGATACTAAAATTTCCCATTCCAGAGACAGCCTGAAAGCACCGCGATCAAACAATTTATGGTGTAGCGAACATAGAGCCAATCCATTTACTTCTGTATCGAGTCCCCCAGCACGATGCCATTTGATATGAGCGGCTTCCAATGCCACCGGCTGATTCCGCAATGTTACGTTGAAGCCACAGACAGCACATCTATATTCGTAGGCTTTTAGGACGCTTTCTCGGAACTTTGGGTCTCGAGGCTTCAAGTACGGCACGGGTGATAGATAAGGAATGCCAACTGCCTGTAAAATGTCTTCATGATACGAGACTGGGAAATGGGCATCTAATAGGTCACGGGCGACTCGGAAAGCCACTTTAGGATTTTGCTGAAATTTATGGGCTATTGGTTCAGGGAAACCACCTACACCGTGTTTCCTCAAGTCACCTATGATCGCTTCTCCCGTTGATTTTCCGTTCTTTCTCTTGCTCTCCTCAATTTTATGTTCATTAGGTATTTCCCAAACTTTGTCTTTGTCGTTTCGTAGCCGCCAAAACGGGTACTGAGGGCGGTAATTTGAACGCCACGGTCCAAACTCCTTCAATAAGTTTTGAAGATCCTCCTCTGTATCAGCGTATGAAATGAGTCTATCTTCTCCGCGCAGCAACTTTCCAATTGCATACAGAACAAGCAAGGGTTTATGCACAGCCCTTTCTCCGTCGCGTTTCCATAGATTCAATTTCTGGAATTTCTTGATAATCTCATTTCTTGTCATTTCATATTCTCATGTTTAGAATGGGTGCTTCGGATAGCGTTAACTACCAGTTTAATGTCTGCTTATGACTTTAAAACTAATATTTAATTATAGCCTATATAACGCAGAATATCAAGGCATCTTTACAAATGGATAGGGTCATTTAGTTTTAAGAGATAAGTTTACCTATGTGAAGGTTAACTGTGAATGGATGCCCGAATTTATTCGGGGTAGCACACTTGCCCCGAACAAGAATGTAATACAAGGAATGGATTTAGTCTATAGAGACTAAATCCGGGCGTCCAAATTAAATTATTGGAAAACTATGGTAACCCAGAGAAATAAATAGACATATTATTAGATTTATATTAGACTTTTCGTATTATGGCTTATTCCTCAGATTTACGCAAACGCGTCTTAGATTTTATCGCAGCTGGCGGTAAAAAGACCCAAGCCTGCCAGCAGTTTTCTATCGCACGTTCAACCCTCTATACGTGGTTGAACGCCGAAGATCCATTGGCGCGTCAGAAACCGGGTCCCCGGGGTCCGAGAACCCTTGACCTCAAGGCACTTGAAAGACATGTCGCTGACTTCCCGGATCAAACCCAGATGGAGCGTGCCACTCATTTTGGCGTCTCGGAGTTTTGCGTTTACTACGGCTTGAAAACGCTGGGTATCACGCGAAAAAAAAAACACTCGGCTATAAGGAGCGATGTCCGAAGAAACGCTCCGTCTACCGGCAAAAACTTGCCAAACTCCAGGAAGCTGGCAAATCCGTGATTTATGCCGATGAAAGCGGGTTCAGAGACGAAAGTCATAGACGCTACGGATATGCCCCGAAGGGAGCAGCCGTCTATGGGCTTATCTCAAGCCAGCGCACTCGGACCCGGACGCTCCTTGCTGCTCGTTTTCAAGGGACGTTCACGGCTGTGCGTCTGCTTCAAGGCGGGTGTAAGTCCGCGGATTTCAACGCTTGGTTAGCTGAAATGTTATGTCCGCGTTTGACGGCAAATCACGTTCTGATCTTGGATAATGCGATGCTCCACAAGACGTTTGAGACGCGAGAACTCGTAGAGGCAACGGGGGCGAGTCTGCTATTTCTACCCCTTATTCCCCGGATTACAATCCGATTGAACACGATTTCGCAAATATCAAACGAAAACGTGAATATAACCCTGACGCGACGCTTGAGGATATTATTCAAGAATATGAAAATGTCTAATTAATTCTAAGGTTTACCATAAATGCCCCTGCAATGTTAGAGGAAATGGTAAGGAATTTAGACAGAAGACCGGCGAGGCAGGAAGGCACATCGCATGAATCAACGCCGATTACTGGGGTCGCGAGCACAGCTCGCTCCTACAGAAAGCAGAGGGGATGCAGAGATTTCCCCTACTGGAAAACTACATGATCCTGTAAATTTCCAGGGACATTTAGTTTTCCAATAATTTACGTCCGGACGCCCGGATTTAGTCTATAGAGACTAAATCCATTCCTTGTATTACATTCTTGTTCGGGGCAAATGCACTATCCCGACCAAGTTCGGGCGTCCATCAACAGAAATGCTTCACATGGGTAAACTTATCTCTTAAAACTAAATGCCCCTGGTACGTAGGTTGGGTTGAACAGAAAGTTAAACTCAACAATCTATCAAAGACCGTCGAACCACAAAATACACCCGAATCCGCGAAAATCCGCGATTCAGAAAAAAAAACCACAAAAAATATCCCCCTGCATCATATCGACATCACATCAACATCAAATCGACATCACATTACACAAATCACAGTTGATTCCATCCAAAATACACACTATAATTAATCACAGCGTATCATTCAATACGTCATGTAGAATGCAACGCCCAATAACGGACTCTACGAGTTAGTACTCTTAGAGGTGCGGGAGGTACTCGGTGAAGCGACGACCGAGAACCCACTTTACACCGCATAACACGTCGCTCGAACACTCAGTAATCCGAGTCCGTGGGCAGTCTCTTTGGCAGTCGCGATCCCAAACAGAGACAGAAGAACATCAACACGGAAACTATCGCGTAAATTCTCAGCGAGTCGTGGGGGCAGGTCATTGGAGACGACGCCAATGGAACCCGCCACTGTTTATTCATTCCATACGATGTGTCGTCAGAAATCCGATGTGTTGCGGAAGGTTCGACTGACGAAGAACGGACATCAGAAACCGAACCTATTTTTATAGTGAAATCTGGAGCAATATAGTCCAGTTCATCAGAACATCCGATAGACTGTTATTTCGCTATAATCCGTAGAAAACAAGGTCCGTTAGAATCTCAATGAGTCGTGGTAGGAGTGCCTGACAACAACAGCATCACAGTCCTCCGGGCCGAAACCGGTTTCATCCCACGTAAAAAAGGCTGTTTAAAATCTCAAGAAGTCGTGGGGTTTCCAACTTTCGCAGGACACTGGAAACCCGTGCTACAATCACGCTAAGGTTCTGCACCACCCAGTTCGTAAAGTTGGAACTCGTAAAGTCGTTATCTGGGCTTTGCATTCCGTATATTTTCACATCCCGTTACCCGTGCGCCAACACAACACGTCAACAGGAACCCTTACGTCCAATCAATGCATCTTTTAAATCCATATAATCCGTAACTCATAATCTTCTTAAAATCCGTGAAAATCCGCCCAATCCGCCCAATCCGCGATTCAGAAAAAAGTAATCCTGCAAATCCTAAAAATCCAGAAAATCCTGATTCAGACAGTGAACGAAACCCGACTTTCTTTCTGACAACCGACAGCTGACAGCTAAGTAAAATCCGCGATTCAGACCATAATCCTGCAAATCCGCAAAATCCAGAAAATTCTGATTTGCGGCGTACTCGACCAAATGCGACGTGCATTCAGACCATAATCCTGCAAATCCTATGAATCCAGAAAATCCTGATTCAGAAAATCCTGATTCAGACCATAATCCTGCAAATCCTAAAAATCCTGCAAATCCTGATTCAGACAACAGCACTTTCAGCAATTACAACAGCACTATGAGTGTCACTTACAGCACTATGAGTGTCACTTTGACTGACACTTTGACTGACACTTTCAACAGCACTTTGAGTGTCACAGTGCTGTGCACTTTCGCTCAAATTCGGGCAATCCCATACACAAACTTTCACGGTAACTTTCACAACAACCTTCCATAAAACCGCTCAAAACCCAGTCGCTACGTGTGTTTATGACGCTATCTTGAAATTATCTTTTTTCGCATTTACTGTGAAAAACTGTGAAATTAATGCGTATAGTCGTCTGTAATTATCACCCAAATCCATTAACTGATGACTGACAACTGACAACTGATAACTATTTTACTGTGGGACGAGTTTGCTTTACAAGTCTTCTTTAGTGAATATCACTTTTTACTTCTTATCGGCGTATAAGAATATCTAATGTTCAACGAGGAACAAACTGATTGCTCAATACGTGCAGGGCTACGGTGTGTATTCATATAATGTTGCGTCCTTATAGACAACACCCGCCTGATGAAAAAGTCGTTGTGCCGCTTTAATAAAGTATCCAGTTCATTCCTAATGCCACGATTAAGTTCTTCCACGCTGTCAAGGTGGTTAAAATATCCAATCAGATCATAGGCTGGTGTTGATTCTTCCTCCACCACTTCGTGGACAACCTCTCGAATCTCTGGGACGTTTACCGCCGCAACGATTTTCTCTATATTTGTCATTGTCCACCAGAACGAAAAGAACTGGATGACTCTTCTAATCTGCTCAATGTCAAGATCCGGGTACTTCTTATGCAGGTAGTCTGCTTCATGGTTTATCCACTTTTTGTCCACAAGACCCAATGAAACAAGGCGCAAGCCACTGTCGGCTACGATTTCAATGACTTCCTTAATTCTCGCCTTTGTCAAACTACCATATTTGTTTCGAAGAATTTGCCCCATAATCTCATTGTTCTTTAGAATTCGATAGATGTCGTTGCCAGGATCTTCATCTGTCGATTCTTCCGAATCTTCTTCTGGAACATCTTCCTCTTCGTTAATATCACGGTGCTCCCTCTCTTTTCTTCGCTCCTCTTCTACACTTCTGTCGGACCTTATATTTTCAGGAAGTGCTTCAACGATTTCCCTAAAAATGGATGTTTCACTTGGATCTAATCTTGCAGGATCAACATTATCCAAAGTACACAGCGTCCGAAGCAGAATATCGTCAATTATTTCACTGTCATTTGTGTGATGGATAACGAATAGAAGCGTTAGGTAGTTTAAAGACACATGACTCTGTTCACACATCCGCTCAATTATGGGTTTATTTTTCTTAGTTTCTTTTGACAAATATCTACCTAAGAAAAAATAGTACATAAATTGGGTCCTAAAAGAACCATCGCGGTTGATAATCCCGTAATCTTCTTTATCCAACCTGCTCAAAATTGAATCTGGGATAATAAATTCTATCTTATATTCATCCACGAATTCTTTAAAATCTGATTCCTCCCAAGCCTGTTGTTTACCTTTCTGGTAAATTTTAAAGGCTAAATTCTCTGCGAAGTTAAAACAGGTGTTGATAGCATTGTCCTCGCGAGATATGCCTGATTTAATGAGACGCGCAACAATCAAGACCTGATAACAATGTCCGTATGCGGTAATCGACATATCGTCTGGCATAAACCCTTCGTATGTTTGGAGAATGGATAGGACGAAAAACGGATACCTGGGGACAATTTTGTTGGAAATGATTATGGAGTTAACGTGTCTTTCAATTTGGTCCACGAACCCATCTGTAAGGGGTTCCTGCCTATCGGACAACGAGAGTCTTTTTCTAATCAGATCTTCCTGTTGAATATGGCTCAATGGTTGAATTTTCATTTCGAGAAAATCGGCTAAGCGTGGGTCGTCTCTGAAAAAGGAGTAATAGGTATCAGAGGGCAAAGTTATAATTACTTTTTCAAAAAGATCAGTAGCGAGTTCAATTAACGCGATATGGTTTGCACTGGACGATAAATTATCCAATATAAGAATTTTACCTTCCTGCTGTTCCCAAAGTGAATAGTCTCCGCTAAATTGACGGTAATATGCGTCGCTAAAATCTCTCTCATTCGGGTTCCTACTTACATCCTTTAGATCAATATGCAGGACGGGTGTTGATTCATCAGAAACTAAAGAAAGATATAAATGCCGCCCCAAAGCCGTTTTTCCACTCGTTTCTTCTCCGTGAATCAGGACATATTTCTTATCTAAGAGTTCTTTTTCATCGTTAATTGTCTCTCTGTCTAAGGGCCCATCCTGTGCTTGTGGAGGGTAGTATGATAATGTTGGAAAAACATAAATTTCCTGAAGTTTAACGTGTTCTAACGACAAAAAATCAGTTTTTTCCATCTCCTCTATAAAATCGGGTTTTGGGATAAAGGTTGCTCCCAGTTGATTGACGACTGCTTTAATGCCTTCATACACTTGTAGCCACGCGGTATCTTCGCTATCAAAACCGGCAACGGGTTTTCCATCATTGGGTAGTGCTTTGACATCGTCTTCACTGAGTAAGTCTTTCCACGAGCAAGCCCTTAGAATGATTGGGATACGGAAAACCAACTTACCTTCAGCAGAAAGATCCTTTGCATGTTTCCATTCTTTCATGCATTCATCAGAGTTAATAAAGTCTGGACTCAGAAGAAACACGAAGATGTCTGCCTCGTCCATCTTTTCTCTAATCCTATCGGAAATAGATTGTCCAGGAAGGATGTTTAGATCAGACCACTCCATTAGCAATCCGTCTTGCCTAAGTTTGGCAAGTGCTTTTTCCATATTGGTTTTGTATTTTTCGTCCCGGTGTGAATAACTGTAAAAAAGGTTAGCGTGAAAGGCATTTCGGTCAGTTTTCATATTTTCTCCTTTGATTGGATATTAGATGGTGGCTATCTACGTTTTTCCCAAGTCTATCTTGTTAATTTCACGTAGGTTAGCAGCCGCAACTATTATATGAAAACGCGCCGACGGTACCCAAAGGTTGCATAAAATGAACCTTTTTTACTGTTAATTTTAGTGATTCAAAAATTGGATGTGGCAAAATGGAAAAGGGAGGTATGCTTCAAAAGCACATTTTATTAAGTAAATAATAAATTCACATCTGTGAGAGGATGAAATTAGAAGGTGAGAGATTATGAAATGTCCTAAGTCAATGAGGTGGAATATAGCCACTCAGAAACTCTGCTGCTCTGACAATTGGGATCTCTTGATATGCGCCAAGCGAAAGCAGGTGTTGGTCCCCGCTGATGATTGCATCGGCTTCTGCTTCTATCGCGCAAGCAATAATGATGTTATCATCCGGGTCGTCAGGAACAGCATTAACAGTGGTCGTTCCCGGAACCAAAATTGTGAACGTTCTGAGGATCTCAAGATACTCAGCAATATCAGCATCTGATAAGTTGTGTTTTTGTTGAATACGTGGGCGATGTACAACTACCTCAAACTCTTCCAGTATTGGAGGAGATATTGCCAGTTCAATCAGGCCGATACGCCACAATTTCACGATTTGGGCTGGGTGTCCATTAGGTCGGATAATTGCACTAATATGCTGGTTTGTATCCAAGACAACGCGCATCAGGAAGACAACTTACCCCTTTTACTTGCTTTCTCCGCGCGTCCCTCGGTAATTGCGTGTTCAATGTCTATTTGTGCTTCTTCTTCGTTCACCGCTGGCACTTTTTCCCATATCCTATCCAGCACTGAAAAACTTTTCTCTCGCTGTTCAAGCATATCTTCATAGACGTCAATTGGAACAATAGCAGCGAGTGGTTTATTGACGCGTTTAACTATCAGCCGATCTCCGTTGCGGTAGACCCCATCAAGCAACTCACCAAGTTTCCGATGCAATTCCGTCGCAGAAACTTCTTTCCTCATCGTTTTCTCCCAAATATATAAAAATAAAGCACATTCCAAAGTATATCATAGTTTCGCCGAAAAGTCAAAGATTATGTCAGTTATTCAGAGTTATCATTTTTTCTGTAGAAGTATCTCTTTATAACTTAATCCTACTGAAACCCGTTACACAATCACAATTGACTATCTGAAAAGACAGTCATCAATCACGAAGATGTTCATAATCCTGCAAATCCACGAAATTCTGCAAATCCTGATTCAGATAAACGCCACCAAAACCCCCTCTTAAAATCCGCGTTCATCCGCAAAATCCGCGTCATCCGCGATTCAGACAATACCAGATTGAAATCAGATCACAGATGTGCTATACTACTCGAAAAGATTCCACTCTATTTTTAGTATAAGAGCACCTACACACTCAACATGTACATCGAAACACTCAATCACCCTTTAGTCCACATCCCCGCTGGCGAATTCACAATGGGAACGATCCCCACCGGACTCCGAAAAACCGATCCAGAAGAACCACAACGGAACGTTCTAATCGACGCTTACGCCATCGGGGTCTATCAGGTAACCAATGCGCAGTACACACAATTCGTAGAGGCGACAGGACATCCACACCCGCTTTTCTGGACGGAAGAACATCTCAACGCCCCCGATTGTCCGGTCGTCGGTGTGAGTTGGCAGGATGCCACTGATTTTCTCGAATGGCTCAACGGACTCGAAAACGCAGAATATCGCTTGCCGACAGAAGCAGAATGGGAGAAAGCCGCACGAGGTATCAATGGTCGGGAATACCCTTGGGGAGATACATGGGATGCCAGCAGAGCGAACACATCTGAAGCCCAAAACAAGCGGTTAATGCCAGTCGGAAGTTATCCATCAGGAATCAGTCCTTATGGATGCTACGATATGGCAGGCAACGCCTACGACTGGTGCAGCGACTGGTTTCACATGGAGACCTATAAATACTCGCCCGACGAGAACCCAATCGGACCAGACGAAGGTCGACGTAAAGTAATCCGCGGCGGTTCATGGATAGCGCGAGGCGAGTTCGCTGCCCGCTGCGCCAACCGCGCCGCCTACGAACCCATCCAAGCCATCCACAGCGTCGGCTTCCGAATTGCTGCGGATATATAGGGGCAGAACCTAAATGAAAACCTCTTAAAATCCGCGTTCATCCGCCAAATCCGCGAAAATCCGTGATTCAGACAAACGCGATTCAGACAAAAAATAACTGCACGTCAACATGCACAAAAAACCCCTAACCCAACACCTCCAAGACTTCCGAGACACCTTATTAGACTGGTTCAAAGACTACCAGCGCGACATGCCGTGGCGCAACACAGACAACCCATATCACATCTGGGTCTCCGAGGTCATGCTCCAACAGACACAGGTCGTAAAAGTCATCGATTACTATGAGAGATTCATCGCACAGTTTCCAGATGTACAGGATTTAGCAGCAGCACCACTACAAGATGTTCTAAAAGTATGGGAAGGGTTAGGGTATTACGCCAGAGCGCGCAACCTCCACAAAGCCGCACAGGTCATCGTAAATGAGTTGGAAGGGGAAATCCCGCGAGACTATGCCACCTTTCGGAAACTGCCCGGAGTCGGTGACTATAGCGCGGCAGCGGTACAAAGTATCGCTTTTAACGCACCGTATGCTGCTGTAGATGGAAATATCAAACGGGTGGTAGCACGACTGTTCCTGATAGACGCGCCGGTTAACGATGCGAAGTCGTCAAAGGTGTTTCAACAGAAAGCAGACGATGTTTTAGATCGGGACGCTCCGGGGATTTTCAATCAGGCGATGATGGAGTTGGGAGCAACTGTCTGTCGTCCGCAATCACCGACCTGCCTTATCTGTCCTGTAAATGCGTTTTGTGAGGCGTTTCACACGGCGCGTCAAGACGAGTTCCCCAAACGACGCGAAACGAAACCCGTACCAGAACACCACATCGCTGTCGGTATCATCTACAGAGGAAACGAAGTTATAATCACACAGCGGCAGTTTGAGGGGCTACTCGGTGGGCTTTGGGAGTTCCCGGGCGGACAGGTCGCAGAAGAAGAAACCGCCGAGGACGCTTGTGTTCGACAGATCGCTGAGGTCGTTAATCTCTCTATCAGTAACATAAAATACCTCACCCGTGTAAGACACGCTTTCACCCATTTCAAGATAGTCGTGGATGTCTTTACGTGCAATTATCAATCGGGTGAGGTCGTACTAAACGGACCGCGAGATGCAAAGTGGGTAAAGGTATCTACATTGCAAGATTACCCCCTCCCACGTGCAACCCACAAGATCCTGGATAAATTAGCTGAGGAAAGGGCATAGCAGGAATTTCATCATAAAATCCGTGTCATCTGCTAAATCCGTGAGAATCTGCGATTCAGACAAATTATTCCTAATCCTACAAATCCACTAAATCCTGCAAATCTTGATTCAGACAACTCATAACCCGCAAACCGCTTAAAATCCGCGTCATCCGCAAAATCTGTGAGAATCCGCGATTCAGACAACTAATTTTCCCCTCCGAACCGTGCCTCATATTTCTCCCATACCTCATCTGGTAAAGGTGTACTCGCAGCACGGAGGTTTGCCTCAAGCTGCTCAACGTTCAAATTCCCAATATTATTACCTTGAATCCGTTCCTCTCGCAGGCAGAACTGAAGGGCGAGTTGTAACAAATTAATGTCCTCTTCCAGACACCACTTCCAAATCTCTCTGGCACGCGGCACATCGCCATCGTTGCGCCAACGTCCGCGCTCAATCTCAGCGTCAATATCAACCCCCGTGAGGATACCACGCAGGATAGACCAACCGTTCATAACACCAATGTCGGCTTCCGCAGCGACAGGCAAAATGTCATCAGCAGCCGTCTGACGGACGAGATTGTAGTCGTTGAAGCACAAAATGAGGTCAACATCGCCAGTCGCCATCGCCTTGAGATGGAAGTCGTGGGGACGCATACCGTAACCGAGGAACCGCACGAGTCCGCGCCCTTTGCACTGGAGTAGACCGTCGAGTGTGCCACCTTTTTCAAGCGTTGGATCAATTTCACCCGGATCGTGGATGAGCATGCCGTCAAAGTAGTCTATACCGAGGAGTTCAAGTTGATCTTCGAGATCAGCGATGGCGCGTTCAGCCGAATAGTCGGGTCTGCCTTCTCCGTATCCGCCCCATTTAGCTGCCGAGTGGCAACAGAGTCTCCCGGTAATGATAACATCCTCGCGCGGAATTTCCTTGAGTGCCAATCCGAGTTTCCGCATCGAATCCCCATAGCAGCGGGCACAATCGAAGTGATTAACCCCGATGGACACGGCGTGTTTAACGAGTGCTACAGCGTCCTCGTCTGAAACGAAACCGAAATTGTTTCCGAACCCCTGCGTGCCGAACGGAATGACCGGAATACTCAGTTCCGTGCGTCCCAGTCGCCGTCTCGGAATAGTAGGTAAAGCTTGATTTGCCATAAGAATCCTCTCTGTTGGTTATCAGTTATCAGTCGTCAGTCGTCAGCCATCAGTTAATCTCTTGTGGTAGTTAGGTTATTTGTTACTACCACAATGAACTTCTTTGCTGAAAGCCGACAACCGACAGCCATTCTAATACTGATCCGAACCTTCAAGCGGGAGTGGTACTGCCCAAACGTTACGATACCTAACGTCATTGCCGTGATCCTGCAGACGGAGTGGACCGGGTGTGGCAGCTTCTGAATCAATACTCCCAACTGTAGAACCAGCAAGCTGCGCGTTATTAATGATGACCAATCCGTTCTGAATCACGGTTATACGTGGACTTTCAGTCATCTCACCTGCATCGTTGAAACGCGGGGCACGGAAGACGATATCGTAGGACTGCCATTCAAGCGGTGGTTTACAGGCGTTGACGAGCGGTGCGAACTGGTTGTAAATTGCGCCGCAATCTCCCATTCCAGGGACTTCAATACCGTAGGAGTCCAGAACCTGAACTTCATATCTCCCTTGAAGGAATACGCCGCTATTCCCTTTCGCCTGTCCAGTTGCTTCAGGCATATCCGGGCATCTGAATTCAATATGGACAAAGTGATCCGTGAAGGTTTCCTTACTTATTACATCACCCGTGCGAGGAATGACAAGCATTTGCCCGTCTTCCACTTTCCAAGTGGGTTCGCCACCGTCTAAGCTTGTCCAATTGCTAAGGTCTGTGCCGTCAAAAAGAATGACTGCCGATTCGGGAGGTGTTTGTGTCATGAGTGTTCCTTTCGCATGCTGTGCATGAGCAAATTAATGCCGTAGAAATGACATTTCCGACTATTTTAACCAAAATCCCATTTTTGTCAAGTCATAAGACGAAGCTTCTATTCACGCACCATCACACTTGCGAGGGAATCGCTTGAAGAACAGGAATAACATAACTCCGAATTGTACAATCATCTACCATATCCGTTTCCACGCGTCGTTCCGAATTTTCGCGATAATCAAACACGACATAATAGCCATCTGTCGCACCTGCCACCTTGAGATATGCTGCGAGTTGTCGCTTGCCCGCCTCGTAACCGCGTTCACTTCGCCAGACCTTGGTTTCGACAATATATGTCTGTCCGCTGTGTGAAATGACGAGATCAGCTCTACCTCTACCAGTCGGAACTTCTAAGTACATAGTGGCACCAACGATTCTCACGAACTCATCCAAGTATGTGAAAAGGAGGTATTGCCCGACGAATTCCTTTGGCGTATCCGGCACTTGGAGTATTCTGTAGCCAGCGCGCCCGATGAAATCCTTGAAATTTTCGATAAGCGTTTGCATCTGAAGCTGCCCGGTGGGTGTAATATACTCCGAAAAATCAGCGGGACCGTCTTCGGAGAAATATTCGTCCTCAAGTCCGTTTATAAGAGGTTTAAGTGCTTGGATGATGCAATGGAGATAGATAGGATTGAGGATCTTGCACATCCGGTCTTTTCCCTCTGCAATAACACCGTAAGTTGCAAGTTCGCTGACCGTTTCATTGTGAAGTGTGAAATCGACTTTGCTCCCGTAAAAGGCAATACGCATGAGCACCCTTTCAAAACGCGGATCTCTACGAATATTGGTGATAAGATGCTCGATATTGGTGTTTCTCTCCATCAAGAGTTGTTCGTATGCTCCTGAAAAGGCAGACATCTGAATCGTCTCGGTTTTCGGAATATCCAGTTCCTCTGTGAGAATCTGCGCGAACCTATTGACGAGAAAGGGTTGTCCAGCTGTCTGTTTGTGAATTATTTCAACGACTTTAGGCGCGAATTGCTGCCCGACTTCATCCGTGTACTGAGCAAAGAGTTCGCTCACTTGTTCTAAGCTGAAGTTTGGTAGCGTAAACTCGTCCTGTATATTGAATGGAGAGATGGAGCGATCGTAGTTGAGTTGTGTGATGTTTTTGACCCCGACAATACCGACACTGTACGGAGAGCGGACTTCGCGTCCAGTGAGATATATACGGCGGAGCGAACGAAGGAATCCATTGAGAGCGGCTTGCGGAATACCGTCAAATTCGTCAATAATCAGAACAACCCGCTGATTTTCCACTAAAGTGGCGAATCGTTCAAAAAATTCACGCATTGAAATGTGATTAGTCATCAGGGCATTGTCTAAAAAATCTCTGAATTCTTGGGAAAGTGTCTCACAGCGTTCTCGGAAAACCTTCTGAATCTCTTTACAAATCTCTCTACAAAGTGAGTCATAGAAATCGGCGTGTGTAATCTCTTCGTACTCTTCAAAATTGAGTTGTATCGGAAAGTAGTGTTCCCCTTCGTTTATGAGTGCCTTGAGAGCATCTTGGAAGAATGTAGTCTTTCCTGTCTGCCGAGGAGCGAAGAGCACAATGTATCGTCCCTGTTTAACGCGGTTAATGAAATCAGCAAGTTCTTCACTGCGCGCAACAACGTAGTTATCTTTGGGGTTGACGGGACCTTGCGTTCCAAATTGTCTCATAAATTTCTCCAGTTGTTTTGGGTGCAAAGCATTATATCAAGTCTCGGAGCGAAAGTCAATCACGTTCTCAATCACAAGGGAACCTTTCATGTTTCACTGCCCGTGGCGATTACCTGCTAACAACTAACAATCCTGAAGATCCTGATTCAGACAAATTATTCCCAATCCTGCAAATCCTCGTAATCCAGTAAATCTTGGTTCAGACTAACACCCAGAAAAACTTTCCAAAAAATAAAGCAGTGTGTTATAATAACATTGCATTTCAACACATTAAGAAAAAAAAGAGAACCAGAAGTCGTTATGCTCAAACCGAAACCCAGCATTGAGACAATTCAGCCGTATCAAGGTGGGAAACCCATTGAAGAGGTCCAGCGCGAGTTAGGCATTACCGATATTATCAAACTGGCATCCAACGAAAATCCACTCGGTCCATCACCGCTGGCACTGCAGGCGATTTTCGAGAGTGCTAAACAGGTACATCTCTACCCCGACGGCAACGCCTATTACCTGAAAAACGATCTCGCGCAACATCTGGATATTTCTATTGAGCATCTAATCTTAGGAAATGGTTCAAACGACGTGCTACAACTCATCGCCGAGGCGTATGTTGCCCCTGATGATGAGGTAATCTATGCAGCGGGAGCATTCGTTGTCTATAGTCTCGTAACGAAGTTATGCAGTGCGAAAGCCGTTGTCGTGCCGATGCAGAACGATACGCACGACCTTGCCGCTATGGCAGCAGCGATCACCGGTAAGACGAAGGTAATCTTCATTGCCAACCCGAACAACCCAACAGGGACAATGGTCCCCGCAGACGAAACAACTGCGTTTATGGAACAGGTACCGGATGATGTGCTTGTTGTTTTTGACGAGGCTTACTATGAGTATGTGCTGCGTTCCGACTATCCACAGACGCTTCCTTATGTCTTAGAGGGACGAAACTTTATCATCACCCGGACGTTTTCCAAAATCTATGGGCTTGCGGGTCTCCGTATCGGCTACGGCATTGCCCCACCTGCGATAGTTGAAACGTTGAATCGGGTTCGGCAACCCTTCAATTGTAGTTTGGTCGGACAGGCAGCAGCACGAGCGGCACTCAAGGATACTGCCCACGTCATAGAGAGCCGCAACAGCAACGCAGCCGGAAAAATCTTCCTCTACGAAGCGTTTGACGACATGGGACTCCGTTACACCCGAACCGAAGGCAATTTCATCATGCTACATCTCGAACAGTTAGGGACAGACATCGCCGACGCACTACTACAAAAGGGGATTATCGTGCGACCCATCGCAGGATACGGTTATCCTAATGCAGTCCGTATAACCATCGGGACAAAAAAAGAAAACGAAAGACTCATTACTGCTTTAAAACACATATTAAAAGCCCATAATTAAAGGGGCAATTCAGTATTCATAGCGTTTTGTACCGCAAACTTTTAGTTTGCTGAGAGCTGAGAGCCAATAGCCGACAACCCTTATGAAAGAACTCATACAAATCGACAACAGACGTCCTACACGAAAAATCATGGTCGGGAACATCCCAATCGGTGATGGCAACCCCATCTCTATCCAGACGATGACAACGACCCTCACCCGTGATGTAGATGCCACGTTAGCGCAGGTGGAGCGATGTGCCGAGGCTGGGGCACAGATTGTCCGAGTTGCTGTCCCTGAAGAACCCGATGCCAAAGCACTCAGCGCGATTGTCCAACGCGCTTCAGTCCCTATTGTCTCGGATATCCATTTCAACTACCGGTATGCCCTCGCTGCAGTAGATGCAGGCGTGGCAAAGGTGCGCATCAATCCTGGGAACATCGGTAACGAAGAGCGTATCTCTCAAGTACTCTCCGCAGCAAAAGCCGCAAATATCCCCATTCGCATCGGTGTCAACGAAGGCTCACTCGAAAAAGATTTGTTAGAGAAATATCCATCTCCGACAGCAGAAGCGTTAGTAGAGAGCGCGATGCGGCACATCAACATCTGTGAAGATCACGACTTCACGGACATCGCAATTTCTGTCAAGTCAAGCGATCCGCTTCGGATGATAGAAGCCAATCGTCAACTCTCAGCCAAAGTTTCCTATCCATTGCATCTCGGTGTGACGGAAGCCGGAACGCCGCGTCGCGCACACGTCAAATCGACGCTCGGCATCGGTACGCTCTTACAGGAAGGAATCGGAGATACCGTCCGCATCTCGATTACGGGAGATCCTGTTGAGGAGGTCTTGACAGCGAAAGAGCTTCTGCGTGCCCTCGGTATGGCAGCGGATATGCTCGATGTTGTCTCGTGTCCCTTCTGTGGTCGTGGCGACCCCAGCGCAGACTATGAGAACATCGTTACTGTCGCTGAGGAACTTTTAGAGAAACACGGTATAAAAATTCCGGTCGCTGTGATGGGATGTGAAGTCAACGGTCCGGGTGAAACCCGCAACGCCGAAGTGGGCATTCATTTGGGTGGTAAAGAGCTTGCTGTGCTGAAGGTTCGTGGCGAACGGGTGCGCACCTTCCGCGGAAGAGATGAAGTTAATCCTGAGTTTTTAGCGAATGCATTGTTAGAAGCCGCACAACAGTTGCAGGCATCGCAGAAGGAGACAACCTTGTAAGGAAAAATGGAACACGATCAACAGCACGGCCAGAAGGTAATTCGATCTATTCCTGCCCAGATAGGATTGCTTGCCCTATTTTTCGTAGCTTACCACTTCTTCATGTTCTACGTCATGCGCGAGACTGCACTCAATCTCGGGGCAGTGAGATATAGAAGGCACGTTGTCCCTCTTTACGCCGAACCGAGTTTCGACTTGAGTTTCTGGATCCTCCCTGCACTTTTGGTGTGTGCCGGTTTCCTGTATCTCTGTTACAAGTTCCTGCTCTCCGGTACGTCGGCGCGACAATTAATCTGGATAGCGTTTGTGTTCTTCATCGCCATTCACGTGAGTGTCGCGTTAATTGACGGATACCGTGAGATTGAACAGGAAGGCGAAACGACACAGGTCTTAGCACTCTTAGAGCCGTATACACGGACTTCACTGGAGTATTACGGTGATGTGCCACGGGTTGATGAAGTCGGACTCCGCACATTTCTAAGCGATTATAGCAAGCCGGAATTATTTGAGACGCTCTCAGGTCACGCCCGCACCCATCCGCCGGGTGGTGTGCTTTTCTTATGGTTCTTTAGCAAGGTCCTCGGTTACAATCTTGTATCGGCATCCTTAATTTCAATCCTCTTCACCGCGCTCACAGTGATACCGATTTATCGTCTTGGTAAACGGCTTTACGGTGAAAAAGTCGCCCGATATGCCCTTCTCCTTTTCCTCATTACGCCCAACTTCGTGATGTTCACTGGCACATCAATGGACGGTCCCTTCAGTGTTTTCCCAATCCTGAGCATTTACCTCTTTTATGAAGCGCGAGCGCGAGAAACCTTATCCGACCAGAAGTGGTATGAATTCCGTCTCTTTAGCTTTTTGACCGGACTTTCACTGGCACTCGGCATGTTCATGACGTATTCAACAGTAATAGTTGGCGTTTTTCTGTGTGTTGTCCCATTGCTGGAACGAGACCGCTTCGTGCAGTATCTCAAGGTTTTATTGTTTGCAGGTGCTGCGTTTATCGGATTCTATCTACTACTTTACCTATTGACCGAATTTCGTCCGATTGAAGCGCTCGTGGCAGCCATCAAAAAAGACGAGATGGGAATGGGAACGGGGCATGAAAGCGTTGGACGCTATCTCCACCTGAGTTTCGCCAACCTATTTGCCTTCCTCATCGGCGTTGGACTTCCGATAACGACTGTCTGGCTCCGGCAGGTTATATCAACAATAATAGATTGGCGACGGGACGCTCCCTCGTCTATCGAGGAAGGTGATTACGTTCGTATTCCGTGGATATTCCGCCATGAAAAGTTAGATACCTTCGTCATCGGTTTCCTAATAACGCTCCTCTTTTTCACATTCTCTACTCTGTTTACGATGGAAGTCGAGCGCATCTGGATCTTGATGGTACCATTTTTCGTTATTCCCGTTGCCAAACACCTTGTAGACCGTCCACTATCAGATCTCTATTGGGTCGGCGGTTTACTCACAGCCCAACTCATCATTATGGAAGTCCTCCTCTATACCTATTGGTAGCGTAACTACAGATGCGAATCCTCTATGTCATCGACTCCATGACAAAAGACGGTGCCGAATCACAACTCCTTAAAACCTTAAATCGGTTGCCACCTGAGCAGTACGAAGCCTACGTCGTACTCAGTCGTGCTGAAGGGGAACGCATCTCTGAACTCGCTGCGATACCTTGCGTCCGAGATGTCGCTACACTTACAAACGAAGGCAGACGCACGCGGTTATTAGAAAAGGCGTTTGCGCTCGGTGGTATTGTCAACGGCGTGAAACCCGACATTGTGCACAGTTGGTTGTGGTATTCCAATTTCCTCTGCGGACTTTCCCGTCGCTGTGGTCTCTGGCGGAAAGTGCCGTTTGTTGCCTCACAACGTGGCGATTACCACGCAAGATACGGCAAATTTCGGCTCTGGCTCACAGAAAAACTTATCTACAATACCGCCGATACCCTCCTCACAAATTCCGCACAGATTCAACAAAATCTCCACCAGCGATACCCAAACAAAGAGATTTTTAGCATCCCAAACCTATTAGAATTGCCCACTGAAGAATGGTTTCAACCGCGCGAAGATGCTACTCGCGAGAAACAAATTGTAAGCGTCGGACGCTTTGCACCCGAAAAGGGACATCGCTATCTAATCGAGGCGTTGAGTATGCTGGACCAACAAGATACTGCGTGGTGCTGCACACTTCTCGGAGACGGAGAATTGGAACCAGAACTTCGCGCACTTACAGCACAGCACGGACTCTCGGAGCACGTCAAATTCCCAGGTTTCTCTGAAGACGTTTTTTCTGTCCTTTTGGCAGCAGATGTATTTGTGCTACCTTCGCTCCACGAGAGTTCACCAAATGCGTTAATCGAAGCGATGGGAGTCGGATTGCCGTGTATCGCCTCAGATGTCGGTGGCATCTCTGACCTTATTGAAAATGGAGAAAACGGTGTGCGGATACCACCGGAAGACCCTGAATCATTGGCAGCAGCACTCTACTGGGTGATGACGCAGCCTGACTTTGTGAAGGAGTTAGGCAAAAACGCCCGCACAACGATTCAGAGAAAGTTTGACAACACTGAATCTATGCGAAAGTTGGAAGATATCTATCAGCAATTTGTTTAGGAATAACTCAGGATCTGCCAATATATGCGTAATTTTCTTAAAAATCTAATCGGAATCTTTGTTTTTCTGTTGGGCATACCAATTCTCACCCAAAGGTGGATTTCTCGAAACCGAGTTGCTATCCTCTTCTATCACGATCCAAAGCCGACAGTTTTCGCAAAACATATCGCCTACCTCTCACGCCATTACACACTAATCCCATTGGATACCCTCGTTGCTGCTATCCACCGAAAGGACTTTGCAGAAATCCCTTCGAGAAGCGTTGTGATTACAATAGATGATGGACACACCGGTAATTTTGAACTCTTACCGGTTTTTAAGCAGCACCAGATACGTCCAACGATTTACATCTGCACACAGATAGTCAACACGCACCGCCATTTCTGGTTCAAGATAGATGGACAATCTATAGCTGAGAAAGAAAGGCTGAAAAGACTTCCCAACGCAGAACGGTTAGCACACCTGAAAAATACTGCTGACTTTGAACCTGAAAAGATGTATCCAGATAGACAAGCTCTCAATATAACAGAAATGAAGAAGATGGCAGAGAACGTTGACTTTCAACCGCACACCCGATTCCACTCAATCCTCCCGTACTGCACAGAGACAGAGTGTAAACAAGAGATTCTTGATAGCAAAACAGATTTGGAAACACTATTGGGAATTGAATGCTCGCATTTCAGCTATCCGAACGGCGACTATACTAAACGCGAAATTGAGATCGTAAAAGCAGGCGGTTTTCGTTCTGCGCGAACGACCGAGATGGGTTGGAATACATTAGACACACCGCTGTATCGACTGAAGGCGATTCCGATCACCGACGATGCCGGGCTAACCCTCTTCCGTGCGGAATTAACGACCATTCCCCAACGCCTCAGCAAGTGGGTGAGTTCTTTATTCTTGGGAAATTATTAAATTGACAAAATGGCATCATTCCTACATCCAGAACGCTTACCGAGAATTAGAACACGGGATAACACGCAAGCAACTTGATACCTTGGAGATCAATGCTAACGGCAAAAGCGTATTAGATGTCGGTTGTGGGGCAGGGAACCTTCTCGTGGCCCTTGCCGCTGATACACCCAAGTTCCTTGTTGGTGTTGATGTGGATCCAATCTTCTTGTCGTTCGGACGCTCTCAATTCGAGAAATTGATTGAAAAGCCTACTCCGACGCCTGTTTTGCTGCGTGCTGCGCTCCCAACCTTACCCTTTGCAGACGAAACCTTTGACCTCGTAACCTGCTTTCTCGTTATGCCACATGTCCCTGATGACAAATCCGCGCTGACTGAACTTGCACGCGTTCTAAAACCCGATGGTACACTGGCGATCTCTGGACACGGCTTAGGGTTTCCACTCCGCTATCTCAAACGCTGCAGACTGAAGCCTTTACAGATGTATCTGGCAAGTCTAATCTATGGATGCACGGGGAAGAAATGGATCCGAAACACACTCCAAAGCGACAATAAGATGTGCGACATCTTAAACAGTATTGGGGTCGTGCCAGAGATGCGGCACTATAATAAGAGAGTTCTCGGATGCGTAGCGACTTACTGGATAAAGGCGATTAAGAGGGAAACCGCCCCTAAAGCAATGCAGTAGTATGAGAAGACGGAGAATTTACCGCGGTTTAGCACGACCAATAAAAATTGCAACGCAATATAGCCGACAATAAAAGAGGCGAGCATACCGCCACCTACGATATAGAGTGGTATTGTAGTATCTCCGAGGTCTCGAACTTTCAGCACAACCGCACCGAGTATCGCCGGAATTGAGAGCAGGAAGGAATATTCCGCCGCCGTCTTTGCTGGTATCCCTAAAAACAACCCTAACGAGATTGTTGTTCCTGATCGAGAGATACCGGGTGTAATCGCACAACCTTGTGCAATCCCAATAAGTGGTGCATGCCATGTTTTCAGACTTTGCGTTGCGTCCTCAGGACTATCCACCTTCTCTCGACGGAGCCGAGGGAGCTGGAGAATAGCACCCGTAAGAATGAGCATGATACTCACAATACGAACTTCCTCGAAAAAAGACTCTAACTGGCTCTTGAATACCACTGCGATAACGCCTGTCGGAATGGACCCCAGCAGAATCAGCCAGATAAACTTCAGATCGGGAGAGTTGTTAAGCGTCACCCTCGGATGCCGCCAAAAATGCCTATCTCCAAGTGCAGAGAGTCCACCCATCACCAACCGTCCTATTGCATCGCGATATGCAACCAGCACTGCCGCCAATGTGCCTACGTGGAGCATGACATCAAAAAAGACGAGGGGTTCCTTCAAACCGAGGAATTGCTGTGCTAAGACGAGATGTCCGGAGCTGCTAACAGGTAGGAATTCGGTCAAACCTTGCAAAATACCAAGGAGAATCGCTTCAAGAAAAGTCATACCGTTATTATACCACCTAATGCCCTAACTCGCAACGCCAATTTCCGGAACAAACCCTCCTAACCCACCTGTACTCTTCCATCCTTCCCAATCCCACAACCCACAACTAACCGCTGAGTACCAATAACCAACCACCAATAACCCTCTTAACTGAAAACTGAAAACTGAAAACTAAAAACCCTTTGACCCTGTTCCATATTTGTGTTAAAATTTAATAAAAATGCTGAGGAGGAAACAAAAATGCGAAAAAATCTATTCCTGTTCGGATTATCAGCAATCTGTATATTTGCTGTAAGTCTCTCTTACGCCTTTGAGGAAGAGGACATCCTTGTCTATTACTCTTTTGATAAGCTCAGCGGCAATAAGGTTGCTGATGATTCCGGTAACGGCAACGATGCAGAATTGATGGGGAAAGGTTCGCTTGTTGATGGTGCCTTTAACAAAGCGATACAGTTAAAGGGCGGAGTCGTCCAGATGGCGCAGAATGATTTTATCGTCCCAATCGGTGAGAAAACGGAAATCACGATGGAAGCGTGGTTTTACCTCAATCAACACGCTTCGTATGATGGGATTATCTCCATTGAAGCCGCCGCTGGTGGATGTTGCGAATTTCGCACTATGGTGGACCCCAATTTCAATCCATTCTGGGATGCCGGACATCACGCCGACAAGAAGCTTGCCGACTACAAATTTGAATTAAAAGAGTGGTATCACTATGTTTTGGTTGCCGATGGCGTAGATGGCAAAATCTATGTCAACGGTGAATTTATCGGTGAGGTGAAAGAGAATTTCAAGTGGCCCAAGTTCAAAGAAGCAGCGATCTACATCGGAGCAGGCGAAAATCCCAACCTCCACAAAGTAGAAGATGCCATTATTGACGAAGTCGTCATATACGCCGCAGCGTTGACTGAAGACGAAATAGTAGCATCAATGGAGCTGAGTGTACCGGGCGTGCTTGCTGTTGAAGCCGACGACAAATTGGCAATAACGTGGGGAGAATTGAAAGCCGGTTTCTAAATCGCTTGAAGAAGTTAAAGTCCCCCTGATAAGGGGGATTTAGGGGGTTCCTTCAACCAAGCACCCCTTGATAAGTTTGAGCACCCAACTGGATGCCCCAACTTGTTGGGGAGGCGTGTCACGGTTCGGTGCCAAAATGGTAGCCAGATAAACGGAACTTCGGGACTTTTTTCCACAACAATTTACAGGGGTGGTCCACCTTACCGCCCCTACACTAATTCAGGAGGAGCAATGAAATTAGGATTCTTATCAAGAATTTTTGAAAGTGCGTTGAGTATTGAAAAAACATATAACCAGTGTGATGCGGCTCTCAGCCAACTTAAAGCCTATAACGAAAAACGCCAAGAGGCAGAGTTTAGTATCTCAAATCAGGAAAAAGCGGAATTAGACGAGGCCGTCAACACTGCCATTACGAACGCGACTCGCATTATTGATAGGGAAGACGATCGGAATTGGCCCGGCGTGTTTCGGGAGATGCACAAAAATTTGGCGGACCTCTATTTGGAACTTGACGAACATGACAAGGTGCGGGACGCATGTGAGCGTTTACAAAATTACGGCGAAGTCGGTAAACAGGAGGCCGACGAAGTGCTCGAAAGCCTCAAGGAAAAAGAGGGGGATGAAGATAGTTCTGAATAGTGGATTTTGACTATCCTCCGTTAAAGGTTTCTTCGCTGTAGGAGCGATCTCCCGGTCGTGACCAAAAACTGCGCGGAGGCAAAAATGCAATTTCTGAATCCTACCGCGTTTTATCTGTTAGGTGTAATCCCAATTATAGTGCTACTTCACTTCCTGAAGTTGCGCCGCTACAGCTACCTCGTTCCAAGCATCATGCATTGGCTATCCACTGCCGAAGACCGGAGAGCCAACGTCCCGTTCCAACGGCTTCGGAATCTACTTCTTCCACTTTTGCAGGTGCTTTTTATATTACTCCTCACCGTCAGTGTGGCGCGCCCTATAGTGCACAAACCTGGATTTCTGCCCGGAAAAGCGATCCTCATTGTTGATAATTCTGCGAGCATGCTGTCAAAGGAGACGGGAGAAACTCGCCTTACACTCGCAAAACAGGCAGCACTGAAACAGATTGAGGAAATTGCTGTCGGTGGTGGAATGATGCTCATGGTGACCCAAGGGGCAGACACCTATATCCAACAAGCTTTTACAACTGATACCTCACAACTCCGGCATGCCATAGAGAATATCACGCCGACCCATGCACCCCGAAATCCCCGACCTGTTTTTGATGCGCTAACACGCTACGCTGACTCGCCGCAGGACCAAGTCTTCTTTATCAGCGATTCTTTTGAAAACCTACCGGATATCCCACTCTCACTCCATAAAATTGCTATAGGTGAAGATGCGGAGAATGTGGGTATCGTTCTGCTCAGCGTTGATATTGTGGACAATCAATACGAAGTGCTGGTGCGCATCCAAAATTTCACAGAAACACCCAAAGAATTCAACGTCCGATTAGCAGTGGAAAACGTTCCACTTGATGATAGAACGGTATCTATGCTTCCAAAAACGACCAAATCGGTTCTGTTTTCAGGTGATCCGAGTGGTTTAGAGGAAAAGGCTATCAGCGTCAGTCTTGGAGTAGAAGACGATTTTCCGCTTGATAACACTGCCTCGGCGATTCTATCGGGGGTATCTCCCTTACGAATCTTGCTGGTCAGTGACAATCAGAAGTCTTTACTACCTGAACTTTTGCGTACGTATGGGAAACATGTTGACTTGAACACAGTTGCCCCAGTGGATTATAACGGAACTGGAGATGCTGATATAGCGATATTCGATGGTGGCACGACTGCTGTGCGAGAAATTTTAGAGGATTTTACGGGGATTGATTCCGAAACACAACTAATCTTTATCAATCCGGGAGACAAACTCCCGTTCCTTCAAGGAGAGGCTAACATCAGTGGACCTGCCCGTGTTATCAAAGCAGATGTGGCACATCCACTCATGGCAGATGTATCGCTACACGGATTACAGGTGCGTGAATCTACGTTCCGAGACTTACCACTTTCCGGACATTCCCTTGTGGAAACAGAGAGCGGTTCGTTAATCTGGATCGGCACCGAGATGAACACCCAATACCTTGTTTTCGAGTTTGACGCCTTCAATCCAGAAATCTCTGCTTTTCCAGTGACGATACCATCAGGACCGCTGTTCGTCTATCGGTGCTTAGCGTGGCTTGAGGCAGGGACCGCACCTCTTCAACCTGTTGTGTTTCAAGAGGAGAGAACTCGGCACGCCTTCCAAACAGGAGAGCAGGTGAGAGTCGCATTGAAAAGGACAGATGCCCCATTTTACGTGCAAAAACCCGACAAAACGACGGTCCCACTAAACGGTTCAATATTCACTGAGACAGATCAGGCAGGTGTCTACACACTCTTCGCAGATGATGGTCGGGAATTAGAGCGGTTCACGGTTAATCTCCTTGACCCAGCAGAATCTACCCTTTCACATTCTGCAACAATAGAAGAAGACACCTCAGCATCACTTCAAACCGGTTTACAACCGATGGCACAGGAGATGTGGCGTTTCCCAGCGATACTTGCGTTGCTTGTGCTGTGTGTCGAGTGGTGGTTCTATCACCGCGAGAGGCTATAATGTTAAATAAAAAAGGGCGGATACAAAGATCCGCCCGTATGAATAATCTTGTGATAGGTTAGGTGCCTAATCTACTCCAGCAAATGGTGCGTAGAAAACCAACAACTTATTACCCATAACCCACCACCTTCTTAACTGACCACTGATAGCTGACGGCTGGCTGCTATTAACACTAATAACCCTTAGTTTCCTATTGCATCAAGAACATTCTGGACAAACTCTTCTTTTGGAGTCTCTCTCACGAAACGTCCGACATTCTTCCCATCTTTGAATATAAGGTAAACGGGATGCCCTCTAACCAGATATTTATTCGCTGTTTTCGGATTCTGGATAGCGTTCAACTTTGCGACGGCAAACGTATTCCGATTCTCTAAAGCAACTTCGGAGACAACTGGCTCCATTTTTTTACAGAAGGGTCAGTCGTCTTTCCAAAATTCGACGACGACGGGTATAGTTGACTGCAGCACAAGGGAGTCAAAATTCGCGTCGGTGACTGCAAATGGAATACCGGTGGTTCTACTCTGCGTGGTGAACGCAATCTTAAGGTCGGTTTCATTGCCTGCAGCATCGCTGACTGTCCCCACGATGACGTAGGTAATATCATGACCCAATTCTTTGCCTGCTACCAGTTCGAGTGTCCCTGTTTTACCATCTACTTTACCAATCCAGCCAACATCAACACCGGCTAAGGTTTGCAGTTTGATGTTACCGCTCACCTCTTCGCTGAACTCAAGTTCGAGGCTCGCACCGCTGTTGATGGCTTCGGGGTCAATATCTTTGTCGCCATCATTTACAGTTGCACTCGTAATCTCGGGTGCCTCGGTATCCGGTGTGCGGACGTCATAAGTAAGCGTCTCTGTTCCGTTTGCCCAAGTGATTGTCAAGTTAAGCGCACCTGGATCGAAAGGACCTTCTACCGTCACAGTTTTGCCAACAGTTTTGGCAGTGCCTGTGTTCACACTAACATAGTTTGGATTGTTGTCAAAGGTTAACGTGATTGTATCGTCCACGTCGATGTCCGCACCGCTTGCAGGATTTGCGCTAACAAACTCAGCGGGCTCAAGGACGACATAAGTAAGCGTTTGTACTCCGTTTGCCCAACTAATTGCCAAGACAAGCGGACCTGGATTGAAGGGGCCCGCTACCGTCACAGTTTTGCCAACGGTTGTGGCTGTCCCCGGGCTCACTTTAACAGCCTCTGGCTCGTTGTCAAAGGTAAGGGTGATGGTATCGTTCACGAGAAGATCCACACCAGCACCGGGTTCTGCGCTAACAAACGCCACGGGCGTTCTGATCGTATAGTTGAGTGTTTGCGTTCCATCCAACCAAGTGACAGTCAACGCGAGTGCTCCCGGATCAAAAGGACCTGTGATTGTCGCAGTTTCACCAGTGACTGTAACGGTGCCAGTGTTTGCTGTTAGGTCGTCAGGTGTATTGTCAAAGGTAAGCGTGATCGTATCATCTACGTTAAGTTTCGTACTGACTACAGGATTCGCACTGACGAACGCCACGGGTGTTCTGACGGTATAGTTGAGTGTTTCTGTGCCATCAGTCCAAGTAACAGTCAATGCGAGTGCCCCTGGATCGAAGGGACCGGTGATTGTCGCAGTATTGCCGGTGACTGTAGCAGTGCCTGTGTTCACTGTTAGATCATCCGGTGTGTTGTCAAAGGTAAGTGTAATGGTGTCGTTCACTTCAAGTTGTGAATCGCTTACTGGGTTTACGCTAACAAATACCACAGGTGGACTAACGGATTTACCCAAGTGCCCCGCGACAAACGTCAAATCGAGGATATTAACCAAACCGTCCCCGTTAGCATCTGGATTCGGATCCTGATCTGGAGCGACTGTTTTGCCGAATTGCGCAGCAATAAACGTCAGATCAAGGATGTTTATCACGCCGTCCGCATTGACATCAGCTGCCATTAGCGCGTCAATATCCGCATCTTGGGCGTAGCCCGTTGTCAAAACCGCTAATGTTAAACTCAAAGTCAACAATAGACAAGTCAATTTTTTCATGAGTTTTTCGTTCCTTGTGTTAAATTTTGGTGAATTATTGAAATACTTAAACAGTCCTGTAAACTTCAGTGAGAAACCCGCCTCTACTGGCGAAGTCTCTATTTCACCCGTTTTTCCTATCCAATCTATCCTGTCAATCTTCTAAATCCTGCAAATCCTGGTTCAGACAATTCTGCATCAACAACTCTTATTCCGTCGCTTCAATCCCTAAGACACCTAAAATGCCCTCCACCAATTCAGCCTTAGGCATTGCTCCAAGCAACTGGTCTATAACCTTGCCATCTTTAAATACAATATACGTTGGCGTTCCGCGAATATGGTATTCAGCAGTTTTTATCCTTTGGGTAATTACATCCAACTTGACAAAACTAAAAGTATCGCGATATTCCAATGCTACTTCTGCGACCACCGGTCTCATGAGTATGCAGAATGGTCAGGTATCGTTTTTAAATTCTACGACAATGGGTAGTTCAGAACCCAAAACGATCTCATCAAAATTCGCATCTGTGACTTCAAAAGGAATACCGGATTTTCTGCCGAGATGACTTGCAATCAGCACTAAGTCGAGAATACTCAGAACATTGTCTCCATTAACATCTAATTTAGCGTGTTGATCCTCAACAAAGTCTTTGCCCAAAGAGCCAGCAACAAGGGTCAAGTCAAGGATATTCACGATACCATCGGTATTGACATCAGATGCGCGCAAGGGGTCAAAATCCGCATCTTGCGTGTACCCAAACGTCAAGCAAGTCAGCGTCAGGCTTGCTGTTAGCAAAAAGTAAATTATGTTTTTCATGTTTTTTATGTGTAAAATGATAGTGAATCCGAATCACTATATTCTGCGGTCCAGTAAAATCATCAGCAATGAACATAAAAAATAAAACCTGCTTGCCGCAGGCTCACGGAATTCATCCTACCTATCCTAATACACCGCTCGGCTCCGAGATCGATAGATACCCGCAGATTTATACTCAATTTCTAAGCATCTTGAGAATATGTTTTGCCAGTGAATCGGACAGTTCTCTATGGCGAGGTACTGGCTGAGAAACCCGTGTATTTGGATTGTGATACCAGTCATGTTTTGCGCCATGACGAATGAGGACACATCCGTTTTTCTTTAATTCACGAATTACGTCTCGTCTTTTCATATTTTATGCGATCTGTAACTCGGCAACCTTTCGGACACATGGAATGCTACCGCCCGTGAGTTCAGTGTAAAGATCAACCAGATTTTCCTCTAAGGCTTCTATCGTTTCTGCCTGTGTCCAGTAATCAGGATACGCCTCAAGGTATCCAAGGAACATGGCATCATCTTGCCAATAAATGTACTTTTGTGTTTCCATTAAAAGTCTGCGGCGTGGAGTCCAAGAGGTACGGGGAACCTGAGGGGAGACGCCATTCTCCTAAAGCATTTTCATGTTTTAGCCGCTTTCACAAGCGACTGGTGAGGGGATATCGCAAACGCTATGGCGAAAAATGCTTTTCACATATCACCTTAAGGATATCACATGTTCGAGCAGCTGTCAAACTAAAATTTTTCAAAGCAGATAGTGGAAAATACGGCATCGTTCATGCGGTGAGTAAGCGGGAACGCGGTTGCACCACCCTACAAGGAGGAGTTGGAAAACGACGGAAACAGAGCCTCAAACTTACACTTGCGTGCGGTGCCATTCTTGCACGGCTTCAGGAATGGCTTGGAGGTTTTCAATGGTTGTTTGTAGAGGGATCGCACACTCCGGTCCGATGAGAGGGACGCCTGCCTCTAAGTTTTTCACGACTTCTGCACTCACATCTTCGGGTTCTTTGGCGAATAGCGTCTCAGGGTTGTTGATATTTCCAACGAGAGCAATGCGTTCTTTAATAATGTCCATAGATTCTTGTGGCTCGTTTTTCGAGTCATAATGGAAGGCTGCCATCCCGGTTTGCGCGATGTATTCCATTCTATCAACGGTACGTCCACAGATGTGCAGGATTAATGGAATAGGGATACGTTCTACAAATTCGATGTGTAGGTCTCGCAGGTAACGCTGGTAGTATTCCCCACTGACCAAATCGCCCGTGGCATGATCTGGAAGCGTAAGCGCGTCTGCACCTGCTTCGATTTGTGCCACCCCGAATTGCACAGTGGCTTCTTTCATCCGATCAAGTGCCAGTTTCGTCTTACCCGGGTCGTCGAGAGATAACAATAGAAACGGTTCGACACCAAAACAGTGGTAACCGAGCGACCAGGGCCCCATTGTTTTTCCAATTACAGCGACTTCATCACCGTATTCTTTCTTCAGGATTTTAATCGCATCCAGTACACATTGGATATCTGGATGGGTCAAATAATTGTCTGGAATCGTAATGTCATCAACATCTTCCCATATCGGTTCTCGCATCCTGACAGTCGGCCAGTTGTCCTTCTGTTCCCACTGAATTTTGCATCCGAGTGCGCTCGATTCTTGAATAATCGTGAAAACCGGCATGATAGTGTCGAATCCGAGTTCGGTATATCCTGTCGCGGCGAGACGCGCCATGAGTTCCGGTTCTCGATTTGCTTGTGGGAAAGGTGCATCAACTAAATCCATCAGTTCAACAGTCGCGACGGATGTAGGGTTGCAGACAGGCGTGCGGTCGGTAGGTTCATTACGAAGAGCGGCGAGAACGCGTTCCCGACCCGTCATTGATTTGGTAGTTTGATTTTGCACTTTTTGTCCTCTATTTATTAAGTGGTTATCGGTACGGGTTCTTTAGACACTAACGAAGGCAAGCTGGACCCCATATATCCGCGAAATCTGTGAAACCACGATTCAGTCAATAAGGGAATTTCTCGCAACGCACGTTACTTATATTGTGGGATATTTCTACTCAACAATGCGGCGACAGCACATCCTAAAGCGTCTGCGGCATGGCTGGGTGTAACAGGTTTCTTCATCCCCAGCAGCTTTTGTGTCATTCGCATGACTTGGGTCTTGGAGGCATTGGAAACGCCAGTGACGGCGGATTTGACAGACTGAGGAGAGAGCATGACAACTTCAATATCTTTTTGAACGGCAGCGAGTTGCAGGATGCCAATTACCTCAGCAGTCGGTAGACAACTCTTCTGGTTCCGATTCCAGAAAACAGTTTCTATACTGATTTTGGATGGATTCCATTCGTTTATCAGTTCCATGACGTGTTCATAGATTTTCAAAAGTCGGTCTGGATGAGGTGTCTTTGCATCAGTTTGAATATTGCCGTGTGCTAAGCAGGAAAACCCGCTTCCGCCGCGAGCGACGACACCGTACCCACAATTCGCTAATCCTGAGTCAAAACCAATTGCGATCTTCATCTTTCCAAACCACCTCTGTCATTTCTGTGCTTCCAATATTATAGCATAAGTTGGATAAAAAATGCGAAGAAGGTCAAATTAAAATACTGTCGGCGGTGTGTAGTCAGTAGAGACTGTGGAATGGACAAACGTTCTTACAGACACAAACGAGGAACTGACAGCTGACGGCTGACAACCGACAACCATCCTACATCTGTTGGCTTGGTGCCGAGAGCACACCGCGTCCAGCACTCATTTCGTCTTCTCGTAGAGTGACTCTAACGTTCGGGGCACGAACGAGCAAAAGTCCAACGAGGGCATCGTGGGCATGTGCACAGTCGAAAGCAACGGTATCTCTACTATCGGCTTCAGGAGTCTCCATTTCTCCCAATTTCAGCAAGCCCCCCGCAATCGCAGCAACGCGTCGGGCAGCGCCTCTGCCTTCGCCATCTGCGGTGACGGTATAGACTCCGTCTCCAATGGAATTGACTGTGATGGTGAGTCGCGATTTCTTGTCGAGCGTCTGTAAAGGACGGGATTCAACCCTATCCCCTGTTGCGAGTTTGCAAGCTTCTAAAAAGACGCGACGGCATGCGGCTTGATGCGCACTGCCACAAGGGAAATAGAGGAGCCCTTCAGGTGTTTGCAACATCCCACCCAACGTCTGCATTGCTTGCCTCACGTATTCAATCCTTTTATCTGCACCAGCGATGTGACTATAGGTGTGTACCAGAAAGACAGGTGTCTCTTCCCCAGTAGTTGCGTTGACCGATTCCTGGCGATAGAGACCGATCGTGATGTCGTGGAAGTGCGGATCAATAGGGATGAGTTCAATACGTCTGCCGATGTCAACGATACGTCGCATAGGGATACCTTTATGGCAGTTAGCGGCGTGCTAATCTGCCTCCGTAATGGTTTTCAAAAATATACTTATATGCTTGTTCGGAAAGTCTTCGCAAGATATAGGTGCGCCGATTTCTCCATGTAGCAAATGACTGCCACCGATTTTTCCGATTCGTCTTCGTCCTGTCCTCAATCATACCGATAAAGACATACGGTCTCGCTTTGCCTTGCGGGTCTCGAAGAACTAATACGCCGCCATCACCGACCAATCCATAGACGGTTCCGGTTTTGTTGTAGACCGCGACTGATGATGGGATATATGTCTTTTTAAAGATATAATCTCCATTTTTCAGTTTGAAGTAATACTTCATCTTTTCGGAATAAGGCAGTCTTCCCTTCCACAGTTGTATGAAAAACATGCTTAGATCACGGGCAGAAGTCATATTCTTGTAGGTTCGGCCACCTTGCGGAATGTATTCAACAATCTTGGTCTGCTTAAAGTACGGATAGTTGGCTTGGAGTATCCGATTCACGCGTGCCGGGCCCCCAAGAAGTCGGATAAAATAGTTCGTCGATGGATTTGAACTCCATTGGATCATGGCTTTAAGATGGCTCTTATTTGACGTAGTGTGTGTTTTCCTTCCGTATCTAACCTCATGGAAGTAAGCGAGCATAACAAAGTTCTTAATGACCGATGCTGCCATCATTTGCCGGTTTTCATTAATCGACACCAATTTTTTATTTTTCGAGATATCGTAGACGACAAAACTTGTTCGGTCATTTGTGGACAGGACTTGGCGACTCCGCTGGCGTTTGATATGTTGTTCAAAAGTAGCTTCCAGAGGTGAATCAATGGTTTTCTGAAGTTTTCTCGGGATGTTTCGGTACGTTGCCGCGGGCAAGGTGAATATTGGAAGCAATAACCCGATGCTACAACAGATTAATAAGGCACTTAACTTTGGTATGCGTCCGAACATGCTGTTGTCTTCTCCTTTTTCATTTTTTCCTACCTCAGCGGATGCGAGCATAGATTGAAGCTAAAGTGTGATATAAAGAATTCAGTTTATTCCTTAATGGTGCCTCTGATTGGCAATTGGTAGCACACTGCCTCTTTGTCATTCCGTACAAGTAGATAATCACCAGCAAGTGCTGGCGTATTCCATGTTTTACCTTTTAGTACGCTAAAGCGTGCGTGCTCCCTATGGTTATCAGGGTCTGGTTCTACAAGAACGACTTCACCCGATTCAGTAAGGACGAGTAGGACATCAGAAATTAAAAGCGTTTGTCCGTGTCCGTATCTACCCCGTTTCCATTGACGTGTACCGTCAACTGGATTTATGCAGGCGAATATACCATCGTCAAGACCATATAGATAACCTTCATAATATATAATATTAGTGAATTTTGCTTTGAGATATACGGTTTCCCATATAGTGACAACGTTGAATTCATCTGCATGGTTGCGAGAAATTTGGAACAACTTGGCACCGGCACCATAGCCGGTTGAGACGAGGAGTTGATTATTGGGAAGCGGCACCGGCTGCGAGACACATTCTGCATAGCTTTTTACCCAAGGCTGCTTCCACAAAAGATTACCAGTTAGAGGTTCATGTGCGGTGATAAGCCCTTGGTTAAAAAGCACGATCTGTTCGGTGCCTGCCAAGGTTGTCAGCATCGGTGAGCTATAACCGCTCTGTGTCCTGTGTCCAGTCCAAGCGATTTTACCCGTCTCTCTGTGATAAGCCACTGCCCCACCAGCACTGACAATAACGAGTTTACCATGAACGAGTGGAGAAATACTGATGCCCCAAGGGGGAGGATTGGCTTGGTTTTCTTCAAAGATGTTTGTGCTCCAGAGTTGTTCCCCTGTTTCAAAATCCAAACAGTTGAGAATCCCTGTTGATCCCACAGTATAAACTCTGTTTCCGAAGATTGTTGGTGTCGCTCGCGGCCCGAGCCCAGCTGGAGATGTGTTGTAGCGTGCTTGGTCTTGATGACTCCAGATTGCTTCGCCCGTGTGTAAGTCGTAGCAGACCACTTTTTCCCAGTCGTCTTCCTGTTCCTGTGTGATTGCCACATTCCCAACGACTGCAAACCCAGACCAACCCGCTCCCACGGGTCGCCGCCACACCAACTTCGGTGGATGTGTTTCCCAGTCAAGATTTAACTTGATACTGGTCACTACTCCGTTCCGATGCGGTCCAAGGTATTGCGGATAGTCTGTCGTGTGTTGTTGGGAGTCAAAAGCACTGCTGGCGTCTTGTTGGATAGTTGAGAGTTTCTCTTGCCACCGCCATTCAAATATTGGCACGAGATCGCCGCTGAAACCTTTGAATGGAAATAAATTTAAAAGGAGCGAAATGCCTAATACGGCTACTGCAAGAGAAATTAGCTTAATTCGCCATCTTAACCGTGAAAAGCATAACAACCACAAAAGCCCGAGAAGGGTGGCAAGCGCGATTATCGCGAAGGTCAAGAAAATCTTATCTTGACGATGACCAGCATCCAAAATCCACGATATTACTGTCCCTAAGACAGCCAAAGCGATGATAACAAAAAGGGGCCACCAACGGATCGGTTTCTGGGTCTGTTCCAATATAAGAATTCCTTTCTGGTCTTATGAAACGCAGTTATGCTTAAATGTATGACGTGTTACGCTACATTATTAATTATATTAATTTTTTTACCAAGCTATGTCAAGTTAAAATTTAGAGATATATTCGGTTTAACCGTAGGTTGGGTTGAAACGCTGCGGATTGCTGATAGCCAAAAACTGAAAACTAGGACATAGATCGTGTGAAACTTTGCAAAGTCATAGGACGTTATGATAAAATAGTGTAACACAGAAAATAAGAATTGTCTAAAAAGGAAGATCAGATGCGTTTTGAAAATAAGGTTGCATTCGTAACAGGTGGAGGCGGTCCGTTGGGGATCGGAAGGGCCGCATGTTTAGCATTCGCGGACGAAGGCGCGTCCGTAGTCGTTGCAGGAGGTAGGAGTGCTGATGCCGTTGCTGCCGAAGTGCGTGCAAAAGGCGGAAAGGCTATCGCTTTATCTTTGGATGTCACTGTTCCTGAACAGGTTCAACACGCTGTAAATACAACCGTAGAAACCTTTAATCGGATTGATATTTTATTCAATAATGCGGGAATACTCGGTAGACAGCCCCTGTTTGAGGTTACACCAGAACTATTTGATAAGGTGATGGCGGTTAATTTGAAGGGTTCTCTGCTATGTGCCCAGGCAGCCGCTAAAGTGATGATAGATCAAGAGATACGCGGACGTATCATTAACAACTCATCTATCTATGCCGAAGAATCTCACGTTGGCGTTCTCAGTTATTGTGTAAGCAAAGCCGCACTGAATAGACTCACGCGCAGTCTGGCACTTGAACTCCGTCCGCACGGTATTACTGTAAACGCCGTAGCACCCGGTGGAGGAGCCCCAACGGGTATGAATGCCTCACAAAATCTTCCTGAAAATGACGATCTACCTGATTTACCACATGCTTCATCAGATGCACCCCCTCTTGAGCGTGGTGCAACGGTATGGGATTATATTGGAGCAGTGTTGTTCCTCGCCTCTGATGAAGCTGCGTATATTAGTGGTGATATTATGACTGTTGATGGCGGAACCGTTTCGCGCCGCTAATGTGCTTAGGAGTATCCTCGTGCTATTTATTGATCCATTAAAATCTTATTGTCTCATTATCTTAGGGTGGTTGAAAGCCCATGTGGTAGCACTCGGCGTTATCTCCGTTGCGAGTTTTATCTGTAGTATCCTCTTTTGCACACTGGCTATTGCTTACCTACCCACCGACTATTTTCAATCGAAAAGACGAACACGTCGTGTTAGCCAACCCGTTTTACGGATAGTACTTAAGGTCATAAAAAACCTGGTTGCAGCAGTGCTAATTGTTGTAGGGATCATCCAGATTCCCTTGCCCGGGCAAGGTGTTCTGACGGTTCTGATAGGTATTGTTATTAGTGATATTCCGGGCAAGCGGAAGTTGGAACGTCGTATCATCCGCTTACCAGCAATCTTATCAGCTGCGAACAACATTCGTTCCCGTTTTAGACGTCCGCTCCTCGTGTTGGACGAATCGCTGGAATAATGTTTCCCTTAAAATAGATAGGCGAGGTTTTTTAACCTCGCCGTTTTTTTCTCTCAGTCCCTGCCCCAACATTTTTTCTACATTCAAAGGCGACTTCTATCGAGGTGCCAATTGCTTATGAATGTCCAATAATCGCTGAAGTTCTTCGATCGGTTTCTCGGCATCATCCACGCGCAAATCAATGTATCGGTCGTTGAAACCACCGTAGCCGCTATTTTCTTGAACCACGAGCAAAGCTGCTGATTGTTGTCCACGCGTATCTCCGCCTGCCGCTTGTCCCGCAAAAAGGGCTGCCATTAACTTGTCGGCAAGTTCACCTTCCGTTTCCTCAAACGCTTTTCCCATCGCTTTGACGACTTCTTCACCCACTAAGATGTTGCCTTGAGCCGTGTAGTTTTCACCTGAGATGGCACCCGCCCATTCGTTACATTCATCACCCGTGTAGTTAGCGACATTCCCTTTCGCATCTACGATACCTACCTGTCGCGTTGCGTGTCCTGGATCGTCAGCGATAAGACGTTCCAACGCCTGTTCTGCGGAAAGTCCGCTTTTGAGGAGTTTTAATCCCTTAGGTCCGTACGTCGTGTTTGCCCAAGATTGGGTTGCAATCGCGCCAACACCGGCTTCCGCCCACGGTACCACCGAACCGACGGCGAAAAATTTGGATTGCACAGAGATGCCAAGCGCACCGGTTTCTGCATCGTATCCGACAATCGAGAAAGTCGCAACGGGCGGTAGAAATATGTTCTTAGTGGATATGTGAGGCTCGGAGAGGTGAAAGAGTAAGCTGAGAGGTACGAAGAGCATCGGATATGTTCCTTATGTCCAATTAAGGTTAGTAGGCGAGGTTTCTAACCTCAGCTTGCTAACTACCACTAATCTTCTTCAAATCGGATCTTCATCGCAGCAGCATGTCCTTCAAGCCCTTCAACCTCAGCCAATGTAACAACTGCTGGTGTGACTTCCTCTAAAGCCGCCTTGGTATATGAGATTAAGCTTGTTTTCTTCAGGAAATCGTCAACACTTAGAGGCGAAGCATAGCGTGCAGCCGTTCCTGTTGGCAAGACATGGTTCGGTCCCGCAATATAATCACCAACGGCTTCTGGTGAATAGGAACCTATAAGGATAGCCCCCGCATTATGAACGTGTCCGACCCAGTCAAATGGGTTTTCAATGTGGAGTTCGAGGTGTTCCGGCGCGATTTCGTTGGCAATAACGAATGCCTCCGTTAGGTCTGAGGTGATAAACGCAGCACCGTAGTTTTCAAAAGCCTGTGTAAGTTCATCGTAGCGGGGTAAGGATTCGCCTTGTACCTCAATAGCGGTTTTGACCTGTTCAGCGAACCCAACTGAAGGAGTGATGAGAATCGCAGCGGAATCGGCTTTGTGCTCTGCTTGTGAAATCAGATCTGCAGCGACATAATCTGGGTCAGCTGTACTGTCAGCGATGACAAGGATTTCGCTCGGACCTGCTAATTTGTCTATATCAACATGTCCATAAACCTCTTTTTTTGCGAATTGTACATAGAGGTTTCCAGGTCCAACGATTTTATCAACGGGCGGAATAGTGTCGGTACCATACGCCATCGCTGCAACGGCTTGTGCTCCACCACATTTGTAGATTTCTCGGATACCACATTCCGAGGCAGCAACCAGCATATACGGGTTAATCTCCCGATTTCGCATCGGAGGGATACAGACTGCGATTTCTTCGACACCGGCAACAGTTGCGGGGATGACGTTCATCAGCAAGGATGACACAAGAAGCTGGCTAATTGCTGGAACACAGACACCAATACGCCTTAACGGACGAACCAAATGTCCGAGTAGCACACCGTTGGGTTCTGTTGACATCCATGAAGTCCGTAACTGTTTCTCGTGAAATTTTTCGATATTTGTTCGCGCGTGTGTAATCGCGTCTATAAATTCAGACGGGACCTCTAAGTAGGCTTCCCCAACTTCTTCCCTTGATGTCTTTAGTTCTTTGACGGAGATGCGGGGTGCATCGAGTTTGCGTGTATATCGGACAACAGCTTTGTCGCCTTCGGCTTGCACGTCCTTCAAAGTACGACGGACTGTTTTTAAGATACTTTCATCTGTTAGTTTACCTCGCGCCTTCAATTTTGAGAGGAAAGCATCAGCTTCTGGGGTGTGGGTTTCAACAATTCGCAACATCCGTGAATAATCATTCCTTTCCACTCCGAAGAGCAGAATTCCACATTTTTGTTTCAGTCGTTGGCGCGTGTAATATCTGCACCGACGTTATTCAGTTTCTCTTCGATGGATTCATACCCACGATCAATGTGATAGACCCGTGATACGACAGTTTCACCCGTGGCTGCCATTCCGGCTGCAACAAGGACTGCACCCGCACGTAAATCGGAAGCCATCACTGGGGCACCACTGAGACCAGATACACCCGTAATCACAGCTTTGCTCCCATCAAGCATGATATTTGCTCCCATCCGATTCAGTTCTGCGGCATGGATGAATCGATCTGTGTGAACATTTTCTGCGATAACACTCGTCCCGGATGCCAGACAGAGCAATCCCATGATTTGTGCCTGCATATCCGTAGGAAAGCCGGGGAATGGTGCCGTCGTGACATCAATGCCTCTCAGATCACGCGGTACGCTGACGCGTACGCCCTTATCATCCCAATCCAGCTTAACGCCTGCTTCAACGAGTTTTTCAGAAACGGTGGGAAGTTGTTGTTCAGTGATACCGTCAACGTAAACATCGCCCTTTGTAATAGCACCAGCGACCATGAAAGTACCCGCTTCAACATCGTCCGAGATAACCGAATGTTCAGTCCCGCGGAGATGCTTGACACCATGGATCGTCAAGACGGAGGTGCCGATGCCTTCTATATCTGCTCCCATTGCATTGAGGAAGTGGGCGAGATCGGAGATGTGAGGTTCACGTGCTGCGCCACGGATAACCGTGGTACCTTGTGCCAAGGTTGCAGCCATCATGGTATTTGCTGTTGCGCCGACACTTGGACCATATTGTCCCATGAGATACATCTCTGTGCCGGTTAGACGTTCTGCTTGTGCGTAAATATATCCCTGCTGCACAGTCACTTCCGCACCCAGGTGCTCTAAGCCACGAATGTGCAGGTCGATGGGACGTGGTCCAATAGCGCAGCCTCCCGGAAATGATACCTTTGCCTTACCCAATTTCGCTACGAGGGGACCTAAAACGTAGATTGACGCACGCATTTTTCGCACGAGTTCGTAAGGTGCTTCGTACTCCAAGTGGCTGATGGGTTCAATGTAGAGTGTTGAATTTTTGAGTTTTGTTGTTGCACCAAGGCCTTCCAATACAGCACAAAGTGTATTGACATCTGTTAGGTTCGGCACATTGTGAAGTACGCTAACCCCATCGCCGAGAATTGCAGCAGCTACTGCGATTGGGAGAACAGCGTTTTTGCATCCGCTGACTGGAATAGTCCCTTCGAGTCGAGTGCCACCTTTGACAATTAATTTTTCCATTACCTTCTCCTGCTCCTTCACAAATCTTCATGCCGGGCATGTAGAAGTTTTATTATCTCTATAGCATAAACGATGCCAATTGTATATTTGTTACAAATATAGTAAATACAAGGGTTCTTGCCCGAAAAGGTTGTGTCAAAAAAGCCACATGTTATCTTTTGTAAAGTTTTTTTACACAAATCTATCAAACAGTTACTAAAGACGCTTAGGATCACCTGCAAATCTAACTGCTAATTACTGACAGCTGATAGCTGGCAGCCATAACCCATAATTCCCTTGCACCCTCAATTGATTCATGATAATATGTGTTTCCCGTTAGACTTACGTCTATTCAATTTCTTTTGAAATCCGGTTGAAACCGTATGGACGGCGTGTAAGCGTAAGTCCTATTTACAATCTATTTTAAAATTGAGGATAAGGTAAAACAGATGGCAGACAAAACATATCGTATCGGAATTATTGGGTGCGGTGGCATGGGTCGTTCCCACGCAAATAATTGGACGAGTACGGGACGTGCCGAAGTCGTTACAGCTTCAGACATTAGCGCGGATTCCGCTGCGAAATTTGCTGAAGAGTTTTCGCTTCCAACGCACTACACCGATTTCAGAGAAATGTGCGACACAGAAAATTTAGACATCGTTAGCATCACGACTTGGCAAAGTGTCCGCGCCGAACCGACGATAGCCGCTGCTGAAAGTGGCGTACTCGGCGTTATTACCGAAAAACCGATGGCGGCTTCTGTCGGTGATGCGCAAGACATGATGGATGTCTGTGACAAGCATGGCGTGAAGTTAGTCGTCGGTCACCAAAGGCGTTTTAGTCCACAGAACTGTGAAGCCCGTCGGCTTATCCAAGAAGGCGCAATTGGTCAACCACAAGCGATGCTCCGTCGCGATGGACACGGATTGCTGAATCGCGGCACACACGAAATCGACGAAATGCGCTATATCCTCGGCGACCCAGATCCATTATGGCTCATCGGACAGGTAGCACGCCGAACCGATCGTTGGGAACGTCGGGTTCGTACCGAAGACCTCTGCATGGCAGAAATTTGCTTTGAAAATGGGATCCGTGGCATCTACGAAAGCGATTTACCGGAACCTGTCCTCCGAGGTGATGTCGTATACGGAGACGATGGACAACTCCGGCGTGGCGATAACGACACAATTGAAGTGCTCAACAGCAAAGCCGCAGGTTGGCAGGTGATCGAACCACGTCAGAGCGAACCGAACCAGTATGATGAAATGTTAGCGTGGATTGAAGGCGATGTTGAAGAACACCGCAATGCTGGCAGACACGGGCTTTGTACGATAGAAATCCTGATGGCGATTTACGAATCGTTGCGCATTCAGAACGTAGTAACCTTCCCCTTAACAACACGTCCGAACCCACTTGACCTATTGGTTGAAGGTGGAAAGTTGCCCGTGTTTGAAGAGGGCCGTTACGACATTCGCGCCCCGTTCCCCGAACAGACGAAGTAATTTCTTTTCACTTCTATGTGTGGGGCAGGCATTTGTGCCTGCCCACACACTTGCTACAAACACGACTACGGTGCCGTGATCATGCCATTTTGTGTTGTCACTGATAATGGTATTGCAGTACTATCACCAATTATAACATTCGAGAGTTGGAGTGTAGACGCTTTTGCTGCAACCACCTCAAATGTCACGGTCGCGAGCGTCCCGCTTTCAGCTGCTGCTGGACCTGTAAGTGAAACATAGAAAAGACGGACACTATTCGTTGATGGCACAGCCCGCACAGAAAATTCGTCGCTTGCCGGTAGATAATCGCCACCCGCACTTTCGACATACCGCAGGGCAGTGGGATCGAATCCTACCCTCATATCGAAGCCCTGGATGTCCATAGCCTCTGCTATATTGATACTAACGGTCAGCTGCGCACCGACAGCAGGTGATTCAATTTGTGCTGGCGTTATAGAGACGGTTATGTCTTCGGATGGTGGCAACACAGCTTCAGATGGTGGTGATACGGCTTCAGATGGTGGTGTGTCAACGATCGCATCGACAATAGGTTCCGTCGGCCCTGCCATCTCTTCGTCGCAGCTGGTCATAGAAAGGGCAACCAAGGCTGTTAGAACTATTCCTAAAATATGGAAACGCTTTTTCATTGTAAAATCTCCTTTGTTGTTTTTTTAATGTGCAGAGTCTGTGGTATTAGATTTTCCCAACCTGGCCCGTCTTCGCTAAAAAAGTAGGCAAAGCCATACCTCGCCTGCAGTCCTTCCACAATGCGCATATTTTTTTCCCACTTAGTGGATTGTTAATTGAAAACGTTTGATAATCAAAAAACGTAACACATAATCGTGGTTACTTCCGAATCAACATCTTCCGCGTGGTAGTGAAATTCCATGCTGCACTTCTTGGCGTGATAATGCGATCTTCGGGTCGCGATGCCATGCGGAAGCCGCAGCTCCACCAACACCCATCTAACCTCTACCTGTACAAGGTCTTGAATTTGACGTCCCTATCACCATTGACATCAGCTACAAATGAACTGGATGTTTGTGGAAAAAGATTGGCGTTATTCAATCAGATGTTGTATACTATTGCTATGACAAACAGCGATGTAATACAGCCGGTATCGATAGGAGTACTTTAATGACTTGCTGTTAGACTTATGGGTGATGGGTGGGTTGGTTCATGAGCCAGAGGCCATCGCAGATCTTTTTCCGGAGGACATTATGCAAGAATCATCTGTTTACCAACACATTATCGAAAAAGGCAGAGCAGAAGGCATTGAACAAGGCATTGAACAAGGAGCAAAAGAAAGTACTATAGAGAGCATTCTTTTGTTTTTAGATACGCGTTTTCAAGCAAACACCGCCCAGACATTAAAGCCTGCGCTTGACGCGATTGATGATTTGCAACGTCTCAAGCAATTGCTCCGCGAGGCCGCAGAAACCCAAAGCCTCGAAGTATTCACCAACAATCTGATAACTAACGGTGATGCTGATTAAAATCGAGGCGGGTAACTACCTAAAGGTCTTTGCTATAATCTAATGTTGTAGGGCGAAGTTTTACGCTTTATGTTCTTGTCAACAATCTACATCTTTCCCTTCACTACCATAAACAGCCATGCGTTCTTGCGTTGTAATCTCTTCACAACTTGCCGGGACGTAATGGAACTGTAGCGCACGTCGTCCTTGATCCGATTGGTTAACGGGACTTCCATGATGCGTCATTCCGTGCCAAAAAAGACATCCACCCGGCTTAAGCGGCACCATTGTATCACGGGCAACAGGCACATCCGTATCACAAATCTGCCAATCTCGACGTTTGAAGTGGATCATGGGTCCCTCGATATGCGACCCGGGTATAATGTGCAAGCATCCATTTTCAGGCGTCGCTTCATCTAAAGCAATCCATACGCCGACAACCGTTGTCCCTTCTGCCAAGTTGAAGTAAGCACAATCTTGATGCCAAGGTTTTTCAGATCCATGACGCGGCGGTTTGACGAGTCCCATGTCTTGGAACAGTTGCGGTGTATCCCCTATAACCCGTTCAAGGACACCCAGAAGCCCCGCATGTGTAGCCATTGCGTTTAAACGCGGCTCGTAGTCTACAAAACGGAAGATTTTTCGAATAGCCTTACGGCGTTCGTCCTGTTCCATCTCATCCTTCTGCTTAACGAGTTTCGGTTCAAATTGGATCGCCCGAAAATCGGGACACTTTCCGTCCATGAGATGCGTCATGCCTGCCAACGCCTCCTCGACCTCGGTGGGACTAAAGGCATCGTTAATGACCAGATAACCGTATTGATGGAAGTATTCAATGTCTGCTTCAGTTACAGCCGGAAACCCACCAGTGATTCCCTCTGCAGCCGTGTCAAAGTGGTAGAGGTCGGGTGAGTACGGAATTTGGATTACGTCTGTCCGTTCGCCTGCTGCTGTGTTGTTCATAAGGAAACTCCTTTTAATGGCTGTCAGTAATCAGCAATCGGCTGTCAGTAGCGTGTGTGGTGGGTGGGACCGTTTGCAAATACCACAAGCGGGTTACCAATAGCGGAAAGCAGAAGGCATCTGCACTCCGAAGCCGATAATAATTTGACAAGTGCGCCTTAGATTTCTCCTTTACTTTCGCGGGTCAATAGGGTCAAGAAGTCGTCAACCCGATCGATTGCGGTTTGTGCGCGGTCGCGTGCCGAGACATCCTTTTCTTCTTCAGCCAACCACTGCTTCCGTAGTGGAAGCCATTCGTTTTGCAGATAGTCAAGTTGATTCAGGAAGTGAGGGTCCTCGGATTCACTGACGAAGTACTCAATCACACCCAGCAACCCGTATTTACGATTAATCTCCATATCGTCTAATTCATCTACCATTTGCAAGAAGAGATGCTGATTCCTATCCTGTCGCGCTTGGGCAACTTCACGAGAGGATGCGGTCAGAAGTTTGTCAACGAACTCCTGCTTGGAATTAATCCAACGTGGCAGATTCCGCACGTAATCCTCCAAATCGAAATTTCCGCGCTGGAGTGCGAAATGGGAGTGAATGTGAATGTTACGGAAGAAGGCAGTGTAACCGACGTTTGGGTCCATAGTATCGGCATCGTAGAGAATCTGATTTTCAATCCTGTTATAGAGCAGCTTAAAGTCGTCTGCTGTGAGATTCATCGGCTTTAGATGCGCGAGAACGACAGCCGTTGCGGCCTGTACGAAATCGGGGTCAAAATCGTACATCCCCAAGATGTTCTCAGTAATGACTGCACCGGATTCATGATGGACTTTGCCTTGTAGATCGTGCTTATTATAAAGTTCCGTAACGATGTTCTGACCAGCGGGGGTGAGGGTTTCGTTTAACCAAAAGCCGTTATGGTCGAGAATACGCTGTCCGTTGTCATCAGTCAAAATAACGCCGTCGTATCGTTTCGTGATGTCGTGCAGGGTGCCAGCGACTTCAAGCAACTTTACATCGCCACCTTCCCGCTTACCGAGTTCCATACTCATCGCACGGACGCGCATAGTGTGGTTCCATGTATAATGTCGCCACTGGAAACCTACACGGTTATGTTCCCAGAGTGCGAAGGTTTCATTGACCAAAGTTTCCAATTCATTCAAGACTTGGGCGTAGTTCATAAAGAACTCCTTTTAGGTAGTGGTCAGTCTTCAGTTTGCCTTACAGGAAAGTATCAGTTAAGAGTTTTTTCGACCAATAATTCCGTTGGCAAACTTCAAGTGCTCGTGGTTTGTCAAAGTCCCTTTTGACTAATTGCGATAGACATAACTATTACCGTAAAAATTGTCAGGCGTTATACTGAACTTCAATGAGTGACAATCCGTGTGCAGGAACCGATGTCCCTGCTGCGTCTCTATCTTTAGCTTCTATAATGCGATGCAGCTGCGCGTCAGCATCGTCGTCTCTTATACATTTCAAGAGAGTGCCGACGATGGCGCGAACCATTCCACGCAGAAACGCGTCGGCTTCAATTTCAAAATAGATGTATGGTTCTTTCTTCCAACAAGATACCTCGTAAATTTCACAGATAGGATTTACCCGATCACTTCCGCTCTTTTGAAACGATGAGAAATCACGTTTGCTAACCAATATTTGACAGAGTTGATTTAATCGCGTTACGTCAATTGCTGCTGGGAAAAAGTAGCTGGTCTGTCGTGAAAGTGCGGACGGATATTCCCGATTCAAGAGCGTATATCTGTATCGTCGGCTCGTCGCACTAAAACGGGCATGAAACTCAGCAGCCACTTCTGTTGCAGAGCAGATAACGATGTCATGAGGCAAAATGGCGTTGAGTCCCTTCTGAAATGCAACAACAGGTATCCGTGAATCTGTGTGAAAATTAGCGACTTGTCCCTCCGCATGGACACCCGTATCTGTCCTCCCTGCCCCGATGATTTGTATCGGGGTTTTAGTCAACTGTGACAAGGCGTCCTCGATTGTGCTTTGGATTGTTGGCAAGTTTGGTTGCCTCTGCCATCCGTGATAGTGAGTTCCCTCATATTCAAGCACAAGTTTAATATTTCGCATTTAATAGTTGTTGATACGTTCGCTACGCTCACTTTCAGTTATCGGTCATCAGTTAAGTGTGTAGTTATTGAAAATGTATCTTACTGAAGTAGTGAGTACTGGGACTGGCGACTGAAGACTGGTAACCACAACTAAGTTGTCCTATATACACAAATTACCACATGTCGCTGTGAAGCGTCAAAACAATTTTACCTTAATTTCATATCTCACATCAATTCCACGAAAACCTCGTTTGCTAAAAAAAGCCCACGGTCCGTAAGTCTCAAATGCGTATTAGTTTGTTCTAACAGATGTAAATTGCCCCATTTGTTGAGAATATCTCCAAACGCGACTTCAATTTCTTCTCCAAAGCGATTTTGATAACCTTCACGCGAAATGCCTTCACGCTTACGAAGGGCAAGCATAAGCGTTTCTGCCTTTTCTGCATGTCCTGTTAAATGTTCTGTCTCAGAGATCGGTTTGTTGCGTTGGTGGAGCGCATCAATATAAGGTGTAATACCGCGAATGTTAGTATAACGGACACCGTTAACATACCCACACGCACCTGCTCCAAGTCCAATACAGGCTTGATTATTCCAATAGACAAGGTTGTGTTTGGCGAAATGCTTTTGCTTAGCAAAGTTGCAGATCTCATAGTGCGTGTATCCATTCGCCGTCAAAGTCTCAATAGTATATTGGAACATATCCGCTTCGGTGTCCTCGGAAAGGAGGTGAAGTTCCCCCGCTTGCCACTCTTCGTAAAAGGGAGTTGCTTCCTCCATGACAAGATTATAGGCTGAAATATGTTCTGGTTCGAGTGAGATTACTGTATTTAAGGTGTGGTGCCACGCTTCCATGCTTTGCTCAGGGAGTGCAAAGATAAGATCGATGTTGATGTTATCAAAACTGTGTTCGCGTGCGAGGTGATAACTCTCCAGAAATTCCGATACAGTGTGAATTCTACCTAACTGCTTTAACATTTTATCCTGCATCGCTTGCAGCCCGAAGTTAAGTCGATTTACACCACTATTCCGCATGACACTCAGTTTTTCAGGGTCAACGGTGCCGGGATTACACTCGACAGTGATCTCAGCATCTGGAGATATAGTAAAAATTGAGTGTATATCCGCAAAGAGTTGTGTCAAAGCGTCTGCAGAGAGAATTGAAGGTGTGCCACCGCCGATAAAAATCGTTTGTAGCGAATCGGTTTCCGAGGCGTACAGTTCCATTTCTGTTCCGAGTGCTTGTAGGTATGCTTCTGCCTGTGCTTTATGGAAGGTGTAAGTGTTAAAGGCGCAGTAATAGCACTTCGTCGCACAAAATGGGATATGAATATAGATGGAAGAAGTGGTTTTATTATTCAAATTCCAGCCCAACCCGAATCGCTTCCCCGCTATCGGCGTAAGAGAAAGCTTCGTTAATATCGCTAAACGGAAAGGTATTGGAAATAATTTTATGGAACGGATATTTGTCTCGTGTACGCATTAGGAGATCGAGTGCACGCGGGATAACCCATGGTTCATAAACAATAATCCCGCGAATCGCTTTGCTACAACGGACGATGTTTCCCGGATCAATCTCCGTCGGAAATCCGAGATTAATGTTGCCGATCCAGAGGTAGCGTCCACCCCAGCGTAGCATCTCTATGCCCTCTGCGAGAACCCGCGGCGATCCGACAAACTCAGCGACGAGGTCCGCGCCGATACCACCTGTCTGGTCGAGGACGTATTCAACACGTGATTTTGTATCAATTTCATCAACATTGAGGGTTTCATCCGCGCCAAATTCCTTTGCGAGAGCCAGACGTGGCGGCAAACGATCAAGAACGATGATTTTCCCCGCCCCCATTTCTTTCGCAATAGCTGTCGCGTAAAGTCCGAGTCCACCTGCTCCTTGAATAACGACAGTATCACCAAGCGTAATACCGATCTGATTGAGTCCGTAAAGAACTTCGGACAAAGCACAGTTGATAGGGGACACGAGCGCGTCTGGCAGTTCATCGGGGACCTTGAAAACCCAATGCCCAGGTTTCATATAGTAGTATTCGCCGTAAGCACCGTGGAAGTGCGGTGGCTGTTCACTGGAGACACCAAGCCAATCTCGGTAGCGATTCGGACACCCGGGTTTCCCGTTGAGACACATCCAGCAATGTTGACACGGCTTGTAATAGGAGTAGGCGATCCGATCTCCTTCAGCGAGGGGTTGTCCCATGCTATCCGTTGTGATATTACGTCCCATCGCTTCAATCGTCCCGATCATTTCATGTCCGAGTACTTGCGGAATACCCTCCTCGATTTTAGGTCCGTGTCCACGCCAGAAGTGCAGGTCAGAACCGCAGATATTCGCCATACCGATTCGCACAAGTATATCGTCTGCTGTAACGGATGGAATCGGGTATTCACGAAATTCCATTGGTGTTTGCGGTTGTGTAAAGACGGCAACTTTCCCAGTTTTCATTTTTAGTCTCCAGAGAATTTGAACGTAACCTTATTTATTTTTTGGGTATTATAGGTATCACTAACAAACTGAGGCGGATCAGGATGGTCCTCCCTAAACAGCAATGACTCGTTGTTGTCCCTTTCTATTTTCTGAAGGAATAATGCGGATTTCAATATCGCGGTTTAATTGATTCAAAAACGTCAGCAACCGTTCTACACTATAATGATTGAACTTTCCTTGTTTTAGTCGGGAGATTTCAGGCTGCTTCACTCCTAAAATTTTTGCTGCTTCAGCTTGGGTTAACTTGCGATTTTCTATAATCTGAAACACTTCAAATCCAAGCTTCGCTTTAAGAAATAGTTCATCCGCATCTGGCAAATCTAAGTCCTTAAAGACATTACCGGAACTCTTTTCAAATTTAATTTTCTTACTCATAGTTTTCCTCCAGTTCTTGTGCCATTCTGAGACGTCTCTTGATAAGATCTACATCTTTCCTAGAAGTTTTAATTCCACGCCTAGATTTTTTTTGAAAACAATGCAGCACGTAAACCCGTACTCCAATTTTCACCGCATATACGGCGCGATAAGTATCGGTCCGGTAGTCTGCTCGTATCTCAAAAACTCCCGAACCAATGCCTTTAAATGGTTTAGCCGCTGGAGACATACTTCCAGCTTGGGCAATAAATAGAGCATCCCCGATATCTTTTTGAATGGGCTGCGGAAATTCCTTCAATCTTGCCTTAGAATCTCCGATCCATATGGCCTCTCTTAAGTTTATCCTCTCATGATTCATAGTATATTATAGCCAAATGGATATAATTTTTTCAAGCAATATATCCCCACAATAGGTCATTTGGTTTTCCACCTATCCCTTGTAGATAGAATTTCCTAACCTCACCTAACTTCTAACCATTAGTCTTCGACCCAAAAAACACCTAAATCCGCGTCATCTGCTAAATCCGCGAGAATCCGTGATTCAGACAATTCCTGAAAATCCATTAAATCCATTAAATCCTGATTTGCGGCGTAAGGACCCGCCGAATGCCACACGCGCATTCGGCGTTGATTCATGCGACGTGCGTTCAGACAACGCATAACTTATACTCATATTTTCTTAACTGACTGCTGACTGCTGATGGCTGACAGCCATTTTACTGACAACTGATAACTGACAACTAATAACCCTAATACTCATCAAAATTAATAACTTTCCAGCGTCCATCAATCTGTTCAGTATTAATAACGATGTTTCGGGTGTGCGTTGTTGTTCCGCGGGTTTTGATGGTGAGTCTATAGTTGAATAACGCTTGTGTTGCCTCTTCCTCTTTACCCATGAGTTCATATTCAATTTTCGGCATCTCGTCGATCTGTTCACCGGGTTGTCGGACTTCACGGACCCTGGCAATTTCGTCTTTTAACTTTTCTGCAGCAAGTCCATGACTGAGTTGTAGGGCAGCTTGCTGATCGGCATGCTGGTAATAATTATAGATGAAATCTTCGCTAACCGCTCGCGGTGTATTTCTATTTGAACACGCCAGCATTAAGAACATGAGGACAAGGAGGTATGGTCGTGGTTTCATTATAGTTATTTGTTTCTGGCGCGTATCATCGCAACATTGAAGATACGACGTTCGTAGCCATGCGCTGGACTGTTCGCAACTCTTCCCAATGCCCAGAGCGTTGACGAGCTTCCACCGTCGAAGTTTATAGCGTGTTTGATACCAAGTTCACTGAAAAATACCCCCATTTCGTAGAGGGTCATCCCCATGCTGTATCCGGGTTGTCTACCGTCAACTGCGATAAGAAACAGCTTTTTGTCGTTGAATCCTAAGGCGCTCCGTGGATGTCGAGATGCGGCGTTACGATGCCTATATGCTGTCCCACCTCGCGACTCTCCAAACGCAATGAGTTCGGGTTCAACCTTACCGTCGCGCACAAGCCGTAGGTTTCCGCCGACACCTTGCTGAACGCGTTGCCATTTTTTAGGGGTTAGGGCAATGTCTAATCGACCGGCTGTAGATTTTTTAATTTTCTTTTCCCATTCGCGTCCTAAATCTGGTTCAATCGCGAGAACAACGCCGTCGAACGGAATGACGCTATTGCCGCGCCGGTTCACTCCAGTAACAACAAATCTACTCGTGTATTTTCCAGTCAGCGGGAGTTCAATCTGTCTGAGTGTGAACTCGTAGCATCGGCGCGTGAGTGTCCTTTTCCCAAAACGCGGTGTAAACAACACGACAGGACACGATGAATCACAGATCTGATTGATGGCGTCAATGTGTAGTGTTTCGGAGCTTCCATTCTCCATGCGAAGTTTACCGTTTAGTTGAACAGCGTCCATAAGGAATTCACCATCAGGTGTTACACCGAAACTTGTCTCACCCCACGGCGATGGCGGCGAATACCCCCATCTATCAAGTCGTATTGGAATGCTTACCAGTTCACCGTCTTGGATGTGCAAATTAAACGTCATACCACCACGCCCACGGTTGTCCTCTCGGATACCGAAACTTCCATTGACCCCGGCGAAAGGGAGGACGTCTCTGTCAATGAGTCGCCTTGTAGCACTACTGATAGTCTCGCGCCCTAAGATCTGATTGTTAGCGAGTTCAATACCAAATTGAAGGTTCTCTGCTGTGCGGTCCATCTCTGCGATATAGACCGCTGCACCGCCTATCCACCAATAACGGAGCAGTCTAAATCCTGCAACCCATCGATCGCTTTGGAGTTCATCGCGCCGTTTGACAGTGTCAGGAAGTGTCTCTTGACTTCTGCTGCTAATGGTACGGGTGCGGAAAAACGGACGTTCTCGTGCACGCAGTGCTCCAATCACGAAAATAAAAAGCAGAATAAGCGCACACACTGTAATGAGTCGAACGAAGTCGGGTCTGTTTTCTCTCATCATTAGCTCATTTAGTTTTTCAATAATTTACATTTGGACGCCCGAACTTGTTCGGGATAGATTTTTACGTAGGTTGGGTTGAACGATAAACCGAAAAACTATCAGTCCAAGATACTCTGTTTACCCGGGCAATCCGTCCTACCGTAAGTGAATAGTGGAACCCAATATATCATCAAGAACCGTTGCCAATCGCTAACAGCTGTATTACTTGCTCGCTTTTAATCCCATGCCAGTGAGGATTGAGACTGTCAAATCACCCTCTTGGATGATATTTTTCTCTTGGAACTTCTGGTATGCTTGGATGACAACAGCCGATGTAGGTTCAACATAAATCCCTTTAGTTGCGAGCGTTTGTATGCCCGACGCAATCTCCTCATCCGCGATTGTAGTGAAGGCACCATTTGTGAAACGGAGTGCTTCCAAAATGACGTCCCCTCGGATGGGGAGTTCGGCAGTAATACCTTCGGCAAGCGTATCTTCTGTCTGTTTCATTCTTGAGATAGACGTTGTGTTTTCAAGATAAGAGTTGTAGATCGGACAGCAGACATCGGGCTGAACACCGAGGAGTCGAGGTGTATTTTCAATAATCCCTTGCGTTAACAATTCACGAAACCCCATAAAAAGTCCCAAGTAGATACTCCCAAATCCAACAGGGCAGATGACATGTGTTGGTGCACGCCATCCGAGTTGTTCAACGATTTCATACGCCAGCGTCTTAGTGCCTTCTAAGAAAAATGGATGCCAATTATGGGAAGCGTAACAGGTGTTTTCCGCGGCAAGCTTCACTGCTTCAGTTGTTGCCATGCGGTTCCCTTCAACGAGTTTTAACTCAGCTCCGTAAGCAGAGATCTGCTTTAATTTGCCTTTTGAAGTGGACGCTGGACAGTAGATCGTACATCGGATACCTGCCCTTGCACTGTAGGCTGCAATCGCTGCACCCGCATTACCTGATGAATCCTCCACGACTGCTTCAACACCAAGTGCTTTGAGGTGTGTGAGCAGCACAGACGCGCCTCGATCCTTATAAGAGCCTGTGGGACAGAGGTAATCCAATTTCACGAGATGTTCAGGAGTGTCAGTGTCAAGTGGAATGAGAGGCGTCATACCTTCGCCGAGCGTGACAATCTCTGTTTCTGCATCAATCGGCAGTGCTTCACGATACCGCCAAAGCGACATCGCCGCTGGCACCTGTGGGTTTGGACAGATATATGCGTCCGAGACTAAGTTTAGCGCGTTACCACAGTCGCATTTATATCGAAGCGGCGAGAATTGGTATGTGTTGTTGCATTTGGGACATTGATATTGCATTGCTTAATGTGTTCGCGAGGGACTGTTTGTAGTAGGGCAATTTATTGCCCGTTCTGCTATATTACATATACAAATTGTGTTCGGCGAGGTTCCACCCCTTTACAATACAACTTTCCCTATGTTTTTGCTGTTGATCCTATTTCAAAATGAGCATCCGTCGGGTTTGCTGGAAAGAGGGAGTTGTCAATTGGTAGAAATAGACACCACTTGCCACGGGTTCACCCAATGCATTACGTCCATCCCAGTAGGCAGCACGTTCTCGATCTTGATAGAAACCTGCGGGCTGATAGCCGAGAGAAAGCGTTCGGATAAGTTTACCTGTTGCGTCGTAGATGGATAATACCACAGGACCCGTTTCGGAAAGACGATAAGGAATCCACGTCTCAGGATTAAAGGGGTTCGGATAGTTCTGCAATAACAGACTCTCTGTCGGTGTGCCGATGCCGTCAAGTGTCACACTCAGAACGGCGTTTGCGATGTTGCCGGGATTCACAGTAAAATTACGTTTTTCTGAGACGATATTTCCTTGTGTATCGGTCACGGTTAATTCCAATGTATCACCGAGTTCAATGACACTGCGATAGTTGAGATCAACAGTGGCGGCAGCGAAGTAATTATCACGTACCCGAGTTTCCATAACCGTATTTGCCTGAAGGTTTCTGATTGTAACGAGATAACCGTTAAAGTCGTGTCTTCCTTCTAAATACCCGCTAACAACGAACGCCCAGGTCTGATGTGGGGTTACACGTGGTGCTGCAGCAACCTCTTGGTCATTTATCCATCTGGTACCAGTGAAAACGACATTGCGTGCCTGTGGCACATTGACTATATATCCTTTTGCGCCTTCGATCGGGAGTCCGTCGTTAGGTGCGTCTGGGGTCCAGGCCACAAAGTCCTGTGTTGCGTTATCAATCGTAATGACCGTTGTTGCTCCTGTCTTTACTGCAAGCGAGCGTGCTGTCATGTGGACAGTCGGTTTCAACGGCACAGACAGCATGTTCAAACCTGTAGAAAGGTGCATGGAGAAAATATTGCCGAAACCTTCTCCGTTCGGTTGTGGTGTCGGTCTACCGACGAATCCGTATCTCCGCCCGTCCGTTGCGTCGTAAAAACCGATAAGACTTCCATCCTGATTAACATTTCGGACGACGGTGGTAATACTACCATGGATCCGCACTTCATAGAGGCTACCATCTGGCAGGAGGATATAGGACCGCAGAATATCATTTACAGCTTTGGCTCTGAAGCCGATAACACCGAAATCAGTGATGGTGTTCACAAATAGGAATTCAAGATTCGGCATTTTTGGCAGGTCAATAGTGGTGAAACTACCGTCGGGGTTACGTATGAACCCATGGGGCATTCCATCGGCATCCACGTAGCTGCCAACGACAGCACCTGCGGCGTTGACAAAGTCCCCATAAGTGTTGACTGCACCAGGGAATGTAATTGTCAGCTCCCCTGAGAAAGCGTGGGTGACTCCCGCTGCATCGACAATGTTACCACTCAGTGCCCCTGTTTCATCACTAAGACCGTAGATGTGAGTTTCGGCTGCACCGGGAAAATCGTATTGGCGCAGTTCGCCATTTTCTAAGATAACACCGTGGTAAAGTCCATCTATATCTTTGTAGTGTCCGGCTGCTTTTCCAGCGTTGTCAAGTGCATAGAAAAAGGTATTCAGGGACCCGGGAAAATCGTAGGTTGTAAAAACACCGTCTATCAACGTGAAACCGATGGTTTTCTCACCATCAGGGCTCCGGGTGTTCCCTGCATAATCCCCGAAGTCATTACTTGCAGTCACTTCCAGAAAATCGACACCGGGAACTTCAATGGTCTCAAAGATATAATCTGCAGTTGGTGTTTCGGATGCGACTTGTGCAACGGTATGCCCTATGAAACAGATGCTTATAAATACAAAAAAGATGAGCGCAGTTTTTATGTGGTAATTCATAGCAATCCTTTTTTAGTGTGCGTTCAGAAACCGTCAGGAAACGGTTTGGTTTAAAGGAGCGATTCAAACCGATATCAAAAGGAATTCTCTATGGATATTATAGCACTTTTCTCTGATATTGACTACTTTTTATTTCTAAAGGATAAGTGATTAGCACTTACGGCAAGGGAAGGAATACGTCAGATTGGATTTACATGATTTTTTTAGGATTAAAAGAGTGTCACAGTTACACCAATAGCGTAACTGTGACGTCTGTGGGTTTTATACGGTTTGACCCTACTTTACAATAACGAGTCGTCGTGTTTGACTGAAGGCTGGCGTTGTCAATTGGTAGAAATAGATGCCACTCGCAACACGTTCGCCAAGCGCATTACGTCCATCCCAATACGCAGCGCGCTCTCGACTATTATAGAAGCCAGAAGATTGAAAACCGATCGAGAGTGTGCGAACTAACTTACCCGTTGTATCATAAATGGATATTGATACAGGAGTGTCTTCGGAGAGTTGATACGGAATCCATGTTTCAGGATTAAAGGGATTCGGATAGTTCTGCAGCAGCAGATTCTGCTGTGGTCTACCGATACCATCAAGCCTAACAGACAGAACCGCTTTTGCTAAATCTTCAGGCGTCACTTTGAAACTGAGGGTTTGTAATTCCGCATTTCCGTCTGGTCCAATGACGCGCACTTCAACGACGTCTCCTGCTTGAACAACACTACGTCGCTCTAAGTCAGCAGTCGCAGCAGCAAAATAATCGCCTCTCACCGTGGAGGTCATCACGCGCTTGGTTCTCAGATTCCGGACGGTTACCGTGTAGCCATCAAACGCCGGTTTACCTTCCAAGTGTCCACTGACAACAAATGCCCACGCTTCTTGAGGGAGTTTCGTTGATATCGCAGGTGCAGCAGCAGCCTCTGTAGTCTCGGTTGGATCCGTCCAAGGTGCTCCGACGAAAGCGAACTTGCGAGCATCTGGAACATTGACGATATAGCCTATTCCACCTTCAATAGCGAACCCTTCGTCGGGTGCGCTTGGTGTCCAAGCAATGAACTGCTGGCTTGCCGCATCAAGCGTGATGATGGTCGTCGCGCCTGTCATCGCGACGAGGGACTTGGCAGTCAACGGTGTTGCTGGTGCCAACGGCACGGAAAGCATGTTCAAACCTTTAGACAGCGCGACGGTGAAGAAGTTGCCATATTGATTGCTCATTGCCTCGTCAGCAGGTTTAGCGATAAACCCGTGTCTGCGACCATCCGCTGATACGTAGTTCCCGACGACAGAACCGTCTTGATTGATGTTCCAGCCCTCTGTGCTGACACTCCCCGGAAACTGTAATTCCTTTAGCCCATGCTGGAATGTGCCGACAGTGGTACGGGGGACGTCATCCACCCTTTTGGTTCGACCAACGAGAGTCCCTACATCGTTGATGCCGTGCACAAAAAAGTATTCAAACGTTGCTGCTTGTGGAAGATTGACAGATATAAATCTGCCATCCGGGGTACGCACATAAGGATGATATATGTCGTCAGCATCTACGTAGCTGCCCACCATGCGACCGCTTGCATTAACAAAATCGGCATAAGTTTCTGATGCCTCGGGGACCTCAACAATTGTGTCTCCTGTGAATCCACGGCGAACACCAGACGCATCTATAAAATTACCCGTCAATGCCCCAGTCGCATCACTGATACCGTAGATTTCCGTTTGGACAGCATTTGGAAATTTAAATTCCTCCAATGCGCCATCTTTTAAGACGACACCCTGATACATACCGTTGCTATCCTTATAGTGTCCAGCAGCATCTCCATTATTACCAAGCGCGTAGAAAAGCGTTTCCTGCGAGCCGGGGTAGTCATAAGTTTTAATAACGCCATCAATGAGCGTAAAGGCTATTTTTTTACCATCAGCATTCAGCGTGTTACCGGCGTAATCTTCAAAGTCGCTACTCGCCGTCAACTCTAAGAAATCTACATCTGGAACGTCAATACTTTCAAAAGTATAGTTAAAGTCAGTCGGTGTCGCAACGGGTTGATCATCAACTGGTGCAGCGGTGTCTGTTATGGGTCTGGCGATAAATCCGTGTGTGAGGCCATCCGCTGTCTTATAATTCCCGACGATAGAACCGTCCTGATTAATATTATAGCCTTCTGTGCTAATACTGCCCGGAACCTTGAATTCCTCTAAACCATCCTGGAATGTGCCGACAAGGGTGCCCGGAGGACCATCCACCAGTTTAGTTCGGGCAACGACAGTCCTTACATCGTTGATACCGTGTACAAAAAAGTATTCCAGATCTGCTGCTTGTTGAAGGTCGAGAGGTACAAATCTGCCAGTTGGAGTACGTATGTATGGATGATATAGACCGTCAGCGTCTACGTAGCTACCTACCATACCACCACTCGAATTCACAAAATCAGCGTAAGTTGCCAATGCCCCGGGAAATTCAACGATTTCGTCTCCTGTGAATCCACGGCGAACACCAGACGCATCTATAAAATTACCCGTCAGGGCCCCTGTCGTATCACTAATACCCCAGAGGAATGTTTGAACGGCATTTGGAAATTTAAATTCCTCCAATGCGCCATCTTTTAAGACGACACCCTGATACATACCGTTGCTATCCTTGTAGTGTCCGGCAGCATTGCCATTATTACCGAGCGCAAAGAAAAGCGTTTCCTGCGAGCCGGGGTAATCGTAGGTCGTGAAAACGCCGTCAATGAGTGTAAAGGCGACTTTTTTACCGTCAGCATTTAGCGTATTACCGGCGTAATCCTCAAAGTCGCTACTTGCCGTCAACTCTAAAAACTCTACACCTTCAACATCAATCGTCTCAAAAGTATAGTTTGCGCTGGCGAGTGCGAGAGCGGGTTCAGTGTCGTCTTGTGCAGCAGTGTCTCTTAGGAATAAGGAACTGAGGCACATGAACAACGTAAACGTATAAAACAAAAAACGGGTTCTAATTTGAGTGTGCATAAGGAAAACCTCACTTAAAGTATTTCTCCAAAGATAAAAAATAATATGTCAGATACCGTGTCCGGACGGATGGCACTTGTTATTGAAGTTTCGCAAGTTGGCAGTCAACAATACCGTAAAAACGAGGACTGGGTACCTTGGTACATTCAGAAGTCCTGCTTCAAAAGTACACTAAAGTATGTAACATTTTTCCAAAAAAAGCAAGGAAAATTTATTGGAATTTACAAGTTTTTTATGTTTATAAGGTGTGTAACAGCTACACCGATAGCATAACTGTTACACCAGTAGTTCTATATAGATGGTTCTACTTTAGAATGACGAGTCGTCGTGTTTGACTGAAGGCTGGTGTTGTCAATTGGTAGAAATAGATACCACTTGCAACACGTTCGCCGATAGCATTCCGTCCATCCCAATACGCAGCACGCTCCCGACTATTATAGAAGCCTTGGGACTGATGTCCCAGCGAAAGTGTCCGAACCAATTTACCCGTTGTATCATAAATGGATATTGATACAGGCGTGTTTTCGGAGAGTTGATATGGGATCCACGTCTCCGGGTTAAACGGATTTGGGTAGTTCTGTAGCAACAGGTTCTGCGTTGGTCTACCGATGCCATCAAGCCTGACAGTCAAAACGGCGTTTGCCAAATCCTCGGGCGTCACTTTAAAACTCAGCGTCTGTAGTTCCGCATTTCCATCTGGACCAATGACGCGCAATTCAACGACGTCCCCAACTCTAACGACGCTGCGTCGCTCCAAATCGGCAGTTGCAGCAGCAAAGTAATCGCCTCGCACCGAAGTGGTTATCGTCCTGTTTGTTCTCAGGTTCCGGACGATGACCTTATATCCGTCAAACGTGGGTTTACCCTCCAAATTCCCAGTTACAACGAACGCCCAGGCTTCTCGAGGCATCTCTGTGGATATCGCAGGTGCTGCAGCAGCTTCCATGGTCTCTGTAGCTTCGGTTGGATCTGTCCAAGGTGCGCCGACGAAAGCGAACTTGCGAGCATCTGGAACATTGACGATATAGCCTTTACCACCCTCAATCGCAAACCCGTCGTCAGGTGCGCTTGGTGTCCAGGCGATGAAGTTCTGCTTTGCTGCATCAAGTGTGATGATGGTTGTTGCGCCTGTCATCGCGACAAGTGACTTGGCAGTCATGGGTTTTGGAGGTGCCAGTGCTACAGAAAGCATGTTCAAACCTTTAGACAGCGTGACGGTGTAGACGTTGCCGAAATGGTCGCTTTCTGTCTGGGTAGTGAGTCTGGCGATAAATCCGTGTCTGCGTCCATCTATTGAGTCATAGTGTCCGACGACAGAGCCATCCTGATTGATATTCCAACCCTCCGTGCTAACGGCACCAGGAACCCGCAATTCTTGTAGGTTGAGGGGGCTGCCGACATAGGTGCGCGGGACATCACCCACCGCTTTCGCTCTGCCAACGACAGTCCTTGTCCTGTTGAGACCGTGGAGAAAAAAGTATTCCAGATTTAGTGCGTCTGGAAGATCGATAGATAGAAATCTGCCCACCGAGCTACGCATGTATGCATGATATATGTCGTCAGCGTCCACGTAGCTGCCCACGATATGACCTGTCCAACTCACAAAATCGGCATAAGTTTCCGATGCCCCAGGGAACTCAACTATCGTCTCCCCTGAGAACCCACGGCGAATGCCAGACGTATCTGTGAAATTACCCGTCAGTGCCCCTGTCGAATCACTATATCCGTATATCTCCGTTTCAACGGCACCTGGAAAATCGTATTGACGCAACTCACCATTTTCTAAGATGACACCATGGTAAAGTCCGTTGCTATCCTGATAGTGGCCGGCGGCTACGCCATTATTACCGAGCGCATAGAAATAAGTGCCTTGTGCCCCAGGGAAATCGTGGGTGGTAAAAACGCCATCTATGAGCGTAAAGGCTACATCTTTTTCACCATCAGGACCCCGCATGTTTCCGGCGTAATCCTCAAAGTCGCTACTCGCCGTCACCGCTAAAAAATCTACACCCGGAACATCAATACTCTCAAACGTATAGTTGAGGTCAGGAGGTGGTCGCACAGCAGTCGGCTGTAAGGGTCTTGCGATAAATCCGTGTGTACGTCCATCGGCTGAAGTATAGTGTCCGACGACAGAACTATCCTGATTGATATTCCAGCCTTCTGTGCTAACGGCATCCGGAACCTTAAATTCTTGTAAGGCGACAGGGTTGCCGACAAAGGTGAGCGGGACACCATCCACTGCTTTCGCTCTGCCAACGGCAACCAGGGCATCGTTGATACCGTGCAGAAAAAAGTATTCCATATTTGGTATTTCTGGAATACCCAGAGTTGCAAAACTACCTCCAGGTCCACGCAAGTAGGCATGATATACGTCTTCAGTATCTACGTAACTACCCACGATATTGCCCAGTCCGCTCACAAAATCGGCATAGGTTTCCGATGCCCCAGGGAACTCAACTATCCTCTCCCCTGAGAACCCACGACGAATGCCAGACGTATCTGTGAAATTCCCCGTCAGTGCCCCTGTCGAATCACTATATCCGTATATCTCCGTTTCGACAGAATTCGGAAAATCGTATTGACGCAACTCACCATTTTCTAAGATGACACCGTGGAAAAGCCCGTCGCTATCCTCGTAGTGCCCCGCAGCGAGTCCATTATTACCGAGTGCGTAGAAATAAGTGTTTTTCGCGTCGGGGAAATCATAGGTCTCAAAAACACCGTCTATGAGGGTAAAGGCGACGAATTTTTCACCATCAGCACTCGGCGTATAACCCGCGTAATCCTCAAAATCGCTACTCGCTGCCAACCCCAAAAACTCTACACCCGGAACGTCGATCGTCTCGAATGTATAGTTATTGCTGACTTGTGCGGCGGTGTTCCTTAGGAAAAAGGAGGTGAGGCATATAAACAACGTAAATGTGTAAAACAAAAAACTGGTTTTAATCCGAATATGCATAACAGACATTTCCTCCAAAAATAAAAAGCAATAAATCAAATACCTCGTCCTGATGGATAATGTTTTTAGTTGTGGGTTCTAAATTTTTGTTCAGCAGCAGGATAAGAGGAAGATTAAGTGTTTGGGTACATTCAGAAGTACTGAAAGTATGCAACATTTAGAATAAAAAGGCAAGAATAATCTTAATCTGTTTTCTTGATTTTCTTAGATTGGATATCTAAACTGCTCAGGATAAGTAGATTGTCGATTCAGCACGGGAGGGATTTGGCGGGTTGGGATTTATACATCTTTTTTAGGTTTAACAGTGTGTCACAGTTACACCGTTAGCACAACTGTAACACACTTGTAAGTTTAGCTTATTGCCTCTACTTTAGAATGACGAGTCGTCGTGTTTGACTGAAGGCTGGTGTTGTCAATTGGTAAAAATAGATACCACTCGCAACGCGTTCGCCAAGGGCATTACGTCCATCCCAATACGCAGCACGACTCCGACTATTGTAAAAGCCAGCGGATTGATGTCCCAGCGAGAGTGTGCGAACCAATTTACCCGTTGTATCGTAAATGGATATTGATACAGGTGTGTCTTCGGAGAGTTGATACGGGATCCAAGTCTCCGGGTTAAATGGATTCGGATAGTTCTGCAACAACAAATTCTGCGTCGGTCTACCGATACCATCAAGCCTGACGGACAGAACCGCTTTTGCCAAATCCTCAGGCGTCACTTTGAAGTTGAGGGTATGTAATTCCGCATTTCCATCTGGTCCGATGACACGTAGTTCAATAATGTCTCCTGCTTGGATGACGCTCCGTCGTTCCAAGTCGGCAGTAGCAGCAGCGAAATAATCCCCTTGCACTGAGGTGGTTATCGCGGTGTTTGTTCTTAGATTCCGAACGATGACTTGATAGCCGTCAAACGCCGGTTTACCTTCCAAGTGTCCACTGACAACAAATGCCCACGCTTCTTGAGGCATCTCTGTGGATATGGCAGGTGCAGCAGCTGCCTCATCCGTTGGATCTGTCCAAGGTGCGCCGACGAATGCAAAGTTCCGCGCTTCTGGGACATTGACGATATAGCCTTTTCCACCGTCAATCGGAAAACCGTCATTGGGTGCGCTTGGTGTCCACGCGACGAACTGCTGTGTTGCTGCGTCAAGCGTGATGATGGTTGTTGCGCCTGTCAGAGCGAGAAGTGATTTTGCGGTCATTGGTCTTATTGGTGCCAACGGCATAGAAATCATGTTTAACCCTTTAGACAGCGTGGCGGTGTAAGTGTTGCTATAACTTTCCACTTCCGCTTGTGAGGTGAGTTTTGCGATAAACCCGTGTCTGCGCCCGTCGGGAGAGTCATAGTGTCCGACGACAGAACCGTCCTGATTGATATTGTAGCCTTCTGTGCTCACGCTACCTGGAAACTCCAATTCATGTAGCCCATATAGGTATGAGCCGACATAGGAGCGTGGACGGTCCCCGACCGCTTTGGCTCGGGCAATCACAAACACGCCGCTGCCTTCTGCATCGTTAATCCCGTGCAAGAAAAAGTATTCCAGATTGGATGGGTCCAGATAGTCCAGAATTATAAACCTGCCAGTCGGGGTACGCGCGAATGCATGATATAGACCCTCAGCATCTACGAAGCTGCCGATAATAGAGCCTGCCGCATTAACAAAATCGGCATAAGTTGCTGTTGCCTCGGGAGCCTCAACGATTTCGTCGCCTGAGAATCCACGGCGAACGCCATCAGCCCCTATAAAATTCCCCGTCAGTGCCCCCGTCGAATCACTAAAACCGTATATGAACGTTTCGGCAGCACCCGGAAAATCGTATTGGCGGAGTTCACCATTTTCTAAGATGACCCCATGATAAAGACCGTCCCTATCCTTGTAGTGTCCGGCAGCTGTCCCATTATTGCCCAACGCATAGAAATAAGTGCCTTGTGATCCAGGGAAATCGTGGGTCGTAAAAACGCCATCAATGAGGGTAAATCCGACGTTTTTTTTACCATCAGCACTTTTCGTGTTTCCGGCGTAATCCTCAAAGTCGCTACTCGCCGCCAATTCTAAAAAGTCTACGCCCGGAACATCAATACTCTCATAAATATAGTTGAATTCAGGGGCTGGAAGATAAGCTATATCTTTGAATCTTGCAGCAGTTTCCGCAGTGGGTTTGGCGATAAACCCGTGTCTACGTCCATCTGCAGAGTCGTAGTACCCGACGACAGAACCGTCCTGATTGATATTCCAGCCCTCCGTGCTAACGCTACCCGGAAACTCCAATTCGGATAATCCGTGCTGGGATGTGCCGACATAGGAGCGCGGGCGGTCCCCCACCGCTTTGGCGCGAGTAACGATAATCCTTGTATCAGTGATACCGTGCACAAAAGAGTATTCCAGATTGGATGGCTCCAAATAGGTATGAAAAACAAACGTGCCATTCGAGGTACGCACATAAGGATGATATAGACCCTCGGTATCTATGTAACTTCCTGTGACAGAGCCTGACGCATTCACAAAGTCGGCGTATGTTGCTGTTGCCTCGGGCACCTCAATTATTATGTCGCCTGAGAATCCACGGCGAACGCCAGAAGCGTCTATAAAATTGCCCGTCAGTGCCCCTGTCGCATCACTAAAACCGTATATCTCTGTTTCGACGGCACCCGGAAAATTATATTGCCGCAGTTCGCCATTTTCTAAGATGACACCGTGATAAAGCCCATCGCTATCCTCGTAGTGTCCGGCAGCTACTCCATTGTTACCGAACGCATAGAAGTAAGTGTTCTGTGAACCGGGGAAGTCATACGTCGTAAAAACGCCATCAATGAGGGTAAAGGCGACTATTTTTTCGTCATCAGCACTTTTCGTGTTTCCGGCGTAATCCTCAAAGTCGCTACTCGCCGTCAACTCTAAAAAGTCCACGCCCGGAACATCAATACTCTCATAAGTGTAGGTGAATTCAGGGGATGGGGCAGTTGGGGCATTATCAGTTTGTGCAGCAGTGTCCCTTAGGAAAAAGAAATTGAGGCATAGAAACAAGGCAAACGTATAAAACAAAAAATTGGTCTTAATTCGAATATACATAACAGATATTTTCTCCAAATATAAAGATAACATGAGTTGTTATCAAGGTAAAACAATATAAATTAAACAGATGTGTTAGGACTTCTTTTTTCGTAGATTTTATTTTAATAAATTACGCATCTGTCGTTGAAAATTATTCGTCCCAAGGCAATGGTACGCCCAACCGTTCACTGACCTCGCGCGCGGATTCCTGTTCCATCTCACCATAACGGATACCGTCTCGACGATGCTTCTCCATCCGCTCTGTTTCGATAGCACCCGGTAGTAACGCCTTATCGGTACCCGGCATTGGTTCGTAGGTTTCGCGGACATCATGCACCATCCTATCGACTTCCGCTTGGAAAACAGTGAGTGGCACAACCGATTCAATATCTATGGCGAGCACCATGCCTCCCTGCGGAGGGTTCCATTTTGCAGTATCTTCGGGTGCTTGTTCTGTGAAGCCGGTTAGCCCACCACCAAGGAGGTGTGCCACAGCAGTATAGCCGATACTCTTGAAGAAAGCCGCTGGGATCATTGAAAGCAAAGCGTCGAATTCTGGACCGCGTTGATAATCTGCCATGATGCAAGTTGCAGCATCCAGCACAACAGGAGGTTCATCGCCAGAGGGTATGGCAAAACATATAGGTGGATTGCCGTAGTATCCGAGCTGGGGTTTGGGATCTTGGTTTCCGGCATTGCCGTGGTTTCGGGCACCCTGTACCGAAAAGCCGATACAACCGGCTTCATTACACATACGCGCATAATGTCCAGCAGACCCGTAATGTCCAATATAACGCACCAGTCCCATCCCAATGCCAACCTCTTTCGCTTTGGCGATGGCGTGTTCGGTGGCACGCACCATCGGAAGATAGCCGAGTGTGCCGTTTCCATCGAGCACGACAGTTGTTGGTGTTTCATGGATGATGCGGATAGTCGGGTTCGGATTCAGACCTCCGTTTTCAAAGCCTGCGCAATATCTATTGACGGTCCGTGTGCCGTGACTGCGAACACCTCGTAAATCAGAGTTAACGAGTAAGCGGCTGATAAGCGCAGCGTGGTCATGTGTAAGGCCTGCTTTCTCAAAGCAAGCAGTCGAGAAGTTAAGGAGTCGTTCCTCATCTACTAAGACAAAATCTTCTGGTGGTCGATTCATACTTTTCTCCTTTCAACACTAACAAACACCATTGAAAAAATACTAAAAATCCGCGATTCAGATAAAATCCTGCAGCTATTCGTCCCAAGGTAATGGCACACCTAACCGTTCACTGACCCCACGTGCGGATTCCTGTTCCATCTCACCGTAACGGATACCTTCACTGCGATGTTGTTCTGTGTGTTCTGTCTCAATCGCACCCGGTAGCAGTGCCCTATCCGTCCCCGGCATCGGTTCATAAGTTTCACGGACGTCATGCACCATTCGATCGACTTCGGCGTGGAAAACAGTAGATGGCACAACGGATGCAATATCTATTGCGAGTACCATACCACCCATACCCCCGCCGCTCCATTTTGCGGTACTTTCAGGTGGTGGTTCAGTGAAGCCCGTTAGCGCACCACCAAGAAGGCTTGCCACAGCCGTATAACCAATACTCTTGAAGAAAGCCGCTGGTATGACTGAAAGCAAAGCATCGAATTCGGGACCCCGCTGATAGTCTGCCATAATACAGGTCGCTGCGTCGAGGATAACGGGAGGCTCATCACCAGAAGGTAGGGCGAAACAGATGGGAGGATTGCCGTAGTATCCGAGTTGCGGTTTGGAATCTTGGTTTCCAGCATTACCTTGGTTTTGATAACCCTGTACCGAAAAACCGATACAACCTGCTTCGTTACAGATGCGTGCGTAGTGTCCCGCAGACCCGTAGTGCCCGATATAACGCACGAGTCCCATCCCAATACCGACTTCTTTCGCTTTGGCGATGGCGTGTTCAGTGGCGCGAACCATTGGAAGATAGCCGAGTGTGCCGTTTCCATCAAGCACGACTGCCGTCGGTGTTTCGTGAATAGTTCGGATGTTAGGATGGGGGTTGAAACTCCCGTTTTCAAAACCAGCACAATATCCATTAACTGTGCGTGTGCCGTGGCTGCGAACACCCCGCAAGTCGGAATTGACAAGTAGGCGGCTTATGAGTGCAGCGTGGTGGTGTGTAATACCCGCTTTTTCAAAGCAGGCGGTTGAGAAGTTGAGAAGCCGTTCCTCGTTTACAAGTACGAAATCTTCTGGTGGTCTATTCATATTTTATTCTACTCCTTGCGGTATATGTATCGGGATTGAAGAACTTTCCGAATCGAGGTTGAAAACCTCTCCTACTTAAGGATCAATCTGTTTATAGAACTGCTTTGTCCCGTCTTTGATGGTAAAAATTACAGCACTTTTGGTCGGATGCCGGTTTTCGTCATAACTGGCGATGGTCGTCGCGCCGATGTAGTTTTCTGTGGCAGCGAGTTGCTGACGGATTTTATCTGGGTCAAGACTGCCTGCCCGTTCAACCGCTTGAAAAAGCAATTTGACCGCGTCGTAACTAACCGCAACACCGCCAGTCGGAGTGGATTCATAGGTGGATTCGTAAACGTCAACAAATGCGCGTGCTGTAGGTTCATCTGTGTTTGGAGAGAAGTGTCCGCTGAAGAAGCTTCCTTCTGTTTTGGCTTCTTCGTTATTGAACAGAAGTTCGTTATCCCATGAATCCGCGCCTAAGAAAATCGTGGGTTCACCGGCAGTGTTCTGCAATGGAATCGCTCGTGCCTGTTGTGTTATTAACGCAATGTCTTGAACAAAACCGGCTGTGAAAAGCGCATCGGGTTTCGCAGCTGCGATGTTTGTCAGCTGCGCTGTAAAGTCCGATGGATCGCCTTCATAGAATTCATTGGCAACGATTTCGCCACCGAGTTTGCTGAAGTTGAGTGCGAAGAACTCAGCGATGCCTTCCGTATAGAGATCGCCCTTTCGTGTGATGACCGCGGCGCTGGTAATATCGAGATCATTTATTGCAAAGTGTGCCATGACTGCGCCTTGGAAGCTATCAGTAAAGGATGCCATGAAAACAAAGTTGCCAGCGTTTGTTACGTTTGGATTTGTCGCTGTTGTGGTAATCATTGGGATTCCATGACGCTGTGCGATTGGACCAACCTCAACGGCGTGGGAAGAACGGTTGGGTCCGATAAGTGCGATAATTTCATCTGTGACGATGAGTTGCTCAGCAATTTGGAGGGAGACTTCCAGTGTGGCTTCTTTATTGATGTGTCCGATCAATTCGACAGGCATCCCAAGAAGTCCACCGCGCTGATTAATTTCTGTGACAGCCATCTCAGCACCGTTTGGATAAGTAACACGTTCACCAGCAACAACGAAACCGATCTTAAGAGTTTGCTGTTCATGTGTCGGTGTAATAATCTTTTGTGCTCTCTCACATCCGACGCTTGTAACCAACAATACGATAAGACTCATTAGAGCCAATAATTTGTGCATTGTATAAATCCTTGGTAAAAAATCGTTTGCTATGTTTTAAATATTTGCTACAATGTTTTTCAAGCAGTTAAAAAACAAGAGTATCTGAGTGCAGTGTATGCTCTCGTCTATAACTATTATCCTTTAAATTTTGAAAATAAACAAGTTTTATATCTAACACATATCTACTATGGAGAATTTGATTACAGTCATCGGGCGCGGTCATTCTGGGACGCGCGCCATTTCTCATACATTGTACGCCAGTGGTGTTTTCATGGGGAGTCAACTGAATCCCTCCGGTGATAAAATTCCACCATTCGCGTTGTATGATGCCTGCCGAGTCATGGCACAATACGTCAAGTGGCAGGGAGGACTATCGTGGGATTTTGAGCCACTCTTTACGATGTCGGTCGACCCAGAATTTGAGCGGCTCGTTAATACATATCTTGAAGATGTCCTACAGGATCCAGCTCTTCATAAAGGATGGAAACTTCCAGAAACCACACTTGTCTATCCGTGGATAATTCGGATGTTTCCAGAAATAAAGTTCATCCACTGGATTCGGGATCCGCGGGATTGTATTCGAGGTAGCCACAAAACCGATGATCTTCGGGATTTTGGAGTTCCGTATCCTGAAACGGACGATATCTATGAGAGGCGAGCGATTTCGTGGATCTATCAGTATAAACTCATGCAAGCGACCCCTATGCCTAAGAATGTTATCCAGATCCGTTTTGAAGACTTTGTCCTAAATCAGGAGAAGATACTCAAGGAACTTGAGACGTTCTTGGGTATCCCGTTAGGTAGAATTATTGTCCGAGCGGATGCAGTCGCACGCTGGAAAAAGGACGTCTCGGAATTAGAATTCGGAGCATCGTTCCCACAATACGAATTTGAGTTTCTGCAAAAAGCAATTGTCGAAAACGGTTATCCCTTAACACCAACCTAAAAGCAGAAAGGAACTATTATGTCAACTACTTACCGTGTTGGACTCGTCGGATCAGGTGGAATCGCCAATGCACACGCCAACGCGTGTCAACAAGCACCGAGTGCCGAATTGGCAGCGATCTGTGATGTGTCGGAAGATGCGTTAGCCAGTTTCGGTGAACGGTATGATGTGGACCCTGAAAACCGGTATCTCTCTTTAGAAGAGATGTTAGACGCTGAAAACTTGGACATTGCTGTAATATGTACGTGGGGTGCCTTTCACGCTGAAGTCGGTATCCAACTTTCTGAGTCCCGTCAAGTGAAAGCGATTCTTTGTGAAAAGCCGTTTACCTCAACCGCTGCAGAGGCGGAAGCGTTCGTCGGGGCAGCACAAGAGAACGGTGTTTTGGTCGCTGAAGCGTTTAAGTTTCGCCATCATCCGATGCACCTCAAAGCAAAAGAGCTGATTGATTCTGGGGCAATTGGAGTTTTTAAGGCAATCCGAAGCACCTTCTGCACGGGTGGCGGTGGCGGAGGTCCTGAAACACGCCGTCCCGAAATGAATTGGCGGTTCAACAAAGCGAAAGGTGGCGGCAGTATCTACGATTTGGCGTGTTACAATATCCATCATGCCCGGTTTATGTTCGGTGCTGAACCGATTCGGGTGTCTGGTATGTCTCAAGCAGGATTAGAAGTAGATGATGGTTCTTACCTACAGTTAGTATTTCCCGATGAACGGGTGGCACACATTTCTACCGGTTTTAATTGTGCTGGTGGACAATACGCAGAGATGTCTGGGACCGGTGGCATGGTTCGATTAGATCGGGTGTGGAACAATGAAAACACTGCGGTGAATATTGAACTTACCACAAAAGAAGGCACAGAAGTCATTGATTTTGAGCCGTGTTTCCAATTCGCATTGCAATTAGAACACATGTGTGATGTTTTAAGAACTGGAAAACCGCACCGCGTTTCACCAGAAAGCTGCGTAAATCAGATGCGCGTCATTGATGCAGCGTTTGAAGCAATGGCTACTGGACGGACCATTGAGTTAGGCTAACAAAATAAGGGACTATCGGTATCAGTGTGTGGCAGGGGCATTCGTTTCTCTGCCGCATACTACTCTTAACTGACAACTGACAACTGATAACTGACAACTAACAACTATTATTCTGACAACTACTATGACGAATTTTGCAGAGACAAAAGCACTTACCTTTGACCTGTTCGGCACGATTTTAGATTTAGGCGGTAGTCTTACACCCTTCATTGCCGAATCTTTGAAGACGCGTGCTGTCGATGTATCAGGGGATGACTTTTGGGCACAATGGCGATACCGACAACGCATCGAGCAGTATCAGGACACAATTGTAATGCTCGGTCATAGCGGGTATCTGGAAACCGTTCGACGCTCTGTACACTATGTCCTGAGGGCAAACGGCATTGATGCGACCCCTGATACAGTAGAAGAGTTTATGCGCGGTTGGCGGTTCCTATCTCCTTTCCCAGAGGTGCTGTCTGCTCTTGAGAGAATGAAATCTCGGTATCAGTTGGTGGTATTATCCAACGGGGATCCGTCGTTTTTAGACTATCTCGTTAAGGAGCGCGTTGGGTGGGATTTTGACGATGTGATTTCAGTGACATCGTTCGGTGCGTTTAAACCGCATCCGGGGGTCTACCGAGGCGCGGCAGGGAAGTTAGAACTTGAAGTCAACGAATGTATCATGGTATCCGCCAATTCGTTTGACATCATGGGCGCACGGGCATGTGGATATAGAGGCGCGTTTGTGAACCGTTATCAGCTTCCGTATGAGGACACTCCATACCAACCCGATGTAACAGTTCCTGATTTTACCGAACTGGCAGAGGCGTTAATGTAACCTTACTGTTCCCCTGTCCCCTTGATAAGGGAATTTAGGAAGTTTATCTGGTGTCCGCCTGATAAGGGGATTTAGGGGGTTAGGACTTGTCCCCCTGATAAGGGGGATTTAGGGGGTTTACCTGCCTAATTCTGAATTTTCACTTCTCCCCACAATGTGCTTAAAAGCGAGCTTGACGGAGAAACCGGCAGCTGCGTCGGGGCAAACCAGTTTCCACAATAGTTGCTTCCATCCTTTGTGAGTTGTGTGACTTTGTGGCTGAGTAGATTGATTTTGAAAATCTGTGAATTGCTGCCAACGACGCCTTCTGTGTAAATCAGTTCATTGCCAGAGGGTCCCCAAGCGGGACCACTTGCCACTAACGACTCAATCCGTGTAAGATAACTCCCATCGCGATTAACAACGAATATAGACTGTTGCTTTTTTTCTGGACGAAACCAAACAAAAGCGATCCTGTTATCAACTGGGGAGTAGGAAGGGTGAAACATTCGCGGAAAATCGTCAGGAAAGAGTATTTCGTGCTTATCGGTTTCTAAGTTGGTGAACCGGATTTGGCGGCTTGCCCAATGGATCTCATCTGCTACAACATAGGCAATTTCGGTCCCATCTGCTGACCAATTTGGATATCCACCGTTAGCACTCTTTAGATGGGCAATCGGTTTTAGTAATGTTCCGTCCACTCTTGCAATGTTGATATTTATACCACCGAAGGCACGCTGGGAATAAGCAATCTTCTTTCCATCAGGCGACCAAGCAGGCTCCGTCCGGTATGCTTCGCTGAATCCAAACAGCGGACGCACATTTCTCCCATCAACGTCCATTAGATACAGATCGCGTGCCCCTCCGCGATTGGAGGTAAAGAGGATCTGGTCACCCGTTGGCGAAATGACGGGTTCACAATCCACTGCACGGTCAAAGGTTAATCTCTCCTGTCGAGTACCATTTGAATTCATTATGTAGATTTCCCAATTACCATCTCGGTTTGACGAAAACACAATTTTTTCACTACTGAGTGGCTTGGCAGAAACTGGACATAGGAGCCCGAAGATAAGACAAGAAATTATGAGAATATATAGCAGTTTCATGTGAACCCTCCCTATGTTACTAAAACATTGGTGTTTTTGGCGGGTTTTACTGAATACTGGTATGGCAGAAACGGATGGAAATGTTTTCTAAGTGTGCTATACGCCCAATTACCTCAATAATAACATGTTTGTAAAAAAAATGTAAATAAAATGTCAAATAATTCTTAGGATCGATTATTTTTCCAATAATTTACATCCGGACGCCCGAACTTGTTCGGGATAAGGGGCTACCCACACAAATTCGGGCGTCCATCAATAGGAAAAAGGTAGGAAACTAAACTTGAGGAAGAGAGAGCAGAAAGCGCGGATCACGACCAGACATACACTTCATCATCATCAGGGGAATATCCAATAAACACCGCTAAGACAATACGCGCACGGTTGCCTTGGACAGGGGGAACTTCATGAATACAGCGCGTGTTAAAGAAGTAGAGATCACCCTGTTGGAGATCAACCTGATAGTTCTCTATCCCATTTTCATTGGCGTATTTATCAAACGTTTCCTCGACTATATGGGGTTGGATTTCATCGGACCAGAGGCAGCGGTGCAGGAGGGCTTGCGTGCCTTTCCCGTTTTCATCGGCGTTTTGGACACACAAGACCCCGGCAAACTGATGTTCAAAGCGATAGACTTGATAATCCGTGCGCTTCTCACGGTATTTGACGTGATCGATGTGTGGCTTATAACTATGCGTTTCGTAGTGAACGCGGAAGATCGCAGGACCGTAACGTGAGCCATCGGCTTCACGCGCCACTTTTACCTCTTTCCCCGGGGAGAGTGTATCAAGGGTGTCGTAAATGAGATCCACAGGATCGACAAATCCATCAAAGAGGAATTTAAAGAGATGCTCTGTCGCTTGAGCGTGTGCCAAGAATTTCGCCTTATCTGCACCACGATTACCGAGACTGGTGCCGATGTCTATACGGGTACGTTTATCAGGAGAATTAATATCGGCTTCATCGCGCATCAATCCCATATTTGTGAATCTGTTGATGAGTCCTGTGCATTGTCCGGGTGAATAGGCGTTTCGGAGAATGATCGCTGGCATTTCCGCTTGAGAGAGCGAGTAAATCGGATTGCTATAGGTTTTACAAATCGTTTCAAGATCCGGCTCCGCTGGGAGCCAATTGGCTTGAGCGTTCATAGTAGCCTCCGTCCTGAACTTAGAGTGGCACTTGTGCTGCACATACACATTTAGAATCTCGGATTGAAGAGGTAGTCGTATTCATCTATTTTTTTGCCAACGAAGTCAATGAATTCAGCGTTATGGTCGAGATTGCTGTTTTCAAAAGCGGCTTCGCAACCAGTATTATATTTCAGTCTACGGTCAGATCTCAGCCAAGAGACACGGTGAATCATCGCAATCATGTGGCGTGGTTTGTCAGACGGGTTGGGAACACCGCGATGCCATAAGCGCATGTCTCGAATCAGGGCACTTCCCTTCTTGGCACTTCCACGGATAGGTGGTACAATTTTACGACGTGCTTCCTCTTCTTCTTCATCTATCCGTTTTCCACTGACTTCCAGATGTGAACCGGGCCAGATTTCAACACTTCCGTTCTCTTCTGTTGTATCCTGAGGGGAGATATTAACAACTACCTCTGCAGTCGGGTGTGCCACCTCTTGGTCTGGCCACAGGTGAGCACCGTCTCTGTGGAGCGGTTGTGTTGTACTGCCCGGACAGTTTGTATTCCCGTTGTAAAAGTTATTATAGAGACCTGGACCAAGCAGTTCTTGCGTTACCTGTACAACGAGAGGGTTCGCGACAATGTCCCTAAAAATGTAGGGAGCATAAGGTGGTGGTCCTTGTTGAAGATGTCCTATGAGTCTGCCTGCCCCACCCCATTTTTCTGCATTGATAAGGATTTGTGAATCTGCATCCATCCGTTCACGTAGAATGTCCAGATGATCGTGATCGATTACATTTTCTAAAATGACATAACCATCAACACGAATCGCATTAACGGCTTGTCCAACGTGTGCATCTGTCAGTGTTCCTGATGCTAATTCTTCAGGCTGCACGGTTATTTCCATAGTGGTATTCCTTTAGACGAAAAATGCTCCATAGAGTGCTTGAACAGCGGTCTCCATATCTTCAGATTTTATGCCGAACATCATACTGACTTCGTTGGAACCTTGGTTAATCATTTCGATATTGACCTGTGCACTCGCTAAGGCATTCGTGGCACATGAAGCGATACCTACAGTATGTCGCATGCCTTCCCCGACGACCATGATAAGGGATAACCCGCGTTCTACGAAGACATCTTCAGGAGCAAGCGTCTGCCGAATCTGTTCAACAATCCGTTTCTCTTTCTGCACCGACAGATTTTCTTCCCGAATGATAACTGACATGTTATCTATGCCAGAGGGGACGTGTTCAAAAGAGACTTCTTCCGCTTCCAAAATCTGCAACAAACGCCGTCCAAAACCAATTTGGCGGTTCATTAAGTATTTGCTGAGGTAGATACAGCAGACACTGTCCATTGCAGCGATTCCGACAACGGGAATATCCGTTGACTTACGGGTCGGAACTATGAGTGTGCCGTTTGCCTTTGGGTTATTCGTGTTTCGGATGTGGACTGGCACATGCGCACGGTAAACCGGTTCGAGTGCCTCGTCGTGGAAGACAGAGAATCCGGCATAAGAGAGTTCACGCATCTCGCGATAAGTTAATTCAGCGATCGGTGCCGGGTCTTTAACGATTGATGGGTTTGCAGCGAATACGGAATCAACATCGGTGAAATTTTCATATACTTCCGCACGAACAGCACTGGCGAGAATAGCGCCCGTGATATCAGAACCACCGCGCGAAAAAGTAACAACGTTCCCCTGCTTTGAGTACCCAAAGAAACCCGGGAAGATAGTGATGCCGGGGCGTTCATTCAGATCACGCAAACGATTGTATGCTTCCGGTAAAACTTGGGCATTGCCATGTTCATCAGACAAGATCATACCCGCATCTTTGGGGTTTATATAGTGTGCTTCTACACCGCGCGCTTGTAATGCCTGAGCAATGAGTCGTGCACAATTGTCTTCGCCACCTGCCTTCATTGTATCCATATAGAGATTGGCATCGGTTGTGCTTTTTTCCAAGCGTTCCGTCAGGTCACGCGCAATAGGATCAACTGCCTCAGCAGGGAGTCCTAATCCCGAAGCAATGCTGCGGTAACGTTCAATCACTTCAGCGCATTCTGAGGCACCTATTTTTCCTGTGAGTCGTTCTGATGCAGCAGCGATTAGCAGATCTGTTACTTTGATGTCTTCGCTGTAGCGTTTTCCAGGGGCAGAGACGACGATAAGGCGACGCTTCGGGTCGGCGGTGATGATGTCACAAACTCGATGCACTTGCTCCGCCGATGCAAGTGAACTCCCGCCAAACTTTGATACTTTTAGCAATCCATATCCTCCTATTTTTTTTATTATTTAATTCAGTCGTGTTCCTAAATAAAATAGGTTCAGGTCATCCCAGATAAACGTTTAGGTTTGTAGTCTGGAACTGAACTATTTTCTCAGATGTGAGACGTGTGTTCCTTCAACTGGCTCAAACCGTTGGGAGTTCTCACCCCTATAGTGACATATAAAACTCCGACGCCACCGATCATGTGTCTTATTCATGTAGGAACCGTGAATAACCTTGCCATCAAAGAAAAGCGTATCACCGGGTGACATGTCAATTCCCAATTCTTCAGTGTTGTCCGGCTTAACAGCTTGTACGTTTGTAAACGAAAGAGCCGTGTCCGCTGTTTCAACAGAGAGCAGCCCATATTGATGGGAACGTGGAATCAGCACCATACGTCCAACAGCTGCATCTGATGTATCTAACGCCATCCAAACACCGATAATCGGATCTATAGTGATGTACTGTTCATCTTGGTGTAGGGCTTGACCCCGTGCCCCAGGCGGTTTGAAATAGAGCATCGTTTGCAACAACACCGGTGTATCATCAATCAGTTGTTCTGTAACGCTCAGTAGGTTAGTATCCGTTGCCCATCCTTGGGTTAATTCGTCCCAGTTGTGCATATTAATCATACGGGGAAATCGATGATTTGGATCATCGGCATAGTCAGTTGTGCCGCCAGTGTCCCCCGGTTTTGGACCCTCTGCGCGCCGTTTCATATAATGCTCACGCATCAGTGATACTGTCTCTTGGTCAAAAAGCTGCGGAATTACCACGAATCCCTGTTCTTTATAGTTGTCTCGCTGTTGAGGGGTTAAGTCCATGAACAAGATCTCCTACGGGGTGCAATCCGTTTTGGATAGAGTGTTCGAGCAGTCTTTTAACTAATTTTATTGTAATTTTTGTTATTTGTCAAAGTTTTTTGCCAAAATCCGCGTCATCTGCGAAATCCGTGATTCAGACAATTCCCACTAACTGCTAATTACTAACCACTGACCGCTGATAGCTGACTGCTAACCGCTAAATTAATATGACTTTACAAATCAAGTATGCTATACTTATGCAAAATCTTATTGTATTGGAGTTTAACTTTAATGAATAATGAATGGGTTGTTTACGAAGGAAACGAAGGTCCCGGAAAGGGCAAACATATTGTCCTCGTCAGTGGCGACGAAGAGTACCGCTCTGAAGAGGCGTTACCGATGCTGGGGAAAGTGTTAGCCGCACATCACGGGTTTAAATGTACCGTGCTGTTTGCCATTGATCCGGAAACAGGAGAAATTGATCCGGAGGTACAAACGAATATCCCCGGACTCCATCATTTAGAATCGGCGGATATGATGGTGCTGTTCACGCGTTTCCGCGAACTGCCCGACGAACAGATGAAATATGTTGTTGACTATACGAACGCTGGCAAGCCTGTGATGGGTCTCCGCACAGCAACACACGCTTTCAGTTATAGCCGTGACCTTGATAGTCCTTATGCAAAATATAGTTTTGACAGCGAAGATTTTGAGGGTGGATACGGCAGACAGGTACTCGGTGAGACGTGGGTTAACCATCACGGACATCACGGTAGTGAGAGCGCACGCGGTGTCATCGACGACTCAAATGCAGGTCATCCAATTCTCAAAGGCGTTGATGATGTCTGGGGACCGTCTGATGTCTACGGCATTAATGATTTGACAGGTGATTCCCAGGTCCTTATTCATGGACAGGTGCTGGTCGGCATGGACCCAACAGATGCCCCGAAATCCGACACCGTCACAATGCCAATGGTATGGATAAAAACCTATACAGGCGACGAAGGCAACACCTGCCGCGTCTTAAACACAACAATGGGTGCCTCCGTTGATTTAGAGAGCGAAGGACTCCGCCGTCTTCTTGTCAATGGATGTTACTGGTGTATGGGTATGGAAGACGCAATCCCCGACAAAAGCGTTGTCGATTATGTCGGCGACTATTCACCGACCTTCTTCGGCTTCGGCACATTTACAAAGGGTGTCCGTCCCGAAGACCACGCCTTGTAGTATGATCAGCCATCAGATATGAAATTAATCGTAAAGGGCGGATTCTTGCATCCGCCCTTTATTGTTGTCAGATAAACCAGAAGTTCCTATGAGCTAAGACCAGTTTGTTTCCCCAATATAGTGTGGTCTATTCTCCAGCAAGCGAGATGTGAAATACCCCGCGATCTTTGATAGTACTATACAGCTTATCGCTAACGACGGGGAGGGCAACAGTTCATGGATGCAGTGCCGAACACCAGCACCCTTCAACAAACAAAAAAACATGCCAAACTACAATGATCTGCGAGATCTTCAGCTCATTTTCCTAATAATGGGTGTTTTTTTTTCAACGCTAAGGATATTTCTATGTACAAAAGAAAACTCTTAATAGCACTGATATGTCTTATCACACTTCTCGTCACAACCGATGCCGTTAATGCGCAAGAGAAAATTACGGGACCTTGGCTTTGGATGATCGCTCCGACAGAACTTGGTAGTGATAAGACAGATCGCATTAATAATGATTCTCTCGCTCCTGCGAGTGGTTGGACTATCACTGAGACAGATGTTGCCAAAAACGGTGCCAACGAGGGCGACAGAGTTGGCACTTATGTATGGACACTCGGCGAGATTTTTCCTGTCGGAAGTAATAACATCAATGAATGTATTAATCGCATCGGCTTAAGTAACGATACTAACATTGATCTACACACATCGTATGCCTTGATTACGCTTGAGTCCGCTACAGCACAGCCTAGCGTGGTGATGCGAGTTGGTAGCGATGATGCCATCAAAGTCTGGCTTAATGGTGAAGTTGTCCATACGAACCCTATAAACCGAGGGGCAACGGACTTTCAAGATGAGTTTCTGGTGAATTTACGAGCAGGTAGAAATCTATTGATGGTCAAAGTCCTCGATTCTGGGTCTGATTGGAGCATGTTCGTTGGGATTAATGCTAATATTACCGTTGGCAGTAAGCGATTCAGTTCCCAACCAACGGAGATGGTGCAGCTCATTTACTTTCTCCCCCATGATCGTCAGCCCAAGCGAGACATAGGCACTCAGTTGGATACATTCATAAAGGAAGCACAGCAATTTTATGCAGAACAGATGGAGAACCATGGATTCGGCAGGAAAACATTCAGGATTGAGACCGATAGCACTGGAAACGCTGTTGTGCATCACTTTGAAGGGAAATTCAATGAGGCATATTATCATCAAGACGCATGGGAGAAAGTTTGGGAGGAAATCGCAGAACAGTTCCATTCAGCGAATATCTATCTTATTGTGATGGATGTGGATGTGGGGGTTGGTACCTTCTGTGGAGCAGGCGTGGCACATGGATTTAATAATGGAAGGGTACTTATCCCCCTCAACAATCCGTGTTTTAACCTCAGAACCCTTACCCATGAACTCGGACACGCCTTTTATTTAAACCACGATTTCCGCGATGATGCCTACCGTATGTCTTACGGTGAAAATTCAGACCGACTCTCACAGTGTGCTGCTGAATGGTTGGATGCGCATCGTTATTTCAACGACTCGCGAGTTGCCTCCAACACACCTACAACGGTTGAGCTGCTTCCTTCGACCTCACAGTCATCAGATGGTATTCAGAGGCACTTTAAGATAACCGATCCAGATGGTCTCCATCAGGCACAACTCCTTACTCCTGAAACACTGCTGGATTGTAAACGATTAAACGGCACAGAACACACAATTGTGTTCGATACAACCCAATTAAAAAAGAAACCCGGTAATGAAGTATGGCTTCGCGTGATTGATGTGCAAGGCAACATTGCACATAAGACGTTTCAAGATTATACAAACTTCGACAATCCGATAGACAAGATTACAGGTCCTTGGCTTTGGATGATCGCTCCAACGATGCCGGGACAAGGTGGAGCAGCTTCGATTGATATTGACTCTCTTGCTCTTGCGAGTCAGGGAGCTGTTACTGAAGTGGATATCGCAAGTAATGGTGCTCATGAGAAGGATAGTATTGGCAATTATCAATGGACGCTCGGCGAGATTTCTCCTGTCGGTCCCAATAATATCAATGGATGTATTAATCGCATCGGATTGAGCAGTAATCCCAATATTGATGATCATTCTTCCTATGCGTTAATTACGCTTGAGTCCACTACAGCACAACCTGGCGTGGTGATGCGAGTCGGTAGCGATGATGCCATCAAAGTCTGGCTTAACGGAGAAGTCGTCTATACGAACCCTATAAACCGAGGCGCAAGCGACTTTCAAGATGAGTTTAACGTTGACTTGAAAAAAGGGGATAATCTTTTACTTGTTAAGGTTAGTGACTGGATCGTTGATTGGAGCATGTTTGTGGGCATTGATGCAGATGTTCGTGCCGTCTATAAACGTCCATCGGATCCAGTAGCAACTGTTGATGTCAACGGTGATGGTTTATTGAACGTCTTGGACTTAGTATTGATAGCAGTAAACTTCGGGAAAACAGGTCAAAATCCTGCTGATGTCAATGGTGATGGCGTCGTCAATATCGTTGATCTCGTCAAAGTTGCTGGCGAGATGGGTGCTGCCGCAGCCGCGCCTTCCGCACATCCGCAAACGTTGGAGATACTCTCCGCCGCAGACGTCCGACACTGGTTGACACAAGCACAGCACTTGGATCTCACAGATGCCACATCGCAACGCGGTATGCTAATGCTTGAACAACTGCTGGCAGCACTCATCCCCAAGGAAGTATCTCTCTTGCCGAATTACCCCAATCCCTTCAACCCGGAGACGTGGATACCGTATGAGTTAGCGGATGCGAGTGCGGTTCGGATATCGATCTACGATGTGCGTGGTCATTTGGTGCGTGATTTGGAACTGGGTCATCAGACTGAAGGATATTACACGCATCGGAGCCGTGCTGCCTATTGGGACGGTAGGAATGAGGTGGGTGAAAGGGTGTCGAGTGGCATCTATTTTTATCGACTTCAGACGGATGATAGTTCGCACGTTCGGAAGATGGTGATTCTGAAGTAGTTGGGTTCCGTTGACCCAATGGTTGCGGCGAGGTTTTTGGACCTCGCCTTTTTTCCATTTTCGGGGTTGGAAATCCATCCTACGAGGTGTTTTTATATGTTTAGGGTCTTATCTATACTCATTGCGGGTGTGTTTGCTGTTTGCCTCGGTGGGTGTGAACATATTGAAGCGGCAGCTGAAGTTGGTGAAACACAAGAGCGTTCGCCGGTAAAATTGGTGCGGATAGATCCAGAATTTGATACCCTTATTGCTACAGATAGCACAATCAGGCTTTATTTTGATGGTGTGCCGAGGGATTTGACATCAAATATCGGTGCTGTTGTTAGTAACGGTAAAACTGTTGAGATCACTCTGGATGCAGCAGATTTCAAAAGCCATTATGTCCGCTTGAGAGTCGCATGGGTAGGTGGCAAATGGTCTGGGATGTACCAAGAAATTCGAGAGCTGTGACCGGAGGATAACAAGTCGCTGGATGCGATTGAAGTTGATGTTGTAGAGGTGCGAGAAGAAGTGCCGGTGCATTTTCTACGGGCAGATCCAGCATACGGTAGCCCAATTAATGAAGTTGACACTGTTAGGGTTTATTTTGATAATAGACCGAGGGATGTCAAAATAACGGAAGCCTCACGATATGTGAGTAAAGCCATTGTTAGAGGCAATACGGTTGAAGTTTCTATTGCTCACCCTATCAGTAAACCTTATATCCACTTTACGGTTTCATGGGGTGGTGGCAAGAAGCGTTTGGCTTATGAATTCATACCCCAGCCGTTGCCGTATGTAAAAGTGCGGACAGATCCGCCGGTAGGTAGTTCTATTCATGATGTTGAGAGGATCACGCTTTATCTGGACGATATACCGGCGGATGTTGAAATATGGAATGCGTCGTCGAAAAGTATCGGCGTGCCTCTTGTTAAGGGCAAGCGCGTTGAAGTACCTCTCAGGCAACCTATTGGATCACCTTATATCAGTTTTACGGTGGCATGGGACAGTGGAAGGACACACCTAAGGTACAGAGATGAGACGCAAGATCCGCCAAGGTTTCTGCGGTCGGATCCACCGATAGGTAGTTCAATTGGTGATGTTGAGAGGATCATTCTTCATTATGATAAGATACTGATTGATTTTGATATGTGGGAAGCGGAAGGTTTGGGTGAGCCTATTATTAAAGGCAAGCGCGTTGAAATCCGGCTCATGCATCCTATCAAAAAATCTGTTATCAAGTCTCTGGTTTCAGGGAAAGGTAAAAATAAGCGGCGATCGCGAGGGGATTTCCTTGAATACACCAATGAAGTATCGGATCAGGAAGAATAGAGATTTGACAGGAGAAGGTCGGGGTTGGAAACCGCTCCGATAAAGGATGCATTTATATGTTTAGAATTTTATTTATATTGATTGCGGGTTTGTTCACTGTTTACGTCGCTGGGTGTGGTGATGACGCAGTCGAAGTTGAAGTCGAGGAAGATGTGGGAGAAAATTATGTGTACGCGATCCCGCCTATCGGTAGCACGATTGCCCCAAATGATTCTATTTTTCTTGTTTTTGAGAGCATGCCGACTGATGTCAAGTCAGACCTTGGTAATGTTCGGGCTATCACGTCAAGCATAGGTGTAGTTCAAATTGATGATATAAGTGCCCCGAAAATCCAGATCACGGGTCCCTTCGAGTTAGGTTCGCTTGACTTGACGGTCTCATGGTCGGGTGGCAGTCAGAAGTTAGACTATGTTGTTGTGGATGTCCGTATCCCTGAAGGCATGGTACTTATCCCGGCTGGCGAGTTTCAGATGGGCAGCGAGGATGCAGAGGCGCAAGCGAATGAGCAGCCGGTGCGGACGGTTTATGTTGATGCGTTTTATATGGATGCGACAGAGATCACGAATGGTGAATATCAAAGGTTTGTGCTTGAAAATCCGAATTGGCAAAAGGAGGCACTTGGTCTCAGATTCCACAATGGCTTTTATCTTAAGAATTGGGACGGCAATAATTACCCAAGGGGTGAAGGCGATCATCCTGTGACGTATGTGAACTGGTATGCGGCGGTGGCTTATGCGCGGTGGGTAGGCAAGCGATTGCCGACGGAGGCGGAGTGGGAGCGCGCCGCCCGAGGTGGGTTAGTCGGTAATATGTATCCGCATGGCAATACGTTGACGCCGGCGGATGCTAACTACCGTGATGATCCTAAAGGTGAGTGGCGGCTGAGGACGCCTGTGGGGATGTATCCGCCAAATGCTTATGGGTTGTACGATATGGCGGGTAACGTTTGGGAATGGTGTCTTGATGAATATGATGCGGAGTTTTATGTTTCGCTGCCGAGTTATAGGACAGCGGTGAATCCGTTTTCTGAGGAAAACAGTGTATCGTGGGTGGTGGATAATTTCGAGGAGGTGCGGGCGGTACACGTCTGGCGTGGTGGCTCATGGTTAAATCCGGCATCGTTGGCACGGGTTTCCTATCGCGGTTGGATTGGGGGATCGCTCCCGATCACGGGTGGTTTCAGTGGGTTTCGGTGTGTCAAGGATCTTCCGAGATGAGAGTGGTGACTAAAACATAGGGCTCGTCTGAAAGATGCGTTTTAGAGGGATTCTCGCAAGTTTTTTTTCGATAAACGGGATTATGTTCTGATGCTTATATATCCTGATTTCGCTTTCCGTCTTTGAATCGCGTGATAGCACCGCGTTCGGCGATTTCGGCTTTTGCGTAGTGTGCGGGCATTTGTGAGGATTTCCAGCGTCCAGCGACTTGCATATCGACGACGGTTGCGCCGGCTTGTGCGAGCGAGACGGAGAAACCGACTAATTGTTGTGTTGCTGAACCTAACGAAAACAGACTTTTGTCACCTTTTTTTCACACTGGCAACCGACCAGAAATTGGTCGCTTCCTGTTGGAGTTCTCTACTTTATCCATTCCTACCTACTGTTTTTATACAACCCTTCCAACTGATATTTTTGCATAAGAATCCTACTTTATGGCAGAATTATGTAAGTTTTTGCCGACAAGTCGCGTCACTATATCTCAAAATAAGGCACTTTCTTTTTAGGGAATTTTATGAGAAACAACACTGCTGAGCTGATTCAACGTATCCTTGAAGGCGATGATGCTGCTTTTGCGTGCTTGGTTAGAAAGTACCAGAAGCGGATTCATTCGCTGGCATGGCGAAAAGTAGGGGATTTCCATATCGCTGAAGATATTACGCAGGAAACTTTCCTACAGGTCTATCGGAAATTGGCAACGCTGAAGGACCCAAGCCAATTTCCGGGCTGGCTTTATGTGATTGCCAACCGTTGCTGCCTCAAATGGCTCCGCAAAAAACGCGTTCAAGTGCAATCAATGGAGGAGATAGATATAGCAATGGCAGAAAGGAGTTCTTATTCGAGACATGTCGCCGCAGAGCAGGCAGAAAGTGCAGCAGAAACAAAACGCGAACTGGTCAAAAACTTACTGGCGAATTTGAAAGAGAGTGATCGCACTGTCATCATGCTCTACTACTTCGGCGAAATGACCTATGCAGAGATCGGTAAGTTTTTAGGTGTATCCGTCAATACAGTTGCGACGCGCGTCCACCGTGCGCGGGAACGTTTAAAGAAGTATGAACCCATGGTTCGAGAGGCATTCGGCAGTTTCCAACTGTCTCCTGATTTAACTGAGAACATCAAAGGAGAAAATATGTTTCAAGACGTTATTACCTCTACACAATTAACGAACATATCGCCTGCCCACAGCGGCAAAGTGCGAGACCTGTATGATCTCGGAGACCAACTCCTCATCGTATCCACTGATCGAATCTCGGCTTTTGATGTTGTTTTACCCAACGGTATTCCTGATAAAGGCAAAGTCTTGACCGGTTTGTCCAAATTCTGGTTCGATTACACCGAGTCTGTCGCTGAGAATCATCTCATCACAACAGAAGTTAAAGATTATCCCGATATCCTACAACCCGATGCAGACTTCTTGCAGGGACGTTCCATGCTTGTCCAAAAAACGGATCGGGTTGACGTTGAATGCGTCGTGCGCGGATATCTTGCTGGCTCGGGTTGGTCATCATACCAGAAAACCGGTGAGATCTGTGGGCAGAAACTTCCCGACGGGCTACGGGAATTGGATCGGCTTCCAGAACTCCTCTTCACACCGACAACCAAAGCGGAGCAAGGCGAACATGACGAACCGATCTCTATTGCAGAGATGCGTAATCAGGTCGGCAGCGAACTGACAAATCAATTAATCGATGCGAGTTTTGAACTCTTCAGAGCCGCCAGCCAACACGCCGAAAACGCTGGAATCATCCTCTGTGATACCAAGTTTGAATTCGGACAGCGAGACGGCAAACTGATCGTCATTGACGAGGTATTCACACCCGACTCCTCCCGTTTCTGGTCCACAGACCTCTACGAACCCGGTAAACCGCAGCAGAGTTTCGATAAACAGTTCGTCAGGGACTATCTCACCGAGATCGGTTGGAACAAGCAACTCCCTGCCCCTGAGTTACCGACGTCTGTTATCTCTAAAACAAGCGAGAAATATCGCGAAGCATATCGTCTCATTGTTGGCGAAGAGCTGTAAGTCTGCATTAGGGGTATTTCACCTATACTTAGTAGGCGAGGTTTTGCGGTGTACTCACCCCGGGGAAGCCCGTATGGGCTTCATACCCGGTTCATGCCCATAAGGCATGAATACCGTTGATTCTGATTTGGAATGCCACACGCGCATTCAGCGTTGATTCATGCGACGTGCATCCTAACCTCGCCGATTTGTAGTGTCCAAACCAGGAGAGAGAAAAAATGGCAAGTCCCCTCATGGCTAAACGGAAATATTCTTCAACTTAATTTTAATAGTGCCGTTGCGGTGTCAAGAGATGTGGGAGCGGTGAAGATTGCTAAAAAATAAATACTAACAAAGCTACAATACCAGTTGTGACAACAGTCCCAACAGCTACAGCTATACCTATGAACTGCTTTAATCGCGTTTCTGACCTATCCATTCTATCGTTCAGATCCTTATTGACATTATCAATCTTTTTGTTGAGATCCTCTTTAACATTATCAATCTTTTCGTTGAGACGTGATTCAAATTGCTCAAAATCCTTACCAACGAGGGTTTCTACTACACTTAAAATCTCTTGAGCCCGTTCAGACAACTCAGAAAGTCGTGCCTCTTGCCACTCATCTGTTTCCTCACCCTCCATATTTTCTATATAATCTCTAAGTTTCTCCTTTAACTCCTTAGCAATGGGATAACCATCAATTTCCCGGAGGATTTCCTCGTTAGTTTTGCCTTGCTTTTTTAGGTTATTAAGCACCCTTTTAAAGATCTCCCAAAAACCAAATCTGGGGATCGCCGATGCAATAAGCACTAACCCTCCTAACAGTGTGATTCCACCCAGCATCCCCAGAGGTCCGCCGAGGGCAGCCAATCCAGTCGTTATTGCAGCTGCACCAGTCCAACCCGAAGCCGACATTGCCACAAGCAACACGAGCCCTGGAACTCCCAATCCGGTAATTATTTCCACCACTCTGTTTATTGGAATATTACTCATTGACCGACTTCTCCCATTAAAATTCCTAATGAAATCTCTAATCCTATTAAAATTCACAATTAAATACCTCACTTTATGCTCTCAACTCACACCGGTTCCATCACAAAACGGACCTCTCGACCATCCAACACGAGGAAAATATTGAAGCGGAGGTCATGGTTTACTTCTCCAGAATAACCAATTATCAAGTATAGCCAAAATAGGGAAGCAGATTCCCATAAATATTGGGACTCCTAACTGGAACCATAGATGATCCTTGAAAATAGTCACAATCAAGCAAATTAGCAGAAGTGTTGGGACTCCTAACTGGAACCAAATATGTGTGTCGTACTTGATTTTCCAGAACTCACTCCATGATGCTCTTCTAATAATATTCGGATGTCGTTCGTTAAATAAATCCACCTCAGTAATTGGTTCATCGCTTCTTCCACCGCCTCTATTAAGTGACACTGTTTTAGTCCAACTGGGTTGGAACTCCGCATTAGGGTGCCGTGAAAGATGATAAGAAAGACATTGTGCCTTTTCAGTATAAAAATCCCGTCTTCTTACATCGTTGATTAACGCGATGGAGATATTTTTCTGCCAAAAACAGTACAAGTAGTGTATTAGAATTGGCACTAATACTGGTATCACGAGCAACCAAGGATCCCCATTGTCCCGAATTTCCTTGAACATTGGATCTTCTGGCTTGTTAACTTGGTAGAAGCCTATAACCAAGAGGGTTATATACGAAATAAAAATACGAAACTCAACTTGCCATCTTGCCCTATGTCCCTCTGCACCAAACTGAGCAAGTTCCAGCATTTTCTCTAAAGTTTTTGTGTTCTGCTCATGGCACATATTTTATGTCCAACCTATCTTTCATCTAATGTGAAGTGCCAACGTTAATTTAGACCAAAAATTAGCAAAGTTAAGACAAGTTTTGTTGCTCAAATTCAATCTTGGTTTAGAGAGTGATCTAAATTTCCGATGGCAGTACACACCGTTACAGAACTAATTCAAGATGATTGCAAAGCAAAGGACTTCAATGACTAGCTCGGTGAAATCTTATGTCCAAGACTCTCTGAAAATCATGTCGTCATCATGGCAACGCACGCCTGCACAAGACACCTCGCACACGAGAGTTGATAGAAGCCTCAGGCGCAGAACTGATGTTTTTACCCCTATCCACCAGATTACAATCCTATTGAACACGATTTTGCTAACGTCAAACGAAAACGCGAATATTACCCAGAAAAATCTATTGAAGATATTATTCAAATGTACAAGTAATTCTAAAATCTACCAGAGTTGTCTCAAGTTGTGAATTTTAGAGATTTTTCATCGCTCTCTTTGTAACCGATCCGAATTGCTTTTGCTCTTATAACGGTTTCACCTTTCGGTAAACGCAAAGGTTCTGTATACAACTGCCATCGGACATCTTCACCTTGTTCGGTTGTATACGCAATTGAAGCACCCTGTGTTGAACAGTAGAGTTGCAGAAGCAGCGGTGCGTCCCATTCTCCATCTTCATGAGCAGGCTCTATGCCGGGGTTAGACGCGTTAATCGGAATGAAAAGTGGTGATGCTGTTTGTGGTTGTATGCCATTAGGATACCACTGCGCCACCATTTCTTCTTCAGATATATTCCCCATATCCCCGAATTCCGATTGCCATGCTGTCAACGTTTCTCGCATCCGTTTAAGGACATTCGCGTGTGCTGCATTTTTTGCTAAATTGTTGAGTTCATACTTGTCATTTTCCACATCGTAGAGTTCTTCAGCGGGGCGCGGTGATTGGAACATGACCAATTGATCGCCCTCTAATTTGCCTTCGGTATAAAGTCGCCACATCTCCTGCATCACGGGATGATCATTGCGGTAAGGATCCCAGAGGAGATATGGATTTTGCGGATAATAATTTCGGATGTATTTATACTTTTTATCACGTACAGCACGCAACATCTGATACGATAAATCAAGGCGGTCGCGCGTCGCAAAAATATATTCACGTTCTACTTTTTCTGGTCCAAGGAAGGGTTGTCCGTGTAGGTGCTGCGGTGCTTGAACACCACATAACGAAAGCACAGTAGGACCGAGATCAATCAAACTCACCAATTGATCACTTTCACTCCCTGGATTCAGTGCTTCGTGCCAACGCACAATCAACGGAATTCGGATCCCAGCATCATAGGGCCAACGTTTGCCGCGTGGAAGTCCTTCACCGTGATCGCTCCAGAGAAAAACAATGGTATTCTCCGCGAGTCCATCTTCTTCGAGTTGATCTAACAACTCTCCGACACGTGCATCGGCAGTGGCGAGGTTATCGTACTGTCGAGCCAATGCGGCGCGGGCTTTAGGTGTATCTGGTAAATAAGGAGGTAATTCCACGTCATCTGGATTCGTGGTCAGTGGATGATCTTCCTTTTCCCACATACCACTTTCGTGTGTAACGATTGGGTTAAAGACGGAAAAGAAGGGTTGCCTGTCCGCACGATTTCGCCAGTGCCCTTGATTGCTATTGTCATCCCACGCTGTGATAGGTGGTGTGAACTGATAGTCTGTTTTACTATTGTTGGTGCAATAATAGCCTGCCCCTCTCAGGTATTCGGTGAATGTTTTCACATAAGGGGGCGGAACAACAGAATACGGCGTAGGTAGGTTCGGTGTACTTTCGTGTGTGTGCGTTGTCCGATGGTGATGTGTTCCGATGGAAGTCTGATACATACCGGTGATAATAGCGGAACGACTCGGGGCACAGACCCCAGCAGTCGAAAACGCGTTCGGAAACCGACATCCGCCAGCAGCGAGCCGGTCAATATTGGGTGTACGTGCGATCGGGTCCCCGTAACAACCGAAACGGGGCGTTGTATCCTCTATAGAGATCCAAAGGATATTCGGGCGATCTGATGTGTTCATTGTAGCTCCCTTTTTTGGTAATGATTGTATGCCAAAGAACGATTTAAGTCAATCTGCTTTGGGAACCTTCGGAAAAGCGTTGCAGCTCCCTTACATCCCCCAGAAGGCATTTAAAGGGGTATCCAATCTGCTGTGATAGCGTTATATAATCCAAAAATATATATCGTATACTACATTCAGTTCAATTGTAAATACAGATAAAAAAGGATTACCATGGTAAATACAAAAAGAATTCGAAACGCGCAAGACAGAATGAAACAGCAGGGAATTGATGCCTATCTCATCCTGACCCATGATGATTATATCTACTTTTTCGGAGAGGATCGCTACCAGCCACGCGCGATTATTCCCGCAAACGGCTTGCCGCTTATCGTTACCTTTGCCGGAGAGGAGGAAGAGGTCAGGGAATCCTTAGGCGTAGAAGATGTCCGAATTTTCGCTTCGGTCGGTCAGCAAATTAAAGACGTCGTTCAGGTGATGCGTGGCATGGTAGGTGATAAAGAGAAACTCACAGTCGGTGTGCAGATGTGGTTCGGAACAGGTGGGGTCCGATTGGAAGATACGTTCCACATTTCAGAAGGTGTGGCGAAACCCTTAACGATTTACCCATCGGAATTAGAATTATAGAACCGTATACCTACTTAGAGGGACAAAATACCACCTTCAACAAGCATCGGAGCACCCGTCATGTATCTCGATTCGTCGGAGGCTAAGTAGACCGCCGCCCAAGCGATGTCTTCAGGTTCACCGATACCCAGGGGGTGCATCTCTTTAATTTCTTTGTTTATCGCTTCTGGATCGGGTTGATTGGATAGGAATTCTTGGTAGAGTTCGGTATTGATTGTACCCGGACAGAGACTGTTAACGCGAATGTTGTCCTCAGCATACCGAACAGCCATGCTACGCGAGAGATGTACCACAGCTGCTTTGGATGAAGTATAGGCAGGGTGCATCGGGAACCCGACATAAGCCGATTCGCTCGCCATGTTGATAATAGAGCCGCCACCCGCTGCCCGCATCAAGGGAATCACTGCACGAGAGACGAGGTAAATACTCTTTACATTAACAGCGTATTGTCGATCCCAGTCTGCCTCAGAGATGTCCTCTAATTCACCCACAACAGCAATACCAGCATTGTTAAATAGAACGTTTGGGTTGCCAAACTCAGATGTGACACGGGCAACGGCATGCTCAATCTGTGCAGCGTCAGTGACATCGCACTCGCAAAAAATTGCTGTTCCGCCGTTTGCCTGAATTTGCCGTGCAGTTTCTTCACCGCGTTCGACGTTGACGTCCCAGATTGCTACAGCTGCACCCTCATCAGCAAAAAGCTCGGCACTTTTCGCGCCGATACCTCGTGCTGCACCCGTGATGATTGCGATTTTGTCTTGAAGTCGATTTGCCATCTGTGTGTTGTTAGAGTCCTCCAAGGAGGGTTACCCATCGTTCCCATGCAGCTTTGGTAGCAGCTTTCTGTGCGTCATTGGCATCGTCTGCCATACCGCGTCTCAAAAAGGCGTGACCAACACCTTCATAGATGACAGGATCGTAGGTGACATTTGCAGCGTCGGCAGCCGCTTTAGTAGCGTCAATCGTAGCATTAATGCGGTTATCACTTTCGCCATAAAAGCCATAGATCGGTGCAGAAATTTTGGGAACATCTTCCGCATCTGCAGCACGACCATAGAACACAAAACCTGCAGCGATTGTATCGGAATGGACAGCGTAACTGAATGTCTGTCCGCCGCCCCAGCAGAATCCTGAAACCGCTACCTTTTCGTTGGTTGAAGGCAGCGCTCGGACATACTTCTGGACAGCATCCAAGTCCGATGCAACCTGAGATCCTGAGAGTTCTCGGATCGTCCGTCGGACATCATCACCCGACGCGAAACTCTCTGTGCCACCACCATCGGTTCCCATACCGGAAAGCAGGTCTGGACAAATTGCCACAAACCCGTCCGCAGCGAGTCTATCAGCCACGAGCCGGATCCAATCGGTGAGCCCAAAAATCTCGTGAATGACAATAATAGCCGTCGCGGCTTCCTTCACTTCCGGGTAGACGATAAACGAATTGATAACCCGATCGTCAGCAGTTGTGACCTTCACCCATTCTCCGTGGCGTGGTGATTGTTCAAGCGCATCTTTTATGCTGTCGGCTGCTGCGTTACCAATGAACAATGAGCCAGTAACAATAATGCTTAACATAATGACATTGCTTATCTGCATAGTTCTTCCTTATTTTTCCTTAGCTTTGTGAATAATGGATTCCACGATCTTTTCCATTTCAGTTGCAGGTATTGCGCCGAATAGGAAAAAGTGAATATCCGCGCTCGACCAGCTGAAGGCATACGTCGGTCCTCGGCGGCGTGTATGCACGCGCGTGCCGTCAATTATTTTGGAATCTTCGTCGCGTCTACCACTACGACGCTCTCGTTTGTCCGTGGTTTCAAATATTGAGAAATCTAACAAGCCATCTGTATAGATGAGATGGATTGTATTCTTTTTGTCTTTTATACCATGAGCGGCTTGCAATTGGAATCCCGGTGGCAAGTATTCGGATTGGATAGGTTTAGTTCCGAGGGTTTTCTCTGCTTCGGCAAGTGAAATTGAGTAGCTGCGGTCGGGTTCTGGGTTTATCTTTTTTTCAAAAGATTTCCATTTGCGTTCCACAGTTTCGGGATCAAAACTAATCCAAGTATAGACCTGCATTGCCCGAAGGACCCCTTCAGAATCGAGTGCCTCTGCCCGCAAGATAACCCCGTTTTCTCGTGCAAAGAAAATCCTGTGGGTGGCTCTACCGGCAAATTTAGGCGTGATCGTTAGAATATCTGTTTCGTAATTCGCTATTTTTTCCGTAGATGACGATTTCTCTAAATTGTAGTTTTGTGCAATCAGTTCAATTTCCTCATTTGAAAATAGAGTTCTAACCTTTCTCCATTTGCTCTGTTCTCGCTCTCTTGATCGGTCGTCTCTACGATTTTCGTCACGGTCTCTTCGCTGATTATTATCTCTACGATTTTCGCTCCGGTGTTCGTTACCGCGTGAACCGTTGAATGATTTGCGCTCGCCAACCACTGAGAGTTCCTTCCCATAGAAAATATCGGGGACTTTGTGGATGACGAGTTCTTCAAATGTTTTTGGTCCTCTTGACCAAACGAACGTCTTCAAACGGACCCCGACATAATTGACTTCACGCTCGGCTTCTGCAATGCGTTCAAGCGTGCTGCTGTCAGCGAATAGTGTATGAGGGACACACAACAAGGCTAAAATCGCACTACAAAATAGGAAAAATGGAACTTGGAGGTTCTTATGGAAAATTAGATATGTATAGGTTCGCATAAGTTCACCTGTCGGCTACGTGTTGAAGGAAATTTAATTCCCTATATTCTCCAGATAGAGGTCGAGAAACAGATCGTCATCGCCGTTGTCTGATTCTGGAGATGGATCTGGTAGTATTCTGCTATCGTTTAAAGTCAATTGTTCCGTGTGAAGCCCAAAGTAGAAATCGAGTGTATCTTCGTATTGAGGGGCAGATGGATAAAAGTAAAGTGCTCCGAAAATCAGTGCCAACGTCAGGATACCGGTCGCACCTGCAGTAACGGGACGGAGAAACCAACGACCTAAATCTGATAGCCAGTTCCCGATATCTGGTAGTTGTAACGTGCGTGAGGGTTTCTCTGCAGTTGTCTGTGCTGCCTGTTCGCGTATCTGCGCCATTACTGTGGTCTTAATCGATAATGGGGCACGATGTTCAAGTCCCTTAATCCGTTCACGATTTTGCTGGAAAGTCGCAAGTAAGTCCGTACATTCCTCACAGGTGTGAAGATGCGCTTCGATGCGTTTCTGCCTATCGGGTGCTAATTCATTATCGAAATACGCAGATAAGTCCTCTTGGAGTTGTTCATGTATCTTTGCCATCACCGTATCCTTGATCGGTGGGGCGGGATGCACGAATCCTCTGATTCTGTCGCGGTTTTGTTGAAATGCTGCGAGCTGGTCCGAACACTCTTGGCACGTGCGGAGATGTGCCTCGACCTGTTTTTGCATACTTGCACTTAATTCGTTATCTAAGTATGCTGATAATGCGTTCTGAATTCGCTGATGGTTCATATTTCCAATCGAGAGTAGTGGTAAAAAACATAATTGCTTGAAGCATTTACCACGCAACTCGCTCCAGTTCTTTTTTCAGTGCCTTTCGGGCTTCGTGTAACCGAGATTTGACCCGTCCTAAGGTACAACCGAGGATATCGGATATTTCCTCGTAAGGGAGTTCTCGCAGCTCCCTTAATACAAGTATTTCTCTATAACTATCTTTGAGTCTCGCAAGTGCGCTGTGTACAATATCTTTTTCTTCTGATCGCAGTGCCGCTTCTTCAGGGGTTGCTGTATCGAGGGGGACCCATGGTTGAGAATCGTCTATTTCCATTGGATCGGTTTTTCGGCGTTGGTGCTGATCGATATGATTAAAGCACTTGTTTTTGACGATACGGTAGAGCCACGTGGAAAATCGTGATCGGAACTCAAATTTACCGATGTTTTCCCATACGGAAAGAAACGCGTCTTGCGCGACATCCTGCGCGTCTTGGTGATGACCAAGTATGCCGTAAGCGATGTTGTAGACCCAATGTTGATAACGGGTAATAAGGATACCCATCGCATCGACATCACCTTGTTGACAACGCAAGACAAGTTCACGTTCCTGCGCCAGATCCAATTCTTCTGTCTGGTCTATCTCCGAATAGGTTTCCATAGTAGCTGTAAGTGTTGCAACGGACATGTTTTTTCTCCAAACTGCCAGAATAAGGAAAACGCTTCTGTTCAATTCTGACGATTCAGTGCTGCGATAACCTTAATCTATTATACCTGACTGCCATAAAAGATTAGACTTGCAGCAACTAAATCGTCCTATTGTTGAATTAGACAGAATAGCGAACAAAAAGTTCGCATTGTTTTATTCAAGCGCGTTTTCTTTACCGGGCGTAGTTTGGAGATGCCGAAGTTCACCGTTTCCATTCGGCCATCTACCAAGTGCAACATCTCTCTCCTGTTTTTCAAACGTCACACTGTCAAGTACCTGATTTCCACGTGTGTCGGTATCAACGAGTGCTACAGTTTCACCGTTACGGGATAACTTAAAGTTGGCATGGAGCCCTTCTTCGGCGTTACCATCTTCATCTAACCACACAAGGAGATACCCTCGTGCTGGAATCGTTGTATTCTCTGGGAATGCCCATTTTGTGAGATTGTCTTCCTTATCGGTTAGATACATACCCGATAGGTTAACGACCTCGTTAGTGAGATTATGCAACTCAAGCCAGTCTTCGTGTTGTCCTTGGGGGTCTGTGAGACTCTTCGTGTTAGCTGCCATCAGTTCATTGATAACAATAGGGGATTCTTTTGCGACAGGAGCACTGACTCTATACTGGGCAGGCTTGTATTCTGTATGTGCTGGTGAAAAAGCAGTTGTACCATGCGTCTTCACCGCATCTGCTTCAACATAGTAATAAACCATCGTCCCTGCGGAAAAAGCAGGGATCTCCCCAACGAAGCTATCCCCTTCCTTCGTCATCATCGCCTGATGAAAAGGCACGTAACGCTCGGTACTATAATACAGCATAACCGAATCAACCGCAACTGATTCGTCGAGTGTTGCTTTAACTAAAACCGAATTGTTCTGTATCGGATCCGTTTCAGATTCAAGTTTTACGGAGAGGATTTTCGGCGTCGGTTTGTTCAGTTCTGGATGCTCCAGCAGATACTCACGGCGTCGGTTTACGAATTCCCTAAGCCCCTCAGGTCCACCATCCGCGAACTCCTCGTATCCATACAGTTTTTTGTCATCCTGCTGGACTTCTGCATCGATAAGTGCAATATACTCGTTGACAATGGGAGTCAGCACCTCCCAATCAAGCCATTCATTCACAACAGTCCGGACATGTGCCAGATAGCGTGCGCGCCATTGCGGATTTGAGAGCAGGCGATAGATAAGCGGGCGCGAGGAATTGTTTTCATGTGCGATAGGTGATACCATTCCATTTGTTAGTTCACCCCATGACCAGCCACCAGGACCGCCACCACCGGGACCACCGCGACCCGAGCGCGCGAATCTAATACTCTCATTGTTATCGTGGGGTACCAGATGGAATCTGCCGTTGACATCTTGATAGATGGTATAATCGCCGCCTTTGTGGATATAACCATCGTCATCCATAAAGACATTGGAAACGGCGAGTTGCCATAATACTTGGTCGATATTAAGCATAGAAGAGAGATTCTCGGCAAGTTCCGCATCTGGAGTGCTTTCGTCAAGCATTTTAGTCAGCGCGATGAGGCCATCCCATGGGTTTTCAACATCGTTAGTCTTGAGTTGGTAAGTCTCTTTATACGTTTCAGGATCGTCACCGACATAATTCAAGGCACCGCCTCTGCCAGGACCTACCTTCCAACGTATGCCACCTCTCGTACCGAACCATTCATCAAGAAAGTCTTTATTATATTGCTGGAGGTTGATATAAACGCCCCAACTTTCCCCGTTGATGACCAATTTCACGAAGTTCGTCTTCATTGCTGGCGTGAAATCTCGTGAAATCTGATTGTAGAGTACTTCGCGAAGAAAAGAGGCATCAACATGTCCATTGAGCAGATTGAGGGTTTTATAGCCGTAAAGGCGTTTCCCATCTTCACTATAATCAACAGCAACATTAAAGGATTTTTTCTCTGAACTAACCGTGAAATAGGAAGAAGTGCCTCGAAAATGGACGCCAACATCCGAATAAACCTTTCCATCAACAATCAGATCGGCGGGGACCTCAATATCTGTGCGATAAAACGCTTCCATCTGTTCATACCAGTCTTCATGATGAAACCGCAGATGGAGTGTGCGGAGCGTCTGGGCATCGTAAAGTGGTGGCGAACCTTCTGGTGTGGAAGCAAGGCTCGATTCTACATCGCTCTGAACGCCATTACTTAAACTTACTTCGTCCAGTAGAGTGACATTTCCACCACCGCGTGCGTCCAAGGCGGCTTGTCGCTCAGCACCGGTGAGTTTCCCATCTTCATCCTTATCAAATTGTGCAACCAGTTTTTCTGCGGGTTGAGGTCCGCGTCGACCTCCGCCTCTGCCAAACCCTCCTGGCATTCCGCCAGGTCCGCCGCCATCATTCATGTTACGTTGTATCCGCTCAATCTCTTCACGACTGAACTTATTGCCAGTGAATCCCTCTATGCTCTTAACTCGGTGCATAAGTTCATCTTCTTCATCACTCAGTTTGTCATCTCCATTGAGATCAAACCGTTTCTGTTCATCTGTGAGTTTTGCGGTTTCCTGATTGTCTTGAGCGTTGGCATGTATTGCACAACTCATAATTAGTAGCACAATGAGTGTTATTGATTTAAAGTGTTTCATTGTATTATTCTCCTTTTCAGTTTTAGATTTCTCTGGCATAGAGGTGTTCGTTTTGCACTTTTTGTGTCTCACTCTTTATCCATTTTTACCTGAGTTACATCTTCAGTCCGTGAGAGTTCATTAAAAAATACGAGCCATTCCTCTGGATTTGACAATCTAATCCGAAACATCAGCTCGACGACCCCCGATTTTCTGATCCGCTTATCAAGCAGTCGTTCATAAATCAGATACCTATCAAAAACAGGACGATAAATGTTCTCAAAACTTGGGTCGGGTGGGAGACAGAACTCCAGGCTAAATTCGTTGTTGATGCTGAAGTGTTCATGCCACTGGTACATCCCCAGTATGATAACGCCGATGAGGAATGCTGCCAAAATCGCAACAGATGGATTGCCTGCACCAATTGCCATTCCTACCGCTAACGCATAAAAAACAAAGCCGATGTCTCGTGGATCTTGAATAGCAGTGCGAAACCGAATAATTGACAGTGCCCCGACTAAACTAAACGCTCGTGCAATGCTGTCACCGATAATGACCATCACAACCGAGATTAGCATACATAGGATAATGAGTGTGTCGGTAAAGGACTTTTGGGGGATTTCGGCATGTGTCCACCGGTAGATGTTAACAATAAATACACCAAGTACGAACGCGAGAATTACCCTAAGTGCGTCAGCACCAATTATTACCAGTGGTGGAAACGTTAAAAATTCGAGCAATATATCATTCCTGTCTACTAATTGATAGTTTGTGGATAGTCTATCATAATTTGACAGACTTGTGAAGAAAATGTTGGAAAAATGTTGTAGAAAGGTTTTGGATACTCAAATACAAGGTCGTTTGAAATATCTGATACGAGACAAACAAAATGAGTATTGCTACCAAATTAGAGAAGTTGAAACCCAACCCGATGTCCATTTAATTTTAGAATCTACCATAAATATTCCAGGTGCGAGTAATGGTCAGGTTGACATTTCTCAGGGATTCCGGTATCATAGAGTTAACGATAACGAGATAGAAACACGTTCCTAAAGGAAAATGCGTAGATGCGAAGTTTTGAAACCCGCGGTCCAGTCTATCCAGAAGATAACTACGTTGTCGCCCGCACAGATGAGCTTGCGGATTTCATCAATCGACTCGAAAAGGGTCGATATGTTGTCCTTTTCGCACCCCGACAAACCGGCAAAACCACGTTCTTCCATCGTGCTTTAGAGACACTCCCAGCCGACGTATATTTCCCAATCCAGATTGATTTCCAAGCATCTAACAACCTTGAACCCACCGTATTTTACCAAGGTGTCTACGAAGATATTCGCGAGGAAATAGAGGCGGTTTTCCAAAGGCGCGGCATCTCATCTTCTGCAGCTTTAACGGAATTTCTGGATAACACCAAAATAACCGATCATCTCTCCATGAGAAGATTCTTTCGTCAATTTTCAAACTTCTTAGAACACCATCATAGTGGACAGAAAGTCGTGCTTATCATTGACGAATTTGATGGGATCCCGCGAGCCGTTGTCAGTGATTTTCTCTATACACTCCGCCACATCTACATCTCCGGCAGGCATAGATGCCCACACAGCGTCGGTATCGTTGGGGTCAAGAGCATCACGCAACTCAACTACGATCGTTCGATTTCGCCTTTCAATATCCAAGATGAGTTCAAATTGCCTAACTTCACACTTCAGCATGTTAGTGAGCTCCTTTCACAATACACAGACGAAATTGGGCAGCCCTTTGCCCCAGCGGTCATCGAATCCATCCACAAACAGACAGCTGGACAACCTGTACTCGTCAATCGGTTCGCCCAAATCCTTACCGAGGAGATGAACATTCCGAAAAGCGAACCGATTACAATGGAACACTTTTCTAAAGCACACGGGCAGCTCCTTCGCGAACGAAACACGCATACTGAGCATTTAGTAACCAATATCCGTAGAGATCGACGATTTGAGACACTTTTGATGAAAATCGCTTCTTATGATGAGGGAATCCGTTTCAACCTTTACAATGAACTCATCAGTGAACTCGCAACGTATGGCGTCATCGGCGAAGGTACTGACGGTTTATGTGAGATCGTCAATCCGATCTATCACTATTGCATCATGCAGGCGTTCAAACCCGCAGTGAATGGTTTAGAGCAAGACTATTTCCCCGCAGACACGCGTGCCGGATTTCAGGACTATCTCACACCCGATGGACAGATTCACATGGAGGCACTCCTTGATAACTTCCGGGACTTTATCGCACGCGCAGGTTTCAGGATCCTACAGGTGCCGGAGACACCGCAAGAATACGTCGGTCAACATCTCCTTTTTGCCTATCTTGAGCAGTTTGTCCAGATCATCGGCGGGACGATGTATTTAGAGGTGCGAACAGGTCGAGGCAGAATCGACATCCTCATCCTCCATGATCAGAGAAAGTACATCGTTGAAACCAAGATATGGGGCGGGGAGATGCGCTATGAGGCAGGCAAAGCACAACTCGCGGCGTACGTTCAACTTGAGGCAGCTGAGGCAGGATATTACGTTGTTTTCGATCACCGCAAAGAGCCGGAACCTCGCGTGGAGACAGAGACATTGGACGACTCTATGATTCGGAGTTATGTGATTCCCGTAATACAGGAACGTCCTTCAAGTTAATGAACTGCTCATAGACCAATAATAATTAGCTCGCTTTAACCAACAACTGACAACTATATCAAAACCCATCTTCAGATGATGTTTCCGGTGCAGTTCCGTAAAGGTGTACCTGATCAATGCTGCCCAATGATGCTGATAGGACAATACGAATAGCATCGGTGACAAGCGGTGAGCGAATAATATAAGGTGATTTCCGAACCGGCGTTTTGACTGCCTTAACGATCCGCCACCGATCTTCACCCATCCGAGCGTAAACAGTCATATTCCTTAAAGGTTCAATCGGGTCAAAGTAGATCTCTATTCGATTGATAGCACGTTTCTCTGGCAGTATCCATTTCTGAATAGTGCCAAGACCTCCCTCAGGAATTTCATAGGTTTCTGTTATGCCACTGTCAACGCGAACCGTGTTTTGTGTTGCCAAGGACAGACAACCGAGAATCGCGAAAGGAAACAAGGCGAATACGAAAACGATATACGGGATTTTCTTTTCCGGGGTCATAGTGTGTTTCTCCTGTTGTAGCGGATCTTAGGTCCGCCCTTCATGCCGAATGAGTAACCAAACAAATACCCCTGAAAACATCAGAATCGCAAGTGCATAAGGTGCAGCTTCTGCGAACATGGCTTCTGATGTGTAGCTCCACACGTTGAGGGCAAGGGTTTCATATCCAGCGGGTGATAAAAGAAATGTAAAGGGTAATTCCTTCATCGTTGCGAGGAAAACGAACGCTGTCGCAGTTAGCATACCGCGCGTTAGCAGCGGTAAAAGTGTTCTGAGAAATGCTTGTAGGGGTGGATAACCGAGAGAGCGCGCAGCCTCCTCTACATGCGGTGAAGCCTGATAGAGCGAACTCCGTACCGGTCCAATGGCTTCCGCTAAGAAGTGTAGCGTGCAAGCGTAAATCAGCACGGGTAATGTCTTATAGATAAATGGCGTAGTGTGTAAAACGAAGAGAATGAGTGATAGGGCGAAAGCGAGTGGCGGTATGGCGTAAACAATATAAGCGACGCGCCCCAACATGTTTGAGATCCGCGACGGATACCGCACCTCAATGTAAGCAAATGGAACCGCCAGAAACGCACACAACACGCCGGTCGGTATAGCCATAGAGAGTGAACCCGTCAGTGCCTCTACAAGTCCTTCTAAGACAGAGACATCAAAGCCTCTGAAAATCCAGAGAAATACAGATCCCGCAGGGATAATTATAATTATAAGGGCGAGCAAACAGAGGTAGAGATAAGCCGGAATACGCCACGCACCCAGTGGGATCTGTGACGCATAACGAGATGTTCCGTGTCCAGCGCGATGCAGCGTCACCCGACTTAGCATCTTCGTCTCAATATAGAGAAGGCAGCCCGTAAAGGCAAGAAGCATCAAAGCAAGCCACGCCGCGTAAACATGTTGAAAAGAGAGCGTATATTCAATGTACAGGGCGTAACTAAAGGTCTCATAACGCATCAGCGACACAACGCCGAAATCACCGAGAACATGCAAACTAATGAGTAGTCCACTGGCATAAAAAGCAGGACGCAGTTGCGGGAGAATGATATGGAAGAATACCTCACGGTATCGGTAACCGAGGTTCTGTGCTGATTCTTCAAGACTCGGATCAAGACCCAGTAAAGCCGTACGTAGATTCAAAAAAAGATATGGGCTTGTGTAAGCACCCAATGCGAGGAGAGCACCCCAATAACCACTGAGGCGTGGGATGCTAACACCGAATAGTTGTGCGACGATCCCGACGTTACCACCGAGTGCTAACAAGGCATACGCCATTACGTACCCCGGAATAGCAAGCGGCAACGCACTCAATACCGTAAAAAACGGCTTACCTTTTAGGTTTGTCCGTGTCGTTAACCATGCAGCAGGGGTTGCTATTATTAAGTCAAAGGCGAGGACACCTACGGTCAGTAGGAGTGTGTTGAAGAAGAGTCTCGCGTTTCGCCAGCGGAAGACAATCTGCAAAAGATCTGTGCCTTCCGCTGAAAACGCTTTCGTGAGCAAATAACCTATCGGGATGAGTCCACCGATCCCTACTAAGACTGCAGGAATGAAGAAATATCGGTGTCTACTTAGGAGTGTAGTCTTGGCATTCAATTTTCGTAGCCTCGACCTCCCGATCGGTTGTGAATCTATAATACCTCAACTTTTTGTAGCAGCTTAACTGTGCCGTCAAGGTCATCCATATCATTGAGGTTAAATACTGGAGCCGCTTCTATCAGTTCGGATAACGGTATAAGATTCGGATTCTGTGTCACACCTTCTATAACAGGATATTCAAATACGTCGCTGGTAAAGTACTGTTGTGCTTTGGCAGATAACAAGAATTCCACAAACTTCAGAGCGGTCTCCTTGTTTTCGCTGCTCTTTAGTAAACCAACGCCAGCAATGTTGACAAGGTTACCTGGATCGCTCGCTTTAAAGAAGGTTTGTGCGACTGGATAATTTGCATCCGCTTTTTTGAACCGGAGCAAGTAGTAGTGATTCGGCAAACCGACATCGATTTCGCCAGCAGCGAGTGCTTCTATGATGGGTGTATTTTTAGCGTATTTTTTCGCACCATTCGCTTTCATACCGCGCAGCCATTCTGCTGTTTGTTCTTCGCCAACTTGTACACGCATAGCGGTTACAAAAGCTTGGAAAGATCCATTCGTCGGTGCCCAACCAACTCTGCCTTTCCACTGCGGTTGCGTTAAATCGAAAATGCTTTGTGGGAGTTCTTCCATTTTAACACGGTCTGGGGAGTAGGCAAGGACCCGCGCTCTACCGCTCGTAGCAATCCAAAGACCCTCAGCATCTCGGAAACCCGAAGACACTTTCGTGAGTATAGATTCTGGTAATTTTTCAAACAACCCCTTTTTACTGACGGCTCCGAGCGCGCCAGCGTCTTGTGCCCAGAAGAGGGCTGCGGGGCTTTTGTCGCCTTCCGTCAGGAGCGCAGCAGCTAATTGGGTCGTTCCACCGAAGTTCACGTTCACTTGAATACCCGTTTTTTCCTCAAACTGCTTGATAATCGGTTCAACGAGACTCTTGCTACGTCCGGAATAGATCGTTAGAGTCTCAGCATAAACCGTCCCGACAAGGGTGAGTAAAAGCAGAACAGGCAAAACGTAATTGAATATGCGGAATGGATTTTTTAACATAATGTCTCCTTTTTAAATTAATCGTATATTCGGCAACACAGACCCATAACTTTAGTCAAGTGTAATCAAAATATGTTCGGAATTATCGCGAATATCTATTGTTTCGGCACAACACGCCAACGCGTATTCATACCTGCCGTAATATGATCAGCAACATGGCAGTGGTAGAGCCAGTTGCCGGGTGTTTTCGCCGTCATGTCAACTGTAACCATCGTACCCGGGAGTAGTTCTACAACATCTGTGCGCTTGCCTGCATTCAACACTGTTTGTCCGTGCCAGTGTGCGGTGTGCATATCAACTTCAGTCCCCAATCCAATAAGATACCAGCGGACTCTATCGTCTTGTTCAACTTCCAAGCCTTGTAAATTGCCGAATATAAACCCGTTGATGGCATGCTTGAGGTTCCCCTCTTCTTCTTCCTCAGGAGATTCATAAGCTGCCGTTTGTCCGCTTTTGACAATTTCGCGACCATTTTCGTTAAAAACAAGGAACAGCGTAGTGAACGCTTTGTCAATATCCTTAGGACGTGGATCGTCTGGCGCGCGTTCCATCCCCTTTTTGGTCACAACAACGGTTCCAATTAATCCGTCGTAGACTTCAGCAACAGCATCGACGTGTGAGTGGTAAATCCAGACAATAGAGGACGGATCGTTCGGTCCCGGAGCAGCATCGCTATCCGCTTCCCAGTGGTAACTAAACGTGCCACCGGGAGGCACCGCGCCACCAGAACCTTTCATATCTGCCCCTTCATTTTCTTCATCATACTGTAAGCCGTGCACGTGGATGCTAAGTGGTTTATCAGCGCGGTTGAGGAAATGTACCTTTACGCTATCACCTTCGACAGCGTGAAGTTGCGGTCCGAGGATACCCATCCACACAGGTTGTTCAACTTGTGTGGTGTAAGTGTCATCGGTGTATTGAATGTAGCGGTATTTTTCGTAGACGAGTGCTTTGCCCCAAACGTCCAACCCCATTGCTGGTCTGATGAGGTTTTGGCCACTTGGTGCATAGTTCCATTCGACCTTCTCCGCTGCGATCCAATATTCTCGTGTTGCGGCTTCAGCGAGAACGGTGCAAAAGGACAAGAGAACACTCACGGATGCGATAAGTATGTAAGAGATAGTTTGTGAAAGCGGACATAGCCGGTAAAACGGTCTTATAGACGAGCGCAATTTTATGAAGTTGAGACTCATTTTCAAAATAGAAGATGTTAAAGCAAGTCAGTTTCAACAAATATAGGAACAGACCGAAACGATCTTCGTATTCTCCTCACTAAAAACCCTTATGGGTTAAATTTGAAATAATTATACCACAAAAGTGTATGGGTGTCAAATAAACTGAAAAATGATAAGTTGTTAGTTTTCAATTACGGTAAAACACGAGATTGATGTACTCAACTCCAAGCGGATCGTCAACGGCGTAGACCAACGCGCCGCTATCAATGCAGCACTCCACGCTGCCTAAGCTTTTTCTACAGGAACTGGAGTTTTGGGCAGAGGGATTAGCGGAACGACAGCGTCAAGCCGATGCGCGTCGCGAAAGAGAAGGTAATCCGAGTGTTAGATAGAGTAGTAAGGTATCGTTTGGAAGGGACTTGTGGGTAGTTATCGCCCGACGGTGAAAGGATTTTCTAAGGGTTTACAATCCGCTGTTGTTTCAACGTCTCGATTTCCTGTTTGAGCGTATCAATTTCTCTTTGCTGTGAGTCGTATTTTACACCGCGCCTGTTTGCTAATATGCCCCAGACGGTAGCGCGAATTGCGAGAATCGCCATTGGGATACCAATACAAGCGATGATGATGTTGTTTTGTCTGTCAAAATTCTTTTCGATGCTATCGAAGCGATTTTCGATGCCATCGAAGCGTTTTTCGACGTTACCAAAGCCTTTATCAATGGTTTCTTTTAGATTCTTGATTTCGGTCTGTATCACCGCGATGTCAGTTTCTATAGAACTCTCTGGTGTTTCACTGATAGCTGGCATCGCGATTGCACAAAAGAGTATCAAAAGAAAAATGATAGGCTTCATGTGATGTCTCCTTTGTGTATATTGAATCATGTCTGGTTTAGGGTGTCAAGGGAAAAATGCTGGCGTGTCATGCTTTTATACCCGTGTCTGTTCTTCGTCTGGTAGTTCATTCTTACGATTCATTGCTCAGGCATCATGACATTGAGATTTCCGTCGCCCGTCGCGGATGTCCTGGGGAGAACGGGTATGCTGAAAGACTTATCCGCACCCTCAAGGAGGAAGAAGTTCACCTCAACGACTATCAGGACATCCACGAAGCGAGAGATTGTATCAGTCATTTTATCACACAGGTGTATCATCAGAAACGCCCGCATTCGGCGTTAGGGTATCTGACACCTCTCGAATTTCAGCGAAAAAACTTGTCTTAACTTTGCTAATTTTTGGTCTGAATAAACGGTGGCACTTCATTACGTACAGTTCGGATATTTGTCAAGTTTTTATCATTTTTTACTTGACTTTATAGAAATCTATTGTAAAATCCTGGTCAGACCAATAACATAAAGGAAGGCACATTATGGAACACGCAAAATATTTGATAAGACCAGTGGAATCCTATATTGTGATGCTCCACCTTGTATCCAACAAAAGCGCACAATCTACAGATATCCAAACCCTGTGCTTTTGGAATAAGTGGAGAAGATACGAGTTCAAACACATTATGGGACACATAAACCACAGGATACTATTACTTTCAGAAGAATGGGATGAAGACATCCCACGCATCAACGCGTTTGTCTTTTATAAAGATGGCACACCTACCGAGTATGTCCATCAGGATATTTTCGAGTTACCTGAAGGCAAGCAACCAACCGCCAGAGAAATCGCAGAATATGCAAAAGCAATCTATACCTATCCAAAATGGGACAAAGTTTTAGAGGTATTCAGAAAAGATGCCTTAGAACCTAAATCTAGTTAACCTAAACTTTACCTATCCCAAAACTACTTATTGCGAAATAATTTAGTAATACCCCAACATCTGGACACTCGGAAATGTAAAGCAAAAACAAATTTTGCCGCGTGTGGGCAAAATTTGGTCTGTAAATAGACTAAATTCATTTCTTGTATTATATTTTTTTTCGGGTTCATATCCGTATTTGCTGGACGCCCGAACTTGTTCGGGAATGTTTCACCGACCCGTGTCCCCAACAAGTTGGGGCATCCTAAAAGAATTACCATTTAAATTCTTAATCTAACTCGCCGGTCTTAATGAGAAACCCCACTTATATCGTTGATAAAATATGAGGTGAATGCGTTCTCTTGAGTCCCATGGCAGCATGTTTATAGAGATCTGACAAAAAGAAAAGGCGAGGTTAGAAATGCACATCGCATTTGAGCGAGTACACTGCAAAACCTCGCCTGCTGTAGAGGGTAATATAGTTACGATACTATTCAGTCCAGTGTTACAAAAATTTACCTGTCCTCAAGTGGATAACCAAATTTCTCAGCAAACTCGTCATGAACCATCTGTTCATAACCCGTCATTTCCATTATGGGAAGTGAAATGGGTTTCATTCCCAAACGTGAGGATTCGTAGAGAGCAACGCACATCTCTACATCTTTCCGACCCTCAATACCATACTCTGGTGGTTCTCCTGTAAGTGCTGCCCGTGCAGTGGTCATAATTTCCTCAGCCGTACCGACGTTCCAATCGTCGATCGCATACGCTCTGAAAGGATTCTCGTAGACAATCTGCGGATCGGTATGAACGACAACTCTCGAAAGGACATCTACACCATCAACCGTATGTCGTTCCGCCTCAATTGGAATGTCTTTCATTTCGCCATTGACAAGTGCACGTAGCGGGAAATCTGGTGTCCAATAATCAGTGTCGGTTATAACACCTTTTGTTCCCATAATCTGTCTGTACTTAATGGATTCCTCACCAACCTGTGAGGTCTCATAAATCCCAACACCGCCACTTTCAAATTCGATAAGCGCGTGTCCCCAGTCTTCAAACGGTCTGTTGGGATCAGGAGCAAACTTCTTAGTCGTTCCGACGATTGTTTTCGGTTCGCTTTGCGCATAGAACCGAATTTGCGACATGCGATGGACTCCCATATCGATACAAACACCGGAGTGAGAAGTGAAATTCGATATAGGCGATTCTATCCCACGTGGTTTTCCAGCACCGTGTATAAACGGTCTACGACCAAAAGGTTCGATGAAGTGAACTCGCATAATGTCGCCAAGCACGCCTTCCTGAATCAGCTTAATGATGATCCGATCCCCCGGCATCCGAAAATAGTTTTCGGCGACTTCATAATGGACACCATTTTCCTTGCAGCTGTCTATGATTACATCGCAGCAGGCGAGCGTCGGTGCCATCGGTTTTTCGACAATCGGATGCATTTTGCGTTCAGCGACGATTCTTGCCACTGAATGGTGTTCATAATCGCCAGCGCAAACGTCTACAACATCGATATCGCTGTGTTTATCAAGCATCTCCTCGACATCTGTGTAATACGGAAGTCCGTATTCCTCACCGACTTCGCGGGCAACATCCGCATCAACATCACACACTGCAACGTGATCCAGCTCTCCTCTTTTTCTCAATTCGGCGATTGTTGGCAGATGCCAACGTTTTGCTACGATACCACAACCTACCGATGCAATCTTGGCTTTTCGCATTCAATCTACTCCTTCGGCGTATACGACTAAGTTACAGTAATTCTTTCAGTTAGTTCCTCGTCAACAGTGATTGCCAAATGCCCCTGCGGACCAACCATCTTATTTACCATGACTGCCTCAAGTTCTTTCTGCTCCAGTTCCGTCAATTCTTCTACAAGCGGACTATGGATAAAATCCTTATACGGGCGACTGGTATCCATGAATGGCATGATAAACATCGGAATCACTGCCTGTAGCATCGCGGCACGTTTATGCTCCGTTCGGTTCACTCCTGCGCGGTGCCAGATCCGAGAATCGTAGACGATGTAGCTGCCCGGAGGAGCTTCGACGACATCGGCATCTGGACCGGTATACGGCAATCCTTTGGTTTCACGAAATCCATCTTGCCTGGAGGTGTTTCCGTTTACCCACTCCACGGGTGGTCCTGAACCCAGTGTATGTGATCCGAGTTTGAAACAGGTTGCCCCATTTTCCTTGCGGAACTCCGATACGCAGAGATTGCGCTGAACACCCATAACCAATCCATCAACCTTATGGATAGGTATGCGATTGACAGTTTCACTGCCTGCAATGCCCCAGAGGTAGGGGAAGTCTGAATGCCAACCTTGTACCTGCCGCCTGCCATCATCTGGCGGGAGTATGGCAAAACCCGGTGAATGCCCGAGGCGGATCTCTTGGGTTTGCATATATTCCCGCATCAGCCATAGAGAGACGGGTTCAGTGATAATTTTTGCGACCGCAGCCGTCTCGTTCAGTGGAGGCATCTTGCGCTCATAAGTTTCAGCTTCCCAGCGACCGGTACAACTCACCCGTTCCAACTCTTCAATAACATCAGGTGCGATGATTGACGGAAGACAGGCCCATCCGTTTTCTCTGAATGATTCAAGGGACTCAGATGGCAGGTGGGCTGGACCATGGCCAGCGGAGAACACAGCACCTTCATTGGCTACGCTGCCATCACTCGCGAGTAGGTTTCCGCTATGACGAAGGTAGCAACCTGCTGCAGCATCGGCAGATTCCGTTTCCAGCAGAAGATCGGTAACAACGTGGCGATAGTCACTCTTACCTTCAACCTGTTCCCAGATTGCCTTATCGTCAACATAATCAAAGACTGAAAGTTCGTTCGTATCCGATACACCGAGGAATTCCCCAGTGGGGTTACGAAGTAGTGTAAAGTGCGCCGACGGCTTCTCAACCCTCACGACACGTTCCTGAAAAATATCGTCCTTTACCATCGGTAGTAACTCCTGAAAAATTGTAAGATCCTACATTTTCACACATTTAATGAACAACGCCGACTTCTGCCAACCAAGCATCCAGCAGCTGCATATTACCAAGCGTATCGTCCCAAGACATAGTCGGCGATTGCCGATCCTCAATATGTTTAGCGACAGTATCTGCTTCAAGGGTAAAGAGATCCCGATCCACATCAACCGTAATCTCAGTGGATTCCCGACGCTGATAGGATTCAACGATAATCTGTGTTGACGGGAAAACTGTATCGAGCGCCAGCGGCTCTCTTGCGTTACGACACGGCGATGAAGGCAACCAAGGGCTTGGGATAGTGATTGAGCCTTCCGAGCCATAGATATAAACACTACTACCAACACTGCATTCCACAGCAGCAATTATCTCCCCAATGACACCATTTTCAAACTTGAGAGTCGCTGCCGCGATATGATCAACACCCGTCGGACCGATTTTCCCATTCCCTTTTACTTCAACCGGATTCAAGAAGAGTTTGTTATCAGCGGCACCCGCCATCTTCCGGGTCATTGAGGCAGTGTAACACCCTATATCCAGAATCCCTCCGCCCCCCATTTCACGATTGAAAATCCGGCTTTGCGTATTAAAATTCGACCGGTAACTGAATGTTGAGCGGATGACCAGAACATCGCCAATCGTCCCGTCTTGTATCAGTTCAACCACCTTCGCTAACTGTGGGTGGCAACGATACATAAAGGCTTCCATGAGGAACACATCGTTTTCCCGCGCCGCTTCAACCATTGCAGCGGCTTCGGCGTAATTCATGCTAATCGGTTTCTCAACGAGGAGGTGTTTCCCCGCCTCAGCACACTTTATTGCCCACTCCTCATGAAGTGGATGAATCGTCGCAATATAGATGGCGTCAATGTCATCATCCGTCAACAAACCGTCGTAATCGTTGTATTGCCGAGGAATGCTGTAATCACTAACGAGTCTGTCTATACGCGATTGCGTGCGGCTTGCGACGGCGAGAATTTGCCCAGAGTCTGTAAAACGCATCCCGTTGCAGAAGACATAAGCGATGCCACCTGCCCCCATAACACCCCAGTTTAACATCCCTTATCTCCTTCCTTGACTTGTTTCATTTTTTGCTTCCGCGCGCTTACTTGAAAGCGGATGCATAATACCAGCACCAGCGGGCCAAACACCTGGGTCTGCCTTAATCCATTCACACAACTTCTGAGCGTGTGGGGTCAAAGTTTCCCAGATTTCATGGGGCATGATCCTGCTAAAACCGTGCTGTGTACGCCACGGTGCTGCATATTCAACGTTCGGTAATGCACGAATTTCTTTTGACAGATTAGGCGTTGCGCCGTGCCATGCCCGGTTGTCGCGGAACACACCGGCACCCGCTGATGCCCCGACGAGTGTTGAATGTTTCATCCAATCGGGTTCGTCACCCGGCGGTGGCGGATTCTGTTGGAGGGTATGTGTTCCCGGAATCTGACGAATCGGACCGTTCTCCCACGTCAGATCACACATCACAAAGTTGATAGTTACGGTCGGCGGCGTCATCTCCATGATCATCTTTTGTGTCGGGACAGTAAGATTTCCGTTATCGTCCCTGTCGAGTTGAACACCGACCAATTCCGCCTGCTTTATACGCGCTTCAGAGAGATGCTGTGGATCTCTACCATCGGGATGCAGGTGTTGGTACTCTACTGCCCCGGGAAGACAGAGGTCGCCACCCGAACCCCAAACTCGGTAATCTGAAGAACCGAAGATTTCCTTAACGATAGGCGTCGTTGTCGGCAGATCAATCATACTTGCCCAAGCCGGGTGATGCAGCATCTGCCTTGACGAGGAGGATGTGCCGTAACTATAGCGGTGTGGAAGACGACCGGTTTCTGTGGTGTATTTTCTGCCTTCGGGACCGGGGATCGACAGAATATCGCGAAGTGCTTCGGCGCAGCCTGCTCTCCAGCGAGCAAGTTGTTCAGCGTTAAGTAGGTCCTTGACGACGACGAACCCGTCGCGGTGAAAAATTCGAGCGATTTTCTTAGTTTCGTGTGGCTCGCAGATTTCGAGTCCACGGATGCCGTTATGTTCGCGTAGTTTTTCGCGTAGTGCTTCGACCTCCGGATCATCGTAAACGCGGCGTTTCGGCGATAGGGGGTCTGCTACACCGAAGCCTCTCTCGCCGGGGAAGAGGTTTCCCTCTGCATCGACAGTTTCATTGATGGGTGTATTCTCATCCCATCCGACCCGTGTTTCGCCATAGACTTCCATTTCTTCCAGTTCTGCGGTTAAGGTGCGTCCGTTGTTATTCATAGGGCTAACTCCTTTTCTGTGCATCAAAAACTGCGTGTGGGAACTTTTCTGAACATACCAAAGAAAATCTCTTCATAATAAGAGAGTTCTGATACCATAGCATCCCATGTTTCGCTTTCAGAAATCTCATTATAGAAATTACGGTCTATATAACCCGTGATAAGGTGCCATCGTTGTATTTCCTGACGTTGCGGAATTGGAACTATTGAACCCGGTGTACTTCTCGCGATGAAATTAGCATCCTTGCTTAAAGCAGGATAGGTATTTGTGTAAACCACTGTCTCATCGCCATGCCAAAGCATACCGTCATCTACAAGAATCTCGGTGGGTTCACCGAGCGCTTCAAGCAGCTCTTGACGGAATACTTTATCAGGATAGTCTGTAGGCGCTGGCGTTGATGTTAGATATCCTGCTGCTCGGAGGCGATAAATCCCATTGTGGCTTCTAAAGCAATATACTAACAAGACAGGTGTATTTCCATATCGCGTTTTATAGACTAATGATCCGCCTGTGTTCGCATGGATCCGCTTTCCTTGTTCTTTAGTGAGCACCGATGCCTTCGTGCTACCCCACCAGACTTGTCGGAAGTGTGGTGGCGCAGTGACAGAAGTTTCTAAGATCGTACAACCTGTAGTAAAAAGAAAGATGCCAATCATCGATATATAGATGTATGGTGTTATTTTTTTCATGACCCTCCTTATTTATCACTGTGTTGAAATGGAATATCTAAGTTTTCGTGAGGAAAATATCGTTTTCGTTGTAAACAACGAATGTAAAAAAAAGCAATTATAGAGTAAATTTAATCTAACACTTTCCATGTTTTATGGCAACGGTTAATTTCCTTGAAATAATGAGCAATGATTTGTTACGATAGTACTTAACAAATCTTCAACAGGGGGTAAATGCACAAGAAATATGAAAATTTTACACACTGCTGACTGGCATATTGGACAACGACTCCACGAACGTTCCCGACTTGACGAACACGATCAATTCCTGGACTGGCTCCTTGAAACAATTCAGAAACACGATGTTGAACTCCTTCTCGTTTCAGGAGATATTTTTGACACTTCCCTTCCCTCAGCCGAAGCAACTAACCTCTACTACCGATTCCTCTACCGTCTTTTTAATGAAACCGATGCGTATACGGTAATCACTGCAGGCAATCACGATTCCTCTCGACATTTAGAAGCCCCACGAGAATTTCTGAAAATGGGTAGAATTCATGTTGTTGGGTTGGCAATCGAGCCTGCCGAATGTGTTATCTCGTTTCCACCTGACAATCCGCGAGTGATGGTTGCAGCTGTTCCGTATCTCACTGAAAGCGATCTCCGACACATCTCCTATGAAACGGAGGTAGAAAGAAATGATCGGTATCGAGAGCAACTCAAGACATTCTATGCCGATTGCGTATCCAGTATGTCTGCAGATCTCCCCAAGATTCTGATGGGGCATCTCTTCGTTCAAGGCGGAGAAATTGGAGATTCTGAGCGAAATGTCCAGATTGGCGGTGCTACCGCTATCCGAGCCAGCGATTTCCCAGAGGGTGTAGACTATATTGCCCTCGGACACCTCCACAGACCACAAACAATCAGCGGCACCGATTACCCAATCCGATATTCAGGTTCTCCAATTCCCATGAGATTCAACGAAACAGGTTATCGCAAGAAGGTATACCTGCTGGAGTTGTCCAACGATGGAGCGTTAGTGCAAGACGAAGGTATTGAGATTCCTATCTTTAAGGAATTGTGCACTGTTGAGGGTGATAAGGAGTCTGTCTCTTGGGAAGCAGGCACACAAACTTGGGATGGTAAGTACATTCAGGTTAAACTTAAATTAGACAAACCAAGGATCGGCATCAGTGACGAAATTCGCCAATCTTTCAGCGAGCGTGGTGGCGAAGTCCTGAGTGTTGAAGTAGAATTACCAGAAGTAATGCAAGGACCGAAAATCTCTGTTGAGGATATGAAACGACCTGAGGAAATCTTTGAGCAATTCCACAAAACAAAATTCAACAGTGAACCACCCGACAAAGCCTTAGCACAGACATTTAGCGAATTGGTACAGATAGTTGAGGAGGCGCAATGAAATTATGTAAACTGAAACTTAAGAATCTTAATAGTTTTCGCAGACCTGTTGAAATCGATTTTGAAGGCGAGAAGTTGAATGATGCGTCGCTCGTAGCGATAACAGGTCCGACCGGTTCTGGTAAGACAACGCTGTTAGATGCGATTTGCGTTGCACTCTACGGGAAAACACCGCGCCTGAGCGGAACAGGAACTCAAAATCCCAACCACCTTATCAGTCATGGTGAACAAGACGGATCCGCTGAAGTGCATTTTATGGCGGACAACACCCGTTATATCGCTACTTGGTCTATTAGACGCGGAAGTTCCCCAAGGGTAGAGTTACGGTATGCTAAGGATGACAAATTAATCAGCGATAGACTATCGACCCGTGGGAAAAATGTAGGTGCAAACCAGAGAACAGTGAGCGAAGAGATTGAATCGATCTTAGGGCTTGATTTTAATGCTTTCAGGCGTTCTGTTATGTTAGCACAGGGCGAGTTTGCTGCGTTTTTGAAGGCAAACAGCGAACAGAGACGGAAGATATTGGAGGCGACTGCAGGTATCCAGATTTACGACATACTCAGACAGGCATTACTTGACAAAGTAAATGCGGTACAACAAGCCTATAACAAGTTAGAGGGTGGGCTCGGTCAAATTCCAGAAGCATCTCCTAAACAATTAGAGGATGCCGAGGACGGACTTGCGAGATTAGGGAAGGAAGTTCGCGAGTTGTCTACGCAAACCCAGCGTATCCAAAAAGAAAAAACGCGAGAAACCAAACGCAAAGAAGACTTTGAGAAACTCCAATCCTCAGAAAAACGCCAAATGGAACTCTCGGATCAGCAGCCAGCGATTGATGCGCTCCAAGTAGAGAAGGACGATGCTGAACGTGCCGAACGTCTTCGACCAGAAAAACAGGCTTATGACACCGCAAAATCAGAACTCCAAAGAGCAAAAAAGGCACTTGACGCGGCATTAGTCGAGAAAACTGATGCAGAAGATCAGGTAAAAGCGAACCAAGCCGATTTTGATGGAAAAGAGAAAACCTATCAGACTGCATCTACCAACCGAGATCAGAAGATGCCACTCTACAATGAAGCAAAGTTGAATGTAGAACGCGCAGCAAGTCAGTTTGCGGAAGCGGATAAGCGAACACCAGATTTGGCAGATTTGGAGACTCAGATTGAGGCATTGGATGGTCAATTAGCCGACAAACATACTGAACGAACCCAATTGCAGGAACAGATTGACAAGGCGAAAAACTTCTTAGACGAGAATCACCTGCCATCGGATAGAGCAAATCTTCTTACACAGGCTCAAATCCTGCTTTCACAACTCAATTCACAAGAAAAACAGTTGGAAACGACCTCCGCGAGTGTGACACAGCACGAGAAAACAATAGCATCGTTCAAGCATGAAATTAAAAAGTTATCTAAGACTCACGAAAATCTTCTCGTCGAAGAGGAAGACGCAGTAACTACACTGAAAAGTGCCTCCGATGAATTGAACAGTCTAAAGTTGGCTGGGACTCAGGATGAATGGACTGCCCGAAAACAGCAAGCCGTCAAAGCACAACCCATCGCTCAAAAATATGAAACAACCGAAAATGACCTGACAGACGCCGAAGGTCGTTTTGACACATTAAAAGCGAAAAGAGCAGATTTGGATGCAGAACTTGTGCAGATCGAAAACGATATAACACGTCAAACAGAGGTATGTCAGCGTGCTACGGAGGCAGTTGAACGTTGTGAGTCCAAACGAGAATCCCTGCTTTTGGCAAACCCAATTAACAAACTCCGCCAACATCTTCACACAGGAGAGCCGTGCCGTGTGTGTGGTGCAACGGATCATCCTTTTGCTAATTATGTGGAACCCGAAGACGATAACCTTCTGCAGAATGCTGAAGATGCATTAACACACGCAGAATCTGAGGCACAAGAGGCACGAGATCATCTTCAGGATTTGCGAACGAAGCAGGCAGAAATTCAACAGAATGTACGCAACACTACCAGTCAAATTAACCAGAGCACCGCAGAAATAAAAAGGCTACGAGACGAAAAGACACAACTCTTTGCACAGTGGGAGGAAATTTACCCTAACGATGATGTTTCGTCCGACTGGATAGCCTCACAAATTGTGGAGGCAGATACCGCTATTGCAGACCTTACAGAAGCAGAACAAGCACATACGCAAACGTCGCACACTCACCAAATCGTGTCACAACAACTTGACACCTGTGAAAACGACATCGCTCGCGAGACGGAATCCCTAACGGAATCTGGGAAGCAGCTACAAGTGACAAGAGACGCTGTTAAGGATTTGCAAGCGGACATAGCGTCTATTGAGGAGCGTTTTTGGGAGTTTCTACCGGATGTTTTTCATGGCGTGTTCCCAGGTGATGCTGTGGATCAGTTTGAGATTAAGATTAAGGAAGTTGAGACACACGAGAATGAACATCGTAGTGCTGAATCGCGACTTCAGCTTCTTAATACCAATATTGAAGCAGACCAGCGTAACCTTGAAGATTTGAAAAAACGTCACAAAAGATTACAAGCTGAAATTAACCAGTATCAACATGACGGAAAGGCGTTCCTAAACGCCGTTCGTCAACAGACTGGTGGGGTGGAAACAGAAGATGAAATTGATGCTGCTATCAATAAGTTGGACACTGAACTGCAATCGAAGGAGAGCGAGCGCGATGATGCTCGGCAGCAATTACAAGATACCCGAGGTGTGTTAACCGAAAAACAGACCGCTCACGGAATTTGCGAAGAGCATTACGAGGAATCCACTGAAAAGCTTAAAACGGCACGCGATATTTACTTCGATAAGTTAGATGAGGCAGGATTCGATTCTCCAGAAGTACACAACAGTGCATTCCGAGACGAGAGGCAGATCAAGGCACTAACCGACCAAATTGATGCGCATGAAGATGAAAAACGGGATCTTGCCTTAGAGATTACCGAATTGCGGACCCGGTTTGAGGAAACGCCGTTTGATCCCGATGCATTAGAACGGATTGAATCAGAATCAAATGAGATCCAAACGCAGCTTCAGGATGCTCAGCAAAATGTTGGCGCGCAGCAAAATGAAATCGAAACTTTGAAAGATGCACTTCAAAAACGTGAAGCTCTCGGTGATGAACTGCGTGCAGCGCAACAAGAATTAGAACGTTGGAAGAGACTACAGGACACAATTCCCAGAAATGATTTACGCGATTTCGCTTTAGAGATTATGTTCAGACAGATGGGCAGTTTAGCGAATGAACAGTTGAACTTCCTCACCTCAGAACGTTATCAACTGAAAGTGGAAAATATCGGCGATTTGACGGTCATTGATCGATGGAACGCCAACGAAGAGCGTCCGGTTGAGACCCTCTCTGGTGGAGAATCGTTCTTAACAAGCCTCGCTTTAGCACTCGCACTCGCCGATCTGAGTCGTGGGCGTGCACAACTTAATTCACTATTCCTCGATGAGGGGTTCGGCACGCTTGATACCGAAACGCTTGACACCGCTATCGCAGCACTGGAAGGACTCCGCGTGCAAGGACGAAGCATTTTCCTTATCAGCCACATTCAAGAACTAACAAGACGTCTACCTGTTAAGATCGAAGTTAGGAAACACGGAAACGACACTTCAGATTCAGCATTCAGTTCTTCTATTAACATTCGAGGTTAACCTAACATAATTGGAGGCTTTACATGAAATTTGGTTTTATGTCGTCTGTATGTCCACCACTAACACTGGCGGAACTTATTGACAAAGCGAAACAATACAACTACGAACACTTAGAACTCCGCGTAGAATGGGATCACGGACACGGTGTGGAATTGGACTCGACACCGCAGCAGCTTCAGGAGGCGCGGGCACGCCTTGCCGATAGCGGCATTGAACTTTCCTGCATTGCGACCGGCTGTCGGTTCATTGATCCTGATGCCAGTAAGCGCGCTGAACAGGTAGATCTACTCAAGCGGTATATTGATTTATCTGAGACGATGGGTGCGAAGAATATTCGTATTTTCGGAGATAGGGTGCCAGAGACGCCAGTTGAAGTGTCACAAACTTTGGATTGGGAAGCAGAAGGGATCCGCGCTTGCGATGGTTTGGCAGGAGAAGCAGGGATTGCGCTCTGTTTAGAGACACACGGGAATCTTATTGCCAGTTGGGTTACAGAGACTATATACCGAGCGGAGGCACAGAATACTTTTGCGAATTGGCACGCGGCACATCACGTTCGCCACGGAGAGTCTATAAATGTCGCTTACGTACATCTGCGTGGCAAGGTGAGGCACGCACACGTTAACTTTGGGGATAGTGGTCCACTACCGGACACGGAAAGGGATTCGCTTACACTCTTGGCGCAGGATGGATACGATGGGTTTGTTTCTATAGAGGTAATCAATCCGTCGGATTCTGATGCCGTGCTCCAACGGCATGCAGAACTATACAAAGCGTTATTATAACTTGGTTGTCAGTTAAAAAGTCGCTTAGATAAATCGGAAACTGTTTGGTTATCAGTTTTCAGTCGTTGGGTAAGAGATAACTTAGGTAGTTAAACCTCTTTACTCATGGCTGACTGCCGATAGCCAACAGCCAATTAAACACTAAATGACTCGCCGCAACCGCATGTATTCTTTGCGTTCGGATTCGTAATTTTAAAGCCTGAATCCATCAAACCATCGTTATAGTCAAGCACCGATCCAGCGAGATAGAGCGTGCTTCTCGGGTCAATGAAGACCTTTAAACCGTGAAATTCAAACACTTTGTCGGTATCTTTCGCGGCACCGAACTCAAGGTTGTATTGGAAGCCGGAACATCCACCACCGACTACTTGCATGCGTAAGCCGAATTCGGATGCAGCTTCATTGCTATTAATAAGTGTGATAGCTTTTTCTGCGGCAGATTCTGTGACAATAATCATGGTATCTACACCTCCGTTTTGGACAGAAAATCAGTAATTGCCGTTTTTAATACTTCTTCAGCGGCGTCAGCGTAGCGCTGTTTATCAGTTGGCAGTCCACCTAATGCTTTGGAAAGATGTGACGCGGTAATTTGGAGTGCCTCTGGAATATCGCTTCCAGTAACCATTTCGGTAAGGACGGAAGCACTCGCGATAGCAGTGGGACACCCGAACGCTCGAAACTTCGCCCCAACAATAACATTCTCCAGCACCTTAAGTGTCAGTTTTATCATCTCACCACTGGCTGCAGAGCCGACAGTGGCTGTGCCATCGGCATCGGGGATCGTGCCAACGTTGCGCGGATTCTCATAATGTTCAATCACCTGTTGCGTATACATTGGAATTTTCTTGTATCGCAGCGGAAAACGTAGTTTGCAATGCCGTTAGGATGAACCCTGTTTTTTGTATTATACGATATTTTCAGAGGAATGTCAAATTTTAGTGAAACCCAACCACCAACCGCTAATTACAAGCCGCTAACTAAGCAGTCGCCTCTTCATTCGCCTCAGTCGTATTTAGTGCTAATTCCGCTTGGCATTCCGCACAATGACCGATGATCTCATTACGGAAGCGCACGGGTTTAAATTGGTGAGCTTCACACACCGATTTCTGCAGAGCGTCAATCCGCGGTTCTTTAAATTCAACAATCTGATTGCACCGAAGGCAGATAAGATGGGCATGTTCTTGGAGGGAATGAATGCTTTCATAACGGGTATTCTTCTGGGCATCAATGAATTCGGTCAATAGCCCACTTTGCACGAGCAGCGGCAGCGTCCGATAGATCGTTGGACGGGACACCAGATAACCATTGCGGCGCATCTGAACCAAGAGATCCTCTGTTTGAAAGTGCCCCGGATAGTCAAACACCTGATTTAGAATATCCAATCGCTTTTGCGTCAAACGGAGTCCACAACTTTTAAGATAATCTTCAAACCGTTTTTCAAACTCAGTATCAAGCGTGGATTCGTTAGAAGAATTCATACTCTGACCCCTTTCAACTGGGTTTAAAAGAGATACTACGACACGGCGGCGCGAGATCGTTTTTTACAGCATACTTATAGAAAAGTTCAAGGCCTGCGATTTCAGGTTCTTTGAGGTCGTATTTGATGTGGTGTTGCAGATAATCAAGGCAGAGCGGTTCCGATAACCCCAACTTTCTCGCCTCAATTCGTGCAATTTCCGGTATTTGGGTTATCCCTCGTGCTTTTGATTCAAGAAGTACTTGTGGTAAATCACCAAGATCCGCTTCTTTCCTGGCAACCCAACACGCATAGACAAAAGGTAAGCCTGTGAGTTTATACCATGCCTCACCAAGGTCCATGTTGTACTCGGTCGTGCCGAGGTGTCTCAGTGCTGTATCTCCAATGAGAAGGACAGCATCAAAAGGCGCGTCTTGACGATTGTGAAGTGCCGTCTTTGGATTTACTGTTGGTCTGCACATTATGAACATTGGCGAAATTTGATACTTTTCAGCGAGTAAAATTTTTAGCAGCGTAATAGCAGACCGGGAATTCGTATCGAGAGCAATACGTTGAATCTTATGAATTGGTACACGGCTGAACAATTGGATACTACGGACAGGGCCGTGTGAGGCAATTGATATATCCGGTAAAATGAAATAGGGCGCGTGCGAAGGATTCGCACGAAAATATTCGATAATCGAAATAAGCCCCACATCAATTTCACCTCTGCTCAAGAGTAGAGCGAGCCAGCTTGGGGAATCAACAGTAAGCGCAATATCTGTTTCGATTTCTTCGTTTAAAAGGGGATAAATAAGCGGTTTGGTGTTCAGGAATGATACCGCGCCCACCCTTATGCGGCTTTTCTGTACCACTGATCCCCCTCTCGGATAATTTCATTGTAAAGTGTATCGCGCTCAACAGGCACGAAGCCAGCTTCTTCAATGAGGTGCGTGAGCTGCGAAACGGAGACAGACTCTGGCGTATCCGCGCCTGCCATGTGTGTAATCTTTTCCTCGGTTACAGTGCCATCAATATCGTCAGCACCGAAACGAAGGGCAACTTGCGCTGTCTTCAAGCCCGTCATAATCCAGTAAACCTTGATATGGGGTACATTATCAAGCATGAGACGCGCAACTGCGATGTTCCGAATATCTGTTAGACCGGTTGTTGAAGGTAGGTATGCCATTCGGGTGTTCGCAGGATGGAATGCCAATGGAATGAACGTCACGAATCCACCAGATTTATCCTGCTGCTCTCGCAATCTAATGAAATGGTCAACCCTATCCTCGTTTGTTTCAAGGTGGCCATACAGCATCGTTGCGTTTGTAGAAATACCGAGGCGATGTGCAATATCGTGCACCTCTAACCAGCCTTCTGCGCTCAATTTCCCAGGACAGATTTTCTCACGCGTCTCTTCTGCAAAGATTTCCGCACCACCTCCGGGCAATGAGTCTAAACCCGCTTCCCGTAGCTGCGTTAGTACCTCTTCTATCGACATCTTAAAGATGCGTGAGAAGTGATGAATTTCAACAGCTGTGAAAAATTTGAGGTGTACCTGTGGCATCCGTTCTTTGAGTCCACGGATCATGTCGAGATAGTAATCAAACGGCAATTTTGGGTGTAAACCACCGACGCTATGAATTTCGGTACATCCGTGCTCTATGGAGTACATCGCTTTATCTAAAAATTCATCAACACTCATTTCCCATGCCCCTTCGGTCTGCATGTTTTTACGGGCAAACGCACAAAAGTGGCACCGAGCGTGAAGAATACAGACATTTGAATAATCAATGTGTTGGTTGATATTATAGTAAGCGACGTTCCCATTTAGACGTTCACGCACATGGTTTGCAATAAACCCAACCCCTGTAATATCCGTGCTTTCATAAAGCGAGACCCCTTCCTCAAAAGAGAGGCGTTGCTCTGCCTTAACTTTTTCGTAAATGGCAGGCAATTTGGGGTCCGTAAACCGACTATAGTTCTCCATTACTTTTTTGTCCCGATCAATATCTTTTGCTGTTTCAGTGTGACTTGCAGACTCGAAACCTAACCTGAATACCTAAGACTGCAAACCCGAAGATTCGTATCCGTAGTCCGATGAAAAAACACTTGACACTCGTTTCTCAGAAAAGTATTATAGCATAGGAACTTTAAAGATGCAAGTCTTTTTAACATGGGCTTATGAATTTCGCTGAGGTTTTTCCGCGAGAGGGGAAGAGAGATTTATGTCAAAATTAGGGCTTATACATTATAACTACGCCAGCAAATCGCTTGATGATTTCCTCAAATTCACAAGTGAAACAGGATTCGGTTACGTTGAACTCCAGATAAGTGACGTTTGGAGCTCGGAGACTGCCGATCCCGAAAAGAATGCCGAAGCCGTGAGGACACAGGTAGAAGGCTACGGCTTACAGGTCTCCGCACTCGCTGCGGGAAACGATTTCGTCTTACTGGACGAAGACGCTATCAATGCTCAAGTCACCCGGATGGAACGCATCGGAGGTCTTGCTAAACTCCTTGGTTGTTCGGTCCTCCGCACGGAGGGTGGTGCTGCAAAGGATGCCGTTCCAGAGAGTCGTTGGGTTGAAGCAATGGCAGGCTGTCTGACCCGATGCCTCGAATTTGCGGAACGCGATGAGGTCTACTTGGCAGTGGACAACCACGGCATCGTTACAAATGATGGAGATTTGCAAGTGGAGCTCTTCGAGCGGGTAGGTTCTAAGTACGTTGGTGCCAATATGGACACAATGAACTACCGTTGGGCAGGTCACGATTTAGACACAGTGGGCAGATATTATGAAATCGTCGCGCCTTACACATTACACACACACCTGAAGGACGGAACAGGGTCGCGTGCCAACTACCGCGGCGAGGCACTCGGCGAAGGCGAAATAGATCTCGCCAAGGCGATTCGATGCCTGAGAGAAGCGGGTTATGACGGTGTTTGGTGCTGCGAATACGAAGGCAGAGAAAACGACGGGACAGGACAGCGGAAAAGCTTTGCTTGGATGCAAGCGAACCTATAATTAGATGAACATCCCACCTCGCGTCATTACTTTAACAACCGACTTTGGTACAAGCGATGCTTACGTCGGTGTTATGAAAGGAGTAATTCTCGGCATTAACCCAAATGCACAGATAGTTGACATCACGCATGCTGTGCCACCACAAGACATCCATGAAGCAGCCTTCTTAATCCATACGGCACACCGCTATTTCCCAAAAGGCACGGTTCATGTCATCGTCGTTGATCCCGGTGTAGGGAGTGACCGACAGGCGATAGTTTGTCAAACAAACACTGCATTTTTCGTCTGCCCTGACAACGGAATATTGACTTACCTGCTTCAAGAAATAGAGAGCAACGGGAAGCAGGCAAAGAATGTAGTAGCCATCCAGAACAGCGATTACCATTTGCCAGATGTTAGCCAGACATTTCACGGTAGGGATATTTTCGCGCCCGTTGCCGCACACCTATCCCTTGGTGTACCGCTTGCGGACATCGGTCCCCCGGTGCATAACCTCGTCCGACTTTCCATTCCCACGTTTGAAGAATTTGGTGATAAACTGGTCGGCGAAATTATCAAAATCGACAGTTTTGGAAATGCCATAACGAATATCACGGAAAACAGGCTTTCTGCGCTTTTGGGAACATCTGCTTATGAAATCAGAGCGGGAAATGCCTACCTTAAACAACTCAACACCGCTTATGCTGAATCTGAGATCGGAGAACCTCTGGCAATTGTCGGAAGTTCAGGAATGTTAGAAATAGCCGTGAATGGTGGAAGCGCATCGCAGGTGTTAGGATTAAAGCGAGGAGATACCGTTGTAATTCAGACAATCTTACTGAAAACCGACAACTGACAACCAATAAAGGTTTGTTTGAATATATATGCCACAACGGGGTATAATAGAAGGAATACACAAAAAGGAGGACGAAACGGAATTGAAGCAGATTACTCTAACAGGCATCAAACCGACAGGACAGCCGCACATCGGCAATTACCTCGGCATGATTAAACCGGCACTGGAACTCGCAGAAACGTATCAGGCACTTTACTTTATCGCAGATTATCACGCGCTTACGACCGTAAAAGACAAGAAGGAGCTGATACATTTAACCCATCAAGCAACAGCGACGTGGTTAGCATTGGGGTTAAATCCCGATGAGGTGATCTTCTACCGTCAATCGGACATTCCAGAAGTGTTCGAGTTATCATGGGCTTTAGCGTGTTTCACAACAAAAGGCTTACTCAACCGCGCACACGCCTATAAAGCGATAGTTGATGATAACATCGCCGAGGGACGTGAAGAGGATAAAAACATTAACGCAGGACTTTTCACCTACCCGGTTCTGATGGCAGCCGACATTCTACTTTTCGGAACACACGTCGTTCCGGTCGGGCTTGACCAACAGCAGCATCTCGAAATTACACGCGATGTCGCACTTACCTTCAATAGGACTTATGGCGATGTCTTGGTAGTCCCAGAAGCCGTGATTCGGAAAGAGGTCATGACGATCCCCGGTATTGATGGCAGAAAGATGAGTAAAAGCTATAACAACGTCATCCCGATATTTGCACCTCCAAACCAAGTCCGCAAACCTGTCATGCGTATTGTAACCGATTCCAAACGTCCAGAGGATCTCAAAGACCCCGATGAATGTAATATCTTTGCAATCTATCAACACTTTGCCGATGCTGATGCCGTTACGGAAAAGAGGGAACTCTATCTCAACGGTGGGTTAGCGTATGGTGATATGAAAAAAGAGTTATTTGCATTGTTAGAAGCTACATTTTCTGCCCAGCGTGATCGGTATAATGATTTGATGGACAATACGGATGAATTGGATAGGATCCTTGAAGAAGGTGGAAAAAAAGCACGCGATATCTCAGTCCCGATTTTAGCAAAGGTCCGCAAAGCCGTTGGCGTCACGCCTTAAGTGAAAGGCGAGGCTGCATTACCCGCAACCTCGCCGAATAGTTAAACTTGCCTTTTACAAAGCTGTTTTACTTTAGTATCAACATCTTCCGCGTAGCAGAGAAATCCCCTGCTGTTAACACGTAGAAGTAAACTCCACTGGCGACCTGTTCGCCAAGTTCGTTCCTACCATCCCAGTGTACCGCGCGGCTCCGAGATTCATAAACACCCACAGCCTGATGTCCCATTTCGAGTGTCCGAATCAACTGCCCATTAGCGGAATAGATGCTAATAGCGACATTCGCAGGTGCTGCCAACCGGTAGGGTATCCAAGTTTCAGGATTGAACGGATTTGGGTAGTTCGGTAACAGTGCTGTCGTTCTTGGAGCCAGTGTCTCCAAGATTTGCTCAAGTACCAGAATCCCGCGTTCGTAAGAAACCCCATTTGGGAGTCTCGAGGTTTGGTTCAGTTGAGAGACATCCCGTTTGGCGAGATGTAACCACTGTTCTACTTGTGCTGCAGTAAGTTGTTTGTTAGATACTACGTGAGTGGAAGGTGCAGCTGGGGCACCTCCTAAGGCATTCGCGATTAAAACAAGATCCTGAATATTAACTTGACCATCGTCGTTCAAGTCTGCCTCAGTCTCGGTAGTCTCTCCGAAACTCGCTGCAACTATGACAACATCTTGGATATTGATGACCCCGTCTTCATTCAGATCGGCTAAGAGATGCTCGATGATGTCCTCGATACTGAGCGGTGGCACGATTGGAAATTCCCACAGAAGGACTGTACCATCGAAGCTTCCGCTTGCGATTGTACTACCGTCAGGGCTGACAGCGACACTCGTGACAGAAAATGTGTGTCCATCAAACGTTTTCAGCTGTTCACCGGTGGCAATGTGCCACACTCGGATAGTCGCGTCGTAACTGCCAGTAACGAGAGTTCTGCCATCTGAACCGAAGACGATACTTGTAGCGTTTGCAGGATTCTCAGCCGGGGCATCCTCTCCTAATTCCGTTACATCTTCCACTGCCTCTTCAGGATCGGTAGGCTTGATGAAGGTTTGTTGGAGTTCTGCTGTCTCGACATCCCATAAGGAAACTTTATCGCTCCCGCCACTCGCAAGTATCTTACCGTCAGGACTGAAAGCGACAGCCCAAACGTCATCTTCATGTTCGGGGATGGTGTGTTTTACGTCGAGTTCTGCCATATCCCACAAGAGGATAGTATCGTCTCGACTTCCACTCGCCAACATACTTCCATCTGGGCTAAATGCTAATGTTTCAACACCCGCTTCATGTTTCCTGAGAACGGCAATAGGTCCACCTGTCGCAACATCCCATAAATGGATGTTATCGTCCTCGCTTCCACTCGCCAACATACTGCTATCAGGACTGAAAGCAAGACTTATTAAGTAGGAGGAATGACCTCTGAGTGTCTTTAGGTGTTCGCCACTAACAGCGTCCCATAAGCGGACAGTGTTGTCTTGGCTGCCACTTGCGAGTGTCCGCCCATCTGGCGCAAACACAACAATGTCAACATCATCTTGATGTCCGGTAAGCGTATGCCGGAGTTGACCAGTGTCGGCATCCCAAAGGCGTATGGTCTTGTCCCAACTTCTCGTTGCCAGGATGCTTCCATCAGCACTGAATGTAACACTCACAACGACATCTGTGTGTCCCGTGATGGTTTTCAGGTGGGTCCCTGTGACAGGTTCCCAGAAGCGGATAGATGCGTCCCATCCCCCAGTGGTGAGTGTATTCCCATCGGGTGTGAAAGTGACTCTATAGACATCAGCGGTGTGTCCAGTAATAGTCCTCAGATGTGCACCGGTGTCTGTATGCCACAATCGGGCGGTATCATCCGTGCCAGCACTCGCAATCAAGCGTCCGTCAGGGCTGAATGAAACGTCGTAGATTTCAGACGTGTGTCCTATGAGGGTGTTCTTAATTGTCCATGTCGCGGTATCCCATAGGTTAATAATAGCATTTAAATCTCCACTTGCCAGGGTCATGCCGTCCGGACTCAGCGCAAGGCAAGAGACGTTATCCCGATGCCCCATAAGTGTCTGCTGGCGTTCACCGGTGGCAGGGTCCCATATACCGATAGTATCGTCTCGACTGCCACTGATAAGTATACTGCCGTCAGAACTGAAGACAAGGCTGCTGATCCCCTCCGTGTGATCTTCAAGGGTATTCAGAAGTTCACCCGTTTCAGCGTTCCATAGACGAATGGTATTGTCTCGACTGCCACTGGCGAGCATAGACCCGTCAGGACTAAAGGCTACACTGCGGACACTCCGCGTGTGACCCTCAAGAGCATGCAGAACATCCCCCGTATCAGGATCCAACAGGCGAACAGTACCATCCAAAAATCCACCCGCTAAGCTACTCCCATCTGGGGAATACGCTAATGCCGAAACACCATATCCATAACCGGTAAATAGAGCAACTTCTTCATCAGTTGCTGTATCATACATCCAAACGCCGAGAGAACCTGAAGCCGCAAGCCGTGTGCCATCTGGAGAATACTGAAGGTCATATAGCCAACCCTTACCGAGCCGTGCCGTCGCGCCTTCGGGTAAATGCCACTGCGGGGAATCCTGTGCGAAACTACTTGGTACAAACATAATCGAAAGGACAAATAATATCAATAACGTAGCAGGTCCAAATATAAACCTAAAAATTGTGTCAGGGGCTAATTTTTTCAATGTAAAATCTCTCCTTTTCTAACAATTATAATCATAGTTGCTACCTATAACAGATAGATGTGTAATCAATTGTAGCCCGGTTCTTGTTAAGATAACACGAAAACCATAAAAAGTCACAGTTTTTTATAACAGTAAGAGCAGTAGCTTCCGCCTATCTTTCCTGATGAGATTTCCTAACCTCCGCTGCTGACCACTGACGGATGACAACTGGCTGCTAAAAATCCTGCCAATCCTAAAAATCCCGAAAATCCTGGTTCAAACAATTCTCCTCTAACCTCTATTATTAACCGCTAATTGCTAATTATCAATCACGCCAAAATCACAAACTCCAAACGGCGATGTGCCTCACGGAGTGCTGCTTCAACAGTTTCCGGTGTTTGTGAACGGGCAAAGATAAAACCGAGATACCGCGCACCTTCCGGCAACGGAACAACCTCTCCGCCAATAGGGATAGTAATGTCAATTTCTGTAACGCCGTCTACTTTGCGTGCCTCGGTTTTACCGCGTATCTCACCCAATATTCCAGCTTTAGGTACAGGGATCATCATCACACCCGCTGGTTGTTTCTCTCGGATGAATGTTTCCACATGTTCCCCAATTGCATGTCGGATCACAAGTTCCTCTAACGACATTCCCGTGCCGAATCGCAGTGTACGCGCTCATAGCCCACCAATCGTTCGAGCAGCGATTTCGATGAGATGTGCCCCTTCCGTATTGTACCGTAATTCAGCGTGGACAGGACCGTGGCATAAACCTAATGCGTCGGCAGCTTCCGCTGTAGCACTTCGTAGTTCATCCTGGATGTCCGGCGATAAACGGGAGGGAGTGATGTACAAAGTCTCCTCAAAAAAGGGACCTTCAAGCGGGTCGGGTTTATCGAAAAGTGCCAGCGTCTTGAGTTCCCCGTCTAAGAGAATGCCTTCAAGTGCTACCTCTATACCCGGAATGTAATCTTCGACCAATACAGTCGAGAAGGGTGATTCAGCATCTGTCTCATCCTTTGCTTCTATAGCGCGGAGCAGAGACGCTACACGTTGGAAGGCATCAGTAAATTCGGCAGGATTGTCCGCACGAATTACACCACGACTTGCTGACAGAGAGAGTGGTTTAATGACACATGGAAAATCGACATCGTTACTAATTTCAGCAGGATCGTCACAAATCGAAAAACGCCTGAACTTCGGACATGGAACGCCTCGTGTCGCCAGCGTGTGTCGAAGACGATATTTGTCGCGTGTCGCTTTCGCCGATTCAACAGGATTGTGAGGCAGTCCGAGTGCCGCTGATGCGGTTGTCGCGAGGAGTGTGGTATCGTCATCGACGCCGACGATTGCAGCGATAGGATGTGTTTTCGCGTATTCAACGATCGTTTGGGTTGCGACGGTTGGTGTACTGAAGTTAAGTACGAGAGAATCTCGAGGCGATAGATCCGCAGTTGTCGCGGCTTCTTCCGAAGCAACAACCACTTCCACCTTGAGTTTCATAGCGGCAGCAAGAAAATCAGTAGCCCGATAGGTCCGTGTGGGAAGCAGTAGAAGAATCCGCGGCTTATCTGACGATTGTATTGACATGGCATATCTTGTCTATCTTGAGTTCGATTCTTCCTTGTAGGTTGGGTTGAAAGGATATACCTTGGATACTATCAATGCAAAAAGACAGATATCCTCCATGAAACCCAACATGCTACTACTAATAATCCTGATAATCCTAATAATCCCGTAAATCCTGGTTCAGACAATCCCCAAATCCGCGTCATCTGTAAAATCAGTGAGAATCCGAGATTCAGACAAGAAATAATCTTGCCAATCCTAAAAATCCCGAAAATCCTGATTCAGACAAAGAATTCCGTAAATTTTGGTTCAGACAAGATACAACCTTCCATTACAACTACAGTCGCGATCGAAGGATTTTTTGATACTCCGCATGGGCATCTTGCGGATCCAACTCGCTATCAATAACACGTCGGAGGCATTGCACAAAGCCTACAGGGGCATCTTCACCGAAGATAGTGCGTCCAAACAACGCAGCGCGTCCACCATTGCTGACAACATTGTGGGCGAGTGCAAATGTACTACGTGCGTTTTGTCGCGGTCCACCCAAGGCACCAATTACCAGCGTCGTATCGAATTGGCACAATTCTGTCCAGACATCAGCGGTCGTATAGGCGGTTTTGATAAAGCGTGGACGTTGATGTTTCCGCAAGTAACTCATCGTGCGAACAATGGAATCAGCGACGTACATACCGCGCTTTTCATCATCCATTCCCGGCAACTTAATATTCGGTAAAAAGACTTCTAACAGATGATCGAAACCTTCAATCTCACCGACGACGTGTGCGAACTGCACGTACGCTTGAAGCATCCGCTCATCGGCAATCGGATCGTTATTGAGGGTGATGGAATACAATCCAAGGTTAACGCGGCATTCAAGGGCAGGTCCAATCAGTGCCTCACAATAGCGTTGCATGTCTTCCGGGAAGACTGTCTGAAACGGCATTGACAACCGTGAGGTATACACCCCAAACCGTGGGTTCCAAATGGCTGTTTCCGAGTTCATTCGAACAATCGGTGTAATCGGTGAGTTTTCAAACAGGTTCTCTTCAAGCGCGAGGGTCTCCGCATCCGCTGGGGTCATCAGAAGCCCATCAAGCTGTCCGTCTGCAACCAGGTCGCGTTGCAGTTGCAAAAACTCGGCGTGCGTTCGGTAGTGTGGTTTCGGATGCTGCACCTGTCCGAGTCCTTTTATTCCAGCAGATGCGAGTGGATCCGCGGCAAAGACCAGTATCGGACTGCGTGCAAGCAGCTCCGAATCAGCAAGTTTATCAAATATCCGGTTGCCCATATATAATTAATTCCTTTATGTTTTATGGCTGTCAGCTATCAATAGGACGTGTGATTGAGAAGAACTTTGTTCCTACAATAAAATTCGCTCGCTGACTGCTTTATAACGTATTCGTAGGATCAATGTCAATCACAATTTCAACTGCATTCGATTTGATTGCGGCTGGTGATTCATGCGTTAATGACTTAAGGAGTTGACTTATCTTTTCAACAGAACTGCTTCGGAGCAAGAAATGCCACCGAAATTTTCCCTCAATTTTCGAGAGTGGTGCTGGCGCGGGACCCAGAATTTCTACCTTAGCCGATTCAGTGTTGGAAGCGTCTGGTGAGGTATTTGCCTGATCTGTCTGCCAAATTTCAAGATGATCCCGAACGGCATGTGCAGCGTCTATTACCTCTTTCTCGTCTCTACCGCGGAGTAAGAGTGTTGCGACATGCGAGAATGGCGGGTATCGAAAGGCGTTTCGCGCTTCAAGTTCTTGTTTATAAAAACCAATGTAATCGTGCTTCTGTGCGGCTGCAATACAGTAGTGTTCGGGCATATATGTCTGTATGACGACTTTACCTTCAAGTTCAGCACGCCCAGAACGTCCCGCAACCTGTGTTAGTAGACTGAACGTCTGCTCACCTGCCCGGAAGTCTGGAAGGTTCAAGGCAGTATCAGCGGCGATGACCCCAACAAGTGTTACATTTGGGAAGTCTAATCCCTTCGATACCATCTGTGTGCCAATCAAGATATCAATCTTCTGTCCTTCAAACGCCTCCAAAATCTGCTGATGCGCGTTTTTTCGTGCCGTAGAATCTGCGTCAAACCGCTTTACATTCGCTTTTGGAAAAGCTTTCCGAACTTCCTGTTCAACCGCTTCTGTACCGAGTCCAAAATAGCGGATAGCCGGACTACCACACTGTGGACATGCCGGTTGCGTTGGGCGTTTATTTCCGCAGTGGTGACAAACCAGCTGCTTTGTTTCAAAGTGGAAAGTCAATGATATAGAGCAGTTGTCGCACTGCTCTACATAACCGCAGTTCCGGCAGAAAACATAAGTAGAATGCCCGCGGCGGTTGAGAAACAGGATAATCTGCTCTCTGCGGACGAGGCGTTCTTCTATTGAACTTCGGAGGAGATCGGAGAAAATTGTGCGGTTGCCCTTTTTCAATTCAGTCCGCATATCAACGATATGAACATCCGGCATCTTTCTACCGAGAACACGCGTCGGGAGGCTGAGGAGTCGATAACGTCCGTTTTTTGCGAGGTGAAAACTCTCAAGTGAAGGTGTTGCGCTCCCCAGTACAACAGGACAGTTTGCAAGTTCACTCCGTTTCTGCGCGACTTCCCGGGCATGATAACGCGGAGCAGTCTCGGATTTATAGGAGTCTGAATGTTCTTCGTCTATAATCAGCAACCCAAGTTTTTTGACGGGTGCGAAGACAGCAGAACGCGGTCCAATCACGATATTAGCTTCGCCTTTCTGAATACGATGCCATTGGTCATAACGTTCACCAGCACTCAAACGGCTGTGAAGCACAGCAACCTGCTCCCCAAATCGTCCAACAAACCGAGAGGCAGTTTGCGGTGTAAGCGAAATCTCTGGAACAAGCACGATGACCGATTTCCCAGCCTCCAGAATGTTCGCCATCGCCTGCATATACACCTCTGTTTTTCCGCTGCCGGTTACCCCATGTAAGAGAAAGGTCGGCGGCTGTTCTCCGTTACCGTTGGATTGGGATGCCAGTGTGCCTTGTATTTCAGAGAATACCTTCGATTGTGCTGGATTCAACTGCAAGGGTTGGGTCGCTGTGATCGGTTCAGCGTTTAGGGGGTTGCGCAGAATTTGTGCCCGTTTAATATGAATAAATCCACGTCTTTCAAGCGTGCGGAGAAGGGAAATACTGGTACTTACGTGCTTCGTTAGTTCTGCAGTTGCGAGAGGAACACCTTCATCAAGCAGAAGTTGCAAAATCGCTGCATATTTCGCTGCGGCAACGTTGCGACGTTTACCTGAAGGTGCTTCAAGCGAATTTCCATCAATTTTTGTGCTGCTCTTGAGTTGCGCAATCTCTGCTTCAATATCGGCATCCGGCAAGGCTAAAGTCGCCACATTGGTCATCTGCGTTGTGGCTTTCGGTTTATGGGTGTCATCGACATCAACAATGCCTTTTTGGCGGAGCGCGTTAATCCTGGGGCGGACTTCTTGCAGGCTTTTGCCGGTACGTCGAGCAAGTTGATTGGGCGAGAGTTCGCCTTCTGCTTCCAAGAGAGCAACGAGTTCCTTTTGAACTTTTCCGGTTGGTGCTGGCGCGTCGGATAGGAGACGCACCCGTTGCTGCTTTTGACTACGCACAGCAGCTGGTACAGCACAGAACAAAGCAGCTCCCCACGAAGAGACATAGTAATCTGCCATCCACTTGGTGAGGGTGAGCATCTCAGGTGAGAATGTTGGGGTCTCATCAAGACAGTCAGAAATATTTTTGATAAGGTCGGGGGCGAGGTCGGTTTCAGCGATGCGTTCAACAACAACCCCTTCCTCATGAGTTCTGCGAAAAGGTGCTAACACTCGGACACCGGGTTGCAAAACCGTATCCAGCTGCGGCGGCACGCCGTAGGTAAATACCTGATTGACTGATAGCGGAAAAGCAACGTTCACATAGTCCATATTTTTTGTCTTATGCCTGTGCCAGAAAAGCCATTACTTTTTGAATATCTTCCCACACCTCGCGTTTAGCACCTGGATTTCTGAGGAGATACGCAGGGTGATAGGTCGGCATAATCTCTGGTGGTTTTTTATGTGGAAGTACGCGCAGTCCTGGAACATTGCACGCGTGAAACTCACCGCGAAGTTTAGTAATGCCGATTTTGGTTCCCAGTAACATCTGTGCGGCAAAACTACCAAGTCCCACAATTACCTTCGGTTGGATGAGTTCTATTTGACGAATCAAATAAGGACTGCAAGTTTCTACCTCAACAGGTTGGGGGTTTCTGTTACCCGGTGGACGGCATTTAAGGATATTGGCGATGTAGACATCCGAGCGTTTGAGTTTCATGCCAGCTTCGATAATTTGGGTTAACAATTGCCCAGCTCTACCAACAAAAGGTTCTCCCTGTCGGTCTTCATCCGCTCCAGGTGCTTCACCGATGAACATAAGGTCGGCGTTCGGGTCGCCAACACCAAAAACGACGGTAGTCCGTGTCTCATGTAACTGGCACTTTGTGCATCCCGCAGCGTCGTCAGACAAGGCAGGCAGATCGAAATTCGCATAAGGCGAATCCTGTTCAGGCTCGCTGCGTTCTAATTCTGTGAAACCGAGTTGAAGTTGTTCTTCCACGTATTCCCTCGCACTTGCAATAAGTTGTAGGTAATCTTTTCTGAGGTCCTCTCTATCCATCTCTTTTCCTATATTCAATCAGTCTGGTACATTCATCCAGTTAATAACCTAACCTCGCCGTTCTTCTTCCAATCGCGACTCTTACTAATCACTAACCGCTAATCGCTAATTGGATTATCTTGCAAATCCTCTAAATCCAGAAAATCCTGGTTCAGACAACTTACAACTTATAACCGTAAAAAATTAATTCCGCAAGTCGTGAATCAAAGACATTCCATCAAACCAAGTAATGTAGAGAAAAAGCGCAATCAACAGATAAACGCTTACCTGCTGGACAATCTTTTGTGCTTGAAGAGGCATCGGCTTGCCACGAATCTTCTCAACAACGAGAAACAGGAGTTGCCCACCATCAGCAATCGGTATAGGCAAGAGATTAACAATACAGAGATTGATACTGATAAATCCGATAAAGAAGAAAACGCTACTTAAACCGACTCTTTCAAACATGCGACTTGTTGCATCAGCTATCCCAATTGGACCAGCGAGATGTTTCGGTGAGACTTCACCACCCACTAATTGCCGCAATGTTCTCACAACAGTCGTAAAAGTGAACCACGTTGCTTCAACCCCTTTCCCTAATCCCGTGAAAAGATTGTACTCAGGCAACGGTGGCATCTTCGCGCTGAATTGCATCCCACTAAGGTAGGTCTGCCACATCAGTCCGAAGAGAGGCGTATCTACATCAGAGACTTCTGTCTCGCCTGCGAGTGTTACTTCTCTGAGGTTTCCATCGCGGATTAATCCGATTTCGATTGATTGATTCGCCATCGCGTTGAGTTGCGAATACAGCATGGCATTGTCTATCGCTTCTCCATTGAGGGTAACAAGGACATCTCCATCTCGAATCCCAGCGTTTTGGGCGATGCTGCCATCTTGAACGCTTGCTACCACGCTCCAGTCTGCAGGCATTTCAATCGTGAGCGGTTCATCGCCACGGCGAATACCGAGCGTTATCGACTGTTCGTTTTCATTGATGCGTTGGTAAAGTCTTTGACGTTTTTCAGAACTCCAATCCGCAGATGGATGCCACACCCCGTAACCGAAGTAGGGAACATTATGGATTGGCTCGCCATTAATGCTCTCAATTAGGTCGTTGACTTGGACTCCAGCTTGTGCTGCAAGACTACCATCCCTAATGTCCCGAACAATTGTTTTGTCTTTAGCACTCACCTTGATAATACCCATATCGCCTCTGACGCTTGACATAGCATCAGGGGTAACGAAGAGAGTTTGCTGGACACCATCCCGTTCCACGACGATTTCTAATTCTCGATTAGCACTGGTCAGGATGCGGGTATGGAACACTGTCCAATGGGTGACAGGATCCCCGTTGACTGAGAGGACCGTGTCTCCCGGTATGAGTCCACCTCTTGCCCCTGCACCATTGTCGGCAATCCAGCCGACTTGAATCGGTTCTTTTACCCCCAAGGTTTGCCCTGTTAATCCACCGATTAACCGCGCCGAATCTGAGTTGACGCCACCCGCAAAGACAAGCCAATATACCAGTATACCGAATAAGAGATTAACTACTGGTCCTGCCGCAATAACAAATGCCCGGTTTCCAATAGATGCGCTTCCAAATTCGCCGGGAGCTCCAGTCTGTTCATAGGGATTTTCCCCTTCCATCTGGACATAACCACCAAACGGTAGCAAAGAAATTTTGTATTCCGTTTCATCACGCTGAAACCCGACGAGTTTAGGTCCAAAGCCAAGAGAGAAAGTGTTAACTTTAATACCGCACCGTTTCGCCGCATAGAAGTGACCGAGTTCATGGATAAATATGAGGAACCCGAGCGGGATAATGGCGATAAAGAATGTTTTAATGTATGGGAGGATTGAGAGGAGAATGTCGATGAGAAATTGCATAATGTCCAATGCCCCTTTTTTGGTAAGCGTAAGGTTTTTTTACATTTTAGAGTGTTGCTATTTTATTTAATTTACGTGATTTTTTATTATTGAACGTACTGTCGATTTTGCCCACCGATCGACCTCAAGGATGTCCGGAAGCGTTGGATCTGAGATCACTGTATGTTTGTCCATCACACGTGCGAGAATAGCCGGTATATCCATAAAGCCAATGTAATCGTTAAGAAAAGCCTCTACCACGACTTCGTCGGCACTACTCAACACGACCGGGAGTGTACCGCCCACTTCAGCAGCGTCGTACGCAAGGGAGAGACACGGAAATTTCTCGAAATCAACGGGTTCAAAGTGTAACGTCCGGGTTTCCTGTAAATCCAAACGTGGCACGGGTGCGGAGAGTCTACGCGGATAGGTCAGCGCATATTGTATCATAACACGCATATCCGTGGGTCCCAGCTGCGCGATCGTGGAACCATCAGTCCATTCTACCATAGAATGAATAATACTCTCCGGATGGACAACGACGTCAATCTTCGAGAGTTCTATATTAAACAACCATTTCGCTTCGATGACTTCCAGACCTTTATTCATCATCGTTGCGGAGTCGATTGTGATTTTCTGCCCCATCTTCCAATTGGGGTGTCGCAGTGCCTGTTGCGGTGTTACAGAATAAAGATCCTCTTTAGGCACCGTGCGAAACGGTCCACCTGAGGCAGTAATCAGGAGTCGATGAATCTCTGCCTGCCGTTCGCGCGCACCTTCCAAACACTGAAAAATGGCACTCATTTCGCCATCAATGGGGATCAGGTTAACACCATTCGATTGAACGGCGGCATTAACAAGTGCCCCCGCCATCACCATCACCTCTTTATTAACGAAGGCAATGTCTTTGCCAGCATTAATTGCTGCTAAAGTCGGTAGCAAGCCTGCACTCCCACCCATTCCATCTAAGACTTGAGAGGCTTGCGTCATTGTAGCTACGGCTTGAAGACCTTCAGAACCAGCGAGCACTTGTGTCCCGTTAAGATCCCGAATGCGTTCACGGAATTGTACTGCTGCCGTCAGTTCATTTAGTGCTACTAACTTAGGACAGTATCGCCTGACCTGTTGTTCAAGGGTGTCAACGTCCCGGTTTGCTGCGAGACCGACAACCTTAAATTCATCAGGATGTGTTTCAATAACACTGAGTGCATTCTTTCCAATAGACCCCGTGCTACCGAGTATAGCGATCTGCTTCATGTGTGTTTCTATTTTTGTTACGAGGCAAACAGCCCTTTAATTTATGCCAAATGTCCAGTCAGTTTCAGGTAATAATAAAGGGCAGGCGCACTGAAAATTAGGCTGTCACACCTATCAAGTAATCCGCCGTGTCCCGGAATTACGTCCCCAGAATCTTTGACACCCGCTGTCCGCTTCATAAGCGACTCACTAAGATCTCCAAGCTGTCCCAAAACCGTTAATAGCAATCCAATACACGCGGCGTGTACCAAAGAGACCGTGTCCTTCAGGAGAATTACGCTAAGCAAAAAACCGACCAAGGTTCCTACAGCCAATCCACCAATAGTCCCTTCAATCGTTTTCCGAGGACTGACGGGGGTGCCAAGTTTGTGTCTACCGATTACTCTACCGATAAGATAAGCACCAGTGTCACCGCACCAGATCGTTCCAGCTAACAAAAAGCAAAGCTGCATGCCAATCGGTTCCGCATTCCGCAGTAGGATAAGATGATAGCCCAATGCCCAGCCGATCGTTAGAATGCCCGTTAATTTCAGTGTGACGGTAACGAGTTCACCTGTGATCTTCGCTCTAAAGATACTTTCGGCGAAGACATAGATGAGCACAAACGTAAAAAAACTAAACATTACCGTAGAAACGGATAATGTTTTTGTCAGTGCTGGCAAGAAGTAAGCAAGCAGACAAAAAGCAACTGTCAGGAGCGTCGGCATCACAACATCCAACTTCTCAGAGAAGTGCTGTGCAAGTTGACAGTATTCAACTTGCATCACCAATATGACAGCGGATATGAGAAGTAGGTAGAGCCAACCCCCTTGGTAAACAATAAGGAGGACCAGCGGGAGCAAGACAACGATACTCAAAGCTCGCCGCCAAAACATATCCTGTATCCTCCTTCAATTATTGAGTTGTATAACCCAAGTTGCTACTCACAGATTTTGGACGAAATTCGTACTTCCTCCACCCAGGGTTCCACCCATTACTGGAAAGGGGAACGGGGTGCTATGTCATGTATAAATAGGTGGCAACTTGGGTTTATGTAGTAAAGTAAGGCATTTGTATTCGTATATTTAGAACACGAATCAATCTCAACAGCAATTTTGGGAGCGTGTATTGTACCGTATGATGTAGCTGCGGATACTCGCAAGCCGCTCTCCACAACAAAATTACAAGCTAAGTTTCTAACAATTCCGATTCTTTCGCCGAGACCAGTTCGTCGATTTGATCGATGTAAGTGTCGGTGAGTCGTTGAACCGGATCTGCATTTGACTTGCCGCGCTTTTTATCGCCACCGCGTCCGCGGCTTTTACCACCGCCTCCAGATGAGTCGCCACCGTCGAGTTTTTTGACTGCATCATTGGCATCACGGCGAATATTCCGAATAGCTACCTTGCCCTCTTCTGCTAACTTGCGGACCACTTTAGTTAATTCAGTACGCCGCTCCAGTGTGAGTTCGGGAACTTGGATTCGGATAATATTGCCGTCATTGTTTGTTGAGAAGCCTAAATCAGAAAGGGCTATCGCCTTTTCAATTTCTGTAATCAGCGTTTTGTCCCAAGGTTGAATAACAAGCAGACGCGGTTCTGGGGTCGTAATTGTACCGACTTGGCTCAGCGGGTTCTTACTACCGTAGTAATTGACAGTCACTTGGTCCAAGAGAGCAGGCGTCGCCCGCCCTGTCTGCACATGTGACAGTTTGGTCGCTGTTGATTCTACCGTCTTCTTCATCCGGGACTCGGCCTGTTGAATGATCTGTTGTTGCATCTGAATTTTCCCTATTATAAGAGTTCGCGACACTCGAAAAGTCGCAGTGGAGAAAGGAACGTAAGTCCTGACTAACCACGATTAAGAGGTATCAGTTTTCAGTTATCGGTCAAGAGATCTAATTCATAGTTCCGATGAGGCGAAAACTGTTCTTACTGACTTGTTGAAAGCGAACACAGCGCGCATGCCTTGACAACTAAAACCGTCTGACGCTTTACTGTCCAAGGACATAAAGGACGAAACGCTTAACGACGATGTTCTCTCCCAATTGCGCTATAGCATCCTTTACAAGACTTTCGACGGTTTTGTCTGTATCGCGAATGTATGGCTGTTGTAAGAGACAAGTTTCTGAGTAGAATTTAGAGATACGTCCCTCAACGATACGTTCGGCGATGTGTTCAGGTTTGCCTTCTTGTTGTGCCTGCGCTTTTAGAATCGTCTTTTCTGCCTCAAGATCCTCAGCAGGGACATCTTCTTCGGTCAGATATTTCGGTTTAGCTGCTGCAACCTGCATTGCTATGTCTTTGGCTAATGCTTGAAATTGCTCCGTCCGCGCGACGAAATCGGTTTCACAATTCAGTTCAACTAACGTACCTACGCGACTACCCGGGTGAATATAGGATATAATCAACCCTTCTTTTGTTTCCCTGCCGCCTTTGATTTCGGAAGCCTTCAATCCTTGCTCCCGCAACTTCTGAATTGCTTGGTCGATATTCCCGTTCGTCTCTGAGAGTGCCTTTTTGCAGTCCATAATGCCTGCACCGGTACGCGAACGGAGCTCGCTAACCATCTTTGCAGTGATTTCCATTTCTTCACCTCTTATTAACTACACTGGAAACGGCTTACGCTGATGTAGATCGTAAGGACTGGACTACATCGGTATTACCGCTCATAAATCGAAAGTATTTAATCTATATGATGGATTGTGGGCGCGCCATCTCGGAAAAAACAGCACACCCGACAAAGATTTATTGAGACTGCTGGCGAGGAGATCTTCCTCTTCTCCGCTGACGTGGTGCCCGACCACGTTGCTCGCCATCACCGATAGCCTCTGGTTCCGCGGACAATTGTGTTTCTTCAATAATTGCAGCGCTCTGCTCTTCGCGGCGTTCCGCATCAAGTATGGCATCAAGCTGCTGTGGCGTGTCTGGTGACGCTGCGTTGTCCGCGACTTCCGCACCCTCTAATGCACCACCACGTCCTTCGATCACTGCTTCTGCTAAAACTGAGCAGATGAGGCGAATGGAACGAATCGCATCGTCGTTACCCGGGACAGGCAAATCAATCGGGTCGGGGTCACAGTTGGTATCCACTATTGCGATAATCGGAATATTTAACTTGTTCGCCTCTGCAATAGCAGTGTGCTCCTTACGAGTATCGGTCACAACCAAAACTTCTGGGGGTTTCTTCATCTCTCTGATACCGCTGAGGTTATTGTCAAGTTTCCCCTTTTCGCGTCGCAGGGATATGACCTCCTTTTTCGGCATCTGTTCAAATAGCCCGTTAGCTTCGTCGGCATCCAGTTTATCGAGCCGATTGATACTACGACGGATCGTCTGGAAGTTGGTTAGCATACCACCTAACCAACGGTGATTAACGTGGTACATACTACATCGGGTCGCTTCAGCATGCACAGCTTCCTGAGACTGCCGTTTTGTCCCAACAAATAGAACGGTGCCACCTTTTGCTGCAACGTCTTGGACAAATGACACTGCAGTCTCAAGCATCCGTAACGTCTTTTGCAAATCAATGATATAAATCCCGTTCCGCTCGGCGAAGATGTATTCTGCCATCTTCGGATTCCAGCGACGGGTTTGATGTCCAAAGTGAACTCCACATTCAAGGAGTTCTTTCATTGTAACTGCCAAAAAAAACCTCCTGAGGTTTGTAGAAGCGACGGTGCCCCTACTGGGTTTTCACGTCCACCTCCTTCATATCTGCATCAGACTCTCATCAAGAGAGAACCCGCTGTGCAGATCGAGAGGCGTGTCGTATTCGTTTTATCAGACTTTACACAAAAATAATGTGTTCCAGATGAACACGGGTTCACCCAAATCAATTCATATATTTTACCACAGAAACGACGCAATTTCAAGTTTTTTTCTAACCCACAACCCACAATCCTCTTAACTGACCGCTGACTGCTGAAGGCTGACAGCTATTTTGCTGACAACTACTAAAAATTTCGTAGCATGAAATCGACACCTGTGATATTATACAGCAGGAGGAGCCAGTCGTGGAACATTTGATTGAACCCATTGCCGACCATTTCAAAATAGATCCGAATTCCCTTCGTCTTGAACCGATTCAGCACGGGACGCGACTGCGGCATAACGTGTGCGGCCTGAAGGTTGACACCCGAAGATATCTACTCAAACAGTACGACATCAAAACCGCCGTTGTCGAATCCGGATATACACCTTGCCAAATTGAGGCAGGGGTCCTGTCAATTTTACACCATAATGGCTGCAAAGTTCCTCAGGTTATTTGGGGTTCGGCGGAGCTGCATGCGCTGTTGTTAGAGTGGCGCGGAGAGCAAACTCTTGATGCTGTTGCCCAAAGCGATGAAAAACCTGATGACGGTCTTAAATCACTTCTTCAGAAAATTCTTCACGAATTGTGCAATATCGAATCTTGTTTCGCGTTGCACGCCGAGAGTTTTGCCCCTTACGTCTTCGGTTTTGACACGCATGCGAACTTGAAGGATTTACTGGAGCGCGGTGTTAAGGTTATTGGCTATCTTTCCCATCTCGGCGAAAAACCGATGTCATCTACACATGCAGATGCACTCATAGAGAGATGGAACGCCCTTGCTGTTCGACTGCAGCTTGCACCGACAGCACTCGGTGGTTTGGACAACAACGCTCGCAACATTGTAATCGCAGATGAAACCCCTACCTTCATCGACTTCGCCAGTATCGGCTGGAATTGGCAAGAGATGCGACTTGTACAGTTATTCAATAGTATCGGAGCGTTCTTATCAACACCGCGTGAAAACGCGAACTTCGTCTCCCTTTTAGACCGAGAGCTTGTCAACACTTACGCCGAGTGGGTATGTGCCCATCGAGAAACCTGTTCACCTGAAGAAATCGCTGCCCGCGTTGACGCCCATCACCTACTCTTTTACCTGTCGGCTGTCGATCAACTTTTACAGGCACTCGCGCAACCTGAAGCCTCCGAAAGCGAGATGCTCTTGGACGCTTGGGGAGATACCAGGTCCAGATTCCAATCTGCCCTCACACATATTATTGACACCGATTTAAGTGATGACCCTGATATAGCGAAAATCCGAGAGATGATAGCTAATTTTCGCTCCTAAGCGTATCACTCTTTGATGGTATCCCTAAGAATCGTCTCGTTAAGTTTTCTCAGAAACGTTTCTATCTCCGGTGTAGATGGCTTTTTCTTATAGAACTCCGCCTGATACGATTTCAATAGATCATAAAGTGCAGTTAGATTCGTCCGCCGATTACGATTCGCCTCGCGGACACTCGCAAATATTGTAACCACCTGCTCCTCTGAAATTCCGTCGGGTCGATTGTCTGACTTAAGATGTTTTTCGATGCCGTTGAGAGCCCGCTCTGCCATCCAATAGCGTGTCCCTTCAACTCCGCCGACGCGACGATAGACCACACCACCCGCAATCAAGCAGACACCCACGACTGCCAGTAAAAAAATGAGAACTCGCCTATAACAGCCGCTTAGTTTTTTGTTTATATTTAACATGTTTGTATTTTAATTGGTATCAGTTTCAGTTATCGGTTTTCAGTTTTAAACTTTTCCCTCACGTATCGTTAATTCCGTCTTTAATTTTTTATTTCCTATAAACTTCGTCCCGTGCGAGTCGAAGTATTCAAACTCACCTTCAATCACATCAAACACTGCGACATCAGCGACGGTTCCGACTTTCAGATTACCTATTTCATCTTCACGTTGGATAGCCTTCGCCGCACTAAATGTCGCCTTCTCAACCACATCTGCAAGCGGTAGTCCTAAGTGCATCAATTTCGACAATGTAGTTGGCAAATCGTAGACGGGACCATTGATATTACCCGTGTGCAAATCTGTGCTGATGACATCGGAGATGAATCCCTGCTCCATTGCGCGCTGCGCGACTTCATAATGGAAACTACCAGCACCATGCCCAACATCAAAGATGATACCATCTTCGCGAGCTTTCCAGGCTTCAGGAATGATTCTACCTTTCTCATCAATGATGTTATCACCGTTGCCTTGGAAGCAGTGGGTAATGACATCACCGGGACGCAGCAGTCTCAGAATCTCAGGAAGCGGGACACCAGCACCGATATGGCACATAACGGATGTATCAGCGCGCTCAGCTGCTTCAATGGCGAGTTTCAACGGTTCAACACCGTTATCGCCAACCTGCATTTTCCCTTGACGCACCTTGACCCCGACGGTAATGTCGCGGTGCTGTTGTAAGGTTTCCGCTACCTGTCCAGGACTCGCATAAGCTATATCTGTCATCTCACCTAAGGGGCCGTAGACGAGTCCAATCCCGGAGATGTGGATATAGGTAAGTATGTTCGTCTGTGCGGGTTCTGCGATGAATTCTCGGAAACCTGGGAAGGTTACCCAACTGGGGCTGCCAGCATCGACAACCGTGGTTGTTCCAGCAGTTGGACAGACAGCGTCGGCTCTGATACCCCACGTCGTTACACCGTAATAGACATGGGTGTGGATGTCAATGAGTCCGGGTGTGACGTATTTATCTTTGACAGAGATAGTCTGTATTGCTGCATGCGCTGGAATATCTGTCTCAATCGCAGCAATAGTGCCATCAGCAATCGCGACATCGTACACTGCATTTATGCCTTGTGCAGCATCAATGACAGTGCCACCTTTCAGCAGAAAGTCATACTTCATTTTTTCTTCGCTATCAGTTATCGGTTGTCAGTTTTTAGTTCTCGATAATATCAGACGCCTCGTTTATCGCCCCAAATATCGACATGCGTACGCGGGGAATAGCGATATCCATTCTCTTTACAAAGTTCAACCAACCATTCCTGTTTCTGCTGAAGTGCAGCAGGCGTTATACCTTGTGGCATCAGCAAAATTGCCTCTGCGGGGATGCCGATTTCCGTCTGTAAAGCTTGGATTTCCGCCAAATCTTTAGGGGTATCCACGACGAACTTCACTTGGCAAGTATACCCATCTAAAAATTTGCGGATAACGTCGGGACGAATGCGTTCACGGTCATGGCGCTTAAAGAATCGGTTGTCTGTCGGCGGATTGGAGTTTCGCAGCTTAGGACTCATAGAAATGAGGTGTGCTGCTACTTCTGCAAAGACTGTTGCATTTGTTTCGATTGTAATATGGTGTCCCCGTTTATCCAATTCCTCACAGAGGGCAATCAATTCCTCCGCTTGAATGAACGGTTCACCACCGGTGATGACAACGTGTTTACACCCGTATTGCGATATAGCAGCGACGCTTTCAGCGACAGAAATATCCCGATCTTCAGGATCCCAAGATGTGTAAGGTGTATCACACCAGACACATCTCAGATTGCAATAACTCGTTCGGAAAAAAACAGAGGGAACGCCAATGAGTTGTCCTTCCCCCTGAATTGTATAGAAGAGTTCGCTGAATTTCATTTTTTCTGTCCCCACACAGCATTTAGTCAGGTATATTATAGTTTTACAGCAAACTATGGACGGCTGCGAAGAAGGGTGAGGTACAGGTGCCTCACCCAACAAGCTTTATCGGGACGAGGTTGGTAGTTTCTACGAACGCTTACATCTCAATGAGTTCAATTTGGACGTTGTCTGGTCCCTTGAAAAACGCCATCATGAGCCCTTGAGGTTTCAGGTCTTCGAGTTCTGCGCCTTTTGCTTGCAGATCAGCGACGGTTGCGTCGAGGTCGTCTACGGTAAATGCGAGTTGGTAGACCCCCCAGCGTGGGTTGCCACTGGTATCTTCCACATCCATGTCCCCTAATTTAGGTGAGAGAAAGATGTTTTCTCCTCCGATTTGCATACGGACGATTTTTAACCCGCGGACATCAACGACTTCCGTGACTTCTCCGTCAAACATCTTTTCATAATAAGCAACTGCGCCGTCCAAGTCCTCGCACCGAAGATGGACGTGGTGAAATGTAACTGCCATTATTAGAATTTCCTTTCCTTAGAAGAAGCGCGCCTAACAGCGCGCAGTCAAAACGTGATAAAAGATATGCTATTATCACATAATCCATTCATTCTGTCAAATAATTTTTAGACACCTATACGGTCATTTAATTTTCCAATAATTGCACATGGAAACCCAGATTTAGTCTTTGCTTTACATTTCCAAGCCTCGTATTACATTCTTGTTTGGTTTACCCTATCTACTGGACGCCCAAACTTGTTCGGGATAAGTTGACTACTAATGCCGTTGACTGTCAAAATATATCAAATCCGTGTCATCCGTGATTCAGGTATGAAAAACAGCCAGAGAACAATTTATGATAGCCTTCATACAATTTTTGCACATCTGTACCATGAGGCAACAGACGCCATTATTCAACAACACAGTTCTTTTCAGAAGAAGTGAATATTTCTACTTCTTTCAATAAACCTAATATGTGCCTACGTTTTAAGCGTATCATTGTGGAAGTCTTTTGGTATTTCACTTGTCTTAGGTCGAGTGCAAATTTTAAAAAGGCATTGGCATAAAATTTGCTACATACATCTACCATAGATTGAAGAAAACGAACTTTTTGCGTTAAATCTTGCTTAAGTCAACTAAAACCAAAATTATACGTTTAAAAAGTAAAACAATTAAAATTCATAATGTTTTCGTAAAAAAAACAGGAGAAAAAAATGAAAATGCAAATTCGCCAGCAAAGTGGCGTTTCAATTCTGGAACCTCATGGGAAGATTATGGGACCCTCCGTATCAGAATTGAGGGAAGTGCTCTTGCCAGAGATAGCGGATTATGAGTCCCCCCGTATTCTCATCAATTTTGAGAATGTCAGTATGATTGATAGTTCTGGACTCGGCGTTCTTATGCAGGCACATGCAGCCGCGACAACCAAAGACGGTCGTATCGGTGCCATCCATGTTGGAAAAAATATCAAAAATCTGATTATTCTGAGTCGTGTTGTTACCCTTTTTGAACATTTCGACAGTGAGGACGACGCGATTTCAGCAATGTCCGCCTAAAGTTCACAATCAATTAAATCCAAAAGGGAGACTGGTTTACCCGGTCTCCCTTTTTTGTATTCCTGCAAATCCACTAAATCCTGATCAGACGATTCATAATCAACTACCCTCTTAAAATCCGCGCTATCTGCTAAATCCGCGAGAATCTGTGATTTTAGATCCACTTACTTCCGAATCAACATCTTTCGGGTAGCAGTGAAATCGCCAGCGGTGAGCGTATAGAAATACACCCCACTTGCCACAGCCTCACCGAGATCGTTTTTACCATCCCAATACGCTGCACGGGAACGGTTTTGATACATCCCCGCAGGTTGATGTCCGAGTGCCAACCGCCGCACCAATGTCCCATTCACAGCGTAGATATGCAGTGTGACATCTGCACCGTTCGCCAAGTGATACGGTATCCACGTCTCCGGATTGAATGGGTTAGGATAGTTCGCAAGCAGTGCCGTTTCTATTGGGGTCAATGCTGCGAGGAGTTGTTCAAGGAAACGAATGCCTTGTAGAGAAGTCGGGTCTGTCAGATTTAGCCGCTGTACTTGGGACAGCCACTCTTTGACATCTGCAGCGGTTAGCGTCGATAGGACTTGTGCATTCAAAGAGGGTGCGGCAGCACCTGTGTCTATTGTGCCAGCAATAAGGACGAGGTCTTGGATATTGACGATGCCATCACCGTTGATATCTGCATCATTTTTTCCGCTCTTTCCGATATTTGATGCGACTACCACAAGGTCTAGGATGTTGACGATGTCGTCACCGTTCACGTCACCTTTCAGCAACACAGGTTCTGGTGTGGAAGAAGGTATAATTTCCCACAAAAGTATCGTACCATCCGCACTTCCGCTGGCGAGTATTTTTCCATCCGGACTGAACGCCACACTATTGACACTATCCGTATGCCCCTTGAGAATGCGCTGCTCTGTGCCAGCTGCCACATCCCACAGACGAACGGTATCATCTGAACTCCCACTTGCGAGGGTATTTCCATCTGGACTAAACGCCACGCTATTGACAGAACCTGTATGTTCCGTAAGCATGCTTTTCTGCGTCCCAGTTACCACGTCCCACAAACGGATGGTTCTATCTGAACTCCCACTTGCGAGGGTATTTCCATCTGGACTAAACGCCACGCTATTGACAGAACCTGTATGTTCCGTAAGCATGTTTTTTTGTGTGCCAGCTGCTACATCCCACAAACGGACAGTGCTGTCCCAACTCCCACTCGCTAAGGTGTTGCTATCAGGACTGAATGCAACACTGCTAATCCGTTCAATATGCCCCATCAGGGTTTTCAAGTGTATACTGGCTTTGGCATCCCACAATCGAATCGCATAGTCTCCATGTCTTCCACCACCACTTGCTATAATGTGACCATCGGGGCTAAAAGCAACACTATAAACCCAATTCGTATGCCCTACCAGCGCGGTGATATTTTTTCTTGTTGCTACATCCCATATATTGACTGTTCCATCTTCCACGCCTCGTGCCACTTGAACGGGATGCCCCTCTCCTGTAATAAGCCATTTACCGTCAGGGGAGTAAGCTATAGAACTCACACCGACCAGATTTCTTCCAAATGTAGCAGTATTTTGCCCTGTCGTTACATCCCACAGTTTGAGCCTATAATTATAACTTCCTGATGTCAGAGTTGTTCCGTCGGGCGAGAACGCGACAGAGGTGGCCCCGCCTGTATGTCCTGCTAATGTAGCGATCTTTTTGTTTGTTTCTGTGTTCCACAGTTTGATTGTATTATCCCACGCCCCTGCTGCGATAGTTGTTCCATCGGGCGAAAATGCAACAGAGAAAAGATTATATCCATAATCTCCAAGTGTGGCGGTGTCTGTTTTTGTAGCCACATCCCACAGTCTCACACGAGACAATGAAACATAAGCGAGTGTTTTCCCGTCAGGTGAAAACGCTAAAGGCCGCCTACCACTAGTACTTGCCTCAAACGAAAAGATATTTTGGTGAGTCGTTACATCCCAAAATTGTACTTTATACACTCCTCCCAATACGAGTGTTTTCCCGTCAGGTGAAAACGTGACAGAGGTGACAAGTAACACATCTGCTACCAGTGTAGTGATAGTTTGTCTCTTTGCTATATCCCAGAGTTTAACAATTCCATCCGATGTCCCTGAGGCGAGAAGAGTGCCATCCGGTGAAAATGCAATACAACTAACCGAATTAGCATGTCCTGTCAATGTGGCAATATTTTCTTTTGTCGTTATATCCCACAACTTGATTGTGGTTGAGGTCGCCGAAGCGAGGAGGGTGCCATCCGGTGAAAACGATACAATATGTCCATCCAATGTAGCAATATTTTGTTCACTTGCTACATCCCAGAGTTTAACAATTCCATCTGATGCTCCTGAGGCGAGAAGAGTGCCATCCGGCGAGAATGATACAGATCTGATCGGTGCCGCATGCCCAGTCAGTAAAGTGCTAACTAACGCTGTTTCCACATCATAAATCCAGATGCCAATACCACTTGCTACAGCAAGATGGTTTCCACTTGGCGAAAATGCTATACCGCTGGTACTGACACTAAGGTCACCTTTGCCAAGACGCGCTTTTGCGCCTTCAGGTAGGTTCAATTGTGTATGATCTTGTCCGAAGGTGTTTGATAGATAGCCTGTTGAAATCATAATAAGGGTCAAACAGACAAAAAACAATGTCCTTTTCATGAGAAATTTCTCCTTTTGTTTTTTGTTAACATCTTCCGTGTAACAGTGAAATTACTTGCAATAAATGTGTAGAAATACATACCATTGATCGGTTTTCAGCCCATTGCTATTGCGTGCTATACCGTACCCCAGTGCTAACCCTGTTTTAAGACATAAAAAATAATAATTTTATAAATATAATTATGTCTTAATATAACTATTATGCCATGAAGATTTAATATGTCAACTAAAAAAATGAAAAATTTCGTGAGTTCTTTCAGTATTTTGTAATCTTAGATAGGGGTGTACTTTTAGGGTGAATAATAGACTGAGCTTGAAATGTTCAGGGAAGGAGTTAATAGGATATGAAATGCTATAGTAAAGCCAAAAAATATGGACACAATAGGATTTGATACTTCAAAGTTTCCTAAGCAGGGTTCTCATAGCGAACAGCGTATGGGACAGCTGGAAAGAAGTGCCAGTTTCGATGAAAGGAGTAATCCTGACAATCTAAAAAATCCAGTAAATCCTGATTCAGACAACTTAGAACTTATATCTTATAACCCTCTTAACCAACAACCGACAACTGACAACCAAGAACATTGACATATTACCCAAATACTGCTATTATGCCGTGAATCGTTCATTTGGAGGGGAGTATCAAATGTCGCTTGAGGAATGGACAACAATCCAAGATGCGCATATACGTCTACTCACACAGCAACTCGCAGCGGAGAAAGCGTCTGTCATCGAGCAACTTGAACCGATCACCGATTTCGAGGAGCTTTTCACCTTCGTCGAAGCGAATCCGACACCGATTGCGTTCTCACCGCAAAACCCGGCATGGCGATTGGAATCGGTTGCATCGCGAATCGTCGAGGCAGTCGCCATCGCCGCGCATGAACCGCTTCTCGACGCTGGGTATCCTGAGCTTGTCCGTATTCTATTAGAGCATGCCGAATATCTCTATACCTATCCAGATGGTGACCCACGTCCGAGACTTGAAGCTGGGAGCGCGTTGGCATTAGCAGGCAATATCTGTACTACAATCCCACAATCTGAACTCTGGCGACTCGCTGGGTTCGGCAGGATTTCAGCTGTCCTTGCAGAGGTAGCACCTGCCCCAACAGACTCTCATCTCACGTTACCACTTGATGTCGCTTTCTCGCTTGTGGATGAACGAAATCTCGCTATTATTCAGAGCGCGATTACCGCCTATAACACAGTTCTCGGACGCAATTTCACACCTCGAACCTTGTATGCCTTGCCACTAAGTGATCATGACTTCTTTAGGACACTCAACTTAGATTTTCCGGGAATGGAAGCCGTGAAAGACGCCGTTCTGATGGACAACCTACCCACAGCAAAGTCCGAATACACCGTCTTTCGGCAGGCGTTTTTAAATTCGCTGAATGAGGATAAGTCGGTACATATATCCGAAAGATCAGATACATACGAAACTGCCAAAACTTATCTTGAGTGTCTGCTTCGATTGTCTATCCATCCCACGCCGGCTATTAGGGCAACTACAGAAATCGGTATTGCTGCATACCTGTTTCCCGAATTTCGTTATAGTGAACAATTGCGCATGTTGGCACTGCGTCGTTATAAATGGATAGTCGATGCGTTCTTCCATTCTGACGGTTTCCACAAAGATCGTACACTCCGCTCCCAAGTTGAGGCAATCGCTGATTTCACCAAATTTCTCTCTATTTACAACGCAAGAGAGATTGAACACGCCCCCACAGAGGACAATACAGCAGAGCGTACTTACTATCTTAAGGAAGCCCTCGAAAAGCAGGTGCAAACCTGTATTCATCTAAGCCAACCTAATTGCGCGTTTCCACCACTGGGTCCGCTTCCAGCACCAAATTTCGATGCTGTTTCGCTTTGCACCATCGCCGATAGCGATTTTCGACTTGAAAACTTTCCGTATCCCGATATCACCTCCCATGCCCTCCCAGAGACAGGTTGTTATGTGATGCGAGATAGTTGGAAACCCGACGCACAATACCTGTTTTTCGATGCCCATCCGTCAGAAGCAACTAACGAGGCGGATACATCAAATCTTACCCTCTATGCATACGGACAAGAATTAACCTCCGGCTCCGTGTGTCTGATTGACACCACACCGTTAGACGTTGACACACTCGATACACAGTGGATAACGACACCGATATTTGATTGGCTGGAAAAATGGAGGACGGTAACGCCAAGATCCGAAAACCTACAAACCTCAGATATTCACCACAAACGTGCCGTTTTCTACCTTAAAGGTGAATACTTCATCTTGCACGACCTCGTTCTCAATGGGGAGGCACGGACACTCGAGCAGATTTTCCGTCTGCATAGCGGGACAACCCTACACGTCTCGGCTGATAAGGGCTGTGTGTGGACACAGGAACCGCGTCTGAGTAATCTTTTTATCGGTGCGGCTGATACAACAGACCTCACAGTAGCATCGGACGGGAACACCGTTATCTATCGAAGTAACAGCGAGTCTCCCGTAGTGCTGAATACGCTCCTTTTTCCGATACGCCCGGGTATCAAGGCACATCCGACGCTTTCTAATATTCCTGTACGCACAGATGCCGATGTCTTAGGGACAAGCTTTATGCTACAGTTACAGAACACAACCGACACATTCCTCATCTCAGACGACGGGTTAGCGGAGATGTCCGCGGCAGATATTACGTTTGTGGGTGAGTATTTGTTCTTACGGAGGGGTGCTGCTGATGCCGGTGTTCAATTCGTAATGTTGAACGGTCAGTTCTTGCAGGTGGGTAGAAACGTCCTCGCCGATCTGGATATCCCTCGCGAAAGCTATGTGCAGATGTAAATCGGGAATAGGGGTCAATTTTAGAAAAATTGACGTGTTCCTTACTCGAAGAAAAGCGTTCTTAATCTTCAATTACGCCTAAACTTTCCATTCTCTCAAGTGCAAAGATTCGGGTATCTTGGCGTAATTCACAAAATCCCTCAACGCACAACGTCTCACCGGATTCTCGACTGTTGGGAATATTAAACAACCGCTCTGGGACAACGACACGCACCGTCCACCTTCTATCACTTGGTTTCTTATAGGAGAATTGAATTTTCTGGTGATTGTCAATAGCATATTGGATTTCCGCGATTTGCTCCGAGAACGCTGATTGCGATGCATTCGGCGTAAACTTACCAAAAATATTACGCTTTCCGTACATACGCGCATGACACGCCGAACAGATCAGTTCAAGATTATCTAACGCGTTCGTTCCACCTTCACATAAAGGGATATCATGCTGCAGATAGACATTCTGTTGTTCTTCACAACTTGAACAGATGGATCCATTCAGTCGGATAAGCCTCTGTTTTCTTGTCTCCCAGTCCGGCGGCCAACTCGGCAAATAGTCGTAGATTGAGGTCAAAACCGATTGTAGTTTCGCTAACTCGGTGGACAAATTTTCAACCGTAGTTTCTGGGATTACTTCTCGTTCGGGGACTTCAGTTGGTACAAAAAGAGACAAAATGAGTTGTGGCTTCTGTTTCCGCAGAATAGCTTCAATTTCGTCCTTGCGTATTTGCAGCTTAGTCAAACAAGGCGGATGAAGATAATCTCCATTGGAAAGTGCTATGTCGTATTCATATTCTGCATATTCCTTGCACACGATGCAATAAGGCATTTTTTATTCCTCAGTTTGGAAAAGAAAACTGAAAAAACAATTTATTGGACATAAAAATACCACGCAGATTTTTCGCTGTCAAGCAATTTAGCCCACGGTCATTTATGGACGAGGTTCCGTGTCTTCCCGATCCTCTCAGTAACTTGTAGACCCCGACCTTCTTGGCTAAACACGCCATTTCCACTGACAAGGTTTCCTAACCTCACCAACCGAGACGGGACACCTCGCGAAAGTTATGTGCAGATGCAAGCACCTACCTAACCCCAACTATCGATCACTAATAGCCACTTATTTTGCAATTTTAACTTGACATCAGTTAATAAAAATAGTATAATATACTATAACTTTTTTTTAGAGCAGAAAATCGGCAATATTATAGAAAATGTGAATTTAAGAAAGCACACTTGTACCGCAAACTTTTAGTTTGCGATTCCTCTGAGAAACACTTAAACACAAGCTAACAGTTTATGCTACAATGCAATCGCTATAACCCAATGACACCGAGTCCTAAAAATCCTGTAAATCCTAGTTCGCGGCGTAAAGACCCGCCGAATGCCACACGCGCATTCGGCGTTGATTCATGCGACGTGCATTCGGACAATATTCAATATCAGCCTATAGTCCTAATTCAGACAACAGCACTTTTAGCAATTACAACAACACTTTGAGTGTCACTTTCAGCACTTTGAGTGTCACTTTGAGTGTCACTTTAAGTGTCACTTTCAACAGCACTATGACTGTCACAGTGCTGTGCACTTTTACAATATACCCCACAATTCAGACGACCTACACCTCGTTACCAACACCCAAATTTTCACAGTAAATTTCACAGTACCCTTCACAGCAACTTTTCCCTAAACCCACACAAATCCAGTCGGTATATGGATTCATAGCCTCTTTCCCAATTTCACACTTTTCCAATTTTACTGTGAAAACTGTGAAATTAATGGGGATATAGTCGTCTGTAATTACTGCCTGAATCCATTAACTGACAACTGACAACTATTTTACTGTGAAAACTGTGAAATTTCTGCACGGAAGGTTTAAGGTGTGAAAACCTTTTCAACAGATCTCAACGTCAGAAAGAGTAGCATATTCTGAAGAAACACCCTCCCCGATACCTCAAAAAAAGTAAATTCCTTACTTGTAAAAAAATGAACATCAAAAGCATCGATTTCAGGAGGTATCAGACAGTGAAGGTGGGAACGAAAATCAAGATTATCATTGGTATAGTTGCGGTTTTAGTTATCGGGTTCATTGGATTCCAAGTGCTGAAGGTCGAATCACCTGAACCGGAAGTAATATATAAAACCGTCAAACCAGAGGAGCGGTGAATCACTGCGTCATCGTTTGTCGATCCCGCTTCTGAACCGGTGACGAAAACACAGCATAGAGAAATCCCTAATAAAATCCGTCATTCAGGACCAATGGGCAAATGGTCTCGAAACCTTTGATATTCAAGGATATATGTCCGCAATATGGGAAGACGACTTCTTTTACGTCAGCGACATGGGGACCCCTAATAATCTCGATGATGATATAATATTTCGCGGTGGGCAAGAGGAGCGCGAAGGGACATTGAAAATGTTCGATGCAAATCAGAGTATTGAACTGAATCTCTATCGGAATGGAGAGGTCGAATTCTTGGGCGACATGCATGCCATGGCTGACTACGATTACGATCTCAGACTCAACTGGTCACATGGCGAACAATCTAATCCTACAGGACGCATGATATTCATCATGGAACGTCGGGAAAATGGCGAATGGCGTATTCTTGAATGGTATGATTATGCGACACCCGTTCCATAGTTAACGTGGGTAGGTCAAAAAGAGGATGGGCTCGGTGCAGCACGTAGGTCGGGTTAAAACAGAGTTGAAACCCAACTACATGCTGATAACTAATAACTATAAAATCTATCGTCTCTTGATCGCGCCCCAACTGACAGTGAGAAGACCCGCTGGGTCAACCGCCATCCCTTCTTCCATCGCTTCTACTACCTCATTAGCAGTCAGTGCTGAGTCGTAAATCCGGATGTCGTCAACGGCACCCTCGTAATCGACACCACCCGGCCAGCCACTCGTAAACCCGATCTGCCATGTGTTCCCTTTAATGTCTTCACCACCGTTATACCCCATGTGATGTACGCCTTCGACACCATTGACATAGATGTGTCCCTCAAGTCCTTTGATCTCCCAAGTGACCGCGACATGATGCCACTTGCCGTCTGCAACATCTGTATCTCCGCGTATCCAGTCGCAACTATGACCGACCCACTCGACCGCTCCGGTCAGTCCACCTTCTGAAGTTGCCGAATCACCTATGTAAAACAACTTCTCGTGGAAATCGAGTGATCTGTCTCCATCGTTCTTAGTCAGGAAGCTAACGCTGGTTGTGGTGGTTTTTATCCATGCTGTAATCGAGAAATCTGCAGCACCCGTTTCCGTAATCCAGGCATCGATAGCCACGAAATCGTCACCATCAAATTCCAGTGCGCTACCTGAAATGCCCGGAACCCACTGTGGATCACCGCCACCGAACTCGCCATCATGTCCTTTGCCGGAACTGTCCTTAATGGTGTCACCGTCCCCTTCATTTAGCTGCCAGTGTGCTACCAGTCCACCCATAGCATCAATGGATAGTCCAAAAAGGAGACACGTCATTGCCAAAAAGATAGCGAAATGACGCAAGCGTGTAAAAGTAATAGATGTGATAAGTATCATCCGTTATTTCTCCTTGGTTGTTTCCTATTGCGTTTACTGATTAGCCGTAGCTTTGAACACAGAATCAACTGCCCCAAAAAGCGTCGATAAATTAGCCAAGGCAAAATCAGTTCTGTTTTGGGTAAAGGTATCACCGATGAGTCGTCCAAATTGCCACAATGTTCCGTCGGTAACAATGCCGTATACAGGAAAATCGGTATTGTCATTTATCTTTTGGGCGGCTATTAACTCCGCTAAACATTGCCCCCATCCCTGCTCAAAGTCGTTTTTCTTTGCCTCAACAAGGAGTATCAGCGGACTTCCGACGACCGTCTTACCTAATTCGGATCTGGTGGAGATAAAGTAATCTGGTGTTCCGTTCAAGATGTCATCGTAAGCGATGGATTGCTTTATCCAAAGCGCATATTGGTCGGCATAGGCTTTATAACTCTCTTTCAAAACAGGGAAGATAATTGTCTCACACCGTGATGCTTCTGAGGCAAAAACATTAATATGTTCTCGGGTAAATTCAAAGTCTCGCAGGAACTCCACCGACGGGGTTGATGGTTCGGCTTTGACGAAGTTATCTTCGGCGTATGTGATTCTAAATTTCTCTTGCACTTCAGAGATTGTTTTGAAATCGCTAAATGCCACGGTGACACCTCTCTGTTTATCTCGGTACGTTGGCAACCACACCTATAAATCAAAGGAATGCATGTACACTATTATACATTGTGTTAGTGATAGATGCCAATGTTTTTTGTATGCTTTATGACAGGGCATTTGGTTTTTGGTTGTCAATTGTGGGTTGTTGGTGAGAAGTAGGAAGTTATTGGAAACTGTTAGTGGTCAATGGAAAAATTAGGAAATCTCGCCAGCGGGTGCAGGCGAGGTACAGTGACCTCGCCTAACAGACTTTGAAGGTTAGGAACCTTTGCAAATACTCATCAATCCAACGGGAACAAAGGGCGGCGGACGTCGTTATATTCAAAATGTAGTGGATTTACCGCAGTCAACCCGGGTGTATCTACTTCAATAATCTCGCCTGCGATCGGTTCATAAGCAGCGCGATAGGCAACTGCGGCTTTGACGACTATCATACGCATCGACTTTGGATCAATACCGAGACTGTAGAGCTGCTGCAAACTAAAAGGCGTCTGCCGTCTACTCGTCAAAACAACCAATGAATCCCCTACGGAAACAACAGCCGTTAATCCCTGATTATGGTATCGCTGCCCACCGTGCCGAGGTTCCGTTTCCACATATTGACCGTCGTGGATAAGGCGGACATTGCCCTTAATTGAGACTGGATCGCCGTGTAGATTGTCCGCTTTCCCACCGACTTGGAGCGACACTCCTCCACCGACACCTGCCTGAATACAACTTTGAACGCCTTCTGGATCATAGATGACAACGACGAATTCTGACGCACCCTGCTCCTGCAGTTCTGCTAAAATGAAGGTGCTATCCCCAGGTGAACCACCACCGATATTATCCCCCATCTCAACGAGAATAACCGGATGCCGTTCGCTATTGATAGCTTGTTGGACTGCTTGTGCTGCATCAGGTAAGTCGAGCGTGAGTTGATCGCGAATTCCCCAGAGCATATCGGATAATCGGTTGGCTTCTTCTTGTGCAAGCTGTGGGTTATTGTCAGTGACGACGACGCAGGAGGGACCCGCCTCGTAGATATCAGCATACGGATACCCAACAGCAACACTGGCTGCGAGGACGTTGGGGTCTTGTTCTAACGCTTTTGCGGCGTTCATGATAGAGAGCATCGGCTCGACAGCTGTGACGTGATACTTGATATTGAGAAGCATCGGTGGCTTGGCGAGTGCTTGCGTTGGGGTAACACCGTCTTCAAGTATCCGCATCATTAGCTTCGCAGCTTGTAGACCACGTTGGCGTTGATCAATATGTGGTGTCGTTTTGTAAATGACAATTGCTGTTGATTCGGCGACCATTTGTTCAGAAACGTTGGTGTGCTGGTCGAGGGTAACAACGATTGGTAAATCGTAACCGAATGCCTCTCGGAGCCGTCGCAGAACTTCACCATCTCCATCGGGGTAGCTTTCCGCAACCATTGCCCCGTGGAGCGCAAGCAGGACGCCTTCATGTTTCGGCGCGGATTTGAGGTGTTGGATCAACATTTCGGTGAGTCGATCGAAAGCATCGTCCGTCACGGGGCCTGCCGGTGTCGCAGAAGCAGCCATCATCGGATATGCCGTGTAATTGTACGTTGACGCGCCTTCAATGAAGCCCCCTATTTCATGGTGAGATTCTCCCCAATTCTTAATTATATTGCTGGCATAGGTATGAGAGAAGGCAGCGTAATCGGTGGGAGTATCACTAAACGTATTTGATTCGTGCATAATGCTGCCGATGGCGATTGTGGTCATGATGTTTTCCTTGGTTGTTGGTGTAAGGGTTGTTAGTTGTTGGTTAAGACTTTGGTCATGCCAAACCCGTACAACTGCCACTGGCTTTAACTCATTACTTATAACCCAAAAAATGTATTGACGGATACGTCGGAGATAGTGTATCATTTAACAAGTTTATAGTAAAGTCGATAATTGTTCATAGATATGACTTGGAGTTCGGACAGGAAGTATGACGCAGAATGGGACCGGTAAGAATCGGATCGAAGAAGCCATAGAAGTCGCTGCTGAAGCCCATCAGGGTCAATATCGGAAAGGCACCCGTACGCCTTATATTACACACCCTTACGCTGTTGGATTCATTTTAATGGAAGCGGGATGTCCTGAAGCCTTGATTATTGCCGGTATCTTACACGACACTGTTGAGGATACCGATCTCACCTTAGAATTTATTCAGGAACGCTTTGGTAAATACATCGCAGATATCGTCGATGGCTGCTCAGAGAACAAGGCGTTGCGTTGGCGAGCCCGTAAGACCGAACGGATTGAGGCGTTAAGAAGTGCCAGTCCAGAGATATGCACTGTAACATGCGCTGACAAACTTCACAACCTACGAACTATCATATCGGAATACGATGTAATCGGGGACGCGATATGGGAGCGGTTTCACGGCGGCGTTGACGATCAGGCATGGTATTACCACAGCGTTCTCAATTCAATTTCCGAACGGGACGCTTCTTTACAAAAAAAGGTGGAATGTGCTAAACTATCTAACTGTGATAGTGGTGTGGACGTCCAACCCGATGTGAAAGACACCAGACCGCAACAAGAGACTTCTGACACCGACAATGGTCAGAAGCAGCCCCAAGCCATAGATGCTGTGAATCCTCAGCTCTTTCAACAATTTCAGCAAGCTGTAGCATACCTATTTCAAGGAGAAAATCAATGAAGATTGCGTACGCATTTAGACGATGTGCGTTATATCCATACAACGGTGCGGAGTTCCCTACCGGTGCCGCTGACCGTAAACAGTTCTTGGGAAAAGCCAAAGAGATCGGTTTTGACGGAATTGAGCTTCCTGCTATGAATCTGCCTGATGCTGAAGTCGCAAATCTTCGCGCGGAGTTAGAAGGTTCAGGCGTGCCGTGTGTTGCGATACGTGGCGGTGGTGGTGCGGCACATCCCCGTGTTGCTGCTGCGAACAAGCAAAGTATGATAAATGCCGTCCACTTTGCCTCTAAAGTTGGAGCGGGTGTTGTAAATTCCACGGTTACCACGCCACCTCGCGATCCGAACGGAAAAGGCACCTATCGTGGAGAGCCTGTTTCACAGGGGTCAAGCCGTTTAGCGACTAACTCGGACTATGAACGTACAGCGAGTGCTGTGAGTGAAGTTGCCGCTATTGCTGCGGATCTCGGCGTAGAAATCTCCATTGAAATCCATCAAAACTCAATTGCGGATAACAGTTGGTCGGCACTGCATCTACTTGAATTGATTGACGCGTCTAACGTCGGTGTCAATCCTGATTTGGGCAATATTTACTGGACTTACGATATTCCAGAAGAATCGTGTGAAGATGCAATTGCCGCGCTCGCACCGCATGTCAACTACTGGCATTGCAAGAGCCTCTATCGAGTGCATATACCCAATTTGGAAACGGCTATCTACGTTCAAGCTCCACTGCCCGATGGCGAAATTGATTATCGTTTTGCAATCTCAGCGTTAGTAGAGGTTAACTACGACGGCTATTGTGCAATCGAAGGGGTCCGCTTCGGCGACCAGTTCCTCCAAGATGGTCGAAGTGTATCGTATGTAAAATCTGTCTTGGCTGATTTGCAGCAGTAGGCACGTCAATATTGTTGCGCAAGGTCCCCGTGCCTCAGCGCACACACGGGATACATTGAAATTATGACGAAACAGAAGATTCGACTCACCGCGACCGTAAAATGCGCTGGATGAGCATCAAAGCTTGCTCCGGGTGAGCTTGCGCACATTTTAGATAATATCCCCAAATCCACTGACCCCAACCTCCTTGTCGGCACTGAAACTTCCGATGATGCCGGAATTTACCGTATCTCCGATGAACTTGCCCTCGTCAATACCGTGGACTACTTCACACCTATTGTGGATGATCCATATACATTTGGTGCGATCGCCGCGACGAACTCATTGAGCGACGTCTATAGCATGGGTGGGGTCCCAAAAACGGCATTGAATATCACCTGTTGGCCTAAGGCAGACTTAGATTTGTCAATTCTCGGTGAGATTGTCAAAGGTGGGACCGAAAAAGCGATTGAAGCAGGTGCTGCACTCGTCGGTGGACACACAGTAGATTCCGCTGAACTGATGTATGGACTTTCAGTGACCGGTATCGTACATCCTGAAAAATTCGTCAAAAACTATGGCGCACGTCCGGGCGATGTGCTCATTCTAACCAAAAATCTCGGCATCGGTATCCTCACAACAGGACTGAAATTTGATAAAATCAGCGATGCAGTCTTGCCACAACTCGTCGAATCGATGACCCGACTCAACGCCTCGGCATCAAAGGTGATGCTGAAATACGGCGTGAGTGCCTGCACAGATGTCACAGGCTACGGTCTATTGGGACATGCATCGGAAATGGCGGCGGGCAATGATGTTCGTCTGAAGATCGACAGCAGTGCGGTTCCTTACTTTCCCGATGCCCCTAAACTTGTCGCTCAGGACACCTACACACAAGCTTATCTTGCAAATATGGCGTTTCTTTCTGACAAGGTCACATTCCATACAGATGATGAAGCGACCCGTCACATCTTAATGGAAGCGGAGACGTCTGGTGGGCTGCTATTCGCACTGCCTGCCGAAAATGCTGATGCAGCTTTAGCAGAACTCCATGGTGAAGACTGTCCAGAAGCAACCGTTATTGGGGAAGTGGTAGCGAAAGACACCGCGCATATTGAGGTGTTTTAATAGTTATTCATTGTTGGTTGTTGGTCATCGGTTAAGGGGTTATTGATATAACGATGCCACCTCTTAACCTATAACTATTAGGATCCCCTAAAAGGTTTTTGGGTCAGGAAAAATATTCGTCTATACCAAACACTTAACTGAAAACTGAAAGCAATGACGCAGTCATTGCGTACGGATAACTGATAACTACAAATGCCAAAAATAGAACTTGCAAAACAGATTCGTGCCGTTTCGTATCTCACAGGTGAATTCAAACTCCGCTCTGGAAATATCAGTAACTTCTATTGGGATAAATACCGATTTGAGAGCAATCCGGGGTTGCTTACCGCAATCGCTGGAGAGATGGTGAAGCTGCTCCCGTCGGATTGTGATGGTCTCGCTGGGTTGGAATTAGGTGGCGTTCCTTTGGCAACTGCAATCTCACTCCAGACTGGCATTCCGTGTTTTTATGTTCGTAAGGAAGCAAAAACCTATGGTACCTGTAACCTCATAGAAGGTGGTGCTAAGGAAGGAAGCAACCTTGTCGTGATAGAGGACGTGATTACAACCGCAGGACAGGTCTGCACGTCTATTGAACAGATTCGCACAGCGGGTTACACAGTAGAACATGTTGTGGCAGTCATCGATCGGCAGGCGGGTGGTGCTGAGAAAATTAGTGCACTTGGGTGTTCGTTCGCATCCGTCTTCACGCTTGAAGCATTAGAGGCAGTTGAGAGTCAGTAGTTAATGGGTCGATTAGAGTAAACGGTAGGTTGGGATTCGGAGATCGCTCCTACAAGTAGAAAGTGACAGGGGAAGATGAAAATACTGTTTATCGGGGATATTGTTGGGAATCCTGGCAGAACGGCGACAACGCAATTTCTGAATGAACATCGACACGAGTATGATTTTATTGTTGCGAACGGAGAGAACGCAGCAGGCGGTAAAGGATTGACGTTTGAGATCGTAGATCAACTCCTGGCATCAGGGGTCTCTGTTATCACAACAGGAAACCATGTTTGGGATAAGAAAGAGATTTTTGATTTTGTAGACACAACCCCCCAACTTATACGCCCCGCAAACTACCCCGCGGAGGTTCCTGGACGCGGGGTAAGGATTGCCACATCGAATGACGGACAGGCACAGCTCGGTGTCATTAACCTCGCCGGACAGATTTTCATGAACAGGTACACCAACCCGTTTCATGCTCTCAATGAAATTCTACTTGAAGTGAAAGCAGCGACGCCGTACATCCTACTCGATTTCCATGCCGAGGCGACGTCCGAAAAAATCGCTATGGGCTGGCATGCCGATGGTAGGGTTGGTGCCGTGATTGGAACCCACACACATGTACAGACAGCAGATGCCCGCGTCCTCCCACAAGGCACGGCTTACATTACGGATGTCGGTATGACGGGACCTTACGATTCTGTTATCGGAACGCGGATAGATGATGTCGTCAAGGGATTCTTGACGATGATGCCCACCAGGTTTGCTGTCGCTAAAAACAACGTCAAACTTTGTGCTGTCGAGATAGAACTTGATGAACAAACAGGTATGGCAACAAGTATCGTGCCAGTTCAGCACCAGTATTAGAGAGAACGACACACGTCTGGTACCTTAACATAGCGGTAAACTAATATAGAGAGGTTTCGTTAGATAGATATGCAGATGGAAATGCCATTATCGCCAACAAGGACTGTCCACAGTGTCAGTGAAATAACTATATTGTTAAAACGTCTGATAGAACAGCACCCTCCCTTTCGAAATGTGTTGGTTCGCGGACAGGTATCAAATTGCACACATCACAGTTATGGGAACATCTATTTCACACTCAAAGATGCGAACACCCAAATCGGTTGCGTTCTTTGGCGGAGCAGTGCCTCTCGTTTTCGTTCGTTCCTCCGTGACGGTGAAGCCGTGGAAATACAAGGAAAGGTTACAGTTTATGATGTTCAAGGTAAGTATCAGATAACAGTCAGCCGCGTGGAACCCTTGGGAATCGGAGCGTTACAGAGAGCATTTGAAGCATTGAAGGATCGACTCACCAAAGAGGGATTGTTCGATGGGGCACATAAAAAACCGTTGCCAAAATTTCCGAAGAAAATCGGGGTCGTTACATCGGCAAGCGGTGAAGCTATCCGAGACATCCGACGACGATTGCATGAAAGGTATCGCTTGGCTGAAATCGTGCTACACCCAACACTCGTCCAAGGTGATGGTGCAGCGCCAAGCATAGCGCAGGCAATTCGTACGATGAATATCCGCGGTGATATAGATGTTTTAATAGTCGGACGGGGCGGCGGTTCGCTTGAGGATCTCTGGGCATTTAACGAGGAGGTTGTTGCGCGTGCGATTTTTGCCTCCAGAATACCAGTGGTATCCGCAGTCGGACATGAAGGAGATTTCCTAATCTCTGATATGGTGGCGGATCACCGGTCGTCAACACCTTCCGCGGCGGTTGCAGATGTCGTCCCTGATCAACAGGAGCTTCTTGCACAACTCGAGGGCTTTGATGTGTGGCTGCGTAGAGCAATCGGAACTCGCTTAGAGCGGTACGAAACGCGTCTACAGGAGTTTGAGACTCGTCTCTCTCCAATGCGTCGGAAGGACGCAATCAATCAACTTCACCAGAGAATAGACGACTTAGAAACTGCGTGCCGCACAAGTGTAACGCGTCGGCTTGGTGATGCAGAACGCGACTTATACGCACTTGCCCAACGTTTGAATACACTGAGTCCATTAGCCACGTTAGAACGAGGGTATAGTATCAGTCGAAAGATGGATGGTGAGGTCCTGATTTCAACAGAACAGACGGCGGTGGGCGACAGAATTGAGGTGCAATTGGCACACGGACATCTTGCGTGTCGTGTTGAAGAACTTCGGGACACCGAGAATAAGTGAAAGTCAGTCAGTTACGATTTATAACTGACAACTTATAACTTACAACCATAAAACGGAGGTGATAAATGACTTTTGAAGAGAGGCTTACGAAACTATCAGAGATTGTTCAAAAATTAGAAGATGGTAACGATCTTCCACTTGAGGACTCTCTGAAACTTTTTGAAGAGGGCATCGGCTTAGTCGGATCGTGCAGGCAAATGCTCGAAAATGCGGAACAGCGGGTAACAAACGTTCTCGAAACAGATAACTCTGAAAAACAGGATTTTTAAAATATGCTTTTTGAAAAAATTAACACCCCCGCCGACCTTAAATCACTTGAAATTGATGAACTGAAAACCCTCGCCGAGGAGATGCGTGCTTATCTATTGGAAGTCCTTTCTGAGCACCCAGGACACTTTGCTCCGAACTTCGGCACTATCGAATTAGCAATCGCGCTGCACACCGTCTATGATACGCCGCGTGATAAACTCATCTGGGATATTGGACATCAAGCCTATCCGCATAAACTGCTTACCGGTAGAAGAGAAGAGTTCCCGACCTTGCGTCAAAGCGGAGGCATCAGTGGATTTCTCAGCAGAGCTGAGAGCGAATACGACGTCTTTGGTGCAGGACACTCCAGTACCTCTATCGCAGCTGCATTGGGTGTCGCCACTGCACGAGACCTCATCAATGAAACTTACAAAGTTGTCGCTATCATCGGCGATGGCGGCTTGACGGGCGGCATGGCGTTTGAAGCACTCAACGCTGCAGGCGATTACAGGAATGACATGCTTGTCATTCTTAATGACAACAACATGTCCATCTCGCCGACTGTTGGCGCGTTTTCAAAACACTTTCATAAACTTACGAGTTCACGACAGTATAATTTCCTTCGTTCTGGAGCGAAAGGATTAATGAATCTGATTTCGGAAGATGCCAAGCAAATAGCCCGTAAGATTGAGGCATCGTTGAAGGTAGGAACGCTTTTTGAGGAATTTGGATTTCGCTACTTCGGTCCGCTCAATGGAAATGACTTAGAAACATTGATACCGGTGCTGACGGGTATTCGTAATCTCACTGGTCCGATACTGATGCATGTTGTGACCGAAAAGGGGCGCGGCTATGAACCAGCAGAAGCCGATCCGATCGGATTTTATAGTGTTAGCGGTCCGTTTAACCTCAAAACAGGAAAGACGACTAAGCCAAAGCCCGCGACGCCTACCTACACAGAGGTATTTAGTCAAACCGTAATTGAGTTAGCAAAACGCGATACTCGCATTGTTGGTGTAACAGCAGCGATGCCGGGTGGGACGGGGCTTGATAAGTTTGCCGAGGTGTTTCCGAGTCGCTGTTTTGACATCGGATTAGCGGAACAGTGTGCGGTCACATTTGCAGGTGGGCTTGCAGCACAAGGAATGCGTCCAATTGCTGCTATCTACTCCACTTTCCTCCAACGCGGCTACGATCAAGTGTTACACGACGTGTGTATCCAAAATCTTCCTGTCATTTTTGCGCTGGACAGAGGTGGGCTGGTTGGTGCAGACGGTCCGACGCATCACGGTGTTTTCGATCTGGCATATCTCCGTTCTATCCCAAATATGGTAGTGATGGCACCGAAAGATGAGAACGAATTACAGTCGATGGTGAAAACCGCGCTTGTGTATGAAGGCGGTCCTATTGCGTTCCGTTATCCGCGTGGCACCGGTGTAGGTGTCAAGATGTCAAAGGAAATACAGGCACTACCTATCGGCAAAAGTGAGGTTGTCAGAGAGGGAGAGGATGTGCTTGTTATTGCTATCGGCAACCGTGTTTATCCAGCATTAGAAGCGGCACAAACATTATCGGATACGGGAATTTCAGCGACGGTTGTTAATGCCCGGTTTGTAAAGCCATTGGATACTGAAACGATACTCCCGCTTGCAGAGAGTATCGGCAAAGTAATTACGGTTGAAGATGGCGTCGTGATGGGCGGCTTCGGCAGTGCAGTTTTGGAAGCACTCGCTGCAGCGGATATATCAGATGTACAGGTCACGAATCTCGGTATCCCTGATGCGTTTATTGAGCACGGTGACGTACAACATCTATATGCGCTGTGTCAATGTGACACGAATGCAATTGTCCGTGCTGCGAAGATGATGTTGTAGCAGTCGGTTATCAGCGGTCAGTCGTCAGTTAATTCTTGTATGTGGCAAAATATATAACAGCCACAAATCTCTTTTATCCGACCGCTAATTGCTGACTGCTGACTGCGAATAAAAAACTCATGCAACGGATAGATACCTTTTTGGTAGAACACCAATTTGTAGACAGCCGAGAGCAGGCAAAACGGCTGATCCTTGCGGGCGCGGTAACCGTCAACGGCAATTCCAATATTAAACCTGGACACCGTGTTCCCGCTGACGCGAAGGTCGTTGTGCAAGCACAACAAAAATATGTGAGCCGCGGGGGTTTCAAATTGGAAAAGGCTCTATCCATTTTTGATGTGGATGTCCGAGATCGAGTTGCCCTTGATGTTGGGGCATCGACCGGAGGATTCACAGACTGTCTCCTCCAGCACGGTGCGAAATTTGTCTACGCCGTTGACGTTGGTTACGGGCAACTCGCTTGGAAATTACGCACCCATCCACAAGTCCTACCGATCGAGAAAACGAACATCCGGCACCTAACACCTTCCCACTTAAAAACGGTGGCACTAAGCGATAGCGAAAATTTTGTCTCTATTGCTGTCATTGATGTCTCTTTTATATCTCTGAGGACGGTGCTACCGAGTGTTATATCGCTTTTGAAGCAGCAGGAGGGGAACGCAAAAACAGCGTGCGATATTATTGCGCTACTCAAACCACAATTTGAAGCCGGAAAAACCCATGTTAAAAAGGGTGGTGTTGTGTCTGATAAACGGGTGCATATCCAGACGATAGACAACCTAAATGTATTCGTTAGTCAGAAACTTGGGGTAACAGTGATAGGACAGACTTATTCACCGATTTACAGAAACATCGCGAACATTGAGTACCTACTTTGGCTCAGAGTCAACCGAAATTCCCAGACTAATGCGCTCAATACCTGTTTACCATCTGAACAGACGACCGAGGAAATAGTAGAAGCTGCACATCGGATGAAAAACGATAAGTAAACCGTCAACAAAAACCAACGTTTTTATGTTTACATGGATTGAAGGGCGATAGTGAGTCGGAATCACCAAAGGAAAATGGAAAATGGAAAAATCTGATAGCAAGTCCAGTGGAAGGATAAAACGCGTTAGCAGGACGAAGCGATTTTGGAAACCTGCTAATCTCGTTAAAATATTCGTTTTCCTTAGCATCGCATTTATCTGCGGTGTGTTTTTCTTTATCCGTTCAAGGAATTTTCTTGATTGGGCAGAGGGACGACTTGAACTTGAACTGCAAAATCAGATAACGGACGGTTACACTGCAGAAGTTGGGAAGATAGAAGGAAATATTTTAGGAAGTATTACCATTGAAAACATCGCAATTGCTGAGAAAGACGCGCAAAATCCACCGATAATCTCCACAGGAAAAGTCACTCTCATATATAATCTATTTGGACTCTTGACACGCACATTTGAGGTGAAGCAGCTAAAGGTCGTCAGACCGGAGATCCACGTAGTGCGGGAGTCTGACGGTAGCTTCAACTTGGAGGACATTTTTAAGACGCGTAAGACGCAAGGTCCAGCAGAAACAGAAGATTCATCACAATTCGATTTCGCTGCCGAGTATATCCGATTTGGTAATGGCACAATTACTTACATCGATGCAGAGCAAGATCTTCGTATAGGAATCCAGGGAATTTCTATCGCAGTGAATGGACGACTCAACACGTGGGATCATAAGGGGGTGTTGAATATCCGATCTGGTGGTGTCAGATTCAACGGTACCGAAATGGAGATTGACGACTTCAATGCCAACTTTGTGATATTAGCGAATGGCAGTAGACTGGATAACCTCCAACTCACATTTGGCAACTCAGAATTGCGTGTTAAAGGTGGATTTACACACGAAGCGCACGTAACCGATTGGGATGGAATTCTTGACTTGGAACTGGATCTTGCGGATGTCGATCAGTTTTTCAACGAAACCCATCAACTTGAAGGTGTACTGGCAGCGAAGATTGAGGCGGAAGGCACAGATTCCGATTTAGACGTTAAGATGCTCTCTGTGGATATGCCGACGTTTTCTGTGGCAAACGCTGAGAGTAACAGAAAAATAAGATTAGCTGACTTAGAGGTTAAGGCAGATTTCAAGCATTCACCAACACCCACTTTCACGCTACAGACCTTCAGCACAAAAATTGCCGACGGCAGCTTGGTGGGTGAAGGGATCATTTCGCTGGAAAACGCTCCAGAAGTTAATCTACTCACCCAACTCCGACAACTCCCACAACACCCATTCACCTACACGGGAGAGTGGCGCGCCACAGAAATCCAGCTCATACCTTTTTTGTCAATGTTTGTTCAGCTTCCCGACAACCTTTCTGACAGTGTAGGTAGCCTCTCAGGCACCGCGAAATTCAGCGGAAACAGCATGGATATCTCAAATCTCAACCTTGATAGTGAAATGACCTTGATAGGAAGCACCCTTGACGAAGTGGTGCTTGAAGATTCGATGCTCAATTGCACAGTTGCCTCTGGTGAATTGAATGCGAATGGGAACTTAGATGAGACCGTGATTGAGATTAATGCCCCTTTTCCTCTACAACAGCAGGATGCTATAGACATTCAAGCATCAAATATCATCTTTGGAAAATTGACAAAAATCGTCAATACTGCGAATTTCGGAGGCACTGGAACATCGTCAGCGCAATTGTCGTCAGATGGGACGTTAAGCGGGTATCTGGAGGTGCAAAATTCGACCTTCAACGACATTCCGATCGGCGTTTTAACCGGTAATTTTCGCTATCGAGACGGACAAGTGTTCATTGAGAATGGCTTGCTAACGAAAAACACAAAAAACGATGATGTGACACCCTATCAGAGTCGTGCCATGATTAAAGGCACAGTAGATATTAATAAAGACGAGTTTCCGTCAGCATTCAGTATCGTTGCAGACACTGTTTACGTCCAGCACTATCCAAGACTGTTGATGGGTGCAGAGTATCCAGTAGATGCCGCGATCAGAGGCGAACTTAAGTTAGATGGAACGCTCATCAATCTTGACGGCAGGGCAAACTTCAGCGTCTCTGAGGGTGTGGCATGGGGTATCCATTTGGATCCGCTAATGCTCCCTCTGGAAATCGAGGACTACAATCTTAGTGTGTCAAACTTCAAAATAACCACCCGCGAGCAGCAGCTTACATTAAATACTACGGTAGCCTCCAATGGAGACTTTAACTTCCTACTTGAAAGCGATGCACCTGTCAGTTTTCAAGAGATTGCAAAGGCAGCTAATATCTCCGATTTACCATTTGCAGGCGAGTTCGATGTGCGTGTTGTTGGAACACTCAAAAGACCTGAGTCTGCTGATTTCCGGGTTGAACTGGATTTCTCAGATATAACCTTTTTACACGGTAGTCGAGGCACTAAACACCTTATCGGCGATGCCTACCTTCTTGGAAAACTTGTAGCAGGGGACAAAACCATTGGTAAATCTGATATTTTCGATTTTCAAGGACAAGGTTTAGGAGGGTCAAGTCGGATTAGAGGCGTTGTTAGCATGGCAGTAGACAACCCGTATCGTTTCGTAGTTGAGAGTGCGGGGATTCGTGTCGATCCATTTCTGAGTATCTTACATCCGATGCTTGAATCGGTTACGGGGAATGCTGATGGTCGTGTCTCAATAAATGGAACAATCGCAGACCTCGCACCCGCACCAACATCTACCCAGTCGCCGAAAAAGAAAATATATCCGTATGATGTCGATATTCACATTGACACGAGTCGTCTCCGCTATGGGAACTCCACAGAACGCGGTGTTCCGTTCACAAATTCAGAACCCATTCGTTTGCACCTTGGAGACGACAGGTGGACAATAGATAATCTTTCCTTGAGGACATTTGAAGATGTATCACCGTTTGTTAACTTCACAGGAATTTTTGATGCTAAAACTGAAGCGATGAATCTTCGAGTCGGATCTAACGGTTTTGAACTTGCCCCCTTTGGTCCTGCATTGGGACTTTCAGATGACGTGTTGCCGATTGGTGCTGCCTATTATACCATGCAAATAACTGGAACTCCTGCCAGTCCAGTCTTGGCGGTAGAATGGACAGTTCCAACGTTGACATTAAAAACGGAAATCGGTGATTTCTATATCAGCGATAGCGGTGGTACAATAGCATATCAGGATGAAGTTCTTCGCCTTGAGGATTGTGCTTTCAAGCTCTTCGGTAATGACGTAAATGTAGCAGGATACGTTGATGTCCAGCCCGAAGATGTTAACAATTCGGAATTACACCTTCGCGTTGACACAATTGCACTTGATCTTGCTACCTTGCCTATGGAGGTTATTGAGCAATTTGGCTCTGAGAACGAGATAACTGGGGTGTTAGAAGTTTCAGTAGAGATCGGTGATACATTCGCTGAACCGCATGCCTTACTATATGCTGAAACATCCGTAGAGAGACCAATACGGTTGTCGCCTTATGTTCCTTCTATTAAGCTGGATAGACTTCGTGTAGATATTGATTTCGATGCAGAATCGGTACATATTCATACTATAGAGGCAAATGGAGAGATGGGGACTGGTTCCTATTTGGCTAAAGGGGATGCCATGTTCTCACGCAATGATATGGACCCAATGCGGTTTGCTATTGATGTATCGGCGTCTCAAGTAGAGATTGGAAATTATGGTATCGCTTCAGGGCACGTTGAAGTAAGCGGAACCGGTTTAGCTCCACACCAAATTACAGTAAATGGCGAAATAAGCGAGCTGACTCTCGACGGATATGATCTCCACCTCGTTAACACAGCCCCACTTCAATTCCGATCTGATGCAAAGGGATTAGCGGGGCACATTCCTTTAGAACTTACCTCTTCTGCAATAACTGCATTGATCAACGTTAACACTGTCGGTACGCTTGACGCTCCTGACATTACCGTAGCATGGGATGGCACTTTCAATCAGAAAGAGTGGGTTGGAAATATCCAGTATAGTGACCAACAGATAACACTCGCTGGGATAACGTTAAAAGATGGGACTGATACGTTAACACTCAGCGGTGTTATTCCGTTTAACTTGGCATTTACAGGGATAAATGTTTCTGAAGGACACCTTAAAGAACCAATTGACGTGCATCTTCGAGGCAGAGAACTTCCAATCAATTTTTTCCCGGGGGTCGATACATTCTTTTCAGAAACAGACGGCACTGTTGATATAGACTTATCAATACAAGGCACAAGCCTCGCTCCGTATATGATGGGACACGTATCGCTTGAGGCATTACAACTTGATTTGAAGAACTTTCATGAGCCGATTCAGAACATGAAGGTGCAACTCAGCGCGAGCAAGGATATAGTGGATATCAGAGATTTTCAATTTGATATAGGATCGGGATACTGTACACTTAGAGAAGGACAATTGGCACTGAATGGCTTGCTCCCTAAAGAACTCAGATTAGCATCGATGCGGTTTGAACGGTTTCCACTCGGTTCAACAGTCCAGCAGATGGTTCCACCAGAGGTAATGGAAGAAGTTGAAGGCCATCTTACAACCCGACTTGAGGAGCTAACAGTTCCCCTCGACAGTTTTTTTGTGAGTGCTGGAGCGATACCATTGCCACAAATCAGAGAAGTGCCTTCACTTGTAAATCTTCTGGATGTTTCGAGTGGGAGTTTATCGATTGATAGTGTCCGCCTCGCTTTTAAAGCATTGGATCGATCTTACGATTTCCAAGATCCGAGTCCAGTGCCGATAGTCCTTAGTAATGGAACTGTGACTTTAGGCAAGATGTTCAGTCTCGAAAACCAAGAGACGTTCCCGGTTACGCAAACTTTTAGTGATGAGGATAGGAAACCAGAGGGCATTGAAGGGAACAAACACACATTTTCTGCCCGAACAACCTTTAGCCTTGATGCTGGAAGCAGCTTGAAGACAAATGGAGAATTTGATGCAGCCCTGAGAATAGCGCATTTTGATGTTTCAACACTGACCGATGCTTGGCCCCTGTCGTATAGGGTTAGGGGGGCATTGTCTGGCAGTCTCCAGTTAAGCGGAACGAGTGAAAACCCTAAAATAACGATACGACGGCATACGAGTGACCCCGCTGAACTCTACTTGCACGATGTACCAATCGACCTGCGATGGAGAATTCGGTATCAATACGGAAAATGGGAAATTTCAAAGAAACGTTATGTAGAAGTTACGTATGGTGAAAACCTACTTACTTTCTCATGGATGATGCCGTATAAACTTGAGTTGATTCCGTTTTTGCAGAGATTACAAGAATCTCCAGAACTGGTTTGGCAGGAGTTCAAACAAACACCAATGGAAGGTATCTTAGATATTAAATTAGATGACCTCGAAATGCTACCGCTTGTAGTAACGGGACTCGGATCCGCATCAGGTGCAGGTAAAATTTATGTGGAGTTGACAGGCACTATTGAAGCCCCACAGGCGATAGGTAGCGTGTCTTTCAATGATGTTGGGCTTGAATTCCCAGAGGCGGGCATTTACGTTAATGAGACAGTAGGTGAAATTCGGTTGTCGGAGAAAGGTGCGAACATTACGCGGTTCGACGGTACATTAAACGATGGTGCATTTTCCATTAGAGGTAATATCACGGCGCCTCAAGATAGGAGGATATGGCAAACGCCTCCAACACTGGATTTGTCAACCACTATCACAGAGGTAATTTTTGAACAATCGGAGGCGTATCAAGCGGAACTTAATTCTGCCGATTTGCGCCTGCACGGGGAACTGCTCCGTCCATATCTAACGGGAAATCTGAATATCAACGGTGGTTACTACCAACAAAACTGGGAAATCGTGAGAGATTGGCTCACAGGCGTTTCGATAAAAGAGGCAGACATTGTGTTAGATTACCCAATCTTACGTGATTTACAACTGAATGTAGATATCGACATTCCCAGTGACTTCCGTGTGCTCTCGTCAATCACTGGACCGACAGACATTGAAATTGCTTGTTTAGGTAAGCTTGTTGGCCCCATCAATCAACCTGTCTTCAGTGGAGACGTGTCGGTGCGTAGCGGAAAGATAGGGCTCATTACCCAGCCTTTTGAATTCATTGAAGGCTCCACAATCAGTAATCGTGATAACTTCAATTTTAATCCAGATTTGAACATTTATCTTCGGACACCGGAACGTATTCGTGGGGTGCTGCCGAGAGATGAAAGTATAGTAGATATCCAAGTCCATGCAGCAATCACTGGCACCTTAAATAACCCAAATTTCACGCTGAGCGCACCAACTGCTACGACAGCTGAAGTCCTCACACACGAAGACATTATAGCTTTTCTACTCCGTAACACTGCTATCTCAAGAACGTTTGGCGGATTTACGTTTAGTATTCAACGTCCCTTTGAAGATGATACCCGCTATTACGGTGAGTACCCGCTTGGCGAAAATATGTCCATTAAGGTTGAGACCAACGATCAAGGAGAACACGGGGTTGATTTTGAACTCAAAGGCCGATTTTAGCAAATAGTTGTAGGTTTTTAGTTCGCTCGCTTTTAGTTTTAGGTTGTTAGTTAAAGAGGCTTCTAATGCCCGTCAAGCATCTCTTAACTTACAACCAACAACCAACAGCTGATAATATGAGTTGTGCAAATTACAAGACATCAATAAATAGCACCTTGTGTTTTATTCTTTTAATCTGCTGGTTTCCTACGCAATCTGTAGTGGCGGATGCGTCGTTGGAATCCAATGTAAATCCCGTCGCCAAGATAGAGTATCGGATTGATAAAGAACTTGTAACGGCAACCACAGAAGAACTCAACATTCTCAGAAACCAGACAGCGGTGCGCGAAGGGGACAGCTTATCCAGATATGCCATCCAACAAAGTATTAAAGCACTCTATGCGACGCAGCAATATTCCCAAATCGAGGTCTACGCGCAGGAAACTCCCGATGGAATTGCGTTAACCTATCAATTGACCCCCTACGCACGCATTGAAAATGTCGTGATCTTCGGCGTTTCGGATAGTGATTTTAGATTCGCTATCAGCGAGGTACTGAGATCTAAACCCGACGGAACATATATCCCAGAAATTGTTGAGACCGATATTACCCGTATTGAAAGTGTATGCCGAGATTATGGATATTTTGATGCTGGTGTTTCCGCTTCCGATATACCTCCTGAAGTCCAGACGCAGCAGTCAGAGAATCAACACTCGCCAAAGGTCAGATTAGTCTACCAACTCGCCTTAGGAGAAGGCACTACCATTAAGGAATTACAAATTCAGGGCAACGCTGCTATCCCATCACACCGACTTGAGTCGGCATGTAACTTTAGCCAACAGCATCCGATTTATAACAAATCCGGTGTGGACACCGATGTAGCATCCATGCAAGCACTTTACCAAGAAGGTAGCTACCCCACTGCTACTATTGAGCCGAACTTTATCCGTGAAACCGGTGTGTTGCAATTTCAGATTAACGAAGGTAAGCAGGTGCTTTTCAAGTTTGATTCGGATAGCGGGGAGATACCCTTCTTACTCCAAGATACATACAAGAAAGATATAGTTCGCTTAATTAATACTTCTACAACTGCTGTATGGGACCGCAGGATAAAATCCTATTTTAAAACAGCAGGTTACCACGACACCACTGTGAATGAGAAGGTAATGGATGATGCCGAGATCCAACTCACGATTAACCCTGGAATGCGATATGTTGTTAATAGCGTTAGTTTCGTGGGGAATCGGGCATTTTCGGATGCGGAACTCCTACGAGAGATGACAGTAAAACCGGTTAGAGGGTTTCTGGGGAACTTGCCAACTCGCATAGCAAGTCTCTTATTTCGCCGAGAGCAGAGGCGTTTTTTTTATGAACAAGAACTTGATACAGATGTCCATCGTCTGAGACTTTTGTATGGGAAAGCTGGTTATCCAAACGCAGTTATCAGGGCAACACTCGATAAACAGAAGTCAGACAGCCGCACCCTTGGTGAAGTTGGAATACGTATTACAATTATAGAGGAGCGCAAGGAGATAATTCACCGATGCGACATCAGCGGGAACAAGGCATTAGATACTGCTGCCCTTCTTAGACGTTTACAGAGTGAGCTCCCACTTCCACAACCGAATACTTCGTTAGAGAGAAATGTCTACCAAGATGCAATCCTGAAAGCTTATCATGAGCTTGGGTATATTGACGCTACGGTTAGTAGTACGTATCTAACAGAAACAGAGACACCGGTTTTTCAAGTAACTGGCGATTTTTCGGCATCCCTGGCAGGAGGGAAACTCCCGCAGAAAATTCAAAATAACTTTAAATTACACAATCTGGCACTTGAAGGGGTCTTCATGGCTACTAATGTCGGTAATCGTTGGAGTCTCCAAGACGTTGAGGGTAATCCGCGTTATACAGTATTTCAGGGTGCAACACATCTTGAAGTCTTTGAGCACGGTGTCCTCAATCTTAGCGTGGATACAGAGGGAGAACAGGTGAGGTTTGGAAGATTCTATTTTGAAGGTGATACGGATGTGGTGAAACAGCATGTTCTTGAGCGAGAGGTGCGACATCTTGAAGGTGAACTTTGGACCTCAGAGAAGTTAAGCCGTGCGCTGCAAAACCTTTACAGTTTAGGACTTTTTCATGGTGTTCAAGCTGAGCGTATCAGAACCGAACAACTCACAGGCGGTCGTGAGGTCGGAGAAGGCATATCTTCGTCGCTTAAATCCGATGCCGTTTTAATTAAAGTGGAAAAACAGGAGACGAAGACATATAGTATTGGTGGCGGATATAGTTTTGCAGAGGGCCCCCGCTTGACAGGTGAGTTGACGGATAGCAATTTTCTCATTAAACGAAATATTCGAGGACGCTTACTTGGAAGAGTTGGATGGCGGGACGAGTTAGGTTATTTCGCCAATGCAACCCTCACCAAACCGTGGCTAATCGGACGGACGCAAGGGAGCTTACAGTTATCTGGTAGGAAGTTAGAAATAGACGATTATGTTCGCGCATTGCAAGGGAGTTTTATCCTCAGCAGAAGATTGTCTGATACCAACCACATTGATTTACGATACAGTTACCGAAATTTGAGCCAACCGGTTACACCACTTTCTATAGAACAGCTTATAGAGACACCTCTACTTGAAGCGCGCGACCCCTTTCAAACAACCGTAAGCAGCTTGCGGCTCTCTTGGACCTACGATAGTCGTGTCCGGTATTTGAACCCTACAGGTGGCGTGTTAAATGCCCTCACGATTGAATACGCCGGAGGTTTCTTGCAAGGCGAAACCAGCTTCGTCAAAACAACAACGGATACGCGCTATTACCACAAACTTCCTGTCCCCTTCCTTAGGACCGGTATGGATCCCGGGCTTGTGTTAGCGACGGCAGTCAGACTCGGTGTAACAACGGGATTGCATTCAAGCCGACGTGCTGAACTTATTTCTTTTGAACGTTTTTGGGCAGGCGGGAGTACGACGGTTCGCGGTTATGCGGAACGCTCTCTCGGTCCGGCAGATAGCACGGGTATTCATCGAGGCGATGTACAATTCATCTTTAACACAGAGCTGCGTTTTCCAATCTATAACGTCATCCGCGGTGCGCTCTTTTTTGACGCTGGTAATGTCTGGGGTTCACTGGATGCTGTTGATACGTCAGAGCCGCTGCCATCTTCTGTTGGTGTAGGAATCTACGTAGATTTAGGTGCCCTGACGGGAGGCGTTGATTATGCGATTCCTCTTGTGACTGTCCCTACCGCGGATACAAACAGAATCCACCTTCGCCTCGGTAGTACATTTTAATAGTTGTCAGTTATCAGTTGTCAGGTTAGAAAATTCGCCTACTGAATGGATGATCGTTCTCAAACCTGCTGTTTAATGAATATTTGTGTCTTCTGATAAATTACGAAAGTAATACATGAAAGAAAGTTTTCAAAACCTGAGTGATCTTATCACGAGTCCAAGCGCGACGTTCGAGCGTCTGAAATTTAACCCGAAATGGGTAATTGCTTTTATTGTGTTTTGTCTTCTCGCTCTTGGCGTAGGTTGGACAGTTGCACCCTTTACGCGACGGCTTCTTACCCTACGCGCTATCAGGCAAGCAGTCCCTGACGATATACCGTCTTTTGTGTCTCTTCTGATAATGGCACTCGTTTGGGCAGTCTTATGGTGTGTTGTCCTGAGTATTCTACTCACAGTAGCGGCGCGAATTTTCAGGATAGATCGAGCAGTTAAATTTCGGCATATCTATGCGGGAATTGTGCATACGTCGATGATTCGCTCGTTGATATTCCTGGTTAATGTCGGGCTACTTCCGATTTTTAAGGGGGTTGAAGATATTCAGACAGTAATGGATACAAGAATGCTGCCTGGACTGCATTTGTTGGCGGGTTCAATTGAAAACACGCACCTCCTTCTGTTTCTGAGTCATGTGAACATCTTAAGTATATGGCATGTTTTTGTGCTAACAATAGGCGTTTCCATTTTTTCTGGTATTAACAGAGTACATGCGTGCTTTGTAGCGGTGATTGCTTGGTCATTAAGGATGGGTATTGAAGTTGTGTTTGCAGCTATGTTCTTGTCTTGATACTGAGAAAAATAGAGTTATAAAGCCTTCTCCTACTCATCTGATTGTCCATAAGGTCTACCTAACGCGAGAGGTGCCTCGGCACGTCCAACAAAACCCGCTAATACTGCTAAACAGAGCACGTAAGGTAACATCAAAAATACCTGATACGGGATACCCCAACCTAACGCTTGAAATCTGGCATCGAGTGCCGAACCAAGCCCAAAGAGCAGCGCAGCACCACACGCTTTTACGGGATGCCACTTCCCAAAGATAACTATCGCCAAAGCGATGAACCCACGTCCGACTGTCATGCCGGGGGTAAAGTAAGGAACATCAGCAAGGGAGAGATAACCACCAGCTATACCTGCCATCGCACCTGCGAATAGCAGGCACATTGTTCGCAAACGGAGGACGTTAGCACCCGCCGCTGCAATTGCTCTGGGGTGTTCGCCACAGGCACGGACTCTGAGTCCTTGTTGCGTGTGGTAGAGAAAGAAATAGACACACGGCACCAATAAGAATGCGATATAAACGAGAATGTTGTGTGAGAACAGTGCACGTCCCAAAATAGGGATCTGTGAGAGGAGTGGTATCTGAAGTTGCTGAAACGCCGGCACGCCTTGCGCGATGCCTGTAATGCCAAAGAGTCGCTGATAGACAACCTCTGTCAGACCTAATGCCAAGAGCGTTATCGCCGTGCCGATGATAACTTGGTCGCCACGGAATTTTATCGCGCATAATGCGAAGAGGGCTGCGACAATGAGACCACTAATGCCTGCCATTAAAAGCCCGAACCATGGGGCAATCATGACGAGATCTGCCGTGTAGAAAGAGCCTACCATCCCGAAGAACGCCCCAGTGAGCATCATCCCCTCGATACCGATGTTAAGCACACCTGCACGTTGAGAGATAACCTCGCCTAACGCGGCAAGTAGAAGTGGGGTTGCCCCACGAATTGTTGCTGAAAGAACATCTTCAAACATTTTTTAATTTATAACTCCTGGACTACTGCATCCGTGTGCTTTGCAGTGAGAACACATATTTTCAGCCATCCATACCTTGTACCTCATCTATTCCGAATATGAAGACACGCTTTTGCATAAAAGTTGGATAGAACTATAGCCAATCTGTTTGGGTTTTGTTCATTGACGGATCCGGATTCGATGTACTTCCACCAAGAAAAGTTTGCCGTTATAATGTTCCATATCGGGATTAGCTGAAAGATAAGCTTTCAGGCGCGATATCATCTGCGGCAAAACTTCTGGGTGATTTCTTACTTGAAGTGCGACAATACCTTGGTAGTTAGCAGGTGGGTAGTTAAATATATTTGCAAAATCGCCGTTCAAGGATATAAGAATTGCTCTGAGTTCTTGTGCTTTTGAGATAACCACTGGGTCTAATGATTCAATTGGAAGATGGTCTCTCAGATACCAAACCTCATAACCTGCCTCACAAGGTCCTCAACAACGGCAATAGGAACGCATTGATCTGCTAAAAACGGCAATCCCATTAAGCGACTTCCTCGAAATCTGCTAATTCACGTGCATAGTCAAGGCAGGCTTGGATTTGAAGTACTTTGAGATCGGGGAATTCGGCAATGATTTCGTCAGTCGTATAACCTGCTGCCAAGTATCCGAGAAGAAGGCTTACTGGAATTCGCGTGCCTTTGATGCGCGGTTTACCGCGTAGTATGTCCGGTGTGCTAACAATGTGGTCTCTCCAACGAATTGGCATGATACCTCTCCTAAATATAGAAACTGTATCCAATTAAAGAACTATATCTTTGTTTACAATTGTAGCGTCTTTTAGAGTATGTGTCAAATATTTTCCCAAGTGATATATTTATTACGGATTGCGAAACACAGTGACTCGATGAATGGTGGGTTAAAGGTGAATATAGCACTAAGAGTGCGAAGAAGCACGTCTGCGGAAGAGTTGGACGGAACTATAACCGATAACAAAAAGCAGAATCGTCGCTTGCATTACCAACGTCACTTTGTCGGAGATACCGACCTCCCGCTGCATACTATAAGAACCTGTTGTCAGCGCACCAAACAAAAGCGCAGCAGCTACCGTCACCAACGGATTCAGTTTTGCCAATAAAGCGACAGCAATCGCCGTGTACCCGTATCCGGGTGAAAAGTTAAGAAATAGCCGTCGGGTCAGTGCTGTTAGTTCAATCGCGCCGCCGAGTCCTGCAAGTGCACCACTGATGAAAAAAACACGGAGAGTGTTATGCACGATTGAGATTCCTGCGGCTTCTGCTGCCGCCGCACCTTCTCCTACAGCGCGGAGTTGAAATCCAAACGCTGTTCTAAATAAAATAAATGTCAGGATAATTGCCAATACCACAGCGATAATAATACCAAGATGGACACGGTGAGGTGGGAGAATGCGAGGTAGGAATACCCATTCGGCTATTCTGTCGCTCTGTGGACCGCGTTGTGCTGTCTCCTGCAATGGACCGCCGTCTATCATCATACCCACCAGATGAAGGGCAACGTAATTCAGCATAATCGTACTGATAACTTCGTTGACACCACGCACCACTTTCAGAACAGCGGGAATGAGTCCCCATATTCCGCCTGCGAGTGTAGCAAGCCCAAGACACAACGGCACTGCGATCCACGGAGTTTCGGGAAATACGGGCGCAAGTTTCGTTCCGAACCATGTCGCCGTTAGCGCACCTATCAGGAATTGCCCTTCAGCACCGATATTCCAAATCCCACACCGAAACGCCATCGCAACCGAAAGACCTGCCATCAGAAACGGCGTGCTTTTCACAAGCGTTTCTCCAAACTTTCTACCGTTACCGAACGCGCCATTCACCGCTGCTTGGTAAGCTTCTAATGGATTGTAATGACAAAGCAACATAATGATGGCGTTCGTAACAAACGCACTCACGAGAATTATAACAGATGTTGCTACCCGAGGTCCCCACTCGTCACTGAGAAGGGACAGAATATTAATTTTCTTTAACATCACGATTCCAATCCGTCACTCAGATCTGCGTGAGATTCTCCTGTCATTAATAAACCGAGTGCTTCGATATCGTTGCGTTGTGCCGTGGCTTCAATCAACTTTCCTCTCGACATGACATAGAGTCGATCACTCAATAACAAGACTTCGTCCAACTCCGTTGAGATTAGCAAGACAGATTTCTTTTCGTCGCGTTGTGCCAATAAGTTCTCGTGTACATAGCGAGCGGCGTTGACATCTAAGCCACGCGTGGGATTAACAGCGATAAGGAGTTCGGGGTGAAGTGAGATTTCCCGTGCGATAACGATTTTCTGTTGGTTGCCACCGGAGAGTGAGGAAGCAGGTGTATCAGCGATCGGAGGACGGATGTCATAATCGGTAATGAGGTGTTCTGCTGTTTCCCTTTTCCGCTTTTGGTTGAGGATATTCCATTGTGCGAGATTTTCTAAGTGTGTTACGTTCAGAAGGAGGTTTTCCATAACTGAAAACGCTGCGATGACGCCTGTTGTTTGTCTATCTTCAGGGATGTAGCCGACGCCACGCTGTCGAACTGCTTTTATCCCTTTCGGGTTGGCACCCAAAATGCTTATCGTTCCAGATGCTGTGTGTCGTAAACCCATTATTGCTTCGGCGAGTTCGCGCTGTCCATTGCCATCAACACCAGCGATGCCAACGATTTCACCACGACGGGTTTCCATAGAAACATCTGATACAGAAATTGCAGTCCGATCTCCGAGAACAGTCAGGTTTGAGAGTTGTAGGACATTGTCTTGAGGGTCGCCTCTGGGGTTGGAATCGGGTGAACGTTCAACATCCGTGATGTCTTCCCCAATCATTTCCCGCGCGAGTTCCCGCGCAGTCAGTTCTCCCGTTTTACCGAGGTAGACTTTCTTGCCGCGTCTCAAAACGGTAATTCTATCGCTGATGTCTAAAACCTCTTTCATCTTATGGCTGATGAAGATGATGGCGCGACCGTCAGCTTGGAGTTTGCGTAGAATTGTGAAGAAACCTTCCACTTCTTGTGGACTTAGGACGGCTGTGGGTTCATCGAGAATCAGAATACGGGCGTCAACAGCAAGTGCCTTCAGGATCTCCACACGTTGTTTTAAGCCTACTGATAGGCTCCGCACCAGCGCACTTGGATCGACAGTCAAGCCAAACCGTTCTGAAAGTGCTTCAGTAATACGGATAGCTTCATCTTTCTTGAAAAGGAATTTAGCCAACCACTCCTTGGAAGCACCATTTTCGGTTACGCTTCTCGCGACACCTGTACGCAATTGCCCAAGATTTAAAGCGATATTTTCTGCAACGGTAAGATTTTCAATCAACATAAAGTGTTGATGCACCATGCCGATACCGCTGGCAATTGCATCCCGTGGAGACTTCGCGCGTAACCTATACCGCCAGTTTTCGCGATCGGTAACATAGATGCGTCCATCTGATGGTTGGTAAAGTCCATAGATAAGATTCATTAACGTAGACTTACCCGCACCATTTTCTCCTAAAATCGCATGGATCTCACCGGCTTGCAGCTCGAAATCAACACTGTCAACAGCGACGAAATCTCCGAAGGTTTTCGTAACATTCCGAAGTTCAAGGATACTTTCTCTTGCCATCTATAATTGACACCAATTTTTAGCTCTTGCCTCTATTAATGCTCCATCGTAAGCGATAACTCGAAGCGAAATTTTCCAACGCTCACCTGCTGGTGTTGATATTGAACCTGTCCAAGTCGGGTTATACAGTGCCATACCGTAATCCCGAATAAACCACGGACCGCGGACACTTTCATCAAGAATGCTCATAAAGACACCAAAGGGTCCGTGTCCGGTTAATGTGTTCTGGTAAGCGACGAAATCTGATTTCCCTTCATGGACAACCTCGACGCTTCCTTTACGTCCGTTGTCCCCCAACACGATACCACCCATAACAGGCAGGAGTCTCGGTTCAACACGGATCCCGATGCTGCCAAACTTCGTCTGTGGATATGTAACAGCACCGTAAGAGGCAATCTTCTCACTTGTCATGTCGCAGACTGTAGCATCATCACGTGCGTAAAGATTGACTGTCCGAATTTCGTCGATCAACGGTTCTTCGTTTTCATCTCGCCAAATAACATTTTGAACGAACTGAACGCCATCTGCATGTGGTACAATGTCAATCTCTTTCTGTGTATCCATCCGTCCCAACTTCTCAAAGACTTTATCGGTAAAGGAACGTCGGGGTGGTGATGCCCAAAAACCTGCTTCCCTATCACCGACTTGCACCGGTCCTTGTCCAACAAAAATACCGTTGTGGAACGGATGATCAAAAGCAAATTCCTGAACAACGGTATGTCCTGCTGGTGTATAGAATGGAAAAACGAAGGGGCGATAAAAGTTGGCACCAACACCGCCTAAACAGCGTCCAGTATCGCTTTGGACGACTAAATGCGTTTTTGCATTAACCTTAACTTCAAAAGTGCTTTTCATATTTCCTCAGTTTGTTAGGGTGGAAACCTTTACACAAGTGTACCACAATAGTGCTAAATAGCATTGGGTTTCGCTGGATTGTTTGAGTATTCAAGTATCTTGAAGAGTATAGGCTATTTGTGTGAGTGTGTCAACAGAAATTCTGTTCACTAACCGTTAATTACTAACTACTGATGGTTGACGGCTATTGTGCTAACCACTGAAACCCGAACGAATACACCTAAACAATCAGATTATACACTTTACATATTTCGCATAAACATGCTATATTGTACCAGACATATCTACAAAGCAAGGAGAAATTTTGACGTGATACAAATAATTTATAAGTTACGAAATAGTGTTGCTATTTATGCTTTATGTCTATGCCTCTTTACGATTGGGTTTGTGTTAATTGCAAACACAAATCTTGACGCGAAAGGTCATGGAAAATTCAAGGTCGCTATGCTACTTCCCGGGTCAATTAGTGATGCGGGTTGGAACGCCTTGGCTTACGAAGGACTTAAAGCGATTGAGAAACAACTCGGTGCGGAAATAAGCCACGCTGAAACCCGAACGCCGACAGATCAAGAAGAACAATTTCGGTCCTATGCACTTGACGGTTATAGCATGGTATTTGGACACGGATATGAGTTTCAAGACCCTGCGAAAGCAGTCGCACCCGATTTTCCAGAGACGATTTTCATTACATCATCCGGTGGCACTGTCACCGACAATATTTCGCCAACCAACTTTCGCGTTGAGCAACCTGCCTACCTCTTAGGGATGATCGCAGGCATGATGACTCAGACGAATAAACTCGGGGTCATGGGTGGTCAGAATATTCCGTCTGTTAATAGCACATTTATGGCGTTTGAAGGTGGGGCAAAGAGCGTGAATCCAGATGTAGAGGTATCTTGGGTATACGTCGGAAATTGGGAAGATATCGGTAAAGGCAAGGAGCTGTCGCTTGCGCAGATTAATGAAGGTGTTGACTTTATCTTTCCGAATGCAGACGCAGCCGGGCTTGGTGCCTTCGAGGCTGCTGAAACCGCTCAAAAAGAGGGGAAAACCGTATACACGTTCGGAGCAAATCGTGATAAGAGTGATATATCCCCTACGACAGTCATCGCGAATGCTGTAATCACACCCGACGCGTTTGTGAAAATTGCCAAGATCATCAAGGAAGGCAAGTTTAAGCCGCAGATTTATACCTTCAACATGCTAACGGATGAAGCGATCACCTTAGTCTACAATCCGGCATTGAAGGATAAGGTGCCTGAAGATGTGCAGAAAGCCGTTTCGGATGCGAAAGCGAAAATTCTCGCAGGTGAATTGAAGGTGCCGCAAATCGACTTCTCTGAAGAAGAATAATCCATCTGTTATAATGGAGGAAGCATCCAGATGAAACAATGGATTTATTCAAAGTTGGCTGATAGGCTTGTAAGTTTTACCCTAATCTTGAGTCTTTTCGCAATCGGGTTTATGTCAGGCTGTGAAAAAATTCAGGATACCAGCAAAATCATTCATCCGCCAGAACCTGACTCATTCAAAGTAGGTATGCTTCTGCCCGGTTCCATTAGCGATCAAGGCTGGAATGCTTTAGCACATGATGGGTTAAAAGCGATTGAAGCAGAACTGGGGGTGGAAATCGACTATGTTGAAAGTCTGACTGCTGCTGAATGGGAAGCAGATTTTCGTTCCTATGCGATGCAAGGCTACGACCTCATTTTCGGGCACGGCTTCGAGTATCAGGAGCCAGCGATAGTGGTGGCACAAGATTATCCCGAAATTGTTTTTATTACGTCTGCGGGGGCGAGTGGTGCTATTCGCGAGAACGTTTCACCGATCGTCTTTCGATTGGAACAAGCCACATACCTCTTGGGCATAATATCCGGTATGATGACGCAAACAGACAAGATCGGTATTATCGGTGGGCAGGAACTTCCGTCTGGCAGTAGCACATTTATGGCGTTTGAAGGTGGCGTTAAGAGCGTTAACCCCGACGCAGTAGTGCAACGTGCATACGTGGGGGATTGGGAAAATATCGCCAAGGCAAAAGAATTGGCACTCGCACAGATACAAGAAGGCGTTGACTTTATTTTTCACAACGCGAATGAAGCAGGACTGGGTGTGTTTGAAGCAGTCGTCTCAGCACAGGATACTGGCAAAACCGTATATTCCTTCGGTGCAAACCGAGATCAGAGTGCTGTTTCTCCTCGAGCAGTGCTCGCTAATGCTGTAATTACACCGAGCGCCTACGTACAACTCGCGACTGCTGTTAAATCGGGAACTTTTGAATCTAAACTCTATGTCTTCACAATGACGACAGACGGTGCAATCGCTTTGACTTATAACCCAGAACTGAGGGATCAGGTGCCTGAAGAGGTGCAACAAAAGGTTGAAGAAGCCAGACAGCAAATTCTTGCGGGCACTTTAAAGGTCCCGCAAATTGATTTCACTGAAAAGGAGGGTGAGTAAAATTAGGAAACTTCCCTGAGCAATGTTCTGCTGGACGTTTCTAAGCGCGCCAGCGAATCCATGAAAAATCTTAACCAAGGGCCAGTAACAATCTATATTCTTTATCTCATTTTTTTAGTATGTCTATGTTATTAGGCAATGGGGAGATTTACATGAATCAAATACTTTTCAAATCACGATATAGCGTGCGAACCTATGTCTTATACTTGTGTTTTTTTGTAATCGGCTTCATGCTTATTGGAAATATGCATCTCTACGCGAAAGTACACGAAAAATTTAAGGTTGCTCTGCTCTTACCCGCATCCATCACTGATGGTGGATGGAACGCGTTGGCTTACGATGGACTCAAAGCGATTGAGAAAGAGTTAGGTGCGAAAATTAGCCACGTTGAAAGCCGAACTCCCACCGATCAGGAGGCACATTTCCGTGACTATGCCTTAGACGGTTACCATCTCATTTTTGGGCACGGTTATGAGTATCAGGATCCTGCGAAAGCAGTTGCTCCTGACTTCCCTGAAACCGTTTTTTTTACATCGTCTGGTAACACTATCACCGACAACATCTCACCGATGGTTTTTGGGATAGAGGAGCCTGTTTATCTATTAGGTATTATCGCTGGATCAATGACAAAGACGAATAAAATTGGCATTGTGGGTGGACAAAACATACCTGCTATTAACAGCACGTTTGTGGCGTTTGAAGGTGGGGTTAAGAGTGTTAATCCCGATGCTGAGGTGCGCCGTGCGTATGTCGGCAATTGGGAGGACATCGGTAAAGGTAAGGAACTCGCGCTTGCACAGATCAATGAAGGGATTGACTTTATCTTTCCCAATGCGGATGTCGCGAGTCTTGGTGCTTTCCAAGCTGTAGAAATCGCCCAAGCCGATGGAAAAGCTGTCTATACTTTCGGCACATATCGAGATCAGAGCAAAATATCCCCTACCACAATACTTGCGAACGCCATTATCACGCCGAAAGTCTTTGTACATGTTGCTAAGATTGTGATGGAAGGTGGTTTTAAACCTCAGTCCTATATTTTTAGCATGGACCCTGATGAGGCGATTACCTTTGTATACAATCCTGCCCTAAAGGATAAAGTGCCGGAAGCAGCACAAAAAGCTGTTGAGGAAGCGAAAGCCAAAATCCTTGCTGATGCCCTAGAGGTCCCTGGTCTTAATTTTGATAAAGAAGACTGAGAATAACTTTTGAAACATACGTAATTTTGTGTTTGGAGCATGACCATGACACATAAAATGGAAATTGATGGTGTAGAAGTTGCCTTTTCTGAAGGTGAAACTGTCCTTGAAGTGGCAGAACGTCATCAAAAAGAGATTCCTACCCTCTGCTACGACGCCAGGCTTGAGCCTTTTGGGGGCTGTCGCCTCTGCATTGTCGAATTAGAGGGTGCTCGGAATCCGGTAGCATCCTGTACAACGAAAGCTACGCCGGGGATGGTGGTTCGGACCTCAACGGATACAATAGAGGATTATCGGAAAACGCTGCTTGAGATGGTTGTTAGTGAGAATCGCGAGGTTGATGTGTCCCCGTTACGAGGATATGCCTCTGGAGAACTCGCGGTCCTTCGCGATCGGTACGGCGTTACTGGCACAAACATAACAGGGGCAACATCTGGCACGCGTAAATCCGATGATGACAATCCGTTTATCCTCAGAGATTATGAGTTATGTATTTCCTGCTATCGGTGTGTCCGTGTCTGTGCTGAGCAAGAAGGTGATCACGCCATTAACGTCATGAACCGCGGCTTCCATACACAGATTACGACTGAATTTAATGGTCTTCTCAAGGACTCTGCTTGTACATTTTGTGGACAGTGTATCCAGACCTGTCCGACTGGCGCACTTGCTGACAAAAAAGCACTCCGCGCTGTTGACGAAGTAGGGGATGCTATCCCTGAAAAAACACGCACAATCTGTCCTTATTGTGGCGTCGGATGTTCTGTTGATATCCTGACGAAAGATGAGAAGATTGTTGGTATTCACCCTGCGATGGACGGACCTGCGAATCAAGGAGCACTCTGTGTCAAGGGACAGTTCGCCTATGACTTCGTTCAACATCCCGATCGCTTGAAAACGCCTCTTATTCGTGGCGAGGATGGTGAACTCCACGAAGCCACATGGGAGGATGCGCTTGACAGAGCCGCCGAGGGTTTCCGACAGGTCAATGCTAAACATGGCAGACATAGTATTTACGGTGTCGCTTCCGGACGCGCACCGAGTGAAGCGGCATATCTCATGCAAAAGTTTATCCGTGTGGGTTTCGGTACCAACTATATTGACAACTGTAGCCGTGCCTGACATGCTCCGACCGTTGCCGGTCTGGCAGCGACAATCGGACGTGGTGCGATGTCTAATCCACTCGTTGATATGCAGAAGCCGGATGTTATCTTCTGTATTGGCACAAACATGACAGAAGCCCATCCCGTCGCAGCAACAGGACTTAAAAAGGCTGTCGCTCGCGGGGCAAAACTAATGGTCGCGGATCCGAGGCGCATTGGGTTGGCAGAAATGTCCCATCTCTATCTACCACTCCGTGTCGGTTCGGATACAGCACTACTACTCGGAATGGCACATGTCATCGCACGCGAAGGTTTAATTGATGAAGAATTTATCAAAAACCGCACGACCGGTTTTGACGAGTTCTTTGAACACATCAGCCAGTGGACACCGGAATGGGCAGAAACAATAACGGGTGTCCCCGCACAGGACATTGAAACGGCAGCGATGTGGTATGGTAGTGCTGACAAGAGTGCTATCTACTATACGTTAGGGATTACAGAACACATCTGCGGTGTTGAGAACGTTCAGAGCCTGTGCAATATTGCCTTGATGACCGGCAATGTTGGACGAGAGGGTACAGGTATCAACCCGATGCGCGGGCAAAACAACATCCAAGGGGCAGGAGATAGTGGGGCATTACCGAACAACTATCCCGGCTTCCAAGCCGTCACGGATCCTGAGTATCAAGCGAAATTCAGAGCGGAGTACGGCAGAGAGATTGATTTAGATAAGGGAATCACGAAAGTGACTGCCTTGGATCTCTGCGGAGATAGCATCCAGGCAATGCTCATTGATGGCGAAAATACGTTGCTTTCCGACCCGAATCGGGAGCACTGCGAGCATGCGCTTCGTTCATTGGAGCATCTCGTTGTTATTGATATTTTTCTCACTGAGACTGCGGAACTCGCGGATGTTGTGCTGCCAGCAACAGCGTGGGGTGAGACGGATGGGGTATGCACAAATACAGAACGTCGTGTCCAACGGGTGCGCGCTGCAGTGCCACCACTCGGTGAGGCAAAACCGGACTGGTGGATTATCTGTCAAATCGCACAGCGTCTCGGATTTAAAGGCTTTGACTTCGATGCTCCAAAACCGATTTTCAACGAACTCTGTCGAATTTCACCGATTTACGCAGGATTAGATTGGGATCGCATTGAGAAAAGTGAGTATCAATGGCCTGTCCCCCATAAGGAGCATCCTGGGACCCCGATGCTCCATGAAGAGACATTTGTGAACGGACGTGGTATCTTCTCAAATGTGCATTACCGGGATCCCGCCGAGACGATTAGCGATGATTTCCCGGTCTGGCTCACAACTGGTAGACGCTTGCAATCCTATCACACCCGAACGCAGACGGGTAGAGCACAAGGAATTGATTACCTCTTATCGGAAGAATCCTTGGAAGTCAATCCTGTCGATATTGAGAAGTGGAAATTAACAGACGGTGAATGGTGTACAATGAGCAGTGCGCGTGGCAGCATCACGATTAAGGTAAAAGCGACGGATCGTTCGCCACGTGGTACTGTTTTCGCCAGTTTTAGTTTCGCGGATGTCCCAGTCAACGTCCTGACAGGTTCTGGTTACGATCCGGTTACGCACACGGCTGAACTAAAAGTGTGTCCGGTACGCTTGGATCCGCTTTAGTTCGTTCTCAGTTGTCAGTTTTCATTCATCGGTTAAGAGTGGTTTGAGACAGCAAAATATAATATCCACAGAAATCTCTTACCGATATCAAACCAAATTGAGGAGTACGTCATGAGTTGGAAATCGCGCTGGTCTGAGCAGCATGCAAATGCGGACGCTTTAAAGCTACAATTACAAACTGAAGGCTTTGCCCCCTATGAGTGGAGTGGTCGCCCAGGTGGCGCCTATCTCGACTATATCCACACCCAAGATGAAGTTGTTTGTGTCCTGTCCGGTACAGCAGATGTAAAAGTTGCCAATGAACAAGGAACTATCGAATCTGGGGACCGTGTAGATGTCCCTGCAAATACTTACCACTCCATTACCGTTACAAGCAAAGAACCTCTGGTCGTTATGACGGGAATGCGAAAATCATAAAATCGTATTATACGTGTAAAATATAGAACTAAAAAGGAGGACTTATGAACATTACTGTCAAAACAGGCGGATTTAATCAAGAGCAGAGCGATGTCGTTGCCATCGGTGTGCTGGAAAACCCAGATTTCTATAGTGCCCCTCTCCAGAATATAGATCAAGCACTCGGCGGACGCATTCGCGAACTAATAAATCTCGGGGACTTCACAGGTAAGCACAAGACGAGCAGTTGGATATATACAAATGGGGTTATAAGTTCACCGCGCGTACTGCTTGTGGGTTTGGGTGAATATCACGATCTCACCCCTGAGAAGGTGCGTCAGGCAGCCGGACACGCTGCACGGACAATCCGAGACATGGGCTTAAGAACCGTCTCAATCCCAATTCCTGTAGAAGCCACACCTGAAATGATCCAAGGAGCGACGGAGGCGTGTCTCCTATCGCTCTATCAGTTCAACGAACACAAAACCGATAGTGGTAATGAAGACGAAAATAAAAAGATTGAATCCATTACATTTTTAGTTGAAAGCGAGCATAGTAGGGGAACAATAGAAGACGCTGTCAACCGTGGCGAAGTAATTGCTAATGGCACGATCCTTGCCCGTGATTTGAGCAATCAACCTGCAAACTACCTTACACCAACACAACTTGCCGAAAAGGCAGAAGCGGTCGCAGAAGCAACAGGACTCGGTTGCGAAGTCTTTGATAAAGCCACACTCGAAGAAAAAGGCTTCCGAACCCTCCTCGCCGTTGCGCAGGGAAGCGCAGAAGAACCACGGTTTATTATTCTCGAATACGTTCCAGACGGTGAAGGACAAGATACTGTCGTACTTGCTGGTAAAGGGATTACTTTTGATACTGGCGGTATATCTCTGAAATCCGGTGGCGGCATGCACGAGATGAAACACGATATGTCCGGTGCCGCTGCTGTGATCGGTGCGATGCAAGTTATCGGTCAGCTCAAACCGAATGTGCGTGTAATTGGGGTGATTGCTGCAACTGAGAACATGCCAAGTGGAACGGCTATTAAGCCCGGTGATGTCGTCACCTCGTATGGTGGAAAAACGATTGAGATTCTCAACACAGATGCAGAGGGACGGTTGGTATTGGCAGATGCTCTTGGTTGGTCAGCACAGTATAACCCAAAAGGGGTTATTGACTTAGCCACGCTCACGGGTGCTGTGATTACCTGCTTAGGTCATATCGCGGCTGGAGCGATGACTACAGATCCGGAACTGATGGCGAAAGTGAAGTCGGCTGCTATAAAGACGCATGAACGTGTCTGGGAATTACCGCTTTGGGACGATTACGACGAAGGTGTTAAGAGCAAGATCGCTGATGTACAAAATATCGGTGATGGAACTTCCGGTACGATTGCGGGCGGTGCGTTCTTGAAGAAATTCGCGGAAGGCTATCCGTGGGTTCATCTCGATATTGCTGGGACTGCTTGGGGTATGAAAGGTTCTACGTATATCCCAGAAGGTGCGTCAGGTTACGGCGTCCGGTTATTGGTGCAGTTGGTTGAGGATTGGTAGATTTTTTTTAGATTATATGTAAAAAAGCCCTGTTGGAAAATCCAAGAGGGCTTTATATATTATTAGAGTCCAATTTACCACGTTTTCAAACGTATATGCCACGCATTTTTACCCTTCAGAGCGGATCTGAATGAGTTTGTTAACAGCATGGATGTAAGCGCGGGCACTCGCTTCGATGATGTCTGTACTGGCACCGTGACCAGTGATGATGTTTCCGTTGTCTTGTACTTTTAAGGAGACTTCACCAATCGCGTCTTCGCCTTCGGTTACGGAACGGATCTGGTAGTCGATAAGGTTCAGCTGAATGTCAACAACTCTGCTAATTGCTTTGAACGCTGCATCAACAGGTCCATCTCCAGTTGATGCCATTTCAATCACCTCGCCTTCCGTCCGAATCCCGACTGTCGTGGTCGGTGAGATTTTGGTTCCACTCACAACCTGAATATAGTCAAGTTCATAGACTGCAGGAATTGCGCGAATCTCGTCGCTCATAATCGCTTCAAGGTCAGCATCTTGGACCGACTTTTTCTTATCTGCGACCCTGAGAAAACGTTCGTAAACCTTATCCAACTCTTCTGGGTTCACCTCATAGCCGAGTTCGCTAAGGCGGTGTCTGAGCGCATTGCGTCCAGAACGGGGACTGAGGATGAGTTGACTCTCTTTCCACCCGATCTCTTGTGGGTCGATGATTTCAAAAGTCACACGCGATTTGATAATGCCGTCTTGATGGATACCGGAACTATGCGCGAAGGCGTTTGCCCCAACAATTGCCTTATTTGGTTGAACAGCAATACCCATCGTTCGGCTAACACGCCGACTAATTGGGACGATTTCCTTAGCGTTAATGTCCGTGTAATATTCTTTGAAGTAATCACGTCGTGTACGGATTGCCATAACAACTTCTTCGAGTGAAGTATTTCCCGCACGTTCGCCAAGCCCATTGATTGTGCATTCTATCTGCCGCGCGCCCTGTTCAACCGCTATAAGGCTGTTGGCAACAGCCAATCCGAGATCATTATGGCAGTGGACGCTGATAATGGCGTCGTTAACATTAGGGACGTTATCCATAATGCCTTTAATCAATTCGCCAAACTCAGTTGGTACTGTCCATCCAACGGTTTCAGGGATATTGACGACGGTTGCACCTGCGGCGATAGTAGCTTCGACGACTTCATAAAGGAACAATAGCTCCGTCCGTCCTGCGTCCATAGGTGAAAATTCGACATTCGCATCTGGATGATTTTCACATAAACTTTTTGCGTATGCGACTGCTTCAGTTGCCATCCGCAGTGTGTCAGCAGGAGTTGTGCGCGTGATACGTCCCATGTGAATCGGTGATGTGCCGACGAAAGTATGGATACGGGTGCGTGGTGCATCTTCAATCGCCTTCCACGCTGCGGTGATATCCTTCTCCACTACACGAGAGAGCGCACAAATTTCCGGTCCTTCTACTTCGTTCGCTATCCGTTTGACAGCATCGAAATCACCTGGTGACGAAATTGGGAATCCTGCTTCAATGATGTCAACATTTAATCTGGCGAGGTGCTTGGCAATTTGCAACTTTTCCTCGATGCCGAGTGCAGCACCTGGTGTCTGTTCTGCATCGCGGAGTGTTGTATCAAAGATATAGACTTTTTGTTGATTAGCTTCAAAATCGTCCACGGGTATGTTCCTCCAATTTTATCTGTATATTTTCTTGTTTTCCTCGTTATACCAGGTCTAATTTCTAATCACAAGCGTGTAGGGGGACAGCATGAAAATTTGGTATTATTTCTCAAACCGCTATAATTTGGTGCGACGCGAAGTGAGTTGTGAATCTCTCTAAGCAGTTAATTGTGATCGTAAGGGTGGTTTTCTATATCCACCCACCCGTACAATCACTACACTTTTACCCTTACATTTCGCGACCGACAGCAATAGCGATCTGCTTTAGTTCCTGCATCAGGGTTGCAAACTGATCTGGGAACAGGGACTGTGCACCATCACCTGTCATCGAATGATCTGGATCGTGATGTACCTCAAGTAGCAGTCCATCTGCGCCAGCAGCTACGGATGCTTTCGTCATATCACATACCAAACTCCTGATACCCGTGCCGTGGCTTGGATCGACAATAATAGGTAGGTGGCTCAGTTCGTGAATGACAGGTACCGCGTTCAAATCAAGTGTGTTGCGGGTATGCGTTTCAAAGGTACGGATACCACGTTCACATAGAATGACATCAGGGTTCCCTTCTGCGAGAATATACTCAGCGGCGAGTAACCATTCTTCAATTGTCGCAGACATTCCGCGCTTGAGAATGACCGGTTTCTGTGCCTGTCCGACTTCACGCAACAGATAGAAATTCGTCATGTTCCGCGTACCGAGTTGGAACATGTCTGTATACTCACCGACGAGTTCCACTTCGTGTGGTGTCATAACCTCGGTGACGATGCCAAGTCCAGTTTCATCTTTCGCATCTTGTAGCATTTTGAGTGCTTTCTCACCGTAACCTTGGAAACTGTAAGGTCCTGTTCTTGGCTTAAAGGCACCCCCTCTGATGAAACTCGCTCCCGCTTGTCGAACTTGTTGAGCGATAGTCACAATTTGTTCTGTGCTTTCTACTGCGCAGGGTCCAGCGATGACAGGGACCTGTCGCCCACCAATCTTTGTGCCGTTAACTGCAATAACCGTCGGTTCACCTCGGAACTCGCGGCTTGCCAGCTTGAACGGTGCTGTGATCGGCATTGTTCGTTCAACACCGGACATCGCGTCTATTGGAATATCACCAAGCAAAGTTTTATCTCCTATCACACCGATGACTGTGTGACGTTCGCCGGTTGAGATTTGTGCCTTCAACCCGACGCTTTCAATCCGTTTAACAACTGCATCAATATCAGCCTGTGTCGCATCAGTCTTGGTAACGATTACCATGCTTTTCAATTACCTCCACCTTCTTAATAGCAAGTTTAGCCCCTTTCCAGTAGCGGGTGGGGACCCCGGTGTTGCAAGTTCCACCGAATAAACTCTGTCTATCACAAAATATATTTGGTTAAAAAAAATAACCCAACATCGAATTTTTCTTCAACGCTGGGTGGTGATAATAGGATCAATTAGAGTAGCATCGCTTACGAAGCTTCACCACCTGGCGTCGCTGTACAAATAAAGGTACAGATACAAGTACAGTCCAAAAACGCCATTTAACAGCACGTTTCTGTTTGTAAACTGCGTAAAAAGAGCCCACGCGTGAAGAGAAGGATTCCGTAAAGAGGAGGGGGCAATTCGTACACGGTTCGCCTGTACTGTGATGGTGTTGCGTTGAAGCATTCGCATCGTCAAGTTCCTATAAATCAGGTTACTAATGAAATTTACGCTAAGGTTCCGAGAGCAAATCGTGCATTAAAGCACGTGTTCTTACCGTTTAAGACGATATTTGCGAAAAATTGTTTAAATTTTTTCCGCAAAGGATAGCATTTTGGAAGATATACGCCATAATTCCCCTGAATGACTGCATTTATTATATAATAACATACTTTTTAACGCAAGTCAAATTTCTTTTTCTTCTGGCCAGACGTGATAAGTCAATTTTTCGGGCGGAAAATAGCGTTGACCCCCAAACCAACCTATGCTAATATAGAAAAAAAGGATGATACGAAGAAACTATGGAAAAAAATGAACATTTCACTCCTATTACCGTTGGGATTATGGGCGGTTCCGCCTCTGGGAAAACGACGTTTGCCAGTGCTTTGGCAGAACAACTCACTGAATTTTCACCTGTCGTGCTAAACCAAGACTCCTATTTTCGCGACTGGTCGGAATACTCGGAGGAGGATCGAGAACGCCTAATCACCGCTAATCATCCAGATGCCGTCTTATGGGACGCTCTTATCACAGACATCAAAAAACTCCGAGATCGCGATACTATTGAAAAACCCACTCCTGGCACCCGCGCTGCACAACGTGAGAACGGAAAATCAAGCGTTCAACCCAGTGATATCTTGATTGTAGAAGGACATCTTATTTTTTGGAGTGAAGACCTGCGAGATCTGATGGACATTAAAATCTTCCTTGATGTCGATGCCCACGAGCGTGTCCTAAGACGGATGCTTCGAGATGTAGCACAACGCGGGGGAGACTTGGAATGGTGTATTAATTGGTATAGGCGTGATGTCTTGCCTAATTTCCCCGTCTATACGGAGCCCTGTAAACAATATGCCGATATTGTTATCCCGTTCCAAGATGATAACCCTGTTGCGTTGCACACACTCATCGCTGGTATCCGTGCTCGTATCCAAGAAAGTATCTCATCCTCTTAACGCAGCCTTCAGGCGTAGAAAACACACCTAATCTATATCCTCTGTTTACTAAAGTCATTTTGACATCACAGAATGCCACGGTGGCAAGAGGGATGTCAATTTGGCAAATCTATTCTTTCTACCTATTTTTCCGTAAATCCCTTATACAGGTGATGTACCCCCTATAGCATAGGCACAAGACCTGTGCCTGCAAGACCAATTGGAGCGTATGTATACGCATGAAAATCAACTTTGGCACGGAATTTGCTTAATATACAGCAGAGAGGCAAAGACGTTTGGATAGCGATAAAAAGATTGGCATGGAATTTGCCTCTAACATTGATAAAAACAAAATTAAAAGGAGAAAAAAATGAATTATTTAACGACACGCAGACCGATGAGAAACCTGTTCGACCTTCATAACGAGATGGGACGCGTTTTTGGAGATCTTCTTGGTTCTAACGAAGGTGGGGCAGATGTAGAACATACCGCTTGGATGCCCACAGCAGATATTTCTGAAACGGAAAACAGTTTTGAGATTCGTACCGAGCTTGCTGGGGTATCGGAAAACGATGTGAATGTCTCCGTAACCGATAATCTCCTCACCATCAAAGGCGAGAAACATCAGGAAGAGGAAACAGATGGTAAAAATTATCATCGTGTGGAAAGACGGTATGGCAGTTTCCAGAGAAGTTTCACATTGCCCAAGCACGTCGAAACCTCTGACATAAAAGCGGGATTCAAGGATGGTGTTCTGACGTTGACGATTCCGAAGGCGGAAGTCGCAAAACCGACCGAAATCGCTATTACGGCAAATGATTAATTCACTTAACCGGGCACGCCGCGTCTGTGAACATCACATGGGGCTGCCCTAATACACAAGGCACACAATAAAGGAGAACCACAAATGACTTATTTGACTTTACGCAGACCGGCAGGAAACCTATTCAGATTATACAGCCCGTTTTTGGCATCACAGCGCGCAGAAACCGAGGCAGACACATATAAATGGAAACCTTCAGTCGATGTCTCTGAAACCGAAGATAGTTATGAGGTACGTGCTGAACTGCCTGGCGTCGCGAAGGATGATCTCTATGTATCTGTCAAAGATGGTCTTTTGACACTCAGTGGAGAGAAACGACAGGAAAAGGTAGATGACACACAAAACTACCGGCGAGTCGAACGGCATTATGGCAGTTTCCAACGGAACTTCAGGCTCCCTAGCGAAGTGGACACAGACGCCATCAAAGCTGGATACACCGATGGGGTCTTAACGCTGTCGATCCCAAAACCGGAAGCGGCGAAGCCGACTGAAATCCAAGTCACTACAACTTCTTAATCTTCTACATAAGAAAAAGAAAAGGCTGGCAAACCGACATGCCAGCCTTTTCTTTTTGTCTGTTATAAGAATCCTATATTTCTTCTTTTTTATCTTTCAAAACACCGACATAGAGGAGTGCAGCGAGGATTGCGCCTACGCAAGGTCCAAGGAAGTAGAGCCAGATGTCGGCATAATTACCGCTAACGATGGCAGGTCCCAACGTCCTTGCTGGATTGAAGGCAGCGCGGGTCAAAGGACCACCCATCAATATACAGAATATCAGTGTGAGTCCAATGGCGAGACCGTCGAAGTTTCCAGCTTTCCCACTTACAGAAGTGTTGAAAATTGTGTTGACAAGAAAGAAGGTGAGGACAATTTCGACGACAAGTCCTTGAACTACACCAACCCCGTCACTTAAAATTGTCACACCGAAATCACCAGGATTGGGTAGCAGAACACCAAGCATAACTGCTCCCAAAATTCCGCCCAGAAATTGTACAACCCAATATCCAATAGCTGCAACGAATTTGATCTCACCGGCTATCAGCAAGCCAAGTGTCACGGCAGGATTAATATGTGTTCCGGAGATGTGTCCATACGCGTAAATAAAACCTATAACGACGAATCCGTGAGCGAGTGCAACTTCTAATAAACCACATTCACCTATTGCTAATGCCCCCGCACCAATAAAAATTAGCGCGAAGGTACCGACAAATTCGGTGACTAAGTTCTTTGTATTCATATACCTCCTTTGAGTATCAAATGGAACAGTTATCTGATCAAGGGCATAACTCGGAACCCTTACAAAAGAAGCATAACAAACTCTGAATTTTGAGTCAATAGATTGCTCCAATGTGGCGGTCAGCGGTCAGCAATCAGTTGTCAATAAAAGCGTTGGATTTACCGGGGATGTTTACTTTGTATCAACCCGATCTACGTGGCTTAGGTAAAACCACGATTGATTTTAGGAGTTGACAACCCATGATATGCATGCTACATTACTTTCATATCGTTTAGAGAACATTTATCTGATAAGCAACGCTGAAAGAGGGATATTCTCATGGAAAAAGAAATTAGAAGCGATGTTAAGGGGATAGATCGGTTTATTTTTGAGGCAGGTGCGGATCAGGAGCAGCTCCATCTCCATATCTCTGAAGTGGGACCTGGAATGCGAGCACATCCACCGCATACACACGACGGACAGGAAATTTTCTACGTATTTTCTGGGGTAGGTGAAGTTCTTTTTGGTGAAGAGACACACCAGGTCACGGACAATGAAGCCGTCCACGTTGATTGCCAAATCTTACACGGGATACGCAATATCGGTGAAACACCACTCCGTTATGCTGTGATTATTGCCAAGTGACAGATCCTAAGAAATGCGATTTTAATAGTGTTGAGTTAATGTCATTCTTAATCTGATAGATCTTCTGAGAATTGATCAGTGTATAGGTGATAAATGCCATAAATGCCTGCTGCGATCAGGACGATTCCGACCCCTGCTAACCCGCGCCGCACCCAAATCGGTTGTAAAAAAACCGGTAAATTAAATACTATCCAACGCGGCTGCAATAGTTTAGACATAGCGATGCTAAAATAGAGCACACCGTAAGCGATAAGACCAATATCACTTGCCAATGCCTGTTTTCGGGGTGTGACAGGAAATTTAAAGGGGTTAAGGAGATAGTCGCCCGAAAAAATCAAGGTGAGTCCTACAATGAAAAAGGTGGAGAGTATCATGAACGGATACCCCGCATGTCGGAGCGTTACCAATAAGCAGATACTGATGCTTCCCAGTATAAGGCTCATCACACCTTGCAGTATTTGATAACTTCTGTTTTGTGAAATCATTTTTCCACCATTTTATTCAAATCGGACGCGTGGATCGACCAAAGTGTAACTGATGTCAGTTAGAAGCAAGCTGACGATAAACAATACCGATCCGAGATAGACCATGCTCCGTACAATAGCGAAATCCTGCGCTTGAATAGCTTCGATTGTAAAACTCCCTAAGCCTGGAATCGCGAAGAACGCTTCCATTACCAAACTTCCCACAAAGAGCGATGGAATCGCCAATACAACATTTGTCAGAATTGGAATCATGGCATTTTTGAGTGCGTGTTTAAAGAGGATCACCGCCTCACTCAATCCCTTTGATCGCGCTGTTCGGACATAGTCTCGATTGACTTCCTCAAGAAATATCGTGCGGTAGAAGCGGACGCCGATTCCGATTCCGCTAATAACACCGATGACCACTGGCAGCGTCACAAATTTGAACATATTTACGCCAGTATCATAACCAGAAATTGGAAAGAGACGTAATAATTTGCCGAATATCCACTGTCCACCGATAATATAGAAAAGTGCGGAGATAGACATGATAATAACCGCAACGATTGTCCCCCAAAAATCGATGTAGGTTGCCCGATAGTAGGCTACAACCATTGAGACAGAGATATTCACGAAAAGCCCAAGTAGAAACGCTGGTAGCGTAATAGCGAAACTTGCCCACATCCGTTCCGTAATCTGTGATGTGATGTCAATGTTGTTTCTATCGGAGGTGCCAAAATCGAAGAGGAAAAGTTTGATTGATTTCTGAAAGAAGATAGTCTCTGTAAAACGCTCGCTCTTGGATCCCTCTGTGTTGAACCAAAGCGGTAGATGATAGCCGTTCTGTTTCTTCCAATTATCAACATCTGCTTGCGTAATGTTTTTCTCACCAAGAATTGTCCGTGCCATCTGATCAGGTGAATTAACGACAAAAAAGAGCAAAAAAACGATGAGGTTCACACCGATTAAAATTGGGATAGCATAAAGGGTTCTACGGATAATATAGGTAAGCATTTTTTATATTTTTGCCCCGTGTCGCTTGTAGTTGACAGAAACTACGGACGACTACTGGGATGTTCGTTCTCGCTTCCAAATCGTAATGATAGCTGGAATTGAGCCCAAAATGAGAAAAGCAATACATGCCCATAGGGGCCAGAGAACCGGCTGATTCCATTCTTGACGCTTTTCAGTACGGTTCTCGGCATCAATATGGACATATTTCAGTGTCCCGCCTCCCAAGGAACTCGGTTTGCTATTCTTCAACCACTGATGGGATAAGCCGAATGTAACTGGGTGATAGGTGAAAGACCAAGGCGCGTCTTGTTGCAAAAGATGATTCATCTCGCGAATTACATCCAAGCGTTCCGGCGAGTTCTCCATATTTTTCATTTTTTCAAAGAGACGATTAAAATCTGGATTATCGTAATTAGCAGCGTTTTCGCCGTCATGTAATGCCTTACTATTTGGACCGTACAGCAGGAACATAAAATTTTCAGCGTCAGGATAGTCGGCATGCCATCCCCAAGTTATCACTTGAAAATTTGCCTTTTTGACTTTGTCGCGGAAGCGGTTGTAATCGGTGGTGCGACTTTCCATCGTGATACCGAGTTGTTCTAATTTTTTTCGCATCCATGTTAAACGCGTTGTGCCGCCTGCTGTATTCAACGTATTATCATAAGAGATAATAAGTGGGTTCCCTTTACTATCCTGTCCGCCCGGATAGCCTGCTTCAGCGAGAAGCTCCCGTGCTACTTCGATGGATTTGCGAATTGGACGGTCGGTGCTTGCATCCCAATCATATACATAAGGATTAATTCCGGGTTTACCTTCTTCGTAACCAAATATACCGGGTGGAAGTGGGCTATGCGCCACAACGCCGCGTCCATTGAGAAAAATTTCAATGTACTCTTCGTAATCCAAAGCTATCGAAATCGCTTGACGAAGCCTCTGTTTCTCTGTCGTGTATCCGCCCACAGTGTCGTCGAGCATATTGAAAGCAAGATAGACAGTCGTCGGTCGGACACTGGTACGTAGGATAATCTGCTTGGTTTTTAACACTTCACTTGCTGCTGGATCGCCCGTATTGTCGAACGTGACCACTCTGTCAAACGTGTCCGAGGGGATAACGGAGTTATCGTAGTAGCCTTGTAGGAACTTATTCCAACGTGGAATAGATTCCTTCTCTAATTTGTAGACGACTTTAGGTATAAAGGGAATAATTTCCCCTGCGTTGTCCAAAAGACCTGCCTCTCTATCACCGGGTGCTCCATTTGATGGGTAGTGTTCGACACGATAGTTCTCATTTTTGACGAGAACTATTTCTTTGTGCGCGATCAGGGTTTCCATCCGATAGGCACCCGTTCCGACAGGAAATCTATCAATCGTGATGTTCCGTTCTTTCATAACGGGTTGTGCGTAAAAATCAATTGCTTCCTGAGGCATTGGAGAAAAGAACGGCATCGCTAACCAGTATACAAATTGAGGATACTTCGATTTCAGGGTAACTCTGTAAGTATACCGATCCACGACCTCTACACCCGGAAAAGGAGGATCCTTTTGTCCATCAGCAAGGGCAGCTGAATACGCTTCCATACCGAGAATATAATCTTCCAATGTGCTAAGAATAGGACAGGAAGTTTTCGGATCTGCCATGCGTTTAATCTGGTAAACATAATCCGCAGCGATAAGTTCTCGCGTCCCTGTCATCGGAAAATCCCTAACTTCCGTAAACCCCTTCACATCTGCCTCAGTCAAATTACGGTAACGCCATTCCCCATTTTCAGTTTTGGCGAAACAGGGATGTGCCTGATACATGATACCGGGACGGATACGGACTTCATACACGGCGCGTGCAACGGAGGCTGCAGGAGCACCTGATGGCAACAATTCACCATCGGCATCAAAATAGCGAGGTTGTGGGACTGCCTCTGCTGTCAAAGGAATCAGCTTATAGGGACGTATGAGGTAGTGATATTGTAGGGGAGGTTCGTAAATCTGCTGGATGAACCTGTATTCGTCGGAACTATATGATACGGCAGGATCAAAATGCTTCGGTTCTTCGCTAAACGTGGAGTAGTAGATTGCCTCGGTCTGTGCAGACTTGGGATATGGATTATTCGGGACATCACATCCAACAAAAAAGGTGATTAAGACGAGGATTAAGTAACATCGGAGAGAAAGCAGGGGTTTAAGATTGATATTCCGTATCGTGTAATGATGTTTCAACGATTTTATCATTTTTTCTTGGAGAACAGGTTCTGTTTGCATTTAATAATTAACAAAAGCAACACACTTCCTATGGTATCCTAAAACGCATATAGAACAGTTAGGGATATTAGGGGACCGAATTCAAAGGCGTCGCTTTCTTCATATACACCCTCTAATAAAAAGTCTGTATCGTCATAAAGCGTTTCTTGGCTCAGAGGCAACATCATTGTTATGGACAATGGGATGTTATAGGGTGTTAAAATCGACGCACCCATAGATGCCATACTGAAACGGAGCCCTGTATTGATGTCCTGTTCCCCTGCCCAATACGCGTAAGACCGATAAACTCCGAGATAACCCGTCTGCAACGATAGCCAATCATTGAAGCGGTAATTCAGACCAGCTGAATAGGTAAACTCTCTGGAACCTCGGTAGGTCTTACTATTTTCATAAAATGGCAATTTCCCGCGGATGCTGGCATTTGCCGCCAATCCTTTGTAGAGTGGGAGACTGTAATGCAAGTCGGCGACCGGATTAAAGGTACCCGTACCAAACTGGATATGGAGATGTTCAAGACCGGCATCACCTAACTTCCATGGATCTTCTTCAGTTTTACCAAACGGAATAGTGGTTCCAATGCGTCCGAATAGAAAATCGTTGGTCAGAAAGATCCCTTGCGTTTGATACCCCAGCATTATATCTGCATCGGTGGGTCCTGTATAAGTTTTGTTTCGATGGTGATTGTCCCGATTGCGGATAATTGCTTTCAGCTCCGCGGGCGAAACTGGATCAATCTCCTCAATCGTTGCCTCTTGGACTTTGGCTTCGTATGGTACATTCGCTTCGACCATCCACTGCGGATTAAATTGGTATTTCAACCCGACATCAACGCGAAATATGTTTAGTGTAACGTGGTGTCGATGTAGCGGGACGGATATTACCTTTCCATCTGGGGAAATTCCTTTTGTTTCCAAATGGCCGCCTTGCGCGTCGAACCATCGCGTTAAACTGAAAGTGCCGTGAAACTTTTTCATGTCTTCTGAAGTCAAACTGACTTCACTTAACCGGATCCCTCCACGAGGAATCGCAGGATTGCTTCAGGCACCTCAGCTGTCTTGGACAAAACCGAGTGGTAGAAAGATGAATTGAAAGCAAAGCAGTAGTAACAGAATTCGAGTTCTCATAGAGGGTTAGCATCTGTTTCTAAGTTAAGCCACTGCACTTGGTGGTCGGAAAGTTCAAGTGCCATCGCAGCGAGAGAAGAATCCATTTCCGCTAAAGTTAAGCATCCAACAACAGGAAAGACTGGGAACGAGAGATTTAGGCAATATGCGAGGGATACTTGAATAGCAGAGTAGCCTGATTTTACGCCCAATTGCTTGGCGCGTTCAAGTCTTTCAAAGTTATCGTCATTGTAATAGACGCGCACCATATCGCGGTTTTCGCGGTTCTCTGGTGTAAATGCCCCACTGAAGAAACCACGTGCTTGTGAGGACCACGGCATCAAGGGAAATTTACTATCGTTATGCCATTCGCGTGCGGCATCATCAACGCAAACACAGCCTGCCCACATGGGTTCCATCGGGACAGCAAGACTTATGTTATTGCTGCAAGACACAAATCCGGCAAGTCCGTTTTCTGATGCGTATGTATTGGCATCAATAATGCGTTGCGGTTCCCAGTTAGAAGCCGCAATAGCGCGGAGACGTCCTGCGCCTATTTCCTCGTTTAGATAATCGATAATAGTGCTAACAGGAATTACAGGGTCGTCACGATGGAGCATGTAGAGGTCGATATAATCGGTGCGGAGACGGGCGATACTCTCGTCAAGATCGGATTTTAGTTCTTCAGGGGAGAGTCGTGGACGTGGCACTCTACCTTGCGGATGTCCGCCTTTATCAATAAGGAACACTTCATCGCGGTTATTGCGTTGTCGTATCCAAAGACCGATGAGCATTTCGCTCTCGCCGCCACCATAGCCGTGTGCTGTGTCAAGGGCATTTCCACCTGCTTCAAAAAAAGCGTCAAGCATTTCGGTGCTATAGTCAAATTTAAGCGGTGAAAACATCATGGTCCCCAGAATCAGATGGGAAATATCTTTGTCGACTCCAGGAATATTTATGTGCTTCATTCCAACGGTATCCTTTTCTATATCGGCATTCAATTGTGCCTGTGTAATTATAAATGTTGGTAAATCCGAAAAGAATTATAACACACTCCTCAACCCAAAATCCAGAAGAAAATATGATAAGGGAGATGCTGTGCTTGCGGTGGAATTTCAAAAAACTCATAAATCATAGCGGATGAAACTCAGAAACGCGCCCATAAAGAAGACAAGGTTGAATAGAAACAGAAGTAGGATATCTAAACTGGCTTCGGCAAACGCTGTGGAAAAATCGGAAGGGATATCCTGAAATTTTGGAATCTTATCCAAGCTGATTTGGATTTTCCGCACTTGCTGCCTTTCCACATCAGAAGAATCAAATAGACTAAATCTGGGAAAGCACCTCCGAGAGCGACGTTTCCCCACGCGGTTCCACTGGTAAAGACGGGCATGCTGCTTAAGTCGATAGGTTTCACTTCATCCCAACTTTTCGGTGTGAGATTTTCAATAAACGCATCTTCATCTGAGTTTGTGAGTCCAGCTTGTGATGGGAAATCGTTGATATTACCTGGTGCGAACCAGCTGATACCTGAGAAAGCCCCTTGTTCCTGCATGTATGCCATCAGTGCCTTTCGGTAATCCTGTGCTTGATGGATAAACCGCTCATGACGTCTTAAATCCGTGCCAGACAGACCCACAGAGATACTGTAGTAAACCCAGGCAGGAGAAAGTCTGGACAGGTTTTCAGCCAAAACGGTCTGTCTTTTCAGCGAACGGTAGTATTCCTGATGGAGGTTTCCGATCTGCTCTGCGTATTCAATGCGATGTGGGATGTAGAATCTGGCACCGTCGAGATACCAGAGCATCGCTTCTCTGGACGCTGTTAGTACTTGGAAGGCAAATGGCTGATTGCCACTAATGACACTGTATCCTGTTGAAAAGTATGCGTCACTTCGATGTTTTGCGCCATAATCACTGATTTTCTCATAAAACGCTCTCGTGATTGCCTCTTTCTCTATGTCAATTACTGCTTTGGAAGGTATGGGTCGAACCTGCTTTGCGATATACACCGCACTATTTGGAATGATGAACACAAGTAGAATCCATAGGAATAGTAACCAGACCAGTGCCCTCGCTGACCGATGGGTAATTACTGAAACCAGCATTGTAAGCAGGAAAAAGACGGAAAGGTATAAACCCAAAACCGCGAAGAGTAGGGTGAACCGACCCCATTCAGCGATGTGAAATTCTATCATCGCGTTTGCGTTTATCAATATAGCCGCGGCTATCCAGCCTGTTGCAAGTGGCACCAAGAGACTTGCCATCCCGCCGAGGTATTTCCCAATTAGAATGTGGTATTTCGACACTGGGTTTGAGGCGACAAGTGCGAGTGTTCCGCTTTCACGCTCACCGGAGATGACATCGTATGCGACCGAAATCACAAACAGACTGAAGGCGATCTGCACCATGAGCACTGCATCAACAGCGGAAAAAACGTTTAGAAGCGGATTGCCACCACCGAGTATTTTCGCCTCAGTGGGGACATCTTCGTAGGAAACCATTATTGTGTTCCCTAACTGCCTCTCCATTCCTAAGCAGATAACGCTTAACTGTTCAGGAGGTTTTGTCACGTCCACCTTCAGGTGCGAATAAACTTTCACTTCCTCAAGCGCATTCCGGTGCTCGATTTCTGCCGCATTGTGGACGCTGAGTCGCTTCTCGTAATCCTCTGTCAGGACGTAAGTACTGGCGACGAAAAGTGCAAAGCAGACGATTAACCCTATGAATAGGCGGAGGGAGAAGATGTTCTCTGTGAATTGTCTTCTGGCTATTACCCAAATGAAATACATCTAAAAGCCTCCAACTCCTGATAGAGCGTCGTTTATCAAACGTGTTTGAGGACACTATCGCAAATTTTTCAAGGAATAGGGAATTTCAGGCTATGGTAGGATGCAGACAATGTTGACCGACAATAGTGTAGCGAACGCAGTCATACTATCTCTTCGTATGAGAGCAAGGCTACAGCTTCGTTGTTAGTTTTAGAGGCTATGAAAGTTAAAGTAATGTGTTTGAATTGCTGCTTGACTGTGACAGGTTGCCCGATGATCGAGGGCGATTTACCTGTTCAATTATGAGATGGTTGGCTCATCGTGCCTATGGAAGAATGCCTTATTGAATAACAATAATTTGTTAATTCCAACAGCCCTCTGTATATCCTTCACGATCAAATAGCTTCCGACGGAACGGCGTCGCATTCGCCATCCATTCATCAGGAATATGCTGTGTATAGCGGTGTGGGGGACCTGCTTCCTTGAAGATATCAATAGCGAAAATACGATAAGGCTGCGGAGAGTCGAGAGGTTTCGGTTCTACCGCGTGGAAGATACGAGCGTCAATGTAGACCATACTTCCCGGCGGTAGTTCAAGCCGTTTCTCTTTCAATTCGCATCCTGCCTCACGATTAAAATCACCCGCGAGCATCCGGTCTGGAGTTGCTTCTTTCGTCGGTGCTACCTTGTGGCTACCGGGTATCACTTTAAGATTCCGATCTCCGCGCGTGAAGCCGTTTGGGTAGTACAGAATCTGGATGTAGTAGTTATCGCGCTCGGCAAGGTTGACAGGATTCTCGTGTTTCCAATGATGATGATCCTGATGATATTGGAGTGGACCAACACCACGTGGGGCGATGTTGAGTGCTGAATGGCAGAAGTGGTATGCCTCGCCGATAGTCGCCTGTATCACGGCTGTAATAAAGGGATCGTCGATAAGTCTATCACTGTATTCACCACGGTCGTTCCACGGGCGAACAAAATAAGGACGCGGTTTGTCCCCATCGTTATTCATCGCCTCAAGATACTGACGCACGGGTTCAAAGCGTTGTGTGATCTCTTCAATCAACCCTTCTCTTCCATCGTCTGTGAACACGTCAGGGTAAGCGATGTAACCATTGTTATGAAAAGAATCAATGTCCGCTTGCGATGGGGCAGATAATCTAAAAAGTGAATCCTGCTTGGTTGTATTCTCCATAGCCGTAACTCCTTATGCAATTCTCTATTGTCTCTTGCCTTATTACATCTGGCTGTGTCCGTCCTGATTGAATTTATCCAATAATGCAGTCAAGCGTTCCACAATCTCAGGATATGAATCCCATACGTTGTTCGTTTCACGCGGATCATCATAGATATGATACAATTGACCTGGAGTGTCCAAGTCAGGACTGCCATCGCGAGGCGGGGGCCACCCGCCTGAACCTTGCGTGCCCAGAATTAATTTCCAGTCCCCGTGCCGGATAGAAAACACTCCGGTACTGGAGTGATGCACGATAGCGGACCGCAAGGGGGATTCAGTCTCTTCGCCTAATAACGCTGGTAGGATGTTATAACTGTCCTGTCCGGCATCGTCGGGCACTTCTGACCCAACAATAGCAGCACATGTCGCCATGAGATCTATAAGGCAAGTGAGCGCATCGGTTTCAGTATTGGGTGCGATGACACCGGGCCAACGTGCAATCAGCGGTTCACGGTGTCCACCTTCCCAGATATGCGCTTTGTAACCACGCCAGTCGCCACAGGATTTGTGATCGTAGAGGTGATACGGCATCGGGCTGCTATCGCCTTGAATCCGGTCCCCGGGCAGCGCACCATTATCACTCGTGACAAAGATAAGCGTATCATCAGTTTTGCCCGTGCGCTCTAACGCGTCCATAACCTCACCGACCATCCAATCGACAAGCCACACAAGATCACCGCGGGGACCAGCACTGCTCTTACCGCGGGCAAAATCTGGCACGACTGCCTCTGTGCAAGGTTCGTGTGGTGCGGAGGGTGTTAGATATAAGAAGAATGGGTTGTCGGCATCGGCTTGTCCCTCAATGTATTCGACCGCTTTCTGCGCGATAATTGGATCAGCGTCTTTATGTTCCCAACCTGGAACCATCATTCCACGACGACTGGTGAACTCCGGCACGTCATGATAGACGCTCGGACGTTCGACGAAAGTATCGTTCTCAATAAAGCCATAAGGGGGTTGGCAAGTCGGACAACCGGCGTTTCCATAGAAATAGTCAAATCCAATATCGACTGGACCTCCGGTCAGCGGTGCAGAGAAGTCGATGTGTTCTTCCAATTCGCGTTCTGCGTTTTGCCACGGTAGAGGGGCATGGAAATCGAAATCGTATCCGGACACTGTCGAAAATTCGAGTCCTAAATGCCATTTGCCAACACAGGCGGTGTTGTATCCAGCGTCTTTTAGCAATCCAGCGACAGTCAAACGTTCACGTTCTATAAGTGGTGGCTCGTAACCGTAAAGAACGCCGTGTTTGAGACGACTCCGCCAACAGTAGCGTCCTGTTAAGACCCCGTATCGTGTAGGTGTGCAGACTGCAGATGGGGAGTGGGCATCAGTGAAGCGGATTCCCTCTTCTGCGAGTTTATCCATATTCGGGGTAGGAATTTTTGAATCAGGATTGTAGCAGCCGACATCGCCGTATCCCATATCGTCTGCCATGATAAAGACAATGTTTGGGGAAGTCTGTGTATTCATGATACCTCCTGATTGAGGGTATGGTGATGAAATATCGCGCCTACTGTAGTTTTGCTTTTAATTCAGCGAGATCTTTATCAATCAAAGCTTCTTCAGCATAACCTGAAAATTCACGTTCTAATTTTGTTTCCTGATATCCAACATCCATTTCAGCGGCAGCTTTTGCCAAACTGGCTGCGGTAGTAGCGTCCTGTTCCATTTTCGTCATCGTCTCAAATGCCTTGTTGTCCTGTATTTCGCTCAACATTTCACGTAGGTGCGCTTCGGCATCAACGTTTGTATGTTGTGCCGCGACGGTCGCTTTTTTTCCTTCCGCATCCACCATTTTCTGTTCAAGGTGTTCAAGGAGATCGCTCAGTGTCCGGACCACCTGTTTCTGATTTTGCCATTGTGTTTTGTGTTGGTCTGCTAAGCGTCTGTATTCGTTTCGCTTTTCGAGATCTTCTCGCGCCAAATCGTCACGTCCTGCCTTAAGGTTAATAAGTACCCGTTCCTGCCATCTTTCCACTTGGGCAACAGCACTCTCATACGCGTCTTGAAACTGCTTTTCGACTCCGATGGAGGCGTCAACCTTCTGACGTGCCGCTAACAGTTTGTTTTTCATTTCAGTAATAGCAGTCTCTAAAACCCGCTCTGGGTCTTCGGTTTCGTATTCCAATTCTTCCAACGCTTCCTCGAATTTCACAACAATTGTCTCAGCGAACTTATCACCTAATCGTTGTTGCTTTTTACCAAGAAACCAAAGCAAATCAAATGGTTGAAAAACGCCGGCGAGTCTGCGAACGAAGGCATCTTTGAAAGTGCAGGGTTTACCATCCTTCAAACGAAGCACTTGTAAGGACAACAGCTTCTTTCCTATTCCTTGACCTTTCCTGAAACCATCTATAAAAAAAAGACCGAACGTCCACAAAGCAGCACTGGACAAAGTAGCAAAGATACTGAGTCCAAAACCAGTTAACAACGACTCGCCCATATCGAACGGATTCGTCCCAACAAGCAGTAATCCTATAATTGATACAAGGAACACTAAACCTACTTGTACAGCTCCCAGAAGTGCAAGGTCTATGAAGAGCGCGTATAACCGTTCCATTCGGGATGCTAATTTGAACTTTTTTCCTTCAATTTCAATAGACTTCATTTTCCAATCCTAAACAGTCTTTATGTGTTTGTACGAACTATCTGTGAACTTTCATCTGATTCTTGGGCTGTAGCCCAATCCTTTGGGTATGGGTACTATGACTTCTGTAGTTTAGCTTTCAATTCATCGAGATCTTTATTAATTGAAGCTTCTTCAGCATAACTCGAAAATTCACATTCTGATTTTGCTTCTTGATATGCGACATCCATTTCTGCCGCTGCCTTTGCTAAAGTGGCTGCCTCGGTCGCGTTCTGTTCCATCTTCGTAAGTGTCTCTGACGCCTTATTATCTTGTATTGATTTCAAGATCTCGCGTAGGTGTGCTTCAGCATCAACGTTTCTGTGCTGTGCCACGACGACTGCTTTTTTTCCTTCCGTCTCTATCATCTTCTGTTGAAGATGTTCAAGGAGGTCGCCGAGTCCTTGGATAACTTGTTTCTGATCTTCCCAGTGTTTTTTGTATTGATTGGCTAATTGTTGATATTCATTTCGTTTCTCAAGGTCTTCGCGCGCCAAATCTTCACGTCCTGCCTTGAGGTCGATAATGGCACGCTCTTGCCATTTTTCAACTTGGGCGACTGCCCCTTCATAGGCATCCTTAAATTGCTTTTCAACGCCAACCGAGGCATCAACTTTCTGACGCGCCTCAGAAAGCCGCGTTTTCATCTCTGCGATAGCATTCTCGAAAACTTTTTCTGGGTCTTCGATTTCGGCTTCCGACTGCTCCACCTCAGGATCAAGTTTCACCACAATTGTATCTGCTAATTTATCACCCATCCGTTGACGTTGTTTACCAAACGTCCAGAAAGAATCCAGTGGTTGAAAGATACTAGTCAGACGGCGGATAAAAGAATCTTTAATATTACAGGGTTTACCATCTTTCAATCTGAGCACTTGTAGAGAGAGCAGTTTTTTGCCGGGTCCCTGTCCATTGCTGAAGCCATCCATGCAAAACAGAATGGCTGTTCCTAATGCCGTCCCTCCCCATAGTAAAGTGTTAAAATCAGAGTTAAGCCACGGACCGAAAAGACCGACTATAGACAATTGAGCCACGACTAAAGCACGCCAACCTACTTTAGTTTTCGGACCCAGTATCCACAACAAGGCACTAAGCAATCCAATGTGAATAGAACTGAAGCCAATACTGGACCTTATTGCCTCGAAAAGAAAGACGAGAATAGATAGAATACCCGCTAAGAGCATTCCATCTATCAAGAATGCAAACAACCGCGCAAATCGGGATCCTAATTTATATTCTTTGCCCGCAATTTTAATGAAATTCATCCTGAAAAACCTCCACGCTTCCTATAGAAATACCCGTTGTGTCACATTGACAGGATAAACTTATTGCATTTCCTGCAAAGCGTAGGTTAAGAGGAACATTGACTTGCAAATCTTGCTGCACCGTTTCCATATATTCTATATATACAGAATCAGCATAGGTGAAAAGGATAGTAAATAAACATCTAAAGTGAGGCACAGATACCTCACCATAAGATATTTTACGAAATTACAAGGTTGGTACAGTCACAGCGACTTCACGTCCGCCAGCGTTTGAGGAATCGATGACGCCTTGAATGATAACGTTCGTGAGCATTACACCGTAGGGATCAATCGGTGAAGTTTTACTCTCACGGACAGCATCAATGAAAGCGGTATCTTCTGCGCGGAAAACATCTACAGATTCAAAATCAGTGAACTCTTGGTCATAGATTTCACCTTCTTTGTCGCCATAGACACGGACACCGTCCTGTGGTCCGCGTACCTCACCAATGCCGAGACGGAGTCCTGCTTTTTTGCCAAGGAAAATCGTCCCACCGAGCGAATCCATGTTCATGCACCAGCACGTTTTGAACACCATACGCGCGCCGTTCTCAAAGACAACCCAACCGACACCGAAGTCTTCAACTTCGGTTTCACGGAGTGCGGGGTTCCACGTGTTGTGAAGGCTGAGATAGTTAGAGGTAATACCAGAGACCGCAACGGGTTTAGGGTGTCCCATCAGATAGAGAGCAGTATCTAAGGCATAGACGCCTATGTCGGCAGATGCGCCTAAACCGGCTGTTGCTTTTACAATAAAACTGCCACCTGGATTTCCACGTCGGCGATCGGCAACGGTTTCGACGTAATAGATATCACCTAAGGTTCCGGCATCAACGATTTCTTTTGCTTTAATAACTTCTGCTGAATATCGGAGTTTGAGCCCGATCATCAGGATTTTATCGTTTTCTTTTGCTGCGCGCCACATTGAAGCTGCGGCATTTAACGTTGCTTCCATCGGTTTTTCGCAGAACACATGTTTGCCTGCATTGAGTGCAGCAACGGTAGGTGCGGCATGCACACCTGTCGGGGTGCAGACGTAGACTGCTTCAATCTCGTCCATTTTAAGCATTTCGTTGTAGTCAGAGAATGTACGTTTGATGCCCCAATTTTCTTTCGCGCGTTCGAGGTTTGCTGGTACAAGGTCAGCGGCAGCAATTATTTCTGCCCCTTCGATGCCAGCGATCGTACGGCAATGTGCTTGGGAAATTCCACCCGCCCCAATTAATCCTAATTTAACTGTTCTCATTCTTGTCTCCTCATCTGGTATTTATCTCTATGATTTTAACGCATTTCCGATTGTGAGTCAATAGAAATTTCTGAATCAGGCTACCAATGATACGCGGAAAATATCGCGATTTGGGCTCGCTCCTACAGAAGAAGCGGGTTGACACAATTCCAAACCTATGCTATATTCCAAGTAGATGACAACCTATTGAGGAGGCTATCGTGAAAGCAGCACAATTTTATGGCGGGAAAGACATACGGGTCGAGACAGTGCCAGACCCGACACCTGAAGAAGGACAAGTATTGGTAGAAGTGGGAGCAGCAGGTATCTGTGGCAGCGATCTACACGGATATCACCACGCGCCAGAGAGACCCTCATCCCCGCGTATTGGCGGACATGAGTTGATGGGAGAAATTATTGATATAGGCAGAAATGTTACAGGTTATGGAAAAGGGGACCGCGTGGCAATTGAACCGATCAGTCCATGTAATGATTGCCCTGAATGCTATAACGGCAACTATAACATCTGTGCGAGTTTACGACACAGCGGTGGTGGTTTTGCAGAATTTATGGTAGCACGGATGCCTAATGTCTATTCCCTTCCAGAAAGCGTCTCGGCTGAAGGTGGAGCGTTGGCAGAGGTCTACGCCGTGGCAGTCCACGCTGTCAACAGAGCAATGGTATCGCCTGGAGATCGCGTCGCAATTATCGGGAGCGGTCCGGTTGGCTTGACGATCGCGCAGGTAGCTGATGTTGCAGGGGCTACCTCAATCGCTATGCTCGGAAAGCCTGATGGACCTATACAGATTGCTCACGAAGCGGTGGGCGCGGTGCCTATTAATGTAGATAAGACAGATGCTGTCGAAGCAATTATGGATTGGAGTGATGGCAGGGGCGCGGATGTTGTCTTTGAAGCGGTTGGTGGCACGGCAAATACCCTGGGACAGGCGACAGAGATAGCGACAAAGCGCGGCAGAGTCTGTATGGTCGGTGGACATCGGACCCCTCTCTCCTTTTCAGAACGATTCGCACGGAGTCGAGAACTCACAGTCATCTGGTCGTTTTGTTACGGCAGACATGGCGGTAAAACAGAGTTCCAAATCGCTATTGACCTACTCGCTGCGGGTAAACTCGATCCAAACCCCTTGATTACACACAGGTTCGACTTGGACGACATTAACGAGGCATTTGCAGTCGCTGCGGGTCGTGATGAACATGGATCCGTTAAAGTTCTCGTGTTACCGAATGACTAACGGAGGAAGTTTGTATAGCAAGCTACGCCAAAATGGAAAATCTTAAATTGCTTATATTTGTTGGCACAGAGGGTATTTACCACGATCACGCTGGAAACGGACAGTTCTTGACATCAATGGTCAACGATAGTGGTGAAATTGACGCAGATTTCTCGCAAGACTACGATGTGCTTGCTGATGGACTTAGCGGATACGACACCGTACTTTTCTATACCGATGTTGGAAATCTCACGTCGGCGCAAGAAGAAGGTTTACTCAGCTACATCCGAACAGGTGGTGGATTTTACGGATTGCACACTGCAGCTGCTTCGTTTAGGGAGTCTGAAGGCTACCACGGTATGCTTAACGGGTTTTTCGACGGACATAGTCCATATATGGATTTTAAGGTTAGTGTGAGTGCCAATACGCATCCGATTACCGAAGGATTAAACGATTTTGATGTAACGGATGAACTTTACTATCTAAAACACAACCCCGCTACGTCACATCACTTGATGTCTGCATACGACCACACGAAAGATGAGACGCATGTCATGGCGTTTCACCATACGTATGGCGAGGGTAGGGTTTTCTATTTTGCGCTGGGACACGACATGGCGGTGCTTGAGAATCCAAGTTTTCAGACGGTTATCCGTCGCGGTGCACTGTGGGCGGGGAATCGACTTTAACGCTTGTCAGTTCTGAGTTGGGTTTCACTTTCAGTTAAACCCAACCTACATTTGATTCTGGCTGTTTTGGAGAGGCGTAGGGCACGGGAACCCTACGCAACAGCGGTTTGGTTGTTCTACAAAATCATATCACGGGCGGGATAGTGTTGCTCTCCCGGTGATATATCCCTTGGATCGTTTGATACAGCGGTATCAGGCGGTTCCATAATCTGGTTTTCGCTCACCGGATCGTCCGTCTCTGCACGCCACTGCTCCAAACGTTCCCGCATCTCTGCCAAAACATCCACATAGTCCAGATTTTCAGCGAGGTTGTGTGCCTCAGATGGATCGAACACGACATCGTACAACCGTTCTGATTCAACAGGATCATCACCCCAACCGTGCTCCATCATAAAGGTTTTGCTAATGCTGTCGTCACAGTTTGGAAGTGCCCATTTCTCGGCGTTGTCATAGCGTCTGATATATTTCCAGCGTTTGGTGCGGACAGCACGTTGGGGTTCATAACAGCAGTGATAGTTCACTTCAGCAAAGATAGCATCTCGAACATCTTCTGCCTCACCATTCACTAAGGGGTGAAGAGAATTACCTTGCAGCCATTCTGGTGCTTCAATCCCAGCCAACTCACAGATTGTCGGAAAGAGATCAACCTGACTGACCAAGCCATCCACGACTTGTCCACCACTGAAACCACCCGGACCGCGCACAATTAACATCACTCCGATACCGTGATCACTGAGATGGCATTTCATACGTGGGAATGCAAGCCCATGGTCAGTGGTACAGATCACAAGTGTATTTTCTGCAAGCCCATTTTCTTCAAGGGCATCAAAAACCACTCCCATTTTCATATCAAGCGTTCGGGCTGCGTCTATGTATTCCGCCATATCTTGCCGTGTTACAGGTGTATCAGGGAACGGGGCTGGTGGTTTTACATAGCGCGGATCTGTCTTCGGTTCACCATCGGGGGGTGGATCAAATCCCTTCTGTCGTCGATGCGTTTCTCCAAACCCGACATCCAAAAAGAAGGGAGCGTCATGTCCCTCTTCAATGAAGGCGCGAGCCCGTTGTTCTGCCCCTGCGCGCACGCGCCCTTCAGATAAAAGTCGCTGATATCCCGTTTCTTTGAGATCTCGGACGACATGCTGGAATCCAGCCAAAGCGGTGGTGTAACCAGCCTGATTCAAGGTATAGGTAATGAGATGTTCAGGAACCGGGAGGCTCCATCCGCGGTTTGCTAAGCCACCCATGCCGCAGCTATGGGCATATTGTCCAGTGAGTAATGCAGCACGGGATGGCGAACAAGTTGGATTTGCACAAAAGGAGTTTCGAAATACAACACCTTCTTCTGCAAGTTTTTGTATGTTCGGTGTAGGGATCGCATGTCCGTAAGGTTGGACGTATCGACCTGTATCGTGTGAATGAATGTAGACTATATTTGGTTTGCTCATATAATACCCTTGATATAAAGTAGGCGCGCTTTGTGAGCGCGCCGATTCTGAAAGGACTTCTTAATTTTTCTCAAAACCCTATGTGTAAAGCCTGTATTATTCCGGCTGGAGGTGTGGCGATGCAGTATCTTCCTCCGAAGGATGCTGGTCTTGTGTCAGCGCGACATCACTCAGTAAAGCAATTTCAGGAACTCGGAGTTCCTCGCTGAAAATTGCTGCAAATGCCCGTCTAAGTTTTGGTAGATGGATAGGTCTAATCGATTTTACACTATTTTGTTCATCAATCGTCGCTTCAACAACTTTCGACATGGTACACCTCCTATAAACATATCGCTCTGTTAGAATAGAGAGCGAAACGGAAAAAACATCGCGAATCGGGTTAATTTTCTCTAACTTCAGTATGCGCTAAATCCATAAAAATGTCAAGTGATTTTTTATTAAATTTGCTGTTGACTGTGAATTGCGACTATCGTATCATATTGGTAAAGGCATTCCCAAAAACGAATGTGCTTTAATACCGGGAATAAGTTGCGATATGTTCTACGACTACATTGAGATCGAAATTACTCTTGCCTTCACCACAAAGGAGAACACCCATGACACAACGAGAAACAGTACCTTTCGTGGAATCAACTGGCAGTTTCGCGAACGCAAGATACCGGGGCACACGCATGCCCCCACCAGAGTGGGTTGAAGATCCCGACGAACGGAAAAGTATGTACTTGCGGGAATCGATCAAGGTTTACAACGGTCGTATGTTAGATCCGCCTCCAACCCTTGATACAAACGGTTTTCAGTTGGTAGACGGAGGCACACAGATAAGGAATCTGCACGACCAGGACGCCATAACAACGGATTTCTATCAGGAGTGCGCTGACCTCATTACGGTCCTTACCGGTTGTAGTGAGACACGTATGCTACAGCATCAATACCGAAACGGTTACGGTGGACTCCCTGAAGGTCACCCGCGCGGTAACAAACCTACCGCAAATGGAAGCGAAGGGACTTACGGTGGCATACATTCGGATGTCAGCCCTTACTCTGAGGATGGGTTTGAAAAGATTGCCAATGGCAAACACTTCCAGATGTATAATGTGTGGCGTAGCACCGATCTGGAAAACGATATTTTCGTTATGCCACTCGCTATATGTGATATGACGACGGTTGCGAGAGAAGATATAATTGCTGCAGATGCTTGGTCCCAGACCGAAACACCGAGACGGCTTGTCAGCTTACGACTCGTACATAGTCCGAACCAACGCTGGTATTATTTCCCGCGAATGACACCACAGGAAACCTTGATTTTTAAGCAATACGACACACGTCAAGAAAAGTCTAATATGCGCACAGCCTTCCACGGTGCGATAGACGATCCGACAACACCAGAAGACGCGCCGCTTCGTGAGACTATTGAAGTGCGTTTACTTGCTTTATTCGATGAGGACACCGACCGCGAGGCAAGAATGGCAAGGTTCCAAGCCGAGGTTCCTGAGACTCACGACGATGGTAAAGTCTCTGCCTGGGTAGATAGGTAGTAGCAAGTTTATAGATTGTTGACGTGGCGTTTGATGTCCATTAGCGGCGTGCCGCAGCCTGTCTTGCCTTATTGATTTCTGTCAGGACGTTCATTGCGTGCAATGATTCTTCCTTGTCATACTGCGGACATTGGCGTAAACTTGCAGCAAGACAGCGATGGACTGCTTCGGCTTGGTAAAGAAATCCGTGCTGGTTGGGAGAAGATCTTGCCATCGCTACAGACCCCGGTATGGGATAGTCGAAATAATGTAGTGGGGCAGGGGCGTTTCGCGTTCTGTACTGCGAAGGCACACCGTTTGGTGGTGGAATGCGGATAGCAATACGCGTCGGACAGTGACCGGGTCGTTCAAGTGTGATGCGTCCTTTTGTGCCGACGATCTCTGTTATTTCGGAGAACTCAGAGTTGCGCGGTGGAAATGTAAATACAGCATATTTGTCGTCGCCGTAATCCACAATTGCGCCACCTGCTCTTTCGCCTGTTGCAATGACATTTCTCGGCACGGCTGATGCCCCGAATGCGAGGGGTGCTGCTTGGATGGTATAGATCGGGTCGATGAAGTCAGACTGCGTTAGCACTATCTCACCGATAGTTCCTGTCTCAATAACGGCGCGAGCATGTTCGACAGCAGGGAAAAAACGGGTCCACATACCGTCCTGCATCATTACATCTTTCTCTTCAGCGGCTGCATACATCTCTTGGGCATCGGGGAGTGTTATAGTCAGTGGTTTTTCACAGAGGACGTGCTTGCCAGCCTCAATGGCGAGAAGGGTATGCTCTTTGTGCAGCGGATTGATTGTCCCAATGTATACGATATCCACATCATCGGCTGCGACCATCTTTCGGTAGTCCCCATAAGCAGTAGCAACTCCGTACTGCTTTGCGAATTCTTTTGCTCGGTCGAGTTCTCGTGCTGCCACAGCAGACACAGTTGCTCCTTCGCAGGCGTGCAAAGCCCACACCCACTGCGCGGAAATATTTCCAGCACCGAGGATACCCCAACGTAACGGAAAAGCAACATCTGCTGCGTCTGTAATGCCACGGCGAATGTCGAGCGGTGTTGAGAGAGGCATATTATTGGTCATGGAATTCATAGCAGTCCCCTTTCGTCAAAACAAGTCAGGTTAATTAACTGTCCACTTTTACGTCCATGGATTGAGAACAACCTTTCCGCAGTTATGTGTACACTGTAACGCCCATGCCTCCTGAATCTGGCTCATAGGGAAGGAGTGCGTGATGAATGTATTCAGCTGCTCTTTCACCTGTGTAATCATCCGAATCATAGCAGGTGTGTCTGGAAGGCTGTAATGCCGTGTACCGTGTAAGGTCAAACCTTTATTGATAATAGCACCGCCCTGAATTTCCACTTCACGTATTCCACCGATCAATGAGATATGCCCTTTTGGGCGTGTCGCGTCAATCAATAATTGGACTGCTGCGGAAGCTGCTGAACATTCGATCGCTTTGTCTACGCCTCTGCCACCGGTCAAATCCTGAATCTGATCGAGAACATCCGCATCTTGAGGATTGACAACTTCTGCTGCACCGAGTTTCTTGGCGAGTGCTGCGCGATAGGGGTGGCTTTCAACAGCAATGACGTGTGCTCCTCTATACACGGCATTAATCACACCGCCAAGCCCAATAGGTCCCATCCCGGTGATAAGTAGAGTATCTAAGGCATTGACGTTCATCAACCGCATGGCATTAAACGTCGATCCAAGCCCACAACATGCCATTCCAGCATGATGATAGGAGATTTCCTCTGGAATAGGCACCAGCTGCCAGTCTCGTTTAAGGATGTACTGTGCCATAGTCGCCGTTACACCTGTCTGTTCAGGAACGTTCGGAGGCTGATTGTCGTTTAGACAGTGGGCATACTCTCCTAATAAACAGAGGTAACACTTTCCACAGGGGAAATGTGGCATCACAACGACGCGGTCGCCTACCTTGACAGTGCTTTCTTGTGCTATTTCTACCACTTCACCAGCGGCTTCGTGTCCGAAACTGTCGCCTTCACCTTCTCCTTTGAAGCCTTTATACTCCGTACACATAGGTGCTGAATGGATTTTGACGACAGCGAACTCGCCTATGGCGACTGGATCAGGTTTATCTATTAAGCCGGCACTTTCAGGTCCAAATTTTGCTACAACTTTCATCGACATCTCCATTTCTTGAGAGGTATATGGCATTATATATCTATTGGGAATTTAGATCAAGTTCTAACGGGGACATCCCTACTCAGTAAAGTTTTTCTTGACGTTGCCTGCGCCTTATGCTAAATTAATTATACCTGTCTGAGGCAGGTGCTAATGGAAAAATGTGTTCAGGTAATTCACAAAAATCCTACACAGGAGACTTGTAAAAATGATAAAGAATTGGAAAATGTTACTCGTTCTGACAGTCCTGGGTGCTGTGTTAATCCCGCTTCACAGTTTTGCTGCGGTTGACAGTGCGACTGCGGTCGGTGTATGGCTCTTTGACGAGGGCGATGTTAGCGATTCGAGTGGCAATGGTAACGATGGCGAACTTATAAACGGGGCAGAGGTTACTGACGGTGGCAAATGGGGACAAGCTCTGAGCCTCGATGGTGACGATGACTACGTCAATGTAGCGAATTCAGCCAGTTTAGATAGCACTGCTGAAGAGTATACCGGTGTTGCATGGGTGAAATTGCAACGGAAAGGCGACCCACATGGTGCATGTTGTGCCGACGACCACATGGTTATCGCCTTTACGACAGACTGGAATAATATTTTGAACGTTTTTGGTCCCGGTAGAAATACGAACCAAGGGAAAGTCGAAGTAGGCAGCCGTGAACTGAACCCGCGTTGGCTCTTTGGACCTACTGCTGTCAATGACGATCAGTGGCAGCACCTTGCCTTCACTTACGATGGTGCAAAGAAAATTCTCTACATTAACGGTGAAGTCGACATTGACCAAGATACAACTGGTGTCTTCGGTGTCTCAGGTGTTGATGTTCATTTAGGTGGAACGCCGACCCAGAGACAGGCGATGGGATTAATGGACGAAATCGCTATTTTCAACGTTCCACTTGAACAAGCCGATATCCAAAACATAATGAATGACGGACTCGGTTCTGTGCTCGGATTAACACCTGTCACACCACTGGGACGTCTAACAACGACCTGGGCAGACATTAAGAATTAATAATTACGAATTACGACCCCTATAACATATCGGGCGGGGTTAAACTCCGCCCTTTCACATACCGTTTCTCTAATCCCATGACCCCCTTCAAATGCTTCCTCGCGTTCCTCATAATATCGCAAACATCGTTCACATTTGCGGCACCAAAATATAACCCTGAAGCAGTGCGGTTGTATGATGCAAGTTTGCGTGCACTCACACATGGAGAAGAAAAAAAAGCACAAGTCTCCTTAGAAAAAGCGGTTGCTTTAGATGCGTCATTAGCGGATGCGTATTGCGTCTTAGGGCTAATTTATAACGGATTTGAGAGGTATAACGATGCTGCTGAAGCGTTCCAGCACGCTACTTTAGCAGATGAAAATTATATTGAGGCATACTGTGAACTTGGAGATGTTTTGTTAATTCAGTTAGGAGACATTGCGAAGGCAAAAGACGCGCTACAAAAAGCAATATCCATGGATGCCAATCATGCCCGTGCCCTGACTTTGTTGGGCATCGCCTATTTCCGTGAAAACCTAACTGACGCTGCTATTCGTGAACTCCAGCATGCTGTTAAATCAAATCCAACTTCCCAAACAGCGCTTTATACACTCGCCACCGCCTTCATCCAAAAGGAGGCGTGGACACCCGCCATTGAGACTTTAAATAAACTCATTGAGATTGATCCGTTCCATGCGAAAGCGCATTTTGGTTTGGGGACCGCCTATCGACGTACTGGAGAAATAGAAGCGGCACAAGAAAAGTTACGACGGTTTGAAATCCTCTCCGTTGAAGAAAAGCAATTAACGCATCTCAAACGATTTGTCCGACAGGCTCCTACCAATGCTGAAGCGTGGTATCAACTCGGTAGACTCCAACTGAAACGGCAACTATGGAGTGAGGCAACGGAATCACTGGAACGTTACATTGCGCTGGAACCACAGGAAACCCGAGGATATGAAGCACTCGGCTATGCTCATTTTCAAGAAAAAAACTATAAACAAGCGGCACAGATGTATCAGAAAGTTATTCAGAAAAAACCTAACGTCGCAACGTACCGCAACAGTTTGGCAGGTGCTTATTTGATGTTAGAACAGTATCCTGAGGCAATTCAGCAATACCAAGAGGCTATCCGTTTACAGCCTTCCGAGGCGCGTTTTTATTTGAATCTATCAAAAGCTTACGAACTCTCCGGTGCACAGACAGAAGCAGAGAAAATCTATCGAGAATATGAACGACTTGCATCAGAATCGAAATAACCTCTCTATCCCTCTATTATGCCTACTATTTTACGTCCTTTTTGGGAGCCTGCCTTCCGCCTTAGGAGAATCCGATTTTTGTCTAATTCCAGCTGGCACCTTCACTATGGGAAGTGACACTGACCTACCGAATGAAGCACCAGCGCATAAAATTTATCTGGATGCTTACTATATCGCTAAAACAGAGGTGACGAACGCCGAGTATTACCCGTTTTGGCTTGAAAATGGTGGTGTTGGTAGCGAACACACACCTATCAGTTACGGCGGTGAGTTCGGCACTTGGCCCGATATTGCTAAAACAAAGCCGAACCATCCAGTCATAGGTGTTTCGTGGCATTCTGCTATTGCTTATGCAGCATGGCGAGGCATGCGGTTACCAACTGAAGCAGAATGGGAAAAAGCAGCGCGCGGAACAAAGGAAAGAAGATGGCCCTGGGGTAACACATTCAGACAATCTATCAAGGGTACAACCCTTCACGCAAACGTATGGAATCAATCAGGTAAACATTTGCAACCCGTTGGATCATATCGAACAGGGGTGAGTCCTTACGGTGCCTATGATATGGCAGGCAATGTCTGGGAGTGGGTAGCCGATTGGTACTCTGAAACCTTCTACCACCATAGTCCTGACAGAAATTCAAAAGGACCTTTGGTTGGTAGTCGGCGCGTTGTGAGAGGTGGTTCGTGGTTGAACCGTGAGATGTTAGCGAGGTGTTCAACCAGAATCGGTCAGTATCCAAAAATCGGCACCAGTTTTATCGGATTCCGTCTCGCAAAAGATGTCACGCCTTCACATGAAGAGTAAGAACATATCCACCTTCATAATACTGATTATATCCGCTGTCCCGTTGCTGTCATCTGCACAAGTGGAATTTGTAGATGTGACTTCGGAGGCAGGTATTGTCTTTCAGCACATCAATGGTGCTGAAGGAGCGTATCATCTGCCTGAAACTCTCGGTGCTGGTGGTGCGTTTTTCGATGCGGACAACGATGGTTACCTTGACATCTATCTCGTCAATAGTGGATATTGGGACGAGTCGACTTCAGCAAAACAGGCATTTAGCGCGCTCTATTATAACAATGGGGATGGCACGTTTACCGACATCACAGAAACGGCGAAAGTCGGCAACCGAGGCAACTATGGACAAGGAGCGGCTTGTGCTGACTACAACAACGATGGCTACGTAGATCTTTACGTGACCAATTTCGGTGCAAATGTTCTCTATCGCAACAACGGTGATGGGACTTTTACCGATGTCACACGCCTTGCCGGGGTCGGTGACCCGAGTTGGAGCAGTAGTGCGACATTCCTTGATTACAACCGAGATGGACACCTTGATCTATTCGTCGTCAACTATCTCGTGTATTCATTGGACGTACCCTATCTTCCTTGTGGAGAAGGAAATACACAGACCTATTGTCATCCCTCCCTTTTTGAAGGCGCACCTGATACACTCTATCGCAACAACGGTGACGGGACATTCACTGATGTCAGTCAAGAAGCCGGAGTAGGAGGTATCGGTGGCTTGTTTCATGGCAAGGGATTAGGGGTCGTCTCAGCAGATTTCAACAACGACGGTGCCCCCGATATCTATGTTGCAAACGACGACACCCGAAACGATTTTTTCTATAATAACGGTGATGGGACATTCAGCGAAATCTCGCTGCTTGCCGGATGCGCCTACAGTTTCGACGGTATTGCACAAGCAGGTATGGGTGTTGCTGCCGACGATTACAACAGCGATGGATGGATCGATATTTTTGTTACGAACCTCTCTTATGAAACCAATGCGCTTTACCGTAACAACGGGGACGGGACTTTTACTGATGTCATTTATGAGGCACATCTCGGTAAAGAGAGTTTCCATTTTGTAGGGTTCGGCATAGGCTTCTTTGATGCCGATAATGATGGTTGGCGGGATATATTCATCGCGAATGGACATATCATCGACAATATTGAAGATACACACGACGTTCTAACCTACCGTCAACCTGATCAACTTTTCGTTAATAAAGGAGATAACACCTTTCAAGAGATCTCCAAGAGTGCTGGTGCGTATTTTCAACGTGCTGCGGTAAGCCGTGGAGCACTCTTCGGCGATTACGATAATGACGGCGACGTGGATCTGCTTGTTACACAATCTAACGGTCCTGCAACTTTACTGCGAAACGATAACGCGACACAACACAATTGGGTTCGCGTTAAAACCGTCGGTGTTGTAAGCAGCCGTGATGGAATCGGGACGCGCGTTACTTTGACAACCAGTGGACATACACAGATCCAAGAGGTTAATCCGGGGGCAAGCTACCTGTCCAGTCATGATGCCCGACTTCATTTTGGATTAGGGTCATACACCAGCGTTGATAGTGTTGAAGTCCGATGGCACAGTGGTGTTGTGCGAGTCTATGAAAATCTGTCTGCGAATCGGGAGCACATTATCACTGAATTTCCAGATACACCTGAAGGAATACTCTTCAGAGCGGTGTGGACCGACGATATTACAGCGGTTCGTAGCATAAACACAGATGTAAATATAAAAGATGCTCTCGGCAGAACCCCGTTACAGATTGCTGCTGAAAAAGGATACGGGGAAGTAGCGATGTTTCTCGTTGAAAACGGGGCAGAAGTGAACATCACAGACCCCAATGGCAATACACCTCTGATCTTCATTATCCACAAAACTGGAAATTTTCAGATAACCAGAAAGTTGCTTGAAAAAGGAGCGTCAGTAAACACACAAAACCGGACCGGAGAAACAGCATTGATGTATGCAGCGTGGCGAGGGTATTCAGACATCGTCCAACTTCTGCTTGAGAACCGCGCTAATGCCACCTTAAAAAATAAGCAAGGTGATACAGCTTTAACGCTTGCGGAGTCGAAGGGACATCTGGAGATTGTACAGATGCTCCGATCGGCATTGGAATAGACATACCAGATTTAAAGAACTACAGGAGAAAGAAATGCCTCTCGCTTTAAGCCGCGGGGTCACCCTAAAATCAGTTATAATATCACTCATCCTTATCCCTATCAACTGCTATTGGATTATGTATACGGAGATGGTTTGGTGGGGTCTTTTTCCGACGACGATGTCGCTCTTTTTCAATGCCGTCTTCTTTGTGTTTACGATTACCCTTTTCAATCTACTGGTACGTCGGATAAAACGAGAGTGGGCAATGACCCACGGTGAGTTGCTTGTCATCTATGTAATGCTTTGTATGGCGAGTGCTATCGCGTCACATGACCACACGCAAGTGCTCATCCCGATGATCGGACACGTATTTTGGTTTGACACGCCAGAAAACGAATGGAGAGAACTTATCCATCGATACATGCCGACATGGGGAACAGTCCAAGATAAGTACATTTTAGAAGGGTTTTATGAAGGACAAACTACCCTTTATCGCGTAGAAGTACTACAGGCATGGCTTGGTCCGACCTTGTGGTGGACGAGTTTTATTGTGGTGCTTGTGTTTGTCATGTTGTGTATCAACGTTGTACTACGGAAGCAGTGGACTGAACGCGAAAAACTTGCCTATCCGATTATCCAACTGCCGTTAGAAATGACGCGAGATAGTGGTGCGAAGTTCTATCGAGGTAAGGTATTTTGGACAGCCTTTATACTCGTCTCACTGCTGAACCTTATTAACGGGTTTAGTTACCTATTTCCGACAATCCCGATTATTGGCGTTCGGTTTCGGAACATCAGCCAATTTTTTACGGATAAGCCTTGGAACGCTATCGGTTGGACCCCATTTTCTATCTATCCGTTCGTCATCGGACTCGGGTTCTTTATGCCCTTGGATTTGTCGTTTTCCTGTTGGTTCTTCTATCTGTTTCGCAAAATGCAGCGGGTTGCAGGCGCAATCATCGGGATTCGAGGATTACCCGGTTTTCCCTATGACCGACAGCAGTCACTGGGTGCGTATCTTGGTTTGGCAATTTTCGCGATATGGGCAAGCCGAAAATATCTTGCTGAAGTCTTCAAGCAGGTTTTTACGGGACACTCCAATCTTGATGAATCGGTTGAGCCTATGCGATACCGAACTGCTATCATCGGTATTGTGTTAGGGTGTGTCTATCTTATAGCATTTTCTGTGAAAATAGGCATCAGTATTTCTCTCGGTATAGCTTTCTTTGCGATGTATTTTGCGTTATCAACAGGTATCACACGGATGCGCGTAGAATCTGGTGCTCCTGCCCACGACCTACATTTTATGGGACCAGACTACGCCTTACCTGCGATTCTCGGATCACGAGGTATGGGTGGTCCTAACCTTACAGCACTCTCCTTTTTATTTTTCTTTAATCGTGCGCACCGTAGTCATCCAATGCCGCATCAGTTAGAGGGGTTCCAACTTGCCTCACGTGCGCGTTTTAATCCGAAACCGCTGGTGTGGGCAATGCTGTTGGCGGTGCTTGTCGGTTCAATCGGTTCTTTCTGGGCATATCTACATGATGTGTACCACTTTGGAGCAGCAGGAGGCTTTGCGAGACATCCTTTCAATCGACTTCAACAACAGCTCAATTTCCCAATGGGACCGAACGTTCCTGAAGTGTCAGCGATGGGCATCGGCATGGGTTTCACGTTCCTTTTGATGTTTTTACGGATGCGTTTCTTTTGGTGGCCGTTTCATGCTGTCGGTTATGCTGTTTCAGGTGCAGCGGATTGGTGTATGAACTGGCTATGGATTTCGCTTGTGATTAGCACTATTGCAAAATGGGTGATTATTAAACAGGGTGGTTTGCAGTTGCATCGTAAGGCAGTCCCCTTCTTTCTCGGATTAATCCTCGGTGAGTTTGTCGCGGGCAGTCTATGGAGTTTTTACGGAATGGCGACAGAAACGCGAATCTTTCCATTTAAGGATTGGTAATTTCCCCTTGACAAAGGATACGTATTCTGCTAAACTTGCATGAAAATAATGGATCCCGTTTCTAAAAATTTTCAAAAAGGTTGAGGAATGCTTTAAGCATCTATCGGGCTTCTAAAGTCTCCGACAGGGAAGAAAGTGATGAATACCCGAAGCGACTTTGAACTCAAGCAAAGGAAGTATATGCCTGTCTTTCCAAAAGCGAGTGGAAAGCCGACCATGTACATTGAAGGCTACCCCTGTGAGGACGATGAACCTATGGCAGCGACAGGATTTCATGCTGATCAGATTACTATTTTTTACGATCAACTCTCGCGATATTTTGAAATCAATGAGCATATTTATATTGGGGTTGACAACTTCATCTACTACCGTGAAGGGGACATCACAAAATTTGTCGCCCCAGATGTCTATATAGTGCTTGGTGCCAACAAATTTCCACAGCGTGGCAGTTTTTACACCTGGTCCGAAGGCGCTGTCCCTACTACTGTATTTGAATTCCTTTCCGATTCAACAGCGAATCAGGACCGGCACGAAAAAGTTAGACTGTATCTGATAGATATGGGGGTTCAAGAATACTTTATCCATCAACCTGAGATGGAGAAGCCTCCAGAATTTCGTGGGTGGCAGCGGAGTCCTACTGGTGCCATCGTCGAAATTGTCCCCGATGCCCAAGGCGGTTTGTTTAGCGAAGCCTTAAATCTCTGGTTTCGCTGGGAAGACCAGCTTCGGAGCCATGTCAGGCTTTTGCGTCCGTATCTCCCTGATGGTACCCCGATTACGACCGCTATTGAAGAGAAACACCTAAGGATAGAGGAGCAACGCCGGAGAGCGGAGGAGCAGCACTTGAGGATGGAGGAGCAACGCCGGAGAGTGGAAGCCGAAACCTTGGCGGCAGCAGAGGCTGCACGCCGACGGGAAGCAGAGGCTGAGTTAGAACGCCTGCGTGCACAACTCGCTGACCGTCAAGATAGAAGTTCGTGACATCTCCGATCGACAGCAGTAGGCATACGTCGGAAGACGTGAAATCTCTGACACTACAGAAAAGGAAAACAGAGTATGAAACTTTTGAATTATATTTGATAATGAAACTCATTATCTTAAAAATTACTGATAATGAAACCTATTATCAGTAATTTATTTGCCTAAGTAATGATAAACTTGCTAAAAAGTCAGGTGATGACTGGGTTCGTGGACTTAAACTTGTGAAATAAGGTGTATATTTGGCTGAAAAATGTAAAATTCTTACTAACTATCAAATTCTCACTGAAAGGTATGTTTTTTCAATGGTCTATCACCATAGATAGAGGTATAAAATCCATAGACACAGGATTGATTTGATTATCTTCTGGTTTCATGATAAGATGGGATTCATGATTTAGATACTACAGGAGGGTGAAAAATGTTAGCTGTTAAAGAACTTGGACATGTAGGACTCTACTGCACTGATGTACAGAAATCCTTGGATTTCTATACCCGTATTCTGGGTCTCACTGTCACTGATGAGCACCCGGAAGGGCACATTATCTTCTTGAGCGCACAACCTGATGAGGAACACCACGAACTGGCGTTGTGCCCCGGCAGAGACGCTCCAGCGGGAGCCAGGGTTGTTCAACAGGTTTCGTTTATTGTTGAGAATCTGTCGGATTTAAAGCGGTTTTATGCGCTTCTGAAGTCGGAAGGCGTAAAGATACGAAGCGTTGTGACTCACGGCATTGCTCTGGCTATATACTTCTATGATCCAGACGACAATGTCGTTGAGATTTACGCCAAGACCCCGTACAAGGTCCCTCAACCGTATTCAGAGGATGTAGACCTTGATCTGGACGACGAGGAACTGATGCGGATCGCTGAGACGGGGTCTTCCACTGAAGATGTGCACTAATACAGAGTGAATAGTGTTGTTTGTCCTTTGATAGGTTTACCTATTTATTCACCAAAGTCCTAAGTCGAACTCACGTTAACTATCAAATTCGTAGGCAATTTCTTCTAATTCGTTAGGAACGTCATCGAGACGTAAAATGATAGTCCCTGAATTTTGCTGGTATACCTCTTGATACAAGGCTTTAATTGGCTCAAGATTAAAATGATAATCTTCAGTTAGCCACTTCCTGCACCTGTCACCATTCGAATTGTGTGCAAGGGAGATGTCTATCGTAACAGAATCAGACCCGCTGAATGACTCCGCGGCAATGAGTGTAAATTCGTGAGTTTCGCATCCGCCAGTGTAGGATACGTTAACCGTCAATGTATCACCTGTTATCGTAGCCTCATTCATGCGATATAAGTCGACTCTCACCGCTTCGCCTGCATCATCCATATAAACGGATCCTTGTAGAGTCGAAACAAATAGTGGAGTGTCTAAGAGAACCATATCTGCTTCAATCGTCTCGTCTGGATCGCTCATAGATATAGCTGTCGCTGTCGGTATTTTGTCTGACTTAACGTCACCGGTATTAGTATGTAAAATGACATTGTCGGATTTAATTGGATTCTCATCAGGCGTATCTCCACACCCTGCTACGAACAGAATGAGCAGACTTAACGAGAATTTAATGGTGTTTTTTAGTTTCATTTTTGTATTCCTTTCTGGAAACGCTTATAGAATCACCTATGATTGGAGATTTTGACTATTCTAAAGTGAATTCGACTTAGGACTCCAGTGCATAGGCATAATGGTTAGGAAATGTTCCTGACTATTAGGGATCTCCAGCCAAGATCGTAGTATGAAACGTATAAATTGCTTCATTGGTTGACGTTGCTTCCATCAATTTCACGAAATGCCGATACATGACCCAGGTTTTACAGTGAATTTAGATGATACTTGTATGAAACCTACACTATATGTAGAGGTAAACTAATTTGGGAGAAATATTGTTGGGTCAGGAAATCGAAATACGTGCGGCCGCAGAGGTATTAGAGATAAGAAGAGTATAGGGGAGTGGAATATAGGCGTGCTTTGCGGTACGCCTATATTCATTTAGAAGTTAAGAGAGTCCTTGTAAACTGCCAGTGCTATCGCCTAATTGCGCCAAACCAACATCCATACGATCGAGCATTGATAGCCAGAGATTGTTGAGGGGTGTTTCTTTTGGATAGCGGATATGACGACCCGTCTTAATCGTGCCACAACCGCCGCCAGCAAGTATAATCGGAAGGTCATGATGGCTGTGTCGGTTGCCGTCTGCGTTTCCACTGCCGTAGAGAATCATTGAATTATCCAACAGCGAACCGTCGCCTTCAGGAGTGGTGCTGAGTTTTTCTAAGAGGTATGCCAACTGCTGTGAATGGAAGATATCAATCCGTTTAATTTTTTCTATCTTCTCTTCATCTCCACTGTGGTGCGACAAATAGTGGTGTCCCTCAGAAACATCTACAAACGGATAGGGTTTATTACTCCCTTCATTCGCAAGAACAAAGGTTGTAACGCGGGTTATATCTGCTTGAAACGCGAGTACCATGAGGTCCATCATGAGACGCAGATGCTCCTGATAATCTGCTGGAATTTCCTCTGGTACAGTGTAGTCTGGACTTTCGATGGGTGGAAACTTTTCAGCCGATTCGATTCTGAGTTCAATGTCTCGGATAGAAGAAAAATACTCGTCGAGTTTACGGACATCGTTCCCGCTGACTTGACGGACCAGATTTTGTGAATCCTGTTTCACAAAATCAAGGATACTCTTTCGCTGCTGGTCGCGTTCTGCCCGTTGTGTATCTGGTAGAGAAGAGAACAACCGTTCAAAGGCGAGTTTCGGATTAACCTCATTAGGAAGCGGTTGCGTAGCAGAACGCCATGACATTGTTGATGAATAGACACAGCTATACCCGGAGTCACAATTTCCTGCCCTTCTCCCAGGATCAATTCCCAGTTGAAGCGAGGGCATACGGGTCCGATTACCGACACGCGATGCAGCGGCTTGGTCAACGGAAACGCCAGCGTGAATGTCAGAACCATCGGTTTTACGGGGTTGTGCGCCTGTCAGGAAGGCTGCCATTGCTCGGGCGTGATCACCACCGCCATCACCGTTAGCACGGGCTTTATCAGCGGTCAGCCCACTGAGCACCAGCATTTTGTCCTTCACATTTTCCAGCGGTTTCAGGATATCCGTGAGCTCGTAGTCAGTTCCTACCTGCTGCGGAGTCCAATCTTCCATGATTTTTCCATTAGGCACGTAAAGGAAAGCCATCCGATTCGGAACTGTCTGTGCGCTGGTAGGAGCATTCGCCCATGATGTGACGGGGCCCATGACTTCCAGCCAGGGTAAGGCTATACTGACCCCCAGACCGCGTAAAAACGTTCGACGTGATAGTTGCTTTGATGTATTCATAACTGTTCCTTCGTCAACTTCCCACACTTAAACTTTGTGAAAAGTTGCTGCTGTCACTGTATGATTTCTCGTTTCAGAACTCCTATAACACAATTATACTTTGTTTTTTATGACTTGTCAAGTGTTTATGAGAAGCATTCAGTTTCCTATAGGAGGCAACTCCGATTCCTATCGACTGCTGACGCCTAAAAATAGGGCATCCCTTGGGCATTGACGTAAACTGAATAGAGAGATTGACTGCCGGCCATAAAAAGTCTGTTTCGTTTTACGCCACCGAAACAGATATTCGCACAAATTTCTGGGAGGTGAATTTTACCGATAAGCGTTCCATCTGGAGCGAAAATATGTACGCCGTCGTAGCCTTCGCCAACCCAACCTGCACCTGCCCATAGATTGCCATCAATATCACATCGAAGACCGTCAGCAGCACCAGGTGCCATATCAGCAAATACCTGTTTATTAGCCACCCCTTCACCGTTTACAACATCATGTACAACAATATTTTTCGGTGGACCGGTATCAGCAACGTAAAGTTTGGAGTAATCGGGTGAAAAACAGATACCGTTCGGTCTTTCGATTTTCTCCGTCACAACAACCGCTTCGCCAGTGTCTGGATTCAGGCGATAAACGGAAGTAGGCAATTCAAATTCTGCTTTGTGTCCTTCATAATGGGTAAGGATACCGTATCCCGGATCCGTAAACCAAATATGTCCATCTGGATGGACTACAGCGTCGTTCGGTGCGTTGAAGCGTTTTCCATTAAAGTTATCTATAATGACAGTAATCGTGCCATCATATTCGGTGCGTGTGACCCGCCGTGTGCCGTGCTCGCAACTGATGAGCCTACCTTGTCGGTCGCGCGTATGTCCGTTGGTATAGTTAGCGGGTTTGCGATAGACGCTCACCATACCGGTGGCTTCCTGCCATTTCAGAATCTGATTGTTTGGAATATCACTCCAAAGAAGGTAGCCACCGTCTCCGAACCAGACAGGTCCCTCTGCCCAACGTGATCCCGTCCATAACCGTTCTATAACAGCGTTCCCAACCTTGTACTGAGCGAAACGTGAGTCAATGACTTCAACAGCTGGATCAGGGTAGCGGGTAATCGTTTTCCCGTCTGGGAAGGTATCTGCCCAACTTGCAAGAGAACCTATCGTTCCTAACCACGGTAGGGCAGCACTGACCCCTAAACCGCGTAAAAACGTCCGACGTGAAAATTGTTTTTTTGATGTACTCATAAGCATCTCCCATCGTTGGTATTTAGTTTACCATAAGTCAATATTATTGTCAGATTAATTTACATCAGATTAGACGGGACAAAACCTTTGCCATACATAAGCATAACCCGCTTATGAATAAAATCATATTTAGCAGGACAACAGGAACGGAGTCTCTCTGGAGATATAAGATAATGCGCGATACTTTCCGCCATGTCTTCATTTGGATCTTCTTCATAAGCATAATCTGATACAAACTCTGATCGGTTTTTAGTTGTTGACCAACCCGATTCACTGTTTGGATCTTGATGCCATCCTCCAAGTTCCACCCAATCCAGTTTAAGTTGGTAATTAAAAGCATAAGCCCATAAAAAATGTGCCTTCTCGTGGGCAATTATGCGACGCGTATTGCGAAAATAATGGTGCCCAAAAATAGATCCAGCAAAATCTATATAACCGCGACCTGGCACAGCTGTACTAAATCCCCTTCTATCCCCGTCATCATCGTCAATTCTACGAACTATATACTTTAGTTGCGGCGTTTTACGCAATGGCTGAGGGAATTTTTCAAGTGTTGATATGATAAGCATCAGATCTTCGTTTTCAAAATCGGAATAGTCTTCTGCTGTTCTGTTTGTGAGCCCTTTGGTTAGTGCAGCATAAGACGGTATATCTATACTAATGCCATACCTATATCTTAATATTGATTTTATGGCAGATCTGTTTGTTCCATTCTCTGTTATGAATTGAACGACAGCATAATACAGAACATTTTCCGATGATAATACCTCTTGAAGTACTTCCACTTCTTGAGATCTGTCTATCTTTTGAGATTCCTCAATCGGAAGGATATTTCTACTAATAGTAACGTATTTTAACTTATCTTTAGATTCAATCTTAATTCCATTTTCCAAGTCATCGTTACTGATATTCCACCTTGAAAAGTGCAGTTTCAGATCTGGAGGTATGGATTCAAAGACCTTTAAAAGCGCATGCGCGTGTTTTTTGGTCCATGTAGAATCCAAATAGACAGAATAATTTTCCTCCAACTGTAACATAGGGTTTTGATTTAGTGTTTTATAAGGAAATGCATAACAACTTAGTTGGAGAACTATGATCGTAAGAAGAACGAAATTATTAATAATCCGCATTATATTCGTCCTTTGTACCACGTCGCAAACGGAACGGATCGCTTTTGACGATTTCTGTAATAAGCACTGAACTTTTGTAGTCCTGAGTTTCGAGTTGTGCGACGATACGTTCAACAGTCGATCGATCGTAATATTCCAATCCTCTACCTAAAGCATAAGTTAACATCTTCTCTACCAAACAGCGTGCAAACTGCTGTTTTCTGTCTTGAATAACCCGTTTCAGGTCTGTTATACCGTGTAACATCGTTCCGTCTGGTAATTCCGCCGTGGTATCAATATCTACTTCGCCATCTTTCCACCGATAAGACCCAATGGCATTGTAGTTTTCAAGTGCGAACCCTATTGGATCCATTTTAGCATGACAGTTAGCACAAGCTGGATCTTCGCGATGCTGTTCAAGGCGTTCCCTCAATGTGGTCGCATGGACCTTCTCACCCTCTTCTTCTAATTCTGGGACATCTGGTGGCGGGGGTGGCGGGGGTGTACCAAGTATCTGTTCCAGTACCCAGCGTCCCCTTTTGACAGGAGAGGTACGTGTTGGGTTAGAGGTTACGGTCAAGACGCTGGCGTGACTAAGTATCCCACCGCGTGAGGTGCCCTGCAACTTGACGCGTCGAAACGACCTACCCTTAATTTCTTCACCACCGGGTACGGGTTCTTTGTGTCCCATCCAATTTCCTTGTGTATCAATAATACCATAGTGGTTCGCTATAGTTTGATTGAGGAAGGTGTAATCGGCATCAATTAGATCGAGTATACTCCGGTCTTCGCGAAAGATTGATTCAACAAAAAGTTCCGTCTCCTTTAACATTGCTAAACGTAAACTACCTGTGAATGTCGGAAATTTTTCGAGATCGGGCGCGGCTGTTATTAAGCGTTGGATCTGAAGCCATTGGGATCCGAAGTTCCGTCCCAATTCCGATACCTTTGGGTCCGCTAACATGCGTTGAATTTGGGACTTCAGATTAACAGTAAGTTGCCCTTTTTCAGCAAGTCCAAGGAGTTCGTCGTCCGGCATACTGCTCCACAGGAAATAGGAGAGCCGTGATGCGAGTTGAAACTCGTCAATCGGATACGGATCAGGCGTTTGCGGACGATCGTCGAGTTCCAATCGAAATAGGAATTTGGGTGAACACAGAACGACTTTAATCGCCGTTTGGATACCTGCTTCCCACACTGCACCATCGGATTGGATTGATTCTACAAACTGGGCAAGTTGTTCTATCTCATCTTCGGTCGGCGTGCGACGGTAACCTCGCCGAAGCAGGCGCGTTAGCACTTCACGTGTCTGTTCTGCTTGAGAGATTTCAGGTGTGCATTCCAAAATTTTGAAGTGAGAATCGGGTCTCGACTCCAATGGACCTTCTGACCACAGTGAGCGAATCTGGAGTTTAGCGTGTGGCTTACCGTCTACAGGCTTGACCATCGCTATTCCCACTCTTTCAATGTTAGGAATACCGGTAATAAAGGTCTCAATGGTCTGTGTTTTTTTGGCATCCTGAGCGGTAATCTTGAAGGTTTTCAGAACCTTGATGTTGTTATCCACTGTCGGATCCACACCAACTAACCGTGTGAGTTTATCCGGCGGTGTAAGTATCTCCAATGCCTCACCTTGAATGAATAAAGCCACTTCCACTGGTCGTTCACTATCGGTTTCGGCATAAAGAGTTGCGCGATAGACGACTTCGGCATCGGGGAATATATTTAAATATGTGGCGTCCGCTGTAAAGGGACCGGATTTCCACGCCTCTGTGGCGGATGGATCGAGTAGGCGGAAACGTTCATTAGGAACGTCGTCGTGTTTCGGTTCAAGGCTGCTGCTTCCTTGGTAACGTTTCAATGGTGGCGGTCGCTTCAGCAAGACGACCCGCGTGGCGATTGCCTCGGCGGCTTCAAGGTATCGCTCCATTAGAAGCGGGGACATAGTGAGGACATCACCGATGTTATCAAAGCCGTGTCCGACATCGTCTGCTGGAAAGTTTTCAGTAGGGTTGAAATCAGCACCGAGTAGGTCTCGGACAGTATTTTTGTACTCGACCTTATTGAGTCGGCGTACTGTCACCCGCCCAGGATCCGGTTTCGCTGTGCGATCCGCGTGTTCAAAGATTGCTTCAACATGTGCAACAAAAGATTCCGACTCTTCCATTGATGGCTGATCGCCGTCAGATGGTGGCATCTGACCTGTCGTTATCATGTCCAGAATCCGTTCCCATACATCACGATTCTTGATTAGGGAATGATTATCTGTAAATGAATCCAAGGAGAGTTCGGCAGCAGGTTGGTCCCCGCCATGGCAAGTGAAACAATACTGTTCAAGAAATAGCACTCCGTTTTGCGAAAAGTCGGAAGTATTCTTTTCAACGGGATTAGCGGTAAATGTCGTAACCAATGCCAGCATCATAACCAAGAAGATGCCACGCAGAATATAGTTGGGCAAAATCATCGACCTGCTCCCTATGCTAAAAAGGCTGGACTTTGCTTTCAACAGACAAAGTTGTATATTGAATATTAGGATGTATTTCTGATATACAGTTATGGTACCATAGCATGATGCGTAAAGTCAAGTAAAATGCCACTTTCTGAACCAAATTTGCATTTTATAACCAAGGCTGCTAAAATTGCGACACAAGAGTAAATTGAAAATGTTGTAGGAGGGTCTTTAGCCATGAATCGACACGAACAAGAAGTAATTGTGAACGCGTCAGAATTGCATACCGTCTGTAGCCAACTCTATCAAAAAGTGGGTGTTGCCGAATCAGATGCGGATACCGTCGCAGAAATGCAGGTTCTTATGGATTTACGTGGTGTTCATTCTCATGCAACCCGTGCCGTTCCGCGTTATGTTCGTGGTATTATCAACGGTGATATAAACCCCACTCCTGAACTTCAAATGCTTGAAGATAATGTTGCCTCTGTCTTGCTGGATGGGGACCGCGGTTTGGGACATCTTGTCGGTGTTCGCGCAATGAACATAGCTATTGAGAAGGCAAAAACGGCTTCGATTGGTGTGGCTATTGTTCGCAACAGTAATCATTTTGGGGCTGCCTCCAGCCATGCGATGCGAGCGATGGCACACGATATGATCGGATTCGCAACAACCAATGGACTCGGCGTGAATGTCGCTGTTTTCGGTGCCAGGAGTACTTCGATCGGAAACAATGCGTTTTCGTTTGCCATTCCCGCAGGCGAAGAGCCACCGATCGTCTTAGATATGGCGTGCGGTGCTGCTGCCGCTGGACGGATTGGAACCGCGAGCCTCTATCAAGAAAAGATCCCCTTAGGATGGGGACTTGACGCCGACGGCAACGAAACCGACGATCCAAGTAAGGTTGCTGCTATCCTACCCGCTGCGGGTCCCAAAGGTTCTGCTCTTGCAATAGTCATGGATGTTTTATGTGGTCCCTTAAGTGGTGGGTTGATGGGTATCAACAAGCATTATCAGCCCGGAGATGCACCGCGAGAGAAACGTGTATCATCTCACTTTTTCTTTGCAATTAACATCGCCAGTTTTACCTCTATTGTAGAATTCAAGTCCGAAATCGATAGGCAAATTCGGATGACGCGTCAGGCTATCCCGCGCGCAGGATTTACACGCGTTACCCTTCCGGGTGAGATTGAATGGGAATTGACACAGGAACGTCAGGCGAACGGTATTCCGCTTCATCGGGAACCTGTGAAAGCGATTGAACAACTTGCCGACGAATTAGGGGTCGAAATTCCATGGAATACAGAGTAAAGTGGTTTCTTGTTGGAAACATTTGACATTCGTTAGGAAGTTGTGTATAATTATAGTTTCTTATTTTTTACACCGGTAGCGGTCATCCGATTCGCTGGAAGAAGGAAATGCGTGTAAGTTTTTAAAGACCCTACCGTGGAGGTAATTATGCACCTAATTACACTAAAACCTTGGTCAGAAGCAGATATTCTTGAAACGGTTCACGACAGTCTGAAGATTAAAAATTACCCTGAAAAGTATAGGCACGCTGTAGGTGGAAAGAATCTGTGCCTGCTTTTCCAAAAAACCTCCACAAGAACGCGATGTGCAGGTGAAATCGGCATGACCCAACTCGGTGGGCACGCACACTACCTCGATTGGCGTACGACAAACTTTGCGTTAGCCGATCTTAGCGACGAGATGCGCGTCCTCTCAGCGTATGTTGATATTATCTTAGCGCGTTTCTTGAAACACGCCGACCTCGTTGAGGCAGCTGCCGCTGCAACTGTCCCTGTCATTAACGGATGTTGTGATAAGTACCATCCCACACAAGCTCTCGGCGATCTGATGACGATACAGGAGTATCTCGGTAGACTGGAAGGGGTCAAATTGTGCTTTATCGGTGTGCATAACAATGTCTGTAATTCTCTGATTGCCGCTGGCATGAAGGTAGGCGTTGAAGTTACAGTCGTCGCACCGGAGGTAAACCCCGCTGCCGTTGATAAGGAATTGTGGGATGAAGCATCTCAGAAAGGACTCTTTAAAAAGGTTGATACCGATAGTATGGGTGTAGAGAGTGCCCTTGAAAAGGCTATCTCCAAAAGCGACATTGTCTACACAGATACGTGGGTCGATATGGAATTCTTTACAGATCCAGCTTTTGCGAAAGAACGAAAGCGTCGATTGGAGAAAATGATGCCGTATCAATTGAACGCTGAACTGCTAAAGAAACACGAGTGTCGGGTCATGCACTGTCTTCCTGCACACCACGGATATGAAATTTCGGGTGAACTCGTCAACGACGAACGTTCAATTATCTTTGACCAGTCCGAGAACCGTCTCCATAGCATGAAAGCGATCTTTCTCAAACTACTCGCGCAATCCTAATTCACAGCCATATTTTGAGGAATATTAGGGGAATTTACTTGAGCCAACATTTCTCTTTCTCGCACAGTGAAACGATAAAACATCTTGAATGTAGCAAGTGTAGCGAGATCTACCCGCACACAACACCACAGAACGTCTGTAACGTTTGTGGAAAGCCTCTACTTGCTCGTTATGACCTTGAACAGTTGGCAGAAACGTGGACACCCGATACGCTATTATCTCGACCTTCTTCGCTATGGCGTTACACTGAGCTTCTACCTATATCAATCTCAGAAGATATGGTATCGCTTGGCGAAACGATGACTCCGCTTATCCATACCAAAAGGTTAGGTGCAAGGTTTGGACTTACAGAGGTTTGGGTGAAAGACGAATCGCGGTTGCCCACAGGAAGCTTCAAGGCACGTGGATTGGCAATGGCGGTATCTAAAGCTAAATCGCTTGGACTCACTGCATTAGCGATCCCTTCCGCTGGCAATGCAGCGACTGCACTTGCGGTGTATGCCGCCGCTGCAGGCATTACTGCACACATCTTCATGCCACAAGACACCCCCGCCTTTAATAAACAGACCTGTCAACTCGCTGGTGCCGATGTTACGCTCATTGACGGTTTAATTACGGATGCAGGAAAGATTGTAGCGGAGCGAAAGAACCAAGAAGGCTGGTTTGACGTGTCAACCCTGAAGGAACCCTACCGCGTAGAAGGCAAAAAGACAATGGGGTTTGAGCTTGCGGAGCAGTTCGATTGGGAATTACCTGATGTGATCATCTATCCTACGGGTGGTGGCACAGGGATAGTAGGAATGTGGAAAGGTTTTGCAGAATTGGAAGCGATCGGTTGGATTGGTAGGAAAAGACCTAGGTTTATCTCGGTGCAATCAACAGGATGTGCCCCCATTGTCAAAGCATGGGAAGAGGGTGTTACTGAAGCAACACCTTGGCGCAACGCAGATACCATTGCGAGTGGTTTACGCGTGCCACAAGCAATTGGAGACTTTCTTATTTTGGAGGCGATTCGTAAAAGCAACGGTGCCGCGATTGCTGTTACGGACGCAGCCATTCGTGAGGCAATGCAATTACTACCCACAACCGAAGGACTCCTGACCTGTCCTGAAGGCGCAGCGACAGTCGCGGCACTCAAACAACTCGTTTCAGACGGGATGATTGAACCATCCGAACGCGTTGTACTATTTAATACCGGCGGATATCAGTCTTGACATCTCAACACGCTAAAGCAGAGGGTTTGGCAGGAAAACTTATATACCAAAAGATCTATAGATGATTATCCTACTATTTTTCCAGATAGTCGTAGGTAGGTTGTCCCACCGTTTTCGCTTCAGACGCATTTTTCTTTAGATGATAGCCCACCTCATACTTGCGTACCGATATAATGGGGTAGGGACCATCAAATCCGGCGATTATGCCTTGTACCTCAACGGGTTTATCGTTATTTGCCGCGTCAATCCGCAGTTGATCGAATTCGGGGCTTGTGCTGAAAACAAACTTCTGCTCCTCGCTTCCAGCAGTCATGGCATGGTGGATGTTGGAGGTGTCTGGTCGCCAACGTCGCCAAGATGGAACATTGCGGAGATAACTTCGGGCAAAACCCGGGTGTGCGAACAGGTCGCCGCGAATGGTGGCTTCGCTCTTGAGGACACGAGAAAACCCAAGCCCATGTCTGCCTCTGAAGCGCGAATCGTTGAGTTGACGCATGATGTCATAGACGTCAAACGTATGTGTTTCACTATACTTAGAGACCCCTTGTCTGGGTTTAATTTTCACGAGTGTACTGAAAATCCGTTTTCTTCCGTTTTTATCAAGGGGTATCTCAAAGGTGATGTCTTTTGCATCAGCCCACGGCTCTAATAATCGCTTGATCTTCTGAGCATCAGTGTTAGTGACGACCCCAGAAATTTCTATGTTCAAAACAGCAACTTCAGCCATACTTACCATGCTGATCCCCACCATTAGAAGCACCACGACTAAAGTCAGGCAGTAGAAATGTGCGCGTTTCATTTCGATTCCCTCGCTTAATTTGTCAAGTTTACTTTTCTTATCTTATTAGACACCTTTCAACGAAAAAAGTTTCAAAAAAGTTTACGGATAAACAATTTAAGAACTTTCGTTTCTACGACTCCGCTATCGATGGAACATCCAAGAGATAAGTGTGTGTTAGAACCTTAGAAGTACTCGCTTGGTGTGGTACGAGTGATGCTACGCAAAGAGATTCACGGATTTTCAGCTCTCCATAAGTTCAAATGTCTCTGATACTTAGTATACAAGATCCACTCACAATATTCTAAGGAAAAGCAAAATCCGAATTCTTCAACCTTCTTTATATCTTAAACAGGGCGATTGCATTGTATGTATAGACAAAATTCCTTGCAGATTAACATAAACTGTGTTAGGATTTAAGTATGGAAGCGTCGCGTCAGCGCGCTCTTATGAAAGACTATAAATGGCGCGTTTACAAAGCGCACACAGTTTAAAAAGAGGAGATATAAATTATGAAGCAGATATTCTGGGTAGTGATACTGTTAGGACTGACGGTTGCTACCAGCTACGGACAATATAACGGCGAATGTTGGGTTGTGAGTGGTGGAGAAACGATTTATAAGTTATATGCCAATGGTCAAGCAGATCCGACAGTCATTCCGAATTTAACACAGGCAAGTGCTGCAGAAGTGAATCCTGCGGACGGTGTCGTTTGGATCGCAGTTTCTGCTGCAAATACCGTCTATCGTTATAATCCGAACACTGGTGACTTTGCAGAAATTCCAGATATTACGCGTCCGAACCAGATAGCTATTAACCCCGCAGACGGCTCTGCATGGATCGCTGGACTTGATGCAGTCAAGAAAGTATCTGGCGATGGCACTCAAGTTGTCGCGACAATAGCAGCGCACGAACCGGCTGTAGCAGTGAATCCTAAAGATGGTTCCGCCTGGATAACCAATGCTCGAGGTCCAATTGCACGTTATGACGCAGCAGGCAACAAAGTAGTAGACGCACCAGCTATGGGGGAACCGAAAGGTGTGAGCGTTGACTACGAAGGAAACGCATGGATTGCCGACAGTCAGCATAGTGTTCTGATGCGGGTTTCAGCGAGTGGACAGAAACTTGTGGAAATTACCGATATTCCGAATCCTACGTCGCCCCGTATCAACCCAATAGATGGAACCCTCTGGGTAGTCTCTCAACAGTCTATGTTAATCAACTTAGGACCCGATGGAAGCAAAAAGGCTGAATTTGGTGCGGGAATGGCAATTGTAGCAATAGCTCTTTCACCAGCGGATGGTGGTATTTGGATAGCAGACCTGCTCGGTGAAACCTTCCAAGGTGAAATTAGTAAATGGAGTTCAGCAGGTCAACCTTTATTCAAGAACCCTATCCCACAGCCGTCTTCTGTTTCTGTTGGATATTGGACAGGAAACTAAAAAGGAATTGAGTCGCTATATTCGCCTCGTTTAGAAATAGACGTAAATCTGGTTGTGGCACTCGCGGGCATGATCACAGCTGCTCGGATAATGTGTGAGGTGCATTATGATTAGGTATTCCCTTCTGGCTCAGCATATAGATTTCCCAAACTTGTTCTTAAGATTGACAATCGCAATCTTTATTGCCGGATTGTTTGCCACAAGTGGATTTGCGCAGCTGCCAGACTTTTATGTCGATGTTAATAGTATTACCTTTTCCAATCCTAATCCAGTTGAGGGCGAGGAAATTACCATCTGGGTTGAAGTGAAAAACATTGGGGAAGGGACGCCAACAATGAATGAAGATTTGGTAGTAGACCTTTACGAGGCGGATCCGGCGACACAACCGCTCCAAATTCTCTGTACAGATGTAATCTTGGAATTGAAATCGGGAAGGACCGATCGTGTACAAGCACAATGGCAGCCACCCCCGGGTAAAACAGAAATTTATGCTGTTGTGAATCCTTCCGGTGATACACATATTGAAGAAGGAAATGCAGAAAACAACATCACACATGCAACGCTGGTCGCAGAAAAACTCACATTTCCCCCTGTTACGCAGGATCAAATTCAGGGAGCAATATCAAAAGGAATCACTTGGATAAAAGCACAGCAGGGAAAACATAGTCGTACCTGTTTACAATGTGGCACTGAGAACCAACTCATCTTAATTTGCATCATGTGTGGTGCGAGTCTGAAAGGGTTAGCTGAAAATTTTATTCCCGGTGATAATTGGCATTTCGGCGAAGATCAGACCCAAGAGACCGCTTTAGCACTGCAAACACTCTTCGCAACAGGACACAAATTATCAGACCCGTCAATCCAAAAAGGCTTAGAATTTCTGCTGAATCGGGACTGGAACGAGTTCGACGTTTACCAATTCGCAGTGATTATTCCAGTGTTGGTTGCAACACAAGATCCCGCACATAGAGAACGCGCCCAATTCGCCGTCAACCAATTAGTTAAAAAGCAATTGCCTATACCTGGCAGTGAATTTGCGGACGATAGGGACGATGGTGGTTGGGGATACGGATACTCAGCTGACGGTGCACACATGAACATGGTTATCTATGCGCTTTATGCTGCGAAGCAGTGGGGACTTGACATTCCAGCAGATACGTGGGCACGCGCCGAACGGTGGATACGCCGAAATCAAACAGAAACTGGTGGATGGCTCTATAACTTAGTTGACGAAGGTTCACCGTGGGCAATAGGTGTTTATGGAAGTATGACCGCAACGGGATTGTGGGCACTTCGGGCATGTGGGGTACCCGTCGGTGATTCACAGATTCAGAAAGGCATCGCTTGGTTGAAAAAGCATTGGACTTTGACTCGGAATCCCGGATCAAATTCATGGCTTTATTATTATCTACTTTCCTTGCAACGGTTCTGTGACATCCCGCCTACTGTAGACACCCTGGCTGGATATAATTGGTATGACGAGTTCTCACAGATGATGGTTACACAACAGGAACCTGATGGCAGATGGGCAGGTTCCGAGAGCGATTTTCTGGCAACCTGTTTTGCAGTGATGTCCTTGAGCCATGCCTTGGTAGGACCAACAGAGCCGAATATCGGATTTGTATCGCAAAGCCTTAGATTTTCTCCACCGTCTCCGCGTGTCGGTGAACCTGTTCGACTCAGTGTCACACTTTGGAACACAGGAACGCCTCTTGACAAAATTTTAAACGTCCAATTCTATGTAAAGGATGAAGAGGTAGCGACAGCCGAAGTACTCTGGACACCAGAACTTGATGAAACCGTTATCTCAGCAGACTGGGTTCCTACAACGGAGGGCGAGATAGAACTTGTAGCACGTATAGACCTCGCGGATGCAGATGAAGCAGATAATACTGCTTCCCAAAAAATCACGATCTATCCACACTCTACTGCAGCAACTGACGCGCAATTGGTCAAACCACAGCAAATTGATGAAAACATTTACCAACTCGGCAATGTGGTTTTCGATATCAGTAAACGCGAGGTAACGGTTCCAGGGGAAATCAACATCGTAGGCGGCAGTGTCAATATCGAATTCTTTGCGTGCAGCAAACTTGGAAAAACACATGAGAGTATTCTAATTCTTGATGCAGAACCACTGCATATATTTGCAGCACTCGGTGTGTTGGATTTTGAACCAGGTATGAATCTTGAGGCTGTAGGCGATCCACGAACCCCTACGGGTTCACCTGCTGAAATCTGGGTTGAATGGGAGCGTGGCGACGAAGTCGTTTCACGTCGAGCGAGAGAGTTAATATGGAATGCCTTCACAGACAAACCGATGCAAGAGGCATCTTGGATTTTTACTGGTGGCCGACAGATCAACAACCAATTCACTCCGCAACTCTACCATAACATCATCGCTGTCTATCGAGACCCTGATTCAATCTTTAATCATCCATTACCGACCGGTACCGATGACCGGACGTATCGCGTCAATACCGATGTGGTTCCACCTAAAGGCACGAAGATAAAACTTATTATTCGCCCTGTAGTGGCTTAAAGGAAAAACAATGCCTATTTTTGAGTACCGATGCAATGATTGCACAACTGAGTTTGAAGTGCTTCAACGTGTTAGTGATGCTAACACGTCCACGAAATGCCCGCGTTGCGGTGCACAGGACGCTACAAAACGCTTCTCGGCGTTTGCTACGGCAGGGACCCAAAAGGAGACCGCTGGCGATAATGCAACCTGAGCGATCCCAGTCGGCGGCAGTTTGCCTTCATGAGACAACAGACAAAACCACCCCCTAACATCCTCCGTGAAATCCAATCGAATAAAGTTTTCCCAGTATATCTGCTCTGTGGTGAGGAGAGTTTTCTCATTGAAGGGACTCTCAAACAGATGCTTGATCATTTGCTTACACCTGAAACACGGGATTTCAATCTCTCATTTTTAGAGGGTGCGGATGCTACAACACAAGAAATACTGAGTCAGGTCGATATCTACCCTGTCATGTCAGAATGGCGAGTTGTGGTTGTCCGTGACTCTGGCATGTTTAAGACACAACAACACTCAACGCCGATAACAATTCTCCGAAACGCCTTCAAAATTGAGACTATAGATCCCCAAAAATCTATCTCTACAATGGCAAAACTTTTGGAAGTTGATCCACAAAAGGTTGCCGAACAGCATTTTGACTTCGTAATTGCGGTTGATTCCCTCGTTAATGAGGTCGCGACGAGATTAACCGACGAAGAACGCGGGTTTTTAGAACGTTTGCCTCAAATTGCACAACAATTGGACCTATACTCTACAGAAATGCGTTCAGTTGATGATGTTGAACTGCTCCTTGAATGGCTTGAAGGCGACCTACCGAAGAATAGTGTACTAATATTTACGGTGAGAGGAACTGTGAATGAGCGAAATAGGCTTGTTAGAGCGATTGATAGCGTGGGACGCTACAGGTCTTTTGCCCCGATAGAAGCAGGTCAGTCCCTGAACCGAGATCCGCTCTATCTAAAAGTCTCGGAAAAGTTTTCTGAATTCAATAAACAGATTACGCCCCGTGCTTTCTCGCAACTCCGCACCCGCACCGGAGGCGATATGCACACTATTGCTGAAGCCATCAATAAGATTATCAACTTTGTTGGTGACAAGCATCAAGTAGATGAACAGGACATTCGGAACGTCGTAACACAAAACACATTTGATAACATTTTCGACTTAACCGATGCGATCGGTAGACGTTCAACTGGACAGGCGTTGAAAAGTCTTCACGAGGTGTTAACAAGTGGTCAAGAACCGATTGCTGTTAATGCGACGATAGCACGCCACTTCCGATTTGCGTTTCAAGCCAAGTTAATTGCTGAAAGAAGGGGAATTCGACCACTGCGTAGCAGGATGCCGCTCCAAGACTTTATAAAAAACATCTTCCAACCGATCACCGAAGATGTAGGCAGCCTTTTACCTAAAACTGCTACTCATAATATCCTGAAACAGAATCCGTATGTGGCGTACAAGGTTTTTCAGACGCTTCATGCCTTTTCAACTAAAGAACTCGCCACCGCGCTTGAGAAAACCTTGGAAGTAGATACCGAATTGAAAACAAGCCAGACAGACCCTATATCTACCTTGGAACAGTTGGTATATGAATTGTGCGATAATTCGTAAAGGGATGGTGCTACTTGAGAGTTCAGAAACTAATCAGTTCTTATTCCGTTTTAAATACTATATATTAATGTAGAACAGGAGTTTTTCTGCATGAAAGGTACAAGACCCTTAGATAACACTGAGATCCTAAAAATATCGGAACTTTTTGCTGGTATATTTGCTGTCCGGAATCGGAGCCTATTTATGTTAGGAGTATCTGTTGGTGGACGTATTAGTGAACTGCTTGCGCTGAAAGTGAACGATGTATGGCAGAACGGCACACCTGTTAAAGATTTGCTATTCGATCGGAATATCGTAAAAGGTGGCGAGGTATCCAGAGCCGTCCCAGTGAACGTAGACGGTAGAGAAGCGATTGAAAACCTTATTGCTTGGCATATCGAGCTATACAAAGAAGTCGATCCGAACCGCCCCCTCTTTCCGTCTCGAAAAGGGCAAGGCTCAAAAGCGATGACGAGAATAGCTGCACATAACGTTCTAAAGGATGCATTTGAAGCAGCGGGTTTAAACGGCAAGCTTGGGACACACTCCCTGCGGAAGTCTTATGCCCAACGTCTATACGAACAAACAAACGACATTTATGCTGTGCAAGAGATGTTAGGACACAAAAGTGTTGTAACAACACAGCGGTACTTGGGTGTAAACTACGCCAGCGTTCGGGATGCGTCAGAAGCGATGTCAATTCATGCCGAACTTAACGTAAGTACGAAAACGTTAAGTTCGGTAGATAACGCCTCAAATGACGAACTTTTGGTCGAATTGCTTCGTAGAGGATATGATGTGGCTCGTTTGTTTCAAAAAGACAGCCCTGAACAACCTTTTGAACCAGGAGCCGAGGAAGCTACATCAAAATTCGTTTAAATCATTGAATCCTAATTTTTTACTATCCTTTTTCGTTCCGCCGACTCTAATAAAACGAGACTACATTTTATTAGAAAGTTGGAGGAACTGAAAATGGAACAGATGGTTCTAATTATCGCTATTGTATTTGGAAGTATCACAGTAACAACACTCGGATGTGTCTGGATGGGTATTTCCTATGTTTCAAGGAGAGATGGATTAATAAAAGGAGCAACACAACGTGAGATAACAACCCTGCAGCAGAAAGTGAATGACGCTCAACAAGAAATGGCTGCTCTCCAAACTGAAGTAAAACGACTCATCGAAATTGCCAAAGGTTCGGGTGAGTAAAGGAGGGGTGTAGACATGTCGGTATTACTACTACTGATTTTTCTTGGGTTGGTGTTCTTCCTCATTATCAAGTTTGCCGTTGCGTTTGCCGTTATTGTAGCAATAGTTGCGGGGACAACAACAATTACTACACTCGCGTGCGTCTGGTTAGCAACGTGGTATTATCTAAGAGCTTCGGGATATAAATCTAATATCGCCGAGGAAACTTACCGCCATGTAGATTCAGACTTACAGCAAATTGTTGGGGGTTTACGAGAAATCCGATCTGAATTAGAGGATATGGAGCCGTACCTACGAGACGTAGAATTTTTAAAGTATGCTCGTCAGAACCGTAAAGTCGAGAATTAAAGTCACATCACGAAAAATAGAACACTTAGGCAGGACCAAGATATGTCCTGCCTTTTGTGCGTACGGTATGTATTATATTGCAAAACCACCCGCCGATTGTGCAAATCTGGAGTGTACATACACAGGGACTGTCTCAAAAACGCGTTTTAGAGGCATTCTCGCAAGCCTTTTTTAAGACTGTAATTTGCGATTTAGGACACAACCAACGAAAACCTATATGTTTGGCAGAATAGACGAAAATGCCAAGCAACAACTAAAAATAAGGTCTAAAGTGTTAACCATTGATGAAATAGGACGCCTTTCCCCTCAGGTTCGACGACCCGCAGTAACACTTTTCCGCTGGTAAAAAAATCGACTGCCATAAAACCGGTATGTGAATGCGCAAATAAAGTGTTTTCCCCAGACATCACTCCCGTCACTTTTCGAGTCGCAGCGGCTCCACTCACGAGCAGATAATCGACAACATCATCTTTTAAGACTTGTAGAGAATGATCATGTCCGGCGGCATAGACTAAAAGCGGTGAGTCTTGGTCTGCTGACTTCCGTCTGGAAAATGCGTCGTTTAGCTGCGCCACCATATTTTTGTTTCGTGCGCCGCTCATATCTTGGTCAGACTTGTACAAGTACTCTCGCCAGTAAGGATAAAAAGATCCAACTATCGGTACTGGAATCCAGAGCCAATCCTTCAGATCTCTGGCAGGAAAGAGATGGGATTTCCAGTCAAAGTATCCGCCGTGCGGTCCGTAAGTTTCCAGTGGATGGTGTCCGACAACAATAACAGGCAATTCCGTGTCTAACATCCGTACAAGTTCTTCAATGACAGCTTCTGGTGATTTTTGTGGTTTTTCATGTTGGTGAAGCCACCAGTGTGTATCCAGAACAATAAGTCGTACAACGGGATTGGATTTCGGAAGTTCAAGAGCAACTGGACCCGGCGTACCTCCAGACGGTAGAAAATTCAACTCGCCAGCAAGTGCATCGTTGATATACTTTTCTTGCGCGAGAACTGCTTTAAGTCCTTCTTCCCGACCGCTTGCCCAATCGTGATTGCCGGGAATAAACAATCCGTGTACACCGGAAGTTTTGACAACAGCAAGTTGAGGGACAAGTCGTTTCTCGACTTCATGTTTCTTGCGTTCCGTCATACCCTCTGGATACATATTGTCCCCTAAAAAGATAATACTCGTTTTCGCAGGTTCTTTTCTTGCCCATTCGCCGAGGGTTTTTAGGACGGGTTCACCAAGACTTGGAGCACCACCATCACCGAGTAGCAAGAGACGGTAGTGAAGCACGCCTGCTGATTCACTTTCACGCTTCCCAATTTCCGGTATGTCAGGATGATAATAAGGTTTGGTGTGACTACATCCCGCACTTGTCAATTGCACTGCTTGAATAATGCAGCAGAGCAAAAGGATATACCACGTGAAATTAGGACGTTGGTAAAATCGCCTCAATTTCTAACCTCCTCTGTCATTTTGAATACTCAGCATGGCAAACTTATTAGGTCCTTGCCAATTCCTTGATGTGTTCAACAAGTTGCTCTCGTGGAATAACCTGTTGCTCTCTACTCGCGAGATCTCGTACGGCAACCGTACCTGCCTCTACTTCATCCGATCCGAGGATAACAGCATACGGTATACCTTTGCTATCAGCATATTTCATCTGTGTGCTGATACGTGTTGGGCGACAATATACCTCTGTACGAATACCGCTGCCGCGCAAAATCGTCGCTAACTTCAGGGATTCTTGGGCGAGTTCAGCATCGAAAACAGTTACTAACACCTGTGTCACTGTTTTCCCTACAGCTGCAGGGAACATATCAAATTCTTCCATCACGTCAATAATGCGCTCAATACCAAAACTGGTACCCGTTGCGGGGTAACTCTGTTTGCTAAAACTGCCGATGAGTTCATCGTATCTGCCACCACCGGTGATGCTTCCGATTTTGGGTTCTTCAACAACCGTTTCATAAATCGGACCTGTATAGTATTCCAATCCGCGCACCATTGAAACGTTCACTCTATAGAATTCCTCAGGTACGCCAAGCGTTTCAAGATAGTTACTCAATTCCTCCAATTCAGCAATACCTTCTTTTGCCACATCTGAGTCACCAAGTTGTTCAGAGAGTGCGTTCAGAACAGACTCCGTATTACCTTCAATCTGGAGCAGTGTGAGCAATTTCTCAATAACAGAATTCGGAATCTGATTTTCCATTAATTCCGCCCTGACCCTATCCAAACCAATTTTATCTAATTTGTCAATAGATCGATAGAGTCCACCAAGCTGTTCATCAGGCACACCAGCAAATTGTCCAATTCCGGTGATAAGTTTTCGGTCATTGATATTAATCTCGAATTGTTTGAAACCGAGTCGGGTTAGCACTTGATAAATGAGATTAACATTTTCGGCATCAGCAAGCATGCTCTCGGTACCTACTGTATCTGCATCACATTGAAAGAATTGGCGATAGCGTCCTTTTTGCGGACGCTCCGCTCGCCAGACTGGGTCAATTTGGTACCGCTTAAAGGGTTTGGGGAGTTGTGGATACATAGCGACAACTCGGCAAAGCGGCACCGAGAGATCGTAGCGGAGAGAAATGTCTTCTTTTCCACCGACATGTCCTGCCTGATAGATGAGCTTTTCGGCATCTGGTCCGTATTTTCCAGTCAGTACTTCAGATAATTCAAGAGCCGGTGTTTGTAAGGGTTCAAATCCAAATTCCTCAAACACGTCGCGAACAATACCGATAACATATTGCCTACGAATCATCTGTTCAGGTAAGATGTCGCGCATCCCTCGTGGAACGCGCGGTTTAATAAAAGAGGTAGCCATAGAATATACTCCTTAAATGTGTCCGGGGAGCGATTGGCTCCGCCGTCTCCGTAAACCTTTCTGTAGGGTTTGCTTGAATTCCTCAATCTTTTCCTGCTTCCACGGGTCCCTGAGTGCCTTCGGATTCGCGATGAGTGTAGATTCAGATTCACGTAAGAGTTCAATCTCCTTGAGTGCATTTGCCTTGATTGTACGCCGCGATGCCGTCGAATTGTCAATGATGGCGTCGGCTTCTTCAGGTGGTTTTCCCTCGGTAGCACCGAAAGACAACATGAGTGTGATAGGGGAATGGTAAGTGCCACGCGTATTAAGTCGCTTCCACGGCGTTAAAATCGCAGGTGCGATCCTATTTTCCGTCTTTTCAAGGATATATTTCTCGGCAATGTTCAAATATTCAGTAGAAATACGAATATCTCTATCAGCAAGGTTCACCAAGTCCTCAAATGTATTGAGATCGTCTCGCTCTTCGCGAACGGCAAGAATGATATCAATGTGTCCATATTCCAAAGGCAAGATTTCCTCAACATCAGCGTCTGTTTCTTCGACCCAATCTTGACCGGTAATCCCTACATCATAAAAATCATCCATCCCAACGTAGACCGGTATCTCTTGTGGACGTGAAATTTTAATTTCAAACTCACTATCATTGTGCATAGCTGCGCGATAAGACCTATCAGTCTCGGTATAACCGTTGAGTTCATAACCGGCACGCTGGAATATCTCAAGGGTATCGCCCTGCAAGCTGCCCTTTGGTAAAAGTAGTTTCAGCGTCCGTTGTGATTCCGTTTGCATCATAGATTCTCCTTCTCCTATAGCGTGAAAGGCTACAACTTATAGATACGACTTTCGTTAGAGGAGGTCGGCGACAGTGACCACCTGTGTATCGCCAGTTTTTATTCGGATTCGGTGGATCTGTTCATCTGGGGCTATACGGATCAGGTAATCGTAGTTTGCTTGATTAGCGTAATCCTGTTGTGCCTGTAGGTCACGTTCCATCAGATCTACTTCCACATTCTTACCATTTCTCCGTAGTGTTTCAGCGAGTCGCTGTGCATCAGCTATGCCTTCTGCTGTCTCTGCTGCGATGAAATAGTCCCTTCTTCCGTTAACTGTCATTTTTTCTGCATCAGCGAATGCTTCTACAAGCGCGTCAAATTGGAACGCAAACCCAGCTCCGGGTGTTGATGGACCACCAAAGGACTCAATGAGTCTGTCGTATCTCCCGCCACCACAGAGGGGGCGACGTTTTTCCAGCAATTCAATCTGAAAGACCGTACCAGTGTAGAAATCAAATCCACGCGTAATACCCAAATTGATTTCAAAATCCGTAACATCGTAGTTTTCCAGACACTCACAAAGTGTAAGGAGTTCTTGACGTATGGATTGCAGCGTATCACTGAAACATGCTTCCCACGCTGTCATAACCGTATCCTTGTCGCCAGAGATCTTCGAGACATTAATACAGACCTGTGCAGCCTCTGCAGAGATATTAAAATAACGACCCCACCGCGCTTTATAGGTTTCCTCAGCGATTATCGGCAATTTTTCTGCATAGTCGGAAACATTACTCTCAGTTAATTCTTGAATCTCGGAAACTTCGATCTTGTAGTCCCCTTCGTAGTCAGTTCCCTGTGATCGTCGCAACATATTAAGCGCGTCGCGAAGTGTATCTAGGTCCCAAAACCGAACTTCGGCACGTAAACGTGTAAGATAGTCGAGATCCCATATAATTTCACCGTGATCCTGTGTATCAAGTGAGACCCGTTTGAAAATTTCTCGAAAAACTCTCGTATTGCCGATTTTTAACTTGGTGTGTGGAATATTGAGTTTTTCGAGAATACGAATGGGAATGGCTATAACTTCTGCGTCGGCATGGGCAGAAGTCGGTCCAATGAGTTCAACCCCAGCTTGGCGGAATTCCCATTTTACTTCATCACCGTCTGCAGTCGGCTCTTGTCGGACGCATTGCCCGATATAGTAAAGTTTGTAGGGAAACGGAAGGTGTTCCAATTGCCCATTAGCAATAAGCCTGCATACAGGTGCTGTCATTTCGGGTCGCAAGGCATAATCGACTCGATCAGAACCGACGAAAGTAAACATTTTGTGCCGAATTTCTTCTCCAGCTTGGGCAGATAGAAGTGCGAAAGATTCAAATAGCGGCGTTTGAACTTGTGCATATCCGTAAGTTTCAAAAGTTTCACGAACGACTTTTTCGACGAAATTTCTCTGGACCATCTGTTCAGGTAAAAAATCGCTTGTTCCAGTTGGTTTATCAAACTTTTCCATTTCTTTATTCATGTATCCAATGGACACATGCTCCACGTGTTGTTACGAAAAAACTTCAATTTAAGTGTTCAAGGTAATGTCAAAAAAAAACCAGTAAACAGTAGGCTCTTCATCTCATACGCGCCGATGGCACAGCACTGAGAAGAGCGGTTCGTTTACTGGGGTCCGAACAAGTTAAACTTGCTTCGTATCAATGATGTTTATACATATTCCCTCATCCGCTCTACTCAGAAGTGGACCGAATGATGGTGATGTATATTAAATGAAATAGCGTTAAACATTTTTAAGTGGCACTACAAGCCAAAGTGTGTGATTAAAAAATAAATGATTTTAATCAAGTTTAATGATATTATACCCTCCTAAGGAGAAAAAGTCAAATCTTTTTGCATATTTCCGGGCAACTTAATGAGATTCAAACCTATTTTTATCATCGCCATACTGGGTGTTCTGCTATCGGTGATCCTATGTGGTATCTACTTCCAGTTCTCCTACTTTGAACCAGACACCGTCTCGTACCTATTCCAAGCGAAACTATTTGCAGAGGGTAAAATCTCTTTCCCCGCGCCACCAGAACACGGATTTTCCTCTTCACCACATATCAATGTCCTAAACGGTAAATGGTATTCAAAATACCCATTTGGAAACGCGTTGATGCTGATGTTTGGTGTATTCATCAACGCTCCGTGGTTTATCCCCGCACTCGCAACTGGTGGAGCACTGGTGTTTCTATATCTTTTTGTGAAAGAGATATACGGCGAAATCCACAACGGGATTGCGCTTGTTGCAGCAGTACTTGCACTCATTTCACCTGCTACCCTCGGCATGGGGTCAACGTGGTTTAGCGAACCGGTGAGTCGATTCTATCTCTCGCTTTACCTCTGGACCCTTCTCAAGATTTTGAATAGTCAGAGTGATACTTCTCTCCTCGCCCGAATAGGGTATCCGCTTCTCTGTGGATTTTCACTGGGGTATGCTTTCAATACGCGCCCCCTCTCTGCTGTAGTCTTCGGCGTTGTTGGCGGAGGATTTACAATCTATCATCTGTTCACTCAATGGCGGCAGAGAGACGACGGAATACAAAAATTGTTAAGCACAATGAAACGGTTAGGGTTTTTCTTTATTCCGTTTGTTGTGATGCTTGGAGTGTGTATGGGGTGGAACGCGCATTTCACGGAAGATCCATTTCTGTTCACACACACGGTTGCACAGCCATACGACAAAATCGGATTCGGTCCTCGGATGGAAGGCTATGAACCCAATATTGAACAAGCACGCATTTTCACACCTGCATGGGCAATCGAGCGGACGTGGCGACACATCCTCCCCAGCATCAGTTTTAACGCTCTCGGTTGGGGCAGTTATCACCACGATTTGTTGAAAGAGGTGGAATTGTCATTGATGTGGTTCGTCTCATTTGTACCGCTAATCTTACCGTGGTGTCTTGTGTTGTTGCCATTTTTCCACACTTCACGGAACAAATACGATATCCTGTGTCTCTCTTTCCTTATATGCAATTTGCTGCTCTATGCAGTCTTCTACTTTGAAGGGTCAACATGGGGATTTACACCTGTAAATGCGCGATATTACACTGAATCTACATTTCTCGGCTTTATTCCGCTCGCTGCGCGTGGTATATTTATCCTCTATGAGCAGTTCAAACCGTTCCAGAGGCGTGGATTTACCATCGCTGTAGGGATATGCTTTTTGTTACTCAGTGTTAACGTTGTATGGAGTTATGTCCGGATCGGGAAGGTGTATCAGAATTGGAGTCCTGTTTATCAAAAACTACCACCTATGGTAGCAGAACGTAATATCCACAACGCCGTTATTTTTGTATCTCAGCATCGAGGCGCGCCGATTGGAGACTATCCGTTTCAGCGTCTTGAAGAAGCGGACATTGTTTACTTTAAAATCGGTCCCGCACCACGCTGGAAACTGACAAACAGTGATTGGGAAACTGTGTACGCACAATATTTTAACGGTAGAAGGGCCTATTTGTATCTGCCTAAGGATAACAGTCTTACACAACTAAAATAGATAACCACAGTAATGGCTTCCCCTACCAACGGGATACTACATTACCTGCTCCAGAATAATGATGTCCCCAGGATTCCACGATTGTGCAATAATGTAAAGTTTACCGTCGATTTTACGAATGACTGCGCCATGCAGATGCTGGAAAGTCTCTACACCCAACTCCTCTTTCAACATGACGGTTGATACAAGATTATTCCCTTCCAGAATATAAAGCGGTGCGCCTTTTTCCTTATTCGGTCCGTAGAGGCATGCCACAACAGCATATCCTGCCTCGTAATCAATACTACAGGGGAATGAGCCTTTGATAAGCGGTAGTGTCTCTAAATAAGTGCCATCTGGTGAATAACGTTCTATTTCCGCATTCGCCCGATCCGAGGCATCTAATCGATCAGTTCCATAAGGCACCGTAATATGATGTCCCGTGCCGAATTGTCCGGGTTCATCACCTTTGCCGCCAAACGCTAACGGATACCAACTTGCCTCAAGCGGTTCAAGACTTGTGAGTTCCGCTCCCAAAATATAGTCCAAATCAGAGTAACCCGTGGTAACGTAAAGCATGCCATCAACATGCGTCACACCAGTAGGGACAAACTTTCCACCTTCACTAAAATAGGTGTTAACCGCTTGCTGCTTGAAATCTGTCATAGCGTCTGGAGCTTCCAAGGTATGTACCAGTGTGCCGTCTAATGTGGTTGTGAAAATCTTACCAACATCGTTGGCAGGAAAAGAGAGATAGGGTGTGCCGTCGGTTGTTGCCCAAGCGGTTACATAGTGTGCGTTGGCTTTTTTCAACGCGGGAGGTGTTCCAATCAGCTGTATCGTTTTCAGATCGGCGCTGATTTGGATGATGCCGACATCTGGCAGTGCGAAATAGGTCTCGCCTTTTCCGTCGCGCCGATCTACGTCAAACCCACCATGTGCTTTGTCAATAGCGGCAACGACTTCTGCCGGAAAGTGATCGCGTGTATAGAGGACTTTGAATTTAAGTGCACCCTGTCCGCTGGTGAGTTGTGTATCATGAGATGTTTCGTGATGTGCTACAAAATGAAAGTCTTTTGTTTCCGTAGATGGATGCTCTCCTATGTGTGCATAGGCATGCCCGATTATAAAGGTAACAGTAAAAATTAAATAGACGACCTGTCTCATTCGGAAATCTCCTCTCTATGCCTGTATCATCGCTCGGAATTTTTTCGTAAATTCGCAGCTGCGGGCAATGCTCGCTACATCTTCCATCTTATATTGGACGACCAGAGGACCGGAAAAGCCAATCTCCTTCAGACCTTGTGCAAACGTTTCAAAATCGAATACACCTCCACCGGGTTCACCGCGGTTGCTTCCCGACACATGGACGTCACCTAAACACGCTTTCATCGCGTGTGCTGCTGTTTTCGGTTCCGCTGCATCGTTGAAAAGATGATACGTATCGCACGTTAGATAGACTTGCAACCCTGTGTCCTCAATAAATGCGACACCTTCTCGATAGTTATCAAGCGGACAACCCTTCTCAAATTCAAGGGCAATCTTCATTCCGTTTTCATTGCAAGCCGGAATCATCTGAGACAAGTTGTCGGCGAGTGCGTCGAGAGATTCCTGTCGGGACACACCTTCTGACGGGTTCACCCATACGCCGATAACCTCAGCTCCAAACCGGCGTGCGACTTCAAGGACAATTTCAAAGTGTTGCAATGCTTCAGTTTCTCGGGCAGGAGTTGTCAAGATATGATTGCCAAAGCCAATGGTTGGAGCAACAAGATTGTGTTTCTCGGCGAGGTTAATTGCGTCGTCTATTTCGGTAGTTGAGAGTTCACCAAGAAAGCCAGAATTTACGGGAATGTTGATACCTTCATAGCCTGCTTCGGCGACGAGATTAAAAATCTCTGCACGTGTAAATCTACCTAATGTACCAGCGTACGGATCATAACTGATAGTTAACATTTTTCCTCATTTCGTGAGCGTTGCTGTATAGAAATATTGCCTATGAATCCTCATACGGATCTTTCTTGGTCAGTTCGCCGTTCGGCAGTTCATAGTAGAGATATCCATTAAAATCGTATACGTTTGGAATCCCTTTTTTACGATTCTCTTCCTGTGCTTTTTTTACAGCACGATTGCCGATACGCAAAAATTCAAGTGTTTTTTTGTAGATATCAAGGGAACCCAATTGGTCTTTAGACATGATGCTTTCCATTGTCGATTTCCTGCTTAAACAGTTCAAACAAATCTTCATTTATCACCGTAGTCTCATTGACTTTACCGACGGCAACGTCCTGAAAATATGCTGCGGAATTGTAGAATAGATGCCAGCGATCCACCTGGTCCTTGTAGATATTCCAGAAGTTGTGCATGCTTCTATAGAACCGACGAACAATGTCATCTGTCGGGACATGATGCCCACCGGCAATCACACGATTTCGCACCCGGGCGACACATGTTTCTGCAGATTTTAGAAAAAGAAAGATAATTGTGATTGTATACTCAGCAAGCTTTAATCGAGAAATAATCCGATCGAACCCTTTCCCTGAGAGCGTCACCTCCACTATGAATTCTTTCTCTGACTCAATGAGACGGTGGATTTCTTGAAAAAAGAGTCGTCCTGCTTGAATCCTGACCTTGTCAAAGTCTTCGGGATTGGATACCAGTTTTTCCGCTATTGCGTCGGCACTGATATATTCAAAGGCGGTTGAATCTCGGAGATATTCAGAAGCAAAGGTCGTTTTGCCAGAACCGTTTGGACCAGCGATAATTATCACATTTTTTGACAAGGGGCTGCCTCTCTAACTAAGATGAACGATCTATTTCTTGTTCAGGCAGCACTGCTTATATTTTCGTCCACTGCCACACGGACACGGTGCATTGCGTCCGACTTTCCGTGAGACTGGTTGAGGCGACAGTAGATGCCTTTTCCTGCCGGCGCTGGCGCATAAGAGGCATAATGCTATTCGCAGGGCGTCCCATCTGTAGTGCGGAAGCCATCATCTTCATCGGTTCGTCAATGTGATTGAAAAACTGTTTATAGCCAGCACAGAGATAGTTTAAACCGTCTTCACCTGTAGGGGTCTTGATAAAACGATTCTTGGGACAGCCACCGTTACATACAAATTTTACCTCGCAACTCCGACAGTATTCTGGGAGTGTGTCCCGTTTATCAGTCCCGAATTTCCGCTGGAAAGGCGAATCCACCATTTCTGCGATTGTGCTGTCTGCGATGTTTCCAACATGATAGTCAGTCGTAACATAATGGTCACAGGAGTAGAGATCACCGTTATGCTCAATTGCGAGTGCATCGCCGCAAGTTTCATTGAAGACACAAAGACTGGGGGTATAACCTAACCAAGCTTCAAGCGCGATATCGAAAATCTGGACGAAAATTTTTCCGATATCGTTCACGACCCACTCATCGAAAATCGTGCAAAGGAATTTGCCATACTGCCGCGCTGTGACAGAGCGTGGAGACACATTCTTCCCATCGAAATGCTCGACGGCTGGAATGAACTGTACGAACTCCACACCAAGCCCTTTGAAGTAGTTGTAGACCTCTTTCGGGTACTCAGCGTTGTGCTTATTGACAACACAAAGCACATTGTAATCAACCTTGTGTTCCTGTAAGATACGCAATCCCCGAATCACCTGTTCGGAGGACGATCTACCGCGTTTATCATAGCGATATTTATCATGGATTTCTGGGGGGCCGTCAATGCTTACACCAATCAAGAATTTGTTCCGTTTGAAAAACTCTGCCCATTCATCATCAAGGAGTGTTGCATTGGTCTGAAAGGAGTTCTGAATCTGCATGCCAGGACGTCTATATCTCTGCTGATATCTAACTGCCTTTCGAAAGAAGTCTACCCCCATCAATGTGGGTTCACCGCCCTGCCATGCGAACGTGACTTCGTTTACCTCTTGTGCATCGATGTATTGCTTGACGTAATTTTCCAAGATCGCGTCAGTCATGCGGAAAGATCGCGTTTCGGGGTAAAGCTTTTCTTTTTCAAGATAGAAGCAGTACTCGCAATCAAGGTTGCATATCGGTCCGATAGGCTTTGTCATCACATGAAACGCGCGTGGAGTTTTGATTTCAACCATCTGATTGTCCTCTCGACAATGTAAAACTGGAACAAATTATCTGCCTTAAGAATATGTAAACCGACTATGCGTTAAGTGTAGCATACTTCGGACAAATCGGCAAGAGAAAAGTAGAACACCTCGGGGATGCTGAGTTTCCAATGTTTGGGCTCTATCTATTATCTCAGTCGTTCATGGCACTGTGCCTGAAAAGTATGACTGAGACGCAATTGTTACCTCTTTTGTTGAAGTTTAGTAATCTCGTCAAGTTGCTGTCGGGCATGAACAACAATAACATTTTCAGGGTAGTCTGTGATGAGTGTAGTATAGGTAGCAGTAGCGTTAGCAAGATCATCCTGTTGTCGATAAATCTCGGCAATGTTTACCAATGCTTTTGCAGCAATAGGGCTTTCTCTTGACACTATCTGCTGATAGGCATCAATTGCTTCAACGGGTTTCGTCTCTTTGCGGTAGATATTACCCATGAGAAACCATATCGCATCAATGATCGTGGATTGGGGATAAAGTTCAAGCGTCCCTTCGCACTGTTGTAACGCTTTATCTGACTTACCACTAAGGTAGAGTTGTAAAGCAGTAGCGTAATCTGTAAGTGGGATTTTAAGATAGTCTTGATGATTCTGAATAAGCACGATCCGTTCAAGCGCATCGTTTGTGAGTTGATCGGATTTAGAGATCTCGATGACCTGATTGTATTCCTTGAGGGCTTGATCGAAGTCTGCTGCAAAAAAATAGGAATCACCAACAAGCTTTCGAGCAGTCGCGCGAAAAACGATTAATTCTGTTGGCAATTGGTTCAAGTACTTCTCTCGCTAGAGTGTAACGCTTTAGTAAAATATGGCACTCTCCCAAACCCAACTGTGCTTCCATTAATTGTCGCGTAACCAAGCGTTGTGAGAGCAAAGGTTGAAAGGTCATCTGGGCAGCTTTGGGCTCCCGTATGCCGTGCAATTTCAGTTGTCCAAGTAGAAGTCTGTTCTGAATAGATGCCTCGCGATTTCTAACAAGTTCCTCCAAGAGCGCAATAGCATCTTCCCACTGCTCCATTTTTTGGTAGAGCAGGGCAAGTTTAGTTCGAGCATTTCTGATGCGTGTTTTATTTGGCGAATCGCCTATGATTGTCTTATAGAAATCAATTGCTTGGGGGTCCTCATTACGCTCTAATATCTGCGCGTATCTCTCCAGCGTCCCATCAGTGTAAGCTGGATAACTTTCATATAGCTTCTTAAATGTTTCAAGTGCTTGTGATGGCTTTACAGCGTAAAAAAGGAGTTCCCCCAAAGTCATTGTGACGTTGTGATCCTGTGATTCGCGTTGATGGTGCTTTTGCAGTCGCGCAATAAGTTTCTCCTGAAGTGCTTTGTTGTGAACACCTTCATAAATTTCGATCATTGCGCTCCAGATCGGTTCGCGTTGATTCTGTGCAAGCCCAACATGTAGCAATGCATCAATATAGACTTCGGCAGCTTGCTCATTTTTCCCTTGGATTTTATACGCCGCTGCCAACTGGGTATAGAGGTAGCCCTCTTGCGGATTCAAACGGATAGCTTGCCGATACGCGTCAATTGCATCGGGATACATTTTGTGAGAGAGATAGATTGCTCCGAGTCGTTGATGTCGATCAGTCTGATTTGCCACTCCAGCTACTATCTTCTCCCATTCATTCACGGCTTGTGTAGTCTTTCCAATCTCAGCGTAGAGGTCGCCTAATTTTCTACGGAGGCTTGTATTGCTTGGATCCTGTTCAAGGGCTCGACGATAAAGTTCAATTGCCTTTGGATGCTCCCCTTGTTGCTGATAAAGTTCTGCTAACTGATCCAACATCGTCAGATCTCCTGGAGAACTTTCCATCTGCCTCTGGATTAGTTTTTCGGCTTCTGTGTAGTGTGCATTGGTGATATAAAGTCGAATGAGACTATTTACCGCACTTGTTCGATAAGGGGACCGAAGATAATTATCAAGAAAGTACTTATAACTTTCCATAGCTTCCTCTGTCCTGCCCTCAGTATGCTGGTATTGTCCGATGAGATAGGCAGCTGTAGCAGCAGCAGATGTGTTCGGATACTGTCTTAAAACCTGCTTGCATTGCAGAATCGCCTCTCTGAACTGATAACGTTGCCAGTGTAAGTTTGCCAAGCGGTGGACAGCTTGCATAGAATAAGAACCATTAGGGTTTTCGTCGATAACCTCTCTGAAGACTCGCTGTGCCGCGGGATCTTCGCCGACTTTAACGTAACTTTGCCCAAGCATTAATCGGATTGAATCCTTTTGGCTCTGTCGAAGTGGTATATAGGTATCATTGGGCTTTGGGATACCTTTCTCAAGCAATTCCTCATACGCTTTAATAGCTTCCGCATATCTTTGCTCGTGGAAATGGTCATGTGCGGCTTCAACGGGATCCAATGCAGGGTCCACTGTTGGAATGTTCGGGATGGATTGGACCTGTGCGAAAGTAAACGGACTACCGATGACTACAATGGGGAGCAATAGGGTGAGAATAAAATGAGGATTGAGCAATTGTTGCATTTTTGTCTCCATAGAAATTTAATCTGTGACGAGACTCACAAGCAACGCCATGCCGTAAATCATGCAATTTTCGTCAATATCAAATTGTGGATGATGACACATATTCACTATACCTTTTTCTTCATTGCCCGCACCGACCATCACGAAGCACGCTGGAACCTTCTGGGAGTAGTATCCGAAATCTTCACCACCCAATACCGGAGACATCGGGAACACAAGATTGTCCTCACCAACCAATTCTTTTGCTGTTGAGAGGGCTGTAGTGACACAAGGTTCGTGGTTGTATGTTACCGGATATCCTTCTTGATAGGTAAAGGTGTAAGTCGCGTTGTGGGCATCTGCCAATCCAGCGAGGAGGTGTTCCAATTGCCCTCGAACCCGCTTTTGCACCGACTCTTGAAGCGTGCGCACTGTGCCGCCGATGAGCACCTTAGGAGGAATTACATTAAGTGCTGCACCTGTGAGTCCATTTTGCAGGTTAGCATCTCCGCCATGCAGTTGTGTGACACTAACTACAGCTGAATCCAACGGATTAACATTTCTGGAAACAATTGACTGCACTGCTGTCACGAACTGTGCACCAATCACAATTGGATCAACAGTAAGATGTGGGAATGCGGCGTGTCCGCCTCTACCCGTAAGCGTGATTTGAAAAGTATCTGATTGCGCAAGCATGGGTCCGACACATGTTGCGTATTCCCCAACGGAAAAAAGTGGAAAGACATGTATCCCATAAATTTCGTCTACATCATCTAATACCCCATCTGCTATCATGGCTGGGGGCACCGCCCGGCATCGCTTCCTCACTCGGTTGGAAGACGAATCTAACGTGTGTTTTGAGGACATCTCGTATACCTGAAAGGATTCGTGCCGCGCCGATGAGCATAGCCGTGTGTGCATCGTGTCCGCATAGGTGTGCCCTTACCATCGATTTTCGATTTATAAAGGGGACGTCGGTAAGTTTCCTGAATAGGAAGAGGCGTCCATGTCTGCTCGAAGTGCGATACGTTTTTGATTGCCCCCTGGCACCTCTATGTCTCCGACAAACGGCCTGTTTCTACCAATACTCGTCCCTTACAGGAATATCAAGCGCAGGCATGCAGTGCATCAGCAGCAATGCCTGCGGTGCGATGAACATCAAATCCCAATTCAGGGTACTGATGAATGTCCCCGTCGAATAGCGGACGACGTCGTTTAAAATGATGGGGTGACACTGTTTCAAAAAATTGAAATTTTTTCATTCTTCACTTCTTTCAATATGAATATAGCGGATTAATAACAGAATTGCATGCGAAAATTAGAATGTTAATGTCCGACGCAAGATGCTTTGGTGTCCGTGTTCATTTTCGAGTCGATAGATGATTGTATAGATTCCCGGCATCATCTGCAGCAGTTCGGTATCAAGTACAGGGGTGAATTCTACCTCAGTTGAGCCATCATCTGGAACCACTTTCTTTTCTGTGAAGGGTCCGTAAATCCTTTCCCCTAAGGGATTAAGCACTTTCCATGTCATAGTGAGTTGCTTGGGGCGCGGCGGGTTATTAATGTGAACCGTGACTTTATCATCAATTCTGTCACTTTCAAGGCGAAGCGTTCCTAATTTAGAAAATAATTTGACAGTTAAGGTTAGCGGAGGGACATATTCAAGGTACCCCCTACCGGGAATAGGGCGCCATGTTCCACCTGTTGCCAACGCTATCTGTCGAATCGGCAGATAGTCGAGTCCAATAGCATCGACCCGAATTTGCTCATTTTGTAGGGCTTCAATAACTTGATCCAAGCTATAGGCGGATCTTCCATTGTAATCAGCGTCATGGAAAGCGGCATCGCTTGCAAAAATGACGAAGCGTTGTGCCCCTCTTCGAAATTTTATTTCCGTCACGACGGTCATGAGGGCATCTAAACCTGCTTCAGTGAAATCCCCACCGCCATCAACGCCTATCTCAAAAAGCCAGTTTTTGAAGGCGCCAAGGTCGTCGGTACGCCCATATTTTCTTGTGCTATCTGCGAACGTCACCAATCCGAAAGTAGCATCGCGACCTTCGCGTTCAAAAGCATCGAAAAGAAAATCCACATAGGCTCGAATACCTCGGATGTTATCCTCCATGCTGGCAGTTTCATCAAGAACGAAAACCACATCAACTTTTCCCGTTGTGGTTGCCTCGGCAAGCGTTCGAGCAAGGTCCTTCATCATGTGTACGAAAACACCTCCGACATCTCCACCTCCAGCACTACCACCGCCTCCCCAAGAATTGCCCATCCCAGTAGCTCGGAGAGCATCCCCACGGCGACTTCCATAGTGAATCTTCGGCGCGTTGACTGCTGGTGAACCATCACTCAAAGCATCATTCGCACCTAAGTCAATAGGTTGTGTCTCTCCCTGTGGAGCAACATAGTCTGTCTCTTGCGTCCGTAGTGCAATTATTGCTTGATTTGGTGAATTCACCGCTATGCGATTTTCATCTCTGTAATTGACTGGGTTTCCTACTACAGCGTCAGCCTGTAACAGATCGTTCCCAATGGATTCCCGCGAGCGATTCAGCCCCTCTTGCTTACGTGCTTCGGATTTCGGAATATCCGCAGCGTTCTGATTTTCCGTTTGCCACGCTGCGCTTAAATTGGCTTTGGGTTTCGGTGGTGGAGGCGGTTTTGGCTCTTCTATCACGACAGGTTCGGCAGGCTCAATAACAGGTGGCGGTTTCGGTAGTGGTGGTCGTTCGATGTGCGTTATCGACGCTTCTATCTCTTCATGGAAAGGTTTCAGTTGAACCTGTTGGGGAACTATCCACCACATTACCAACAACAATATAAGGTGAATGAAGAAGGAATATATGAAATATGGAGATGTCGATTTCCGTTTCAACATTATGCTCCGCCTCACCCTTGAAAACACTTATAAATGAAATTCAATAACATCTCCATCGTAAACGACATCGTTGCGACTGACAGATTGCCCATCGTGCCATTCGGGTCCCCATATTCGGGCGAACTTGAATTCAGCAAAATCTTTGTGTAAATTTAGCGCGGCATCGAGGACAGTTGAACCTGTAGGGAGAACGATTGGTTCATCTTGTTCCATTGGTTTGCCGGGTGCCTTTGGATAGACGCGCAAGATGTCCAATTCCATGTAGATTTCCTGCAATAAGGTGTCTTTACCTTCGCTGGTTTCTGCAGAAATCGGGCAAATTCGGAACACATCGTCATAGAACTCTTTGAGAATATCTAATCTCTCCGAAGCACCTGCTGCATCAAGTTGGTTTGCGACAATAAGAATTCCATTTTCTGGAGTTTCATATTTTGCTTCATCAAAGAGTGCTACCACTGCATCAAGATCATCCAATATATTATCGCTTGCGAGACTTATAACAGGTAATGGAATATCTGCGTTACGGATGAGTGTCAATACCGTTGGCAAAACGTAGTCTGGCGAAATCGACGGTGTATCAACGATTTGGAATTGTATATTTTCATAGGGCAGCATCCCAACCATTGGCATTGTGGTCGTATACGGTGTAGGTGAGACTTCTGCTTTGGCATTTGTGAAGTTCGCGAGTATCTGCGATTTGCCACCATTTGGAGGTCCGAGGAGAACTACCTGCCCAGCACCTTGCTTTGGGATATGTTCACTATAACTCCTCTTACTAGCCCCCTTTCCACCAGCACCCGTCGGCTCCTTTCTGATTTTAGCAGCACGACTCCGAATGTCAGCAACCACCTTCTCCGAACCTTTGTGTTTTGGAATGATGCGCAGCATCTCCTCCAAAATGCTAAGGCGTTCTTCATTTGTCTTGGCGGCTTCAAGTTGGTGTTTGAGTTTATAGTAGGTTGGGGGCAGATTCGCTGGCATTTTTCGTTCATCTCCATCATCATGCGGGTTGGCTCAACGCGCCTCAGTTTCGTGGCAATGAAGCGTTATCTCTGTTTACAATCAGGGCAAAATCTGTTAAAATTGAATAAAACTATTAATAGAGTATATTATTTTTCTTCAGATGTCAAGTCAATTAAGACGTTGTTTGCAAACCCAAATAAGCACATATACGATTTTCCTTTCCCTTCTATGTATCCCTTTCTCTATTAGGGTAGCGGAGGGCGATAAACTCTTGTCCCGGGGCGATGAACTACTAACACTGGTGCAATCTGAAGCGATTGAAGCGCGAGTGATGGCATTGCAGGAGAACATCGCATATAACCATAATTTTCAACCACTCCGAACGCGCAGTGCACATCACCGTATAGCAACAGAAAATGTAGTTCGCTACATTACGAATGAATTCCTCCGTTCCCCACGTATGGAGGTCAGGGAACAAGATTTTGGCGGTATCAAGAATGTAGTAGCTGTCCTGCCAGCACGCCCTACCTCATCTAACAAGCGTGTCTTTATCATTTGTGCCCATTACGACACACAAGCCATCCGTGAACCGAATTGGAATCCATTAGCCTCCACTGCCCCTGGTGCCAACGATAACGGTACAGGTGTCGCGGCAATGCTTGAAATCGCTCACCTATTAAGTCGATATGAATACGACCATGAGTTAAGGTTTGTTGCGTTAGGTGGTGAGGAACTCGGTTTCCTTGGTAGCCGTTATTACGCCCAAGAGGCGTCTGGTGTAAACAGAAACACCGATGTCGATACCAACCAACAACGTGAAAATATCGCCGGCATTTTTAATCTCGATATGTTAGGTTTCAACTGGAAAAGCGATTTGGTCGAAATTATTACCAACAATGACTCTGCATGGATAGGTCGTGCTCTCACAATTGCCAATACATGGTACAACATCGGTTTGAAGATTCGTCGAACACAAGATGAATTCGTTGATATTTCATCACACAAACCGTTTTGGGACAGAGGTTACAATGCGGTTACATTAACTGAGAGTTCCACACCGTGGCGAGATTCGCAGAATTATGATGCGAATCCTTTCTATCACACATCTGCTGATACAGCTGATAAGGTGAACTTCAATTTGGTCCGAAAGGTAACACAACTTGTGCTTGTTACAGTGGACGACCTCCTCACCGGTATGTTTCAGTCGGAACGACAGATTCCACAGATAACCTTACAACTGCCACCAACGACTAAAGAATCTGAATTAGAGGTCACAGGAACATTTAATTCAGATTTCCCGATTGATATTGTAATTCATCCGAGTCGAGCAGAGGCATCACTAAATCGAGAAACGCTGACCTATACTGCCACAGTCCCGTTACAACCGGGAGTGAACGTGCTCCGTGCTACAGCCCGTTATCCACTCGGTGCGGTTTCTGTTGCACAATCCGTTATCCTAACGCAAGCATTCGCATGGAAAGAGATAGCAGTTTTCCCGAATCCGGCGCGTTCTGACGGTTTAACTGAATTCCGCATTGAAGCAAATGTGGGTATTACAGACATGCAAGTATTAATTTACGATTCAGGGGGTAATCTAATAAAACGAGTTGAAGGCGTCTCTGACCGGTTAGATCAGCGTATCTGGCGAACGTGGTGGAACCAGCAGACCTCTTATGGATTAGCCGTATCTCCAGGCATCTATATGTGCCACATCTTCGCTATATCAAAGGGAGAAACTTATACGTATCTGGAGAAATTAGCGATTCTTCGATAACCAAAAACGTTTGACAAATCCGCCAAACCTGTGCTAAAATAGGCTAAAGAAAAATAAAGATGACGCAGGAGGATGGAACAATGGCTGAACATTCAGGACATAATTTAGGAATTGATGATAGCAGATCTGAATTTATTGAATGTGCCAAAGTTTCGGAGATTCCTGACGATGGCGTTATTGCTGTAAATGTCTCAGGGCAGCCGATCGCATTGGCAAAAAGCGATGGTAACATTTTTGCAGTGGACAATCGTTGCCCGCATATGGGATATCCACTTAATCGCGGAAGCGTTCATGATGGCATCCTAATTTGCCATTGGCACCACGCGATGTTCGACTTAGCAAGCGGTTGTACCTTTCACCCATTCGCAGACGATGTGCAGCCCTATCCTGTGGAAGTTCGAGACGGTAAAGTCTACGTTAATGTGAGTGCGAATGGGGCAAATGCCGTGGCTCGATGGAAAGGACGACTTCACGAAGGTCTTGAACAGAGCATTAACCTTATCCTCGCAAAATCCGTTATTGCGCTCCGTTCACTTGACACTGCCCCCGACGCTATTGTTGAAGTTGGCGCACTTTATGGTGCCCGGGGTAGGCGTGCCGGATGGGGACCCGCTATGACAATCCTTACTTGCATGGCGAATGTCGCGTCAAAACTATCGGATGCCGATAAGGTACTTGCACTCTACCAAGGCTTACTCCATGTATCGGGTGAAACTTCAGCGTCTGCACCAAGGATTGCCCTTTCGCAACTCGAAACCGCTTCTCACACGCTACCACAGTTGAAAACATGGTTCCGATATTTTATTGAGGTACGAAACGCTGATGGTGCTGAACGCACTATTCTTACGGCTATTGCTAACGGAGCAACGGAAGCACAGGTTTCTGATATGATGGTCGCAGCAGCAACAGATCACTTTTATCGTGACGGCGGTCACACACTCGACTTTATCAATAAAGCTTATGAACTCCTCGAACGTATCGGTTGGGAGAAAGCTGATGAGATCATACCTACGCTCGTCGGGATGCTGGCAAGTTCATCACGTGCTGAGGAACAGAACCAATGGCGTAGTCCGATTGATTTTGTGCCAGTTCTAAGAGAGACGTTTGACGAACTCGAAATCCTTGTGGCAGAAGGCAAAGGCAAGACGTGGACAGGTAGTGATATCTTGGTCGAAATTCTGCTCGCTGACTCCCCACTTGAAACGATAGATGCGCTCAAATCAGCTATTCGAGACGGAGCAGTATTAACGGAATTGACACAGATACTTGCTTACGCAGCAGCACTTCGCATTTCACAATTTCACACGAAAAACGAATTTGGCGATTGGATTGCGGTTCTGCACACCTACACCTATTGTAATGCGCTCCATCAGTGTGCTAAGCGTGCTCCTTCAGTAGAGATTATCCGCGGTATTTTTCACGGTGCGATCGCTATCTACTTTGATCGCTGGTTCAATATGCCAGCCGCGCGCCTACCACAACACCGTCGAGAAACCGAGACACTTTCAACAGATGCCGATGTACTCTTGGATGAGTTTGTCGCGCTTCTCGATACACAAGCACAGGCGGATAAGGCTGGAATGTATATCTATAGATATCTGTCCCTTGGACATCCACGCGAGGCATTGTTGGAAAGATTGGGACATATTCTTTTGCGAGAAGATGCCGAATTCCACTCCTTCCAGATGTTGGAGGCGGCTTTCCAACAAGCGGACGAATTGGATAAAACCCGCGCTCAGATGACCCTTGTAGCAGCAGCTCGGTATCTCGCTGCACATGCCCCAACAGCACGGGCACGTCGGCAAACAGCGAACCTTGCGCTCCGTTTACATCGTGGTGAGGACCTTTCTGCTGATAACCCAGACGAAGCGGTAGATTAGGACAAATTAGTCGGATAATGCCAAATAGTTTGTATAGTCGGCGCGGTTTAAACCGCGCCATATCAATACATTACGGAGTTGTAAATATACCCACAGACCGTACTATATCGCCACTTACGCCAAAGGAGAATCTGATGAAAAAAAATAATTATGTCTGTTCTCATTTGCTAATTTTTCTTGCCAGTCTGAGTATTGTCATCTCTTCATGTGGTAAGACAGCTACTCAACCGACAGATATCGACCTACTGAGTTCGATAGAAAACGCGTTTGTAGACGTTTCCCGACGAAGTACACCAGCCATTGTTGGTATAAGTGCTGAACGCCGAGTCGACGGAAGACAATATCGACAAGAAGGCTCCGGCTTTATTTTCCAGAAAGACGGTTATATTTTTACAAATGAGCACGTCGTGAAGGGAGCAACAGGAATCACGGTGCGATTGTTAGATGGTAGCCAATTTGAAGCAAGATTAACCGGGGCGGATCCCCCCACAGATATCGCTGTCTTAAAGATTAATGCGAATAAAGAGCTTCCAGTTCTTCGATTAGGAGATTCAGAACACGTAGAGGTTGGACAATTCGCTATTGCTATTGGAAACCCTTTTCAACTCAATCATTCGGTGACAGTCGGTATTGTGAGCGGAAAAGGACGTACACTCCTTCCTGATCGTGGTATTATTCGGTATCAAGACTTTATTCAAACGGACGCTTGGATTAACACCGGAAATAGCGGTGGTCCATTGTTGAACATTCACGGTGAAGTTATCGGGATTAACTCCTTGATTCGGCGAGCTGATGATACACCCGCAACTCAGGCAGTCAGAGCAGGTGCAGGATTTGCCATTGCCAGCAATCTTGTGGGTAAGATTGGAACACAACTGGTCGCGAATGGAAGAATTATTCGCGGTTTCCTTGGAATTCGTATGCAAGAAATCAAACAAGGAATACGCGTTATGAGCGTTTTAAAAAACATGCCTGCACACCTCGCGGGACTCCAAAAAAATGACGTCATTGTTAAATACAATGGGAAAAAAGTAAACGATGTCAATGAATTCAAAATGTGGATTGCCGACTCACAAGTCGGTAAGAACTCACGAATTACAGTCCTCCGGGACGGACATGAGCGGATGTTCACTGTTATAATAGCTGAAATGCCTTCCCTACAAGCAGGCAGGGCGGTCGAGAGCAATTCGGTGGCGTGGAGACGACTCGGACTAACAGTTCGGAAGTTGCAAAAGGGCGATTCTGAAAGATATACTTACCTAACCGATGATGACAGTGGTGTTATCGTTGACAGGGTCCAAGAAAACAGTCCAATTCCACAAGGGACACTCATCATCGAGGCCAACGGACAAAACATCAGAAGCGCACAAGACTTTGATGCCCTTCTCCAGATGCAAGCAGATCTTGAAGAGATCATCCTTGTGGTCAAAAGTAGTCACGGAAAAGAAAAGATAACCTTGAAGTTAAATGAATGAAATCATCACCTTCCCTTACGCTCAGAGAAATCTTTAGTCATGGCGGTCTCATATCGCAGCATCTTGAAGGATATGAGTTCCGCCAAGAACAATTACAGATGGCACATGAGGTGGCTCGGTCAATGATAGACTCCGAACACCTGATTGTCGAGGCTGGAACGGGTGTAGGTAAAAGTTTTGCCTATCTCATTCCAGCGATTTCTCTCGCGATTAAATCAGAGCAAAAAGTCGTTATTTCAACCAATACTATTAGTCTGCAAGAGCAACTCGTCACAAAAGATATTCCATTTCTGCAGCGTATACTTCCTCGCGGTTTCAACGTAGTGCTTGCGAAGGGGCGACGTAATTATCTCTCACGCAGGCGACTCAAAAATTTGCTCAATTATGAACGGGGGTTGTTCGATACGTTAGAAGAGGTCGAAGAGGTAGCAGAAATTGAGGAATGGGTGAACCAGACGATAGACGGCAGCACAGCAGATTTACCGTGGCGACCCAGCTCTCAGGTCTGGGATAAGGTCGCATCCGACAGAGATAACTGTCTCGGACACCAATGCGAGACCTACGATACCTGTTTTTATTTTAAAGTTCGAAGGGAGATGCAGGATGCGGACCTCCTCATCGTAAACCATCACCTTCTCTTTAGTGACCTCGCTATCCGCAAAGAAAGCGAAGAAGCACTCGGTGTTTTACCTGACTACGATTACTTGATTATTGATGAAGCACACCACTTAGAAGCGACAGCAACTAATCACGCAAGTATCGACTTTAGTAACACCCGGGTCAAATGGCTTCTCGATTCGCTTTCCAATTTGGGGAAATTATTTGACTCAAGGCAATTGACGACTGGAGTAGAGGAAGCACGCGAACAGGCAAACACACTTTTCCGCGACGTCATTGATGCAATGCAAGAATACGATGATGGCGGTCATAGTACCACCTTCACACAGCGTATTCACGAAAGCAATTTCGTCAGAAACGGATTGGACACACCACTCGCTGATATTGAAGAGACTTTGAATCACCTCCGGGACAGGACTTCAACAGACGACGAAGAACAAGAAATTATGGCACATCACCGCTACTGCCAACGGCTCCGTGATGAGTTAGATATGATAATTCAGCAGAGCGATCCAGACTATGTCTACTGGGCTGAAATATCAACACGCGGACGGACCCCTCGAATCCTTCTAAACGCTACCCCAGCGAACGTAAACCAAGTATTAGAAGATCACCTTTTTGCAGTGAAAAACAGCGTTATAATGACGAGTGCTACGCTTTCCACTAATCGCAATTTTGCTTACTTTAAAAACCGGGTAGGCATCAATGAATGTCGTGAACTACTTGTACATTCGCCGTTTGATTTTAAGAGACAGGTCGAGATCCATATCCCTCGGTATATGCCAGACCCGAATAGTATGGAATTTGTCTCTGCAGTGATAGAAAAAATAAGACATTACTTGAAACTCACCCACGGCAAAGCATTTGTCCTCTTTACCAGTTACAAAATGATGGATGAGGTGTACGATGCGGTCGCTCCTTATCTTGAATCGATTGGACTTGATACCTTCAAACAAGGAGGCGAACTTTCACGTACAGATATGCTGCAAGCGTTTCGTGAGGATACCGACTCAGTATTGTTTGGGACGTCCAGTTTCTGGGAAGGGGTTGATGTCCGCGGTGAATCACTCAGTAATGTTATTATCACAAGGCTTCCGTTTGAGGTCCCGACGCATCCAGTAATGGAAGCACGCGTAAAGCAGATAAAAGAGAGCGGTGGGAACGAGTTTTTTGAATTTAGTTTACCAGAAGCGATACTACGATTGAAGCAGGGATTTGGTAGGCTCATCCGCACGCAAACAGACAACGGGATTGTTGTTATACTCGACCCACGGATTAGGACGCGGAGTTACGGAAGGCAGTTTTTGGATTCATTGCCAGACTGTGAGATTGTAGAAGAATAGAAATTAAAAGATGCTCGCGGCACGGAATACCACGAGCATCTTAATACGTCAGAATAACGCGTAGCACTTTACCTCAGCGTTAATAACGCTTCGGTGATGGCTGTGCATTACGAATCCCCCTGTCATGCGTGAAAGGGAACTCAAATTCAACCGTTTGATAACGCTGTGCAGCTCCGGGAGGCGGTGCCTTTTCGATTGGCAGGATAACCTTTAATTCAAGAGCATTCAACTTTGTCTGAGTGAATGGCACAAACCCCTCAGAACTTTCGCCCGGTGGAATACCTGTTCGACGTTTTCCCACCTGTTTCTCAACAACAGGCATCCGTTTCTCCATCAAAATCCGCCGTGCCGTTTCCAGTCCATTTTTTACATAGAGACCGGTTGCCCGCGCCATATACGTGAAACGCTCTTCTAAATCATCATAATCCATACCGTTGTAGACATTCTCACCTTGGTCGACAATACGACATTTCTTGACATCAAAGATGACATTGTGCTCCCGATTGTTCGTAATTTTCACATAAAACACATCAGTTTTGTCACCTTGGTGGAGTGCCTCAGTTTCATAAAAAGGTGAGAATGCATTTCCACGATTATATTTCCGGTCAAGGTCTGCGCGCCGCCAATATGCGATAGACACCGTAATCCCATCTTGAGTCTTCGTCAGAATTGGTTGTCTTGAATTAACATCAAACAATTCGGGATGATCAGACATCATCAGGACATCAACAACTTTCCGATCTTCACCGCTCCCTGTTTCAATTTGGGTTTGGGTTTCCGTCCATTCATTGAGAAAACTATCCCACTGCTCGGAAGCGTGTGCGTATTCGTCAAATGCGAAAACGTAGGTTATTGCCTCCATATTAGCATTACGTGCTTTTCCAACACGGAACCCGACAGTATCCATACCGTACTTATCCAGCACAGGCTTAGCGAGGTCCTCGGAAGGAACAGCCGGAACGACAACCTCTTCGTCCGGTTTTGCGGCTTGCTCTGACAACGCGTCCGCTATATTATGCACGGGCTGAATCGGTGACATGTTGTAGAGAGATGTTCCACAACCTACGACGCCAAAAGCCAATGCTAATAGCAAGACGAGATTGAGTGCTGTGAATCTATTCAACCATTTCATTGATAATATTGCCTCCTTGGCTGCCATTCTACGAATGACAGTTATTTTTCGTTTCCTACCCTACGAAGCATTCAAATTATCATCGCGCGAAGCACTTACTGCTGATTGCAAGAACACTGGGGTAAGATACAAACAATGTACCTAAAACTGATTTTATTTACTAAATTAGCATAACTGCAATTTTTTTGTCAAGAAATATATGTGAAGAATTCGCAATACTTACCTCACAACGCTTAACTTCCCAATTTCTTGAATAAGCATATCCGCTTGTCTTGCGGAAACACGGTAGATATAGATACCTGACGCGACAGGTGTACCGGCCAAAGTTGCGGCACCCCATTCAAACTTTCCTTGTGGAGCGACATTCTCCCGCGTTTCACTATAGACCAAATCACCACTGGGAACAAATAACTCAAGGTTAATATTATCCGCGACTTGGGAAGCAGAGAGGCGATATTCAAACGTTACCACACTTTCGCCTGAATGAAATGGATTTGGATAGACCCGCATATCTTTAAAAGTAAACACTTCTGCTTGAAGTTGTTCTACACGTAGTCGATAGGAATCGACACTGCTGAAACCACCATCCGACTCGACAATCAGATAGAATATTCCTGTTGTATTCGGCTGATAATAGAGTCTTAGTCCTGAGACATCGGTCGCGTTTTCAGCTGTAGCGTGTATTTCGCCCGTCTCTGTCTGAAGTGATAAGCGATAACCTTTATCGGGCGGAATATCCGCAAGAGTTACTAAAATGGTAACGCCGCGAGCTGCTTCCACTTTGTACACATCGCGTGTATCCGTCAGACTGAATAGAAACGATTCGTAGATTTCTCCATACGTAATTGGAAACGCAGTCACAAATGTGTCGTTCGGTTCGTAAGTATCACCAAAGGAGACCAAAATTGGAATCCTCAATCCCTCCGATCCTATATTCGTGATTGAGATACCGGTAACACTTCCATCGTTGGCATTACTGTTTGGGGCTGTCCCAGGTGTAAATGCCGTCTGTCCATCATCTGCGGAGTAAGCAGCCCCTTCAGTAATCAGTTGTATATCTATAAACTCATCATCACCTTGCCGATAAATACCAAGATGCTCAGGGTCTGCTGGATCTTCAAGCCATATCTGTTGGGAGGCATCAAAACTCCCAAGCGGATAGGGGTTTGTTTCATCAATATGCCAGATTAATACACCGGATTCGGGCAGGTAAGTATCAAAAGTCGCGCCTGACTCTTTGTTTCGATTTTCAATTAGAAAGAATTCTGTTGCTTCACCACCAGATAGAAAGAGTTCCGTTACTTCATCATCGGATGGTAGAGCAGGTGAACGAATATCAATTTTGTATAGTATATCGGTTCCAGGAGCGAGCGCAAAACTCGGCACATCAATTTTTTGATTTTCTGTAATCTGAACAGGTTGAATCCAACCGAGACGTCCGTTTTGAGGTCGAGCATCGAAATCCCATTTGAGGTATCCCATGATATGACTTGGTCTGATACCTAAACCGTCTGGACCTTGATAGGGTCCGAAGTTACCCATCAATCCCCATTTGTGATCGCGAGGGTCGGTGAAGTCAAATCCATAAACATCTGGTGCTCCGAAATCATGAAAGAATTCGTGAAAATAGATTCCCAAGTGTGGATGCTCAAGGCTGGGTTCTTCTGCAACAACAACAGCTGTATCGACACGGACCCCGTCGTAAACACCGTCAACAGCTTTCATTAAAACCGACCAAATGTCATCAGCAACACCTGACGCGGCCTGATTATTGCCTGCATGAATTAAGAAGACATGATCAACGATGCCGTTATTGTCCCTGTCATATTGTGAAAAATCGACAATTGAATCTACTGCGTCACACGCTTCCAGAATCAACTCGCGGTAGCGATCAAGGATTCTGATACCTTCACCATAATATGTCATCGGTTTTTTAGCACGAATCCACCTATTGCCAGCTGGCAGGACGCCTCCTATTGGCCCCGACTGGATATCCATCTGCCCGTAGGAGTTTTCGAGATAGTAGGTTTTGAGGGAGACGCCTTCTGTTGCGAAGAGGTATCTATCAAATGCCGCACCATCTCTGCTTCCAGGCATATCGGCAAAATCAATCTTCAATGCAAGGACATATTCTATGCCATCAGATTGTAAGACCCCTTGTTCCCTAACGCGACAACACCCCTCCAGCGCCTCAAGAAATTCGGCACGGCTCTCAGGAGTTTTGGGCACTAATTTGCCACTTGTCGAATCCTCATTGAAAAAGAGCAATGGGTGTGGCGGTGCTGCGAGACTTAACTGAGAAAACAGGAGGATAGCAACAACAGTAAAGATAAAGAGTTGAAAGGTCTTCATTGGTGTGAATCGGAAGGAACCGTAAGCGTGCCAGGAAAAAGATCTAATCAAATTCGCCTCCACACTTCCGACATAGAATATAGAACTGGATATCGTCGGATTGGGCGTGTTGTATCATAAGGTCAACGGCCTGTTGTGGCAGGTCGGATTCACACTTGGGGCATTTGTAAAGCGATCCCTCTGTCTCAGGAAATTGGGTAATGTCCCCCCAAACATCGTGGAGCGCGTATTTGAATTCCCAAGGTAATTCGGTCTTAACAGCAGTCGAGATTTGGACGGCATGGCGAATCAATTTCTGACAATGATGAAGAGAAACAGGTTCGTAAAGTTGCTGTGAATGTCTAATCGGAAGCGATCTCCCATTAGTCTCTATTTCAGGATTAAAATCGCGAGAGCGAGTGAGCAGAATCTGGTCCAGACGCGAACCAGGTTCTCTGCCCTTTGACCAGAGACGATAGTAGCCTGTACGTTTAACCTGGAAAAAAGCTGGACTGTCCCCGTTTTTTATATTCATTACACTTTCGAGACCGGTATGCCATAGCCAGCGTCCCCACTTAGTAGAATCATCTGGTTCTGGACAAATTCTGATAGCCCCTTGTCCACCATCCTGATCCCAAGGATACGCGACTGCGTCGTCCATCCCGATCCAGTAAGAATCATCGCCCTTTCCAAAGAAAACGCGAAGCCAAACGTACCACTTTCCAGTTTTGGGTATGTAAATCTCATGAATTGCCCGCGCTCTGTACTGACTGTCAATGGCGCGACTGCCAGCAGCTCCCTCATCCTCCACAATGCCTACACCCTCATCTAAGTGAACAGCGGTATCTGCCTCAATAACAAGTGTATCTTTCGGTAAACGCACGAGTTCTTCGGGTGCATCGGCATCATCAGAATCGGTAAGTTCCACGAGATTATAGTGCTTTGCAATTTTCCGAGAAATCCGCGCAAACTGTTTTTCGGAAAGGTTCGCATCAAAAAAGCAGTCCCGGATGCCCTTCTTCCATAGATCAAGAAGGACAAACATCGCCTTGAGATTTCCATCATGGCGTTTCCGAGTGCCAACGACGATCAACATGCCAGTGTCGGCAGATCGGCTTACAAAACACCGATGTACGGGAAAGTCTGGAGGTCGATGAGTTTTACTTGATACAATAAGAGGCGAGTAGTATTGGCATTTCTCGTCGCACCCAGGAATCTTCGCCCTTTTAGCTCTACAGCACTCTGGACAAATCAACATACCGTTGAGCGCGGGGCAAATACGTTTCCCATTATCGGATCTGCAGGTGCGACATCGCTGGCGTCTGAGTCGCCTTTTTGATGTGAGTTGTCTTTGATGTCGCATGTCTTTTTCCTAAAGAAACGCCGAGACTGGAAATCAGTCTGAGAGGAGTTCATGAGAAGTTAGCGCTATCGGCGCGCGTGGAAATCAGTCGGGACGATTAACGAGATCCGCCAGATATTCAGCAATTTTATCGGTAATCTGCTGAGCATCAACATCGGCGAAATTAAAGAGTTCTTTCAGCATTGGGGAAATAGCACCGGTATCGAGCAAGGCATTAGCGAGTCTACCCATATTGCTGCGGTTAATGCCCCCTTGTCCTTCATTATTTCCCATATCCAAAATCTTGATGCTATCGATTTTCTCAACAGGACGCATCATTTGTTCAACGATATCTGGGAATTCATCAATGAGTTCCATGAGTGCTTCTTGGACAAGGACGCGTTGTTCGGCGACATTTCGAGCCTCATACAGAGCCATCTCGCCTTGCGCTTTCGCTCGTGCTTCGGCAAGCACGGCATCAGCGAGACGCTCAATGGGTTGTGCTTGTGCCTCAGCACCGATAATAGCGACCTCACGTTGCCATTCAGCCTCTTTCACCTGTTCCGTGGCGGTGACGTTCACCTCCGCGCCCATACGTTCAGCCTCGGCAACTAACTGCTCCTTCTCGGCGAGGGCAGTCACCTGCTGTTTATTGGCAACATCAATCTTCCGATCCTCATCGACTAAGGCAACCTGTAATTCCTGATTAATACGGGACTGTTCCACGTTTAAAGTTTTAGCAATCTCAGCGAGTTCGACCTGTCGCATCTGGTCAATCTGCGCGCTCTCTATGACGAGATTTTTCTCAATCTCACGCTGCAGCACCTGTTGTTCTTGACTGAAACGTGTCGTTTGTACTGTCAAATCGCGCTCGATATCTCGTAAGGACACACCCTCTTCTTGGGCAATACGTGCTTTTTCTACCATGAGTTCCTTTTCGATATCACGGATAGCAACCTGTTGCTCCTGTGCAATCCGGGTCACTTCTACCGTCAAGGCTTTGGCAATCTCAGCGAGCTCAACCTGTCGCATCTGGTCGATCTGTGCAGTCTCCACGACGAGATTTTTCTCAATCTCGCGCTGCAGCACCTGTTGTTCTTGACTGAAACGCGCCGTCTGAACGGCTAATTCGCGCTCGATATCTCGTAAGGACACGCCTTCTTCTTGGGCAATACGTGCCTTTTCTACCGTCAATTCCTTCTCTATCTCACGAACAGCGATCGTCTGCTCTTGTTCAATCTTCTGCATCTGAACAGTAAGATACTGTTGAATTTCTGCGAGCTGTACGACTCTGGATTGTTCGATCTGCTGTGTTTCAACGATGAGGTTTTTCTCTATCTCACGTTCAGCGACAATCTGTTCCTGTTGGACGCGAGCGACTTGGATGTCGCGATTCATTTCAATTTCGCGTTCTTGGACGACCTGTTCTTGTGTGATACGGGCGCGTTCCACCTCTTGCTTCATCTCGTATTCGCGTTCTTGGACGCCTTGTTCCATTTCAAACTGGAATTTGAGGGTTTCCGCTTCCCGCTCAGCGGCATAGATGGCGATATTTTTCTGCTGATCAGATTCAGCCCAGGCCTGTTGCTGTTCTGCTTCGAGTTTCTGGATCCGTGCGTCTACCTCGATTTGAACGATGGCAACCTCTTTCTCTTGGACTATGCGTTCTTTTTCCCGTTCTTGCTCGGCTGTGATTTCAGTGATTTCACGGATACCGACAGCATCAAAACGGTTTTCTGCATCCAATGTTTCAACAGGCGTTTGATCTACTCGGATAATTGAGACGGTTTCAAGCGTCAATCCGTTTTGGACCTCTAAATCCTCACCACATGTTGATTGAACTTTATCAGCGAACTCTTGACGTTTCTGGAGAAGATCTTGGATGTCACTTTCTGCTGCGACACTACGCAAAGCACCTTCCAGCTTAGGCTCTATTAATTCACGCACGGTTTCCGGGGTCATCGATTTGTCACCGAGTGCTTGCGCTGCTCGCAAAATGTCAGGTTGGTTGGGTTCAACTTTGAGGTAGAAAACCACCTCTACATCACCGCGGTTGAAATCGTAGGTAATCAACGCCTCTGGTCCCTCACGGATTACCTCAATTCGCATGGTGTTAAGGGAGATTTCCTTAATTTCATGGATAATCGTGTTAACCCAGAGTCCACCGGTGATACTAATTTTTTCTTTAGAACCACCTGTTCGGATCAGCGCGACATCGGCTTTCGGTATCCGATAGCGGATTACCATGGCGACAAAGGCTGCCAAGATAGCAAGCAATACGAGTACAACAAGCGATATTACGCGCATTACTCCGCTCTGCCCTAAACTGTCGAGGTTTTTTAAGGCGAACCACCCTACAGCAATGGCTACGGCAATCAAGAAAACGATAACAGCAATGAAACGCATTCAATTCTCCTATAATATATGGAATAGAACAAAGGCACTCATGTGCTTTGCGCAAGTGCGTCTACAAAATTTCATCGGAAGATTGTCTCACCATTGAGTTGCGTCCGATATCGACCTTTGAGCGGTTGACGCGGTGAAGTCTGCCACGCCAGATTTGCCAAGTAACACAGGGCATTCTCAATAAGCGGTCTGGCTATCGTTGTACGATGGGCATCACGAGTATCCACAGCAAAAGTGACATAATAGCCATCACCCCACTGTAACTGGAGGCTAACAGCATCATTGTTATCCTCTCTGACTGCTAACTTTCGATAAGTGCGATCATTTGTCACCCAATGGTCGTCAGTCACCAACGTATCAACATTGACCTTGTGAGGCCAGGTAAACATTCCAGTTTTCTGCCCGTCATCGGTAACCCGAACGTTGTTATCCTTGGAGTTAACAACACGCACAGGATGCTGCTTAACTGGCAACCAATCTCCGCGCCACTGTGGTTCAGTCGTATGCACGCCATCGGGTGGTATGATATTGTTATCCATTGCAGAAGCCCAAACGACCCCACCTTTACGTACAAAGTCTCTAATTGCCCGATCAGCATCTTCAAGAAAATACGCACCGTCATGCCCCGGTGCGTTCCACGTAAACCAGATGATATCATAGTCTGAAAGCACGATACTTGAAAGCCTAACGGCATTATTGGCGTCACCATGATTGTCAGGATTATCGTTGATATGCACTGTAGTGAATTGGAACTCTAACCCTTCAATTTGGGTAAGCAATTCTAATATTGCTGGCTCCCCTGTTCTATTATCACCAACGACTACTAAGACCCGAAATACACCTAAGGGCACAATCTTTATAGAGGAAATAATATCCGAAAATGATTGCGAATGTGGGAGTGCCCTAAGATTGCGGAGTGACAACTGGAACTCTCGCGAACTTAAACTCAGATTCAATCGACGTCCTTCAAAATTCACGTGCTCATAGAAAATGACATGACACCCACTGAACGGAAAACTCGGACCTCGCTGGATACGAATAGACGAAACAGCATCGTTCATACCGACATCAAACATTGAACTGACATCCCGCATGATAATACTTCGTTGCCCACTATAGTCTACATTTTGAAACACTTCAATAATAACCGGCACTGCTCCATACTCAGGGGGCGTTGGGTGCGCCGAAGGACTGAAACTTATAGCCGTAATCGCATCCCCGAAGTTGTAGGGGATATCGTGAATGTTCGGGTAGAACCCAGGGGAAAGAACCAGACGACGTCCTCTATAGTTCTCATGTTCATGGAAAATGGCTTTATAGTTTGGGGACGCGTTGAATCCAGGTCCTTTGTAGATCTTAATCGAGGAGATAATATCTTGAGCCCCGATTTCTCCGGTATTCGGTATAGATTCAATGAGCGTCACTTTACGTCCTTGAAAATTCACATGTTCATAAACTTCAACGACGAGCCTCGGCATGTTAGTCATCAGAAAGCACCTACATCCCCAATTAAAGCATACGGATTTGGCAGCAGTGTTTAACACGTCGCTTGTGACCAAATTGCGCGCTTAATAAGTTTAATTAAAATACAATTAGCATGTTCCGTTTGTCAAGGAAAAAAGTTTTAGTTCTGGAAACCGATTGTCTGTCAAGTCGAATATTTTTTGTTGAATACTGATAAAAATCATGATATAATGCAGATAAGATCTTGTAGAAAACGCTTTATATAGCGAAACTTGCAGCTAAAGAATATTGTGAGAAGCAAGGTAGAAACTCTCACCAGCGCGAATAGGTTGAAGACAAGACGTGATTAGGAACCTTGTTAGCGACATTCAATAATTACACAAAGTATCTGCTGTTTTTTCATAGGACTACGTTCTACAAAATAGAATTTGTGAATACGCTGTTTGCTTTTCGGTAATTCACTATATATAGAAAATAGGGGAAACCGAATGTCGTATAAAAGAGTACTCCAATTCATTTTTATTACAGGTATCGGTGCTGCTCTCGTCTACTTTCTTTCCCAAATGGAAGGGTCTGTAACAAAAGAGATAGCAGGATCCCGCCCCGTGCCACTTCCCTATAACTGGGTCGGTAATATTACAAAAGCTCAAATCGCGGAACCCTCTGGCATTACCTACCACCCAACGCGGCGTAGTCTATTCATTGCCGATGACTCAGGCATCGTTCATGAAGTCCAATTAGATGGTACTCTCGTGCAATCAAGAGGTCTGAACGAACGTGATATTGAAGGGATTACAGTGAACCCAAATACAGGAATGTTGTACGTTGCAATAGAAGATGACGAGGCAATTATAGAACTGGATGCGGAGACGTTGACTATGCAGAGGGAATTCAGGATTGGGAGAGATTTTGAAGGCAAACAACTTTTGAAAAAAGGCGGTATGGGCATTGAAGCAATCGCCTTCGTCCCTGATGATTCGCACCCAGAAGGCGGTACTTTTTGGGTTGGTAATCAATCCTTCAGCCTGAAAGAAAAGGATGAACCCTCGGTTGTTTGTGAAGTGGTCGTCCCACTTCGATCTGGAACGGCGCGTAAGGCAGAAGGCACGATTATCCACGCCCACCGGATGAATTTCATCGACATTTCAGGATTAGCTTATGACGGGAAAGGTGATCTTCTAGTCTTAGTTAGCGATACAAGCAATTTACTGGTGGAACTCAAACGGGAAGGCACAATTCTGGGCCAATATCTCCTACCGGGTGATGAACAGGAAGGCGTTGTATTGGATGGGTTGGGTTATATGTACATTGCACAAGAGAGCGGCGAAATCATCAAATTAGCAGACCGAAGGCTGCGTTAAACACTCGCATCTCTCTCATTATACGTCTGTACGCTAACTCCTATTCCGCACCATCTTCAAAACGCAGAACAGTAATCCCCGGTATCAGACCCAAGACCAGTGTAAGTGATGAATACTGCTCTGCCGTGTGCCCACAATCTGCTCGCCATAGAACTTGTACATTCCCTTCATCATAGAGAACTCCATGGACAAGTCTATCACCATCAGTATTTTCTAAATGGAAATATCTGCGGCGTTTCTCATCCATAGTTTTCTCTATTGTAAACTTTGCCTAAAAAATAAAGATTAATTAGTCAAGTGTCACAAAGTCGGCATCCACGCGATGCGGGATGATACCTGCAGCATTGCCGCGGTGGAGTAGCTCTTGGACCCCTGCTCTACCTTTCTCACCATAATCAAGAGTATAGTCATTCACGTACATCCCGACGAATTTGTCAGCGAGTGCGGTCTCCATGTCGCGAGCGTAGGTCATTGCGTATTCCAATCCACGCGTCCGATGCTCAAGCGAATACTGAATGCTGTGTTTGAGCAATGACGTTATCTGCCGAATTTTCTCTGTACCGAGGTTGCGGCGTATGACATTAGCACCAAGCGGTAGCGGCAGTCCTGTTTCCTCGTACCACCACTCCCCTAAATCAATGACCTTGTGCAGTCCTTCACGCGCATAAGTCAACTGCCCTTCGTGAATAATAAGTCCTGCGTCTACTTCCCCTTGTTGAACTGCGTCCAATATTTTATCAAAAGGACGGGTTTCTGCCTCAAAATTGGGTTGGAAGAGGCTCAATGTGAGGTAGGCTGTCGTCATCTTGCCGGGAATAGCGATGCGTTTACCTTCAAGCGAATCCATCGGTTCTTTTGAAACAACAAGCGGTCCATATCGGTCTCCGATGCTCGCTCCACAGGGCATGAGTGCGTAATCTTTTGCGACATAAGCGTAAGCATGAACTGAGATCGCCGTAACTTCGAGTTCGGCAGCGAGTGCTCGCTGATTCAAAGTCTCAATGTCTTCAATAACGTGGACAATTTCATAAGGTTCTGTCGTAATTAATCCCTTTGCCAAGGCGTAAAACATAAACGCATCGTCAGAATCTGGGCTGTGCCCGATTCGTATCTTTTCTGTCTGTGACATAGCATTCCTTTTCAAGCTTTAATAATCCTCACTGTTTTCGTAAAAATCAGTTTCCGGCAGATACTCCTCTTCATTGAGTTCTTCCTCCTCATACGCTTGATATTCTTTTACAGTAAGTAGCGCTTCTATCTCACTTGGGTTCTCAATATGGAGTCTACAAATCCAACCATCACCTTCTGGAAAACGGTTAAGGAGATCAATATCATCCTCAAGAGCAGAATTGACCTCATATACCTCTCCACTTACGGGAGCATGGATATAGTAATTCCTGCCATCAGAGGTTTCAAGCCGTCCCATAATCTCGTCTTGCTCAAACTCATCAAGGGATGGCAATTCAATAAAAATAACGTTGCTATAGATTTCTTGGGCACGTTCGGTGATTCCGATGGTACACTCTCTTGAATCGAGAATCTCAGCCCACTCATGCGTTGTTGTATATTTTATTTCAATACTACTCATCACAAATCCCCCGCAAAGTTCAGAACTCCAATCTGAACATAATAGGACCTATTGCGCTGCGACCCCAATACCTTGGAGTTGCGACTGGAAAGCTTCGAGAGCATTTTGCCGGATCCGAATTTCGATAATTGGTTCGGGGCTATATCTGATGTCAATTACCTTTCCGCCGGATCGTTTACACAACGTAACAACGGCACCAATATGTGAATAACTGACCTTCAGGTATAAATTTTCATAAAAAATCTGAGTTTCAATTGTAGCGTTTTCGAGACAGTCTCTTGCACACTTCCCATAAGCCCGAATTAACCCACCTATTCCGAGGTTAATACCACCATAGTACCGTGCAACAACACAGACAGTATTACACAAATCGAAAGCGCGAATTGCAGCGAGAATAGGAGGTCCGGCAGAATGTGTCGGTTCCCCAGCATCTGTGGCATATTCACGCAGCGTCGTGCCGCTGCCGATACTGTAAGCGTAACAGTAATGCGAAGCACGCGGGTTACGCGCTTGGACTTCAGAGAGAAAGTCTTTTACTGCTTCTTGCGTATGGATAGCAGTTGCCTCACCAAAAAATCGCGATTTTTTCACAACATGATAGGCATGGGCAATGCCTTCCACTGTTTTATACTGGTCAGACATAGTCGGTATCCATCCATACGTTCTAAAAAGCTTGCCCGATTGAAAAGGTGTAAACGGCTTCGCCTTGGGCGACGTGAAGGCGCTCTGTCTCTTCAACTGTCGGTTTGAATTGTGGGGTATATCCGACGTTCAGTATCATACTTCCGAATCGGAACCCCATTCCGAAGCATACCCCCTCAGCCTTCCAGAGACGTTCTTCTGTTTCAAACGAATCGTCTTCGAGTATAAATACCGAAGCATACCGTTTTTCAGTGTGTCTGAGATACCCAATTCTACCACCGATCCGGTTTCGATACCACACTTCAGCACCAATGTTTGCCTGAACACCATCACGGAAGGGTGGATGCGCATCTAAGCCGATACGCAAGGTTAGGTCCGACATTTCGCGTTGATAGGCGATACCTGCAACAATTGTGCGTTCTATTCTATCTGGAATGGAAATATTTGAAAAGGAGAGTCCATTACTTAAATTCCGTGCAGCGATACCCACTTGAATTCCACTATCAAATCGTTGAATAATGCCGACATTATAGGCATAACCGTGTCCGATATGTTCCTTAGCACCAGTATCTACGACCTTGGAACGTAGCCATTTCGCGTCAAACCCAACGACAGTGTTGCGCAGTATATTTAACCCGTAACCGAAACCAGCAGCGAGATTATTTTCTGGAAAACTGTTAATCGCTTTTCCGAGATAGTCTACACGCCGAAAGGGACCATCTTGCCCAAATGCGACTGCTAATCCAAGTGTTCCAAATTTACCCATTGGAAACACCCAATTCAACATTTCAATGCCAGATGCTTCATTTTCAAAGCGACCATAATCCTCATAATTAGAATCGAGATTCGGCTTAGAGAGGAAGGCGATAGTCCGCGGAAAACGGATTGTGTGAACAACAAGCCTATTCCCTCCTATAGTCCTGATACCAGCAGGGTTGCTACCGAGGGCATCTGCACCACGGGTGACACCAGCGAAACTACCGCCCATCCCGTGATATTCAGCACCCAGCAGCTGTTTAAGAAATCCATCCGCTGCTGCTGTTGTGTTTGCCGCCGAGGCAACACCGCTCGAAAATAAAAGATAGAATACAAGGACAACCAAACTGTGAACGTATTTCATTATTACCTCAAACCAAAAGGCATACGCTCAAACATCAACTTTGCAAAAATATGGGACTGGGTATAGGAAACACACCGAGTCATGTAGAACAGAGAGTCACCTGTGCTACAGCGTATGCATTTGTATGGGACATAGAGACAAATATCGAATCGATATTACATTCATTGGCATAACGTCGGACTTCACCGTGTAAAACGATTTCAGGCTTCCCGACAGCATTCGCTTGGACTTCCACGTCTTGCCAACGCATACCCGCGATCAAACCCGTACCAAGTGCTTTGAGAGCCGCCTCTTTAGCGGCAAAACGGGCAGCGAGTCGCCAATATCGAGTAGGAGTATCTCCACAATATGCGAGCTCTTGCTGTGTATAGACCCGCTCTTCAAAACGTGCCCCCCATCGATGGGATGCCTCTCGAATCCGTTCTACCTCAACAATATCAATACCGATTCCCTGAATTTTCTGGTGGTGCATCGCTTTATCTATAGAGGGCATCCGTCATCTGCACAGCACGGACGTTTGCTTTGACATCATGGACCCGCACAATGTCTGCGCCGTGTGCAATCGCCCAACACACTGTCGCGGCTGTACCCTCGACGCGATCTGTTATAGGTACGCCTAAAAGGTTTCCAATAAATGACTTACGAGAAGTTCCCACGAGTAGAGGTTTCTTCAACGCTTGAAATTCCAATAGTCGCTTTAATATTTCAAGATTATGTTTCGTCGTTTTACCAAACCCGATACCTGGGTCAATGACAATGCGTTCAGTAGAAATACCTTGCGCTTCAGCATTCTCTACCCTTTCTTTTAGCCACAAACAAACATCACTAACAACATCGTTGTATCGTGGTGCTTTCTGCATTGTGCGCGGTGTTCCTTGCATGTGCATCAGAACAACACCTGCTTCCATATCAGCAACGACTGTTGCCATTGCAGGATCACCAGACAGTGCGGTGATGTCATTAACAATATGTGCCCCTGCCTCAAGTGCGTGGTGTGCCACTTCTGCTTTACACGTATCGACAGAAATGATAACATCAGCGGTATCAGCAAGCCCACGAACGACCGGGACCACACGGGTAAGTTCTTCATCAACTGATACAGACGAAGCTCCTGGGCGTGAAGATTCGCCACCAATATCGATAAGCGTCGCACCTTCAGCAACCATCGCTTCAGCGTGCGCGATCGCTCGTTGAACATCAAGATAACGACCGCCATCAGAAAAAGAATCAGGCGTGACGTTCAAAATGCCCATCACATGTGTTTGTGTACCTAAAGAGAGTGTTTTCCCGCGACAATTCATACGATAGGTTTCGCGGGCAGTTGGGGTCGGGGTCCGAGGATTTCGTCAATTTCCTCGGTCACAAGAGTTTCCCTTTCTAACAAAGCATCCGCCAATAATTTCAAGCCTTCCATATTAGTTTCCAAAATATCTCGTGCTTTTTTATAGCACTCCATGACGATATCATGGACAGCTTTGTCAATTTCAATGGCAGTTTTCTCGCTATAATCCTGATGGACAGCCAATTCCTTGCCGAGGAAGACCTGTTCATCGCGTCTGCCGAAGGTCAGGGGTCCCATGTGGCTCATCCCCCACTGGGTAACCATTCGGCGTGCAAGGCTTGTAGCCTGCTCGAAATCGTTTTGCGCGCCCGTCGTCTGCTCGCCAAAGATAATTTCTTCAGCGACACGACCGCCAAGTGCAAAAATGATGTGAGCAAGTAACCGTTTTTTACTCATATTATGGCGTTCTTCAAGTGGAAGCTTTGCTGTGACACCGAGTGCTCTACCGCGTGGAACGATTGTACATTTGTAGTTAGGATCGCTTTCGGGGACGAAATGTAACATCAGCGCATGTCCTGCTTCGTGATAGGCGGTGACGGTCCTTTCTTCTGCAGAAATCACAAGGCTCCGTCGTTCCGGTCCCATAAGGACTCGGTCCTTAGCCTCGTCAAAGCAAGTCATGTCAATCTGTTCTTTATTGCATCTTGCGGCAAGGAGTGCGGCTTCGTTCGCCATGTTCTCAAGATCTGCCCCAGAGAATCCAGGAGTTGCCTTTGCCAAAATTTCCAAGTTGACATCTTCAGCAAGTTTAAAGGGATCTTTCGTGTGGACTACAAGTATCGCTTCTCTTCCGCGGACATCGGGGAGATCAACAACGATTTGCCGATCGAATCTGCCAGGACGCAGGAGTGCTGGGTCAAGAACATCGGGACGGTTTGTTGCAGCAATGAGAATCACACCTTCAGAGGCATCAAATCCTTGCATTTCAACAAGGAGTTGGTTTAAGGTCTGCTCACGTTCATCGTGTCCACCGCCGATCCCTGCCCCGCGGTGTCTACCGACAGCATCCAATTCATCAATAAAAATAATACAGGGAGCGTTTTTCTTTCCAGTTTCAAAGAGGTCGCGTACACGCGATGCGCCTACGCCGACAAACATTTCGACGAAATCAGAACCGCTGATACTATAGAAGGGAACATCTGCTTCGCCTGCGACAGCTTGTGCGAGCATTGTTTTACCGGTGCCTGGGGGACCCATCAGGAGGACACCTTTAGGAATTCTACCACCGAGGCGTTCAAACTTCTTGGGTGCTTTGAGAAACTCAATGACTTCCTCAAGTGCCTCTTTTGCTTCATCGACACCAGCGACATCTTCAAAGGTAATTTTCTTTTGATTTTCCGAATGAAGTCGGGCACGGCTTTTACCAAATGAGAGGGCACGATTGCCGCTCCCTTGCATCTGACGTGACAGGAAAATCATCAGTCCTAAAAAGATGAGAAGTGGAACGACGGTTGTCCCGAAAATGAGCAATCCCTGTGGAAACTTAGATGGTGGCTTGACATTGTAGTTAATATTAGCTTCATCGAGTTTTACCTGAATGTCGTAGTCATCAATTGCATCACGGCTTGCTCTAAATTCGCCTTCCCATTTCGGAGGAAGATGGGTTTCTTGCTCCTGAGGCGGTACACTTTTTAAGATTTCGGTGCGAATTTGGTTCAGACTTTCCGCGTGAAAGCGTCCCTCAACCCATTCCTCATCTAAAACCAGATACCCATCAAATAGGTCTGGTCCAAGCTTTATATATTGGTGAAAATCTGAGGTAGCCAATTGATAAACCGGATCTCTGCGGTTAAATAATTGATAGATACCGAAAACGACTATTCCAGCAATAATCAGCCACCATATCACCATACTTCTTGTATTTTTATTCACAACCAATTGCCTCGCTGTTAAACTCAGATTTCCGACAAAAATGCGATTTTTTAAAATGTGATTTCAAAACCTGTTTAAAAGTATAACAAATTTTTTTTCAAATTTCAACCGAATTTACAAAAACGACTAATTCACGAATCTGGTATCTGTTATTGTGTAATTTTAACTGGATAAATAATCGCTTTTTAAGGTATACTTATAACGTAGTAATTTAACGAAGTAATTGTAAAATAGGTGCAACAGAGTTTTTAAAGTGCCAAAATGGATATTTATGGCACACACTCATCAGTATAAATTAAAATATAAAATTGAACCTCTAAATATCATCCCAGCAAGAAAACAAAGAAATGAGAAATATGGATCTCACTTTAGATAACTCCCATTCTACGAGTCATCTAAAAAGGAGGAACTCATGAAGCTTAATAGATATGTATTGTTGACAATGCCCCTTCTGCTAATAGCGGTGCCTATTGCATTAGGGCATGTCATGGGCGCGAATCTTCAAAATTTTCAATATAACGCAGATCTCGTCGCGGTTGCCCCTATCGTAGATGGTTATCTTGATGATCCGGCTTGGGAGACAGTTATTCCTGGAAAACTGGACAAAGATTTAGCTACCGGAAATCACTTACCTGAATCTCCTGACTTCAGTGGTTCCTTCGCAGCAGTTTGGCGTAACGGGTTCCTTTATGTGGCTATTAAAATAACAGACGATCAACTTGAAACACGTCAACAAAAACTGCTCCGGGAAGATCACCTTATTCTTTACATAGATCCACACCACTCAGGACGAATGGAAGACCTCTACCGGTTTGAGATTCCCATCCAGAAGGATATGGGAACGTTAAAATCGCCACTGACGCGCGTGGAATGGGGAAATGATGGTCAGACCTGTGAGTTAAGTTTCCGACTGGACGATCTGGCGAGAAAAGGGAACAGTATCGGATTTTGGATTATTTATCACGATGTCGATAGTGGACACCTGCAAAATAAAATCACCTGGGCTCCGGAAGGTTACACGGAGGAAAATGAATTTCTCCCCGATCTCATTTTCACGGCAAGGATTGAACCAAATAGACAACAAAAATTGGTTCAGTGGGGACACATCAAACGCCTTTATTAATTTATTGCTGTAGGGTGCGTGACGCAACCGCGCCCTACAAGTCAAACGGTGTCCTACTGTAAACAGCATTGGAGTATTCGTGTATTATATAGGCAAGACTTTGGAATTGATGGGCATAGTATGCTTAGGAGCAGCACTTTATTTAGGCTGTGTGAACCCTTTCAATTACAGTGAATCCAAAGCAATGGGAGCTGAAATGGGCTTCATGACGTTGGGTGTTTTGATTTTTTTCGTTGGAAGGCTCATTGAGAAACGGCAATAAGATCTAAGAGAGAAATACCACCAATTGTCCCTACGATATAAGCATAATCGCAATCCCTTGTTCACCCGCTACAGAATAAAGTAGCCACGTTTTCCCATCTTCACAATAGATAGCCGGATCTCGGAGTTCATGAACACGCTCCCGATCTAATCCACCTGTTGACCGCTTAATTGGTAAATCCACACCCTCAAAATCATATTTTGGCGCAATAACCTCTATCGGTTTGGAAGGATGCCAATCATTCCAATCATCTGTCAACCGCACCGTACTTTTCTTGATACGCTCTGGACTATCTCCATAAAGTGAATAATAGACAGTCAAAATGTCGTCTTCCAACAGATTTGCTGTATGCCGTGGGAAACCGGTATTGTTTGTGGGTGACTTACGAGGGAAGAGTGGTGTGTCTCGCTCTCGAAACGATGCTGTCCATTCTGGCGTTTGCGCACGACTTATCCAACCGTGATACGTTGCGTAAGGACGTCCCTGCCACCAAAAGACGCGAAAGTAAGCACGGTTCTGCCTATCCATTGTATCTGAGGCTGTGTAATTTACGCCATCAGTAGAGGTCGCCCAACTGGTTACTTGTCCGCCACGGGGATTTCCGTGGAAGTACATAAAAAAGCGTCGGTTCTCTTCGTCTATGTGTACATCCGGCGAAGCGATGTGGTCACATCCACGAAAAACAGTATTATCACGATGCAGTGCACCAGGACGATAGACAGTGTAAGGACCTTCAATTGCATCGGCATAAGCCAATCGGATATATGCCCCGCGGTGGTGCGCGAAGTAGAGATAATATTTCCCTAACGGGTTCTCTACCCATTCCGGTACTCTGACGAGCGACGGTCCGTTGATATTGGAAAATCCGTGCTCCCTATCAATCTCAGGCATTTCTGGATGAATCAACAATGTGCGTTCCATTTTCCTCCTCTAACACTTCCTTAATCGTGTGTCTGAAACCGATATACTTCCTGAGTCTCTTCGGACATGTCCTCCCATATCTCATCTGGAATTCGGCGCGAGAAGATTCCCGGTGCATCGGGGGAGTGGTGAAACCGTCGGAAATAGACGAGGGCAAGCATGTGTCGGATGGTTTGTGAACGGTTCGGCATTGCGCGGTGCCAGCACCGCATATCCCGGACAACAACTGAACCCGCGGGCATCTCTAACTGAAAAGAAGGGAGTTGTGCAGCGCGCTCCTCATCACAGACGTTATAGGGTGAATTACGCACTGCTGGGTCATCAATAATGAGATGGGAACCCGGCCACACTTCGGTCGCCCCATTCTCGACTGTGAAATCAACAAGCGGAATATTAACGACGATCGTTGAGACAGGTAATGCGAAGGGCAATTCTGGGAAGAGTTGGCCTGAATCTCGATGGATCCACTGGATGTCATTACCGGGACGTGTCGAGTTACAGCCATAAGGTAAATACGCGAACACTTTCTCACCCATTGCTGCTTTGAGAATCGGCATCGCGAAGGGACTATCAATGATGCGCGGGTCCATGAACGGCATTTTCAGCATTGGGTGTTCGCCTTCGTAACCATTCTCCTCATTACTAAGGACATTTTCCATAGCGACATCGAGTTCTGCAATCCAATCACGGTCGATGACGCTTTCAATGACGACTAATCCTGCTTCGCGCAAAAGACGTGCCCCTGCATCAACGCTCTCTGGTGTGAGTTTATTTTCAGTACGCTCCTGGTCGGAGATTTCCAGTATGGGAATATTTACTGTTTTACCTGTAGTTTTCATGTGCTAAACTTGCCTTTCTGACTGGTTCTGAGGAAGTTTTAGTTCCGAACGAATCGCTTGACGCACCTCGTTGCATATACGGACAGCATGCTGTACATCATCGGAAGTCGCTGAATCGCCAAGATAGCGAAGATCCACGGCATATTTGGAAAGTTCGGACAAGTCTGACCGCCAAGCGTGCCAAGTTGGAAGCGTCGGGGTAATCATGTCCAGTAGTGTGCCGAGATCGTGAGTTCTTGTAAAGGGGATGTCTGCCTCTTGGAGCCACGCCTTTAGATATTTCTCAACACACTGCTGGTTAAGGAAACAAATTAGATTATAGTTTGGAGTTGGGGCTTGCTGTTGCCACTTGGCTGCAGTGTAATCCTCTTCCGCTTTCTGTACCCACTCCGAGGTCAACGGATTCATAAGGCATTTCTCCTTTTTCAATGGCTTCGCGAAGAAACCGGCAGATTCATAAAGCACGTCACCTCTTTCAGTGATTTCGCGAAGAAACCAGTCATTGTGAGAAACGCGATAAGCAATCTCCTTCGGTGAACGCACCCGTACATCCAGGTTGAAACGGCGTGGGATGCGTCGAACAATCTCTGCAGCCTGACGACGCGTGTCTGATTCGGGAATGTCCATAACTACCAACAAATCGACATCTGAATCTTCCGTCGGCGTACCATACGCATAAGATCCAAAGAGAATGACCTGCAGCGGCGCGAATTCACGTACGATGTCATCACAGGTTGCTTGAATGTCCTCTCGAGAAACCATCTGCCTTGCCTCCTATTTTTTCAAGTATAACATAAATAGTGAAGTGGGTCAAGATTCATTGCCCACAAAGACACACAGATAAGCAGAAAAAAATTATTGTTTTCTCGCGTGAATTCGTATAGAATTATATCAACTTTCATATAGCAGGCTATCGGACAGAATTAACTTAGAAGGCATTTATACACAAAGGAGTAAGTGATGACACCTGAAGTCGCGTTAGAAAAACGAGAGCAGATGATTGAAGAGGGTTTCTGCGTTGTTGACGATGTTCTCACCGGAGAGTTCTTGCAGGAACTCCGAGACGAGTCGGAACGGCTTATCGCTGGACACGTGGAACCCGAAGATGTCGTTTATCAAGGACAGCACGTCAACGTTCGGGGTGAAGATAACGCCCATATTCAAAAACTCTTGGAATGGCAGCCCTCACGCGATGCTTTAGAACAGATTGGGTTCGGAGATTTTACAACATCCGGAGGGATCATTATTCTGACGAAGGAATCTGAGGGACCCCCGCTCTATTGGCATCAAGATTGGATGCGCTGGAACGATCCGCTCAGCTGCTCGCCGTGGCCACAAACGATTTTTCTTAATTATTATCTTACCGATACGAGTCGGGAAAATGGGTGTTTAAAGGTTATTCCAGGCACACACCGCAAGCGAATCGATTTACACGACATATTAATTCCTGCACATGAACAAGGCGCACGGTTCATTGATGAAGACCATCCCATCATGTTCAGTGATCATCCGGATCAGGTAGATGTTTGTGCGAAAGCGGGTTCGTTGGTAATGGCAGATGCGCGTATCCTACACTCCGCCCACCAAAATTTTACTGATGTGCGACGGACCCTAATTCTCGCATGGCACAGTCGTCCTAACACCGTACCCGACTACTGGGATCGTGAGATACCGGAAGTCATTGCCAATCGCGAGGAAGATGCGAACTATCCAATGTCTCGTATTCCTACGCATTTTTTACAGTAATAGCGTAAGAGGGAAATATGATTCCGATCGATCTGAGCAATAAAGTGGCGGTAATTACGGGTGGTTCAGGTGCGTTAGGGCGTGTTATGGCAAGAACCTTGTCTGATGCTGGGTCGGATATAGCAATCTGCTACTATCGGGACGAAGAGACGGCACGCCAACTACAAGATGAAATTATTGCCAAAGGAGTCCAAGCAGCCGTTGTACAAGCAGATGTCACAAATCAAGACTCGATAAACGCTATGCGTGACGTCGTTTCAGAGGAACTGGGACCTGCAGACATTATTGTCAATAACGCTGTCATTCAGTATACCTGGACTTCCGTCTTGGAGCAGTCTCCAGCAGACTACGAAAGTCAGTTCCAGTCATGTGTACTGCATAACGTGTATATGGCGCAAGCCTTCGTCCCTAAAATGATTGAATCCGGATGGGGACGCGTTATCAGCATCAATACCGAATGTTCGATGCAAAACTTCGAGCGACAGAGTGCGTATACATCTGGCAAGCGGGGTATGGACGGCGTGCTACGGGTGCTTGCTAAAGAGGTAGGCGCACAGGGTATCACCGTCAATCAAGTTGCCCCCGGCTGGACGATCAGTGAAAAAAGTGAATCGAAAGCGGCCGACGAACACTACTGGAGTAAGGTGCCGATGCAACGGCGTGGCACTGCCCAAGAAATCGCCAATGTCGTGCTATTTCTTGCGTCTGATCTCGCCAGCTACATCACAGGGGCGTATATCCCCGTGTGTGGCGGGAATGTGATGCCCACAATTTGATAAATTTATTTTCAATATGCTGTCCCTTGAGGTGAATATGGAACACCACAGAGTTGAGTATGAAGTGCTGAACAAACGTGACCTGACCACCGACACCATACGCCACTGGGAAGTTGAGGTGCATGCGACTCCTGAAGAGTTGCAGACATTTGCCGAGACGGGTTATCTGATTCGTGAAGGACTTTTCCAAGGCGAGGCACTTGAGGAGTTACGAGCTGCACTTGATCGCTTAGAAGAACAGGAAGCCGAAAAACGAGATAAAGAAATAACAGGCAGGCGAAGCTGGGGATTTATTCCACGTCGCTTGATGGACAAAGACGAGGTGTTTTTGGATCTATTGAAATTCCAACCGATTTTGTCTATTGCGCGTGCGATGATGGGACCGTTGGTTCGGTTGCGTAACTTGAGTGCCCGAATAGGCTATCCCGGCGAGGACTTCCAACATGAAACACCGTGGCATCAACATTTGCGGGTTATTTCTGATCCACTCCCACCATGGTTTTCACGTCCACACTGCATTGACTGTCTCATCTATCTTGACGACCTGAACGAAGATACCGGGGCACTTGCAATTGTCCCAGGTTCACACAACTGGTTAGACAAAACAGCACCACAAACGTATGAACAGGTAGACGGTGAGATGGAGGTCCGGGTGAAAGCGGGAGGTGGTGTGTTAATTCACGGTAATTTGTGGCATCGCGCCTTACCGACCCTGAACAAGAAACGTCGGATGCTGATTTTAAGTTATACGCCTGCATGGATGCGAAAATCGCCGAATAATGGACCAAGACCTAAAAATGGCTTGACGAAGGATTATCTCAAAGAAGCGGATTATGAGGAACGGATACTATTGGGTACGAAAGAGTACTCATAAAAAAAGGAGTTTATCATGAAACCGAATTTATTAGGTTCCGTGTTTTTTATTTTCTGCACGTTCACCCTTTTCACGCTCTGCTCACCAGTACTTGGACAGCATCCCGATGCCGTTGGAATCTGGTTTTTCGATGAAGGATCAGGCGATGTCGCTGAGGACAGTTCTGGAAACGGACATACTGCTAAAGTCGCCGCTGGAAAGTTGGAATGGGGCACGGGAAAGTTTGGGAAGGCGGTCGTCTTTAAACCTGGAACACACCTTGAGGTAGAGCACACTGATGCCTTAAACCTCGATACCTTTACCGTTGCTGCATGGGTTAAATTCATCACAGATACTGGCGGCGGTGAACAGAACATTGCCTATAAACAGCTTGGAGATGACAGGTCTACTCGGAACTATACATTGAAAATGTGGGAGGGCACGATTTTCGCTATCTTCGCCAGCGGTGGAAATGGAGATGCTGCAAAAATAAGGAGTGAGACCAATACTATTGATGGAAAGTGGCACCACACGGCGATAACCTACGACAAAAAAGCACTCCGCTTATACATTGATGGGAAAGAAGAAGCATCCGTTAATTTCGGGAAAAGTCCTGAAACCAACGATGCACCAATCCGCATTGGAGCTGGTATTGACGCATTTATTGATGAACTACAGATTTTGAGTGTTGCACTCTCAGCTGATGAAATTCAGAGCGACATAAACAATGGCATACAACTTGCAGTGGAAGCAACAGGAAAAGCAACTACGACATGGGGATACCTCAAAGCCCGATAGCAGGCAAACCCAGTAAGGACAAATCGTGGCGTTAAAAATTTGCGCGCTTGGAATCTTGTTCAAAAATGGAAAGATTCTGTTAGGTAAAAGAGCCGAATATCGGACTTCCTATCCAAACGTTTGGGATATAATCGGCGGACACTGCGAGAACTCTGAAACACCGACACAGACCCTCATCCGGGAACTGCAAGAAGAAATCGGTGTTACACCAATCCAATTTGAACAGATTTCAACCTTATTTGATTCTAATAACGATCACACCTATCATGTGTTTGTGGTAACAGATTGGAAAGGTGAACCGGATCGCCTACAACCAGAAGAGCACTCGATGATCGGATGGTTTGAAATCCACGAAGCAATCAAATTGGAGCTTGCCTTACCTATCTATCGCGAACTATTCACAAGCCTTGAAGACAACTGATTATATCCCAAACCAATATCAATTCTTAACCATAGTTTAAAATGATTGAGGGAAATATGGAAACACATAAACTCCAGTACGAAGTACTGAACCATCACAATCCATATTCGGAAACAGGGCAGCAGTGGGAAGTGGATGTCCATGCGACTCCTGAAGAGTTGCAAACGTTTGCCGAGACGGGTTACCTGATTCGTGAAGGGCTTTTTCAGGGTGAAACACTTGAAAAATTGAGAGAGGCACTTGAACGTTTGGAAGAACGGGAATGGGAAAAACGAGATAGTGCAATTGCTGGAAAGAAAGGTTGGGGCTTCATTCCACGCCACTTGATGGACAAAGATGAAGTGTTCTTAGAACTCTTGAAGTTTGAACCGACTTTATCCATTGCGCGTGCGATGATGGGACCGCTGGTGCGTTTGCGAGGTTTGAGTGCACGTATCACTTATCCTGGTGAGGATCGAGAGCAGCAAACGCCATGGCATCAACATTTGCGGGTAGTATCTAATCCGCTTCCGCCGTGGTTTTCACGTCCACACTGTATCGACTCTCTCATCTATCTCGACGATCTGAACGAAAACACTGGTGCAGTCGCTGTTGTCCCAGGATCGCATAACTGGTTAGATAAAGGCACACCGAATAGTTATGAATCTGTGGAAGGTGAAGTCGAGTTACGTGTAAAAGCCGGTGGTGGTGTCCTGATCCATGGCAATCTGTGGCATCGGGGTTTGCCAACGCTCAATGCAAAACGAAGAATGTTGATTTTAAGTTATACGCCGACGTGGCTACGAAAATCACCTCACGGTGGACCGCAGCCTGAAGACGGGTTAACCCACACTTTCCTTGAAGACGCAGATCAGGAAGAAAAAATGTTGTTAGGTGTGGGCGGATATTCCTAAACATGGGGTAGGATGAAATCGCAATGGTAGCCAGCATTAGAAAAGCAGTCCCTGATGACGCCAAAGCCGTCGCGTCGGTGCTTAATTCGGTCATCCTTGAAGGGAGATATACTGCGTTCACAAAACCTTTCACCGAAGAAGATGAGCGCACGTTTATTGAAGGACTATCTGATCGGAGTGCATTGTTCGTTGCGGAGGTAGACGGCAAGATTGTCGGTATCCAAGTTATTGAGTCTGACGGGTTGGCACGTTATCTCGACTCTATGCAACACATAGCAACACTTGGGACATGGATACAATCAGGCTTTCGGGGTTATAAGATTGGGCGGTCACTTGCTGAAGCATCTTTCACATTTGCAAAGTCAAAAGATTTCGAGAAGATTTTCATTCAAGTGATAGCAGACAATACACAAGCCCTACGATTTTATGGCAATCTCGGATTTGAGAAAATTGGTATCGCCAAAAAACATGTGAAATTTGAGGATAGATTCTGTGATGTATACTTTTTGGAAAAATTCCTAACAGATGACCCCTAAACGTGGCGTGACCTTTCGCGCGGCACTGATAGGTATCGCATTTATCCCACTCAATGCCTATCTCGTCGTACAGTTAGAAACGGTGTGGAATCTCGGCGATCCCACCACAATGACGATATTTTTCAATGCGATTTTTTGCCTCTTTCTCGTCATTGGCACGAACCGATTACTTACCCAATGGTCGCCGAAAAATGCTTTGAATCAGGGCGAATTACTGACGATTTACAGCATCTTGATGGTGTCGGTGTCGGTGAGTGGTCAGGATTTCACACATACCATCTTTGGGACATTAGGAAACGCTCAATGGTTCGCTACACCTGAAAACGAATGGGCGACTCTATTTTCAAACTACCTTCCACAATGGCTTGAACCTACCGAAAACGCCCTTGAACCCTATTTCACCGGTGAGTCTTCCTTTTATGTGTCCACTCACATAAAGGGTTGGCTCCAACCTCTTATCTGGTGGACGCTGTTTATGACAGTGCTCTGCTATGTGATGATTTGCATCAACAGCATTATCCGTAGGCAATGGGTAGAACATGAAAGATTGACGTATCCGTTAGTCTATTTACCGTTTGAGATGACGCAGAGGCATTTTTTTAAGAATCGCCTGTTATGGATCGGCATTGGTATTGCAGCCGTTATTAATCTTCTCAACGGCTTCAATGCGCTTTTTCCCGTACTCCCTGAAATCCCACTTTCTTATAATCTTACGACGCATCTTGTGGAACGCCCGTGGAACACACTCAGAGGCTGGCCAGGTGTGCGAATCCAAGCGAATCCCTTTATCATTGGACTCACCTTTTTGATTCCACTGGGATTACTTTTTTCGTGCTGGTTCTTTTTCTTTATATGGAAGCTGCAATATATCGTTGGAAGCATGATAGGCATAAATGTTCCACACTATCCTTTTGCTGATCAGCAGGTGTTGGGTGGATATTTAGGCATCGTTGTTGTAACACTATGGCTGGCGAGGAGGTATCTGTGGCGTGTGCTGAAAGCAACGGTTAAATCAGAACCTGCTGAAGATACGAATGAACCGATGCGATACCGAACAGCAGTTTGGGGCACGGTATTAGGTTTCGTTTTCTTAGTCGGTTTCTGTTATCGTGCTGGGATGTCTTTAAGTTTCGCCGTTGCGTTCTTTGGTATCTACTACCTGATCCTGTTCGGATTCACACGAATGCGCGCCGAACTCGGACCTCTCATGCACGGAATCCACTTCTTCGGTCCCTTCCAACTCATCGTTGCGATGACCGGAAGTCGTCGTATATCACCACAAACGTTGACCGTCGCTGCGCCTTATTGGACGCATACGAAAGAATTTCTCAACAAACCGATGCCAGCCTATCTGGAAAGTTTCAAACTGGCGGAACGGGTAAACGTTGCGAAAGATAGTATAACAATTGATACTCGCAGACTCTGGAAAGTGTGTCTGTTGGCAACATTTCTCTCTATTGTTGTCACACTCTGGGCATTCCTCGAACTCAGCTACAAGTGGGCAGCACCCGGGGCATGGCGTGGAAACCTCGCTTATAATGCTATTGCGCGGGTATTAATACAACCTACGGATCCAGATTTTGCACAACTCGGTGCGACAGGCTTCGGTCTGATATTCGTGATTGTTGGGACTGCTTTACGTTTACGATTCTTGTGGTGGCCCCTTTACCCGCTTGCTTATCCGTTGGCAGGATACAGCTACTTCAATTACCTCTGGTTTCCGTTCCTGTTATGCTGGTTAGTGAAGTGGATCGTCCTGAAATATGGAGGCATTCAAGGGTACCGCAAAGCAGTTCCGTTATTTCTCGGATTGGTTCTCGGCGATTTTATTCTGGGGTGTATATGGGCAATATTGGGCTTACTCACAGGTGAAACAACGTATATGTTCCAAGAATTAGTGGGCGAGTCGATAGGCGTAGGTTGCGGAATTAGTTAGAGAAGACAGGTGAGGTTAGGAAATCTCGCCTACAAAGCATCTCTATTGATAGATGCCCGGATTTAGTTTAGGATTAGACTAAATCTGTTCCTTGTATTACATTCTTGTGCTGATCCACGCGCCCTATCCCGAACAAGTTAGGGCGTCCAGATGTAAATTACTGAAAAATTAAACGCCCCGATTTTCCTTGACAAAAATATTGAATTAATTTATTATTTTGTAAAATAGGTTGGTTATTATTAATTTTGCGCCAGACTTCTGGTATTGCGGATGTACTTTATATATACGCGATGCAAAGGTTGACGCAAAGTCTGAAAACTGCGACAATAGTTAAATCCATGAGCACCTCTTTTAGTGTCCGGTCTGTGGTAGGATAGAACACTGTAAATAGGCACCCATGGATTTAGAAGCAAAACTCCCAAGCCTTGTATCTGTTTAGATAGCAGCTTGGATTATCGGAAATATGGTCGTGTAAATTCTCAAGGGCATTCCTGCTTTGCTTTCGTTTATTTAGACGAATCAACTCGGAAAAGGTTCGTTTTAAATTTACATTGCTGAGACATATCACTCTTCATTTTTTCTCGATGGGTTTGTCCAGGAATCCTTGATGTTCTAAGCACTAATTGCTTTGAAGATATGTACTAACGATGTGTGCTGATTATAAAAGGAGGCTCACAATGAGAACCGTTCATACGTTCAGGCTTTTGATGTTAGGGCTGATTTTAATGGGCCCGGTGTTGGTCACCCACGCCCAAGTCGCCGAGGATGACCTCATGATCTACTACAGCTTCAACAAAGACACGCTCAAGGGTGACGACGTCATTGATGTATCCGGTAACAAAAACGATGGACTCATCAAAGGCAAAGCTATCAAAGAGGCGGGGGGCAAGGTCGGTGGCGCACTGGAGTTTCCTGGGGTTGCAACCGATTACATTTCAGTGCGGGAGCACCATTATGTTGACCCGATTAAGCAAATCACGCTCGTTGCCTGGGTTAAAGCAGGTCAAAGAGGTATGATTGCCTCGTGGGATCGGAGTGAATTCTTCCGTTTTGCTGTCGGCGACGACGTTGGCGGAAACAACGGACAAACTTTTGTTGCTTTTGACACCTGCTGTCCGTGTTGCCACGATTGGTTCGGCAAGACAAAGGTTGCGGATGACAAATGGCATCACCTTGTTGCGATGTTTGATGGCAAAGAGAATCGGATATACGTTGATGGCAAATTGGATGAAAAAATAGCTGCACCCGCTAAAGTGATTGGCGCGGGGCAGTCCCGGTATGGATTCATCGGAATTGGTTCAGAAGCAGGCGCGTTTGATGCGGCAACTGGCCCCACATGGGCGTATAGTGGGCTTTTGGATGAGTTTATGTTGTTCCATCGGGCACTCTCTGAGAAAGAGGTTGAATATCTTGCGAATGGTCCCGCGGACCCGTTTGCGGTTGATCCCCAAGGCAAGTTGAGTACAACTTGGGCTGACATTAAAGACATTCGATAGATATTCAGCAGAAAATCAAAGGGCGGTGCTGTGCACCGCCCTTTTTTTATTTTTCAAACAGTGATTTAGGCATTGGATGCCGTAATCGCTTCTTGAATTCCGGGCCATTCCTTCCATATATCGGTGTAAGCATCATAACCGATTTCCTCAACATCAACATGGCGGAGCCGGAAGATTGCGGCGTAGCGGATGTCTGCTGCTGCATTGGGTGCAGCGGTATGAACAAGTTGATGATGTGTCAGAACGACATCTCCCGCCTTACCGACGATCTGTTTCGGTCCTTCAGGGAGTTCCGCTCTCGGCATTCCATTCGCCAATATCTCATGCCCCTCTTTTTTAAAATAGTCGGCGAAAAAACTATGGGACTTGGGCCAAACAGTGAAGTTTCCACTATAAGGCTCTGGTACATCAGCGAGATAAACGACAGCGAGTGCCGTAAATCCACGTCGATAGACCCCTTTTGCCATACCATTTTTACCGCTTCCGAGTCCATCAAGGTGTCCGCTCGGTTCATTAGGGTCTGTGTGTAATGGACCTGGAAATCGGAGTGCTATCTGTCCCGAACTCGGTATCTGAACGTTTCCTTCACCCATTAACGACTCAGCAAGCTGTCGAACAGGCGTTTTGTTAAAGAGATCGACGATCTGGGAAGCTTCACGAATTTCGCTGCAGTAAGATTGTGCCCGGAACTTCTCCAAGTCGCCCTCGTTCATCCCAACAGCACCGATTGAGTGATTAATCGCTTGCCGTGCTGCATCTACCATCAATTGCGGCACAACGCCGGGGATAGTGATATAGCCATTTTTATAGAAATCTAATTTCTGCTTTTGCGTTAGCATACCTTTGTTGCCTCCCATGTCTTAGGGTTATCAGTTGTCGGTTGTCGGACAAGGGCAATTTGTAGCAGCACCAGAGGCTTGTCCGCCACAATCTCCAACAACCACCAGACCAATGCTTTCCGTGTTCTATGTAACAGACTTATAGATACTTAGGTCGAACTCACATTTATCAAAGATGTCGCGTTTTAGACTTGGATTAATGCAAAAAGTTTAACGGAACTAACAAGATGTAAGGTCAGTTGCGAGTGTTTTCGGAAGTATCGCAAACTAAAAGTTTGCGGTACAAGTTGCCTTATCGAACTCACGCACTAACAGCCAATCTGTTAATAGCTAACCACCAAATATCAATGTGTCAGTGCGTAGATGACCGCATTGATGCCCATTTTGAGTGCCACATCTGAGTATTCACGTGGATAGAAATCCTCAGCGGCATGTTCCCATGCGTCCCCAAGATCGGTGTTGAAGTTAATCATCATCATGAGGCGACCTCTGTCATCATAGACGCCGCGACAGTAAGCGGGATAGCCGTCGTACCGCTCATAGGTTCGCCCACTGAAAATCGAGCGGAGCCCAGGAATCTGGATGAGTTCGTCGATTTTAAAGAAGCAGCTGAAAATGGGATGTGATATAGGAATGTCTATAGGTTCCCGTTTTGGGAAAATCTTTTTAAATTCCTTATAAAATCGTCGCCACTCGCGCTCTCCGTGAAAATCGTCGATGAAGATGAACCCACCGCGTAGGAGATATTCGCGCAGATTATCTGCTTCACTCTGGTTTAGCCTGAGACTTCCCACTTCCAACATATATGCGAACGGATAATCAAATATTTCATTTGCCCCCACCTCAATAATCTTTTCACGGGGTGCGGCATTGATATTTGTCTGCTTGCGGAGTTGGAAAATAAAATTTCGATCAGAGGCGGGCCAATCTACAAGCCAACTGCTACGCCGTGTCATTTGCCCACCATACTTTAGCCGAACAAAGGTGAACAGATCATCATTCCCCTCCGAGTCCAACGACACAGTAGGCACTGATAGCATAACGAAGATGACGAATAACCAAAGAATTCGCATATCTCTCTTGAAGCAATTAGGGCGAGGAAACCTCGCCACTACGGTCTGGTTTTTTGAGCTTTTCGGAAATGAGGATGCAATTAAGGATTTTGAGGAAATGTATACAAGAACCGCTGGTAGACAGTTTTAGGTTGAATCCGCCCACACTTTACTGATAGCTGATAGCCGACTCTGACCGTTAAAAACTCTGATACCAAGCCGTTGTAATTTGGATGCCTCGATTGGATTCAAGGGCTTTTGCGATGTTAACTCTCACAATAAAATCGTCTCTACCAGAGTTCAAGCCGTTAATGTTAACTACGGTAACCGCATTGTCTCTTCCAAACTGTAAACCTATGCCGATATTTCCTTTTGGATCAAAGGTATACGGACCATCAGAAGCACCCCACACCTGTCCTTCGTCAAGGAAAGCAATGAGAAACATGTCTTTGAAAATACTTCGACTGAACAGATTGGACAGACGGTAATGATATTCAACGTTGAGCAAAAACCCGCGATCGCCTGTAAAGGCATACGGAGAAGACTGATGTCCGCTCTTATATGTTATTATACCATCAGATTCGTTTTCCTGTCTACTCCAAGGATACCCCCTGAGTCCTCCCATTCCACCAATCACAAATTGGCGTTGAATTGGTAGTGGCGCATCGGAGAACCCAAACAGAAATCGAGTGCGGATTCGATTACTTCCCAAAGGAAAGGAATACCGAAGGTGCAATTGCAAACGAGTGAAATCGTAATCGGATCCGACAGCAGGATTGCTATGCTCAACGAGAAGGGTATTGTGCCAACCGAGGGAGTTTCTTCGAGAAAGAAAATCATATTGGAAGAGGACACTACGCATTTGCCCCGGGGTTATGGGTGGATTTTCTCGCAGGCTAAAGGTTGATCTCAAATTGGCGATAAACCAATCTGTGCTTTTCTGCAGGCTCTCGTGTGATTCGGATACTATTGCCAATTTGAACCAATGGTGCGGCATAATAGGCACCCACTGCAACGCTACTTCAGCACCTTGTCGCAAATAGTAATTTTGAAGGTCTGGAGTCCCAATAATGCGTTGAAAAATAGAAATTCCGTTGTTATAGTCGAGAAAGTGTTCAGGAGCAACCACATCTGTTAATCGGTGGATTTGTGCAGTTAGCCCGAGGTTCCAGACATAGGGTTCACCCCAGTTCGCTGCACTACCGACACGATAATGGAGATGCGGATTTCCGAACGCATAACTAACCTTACTAAAAAGTCTGGGACTCTGGTTAAGCTCAGAATTCCTGATATTCCACATCCAGAGCGGACCCACATCTTCTCGCTTCCCTATCTCAAAACCGGTGCCGATTTCCCAACCAGTAACGCGGGTAAATCCAAGCCGTAATAGTGGACTGGGACCGAGATAAGCATTGGTAGAGAGCGATTTTTCATCAACAGTAATCGTCGCGATGTACTTCAGGTCCTCCTCATTGACTTGTAGGTTTACCTCCTTAAAATAGGGCATCACCTTAATTAGAGACGTGAGTGCTTGTTCAATGTCTTCGGAACCGTTTTCAAGCGTCTGCCGTATGCGTGCTTCTGACACCTTCTGATTCCCTCGGATGCGTATTTCATGGATTGGGGCATCGGCAGCAAAGAAGCGCGTCGGTGTAACTTCAAGCTGTGCGTTTTGCTGAACTAATTTTTTGGACACCGACCTGTTCGTCTGTTTACCACGAGACCCAAAAATCGTCAGAGATTCCAAAACAGATATTGTTCGAGTAACAGGCAAATCATCGACTGTAATTACCGCAATATGCTCGTCTCCGTCTTCTTCAACGCGTAGAGAAACCTTTCTGGAAGAATCAAGGAGCATTCCCGCAAGAATCGGCATAACCTCTGTGACATCACCAGATCGGTTTTCTAGGACTCTCATAATACTGGCTTTTTCAGCTGCCAGTGCGTCTTCAAGTGACTCTCGATCAGATCCCTCAGGTACTGTTAGATTGCTTTGTATCCGAAACCCGCGAATTGTCTTACCATCATGACTCCACTTCTGAGGTGCTGCTGGCTCTGGAAGTTTCTCTAAAGATGGGTCTGATTGTTCATCGGTATCTGTTGTAAGAGGAAGTTCCGGTGTTAATTCAATTGCTTTAGGCGTTGACGGTAGTCCTGGCAGCGGGAGCTCCAGATCGCGAGGTCTAATAGACATTAGCTCTGGGATTTCAATACCGAGTTGGTTAAGATTTAGCAGCAATTCACCGAGTTGTTTTCTTGGAATCTTACCCACAATGTTTATCAGGTATACATTACCTTTGCTTCTAACAATCGCGAAGATACCATTAACAGTCTCATTTTCTTGGAGGATATAGAGACGCAAGTTCCGTCTTAGAACGTCGCTTTTGAAACCGCGTGCTAAAGCGATCCAGCCGCGCTTTCGTAGCGTCTCGCTGTGATACTGAACCAACTCTTTCAAATCGACGGATCGACGCCGGTAATTATGGAGACGCAGATTGTCAACTGTGTCAAACAACGGAGCGATATGGGAGTTGGGATCTTCCATCACGAGCGCGATGACACGCCGATCCAAATCGAATTCAAATATCGGGGATGGCATATCCGAAAAATCAAAAAGTACTTTTCCGTTTTCTGTCTGTGAATACACCGTAGAAACGATGAGAAGAAAAAGCAGTATTAGTATTTTCGAGATGGTATATTTCACTTACTGTTCCCCACATCCTCAATGTTCTTAAGACGTTGCTGTAGTTTTTTTAGGGCATCTGGAATACGGGGCTTGCCTGGACGATAGATAACATCAGGTGGAACAATTTGTCTACGTCCATTCGGTGGTTGATAAAACCACTGGAGAGCGAGTTCGTAGCGGGGACCTTGGAAATATTCAACTTCAAACGGGTGTGTTCCTGCGTCTAACTTTATACTTCCGCGCTTTCCCATCTCAACGGTATGTCTATTAAATTCCCAAGATACACGGGTGTTTTCTGACAGGTCTTTACGTCCCCTACTGGACGTTACACCGTGAATACCGTCATTATTAACAACAAGAGCGTCGTTGATGTATAACTTCGATCCATCATCCGATAAAAGCCAGAAAGTATACGTACCCGGGGTATCTACAGCCAATTCTCCACGAAAGCGAATTGCAAAATTCTCAATGACAGTTTGCAACTCAGGTGTAGGAAATCCCAGTGTATACTCTCTGACGGATACATCCAAGTTTGGTGTAACGAAAGTGTAGACTGGGGTCAATCGAGCGAAATTGGGCATGTATTCGATCGGACCATCGGGAACATAAACTTGCCCGATTAATCCGTGTCCGGGCATCACGTCTATACCAAAGATACCGAGCCCTGCATCTACACTGTCAAACGCTGCAAGCCCTACATCTGCTGCGCTTGAAGCGTGTGCAAATTGGTTCTCGAGACCTGATCCATCGGATCTGAATCTACTAACACTATTCCCTCGCTGTCCTTCAATGACAACTGGACCCGCCATGGCGCCCTCGTCTCCGAAACTGGCATTCGATATTGGACCGGGTGTGTCTGATTGTGGAGTATCGGCATGCGTGACGACCTCGAGAACGACATCGGCATGAACGGGTGCTTTTGGAACGCTTACTTCTGGCGTATAGGTTGGAGAAGCAGGGGAAGAGGTTGATGCCTCATCTACCTTTGGCACAAGGGGTGTACGTGGCGGTAGGACTCGTTTCCGCACCTGTTTCTCAGGTTCAGGCTTTAGTATCTCAGCGGATATGATCTCTTTTTCCGCATTGAAATGACTCACGAGAAAAGGTGAGACTGCCAACATCGCCGCGATATGAAGACTCAGGGATATGACTAAGGCACGATTTGTGTGTTTTTGCATTCTGCTATTCATCGAACGTATGAGATTGGAATTTGGGGTTCGCGAAACCGAACGATCGAAAGGGATCCTTCTATTTTGGATTTCAGCGGACATTAGTCTAAAGCGGTTAGTAGCAGGCATATCAAAATTTTCATGCTATTCCTTAGCACCCCATTGACTACCTACAACTATTATAATGACTTAAGGCTTCATTGTCAATTCTATACGACAAGCTTAATTGAGAGTTAATACAGCGCATTTACGGCAATAGAGTATTCCTGCTTTGCAAATAGCCTACAGTAAATTCTGTTGGATTAACACAAGAAATTAATCAAGTATGAACCGTAGTACACCACGTCCAAGGGTCCCCACATAGAGTGTGTTACCAGCGACAGTGAGAGAGGTGATCTTGCTTGGAACTTCCGGATTAACCTGTTTCCACGTGTTAGAACTTCCTTCCAATCGATATACTTGCCGCTCGGTTGCCCCATACACGTTTGTCCCGTCCATCCCAAATTTCTCTATGATGAGCGGTTCACCTTCAGTATCGGTTGCTGTGTGCCAGTCAGTGCCATCATTTGAATACGCGACCCCTTTATCAGTTGCTATATAAACCTTTGATCCAGCAAAAGCAATTACATTGTAAGAGGCGACAGTAAAAGGAAGATCCATACTGACATCGTTCCAAGTGTCGCCTTCGTCAAATGATTGAAAGAGATGTCCATCCCGTTTACCGACATAAACAGTCCTACCCGATACAGCTATGTTGAAACCAATGTCATTGGGATCGTTAAACTCTTTTAAATCATAAGTAGATGCGTTTTCATCTATTAAACCCGTGTCATACCACTCCGTTGTTCCGGGCTTCCATCTAAAGAGATTTTGCCTGGATTCCATGTAGTAGGTCTCATGACTGACAGCGAAACTTCCGAGATACGATTGCAGGTAATGCGCCATATTTTCCTCTACAATGTTACTGTACGCTTCACTAAATTTCTTTTCATCGAAATGTTCAGGATTTACTTCTTTCCTGTCTTCAATATTTTTTATACCCTTGTCGTGTAGTGTTTCCAAAAATGACAGGTTAATTTTTTCAGTTATCCGTTCATTAAAATCGGTATCCTCCAAGTCTGGCACTCCGGGGATAAGGGTTAGTCCTTCGTCCTCAGTAGATAACCAAAAAAGGCGGGGGGTCATGTTTTTCGCGCCTCTACCATAGAGGACCCCGTCATATTCTATCATACCGGTAAGGTTGCCGGGATTTCCAGACACAGGCGTCCACGATTCGCCATCGTCAGATGAAGATAAAAGCATATACCCTATATTTGCATAGAGGGTATCATCTACAGCCACCAAATGCTCAATGGTGGTATTTACCAATCCCGTGTTAAATTGCTGCCATGTTTTACCTGCATCGATTGTGCGATGAATCCCATCATGTCCGCCCTTATAGAAGGTATTTTCGCCCAACATCACAACATAAGGGGGTTTATCCTGACTTGAATGCAAGGCAGTCCATGTTTCCCCTGCATCGCTTGAGTAATAGACACGTCGACCATCGAAGACCAAAAGGCTTTCTTGTGTCGCCACTATCTTCACGCTGGAAGCCGGCTCTGCTTTTGAATTACCAGCAGAACCAAGGGTAAAACTGGTCGTTCGCGTCGCTTGTACGGGAAGAACTTTGGTAGGATCTATCAATTGCCACGAATCGCCCGCGTCTGTTGAGCGATAAAGCTGCAAAGAGGGCTTACGGGACGTGAATATTGATATGATCTCCGGTGTTAGTTGATCCTTGCTCTCCTCCCCTATAACAACATAGAGTCGATATCCCGTACTTGTCAATGCTCGGATGTTTTCGTCCTTACCTATTGATAATTGTTTCCATCCTTCTGAATCGAAACGATAAAGTCCAGCATCAGTACCTACAAAAAGGGTATTTTCAACAGTGGTGAGTGCGTGAATTTTCCTGTCAGCCAAATTACCTTTTAAAGATATCCAAGATTTACCATTATCTGTGGAGCGGAACACGCCGTCAATAAGCCCTAAGTAAAACGATTCATCTGTAATCACGATGTCAATGAGTCGTCCCTCCGGTCGCGTACCGAGTGTATTCCACGTTTCGCCTCTATCTATAGAAGCGAAGACATCTGTACCGGAAACAACATAGAGTGTTCTGCCATGTTCTGCCATCTGCCACGAACCCTTAAATGGCACACCAGACTTAATTAGGTTCCATACGCGTCCATCGTCCGCAAGTCTATAGAGATCCGTGCCCGTTCTGCTGCTAAGATCATCATTAGATGCCGTAAAGCCAATGCCAGTGTACAGATCACCATTAGATGCTACAAAAAGGCTGTTGACACTGCCCCCTTCAGGTCCGCCTGTCGGGACCCACTGCGATTCGGGTGTAGATACCTCTACCTCATCGACCGGCAGTGCTGTGAAAAGCAAGGCATCCGGTTTCTCACCTGTACCGTTGTTCTTACCCGGGATATCTGAACTTCCTTGTTGATTCCGAACTGCAGGTTTCGCAGGAGAATCCAAGACAAATAGCGCGTCAATAATTTCAACAGTCCGTTCCGACGTAGCATTCAAATTGTAGGGTTTCTGAAATCGGGAAAGATATTGCGTGCCAGTACCTATCAGCAAGAAAAACAAAAGGGTTGAAGTAGCAGAAACCACCCATGGTACCAACGGTTTGCTACCAGTCGGTGCAGAAAGGTTAGTACGCGAGACCTCGTGCATGATGTTCGCTGTTAGGTGAGAGGGTAACTGGAAACTACCGAGGTGCTGTTGGATTACGTTTTCTTCCTGCTTTAAACGGTTGCGGGCGCGACTGAGACGACTTTTGACGGTATTCTGGGAGACCCCGAGGAATTCGCTGATGGTTTTGATCGTCATCTCGCCGAGGTAATAGAGCGTCATCACGGTTCTTTCACTCTCTGGCAGTTTTTGTAGCAATTTCTTGACGATCTCTCGGCGCGTCTCATCAACTTCGGCATCCTGTTTTTCTGCTACATATTGCGCGTATGACACTTGAGCCACCTCACTTGCCTCAGTAACCTCTAAGGATTGTTCCGGTAATGGACGCTTTCGGAGCCAATCGGAACACAAGTTTGCTGCAATGACATAGAGCCACCCGGCAAAAGCATTATGGTTTTTCAAGGTTTGGAGTTTCTGGTATGCTTTGAGAAAGGCATCTTGTGTAATTTCCTGCGCGATGTGAAAATCACCGATTTTTCGCCATACAAGGGCATGAACCCCGCTCTGATATTTATTGACTAACGGACCGAATGCTTCCTGATCGCCTTGTAATACGCGTTGAATGAATACTGCATCGTTCTGTGTCATTACAAGCCTCCTCTGGAATCGTGTTATCTTTTAATAGAATCCAAGTTGCTACTTACAAGATTTTAGGTATCAAACGACTTTTTCATGAAAAGAGTTGACGCGAGCGTATAGAGGCTTACGGACAATATCCGTAGCGTTTTTGTAGCGTAAACTTCCAGTTTGCCCACAGATAAACACAATAAAATGATCACGTTACAAAGGTTGCAACTTAGGTTAATATAAGTGACCGGTTTAAGATGCAGCAAAGTTGCATTGCTTTGAGGAAGAGACAAATATTCGATATGCGTAAAATCTGTAATTAAGAAGATACTGGCGGGATTATAAATCCCGCCACATAAGGAATGTTTAACTTAATGCTTGAAGTTTTACTGTCATTGTCCGATGACAGGACGGCTCTTGTATTTGAGTTCTAATCCTTGTTCAATAGCAAATTTTTTCCTGTCCTTGAGCGTCTCAAGATGGACTTTGATAGCCTCAACTGCTTCAGGAGGCGTGGGAAGTTTGGAAATAAGTCTTATCATTGCCTCGGCATTTTCAATTGCGTCATCAATTGTCGCGACACCATCATTGCAATCTCTGATGTGTTGAACGAGGATATTAACATCAGGATGATCACCGTATTGTTCACGAAAAGCATCATCAAGACGTTGATAGGCGCGCTCTGGATCGGTTTCGAGATATGCGTTATAATCTTCAAATCCTGCTTTTACGACTCCCATATCGTAAGGGACATCCTGTTCTATATTCACGACATCAGGCGAGGTATCTGATTCTATCTGCTTTGACAGGTTCCCATTTACCAACGCCGCGACAGCTGACTCAAGTGAGTTTCCACGCAGTCTGATCCTGCGAATAACCCCTTCCCTATCAATTAGGAAAGTAGCTGGAATCCCTGTGACATTATACATCTTAGCAACAGCGCGCCCGTCATCCAAAACCTGTGGCCACGTAATATTGTGCTTTTCAATGTATTCATTAAGCACTGGCTTCGACTGGTCTAAACTGATACCGATCACCTCAAATTTCTGGGCTTTGTATTTATCGTATACTTTTTTGATATATGGTATTTCCACTCTACAAGGAGCACACCATGTTGCCCAAAAATCAAGTAACACGACATGTCCGCGATATTTCTTCAGCGAGAGTTCTTGACCTTTCAGGTCTATCACCTGAAAATCTACCGCTGGTTCTCCGATTTTTGGACTATGAGCAGAATCAGAAGCACTTAATTCATCTTTCTGTTCACTCTTATGAGCTTCTGGGTTTAGGTTGAATGGAATTTTTTCAGATCTTCCGTCGCGTTCGTACATTTTTGCAATCATCTTCAGCTGTTTTAATTCAGCGTCTAATCTTTTAATGTCCTCAGCATACTTTACAGGATCCATATCGATTTGTATCTGCTTCTGTAGTTCTGTAAGACGAATAATATCTGAAAACTCGGCTTCACCCTCACGAGCTAAGCGAAACATGAGATCTGTCAACTCCGATGTGAGGGGATGATTCTGATACAGTATCGCAAAATTGGACGCAAGTTCCTTGCGTGCAGCTTCCGGATCTGTTGGGAAGAGTTCTAAAAATTTCTCGAAGTGCTGACTGGCGATTTGCTCTTGCTTGTCAGCATCGGACAACTTTGGCGTGGATTGTGAAGTGTCTTCCTGTTCACCAAGTGTCTCTGTCTTAGACACTGATAGCGCATCGCCAACGGATTCGGCGAATTCAGCAAGTTCCGCATAGTATTCAAGTGCCTCTTGGTGCTGTTGAATCTGCTTTTCATACTTTATCGGATCGACATCCGTTAGCATTTGGATTTCAAGTTCATATACACGTTTGGCATTCAAAACGAAATCAGAAAGATGTTCGATTCCATCTTGTTCGATTGCATCTCGACTCATTCGGAAAAAGAGTTCCATCCACTCTTTAGTAAGTGGGTGTTCACCGAATAACTTTTTAGCGACGTTTTGGAGTTCGAGGCGCGCTGCTTCTGGATCTGTCTTGAGCAGTTCATGATACGTTTTAAAATATGCCTCCCAAGATGCGTTATCCACACTGTGCGTGTGCGGATCAGAGGCAGTTTCAGAATGACTGAAAGCGAGATAACTAATGCCGAATAGTAACAAACAGACGAGGAATAGATTGAACATTACAAAGCGCATTTTTTTTTCCTTTAGGTAAAGTTATATTGGATTTGAAATAGCAACTTGGCTAAAACTAATCTTCACTGATTGAAGTGCCATCACTTAGATGTCAAAAGACTACCTTAATTTCAGAAGAAGTGAAAAATCACTTTTTGGTTGGTCCAAAATTTCTTTGGAATCCTACCATCTATTAACTTAAATGACGGAAATCAAGTTCTAAGAAGTTGCATTATTTCTGGAAAAGTGGGATTAGGATCAGGAAATCAATGTTATTAGATGTGATTAAAAGAGAAAAGAAGGCATAATAGCAACTTTAGGAAGGATGGAAAATAACTATGCGTATGAAAAGGGCGAGGCACAGAGACCTCGCCCAACATGATTTGTCTATGTAGCGTAAACTTTATGAAGTTTAAGAATTTAAATCGGTAATTTTTTAACGTGCATCATGCTAGAAAGGTAGCAACTTGGGTTATTATAATTCACCTTTCAATTTTCATTTTTCCCCATACTGTAGTTAGCGACCGTGGTTGTGGTGAAACTGGTAAGGCATACACAGGATCAAACCAATCTGCGCTGTAGTTATTACCTCGGCGTGTGAGTTGTTCCGGGATACCTTCTCCCAAGGCAACTTTGTAGAGTTGATTGACGTCCCGGTCCCATTTCTCATAAACGAGTTCATTCCCTCGCGGCGACCAGACAGGACCAGACGCTTTTGGTTCAATAACCTGATTTAGTTCACTACCATCTCGATTCGCAATATAGATGGTTTCGGTTTCCGCTGCATCTACACCTGCCACGAGATCTTCCACGGGAATAGCATCCAGATCTATCCAAGAAAAGGCTATCTTGGTACTATCGGGTGTCCAAGTTGGACCAAACATCAATTTCTTTGCCAGAAACGGATCATCTTCTACATTGGTCTGTAGATTGATAAATTTAATTCTGGGATTCGCTGCTTGGAGTCTTCCGTCCCCAACAAGGGCAAACGCTTCATCCCCCACAAAGGCTATCTCTTCACCATTGGGTGACCATGTGGGCCACAAACCAGCCACAATTTTCTTCTCGTTTTTCCCATCCCTTGATGCAATGTAGATAGCGATCTTGCTAAATCGGTGGTAAGCCAACTGTTTGCCATCAGGTGACCAAGTCGGGCTTTCTCTACCCACTATTCTTTGGAACACCTTACGCACGTTTGTCCCATCTGCATTCATCAGGTAGAGATCTTTTGCGCCGCCTCGATCGGAGACAAAAAGGATTTCCTCACCTGTCGGCGACCAGACAGGATCATAATCAGAGGCATTGTGCTGGGTTAAGTTTACCTGCTCAGATCCATCGGTATTCATGATGTAAATTTCGGCATTGCCGTTGCGGTTCGATGTAAATACGATTTTGGCAGTCGTTGGTGCTCTTGCGAAAGCGCCGGTGAGAATACCGAAAGTGAGTAGCGCGCCAAGCGTATAATAGATAGGTTTCATGGTGTTTTCTCCTGTCAGTCGCAGTCGATTTCTCAAATATCAGAACGGAAGAACTTCAGAAATGCCATCGTCGTAAACGATAAAGCAAAAAGGCATAGCAAGAATACATCTACTGCAGAGCGACGTAACGTTTCTGATATAGATGCTTCAGTCAAGGTTGGCGGCGGCAGGATTTCTTCACTTTCGGACTGAGTAGAGTCATTCAAGCGAGACGCATATTGTAGTAACTGTGACAATGCATCGTCTGAAATTCCACTGAAATACGAATCATCGAGCTGATTGTAATACCTCTCACCTGTCTGAAAGTAGATGTCCCTTTTCAACTTACCTGTTTGTGTCATGTTCATAGCAAAGTAGGTGAGCGAGGATGTAGGGGCAATCCGAGAAAGCGTCTCTCCAACTTGCTCTTGACGAGCCTTTTCCCGTTGATATTCCTTATCAATCTTGTCCGATTGATTCTGAAGCTCCAATCGAAACTGCTCTTCAATCGGTTTTCTGAGTTCAGCCAATCTTTCTTGCGTATCTCCTGAATTTAGATTGATACTCGTTCCTACCGCTTCAGTGGTTTTTATCATGATCTTCTCATCCTTATCCTTCGCCAAGTTATTGCGAAGTGTCGATTTCTCCATATAAACTGCTTGCTGTGTTCGCGTCGGCGCGACGAGTTTAGCGACAACAAACGCACCACGAGGGGCAATCAGCACAGTAAACACCCAAAACGTAAAGGCAATAATCAGCGCAGTCTTAGAACTGTCAAGATAGGTTGAAATGACCACACCTATCGCAAAAAAGACTGCAATGTAGAGTAGAGAGACAAGCGTTAGACCGAACACCGGCAGGGCAATGTTGAGTTCACCTAAAGGAAATCCCTGCCATGCCAGCAGGAGTAGCCCCGCTAAGAAAGAAACTAAAAACGGTATAACGAATACAATGTATCCACCGATCAGCTTGCTCCACAAAAACACATCTCTGGGAAGCGAATTAGACAGGTTTATTCTGAGTGTGCCTGCCTCTCTTTCTCCGGCAACTGCATCAAACGTAAACAGAAGTGCTAACAGACTGAAAACAGTCCCTACGATGAACAGGAAATCGAGATTTCCGAGTGCATAGGAGAGGGATGCATTCGCAATCCCTGTTGAACCTTGCCGAACGCCATTACGGGTCATTCCCAGATAGGTGGGGAGTGCTTCCTCTAACCCATTTGCGAAAACGCTCAATGGAGAGGGTTTGAGGAAGAGTTTGGAAACTTCCGAGTTTGGGTCTTGGGCACTGGGTGGATTTTCTTTGGCTTCTACGCGTGTGCGCTTCACCGACTCTTGATAGTCAACAAGATTCTGGCTATACCTACGATAGTTGATAGAGAGGGTCAGCGGGATGAGCAACACACACATCAGTAAGAGTGCTACAAACCGAACACTCAAAATATGTTGCATAATCTCTTTTTGAATCAATGTCATTAACATGGTGGATCCTCCTGTATTTTTTTCTGTATTTTTGTAGCGTAAATTGTTTGAGGTATAAGAATTTAACTCGGATATTTTTTGGATGCCCGGATTTAATCTGTGAATAGACTAAATCCGTTCCTTGTATTACATTCTTGTTGGGGAGCGGGTCAGTAAACACTCCCGAACAAGTTCGGGCGTCCAAATGTTGGGATATTACCGAATTGGGGAGCGGGTCAGTAAACACTCCTGAACAAGTTCGGGCGTCCAAATATTGGGATATTACCGATTTAAGAATAATCTTCATTCAGTTTGGGAAAGCGTTAGTTGCAGATACAGGATTTACCCTCTAAAGACGAAAATCTAACAGATTATCCTACAAGAGAATATAACATCATTGGGCCACCAGTTCTGATAGTTGCTGAAGAACATCTTTCCCTTCTTGCGTTTCAAAAAATTCCGACCCGAGTTGTTCCTCAAGCTGCGCCTGTAGTTGTTCCTCAACAGCATCCATCACTTGTACTAATGCTTGTCTGAGTATATCTAAACCCATTTGCGTCTTGAGTATATCTGTTCCAAGTTGTGCCGTAATTTGCCCGTATACCTCTTTCTTCAATTCACTAAGCAATTTGGGCACCACTTTTTCGAGGAATAATTCTTCGGTTGCTTGTTTCAGCTCTTCTCTGACTTCCTGTGTTTCGAGAAACTTTTCTCCATGCTGCTCGCGTAAATCACGCACGAAAGCAGCTAACATAGAGATTTCCGTCTCGTTACTATTATAGATAGTTCTTTGCGGTCCGTTACGATAAAGTTTTCCGCCAACACTTAGGTTGAGAAGATGGTGTTCACATCGAACGATAGGTGTCATATCACCTTCTTGTGCCGAAAGCATTTCCTGCCCCGTTTTCTCAGGAGCACGAAGTTCATAGAGATAACTGCACGGCAGTGTTGGATCGACTGCGTCTTCTGTAAGAACACCGGGTTTCCCTGCTGTCGTATCCGCTGGGCAGATAAGTACACTTTGTTCCAGATATTGTGGAACGAGTTCGGAAAGCCATTGTGGATCTGCATCTGCATTGGAAGTCCGATAGTTCTCACGAGCGATTTTTATCTGTCTCAAATTTTCTCTACATACCTCAATCCGTTTAGCATGCTGAGAAGGTTGTTGCTCTGAAAGCGATGCGAGTTCATAAGGATAAGCATCTGCCAAAAGGGAACGCTTCAGACGCATTAGTGCTTTTCCGTTTTTTGGGTCTTCTGCGATGAGTGCCTGCGTCTGTTGGCTAAGTTCAACATCGGCGAACAGTTCGGCATCATAAAGTGAACCGGTTTGAAGGAGCAGATTCAAATCTGAAATTAGTGCCTTCTGTAAATCAACGGATGGACTGCTAATTCCATCGTATTCGCTTAGCAGTTGCTGTGTATCAACGGACAATTCTCCGGCAATAGATTTGGACACCGCAGCGCGGGTATCTTGGAGTTTTACCGCCAAACTGCCCGGATCTTTAATCGCATCCATATTATAGAACCCTTGACTTGTCCCTGCGTGCAGCGGCAGATGTGAACTTATTAGCATCAATAAGGTTGCGATCAAAAGGGTCAGGACATTGTGAGTCTTGTATTGAAAAATTATGCTCGTCATTTCTACAATCTCCTTAGAGTGTTGGTATATTTCAGATTTCTTATTCAGACCCATCCAGTGTGAAACGCAGCACACCACTGCCTCTTGTACCGACATAAAGTACGCTGCCGCCAACAGCAAGAGAAGTAACAGGGACTGGAATTTCAGGAGTAACCTGTTTCCATACCCCAGAATTCTCTTTCGATTGATATACCCGTTGTTCGTTTGTTCCATAGACAGTTGTGCCATCTACGGCTATTTTTTTTATGACCAGAGGTGTGTCTTCGGGGTCTGATGTCGCGTGCCAAGAGATGCCGTCCTTTGAATAGGTAACACCTTTGTCGGTTGCCACATAAACGGTTGATCCGGCAAAGACGACTGCGTTGAAGGATGTAACAGGGAACGGAAGGTCTGTGGTGACATCGTTCCATGTTTCTCCCTCATCAAAGGATTGGAAGAGGTGTCCATCACGTTTACCGACATAAACGACTTCTCCTAAAACAGCAAGCTTGAAATGGGAAGCACTAAGACCATCATCACTGTCATAAGAATAGGTAGGTTTACCTTCATCTATCAACCCTGTATCGAACCACTCAGCCATACCGGGTTCCCATTTGAAGAGTCTCTGTTCATATTCCATATAATAGGTGGAATTACTAACAGCGAAACTCCCAAAAAAACCCAGAAGAAATTGTGTTATGCTTGTGTCTATGATATCATTGTAATCTTCAGTCAACGTATCCAGCGTGATATTTTCAGGATTTGGTTTTTTATTCTGTTCAAGGTTTTTCTCAACTTCTTTTATAACTTCGTCTCCAACTCTCGCTAAAAGATCCGTCTCGATTTTTTTACTCATAAGGTCGAGATAATCTGGGCCCTTCAAAGCCGGCATTCCAGGAACAGTCACAAGCCTTCCATTCTCAGAAGATAGGTGAAGAAGTTGAACGGACAGTGCTTCAAGACCTCTGACATAAACAGCGTTATTGGATTCCACGATACCTATAAGGCTCTCGAAATTACCGGGAATAGTTGTCCACGTTTCACCACTGTCGGATGAGGTAACAAGTTCGCGTCCCATGTTTGCATAAAGCTCACCATGTGCAGCAACCATATTCATCACACCCGTCTTTACCAAACCTGTGCTAAATTGGTGCCATGTTTTGCCGCCATCGGTGGTGCGATGAATCCCAAATTGTCCGCCCCTGTAAAAGGTATTAGTATCGGAAGACACGAGTGTGAAAACGTCTACTATATCTGAGGTATTTGACTCTAATGTACCCCAAGTTTCACCTGAATCATTTGAGTAATAACCTCTTCCGCTGTATACGACTATAAGGTTTTCTTGTGACGCTACTATTTCGGTGTCAATGTTTGCTGTCTCCTCAGAAATGTTAGTTTGCGCATTAATCTTTAGACTCACTCCACTCGAAGAACCAGTGTCTGTCACAAAATCTAATGCCTGCCACGAATCTCCTAAATCCATTGAGCGATAAAGCAACGGAACTGTTTTTTCTATCGCATGCATTGAAAAGGATAGTGAAATACTCTGACTCTTAACTGCCTCTCCTACGGCTACATAGAGTAGATGTTCATTACTTGCCAATGCTCGGATGTTCTCGGCTTCGCCTACTGGCAGATATTTCCATCCTCCAGAATCGAGACGATAAAGTCCAGCATCAGTTCCTACAAACAGAGTGTTTTCAATAGCAGTGAGTGCTCGAATCTTCCTATTTACTACCTCTCCCTTTGTCAGAGATGTCCACGATCTTCCAGCGTCTACGGAGCGGAATACGCCATCAGCAAGTCCTAAGTAAAACGCTTCATCTGTTATGAGTAGGCCAATCAACTCCCCTTCTGGACGTGTTCCCTGTGTCTCCCATGTCTTACCTTTATCCGGGGATGTAAGGACTTGCGTATCAGAGACGACGTAGAGAACATCGTCCTGTTCAGCCATTCGCCATGGTCCCTTAAAGGACGTATTGGAATTTATTAGGTTCCACCTCTGTCTGTCGTCCGTCAACCTATAGAGTTCCTCTCCTGATCGAGCGAAAAAATCTCCGTTGGATGTTATAAACAGATTTTGTACCTCACCACCTTGAGGACCTTCTGTCTGGACCCATTGCTGCAGTGGCGTTGAAATATCTGTCGTGTCAATCGGTACTGTGGTAAAGCGCGATTCGTCGGGTGTCTGACCTGCTCCCGGACTTTTACCCGGTGTATCTGAACTTCCCGCTTGCGTCCGAATCTCGGGCTTCGCGGGCGAATCCAAAACGAAAACCGCATCAATAATCTCAACCGTCGGTTCCGAGACAGCGTCAAGGTTGTAAGGTTTCTGAAAGCGAGAAAGATACTGCGTGCCAACACCCATCATCAAAAAAATCAAAACAGCTGAGGCAGCAGAAATTGCTAAGGGTGCTACGGGTTTATTCACAGATGTCTGAACCGGGGGCATACGCGAGACTTCGCGCATGATGTTCTCTGCCATATTATCAGGGAGTTGGAAGCTGCCGAGATTGTGTTGAAGCATGTCTTCCTGTTTCTTCAACCGATTGCGTGCGCGACTGAGTCGGCTTTTGACGGTATTCTGGGAGACCCCGAGAAACTCACTGATGGCTTTGATCGTCATCTCGCCGAGGTAATGCAGCGTCATCACCGTCCGTTCACTTTCTGGAAGTTTCTGGAGGAATTCCTTGACGACCTCGCGCCGCGTCTCATCAGCATCGGCTTCCTGTTTTTCTACCATGTATTGGGAATATGACACTTTATCCACCTCATTCATATCGTCAACATCTAAGGATTCCATGGGCAAGCGACTTCTTCGGAGCCAATCGCGACTCAAGTTTGCAGCGATGACATAAAGCCATCCGGGGAATTGGTTATGGTTTTTCAAAGTTCCGAGTTTCTGATACGCTCTAAGAAACGTGTCCTGTGTAATCTCTTGGGCAGTGTGAAAGTCTCCGATTTTCCGCCACACAAGGGCGTGTACACCTTTTTGGTATTTCTTAACCAAGGGACTGAATGCCTCTTGATTACCTTGTAGTATCTGATGGATGAGTTGCGCATCGTTCAGTTCCATTGCAAGCTCCCTCCGCAATCGTGTGCTATCCGTTGATTGAGGTGACGCATCTTGGGTGTCAAAAGGTTGCATTATTTTTGAAAAGACTTGTGGGAATAGGTAATTGCTTCTTTCCCTTGACATTTAAAATCTCGCCATATATTATAATACAAATTCTCAAAACACATAAATAGCGAGCGTGCCTTTGAACAGAAAGCAAATCCAACGGGTCGCAAAAATCGGCATACCGACAGTTTTAGCAGTCATTATAGCCTACTTCCTCTTAAAACAGATCGACCTTCAACAGATACCGCAAACCCTCAGTCGGTTGTCAATAAAGGCACTCTTAATCGGGTTCTTATGTTATTGTCTGTTAGTCTTAGCGAAAGCCCTCCGGTTCCGAGCATTACTCAACCTTGAGAGTCGTGTCCATCATATCTTCCCGATCTTGGCGTTGCACACCTTTTGGGGAAATATCCTCCCGATGCGTACTGGGGATCTCTCTTATGTCTATCTGATGCAACGGCGACAGAAGGTAGATGCGACACAGGGGATAGCCTCGCTGCTGGTGGCAAGCCTGATTGACCTTGTCCTGCTAATGGGCTTGGTGATCGCTACGGCTTGGCTCTTACGGACTGAACTTCACAACACATTCTCTGGCAGAGTGCTTTATCTTCTACCACTTCTGGTCGGGGGTAGTTTGATCGCAGTCGTGGTCTTTGTGTATGCTGCTCCGAACGTTTTCATGCGGGTTGCAGAACGATGGACATCCCCCCTATTACAGCTGGAAGTGCGACCGATCTCTTGGGTTGTGAATAAAGGGATGGAAGTGCTGCAGCAACTCACAGCGTTTCGATCGAACCGACGCTATTTAGAGGTATGGTTATATTCCCTGCTCTGTCTTATCATTCGTTTTGGGTTTCAGTGCTACCTCGTCATAGAGATGGGAGTGGATATTCCGATGACTGAGGTGTTGTTCGCACTCGCATTTACGAACGTCTTTAATCTATTTCCTGTACAAACCGTCGGCAATTTTGGAACAACAGAGTTTCCTTTTGTTTGGCTGTTACACCATTTCGGCACATCTGTAGCGGTTGCGACTGTTACTGGATTTAGTCTACACATTCTCATCCTGCTCTACTGTTTACCCTTAGGCGCGTATGGGGCTTTAATTAATAAGTTTGGGGAAAAGACAGAGCATGCCACAAACTAAAAGTTTATGCCACAAACTAAAAAGTTTATGGTACAACACAACCCACAAACTAAAAGTTTATGGTACAATAAACTACTTTCTGAGGAACTACAATATGAGAATTATTGATCCACATGTTCACGTTTGGAAAAATGATCCACGGTTTCCGTGGGCACCAGAAACAACAAATCCACCAGAAGAGGACGCCACGGCGGAGACACTCTTGGAGCTGATGGCGGCTAATAACGTTGAGAAAACTGTCCTCGTTCAGGTCATCCATTACCGGTGGGATAATCGTTACGCAGCAGATGCAATGAAGAGATACCCCGATAAATTCATGGGCGTCTGCCGAATCAATCCCGAAGATCCAGAAGCACCCGATCACCTCAGCCGCTGGGTTGAGGAGGACGGCTTTCACGGAGTTCGTCTGAGTCCGTCTGTCGGACCCGATGGTGATTGGTTTGCCGGACCTTTGATGCCCCCCATCTTCCGACGTGCCGAAACGCTGGGAGTGCCGATGCTTCTCCTCACTGGTGCCGATCGACTGGTGGATCTCGTACCGCTTATAGAACAACATCCTGACCTTGATGTTGTGATTGATCACATGGCGGGGTGTTCACCCGGTGCACCTGAAAAGCATGAATTACTGCTCAACCTTGCTGAGTTCCCTCGGGTGTATGTCAAAATAAGTCACACGTGGTCAATCTCTAATTCCGATTTTCCGTGGGCTGACACACACGAACAGGTTAAAAAAGTGTATCATGCGTTTGGCGGTTCTCGAATCATGTGGGGGACGGACTGGCCGGTCTGTCTCACACACGCCAGTTATGCGGAAACCTTAGCAGTCGTTCGTGACGAAATGGATTTCTTTACGCCTGAAGATCGGGAATGGGTGTTAGGTAAAACAGCTTTACGCCTTTGGAAATTTTAATTGGTTGTCAGTTGTCAGTTGTCAGTTGTCAGTTAATGGATTTGTGTGGTAATTACAGACGACTATACGCATTAATTTCACAGTAAAATAGTTGTCAGTTGTCAGTTGTCAGTTGTCAGTTAATGGATTTGGGTGGTAATTACGGAGGACTATACGTATTAATTTCACAGTTTTTCACAGTAAAAGAGTTGTCAGTTGTCAGTTATCAGTTATCAGTTAGTGGATTTGTGTGGTAATTACAGACGACTATACGCATTAATTTCACAGTTTTTCACAGTAAATGCGAAGAAAGATAATTTCAAGAGAGCGTCATAAACACACGTGGTGACTGGGTTTATGGGGGTTTAGGGAACGGTTGTTGTGAAGGGTACTGTGAAATTTTGTGAATGGGATTCCCAGCTTTTCGGTGAAAGTGCACTGCACTGTGACACTCAAAGTGCTGTTGAAAGTGACACTCAAAGTGACACTCAAAGTGTCAGTCAAAGTGCTGTAAGTGATACTCAAAGTGCTGTTATAATTGCTGAAAGTGCTGTTATCTGGATTGGGGTTTTCTGAATCAGGATTTTCTGAATCAGGATTTTCTGAATCAGGATTTGCAGGATTTTGAAGATTTGCAGGATAAGAGTGAAGATGTAGGTTCATTTGTCTGAATGCCCATCGCATGAATCAACGCCGAGTGCGCGTGTGGCACTCGGCGGGTCTTTACGCCGCAAATCACGGATTTTCGCGGATTTGGCGGATTTTCGCGGATTTTACTTAGCTGTCAGCTGTCGGCTGTCAGTTGTCAGAAAGAAAGTTGGGTTTCAACACAAGCTACGTCTTTATATGAATAGCCCCGTTGGCGCGACGTGTTGGCGCACGGGTAACGGGACGTGAGAACATACGGAATGCAAAGCCCACATAACGACTTTACGAGTGCCAGCTTTACGAACTGGGTGGTGCAGAACCTTGGCGTGATTGTAGCTCGGGTTTCCGCTGTCCTGCGTAAGTTGGAAACCCCACGACTTCTTGAGATTTTAAACAGCCTTTTTTACGTGGGATGAACCGGTTTCGGTCCGGAGGACTGTGATGCTGTTGCTGTCAGGCACTCCTGCCACGACTCAGTGAGATTCTAACGGACCTTGTTTTCTACGGATTATAGGGAAATGACAGTCTATCAGATGTTCTGATGAACTGGACTCTATTGCTTGAGATTTCTCTATAAGAATAGGTTCGGTTTCTGATGTCCGTTCTTCGTCAGTCGAACCTTCCGCAACACATCGGATTTCTGACGACAGCATCGTATGGGATGGATGAACACTGGCGGGTTCCATTGGCGTCGTCTTCAATGACCTGCCCCCACGACTCTTTGAGAATTTACGCGATATTTTCCGTGTTGGTATTCTTCTGTCTCTGTTTGGGATCGCGACTGCCAAAGAGACTGCCCACGGACTCGGATTACTGAGTTTCGAGCGACGTGTTATGCGGTGTAAAGTGGGTACTTGGTCGTCGCTTCACCGGGTACCTCCCGCACCTCTAAGAGTACTAACTCGTAGAGTCCGTTATTGGGCGTTGCATTCTACATAGCGTATTTTATGATACGCTGTGATTAATTATAGTGTGTATTTTGGATGGAATCAACTGTGATTTGTGTAATGTGATGTCGATGTGATGTCAATGTGATGTCGATTTGATGCAGGGGGATATTTTTTTCTTGTCTGAATCAGGATTTTCAGGATTTTGTGGATTTTCAGACGATTCCTCATCTCCATCAAGGTCCTTGGAACTTGCACAGACTCACTGTCTATGCTACCAATATGTCTCTCTATTTTTCTGGTTTACCATAAAATGGCGGATTCTTGGTCTTTACGGCTCAACCCAACCTACATTTGTCAGTTAAGAGTCGTTTGTTAATCAAGTGCCTCTTTACCGATAACCAATAACTGATAACTGATAACTTAAAATCCCTTGACATTTTCTTTAGATTTATGCTAATATACTAACAGTAGGTTGAACGACGACAACTCCCATAGCCGACAGCAACACGGCAAGGCACCACACAGTCCGAAACCCCAAGGTTCTTTTACTGGTGAGGCTTCAACCTCTCCCATTACAAGGAGAAATATCATGCCGTATTGTCCACAATGCAACGCTGAATATAAGCCAGAAGTATCAATATGCTCGGATTGCAAGGTACAACTCGTGCCTGAATTAATGCCAACCGAGGTTACGGAATATGGGGATTGGCACGCTGTTGAATCCGTACCCAATGAAATGGCAGGAAATATCCTCAAGAGCGTTTTAGAGGAAGAAGGCATTCCTGTCTATTTACGCTGCAATGATGTTCCGTATTATGGTGGCGTGAAAGGCAATTCCACACAATCTGAATGGGGTGATGTCCTTGTGCCCATTAATTTGCTTCCTCAGGCACGGGAGTCCCTTCAAGCCTATTTCGATTCACTACAGGAAGCTTAACACGCGCAGGCACATTGCGATGAAGAAAGTGAAGCAACTCTACCTCTTTAAAGAAGTAGAATCCCACATGCGCATAACGGACAAGATTCAAGTCCGAGCACACCAAAGGCGCAACGGTAGTTACGTTAAGGGGTATTGGCGAAAACGACCTATCAAAAGGGGTGGTACTCGCAAACTGTTCCCGACACCAGAGGAACAACTGTCTTTCTTGCAAGATGAGGAAAGCTAACACTGACAAAGTTTGAAAGGCTCACGCGAGAAGTTACAAACGCAATAGGTCTTATGGCATCAAATATATATTACGCGGAGTTTCTTCTCGGAAAAACGTTATGATCTATTTTCCCCAAAGCTTGCAAGTTTCCCGTATCCCCATGCGTTGCTTGCAAGCGTTTTCGATTTTACTGTTTTTCATTGCGAGTACCACGCTTTTCAGTGATGTTTACCGCATCAAGAAAGGGGATACCCTCCTCATTGCGGTGATTGGCCAACCGGAGTATACACATTCTGTGCAAGTCCGTGAAGATGGCAGAATTAACTACTTCGGTGGCGACTTTGATGTCTCCGGACAGACGGTGACAGCGGTTAACCATCTGATCCGCGAGTTTCTGATCACCGATAATCACGTCAGCAACCCTATCGTTATGGTGTCCCCGGTGTTCCAAGAGAACGGCGTTTTCGTGGGTGGCGCCGTAAAGACCCCCGGACGTTATCCCATTTCGCCGGAAACCGATGTCGGTCTATACCGTGCCATTGCGCTCGCAGGTGGCATGTCGGAGAATGCTGATCGCCAATCCGTGCAATTAATCCGCACCGACAGCACACAACAGGTTGACACCTACGACCTCTCAACGAATCGTCCTTACAAGGACATCCGCGTGGGTGTAAACGATCTCGTTTTTGTCATGCCGCTCAGTGTCGTTGAAGTACAGGGACAGGTCCAGACTCCCGGTAAGCTTTTCATTCGTGGAGAGATTGGCATTGCGCAGGCACTCGCACGTGCAGGGGGACCCACGCAAGAGGCGGATCTCACGGCACTTGTAAAGGTCGCAACAGACGGAACACTCTCCGAATTTAACCGCTCCGAACAGTTCTGGAAATCGTCTGAGAACGGCAACTCTCATGCCTCACTATCAGATGGCGATGTGTTGTATGTTCCCAATATCTTCAAAGTTGATCCTATCTACGTAACCGGTTATGTCCGCAATCCAGCTGCACAGCGCGTGCGTGGCCCCTTGAGCATCTCACAAGCGATCGCGCTCGGCGGTGGATTTGACGTTTCAGCGAACCGTGAGAGTGTCCTTATCCACCGTAGCGATGGAACATCTGTAGAGGTGTCATTGATACCCAATACCGCAGAAGGCACAACACCACAGCAACCTTTACTCTATCCGGGTGACATTTTAGAGGTAAAAAAGAAGTTTGAGATCAATTGGGGTCTCGTCACTACATTCGCCTACATCACTATCAGTGCAATAGGCATCATAATCCAGTTGACAAGGTAGCAGGCAACCCACAACCACCCATGCCGAATCTAAACATTAGACCTACCCACAAACCGATCAAACAATACTATGCTGAACTTCAGGAATACGAACAGCTCGGCGAAGATAACGAAGGTACCGTCCGCGCTGCATTCCAAAGCCTACTCCAGCACTATTCGCGGCAAGCAGATCTCACTCTCATCTGCGAAAAATCACACTACACACCAGAGAAAAGACGGATAACTCCTGACGGCGAACTCGTCGATACTTTCAAATTGCCTTTTGGACACTGGGAAGCAAAAGATACACACGACGATCTCTACGTCGAGGCAGATAAAAAGTTCGCTGCAGGCTACCCCGACAAAAATATCGTCGTCCAATCCCCGACGCACGCGCTCCTCTATCAACACGGCGAACTCCAACTCGACCTCGACATCAGCGAACCGAGAAACCTCGTCCACGTACTGCAGACCTTCTTCGCCTATCAGGAAGAGAATATCGCAGCGTGGCACACCGCCGTCGCCGAATTTAGAGAAACTGTGCCAGAACTCGGCGAAAAGTTGACAGCCCTCATCGAAACCGAACGCCAAAACAACACCCGATTCCAGAATGCGTTTACGAAGTTTCATCAGCAGTGTCAGGCACTAATCAATCCGAACCTCTCCATCGCCGCAGTGGAAGAGATGCTCATCCAACACCTGCTGACAGAACGCATTTTCCGCACCGTCTTTAATAATCCCGACTTCACACGCCGCAATATCATCGCCCGCGAAATAGAGAATGTCATCGACGCGCTCACCTCACAAGCCTTTGACCGCAATGAATTCCTCCGTGAGTTAAATCCGTTCTACGCCGCGATTGAGGAGACCGCATCCACCATCACCGACTTCTCACAAAAACAGGGGTTCCTTAACACCGTCTACGAGCAGTTCTTTCAAGGCTTCTCCGTCAAAGTCGCAGACACACACGGCATCGTCTACACACCGCAACCCATCGTCAATTTCATGGTGAAAAGCGTCGAACATATCCTCAACACCGAGTTCAACCGATCGCTCTCCGATACCGGTGTGAATATCATTGACCCGTTCGTCGGCACCGGCAACTTCATCGTCCGCATCATGCAGGAACTCGATCCTATTTCGTTAGAGCGGAAATACACCGCCGATCCACCCGAACTTCAGTGCAACGAGGTGATGCTCCTACCCTACTACATCGCCAGTCTCAACATAGAGCACGAGTTCTACAACGCCATGCACCGATATGTTCCCTACGAAGGAATATGCCTCGTGGATACTTTTGAGTTGGCAGAGGAGCGTGAGCAGCTGCAGCTTTTCACGCCGGATAACACAGCACGCGTTGAGAAACAAAAAGCGTCTGAGATGTTCGTTGTCATCGGCAACCCACCCTATAATATGGGGCAAGTCAACGAGAACGACAACAACAAAAACAGGAAGTATGAGACGATGGATAAACGGGTGCGTGAGACATACGCAAAAGACTCAAAAGCAACACTCAGAAACAAACTTTCCGATCCCTATGTCAAGGCGATTAGGTGGGCATCAGACAGAATTGGAGAGGAAGGGGTTGTCGCCTTCGTAACAAACAGTGGATTTCTCGATGGTATGGCGTTTGATGGCATGCGGAAAAATCTCGCAGATAACTTCGACGCAATTTATATTCTGGATTTGGGTGGAAATGTCCGTAAGAATCCGAAACTTTCAGGTACGACACACAATGTTTTCGGAATCCGGGTTGGGGTAAGTGTCAATTTTTTCATCAAAAAGACCGGTAACACAAATTCGCAGACACCAATTTTTTATGCCTGTATTGATGAGTTCTGGCGGAAGGAAGACAAGTACAGCTACCTTGATTCAAAACAACATTATGGAAGTATCGAGTGGAAGCAGATAACACCTGACAAGCGAAATACATGGCTTACCCAAGGACTCCATGCTGAGTTTGACACCTTTATTCCAATGGGAACTAAAGAAGCAAAAGCAGGTAAGGAAGAAGCGACAGATGTAATTTTCAAAATCTACAGTCTTGGTATCAGCACAAACCGTGATGCTTGGGTATTTAATTTCAACCGAAACGGACTCGCGAAAAATATAAATAGGCTGATTGAATGTTACAATTCGGAAGTCGCTCGGTGGCAACAACGGTCGAACCGAGATATTAACGTTGATAATTTTGTGCTTTCTGATGATAGAAAAATTAAGTGGAGTCGAAACTTAAAACGGGAACTGAATCGAAATAAAACTGCTGAATATGTTGAATGTAAAGTTAGGAGTTCTCTCTATCGTCCTTTTACAGAATCACATCTATTTTTTGATTCAATTATGAACGATGAAATTTCTTACTTTTCGACTATCTTTCCTATGCCAGAAACCGAAGAGGAAAATCGGGTGATTTGTGTCAATTCTTCAAGGACGAATCCGTCTTTTCACACGTTAATGGTTGATGTAATTCCAGATCTCCATCTCACTGGTGATTCCCAATCTTTCCCCTTCTACACCTACGACGAGGACGGCGCAAACCGCCGCGAAAACATCACCGATTGGGCATTAGAGGAGTTCCGCGCCCACTACAAAGACGACACTATCACCAAGTGGGACATCTTCCACTACAACTACGGACTGCTGCATCACCCCGACTATCGCCAGAAATACGAGGCGAACCTCAAACGCGACCTACCGCACATCCCCTTCGCCAAAGACTTCTGGGGCTTTTCAAATGCAGGTGCACGCTTAGCAGACATCCACGTCAACTACGAATCCCAACCTGAGTTCAGCGATCTCAAATTCATTCAGAACCCCGATGTCCCACTCGATTGGAACGTCGAGAAGATGAAACTCTCCAGAGACAAGACGCAAATCGTCTACAATAAATTCCTCACGATAGACGGTATTCCTCCAGAAGTGTTTGATTACCGCCTCGGCACGCGTTCCGCGCTGGAGTGGGTGATAGATCAGTATCGCGTGAAGATAGACAAACGGAGCGGGATCGTCAACGACCCCAACCGTGCCGACGACCCACAATACGTCGTTAAGTTAATTGGTAAAGTCATTACTGTCAGCTTAGAGACCGTAGATATTATAAAGAATCTACCTGAATTGAATCTCTAACGTTGTCAGTTGCTGTATCTCCGAATCCCAATTCTGACTGCTGATTGCTGACAACGATTAAAACCCACAACCCCTTTGACTTCCACATACCAATATGCTATACTAAATTCAACATTAGCAGCAGGAAGAAAAAATGAGACGTTTTGGAACTCAAGGGCGTGTGTACCCGGACAAACATTATGTTGTCCCTCGTACTGAGGAGATTGCTGATTTCATTGATCGCGTCAAAGAAGGACGCTATATCGTCCTTTTTGCACCACGACAGACCGGCAAGACCACCTTTTTTCGCTTAGCACTTGAGACACTCACGACCCAAGATACAACCTATTTCCCGATTCATTTGGATTTTCAGATCGTACGCGGCACCGCGCCTGCCACGTTTTACGAGCGACTCTACTACATGATACGGCGGGAAATAGAAGCTATTTTTCAAGCAGAAGAAAAGAATACCTTGGCATCTCTAACACAGTTTTTGGAGAAAACGCAGCTGACCGATGCATTCTCAATGATGATCTTTTTTCAGCAGCTATCGGGTTTCCTTCAGAATAAGAGGGTAGTTATCATCATTGACGAGTTTGATGGTATCCCGCAAACTGTCGTCAGTGATTTTCTGTATACCCTCCGCCACATCTATCTGTCTGACGAGCCTCGGTGTCCGCACAGTGTCGGCATCATCGGAGTTAAGAGCATTAATCAACTCAATTATGATCGTTCTATCTCCCCATTCAACATCCAAGATGAGTTCAACTTGCCTAACTTCACGCTTGAACAGGTGCAAGAACTGCTTGGACAATACACAGACGAAGTCGGACAAGCTTTCGCGCCTGAGGTAATTGAATCTATTCACAAACAGACCGCTGGGCAACCTGTGCTCGTTAACCGTTTTGCACAAATTCTCACAGAGGAGTTAGACATCCCAAAAGTCGAAACGATTACTATGGGACACTTTACTGCAGCACATGCGCAGCTCCTTAAAGAAGATAATGTCAATATCAAGCATCTGATTACCAATGTGCGCAGAGACCGACGATTTGAAAGTGTGCTGATGCAAATTATGACGCGTGATGAGGGGGTGGACTTCAATCTCGATGATGACAGTATCAGCGAACTCGCGACTTATGGCGTCATCAAAAAAGGGTCTGACGGTATGTGTGAAATTCTCAATCCCATTTATCTGTACCGTATTATGAGAGCGTTCAAGCCGCTCGTAAATGGATTGGAGCAAGAATATTTTCCAGAAGACATCAACGATCCAACTTCTGATTACCTTACACCTACGGGACAGATTGAATTGGACGCACTACTTGACAACTTCCGAGACTTCATCGCACGAGCAGGCTTTAAGATTTTACAGGTTCCTAATACACCACAGGAGTCAGTAGGACGACATCTGCTGCTCGCGTATCTTGACGAGTTTGTGAGACGCATTGGAGGAGTGATGCACATTGAGGTGCAAACTGGGCGCGGTAGGATGGATCTCCTTATCACCCACAATCAGTGGAAATACATCGTTGAGACGAAGGTCTGGAGAGGAGACAGCCGTTACCAAGCGGGCAAAAAGCAGCTTGCGACGTATCTGAAGTTGGAAGGAGCACTCGAAGGATACTATGTCGTTTTCGATCACCGACAAGCACCGGAACCTCGTACGGAAACAGAAACTGTAGAGGGTGTATCAATTCGGAGTTATGTCATCCCTGTGATGCAAGAAACTCCCTCAAACCCTCTCGACCAAAAAGCACAAACACTTTGAAAAATCAGGTAATAACATTATATGTACCAACGCATTACATACATCTTCATCGCAATTCTTACGCTCGTATGCCTACCGGTAGCAGCCGATAGCTCGGACATCCACGAAAATGCTGGTACCCGTGCCATGACCTTCCTCAAAATCGGGGTTGGTGCAGAGGCGATGAGCATGGGTGAATCCCAAGTCGCTGCGACTGATGACCTCTACGCATCATACTGGAACCCCGCCGGTCTCACGAGACTCGAAAAGCCGCAACTCGCACTCATGCATAATGAATGGTTCGCTGGCATCAATCACGAATTTGTGGGGTTCGCGTTACCGCTTGGAAACATCGGTACTGTTGGGTTGAGTTCAAGTTTCTTGTCTTTTGGTGAATTACAGGGACGCGACCGAGATGGGAACGAGACGACCATTTTCCGTCCCTACGATCTGGCGCTGATTCTCTCGTATGCGCGTCGTTTCGGAAGCTCACTCGCTTTTGGGACGAACGCAAAGTTCTTGCGCGAACAGATCGCTGACGAGTCAGGGACCGGTATCGCCTTCGATTTTGGTGCGTTATATACTTTTTCGGGGATGCCTCTCTCTTTGGGATTCAACGCACAGCACCTCGGACCGAGGGTGCAATTCGTTGAGGAGGCTTTTGGACTACCCGTCACCTTTAGGTTTGGTGGGGCATATAAACTCTGGAACGAGTCACTCTTGTTAACGATGGACATCATCCGTCCATCTGATAACCATATCGCCACCGGGGTCGGTGCAGCCTACACGATTGCGAATATCTTGCAACTCCGTACAGGCTACAAATACAAAATCGGTGGCAACGATTTAGGTGCGATTTCAGGACTCGCTGGTGGTTTCGGGTTGACGCTACGGCAGTTCCAACTGGATTACGCACTCGTCCCCTTCGGTGTTCTCGGATTGACGCACCGCTTTTCCTTAGTCGCTAATTTTTAATTGACGCTTCTGACAAATTAGGCACAAGCTTCGATAAACGCTTCAAATAATTTGCGTCTGTGTTCACAAAATTCGGCGTTTTCCAGCATCCGTTCTGGATGATACTGTACACCCAACACAAACCGTTTTGATCCGTTCACTATGTTTGATCGGGTTTCTATGGCTTCAATGATGCCATCCGCGGATCGCGCCGTGACAACAAATTCCCCACCAATGTTGTCTACTGCTTGATGGTGCGATGAGTTGACTTCGTCCGTATTTTTACCTACCAGTTCACTGAGCAGGCTTTTGGGTTCAATCTGTATCTTATGTTGGGCATCCCCAACTGTTATTTTATGTGGTAGTGCTTCTTTTGGATATTTTGAGGGTATATCTTGGTACAGATTTCCACCCATCGCAACACTCATAATTTGGATACCGCGGCAGATGCCGAACACAGGGAGATCGGTATCCAATGCTTCTCGACAGAGCGGTATCTCCAGCTCGTCGCGCTCCTTGTCAACAGATTTAAGGGTGGGATCCCACTCTGCACCGAAATAATCAGGATGAATATCACCGCCCCCTGTCAGTAAAAGTCCGTCAAGGTCAGTGAATTCAAAATCAGGTACACCTGGATACAGTGGGTAAGGGATGCCGCCGTGATCTCTAACGGCGCGAATATAGTTGTTTGTACAGTCGTCACCCACATCGCATCCGTATGTAATTCCGATAAGAGGTGCCATGATTGAATGTCTCCTTTTAGGTTATTTTTTTACATAATATATGTTTGACGTGAATGCGTAAATTAGGTTGAATGAAACTGTAAATTAAATTGTCTGAATGCATGTTGCATTCAGACAATTACTAACCTACAACATATACTTATAACCCGTAACCTCCATGGCAATTCAGTTTTCAGGTAATTTCTGATAGGACCGCTGTATTTGTTTGGAGCAAGTGTGCTACCCCGAACAAGTTCGGGCGTCCGGATTTAGTCAGAAATAGACTAAATCCATTCCTTGTATTACATTCTTGTTCGGGAAAAGTATGCTACCCCGAATAAATTCGGGCGTCCATTCACAGTTAACCTTCACATGGGTAAACTTATCTCTTAAAACTAAATGCCCATATGAGCAACCCAACATCCATTTGCATTATTTCAAGGTACGTGGTATAATTTAGGTTAAATTTATGTTACATCGCGAAGTTACTGAAACAGAGTTATCTATTACGGAAGACGGCGTACCAATACTCACGTACTGTTATGGCGATCTGGAACGTCCGTCCTATTTCCATCCGCTTTATACGCCCAATGGACAGGTCGTAACGGAAGGTACGGACACCCGAGCACAGTATCCGCCAGGGGTCTGCTTTACTCTCGGAACCCTCAACGGCGAACGGCTCAATCAGCAGTCACTCACACAAGTCCGGGCACCGTCTACTGGAGGGACCTCAGAAGAATTCTCGGTCGTCACGACGTGGCAGGCGCAAGAGCCAATCCTGATGGAAACGTTCACGACGAAGGTGCATCCCCGTCAAACGGAAGCGCAGGTGTTGGACATAGAAATAACATTACACGCTCCGACGACCTCACTTGAATTTGCGGGCAACATGGGGGTCGGTTACTACGCCGTCGAGATGGAATATCGGAGAGGCATGAATGCCGACGGACGCATCGGTGAGTCAGAAGTCGATGGGCAGGCATCGGTATGGGGAACGCTTTGCGGCATCACAGCAGCTGCGCAAGAGAGTGTCGGTGTCGCTATTTTTCCGCATCCATCAAACGGGGAGACAACATTTTTCGCAGAGGACACATCGTTCGGATTTCTGTTCGCGCAGGCAACACCCTTTACCGTAGATGTTGGTGCGACGCACACCTTGAAATATAGGGTGCTTGCTTACATCGGCGATCTCTTCACAGTTGATGTCTGGCAATATCATGAAGCGTATATTAGCGGTCAGTAGTCAGCTATCAGCTATCAGCGGTCAGTAGTTAGCAATTATGGTAGATTTTAGAATTATCTTTACATCTGAACGAGTGACTAACCCCCTAAATCCCCCTTATCAGGGGGACTTTGAGGCTTCCTAAGAAACAGAGTTATTGGTAAACGCAAACTTATTTATATAATCCACCATAGTAATTAGCGATTAGTAGTTAGTAGTCGAGTTTTTTCAGTTTGTAGTAGGGCAATTCATTGCCCGTTCTTATGTGAAAGTTTATGCAAAATCAGAAGCTTTTCCCACTCTATAACAAAAATGAGCGAGTTGATACGCAAGTCTCGCAAGCGGAAACACCTCCGTATGCCCGTCGGGTTTACATCGAAACCTATGGATGCCAGATGAACGTCAGCGATAGCGAACTTATGGCAGGCATTTTGACGAAAAGTGGACACCAGACCGTGCCACATCTCGACGATGCGGATGTTGTCCTCGTCAACACCTGTGCGATACGGGAAAACGCCGAAACAAAAGTCATTAATCGTCTAACGCAGCTTAATCACCGCAAACGTCGTCAACCCGACCTGATTATCGGGGTCTGTGGGTGTATGGCACAGCATCTCCGCGATCGGCTCTTAGACGCAGCACCTTATGTCGATCTCGTGATGGGACCCGACGCATATCGGGATCTGCCCATAGCGCTCGACTCTTTGGTCCGAGGAGTGGAATCGCACGTCTCCATGACCGACCGAGATCCGTTTGTCGGATTACGTTTGGACAAAAGCGAGGATTACGCCGACATCGCGCCTATCCGAAAAGAAGGGATTCGTGCGTGGCTCACGATTCAGCGCGGGTGCGATAAGATGTGCACCTTCTGCATTGTCCCCTTTGTCCGTGGTAGAGAGCGGAGTCTTCCGCTGAAACTCCTCGTTGAAGACGTCGAAAAACTCGTTGATCAAGGTTTCAAAGAGGTCGTCCTGCTCGGTCAGACGGTTAACTCCTATCGCGACAACGGATCTGATTTTGGAGATCTCCTCTATGCCATCGGTGAAGTCAACGGACTGGAACGCGTCCGGTTCACCTCGCCACATCCGGCAGATGCGACTGACAGCATGATTGATGCGATGGCGAATTCGCCAAGCGTCTGTAAACACCTACACCTCCCACTACAATCTGGTTCAACAGAAGTGCTTGAGCGGATGCGCCGTACTTACACAGCGGAAGAATATCGAGACCTCGTCTCCAAACTCCGTGCGCGCGTCCCTGATATTGCGATTACAACAGATATAATCGTCGGTTTCTGTGGTGAGACGGAAGAAGAGTTTATGGAGACTTACGAGATGATGTCGGATATCCGCTACGATTCTGCGTTTATGTTCAAGTATTCCGAGCGTGAAGGGACCCTCGCACACAAATCCTTACCCGATGATGTTCCAGAAAATGTGAAGGGTGAACGGTTGGAACAAATTATCAAACTCCAAGAGAAGATCTCTGCGAAAATCAACACTGCTACCGTCGGTGATACCGTCAACGTGCTTGTAGAAGGCGAGTCGCGCCGGGATGCAGATAGATACCACGGGAAAACGGACGGTTTTAAGACTACCGTGTTCCCAAAAGTCGACAGCAAGATTGGCAGCATCGTCAACGTTCGCATCGACAACACGACTGCGCATACCCTAATTGGACAGATCGTTTGAGTGCTGGTTTTCATTGGTAGGCACTGTTTCCAACTGTGCTGGTCGTAATATATAAATAATCGTAAATTCTTATGGACAAACTCAGAATCAAAAGCAAGGTCGAAATTGAGAAAATGAAGCGGAGCGGTCAGGCAGCGGCAATCGTGCTAAAACGCGTTGGGGAAGCAATCGCTCCAGGTGTATCGACCACTGAGTTGGAACGCATTTCCCGTGAGACAATCGCCGAAGTCAATGCCACATCTTCCTTCTTAGGCTACCAGCTTCCAGAACACGAGCCTTATCCCGCCACGATATGTACCTCTATCAACGATGTTGTCATTCACGGAATTCCACAGGAGAGCGATGTGTTGAAAGATGGTGACATCATCGGGATTGATACGGCTGTCAGTATTGACGGTTACCACGGCGACAACGCATATACCTTTCCCGTTGGAGACATCTCACCGTCAGCAGCACGTCTGCTTAACGTGACGCGTAGTTCTCTCTACGATGCGATAGCTGAGGCGAAACCTGGAAACCGTATCGGCGATATATCCTCTAAATTGCAACAGGGAGCAGAATCCCAAGGGTTCTCCGTACTCCAGAGTTTTTCTGGACACGGCATCGGAAGGAGTCTCCATGAGGCACCTGAAGTTCCATGTATGGGCGTTGCAGGACGCGGTTTACGCCTGAGACCGGGGATGGTACTCGCTATTGAGACGATGGTTAACGTCGGACTCTCCGATGTCCAGATACTCTCAGACGGGTGGACGGTTACAACAGTAGACGGAACCCTCTCTGCACTCTTTGAACATACGGTTGCAATCCTCTCAGACGGACCTGAAATCCTAACAGGGAGTACATTATGGGAAGCCTAAATCTCTACTCAAGTTAGGATCGTTCAGCTTTCCAATAATTTAATCAGGTTCCCGAACTTGTCCGGGTCATATTCGCTACCCCGAACAAGTTGGGGCGTCCGTCAAGAGGAATCTTTTGATAACTAACCACTGACCGATAATATCTTATGACTTCTAATTAACAACTGACGACCAAAAAATGAAAATCATATCCATTATCACCGCACTTCTCATCTTCATCTCCCTCTATCTCATCTTCGGATACGCACGCGTCGAAGGCACAATGCTTGAAGTCCAGAAAATCTTCTACTACCACGTCTCCGCCGCGCTGACGGTTTTTGTGGCGTTCGGTATCAACTGTATCTTCAGCATCAAATATCTCATTCAACGGAAACCTAACGACGATCTGCTTGCAGTCGCAGCCGCTGAACTCGGCATAGTCTTTTGCACAATAGCCCTCCTCTCTGGACCTATATGGGCGCGATATGCATGGAATACTTGGTGGAATTGGGAGCCACGCCTCACCAGCACACTGGTGCTCTGGCTCATGTACATCGGTTATTTTATTCTCCGTTCTGCCTTAGAAGGAGATCAACGTAGACTCTATTCTGCCGTTCTCGGCATTGTCGCCTTCCTGGATGTCCCGATCGTCTATTACGCTGTAGATATTTGGCAGGGAGGATTACATCCTGACCGTGGCACGAAGTGGAGCCTTGAAACCACGATGCGGCATACGTGGATGGTAGCACTCATCGCACTCATCATGCTGTTTGTTTTCTTACTCATCGTGCGGTATCGTATGAAAAAGGCGGAAGCGCGGTATGAAATAATACGACAGCAACAGCTCGGGGAGGCATCCTGATGAAAATAGCAGTTTTAGTATCTTTTTTAGCGGTTTTGATAATATTCTTTTTCGTGGGACGAGTGCCTGTCACCTTGACTTCAAATGAAGTAGACAAGGCTGTTTCAGAGGCTGTCTCTGAATCCGGAGTGTCTGTGGATGAGGAGGTCGTGGCACAGGTTGTGCAACTGTCCGTCACAAAACTTGAAAAGGGACAGCGCACGCGCTTGAAATATCTCGCCGCCGCGTACCTTGTTATCTGGTTGGTATTTATCCTGTACGTTTTGCAACTCGAACGGCAACAACGAGCACTCGACAAACGCCTTGCGCAGCTTGAAAGTTCCGACACCTAATAACCTAATCCCTACACATATCCCAAAAAACACCATCGCGATATTGTAAACCATTGAGATGTATAGACGTTTCATTAGGCAGTCAGAGAAATTTCGCCTTAAAATGGTAGGCGACGTGCATTCAGACAATGGAGACTAAACAAATGAAAACGTTCATTTTCAACACACAAGGAACGATTAAACGTCCGCTTACAGAAGTCTTCGCATTCTTTTCAAATGCCCATAATCTTGCTGAAATTACACCGCCGGAACTCCACCTTAATATATTAACCCCTGCCCCAATTGAGATGTCAGTCGGAACGCTTATTGACTATCAGTTGAAACTCCACGGTATCCCAATTCGCTGGCAGACCGAGATTACCGAGTGGAATCCGCCTCACGGTTTTAAGGATGTCCAACGCCGCGGACCCTATCGCCTCTGGCACCACACGCATACCTTTTCGGAGACAGAGGACGGGATCATCGTAAACGATTTAGTCGAATATGCGGTCTGGGGCAATCAACTCGTCAACAGATTCTTCGTGCGTCCCGATCTTGAGAAAATCTTTTCTTACCGTTCTAGGCAGCTGGAAAAAATCTTCCTGCAGGATTAACACACGGCAATGATTTTCAGAAGTATCGCAAACTAAAAGTTTGCGGTACAATTTTGCTTTATCAAGTTAACGTTTTTCTATAAGAAGAACAACAAGTCATTATACATACAGATTCTATCATAATAATGCATGACCCGCTTGACGTGATAGAGCGTCTCCTTAGAACCCTCAAAATAACCGTGAGGTGGTTCACCGTTTTCCCATACTTCCCTATGTATATTCGCATGCTCTTTTGTCAATTGGCTGAGCGCAATGCTCACGGGACCCCACAGCATCGGGTTTGCGGTTTTACCATGACGGATGAGTGCTTGTGCATCACGCACCCGTCCAAGTCCACCGTTGTAACTTGCTAACACCAGTCGGTGCCGATCCTCGTCTGGGCTTTCTGGAAAGGCATGGTATAACGTATGTAGATAGCGCGCTGCGCCTGCGATGTTCTGTTCTGCATCAAGCGGGTCTTCCACGCCGAGTTCCTTCGCCGTGGTAGGCATCAGTTGCGTTAAGCCCTGTGCCCCCACTGGGCTCTCTGCTTTTTCGTTAAATCCAGATTCTTGCACGATCAGCGCGCAGACGAACCGAGCGTCCAGATCTTCCTTGGCAGCGTGTTTCTGGATCAGTCCGCGATATTGGAGTATCTTCGGTGTGAGCACAAGCAACCGAAAATCCGGCGGAAACCCGTTGATAATCCCACTAATCAGGAAAATCAAAACCAGCGTTGTAATAATGAGAAGGATCGTCCGTTTACGAATCATTTTTTTTCTGCAGATTGGTAGGCGAGGTTTCTAACCTCGCTGGTGCCGTTAACCTCATGGATTTATCAGATTTCACTTCTTTTTAAAATAATCTTGAAACAATCTGAATTTAGTCCCAGCGGGACGACAGGTGTGTAGATATACATCCTAAGAAAAACATATAGCCCCAGCGGGCCGAAAGGTGTTCAGACGTCAGACACATCATCTGAATCAAATACATACATCGGATTATACGGAACATTAAAACGCTTCAGAAACGCAAGATATTCTTCTCTAAATGTCTGACGCGAATGATGCGTCTCTTGGTTTTTGATATAACGGACAACAGTATCCAATTGAGAATGCCAATAGGAAAACGCACCAAAACCTGACTGCCATTCAAATCTTCCAGCAATCCATGCCTTTTTGTTAATAAATTTTGATGAATTCGCCTTGATGTCTCTTACCAAATCGGAGAGAGCGATATCTGGAGTCATACCGACGAGGATATGAATATGATCAGGCATAGAATTAATGCGGATAACGGTTTGTCGTTTGTTGGTGATAATACGGGTAATATATTGGTGTAATGCTTCTTTGTGCTCTTTTGGTAAAAAACATCCTCTGCCTTTGACAGCAAAGACGATGTGTATGTAGAGTTGGGTATAGGTATCTGCCATTGTGTTCCTTTTGAACTTGTTCACCTTTCGCCCCGCTGGGGCTTTATAATTATTTCACTTGTATTCTATACACCTGCCGTCCCGCTGGGACTCAAAAAATAAAGGAGCGCATTTCTATACACCTGTCGTCCCGCTGGGACTCAAAAAATAAAGGAGGCGCATTTCTATACACCTGCCGTCCCGCTGGGACTCAAGAGATAGAGGAAGCGCATTTCTATAAACATGCCGTCCCGCTGGGACTCAAGCATCCTGTGTTTTAGTGTTCCCCTAATATACGAGAAAGCTGATAACTCAAGGAGATTCACTAATCCTAAAAATCCTGGTTCAGACAATCACCCACAACCCTCAAAACACATATCCAAAATGAAACACGAGCTTGTGTCCTTGACTTGTCTCTCCCCGACGGTGTTCGCTATTTTGCGTCCGCTGCCATACATAAAAGAGCGAAGCATTCCACGCATTGAGCGGACGATAAGAGAACCGTCCACCAATTTCTGTCGTACGAGCAACGACACCTGTCGGAAATGGAAGTGCCCCATAATCTTCACCGTAGTACCGGTCGGCAATAGTCCCTTCGCCACGTCGTGTCACAACACCCAAGATTTCCGCCTCCGCAGAGACCGTAAATTGATAAGAGGCTGAAAATCGCACCGTATCGGTATCCGTACTGATTGGGTGTCCAATCGCGTAGCCGAAGTGCGTGAACTGGTTATCAGGCACAAGATGCGTGTATGCCCATCGATTCACGCGCGCATATTCGCTATGGATGCCGAGATGCCGTCCTAACTGTCGCGGATACCACGTCAATCCCAAGAGCCACGCCACTGAATGCGGATCGTCCGAATCCGACTCGTACTGAATATCGTCGATGACCCACTCACCATACAAACGCACACCGTCTATGGGTCGAATCGCTGCGTCAAAGGCGAACATTACGTTATCATCGGCTTTGGTATTGTATTGTAGGAAGTAATAAAAGGTAATCGGATTCGCGTATTTCCATTCTAAATGCTGCGCATCGCCACCGTAAAGCACCCACTCAGCGATGCCGATCTCCACGCGGTCGTTGAACTGATAATCGAGACGGTGTCCGCTCATATAACGTTTCGCCAGATACCGTTTTTTGCCGTCGTCATACCACGTCGAATCCAGTTGCGTTGTAAAGGCTGTCGCTTTGAGTCGGCTGCCGAGTTTACCCATCAACCTGACCTGATCAAACGGCGGCGAATTGTCCGAGATACCGACACTTTTGTGTGGACTCGCACCCCAGTAAATCCAATCTCGTCCCACGAGTAAATTGATGTGTTCACTGTGGACCGTTAAGTAACTCCGCTTGAAATCTCCTGTGTACTCACCTCGCCATCGTTCAAGACGTTGTCCTGCGGTTTGCCCATCGAGTGGACGGCTTTCAAAGTTGTGTCCTTCAAATTCAGAGTAGAGTGTGAAGCGCGGTGTTACTCCGTGTTTAAGGTTCCCCATTGTATAGCGAAACGCGCTTTCAATTGCGGGTGCTACCTTTTTCTCTGTTGCCCGGAGTTGTGGAAACGCTGTGATCTTCAACCCACGCTTGCCTGCAATTTCCGATTGAAGTTCCCGTTTCAGTTTTTCGAGGAGTTTTCTATCTATTGCCGATGGAATAACTTGACCTGACTGAATTCTCGATTCCGCCTGATGTATAATCTCCGCGACCTCCGCACGTGAGAGCGGTGCTGTCTGCCGATGAAATCCACCTGTTATACCGTCAGTCTCTAATTTTGCGAGTGCCTCAGTAATCCAACCGTCGAAGTTCATCACTACATCAGGTGCACCGTAGGCACAGTTCAAAATGAAGGTGAACACAAGGAAAACGTAGAATAACAGTCGGCGGTTAGGAAAACGGCTGTCAGCAGTTGGGACGTTCGCCACGCTCACTTTCAGCGGTCGGTAAAGAGATCTAAGTTGAAACATACTACCCCTTAACTGCCAACCGAAAGGAAATCCGCGCAGCAGATTACCGTGCCGACTACTGATCGCCATTCGCTGCCTCCAGTTTTTTCACAGAGGCATCAATGTGACGAAACTGCCATGTCCAGCGTGTGTTATAAAGGAACTGCCGGAGATCAAACCGATTGTCGTCCGGCGAATAAGACTCGGCGTGATAGGATGGCGTTAGCGTCGTCATCTTGTGTCGGTTGATAGAGTAGTATCTAAAGAACCGTTTTACTTTTTCGGCGACCTCCCGCGGCGGAAGATGGTCCCACTCCTGTACTAACTTTTCAAACATACTGAGAGGACCGCACTGCTCCATTTTTCGTAGCTGCCCGAAACGACTCAATTCCGCGTAGGTCATTCCCATATCGTCTTCATCGGTTTGCGTGTAAGTTTCAGTTATCGGTTCGAGTTCCGCTGTTGGTGGGGCATCAACAATTTCAGCAAGCGCAGAATATCCCAGTTCATCTTTTGCCCAATTCAGAAATCGGCGCAGATCGTGTTTACTAATACCACCAATCGGGTTGATGTCGCCGCTACTACAATCATACTTTGTTAGGTAGCCGCGGAGTGCCTCGTCAACGTTTCCTGTGCCTAAAACGAGAAGTGTTCCTTGTTGGTTTCGCGTCCACGGCATCATCTGTGCGAAGAGATAACTAATCACCATTCGCAGTCTTGCTTGTATGTTTTGGAGTGCTTGGTTCTCTATGTATGTTCCGCCTTCGACCTTGAACCGTGGCGTCCTCTGCGTGATACGGGTAAAGAGTGATTGCAAGGCGTTAACGAGTCCATCCATATTGATGTTCAGATGATATGCGCCTATCTGCTCAGCGAGTGTTTTTGCGCGTTTCTGTGTCTCACGTGAACTGTTTTCTGTCCCGATGTAACACGTATAGAGCAGACGATTGGCGAGGACACACGGATCTGTGAAAACATCAGGCGTTTCGCCTTTCTCCAACCACCGCGTAACGTCTCGCCTAACTGCTGCATCATTTTCACCGATCGCTTTAGCGACGAGTTGACACATCGAACCCACAAGCGTCGCAACGGCACCGCTATCCGCACCACCAGAGAGTGGAATGAAGTATCCCGCTGCCCCGGATCTACGCAGATAATCCCAAAGCCAACACGCCGGACCGAAAGCTATCTCCTGCTCAGGCTTGTGGTAGCGTGGAACGATCTTTGGGCTTACCCTCAGTGTGTTTTCTGAGTATGAAGGGTCAAATTCAAAATCGACTTCAATTTGCGGAAGTGCTTCCGCTTTACTTGCTTGGACAGCCCGACTCGCCTTCGCACCACGATAGGCACGGACATCGTCAAGGTTCACCGTCGCTGTGATGACCTCCACATCTTTGAGTGAGAATTGAGAGGCTTGGGCTAAAATTTCGCCGTTTTGGGCAATCAGCGCACAGCCGTCAAAATAGAGTCTGCCGCCATCGCATCCTTGTTGGTTCGCATAAAGATAGACCCCGCCGTTTTTCTCACTCGCGTTTCGGATGAGCGCAATACGTGTATCCAATTTCCGCAGTTCGTGGTGAGAACCAGACCCGTTCGCGATAATCTCGACGCCTGCGTTGCCGAAGTGAATGTGCGGACTCATCGGCACGAACAATTCCTCACAGGTCTCAGATGCCAAGAGTGTGTCCCCAGTGGCAATCGCTGCGATACCGATAGGAATTTTCTGCTGGCCCGTAAGTTCGCGAATCTCGCGTGGAAGCGTGTAGGGTTCGGTCGTCCAGCCGTGTTCCCATGCCGCAAACCACCGATGCTCGCGATAGTTCCCATCGCTTGCCAGTACCATCTTCGGACGAATCAACAGCAACTTGCCATCTAAGGCGAAGACTCGACAGTTGTACCTGACATTCTTATGCATGACTGGCATCCCGATGTCACAGAGGATACCGTCTGTATGGTTCCCTTTGAGGATATGTGCCAGCGATTCCCAACTGTGTTGCAGCGTGTCTAATTCCAGAAAATGGTCTTCACAAGAATACCCCGTGATCTCCAGTTCCGGTCCCAGCCGATACCGCGCGCCGCGCGCTTTCGCTATCTCGATGGATTCAATAATACGCGCCGTATTACCTTCAAAATCAAGACTCCACTGGTTTAAATTACACGTTGCCAAAACAGCTTTCATCGCTTCTATCCTTCAGATAGTTGTTAGTTATAAGTACGTAGTACTTGGTACTTGGTTAAGAGTCGCTTGTGGTAGTAAGAAGGTCTGTTACTACCAAAAGGTTAACTTATAACTTATAACCGACAGCCATTCACGTTTTCTGGGGTTTCTTGCGTGCTGCTGGGAACAAAATATTGTTCAGAATGAGCCGATATCCGGGTGAATGTTTGTGTAAATCAAGATTCGTCGGGATTTTACCCTCACCAACAAGATGCCGATAGTCCTCTGGATCGTGTCCACCGAGGAATGTAAATGTTCCTTTCCCTAATTTACCGTGGATATATTTCGCGTAATTGGTGCCTTCCACCTCTCCCAAAATCGTGATAGAACCCCGAATCTTGTCGATATTAAACGATGTGGTCTGTCCGAGGTAGCCTGGCACAATGCTTACGTGGTTTTGCGTGAGCATTGTCGGAATCGGATCGTGCTTTGCAGCAAATTCAAAAAGCTTGAAGTCCTCAACACCGCTCTGTGCATCCCTATCGGGGTTCGGATTGTCTATATCCGAAAATTCGTATCGAAAGGGGTTCGTGTAGAGTTTAAAATTTTCAAATGCCAAGGTGCGTTGAAAATCAAGGCGCGTCTCCGCGTCCGTTCCAAGCGGCGTTCCGTCTAATTCGGGGGCAACGATGTCAACTGCACCACCGCGTGTCGCCAACGCAATATCCAGTGTTTCTGGCGCAGAGCACATTGCGAAAATGAATCCACCGTTAACGATATAGTCCGCAATCATCTGCGCCGTCTCACCTTTGTGCTCCGCGACCCGCCGAAATCCGGCTTCTGCGGCAGCTTTCTCAAACATGAGCATCCGTTGCTGATACCACACTTGCGTCGAGAAAGATGCGTGGAACTTTCCGTGCTGACCTGTGAAATCCTCGTGGTGCAGATGCAGCCAATCATAATCGTCTGTTTCTAAGATACCGCTTTGGACCTCCTTATCCCAGATTTCGTCGTAGGGAATCTGGGCATAATCCAGGGCAATTTTGACGGCGTCATCCCACGGGTCTCGATAAGGTGATGCCGCTGATGGCGCGTATACGGCGATCTTCGGTGCTTTTTCCAATAGAATCTCGTCCATGTTGCTACCTTGAAGGACGGATTCCTTGATGCTGCTATAAGTGGCGTTATCCATCGGCTCAAAACTGACCCCCATGAGTGCAGCACGCATTCGGACGTCTGTCGAATCCGGCAGAACGAACGCACCGCCTCGGTAATTCAACCACCAGTAGCATCGATACTCACGCGGCACCTCTAATGCCCAGTATGTCAAACCGTAAGCCTTCAGATGGTTCGTCTGCGCGCCTAAATCCATCGGTATCAAAAGCCATTGCGCAGCGGCACCATTTATGCCAATAAGTAATAGTATAAATATAGGGAGTAAAAGACTGAGACCTCTACCTACAATCTGGATGTGTTTAATGCGAAACATTTTCATCGATTTCTGCTCCGTGTATCCGCTTGGGGGATGCCTGCTATAGCCGCCGGTTCACTGCCAAATATGACTTGCCCGTTGTGTACCAATGGCGTCTCGGTGGTTGCTGGATTCATTGTGTTAATTTTCCAGAGTTGCCCGTTGTTTTCATAGATAATCCACTGTCCATCTGGCGGCACCCAGACTGGATGGGATCCACCTCTTCGCGTAAGCTGCTGTTCTGTAGGAACGCCTTCGCTTGAATAAGTGATGAGCCAAATCTGCTGATAATTACCTGCCCTTCGCGTGAACGCCAGTTGATTCGGGTTCGCGGGCGACCAAGTCGGTTCTGTGTCGTCTGTTTCCTGGGACACTACAATCGGTTCTACACCCTGTGTCACTTGGTCAAAAGCGTAGATATTGCGTCTCTGTTCTTCAGCATCTGGAATTACGGCGTCTGGATTTTCAATTGTCCCGGCAGTGACATAAGCAAGCATCGAGCCATCGCTGTTCCAAGCAGGCGTGAAACTCTGCATCGCCGTTGAAGGTACAACGTACTCAGATTCACTTGAGATATGCTTTATAACGACCCGACTACGGTTTGCGTACTCTGGACGTGTGAAAGCGACATATTCCGCGTCGGGTGAGATAGCAATATCGTTTGCCATCTGTCGCCTGTCAAGCAGCAAATCACCATCCGGCATATCTCTGCGCCGAACAATAATGTTCCCGTCTCTATCCTGATAAGCAAGCGTCCCATTGTTGGCGACCGTCGGATTGTGTCCAACGCCTAAAGGTGTGCTATTGCCATCGGGAGAAATACCCCAAATTACTTCGTCATAAGCAAAATAGATAAGGGCAGGCAATAGATCCATTGCTTCCAGTGTAGATATATCGGGGGCTTCACTGTTCTCAGTTCCCTGCTTTTCCGTCCTGTTTCTATCTTTTAGCTTCTCAGCGACACCTTTTTTCGGAATGAACTCCTCCATGTCTGCTAATTCCCATCCTGAGCCGTTAGCTTTCCAGCGAAAACCGAGTCCTCTTGTCCAATATTGCCACTCCTCGTTTATACGTCCATTACGCGTGATGCGAAAGATGTCTTCGGGTTCTCCATAGCGTCTTTTAATTTCCCAACGTCCACCGTCCTCAATTTCCGCCATGTTTCCATCTCTATCGATGTAAAGCGCGAGAATTTCAATGTCAATATGTGCTGTAGTTTCCCCAGGGAACACATTAATCGCTGCTGGCTCACCGCGAACAGGGTGACGCGTGCCGTATATCCCAACGCCATCAGCCATACCTGTTGTCTGGTCGTTGTTTGCATCCATGATTGCCATGACATAATAACTGCCGGGCAGCACGTTGACTTGATAACTGCCATCACTTGAAACAGAAATCGGCATCGCAATCGGTGCGCTGAAATCAGAGGCATAAGAGAGCGTCAAAATTCCATGCTGAATAGCCTGTCCGTCCCAGATGATCCGTCCAGCGATACTACCTTGTTCAATGTGTGCTTCAACACTCGGTGGGGTCGCTTGGAGTAACCCGTTAGTATCGTAGCGAGCACTTATCACGAGTTCAATTTCTCGGCTTTCGTTTTCTGCCAACGTTAATGCTGTCGGAGGTTGCGTTGTAATGTCCATTGTACCGTAACCCCCCAGACCGTCGCCTGTGCTGTATCTGCCATTTTTGTCCGCATCCAGATTGGCGATGACATAGTATTCATCGGACGGGAGTGCGAGACGAAAGGCACCACCAGGCTGCGTTTCCGCGCTCGCAACGGGTGCGACCAAGGCGGGGTCGGCATACACCTCAATCCGTGCCGTTATATCTCCCGGAACCGGAGATACAATGCCTGTCAGTGTACTGGTGGCTTTCCTCTGTGTTTCCTTGCGGTTCTGATAGGTAGCGGTAATGGTTATTTCTATATTTTCTGTGAATTGGTTTGGAGAAACCAGAACAGGTTGTGGAAAGTTCCCACGTTTCCGCATATCTTCGACCCCGTAGAACCCAAAGTCATCGCCACTATCCAATTTACTGGTCATGTTGTTATCAACAATCGCCATCAGATAGTACTTCCCGGGTGGAAGGTTGAGCGACCAGTTGCCATCTGGTGTCACTCTGGTGATACCGGCGCGATATTTCCATGATAAATCCGTATACGCCAGAATTAACGCTTTTGCGCTTATTCTGCGTGGTTTCGATACCTCTGGCAACTGACGAAAGAGTTTGAGTGTGCCACTACAACCGGATGTGACTTTGCGCAATTCCGTCTGGAATTGCTGGAATTCGCTCGGCTCGTATTCGGACATTGAAACGACCCCTGGTTTACCATCAATATAGGTCGCTCGTGCCGTTATTGGAATCTCTATACCTCGAATCTTTTCCCCATCTACTACCTCAATTGCTTGTTTGTTTTGTGAATCGTCATTCCAATCAGTTATTCCGAACATGCCCAAGCCATCTCCCACATCGAAACTACCTGATTTATCGACATCGACATAAGCGACAAGATAGTAGCGTCCCGGCTCTACGCGGAGTGTGAATTGCCCATCACCGAGTTGCGGAATTCCACTGATATAAACCATTTCGAGTGCTTCATCTCGATAGACGGACACACTTGTATGGGACAGATCTTGTCCTTCCCAAATGACTTTTCCTGCCAGCGTCGCTGTCATCCGTTTCGCCGTATCATCTTCCTGACAGAAAGCATCACTTACAAGCCCAATACTGATGGTGAATAGCAAAAGCATCAACCGTTTCATTTCGATTCCTTTGGGTGAATTTCATCGTAATTTTGATAATTATAATACTAACACATACAACGATGATTTGCAAATACAGATTCTTATCACCATAGCGATCAGCGGTCAGCAGTCAGGGATCAGCAGTTGGGAAAAGCCATCCATGATTGGAAGAATGCGCTCATAGCGGATCGCTGACAACTCATAACCCATAACTATGGTAGATTTTAGAATTACTTATACATCTGAACGAGTATCTAACCCCCTAAAGAATCAGAATCAACGGTATTCATGCCTTATGGGCATGAACCGGGGGTATGAATGCCATATGGCATTCCCCGCCCCTTATCAGGGGGACTTTGAGACTCTCCTAAAGGACAGAATTACTGGTAAATGTAAATTTATTTATATAATCCACCATAAATTTGACTTTCACCTTTAATGTATGATATAATATTTGCAACTTACCTGCGCAGGTAGGTGCGTAATATGTTTCCGTCCTTGGGGCAATCTGACCCCGCTGAATTCAAAAAAAGAGGAGTGTTGTAATAATGAGAATGATAGGTTATTATATCTGTGCTGCACTGCTGACGCTGTGTGTATTTTCCATGCCAGCCTTAGCACAAGACGCACAAGCAGACAAGCTACTCGGATGGTGGCTATTTGATAGCGAAAAGGACGAGATAGGCAACTGGGACGATATTGACCTCCACGGTGCTGAACTCGAAGATGGCCAATTGGTTGTTGAGATTGGAAAATGGGCACACGCCTTGGAATACGATGGACCCGATATCGAAGAGAAGACTTTAATGACCTGGGTCGCATTGGACAACCTTGCTGCCCTCAAAGGCTCCGCTCTCACGCTTGATAAGGCGACAGAAGACCAATTCAACGCTATTGTCTACGCCGAACGTCAACCGAATCAATGGATGTCCGGGAGTAGTTGGTTCCATCGCACTGAAGACTTCCCGAAGGCACACGATGAAAAGAAAAAAGGCGAGATGGTGTACTTAGCCTTCACTTATGAAGATAAGGGTGGAACTTACAAGATAACGGGCTACCGCAACGGTGAGAGCCTCGGTAGTTATGAAAAGGGTGACATCAAAACCTGGCCTACAGGCGATGCAGAAGCAATCTGGGGCAAACGCCATACAAACGGACTCGGCGGTCCCGGAGAACTGGCTGCTCACATTGAGGAATCCCGTATTTACTCCGTTCCATTAACCGAAGCCGAAGTTAACGAAATGGAAATCGGGACGCTTTCCGTTGATCCCCAAGGCAAACTTGCTACACGTTGGGCGAAGCTAAAAGAAAAGTAATTCCTGATATTGTAGGGCGAGGTCCCCGGACCTTCGCCCTACTTTCGTTTTCTGTATGCCGGCACTGCCTTCCAAGAAATTGGACTTTCGTCCGAAAAATGTAGCGTCGTATTTATGATTTATCTCATCGGGTTGAAGCATAAGATGGTTCCCCTACTTGGCGGAACCTACCGGTGTAAACACAAAAAGGATCAATTAAGATGAAGCAGTATAGTATTTGTACCGTTTTACTGATGCTGTGTTTATCAATGCCCGCGTTCGCACAGGGCGCGCAAGAAGATAAACTGGTCGGCTGGTGGCTATTTGATAACCTCAAAGATGAAACCGGGAATTGGGATGATATAACGCTCCAAGGTGGCAAACTCAAAGATGGGCAGCTGGTTGTGGATATAGGACTCTGGGCACATACGGTTGAGTATAGTGGACCCGATATCAAAGTGAAGACGTTAATGTCCTGGGTCAGCTTGGAAAATCTCACATCACCACATGGATCCGCGCTTACGCTGGATAAGGTGACGGAGGACCAGTTTAATGGAATCGTCTATGCCGAGCGTCAACCCAACCAGTGGATGTCAGGAAGCAGCTGGTTCCACCGCACTGAGGACTTCCCGAAAGCCCACAATGAAAAGAAGGAAGGCGAACTGGTTTACTTAGCCTTCACTTATGAAGATGAGGGTGGAAAGTACAAGATTACTGGCTACCGCAACGGTGAGAGCCTCGGTAGTTATGAAAAAGGTGACATCAAAACTTGGCCCACAGGTGATGCAGAAGCGATCTGGGGAAAACGCCATACAGAAGGGCCTGCGGGCGAGGGCGATCTGGTTGCGCTCATTGAGGAATCCCGAATTTATTCCGTCGCATTGACTGAAGACGAAGTTAATGAAATGGAAATCGGAACGCTTTCTGTCGATCCGAAAGGCAAACTCGCAACGCGCTGGGCAAAACTAAAAGCGAACTAATTCCTTAATTGTAGGACATGGTCCCTGGACCTTTGCCCTACTTTATTGGTATAACGTGAGTTCCACTTAGGAATATAGACGGATTCAACACGGTATACACGCGTCTCAGATTTAATGATGGGTAGGTTTTCTTACTCCAGAGGAGTGCTATGTATGCTCCTTTACTGTTTGCATGCGCCGGGTATGACGTAAATCGCTTCTAAGCCCCAGCGGAACGACAGGTGTATAACCAAATGAATCATGATGCGCATTATGAAAAACTTAATCTTCCTTTTTTTGATATGTATCGGTTTTTGTCTCACCGCCGTCGTGAGTGCCGATGAACTGACTTGGACATTCGACGACAATGCCGACGATTGGATACCCGCAAACGGCGACTGGGAAGTACAAGATGGCGTCTATAAACAGACACTGCGCTGGGGTAAGGCACAGAAGACATTAGCTGACACAGTAGAATGGACAGACCACACAATTGAAGCGAAGGTCCGCGTTGAGTCAGGACACTGGGCTGGTATCGTTTTCCGCGCGCAAAATGAGTTTGAGTACTACGTCTATCTCATCTGTCCGAAAGAAAATAAGTCAGAACTCTGGCGACACCGGCGCAGCACCGCCTTTAAAGACGGGTTTGAGGGACGCGATGAGATTGAGCACGACATCGAACCTGTTGGGCTTACGTTAACCAAAAACGAATGGTTTACCCTCAGCGCGACCGTTGAGGGAAGTCGGATTGCACTTGCCATCAACGGCATAGAACAAGATGTATTCATCGATGACACCTATCCTCGCGGTAAGGTCGGTGTCTGGACATGGGATACCCAAGCCAGTTTCGATGATGTCAGCGTCAACGGTGCTACCACAACATCTCTCACAGCAGTCGAACCCCACGGGAAACTCGCAACAGCGTGGGCATCCTTAAAGAAAAAATAATCTTACGCAAACCAAGAAAACTACATGTATCTCATTAATTGTGGGAGGGGTTTGCAACCCCGATTTCTTATAGCGTACATAGGAATTTATCGGTAGGCGAGGTTGGAAACCTCGCCGGTTCACACTATACAGGTATTCTATCTAAATCGCGCTTCTCATGCGTGCATAGGAGGATTTTAATGGCAAATATAGGAAGTGCTGCACCAGATTTCACACTAACAGGGGCAGTCAACCAAGACGATGTTGAAGTTTCGTTGAGCGACTATGCAGGTAAAAATTTAGTCGTCCTCTTCTACCCACTCGCTTTTTCCCCGGTCTGTGCTGAGCAGGTCCCAGATTTCAACGAAAAGTTAGGTGCGATTCAGGCAAAAGGTGCTGATGTCATCGCTATCAATCGGGATTCAACTTTTGCCCATAAAGCGTGGAGCAAAGAACTCGGCGGCGTCGATTTCCCCTTGCTTGCTGATATGAACCTTGAAGTATCCAAAGGGTTCGACATGGCACTCGAAGAAGTCGGTATTACCACGCGCGGTGTCTTTATCGTTGGTAAAGACGGAAACATCGCTTTCAAACACGTCGAAGCTGCTCCGCCAGATAATACGCTGACAGCCGAACAAATTTTGGACGAGTTAGACAAACTGCAATAAAGACGCTGATATTGCAGACAAAGTCCTGACGCGTATAACGGAAAGCGGGTATCTGGCAAACCTTGCGAGTTATGAGTTATATCATGCCGACACCCGCTTTTTGCTTTAGCATTGAAAATCGCATAAAAGATATGTTATAATAATTTATATAATACGAGTTTGACATGACCTTTCATACGTAAGTCAAATTGAGTTGGAGAAGGTTAGGTATTGGTAATCAGCAGCTGATACCTGATAGCCGATAGCCCAACAAATGCGGGTGTAGCTCAGCGGTAGAGCGTCAGCTTCCCAAGCTGAGGGTCGCGGGTTCAATTCCCGTCACCCGCTTGAATATATGTTTACAATCTCGTAAAACTGAGGGAAAAAATGGCACGAGACAAACGGTTAACGAAAGAAGAAATCCAAGAAGATAAATTTATTGAAGGCGTGCTGACAGTCTACGCGTTTCTACGGGAACACCTACGGACGATTATCATCGTAGTAGGTGTTATTATTGTTGCTGTCGCTGGTTATGCGGCGTACTATCAGAATCAAGAAAACCGCCGTACTGAAGCAGCTGTCGCACTCCGTCAGGCGAATGAAGCCTACCAAACCGCAGAAGACAGTCTCTTTGACACGGAGAAATTGGCAGAAAGTGAAGCATCACTGAAAACTGCCCAGACGCAACTTCAAGAGGTCGTTGATAAATATTCAAATACGACTTTCAGTGACAAGGCGCGGTATCAATACGCCAAAACACTCTATTACCAACAAAACTACGCGGAAGCCCGTGCGCAATTCCAAGAAATCATCGACCAACACCAACCCGAAAATCAGATCTATAGTCTATACGCCCAAAAAGCAATAGGCAGCACCTACGAACAAGAAGACAACTATGAAAAGGCCATCGCCGCCTATCAGACGAAGGCGTTCCTACCTACCCCACAACTTTCACCAGAAATTCGGAAATTCGTGCTTGCCAGTGCTAAGTTTAATCAGGCACTTGCTTATGAAAAATCTGGGGATCCAGATGCTGCACGTGCTGCGTATAAAGAAATCGTAGACGAATTCCGAACCACACTTGAGACAGGGATTGCACACAAAAGCCGTGAGTTAATTGAAGACGCAAAAGTTGTTATCGCATCTATTGATGAGACGTTAGATGTATCGAATGCTCAAAGACTCGAAAACGAAAAGCGTTACTATGAAGCGTACGTGGCGTATACGGATGCAATCCGCAGCTATAAAGTGAACAAAGATATCGCAGGTGGACTCACCTCGGACCTCCGAAAGCAAATTGGCAGTTTTGAACAGCAAGCAATGGAAATAATAAGCAATATTCAAAACGCACGTCGCGCTGATGATGAAGGAAGAGAAAGTTCAGCACTGTATAGTTATGATCTCGTTGTTGAATTGGAAAGACTCGGATTAAGCCGTCGACTCTATGAAAATGCCCTTCTCCATTACAAACGGCTTGAATCTGTCCAGTAATTTTCTGTTTTATTTATTATTAAGGAGCGGCTAATGACCTATAAACATAATCTCACCCCTTTTTATACCTCCAAAACTGTTAGGTTCGCACTTTTGAGCCTGCTCTGTTTAAGTCTTATCTCTCTTACCTCACAAGTCGCAGCCGTACCAACTGGGCATTTAGCTTATGCAGTCAATGGATTTGACGAGAATTTAGGTCGCTTTGACTGGAATCTGTATGCTACCGCACTCAGAGGCACTAAAGATTTCAAGGCGATCCCTTTGAACCACAAGGGTATGTACCCATCTTGGGGACCCAACGGTGATTTGCTCTATTTCATTCAGCGCGGTAAAGGCACCTCTGATGTCTATTCCATTGATCCTGAAAACCCGAAAAATAAAAAGCGAATCACACCAATTTCTGGGACATATCGTTTTCTTTCTGTATCTCCCAACGGCAGGAAACTCGCTTTCAACGGTTATACCATAGACCAGGCACCTCAAGAAAATCAAGTCTGGGTGTTGGACATTGCAAGCGGAGAAATGGACGTCATGACCCAAGTGCCCCATCTCGGATGGCCATACTCATTCTGGGGTATGTCTTGGTCACCCAATGGAAAACGCATCGCCTTTTCGCTTGCCAGACCTGGATGGTTGGAACATCTCTATCTTTTAGACGTTGAGACCAAGGAAATAGAGATCTTGACGGAACTCAACAAGGATTTTTATCCGGTGTGGGCTCCCAATGGCGACAAGATCCTGTTCCTCAGATGGAACAGAGAGTTTGATACGTTTTGCACGATTGATATTGAGACCAAGGATATTGAGCCGCTTTTTGATGTTGACAAAGCCACTGGATATTGGGCAGACTGGTCGCCTGAAGGTGACTATATTGTCTATTCTCGATGGGGTGCTATTTATCTGTATGAGTTCGCCTCTGATGAAACCCAAGAGATCGTCGAGGTTGATGGCAGTATCTTCGTCGTTGCTTGGTTGCGAGATGGAGAGATATTGCCCGTCGAGCCACAGAGAAAATTGGTCACAACATGGAGTGCCATCAAACGCCAAACGGTTCAGAAATAATATTATACGGTGTGTGGATAAGGGACTGTAGGAGGGCTTTGTAAGCCTGAAAATTTTTCGGTGCTTACTAACCGTCAATAGCTGATAGCCATAGAGGACGAACCCGTGTTAGCCAATGTGGACAAGGCATTAGAATACGATAAAATCCGGGAGTTGCTAAAGAAGTACACCGCTTCTCGGCTTGGAACAGCGCGTGTCGAGGCACTTGCACCGTCCTATGATGTTGACCAAGTTCGCTACCTACAGACGTTGTGCAGTGAAGCGAAATTCTTTCATCAGCTCTACGGTGGGATTCCTTTAGGCGGTTTAGCAGATATCCGCGACTCGCTAACCCACGCTGCCAAGGTAGGAGCGATCTTGGATCCTGAAGAACTTCTCAAGGTCCAGAAAGTCGCGCAAATTCCGACAGACATCCACAAGGCATTTGAAAAACGCGATCGAGAAGAATTTCCCAATCTTTTTTTAATTGTCGATGCACTCCCAGTCTTTCCAGAGTTAGTTGAATCAATTCTCTACTGCATCAACCCTGAAGGTATGATATTAGATCGTGCAAGTTCGGAATTGCGCTCTATTCGTCGCAAGTTATCGCGTCTCCGCGAAAATGTCCATCAGAAATTGGAAGCCACCCTTCGCTCACCTGAACACCAGAAATCAATTCAAGAACCCGTCATCACCTCCCGCAATAATCGATACGTTATCCCCATAAAACAGGAAGCACGGGCATTTTTCAAAGGTGTCGTTCAAGGGCAATCCACAAGCGGCGCGACCTTTTTCGTTGAACCGCTTGACATTGTTCAGATGAACAATGAATTGCACGAGGTCGCTGAAGCAGAACACCGAGAAATTCGAAGGATCCTGCTTGACCTCACAGATCGCGTTCGAGACAATTTACACGAATTAAATTTATCCATCGATCTCTTAGCAGAGCTCGATTTTTTAAGTGCAAAAGCACGATTCAGTCTTGCACTGAACGCCATTGAACCGAAAATCAATACCCGTGGCGTTGTCAGGTTAATTGAAGCACGGCACCCAATCCTTGAATCCCACCTACAGAATGCCAGCACTTCCGATTCGGATGAGAACGAGGAGCTGCCAGAACGCGTCGTGCCAACAAACATCCATATCGGCGATACATTCAACACGCTTATTATCACGGGTCCGAATACAGGCGGTAAAACGGTTGTTCTTAAAACGGTCGGCTTGCTCACACTCATGGCGCAATCCGGTTTACATATCCCCGCGGAGCAGGGGAGTAAAATTGCTGTCTTTGATATGGTTTTCGCTGACATCGGGGACGACCAAGGCATAGAACAGAGTCTGAGTACCTTCTCTTCACATATTACTAAAATTGCAGAGATGCTCAGAAAAATTGATGACGCCGAACACTCGCTCGTGTTGTTAGATGAAATCGGAGCCGGTACAGACCCCAGTGAAGGGACTGCTCTTGGTATGGCACTCCTTGATTGGCTCGGAAAAAGGCAAGTCAATACCATTGTAACAACACACTACGGCGCGCTTAAGGCTTACGCGCACACACACGAGAACATGGAAAACGCTTCAATGGAGTTTGACTGGACAACGCTCCGCCCCACATATCGGGTGCAGGTGGGTGTTCCCGGGAGCAGCAATGCCATAAAAATTGCTGCACGGCTTGGGATGCCGTCTGAGATTCTTGATGAAGCGGAGGCACATTTAGGGAGTAACACTGTCGCTGTCGAAGATCTACTTATCCGTCTGCAGGAAACACAAAATGCGTTGGAAATAGAGCGGGACCTCTTACAGCGCAAACTTCGAGATGCTGAAGTCGCACACGGCAAACATACACAACTCCTTCAAACCTTAAAAACAGAACGGCATCAGTTGAAAGAGGAAGCGGAAAATGAAGCCCGAAATATTGTTGCTGGCGCACGACGTACTATTGAAAATCTTGTCACGAACATCCGTAAAGAACAAGCCTCTAAAGCGAGTATCCAAGACGCTTTTTCAAAAATAGAAACCACCAAAAAGTCTCTACAACAAAAACAACCCAAACGACAACAACCCAAGCAGGCGAAACTCAAAGTCTCTGTTGGCGATAAGGTCCGAGTCAAGAGACTTGGTAAATTCGGAGAAGTCACAGGTATAAAGCCTCGCGGGAAAACGCCCTTGCAGATTCTGGTAGGAACTATGCAGATGCAAGCCGCATACCACGAGATTGACTCCGTTCAACCCAAGCAAGAGACTTCGCACTTATCAACCTCCGTACTCGATATCCAATACAGCAAAGCCAACACAATCAACAGTGAGATTAATATTCGCGGTTTTCTTGTAAAAGAGGCTCTGGATATCACAGATAAATATCTTGATGATGCGTATCTTGCGGGTATTCCAACAGTCCGGATCCTACACGGCAAAGGGACTGGGGCGTTGCGAAATGCGGTTCATGCAGAGCTGCGTGAGCACCCCCATGTAACGAAATACCAATTCGCACCCCACAATCAAGGTGGTGAAGGTGTAACCATTGTGACCTTTAAGGAGTAACATATCAGGGTTGTAGGTTGTAGGTTAACTAAAATATATCACTGCATCTCAGTATACCGAATTAATGCAGATAACGACTCGGATCAAGAAAATGCTAATTGCTCTACTGAAGCGTATCAGAACCGGTAGTAACCAATAACCAAGTACTTATAACCAACAACCAAAACCTAATACATCATGAACACTCGAACAAAACGCCACATACCACGCGAAACAATTGATGAAATTCGGAGCCGCACGAATATCGTGGAGGTTGTCTCCGAATGCGGTGTCGCGCTCCGTCCTGCCGGACGTGATTTCAAAGGGCTGTGTCCGTTTCATGATGAGAAAACACCCTCTTTTACCGTCTCAGTTCAAAAGCAGATTTTCTACTGCTTCGGTTGTCAGACAGGCGGCAATGTCATCTCTTTTGTTGAAAAGCATGAAGGCAAATCCTTCATGGAGACAATGGAATGGTTAGCGGGACGCTTGAATATCTCTCTCCCAACACAAGATGTCCGTGAAACAGCGAATCGAAAAAGGATTTCATCGTTAGAGGATCTCAACCGCTTTGCAGTAGAATACTATCACCGGCAGCTGCTCACCGATGGCGTTGGTAATGCACCCAGACAATATCTCAAACATCGTGGTGTCCAACCCAAAACCATCCGACTGTTCCAATTAGGATACGCAAAGTCTGGAAGACGGGATCTGGTAAAGGTCGCTACAGACGAAGGGTTTACGATTCAGCAGTTGGTTGATGCCGGACTGATTAAAGATGAGGATCGGGGTCCGCAAGATCGGTTTTGGAATAGGGTCCTTTTCCCAATTTACAATGCGCGAGGCGTGCCTGTTGCCTTTGGTGGTCGCTCGCTTTCTGAGGAGCATCAGCCCAAGTATTTGAATTCACCAGCCACCGATCTGTATGATAAGAGTAATCTGCTTTACAACCTCGACAAAGCCCGTCAATCGATCTACAAACAGCAGCACGTGCTGCTTGTCGAAGGTTACATGGATGCTTTGATGCTGTATCAAGCCGGCATTGAGAATGTGGTTGCATCCTCCGGGACCTCTCTGAGTGAAAATCATGCGAGTTTGCTCAAGCGATTTGCCCCCGAAGTTATCATAGTATATGACGGAGACGCCTCTGGTTTCCGAGCGGCGCATCGCGGGTTGGAGCGTATACTTGCTGAGGGATTGCGTGTTCGCATAGCACTGCTACCTACTGGCGAGGATCCAGATTCATTTACACGGCAACACGGAGCTGCTGCCTTCACAGAACTTACTGAGAAAGCCATAAACCTCATTGAATTTCAGATTCAATCCGCTATTCAACGACAAGACATCCATCGGGTTGACGTAAAATCACAAGTCGTCAGGGAAATTAACGAACTGCTTCTGAACCTCAAAAATCGCGTAGAACGGAGTGAATACGTCAAATACGCATCGCGTGAACTTCATGTTGATGAGCGCATGATTTGGCAGGAATTGCGAGATGCGGGACTTAAAGATGAACAGACACCGCAGCGCGTCAGACAGACAAAGCGCACACCGGAGAAGTTGTCGCCTCGTGCCCAAATCGAGAATCAACTGATTGAAGCGTTAATCCTAAGCCCAGCGTTAATTCCGTCCGTCAAATCCCAATTCCATTATCAAGATTTCACAGAACCGCGTTTCGCCAGAATCGCGCAACTGATGTGGGAAGCCTGTTCGGACAACGAGAACATTGATATCCAAGCACTCATCAGTGAGTGTCCCGACGAAAGTCTGAAGGCGCTCATCTCAAACGCCCTTCTACGTAGGACACCACCACCAAATTTGAAAGCAAGGGTAGACGGATGTCTCACTAAACTTCGGAATTTCCTCTTACAAGATTTGGAACAGCGTGTGCGTTCGCATGCCCTCGCCGAAGGGTCAGATGAGATGGAGACCCTTAAGGAGTTAGTAAAACTATCAAAACAGCGGCGCGCCTTAACAACGCACGCATCCGAGGAGTTGGATACATAGCCAAGGTTTTCGGTTACCTTACTAATTTTAACAGCAGGAACATCTGCACACCACACTAAATGCGATTGAGAAGCTGAACGCATTACATCAAAAAAATGAAGCAAGGAGCAAGTTAATCATGGATTTCAAGGACTATTCTACCGTCGATTATCTGGATTCGGAGAGTGGCGATGATCTCGAATACGACGACGAAATGGCAGACTTATCTGCACTCGGCGTCACCTACACAGATGATTCGGTGAAAGTCTATATGCGCGAGATGGGAAGATTCCAATTGCTTGATCGAACACAGGAGGTCGAACTCGCAAAACGGATTGAGGCTGGACATCGCGCTGCACTTGAAGCAACTTTCGGCACCACACTCGCAATTACCGAAATTCGGAAGATGCTCTATAAAGTCGTCACTGCCAAAAAGCGTGCCTCCGACATCATTGATATGCCTGTTAAGAGCAACTCAACTCAGGATAAGGAGCGCAAACTTCGTGAACAGGTGAAAAAGGCGTTGGATGCATTGGAAAAATTGGAGACGGAACGTCTTGATGCTGTCGCTGCAGCATCTACTGAAAATGGAGCCGCGTCATCCCTAAAATCAAAGACACGCAGAAAAGTGATTAAAACGCTCGAACGACTGAAGATTGATCGCGAAGAAATTAGCAAAATCTCTGACCTCGTTAAGCAGGCGGAATATCAGATTAGTATGTGGGAGGACCAAATCCAGATGCTTCAGCAAGTTCACGATATTCCCCACGAATGGCTCAACGGGAGTAACGGTGTAAAACGGGAATTTAAAACAGATGCGATAGCAGATGCCTATGTAGAGATTGTCCGTTGCATGCGTAATATCCGACAGCACATGCATGAGATTGGTGTTTCACGTGACCTACTGAAGACGCTCACGCAGCAAATTGACAAAGGCGAATCCGAGGCACAAGCTGCAAAGATGGCGATCGTTGAGGCGAACCTGCGCCTCGTTGTCAGTATTGCTAAAAAACACAGGCACCGTTCATCAGGGCTTGAGTTTCTCGACCTAATCCAGGAAGGGAACATCGGTTTGATGCGGGCAGTTGACAAATTTGATTACCAACGGGGCTATAAATTTAGCACCTATGCGACATGGTGGATTCGACAAGGTATCACTCGCGCAATTGCGGATCAAGGACGCACAATCCGTATTCCCGTACACATGCACGAACGCATTAACAAAATAAGACGTGTTCAACGTTCCCTGCTCCAAGAATTGGGTAGCGAGCCGAGCGCAGAACAAATTGCACAAGACCTGAGAATTTCGACCAACAAAGTCAATGAGGCTTTAGCAGTTGCCCCAGAAACCTCCTCTTTAGACACACCCATCGGTGAAGAGGATGATAATCCGCTCGGTGCCTTCATTGTAGATGCCGACTCTCCTTCCCCAGTCCAAGAAGCGGAATTGAATATTCTCAAAGAACAGATCCAAGATGTCCTTTCCGACCTAAACGAACGCGAAAGAAAGGTTATTTCCCTCCGTTTTGGAATTGAAGACGGTTACCCAAGGACGCTTGAAGAGGTAGGGAGTATCTTCAAAGTGACACGGGAACGGATCCGACAGATTGAGGCAAAAGCACTCCGTAAATTGAGACACCCACGCCGGAGTCGAAAACTACGCGATTTTATTCACTAATCCAAAACCATTCAATTTCCTGCACAGACATCACAAAAATACACATCTTCTCTGGTGAGGTTTCCCAAACCTCACCTACTGACTGCGAGAACTGACAACCCACAATTTATACCTACAACCCACCACCCGCTTAACTGATAACTAATAACTATGGTAGATTTTAGAATTACTTTTTCATCTTGCATCGGTGCGGTTAGGAATGCACATCGCATGAATCAACGCTGAGTGCGCGTAAATCAACGTCAAGTGCGCGTGTGGCACTTGCGGGCACTCGAAATCAACGCCGAATGCGCGTGTGGCATTCGTCGGGGTCTTTACGCCGCAAAACCGCACCTACCGAGGTGTAGAAAATTGATGCCCTTGCCACGTAAACTTATTTTTATAATTCACCATAAATACCTCTAATTTGTTGGCTTTCACAGTTGAATTGTGCTATGCTATATAGAAATCGCACGACTGGAGGGATAATGGAAATAAAAGAAACGGAAATCGGGAGTTTCTTTGAAATCCCCATTGAACACTTCCCGGACAGGAGTGCGCGGTGGTTGCTTCAAGACAAAAAGAACGTCCGGGGATTGGTAGAGATCGTCGCCAACGAACTCGTGGCACTCTTAGACTTTAGTCAACTCGCACACCTGAATAGAAGTTTTATTTCTGATACCCTCCGAGAGCAAGAGTCAGACATTCTCTTCAGCGTGCCATTTCAGAGCGACTCAGCAACGGATGAACTACTCATCTATATCTTGATTGAACACCAATCTACAGTTGATGTCTCAATGGGGTTTCGAGTGCTGTTTTACATGATGCAGATATGGGATTCGCAACGCCGGGAGTGGGAATCGTCGAATGTTCCAAAAAGTCAATGGCGTTTACGTCCGATTCTGCCGATAGTATTTTACACGGGTTCACAACGCTGGAATACGCCGCTAACGCTAACGGCACTCATGGACATCCCGGAGGTATTGGCGCGTTTTGTTCCAACGTTTGAGACGCTGTTTCTGAGCGTCAAGGAGACGGCTGCATCGAGGTTGACACAGAGCGATCATCCGTTTGGATGGCTGCTGACGGTTCTTCAAAAGGAGGATGCGGACAAGGGCGAGATAAGCGATGCATTACTTGAAGCATTGTCACACTTGAATAGTCTTGATGCTGCGCAAGTGGATCAGCGGCGTCAAGCGATTGTGTATCTGCTGCTCTTGATCCTGCATAGACGTCCTGTTGAGGAGCACGAAGAGCTGATAGGACTCGTTGACCGTTATACGCAAGGCATGGAGGTAGAAACGATGGCACAATCTATGGCTGAAGTTCTTATAGAACAAGGTATAGAACAAGGTGAAACCCGCGCCAAACACGAAGCGATCCTGAAACTGGTCCAGTTCCGATTTGATAGCATCCCAGAATCGGTTGCCACAAGGATTACCTCAATCCAGAGCCGTCCTCGACTTGATTCTCTCTTCGAGCAGGTTCTGACAGCAGAGAACCTTGATGAAATCGACTGGTAGCCTATGATGACATCCGTTCAACGCAGGGGCATAGGGTGCGGTGAACCAGAGAAAAAAGATTCCAGTTTCCGACCTCGCCCTCTTCAAATAGGAATGTGCGGTTGTAAAGGCATTATAAGTCAAATTTAAAGATAATGTATTACACACTTGTCACCCGGCTGGGGTTTACTTTTTTCTGCGTCCATGTTTCTATACACCTGCCGTTCCTCTGGGACTAATAGCATGTGTGGTCTAAGTCCTCCGCGTCATCTGAATCATCTGCGAGAACCCGCGATTCAGATAAACACCATCTCCAACCGCCATAACTGACAATTTATAACTTATAATCAACCACAAAAACTAATTTGATTTTTTCTCCAAAATATTGTATAATTGTCGTAAATAGAAAAGCGGGCCCATAGCTCAGTGGTCAGAGCCGTCGGCTCATAACCGACTGGTCCTAGGTTCGAGTCCTAGTGGGCCCATATCCGTACGTGGGGCGTTAGCTCAGGGGTACGAGCGCTACCTTCACACGGTAGAAGTCACTGGTTCAAATCCAGTACGCCCCATTGTTGTTAAATCAAGGAGAGGGAAATGGAAAGTAAGGATGCCCCGAATTTCGTCAAGGCTGGTGTCAAGGCTATCGACTGCGACATCCATAACGAAATCCCAAATTTGCAGGCACTCTTCCCGTACATGTCTGATTTCTGGTGCGATTATTGTAGCACCTCTGGCTTTAGAGGTCCCGACGCAAATGATTATCCGCGCGAGGTACCGATAACGTCGCATCCCGATGCCCCGTATCCATGGGATGTTGATCTCGAACAGGTCCGCGAACACCTGTTGGATAGTTGGAACCTCGAATACGGGATTCTGAATTGCGTCTATCGCATACAAAGTATCCATAACCCAGATCTCGCCTCCGCAATCGCACAAGCAGTAAACGATTGGCAGATAGAGCATTGGCTTGATCCCGAACCTCGTCTCCGTGCTTCGCTCGTTGTTCCGAGCCAGCTTCCAGACCTCGCTGCGAAGGAAATTGAAAGAGTCGGCGGACATCCAGGATTTGTTCAAGTCGTTTTACCTGCCCGTTCCCGTACCCCGTATGGCAGTCGTCTCTATCACCCGATTTACGAAGCAGCAGTGCGGAACAATCTCGCTATCGGTATCAATTATGGTGGTGCACCGGGGACTCAGCCCTCTGCGACTGGATGGCCATCGACCTATTTAGAAGAATATAGTGGGATGACCCAAGTTTTCCAAGCACAGGTGATTAGCCTTGTTGCCGAAGGCGTTTTCGATCAGTTCCCAGACCTACGTGTCGTTCTGATTGAAAGCGGTTTTACATGGCTTCCCGCTGTTATGTGGCGAATTGATAAAGAGTGGCGAGGGCTCCGAAACAATACACCATGGGTAAAACGTCCACCCTCTGAGTATATGCGCAAGCACATTCGGTTTACTTTACAACCTATTGATGCCCCGCCGACCCCGAACCAGCTTCTTCAAATCATTGGGCAATTAGAGTCTGATGAGATGTTAATGTTTTCAACCGATTATCCGCATTGGCAGTTCAATACACCCAACGATGCGCTTCCAGCAGAACTGCCGGGTTCACTTGCTCGTAAGATTTTACACGAGAATGCACGTACCTTCTATCAACTTTAGTCCGTTTTCACTTTCTAAGTCTTTGGGAGATATACGCAATGGCAAACACAACGACGAAACGTTCTAAATTCCCTGTTATTGATTGCGACATCCACAATTCTGTTCCACCGGGAGGTTTAGCCCCTTACCTATCCGAGCGATGGCAGGAGTACTACAAGACTTTCGGACTCCGAGGTCGCATCGGTGGCTACTATCCGCGTGCTTTGCTCAATGCCGCACGGCGAGATGCTTGGCCGCCCTCAGGACTCTCCCCCGGCGCAGATTTAGAGTTCATGCAGGAGCAGCTTCTCGACGCATTCGACATTGAGTATGGCGTCTTGAACCCTCTCATGCCTGTTGGCGAACAACTGAACATTGAATTCGGGGACGCACTCGCAAGTGCTGTCAACGATTGGCAAGTCGCCGATTGGGTTGAACCTGAACCCCGACTCCGTGCCTCTGTTGTCGTACCTTATGAAGATGGAGACCTCTCCGCTGAGGAGATCCACCGGTGCGGTCCCAATCCAGCGTTTGTCCAAATCTTGCTCCTTGCGCGGACAAGAGATCCGCTTGGAAACCGAAGATACTGGAAAATCTACGAGGCAGCCGAAAAGTATAATCTCCCTATCGGTATCCATTTCGGCGGCAATCAGGGTCCCATTACGGGTGCGGGGTGGCCTTCATATTACATCGAAGACCACGGTGGTATGCCGCAAGCCTTCCACACGCAGGTCGCCAGTTACGTCACTGAAGGCGTGTTTGATCGTTTCCCAAACCTTAAGATTGTCTTGATTGAGGGTGGGTTTGCATGGCTCCCACCGCTTATCTGGCGACTCGATGCGACATGGGAGAAACTGCGCGTGGAGGTGCCCGACCTTAAGCGGAAACCCTCTGAATACATCCGGGATCATTTCTGGCTCAGCACACAACCTATGGAAGAGCCACCGAAACGCGAGTATTTTGAACAAATGCTTGAGCAGATGGATATGAACGACAAACTTATGTTCGCCACAGATTATCCGCATTGGGATTTTGATGCCCCTGACCGTGCGCTGCCCAGTTTCCTGAAACCGGAACTGCGTCGGCAGATTTTGGCAGATAATGCCCGCGAACTTTATGAGTTTGATAAGATGTAGTCTTAAAATAGGTAGGCGAGGTTTTCTAACCTCGCCACTAACAATCGACTTGCTGACAGCTGACAACTGACAGCCAACCGTTAATATAAATGCCAAAATACGTAGTAGCAACAGCAGACGAAATTGCCCCCGGTGAACGCAAAATTATCGACATCGGTGGGCGTTCCATAGGTGTCTTTAATATTGATGGCGAATATTTCGCTATCCGTAACAGTTGCCCACACCAAGGCGGACCGTTGTGCAATGGTCTCGTCACCGGCTTTTTAGAATCCTCTGCCCCCGGCAACTATAACTACACCCGGAAAGGCGAGATTCTCCGATGCCCATGGCACAGTTGGGAATTTGACATCAAAACAGGACAATCTTGGTGGAGTCCCGCACAACGACGCGTCAGAAAATACGAAGTCCACGTTGAGAGCGGAGAAGACATCGAAGCATCCAGTTCTGAACGCAAAAAAGGTCCCTACGTCGCCGATACCTTCCCAGTCACCGTCGAACAAAAATACGTCGTCATTGATATCGACTAATTGGCTACAGACCACCCATACCGGAATAAAAAAGGTAGGCGAGGTATCCTACTTCGTCGTTTTGTCTTTCCTTGACCGACATGCATTTTGTAGGAGCGAGCTGTGTTCGCGACCTTACTGACCGGTGCCTGCTAATTGCCAACCGCCAACTAATCCTCCTCTTTTCCATCGATTAACTTTTCCTGATCGCCGGGAGAGTAGAAATATGAACCCGGTTTCCAATCACCAATATCTCCAATCAATCTCCGCTGACGCGGTGTGCAACGCTCCAATAGTTCCGCAGATGCCTTCTCATAGTCAAAGGGTCGGAAGCACTGATGGCTGTAGCAATAGATTAAAGTCTTTCGAGACTGTTCCGAACGATTACTGGCCACTCCATGCCATAACGCATGCGGGAAAACCGCTGCATCCCCCGCTTTTACGCGCAACTGCACCGCTTCAGGAATATAGGGACCATCCTTGACGCCCGTTTCTGGAAAAGTACGATTATGGCTCCCGGGTACGATAGTGAAGTTTCCACTGTCTGGACTCTCAAGGTCTGTCAAGAAATAGTGAATTTTGACTTGCAGTGGAGAACTCGATTTGCTGACCCGAATCGTTCGCATTGCCTGCCCACCGTCCGTGTGTAGATAACCTGGATCCTTCGGGTTCGGTGGACGCACAATCACCTCCGACATACTCAACTGGATGAAATCACCCATTAGTTCACGTACAATCGGAAACGTCACGGGATGGTCCATTAGATTAACGAAAATATCGTTGTCTTCCATCACATTGCGTTTGTCGAAAAGAGAATCCGCAGTGACATTTTCACCTTTCCGAAACTCGGCGTCCATTTCATCTACCGTTGCCAACAATGCTTGCACTTCGTCAGGAGAGAGCACCCCTCTCAGCACGAAGTAACCCTCTGTCTTCCACTGCTTCTTCTGCTCTCGCGTCAGTATTCCCATCTTGATATAACCTCTATAAATAAACAGAAACCGGATATATTTGCTAACCACTAATTGCCAACCGCTAATTGCTAATAAAATAGATGACAAATAAATTCATGTCAAGCAAAATAACCGATTCCGTTTGAAGGGAATGAATTATGGCTGTCGGTGGTCAGCAATCAGTAGAAGAGGCTCTGAGTCTGACAAGACGTTCTGATGGCTAATTTCCCTATATTTCCTCTTTGAATTTGAACGAATCCTTCACGCTTTTTCTGCCCTCTCTTTTAACACTGTTAGACCTATATTTCCATCCTTTTCAACAAAACACCCTTAAAACCCATAAATCCACACATTTTATGGATTAATTACACATTTTTTGAAAATTTTTATTTGACTTAATGTGTCAAATTACTATATAGTAGGACATGAATATATTAATATAAATTGTTTGTTTTTCTTGGGTGATATATTAAATATTATTAAGTTACAGTTGTCAATCCTTGTTGGCAAATTTCCTTTGACTTAATGTATCAAATTACGATAGGCACATAAGACCTATATAAACTGTAAATGTATAAATTTGTGTTAATGTGCCTGTATGAGATACCACATTTTTCTTTGATGGCAACTTAGATTTTCTAAATAAAATAACTGATCAGGGATATTAATGCCAAAATCCAAACCTCATACACTTCTCTGTACAATTGGGACAAGTCTGTTGTCCAACCTGTCCAACCTTATTCAGGAAAAGCAAACTGACACCATTCGTATTGCTCTGGCTCAGGCGTATTCCAACAGGAATTGGCTGGAAGTGGCGACCCAACTGCGTAAAATTAAGCCGACTGACCGGATCTGCGGTGCGGAGATTAACTCTGTGACAGACCTCCTTGCGCAGCAGGTTATTGAGAAAGGATACCTCCATCTATTTCACTCTGAGACAGATGATGGAAAGGCAATTGCCGAAATCTTAAAAGCCTATTTCACACAAGATCGTTGGCAGGTAGAAATTCATTGTGTGGCTGGGTTGCGGGATGACAACCCCAACCTATTTCAAACTCAAGGACTACGCAACCTCGCTAAACTCTTTGGTGAGAGGGTACGTGAATCCAGACAGAACTTTATTCCATGTGCAATTAACGCAACAGGGGGTTATAAAGCCCAGATCGCAATTGCTGTCCTTATGGGACAAGCACTTGACATTCCAGTCTATTATAAGCATGAAAGCTTTGATGCGATTATCCCATTTCCACCTATGCCAGTAGCACTCGATTTTTCTCTTTGGGAACGTGCGAGCGGAATGTTTATGGTTCTCAGTAAGAGAAATGCTTGTGAACCGTGGAAACATTTTGTCGATGATTGGGACGAACGCTTTGAACCACTGGTTAATCGTGAGGTGATTGATAATGAGGATTATCTGGTACTCTCAGCCACTGGACAGATTTTTCACGAGACGTTCCGCTCCCGTTTTCAGCAACTTAAAGCGACTAACCTTCCGCGCCCCGCTCGTGAGAAAGAACAACCGAAACTGGGTAATCACGCTTACAATCAAGCGCGTGATTCCATTTTGCGCTTTATCCAAGAGGTCACCGACGCGAAACCCTATGTCCGATATTGTCACTCGACCTATTGGAATCCAGATCTATCGGAATCGACGCGATTTCGGCTCTCAGGTGAAGAGGTACAAGGCATATACTCAAATGGTACGTGGTGCGTAAAGTTTAAAGTCCTCACAACAGCAGAGGATCCAAATCAGTTACCAATCGTTGTCGCAGATCTCAATGACTGGTTAGATACAAGATAAATTCAAGGTATACAGAAAGGAAGCTTTCACATCATGACTGGCGAATCATTCGTAATTGTAATTGATACTCCTTCTATAAAAAACTATGTGTTTGGTAGCGATCCGTTGAATGAGGTACGGGGGGCCAGCGCGCGATTGGATCACTTGAACCGAGTCGAAATGGAAGAATGTTTGGCAGGACATCCCGACTTGGAACATGTGAAGACAGTATATGCCAATGGCGGCTCAGCCCAGTTTATAATACAGGCGGGTCATACTACAGCGGTTAAGGCAGCTTGTGACAGTATGGTGCGTCATATACGTGGGCAAACGGGTGGTGAAGTCGGGATCGTCTACGGTATTGCCACGCTAAAAAACGAAGTATCCTATACTGAGGCAGTACGCATGGCACATTTTCAACTCCGCTGTCAGCGTGAATTCGCGACGTGTCGTCGGAGCACTTCTTTAGTTCCCATTATAATGGAATGCGGTTCTGCCTCGCATCTGCCCGCAGCTCGCGTTATAAATGATGGCAATAGGCAAAATATATTGTCTCAAGCGAGTTATGAAAAGGTACTGGAGGGGCGTGATACTCGCCGTCATGGACTCTGGGGCGGATGGATGCAGTATTTGGATGACAAAGGGGACTGGCCAGATAGAAAACATTGGAATAAGTTACGATGTGAGAGTCTAACAGATATCGGTGATCGCTCCTTATGGAGCAACTACATCGGTATCGTCTATGCCGATGGAAACGCTATGGGTAAAATTGTCCAAGCACTGGATCAACCCGAAAGGTTTCAACAATTTAGCAAAATCGTTGATGAAAGCATTCAAGAAGCCTGTTTCACTGCACTTAGTGAAATTTCCGAGTCAGAAATTAACAAAGTTCGTGAAATTTATGAACAACAGAGTGGCTTTGAACGACTTGCTGCCGATATTCTGCTCCTTGGCGGAGATGATTTGTTGATAGCACTGCCTGCTAATAGGGCACTTGATTTTGCCTTGAAGGTCACCAATAAATTTGAATCCTTGACAAAAGACAGAATTGATGCCCTATCTGATGTTGCAACGAGGCAGTTTTTCCATGACGAACTTGGTGGTCAAGGTTTCACGATTTCTTGCGGTGTTGCAATCACAAAAAGTAGTTATCCGTTCTATCTCGCGCTGGACCTCGCAGAACAACTGTTGAAGAATGCAAAACGCAAAAACAGTCGGAATTCGGAATCCAAGACACAAAGTGAGGCACGCATCGACTTTCATGTGGTAGCGGGTGCGAGTAGTTACGCACTTGGACGGGTACGTGAGGACACATATCAGGTATCTACCAATGCCGAAGCACAACGGACGCTCAGACCGCTGTCCTGTCCCGAGTTGGAGGCACTCCGGGCAAGTGTACAGAAACTACGTGATGGCGGGTTTCCAAGCAGCAAATTGCACGAACTTCAAGAAGCAGCTTTGGTGCCGGAGAGGAACCAATCTGACCAGCGTATTCGTGACATCTTTGCTCGCTGTCAGCATGGGAAGGATCGATCACAACGGCGCGCACTATGGGAGGCAGTAGAGAATTTACGTCCGCACGGATATAATTTCGACTTTCCATGGTTTGAGAAAAATAATCAAAGACTGCTATGTGTAGCGGATCTTGTGGATGCTTATAACTTGCTTAGACAGTAGAGAGGAATTTAATCTATGGATCCTCAACGTTTGGATTTGAGTTACGATATTACTTGGGAGGGGCGATGGCACGTCGGTAGCGGCTATCAATCGGCAGTGGCGGACAGATTACTCCGCCGCTTGGGAGGGTTTGACGGTGCCCCGTTTGTTCCCGGCTCTCAAATCAAAGGCGTTCTACGCTATCAGTGCGAACAGTTGGCACTTGCCCTCGGTCTTGAAGCAGTTACCCCGCATGCTGGCATTCAAGAAGACGAGAATAATCTGGTAATGCATTTTAAACCCTTGACACAATCAATTTTAATCGTGGATCGACTGTTCGGCACCCGTTACCAAGGAGAATGTCTATTTGTAACAAATGCGACACCTGCGTTGCCAGAGGATAAGACGAGCACGGCTGTACAACCTCGGACAGCCATGGATCGCCTTACAGGAACAGTGATGGAACAGCATCTATTCACAACAGAATTAGCGGAAGGTAATGCAAATCTCCAAGGGTCTATTCGCGCCCGACACCCCGCTGGGGTTCTAACACAGGGTGAAGACGAATTCCCGTATGAATATGTTCTTTTGTTGGTATCACTTCTTTCACTGGATACATTAGGTGGAGACAAAAGTACTGGCTTGGGACGCTGTAAGATCCAGATCCAAAAAGATACTTTGTTTTGGAACAGTGAACACATTTCATTGGATGAAGTTCTTCAGAGTTTCACGGATGAACCCGATGAATGGGCCTTCATGTTAGAAATGTTACGCGACGAGGAGTACACTGGGTGAAAAGAATACCTGTAACAGCAAAATTGCTTGCCCCAATAGCACTTAAGCGCGATCGGCAATCTGAACGTTCTGGAAGTGTCCGTTCTGTAACTGGCACAGGAGTCAGGGGGGCATTGGCATCTCTCTATTTGCGACACTATGGACAAGCAGACGACATCTTTAAGCATTTGTTCCTAAATGAGGATTCATGCCGCTTTGGTCCATTGGATCCGGGTCCAAAACATTTCCCGTCAACTGCTGCATCCTGCAAGCGCGAAGGGATAAATCATACCCTTGTGGACCAACTCTGGTATCGTATTGCCCAACACTACATGGCAGGTCTCGTAGAAGAGACGGTAGAATCTACATGGCGGCAATGTGGGAATGAGCAGTGCCGGGCAGATTTAAAGGGACATGAAGGATTTTGGGAGGAACGCGCAGATAACCGTTTGGATGAGATGAACAATGACCGGCAACATGTTGCTGCCCATGTCGGTATTGATCGACGGACAGCTACTGCAGCTGAAGCTATATTGTACACACTTGAATCCACCTTGCCCTCGGCTGAAGAAAAAGACCTGTATGGTTGGCTCCTCGCAGACGATGAGGCACTCACTAAACTGAAAGAACTCTTAGAATCGGAAGGGTACTGCATCTCGGTGGGGCATCATCGCACGCGCGGTTATGGAGATATACACATACAGTTGGACGAAGCTGTTGCAGAGGTAGATTTGCAATCGAATGCAGAAAATTGGAAGCAATGGAGCCAAGAATTAGTGGCGTTTCTGAGTTCGCCTCCACTTTCTGTTCCAGACATTGATCCTGAGCATTTTTATTTTAGTATATCGTTTCCTACTGGTGCCATATTCGTGGATAAATTTCTGCGATACAGTCTTGATCCAGCTATGATGATTTCATGGCTATCTCCTATGTCTTCTGTTGATAACGCATTTCCAATACAAAACCGTCCAATTCATAAACTTTCATCGGGAGGTACGATGCGATGGATAACGACTGTAACCAAGCATGAACGGTTTCGCGGTTGGAACGCTGCCCATGGCTTACCTCGTCAAGATGAGTGGGGTGTGGCACGAGGTTCAGTCTATGTTTACTGCTTCCAAGGTACTACCCAAGATCAGGAAGTACTTATCCAAAGTCTCAGTGCTTTGTCCAAAGACGGAATTGGACTGCGGCGCAATGAAGGATTTGGCACGGTAGTTATTTCAGATGATTTTCATTATCGGTTTCACAACCAACGGGAGGTACAATCGTGATTGTTTTGAATAATGAGTTAATACAAGAATCCGATACTTATATTGACGAGAATCATGATACATTTTCTGAATTAGGGGAGCGTTTCTTTACAACATTTGGCTATGACAAAAAGAATAACCGTATTAGCACACAGGTTCGTAATCTTCAACAAATTACCTGCTCTGCTACCCGTTTTGCCGACATTGAGGATTTTGTCAAAAACCAGATGGGAAAAGAGAGAACTGATGACTGGGAATGGAGGGCGTTGGGAGGAGATATTCTCCAACAGCTTGCACGGCTACGTGCTAAAAGTCAAGAATTAAATACCGATGATCTCCACAGTCAGATGGCTTTTCGCTTGCGCCTCGCCCGTGGCTGGGTGCGTGCTCTCGTCAGTGCATATCTCTATAAGGTTGCGCTTGATCAGATGAATAATGGAGGGGCATCATGACCCATATTGATTTACTGTCCGATACGACTTATCGTCAGCAGGCTGTTAGGCAATTGCATCAATTGCTCGGTAATGCCACCGAATTTCCTGTAGAATCATCACAGATTTATGGACTCCGCGAAATCGCTCGACAACAGCCCGACAAGGTCTCGGAATTTTCTGAACACCAACGCGTACGAGCCGAAAAGTTAGAGAAGCAAAATGAGGTTAACTTCTGGGCTCTGGTGGAAAAGCTTTGCAAACCCTCGACTACTGATTGGTCCCTCTACAAGGAAGGTCATGCTTATCTCCCAGAAGACATACGTACCGAAAATATCCCGAAAAAGCAGTCAGGCATGCCGCAAGAAGAACGGGCGAGAATTAATTCCCTCGAGAATCGCCAAAAGGAGAGGCTTAGGCAATGGGTAAACGAGCATATTCCGGTGTTTTTTGAGCGTTTTTGTACACAATGTATGTACCGTAAAGCCATGATTGAGATGAATCGGCCAAGTAACGAAAGTGATGTCTCCACGCATCAAGAGGAGAGCGAAACTGGAGGCGGCCAAGGAATGCAACGGGCGTTTACGGACGCAGGACTCCAGGAGTAAAAATTGATAGAAGGAGTAATACCGACATGTTTCAGTTAAAAAAGAAAATTCGCCTGACTGCATCTTTGGTGTTTGATACCGCATGGCGGATTGGTTCGGGCAAAGAAGGAGAAACTATGAGCGATTTGGGAGTGATGCTTGATGCCACGGGGCAACCGGTTTTGCCAGGCTCTTCTCTCAAAGGGAAGTTGCGGAGTACATGTGAAACCTTATCCCATGCTCTCGGATTGCGCGCATGCATGTTAAATCGCGCTGTAAGTGGGATTAGTTGTACCAGTGATGTGAAGTACTACAGCGATGTTCGTGGTGATTATCAGGACACCTATCAGCAAGGAGTAAAGCCTCGTCTGGATTGGATAGCCAACAACACCTGCGATGTTTGCAAACTTTTCGGTTCACCGGTACAAGCGGGGCGTTTGTCTATAAGTGATGGCGCGGTAAAAAAAGATTGGGCGTCCATTGTGGAGATCCGCGATGGCGTGGTGATTGACCGTGATAGCCAAACAGCTGTGGACGGTCTCAAATATGACTATGAAGTAGTTCCTTCAAGTAGTCAATTTGAAATCTGTATTGAACTTGAAAACCCGAATGATTCAGATCTGGCACTACTCGGTGCTGCGATGTTTGATTGGAGCGCTGGCAGCAGTATCGGTGGTTTTACGAGTCGTGGTCTCGGGCGATTCCATCTGAAAGATATCATACTTTCGGGTGTTGACATGGACGATCCAAAACAGAGGGTGAAATTCCTAACAGGAAAAACGACTGAGGAACGCTTCAGCGATTTAGGCAATTGGGAAGATTACTTCATTCTATACATCTAACGGCAATTAAATTAGACAGTGCTTGCGTACTTTCGAGACAGAGGAGGGGATTGTGTTACGTAAATGGCTTTGCCAGGCTGATATAAAAATTATTATCAAACCGGTCGATCCGGTACTGATTAAGAGCGGTTATGCTACCATAGATGGTACGGATATGATACCGGTGTCAACGTTCAAGGATGGTAACAGGATTTATTACTTTCCAGGTGCTTCACTCAAAGGTGTACTACGCAGCCATTTGGAACGTATCGCTCGAACCCTGCATCCGGGTAGTGTGTGTATCCCTTACTACGACCCCGATAAAAAAATAGCAATACCTGTTGCTACTGAACAGGACTCCTACGGTTGTGGATATCGTGCAAGTGGAGATACTACTTCTGCAGCCTACGCTGATTCATGCGCTGCGTGCAGACTATTTGGCTCGTTAAAATTTGGTGGGCGTTTTAGTATAAGTGATGCTTATCCACGGTCTGGTCATGAACCGAAGCTTGAAAAGCGTGACGGTGTAGGAATTGATCGTTTTACGGGTGGGGCAGTGTCTGGTGTTTTGTTTGATTTGCAAGTACTCGTTGGGGGAGAATTTGAAGCTAATTTACGCCTTATCAACTATGAACTTTGGCAGCTTGCTGCGCTTAACATATTGCTATTAGACATGAAAGATGAAATGATTGCTATCGGTTCGGGACGCAGTAGAGGGCTGGGGCGCGTGCGGATTACTGTTCCTTCATATTCTCTAACTTACGTGAAAGAGGCTAACCATCTTAAAGGTTTGTCCGAACTCGCTACCGATGAGGAACGACAAGCTTACGCCTTACACAATTGGGCACCTCAAGCTGCTGTTGCTTTACAAACATCTCAGCCACATGGTCTGCGACACTGCTACGATTTGAGTGAAAACTGGAAAGAAACGTTACAACCACTTTTACCAGCCTTTGAGCAATTTTTGCTGTGGCACGGCGGGCCTCGCGGCGAGGCAACAAGGAACAATACCGCTGCTGAACAGGAGGTAGGCGTATGACCTCCTTCTTGAAAGCAGCGGATTTAACACAGGATGCATTTCTAAAGCTTATTGAAAACCTGCACCTTGATGCTGATACATCTACATGCTACATCTGGGTAGATGCCCCTGATGGATGGGCTTTAGATGCCTGGAATTGGAAATCTGGCTTTGGGAGTGAGATAAGCTGGTATACTGTCGGTCAAGAACTGAGTAAAGAATCTTCGCGAGACTGTTTGACAAAATCGACCTCAGGACGGCTGTTTGCCCCTGAAGGCGAACTGCGCTGGCGCACTATCCCCGCACTCGGTGGCTCGTGTTGGCGCGTCGTTTTCCTCGGAAATGTTGATTGGGTCGGGACAGCATTAGAGGACTATTCTGACACCCTAAACAATCTGCACCCACATCAAGATAGTTTTTACTTGTGGGGTCAGCAAACACCAGCAGCTCCAGACGAATGGATTGAATTGCGCATTCCGCATCGTTTCAAATATCCGATTGTTGGCAGTTCCACCAGAGTACAAGTCATTATAGAACAATGGAGCGATGACACTGGCGAGCCGCATTTCGTCCGTTTGTGTAATCTTGAACCTTAAGAGGAGAAGAGTAATGCCAGTGGGAGAAAGTTACTGGAACCCATACCGTTGGGTTACCCTCAGTAATAGATCTGTTGAACACGGTGTACCGCGCTATCACCATACTTTTAGTGGACTTTCTGGTCGTATCTGGTGTGAAATTGAGGCACTAACCCCCTTGCTTATCGGAGACGGTACACTTGGCAATATCCAATTTGTTCGCCATGCACACAATGGACAACCCTATATTCCGGGATCTTCGCTCAAGGGAGCAATACGTTCTTTGGTTGAAGTTGTTGGGAACGGGACCGTCCCATTTTCAGTTTCTGTTGAGCGTCGGCATCAGCCAGAAAATGCAAGACGGGATATCGGTGACGTTTCTCAGTTAGACACTATAACCAGAACATTCGGCTACTTGCGTAAGGGTGATAGTAATGTCTTTACAGGTTTGATTAACTTCAGCGATGCGGAAATTTCCACGACGGTCAGTTCCCTAAGTCATTGGAAACAGTATGAAGTAGCTGTCGGACGACCAAAAAAGACCCACCAGGCATTTTATCCAGGAAATAAAAAACGCAAGTTCTATCACCATCACCCGGGTGTCACGCAACTCGTTGCTCCACATTCGGGTATTACACAAACGACTATAGTCAGACCTGCTCCACCGGGTACGTCTTTCCAATTTACAGTGAACTTCACGAATCTACGTGACGATGAACTCAACTTATTACTCTATTGTCTCGCTCTTGAAGAACAGGTAACTGTCACGCTAAGTTCAGAGGCTCTTGGTAGAGACGAAGGTTCTGAGGAATTAAACGGACCGCTACGCCATAAAATAGGTGGCGCCAAACCCCATGGAGCTGGCTCCGTTCATATTCGGATAACGAAAATGCAACTGTGTTGCGACGTAACAGCACGTTACCGAGCTAACGAAACTACCGAGATATGGGATGAACCAACCGATGAGGTCAACAGGCGCACAAGACCGTTTCGGTCCCGCACAGACATAACAATAAAGGAACTGCGGTCTATGTTGATTTACACTACCGATGATCCGAGAAAAAAGATCGAATATCCAAAGTATAAGTGGTTTGAAAGAGAAAAGGAGTCCGGCTTAAGAACGAAATTAAAGCCGACTCTTTAACTGAGGTTACAACAGGTAATTTTACATAATCTGCACACTGGAGGTACATAAATGAAAGAAAACTCAGTCTCCCAATCCGATTTTGATAAATGTGTCGCTGAGTGGAAAAACATGGATCGTAGTGGTCGCGATGCAGAAGCCGCTGCACTCGCCTTCTATGATGAACGTGTTTTCCCTCTTGTCAAAGAGGTGTTCCTAAATAAACCTTCAAGTCGTCCCCAACAGGAATATGATGCCCTGATCTTGACTGTTGGATTTTCACCTGAGCCTTTGATTCTCTCCATCCTTTCCATAAAACCGAAACAAATTGGATTCCTCTATACGCCGCAAACACGCCAACTCCTTAATCGTGTCCAAGAAGAGACGGGTTTATCTCTGGATAAAATCGATATGCGTCAGATTAACGGAAGCAGCACCGTTGCTGTCTACGATGCAATCATGGCACTCTACAACAAATGGGGACGCCCAGCAAATATTGCTGTGGATATCACAGGGGGTAAAAAGTCAATGGTTGGTGGTGCAGCAATGGCAGGAGCCGCACTCGGAGCAGACATTTATTATGTTGACAATACATCTTTTACATCAGGAAAGCCGGAACCCGGAAGTGAGTACCTGAGTCTTTTGGACAATCCCTACACCGTATTTGGTGATTTAGAGGTAGACAAGGCAAAAGATCTCTATGATAGACATGATTATGCAGGAGCACAGCGTGTTTTTAATCAACTTGAGAGCCAGGTAGGCGATCCGAATCTAATCCCGGTTTACGAGGCATATGGACTCTTGTGTGCAACTTATGAGTCGTGGGATAATCTTGATGTTAGCAGTGCCAAGACGAATTTAGATCATTTGTTGGGTGTCCTTAGGCGATTTCCATCACTAAGTCAGTTGGGTCCCCTTCATAATTCAATGCCAATTCTTTTTCAGCATCAGAAGGCAGTTGATGGTTTGGATAACATCTTCAAGAACGAAGCGCATGCATTCAATATTCCTGATGGATTTCATTTTGCCTTTATGCTCTATCACAATGTTCTCCGACGGGAAGCACAAGGGAAACTTGACACGGCGTGTTTACTTATATATCGGCTTCTTGAGTGGATCGGACAACATCGCCTTGCGCAATACGGCATCATAACAAGTCATCCTGATTATTCAAAGGCTGATGTGGAAGAAACAAATCTTTTCGATCAGTATAAGCAGAAGCGAAAAGACGTTTACGGGAGTGTAAACATGTCAGTACTTCCAGATCCAATTGCGTTGGTTGATGGATTCCTCATTTTAGATGCCCTTGATGATGATATTGTTAAAGATCTGAATTGGCGCGCATTTCGGGGGCAAGTTGAGATTCGAAATCGAAGTGTATACGCCCACGGCATGAGCAAGATTAATGAAAAAAGCTTCACGGCGTTTAAAGCAACCGTCGAAGAACGATTCAAGCAGGCACAAGAGATTGCCGGCATTGACGCTCATGTCCTCAACCAACAACATAAATTTATCGCACCACTTCCATAATGCTTCAAAACTTCCGATTCGCACGCTACCGATTCACATATACCGTCCAAGAAGCTCTGAAGATGCCACAATACAAAGGCAACGTCTTCCGCAGCCGATTCGGATACATTCTACGCGACATCACATGTATCGGTGGTGAAGAACAGTGCAAAGCACAGTGTCAGTTCCCAGAACGGTGCGTCTACTCCAAATGCTTTGAAACTCCTGTCCCTGATGATAGTCCTATCCTCCGAGGTCAGCCGTTTGCACCGCATCCGTTTATTCTTGAACCACCCCGCACTCAGAAATTGGACTATGTCCCTGGCGATACCTTCGCCTGCACACTAACCCTCATCGGCGAGGCAATCAACCTATTACCTTGGTTGGTGTTCACCTTCCGCGAGATAGGTAAACGACGGATTGGCATCCGCGGCAAACGCGGACAGTGTCATCTGGATAAGGTTGAGAGTCTCCCTGTGCGCGGCAGCCAAAGCGTCCGAACGATTTACGCAGCAGAGACTGAGTTACTCACAGATGATGGTCTGATTCTTGGATTTGACGATGTAACACACGAGATGCCTGACAGGATTGACGAGATTGAACTGGAATTTCTCACACCTACCAGCATCAAAGTCAATGGACGCTGGACGAGTGAACTAACGTTTGAACACCTCATCCGCAACCTACTCCGTCGCATCCGCTTTTTGAGTTATTTCCACTGTGGCGAGGACCTGGACGTGGATGCTCGCGGTCTACTTGAGGCATCTGCTTCCGTGACGCATCATCGTCGCTTGAATTGGCTTAGAAAGGACCGGTATTCCTATCGTACAGAGAAATCCGTTCCGATGGGTGGGTTCATGGGTAAGGCTCGCTTTTCGGGTGAGTTGGATCGGTTTTTACCTTTTATCTATCTTGGTGAGTATTTGCACATCGGTCACCACACAGCGTTTGGGTTTGGGCAATATTATCTCACTTTTTCTTGTAGGAACAACCCTTAGTCTATTTGTGTCCCTACGGATACCTAAAAAGGCGTACTGCCTGTCACTCCGCCATTTTTAGGAGATTCTCAAACCAACTCTGCAGCTCAGGGATGTTTGTAATGCCGAGCCAGATGAGGATCGCAACAATAACGACAATCCAGATTAAGAAGCGTCCTGCGTGTTTGATAACACCAATGATGACAAATATAGCGACGATGGCTGCAACTATTAAAAATATAGGAGAGCTGATTAATTCAGGCATAACGGATTCTACTTCTTAGATTATGAGATGCTGCAATACAACTAAAAGTATACCAAATATACCATAAAATTCAAGAAAAAAGACCTGCGCGGTGCTGTAGGAGCAACCTTTACTTGCCATTTCATTGATTGCTATTGCAGGAGATATTTCCCAATTTCGACACTTACCGGGTTATCTGTATTCGATTGTCAGGCGTCAGTTAAAGAGAAGACCAATGCCATTCAAAACACATTGTAACTGATAACCGAAAACTGATAATCAATCACTGGAGGTAAATACAATGTTCTATGTTATCTCTTGCGATATCCCAAACGATCGGAGACGTAATCAACTTGCGAAAGTGCTCAAAGGATTCGGTAGCCGTGTCCAGTACAGTGTGTTTGAAGCACATCTGAACCGAACACAGTATAAGGAGCTCAAGCGCGCTGTTACTCGAGTCATTGACCAGTCTGAAGATTCTGTTCGCTACTACACACTCTGTAGTAACTGTGCCGGACGCATCGAAGTGCCTGCTGTCGGTGAGGTAACCTCGGATCCGCAGACAATTGTCGTTTGATATGTAACCCCCAAACCTCATCCACAGTCAGATTCGATCTCGCTGCACAGAGCAGAGCTTCACGCGAGGGTTAGAATACTTTCACGCTGGGTCAATTGGTAACCCAGTACTTCACAGCTGGACGCTGTCGGCGACCTGCCACGGATCAGACACAGCTCCGTATCACGTCGCCGTGGAATTGATGCCGACAGGAGTTGTATCCACCCGTTGTTCATGTCCATACAGTGGACAAGGAGATTGTAAACATATCGTCGCTCTCCTTTTGACTTACGTTCAATCACCAGAGACGATCTGCTCGGTCGATACTTTACTCACCACGCTCGCGGAGAAACCGAAAGGAAGTCTTTTAAGAGTTATCTCAGAGTTATTGAAACGAACACCAGCGTTGGCACCAGTTGCCCAGGCTTATGCGGACATGGAGGAGGCATCGGAATTAGCAACCAATCCTACGCTGCACAAATCAACAGTTTGTGGGACAATTACGGTGTGTCGGGAGCAGATTGACCGTCTTTTCGGCAACGGCTTTCTGGAACAGCATCAACTTCGTCAGGTATTAAGTCAACTTGAAGGTTTCGTAAGGCATTCTGAATCGCTTGCCCAACTCGGCGAAACGCAATTCGCATTGTCGGTTCTTCACGCGCTAATACATCAATCCATCATCCGCTACCCAGACACACTCCAGCAAGGCGAATTGCCCCGATTCGTCAGAAAATGTACAAAGACATTCGCGCAAATTGCCATAAACGCGCAGCAACCATCCGATATTCTTGAGCACTGCCAAATGCTGTTGCAGTTGAGTTTCAATGCTTCATGACACCCGCAGTATGTCACTCGCAACACAACTCTGTCAACTGGAAACACTACATGCCGCGTGGCAGAAAGTACGAGCTAACAAGGGTGGTCCCGGTAGCGATGGGGTCACCATTCAACAGTTTGAGGCAAATCTTACAAAGCATCTCCATCAACTCTCGCGTGAACTTACTAAAGAACGTTATTACCCGCTTCCTGTTCAGAAGTTTACGATGAAAAAATCAAACGGTGGTATACGATCACTCTCTGTGTTGACACTAAGAGATCGGATCGTTCAACGCGCCGTTTGCGATCTGATTTCACCTATCTATGAAGACAAATTTCTTGATTGCAGCTTCGCCTATCGTCCCAATCGCGGGGTTCCACACGCTGTCACACAGGTAGCCTCTATCCGAGCAGAAGGCTATGAATGGTTTGTTCACGCCGACATTGAGAAATTCTTTGACAGAATGGATACTCGACTCCTTATGCGTTTTCTGCGAGCATTGATGAAAGATCCGTTGATCATTCGGCTTATTCAGATGTGGTTAGATATAGGAGGCATTTTGCAACCGTCCAAACTCCCAACATGGAGCACCCATCTTGAAAACACAGTACATCATGTCGGTGAAGGTGTTGAGCACGTGATTAATCAACTCCTGCATCGCACGCCAAATGTTGAACATTGCAGCGGATAAGAAGTGACCTATTAACCAATTTTCCAGACTCTCATTCCTTTTCTGGAACTCACATAAATTTTTCAAGTTAGAAGCGTGGCAAATCGGAAGCATACTTCTTTCATCTTTCCACGCTTTCGTGCCGCTACATTGTTTTAGAAAATAAATTTACGTATGAAATTTGCTGAGGAGGTAACAGATGGCAATCCTTTACATCACCCAACAAGGAGCAGTTCTCCATAAAGCTGGAAATCAGATTATCGTGAAAAAAGACCGAGATGTCCTTCAGGAAATCCCGATTGTCCAACTCGACGAGGTCGTTATCTTCGGCAGTGGCCACATCACAACGCCGACGATGGGATATCTGCTTAACAAAAACATTCCAGTCTCTTTTCTCTCTTCACACGGAAAATACAAAGGAAAACTCCAGCCGCGTTACGCCAAGGATACACTCATTAGACAATATCAGTACGCCGTTGCTGCAGATCCGCCACGGTGTCTTGAATTAGCAAAATGTTTTGTTCGAGGCAAACTCACGAACGCTATCCGATTTTGCCAACGACAGCGCACCCAAAATGCTGATGTTAAATCAGTCATCAGTTCTGTGCGTCAAACCGTGCATAAACTTGAACGTGCCAAGAATTTGGAATCACTTCTCGGATACGAAGGAACGGGCACAGCCAGCTATTACCGCGCGTTCCGACAATTTCTACGCCACGATTGGAACTTTACAACGCGACAATTCCGACCACCGCCAGATCCAATTAATGCAATGCTTTCACTCGGTTACACACTTTTACACAACCATGTTTATACCTTCATCAATGTTGTTGGATTTGATCCATATTGCGGGTATTTCCATCAACCCAAACACGGACATGCAGCACTGGTATCGGATCTGATGGAAGAATTTCGCCAGATTATTGTCGATGGATATGTGCTGTCATTAGTTAACAATAATCGAGTTCAACCGGAGGATTTTGAGCAGACTAATAAGGGCATCCGTTTCACCAAGGAATCCTTAGATCGATTCCTTACTGGATACTATGGACGGATGCAGCAAAACTTTCAGCACCCTACTCGCCATGAAAGAACGACTTACCTTCGGTGTATTGAACTACAAATCAGACATTTAGCACGTGTGATTATGGGTGAAGATGAGGCGTACAGACCGTTTCTCATTGATGTGTAAAAACACTGTACTTCATGTGTGGATAGGTGCGAACACCTATCCATGCAAAACTACTTCCAAAAGGTATTAATGACAACATTTTCTCCTATTATTCGCTGTTTTATCGTCGGTGTGTGATTTTAGGTCAAAAAAGATAGTTTTTAGTAAAACAATTTGACATTTTTTCGGATTTAGTGTAACATTGATACGATTTCCAAACGCGATTGGCCGAAAGCGCGCGTGTGTATCACGGATTGTCCAATAACCTATACCGCGTCTGATTTCTCGGGTGATTGTTCAAAAAAATCGCGTTTGGATCAGTGTTTTCAAGGGTTTGTTTGCTTTTTGGGTGGAATTTTGCTTTAAAAAAAGCCTCGCGCAGTTCGCGTTTGGTTTTGTGTGTACGGAGCCACGGCCCGACTGGGCTTAAAATAGGGTCTGTTCACACGTGCCTTCCCGTTTGAAGGGAATTGAAACTCGGCGATGCGTTCCTTAACAACTGTTAAGTATTCGTTCACATGTGCCTTCCCGTTTGAAGGGAATTGAATTATGGCTGTCGGCGGTCAGCAGTCAGTAAGAGATTCAGGGTTCAATAAGTGTTTCCTGATGGCTGATAGTTACCTTCCAGTCTCTTACTTCCAATCTCCCATCCTCCCTGTATAAGTGATCCGTATCCACGGCTCTTGCTGATCGCAGAACACTTATCGCTAATTTCCTAATAAACAGATGACAAATAAATTCGTCTTAAGTAAAATAGACTAAACTTTGGACAATTTTAAGAATTCTCGTGCGATAGGTTGAGACTGATAGAAATACCTGAGGGTCCCCTATAAGATTTGCTCTACAAATGCCGCCCCGCTGGGGCTATGGAGGTAGGGACCCTGTGTTTCTATAGACATGTCGCCCCGTTGGGGCTGCGCTTCTCTCTGCCTGAAATCCTTTTCTTTATGAGTTGCCACTCTGTGGAAAACTCAGAGAAAAATAGAGAACGCTTTGAAAACTCAATACGCACACAATACGAATTGTCCAAACTTTAGTAAAATAGAGTACAACGTGTTTTCTGTAGATATATTAGCCTATCCGACCGCTGACAGCCGACTGCTGACGGCTGACAACCCTTAAAGGGAGTTTTCATCATGCAAGCGAATCCAAGCTTAAGCGAGAGCAGCAAACTGACCGACGCGCAGATGCGGGATTTTATTGTGAATGGGTATCTCACGATAAAAACCGATCTACCGCGAAGTGTTCATGAAACCATCTATCGCAAAACGCAGGAATATACAGAAAAAGAAGGGAATTTAGGCAACAACATTTTGCCGCGCGTCCCCGAATTGCAAGCCATTTTCGAGGAACCTGTTGTCCGTGGGGCGTTCTCAAGCATTTTAGGCGAGAATTACGTTATGCATTCGCATCGGCACCCACATCGCAACAATCCCCACAGCGATGGACAGGGATTTCACAAGGATAGCTACTGGGGCTATCAGAAGGTCCGACACCACCGTCCGCGCTGGGCTATGGCGTTCTACTATCCCCAAGACTCGCCGTTTGAAATTGGACCCTCAGCGGTCTTACCCGGCACCCAATACTATAGCACCCGTATCACTAAAGATAACGACGGCGAATTGGCGGTCAGTGGCGAGGCTGGTACGATAACCGTTATCCACTTCGACCTCTGGCACCGCGCAATGGCAAATCTGACCGACAAGATCCGCTATATGATGAAGTTTCAGTTCGTTCGCATGGACGCACCGCAGATACCAGAATGGAACGTAACAGATCCACATTGGAATTCGGAAGACGTCGATCCAGCAACGCCTGCGCATCAAGGAACGTGGCGGCACGTCTGGAATTGGATGGCAGGAGAATCCAATGGGAAGTCCTCTGAGCAGGTGAATGGAAATCTGACGAAACACATCACAGCATTGGATGATGAGGATAATTCTGTTCGTTCTCGCGCTGCTGACGAATTGGGTATGTTCGGTGAATCCGCTGCAGAAGCGATTCCACGCCTCATCCAGTCTTTGCAAGATAATTATGAACCAGTCCGTCTGAACGCCGCGTACGCACTCGGTGCGATCGGCGAACCTGCTGTTCCTCGGTTGATTGAGACACTTAGTACTGAAGATGATGTCATGCGACGGATGGCAGCATACGGATTGGCTGCAGTCGGTGCCCCCGCAGTCCCAGCCTTAAGTGAAGCATTACAACACACCGAAGATACGGTTCGTGTTGAAGCCACCTATGCCTTAGCACAGATAGGTGCCCCCCCGCAGTGCCTGCTATCCCTGCCTTGATGGAACGTGCGAAAGATGAAGCCGTTGAAGTCCGACGCTATCTCGCAGAAGCCTTCGGTAGTATCGGTCCAGCTGCAGCACCTGCTGTCCCTGTACTGTGCGATATACTAACCAGCGATGATGACGGACATGCCCGCTTTGAAGCAGCGTTGGCGTTAGCACAGATTGGCCCCGATGCAAGCGACGCCATTCCGGTATTGGCTCGCGCCTTTACTGATGAAAATCGCTACGTCCGTGACAACGCTGTTCTGGCACTGAAGCGTATTGACACACCCGAAGCAGAATCAGCACTGTTTGATTATCTGCTAATGGCACGCTGGTGTCCAATCACAAATCGTGAAAGCACGTTTTAGCCGTCTTTGTACCGTAAACTGTTAGTTTGCGGGATGCCAACAACCATTAAAGGACTTCGCGTATGAACTACGATCTAATCATAAAAAACGGAACCGTAATTGATCCCGCGCAAGGCATCCATGCGCGCAAAGATGTAGCTTTCGCCAACGGACGCGTCTCAGCAATTAGCGATGAGATTCCGACATCCGAAGCGAGAGAAGTTTTGGATGCAGAGGGATGTTTCGTCACTCCGGGTCTCATCGACTTACATGTCCACGTCTTCTACGGCGTAAGCCACTTTGGGATTGAGCCAGACCCAACCTGTTTAGCACGCGGCGCAACAACAGTCGTGGATGCCGGTTCAGCAGGGGCAGATACATTTCCAGGATTTCGTAAATATGTCATTGATGTCAGCGACACACGCATCTTGGCACAATTGAACATCTCCTCGCAAGGCATGCTCACGCAGGAGATTGGCGAGTTGGAAAACCCTGACTATGCGGATGTCGGAAAGGCGTGCCGAATGATAGAGCAGCATCGCGACATCATCTTGGGAGTCAAGGTTCGCTTGACGCGAGAGAGTATCGTCGGCGCACGAGCAGGCATGGTTCCATTGCACAGAGCGCGCGAAGCCGCTGACGCTGCAGGACTCCCTATAATGGTTCACCCGCAGGACGCTTGGTGTGAGTCTATTGATGATATATTGGCACTGATGGGAGAACGTGATATTCTAACCCACTGCTTCCACGATATGGAGTGCGGCATCTTGGACGAAAACGGCAACATTCGAGATTCCGTCCACGCAGCCATTGAAAGAGGTGTTATCTTTGACGTTGGACACGGTGCAGGTTCGTTCAGCTGGGATATCGTCCAGAAGGCGATGGCGCAAGGTGTTGAACCGACAACAATCTCATCTGATCTGCATATCTATAACGTCGAGGGTCCCGTTTACGATTTGGTAAATGTTGTTAACAAATTCCTGCATCTCGGTATGTCGCTTGATGATGCCTTGGCGAAGGTCACAAGCATCCCTGCCGAAACCATATTGATGCCTGGAGAGATTGGAACATTGGCTGTTGATGCGTGGGGTGATGCAGTAATTTTTGAACTACGAGAGGGTGAATTCCACTTGATAGATGCCCACGATCAGATGCGAATTGGCAAACAGAAATTGGAACCCGTCGTTGTTATCAAAGGCGGACAAGTCTATCGCCAACGCCACACACACAATTGAAATCGTGCTGCAGAAAGGTCTTTGAAATCCCATGTTATAATAGAAGTGTTTGGAACTGCACCGCAAAATGTTTCTGTTAGGACAGGATTATTCAATGCTCATGAACGATAAGCATCTCGACGGTGTTTAATTCGGTAAATCTCAACTCGGCGATGCTGATCGTCTATTTGGTATAGAATTCGGTACGCTCCAACTCGTATTCTCCAATGTGAACTTATTTGTGTTGTAAGTTTAACAGTACCACGTGGACGCGGATTGTGTTTCAATTGCTCAATAACCGCATCTACACGCCTAAGAACGTCCTGAGGTAAACCTTGCAATTGCCGTTCCGCACGACGTGTTACACGGACGGTATAAATCGTTGGTTCACTCAAAGTTTACCTTCTTTTATCAGTCCATCCCGAATGTCTTGATAGTCGCGAAAGTCCATTTCTGTTTGGACAGCAATATCCATCTCTAACATGTCTTCTAAATCTTCAAGGCGTTGCATGAGCATCTGGTATTCTTTTATTGACAAAAGGGCACTGGTTTTTTCACCCTTTTCATCAACAAGATATTGAGGCTTGATATTGAGCATAAGTGTCCTCCTGATTGTTATGCTGCAATTATACAGTTAGAGGACGTGTTTGTCAACTGATTTCAGAATGAAGGGATTCGTTAAAGATTACTTTGCCTTTCCCGCTAAACCTTCTAAGGATGCTGTTCCCCCGCCTTCGGTTTCTCCTTGGGCGCATTAGAATCTGGTCCGAAACGGATATGAAGCGACGCATGAGGTGCGTGGGATTGCCCATAGAGCGCGTGCTTAATAACCCAGAAAATAACCGTCGTCCCCACCAACGCGACAAGCCCCCAGATGGTTGCTTTCAAAATCCAATCAGTGAACGAAAAGACACTACCTGTCTGTTTCGGGACCATCTGTGGTCCCAAGGCTATCAGTACTGTACAGATAATAGCGTTGAGCGTAATCACACCTTCCGTCACCAGACGATGCGGACTGAAGCCCACCAAAGCACGTTCAAAATTGAAGATAACCATCCACCATAAAAGGACGAGATAGAGCAATTGGCCTTTTCCCAACCAACTCGCTGGGATAAAGGCAAGGGGTTCTCGGAAATTCGCTGTCAAAAGCCAGACACAAGCAATACCGATACCGATATAAAAGAGTTCAAACCACCCAATCCATCCCCTTGAATGTCGAAACCAACCAACAACAGGCAACCCAAAAAATCGTTCCGGTAACCCTTCAACCAAATCCACCCAAGTCCCCGCAGCCTTCCGATAATTGACATACGTGAGGGCAATGAGAACGCAGAATACAGTAAATATCTCCATCCATTGTGGGAAATTGGAATCTACTTCCAAAGTTGGTGCTCGGTTCAGAATGAAGCCAAACGTCACCGCAATCCCAATACCAAAGAGGAAGCCTTGCGTCTGCTCCATCACACTATGCCAGTTTGTTTGAAGACCTGTTCGAATGTAAATGAGTTTCAGCAGTTGCCCAAATGAAAACGCAACGCCACCTGCAAAACCTGTCATTATCGTCGCGAAAGCGACACCACTGAGATCATAACGCGAACAGTATCCCAAGATCCCGATAACCATACCGACACAACCCGCCCAGTTGTCCCCACGCGGCGGTGTCATACGGAGGCGGCAAACGTTTACGAGTAGCAAAAATCCGACGAACCAACAGATCCCCAAGTACAAAACAAGGCTCGTACCCATGTCCAAACCGCCACGGAAGAGCGCGACAATTAGTGCAGCGATGATCGCGACCAGTGCAGCGACCCAGTCTGTATCGTACCAGTAAAGCGGACTTTCGTGACGCTGCATCCGTCTTGGTGTGAGAATAAAATCAATGATTACCGCTTGGAGTGACCAACCGATGAACACAGCAGCGATCGGGACAAAGAACAGAGACAGCTGCGCATGCGTCAAAAACGCGGGTAGTGCAGTTCCAGCACCACCGAGAGCCGCCCACAAGAAACCGATGGCGAATAGATTGGCGAACCCGTAAAGCACGGTTAACGAATGCGACGAATGGCTGTACCCAACAACCATCATATACGACATGCTACCACCGAAAGACCAACCTATCGCACCGAAGAGCGCGAAATAGTGGACGTGTCGCCACCAATCCTCTCGACCAGAGAGCAAAACGAGTGCCATAGCCGCGAGCGCCCCCGGTAGTGCCGCACCATATTCATGTCCAAAGTTGCCGCGTATTCCCCACCCAACGCACAGAGACAAACCACACAAAAGCACCATTTCCCATGGGATGATTATCGCGTCCATATCTATAGCCTCCATTTGCCATCGATTTTTCTCTATTATGCAGGTTCTCACATTTATTGTCAACCTTCGATCGTGTTGACTTTTTGAAAACACAACTCCTAACCTAATAATAACTGACCATAAAATTATGTGTTTTTTTGGGAATGAGATGGAATCGTGAACATCTTTCCCACATTACGGATTTATTGTAATTTCACAGTAAAATAGTTGTCAGTTACCAGTTATCAGTTGTCAGTTAATGAATTTGGGTGATAATTACAGATAACCCTATAGGCATTAATTTCACAGTTTTCACAGTAAACGCGAAAAAATATAATTTCGATATAGCGTCACAAACACACGTGGTGACTGGGTTTTTTGGGGTTTAGGGGAAAGTTGTTGTGAAGGGCACTGTGAAAATTTTTGGATGGAATTCCCGACTTTTCTGTAAGTGGTGAAAGTGCACCGCACTGTGACAGTCATAGTGCTGTTGAAAGTGTCAGTCAAAGTGTCAGTCAAAGTGTCAGTCAAAGTGCTGTAAGTGACACTCAAAGTGCTGTTGTCTGTCTGAATCAGGATTTTCTGGATTTTGAGGATTTGCAGGATGGATTGTCTGAATGCACGTTGCATTTGAGCGAGTACGCCGCAAAACCTCGCCTACCGAGAGGTGAAGTATTTTCCGTAGGTGATGTGAACATATTTTTATAATTCACCATAAATGACCCTGGATAACTGAAAACTAAAATTTGCCTCTATTTCCTGTCCGTGATACGATAGCATATACACAAAGAATTATCTCTGGAGGCTATAAGTTATGAGTCGTGTACGGATAGGTGTTATCGGATGTGGTGCAATCGCGCAGGTACATCATCTCCCAAATCTCACGGCACTGCATCGAGAATTTGAAGTTCCAATCGTTTGTGACCTCTCGCGCGGTGCCGCACAAGCAGTCGCAAAGCGATTCCATGTCCCGCAATTTGTTACAGATTACAACGAATTGCTCGCTACAGATGTAGACGCTGTACTGTTGTGCCATGGCGATCCAAAGACAGCGGTCGCCCTCGCCGCATTTGAGGCGGGAAAACACGTTTTTATTGAGAAACCCGTCTGTTTTTCCCTTCAAGAAATGGATGCCATGCTAACTGCGCAACGTAAAGCCGGAACCGTCGCCCAAGCCGGTTATATGAAGGTGCATGACCCTGCTTTCCAACTCGCTAAGCGCGAAGTTGATACAATGGAAAGCTACCGCTTCGTCCAGATTAACCATCTCCACCCAAATAATAACTTACATCTGAGCCAATTTGATGTGGAACGGTTCAATGACGTGCCTCCCGATGCATTTAAGCCTGCGGGTGCTGCACGTGAAAAAGCACAGGCAGAAGCCATTGGGGATGTATTATCACAAGAGGGATTGGAAACCGATGTTCAAAACAAGGCGCAACGCGTGTTCTACCTACTTGCGGGCAGCATGATTCACGACATCTATAGTCTACGGGTAATGCTCGGTTCACCAAGTGAAGTCATTAGCGCGGAGGTGTGGTCTGACGGACGCGGTGTAAGTATTGTGTTTGCTTATCCGAACGGCGCACGCTGTGTCGCGACATGGGTGGACTTACCAGATTTATGGGACTTTAGAGAGACATTAGAAATCTATGGCGACAATAAACGCGTCATTGTATCCTATCCGACCGGTTTTTCACGCGGTATCCTGTCAGAGGTAACAATCCACGGGATAGACCCCGACGGCACGACCTATAGCAAGACGCCTGCCGTTGAATGGGAGAGCGCATTCGTGAGTGAGTTGCGTCACTTTCATGCTTGCATCACAGAAGGTGAAACGTGCTACACCTCGTTGAAATCTGCTCAGAACGACATCTCATTAATTATTGATGTTGTGCGGTGTTATATTCAGCGACAACCTGTTGTATGCGGAAGTAAATAGGTAGCGAATCTGATAGATAGGTTGGAAAGATAAGGGCGGATGTGGAATCCGCCCTATTGGTAAATTTACTTCACAATCAGCATTTTGCCAGTCGCAGCGAAGTCGCCAGCTGTCAGTGTATAAAAATACACCCCACTCGCTACACGTTCACCGACAGTATTTCTACCATCCCAATAGGCTGCGCGACTTTTGCTCTCATAGACCCCCGCAGACCGATGTCCTAACGCCAACGTCCGCACCAATTTTCCATCCGCTGAATAGATACTCAGCGTTACGTCTGCGGGTTCAGCGAGATGGTATGGTATCCACGTTTCAGGGTTAAACGGGTTCGGATAGTTCGGTAATAGTGCCGTTTCTTTTGGTGTTAATGCTGCGAGGAGTTGTTTCAAGAACAGAATACCGCGCTGAGAAATGGTATCTGTGAGATTAACCTGTCGTACTTGTTCCAGCCACTGTTGCACGCCTGCTGCACTCAGTATTGCTAACGATTGAGCAGGGATAGAAGGTGATGCAGCGTCTTCCCCTATCGCCCCCGCAACTAACACGAGATCCTGGATGTTGACAAACCCATCCCAGTTGACATCGGCATCATTTAACTTCCATGTAAACCTTTTTGCTTCCATATCCACAGACCCTTCACCTGAGGGTCCAAACTGTGAAGCTACAAAAACTAAATCCTGAACATTCACGACATCATCTGAGTTAACATCCACTCCTGGCTGCGTTGGTTCAGATAGGTATCTTACACTCACCCTCGCACTCAGACGAGCGAAAGGGGCAAATATACCCGAACGAAAATATCTTCCAGATATAGTAATAGTGTTAGCATTCACGATTACAGTATCCAAAAAAGCTTGACTTATAATGCCGGAGTTGGTCCGCCAAGAACCACCAACCCATATCACTGGTCCTGCAAACTCTAAGGTCCGCGACCAGGATCGCCTACCAGTTCCACCCACCCCGGAAGAAATAGTAAAGTACCGTTCTGCTTTAAATACCTTTACTTCTGTAGGTGGTTCTGCATCATCTGGTAATGGACGAGTCTCATTATCGGGTACCAATTCGATCTCATCAGCGAAAGGCTCTGCTTGGACAGTTGCCATCTGTGTTAGACTCAACGTTAGTCCTATAAGAAGGAGTATTGTTGTAATGCTCTTCTGCATTTTTTCTCCTTTACTGTGTGTATAGAGACCTCGTCCTTTGTAGAATCAGCCTTTATTAGATAAGCCTACTTCATTATCAACATTTTGCCAGTCGCAGCGAAATCCCCCGCAGTAAGTGTATAGAAATATACCCCACTGGCAACACGCTCACCCATGCTGTTTCTACCATCCCAATACGCCGCACGACTCTTACTTTCATAGATACCCGCAGGTTGATGTCCTAACGCCAGCGTCCGAACCGACTTCCCATCCGCTGAATAGATCGTTAGTGTCACGTCCGCAGGTTCTGCAAGGTGATACGGTATCCACGTTTCAGGATTAAACGGATTCGGATAGTTCGACAATAGAGCCGTTGAAACCGGTGGAGTAGCGTCTGGAACAGACGGTGCCGCAGCATCTGAGACATCTTGATTGGAATTCGTATAGTGATACATATTCTTTATCAAGTTCGCAACTGGCGCGAAATCCGAGATTCGGTTCTCATGAAGCGTCAGTAATCTCAGTTTTGTTAACCCAGCGAGCGGAGATATATCTGATATCTTGTTATCACCAAGCGTCAACTTTTCCAGATTTTTCAACTCAGTAAGTGGAGATATATCTGATATCTCATTAGAGTAAAGATCCAAGTATATCAAATTTTTCAATCCAGCGAGCGGAGATATATCCGATATTTCGTTGCTATGAAGACGCAAGGACGTTATATTTATCAGGTTGGCAATTGGTGATATATCTGATATCCCATTACCTTGAAGATCTAATCCGATCAGATCGAGCCCAGCGAGCGGTGATAGGTTTGACACCTTGTTGTTGTTAAGACGCAGGTGCGTCAGATTTTTGAATCCAACAAGTGAAGATATATTCGAGACTTCGTTATCATTAAGATCCAACTCTTTCAGATTTTCGAGTCCAGCGAGTGGAGATATATCTGTCACTTTGTTGCCGTAGAGATCCAACGTTTCCAGATTTATCAATCTTGAGAGTGGAGGTATATCTGATATTTCGTTATCCCTGAGTCCCAACACCCTCAGGTTTGTCAGTTTTGCAAGTGGAGATATATCTGATACCTTGTTGCCATAGAGATCCAACGTTTCCAGATTTATCAATCTTGAGAGCGGAGATATATCTGATATTTTGATGATCTCGCCTGTAATGTCGTAGCGTTCTTCAAATTCCAGTTTTGTCAGATTTATAGCAAATTCAAGACCTGTCAAGTCCTGAATTCCACCTATTCTAAGAGATGTCAACGTCTGCATCTCTGCCACGGTAATCGGGTCCTCTCTGTCTTTGCCTAGTTCTCTCGCCAGAGCCCTATGAAGCCGAACATCAGGAATGTTGATCGGTGTATTAGAAAAAGTATTGGACAACCGTAATCTTACACTGACTGTCACCTCTGCCTCGGTTGGCTCGCCAATCACCGGCTTGATCAGACCTGCTACCGTCACTGTATTGCCTCTAATGGTTGTTAGGGCAATATCCAAATTAACGCTCCCAGATTTTTCAATTAAGATAGGCTCTCTGGCAAGTGCCACAACTTCCGCTTCAAATGTGAATGTCAAATCCCAAGGATACGGTTGAGTTGATTCGCCAGGCTGTGGCTGCTTTTCCATGAGTTGGCGGGTCTTCGTGCCGGACTTCGTCAGATTTTCAAGTTGTGAGATCGGAGTTAAATCCGGTACCGGGTTGCCGTGAAGATTCAAACTTTTCAGATTTGTCAGTCCAGCGAGTGCGGATATATCTGAGATCTCATTGAAGGAAAGATCCAACTCCGACAGATTTGTTAATCCTGCGAGTGCGGATATATCTGAGATCTGGTTCCCCCAAAGTGTTAACCTTTTCAGATTTGTCAATCCAGCGAGTGGAGATATATCTGAGATCTCGTTGTAGGAAAGATTCAATTCTATTAGATTTATAGCAAACTTAAGACCTGTCAAATCCTGAATTGCGTTTCCAAGTGACTGAAGTGCAGTTAACTTCTGCAGCTCCGCTGCCGTAATCGGAGTACCAGCAGCTTTACCAAGGGATGACTCAAGTGCTGCACGGAGACTTGCGTCGGGGATGTTGACTGAAACGTCGAAGGTTTTCACATTTACCCAGGTTGGGGTGATATTGACAGGTGTGCCATTGTCGAATCTGAGGAATCCATCACTCATCACCAATTCCGCTCTATTCCGATTACTATAGGTAAAGTCTGTAGTTGCGACAGGGACCTCGGCTTCTTGCGGGGGTAACGATGAGAAATGGGCGTTGGAGATGCGCCCAGTAGCTAAACGTATCTGTGAGGCGTGTTGGCTTTATAGCGGGTCCAGAGGCTCTTCTGATTTGGAGATAAACTGCATTATCAACTTGATTATCAGACCAAGCATAAAAAGGGTGTGATCCACCTGGTGTGATCACGTAATATCCTACCGTTCGGTATCCCGCAGGAATGGTAGTGCCTGTAGCAGGTCTCCATGTGGAATATACTACATACACATCTTCATTGAGTTGGTTGGTGACGTCGTTCCTACGCCATTCTGCCGATGATAACTGCGGCATAACCAATGTTATCAATAGAAAAATAGTGAAGCATACAGTCATCTTTCGCATTTCTGTTCTCCTTCATTTATGAAAGGCTATCGCGTATATTTTCGCTCTGGAATACAATCACTCACTTTCTTAGAAAAGTTCTACCTTGCATCGAGACCGAATTAATTTTTAAAACATATATTCCCTGCCCAGGGAAACCTATTCTTAACGTGAGTTCGATAAAGAGTTCTTGTAGTGCAAATTGTCAGTCTGCGGTGCTTGTCTATAGAAAATGGCTTATATCTTCCTTATGTTGAGTTCACATTAACTGACATCAAGGTCGAAATCATCGTCTTTTTCATAGAGCCATTCTTGCTATTGTGGATATAAGTTAAGGGCGGAGATGGAAAACCGCCCTTACATAAGGAGCTTATAATGCTAAAAGGGTGGAAGTAAGGGCGGAGATGGAAAACCGCCCTTACATAAGGAGCTTATAATGCTAAAAGGGTGGAAGTAAGGGCGGAGATGGAAAACCGCCCTTACATGTTTTAATACTACTTTATTATCAACATTTTGCCAGTGGCAATGAAATCATCGGCAGTGAGCATGTAGAAGTATACTCCACTGGCAACACGCTCACCGATGGTATTTCTACCATCCCAGTACGCCGCACGTGCCTTGCTTTCATAGATACCTGCCGATTGATGTCCTAATGCCAAGTTTCGCACCAATTTTCCGTCCGCTGAATAAATGCTCAGCGTCACATTCGCAGGTTCGGCAAGGTGATATGGTATCCATGTCTCTGGGTTGAACGGGTTCGGATAGTTCGGCAACAGTGCCGTTTCTAACGGGATATGTGACAAATCTTGCCAAACCGCAGACAACTGGTCAGTTTCGGGCAGCAGCTGCGGTTGTAGAGAAGGTGCACCGGGCACAGAGGGGATGTGCTCATAGGTTGCCGTCACCGATACCCGTAATTCGTTCACGTTAACGGAGTGTTCCTCTAAAGTTCCGGATACCTCGACAGTTTTTCCGCCTTTTCTCCAATCCCAATCTGTTATTGTAAAATCCGCCACCTTATCCGCAAGATTGGGAAACCTCCCCGTAGGCTTTTTGACACTAACCAATGGTCCCGGGAAAGTTACTGTTCGATTCCAAGGAACTTGATCCAAGACCACCTGACCGACACCGATCACGTTCAAGATCCCACCGACGACCTGCTCAAGCACAGCCCCCTTTTGGCTGTGAACTGTGAAGTGCCTCGTATCCTCCTTCGTTCCAGGCTTTACCCTGATATAATAATCCCTGTTTAGGGAAGAAGAAGAGTAGCCGGGCACACGCACAGTTATTTTCTGGTTGCTGGAACGAGCATCGCCCCCGGAATTAAGGTAAGATGATGCCTGACCGGATGTGTTGGTATCCTTCCGCCTTGAACTGAACTTTAGATACCTACTATTCTCATAAAACTCAATAGGAACATCATCCAACAAGATCGTGACAGATTGACCGACACTTGTTGCCTTAGCCGTGGCTTTAGCAGTTATCCGTACATCAGTGGCACCTGACGTTATAGTATAGTGGGTCGTTCCTCCGGAACTACCTTTGTTAGGGAGACCGGTGACCTGCAAATACTCAGGTCTCCATTTCACTGTAAAGGTGGCTGTCTTTTGCAGAACAGTTCCGTTATCTTTCACAACAGACACAACGGCATTAACAGTTTTCGCAGCACTCGAAATAGATGCTTTCTTTGTTTCGAATGAGGCATTGCCGTGGTCAATGTCCAGATGAATTTTTACCAATCCATCTTTATCGGTTAGCGAGGTCTTATCTTTGAACCTGTAATTTAGAGGTGCGGTACTCCCTGCTGTATCAAATGTAACTTTTTTCCCGCGCGCGCCGTCTCCCTTTTCATTTTTCGCCACCTTAACCGTTAGAGTTACGGTAGTCCCGGGTTCAAATGTTCCTGTAATGGGGCTGAGCGATATCTCATGTGGATCATCGGATTGAACTTCGCCCGGTATGTATTTTACATCTACCGTTACCTCCGCTTCAGAAACCTCACCAATTACTGGCTGAATCAGGCCACCTACTATTACCTTGTTGTCTGTGATAGTTGTGCGGGCATTATCTAAGTCGACGTTGCCGGATAGTTCAATCAAGATAGGGTCTCTTGTAAGTTCCACAACCTTTCCCGGGAATGTGAATGTCATGTCCCATTCATACGGGGCAGGACTCGCACCAGGTTCTAACGCATCTCGCCTGATTCGTCTTGTTTTTCTACCTGGTTTGGTAGTCTCTGTAGTCTCTGTAGTCTCTACCATAATTGCTGGCGGTTTCACGTTTACCCAAGTTGGGGTGATATTGACAGGTGTGCCATTGTCGAATCTGAGGAATCCATCACTCATCACCAATTCCGCTCTATTCCGATTACTATATGTAAAGTCCACAGTTGCGACAGGGACCTCAGCTTCTTGTGGGGCAACGATGAGAAATGGGCGTTGGAGATGCACCCAGTAGCTAAACGTATCTGTAAGGCGCGTCGGTTTTATGGCGGGTCCAGAGGCTCTTCTGATTTGGAGATAAACTGCATTATCAACTTGATTATCAGACCAAGCATAAAAAGGGTGTGACCCACCCGGTGTGATCACGTAATATCCTACGGTTCGGTATCCCGCAGGAATAGTAGTGCCTGTAGCAGGTCTCCATGTGGAATATACTATATACACATCTTCATTGAGTTGGTTGGTGACGTCGTTCCTACGCCATTCTGCCGATGATAACTGCGGCATAACCAATGTTATCAATAGAAAAATAGTGAAGCATACAGTCATCTTTCGCATTTTTAGACTCCTTGACTTATGTCAGAAATTAAGGGTATCACGTATGGCGAACAAGAACTAATGTGTTGTTTATCATATTTTCTGGTACATGAGAAAATATGATAAACAACACGATAAGGCAACTTAGGCTGTAACCAGAGAATACTAGCCTACTGTGTAAACCCGCCAGCGGGCGGTGCTACAGCTCCCTCATTATCTGACTCAGGTTCAGGCTCAGGCTCAGGCTCAGGCTCAGGCGTTTGGGTAGGATCCTGGTTTGGGTCCTGATTAGGATCCTGGTTTGGGTCCTGATTAGGATCCTGGTTTGGGTCCTGATTAGGATCCTGGTTTGGATCGGTTGTCACAGGTGGAACCACTGGGGTAGTTACTGTCGGCTCGGGTGGCGTTACCACTGGGGTCGTAGGTGTAGTTGGTTGTACCACATCTTCAGCCATTTCCTCGGCAGTAGGACATCCAAGGAACGCTACACTACATACGAGAACAGCAGCTAAAGCTGCATAGATCCATTTTTTATCAGTCATTAACATTCTCCTTTTTCCTGTAGTAAAGTCAATTTTGAGACCTATCTACAGATTAGGGTTAGTATTTTTTTATCGCAAAAAATGTGACCTAAATCACAAAATTTGGAATAAAAACTGAAATTTATGTTACTTCAAACCCTTAAAATTGTCAAATTTTTCATTTAAGTCACAAAGATTGTATCGCGCCGAAAATGGTTAGCATAGCGATGTAGTGGAATCTGAAATATATCCCGCGAGTCTAAGCACCGTAAATATGCTATATATAATCAGTAGCAAAAAGCGTGCCAACGGTGAGAATTGGAAAAGTGTAATAGGGTTTGGATGTTGGGTTACACAGAATATTACGGTTAGAACCCCTATCTGCGTGGTTTCTGTGCATGTTGAACGGGCAAACAGCGTAAATATTGTACAGCGCAAAGATGGCGTAATGGAAGGATTATATGGTGCAAAAATTGTATAGGACAAAAATTGTATAGGACAAAAATTGTATAGGACAAAAATTGTATAGTTGAACATTTTGTGCTTGAAATCATAATCAGATTTTGTGTGGGATAGAAAGGGAGGAATTATTCTACAATTAGCGTAGATGAGGTAAATTTACCGGTGGATAGACAAATCAGCGGGCGTGCAGCCTATTCTGGACATTCGCATCTTATGCTGGACACCCGGAAATGTAAAGCAAAGACAAATTTTTCCGCGTGTGGGCAAAATTTAAGCTGTGAATACATTATAGTAAAACCCACAATTACCTTTACATTGGCGAGGTAAGGATACCTCGCCAGCGACGGTGAAGTATCAAAACCTATCATGTCCACATATTTTCAGGCTTTACTATAAATCCGTTCCTTGGATTACATTCTGTTCGAGTTTGCGCGCCCTATTCCCGAACAAGTTCGGGCGTCCATCAAGAGTAATCCGTCACATAAAACAGATAGAAAATCCAGAATCCGCGGTTCAGACAATTCACCACCGACTACAGAATCCGGCAAAATCGCAAAATCCTGATTCAGATTTACCGGATGCGCCGCTTCACCTGCTGGAAACGCGCTGAATCTGTCCGAAGCCCGGATTTCCGAGGCAATCCATTAATCTGCGATCGGACATTATCAATCCGTTCTTTCGGCATTGGATGCGTGGATATCAACTTTTCTAAAGAAGATGCGTCTCTGCTACGCTTTTTTTGTAGGGTTTCAAAGAAAGCTGTGCCACCCTCGGGCGAGATACCCGCATCGTAGACATTCTGTATACCGTAGAAATCTGATTCACGCTCATCGTCGCGGCTGTATCTAAAGAGTAAACCGGCTGCGAGAATTTCAGCGATTATCTTTTTTAACTCGCCGGAGTCTTCGTCTAAAATAATTTGTTTTATGAGCTCAATTCCGTAGACTTGTGTGAGTCGCTTCATGGAATGCTGCCCGACAATGTGTCCGATCTCGTGTCCAAGTACAAAGGCTAACTCCGATTCACTCTGAACTGCGCGGATAAGACCGAGATTCACATAAATAAAGCCACCCGGCACGGCGTATGCGTTAATAACATCGGTGTCGATGACTTTAAACGTGTAGTTGATATGACTACGCTTGCTGTATCGCACGAGCGACTGACCGAGTTCGTTGATATAGTTCGTGACGACAGGATCTTTGTAGACAGTAACCTTTTTATCGTGTTGAGCGACGAAAGCCTGTCCGAATTGCACCTCTTCCGCGTCCGTAAAGATATTGACGTCGCTGAATCCCTCAATGATGGTATTGCCCACGTTCCCAACAGTGTTAAGGCTCGCACTCGTACATCCGATGCAAAGGCTTAGGATGAGCAGTGCCCCGACTGAGAGGACACAACCGCGTATCATTGGGAGAGACAGGAGTCTGGTAAACATGTTATAAATATGTTCCATAGCACATTTCCTATGCCATTTAACGATAAACGGCGCGGTCAAAACCGCGCCGACGATTGAAATGAAACCAGAATTACCACGCAACCCAACCGCCATCAACAGCGATTGTTTGTCCGGTTACCCAGTTTGCTGCATCTGACGCGAGGAACAACACAGCCCCTACAACCTCGTCTACCTCACCGACACGTCCCATCGGAATACGGCGGACAACGTCTTCATAGAATTCTTTGCGTTGTAAGAGAACATCCGCAAGCGGGGTACGCGTAAACGCCGGAGCGACCGCATTCACCGTGACATTATGGGGTGCCCATTCAACAGCAAGTCCTTTCGTCAGCAGCACAACACCACCCTTGCTTCCTGAATACGCTGTCCGCAAGGGACCACCTACCAAACCCATCGTTGAAGAGATGTTTATAATCTTGCCGCTCTCCCGTTCTATCATCGGTTTGACAAGCGTCTGTGTCAAAAAGAACAAGCCCTTCAGATTGAGATCGTAGATGGCGTCCCAATCCTCTTCAGTGAGTTCAAGCGCGGGCTTTGGACGGTTCGTGCCAGCGTTATTCACGAGGACATCCACTCTTCCCCATACGTCAACCGCTTCCTGCGCACCTTTAGAGACTTGCTCCATATCGCTAACGTCAAACACGACAGATGCCGCTTCACCACCATTAGCCTGAATTTCGCCAGCGACTTCCTCAAGATCGGACGGTGTGCGACTGTTCAAGATGATTTTAGCTCCCATCTGCGCAGCCGCTATCGCTATCCCTCTACCGATACCTTTTCCTGAACCGGTCACCAACATCACTTTATCTTTCAACTCAAATCCTGGAAACGCCATATTTTAGCCTCCAATCGCTAATTTCAAAGTATTTTCTAATAACATTGCACGCGTCATCGGACCGACACCGCCAGGGACAGGTGTGATAAATCCTGCCACCTCTTTAACTTCCTCAAATTTAACGTCCCCGACCATGCGTCCGTCTATATGATTAATGCCGACATCAATGACTGTAGCCCCCTGTTTCACCATATCTGCCGTGATAAACTCGGGTTTTCCCATAGCCACGATGAGAATATCCGCCTTTAGTGTCTGCTTAGCAAGATCTGATGTTCGAGAATGGCAATACGTAACAGTCGCATTACGGTTCAGGAGCATCAACCCAACAGGCTTCCCAACGAGTGGACTCCTACCAACACACACAGCGTGTTTGCCTTCAATCTCTTCACCCGTCAGTTCAATTAAACGAATAATTCCAGTTGGCGTGCAAGGCGTCACATCCTCGCGGTGGATAAGGAGATTCCCTAAATTGATAGGGTGCAGACCATCTGCATCTTTATCTGGATGGATGTTATCAATGACGGTCTCTTTGTTTATGTCTTCGGGAAGCGGCATTTGCACCAACATCCCGTGAATATCTGATCGATTATTCAAGGTTTCAACATGCTGAATGAGTGCCTTTTGACCAACATCTGCGGGTAGACGATGGACTTCGGAATGGAAATGGACTTTCTCACAATCACGTTGTTTGTGTTTAATATAGAGTGTTGATGCCGGGTCGTCACCGACTTGGACGACAGCGAGCCCTGGTGTGAATGTGAGTTTTTTTAACTTCCGCCGGATTTGACTCCGGATATGTTTTGCGAGACGAGTGCCATTAAGGAGTTCGGCTGACAAATCCGTTTTCCTCCAGTTTACAAGTTTTACAATTCACTAAAACATAATACAAGATAATCCAATAGATCCTTGTAAACACAATTCTCTAATTTTATAACAGAAAATAGTATATCACATATTCATCTTCCGCGCATCGGTTTTTTCGATGATGATCAGAGGCATTCAATTGTCAGTTGTCTGAATCGCGGATTATCACGGATTATCGCGGATGACGCGGATTTGAGGTTTTTGGTAGGCAGCAACGGCTTGGTAATTTAGCGGAGTTTCGGGAGAATTGAATGGCTCTGCCATGATGATAGGTATTCAGTTTTAAGAAATATGTTTTTTATGTGAAGAATTCCTGTTTTGACTCCCGAACAAGTTCGGACGTCCGGAAACGGTGGTCCACTGACTGCTGACTGCTGATAGCTGACTGCTATAAACCCAAATATTGACTTTTTCTTCTAAATTCTGTATCATGTATCCCAAAAAGGCGGGAGAGAAAAAAATGATACATGTAGGTGTCGGACATTCACAGGACCTCTCCACTACGGAGGCAGCAGCGCGCGCAACACGCATGGCGATGGGAAACGCAGGTATCGCCAAAGCTGATCTCGCCATCGTATTCGCAACCATTAACTATCAAGTAGAATATCAAGAGTTATACCAAGCCGTTCAAGCAAACTCCAGTTGTGACGAACTCATTGGCTGCAGTGGGATGAGCGTCCTAACGTCAGCAGGAGAATTTGAGGGAGAACCCGCTATCGCCGTGATGGTTATCCGATCCGAAGAACTTTCTGCTGTCCCGTTTGCTGCACAAGGCACAGAACCCGAAATTAGTGCACAAATACAGGAGCAAATTCAACCTGAGATTGCTAACGATTCGCTTCTCGTAATTTTTCCAGACATTCGCGCTGTCAATCCGGCGGAACTTGTGAATCACATCGGGGGTGATGGCGCTGCATTACCGATCGTCGGCGCAGCGGTGTCTGGGGACGCAACCGGCGCACAGATGTACCATTGGAAAGGTGAACAGGCGACAGAGAGCGGTGTCACTGGTGTGATGTTAACTGGTGGTTTTAGCACCGAGATCGGGGTTGCACAAGGGTGTCAGCCTATCGGAAAACCGCGCGAGGTCACGAAGGTAGATGGACGTGTCATCTTTGAGTTGGACGGTGAACCCGCATTGGATAGCTTCAAAGGCACATTGCAACTCCTAACACAAGACGACATTCGTAAGTCGGGCGGCACTGTTTTTGTCGGAATCGCAATGGATGCCGAGAATAGAAATCCGACACGCGGCGATTTTCTAATTCGGAATCTGATTGGTATTAACGAGGAACATTCCGCTATCGCTGTATCCGAGGAAGTCACCGCAGGACAGTTGGTGCAATTCCACCTACGAAATCCAGCCGCCGCTGCAGAAGAAATTCGGGCGATTATCGAGCGATTAGCTGAAAAAACACAGGCGCAGGAACCGGCGTTCGGACTCTATTTTAATTGTTTGGGGCGTGGTAAGGGACTCTATGGCTCAGCAAACCACGACATCAGCGTCATCCAAGACAAATTCCCAGGGTTACCCATTATCGGGTTCTTCGGGAATTCGGAGTTCGCCCCAATTGGTGGTCGCAACTTCGCACACGCCTATACGGGTGTCTTTGTCCTCTGCACCGCAAACTAATTCTGTTATCTATACACAACTCCAGAAGGGATCGAGAGAATGAACGACGAACTTTTTGTTGCTCAAGAATTCACGCCTGTCAACGGATTTACGTCCGGCATCGAGGGACCCGCATGTGACGCGGATGGCAACCTATACGCTGTTAATTACGCACGGCAACACACTATCGGCAAGGTAACACCCGATGGCACCGAAAGCGTCTTTGTTGAATTGCCAACGGGTAGTATCGGTAACGGAATCCGCTTCGACAGCGAAGGTTTCATGTTCATCGCTGACTATACGAACCATAATGTCCTCAAGGTAGATATGGAAACGCGGGAAATCAGCGTCCACGCCCACGAACCCACAATGAATCAGCCGAACGATATTGCCATCGGTGCGAATGATATTCTCTATGCAAGCGATCCGAATTGGACGGAGTCAACAGGACAAATCTGGCGTGTGGATACAGATGGAAAAGTAACCCTGCTGGAGCCAGACATGGGAACCACAAACGGGATTGAGGTTAGTCCCGATGAAAAGACGCTATATGTCAACGAGTCCGTGCAACGGAACATCTGGGCTTATGACCTGTCCTCTGAAGGTGAAATTAGCAACAAACGCCTGATAATTCAGTTCCCTGATTTCAATATGGACGGCATGCGGTGCGACATTGAAGGCAACCTCTATGTTACCCGTCACGGCAAGGGCACAGTAGCGAAACTCTCACCGGCAGGTGAAGTTTTATTAGAAGTCCCGTTGACAGGTAAACTTTGCTCGAATATCGCTTTCGGCGGTCAAGATGGACGCACCTGCTATGTCACAATGGCAGACCGAGGTAATGTAGAGGTCTTCCGTGCCGACCTACCCGGCAGAAGCTGGCAACTTTTCCAATAAACCCGAAAACACACCATCTTCGCTGGCGAGGTTTCCTAACCTCGTTTAACTTATAACCAACTTGACACCCGCCACGATTTGTGGTATTATTATACATATAACATCTATATGGAGGTAACTCATGAAACAACTTTTTATTGTCTTAGTCCTCGCCTTAGTGTGCAGCCCCTTCGCAGCTGCAGATTTACTCGAAGGTCTTGTGCTATACATGCCACTTGACGAAGGTGCTGGCAATAAGACTGAGGACTTTTCGGAAAACGGTTTTGAAGGCGAATTTCAAGGCGGAGCCAAGTGGGTTGACGGTAAATTCGGGAAAGCTGTTGAATTCAGCGCATCCAGCGATTTTGTGGAAGTCGGAGACCACGAAGCTTTCCACATTGAAGATGAAATCTCGCAAGCCGCGTGGATTAATCTCGACCGGCTGCCCAGCGCACATGCAATCGTCTTTGGCACGCGTATGTCTGGTGGTGGAAGACATATCGGGTTCGGCTACGGCATGAATCCTGGAAACGGTATAAAAGTATGGACAAACGGTGCTGGTGGCGGATTCTTGGATATCAACGATAACGCAACCCCGCTGGATACCGGTAAATGGTATTATTTGTCCTATACGCATTCGAGCGACAACAAGGGCGTAGTTAAGATTTATGTCAATGGTAAGGTCACGCACGAGCAGGATTCCAACAATCCCGTCGCCCCCGCAGGTGCCACGAGCCGTGTCCAGATCGGCACATGGGCGGGTGAAGCCTGGCCCGGTATCGTTGACGAAGTTCGGCTCTGGAACCGTGTCATCTCTGATGACGAGATGGAACAGAGCATGGAGATGGGAGCTGAGGAATTCTTAGCGGTCAATCCCAAAGATAAACTTGCCACATCTTGGGCGCATATTAAGAGACTTCGCTAACTGAAATGAGGCGGCAATTTTTGCCGCCTCTCTTTTTACCCGATCACTCGCCTGACACCACACACTATGGAAAATTACGAACCTGTTCTGAGACGGCTCGAACAAACAGCGAAACAATATACCAATATCGCGCCGGAGAATGGACAATTTCTCGCTATTCTCATCCTATCTATTAAAGCACAAAACGTCCTTGAAGTCGGAACCAGCAACGGCTATTCTGCCATCTGGCTTGCCGCCGCGCTCAAGGAAACTGGCGGAAAACTTATTACGCTGGAGTTTGATCCACAACGCGCGGAAGAGGCACAGACGCACTTGCAAGAAGTCGGACTCGACGACATCGTTGAAGTCCGCGTCGGAAACGCGCTCGACGAAATCTCCAAATGTAACACAACTTTTGATCTTGTTTTCCTTGATGCCGAGAAAGACGAGTACCTACGCTATCTTGAATTAGCTTTACCGAATATCCGTTCAGGCGGATTGATCGTCGCCGACGATACCATAACAATGTGTGATGAGATGCCCGACTACATCGAATACGTCTTTAGTACACCGACCCTACACTCTGTCGATATCCCGTTAGATGATGGCATCATTTTGAGTTATAAAACCGAACCTTAGGATATGCTTATAAGTTTTCCACATTAAAATGTCCGTTCAATTCAAATTATCAGAAAAATCTACGCAGTTTACCGAATCCGTCATCCGCGGTATGACGCAGCTCTGCATACGCCACAACGCCATTAACCTTTCCCAAGGCACGCCAGCATATCAACCCCCTCCCGAAGTCAAAGCCGCCGCGATTCAGGCAATCCAAGAAGGATATAATCAGTACAGCATTACCTGGGGAGCACCCGCATTTCGCGAGGCGATCGCAGAGAAAATGACGACGTTTAACGGCATTCCTACGGATCCCAACACAAACGTCACTGTTACCTGCGGTTCAACCGAAGGCATGCTCTCCGCACTCCTCGCAATTATTAATCCTGGCGACGAGATCATTATCTTTGAACCCTTTTATGAGAACTACGGACCCGATACAATCATCTCTGGCGCGAAGCCTGTCTATGTTGCATTGCAAGAGACGCCGGCACCCGATGGGACTATCCGTTTCACTTATGATGATGCGGAGCTTCAAGCGGCGTTCTCTCCGAACACAAAGGCAATTGTCATAAACACCCCTAACAACCCACTCGGCAAGGTCTTTGAGATAGACGAACTTCAACAGATCGCCGATCTGTGTTGCGAATATGACTGCCTCGCTATCACCGATGAAATATACGAGCACATGATCTACGATGAGAAACCGCATATCAGCATCGGTTCCCTACCACAGATGCAGGAGCGGACGATTACCGTGTCAGGTTTGAGTAAAGCCTATTCGATGACAGGTTGGCGATTGGGATATGTCATCGCTCCAGAAACTTTAACCAATGCCATCCGAAAAATGCACGACTTCCTCACCGTCGGTGCCCCACACCCTCTCCAGCGTGCCGGGATCGTTGCCCTTAATTTGCCATCGAGTTATCACAAAGAACTCGTCGCAAAATATGACCAGAATCGTAAACGCCTTCTAACAAGCCTGGCAGAAGCTGGATTTCAATGCCATCAACCAGAAGGCGCGTATTACATTATGACAGACATCACCGATTTCGGTTTTCCTGACGATACAACATTTGCACATTGGTTAGTGGAGGAAATTGGTGTAGGCGGTGTGCCAGGTTCCAGCTTCTACAGCCGTCCACATCTCGGCAAGACGAAATTCCGATTTATGTTCAGCATGGCGGATGACATCCTCACAGAAGCCGGTGAACGGTTAATGCAGATCAAGGCGAAAATTTAAATAACCTAAATTGCCACCTAAAAATCAGTAGGTCTTCAAGCACTATTTTTATTTTTCTTGAACATCCGGAATATTCTCACACAACTATACACATGTCGCCCCTCTGGGGCTTTAGATAGTAGTTTGATCGCTTTTCTATAGACATGTCGCCCCGCTGGGGCTTTGTATAGGGCGTGCATCTGTTTCTATAGACATGTCGCCCCGCTGGGGCTGCTATTTGTTGCATCATTAGGAAACAAGAACCACAATACAGAAAACCCCGTAGGGGCAGCATCTATGTAGAATTTATTCTCACCAGAAAGGCACTAATATGGACATCTCCCTTGAAAATGAAACGCTGAATATCTACAGAAAAGAAATTGAAGAACTCATTCAGCGCGAAGAAAAGTATCGTCCTTTAGGTATCGCTGAGCTTGAGGCGATTGTGCGCGCGTTTGAATTTACGTTAACAAACGGACGCGAGAAGGTACGAGCCCAAATGCTTTACGACCTCATTCATGAAAAGCGAGAGAGATAATATGTTGTTAGAACGGATCCGCCTTAAGGCCTTCGGCTGTTTCCAGCAACGTGATTTTGAACTTCATAAGGGCGTTAATCTCATTTTCGGCCCCAATTTCAGTGGGAAAAGCACGCTCGTCAACGCCATCTTTTTCACACTAACAGGGAAACCGATAGTGCCACGCGTGGATGCCTCAGCCATAAAAAATGCGAAAGCCTACAGCGGCACAGCCGGACTCCAATTCGTCGTCGATGACGAACGCTACCAACTCTACCGTGCGACTGGAAAACGCATCCAACTCCGTTCTGAGAAAAACGGTGGATGGCAGGTCATTTTCGATGACAAACGGATCAAAGCGACGGAAACAATGATGGAAGAGCGATTCGGCATTATGCACGAGCAGCTCGCCCTCACGACCTTTCTCCGCGAAGGCGAAATCTTTGAGTTCCTCGCTCGCCAATCCACGACGCGCCGCGACATCCTTCATACACTCCTCGGTATTGATCGACTGATAGAGGTGCGGGAACGTTTTATTGACACGCGTCGTATGGCAAAGCGCGAACAAGGGAAGATCCGTGCACACCAAAACAGTCTCCGTTTCAATGCCCAGAACGTAAAAGAAGCCGAGATCACAAGAATCGAAGAGAAACTAAAAGGGTTGGAGGCAGCCTATGGCACTGACATAGGAGATGCTGAACTTATTGCTGAATGGACACAGCACCAGAACCGCTTGCAAAACCAGTTTGATACACTCACACGGCAGAAAAATCAAGCCTTATGTGGTTTCAAGGATATTACACAGCTTCAAGAAATGATAGCGACAATCGAAACCGCTGTTCAAGAAGCCACTGGGTTAGAGACGAAACGTGATGAACTTATACAGCAAAAAGGACGTCTTGAGTCCCAAATTGGAGCGTTGACAAAAATCTGTGATACACTCCAATCGCTCATTGACAGCGAGGATCAGCACTGTCCGACCTGTCACCAGCAGGTAGAACAAGAGGTAATCCAACGGATTATTGATGAGAAAGCGGCAGAAAAATCGAAACTCTCTGCTGAACTTGAAGATAACAAACAGTTATTGGAAACAGAAACCAAGAATTTAAAAGATAGACAAGAACTTAAACAACGGCTTGAGATTTTCCAAACGGGTGCGACGCAATTTCAACAGCGCCTCCAAGAAATCGAAACTGTGCAGAAGGAACTCACCACGATCACGGCACGGCTGAATGAGAGGGGTATTCAACAAAACGAATCGAACGCTTCTAAAACACTCCCAACCCTCGACAAATCCAAATTGAAAGCACAAATCGACCGTGAACGAAAGCAGCTTGACAAACTCAAGCAGGAAGAGGCTGTCCGATTAGATAGACTCGGCGCACTCCATCGCGTGAACAGAGATGCAGAAAAGGTTGAAAAGACGGTACTCAGCTTAGAACTCGCCTGCGCTGGTGTTGATAGGACCATCGCAACGCTTCAGAAACAGATTCTCAAACCCGCTGAAGAAGAACTCCATCGTTGGCTTGAGAAGATGCAACTCTTTGGGGAAACCCGTATAGACCTACAACGTCAATACCTACTCCCTTCGCTTACCATAGACGGTGTAGACCGAAGCCTAATGTTGCTCAGTGGAAGCGAGAAGATGTTTCTCTACCTCTGCTTCAAAGTCGCCCTCGCCAATGTGTTAGGCAACCCGGGATTTTTTGTATTCGATGACCCGACGCTCCATTTAGACGGTGATCGCAAGGCGTTAATGGTTGATTTTATCCGCCAACTCGCTGAAGAACATCAAGTCGTCGTGACGAGTTACGATGAAGATGTGCGTGAAGGGTTAGAAGGCGCACATCTCATTGAAATGAAACGCCCCACCGATCATTGACATACTCTCCCGAATGAATTCGACGGCAAGAATGCACTTGGCGAACCCGTCGCAAGCGGTATCTATTTCTACACACTCTCCGCCGACGGTTTCACCGCAACTCGAAAAATGCTTATCATGAAGTAGGTTACAACAGACTGTTTGGCGAGGTCCTCGTGCCTCGCTATTCCTCCTAATTACAATTCTGTTCTGCGAGATCCCCGTTCCTCGCCTTTCTTTTTTCCTATATCCTTCCCACTCTTATAATAAAAAAGCGAATCTCAAATAATTCTTATATATAACCCAAGCTGCACCTAAAGAATCGTAGGTGTATAGCTCTTATTGCTATCAGGTACAAATTTAATTTGACTTATGAATCAATTTAAATATAATTCTCTATATAAAGACAATAATATAATATAGTTTTATATTATATTATATGTCCTATTAGAGGTTATGAAGTGCCAACGGTAATTCAGATTTTAGGAAAGTGCTGTGAACCCTCATATAAACTGGGTTTATTGCCCTTTAATTAAGAACCAGAAAGGAAGGTTTAAATGCTAACTGGAGACCGTCTAAAATCAATTTGTATAACACTTGTTGTTCTGCTTTTACTTCAACCAGTAATTGCCTGCGGACAAATACAAGAGAACGAATACAGAATGCAAGCAAAAGCACAGGCGAAAAAAGACGTAGAAATCCAAAGTCAACAATGGTGGATGACAGGGGCTTTCATCTCATCACTTACCTTAAACGCTATAGGCGGGCTGGCAGTTATGGCAACATCACAAGTCGTGACTACAAATCCGCCAGCGTATAGGCTGGCAGGAAAGCACCCCGAATATGTGGACGCTTATACAACAGAATATAGAAAAGAGATAAGCAAGAAACGTCTAATCTCAACTGCTATCGGTTGTGCTGTGGGAACGGCTATCAACTCACTTATTGTAGGATTAGTGACTTCAGTTTCTGACTATTTCTGACTCATGTGTGAACGCCTTACTTTGAATTTTACCAATACTGTGTATACCTGCCATAAAGGCGGGTATACTTCTAACGGATTGGTAGGTGGCATTAAATCTGATCTACAAGGGGAGTATCTTTCTGAGGAATGATAAACATCGACTTTTCACACTCAACCTGACCTACAACTTGAATCCCTAAAAGGAGTTTTTAATTGAAAATGTACATGCAATTAAATCAAAAGTGTTTTGTATATGTTTTTCTTTCCCTCTTTCTAACCTTTGGCATAAAAGGCACAATTTATAGTGCGGATTTAGATGTCGGCGAACCGCGCACCGTACGGATGATCTATTTTCTCCCCAATGACCGTCCCTATCGTGCCGACGTAGTCCAGAAAATGAAAGATGAGATGCGCAACCTTCAAACCTTCTTTGCTGATCAGATGCAGGCACATGGATACGGTAGGAAAACTTTCCGCTATGAAACTGATGCTAAGGGAGAACCAGTGGTGCATCGCGTGGATGGTAAGCACGCTGATAGTTACTATATTGCCAAGGAACATTTCGATGGCGAAATTGCACAGAAATTTGATATGCAAGCATCCAATATTTACTTTCTTGTTTGGGACAATAGTACGGATAGAATTACTGAAGGTGTAGGTGGAACAGCGGCTAGAGGGAAAGGTTGGGGAATACCGATAGTAACTGGTGGATTTTACTTTGCAAGAGCCGCGCATGAACTTGGACATGCTTTTGGATTGGAACACGATTTTCGCGATGACACGTATATCATGTCGTATGGTGGTTGGAGGCGGAATCGGCTATCCGCTTGCGCTGCCGAATATTTGACAGTGAGTCCTTATTTCAACCTTGATATCCCCCTTGAAGAAGGACCTCCACCAACCATCGAACTTATGTCACCGCGTACATATCCTGCAGGCACTGAAAGCGTCATAATTCGACTCAAAGTCAGCGATCCAGACGGACTTCACCAAGTGTTACTTTTAGGTCAGTATGGTCTAACCGCGTGTCGTGGATTAGCGGGCAAAAAGGAAGCCATCGTTGAATTTGAATACGATGGTGCTACTTTGGAGAAGAGCTATATCAGTCTTTCTGATGCTGTTTCACATTCCATGAATGTGGGGGCTGTTGATACAAATGGGGATGTGGATTTTATTGAGTTTAAACTTGCAGAAGTATCCCAACACCGTATCCATACGCTTGAAGGACATACGAGCACAGTTAGCTCTGTAGTGTTCTCGCCCGACGGCAAAAAAATTGCCTCTGCGGGAGGGACCGTCAATCTGTGGGATGTTGCAACGCGGCAAAAAATTGCTACTTTTGGAGGAGGACGCGAGGTAGCATTCTCTCCGAACGGTAGGATACTGGCAACGGGGGTATCAAAGACTGTTAAACTGTGGGATGTCGCAACGCAGAGAACTATTGCGACCCTTGAGGGACATACACATCTTGTGGATTCTTTAGCATTTTCACCGGATGATACGATTATCGCTTCTGGAGGTTATGATGGTATGATCAGGTTGTGGGATGTCGCAACGCAGCGTAATATTTTCACCTTTGTAGCGAATGTGGAAGGACTAAATAAATCGGTAGAGTCTTTAGCGTTTTCACCGGATGGTACAATTCTCGCTTCTGGGGGTGATGATGGTATGATCAAGTTATGGGATGTCGCAACAGGAACAAATATCACCTCCATTCCGGAAGTAGGACGTGCGCCTTTTACCTACTCTGTGGCGTTCTCACCCGATGGCACAATTCTCGCTTCAGGAAGCGGGAATGGACCTGGTAACGTTAGTCTGTGGGACGTTACAACAAAACGCAATATCGCTGTCTTTGATCATACTGTAAAGGTCTATTCTGTTGCGTTTTCTCCTGATGGGACGATCATCGCTTCGGGATCACTTGATGGAATTGTCACATTGCAGGAGGTTGCCACAGGAGCTGAGATCATCACCTTGCCGCATACCGATGATGTACGCTCTGTTGCGTTTTCTCCTGATGGGACAATTCTTGCTTCTGGTACACGGGATAGAGAAGTTCGACTGTGGGATGTTGGACCGGTACTCTCGCAAAAGCCTGATGATAGAGATCAAGTCGCTATCAGCGAAATTATGGTTGCTTCAAATGACGGCAGTCTTCCACAATGGATAGAACTCCACAATCGCTCAGATACACAAGCGGTAAACTTGAAGGGTTGGAGGCTGGAGATCCAAAATCGCTCTGCGGAAGGCTTTGATGGGAATCGGAATGCAGTGCTTGCCTTTAAGGAGAAATCCCTTGCGCCACAGGAAACACTCCTAATAGTCTCAAAGAAAGGTCGATCTTCAGACAATTTTCAGAACAAACAAGTTTACAACCTTAGCATATCACATTCTTATCTTCAGGGTCCAATACTTAATAAAGAAGGGTTCTACGTGAAATTAAGAAATGCAGCAAACGAGCTAATTGACTATGTAGGAAACCTTGATGGTAAAAGTAATACCGACGATGCACCTGCCTGGCACCTACCACAGAACCTGACAGAGGAGGGAGCACGTGCCTCAATGATCAGAAGACACGACGATGGCGTACCATTGTTTGGAACTGTGGAAGATGGTTGGGTTTCTGCTATGCATACTGAACTTGTCACTAAGTCTACCACCTATTATGGACACCCTGACGACATCGGCGCACCCGGTATAAAAAGTGGTGGCGCATTACCAGTTACATTGTCCCACTTCGGGGCTAACCGCACAGATGTGGGAGTTGTCGTCAAGTGGACGACCGAATCAGAACTGGATAATGCGGGATTCAACATCCTGCGCAGTGAGACAAAGAACGGTGAATTCAAGGTTATTAACCTGAAAGGTATCATAGCAGGGCACGGAACAACAAATGAAAGACACACCTACACATGGACAGACACCACCGCGAAACCCAATGTCGCATACTACTATCAAATAGAGGATATTTCGCATGCAGGCGTTCGGCAGCAATTAGCAACCGTTCGTATGAGAGGATTCGTGTCCGCAAGTGGTAAACTGACGACGAGGTGGGGCGATTTGAAACTGCAGTAGTAATTATTCTATTCCTGCTGTAGGCATAATGTACCACAAGAGCAATCTACCGTCCTCGCTGCCGGTAGCGAGGACGCTACCATCAGGACTGAAACTCAGACTATTTACCGCATTGATATGACCGGTGAATTGAGCCTTTTGTCTTCCCGTGCTGATGTCCCATAACCGCACGGTGTTGTCAGTACCACCACTGGCGATTGTAGCACCATCCGGACTGAAACTTACACTATTCACCGAATCGGTGTGTCCTACGAATGTGTTTTTTTTCCTTGCCGTGTTGCTGTCCCACAACCGCACGGTGTTGTCCTCACCCCCACTAACGATTGTAGCACCATCCGGACTAAAACCCACACTATTGACCGCATTGATATGCCCAGTGAATCTAACCCCTTGCCTGCCTGTGTTGATGTCCCACAACCGCACCGTTGTGTCCACACTACCGCTAACAAGTGTAATTCCATCAAGACTGAAACTCACGCTATTCACCGAATCGGTATGTCCTACGAATGTGATTATTTCTTCACCTGTATTGATGTCCCACAACCTGACCGTCTTGTCCTCACCGCCAGTAGCGATGGTAACACCATCAGGACTGAAACTCACACTATGAACAAGACCCGTATGTCCAGAGAGTGTAGCAATTTCTGTGTCTGTGTCAACGTTCCATAAGCGCACCGTACCATCCTCACTGCCGCTGACAAGTGTAGTCCCATCCGGACTGAAACTCACACTCTCTACCGAATCGGTATGTCCAGTGAGTGTGGCTATGTCTGTTGTTGTGGCGACGCCATCGTGAATGTTGACCGTTCCGTCAACCGCTGCAGACGTAATATCCCACAAAAGCACTGTTGAATTCTCGCTGCCACTGGAGAGTGTAGACCCGTCTGGACTAAAACGCACACTATTGACCGAATCGGTGTGTCCTATGAATGTGGATTTTCCTCTGGCAACAGCGACGCTGGATTGAGTGTTGATCGTCCTGTCTTCTATTACGGACGCGACATCCCACAGAAGCACTGTTGTATCGTCACTCCCGCTGGCAATTGTAGAACCATCCGGACTGAAATGCACACTTTCCACCGAACTGGTATGCCCACTGAACGCGGCGATTTCTGTTCTTGCATCGACGTCCCACAACCGCACCGTGTTGTCCCTACTTCCAGTAGCAAGTGTAGCACCATCAGGACTGAAACTCAGACTACGGACCCAATCGGTGTGCCCAGTCAATTTAGCGATTTCTGCTCTTGTCTCAACGTCCCACAACCGTATCGTTTTGTCCTCACTGCAAGTAGCGATTATAGAGCCATCGGGACTGAAACTCAGACTATAGATCCAACCGGTATGCCCGTCGAGTTTAGCGATTTCTGCTCTTGTCTCAACGTCCCACAACCGTACCGTCCATCCGCCACAAGAAGCGAGCATAGTACCATCTGGACTGAAACTCACACCACGGACATCAATCTTATCTGGGATGAGTTTGGCGACTTCTGTTCCGGTGGCACCGTCAGACAGCCGCACTATGCCCAACCAACTACTATTAGCGATTGTAGAGCCATCGGGACTGAAACTTAGACTATAGATCGGCTCATTATACTGTACGAGTATGGGTTTTTCTGTTGGACTCGCGACATTCCATAACCGCAACTTTCTGTCCTGACCACCAGTAGCGAGTGTAGACCCATCGGGACTGAAAGTTAAACTCAAGGTGGTATTGGTATGACCAGTGAGTGTCGTAATTTCTGTTCTTGTGCTGACGTCCCACAACCGCACTATACCGCTCCAATCACCAGTAGCGAGTGTAGACCCATCAGGACTGAAACTCAGACTCTTGACATATCTGGTATGCCTTATGAGTGGAGTTTCTTCTGTTTTTGTGTTGACGTCCCACAACCGCATCGTCCTATCCAGACCGCTACTAAAGAGTCTACTGCCATCAGGACTGAAACTGAGCTGCATGACCGAACCCGTATGCCTTACGGGTATAACTGTTCCTTTTTTTGTTTTGATGTCCCATAAATGTATTATGCCATACTTATCGCCAGTAGCGATTTTAGTGCCATCTGGACTGAAACACGCTCTACTGACCAGATCGCCTTGCAAAATAGTGAATGTGGCTATTATTCGCTTTGTGTCGATGTCCCATAATCGCACTTTGCCGTCCCCACTGCAGATAGCGAGTATAGTGCCGTCTGGACTGAAGTTGAGACTATAGACCGGAGCAGTATACGCAGGAAATGTGGTTATTAGGGTTTTTGTGTTAAGGTCCCATAACCGCACGATGCTTTCAAAAGCACCACTTGCGAGCATAGTGCCATCAGGACTGAAACTCAGACTCGCAACATCATCTCTATGCCCAGTAAATTTGGCAATTTCAGTCTTAGTGTTTATATCCCACAACCGTACCGTATCGTCCCGACCACCGCTGGCAAGTGTAGCACCATCGGGACTGAAACTCACACTACGGACCCAACTGATATCTCCAGTGAGTTTAGCGATTTCAGTTCTTGTGTCAACGTCCCATACCTGTACCTCGCCTTCTCCACCACTTGCAAGCATAGACCCATCTGAACTGAAACTCACACTGTCAATTGCGGTGGTATGCCCAGTGAGTTTAGCGATTTCAGATTTTGTATTTATGTCCCACAACCGCACGGTGTCGTCCTTAGCACCATAGGCGAATGTAGCACCATCTGGACTGAAACTTACATCATAGGCATTGGTATGCCTTAAAAATATGATATTTTTTCTTTTTGTGCTGACGTCCCACAACCGCACTGTGCTATCCTCACTACCACTGGCGAGTGTAGCTCCATCGGGGGTAAAACTTACACTATGGACGGGACTGGTATGACCATGGAATCTGGCGATTTCTATTCTTGTGTCAACGTCCCATATCCGCACAGTTGTGTCTGAAAACCGAGTCGGCGTATTCCCACCACCGCTGGCGAGTGTTGTGCCATCTGGACTGAAATTCAGACTCTCGACCCAGCTGCGATGCCCAGTGAGTTTAGCGATTTCAGTTCTTTTCTTGACGTTCCACAATCGCACATCTTCCTCACTACCACTGGCGAGTGTTGTGCCATCCGGACTGAGACTCAGACTACGTACCTCACTGGTATGCCCAACGAGTTTAGCGATTTCAGTCTTGGTATTGACGTCCCATAACCGCACAGTTGTGTCCTCACTCCCACTGACGAGGAGAGTTCCATCTGGAGTGAAACTTACACCACGGACCACACCTTCATGCCCAGTGAGTTTAGTGATTTCAGTCTTAGTGTTTATATCCCACAACCGTACCGTACCATCCTCACTCCCACTGGCAATTGTCGTGCCATCTGGACTGAAACTCACACTACGGATCGCGCCCGTATGCCCAGTGAGTTTAGCGATTTCAGTCTTGGTATTGAGGTTCCATACCCGAACCGTATCGTCCCGACTGCCAGTAGCGATCATAGCACCATCTGAACTGAAACTTACACTCTCGACAGAATCAGTATGTCCAGCGAGAAACGCCTGCTCGGCACCGGCATCAGCATCATACAGCCAGAGAATGCCAAGAGAACTCGCAACAGCAATAAGATCACCATTGGGAGAATATGTTATCCGTTTTATATCGCCTTTACCGAGACGGGCTATCGCGCCTTCCGGTAAATGCAAGGTTGTATGCCCTTGCGCACCGATGTCCGGTACACAAATAAAGACGCAAACGGTAAATAAAATAAAAACACGAATCCATACTCTTTTCAAAATATCCCTCACTATGTCATTCAAAGTAACGGAAATAAAATTGGTGGGTGCGGTTTGGTGAAGATTAAGAATTTTAATTGGCGTTTTTTGGACGCCCGGATTTCGTCTGTGAATAGACGAAATTTTGCCCACACGCGGAAACCAAATTTGTCTTTGCTTTACATTTCCATTCCTTGTATTACATTCTTGTTCGGTATCGTTTCGCCAAACCACACCCCCAACAAGTTGGGGCGTCCAGATGTTAGACGAACCCAAAATCAGCGAAAATCTGCTAAATCCGCGAGAATCCGTGATTCAGACAACCTCATCCCCTAAAACCTTTCAAGAAAAATATCACCCTTATCTTCCTGCATATTGCTCCAGACAACAACCCATTCTCCATTTCCAATAGACACTACAAACGGCGGCTGGTGTTTTCCCGCACTCGTAGAGATCGGAACCCCCGTTTCTTCCCACAACAACGCACCCGATAAACCAATTTGCTGTCCATAGATAGCATCTTTACTCTCTTCACCGAAATCCTCACGGTAATCCAACCACGCTACAAAAAACCGATCCTTCTCAGTTTCCACAATAAACGGCTTATCCTGATGACCACCCGCCGTGCAGATAGGGATACCATCCACTCGCCACGCGATTGCCCCATCTGCCCGAACGCGCTGCGCATACAGGTCAGAATAGACATCGCGTTCATCGCGCCACACTGCAATAAACCCACCACTGCCATCGCTAACCATCGAGGCGTGTTTCTGAATTCCGACCGCAGTGCATACACCGATACCGTTTTCGTGCCATATCTTACTACCATCGGGCGAAATCCGCTGGGCGTAAAACTGATCGTTGATGAAGTTTTCATATACCTGCCACAAGACAATAATCCCACCTTCACCATCGGCAATCACACGCGGCTCACCTTGCATACCCTCTGTCGGAGTGACAAAGATAGGGGCTTCCCACAATGGTTCACCGTCTAAACTCAACCGATATGCCATCAAATGCCACGCTTCATAACCGACAACGTCCCACCAAACGATGTAAAACCCACCCATTCCATCTCTGATTGGGATAGGGTTGCTCTGCAGGGATTCTGATGGGAAAACGGGAATTCCATCAACTTTCCACATCGGTTCACCTGTAGCACTGAGTCGCTGGATGTAAAGGTCTTGGAATTCGGAACTGCGACGTTCATCTTCCCAGACGCAGATAGCACCCCCTTCACCATCACTCATAATCGCTTGCGTTGACTGATCCGTGCCGTTCACACACACTGGAATCCCATCTGCTTGCCAAAGTATCTCACCATCCAGATTCACCGCTTGTGCATAAATATCCCAATTGCTTCTATCACGTCTGTCGTTCCATACAACAATCGCGTGCTGATCGTATCGAACCATTCGCAACCGTCGCTGATTTCTACCCGCTGTACATATCGCCAATCCATTCAATTCCCAACGCGTTTTTTCAGCACTATCAACACGCTGCGCATAAACATCCCAGTCCTTTCCAGTCCGATAGTCCTCCCACATGACGATAACGCCACCCTCACCATCGTCCACAACCCACGGCAAAAATTGTCCATCTACAGCAGTTGATACGGCAACTTCTGCAGATACAGTACCGCACAGCACATAAGAAACCACAAGTAAGAGAAGGATTGAGCATGCGAAGCGTTTGATTAGTCTGTGAAAAGCGTTTTGGGTGTCCATAAGTTGACTAAAGTTCCTTTTGTATATAAATCAAGGGATTCCCAACGTTCGATAGGAAGCTCAATGTGTGCGAGTGCTGCTGTCGGCATCCGTGTGAGATGTCCTGTCAGATGGTATACAAGTTGTTCCATCGTCGGATTATGTCCGACCACCATGACGCGCTGATGTTTCTCCGACACACCTTGTAATGTTTCAAGGTAAACGCCTGCAACGCTATCGTAAAACGCATCTAATTTTTTCACTTTTCCCGTGTAACCAGACGCTTTCCCAACTTTACTTGCTGTTTTCCGAGCGCGTTTCGCTGATGAGGTGAGAATCCTGTCTGGAACCAATCCTTCTTGACGCAAGTGTTCTCCCATGCGCGGCGCATCCCGTTTACCACGTTTGTTAAGGGGACGATCATAATCAGAAAGTTCGGGATAATTCCAACTGGATTTTGCATGTCGCAGAATAAGAAGGGTTTTCATGGTGGTCTCCTTGGCGGGTTATTAAATCTTTTTTCCTCATTGTATCACAATCATACCTACAAGTCAATTAGCAGCACCTTCTAAATAGGGTCATTTAGTTTTAAGAGATAAGTTTACCTATGTGAAGGTTAACTGTGAATGGATGCCCGAATTTATTCGGGGTAGCACACTTGCCCCGAACAAGTTCGGGCGTCCGGATGTAACTTATTGGAAAACTATGGTAGATTTTAGAATTATCTTTACATCTGAACGAGTGACTAACCCCCTAAATCCCCCTTATCAGGGGGACTTTGAGGCTTCCTAAGAAACAGAGTTATTGGTAAATGTAAACTTATTTATATAATCCACCATAAATGCCCCTGCCTTCTAAACATTAACCTTGCATTCTCGACCCTTATGTGATATTATTTAAAGAAAGCCTGTCAACGTTTTTAGAAATATATCCGTTACAGAGTTTAAATCTAAACCAAATTACAATGCAATACAAACTCTGGAGGATATAGACCAATGTTGTTCAAAATTAACAGAATTCTCGCAACCCTACTTCTCATAGCCCTATTTGCTGGCATTAATGGATGCTACATTGATACCGACGATTCAGATCGTGAACCACCAGCGATCCCGCGCGGTGTCCGCACCATCACCGGTGACGAACAGGTTATTATTGAATGGTATCCGAACGGAGAGTTCGACTTGGCAGGCTACAGGGTCTGGCGCGGTAGAGACGGGGTCACTTTTGACGATCTGCTAATAGAAGTATCCGAAAACACAACACATTACACAGATATAGATGTACAGAACGGAAGAACCTATCACTATGCTGTCTCCGCTTATGACACTGAAGGAAACGAGAGTGCGCTAAGTCCCGAAAAAGCATCGGATACCCCGCGACCAGAGGGACGAAACATTACACTTGATGACTATGCCCTTCTCCCAGAAAGAAGTGGGTTCGATTTCTCGCAGCCACACAAGGGGAGCATCCCTTGGGACGCACCAGAGACGGATATCTATTTCGGGCTTGATACTGAAATCGGTGTTACCTACCTCTATTCAGACAATGATACGCTCATGCAAGATTTGGGGTATTACACAGACTTTGAAGGCGTTGATGTCGTCCCAGAGATGGGATATACGACGTTATTTGTTGAGTTAATTGAAGGACATATCTATGCCCTCTATACACCTGATAATAATTTCGCCAAGATTCAGGTTCGCGAGCTTTATGATGATGCTGTCGTTTTCGATTGGGCATACCAGACGGATCAGGATAACGTCCAATTGGCTCCACCTCTTAATAGACATTGATAAGGAGTGTCCTTAAATGAGAAAAAATTGGGAGGCGGTACAGATGCCGCCTCTATACATAACCCTTACATTGTTGCTCTTTCTCATCACTGGATGTATTTTGGTAATCGCTGATCCCTCACAGGCTGACGCAGATACTGACCCGGAAGGAGCGGACACTAAAACGCAGGGGATGCTACCGCTTCTCCGTAATTATATAACGGAAACCGAAACTGAAGCGGAGTCTACTTATCCACTGTTTCGCTCCCATGCAGAGCGATACTACCCCGAACTGGATGTTGAAAAAGCAGCTCGATTATCAACTTTTATGCCGGGTTTAGGACAGGCTTATGCTGGGAACTACACAAAAGCGACGCTTTTCCTCACCGCCGAATTAGGCACCTTTGCCCTTGCAGGTTATAACATTGCGCGCGCCCTACATTACAACGAGCAAGATGTATTCGAGACCGGATTTCAAGACATCCGTACCGGTGAATTCTTGACGCATGAACAAGGACGTGCCCGGATGCGGAATCACACTTTTCTCAGTGGCGTCTTCCTCGCAACCGGCATCGGACTGCATATCTGGAATATTCTTGATGCGCCAAAGACAGCTGAGGAATATAATAATCGAAGATTTTCGGTGCAGATGCAACAAACAGATAGTGGGGTTCAAGCTCTGACTTTTACACATAGATTTTAGCAGAACATTTAGTTCTCCAGTAGGAGTGATTTCCGATTCCCACTTCTTTCTGTAGGGACGAGTCGCGCTCGCGACTTTTAATTATAATAACCAAAAATCGAAAACTGAATGACCTCATCTCCGGATCGCGACTCCTGAACTTATAGCTTACAATATATAACTGACAGCCTTCAACCGGTCGCGAGGATAAAAAAGTGCGTTATACCAAGCACCTAATCTTCATCTGTTTTCTGCTCGGAAGTCTTTCCGTAAACGGTTCCACTACACCTCTTGTTGAGAGTGCCAATATCTTTCCCAACCTTTTAAAGGTTGGTGAAAAATTAACCTACAACATTAGTTGGAAAAAATTACCTGCTGGAAAGAGAACAGACTGGATCACTAAAGAAGAAACATCGAACGGAGCATCTGTCTACCATATCCGTTCTGAAATGAAAACCCGCGCTCTATTTAGATTTTATAGTTTTCGGAATGAGCAAGAGACCTACTTTAACCCTTCTACCCTTGCTCCTGTCCGTTTTCGGAATCACGTACAGGATCGGAAATATCGCGCTACTGTCGCAGTTGACTTCCAAGATGGCGAAGCACAATATGAAAAAATCTCTCAGCGAAATCCGAAATCACCGGAGAAACGCGAGGCAAAAACACTCATAATGCCAACGGGCACACAAGATGAACTTTCGACTATTTATTTTCTCCGCTCTAAACAACTCGTACTCGGTGAAACCTACTTCTTCCCGCTTCTCGTGAAGGGAAAAATCCAAAAAGTTACACTCACGGTTGAGCGTAAAGAAATCGTTAGGAATAAAGTATTAGGCACCATTAAAACACTCGTACTGCGAACATCAGAAGGCGGTCGTTTCTGGATCACAGATGATGAACAACGCTTACCCGTAAAAATCGAAGCGGAGAGCAAATTGGGATCAATAAAAGCCGCTTTAACAGATATTGAGTTTACAAACTGAATCAATAATATACATTTTGTAGCCTGATAGAACACACACTCGTTAATTAGGGGTATTCAGTTCTCTAATAATTCACAGTTAGACGCCCGAACTTCTTCGGGATGCTGAAAGGCACGAAGTGCCGTGCTGCGGCTAATCACTGATTCGTGGTTGCAATCGCCAACACAGTTTGTCAAGGAAAAAGTAGTGATAGAACTTTTACATAAAACAGAAAACTACCAAACCCTCGCCTCCCGCCTAAAAGCCGGTAAAAAGTTACCGTGGCTCAGAGGTTTGGTGAATGCATCTACCGCCTATCTTTTAGCAGCGTTAATCGATGATTTTTCAGACAGATCCTTCCTAATCGTGCTGCCTTCACAACGTGAAGCCGAACAGGTACTCGAAGAGATCTGTACATATCTCGCATACCCCGCGTTAGACATTGCACCGACGCCCGACGCTTATTCCGAACTGAATCTCTTTCCAGCATGGCCCCGTAAACTTGTTGAAGGTATAGCTCCCCCAAAAAATATCGTCGTTGATCGGATGCGCTGTCTTGATCGCTTGCTGCATCAAGAACGGAGCGTTGTTGTTACCACAAGCCAAGCTATGCTTTACAAACTCCCCTCGCGAGAACGTTTGGATGCCGCTTGCCCCCTCCTCAATCTCGGTGATGAAGTAGATCCAGATGACATCGCCGCCATGCTCATGCGCGGTGGCTACCAGAACGTTGAGCTTGTAGAGGTAAAAGGTGAATTTGCACGCAGAGGCGATATTTTGGATGTTTATCCCCTCACCGCTGATGCCCCAGTGCGTATCGAATTTTTCGGAGATGAACTTGATGCGATCCGCGCATTTGACCCAATATCGCAACGTTCAACAGAATCCCTGGAATCCGTCACACTTACACCCCTCCGAGAAATTTTTTCTGTTGACGTGTCGATGGATTACTGGCAGGAACAAACGGACGCCATCATTCAGGAACAGGCTAAACCACAATTGATAAATGCCATCCGAGAGATGACCCGACACCTATCAGAAAGCACATCCTCTCATCTTGGAATTGCGGGCTGTACACTCGATGACGGAATCGATGCATTCCTACCGATGCTCACCCCTGAAACTGAATTGCTTACGGACTATCTACCTGAGAATACGGTTGTCTGCTTGATTGAACCGCAATGGCAAAAGCGAGAGGCAGCGCACTTGCACGAACGGATGCATGAATTCTATCAACAAGAACTTGATGCTTCTCATTTTGTCGTGCCACCCGATAAGCTTTTGGTCCCCTTTGAGACGCTCAGTGATCGAATAGAGAAATATCATGTCATTTCTTCCTCTTTAGCACCTCCGCGTGAAATTACAGACCACAAGCTGGCACCTTTACCTTTTGAGATGAAACCCCTTGCGTTGCCATCTGGGAACTATCAAACGGTTATCAATCAGATGAAAACGTGGGCACAACAAGGAAATCAGGTGCATCTCTTCTGTGAAACCCCACAGCAGTCCAAGCGTGTGACCGAAATCTTAGCAGAACGTGAACTGATGTCCCCAGATGTTGACATCAGTATTGGGGCAATCAGTCAAGGTTTTCTTAATGCGTCGCTAAATCTCGTTGTCATCTCTGAAGACGAACTTTTCGGAAATCGACACCATCGCCCCATCCGCCGCCGTCCACCTACTGACGGAACGCCTATTCTCAGCCTGATTGATCTCAAGGTAGGAGACTATGTTGTTCACGTCTCCCACGGTATCGCTATCTATGACGGTATACGCAGATTGGATATTGATGGCAAATCACAAGATTTTCTGATTCTCAGATATAGCGCAGATGATATCCTCTACGTACCAACTTATCAAGTCGATCTGGTTCAAAAGTATATCGGTAGTAAGGATGAGACCTACAAGCCGCGCCTCGACCGGCTCGGCGGCGTTGCATGGCACCGCCGAAAAGGACGTGTCAAAGCATCAATACAAGAAATGGCGGATGAACTCCTCAAGCTGTATGCCCTCCGACAAGCGCGAAAAGGGTTTAGCTTCCCTGCTGAAATTCCTTGGCAAACGGAGTTTGAAGCCCTCTTTACTTATCAAGAAACCGATGATCAACTCCAGGCAATTGAAGACGTTAAAACAGACATGGAAAGTGAACAGCCCATGGATAGGCTCGTCTGTGGAGATGTCGGATATGGAAAAACAGAGGTTGCGCTTCGCGCTGCTTTTAAAGCCGTCATGTCCGAAAAACAGGTCGCGATTCTGGTTCCAACTACTATTCTCGCACTTCAGCACTACGACACCTTTGAAACACGTTTTCAACCTTTCCCAGTTCATGTCGAAATGCTAAACCGTTTTCGGACAGCAAAAGAGGTAAAGCAGATTAAGGAAGGATTGGCAAAAGGCACTGTGGATGTCGTTATCGGAACACATAGCCTGCTCTCCAAAACAGTGGAATTTGATAATCTCGGACTCTTAATAGTTGACGAAGAACATCGCTTTGGTGTCAAACACAAGGAAAAAATCAAACAATTCAAAGAGACGATTGATGTGCTTACATTGACGGCTACCCCAATCCCACGAACACTTCACATGTCCCTCGTCGGTATCCGAGATTTCAGCGTCATCAATACACCACCAGCAGATCGTTTGCCAATTCAGACCCATGTCATGCCTTACGACTCCGAGGTCATTCGGGAGGCGATCAAGGCAGAATTGAGCCGCGGTGGACAGGTGTTTTTCGTCCACAATCGCGTTCAGGACATCCAAAGTATCGCATTGACCGTTCAGCAACTCGTTCCCGACGCACGGGTTGCTGTCGCACATGGGCAGATGCCGGAGCGTGAACTGGAAACAGTAATGCTCGAATTCGTCCGACATAAGCACGACATCCTCGTCTGCACGATGATTATTGAATCTGGACTCGATATACCCAACGTTAATACTATACTCATCAATCGAGCCGATGCACTTGGATTGGCACAACTCTATCAGTTACGTGGACGCGTCGGTAGAGCTACCGCACAGGCTTACGGGTATCTATTCTATCCGCAAAACCACGCGATTACCGAAGGCGCGCAGAAAAGGCTTCGGGTCATTGAAGAATTTACCGACCTCGGTTCCGGCTTTAAAATAGCACTCCGAGATCTCGAAATTCGTGGGACAGGGAACATTCTCGGTGCTGAACAGCATGGACATATCGTTACCGTCGGTTATGAACTTTATTGTAAACTCCTTGAAGAGGCAGTAATGGCACTAAAAGGAGAAAAGGTTGAAGAGGCTATCGAAACACGCATTAGTTTGCCCGTTGAAGCTTATTTACCCGACGACTATGTGCCCGACAGCCGCCAAAAGGTCTCTATCTATAAAAAAATAGCTGGACTGAAAGACGATATCGCTCTCAAAGAACTCCGTGAGGAACTGCAGGACCGGTACGGTACTATTCCTGAACCCGTTGAAATGTTGCTTCATGTCGCAAATCTTAAGCAGCTTAGTAATCAATTGGGTATCACGACTATCGTTGCTGGAAAGGGACAGGTAAAAGTCACCTTTGATGAAAAAAAACCGCGAATTAATGTGAAGAAATTCGTTGATATAGTACACAAAAATAAGAACCTTCAGTTGCAACCACCGGCACAGCTCAAAATTCGCATGCCGGGGATGACTGGCATAAATATGGCGACCGAATTGCAGCAAACCTTGAAGACGTTTGTTGATTTGTAGTAGCGGAACGCGATCCGTCTACAATTCTCTTAATCGGGACCTATAACACAACAGACCAAGTCCTGCCTTATTTTTTATTCATTGGGTAAGACACGGTGTTGTATTTGGTTCCTGTATCTATAATTTTGTAAAACGAAAACTTACGGGGTTGTATCCGTGAGATGCGTGGTTTACAATCCACGTCTCCGGTATTTCGAGACTGTAAGTTCTAAATGAAAGGATAATTCATCACATGAAAAAAACGATTACTGTTTTTGTAATTGTCGTTGTGACCAGCCTGCTCACATGGCGGTTTGTTCAATCCGATGGACATGAACAATCTATGCCCGCAATGGACGAAAACAAAGTGATCTTGGCTGAGTATAAATGGGATGGCGAGTCGTATCAGATCTCGCTGGCAGATTTGGATGCCGCTATTGCAGAGTTGCCCGTTTACCGGCAGCAGAACTATGAGAGCAGAGCGGACAAAGCTGAATATCTTGAGGAATTAATAGAGGAACGCCTCAAAATCTTACGCGCTACAGATGACGGATTTGATACACTTCCTGAACACCTCAAAAAACTCGAAGACTACACACATCAACTCATGGTTGAGAAATTAACCGAGGCTGAAGTTGATGCTAAAGTCATCTATACCGACGAAGAACTCATGGCGTATTATCAGGGAAATCTCAGCGAGTACGTTGAGGATGCAAAAGTCCGCGCAACGTGTATCGCACTTGACGATGAAGACCTCGCCTATGAGACACTTGATGCCATCCAAGCTGGCGCAGACCTCGTTGAGAAGGCGAAGGAACTTTCCGAGGCTGGAAAACTTGCTTCTGGACCCGGAACGAATCGCGATGATCCGGGGAACACCTATTTCTTCTCTAAAGCTTCTTCTGCGCGTTGGTCTGATTTCATTGACGCCGCTTTCGCTCTCGAGGTAGGTGAAATGACAGACAGCGTCTTTGAAACTGAGGTTAACGAGACAGTCTTCTACCTCATCTTCCGTAAAGAGGAGCATCAACCCGATCGTCAGCAGGAATTCGAGGAAGTTAAAGACGATATTGTCCGCACAATTGAGCGCGATAAGAAACGAGAGCGCATCAATGAGTGGGTCGCAGAAATCACTGATAAAGGCAAACTGAAAACCTATCCTGAAAATATTCCCGAACCACCGCAACCTGAAGAGGAAGCGGAGACCGAGGAGTCAGACCAGTAGCCTATTCCCATTTTGTGGAAGCAATCCCCAGTCCTAACACTGGGTGGAAAAAAGGAGTTAGAAGAAAAAATGCTCACAAGAATTGTATCTATCATAGGCAAAATGGATGGCCGGGTCCCCAGTAACGATCAGCGTATGGGGCAGAAGCGACTCCCGGTTATCCCACTACTTTTACTTGCAGTTATTGCTATACACCCCGTCTTCTATAGTTGCAGTGACAAGGCAATCGGTGCCGATGGCACGGTCATCGCAGAATATGAATGGGACGGTAAACAACGCATCACACTTGAAGAGATGATGCAGGAGATTTCTGAACTTCCAGAATACAAACAGCGGCAGTATCAGGATAAAGAGGGTTTGGAAACCTATATGCTCCTCATGGCAGAAAGCCGCCTGATTCTCAGCCTCGCTCGTGATCAAGAGCTTCATGAAGACCCAGAAATCCTCAAGAAGGTCCAAGACTATCTTCATGAGTTGATGGTTAAGAAAATTACCGCTCAGGAAGTTGACGATAAACTCGCTGTGACCGACCAGGACCACCTCCAATACTACGAGACCCATAAGGAGGACTATGTCCGTCCCGCGCAGGTCAAGCTGATGTGTATAACGCTTCTTGATAAAGTGCGAGCCGATGAAACCTATGCCCAAATCCAAGAAGGAAAAGACATCGCTGAACTCGCCCAAGAACTTTCGGACAAGGGTGAACTCGTTGGTCCTGGCGCGAACCCATCCAATCCTGGAGATACCGACTATATTAGTCGGGATTCTTTCCCAGCCGGAACTGAGCCTTTTTTGGATGCTGCTTTCTCAGCAGAGATCGGAACGCTACACGATGGCGTCATCGAAGTCGACGTCCAAGGCCAGAAATACTACATGATCTTCCGCAAGGATGAGGCACGTGATGCCTATCAGAAGCCTTTTGAGGAAGAAGAGGTTCTTAGGAATGTAAAGCGGAAAGTTGAGCGCGAAAAACGGCAGCAACTCATGGACGAATGGATTCGTCAGCTCCGCGAACGTGCTGAGGTCAAAACTTACATTGACCGCATTCCAGAGGCACCCGCCGAAGAGGCTGAAGATCAACCTGAGGCTGAAGAAGCACCTGCTGAGGCGCAACCTGAAGAATAATCTTTTCACAGTTGTTGGCGCGATCCTCAGATCGCGCCACATCTTAATATAGGAGGCACGCCATGATTTACAAGTTAGCCGCCTATCTCACCATTTGTCTGCTACTCGTGACGGGTGTACTGACAACTGCTACCGCACGTACGTTCGACAAAATTGTCGCTTACGTCAACGACGATATTGTAACCAAACGCGAACTCGATGTCTTAGTAAACCAGCGCGCCATAGAGCTCCAGCAGATTTACCGCTTCAGCGAGCGCGAAGCACGCAACGAGGCTGAACGACAACGCGAGGAACTCCTTGATCGGCTTATCCGTCAGATGTTGCTTTTAGAGGCAGCATTAACATTGAAGGTGACCGTCAACGATGTAGAAGTGGAGCAGTATGTCCAAGAGTTTAAAAATAGATACCAAATTGAAACCGACGCAGAATTTAAAGAACAGTTAAATCGGGAAGGAATGACGCTCGTCGCTTTTCGCGAACAAGCTGAACGGAATCTTAAAGCCGAAAAACTTGTTATGGGCAGAATTGTCCCGCGCTTGCAGGTACGCGACAGCGAAATCCAAAAATTCTTTGAGGAAAACCGGGATCAATTGCCCATTAAAGCCGATAAAGTCCATTTGCGACACATCTTTATCGCATTTGAGCCAACCCAAGCTGACCGTGATACCGCCTATGGCAAAGTCGAAGACGTCCGCAATGAAATCTCAACAGATGGTGCCAATTTCGAGGACGTCGCGAAACGTTACACCTCACAACAAAATCCAACTTCACAGGCTGGCATCCTCATAGAAGCCACCACTGAAGAACTCGACAGATTTCCAGAGATATTCCAGAATGTGCTGACAAATTTAGCAGCGGGTGAGATGAGTGACCCTATTGAAGGAAATGAGGGGCTATACCTCTTTAGAGTCGAGATAAAAGACGATAAAATAATTGCGTTTCGCTACCTTATTGTGCCTCTTGAAATTAGCCCAGAAGCCATCCAAGCGGCACGCGAACGTAGCGTCGAGGTTTTCAAGAAATTAGAAAACGGAGAAGATTTTAACAAACTCGCCACCACATATTCCGACGATGTTGAAACGCGAGAAAATGGAGGCTATCTCGGGGTTCGATCCTTAACCGAACTCAATCCGAAAACCCGTAAAGTCGTTGAACCTCTCGCAGGAGGTGCTTACAGTAATCCGCATGAAACTGAGTCAGGACTCCACATCTTCAAGGTCGATGAGAGAAATACTCCCGATCTCACTGACGCTGAGAAACGACAGATTACAAGTATACTCCGCCAGCAACGCTTTCAGGAAGAATGGCAAGCATACACCGATAGCCTCATAACAAACGCTTACATTCAAATTAATTTGAAAGAGTAAGAGATACGTGAAAAAGAGCCAACCCGATTTGCCTACCTATCACCAACATCATTACTCCAAAGAAAATCGCGCAGGTATACGAAATACTGCACTATGCCGACTTTCTGTACTTGCAAGTGTCAGTACAATCGCGCGTATAGCAGTAGGTATTTTGGTTGTTATGTGCCTTCTCTGCCCGCTGCAAGTGCTTATTGCCCAAGAGACACCCCCGCAGGAACAGACACCGCCTCAACCACCTGCCGAGGATACCGAAGCACCTGACGCTGCAGATGAAACACCGCAGGAGGAGCAGGCACCCCCGCAACCGCCAACTGAGGAAGATACCGAAGCACCTGACCCTTCTGATGAAACGCCGCAAGAGCAGACCCCTACCGAACCACCAACTGAGGGAACCGAAACACCCGACGCTGCAGATGAAACAGAAGAGGAAGAAGCCACTCCTGAACGGTTGAATCCAGAAACGGATGTTCCCGAAGAGGGGATGGTAATTGGTGATGGTGATAGCGTGTCGATGGTCGATAATTTTGTTCAAATCCACGGCAATGCCCTCGTCAAATTCGAGGATGTTATCCTACGCGCCGACCACGTCTGGGCTGACTTCGATGATAATCTGATGCGCGCTTCGGGAAACGTTCACCTTATAGTCGGTGACGAAGAAACTTACTCCGATGAACTCGTCTTCAATCTCGAAACCAAAAAAGGAATCGCCAGAGATGGGTTTACGTATAGTGACCCTTGGTACTTCGGTGGCAGTGAAATCTTTAAAATAGAGGAAAATAAGTCTTATGTCCGTGGCGGATCCCTGACAACCTGTTCACTGGAACACCCGCACTACTATTTTAGCGTATCTGAAGTTATTGTCCGAATGAATCAGGAATTGATCGCCAAAAACATTGTCCTACGCATTGGTGGATTTCCACTCTTTTATTTTCCCGCCATGCGCCGGGATCTGCGTAAAGGTAAAATCGCCAAAATTATCGTTAAAGTTGGGACTGATAGCTACCAAGGACCTTATCTTAGTATCATCCAACCGCTTGTCCGTAAACGACGCTATGATGCAGCACTGCTTTACGACAGAAGCGCACGCCGAGGACAAGGATACGGGTTTGAAGGAAAGTATCGTTTTAATGACACAAAGTATCAGGAAATACATATTGCTATTCCAGACGATGCGACACCGAACCAACGCACCAAATTAGAAGAAAAAGCCCAAGAATTACAAGACAGGCTTGACGGAGAATACGACCGTTATTGGTTGAGACAGCTTTTCCTTGAATATAAAATCACCGATGAAGATATCGCCCGTGCTAAAGAGAGTGCTGAGGAGGTCCGCACACAGTTATTAGAACCGGAGGCAGACTTCGGACAAATCGCCCAAAGCAACTCCGATCATTCCGATACCCGTTACGAAGGCGGTGATATGGGTTTCCTCGTTCCGGGTGAAACCGATAAAGATGGCAATCCAATACTTGATCCCGCTTTGGAAGAAGCCGTATTTGCGCTACAGGAAGGTGAGATTAGTTCTGTTGTACAAACTGAATCTGCTTTTCACATCCTCAAAGCCGATCGCGTGATTGATGTCTACGGTGAACGTGAAGTCAGAGTAAGTCGTATTGACATTAATATTACCGCAAGTGAGGAGACCGAAACCATCCTCCGCGAATTAGCAGACGATCTATTACAACGCGCCCACGAAGGCGAATCCTTTGAGGCACTGCTACAACGCGCTGATGTACTCTCGGATTATGTTAATACCACGTTGTCCGAAATTAATGAGGGGGAAGGCATGCTCCTAAATGAGATGGAGTCTTCTTGGCAATACTCCGTCAGACGTATGGAGAACCCCGGTGATGTCACTGAACGCCGTCCTGTTTCTACCCCCGAAGGTCTTTATATTTTCCAATTAATTGAAAAAGAGCCGACACCCACTTTCGAGGCACTCGCTGAAGAATTTGAGGCGCAATGGGACGCCTTTTACGAAGGTATAATGAATCCGGTACCTGAAGATACCGAAGAAGGTGCTGATACACAAGAATCTGAAGACGGGGATGTAGAAGAGACGAACGGATCACCCTCAGACTCGGAGCCGGGACAGTCCCCTGATACTGCCGGTACAGACGAAGGAATCGAAGACACAGAAGCCGCTAAACCGGAGACTGAACAAGAAGATAAAGTTCAAGACGAAACCGAAAAAGAAAAGACCGCTACAACAGAAAATGGTCAAGAAAGCGAGTCCCAAGGCGAAATCGAAGACACAGAGGTGATTGAACCAGAGACTGAACAAGACGATGTGCCTCGGAACGAAGGACAAGACGCAGAAGTGCCTGAGCCACCAGATGCACCAGAAAGCGAGTCGCAGGATGAAGCTATGGTTACGCCAGACGAAGAAGCCGAGGACACAGATACGGTTAAACCCGCAGATGATCAAGAAAGTGAGTCCCAGGGAGAAGATGTAGCCGACTCAGACGAAGAGAGCGAAGAAGGGGAAACCGAAGAAGAGGAGGAAGAACAAGGTGTTTATAGGAAACACGGCTTTCGCGGTAGATGGGAAGACCCAAGTCCTGTAGCGTCAGAAGCACAAGGTTTATATGCTGGCGAACACAGCAGACGCCCCATTAGAACAAGAAAATCGTTCCGTCTCATCAAAGTCGATCGAAAACGAGCGTATCGCGGTGAACTTTACTTCTACGGGGCAGACCGCTACTCTTACGAACGACAGAATGCCACTCGAATCGGAAGAAGTTGGATTACGCGGTGGAAGCATACCCAATCCTTCTTTACCCCATGGGACAGCCGCGAAGCCGGTAGACGTCCGATCAGTTTTTCGGGAAGGTCAGAGTTGCGCGCCCTTAATTACAAAGAGGACTTGCAACTGCCGGGTGAAGCTACACTCAACTCTTTTGGAATACTCACCTATGGAACGGCATTCTCTGCCTCCAGCCGAGACGATGTTGATCCGGACGGTAACCTCAGATTTTCGCGGGAAACTATCGGGGACTTTACAGGCAGGCTTGAAGTCCGACACATTCACGATTTTACGGACGAAGGCACAACCTCGTTGCAGAAACTCCCACAAGTCACCTTGAACTTTTCACGGATGCGTGTAAGTGCATTTCCACTCTTTGAAACCATCAACGACAGCATGGTATCCCTCGCCGAAAAATACAAAACAGAAACGCCTTTTCTCTCGATGTTCACAATTCCAACACTCGAAAGTACCAGTCTCGATTTAGACGTTGAGTTCGGAAACTTCTTTAGAGAAGTCTTTCGCGGTAAAGGTGTTGAAGAAAGAGATGTATTTTTACAGACCATGGACCTCGGATTCGATGTGCGTAAGCAATCGACACTCCTTATTACACCGCTTCGCGAACTCCAGCTTAGTCTCTATCTCAACACAAATGCGATATGGCACGACAGAGATCAGAATCAAAATCGGAACATTATTCGCGGTGTCTACAGTCTCAACGGAACCGTTACAAATACGCTCTTCCGCATCTTCGACATCAGCTACATTCCCGGAATGCGAAAATTGCGACACGAAATCCAGTCATCGCTCCGCTTTGACTATCAACCGCCTGTTGATGAAGACGAGAGCCTGTACCCCTTTGGACCCAGTACATATTTCTTTGAGCGTAAGATGCTGACTTATAGCTTCAATACGGGTATTGAGATTAAGACCCGACGGAGCCAGTCACCGCATCGCGTCTTATATTATGATGCACGACTTACCGCCGATTTCACTGACTTTGACCCCTTATTTAAGCGTAAGTACGAGCCTATTGAGAGCGATCTTACATTTATACCGCTTCCCAGTCGAAACCTAAACGTTACCGTTCGATTTACCCATGATCCAAATCCACATCCTGTTGATGAAAAACAGTTCAAAATGGTCGGTTTCCGTACGAACATCCGCTATACGCGACAGGCTTGGAATGTCAGCGTCGGAAGTTCATTCAGCAAACGCCACACCTCAAGAAGAGCGTCCCGTTCAATAACGGCTACAGGACGTTATCGTGTCAGTCGAAACCTGGAATTTGATGTCAGTCTCATCTATTATCCTATTGAAAGACAGTTTTATTCCCAGCGCATCATGATGACCCGGAACCTTCACGATTGGAATCTGCGTATTTCTTGGAACCGAATCGGCATAAAACGAGAAGACTCCCCCTACAACAACGTCCGCCAAGATTTCACATTTCAAGTTAGTCTAATCGAAGAGCCAGCGATTTCAATGGGTGTTGGATATGATGCCACCACTGAAACTTGGGGCGTTCGCACTGTGCCAGCAGGCATGCCTTACAATGCTTTCGGTTCTGGTAGCTCACTCGGCAGATCTTATTTCTAACGTGAGTTCGATATAGTGTACCTGTACTGCAAACTTTTAGTTTGCGCCCTTTGCTATCAACTCATAACTGACAACCAAGAACCGAGAACTGAATGTCCCTAAACGCATTACAGAAAATGTTACACGGATTTTGGAGAATGAGGTATAATGAGTAAAAGAATAAAGATTGAAAAAAGTTCTGGAAATGTATTTCTGGATATTGGCTTCTCTGAAGAAGAGGCTGAACGCGAACAGTTAAGAGCTGATCTTTCTTATCATGTTTATAGCCTCTTTGAGGAACTAAAACTAACTCCTAAAAACGCTGAGACCTGTTTCGGAATTAATTCAGATGATGTATCCCGAATCCAGAATGGGGATTTTCACCTCTTTACTGTTCCACAATTGCTTATACTCCTAAAGCAATTGAGCCGTAATATCGAAATTCGTATTACACCTTCGGATGAAAAAGTTGGGAATCTGCGGGTCGTTGCAACTTAACGGAAGCCTTTCATGTTACTCAAAGATCGGATTGCTATCGTAACCGGTGGAAGTTCAGGCATTGGACGCGGGATCGCACTCGAATATGCACGAGAAGGCGCACGGATCGTCGTTGCTGACATTCAAGAGGCACCGCTACGCGGTAAATACCACGAAACCGATGTCACAACGTCAACCGTCGAAGAAATCGAAAAACTCGGCACACAAGGGATATTCGTCCAAACCGATGTCGCTGACGAATCACAGGTTGCACACATAATTCAACAAACCGTTGACTACTTCGGTGGACTCGATATTCTCGTTAATAACGCCGGTATCCATATCCCCGGTGGCGCACAAGAACTCTCAATCGCCGATTGGGACAAAGTCGTCGGTGTAAACCTCCGCGGTATCTTCGTCGCAACGAAACTCGCAATCCCACATTTGAAAGAATCAAAATTCGGACGGATTATCCAGATTGCCTCCGTTCATGCCTACGGTGGCGGTGCGGGACCTGCGTATGCGCCAGCGAAATCCGCTGTCGTCAACATGGTTCGAGACACCGCCTTAGAAATCGGGCAATTCGGCATAACCGTCAACGCCATCTGTCCGGGTTATATTGAAACAGCAATTCAAGATTACCTGACACCAGAACAAGTAGAAGAAGCGTTAGATAAAACCGCCATGCCACGTTTCGGCCTACCGAGAGACATCGGACGCGCCGCCGTTTTCTTTGCCTCCGATGACGCCGAATGGGTCACCGGGGCATCCCTCCTCGTCGATGGTGGGTTCGCTGCAGGCGTGTAGAAAAACCACATATCATCTGTAGGAGCGATCCCCCAATCGCGACCAACAACCCTTGTAGGAATCACCTCCGAATTAGAACTTCTGACAGCTGATCGCTGACAACCAAAAAGGATCAACCAATGCAAGAAAATCAATGGGGAACAATCCGTTTCACAGACCAAGTCGCACTCATAACTGGTGGTGCCTCCGGCATCGGTAGAGCAACAGCGAACCGACTTGCTGCTGAAGGCGCACAGGTCATCATCGCCGACATCAACGCCGAAATGGCAAACAAGGCAGTCGCCGAAATCCAAGCGGCAGGCGGTAAAGCACTCTTTGTAGAAGTCGATCTCGCTGACGATGAGAGCGTCGTCGCAGCTGCACAGGTCGTCTCAGAAAAATTTTCCGCACTCCACATGCTCGTCAATAACGCTGCTATTGCGGGAGGCGGCTCAATTGAGGATGGCGGATGGCAAAGTACTTGGGGACCCGAAACGTCGATCGGTCTCCGAGGCTGGGTAATGATTACGCAGCACCTACTGCCACTCTTAAAACAGGAGGGCGGCGCTATTGTCAACCTCTCATCAGAGGGTGGCTACCTCGGCAGACCCGGAGGGTGGGTCTACGATGCCATTAAATCCGCATGGGTCTCTGCCACAAAAACAATGGCGTATGAGTTCGTCAAATACGGTATTCGCGTCAACGCAGTCGCACCCGGATGGATCGTTACAGAGATGCACTTCGGGAGAGCACCCGACCCCGCCGCTCGAAAAAAGGAATTAGAGGAAATGTCAATCAATTCGTGTATTATGAAACGGTGCGCCGGACCCGAAGAGATCGCATCCACAATCGCTTTCCTCCTCAGCAACGACGCCTCCTACATCACAGGTCAAACGATACACGTTGATGGCGGCCGTTGGGGAATGTCGGTGGGTAGGTAATACAATCACAACAGATCGGTGTGGTTTCAACCGCACCGATTTTCCACATCACAACTCTTGAACTTATAACCCTATGCCAACTAAAACCCACACAACAGCCGTTGTACTCATCCCACCAGAATCCGCCCAACCACCCATCCAATCCATCCGCCGAGTCCACGACCGAAATTACAAGCGATGGATGCCGCACATAACCCTACTCTATCCATTCGCAGAGCGTTCCAATTTCACAGATGTTGTCCCCGCGCTCGTAGAAGTCGCACAACAGATAGCACCCTTTTCGGTCGAACTCGCACGCTTTGACGCTTTCAAACACCGAAAATCGTGTACAATGTTCTTGGTGCCTGAACCAGTAGACGAAATCGTGCGCTTACACAGTGCGCTAATACAACATCTCCCCGACTACGACGACACAGCAAGGTTTGCCAGTGGATTCCACCCACACCTATCCGTTGGACAATTCCAGCACCGCGCCCTCCAATCCGAACAACAGCGACTCCAAACCGAGTGGCAACCCGTTCAGTGCGAAATTGCTACCCTCAGCCTCATCTACCGTTCACCCGAAACCGATGATCGTTTCGTCGTGGCAGAGCAATTTCCATTTCAGACAAGGAGACAAGAATGTATACAAAAATCTACTTAACGCTAATCGCAATTTTAGTTATATCTTTATCTGGATGTGAACGCGTAAAACAAAACATTACACCCGAAACTCCCTCCACCGATGCAATCTCCGTCATTAAAATCGGTCTGATTCAACCGTCGGGATACTATACCAGTTTCGCCCAAGGCGCAAAACTCGCACAAACCCAAATCAATGACAGAGGCGGTCTCCTCGGAACCCAGATTGAATTGATCGTTATGGATAATCAGGCGGAACGTCCTGTCCCTGATGCTGAGGAGAGCGTCCGTATCGCAAAAACGCTGATTAAAGAAGAAAATGTTGTGGCAATCCTCGGTCCCATTTTCTCTAACAATTCCATGCAAGTCGGACCCGTTGTCCAGCAGCTCGGACGTCCCATCATCCCTGGCTCCGCTGGTGAATTCGTGACCGCCGCTGGGGATTATATCTTTCTCGTCGTCCCGCCAACCACAGTTCAGGGGGCGACAATGGCACAATTCGCAGTCGATCCGTCTGAACTTGGTGCAGCAACCGCTGCTACTATCACCCAATCTGACAGTGCTTATACGGAGAGTCTTACCCGTGCATTTGAAAAGAATTTCCAAGAGCTCGGTGGGGAAATCGTTGCCAGCGAAGTTTATCAAATTGGCGATACAACCTTTGACGCGCAGCTGGGTAAAATCAAAACAGCGTCTCCAGATGTTTTGTATCTTGCCGGTGTTATACCGGATATTCACTTAGCGATGGCGCAAGCCAGAGAAATCGGTATTGATGCTACTTTTCTGGGTACGGGTAGCTGGGATGAACCTCAGAAAATTTTCAGCACTTTAGATGACAACGCTCCGTTAGAAGAGGTTTACTTCACCGCAAATTTCAGTTCAGAATTACCACAGGCATCAGAGTTCGTTCAGGCTTACACAGAACAGTTTATGATTCCACCAGATAGTATGTCAGCCGCAAGCTACGATGCCATGTCGTTACTGGCTATTGCAATCGAAAGCACACAGACACTAAACCCAGCTGTCATCCGAGACGCTCTCTCAAATGTCATCGACTACGAGGGAGCAACACGCATTTCCCATTACGACACCAACCGACATCCCGTCAAAAGCGTCGTCATCAACACAATCCACAATGGACAAGTAAAGCTCTACAAGGTTGTGGAACCTTAGCATTGCTGGCAAGGTATCCTAATTGGACTGTTCATTTTGTTAGAGTCTCTTTGCTAGGCAACAAATTTCCAATCGCGTGTATTTTCTACAATATCCTGAAAACCGAAAATTAAATACCTATTGCTGCTTCGCACTCAACACGTGTTTATTTAGCATAAAAACCAATACTATGCTAAAATACTTAACAGTAACAACCCAATGATATGAAAACGAGGTGAATAACTGTGTTTAAAACAAAAGCGTTCTTGGAAAAAGTTGATATAAAAAATTTCCTGAGTTTGCGGAATGTTGAATTCCCACTAAAGCCTATGACTGTTCTTGTTGGACCCAATGCGAGTGGTAAGTCGAATGTTTTGAGTGCTCTGCGCCTTTTCAAACGAATGATAACTATTGAAGATCCTCCTACAGTTGAAGTAATTCAAAATCACCTATGGGCAGGTGAACCAAGTCACATCACTTTTCAATTGCATGCAAAAATAGAAGAGAATCCAGTTTCGTATGATTTGAAACTCCAAGCGGAAACCGAAAGGAGTTTTTTTTCGGAAAAACTATCCGTTAACAACATCCAAGTCATATCTATTCAGGAAGGGCAAGGCGAGGTTAACGATGAAAGTGGCAAAAATCAGACAATGTACACATCTATGCCTGATAAAATTGTTTTAGGTTATGCTATTAAATATGGGAATAATTCCATTGCTAATACCTTTGCAGAGTATATTAAAGGATGGAATTTTTATAACTTTCAACCAGAAGTCATGGGGGAATATTTTCAATCATTACCGTTTGGGGCAGATCCAGACCTTTCAGAACGTGTATGGTTCCACGGATCTCCATGTCTTAATGAGGAGGGTTTGACATACTCAAAGTTACTCTCGTTCTGGCACAAAAGTGCACCAGAACTGTTCGATAACGTTAGTAATTCTCTCGCAGCTTCTACAAATATAAATATAGGCTATCGCACTATTGGTGGAATTAACAGACTCTGCCTTTTAGAAAGATATAAAAATCCTATACCTGTGGAAAGAGCTTCTGATGGAATATTACGTCTTATCGCGTATTACATCTTGCTCAATCAGCCTGAATTACCTCCCCTTATTGCCATAGAGGAACCGGAGCGGAGTCTGCATCCTGGTGCGTTAGCCATAATCGCAAATGTGCTTGAGCGAATTGCCGAACGAACGCAAGTGATTATTACAACCCATAGTTCTCAACTCCTTGACTCCTTTAGTTCTGAGAGTTTATCGGATTGGCTCGGTGTTTTACTCTTACGCAATCTTCCTGGACATGGCACAGAAGCCATCAACATTCAGGAAATTCGTAGTGACAGAAAGGGCTTAGATGGTTGGATTGTGGATTTTGGAGTTGGCAGTGCTGTTTTCGATAGTGGACTACTGCAAGATCTCATGGAGGACGTGTCCATATGCCAACCATAAGAATCTGGGCTTTGGAATCCGACAATGATGCCAAGGCTGTCAGATGTTTGGCAAACAAATTGAGGACACATCTGCATCTTGAGCATGTATCTATCCAAACAATTGAGAGTCAGAGATTTCTGAAGAATCGTAGAATTCAAGGAACTTTGGGTGACAAATTAAGGAAGGCAGTCCAGAATTTTGTGAATCAAGGTGAATATGTTATTTTTGTTATTGATAGCGATAGTCCTATGTCCCTTCATCAGCGGCGGCAAGAGCCTAATTCATTGATTAATCAAATTGAACGAATTGTGCAGGATAACAGTTTTGCTGGTAAAGTCTTTTTTACCCCAGCCGTTCAGGAACTTGAGGCGTGGTTATTGATTGATTGCCTTGGAATTTTTTGCTATTTCGCTAGTCAGAATCCACAGTATAGACGTATTGTACGTGATCGTATCTCGGAAAATACGTCTTTTGAGCGATTAGTGAATCGTTACCAGAGAGGCGATACGGAAAAGATAGTTGAAACAGAAATAGGTGGTCGGAGTGCTAAGGAGTACCTGATTGAGTTCTCTGAAAAAATTCTGCGTGAACTCAATCCAAAGATACCTTCCAAAAATATTGTCCGTCGGCGTTATCGTGAATCTATCTGCTCCGATGTGGCTGAACATGTACTCATAGGCGGACAAACGTTACGACGTAATAACTCCCTTCGCGAACTAGGAAACTTATTAGCACAATTTAAGTGAGGAATAATGCTGATTTTCCATTTCAGCAGAGAAATACTCAGATCTTGGAACTAACTGTCAATCAAAGGTTGTGTCTTTATAACGAGGTGATAGTAGCGGTGTACATGACTTTAAACACATAGGACACCTGAAAATCAGCATCATCCGCTAAATCCGCGAAAATCTGTGATTCAGAAAATTCGCTGTAAAGAGATTTCCGCACCCTAATTCTTAACTTATAACTTACCACTTATAACCCTCTTTAAATATTAAAGGCGCGGTATCAAACCACGCCTCTGTTTATTTAAACATTCTAATTCTTACCCAATCTCACCAATCTCAATCACCTGATCGTCCAAAGACAAATCTGGACGCGGTAAATCACCGAAAAGTGGGCGGAAATAACCCGCACCCGCAGGAGAAATCTGATACCGCTCCGCATCGTAGAACCGCAGATCAAGGTCTCTCCGGACGACATGTCCCGTTTCATCCCGTTTAAGCACCTGATCTAACGACTCCAAAGTCGGTTCAATACCAGCACCCGTCCGCGTAATAGTCGCCACACCGTTGAACATACCTTCATTGAGTGCCTGCACCGCTAATGCCCCTGCTTTAATAGCAGTATCTCTATCCAGCGGAATCGGGCTACCGCACCGTTGGAGATAGCCGAGTATCAACGCACGGAACGCAGAACTTGAAATCTCAGGAAGAAGTTTCTTCATCGTCTCAACGATAATCTCAGAACAACCACCCGGTTTCGTATGTCCAAAGGCGTCAAGTTCCGCCTCAGAATTAATCATCAACTCACCAGCCTCGTTTCGAATACCTTCTGACACAACAACAATCACGTTACCCTGTTCGGCGTGCTTCTCGCGAATCGCTTCTGCCAGTTTCTCAGGTTGATACCGCACCTCTGGAACAACAATAAGGTCTGCCTGTCCGTACGCTGAAGATAAGGTCAACCAACCGGCATCCCGTCCCATCGCTTCGACAACAATTACACGGTCGTGTGAATAGGTAGTCGTCCGCAAATCCCGAACGGCATTGATAACGCTCTGTGCCGATGAAGGGAAACCCGGGCAGTAATAGTTGACCATCTTAGAATAGTCAACGGCATCACCTTCTGGCGGATTTATACCCACATCGTTATCAATGGTTTTAGTCACAAACGTCGTCGTGAATTGGTCAGACAGCGCAGTACCAACCGTTAGCGTATCATCGCCGCCTATTGGAATAAGACCGCTAATATCCAATTTTTTCAGGTTATCTACTGCCTCGTCCAACTTGTTATCTTTAATCAGATTCGTGCGTGAGCTTTTTAATAACGTTCCGCCCCGGTTCTCATCAATCAGATCTGGGGTCAACGTAAAATAGCGTCCACCTTTTAGGACACCGCGCCATCCCTCCATGAATCCAACCAGTTCAAAACCGAGTTCTTCGGCTTTTAACGCGATGCCTTTAAGGGTGGCGTTGAGCGCACTCGTATCACCACCCCCAGTTAAAACACCGATTTTTTTGGGCATGTTAAACTCCTTTGCTCCAATTTATATTTTTTACAGCAATATCCCGTGCTGCGTCCACTAAGGGAACCACTGCTGACTGCAACTAACTATAGGCAGTTGAAATTTCCCGATCTCGCACTGATAGCTGACTGCTGACCACCAATAACTACTTGACCACTTCCAGAAGAACAGGCTTATCAAAAGCGAGTGCCTTTTCAAACGTCGGCTTGAAATCGTTCGGATCTTCAACCCGCAATCCAATGGCACCGAACGACTCAGCGAACTGGACGAAGTCTGGGTTCGCCAATTCAACGCCAATCCGTTTGCCAAATCGCCGCAGCTGACCCCGCTCAATCGAGGTGTATTGATTATCATTCATCACAAGCTGCACAATAGGCAAGTCATAGAGCACGGCTGTCGCAAGATCCGGACACGACATTAAGAAACCGCCATCACCACTAAGCGAAACGACCTTCCGTTCCGGATAAGCAACCTGCGCACCGATAGCACCCGTCAATCCGATACCCATCGCAACAGAGACACCTGAAAAGATGTAGCTGCCGGGATAATAACATGGGAAATGCTGAAGCGCACCATAGCCAGTGATGTTTACATCAACCGACAATATCGCATCACGTGGTAACACATCGCGCATCTCTTGGAGAATACGAGGACGTTCAGTCGTCGTGAATCGACGGCGTAATTCGCGTAACCCTTCGCCCCAACCGCCTGTCTGTTTTTCGTCGCGCAGCATAGCGTTAAGTTGTTGTAATACCAGCTTCGGACTTGCACCGATGCCAACAGTAGCCGCATATTCTTTATGAATCTCCTCTGTATCCGCTTCAATATGCAACAACGGTTGCGCAAACTTGAAACTCCAGTTCCCTGTATCACGATAGTTGAACCGCGTGCCAACAGCAACCAGAAGGTCAGATGCTTCGATCGCCGCTTGGGAAACACCGTCCCGGAAGATACCAATCACATTCGGTGAATCTTCAGGCACAGAGCCTTTTCCAAAACCTGTCATCACGATTGGTGCGTCTAACAACTGGGCAAACTCAAGCATTTCAGCAGTAGCGCGTGTATGGTTAATACCACCACCTGCGACAATCAGCGGACGTTCCGATTTACTCAGAAGTTCCAAAGCCGCATCAATATCTCTCGGATTCGCCATCGTCTGAAGACCGTTGTTCCGCTGCGGGACGGGTAAGTTAGTCTCTGCATCCAACGCATCTTTCGCCAACTCAATCAGCACCGGTCCCGGTCTACCTGAACGAAGGGCAGTGAAGCTTCGATTGATCGCGCCCGGAATCTGATCTACTCGATGTACAATCTCCAAATGTTTCGTCATGCATGTGAAGGCAGCCCGTTGATCCAAGCCGTGGAAACTTTTCTTCGGGTCTCGCGACGCCAAATAAGACGGATTCTGCCCGGTAATCCAAAGCACCGGCGAGGACGCCGTGTTCGCTTCGCCGATACCGATAGAAGCATTGTTAGAACCCGGTCCTGGAACAGTCATGCAAACACCGACATCGCCAGTCGCACGCGCATAACCGTCCGCCATAAACGAAGCACCGCCTTCATGGCGTGTAACGTAGTGCCGAATGCTATCTTGGTTGTTATACAGCGATTCATAAACCGTATCAAGATGGTTACCCGGCAGCCCGAAAATATCCCTAACACCTTGTTCCTTCAAACATTCTACAAAAAGATCTCCACCTGTCATAATTAGCTCCTTTCGTATGGCTTAATCACGATTTCAAATTTTACGAAACTTCAAAAAGTCGTCCCTGCTTCGGGACGAACGCACTGTTCAAATATGTCTTTCCATCGGCATCCCAAAAATCGATGTTCTTTTTCGCACCTTCAAACAGATCCCACTCCCCAACATTTGCAGCCTTTCGACGCACCTCAATCAAGGCATCAATTGTTGAATCACTCCTGTTGAACAGGTAGAAAAGTTCAGATGCCCCTGACTTTCTGTGATGTACCTGAACGACATCCGTAGCGTCATTGTCAGGTTTCGTATATACCCCAACGGGACACTGCGCCCATTTTCGCAGGCATTTTTCAAGCTTTTCCGCCTTCTCGTTCAAAGGACCGCGGAGAATTGTCGCACGCCGTCCATAGATGAGTTGTTCCAACGGATACGGCTCAAGTCCAATCCTACCGTTCAGAAGATACGGCGTCGGTTCGTCTATTATCAGTCTACCCTTCGCTCTCGTGAACGCCTTCAGGCATTTCACTGTCTCTTCTTGAAGCGATATGCAGCTTGGAAGCAGAACAACACCGTAAGCCTCTTCAGTTCCCGTGCGAGTGTTGTTTAGGCGGAGAATGCGATTCCTACTCTCACGCTTCCCTATACTCCCCGCATTTATAACCTCTGCTGATGCCAGTTCCTGTTCCGAAGCAATCCTGAAATCGTATCCCAATTCCCATACCGTTTCGCAGAACCAACCCCACGCTTTTGTCACTTGGCTCCACAGCTTCCTATCAGGTTTCGTCCAGAGGCTCTGCGTCGGTGCTACCATCAGGAGAGGTCTTTTTGGGTAGCCCATCGCTAATAGTTGTGATAACGTTGGTATAGTGACATCGGATTTCGCTGACTTCTTTCTATTTCTGTTTATCCACAGATTGAAACCGAGACTTGCATCTTCAGCCAGAGCGTGTCTATCTGCCTTCTTAGCGTTCTTCCGTGAAATCCCGGCATGTTGTGTATTGCTACAGACCCATTTCGCAACGGCAAACCGTTTAGGTGTGTCTATCTCGCTGACATTCAGGATCGGACAATCCACCTCTGCCAACATCGTCCCTAACTCAAACTCTAACGCCTTCGCAGTCGCTGGCAGACTTAGGGCAAATTGTAATCTTTCCTGATGACAGAAATCACGCAACCTGCCAAAAAAATGCGTCGCAAATTGTGTCGTTAGTTCACGCCAAAACGTATTCCTAACCGCAGCGGAGTTGTAAGTCTCATAAAATACCAGCGGCAAATAGTCGGCTACCTTCTCATCCATCGTCTCCAACAGCACTGGACTCCACGAGATCGACGACGGATCGGCTTCTAAAACATTCACTACTGACAAGAACTTCGGCAATTCACAACTAAAACCGATCAAGTGCTGCTTTCCGTAAGTCTCTAAATATCCCGTCAACGCACGTTTTACAAACAATGAAACGCCACGCTCGCTAAAAAGATCGGCTATCGGCTTTTCAGCCTGATAGAGCGTCATCACCGTTCGTCCGCGAAGCCGTTCAGCAATTTCGAGGTCGCCATCAATACATTTCTCAACGTAATCGCTGATATTATAGCAGGGAGCCTCAGCGTGCGGTTGCGCAATTAAATAGTGACGACAGAATCCGGTTTTCTGTGCCTGAGACAACTGCCGCAGCGATGCTTGAATCGCTGTTGGCGTTCCCTTATCGTCGAAGGATATTTCCATCGCCTTCAAGCGATAGCGTGTCTCCAACAGAGAAGACGGCAACTGAATCCACACACCGTCCCCGCGTCGCGACAGTCCGGTGATCTCTGCTTGATGTACTGCGGACTCTTGCTTGCCCTTCCATAATAATACACTTCCGGTGTTAAAAGAGTCCGTCAGCACAACAGTTTGCTCCCGCTATTAGCCTTGAAAAATTTGCAACCCTCGAATGTTTTATGATATACTTTAATGACACGCGAGACGTGCTGCAGATGCGACACTTTATCTGCTAAACAGATTATTAATAAGAAGTTTAGCACACATACTGAATTCATGCAATCAAAACTTTTTCATACTTACGGCTATTCAGTTTGCCCAATAATTTACATACGGACACCTGAACTTGTTCGGAATAGAGTAGCGACTCTTAACCTATAACCTATAACCTACAACTTATAACCCTACAAAACACCCATGAACATACTCGAAAATCTCATTTCAGCGTTTGCCATCCTTCGAGCAAGTAAACTTCGTACTATTCTCACGCTCTTAGGAATTACCATCGGTATCGCCGGTGTGATTGCTATGATGTCTTTCGGTGCTGGTGCCGAAAAACTGCTCATGGCGGAAATTGACCAAATTGGCGGTCCCAGTATGTTCGGTGTGTATCGACCCGGATATATCCGCAAAAATGGACGTTGGCAACGCAACACAAGTCCGCATTTCTTAGAAATGAGCGACCTCCGCGATGTCTTAGCAGACTGTCCCTCCGTTGAAGTTGCGACTGTCGAAGGCAGCTACTACATCGGTCTCGGTGTTGACGGCAAATTCCAAAAGACGTATCTCCGCGCAACAACAAACGAATACCAAGCCGTTCGAGAATGGAAGACGCAATACGGTAGATTCCTCGCCGATACCGACATGGACACTTGGACGAAAGTCTGTGTCATCGGTTCAAAAATCTGGAAAGAACAATTTAAAGGGCAAGATCCTATTGGTAAGGAAGTCGTCATTAACAATCACGGGAACAACAAACGGTTCACTGTTATCGGAATTATGGAGAGCCGTGGAGACGGTTTAGAGCGCGGGAAGAGTGATGACAATATGCTCTTTATTCCGATTACAACCGCACAGAAACGCTTTTGGGGACACGATTACGTCGGGCATATCATGGTTCGTGCCAAAAGCCCACTTTTAGTAGAACAAGCACTAAAAGAGGTGAAGACCGTTATCATGCGTAACCACGGTGGCGACGAAACCTTCTTCCGAACTTGGTCCGCAAAAAAAGGTATCGAAAACGCGAAAAGAATGATTTTTATCATAGAAACAGTCCTCGTGGTCATCGCTTCAGTGTCCTTGATTGTTGCGGGTATCGGTATTCTTAATATCATGCTCGTCTCCGTGACAGAACGGATTCCAGAGATTGGACTCCGAAAAGCGGTCGGCGCAAAAAGTTTTGACATCCGACTCCAGTTCCTCACGGAATCAGTCCTCTTGTGTCTGATTGGCGGGATACTCGGTATCTTGTTCGGTGCCCTCGTTGGAAAGGGCTTCGCATGGATAGTCGGTAAGTTTCTACCAGAAATGTCCTGGCCCTCTGTGATTACACCCGAAGCCGTTCTGGTCTCCGTAGGCGCAGCCGCTGCAGTCGGTATCTTCTTCGGCTACTACCCCGCCAGCCAAGCCGCTAAAATGACACCCATTGATGCCATCCGCCATACATAGAGAACGAAAGTGCATATCTTAGAAAACATCATCTCAGCCTTTTCTGTCCTTCGCGGGAGCAAACTTCGCACAATCCTTACTCTCTTGGGGATTACCATCGGTATTGCAGGCGTAATCGCCATGATGTCTTTTGGCGCAGGTGCTGAAAAACTCATGATGGCACAGATTGAAAAAATTGGTGGTCCCAGCATGTTCGGCGTTTATCGACCTGGATATATCGAAAAAAACAAACGTTGGCAACGCAACAACAGTCCCCACTACTTAGAGATGCGAGACCTGCACGACATTCTGGCGGACTGTCCCTCTGTTGAAGTCGCCACCGTTGAAAGAAGTCATCCTATTGATTTTGAAGTTGAAGGAAAACACCGGAACGCCTATCTCCGTGCAACGACCAATGAATATCAAGACGTCCGAAGATGGGAAGTTGAATATGGGAGGTTCCTCGCCGATACCGATATGGATTTCTGGAATAAGGTCTGTGTCATCGGAGCAAAGGTCTGGAAAGAACAGTTTAAGGATCAGAATCCTATTGGCAAGGAAGTCGGCATCAATAACATGCGTTTTACTGTTATTGGGATCATGCATAGCCGTGGTGATGGGTTCGACGAGGGCAAAAGCGAAGACAATATGATTTTCATCCCGATTACCACGGCACAAACCCGTTTTGGCGGACGTAATCGGGTCGGGGCCATCATGGCGCGCGCTAAAAACATTCATTTAGTCGAACAAGCCATGAAGGAAGTAAAAACCGTTATCATGCGCAACCACGGTGGTGACGAAACCTTTTTCCGAACGTGGAGCGCAAAAAAGGGGATCCAAGGTGGAATGCGGATTATCTTTATTATGGAGATGGTCCTCGTTGTTATAGCCTCTATCTCTTTGATTGTAGCAGGCATCGGTATCCTGAATATCATGCTTGTATCCGTAACAGAGCGGATCCCAGAAATCGGACTCCGAAAAGCAGTCGGTGCCACAAGCCTTGACATTCGATTGCAGTTCCTGACAGAATCTATCCTCCTATGTCTGGTTGGCAGTTTTCTCGGTATCCTATTCGGTTTCGTAGTAGGTAAAGGCTTTGTATGGGTAGTAGGTAGATTTTTCCAAGGAGTGGAATGGCCCTCTGTGATTACACTCGAAGCCGTCCTCATCTCCGTTGCAGCAGGCGCAATAGTCGGCATCTTTTTCGGCTACTACCCCGCAAGCCAAGCCGCTAAAATGACACCCATCGACGCCATCCGCCATACGTAATATTTTGCTGTTCGGCGAGGTCCCCGTGCCTCGCCAATTTCTTTTGGAGAAACAATGCCCATATTTAGATTAGAAGGTGACAAACTCGTTATTGCTGAAGAAACAGACCTTGAACTTGAAAGCCATCTGGAGGATTGGCTTGAGAATAGTCCACGAGCTCTTGCCCAAGAAGACTTTCTCTGGATTGATCGACAACCGAGTGCTGCAGATGAAGAAGGTACCATCTTCCCTGATTTGCTTGGAGTTGATGTTGAAGGAAATCTTATCGTTGTTGAATTGAAGAAGGATCAGGCTCCACGAGAAGTTGTAGCACAATTACTTGAATACGCAGCATGGGCATCTGAACTTTCAGAAGCTAAGATTCATGAGATAGCTGAAGCTTACCTTAAAACTCGCGACGAATTCAGAGGAAAAGGTTTTCATGACATTTTCAGGGATACATTTGATCTGCGTGAAACCGATGAACTCCCTTCGTTGAATCGAAAACTGCGTTTATATATAGTCGCAGAAGATATACCAACGCGAGTAGTGCGCGTTTGCCGTTTTCTCCGAACCTCGCAGGGACTTGACATTAGCTGCATAGATGTTTCGACCTTCCAAACGGAAGCTGGGGAGAGGCTTGTCAGTATGGAAACCAGAGTTGGAGATGAGGACATCGTTGCTTCTAAGATGCAGCGGCAGCGAACTAGGCATACCTCGCGATGGTCGGGTGATAAGCCAGCAGAACTGGTAGTGTGGGACGCTGTCAAGGAATTTACGAAAGAAAGCCCAAACACTACATTTACTCTCACAGACATTGAACAAGTCGTTTCAAACAATCATCCTGATTTTAATGAGAATATAGTAAGAAACTGGATAAGGGGTAGCTGTGTTAACTTCCAGAAACGGCGTAATTATCCTATAGGTGAAGATAGGTATTGGCGGGTAAAGCGTGGAATATACCGTCTGTATGATTCCCAAAGGGACAAAGAGTAGAAGGATGATGAATAGTTTAACCAATGAACAACCAAAAACAACCTATTTTGAGAAAGAAGATATATTACATATCGTGATTTCCGATGAACCCGAAAGTGACAGTTTAGAGTTAAGCCCCAATATCACGGCTGAATTGAATAACAACGGCGAACTCATCGGGATTGAAATCCTTAATGCGAGTGCTTTTATACAGGATACAATTTTAGATGCTAATTTCGCTAAAGGACTTGCGTTTTCAAAACTCGAAACTGCTGAATGATGTTGATGAAGTCAATGTTGGGGGAGAGACAGAACATAAAACAATGCCACAAAAACCTTCACATCTCCACACACCCCCAACCCAAAGCATCAAATACATCGGCTCCAAGCTGAAACTCATCCCACACGTCCTGCAGCTCATCAAAAAAGTCAACGCCAAAACAATCCTTGACGGTTTCTCAGGCACGACCCGCGTCTCACAAGCACTCGCCAAACTCGGCTATACCGTCATTTCCAACGACATCGCCCCATGGTCAAAAACCTTCGGCACCTGCTATCTCCTCAACACAAAACCGAGAGAAGCATATCAACCCCTCATCGACCATCTCAACGCCGTTGCACCGGTTAATGGATGGTTCACGGAACATTACGGCGGACATGCCAACGGCGGTTGCGCAATCCAGACAGACGGACTCAAAAAACCGTGGCAGCGACACAACACCCGCAAATTAGACGCCATTCGACAAGAAATCGAAGATCTCAATCTCGATCCAGTCGAAAAGGCAGTTGCACTCACCAGCCTAATCCTTGCCCTCGACCGTGTTGACAGCACCCTCGGACACTTTTCCGCCTATCTCAAAGAATGGGCACCCCGTGCCTATAAAGAGTTAGTACTTAAGGTGCCGGAAGTTTTCACGTCAGCAGGGAACCACGAAGTCCACCAAACCGACATTTTTAAACTTGTGCCGCGTATCTCCGTTGACCTTGCGTACTTCGATCCACCCTACGGCTCAAACAACGAGAAGATGCCTGCCTCCCGCGTCAGATACGCCGCCTACTACCACCTCTGGAAAAGCGTCGTTCTCTTCGACAAACCCAACCTGTTCGGCAAAGCAAAACGGCGAGAAGATACATCAGATCTCCTCGCCGCATCCGTATTTGAAGAATTCCGTAGCAACGCTGACGGACGCTTCATTGCCGTTGATGCCATTGCAAACCTAATCCAAATAACTCAAGCCCGTTGGATCCTACTATCTTACAGTTCAGGCGGTCGCGCAACTGCTCAACAACTCAACGAAGTCATGCAAAGCAACGGAAAACTCCTTGATGCTCTCGAACTTGACTACAAAAGGAACGTCATGGCTGGTATGAAATGGACAAACGAGTGGGTAAGTGCTGCTGAAGAACCGAACCGTGAATTCCTTTTCCTTCTTGAGAAATATTAACAGGATTTACGCAAATTGCGTGAAAAAGCAATATATTTCGCCCAAAAAGTCGTTATTTCATCCATTTAACCCCCTAAATCCCCCTTATCAGGGGGACTTCAAGAGGAAGTGCGTAAGTCCTAATTAAGTCAGGGTTAACCGATTCGGAACGTCCTCACAATATGCCTTAACCCTTGGATGTTCCAGTACTTCCGGGTTAAGAATATACGCTGGGGCACGGCCCTGAATCGCATCTTTAACCTGTCCAATTGTCCGAAGATCCAGCCGTATACCAGATTCAACGGTCATACCGGCGTTGTGGTTCGTACAAATGATACGCGGATGATCCTTATGAATCGCCCGCGTTCCGTTAACTGGGTCATCCACAACATAATACCACAACCGATTTTCACTGACAGCACGGTTGGCTGCTGCGTCGTCAACGAGGTTTCCACGCGACGGATTGATGAGAGATGCATGCGGTTTCATCGCGCAGAACTCTTCGTAGCTGACGACAGTATCCGCACCAGATACGTGCAGAGACACAGTATCGCTCTCTTCAAAGAGGGTCAACGGCGTATCAACAGCCTCCGCACCGAATTCCGCAGCGACTTCAGCAATATCCGGACGGATGTCATAAACCAAGAGTCTGCCTTCCTCACCGAGAAGGGGACGGGCACGACGCGCGACCTCTTGACCGATCCGACCGAACCCATACAAGCCGAGCGTAGAACCCATCACTTCATGCGTCTTAATGAGTCCAAAATCACCACTATGGGAAGCTCTGTTCAGCGTGTAAACCCGCTTCATAGTTGCGAACCATTGTGCAATCGCATATTCAGCAACGGTCACCATGTGTTCAGGCGCAATCGTGACGATGACGCCATATTCGGTAGCCAAATCCACGTTAACGGTTTCATAGCCGACCCCCCAGCGCGAAATAATTCGGAGCGATTCCGCCGCTTGATAGAAGCTTTCGTGAAATGGGATTGAGCTTGCAATCACACCAACAACGCCATCAGCGTGTTCATCCGTCAGTTCACGCGGATGGATACTCAACTCACCGTATTGCTCCAAATCAGCCAACGCCTCACGCCGTTCTGGAGTATCAAATTCGGGGTTTTCAAAAATTTGAGAGAGAAAAATCTTATTCATAGTTTTATTATTTTAGCGACTGATACGCACACTCCCTGCCGCCATCGCTTTTTCTGCCTCTTCGGCTGTTGCCCAGTTGAAGTCTCCTGGGAAAGTATGTGCCAAGGCTGAGTAGCCACCCGCAAAATCGACCGCCTCTTGCGGTGACTTTCCGTTCAATAGGCTATAAATTAATCCTGACGAGAAACTATCGCCACCACCCACACGGTCTACCAGTTCCAAGTCTTCATAGATACGTGACAGGTAGAACTCTTCACCATCAAACAGGAGCGTCCGCCAGTCATTCAGCCAACCGGTTTTCGCATCGCGTAGCGTCGTGCCAATCATCTCAACATTTGGAAAAGCATCTTTGACCCGTGTCGCCATCTCTTTGTAGCTTTCGGGTTCAAGTTTGCTATAGGATTCACTCGTGCCTTCCGCAGCGAAGCCGAGCGATTTCTCAAAATCTTCCTCGTTGCCGATGAGAACAGAGACATACTCCATCATCGGTCGGTTCGCTGCCTGTGCTTCTTCTGCACTCCATAGCATGGAACGGAAGTTTAAATCGTAACTGGTCGTGACACCCGCTGCGCGCGCCGCTTGAAGTGCCTCTGCCGAGACAGCCGCTGCCGATTCCGATAATGCCGGCGTAATACCGCTAAGATGAAACCAGCGTGCACCGCTAAAAATAGATGCCCAATCAATCTCTCCGACCTGCACATTGGAAATCGCTGTATAGCCACGATCGTAAGTGACGCTGCTCGCACGCGGACCCGCACCCAATTCAAGATGATAAAATCCGTTCCGTTCCAATCCGACTCCGTCAAAGTCCACCCAGACGATGTTCGACATGTCCACGCCGAGTTCACGTCCTTTGTTGCGGATATAACGACCTGACCAGTTGTCCACAAGTCGTGATACCCACGATGTTCGCAATCCGAGTTGTGCGGCGTTGACAGCGACGTTCATCTCCGCACCGCCAGCGGTAATTGCCAGCGATGAAACCTGTTCAAGCCGCATGTACTCAGGCGCGGTGAGGCGGATCATTGCTTCCCCAAATGTAACCAAATCGTACATAGTTCATTCTCCCGTTTTGATGTCTGTTTTGTTCTGATATTCGCTATAGAGATTTTCAATACACGGTCCACAGAAACAGTAGACCCTCCCGTACCCGCCGACCTCTTTTTCAAGCAGTTCAGTCATCGGAAAATCGTTCTGGCACATCGCGCAGACTTCTATCTGTGCTTCTGGTTCAACCTCTTCTGAATCTGATTTCCGCCGAGAAGACAGAAAGTGCAAGATCAGCCAAACAGCGATAGGCGTAAGAATTACGAAGATAATAAATAGCATTCAGTGTTTTCCTTATAACGACGGACAGCAACTCACATTTCCGTTACTATGGCACACAACTGCGAGCATGTCAACGGAAATTCTTTTGCTTAATTCAACGCTTTTGTGTAAAATACTTATGTCATCGAATAGTCTGTAGGAACGATCTCCAAATCACGACGAAGAACTGACCACTGAAAGCTGAAAGCCAATAGCTACCCATGACTAAAATATCACACGTAGACGTTTATCCCACTGCTGTCGGAATGAAAGACGTCTTCAATATCGGCACCGGTTTCGTCGGAGACGCTGCCTCCGCAGGCGACCACGTCTTCGTCAGAATCACCACGGACGACGGCTACGTCGGATGGGGTGAACAACGCGCACTCCCTTCATGGAGTTATGAAACTACCGAATCCATCACAACCACCATTCAGTATCACATCGCTCCCTTGCTACTCGGACGCGACCCTCTACACCTCAACGAAATCCACCACGCCATCTATGACGCATTAAAACCCGCTGTCAGCACGGGACATCCATTTGCCAAAGCAGCAGTAGATATCGCCTTACACGACCTCCGTGGACGAATTCTTGATGTTCCGCTACACACCCTCTTTGGTGGCAAACGACACAACGCACTCCCGCTCTGCTATGCCTTGAGCATTGATACTCCAGAGATAATGGGTTTGAAGGCGAAAGCGCTGTCTCCGTGTTCCTGTTTCAAAGTAAAAGTTGCTGGCAACCCAGCGGAAGATGAAGAACGCCTGCGCGCAGTTCACGAAGCGATGCCATTCGCCAAACTCTGGATAGATGCGAATCAATCGTACATACCCTCTAATGCACTCGAACTCCTGAAACGGGTCTCAGACATTCGCGAGATCTACTGTATGGAACAACCAGTAGCGAGCCAAGACTGGTTCGGTATGAAACGCGTCCGAGATGACGCGTCGATTCCGATCGCCATCGACGAAGGCTGTTTCACCTATTTCGATCTGGCAAAAATCGTCCGACTGGCGTGTGCAGATGCCGTCGTTTTGAAAGTCTGTAAATCTGGTGGATTAGTGGAATGTCTCAAAAGCGTTCATGTCGCCGAAGCCAATGCTTTAGAACTTCTGGGCAGCGGTTTAACTGAAGCAGGCATAGGGTTCATCGCCAGCGTCCATCTCTTTTCAACGCTTGACTTAGTTCTTCCCGCCGAACTCAACGCACCCGCGTTTTTGGAAACCATGGCAGTAAGCGGCGTCGAAATTCACGACCATGTCGTAACAGTGCCAGACGGTCCCGGTCTCGGTGTTACGCCCGATGAAGACTACATTAACGCGAATCTCCTGAAGCTTGCGGGCTCTTAAGAAGTATAAAAACCTCTATTAAGATAGCGATGCCAATCGCCACAGCACAGAGCAGATACGGACTCTGTGTCCCTAATTGTGAATCCGCTGAAATGCCTCCGAAAAGCGGACCTAACAGAATCCCAACACCCAATATGGCTTCGTGCCATCCGCTCTTATTTCCCTTATCCACATGCCGATCCAACCCATAATAAAGACTACTAAAATAGGTAAGTGCAGCAGACACGCCGATAGCACCAAACGCAAAAGCCCAGAGTACCGTATTTTGGATCCGCCATATCCCAAGGAAACTCACAACAGCCAACAACTGAACGATCAGTACAGGGGCGAAACGATAGTGCCATCGGGTTGAATATCCACTACCAAGCACAACGAACACCAGTGTCTGCAAACCACCGAGCGTCAGCATTAGGTTGCCAAATACTGTCGGGGGCATCCCCATTTCTTTTGTAAGTTTCGGAGCAAGTCGACGCAACACGCCCAATACGAACCACGAGGCAAAGTTCGCACACCGCCCAATGTTGAGATAGGCAGTCCGGACAGGTGGAGGTGGGTAGAGTGTTTCAGGAGCGTCTGAGGAAGGGTCTTTGGTAATGTCGTGTGTCTGGAAATGGCTTCCTAAAAACGTTATTAAGGTGAGCAGAATCAAACCAGCGGCAAGATAGAACGGAGTGAATGGATTCGCATCGCCATACAGGTAGCTTGAAAACGCTGGCCCCAAGGTAACACCGATGCTCCAGAACAGGTTAAAAAGCATAACCCGATGGATGAGTTCGCCTTCACCTTCACGCTCAGCAAGCCACGCCTCGTAAGCTGGCCAGAAGAGTGCCATGCTGACCCCGATTGCGGGAAAGATAAGCAGGAGGTGCGTGCCGTTTCGACAGTATGGGAGTCCGAGACTCGCAGCACCCAGAACTACACACGCAGCGTAAAGGACATACCTTCGATCTATGCGATCCGACAGCCGACCGAACGGAATCGCCAGCACAGCGAAAAATCCTGTCGTGACTGCCATCAACACCCCCAGAAAGGTCGAGGACAGTCCTAAATAACTTGTATAAAAGGAGGTGTTGGTTAAGACACTGCTAAAGGCTAAATCAATGAGCAGGACGGGAAAATAGACGGTAAACAGATGGCTCAACTTTAGGTTTAGGCGCATAGCTTATTGTTCCGCACCTGACGTCTATGGCATTACAATCGCTGCATCAATCATGTGATAGCCCGTCGCACCAACAGGTTCAGCCTCAATGCCTATTTCATCTTGAACGACACCGTTCTGAGCGGTAGCTCTCGCATAGATTTCGACCGGTTCCGATTTCTCTGGTACTTGCCAATCCCATTTCCAGAGCACCCATGAGAGCGGCGAATCTTTTGCCCAAATATCTGCTTCTTCCCACGTCTGTCCGTAGTCGATGCTAACCTCGACTTTCTTAATACCGCCGTGGTTCCCTGCATCAAACGCTGCGCCACTTACTGTATAGACCTCGCCACCTGTAATCTCTTCGCTTTCACTCGGTGTTCCAATCATTGTGGCAAGTTTTACCTGCGCGATGGGATCCCAGCCCCGTTTCTCCCAATAACTTTCATGTTCCGTCGCCAATTGAATGTTCACGATCCATTTTGGGTTTTTCGTGCCGTAGTTCCCAGGGTTCAACAAACGAATCGGAAAGCCGTGCTCTGTCGGGAGTGGAACGCCGTTCATCTCATAGGCGAGAAGTGTCTCCGACTCCATCGCCTCTTCCAACGGAATCGCGGTGTGATAACCGTCTGCGCAGCGAAAAACAACCACCTTAACCTCAGGCTTCGGACCCACCTTCTCAAGCAGATCGCGTAGGCGGATCCCTTTCCACATCGCATTGCTCATCTGTTCCGTGCCAATCGGGTCTCCAATACATTTCAGCGTCCGCATCGCCGTAACAGATTCCATTGCCTTGATATCGTCAAGCCGCAAAGGTGGCATCGGTTTCCCAATCAACCCCGTGATTGCCATACGCCATGTCGCACCGTCGAGCACCGCCGGATCACCAATCTGTAGAATATAGAAGTCGGCGTTAGGTGTTATCAAGGTATTGGGTTTCGTGTAAGGCATCGCTTCCATCGCTTCCGCCTGTCCTTCGAGTTGAAGCGGCAACACCATCCCTGTGGCACTAATCGCGCTCAGTTTTATGAACGTTCGTCTTTTCATCTCTTCTCCTATTCGCACGCATTCGCATTGTAATCTTTACAACACCTCTCACCATAATCGCCGTCCCACCAACCAAAAACAGCGGCAACCCCCATACCCACTGAAAGAAGAAATAGGCGATGAAGCTGACACACATCAAAACGATGAGAGTATTCAGGAGTGTTTTATTTTCATACCATTTCTGCATCTGTTTAAGTGTCTATTATGCGTAACGCGACGTCCTCCTATAGAGGAAGTCAAGTTCTACGATTTTCTAAATAATACTATATCCATAGTCGCATGTCAACAGAAAATAAACTCTCTCAGCAACCAAGGGACTCTTCAATCCTGCAAATCCTAAAAATCCAGAAAATCCTGGTTCAGACAACTTATAACCTACCACCTATAACCCTCTTAACTGACAACCGACAACCGGGAACTGAATACCCCTATTTTACTTGGATTTTACAGCCGGATTGTGCTATGCTATATAGAAACCGCACGGCTGGAGGGATAGAGGTAGAAACGATGGCACAATCTATGGCTGAAGTTCTCATAGAACAAGGCATAGAACAAGGCATTGAGCAAGGTGAAACACGCGCCAAACACGAGGCGATCCTGAAACTGCTACAGTTCCGATTTGATAGCGTCCCAGAATCGGTTGCCACAAGGATTACCTCAATCCAGAATCGTTCTCGACTTGATTTGCTCTTCGAGAAGGTACTGGTTGCAGAGAACCTTGATGAAATCGAATGGTAGCCTATGATGGGGTCCGTTCAACGCAAGCGCGTAGGGTAACGTGAATTGCCAAGAAAGATTCAAATAATAACGACGCAAAAAGGACCCGAACTCCATGGCAAAACAACCGAATATCATTTTTCTCATGACCGACCAGCAGCGTTTCGATACCATCGGCGCCCTCGGCAACCCGATTATCCAGACACCCGGGTTAAACCGTCTTGTTCGGGAAGGCACAAGCTTTACGTCAGCGTATTGTCCGACTCCCGTGTGTGTCGCTTCGCGTTGCAGTTTTCTACTTGGACAGTGGCCCCATCAGACTGGATGTACCAACAATTCACCGATGCCCCAAGATCGCGTCTCCGTGATGGAATTGCTGAACGAGGCAGGCTATCAGACACACGGTATCGGTAAGATGCACTTCTCACCGCAAAGCCGCAAAATGTGGGGATTTGAAACGCGAGATTACTCCGAAGAAGGACCCGGTCCTGATGACTTTACGGACTTCCTACACGCAAACGGCTACGACCATGTCGTCGCACCACATGGCGAACGCAGCGAATACTACTATATCCCACAACCCTCACAACTCCCGACTCGCTTACACCACACACAATGGGTAGGCGATAAAACCCTCCAGTTCCTATCCCAACGCGACACAGGCAGACCTTTTTTATGTTGGAGCAGTTTTATCAAACCACATCCACCATTTGAATCGCCAGTCCCATGGAGCCGACTCTACCGCACAGTCGAGATGCCGCTTCCATTCCTGCCACCAGACTATGAGCATCTTCATACCTACTGGAATCGACATCAAAATCGCTATAAATACCGCGACCAAGGTAGAGATATGAATCTCCTCCGAACAATGCGAGCTGCCTATTATGCCGCTATCTCTTTCATTGATTATCAAGTAGGTCGAATCCTTGATTACCTCGAATCGGAAGGTGAACTTGATAACACGTTAATCTTGTACACGTCCGACCATGGCGAGTTGCTCGGTGACTATGACTGCTACGGAAAACGTGCTTTCCTTGACGCAGCCGCTCGGATTCCGCTTCTCGTGCGTTATCCTGAACGTTTTGAGGCAAATACACAATGCGACACGCCGACCAGTCTGGTTGACGTACTACCAACCAGCCTCGGTGCGGCTGGATTACCCTCACAGACAGATCGCAGCGGACTTGACCTCGCCGATATCGCGACTGGCAATACACAACGAGATGCCATCATCGGTCAACTGGGGCAAGAAGGCACAGGATTGTACATGCTCCTGACATCTGAATACAAATACATCTACTCCGCCGCTGATCGCAAGGAATGGCTTTTCAGACGTCTACCCGGCAGCCTTGACGAACGCAGCCTTGCTGGTAATCCTGCTTATGGTGCAACGCTCAATGCCTATCGAAAACGCTTGATTGAATGGTTCCGCAGGGAAGGTTACGAACTTCCAATGGATGGCGATAAATGGCGAGACTTCTCTCCGCCGGTTGAACCTGAAAACCCGGATGCCGGTCAGCTTTTCCAAGATGGACATTCTGTGAGCGATCAGTTTCCATCGGGATATTCACCAAAGGTGGACACACTCAGACAGTCATCTTGAACGGTTGTGATACCCCTATTTCCGGACACCCGAACAAGTTCGGGCATCCTCTCTCGAATTATTGGAAAACTGAATAGACTTAAAAAGCCATTTCAACTGCCTTTACAGCAGGCAAATTATGTATAATATTATACATTTTATGAACAATATTATACATTTTACGCGTGTTTGTAATGGAAACGCAGTTATAAATTGATTTTATACTTTCAGTAGTATTACTTTTTTAGAAAATAAAATGTAGTTTCACCTCACCTTCAGTAAACCCAGTGTGTGTCTACATTTCAAGCTGAGGACGGTGAAAAATATGTCCAACATTTCAGCGATCTTAACCTAAATATGTACGTTTATGTCCAACATTGGCATAAAATTTGCTAAGTTTGATTTATCTTATCACATGGGATCTTCTAATTATAAAATTATAGATTATAGTAAGTCCCATAATTATTTATACACCGAATGGAGGCCGTAAGGGCTGGGTAACCCAGCCCTTACGAGCGTCCTGTGTGAGGCATTTCTATTGCAGAGTGGCCACATATTTTCGGATTTCACCATAATCTAATTACGCTAATAGGTTTTTCAGAGATTTTAATCCTTATTTTTTCTTGCGTCGGATATAATAACAGAATTAAATCCCAAACGCGTTGGGAATATCTAACCCAACAACCGAAATCATGCCAATCCATCGTTCTGTCAAAAGGCATCTCTCAAAGGCAGCGTGGCACGCCTACAATACCTACCGCAAAGGTCTGCATTATCGCTCCCAATTCTCGCAAACAGGCACATTGTTAGATTCTTCGCGCGAGGCTATTGAAGCGTTTCAACAGGTTCGTTTAGGAAAACTTCTTCGGCACGCATACTATACAACGCCATATTACAGCGAGTTGTTAAAGACAAACACGCCAGATATAACACAGATCCCACCACTTGAGAAGGAGAACATAAGAGAGCACTTGGAGCGTCTCTGTTCTGATCGCTTTACAAAGCAGGAGCGGATTAAGAACGCCACTGGTGGTTCGACAGGAACACCTCTCACTTTCTATCAGGGCAGGTACTATTGGAATCAGCGCAACTTGAGCGTTTACTACTTCGATCAATGGGCAGGTTGGGATTTCGGTGGGCCGCAGCTGGTTATCTGGGGTGCACCAGCAGACCTTAAAGACGATGGAGACTGGAAACACTGGCTTAACAACTTCTGGCGGAATCAGTATTGGCTTGACGGATTCCATCTCACTGAGGAAGCGATGCAAGCAGCGTTTGAGAGGATGAATGAATGTTACCCACAAACTATTCTCGCCTATCCTTCTTCACTCTATCAGTTTTCTACATTTCTCTATGAAAACGGATTGACACCCAGATGGAACTTGAAAGGGATTATATCTTCAGCCGAAATGCTACACCCACATTATCGCACCTTAGCAGAGAATGTTTTTGATACGAAGGTCTATAATCGCTACGGCGGACGGGAAGTTGGATTAATCGCGATGGAGTGCGTAGAAGGTAGGATGCATATCAACTCCCGGGACATATACCTTGAAATAGACAGTCCTAACCCGTACACGCAACCCGGAGAGATCCTGATTACGCAACTCAACAATTACGTCATGCCGTTTATTCGGTATCGTATCGGAGACATCGGTCTTCTCTCTCATGAGGTCTGTCCATGCGGCAATCAGTTGCCTATTTTGAAGGACCTGCTCGGACGCTCCACCGCGACCTTCCGAACGAAAACTGGTATGTTGGTACACGGCGGCTATTTTACACAACGGTTCTATGACGTTGAGGGGGTGAACCAGTTCCAGATCATCCAAGAAACACTTAAACATTGTGTCTTGAAACTCGTTATTAACAAGAAGTGGACGGAAGCGACGCGCCGTTATCTTGTCCAGAATATACAGTAGAGGGTTATCGGCGGAGAGGTTGTTGTCACGGTGGAATTTGTAGACGAGATCCCGCTTCCGACTTCAGGTAAACGAGAATACACCATTTCCAAACTAACCGCTGGTACTAATGATTAAAATCCCCACTGCTACAAAGCTCCTGAAGCGTTGCAACGCGCTTCGTCCACCCCGGAAGATAAGCCAAAATCAACCCATCAACCGGCAGGTTCCGATCCGCAACAACGCCAGTGCTCCGTTCCGCTATCATACCCTTGGAAAGCAGTAAATAGAACGTATCCTTTGCCCAACCCGGTGTGGTAAAGAAATTCCCTTGCCCCTTTGAAATAACCAGATCTGCGTCTAACAGCGCGTTGAAGAATTCTGCCGTTCCACGATAAAGATTCGTCCCGATTGTCTTTGCGCCTGAGGACATCAATTTGACAGTTCCCTCCCGAATAGCTGTCTGAAGTTCTTGAAATTGCGGGTAGTTCGCCATTTCATGTAGATCCGCGAGGGTTACATCGTTGCTGGCGTTGTCTCCTTTTCCAACAATCGTAATACGGTGTCCACATCCAACGAGGTCTTGAACAAAAGCGATATCGAAAATCACTTCGCCGTCGTTATCAACCATCCATATAATGTCCTGCGGTGTCCCATCAATAACCCGCTCCCGGAATGCTTCATAACAGTCTATGGAGAAAGGTGCTTCAACCGCAGCGCGCAGCACTTCGGAGAAATACTCAGGATTCGCTTTCAATCGTTTCATAACCCGTTCACTGCTATAATCAATGATATTTCCGCAGACAACCAGCTTCAAACGCCGCATCCAGTCGTTATCCCAGAACTCCGGGAGAAGTTCCAAAGCGGTCAGTCGTGCTTTCAGTTTGTCGTAGTGGTAAGGGTTCGGGTTGCCACTATGGAGCGATACCATCTCAAAGATGCTGCCCCATATCTCTTCAGGTGTGAGGGATTCTATCAGATAGTCCCCGTTCGCACGCCGCATATCCAAAAAGGTCTTCACCGCTTCGCACATCATCTGTTGTAACGCAGGCATGCGCGTCGCACGTGGAATCAACTCCGTGGCACTATGCGACTGGATATGCTGACGCAGACCTTCCCAATCGGGGAGTCCCTTTTTCTCACCAAGAGTGAAAACCCCCGGACTATAGTCTGAAGGTACAATCTGATTAAAGATCAGTTTCGGCACCGACGGCGGAGCTTGTGTAGGTGGAACACCAAGTGTTCGGTCTTCTAAGATGATATCGGAGGGGATCACCGTCCCACGCGCCACAACCGATGAAAGTTGGACACCACTCCCAACGCTTACCGCGTCAAACGTGCAATTTCTTATTCTACTCCCAGTGTTGAGACCACGCACCGGTGCTGCTACCGATTCGGGAAGAGGGTTTGCTTCAAATGCTGTATCGTTGGCAGAAACACCTTCTAACCCAACGGCATCGCCTACCATCGTTGCACCGAGTAGTGTGACGTTTTCAAGCCTACAATAGTCGCCAATCCGTACCTTTTCACCGAGATGCACCCTACCGATGAGATAGCACGCTGTCCCAATCTCGACATCCTCACTACCCAATGTTATCTGCGCAGCGGGATCAACGCGAACACCTTTCTGTGCGAGAGATTCGCGGGTTTGTGCATACGACGCTGCTTCACCGGACCAGACATTCGACCAGCGATTAACGCCCGACAACACCTCGCCGCGATAGATAAAGGCGTTTGTCTTCAAACCATCTTCATAGCAATGACGTATCAGATCGACTTGATGAAGTTCATTGTTTCGGTTTGCGTGCGGTTGCAACCGATCCATCCGTTCTAACAACGCGCGCCTCCGAGTGATTGTAATGCCCGTGTTAGTATATGCCTCGCCGTTGTGCCACCGGTCCCACATCTCTTGCTTTTCCGAATCCGTCATATCGTACCACTCTTTGGTACCTATGAATCGTTCTTCTGTGTCGAAGAAGAGTCCACCCTTATCCACGACTGTTTCGGGGACTTTACCACATAGGGTGACATCCGCGCCAGAGAGCAAATGGGAGAGTAGCGTCTGCGCGAAAATCTCTCTCTCCAAAAACGGCTCATCACCGAACGCTACCCCAATCCATTCAGCGTCAGATTCACGGATTGCAGGCAACGCCGCTTGTAGCGCACCACCCGTGCCATTCATCTCTTCTTGAACGCAGAAAACGGCATTGGGACCCAACAGTTCCTCTGCAGATCCGCTTTTCTCAATACGCGATGCCATTTGTGGATTGATAACGACAATATCGGGACGTGTGCCGGGCAGATGCCGTCGAGAACGTTGGAGCATATTCTGTTCACCGAACATAATGTCCAGTGTTTTGCTCAAACGTCCCGTGGGGTCAATACGGGTGCCTTTACCCGCAGCAAGCACCACCCATTGTGGCGTAAGATAGTTTTCGAGCGAATCGGTAGGGAGTGTGGAAAGGAAAGTTTCAAGTGCAGCGGTATTCGCTGAAATCGCTGCGAACGTGTCGTCTAATGGACAACCGAGTAGGTTTTCGAGAATGGATGTTATATTTTCAGGTAGGTGCGTTTTTAAGGTAGGCACGTCACTGTTCATCTAACCATTTTCTCCTAATTCTATGTGTATGTTTCAAAAATGCGGCAATGTGATTTCTAAGTCTAACGACTTTGCATATTTGTTTGTAACTCGTCCTGTTTTCTCAGTGGATGTTACAGAAATTCTAAAGTTTCTGGGGCTTTGCTGTAGAAATTTACCTCAAAGTAAAATCCAAAAAATATAGACATTTCCTAATAGGCGAACTTAAAAAGGGCTCCTGTTGATGGCACTTCAGTAATTACGGTCTTACAATATTGATGGACAACGTTGCTTTATTGAGAAAATAAAAGTGTTAGCATTGTAAGAAATCTAACGAGTGACGAAGGATTTGATAAGGTGTGAGTTCCTTTGACTCTACGCATGTCTCCTAAGGTTGCTCCATAGACAACCTGATTGTTTCCATATATGCTCATTGTCGCTATCCCTTTGCCATCTCGTGATCTCCATTCAAACCCAATCCCTCCATCCATTAACCAACCAATGTCAGGCATGGAAACGTTATGATCAAAAAGGACCCCTAATAACCAATAAGTATCATCATAAGCAGAATCTGGGACAGGATCAATTTCGTTGTCAGATATATGTGCCTCTGCAGCTTCTCGGCGGATTTCATTGAGTTCTCGTCGGATATATTTCTTGAATAGGGCTTTATCCGTGGGAGGTAGAGAAAGATTAATCTCGTTTTGTGAGGTTTCCATGGTGTGCCACCTATCAAAGTTTACGAATGATTCCTTATTCTATCCAATATTCTACTACAGATTACCGCTGAATACAATCTGATTTTCTTTATTCTATTGCCCCATAATTCTGCTACCAGAACATCAGTAAATCTATCATCAAAAGGTGGGTTACGACTTTATTTTATACATGAGTTCCGAGAGTTCATCTCGCGAAAGGTTAAGTTGTTTCGCTGCATTATCAGTGCTAATTTCTCCTTCATGAAGACGATCCAGCACAAAAGCCTCTCTCGCCCTATCTTTCATGTTAATGTTCTGTTCCATAGTAATCTCATTGAACGGTAATGTAAATTGTGTTCCAATATCTGCTTTTGCCATACTTAACTCCTTTGCAAATTTCTCATTTCGTATATTATAGTTGAACTGACGAATAACAATCATTGTAGGAGGGATTTATAATCCCAACGGCTGACGGCTGATAGCTGACGGCTCTTAAAAATCCGTGTCATCAGCAAAATCAGGGGTAATCTGCGATTCAGACAAGGGGCATTCAGACAAATAAGCGAAACCCAACACCTCATCACAAAAGATACGTTTACGACGGTATTGGGTTTCACTATAAAACTCACGTAAAAGAGAGCGTTATTGCTTCAAATCTGCCCAGACAGTCGCTAACTTCCCACTCGCTTCAACGGCAAGCACACCTGCCGCGAGGTCAGCAATTTCGGCATCATCTAAGACTCGATCATAGATTCGCACATCGTCAATCATTCCCTTCCACGAACGACCTTGGTCCTTTTCGCCCTTCCCTATGACCAATTTCGTAGCATCCGTCAACTTGCCTTTAGTTTCTGGACTGTTAAAGGTCGGCGAATCGAGTTCGCCATCAATATAGAGGGCGAGTTCGTTGCCACTACTCCATGTCAAGGCGAAATGCTGCCATTTGTCAGTCTGAACGTCACTTGCACTCTCAAGGCGTTGAATCCCGCCTGTCGTCGTAATACCCGCTTTAATAAGTTCCTTACCACCTGCTTCAAAACCGGCGGCATCATAGCGTAGTGAGAGAACAGTGTCGTCGCCACCCGGATCACGTCCATCAATGAACCCGCGATCGGATGGAACTTCATCAGATTTAACCCAAACTGCAACAGTAATAGCGGTGAGCCCATTGATGTAATCTGCGCCGTTATCATCTTCTATAGCATCGCCACCGCCGTCAAATTCCGCAGCACCGCCAAGTTCCCCATCGTTGGGTTTCCAAGAAACACCCGTACCCGTAAGTGCAGCATCGTTTCCATTTCCGCTCGCATCCGCTGCAGTTTTCCCATCAGCCTCATCAAGAGGCCAATATCCAAGCAACCCATCTTTAAGACTCGCAACAGCGATAGAACTCAACGCAATAGAAACAATGACGGTGAAGAGTAAGTACTTAATCCCGTTCCGCATTTTTAATCCCTCCTTAAACCTTTATAGGCATTAGGTGGTTGTTCCGTTTTCAATTGCCGTAGTTTCGCACCCGATTTCATCCAACGTCTTTGCGCTGGACGAACACATTCGAATCATTCATGTTTTGAGTTACTCATTTAACCACTAATTGGCAGGTGCAGTTTGTAACCGCACCGGTCCTTCATCTACAAAACCAACACTTCATCACAAAACCATATCCATCAAAGAAACCTTAAAATCCGTGTCATCCGCACAATCCGTGAAAATCCGTGATTCAGAAAAAAAGGGCAGACCATACAACCTGCCCTTATAATTTGTGTCAGCCACACTTAGACATTACACACATCATAAGCGTGTTGCATCGCGTCCAACGCATCCCCTTTAGGTCCAAATTCATGACCCACATAGAGATCGTAGCCAGTATTTACGATAGCGCGCATCACCGCAGGATAGTAAATCTCCTGCTCATCATCAAGGTCGTGACGTCCCGGATTACCCGCGGTATGGTAATGCCCAATATATTCGCTGTAGTCGGTGATGTTCCGGATGAGATCGCCTTCCATGATCTGCATGTGATAGATGTCGTAGAGCAGCAACGCTCTTGGTGAACCGACACCTTTACAGACCTCAACACCCCAGGCAGTCGAGTCGCATTGATAGTCAGGATGATTGACTTTGCTATTGAGGAGTTCAACACAGAGGTTGATCCCTTTCTCCTCGGCAGCTTTGGTAACGCGAGACAGTCCTGCTATCGTGTTATCACGTCCCTCTTCTTCTGATCTGCCTTCTCGGTTTCCAGAGAAACAGATGAGCCCAGGGATGTCGTTTTCCACCGCAATGTCTATATTTTGCAGAAGTTCGTCTTCAATTCGGTCATGATTGCTCGGATCGTTTAAGCCAGATGGGAGCGAAGCGTGTCCGGAAATAATCGCAACGCGCATCCCGTGATCCTGAACAACCGACCAGAGTTCTGCAGGACACATTTCAACAGATTTATAACCGATTTCAGCGGCTTTTTTGATAACGTCTATCGGATCTCTGCCTCGGCTGAAACCGCCAAAACAGATGGATTGATTAATTGGCATAATTCTCTCTTTCTTAAAAATAGCAGGCACACTCTGCTGTGCCGTAACGATTTCTATAAATCTACTGCTTTACCCGTGCGGAAGGAAGTACTCGCAGCGAGCATAATACGCAAAGTCTCTAACGCATCGCTATAGGGCGATAGAATCTCGGAAGTATCTCCACTCTTCACAGCATCAATAAAGACGCGATCCCGATCTTGTCCACCCTCGTTCGAGAGCGATTCCGTCTCTCCACCTCGGTTCACTTCGTTTGCACCACCGACGGTAACAACGAGTCCGCGGGTAAATACTTCAAGGTGAACGCGCCCGAAACCTTCCATTGCACAAGCCGAGACGATATTCGCGACAGCACCATTCTTGAATTCAATATTCACCATGCTGATGTCGTCTATGTCATAGTTTTCAATATGGGTCATGCTACCGCTTGCAGCGACCCCGTGTACGGTTTTACCGTCGCTCCCGACGAGGAAGCGTGCGAGATCAAAGATATGCGTTGTCTGTTCGACGTGTTGTCCACCGGATTCTGCGCGGACACGCCACCACGGTGTCCCTGGCATTCCACCCATCCAATATCCGAGTGCACCCAAAATTTGGGGTTGCGCTTCGAGCATTGCCTTCGCATTCTGTGCATTGCCGCCGTAGCGCCAGTGATAACCAACACTCGTAATCACGCTGCTCTGTTCAACGTATTCATTGATAATGATTGCTGGCTCTAATTCGCTGTGGATCGGTTTCTCGATGAACATCGCAATGCCCTGTTCACAAGCAATCCGTTCCTGTTCACCGTGTGCAAACGGAGGTGTACAGATATAAACCGCGTCCAAATCCTCTTTGTCGTACATCACGCGATAGTCGCTATAACTGTTTCCACCAAACTCTTCGGCCCGCTCTTTCGCACGATCTTCGGAGATATCGCACATTGCAGTAAATTCAATGTCCTCGAAATTATCATTGAGGTTACGCATGTGCGCCGTAGCCATGCCGCCGGTTCCGATAAAACCGAGTTTCACTTTATCCATATTTTCTCCTTAAAAAAAGATCCGTAATTCGGGAGAATCCCTAAATTTTACGGATATAGTTTAGCAAATGCCGATGTTATATAGCAAGCAATTTTTTAAACATTGTGTTATAATATATTAGATGGCGATCAGAGGTCAGTAACCAGTAGAGTATGTGGTACTCATAAACATTTGTAATTGCTATAACGATCTCTTTACTGACAGCCGACAGCCGACAGCCAATAGCCAACCAAGGAGGAACACTATGGGCTTCAAATTTGGATATAGCACGTTACGCTGGCAAACGCCGGATTTCGAGGAACTACTCACCCAACTCAAAGACGCAGGTTGGGACGGTTGGGAGATGCGTCAATCCTTAGATTGGGTCGGAACACCGCAACGCATCCGAAAAATATGCGACAATGTAGATCTTCCCGTCGCTGCCGTCACAGCACGCGGACTACCGATTGATAAAAACGCTGAACAGATGGAACTCAACAAACGGCGTATCGACTTCGCAGCGGAAGTTGAGGCCGACTGTTTCATGTTCATGGGCGCAGGCAAACCACAGGACCGTCCGGTCAATAACGATGATCTCGCCGCACTCGCCGATGTTTCCGAAGACTGGGCAGCGTACGCCGCGCAATACGGTTTGGAGGTTTGTTACCACATCCACACCAACACCACCGTCGATTCTATTGATGATTGGGCGAAGTATATGAGCCTCCTCAGAAAGTGCAAACTCTGTATAGACGTGTCGCATTCAGCACTCTGGGGCTATGACCCAATCGAATCCATCCGACGCTATAGCGATGCACTCGTCTACGTCCACCTTCAGGATTACGCCAGCTTTAGCGGTGGAGACGGTACTTCATACGATGTGGACTGGGTTGATGTTGGCGCAGGCACGGTCATGGATTTCCCGGGCATCATGTCGACGCTTGAGGAACTCAAATATGACCGTTGGGTTACGGCATGTCCCGGACAGCTTGAGGAACGCTCAGATCTCGAACGCATGAGCGTCAATCGTGAATACCTACGCCAATTAGGCTATTAATTAGCCGTTAGCTGTCAGCGGTCAGCCATTGGTTGTTCATGGCAGGAAAATCCTTCGCCATATTATACGCCACCGACCGTTGACAACTGAAAGGATTGCGAAGCAGACCCGGGGAATGCCATACGGCATTCATACCGTTGATTTCTGACAACTAACTACAAATCGGAGACCAAGTGCATGAGCAAACCAGCGGGGGAGATCCGCTCTATTCTCGCTACCGATTGCGGTAGCACGACGACAAAGGCAATTCTCATTGAAAAAAGGGGTGATGAATACCACCTCATTGTTCGGGGTGAAGCACCCACCACCGTTGAAGCACCCGTCGAAGACGTAACAGCAGGTGTGATCAATGCTATTACCGAGGTAGAGGAACTTGCTGGACGCAAACTCCTCAATAACGGGAGTGTTCTCAAACCGCAAAACGGCGACGAAGGTGTCGATATCTACATATCAACCAGTAGTGCTGGTGGTGGGCTCCAGATGATGGTAGCAGGGGTTGTTCGCAATCTCACAGCGGAAAGTGCTGAGCGCGCCGCTCTCGGTGCCGGGGCTATCGTCATGGATGTCATCGCATCTAATGACAAACGCCTCCCTCATGAAAAAATTGAACGTATCCGACATCTCCGGCCCGACATGCTGCTCCTTTCCGGTGGCGTTGATGGTGGAACGACTTCTCACGTCGTTGAATTGGCAGAGATTATTGCCGCTGCACGTCCGCAACCCCGGCTGGGCATTGCCTATGAACTCCCCCTTATCTATGCAGGCAACACAGACGCACGCGATGCGATCCAAGAACGGCTACAAGACGTAATGGCATTGGAAATGACAGACAACTTGCGTCCCGTCTTAGAGCGTGAAAACCTCATGCCGACGCGCCATAAAATTCAGGAGCAGTTCCTCGAACACGTCATGGCACACGCACCCGGCTACAGGAAACTTATCGATTGGACGGATGCCCCTATTATGCCAACCCCGGGAGCCGTCGGTGCCATCATGCAGACCGTTGCTGCGCAACAGGGCATCACAGTTGTCGGGGTCGATATCGGCGGTGCGACAACTGATGTCTTCTCCGTTTTTAAGAACAAAGATAACGAACCAATCTTTAACCGAACCGTCAGTGCAAACCTCGGCATGAGTTATAGCGTCTCCAACGTCCTTGCTGAAGCCGGTTTAGAGAACGTCCTCCGCTGGGTCCCGTTTGACATAGAAGTAGGCGATCTCCGCAACCGAATCAAAAACAAGATGATTCGTCCGACGACCATCCCTCAAACTTTACAAGAACTGATTCTTGAACAAGCAATCGCACGAGAAGCACTCCGACTCGCTTTTGAGCAACACAAGCAGCTCGCAGTTGAATTGCGCGGGGTCCAACAACAGCGCACGATCTCTGAAGCCTTTGATCAAGCCGAAAGCGGTCAAAGCCTCGTGAACATGCTCAATTTAGATATGATCGTTGGCAGTGGAGGCGTATTATCGCACGCACCCCGTCGGCAGCAAGCCATGCTCATGATGATAGACGCTTTTGAACCCGAAGGCGTAACCCATCTCGCCGTTGACAGTATTTTCATGATGCCCCAACTCGGCGTACTTGCACAAGTCAACGCAGAAGCCGCCACTCAAGTCTTTGAACGGGATTGTCTCATCCACTTAGGAACTTGTATCTCCCCTATAGGCGACGGCAACACAGGCGAGGCGTGTCTCTCAGTTGAACTCCATCTCCCCGGTAGTCCACCAGTCATCCAAGACGTGCCGTACGGGGAACTCCGTCTCTATCCACTGGAATTAGGTGAAAAAGCATCGGTGAAGCTTCAGCCCTCACGAAGGTTCGATCTCGGTGCCGGACGCGGCAATCCAGTTGAAGCAGAGGTGATGGGAGGCGTTGTCGGGTTGGTTATTGACACCCGTGGTAGACCATTGGAAATCCCCACAAATTCTGCCGAGCGTGTCTCACAACTCACAAAATGGCAAGATGCGTTAGAAGCCTATCCATCAAGTTGAATTGCGTCAAAGACACTCATATCCCGCTGGCGAGGTATCCTTACCTCGCCTCTTCATCCTGCAAATCCTCAAAATCCTGCAAATCCGGGTTCAGACATTTCACAACCCAAAACCCACAACCAAAAATTGAAAACTAACTTGACAAATTTTCGTTAATCATTTATAATTGTACCTAAGGTATAAATTATCTCATGAATCCGTATTACATTCGGATTCACCAACCTTTTGGCAAAAAACGTAGGTTTCCAAAACCTACTGCCAAGTTACAAAATCTATAGGAGTAAACTCCAATGAGGAAGTCTTATCAATTCATGCTCGCCACAGCGATTATTTTCGCCATGGCTCTGAGCATATCGCACCTCGCATTCGCGCAAGGGAAAGTCAACATTAAGGGCGGTCCGATACCCGAAAAAGATTGGCTGGCAAACCCTGGCGAAGCGCCACTGAATGAAGACCATTCAAAGAACAAAAACTGGATTACCCTTTTTTACGGTCCTGACGGCAACTACGAAAATAACAATGGATTTGCCGCTTCTGCCCCCAAAGACCTAATCAAGGAAGGCACTAACGGCAAAATAACGCAGCCGGAACTTTCAACAATTGAAGGTTTGAAACTGACGCAGACTATTGATATTGGATGGAAAGGTGCTAACGGTGGCACCCGCGGGTGGACTGTCTTTGAATTAGATCCAGCCGATGCACACCACATGAACCGGGACGGTCCTGCCGATAACATGGATATGTATGTTATCTGTGTTCTTGACGCACCGAAGGACATGAAAGCCGTTATGTCCCCAGCCCACGATGACTACGCCCAGATCTGGATTAACGGCGATAAATGGTACAATAACTCCGCATGGACGGGTGCCGCACAGCAAGTCGATTTCAACATTGAAGTAGATTTGGTAAAAGGCGCGAATATCGTCCTTTATCGGTGTGGTGAATCCGGCGGACACGCCTATATGAACCTACACTTTGACGATAAAACCCACAATGACGTCGAAATCTACCCTCAGAAAGCCAAGGACAAAGCAAGTTTCTTCGATGAAATCGCTGGCGTCTTAGACGTTGAGGCGATCGGAAAACTGACGACGACATGGGGCAATATCAAACGGAACGACTAAATTTCTTATAGTCCCTGCCTCTCTCCTTGAGGCAGGGATTTTCTTTTTTAACCTACCCTACCATCTACCTATTCCTCCTATTTTTTAATAATAATCATGCACATTGGACGCCCGAACTGGTTCGGGTTTCAAATAATGCACCTTTTCCACCTCAAAATTGTATCTTTAACAACAAAAGTAGTTCTCTTTTTCAACGCTCTTACGTTAAACACACATTATAGTAAAATCCAAAAATACGTGAACACCTTAGAAAGATAACCCCCTAACCCCCCTTATCAGGGGGGCATGGAACTGAAATAGTCTCAGTCTTGTATGTTTCAATAATTACGGGCTTTATTATAATCGCCAAAGGAACAGAATACCATGTTCGCAAAATACAAGTATTTGCAATGCGTTATTACACTCTTACTCGTTGTTGTCTCCAGCAGTTATGCTGGTCATTGGCAACAGGTATCCGAACTCCCCACGTGGAGAGTTGCAGCGGCAGCCGCTGCTGTCAATGATGAGATTTATCTCATCGGTGGTTTTGACTGGCGTGAAAATTTAGGCGGTGGTGCACCTTCGCTTTCAACAGTAGATATCTACGACACACAGACGAACACATGGCACAAAGCTGCGGATATGCCAAGTCCCCGGATGGGTGCAGAAGCAGTCGTCTTTTCCAACGAAATCTATGTGTTTGGTGGCTACAGCAGGAAAAAACCCGGCGAGCGGAACGACACAAAATCCGTTGAGATGTATGACCCGCGTACCGACACGTGGATCAAGAAGCGGAGTATGCCGACGTTCCGTAGGCGTTTTACCACCGCAGTTGCCGATGGAAAGATTTACCTCATCGGTGGGACTGTTCACGACAAAAGGCTCGGTAAGCAGGTGATAACAGGTCTCGTTGAGGTCTACGATCCTTTGACCGATAGATGGCAGGAAAGGGCAGACATGCTAATAGAACGGGAGCCGACCAAGGCTCAGGTTGTGGACGGTAAAATTTATGTACTCGGTGGTTATATTTTACAACAGGCCGGAGGTCTGGCAGGGCGTTTCACAAGGAGTATTGAAGAATATAATCCCAAAACCAACAAGTGGCGTAAACTCCTTGAGATGCCAATGTTAAAAGGTTGGTTTGCAAGTGTTATCGTTGATCATGAGATTTATACAATAGGTGGTATTTCTTTTGACAATGGGATTAAACGTACCGACGCTGTGGACGTTTATAATCCAAGGGACAACACTTGGCGCATAGGACAACCGATAACGATTGCAAAAACGACAACACCCGCAGTCGCTAATGGCACAATCTACCTCTTCGGTGGTATCATGGACCAAGGACGATTCTCACCAATTGTTGAGGCATTCGACACGGGTTTTCTGGCGGTTACTCCAAAAGGCAAACTACACACACGCTGGGGCGCACTCAAAAAATCTGACAATCAATAACCGTCTTAACTTAACGTGAGTTCGAGAAATAATTGTTTTGTTGGGTTTCGCTAAATCTATTACACGAATAAGGTGCTTGAAAAGCGGAATATCCGGTATAAAATGGCGAATTCTTACTCTTTACCGCTCAACCCAACCTACATTATCTTCGCATCTTTATTATCGAGTTCACGTTAACTTATAACTCACAACTTATGACGAACAACCCCAAAACAAAGACGCATCTTTTTTGATTTAATTTTCTTGACAAATTCCCGTCAAAATGTTAGAATTATATTAAGTTGTAATGTTCAACGCTGTTTAAGCGTTTTATAACTTGTCAAAAAATATAGGAAGCGTTATGACGCAACCTATTCACTTTTAACTCTTAACCAATCTACAAAAAAGGATGTAGCACGTAAATGAAAAAGTTTTACACACTGATACTGGCGACAGCAATCATTTTCGCTTTAGGTATGTGTCTCTCACACCACGCGTTTGCGCAGGCTGGAGATATAACTGGTGGTCCCTTAGCAGAAGACCAACTCTTAGAAGATCCAGAAGGTTCTGCTCAACATGAACAACTTAGAGAAGACCACAGTGACGTAGAAACATGGATTAGCAAATGGTACGGACCCGACGGTAACTATGAAGTCAACGGCGGTTTCGCTGCTTCCGCACCAATCGATCTTATAGAAGAAGGCACTGGTGGTAAACTCAACCAAGTTTCACTCTCGACACTTGAAGGCTTGCTCATGACGCAAGACATAGATGTGGAATGGGGCGATGACCATGGTGGTACCCGTGGGTGGACTGTCTTTGAATTAGATCCTGTAGACAACAACCACATGGATAGAGGTGGACCCGCTGATAACATTGATACCTATGTTATCACCGTTATTGATTCACCGGAGGACATGATGTCTGTTATGTCCCCAGCACATGATGACTACGCCCAAATCTGGATTAACGGCGAAAAATGGTACAACAATTCCAGATGGACAGGCGCACCATTAACGGTTCTTTATAACGTTGAAGTTGAATTACAAAAAGGCGTGAATGTTCTGCTTTATAGGTGTGGTGAATCCGGTGGTTCTGCATATCTCAACTTGCACTTTGACGATGCAACGAACGATGCTGTTACCTTCTATCCCAAAGATGCAACGGATAAAGCGAGCTTCTTCGATGAAATCCTCCCCCTGACGGCTGTCGAAGCCACTGGCAAATTGACAACCACTTGGGCGGACATCAAACGCAAGTAAATTGCTTTGCTATTATTGTGGGCGCGCTTTCAAAGCGCGCCTTTTTTTATAAATGTTAGCAAGGAGATCTCCATGTCTTTACTTAATCACCGAAACTTTCAAGCTTTTCTTACTGTCCTGTTGCTCCTTGTAGTAGTAGATGGCGGCAATGCTGATTTTTGGCGGGTGGAGACTGAAGTGCCAACATCAAGAAATGGGGTCGCCACCGCCGTCGTTAGCGGCAAAATTTATATCATCGGTGGTGTGTCATATACTAATAAGGGGGGACCGGGTTGGTCGGCACTGCCAGCCGTAGAGGTCTATGACACACGGACCAAGACGTGGCGCAAGGCTGCCGATATACCCACACCACGGATCGCTGCGCAGGCTGCTGTTTTTGGCGGTGAAATCTATGTATTTGGTGGATACAGTCGGGGAGAGATTCGGGGTGAGAAGCAACACAAAATCGTTGAAGTCTACGACACGCGAACCGATACATGGACAAGAACGCGAGACATGCCCACACTTCGCAGTGGATTTAAGACTGCCGTTGTTGGTGGAAAAATATACGCCATCGGCGGCGCAATACGTGATAGACAGCGCGATGTCGAAGTCGCTACTGATCTCGTCGAAGCCTACGACCCCTTAGCAAATCGGTGGGAAAAGCGGGCAAATATGCCCACAAAGCGAGAATGGATTGATATAGAAGTTATTAGTGGAAAAATTTATGCCATTGCTGGTGAAATTGCCCCTCACCTTGGCGTGCCAGATGCTGACCGATTCCTTAGAAAGATCGAGGAATATAACCCAAGAACCGACAAGTGGCGTAGACTTCCCGACATGCCAATGCCCAGAATCTCTTTTGACACCGTTGCCATTGATAAGAAAATCTATTTGATAGGTGGTTACGCCCTGAACAATGGATTTGAAAGGGTTACATCAGTGGATGTCTACGAACCGAGCCTAAATAGATGGACGGTAATACCCCCAATGCCGAGGGGAAAAATCGCTCCGTCAGTCGCCGTCAACGGCGTCATCTATGTCCTTGGAGGGTTCGTGGGCAGTACGAGGTTTTCGCAAGCCGTCGAAACGTATGATACCGGCTTTCGGGCAGTGAACCCAAAAGGCAAATTATCAACACGCTGGGGTGAACTAAAAAAATCTAATTGATCCGTACGCCTTCCTGACCCCCAATGGGCGAAGTTCCCTAACCGAACTCCTTCGCATCGTTTTTCTAATTAACCCAAGTTGTCCCCTTACAATTTACTTGCGTATCAGCATCTTTCGGGTAGCAGTGAAATCGTCAGTGGTTAGTGTGTAGAAATAGACGCCGCTCGCTACAGATTCACCCAACTTATTTTTACCGTCCCAATACACCGCACGGCTACGGGACCGATACATACCGGCATCTTGATGTCCTAATGACAACGTCCGAACTAAGGTGCCGTTTATCCCATAGATGTGAACCGTCACATCTGCTGGATTTGCCAATTGATATGGAATCCACGTCTCTGGGTTAAATGGGTTCGGATAGTTCGGCAATAGTGCTGTCTCTTTCGGAATCAACGTCGCCAAGTGGTGCTCTAAAGCGGCAATCCACTGTTGCACCATTGGATTTGTGAGGTCCAACTTTAGGGCGTGCGTGAGCAATTCCTCGACCTCGGCAGCGGTGAGTCCTGTAAGTGCCTGAGAAAGTATGGACGGTGCTGCATTGGACGCTTGACCAAACGAGCCAATCACGTTGACCAAATCGGCGATATCGACCACACTATCGTCGTTAGTATCGGCGATATTATCGCCCGTCTCTCCCAAGCTTGACATCACAAGTATAAGATCTTGGATGTTCACTATACCATCCAGATTGACATCTCCAACCGCACCCGCTACGGTGCGGGGAGACGGAACCTTGAATAGGAACATCGTTCCTGGCAGTTCGTTCGGTCCACCGAGGGAGAATACTTGCCCCCCAAAATTCCTAATAAGCTGCGTGGTAGAGTCGTTATCAGGCAGAATAAGTACTGTCAGTGATGTCAGTTTATCAAAGATATCCTGCAGCAGTAGCGTGTTGAAATCGTTGCCACCCAGGTTGAGTCCTGTTAGTGATGTAAGTCCATCAAAATCGTCGGTTTTCAGTGCTGTGATACCTTTGTTGTTCAGGTCAAGTTGCTCAATAGCGGATAGATGTGCTGCTGTCACCTCGGCGACTGAACCAACGCCGGCGGCGGTAACGATAGCATCTTGCACCTGTGGTGTGCGTCCACTGTCTACCACAGCACCCGTTACGATGCCGTCTGTAACGGGTGTCTCATCCACATTAGTAATGTTGATCGTGACAGTGGTCGTGTCAGTGAGGCTGCCATCAGAGACAGTGATTGTCACGGTATAGGTGGACTTGGTCTCATAGTCGAGGGCCCCGCGGGTTTTTAACTGCCCAGTGCGATCAATACTAAAGGATGACGCATCCGTGCCACCGAGGGTGTAGGTCAGTGTGTCGCTATCGGCATCCGTAGCGGCAACGGGTGTGCCGATGTTGACACCGGCTGCAGTATTCTCTGCGACGGTGCGGGTGGTACTGTCCCCTTCTGTGAAGACCGGCACGTTATTTGTCGTCTCTGGTGTCTCTGCAGAGGCTGTTGTTGCAGTGTTGTTGAATGCCGCGGCCACCAATACCATATCCGATATGTTCACTTCCCTATCGCCGTTAACATCCGCTGCGTTTTCACCCCTTTGCCCGAAGCTTGAAGCGACTAAGACAAGATCTTGGATGTTCACTTTTCCATTGCCATCAACATCGGCTGCAATTCGTTCTGGTTCAGGCGAGGCGATTTCGTTTATGTCAGCAACATTGATAGTTACAGTAATAGTGTTTGTGAAGATTCCATCAGAAACAGTAATAGCCACTATATAGGTGGACTGGGTTTCATAATCGAGGGCTGCATGAGTTCTTAACTGGCCAGTGGCGGGATCCAAGCTAAAGGCAGCGGCATCTGGCCCACTGAGCGTATAGGTGAGCGCGTCATTGTCAGCATCCGTAGCGGCAACGGGTCTGTTGATGTTGACACCGGCTGCAGTATTTTCGGTAACCGTGCGGATAGTGCTGTCGCCCTCGGTGAACACGGGTGCTCTCCTCGTTGTAGTGGCGGAAGGAATCGCCTTCCACAGTAACACCGTTCCATCATGACTCCCACTGGCGAGTGTTGTTCCGTCTGGACTAAACATAAGACTTACGACATGATTGGAGTGTCCCTTGAGAACGCTTTTGAGGATGCCTGTTTTCACATCCCATAAACGCACCGTTCTGTCAGAGGAGCCACCACCACTTGCAAGTGTGGTGCTATCGGGACTAAAGGTGACGCTCGAGACCCGATAATGGTGTCCATCGTGCGTGTCTTCTGTAAGTCTATATCTGAGTCTGCCTGTTGTGGCATCCCATAAATAAACAGAGGTACTAACTGCAGCAGCAACAGTGTTTCCATCGGGACTATACGCAATATCGTAGTACAAAGGGCTGATGTGGCTGTCCTCGGATGCCAGTGTGAGCTTGTCTATGATTCTTCGGGTTGACACGTCCCATATTGCAATCGTGTCCAATCCAAACGGTTCAACAGGCGATAAACTTTTTATGATTGCCCCGGTTGCCCCATCCGATATCCACGCCTCGGTACTACCCGGGAGGCCTGGTCCCTGAGTGACAAGTTTCGTACCATCCGGACTTAACGCTATTGGACCATGACTACTCGCAATGGTTGAGCCATCGGAACTATACGCAATGCCTCCGGGAACGGCAGCCCATTCAGTCCTGTGTCTGATCTTGTGCGTTGCAGCATCCCATAAGTATCCATCTCTCACATTTCCACCAGCGATAGTACTTCCATCAGGACTATACACAAGACTATCAACACTGAACCAACCGAGGTCAGTAGTGTCAATTTCGAGTGAGTTTTTGAGAGTGCTTGTCCCCACATCCCATAAACCAACGGTATTGACAGAATAGGCACCCCCAACAGCAAGCGTGTCTCCATCAGGGCTAAAAGCGACAGCATTCACTTCGTTGGTGTGTCCGGTAATAGTGTGTTTGAGAGCACCAGTTGCCGCATCCCAGAAACGCACCGTTCCGTCATCACCTCCACTTGCGACTGTCCTGCTATCAGGACTATACGCGATACTGGTGATCCCGAAGCCAGTGTGTCCACTGAGAGAGTGTCTACGTTTGCCCGTTGCCGCATCCCATATACTTACTTTCTTCGTAGCCCCAACGGCGATCGTCTTGCTATCGGGACTATACGCCACATAATTAGAACTATGACCTTCAAAGACCACAAAAGTGTCAATAGGTAGACTCGCTGCTACATCCCAGAGAACCACCCGTCCATCGGCAGTTGCACACGCGAGGATTGTACCATCGGGACTATACGCTATATTTCTCATCTGCCTGTCGGTAGGGTGAAGTGCCTTTTTGAATGCCCCCGTTATCCCATCCCATAAAACGAGGGGGGCACCTTCTATGTGCCCACTGGCGATCGTCCTGCCATCAGGACTAAATGTTATAGAACGATAGATTTCCCTATTGTTGTCAAGAGTGCTTATGAGCGTGCCGGTCACCACATTCCATAAAAGTCCGCCTTCCCTATCCGCGACAGCGATTCTGGTGGCATCCGGGCTGAATGCTATACTGCTAATAGGGAAGGGGCGAGGGTGTCTGTTGCGTGTGTGGGAAAGCGTTTTTATGAGTGTGCCGGTTGCCGCATTCCATAAAGCCACGTAGTACTCGGTATTCTTATATGCCCCATAGCCATTGTGCGCACTGGCGAGCATCCTGCCATCGCGACTATACGCGATACTTGTGATCACACCCGTGTGCGCCCCGAGCAGCGAGAGTTCTTTACCTGTTGCTACATCGTAGATCCAGATACCGGTACTCGCTCCCACCGCAATCCGATGTCCATCCGGGGAATATGCTATAGACTCTATTATACCTTTACCGAGTCGCGCTTCAGCACCCTCGGGTAAACCCCATCTCGAAAAATCTTGGGCATCACTCGTTGTAGTGGTGAGGGTTGACATAACAAATAGAACTATCACTAAAGAAAAAACGGTTCTCATTTTTGTGTTCATGTTGATTCTCCTTGGCACGAGGATTTAACTCACTATAACTTAAGTTTGCCACTTGTAAATTGATGGGATAGCCTTTATAGTATTTAGGACTTACGCAAATTTAGCAGAAAACGGGTTTTTACACGTAAAAAGTAGATATTCAAACGTTTTTAACCCCCTAAAGAATCAGAATCAACGGTATTCATGCCGTATGGCATGAACCGGGTATAAATGCCGTATGGCATTTCCCGCCCCTTATCAGGGGGACTTTTGAAACCGCTGCGTAAGTCCTGAGTATTTTTACTCAAAAAACCGAAAGGAGCGTTCAATTCCTCTCACTATCGTAGCAGTTTATGCTATATATAACAATATCAACCTTTTTTTGACAATTGGACATCAGACGCATCTTCGTAAAATGTATTTTATTCCATTGATTGTTGATCCTGATAACTAACAGTTTCCTGCGCGCACTAAAAATTTACAACCGAAATTAATAATTTTGTTGAAAAATTTCTTCAAAAATGCCACAATAATGCGTAATATTCCATATTGAAGAAGATTCGCAGTATATTTAACTGCAAACCGATAGCAGCTAAGTTTTACACCTTTCAACTTAGCTCCCATAATCGTTAACCTATAAGGAGGTAAACTCAAATGAAAAGGTTTTATCGGTTTACACTCGCAATAGCGATTATGTTCGCACTTATTGTGAGCATCTCTCACCTCGCACTCGCACAGAAGCACAAAGTCAATATTAAAGGCGGTCCCTTGAAAGAGAAGGATTGGCTTGCAGAAGCCCCCGCCGCACAGTTAAAAGAAAACCACGCTAACGTTAAGACTTGGATTAGTAAGTGGTACGGTCCCGACGGAAACTACGAAAACAACGGTGGCTTCCAAGGTTCTGCTCCCAAGGATCTCATTGATATGGGAACCAAGGGTAAACTCGACCAAGTCAAACTTTCGACGATTGAAGGCTTGAAACTCACACAGACCGTTAAAATGAACTGGGATAAGAAGAACGGTGGTCCCAGAGAGTGGACAGTCTTTGAACTTGAAGTGGCGAACCAAGACAACATGAACCGCGACGGTCCTGGCGATAATATTGATACTTATGTTATGTGTGTTATTAAGGCACCCAAGGACATGAAAGCAATTATGTCCCCCGCGCACGATGATTACGCACAGATTTGGATTAACGGGGAGAAATGGTACAACGATTCCACATGGACAGGTGGCGCGCAGATTGTTGATTACAACATCGAAGTCGAACTGCAAAAAGGCGGAAACGTTGTCCTTTACCGATGCGGCGAATCCGGTGGTGCTGCGTATCTCAACCTGCACTTTGACGATAACACGCACAAGGTCTGTGACATCTATCCTGACAAGTCGAACGACCAGAAAAGCTTCTTCCAAGAAGCCTCGAGTGCCCTCGCTATTGAGCCCTATGGTAAGTTGACAACCGTTTGGGGAGATCTCAAACGCGAAGAATAGTTCAACTTCCAGATTTTGTAAAGGCGCGCTTTCATGGCGCGCCTTTACTCTTTTAAATCACCTTCTCTCCAAATTGACCCCTATTGCAAATCAGAAAAATATTTGGTATAATAATAACATGTGGAATACAATACTTCGGTGCTTTTTTGTGACTTTCTCTATTTGTGCTCTCATCGGATGGGTGGGCGGATGGACGCGCACGCTAAAAGCCGGAAATGAGGCATATTCGCTTGGCAATTACGACGCAGCATACGCCGCATTTCAGCAGGCAACACTCGAAAACACCGACAGTCCAGCCGCACCCTATAACCTCGGCACCGCACTCTACAGACAAGGCAGGTTTAACGCAGCGATAGTCGCATTTCAGGAGTCGCTCTCAAGGCACAGTAGAGAAGCTGACGAACTTCCAGATCTCGCAGATGTCTATTACAACGTCGGAAACGCCCAATTTAAAACCGGTGACTTCAGCAGTGCCATCGCATCTTACAAACACGCACTCCGATTCAACCCACAAGATGCCGATGCCCAATACAATCTCGCATTGGCACAGCAACGCCTAAAACAGCAGGCGAACATCGCGCAGCAACAGCAGCCTAACAAAGCCGATGCCCCACAAACCCAACCCAATAACCTCGGCAAGGCAGAAGCACTTCAGCTCTTGGAACGTTTGAGTAAGAATGAAAATAGGCTACGGCAAGAACAATTACAGAAACAACGCAAAACCGGATATCGGCGGGAAAAGGATTGGTAAGCTTTCCAAAAATACCTATAAAGCCGCTTGGTTCGTCCTTTTCTTCACAATCTTTCCATTTTTCGCCTCTGCACAAGAGAGGTTTGAGGTAAAGACGACGTCTCCTGTTGTCAATGTCGCTGCCGTTGTGAAACCTCGCTACATCCAGTTCGGAGAAAAAGCGCGCTTAGAACTCACCATTTCCGGCGACACCTTCATCAAACACATTAAGGCACCCACATTCAATTTTCTGCCTGCATTCCTCGCCGTCCCCCTACATTCTGAAACCGTGCCACAACTTAAATCAGATAAGATTGCCGTCTCAATGGCATGGGTGTATGAACTCATACCGCAAGCAATCGGGGACTTCAGTCTATCCGACATTCGTTTCAACTATCAAGACAACTTCTATTTTGCAAATCCGGGTTCAATCCGTGTGAGTGGTGCTGACACGTATCAGGAAACCTTAACAGGCGGTGTGCATCAAGTTGAAGCCAAGGTCGATACCCCAACCCCATATCTCAACGGACCCTTGACATATACCTTCAGCTACCGATATACCGCAGTCCTTCCGACGCGTGGATCCCCGACCCCACGACTCCCAACATTTCCTGACTTCTTAGTTGAGAAATCCGAGACACTTCCACCATACACCCAGCAAATTCGAGGGAAAACGTTCTGGGTAGAGGATCATGTACGCAAGTTATATCCACAAAGAACCGGACAGATTGTGCTTGCACCCGCCGAGATGGTTCTCCCACTCCGTCAAGGACGCAAGACCTTAAAAACAGCACCAGTAACGTTGACGGTCCAACCGCTACCAGCAATAGGTAAACCGTCCGATTTTAGTGGTGCTATAGGTGAATACCAAATCTCCGCGCAGACTGAACGCAGCTCGGTAGTAGCAGGGAGCGCGCTATCACTTTCTGTCCGTATCTCTGGACTTGGGAACATGCAGACCGTCACAGCACCCAAGCTGCCAGCAATAACCGGCGTCGTTGTGAATGGACCGAACCTCTCTCAAGACTCTACACCAACAAGCCGACTTTATGTCTATACACTAACACCGGCGCGTACAGGTACACTACGCATTCCTTCGATTGCCTATACTTACTTCAATCCGAGTCGTGCCGTTTACGCAACAACCCAGACGGCTCCGATCCCACTCTCCGTCCGTCCAAACCCGGCCGATGCCATTGAGATTGAGGAAGACGATGCATCTTGGAAGTTTTGGGTAATTCTATCATTAGCGATTGTGCTGGTCGGCGGTTTAATAGTAGGATTTATCTGGTATCGCGCTGGATTTGCCAGAGCAAAGGCAAACACCGTACCACAGACCAATGTTGATGGCAACGTACCTAAGCGGCGAAGAGCACGAGATACCGAGACGCAGTCTGAAACACCTGCTTCGCAGGCACACGCTGCACTCACGGAACTTACAAATCACGACACCACTAACAGTGCAACCCCATTTGCAAATGCACTCGCCCAAGCCCTCTATCAGTATCTGGAAGGCACGCTTGCATTGTCGCAACGCAATATCGACACAGCCCGCGAGGCATGCGTTCAGGCAGAGGTCTCCGATCGTATCGTCGAAGAATTAGTCGATATTCTCACGAAGTGCGACTACCACAGGTTCGCACCTGTCCCACTCAGCACAGACGAACGCGCAGCACTTATCGCTCGCGCCGAAGCAGTTATCAAAGGCATTGAAAAACTTCAAAACACCGACACATAATAGAACGTAGGTTGGGTTGAACGTAGTGAAACCCAACAATTCACTCACAATAAAAGGAATACTAAAAAATGGAAATATTCTGGCTCTTAGTTCGCTGGATACACGTTATCGCCGCAGTTACATGGATCGGTGGTAACCTCATCTTAGCGATGGTCATCGTCCCACACTTCAGACAGAACCTACCGCCCGTCCAACGGATTCAACTATTAACACAGATAGGTAAGCGTTTTGAGCCTGTCGTATGGGGATGTGTTGGGGTCTTATTTTTTACAGGCATTGTCAACATCTTTGATGCCATAGGCATCACCTCTGCCTCCCCGATTCCTGTTCCCTTTATGCGGACGCTCCTTATCAAGCTCGGACTTTTCTTCGTGCTGGTCATATTAACGGCATTTCACGGTATAGTATTCGGACCTCGACTCTCCGCCGCAATCGAGGGTTTGGATCCAAACTTAGAGGAACTCCCACCGGAGGTCAAAAAAATCCGTGCCCCGATGTCAATAATATCCAGTTTGATGGGTGTTGTTTCGTTGTTGATCCTACTCGCAGCTGTCGCCCTTCGGATGGGGATATAACTTCGGAACATGGTAGGTTAATTTATACAGGAGAAAATTGCGGTTAGAAGAACCCGCGAAGGAAAAGAGAGGCGAGGAACAGCACATTGATTGCCACCAGAACGACGCGTCCAAGCTGAGTTTGCAGGCGCGGAAACAGATAGATAGACGCGGCAAGTATAACCAACCGTTCTATCGGGGCAAAGATGTCAGCGTGGTGGTCTCTGTCCCAATAGGAGATGGGACTCGCAAAGAGAAAATCGGAGAGCGGAAAGAAGTGACGATGACCATCATCGTGATGCGTCAAAAAGTCAAAAGCGCAGTGGATCAGCATACTCCACGCAACCACCGTCATCCGCTCAGAACGCATCAGAAAATACCCAATCCCCAATACAATCAGAATTAGCGGAACAGCATTGAAGATATCAAAGAAGTTCTGCCACGCCTCCATAAAGTATCGGGAACCCCACATTTCACGCTGTGGTGTTCTAAGGATAAAAGATTCCACTGCGAAGAAAATGAATATTGGCAGGTCGGGGATCACCGCGCCAAGAAAGGCGTAAGAGTGGAGATAAGGTCGGTTTCGCCTTGAGAGGATTGCTATGTTGAGGATAACATGCGATTGGGTGGTCATTGTTATAGCACTCGGCTGTCGGTTATCGGCTTTCAGAAATTTTCGGACAAGAGCGGTGGTTGAATTAAGTGTTATGCGCCCGTCAAAGGTATTAACTGACTGCTGATCGCTGACAACTGAAAGCCAATCTAAAGATGCCAGATTTCACTTGCGAAGGGTGGGAACAGGCAATCAAGTAAGACCGCAGACGTCGAGCCATTCGTCCAGCAATCAACGAAATTTGATGTCAACGCCTCCGTCCGACAGCGTCCGCAGAGGAGTTGCAAAAACGTTAGTTCTGGAAACGCCGCACTACCTGCTTCAACGTCGTCGGGTGTCCAATCAGTGAGTTGCGTCACACGCCCGCGTTCAAATGTGAAGTGAATTCCGCTTCGGTAGAGATTGAGTTTCAGTTCGCCAGTATAACCCTCAGCGACAGTCCCGATGAGATGTTTTTCGAGGGCAGGTTGGATATGCCGTAGAAACGCTATGAGGTCGGGTACCCGGATGTACCACGCATACGGATCCTCTTTACGGAGAACGGCTTTGGGTAGTGCTTGATACGCCGGATGTTCACGTCCCAACACGAACTGGACGCCAGTCGCTTCGGATTTATCACTCTCAGCCGACATCGGTGTCGCTTTTGCGGTTTTCCATAACTCCCGCAACAACGAAGGCATCAGATGCAGATACCCAATCCCCGGTTTCAGTTCCATTCGCATGACGAAAAAATTATCATAACAGAACTGAATATATTGAACAAACCCCAGTCGTGTCCCGTCCATATCTTCGATAATTAAAAATTTGTGCTTGGCATCACTCCCCGAAGAACGTCCGTTGAATTCAAACTCCCAGAGTTCAGGGCTTCGCGGGCAGGCGAATACCTCAGATTCAATGGCGTGTGCGTAGACATCTTGAATGAAAGTGTTATCTGCATCCGTCCGCGGTCGGAACCGACACGTTTCAGTTTCCCCTTTTTTTAGAGTAGGAATGTGCATGCCGTCAATAACACGTTCCGCTTCCATGTCCAGTGCCATTTCATATCCGAAGAGTCGATAATACCACGGTATACCTGTAATACCTTGCATCAATTCCCCGCGCGCCTCACTCATCGCGTGGATCACCTCAAACTGCTTTCGGACTAATCCTCTTCTGCGGTACTCGGCTTCCGTAGCAACAAATTCGGGTTGCCCAAACTTGAATGGGATCCCGCTATAGGTCCACGTCTGAGAGATGAGACAGGCGGATGACACAATTTTCCCAGTTTTCGTATCTTCAACTACTGTGAAATCGCTCGCCTTACAGGTAGGATGATTTCCAGACATCAGGTCTCGGATGCTTGGACCCACACTGACTTCTTCGTGGAGTCGGGCGTTGTATTCAGCCAGCGCATCTGTATCGTCTATGGTCGCGAATCGGAGTATTAGATTATCGCCTAAATCTATGGGAATTTCAGAGAGAATATTGTTTTTTGGCATGTATATTTCCTTATAGCGTGGTATCAGGTGCATTGTATCATGGGACGTAGATATCGTCAAATTGTCTGAGTTGTCTGAATCAGGATTTGCAGGATTTTTAGGATTGGCAGGATTATTGATGGTTAGTGAGTATCTGTCTGAATCAGGATTTGCAGGATTTTTAGGATTGGCAGGATATATTGTCTGAATCACGGATTTTCACTGATTGGACGGATAACGCAGATTTTAATTAGCTGTCAGCCGTCAGCTGTCAGCCGTCAGAAATCCACAACCCAACTCCTCTTAACTAACAACTTATAACTTATAACCAAAAACTGGTGATTTTTTTCTAACATATTGATATAATAGCGAACAATGAAAATTACACCACGTCCCGCACTTTACTTCCTTATCCCATACCTACTCGGAATCATTGCTGGGAGATGGACTTCTATTCCGTTTCTATGGCTCTGGCTCTTAATTTTGCTCAGTTTTATCGGTAGCGTTGTAACCAGAAACCGGAGACGCTATCTCTCTTATGCACTGCTCCATCTCGCCGTTTTTGCGGGTGGTATGCTACGCTTAGAAACCGTCTCTCACTCATCAATTCCAGCACACTTTTACGATGCGCCTGTCAGTTTTTCAGGCACTACCGCCTATCAACCCGAACGCGGGGAAGAATGGGATGCCTGTTATGCCGTCGGTGAACTCCAGTTGTTGTCAGATCCTGCCCAGCAAGTGAAGGCGAAATTCCTCATCAGATTCCAAGAGTTAGTGCCGCTCGGATATGGCAAGCACATAACGCTCACTGGGGTTCTCAGGGAACCACAAGGCAAGCGGAATCCCGGCGGTTTTGATTACAGAGCCTATCTTGCCCGACAGGGTATCGTCGGAATCATCGATGCCAAAGGACTTCTGCGTGTAGGGGAACAAGGTGGATTCCTACCATTGCAGTGGATAGAGGCACTCCGTATCAACACAGAACGCGTTATTAATCGCGTCTACATGGCGTCTGAAACCGAAACACATCCTTTAGAACCCTCACTGCACGCGGAGCTGCTTGAAGGCATCTTACTCGGTAAACGGAGCGATATTCCCACCGAGACATTGGACATCTTCCGAAATAGTGGAACGTTTCATGTACTTGCTGTCTCTGGTCTACACGTCGGACTCGTCGCGATGTTCTGCTACTTCGGTTTCTCAATCTTTAGATTTCCACAGAAAGTCCTCTGTCTTCTGACAATTATAGCCGTGCTGATTTACGCCTGCCTCACCGGTTTTCGTCCGTCCGTATTTCGTGCCTCTTTGATGGCAATCCTATTCCTTGTCGCGACACTTATTGATCGGGATGCCGATTACTTCAACCTATTAGCGTTTGCGGCATTGGTGTTGCTACTTTTGAACCCGTTGCAGCTGTGGGATATCGGGTTTCAACTCTCGTTCGTTGCTGTAACTGCCATCGTCTATTTCGTCCCGAAGATGGAGAAACCCCTACGTCGGCTATGGGAAGTCGCAGAGGGTTCACCGACAGACCCTGACGTGCCTATCCTAACAAAATTGCGGAACAAGGCAGTTAAATGGCTGGTGCTCTCCTATCTCGTGACGCTCGCAGCACAAATTGGAACGGGACCCTTGATAGCCTACTACTTTTATCGGGCATATCCGTTGGGCATCATTGTCGGTCCGTTGGCAGTTGGGCTTGTGTCGCTGATTGTTGCTGTCGGTATGTTGTCAGTATGCGTCGGTTTTATCTGGCTTCCGTTAGCGAAACTGCTTGCGTTGCTCAATCACGCCATTATATCCCTCTTCTTGGCACTCATCGGTATATTTGGACAGGCGTGGGGGATCGTGAAGCTAACTCCGCCGTCATTCGGTATCTTCATCCTCTATATCGCTGTCTGTTTAAGTATCATACATTGGCGATTCGTCCGTAGGCAATTCCGAGTCGCAAGTCTCATCGGGTTATCGGTTATTGCGATCTGGATATGGGACACTGCATTTCAGGAGAGAGGTAGACTTCTGGAAGTGGTAACGCTCGATGTCGGACAGGGGGATGCTGCCCTCGTTAGGTTCCCGGACAATCGGACGATGTTGATAGATGGCGGCATCCAGCACACATATTACGATGAGAAAAGACAGAGGAGGGTTAACTACGACGTAGGCAAACGGATTATAGAACCCTACCTCGACTGGCGCGGGATTCGGAAGTTGGATATGGTTGTGCTTACACATCCAGACCTCGACCACGGTGGAGGACTTGGATATATCCTAAAGAACTTTGAGGTATCGCGTATCCTCGGTATATCGGATATGCAACTCGATTCTCGGACGCATCAGCGACTATTCACTATCGCCAAAGCAGACGATATTCCATACGCGTTTCCGTACGCTGGGCAGATTGAACTAACTCACACAGCCACACTGAACTTACTACACCCCATCGATGCCACGTCTACCGATCTGTTTGATGACGACAAAAATGACGATTCTCTCGTCATAAAGCTTAGTTACGGTGAGATAGACGTTCTTTTTACGGGAGACATCGGTAAGAATGCAGAGGCACGGCTCATCGCGTCTGGACAGGATCTCCGTTCAGAAATTTTGAAAGTACCGCATCATGGAAGTCGTACATCAAGTAGCGCACCGTTTTTAGACGCAGTTCAACCGCTTGGTGCCATTTTCTCACTCGGCAGAAACAATCGGTATCAATTGCCGCATACGGATGTGGTAGAGCGGTATGAGGCACGGGATTGCCTCCAGTGGCGAACCGATGAATCTGCGGCAATCACCCTCCGCACCGATGGCACACGATGTTGGATAGATGGCATGTAGGAGGGGTTTGTAAACCCCGATTTCTCTCGCTTTCATCCTGTAAATCCTGATTCAGACGAACTAACATCTGGATACCTGAACTTGTTCAGGGCTATTTCGCTGACCGCGTCCCCAACAAGTTGGGGCGTCCAAAAAACACCAAACTTATAACCAAGCACTATGGTGCTACCGCAATACGAAGAGCTTCCTGATCCATCGCATCTGCAATAGCAGTGTTAATATCTGCTAACGGATACGTTTTCCCGATGAGTTCTCCAAACGCATAGCGTGTCCGATTTTCTGCTACAAAATCAAGGGCAGTGCCAAGAGAAGTATGATGATAGTTGTGAACCCCTCGGAGTGTTATACATTTTGTGACGAGTTGGTGGGCATCAACCGAGATATTGGCGTCTGGGTAGACGTATCCGAGCGTCACACAGCGTCCACCGACCCCCAACCATGAAACCAGATTTGGGATCCCGATTGTAGCACCGCTGACCTCTACGCCGAGATCTGCACCCCGTCCATCTGTAAGCTCTTTCAACGCTGCATCAATATTAGGGACAGAGATCTTGTCTGGATTAAAAGTGTGCGTCGCACCAAAACGTCTGGCGGTCTCTAAACGCGCATCATTGAGATCCACAACGACAACATGCGCGTATCCATTTTCGCGCAGGTAGGACGCCGCATAGATACCGAGCATACCGGATCCGTGGATAACAGCCGTTTCACCCGATTGCAAGCCGATGGTTAGCAAACCGTTTACCACAGTCGCAAGCGCACAGTTGATAGGTACAGCCTCGTTGTCCGTTACAGCATCTGGGATACGGTAGATCGCTGTCCCTGGACGCAGCAAGATATGTGAGGCGAAACCTCCCGACAAGGCGGAATCCCCTTCATTACGGGCGTGACCGTATTTAAACATCGTTTCACATTTCTGCGGCAGATTCCGATTCACACAATAATCACACGTTCCACAGAAAGTCGTCATATTCCACGTAATCCGATCTCCCTCGTGTAGTGCTTCTCCAGTAGCAGAACGGAGATCTGTTGGTGCTGCAACGGTCCCGACGATTTCATGTCCGAGCACACAAGGTGTATCCGCACCCCGTCTACCCGATACCGTATGGAGATCAGAACCACAGATCGTCGAAAGTGAAACACGAACGAGGAGGTTATCTGTGATAGCACCAACAGGCATCTCGCATACCTCAAAAGGGATACCTACCCCGTGGAATTGTGAAACTTGTGCTGATATTTGCATATTTAATGTTCCTTCAACTGTTAACCGACAACGATAATTAATTTGACAAACCCCCAACCTTTACGTATCATATATTATTATACACCATTAATAAAAATAGAGGACAAAACTAAAAGACATGAACAGAACTGCTGAAGTTCTTATTGAAGCCTTACCCTATATTAGACGCTTTTACGACCGGCGGATTGTTATCAAATACGGCGGTGCCGCGATGGAGGATGAGAAACTTATCCACTCCGTTATGGAGGATATCGTTCTCATGAAATATGTCGGCATCCGTCCGATTATAGTACACGGTGGCGGACCCCGAATCACTGCGTGGATGGATAAAGTTGGGAAAGTCCCGGAATTTGTACAGGGGCTGCGTGTAACCGATGAAGAGACGGTTGAAATCGCCGAGATGGTGCTCGGATCTATCAACAAAGAAATTGTATCCCGTATCAATCAACACGGGGGAAAAGCGATTGGATTGTCTGGAAAAGATGCCAACCTCATACTTGCCGAGAAGCAAGAGACGCAGATTACCGATGAAAATGGACAACAAATTGACGTTGACTTGGGATATGTAGGGAAAATTATCGGCGTCAATACTGAGTCGATCACTGCACTCGACAGAGCGGGTTATATCCCTGTGATTACACCAATAGGTGTTGGTGTAAACGGACAAACCTACAACATCAATGCCGATACAATGGCTGGAGAGGTTGCCTCGGCGTTCCAAGCAGAGAAATTGATTGTACTGACAGATACGCGCGGCATTCTCCAAGACCTATCGGACACCTCTTCGCTGATTTCAACAATCCATATAAGAGAAGTCGATCAATTCATCAAGGATGGTTTCATCGACGGGGGTATGCTCCCCAAAGTAGAAGCATGCACAACAGCACTCATGGGTGGGGTTTTCAAAACGCATATTATTGATGGCAGAATCCCACATTCCCTGTTGCTTGAAGTCTTCACAGAGGGTGGCATCGGCACCGAAATCGTCAGATAATCCTCTTAAAATCCGCGTCATCTGATAAATTCACGATTCAGACAAAGGGACAATAATATGTCAGAACCTAAAAAAATTGCTGCAATCATCACGACCTATTACCAGCACTCGCATGCAGACGTGATTGCGACCAAGTACATGAAAGGTTTCCCGACAGACACTGGGCATCAGATGCCTCGCGTCGAATTGGTATCTATCTATCTTGATCAGGTAGACGATCGCGACATAGGTGTCGGTCTGGCAGCTGAAAACAACGTCCCCATCTATCCGAGCATTCGGCAAGCGTTAACGCTCGGTGGAAATGAACTGGCTGTTGACGGTGTGCTACTTATTGGTGAACACGGCGATTATCCCTATAACGAGATCGGACAACACATGTATCCGCGCCGTTATATGTTCGAGCAGATTTGCGGCGTCTTTGCGTCGAGTGGCAGGTCGGTCCCTGTATTCTGCGATAAACACCTCTCCTACAACTGGGCTGACGCAATCTGGATGTATGAGCGAGCAAAAGTACTGGATGTGCCGTTCATAGCAGGTTCCTCGCTCCCGCTCAGCTGGCGGAAACCCTTTTTAGAACACCCACTTGACACAGAATTGGAAACGGCAATCGGTATCGGTTATGCCGGTGTGGAATCCTATGGGTTTCATTCACTTGAGACGCTACAATGTATGATTGAACGTCGGCAAGGCGGTGAGTCTGGTGTGGTCGCAATTCAGTGTCTGGAAGGAGATGCGGTCTGGGAAGCCGGCAAAGCAGGAAAATGGTCTCTCGCATTAGCGGAGCAGGCGTGCGAACAGATTGAAAATCGTCCCGATAGTACGTTTATGGAGGGATGTCCAAACCCGACTGCGTTTCTGCTGGAGCATCGCGATGGGTTTCGCTCCACAGTGCTGATGCTGACGGGTTATGTCTCTGATTTCGCCTATGCAGCGAAAGCGGGTGATACTCACTACGCTACGGAGTTTTACCTACAAAATGGACCGCCACATGCCCATTTCAGTTATCTGAGTCTAAACATTGAAGAGATGTTCGTGACGGGAAAGCCACAGTATCCTGTGGAACGGACACTGCTTGTGACAGGTGTTCTTGATGCGCTTATGCACTCACGAGCGGAAGGACATGTCCGAATTGAGACGCCACATTTGGCTAATCTTGCCTATCGCTCCTATCAAAAGATGCCCATCCGACCCGTAGCACCCCGCCCTGAAGGTGCGACGATAATATAAAAAGCGCGGTTAGAAAACCGCGCCTAAAGCCTTAACGTTCTGGACGTGCTGGGACTCCAGACTCTGCGGATTCGTAGATGAGATCCATCAATTCAGATTGGATAATCCCATTCATCGGACTCGTGCGAGGCTCTGCTCTGCCCATAATGGTATCAATGAAGTTGTCATCCGGTGAACCAGCAGACATATCATCCGAAATCGGTGGTGGATCTAATGCCTCTCCACCTTTCCAGACGCGAATCCAGCCGCCACCCCAGCCATCTACCTCAATCCGACCATTCTCAAAGACCAATGCCATGTGTGTGCCACCCGGACTTGGGCAATTGCCACTCACCGCCATCGCAGCGAGCACGCCGTTCTCAAACTTGACATTAATGGATGAGTTGATGTCAACGTCCCGATCTTGGTTGTCTGTATAGGCATAGACTTCAGCGACTTTTGACTCGACTGCCCAGCAGAGACTGTTCAGAAGGTGTGCGCCACTATCATAGGCTTGACCGCCACCGGAGAGTTTCGGATTCTGCCGCCATGTCCCCGTCGTGCCACCTTTCCAGCCTTGTGTAATGTAGCCGATTACTAACTCCAACTTGCCGAATTCCCCGCTACGGATAATCTCACGGGTATAATAGAAGTTGGGTGTGCATGGGGTATTGTAACCGATCGTGAGGGTAAGTCCGGTCTCCTGCACCTTCTCTGCGAGCGTGTACGCATCTTTAGAAGCTGTGACCATCGGCTTCTCCATCAAAACATGGCATCCTGCTTCAAGTGCCTGCATGCCCTGTTCAAAATGGAGCGTATGTGGCGTAGAGATAACCACTGCGTCGGGTGATGTCTCTCCGAGCAATTTGCTGATGTCGTCATACGCGCCCGGACGCGGACTGAGGTCAGAAAGGTTCCGATCAATATAACCGTTAGCGATGTCTGTATTCACATCACAGGTGCCGACGATTTGCACGTCGGGGTTAGCATTCATTCTTCTGGCGTGCCCGGAAGAATTTCCGCCACACCCAATCATGGCAAGTCGAATTTCTGCCATATTACTCTCCTTCTGGTTTCCTATTTTGACTGATCCCAACCCTAAACGATTGGACTTTCAAATTTAAACTTTGATAAATCGGCAACGCTAATAGCACCGTCGCCGAACACTCGCGTGAAGTTATGCCCGTTATGAGACCTCGTTTCGCCATGCATGTAGCAGACGCTGAACGCACGTCGCGGAATATCCGTATCGTTCGTCCCAGAACTGTGAAGCATCCAATTGTGGAGTAAGACCACTTCACCTGCTTTCAATTCCATCGGTTTCGGTGTCGCCTTCGCGACGATGTCGTCAATGTGTTCCTGCGTGAGAAAACCCGATCCGTTTTCTGGATTGATAAGCCGCTTATGGGACTGTGGAATGATATGGACACAACCGTTCGCAAGTGTTGCTGGATCCAAAGCGGTATAGATGGTAATCTGCGGATCTCGGTCAAGATCCCGCCATCTGTCTTGATGCCACGTGAGCTGCGTGCCTTCGTGTGCAGGCTTATTCATAAACATTGCTCGGAAACAGGCAACAGGCGTATCATCTCCATAAATCTCTGCACAGACCTCTTGGAAAATCGGTTTCTGAAGATATTCCAAAAAGTAGGGATCGAGTTCAAGATTCTGGATTTTCCGATACAGCAATGTCGGTCCCTTGTGTCCTTTAGACTGTGGTCCCGGCGAATTCTTTCCGGGTTCCCGATCAAGTTGCATCATAATCTGGTCATAATCCAGAGGTGCCTTGCCGAGCATGATGTCATCCATCCGCTGCTGCAGACCTGCGAATTCGTCGTCTGTCGCGACCTGTCCAATCCGCACATAGCCGTGTTCCCAAAAATGTTCCCACTGTTCATCCGTTATATGGTGTTCCATGCTGAGCCTCCCAGTTGAGCATGTCGTGGTTCTGACTTTTTACATAGCAAGCTGCGTCAAGTATGTGTATAAATTATAACATATTTTTCAAGAAGTACAAAAGAAATTTCCATAGAGGTGTTTAGTTTTCCAATAATTTACATCTGGACACCGAATCTGGCTGAATAGCCTACTCCCAGTTAATAAGGCTTGCTTTTTAGAGAAGTGTATTCTATAATATACCTTATCTAAACTTTTATAGAAACACGGTACTCATTTCCCTCATGGAAAATCATCAGAATTCATCAAAGTCGCCGTATCGGAAACAGTTTTACTTTCTGACTTTGTCGCACACCATTCTTGACTCTTATGCCACACTTCTATCCCACCTGCAACCTCGCCTACTCGAAAAGTTAGCCTCACCTGCAACACGGAACAGTTTAGCGGGTAACTTTGTCTCAATTTACAGCGTTTTTAGTTCATTCGGACAGATTTTATTCGGATGGTTATCGGATCGGGTGCGGACGGTTCATTTTGTGACGTTTGGTGTAGCACTCACAGCTATAGGTTTAAGCCTGCTGTGGGTCGCGCCTACGGTTAACATCGTATACGTGTTATTAGCTATTGGTGGTATTGGGATTGCGGCATTCCACCCGCAGGCAACAGCTTATGCGGGTGCCTTAGCAGAGGGAAGAGGACTGGGGACATCTATTTTTCTCACGGGTGGCAACATCGGTCGTGCACTCGGTCCGCTGGCACTGATGTATATTCCGTATCTTTACGGCTTAGACTACCTTGTTTGGGAGATGATACCCGGTGTGCTTTTGGCATTGTTCGTACCAAAAGTGCTGAAATTTGAGAAGGACCTTGACCTGACTGCTACCACGCGTGGTACACCAAGCGACGGATCAATTCCGCAAGAACCCTTTTGGACTGTTGCTGCCCCGCGCTTGCTGCCCCTCATTGTGCTTTTCATTATCGCCGCGTTCCGAACGGTTACGCTCACTGGCATAGAAACCTTTTTATCTGTCCACTTAGACGATCAAAACTACTCGGATCAGATGCGTTCGCTTGTCATTGCCCTTTTCATCTTCGCCGGGTCGATGGGGATTATGTCAAGCGGTTGGCTTATAACGCGCGTAAATACTTACGTGCTACTGCTGGTTTCACTTCTTGGAGCACCACCGCTCCTTTACGCATCGCTACATACCGACGGCTTTAGTTTTCTTTTCCTTCTCTTCATAGGCAATGTCATCCTCACGAGTTCAATAACGGTCAACATTATCTTAGCACAGATAATGCTGCGCGGGCATGAAAGCATTGCCTCCGGCTTTATGATGGGTGCGGCGTGGGGCGTCGGTGGTGTATTGAACAAATTTGTTGGTGTTTTAGGGGATCAGTTTGGCTTACCGATTGTGTTGGACGGTTTGGTAATGATTCCGTTATTGATGGCACCGCTTCTGATTTTGTTACGCGATCAACCGGATTTGTCGAAACCGAGTTTGTAGAGGGTTATAAGTTGTAGGTTATAAGTTGTAGGTTATAAGTTAGGCGAGGTTAATTGTCTGAATCACAGATTACCACGGATTTATCGGATGACGCGGATTTTAAGAGGGTTGTGGTTTATAAGTTAGGCGAGGTTGGGAATGCACATCGCATGAATCAACGCCGAGTGCGCGTGTGGCACTCGTCGGGTCTTTACGCCGCAAAACCTCGCCAGCGGTTGTAGAGCAGATAGGACATCTCAAAAAGTCCATAGTAGGCTTAGGAAATGGGTGCTGATTAGGTCGCCGAAGAGGAGGGCGTAATCAAGACGAAATTCACTCACTTGGATACCGATTCCGGTCGTGAAGTGATTGTCCCGGTAGCCGGCGCGTACCGCCAAGGGATTGGTGATATGATACTCCACACCGAGATGTGTCTGTCCGCCATAACGCTGCTGCCACTGGTAGGAAAGGATTAGCTTTCGACCGAAAATGTGGGGGTTAGTATACGCCACACCGGCATTCCAATTCGCAGGGATGGATTCTTTGAGAGCAGATTCGGTGTTCCAAGTTAAGGTTGTCTTTGAGATGTCCTGAAGGTTTATGCCAAACGAAAAACTACCAACATTTTCCAACCCAAAAATAGCGTTGAGATCTGGAAGGCGAGCGAGTATACCCACGTCAAAACCGTAGCCGCTGCTACCGTAATTGTAGGTATCAAGTTCCCCACTGCTCAGCCGCTGCGAAATCCATTTAGCGTTCACACCAAACATAAACGATGGCGGTGTGGAATCTCTTCCGAAATTATCCCACCACGATTGACTCACAACCCATCCTGTCGCGAGCGTCAAAACGTATGCGTTTTCGCTATCGTTTAGGTAACCAGCGGGGTCAAAGTCTGAGGATCGCGGTCGATTTTTTGCGAGGTTGCGCCGTTCGTCGGAACTAATGTTGGGATCAAACGCTGGCACGAGTGGGTATATGGGAATATCGTCCACCCCTGCCCGGATCCAAGAGAGTCCGAGGTTGAGTTTCGGCAGGATTTTTGTTGTGCCTGAGACATAATTAAATACCCCTAACCCCGAACGCCGTGCGGCATGCATGAGACAGAATTGGTATTTATCGGAAATCTCTGCAATACCAGCAGGATTCCAGTAGGTGGCTGTGGCATCGTCAGCGATGCTTACATAGGCACCGCCCAATCCGAGGGCACGACCGCCAACACCGTTTGTCAGAAAATCTCCGGTGTAGTTTTCTGCCGAGACCGATACAACAGCCAGACAGCCCCATCCGATCAGTACGACTAAACGAATGAGGGAATTAGACTTCCATCGTGGCAACTTAGTCAATTGATTTCTGTTTCCTTTGAAAAAATGTGAACGTCACCCGGAGTGTGCCTACTACCTTTAAACTCTATTCAGATCGAAGGCATTCCAATAATATTGGTATTGCGTTGATTTCCAACCGCTATAGATTTCATCCCAATCCATTCGGTTGAAATGCGGTAACAGCGATCCTTCAGTGACTGGTTGCGAACATCCTTGATAACGATAGTCTACTGAGAGGCGAATCTGATCAGGGGTCTGATTCGGGAGTGCCTTGTGAACAGCGTGACTGTGAAAGAATAGGGCATCACCTACTTCAAAATCATCAGATACCCAGTATAATCCATCTGCTTCCAGGGGTTCGGTATCAATACCGAGTCCGCCTGCGCCAAACGCGGGTTTGACTGGATAAATCCCGTGTCGATGCGATCCAGATAATATTGACAAACCGCCCAACTTCATTGGGCACGGTCCAAGCGGTATCCACGCGGTATAAGTCTCTTCTGTACCTCGGATGTGGATGTAATCCTGATGTGCAGGCGTTGTGTATTTCGTGTTTTCGGGGAACATAATTCTTCCAATATTCCGCGGATGCACGAGGGTTTTTTCACCAAAGAGCTTATCGAGCATATCTATAATCGCTGGGTGGTGTGCGAAGGCGTGAAACGATTCCATGGATTGGAATTCGTCTAAGACGGGCCAATAACCGTCGTCACCTTCCATATAGGGACCGCCTGTGCGGATGCCGTCCATCAGGACGTCTCCACCTTGTGCCCAGCCGTGCCGATGGCAGATTTCCAAGAAATCTTGGCGTAGGTTGTAGATAGCGTCTGCATCAATCAATTCACGAAAAAAGAGATACCCGTCTTGCTGCGCCTGTGCTTGGAGTTTTTCAGGCTGATCCAAGAATTCATTTGAGACAGTAAAGGGTTGAATGTTTGCCATACGATGCTCCTCACTTACAAAAAACAGTGGCGTTTGAGTGTTATATCCATTATAGATATTATAGCAACAAAACGGGGGTGTGTCAAATAAAGGGTTATCAGTTGTCAGTTATCAGTTGTCAGTTAAACTTACGTGTTAGTTATTCCCTTTAGTTGTAAAGTGCAGTCGGTCACTTCAAAAAAACAGACGGTTAATTCGTAACAATATTTATTCATGGTAATTTTGGATGTATGATACAATAGCGTAAGCGTATCTTTAAATCTTGGGAGAGACTCATGTTTAGCATCAAACATCTCGAATCGATTCCTTTGAACGTGCCGTTTTATCACGAACGGGTCAGCCGACACATGCATCGTGCCTTGACGCACGGGGAACGGGTTCACGTTTACCGCGTTGAACTTAGCAACGGTGTTGTCGGCTACGGCGAAAATTTAGCGGATGAATCGGCGAACATTGAACAGGTGATTGGACAGAACGCGTTTGCACGTATGAACGATGACAGCATCGGATTCGGCATCCAGATGTCACTTTACGATGCAATCGGTAAATCCGTTGATGTGCCGGTCTACCAACTCATCGGACCTAAGGTTCGTGAGAGATGCCCTATTTCGTGGTGGGATATCGATATGCCGCCAGAGGATTGGGTTGCGGAAGTTGAAGAATCGGTGAAACGGGGTTATACGTCTGCGAAACTGAAAGCACGTCCATGGCGCGATATCTTTGCACAGGTGAACGCTGTTGGCGACGCGGTGCCAGCGGACTATCGCCTCGACATCGACTTCAACGGATTTTTGCGGACAGCAAATAATGCGATCCCTGTCTTACAGCAATTGGATGAACACCCGAACGTCGCTATCTACGAGAGTCCATATTATCTCGGTACAGATGTGATGGGTGCAGTGCGGTTGCAAACGCATGTGAAGAAACGGATTGTCGAGCATTTCAACGAATCGTGTTTGCATGCGCGATGCTGTGGTGGGTTTGTTGTCGGTGGTGGTGTGAACTCGCTACTGCGGACGAACGCGCTCTGTGCGTCGTTCTCGCAACCGTATTGGCTTCAGATGGTAGGCACGGGGATTACAACGGCATACTCGGTGCATCTCGGTGCGGTGTTATCGCAAGCGGAACTGCCTGCGATTACGTGTCATGAGTTATGGGAATCGGATCTGCTTGAGACGCGGCTTGATGTTGTTGACGGAACGATTGCAGTTTCGGATTCGCCCGGGTTGGGAATCACGGTGGATGAGGCAGCGTTGGCAGAATATCGTGTGGATCCGTCTACACCGACACCGCAGCAGCTGTTCCGTGAGAGCGATTATACCTGTAGGGTGCATATTCCAAATGATAGCGGTGGAGAGACTGTTCATGAATTTAGTGGAGAGGATGTCTATTATCCGGCGTTTAGTGATGGTGAGTATCCGGGTTTCGTGCCTGGGGTATGGATGGAAGTTGTTTGAGGGGTTGGTAGACTTTCATTAGTGATTAAGATTTTGGCAACAGCCTCGTTCGGATGCGATTTTCATCTACGACCGAAAAGTGCCCTGTCCAATCTACTTGAATTTCCAGCACATCAACTATGCTCTGAGCAATTACTGAAGGTGAATCTGGTGGAAGTCGAAAGAGAATTACTCCAAAAGGGGCACCAACTCCCAATCGGAAAACTAACTCACCGAAGTCAGTATCAAATGTGATAAGAGTCCGCTTTTCGGTTGTAGCAAGAGATAACACCTCTTGATCGCTGATGCCGGGTGCTTCTCTACCTATCCAGATTGCGTCGTGTCCACGCGAACATATAATGTCCACAACCAAACGAGGGATGTTTTCATCTGCTAATAGGCGCATTAGCCAATTTCATAGGGTGTTGATAGTCTTTTTGAGTGTGTAAAACTGCGCTTGCATACGCAAGACAGGCGCGAATGTCTTCTTGCACAATATGGGGGTAATTCTCAAGAATCTCTGTCTCAGTCCAACCGTGTGCCAACAAACCTATAATGAATTCGACGGCTAACCGTGTGCCTTTAATAACAGGTTTCCCAGTGAGGATATTTTTATCACAGACGATTCGTTCTGCTAATGTATGCGGAATTTGACCTTGCATGTTGTTTCGCTCCTTTTGGATTGTCCACCCCATATCATTCAGTGTTTTCAGCAAAGTAATCGGAATCTACACGTTTGATTTCATAAATTTTCTCGACAGAAACACCAACGTTGTGGTTAATCATCAACTGGGCGAGTTGGTTACCATCAATAAGAACAACTTTTGAATCCCTTGAGTCTATCGCCGATATATATTCCTGAACACCACTTGAAAACCTGGATGTTGTAATAAAAATTCCTTTACGGGCACGTTTACCTTGTAATACGCCTACAAAATCCCGAACTGGACCTGTACCAACATTTCCTTCCCATCGCTTAGCTTGAACATAGATCACATCAAGACCGAGTCTATCCTCTTTAATGATACCATCAATCCCGCCATCACCACTACGCCCTACGGCTTCAGCATCTTCTCGTGAACCTCCGTATCCCATTCTGACGAGAAGATCGATAACGAGTTTCTCGAAAAAGGTAGGAGAGTTCACCTTAATCTGTTGCAATAACTCCGTCGTCAATTTCGTCCTAATCTCTTGATAAATCTCTTCAATGGATCTACCAGGACTTCCAACAAGTATGTATGGTTTTCCTCTTCCTCCGGGTTGTTCTAATTTTCTGTCGTCTAAGAGCTTTTCAAACGCAGGTGCAACTATACTATAACGAAAAAGGTCAAGATACCTGCTCCCACTCTTTTTCTTTGCATTTCTTTGTTCATCAGACAGTTGAAATTTTTCTGATAATATATGCGTCGCCTTTATGATTCTGATACCATTGGGTGGATAATCTAATTCAAGGATAGCTTTTTGGACTACTTCAGGGGACGGCAATTCTATTTGGTATGTTTCCCCCGTGGCTGGATTGACTGCTGTTTTCGCTACAGTTTCCATAAAGACTCTCTTTTCCTCACTCGGATATGTATTAATAGTATAACACATTCAACCTATCTGTCAAGAGTGTCGCGAGCACAGCTCGCTCCTACAGTGGATAGATTTAGAAGGGAAGATCGGCGAGGTTGGATGAAGATTAAGAATTTAAATCGGTAATTTTTTTGGACGCCCCAACTTGTTGGGGACGCGTATCAGCAAAAGAGTCCCGAACAAGAATGTAATACAAGGAATGGAAATGTAAAGCAAAGACAAATTTTGCCGCGTATGGGCAAAATTTAGTCTATTCCCAGACTAAATCCGGGCGTCCGGACGCTGGAATATTACCGAAATATTTATTTAATCTTCATGAAACCTCGCCTACCATTTAAGGGAAAAGATGGGTTTCTTTGCGTTCAACCCAACCTACGGGGCTTTGTTTCGCTGCGTCTGTCAACTGAAAAATATTGAATTCTCTGGACTGTGTGTTATACTAATGGGCATTTGATAAAGCATTAAAATCCCTTTTCTTTTTAGAATTATGCAACCTTTCTACTCTAAAACAGCATCTTTAACAATTAACAGAGATGGCTTTTCTGCCTGTCCTATTTGTAGGGAATGGAGAATGTCCAATATATTTAGTCTGAAAAGAGAGAAGGGGATATTAAAATGAAAACGATCTTGAGCGTAATAATGATGTTGGGTGTGCTAACGACTTTCGCACACGCACATCCTGAGGGATACACACCGAGCACAGATCTTACTACGGAACCTGATGTAAAAAATACCGAGATTTGCACGCAAAAGTTGGTTGTAATCGGTGAGGCGATTCAAGCTTATCAGAAAGAATACAACGATCTTCCTGAATGGCTTTCAGATCTGCATCCCAAATATTTAGCAGACGCAAGCATCTTAATCTGTCCTTCAGATACAGGCGGTGGGAAGTCACTTTTTCCCGCAAACATAGATCCGAAAATGCCTGTGAGTTATGGATATCAGTTCCATCCTGCGTATCGAGAGCGCAAAAGTGAACAACGCTTGGTGTGGGGTGATGTTATCCCGCTTGTCCGTTGCAGGCATCATGCAAACAAAGAGTTTGACTGTCTAAACTTGAGTTTCTCTTTAAAGATTTATAAGTCAGCCAGTGGTTGGGAATCCACACCGGCAGCTATTTATGGTAGCCACGAAGCAGCCATTACTGCTTTTAAAGAAGCACTTGAGCAACACCCGGATGACATCCGTTTCGCGAGTCTCTATCCGAGGCTTATCCGTCTCTACGTTGATGCTGAAAAAGAACAATCAGCAGATACACTTATTGAGCGTTTCCAGTCGAACATGAAACTCGGGATTCAGAGTTCCATGACGCTGGGTAGCATGCTTGAGGCAATGCAACGATATGAGGATATGCTTGAAGTATTCAAAAAGGTAGAGAAGGAGCATCCCGAGGCCACATTTATTCACGAAAGACTTGCCTACATTTATCAGAAGTTAGGCAATTATGAACTCGCCGAAGCACATAGGCGCAAGGCAGATCCGCACCAAGAATTGATTGGGAACCTCGTTCCTGACTTTTCTGCCACCGATCTCGATGGGAATTCAATTTCGCTTCAGGACTATCGTGGGAAAATCGTTTTGCTCGATTTTTGGGCTGTGTGGTGTGGTCCGTGTATTGCGGAAATGCCGAACGTTAAGAAGGTCTACGATACCTATAAAGATGAGGGATTTGAGGTCATCGGGGTTAGCCTTGATTTTGAGGAAGCCACATTACGCGACTATATCAAGGAAAATGACATGCCATGGCGACAGATTTTCGATATGGCATTGGGGACAGGTTCTCTTGCCCGGCAATATGGTGTTCGCGCTATTCCTGCGCCGTGGCTTATTGATCGGGACGGCAAATTGATTACACATCAAGCAAGAGGGGCAATGTTAGAGAGTCTTGTTGCGGCAGCAGTGAAGGACACATCTACGGACGAATAAGAAATTAAGGTTCCTGTTGATGGATGCTTGAACTTGTTCGGGGAACAATCATCGTCCCGAACAAGTTCGGGCGTCCGGTAAAATAGCCTAAATGTATTTCCAGACTAAATCCGGGCGTCCAGACGTTAATTTGAATGCTCCTTGTAAAAAAAGAGATGAGATCGACTTTCCTTATTTTTTCCGGCATCTTATTGCTATTTGGCTGCGGTTCGGATGAGATGTCTGAACCGATAGAAGAGATGCCAAATTATTTTCCCGATGCAGTCGGAAGTCAATGGGTCTATTTACATTCTAATGGCACCCAAAGGACAACCGAAGTTAGTGGCGAGACGAACATTGACGGAAAAGCGTACCGAATTCTCAAGGATTCGCCGCCACCTAAGGAAACCACACTTGACCTTCTGAAACCTGTATACTATCGGGTTACAGAGAGTCAAGTTTTTTTCACTGTTGGTGGACAGATAGATCACTATGTTCAAAATGAAGTACCCGCATCGGTACAAAACGATTTCGCTGGTTTGGAATTAGGGATCTCAGTAGATCCAATTACGTATCCTGAACTTACCTTCTTCCAGTTTCCATTGACTCTCGACTCCCAATGGGAAGCACTCAATCTGAAGATTAGCGGTAGTATCAGTTTACAGAACCTCGCGCTTCTTCAGTTCCCGTTCGATGTGATTATGCATATTACAGGAAAAGTTGTTGCCCAAAGTTCACTTGAAACGCCTGCGGAAAATTTTGAGGAGACCTACCAGATCGAGTACCAGACAGAAATCACACAAACGCTTTTTTCAGAAACAGAAACGTGGACATATCTTCAGACGGTATGGTTCGCGCCACACGTTGGTATTGTCAAAACTGAAAATGAAGACGGTGATGGCGCAGCGTTGATTGCGTATTCTTTAGGATCAGGGGAAAATTAAGAAGGTTATGGCACACGAAGTGTGCCTATTACTTTTCATGAAAGTTGTTATTCTTAGCGACAACAGACCGGGACACTATAAACAATCCATGGGGATTGTGCAGAAAATACCTGAATGCCAAATGGAATGGCTTGCGGTGAAATTTAGGCACAAGTGGCGCGATAATCTTTTGCGGGTCTTTATGTGTGTTTTCGGTGGAATGCCCTCCCCCACATCACTTATCCACACACTTCTGCGGTGGAGTCTCGTCCCTGAAACGTATAAAGCTCTGAACCGCCTTGAAACCGCTGACGTCATCCTCTCAACGGGGTCATCTGTGGCAGCTGTTAATCTGCTTCTCGGTAGAATCTTCGGTGCTAAGACGGTGACGTGCAGGAGACCCTCACCGATCGGTATCCGTTATTTCGATTTGGCGATTCTTCCGATGATTTCATGGCAGGGCGCGGAAGGTAAGAGTAACGTCTGTAAAACGATTGGTGTGCCGAATCCTATTTCGCCAGATACGCTTAATGTTGAACGGGAACGCCTGAGGGATGAACTTAACCTATCGGACTACCGGCGTATCGGTATCCTCCTCGGTGGGGCAGATCGACATGAGACAATCACTACAACGGATGCAAAGAAACTGAGTGAGATTTGCGAAGGGGTCGCTGAAGAGATGAATGCGCATATATTGGTGACAACTTCTCGGCGAACGCCATCAGATGTGGTGGCAAGTTTATCATCAACATTGCAGGACGCCGATTGGTGTCCGTTATTTATTTTACCGGATACCCCTTCGGAAATCGCAGATCCGTATCAAGCGATTCTCGCCTTAAGCGACGTGCTCATTGTCACAGCAGACAGTTTTTCAATGGTTTGTGAAGCAGCGAGCAGTGGACATCCAGTCATTGTCCTCATGCTATCAGAAGAAAAAGCAAAACCACCGAAACGGCACGAAGTCTATCAGTATATGGAAGAACAGTCTATTGTGCAACGGTGCAGACTTGATGACTTAGCACAGTCCATTGTTGATGTTTTCACTTCATCTACACCACCCGCCATCCTTGAGGATACAGAAGCAGCAGTGCATGCGATCCGAAGTCTGATGTCCGATAGGTGATTCAAGCGGATTGGTTATGCAATAGATTGGCGAGGTCGAAAGACCTCGCCATTTTGTTCATCAATCTATTCTCAGGTATTCAACCTGGTCATAGTTCAGACTAATTCACCGCCGGCACCCCAGTCCCTTCTACTGCCGGTTGAATGCCTTCTGGGAGCGGCATATAGTATCCAGCCCCGAAGAGGTAGCCGTCGTGACGGATTGACCATACGGTAAACTGTACAAATTTGCCAAGTGCCTGATTGGGCAACAAAAACTCATTCCAAAGACCTTTTTCAGTCGCCTTAGCGATCTCTGCTCCAAGCGATGATTCATTAAAAACCATAACATCTTTAATATCCATCCCTATGGAATCGGGTCTTGGCGGGTGTGTGACCAATAGGTCATTTTCATCAGCGATGAAGACATACTGCTCACCAACATTTGCTGGATCATTGTAGTAGGCAGCTGTGGCTTCGATGCCCTGAGACTCATAACGATCAGTCATCTCTTGAACGAAGGCACGCGTAAATGCCTCAGTATTGTCCTTGAAGACTGTTGAAAGCATAGCAGGATCTGGATCCTGCAGTCGGTAATGCCCAGCCCCGAAGAGGTAGCCGTCGTGACGGATTGACCATACGGTAAGCTGTACAAATTTGCCAAGTGCCTGATTGGGCAACAAAAACTCATTCCAAAGACCTTTTTCAGTCGCCTTGGCGATCTCGGCTCCGAACGATGATTCATTAAAAACCATAACATCTTTAATATCCATCCCTACGGAGTCGGGTCTTGGCGGGTGTGCGACCAATAGATCGTTTTCATCAGCGATGAAGACATACTGCTCACCAACATTTGCTGGATCATTGTAGTAGGCAGCTGTGGCTTCGATGCCCTGAGACTCATAAAGATCAATCATCTCCTGAACGAAGGCACGCGTAAATGCCTCTGGATCATCTGCTGTAGGTGTTTCAGTCTGTACGACGACATCTAACGAAGTTTGCGATCTTTCACAACCGGCGATGGCAAATACTGCAAATCCTACGATAAGCAGTATGAACAAAAGATTTCTCATTTTTTGGAATCCTTTTTTTGTAATATATTTTAATTCGGGTGGTTTATTTATACCAGACATTTAAAAAGATAACAGGCGTAAGACGGACAGTTAGTCATCAAATGTCATCAGTCAGATGATTCAGACTTAATTAAAGTCCTATCATGTCAAATAATATATTCCACCCATATTTTATTTATATTTTTGAGTTAGACATAAAAATATACTGGACAAGAACAGAAACTCAGAAAATTCAATCCACTATTGGAAACCATTTAGCTTTCGGATTTCCAGACATCCGCTGGCTCCTAATAGGAGCGATCCAAAATTTAAGTCTACTCCAAGCGTCCCAATCTTCAATCGACTGGGTATAACAAAACCGTATTTACAAGATGAGTCCTGTTCTCAAGATGCCAAGTTCATGGGTAGCAAGTTTTATGCCAATATCCTTAAAGCAGCCTACATTTGGGTCAAGATCGACACAATTTCGATGCTTTTTTCGACGCTTCTGGACGCACGGATCCTGTAGGTTTATCAGCATTCATATTAGTGTTCATTTTTTTTCTAAAAGCCTATATTAATATTCGTCCGCAAGCTGCGTTTTGTTACTAATTTACAAAAATTGTCGCGTTAAAAACTATATTTGTATGGTATCTGCAAAAAATTGTTTTTGTGGAAAGGCTTTGGTCATCGGTATTTTTTGGCGGATTTAGCCGACTGTTTTAAGGTTATGAAATTTAAAAGACTCAGTACTGCCGACTTGAGAAAATGGCAAGGCACAAGGACCTCGCCATAGTTAAGACTAATTCGTCGGTGGTATAACAGTGCCTTCCACTAACGTTTCAGCATCTTCTGAGACGGGTGCATAGTATCCAGAACCAAAGAGATAGCCGTCGTGACGAACTGCCCATGTCCGCTTATGTTCATCTTTGCCACTTTCAGGACTGGGCCACAAGTACTCAATCCAGCGACCTGTCGCAGTTGCCTTGGCGATCTCTACTCCGACAGCCGATCCATCAGGACCTATAACATCCTTAAGATCTGTCCCAACAAAGTCTGGTCTTGGCGCGTGGGCGACAAAGAGATCGTTTGCATCTGTGATGAAAACATACCACTGCCCGTCAATATTCATTGCGTCATTGTAGTAGGTGGACACAGCATCGAGTCCTGCAAATTTATAACGGGCAACTGCCTTTAAGACGATGGCACGCGTAAATGCCTCTGGATCGTCCTTCGAAACCGTTGAAAGCATAGCAAGATCAGGACTCCAAGCTTTATAATATCCAGAACTGAAGAGGTAGCCGTCGTAACGGATCGACCATGTGCGCTTCTGCTCTAATTTGTTAGTTTCAGGATTGGGCCACAAGTACTCAGTCCAGCGTCCTGTTCCAGTTGCCTTGGTGATCTCGACTCCGAGTGCCGATCCATCAAGACCCATAACATCCTTAAGATCTGTCCCAACGAAGTCTGGTCTTGGGGCGTGTGCGACGAAGATATCGCTTGCATCCGTGATGAAAACATACCACTGCCCGTCAATATTTGCTGGATCATTATAGTAGGTTATCATTGCCTCGCGCCCTTCTGCTTTGTAAAGATCAATCGCTGCTTGCACGAGTGCTACCGCGTATGCCTCTGGATCGTCTTTTGTGGGTGTTTCAGTTGGTGTAACAGCATCCATCATTGATTTCGTTGATCTTTCACAACCGGTGACGGCAACTGCTGCAAATCCTACGATAAGTAGTATGAACAAAAAATTTCTCAATTTTTGACTCCTTTTTTAGTCAATAGTATTTAATTCGGATGGCTTCTAAACCAGAATTTCAAAATACAAAAGGCGTAAGAAGGATAATTAATTATCAATAGTCAGAAGATTATAGGCTCATTAAAATCTCATCACGCCAAATAATTACATACCACCCTTATTAATTATATCCACTCACCTTGCGATTGTCAAACGCATCATTTTTTTGTTGCTATTTTCTTCGTAATAGCGTAAAATCGAGAAGAATAGATAACCACTGCACTATCTTAGCACTCTGCACAGAAAGTTCTCGTAAACACACTGGAATACAACCTCGTTTGACACTCCACCCAAGGAAAATAAGGAGACATCATGAAACATGCTGTGCTCACTACACTGCTCTTGCTAATTTTCGGCGTGATCTCTATCGGGTGCTACACGACCCTAACACCTGAGGCATCGACAGAGAAATACACCGGACCTCAGACTGTTAAAGGTATCATGGAAGCCTTTGATGAAAAATACAATTCTTTAGCCGCACATACAAAATGGTCGGCATCTTCAGAAACAGTTCATATCCCAAAACGTCAGATTGCGTTTACGATGGCAGATATAGATGCCAAATATCCACGCGACGCGTGGCTTCAGAAGGTCCTTATTAAAGGTATTGCGATAGACAATTTCAAGGATTATAAGGCATACCTCAATATGCGTGCAGATTTGATCTTGGAAGAATTTAACACCAACGATGATCTGAAAACACTTACTGAAATACATGTTGATTCCCAGTTTGAGAAGCATCTAAACGAGCAAATACTTATCACTAAAGCAAAGCAAACCAACCCAACAGTGGAAGATTGGATTATAATAGGTGAAAACGCGTTCCCCAAAATTCCCGGTAGAATTTATCTACAACAAACCGAATCACAATCCCTGGTCTGGCATACGACAACCTCCACAAAGACCTCGAAAAATGGAGAGGTAACATTGGTGAAATGCGCAGAACTTACTGAAGATCAACAGTCTGAGCTTGTGAACAATGGCGTGGAACCAGAAGGATGGGAAGTTGTCTACCTGGATGCAAAGGGGAATCCTATCCATCAAGACAAATAGAACTAACTACAAGTAGGTTATGAGTTGAAACTTATAAGTTCTTAGTTAAGACCTGTATTGGAGATTTGTATGTCCAACCAATTGGCTGTTTCAGGTGGTAGACCTGTTCGTAATGTAGAAAGTAATCCGTGGCTGTCATGGCCCCTAACGACCACTGAGGAGTGGGAGTCAAAAATTGAGCCGCTACTCCGAGAAGTGTACCTGAGTGCTAACGAAGGCTCCGGTGGCACAATGATTGAGCGTCTTGGTGAGCAATACGCGCAGTATACTGGCACAAACTACGCCCTCTTCATGCCACACGGCACCGATTCAATTAGTGCCGCTTTAGCGGGTGCACTTGACCTTGATGGATTCAGCGACGGTGGAGAGGTTATCGTCCCGAACTATACGTTCGTTGCAACAGCGAGCGCAGTATTGGAGCGTCGGTGCACCGTGGTGTTTGTAGACATTTCAGCAGAGACGTTCACAATCGATCCAGAGGCAGTGGAAGAAGCGATTGGTCCAGAAACGCGAGCGATCCTACCCGTTCACCTCGGCGGTCATCCAGCAGATATGGGGGCATTACAAGAGATTGCCCGACGCCATGAACTGGCGATTATTGAGGACTGCGCGCAGGCACACGCGGCAGAATACCAGACGAAAAAGGTCGGGGCACTAGGTGATGTGGGTGCCTTTAGTTTCCAAGCGTCGAAAAATTTGACCTCCGGTGAAGGCGGTATGGTTACCACAAACGACAAAGATATTCATGACCGGGTCTGTGCCTTTATGAATGTCGGACGTGCCCCGGGTGGTGCGAGATGGGAATATCCGAGACTGGGTTGGAACTATCGTCCATCCGAATATCTTGCGGCGATACTATTGGTGCGGTTGGAACTTTTAGAGACGCAAACTGATCTCCGTAATCGGAACGCCGACCATCTCTCCAACGCTTTAGAGGCAATTGAGGGTATCACACCGCCAAGACTTGCACCATGGGTTACCAAACACGGGTATCACCTCTACTGCTTGAAATACAATCCTGAAGGATTCGGCGGTAGGTCCCGACAAGAGTTCGTCGATGCGCTATCTGCCGAAGGTGTGCCGTGTTCTATCGGTTACCGTTCGCCGCTTTCGCAGGAACCTGGAATGGCATACGTTTCGGAGAAATATCCGCACCTTATTCGGTCGCTGCCTTGTCCAAACGCGGCATTGGTCTGCGAACAAAGCGTCTGGCTCTTCCAAAACCTCCTCCTCGGTTCAGCAAAGGATATGGACCAGATTGTTGAAGCGATCACCAAAATTCACCAAGCGTGGAATTAATTTTCATCAATATTTGTACGAAAGTTGTAAGCACTGGGCAAATCCGATCAAAAATTTCTGATGCACTCACAAAGCAGCAAACCGCTTCTTGTTTATGATGATGACTGCGATTTCTGCCGATACTGGATTGCCCAATGGCAACATGTGACGGGTAATCGTATCGACTACGCACCCTATCAAGAAGTAGCCCCGCAATTCCCAGAGATCCCACTCTCAGCATTTGAAAGTTCTGTTCAGTTAATCTTGGAAAACGGAACGGTTTTGAGCGGTACAGAGGCTGTCCTACGCGCCTTGAACAGCACCTTACTCCTTTGGTGCTACTATCAGCTGCCCGGATTCGCGAAGGTGTCTGAAACAGTCTATCGTCTTATTGCCCAGCACCGTCCGTTTTTCTCAGCTATAACGCGCTGGCTGTGGGGAACACATACTGAGAAAACCACGCTCTGCTTTTCGCGCTGGCTGTTTCTGCGCGCACTCGGCTGTATTTACCTTATAGCCTTTCTCTCCTTGTGGGTGCAGATCCATGGACTTATCGGAAGCAAGGGGATTTTACCGGCGGATCAGTTTCTGGCAGCTGTCCGGGAGCAAGTTGGAACGTCAGGTTACTACGTTGTTCCGACGCTGTTTTGGCTAAATCCATCAGACATTTTCCTTCACTTTTTGTGTGCTGGTGGTGTTGTTCTGTCTCTGGTCTTAATAGCAGGCTTCTTCCCGCCTTTTACCTTAGCCGGCTTGTGGGTATTCTACCTATCGCTTGTGTCAGTTGGGCAAGCGTTCCTCAGCTTTCAGTGGGATGTGCTGCTCTTAGAAGCAGGATTTTTGGCAATCTTTTTCGCACCGCTTCACATACGTGCCACGCTCTCACGTACATCTCAACCCTCAATTGCATTTTTGTGGCTTTTACGCTGGCTCCTGTTCCGACTGATGTTCGCCTCTGGCTTTGTCAAACTTGCCAGTGATGAAGTATGGAGAAACCTGACTGCGCTCAACTTTCACTATGAAACGCAACCGTTGCCGACATGGATAGGGTGGTACGTGCATCAGTTGCCGGAGTGGTTCCAGAAAATTTCAGTCATCGGTATGTTCACAGCTGAACTTGCTGTACCATTCCTGATCTTTGCTCCACGACGTTTGCGGATTGCTGGTTGTATTGGGTTAGTCGGTCTACAAATCCTAATCATCCTTACGGGAAACTATTGCTTTTTCAATCTGCTGACGATTGCGTTATGTCTCCTTCTCATTGACGACGTGACGTGGAATGGACTTCTACGCAAAAGGTTTATGCCAACTATTCACTTACGCGAACAGACAGTTCACCGATATAGACGTGTCTGTATAGCAGTCGTGGCGTTACTCCTCTTTCTACTCAGCGGTATCCGATTCGGCGGACAACTCTTCAGGGGAAGTGAGCTTCCTGATGTCGCATGGATCACACCATTTCGCAGCGTGAACACCTATGGACTTTTTGCAGATATGACAGAAACGCGCCCCGAAATTATTGTGGAAGGCAGCAACGATCGTATATTATGGAAAACCTACCAATTTCGATGGAAACCGGGTGAACTGACAGACGCACCGAAATGGGTTGCCCCGCACCAACCACGTTTGGATTGGCAGATGTGGTTTGCCGCCCTTCAACGGAGTTACCAAAATACGTATTGGTTTCTCAACTTTATGGGATCTCTGTTACGAGGCGAACCCGTGGTCTTGAAGTTATTAGCAGAAAACCCGTTTCCTGACACACCACCGCGCTACGTTCGCGCGACCCTTTACGATTACCGCTTCACCGAACTTGGGACAAAACGTTCAGAAGGGATCTGGTGGGAGCGCGAATGGCAAAAGATTTATTGTCCCGCTATTTCACTTCGTTAGAGATCAATAGCATGCGCTGTTGTGCCATCGGATTTCAATAACCCATTAGGAGAACTTATGCCCAGTCAATTTTTAACCGTCGCGCTGGAAGCAGCCAAAAACGCTGAAGAAATCATCACCTCTTACTACACAGGTGATATAAAAGTCGAGATGAAAGCAGATGAAACACCGGTTACACGTGCCGACAGAGGTGCGGAACATGTTATCCGTGAAACCATTAAACAGGCTTTTCCCGACCACGGCTTTTTAGGTGAAGAATATGGCACACAGGAAGGGACATCGCCATATATGTGGATTATCGATCCGATTGATGCCACTAAGAATTATATTCGTAAAATCCCGATCTTTGGGACACAAATTGCCCTAATGAAAGGTGAGGAACTTATTCTTGGCGTTTCCAATGCCCCATTACTGAATGAGCTTCTCTATGCGGAGGCAGGCGGTGGCGCGTTCTTGAACGGCGCGCCGATTCAGGTGTCCAATGTAACACAACCTGAAGACGCAATGGTCTGTCACGGAGGGTTGAGGTGGTTTATAGAGAAAGGGACCTTTTCAGGCACCTACAATCTTATTAAGGACGCCGCACGCACAAGAGGGTTCGGTGATTTCTATATGTATCACCTTGTGGCTTCCGCGAGGGCAGACGTTGTCATAGAAGCAGCAATTAGCATCTGGGATATTGCTGCGATTACTGTTATCGTGCGCGAAGCGGGTGGAAAAGTGACGGACATCCAAGGACAGCCTATTACGAAAGATACTGCATCCCTTATAGCAACAAATGGAATCATACATAGCACGATTCTGGAATATTTTAACAGGGAATGATTTCCGATAGGGCGTTTAGTTTTAAGAAAATAAAATCCATTCATTGTATCACATTCTTGATTGGAGTTAGAACGCCGTATCCCGAACAAGTTCGGGCGTCCAGATGCAACCTGTTGGAAAACTAAATTCCCATTGGGTTCCAAGACTGATTCATTTGAATATTGCGAGGAGATGTGTTATACTACATATCATAGTCTTCAAAAGACATCAGGTTTGTAGGAAGGAAAAAATATAAAATGCACCTTGACTTTAAAAACGTGCTGGATCTATCCTACGTGGTTGACGAAGATAGTCCACGTGAATTGCCGATCGATCCGGCGAAAATATACGATCAGGCGACGTTAGAAAAAGACGGCTACTTTGAAAGCCGTATTGACACATCTGGACATTACTCTACGCACATGGATGCTCCCTGTTTAATGTACCCTGGTGGAGCAACTATCGCCGAGATTCCGAAGGAAAAACTGACTGGACACACCGTATTGATGGACTTTTCCGCGATTAAGAAGCCGAATGACGCTGTAACCGCAGAAGACGTTAAAGCATGGATAGCCGAAAATGGCGAAATTCCAGAAGACAGTATCGTTTTTATGCGAACGGGGATGGACAGGTTCGTCTATCAGGATAACTTCAACCGAGAGTGGATCGGTTTTAGTGAGGATGCCGCTGAACTGCTCGTCGAAAAAGGCATAAAGGTCATCGGGACAGATGCGTGTAGCATCGATTCAGTAGCGGGTCATCCACCGTTGCACGACGGTTTACCGCCTGCACATCTTGTTTTTCTCGGTGCTGGTATCCCACATGTTGAAGACCTGTGCAATTTGAGTCAGTTGCCGACGCATTTTTATGTGGTAATCGCCCCACTAAAATTGGCAAAGAGTTCTGGCGCACCGACCCGCGTCTTCGCGTTTGTATAAGTATTCCAAAGATAATTCGCTCATTCAAACTGGATTGTGGAGATTCCGCCGCGAGAAAAAATGACACCCAATATTCCTGAACCGATCCTAAACCTGTTACAGGAAATCGGCGAAGTCGGTGGAAAAGGAACTTACCTCGTCGGTGGGTTTGTCCGGGACCTTCTGCTCAAACGACCGAACCTTGACCTCGACATTGTTGTAGAAAAGGATGCAATTCGAGTCGCAGAAGCGATGCGGGATCGGTGGAACGGAACATTGCATGAGCATCCACAATTCGGTACTGCAACGGTCACACCAGCAGATCCGAATCTGCCGAAAATAGACTTTGTCACGGCGCGTCGTGAAACGTATGAAAGTTCAGGAGCGTTACCTATAGTAGCGCGTGGGACGATTACAGACGACTTGCACCGACGGGACTTTACGATTAACGCGTTGGCGATGCGCTTAGATACGAGTGCTTTTGGAGACATTGTCGATAAAACAGGTGGCCTCAAAGACCTTGAGAAAGGTGTTATCCGTGTACTCCACCAGCAAAGTTTTATAGACGATCCGACGCGTATCTTTCGCGCGTGTCGGTACGCCGGACGCTACGGGTTTCGTATTGCTGACACGGATATGCCACTGATTCGGGAGGCACTTCCTGTATTGGCACAGCTGAGCGGCGAGCGGCTTCGGAACGAAATTGACAGAGTCCTTTTGGAAGAGAACGCGCCGCGAATCGTGGAGCAACTGACAGAATTTGGGATATATGATACTATCTTCCCAGGCTGGAAGATTTCATCAAGTTTTGCGGTCGATTACCGAACTGCAGAAACTGCAATTGCTTGGGCATTAGAGCATCTTGCCGAGGAAAAGTTCCAGTCCGAACTCGTACGTTGGATGGCACTTTTTGGAACTCACACGCCAGTATATCAAATTGCGGCACTGAGTTTCCGGCTTGTATTGACACATCAACTTCGGAGGTTAGTAAGCCCAGCACAAGCGGAGAACTATAATGTTTCTCTTGAGACAGTAACACACACAGTCTTTGAGAAAATCGGATTTCCGTTGTCTGAGAACGCCACGATTGAATACTATAACGGAAAATGGTGCATTGTTGATGTAGATACTTCAACAGGCGCGGGAACAACTTACGTTTGTGGAGAAGGAAATCTCTATCGGGTAGAAACACCACTCACTGCCTACAGACAATTAAAACAGGCACTTGTCCCCTTAGAGAGAACAGTAAAGCCGAGCAAAATTTACCAACTGCTAAAGCCTTACCCGATTGAGGCATTGGTACTGACGTCAGTAGATACAACAGTCGCGGCATGGCAACGGGAAAAAATAAAAAATTACCTTTTGGTTTTACGCAAGATTCAACCCTTTATTAGGGGGAATGATTTGATTCAATTAGGGAAAAAGCCGAGCAGTGCGTTTAAAACACAACTCTGGCAACTATTCGCTGCACAGTTAGACGGAAAAATCAACAGTAAAGAGGAGGCATATTCCCGCTTACGGACTTTCGTATAGCAAGACTGGACTTGCAAGCGGTACCAAATGCATAATGGGTAATTTCGATCCTTTTGCCGCTATTCTTGTGGTTGTACAGTTTATTATTCTGTTAACCTTTCACGAATGGGGACATGCCAAGTCAGCAGATATGTTGGGTGATCCGACGGCACGCCATCAAGGCAGGATGTCGCTGAATCCGGGGGTTCACATTGATATTATTGGTACAGTGATACTTCCACTGCTTGGAACGTTTTTTGGTGGTGCTTTTTTTGGTTGGGCAAAGCCGGTACCGGTGAATCCGTTCAATCTTAAGAATCCAAGGCGTGACCTGATGTTGATTGCAGCGGCGGGACCTTTCATGAACATTGTTCTCACCTTTGTAATTTTGGGGGGACTCAGGTTAGTATTGGAACATACAGGTTTCAATCCGCGCAGCTCTCTGCTTCATGCTGAGATTAACACACAAATCGTTCGTATGGGTCTCATCAGTGTGTTCCTCGCAGCGTTCAATATGCTCCCGCTCTTTCCGTTAGATGGGTTCAGTGTTGTTCGAGGTTTGCTCCCAGAAAACGCCGCACGTCAGTTTGAAAAACTGAGTCCATACGGTATGCCAATACTGATGTGTCTCATCTTTCTACCGAGTCTTTTTCGCGTCCCTAACTATGTATTCCTTTTCTTGAGCGACATCAGCTACGGAACATTCAATCTGATTGCAGAAATTGTCGGTCTACGATAAACAATCAGTTTTTGTATACAAAATTTCAGTTTGCACGTTTCAATATGGAAAACCTGTAGTTACATTCTACAATTCTGAAAGCAATATACATGTTAATCGAAACAACACAAACTCCTGAGATCCAAGACTCCGACACTACATCTATCCCGTCGATGTATTCCGTCAAATTAGAGGGATTTGAGGGTCCGTTAGACTTACTTCTCCATCTCATTGAAAAGGAAGAGATGGACATCTACGACATTCAGATCTCACAAATCACAGATCGGTATCTGGAATACATCAATTTAATGGAACAGTTGGATCTGGATGTGGCATCCGAATTCTTGGTGATGGCTGCAACGCTTCTTCATATTAAATCGCAAAGCATCCTGCCGCATCTCACCGCAGATAGCGAACATATAATCGGGGACCAAGCGGAACTTGTCCAGCAACTCTTAGAATACAAGCGGTTTAAAGAAGCTGCAGAGGCGTTGGACGTCTATGCTGAACAGCGGACGTTGCTTTACAGCAGAAGCCCGCAGACACATGCCGATTTAGATGGGTCGCGTGAGTTTGAAATCAAAGCTACACTGTTTGATCTACTTTCCGCTTTCAAGAGTGTGAACGACCGAATTGCGGAGATAGATCTCGAAGAAGTATATGAAACGGTCGAAGAAGAGATTATCACAGTCGAGGACAAAATCGCCTTTATTGACCGGCAGTTGGCATACGCCGACCAATTACTCTTTGAAGATCTGTTCCCTCTATCATCAAGCAAGACAGATCGGATTGTCACATTTCTTGCCATTTTAGAACTTATTCGGATAGGCAAAATTGTCACCGTTCAAACTGACCATTTTGAGAGTATCTATATCGTTAAACAGGAGCAAACGGTGTCCGATCATGAGATTGCGCCACCTCCGCCCGTAGAAACACCTCATTCAGAGGAAACAGGTTATTAGGAACTTACTTATGGATTCTGAATACGTTACAGTTGTAGACCCAATAGATGATCCAGCTTCGTTGTCGGAACAAACACTGAAGTCAATTTTTGAAGCAATTCTGTTCGCTGCAAGCGAACCGATTTCGGTGCAGCAATTTCAAGCGGTATTGCCAGATTTAGACGCACGCACAATTCAGAAAGTGCTTGCCGAACTTGGCAATGACTACGAACAGATGCAACGTAGTTTCCATCTCACCGAAATAGCGAACGGATACCAAATTTGCACGCGTCCTCAATACTCGGAATGGATTCAGAAGTTTTATACACAGCAGGTTCGCGTTACACTTACGCCCTCCGCATTAGAGACCCTCGCAATAGTCGCTTACAAGCAGCCTGTTACACGGGCAGATGTCGCCGCGATTCGAGGCGTAAACAGTGATAGTGTACTCAATTCGCTAATTGAGAAAGGACTTATCTCCATCGCCGGCAGAAAGGCGGGTCGCTCCCTTCTCTTCTCAACTACCGATGAGTTTCTTCAACAATTTGGATTGAAGGATGCCTCTGAACTGCCTTCACTTGATGAGATTGATGAAATGCTTAGCACTTCAAATGGGAGTGAAGTTTCTGAAAACCTGCTTTCTGCTATGGAGGAAGGCGCAGCACAATGAACTATAACGCATGGTTCCGTTGCAGTGAAGGCTGCGGTGAGACCTATCCGCTCACGGAAGTAATCTACCGGTGCAGAAACTGCAATGGCTTGTTAGAAGTCCAGCATGACATAGAGATCTTGAAACAGCGCAGTGCTGCCGATTGGAAATCACTTTTTGAGCAGCGCTATATGCACACACGATATCCGTACGGCAGCGGTGTTTGGGGAAAAAAGGAACTTGTTTGCCCGAATGTTGACGACAGTAATATTATCTCCATGTATGAAGGTGGGACGAATCTATTCTGGGCAGAACGTTTTGGTGAACAACTCGGCTTAACTGATCTCTGGATTAAGCAATGTGGTAACAGTCACACAGGCTCTTTTAAAGACCTTGGTATGACCGTCCTCGTCTCAATGGTTAGACAGATTATTGCTGAATCTGGAAACATTCGTGCCGTCATGTGCGCATCCACTGGCGACACCTCCGCCTCACTGGCAGCGTATGCATCTGCGGCGGGGATCCCAGCTATTATTCTCTTGCCAAAAGCGAAAGTTACACGCGAACAACTCATCCAACCCATTGCTAACGGTGCATTGACGCTTTCACTGGAGACCGATTTCGATGGATGTATGGCGATAGTCCAAAAACTCGCTGCTCGGAGAGATTTTTACCTCGCGAATTCGATTAATTCCATCCGAATCGAGGGACAAAAAACCATTAGTACGGAAATAGTGCAGCAGTTTGATTGGGAAGTTCCGGATTGGATCATTATTCCAGGTGGTAATCTCGGCAATGTCTCAGCTCTCGGATTAGGTTTCCTAATGATGTTGGAACTCGGTCTTATAGATAAGCTTCCACGCATTGCCTGTGCGCAAGCCGAACGGGCAAATCCACTCTATCGAAGTTACCAAACGGGTTTTACAGAATTCCACGCGATTACGGCACAGTCGACACAAGCGACAGCAATCCAGATTGGAAACCCAGTCTCAATTCACCGTGCTATCCGGATTCTAAAACGGTTTGATGGCATCGTTGACCAAGCATCCGAAAAGGAATTGGCTGACGCTGCGGCGAAAGCAGACAGGACAGGTTTATTCAATTGTCCACATACCGGTGTAGCACTGGCAGTGCTGATGAAAATGGTAGCGCGTAAACAGATCCGGCGAGATGACCGAGTTATCGTCATCTCCACAGCAAATGGTCTCAAATTCCCAGACTTCAAGGTAGCATATCACAATACAGATCCCGGTGAACCGCCCCCACGCTACTTGAATGCGCCGATTGAATTGGAAGCAGATTATGAGGGTGTTCTGAAGCAGATTGGTGCACACCTCGACGCGTAATGCTCTGCGCATACACACCCTGAACCCTTACTAAGCGGTAAACATGGACTACAAAGAGTAATCCCCCTGAGTGTTACATCCTACCTTTCGTTCACGCCTTTAAATCTCAACTGTCCGCCTTGACGTAGCAAACCGAACAATGATACGACTACAAAAATTTGCAACGAATCCGCAAAGTATGGTATAATTTAGATGTTCGTTAGCGAATTTTTGCAAAAATTAACAATAACAGGAGCGCATGCATGTCAGAACAGTATCAGCCTAAGCCTGAGCATAAATTTACCTTTGGATTATGGACCGTGGGTAATCCGGGACGCGATCCATTCGGTGATGTTGTCAGGCCCCCCTTGAAACCTACTTACACTGTAAAAAAATTAAGCGAGTTGGGCGCGTATGGCGTCAATCTACACGATAACGACCTGGTCCCCTTTGATGCCTCAGCAGTCGAACGTGATCAAATTGTTAGTGAATTCAAAAAAGCACTCGACGATCACGGCATGAAAGTGCCGATGGCAACAACAAATCTCTTTTATCATCCTGTCTTTAAAGATGGTGCGTTTACCTCTAACGACCCAAAGGTGCGAGCATTTGCAATCCAGAAAACGCTGAATGCCATTGATCTCGGTGTAGAACTTGGCGCAACTGTCTACGTATTTTGGGGTGGACGTGAAGGCGCGGAAGTGGATGCCGCTAAAAACGGACCCGATACCGTCAAGTGGAACCGCGAGGCGATGAACTACTTTACGCACTACGTCAAAGATCAGGGCTACGACCTCCGCTTTGCGTTAGAAGCGAAGCCGAATGAACCGCGCGGGGACATCTACTTACCGACGACTGGACACATGCTCCACTTTATCGAAACACTTGATCACCCAGAAATGGTAGGTGTTAATCCTGAATTTGCCCACGAAACGATGGCTGGATTAAGCTTCATCCACGGTGTCGCACAGGCATACGAGTCGGGTAAACTCTTTCATATCGATCTGAATGATCAGAAGATGAGTCGTTTCGATCAGGACTTGCGGTTTGGCTCCGAAAACATTAAAGGCGCGTTCTTCCTCGTCAAATTCCTCGAAGATGTTAACTGGGATGGTAATCGACACTTTGACGCACACGCCTACAGAACGGAAGACGAACAAGGCGTCTGGGACTTCGCTGCAGGGTGCATGCGGAGTTATCTGATACTCAAAGAGAAAGCACGTCAATTCAACGAGGACGCTGAGATTCAAGGCATCCTCGCCGAACTGCACGCGCGTGATGTTGAACTTGAAGCACTCATGGCACACTACAATGCTGAGAGCGTTGGTAAACTGAGAAAGATAGACTTTGAACCGGATACGCTGGCACAAAAAGGACTTGGCTACGAAAAATTGGATCAACTCACCTTCGAGATATTAACCGGCGTCAGATAAACGAAGTCAGTTCGCGAGCACGACCTTGAAAAAGTTGGAACTTCGCTTATGAATACACTTATCATTGCGGTTCTGAGCTTTGTCGGCTTCATCGTTGCCTATCATACGTATGGCAAATGGTTAGCAAGAAAAATTTTTGGCTTGGACGATCAAGCAAAGGTACCGAGTCAAGAATTACAAGATGATGTCGATTATGTCCCTACGAAAAAAGAGATCATCTTTGGACATCACTTCACGAGCATCGCTGGTACGGGTCCGATTGTGGGTCCGGCGATTGCTGTCTTTTGGGGATGGTTGCCTGCACTGTTATGGGTTGTCCTCGGTTCAGTCTTTATCGGTGCCGTTCATGACTTTGGTGCGCTTGTTGTCTCCCTCCGCAATCGTGGACAGAGCGTAGGCGAAGTCGCGGGTAGAATGATTGGTCCCCGCGCTAAATTTCTCTTCCTTTTCGTCCTCTTCATGGGTTTGACCATTGTCCTCGCCATCTTCGGCTTGGTCATTGCCCTGATTTTCTCCTACTATCCTGAATCTGTCCTATCCGTTTGGATAGAAATTCCGCTTGCTGTTGCCATCGGCCTCTGGATTTATCGCAGAGGTGGTAATATCCTTGTTCCCTCTATCGTTGCGCTTGGCATCATGTATATAGCGATGGCAGTTGGAGCTTACATCCTACCGATTGATTTAGGACAATGGCTTGGCATTCCACTGCTTGGACAAACTTACCTGAACGTCGTAGTGATTTGGACCCTGGTGCTTTTTGTCTACTGCTTCATTGCCTCAGTGTTGCCTGTATGGACACTCCTGCAACCGAGAGACTTTATCAATAGTCACGAACTGGTATTAGCACTCCTTTTACTCGTCCTTGGACTCGCCGTTGCGGGATTTACTGGCGGAGCAGATTTGGTAGCATCCGCCCCTGCTGTTGCATCCGACATTCCACCGGACGCCCCACCAATTTGGCCCTTCCTGTTTATTACCATTGCGTGCGGTGCTGTTAGTGGCTTCCACTGTATGGTGAGTTCCGGGACTTCCAGCAAACAGGTAGCATCAGAAGGCGATGCCCAATACGTTGGCTACGGCGCGATGCTGCTTGAGGGTGGACTTGCTGTGATTGTTATCCTCGCCTGCTGTGCCGGTATTGGTATGGGTATTTTCAATCGTACTGGCACGGGTGCGAGTTACGCTTTTGAACCTATTGTCAAGGCAGAAACCGCAGCTCCGCTTACTAACCAAGATGCGTGGAAGACCCGTTACGCAATCAAAACAGAAACAAACATTGACGGCACTACCACGGTCGTCAGTGGTTGGGCAAGTCATGGACTCAAGGCAAAGGTGAGTGCGTTTGTTGATGGTGGCGGAAACTTTCTTGCCTCTCTCGGTATCCCTCTGAAGATGAGTATTTCGATTATGGCTGTACTTGTAGCGAGTTTCGCTGCGACCACATTAGACACAGCGACACGGCTTCAACGGTACGTCATCTTTGAACTGGCGCAAACCGTCAACTTTAAACCATTGACGAATCGTTACATCGCTACAGCAATTGCGTTAGTGTTCGCTGCGGCTGTCGCTTTGCTGCAGGGACCGAGTGGACCGGGTAGTGGTGGTTTGACGCTCTGGCCTCTCTTTGGCGCGACGAATCAACTCTTGGCTGGCTTAGCCTTTATGGTCATCGTCTTCTATCTTGTGCGCAGGAACAAACCGATCTGGTTCGCGTTTCTCCCGATGCTTGTCATGCTCGTCATGCCTGCGTGGGCAATGCTCCATCAGATGTTCAACCCACATACAGGCTGGCTCTTCACTGGCAAATACCTACTCTTTGGATTTGGTGTTGCTGTGGAGGCGTTGCAGATTTGGATGATTGCTGAGGGAGTTCTCGCGTGGCGACATGCGCGTGGGAATTATCCTGAACTCCCACCGTTGGAAGCTACTAGTTGCGGATATTGCGGGGTTCACGCTGCGGATTAAAAGGCATAGATATAAGACGTTGAAAACCCACCTTTCTGGCGTTAGAGAGGACATAGAAATGCCAGAAATCTCAGAAAAACAGACGAAAACTGAATATCTCCATAACTATCCTTTTGACGTGGAAACCTTCCGAAGTATCTTCAATGGATATGTTCGGAAATTCAACACTATTTTTGCGGTTGTAGTTATCTTGGTTTGCGCGCCTTATATAGCATACGCCATTGCTTGGTATTTAGAACAAACTAAAGTCGATGTCACAAGCTTTCTACGTATGTGGCACGCAGGGGAATCTCTGCTGTTAGACTTAGGGTTCCCACACATAGTGTTCGGAATTTTCGCGTCAGGAATAGTTTCAGTCGGTCACTTCTCTTTTGGGATTGTCTCAGTCGGCAACTTTTCTGCTGGAGTGATTTCGATTGGAGGTTTCCTTTCCTGTGGTGTGATCTCTATAGGAGGGATGTCCTCTGTCGGCGTTATTTCAGTTGGGTATTCGCACGTCTATGGGATTATCGCTATTTCAACTGGACACAAAAATATATCTGAAAGATATCGGGGTGGACAGGCTACTGGTCTGATTGCGATCGGGCGGCACTCGCGAGGCGTTTACGCGCTGTCTTATGATGCAGAGGGTGAAGGCACTTATGAGTTTTCCCCGAAACGTCAAGATCCAGAGGCTGTGGCATTCTTTACCCGCCGCTTCCGAAAGTTCAAGAACGCATTTGCCCTACCTTCGTAAAACAATTTCTCCCCCGAGTTTGGCAAGATAACCAGAAAAGTTAATCGCGTTTGGTACGCAAAGAGGCGAGGTACAAGACCTCGCCCTCAGTGAAAAAATAGTACGTACTTCATCAGAAGCATCTCTACGCTGGAAGTTTCTCTACTGCCTTAAAGAAGTCGGCGTTTGATGCGCTAAAGCCGTACTGCTGTTCTACCTCCCGAACGGAGATTTCTGTGGTGAACAGGTTATCGTAGGTATCTGGAAACTCTACACCCGTCGTGGCATCTCGGAGTAGTACGATGTTATAGCCATACCGCGACATAGAACGGATGCCGTAATCCCTACCCAATACACACCAATTCGTTGCGAAACCAGCAAAGATTAGATGCAAGATACCCCGCTCCTCAAGCAGCTTATGCAACTGCTGTCCTGTCGCGATAACATATTCTTCAGGCTTCACATCAACTGCGGGAGAGACAGAGAGTTGTGATGCGAGCTTGTCCCAATGAACACCTATACCCGGAGGTTGACTACGGGGACCGCGGTAAACGGCGTAGTCTCCCTCACGGCTTCGGAAAGCGGAGGGTGGCCACGCCGATGGAGCAGACGGTTCAGGTGGCTTGTGCCGCTGGAGTTGTGGATACTGCTCCGCTACCGGCGGCGAGGGAGCATGCACGATCGTCAAGCCCGCCTGGCGTGCCGCATCTATGGCTGGTACAACACATTCAGTTGTTATTTGTGCTGCACGTTCTATCCAACTCTCAATGAAATGGACGTTCCACAGATCTACGAGTACCAATGCTGTTTCCTCAATTGGCAACGGCATCTCAAACTCACGACGGATGAAAGCGGTTTCACGACACGGTATATCTGGTGGTGTGCTATCCTGAAAGTAACGGACGCGTAGATTTAATTCTTTCATAATATATTTTTCCGCTTGCAGGGAGGACTGGTGCGGTTAGAAACCGCACCTACCAATTTTATTTCCCCGCTTGCGAGGAAAACAGCTTAATTTGGTTCCTGGAATAGCGATTCATCAATCTCAGCGTTCAGTGTAACGCCTGAGATCCAGTTTTCGGTAAAGAGTTCACCATCCACATTCTGTACAATATGATGGGCGACTTTGATACCATCAACATCGCGATAATCATCTACGAACGTTTCTCTGTTTGCCGTAACACCTTGTGCTGTCTCGCGAAAGGCAAACTTTACAATTAGGTGTGTCTCTTCACTCACAAAAAGCTTCAAGACCTCGCCAGATGGCTGCGGAACGAGAAGAACGTGCGCGGATTTGCTCTGGACCTCTTCCGTGCCGGCATACTGCACTGATATATCGTTTTGCGAGAGATTGGTCAGAAGCCATATCGTTTCCCGGAACACACCATCCTTAAAGGCGTTAAGCATATCAGGAGGAAGGGGTTGAACTCCCATGGGTGTTAATGCAAACCCGGAGGTACCATCAAAGACATATCCCATTTCACCTTGCGGCAGCTTGACATCCTGCCTGAATTTGTCAGGATAGACATAGTATGACTTGCCTTCCATTTGCATTGGTCCCATCGGTGAGTTGGCAGTGGCACGTCCTTCCAAGACAACGTTTTTCACAGCTTGCAACTTCTCAATACCACCGTGTGCTTCAACTGTCGCAGCGAGGACTTCCTTGGCTTTCGCCATATCCGTCTCACTTGCCTCAGGCATAGGTTCCGCAGGAGGTGGTTCTGGTCGCTCTATCTCAATTTCGTTAACCTCTCCAAACTCATCAAGGGGTCGATCAAAGTTTTCTTTATTGCCGACGGTAACAATAGTGAGTGCGTCCGGGTGTAGGTATTTTTGTGCGACTGCTTGCACATCTTCCGCTGTAACTTTGGCGATATTCTCAGTATAAGTCTCAAGGAAGTCCGGCGCATAACCACGATAGTCAAGCATCATTTGTTGAAAGGCGATTTGCGAACTGCTTTCAAAACCAAAAACAAACGAATTAACGAGCGAATCTTTGGTGCGCTGCAGTTCATCTGCTGGCACAGGGACATCGCGGAGCCCTTTGACGACATCAATAATGAGGGCAATTGCCTCCGCTGTTTTCTCAGTTCGGGTCTGCGAATAAGCGAACCATTCCCCCGGATTCGTGTAGTAAGTCGTCTGCATGATGCTGCCTACCATATAGGCGAGTCCTGCCTTCTCGCGCACTTCAGTCATAAGACGGGAGGTGAATCCACTTTCACCGAGAATATCATTCATGACGCGGAGCGCGAAGAAGTCGGGAAAATCTGGTGTGCGTTTGATACCGAAGTGTCCAATTAACATCGTCGTTTGAGGAAGTTCTTTGAAGATGTAATTAACGGACTGTTTGGGCATAGCATCCACCGTTGGAACTTCTGGAAACGCGATCTCTGCGGATTCCCAACCCTCAAAAACCTTTTCGAGTTGCGCAATCAAAGTTTCCGTATCAAAATCGCCTGTAATTGCGAGCATCAAATTATTAGGATGGTAATATTTGGCATGAAACGCTTTGAGATCGTCAACAGTAATGCTCTCTATGCCCTCCATTTCAGTATACCATCCGAACGGATGATCTTTTCCGTAGAGCAGTTCAGAAAAGTTACGCCATGCGAGCTGGATAGGATTATCGTTGCGTCGGCGAATTCGCTCAATAGACTGTTGCTTACGGAGTTCTAATTTATCTTCACGAAAAGCAGGATTCCTGAGTACATCGGCAAAGATTTCTAAACCTTTTTCGATATCTTCTGCGAGTGTTGATAGTCTCACTGTGCCATATTCGCGGGACATGCCGACTTCAACAGAAGCCGCCATAGATTCCAATTCCTCATTCAGTGCGTCTGGTTCACGCGACACAGTGCCACCTGTCCGCATAACGCTTGAGAATATCGATGACAATCCCACCTTATCTGCTGGGTCGTAGATATCGCCGGTTTTAATTAAACCCCTGATATTGAAAAGTGGTAACTCATGGTCCTCAATTAGGTAGAGTTTCACTCCGTTTGAGAGCATTCGCTTCTCAGGAACAGGAGGCTTAAATTCAATCGGTTCATAAGTGAGTTCTTCATGCGGTTTCGCGAATGTAGACGGAGTCGCCCACACAATGAGACCAGCAATCAGTGTGGTAATAAGAAGTCCTGTAAAGGTCCATTTTTTCATTATTCGTTGCCCTCCGCGTCGTCACCAGCGGGTGCTACTGCTTCTTTCTTTACGAGCGTAGCGACGGTGCGATTGCTTTTTGTGAAATAGGTATTTGCGACTTTCATGATGTCTTCTGGCGTAATCTTATACATTTTTTCGCGCCAACCCAGTATATAGCGCCAGTCACCAGCGAGTCCTTCATAGAAAGTTAACTGCCGCGCCATTCCAGCATTTGAACTGAGACCTCGGATGAAACTGGCATCAACCTGTTTGAGAATGCGTTTAAATTCCTTTTCCGCAACGGGTTCGGTTTTGAGTCTTTCGAGTTCGGCGTAAATTGCTTCTTCAACATCGGCGGCAGTGTGTGGTGACCGCGGTGTAGCATTTACGACAAAAAGATTGTCATAGCGTCCGCCAGGATACCCATTTATCGCATTAGCAGAGACAGCTATCCCCTCTTCAACGATATTCTTGTAAAATCGAGAGGTGCGTCCATCAGAAAGTATCGCACTAATCATATCGAACACATAGTCATCAAAATGCGGGATCGTTGGCTTATGATATCCAATCATGAGTTGCGGTTCAGCGTCAAATTCGACTTCAATGCGACGTTCACCTTCTTGCGGAAGTTCATCAGTCGTGACTTCAGGAGGTAGCGGTTGCGAGGGAATATCGCCGAAGTATTTCTCAATAAGCGCGATAGTTTCGTCAGGATTAATACTTCCAACAATAACCATGATAGAGTTATTGGGTGCATAATAGGTGCGGAAAAATTCCTCAGCTTTGCGGCGATTGAGCATAGCGATATCTGAGGGCCAACCGATAATCGGCATACCGTAAGGATGCGCAGTGAAAGCAGCAGCAATAAACTGTTCATAAAGCTTACCACCGGGTTGGGTATCAACTCGCATCCGGCGTTCCTCTTTTACTGCTTCACGCTCAACATAAAATTCGCGTAGGACGGCGTTCTTGATACGGTCAGATTCAAGCATTGCCCACAACTCTAATTTGTTAGCGGGTAATTCGACGGTGTAAATGGTATAGTCAACAGAGGTGCCAGCATTGAATCCAGTGCTACCGTGTTGTGTATAAATCTCGGTATATTCGCCGGTGACAATCCATTCCTTTGCGCGCTCTTGTTGTTCTTTGAGTGCCGCTTCCAATTCGGTGATCTTATCAGCATCTCCTCTGGAGCCTTTTGCACGTTCCATGTCGAGTGCATCGCCTATCCGATCAATCTCGGAAAGCACTTCCATTTCTTTTTCGTAGTCTGATGTGCCAATTGTTTTAGTACCTTTGAACAACATGTGTTCTAACATGTGCGCAATACCGCGTGTATCGTCTGATTCATCTACGGAACCGGCTCTAAAAAGGATGTATGGGGCAATTGTAGGGGAGGTATGGCGTTCAATCATTAACAACTTCAGACCATTGGGGTAAATATGCTCTATCACACGGTCTGAAAGGTCTTGTGCTGATGCCATTCCGTGTAAGGAAACGAGGAATAGAATCAGCAGATAACGTATCTGTTTCATTTTCTCCTTATTGTGGCAATTTCCGTTGTTGGACAATGCCGCGTCCTTTCTGTTATCAAAGCCCCAGCCGAGTGCTGGGGTTATAGCGTTTTAACACAAGTCTCATAAAAAACGAGGCTATGGCTGAAAAGCAGGAAAGAAGCCTCGATTCGTGAACCGAGGCTCTTCCCACATCTTACTCTTTCTGTACGTCACCAAGTAACCCAACGAGGGCAAATCTGATATGTGACGAGAGTGCGGAATTTTCTGCGCGAAGGTCTGCGCCTTCTTCATCTGGGTACATGACATGCGCCGCTACTGCGCGTTTGACCCATCGTTCTGCTCTGTCATCATAAGGAATGTATTTTTCTTTGGGTGCCGTGCATGCTGGGCACTCATCTGGTGGGCTATCTGCTTCCTTCCACAAATAACCACAGGCTACACAAACAAACATCGTAAAGTCCTTTCTCTGCTCCTAAGAGGATTAATGTTTTTTACTTCAGAATCGCGAAATAACTAATCCTCTGAAGATCAAAATGATAAGTTTGAAATTACAATCAATTACTGCATATTAGCAGATTAGGCTTTGGAATGCAAGGTTTAAATCAAAGAACAATTATAGTTTTTTGAAATGGTTGCGGCTATTGTGTCGCCGACTGCTCCTTGAGTTCGGCAATACGATCTCGTAAGGCAGCGGCTTCTTCATAATCAAGTTCAAGGGCAGCCTTTCGCATCTGTCGTGTTAGATCTGTTATTAGCGATTCTATATCTTGAGGCTCAATGTCTTCGACGGTAACAACTGGCTTGTCAGGTCCTTTTGTCTCATACTCAGTCTGAGACTCAGCGATAAGTTCTTGTATCGCTTTTTCAATTGTGACGGGTGTGATGTCGTTATCAGTGTTATATTGGAGTTGAATGTCTCGGCGACGCTGTGTTTCCTGTATCGCTTCTGCCATCGCATCCGTAACATTGTCTCCGTATAAGATTACCTCGCCATCAACGTTTCGGGCAGCACGTCCAGCAGTTTGAACGAGAGACCTAACAGAGCGGAGAAAACCGGGACGATCAGCGTCTAAGATTGCGACAAGAGAGACCTCTGGTAAATCCAATCCTTCACGAAGCAGATTGATACCGACAAGGACATCGAAAACGCCTTCGCGAAGTTGGCGTAGAATGCGCGCACGATCAAACACATCAATTTCAGAGTGCATGTAATCGGCACGGATACCTGCTTCGGTTAAGTACTCGGTTAGGTCCTCTGACATCCGCTTCGTGAGGGTGGTAACGAGAACACGCTGTTTCTGCTTGACCCGTTCTTTGATTCTACCGATGAGGTGGTCTACTTGCCCCCTTACAGAGTGGATCGTAATCTTGGGATCAACGAGTCCAGTAGGACGGATGATTTGCTCAACAATTTGTTCAGCGCTCTCCATTTCATAGGGACCGGGAGTCGCAGAGACGAAAATAACTTGATTGACGCGCTTTTCAACTTCATCGAAACGGAGCGGGCGATTGTCCAATGCCGAAGGCAAGCGGAAACCGTACTTGACAAGTGTCTCCTTCCGCGATCGATCGCCACGATACATGCCTCGTAGCTGCGGGATGGTTACGTGAGACTCATCAATAAAAAGCAGAAAATCATCGGGGAAGTAATGCATAAGGCAATACGGTGGTTCACCGGGTTGTAACCCAGAGAGATGCCGCGAGTAGTTTTCAATGCCAGAACAGTAACCCACCTCCCGTAGCATTTCCAAATCGAAACGGGTGCGCTGCTCAATACGTTGCGCTTCCAACAATTTATTTTCCTTCTCAAATTCCAGAATCCGCGCTTGGAGTTCAAGCTCAATATTAATTAATGCCTCGTCGAAGATTTCAGCATCGGTCATGAAGTGCTTAGCGGGATAAATTTCAAGCGAGTCATGCCGTCCCAATACCTCACCTGTTGTGGTATCAATCTCGCTAATGCGATCAATTTCGTCGCCGAAGAGTTCGATACGATAAGCATTTTCGCTATAAGCGGGAAAAACTTCAACAACATCGCCACGTGCGCGGAAGATGCCTTGCCAGAACTCCACATCGTTCCGAACGTATTGAATATCAACCAAAGCGCGCAGGAGTGCATCGCGACGGATCACCTCTCCGACTGATATACAAACCCTTTGGTTCTCAAATTCGCGCGGAGATCCGAGACCGTAGAGACAAGAAACGCTTGCAACAACAATGACATCACGGCGGGATATTAGGGATGCCGTTGAAGCAAGCCGCATACGCGTGATTTCTTCGTTAATGCGAACATCCTTTTCAATAAAGGTATCGGTGGCAGGGATGTATGCCTCCGGCTGATAGTATTCGTAATCGCTAACGAAATAATGAACAGCGTTATTTGGAAAAAACAGTCGGAATTCGTTGTAAAGTTGCGCGGAGAGTGTCTTATTGGGCGATATTACAAGTGTGGGCAACTGGACGTTCTCGATTAAATTCGCCATCGTGTACGTTTTACCGGAACCCGTTACACCCAGCAGCGTCTGCGCTTTGTCGCCACGTAGGAGTCCGTTTGTAAGTTGGTCAATGGCTTGAGGTTGGTCGCCTTGAGGTTCAAAATCTGAGACTAACTCAAATTGCTGGTCTTCCAATTCTGAAATGTTATCTTCTGGCTCATCAATTTCCGTTAGCAACTCCCAATTCTGTCTCATTTTGGCTTTTTACTCCTGCTCACAGGTTCGATTATCTTTGCAATGGGGTTTACGAACTACATCTATATGGAACTATCAGAAATTTATATGGTGGTAATGGATCTCATATAGTATACCATATTTTGCCTGAAATGTGTAGGGAGATATGTTATTTAGTTTTCAGTTTTCAGTCGTAGCATTATAAAGTTAGGCGCGGTTAGGATGCAAGTCGCATCTGGGCGAGTACGCCGCAAAACCGCGCCTACCAAAAGAGCATAGGCTATAGTTAATGAGAAAGAGAAACTGGAACTAAATGTTTTGGGCTATCTGTGGAGATTACAGAGTGCTTGTGGTTCCTGACCTTCAATAAAAGGCTCAGTACTAATGTTTTCGTCAGGACATCCCGTTCTTTTGAGAAGTCCACTCCTTTTATCAATGTCTCTGAAGACAATACCATCAGGAACAGGAAACTCCTTATGCGGCCCACGTGCAGCATCAATCACGAATTGTGCCCAAATTGGCAGTGCTGCCTTAGCACCTTCCTGATTGTAGTTCCGGCGACTTGAGCGATTTTTATCAAACCCAACCCAAACACCGACGACCAGATCTGCCGTATAACCGACGAACCATGCATCCACGTTATCATTGGTTGTACCCGTTTTACCTGCTGCAGGTCGAGTCAGCCCCATCCGTATCGCACGTCTACCCGTTCCGCTTTTCATTACATTCTCCAAACAGGAAGTAATCTGATATGCTACCCTTTCATCCAACACTTTTGGGCGCACAATCTCATGGTTGCCAGATGGGTAAATTACAGTGCCTGCTGAGTCGAGGACATATTGAATATGCACTGGTTTCGTCTGGACTCCACCGTTTGCAAAGATTCCATACGCAGAGGTCAACTCAAGGACTGTCACACCAGACGCACCTAAAGAGAGGGCGGGTTTTGGGTCCATTGGACTCTTAATCCCCATACGTTTCGTTAAATCTACGATGCGATTTATACCCTGCCATGTCCCATTATCACCTATGGGTGTCTCCAACACTGCTTTCGCTGTCGGGACGTTAATCGATCTCGTGAGTACGTCGCGCATAATGACGCGACCTTTATATACCTTGCTGTAATTCCGAGGATACCACACCGGCTGTCCGGGGAACGGAAGGATGCCCCATCTCTCATCAACAATAACTGTTGCAGGCGTTAGGATTGCTGGCTCTTCTAACAAAGCGGCGAAAACTATCGGTTTAAGAGCAGATCCGGGTTGTCTTCTCGCGCTTCCAATAGCGCGATTGTAGAAATTAATTTTCGTTTCCGTGATTTGGTAATCGCGTCCGCCTACCATTGCTTTAACATGTCCTGTCTTGGGTTCATAAGCAATGAGTGCAGCTTGTAGATAACTATCAATTGGATCAATACCATACGGGTTCCGTTTATTGACATCGTAATCAGGCAGACGTCTACTGTATGTCTTATCCATCACGCGAAGGTGTTTTGCGACCTCCCTTTCAGCGACGGATTGCATAGACATGTCTATTGTTGTGTAGACCTTCAATCCTCCGCTATACAATTTATCTTTAAGTTCGGGAAGGCGAACGAGTTCTTCACGGATATATTCCAAGAAGTGTCCAGCTTCCTTGGCAACAACCCTGGTACGTCCCTCACCAAGATTGGGTGGAAGGAGTGGTGCATTTCGACTTACGAGCCATTCAGATGCTGGAATATATTCCTGTGCCAGCATCCTATCTAACACTATATCTCGTCGATTCTTCGCATCTTCAGGGTTGGAAAAAGGCGAGAAGGCGAACGGTCCTTTTGGAAGGGCAGCGAGTAAGGCGCACTCGTGGTAATCCAGTTCTGACACCTGCTTCCCAAAATATCCGAGTGCTCCTTGCTGGACACCGTGAAACGTTTTGCCGCCATATCTCGACCTGCCTAAGTCAACATGATTCAGATATCGCTCTAAAATCTCATCTTTAGAAAAAACCTTCTCAATTCTCACCGCAAGGAGTATCTCTCTGGCTTTCCTACCAAGGTCTCTCACGGATCTCTGATCAAACAGGTAAATATTTCGCGCCAACTGTTGCGTTAAGGTACTTGTCCCAGCCAATCGGCTGCCGTTCACCACAGTGTTTTTTACTGCCCCAGCAAGTCGTATAATATCAATGCCCCAGTGATTGGAAAAGCGGTGATCCTCAATAGCAATGAAAGCACCCGTCAACTTTGTAGGCATCTGGAGTAGTGGAATCAAGCGTCGCGTGGAACCCTCATCGTCAGCAAATTCGGCTATTTTTTCCGGTTCAAGGTAAAAATTCTGGCGTACCCCACCATCTTCATTTCTAATAGATGCAATTCTCCCATCCTTAACTGAAATATGGATATGTCCTGTCTCTGCATCAAGATTCGGGTATTCAAATTCCCGCAGATGGATACGTAGCGTGCGGCTCCCATCAGCATCTCGCGTCTCAGCATACTCTCCGGGTTCGCTCAATCTCGGAATGATCTCTGCGACCTTCTTATATTTCAAACGTCCCAATTTATCCCGTAAAAATTCAATTTTATCCCCTTTTTGTACTTCGCAGACCGATGAATAGACCTCCAGATGTTGTCTCCACGTTTCGGGGTCCACGTTATATTCAAGCCGATTAAGATCAATATCGCGTACATCTTCCCAACAGGCTAAAAGGATGCCACTTGCAAATCCGATTCCTGCAAAAACCGCTAAAAACACAAGAATACATACCACCCAAAGCAGGCTTAGGACCGCTTGAAAACAATGGTATAAGAATCGACGCATTTTGTCTTACCCCTCCGAGGTGATGTTCAATAGAGAACTGAGGCTACGGCTAAGTATTCAGGGTGTTCTATCATTTACACTGGTTTTTCGCACTCGTTTAATCGTACAGCCCACCGCTCTTGTCTTTTTGGATTCCTTGGGGATCGCTTCCCCAGCAATTAGTAAATCCAAAGCACTTTGAAGATAGTGTTTTGTAGGCTCTTTCGGGCTGTTGTCAATTGCACCAGCATAGCGAAGCACGCATTCGCTATCAAGTAAAAACACCTCTGGTGTTCTTCTCGCCCCAAAATAATCCGCAATATTATTCTCTGGATCCTTCAAGACAGGGAATTCAAAGCCGTGCTTTTCATTATATTTCGCAATCTCGTCAACTTTTTCTTGCTTGTTCGAATTGATACCGATAAACTGTACATTTTTTTTCTCATAAACTTTAAACAAAGCGACAATCCGCTCCGCATAGTCTGTGGCTATCGGACACTGCGTCGCAAGAAAGAGAACGACAGTAGCAGGATTTTCTTCACTCAATTTGTACAACGTGTGAGGTGTGCCAGCAGCGTCTTTGAGCGTAAAGTCTTTGACGATGGTATCAAGTTTTACCTTCTCTGTTTTTTCTTCGGCAGAACCTGAACTCACCACCCCAACCAATAAAGCGATTATAGCGAACACGCAACAGAAGACAGTAGAGGTTGGCGGAAATTTATCAAGTGTCCGACGGTTATGTGTAAAAAATGATAAAAAAAGTGTTTGATTTCGCATTTTGTGTATTTTTCCCTTAATTAAGACGTTAATAGCAGTGTTAGGTTTCAATTTGGTGGAAGATGATTTTAGGAACTGATGTAAGATTTAATTTTTTTCTTGCATTCTTAACCTGCATATAGTATAATATACATATATAAACTAATGCTTATTATGAGAGGTTACCCATGGCAAAGAAGCTGACGAATAGACAGCGTGAGATCTTTAATTACATCCAGAAGTGTATTAAAGAAGGTTATCCGCCAACGATTCGCGAGATTGGTAGTCAATTCGGCTTCTCTGAAAAGGCGGCACATGACCATCTCAACGCGCTTGAGAAAAAAAGGTATATTGGTCGAGAAGAGGGCAAACCGCGTGCGATTTCTATCCTGAAGGAAGCACAACCCAAGATTGTCACCAGTAAATGGCTTGAAGAAGAAAGTGCGAATCCGGTCTTGGTGGAAGCAGAACGAGACATTATCGAAATTCCGATTTTTGGACGCGTTGCAGCAGGAACTCCCCTCCTCGCATCTCAAAATATTGAAGGCACCCTTCCTATCCCAACCCGCATGGTAAATAATTACGAATGTTTCGCCCTCCGAATTATGGGCTCCAGCATGATTGGTGTCGGTATCTTAGAAGGTGATTATGTCATCGTTAAAAGACAGTCAGACGCTGATCCGGGCGATATTGTTGTCGCTATGGTTGAAGATGAAGCGACAGTGAAACGTTTCTTTATTGATGGCAACCAAGTACGGTTACAACCGGAAAATCCTGCCATTGAACCGAGTATTTTTGATGTTAATGAGGTGACGATACTCGGTAAAGTCATTGCTCTCCATCGCGAAATGTAGCAATGCCTCTTATCTTTATGGTCTTTTTTTGATGGGCAGAACGAAATGTCTGCCCATTTCCATTTAAATTTATTATGCAGGCAAAAAATCGGTCAACTTGTGCAGATGCGAGAGCCTAATATCAACCATGGATGGATCTGGACATGGTTTCTCTTGGCTACCGATAAGCCACGCCGTCCACATACCTGCGTTTTTCCCACCAACCATATCGGCTGCGTAACTATCCCCAACATAGATGGCTTGATTCGGTGGGACGTCTAATTCTGACAAAGCTTCCTCAAAAATACGAGCATCTGGCTTCGCTATGCCCAAAACGGTAGAATCTATAATCGATCCAAGCAGTGGCGAAAGCCCATATGCGTCGCACCAGCCACGCGTATTTCCGAAGTTATTACTAATTACAGCAAGCTGATAGGCGTCATAAAGCGTTTCGAGCCATTGTCGATTGTCGGCAAGACTTTCTGCTGCACCCAGACAGAACCACTCAACATATTCCTCTTTCATCTGATTGCTCAAACCTAACCGTTTGTAGATTCCCACCGCAATCGCATCAGTAGTCTCCCTTAAAGTACAACGCGCTGCATACTCAGATGCGACTGCCCCAATCGGCAGCATCGAACCGTCTTGATAAGACCACTTATGCGAAGAATCTCCGAGTGCGAATTCTGTTACTGATGCCTTATCTGCTATGTCAAATGCCTCACGTGTAATTTCTGGGCAACGCTCGTGAATAAACTGATATGCCCGCTCTAACCAGTGGATACCGTTTCCATCTAAAGTTCCACCAAAATCAAATACCAATGCGCGGATGTTTTTCATTACTGTTCCTTAATTTTTATTTTAGGTATGATGTTTAGCCATCGTAAATCTTCCGATGTAGCTTCATCTCTAATGCCTGCATGACTTCAACGGTGCCAATTTCTTTCATGCAGAGGTGTGGTGCATCGTGTCGATGACAAATCCGTTTGTAACACGGACGACACGAGACAGATTTTTCAATAACAGTGTGTCCAGTTCCATAGGGTCGATGGCGCACTGGATTCGTTGGGCCGAAGAGTGTCACTGTTGGTGTGCCAACTGCTGCGGCGATGTGCATTGGACCGCTATCACAGGTCAGGCACACTTCACATCTCTCCAACAACGCACCAAGTTGTAAAAGGTCTGTTTTCCCGATGAGGTTAATAACCGATAGCGAAGTTAGCAACGCTTTTGCCAGTTCCTGTTCATCAGACGCACCCGTTAACACAACCTTGATTTCGGGAGTAAGGCGAGCGACTTGCTGGATAACATCGGCAAAATTCAACATATCCCACCGCTTCGTTGCCCATGTCGCACCTAAATTGAGGGCGATAATTCGGTCATCCGGTAGGATCCCTTCAGCGCGCAAGAGACGTTCAATAAACCGTCGATCAGTATCCGTATGCCAAAACTCCAGAGACGACGGGACATTATTAATATTAAGTAGCTGCAAGACCCGCAAATATCGATCTACCTCGTGTATCTCCGTATCATCCTCACAAGACAGTGTCAGGAGCATCCCACGCCCACCGATATTGGTTCCGACGCGTATCGGAACGCGTGCGAGGAAGGGAAGAAGCGCGTTGCGGAATGAGGTAGGATGCAACACAACAGCAGCATCAAAAGTCTTATCGCGTATTTGATGAACTAAACTTGTAAGCGATCGATAGCGACCTTCTGTTTTATTATCAACGATGCAAGTGTCAACGTAAGGGTGCGTTTGCATTAAATCTGCCACGCGAGGACGCAGCAGAAGCGTTAGATCGGATTTAGGGTACGTGTGTTTCAAGGCACGCAAGGTAGGTGTCAGCATCACCATATCGCCGATCCAACCGCCTGTCTGGCACACCAGAATGTTTTGCATGGAAGCACCCGAAAAAAGACAACAAGATACACCAAGATGTTTGTCTTAGAAAAAGAAGGGGTTCGACCAAGCTTTCTTGCCGGTTTCGTCGGTTATTTCGACGCGAACGTATTTTACGCTTTCAGGAATGCTATACGTCGCCTCGGTCAAGAGTTCGCCATCAGATGGCAGCACTCGCTGACCTCGACTGCACTGCGCTTTAAAAACTATCGATTGTGCCTCGGAACATTTGACCGTCAATTCTTTCCCATCTAACGACATATCCTTGATTTCCGGTCCGAGCGTAGAATAGAACGCGCCTGTGCGAAGCGCTCCCATGATACCATCAATCGTCAGTTCTTCTGCCTTGACCATAATCCATCCGTGGAAGCAATCGTGTTCTGTGCCGTGAGCATCATCGGCAGCGATACCGAGGACAGGTCCCCCTCTATCAAGCAAATCATCCCACGCCTGTTCTGAAAACCCTTTGCCGATACCCATACAGGTGTCGTTATAGACCTCAACAGCGAAATAGCCGTGTAATGGTAGATAATCTAAAATCGTATGTCCACACCAATAAGGATGACACAAAACCGCTTCACCGCCCTGTGCTTTAATGTCATCAAGCACAGCGTTTGGATGCATTTTCGCACAGTTCACCCGCTCATGGATATTAATAGCGACGATGTGATACGTTCCACCGCCATACGGATTTTCAGGATGCACCTCGCTCCCTGATATTGCCAAGAAATCCGATGTCGAGTAAGCCTGCACATCGTTAACCTTACGATGGTCGGTTAGCACGAGGAAATCGTAGCCCGCATCACGATACGCAGCGAACCGATCTGCCATAGGAAGTTGCCCGTCGGATTCCGTACTGTGGCTATGCGTATTGCCGCGGTACCACTGTCCCGGTTGTTGAAAAGGATTGGCATTGTACATTGTGGCTCCTTTTTCTCTTCTGATGATTCTCCAAGTTATTGGGGAGTGCTGTTTGCTACGAATTTTTCCATCTAAACTCATGTCTTATGTATATGTCCAACATAACTTTATTTTAGCATATCTCAACAGCTGTGTCAATGATTGATTAACTATACGACTTGTGCTAATTAGTTTCGATGTTTGAATAAGTCCACCCTTATGTTATCCTTATGAGGTAAACACAGACTCTAAAGGAGGCATAAGGATGGAGTTACAGTCTACTTTAGAACACTATGCGTTGCAACTGAAAAATAAACCTCGCACGCTCCCCACCGTCGCAGGTGTGGTTCAGAAGATCATGCAAACAGTTTATGATGCCCATTTTCCAAATGCTGAAGATCACAGACCCGGGCGAAATCCCGATTGCCCAGATTCTGATATTCTCACGATCGCTTGGTTGCTTGAATATATCGGAGCGGACAGCGAACATTCGGGGTATCGACGTCTAAAAGTTGAACTACGAACGCTTTTCCCGTGCTTACCCGAAAGGTCTCGTTTTAATCGACGCAGGCGCAATCTTTCGACGGCGAGTGAAGTGCTGCGTCAGGCACTGACGGACTACTTTCCCAAGACGGATGTGTTTCTCGTGGATTCTTTCCCAATCCCGATCTGCGACTTCAAGCGTGCGAAGGCATCAAAGTCGGATCTGAAATGGGCGGATGCTTCAGGGACGCTTGCGACTTATGGACACTGTGCGACGAAAAGTCTCGGAACGTTCTTTGGATTTCGGGGGCATCTGATCACCACGGTTGACGGGGTGCCTGTTGATTTTGCGATTGCCTCGGCAGATATAGATGACCGAGAGGTGCTCGGTGTGCTTTCTCAAGGGGGTCGGTATCCGATAGTTCTCGGGGACAAAGGATACGTTTCGGAGTCCCTGCAGCGAGAACTCCTCGAAACCGAAAACACGTGTGTATTTGCGACACACCGAAGCAATCAGAAGCAGCAATATCCTGAGACATTTCGCAAACTTCAAGTGCGGTTGCGTAGACGCATTGAGACGACACTCAGTCAACTGACGCAACAGTTTTCTGTCGCTTGTCTGCGTGCGCGGACGCATTGGGGGGTTCAGACCCGCATGAGCAATAAGTTCGGTGCCTGTCTGCTCGGTGCTTTCTTGAATCAGTCGCTCGGACGACCTTTGATGAAACTCAAAGACCTCGTCCTCGCATAAACACAACTCTACAAAAAATCTAATTAGCACAAGGCGTTAACTATACTATCGTCAATTCAGCCCAGCTTAGCACACAAGAATGTTTGCATCGGAATACGTGAAAAGCAACGAGATACACTAAGATACCCGCGTTAGAAAAAGAAGGGGTTTGACCAAGCTTTCTTGCCGGTTTCGTCGGTTATTTCAACGCGAACGTATTTTACGCTTTCAGGAATGCTATACGTCGCCTCGGTCAAGAGTTCACCATCAGGGGGTAGCACTCGTTTTCCACGACTGCACTGTGCTTTAAAAACTATTGATTGTGCCTCAGAACATTTGACCGACAACTCTTTTCCATCTAACGACATGTCTTTAATTTCCGGTCCGAGTGTAGAATAGAACGCGCCGGTGCGGAGCGCTTCCATGATGCCATCAAGCGTTAGTTCTTTTGCCTTGACCATAATCCATCCGTGGAAACAATCCTCTTCCGTGCCGTGTGAATCATCGGCAGCGATGCCAAGGACAGGTCCACCTCTATCAAGCAAATCATCCCACGCCTGTTCTGAAAACTCTTTACCGATGCCTACGCAGCTGTCATTATAGACTTCAATAGCGAAATAGTTCCGTAATGGCAGATAATCTAAAATCGTATGCCCACTCCAGTAAGGATGACACAAAACGGCTTCACCGCCCTGCGCTTTAATGTCATCAAGCACTGCATTCGGATGCATTTTCGCGCAGTTTATGCGTTCGTGTATATTGATAGCGACGAAGTGATAGGTATCACCACCATAAGGATTATCAGGATGTACTTCGCTCCCTGATATTGCTAAAAAGTCCGATGTTGTGTAAGCCTGCACATCGTTAACTTTGCGGTGGTCGGTCAGCACGAGGAAATCATAACCGGCATCACGATATGCAGCGAACCGATCTCCAATCGGAAGTTGTCCGTCGGATTCTGTACTGTGGCTATGTGTATTCCCGCGATACCACTGTCCGGGTTGTTGAAAAGGATTGGCATTGTACATTGATAACTCCTTTTTCTGTGATTTTCCAATTTATTGGATAACACTGGTGTCATGAATTTATGCACCCATCTCTATTTTTCTGCGCCATGTCCAACACAAATTTATTTTACCACACCTGTCAATAATTCTCCAACTTCATTGGAGTACTTAGCTCGTAGGGGCTGGGTAACCCAGCCCCTACGGCCTCCATCCGGTGTATAAATAATTATGGGCTTTACTATAAGAAGGTCATAAGTCAGTTAAGAGGGTTATGGGTTGTAGGTTATAATTATGCAAGTTAGGAAACATCGTCTACGGCAGAGACGGAAAACTTAATCCTCTGATAATTTACTATAGTTGAATTAATTTAACGAACCTTTTTGAACGGAATCTGACTAAAGTAATGAAAGCAGAATTCAACACTTGAATAGTGAATAAATTAAAATTTCAACTTTAGGATAAAAAAGGAGAAAAAACAGTGGCAACGCAAATTCGTAAGCAAAACGGCATCACAATTTTGGAACCCAATGGAAAGTTAGCCGGATCCGCAGTATCAAAATTACGGGCAGTAATCTCGCCGCAGATCACGTTTTCCGATACCCCCCGTATCCTCATCAATTTCGAGAACGTCAATCGGATTGATAGTTCAGGACTCAGTGCCCTGATGGAAGCACGAGTCGCCGCATCAGGCAAGAAAGGTCGTATCGGGGTCATCAATGTTGGCAAACATATCAAAAACTTGGTGGCTCTCAATTGGTTGGTGAATCGCTTTGAACATTTCGAGAGCGAAGACGCGGCAGTATCGGCTATGTCGGCTTAGGATCTACAATTTAGTAAAAACGCAAAAGGGGTTGGTTTTACCATCCCCTTTTTTTATTGTCGGTTTAACAGGCAGCCAGCAGTTAGTAACCCAAGTTGCTCCTAAAAGACTTCGCAATAAGTAGTTTTGGGATTGAAAAAAAATGTTGAAAAACCGCTCTAAACCCTTGATTTTATTGACTTTTCGCTTGTTTTAATTTGCTAAAGATGGTATAATAATTGCAGTTAAAAAGGGAGGCGGCAACCTCCCTTTAGAGTCCAAAGCGGAGTTGCTTCGGATGCATACTGCTATTATACCGAAACTACTTATTGCGAAAAAAAATGATATATTCGCAGTTAACGCGAGCGGCAGAAGATGAACACCCTGACACCATTCGTATTTGTATGCACTTCCCAGATTGGCTTTTCTGTCAAAACGAGGGTGAAATTGAATTTCATCGAGACACATTTATAGTATCTATAGTAATTGCGGTTGATTATAGTTGGTTGATTATTAGTGGGATAAAGTCTTTGGGGAAATGCTTGTTAGATCGACTTAAGGAGGATTTCGTGAAAAATGTTTCTTTTTGGATGTAATCATTCGTATTTCTCTTGACAGTTTTTGCAATATGCAATTATCATACCCACATCACTATCGAATGAAAGGAGACACCATGAAACGCTTTATACTTCTCTTACTGATCTTCTGTGTATCGATCGCTGATGCGCAGTACATCGTCAAGACCGTCTATTTCCAGCCAACAGACGCGCCGGGCATCCCGTGGCAGGTCTTTGATCTTCTCAACAGATCCAAGGCGTTTTATCGAAGCGAAATGGAGAGGCACGGCTACGGTCAGAAAACCTACACACTCGAAACCGACGGCGGTGGACATGTGGGTATCCACCATATCCGAGGCAGACACACCACAGAACACTACCGAGTTGATACCCACGCCCGTGTCAATAGTGAACTACCGGCGCATTTGACGCATCCAGCACATGCACAAGACAACGTGCTTGTCATTATCGTGGGTGGGATAAATATTCTAAACACTGGGAACAGGGCTTACGCCGGTTATTTTTTAGGAAATAACGCAGGCGGTTTCGCTATTATCGCTGGCGATATATTCACATTTGAAGTCTTAGCACACGAAATTGGGCACGCCTTCGGCTTGCAGCACACCACGAACCCAGCTGCGATTATGAATGCCGGCTCGGATGTGATTTTGGATTACGAGGCGCGCTGGTTAGATCGGCACCACTTTTTCAATGCGACGCATATCCGAATCGGTATACCACAATTCGTTAAAAGCCTGCCTCTTGAAGCAATCGAGAACAATTCCGTCCGCTTGAAATGCGTCTTGGCATCAGAAAACGGCTTGTATCACGTCCAAGTGACGCGCAGACGCGGTGGGTATATCGTCGGCACCGCAGAAGCCAAAGGGAAATCTGCGACGGTTGAAGTTGACATACGTAGAGACGAGATTACAAACGGCGATGATCTCTACATCCAGGTTATGGACGTTCATGGCAATAAACTACATCACACGCTGAATAACATCTCGCTGCCCGATCCGTTACCCGAACCCGAAGTGGTCGTTGAGATCCAGGCACCAGAAGAACCGGAATTCGTACCCGTAGAAGTGCCTGAAGTCGCCAAACCTGAAGAAAAACCCATCGAACCTGAAATCGTTGCTGTTGAATGTCCGGGGTGTGATCCGGTAGATGCTGAGAAGCTCGCTGTGGATCCACGCAATCTGCTAACCACGCAGTGGGCAACACTCAAACAGCGTTAACTCAGTTCAACTCCCACGATTGCGAATAGGTTCAGTCAGTGTATTCAAATATCGTTTAAACGGTTGTCCAGTGAAATCCATTCCCACATTCGCGTAGCGCATTAACAAATACTGCAGTGCTTCGCCATACCACGCCCCTTGATGTCCTCCGGGTGGGCTTTGGAGGGGTGCCCAATCGCTGGCTGGCGGCGGATCCGTGCCACGAATATCGACGGCGAGATCCGGTTCACCTGTGCCCACCCACTTATACGCCGTCGCTGAGCCAAATTCTCTCCCTATTTCATGAATAATGATTTGCGCGTTATTCTGATGTATCCCCTCCACAACAGCGTTGAAAGGGAATTTAGCATCATATATCTCACCCGGAATAGCGATAGGTAAATCAAATTCGCCAATAGCAATTCGGTACGTATTATACATCATCTGAAAAGCCGTCCCCGTAACCGGTACGTGTTTAGCCTGTGTCAGCGAATACACCGACCCCACTGCATTGACTTCGATAGTGCCGAACCTATTTATTGGAATAAAGATCTGTGCGGTGTGTCCGTCGCTGGATGTGCCGATGATGTTGTAATCAATGCCATCAATGGCGTCACCGGACACATGGCTAAGCTGTAAGATCGTTTGTTCGGGTATAATGATCGTATCCGGCGTTGACAGCGAGAAGCTATAGACATTCTCCATCACGCTTACCGTCCCAAACGTCACTGCAAGCGATGTCCGGGTATCGTAGAACACCGTCACGTCATTGCCCATGACGCCTTCGGGTGTGGCACTGCCGTCAGGTATCACAGTGCTAGCAAAAAAGATATTAAACGAGCCAGCAGCGTTGACGGGCAAGGTTACTGCGAGTGCGTAGTCCGTCCCAGCGCCGGATATAGCAAGGTTGACGCCGGTGATGCCCTGTCCGGTGTAGCTCTGAAGCCCAATATCTTCCTCGGTCACATCCGTGACGGCGACATCGAACGTCATCGAGACGGGGAAACTGCGAAGCTGTATGCCTGTAATATCGCCAAATGTTACGCTCGCCATCTATAAAATCGCCTTTTTTGATTCTCAAGGATATTGTGTGCGTCGGACACGCCGTCGTTCTTAATCTTCAGCAACTTTTTGAGCCTGAGGATTACTAAGTTCTGCTGGCAGGGAAAATCCAACGATTGAATCAGTCGTAAAATTTATTGTGTAAACATTTGAAAAACTGCTATGATTTAGCACATAGAACCTGCGATTACCACCATCAAACCTAACAGTATACAAATAATCCCCAACCACTGAAATTCCCCTATCCCCTGTATTTGCTTTATACGCGTGGCACTCGTCCCGTCATCATCGCGTGGAAAAATACGAAGAACGTTTTGTAGTACAATAAAAATCAATTCATACAAAACGCTGAGCCCAGTTCCAGAAGTATTACTCGATAGAGAATAATTCCCTGTGTTTATAAGTGTCGCAGTTTGTCCATCAGCTGTATCTACGTCAAAAGTAATAATGCGATTCGTGGAATTTCTCAAGTATATTCTATCACCCAGAATGTCCATATAATCTCTTCGGGTATCGAAATAGGAAACCGTCACTCCGCTGGGTATAGAAAAAGTTCTTTCTGCCGGTGCTCTCGCATTATGCACAGCGCTCTCAATATCAAGAACATAAATATCTAAATCCGTTATATCGAAAATATACGCTTTCCCGTCGCGTATCGCAACGCCAGCAGGATTTGCGTTACCCGTAGGCAATATTATTTTCTTTATCGTGGGGGCGATCGCATTTTCAGCGTTGCCAGTCGAAAAAAGATAAAGCGCCGAATCTGCACCATCCTCGTTTACACAATACGCCAGTCTCCCAGCCGTAAAAGTTACCGAAGCAGGTTCACTGATCCACGGTGCAGCGACCCGAACCCTCGCTATATACCTCTCGCCTTCAATAAGTTCGGGTATGATGATTGTCACCATCATTTTTGCGTCAGGCGTCGCCTCGAAAGGTATCTAAACCCCTACCGAACTCGCTGTTTCGAGTTGATACTCATAATCCGTCGCACCGGCAATATGCGGGAACGTCAGCGTCACTGCGAGGTTGCCGGGTTCTACCTCTATATCGCCGGGATCGATCGCCGGGCGATTGTCGTTATGCACACGCCACGTCGGATTATCGCCTGCTTCGAGTGTGTATTCATAGCCGAATGCGTTTGCAACTTCTGTAACGTCCAATATGCCATACCTCCCTTTCGGCGTGAATCTGGGTTCCCGTATCGCTGGCGGGCTGCCCGCTTGGATCTCATACGGGTAATTATGTGTGATGTCGTTTATGTTTTGTGCCGACTCGTCAGGCACGATGATTTGTATGTTCCCGTCTCTAAAGGAGAACGTCGCATCCGCCGGAATCAGCCCACCGACTTTTATACCGTGTTCCAGGGTTTCTGATTTGAGTCCGAGCAGATCTGAATGTGAAACAACAACCGGCGGGATATTACGAATGATAACATCGAAGTTGATCGGGACGTTGCGATACAAATAGATCGTCGGCAACACCTCAAAGATCGGAGCACCTCGGATAACGTTGTATTTCACCCCTTGCTGGAATTCCTCGGTGCCTTTCATGGCTGTTATTAGCCACGATGCACCCGCAATCTCACGCGTCACTTCATCTGACTTGATGCTCAACTCGCCAGCGGTTGCGTCCCAATTCGAGAAGAATCCTTCCATGTGCCCTGTAGTGCGCACGCTGTCTGGAGTGCCACCAATATCTATGACCAGCTTGTAATCTTCCGCAAAGACTTTAGCAGTGCAACCTGCGCCTTTGTAGCGTAAACTCTCAGTTTGCACACGCATAAGCACAGACTCACAGTCTATGCTACAACAACTGGCACAATTTAACAGATACTGCTACAAAGGTAGCAACTTAGGTTAGTAGGTGGGCTATCCGAATCAGGACTCACAGAATTCACAGACTTAAAAGAGATAGAACTTTCTTGTTCTCCTATATTGGACATCAAGTTGTTTCCATAAAGCGTATTGAAGCGTTACTACTGATTGATAGGTTCTAAGACTTCATCACGGTTTCGCCGAACTTCTAAAATTAAAAATTGACAAGACAATATACTTAATGATATAATTCTAAAAATATAAAAGATCCAAACTTACTGACCAGAATATGAACACACTGATCTCATATTCCTTCTCCGCAGGAGAAAAATTTTATGAAATCCTACAGGCAAATCGTTGAAGAAGCCAAAACAGAAATACCCGAAGTAACCGTTGACGAAGTGAAAACCGAACAGGACAAAGATAGCGATTTCGTACTGCTGGATGTTCGCGATGAAGATGAATATCGCGCCGGTTATATTCCCAATGCTGTCCATGTCACGCGTGGAATGCTCGAATTTTCTGTTGAAAATTACATTCCCGATCGAGACCAAAAGGTTGTCATCTACTGCGCTGCAGGACTCCGATCACTTCTGGCTGCCAAGTCGCTCCGCGAAATGGGATACACCGATACTATATCGCTTGCAGGCGGATATCGGGACTGGATGGCCGCGGGGTACCCAACCGCACAAGACAAACCGATGTCGCATGATCAGCTCGATCGTTACAGTCGGCACTTCATGTTGACAGAGGTTGGTGAACAAGGACAAGCAAAACTGCTTGATGCCAAAGTCCTACTCGTTGGAGCAGGTGGTTTAGGTTCACCTGCGGGTGTGTACCTCGGTGCTACAGGTATTGGTCACCTTGGTATTATTGATTCTGATGTTGTAGAGTTAAGCAACCTCCAACGTCAGATACTTCACCGGACAGAATCAGTCGGCACACCGAAAGTACAATCCGCAACGACAACGATTAAGTCGTTGAATCCAGATGTCGAGATTACTCCTTACAACCTGCGTTTGACTGCCGACAACGTCGAAGAAATTTTCTCGGAATATGACCTGATTGTGGACGGGTGCGATAACTTCGCCACACGCTATCTTGTCAACGACGCGGCTGTTCTCCTGAACAAACCGATTGTCCACGGTAGCATTTTCCAATTTGAAGGACAGGTCTCACTCTTTAAACCCCATGAGGGACCTTGCTACCGATGCATGTATCCGACCCCACCGCCACCGGGCATGGTGCCAAGCTGAAGCGAGGCTGGTGTCCTGGGCGTGCTCCCAGGCGTAATTGGTGTCATGATGGCAACCGAAGCAATTAAATATATCCTCGGTATCGGGAACCCCCTCATCGGTAGGCTCGTTCTCTATGAAGCATTAGACATGACGTACCGAGAAATGAAAATCAATCGAGATGAAAATTGTCCGCTTTGCGGCGATAACCCAGTCATTACAAAACTGATTGATGATTACGATGCTGCAGCGGAGAATCCAGAAACTTTCGCACCCGCAGCTGACTAATGTTAGATTAAGACGACTACAAGGAGAAGCGAATATGCTGCCATGTCCTGACTGCAATAATCCACTGACGCAGTTCCCAATTGAAAACAATGATGTAGATTTGGTGAGTTGTGACGGTTGTTATGGTGTGTGGCTCGTCTATCCCGGGGATGACCTTGAGCGTGTAGACAACGTCACTTTTGATGAGCTCGTTGAAGCATACGGCACTGAATATCCCATTGATGTAGATCCAAGTACAGTGGAACTGCCTGAGCCGGTCGAAGATGCTTTGATGTAGATTAAAAAGTAGAATATAAACGTGAAAAAACTCGGTCAAGAGAGTAAAAAAAATGTAGCACTTTTCTTTGGATTGTGCTATTATAATTCAATCCACTTTTCTAAGGAGGTTGTTGATGCGAACAATCATTTTATTGACAGTCCTAAGCCTTATTGCTTTACCGGCATTTGCACAAAAATATATCAGTTGGGAAGCAGAAGACTATAATGACTCAAACGGCGCGAAATTTGAGACCTTTACAGTTCCAACCGACCACCCAGGCAACGCAGCTGAGAGTGTAGACGATTACACGGTCTCAGAAGCATCCGGTGGTGCTTACATCGGTTCACATAATGGTGTTACCAACGATGGTGACGACTGGGTCAAATATGAATTCACAGTTGAAGCAGACGATTGGCATTTCTGGGGACGCGTTATCGCTCCCTCAGTTGGTGATAACTCCGCCTACTGGGTATTTGATGCCGCAGATGCTGACGTCAAGTCTAATAATGACGATCCTATGAACATCTGGGATTTCTTTGAAGCAGAATCGCTCCGGGTTAACTATACAACCGATTGGGTCTGGTTCCGGTTGAATACGCGTGATGGTCCGTTTGAAGGAACTGAACTTATCCAACACGGCGACGATCCGGTTCCCGTGGAACTGACGGCTGGGGATCACACATTGCACATCGCGCATCGCGAAGATGGCACATACATTGATAAGATTTTCGCGACAACGGATATCGAATTCGATCCGAATGAAACCGATCCACAGACCGCTGTTGAAGCGCAAAACAAACTCACTACAACTTGGGGTTCGCTCAAAGGCGGATTCTAAGTAGAACAGACACTTATAGGCACCCAATCACTGGGTGCCTATATTTTTTTAACACCAACGCGGAATATACGAAAAATTGGAAAACTCCAGTTATCTCTCGCTCGGTGCTATTACAAAAGCCTTTCTATTCACCTACCTGATACTCATCAGTCATGCTGTGATTCCATCCACAGCTGAAACGACGTTCCAATTCACAGAACAGACCCAGCAAGCCGGTATCCACTTCATACACACCAATGCTGCCTCTAAACACAAATATCTCCCAGAAACGATGGGAGCCGGTGGACTCTTTTTTGACTATGATAACGACGGGTATCTCGACATCTACTTTGTCAATAGCGGCACCCTCAACCGCAACACCTATCATCACAAACAACTTGACAATATGAACGTTCTCTACCGTAACAACGGAGATGGAACGTTTGTTGATGTCACAGCAGCAGCGGGACTTCAACAGGATTACGGATATGGCATGGGCTGTCTCTCCGCTGATTACGATAACGACGGTGACGCGGATCTTTATCTCACTAACTTCGGCAGAAATCAGTTGTATCGGAACAACGGCGATGGCACCTTCACAGATGTCACTTCTCACGCCGGTGTTGGCGATGGTAACTGGAGTGTCAGCGCGTCCTTTGGGGACTATAATCTTGACGGATATTTAGATTTGTATGTAGTAAACTACTTGGATTACCAACTTGAAACTGCTCACGCCTGTTTTCTGGAAGGTGTGCATATCTACTGTGGTCCACATGAATATCCCGGGGTCAGCGATACGCTCTATCGTAACAACGGAGACGGTACCTTTACAGATGTTACCGCCCGTGCCGGACTACACAACGACGGTAAAGGGTTGGGGACGCTTCTTACAGACTACAACAGCGACGGTTACCCCGATATTTTCGTTGCTAACGATGCCGTCCCTGATTTTCTCTATCGAAATAATAAAGACGGTACTTTTACAGATGTCGCAGTGACAGCTGGAATCGCCTACAATTCAGAAGGTCGAGCTACAGCAAGTATGGGGATCGCTTCGGGGGATTACGACAACGACGGGGTATCTGATTTATTTATTACAAACTTCTCCTTGGAAATCAACAGCCTCTTTCATAACGACAGAAACGGCTTCTACACGATGAGGACCTTTGAAGTAGGGCTTGCCGATCCAAGTTTTTCACGACTCGGTTTTGGAAGTGAGTTTCTGGACGCGGATAACAACGGCACGCTCGATCTATTCGTTGCAAACGGACATGTATGGGACAATGTATCAAACATTACGCCATCGCTTTCCTATAGGCAAAAATGCCAGATCTTCGAGAATAACGGCTTCGGACAATTCAGGGATCTATCGGAGACAGCAGGTCGGTTTTTCAAACTTCCAATTGTTGCGCGCGGCGTAGCCGTTGGTGACTACAATAATGATGGTGCGATGGATATTCTTGTTACATCTAACGGTGGAACGGCTGTTCTACTCCAAAACACCTCTCAAACAGAAACTTCAAAAAACAACTGGATTAAAATACGACTGGTTGGCACACACACTAATAGAGACGGTATCGGTGCGAAAGTCTGGGTACATACAGATGAAACAACACAATTCCGAGAAGCGACTTGTGGTGGAAGTTATGCCTCAGGTAGCGAGCGAATCCTCCATTTCGGTATCGGTTCAGAGGAGACAATTCAATCTATTCAGGTAAAATGGCAAAGTGGACATACCCAAACACTTGATTTCTCAAACACTGAAGATTCCGTTAATCAAGTCATCCATATTATAGAAGATCGTCTTAGGTAAGAACGGCTTGAAATTATACCAATGGGACTGATGAGGTGTTGGATGCCGTTCGTATTTTGGTGTGTCCAATTTCGTTGATAAGTCAAAGTGTCCTATGTCAAATGCACTTGTCCTACACGCTTCGCTTAATTTGCCGAATATCATACGCGCATTCGACGTTGATTCGCTACGCTTTACATCATATTGATGTTATTTTTATTGACATCATGGATATTCGCGCGTATAATTGTAATGTGATTACGCTTTATTATAGAGGTCCGTTTGGAAAGCCTCAATTTTTTGATTTCTTATGATATGTGAGGAAAATAGATTGGCTCAACAGAAAGCAACTAATATCACGTGGCATGAAGCAACTGTCACGGCAGAAGACAGAGAAAGATTACTGAATCAGAAAGGCTGTGTGATTTGGTTCACTGGACTTTCCGGTTCCGGTAAATCGACACTGGCAAATGCAGTCGAACAGATACTGCATCAGCAAAACCACCATACATACGTTCTGGATGGGGACAACGTTCGGCATGGACTGAACAAGAACTTAGGCTTCTCACCCGAGGACCGTGAGGAAAATATCCGTCGAATCGGGGAAGTGGCGAAACTTTTCTCGGATGCTGGGACTATCGTTATGACAGCCTTCATCTCACCTTACCGCACCGACAGAGACCAAGCAAGAGAACTCATCGCCGAAGGTAGATTCGTTGAAGTTTTCGTCTACTGCCCACTTGATGTCTGCGAAGAACGCGATACGAAAGGTTTATACCAAAAAGCACGGGCTGGAGAGATTAAGGAATTTACAGGCATCAGTGCGCCTTACGAAGAACCTCTCGACCCTGAGGTCACGGTGAATACGGCGGAACTCTCTATTGAAGAATCTGCACGGGCAGTTGTTGCGTCTCTTGTTAAAGCCGGCTTAGTCCCTGCAGACAATTAGAATTTGAAAAAGGGGCTCCTCCGCGTCACCACAGGTGCTACGGAGACAACATCAAAATGGAATCAGTTATCAAGAAGTTCAATGAAAATGGTTTCGCTATTCTTCCTGGTATGTTGGAACCAGAGGTGCTGACGGCTGTCAAACACGAATGTGAAGCATTGGTCGCTGAACTCGCGGTGCAACGGCACGCACAAGGAAAACTGATAAATACCTATCCTGATGCCCCTTTTGAAACCCGTCTGATGTTGCTCTACGAAAATCATCCGGACGAAAATCCGACGATCTTCCGACCAGAATTACATCGGGAAGGATTTTTCGATCTGTTCGCACATCCTACCTTACTTGAACTTGCAGAAGCGATCCTTGGTTCAGAAATCCGATTGTATCCGAACTATTCTGTTCGCCCGAAGCTGCCTGAGAACAAACGAACAGAGGTTTTATGGCACCAAGATGCTGGCTATACCTCAGAGGCAGCAGATGTTTTGCGGATGATGAACATCTGGTTACCGTTAGTGCCAGTCAACCTTGAAAACGGATGTATGGAATTTATTCCGGGAAGCCACAAATGGGGAGTTGTTCCGCACGAAAAAGATGAATACTATCTACGTATCCACGACGATTATATCAAACCTGTTGAAGCAGACGCTGTACGGATAGAAATGGTCCCGGGCGACGTTGTTATTTTTAGTAACCTTCTATTTCACCGCGGGTTGCCGAACCGGGCAGGACACGTCCGATGGAGCTTAGATTTCCGTTACCAAGATGCCAGACAGCCAACGCTCCGTACAACACAAGGACATCTGCTCTGTTCAGAAATTACACCGGAAGCGGTCGTTAAAGATGCTAAGGTGTGGGCAGAACTTGAATTCCAGTAAACAACATTTTGTATAAAGCAGCATAAGCATCAATGACATTGCGTTAGGAAATAATAGAATGAAACTCATTCAATTTCATTTACCAAACTTAGGCAAACGGGTCGGGATTGTTACCCGCGATGAGGAAGTAATTGACGTAACGAGCGAAGAATCACCGGGTGTTTTAGAGATACTGGAACTTGCAAATCGGGATCAAGTAAGCATCGGTGTGATACTTGCAGATATTCAAGAGAAGGTAGCGTCCCCGGCACCGATGCAACTTTCACCCCCAAATGCGGAAGAGACGACAACCGAATCGGATGGACTCACACTGAAAAAATTAGACGTTGCCCCTGCTGAAAATGTTCCACATCTCTTAGCACCAATTGACTCTCCTGAAGTCTGGGGGTGTGGTGTAACTTACAAGCGCAGTGCGGACATGCGCGACGATGACAGTGAACAGGACATCTACAGTCGCGTCTACTACGCCGACCGACCTGAGATATTCTTCAAGGCAACGCCTCCACGTTGCGTAGGTCCCAACGGATTTATTGGGATTCGACGCGATTCTACCTTGACAGCAACGGAACCAGAACTCGCCTACGTCCTTGGTAACGATGGAGAAATCGTTGGATATACACTCTGCAACGATGTATCTGCTTGGGACATTGAACGCGACAACCCGCTCTACCTCCCACAATCCAAAGTCTTTTACGGATGCTGTGCACTCGGTCCGCTGTTTGTTACGCCATCCGAAGTAGACGATCCGTACAATCTGGATATGCGGTGCACCGTCCTTCGCGACGAAGACGTCATCTATGAAGGCGGCGTAAATACCTCTCAAATTAATTGGAAGTTTGAACAACTCACTGAATTTCTGATGCGAGATAACCCAATTCCGTTCGGCACTATCGTTTCAACTGGCACTGGCATTATCGTGCCGAACGACTTACCGCTTGCTGCAGGCGATGTTGTTCAGATAGAAATTGACGGGTTCGGCACCTTATCAAACCCCGTCAAGCAGCTTTAGGAGACAGCAGAATGAAAAGTAGTGAGCCTTTTATCGGCATGCACAAAACAGAGTTGGATACGCCTGCCTTGCTCATTGACTTGGACAAATTTGAGGCCAATATCCAGACGATGGCATCTTATTTTTCTACAGTGAACGCAATGTTGCGACCTCACATGAAAACGCATAAAACACCGATTATCGGACATAAGCAGATCGCTGCGGGAGCGATTGGCGTTACATGTGCAAAGTTGGGTGAGGCAGAAGCGGCTATTCACGCTGGGATCCGAGATGTACTCATCGCCAACCAAATTGTCGGCACACATAAGATTGCGCGTCTCATTAATCTCGCAAAGCATTCAGAAATTATGGTTGCAGTTGACAGTCCACAGAATGTGCAGGCTATCTCGGAGGCTGCATCTGCTAAAGGTGCCAACGTCAGAATGTTAGTAGAAGTTAACGTCGGCATGGATCGATGCGGTGTTGAACCGGGCAAACCAGCACTGGAACTGGCAAATCTGATACGCCAAAGCCCAAATGTGAGCTTTGAAGGCTTAATGGGCTACGAGGGACATACTGTCGCTAATCCAGATCGCTCGAAAAGGGACGCTGCCGCACGTAAGGCGATGCAACTTTTGATAGATGCAAAACATTACCTTGAAAAACACAACGTGGCAGTATCTATCATGAGTGGCGGTGGGACAGGAACTTTCAATATCACAGGCAGTATCCCAGAAATGACAGAGGTGCAAGCAGGGTCCTACGTGTTCTTGGACTCCACCTATCGTAACGTAGAAGGTATCGGAGAACATTTCGACTGTGCATTGTCGGTTTTAGCAACCGTCGTAAGCCGTCCATCTCGAGATCGAATTATAGTAGATACTGGCTTGAAAGTGCTCGCTAAAGAATTCGGTATTCCACAGCCTATTGGTATAACAGGCGTGGAAATGACAGGGCTATCTGAAGAGCACGGGAAGCTGCAAGTATCCGATGAAAATGTGCCCCTCAATCCGGGGGATAAACTTGAAATCCTGCCAACGCACTGTTGCACAACAGTGAATCTCCACGATAGATATTACGGCATCCGTGACGGAATTGTCGAATCTGTGTGGGAGATTGCAGCGAGAGGAAAAGCGCAGTAATGATTACAACAACTACGAATACTATTGAAGGTAGACAGATCCGGCAATATATGGGGCTTGTTACGGGTGAAGCGATTATGGGTGCGAATGTAATTCGCGATTTCATGGCAGGTCTCACCGACCTTGTTGGTGGAAGATCAGGCACCTATGAAAGTAAGTTTGCGGAAGCCCGCGAGACAGCCCTACAAGAGATGCAAGATGAAGCACAGCGTAAAGGTGCCGATGCTGTTGTCGGTATTGACATCGACTATCAGGTCCTTGGTGCGAGTAACGGCATGTTGATGGTGACAGCAACCGGAACCGCTGTTAAAATGCAATAAATTTGCTCTGTACCTGTGCTACAGTCGGGATATTTGATTTGTGGAATCGGCAAACACAGCCCCTCTAACAACAGGAGTATATAGGAGAAATTCAATGCAGATGCCAACCTCTAAATTATCCACTATCCTGAAACCCTACTGCTTGTCTATCCTACTTGTTACGAGTATCCTCATATTGACCCAAGCACCTGTAGACGGATACATCGCAAAACGGTATACCGTCAGGCAAATCGTTGCGGAAAGTACCAACGTTGTATTTGGAACCGTCATTGAGGTTAACACGAAGCGTAAGACAGCAAAGATTAAGGTCGAAGAAGATCTCAAAGGCAAAAGCGAATTCCGAGAGATTAAGATGCGGTTTGATGTGTATAAAGGCGAGACAGACTACAGGAAAGAGATTATTCAGTTCCTGAGACAAGACGAACCCATCATTGTTTTCTATCTAAAAGCTGGCAGACGCATTGACAGTATCGCGCACACACGAGGGAAATGGTTTCAAACCCAAGTCACGAGACCCAGGGATAAAGACTGGGGTTGGTGGCTGTTTACACACTTTGAGAAATATCTCAATAGAGACAAGGTGTCAAGGCGAGATTCAACAGAGGATTTTCAAGAAGAATTACGTAATATGCTCAGTGGAGATGCCCTTCAACTGTTGTTACTTAAAACAGATAGATATGAGAGGGAACCGCGTGCTATTACCGAACTTGATGCCGTAGCAGACTTCGGCTTTGTTTATCATTCGACAACTGATCGGAATCTTCCGACCCTCGGGGAGGCAAATATTCTGTGGATCACTTATCGGGCACTCTCTGAAGGCAGATACCGGCTTAACGAGAAACAAGAGAGGCGGATTAAGGAATTTGTGAAGAACGGAGGGGTTGTCATCGCTTCTGGACAGGATAGCGACAACGATCGTCCGTGCGGATCAGGATGGTTGCCTGAACATCTTCATGGTGTGGAAAGTCAAACCCGAAACGATTTCAAACTGACTTCCAACGCGGGTGAACTTTTTAAGTCACCAAACCGTATCCGATCCGGGCAGCTCACGCTGGACGATGCGTGGAGAGGATGGAACGAAAAATTTGAGATATTAGCGACAACTAACAACGGAAAAGAGATTGCTGTCGCGAAACTTAAATACGGAAAAGGGATGTACGTAATCACGAGTCTCAGAAATCAGGGAAACTCAGAAATCTCCAAAAACCGTCGGATGCTTGAGAATTTGGTACATTTCGCTGTAGGGTTCATGGAAGAATCCAAGTAGTACACGAGGTGCAGACAGATGAGAAGAGCAGAATTAAAATGGTTGTTAGCTGCCAGCAATCAGCAGTCAGCTACTCGTTTGTGTCGGAGAAAACGCTTTTGGACGCCACACACATTACCAAAATCCAATACAAAATTGCTGCTAATGGTAAGTTTGCTTCTCGTTTTTTTCGCTTCTGCAAGCCCGGCACATGCAGTTATCCCGCAGCTGCTGGGACCGCTTACTGCTCTGCTGAGCATCATCCCACAAATCCTCGCCTTTGTTGGTGTCGCACTGCTTACAGCACTCGTGTTTGCTCGCGATACAACAAAAATGCTTTTTTACAAGTTCCGCGACTTCGTTGCTGCGCATAAGGTTACTGCCTCCATCGTCAGCGTTGTTATCCTTGTCGGTTTTGGTTGGGGAACCTATCAACTGATTGATATGGCGCGAAATTCAACCACCTCCACACTTGAAGCGACCATCCAGAACACGAGTGTAGGCAACACAAGTATCAGCAGAACATGGTCAACTTTCCGAGGTGGAAAAAATCGGACGGGACACATAGATGATCTTCCGGGTCCAACACACGGAACATTGGCTTGGGTATTCAGAGACGAAGAGGCAATGGTAGCTGACTTTTCTTCCTCGCCAGCGGTTGTCGGAAATCGGCTTTATATTGGCTCTACATACGGTTCTATTTTTTCACGAGGTGGAGCCACGTATTGTATTGATACAGAATCAAAGAAGGTCATCTGGCGGCATAGTTCTGACATTCCAATTTTCTCACCACCTGCGGTCGCTGGTGGTAGGGTCTATATCGGGGAAGGTTATCATCAAGACAGCAATTGTCATCTCCGATGTCTTGACGCAAAAACGGGTGATCTCATCTGGTCGTTCAAAACGACGAGTCATGTTGAATCGACGCCATTTATCAGTCAGGGCAAACTCTATTTCACAGCGGGTGCTGATGGTGTCTACTGTATTGACGCTTTAGAAGGACAAGAAATTTGGCACTATGAAGGGATTCACGCTGATATGTCCCCCGTTGTGCATAACGGGAAGGTCTACTTCGGGGCAGGCTACGGCGATTACCAGATTTTCGCAGTTGATGCTGTAACAGGCACTGAAGTTTGGTCAAAGCAGATGCCCTATCCTGTCTGGGGAAGTCCAAGTGTCTACGAAGACCTGGTCTTCTTTGGACTCGGAAGAGGTAACTTTTCAGAGAGCGCACCTATACCCGCGGGCAAAGTCGTTGCACTCAACACAGAAACTGGCGACATAGCATGGGAATATGAGGCAGAGGATGCAGTTCTTACAGCGATTGCTGTTCACGATGGCTCTGTTATTTTTGGTTCACGCGACAGCTATGTCTATTGCCTACGGGCAACAGATGGGCAACTCAACTGGCAAACCGATGTCGGTGGACCCGTTGTTTCCTCACCGGCTGTAACGCCGGAAGTTGTCTATGCAGCAGCAAAAAACGGATATATCTATGGTCTTTCCACCGATAGCGGAGAGATGCAATGGGAGTTCAATACGAGAATCGTTACACGAAATATAGAATTCTACTCATCACCCGCGATTGCTAACGGGTTGTTGTATATCGGATCCGACGACCGATATATTTTTTGTTTGGGTGGCGATGACCCAAACATAACCATTGGGAACCGCTAAAAAAATAAAATGATGAGGAAAAGAAAGATGAAAAAACTGTGGCTCGCAACAATCGCATTCGCGCTACTTACAAGTATCACAGCAGATGCGCAGTGGCGGAGTAAAACGCATGACGTTTACAATGCTCTCTCACTCCCACCCGGTATTGACATTAAGATAGGCGATTTTAGTGAGTACTGGGAAGGTGTCTTTGAAACAGTTAAAGGGACCGATGGCACTATTTTCTGCGGTGTCGAATATTCCGGAAATGTTTTTGAAGAGCACAATGGCGGAAAATGGACAGGCCCTGATGACCATCAAACCTGTTTCGCGATTCTCTGGGATTCCGAAGCAATCTACATAGCGATCGCTGTCGATGACGATGAGCACGAACATGCCGCTGCCCCTGCGTGGAACGGTGATGGCGCGCAACTCGCCTTTGAAATGACCGGCAAACGAACAGCTGGACATCAGATGTTCCTTTACAACATCGGCTTAGACGATAAGGCAGAAAACATCCTACCAGTGGCATTAAACGAAAACCCAGGCGGTGCAGGTATCGTTCCAGATGAAGACATCGCGGTTGTTCGAAACGAGGATGAAAAGGAAACCTACTATGAACTCAGATTCACAGCGGAAGAGCTGCAGGTAAAAGGCAAAAAATTCAGCGAAGGTTTCGAGTTCGGTTTGGGTATTTGTGTCAACGATGGGGACAAGGGTGCTGGTCAAGGTGGACAGAAAGGCTGGAGCGGTTGGTATACGCATTCTATCGTCTTTGGAAAGAATTCGGAGCATACCGGTTTGGTTGTCCTCACCAGTGAGGTACTTGCCGTTGAAGCCTCTAATAAGTTAGCCACAACTTGGGGTAAACTCAAGTCAGCGCCTTAACAAATCTTGGTTATAGTAGAGCCTACAATTAAATGGACACTAAGGCGTTAGCGAGGTAAGGATACCTCGCCAGCGATAGTGAAGTATCAGACCCTATTATGTTCACATGTTTTCGAGCTTTACTATAAAATGAATATCGCATAAATAAAAAAAGCCGCCAAGACTGGCGGCTTTTTTAGTAGATACGATTAATCTAATGATCGTGGTAGTTTGACTTGTAGTAGTGTAAAACGTCTTATTCCTCTTCAGTCCTCACCAACAATCTCCCTTCTCAACGACATTGCCCCTCACATTAACCTAATATATCTGTCTGATGATTTCTGCTTCGCGCTGTTGAACTCCTGCATCACTGTGTGGATCCGTTGAAACCCATCTATACATCTTACCATAAATCCTTAAGGTCTTACCTATATTGCCCCCGATAACATTCGTTATAGTATGTAAAATTCACAGGGATACATACTTTTTGGAAAATTTAATTTGCTTTTTTAATTAAAAAACGATAAAATACCAATATTAAGACATTATTTATTTTCTAATATTTAATTTAATAATTATGTCCTAATATATATTATAAAACTCCATCACATGTGCTCGGTGTAAGACATGTTTTCTAAATCTCATATCTCCAGAACGTAAATCCAGAATACGTATGTTGATTAATGCGACTTTATGAACCGCTATGATTTTCCTAAAAATAAATTGAGAGTTTCAGAGAAAGATGGGAGGGCTTTTTGGTAAAGATACACCTGCCTCAACGATGATGGTGTGGTGAATATTCTTGATGTTGTCGCCATTTCAAACGCACTTGGACTATAAGGAGTTTCTTACGTTCTCGGCAAGAGATTTACCTCAAGAATATCTCAAACACAAGGAGAAATAAATTGAAGAATTTTAGCCACATTATTTTTTTTCTGTACGTATTATTGATGTTGATGTTCATCGCGATACTCGGCTGTGATGAGGGACGCCTCTCAAACCCGATGGAGACGGTGTTCTTTGGGCATGACCAAAAGAGTATCGAAACCCAACCGTCTACTGTTGGTGCCGTGCCCAGAGATACAGAAATTACTCTGGGACAACTTGGATACCGAAGTTGCGCGTTTAGAGTTAGGGATCGAGCATTATAAATCAACGTTGAATCGAGATGACGCAACACATATATTTTTGGGTAAGCTTGAACGGATCTGTTTGTCTATGAGCCAAGAGGATCACTACCGAAAATACATCTCTGCCGATAGTATTGCGATTCTTGGCGGTAAGCACGTCGACGATCGCTTTTTTTACGCCGCACAGGAAATGGTTTTGGCAATGACGAGCAAGCGCCCTGAACTTCGAGAACAGCTATGGGAAACTACCCGTCGCAACCGGGAGCGGAAACAAAAGGAATAAGGTTCAGTCTATCATGAGAAAGATTGTTCAAACCTTCAATATTTAGCCTATTAGACAACAAATCGAACCAAAAAGAAAAAAGGAGATTTTCATTGAACGCAACGAAAAAACTAACGACACTCGCTGAAATTGTAGAAGATATTATCGAAAATATGCCTGAAGCTTCTAAAGCCACCGTTGTAGAAACATCAGAAAACGAGCTTTGGGAGTTTCATCACGGATGGGGCATCGGAATCCGTAATGGATACAATCTCTGGCGGAACCCGACGTTATTGAAGGAACTTGGCGCGGATGATCCTGATGATGCTTCAATGCTCATCATTAAAGCCGTCTGGCAGCGATTAAAAGAATCCGGTGAGACATATCATAAGAGCAAAATTGACACCGATACACTTCACTGGCATGAGAACGAGCGGTGTTTGGAGATTAAAGCCGGTGCCAGGAGCCTCATCATACAAGGTATTGATTACAAATACGCCGAAGCTTTAGCCGACGGGTTGCGGTTGAAGCTTTCTTCGAGTTCAATGTACTACTCGCCTGAAAGTGAACCGCGGGAAACCCTCATGCACAGCGTGATACTCAATGTCTGGGTTTACCCAAGACACCCAGATAATCAATGAGAAATTGTTGTGTCTGGGTCCTGATTAGGCACACATCAATGTGCAACTAAGGCAAGGGTTAAATCTAAGAAGAAGAAAAATGCCATGAAAGATAGAACTTTGTTTTTAGGTGCTGGTATTGTTACTGTGTTAGTCTACTAAAAAATAGAAGATACCACACCAACAAAAAAGCCACCGAATTGGTGGCTTTTTTAGTAGACACGATTAACCTAATGATCGTGGTGATTTGACTTGTGATAGTGCAACCGAAGGAGATCAACACCAAAATCATCTGCGATGTGCCGCCACACAGAGTGAACGTGGTTCGCATTGTTCTGGGTGTTATCATACTCCACAAAGAAAAATGGACCGTGTAACCTATAATAGTGTGGTGTTTTCGGCACCTCATCTCCCGCCCACGCGAAATGGATATCGTTGATATTCCCCTCTCGCATTTTGCGTCGTTCAATCTCAGCGATCTCATCAGGCAGTCGATCAATGTATTCATGGACGAGATTCACGAGCAGTTCGCGCTGAGATGTTTCCATGGATTCCGCAGCCAATCCCTCGACTGTCTCAAACTCAACCTTGGGGACATCGCGCGTCAAAATATCGGATGGTGCGTCCGCATTGATGACCGTTTGCCCCTTCTGCGCGCTATTCAAGCTTAAAAGCAGTTTACGTGCTATATCTTCCTCAGCAGAAAGAACTCTGAGTCCTTTTTTCTCGCCTTGGGGCACTTCAGCCGGATTTGATCCGAAGAAAGACGGGTTCGGCGAAATAAGTTCACGATTGACAACAGTAAAGTTGAGAGAGACATGGTGTCCTTCAGCACGCCATCCCCATGCCCCGTTACCTGTCGGATCACCAAACACAGTGAAAAAGTACAAAGCGGGATCTCGGACAAGTCGCGCTTCGCCAGCAGCTTGTTCAATCTCACCGAGCGTTGTCTCTAAATTAATAATGGCGCGGGCTTTCTGATATCCTTTCGCACTCAAACCACTCTCCATGAGTCCGAACGCTGCTTCCTGCTGTTTCGCGTTCAACTCTTTGAGAGATACCCCTTTCCGCTCCCACATTTCAATGGGAATGTAGTGCCAACGGAACCGTTCGTTTCCGTCAAAAGGTAGTGCTGCTTGTTCGCGTAACGGTGGCGTCAGTGTATCCAGAAAGTTTCCTGCCGCTTGTGCCATCCGCTCGGCTGTCGCTGAAGCGGGAATAACCAAAGGCTTTAATTCGGAATCGTTATGTGTATGTGCCACAAATAATACCTCCATGCGTATAGGACTGAGATCTGAAACCTCGTCCAACTAATCCAGTTAATTCTACAAACTTCTCGTAAGTTCTATTTTTTCGTAAGGTCAAGGATAAGTCCTGTTTGAAATCAGATTTTCTTACTGCGCTTTATTCTAAACCAACAATATCAGAAAATCAAGTATTTTATTGGCTGTCAGCTGTCAGCTGTCAGCTCTCGGCTCTCAGTGGTAAGGTTTGGAAACCTCTAAATCCCATCAAAAGCTTCTTGACAAATTAGTCACATATTCTGTAAACTTATTTTAATCGATTTCGTTTAAAGTAGCGATTCTCAATTTTGTCCTCTGTTTTGGTGAGGACAGAACCTTTAGACCGATATTGAAAGTCGGGAATTTATGGATAAGTTGATTGATGACGAAATATTAGTTGCTCAGTTTCAAGCCGGTCGCCAAAACGCATTTGATGAGTTGATGAAACGCTATAAATCGAAAATCTTCTCGTATCTTCTGCGGTCGGTCAGAAATTATGAAGACGCTGAAGATATTACGATCGAGGTCTTCTTTAAGGCGTACCGCGCGCTGGAAAACTGGCAGCCGAAAGCTAAATTTTCGACATGGCTTTACAAGATTGCCTCAAACCTCGTCATTGATTATCACCGTGCTAAAGCCCGACATCCTGTCTATGCGTTAGAGGACATGGAAATTCCAGAAGCGAATCTTGTTGCCACCGACCAATACAGTAACCCGGTAAAGGAGTTAGAAGAAAAGGAACTTGGACGCATTATTCGTGACGCAGTCGATCAACTTTCTCCGAATCAGAAAGCAGTATTTATTTTAAATCGATATGAAGGTCTCCAACTTAAAGAAGTTGCCGAAACACTCGGTATGGCAGAGGGCACAGTGAAAATACACTTGCACCGTGCAACGAAACGATTGCAAACAATGTTGCACTCACTCTGGGAAAACAACGAAATTTAATTTAGAAGGGGGCAATTTTCTTATGCCTAAATGTAATATGTCGGAAAACCAAGCCATTGATTATGCCTTTAAGCATCTATCAACAGCAGAAGCAGCGTCCTTTGAGCAGCATCTGAAGAACTGTCCTGACTGTAATAAAGCGGTTGAATCCTTCACCGTTGTATTAAATCTGACAGATATGGCAGAGAAAGATGTGGATTTGCCTGAAGCGGCACTTCGTGACATTGAAATGAATGTGTACAAACGACTTGCCTCGGCACAAGAAGAATCCCTGTTTTCGCGCGTTGGTGCTTATTTTGCGAATATTGAATCGCTTTTTCGATGGCATAAAACTGCTGCCGCAAGCACTATTGTGATCACCATGATTACTGCAGCAGTCTTAATTGGTGAACTTTTTCAACCAGAAGTGGGGTTACGGTTAACAGAAGCACAGTCCACCGACGCTCGGATTGAACAATACCGTCAACAACACATCCAACGGCATTTAGAGGATGCCATGATCACGCATCATCTCCGAAATGATGCTTGGGAAACAGAAAGTCATCTTCAGCGGGTAAAGGAACAGGCAGAGGGCACAAATTGGATGAAGGTTCCACAAACTTTGGGTGCCAATAACACAACTAAGGCGGGTACTAAGGGATATTAGCAATGGAAAGGCAGCACAGACTCACATTTCTTCCACAAATACTGCTAATAATCTGTTTTAGCCCGCTTGCAGCATACGCCCATTTTGACGAGGTTAACGCCTTAGTTCAAGCGGAACGTTATACCGAAGCGATTCGCAAACTCGAAGTGATCGAGGAATCCACCAAAGATATCATGGTGAAGAGTTGGTGTTACTATCAGATTGGCGAAATCTACTACAGCTACACACACCAGTACACGCAAGCAGCCGCGGCTTACGACAAGATTCTACAGCTGGAAAAAAAAGGACTTCCCGACGAGGAAATCTTTCTTGCTATCATCAAGAAAGGCGATGTCTACAGCCGTATGGGTAATTACCATGATGCTATACAGACCTACGACAGGCTGATTAAACTTGCACCTGCCGCCCATTTCGTGCACAAGACCGGTTTACAAAAGATTCGGGATATTAACAATGCGCTTGCGGACCTTAGAGAACAGCAGCGTATTGCTATTCAGTACAAAGGGACACCACTCGCTGCCATCGCTCAATTTCAGATAGCTGAACTCTATCGCAATCACTCGCAACTCAACCAACCGCAAAAGGCAATAGAAAAGTACGAGTTCCTGTTAGAAGCACATCCGGATGCGACTGTGGCACCAGAAGCGAGATGGCGCATCGCACACTTAAGACATGCTGTCCTCCATCAATCGGCTTTAGCAATGGCAACCTATAGAAAAGTCATTGACGATTATCCTGCCAGCAATTTCGCTGCGGAGGCACTTTTCCAAGTCGCGAACATCCATCGTAAATCCGAGAAGTACTCGTTAGCAATCCCCGTATTTGAAAAACTGAAACAGAGGCATCCGAACTTCTGGAATATGCACGCTGTTATCTACTGGACAGGCGTTTGTTACGAAAAAACCTTACATTATCCGAAAGCGATAGAGGCTTTTGAAACGTTCCTTCATGCCTATCTGCCACAACTCGATCCGGGATATTTAGGTCAGATTTCAATGCATGATAAGAGTGTGGCTGAAGTGAGAGCGCAGATTCATAAGAAAATCGAGAATCTTGCAGAACAGATGTCGGAAACGGAATTAGACCGGTTAGACACAGCCCGTGCAGATCGAAATTTTTCTACCGCATTAAGTATTGCCCGAAACCTTATTGCCACTGCACCTCATACACCCCAAGCAAAGCAGGCAGCGGAACAACTTTCTACGCTTCAACACCTTGCAGCTATTGAAAACCTACGAGAGAAACTTCAGAACCAACTTTTACCGCCTATAGAGGCTGCACGTGCGCGACTACAAATCGGAACCATTTATGAACAACAACTACAGGACTACCCAAAGGCAATTGCGGCGTATCAAGCAGTATTGCAGCACCATGGCGATTTAACATATTCTGCCGAAGCCCTCTACCGCAGTGGAATCGTTTATACCGAACATCTCTCTATCCCTAATGAAGCACTCGAGGCTTACAAAACAATCATTGAAATACATCCAAATACTTTGCAAGCAATGATGGCACATTTCCAGTTAGGCGAGTTGTATAGAAAACTGAACCGTTACAGTGAGGCACTGCAAGCCTACGAAACTACAATCGGTTATCCAGAACGCGACCGGTATCTCGCCGGAGGTTATAAGGATAGCTTCTCTGATAGAGCGCAGTTCCGCATTGGACGCGTCCATTACGATGATGGGCGTTACGATAAAGCACGTTTTGCCTTTGAAGAATTTATTAAGAATCGCACAGCATCTCCACGACTCGCCGCTGCTCACATCTACCTTGCTGTTATAAGCGAAAATCAGCGAAAAATCGCAGCTGCTGCCGAGTTCTACAAAAAGGCGGAAACATTACTCATGGACAACCCTGTCCAAATGGAAGCACTCATAGAAGAGGCCAGTACGCTCGGTAACATTCAAGCCACTGATTCAGCCACGGTTATGCGTTTTCTTAAAGAGCATCAAAAACGGCTGGAAGCACATTAGCAATTGTCAGTTAACACTTAAATATAAGCATTCTCCACCTATGCTGGCGAGGTTAAGATACCTCGCCGTTATTTTTTTGTTAGGGTCAGGATTTGCAGGATTATAGAAAATTTTCAGGGTGTGTCTTTAAGATGTGTTAACAACGAAGGATGCAGTTCGACGTAGTAAGGCATTGCTTCCTGCAGACTTTTATGGCAATCAGATATTTTTTCGAGTTCTCTGGTTGTTCGTGCTTGAATTTCATGTAGGTTTGGAAAATGATACACCAACTCCCCATTTTGAATAATCGGGATTAGGAGCGACTGTCCTTCGCTAACAGCTTCATCCCACAGTGCCACACAATCTTTGACATAATTCCCATCAGTATCGCTAATACGATAGATCTGCTTCCTTCCGGGTATAGTTGCTTTGGAGGGTTCATCAAGCGACTGCTTCCCCACAGGTCTGCCATCACTCTCCACCAATTTATAGACCCCACCCAAGGCAGAGGGAGCCCCTTCGTCCGTGAGCGAATTAAAATTAGCACCAGTAGCGAGTCGAGTGCCTACACCGAAACTATCAAGCGGGGTATCATTCCTAAGCAAGGTGTCTATCTGAAATTCATCAAGTTCATGACTTGCAATGATTTGGACGTAGTCAAGTCCCTGAGCATCAAGGATACGACGGACGTCCTTGCTAAGCTTCAAGAGGTCCCCGCTGTCCAGTCGCACTGCACGTAAACGTGCGCCACGTGCTTCCATCTCCTTAGCAACAATACAAGCGTTTTGCGCACCTTCAAGCGTATCGTACGTATCAATCAGTAGTGTTGTGCTGTCTGGAAAGGCTGTCGCGTAATCGCGGAACGCCTCTAACTCAGTAGGACGTTCAGAGATGAACTTATGCGCCATCGTGCCGACATACGGAATATCGAAATAGTGTCCAGCAAGTACCAATGATGTCCCCTTAGCACCACCGATAAAGGAAGCGCGGGCAGCCAGAACGCCGGCATCCCTGCCGTGCGCCCGACGTGCTCCGAAATCAAAAACCGGTCTGCCCCTCGCGGCTTGTACAATCCGCGAGGCTTTCGTCGCAATTAGCATTTGGAAGTTAATAACGCAAAGCAGGTAGGTTTCAAAAAGTTGGACATCTCTGGAGCGTCCTGTGACGTTGATAATCGGTTCATTGGGAAAAACAGGTGTGCCTTCGGGAACAGCAAAGACAGAGCCATCGAAATGGAAGTCCTTGAGCGAGGCAAGATAGTCAGAACTCAGGTCCCCACGTTGTGCTAACCACTCAAGCGTGGCATCCGTAAAGCGTAAATTTAAGATGTAGTGGACAACCTGCTCCAACCCAGCAGCGATGAGATATTGCCCCTGTGGGATCTTGCGGACGTAGTAGTTAGCGGTGATAACTGCCTCGTTCTGTGCGTCGAAATCCGCCTGTCCCATCGTGAGTTGATAATAGTCAACGAAAAGTGACATATTATCCTCTTTAAGTAAGGCAGATTGAGGAGAATTGTGGCCACGCCCATTCATAGATCTTTTCCCTCAGTAACAACGAGATTTCGGTTGACAGATAGATTTCGATGGGTATCTACATGACCGGAGGGCCAAATGACTTCAAGGGTATCAACTTTCGTGTGCGTCCCAAGACCGATCTCAAGGGGTAGACTATTGGTTGACCCAAATCCACAACCCCCGCTGACTTCTCTATAAATAACACTATTGCCAATTCGCAAAGTCACCTTAGCACCAATACCGTCGCGATTACTTTTCACACCGACCAGTTTAAGGGTGAGCCAATTGTTCGTAAGACCGCTGTTTTGATAGAAAAGATTATGCCATTGGTCCCCGATAAATGCGCCACCTACGGGGACGTAGATATCAACATCACCGTCAGCATCGGCATCACCGAAGGTTACACCGTGTCCCTTGCCGACATTGCCTAAGCCTAAAGCGGCAGTAACATCAGTAAAAGTGCCGTCGCCATTGTTTTGTAAGAGTGCATCGCGTTCGAGTCGTCCCATCTGGGGTGCCCCTGTAGCGAGATAGATATCAACGTAACCGTCGCTATTGATGTCTCCGAAATTTGCGCCCATCGCGCCATAGGCGTGGTACAGGCCAGATTTCTTTGTGACGTCTGTGAAGGTGCCATCGCCGTTGTTCCGATACAGCACCTGCCGATCACCATCGTGCGTCGCATTCCCTGTAATTTGACCTGCGATGAAGGCTTGGAACGACCCTGAGTTTGAGATAAAAATGTCGAGATCAGCATCGTTATCCACGTCCAAAAAGAAGGTAACAAATGCGTCGGTAACAGATAGGTCCATGCCGGCAGTCGCGGTTACATCTGTGAAGGTACCATCGCCGTTGTTTCGATAGAGAACGTTGGACTGCCCGTAATTGATGACATGTAGATCGATGTGTCCGTCTTTATCATAATCGCCCCAAGCGGTTCCGAGAGAGTTTCCCGTATTTGCTACACCAGCCATGTCAGCGGTATTGGTGAAAGTGCCGTCACCATTGTTATGATATAAGACATTCGCGGCACCATCGCCGATAACCCCGTCTGCGATGTAAAGATCCAAGTATCCATCATTGTCATAGTCAGCCCAAGCAGCACAGAAACTACTTTGTGGATCTGCGACCCCTGCGATGTGCGTTACATCTGTGAACGTGCCATCACCATTGTTACGATACAGTGTGTTTTCATCTGCACCCGACCAACCACCACGAGTAATATAGAGATCCAAGTAGCCGTCGTTGTCGTAGTCAGCGAAGAGAGAACCCCATCCACCTCTCGGATCGGCAATGCCTGCTTGCTCGGCTACGTTTGTGAACGCGCCATCACCGTTATTACGATAAAGGACGTGTGGTTGATACGTCCCGACAGCAACGATGTCCAAATCTCCGTCATTATCATAGTCTCCCCAAGCACTACCGCGTCCACCATCAACTTTGTCCATTTCTAAATCAGGGGCGATATCGGTGAATTGGTTATCAGTTATCAGTTCTCGGTTGTCCGTTAAAAGCCCCTTGTTCCTGACAGCTATTTTAAATTCCTCTTGTAAATCCTTTGGATAGCCGCCAAGTTCGCTGTATGCTGTCCATAAATTCCATAAGGTTTCGGGATCGCGGGGTTTCAGGCGGAGTGCTTCTTTGAAATTCGTAACGGCTTTTTCAGGGGCACCATGTCGGAGATGATAGACACCCAAATAGTAGTAGGCACCGGAGTGGCGACGATAATTTTCGATGATATTTTCAAACTTTTTAGCTGCTTTATCAGCCTCACCGAGTCGGAACTCGGCTAAACCGAGTTGCAACATCGCCTCAAGGTTATTCGGTTCAAGTTCCAGCACCTTTTCAAACTGTCGTTTAGATGCTGAGAGGTCAGGGACGAGCATCTGCTGCGGTGCGCCTAAGAAATAGCCGAGTCGGATACGGGCACCAGTATCGTCAGGATTGACCTCCAATGCGCTGGTAAGTGCGACTGTAGAATCAGAAAAGCGTTGCTGATAACTGAAAACTTGCGATAATGTTAGGTAGGCACTTGAAAGCTTGTCCTTCGCTTCAGGAGCGCGTTTAAGCAGACTTATCAACGTCTGTAATGTCTCTTCGGCACGGGTAAACTCCTGTTGCCTAATATAGGTACGTGCCAACTGCATGCGTGCGTCGTAGGCATTGGCATCTATCTGCAGGCACGCCTGAAACGCTTTTTCTGCTTCAGCGAAGTTATTTACGTCCAGCGCATCCAGTCCCCTCTGATACTGCGCGGTGAATTCTGGAGATACCTTAGGTTGTGGTGTATCTGTATCGCAGCCAACACTGATGAGAAAAATAAGAAAAATGGAAAAAATTGATCGCATATCTGTTTCTTGAAAGTCATAGTAAAAATTTCAATTACAATGATAACTATCTATTGCATCTCACTACGCTCCTGAAGTTCCTTCCAAAGCGCGTCAACCTGCTGATGGAGTTCCACAAGCGTCCCCTCATTCTCTATGACAACATCTGCATATTCAACTTTTTCCGTGAGCGGCATTTGTGCATCAATCCGCGCTTGGACATCACTTTCGGTAAGCGATCTCCCTTGTGCAATGCCGCGTTCCAAAGTGCGTTGTACTTGTGTCTCCGTCGAGGCAGTCACAACAACAATCAGATCAACCGTGTCGTAGGCTCCGGCTTCGATAAGGAGCGGCGCATCAAGTAGCACAATACACTGCGGATCTTCCGCGACAAGTTGACGTGCGCGTGCCCGTGAACGTTGGATAATTAACGGATGCAGAATGCTATTCAATCGTTCGCGTGCAGCTTTGTCCTTGAAAACGATCGCCCCTAATTTTTTTCTGCTGACATCCCCGTTATCGTCGAGTATGTCCTCTCCAAATGCCCCGGTCAGTACGTTTATGACCGGGCTATCTGCTTTTAGGAGTTGGTGTCCGATTTCATCAGCATTGATTGGAATCGCACCCTTTTTTGCGAGCAGATCTGAGACAGTTGTCTTTCCACAGGCGATACCACCTGTTATCCCAACAATGATACCACGTTCGCGATGTTTTTCGGTTTTCATGTCTTTGAGTTTATATCATACGCCGAAATTTGTCAATCCTTCAAGAAAACATGTTGGGCGAGGTCCCTGTGCCTCGTCTCGCTCTGTGCTGCCGGTGAGGTTTCCTAACCTCGCCTACTGAGAACCGATAACCGATAACTACCACCAATAAAAACCTTGACTTGATTTCAGTTTCACGGTATAATGCCCGGAAAACCACACGCTAACCTGTAGGGAGGTATAAGTGCCACATAAACTACGAGTTATTACAGTTTTAGTATTTGCTCTTAGCTTTTGGGCTATGGGTGCATTGGCGCAGGACGTGACAGAAGGAATCGTCGGTTACTGGCCCCTTGATGGCAATGGAAAAGACGAATCAGGCAACGGAAACGATGCCAAATTGGAGAAAGGGGCAAAGTGGGCTGATAATGGATGGGTAAACGGTGCTGTTGAATTCGACGGTGCTGGTGGACACGCTGTTGTTGATCAATCGTTTGAATTGAAAACGGAAACGATCACAGTGATCGCCCGAATCAACGGTTGGAAGACGATAGACTGGTCGGGAATCGTCGTCGGACGAAGTCCAACAACATTCTGGATGGGTGTCTCCTCAACGAACACCCTAACCTATGTCTGGAACAATAACGCCGCAGAGACATGGGACTGGAAAGGCGCGCCTGAGATTCCAGAAGATAAATGGGCGTTGGTAGCGATAGCGATTGACCCAGATAAAGCGACAAGCTTCATTTATCACAGAGACTCAGGCAAACTTGATGCTGAGGTGAATGACATCGGTCATATTGAGCAAACAGTCATTAACCTTAAATTCGGTTGGGACGAATGCTGCGGTGCCAGATACTTCAAAGGGTTAATTGACGAAGTAATGATCTATGATCGGACATTGGTTGCCGACGATATCAAGAGATTGGCAACTGTCGGTCTACCTGTTGAGAGTGCTGGAAAACTCGCTATCACTTGGGCATCACTCAAAAGGAATTAGGGAATATAAATATTGGAGGCGAGGTATCTAACCTCGCCAGTTTCTGTTGTAATCTGGTTCTACGTTCTTTATATGACGGATCTCACAATCCCGGTTTTACTAATCGCTGATCGCTGATCGCCGATTGCCATATACTGTAAATTTACTAAAATGGACGATCCGAATTTAGAAAGAGTCTCCCTCCGGCAATACGCCGCACTACTTTCGCAATACCTCAAACCACAATGGTTCCGCGTCATCTTGCTGTCGATATTCATGTTCAGCGGGATCGGTCTAAACTTGGTCAACCCGCAGATTATCCGATATTTTATTGACACCGCAAAAGAAGGAGGGGCAACGCGCAACCTCCTCATCGCTGGTGGTATATTCCTTGCGATCGGGTTCATTCGGCAACTTGTGATGTTAGTCAGCTCTTATTTGGGACAAGATGTAGGGTGGCGCGCCACAAATAAGATGCGTGAGGATCTCGCGAATCACTGCCTGCACCTTGATATGTCCTTCCACCACGATCACACCCCTGGTGAAATGGTCGAGCGGGTTGACGGTGATACCACGGCACTTGCCAACTTTTTTTCTGAGTTCATACTTCAAGTGATTGGGAGTTTGATATTTCTCGCTGGCGTTCTCATTTTAGTTGCCCGCGAAGACTGGCGTGTCGGTGTCGCTCTCACCGCCTTTGTAGCTATTGCCATCACGATCTACAATCTCACCCGGAACATTGCGGTCCCCGTCTATACTGCTGAACGAGAGGGGTACTCACGACTCTTCGGGTTTCTCGAAGAACGGTTAACGGGCATTGAAGACTACCGCACCAACGGTGGGGTCGGCTATACAATGGATCGGTTTTACAATGTTAACCGTGATGTATACGGACGTGCTGTGAAAGCGCATGTATGGGGTGAGGTTTTGCAGACCATCAGCGGTGTCCTTTTCGCCTTGGGACATGCGCTCTCGATGGGAATGGGTATCTACCTCTACCGAGAAGGCGCGTTCACGATTGGTACCGTCTTCCTCGTTTTCCATTACACGGCGATGCTCCGATGGCCCCTCGTCATGATTAGCCGTCAGATTAACGACCTCCAACGGGCAACCGCTGGATTGAAACGGATTGAAACTCTCTATCGCATTACCTCAAATATTGAGGACGGAACCCAAGACCTGCCCGGATCAGACGCACTGGATATTCAGTTTGATCGTGTAACATTTAGTTACACCGGAGATGAAGTGGTATTGAAGGATGTTTCATTCCAACTGCCGCCCGGAAAGTCGCTTGGGCTTCTGGGGCGGACAGGGAGCGGCAAGTCTACCATCACCCGTCTGCTATTTCGATTCTACGAGACAAATCAAGGGAAAATTCGCGTCGGTGGTAAATCGATTGAGAATATTCAGCTTGAGGCTTTGCGAAGTCAGATCGGTATGGTCACACAGGATGTCCAACTCTTCAACGCAACAGTGCGTGAGAACCTGACCCTCTTTGATTCCGAAATACCCGACGACGAGATTTTGTCAGTTATTGAAGAACTGGAATTGTCAGATTGGTATTCATCTTTACCGAATGGGCTTGATACATCTCTTGAAGATACTGGGCTTTCTGCCGGAGAAGCGCAGCTGCTCGCCTTTGCACGGGTTTTTCTCAAAGATCCACGGCTTGTTATTCTCGATGAACCTTCCTCAAGACTTGACCCTGCCACTGAACAACGTATTGATCGGGCGGTACAACGGTTATTGAGAGGGCGGACGAGTATCATTATTGCCCATCGTTTAGGAACGGTTCAACAAGTGGACGACATTATGATTCTTGCCGACGGAGAAATTCAGGAATATGGCGAACGCACACATCTCGTCCGCAATCCCGACTCAATCTTCTCAGGACTCCTAAAAACAGGATTGGAGGAGGTGATTCAATGACCACCGGACAATCAGCAATCAAATTAATCCGTTATCGTCCATTCCTGTTCCTTGGAACCATTCTCTTTCGGGGTTTAGATGATCTGATGCCGTTTGTCGTTGGGCTTATCATGAAAGGGTTTTTTGATGCCCTCACTGGTGAAGCGGGAGCAGGATTCAATGCGTGGACTTTTGTTGCGCTCTTCCTCGTCGCCGAACTTGGTGATCGGAGTGTCCTCATCTCTTCAGCATTTGTATGGGCACGTTGGCGTTATGCTGTTTCAACACTTCTCCGAAAAAACCTGATGACAGCCATCATGGATATGTCCGCACCGCATCGCGTCTCAACGGCTTCGGGGGAAGTAACTAACCGCTTGCGGGACGATGTTCAGGCAATCATAATGTATCTGGAGCAGTATATTCACCTCTGGGGAAATTCCATCTTCGCAGTATTAGCAATTATTTGGATGTCACGGATTGACAGCACTGTAACACTCATTACGGTTATCCCCTCTATCCTGATTATTACAATTATTAATTTCGCAAGGCGATTCATTCGTAGGTACCGGACAGCACAACGGGTTGCCACGGAAAAATCCACTAATTTCATCAATGAACTCTTTCAATCCATCTTGGCGGTAAAAGTTGCACGAACTGAGTCCAATGTTATTAATCATTTCCGTCAACTCAATGATGCACGCCGAAAAACTACAATCGTTGATAACCTCTTTAACCAGCTCCTCAGATCCATTAGTTACAATATCAGTCATCTCGCAACGGGGGCAATTCTGATCCTCGTTGCTGAACAGATGAAGGACGGTGCGTTTACTGTCGGAGATTTCGCGCTTTTCACGACCTATGTCGGAGATGTTGCCAGAAGTGGATCCCTCATCGGTGGTATCATGGCGCAGCATAAACGAGCAGAGGTGTCATTTGATCGTATGGCAGAGACCGTCGAGGAGATGCCGAATGAGGATTTAGTGGAACATACACCGGTTTACCTCCAGGAAACGCAACCACCACTCGTGATTCCCAATCGCACCGAAACCGATAGGCTCGATGAACTCACTGTTACTGGACTCACGCATTTTTATGACGGTTCGGATGTGGGTGTTAACGATATTAGTTTTCGGGTCCCATCGGGATCTTTCACTGTTATCACGGGACGGATCGGTTCAGGCAAAACAACACTCCTACAAACGCTTTTAGGTGTCCTCCCAAAGCAGTCAGGAGAGATACGCTGGAACGGTGATGTTATTACGGATCCGAAGTCGTTTTTCGTTCCTCCACGTTGTGCCTATACTCCCCAAACCCCTAAGCTTTTCAGCGAGAAGTTAAGCGACAACATTCTCTTGGGTTTACCGTGGAATTGGGACGACTTGAATCGTGCGATTCAACTTAGCGTCATGGAAGAAGATTTGCCGACCCTTGAAGACGGGCTTGATACCGTTGTTGGACCCCGTGGCGTGAAATTGTCAGGTGGACAGATGCAACGCACAGCAGCAGCACGCATGTTTATTCGCAATTCAGATCTACTCGTTTTCGATGACCTCTCCTCTGGACTTGACGTGGAAACAGAACAGACTTTGTGGGAACGTCTCTTTGAGACGAAGCGTGCGACCTGTCTCGTCGTTTCCCACCGGCGCGCTGCCTTACGGCAAGCAGACCAGATTGTTGTGCTAAAGGATGGTCGTATCGACGGCGTTGGAACGTTAGATGAATTGCTTAGCTCTTCTGAGGAAATGCGGCGGTTATGGGCAGGCGAATAGTACGGCTTAAAATAGGTAGACAAGGTCTCCCATCTCGTCAACTGACTGCTGACCACTGATAGCCGACAACCAACCTCGCAGATTTATAATTATATCAGGAACTCGCTATTACCGTTTAGGAGGATTTCGCATGGCAAGATTAAAAAATAAAGTCGCAATCGTAACAGGTGCTGCCAGAGGGCACGCCGAAGCAGTCGCACGGCGTTTCGCAAAAGAAGGCGCAGCCGTCGCCATCTGTGATGTAATTCCTGTCGAAGAGTTAGAGGCAAAGGTTGGCTCGGAAATCAGAGATGCTGGTGGAGACGTACTCTGCTTCGAGACCGATGTTTCGCAAGAGGCACCTGTCAACGAGATGGTCGCAGCAACCATCGAGAAATTTGGCACCGTCGATATACTCGCCAACGTCGTTGGCATCGCCGGACCGACGAAGGATATCTGGGATATGAGTCTGGAGGAATGGAGAACCACACTTGAGGTCAACCTCGATTCGCTGTTTATCTGTTCCAAAGCCGTCCTACCCGAAATGATCCGCAAGGAATACGGAAAAATCATAAACTTCAGTTCAGGGACTGGTAAACAGCCACTCTCTCACCGAGCACCGTATGCTACCTCAAAGATGGGGGTCATCGGCTTCACACGCACACTTGCCGCCGATGTCGGACGTTACAATATCAACGTCAACGCCATCTGTCCGGGTTGGCATGTCGAGAGAAGTCTTGAACTTGCAAAGGGTAGAGCTGAATACATGAACAAACCCTTCGACGAAGAAGCCCTACGCCTGCGGTACCAACAGACAAATCCCAGAAGCGTCATCGCAGGTAGATGGTGTTCAGATGAAGGCTTTAGTGACAAAGGTTCAGGCTCTGAGGATGCCGCTTCATT